>NZ_JAWRZC010000001.1:217500-5017500 GCF_056523145.1 Variovorax sp. ISS6
TACGCCACCGACGCCTCGCGCGCCACCGAGCTGGCGGCCCGCCATACGCAGATCGACGACGAACTGCTGAGCGCGATGGAACGGCAGGAGGAATTGGGCGCGAGCCGCTGAGTCCGCCTGCCGTCCGACGCCGGACGACCGCGACCTCGGCTATACATGCGGCTCCCACCCAATCCAGACCACAGACAGCGCCCGGGGGAGTCCACCGCATGCCGTTCATTCCAGCGTTCCTCGGCCGATCGATGGCGGCGACCGTGCTGCTCGTCCTCGGCGCCTGCGCCCAACTGCCCCAGGACGTGGACCGCCCGGTGTCCAATGCCCTGGCCTCCCCGGCCGGCACGGCGCTGGCCACGCTGGTCCAGGAACGCCGCCGGGCCGACGCGGCGCGCTACGAATCGGGCTTCCTCCTGCTGGCGGGCCCGCAGGCGGCCTACGGCAGCCGGCTGGCGCTGATCGATGGCGCCCAGAAGACGCTGGACCTCCAGTACTACGCCATCCACGTCGATGCCAGCACGGGCCGCCTGGTGCGCGGCCTGCGCGCCGCGGCCGAGCGCGGCGTGCGGGTGCGCATCCTGCTCGACGACTTCCACAGCACCGGCCGCGACGCGCTGGTGCTGGGCCTGGCCTTCGTGCCGAACATCGAGCTGCGGCTGTTCAACCCGCTCGCGGGCGCGCGCGGCTCGACCTTCAGCCGGCTGCTGAACTCGGCCGGCGACGCCTCGCGCATCCAGCAGCGCATGCACAACAAGCTGTTCCTGGCCGACAACGTGCTGGGCGTGACCGGCGGGCGCAACCTCGGCGACGCCTACTTCGGCAACTCGCTCAACGGCAACTTCATCGACGTCGACGTGCTCGCGGCCGGCCCGATCGTGCAGGACCTCTCGCGCAGCTTCGACAGCTACTGGAACAACGAGCGCGCCTACCCGGCGCAGTCGCTGGTCTCGCGCGAGGAGTTGCAGGCGATCCGCGAGCGCGCGCGCCAGACCGACAAGGAGCTGGCCGAGGAATCGGCCCGCGCGCGCGACCCCGCCACCGCCAACTCCGGCGACCAGCCCAAGCCGCCCGACGGCGAGCCCCGCCCCGACGGCCCGCCCACCGCCGAGCAGCGCGCGCGCGCCTGGGACGAGAAGCCGCTCGACCTGCGCAGCGCGCGTTTCGTCTGGGCGCCGGCCGCGATGCTGGCCGACCAGCCCGGCAAGATCCCGGCCGACGTCCCCGGCGGCCCGGACGGCGCCCGCGCGCCCGGGCTGGTGGTGAGCCAGCCCGAGGACAAGGCCAGGGTCTCGCGCAGCGCGGCCGCGCTCACGGCCGACTCCGACCTCGCGGCCGGCAGCGAGACGGTGGTCGAAGGACTGCTGCAGCTCATCGGCCAGGCCCGCTCCGACCTGCTGATCATCTCGCCCTACTTCGTGCCCGGCGCCGACATGAAGCAGGCCTTCGCCGCCGCCCGCGCGCGCGGCGTGCGCATCCGGGTGCTGACCAATTCGCTGGCCTCGAACGACGCGCCGGTGGCCCACGTGGGCTATGCGCGCCACCGCGAGGAACTGCTCAAGATGGGCATCGGCCTGTACGAACTGCGCAGCGAGCAGGCCGGCCTGGGCAGCGCCTTCGGCGGTTCCACCGGCTCGACCGGCGGCAGCAGCGTGACCGGCGAGTCGCGCGCGATGCTGCATTCGAAGGTGCTGGTGATGGACGGCCGGCTGCTGGTGGTCGGTTCGATGAACCTCGACCTGCGCTCGCAGTTGCAGAACACCGAGATCGCGCTGCTGATCCGCAGCACCGAGCTGTCGCGCCTGGCCGCCGATCAGATCGAGCGCGGGTTGCGCGAGCGCGCGTGGCACGTCGAGCTGGTCGACGGTTCGCTGGTCTGGCATGCGCCCGAGGGCAGCGGCCTGCCCGACAGCCGGACCGAGCCCGATGCCAGCCTGAGCCTGCGCCTGCTGCTCAAGCTCTTCGGGCCGCTGGCGCCGGACCAGTTGCTCTAGTCAGCCCGGCGCCGCGGAAGCGGCCTCAATGCTTGTGCTGATGCGCGGCCCCGCCCGCGTCGGCACCGGCCGGCGCGCCCACGGGCAGCGTGACGTCGAGCGCGGTCTTCACGCCCTTCGCGTCCTCGAACTTCAGGGTCAGCGGCACGTTCGTGCCCTTGGCGACCGCGCCCTTCAGGTCCATCAGCATGACGTGGAAGCCGCCCGGCTTGAGCTCCACCGTCTGGCCGGCCGGCAGGTCGAGGCCGGCGCTCAGTTCGCGCATCTTCATGGTGTCGCCGTCCATCTTCATCTCGTGCACCTCGGCCACGCCGGCCGCGGGCGTGGAGATGCCCACGAGCTTGGTGCCCGTGGGCGAAGTCAGCTTCATGAAGGCGCCGGTGCCGCTCTGGCCCGGCACCGACTGGCGCACCCAGCCGTCGCGCACGTCGACGGTGGCGACACCTTGCGCCACCACGTCCAGCTTGGCGGCCGGGCGCTTGAGGCCCGCGGTGGAATTGCCCGAGGCCGGCACCTCGGCCCAGTCGGCGCTGCCCACGTCGCAGGTCTGCAGCACCTTGAACCACAGCGTGCCCGGCGTGGCCGGCGCCTTGCCGCGCACCACGAACTCGGCCTTCTCGGTGGCGGGCAGCGCGGCCTGCGCGTTCTCGGCGGTCCAGCGCACCTCGCCGCCGGCGCCCTTCTGCACATCGAGCTTCCAGCCCTTGCGCGCCTGCGCCTCGCTCAGCACGAAGCCCGCGGGCAGCTTCACCGCCAGGCCGGTGGTGGACTTGGCGCCTTCGCAGGCATGGCCGACGCGGAAGGCGGCGTCGTAGTCGCTGCCCACGGTGACGCCGCCGGGCGGCAAGGTGACGTGGGCCAGCACGGCGGCGGCGCTGCCGGTCAGCAGGACGGCGGCGACGCTGCGCAGGGTGAGGTGACGGTTCATGAGAGTTACTCCTTGAGGAAAGACGGTGGAAGACAGGGCAGGCGTCAGAGGTCGAACTTGAGTTCGCCCACGTAGGTCCGCTGCGGATAGGGATGGAAGGCCCAGTACTTGTTGTTGTTCAGGTTGTCGATGCCGAAGGATGCGCTCCACTGGCGGTCGATGCGATAGCGCACGCGCAGGTCGGCCACGAAGAACTTCGAGAAGCCCATGTAGGCGAAGCCGTTCGGATCGCTGTTGTCGAGCGTGCCGTACTGCTTGCCGCTGTAGCGCATGCCCAGGGTGTAGCTCCAGTTGGCGTCGGGCCGGTAGGTGGCCAGCAGGGTGGCGCGCACCTTGGGCACGCGCGGCTGCTGCTGGCCGACGCTGGCCGGAAAGCCGCGGTTGGCCGTGATCTTCGAGTTCGCGAGCGTGAGGCTGCCGCCGAGGTCGAGCCCGCGGAGGCCGACGTCGGTGGCGTTCAGCGCCACCTCGAGCCCGCGGGTGCGGATGGCATCGACGTTCTGCACCGTGCTCACGAGGTTGGTCAGCGCCTGGCTGTAGAGCGCGTCCTTCGTGCGCTCGAAGAACAGCGTGGTGCGCAGCACGCCGTCGAGCCCCCAGCCATCGAGGCCGCGTTCGGCGCTGAGCTCGGTGGTCCACGAGCGCTCGGGCCGCAGGTTGGGGTCGGTGTTGACGATGCGGTTGCCGTCGATCGAGCCCTGGTAGAGCTCGCTCACGGTCGGCATGCGCACCGCGCGGCCGGTCGAGGCCTTGAACAGCCAGTCGGACGTGGCCTGCCAGGCAATCGCGGCCTTGGGCGAGTCGTAGCTGTTCTTCCGCGGCGCGAAGTCGAGCAGCCGGGTCGCGTTGCCGAGTTGACCGCCCCAGGCCTCCCAGCGCTCGTGGCGCAGGCCCAGGGTGGTCTTCCAGTCGCGCGCGAAGCGCCAGGTGTCCTGCAGGTAGAGCGACTGCAGCCGGGTGTTGCCGTTGAAGGCCGAGAACGGCGTGACCGGCGGGCCGCCGATCCAGTCGAGGGTGTTGCCGACGCTGGTGCGCAGCTTGGCCGTGTCCTGCTGGAAGCCGAAGTCGACCACGTGCGCGCCCACGCCCTCGGCCGAGCCGGTGGGCCGCCAGGTGCCCGCGGCCTTGAAGGTGCGCCAGCCGCTGCCGCCCATGTCGGTGGTGCGGCCCGGCCCGCCGAGGAAAGCGCCGGGCAGCGGCGTGGTCGGCGTGCGCGAAGTGTCGCTCGCGTAGTCGAACAGGCTGGCCGCCACCTCCCAGTCGAACACGCCGCCGCTGTGGCTCTTGACCGAGAGGCCGTGCATGTAGTGGGTGAGCCGGGTCTCGGTCGGCACCAGCGCGCCGCTGGGCGCGTCGAGGTTGTAGCTGCGCCCGGCGATGTTGACCCGCCCGCCATAGACCGGCTGGCCCAGCGGATCGCGCAGCCAGGTGTCGACGCTGCCGTGCGTGGTGTTGTTCCAGGCGCCCAGCGTGTAGGTGGCGCGCACCGTGGGCGAGAAGTCGTAGGCCAGCTTGAGCTTGGCCTGTTCCTGCGTGGTGTCGTAGATCGTCGCGCCACCGACCAGCCACCAGGGCTGGTTCGAGGGGTTGAGCCCCAGCACCGCGCCGGCGACCGGGGTGCCGGCATTGCCGAGCGTGCCCGCGCTCAGCAGCCGGTTGCCGAACACCAGCGCCTGGCCCTTGCTCTGCGTGCGCGAGGCGCTGAGCCACCACGACCAGTCGCCGCTGCGGCTGCCCAGCGACAGGTCGAGCTGCTGGCCGGCCGGCGAGGAATGGCTGTTGTAGAGATCGAAGTTCGAGACGAAGCCGCTGAGCTTGACATGGGCCTCGAACTTCTCGGGCATGCGCGTCACGTAGTCGACCACCGCGCCCACCGAGTTGCCGGGGTAGGCGGCCGAGAACGGTCCGTACAGCACGTCGACGCGTTCGATCTCCTCGGGCGAGACCATGCCCCAGCGCGGCGCGTAGGTGGCGCCGTTGCCCAGCGGGTTCGACAGCATGATGCCGTCGGCATAGACCATCGAGCGCGCGCTGTTGCCGGTGCCCGAGGCGCGCGTGGCCAGCACCGCGTGGTTGAAGTCGCCGATGTAGCGCTTGCGCACGACCAGGCTCGGCAGGTACTTGAGCGCGTCCTCGCTGTCGGTGGCGTTCACCGTCTCGACGATCTGCGCGTGCGTCGTGCCTTCGATGGTGGTCGGGATCTGCGCCGGCAGCGAGGTCGGCCGGCCGCCGGTGACGGTGATGGCGCCGAGTGCGCGCTCGGCGCCGGCCGTATCAGCCGCCGCCGGCGCGGGTTGCGCCCAGGCGGGCGCGCCGAGCGAGGCGCCCAGCGGGAATGCCATGGCGATCGCCACGGCGCGGGAATGCTTGTTCACAGGGAGGCTGCTCCACGAAACGCTGGCCAGGAAGGACCGGAGACGCCCGTCGAACGGGCGCATCCAGCCATGGACTCGAGGGTTTCAGGAGCGCGAAGGCGGTCCGCGCGCGGGCAGCGGCGCCGCGGTGGCCGCGGCCAGGCGCGCGGCGGGAATCGGCTGGAGCACGCGCCCCAGCGGCAGGGGAAGGTCGAGGGTCGCGACCGGCGGCACCGGCGGCGGCGCGCCGGTCAGCACGCACAGCGGGCAGTCCATGTGCGAGACGCCCATTTCCTGCACGCCGTCCTCGGTGTGGACCACCGCCTTGACGGCACCGGCGCTCGAGCAGACCAGCTCGATCGCCTGCGGATGCACCAGCGGCGAGGCGATCGCCGCGCCCAGCGAGAGCGCGAACCACAGCAGCACCCAGCGGCCGGCGAGGCCGAGGAAGCGGGTGTGGCGGCGCATCAGGTGCATGGCGGGCGCGATTATCGGCGCGTTTTGGACGCGGCGGGCTTGGCCGGTGCCTTCGCGGCCGGCTTGGCCGCCGATTTGGCCGGTGCCTTGGCTGCCGGTTTGGCGCCCTTCGGCGCCGCCTTGCCGCCCTTGGCCGGCGCCGCCGCACGCGCGCCCGCCTTGCCACGAACCGGCGCGGCCTTGGCCGAGCGGCTGCCGCGCGCCGATCGCACGGGCGGTGCCGCCGCCGCTTCGGCCTCGGGCTCCTCGGCCGCGGCGGGCAGCGTGCCGCGCTCGCCCGGCAGCACCTCGGTCACCGTGAAGCCCTGCGCCGCCAGCAGGGTCGGCAGACCCTGCGCGCCGATCATGTGCAGCGCGCCCACGGCCGCGAACACCCGCTGGCCGCCGTCGTGCATGCGCGCGATGCCGGCCGCCAGGATCGGGTTGCGGTCGTCGAGCAGCCGCGTCATCAGCCGCTGTTCGGCCGGCGTGCGCATGCAGTCGCACCACTCGGGATAGCGCGCGAGCCGCGCGAGGTCGCTGCGCCCCCAGGCGTCGGCCAGCTCCTTGAGCTGGGCGCGCAACTGGCCCGATTCGAGTTCGTCGAGCGCCGAGTCGATCTGCGCCGCCTCCTCCTCCTCGGAGCCGCCGGTCAGCATCTCGAGCTGGGCGGCCGGGTTCTCGAGCGCGAACACCGGCTTGTTGGCGTTGCGCGCCCACACGGCCAGCATCTCGTCGATGCCGAAATCGGGATAGAGGCCGTCGGCCCGCCCGGCCAGGCCGGTCAGCGCCGTCACCTGCAGGATCGGCTGCAGCGCCGCGTTGGCGCCCGGCGTCACGCAGGCGATTTCGTTCTGCCGCGCGAGCCGGCGCGCGCGCTCGCCGCTGAGCAGCCGCGCGACCAGCGCCGGGTCGGCCGGCTGGGTCAGCGGCTTCATCGCGGCGGGATCGCGCACGTCGATCTCGAGCGCCAGCGCGTCGCTCTGTCCGAGCGCGCGCTGCACGGTCGGGCCGGGGCGCAGCCAGGGCGCGCGCCCGAGGTGGATGGTGCCGTACAGCCACGAGGTGCGGCCGTCCTTCTCGATGCGCCACAGCAGGCCGCGGTCGGCGCCGCTGCGCTGGTCGCTCGAACTGCGCGAGCGCTCGAGGCTGCCGATGGCCGAGGGCGGGCAGGCTGCCTGCGCCGCCACGCCGGCCAGCGCGCAGCAGGCACCGACCAGGGCCGGCAACGCGCCGCGCGCCCAGGAGAAGGAGAAACGAAAGGAAGAGAGGAAAGATGAGGAGACCAGGCGCATGCGCCGTGCCGACCGATCGGACGGCTTGTCGATTTCGCGCCTCGGTGCAACCAGTGCCCGGAGTATCCGCAAGGCTCGCTCCATGAAGAAAGAAAGTCCGGCATTACAACAGCACCGCTGCCCATAATCCGGAACATGCAGAGCATCTTCCATCTCGCCTTCCACGTGCGCGACCTCGACGTCGCGCGCCGCTTCTATGGCGAGGCCCTCGGCTGCGCCGAAGGCCGCAGCACCGACACCTGGGTCGATTTCGACTTTTTCGGCCACCAGATCTCGCTCCACCTGGGCGAACCCTTCGCCACCACGCGCACCGGCCGGGTCGGCGATGCGATGGTGCCGATGCCGCACTTCGGCATCGTGCTGGCCCTGCCCGACTGGCAGGCGCTGGCCGCGCGGCTCGAGGCCGCCGGCACCGACTTCGTGCTCAAGCCCCAGGTGCGCTTCGAAGGCCAGCCGGGCGAGCAGTGGACCATGTTCTTCTGCGACCCCTTCGGCAACCCGATCGAGGCCAAGGGCTTCCGCTCGCTCGACGCGCTTTACGACAAGTGACCCACGCTCCGGTCCGGCCGGTCGATGTTCCGCGGCTCGCGGCGCGGCTGGCCCTGGCCACATCGCTGGCGCTGCTGTTCGCCGGCGCGACCGCCGCGCGCGCGGCGCAGGACTGCGAGCTCAACGGCCAGCCGGTCAACCCCGCCAACGGCGGCGAGACCGCGCGCAAGACCGGCGTGCTGCGCTGCAAGGACCGCGGCAGCGGCCAGCTGCTGCGCGAGGAGCAGATCCAGAACGGTGTCTTCATGGGCCTGGTGCGCGTCTACGAGAACGGCCGGCTCGCGAAGGAGCACACGCTCAACGCCAAGGGCAACATGCACGGCCTGGCGCGCGAGTTCGCGCCCGGCGGCCAGGTGCTGCGCGAAGCCACCTACGACGACGGCCAGGAACGCGGCCTGGTGCGAAGCTTCCATGCCAGCGGCAAGCTGCGCCGCGCCAGCTTCTATCCCGAGCAGGGCGGCGACCGGGCCTCGGCCGAGTTCACCGAGCGCGGCCAGCTCTCGGCGCTGCGCTGCGGCAACGCGCCGATGCTGGCGCCCGCGGCCGACGACGCGCGGCTGTGCGGCTTCGGCGGCGCGCCCTCGCAGGTCGAGCTGTTCGACGCGCGCGGCATCCTGCGCTCGCGCCAGTCCTACCTGGCCGGCAAGCGCGTGCGCACGCAGGATTTCTACGACAACGGCAAGCCCTCGCAGCTCGACGAGATCAATGGCAACCAGCGCACCGAGCGCCAGTTCTCTTCCGAGGGCGTGAAGCGCCGCGAGACCGTCTCGCTGCTGGGGGCGTCGCGCTCGGCGATCCGCCTGCGCGACCAGGAGTTCTCCGAGCGCGGCACGCTGGTGCGCGACCAGCGCTGGAACAGCGCCGGCGAGCCGATCGGCGACGACAGCTACTACCTCAACGGCCAGCCGCACACCAGGTCGGTCTACAGCGGCACGGGCAATGCGCGCACGGTGCTGGTCACCGAGTTCCACGACAACGGCCAGCGCGCCGCGCTGGGCCGCTACCTCGTGGGCGCGCGCGGCGCGCGGCAGTTGCCGCAGGGCACGCACCAGCGCTTCGACGAGAAGGGCACGCTGGTCGCCGAATCGAGCTTCGACGCGCGCGGCCGCGTCACGCGCGAGCGCGGCTGGGACGAGAACGGCGAACTGGTGCGCGACGACGAGGTGTTCGAGGACGGCTCGCGCAAGGCCTACGCGCGCTGACGGCCTCCCTCGGGGGCGATCAGTCGAGCTTGATGCCTGCCTGCTTGATGATCGGGCCCCAGCGCTTCGACTCGGCGCGCGACAGCGCCGCGAACTGCGCCGGCGTGCCGGGCATGGCTTCCATGCCGAAGTCCTCGAAGCGCTTCTGCACCTGCGGATTGCCGAAGGCGCGGTTGAGGTCGCCGTTGAGCTTGTTCACCACCGGCGCTGGCAGGCCGGCCGGGCCGAGCACGCCCTGGAACGCGAACACCTCGGAGTTCGACACGCCCACCTCGGCCAGCGTCGGCACCTCGGGCAGCAGCTTGCTGCGCGCGCCCGAGCCGATGGCCAGCACGCGCACCTTGTTGCCCTTCATGATCGACAGGCCCGAGGCCAGGTCGAGGAACATGCACGGCACCTGGCCGCCCATCACGTCGGCCATGGCCGGCGCGGCGCCGCGGTAGGGGATGTGGGTGATGAAGGTGCCGGTGCGCACCTTGAACATCTCCATCGCCAGGTGATGCGGCGAGCCGTTGCCCGGCGAGGCGTAGTTGACCTTGCCGGGGTTGGCCTTCACGTAGGCCAGGAACTCCTTGAAGTTCTTGGCCGGGAAGTCCGGATGCACCACCAGCGCCAGCGGGAACTTGCCGATCGCGCCGATGTAGCTGAAGTCCTTCTCGGGGTTGAAGGGCAGCTTGCCGAACAGGTGTTCGTTGAAGGCCAGCACGGCGTTGTCGGCCGACAGCACGGTGTAGCCGTCGGGCTTGCTCTTGGCGACCATGTCGGCGCCGATGTTGGTCGAGGCGCCGGGACGGTTGTCGATCACGATCTGCTGGCCCAGCGTCTGGCGCATGGCCTCGGCCAGCGCGCGCGCGATCACGTCGGTGCCGCCGCCCGCGGGATAGGGCACCACCCAGCGGATCAGTTGCGAGGGATAGTCCTGCGCGCGGGCGAAGGGCGCGGCGGCCACGGCGGCGCCCGAGGCGAGCGTGGCAAGAAGGGTACGGCGGTCCATGAGGGTCATCTCCAGGTTGTCATTCGGTTGCGGACAGCGATGGTACGGGCAGCGCGTGCAGCGCGTCGGCCAGCGCGGCGCGGCAGCGCGCCTCGTCGCCGACCTGCTCGAACAGCAGCAGCGCGAGCCGCGCGAGGAACAGCGATTCGCGCTCGGCGCCGGCCTCGCTGATGGCGTTCGCGCAGTCGGCGTAGAGGCGGTCGCGGGCCTCGGGGGCCAGGGTGGGAAGTGCGGTGGTCATGCGGCGAGGGTCTCCAGTTGCACGGCGGCGGCCGCGCGTTCGAGCGCGCGCGGCAGCACGCCCGCGCCCAGGCGGCGCCAGCGCGCGGCCACGTGGCCGTCGGGGCGCAGCAGGTAGACGGCGCCCTCGCGCGCGCCGAGGGCCTCGAACACCCGCGCGTCGGCATGGGCATCGGCGGGGCCGTCGGCCGCGACGGTGCACAGCGCGAACGGCAGGGCACCGGCGCGCGCCGCGGCGATGTCGCCGGCTGGCAGTTCGAAATCCGCGCCCGCGGGCCGCAGCACGAGCAACGTGAAGCACGCGCCGATCCGGTCGGTGAGATGGCCCTGCGCGAGCTGCTGCTCGGGCATCGCCTCGCCGGGCAGCGGGCCCGCGGGCAGCGCGTCGCCATCTTCGCTCGACAGCGGCGAATCCTCGTAGCGCACCGCCTGCGTCTGGCGCGGATTGATCAGTTGCGCGATGCCGCGGTGCGCGCCCGACAGCGACAGCGCGGCCTCGCGCAGCAGGTCGAAGCCGCGCGAGGGCGGCGACATGAACTCGGTGCTGCGCATCGCGTTCTCGGCATTGACGTGGAAGGCGGCGATGCGCTCGGCCGAGTAGCTGTCGAGCAGCGCGGCCTCCGACAGGCCGCGCGCCACGAAGGCCAGCTTCCAGGCCAGGTTGTCGGCATCGTCGAAGCCCGAGTTGAGGCCGCGCACGCCGAAGATCGGCATCGCATGCGCCGCGTTGCCCGCGAACAGCACGCGGCCGTGGCGGTAGCTCGAGAGCGTCATCGCGCCGGCGCGGTAGACCGAGGTCCAGACCGTCTTCCACGGCAGGCGGCCCTCGCCGATGGCGTCGAGATGGCGCTGCACGAACTCGGCCACGGCCTGCGGCTGCAGCGCCTCCTCCGTGCTCTGGCCGGCGCGCAGCTGGTAGTCGATGCGCCAGATGTCGTCGGGCTGCCGGTGCATCAGCACGGTCGAGCCCGGGTTCCACGGCGGGTCGAACCAGGCGCGGCGCTCGGTCGGGTGGCCGCTCTTGAGTTCGATGTCGATGATCACGTAGCGGCCTTCGTAGCCCGTGCCCTCGAGCGCCAGGCCCAGCGCCTTGCGCACGAAGCTCTGGCCGCCGTCGCAGGCCGCGAGCCACCGGCCGCGCAGCCTGTACTCGCCCTGCGCGTTGCGCGCCTCGAGCAGCACGCCCGCGTCGTCCTGCGAAAGGCCGGTGAGCTCGGTGCCCCAGCGGATGTCGATCAGCCCCGGCGCCGCGGCGTTGCGGCGCTCGATCTCCTCGAGCAGGTAGTGCTCGGCGTAGTACTGCTCGAGGTTGATCATCGGCGGCAGCTTCTGCCGCGCGTCGTGCGGCATCTCGAAGCGGAACACCTCCTCGGTCTTGTAGAAGCTGCGCCCGCCGGTCCACGGCAGGCCCTTGGCCAGGAAGGCCGGCAGCACGCCCAGGCGCGCCATGATCTCCAGGCTGCGGCGCGAGATGCAGGCCGCGCGGCTGCCCACGCAGACCGTGTCGTCGGCCTCGAGGATCACGCTGCGCACGCCGTGGTTGGCGAGCCCCAGGGCGAGCGCCATGCCGACCGGGCCGCCGCCCGCGATCACCACCGGATGGCTGCCGCCCGCCACGGCCTCGAGGCCGTCGGCCGCGAGCGCCGGCAGGCGCACCGGGTAGCGCGTGTAGTCGAAGGCGCCGACCGAGGGCGGCAGGCCGGCCGCTGCCGGCGGCAGCGGTCCGCCGGCGGCATCGCCGGGGCGCGCGGCCGGCGAGGGATTCGAGGGAGCAACGGGGCGGTTCATGCCCGGGATTGTCCCGACGCGCCCGCCGCCGCATTGTCATAACTTCGTACGAAGTGTTTACCCGAATCCCCTGCCCTCTCCCCGCCCCATGAAACGCTGGCGCCTTCCCGCCGCGCCCGAGGCCACGCTGTCGGCCAGCGTGGTCGGCGACGTGCTCGCCGGCGTCGGCACGCCGCACCTCGCGGCCAGCTACCTCGCCGCGATGCAGCGCGTGATGCCCGTCACCTTCTGCACCGTGTTCGCGGTCGGCGCCAGCGGCCGCATCGAGACCGTGTCGGCGGCCAGCAGCTACGGCAGCACGGCCGAGCGCACGGCCGAGCGCTACGTGGCGCAGCGCTTCGACCTGCTCGATCCCAACATGGCCTGGCTGGCCGCGCGCAAGCTGCCGCGGCGCGCGCAGCTGTGGCTGGGCCACCAGCTCGGCGACGAGGTGGCCGATCCGGCCTACCGCGCCGCCTGCTATGGCGACGTCGGCATCCGCGAGCGCGCCTCGGTGCTGTTGCTGCTGCCCACGGGCCAGCGCGTGGCCGTGAGCTTCTACCGCAGCCTGGCGCAGCCCGAGTTCGGCGCCGCCGACTTCGCCGTCATCGAGCGCCACGCCACCCTGCTGGCCGATGCCACCACCGCCCACGGCCGCAGCGCCGTGGCCGCGCGCGAGGCCACGGCACCGGCGCTGGCCTCGCGGCTGCTCACGCTGAGCCTGCGCGAGCGCGAGGTCATCGGCCACCTGATGGCCGGGCGCACCGCGAAGGAGGCGGCGCGCGAGATCGGGGTCGAGCTCACGACCGTGCGCACCCACCAGTACCGGGCGTTCCGGCGGCTGGGGATACGGTCGCAGAAGGAATTGCTGCGCGGCTGGCCCGCGGCGCAGTGAGCGGGCGCGCTCAGTCCTCGGAAGCCTGCGGCTCGGCCGCGTCGTCGGGCACGGCCACCGGCGCGGGCTTCGCGGCCTCGTCCGCCGCCGCCTTCGCGCGCCCGCCCGGCGCCACGATCTCCTGGTCGATCGCGCCGAACATCGAGCGGCCGTCGAGCCCCTTCATCTCGATGCGGATGGTGTCGCCGTAGCGCATGAACTCGGTCGAGGGCGCGCCGTCCTGGATGGTCTCGATGCAGCGCTTCTCGGCGATGCACGAATAGCCGCGCGGCCATTCCATGCGGCCGTTCTTCTCCACGCCCTGGTTGCTCACAGTGCCGCTGCCGACGATGCTGCCGGCGCGCACGTTGCGCGTCTTGGCGACATGCGCGATGAGCTGGCCGAAATGGAAGGTCATCTCGGGGCCGGCCTCGCACAGGCCGACCTTGCGGCCGTTCCAGCTGCTCTGCAGCGCGAGGTGCACGCGGCCGCCGATCCAGGCCTCGCCGAGCTCGTCGAGGGTCACGGCCACGGGGCTGAAGGCGGTGGCGGGCTTGCTCTGGAAGAATCCGAAGCCCTTGGCGAGCTCGGCCGGGATCAGGTTGCGCAGGCTGACGTCGTTGGCCAGCATCACGAGGCGGATGCCGTCGAGCGCCTGCTCGGGCGTGGCGCCCATCTTCACGTCGCCGGTGACGACCGCGATCTCGGCCTCGAAGTCGATGCCCATGGCCTCGCTGGGCACGACCACGTCGTCGGTCGGGCCGATGAAGTCGTCGCTGCCGCCCTGGTACATCAGCGGGTCCTGGTAGAAGCTCTCGGGCACCTCGGCATTGCGCGCCTTGCGCACCAGCTCGACGTGATTGAGGTAGGCCGAGCCGTCGGCCCACTGGTAGGCGCGCGGCAGCGGCGCCATGCACTGGGCGGGATCGAAGGGAAAGGCGTGGCGCGCGCGGCCGGCGTTGAGCGCGGCGTACAGGTCCTGCAACTGCGGCGCCATGAAACCCCAGTCGTCGAGCACCTGCTGCAGGCGGTGGGCGATGCCGGTGGCGTAGTGGGCGAGCGTGAGGTCGCGCGACACGACGACGAGCTGGCCGTCGCGCGAGCCGTCCTTGAGGGTGGCGAGTTTCATGGTGCGGTGCTGGGAAAAAGGCGACGGGGCGCCGCGCCGGGCCGCGCGCCGCTCCCCTAAACTGGTTGGACGGGCGGCAGTGTACCGAGGTGGCCCCGATGAACCTCGGTGGCGGCGCCCACTCCACCTTCCATGCCGACGACCGTCGCTCCCCCACCCTCCTCCCCGGCGCCCTGGCGGCCCTCGTGGCGGGCGCTGGCGCTGCTGACGCTGCTGGTGGCGCTCGCGCACATGGCGCTGCTGGGCCTCGCGCCGGCCGGGCTCGGGGCCGAGCCCGCGTCGCCGATCACCAAGTTCAGCACGCGCACCATCGTGATCGCGCCGCCGGTGGCCGAAACGCCCGCGGCGGCGCCGCCGCCCGCCGCGACGGCCCCGCCCGCGCCGACCCGGCCGCTGCGGCCGCGCGCGGTGCACGCGCCGCGTCCGAAGCCCGATCCGGTCCCTGCGGCGGCCGCGCCCTCGCCCGATCCCGCGCCCGAGGCCAGTGCGCCCAAGGATCCCGAAACACCCGACCTGGTGGCGCAGGCTGCTCCCGATTCAGGAGCAGCACCCGCGCCCGAGCCGCCCGCCAGCGCGGCCGCCACCCCACCCGCCACACCGGGCAGCGCGCCCGCTACCGGCGCCGGCGAAGCGCCCGCCACGATGGCCGGCACCCAGTCGCTGCGCATCCCGGGCTCGGTCACGCTCGATTTCGAGGCCACGGGCCAGATCGGCGCCTCGCCGCAGCGCGGCGTGTTCGGCGAGCTGGTGTGGCTGCAGGACGGCACCCGCTACGACGGCCGGCTGACGCTCAAGGCCGTCTTCTTCACCTTGCTGAACTGGCGCAGCACCGGAGTGATCGGCCCCTCGGGGCTGGAGCCCGAGCGCTATTCCGAGAGCCGCAAGGCCGAAGTGGCCTCGCATTTCGCGCGCGACCGCGGCAAGGTGGTGTTCAGCAACAACGCGCCGCCCGTGCCGCTCCAGCCCGGCGCGCAGGACCGCATGAGCGTCATGATGCAGCTCGGCGGCCTGCTGGCGGCCAGCCCCGAGCGCTACCCGGCCGGCACGCGGATCGCGATCCAGACCGTGGGCGCGCGCGATGCCGACGTCTGGGTGTTCGTGGTCGGCGACGAAGAGAAACTGAACCTGCCGGCCGGCGAGTACCTGGCGCGCAAGCTCACGCGCGATCCACGCAAGCCTTTCGACCGGAAAGTCGAGCTCTGGCTGGCCCCGGCCTATGGCTACCTGCCGGTGCGGATTCGCCAGACCGAGCCGAACGGCGACTTCGCCGACGCCCAATTGCGCAAACCCCTACCCGCCACGCCCCCCGGTTGATGCGAAAAACCAGGCATCCAAACGTTTTAATGGCAACACGACAACCCATCTTGAAACTGGCGCGTTGATTGCTATGTAACCCTCATGAACGCCCTCGACATCCTCACAGGCCCCGCCATGAACATGCTTTACGACTCGGATTCCTTCGTCGTCGTGCACGTGCAGCCGAACGAAGGCGAGGTTCCTGCCGAACCCAACGTGCCGGTGCTCGAGCGCCACGGCTTCGAGATCGTCGACAAGCGTTCCGGCAAGGAGCTCTACCTCGACGGTTCCTGGGCCGAGCTGTTCCGCCAGCAGATCGCGGCCTGGCAGCTCAACACGCCGACCCAGGAAGAGGTCGAGGACACGCTCGAGGGCTATGCCGAACTGGCACAGACGCCGCTGCTGGTGCACTGAGCCGAGCCCCGTGCCAATAACGAAACGCCCCGCGGGGCGCTTTTTCTTTGGGGCGCGACGAACGGCCGCCGCCGGGCCGCCCCAAGGCGGCCGCGCCTCCCCCTCGGGGGGTGGAGTTACAGGAGCGAAGCGAGTGAAAAGCCGGGGGGCTAACGATAGATCCACCGGAACATCGGCCCCACAAGCAGCAAAACGGCCACCAGCCGGCAGACCTGGAACGCCGTCACCACCGGCACCCCGAGCTGCAGCACCTTGGCCGTGATCGACATCTCGGCGATGCCGCCCGGCGAGCTGCCGAGGATCATGGTGGCAGGATGCAGCCCGGTGGCCCAGGCCAGCAGCCAGGCCACGCCGGCGCACACCACGAGCATGGCCAGCGTGCCCACCGTGACCGAGCCCAGCCAGCGCGGCGCGGTGTGCAGGAACTCGCGGCTGAAGCGCACGCCCAGGCTGACGGCGATCACCAGCTGCGCGGCATTCGACATCCATCCCGGCACCGCCGACAGCGACAGCCCGGCGACGGTGAAAGCCATCGCGACCAGCAGCGCGCCCATGAACCACGGGTTGGTGCGGCCCAGCGCGCGCATCGCCAAGCCGCCCGCGCCCGTGGCCACCGCCAGCAGCGCGAGGCCGCCGGGGTTCACCTCGCGCGCGCTCGGCGGGTTGATCTCCAGGCCGTGCAGCCCGCTCCACTGCATCGCGAACGGGATCGTCACCGTCACGATCAGCACGCGCAGGCTGTGGGCCGCGGCGACGAGGTCGGTGCGCGCGCCCTGGGCCTCGGCCAGCAGCGTCATCTCCGAGGCACCGCCGATCGCGCCCGCGAAGTAAGTCGTGGCTCTCATGGAGCGCTCCGGCACCTGGGGCATGCGCGACGCATGCAGGCCGTAGAGCCAGCGCCCGAAGCCCCAGCCCAGCAACAGCGCCCAGGCGATCGCGAGCACGATCGCCCACCAGACGCTGGCCACCAGCGCGACCACGTGCGGCGTGAAGTACAGGCCCAGCGCGGTGCCGATGGTCCACTGCCCGGCATTGCGCAGCGGCACGTGGCTGGCCGTGGGCGCGCCCGCGATCGAGGCCAGCGACACCGCGAGCAGCGGGCCGATCATCCAGGGCAGCGGGGTATGGAGCGCGAGGCAGATCTGGGCCGCCACGAAGGCGAGCAGCAGCGTGGCCAGCACGCGGACCGGGAAGGTAAGGGACACGCGGAACGGACGGACAGGCGGTAGGGGCAAAGGACGGCAGCGCGCGCGGCGCCGTTGCGTAGTATGGCGCGATGTCTTTCGCGCACCGGCCCGTCTCCGCCCTCCTGCTTGCTCTTCTGGGCAGCACCCTCATCGCCGGCTGCGCGGGCTGGCCCGGCGGTGCCGAGGCGCCCGACGCCCCCATCGCCCGCCGCGTCGAGGCCCTGCTGCCCACCGACGCCCTGCTGCTCGGCGAGCAGCACGATGCCCCCGAGCACCATGCGATCGAGCGCGAGACGGTCGAGGCGCTGGCCGCGCGCGGCCGGCTCGCGGCGCTGGCGCTCGAGATGGCCGAGGAAGGCAACGGCACCGCGCACCTGCCGGCCGCGGCCACCGAGGCCCAGGTGCGCACCGCGCTGAGCTGGAACGACAAGGCCTGGCCCTGGGCCGACTACGGTCCGGCCGTGATGGCCGCGGTGCGCGCCGGCGTGCCGGTGCTCGGCGCCAACCTGCCGCGCGCGCGCATGAAGGACGCGATGGCCGACGTCTCGCTCGACGTGCAGCTCAACGGCGAGGCCTACACCGCACAGCAGGACGCCGTGCGCGAGGGCCACTGCAAGCTGCTGCCCGAATCGCAGATCGTGCCCATGACCCGGATCCAGGTCGGCCGCGACCGCGCCATGGCCCAGGCCATCGTCAAGGCGCGCCAGCCGGGCCGCACCGTGCTGCTGATCGCGGGCGCGGGCCATGTCGACCGCCAGCTCGGCGTGGCGCAGCACCTGCCCGACGAGGTCTCGTTCAAGACCGTGCGCCTGCTCGCCGCGCCCGCCGATGCCGCGGCGACGTCGGTCGGCTACGACCGCACCTGGCGCACGGCGCCGCTGCCCGAGAAGGACTACTGCGCGGAGCTCCGCAAGTCGATGGGCCCGGCGAAGAAGTCCTGAGCGGTCCGGACGTGCGAAGGCCGCGGCGGGACGTGCGTCCGGCCGCGGCCTTCGTCTTTCTTCGCGCGACGGGCCCGCGGGCCCGCCCCCGCTTCAGCGCGCCAGGATCGACGAGGTCGCCGAGTTGCCGGTGGCCGAGGCCGTGACCTGGTTGCCCGTGGTGCGCAGCGTGCTGCTGCCCACCGCGCCCGTCGAAGTCACGCCGGCGCCGAAGTTCACGGCGGTCACCGTGGCCGTCACCGCGCCGGTGTTGACCTGGTAGCTGCCCACCGCCGCGCTCGGCGTGCCGGTGTTCAGCGCGGTCTGCGTCACGCGGTTGGTGGCGCTGTTGCCGTAGGCCTGCGCCGCCAGCGAGTTGCCGGTGACGCCGATGCTGCCGTTGAGCGTGCCCGGGCCGGTCGCGTTCAGTGCCACCTGGTAGCTCACGCCGCTGCTCGTCGCGCTGACCGCGCCCGTGTTCACCTGGCTGTTGAGCACACCCGCGCTGGCGCCGACGTTGAGCGCCAGCGGCGAGGCCGTCAGCGTCGCGCTGCCGGTCGAGGCCGCGCCCCCGTAGCCGCTGCCCGCGCTCGAGTCGACCACGTTGGTGGCCGCGTTGCCGCGCGCCAGCGCCGAGGTGGTGTTGCCGTTGAGCGCGATGCTGCCCGCGTTCAGCGGCACCGCGCCCGCGAGCGTGATGCCCGCGGCGGTGGTGGCGCTCGCGCTCACTGTCGCGCTGCTGGTCTGCACGTTCGACACGCCCACGCTCGCGCCCTGGGTGGCATCGCCGGTCACGGTCGCGCTGTTGGCGGCGCGGTTTGCCGAGGCCTCGGCCAGGGTGCTGTTGTTCGACACCGTCGCCGCCCCGCTCGACAGCCCGGCGGTGCCGGCCACCGCGCGGTCGTCGTTGTAGATCGCGGTGCTCGCGGTGCTGGTCACGCTGGTCGCCGCGGTCTGGCGGTTCGACACCAGCTGGTCGCCGGTCGCCACCACGTTGGCCGGTCCGCCGGTCTCGGCAAGCGAGACGCTGCCGGTGGCGGCCGCGGGCTTGATGTTGGCCGCGGACACCTCGAGCGTGTTGGTGGCGTCGTTCATCACGCCCAGCGCGGTGTTGGTGTTGCCCGAGAAGCGCACCGACGAATCCGTGGACGCGACCGGCGCGAACAGTTCGGCGCTCGAGCTGGCCGACACCGACGCCTGCGCGGACTGCGTGGACTGGATCGCGCCGCGCGCATCGACGGCCGCGCCTTCGAGGCTGAGCGAATTGGTCGCGGTGTTGGTGACCGCGCGCGCGCTCTGGCGGTTGTCGGACACGCTGATCGTCGAGGCCTGCACCGTGGCCGTGCCCGTGCTGTCGACGCCGATGCTGCCGGTCGCGACCGCCGACACCGGGCCCACGCCAAGTTGCGCGTTGCCCAGCCCATGGTCGGCCGTGATCGCCACGCCCAGGCCCGGCCCGCCCGCGGCCTGCGCCGTGGCCGGGTCGCCGGTGGCGACGCTGCCGCCCTTGACCGCGATGCTGTTGGTCGCCGAGTTGCCGGTGGCCGCGCTGCCGGTGGCGTTGCCCTCGAGCGTGGCGGCGCTGCGGGTCAGGGCATTGGTGCCGGTCAGCGTGAGCTGCGTGACGTTGGCGGCCGTCGCGGCCACCGCGCCGATGCTGTCCTGCGCGTTCAGCAGGCCGGTCTTCGCGCCCTGCGCCGTGCCGCCGGCCAGCGAGACGGCATTGCCCGCGCGGTTGCCCGCGGCCTCGGCCTGGGTCTGGTTGCCGGTCATCGCGATCGCGCTGTCGGTCACGCCCGCCGCGGCGGGCACGGCGCGATCGGCGTTGTAGATCGCGGTGTCGGCGCGCGCGCTGGCGCCGCCCACGGCCGACTGGCGGTTCATCAGCGCATGGTCGGAGACCACGCCGCCGTCGCCCGGCAGCGCGGCCTGCAGCACGATGGTCGGCAGTGGCGCGCCGGCGGGGGTGGTGTCGGCCGCGATCGCAATGCGGCTGGTGGCGTCGTTGGACACGGCCAGCGCGGTGTTCGCGTTGCCCGCGATGCGCACCGAGGAGTCGCTCACCGAGCCGGGCGCGTAGGCCTGCGCGAAGGAGCGCGCCTCCACCGGCGCGATGCTGGCCTGGCCCGACTGCAGCGCGCTGCGTCCCGAGACGTTCGCGGCCTGCAGCGAGAGGTCGTTGGCCGCGGTGTTGGCCACCGCCTTCGCGCTCTGGTCGTTGTTCGAGACGCTGAGCGTGGTGTCCGCCACCAGCATGCCCGCCGCGGTCGAGATGCCGAAGGCGCCCGCGGCCTTGGAGGAGATCGGCGCCGTGCCGATCGCGAGCTGCGCGTTCGACAGCGAGTGGTCGGCGATCGCGCCGCTCAGGATCGTGGTGTTGGCCGCTCCGGCCACCGGCAGCAGGCTGGCCGCGGCGATGTCGTTGCCCTTGACCGCGATGCTGTTGGCCGCGGCATTGCCGGTGGCCGAGCCGTGCAGCGTGTTGCCGTCGACCGAGAGCTGGGAGTCGGTCACGCCCTTGCCGCCCAGCTGCACCTGCACGCCGCCCTGCAGGGCCAGCGGGGCGCCTTCCTGGCCGATGACCGAGGCGACCTTGGCGCTGCTGAACTGCAGGTTCTGCACCGCGGTGGTGGTGGCGATGCCGAGCGCGTCCACGCTCACGCCGTTGGCCGCGCTGTTGCTCGTGGCCGCGGCGACGGTGGCGTTGTTGTCGGCGTCGATCTTCGAGCCGCCGACCGAGCCCGCGACCTGCGCCACCTGCACCAGCACCTCGGGGCCGCCGCTGCGCGTGGCCAGCACCGAGCCCTGGCCCGACTGGCCGTTCTGCACGCTGAACGAGGCCTCGGTGGTCATCGCGCCGCCGGCGACCGTGGCGCCCGGGATCACGGGGCCCGCGGTGTCGATGCCGGTCGCGCTCACCTGCACGGTGTTGCCGGTGGCCCGGCTGCCGTAGGCCAGCGCCTCGGTCAGGTTGCCGCTGCTCGACACCGATGCATCCGACAAGCCGCCGCTGACGATGGTGCGCACCGCGTTGCCGCCGACCGCGCTGGCCTCGATCTTGGTCGAGGCGCCCGCCACCGACTGCAGGTTGGTCACGTTGGCCACGGCCGCGTAGCCGCCGCCAGCGTCGATGTTGTTGGCGCCGAGCTTGAGCGCGTTGGCGCCGTCGTTGCCGTAGGCGGCCGCCACGAAGACGTTGCGGTCGTTCGCCACGCTGCCCGCGTCGACGCCGTTCGCACCGGCGACCGTGACCGCGAAGGCGTTCACGCCGACCGCGGTGGCGCCGACGGTGGACTGCACCGACTGGCTGCTGAGGATGCCGTAGGAGGCGTTCACGGCCGGCTGCGTCGCCAGCGTGTTGTCGAACGGCAGGTTGTTCGCGACGTTCACGTTGACGACCGAGGCCGGGTCCTTGCCGGCCGTGACCGCGAGGTCGCCGCCCGCGACGCCCAGCGTGTTGGTCACGGAGTTGCCGTAGGCGATGCCGCGCTGCAGGTTGTCGGTCAGCGCGGCCGAGCCGCGCACGAGGTCGGAGCCGACCGCGATGCGCGCTTCGGCGACGTTGAGCAGCGCGCCGGTCGAGGAGCTGCCGTCGTTCATCTGCACGCTGGCGATGCCGGCGCCAGTGCCGACCGCGTTGCCCTTGAGCGAGAGGTCGCTGGTCGCGCCGCTGCCCACCGCCACCGCCTCCTGGCGATTGCCGGTCAGCGAGAGCGCGCTGTCGGTCACGCCGCCGAGCGAGTTCGCGGTGAGCCAGATCTTCGAGCCCTGGTTCAGCGCGGTGGTCGTGCTGTTGTTGTAGTTGCCCTGCAGGTTGGTGAGGGTGGCCGGGCCGCTTGCCGACACGCGCCCGTCGGCGCTGGTGCCGCCGGTGAGCGCGACGTTGTCGCTGCCGCCGCCCAGCGTCATGGTGTTGGCCTCGAGCGCGAGGCGCTGGTCGGCCTGGTTGCCGCGCGCGGTGGCGGCCGCGGTATTGCCCGAGACCGCGACCGTGCTGGCATTGGTCAGGCCGGTCACGCCGTCGCCGGTCTGGGCCGCGATCACCGCGCCGTCCGCTGGCGTGGTGCCGATCCGGGCCGTCACCGCCGATTCCGAGTTGGACTGCTGGTTCGAAATGCCCGCGGTGCCCGCGAACGAGGCCGCGCCCGCGCCGGGCACGATCGCGCTCGAGGCGATGTTGCCGGTCGCCGCCGCGCCGACCGCGTTGTCCTTGAGCGCGAGGCCGCCCTTGTCGAGCGATTGCACCCCGGCGAGCACCTGGCCGCTCACCGTCTGCGCGACCAGCTCGGTGCGCAGGTTGCCCTGGCTGTTGAGCACCGCGAGATCGGCGTCGAGCTTGCTCGTGACGGCCACGCCGCCGTGCACGCTGTTGTTGATGCCCGCGGTGCCCGTGCCCGCGACCGACACGCCGGCGCCGACCACCACGCGGTTGCCGGCCGTGCCGGCGGTGGCCGAGAGCGCCTCGTTACCGGTGGCCGCGCTCGAGATCGCGTTGCCCTGCACCGACAGCGAGCCCTGCAGCGTGTTGACCGCGCCGCCGCCCAGGCCGTTGACCAGGCCCAGCACGGTGGAGCCGCTGTTGTCGGCCACGTGCTTGACCGCGGCGAGGATGCCGTCGCCGTTGACCTGCAGGTTCGACACCACGGCCGCGCCCGCGAAGCTCGGCGCGCCGCCGGCCTGGACCTCGGCCGCGCTGCTGGCGCTGTTGCCCTTGAGCGTGGCCGACAGCGTGTTGCGGTCGAGCGCTGCCGCCGCGGTCACGGTGTTCGCGCCGCTGGAGGTCAGCATCAGGTCGATCATGTTGCCGGCCAGCGTCGCGCCCGAGGGGCCGCCGACGCCGCGCTGCAGCGAGGTCACGACCAGGTTGCCCTGGGCGTCGAACAGCGGGGTGCCACCGGGGAAGGTCAGCGCCGCGCTGCCCGTGATGCCGGTCGCGCCGGCCATCGCGCTGCCGGTCACGAGCGAGCTGCCCTGGTTGATGGTGCTGGAGGCCGAGATCGTGTTGTCGGTGGCGCTCGCGCTGCCGCTCTGGAAGTTGTTGAGCTCGACCGCGAGCTTGCTGCTGGCGACGCCGCTGGTGATCGCGCCGCTGTTGTTCGCCACGCCCAGCGAGGCCGCGTTGTCCACCGGCGTGGCCGGCGGCGTGCTCGACAGCGGCTGGATCGCGTTGGCGAAGGCGTTGCCGGTGGCGCTCGCGCCGATCAGGTTGCCGCTGGTGGCGGCCGCGACCGGGTTGGGATTCGAGGGCGTGCCCGTGACGATGGTGCCGCCGGTGGCGCCGGTGATGCCCGCGCTCACCGCGCCGCTGTTGGTGGGCTGCGAATTGACCATCGGCGTGCCGGCCACCGAGCCGTTGAGGGCCGCATCGACCGAGGTGTCGGCAGCCTGCGCGGCACCGGCGGCGAGCAGGGCCGCCGCGACGGCGGAACCAATGCGGTTGAGGCGGATGGCGGGCTGGCGTGCGCCCCGGCTGCGGATCTTGCGTGCTTTCATGGAGTGACTCCTCGGGTGGGATGGCGATGTGGACGACGGAAAACGGATGAACGAACGGACGGAAAGGAAGAAGAACGAAGGCCAGGAAGAAAACGGCGGGCGCGAGCGCCCCCGCGCGGGCCCGCTGCACGGGACGCGCCGGGACGGTTCGCGGATGGATCAGCTGCCGCGGCCCGGGCCGGCGGCGGGGTCGGGGTTGGCCGCGGCCGTGGCCGCGCGGCTCTCGACGGTTTCGGAGGCCGCGGCGGGCTCGGCCTGCGCGGCCGGCGGTGCGGCGGCGCGGTCGCCGCCGGTGGCGGGTGCCGGCGCGCCGGTCGCGCTGGTCGCCGGTGCGGAGGAAGCGGCCGCCGGCGCCGGCGCCTGCAAACCGCCCACCACCGCGGCGCCCACGCGCAGCTTCGCGACCTCCTGCAGTCCAGGCCCGTCGCGGTGGATCGAGGTATCGGCCGCGTCGGGCCGCCACAGCACCGTGATCGCGCCCGGCGCGATGCCGCGGTTGGCCAGTGCCGAGGTCACGGCGGCGATGCGCTGGTCGGTGAGCTCGTCGCGCTTGCGCGCGTCCCAGTTCTCGGTGTCGCGCGCCACCAGCACGATGTCGGTGGCGCCCTTCTTCGCGGCCGCCGCCACCTGGTCGATCTGCGCCAGCGCGCTGCCGCCGAGCGTGGTGGCGCCGAAGTCGAAGGCCACCTGCAGCGCGGCGCCGGTCAGCCGCGCGCCGCCCGATCCCGCGGCATTGACGGCCACGCCGGGGCTCGCCTGCACCACCGGCGGCGCGGCGCCGGCACCGGTGCTCGCGTCGGCCGGATTCTGCACCTTGCGCAGCTGCTCGGCCGGCACCAGCGGGATCTGCTCGCCGCCACCGGGGCGCAGGGTCATGCAGGGCCGGTGGTCGACCTGCGTGACCGCGGCCATGAGCCGCACCACGCCTTCCTCGAGCGCGGCGCGCACGCCCATCTGCACCGGCTCCTGGCCCTTGGCGCCGATGTCGACGTCGTAGAGCCGGCTGCCGAAGAAGCGGAACACGTTGAGCCCGACCTCGTAGCCGTTGAACTGCTTGGTGAGGCTCACGGTGCGCACCACCATCAGCGAGCGCGTGTCGACGATGCGCAGGTCCACGCCCACCGACTGGGTGAAGGTGCGCGCCTTCACGCCGACCTGGTTCACCGCCACCTCGGCGCCGCCCGAGTTGATGTTGTAGTTGAGCTCGGTGATGCCGCCCACGATGAAGTAATCGGACTTGTTGATCGTGCCGCCGAAGTACGGCATCCACGGCACCACCTGCGCGCCGCCGCCCGGCCCGCCGCCGAGCTGGTGCGTGCGGCCGTCGCCGAGCTGGCGCCGGTCGGCGTAGGCCAGTTCTCGCTCGGCGATCACCGGGTCGAAGCGCTCGGCGATGCGCACCGCGCCGCCGAGCTTGCCGAGGGCCGAATAGACCATCAGCGCGCCGCCCTGCGTGATCGCGTTGCCTTCGTTGATGCTGTACTTGCCGGTGTAGTCCTTCACGTCGCCCACGCCGATCACCACCTCGGGCCGGCGCGTGGCCGCGATGTGGTCGGCGAAGCAGGCCAGCACCGGCTCCATCGGCGTGACGTTGTCGCGCACCGAGGGGCCGAGCACCACCGGCGCCTCGTTGGGCGCGAAGCGCTGCTGCGGCGCCGAGACGCAGCCGGCCAGCACCAGCACGCCGGCGAGAGGGCCCGCGAGAAAGACCGCCCGGCGGGCGTGGGGCGAGATGTGCTGCATGGCGCCCCCGTTCAGTTGAGCACGCCGAAGGCGCAGGCGGCGCTGCCGCTCACGCCCGCCGTCTGCGCACCGGTGTTGCCCTGGGCCGAGTTCAGCGCCTGCCAGGCCGCGCCCTGCACCTGCGTGCTGGTGCCGCCGACGACCGCCGAGCCCACCGTGCCCGCATTGGCCTGGTTGGTGCCCACCACCGCGGCGCCGAGCGTGCCGACCGCGCTGTTGCTGTCGTTGCCCGTGGCGCCCGAGCGCGCACCGGCATTCGCGGGCGAGTTGGCGACCGTGCTGTTGTTGCCGTCGTTGCCGGTCGAGGTCGCCGAGACGTTGCAGTTGTACTGGCGGCCGACCGTGGTGTTGTAGACCGGCGCCGCGTAGTAGCCGCTCTTCTGCTTGCGGATCATGTCCTGCACCGCGGCCTGGTTGACCTTGTCGGTGCTGGTCTGGAACTGCCAGGCGGCGTTCTCGCCGACGTTGTTGGCCTGCGCGCGCGGCGCCGCCACCAGCAGCAGCGCCACCATCAGGCCCACGTGCACCGTGGCGGCCCAGCGCGCACCACGGCGGAGATCGGGACACCGGGACACGGCGGCACGGATTGCACGAGGCATGGCAGCTCTCCTTTCAGGAGGAAGAACACTTAAACGAAAAGTGCTACTTCTTTGTAAAGAGAATGCTATGGATCGGGCCACCAAGCTGGCTATTCCGGAAATCAGTAGTACCTATGAGTACAAACCAGTGGTGAGCACTGGATGGCCGGACAGTGCGGTCGCCCCGATCTTGTGCACCTCGCAGGGTGCCGATCGGGGGGCGCGCCCCCGTGGCGGGGGTGCGTCCGCGGCCCGTTGCGGGCCGCGGGAAAGACCAGGATCAGGCGTGCGCCTTGATCGAATCCGCCAGCGTGTTCACCAGCGTGTCGATGTGCGACTTCTCGACGATGTACGGGGGCGCGATCACCAGCACGTCGCCCGCGGGCCGCACCAGCGAACCCTTGTGGAAGCAGTCGAGGAACACGTCGTAGGCGCGCTTGCCGGGCGCGCCCGCGATCGGCGCCAGCTCGACCGCCGCGGCCAGGCCGAGGCTGCGAATGCCGATCACGTTGGGCAGGCCCTTGAAGGTGCCGTGGAAGGCGTCGCCCAGGAGCTTGCCCATCTCGCCGGCGCGCGGGAACAGGCTTTCCTTCTCGAACAGCTCGAGCGTGGCGATCGCCGCCGCGCAGGCCACCGGGTGGCCCGAGTAGGTGTAGCCGTGGAAGAACTCGACCACGTGCTCGGGCGCGTCGGTCTTCATCATCGCGTCGTAGAGCTTGTCGCGGCAGATCACGCCGCCCAGCGGGATCACGCCGTTGGTCACGCACTTGGCGAAGTTCAGCATGTCGGGCACCACGCCGAAGTAGTCCGACGCGAAGTTGGTGCCCATGCGGCCGAAGCCCGTGATGACCTCGTCGAAGATCAGGAGGATGCCGTGCTTGTCGCAGATCTCGCGCAGGCGCTTGAGGTAGCCCTGCGGCGGCAGGTACCAGCCGGCCGAGCCGGCCACCGGCTCGACGATGATCGCGGCCACGTTGCTCGGGTCGTGCAGCGGCAGGATGCGGGTCTCGAGCTCGACCAGCGGGTCCTCGGCCCACACCGGTTCCTGGTTGTGGATGTAGGCGTTGTTGACCGGGTCGTGGATGAAGCGCATGTGGTCCACGCGCGGCAGGAAGGCCGAGCCGAACACCTTGCGGTTGCCCGGGATGCCGCCCACCGACATGCCGCCGAAGCCCACGCCGTGGTAGCCGCGCTCGCGGCCGATGAAGACGTTGCGGTGGCCCTCGCCGCGTGCGCGGTGGTAGGCCAGCGCCACCTTCATCGAGGTGTCGGCGGCCTCGCTGCCGGAGTTGCAGAACAGCACCTTGTTGAGGTCGCCGGGGGCCAGCGCGGCGATCATCTCGGCCGCGCGGAAGGCCTTGTCGTTGCTGATCTGGAAGGCGGTGGCGTAGTCGAGCGTGTCGAGCTGCTGCTTGATCGCCTCGTTGATCGGCTTGCGGTTGTGGCCCGCGCCCACGCACCACAGCGAGGAGATGCCGTCGATCACCTTGCGGCCGTCGTGGGTGGTGAACTCCATCCCGTCGGCCGCCACGAAGACCCGCGGGTCCTTCCTGAAATGACGGTTCGGGGTGAAGGGCAACCACTGGTTGTCCATGTTGAAGTCCTGGTAGGCCATGCGCGTGCTCCTGTGTGTCTCGTCGGGATGTGGAAGGCCCCGTCGCCGAACGGCAGGCGCCCCGGGAAAAAGGGGCGTGGCGGACGGGGAGAACGGCATTCTGGCACCCCTGCGACAATCACGCCCCTGACCATGACCACCACCCCTGCCTACATCCTCACCCTCTCCTGCCCCGACCGTACGGGCATCGTGCATGCCGTCTCGGGCTTCCTGCTGGAGCGCGGCGGCAATATCGAAGAGGCCGCCCAGTACAACGACCACGACACGGGCCTGTTCTTCATGCGCGTGCGCTTCGCCTGCGCCGAGCTCGGCGAGGCCGCGCTGCGCGAGCAGCTCGCCGCCTTCGCCCAGGGCTTCGGCATGACCCTGCAGCTGCAGGCGGCCGCCCAGCCGATGAAGACGGTGATCCTGGTCAGCAAGGAAGGCCACTGCCTCAACGACCTGCTGTTCCGCTGGAAGAGCGGCCTGCTGGCCATCGACGTGCGCGCGATCGTCTCGAACCACCGCGACTTCTACCAGCTGGCCGCCAGCTACAACGTGCCCTTCCACCACATCCCGGTGACGGCCGCGACCAAGGCGCAGGCCGAGGCGAAGCAGCTCGAGATCATCGAGGCCGAGGGCGCCGAGCTCGTGGTGCTGGCGCGCTACATGCAGATCCTCAGCAACGACCTGTGCCAGAGCCTGGCCGGCCGCGCGATCAACATCCACCACTCGTTCCTGCCGAGCTTCAAGGGCGCCAAGCCCTACTACCAGGCGCACGACCGCGGTGTGAAGCTGATCGGCGCCACCGCCCACTACGTGACGGCCGACCTCGACGAGGGCCCGATCATCGAGCAGGACGTGGCGCGCGCCGACCACACCGACACCGTCGAGGACCTCACGGCCCGCGGCCGCGACACCGAGAGCCAGGTGCTGGCGCGCGCGGTGAAGTGGCACAGCGAGCACCGCGTGCTGCTCAACGGGCATCGCACCGTCGTGTTCCGCTGAGCGGGCGCAGACCCGAAAGCAAAAGCCCCCGGCGCGGCCCATGCAGGCCGCCCCGGGGGCTTTTTCGTGCCGGCCGCGTCAGTTGCGATTCGGATTGTTCGGCCGGCGGTCGTAGCGGTTCGGCACGCCGTCGCCGTCGCGGTCCCAGCGGCCCGAGCTGTAGACCCAGCGGCCGCCGTCCTGGCGCCATTCGGGCGCGCGGTAGGCATAGCCCGGGCGGGCGCGCACCCAGACGCCGCCGATCCACACATGGCGGCCGCCACGCCACTCGTAGTGGCCCGGGGCCCAGACATAGCCGCGGCGCGGCGGCGGCACGCGCTCGTAGCGCGGCGGCGGCGGCGGCACCTGGATGGTCACCACCGGCTGCGCCTGGGCGGCCGTCGGCAGCGTGAGCGCGCCCACCGAGAACAGCGAGGTGGCGGCAACGGAAAAAGCGATGGCTGCGAGTTTCTTCATGGCTAGGCTCCATGAGTTGTTGGAGGAGCCTTCATGCTGCCGGTGCCTTGTGAACCGCCTGTAAGCGCCACGCGAAATCTTGTGTAGAGCTGTGACGCGCCGCCCGGCGCGCCGCCTGCAGGCGGCGGCCGACGCGCGTAGGCCTATTCCCGCAATTCCTGCAGATCGACCGCGCCCGCCATGGCCGTGAAGCCCGCGGCGTTGGGATGCAGGTGGTCGCCGCTGTCGTAGGCCGGCAGCAGCGCCAGCGGCTGCGCGGGATCGCGCAGCGCGGCATCGAAGTCGGCCACCGCGTCCACGTCCTGGCGGCCACGGATCCAGCGATTGACCGCGCCGCGCAGCGCCTCGGTGTGTTCGTTCCAGTACGACGAACCCTTGAACGGCGGGATGGTGCCCAGCAGCACCTTGAGCCCGCGCTCGCGCGCCTGCCGCACGAGCTGCTGCAGCCCGGCCTCGAGCTGCTCGGGCGTGGGGATCTCGCCGGCCGGCACGGCCTGCCCCGGCAGCCCGATGAAGGCGGTGCGGCCGATGTCGTTGGTGCCCATCAGCACGATCACGTGCGTGACGCCGCTCTGGCCCAGCACGTCGTCGCCGAAGCGCGCGAGGCCGCTGCGACCCGCGCCGCCGTAGAGCAGCCGGTTGCCGCCGATGCCGACGTTGAGCACCGCCACCTCGCGCGCCGAACCCGGTCCCTTGCGCAGCAGCGTCGCGAGCTGCTGCGGGTACGAATTGCCGCCGCCCTCGCCGTCGAGCCCGCCCGCGGTGATCGAATCGCCGAAGGCCACCACGGTGCGGATCGCGCGCGGGGCCCAGACGTCCACGCCCGTCACGAAGGCGTTGACCGGCACCCGCTGCACCTCGGGCAGCCGCGCCGCAGCCACCGCGTTGCCGTTCGACATCCAGGTGGCGTTGCTCGGCTGCAGATGCACCGTCGACAGCGGCGTGGAGCGCTCGTAGTAGCTGCTGACCACCAGCGTCTGCCCGGCCTCGACCGCGAAGTCGACGCCGTCGCTCCAGGCCTCGGCGCCGGGCGCGATGACGATGCCCGGCCGGCCGTCGAAGCGCAGCGCGCGCAGCGAGGACGGCGAGATCGCGCCGCCGCCGGTGCCGCGCGCCACGCTCGCGGCCGTCACGCCCAGCGGCGCCGTGCCGAAGCGGTTGGAGAAACGCACGCGCAGCCGCTCGCCGCCCACGCTGGGCTGCAGCTGCTGGCGCAAGGTGAGGCCGGGGAAGGCGCGGTCGTCGGGCGCGACCGGCGGCGGCCTGCCCAGCGGCGAGATCTGGCGGAAGTCCAGCGGCGCCGAGGCCCAGCTGCCGACCCAGTGGTCGGCCGCCACCGGCGAATGCGAGGCCGGCGCGGAGGCGGAAGATGCCGGGGCATCCCCCGACGGCGCCGCGCAGGCGGCGGTGGCGAGCAGCGCCAGGCACAGCGTGCCCGCCGCAAGCCTGGCGCCGATCCCGGCGAATCCATGTGAAACCAGCGTCATGCTCCTCGGGCGAAAGCGCCAGAGTGTACGGAGCCGCCTTGTCACTGCGCGTGACAAGGTCTGCGCGCGGGTTACCAGGTGTCGACGTAGGGCGCGACCGCCTCCTCGCGCCGCCCGGCGGCCGAGGCCAGCCCGCGCACCAGCCAGTCGCGCGTCTGCGCGGGATCGATCACGGCGTCGATCTCCAGCGTCTGCGCCATGTGGATCGCCTCGCCGTTCTCGTACTGCTGCGCCACCAGCTGCTTGAACAGCGCGTCGCGCTCGGCCCCTTCGGCGGCCGCGGCCAGCTCCTTGCGGAAGCCCAGCCGCACCGCGCCCTCGAGCCCCATCGCGCCGAACTCGCCCGTGGGCCAGGCCACGGTGAACACCGGCGCGTCGAAGCCGCCGGCCGTCATCGCCTGCGCGCCCAGGCCGTAGCCCTTGCGCAGCACCACCGCGAAGAAGGGCACGCGCAGGTGCGAGGCCACCATGAACATGCGGCAGACATGGCGCACCTGCGCCTGCGCCTCGATCTCGGGGCCGACCATGAAGCCCGGCGTGTCGCACAGCGAGACGATCGGCAGGCCATGCGCATTGCACAGCTGCATGAAGCGCGCCGACTTGTCGGCCGCCTCCACGTCGATCGCGCCGCCCAGGTGGTGCGGGTTGTTGGCCATCAGCCCGACGGGCCTGCCTTCGATGCGCGCGAGCGCCGTCACGATGCCCGCGCCGAAGCCCGCGCGCAGCTCGAGCAGCGAGCCGGTGTCGGCCACGCCGCGCATCGCGGCGCGCACGTCGTACACGCGCAGCCGGTTCTCGGGCACCACGTGGCGCAAGGCGCGCGGGTCGGCGCACTGCCAGTCGGCGACCGGCCCCTGGAAGTACGACAGGTACTGCTTCGCGGCCGCGACCGCCGCGGCCTCGTCCTCCACAAGGATGTCGATCACGCCGTTGCGCGACTGCACGCTGCTCGGCCCGATCTGCTCGGGCGCGAAGCTGCCGAGGCCGCCGCCCTCGATCATCGCGGGGCCGCTCATGCCGATGTTGCTGCCCTTCGTGGCGATGATCACGTCGGCACAGCCCAGCAGCGCCGCGTTGCCCGCGAAGCAGCGGCCATGCACGATGCCGACCACCGGCACCTTGCCCGAGAGCGCGGCGAACTGGCTGAAGGTGTGGTTGTTGAGGCCCGCCACGATCGGCATGTCGGTATCGCCGGGCCGGCCGCCGCCGCCCTCGGCGAACAGCACCACCGGCAGCCGCAGCTGGTGCGCCACCGCGAGCAGCCGGTCGGTCTTGTGGTGGTTGCGCATGCCCTGCGTGCCGGCCAGCACCGTGTAGTCGTAGGCCAGCACGGCGCAGCGCGACTTCTCGGGGCCGAACTGCCTCGCGTTGATGCTGCCGATGCCGGTCACCATGCCGTCGGCCGGCGTGTTGGCGACCAGATCCTCGAGCGTGCGGCGGCGCGTCTGCGCCGCGATGGCGAGCGCGCCGTACTCGATGAAGTTGCCGGGATCGGACGCGCTGTCGCAGAGGTCGGCGATGTTCTCGCGCGCGGTGCGCCCGCCCTGCGCATGGCGCTTGTCGACGGCGGCCCGGCGGTTCTCGTCGAGCGTGAACGCATGGCGGTCGATGACCTTCTTCAGGTCGGGCCGGATCGCGTCGAGGTCGTGCGCGGCGCGCGCCTCGTTGTGCACGGCCTGCGCGTCGACCGCCTCCAGCCGCAGCAGCGACTGGCCCTCGACCAGGTAGTCGCCGGGCGCGGCCAGCAGCGCCACCACGCGGCCCGCGGTGGGCGCGTGCAGCAGGTGTTCCATCTTCATGGCCTCGAGCACGCCGAGCTGCGCGCCCGCGGGCAGCACGTCGCCGACCGCGACCTCGAACTGCACCAGCTTCGCGGGCATCGGGGCCTTGACCGTGAGGCCGTCGTCCACGTCATCGATCTCGGGAGTTGCGACCTGCGCGACGACCGGCGCGATCTCCTTCGCGCGTTTCTCGAACGCCGTTGCGGCCGCCAGCAGGTCGCCCAGGTGCGCCTCGACGAAGCGCGTGTGCACCGCCTGCGTCGAGAACTCGGGCCGCGCGGCGATCGCGCGCAGCAGCGGCAGGTTGGTGGCGATGCCCTCGATGCGGCACTCGTCGAGCGCGCGCAGCGAGCGGCGCAGTGCATCGGCGAAGCGCGCCGAAGGCGCATGCACGATCAGCTTGGCCAGCAGCGTGTCGTAGTGCGGCGAGGGCGCCAGGCCCGCATAGCCGTGCGTGTCGACGCGCACGCCGGGCCCGGCGGGCAGCTCGAAGCGCGCGAGCGTGCCGCCCGAGGGCCGCGCCTGGCCCTGCGCATCGAGGGTCTCGGCATTGATGCGCCACTGCAGCGCGAAGCCGCGCTGCGCCGCGGTGCGGTCGGCCTCGATGCCGAGCGTGGCCAGCGACTCACCGGCCGCCACCGCGATCTGCAGCTGCACCAGGTCGAGCCCGGTCACGGCCTCGGTCACCGTGTGCTCGACCTGCAGCCGCGGATTGGCCTCGATGAAGACGAAGGGCAGCGTGGCCGAGGCCGCGTCGACCAGGAACTCGAAGGTGCCGAGCCCGCGATAGCCCACGGCCCGGGCCATGCGCAGCGCGGCCTGCGTGAGCTGCGCGCGCAGCGCCTCGGGCAGCGAGGGACTGGGCGCGATCTCCACCAGCTTCTGGAAGCGCCGCTGCAGGGTGCACTCGCGCTCGCCGAGACTGGCCACGGCCTTGCCGTCGCCGAGCACCTGCACCTCGATGTGGCGCGCATCGCGCATCAGCCGCTCGACGTACACGCCCTCGATGCCGAAGGCCGCGCGCGCTTCCGACATGCAGCGCGCATGCGCCTCGGCCAGCTCGCCGGCCTCGAGCACCGCGCGCATGCCGCGCCCGCCGCCGCCGCCGATGGCCTTGACCATCACGCCCGCGCCCTGCGCCTGCTGCTCGGCGAAGAAGGCCTGCGCCTGCGCGAGCGTCACCGCGCCCGCGCTGCCGGGCATCACGGGCACCTCGCAGCGCGTGGCCAGTTCGCGCGCGCGCGCCTTGTCGCCGAACAGGGCGAGCTGCTCGGGCGTGGGCCCGATGAAGACCAGGCCCGCATCGGCGCAGGCCTGCGCGAAGTCGGCGCGCTCGCTGAGGAAGCCGTAGCCCGGATGCACCGCGTCGCAGCCCTGCGCCTTCGCGGCCGCGATCAGCGCGCCGATGTCGAGGTAGGCCGCGGGCCCGGTCGCGTCGAGCGCGAGCGCCACGTCGGCCAGCTGCACGTGGAGGGCCGAGGCGTCGTCGCGCGCATGCACGGCCACGCTGGCGATGCCGAGGTCGCGCAGGGCGCGCACCAGGCGCACGGCGATCTCGCCGCGGTTGGCAATCAGGACTTTGGAAAACACGCGGGGTCTTTCAGTTCTTGTCTTTGAGCAGCCGGCGCAGCACCTTGCCGGCGCCGGTGGTGGGCAATGCATCGATGAAGCTCACGAAGCGCGGCGCCTTGTAGCTCGCCATGTTCTCGCGCGACCAGGCGATCAGTGCCTCGGCCGCGATCTCGGCGCCGGGCTTGCGCACCACGAAGGCCTTGACCACCTCGCCCTTCTCGGGATCGGGCTGCGCGATCACGGCGGCCTGCGCCACGGCCGGATGCTTGATGAGGATGGTTTCCACCTCCTCGGGGAACACGCTGTAGCCCGAGACCTTGATCATCTCCTTGAAGCGGCCGATGAAGCTGAGGTAGCCGTCGGCGTCGAGCTTGCCCATGTCGCCCGTGTGCACCCAGCCGTCGCGCAGCGTGGCGGCCGTGGCCTCGGGCTTGTTCCAGTAGCCCTTGAACGAGCCCGGGCTGGTCAGCACGATCTCGCCGACCTCGCCGGTGGGCATGTCGGCCTGCGTTTCCGTGTCGACGATGCGGATCGTCACGCCCGGCACCGCCACGCCCTGCGTGCCCCAGCGCGGCGCATGGCGCGGCGTGTAGGTGTCGCAGGTGTGGGTTTCGCTCAGGCCGTAGGCGGCCTCGAAGGAGGTGCAGTTCGGCGCATGCGAACGCCACTGCGCGGCCAGCGGCTCGGTGAAGGCGATGCCGAAGCTGGTGACCGGGTTCATGCGCAGGCTCGCGAGGTCGAAGCCCGCGATGTCGGGCAGCTGCATGCAGGCCACGTTCATCGGCGCGATGCTGTACCACCAGCTCACGCGGTGGCGCGCGATGGCCTGCAGCGCCGCGCGCGGATCGAAGCGGTGCAGCAGCACCGAGGCCGCGCCCGTGAGCACCGGCACGTTGACGCCCATCAGCATGCCGGCGATGTGATACAGCGGCGCGATCGACAGCAGCACGTCGTCGGGCCCGACACCGTTGCAGTCTGCCGCGGCGCGGGTCTTGAACAGCGCATTGCCGTAGCTGAGCATCGCGCCCTTGGGCAAGCCGGTGGTGCCCGAGGTGTAGGTCATGAGCGCGACGTCGTCCATGGCGATCGCCACCGGCTGCGGCTTCGCATCGGCGTTCATGACGGCGAGGAAGTCCTCGCAGCCCGCGGGCACCGTGCGTTCGGCGCTACGCTCGGCCGCGAGTTCGGCCGGCAGGTCGAGCGCGGGCGTCTCAGGCGTCTTGGGCAAGAGGTCGGCGTAGTGCACGACGAACACGTGTTCGAGCGCGCTGCCGGGCTTCACCTTCTCGACCACCGGCAGCAGCGGCGCGGCCGCGACGATCACGCGCGCCTTCAGGTCGTTGACCTGGTAGGCGAGCTCGTGCTCCTTGTTGAGCGGCCCGCTGGGGCAGACGATGGCGCCGATCTTCTGGATGCCGAAGTGCGCCGCCAGGTACTGCGGGCAGTTGTTGAGGAACAGCACCACCGGCTCGCCCTTGCGCACGCCCAGGGCCTGCAGCCGCGCGGCGAAGGCATCGCTCGCGCGGTCCAGTTCGCGCCAGCTCATCGCATGGCCGTACCAGTGGCAGGCCGGATGCTCGCCGCGCTCGCGCGCATGGGCGCGCAGGTAGTCGTGCAGCGGTTGCTGCGCGCGCGGCGGGAGCGCGCGCAGCAAGGGTTCGTCGGTTGTCTCCATGGCGTCACTTTCTCAGGGTTATCGATAGCCGCTCGCGCCTGGCGGGCGCTTGCCATCGCCGGATGGTGCACGAACAATCCTACCCATGGGTATAACTTCCGCGACACGGCACAAACCCTCTGGGCGCAAGGCGCGCGCGGAGCAGGACGATCCTCCACGCGCGCCAGGCATGCAGGGCATGCACGAGGCGCATGCGACGGAGGCCGCGGCCCTCACGGCGCGCCCCGACCTGCCGCAGGGCACCGGCCGCCAGCGCGCCGCCACGCAGGGCACCGACCTGCAGCGCGAGCGCATCCTGCAGGCCGCCACGCAGCTGTTCGCGGCACAGGGCTACGCCAACACCACCATGGCGCAGATCGTGCGCGCGCTCGGCGTCACGAAGCCCTTCGTCTATTACTACTTCCGCGACAAGCAGGAGATCTTCGAGACCATCTCCTGGCGCCCCGCGGTCGACTGCTTCACCGCGCTCGACTTCGCGGCCGACGATCCGCGCCGCGCGAGCGAGAAGGTGCTCGAGGGCATCGAGCGGCTGATCCGCGCCACCGTCGCGCATCACCCCGCCGCCTTCTTCCCGTACCGCGAACCGCAGGTCTACCGGCCCGAATACCTGGCCGCGCAGAAGAAGCTCGCGCACCACTTCTACGACCTGCTGTGCCCGCTGCTCGAACAGGCGCGGCGCGACGGCGACCTCGATTTCGACGAGACCAAGATCACCGCGCTCGCGGCCTGCAGCCTGCCGGGCTTCCTCTACAGCTGGTACCGCCCGGGCGGACGGCTCTCGCCCGACGAGGTGGTGGCCGAGCTCACGAAGCTCGCGAGCCGCGTGATCGGGCTGCGCACCGGCCACTGACCACCCATCCCAGGAGACACACCATGAAGTTCCACCCGGCGCCCCTGGCGCGGATCGCGCTCGCCTGCCTGATCGCCACCGGTGCCGCAGGCACCGCGCAGGCCCAGCAGACCTACAAGCTCGCCTACATCGACCCGCTCTCGGGTCCCTTCGCCAACGTCGGCGAGCTGATGCTGATGCACACGCAGTACGCGATCGAGGAGATCAACGCGAAGGGCGGCGTGCTCGGCGGCACGAAGCTGCAGCTGCTGCAGTTCGACAGCAAGCTCTCGGCGCAGGAGAGCCAGAGCGCGCTGCAGGCCGCGATCGACCAGGGCGCGAAGGCCATCGTGACCGGCGGCTCGGGCTCCTCGGTGGTGACGGCGCTGGTGCAGGCGGTGGCGCGCTGGAACCAGCGCAACCCGGGCAAGGAACTGCTGGTGCTCAACCACTCGTCGATCGATCCCGAGATGACCGGCAAGGCCTGCAGCTTCTGGCACTTCCAGACCGAGGCCAACACGGCGATGAAGATGAAGGCACTGGCCAACTACATCAAGAAGACGCCCGAGGTGAAGAAGGTCTACCTGCTGAACCAGGACTACGCGCACGGCAAGCAGTGGGCCAGCTACGGGCGCCAGCTCGTGGGCCTGGCGCGGCCCGACATCCAGTTCGTGGGCGAGGCGCTGCATCCGATCGGCCGGGTCAAGGACTTCTCGCCCTACATCGCCAACATCAAGCAGAGCGGAGCCGACTCGGTCATCACCGGCAACTGGGGCCAGGACATGACGCTGCTGCTCAAGGCCGCGGGCGATGCCGGCTACGACCTGCGCTACTTCAACCACAGCGCGGGTTCGGTGCCGGGCACGGTCACGGCGGTGTCGCAGGCGAAGCTGGGCCAGCTCACCTGGGTCGCCGAATGGCATCCGGGCCAGGCCGGCACGCCGAAGGTCGATGCGCTGGCCAAGGCCTACAAGGCCAAGACCGGCAAGGACTTCCTCGCGCCGCGCATCGACATGACGCCGCGCCTGCTCGCGGCCGCGATCGAGAAGGCCGCGAGCACCGACACGGTGAAGGTGGCGCGCGCGCTCGAGGACCTGAGCTACGACTCGGTGGTGGGCCCGGTTCGCATGCGCGGCGAGGACCACCAGCTGCTGCTGCCGCAGGTGGTCAACACCATCGCGCCGGTCGACGGCAAGACGGTGAAGCTGGGCTGGGAAGGCACGAACTACGGCTTCCGCACCGACGCGGTCTACAGCGGCAACGAACTGGCGCAGGGTACCGACTGCAAGATGGTCCGCCCTTGAACGCTCAGCCGATGCGCGCGATGGGCGTGCCCGCCACCACCGGCGCCGCGCCCGCGGCCAGCCGCGCGAGCCGGCCCGCGCGGTGGGCCACGACCTGCACCTCCATCTTCATCGCCTCCATCACCGCGATCGGGTCGCCCTGCGCGACCAGCGAGCCTTCGTCCACGGTCCACGCCTGAAGCGTGCCCGTGATGGGCGCGGCCACGGCGGCGGGGTCTGCGGCCTCCTCGGGCTGCGGCGATGACGACGGTGCGGCGGGCGCATCGCCGATGCCGCGCAGCAGCGCCGGCGGCAGGCCCAGCGTCACGCGCCGGCCGTCGATCTCCACCGCCGTGCGCAGCAGCGCGGCATCGCGCACGGGCTCGGCGCGCACGGCCGCGGCCAGCGGCTGCGCGAAGTCGGTCTCGATCCAGCGCGTGTGGACCTTGAAGCCGTCCTCGGCCACGAAGTCGGGCGCCTCCACCACGGCGCGGTGGAACGGCAGCACCGAGGCCACGCCCTCGATGCGGAACTCGCGCAGCGCGCGGCGCGCGCGTGCCATCGCCTGCGCGCGCGTGGCGCCGGTGACGACCAGCTTGGCCATCAGCGAGTCGAAGCTGCCCGGCACGCTCGAGCCCGAGACCACGCCGGTGTCGACGCGCACGCCGGGGCCCGAGGGCGGCTCGAACAGGCGCACCGGTCCGGGCGTGGGCAGGAAGCCGCGGCCCGGGTCCTCGGCGTTGATGCGGAACTCGAAGGCATGGCCGCGCGGCGCGGGCGTCTCGCTGACCGACAGCGGCAGCCCGTCGGCGATGCGCAGCTGCTCGACCACGAGGTCGATGCCGGTCGTTTCCTCGGTCACCGGATGCTCGACCTGCAGCCGCGTGTTGACCTCGAGGAAGGAGATCGCGCCCGTCGGCCCGAGCAGGAACTCGACCGTGCCGGCGCCGACATAGCCGGCGCGCGCGCAGATGTCGTGCGCGGCGCGGTGGATGCGCTCGCGCTGCGCATCGCTCAGGAAGGGCGCGGGTGCCTCCTCCACCAGCTTCTGGTTGCGCCGCTGCAGCGAGCAGTCGCGCGTGCCGAGCACCACCACGCGGCCGTGCGTATCGGCGATCACCTGCGCCTCGACATGGCGCGGCCGGTCGAGGAACTGCTCGACGAAGCACTCGCCGCGGCCGAAGGCGGTGACGGCCTCGCGCACCGCCGACTCGTAGAGCTCGGCCACCTCGTCGAGCCGCCAGGCGACCTTGAGGCCGCGGCCACCGCCGCCGAAGGCCGCCTTGATCGCGATCGGCAAGCCGTGCGCCTCGGCGAAGGCCAGCACCTCCTGCGCATCGCGCACCGGCGCCGGCGTGCCGGCCACCAGCGGCGCGCCGACCTCGAGCGCGATGCGGCGTGCCTGCACCTTGTCGCCCAGGGCCTCGATGGCCGACGGCGGCGGGCCGATCCAGCACAGGCCGGCCTCGATCACGGCGCGCGCGAAGGCCGCGCTCTCCGAGAGGAAGCCGTAGCCCGGATGCACCGCGTCCGCGCCGCTGCGCGCGGCCGCGGCCAGCAGCTTGTCGATGGCCAGGTAGGTGTCGGCCGGGCGCGTGCCCTCGAGCGCATGGGCCTCGTCGGCCACGCGCGTGTGCAGCGCGTCGAAATCGGCGTCGGCATAGACGGCCACCGAGCGCACGCCGTAGTCGGCGCAGGCGCGCGCGATGCGCACGGCGATCTCGCCGCGGTTGGCGATCAGGACTTTCTTCATGGCGTGTCGGAGGAAGGAGCGGGAAGGCAGTGCGCGTCGAAGGCGCGCACCGGGTTGAAACGCAGGCGCGCGCCGACCGGGATCTGGCCGGCGCGATCGAGGTGGTGGGTGGCGACGGCGCCGATCACCGGGTAGCCGCCGGTCAGCGGATGGTCGGCGAGGAACAGCACGGGCTGGCCGCTCGGCGGCACCTGGATCGCGCCGAGCGCGGTGCCCTCGCTGGGCAGCTCGGCGGTGTCGAGGCGCGCCAGCGGTGTCTCGCCCGCGAGCCGCAGGCCGACGCGGTTGGATTGCGGCGTGACGGTCCAGCGCTGGCTCGCGAGCAGCGCGACCGCCTCGGGCGTGAACCAGTCGGTGCGCGGGCCCAGCACCACGTCGAGCACCACCTCCTCGTGCACGGTCGGCAGCGCGGGCGGCGCGGCGTCGGGCAGGCCGACGATGGCGCCGCGCGCCACGGAACGCAGCGCGAGACGGTCGCCCGCGACGATCGGCGGCGGGCCGATGTGCGCCAGGGTATCGGTGGCGGCGCTGCCGAGCACGGGCGCCACCTCGAAGCCGCCGCGCACCGCGAGGTAGCTGCGCAGGCCCGCGCGCGGTTCGCCGACCGTGAGGCTGTCGCCGTCGGCCAGCGCGATCGCCTCGTGCGTGGGCACCGTCCAGCGCATGCCACCGGCGCTGCGCAGTTGCAGCGGCACGTCGGCACCCGCGAAGGCCACCACCGCATCGCCGCGGCAGCTGAAGCGAAAGCCCGCGCCGACGATCTCGATGCAGGCCGCGTCGCTGGCATTGCCCACGAGGCGGTTGGCCACGCGCAGCGCGCCGCGGTCCATCGCGCCCGAGGCCGAGACGCCCTGGCCCGCGAGCCCGTGGCGGCCCAGGTCCTGGAACAGCGCCTGCAGGCCGATGGCATGGATCTCGAGGGCCGGCCCTTCGCGCGCGGCCGATGGCGCCGGGGCCGGAACGGGTGGCGCGATGGCTGGCGCGGCCTGTCCCGAGACATCGACGAAGCGCACCGTGCAGCCCGGCTGCAGCAACGCCGGCTGCGCGCGGCCCAGGTCCCACATCGGCGTGGCGGTCACGCCGATGATCTGCCAGCCGCCGGGGCTGGCTTGCGGATAGACACCGCTGAAGCGCCCCGCGAGCGCGACCGCGCCGGCAGGGATGCGGGTGCGCGGCGTGGTGCGGCGCGGCACGTCGAGGCTGGGGTGGCCGCCGCTCAGGTAGGCGAAGCCCGGCGCGAAGCCGGTGAAGGCCACGGTGTAGTCGTGGCCGGTGTGGCGGCGGATCACCTCCTCGCGCGAGATCCCCAGGCGCCGCGCGACCTCGCCGAGGTCCTCGCCGTCGTAGTCGACCGGGATCTCGATGCGCCGGCCCGCGCGTTCGATGCTGCCGTCGAGGCGGCGCCCGCCGATGCGCCGCGCGAGCGCATCGTGCGTGACCGCGCCGGGACGGAAGCGGACCAGGATCGTGCGCGCGGCCGGCACCAGTTCCTCGATGCCCGCTATCGGCTCGGCCTGCAGCGAGGCCAGCAGCGCGAGCGTCTGCGCGAGGTCGTCGAGTTCGACCAGCAGCGCGTCGAGGTTGACCGGCAGGAAACGCATCATCGCGGCGCTCCCGCCAGCTCTTCTTCGTCGCGCGCGAAGGCCCGCACCGCGACGCCCGCGCGCTCGAAGGTGGCGCGCACCTCGCGTGCCATCTCCACCGCGCCGGGGCTGTCGCCATGCACGCAGACCGAATCGGTCTGCAGTCGCAGCGTGCTGCCGTCGATCGCCTCGACCTCGCCGTGCGTGGCCAGCCGCAGCATGCGCCGCGCCACCGCCTGCGCGTCGTGCAGCACCGCGCCCGGCTCGCTGCGCGGCACCAGCGTGCCGTCGGCGCGGTAGGCGCGGTCCGCATAGGCCTCGGAGACCGTGCGCAGCCCGCTCGCGCGCGCCCAGCCGAGCAGCGGCGAGCCGGCGAGGCCGACCAGCCAGAGCCGGTCGTCGATCGCGCGGATGGCGGCGATCACGTCGCGCGCCTGCCGCTCGTCGTGCGCGATGGCGTTGTAGAGCGCGCCGTGCGGCTTGACGTAGCGCACCGAGGTGCCCGCGGCGCGGGCCAGACCCTGCAGCGCGCCGATCTGGTAGATCACGTCGGCCACGAGTTCGGCGCTGCCCATCGCCATCGCGCGGCGGCCGAAGCCCGCGAGGTCGGGATAGGACACATGGGCCCCGACCGCCACGCCATGGGCCTTGGCATGGCGCAGCGTGTCGAGGATGCCGGCCGCGTCGCCGGCATGGAAGCCGCAGGCCACGTTGGCGCTGCTCACGATGCCGAGCATCGCCGCGTCGTCGCCCATGCGCCAGGCGCCGAAGCTCTCGCCCAGGTCGCTGTTGAGGTCGAGCGTGCTCACGTCGCTGTACCCGGACGAAGCGGACACCGGGCCGGGCGCGGGAGGGAGGGCTTCGGAAGGCGCATGAAGAACATGGGATCGACTCGAATCTGGCCGTTTTGTTGGAACGAAGTTTATTTGATTGTTGAACAATTCAATCAATCAGTTGAGCAATATGTATGCTGACTCTCAGGGGCAAACCCTGGTTCCGTGCCCGAGGCACCACGGCGCGAGGAACGGAATCTGCTACAACCCCTCACCCCTGGAATCCCCCATCCGCATGACCTCCCCAGCTTCCGAACCGCTGACTCCCCCCGCCCAGGCCCTGAGCGAGCGCATGGCCGAAGCGCTGCGGCAGAAGATCACGCAGGGCGAGTTCATGCCCGGCGAGCGCCTGTCCGAGCAGTCGTTGAGCGAGAGCCTCGGCATCTCGCGCAACACGCTGCGCGAGGTGTTCCGCATGCTCGCCAAGGACGGCCTCGTGAAGCACGCGCCGAACCGCGGCGTGTTCGTGGTCATCCCGAGCATCGCGTCGATCATCGACATCTATCGCGTGCGCCGCCTGATCGAATGCCAGGCGCTCGCGCAGGCCTACCCGCGGCATCCCGCGAAGAAGAAGATGCGCGAGGCGGTCGATACCGCGAAGGCCTGCCGCGACGCGGGCGAGTGGCTCGGCGTCGGCACGGCGAACATGGCCTTCCACATGGCCGTGGTCGAGCTCGCCGACAGCGAGCGGCTCAACCTGCTGTTCGGCTCGGTGCTGGCCGAACTGCGGCTGGCCTTCGGCCTGCTGCGCGACGCCGAGTTCCTGCACGCGCCCTATGTCGAGATGAACGAAAACATCCTCGCGCTCGCGGAGGCCGGCGAATTCGCCCGCGCCGCCGCGGCGCTCAACGACTACCTGGTCCATTCCGAACGCATCGTGCTCGCGGTCTACGCGCGGCACATCAACGATTCGGGCTGGAGCGTCTGAGCCGCGCAGCGGCCCCGCGGCGCGGGGCCGTCGCGCAGCGACCTCAGCCCGGCAGGCGGATCTTGCAGTTCGGGTCCTCGTAAGGGCCCGACTGCTTGGTCCACTTGTCCGCGGGCATGTCGGGCTCGCAGACGGTCTTGCCCGTGCTGTTGTTCTTCCAGAGGTAGTACTCGCTGGGCTGTGCCATGGCGAGACCGGCCAGCAGCAGCGAGGCGGCGGCGAGGGTGAGCTTGAGTTTCATGGTGATGCTTTCGTGTGTTCGTGAAGATAAGCGAATGCCGTGCCCCGTCACTTGAGGTTGTTGCCGATCACCACCAGCAACTTCTTCGTCTGCGCGACGATCGCCGTGCGGTAGGCCTCGAAGCGGGCGTCGGTCATGGCGTTGTCGTCGGGCACCCCGCCGGTGGCGGCGGTGAAGAAGTTCGTCATCACCGGCACATGGATGTGGCCGGCAGGGATGTCGAGCTTGAAGGTATCGCGCAGCAGCGTGTTGCGGTAGGCGCTCTCGTTCGACAGGTAGTTGCCGCCGCCGCCGGACTGCGCGCAGGCGGTGGCTGGCGGGGCCTTCACCAGCGAGGGATCGGGCATGGCGTTCATCACGCCGTTCGAAGCCACAGTCGTACCCGCCTCGTTCTCGCAGTCCGCGAAGTACGAGTAGTTGGTGTGCCAGGTCACGTCGAAGCCCTCGGCGCCCTCGCTCGTGGCGCCCGGCGGACGCGGGATGCCGGCATTCGTCTTGCCGGTCACCATCGCGGCGATCGGCAGCGACGAGGTGGTGAACTGCGGCGGTGCTTCCTTCAGCCAGGCGCTGATGGCGTCGTAGCCCAGCCAGCGGGACTGCGGGTTGGTGTCGCAGCCCGAGCCCGGCATCGAGATCGGCGCGGTGTTCGGCACGGTGATGGTGCCGATTGGCAGCACATATTTCGGCAGCCTGTTGCCAACCGGGCAATAGATGATGCCGTCGTTGCCCGCCGAGGGACCGTGGTAGCGGGCGTTCCATTGCTCGAGATTGAAGACGTTGGCACTGCCCTGGCTCATGGTGATCGAGGCGTCGACGCGCTTCGGACCGGCCTTGAACCACGGGCCCAGCGTGTCCTCCTGCATGCCCGCGTGGAACGGGTCGTAGCTCACCGGCAGGATGTAGCTCTCCACGTGCAGCACGCTGCCGTCGTCGAGCGTGATCTCGCGGCCGTCCATCTCGAGCGCGGTCGCGCCCGAGGGGTTGCCGTTGCGCAGACCGGTGTTGGGCGTGCCCAGCGCGCCGAGCGTGAAGGTGTCGAAGCCGCTCACAATCATGCGACGGTACTTGCCGCCGCCCGGCGCATTGCCTTCAGGCAGTTCGATGTCGTACTGGCCGCGCGAGGCACGCTCGAACTCCCACTGGAGCGACGCCTTCTGTGCCTCCGAGAGCGCGAACTCGGGGGCCCACTGGCGCAGCACCTTGGTCATCTGCACGCGCGCCCAGTACAGCATGCGGTCGTCGCTGTTGGGCAACTGGCTGCCAACGGGCGAGGCACGGCGGCCCTGCACCCGGTCGACGGCCGCGCGCCACAGGGCCGCGCCCTCCGACTTGACGAGCGTCACCGCCGCGTCGTAGCCGGCCACGGTGGTCGTGCCATCGCTGGCGCACAGCTTGGCCGAGAAGTTCGGCGCGAACTGGTCGAAGCCGGTGTCCTTCACGATGCGCTCGGCGAGCGGCCTCTCGTCGATGCCCACCACGGAGGCGGTGCTGTAGGGCAGCGGCGTCGCGAGCCGGCGCTCCTCGTAGGCCAGCTTGGCACTGGCATCCCAGCTGCATTTGGTCATGGAAGACGGTGGTGGATTGCCCGTGGCGGGCGGAACGATGGAGACGACGCTGTCCCCTCCTCCACCGCCGCCGCAGGCCGCGACCACGGCCGCAACGAGGACCGAAACGGCCGAAAGCTTCACTCTGTGTCGTGTCAACATGATTCGATTTCCTTCTGAAAACTGTCCGGGCATGGCGCACTGCGGCGCCTTCTCATTCCCTGGTCGTTCTGCGATGGGTCGTCGATGGCTTTCTCGATGGCAATCCCTCCGGCCTGGCCGCACCGCGCGGCGGTGCGTGAAACAGACTCCCTTTTGCTTTGCACTTTTTTCGGTGGCGCGGGACGAGCGCGTCCCGCACGCCGCCCCGGGGGCGGGTGCTCGTCGTGGAGCGCGAGGATTCAGGACGCGGCGAACGCGGGCGGCGCGCGCTCCGCCGCATGCAGCTGCGCGACACGCAGGCGCCTGCGACCGGCGGTGCGAAGGAACGGGCAGCGGCGCATGGCGTGCGTCAGCGGGTCAGGGCGTCATCTGCTGCGGCAGCCAGGTCACGAGCTGCGGCACGAAGTAGACGAGCAGCACCGCGGCCACCATCAGGAAGAACATCGGCAGCGTCACGCGCGCGATGTACAGCAGGTCCTTGCCGGTCATGCCCTGCAGCACGAACAGGTTGAAGCCCACCGGTGGCGTGATCTGCGCCATCTCGACCACCAGCACGATGAAGATGCCGAACCAGATCGGGTCGATGCCCGCCGAGATCACCGTGGGCATGATCACGCCCATGGTCAGCACCACCATCGAGATGCCGTCGAGGAAGCAGCCCAGCACGATGTAGAACAGCGCGAGCATCACCACCAGCTGGAACTTCGACAGGCCCAGCGAGCCGATCCATTCGGCCAGGTGGCGCGGCAGGCCGATGTAGCCCATGGCCAGCGTGAGGAAGGCCGCGCCCGCGAGGATCAGCGCCATCATGCAATAGAGGCGCGTCGCGCCCAGCAGCGCTTCCTTGAAGGTCGTCCAGCTCAGCGCCCCCTGCGAGGCCGAGATGATCAGCGCGCCCACCACGCCCACGGCCGCGGCCTCGGTGGCCGTGGCGATGCCCGCGTAGATCGAGCCCAGCACGCCGAGGATCAGCAGCGCCACCGGGATCAGCGACATCGAGGCCTTGAGCTTCTCGGCGAAGGGCAGCCTGGCGTCCGCGGGCGGCACGCGCTCGGGATGGCGCAGGGCCCAGAACGCGATGTAGCCCGAGAACAGCAGCGCCAGCAGGATGCCCGGCACGATGCCCGCGATGAACAGCCGCGCGATCGACACGTCGGCGCTGACGCCGTAGACGATCATGATGATCGACGGCGGGATCAGCAGGCCCAGCGTGCCGGCGCCGGCCAGCGTGCCGATCACCATGTCGTCGGGATAGCCGCGGCGCTTGAGCTCGGGCAGGCTCATCTTGCCGATGGTGGCGCAGGTCGCAGCGCTCGAGCCCGAGACGGCCGCGAAGATCGCGCAGCCCACCACGTTGGTGTGCAGCAGCCGGCCCGGCAGGGCCTGCATCCAGGGCGCGAGGCCCCTGAACATGTCCTGCGACAGCCGCGTGCGGAACAGGATCTCGCCCATCCACACGAACAGCGGCAGCGCGGTGAGCGTCCAGCCCGAGGCCGAGCCCCAGATGGTGACCGCCATCGCGTCGCCCGCGGGGCGCGAGGAGAACAGCTGCATCGCGATCCACGCGACGCCCGAGAGCGTGAGGCCGATCCACACGCCGCTGCCCAGGATCAGGAACAGCGAGAGGATCAGGAGGCCGGCGATGGCGATGTCACTCATGGCGCAAGGCCTCCCCGTCGGCGCGCTGCGGGCGGCCGTTCCATTCGATGAAGAACTCGTCCACCGCCGCGACGGCGAACACCAGCGCGCCGAGCGCCATCGACAGCTGCGGAACCCACAGCGGCGTGGCGTCGTTGCTGGTCGACACGTCGTGGAAGGCCCAGGACTGCCACACCAGCCGCACGCAGTAGAAGGCGAACAGCGCCGCCAGCAGCGCACCGGCGCCCATGGCCCAGCGCTCGAGCCAGCGGCGCGCGCCGGCGCCGAGGCTGGAGAGCACCAGCGTCACGCGGATGTGCTCGCCGCGCTTGAGCGTGTGCGCCAGCGCGAGGAAGCCGCTGGCCGCCATCATGTAGCCCGCGTAGGCATCGATGCCGGGCACGTTGAAGCTCAGTTGCCGCCCGAGGATGGACAGCAGCACCATCACCAGCAAGGCGAACAGGAAGAACGCGGCCAGGGCGGCGGCGCTGTCGTAGAGGAAGTCCAGGGACCTGCGCATCGAGGCCGCCCCGGAGGCCGGCGCACTGGCCCGCATGGTGTTCGCATTCATCGGTGCAGCCCCGCGCGCTCACATCTTCCGGTAGGCGTCGACCACGGCCTGGCCCTCGGGGCCGGCCTTCTCGACCCATTCCTTGAGCATCGTGTCGCCGACCTTCTTGAGGTCGTTCTTGAGCTGTTCGGAAGGCGCGAGCACGGTCATGCCGTTCTTCTTGAGCAGGTCGAGGTACTCGACGTTCTTCTTCTTCGACAGCTCCCAGCCGCGCTTCTCGGCCTCGGCCGCCGCCTTCAGCAGGCCGTCCTGCACGGGCTTGTCCAGGGCCTCGAAGGCCTTCTTGTTCACCAGCACCGCGTTCTTCGGCAGCCAGGCCTGGGTGTCGTAGAAGTTCTTGATGTACTCGTAGGTCTTGGTGTCGTAGCCGGTGGAGCCCGAGGACATGTACGACTCGATCACGCCGGTGGCCATGGCCTGCGAGAGCTCGGCCTGCTGCACGGTGACGGCCTGCGCGCCGACCAGTTCGCCGATGCGCGCGGTGGCGGGGCTGTAGGCGCGCCACTTCACGCCCTTGAGGTCGGCGGCCGAGGCGATCGGCTTCTTCACGAAGATGCCCTGCGGCGGCCAGGCCACCGTGTAGAGCAGCTGGATGCCCTGCTCGGCGAGCTTCTTGTCGAGCACGGGCTTCTGCGCCTGGTAGAGCTTCCAGGCCGCGTCGTAGCTGTCGGCCAGGAAGGGAATGCCGTCGGTGCCGAACACCTGCCATTCGTTCTGGAAGTTCACCAGCAGGATCTCGCCGAGCTGCGCCTGGCCGCCCTGCACCGCGCGCTTGATCTCGGGCGCCTTGAACAGCGAGGCGTTCGAATGCACCGTGATCTTGAGCTTGCCGCCGGTCGCCGTGTCGACGTCCTTGGCGAACTGCGCGATGTTCTCGGTGTGGAAGTTGTTGGACGGATAGGCGGTGGGCAGGTCCCACTTGGTCTGCGCGAGCGCGGAAGCGGCCAGGCAGGAAAGCGCGACGGCGGCAAGAGACGTTCGGAACATGGAAAAAGATCCTCCAGGAAGTGGCATGGCCGGGTTGATGGAAAACGGTGCGACGTGATCCAGGCGCGGTCCCCCGGCCTGCCCACCCCGATGCAAGCCTCGTGCCAAATAGATGAACAATTTCAAACTATGGAGGCATGCCGTTCACACGAATTGTTGAACAATGCTAGTGCGCATGCCCAACAATGATGCATGCTGAAAACCCGAATACGTGCGGACGGACCGCGGCGGCGCCTCGGCCGCGGCCCTGACATTTGCTAAGGGAAACCCCGTCCTGCCGCCGGGGGAGCCGCTTCGATACTCCAGTGGTCGTTCCCCCTCGGCGCGCCCCGCGGCCGCCTCCCGCAGCAGCACAACATCCAGACCCATGGCAGGCAAGAACTCGCTCCACCCGATCCCCCATCCCGCCAAGAAGCCCTTCGTGGGCAACCTGCTGTCGATCGGCTCCGACTCCCCGGTGCTGGACATGTGGAAGATCGCCCAGGAGCTCGGCGGCATCTACTGGCTGGACATGCCGGGCATGCCGGTGATCGTGGTGTCGTCGCCCGCGCTGGTCGACGAACTCTGCGAGGAGGCGCGCTTCGACAAGAGCACGCGCGGCGCGCTGCGCCGGCTGCGCGCCGCCTCGCACGGCCTGTTCACCTCCGACACCCACGAGGAGACCTGGTCGAAGCCGCACAACATCCTCTTGGCCAACTTCAGCCAGCGCGCCATGCAGGCCTACCACCCCATGATGCTGGACATCGCGGGGCAGCTCGTGACCAAGTGGGAGCGGCTGAACTTCGACGAGGAGGTCGACGTGGTGCGCGACATGACCGCGCTCACGCTCGACACCATCGGCCTGTGCGGCTTCGGCTACCGCTTCAACTCCTTCTACCGCGAGGGCTTCCATCCCTTCGTCGACGCGATGGTGCGCACGCTCGAGACGGTGCAGAACCGGCGCGGCCTGCCGCTCGAGGAGCTGATGCTCAAGAAGGAGCTGGCGCAGCAGCGCAAGGACATCCGCTACATGCACAAGATGGTGGAGGACATCATCGAGGAGCGGCGCGCGAGCGGCGCCGACATCGCGACCAAGCCCGACCTGCTGAGCTACATGATCGCGGGCGTGGACAAGAAGAGCGGCGAGCAGCTCACCGACAAGATGATCCGCGACGAGTGCATCGAATTCCTCATCGCGGGCCACGAAACCACCAGCGGCCTGCTCTCGTTCGCCATCTACTTCCTGCTGAAGAACCCCGAGGCGCTGGCCAAGGCGCAGGCCGAGGTCGACAACGTGTTCGGGCCCGACACCTCGCTCAAGCCCACCTACGCGCAGGTCAACCGGCTGCAGTACGTGATGCAGGTGCTCAAGGAGTCGCTGCGCATGTTCCCGACCGCGCCCGCGATCTCGATGCGCGCGAAGGAGGACACCAAGATCGGTGGCCAGTACACGATCAAGAAGAACAACATGGTCATCATGCATGCGCTGGCGCTGCATCGGGACAAGGGCATCTGGGGCGAGAACGCCGACCAGTTCGATCCCGACAACTTCAGCCGCGAGGCCGAGCGCGAGCGCCCGGTCAATGCCTTCAAGCCCTTCGGCAACGGCCAGCGCGCCTGCATCGGGCGCCAGTTCGCGCTGCAGGAGGCGGTGCTGACGCTGGGCATGATCCTGCAGCGCTTCAACCTGGTCGACCATACCGGCTACAAGCTCAAGATCAAGGAAGCGCTGACCATCAAGCCCGAGGGCTTCAGGATCAAGGCGCTGCTGCGCGACCCGGCGACGCGCCCGCGCGGCAACATCAACGACGCGGCCGCCGCGCCGGTGCAGCCCGTGCAGCCGGCGGCGCGCAAGCCGCAGGCCGCGCGCCACGGCACCTCGCTGCTGGTGCTGCAGGGCTCCAACCTCGGCACCGCCGAGGACCTGGCGCGCCAGCTCGCCGAGGCCGGCGAGGCGCGCGGCTTCTCGACCCAGCTGGCCTCGCTCGACGACTACGCCGAGCGGCTGCCGGCCAACGGCGCGGTGGCCATCGTCTGCGCCTCGTACAACGGCGTGGCGCCCGACAACGCGGCCGAGTTCCACCGCTGGCTCGACAAGGCCGACGACGCGCTCAACGGCGTGCGCTTCAGCGTGTTCGGCTGCGGCAACACCGACTGGGCCGCCACCTACCAGGCGGTGCCGCGGCGCATCGACGAGCGGCTCGAGGCGCTGGGCGCCACGCGCGTGCATCCGCGCGGCGAGGGCGATGCGCGCGAGGACATGGACGGCGCCTTCCAGGACTGGAGCGACGCGCTGTGGCCCGAGCTGGTGAAGGCCTTCGACATCAAGACCGGCGCCGACACGCCCGCGCAGAGCGAACCGCTCTACACGCTCGAGGAGCTGCCGCCGCCGCAGAACAACGCCATCGTCGACGCGCTGGGCGCGGTGGCGCTGCGCGTGATCGAGAACCGCGAGCTGCAGCACGCCGGCGGCGAGGCCGGCCGCTCCACGCGCCACGTCGAGCTGATGCTGCCCGAGGGCCTGGTCTACCGCGCCGGCGACCACCTGAGCGTGGTGCCGCGCAACAGCCCGAAGCAGGTCGAGCGCGCGATGGCGCGCTTCGGCTTCGACCGCACGGCCCACGTGCGGCTGCATGCGATCGCGGGCCGCAAGCCGGCGCTGCCGGTCGAGCAGGTGATCGCGGTCGACCGCCTGCTGGGCGACTACGTCGAGCTGCAGGACGTGGCCACGCGCAAGCAGATCGCCACGCTCGCGGCCTACACCGAATGCCCGTTCACCAGGCCGAAGCTGGTGGCGCTGTCGGGCAGCGACGAGGCCTCGCAGGCGGCCTACAAGGCCGAGGTGCTGCACAAGCGCAAGTCGCTGCTCGACCTGCTCGAGGAGCACCGCGCCTGCCAGGTGCCGTTCGCGGTGTTCCTCGAGATGCTGTCGCCGCTGTCGCCGCGCTACTACTCGATCTCCTCCTCGCCCACGATGACGCCCGGCAAGTGCAGCGTGACGGTGGGCGTGGTCAGCGGCCCGGCCAGGTCGGGCCTCGGCACCTTCGAGGGCGTGTGCTCCAACTTCCTGGCGCGCGCCGAGGCCGGCGACACGGTGCACGGCGTGGTGCGCGAGACCACGGCCGAGGGCTTCCGGCTGCCCGAGGACGCGCAGCGCCCGCTGATCATGATCGGCCCGGGCACCGGGCTGGCTCCGTTCCGCGGCTTCCTGCAGGAGCGCGCGGCGCAGGCCGAGGCCGGCACCGCGCTCGGCGAGGCGCTGCTGTTCTTCGGCTGCCGCCATCCCGAGCAGGACTTCATCTACGCCGAGGAGCTGAAGGCCTGGTCGCACCGCGGCCTGATGAAGCTGCACACCGCCTTCTCGCGCGCGGGCGAGCGCAAGGTCTACGTGCAGGACCTGATCCGCGAACAGGCGGCGCAGGTGTGGGCGCTGCTCGAAGCCGGCGCCGTGGTCTACGTCTGCGGCGACGGCTCGCGCATGGAGCCCGACGTGCGGCGCGCGCTGTCCGACATCGCGCGCGAGCACGGCCAGGACAGCGCCGCGTGGATGGACCGGATGATCGCGGACCAGCGCTATGTGCTCGACGTCTGGGCCGGCAGCTGAGGCACCCCTCGCCGCGCGAAAAAAGTTGGAGCAGTTGGACTAACTTTCCGCCGGTTCTGGTTTTTCACGCCTAGACCCTCCCGCTGAAGATCGAAGGCTCGCGAGATCCACGGGATCCGCGATCCGATCAACAACCGGGAGGCATGGGGCATGCTCAGGGCAGACGAACCGCCGCGCGCGGCGGTGGTGGACGGCGATGCCGTCCGGGGTGCGGCGCTCGCGCAGCGCATGGCGCGGCGCGGCTACGGCGCGATGCCGTTCCATGGCGCCACCGGCCTGCTCAAGGCATTGCAGGGTGGCTGGCGCTTCGACCTGCTGCTGCTCCATCCCGAACACGAAACCGCCTGGGCCGACCTCTCGGCCGCCTGCCGGTTGCGGCGCATGCCGATGCTGCTGCTCGCGGAAGATTCGGCCTGGCGTACGCCGCCCGCGGTCGAGGCGCTGTGCCATGGCCACGGCCTGGTCGACTTCGCGCCGCTGCCGCTGGCCGGCCACGAACTCGAATGGCGCCTGCGCGCGCTGCTGTCGCGCTCGCGCACCCCGGCGCGGCCGGGCGCCGAAGCGCGGGAGCTGGTCTGCGGCGACTACCGCTTTCTCGAGGACGAACGGCTGGTGCTGCGGCGCGGGCGCGAGGTGCGCCTCGATCCGCGCGAATTCGACCTTGCGCTGATGCTGTTCCGCCACCTCGGCCAGCTGCTGACGCGCGAGTTCCTCTGGATCGCGCTGTGGAAGCGGCCGCCGCACGAGGGCGCCCGCGCGCTCAACATCGCGGCGGCCAGCGTGCGCAAGAAGCTCGCGCTGCAGGAGGATGGCGCTCTGGTGCTGCGCGCCGCCTACGGGCGCGGCTACATGCTGCAGGAAGTGCGCTCGCAGGCCGAGTTCGCCTGCGAGCCGGCCGGCTACGCCGAGGCCTGAAGGCTCCGGCGGCGGACCTCAGTTCTGGCGATCGGGATCGGGATAGACCAGCGGCCCCAGCAGGCCGCGGTTGAAGGGCTTCCAGCCGCCCTCGGGCTGCGACAGCCGGTCGGCCAGCGCATAGAGCACCGCGGGATGCGCGCCCAGGCCCAGGTGGCTCGCGATGACCTCGATGTTCTCGGACTTCGGTCCGGTCTTCTCGATGCTGCAGCGCCAGGCCACGACGCCGTCGGTGCGGCTGAAGATCGAGGTGGTGGGCACCGAGGGCGTGGGCTGCACGAACTTCATGCGGCGCGGGTCGTGCGAGCTCTGGCCGCTCACGCCTTCGTAGACGCGCCAGGCATTGGTGGCACGCGGGCTGCCCGAGAACGGGCTGCCCAGCGTGACCACGCTGCGCACCACACCGGGATGCGCCGACGCCAGCAACCGCGCATACACGCCGCCCAGGCTCCAGCCGACCAGGCTGACCTTCTGCCCGCTGTCGTCGTGCAGCTTGTGCAGCAGCTCGACCATGCCGTCCTCCACGCCTTCGCGCGGACCGAAGTTGCGGCCCAGGCCCCAGCCGTGCGCGTCGTAGCCGCGGCTCGCGAGGTAGCGGCGCAGCACCAGCGTGGAGGCATCGCCGGCCACCAGGCCCGGCAGCACCAGCACCGGATGGCCGTCGCCGCGCGGCGTGAGCTGCAGCAGCGGCCACATGGCGAGGCCCGCGCCGGTTTCCCAGAGCGCGCGGCCTTCGGCCAGCAGCAGCAGGCGCGAAGGCGGCGAGATGTGTTCACGGGTGGCGGTGGTCATGAGCGGGTCCTTTCTTGCGTGTCTCTGCGCTTCTGTTGGTTCTTCGTTGCAGTCTGGGGTTCCGCCACGCGGCCCCCCGTCGGACGGTGTCGTCTGTTATCCGAGGTATTTGGCCCTCAGGTAATCGAGGTAAGCCCTCGATTCGCCCGAAACATACGGGGAAACCAGGGTCAGCGTGTAGAAGGCCGCCAGTCCCGGATCGGCCTGCGCCAGCGCGTCGCGGCCCGGCACCAGCCGTTCGAACGACAGCCAGCAGGTGGTGGTGAACACCATCTGCAGCGCGAGGATGCGCGCCTGCTCGGCGCTGGTCTCGATCACGCCCGAGGCCACCAGCCCTTCGCACAGCGACTGGGCCGCCAGCAGGTTCTGCGCGGTCAGGGCCTGCGCGCGCTGGCCCAGCACCGGGTACTCGCTCGCGAGGAAGGCCATGTCGCGGTAGATGAAGCGGTACTCGTTGATCGCCTCGAAGCGCAGGTGCAGCGCGAGCCACAGGTCGTCGATGGCCGCGATGCCGGCCGAGGAGCCGTTGAGCGATTCGAGCCGCTGCTCGAAGCGCCGGAACAGCCACTCCACGATCAGCTGCTTGGCCTTGAAGTGGTAGTGCAGGTTGCCCGGGCTCATGCCGAGCTCGGCCGCGATCTTGTGGGTGGACACCGCCGCGAGCCCCTGCGCGTTGAACAGCGCGAGGCTGGTCAGCAGGATGCGGTCGCGCGTGGTGTTGGAGCCGGCCACTGGCGGTTCTGCGGGTCGTGCGGGGATCAGCGCTTGCCGCCGCGCGCGGCCTTCTCGAGCCGATCGAGCCGCTCGGCGAGCGCCGCGATCTGCGACTGCAGCGCCTGCACCTCCTCGGCCGTGGGCATGCCCAGGCGCTGCAGCGCGGTGGCCACGCGCTGGTCGAACACGTCCTCGAACTTGCGGATGCCGAAGCTGTCGAGACCCGGGAAGCCGCGCGTCAGCACGGCCTTGGCGCCGCTCGCTTCCTCGCCGCCCTTGCCGCCGATGCCCAAGAGGCCTTCGATCACGTTGGTGACGCTGGCCTGCCGCTTGGCGACGTCGTTGCGCACGGTGTCGAGCGCCTTGAGGCCGGCGCGCAGCAGGCCTTCGCCGGAGGATGCGGGCTTGGCCTTGGCGGCGGTGCGCTTGCGCGGCGCCGCCGTTTTTCTCGCCGCGGTATTGGCGCCGGCGGTCTTCTTCGCGGGCGTCGCCTTCTTCTTCAGTTCTGCGGGTTCATCGCGGCGGGTCGCCATGCATCGCTCCAGGGGAACTCGGTACCTTCGACGGTACCGCAAAAGAAAAAGGCGCCCGAAGGCGCCCGTGGAACTCAGGCCGCCTTGCGGGCGGCAGCGCGGCGAACCGGCTTCTTGACCGCGGCGGCCTTGGCCTTCACGGTGCGCACGGGCTTGGCTTCCTCGCTGCCCGCGACGCGGACTTCGATCTGCCTGGCACCGGCGGCGATGCGGTCGGCGATCTGCACCGACACGGTCGCGAAGGGCTGGTTCACGGCCGACAGCGCGTTGATCACCGAGGTGGCGACCGGCGACTCGACCTGGGCCACGCGGTTGGCAACCGATTCGATGCCGCTGGTGGTGCCGGTGGCGACACGGTCCATCACCGAGACGATGCGGCCGGTGTCGATCTCGAGGCGGTTGGCCAGGAAGCCGTTGACCTTGGCTTGCGCGCCGATCAGGTTGGCCTTGATCTTGTCGTTCACCAGCGGCAGCTCGCGCTGGCCGAGGAAGTCGCTGTAGCGCGAAGCGGCGCCGTCGAGCAGGCGCTGCACGCCGGTGCGGTAGGCACCGACCAGGGTCTTGCCGGCGTCGTTGTACTGGCCGATGACGTGGACGGCGGCGGAAGCGATGGAGGTTTGCGAGGTGGACATGGTTTGTTCCTGGAAGTTGATCGGTCGCGGGATTCGCGATGGGGTGATCTTCTTCCCGAGGGCCTAGGCCTGGAAAACTAGAAGCGTCGGAAAACTAGTCCAACTGCCCCAATTTTCCGGACCCGGGCGGTCCTCAAGCGGCGGCGGCCGCGGCGCGTGGCGCGCTCTTGCGCGCGGGAGCCTTGCGGGCGGGGGTCTTGGCGGCGGGCTTCGGAGCGGCCTTGGCAGCCGCCTTCTTCGCGGGCGCCTTCTTCGCCACCGGTGCCGGCGTCTTCTTCGCCGCGGCCTTGCGCGCCGGGGCCTTCTTCGCGGCAACCTTGGCCGCGGGCTCCGCGTCGGCGGGCGCCTCGACGACGGCCGCGGGCTTCGGCGCCGGCGCACCGGCCACCGACGGATGCTTCTGCGTCAGCTCCATCAGCAGCTTGTGCTCGGCCAGCAGGTAGTCGCCGATCTCGGTGATGTCGGGCACGGCGCGGCGGCAGGCGATCAGGCCGTAGTCCATGCGGCCGTTGTAGCTCTGCACCGTGACGTTGAGCGCGGTGCCGTGGCTCGCGATCGACACCGGGTAGTAGCAGGTGACCAGCGCGCCCGCGAAGTACATCGGGAACGGCGCGCCCGCCACGTTGGAGATCGCCACGTTGGCCGCCGGCGGCAGCATGTTGACCAGGCCCGAGCGGCCCACCATCGAAGCGATGCCCGACACCAGCCAGGGCGCGGCGAAGGTCGGGAAGTCGTCGAGGATCACGGCCTTGAAGCGGTTCATGGTCGACTTCGAGGCGGTCGACGAGGCATTGATGGCCTTGAGCCGCTGCAGCGGATCGGTGATGTCGGTGGCCAGGCTCACGAGGATCATGCTGGCCTGGTTGTTGGCCGTGTCGTCGCCGGCCTCGCGCAGGCTCACGGGCACGCCCGCCACCAGCGGCTTGGCCGGCAGCTCGTTGTTGTCGGCCAGGTAGTGGCGCAGCGCGCCGGCCACGGTGGCCATCACCACGTCGTTGAGCGACACGCCGAAGTGCTTGGCGATGTACTTGGTCTCGGCCAGCGAGATGGTGCGGCCCGCGAAGGTGCGCTGGTTGGTGATCGAGACGTTGAGCGAGGTGCGCGGCGCGAACAGATTGAACTTCTTCGGCGCCGTGGTCGTGAGCTTCTCGGCCGCCTTCTCGTCGGGCTTGGCCAGCCCGCTGATGGCGCGCACGATGGCCGGCGCCATCTTGAACAGCTTGACGTACTGCTGCGCCGTGTTGCGCAGCGCGGCGCTCGCGAGCTCGGCCATGCCGAGCTGGTAGCCGCTGCCGCGCGGACGCGAGCGCGGCGGCTTCACCACGCGGCCCGTGGCCTCGAGGTCGAAGATGGCCTTGCCCACTTCCACGCCGGCCTGCCCGTCGATGCCCGCGTGGTGCACCTTGGTGTAGAGCGCGACCTGGCCGCTCTTCAGGCCATCGATGATGTAGAACTCCCACATCGGCCGGCTGCGGTCGATCAGCGAGGAATGCAGCCGTGCGACGTACTGCTGCAGCTGCCGGTTGGTGCCGGGCCGCGGCAGCGAGATGTGGCGCACGTGGTAGTCGAGGTCGATGTCGTCGTCCTCCACCCACACCGGGTTGGTCATGTCGAAGGGCATCAGCGCGAGCTTGCGCGTGAACACGTCGGCCAGGTGGATGCGGCTGGCCATGAACTGCTTGGCGTCCTCGTAGAAGTCGCCCTTGTAGCCCTTGGGCAGGTCGAGCACGTTGAGCGAGCCCACGTGCATCGGCATCTCCGGTGTTTCCAGATGCAGGAAGGTGGCATCGAGACCGCTCAGGTGTTTCATGTGTTGTGTCTCCTAGGTCGTGGAATGCCGTCGCATTCGGCTTCGGCAGGATACCGTGCGGCCGCTGCGCCGGGGGGCCGCGCCCTTCAGTGTTTCCACCGGGGAGCGCACCCGGGTTTGCACCGAGCGATGTTCTGGGACCGGCCACGGGTAATGCGAAAGGTCCATCCGACCCGGGGCCTTCACGGTGCGTTCGTACACTGTGCCCATGACCTCTTCCCCCCGCCCGCAAGCGCAAGACCAAGACCCCTTCCTCTGGCTCGAGGACATCGACGGCACGCAGTCCCTCGACTGGGCCAAGGCCCGCAACGCCGAGACGGTGCAGCGCCACGCGCAGTCGGCGCGCTTCAAGCAGATCGAGCAGGGCCTGCTCGAGGTGCTCGACTCCGACGACCGCATCCCGATGGTCTACAAGGTCGACTCCCTTTACTACAACTTCTGGCGCGACAAGGCCCATCCCAAGGGCCTGTGGCGCCGCACCACGCTCGCCGAATACCGCAAGCCGCAGCCGGCCTGGGAGACGGTGCTCGACCTCGACGCACTGGCCGCGGCCGAGGGCGAGAACTGGGTCTGGCACGGCGCCGACTGGCTCTACCCCGGCTATGGCCGCTGCCTGGTCTCGCTCTCGCGCGGCGGCGCCGATGCCGACGTGGTGCGCGAGTTCGACCCGGTGCGCAAGGCCTTCGTCGAGGGCGGCTTCGCGCTGCCCGAGGCCAAGAACACGGTGGCCTGGAAGGACATCGACCACCTCTACGTGGCAACCGACTTCGGCCCGGGCTCGATGACCACCTCGAGCTATCCGCGCATCGTGAAGGAATGGAAGCGCGGCACGCCGCTGGCCGAGGCCGTCACGGTCTACGAGGCCGACACCGAGGACCTCTCGGCCTCGGGCTGGCGCGATGCCACGCCGGGCTTCGAGCGCGACTTCGTCTCGCGCGCCATCGACTTCTACGACAGCGAGACCTGGGTACGCGCGGCCGACGGCACGCTCGCCAGGATCGAGGTGCCCGACGACGCGGTGGTCGACGTCACGCGCGAATGGCTGCTGATCGAGCCGCGCAGCGACTGGGAGGTGGGCGGCGCCAGCTACAAGGCCGGCTCGCTGCTGGCCGCGAACTTCGACGCCTACATGGCCGGCGCGCGCGAACTCACGCTGCTGTTCGAGCCCACCGACACCAGCGCGCTCGACAGCCATTCGTGGACGCGCCATCACCTGATCGTGAACGCGATGCACGATGTGGTGAACCGCATCGAGGTGCTCACGCCGCCAGCGGACGGCAAGGGCCCGTGGCAACGCGAGAGCCTGGGCGGCGCGCCCGCGCTGTCGACCATCGCGGCCGGCGCCATCGACGAGGACGAGAACGACGACTACTTCCTCACCGTGAGCGGCTTCCTGCAGCCGACCACGCTCTACATCGGCACCCTGGGCCAGGGCGAGGCCGAGCCGCTCAAGCACAGCCCGGGCTTCTTCGATGCCTCGCGCTACACGGTCAGCCAGCACTTCGCGCGCTCGCTGGACGGCACGCGCGTGCCCTACTTCGAGATCGCGCCCAGGGACCTGGTGGCCAACGGCCGCAACCCCACCCTGCAGTACGCCTACGGCGGCTTCGAGATCTCGCTCACGCCCAGCTACAGCGGCGGCATCGGCCGCGCCTGGCTCGAGCAGGGCGGCGTGTACGTGGTGGCCAACATCCGCGGCGGCGGCGAGTACGGCCCGCGCTGGCACCAGGCCGCGCTGCAGCAGAACCGCCTGCGCAGCAGCGAGGACTTCGCCGCGGTATCGCAGGACCTGATCGCGCGCGGCATCACCTCGCCCGCGCACCTGGGCGCCATGGGCGGCAGCAACGGCGGCCTGCTGATGGGCAACATGCTCACGCGCCATCCGGAGCTCTATGGCGCGATCGTGAGCGAGGTGGCGCTGCTCGACATGCGCCGCTACACGCAGCTGTCGGCCGGCGCCTCGTGGATCGCCGAATACGGCGACCCCGAAGTGCCCGAGGAGTGGGAATGGATCCGCCACTTCTCGCCCTACGAGAACGCGAAGCCCGACGCCAAGTACCCGCCCTCGCTGTTTACCACCTCGACGCGCGACGACCGCGTGGGCCCGGTGCATGCGCGCAAGATGCATGCGAAGCTGGCCGCGCAAGGCCACGACACGGCCTTCTACGAGAACCTCGAGGGCGGCCACAGCGCGGCCTCGGACAACAAGCAGTCCGCCTTCATGGACGCGCTGGGCTACGCCTACCTCTGGGACCACATCGCCTGAGCGGCGACGCGCGTCAGCCGCTGTCGCGCGGCGACTCGCCCAGGCCGTAGGGCCGTTCGTCGCGCCACGGGGGCAGGCGCCGCTCGCGGCGGTCCAGCCGCTCGCGCAGCTCGGCGCAGGTCATCGGCCGGCCCGTGCTGTAGCGGCCATCCCGGCAGGGATCGCTGCGCCAGCGCTCGGAGCGGCGCAACGCCTCCTCGCGGTCGAGCTGGCGCAACAGCTCGCCGCAGCTCATCGCGCGGCCCTGGCTGTAGCGGCCATCGTGGCAGGGGTCGTGGACCGGCGGCGGCGCGTCGAAACCCGACACCACCTCGGCCGCCGCGACCGACGCGAGCATCAGCGACAGCGCCAGGACGATCGCCTCCGGCAGCAGGGTGGTCTGGACATGAAGGACATGCATGCGGTGCTCCTTGGCAGATGACCCGCGATCGCGGGCCTGACGCCAGCATCGGCCGCCAACATGGAGCCAGCATTGCGTCGCGCGGGGTGCGCGCACGCAACACTCGCGCAATCCAGCCTCCCTACAGTGCGGCACGCCGGAGCTCCGGCGCCGCCCTGAAAGGAACACGCGCGTGCGCATCCTGCTGCTGGAAGACGAACCCGAAATGGCCTCGGTGCTGCTCACCGCGCTGCACCGGCGCGGCATCCTGGTCGACCATGCCGCGACGCTGGCCGACGGCGCGCGCCATGTCGAGGCCACGCCCTACGACGCGCTGGTGCTCGACCGCCGGCTGCCCGACGGCGACGGCCTCGCGCTGGTGGCGCGGCTGCGCGCCGCCGGCGATCCCGTGCCGGTGCTGATGCTCACGGCACGCGATGCGCTCGACGAGCGCGTGCGCGGCCTCGACGCGGGCGCCGACGACTACCTGGGCAAGCCCTTCGCGGTCGAGGAACTGCTGGCGCGGCTGCGCGCGCTGCTGCGGCGCCCGGCCGAGACCCGGCAGGAGCTGCTGCAGGTCGCGCGCCTGCGCTTCGACCTCGCGCACCGCGAAGCCAGCGTGGCGGGGCATCGCATGGAGCTGCCGCGACGCGAGCTGCTGGCGCTGGAGCTGCTGATGCGCCGCGGCGGCCGCACCGTGCTGCGCGAGGCGCTGGAACGCGCGGTGTTCGGCTTCGACGTCGAGATCCAGTCGAACGCGCTGGACACCCACGTCTCGCGGCTGCGCCGGAAGCTCGCGGACACCGGCGCCGGCGTCGAGATCTGCGGCATCCGCGGCGTGGGCTACCTGCTGCGGGCCGTGCCATGAGCACGGCGGCGAACGCGGCGCCTTCCTCACTCAAGCGCCGCCTGGTCCGCCGGCTGGTGCTGCTGCAGGCGGCGATCCAGCTGCTGGTGATCGGCGCCCTGGTGGCCACGGGGCACCTGATCAACTTCAGCTCGCCCGAGAACACCGTCGAGATATTGCAGGAGGCGGTGATGCGCGGGGCCGACGGCCGCCTCGCGGTGCGCGCGACGCCGCGGCTCGCCGCGCTGCGCGAGGCGCAGCCGCCGCTGTGGTTCTCGGTGCGAGATCGCCAGGGCGGCCGGCTGGTCGAGGGCCGCATCCCGGACGAATTCGCCCACATCGACGCCACGCTCGACGGCGTGGGGCAGGCCCGGCTGGGCTGGAACATGGGCGATCCGCCGCGGCAGTCGGCGCGCATGCGCTGGGTCGACTCCGCCGCCGGCCCGGTGCAGATCCTCACCGGCGCCGACAGCCCGATCACCTGGCGCAACCTCGGCCTGTCGCTGCTGCTGGTGCTGCTCGAGGTGGTGCTGCCGATCCTGGCGATCACCGTGGCGGCCACGCTGCTGGCCAGCCACGTGGTGGTGCGGCGCACGCTCTCGGGCCTGCACGCCATCGTGGCGCGCGCCGGCCAGATCGACGCCGAGCAGCGCGGCGTGCGATTGCCGCTGGCCGAGGTGCCGGCCGAGGTGGCGACGCTGGTGGGTGCCTTCAACGATGCCCTGCAGCGGCTGGACGACGGCCATGCGCGGCAGGAGCGCTTCCTGGCCGACGCGGCGCACGAGCTGCGCACGCCGATCGCGATCCTTCACACGCGCATCGAGAACCTGGCCGAGGGCGCCGAACGCACGCGGCTGCTGGCCGATGCCGCGCGGCTGTCGGTGCTGGCGGGACAGCTGCTCGACCTGCAGCGCATGAAGGTCCATGGCGCGGGGCGCCAGCGCATCGACCTGGTGGCGCTGGCGCGCGAGGTGGTGGCCGAGATGGCGCCGCTGGCGCTCGCCGCGGGCTACGAGGTCTCGTTCGAGCCGCTGGCCGCGCGCGTGGAGATCGAAGGCGACCGCGACGCGATCGCGCGCGCGCTGGCCAACCTGGTGCGCAACGCGATCGAGCACGCGGGCGGCATGGGAGCCGTGACGGTGCGGGTGATGCCGCCGGGCGACATCGAGGTCATCGACGACGGCCCCGGCATCCCGGCCGCGCTGCGCGAACAGATCTTCAAGCCCTTCCACCGCGGGCATGCGACCGGGCCCGGCGCCGGGCTCGGCCTGAGCCTGGTGCAGGAGATCGCGCGCCTGCATGGCGGCGAGGTCACGGTGCACGACGCGCCGGGCGGCGGCGCGCTGTTCCGGCTGCGGCTGCGGCTGCGGCCCGGGCGAAGCGGCGAGGCGCCGGCATGAAGGCCGCGCGCCGCTGGCTGCCGTGGCTGCTGTGGCCGGCGCTCTACGCCGCGGGCCTGCTGGCCGCGGCGGCGGCCTTCGCGAGCGCGGCGCCGCTGGTGTGGTTCAACGCGGCCTACCTCTCGCTCGCGCTGGCCATCGCGCTGCTCGAACGCTGGCTGCCGCACGAGCCGCGCTGGCTCGCGGACGACGGCCAGACGCCCTGCGACCTGGCCCACACGCTGCTGACCAAGGGCGCGGCCCAGGTCGTGGCCGCGCTCGCGGCGAGCCTGCCGCTGGCCGGTGCGATGGCGCTGCGGCCCTCGGCGCACGGCACGGCCTGGCCCCTGCACTGGCCGCTGGCCGCGCAGGTGGTGCTCGCGCTCGCGGTGGTGGAACTGGGCCTCTACATCGCGCACCGCGGCGCGCACGAATGGCCGCCGCTGTGGCGCTTCCATGCGCTGCATCACGGCGTGCGGCGGCTGTGGGTGGCGAACACCGGCCGCTTCCACGTGGTCGACAGCGCCTTCAAGGCCCTGCTCGGGCAACTGCCGCTGTACCTGCTGGGCGCGCCGCTCGCGGTGTTCCTGTGGGTGGGCGCGGTGACGGCCGTCACCGGCCTGCTGACCCACTGCAACATCGAGCTGCGCACCGGCTGGCTCGACCGCGTCTTCGGCACGCCGGCGCTGCACCGCTGGCACCATTCGCGCTCGCCGGCCGAGGGCAACCGCAACTACGGCGAGAACCTGGTGCTGTGGGACCTGCTGTTCGGCACCTGGTACCGCCCGGCGCGGCGGCCGCCGGCGGACATCGGCATCGACGGCGAGATCGCGGCCGGCTTCCTGGCGCAACTGGCGCAGCCCTTCACCGCGTCGGGCACGCGGCGGATCATGGGCCTGTCACCGGTTCCTCGGCACAATGGTCCGCCGAGCCCCCCGGATGCCGGGGACCGGATCGGCAGGACATGAAGGCCCACGCATGAACCTCACCCTCGAACTGATCGGCGCTCCCACCGACGTCGGCGCCAGCGTGCGCGGCGCGGGCATGGGCCCCGACGCACTGCGCGTGGCGGGGCTGGCGGAGGCGCTGGTGCGCCAGGGCTTCGCGCTGGTCGACCGCGGCAACCTCGCGGGCCCGGCCACGCCCTGGGCGCCGCCGGCCAACGGGCTGCGCCATCTCGACGAAGTGATCGCCTGGAACCGCGCCGTGTACGCGGCGGTCGACGAGGTGCTGGGCGCGGGCCACGTGCCGCTGATGCTGGGCGGCGACCACTGCCTGGCGATCGGCTCGATCAGCGCGGTGGCCTGGCATGCGCGCAAGCGCGGCCGCAAGCTGCGCGTGCTGTGGCTCGACGCGCACTCCGACGTCAACACCGAGACCACCAGCCCCAGCGGCAACCTGCACGGCATGCCGGTGTCGTGCCTGCTGGGCCACGGGCCCGCTGTGCTGACCGGCTGGAGCGGCGAACGCGCGGCGCTGCCGCCCGAGGCGATCCGCTTCATCGGCATCCGCAGCGTCGATGCCGACGAGAAGGAGGCCATCCGCACGCTGGGCCTCAACGTGTTCGACATGCGCCACATCGACGAGCACGGCATGCGCACCACCATGACCGAGGCGCTGCAGGACGTGGACGAGGACACGCACCTGCACGTGAGCTTCGACCTCGACTGCCTCGACCCGAACATCGCGCCCGGCGTGGGCACCGGCGTGCGCGGCGGGCCGACCTACCGCGAGATGCAGCTGTGCATGGAGATGATCGCCGACACCGGCCGGCTCGGCTCGGTCGACGTGGTCGAACTCAATCCCGCGCTCGACGTGCGCAACCAGACGGCCGAGATCGCGGTGGAACTGATCGAGAGCCTGTTCGGCAAATCCACGCTGGTGCGTTAGGCCGCGGCGCGCGTGGCCTGCAGCGCGCGCAGATCTTCCAGCAGCAGCGCGAGCGGTGCCGCCAGCAGCGGCCGGGCCGCGTCGTCGCGCGACGCATGGCGCGCGGCGAGCCGCTCGAGCACCGACAGGTCGGGCGCCATGGCCTTGCCTTCGAGCGCGTCCGCCAGCGCGGCGAGCGCGCCGGCCGAGGCGCGCGCGGCCTTCGCGGTCTCGTCGTGAGAGGCCGGCTGCTGCTGCCCGATGGCACGGCCGAGCAGCGCCACGTCCTGCATCAGCCGCGCCATGGTGCGCGCGCGCTGCCGGTGCGCGTCCTTCGGCGCACCGACCGTGCGGTGGCGCCAGGGCCAGCGCGATTCGAGGTCGGCGCCGCCCGCGAGCACCGTGAGTCGCGCCAGCGCGGCGCGGGCACGTTCGCCGTCGCTCTCGGGCGCATCGCCGGCGGCCAGCGCCAGCAACCGCTTCGCCATGCCGCGCAGCAGGGCCGCGCAGCCCGCGTCGAAGCGCGCGCCGGCCCGGTACTCGGCCGTCACCAGCGCCATCGCGAGCGCCACGCCCACGCCGATGCCCATCTGCGCCATGCGCAGCAGCGCCACCTGCAACGCCGAATGGCCGGGCAGGCTGCCGGCCGAGAGAATGATCAGCGCCGCCACCGGCGCGCTGCGCAGCCCCGGCACGGCGGCGCCGACGAAGGCCAGCAGCAGCACGATCGCGAGCGCGTCGGCCTGCATCGGCACGCCATGGTGCGCGAGCCACACGCCCGAGAGCCCGGCCAGCGCGCCCGCGAAGGTGCCGCGCACGCGGTCCCAGCCGGCCTCGAGCGTGGAACCGGCGCTCGGCCGCATCACGATCAGCACGCTCATCACGGCCCAGAAGCTCTCGGGCAGTCCCACCAGGCGCGACACGCCCCAGGCGATGGCGACCGCCGCCGCGAGCTGCGCGCCCGCGCGCCAGCGGCCAGGCTCGCGCAGGAAGGCGAGGCGGTCCGTGAACGAGAGGCTGGCCATGGGTCAGCCGCGGTTGGGCGACGAGGGCACCGGAAAGGTGGTGGCCGGGCCCGGCGTAGCGGCGGGTGCCGGCGGCGCGGGCTCGGGCAGGTCCTCGGGCTCTTCCGCACCCGGCTCCTGGCCTTCGAGGAAGCGGTCGAGCAGCGCGAAGAAGCGGTCGTAGAAGCGCTCGTCGGTCAGCGTCTGGCTGGCCACCTTGACCATCGCGTCGTCGCTGCCCGTCAGCGGCAGCGACAGCGAGCCGAAGGCGCCCACGCCCAGGCTCGCCGAGTTGTTGACCTTCTTGAGGCCGTAGCGGTCCTGCAGTGCGGTCGCGAAGGCCACCGTGCTCTTCGGCCTGGCGCCCTTGCCGCCCCGGCCGCCCTCGGCCGCGCAGACCACGCGGAACTCGACCTCCACATGCACCTCGGCCGCGGGCTGGAAGCTCTTGCGGGCCGTCACCAGGTCGGCATTGGCGGCCGTGACCATGTAGCCCTGGCTCAGCAGCGCGCGGCGCGCGGCCTCGCAGGTCTGGGCCTCGGTGGCCTCGTAGCTGCGCGTGTGGGTGGTGGTGGAGTCGAACTCCTCGGTTTCGTAGGAGACGCGGCGCGAGCCGCCGCTGCCGCAGCCCGCGAGCACCAGCGCCGACAGCAGCGCCAGGACGAGGACGGAAGGACGGGGGCGAAGGGAGATCGAAGGCAGGGTCGGCATGGCGTGGCGGATGCTAACCGGCGGGCTGCCGGCCCGGCTTCGAGCGCGATGAGCAGCCGCGCGTTCCCGGGGATCAGCCAGCGGTCAGGAAAGCACGACGACGTGGTGCGCCCGCGCGCGCGTGGCCGCGATCAGCCGCGCGTTCGGCGCATCGGTCTGCGCCACCCACGCGCGCGCCGCCTCGGCGCTGCGGCCGAACTGCTCGTGCCGGCGCACCAGCCGCGCCTCGCGCAACGCGTCGTCGATGTCCACGTACCAGACCTCGTCGAGCAGCGCCGCCGCGCCGGCCCAGGGCCCGCCGTCGTGCAGCAGGTAGTTGCCCTCGGTGATCACGAGCTGCGTCTCGGGCAGCACCGCGATCGCGCCCGCCACCGGCTCCTCGATCTCGCGCCGGAACTCGGGCGCATAGACGATGTCGCCGCCGGGCCGCTGTTCGCGCAGCCGCCGCAGCAGCGCCACGTAGCCGGCGCTGTCGAAGGTGTCGGGTGCGCCCTTGCGGTCGGCGCGGCCGAGCCGGCGCAGCTCGACGTTGGCGAGGTGGAAACCGTCCATCGGCACCACCTGCGCGCGCTCGGCGCCGAGCGCGTCGCGCAGCAGCGCCGCGAGCGTGGACTTGCCGGCGCCGGGGGCGCCGACGAGGCCGAGCAGCTTGCGCTGGCCGCCGGCCGTGAGGGACCGCAGACGCGCGAGGCTGTCGGCGGGGAGCGAGAGAGGAGGCTGCGAAGGGGAAATGCTCATCCCCCGAGCGTAGCCGCGCGCGCCGTCAAAAAAACATCAGGGATACAGGCCGCGCTCCTGCCGCGCCATCAGGATCCGCTCGCAGGCCACCGCGTAGGTCGCGGTGCGCAAGGTGATCTTGTGCTTGTCGGCCGTGTCCCAGATCTGGTTGAGGGCGTTCATCATGATGCGATCGAGGCGCACGTTGATCTCGTCCTCGTCCCAGAAGAAGGACGAGAAGTCCTGCACCCACTCGAAGTAGCTGACGGTCACGCCGCCGGCATTGCAGATCACGTCGGGCACCACCAGCACGCCGCGCTCGGCGAGGATGTCGTCGGCCTGCGGCACGGTGGGGCCGTTGGCGCCCTCGAGCACCAGCTTGGCGGTGGTCTTCTTCGCGCGCTCGGCCGTGATCTGGCCTTCGAGCGCGGCGGGGATCAGGATGTCGCAGCCGACGCTCCAGAAGTCCTCGTTCGGCACGATGTCGCCGCCGGCCTTGAAGCCGACCACGCCGTCGGTGCGCGAGATCGGCACCAGCTTCGCGAGGTCGAGACCCTTGTCGTTGACGATGGTGCCGGTGTGGTCCTGCACCGCGACGATCTTCGCGCCGGCCTCGGCGAACAGTTCGGCCGCGACCGAGCCCACGTTGCCGAAGCCCTGCACCGCGATGCGCGCGCCGCGCAGGTCGAGGCCGAGGCGGCGCGCGGCTTCGCGGCCGGTGACGAACACGCCGCGGCCGGTGGCCTTGACGCGGCCCAGCGAACCGCCCAGGTGCAGCGGCTTGCCGGTGACCACGCCGGTGGCGGTGCCGCCGACGTTCATCGAGTACGTGTCCATCATCCACGCCATGATCTGGCCGTTGGTGTTGACGTCGGGCGCGGGGATGTCGGTGTGCGGGCCGATGATGATGCCGATCTCGCTGGTGTAGCGGCGCGTGATCTTCTCGAGCTCGTTCTGCGACAGCTTCTTCGGGTCGACGCGGATGCCGCCCTTGGCGCCGCCGTACGGCAGGTTGACGGCGGCCGTCTTGATGGTCATCCAGGCCGACAGGGCCATCACTTCCTCGAGCGTGACGTCGGGGTGGAAGCGCACGCCGCCCTTGCCCGGGCCGCGGCTCATGTTGTGCTGCACGCGGTAGCCCTCGAAGTGGGCGATGGTGCCGTCGTCCATCTCGATCGGCACGTCGACGATCAGCGCGCGCTTGGGGCGCTTGAGGGTTTCGACCCAGCGGGCGAGCGGGCCCAGGTAGGGCACCACGCGATCGACCTGCGACAGGTAGGTGCCCCAGGGGCTGTTGGCCGTCGGCGCGACGAAGGAGAGTTTTTCGCTCATGAGAGTCCCTTGGTTGGAATGATGGCCGAACGATAGTCCCGTCCCGCGCGCCGCGCCATGGCTTATGCATGCCGCGACGGGCGGTTATGCAAGAGTCGCTTGACGCCCCCGCGCGGGGCTTTCCTGCTGCGGTGCGGCAGATGACGAAATCGTCATCAACGGGTTATCGATCGCCGGTTTGCGTTCCCTAGAGTCGGTGGCAAGGAAAGACGAAGACCACGCGGCCCACCGGCCCGCTTCGCTCCCACCGGGTTCAACCACCACGTCCCACCACTGAAAGGAACGACGACATGAAGACCTCGCAACACCGCACCGCCCGCACCACCCGCCTGCTGGGCACCGCCGCCTTCGCCGCGCTGCTGGCCGCCACCGCCGCGCCGAGCTTCGCGGGCAACTACGCCGAGGGCGATCCGCGCCCCGCATCGTTCAGCTCGTCGACGACGCGCGAAGCCGTGACGGCCGAGGCGCGCCAATGGCTCAAGACCGCGCCCACGCAGGGCTACACCGACGGCACGCCGCAGCAGCCGGTGGCCACGGTGTCGGCCAACAGCCGCGCCGCGGTGGCCGCCGACACGCGGCTGTGGATGCAGTCGGGCCTGGCCGCGAAGCAGTCGGGCGAAGCGGGTGCCGACCCGACCCGCGCGGGCTATCGCCAGGCACAGGCCGAGTACACGCGGCTGCGCGCCAGCCCGGCCTACGGCGCGCTGATCGAGCAGCTCGATCGCCAGGCCGCCGCGCACGGCCAGAGCACGGTGCGCTGAGGTCGCGCGGTGGCGTGGCGCGACGGCGCTACGCCACCGTGCTCAGCAGGGCCGCATTGCCGCCCGCGGCCGCCGTGTTGACCGTCACGGTCTGCTCGGCGCAGAAGCGCGGCAGGTAGTTCGGCCCGCCCGCCTTGGGCCCGGTGCCGCTGAGCCCTTCGCCGCCGAAGGGCTGCACGCCGACCACCGCGCCGATGATGTTGCGGTTGACGTAGACATTGCCCACGTGGGCACGCACGGCCAGCGCCTGGGCGCGCGAATCGATGCGCGTCTGGATGCCGAGCGTGAGGCCATAGCCGAGCGCGTTGATGCGCTCGATCACCTCGGCCGGATCGCTCAGCGCGCCCGAGCCCCAGCGCACGATCTGCAGCACGGGGCCGAAGATCTCGCTGCGCACGTCCTCGATGGCACCCACTTCATAGGCCGCCGGCGCGATCAGGGTGGACGATGCATCGTCAGTCGCAGCGGGCGCCAGCACGCGCTTCGCTTCGCGGTCCAGCCGCGCCAGATGGCGGCGGATGTTGTCGGCCGCCTCGCGGTCGATCACCGGGCCGATATCGGTCGCGAGCAGCGCGGGGTCGCCGGCCGACAGCTCGGCCGCCGCGCCGCGGATCATCTCGATCGTGCCGTCGGCGATGCCCTCGTGCAGCACCAGGAGCCGCAGCGCCGAGCAGCGCTGGCCGGCCGAGCGGAAGGCGCTCTGCACGACGGCATCGGCCACCTGCTCGGGCAGCGCGCTCGAGTCGACCAGCATCGCGTTGACGCCGCCGGTCTCGGCGATCAGGGGGACGATCGGACCGTCCTTGCCCGCCAGCGCGCGATGGATGATCTTCGCCACCTGCGTCGAGCCGGTGAACACCACGCCGGCCACGCCGGGCGCGGCCACCAGCGCGGCGCCCACGGTCTCGCCGGGGCCATGCAGCAGCTGCAGCGCGTCGGCCGGAATGCCCGCCGCATGCAGCAGCGCGACCGCTTCGCGCGCGATGGCCGGCGTCTGCTCGGCGGGCTTGGCGAGCACGGTGTTGCCGGTGGCGAGCGCGGCCGCGACCTGGCCCGTGAAGATGGCCAGCGGGAAGTTCCACGGGCTGATGCAGACCCAGGGTCCGCGCGCGGTGAGCCGCAGCTCGTTGCGCTCGCCGGTCGGGCCGGGCAGCAGCACCGGCTGCATCAGGCGCTCGGCCTCGTCGGCGTAGTAGCGCAGGAAGTCGATCGCCTCGCGCACCTCCGACACCGCGTCGCCCCAGGTCTTGAAGGCTTCCTTGACGAGCAGCGCGCACAGGCGCGGCAGTTGCGCCTGGAAGGCATCGGCCGCGCGGCGCAGCGCGGCGGCGCGCGTTGCCACCGGCGTGTTGCGCCAGGCGCGGAAGGCCGTCGCGCTCGCGGCCACGGCGCGCGCGGCGCTCGCGGGATCGGCCTCGGGCACGACCGGCACCGCGGTCGCGGCCAGCGCCGCGAACAGCGGCGCGCGCATGGCGTCGACCGTGAGGTCGAGCCCGTCGCTGTTGCGCCGCGCGGGCGCCGGGCCGTAGAGCAGCGGCGGCAGCGGCAGTTGCGGGCTCTCGCGCTCCAGCCACAGCGGCGAGACCAGCAGCGTGGCGATGGGCACGCCGGGGTCGCCGAGCTGGTTGACGAAGGAGGAGTTGGCGCCGTTCTCGAGCAGGCGGCGCACCAGGTAGGCCAGCAGGTCCTTGTGGCGGCCGACCGGCGCATACACGCGCACCGAGGCGCCGGTGTGCTTCATGACCTCGCGGTAGACGCCCTCGCCCATGCCGTGCAGCCGCTGCAGCTCGAACGGCGCGCCCTGGCGCTGCGCCATCTGCAGGATGGCCGCGATGGTGCCCGCGTTGTGGGTGGCGAACTGCGGATAGATCGCGTCGGGCGCGGCCAGCAGCGCCCGGGCGCAGGCCAGGTAGCTGACGTCGCTGTGGTGCTTGTGGGTGAACACGGGGTAGTGCGGCAGGCCGAGTTCCTGCGCGCGCTTGATCTCGGCGTCCCAGTAGGCGCCCTTGACCAGCCGGCACATCAGCCGCAGGCCGTAGCGGCGCGCGATCGCGGTCACGTGCTCGATCAACTCGAGCGCGCGCGTCTGGTAGGCCTGCAGCGCGAGGCCGAAGCCACGCCATTGCGGATGCTCGGCGGCGACACGGGCCGCGAGCGCGTCGAACACGTCGAGCGAGAGCTCGAGCCGGTCGACCTCCTCGGCATCGATGGTGAGGTTGAGGTTGGCCGCGGCCGCGCGCTCGCACAGCAGCCACACGCGCGGCACCAGCTCGCGCAGCACGCGCTCGCGCTGCGCGTCCTCGTAGCGCGGATGCAGCGCGCTGAGCTTGATCGAGATGCCGTCGTTGCGCTCGGGCGCGGCGGTGGGATCGGCGCCCTGGGCGATCGCGGCGATGGCGCAGGTGTAGCTCTCGAGGTAGCGCAGGGCGTCCTCGTCGGTGCGCGCGCCCTCGCCGAGCATGTCGTAGCTGAAGCACAGGGCGGACTGCTTGCGGTGCGCGGCACGGGCCTCGTCCATCGCCTCGGCGATGGTCTGGCCCAGCACGAACTGCCGGCCCAGCAATTGCACCGCGCGCAGCGTGGCGGCGACCACGGTGCGCGCGCCGAGCCGGGCCATCAGGCCCGGCGGATGGTCGGCCTCGGGCAGGAAGCGCTTGGACATCGCGATCGCGGCCGACGACAGGCGCGACAGCGTGGAATCGGCCGCGCCCTCGAAATCGGCGCGGCCGAGCTGGTCGGCCGTGAGCGCGATGGCGGTCTCGGCATCGGGCACGCGCAGCAGCGCCTCGGCCAGCCGCATCAGCGCGAGGCCTTCGGCGCTCGAGATCGGGTATTCGCGCAGCAGGCTCTCCATGGCCCAGAACGGCGGCGGATGGTCGCGCACCGCCTGCACCCAGGGCGTGGCGACGGTCGAGGCCGCGGTCCAGTCGAGCGCACCCTCGAGCAGGGCGAGTCGATGGGCGACGACCTCGGTCTCGGGTCGGTAGGGGTCGGGCAGGCGCATGTCTTCTCCTTGGTTGGATTGGCTATGGTCCATGCCTTGATGGCGAATCTTTCACCAAAATTCGACGTCAATTCCGGATAATTCACCAGAACCCTTGCCATCCCACATTCCATGACCGACCTGGACCGCGTCGATCTCCGGCTGCTGAAGATTCTTCAGGAAGACGGCCGCATCACCAACCTCAAGCTGGCCGAGGCGGTGGCGCTGTCGCCGACGGCGGTGCTCGCGCGCGTGCAGCGGCTCACGCGCGAGGGTTTCATCCAGGGCTACGAGGCGCGGCTCGACGCCGAGCGGCTGGGCCGCGGCTTCACGGTCTTCGTCGAGGTGCTGCTGGACCGCACCACGCCCAACGTGTTCGACCAGTTCAAGGCCGCGGTGCAGGTGCGCGAGGAGATCGTCGAATGCCACATGGTGGCCGGCGGCTTCGACTACCTGCTGAAGACGCGCATGGCCGACATGGCGGCCTACCGCGACTTCGCGGGCACGGTGCTGTGGCAGCTGCCGGGCGTGCGCGAAACGCGCACCTACGCGGTGATGGAGGAAGTGAAGAGCAGCGCGCGGATCCCGCTCGGGATCTGAGCGCGGCCGCTCAGGCCGCCTTCTTCGGCCGGCCGCCGAAGATCGCCGTGCCGATGCGCACCATCGTGCTGCCCGCGCTGACCGCCGCCTCGAGGTCGGCGCTCATGCCCAGCGACAGGGTGTCGAGCGCGATGCCCGCGTCGCGGATCTGGTCGAACAGCGCCGTCGCGCGCAGGAACAGCGCGCGCTGGGCCTCGAAATCGGGCGCCGGCTCGGGGATCGCCATGATCCCGCGCAGCACCAGCTGTGGCAACGCCGCCACAGCGCGCGCCAGCGGCAGCGCCTCCTCGGGCGTCACGCCGGACTTGTTGGCGCCGCCGTCCACGTTGACCTGCAGGCAGACCTGCAGCGGCGGCAGGTGGGCCGGGCGCTGGGCCGAGAGACGCTCGGCGATCTTGAGCCGGTCGACGCTGTGCACCCAGTCGAACTGCTCGGCCACGGGCCGCGTCTTGTTGCTCTGCAGGGGGCCGATGCAGTGCCACTCGAGGTCCGCGCGCAGGTCGGCCAGCGCGGCGATCTTGTCCAGGCCTTCCTGCACGTAGTTCTCGCCGAAGGCCGCCTGGCCGGCGGCATGCGCCTCGCGCACCGCCTCGGGCCCGAAGGTCTTCGATACCGCCAGCAGCCGCACCGCGCCGGGCGCGCGGCCGGCGTCGGCGCAGGCCGTCGCGATCCGCTGCCGCACATGCTGGAGGTCGTCGCCAATCATCGTCATAATCGTCCAAATTCGTATCAAAACGTCACCGAAACCCGTTCGAGGAGCCCCGTGGACATCACCCAACTGCTCGCGTTCAGCGTCAAGAACAAGGCCTCCGACCTGCACCTGTCGGCCGGCCTGCCGCCGATGATCCGCGTTCACGGCGATGTGCGCCGCATCAATGTCGATGCGCTGGACCACAAGGCGGTGCACGCCATGGTCTACGACATCATGAGCGACACCCACCGCAAGCACTACGAGGAGTTCCTGGAAGTCGACTTCTCGTTCGAGATCGACGGCCTGGCGCGCTTCCGCGTCAACGCCTTCAACCAGGCGCGCGGGGCGGCCGCGGTGTTCCGGACCATCCCCTCGAAGATCCTCACGCTCGAGCAGCTGAATGCGCCGAAGATTTTCGGCGAACTCGCGCTCAAGCCGCGCGGCCTGGTGCTGGTGACCGGCCCCACGGGCTCGGGCAAGTCGACCACGCTGGCCGCGATGATCAACTACCTCAACGAGAACGAGTACGGCCACATCCTCACGGTGGAAGACCCGATCGAGTTCGTGCACGAGTCGAAGAAGTGCCTGATCAACCAGCGCGAGGTCGGGCCGATGACGCTGTCGTTCTCGAACGCGCTGCGCTCGGCGCTGCGCGAGGACCCCGACGCCATCCTGGTCGGCGAAATGCGCGACCTCGAGACCATCCGCCTCGCGATGACCGCGGCCGAGACCGGCCACCTGGTGTTCGGCACGCTGCACACCTCGTCGGCCGCCAAGACCATCGACCGGATCATCGACGTGTTCCCGGGCGAGGAGAAGGAGATGGTCCGCGCGATGCTGTCGGAGTCGCTGCAGGCGGTGATCTCGCAGACCCTGTGCAAGACCAAGGACGGGATGGGCCGCGTGGCGGCGCACGAGATCATGTTGGGCACGCCGGCCATCCGCAACCTGATCCGCGAGGCCAAGGTGGCGCAGATGTACTCCACCATCCAGACCGGCCAGGGCCAGGGCATGCAGACGCTGGACCAGAACCTCACGGACCTGGTGCGGCGCAATACGATCTCCGCCGCGGAAGCCCGCAGCAAGGCCAAGATCCCCGAAAACTTCCCCGGCTGAACCCCCAGCCCTCCGGAGCCCCCATCATGGAACGCGATCAAGCCAGCCAGTTCATCAACGACCTGCTCAAGCTCATGGTGAGCCGCAACGGCAGCGACCTGTTCATCACGGCCGACTTCCCGCCCGCGATCAAGGTCGACGGCAAGGTCACCAAGGTCTCGCAGCAGGCGCTGGGCGCGCAGCACACGCTGGCGCTCACGCGCTCGGTGATGAACGACCGCCAGACGGCCGAGTTCGAGCGCACCAAGGAGTGCAACTTCGCGATCTCGCCGACCGGCATCGGCCGCTTCCGCGTCAACGCCTTCGTGCAGCAGGGCAAGGTCGGCATGGTGCTGCGGACCATCCCGGCCAAGCTGCCGACCATCGACGACCTGGGCATGCCGCAGGTGCTCAAGGACGTGTCCATGACCAAGCGCGGCCTGTGCATCCTGGTGGGCGCCACCGGCTCGGGCAAGTCGACCACGCTGGCCGCGATGATCGACTGGCGCAACGAGAACTCCTTCGGCCACATCGTCACGGTGGAGGACCCGGTGGAGTTCGTGCACCCGCACAAGAACTGCGTGGTGACGCAGCGCGAGGTGGGCATCGACACCGACAGCTGGGAGGCGGCGCTCAAGAACACGCTGCGCCAGGCGCCCGACGTCATCCTGATGGGCGAGATTCGCGACCGCGAGACCATGGAGCACGCGGTGGCCTTCGCCGAGACCGGCCACCTCTGCATGGCCACGCTGCACGCCAACAGCGCCAACCAGGCACTCGACCGGATCATCAACTTCTTCCCCGAGGAACGCCGCGCCCAGCTCCTGATGGACCTGTCGCTGAACCTGCGCTCGCTGGTCTCGCAACGCCTGGTGCCGACCGAGGACGGCCTGGGCCGCGTGGCGGCGGTCGAGATCCTGCTGAACACGCCGCTGATCTCCGACCTGATCTTCAAGGGCGAGGTCGGCGAGATCAAGGAGATCATGAAGAAGAGCCGCAACCTCGGCATGCAGACCTTCGACCAGGCGCTGTTCGACCTGTTCGAGGGCCACGCGATCAGCTTCGAGGATGCGCTGCGCAACGCCGACTCGGCCAACGACCTGCGGCTGCAGATCAAGCTCAACAGCCAGCGCGCGCGCAGCACCGACCTGGCCGCGGGCACGGAGCACTTCGCGATCGTCTGAATTCGGGATCGGACAGCCGAACGCACGAGAAGGACAAAGCGCGCAGAAGTCGCAAAAGGAGAACCAAGAATTCTGGCTGTTCCTTCTGCGACTTCTGCGTAACCTTCGCGCCCTCTGCGTCCGGCTCTCCGCTTTCGCTTCGGTCAGTCGATCTGCCGCTGCCAGGCCGCGAACACGCCCGCCGCGAGCGCGACCACCGCGATCGCCGTGAAGCCGTCGAGCGAGGCCATGAAGGTGGCCTGCTGCTCGAGCGTGCGCCACAGGGTGCCGAGCGCCATCGCATGCGCCTCGCCGGCCGCATGGCCGAGCGCCGCGAAATTCCGCGTCAGCCCCTCGAGCGCCTGCATGAAGCCCGCGTTGCCGGCGTTGGCCGATTCGGCGAGCCGGGTCTCGTGCAGCGCGAGCCGGTGCTGCTGCAGCGCGATCACGCTCGAGGTGGCGAAGGAGATCGCGAGCTGCCGCACCAGGTTCTTGAGCCGGTAGCCGTGCGCGAAGTCCTCGGCCGCGAAGGGCCGGAAGGTGAGGTTCGCGACCGGCAGCACCACGAACAGCATCAGCAGGCCGCGCAGCAGCAGCGGGCCGACCAGTGCCTCGCGCCCCGACTGCGGCGTGACGCGCGCGAGCCAGGCGGACGCCAGCGCGGCGATCGCGAAGCCCGCGACGATCAGCCACTTCTTGCGCGCGAGGCGCGCCGAGTAGCGCAGGTAGACGAACACCAGCAGCCCGGTGGCGAGCGACATCGCGCCCGTGAAGTAACCGGTGTTGCCCACGCTGAAGCCGAGCCCGCCCTCCATCAGCCGCGGCAGCAGGTAGCTGAAGCCGGTCGACAGGTAGTAATAGACGACGTAGAGCGCCAGCCCGACGCGAAAGCCCGGCTGCCGCAGCGCATGCAGCCGCACCAGCGGCGCGGGATGGTGCCACTGGTGCCAGCCGAACCAGGCGAGCCCAGCGAGGCCGGCCAGCGCCAGCCCCACGAGCGCGGGCGAACCGGTGAACAGCTCGAAGTGGGTGCGCGTGAGCACCACCTGCAGCGCCGCCTGCGCCAGCGCGAACACCAGGTAGGGCGCATGGTGCGGCGCGGTGCGCTCGTGCGGCTCCACGTCGCCGAGGTCGGGCAGCGCCCACAGCACCAGCAGGCCGATCAGCACCGCCGCCGGCACGGTGCAGCCGAACAGCCAGCGCCAGTCGAAGTTCGAGACCATGAAGGCACCCGCCACCGGCGCCAGCGCGCCGCCGAAAACGATCAGCACCATGAAGGCCTTGAGCGCCCTGGCGCGGCGCTCGGCCGGCATGCCGATCTGGATCAGGATGCGGCAGGCGCCGAGCATAGGCCCGACGAAGTAGCCCTGCGCGCCACGCGCCAGCGCGAGCTGGGTGGAACTGTCGGACCAGGCGGCGCCGAGGCCGCCCGCGGCGAAGGCAAACATGCACAGCGCGAGGTAGCGGCGGTAGCCGAGCCGCTCGATCCACGCATGCTGCTGCAGGATGCCGAGCACCGCGCCCAGCGCGTAGGCGCTCGAGGCCCACACCAGTTCGTCGGGCGAGGCGTTGACGCCGCCCGCGATGTAGCTGGCGAAGAACGCGAACAGCGCGTTGTCGAAGTAGTCGACCGCCGTGACCAGCCCGATCGCCCAGGGCATCCACGCCACGGCCGAGAGGCCGCGCGGATGCCGGGCGAGGGCCGGTGCGTTCATGACGCCGGGCGCTCCGCGCGCCGCTGCGCGAGGGCCTCCTCCACCGGTTCGCCGGCCAGCCGGCGTTCGACGTAGTCGAGGTCGCGGCGCAGCTGGGCCTGGAGGGCCGCGGCTTCCTTGAGCTCGCGGCGCACCTGGGCCACACGCGCATCGAGCGTGGCGAGCTGCGCGCCCAGCGTCTCGCGCAGCGACTTGAGCGAGGCATTCGACAGCCGCGGCCGGCCGCCCTCGGCCGGCGCCTCCATCGGCTGGCGCAGCATCTCGGTGATGGTGGTGAGCGAGAAGCCCAGCGAGCGCATGCGCAGCACGCGCGCCAGCCGCTCGAGGTCGGCCGGTTCGTAGAGCCGGTAGCGGCCCTCGCTGCGCACCGGCACCACGATGCCCAGTTCCTCGTAGTACTTGAGCGTGCGCGGCGTCACGCCGAGCTGCGCCGCGGCATCGCGAACGGTGAGGGACTTGGGCGGGGGGGCCGGGGAGCTCATGGGGCGATTCTACTCCAACGTGTACGTTTACGTACATGTTTGGGCCGGCACGGCCATGTCCCCCGAGTACAGGCTGTCGCCGAATGGCTTTAAGCTCGGGCCCATGAGCAGCATCAACCCCCGCACCTACGAATCCGTTCCCGCGCAGACCGTCGCCTTCCTGGGCCTCGGCGTCATGGGCGGGCCGATGGCCGGCCACCTGGCCAAGGCCGGCCACGGCGTCACGGTCTACAACCGCACCGAGGCCAAGGCCCGGGCCTGGGTCGACGAGTTCGGCGCCCCCGGCCGCCATGCCGCCACGCCGCGCGAAGCGGTGGCCGGCGCCACCATCGTGTTCTGCTGCGTCGGCAACGACGACGACCTGCGCTCGGTGGTGCTCGGCGACGACGGCGCCTTCGCCGGCATGACGAAGGGCGCGGTCTTCGTCGACCACACGACCGCCTCGGCCGACGTGGCGCGCGAGCTCTCCAGGGCCGCGCTCGAACGCGGCCTGCAGTTCATCGACGCGCCGGTGTCGGGCGGCCAGGCCGGCGCCCAGAACGGCGCGCTCACCGTGATGTGCGGCGGCGACGCGGCCGCCTTCGATCGCATCAAGCCGGTGGCCGCGGCCTTCGCGCGCGCGGTCACGCTGCTCGGCGAGAGCGGCGCGGGCCAGCTCGCGAAGATGGTCAACCAGATCGCGATCGCGGGCCTGGTGCAGGGCCTGTCGGAGGCCATTGCCTTCGGCCAGCGCGCGGGGCTCGACATGCGGGCGGTGCTCGAGGTCATCGGCAAGGGTGCCGCCCAGAGCTGGCAGATGGACAACCGCGGCAAGACCATGATCGAGGGCAAGTTCGACTTCGGCTTCGCGGTCGACTGGATGCGCAAGGACCTCGGCCTGGTGCTCGACGAGGCCAAGCGCAATGGCGCGCGCGTGCCCGTGACCGCGCTGGTCGACCAGTTCTATGCCGACGTGCAGCAGTCGGGCGGCACGCGCTGGGACACCTCGAGCCTGATCACGCGGCTGAAGTAGCAAGCCCCTGGCTCACCCGGAAACGAACAAGGCCCCGTCGAGGGGCCTTGTTCGTTGGCGGGCGGAAAGACTTCAGCGGATCGGGCTGGTCGTCACGCCACCGGCCGGCGCGGGCGCCGGTGCCGGCAGCGGCTCCATCGGCGGCAGCGGCACGCGCGACGAGGTGCCGGGCTGCGGCTGCGAAGCCGGCGCCACGGGCGCGGGCGCGGACACGCCGGTGCCGCCGCGCTGCGCGCCGCTCAGGTCGGCCTCGCTCACCACCTCGACCACGCGCACCACCTTCTGCACGCCGGTCACGCTGCGCACCACCTCGGTCGCGCGGTCGGTCTCGCGGCGCGTGGCGATGCCCATCAGGTAGACCGTGCCGCGCTCGGTCACGACCTTGAAGGAGTTGGCGAAGATGTCCTTGGCATCGAGCAGCGAGGCCTTGACCTTGCCGGTGATGTAGAGGTCGTTGGAGCGGTCCTGGAAGGTGCTGGGCGCGCCCAGCGTGATTTCGTTGACCACCGAGCGCACGTTGTCGGCGCCGCGCACCACCTCCTCGACGCGGCGGCGGTCGGCCTCGTTGCCCACCGCGCCGGTCAGCAGCACCTGGCGGTTGTAGCTGGTCACGCTGACGTACATCTGGTCGTTGGCGATGTCGCGCACGCGGGCCGCGGCGCGCAGTTCGATGCCCTGATCGTCGAGCTGCGCGCCCGAGCTGCGGCGGTCGGTCGCCACCATGCCCACGCCCACCGCCGCCGCGCCGCCGACCACCAGCGGCACGCAGGCCGAGAGGCCCGCGACCAATGCCGCACCCGAGGCGAGTGCGAATACGAGGCGGTGCATGGCGCGAGGCGTCGAGGCGGTCTTCTGCATGTGTGATTTCCCTGGAATGGAGGTGCGAGACGGGCGCTGCCGCGAGGCCCTGGCCCGGGTTCGCGGCGAGTTTAGCCCAGCGGATTTGCCGCTCCGTTACGGCTTGTTGGTAGAAATGAAGACGGCCGCGGAGTTCCCGAGGGAACGGCGCGGCCCGCGCCGGATGCGGCCGCCGCCGCTTCTTCAGTTCGTCTTCAGCTCACGGCTTTGCGAGCGACAGCAGGAACACCTGCTGCGTCGGATCGCGCTGCAGCCGCTGCGCGTTGCGCGTGCTGGCGAACGCCACCTGCCCGCCCGCGGTCACGGGCCAGGTGTTGTTGCCGCGGGCCATCAGCAGGGTGCCGGGCTCCCAGCCGCTGTCGGGGCGGAACACCGCGGTCATCACGCGCCAGCGCCAGTCGGCCGAGCGCGAGTCGTACCAGACCGCGCGCACCGCACCGTCGGCATCGACGCCCAGGCGCGGCCGCTCGCTCATGGTCTTGTCGTCGGCGCCGACCACCACCGGCGCCGCGAAGGACCTGCCGCCGTCGCCCGAGACCGCGGCGCGCACCGAGAGGTTGCGCCCGCTCGCGGCGAGCTCCTTGCTCTCCCAGACCGCGACCAGCTCGCCCTTGGCGCCGAACGCGATCTGCGGATGGCGGTCGGCGCGGTCCGAGGTGCCGATCTCGGCCGGCTTCGCGGCCCAGGCGCCACCGGCTTCGCGCACCAGCACCTGCACCTGCCAGTCGTCGGGCGTGGTGCCCTCGCCGTAGCTCGCGGCGCCGGTCCACAGCGGATCCTTGTCGCTGCGGTCGTCCTGCCAGGCCACGGCGACGCGGCCGTCGGCCGCCACCGCCACCGAGGGCAGCACCGAGGCCGGATAGCGCGGGGTGCGCGTGTCGCTGGCGATGCCCGGATCGGTCACCTTGCCGGCGGCCGACAGGTTGCGCGGCTGGACATCGGTGCCGATCTCCTGCGCCATGATGTCGAAGGCCTGATGGGCCGCGATCTCCTGCCATGCGAGCACGGGCTTGCCGCCGGCCGACAGCGCGATCGCCGGATGCTCGGCGCGTCCCTCGACCGCGCGCACGGTCACGGTGGCGTCCCAGTTGGCGCCGCCGTCGGCCGAATGCCGCAGCTTGATCTCGGGCCGGTGCGGCACCTGCACCGCGTCCTCCTCCCAGGCCACCCAGACCTCGTTGCCGCGCGCGGCCACGCGCGGAAAGCGCGCCTGGCCCTGGCCGCTGAGCGTGCGGCCCGCGTCGCGCCACACGCCCTTGGCATCGCGCTGGCGATAGACCACGGTGCTGCTCGAGGCGCCATGCAGCTCGGCCACGAAGTGCAGCGCGCCGTCGGCGACCGCGATGTCGGGGAAGCCCGCGAAGCCGCCGCGCGCACCCGCCACGCGCAGCGCGCCGTCCTCGGTGCCGGCATCGGCGGGAATCGGCGTCGCGGGCTTGGCCTCGACCGGCGCGGGCGAGACGAAGATCGGCGACACGGTGGCCTTGACCTCGTCGACCGACACCGGCGCCCAGGGCTGCGGCGTGCTCATGCCGCGCACCTCGGCGCGGTACCAGTCGGGCTTGTCGCCGGCAGCGATGTCGACGATGAAGCTCTCGGCATCGGTCTTCGGCTTGAAGCTCTTGAGCGGGCCGGCGCTCTTGCCGGGCGCGCGGTAGACGAACACGTCCAGGCCCGCGGCGCGGCGCACGTCGATGCGCAGGTGGCCGGCGGTGCCGGCCGGCACGAACACCTCGTCGCCGCCGATCGCGGTGTAGCCGCCGCCGCGCAGGTCGGTGGCGATCGAGACGAAGGGACCGTTCGGGTCGTACGAGAGGCTGGTGTGGCCGCGCTGCAGCGCCTGCACGATGGCGCGCTCGTTGTAGGCCCTGGACAGCAGCTGCGTGGCCGGCATGCCGGGGTTCGAGATCGGATAGACCGTGCCCTCGCCGTCCCACAGCTCGCGCATGTGGCTGTCGCTCGCGCCCGCGATGCCGAAGCGGAAGCCCGCGTTCCACAGCTTCTCGGCATAGGCGTCGGCCAGCACGGTCTCGGGGCTCGGCGTGCCGTTCCAGGTCTCGACCAGGTCCACGCCCTGCACGTTGGCATAGGCATTGAACGAGCCGTCGGCATTGGTCTCGCCGTCGTTGGGATGCGCCACGGTCCAGTTCGCGCCCTGGCTGTGCGCGTCCCAGATCGACTGCTGCAGGTGCGTGAAGGGCTGGCGGTCGGCGCGCGCGGCGCCCTGCACGATCGAATCGACGCCGCCCTGCACCGTGGCGTGCGGGCTGCCGTTGGCTTCCTCGCCGCGCACCAGCAGCAGCGAGGGCGACTCCCAGTTCCAGTCGTAGTGCTGGTCGTAGGTGCGGTGGTCGGTCAGCGGCATGAACTCCAGGCCCATGCGCGTGCCCTGCCCGATCTGGTCGGCGATGCCGGTGTTGCCCGGACCCTTGTCGTCGTTGAGCTGGCGCGCCGCGCTGCCGTCGGACGAGTGGTCGTCGTGCACGTGCGTGTCGCCCTTGAGCCAGGTGCCGGCGGGGATCGACGGCGCGGCTTGCGTGAACTTCGCGGCGATGCGCTGCGCGGCCTTCACGGTCACGACGCAGCGCGTGTCGCCGCCCTCGCACGAGGTGCCCTGCCAGCCCGCGAACACGAAGCCGTGCGCGGGCGTGGCGTTGAGCGTGACGGTGCTGCCTTCGGCGTAGTCGGCGCTGGCGCCGGTGCAGCTGCCGGGGCCGCAGGCCAGCCTGGCGTCGAGCGATTCGACGTCGCCGCTGCCCTCGACCGCGAGCGACAACGCGAAGCTCGCGGGCTGCGTGCCGCCGTCCTGGCCGTTGTCGCCTTGCGCGGGACCGCCGCCCGAGGGCGGCGCGAAGCCGAAGAAGCCGCCGCCACCACCGCTGCCGCCGCCGCAGGCACTCAGTGCCAGCACGCAGACGGCGCTCAGGGTGGCCAGCGCGGCGCGTGGCGTGCGGCGCGTGGAAGGGGCCGATGACAGCCTGCCGCGGACCGCGGGCAGGGAGGGAAAGTTCGGGAGTTTCATGGGGGGCGGCGCGCCGGAGAGTTGAGGAGCGAGCGCGCTCGGCCGCGATGCTAGGAAGCCGTCATGTCAAACACATGAACTTTGCTCAACACATTTATGAAATCATTCTGAGAAAAACTCAGGCCCCGGCGCAGCAAAACGCATACCCCCGCGCGCCGGGGAGCGTCATGCGTGAAGGGTTCAGCTCGACGGCGACAGCACGTCGCTGTCGGGATCGCCGAGCAGCTGCGCGTCCACGCCGTCGCACAGGCAATGCAGCGCGAGCAGGTGGATCTCGTGGATGCGCGCGCCGCGCTCGTGCGGCACGCTGATCTGCACGTCGGTCTCGCGCAGCGCGCGGCCGATCACGCCGCCGGTGCCCGGCGCGGCCGAGGCGCCCGCGTTGGCATTGCCGAGCAGCGCCACCACGGTCATGTCGCGCTCGTGCGCCGCGTGCACCGCCGCGAGCACCGGGGCCGACTGGCCGCTGACGCTGAGCGCGAGCAGCACGTCGCCGGCCTGGCCGAGCGCGCGCACCTGGCGCGCGAAGCGGTCGCCGTCGACGGCATTCGCGCCGTCGGCCGCGGGATCGGTGCTGTCGCCGGGCAGCGCGATGGCCGCGAGCTCGGGCCGCTCGCGCTCGAAGCGGCCGACGAACTGCGAGGCGAACTGCGTGGCCAGCAGGCCCGACACGCCCGACCCGCAGGCCAGCACCTTGCCGCCGCTGGTCACGCACGCCAGGATCGCCTGCATCGCCTGCGAAATGGGTTTGCTCAGAATCGGGCCGGCCTGGTACTTGAGGTCGGCGCTGTCGATGAAGTGCTGCTGAATCCGTTGCTCGAGCATGGGGCGGGATGATAACTGCGGGCATCGCGGCCGAGCCGCGCCGCTCAGTCCGCGTCGAAGGCCGCGCGCAGCCAGGTGATGCGTTCCTCGACCAGCACCACGTCGAAACGGCACGGCGGCGGCTCGCGCAGACGCGCGAGATAGTGGCGTGCCGCGAACACGATGCGCCGCTGCTTGGCCGCGGTGATGCTGCCGGCCGCGCCGCCATGGCCGCCCGAGCTGCGCTGGCGCACCTCGACGAACACCAGCGTGCGGTCGCGCGGATCGCGCATGATCAGGTCGATCTCGCCGCCGCCGCGGCCCGGCGTCCGATAATTGCGCGCGACCAGCCGCAGCCCCGCGCGTTCCAGGTGCGCCAATGCGGCGTCCTCGGCCGCGTCGCCGCGGCCCTTGGTCGTGACGGCCGATGCCGTCGTCGTGGTCTTCATGACCGCTCCCTGTTCCCGTTTGTTCTTGTGTCGACGTCCCTCGGAGAAAAGCGCTTGGCCTCACTCGCACCCGCCTCTTTCGGTGCCGCCCTCGGGGCCGCGCGCGACGCCGCCGGTGCGCAGCATTATCCGCAGGGCACCCTCTACGTGGTCGCCACGCCGATCGGCAACCTGGCCGACATCACGCTGCGCGCGCTGCACGTGCTGCAACTGGTCGACGCCATCGCCTGCGAGGACACGCGCCACACGCAGAGCCTGCTGCGTGCCTACGGCATCGACCGCCCCGGCGCGCAATTGCTCGCGCTGCACCAGCACAACGAGGCCGAGGCCGCGCAGGCCGTGGTCGCGCGGCTCGCGCAGGGCGAGCGCATCGCCTACGTCAGCGACGCCGGCACGCCGGGCGTGAGCGACCCCGGCGCGCGGCTGGTGGCCGCGGTGCATGCCGCCGGCCTGCGCGCGCTGCCGCTGCCGGGCGCGAGCAGCGTCACCACGCTGGTCGGCGCGGCCGGGCTGGTCTCCGATGGCAGTGGCGACAGCGCGAGCAGCGCCTTCGTGTTCGCGGGCTTCCTGCCTAGCAAGGCCGGCGAGCGCGACAGCGCCGTGCAGACGCTCGCGCACGAGCCGCGCGCCGTGGTGCTGCTCGAGGCCCCGCACCGCATCGAGCCGCTGGCGCGCGCGCTGGCCGTGCTCGGCGAGCGCCGCGTCACCGTGGGCCGCGAGCTCACCAAGCAGTTCGAGGAGATCGCGACGCTGGCGGCCAGCGCCCTGCCCGGCTGGTTCGCGGCCGAGCGCGACCGCACGCGCGGCGAGTTCGCGCTGGTGCTGCATCCGGTGGCGGTGGCGGCCGACGACGGCGCCGAGGGCGAGCGCGTGCTACGCCTCCTGCTGGCCGAGCTGCCGGTGAAGACCGCCGTGAAGCTCGCGGCCGAGATCACGGGCGCGCCGCGCAACACGCTCTACGACATGGCGCTGCGCATCCGCAACGCGTCGGACGAAGACGCCAACTAAGCGCGCTTCTTGAACAGCGCCGAGGCCCCGCTCGCCGTAGCCACCTCGGCGGCCGCCTGCATCAGCGTGGGCCCGAGCGTCTCCATGCGCTGCGCCGTCAGCCGCACCGCGGGGCCGGCGATGGTGATGACGCCGATCGCCGGGCCGGACGGACCGAAGACCGGTGCCGCCATCGCGGTCATGCCCGGTGCGAACACCTCGTTGATCAGGCTGAAGCCGCGCTGGCGCGCCGCCTTCACGTAGACCATCACGGCCTTGAGCGTGGTCGGCGCCTTGGGACCGAAGTCCTCGGGCTTGCCCAGGCCCTTCTTCGCGACCAGCGCCATCGCGTCGTCCTCGGGCAGGGTCGAGAGCCAGGCATGGCCGGCCGCGCTGCACGACAGCGCCACCGACAGGCCCATGTCCGGGTCGTAGCGCAGGCCGTGGGTCGCGCCCTGGGCCTTGGCCACGAAGGTGAGTTCGTCGCCGTCGACCACCGCGAGGCGCACCAGTTCGCCGGTGGCCTTGGCGAGCTGGTCGAGCAGCGGCTGCGCGACGTCGACCACGCCCGAGTTGCTGAGGAACGAGAGGCCGATCGACACCAGCTTGATGGTCAGCACGTAGTGGCCGTCGCGCTGCTCCTGCCGCACGTAGCCGTAGCGGATCAGTTCCGTCAGCAGGCGGTGCGAGGCGCTCAGCGGGATCTGCAGATCGCCCGCCAGCAGGGACAGGGGCACGCCCTCGGGATGGGACGCCAGATATTCCAGCACCCTGAAGCTGCGTCCCAGCATTTCGCTCATGTCAGTACTCCCGGTTCATGTCGCGGACCGATGCGACAGGCGAACTCTAGCAGAACAAGGGAAGGGATTTCCATAGTGGAAAGATTTTCCGATTCAACACAGAATCCGCTCCATCGCTTCGGCCCTGCCGACTTCCGTCCCTCCCTGGAGCCCTTCCGTGAAACTTCTCCGCACCTTCGCCCTCGCCAGCCTCTGCATCGGCCTCGCCGCGCCCGCCCTGGCGCAGCAGGAACGCACCATCCGCTTCGGCCACCTCAACAACACCGACCATCCGGTGAGCCTGGGCGTGAAGCGCTTCGCCGAGCTGCTCGCGGCCAAGAGCGGCGGCAAGATGAAGGTGCAGGAGTACCCGGCCAACCAGCTCGGCAACGAGATGCAGCAGCAGTCGGCGCTGCAGGGCGGCGTTCAGCAGATGTCGGCGCCCGCGACCACCTCGCTCGCGGGCATCGTCAAGGAGTTCGGCCTGGTCGACTTCCCGTTCGCGGTCGCCAGCTTCGAGCAGGCCGACCAGCTGCTCGACGGGCCGCTGGGCCAGGCGCTGATCGCCAAGCTGCCCGAGAAGGGCCTGGTGGCGCTCGGCTACTGGGACCTGGGCTTTCGCAACGTGACCAACAGCAAGCACCCGATCGCCAGGGCCGAGGACCTGCAGGGCCTGAAGATCCGCGTGATCCCGAACCCGGTGTTCCTCGACACCTTCAAGGCCTTCAAGGCCAACCCGGTGCCGATGCCCTTCGCCGAGCTCTACGGCGCGCTCGAGTCGAAGGCGGTCGACGGCCAGGAGAACCCGTTCGCCGTGATCCTGTCGAACAAGTTCTACGAGGTGCAGAAGTTCGTGAGCGCGACCAACCACGTGTACGCGGCCAACATCGTGCTCGTGAGCAGGAAGTTCTGGGACCAGCTCTCGCCGACCGAGCAGAAGTGGATGCGCGAGGCCGCCGACGAGGCGCGCGGCTACCAGCGCCAGGCCAGCCGCGCCGCGGCGCAGAAGGCCGTGGGCGAGCTGCAGGCCAAGGGCGCGCAGTTCAACGAGGTGGCGCCGAAGGAGCAGGTGCGCATGCGCGAGATCGCGCAGCCGGTGATCGACAAGTTCGCGGCCCAGTACGACCCCTCCATCGTCAAGCTCTACAACGACGAGCTCGCGCGCATCCGCGGCGGCAAGCAGTGAGTGCAAGGGAACCGCGAGCATCCATCATGAAGTTCCTCGTCCTGCACGGCCCCAACCTCAATCTCTTCGGCCGCCGCGAGCCGCACATCTACGGCCGCACCACCCTGGCGGAGATCGACGCGCGCATCGACAAGCTCGCGCGCGAGCTCGACATCACGGTGGCGACGATCCAGTCCAACCACGAAGGCGCGCTGGTCGACTTCCTGCACCAGCACATCGACGAGGCGCAGGGCGCGCTGGTCAATCCCGCGGGCCTCACGCAGCACGGCGTGCCGCTGCACGACGCGATCAAGGCCATGCCGTTCCCGACCATCGAGGTCCACATGTCGAACATCGCGGCGCGCGAGGCCTGGCGCGCGCACTCGATCATCTCGCCGGCCGTGCGCGGCACGGTGCAGGGGCTCGGTCCGCAGTCCTATCTCGCGGCGCTGCGCGCGCTGGTCGAGATCGTGCGCGACGCCAGGCAGTGAGCCCGCGCGTGCGCCCGTGCACGGCGCACGCCCCCCGACCGGATTGAAGAGGACGACATGAATCGATGGATCGATCGCGCCTGCCGCGTGGTGGAGGCGCTGATCGCGACCTTCCTGGCCGCGATGGTGGTGCTGGTGTTCGGCAACGTGGTGCTGCGCTACGGCCTCAACTCGGGCATCACCGTGTCCGAGGAGGTCTCGCGCTGGCTGTTCATCTGGATCACCTTCCTGGGTGCGCTGGTGGCGCTGCGCGAGCATGCCCACCTCGGCGTGGACATGGTGGTCGGCAAGCTGCCGCCGCTGGGCCGCAAGCTGTGCCTGGGCGCCAGCCACCTGCTGATGCTCTACATCCTGTGGCTGCTGTTCCAGGGCAGCCTGGCGCAGACGCGGATCAACTGGGACGTGGAGGCGCCGGTCACCGGCGCCTCGATGGCCGTGGTCTACGCCTCGGGCCTGGTGTTCTCGGTGCTGGCCGCGGCGCTGCTGCTGATCGAGCTGCTGCGCCTGGTCACGGGCCGGCTCGCCGACGACCAGCTGGTGGCGATCCAGGAATCGGAAGAAGCCGCCGCGCTCGCGCAGGTGCTCGACCACGAACGGGAGCGCCGCGCATGACGATCGCCGTCTTCCTCGGATCGCTGCTGCTGGCCATGGCGCTGGGCATGCCGATCGCCTTCGCGCTGCTGGCCAGCGGCGTGGCGCTGATGTGGCAGCTCGACCTGTTCGATGCCCAGATCCTGGCGCAGAACCTGATCGGCGGCGCCGACAGCTTCCCGCTGCTGGCCGTGCCCTTCTTCATGCTCGCGGGCGAGATCATGAACGCGGGCGGCCTGTCGCGCCGCATCGTCGCGCTGGCGCTCGCGCTGGTGGGCCACGTGCGCGGCGGCCTGGGCTACGTGACGATCATGGCGGGCTGCCTGCTGTCGGCGCTGTCGGGCTCGGCCGTGGCCGACGCCGCGGCGCTGACCGCGCTGCTGCTGCCGATGATGGTCTCGGCCGGCCACGACCGCGCCCGCGCGGGCGGCCTGATCGCGGCCACCGGCATCATCGGCCCGGTGATCCCGCCGAGCATCGGGCTCGTGATCTTCGGCGTGGCGGCCAATGTCTCGATCTCCAAGCTCTTCCTCGCGGCCATCGTGCCCGGCCTGCTGATCGGCGGCGCGCTGTGGATCACCTGGGCCTGGCTGGTGCGGCACGAGAGGATCGAGCCGCCGCCGCGCCAGTCCGGCCGCCAGATCGCCAGCGCCGCGCGCGAGGCCGGCTGGGCGCTGATGCTGCCGGTGATCATCCTGGTGGGCCTGCGCATGGGCGTGTTCACGCCCACCGAGGCGGCCGTGGTGGCCGCCGTCTACGCGCTCTTCGTGGCCACGGTCATCTACCGCGAGCTGCGCTTTCCCGATCTCTACAAGATCTTCGTGAGCGCCGCCAAGACCAGCGCGGTCGTGATGTTCCTGATCGCCGCCGCGATGGTCAGCGCCTGGCTGATCACGGTGGCCGACCTGCCCGCCAAGGTGGTCGCGCTGCTCGAGCCCTTCATGGGCAACAAGATCTTGCTGATGATCGCGATCATGCTGCTGGTGATGGCGGTGGGCACCGCGATGGACATGACGCCGACCATCCTGATCCTCACGCCGGTGCTGATGCCGGTGGTGGCGGCGGCCGGCATCGACCCGGTCTATTTCGGCGTGATGTTCATCATCAACAACTCGATCGGGCTGATCACGCCGCCGGTGGGCGTGGTGCTCAACGTGGTGGCGGGCGTGGGCCGCATGCGCATGGACGAGGTCACGCGCGGCGTGCTGCCCTTCATGGCGGCGGAGTTCGCGATCATGTTCCTCATGGTGCTGTTCCCCCAGCTGGTGACGGTGCCCGCCAGATGGTTCGGCGGCTGATGCGCGCGCCCGCCCTTCGGCCCGCGCGCTGCCGGCTGCGCGCGCTGTGCGCGGCGCTCGCGCTCTTCGTTCCGCTGGCGGCATCGGCGCAGGACCCGGCGCGCGACGTGCTGCCCGAACAGCTGCAGCCGCGCGCCTTCGTCGGGCCGACCGGCCTGGTGCGGCTGGGCCCGCGCGTGCTGTTCTCGGCCTTCCACGTGACCACCGGGCAGGAGCTCTGGAGCAGCGACGGCACCACCGCCGGCACCGTGCTGCTGAAGGACATCCGCCCCGGCTTTCGCGGCGCCTTCCCGAGCTGGCAGACGCGCTTCGGCGCGCACGTCTACTTCACCGCCACCGACGGCGAGCACGGCCTCGAGCTGTGGCGCAGCGACGGCACCGCGCGCGGCACGCAGCGCGTGACCGACCTCAACCCCGGCGAGGCCGACGCCATGCCGGCCGAGCTGACGGCCTGGCGCGATGCGCTGTACTTCGTCGCCAACGACGGCCGCCACGGCTTCCAGCTCTGGAAGACCGGCGGCGATGCGCGCAGCACGCGGCGCGTGTCCTCGGTCGACGCGGGGCCGGGCGCGGTGGTGCGCCAGCTCACCCCGGCCGGTCGGCGGCTGTTCTTCACCGCCACCAGCCGCGCCCATGGGCACGAGCTGTGGGTCAGCGAGGGCACGCCCGAGACCACGCGGCTGGTGAAGGACATCCGGCCCGGCGCGGAGGACGGCAACCTCGAGAACCTCGTGGCGATCGGCGAGCGGCTCTGGTTCACCGCGAGCGACGGCCGGCATGGCATCGAGCTCTGGACCAGCGACGGCAGCGAAGCCGGCACGCGCATGGTCAAGGACATCCGCCCCGGCGAGGCCGCGTCGCGGCCCGCGCATCTCACGGCCGTGGGCGCCACGCTCTACTTCGCGGCCGAGGACGGCACGCACGGCATCGAGCTCTGGCGCAGCGACGGCACCGAGGCCGGCACGCAACTGGTGAAGGACATCCGCCCCGGCGCCGCGAGTTCGGTGCCCGGCCCGCTCGCGGCCTTCGGCGGCCGGCTCTACTTCGCCGCCACCGACGGCGAGACGGGCGCCGAGCTCTGGACCAGCGACGGCAGCGCGGCCGGCACCCGGCTCGTGAAGGACCTGGGGCCGGGAGCCGGCAGCGGCTCGCCCGCGCGCTTCGCGCAGGCCGGCGGCCGGCTGTGGTTCTCGGCGAACGACGGCGTGCACGGCGTGGAGCCCTGGTCCACCGACGGCAGCGCGGCCGGCACGCGCCTCGCGGCCGATGTCGCGCCCGGACCGCGCCATGCGATGCCGCTGGGCTTCGTCGCGCTCGGCGGCGCGGTGCTGTTCGTGGCCGACGACGGCCTCGGCAACGAGCGCCTGTGGTCGCGCAGCACGAAGGGCGGCGCGCGCCGCGCCACATTGATCGGCGATCCGCTGCGCGAGCGGCTGCGCTGAGCCGCGCCGGCTCGCCGGCTCCTTTCCCGCGCCAACGAAAAAAGGCCCCGGTTCGCACCGGGGCCTTCTTGCATCGCGCGCGGGCTCAGTACACGACGATCTTGCCGGTCGGTCGCGCGCTGTGGCAGTCGTTGTAGAAGTACTCGCCGGGCGTGTCGAAGCGGTGCTGCGCCGACTGGCCCGGTGCGAGCTTGAAGTCGAAGCGGCCCTCGAAGAACTGCGTGGCGCAGTGCAGGTTGGCGTTGCCGGCGGGGTTGGTGAAGGTCACGGTGGTGTTCGCGGGCACGCGCATCCAGGTCGGCGTCATCGCGTTGACCGCGGTGCTCTCGCTGGTGCCGGGCGCGTTGGCCGCGGTCTGCACGCGCGCGAGGAACACGGTGTTGGGCGTGGGCAGCGCCGCGCCTTCCACCGCCTGGCCCGACACCGGCCGGCGCACCTCGGGCGGCTTCGGCGTGGCCGCCGGCGCCACCGTGCCGCCGACCTTGAAGGCCCAGAGGTAGTCGCCGCGCGGCGCCGAGTCGCCGTAGGGGATGCTGGTGCCGCCCGCATACACCGCGATGTACTGCTCGCCGTCGACCTCGTAGGCCACCGGGCTCGCGGCGATGGCCGCGCCGGTCTGGAAGCGCCACAGCTCGCTGCCGTCGCCCGCGTCGAGCGCGAGCAGGTTGCCGTCGGGCTGGCCGATGAACAGCAGGTCGGCGGCGGTGCTCAGGATGCCGTTGCCGTGCGCCAGCGAATAGGGCATGGGCTTCTTCCACTTGACCAGGTTGGTGCTCGGGTCGACCGCCACCACCGCGCCCGTCATGTAGGTGCCCGGCGGGCGCAGGCCGTTGCTCGACTCGGTCAGCGAGTGCGCGGCCGAGACGTAGCCCATGCCGGTGTAGACCAGGCCGGTGCGCGGGCTGAAGGACTGGTGGTTCCAGTTGGCGCCGCCGCCATGGCCCGGGATCGACAGCAGCGGCACGTCCCAGTGCGCGTCGTAGAGGCAGCCCTTGAGGTAGTTGGGCACGGCGCGATTCGGGTCGCCCGGGATCGCGGTGCCCAGCGGCTGGTCGACGATGCAGGTCTCGGTCCAGGCACCCTGGCGCGGGAAGGGCTGGGTCGGCCAGCTCGCCTGGCGGGCATCCTGCTTGACCGGCATCTCGTCGATGCCCAGCGGCGCGCTGCCGTCCTTGCGATCGAGGATGTAGTACATGCCGGTCTTGCTGCCGTAGATCACGACCTTGCGCTCCTGGCCCGCGATCCTCACGTTGGCCAGCACGGGCGACATCACGTTGTCCATGTCCCAGATGTCGTGGTGCACCGACTGGAAGTGCCACTTGTACTCGCCGGTCTTGAGGCCGAGCGCGACGATCGAGTTGGCGAACAGGTTCAGGCCCGGCCGCGTGGAGCCGTTCTGCGACGAACCGCCGCGCACGTTGCCGAAGGTCCAGTACACCAGCCCCAGCTCGGGATCGACCGCCGGGTGGATCCACGGCGTGGCGCCGGTGCGGTCCGACTCGGGCGCGCCGCCCCAGGTGTCGTAGCCGCGCTCGCCCACGCGCGGCACGCCCCAGAAGGTGGAGAGCACCTTGCCGGTGGCCGCGTCCGCCGAGAAGGCGGCGCCGCGGTTGCCGTCGTTGGTGCCCACGTACAGGCGCTTGTCGTGATAGACCAGCGCCACCTTCTGCACGGCACCCTGGTAGTCGGCGTCGGTGCTGCTGCTCGGGTACTGCTTGATCCAGACCGGCTTGCCGGTGTTCGTGTCGAGCGCCACCAGCCGGTTGCCCGTGGCCACGGTGTAGACCAGGCCCAGGTCCTTCGCGACCGCCGCGCCGCGGCGCGTGATCGCGCCGTAGGGCGTGGTCCATTTCCACTTGGTGACGCCGGTCTTGCCGTCGACCGCGATCAGGTTGCCGAGCGCCGACTCGATGTAGATCACGCCGTCGACCACCACCGTGGTGCTCTGGCTGTTGCCGGTGTTGGTGCCGCCCTCGATGCGGTTGAGCCAGGCGCCGCCGAGCTGGCCGACGCGCGCCTTGTCGATCTTCGCGAGGCTCGAGTAGTTCTGGTTGCCGAGGTTGCCGCCCACCTTGGGGAAGTCGCGGTCGCCCGCGGTGCAGCAGTCGGCGAGCGCGGCGGCCGAGGGACCGGCCGCGGGCGGTGCCGGCGGCGGGGCCGGCGGGTTGGATGCCGGCGGGGGCGCCGAGAACCAGGGGAAGGCGCCGCCGCCCGAGTCGCCGCCGCCGCAGCCGGCCAGCAGCAGGGGTGCGCCGATGGCGCCGCAGGCGAGCAGCGTCGCTGCCAGTGATGTGAGTCGCATGGTGAAGATCTCCGCTCCGAAGAAAAGGTTGTCCGCGATGGGAAGGAGGAACGCGGCGCGCAGGGCTGCGCGCACGGCGCCAAGGCACCGTGCGGGCCGCGAGGCCGGTCGGGTCAGCTCAGGGCGTGGTGCAGAAGGGCGTCAGGCCCATGGCCGACTTCACGCCCTGCACCACCAGCTTCTGGAACTGGTCGGCGCCGGGTCCGGTCGAGCTGGCGCTGAACGAGTGGTCGTTGTGGCCCAGCGTGCTGAGCCAGGCGCGGCCGCCGTCGTAGTACTGGCACCAGGCCACGGGATGGAAGTCCGCATGGCCCGGATGCGGCGGCGAGGTCAGCGGCTTGAGCGTGGAGGTGTCGACCTTGGCGAGGAATTTCACGTTGGTCGGGAAGGGCGCGAGGTTGTACCACTCGTCCTGGAAGGTGAAGCGCCTGGGCAGGTCCACGGTGGAGGGGTCGTCGGCAATGATCTCGACGTCGCCCGAGCGGTTGGGCCCGTGGTTGTAGAAGTTGGCGTTGCCCAGCAGGCCTTCGTAGTAGGGCCAGTTGTATTCGGCGCCGAAGGCGTTGTGCAGCCCGACGAAGCCGCCGCCGCGGCGCATGTAGTTGCGCAGCGCGGTGCGCGCGGCATCGTTGCTGGTCGTGACCGCGCCGTTCCACAGCGTGTCGCGGTTCGAGCTCGCGAAGATCACGGCCTTGTAGTTGTTGATGCGGCTGCCGAGCACGGCCACGTCCTCGGTCCAGTCGGCCGCGATGGCCGCGTCCTTGAGCATGCGCACCAGGCCCGCCTGCATCACGTTATCGGGATTCATGACGGGGTTGAGGCCCGGGCCCATCGGCGTGCCGAGGTTGGCGTGGCGCGGCCCGGCGGTGCGCGAGTAGATCAGCACGCGGTCGGGCGTGGTGGCGAAGGCGCCCCAGTCGTTGTAGCACTTGGGGTCGGTGCCGCGGCAGACGTTGTAGTAGGTGTCGAAGCTGTTGTCGGGCGCCTCGGCCACGGGATCGGTGGGCCGGTCGTCCACCGGTTCCTCGGGCGCCGCGGCCGGCGGCGGCGGTGGCGGCGCCACCGCGATCGGCACGAAGCCACCACCGCCGCCGCTGCCGCCGCCACAGGCGGTCAGGACCAGGGCGAGCGCCGCGCTCGACACGAGGCCGAGGGTCAGGGAATGAGCTGGTTTCAACGAAGTCTCCTACTTGTAGTCGTGGCCGGGACCGCGCGGGCGCGCCCTGCCGGGATGGCTCGACTGCTTCCGATGGCCGGGGAAGCAGCCGACGAAGCACCAAGGAATGCCGGCCTCAGACGGGAAGGAAAGCGACGCCCTGCTTCGGTCGGGTGCGGCAGGCCGCCCTCCCTCGGCGAGCGAAGGAAGCTGCGGTTGCGACGACGGAAGCAGGCGCGAAGGACGCGCGGGGCGCGGGCGAACGCTCAGGACGGCGCGTTCGGCACGCGCCGCAGATCGGACACGGACAACGGACGAGGCAGTGGCACGGATCGTCTCCAGGACTGGGAGTCGGGGCCGAAGGCCCCGCTGGGAGGAATCACAAGCAGAACTGGAAAATATTTCCAGTATAGAAATTCATTCCTTTCTCAAGACTTACCCTCCTCCGCCGGGAGGCGGCGGGCGGGAGCACCTCGGGCCGCGGCCGCCTCGCCTCCTCGGTGTCGCGGTTCGCCCGTTCGAGGCCGCGGGCCGGCACGCGAGATTTCTTTCTGGAATGAATTCATCGGCGAGGCCGATTGATCAGCCGCCGGCCATTTCGCCCACTCAGGCAATTCGGGATTCTTGAAATTCAATCCTCCAGGAATTGAATCGATTGCGTAAGAAGACCGTCAGCCGATCGCCAAAGACTCCCGGCTTCCAAAGGCCGCATCTTTCAAAAAATCAAAAAAACGGCCCGCCGTATTGATCGGTAGCAAAAGGAGGCAAATCGTGAAATCACTGCGAAATATTCTGGCCTGCGCGGCCGCGTGCCTGGTCCTCGCGGGATGTGGAGGCGGCGATACGAACACGCGCTTCGTCCCCGTGCCCGTTGCCGTGGCGCCCAATGGCGGCGACACCCGGGGGCCCGGGCCGGGAGGCGGCACGACGACCGATCCGGCGGTGCCGGAGACTTCCGCCGAAACCGGGTTCGACGTATTCCTGCTCGCCGGCCAATCGAACATGGTCGGCTGGGACAAGAACTTCGATCCGGTTCTGGACGCACCGGACCCGCGCATCCTGCAATTGGGCTTCTGGAACGATCACCGCAATTTCGTCATTCCCGCAATCGATCCGCTCGACCATCCTCAGCGCGACAACGGGGTGGGTCTGGCCATGCAGTTTTCCAGGGCCTATCTCAATGACCTCCCCAAGGGGCGAGGCATCCTGCTGGTGCCCTCGGCTTTCGGCGGCACCGGCTTCTATCAACAGCGCTGGAATCCCGGAAACGACCTGTTCGAACAAGCCGTGGAACGAGCCAATGCGGCCATGGCCACGCATCCGAGCAACAGGTTCGCGGGCATCCTCTGGCACCAGGGCGAGGACGATGTCCGCTTCTGGGGCTCGCAGCCGGCGCGCTACGCGGCGGCGCTGGATGCGGCGATCTACGGGTTCCGGGCTCGCATCGCCGGGGCGGCTTCGGCACCGATGATCCTGGGGAAGTTCACCGACAGCTGGGGACTGGTCGACACGACGTTCAACGCGGCCGGCGAAACGACGGCGGCCAAGGCGAACATCATGCAGGCCATCGACGAGACGACCCAGCGCGTTCCATTCACCGCCGTGGCCTCGTCCACCGGTTTGCCGTCTCCTCCCGGCGACCCGATTCACTTCAGCGCGGCGGGCCAACGGGAACACGGGCTGCGCTATTTCGCGCAACTGCCCCATGCCCTGGCCAATGCACCGACGGCCTTCGCACCGCCTTCGGCACCGACGGCCTTGAGCGCCACCTCGGGAGCCAGCTGGATCGAGCTGCGCTGGACTGCGCCGGCCCTCTCGGGCCGCAACGCCATCACGGGCTACCGGATCGCCTACCGCCTGTCCGGCGAGGCCGCCTGGACCGACACGGGATTCGCCACCAGCCTGGCAACCTCCATCATGCTGAGCGGCTTGAAACCCGACGCGAGCTATTCGGTGCGCATCGCCGCCGTGGGCCAGGCCGGCCTGGGCACCGCGGCTCAGCTGGATGCCATCGCCACCTTGCCGGCGCAGACGGTCCGCGTGCCGCCGGCGGCTTTCGAATACGCCTTCGAGGCCGGCGACCTGGCAAACACCGGTTCGCTGGGCACCGCGATGAATGGCACGGCCGCCGGCAAGGGGGTCGGCTTCGTGGACGATGCCGTGCGCGGCAAGGTCATGCGGCTGTCGCAGGACACCGGCGCGCCGGGCTGGGTCACGGTGCCACGGGCGATCAATGCCACGGCCTACACCAAGTCGGTGTGGGTGAAGCTCGGCACCTACACGGGCGCCCAGAACCTCGTGTCGAGCGACAACCAGGGGCGAACGGCCGGGCAGCACACCTTCTTCCTGCCGCAGGGCAAGCCCGTGTCCGCCGGAGGACATGGCCAGGGCTTCGAACTGGTCGCGGACCCCTCCGGCCCCCCCGAGCTCGACACATGGCACCACTTCGCGGTCACCTATGACGCAGCGGTATCCGGTGGCGTGCTGAAGCTCTACAGGAACGGCGTGAAAGTCTCGGAGAGGGCCGGGGTCCCGGCCCTGCGCGACCAGGCCAGCTTCTTCACGATCGGCGCCTTCATGGGCGGCAATGGCTTGAACAACGGATTCCTCGACAACGTGCGCATCTACGACAGCGCCCTCGACGCCGGCACCATCGGCGATGTCCACGCAAAGGAACGCCGGCCCTGAGCCGCGGCGCGCGGCAAGAAAAAAGGCCGGCTCTCTGGAGAGCCGGCCCTTGCTTGCAAAGGAAGTCCCGTCGGATCAGAACGGAATGTCGTCGTCCATGTCGTCGAAGCCCGACGAGGACTTGGCCGGTGCCTGGCGCGGCGCGGGCGCCGGTGCGCGTGGCGCGGCGGCCGGCGCGCGCGCCGGCGCGGGGGCGTAGCCGCCACCGCCGCCACCACCACCTTGCGAGTAGCCGCCGTCGTCGTAGCCGCCGCCCGCCGGGGCGCCCTGGCCCTGGCGGCTGCCGAGCATCTGCATCTGGTCGACGCGAATGTCGGTCGCGTACTTCTCGACGCCGTCCTTGTCGGTGTACTTGCGCGTGCGGATCTGGCCTTCGACGTAGATCTGCGAGCCCTTGCGCAGGTACTGAGCGGCGATTTCGGCCAGGCGGCCGTTGAACACGAGACGGTGCCACTCGGTGGCTTCGCGCATCTCGCCGCTTTGCTTGTCCTTCCACTTGTCGGTGGTCGCGAGGGTCGCGTTGCAGACCTGGTCGCCGCTCGGGAAGGTACGGGTTTCGGGATCGCGGCCGAGGTTGCCGACGAGGATGACTTTGTTGACCGATGCCATGTGCGCTGCCCCTGATGAATGAGTAAGAGGAGGTTTGAAGGAAAAAGAAGGACACGCATTGTGCCCGATGGACCGCGCGACGCGGCCTCCGCTGGCAAGGCATCCCGCTACCGCGCGGCAGAATGGCGGGCTGGACCGATGAATCACGAGCCCGACTTCCTGCAGAACCTGCGCGCCGAGTTTTCGGGCTGGCGCCTGTGGATCGACCGCGCCATCGTGCTCGGCTACGCGGTGCTCGCGGGCCTGTTCGTGGTCGGCTTCACGCACGCGGCCGAATGGGCCTTCGCGCTGTTCGAGGGCCTGTTCCACCGCCATCCCTGGGCCGTGTTGCTGTGGACGCCGGCGCTCACCGCCGCCATCGTCTGGGCCACGCGGCGCTGGTTCCCGGGCGCGGCGGGTTCGGGCATCCCGCAGATCAAGGCCGCGCTCGACCCCGAGTTGCCCTCGGAGCGGCGTGGCCTGTTCGCCTCGCTGCGGCTGACGCTGGCCAAGATCGGGCTCGGCGCCGCGGGCTTCGCGGCCGGCCTGTCGGTGGGGCGCGAAGGGCCTTCGGTGCAGGTGGCGGCCGGCGTGATGCAGCACGCGAAGCGCTGGCTGTCGCCCGGCAGCACGATCGACATGCGCGCGCTGCTGGTGGCCGGCGGCGCGGCCGGCATCGCGGCCGCGTTCAACGCGCCGCTCGCGGGCGTGGTGTTCGCCATCGAGGAGCTGTCGGGCCGGCTCGAGGCGCGCGCCAGCGGCGTGATCATCACCGGCATCGTGCTCGCGGGCCTGGTGGCGGTGTCGGCCTTCGGCAACCTCAGCTATTTCGGCGTGATCCGCGTGCCGCACCTGGACTGGAGCCTGCTCGGCCCGGGCCTGGCCGTGGCGCTGCTCAGCGGCGTGGCGGGCGGGCTGTTCGCGCGCCTGCTGATCGCCTCGCTGACCGGCGCGCCGCAGCGCCTGAACCACTGGCGCCGGCGCTACCCGGTGCGCTTCGCGGCGGCTTGCGGGCTGGCCGTGGCCGTGATCGGGCTGGCCACGGGCGGCGTCACCTACGGCGCGGGCTCGGAGGCGGTCAAGCAGATGCTGCATGGCGAGGCCCCGCTCTCGCCGCTCTACACGCTGCTGAAGTTCGTCGCCACCTGGCTCACGGCCTGGAGCGGCGCGCCAGGCGGCATCTTCGCGCCCTCGCTGTCGATCGGCGCCGGCATCGGCGATGCCATCGCCCGGCTCGCGAGCCCCGAGTTCGGGCCGGCACTGATCGCGCTCGGCATGGCGGGCTTCCTGGCCGCGGTGACGCAGGCCCCGCTGACGGCCTTCATCATCGTGATGGAGATGGTCGACGGACACGCCATGGTGCTGAGCCTGATGGCCTCGGCCATGCTCGCGAGCCTGGTCTCGCGCATGATCAGCCGGCCGCTGTACGAGACGCTGGCCGAGCACATGGTGGGCGTGGCCACCGGGCGGCTCGCGGCGCAGCCGCAGGAGCCCGTCCCGCGCGAGGAACCGCCCCGCTCGCAATGAATTCCCCGGCGGTCTATCATGTCCGGTTGCCCTCGGACGATCGCCCCTTGAATTCAAAAGCCACCGAAGACACTGCGAACGCAGAAGCCGAACGCGAAAGCGAGCGCGACGCCCAACGCGAAGCCTACCTGGGCGCCGTGCTGGCCCAGCAGCGCATCAGCATCCGCGGCGCGCGCACCCACAACCTCAAGAACGTCGACCTCGACATCCCGCGCAACAAGCTGGTGGTGATCACCGGCCTGTCGGGCTCGGGCAAGTCGAGCCTGGCCTTCGACACGCTCTATGCCGAGGGCCAGCGGCGCTACGTCGAGAGCCTGTCGGCCTATGCGCGGCAGTTCCTGCAGCTGATGGACAAGCCCGACGTCGACGTGATCGAGGGCCTGTCGCCCGCGATCAGCATCGAGCAGAAGGCCACCAGCCACAACCCGCGCTCCACCGTGGGCACGGTGACCGAGATCCACGACTACCTGCGCCTGCTCTATGCGCGCGCGGGCACGCCCTTCTGCCCCGACCACCACCTGCCGCTGCAGGCGCAGACCGTCTCGCAGATGGTCGACGCGACCCTGGGCCTGGGCGAGGAGCCGCGATTGATGATCCTCGCGCCGGTGGCGCGCGAGAAGAAGGGCGAGTTCGTCGAGCTGTTCGCCGAGATGCAGGCCGCGGGCTACATCCGCTTTCGCGTCGACGGCCAGACCTACGAATACAACGACCTGCCCAAGCTCAAGAAGACCGAGAAGCACGACATCGACGTGGTGATCGACCGGCTGCGCGCGCGCCCCGACATGCAGCAGCGCCTGGCCGAGAGCTTCGAGGCCGCGCTGCGCCTGGCCGAGGGCCGCGCGCTGGTGCTCGAGCTCGGCGCCGAGGGCCAGCCCGACCGCGAGCACCTGTTCAACGCCAAGTTCTCCTGCCCGATCTGCCACTACTCGCTGGCCGAGCTCGAGCCGCGGCTGTTCTCGTTCAACTCGCCCGTGGGCGCCTGCCCGAGCTGCGACGGCCTGGGCCACAGCGAGGTGTTCGACGCGGCGCGCGTGGTGGCCTTCCCCTCGCTGTCGCTGGCCAGCGGCGCGATCAAGGGCTGGGACCGCCGCAACGGCTACTACTTCAGCATGATCGAGAGCGTCGCGAAGCACTACAAGTTCGACGTCGACGCGCCCTTCGAATCGCTGCCGGCCTCGGTGCAGCAGGTGCTGCTGCACGGCTCGGCGGGCGAGGAGATCAAGTTCAACTACACCATGGAGTCGGGCAACTTCGCGGGCAAGAAGCTCACGAAGAAGCATCCCTTCGAGGGGATCATCCCGAACATGGCGCGGCGCTACCGCGAGACCGACTCGGTGATGGTGCGCGAGGACCTCGCGCGCTACCGCAGCTTCCAGCCCTGCCCCGAATGCGGCGGCTCGCGGCTGCGGCGCGAGGCGCGCAATGTATTCCTGGTCGACGAGTCGGCACGCCCGGCCGATGGCGGCGAGCCGCCGCGCATGGCGATCTTCGAACTGAGCCGCCTCACCCTGCGCGACAGCCTCTCTTGGTTCCAGCGCCTGCAGCTGCGCGGCGCCAAGGCCGAGATCGCCGACAAGGTGGTGCGCGAGATCGGCCTGCGCCTCAAGTTCCTCAACGACGTGGGCCTCAACTACCTGAGCCTGGACCGCAGCGCCGAGACGCTGTCGGGCGGCGAGGCGCAGCGCATCCGCCTCGCCTCGCAGATCGGCTCGGGCCTGACCGGCGTGATGTACGTGCTCGACGAGCCCAGCATCGGCCTGCACCAGCGCGACAACGACCGCCTGATCGGCACGCTCAAGCATCTGCGCGACATCGGCAACAGCGTGATCGTGGTCGAGCACGACGAGGACATGATCCACGCCGCCGACCACGTGATCGACATGGGCCCGGGCGCCGGCGTGCACGGCGGCCGCGTGATGGCGCAGGGCAGCTTCGCGCAGGTGGCGGCCAACCCCGAATCGCTGACCGGCCAGTACCTCTCGGGCGCGAAGAAGATCGAGGTGCCGAAGCGCCGCACGCCCTGGCTGCCGGTGGTGAAGAAGGAAGTGCCCGCCGAGCCGCGCAAGGCCTCGCGCTTTCCGCAGAGCCCCGCGGCCGAGCGCCGCGCCGCGCGCGAGGCCGCGCACCTCGCCTCGCAGACCGCGCTGCAGGAGATCCGCGTGGTCGGCGCCAGCGGCAACAACCTCAAGAACGTGAGCGTGGCCTTCCCGGTCGGCCTGCTGACCTGCGTCACCGGCGTCTCGGGCTCGGGCAAGTCCACGCTGGTCAACGACACGCTCTACAGCGCGGTCGCGCGCACCCTCTACCGCGCCCACGAGGAGCCCGCGCCGCACGAGGCGGTCGAAGGCATCGAGTACTTCGACAAGGTCATCAACGTCGACCAGAGCCCGATCGGCCGCACGCCGCGCAGCAACCCGGCCACCTACACGGGTCTGTTCACGCCGATCCGCGAGCTGATGGCCGAGACCAACACCGCGCGCGAGCGCGGCTACGGGCCGGGCCGCTTCAGCTTCAACGTGGCGGGCGGACGCTGCGAGGCCTGCCAGGGCGACGGCGTGGTGAAGGTCGAGATGCACTTCCTGCCCGACGTCTACGTGCCCTGCGAGGTCTGCCACGGCCAGCGCTACAACCGCGAGACGCTCGAGGTCCAGTACAAGGGCCGCAACATCGCGCAGATCCTCGACATGACGGTCGAGGTCGCGCACGAGTTCCTGAAGGCCGTGCCGACCATCGAGCGCAAGCTGCGCACCCTGCTCGACGTGGGCCTCAGCTACATCAAGCTCGGCCAGTCGGCCACCACGCTGTCGGGCGGCGAGGCGCAGCGCGTGAAGCTCGCGCTCGAGCTCAGCAAGCGCGACACCGGGCGCACGCTCTACATCCTCGACGAGCCGACCACCGGCCTGCACTTCGCCGACATCGAGCTGCTGCTCAAGGTGCTGCACCAGCTGCGCGACGCGGGCAACACCATCGTCGTGATCGAGCACAACCTCGACGTCATCAAGACCGCCGACTGGCTGATCGACATGGGCCCCGAGGGCGGCGCCGGCGGCGGCACGGTGGTGGGCGCGGGCACGCCGGAGGATCTGGCGGCGAACGAGGCGAGCCATACGGGGCATTACCTCAAGCGGCTGCTGCCGGCCTGAAGGCGGGACGCGCGGGCCCCTCCGCCTGCACGAAGCGCCGTGGCGCGCCACAATCGCGCCCCATGCCTTCCTTCACCCCGCGCCAGTTCGTCATCCTCGTCCTGCTGACCCTCGCCTGGGGCCTCAACTGGCCGGTGATGAAGCTCGGCGTGGCGGACTATCCGCCGCTGGCCTTCCGCGCGATCTCGATCTGGCTCGGGCTGCCGGTGCTGGGCCTGGCGCTGGCGTGGATGAAGGTGCCGTTCCGCGTGCCGCGCACCGCCTGGCCCGAGCTGCTGTGGCTGGGCGCCACCAACATGTTCGTCTGGCACGCCTGCATCATCCTCGCGGTGAAGGCGCTGTCGGGCGGGCGCGCGGCCATCCTCGGCTACACCATGCCGGTGTTCTCGGCGGTGATCGGCGCGCTGCTGTTCTCGGCCGCGCTCTCGCGCCGTGCCTGGACCGGCGTGGGCGCCTGCGCGATCGGCGTGGGCCTGCTGCTGTGGCACGAGCTCACCGACTTCGCGGGCCGGCCCGGCTACGTCGCGCTCGCGCTGGTGGCGGCCGCCACCTGGGCGCTGGGCACGCAGTTGCTGCGCCACACGCGCATCGGGCTGCCGACGCTCACGCTCTCGTTCTGGATGACGGCGCTCACCGCGGTGGTGATGACGGTGCTGTCGGCGCTGTTCGAACGCGACCAGTGGCGCTGGCCCGGCAGCGTGACCTGGGGTTCGATCCTCTACAACGCGGTGCTGATCTTCGGCTTCGCGCACGCGGCGTGGTTCTATCTCGCGCGCGGGCTGCCGCCCGTGGCCTCCACGCTCAGCGTGATGTTCATCCCGGTGCTCGGCGTGTTCAGCGGCGCCGTGTGGCTCGGCGAGGCGGTGCACTGGCAGGACTGGGTGGCGGTGGCGCTGATGATGGTGGCGATCGCCTCGGTGCTGTGGCCCTCGCGCGCCGCGCGGACCTGAGCGATCGCCGCGCGCGCATGACCCGCGAGGTCATGGACCCGGTGCAGTCGATGCGAGACAGTACGTCCAGGCATCAAACACTGGAGAAAGCACCATGAACGGCTTCAACATCCTCCCCCTCGCGGTCGCCCTGCTGATCGGCATCGCGGCACTGGGTTCGTGCATCGGCATCGCGCTGGTGGGACAGAAGTTCCTCGAAGGCACGACGCGCCAGCCCGAGATGGTCGACACGCTGCAGACCAAGTTCTTCCTGGTCGCGGGCGTAACCGACGGGGCCTTCATCATCGCCACCGGCATCGGCCTGTGGTTCGCGACGGCCAGCCCCTTCGGCTGATCGGCGCGAGGAAAGCGGCGCACCACGCGGGCGCCGCGCCCTCTTCGAGGGCATCAGAAGCGGCATCGACCCGGGTCGATGCCGCTTCTTTTTTGGGGACATCGGGGCCGCGCACGAGGCGGCCACTGGCACCATTCGTGCTAGCACCGTTGACACCGAATTGTTTATGGCTAAAGTATTTAGCTATCAACGGTTCGACGCCGTTTCACCCCATCCCTGCCGGAGAACCCGATGAGCCAACCGTCCCCGAAGTCGTCCGCGCTGCCGCGCACCCTGCTTTCGCTGCTGCTGTGCGGCGCCGCGGCCTCCGCCCTGGCCGCGCCCGTCAAGGTCGGCCTGGCGCTCGACATCTCGGGCCCGTTCGCGGCGCTGGGCGCCGAGGCGCGCGACGGCTTCGCGCTCGGCATCAAGCAGCTGGGCGGCAAGCTCGGCGGGCAGGAGGTGGAGTTCGTGCAGGCCGACATGGCCGGCAGCCCCGACCAGGCCAAGCAGCTGGTCGACCGCATGATCCAGCGCGACAAGATCGACCTGTTCAGCGGCCCGATCGGCTCCAACGTGGCGCTGGCCGTCGGCCCGACGCTGTTCAACGCCAAGGTGCCCTACCTCTCGGCCAACGCCGGCCCGAGCCAGTTCGCAGGCGCGCAGTGCAATGCCTACTTCTTCGGCACCGCCTACCAGAACGACCAGTTCCACGAGGCCGCCGGCAAGTTCGCGCAGGACCGCGCCTTCAAGAAGATCGTGCTGATCGCGCCCAACTATCCCGCGGGCAAGGACGCGCTCGGCGGCTTCAAGCGCCAGTTCAAGGGCCAGGTGGCCGACGAGCTCTACACCAAGCTCGGCCAGATCGACTACGCGGCCGAGCTCGCGCAGCTGCGCGCCTCCAAGCCCGACTCGATCTACTTCTTCCTGCCCGGCGCGATGGGCATCAACTTCATCAAGCAGTTCGTGGGCGCGGGCCTGTCGAAGGACATCACGCTGGTCACCAGCGGCTTCTCGGCCGACGAGGACGTGATCGGCGCCGTGGGCGAGCCGATGCTGGGCCTGTTCAACACCTCGCACTGGGCGCACGACCTCGACAACGCCGCCAACAAGGCCTTCGTGGCCGCGTTCCGCAAGGAATACAACGGCCGCTACCCGTCGGTCTACGCCGCGCAGGCCTACGACGCCATCCTCGCGATGGACGCCGCCGTGAAGCAGGCCGGCGGCAACGCGCAGAACCGCGAGGCCGTGATCGCGGCGCTCAAGAAGGCCAACTACGCCTCGACGCGCGGCACCTTCAAGTACGCGAACAATCACTACCCCATCGAGAACTTCTACCTGCGCGTGATCGGCAAGGATGCGCAGGGCAAGGTCACGAACAAGCTGATCAACACGGTGCTGACGAACTACGGCGACAGCTACGCCGACAAGTGCCCGATGAAGTAAGCGGCGCCCGCGCCATTCGGATTCCCGAACTTCCGGACGCAGAGGACGCGAAGAATCCGCGAAGGACGCGAAAGAGACAGGGGAAAACTTTCGAGGTTTTCTTTCGCGTCCTTCGCGAAACCTTCGCGCCCTTCGCGTACGGCTGCCCGCATTCCACTCTCATCCAATGACCCCCATCCTCGTTCTCGAGCAGCTGCTCAACGGCCTCGGCTACGGCCTGATGCTGTTCCTGCTGGCCGCGGGCCTCACGCTGGTGTTCGGCATCATGGACGTGCTGAACCTCGCGCACGGTTCGCTGTTCATGGCCGGCGCCTATGTCGCGGCCGAGGCGCACACGCGCACCGGCTCGTTCGCCGCGGCCATCGTCATCGCGGTGGCGGTCACCGTGGTGGTGGCGCTGCTGCTCGAGGTGCTGCTGATGCGCCGCCTCTACACGCGCGACCACCTCGCGCAGGTGCTCGCGACCTTCGGCGTGATCCTGGTGGCCGACGACCTCGTCAAGATGATCTGGGGCCCGTCGCCGGTGATGGCGCCGACGCCCGCCGCGCTCTCGGGCCCGGTCGAGCTGATGGACGGCCTGCCCTATCCCTCGTACCGGCTGGTGATCCTGGTCGGCGGCATGCTGGTCGCGCTGGCGCTCTACCTGCTGGTGAACCACACGCGCATCGGCATGCGGGTGCGCGCGGGCGCCTCGGACCGGCCGATGGCCGAGCTGATGGGCGTGCGCGTGGGCCGCATCTTCAACGGCGTGTTCCTGCTCGGCGCGGCACTCGCCGCGCTGGCCGGCGCGCTGATGGGCCCGATCGTCGCGGTGCAGGTCGGCATGGGCGAACAGATCCTGATCCCGGCGCTGGTGGTGCTGGTGATCGGCGGCATCGGCTCGGTGCGCGGCGCCTTCGTGGCCGCGCTGCTGGTGGGCATCGTCGACACCATCGGCCGCGCCTTCGTGCCGATGCTGCTGCGCGCCACGCTGCCGCCGGCCACCGCGGCCGACCTCGGTCCGCTGGTGGCCGAGGTCGCGATGTACGCGCTGATGGTGGCGGTCCTTCTCTTCAGGCCCTCGGGCCTCTTCTCGGCACGCGCATGAAAACCCGTCACATCGGCCTCGGGCTGCTCCTGCTGCTGCTCGCGGCCTTTCCCCTGATCGCACCGCTGTTCGGCCTCGAGTTCTACATCGGCTTCGTGCGCCGCGTGCTGATCGTCGCGCTGGCCGCGGCCAGCCTCAACTTCATCCTCGGCTTCGGCGGCATGGTCGCGCTCGGCCATGCGGGCTTCATCGGCGTGGGTGCCTACACGGTGGTGGCGCTCAGCGACGCCGGCACGACCTCGGCCTGGGTGCTGTGGCCCGCGGCCGTGGTGGCGGCCGGCCTGGCGGCCGCACTGATCGGCACGGTGGCGCTGCGCACGCGCGGCGTCTACTTCATCATGACCACGCTGGCCTTCGCCCAGATGCTGTACTTCGTCGCGGTCTCGCTGCGCAAGTACGGCGGCGACGACGGCTACACGCTGATGAGCCGCCCCACCCTGCTGCCGGGCCTCGACCTCGGCAACGAGAGCAACTTCTACTGGGTGGTGCTGGCGCTGGTGGCGCTTGCGCTGTGGTGGCTGCAGCGCGCCACGCAATCGCGCTTCGGCCATGCGCTGATGGGCATCCGCGACAACGAGACGCGCATGCGCGCGCTCGGCTACCCGGTGTTCCGGCTGCAGCTCGCGGCCTTCGCGATCGCGGGCGCCATCGCCGGCCTGGCCGGCGCGCTGCTCGCGGGCGGCAACGGCTTCGTGAGCCCGGCCACCATGCACTGGACGCAGTCGGCCACGCTGCTGGTGATGGTCGTGATCGGCGGCCTCGGCCGCAGCTGGGGCGGGCCGGTGGGTGCCGCCGTGTGGCTGCTGCTCGAGGAGGCGCTCAAGCAGCACACCGAACACTGGCACATGCCGCTGGGCCTGCTGCTGATCGCCGTCGCCCTGTGGGCGCCCCAGGGACTGGCCGCGCTGTCGCGCCGCCGCGCACCGCTTGCAAAGGCCGCGCCATGAGCCTGTTCAGGATCGAAGGACTGGTCAAGCGCTTCGGCGGCCTGCTGGCGACCGACCATGTGAGCCTCACGGTGGAGCGCGGCGAAGTGCATGCGCTGATCGGCCCCAACGGCGCGGGCAAGACCACGCTGGTGAACCTCATCACCGGCCTGCTCAAGGCCGATGCGGGCCGCATCCTGCTCGACGAGAAGGACATCACCGGCTTCAAGGACCACCAGCGCGTGGCCGCGGGCATGTCGCGCTGCTTCCAGGTCACGCGCGTGTTCGCCAAGGACACGGTGCACGACAACCTGATGCTGGCCGCGCAGGCGCACGCGGGCAGCAGCCTGCGCTTCCTCGCGCCGCGCTCGCGCGAGAAGGACCTGGCCGACCGCGCCGCCGCGCTGGCCGAGCGCGTGGGCCTGGCGCGCGAGCGCGACCGCATCGCCGGCACGCTGCCGCACGGCGCGCAGCGCGCGCTCGACGTGGCGCTGGCGCTCGCGGCCGAACCCAAGCTGCTCTTGCTCGACGAGCCGATGGCCGGCATGGGCCCCGACGAGTCGGCTCGCATGGTGGACCTGATCGAGTCGCTGCGCGCCTCGATGGCGATCCTCCTGATCGAGCACGACATGGACGCCGTGTTCCGCCTCGCCAGTCGGCTCACGGTGCTGGTGCAAGGCCGCGTGCTGATGAGCGGCACGGCCGACGAGGTGCGCGGGCATCCCGACGTGCAGGCGGTCTACCTGGGCACCGAAGCGGAAGGTCACGCATGAGCTCGACGACATTGTTGGAAGCCAGCGCCATCGAGGCCGGTTATGGCGCGAGCCAGGTGCTGTTCGGCATCGACCTGCGCATCGGCGCGGGCGAGGTGCTCGCGCTGCTGGGCCGCAACGGCATGGGCAAGAGCACCCTGCTCAAGGTCATCACCGGCATGCTCGCGCCGATGCGCGGCGAGCTGCGCTTCGGCGGCGCGGCCATCGGTGGTCACAAGCCCGATGCCATCGCGCGCCGCGGCGTGGCCATCGTGCCCGAGGGCCGGCACGTGTTCCCCAATCTCAGCGTCGACGAGCACCTGCGCGCCTTCGCGCGCCCGCGCCCCGGCAGCGCGCCGCGCTGGACCGTCGAGGCGCTCTACGGCCTGTTCCCGCGCCTCGCGGAGCGCAAGGCCAACGCGGGCAACCAGCTCTCGGGCGGCGAGCAGCAGATGCTGGCGATCGCGCGCGCGCTGTCCACGCATCCGCGCCTCCTGATCCTCGACGAGGCCACCGAAGGCCTGGCGCCCGTGATCCGCGAGGAGATCTGGCACTGCATCGCCACGCTCAAGTCCGAGGGCGAGGCGATCCTGGTGGTCGACAAGTACGTGCAGCGCCTGCTGCCGCTGGCCGACCGGCACGTGATCCTCGAGCGCGGGCGCGTGGTGTGGCAGGGCGACTCGGCCGCGCTCGATGCCGACCGTTCGCTGTGGACGCGCTACCTGGGCGTGTAGGCGGCGTTCATCCGCGCGGACGGCAGGCCAGGAAGCTGGCCCAGCGCACGTCCTCGCGGCCGATCCACTGCCGCTCCCAATCCAGTCGCAGCCCGGTCGCCGCGAGCTGCGCGGCGAACCGGTCGCGGTCCCAGTACACGGTCTGGTAATCGCCGTTGGTCTCGCCCTCGCCGATGCGCATGCCCGCGAGGAAGACGCCGCCGGGCGCGAGCGCGTCGAACACCTTGCGCAGCACCGGCGCGATCTGCGCGCGATCGACATGGATCAGCACGGCCATCGCGAGAATGGCGTCGTAGGGCCCGCCCAGCGGGTCGGTGACCACGTTGAGCAGCGCGCCCTGCTTGCCGCGCTCGGCCTGCAGGTCGAGAAAGGCCTGCGTGGCATCGGTGCGCCGCACGCTCACGCCCAGGGACTCGACGAAGTCGGCATCGCGCCCCGTGCCCGAGCCGACCTCGAGCACGCTGCCGCCCGCGGGCATGCACGCCACCATGCGGCGCAGCGCGTCCTCGATCTCGGGCGGCGGATGGTCCGCCACGATCGCGTCGTAGTCGCGCGCGGACGCCTCGTAGGACTGGAGGGTGCGCTGCATGCTGTCGAGCACCGGGGCGGGGATGTCCATGGGAGCCTTTCCGGTCCATCGGGCGCCGACGGAACGCGCAAAGGCTAGGCCCAAGGCCGCACCTTGCTCACGGGGCAATCACTTAGAACCCCTGCATGACACCGGGCACGCGCCGCACCGGCGGCAGGGTGCGCAAGGCCAGCGTCAGCACGACCGCCGCGCAGCCCGCGATGCCCGCCACCATCGGCAGCGGCGTGCCGTCGGCGAACGGCGCGACCAGCGCCACCATCACCGCGCCGCCCGCGAAGTTCATCGTGCCGATCAATGCCGAGGCCGTGCCCGCGAGCGCGGCATGGCCTTCCATCGCGAGCACGAAGGCCCCGGGCACGATCAGGCCGTTGAGACCGAAGCCGATCATCAGCAGCGCCACCAGCACGGCGAGCCGTCCCACGCCCGCGAGCGTGAGCGCCAGCAGCAGCCCGATGGTGGCGGCCTGCGCGATCACCGCGGTGCGCAGCACGCGCCGGATGCCGAAGCGCGCCACCAGCCGGCCGTTGGCCTGCGACAGCGCGAGCAGCGACACCGCATTGAGCGCGAACAGCACCGCGTACATGCGCGGCGAGACGCCGAAGTGCGTGCTCATCACGAAGGGCGAGTTGGCCACGTAGACGAAGAAGCTCGAGACGGTGAACGAGGCCATGAAGGCCAGCGCCATGAAGTGGCGGTCGCGCAGCAGCACGCCGTAGCCGGCCATGGCGCTGCGGAAGTTGCTCGACAGCCGCGCGGTGGCGGGCCGGGTCTCGGGCAGCAGGCCCAGCAGCATCGCGAGGCCCGCGAGTCCGACGGCGGCAACGGCGACGAACACGGCGCGCCAGCCCAGGCTCTCGGCCACGAGGCTGCCGGCCAGCGGCGCAAGGATCGGCGACACGCTGTAGACCATGAGAAGCAGCGACATCATCCGCGCCGCCTCGGGCCCGGTGTACAGGTCGCGCACCACGGCGCGCGGCGTGACCATGCAGGCGCAGGCGCCGAGCCCCTGCACGAAGCGCAACGCGACCAGCACGCCCACGTTGGGCGCGAAGGCGCAGCCGATGCTGGCGAGCATGAACAGCACGAGGCCCGCGACCATCGGCCGGCGGCGGCCGAACATGTCCGACAGCGGGCCCGCGACCAGCTGGCCGGCGCCGACCGCGATGAAGAAGGCCATCAGGCTGGCCTGCATCGCATGCGGATCGGCGCCCAGCGCGCGCCCGATGGCGGGCAGCGCGGGCAGGTACATGTCGATGGCGAAGGGGCCGATGGTGGTGAGCAGGCCCAGCACGACGGCGTGACGGAAAACTGGAGCGTTCGAGGAGGACATGCCCCGATGGTCGCGCGTCGGGCTGAATGATTGAATAATCATCAGCACGCATTTCCTATTCATTCGTACAGAATCATGGATCCCTTGTCCGATGTGCTCGCCATGCTCACGGTGAGCAGCACGCTCTCGTCGCGCTTCGAGGCGCGCGGCCGCTGGGCCTTCCGCTACGGGCACTACGCCTCGCACATCAAGCTGGGCTGCGTGCTCGAGGGGCGCTTTCGCATCGAGGTCGAGGGCGCGGCCGCGCCGGTGATGCTGGAGGCCGGCGACTTCTTCCTGCTGACCAACGGCCTGCCCTTCTCGGCCGCGAGCGATCCGCCCGGGCCGCTGCAGGACGGCACGCGCCTGAGCCGCGAGCAGCGCGGCCCCGACGGGGTGCTGCGCCACGACGGGCTGGATGCGAGCGACGCGACGCGCGTGGTGCTCGCGAGCGGGCGCTTCGCGCTCTCGGGCGAGGCCGGCGAACTGCTGCTGCGCCACCTGCCGCCGCTGATCCACCTGCGCGCGAGCGATCCGGGCGCGCGGCCGCTCGAGGGCCTGCTCGACCTGATGGGCTGGGAAACGGCCGAGCTGCGCCCGGGCTCGACCCTGGCGCGCACCAACCTCGCGGCGCTGGTGCTGGTGCAGGCGCTGCGCGTGCATCTCGCGAACGCGCCGCAGCCCGAGGGCTGGCTCGGCGCGATGACCGATGCGCGCATCGGCACCGCGCTGTCGCGCATGCATGCAGACATCGCGCAGCCCTGGACGGTGGAGCGGCTGGCGCAGACGGCCAGCATGTCGCGCACGGCCTTCGCGCTGCGCTTCAAGGCGCTGACGGGCTCGACGCCGCTCGACTATCTCGGCGGCTGGCGCATGGCGGTGGCGCGCCATGCGCTGCGGCACGGCGACGAGGGCATCGCGCGCATCGCCGAGCGCGTGGGCTACCAGTCGGAGACGGCCTTCAGCGCGGCCTTCCGGCGCGCGGTGGGCGAGAGCCCGGGGCGCTTTCGCAGCCAGGTGCGCGCCGAGGCGGCCGCCGAAGTCTGAGCCGGCTCACTCGGGCGCCGCGTCGAGGCGCAGCACGAGGTCGCGGCTGGCCTGGTTCATGCCGCTCACGTCGACCGCGCTGCCGTGCTTGCGCAGCCGCTCGACCACCTTGCGCAGCGCCGCCACGGCGGTCACGTCCCAGAAGTGGGCCTGCGAGACGTCGACACTCACCGGCGCGCCGTCGATCTCGCGCACGTCGAAGGCATCGACCAGCATGTCGGCCGAGGCGAAGAAGACCTGGCCGCTCACGGCGAAGCGCCAGGCGCCCTCTTCGTCCTGCCGCCCCTGCACCCGCAGCAGCCGCGCCACCTTGAAGGTGAAGAAGACGCCGCTGAGCAGCACGCCGATGCCCACGCCCGCGGCCAGGTTGTCGGTGGCGACGGTGACGGCCACGGTGGCGAGCATCACGACGCTCGACAGGCGCGGATGGCGCACCAGCGTGCGCAGCGAGCCCCAGTCGAAGGTCGAGGCCGAGACCATCACCATGATCGCGACCAGCGCCGCCACCGGCACCTGCGACACCCAGGGCTTGAGCAGCACCATGAGGATCAGCAGGAAGGCCCCGGCGAACAGGGTCGAGAGCCGGCCGCGGCCGCCGTAGCGCACGTTGCTCACGGTCTGGCCGATCATTCCGCAGCCCGCGATGCCGCCGAAGCAGCTGGCCGCCACGTTCGCGAGGCCGAGGCCGCCGCACTCGCGGTTCTTCGAGCTCGGGGTGTCGGTGAGTTCGTCGACCACGCTCGCGGTCATCATCGATTCGAGCAGGCCGACCATCGCGATGGCGAAGGCGGGCAAGGCGATGATGCGCAGGGTCTCGAGGGTCAGCGGCACGGCGGGCAGCGCGAACATGGGCAAGGCATCGGGCAGCTGGCCGAGGTCGGCCACGGTCTTGAGCGGCAGGCCCAGCCACTGGCCCGCGAGCGTGACCACCACGATGCACACCAGCGGCGAGGGCACCGCGGTGGTGAGGCGCGGCAGCAGGTAGATGACCGCGAGCCCGAGGCCGACCATCGCCCAGGTGGCGGCGTTGGCGCCGATGAAGTGGGGCATCTGCGCCGCGAAGATCAGGATCGCGAGGGCGTTGACGAAGCCGGTGCGCACCGACGACGACACGAAGCGCATCAGCACGCCCAGGCGCAGCAGCCCGAAGGCGATCTGCATCGCGCCCGCGAGCAGGCCGGCCGCGAGCAGATAGGCCAGGCCGTGCGCATGCACCAGCGGCGCGGCCACCAGCGCCACCGATCCGGCCGCGGCCGAGACCATGGCGGGGCGCCCGCCGGTGAAGGCGATGACGATGCCGATGACGAAGGAGGCGAACAGGCCCACCGCGGGGTCGACGCCGGCAACGAAGGAAAAGGCGATGACCTCGGGAATGAGCGCGAAGGTGGCGACGGCGCCGGCCATCAGTTCGCGCGGAATGCTCGGGCACCACTCGGTGCGCAGGCGGCTGTAGCGGGAAGACATGGAAAAAACGGAAAGCAGCCCGCGTGCCGGCAAGGCATCGCGGGACGTTGGAAGGCATCGCGCCGGCTGGCGGCGCAAGGGAGAAAGCGGCGGGCGCTGCCGCCGCGCTTCATTCAATGCGCCAGGCTCAAGGGGGAGTCAGCCGCGAGCAGCCCGATTGCCGGGACTGGCTGTCGCGCGCGATGCGAGCGAGCGCATAGCAGGAGGCGCGCAGGCGGGCATGCCGGCTGAAGAGAAGGACGTCCGCGCGAAGCTTGTTGGGATGGCGGGACGTCCTCGGGCACATGGGCGCCGATTGTAGGCAGCGCCCATGACGGCCTCAGACGGAGCGCGTGATGCCCCCGTCGACGCGCAGGTTCTGGCCGGTGATGTAGCCCGCGCCATCGGAAGCGAGAAAGCCGATGGTGGCGGCGATCTCGTCGCTGCGGCCATAACGTCCCATGGGGATGCGTTCGCGGAACACTTCCTTCTCGGGCAGGCTGTCGATGAAGCCGGGCAGCACGTTGTTCATGCGCACGTTGTGCTCCGCATACTGGTCGGCGAAGAGCTTGGTGAAGGCGGCGAGGCCGGCGCGGAACACGCCCGAGGTGGGAAACACGGGATCGGGTTCGAAGGCGGCGAAGGTCGAGATGTTGATGATGGCGCCGCCCCCCTGCTTGACCATGTGCGGCGTGACGAGGCGGCTGGGGCGCACGGCGCTCAGCAGGTAGACGTCCATGCCGCGGTGCCAGTCGTCGTCGGTGATTTCCAGAATGGGCGCGCGCGGGCCGTGGCCGGCGCTGTTGACGAGCACGTCGATGCGGCCCCACTCGGCGATGACGCGGTCGACGAGTGTCTTGAGGTCGTCGTTCGACTGGTTGGAGCCGGTCACGCCAATGCCGCCCAGCTCCTTCGCGAGGGCCTCGCCCTTGCCCGAGGAGGAGAGGATGGCGACACGAAAACCGTCCTGCGCGAGCTTGCGGGCCGCGGCGGCGCCCATGCCGCTGCCGCCTGCGGTGACGATGGCTACCTTTTTTTGCTCAGAAGACATTCGGGGTCCTTGGTTTCTTGCGGAGGGTCGCATTTAGCCAAGGAATCTTCGGCTTTGCCAAGTTGGGCTTTTTTTGTTCAGGGCGCGTGCACAGGACATCGGGTACTTCCCTCCGCGAATGTCCCCCGCCCTTCGGGCTCCTCCTTTATTTCGCTGCGGGAAGCACCCGATGCCCTATGCACGAGAAGCGCAGCGGTGGTGCCGGCGGCACAACAACTGTCGCGTCCAGGCTCACGCCGATGGGGTACTCCCCGCAGCGAAATAAAGGAGGAGCCGAAGGCGGGGGACATTCGCGGAGGGGAGTACCCCATCGGCGTGAGCCCGCCCCACCCGCAAAAGACTCAAGCCGCAGGCAACGTAGCCTGCATCGAAGCCCGCCGATTGAACGCCTCGAACCACTCAGCGCTGCGAGGCGCCTGAGCACGCCAATCCACATCCGGAAACCGGAAGTCCATGTACCCCATCGCACAGCCGAAGGCGATGGTCCCGATGTCCACACGTTCGCCGAATCCGGCCGCTTCCTTCTCGAGCCATTCGAGCCCCGTGCGCACCTTCGCGAGCTGGCCGTCGGTCCAGTCGGCCCAGCGGAATTCCTGCGGGCGCAGCACGTTCTCGTAGCGCGCGAGCAGCGCGGCGGCGGTCATGCCGTCGGCCAGCGAGAGTTCGGTGAGACGGGCCCAGCGCGCCTTGCCCGAGGCGGGGAACAGCGTGCCGCCCTGCTGGTCGTTGAGGTACTCGCAGATCACGCGGCTGTCGAACAGCGCCTGGCCATCGTCGGTGAGGAAGGTCGGCACCTGGCCCAGCGGGTTGGTCGGCAGGATGGTCGCGTCGCGCTTCACCGGGCCGGCAGCGCTCGGCAGGCGCTCGATGCGCTCCGCGATGCCGAGCTCGTGCGCGACGACCATGCATTTGCGCACGAAGGGGGAAGCGGGGGAATAGAAGATCTTCATGATGGGTGTGAAGTGGGTGGGGTCAGGCGTGTTCGTCATGGCCATGGGCCAGGTGCATGCCGGCCGCCCAGCCGAAGGTCAGGGCCGGTCCCAGCGTGATGCCGGGCGCAGGATACTCGCCCCCCATCACCGAGTGCATGTCGTTGCCGGCCACGTACAGGCCCACGATCGGCGTGCCGCGCGCATCGAGCACGCGCGCATGGCCATCGGCGCGCACGCCCAGTGCCGTGCCGATGTCACCGGGATAGACCTTGACCGCGTAGAACGGCGCCTTCGCGACCGGCGCCACGCAGGCATTGGGCTGGTGCTCGGGGTCGCCGAGGTAGCGGTTGTAGGCCGTGCTGCCCTTGCCGAAGGCCGGGTCCTCGCCGCGCGCGGCCGGTGGGTTGAACGCGGCCACGGTGCGCGCGAAGCCGTCGGAGTCGACGCCGGCCTGGCGTGCCAGTGCCTCGAGCGTGTCGGCGCGGTACAGGTAGCCGGCGCGCACCAGGTGCTCGCGCGAGCGCCCGCCCGGCAGCGCGAGGCCCAGGCCCCACTTTTCCATGAAGTCGCTGTCGCACACCAGCAGCGCCGGAATGCTCGTGCCGGCCTCGTTGGCCTGGTACATGCCGCGCACGAACTCGTGGTACGAGGTCGATTCGTTGACGAAGCGCTCGCCGCGCGCATCGACCGCGATCAGCCCGGGCTTGGCGCGGTCCCACACCAGGTGCGGATAGCGCAGCATGCTGCCGTCGGGGCGCTTCATCATCGACACCGGTGCCCACAGCGCCGGGCCCGTGTGGCCGGTGCCGAGCACGCCGCCGGCCTGCCGCGCCATCGCGATGCCCTCGCCGACATTGCCCTGCGGCGACATCGAGTAGGGCCCGGTCGGCGCGGGATAGTGCTCCGCGCGCATCTGCGCATTCCACGGAAAGCCGCCGGTCGCGACCACCACGCCGCGCCGCGCCTGCAGCACGATCTCGCGGCCATCGCGCTTCACGCGCACGCCGGTCACCGCACCGCCCGCATCCTGTTCGAGCGCCAGCGCGGGCGTCTCGAGCCAGAACGGGATCTTCTGCTTCAGCAGCCCGTGGAACAGCCGCCCCGCGAGCGCATTGCCCAGCAGCAGCCGCGTGCCGCGGTGGTGGCCACTCAAGCGGTCGGCGAAGTAGCGCAGCACCAGCTTCATGCCGTGCTTCCACGACGCGAACGAGCGCGTGACCGCGAGCAGGTGCTTCACGTCGGTCATGTTGACCATCATCCCGCCGAGCACGCAGAACTCGGGCAGCGGATCGCGCAGGGTGCGGAAGTGCGGGCCGAGCAGCCGGCCGTCGAACTCGATGGGGTCGAGCGAGCGGCCGCCCATCGCGGCGCCCTCGCGGTCGGGGTGGTAGTCGGGCGAGTAGGTGCGCGCGGCCAGTTGCACGTCGGTGCGCTCGCGCAAATAGCGCAGCGCGCGCGGCCCGGCCTCGAGGAAGGCATGGCGCAGCGCCTCGTCGCCGGCCGCGCCCACCGTGTTGCGCAGGTAGGTCAGCGCCTTCTCGGGCGTGTCGGGATGGCCCGCGGCCTTGGCCTGGTCGTTGAGCGGCACCCACACCGCGCCGCCCGAGATCGCGGTCGAGCCGCCGATGCGGTCGGTCTTCTCGATCACCAGCACGTCGAGGCCCTCGAGCTTCACCGTCAGCGCGGCCGCGAGCCCGCCCGCGCCGCTGCCGATCACGACCACGTCGTAGCCGGTCTTCTCCTGGGGCTGCGCCATCACGCCCCCGAGCCGCCGAGCGACTTGCCGCCGTCGACGAACAGCACCTGGCCCGTGACGAAGCCGGTGGCCGGCGAGGCGAAGAAGGCCACGGCCTGCGCGATGTCCTCGGGCCGGCCGGCCGCGCCCGTGGGCTGCAGCGCGAGCTGCGCGGCGCGGCGCTCGGGCGTGAGCGCGCGCAGCAGCGGCGTGTCGATCAGGCCCGGCGCGATCGCGTTGACGAGGATGCCGCGCGGCGCGAGCTCCATCGCGCTGGCGCGCGTGTAGCCCACCAGCGCGGCCTTCGAGGCCACGTAGTGCGGATGGTTCTTCGCGCCCAGGTAGGCGCGCGAGGCGATGTTGACGATGCGCGCGCCATCGGCCATCTTGCGCGCGGCCTCCTGCGTGAGCGTGGCCACCGCGAGCAGGTTCACCTCGTACATGCGGCGGAAGTCGGCCGAGCTCACGTCCATGAAGGCGCGCTCGTCGAAGATGCCGGCGTTGTTCACCAGCGCGGCGAGCGGCGGCAGCGACTGCACCATCGCGCGCACCGCGGCTTCGTCGGTCAGGTCGATGGCGCGGTAGTCGACATCGAGGCCGACGGCGCGCAGCACCTGGGTCTCGCGCTCGGCCAGCGCGCCGTTGTAGTCGGCCATCACCACGCGCCAGCCGTCGCGCGCCAGGCGCTCGACGATGGCGCGGCCCATGCCGCTGGCGCCGCCGGTCACCAGGACCAGCGGCTTGTCTTCTTCACTGCTGTTGTTCATCGTTGTTCCGTCGAAGCGGCGCTCAGGCCGCGAGGTAGCCGCCGTCGACCGGCAGCACCACGCCATTGACGTAGCTGGCCATCGAGGAGGCGAGGAAGACCACCGGCCCGGCGATCTCGTCGGCCTCGCCGTGGCGCTTGGTGAGCACGCGACTCATGTACCAGTCGGTGCCGTGCTCGGTCTCGCGCTGGCCGGCCGTCATGTCGGTCACCATGAGCCCGGGCGCCACCGCGTTCACGCGCACGCCCCAGGGCGCGAGATCGCGCGCCAGCACCTGCGTGAGCGAACGCACGCCGCCCTTGGCCACCACGTAGCCGGCCGAGGAGATGCCCGCGCCGAAGGCCACGATCGACGACAGGTTGACGATGCTGCCGTGCGTGCGCTTGAGCGCGGGCACGAAGGCCTGCGTGACGTTGAACACGCCCTGCAGGTTGACCGACAGCACGCGGTCCCAGGCCTCGCGCGCGCCGGGCTCGTCGAACTTCGAGCGCGCGGAGATGCCGGCGTTGTTCACCAGCACGTCGATGTCGCCATGCGCCGCGGCGATGCGCGCGGCGAGCGCGTCGACCGCCGCCGCGTCGCCGACGTCGACGCTGTCGGCATCGGCGCGCCCGCCCGCGGCGCGGATCGAGGCGGCCACCTGCTGCGCGGGCTCGAGGTCGCGGTCGACCACCAGCACGTGCGCGCCTTCGGCCGCCATGCGGCGCGCGATGGCCTCGCCGAGGCCGCGCGCGGCGCCCGTGACGAGCGAGAGCTTGTCCTTCAGAAGCATGGGAATTCCTTTGCGAAAGCGGCGCCGTTCAGACGCCGAGGTAGGCGCGGCGCACGGCCTCGTCGTTGGCCAGCTGCGCGGCGGGGCCGTGCAGCGAGATCTCGCCGTTCTCGAGGATGTAGCCGTAGCTCGACACCGCGAGCGCGAGCTGCACGTTCTGCTCGACCAGCAGGATGGTGATCTTCTGTTCGCGGTGCAGCCGCTCGATGATCTCGAACATCTGCTCCACCAGCAGCGGCGACAGGCCCATCGAGGGCTCGTCGAACAGCATCACGCGTGGGCGCGCCATCACGGCGCGGCCGATCGCGAGCATCTGCTGCTCGCCGCCCGAGAGCGTGGCCGCCATCTGGCCCTGGCGCTCCTTCAGGCGCGGGAACATCGCATACACGGCCTCGAGGTCGTTGCGGATGCCCGCGCGGTCGCGCCGCAGGTAGGCGCCGAGGTCGAGGTTCTCGCGCACGCTCATGTCGCGAAACACCTGCCGGCCCTCGGGCACCTGCACGATGCCGCGCTGGACCAGCGCGTCGGAGCCCAGCCGGTCGATGCGCTCGCCGGCCAGCCGCACCTCGCCCTCGGTGCAGTCGACGATGTTCGAGATGCAGTTGAGCGTGGTGGTCTTGCCCGCGCCGTTGCTGCCGAGCAGCGCGACGATCTCGCCCTCGGGCACGTCGACCGAGACATGGCTCAGCGCCTGGATGCGGCCGTAGGCGGCCGAGATGGCGCGCAACGACAACAGCGATTCAGCCATGCGCGGCCCCCTTTGCACTTCCCTTGCCCAGATAGGCCTCGATCACGCGCGCGTCGCTGCCGATCTGCGCGGGCGTGCCCTCGGCGATCTTCTCGCCGAAGGCCATGACGGTGATGCGATCCGAGATCGACATCACGAGCTGCATCACGTGCTCGACCAGCAGCACCGTGATGCCGTCGCGCGCCACCAGCTCCTTGAGCAGCCGGTCCAGGCTCTCGATCTCGCGGTTGCGCAGGCCGGCCGCGGGCTCGTCGAGCAGCAGCAGCTTGGGGCGGATGGCCAGCGCGCGCGCCAGCTCGAGCAGCTTCTGGCGGCCGAAGTCGAGGTCGCGCGCGGGCTGGTGGCGCTCGTCGGCCAGGCCCACGCGCTCGAGCAGGTGCAGCGCGAAGTCCTCGGTCTCGCGGTCGGGGCGGCGCAGCAGCCGGCCCAGCGTACCGGTGCCGCGCGCATGGGTGCCGAGCAGCACGTTCTCGAGCACCGAGAGTTCGGCGAACAGTTCCAGGTTCTGGAAGGTGCGCGCGATGCCCAGCGAGGCCATGCGGTAGGGCGACACGCGCGTGAGCTCGCGGCCCTCGAAGACGACGCTGCCGCTGCTGGGCGTGTAGAAGCGCGAGATGCAGTTGAAGGTGGTCGACTTGCCGGCGCCGTTGGGCCCGATCAGCGCATGGATGCGGCCCTGCTCGACCTGGAACGACAGGCCGTTGACCGCCTTGAGGCCGCCGAACACGACGCTGATGTCGCGCACGTCGAGGAAGGCACTCGTGCTCATCGCGCGCCTCCCGCCGGGGCCGCGCGGCGCGTGGCCTTGCGCGCCGCGAACAGCGAGGCCATGCCCTTGGGCAGGAACATCATGAACAGCATCAGGATGCCGCCGTAGATGATCTCCTGGTAGGACGGTGCCTGGCGCAGCAGCTCCGAGGCCAGGCCGAACACGATGGCGCCCGCCACCGCGCCGCGCACCGAGCCCAGCCCGCCGACCACCACCATGGTGAGGATCAGGATGGTGGTCTGGAAGCCCAGGCTCTCGGGATGGATGAAGGAGGTGAACAGCGTGTACATGCCGCCGGCCACGCCCGCGAAGGCCGCCGACAGCACGAAGGCCGTGACCTTGACGGCGCGCGTGTTCACGCCCATAGCGATCGCCGCCACGTCGCTCTCGCGCACCGCGCGGAACGACGAGCCCAGCCGCGAGCGCGACAGCGCCACCGTGAGCCACAGCATCAGCGCCGCGATCGCGACCACGAAGGGATAGGCCTGCAGGTCGTTCATCAGCCGCAGGCCGCCGAGCGCGGCCGGCTTCATCTGCAGGCCGTTCGAGCCGTTGGTCACTTGCTCCCAGTTGAGGAACACCCACTGCATCGCCTCGCCGAAGGCGAAGGTGGCGAGCGCCAGGTAGATGTCGCGCATGCGCAGCGCCAAGAGGCCGATGACCCAGCCCAGCGCGGCCGCGAGCAGCGCGCCCGCGAGGATCGACACCACGAACGGCGGCTGCCACTGGTTGTTGATGAGCCCGGCCGTGTAGATGCCGATGCCGAAGAAGGCCGCGTGCGAGAGCGCGAACTGGCCGGTCTCGCCGATCACCAGGTGCATGCCGAGCGCGAGCACGCTGAACACCATCAGCAGGTTGACCACGTACAGCACGTAGCCGCTGGCCGCGAAGGGCAGCACCGCGAGCACCACGGCCATGGCGATCAGCACGCCGCGATCCCACCAGGGAGAAGTCGTCTGCATGCTCATACCTTCTTCACCTGCGGCTTGCCGCCGAACAGGCCCTGCGGCCGCACCAGCAGCACCACCATGATCGCGACGAAGGGTGCGACCACGATGGCGTTGGACGAGATGAACAGCCCCACCAGGTTCTCGACGATGCCGATGACGAAGCCGCCGACCACCGCGCCCGGCAGGCTGGTGAAGCCGCCGACGATGGCGGCCGCGTAGGCCAGGATCGCGATGTGGCCGATGTCGGGCGTGATCAGGATCTTGGGCGTGATCAGCAGCGCCGCGATGGCCGAGAGCAGCCCGGTCAGGGCCCAGATCTTCATGCGGATGGTGCCCAGCTTCACGCCCACGATCTGCGCGCCGCGCGGGTTCATGCCGACCGCGCGCATGGCCTGGCCGGTGCGGGTGCGCGTGAACATCAGGTACAGCAGCACCATCACCACCACGGCGGTGCCGAAGATCGCGAGATCGAGCAGCGTGAGCGAGGCCTGGCCGATGGTGATCGGGTCCTGCGGCACCAGCGAAGGCAGCGAGCGCGGCGTGTCGCCCAGCCCGGTCTTGCGCACCAGGCCCTTGAGCAGGTAGGCGAAGCCCAGCGTGGCGATCACCAGCTGCACGCCGACGCCGCGCGAGGCGGTCACGCGCTGCATCACCACGCGCTGGAACAGCGCGGCCACGAGCGCCGTGACCGCGAGGCTCGCGAGCACCGCGCCCCAGTAGGGCCAGCCCCACACCACCAGCGGGAACAGCGCGAGGTAGCCGCCGGCCATGAAGATCTCGCCCTGCGAGAAGTTCGGCACGTCGGTGGTCTTGAAGACCATGACGATCGCCACCGCGAGCAGCGCGTAGACGCTGCCGGTGACGATGCCGGACAGCACGCCCTGCTGCACGAACAGCCAGATGTCGGAAAGGCTCATGGGATCGCAGCCGGCCTCAGGGCTTGTACTTCCACACGCTCTTGTAGCTGCCGGGCACGAGCGTCATGTTGGTTGCGTCGAACTTGATGTAGATGGCCGCCTCCTGCGCCGCGCGGTCGTCGGGGCCGAACTCGATCGGGCCGGCCATCACGCCGGAGTCGAACTTCATGGTCGACAGCGCCGTGAGCACCTTCTCGCGCGTGGGGCTGGGGCCGGCCGCCTTCAGCGCGTTGACCACCGCCATGGCCGAGGGAATGCCGTAGGGCATGTAGGTCTGCGGATAGCCGGGCTTGGCGGCCAGCTCGGGGTAGGCCGCCTTGTACATGTCGTAGACCCACTTGAGCTTGGGACCGCCGGGCACGTCGGCCAGCACTTCCTGGATGTAGACGTTCTTGAAGGCGTCCTTGTTGCCCACGTTCTCCACCAGCTGCTTGAGGTCGGCGGTGGAGTTCACGGCCAGCACGATCGGCTTGTTGAAGCCGAGCTCGAAGGCGCGCTTGACGATCAGGCTCACGGGCCGCGCGTAGGTGGTGAGCAGCAGCACGTCGGGGTTGGCGGCCTTGATCTTGAGCATCGGCGCCGTGACGTCGGTGATGTTCGGGTTGACCGACTGCACCTGCAGGTCGACGCCGCCGAGCGCCTTGGCCTGCGCCTGGGCCGACTCGAGGTTCCAGCCGCCGTAGGCGTCGTCGTGGTTGATGTAGCCGATCTTCTTCGCCTTCAGGTGCTCGCTCGCGAACTGCACCATCGAGCCGCCGACCGCATGCTGCGAGATCGAGAACGCGCCGTAGATGTACTTGGAAGGCGGATACAGCGCGCCGTCGCCCGAGGCGTTGAGCATCACCAGCGGGATCTTCGCGCGCTCGACGTATTCGCGCGCGCCGACCACGGCGGCCGAGCAGGAGCCGCCGTTGAGCAGGAACACCTGGTCCTGCTCGGTGAGCTTCTTGACCGCGGCCAGCAGGTCGTTGGCGTTGCAGCGGTCGTCCTCCACCACGAGCTCGATCTTGCGGCCGTTCACGCCGCCTTCCTTGTTGATCTTGTCGTAGTACATCTTCGCGGCGTTGATGACATCGAAGCCGTAGTTCATCGACGCACCCGACATCGGCGAGAACATGCCGATCCTGATGGTCTTGTCGGTCAGGCCGGGCTCGGCCTGCGCGGCGGCGGTGCCCGCCAGGGCGCACAGCGCGGCGCCGAATGCCAGGGCGAGGAAGTTCTTCTTCATGACGTGTCTCCGTTGGTATGGGTGAGTGAAAGGCGCCGCCCGGTCGCTGGCGCCGGGCGTTACTGCATGCGGTAGCCGCCGTTGACGTCGATCACGTTGCCCGTGATGTACGCCGCCTGCTCCGACACCAGGTAGTCGACCGCGCCGGCCACGTCGTCCACCGTGCCGATGCGCCCGAGCGGGATGCTGGCAGCCGCGGCCGTCAGCGCGCCGCTGCTCTGCACGGTGCCGCGCAGCATCTCGGTGTCGATCAGGCCCGGCGCGACCGAGTTGACGGTCACGCCCAGGTGCGCCGACTCGCGCGCCATGGCCTTGGTCAGGCCCAGCACCGCGGCCTTGGCGCCGATGTAGGTCGCGCTCGAGCGGTAGCCGCCGAGCTGCGCGGCCACCGAGCCGAAGGTGACGATGCGCCCGTGCGCCACCGGCTTCGCCTCGCGCCGGCGCAGGTAGGCGCGGCCGCAGAGGAACACGCCGCGCGCGTTCACGGCGAAGGTGCGCTCCCAGTCCTCGAGCGAGGTGTCCTTGATCGGCGAGCGTTCGCCGCCGGGCATCAGCAGCAGGCCGGCCACGCAGACCACCACGCCGACCGGCCCGATGCCGGCCTCGATGTCCTCGAAGGCAGCCTCGACCGCGGCCTCGTCGCTCACGTCGAATTGACGCGCATGGTGGCCCGCGCCGAGCGAGGCGGCCACGGCGCGCGCGTTGTCGCCGTCGATGTCGGCCACGACGACGCGCAGGCCGCTGGCCGCGAGGCGCCGGCACACGGCCTCGCCGATGCCGCGGCCGCCGCCGGTCACGAGGGCCAGCCGGCCGGGGGCTTGTGCATGATGTTCCGCCATGGGATGCGAGGTCTCCGAAGCCGCGTCGGATGCGGCGTGAAAGTGAATCGAGGACCGCATTGTGTATACATGCCCATCTTTGCACGCCCTCGTTTTCCCTTATTCGACGACTATTGAACCAGTTTCCACGGCATCATGTATACCTGACATGGACACACTCTCTCAACAAGTCACCGAGACGCTGCGCACCTGGATCCTGCACGGACGGCTCACGCCGGGCACGCGGGTGGAGGAGGTGCCGATCGCCGAGACCCTCAAGGTGTCGCGCACGCCGGTGCGCGCCGCGCTCGCCGCGCTGGCGATGGAAGGGCTGATCGATCATCAGCCGAAGAAGGGCTACTTGGTGCGCGCCTTCGCGCTCGAGGACATCCTGGCCGCCTACGAGGTGCGCTCGGTGCTCGAGGGCCTGGCCTGCCGGCGCTTCGCGGCGCTCGGCGTGGACGACGCGACCGCCGCGCTGCTGCGCGACTGCCTGCGCACCGGCGACGAGATCCTGGCCAAGGGACAACTGCTGCTCGACGACCTCGCGCCCTACCAGCAGATGAACGTGACGCTGCACAACGCGCTGATGCAGGGCGCGCGCAACCCGTGGGTGGTGCGCTTCGGCGCGCAGGCACAGGCCGTGCCCTTCGCCTCCGACCGCATCATGCTGTGGCACGACCACGGCGTGATCCTGCGTTCGCACGACGACCACCACCGCATCGTGCAGGCCGTGATCGACGGCGACGCGGCGCGCGCCGAGCAGCTGATGCGCGAGCACGTCTACTACGCGGGGATCCTGCTGCGCGACAACTACCAGCGGCTGCTCGACGAGCGCAGCCGCGACGGCGCGTCCGGCGCGCTCATGGCGACATCGCCGCCCGCGGCTACTTCTTCCTCAGCGCCCTGATGCGCAGCATGCCTTCCTGCGCCGTCGAGGCCACGAGCCGGCCGTCGCGCGCGTAGATGCTGCCGCGGCACAGGCCGCGCGCGCCACTCGCGCTCGGCGAGTCGAGCACGTAGAGCAGCCAGTCGTCGAAACGGAAGTCGCGGTGGAACCACATCGCGTGATCGAGGCTCGCGGGCCGCACCTGGCCGGTCATGAAGCTCAGGCCGTGCGGAAGCATCGCGGCGCGCAGCAGGCCGTGGTCGGAGGCATAGGCCAGCAGCGCGCGGTGCACCATCGGGTCGTCGGGCAGCGGCGCGATCGCGCGCATCCAGATCGCGCTGTCGGACGCGGGCCGCGGCACCGGCGCGAGCAGGTCGTCGGGCTGGACCCGGCGGTACTCGATGCCGTGCGGCTCGATCGCCTTGCTGCGCCAGGGCTCGGGCAGCCGATCGCCGAGCGCGATGCGCTGGTCGAGCTCGCTGACCAGGCCCTCGGGGCCGGCCACCTCGGGCATGTCGATCTGGTGCTCGACGCCCTCGTCCACGGTCTGGAACGAGGCCGACATCTCGAAGATGATGCGCTCCTGCTGGCGCGCCACCACGTGGCGGGTGGTGAAGCTGCGGCCGTCGCGCACGCGGTCCACGCTGTACTCGATGGGCGCATGCTCGCCCGGCAGCAGGAAATAGGCGTGCATCGAATGCACGGGCCGGTCGGCGCCCACCGTGAGGTTGGCCGCCATCAGCGACTGACCCAGCACCTGCCCGCCGAACACGGCCGGCGTGCCGATGTCCTCGCTCTGCGCCAGGAAGCGGTCGCCGCCCTGGGGTTCGAGCTGCATGAGGGCGACGAGTTCGTCGACGAGGCGGGCGGCAGTGGCGGGATCGGGGGTCATCGGGAGCGGCTGGACGAAAAGAGAGAGCCGCAAACGATAGCAAACATGGGGCCAGGGGGCTGTCGCGCGCGCTTCGGGCGCCCCTGGCGCCCCCTGCCGCCCCTCAGCGGTCCAGGTCGACCCCGTCCGCCGCCAGCTTCGCCTGCAGCGCCGCCACGTCCACGTCGGCGAACGCGCCGCTGCCGAGCGTGGCCGCCGCCGTGCCCGCGGCCTGTCCCATCACGAAGCAGCCGCCGCTGGCGCGCGCGGCCGACTGGCCCTCGTGCGTCATCGAGGCGCAGCGGCCCGCCACCAGCAGGTTGGCGACGGTGCGCGGCACCAGCATGCGCCAGGGCAGGTGGTTGTAGGCGTTGTCGGCATCGCGCGGGAAGGCCCACTCGATGCGGCCATCGGCATGCATCTCCATCGGCCAGGCATTGAGGCCGATGGTGTCGTCGAACTTCGCCGACGACAGGATGTCCTCGCGCTCGAGCGCGTACAGGCCCTGGATGCGCCGCGTCTCGCGCAGGCCGACCTGCGGCGCGATCTCGACGATGGCCGACTGCGCGAAGCCCGGCACCTCGGCCTTGAGAAAGCGGAAGTACTCGGCGATCTGGCGCCGGCCCTCGAGCTCGCCCTCGGTGAGCTCGCGCGCATCGACGCCGTTCATCGCGCGGCCCTCGGCATTGCGGATCTGCGTGACGTTGGCGCGCCATTCGCGCGGGTCCTTGTTGGGCCGCAGGATCGCGCCCTCGCGCGGGAAGCGGTAGGCGCCGGGCTTGCTCGCCTCGGCGCGCGCCATGAAATCGTTGATGGCCTTGAACTCGCCCACCGCCTCGAGCGCGGCCGGCGCGTCGACCTGGCCGATGCGGAACATGGTGGTCGGGAACAGGCCGCTGCCGTGGCCGTCGCCGACCTCGAAGGGCACGCCCGCGAAGGCCGCCACGTCGGCGTCGCCGCTGGCGTCGACGAAGGCATTGGCACGGATCGCCTGCCGGCCCGACTTGGTCTCGACCACCAGCGCCGCGATGCGCTCGCCCTCGAGGATCACCGAGGCCGCGAAGGCATGGAACAGCAGCTTCACGCCGGCCGCCTCGAGCAGTTGGTCGGCCGCGAGCTTGTAGGCCGAGGTGTCGTACGAGCGCACGCGGATGCGCCCGCCCATGCCGTCCTGCGGATCGTTCATGCCGTTGAGCGCGGCGATGCGCTCGACCAGCTCGTCGACCACGCCGCGCACCAGCTGCGTCATCTGGCCGCGCCGCTTGCCGTACAGGCCCGCGAAGTTGGTGACGCCGCCCGCCGTGCCCATGCCGCCGAGGAAGCCGTAGCGCTCCACCAGCAGGGTGCTCGCGCCGTGGCGCGCGGCGCTCACGGCGGCGGCGATGCCGGCGGGACCGCCGCCGACCACCACCACGTCGTAGCTGCCGAACACCGGCAGCGAACGCGACGGTTCGGCCATCGTCATTGCAGCCGTCATTGGAGGGTGATGCCCTTGGTCGAGATGATCTTGGTCATGATCGCGGCCTCGTCGTTGACGCGCGCGCGCATGCCGTCGGGCGAGGTGCCCACGGCCTGCCAGCCCTGCTCGAACAGCTTCTGGCGCACCTCGGGCTGCTTCATCACGGCCTCGAGCTCGCGCCCGATGCGCGCCTGCGCGGTCTTCGAGAGGTTGGCCGGGCCCAGGAGCGCCACCCACACCTCGAGGTTGAAGTCGCGCACGCCGGCGTTGGCCAGCGGCGGCACCTCGGGCACCAGCGCGCTGCGGCCGGCGGTCAGGCCGATGGCCTTGAGCTTGCCGGCCTTGACCTGCGGCATGGCCACGCCGGGCGGGATCAGGCCCATCTGGATCTGGTCGCCGAGCATGCCGGTGATGACCTGCGGATTGCCCTGGTAGGGCACGTGCTCGGGGTTGAAGCCCGGCACGCGGCTCTTGAGCAGCTCCATGCCCAGGTGGCCGACCGAGCCGATGCCCACCGAGCCGTAGTTCCACTTGTTGCCCGCCTTGCGGCCGGCATCGAAGAAGGCCTCGCCCGAGGGCAGGTTGTTCTGCGCCACCAGCACCAGCGGCGCGGTCGCGAGCAGCGAGAGGTAGGTGAAGTCCTTGGCCGGGTCGTAGGGCAGCTTCGGGTAGAGCAGCTTCGACGAGGTCAGGTTGCCGTTGATGACGACGCCCAGCGTGTGGTCGTCGCTGGCCTTGGCCACCGTGTCGGCCGCGATGTTGCCCGAGGCCCCGGGCTTGTTGTCGACCACGATCGGCTGGCCCAGCGCCTTCGACAGCGGCTCGGCGATGGTGCGCGCGGCGATGTCGGGCGTGGAGCCCCCGGGGAAGCCCACGAGCAGGCGGATGGGCTTGGTGGGCCAGGCGGGCGTCTGCGCGCTCGCGGCCAGCGGCAGCGAGGCGGCAGCCAGGCCGCAGGCGATCAGAAGGGCTCTCTTGGTGGCTTGCATGGAGGAAGAAATGTCAAAAAGTGTCAAAACAGGCGGGCAGCTTAACTGCCCCAAGCAAGGCACGGGCCGCTATTCGAGGCTGATGTTGCCCCTGCGCACCAGCTCGCCGTAGACCTTGGACTTGGCCTCGGCCTGGCGCTCGATCTCCTCGGGCGACCAGGCCAGCGGCTCGAAGGCGAAGGTGTCGAAGCGGGCGCGGATCTCGGGATCGGCGATGACCTTCGCCACGTCGGCGTTGATCTTCGCCTTGATGGCCGCCGGCACGCCCTTGGGCGCGAGCAGCGAGACGAAGGAATTGACCTCCAGCCCGGCCGGGCCGCCGGCCTCCGCCATGGTCGGCACATCGGGCATCTGCGGAATGCGCTTCGGCGCGGCCACCGCGATGTAGCGCAGCTTGCCGGCCTTGTAGATGCCCTGGCTCGAGGGAATGCTCGCGAAGGCCCACGGCACTTCGCCGGTGCCCACGTTCGAATACAGCTGCGAGACCTCGCGGTAGGGCGCGTGGCGCATGCGGATGCCGCTCAGCGCCTCGAGCTGCTGCGCGCCCAGGTGGCCCGGGCTGCCCACGCCCCAGGAGCCGTAGACGATGGCGTCGGGGTCGGCCTTGGCGGCGGCGATCAGGTCGGCCATGGTCTTCCACTTGGAATCGCTGCCCACGGCCACGAAGAAGGGCGTGCGGAACAGCGAGGCCACCGGATCGAAGTGCTGCAAGGTCACGAAGTTGCGCGACTTGTACAGGTGCGGCAGCGCGGCCACGTGCTCGCTGTCGAGCTGCAGCAGGGTGTAGCCGTCGGGCGCGGCGCGCCGGGCCTGGTCGATGGCGATGAAGCCGCCGCCGCCGGGCCGGTTGTCGATCAGCACGCGCTGGTTCCACAGCCGCGAGAGCTTGTCCGAGACCAGCCGCAGCACCGCGTCGGGGCCGCTGCCGGCCGCGAAGGGCGTGACCAGGGTCACGGGCTTGTTCGGATAGTCGCCGGCCTGGGCCGCCGCGCCGCCGGCCATGGCCAGCGAGGTCAGGGCGAGAAGGCCGGTCAGCAGTGCGCGCGGGAAGTTCATGGTCGTTTGTCTCCGGTGGGCCTGGGGCCTCGATGGTTGTGGATCTTGAAGGCGTCGGGTGTCAGTGTGGCGAAAGCGCGGTGGCCTCGGTGCGTGCCGATCGGCGCAGCGCCTCGGGCGCGTCGTCCAGGCAGCGCTCGGGCCGCCAGGCATAGAGCCACTCGACCGCATCGTAGAAGCGCTCGGGCGTGCGGCCCGGCCAGAGGCTGTTGCGCACCAGGCGCTCCACGCCCTTGGCATGGTAGAGCCGGCCCATCTCGCGCACCGACAGCACCACGCGGGCCGTGCGCGCCACGCGCGCCGCCTCGTAGAGCCGGAAGGCGGCCGGCAGGTCGAAGTCGCAGGCCTTCACGGCCTCGCCGAGCGTCACCGCGTCCTCGAGCGCCATGCAGGCGCCCTGCGCGAGGTACTGCATCATCGGATGCGCGGCATCGCCCAGCAGCGTGGCCGCGCCCTCGCTCCAGCGCTCGACCGGGTCGCGGTCGGCGGTGCTCCAGCGGCGCCACGAGGTCGGGCGATCGAGCAGCTGGCGCGGGCGCGCATGGACGCCCTCGAAGTACGACAGCACCTCTTCCTTGCTGCCGTCGGTCACGCCCCATTCCTCGCGCTCGCGGCTGTGGAAGGTGACGACCAGGTTGTATTGCTCGCCATGGCGCAGCGGGTAGTGCACCAGGTGGCAGTTCGGGCCGGCCCAGACCACGGGCGCGTTCCAGCGCAGGTCCGCCGGCATGTCGGCCGCCGGCACCACCGCGCGGTAGACCACGTGGCCCGAGACGCGCGGCGCGTCGCCGATCAGCGCGGCGCGCACCACCGACTTCACGCCGTCGCAGCCGACGATGGCATCGGCCTGGAAGCGCCGGCCGTCGCGCGTGACCGCGACCACGCCCTGCCCCCGGGTGTCGAGGCTCTCGACCTGCGCCGAGGTGTGGAAGCGGATCAGCGGATGCTGCTTCACGGCCTCGTGGATCGCGCCGTGCAGGTCGGCGCGGTGGCTCACGGCATAGGGGTTGCGAAAGCGCGTGCGGAAGGCCTCGCCGACCGGCACCGAGGCCACCTCCGAGCAGTCGACCGCGTCCATCATCACCAGCCGGTCGGTGAACACCGAGCCCCGGCGCACCGCCTCGCCCACGCCCAGCGCGTCGAGCGCGGCGAAGGCATTGGGGCCGAGCTGCAGGCCGGCGCCGATCTCGCCGATGACGGCGCTCTGCTCGAGCAGGTCGATCGACACGCCCAGGCGTGCCAGCGCCAGCGCGGCGGCCATGCCGCCGATGCCGCCGCCGACCAGCAGCACGGTGGGGGAAGGGGTCGGGCTCATGCGCGGCTCGCTCAGTCGATGCGAACGCGGAGCGACGGCAGCCGCTCGATGCTGACCTTGATCGTCTGGCCGGCCTTCACGGCGCCCACGCCCTCGGGCGTGCCGGTGAAGATCAGGTCGCCGGGCTGCAGCGCGAACAGGGTCGACAGGTTGGCGATCACTTCGTTGACCGACCAGATCAGGTGCGTGATGTCGCTCTTCTGGCGCACCTCGCCGTCGACCTCGAGGCGGATCTCGCCGGCATCGATCTCGCCCACCTCGGCCAGCGTGCGCAGCGGCGCGATCGGCGCCGAGAAGTCGAAGGCCTTGCCGATCTCCCAGGGCCGGCCCTGCTCGCGCATCTTCATCTGCAGGTCGCGGCGCGTCATGTCGAGGCCGACGGCATAGCCGTGGATGTGGCTCGCGGCCTGCTCCACCGGGATGTCGCGCCCGCCCTTGCCGATGGCCACCACCAGCTCGGCCTCGTAGTGGTAGTTGGCGGTCAGCGCCGGATAGGGAATGGCGCCGGTCGCGCCCTCGGCCACCGGCACCACCGAGGCGTCGTCGTTGGGCTTGCAGAAGAAGAACGGCGGCTCGCGGTCGGGATCGAAGCCCATCTCGCGCGCATGGGCCGCGTAGTTGCGGCCCACGCAGTAGACGCGGCGCACGGGGAACTGCTTGTCGCTGCCGACGATGGGCAGGCCGACGATGGAAGGGGGCGTGAAGACGAAGGACATGAGGGCTCCTGCCGCGTGGGGCGGCAACGGTCGAGGGAAAGGAAAAAAACGAAAAGGGCCGGGACTCAGGCGTTCTCGAGGAAGGCTTCGCGCAGGATCCCCATGGCCTGCTGCACCGGCCGGTCCGAGAAGCTGAAGAGCACGCAGTCGCCGTTGGGCGCGTGCAGCCGCAGCGGCGCCCACGAGGGCACGACGAAGGTGTCGCGCGGCCCGAACTCGAAGCGCTGGCCCGCGATCTCGGCGCTGCCATGGCCCTCGACCACGCTGTAGACCGTGCCGTCGGTGGCACGGTGCGTCTTGCCCGCGAAGCCCTTGGGCAGAAGCTGCAGGTTGGTGGAAATGGTCGGCATCGGCGAGCCGCCGGTCAGCGGATTGATGTAGCGCAGCTTGTGGCCCAGCCAGGCATCGGGCGCTTCCTGCTTCTGCAGTTGCGCCAGCGCCTCGCGGCTGCGCGCATAGGGGTAGTTGAAGATCGGCGAGGTCTGCGACGCATGGTCGTGCCGCACCGGCACCATGTTGTGGCCGAAGCGCGCGAGGCTGTGGCCCTCGGGCCGCGCCACGTGCTGCACCCTGGCGTCGTCGTTCTCGGCGAAGCCGGCGTCGAAGAAGCGCAGCATCGGGATGTCGAGGCCGTCGAGCCAGACCACCGGCTCCACCACGCCCTCGATGCCCTCGTTGCCATGGTCGTGCCAGGCCCACGAGGGCGTGATGATGAAGTCGCCCGGGTACATGGTGGTGCGCTCGCCGCCCACGGTGGTGTAGGCCCCCTGGCCGTCGACGATGAAGCGCAGCGCCGACTGCACGTGGCGGTGCGAGGGCGCCACCTCGCCCGGCATGATCAGTTGCAGCCCGGCATAGATCGACTGCGTGATCGAGGAGTTGCCGGGCAGCGCCGGGTTCTCGAGCACCAGCACGCGGCGCACGGCCTCCTCGGCGGTGATGAGGTCGGCCGACTCCATCAGCAGCGGGCGGATCTCGTCGTAGCGCCACAGCGCGGGCACGCAGGGCGTCTGCGGCTCGCGCGGCACCAGCGCGTGCAGCGATTCCCACAGCGGCGTGAGGTGCAGCGGGCGGATGCGGTCGTAGTAGTCGCGGCGCTCATCCGCATTGGAGGGCGCTGCGCGGGCGGTGGAGGGGTTCATGGCGTGTCTCTCGCGGTGCATGGCGCGGCGACGACATGGGGCGCCGGCCTTCTGGTTAGAACTTCCGAATCAACGGGATCATCCGCCCGCACTACTATTGGCGCAATGGGGGACCGGCGATAGCTCCGATCCTGTTTTTCGATAATGGTGGCCCGCGGGCCGCACACCGCGAGGGCCGCGCCCATGGCACAACTCGATCTGGAATGGCTGCTGGTGTTCGACGAGGTCTACAAGACCGCCAACGTCTCGAGCGCCGCCGAGCGGCTCGGCATCTCGCAGTCGGCCGCGAGCACGGCGCTCGCCAGGCTGCGCGCCCACTTCGGCGACAAGCTGTTCGTGCGCACCTCGCGCGGCATGGAGCCCACGCCCTATGCGCGCCAGATCCAGCCGCTGGTGCTCGACATCCTCGACCGCCTCAACCGCGCCAAGGGCGGCCGCGCGGTGTTCGACCCCGCCACGGCCGAGCGCAGCTTCCGCATCTGCATGACCGACATCAGCGAGGTGGTGCTGCTGCCGGGCCTGCTCGGCCACCTGCGGCAGGTGGCGCCGGGCGTGCGCATCGAGACCGAGATCATCTCGACCGAGAGCGGCCGCCGGCTCGAGGATGGCGCGGTCGACCTCGCGGTGGGCTTCATGCCGCAGCTCGAGGCCGGCTTCTACCAGCAGACGCTGTTCATGCAGAACTTCGTCTGCCTGGCGGCGCGCAACCATCCGCGCGTGGGCGCCCGGCTGACGCGCAAGCGCTTCGAGGCCGAGGCGCACGCGGTGGTGGCCTCCTCGGGCACCGGCCATGCGATCGTCGACAAGACCATCGCGCGGCTCGGGCTGCGGCGCCACGTGGTGACGCGGCTGTCGAGCTTCCTCAGCGTGGCGCGGATCGTGGCCCACACCGAGCTGCTGGTGGTGGTGCCGCGCATCCTCGGCCAGGTGCTGGCCACGCAGGAACCGGTGCAGCTGCTCGAGCCGCCGTTCGAACTGCCCTCGTACGCGGTCAAGCAGCACTGGCACGAGCGCTTCCATGCCGACGCCGGCAATGCCTGGCTGCGGCGCACGCTGGCGCAGTTGTTCAACGAGGGCGAGGCGGCGGGCCCGGCCTGAGCCGATGGCATGGCGCTTGCAGCCCGGCGGGCATGCCGGGACGACGGGCGGCGGTCGAACCGTCATGCGCGCCCTCGCATAATCGCCTCCCCCCGTTCCGGCCCCCACGGCCCCTTCCGAAAGCAAAAGGCACAGCATGTCTTCCATCACCCTGCGATTCCTCGCCGAGCCCAACACCGTCAACTTCGGCGGCAAGGTCCACGGCGGCACGGTCATGAAGTGGATCGACGAGGCCGGCTACGCCTGCGCCACGAGCTGGGCCAAGCGCTACTGCGTCACCGCCTTCATCGGCAGCATCCGCTTCCACCGCCCGATCATGATCGGCGACCTGGTCGAGGTCGAGGCGCGCATGGCCTACACCGGCAAGACCAGCATGAACATCTCGGTCGAGGTGCGCAGCGGCGACATGAAGGGCGGCGCGATGGAGAAGACCACCGAGTGCCTGATCGTCTTCGTCTCGGTCGACTCGCACGGCCGGCCGCTGCCGGTCGAGGCCTACGTGCCGGGTACGCCGGGCGAGATGGCGCTGGCCGAGCGCGCGCGGGCGCACCTCGACGCGAGCCGCGCGGCCTCGGGCACGCCCTGAGCTGTCCGCCAAAGACCTGAATAGGCAAAAGGCTCTAACCGCGCGCGGCCCCGCGCGGCTAGAGTTCGGCGGTTTCCGGCAGACCGCCCCTCCCCCTCCCTCCTCCATTCGGACCGCACATGGCCACCCAGGACGACGACCGCTTCGACAAGACCTCCGACCGCATCAAGGATTCCGCGCAGCAGATCTGGCTGGCCGGCCTCGGCGCCTTCGCCAAGATGCAGCAGGAGGGCAGCAAGGCCTTCGAGTCGCTGGTCAAGGACGGCGCCGGCATGCAGAAGCGCACCCAGCAGGCGGCCGAGGAAACCCTGTCGCAGGCCCAGGCCCGCATGGCCGGCTTCGCGAACGAGTTCGGCACCAAGGCCGCGGGCCAGTGGGGCAAGCTCGAGAACATCTTCGAGGAACGCGTGGCGCGCGCGCTCGACAAGCTCGGCATGCCGCCGCCGGCCGAGGTGGCCGCGCTGCAGGCACGCGTGACGGCGCTCGAGGCCGAGCTGGCCGCCCTGCGCGGCGCCGCGAAACCCGCCGCCAGTCCGGCGCGCGGTGCCCGCGCCGCGCGCCACGCCAAGTCGGCCGAGACCCCGGCACGCAAGACCACGGTGCGGCGCAGCAAATCGAGCGGCACCGAATAAAGCCGCTTTCCGGCCTCGAAGCGGCCGATTCCGGCGCCGAATGCGCGAAGAGGCGTAGCACGACGTCATGCGCATGCGGCACTGCACAAACGCAGTGCCCCGCAAATCAATGTCCCCCCGCGCGCTTCGCGCGGCGTTCCTGCGCTAGAGTGTTTCCAAGAGACAACCCGGGAGCACCGACATGGCCAGGAAAGCGCCACGCCGCACTGCACAACGCATTCTCGAAGCCGCGCTGGACCTGTTCAACCGCTTCGGGGAGCCGAACGTCTCCACCACGCTCGTGGCCGGCGAGCTCAACATCAGTCCCGGCAACCTCTACTACCACTACCCGGCCAAGGAAGAGCTGATCAACAAGCTGTACGAGGGCTACGAGACCGAGCTCGGCGAGCTGCTCCATGCGAGCGAGGGCATCCACGACGTGGAGGATGCCTGGTTCTTCATGCACAGCCTGTTCGAGCTGATCTGGCGCCACCGCTTCCTCTACCGCGACCTCAACGACCTGCTGAGCAAGAACCGGCACCTCGAGACCCAGTTCCAGCTCGTGCTCAAGCACAAGGTGCGCGCCATGCGCCAGCTGATCGCGGGCCTGGGCCGCGCCGGCCACCTCGAGATCGACGCCCACGAGGTCGACACGCTGGCGCAGAGCATGGTGGTGGTGCTGACCTACTGGCTCAGCTACGAGTACGTGCGCAACCCGCGCCAGGCGCTCGAGCCGGCCCATGCGCAGGCCGCGCTGCTGCGCGGCGCCCGCCACACCCTGCACCAGCTCGCGCCCTACCTGGGCGCCGAGCAACGGCGCCATTTGCTGACACTGGGCCGGGCCTACGGCGGCGAAGATGCCGCCAGCAGCCCGCCCACCGCGACCCCCGCCGATCTGGCTGCCTGAACCATGTCCCCCCACGATTTCAAACCGCTCCCGCCGACGTCCGCCGCGCCCGCCGGCGGCACCTCCGGCCACGCCGGCCCGTGGGCGCCCCTGCCCTACGCCGACGTGCCGCGCTTCGATGCCAGCAGCCTGATCGCGCACTGGAGCCGGCTGCATGCCGGCCACGCGATGCCGGCCCCAGAGCACAACGCGGCACTGGCCGAAGGCTGGGCGCTCTATCACAGCGGCGAATTCGAACGCGCCGCGGCCATCGGCCTGCTGCACGGCGCCGAAGGCCTCGCGCTGGCCAACCAGGCGACCGCGATCTACGCCAACTACCTCGAGCCGCGCGAGGCGGTGCGGCTCTCGATGTTCCGCCAGGTGGTGGAGCGCGCGGGCGCGCGGGCCGCGGCCGAGCCCGACGACTGCCAGGCCCTGTACTGGCAGGCCTATGCGATGGGCCGCTACAGCCAGGGCATCAGCGTGGCGCGCGCGCTCGCGCAGGGCCTGGGCACGCGGCTCAAGGAGGCGCTCGAACGCGTGATCGCGCTCGAGCCGCGCCATGCCGACGCCCACGTCGCGCTGGGCGCCTTCCATGCCGAGGTGATCGACAAGGTCGGCGCGCTGGTCGGCCGCATGACCTATGGCGTGCGCGCCGAGACCGCGGTCGAGCTGTTCGAGCACGGCATCGCGCTGCATCCGCATTCGGCCAGCGCGCTGATGGAATACGCGCGCGCGCTGCTGATGCTGCATGGCGACGCGCGCATGGGCGAGGCCACGCGGCTCTACGAGAAGGCCGCGGCGCTCCAGCCGGCAGACGCCAAGGAGCGGCTGGACGTGGAGCTCGCGCGCGCCGGGCTCTCCGAATAGGTTGCGGCCACGGGCAGGGGATCCAGTCGGCTCGCTGCCGCGTACTGCCCGGATGACCCGCCTTCCACACCCCCACCCCGAACGCGCCCCCGCGGCGCGCCCCAGGCACCCGCTCGGCTGGCTCGCCCTGTGCGCGTGCGCCGCGCTCACGGCCTGCGCCACGCCGGCACCGACGATCGCGCCGCTGCCGGCGGTCGACATCGCGCGCTTCATGGGCGACTGGTACGTGATCGCGAACATCCCGACCTTTCCGGAGAAGAACGCGTTCAACGCCGTCGAGTCCTACGCACTGCGGCCCGACGGCCGCATCCAGACCGACTTCCGCTACCGCGACGGCAGCTTCGACGCGCCGGTCAAGACCCTGCATCCGGTGGCCACCGTGCGGCCCGGCACCGGCAACGCGGTCTGGGGCATGCAGTTCATCTGGCCGATCCAGGCCGAGTACCTGATCGCCGACGTCTCGCCCGACTACCAGAGCACCATCGTCGCGCGCAGCAAGCGCGACCACGTCTGGCTGATGGCACGCACGCCCGAGCTCGCGCCCGAGGCCTACGCGCAGGCGCTGCGCAAGATCGAGGCCCTGGGCTACGACCTCGCGAAGCTGCGCCGGGTGCCGCAGCGCTGGCCGGAACGCTGACCCGGCCGTCGGCGCGCCGGGGTTCGCGAGGCCTGGGCACAATCGCGGGCATGCACAGTCCGCTCGTCCCCGGGATCGCCTACAGCGTGCGCAGCTACGCGGGCGAATACGCCGGCCACGACCATGCGCACGCGCAGATCATGTTCGCGCTCGACGGCCGCATGGAGCTGGAGATCGGCGGCCGCGCCGCCTTCACCGACACCTCCTGCGGAATGATCATTCCGGCGGGCGTGGCCCACACCTTCATGTCGCCGCGCGGCGTGCGCATGGTGGTCATCGACACGCCCCCCGCCACGGGCGTCGACCGCATCCGGCGCTTCGCGGTCACGGCCGCCTGCAGGAACGACGTCGACCCGGCTCGGGCCGCGCAGCACCTGGCGCACGTGCTCGAGGCGCCCTCCATCCTCGCGCGCCGCAGCATCGACCTGGCACGGCTCGACACCGCCCTCGGCGGCGCGCTGCACGAGCCCTGGAACACCGCGCGCATGGCGGCCCTGTTCTTCCTGAGCCCGCAGCGCTTCCATGCGCGGCTGCTCGAACTGACAGGGCTGTCGCCGCAGGCCTACCTGCGCGCGCGCCGGCTCGACGCCGCCCAGCGCCTGCTGCGCGGCGGCCTGCCGCTCGAAGCGACCGCCCTGCGCACGGGCTACCGCTCGGCCAGCGCCCTCGGCTTCGCACTGCGACGCGACCGCCAGTCGGGCGCCCGGCACGCGCGCGCGGGCTGACGAGGTCGAGAGTCTCTCGACAGTTGCCGCGGTCGCGGCGCTGGAGGATGCGCGCATGACAAAGCACGCTTCCCTCACCGGCGCCGCCATGGTGCTTGCCGCCGCCGCGCTCTGGGGCACGACCGGCACCGCCCAGAGCTTCGCGCCCCTGGACACGTCGCCCTTCTGGATCGGCACGCTGCGCATGGCGATCGCCACGCTGTTCTTCGCGGCCTTCATCGGCTGGCGACGGCAGCGCGGCGAGCGCGTCGCGCTGTCGATGGCGCGGCCGACGTGGCGCTGGGTGCTGCTCGCGGGCCTGTGCATGGCCGGCTACAACCTGAGCTTCTTCGCGGGCGTCAGGGCCACGGGCGTGGCCATCGGCACCGCGATCGCCGTGGGCAGCGGGCCGGCCTGGGCCGGATTGCTGCAGGCGCTCGTGTCTCGCACACCGCCCGCGCCGGCCTGGTGGGCCGGCACGCTGCTCGCGATCGGCGGTGGCGGCCTGATGGTGATGTCGGGATCGGGCGATGGCTCGCGCGTCGACCTCGGCGGCCTGGCGCTGTGCCTGGGCTCGGGGCTCTGCTATGCGACCTACACGCTGGTCAGCCAGCGCCTTGTGCGCCGGTCGCCGCCGGCGACGGTCACGCTGTGGCTCTTCGCGACGGCCTCCGTGGCGGCGATGCCGGCCGCGCTGCTGATCTCCGGCCCCTTCTCGGCCACGCCCGCGGGCTGGGTCCTCGTGGCCTACCTGGGCCTCGTGTCGACCGGCATCGCCTACCTGCTGTTCAGCCATGCGCTGCGGCACATCTCCGGCGCCTCGGGGGTCACGCTGGCACTGGCCGAGCCCGTCACGGCCTTCGGGCTCGCCCTGGTCGTCCTGCACGAGCGCCCGGGCCCCTGGGCCTTCGCGGGGCTCGCGATGGTGCTGGCCGGCCTGCTGATCGTGGTGTGGACCGAAGCGCGCAGGGTGCGGTGACACCGCCCCCGCGCGCTACCGGCCGCCCGCTCAGGGCAGCTGGGTCCAGTTCTGGTTGTTGCCCCCGTTGCAGGTCCAGGTGATCAGCGCCGTGTCCTGCGTGGTGGATCCGTTCGGGACGTCGAGGCAGGATCCGGAGGCGCGGTTGCGCAGGGTCGAGCCGACCACCGTCCACTGCGTCGCGTTGCCGGCCGTGCAGGCCAGCTGCACCACCGCCGCGTTGGTGGTCGCGTTGCCGCTCTGCGCCAGGCACAGGCCGCTGTGCTGCGCCACGAACTGCACGTAGCCGCCGCTGCTGGTCACGGTGAACTTCTCGTTGGCGTCGTTGCCGCAGGGCCACTGCACCGCGGTGGCGCCGCTGGCGGTCGACACGCCCTTGATGTTCACGCACAGGTTGCTGCTGTCCGAGCGGATGCGCGCGACCAGCGGCGGCGCGGTGTCGAGCGAACGCACGTACTCGCGCAGCGCCACCACGTCGGCCGGCGGCAGGCCGTTGGCGTTGCCGTGGCCGCTGTCGAGCACCGCCTGCAGCGAGGCGGCCTGGCCGTTGTGGAAGAACGAGGTCACGCTCCAGGTGCCCGACAGCGTCGGCGTGTCGAAGCCCACGCCCGCCAGCGGCTGGTTGCTTCCCTTGCCCGACGAGAGCTGGATCGTGCCCACGTCGTGCCGCTGGCCGTCGCGGAAGGTGCCGCCGGTGTGGCAGGTCGCGCACTGCGCGGTGTTGAACACCGTCTGGCCGCGCGCGGCCTCCACGCTGAGGTTGCCGTCGGCCGTGCGGGCCGGGCTGCGCATGAACTTGTCGAGCGACGACAGGTAGGCCGCGAGGTCGTCGAGCTGCGCGTTGCGTCCGGCCTTGGGCGTGCCCAGCGGATTGGAGGTGGCCGCGTAGTCGGCATTGCTCAGGAAGCCGGTGCCGCCGAACTCGTTGCGGATGTCGTTCTCGAAGTCCTGCACCTCGTCGAAGTTGGCCGTCCAGTGCAGCTTGCCGTGGCTCGTGCCGCGCCGCCCCTGCAGGCTGATGGTGCGACGCAGGCCCTCGCCGCGCTGGGTGAAGTCCCACACCATGCCGTCGTCGCCGCCATCGGCATGGCAGCTCGCGCACGAGATGTAGTTGTCCTTGCTCATGCGCCGGTCGGCCGCGTTGTAGAACACCTGCTTGCCGCGCAGCGCGGCCGCGGCCAGCGGCTCGGTCGCCACGGTCTGCACATTGCGCAGAAAGGTCGCCGCGTTGCTCTCCGAGGCCAGCACCGCCGCCACGTCGTGCACCGACACCGAGCGCGCGAGGAAGTTGTTGACGTAGAGGCGCTTGCGCGCGGCATCGAGGAACAGCCCGTGCGGCGCGCTGCTGGTGTCGATCTCGCCGCGCACCGAGCGCGTGTAGGAATCGACGATCGCGACCCGGTTGCCTTCCATCTGCGCCACGAAGATGTAGTCGCCCGCGGGCGAGAACAGCGCGGCGCGCGCCGGCGCGCGGTCGTCGAAGTCGATCTGCTCGCCGGCCACGTGGGCCGCCGACTGCAGGTCGACCTGCGACAGGATCGAGCGCACGGTCTGGTCGTGCACCAGGTCCTTCCCGTCGCGGAAGCGGCCGCGCACGATGTTGTCCTTCTTCGAGGGCAGGATGGCGCGCTTGCCGTCGGGCGAGATCACGACCTGGCTCAGGTAGTTGGCCACGCCGCGCGCGCCGGCCTCGGTGTCGATGGTGGTGGTGTCCACCGGCAGCGCGATGGTCGGCAGCGTGCTCATCGAGGCCAGGTTGACCTTGTAGAGCTCGCCGCCGGTCATCTTCGACTTGAAGCGCGTGACGTAGGCGATCTGCGCATCGCCCGTGACCGCGATGCCGCGCACCGTGCCGTCGAGCGGCAGGGTGGCCGTGACCGCGCCGGTGGAGGGATTGAAGCTCACGAGGCGCGACTTGCTCTCCAGCGTCAGCAGGCCCTTGGTGCCGTCGGGCGTGAAGACCACGCCGTAGGGACCGCTGCCGTAGTCGAAGGGCACGGTGACCGAGACGCTGCCGTCGGCGGCGTTGAGCGCCACCAGCTTGTCCTCGCCCTGCACCGCGACCCAGACCCGGCCGTCGGGACCGAGCGCCAGCGTCTTGGCCTCGCTGCCCACCGACACCTCCCACAGCTTGGCCAGGCTCTGGGCGTCGATCGCCGCCACCGTGCCGCTGTCGGGATTGACCGCGTAGACCCGGTTCGCGTCGCCCGCGATGTTGCCGGTGTGCCGCGGCGCGCTCGCGGTGACGGGCGCAATGATGGTCACGTTGTAGGTGTAGTAGGTCTCGCGGCCCGCGCTGTCCTTCACCGTCAGGGTCACGGTGTAGTGGCCGGGCGTGGTGTAGGTGTAGCTGTAGCCGGCCTGGCTCGAGAAGGCCGTGACGGTGCCGTTGCCGAAGTTCCAGCGGAACTGCGCGCCGCCGCTGCCCAGCGTGGCCGGGTTGAAGTTCAGCGCGCCGTTGACCACCTTGGGCCCGCTGCCGATGCCGGGGTCGCCGATGACCGCCTGGCCGCGCAGGGTCGCGACCTCGGCGTCGCCGAGCACGCGGCTGAACACCCGCACGTCGGCCAGCGTGCCCTTGAAGAAGTCGGCATTGCCCTGGATCTGGCCCAGCCACTGGAACTTGTTCGCGAGGCCCTTCACGCCGGTGAGGCCGGTCGAGCTGGTCTTGGCGCCGTCGATGTACATGGTCTGCGCGCCCGAGCCCGCGTCGCGCGTGAGCACCACGTGGTGCCAGTTGCCGTCGTTGACCGGCGAGGTCGAGCGCGTGCCCGGGTTGTTGGTGGCCGCGTTGGCCACCGACAGGTTGAGCCGGCCGGTGTTGTCGAGCCAGCCCCAGAACACGTCGTCGGCGCCGCCCGACTGGTCGCGCCCGAAGATGCCGGGCGCGGTCCAGGCATTGGCGCTGCCGTTCTGCGTGGTCTTCATGTAGAAGCTCAGCGAGGCGGTGCCGCCCAGCACGGTGGCCACGCCGTCGTTCTTGAGCTGCACGCCGCCCGCGCGGTTCGCGAAGTTCAGGCCGATGCTCTCGAAGGCGTCGCCGGACGCCGGCGTGCCGTCGTTGTTCGAGATCGGGTCGCTGAGCTTGCCGTTGAGCGCCCAGTGATAGCTCAGGCCCACCTCGGCCGCGTTGCCGGTGTTGAAGGTGGACTTGAAGTCGGCGCCGATGGCGTTGCCCGCATAGTCCTTCACGCCGTTGGCCGGCAGGAACACCTCGTAGCTGGTGCCCGGCTGCAGCGGCTGCGTCGGATGGAAGTTGACGATGCCGAGCTGCACGCTGTAGGTGCCGGCCAGCGTGTTGCCGCCCACGGGCCGCACGATGAAGGTGTTGGCGTTGACACTCTCGGGCCGGATGTTGTCGGTCATGCCCAGGCCGATGCGCGAGGTCAGCGCCTGCTGCTTCGCGCCGTTGGCGGGGGAGACCTGCTTGACCTCGGGCCGGGTGGTGTCGGGGTCGACCTGGTGCACGACGAATCCGCTGCCCGAGCCGTGGTCGTTGCCCACGAACACGAGGTTGCCGAACATCGCGACCTGGCCGTTGTCCGAATGCGAGAAGTTCGGATCGTCCTCGCGCAGGATGCTGCCGCGGCCCACCTCCACGTGATTGAGCGGATTGCTCACGTCGACCTTGTGGATGCGCGTCTGCGCGCCCTGGATCACGTAGTGGTCCTGCGTGGCGCAGTACAGCTGCTCGTCGATGACCAGGCGGTTGTCCTCGGCCACGAATTTCGAGCGGTCGCTGAGGTCGTAGCTGTACATCTTCGCGCCGCTGTTGCGGGTGGAGACATGCAGGTTCCGGCCGTCGAAGCAGGTCGCGTAGTAGAACGGCGTGCTGCCCACGATGGAGTCGAGCACCTTGGGATTGAGCGGATCGGAGATGTCGAGGCTCGCGAAGCCGCCGTTGCTCTCCATCGCGGTCAGCACCATGTGGTTGCCCATCGTGAAGATCGGGCCGATGCGAAAGCCGCCGAGTTCGCCGGTGGACACCGGGTTGGACTTGCCGGCGCCGCGGTTGGCGAGCACGGCGTTCGCGGGGTCGGCGGCATCGACGATGAAGATGCCCCGGCCCGCCGAAGCCACGTACAGATAGGGCGCCTGCCACCAGAGCTGCCAGGCGACGTTCTCGTAGTCGCCGCCATTCACGCCGGGCAGCGCCAGCTTCTTCACCTGCTTGATGTCGTTGACGTCGGTGAAGTCCCAGAACTCCACGCCGTTGATGCTGGGCAGTACCACGTAGGTCTTGTCGCCGATCTTCGCGGTGCCGAAGGAGTGGGTTTCGCGGAACTCCTTGGTGCGGGCCTCGGGCTCGTAGATCTTCTTGACGAGCTTGATCTGGCGCGGGTTCGACACGTCGTACAGCAGGAAGCCGCCCGGGCCGAGGCCGCTGTCGGGAGCGAAGGACGTGAGGAAATAGCCGTTGACCATGATGCCGGCGTTCATGCCGTAGTCCTTGCGGCCCGGATAGGTGGCGGGCACCTCGCGCGACTCGTAGGCGTTGCTGTGCGCGGGGTCGAGCGGATGCGCGGGGCTGGTGATCATCGACACCGGCTTGAACAGTTCCTCCGAGGTGTAGGTGAGGTTGCCCAGCCCCGGCCCCTGCAGCGGGAGGGGATCGGCGACGGCCTCGGACACCGCGGTCGCCATGTTGCCGAGGGTCGTCATCGGACTGACCCCGGTGATCGCCGCGTGCGTCAACAGGGTGACGAACGGCACCATCAATGCCATCAGGTAATACCGGATCTTCATCGTTTGCCTCCAAGTGTTGTTGGAAGTTCGCAGGGGAATCTGCTGGCTCGTTCTTCTCTGGCTCGAATCACGACATGCGCGCGCAGCGCGCACCCCGGCGGGCGACGGGCATCGCCTGCCGTGGCAAAAAAAACCTGTTCGCCGGAAGCCGCGCGAAAGCCGCGCAGCCTTTGCGCTATGGGCTTCGCGCCGCGCCGCCCGATTCGTACAGGGCCCAGGCCGCTTCCGCGCTGGCGCCCTCGTGGATCATCGCCATCAGCGCGCTCACCACCGCGGACGGATTGGCGTGCTGGTAGACGTTGCGGCCGTAGACCATGCCCACCGCGCCCTGGTCGAGCAGCACGCGCGAGCGCGCGAACACCTGCTGCAGGTCCTCGCGGCCGCCGCCGCGCACCAGCACCGGGCAGCGCGCGGCCTGCACCACGCGGTGGAAGTCCCTGGGGTCGCTGGTCGGGTCGGCCTTGACGATGTCGGCGCCCATCTCGCGCGCGAGCCGCACCAGGGTCACGATCTTCTCGGCATCGCCGTCGACCATGTAGCCGCCGCGGCCCGCGCCGTGCGCCTGCATCACCAGCGGCTCGATCATCAGCGGCATGCCGTAGCGGTCGCAGTCGGCGCGCACGCGCGCGATGTTCTGCACGCACTGGCGGAACAGCTCGGGCTCGTCGGGCAGCATGAACAGGTTGACGACCACGCAGGCCGCGTCCATCTGCACCGCGGGCAGCACCGGGTCGTGCTCGTTCTGCAGCACGGCCCACATCGAGCGGTGGCGCGTGGCGTTGTAGGGATTGCCCATGTCCAGCCGCATCACGAGCGCCGGCCGCTCGCGGCCCGGGCGCAGCTGCAGCAGGTCGGCCTGGCCGTAGTTGAGCTGGATCGCATCGGGCGCCGCGGCCACCAGGCGGTCGATGACGCCCGGCATGTCCTCGAGCCCGTCGAGGAAGCTGGGCTCGTTGCACACGCCGTGATCGAGCGCGATGTCCAGGCCGCGGCCGGCCTTCAGCAGGCGGGCGATGCGGACCTCTTTGCCTTTCGACATACGAAAGAACTCCTTGAAGGTGGAAGATGGTTCGAGGGGGCGGGACGCGTCTCAGCCGAGCGCGCCCAGGTGCCGCTTCGCGGCGGTGTCGATCTGCAGCAGCGCGTCGGCGCCGAGCGCGACCGAGCCGGCCGCGGCGTTCTGGATCGCCTGCTGCCGGTTGCGCGCGCCGCACAGCGACAGCGAGACGGCGCCGTGCTCGAGCGTCCAGGCGATCATCATTTCGGAGAACGAGCAGCCCAGCGCGGCGCGCAGCGGTTCGAGGTCGGCGAAGAAGGCCGCGAGCCGCGCGCGGTTGTCGGCGCTGAAGCGCGGATTGCTCGCGCGCTGGTCGTCGCCCGTGAAGGCGCGCGCGGGATCGATCGGCCCCGCGAGCAGGCCCAGCGCGAGCGAGGAATAGCCCATCACCGCCACGCCGTGCTCCTTGCACAGCGGCACCAGCGTGGCCTCGATCTCGCGGTCGATCAGGCTGTAGCGCTCCTGCGCCGCGTCGACCGGGCCGTGGCGCAGATACTCGGCGAGCGTGGCAGCATCGACGTTGCTCACGCCGATCGCGCGGATCTTGCCCTGCTTCTTCAGGTCGAGCAGCGCGCCCATGGTCTCGGCCACCGGCGTGGTGGCGTCCTGCCAGTGCGTGATGTAGAGGTCGATGTAGTCGGTCTGCAGGTTCGCGAGGCTCTGCTCCACCTCGTACGCGATCGCATCGCGGCCGAGGTAGCGGTAGACGGGATGGCCGTCCTCCTCGAAGAAGTGCGTGCCCTTCTGCGTGTGCCACACCAGGCCGCACTTGGTGGCGATCACGGCCTCGTGGCGCCGGCCCTTGAGAGCGGTGCCCACCAGCCGCTCGGAGCGGCCCAGGCCGTAGGCCGGCGCGGTGTCGATCAGCGTCACGCCCGCGTCGAGCGAGGCCTGGATCGCCAGCGTCGCGCCCGCGTTGTCGCCGCCGCCCCACATCCATCCGCCCATGGCCCAGGTTCCCAGGCCGATCGCCGAGCAGCGTATGCCCGACGGTCCCAGCGTCGTCGTCTTCATCTCTTGGTCTTCCTCACGTTGAGCAGGTGGTCGATGGTCACGGCCACGAGCAGGATCAGTCCCTTGATCACGTCCTGCCAGTAGGGCGAGACGTCGAGCAGGATCAGCGAGCTCGTCACCACCGACAGCAGCGCCAGGCCGAGCACCGCGCCGAGCACGGTGCCCGAGCCGCCCTTGAGGCTGGCGCCGCCGATCACGGCGGCGGCGATCACGTTGAGTTCCATGCCCATGCCGAAGGTGGGCGTGGCGGCGCCGAAGCGCGCGGTGTAGATCACGCCGGCCAGGCCGGCCGAGGCCGAGCACAGCACCGTGACCCAGAACTTCACGCGGCCCACGCGGATGCCCGAATAGAGCGCGGCCTTCTCGTTGCTGCCGACGTAGAACACCTTGCGCAGCAGGGTGGCGCGGCGCAGCACGAAGTCGCTGATGGCGACGATCGCGACGAAGATCAGGATCACGGCCGGGATACCGAACAGCGTGCCCTGGCCGATGAACTTGAACTCGGCCGGCAGCGAGAACAGCGACTGCGGCGTGCCCTGCGTGAAGGCCAGGCACAGCCCGCGCACGATCACCATGAAGGCCAGCGAGGCGATGAAGTGGTTCAGCCCGATGCGCGTGACGCAGCCGCCGATCATGGCGCCGATCATCGCGCTGGCGCCGATCGCCATCGCGCTCGCGAGCCAGGGGTCGACGCCCATGAGGAACAGCTTGCCGGTGATCACCATCGCGAGGCACACCACCGAGCCCACCGAGAGGTCGATGCCGCCCACGATCAGCAGGATGGTCATGCCGACCACCACGATGCCCTCGATCGAGAACGACAGCAGCATCGCGCGGATGTTCTCCCAGGTGAGGAAGTACGGCGACGCGAAGCTCATGCCCACGCACAGCACCGCGATGATCAGCAGCAGGCCGGCCTCGCGCATGCTGCCGAGTCGAAAGGGTAGGTTCACGGCGTCTCCTTTGGCCCCCGCCGCCGTGCCGGTGCCGGCGGTGCTCGCGGGGTTGGTGCCGTCCATTCTGAATTGGTAGCTCACTGCATCTCCTGTTCGCCCAGTCCCGAGGCCAGCCGCAGCAGGCCCTCTTCCGTCATCTCGGCCGTGCCGAGCTCGCCGGCCAGCCGGCCTTCGCGGATCACCAGCGCGCGGTCGCACAGGCCGATGATTTCCGGCAGTTCCGACGAGATCACGATCACCCCCACGCCCTGGTTCGCGAGCGCGCGCAGGATGTGGTGGATCTCGGATTTCGCGCCCACGTCGACGCCGCGCGTGGGTTCGTCCATCAGCAGCACCGATGGCTTCGTGGCCAGCAGCTTGGCGATCGCCACCTTCTGCTGGTTGCCGCCCGACAGGCTCGCGACCTCGATCGCCACGCCGTCGGACTTGAGGTTGAGCTGCGCGCCGAGGTCCTGCGCCAGCTTGCGCTCGGCCGCGCGTTCCATCAGGCCGAAGCGCGAGCTCACGCGCCGCAGCGCCATCGCGCAGACGTTCTGCGCGATCGGCAGGTCGAGGAACACGCCCGCGGCCTTGCGGTCCTCGCTGAGGTAGGCGATGCCGTGGCGCAGCGCGTCGGCGTACTTGCGGATCGCGAGCGTCTTGCCGCGCAGGCGCACGCTGCCGCGCCGCGCGGGCCGCAGCCCGCACACCGCTTCGGCCAGCTCGCTGCGCCCGGCGCCCATGAGGCCCGCGATGCCGAGGATCTCGCCGCGCCTGAGCGCGAAGGAGATGCCCTGCACGCGCTCGCCGTCGGCGATGTCGTCGACCTGCAGCAGCGTCTCGGGCGCCTCGGGCAGCGTGGCGCGCGGCGGGTAGTAGTTGCCGAGGTCGCGGCCCACCATGCGGCGCACCAGCTCGTCGGGCGTGGTGCCAGCGAGCGGTCCGCAATGCACGTTGCGCCCGTCGCGCAGCACGGTGGCGCGGTCGCAGTTGGCGAAGATCTCGGCCATGCGGTGGCTGATGTAGATGATGCCGATGCCCTGCGCCTTGAGGTCGTGCAGCACGCGGAACAGCGCGGCCGACTCGAGCTCGGTGAGCGCGGCCGTGGGCTCGTCGAGGATCAGCACCTTGCAGTCGAGCGTGAGCGCCTTCGCGATCTCCACCAGCTGCTGGCTCGAGATGCCGAGCTCGTCGACGCGCGCGGCCGGGTCGATGTCCTGGCCGAGCCGGCGCAGCACCTTGGCGGCGCGCGCGTTGAGGCCGCCGTAGTCCATGAAGGCGCGGCCGCCCGCGTTGATCTCGGGCATGAAGATGTTCTCGGCGACGGTGGCGTCGCCGCACAGCGCGATCTCCTGGTGCACCAGGCCGATGCCCAGCCGCATGGCATGGGCCGGGCCGTCGATGCGCACATCCAGGCCGTCGAGCGCGATCGTGCCCTCGTCGGGCTGGTGGATGCCGTCGATGATGTTCATCAGCGTCGACTTGCCGGCGCCGTTCTCGCCGCACAGGGCGTGGATCTCGCCGGCACGCAGCGAGAAGTCCACGCCCGCGAGCGCGCGCGAAGCGCCGAAGCGCTTGCTGATGCCGCGCAGCGAGAGCAGCGGCTTCGGGTCGTCGCTCACTCGCCGATTCCCTTGGTGCCGCGGCGCGCCAGGTACTTGTCCCAGTAGAAGTCGTCGGCGTTGGCCTTGCTCACCACCGACAGGCCGTTGTCGAGGAAGGGCACCGACATCGGGTTGGTGCCGTTGCGCTTGGCGTCGTTCATCGGGTCGATGAGCTGCGGGTTCTTGGCCAGGAACAGCATCATCATCCCCATGTAGCCCTGCATGCCCTGGTTGGGATTGATGGCGCCGAACACGTCGCCGGCCTTGATCATGTCGAGGATCTTGGCGTTGACGTCGCAGCACATCACGCGGATGTTCTTCTTCGACTCGATCTTGGCCTGCGCCGCGCCGAGCGCCGAGTTGGCCTCGGGCATGAACAGCGCGCCCAGGTTCGGGTTGGCCTGCGCCAGGCTCAGCACCGCCTGGTAGGCCTTGCTCGGGTCCTGGTTGCTGGCCGCGCGGCCCGCGAGCTTCATGCCCGGGTGCTTGGTCTTCATGCGGTTGACGAAAGCGGCGATGCGGCGGTCGTGGTTGTCCTGGCCCGGGTTCTCGAGCACCGCGTACTCGCCCTTGCCGCCGAGCGCGGCGGCGATCGCGTCGGCCGCCTGCGTGCCCTCGCGGTCGTTGTCGGAGGTGATGAACGAGGCGCGCTTGGAGTTCGGCGAGTCGGCCGCGAAGGTCACGACCGGGATGCCCGCCGCCACCGCGCGGTTGATCGGCTCGATGAACGGATCGGGGTTCATCGGGTGCAGCAGGATGCCCGCGGGCTTGCGCGCGAGTTCCTGCTCGAAGGACGCGAGCTGCTTGTTCACGTCGTACTCGGGCGTGCCGGTGTAGCGGGTGCGCACGCCCAGCGTGCGGCCCAGCTGTTTCATCATTTCGTAGACCGGAAACCAGTACTCGACGCCCGAGACCATCACGTTCATCACGTAGACGTCGTTCGGGTTGCCGCGCAGGCCGGTGGCGGCCGGTGCGGCGGGCTGCTGGGCGAAGGCGCTGGAGCCGGCCAGGCCCAGGCCGGTGGTGGCTGCGGCGGCCGCCGCGGACTTCAGGAAATCTCTTCTCACTTCTGTCTCCTCGTGTTGCTCTGACCTGGCAGATGGGCCGCCTTGGCGGGTGGCTTTGGATCTCTAGTCGTCATGCACGTTGTCATGACAGGTGAGAATGTATGCGGCTCGTTTTGCCCGGAATACTAGGGGAAACGCTACTGCGATCTGAACCAAATTGCCCGAAGCTGTTATGACATGACAACGAACATCTACCTGGGTATAGACATGGGGTCGAGCAGCCTGAAGGCGCTCGCGCTCGATGCCGACAGCGGCCGCACGGTGGCGCTGGCGCGCGCCGCGCTGCCGCACGACCGGCGCCCCGGCGGCGGTTGCGAGGTGGCCGAGGCGGCGATCCATGCGGCGCTGGGCCGCGTGCTCGGCGCCATCGCGGGCCAGCTCGGCCCGCTGGCCGCCGCGGTGCGCGCCATCGGCTGCACCGGCCACGGCGCCGGCCTCTATGCGCTCGACGCGGCCGGCCGGCTGGTCGGCGGCAGCGCGGTCGCCTCCACCGACCAGCGCGCCACCGCGCGTGCGCTGAAGCTCGCACGCAGCCACGGCGCGGCGCTGTTCGACGACGTGGGCTGCGGCCCCTGGCCCGGACAGCCGACGCTGATCGCGGCCGAGCTGTTCGGCCACGACGCGGTGCAGCGCGGCGAGCTGCAGCGCCTGCTGTTCGCCAAGGACTACCTGGGCTTCCTGCTGACCGGCGAGGCCGCCACCGACCTCAGCGACGCGAGCACCGCCGGGCTGGTCTCGCTGGCCAGCGGCCGCTGGTCGCAGCAGGCCTTCGACGCAGCGGGCCTGTCGGACCTGTCGCCGCGCACGCTCGGGCGCATCGTGCCCAGCGGCGAGGTGTACGGCCGGCTGCTGCCCGCGCAGGCCGCGGCCTGCGGCCTGCCCGCGGGCGTGCCGGTGGCCATGGGCGCGATCGACCTGCTGGCCTCGATGACCGCGATCCGCGCCGAGGCGCGCGGCCATGCGGTGGCGGTGTTCGGCACCTGGAGCGTGAACGCCGCGATCGGCCCGGCCACGCCCGCGGGCGTGGCCAAGCCGCCGGTGGCCGCGGTGGTGAACTTCGGGCCGGCCGAGCGCCGGCTCTACATGGAGAACAGCCCCTCGTCGATGGCCAACATCGCCTGGGCCGCCGAGGCGCTGGGCTTCGGCAGCGAGCAGGCCGTGATCGATGTCGCCATGGGCTCGCCGCTGGGCGCGCATGGCGTGCGCTTCCTGCCCTTCGTCAACGGCGGCAGCGCGCCGCCCGGCGCGAGCGCGGGCTTCGTCGGCCTGCGCAGCCACCATGGCCGCGCCGACATGGCGCGCGCGGTGGTCGACGCGGTGGTGGCGCTGCATGCGCGCCACCTGGGCCGGCTCGCGGCCCATGGCCTGCTGCCCGAAGCGCTCACCATGCTCGGCGGCGGCGCGCGCGACGCGCGGCTGGCACGGCTGCTGGCCGGCTTTCTCGGCCGGCCGGTCGCGCGCTGCGGCGACGACGAGACCGGCGCGCGCGGCGCGGCGCTCTATGCCGCCATCTCGCAGGGCCTCGACCTCGACGCGAGCGCCAATGCCCACCTGCTCGCGCCCTGCGAGACCCTCGCGCCCGAAGCGGGCGACATCCCGGCCTGCGCCGATTTCCTGGCCGGCTTCGATGCGCTGCTCGACAGCCTCGCACCGGCCTTCACCCTGACCACCGGCACCACCCGCATGCCGGATTCCGCACGATGAGCGCCTGGCAACTGCCCTTCACCCGTCCCGCCTCGCTCGCCGGACGCCATTTCTCCACCGTCATCGTCGGCGCCGGCATCAACGGCGTGGGCGTGTTCCGCGACCTCTCGCTGCAGCGCGTGGACTGCCTGATCGTCGACAAGGGCGACTTCGGCGCCGGCGCCAGCAGCGCGCCCTCGCGCATGATCCACGGCGGCCTGCGCTACCTCGAGAACGGCAGCTTCTCGCTGGTGGCCGAGGCCACGCGCGAGCGCAACCTGCTGCTGCGCAACGCGCCGCACCTGGTGAAGCCGCTGAAGACGGTGGTGCCGCTCGCGAGCCTGTTCGGCGGCATGCTCGGCAGCGCGCTGCGCTTCCTCGGCCGGCCGGCCTCGCCGCGCACGCGCGGCCTGCTGGCGGTGGCGCTGGGGCTGCGGCTGTACGACCTGCTGGGCCGGCGCCAGCGCGTGATGCCGGGCCACCGCATCGACCGCGTGCCGCCGCGCGACCGCCAGCTGTTCCGCGCGGCGATCCGCTGGACCGCGACCTTCTTCGACGCCTGGATCAGCCATCCCGAATGGCTGATCCTCGAGCTGATCGCCGACGCCTGCCGCGACCAGCCGCGCTCCACCGCGGTCAACCACTGCCGCGTGATGGGCTGCGCCGGCAACATCCTCACCCTGCGCGACGAGATCACGGGCGAGCTGGTGCGCGTGACGGCCGACACGGTGGTCAATGCCAGCGGCGCCTGGCTCGACCGCAGCACCGCGGTGCTCGGCGGCAGCGGCCCGCGCGTGATGGGCACCAAGGGCTCGCACCTGGTGCTCGACCATCCCGCGCTGCGCGACGCGCTCGACGGCCGCATGGCCTACTTCGAGGCGATGGACGGACGCGTGTGCATCGTCTATCCCTTCCTCGACCGCGTGCTGGTCGGCTCGACCGACATCCCGGTGGAAGATCCCGACCAGATCGCCACCGAGCCGGAGGAGGTCGACTACCTGCTCGAGGTGCTGCGCGAGGTGTTCCCCAACCTCGCCTTCGACCCGGCCGACGTGGTCTACACCTATGTCGGCGTGCGGCCGCTGGCGCGCTCCGATGCCGACAAGCCGGGCCAGATCTCGCGCGACCACTCGGTGGCCGTCGATCCGCCGAACGCCACGCGCGACATCCCGATCGTCTGCCTGGTGGGCGGCAAGTGGACCACCTTCCGCGCGCTGGCCGAGGAGGCCACCGACGCGGTGCTGCGCCACCTCGGCCGCGCGCGCACCGCCTCCACCGACATGCTGCCGATCGGCGGCGGCGCCGAGTTCCCGGCCGACGCGGCCGCCACCGAGCGCCTGCTCGAGCGCCTGATGGCCACCGGCGCGAGCCGCCGCCGCGCCCAGGCGCTGTTCGCGCGCTACGGCGCCAAGGCGCTGCCGCTGGCGCAGCGGCTCGCGGCCTCGGGCGACGTGCCGCTGCGGCATGCGCCCGACTACTCGGTGGCCGAGCTCGGCTACCTGTGCCTCGAGACCGGCGTGATCCACCTGTCGGACCTGGTGGTGCGCCGCACCCTGCTGGCGATCCGCGGCCAGGTCACCGACGCCGCGCTGGCCGAGATCGCCGGCATCGCGGCCGAGGCCCTGGGCTGGGACGCGCAGCGCCAGCGCGAGGAGCTCCATGCCTGCGCCACCGCGCTGCGCGAACGCCACGGCGTGCGCCTGCAGACCGCCGCCCCGGCAGCGGATTCCCCTTTGGATGCATCATTGATGGCCTCGAAGCCCGTCCTCACGTGAACAGCCCGACCTTGACCGCGCCCGCCCTCGACCGGAATTCCGAATCGCCCCTGTGGGCCCAGTTCCGCGACGCCGTCCGCCTGCAGATCCTGCAGGGCGAACTGCCGATCGGCGCCAAGCTGCCGTCCGAGGCCGAACTCGGCGACCAGTACGGCATCTCGCGCATCGTGGTGCGCGAGGCGCTGGCCGACCTGGTGCGCAACGGCCTCATCTACAAGATCAAGGGCCGCGGCGCCTTCGTCGCGGCGCGCGAGCGCGACGAGGACTTTGTCTCCACCGTGCTGGGCTTCTCCGACGAGATGGAGCGCAAGGGCCGCTCGGTGCGCACCCAGATCCTGACCCAGGAGCTGCGCCTGCCCACCGCCCTCGAGGCCGGCGCGCTCGGCCTCACCGAAGACACGCAGGTGGTCGCGCTCAAGCGCCTGCGCAGCGTGGACGGCGAGCTGCGCCTCTTGGTCGAGACCGTGGTGCCGGCCGACATGGCGCCGGGCCTGCACCGCATCCGGCTGGAAGACCGCTCGCTCTACGACGTGCTGCGCCGCCAGTACGGCCTGCGCCTGGTGCGCGCCGAGCGCTGGATCGACGCCGTGCTGCCCGACGCCCAGACCTGCGAGCTGCTGAACCTGCCCGCGCCCGAGCCGCTGCTGCGCATCGAGTCGATCGCCTACGGGCTCAATGGCCGGCCGCTCGAGCACTACCGCGCGCTGCACCGCTGCAAGTCGAGCCGGCTGCACGTGCAGACCACGACCTGAGGCCCTTCACGCGGCGCGGGCTCGAACGCGGGTGACTGTCGGGTCAGTAAGATGCCCGACTCCTTCCACCCACCTACGTATCCCCCGCCATGTCCGACCTCGACGAACGCTTCCAGACCGCCCAGGCCAATTCCAAGCTGCTGGCCGAGCGCCCCGACAACCCCACGCTGCTGAAGATCTACGGCCTGTTCAAGCAGGCGACCGAGGGCGACAACACGGCCAAGAAGCCCAGCTTCAGCGACATCGTCGCGCGCGCCAAGTGGGACGCCTGGACCTCGCGCAAGGGCCTGAGCGGCGACGAGGCCAAGGAACAGTACATCGCGCTGATCGAGTCGCTGCGCGGCTGAGCGCCGGCTTCCCTCATGCCCCGCCGATGATCCCGCGCTCGCGCAGCGCCGCGATCTGGCCGGCGGTCAATCCGATCTCCTCGAGCACCGCGTCGGTGTCCGCGCCCAGCGCGGGCGCGTTCAGCCGGTGCGCGGCCGGCGTGCGCGAGAGCTTGGGCACGAAGCCCGGCACCGACAGCTCGCTGCCGTCGTCCATGCGCAGCCGCTGCAGCATGCCGCGCGCCGCGTAGTGCGGGTCGGCCGCGATGTCGGCGATGGTGTAGATGCGCCCGGCCGGCACGTGCGCGGCATCGAGCGCGGCCAGCACCTCGTCGACGGTGCGGCTGGCGGCCCAGTCGCCGATGGCGGCGTCGAGCAGTTCCACCTGCGCGACGCGGCCGGTGTTGTTCGCCAGCGCGGGATCGGCCGCCAGATCGGGCCGGCCGATGCAGCCCATGAGCCGGCGAAAGATGCTGTCGCCATTGCCCGCGACGATCGCGTAGCCGCCGTCGGCGCAGCGGTAGGCATTGGTCGGCGCGATGCCCGGCAGCGCGCTGCCCGCGGCCTCGCGCACCGCGCCGAAGGCGCCGTACTCGGGCAGCAGGCTCTCCATGCAGTTGAAGACGGCCTCGTAGAGCGCCACGTCGACCACCTGGCCCAGGCCCTTCGGATGCTCGGCGCTCACGGTGGCATGGCGATGCTGCAGCGCCATCAGCACGCCGACGACGCCATGCAGCGAGGCCAGCGTATCGCCGATCGACACGCCCACGCGCACCGGCACGCGGCCCGGCTCGCCCGTGAGGTGGCGCAGCCCGCCCATGGCCTCGGCCACCACGCCGAAGCCGGGCCGGTCGCGGTAGGGACCGGTCTGTCCATAGCCGCTGATGCGCAGCATCACGAGCGCGGGATTGGCCGCCAGCAGCGCCTCGGGGCCCAGGCCCCAGCCCTCCATCGCACCAGGGCGGAAGTTCTCGATCAGCACGTCGGCCTCGGCCGCGAGCTGGCGCACGATGGCCTGCGCCTCGGCCTCGCGCAGGTCGAGCGCCAGCGAGCGCTTGTTGCGCGACTGCACCTGCCACCAGACCGAGGTGCCGTCCTTCATCAGCCGCCAGCTGCGCAGCGGATCGCCCGCGCCCGGCGGCTCGATCTTGACCACCTCGGCGCCGAAGTCGGCCAGCGTGCGGGCCGCGAAGGGGCCGGCGATCAGCTGGCCGAGCTCGATGACCTTGAGGCCGGCGAGCGGGCCGGCGGCGGGAGCAGAGGAGGAAGCAGTGGATGTCGTCATGGCCTGCGAGTGTGCCGCGCGCCGCGCCGGGGCTTGCGGGGCGGGAAAACACCTATGAATTCTTGACGCCCGCACGGCCTCGAGACGCCCGGCTTTCCGCAGCGCAGCAATCCGGGCCGTCGCGGGCCGTTTCCCTCGGGGAGAAAGCTTCTTGCTGCGCCGCAGCGCGGATCGCGGTGCGCCCCGCGCGCCCGACACCGCGCATCAAAAAAGTATCGATTCGGGCCGCCATCTCTGGTTGTTGGCGTCGGGAGCGGTTCGTACAGTCCGCCCCACGCTGTCACGCACCCATCCGAACACTGCCCGAGGAACAACGAGCGCCATGCAACCCGATCTGGAAATCGTCGAAGTCCGCGGTGACGAATCCTTCGCCTGCTGGGCCCACGGCTACCCCTACCGCACCGTGCGCTGGCACTTCCATCCGGAGTACGAGATCCAGCTCATCGTCGAGACCCAGGGCGTGTACTTCGTGGGCGACCACGTCGGCCACTTCGAGCCCGGCAACCTCGTGATGATGGGCCCCGACCTGCCGCACAACTGGATCAGCGACGTGCCCGCGGGCCAGAGCGTGGAGCGGCGCGGCATCGTGATCCAGTTCCCGGCCGGCCTGGTGCGCAACATGGCCGCGAGCTTCCCCGAGTTCGCGCGCATCGCGCCGCTGATCGCCGAGTCGGGCGCGGGCCTGCTGTTCTCGGCCGAGACCGCGGCCGCCGCCAAGCCGCTGATGGAGGCGCTGCTCGAGGCGCGGGGGCTGCGCCGCGTGATCCTGCTGCTGTCGCTGCTCGAGCTGCTGGCCGCGAGCCAGGACCGCCAGCGGCTCGCGAGCCCGGCCTTCAAGCCCGATCCCAAGGCCTTCATGTCGCACGCCATCAACAACGTGCTGGCCCACATCGCGGCCAACCTCGGCGACGAGCTGCGCGAGCCGATGCTGGCCGAGCTGGTGGGCCAGAGCCCGAGCGCCTTCTCGCGCGCCTTCCGCAAGCACACGGGCCAGTCCTTCGTGCGCTACGTGAACCGGCTGCGCATCAGCCGCGCCTGCGAGCTGCTGACCAGCAGCGAGAAGCCGGTGCTCGACGTCTGCATGGACGTGGGCTTCAACAACGTGTCGAACTTCAACCGGCAGTTCCTGCTGCACAAGCGCATGCCGCCGACCAAGTTCCGCAACTTCCACCGCATGCAGGCGGCGCAGGCCGCGCACCTGCGCGGCGCCAGCCCGCCGTAGGCGGCCCGCCCCCGTTTCCCGCATCGCCATCGGCGCGGGCCCGTTCGGGCACCGCGCGGGGCGAAGCCTTGCCCGCGTCCTTTCCACCGTCATCACCCAAGGAGACATGCCATGAAGAAGAACACCCTCGCCACCGCCACCCTCGCCGCGCTGCTGTGCGCCGCCTCCGCCGCCGCGCAGGCCCAGGCGCCGAAGCAGCCGCTGCGCATCGGCATGAGCTTCCAGGAGCTCAACAACCCCTACTTCGTGACCATGAAGCAGGCGCTCGAGGAGGCGGCCGCGAGCATCGGCGCCAGCGTGGTCGCGACCGACGCGCGCCACGACGTGGCCAAGCAGATCGGCGACGTGGAGGACATGATCCAGAAGAAGGTCGACATCCTGCTCTTGAACCCGACCGACTCCACCGGCGTGCAGTCGGCGGTGCGCTCGGCCAAGAAGGCCGGGCTGGTGGTGGTGGCGGTCGATGCCAACGCGCAGGGCCCGGTCGATTCCTTCGTCGGCTCGAAGAACACCGACGCGGGCCGGCTGGCCTGCGAGCACCTGGCCAAGGCCATCGGCGAGAAGGGCGACGTGGCGATCCTCGACGGCATTCCGGTGGTGCCGATCCTCGAGCGCGTGAAGGGCTGCCGCGAGGCGCTCGCCAAGTACCCGGGCATCAAGGTGGTGAGCACGCAGAACGGCAAGCAGGAACGCGCCACCGCGCTCACCGTGACCGAGAACATCCTGCAGGCCAACAAGGACCTGAAGGGCATGTTCAGCGTCAACGACGGCGGCGCGATGGGCGCGCTCGCGGCCATCGAGGCCAGCGGCAAGGACGTGAAGCTCACCAGCGTCGATGGCGCGCCCGAGGCCATCAAGGCGATGCAGAAGCCGGGCTCGAAGTTCATCGCCACCACCGCGCAGTACCCGCGCGACCAGATCCGGCTGGCCATCGGCATCGCGCTCGCGAAGAAGTGGGGCGCCAACGTGCCGGCGGCGGTGCCGGTCGACGTGAAGCTGATCGACGCCGAAGGCGCGAAGAGCTTCAGCTGGTAAGGCGCGGACGGACCCTGGCCGTGACCATGAACGACACCGCCGAGATGCTGCGGCTGGAGGGCGTCTCGAAGCGCTTTCCCGGCGTGCAGGCGCTCTCGGGCATCGACCTCTCGATCCGCAAGGGAGAGGTGCATGCGCTGCTCGGCGAGAACGGCGCGGGCAAGTCGACGCTGATGAAGATCCTCTGCGGCATCCACCAGGCCGACGAGGGCCGCATCTACATCGACGGCAGCGAGCGCCGCTTCGCGGGCTACGCCGACGCCATCGCGGCGGGCGTGGGGATCATCTTCCAGGAGTTCAGCCTGATCCCGCACCTCGACGCGGCCGAGAACATCTTCCTGGGCCGCTACCCCACGCGGCGCTTCGGCCTGATCGACCGGGCCGCGATGCGGCGCGCGGCGCGGCAGCTGTTCGACGAGCTCGGCGTGCGCATCGACCTGCGCGTGCCGGTGTGCCGGCTCTCGGTGGCGCAGCAGCAGTTCGTGGAGATCGGCAAGGCGCTGTCGCTGAAGGCGCGCCTGCTGGTGCTCGACGAGCCGACCGCCACGCTGACGCCGAACGAGGCGGACCACCTGTTCCGCATCATGCGTTCGCTGCGCGAGCGCGGCGTGGCGATGATCTTCATCTCGCACCACCTCGACGAGATCTTCGAGGTCTGCGACCGCATCAGCGTGCTGCGCGACGGCGCCAACGCGGGCCATGCGGAGGTCGGCGCGACCGACATCGACGCGCTGGTCGAGATGATGGTGGGCCGGCGCATCGAACAGAGCTTTCCGCCCAAGCCGCAGCCGGCACCGCATGCGGCCGGCGCGCGCAAGCTGCTCGAGGTGCCCGAGATCCAGCTCGCGAAGGGCGGGCCGGTCAACGCCTTCGAGCTGCATGCGGGCGAGATCCTCGGCTTCGCGGGACTGGTCGGCTCGGGCCGCACCGAGCTCGCGCTCGGCATGATGGGCGCCGACCGCGCGCACCGCAAGACGGTGCTGCGCAACGGCACGCCCGTGCGGCTTGACGACCCGACGCAGGCGCTCTCGCACGGCATCGGCCTCTTGCCCGAGAGCCGCAAGGTGCAGGGGCTGATCACCGACTTCACGATCCGCTTCAACATCACGCTCAACAACCTGGGCCGGCACCGCCGCGCGGGCCTGGTGCGCGAGGGCGCCGAGAAGCGCGAGGCCGCCGAGCTCGCGCACCGCGTGGGCGTGAAGGCGCCGGACCTCGAGACCCGCGTGGCCACGCTCTCGGGCGGCAACCAGCAGAAGGTGGTGATCGCGCGCTGGCTCGGCCACGACTGCGAGGTGCTGATCTTCGACGAGCCCACGCGCGGCATCGACGTCGGCGCCAAGGCCGAGATCTACGCCCTGATGCGCGAGCTCACGCGCCAGGGCAAGGCGGTGCTGATGATCTCGAGCGAGCTGCCCGAGATCGTCGGCATGTGCGACCGCGTCGCGGTGTTCTCGGGCGGGTCCATCGTGGCCACGCTCGAGGGCGACTCCATCCACTCCGGCGACATCATGCGCCACGCAACCACAGGGGGTTCGCCATGAACGCCACCGCCAGCCATCCCGCGCCGCCCGCTCCCGCCGGCGGATTCCTCACCGAGCTGCGCCGCTCCACGGCCTTCCTGCCGCTGGTCGGGCTGGTCGCGATCTCGGTCTTCATGATCGTCGCGACCGACAACTTCCTGTCCTGGGGCAACCTGCAGAACATCGCGCTGCAGTCCTCGATCAACGCCATCATCGCGGTCGGCATGACCGCGGCCATCCTCACCGGCGGCATCGACCTCTCGGTGGGCGCGGTGGTGGCGCTGTCGGGCACATTGGCCTCGGGGCTGATGGTGCAGTTCGGGCTGCCGCCGCTGCTCGCGGTGCCGCTGGGCCTGGCCGTGGGCGCGGTCATCGGCCTGTTCAACGGCTACTGCGTGGCCTACCTGCGCATGCCGCCGATCATCGTGACGCTGGCCACCATGGGCATCGCGCGCGGCATCGCGCTGATCTACACCGGCGGCTACCCGATCGACGGCCTGCCCGAGTCCTTCGCCTTCCTCGGCGGCGGCACGCTCGCGGGCATCAAGGTGCCGATCCTGATCATGCTCGCCACCTACCTCGCGGCCTACGTGCTGCTGAACATGGCGCCCTTCGGCCGCTACGTCTACGCCATCGGCGGCAACGAGGAAGCGACGCGGCTGTCGGGCGTGCGGGTGGCGCGCTACAAGCTGCTGGTGTATGCGCTCAGCGGCTTCACGGCCGCGGTCGCCGGCATCGTGCAGGCCTCGCGCGTGACCAGCGGCCAGCCCGGCGTGGGCGTGGGCTTCGAGCTCGACGCCATCGCCGCCGTGGTGATGGGCGGCACCTCGATCGCCGGCGGCCGCGGCGCGATCGTCGGCACCCTCGTCGGCGCGCTGCTGCTGGGCGTGCTCAACAACGGGCTCAACATGATCGGCGTGTCGCCGTACCTGCAACTGATCATCAAGGGCGGCATCGTGCTGCTCGCGATCTTCATCAGCCGGGAAGCAAAGCGCTAGCCCCCTCCCTCTTCTGCTTTGCTCCTTCCCCCTCTGGGGGAAGGCCGGGATGGGGGCACGCGGCGCTCGTTCGGGAGGCTGCGTGCCCCCACCCCGGCCCTCCCCCAGCGGGGGAGGGAGAAACACCCAACCCCTCTCTCTTCACAAGGAAACCATGTCTTATCAAAAGCTCCAGTCCGGCAGCACGGGCGCCATCGCCCGGCTCGCCATGCAGGCCGTCGTCTGCCACGGCCCCAAGGACTACCGCCTCGAGACCGTCGACGTACCCGCCATCGGCGCCAACGAACTGCTGATCTCGATCGCGGCCTGCGGCATCTGCGCCTCCGACTGCAAGTGCCACTCGGGCGCGAAGATGTTCTGGGGCGGCGACGGCCAGCCCTCGTGGGTCAAGGCGCCGGTGATCCCGGGCCACGAGTTCTTCGGCTACGTCGAGGCGCTCGGCGAAGGCGCGGCCGAGCACTTCGGCGTGAGCAAGGGCGACCGCGTGATCGCCGAGCAGATCGTGCCCTGCGGCAAGTGCCGCTTCTGCACCTCGGGCAAGTACTGGATGTGCGAGGTGCACAACATCTTCGGCTTCCAGCGCATCGTGGCCGACGGCGGCATGGCCGACTACATGCGGCTGCCGCCGACCGCGCGCGTGCACAGGATCCCCGACGGCATCGCGCTCGAGGACGCGGCCATCATCGAGCCGCTGTCGTGCGCGATCCATACCGTGAACCGCGGCGACATCCAGCTCGACGACGTGGTGGTGATCGCGGGCGCCGGCCCGCTCGGCCTGATGATGACGCAGGTGGCGGCGCTCAAGACGCCCAGGCAGTTGATCGTGATCGACCTCGTGCCCGAACGCCTCGCGCTCGCGAAGCAGTACGGCGCCGACGTCGTGATCAATCCGAAGACGGAGAACGCCGACGCCATCGTCAAGGGCCTGACCGAGGGCTATGGCTGCGACGTCTACATCGAGACCACGGGCGCGCCGATCGGCGTGACGCAGGGCCTGGAGATGATCCGCAAGCTCGGCCGCTTCGTCGAGTTCAGCGTCTTCGGCGCGGAGACCAGCGCCGACTGGTCGATCATCGGCGACCGCAAGGAGCTCGACGTGCGCGGCGCCCACCTCGGGCCCTACTGCTACCCGATCGCCATCGACCTGCTGGCGCGCGGGCTCGTGACCTCCAAGGGCATCGTCACGCACGACTTCCCGCTGACCGAATGGGAGCGCGCCTTCGCGCTCGCCAACTCGCTCGACTCGATCAAGGTGCTGCTCAAGCCGCAGCCGCGGACCGAGCCATGAAGTACGTGATCGGCGTCGACATCGGCACGCAGAGCACCAAGTGCCTGCTGGTCGGCGTCGACGGGCGCGTACGCGCCCAGGCCGGCGTGGCCTACCAGCCCGAGACGCCGAAGCCGCTGTGGGCGCAGCAGGACTGTGCCGTGTGGTTCGACGCCGTGTGCGAGAGCGTGCGCGCCTGCGTCGCGAAGAGCGGCGTCGCGCCCGCCGACATCGCCGCGATGTGCGTGAGCAGCCTCTATGGCGGCGCCGGCATCCCGGTCGACGAGGCCCTGCAGCCGCTGCATCCCTGCCTGATCTGGATGGACCGCCGCGCCACCGCGCAGGTCGATGCGGTGAACGCGACGGTCGACGTCCAGAAACTGCAGGCGATCACGGGCAACGGCGTGGACAGCTACTACGGCTACACCAAGATGCTGTGGATCCGCGAGCACCGGCCCGAGGTGTGGGCGAAGACGCGCTGGTTCCTGCCGCCCAACAGCTACGTCAACTGGCGGCTGACCGGCGAACTCGCGGTCGACCACAGCTCGGCCGGCAACATCGGCGGCGTGTACGACGCGGCGCGGCGCGGCTGGTCCCACGAGGCGCTCCGCATGCTGGGCATTCCGGCGCGCATGATGCCGCCGCGGCTGGTCGAATCGAGCGACGTGGTCGGCGGCCTGAAGGCCGAATGGGCCGCGCGGCTCGGCCTCGCCGAAGGCATGCCCCTGATGGGCGGCGGCGTGGATGCCGCGGTGGCCACCTTCTGCGCGGGCGTGACCGGCAGCGGCGACCATGTCGCGATGATCGGCACCAGCATGTGCTGGGGCTTCGTGAGCCCGGGCGTGGATGCGCGCCACCGGCTCATCGGCATGCCGCATGTGTACCGCGGCGCGGACCGCAGCTACGTGTTCGGCGGCGCGATCGCCGCGGGCGCGGCCGTCACCTGGTTTCGCGACACCTTCTGCCAGGCCGAGCTGGCCGAGGCCGCGCGCACCGGCGAGGACGCGCATGCGCTGATCGAGCGCCAGGCCGTCGACGTGCCGCCCGGCGCGCAGGGCCTGGTGTTCCTGCCCTACCTGATGGGCGAGCGCAGCCCGATCTGGGACGCGCAGGCCAAGGGCGCCTTCATCGGCCTCTCGCTCGCGCACGGCCGTGCCCACCTCTACCGTGCCGTGCTCGAGGGCGTGAGCTTCGCGCTGCAGCACAACATCGAAGCCGGACGCCGCAGCGGCCAGCCGCTGGACCCGCGCCTGATCGTGGTCGGCGGCGCGGCCCACTCCGACCTCTGGATGCAGATCGTGGCCGACATCACCGGCTACCCCGTGTTCACCATCGAGGAAGAGGTCGAGGCCGCCCTCGGCGCGGCGATGCTCGCGGCGCTGGGCGCGGGCCTGGTCGACGCGGCGACGGCCGAACGCGGCTGGGTCACGCTGGTGGAACGCGCAAGGCCCGAGCCCGAGGCGCAGGCGATCTACAGCGAGCGCTTCGAGATCTACAAATCCCTCTACCCGGCCTTGCGCGATGCGATGCACCGCCTCCAATGAACGCTCGCTCCCACATGACCATCACCTTCGATTTCAGCAACCGCAAGGCCCTGGTCACCGGCGCCAGCAGCGGCATCGGCCACGCCGTGGCCACGCAGCTCGCACGATCGGGCGCCACGGTCACCGCCGTGGGACGCAACGCCGAAGCCCTTCGCGAGCTGGCAGCGGAGACCGGCTGCACCCCGCTCGTGCTCGACGTGTCCGATCCGCAAGCCCTCGACCGGGCATTCGCGGAACTGCCCGCCTTCGACCTCGTCGTGAACTGCGCGGGCATCGCGCTGCTCGAACCGGCGCTCGAACTGCAGGCCCACAGCTTCGATGCCGTCATGGCCGTCAATGCGCGTGCCGCCGCGCTGGTCGCCGCGCGCTGCGGCAAGGCGATGGCCGCGGCCGGCGTGCGCGGCAGCATCGTCAATGTCTCGAGCCAGGCCGCGCTGGTCGCGCTCGATGCGCACCTCTGCTACTGCGCCTCGAAGGCCGCGCTCGATGCGATCACGCGCTCGCTGTGCCTCGAGCTCGGGCCGCACGGCATCCGCGTCAACAGCGTCAATCCCACGGTCACGCTCACGCCCATGGCCGAGCAGGCCTGGGCCGATCCGGCCAAGAGCGCGGCCGCCATCGCGGGCATCCCGCTCGGGCGCTTCGCGCGCGTGGAGGAAGTGGTCGCGCCAATCCTCTTTCTATTGAGCGAGGGCGCGTCGATGATCAGCGGCGCATCGCTGCCGGTGGACGGCGGCTACACCATCGCCTGAAACGGCGGCGCTTCAGGCGAAGCGGTTGCCGCCCTCGGCCGGCCCCAGCAGCGCATCGAGGTTGCGGCTGATCTTCTGCTCGATCATTTCGCTGAAGCTGCTGAAGAGGAAGCCCAGCGTGGCATCGAAGGTGAGCGTCTGGGCCGTCACCTCGACCGTGCCGTCGATGCCGGCGCGCGTGAAGGTCGCCACGTCGCGCTCCTCGCCCTCGGTGTAGACGCAATCGAGCCCGAACTCCTGCTCGGCCTGCCGCACCCACTTGCGTGCCACCTGGCGTGCGCGGGCGATGCCCAGGGTGTGTTGGCGTTCGATATGGATGTCAGGCACCGTCGTGTTCTCCGTTGTTGTCGTGGCCGCGGCCGCGCCGCATCTGCAGGATGCCGCTGGCCGTGGCGAGCGCCTGGCGGCGCTCCTCCATGGTCGGCAACCGGCCGATGCGGCGGACCTCAGTGTAAAAGCGCGGCCAGCTCCTGCCCTCGCGTTCGAACAGCGCCTCGAAACTCGGCACCAGGTCGTCGTAGGCGCCCTGCGCGCCGAAGGCCGCGTTGTTGGCGCGCGCCACCCAGCCGTCGTAGGCATGCTGGCGCGGGCCGGCCCAGCCCTCGCGCAGCGCCGCGTAGCGGGCGCGGAAGTCGTCCATCGCGGCCTGCTTCATCGCGGCCACGGCCTTCCAGTCCTGGGCCTTGGCCTCGGGCGATTCGTAGACCCGCGTGAGCGCGCGCCGGGTGTCGAGCGCGAGCGCGCGGAACTGCTGGCGCTGGGCATCGAACTGCGCGTACTCGCGGCGCGCCGGCTCGCCGGCCTCGCGCTGCAGCCACAGCGCGCCGCCGATGCGCTCGACCGCCGTCGCATAGGACTCGTTGAACACCGTGTCGCCCGCCACGTAGAGCACCTGGTGCGCGAGCTCATGGAACACCAGCCGCGCGAGCTCGCCCTCGGGGTAGCCGATGAAGGTCGACAGCAGGGGGTCGCCGCCGGCCCAGTTCATCCAGCCCAGCGTGGAGTAGGCGGGCACCGGGTAGACCGAGACCTCGAGGTCCTGCCGCTTCTGCGCCTCGGCCTCGGCCTTGGCCGCCTCCTCGCTGTAGTAGCCGCGGTAGCCCACGCAGCCCGCCACGGGGAAGCACCAGCTCTTGAGCGTGAGCGAATACGGCGGCGCCGCCACCACGTTCCACACCGCGGCCGCGCGGTGCAGGTCGGCGTAGGCGGTGTAGCTGGGGTTGTCGGGCAGCCCCAGCTCGTCGCTCGCGAAGCGGCGGATGCGCTGCGTGAGCTCGAGCTTGGCCTTGAGCGCCGCGGGCACCGCGGGATCGGCCAGCCAGTCGGGCACCGGCTTGGCGGCGCGCATGATGCCGATGTGGCCGCTGGCCGACTGCCAGTAGTAGCGCAGGTCGGCGCAGCCGCCGAGCAGCAGCGCGCCGGCCAGCGCCACGATGGAGGCGGCCTTCACGCGGCCGCCGCCTGCGCGCCGGCCACGCGCTCGACCTCGACCAGGCAGTCGTAGAAGGTCGGGCCGCGGCCGATGTCGGTCAGGCGCTGGCTCGTGAGCTGGTTGACGTTGGTGCCGTCCATGCCGAGCTTGCGCCACCAGATGCCCATGCCGTTGACCACGCCGGGGCGCGCGCGGCGCGAGACCTCGGCCCGGCAGCGGTGCTCGCCGCGGCCGTTGAACACGCGCACCAGCGCGCCGTCCTCGATGCCGCGCACGGCCGCGTCGTCGGCATGGATCTCGAGCAGCGGCTCGACCTCGATCGCGCGCAGGCTGGTCACGTTGACGAAGGTGGAGTTGAGGAAGTTGCGCGCCGGCGGCGAGATCATCGCGAGCGGGAATTCGGTGGAACTACCCGCCGGCTCCCAGTTGGGCACGTGGTCGGGCAGGCCGTCCATGCCCATGGCCGCCAGGCGCGCGCTGAAGAACTCGCAGCGGCCCGAGGGCGTGGGGAAGCGGCCCTCGGCGAACGGCGCCTCGGCCAGCTTCACGCTGGTGAAGCCCTGCGCCAGCAGCTGCGCGAAGTCGATGCTCCCCTCGGCGAAGGCGGTGCGGCACAGCGACTCGTCGCTCTCGGCGAAGCAGGGCTCGTCGAAGCCCAGGCGGCGCGCCAGCTCGCGGAACACCCAGGCATTGCTGCGCGCCTCGCCGCGCGGCGCCAGGGCCGGGCGGTTCAGCAGCACGTCGGTGTGGCCGTAGCTGCAGTGGATGTCCCAGTGCTCGAGCTGCGTGGTGGCCGGCAGCAGGTAGTCGGCGTAGTCGGCGGTGTCGGTGCGGAACTGCTCGAGCACCACGGTGAACAGGTCCTCGCGCGCGAAGCCCGCCGCCACCTTGGCCGATTCGGGCGCCACCGCCACCGGGTTGCTGTTGTAGACCACGATCGCCTGGATCGGCTTCGCGGTGTCGAGCAGCGCGTCGCCGATGGTGCTCATGTTGATGGTGCGCGGCCGGCGGCCGGCCAGCAGGTCGGGCCGCTGCAGCGCGGCGCGGTCGACCGGGTAGTGGCCCGAGCTGCTCAGCAGCAGCCCGCCCGCGCGGTCGCGCCAGGCGCCCACCAGCGCCGGCAGGCAGGCGACCGCGCGCGCCGCGTTGCCGCCGCCGCGCACGCGCTGCATGCCGTAGTTCAGGCGGATCGCGGCCGGCTTCGTGGTGCCATAGGCCCGGGCCAGCGCCACGATCTGTTCCTCGGGCACGCCGCACACGCGTGCCGCGCGCGCGGGCGGCCATTGCAGCGCGCGTTCGCGCAACTGCTCCCAGCCCAGCGTGTGGTTCGCGATGTAGTCGTGGTCGAGCCAGTCGTGCACGATCAGCTCGTGCATCAGCGCCAATGCCAGCGCGGCATCGGTGCCCGGCAGCAGCGCGATGTGCTCGTCGCACTTGTCGGCGGTCTCGGTGCGCCGCGGGTCGATGCACACCAGCCGCGCACCGGCGCGCCGGGCCGCCTGGGCGTGGCGCCAGAAGTGCAGGTTGCTCGCGATCGAGTTGCTGCCCCAGATCACGATCAGCTTCGCCTCGGCGAAGAACTCGATGCGCATGCCGACCTTGCCGCCCAGCGTGTGGACCATGGCCTCGCCGCCGGCCATCGAGCAGATGGTGCGGTCGAGCAGGCTGGCGCCGAGCTTGTGGAAGAAGCGCCGGTCCATCGATTCGCCCTGCACCAGGCCCATCGTTCCCGCATAGCTGTAGGGGAGAATGCTCTCGGGATCGGCCCGCAATGACCGAAGATGCGCGGCGATGCCGTCGAGCGCGGCCTCCCAGCTCACCGGCTCGAAGCGGCCGCTGCCCTTGGGGCCGACCCGCTTGAGCGGCTGGACCAGCCGTTCGGCATGGTCGTTGCGTTCGATGTAGCGGGACACCTTGGTGCACAGCACGCCGCCCGTGTGCGAATGGGCCGGATTTCCCTGCAGCTTGACCGCCACCCCGTCCTTGACGGTGGTGACGAGCGCGCAGGTGTCCGGGCAGTCGTGGGGGCAGGCGCCGAGCACCGTGGCGGCAGTGGCGGGCGAGGAGTCGTGGGGGGTGTCGTTCGAGGCGTGGGCCATCGGGCGAGTCTAAAGTTTTTAAGGTTTTCGGGGCATGCACGGGGTCCGTCGCATGACGCATGACAGGAGGGGGTTTTCGCCATGATCAATCGCAGGCATTTCTCGCTGGCGGCCGGTGCCGCCACGCTCGGCGGTTTCGCCGCCGTCGCCCGGGCCCAGGGCGATGGCCCGATCGTGCTCGGCCAGTCGGCGCCGTTCACCGGCCCGGCGGCGCAGCTGGGCATCCAGTTCCACCAGGGTGCCAAGGTCTTCCTCGACGCCTACAACGCCCAGTCCGGCCGCCGCCCGGTGCAGATCAAGACGCTCGACGACGGCTACGAGCCCGAGCGCTGCGCCGCCAACACGCAGAAGCTGATCGACGAGGACGTGTTCGCGCTGTTCGGCTACATCGGCACGCCCACCAGCCTGGCGGCGCTGCCGCTGGCGGTGAAGGACAAGGTGCCGTTCGTGGCGCCCTTCACCGGCGCGATGGCGCTGCGCGAGCCCTTCCACAAGAACGTGTTCCACCTGCGCGCCTCGTACAACGACGAGACCGCGCTGATGGTCAGGCAGCTCACCCACCTGGGCCTGAAGAAGATCGCGGTGTTCCACCAGAACGACGCCTACGGCAAGGCCGGCCTCGACGGCGTGACGCTGGCGCTCGCCGAGCAGCAGCTCAAGCCGATCGCGCAGGCCACGGTGGAGCGCAACTCGGCCGAGGTGGCGCCGGCCGTGAAGACGCTGCTGGCGGCGCGGCCCGACGCGGTGGTCCAGGTCGGCGCCTACAAGGCCTGCGCGGCCTTCATCCGCGAGGCGCGCAAGGCCGGCTTCGGCGGCACCTTCTTCAACCTCTCGTTCGTCGGCACCCAGGCGCTGTCGGACGAGCTCGGCAAGGAGGCCGCGGGCGTGCTCGTGACCCAGGTCGTGCCCTCGCCCTACAGCCAGGCCAACGCGATCGCGCGCGAGTTCACCGAGGCGGTGCGCAAGGCCGGCAACGGCGCCAGCGCCAATTTCTCGAGCCTCGAGGGCTATCTCGCGGCCAAGGTGCTGGTCGAGGGCCTGCGCAAGGCGCCCGGCAAGCTGTCGCGCGAGGGGCTGATCACCGGCCTCGAGAGCATCGACCGGCTGCAGCTCGGCGGCTTCGAGGTCTCGTTCTCGGCGAAGAACCACGTGGGCTCGAAGTTCGTCGAGCTCTCGATGCTCACGGGCGACGGCAAGGTGCGGACCTGAAGCGGTCCGCCCGCCTCGAGCGGCTCAGCGCCCGCTGAGCCCGTCGGCGGCCTGGAACATGGCCTGCCGCGCCTGGCTCACGATCTGGCCGCGCCAGGCATCGGTGTCGGTGTAGAAGGCCTCGAGCGTGCGCCGGCGGATCGCGTCCGACAGGTCGGCCGGCGCCTCGGGATGGCGGTGCAGCCAGTGGTCGCCGCGCAGCGCGGTCAGCACGTCGAGCACCGGCACCGTGCCGTACTCCATCGCGATGCCCGTGTACTCGGCCTGCGGGCATTCGTCGTAGACGGCATCCCACATCAGGCCGCGCAGCAGCGCCGAGGTCGAGGAGCCGTCGTAGATCGAGGTGACGGGCGCCGCGTCGGCCTGGCCGGCGCCGTTGCCCCACCAGGCGTTGGCGCGCTCGTAGGCGATCTTGTCGTCGCGGCAGGCGAAGATGCGCTCGCCGATGCCGTTCGGGCCCAGGCCGGTGTGCAGGTCGATCCAGGCCAGCCGGCGCGTGCGCCGCGTATGGCGGCGCAGCACGGCGCGGATCATCCGGTGGCTCCAGGTCGGGGCCTTGCCGCCGAAGAACAGGCCGTCCTCGAACTGGTACTGGCCGCCGCTCACCGCGGTCTGGTAGGCACCGATGCCGTTCTTCTCGATCCAGGCCTGGACCGCGGCCTGGTTCTCGGCCGTGGGCGGCCAGGTGTCGGGCACCAGCAGCGCATGCAGCTCGGCATAGGCGGCATTGACCGGCAGCGGCTGCGTGAAGTCGACGAAGTTGCGGTTCAGGTCGACGTTCTCCTGCGTCACGCGGCGGCCGAACGAGAAGCCGTGCGGATTGAGCGCATGCACGTAGAGCACCGCCACGCCGGCCGAGCGCGCCTTCTCGCGCCACTCGGCGTCGTGCAGCGCGAACACCTGCACGCCGCTGCCGCAGTGGCCTTCCACGCCGTGGCAGCCGCTGCTGAGGATCAGCAGCCGGTCGGCGTCGGGCGCGCCGTCGAAGGCCACGTCGCACGAGAGTTCCTCGCCGTCGCGCCCGCGCATCGGCAGCAGGTGGGGTTCCACGGTCAGGCCCGCGCTCAGGCAGGCCTGCAGGAATTTCTGGCGCGCCTGCGCATAGCGCGGCGCGAATGCCTCGCCGATGCCGATCATTTCCGAGCGGCGCCGGTGGCGAGGAACTGCTCGGCGATCTGCACCCAGCAGGTGGCGCCCAGCGGGATCAGGTCGTCGTTGAAGTCGTAGCTGGCGTTGTGCAGCGTGCACGGGCCCTCGCCGTGGTGCACGTCGCGGTGCGCGCCGTCGCCGTTGCCGATGAAGGCATAGGCGCCGGGCTTGGCCTGCAGCATGAAGGCGAAGTCTTCCGAGGTCATGGCGGCTTCCTGCTTGAGCACGTTCTCGGGGCCGACGATGCCGCCCATCACGCGGCGCGCGAAGTCGGCCTCGGCCTCGGTGTTGATGGTGGGCGGGTAGTAGCGCTCGAAGCGGAACTCGCAGGTGGCGTCGTGCGCCGCGCAGATGTGGTCGCAGATCTGCTTCATGCGCGCCTCGATCATGTCGAGCACCTCGAGCGAGAAGGTGCGCACCGTGCCCGACAGCTCGCAGTTGTCGGGGATCACGTTGTTGGTTTCGCCGGCATGGATGGTGGTGACCGAGATCACGGCCGAGTCGGTCGGCTTCATCTTGCGCGTGAGGATGGTCTGGAAGGCCTGAACGATCTCGCAGGCGATCGGCACCGGGTCGATGCCGGTCTGCGGCAGCGCCGCATGGCCGCCCTTGCCCACCACGTTGACGTAGAACTTGTTGCCCGAGGCCATCACCGGGCCCGGGCTCACCGCGAACTGGCCGGCCTTCATGCCGGGCCAGTTGTGCATGCCGAACACGGCGTCCATCGGGAACTGTTCGAACAGCCCCTCCTTGATCATCTCGCGCGCGCCGCCGCCGCCCTCCTCGGCCGGCTGGAAGATCAGGTAGACGGTGCCGTCGAAGTTGCGGTGCTTCGCCAGATGCTGCGCCGCGGCAAGCAGCATCGCCGTGTGCCCGTCGTGGCCGCAGGCGTGCATCTTGCCGTGGTGCTTGCTCGCATGCGCGAAGGTGTTGAGCTCGGTGACCGGCAGCGCATCCATGTCGGCACGCAGGCCGACCGCGCGGTTGCTGGTGCCGTTCTTGACGATGCCCACCACGCCGGTCGTGCCGAGGCCGCGGTGGATCGGGATGCCCCATTCGGTGAGCTTGCCCGCGACCACGTCGGCGGTGCGGACTTCTTCGAAGCAGAGTTCGGGGTGGGCGTGGAGGTCACGTCGGACGGCGGCGATGCCGGCCGCCTGCGTGACGAGCGAATCGATGAGTTTCATGGCTTGCTCTCAAAACGCCAGTCTATCCACTAAGGCATTTCCGGGCACGTCGGAAAACACCCGATCCCCGGGGCTTCAGTGGCCGTTCTGCCAGAAGCCATGGTGCGGCGCGGCGGCCTCGTCCTCGAGCAGCGGTCCGATCACTTCGATGGGCCGCTGGCCGCGCACGAAAACCTCGCGGCAGGGCAGCGAAAAGGTCGGGTTTTCCGGATGGTCGCCCGTGAGGCCGAGCAGTGCGTGCTCCGACAGCGCATAGACCACGCGGCCGATGTTGGTCCAGTAGATCGCGCCGGCGCACATGCAGCAGGGCTCGGCGCTGGTGTAGAGCGTGCAGCGCGCGAGCGCTTCGGGCGCGAGCAGCCGCGCCGCCTGCGCGGCCGCGACCAGCTCGGCATGCTGCGTGGGATCGCCCTCGGGCGGCATCGAGTTGTTGCCGGCCGTGACGACGACCTCGCCATGCTCGTTCGCCACCAGCGCGGCGAAGGGATGGCGGCCGCGGGCCTTTGATTCCTCGGACAGCGCGATCGTCATGCGCAGCAGTTCGAGGTCGCGCGCAGAGAGGGAGGGAGGTGTGTTCATGTCGGTCGAATTCATTGTGAAGGTCTGGGATCAGTGCGTCGCGGCCGCCGGCGCTTCCTGCTCGGCGGCACCGCGGTTGAGCAGCAGGTTCAGCAGCACCGCCGTGATCGCGGCCAGGAAGATGCCGCTCTCGAGCACCAGCTTGAGCGGCCCGGCGGCCTGCGCGAACAGCGCCGGGAACGACATCGGCAGCACGCCCACGCTGACCGACACCGCCACCACGATCGCATTGCGCGTGCCTTCGAAGCGCACGCGCGAGAGTTCCTGGATGCCCGCCACCGTGGTCATGCCGAACATCACGATCGCGCAGCCGCCGAGCACCGGCCGCGGCACCGAGGCGATCAGGGCACCGAGCTTGGGAAACAGCCCCATGAGCACCATGATCGCGCCGGCCGAGGCCACCACGTAGCGGCTCCTGATGCCCGACAGCGCGATCAGCCCGGTGTTCTGCGTGAAGGCGTTGTACGGAAAGCTGTTGAAGACGCCGCCGATCATGGTCGACAGCCCGTCGGCGCGGAAGGCGTTGCCGAGCGTGGCCGGCGTCGCGGGGCGGCCGACGATCTGGCCGATGGCCAGGCAGTTGCCGGTGGTCTCGGCCATGATGACCATCATCGCGAGCGTCATGATCAGGATCGGTGCCAGCCCGAACGCGGGCAGGCCGAAGGCGAAGGGCGCGCTGAATTCGAACCATGCCGCGTGGCCCACCTGCGCGAAATCGGTGAGCCCGAAGACCGCAGCAATCGCCGTGCCCGCCACCAGCCCGAGCAGCACCGCGAGGTTGCCGACGAAGCCGCCGAAGCGCGCATAGATGCCCAGCGTGATGGCGACGGTGGCGAGGCCCAGCAGCAGGTTCGGCGCGCTGCCGAAGTCCGGTGCGTCGGGGTTGCCGCCGCCGAGCCAGATCGCGGCGGCCGGCATCAGCGAAATGCCGATCACGGTGATCAGGCTGCCGATCACCACCGGCGGGAAGAAGCGCAGCAGCCGGCTGATGGCCGGTGCCAGCAGCACCGTGATCGCGCCGCCCGCGATGACGGCGCCGAACACGTGCGGCAGCCCGTATTCCTTGCCGATCATGATCATCGGCGCCAGCGCGATGAACGAGCAGGCCTGCACCAGCGGCAGCCGCGCGCCGAACCTCCAGAAGCCCAGGGTCTGGATCAGGGTGGCGATGCCCGAGGTCAGCAGGTTGGCGTTGATCAGGGTCACGACCTGCGCGGGCGTGAGGCCGAGCGCGCCGCCCAGGATCAGCGGCACCGCCACCGCGCCCGCGTAGAGCACCAGCACGTGCTGCAGGCCGTAGCTGGCCATCTGCTGCGGGGGCAGCACTTCGTCCACGGGGTGGACGCCGGAAGAAGGGGTCATCGAAAAGTCTCCGCGTTGGTGTTGTGGGTCGGGTCGCGGCCGGATGATCGATTTCCTCCGTCATGGGTCAAAGTTAATATCAATCGTTTTTTTCGATGGAAGACGGACCGTGCGCTATTCGCTGGACCAACTCGAGACCTTGGCGGCCGTGGCGCGCGCCGGTTCCTTCTCGGCGGCGGCGCGCCAGCTCGGCAAGACGCAGTCGACCGTGAGCGCGGCCATCGGCAACCTCGAGGTCGACCTCGGCGTGGCGCTGTTCGACCGCGCGACCAAGATCCCCGCGCTGACCGAGGCCGGCCGCCGCCTGCTGCGCGAGGCCCATGGCGTGCTCGACCGCTGCCTCGCGCTCGAGGGCCATGCGCAAAGCCTCGCCGACGCGGTCGAGCCCAGCCTCACGCTGGCGATCGAGATTCCCTACAACGTGCTGATGCCGGTGTTCTCGGCCTTCGCCGAGCGCTTCCCGCACGTCGACCTCGAGGTGCGGCATCCGCTGCACGGCGACGTCAGCGTGCTGGTGCGCCAGGGCGAGGCGCAGCTGGGCATCGGCTTCGCGCAGCCCGGCTATGCGCGCGAGCTGGCGTTCGTGCAGATGGGCAAGCTGGTGATGGCGCACGTCGCGGCGCGCACGCATCCGCTCGCGGCCCTGCCCACGGTGAGCTTCGGCGAGCTGCACCGGCACCGCCGGCTCGCCTTCAGCGCGCACAGCGAGCGGCTGCCCACCACCGAGTACCTCGACGCCACGCGCTGCTGGCGCGCCGAGAGCTACCTCGCGCTGCTCGAGATGACGCACGCGGGCCTGGGCTGGGCCACGCTGCCGCGCCTGCTGGTGCGGCGCGAACTGGCCGCGGGCGAGCTGGTCGAGCTGCAGCTCGAGGCCTACCCGCACACCGACTGGCTGCTGGGCGTCGACCTGCTGTGGAACAAGGCGCGCCCGCTGGGCCGGGCGGGCGGCTGGCTGCGCGACGAGCTCGCGCGCCTCAAGGTGTCGGAGACCGACAGCGGCGGCCATCCGACCGCTTTCTGAAGCCTCCGGCGCCGAGTTCCGGGACAATGCGCCGCATGTCCCTCACGCTTTCCCCCCGCAGCCTGGAACTGGCCCAGGCCCTGGTGCGCATGAACACCATCAGCGCCAACAGCAACCTCCAGCTGATCGAGCTGGCCCAGTCGCATCTCGCGGCCCTGGGCGTCAAGAGCCGCATCACCTACAACGCCGAACGCACCAAGGCGAACCTGTTCGCCACGCTGGGCGAAGGCAAGCCGGCCGGCGTGATCGTCTCGGGCCACACCGACACGGTGCCCTGGGACGGGCAGGACTGGAGCGTCGATCCGCTCTCGGCCACGGTGCGCGACGGGCGCCTGTACGGCCGCGGCTCGGCCGACATGAAGAGCTTCATCGCGGTGGCACTGGCCAACGCCGAGCGCTTCCTCGCGAGCGAGGCGCCTTTCGCGGTGCACTTCGCCTTCAGCTACGAGGAGGAGATCGGCTGCTTCGGCGTGAAGGAGCTGATCGCCGACATGCGCGACGCGGGCATCAAGCCGCTGGCCTGCATCGTGGGCGAACCCACGAGCATGGTGCCGGCCATCGCGCACAAGGGCGTGTACCGCTACCGGTGCTGCGTGCGCGGCAAGGAGGCGCACTCCTCGCTCACGCCGAAGTCGGTCAACGCCATCGAGATGGCCGCGCGCGTGATCGGCAAGGTGCGCGACATGGCCGAGGGCTTCGAGCGCGAAGAGCCGCGCTACGAGGGCTTCGACGTGCCCTTCAGCACCGCCAGCGTGGGCCAGTTCCACGGCGGCATCGCCGACAACGTGGTGCCGCGCGACGCCGAGTTCCGCTACGAGTTCCGCGACCTGCCGACCGCCGACGCGAAGCGCATGCAGCAGGAGGTGCTGGCCTATGCGGGCTCGCTCGAGCCGGCGATGAAGAAGGTCGCGCCCGAGGCAGGCTTCAGCTTCGACACCATCTGCGAGATCCCGAGCTTCCTCGGCAGCGCGAACGACGCGATCACCAAGCTGGCCCAGCGGCTCTCGGGCGAGGAGCGCACCACGCTGGTGGCCTTCGGCACCGAGGCGGGCCTGTTCAAGAACGCCGGCATCCCCACCGTGGTGTGCGGCCCCGGCAGCATCGAGCAGGCGCACCAGCCCGACGAGTACGTGAGCCTCGAGCAGCTCGCACGCTGCGAACTCTTCATGCACCGCCTGGCGTCCTCGCCGGCCATCGGCTGAACAGGCGCTCGTTGACGACCCCGGCGGCCGAGAGCGACGACGCGCTGCGGCGCATGAAGCGCGTGGCGCTGGGCCTGCTGTGCGCAGCCGCGGCGCTCTATGCGGTCGCCACGGTGCTGCACGACCGGCATCCGGTGTTCGGCTACCTCGCGGCCTTCGCCGAGGCCGCGATGGTCGGCGCCATCGCCGACTGGTTCGCGGTGGTGGCGCTGTTCCGCCATCCGCTGGGGCTGCCGATCCCGCACACCGCGATCATCCCGAGCAACAAGGACCGCATCGGCGCCAAGCTCGCGGGCTTCATCTGCAACAACTTCCTGAGCACCGCGCAGGTGCTCGCGAAGCTGCGCGAGTTCGATCCGGCCGGCCGCATGGCCGAATGGCTCGCGCGGCCGGCCAGTGGCGAGCGGCTCGGCGAATGGGGCGTGGCGGCCACGCGCTACGGGCTCTCGGCCTTCGACGACGCGCGCGTGCGCGACTTCATCGGCAAGGCCGCGGCCGCCGGGCTCGAGAAGATCGACCTGTCGCAGCTCATGGGCCAGACGCTGGGCGCGCTGACCGCGGGCGGGCGCCACCAGGCGCTGCTCGACGGGGTGCTCGAACAGATCGCGGGCGTGCTCGACGGCGAGGAGGTGCAGGCGCACATCACGGAGGCGATCGCGCGCGAGATCAAGACGCTGCGCTTCGTGGGCCTCGACCAGGTGGCGGCGCGCCTGGCCACGCGCAAGATCGTGGCGGCCGTGGCCCACACCATCGCCGAGCTCGCGGCCGAGCCCGAACACCCCATGCGGCGGCGCTTCGATCATTTCGTCGACGACTTCATCGTGCGGCTGCAGCACGACCCCGAGTTCCATGCGCGCGGCGAGCGCATCCGCGCCGAGCTGATCGCGCACCCGGCGCTGGGCGACTACCTGCACGGGCTGTGGGGCGAGCTGCTGGCCTGGCTGCACGAGGACCTCGGCCGCGGCGATTCGACGATCCGCCGGCGCATCGCGTCGATGGCCGCCGCGCTCGGCCAGCGGCTGCAAGGCGACGAGGCGATCCGGCGCTGGATCAACGAGCAGATCGAGGCCGCGGCGCCGCTCGCGATCGAGCGCTACCGCGAGGACATCCGGCGCTACATCGTGGAACGCGTGGCGCAGTGGAACACCGAGGAGATGACGGCCGAGCTCGAGCGCAACATCGGGCGCGACCTGCAGTTCATCCGCGTCAACGGCACGCTGGTGGGCGGGCTCGTGGGGCTGCTCATCCACGCGGCGACGCAGCTGCTGCGCGCCTGAGCGGCGAGCCTCAGAAGGTGTGAAGGAACCGTCGCGAGCGCCCCGAGGTCGCGTCGAGGACCGGAGCCGTACTGACGTACGGCGAGGACCGCAGATACGAGATCGGGGCGCGCAGCAGGTTCATTCACACCTTCTCAGCCGGCGCGCTGCTGCGCGATCACCAGCAGCCCGTCCATGATCAGGCTCTCGACCAGCTCGAAGTGGCCGTTCATCACGGGCGCCATCTTCCAGCCCGCGCCGCCGGTCATGTAGCAGGCCGGCTCGGCGCCGCAGTGCGAGCGCACGTGCTGCACCATGCGCTCGACCGCGCCGGCGATGGCGTAGGTGCCGCCGCTGGTCAGCGCGTCGCTGGTGTTGGTGGGGAATTCGCGCACCTCGCCGGTGGGCACGTGCAGGCCCGCGGTGCCCGACTCGAGCGCGCGCAGCATGATGCCGTGGCCCGGCAGGATCAGGCCGCCGAGGAACTTGCCGTCGGCATCGACGGCCTCGACGGTGACGGCGGTGCCGATCAGCACCACCACCATCGGCCGCGGCGCGCCTTCGCCCAGCATGCGGTGGCGCGCGCCGATCATGGCGACCCAGCGGTCGGCGCCGAGGCGCGTGGGATGGTCGTAGCCGTTGACGATGCCGGCCTCGGCGAGGCTGGGCATGACCCAGCGTGGCGTGCAGTCGAAGCGCTCGACCACCTGCTCCTCGGCACGGCGGCGCAGTGCGTCGCCGGCCACGACGCAGCCGAGCATGCTCGACGGCGATGGAAGATCGGCCCAGGGGCCGTCGGCGAGCCGCTCGATGTGATCGAGGAACTCGGCACCCTGCGCCAGCAGGGCGGCGCCGGGGCGAGCCGCATCGTAGAGCGCCCACTTGAGGCGCGTGTTGCCGATGTCGATCGCGAGGAAGGGAGCGGTGGCTGCGGACATGCGCGGCATTATTGCGACTTTGTGACTATTCCTGCTGTCGCGGTGTTGTCGATCGCGGTCGGGGACTACGCGGGGCGCCCATGGCGCGCCGCTACATTCGCGGATTCCATCGACCACCCGATCAAGGAGAGAACCATGGGATTGCTGAGTTTCATCAAGGAAGCGGGCGAGAAGCTGTTCGGCGGCTCGTCGGCCCAGGCGGCCGAACCCGATGCCAACGACAAGGCCGCGGCCGCCATCAAGACCTACATCGAGACGCAGAACCTCGGCCTCACGAACCTCGTCGTGACCTATGTCGCGAGCACCGGCATCGTGACGCTCGCGGGCAATGCGCCCTCGCAGGAAGCCAGCGAGAAAGCCTCGCTCGCGGCCGGCAACGTGGCCAACGTGACGAGCGTGGAGAACAACCTGGTCGCCCCCGCCGCACCACCCGCGCAGTACCACGACGTGGTCAAGGGCGACACGCTGTCGGCCATCTCCAAGAAGTACTACGGCGACGCCAACAAGTACAACGCGATCTTCGAGGCCAACAAGCCGATGCTGTCGCATCCGGACAAGATCTATCCGGGGCAGAAGCTGCGGATTCCGCCGTTGAACTGATCTTTCGCGACTCGTACAGGAAAAGGCCTGCGGCTTGCCCGCGGGCCTTTTTACTTGGGCTCGACGACTTGCCGAATGTCGCCTCAATAGCAACAATCGTCGCCCAATGAGCAACGATTCTTCCTTGATGGACCTGCTGTTCCCCGCCGCGCGGCAGCGCGTGCTGGCGGTGCTGCTGCTGCAGCCGCAGTCCGCATTCCATCTGCGCGAACTGGCGCGCCTGACCGACAGCCATGCGGGCACGCTCGCGCGCGAGGTGGACAAGCTGGCGCGCACCGGCCTGCTCAAGCGCAGCGAACAAGGCAACCAGGTGCGCTACAACGCCGACACCCGCCATCCCCTGTTCGAGGACCTCGCGGCGATGTTTCGCAAGACACATGGCGTGGTGCCTGCCGTGCGCGAAGCGCTGGCACCGCTGGATGCGCAGATCCGGTTCGCGCTGGTGTTCGGCTCGATCGCGCGCGGCACGCCGTCTCCGGGCAGCGACGTGGACCTGCTCGTGCTGGGCAGCGTCGACTTCATGACGCTCGCGCAGGCGGTGTTCCCCCTGCACGCGACGCTGGGCCGCGAAGTGAACACGGTGCTCTACACAACCGAGGAATTTGCACGGCGCGCACGCGCCGGCGATGCCTTCGCACGCGACATACTCGCCAAACCCAAACTGCTCGTGAAGGGAGGAGCGGATGAGCTTGCAGAACTTGCAGGCGATCGGGCGGCTGCAGGTCCATCAGTCTGACGCCGCGGGCATCGCCAAGCTGCTTCAGGCGGCGCGTCGCAACCTGGCCGACGCGCATGTCGCACAGGTCAGCACCGACAACCGCTTCGATGCGGCCTACAAGTGCATCATGCAATGCGCGATCCTGGGCCTGTGGGCCAATGGCTACCGCACGGCCACCAGCCAACCGGGCCATCACCAGACGGCCATCCAGAGCCTGGGGCTGACGATCGGCGTGGCGCAACCGGACATCATCGTGCTCGATGCGCTGCGCCGGCAACGCAACGTGAGCGACTACGAGGGCGATCCGATCTCCAGCGCCGCGCTGCAGGCCTGCATCGAACAGGCCGCGCGATTGCTGGCCGGTGCCGAGGGTTGGCTACGCGCCCATCGGCCCGATCTGCTGTCCCCTTAGCAGCTCAGTTCTGCTTCCAGGACAGCCCCCGCTTGCGCCACCCACCGACCTGCCCCCGGTGCCCGCTCTCATCGGGATTCCCCTCGAACCCCTCGAGGATGTTGTAAGCCTCCACCCCCAATTCAGTCGCCCGCTTCGCCGCCGCGATCGAACGCACGCCGCTGCGGCACAGCAGCACCAGCTTCTTCCCACCCTCGGCCGCGGTTCGCACGCCTTCGTCGAAGCCCGGGTTCAGCGCCATCCCCGGCCACTGCTTCCACGCCAGCGGCACCGCGCCCGGCACGAAGCCGACCCACTCGCGCTCGGCGTCGGTGCGCACGTCGACCAGCACGGCCTCGCCGCTGGCCATCCATTGCGCCGCCTGTTCGGGCGTCACGTCGCCGGCATAGCCTTTTTCACCCACGGGTTCGGTCATCTTCTGCATTCCTTCCAATTCGTTCGATGGCAAGAGGGTTCCCACGAAGCGGCGGCCATCTTTACCGGTCCCGGTGGCCGCCGGATGGTGGAATTTTTCACCGGTTCGTGAAAACCCTGTTTGTCGTGTTTTGCTGCGCGCCAAAGATGGCGGCTTGGGCCTGTCAACCATAACTCCAAGACGGCGGCCTGGGATTTCCCCAGTCAGACCTATGGAGAGAGACAACATGACAGACAGCAAACCGACCCGCCGTCGCAGCCTGCTCAAGGGCGCCGCGGTGGCCGCAGGCGCCATGTCGGCGCCGATGGTCGCCATGGCCCAGACCACCACCCTGCGCTTCCAGAGCACCTGGCCGGCCAAGGACATCTTCCACGAGTACGCGCAGGACTACGCCAAGAAGGTCAACGACATGGCCGGCAGCCGCCTCAAGATCGAGGTGCTGCCCGCGGGCTCGGTGGTGCCGGCCTTCCAGCTGCTCGACGCCGTCGCCAAGGGCACGCTCGACGGCGGCCATGGCGTGGTCGCCTACTGGTACGGCAAGAACTCCGCGCTCGCGCTCTGGGGTTCGGGCCCGGGCTACGGCATGGACGCCAACATGATCCTGGCCTGGCACACCTACGGCGGCGGCAAGGCGCTGATGGACGAGATCTACAAGAGCCTCAACCTCGACGTGGCCTCGTACCTCTACGGCCCGATGCCGACGCAGCCGCTGGGCTGGTTCAAGAAGCCGGTGGCCAAGGCCGAGGACATGAAGGGCCTGAAGTTCCGCACCGTGGGCCTCGCGGTCGACGTGTTCACCGACATGGGCGCGGCCGTGAACCCGCTGCCCGGCGGCGAGATCGTGCCCGCGCTCGACCGCGGCCTGATCGACGCGGCCGAGTTCAACAACGCCTCGAGCGACCGCGTGCTGGGCTTCCCCGACGTGGCCAAGAACTGCATGCTGCAGAGCTTCCACCAGTGCGGCGAGCAGTTCGAGGTGCTGTGGAACGGCCCCAAGCTGCGCGCGCTGCCGCCCGAGCTCAAGGCCGTGATCGAGTACGCGACCCAGGCCGCGAGCGCCGACATGAGCTGGAAGGCGATCGACCGCAATTCCAAGGACTACGAGGAACTCAAGAAGAGCGGCATCAAGTTCTACAAGACGCCCGACTCGGTGCTGCGCGCGCAGCTCGCCTCGTGGGACAAGACCATCGCGAAGAAATCGGCCGAGAACCCGCTGTTCAAGAAGGTGCTCGACTCGCAGCGCGCCTTCGCCGAGCGCGCCGGCCAGTGGCAGAACGACTACTCGGTCGATTTCAAGATGGCCTACAACCACTACTTCGGACGGCAGGCGAAGAAGACCTGAGCGGGTCTTCCGGCCAGAGAAAGAACGCGAGGGCACCCCGAGGCGGGTGCCCTCTTCTCATTCCCGATTTCGCCCGGCGCGGGCCGCGCACGACGCGCGCCGCGCCCGGCGAGGAGTTCGTCCCGATGCAATCCTTCCTGTTGGCGGTCGACCGGTTCTCGACGTGGATCGGCAAGACTTTCGCCTGGTGTGCCCTGCTGCTCACGCTGCTGATCAGCTGGGAGGTGTTCTCGCGCTACGTGCTCAACCGGCCGCATGCCTGGGTGCTCGACGCGCAGATCATGCTCTACGGCGCCATGTTCATGACCGCCGGGGCCTACACGCTCTCGAAGAACGGCCACGTGCGCGGCGACGTGCTCTACGGCTTCTTCATGCCGCGCACGCAGGCGCTGGTCGACCTGGTGCTCTACATCGTCTTCTTCCTGCCCGGCATCGTCGCGCTGACCTGGGCCGGCTGGATCTACGCGAGCGAGGCGCTCGCGATCCGCGAGCAGACCTTCTCGGCCGAGCCGCTGCCGCTGTACCCGTTCAAGTTCATCATCCCGCTCGCGGGCTTCACGCTGCTCCTGCAGGGCATCGTCGAGATCATCCGCTGCGTGCAGTGCATCCGCGACGGCGCCTGGCCCTCGCGCGAGCAGGACGTCGAGGAGGTCAACGTCGAGAAGCTCAAGGAGATGGTGCACGTGAAGGACGCCGACATCGCCGCGCTCGACCGCGTGGTGGTCGCCAACGAGGCACGGGAGGGCGCGCGATGAAGATCCGCCGCGAACTCTGGTTCGGCCTCACCTTCATGGCGCTGATCGTGATCGCCGGCGCCGCCATGCTGCTGAGCGCCGAGACCATCACCAACGGCCACCTGGGCCTCTTGATGCTGTCGCTCGTGGTGGTGGCGATCATGCTGGGCTTCCCCACCGCCTTCACGCTGATGGGCATGGGCATGCTCTTCACCTTCCTGGCCTACGAGCGCGACTGGCACCGCACGCTCGACCTGATGGTGCAGTCGGCCTACAAGACCATGGCCAACGACGTGCTGATCGCCGTGCCGCTGTTCGTCTTCATGGGCTACCTGGTCGAGCGCGCCAACCTGATCGAGTCGCTGTTCAAGAGCCTGCACCTCGCGCTCGCGCGGCTGCCGGGCGCGCTCGCGGTCGCCACGCTCGTGACCTGCACCATCTTCGCGACCGCCACCGGCATCGTCGGCGCGGTGGTCACGCTGATGGGCCTCTTGGCGCTGCCCGCGATGCTGCGCGGCGGCTACAGCGTGCCGCTGGCCGCGGGCGCGATCACGGCGGGCGGCTGCCTCGGCATCCTGATACCGCCCTCGGTGCTGCTGATCGTCTATGGCGCCACCGCCGGCGTGTCGGTGGTGCAGCTCTACGCGGGCGCCTTCTTCCCGGGCCTGATGCTGGCCGGCCTCTACGTGCTCTACGTGATCCTGATCGCGAAGCTCAAGCCGCAGTGGGCACCGCCGCTGTCGGCCGCCGAGCGCGTGGTGCCGCTGCCGCCGCTGACGCAGCGGATCGCCGCCAGCCCGTCGGCGCATGCGCTGCTGGGCCTGCTCAAGGGCAAGCGCAATGCCGAGGTGCCGCTCTCGCACGTGCTCAGGCAGCTCGGCATCGTGGCGCTGCCCGCCGTCGTCTACGCGCTGCTGGCGCTGGGCAGTTACAAGGCCGTGACCACGGTCGAGGCCGAGGCGCGCTACGAGATCGAAGAGATCGGTGCATCTCGAAGCAGCAGCAGCGGCGCCAGCTCGAGCGGCTTGCAGGAACCTCCCGCCGAAGGTGGCCTGCAGGAGCCGCCGAGCGAAGGCGGACTGCAGGAACCGCCGGGCGAGGAGCCCGCGGCCGGCGCCGTCGCCGAACCGCCGGGCGCCGAAGCACCACCGGCAGCGCCCGCGCCCGCCGCCGAGACCGCGCAGACCGCGCCGGCCGGTGCCACCACCAAGCCGCCGCCCACCTGGTGGGTCGCGACCTTCTCGGTGCTGGGCGCGCTCACGGCGCTGTTCTACCTGTTCCTGAGCTTCGCGCGGCTCGAGATCTTCAAGATGCTGCTGGCCTCCTTCTTCCCGCTGGTGCTGCTGATCCTCTCGGTGCTGGGCTCGATCGTGCTGGGCCTGGCCACGCCCACCGAGGCCGCGGCCATGGGCGCGCTCGGCGGCATGCTGCTGGCGGCCGCCTACCGGCGGCTCAACCTCGCGGTGCTCAAGGAGTCGGTGTTCCTCACCGCCAAGACCTCGGCGATGGTGTGCTGGCTGTTCGTGGGCTCGGCCATCTTCTCGGCCGCCTTCGCGCTGCTCGGCGGCCAGGCGCTGGTCGAGGAATGGGTGCTGAGCATGAACCTCACGAAGGTGCAGTTCCTGCTGCTGAGCCAGGTGATCATCTTCCTGCTCGGCTGGCCGCTCGAGTGGACCGAGATCATCGTGATCTTCATGCCGATCTTCATCCCGCTGCTCGACAACTTCGGCGTCGATCCGCTGTTCTTCGGCCTGCTGGTGGCGCTGAACCTGCAGACCGCCTTCCTGTCGCCGCCAGTGGCGATGGCGGCCTTCTACCTCAAGGGCGTGAGCCCGCCGCATGTCACGCTGAACCAGATCTTCCTCGGCATGCTGCCCTTCATGGGCATCCAGATCCTCGCGATCTTCCTGCTCTACATGTGGCCGCAGATCGGCCTGTGGCTGCCGCAGCTGCTCTACAAGTGAAAACGACGGCGGAGGGGAAACGCATGGCGGCGGCCGACCACCGGCCGCCGCCATGCGCGCGGTCTCACTCGCCTTCGATCTTCGCGGACTCGACCACCTTGCCCCAGCGCAGGTACTCGGCCTTGCTGTAGTCGGCGAGCTTCTGCGGATTCATGTAGTCGGCCGTGGCGCCGAGCTCGGCGGCCTTCTGCTGGAAGGCCGGCGTGGCCACCACCTTGGCGATCTCGGCGCTGAGCTTGTCGATCACGGGCTGCGGCGTCTTCGCGGGCGCGAACACCGCGAACCACGAGGTCGCGTCGAGGTTCGGCAGCCCGACCTCGGCCGCGGTCGGCACGTTGGGCAGCGAGGCCACGCGCGCCTTGCCGGTGACGGCCACCGCGCGCAGCTTGCCCGACTGGATGAAGGGCATGAACGGCGGCGGCGTGCCGAAGGTCATGTCGACCTGCGCGCCCAGCAGGTCCTGCAGCGCCGGGCCGGTGCCCTTGTAGGGGATGTGCGTGAGCTGGATGCCGGCCTGCTGCTCGAGCATGGCGCCGGTCACGTGCTGCAGCGAACCCGGGCCCGAGGAGGCATAGGTCAGCTTGCCCGGGTTGGCCTTGGCATAGGCGATCAGCTCGGCCATGGTCTTCACCGGCAGGCCCTCGCGCACCACCACCACCTGCGGCGCGCTCAGCACGTTGGCCACGGCGCGGAAGTCCTCGGGCACCCACTGCGCCTTCTGCTTCGTGACGTGGGGCGAGATCACGTGGTAGCCCGAGTACTGCATCAGCAGCGTGTGGCCGTCGGCCTCGGCGCGCTTGACCGCCACCGCCGCGATCACGCCGCTGGCGCCGCCGCGGTTGTCGACCACCACCGGCTGGCCCAGCGCCTTGCCCAGCGGGTCGGCGAGCATGCGCCCCGCGATGTCGGTGGTGCCGCCGGCGGCCGTGGGCACCAGCATCGTGATCGGCTTGGAGGGATAGGTCTGGGCCATGGCCGGGCCGGCGAGCAGCGCGGCCGCGGCCAGCGCGGCGATGAAGCGAAGGGGTTGCATGCGAATGTCTCCTGGTCTTGTGGATGAAAGGGAAGGGAAGCGAAGCGGTCTCAGTGCGCGCGCGCGGCCTCGCGCGCCAGCGCGCGTTCGCGCGTGGCCTCGAAGTCCGCGGGCGGCGCATGCAGGTCGAGCCGGCGGCCGGCCTTGACGATCTGGCTCGGGATGTCGTGGCCGATCAGCGCCGGCAGCCGGCGCGCGGCATCGATCACGCGCGCGAGGTCGACGCCGGTCTCCCAGCCCGAGAGCTCGAGCGCATGCACGATCTCCTCGCTGCAGACGTTGCCGGTGGCGCCCGGCGCATAGGGGCAGCCGCCGATGCCGCCGATCGAGGCATCGAAGCGGCGCGCGCCGGCGTCGATGCCGGCCAGCACGTTGGCCAGCCCCATGCCGCGCGTGTTGTGGAAGTGCAGCGTGAGCTCGGTGCCGGGCCAGCGCTGCAGGAAGGCGCGCGCGAGCCCGTGCACCTGGCCGGGCCAGGCCATGCCCGTGGTGTCGCACAGCGTGACGCCGCCGGCGCCGAGCTCCTCGACGAAGCGCTCGCACCAGCCGAGCACGCCGGCCTCGGGCACGTCGCCCTCGATCGGACAGCCGAAGCTGCACGACAGCGAGACATTGACCGCCACGCCGGCCTGGCGCGCGAGCGCCGCCACCTCGGCCAGCGCGCGGAACGACTGCTCGCGCATCATGCGCAGGTTGGCGAGGTTGTGGCTCTCGCTGGCCGACATCACGAGGTTCATCTCGTCCACGCGCGCATCGATCGCGCGCTCGGCGCCGCGCACGTTGGGCACCAGTGCGGTGTAGGCCACGCCGTCCACGCGCTCGATCTCGCGCAGCACCACCTCGGCGTCGCGCAGCGCGGGAATGGCCTGCGGCGAGACGAAGGCCGAGACCTCGATCTTCGCCATGCCGGCGCGCGAGAGCGCGTTGCACAGCGCGATCTTGTCCTCGGTCGGCACGAAGGCCGCCTCGACCTGCAGGCCGTCGCGCAGGCCCACCTCGCACATCCGCACGCGGCGATCGCCATCGAATGTTCTTCCGTTCCAGACCGCGTCGTTCATGCAACCACCTTCCTGCCGCGCAGCGCGGCGATGTCTTCCAATGTGAATCCGATCTCGCCGAGCACCGCGTCGGTGTCGTCGCCCAGCCGCGGCGCCGAGGAGCGCACCGTGCCCGGCGTGCCCATGAGCTTGGGCACCACGCCGGGCACCTCGATCTCGTGGCCGTCGCGCGTGGACTGGCGCAGCAGCATCTCGCGCGCGCGGTAGTGCGGGTCCCCGGCGATGTCCTTCGCGGTGTAGACCTTGCCCGCGGGCACGCGCGCCGCGCCGAGGACCTCGAGCACCGTCGCCACCGACTGCGGCAGCGTCCAGGCCTCGATCGCCTGGTCGATCTCGGCCACGCGCGCCACGCGGCCCGCGTTGTTCGCGAGCGCGGAATCGGCGCCGAGGTCGTCGCGGCCGATGCTCTGCATGAGCCGGCGGAAGATGCTGTCGCCGTTGCCCGCGATCAGCACGTAGCCGTCGGCGCAGCGGTAGGCGTTCGAGGGCGCGATGCCCGGCAGCGCGCTGCCCGCGGCCTCGCGCACCGCGCCGAAGGCGCTGTACTCGGGCACCAGGCTCTCCATCACGTTGAACACCGCCTCGTTGAGCGCCACGTCGATGACCTGGCCCTGGCCGCCGTTGACCTTGCGGTGGTAGAGCGCGGTCAGCACGCCGATGGTGCCGTGCAGCGCGGCCAGCGTGTCGCCGATCGAGATGCCGCAGCGCACCGGCACCCGGCCCGGTTCGCCCGTGAGGTGGCGCAGCCCGCCCATGGCCTCGCCGATGGCGCCGAAGCCCGGCAGGTCGCGGTAGGGGCCGGTCTGGCCGTAGCCCGAGATGCGCAGCATCACCAGGCCCGGGTTGCGCTCGCGCAGCACCTCGTAGCCCATGCCCCAGCCCTCGAGCGTGCCGGGGCGGAAGTTCTCGATCAGCACGTCGGCCTCGGCGATCAGCCGGCGCGCGATCTGCTGGCCCTCCTCGCTGCGCAGGTCGAGCGCCAGCGAGCGCTTGTTGCGCGACTGCACCTGCCACCAGACCGAAGTGCCGTCCTGCAGCAAGCGCCAGTTGCGCAGCGGGTCGCCGCTGCCGGGCGGCTCGATCTTGATCACGTCGGCGCCGAATTCGCCGAGCGTCTTGCCGGCGAAGGGGCCGGCGATCAGCTGGCCCATCTCGATGACGCGCAGGCCTTGCAGCGCGCCGGGACTCAGGGGAAGGTTCATGGCTTGGAGGCTTTCTCGGCGAAGGCGACGGCGGACGCATGCAGCGCGCCGCTCGCGGGGGAACGTGAAGCGGCCGATGGACGCGGCTCGCGCCGGCGCAGCGATTCGGGCAGCGCGAAGGCCAGCAGCGCCGCGCACAGCAGCGCCAGCGCGCCGATGACGTAGAGCGCGGGCGTGGTGCTGCCGCTCAGGTCCTTGATGCGGCCCACCATCACCGGGCTCACGATGCCGCCGAGCTGGCCCAGCGTGTTGATCAGCGCGATGCCGCCGGCCGCGGCGGCGCCGCTCACCAGCTTGGGCGGCAGCGCCCAGAAGGCCGGGATCGAGGCGATCACGCCCGCGCCCATCACGGCCAGCGCGAGCACCAGCAGGTCGGTGTGGTGGTCGAACAGGCCGGCCGCGAAGAAGCCGATGGCCGCGAGCAGCAGCAGCGCGATCACGAAGCGGCGGCGCTCGCCGCTGCGGTCCGACAGCCGCCCGACCACCACCATCGCGATCGCGCCGCACAGGTAGGGCACGGCCGTCAGCAGGCCGATCGCCGTGGGATCGGTGCTGCCCGAGGCGCGGATCAGGTGCGGAGCCCAGAAGTTGAGGCCATAGGACGCGACCTGGATCAGGAAATAGATCAGCCCGAGCATGAGGAAGCCCGGCGTCTTCAGCGCGTCGAGCAGCGAGCCGTGGGCGCCGGCCGCGCCGCCCTGCTCGGCGATGCGCTGCGACAGGCGCGTGCGCTCGCCGGGCGTGAGCCAGCGCGCGTCTTCGATGCGGTCGTCGAGCCGCACGAACACCAGCAGGCCGAGCACGATGCACGGCAGCCCGCCGACCAGGAACAGCCAGTGCCAGCCCGCCATGCCGAGCAGGCCGTCGAAGTGCGCGAGCACCAGGCCCGCGGCCGGCGCGCCGAACAGGCCCGCGAAGGCCGAGGCCAGGAACAGCATCGAGGTGATGCGGCCGCGATGCGCGGCGGGGAACCACAGCGTGAGGTAGAACAGCACGCCGGGCGCGAAGCCCGCTTCCATCGCGCCGATCACGAAGCGCAGCGCATAGAACTGCCACTCGGTCTGCACGAACATCATGAGCGCGGTGGCCACCCCCCACGAGACCATGATGCGCGCGATCCAGCGCCGCGCGCCGACCTTGTAGAGCATCAGGTTGCTCGGCACCTCGAACAGCACGTAGCCGACCACGAACAGCCCGGCGCCGAAGCCGTAGGCGGTGTCGCTCAGGCCCAGGTCGCTCTGCAGCGCGAACTTGGCGAAGCTGATGTTGATGCGGTCGAAGAAGGCGAAGAGATAGCACACCATGATGAGCGGCATGATTCGCCACGCGACCTTGCGCACGATGGCGCCGTCGTCGTCGAGGAGGGAGGTGGGGGTAGCCATGGGAGCCTTTGTCTGCGCGGCTCGCCAGCACGACGCCGCATTCGTTGCCCGGATTCTGGGCAGCGCGGCCGCGCGGGAGAACGACAAAGGCGAGCACGCAGCTTTCGCGGAACGCGAAAGCGCCCGAGGGTTAACCCTGGCAGAGGTGGTCGATCAGGGTGCGCACGTGGCGCGGCACCACGCCGGCGTCGCGCAGGCCGATCAGCAGCCGGCGCTCGGCCCAGGCGTCGTCGAGCGCGATCTCGCGCAGGCCCATCGAGCGCAGGTGCGGCTGGATCGCCGCGTGCGGCAGCACGGCCACGCCCATGCCGGCCGCCACCATCTGGCACACGGCATCGAAGCTGCGCACCTGGATGCGCAGCCGCAGCCGCCGGCCCAGCGCCTCGGCCGCGGCCTGCAGCCGCTGCGCGAGCGAGGTCTCGGCCGGCAGGCTCACGAAGTCGTACTCGGTCGCCTCCTCGAGCCGCACGCTGCGCCGGCGCGCCAGCGGATGGCCGCGCGGCACCACCATCACCAGCCGGTCGACGCGGTAGTTGACGATGTGCAGCCCGAGGCTCGGCGTGCCCTCCGCGAAGATGCCCGCGTCGGCGCGGCCGTCGAGCACCGCGAGCACGATCTCGCTGCTGTTGCGTTCCTCGAGCTCGATGCGGATGCCGGGATTGGCCGCCACGAAGCCCGACAGCCCGCGCGGCAGGAACTGCGTGACGGCCGAGGTGTTGACCCACAGCCGCACCACGCCGAGCACGCCCGAGGCGTAGTCGGACAGGTCGGCCGCGAGCTGGTCGACGTCGTCGAGGATGCGCTGCGCATGGCGGTGCAGCGCATCGCCCGCGACCGTGAGCGTGACGCCGCGCGAATGGCGCTCGAGCAGCGGCGTGCCCACGGCCGCCTCGAGGTCGGAGATGCGCTTGCTGGCCGCGCCCACCGCGAGGTGCGCGAGCTCGGCGCCCTTGCTGATGCTGCCGGTGCGCACCACCAGGTTGAACAGCGACAGCGAGACCAGGTCGAGGCGGTGCAGGTTCATGGCGCCGGTCCCTGCTTCAGCGGCGGCGCTCGACGTAGGGCCGCGCCTGCAGCAGCACGATGCGCTCGCCCACGGTGGCCCATTCGATGTCCTGGTCGACGCCGCCGAAGCCGCGCTTGACCGCCGCGCCGACGTTCGCGAGCCGCACCACGAGTTCGTCGGTCAGCACGCTGCGGCCGGCCTCCAGCGGCACCTCCTTCACGCCACCGTCCTTGTCGAGCTGCAGCGCGCTGTCCTCGGCCGAACGGCTCAGCACCTGGATCGCCTTCGACCAGCTCGAGTACATGAGCTGCTCGGCCACGCGCCGGCCCTCGACCACGCGGATGCCGATGCCGCGCTTGGCCGAGATGTAGGTGACGTGCGGATGGCCCGCGTCGAAGGGGTCGCGCGTGATCATCACGCCCGCGCTGGTGGCATCGATCGCGGTCTGCACGAACACGCCCATCAGCACCGACTCGGCGCCGAAGCCCGCGGCGCCGCGCGCCTCCCAGGCCTCGGCATTGAAGACCGAGGCCCAGACCTTCTTCACCGCGAGCTCGAGCGCGTCGCCGCTCTTCACGTTGGGCACGGTGGTGTAGAGGCCTGCGCCGCTGAAGCCCGGCAGGTCCTCGGAGTTGGACGAACTGCGCACGAACACGCCGCCGCCGCCGAGCTGCGACTGCCAGGCCGCGCGCCACGCGGCCGCGGTGGCGGGATCGACCGGCCACTGCACGATCTCGGCGCGCAGCGCCTCGAGCGCGCGCTGGCGCACCAGCGGGTCGGCCGCGAAGCCCGGCGCCTGCTGCATGCGCGCGATGCGCTCGGCGAGGCCGTTGGCGCGCATGAAGCGGTCGTAGTGCGCGAACGGAATGCAGAAGCCGTCGGGCACGCTGGTCGACGGTATGCGCGCGGCCTGCAGCGCGCCGAGGTTGGCCGCCTTCACGCCGCACTGCGCGCTGTTGCGGGCGCGCAGCGAAGCCAGCGGCAGCAGCCGCGCTTCGCGCAGGTCGGGCCGCACGGCAGCGGCGCCACCCGGCGCGGCGCTGCCGCGGCCCATGGCGGCCGTGCGCGCGGCGCGCGTGGGCAGCGCCGCGATCTCCTCGGGCGTGAGCGGGCGCACCTGGTAGCCCGAGGCCGCGACCTTGAGCGCCACCCACTGGCCCGCATGCGCGCGCAGCGCCTCGGCCGCGTCGCGCACGTAGGCGTTGGGAATGCCCCAGCCCTTGGCCAGCAGGTTGACGTGCGACAGCGCCGTGGACGGCCGCTCGGTCAGCACGCCCGCCACCGGCGGCAGCGCGATCGGCACCTGGCGCAGCACCGCGATGTCCTCGGGCAGAAGCGCGTTGACGGCGCCCTCGTCCTCGACGATGCGCACCCGGCCGCTGGCGGTGCCGAGGTTCATCGGCAGGTAGGGCTGCTCGCGGATCAGCGCCTCCTGCGTCACGAAGTCGACGCCGGCCTCGCGTGCCACGCGCTCGTGCAGCGTGGAGTTGGTCTTGAACTTCACGGGCGCGAAGAAGCTGGCCTTCACCGCGCGGTCGGCCTCGCGCAGCAGCGGCGCGGTGAGGCGGTCGCCTTCCCAGAATTCATAGCCGAAGCCCGAGACGTTCTGCTGCCAGCTCAGCGTGCCGAACAGGAAGCGGCGGTCGGGCACGAGGTAGTTGCGATCGATCTCGCGCTTGCCCGCGTGGGGCGCCAGGCCGGTGTCGCGCACGAAGCGCACGTGCAGCTGCCAGCGCGGCGTGTCGAGGTAGTACACGCGCGGCGCCGGCTTCGCGCGCCGGTCGATCACGAACAGCACATGCGGCAGCGCCATCGGCGTGCCGGCGTCGTAGGTGCGCGCGAGCGCGTCGAAGTCGGCGCGGCTGGCGAGCGCGGGCAGCGACGAGGCGCCGCCGGCGGAGCGCACGGGCGAGGCCGGTTCCTCCACGCGCTTCTGCGCGTCATAGAACGAGGGCTTGCGCGCGAGCTGCGCATCGGCGGGCAGGGGCGCGAGAACGGACAGGCACGACACGAGCAGCGCAAGCCGGCGCGCAACCGCGCCGCGTGGAAGGTGCCTGGGGTCGTTCTTCATGCGCTTGTCTCTGTGCTTCGTTGCCGACGAGCGCGGATTCTCGCTCCACCGCCGCCGGCGCGCGCGACGCCTCGCAGAGTGTTCCAAGCCCCGTACCCGGCAGCGGTCATCGACGCGGGCTACAGTGCGCTCGCAAAGGAGCGCCTTTCTTCCATGTCCACCCCTTACGACTTCGATCTCTTCGTCATCGGCGGCGGCAGCGGCGGCGTGCGCGCCGCGCGCATGGCCGCGCAGACCGGTGCCCGCGTCGGCCTGGCCGAGGCCGCCGAACTCGGCGGCACCTGCGTCAACGTCGGCTGCATTCCCAAGAAGCTCTACAGCTACGCGGCCGGCTATGCCGAGTCCTTCGAGGAAGCCGCGGGCTACGGCTGGCAGCTGCCGGGCGAACCGGTGTTCGACTGGTCGCACCTGAAGTCGCAGCGCGCCAAAGAGATCTCGCGGCTCAACGGCATCTACGGCTCGCTGCTCAAGAACGCGGGCGTCACGCTGGTCACGGGCTGGGCCCAGCTCGCCGACGCCCACACGGTGGAGGTCGACGGCAAGCGCTACACCGCGCGCCACCTGCTGGTGGCCACCGGCGGCACGCCCTTCGTGCCCGACATCCCGGGCCGCGAGCACATCGTGACCTCCGATGCGATGTTCGACCTCGATCCGTTCCCGCGCCGCCTGCTGGTGGTGGGCGGCGGCTACATCGCCTGCGAGTTCGCCTCGATCTTCAACGGGCTCGACGCGAAGGTCACGCTGCTGCACCGCCGCGCGCACCTGCTGACCGGCTTCGACGACGACGTGCGGCAGTTCCTCGCCAACGAGATGGGCAAGGCCGGCGTCGACGTGCGCCTGAACTGCGAGGTGGCCTCGGTCACCCGCACCGCCGACGGCCTGGTGGCCACGCTCGCGCGCGGCCAGCAGATCGAGGCCGACACGGTGCTGTTCGCCACCGGCCGCGTGCCCAACACGCAGGGCCTGGGCCTCGAGGCCGCCGGCGTGGCGCTCGACGAGCGCGGCGCGATCGCAGTCGATGCGCACTACCGCAGCTCGGTGCCTTCGATCTACGCCGTGGGCGACGTCTCCACGCGCGTGCAGCTCACGCCGGTGGCGCTGGCCGAGGCGATGGTGGTGGTCGACGAACTGTTCGGCAAGGGCAAGCGCCGGCTCGACTACGAGTTCATCCCCACCGCCGTGTTCACGCACCCGAACATCGGCACCTGCGGCTACGGCGAGCTCGACGCACGCGCGAAGTTCGGCCAGGTCACGGTGTTCTCGAGCGAGTTCAAGTCGCTGCGCCACACACTGTCGGGCCGCAGCGAGCGCACCTTCATGAAGCTGGTGGTCGACACCAAGAGCGACCGCGTGGTGGGCCTGCACATGGTGGGCGCCGACGCGGGCGAGGTGGTGCAGGGCTTCGCGGTCGCGATGCGCGCGGGCGCCACCAAGGCGATGTTCGACAGCACGGTGGGCATCCACCCGACCGCGGCCGAGGAGTTCGTGACGATGCGCGAGCCGATGCCGGGCTGAGGCCCGGTTCAGGCCCGCGCCGGCTTGTCCTCGAGCAGCCGCACCAGCGTCCACAGCAGCCGGTTGGCCGGCACCGGCACGCCCAGCGCCTCGCCACGGCGCAGCACGAAGCCGTTGAGATGGTCGATCTCGCTGCGCTTGCCGCGCGCGAGGTCCTGCGCGGTCGAGGAGAACTGCGCGGGCATGGTGCGCGCGATGCCCGCCACCGCGGCATCGATGTCGCCCGGGATCGTCACGCCCTCGGCCCGCGCGACCGCGAGGCATTCGGCCACCACGTCGCGCAGCACGCCGGGCACGCCCTCGTTCCTCACCAGCACGCCGTAGGGCAGCTGCGTGATCGCCGACAGCGCGTTGTAGGCGCAGTTGAGCACCAGCTTGGCCCACAGCGCGCCGCGCACGTTGTCGGAGATCTCGGTCGGCACGCCGGCCGCGCGCAGCGCCTGCGCCACTTCCTCGCCGCGGGCCGAGGGCGCGATCACGAGTTCGCCGCGGCCGTTGTGCTTGACATGGCCCGGCCCCGCCATGCCGGTCGCGACATAAACCACGGCCGCGGCCACCTCGTGGGACCGCAGCACGGAACGCGCGCGCTCGTCGTTGTCCACGCCGTTCTGCAGGGTGAGCACCAGCGCGCCGGGCGCGAGATGCGGCGCGATCTGCGCGGCCGCGGCCTCGGTGTCGGTTGACTTGACGCAGAACAGCACGAGGTCGGCGCCTCGCACGGCATCGGGCTCGGTGCTCGCGGCCATGGGCACATGCTCGTCGAAGGTCTGAGCCTCGAGGCGCAGGCCGCGCGCCCGCACGGCCTCCACGTGCGCGGGCCGGCCGATCAGCACCACCTCGTGGCCCGCGCGCGCCAGCATGGCGCCGTAATAGCAGCCGACCGCGCCGGCGCCCATGACTGCGACTTTCATCGATGCATCGTCCTTGTCGTGAGAAGGGATGGCGAGCGTAACCACTCGCGCGTTTTCATGCCTCGGCCTCCACGCCGCGCGACTTCTGGCCCTCGTCGAGCAGCCAGGCGCGAAAGGCCGCGAAGGCCGGCAGGTCGAGCCGGTCGGGCCGGTAGCAGAGGTAGTGGCCCTGGCTCACGCCGACCGGCGTGCCGCAGGGACTCAGCAGCGAGCCCTCGGCGAACTCCTCCTGCACCAGCAGCTTCGGCACCAGGCCGATGCCAAGCCCGTTGAGCGCGGCCTGGATCAGCGCCGAGTACTGCGCGAAGCGCGGGCCGGCCACGGTCTGCACCTCGGGCACGCCGTGCTGCGCGGCCCACTGGCGCCACGCGGTGGGCGCGCCCTCGTGGTGCAGCAGCGTGTGGCCGAGGATGTCGGCCGGCTGCGCGATGCGGTGTCGCCCCTCGACCAGCGAGCGCGCGACGATCAGCACGAACTCGCGGCCCGCGATGTATTCGGACACCACGCCGGGCCAGCCGTCGGGGCCGTAGCGGATCGCCGCGTCGACCCCGGCCGGGATGCCGTCGCTGGGCTCGAGATGGCGGCTGAAGCTCAGCATGACGTGGCGGCTCTTCTGGCTGAAGGCCGGCAGCCGCGGGATCAGCCACTTGGTGAGGAAGGTGGGCACGCTCGCGAGCGTGAGCAGGCCGGCGCCGGCATCGCCCGAGCGCGCCTCGAAGGTGGCGGTCTCGATCGCGCGCAGGCCGCCAGCGATCTTCTGCCAGTAGACGCGGCCCTGCGGCGTGAGCTGCACGCCGCGCCCGTTCTTCTGCAGCAGGGCGCGGCCGAGGAAGGCCTCGAGACCCGCGATCTGCTTGCTGACCGCGCTCACGGTGATGCACAGGGCGCCGGCCGCGAGCGTCAGGCTCTCGTGGCGCGCCACCGCGTCGAAGGCCAGCAGCTCCTGGATGGTGGGGCAGTCGCGCTTCATGCATGGCTCCGGTTGATGAAAGTTCGGTGAAAAACAGTTGCCAACAGCTCAAGTGTCGTCATCCAACTTTCACCCATGAATACCAAGGCGCTTCCTAGAATTCAGGCCGATGCGGCGGAGGACCCGACGCAGACAGTAGCGCATCCGGAAAGTATGCCGGCCGCGCGTGACACGGAGACATACCCTTGGTTCGCGGCATCTCGCTCCTCTACGGCCTGTACCTGCTGCTGCCCATCGCCCTGCTGCTGGTCGGCAGCGTGGGCGGCAACTGGACCAACACGCTGCTGCCCACCGGTCTCACCGGGCAGTGGTATGTCGACCTCTGGCTCGACACCTCGTTTCGCAAGGCCTTCGTGAGCAGCCTGGTGGTGGCGCTCTCGGCCTGCGCGATCAACACCGTGCTGGCGCTGCCGCTGGCCTATGCGCTGTATCACGGCGCGCGGCGCGGCGGCAGCCTGGCGGCGCGCATCGTGAGCGCCACGCCGGTGGCGGTGCCGGCGATCACGCTGGCCTTCGGCTACATGATCGTGTTCAACACCGACCTCGCGCCCTGGCTGGGCTCGATGCCGCTGTTGATCGCGGCGCACGCGATCCTCACGCTGCCCTACCTCACGAACACGCTGCTGACCGACCTGCGCCACCTCGACCTGGACCGGCTCGAGCAGGCCGCGGCCACGCTCGGCGCCACGGGCTGGCAGCAGTTCAGCGGCATCGTGCTGCCGAGCCTGCGCCAGAGCCTGATCAGCGGGCTGGTGATGGTGGCGGCGATCTCGGTCGGCGAGTTCGGCGTGTCGAACCTGCTCACCAGCTTCCAGAACCGCACCTACCCGGTGGTGCTGCTGCAGGCCTTCTACGGCGCCACGGGCTTCGCCTGCGCGGCCACCGTCATCCTCCTGGTGCTGGCGAGCGCGTCGGCGCTTCTTTCCTCCTCCCTGGTGAAGCAACGCGCCGTCACGCCATGAGCCTCCTCCTCGACACGGTCAGCTACAACTACCCCGGCAGCACGCACGGGCTGCACGAGGTCTCGCTCGACGTGCGCACCGGCGAGCTGGTCGCGGTGATCGGGCCCAGCGGCTCGGGCAAGTCCACGCTGCTCAAGCTGGTGTCGGGCCTCGAGACCGGCCACACGGGCCGCATCGCGCTCGACGGCGAGGACATGTCGCGCACGCCGGTGCACCGGCGCCACATCGGCATGGTGTTCCAGAGCTATGCGCTGTTCCCGCACCTGAGCGTGCTCGACAACGTGGCCTACGGCCTCAAGCTGCGCAAGGTGGCGACCGCCGAGCGCCGCCAGCGCGCGCAGGCGCTGCTCGACACCGTGGGCCTGGGCGAGTACGCGCGGCGCGCCGTCGCGCAGCTCTCGGGCGGGCAGCAGCAGCGCGTGGCGCTGGCGCGCGCGCTCGCGATCGACCCGCGCGCGCTGCTGCTCGACGAGCCGCTGTCGGCGCTCGATGCCAGCGTGCGCGGCCACCTGCGCGACCAGATCCGCGCGATCCAGCAGCGCTTCGGCGCCACCACCTTGCTGGTCACGCACGACCAGGAAGAGGCGCTCGCCATGGCCGACCGCGTGGCGATGCTCAAGGACGGCCGGCTGCTGCAGATCGCCACGCCGCGCGAGATCTACGAAGAGCCCGCGAGCCGCGCGGTGGCCGAGTTCGTCGGGCTCTCGACGATCCTGCCGGCCAAGGTGGCGGGCCTCAACAAGCTCGACCTGGGCTTCGCCCAGCTCGCCGCGCCCACCGGCATGCGCGCGCCCGGCACCGCGCTGCACGTGCTGGTGCGGCCCGAGCACATCGCGGCCGATCCCGCGCCCGGCACGCCGAACCGCATCGCGGGCCGCTGCGGCGCGCAGCGCTACCTGGGCTCGCTGACGCGCTACGACTTCGAGGTGCCGGGCGCGCCCAGGCCCTTTCTCGCCGAATCGGCGCGGCCGGCCACCGAGGCCATCGCGATCGCGCCCGAACACCTTCGCCTGCTCGACCACTGACATCCCTTCCTCCCAAGGAGCCACTTCCATGCAACGCAGACATCTGATCCAGGCCGCCGGCGCCCTGCCCGTGCTGGCGCTCGCGCGCACCGCCTTCGCCTTCGACGGCCCCGAGCTCTACGCGGGCGAGAAGGCGCTCTACGCCGAGGCGCAGAAGGAAGGCCTGTGCGTCTCCTTCGACACCGGCCCCGAATGGGCCAACTGGAAGTCGCTGTTCCGCGACTTCAAGAAGCGCTATCCCGAGATCGAGCTGACCTACAACGACATCGGCTCGGCCGCCACCGTGGTCGCGCTGGAAAAAACGAAACGCCGCCCGCAGGCCGACACCGCCTACTACTTCGCGGCCTCGGCCGTCGATGCCGCGAAGAAGGACGTGGTCGCGCCGTTCAAGCCCGTCAACTTCGACAAGCTGCCGGCCGTGTTCCGCGAGGCCGAGGGTCGCTGGTTCACCATCCACACGCTCAACATCGCGTTCCTCGTGAACAGGAAGCTGGTGAAGAACGTGCCCACCGGCTGGGCCGACCTGCTCAAGCCCGAGTTCAAGAGCACGGTGGTCTACCTCGACCCGCGCTCCACCGGCATCGGCCAGGTGCTGACCTTCGCCGCGGCCTATGCCAACGGCGGCGGCGTCGACAACGTGCAGCCCGGCACCGACTACCTCGGCAAGCTGCATGCGGCCGGCAACGTGCTGCGCGTGGAAGGCACCACGCCTTACGCCAAGTTCCTCAAGGGCGAGATCCCGGTCTGGATCAGCTACGAGAACGACGGCCTCAAGGCCAAGCATGTCGACGGCATGGGCGACGCGGTCGAGGTCGTGATCCCGAAGGAGGCCAGCGTGGCCGCGCCCTATGCGATCAGCCTGGTGAAGAACGGCCCGAACCCGAACGCCGGCAAGCTGTGGCTCAACTTCATCATGAGCGAGGCCGGCCAGTCGCTGTTCGCGCAGGGCTTCGTGCGGCCCGCGGTGCCGGGCACGCCGCTGTCCGCCGACGTCGCCGCGAAGATGCCGGCCGCGCCGCAGATCCGCCCGCTCGACGTGGTGAAGGCCTCGGAGCGCAAGGCCGAGCTCGACAAGCTCTGGGCCCAGGCCGCGCTGGGGAAGTAGGCGCTTCGTGATGAGACGCTTCGGTGCCTGGCCCGCCTGGGCCTTCATGGCGCTGTTCTTCGCGGTGCCGCTGGCTGCGCTGCTGCCCGAGGCCTTCGCCGAGCGCGGCAGCGCCTTCGGCCGGCTGGTCGGCAACCCGCTGTTCTTCGGCGCGCTGCGCAACACGCTGGCGCTCGGGCTGGCGGCGGGCGCGGTGTCGGCGCTGGTCGGCACCTGCATCGCGATCGAGCTCGCGCGCCAGCCGGCCGCGCGGCGCCAGTGGCTGATGACCCTGCTGGGCCTGCCGCTGGCCTTCTCGGGGCTGGTGATCGCCTACGGCTTCATCCTGGCCTTCGGCCGCGCGGGCTTCGTGACCCAGCTCATGGCCGGGCTCGGCGCCGATCCCGCCGTGCTCGGCAGCTGGATCTACAGCGTGTCGGGCCTGGGCTTCGCCTATGCCTACTACCTGATCCCGCGCGTGGCGCTGTCGCTGTACCCGGTGTTCGCCAACCTCGACCCGCGCCCGGCGCAGGCCGCGCGCACGCTCGGCGCCTCGCGCGCGCGGGCCTTCTGGGACACGGTGCTGCCCGAGGTCGCGCCCTCGGTGCTGTCGAACGCCTGCATGGTGGCCGCGATCGCGATGGGCACCTACGGCACGGCGCTGGCGCTGGTGGGCACGCAGCTCAACATCCTGCCGCTGATGCTCTTGGCGCAGGTGGGCGACGGCGGTTCCGATTTCGCGGTGGCGGCGGCCCTGTCGCTGGTGTTGATGGTGGTGTGCGTGATCGTGATGGGAGTGGGCGATGTGCTTGCGCGAAGGCGTGAACGCGGTGCGGTCGGCGCCGGTCATTGAGGCGCTCGCGCGCCTCGCGCAGCGGCAGCGCGGGCCCGAACGCCATCGCCAGCCGGTGGCGATCATCGGCCCCGGCGATGGCGGGCCCGCCGAGTGCGAGGCCGCCCATGCGGTCGCGCATGCACTGGCCGGCGCCGGCATGGCGGTGGTGTGCGGCGGGCGCGGCGGCGTGATGGCCGCGGCCTCGCGCGGCGCCGCCGAGGCCGGCGGCATCGCCGTGGGCATCCTGCCCGAGGACGACGACCGCAACGCCAACGAATGGCTCGGCGTCGCCATCCCCACCGGCATGGGCGAGCTGCGCAACGGCATCGTCGCGCGCAGCGGCCTGTGCCTGGTCGCCATCGGCGGCAACATGGGCACGCTGTCGGAGATGGCGATGGGCCTGAAGTGGGGCAAGCCGGTGTTCGTGATGCACGGCGACATCGCGCTGCCGGGCGCGGTGCCCGCGGCGGATGTGGACGACATGCTCGCGAAGGTGCTGGGCTGCCTGCTGGCCTGAGGCTCCAGCCCGCGAGCGGTCATGACGGCATTGCACAATGCCGCCATGCCCTACATGCCCCCCTTCGTCGCACCCGCCCGCTTCACCGACGCCGCCGCCGCGCTCGACCAGGTGAAGGCCATCTACCAGGGCGGACTCGCCCATCTGCGCGAATCGATGCTGCGCTTCGTGGACGGCGACGAGCTGCCGGGCCGCGTGCGCGCCTGCTATCCCTTCGTGCGGGTCCACACCCACACGGTGGCGCGCCACACGCCGCCGGCCAATGCCGGCCTGAGCTACGGCTTCGTGGCCGGGCCCGGGCGCTACGAGACCACGCTGACGCGGCCCGACCTCTATGCGCGCTACTACCTCGACCAGTTCCGGCTGCTGCTCGAGAACCACCAGGTCGAGCTCGAGGTGGGCACCAGCACGCAGCCGATCCCGATCCATTTCTCGTTCGCCGAGAACGACCACATCGAGGGCACGATGAGCCCCGAGCGGCGCGCGCTGATGCGCGACGTGTTCGACCTGCCCGACCTCGGCGCGATGGACGACGGCATCGCCAACGGCACCTTCGAGGCGCTGCCCGGCGAGGCGCAACCGCTGGCGCTGTTCACGGGCGCGCGCGTCGACTACTCGCTGCACCGGCTGCGCCACTACACGGGCACCCTGCCCGACTGGTTCCAGAACTTCGTGCTGTTCACCAACTACCAGTTCTACATCGACGAGTTCGTGCGCCTGGGCCACGAGGCGATGGCCGACGAGCACAGCGAGTACATCGCCTTCATCGAGCCCGGCAACGTGGTGACGCGCCGGCGCGGGCTCTCGGCCGGCGCCAGCGCCACCTTCGGCCACCTGCTCGACGGCAGCCAGGGCACGGCGCCGCCGCGGCTGCCGCAGATGCCGGCCTACCACCTGGTGCGCGAGGACTGCAGCGGCATCACCATGGTCAACATCGGCGTCGGCCCGGCCAATGCCAAGACCATCACCGACCACATCGCGGTGCTGCGCCCGCATGCCTGGATGATGCTGGGCCACTGCGCGGGCCTGCGCAACACGCAGCAGCTCGGCGACTACGTGCTGGCCCACGCCTACGTGCGCGAGGACCACGTGCTCGACGAGGAGCTGCCGCTGTGGGTGCCGATCCCCGCGCTGTCGGAGATCCAGCTCGCGCTCGAGCAGGCGGTGGCCGACGTCACCAAGTGCGAGGGGCCCGAGCTCAAGAAGATCATGCGCACCGGCACGGTGGCGAGCACCGACAACCGCAACTGGGAGCTGCTGCCCGGCAACCAGCCGCAGCGCCGCTTCAGCCAGAGCCGCGCGGTGGCGCTCGACATGGAGAGCGCGACCATCGCGGCCAACGGCTTCCGTTTCCGCGTGCCCTACGGCACCCTGCTGTGCGTCAGCGACAAGCCGCTGCACGGCGAGATCAAGCTGCCCGGCATGGCCAACCACTTCTACCGCGAGCGCGTGGAGCAGCACCTGCGCATCGGCATGCGCGCGATCGAGATCCTGCGCCAGGAAGGCTCGACCCGGCTGCACAGCCGCAAGCTGCGCAGCTTCGCGGAAGTGGCGTTCCAGTGAGGCCGCGTCGACCCAAAGCGTGACTTAGTTCCGCATTTGGCAGGGCCGAGGGCCCATTCCCCGGGTTTTCCCCTGGATGCCTGTCACCGACACGACAGGCGCCTTGCGCCATCATTTGTTTACCTTTTTAGACAATCGGAAACAAACATGCCGCACCCGACCGCCCTGCCGCCTTCGCCCGGACGCCGGCGCTTCCATGCCTGGCTGGGCGCGATGGCCGTGCTGGGAACGGGGGCCGCGCGCGCGGCCGAGCCGCAGCTGACCGCGAAGCTGCGCATCGTGATCCCCGCCAACGAGGGCGGCGGCTGGGACCAGACCGGCCGCGCGCTCGGCGCCGCGATGCTGGCCTCGGGCGCGGTGGGCGACGTGGTCTACGAGAACATCGGCGGCAAGGGCGGCACCATCGGCCTCGCGAAGTACGTCGAGAAGTACGACGCCGACCCCGACGCGATCCTGATGAGCGGCATGGTGATGGTCGGCGCGGTGGCGCTGCAGAAGCCGGCCGTGACGCTGGCCCAGGTGGCGCCGGTGGCGCGCCTCACGAGCGACTACGAGGTGGTGGCGGTGCGCGCCGATTCGCCGATCAAGACGCCCAAGGACCTGATCGCCCAGTTGCGCGCCGACGCCGCCAGGACGGTGATCGCCGGCGGTTCGGCCGGCGGCGTGGACCACATGTACGCCGGCATGCTGGCGCGCGTGGCGGGCAACACCGCGGCGCTGATCTACCAGCCGCACCCGGGCGGCGCGCAGGTGGTGGAGTCGCTCGAGTCGGGCAAGTCGGCGGCCGGCATCTCGGGCTACAGCGAATTCAGCGAGGCCCTCGCGAGCGGCAAGCTGCGCGCCATCGGCGTGTCGGCCAGGCGCCCCTTCCTCGGCATCCCCTCGGTGCGCGAGCAGGGCGTGGACGCCGACCTCGCCAACTGGCGCGGCGTGCTCACCGGCAAGAAGGTGACGCCCGAGCGGCGCGCGGTGCTGCTCGAGGCGGTGCGTCGCGCGACCGTGGCCGACCTCTGGCAGAAGACCATCCGGAAGAACAACTGGGACGCCTACTGGATGGCGGGCAAGGACTTCGAGGGCTTCCTCGAGCTCGACACCGCGATGGCGGGCCCGCTGATCTACCTGCTCAAGCTCAAGGCCTGATTCGAGCCCGATCAGGCACCCGCGAACAGCTCGGGCATCTCGCGCACGGCCTTGGGCGTGAGCGCCAGCGCGCGGCCGTCGAGCTCCTGGCGCACCCAGCCGCGCTTCAGCGAGAGCTGCAGCCACGCGGCGCCGAGCGCGCCGCCCAGGTGCGGGCGGCGCTCGCTCCAGTCGAGGCAGGCGCAGGCGAAGCGGCGGCGCGAACGCCGCACCGCGTCGACCTCCACGCCCAGGCTCTCGAGCGCGACCGCGCCCTCGGTCGTGAGTTCGTAGGAGCCGCTCGCGAGGCCGCTGAGCCAGCCCTGCGCATGCAGCCGGTCGTGCAGCGCGACGCCCGCCGTGCCGGCCATGTGGTCGTAGCAAGTGCGCGCGCTGCGCAGCCGGCTCGGCGTGCTGGGCTTGAACCCGGCCACGCGCGGCGCGCCGGCCACCACCATCAGGCCTTCGAGCGCGGCCGCCACGTCGTCGTCGGCGAGCCGGAAGTAGCGGTGCTTGCCCTGCACCAGCAGCGCGACCAGCCGTTCCTCCTTGAGCCGCGCGAGGTGCGCGCTCGCGGTCGAGGGCGCGACCTCGGCCACGGTCGCGAGCTCGGTGGCGGTGCGCGCATGGCCGTCCATCAGGCAGCTGAGCATGCGGGCGCGCGCGGGCTCGGCGATGGCGCCGGCGAGGCGGGCAAGCTGGAGGTCCGGGTTCGCGGAGGCGGCGGTGTTCATGCGGCGATCCTAAGGCGCCATGCCATCCCACACTTCGGCCGCGAGCGAAGTGTGGCGGACACGGGCGGCGCAGACTTCGGCCATGAGCACGCCGCACCCCACCCTCGAGACGATGCCCCCGGCCGACCCCGTCAAGGCCGTCGTGCATCCCGATCCCTATCCCTACTACACCACCCTGCGCGACGGCCCGCCGCTGGCCTGGAACGCCACGCTGCGCCTGTGGGTCGCGAGCCGCGCCGAGGTCATCGAGACGCTGCTGCAGGTCCACGGCGCGCTGCGCGTGCGCCCGGCCGCCGAGCCGGTGCCGCGCGCCATCGTCGGCCAGCCCGCGGGCGAGGTCTTCGGCCACCTGGTGCGCATGAACGAAGGCGCGGCGCACCGGCCCGCGCTGCAGCGCGCGCTCGCGGGCCTCGACCTGCAGGGCGCGCATGCCACCGCGCTCGAAACGGCCGCGCTCACGCGCGCGCTGCCGCTGTCGGACGCGCTGTTCTCGATCCCGCTGCGCGCGGTGGCGCGGCTGCTGGGCTTCGGCGATGCGGCGCTGCCGCGGGTCGATGGCTGGATGCGCGACTTCGTGGCCTGCCTGTCGCCGCTGTCGAGCGAAGCGCAGCTGCGTGCGGCGAGCGTTGCGGCGGCCGCGCTGATGACGCGCTTCGAAGCCCTGGTGGCCGACGCACCGGCCGCGCGCGGCACGCTGCTCGCGGCGGTGCGCGAGGCCGAACCCGCGGGCACGCCGCCCTCGCGTGCGCTGCTCGCGAACCTCGTCGGCCTGCTGTCGCAGACCTGCGATGCCACGGCCGGCCTGCTCGGCAACGGCCTGATCGCCTGGCGGCGCGAACCGGCCGCGCGCGAGGCCGCGGCCACGCGCGACGGGCTGCAGATGGTGGTGCAGGAGACCGCGCGCCACGACCCTTCCGTGCACAACACGCGGCGCTTCGTGGCCGAGCCGGTGGACATCGCGGGTACGACGCTGGCCGCGGGCGATGCGGTGCTGCTGGTGCTGGCGGCGGCGAATCGCGACCCGGCCTTCAATCCCGAGCCCGATCGCTTCCAGCCGCTGCGCGCGCGGCGCCGCATGCTGGGCTTCGGGCATGGCCTGCATGCGTGCCCGGGACAGGCGCTGGCCTGCACGCTCGCGGCGGCCGGGCTCGAGGCCCTGCTGCGCGAGCGCCGCGCCGAGGTCGAGCGGCTGCTCGAGCGCGGCTGGCGCTATCGGCCCTCGGTCAACGGGCGCATTCCGCAGTTCGACTGAACACGGCGCCCGGTACTCAGGCCGTTGCCTCGGCCCACTGCCCCATGCGTTCCAGGAACGGCGACAGCTGCGCCGCGCCCCAGCGCAGCGGCAGCGCGCCGGGCCGGCGCAGCACCTGCTGCACGCGCAGCCGCAGCAGCCGCTCGGCGCCTTCGAAGGACGCGAGCTCGGGCCCGTCGATCACGATCTCGGCCGTGGCCGCGACATGCAGCATCTCGCCGCTGTCGAAGTCGACGAACAACAGGCCCGCGCGCGGATAGGCCAGCAGGTTGCCCAGGGTGTTGAAGAAGCGGTTGCCCGTGAAGTCGGGCACCGTCAGCACGCCGCCGCCGATGTCGTCCACGCGCACGAAGCCGGGCCGGCCGCCGCGGTGCGAGACGTCGACGCCGCGCGCGCTGGCATCGACCTCGTCGCCGGCGATGGCCGCGCTCGCGGGATGGGCACTCGCGATGAACAACGTGTCGGCGCGCCGGATCAAGGCGCGTGCCGCGTCGTCGAGCCCATCGAGCCGCTGCACCGCCGCGGGCGCCGAGGCCGGCGGCCGGTAGGCGGGCTCGCGCGCCTGGATGTACTTCGGGCAGTTGCCGAAGCTCTGCTGCACCTCGAGCGTGAAGCCCGCCGCGTCGAGCGCCTCGACCGTGCCGTTCATGCGGTTGCGCCGCCGCGTGTGCGGCTGGATGCCGAGCAGCCCGAGCGTCGCGCCGTCGCGCAGCGAGGCCGCGAGCGGATCGCCGGCATCGGGCAGCGCATCGATGCGCAGGTGCGCCGGGTCGGGCGAATGCGCGAAGCCCGCCGGCGCGGCCAGCATGCTGGCCCAGGGCTGGCCCTGTGCGTCGATGCTGCCGGTGACGAGGAAGGGCAGCAGCGCGAAGAAATCGCGGTGCTGGTCGGGCATGAAGTCGCGGATCACGCGCGGCCCCGCCATGGCCATGACCTCGCGCGAGCCGGCCTGCAGCTGCATCGCGCGCTCGCCGGCGTGGAAGGGGATGTCGATCATGGCGAAAGCTCTCAGGCGGCCCGCGCGACCGGCGAGCGCACCATCGGCACGAAGCCCGGCAGCGCCTCGACGCGCGCGAGCCACCGCCGCACGTTCGCATAGGCATCGAGCGGCACGCCGCCCTCGGGCGCATGGGCCACATAGGCGTAGTTCGCGATGTCGGCCAGCGTGACCGATTCGCCGGCCAGGAAGGGCTGGGCCGCGAGATGCTGCTCCATCACCTCGAACAGCGCATGGGCGCGCTTGCGCACCTCGCTCGGATCGTCGGGCCGGCCGAACAGCGCGTAAACGCGCGCGGCCGCCGGCCCGAAGGCGAGCTGGCCCGCGGCCACCGAGAACCAGCGCTGCACCTGCGCCGCGCCGTAGGCATCGCGCGGCATCCAGCGGCCGGGGTCGGGGGCATAGCGCTCGTTGAGGTAGACCAGGATCGCGTTCGAGTCGGCGAGCGTGAGCTCGCCATCCTCGATCACCGGCACCTGGCCGAAGGCATTGCGCGCGAGGAAATCGGGCGCGCGGTTGGCGCGGGCGCGCATGTCGATGTCGATGGCCTCGAAGGGCAGGTCGAGCAGCGTCAGGAACAGGCGCACGCGATGCACGTGGCCCGAGACCGGCGTGCCGTAGAGCTTGATGGGCCGGGCCGGTTGGCGGGGAGCGGTCATGGGCGAAATCCTCGAAGTGATGGCGTCGGCATCGATTCTTCGCTCTTGCGTCGATCGAATAAATACGCATCCCCGGATTTGACTGCTGCGTTTTTCGGATGAATCCGATCTAATCGCCCGATGGATCGCTTCAAGGCCATGCAGACCTTCGTGCAGATTGCCGACCAGGGCAGCCTGACCCGCGCCGCCGAGGCGCTCGGCAGCTCGCTGCCCGCGGTGGTGCGCGCGCTCGCGGCGCTCGAGGCGCACCTGGGCGTGCGGCTGTTCCATCGCACCACGCGGCGGCTGTCGCTGACCGAGGAAGGCCGCCACTACCTGCCCGCCGCGCGCGAGGTGCTGCTGGCGGCCGATGCCGCCGACCTCGCGCTGCAGGCCGAGGCGCGCGAGCCCGAGGGCCGGCTCGCGATCACCGCGCCAGTGCTGTTCGGCCACATGTACGTGGCGCCCGCGATCACGCGCTTCATGCAGCGCCATGCGCGCGTGCGCTGCAGCGTGCTGCTGTACGACCGCACGGTGAACCTGCTCGAGGAAGGCATCGACGTCGGCATCCGCATCGGCAGCCTCGAAGATTCCTCGCTGGTCGCGCAGACCCTCGGCAGCATCCGCCGCGTGGTGGCCGCGAGCCCCGATTACCTGAAGCGCCACGGCACGCCACGCCATCCGCGCGACCTGGCCGGCGCGCCCGCGGTGCGCGGCCGGATCGACGCGCCCGCGCAATGGAGCTTTCACGAAGGCAGCCGCACCATCCATGTGGCGACCGTCACGCGGCTCGAGTTCAACCACCTCGCACCCGCCGTCGAGGCCTGCGCCGCCGGCATGGGCTTCGGCACCTTCTTCTCCTACCAGGTGCTGCCGCTGGTGGCGCAGGGCCGGCTCGCGCTGGTGCTCGAGGACTTCGAACCGCCGCCGCGCCCGGTCAGCGTGGTCTATCCGAACGCGCGGCTGCTGCCGGCGCGCACGCGTGCCTTCATCGACTGGATGAAGGACGAGTTCACCGGGCTGCGGATGTAGCCCTGTCGCTCAGGGTGCCTCGGGCGGCAGCGGCCGGCCGTCGCACAGCCGCTCGGCGTCGTTGACCATGCCGCGCACGGCTTCCTCGAGGCCGAGGTTCAGCACCGTCATGAACTCGCCGTTGGCGCTGGCCCAGTTGGCGCGCGTGCCCATGCCGTGGTACTGGCGCGAGACGGTGGCGCCGCCCGGCAGCCGATAGTCGACCTTGATCGCCACGTGCGACACCAGGTTGAGGTCGACCGACCAGGCATGCGCGAGCCGCAGCGAGACCTCGGCGCCGAGCTGGCGGCGCGCCAGGCCCGCGGCCGGCGGCGCGGCCGCGAGCGTGTCGAAGCCGTAGCGGCGCGTGGCCAGCAGCGCGTCGCGCACCCAGGGCACGGCATCTCCGCCGCGCAGCGACTCCACGCGGCGCGGCGTGGCATGCACCGTCGGCATCATGCGCGTGAGGTTGCCCATGTGGCTCTTGTTGCGGCGGATGTCGTCGACGCGCGCGACGAACAGCGTGCAGCGCTGCGCGATGCGGAACGCCAGCACCGGGGCCTCGTCGGGCCGCTGCCCGGGCTCGGGCGAGGACTCGAAGACCATGCTCAGCGGCTCGTTCTCGTCGACCGCGTGCGCCCACGGCGTCAGCGCGCAGGCCAGCAGCACGAGCGCCGCGGTGCGATGGAAGCGAAGGCGCGTCATGGCACGGTGCTCCGGATCGAATAGAGCGCCTTGTCCTCGTCGCGGAACAGCACGCGCGGCGCGCCGGCCTGCGTGTCCTCGATGCCCTGGCCGCCGATCACGACCCAGGTGCCGTTGACGTTGAAGCGCGCGGTCTTCACCGGCCCCGCGCGCGCGCCCGCGATGTCGAGCGCGAACAGGCGCAGGGTCTGCATCACCGAGTCGCGCATCACGGCGCGCAGCGCCTGCCCATCGTTGGCGACCAGACGCCGCACCACCGTGGGCCGCGTGCCGCCGCCGATCGGCGACTGGTAGATCGCGCCCGCGCGGTAGACCGGCTCGCTGCCGCCACCCTGCCACAGCAGCGCGGTGGTGCGCGTGGTGAAGGCGCCGAGCCCCGGCTCGAGCGCGTACTGCAGCAGCAGCACGAGGTAGGCGGGCCCGTTGCGCGTGGCCGCGATGCGCGCCTCGTGCTGCGCCTTGGGCGGCATCGCGGGCAGCACCTGCGCCGAGGCGATGCGCAGCGGCGGATAGAGGCCGGTGGCACCGATCTCGCCGAGCGCGATGCCGGCCTCGGTGCGGTAGTCGTAGTCGAGCAGCGGCCCGACCGTGGCGCCGACCTCGGCGCTCATCTCCTTCTGCCGCGCCTGCTGCACCGAGGAGTCGATCAGCGCGCCGATCATGCCGCCGCCGAGCGCCGCGGCCGCGCCGGGCGGCTGGGCCGAGAACATGAAGCTCTCCTGCGCGACCACCACGCGCACGTCGACCTCGGGCAGCTTCGCGCGCTCCGCCGCGCCGATCGAGCGATGGAAGGGCGCGCAGGCCGCGAGCAGCGCGCTGCACAGCACGAGCAGCAGCGCACGCCAGGGCCGCGACGCGGTCGACGCCGTCATCGGCCGCGGCCCCGGAGGAAGAAAGTGCACGGCCTGTGGCGGGTCTGCATGGAAGTTCGGACGAAAGGATGCGTGGACGGAACGCGGCCGGGGCCGGCGAAGCCGCGATTGTGTATCGCTCGCGCGCGCCGTGGACTCGCGATGAACCCTGGTCCTCCGACGGACGGCGCCGCGCGCCGGCCTGCGTCAGAATCGTCGCGTTCCGCGGCCCTCCTCGTCTTTCTCCTTCCAGGTCCAGCCCGTGTACTCCTCCTCCCAAGCTGCCGTTCCCCCCTCGCCGGCCGCCGCGCCCGCCGCGCCGCTCTTTCGCGTGGCGAACCTGCGCAAGCGCTACGGCGACACCACGGTGGTCGACGATCTCTCGTTCGACATCGCGCCCGGCGAATGCCTGGGCGTGATCGGCCCGAACGGCGCCGGCAAGACCACCACCATCCGCATGTGCCTGGGCCTCACCGCGCCCGACGGCGGCAGCATCGAGGCGCTGGGCCTGCAGATGCCGCGCGACGCGCTCGCGATCAAGGCGCAGCTCGGCGTGGTGTCGCAGTTCGACACCCTCGACCCCGACTTCAGCTGCGCCGAGAACCTCGTGGTCTACGGCCGCTACTTCGGCTTCGCGAAGAAGCAGGTGCGCGAGCGCGTGCCGCAGCTGCTCGAGTTCGCGGCGCTCTCGCACAAGGCCGATGCCAAGCCCGGCGAGCTCTCGGGCGGCATGCGGCGCCGGCTCTCGCTGGCGCGCGCGCTGGTCAACGACCCCAAGCTGCTGCTGCTCGACGAGCCCACCACCGGCCTCGACCCGCAGGCGCGCCACCTGATGTGGGAGCGCCTGCAGGTGCTGCTGCAGCAGGGCAAGTCGATCCTGCTGACCACCCACTTCATGGACGAGGCCGAGCGCCTGTGCTCGCGCCTGCTGGTGCTCGACCACGGCCGCAAGATCGCCGAGGGCCGCCCGCGCGACCTGATCGCCGAGCACCTCGAGCCCGACGTGGTCGAGGTCTACGGCAACGGCGCGCTCGCGCTGGCGAACGTCGACGCTCTGCGCGCCCTGGCCGCGCGCGTGGAGGTCAGCGGCGAGACGGTGTTCTTCTACACGCAGGACGCGCGCCGCCTGCTCGAGGCGCTGTCGCAGCACCCGGGCCTGCGCACCTTCCACCGGCCCGCGAACCTCGAGGACCTGTTCCTCAAGCTCACGGGGCGGCAGATTCGCGAGGACGGCTGACGCCTGTGACGCGCCACGCCACGAGAACATCAGAGACACCCACCGATCGCATCGCATGACCACCCCGACCCTCGCCACCGAGCCCTCCTCTTCTTCGCCACCCTCGCCTTCCGCGTGGCGGCCGCCCCAGCTGTCGATGCGCTGGTGGCCCGTGTTCCTGCGCAACCTGCTGGTGTGGCGCAAGCTCGCGATCCCGAGCCTGATCGGCAACATCGCCGAGCCGCTGATCTGGCTCGTGGCCTTCGGCTACGGCATGGGGGCGCTGGTGGGGCAGGTGAGCGTGGGCGAGACGAAGGTGCCCTACATCCTGTTCCTGGCGAGCGGCTCGATCTGCATGAGCGCGATGAACGCGGCCTCGTTCGAGGCGCTGTATTCGGCGTTCTCGCGCATGCACGTGCAGAAGACGTGGGACGGGATCATGAACGCGCCGGTGGGGCTCGACGACATCGTGCTGGCGGAGATGCTGTGGGCGGCGTTCAAGTCGATCTTCACGGTGACGGCGATCCTGTTCGTGATGCTGGGGCTGGGGATCAGCCACAGTCCGAAGCTGTTCGTGGCGTGGCTGGTGCTGGCGGGGGCGGGGGTCACGTTTTCATCGATCGCGCTGATCTTCAATGCGATGGCGAAGGGGTATGACTTCTTCACCTACTACTTCACCTTGTTCATGACGCCGATGATGTTCTTGAGTGGGGTGTTCTTTCCGCTCGAGCAACTGCCTGGGGCTGTGCAGGTGGTGGCGGGGTGGTTGCCGTTGGCGAATGCCGTGGCGTTGGTTCGGCCGTTGTTCATGGATCAGTGGCCTGTGGGGTGGGGTCGGCATGTTGCTGTGCTGGTGGTTTATGCGGGGGTGGCGTTTTGGGTGGCGTTGGCTTTGACTCGGAAGAGGTTCAGGGCTTGATTGGCGTTGCTCTTGTGCCGAGGGCGTGCTTTTTTTTGTTTAGGCAGTAGGCCGGGTCTCGCCCCGGCGGGCGACTCCCTTTCTTTGTCTCGCCAAAGAAAGGAAGCAAAGAAAGGCGACCCCACTGTCTGCGACCCTCCGCTTCGCTACGGGCAACCTGCGGTGCTCGCGTTTCGCGGGGTCTCGCAGAACTCGCTTCGCTCAAACAGCTGCGAGCCCTGATCCGCGAAACGCTGCGCTCCTCGGCGCAGCCAGAGGGGTGGTTCGGGCCGTCGCTGCGCTCGGCCGCAGATACCCGACAGGCCTTCGCTTCGCTCGGCCTCAGCGAAAGATCCAGGGCCTACGCATGCGCACTCACCACACAAGGACGCGCCACGGCGCGTTGACCCTGATCCCCTCTGGCTGTGCCGAGGAGCGCAGGGGAAAGCGGGATAAGGGCCGCAGCTGTCTGAGCGGAACGAAGTGCAGCGAGTTCTGCGGACCCCCGCTTTCCCCGAGCACCGCAGGTTGCCCGTAGCGAAGCGAAGGGACACAGACAGCGGGGTCGCCTTCTCTTTGGTTACTTTCTCTTGGCGAGACAAGAGAAAGTGACTCGCCCGCCGGGGCGAGACCCGGCCAACGGCCCAACCAAGAGGCAGCACCTGAAGAAAACCCGAACCCCTGTCTCACCAGCGACCAATTCCCCCTCCACATTCCCTAGACTCCCCCGCGCGCCTCAAACAACGCCGAACAAAGAGAAGAGAGAAGGAGACCCCGTGCCCACCTGCCCCCTGTTCCGTCGCTTCGCGATCGCCACCACAGCCATCTGGCTCACAGCCTGCAGCACGACAACAACGACAACGAGCCAACCGTCAACGACCCCAGCAGTCGCACAGACACCAGAGCCCACACCCGCACCGGCCACCCCTCTCGTCACCACAAGACCCACAGCCTGGCACCCCCCAGAGCCCCTTGTCCCCCCCTCCTCCTTCTCCGGCGTCCACGGCCTGGCCATCGACCAAAAGGGCCGTCTGCTAGCAGGCTCGGTCCTGGGCAACACCCTCTGGGAAGTCGACAGAAAAACAGGTGCGGCCAAGATCCTGATCGACGCCCCCGAAGGCCAGTCCGACGACATCGCCATCGGCCCTCAAGGCGAGATGGCCTGGACCAACTACCTCATGGGCATGCTGCGCTACCGCGAGAACGACAGCGCCCCCATGCGCGTCCTCGCCAAGGACCTGCCCGGCCTCAACTCGCTGGCCTTCGACCCGCGCAACGGCAAGCTCTACGCCTCGCAGGTGTTCCTCGGCGACGCGCTGTGGGAAATCGACCGCGCGGGCCAGAAGCCGCCGCGGCTGATCCGCAAGGACATGGGCGGCTTCAACGGCTTCGAGGTCGGGCCCGACGGCATGCTCTACGGACCGCTGTGGTTCAAGAACCAGGTGGTGAAGATCGATCCGGCCGACGGGCGCATCACGCCGATCGCCGACGGCTTCCAGATCCCGGCCGCGGCCAACCTCGACGGCAAGGGCAACCTCTGGGTGGTCGACGCGCGCAGCGGCGAACTCGTGAAGGTCGAGCTCGCCACCGGCCGCAAGACGGTCGCGAAGCAGCTCAAGCCCTCGCTCGACAACCTCGCGATCGCGCCCGAGGGCACGATCTACATCTCGAACATGGCCGACAACGAGGTCATGGCCTTCGAGCCCGCCACCGGCGAACTGCGCACGCTCACCGGCGGCAAGCTCGCGGTGCCGGCCGGCATGAAGCTCGACGGCAACGACCTCTGGGTCGCCGACGTGTTCGGCTTCCGGCGGGTGGACGTGCGCAACGGCGAGGTGCGCGACGTGTTCCGCATGCAGCGCGAGCCCGAGCTCGAGTACCCGTTCGCGGTCGGGCTCTCGGCGCGGCTGTTCGCGCTGAGCTCGTGGTTCACGGGCACGGTGCAGCTGGTCGACCGCCAGACGCTGAAGACGGTGGAGACGATCCACGGCCTGAAGGCCCCGTTCGACGCGATCCCGATGCCCGATGGCAGCGTGATCTACGCCGAGATTGCCACCGGCAGCATCACGCGCGCGAGCGGCGCGAAGTTCGCCGAGCGGCAGGTGATCGCGAGCGGGCTCAACGGGCCGGTGCAGATGGTGATCGGCCGCGACGGCGCGCTCTACGTGACCGAGGCGGCCGGCAAGCTGCTGCGCATTCCGCTCGATGCCAGCGCGCCGCTGCGCACCATCGCCGACAAGCTCGCGCTGCCCGAGGGCCTGGCGCAGACGCCCTGGGGCAGCTTCGTGGTGGCCGAGAGCGCGGCGCGGCGGCTGGTGGAGATCGACCCGGCCGATGGCTCGCGCCGCACCATCGCCGAGAACCTGCCGATCGGCCTGGCGCCCGGGCCCGGACTGCCGCCGCCCTATGTGGTGACCGGCGTGGCGATCGGGCCCGACGGCACGGTCTACATGGCGGCGGACCGGAACAACGCGATATACCGGATCCGGCCTCAGCGCTGAAAAATTAAGAAAAAAGTAATCTAAACGGAATTGTAAAAAACCAGTTTACTTTTAAAAACAAACATTACAAACTCGCCCGGAACGGTCCGGTACCACCGATTTCCGGAGGCGAGCGGTGCCGTTTTTGCTGTCGAAAGGACAACCATGACACCGCTCGTCGCAGGCCAGCTGCTGTCGCCCGAGTACTCGCTGGGGCTGGTGGCACTGTCGTACTTCATCTCCTTCGCCGGCTCGCTGACCGCGCTGATCTGCGCCGGCCGCATGGTCGGCGCCGACGGCCGCCCGAACTTGGCGGCCGTGGCCTGCGCCGCGGTGGCGCTCGGCGGCATCGGCATCTGGTCGATGCACTTCATCGGCATGCTGGCGTACCGGCTGCCGATCTCGATCGCCTACAACATGCCGCTGACCGTGGTGTCGCTGGTGGCGGCGATCCTGATCTCGGGCATCGCGCTCTACCTCGCGGGCGGACGCCGCAAGTTCAGCCGCGCGGGCTGGCTCGCGGGCAGCCTGCTGGCCGGCCTGGGCGTGTGCGTGATGCACTACATGGGCATGTTCGCGATGAACATGCGCGCCTCGATGCAGTTCGACCCGATGGCGGTCGGGCTGTCGGTGCTGATCGCGATCAGCGCCGCGGCCGCAGCGCTGTGGCTGGCCTTCAACGTGCGCAAGCTGAGCCTGCAGATCGGCGCCGCGGCCGTGATGGGCCTGGCGGTCTGCACCATGCACTACGTGGGCATGAGCGCGGCCACCATGGTCTGCACCGCCGCCGCCCCGCTCGACGCGCTCGCCATCGGCGGCAGCTACATGGGCCTCACGGTGTTCGGCACGGCCGGCGCGGTGCTGATCTTCATCTACTGGGTGCTCACCGGCAACAGCATCGAGTCGCCGATCTCGGCCGCCTCGAACGCGCGGCCGGCACCGGCCACGGCGCGCCGCGCGCGCACCAGCTAGTTGGCGCAAGCCCCGCGGCCGGGGCGCGCCTAGAGTTCCTGCGATCGGGGCCGGGAGCGCCCCGCCCGTATGGACACCATGCACTACACGCACGAACACCTCGAGATCCAGAAGACCCTGCGCCGCTTCATCGACGAGGAGATCAATCCGCACGTCGACGAGTGGGAGGCGGCCGAGACCTTTCCCGCGCACGAGGTCTTCAAGAAGCTCGGCAACCTGGGCCTGCTGGGCCTCAACAAGCCCGAGGCCTACGGCGGCGGCGGCCTCGACTACTCGTACGCGATGGCGCTGGCCGAGGCGCTGGGCCACGTGAGCTGCGGCGGCGTGCCGATGGCGATCGGCGTGCAGACCGACATGTGCACCCCCGCGCTCGCGCGCTTCGGCAGCGACGAACTGCGCCGCGAGTTCCTCGCGCCGGCGATCGCGGGCGACACCGTGGGCTGCATCGGCGTGTCCGAGCCGGGCGCGGGCAGCGACGTGGCCGGGCTCAAGAGCCACGCGCGCAAGGATGGGGACGACTACCTCATCAGCGGCCAGAAGATGTGGATCACCAACAGCCTGCAGGCCGACTGGATGTGCATGCTGGTCAACACTGGCGACGGTCCGGTGCACCGCAACAAGTCGCTGGTGATCGTGCCGATGGACAGCCCCGGCATCGAGAAGGCGAAGAAGATCCGCAAGATCGGCATGCACTCGAGCGACACCGGCCTGATCTATTTCGACAACGTGCGCGTGCCGCAGCGCTACCGCATCGGCGAGGAAGGCCAGGGCTTCGTCTACCAGATGCAGCAGTTCCAGGAAGAGCGGCTGTGGTGCGCGGCCAGCTCGCTCGAGCCGATGGACGACTGCATCGCGCAGACCATCGAATGGGCCCAGCAGCGCAAGCTGTTCGGCGGCACGCTGGCCGACCAGCAGTGGGTGCAGTTCAAGCTGGCCGAGCTCAAGACCGAGGTCGAGGCGCTGCGCGCGCTGACCTACCGCGCCTGCGACCTGCACGTGCAGGGCCAGGACGTGACCGAACTGGCCTCGATGGCCAAGCTCAAGACCGGCCGGCTCACGCGCGAGGTGGCCGACACCTGCCTGCAGTTCTGGGGCGGCATGGGCTTCACGCTCGAGAACCGCGTCTCGCGGCTGTACCGCGACGGCCGCCTGGCCTCGATCGGCGGCGGCGCCGACGAGGTGATGCTCGGCATCCTCGCGAAGACCATGGGCATCGCGAAGCGGCCGCCGCGCGGCTGAGCCCGGAGCGCCGCCAGCGGAAAACTGTTCTCCAGCCGCGAGGCGGTCTTTCGCGCCGCGCCTGCATACCATCGTCCGCACGCCGCGGGCTCCTTTCCTGCCCCGCGGCAGCTGGAGCCCTCGCGTGATCTTCGTCCTTCATTCCCCCGCGCCATGTTCAAGCACATCGTGATGTGGGACCTGCGCGCCGACACGCCCGAGGAGAAGGCGCGCGCCACCCGGTTCGTGAAGCAACAGTTCGAATCGCTGCGCGGCCAGGTCCCGGGCCTGCTGCGCATCGAGGTCGGCATCGATTCGAGCCGCGTCGCCTATGCCTGCGACGTGGTGCTGTATTCGGAGTTCGACAGCCAGGCCGCGCTCGACGGCTATGCCACGCATCCGGCGCACCTGCGCGTGCGCGAGGCGCTGGGCGATCTGCGGATCGCGCGGCACCAGGTGGATTTCGCGGCCGACCCCGGCTGACGGCTACCCCTGCTCGGCCGCCGACTCCGCGCGCGCCAGCGCCATGCAGAAGCCGCGCACGATCTGCAGCGCGGGCGCCTCGGTGCGGCCCTCGAGCGTGACGAAGGCGAACTGCGCATCGAGCCCGGCCTGCGGCGCCACGGCCAGCTCGATCAGTTCGCCGCCGTCGCGCAGCGCGCGCGTGACGGCGAGCACGCCGAGGAAGATCGCGTCGGTGTTGCGCACGGCTTCCACCAGCACGCCGATCTCTTCCGAGGACACCTGCAGCCAGCGCTGCGGACTGGCCTCGCTGCCGTAGCGCTCGACCAGGCGGCGCGCGACGTCGTCGCTCACGCGCGTGGAGATCAGCGGAAAGCGCGCGAGCTCGGCGAAGGCCAGCGCGCCCGCCTCGCGCAGGCGCTGTGCCAGCGGATGGCCGCGCCGGCAGACGAAACCCGAACGCAGGGTGGGCAGCACCTCGATGCGCAGGTCCTCGCTCGGCGAGAGCGCGCGGTAGGTGATCAGCAGTGCATCGATGGCACGCGCGCGCAGCGCCGCGAGCTGCTGCTCGGGCCCGCCGCCGTGCAGCTCGAGGCCGACGCGCGGGTAGTCGCGCAGCATGTGGATCAGGAGCGGCGCCGAGAACAGCGCGCCCGGCGCGGCGCCCAGGCCCAGCCGCAGCTGGCCCGCCTGCCCGTCGCTCAGCAGCGCCGCGGCCCGGCGCAGCTCCTGCGCCTCGCTCGAGATGCGCCGCGCACGCGCCAGCACCATCGCGCCGAAGGGCGTGAGCTCGTTGCGCTTGCCGATGCGGTCGACGAGCGGCATGCCGAGCTCCTGCTCGAGCATCTGGATGCTGCGGCTGAGCGCGGGCTGCGTGAGGTGCACCTTCTCGGAGGCGCGGCTGAAGGAGCCGGTTTCGGCGAGCGCGAGCAGGTGCTCGAGTTGCTGCAGGTTCATGGCGTGCCGATCATGAGTCCAGATCATGATAAGCAGAAAAACAATGCATTGGACAGATAGATGGGCGATTTCTAGCATCCGTCGCGTACTGCTTTCGACCCAAGGAATCGCCCCATGCACGGCTTCTCGCAACGCTTCTCCCGGCTGTCGTCCGGGCTGTCCCGCCGCCGCGGCGCCCTGGCGCTCGCCGTGGCCTTCGCCGGTCTTGCGGCCGTGGGCACCGGCGCCTGGGCGCAGCCCGCGGCCTTTCCCTCCAAGCTGGTCACATTGATGGTGCCGTACCCGGCCGGCGCGGCCAGCGACTTCACGGCGCGCGCGCTCGCCGAGCCCGTGGCCAAGGCGCTGGGTGGGCAGGTGATCGTCGAGAACCTGGGCGGCGCGGCCGGCGCCATCGCCGCCAACAAGGTGCTCGCGGCGCCGGCCGACGGCCACTACCTGTTCCAGGGCTCACCCAGCGAGCTGATCCTCTCGGGCATGGTCAACAAGAGCGTGCGCTACCGCCCCGAGGACTTCCAACTGGTGGCGCCGGTGGCGATCTCGCCGCTGGTGGTGGTGGTCAACGACAAGCTGCCCGCGCGCACGCTCGACGAGCTGGTGGCGCTGGCGCGCGCCCGCGGCAAGGACGCGCCGCTGAGCTACGGCTCGACCGGCCCGGGCACGCTCTACCACCTGCTGGGCGAGCTGTTCGCCAGGCGCGCCGGCGCGAACGCCACGCACGTGCCCTACAAGGGCGGCGCGCCGCTGCTGCAGGACCTGCTCGGCGGCCAGATCGACTTCGCCTTCATGCCCTACCAGGCCTTCTATGCCGACTACGCGCGCCAGGGCAAGCTGCGCGTGATCGGCGCACTCTCGGGCGGCCGCCTGCCGGCGCCCTTCGAGGACGTGCCCTCGAGCGCGGACTCGGTGTCGATGAAGGGCTTCGACTTCAGCATCTGGACCGCCTACGCGGTGAAGAAGGGCACGCCGCAACCGGTGGCCGAGCGGCTCAACGCCGCGATCGAGAGCGGGCTGACCAATGCCCATGCGCGCGCCCAGCTCGAGGCGCAGGCCAAGACGATCTTCCAGCCGATGAGCCTGGAGGCGGCCGAGAAGTTCTACCGCGCGGAGATCGCGCGCTACCGCGAGCTGGTGCGCACCGTGGGCTACGAGTCGCCCTGACCGCGCCGCTTTTTCTTTCCCCCACCGACTGAAGAGAGGCCGCTCGCCGGCCCGAAGGAGACTTATGACCCCCCTCGATCGAAGGGCGCCTCGTCGCGCCCTGCCGCTGGCCCTGGCCGCGATCCTGTGCACCGCCCTCGCGGCCTGCGGCGGCGGAGGCGGCGGTGCCGCGAACTTCGCGCTGCCGCCGATCGCCACGCCCGCGCCGCCACCGCCGGCCGCGCCCGATCCCGCGCTCGCCAGCACCACCGAAGGCCCGGTCGCGGGCCAGCGCCAGGACGGCCTGGTCGCCTTCCTCGGCATTCCCTATGCACGGCCGCCGGTCGGCGACCTGCGCTGGGCGCCGCCGCGGCCGCCCGCTGCGCACGACGCGACGCTGCAGGCCCAGGCCTTCGGCACCGCCTGCCTGCAGGCGCCCGAGACCAATGTCGACGGCCGCTCGGCCGAGGACTGCCTCTACCTCAATGTCTGGAGGCCCGCGGACGCGAAGCCCGGCGACCGGCTGCCGGTGCTGGTCTACATCCACGGCGGCGCCTTCGTGCTCGGCTCGGGCTCGCAGGCCTCGGGCACGCTCGCGGCGCGCGGCGGCGTCGTGGTGGTGAGCTTCAACTACCGGCTCGGCGCGCTCGGCTACCTCGCCAACCGCTCGCTGCGCGCGCTCAACCGCGACGGCAGCCTCGGCAACTTCGCGCTGATGGACCAGATCGCCGCGCTCGAATGGGTGCAGCGCAACATCGCTTCGTTCGGCGGCGACGCGGGCAAGGTCACGATCTGGGGCACCTCGGCCGGCGCCACGCAGAGCTTCTCGCTGCTGCAGTCGCCGAAGGCCCGGGGCCTGTTCCACCGCGCCGTGATGCAGAGCGGCGGTGGCGGCGAATATTCGAACCAGGGCATGGACACGGCGCTGGGCATCGGCGATGCCGCGGTCGCCAGGCTGGGCTGCGCCGGCCAGGCCGACGACGCCGCCACCGTCGCCTGCCTGCGCGGCCTGCCGGCCTCGGCGCTGCTGGCCGTGGGCGGCAGCAAGTGGCGGCCCACGGTCGACGCACAGGTGCTCACGCAGGTGCCGGCGCGCGCCTTCGAGAGCGGCAACTTCAACCAGGTGCCGGTGATGATCGGCGGCGTGTACGACGAGGGCACCCTGTTCGTCGACAGCAAGCTCGGCGCCGACGTCTACCCGTTCTACCTGCGCGGCCTCGCGCCCGCGGGCTTCGACACCACGGCCATCGAGGCGGCCTACCCGCTCTCGCGCTTCGCGGTGCCGGCGCAGGGCGTCGCGCGCGCCATCGGCGACGGCATGTACGCCTGCGGCAACAGCGCGCGGCGCGGCGCGCTCTCGGCCTGGGTGCCGGTCTACGGCTGGGAGTTCACCGACCCGGTGCTGTCCTTCCCCGCCAGGCCCTCGGCCTTCTACTACGGCAGCGCGCACGGCATGGACAGCTTCTATTTCGGCGACATGGCCGACCAGCTCGCGGGCTATCCGTACCTCGATGCCGCCGACACCACGGCCGCGGGCGGCGATGCCGCCGTGGCCACGCAGCGCCGGGCGCTCGCCGCGCAGATGAGCAGCTACCTGCTCAACTTCGTGCGCAGCGGCGATCCGAACCAGGGCACGCCGGTCGCCACGCCCTGGCCGCGCTTCGCGTCCCCGGCCGACCCCGCGCTGATCGCCTTCGGCTATCCCGCGATCGGCGTCACGCGCGGCGACTTCGAGCGCACGCACCGCTGCGACACGCTGTGGGGACCGGGCGTGTTCCCGCCGATCTACTGATGAACACCACCATGCATTCCACAGACACCCCTTCCGCGGACGCCGGCACGCAGGCCGTCATCGACCACCTCGCGGCGCGCCAGCAGCCGATCGTGGCCTGGCTCGAGGACTTCCTGCGCATTCCCAGCGTGAGTGCCGACCCGGCCTTCGCGCCCGGCATGGACACGGCGCGCCGCTTCCTGCTCGAGCGGCTGCGCGCCATCGGCCTGCACGAGGTGCAGCTGCTCGACGGCGGCGGCGAGCCCGCGGTCTACGGCGAATGGAACGGCGCGCCCGGCCGGCCCACCGTGATGGTCTATGGTCACTACGACGTGCAGCCCGCCGACCCGCTCGCGCTGTGGCGCACGCCGCCGTTCGAGCCGGCCACGGTCGACGGCCGGCTCTATGCGCGCGGCAGTTCCGACGTGAAGGGCTCGACCACCATCGCGCTCGAAACCATCGCCGCCTTCCTCGCGGTGCGCGGCGGCTGCCCGGTCAACATCAAGGTCTTCCTCGAGGGCGAGGAGGAGACCGGCAGCCCCTCGCTGCGCCGCCTGGTCGAGCGCCATCGCGCGCTGCTGCGGGCCGACGCGGTGCTGTCGGCCGACGGCGGCCGCGCGAGCGCCGAGGTGCCGACGATCAACACCGGCGCGCGCGGCAATGCGCAGCTCGAGGTGCGCCTGCGCAGCGCGCACAAGGACCTGCACTCGGGCCGCTACGGCGGCGGCGTGCGCAATGCGCTGCACGAGATGGCGCGGCTCATCGCCTCGCTGCACCATGCCGACGGCGGCGTGGCGGTCGAGGGCTTCCATGCCGGCGCGCAGCCGCCGACGCCGCAACAGCGCGCCGACACGGCGGCCTTTCCCTACGACGAGGCCGCCTTCTTCGCGGACGTGGGCGGCAGCGACCACGGCGAGCCCGGCTACAGCGCGCGCGAGCGCATCACGCTGCGCCCCGCGCTCGACGTCAACGGCCTGTGGGGCGGCTACACCGGCGAGGGCGGCAAGACCATCGTGCCCTGCGAGGCCGGCGCCAAGCTGACCGCGCGCGTGGTCGCGGGCCAGGATCCGGGCGCCGTCATCCGCGCCGTGCTGCGCCACCTGCAGGCGCACTGCCCGCCGGGCTGCACGCTCGAGACCGTCGCGCTGCACGAGGGCTCGCCGGCCTCCACCCTCGCGCCCGCGCATCCGCTGGTACGCGCGGCCGAGGCCGTGCTCGAGCGCGAGAGCGGCCGGCGGCCGATCCACGTGCGGCTGGGCGCAAGCGTGCCGGTCACCGCGCTGTTCAAGGAGAAGCTGGGCATCGACACGCTGATGTTCGGCTTCAACCTGCCCGACGAGGACGTGCACGCGCCGAACGAGTTCTTCCGGCTGGCGTCGATCCAGCAGGGCGCGCGCGCGTGGACGCTGCTGCTGGCGGAACTGGCGTCGTACCCGCCGGAGCAGTTCCACGGGCACTGAGCGCGAGGCTCGGCATTCCGCCGGCGGCTTGCCCGCGCGGTGAGCGGCACGGCACCCGCGGCCCCGTTCGAACGCATCGTGATGGCGGCTACCATCGCGCAGCGTCTGCCCGACCCGCCGTCTCCGCCCCTCCTTGCCCATGAAGCTGCTTGCCGCCCGCGTCTGCGCATTCGTCCTCGGAGCCGCCGCGTCCCTCGGCGTCGCCGCCGCCGATCTCGATGCCGGCGTGCGCGCCTACCGGGCCCGGGACTTCGATGCCGCCATGGCCCAACTGCAGCCGCTGGCCGAACTCGGCGACCCGGATGCGGCCTTCTACCTGGGCAGCATCCATGCCCGCGACGACAGCCGCCATCAGGACGACTACATGGCCTACAAGCTGCTGTCGCGCGCGGCACGCGCCGGCCGGGTCGATGCCAGCGACGCACTGATCCTGATGCGCGCCAAGGGCAAGGTCAGCCTCGTGTTCGAAGGCTATGCGCTACGCCCCGAGGACAAGGCCGGGCTGGAGCCGCTTCGGCAGGCCGCGCTCGAAGGTCGCTTCGACACGCTCGGCACGGAGAACCTGACGCGGCTCGCGGTCGCCTACTGCGAGCACATGGGATTGGCCGAGGGAAGCGGTCCCCAAAGAACCGTCGATCGCAACGAGAACGTGCACGACTGGCTGCTGCGGGCGGCGGAGGCCGGGGAGCCGCGTGCGCAGTTCCTGCTCGGCATGCTGTATGCCGGTGGCCAGCCTTGCCATGGCGTGTCGGTGAAGATCGATCGTGCCCTCGGCCTGTCGTGGTGGCGCAAGGCTGCCGCCCAAGGCCTGCTGCAGGCTCAGCGAACGATCGCCGCCTTCGTCGTGCGCGCACGGGATGGCATCCCGGCCGACCCGAAGGAAGGCATGGAATGGCTGCGCCAGGCGGCGGCTCGCGACGACGCGCCCGCCATGGCGTGGCTGGGCATCTATCACGACAAGGGCTACGGAGTGCCCAGGGATGCGGCGCAAGCCATGCGCTGGTTCCGCAAGGCGGCCGATCTCGACGACGTCACCGCGCTCGACAACCTGGGCGACATGCTGTCGGCGGGCCAGGATGTCCCGGCGGATCCGGTCGAGGCGCATGCCCTGTACCGACGCGCCGCGGACCTGGGGGACCCTTATGCGCAGCGCCGTCTGGCCGAGATCTACACCCAGGGCGCCGGCGTGGAAAAGAACGCGGAACGCGCGCTGCAGTGGCGCATCGCCTCCGCGCGCGGCGGCGACCCGGTGTCGCAGACGATCCTGGGCCAGATGTACCTGTTCGGACGCGATGCGCCGCGCGATCCCAAGGCGGCACTGGACTGGCTGCGCGAAGGAGCGAGCCGCGGCCAGCCGCAAGGCCTGCTTCTGCTGGGCAGCGTGCTGGAGACGGCGCCGGGCGGCCTGGCGAAAGCCTGGGCCCTCTACACGCTGTCGGACCGCGCGGGCGAGCCCCGGGCAGCCCCGCGGCGAAACACCATCCAGGCCCGGATGTCGGCCGACGAACTGGCGCGCGGCAAGCGCCTGGCGGCCGACTGGCGCCTGGACGCACGCCAGCCTGGCGACTGGAATTGGCGGGCTCTCTCCCTCACGGCGACATCGCCGGAGGACAGTTTCTAGACCTCGACAGCGACCCCGCTTCATGGACCTCCGACCGCACTGCATCGCCGCGCTGGCCGCCGCCCTGCTTCCCATCGCCACCCTCGCTCAAGACCGGCCCGCGCGAGAGCCGTTGCCACGGGACGACCTGCAATCGCTGGCGGCCACCTACCAGCTGCTGCGCGATTCCTACGTGAGGCCGCTCTCCGGCGAGGAGATCCTGCAGGCGGCCTTGCGCGGCATGGTCCGCGAGATCGACCCGGAGGGCGGGCAATTCCTGATGAAAGAGGACCTGGCCGACATGTCGCCACCGCCGAACTACACGGGCGGCGCGGTGGGCCTGGAGATGATCAACCGCAACGGCGAGGTCGCGGTGATCTCGCCCATCGCGGACAGCCCGGCGGAGAAAGCCGGCATCCGCCCCAATGACGTGCTCAGCGCGATCGACGGCACGCCCATCAAGGGCAATCTCAGCCTGGCGTTCAAGATGCTGCGCGGCCCGCTCGGCAGCAGCGTGACGCTCACGATGCGCCGCCCGGGATCGAACACGCCCAGGGATTTCAAGGTCGAGCGGCAGAACGTGCAGGGGGCGGTCGTGCGCCTGTCGATGGCATCGCCGGACATCGCGGTGCTGCGCATCGCCGAGTTCAGGGAAAACACGCTGAACCTGGCGGCCCGGGAGCTCGACGCGCAGTGGCGCAAGCGACCGTTCAAGGGGCTGGTGCTCGACCTGCGGCGCAATCCGGGCGGGCTTTTCGATGTGGCCGTCGGCGTCTCCTCGCTGTTCCTGCCGGCCAGGAGCAAGGTGGTGGAAACGCAGGGCCAGCGCACCGAAGCGAATGCAGTCTATTTCGCCGAACCCGCGTACTACACGCGCGGCGGCGCAGATCCGTTCGCCGGGGTCGCCCGGGAGGTCCGCGAGCTTCCGATGGCCGTGCTTGTGGACGAGGGCACGGCCTCGGGCGCGGAGATCGTGACCGCGGCCCTGCGCGATCACAAGCGGGCGCGCATCGTGGGCCGCAGGACCTTCGGCCGCACGAGCATCCAGACCGTGACACCGCTGGGTGTCGACCGTGCGGTGCGCTTCACCTCCGCCTACTGGTTTCCACCCTCGAACGAAAAGCTCGAAAAGACCGGCATCACGCCGGACCGGGTGGTGGAAGCGGTCGATTTCCAGCGCGAGATCGAGGAGGCTGTCGCCGAGCTTCGCGCAAGGCTTCAGTGATCCTTCCCGGGTGACGGCGAAGCCTTTGCCGCTTCCGCGGCCTGCGCCGCGCGCAGCTTGTCCTTCTTGCTCGGCCGCTTGCCCTTGATGCCGCCCGTGCCGCTGGTGTCGACCAGGGGCGGCGCGACCTCGGTGGGCTCGAAGCCCTCGATGCGCTCGCGCGGCACGCGCCGGTCCTGGCGCTTCTCGATCAGGCGGAAGTGCGCCTCGGAAGCCGGCGTCACGAAGCTGATCGCGAGGCCGCTCTCGCCCGCGCGGCCGGTGCGGCCGATGCGGTGCACGTAGTCGGTGGGCGAGCGCGGCAGGTCGTAGTTGACGACCACCGGCAGCCGCGCGATGTCGAGGCCGCGCGCGGCCAGGTCGGTGGCCACCACCACGTCCCAGCGGCTCTGCTTGAACTGGTCGAGGATGTCGGTGCGCGCGCCCTGCGAGATGTCGCCGTGGAAGGGCACGGCATAGATGCCGTGGCGGTAGAGCTTCTCGGCCACGGTCTGCGCGGCATGCTGGGTGGCAACGAAGACCAGCACGCGGCCCCAGGCCTCGCCGTGCTGCTCGAGCAGGTGGCGCAAAAGCTGGGTGCGGCGGGTGCTGTCGACCTCGATCGCGCGCTGCACGATGTCGGGCGCGGTGCCGGGCTCGCCCTGCACGTCGATCGTTTCGGGGTCGCGCAGCATGCGGTCGGCCAGCGCCTGGATCGCCTGCGGGAAGGTGGCCGAGAACAGCAGGTTCTGCCGCTTCGCCGGCAGCTGCGCGAGGATGCGGCCCAGTTCCTCGGCGAAGCCCAGGTCGAACAGGCGGTCGGCCTCGTCGAGCACCAGCGTGGCGATCGCGTCGAGCCGCAGCGCGTTGTGCTCGACCAGGTCGAGCAGCCGGCCCGGCGTGGCGACGATCAGGTCGGCACCGCCGCGCAGGCCCATGAGCTGCGGATTGATCGACACGCCGCCGAAGACCACCGCGATGCGCAACCGGTCGGGCAGTGCGCGCGCGAGGTCGCGCAGGGTCTCGCCGACCTGGGCCGCGAGCTCGCGCGTGGGCACCAGCACCAACGCGCGAAGCCGGCGCTCACCCCCGGCCGAGTCGGCGGCCAGCCGGTGCAGCAGCGGCAGCGAGAATGCCGCGGTCTTGCCCGAGCCGGTCTGGGCCGAGCCGCGCAGGTCGCGTCCCTGCAGAATCGCGGGAATGGCCGCGGCCTGGATCGCGGTCGGCTCGGCGTAGCCGCGTTCGGCGGCGGCGCGCACGAGCGCCGGGGCCAGCCCCAGCGATGCGAAGGACGGGGTGGGCGCAGCGGTCAAGCGGCGGACTCCCCACGGAAGAAGGCGGGCGGCAGGTGCATCGGAAAGGCTCGTCTGGGCTGGAAGAAAAGAGATCGGGAACGAAGAGAACGCAGGAACATGGCAACCCACAAGGACAACCCGGCGGCCACCCGGCTGGTGTATTCGACCGAGGCCGGCGGCCGCATGTGCCCCGATTGCGGCGAACCGCTGGCGCAATGCCGCTGCAAGGACCTCGCCGAGCAGGCGCGGCTGCGCGCCGCCGATGGCATTGTGCGTGTGTCGCACGAGACTGCGGGCAGAAAAGGCAAGGGCGTGACCGTGGTGAAGGGCGTGGCGCTCGACGCGGCCGCCCTGCTTTCGCTCGGCAAGCAGCTCAAGGCGGCCTGCGGCACCGGCGGCACGGTGAAGGACGGCACGATCGAGATCCAGGGCGACCACCGCGAGCAGGTGATCGCCACGCTCACCAAGCTGGGCCACACGGTCAAGCGCGCGGGAGGTCGCTGATGAAGCCCGAGGACCTCGAGCGCCTGGTCACGCTGGCGATGCCCTTCGGCAAATACAAGGGCACGCTGATCGCCGACCTGCCGGGCAACTACCTGACCTGGTTCGCGCGGGAGGGTTTTCCCCCGGGAGAGATCGGGCGGCTGCTCGCCTTGATGCATGAAATAGACCACAACGGCCTCTCGGGCCTGCTCAAACCGTTGCGAAACCGCCCGTCGGGATCAGAGGTTTCCCGATGAATGTGCAATTAAAAGCTTGATTTCCCGGCCAAACCGGGATAATCGCCGCTACGTGTCAGTGAGCCACCAGGCTCCCGTGCACGTTATCCGGTGATCGGTCAGTTTCGCGCACAGCGCCTTCGTTTGTTGTGATTCTGGGACTCCATCGCTTTTTCTGTTATTTGGTTTTTTTGAGTTGAGGAGTCCCTTTCATGGGCAAGAAACTTTACGTGGGCAATCTCGCCTACTCGATCCGTGACAACGATCTGGAGCAAGCTTTCGGCGCCTACGGTGCCATCGTCAGCGCCAAGGTCATGATGGAACGTGACACCGGCCGCTCCAAGGGCTTCGGCTTCGTGGAAATGGGTACCGACGCCGAGGCGCAAGCCGCGATCGCCGGCCTGAACGGCCAGCCGGTCCAGGGCCGCGCCCTGACCGTGAACGAAGCCCGCCCGATGGAAGCCCGCCCGCCCCGTAGCGGTGGCGGCGGCTACGGTGGTGGTGGCGGCGGTTACGGCGGTGGTGGCGGCGGCGGCGGTTACGGCGGCGGTGGCCGCAGCGGCGGTGGCGGCGGCTACGGCGGCGGTGGCCGCAGCGGTGGCGGCTACGGCGGTGGCGGCAACGACGACGGCTACGGCCGCGGCGGTTACTAAGCCCTCTCACACCATCGAATGGCGGCCCTGCCGCCTTTCGCTGAAAAAAGCTCCTTCGGGAGCTTTTTTCGTTTCCGGATGTCGCTCGGCCGAGACGGCGCGGGCTTACCCGTAGTAAGCGCTACGCATTAGTCCCTACCGGCCGGGTCAGCCAGCGGTCAGGCGCCGGAAACGACCCTCCTCCCTCCAAAACAGAGGGTCGAGAGACATGAAAATCAAGAGCCAGGCCGACTTCTTTTCAGGAGTCATGTTCACGGCCGTGGGCGGCGCCTTCGCCATCGGCGCCACCGCATACAACATAGGCGACGGGGCCCGCATGGGTCCCGGTTACTTCCCGCTCATGCTGGGCATCCTGCTCGCGCTGCTCGGGCTGGGGATCATGTTCCAGGCCATGGTGGTCGAGACCACCGACGGCGATCCGATCGGCAAATGGGCCTGGAAGCCGCTGGCCTACGTGCTGGGCGCCAACCTGGCCTTCGGCGTGCTGCTCGGCGGCCTGCCGAGCATCGGCCTGCCGGCGATGGGAATGATCATCGCGATCTACGCGCTCACCATCATCTCGAGCCTCGCGGGCGAACACTTCAACCTGCGCGACGTGCTGGTGCTCGCCACCATCCTCGCGGCGGGCAGCTACGTGGCCTTCATCTGGGCGCTCAAGCTCCAGATCCAGGTCTGGCCCACCTTCATCGCAGGCTGAGGAGCACACCACCATGGAACTGTTCCAGAACCTCGCGACCGGCTTCGGCGTCGCCTTCACCTTCACCAACCTGCTGTACTGCCTGATCGGCTGCATCCTGGGCACGCTGATCGGCGTGCTGCCGGGCATCGGACCGGTCGCCACGATCGCGATGCTGCTGCCCGCGACCTACGCGCTGCCGCCCGTCTCGGCCCTGATCATGCTGGCCGGCATCTACTACGGCGCGCAGTACGGCGGCTCGACCACCGCCATCCTGGTCAACCTGCCGGGCGAATCGTCCTCGGTGGTCACCTGCATCGACGGCTACCAGATGGCCAGGCAGGGCCGCGCGGGCCCGGCGCTCGCGGCCGCGGGCCTGGGCTCGTTCTTCGCGGGCTGCGTCGGCACGCTGATCCTGGCCGCCTTCGCGCCGCCGCTGACCGAGCTGGCCTTCAAGTTCGGCCCGGCCGAGTACTTCTCGCTGATGGTGCTGGGCCTGATCGGCGCCGTGGTGCTGGCCTCGGGCTCGCTGCTCAAGGCGGTGGCGATGATCGTGCTGGGCCTGCTGCTGGGCATCGTCGGCACCGACGTGAACTCGGGCGTGGCGCGCTTCAGCTTCGACATTCCCGAACTGACCGACGGCATCGGCTTCGTGGTGATCGCCATGGGCGTGTTCGGCTACGGCGAGATCATCGGCAACCTCTCGCAGCCCGACGACGAGCGCGAGGTCTTCACGCACAAGGTCAAGGGCCTGTGGCCCACCAAGGACGACTTCAAGCGCATGACGCCCGCGGTGCTGCGCGGCACGGCCCTCGGTTCGGCCCTGGGCATCCTGCCCGGCGGCGGTGCGCTGCTGGCGGCCTTCGCGGCCTATGCGCTCGAGAAGAAGATCAAGATGCGCCCGGGCGAAGTGCCCTTCGGCAAGGGCAACATCCGCGGCGTGGCCTCGCCCGAGTCGGCCAACAACGCCGGCGCGCAGACCTCCTTCATTCCGCTCTTGACGCTGGGCATCCCGCCCAACGCCGTGATGGCGCTGATGGTGGGCGCGATGACGATCCACAACATCCAGCCGGGCCCGCAGGTGATGACCAGCAACCCCGAGCTCTTCTGGGGCCTGATCGCCTCGATGTGGATCGGCAACGCGATGCTGATCATCCTGAACCTGCCGCTGATCGGCATGTGGATCAAGCTCTTGACGGTGCCCTACAAGTTCCTGTTCCCGGCGATCGTGCTGTTCTGCGCCATCGGCGTGTACTCGACCAACAACAACACCTTCGACGTCTGGATGGTCGCGATCTTCGGCTTCGTGGGCTACCTGTTCCTCAAGCTGCGCACCGAGCCGGCCCCGCTGCTGCTGGGCTTCATCCTCGGCCCGATGATGGAAGAGAACCTGCGGCGCGCGCTGCTGCTGTCGCGCGGCGCCTGGAGCGTGTTCGTCACGCGGCCGCTGTCGGCGGGCCTGCTGGTGGCCGCGGCGCTGCTGCTGGGCATCGTGCTGCTGCCGGCCGTGAAATCGAAGCGCGAGGAAGCCTTCGTCGAGGATTGAGCGCCACCGCGCCGTTCGACTGAGCAAAGGCCCCGGTGTTCGCCCCGGGGCCTTTTCTATTTGAGGAAGGCGTCGTACGCGGTCTTGAGGATCAGCGCGCTCACCACGACCATGAACACGATCCGCACGAAGCCCGCGCCGTGCCTGAGCGCCACGCGCGTGCCGATCAGGCTGCCGGCCACGTTGGCGACCGCCATCGCCAGCCCGTAGTGCCACCAGACATGGCCCTTGAGCGCGAGCAGCAGCAGCGCCGCGCCGTTGGTGAGCACGTTGATGACCTTGGCCGAGGCCGAGGCGTTGAGGAAGTCGTAGCCCATCCAGCGCACGAACAGGAACACCAGGAAGCTGCCCGTGCCGGGGCCGAAGAAGCCGTCGTAGACGCCGATGCCCAGGCCGATGCTGCAGGCCGCGAGCGTCTCGGCGCGGCCGGTGAAGCGCGGCGCGTGGTGACGCCCCATGTCCTTGCGCGCGAGCGTGTAGAGCAGCACCGCCAGCAGGATGGCCGGCAGCGCGCGGCGCAGGAAGTCGCCCGGGAACTGGGTGACGCCCCAGGCGCCGGCCAGCGCGCCGCAGAAACCGGCCAGCGCGGCCGGCCACAGCGCGCCCCAGCGCATCTGCACACGCTGGCTGAACTGCGCCGCCGAAGCGGCCGTGCCCCAGATCGACGCGCTCTTGTTGGTGCCCAGCAACGTGGCCGGCGGTGCCCCGGGGAAGGCGGCGAACAGCGCCGGCACCAGGATCAGTCCACCACCGCCCACGATCGCATCCACGAACCCCGCGAGCAGCGAGGCCGCGGTCATCAGCCACATTTCCATGGCTGCGATTGTCGCACTGGAATCACTATCAAAAGAGTAGCAACCAATGGCGACGCAGCCGACTCTCCGGCTGCTTTTCAAGGCAAGAAATCGGGACGCCGATGCGAAAGCGACAGGCAAAAAAAAGCGCCGACCAGCGGCGCTTCTGAATTTTTCAACCCGGCTCTCGGATGTAGCCTTTTGGATGATTGTTCTTGTCGATCGGGAATTTGTCTCCTCGGCCCTCGGCAGCACGAGCAGGGCCCGTTCGCGAGTGGCTGGACTTTAGGGGGTGCACCGCCGCAGTGCATTGGGAATTACCCGCTTTGCCTTACTTTCGCGCACGGCGTAGCAAACCAAAGTGTTTCACGCAGTTAACGATGTGGCACGACTTGTGCACAGAGCCCGGGACCACCACTCCAAGAAGAGACCGCCCCCATGGCCCTGGTACCGCAAGCCTCCATCAGCGCCGCGGACACCGCGTGGATGATGACCTCCACGGTGCTGGTGCTGCTGATGACGCTGCCGGGCATCGCGCTCTTCTATGCCGGCATGGTGCGGCGCAAGAACGTGCTCGCCACCATGGCCTGCGTGGTCGCCATCGCCGCGGTGGTGTCGCTGACCTGGTTCGCGCTCGGCTATTCGCTGGCCTTCACGCCCGGCTGGCCCTGGCTCGGCGGCACCGGGCGCTTCTGGTTCGCGGGCTTCGACTACCTGAAGGACGCCGGCACGCTGGCCGTGAGCCACGTGGCGCCCAACGTGCCCGAAACGGTCTACGCGATGTTCCAGCTGAGCTTCGCGATCATCACCACCGCGCTGGTGCTCGGCGCCTTCGTCGAGCGCATGCGCTTCTCGGCGGTGCTGTGGTTCGCGCTGCTGTGGAGCGTGCTGGTCTACGCACCGATCGCGCACTGGGTCTGGGAGCCCGGCGGCTGGCTCGCGCAGATGGGCGCGCTCGACTTCGCGGGCGGCTCGGTGGTGCACGTCAATGCGGGCGTGGCGGGACTGGTCTGCGCCTATGCGCTGGGCCCGCGCCGCGGCTACGGCCGCGAGCCCTTCGAGCCCTACAACCTGGCCTTCACCATGGCCGGCGCCAGCCTGTTGTGGGTGGGCTGGTTCGGCTTCAATGCGGGCTCGGCGGTGGCGGCCGACGGGCGCGCGGGCCTCGCGATGCTGGTCACGCACGTGGCGGCCGCCGCGGGTGCCGCGAGCTGGATGATCGCCGAGTGGACGGTGCGCCGCAGCCCCTCGCTGCTGGGCCTGTGCTCGGGCCTGGTCGCGGGGCTGGTGGCGATCACGCCGGCCGCGGGCTTCGTCACGCCGCCCTCGGCGCTGGCCATCGGCGCCATCGCCGGCCTGGCCTGCTACTGGGGCGCCACCGGCCTCAAGCGCCTGCTGGGCGCGGACGATTCGCTCGACGTGTTCGGCGTGCACGGCATCGGCGGCATCGTGGGCGCGCTGCTCACGGGCGTGTTCGCCGACAAGGCCATCTCGGGCGCCAGCGGCAACGTGCTGACGCAGGCGATCGCGGTCGGCGGCGTGGCGGTCTACAGCGCGGCCGGCACCGCGATCGTGCTGTTCCTGGTGCGCGTGCTGGTGGGGCTGCGCGTCGATCCCGACAGCGAGGTGCAGGGGCTCGACCTGGCCCAGCACCGCGAACACATCGGAGGCTGAACCGCGATGGATGGCCACGTCATGTCCGAGAGCGAGCGCATCGCGCTCGCGGCGCGCCTGCACGTGGCCCTGCGCCGCAAGCACGGCCGCGTGACCGACACCGAGTGGATGGCCGTCAATGCCGAGTACGCCACCGAGATGGTGCGCTTCGCGCGCGCGCATGCGGCCGAGACCCACGACGACGAGCTCGCGGCCATCGCGCTGCGGCTCGAACAGGCGATGGAGCCGCTGGCGCGCGCCGCGCGGCTCGAGGCCGCGGCGCGGCTGCCCGACGGCAGCGGGCGGCAGCCGCCGCCCAAATACATCGGCGGCCTGCGCTAGGCGTTCTTCGCAAGCGCCGTGTCGCGGATCGCCTGCAGCGTGGCCGACGGCGTGATCGCCTCCGGATCGAGCACGCAGTGCAGGATCGCGGGCTTGCCGCTGGCCCGCGCGCGCGCCAGCGCGGGGCCGAACTCGGCGGTGCTCGTCACGCGCTCGCCGTGGCCGCCGAACACCTCGGCATAGCCGCGGAAGTCGGGGTTCTTCAGCTGCGTGGCGCTGACGCGGCCCGGGTAGTGGCGTTCCTGGTGCATGCGGATGGTGCCGTACATGGCGTTGTCGAGCAGCACCACGAGGATCGGCAGCCCGTACTGCACCGCGGTCGCGAACTCCTGGCCGTGCATCAGGAAGTCGCCGTCGCCCGCGAACACCACCACCTCGCGCTGCGGCCACAGCCGCTTCGCGCCGACCCCGGCCGGCAGGCCGTAGCCCATCGAGCCGCTGGTGGGCGCGAGCTGGCTCGCGAAGGCGCGGAACGGCCAGAAGCGGTGCACCCAGGTCGCGAAGTTGCCCGCGCCGTTGCAGAAGATGGTGTCGTGCGGCAGCACCTCGCGCAGGTGCTGCATCACCTCGCCCATCTGCAGCGGACCCGGCACGCGGATCGGCGCGGGATCGCTCCAGCGCAGGAACTCCTCGCGCGCTTCGGCCGTGCGCGACTTCCAGGCCGGCGCCCGCGCCGGCTTCAGCGCGGCCACCGCCTCGGCGAAGGCGCGCGGCGTGGCATGGATGCCCAGCGCGGGCCGGTAGAGCCTGCCGAGTTCGTCGGCATCGGCATGCACGTGCACCAGCGCCTGCGCGGGCTGCGGAATGGCCAGCAGCTCGTAGCCCTGCGACGGCACCTCCGACAGCCGGCCGCCGACCAGCAGCACCAGGTCGGCCTCGCGGATGCGCTGCAGCATGCGCGGGTTGGCGCCCAGCCCCAGGTCGCCCGCGTAGCAGGGATGCTCGGCCGACAGCAGCATCTGGCGCCGGAACGAGCAGTACACGGGCAGCGAGAAGGCCTCGGCGAACTGCGCGAACTGCCGCGCGGCCTCGGCCGACCAGCGGCTGCCGCCGAGCACCACCACCGGCCGCTCGGCCTGCGCGAGGCGCTGCTGCAGCTCGGCGATCTGCGCCGCGCCCGGATGGGTTTCGGTCACGGCGTAGGGCAGCGCATCGGCCACCGCGGCGGCCTCGGTCAGCATGTCCTCGGGCAGCGCGATCACCACCGGGCCCGGCCGGCCCGAGGTCGCCACGTGGAAGGCGCGCGACACCAGTTCGGGCACGCGCGCGGGGTCGTCGATCTGCACCACCCACTTGGCCATGGTGCCGAACACCGCGCCGTAGTCGAGCTCCTGGAAGGCCTCGCGTCCCAGCGCCTCGCGCGCCACCTGGCCCACGAACAGCAGCAGCGGCGTCGAGTCCTGGTGCGCGATGTGCACGCCGGCCGAGGCATTGGTCGCGCCCGGTCCGCGCGTGACGAAGCACACGCCGGGCCGGCCGGTGAGCTTGCCCTGCGCCTCGGCCATCATGGTGGCGCCGCCTTCCTGGCGGCAGACGGTGACGGCGATCGAGGCGTCATGCAGCGCATCGAGCACCGCGAGGAAGCTTTCGCCAGGAACGCAGAACAGCTGCTCGACGCCGTGCAGGACGAGCTGGTCGACCAGGAGCTGGCCGCCGGTGCGGGAGGTGGGGGTCACGAGAGGGCTCCGATGCGAGGGAGAAGAAGAAGGAAGGACGGATTCATTCGAGCGCCGCGCAGGCCGCCGCGATGCGCGCGCAGGCCTCCTCGAGCTGCGCCATCGAGGTCGCGTACGAGATGCGGAAATAGGGCGCGAGCCCGAACACGCTGCCCGGCACCACCGCCACCTCGAAGTCCTCGAGCAGGTAGCGGCAGAAGTCCGCGTCGCTGGCCAGCAGCGCGCCATGGCGCGTGCGCCGGCCCAGCAGGCCCTGGCAGCGCGCGAAGGTATAGAACGCGCCCTCGGGCCGCGGGCAGTGCAGGCCGTCGATGCGGTTCAGCGCGGCCACCACGAAGTCGCGCCGGCGCTGGAAGTCGTCGCGCCGCTCGGCCACGATCTGCTGCGGCCCGGTCAGCGCCTCGATCGCCGCGGCCTGACTCACCGACGAGGGGCACGAGGTGGTCTGGCTCTGCACCACGGCCATCGCCGCGATCAGCGCGCGCGGCCCGGCGCCATAGCCCACGCGCCAGCCGGTCATCGCATAGGCCTTCGACACGCCGTTGATCGTCAGCGTGCGCTCGCGCAACCGCGGCTCCACCGCCGCCGGCGTGGCGAAGGCCAGGCCGTCGTAGAGGATGTGCTCGTAGATGTCGTCGGCCAGCACCCACACGCGCGGATGCCGCAGCAGCACCTCGCACAGCGGCTTCAATTGATCGGCGCCGTAGGCCGCGCCGCTCGGGTTCGAGGGCGAGTTGAGGAACAACCAGCGCGTGCGCGGCGTGATCGCCGCCTCGAGCTGCGCGGCCTCGAGCCGGAAGCCCTGTGCGTCGCCGCAGGGCACGCCGACCGGCACGCCGCCGCAGATGCGCACGATGTCGGCGTACGAGGTCCAGTAGGGCGCGGGCAGGATCACCTCGTCGCCCGGATCGAGGCTGGCCATCAGCGCGTTGAAGATCACCTGCTTGGCGCCCGCGCTCACGCTGATCTCGTCGAGGCCGAAGTCCAGCGCGTTGTCGCGCCTGAACTTGAGCTGCACCGCCGCCTTCATCGCCGGGCTGCCGTCGAGCACCGTGTAGCGCGTGTCGCCGCGCCCGATGGCGCGCACCGCGGCCTCGCGCACGTTGTCGGGCGTGTCGAAGTCGGGCTCGCCCGCGCCCAGCACGATCACCGGGCGGCCCGCGCGTTTGAGCGCATTGGCATGGTCGGTGATGCGCAGGATCTCCGACACGCCGAGCGCGCGCACGCGCTGCGCCGGCACGAAGTCCGAGGAAGAAGAGACGGCGGCAGCGGGACTCACTTGGCGTAGCTCTCCAGCGGCTTGTCGTTGGGCTCGAGCACCAGCTGCTTGAGCATCGCGCTCATCGGCAGGTTCAGGCTGGTGTTCTTCGGCGGGATCGGCGCCACGAACCACTTGGTGTAGAGGCGCTCGAGCTCGCCGCTCTTCATGAGGCGGCGCAGCGCGCCGTCGACCGCGGCCTTGAAGGCCGGGTCGTCCTTGCGGAACAGCAGCGCGATCGGCTCCGAGCCCAGCGGCTCGCCGACGATGCGGTAGGCCGTCGGGTTCTTCGAGTTCGCGATGATCCCGGCCAGCAGGTTGTCGTCGAGCACGAAGGCATCGGCACGGCCGGACTCCATCAGCAGGAAGCTCTCGAGGTGGTCCTTGCCGAGCATGGTGTTGATGCTCACGTTGTTGCTGCGCTCGCGCTTGCGCAGCAGCTGCACCGCCGTCGTACCGGTGGAGGCCGACACGGTGCGGCCCGCGAGCTGGTCGAGCGTGGTGATGCCCGAGTCGACGCGCGTGGCCATGCGCACCTCGCTCACGTAGGTGGTGAGCGCGAAGGCCACCTGCTGCTGGCGCGCGAGGTTGTTGGTGGTGGGGCCGCAGCCGATGTCGAGCGTGCCGTTCTGCACCAGCGGGATGGTGTTCTGCGCCGTGACCGCCATGTACTCGAGCTTCGCGGCCGGCACGATGTCCTTGAGCACGCGCTCGCACAGCTCCACGTGGTAACCCACGTACTTCTCGCCCGCGCCCAGCATGTAGGCCATGGGCGGCGAGGCCTCGCGCACGCCGAGCACCGCCTTGCCGCTGGCGGCGATCTTCTCGAGCGTGCCCGCGGGCGCCGGTTGCTGCGCGCCGGCCGTGGCGGCCAGGGCCAGCAGCAGCGTGGCGGCCGCGGCCTTGAGCGGGTGCAGGGATGGAATGAAGTTCATGTCGTCGTCTCCTCGTCGTTGTGGTGGATGGTCAGGCAAGCGCGCAGGCATCCGCTCCGCGGCGACGCTCATGCGCCGCCGCGGCCGGTATGCCGTCAGAAAATCAGTCGCCGATGTCGAAGGTCACGCCTTGCGCCAGGGGCAGTGCCGTCGAATAGTTGATGGTGTTCGTCGCGCGGCGCATGTAGGCCTTCCAGCTGTCGGAGCCGGCCTCGCGGCCGCCGCCGGTTTCCTTCTCGCCGCCGAAGGCACCGCCGATCTCGGCGCCGCTCGGGCCGATGTTGACGTTGGCGATGCCGCAGTCGGAACCGGCGCACGAGAGGAAGCGCTCGGCCTCGCGCATGTCGAGCGTGAAGATCGACGACGACAGGCCCGCGCCCACCGCGTTGTGCTGCTCGATCGCCTCGTCGAGCGAGGCATAGCGCAGCACGTAGAGGATCGGCGCGAAGGTCTCGCGCAGCACCGCGCCGGCATGCGCCTTCAGTTCGACCAGCGCCGGGCGCGCGTAGTAGGCCTCGGCACCGCCGATGCCCTCGACGCGGCCGCCGCCATGCACGATCGCGCCGGCATCGCGGCTCTCGTCGAGCGCCTTCTGCATGCCTTCGAAGGCCGCGCGGTCGATCAGCGGACCGACCAGCGTGCCGGCCTCGCGCGGATCGCCGACCTTCACGCCGCCATACACCTTGACGAGGCGCGGCACCAGCTTGTCGTACACGCTCTCGTGCACGAACAGCCGGCGCAGCGTGGTGCAGCGCTGGCCCGCCGTGCCCATGGCCGCGAAGGCGATCGCGCGCAGGGTGAGGTCGAGGTCGGCCGAAGGCGTGACGATGGCCGCGTTGTTGCCGCCGAGTTCGAGGATGGCGCGCGCGAAACGGGCCGCGAGCTTGGGACCGACCTGGCGGCCCATCGCGGTGGAGCCGGTGGCCGACAGCACCGCCACGCGGTGGTCGTCGACCAGCAGCTCGCCGATGTCGCGTTGGCCCAGCAACAGGCCGAGCAGGCCCTCGGGCGCGTCGGCACCGAAGCGCTCGATGGCGCGCGCGGCGATCGCATGGACCGCGAGCGCGGTCAGCGGCGTCTTCTCGGACGGCTTCCACACCACCGGGTCGCCGCACACCAGCGCCAGCGCCGCGTTCCACGACCACACCGCGACCGGGAAGTTGAAGGCCGAGATCACGCCGCACACGCCCAGTGGATGCCAGGTTTCCATCATCCGGTGCTCGGCGCGCTCGGTGGCCAGCGTGAGGCCGTAGAGCTGGCGCGAGAGCCCGACCGCGAAGTCGCAGATGTCGATCATTTCCTGCACCTCGCCGGCGCCCTCGGACGGGACCTTGCCGGCCTCGAGCGTGACCAGCCGGCCGAGGTCGCGCTTGGCCGCGCGCAGTTCCTCGCCGAGCAGCCGCACCAGTTCGCCGCGCCGCGGCGCCGGCACCGCGCGCCAGGCCTTGAAGGCCGCATGCGCGCGCGCGATGGTCTCGGTGGCCGCGGCCGGCGTGGTCTGCGCGACCTGCGCGATCACCTCGCCCGTGAGCGGCGAGCGCACCGTCAGCTCGCCGCCGACGTGGGACTCGCGCGGCACGCCCAGGCGCTGGAGCAGTTGTTCGACTTCGGAGGGCAGGGAGACGGAGGTGTGGACTTCGGACATGGGCGCGCTCCGCGGGGGAGTCGGGAAGAAAGAAGAAGGAAGGCGACCGGGGTCGGGGGAACCGCGCCAATATCTGCGAAGTGGGCGGGGTTGGCTAGTGAAAATATGGAAGGACTTGATGCGTTTGGGGAAGGAACTCGGCCGCCGGAGCTCGCCTGCGTATCACCCGCCACGCGCGTTCCTCGAAACGGCTCGCGCGCCTACGCACCGATTTGCGCCCGGCGCCGACGATGCGGCACCCTCACTTCGCCGCCCCTGCCATGAAGCTGATCCACACCCTCTATGCCGCGGTCCATGCGCTGATGGCGCTCGCCTTCGCCATCGCGTCGCTGGTTCTGATCGTGATCGCGGCGCGCGCCGGCTGGGGCGCGGTCGTGCACGACCTCGACCTGCCGGCGGCCGAGGCGATCATCGAGGCGGTGGGCCTGCTCGCGGCGGCTGTCGTGGCGCTGCAGATCTCCCAGACCGTGGTCGAAGAGGAGGTGGTGCGCGACGCCCACATCGGCGCGCCGACCCGGGTGCGTCGCTTCCTCTCGCGCTTCATGGTGGTGATCGTGGTGGCCGTCGCGGTCGAAGGGCTGGTCGCGACCTTCAAGGCGCGCGAGGCGCCGGAGCTGATGCTGCACGCGGCCGCCATGCTGGGCGCGGTCGGGCTGATGATGGCCGGCTGGGGCCTCTTCATCCGGCTCAACCGCTACGCCGAGGAACTGGAGCCCGAGGCGATGCAGGAAGCGAAGAACGAGGACCGCAAGCTCAAGCAGTGATCCTCTGCCCCGCCGGCGACCCCGCCAGGCTCTGCGCCGGCCGGCGCAGCGAGGCATCGAAGGGATTGATCCTCGGCCCGATCGCCACCGCCTCGCGCTGCAGCAGGTCGACCACGGTCGGCAGCCGGTCGGCATTGAGGCGGTCGGCGATGGTGCCCACGCTCAGCGCGGCCACGGCGCGGCCCTCGCGGTCGAGGATGGGCACGGCCACGCCGGCCATGCCCTCGAGCAGGCCGGTGTTGCGGCCCGCGAAGCCGCTCTGGCGCACGCGCTCGATCTCGGTGCGCAGGTAGACCTCGTCGTAGACGCCGTACTCGCGCACGCGCGAGAGGTTGAAGCGGATCACCTCCTCGCGCTCGCCCTCGGGCAGGAAGGCCAGGATCGCGAGCGCGCCCTGCCCCACGCCGAGCGCGATGCGCCCGCCGATGTCGCCGGTGAACGAGCGGATCGGGAACGGGCCCTCGCTGCGGTCGAGGCACACGGCGTCGAAGCCGCTGCGCACCAGCAGGAAGATGCTGTCGCCCAGGCTCGCGCACAGGCGCAGCAGCGCGGGCCGGCACAGGGTGCGCAGGTCGCCGGGATTGCCGGCGTTGGCCGCGAGCGCGAAGAACTCGATGCTCAGCCGGTACAGCTTGCTGCGCTCGTCCTGCTCGACCACGCCCTCGGCCATCAGCGACTGCAGCAGGCGGTGCGTGGTGGCCTGCGTGAGGCCGACGGCGCGCGCGATCTGGGTGACGCGGCCGCCCTCGGCCTGCACCACGCCGAGCGCCCGGATCACCGAAAAGATGCGCGGCACGCCGCCGCTGGCCGCGGTTGTGGTTTCCATGTCCCGTTTCCTTGGAATATGTCGATCTTGCTCGAGCCATCATATTCCATTTAACGGAATAAATTGAATAAATATTCTGATTAATGGAATACCCGTGGCGATCTGGCGCGATCGTTGCAATAGAGTGAACCGAAAGCACTCACGCATCCATGGCCCCGGCGCCTGCGCGCCGGCCATGGATTCCGACCCCCGACGAAAGGCGTTTCCATGTCATTCCTGCGGCTCAGCGACGTGTCCAAGTCCTATGGCGCCACCCGCGCGGTGACGGCCATGAACCTCACCGTCGAGAAGGGCGAGTTCGTCTCGCTTCTCGGCCCCTCGGGCTGCGGCAAGACCACCACGCTGCAGATGATCGCGGGCTTCGAGGCCGTGACCAGCGGCCGCATCGAGCTCGCGGGCCAGGACATCACGCATGCCAAGGCCAACACGCGCGGCCTGGGCATCGTGTTCCAGAGCTATGCGCTGTTTCCGCACATGACGGTGGCCGACAACGTGAGCTTCGGCCTCGAGATGCGCAAGATGCCCAAGGCCGAGCGCCGCGAGCGCGTGCAGCAGGCGCTGGCGCTGGTGCACCTCGAGGCCCATGCCGCGCGCTATCCGCGCGAGCTCTCGGGCGGCCAGCGGCAGCGCGTGGCGCTGGCGCGCGCGCTGGTGATCGAGCCGCCGGTGCTCTTGCTCGACGAGCCGCTGTCGAATCTCGACGCCAAGCTGCGCGAGGAGATGCAGTTCGAGCTGCGCCAGATCCAGCGCAAGGTCGGTACCACCACGGTGATGGTCACGCACGATCAGAGCGAGGCGATGTCGATCAGCGACCGCGTGGTGGTGATGGAAGGCGGCCGCGCGACGCAGATCGATCATCCGCATCGCGTGTACGAGCATCCGGGCACGCGCTTCATCTCGACCTTCGTGGGCAAGGCCAACCTGCTGCCGGGCCGGGTCACGGCCTGCGGCACCGGCAGCTGCAACGTGGCGGTCGGGCCGCTCGCGGTCGAGGTGGACGAAGGTGGCTACGACAGCGGCGCCGCCGTGCTGATGAGCGTGCGCCCCGAGAAGCTGCAGCTGGTGCCCGCGGGCAGCGGCCGGCTCGACGGCACGGTACAGGAGCGCTTCTTCCTCGGCAGCCAGTGGCTCTACCGCCTTGCCACGCCGGCCGGCGAGCTGATGGTGCTGAGCCCCAACGACGGCCGCGCCGCGCTGGCCGAGGGCGACGCGGCCGGCATCGACTGGCCCGCGCACTGCACGCGGCTGCTGCGCGACGACGAGGCGGTGGCGGCATGAGCGGCATCGCTCGCAAGGCCACGCCCTGGTGGCTCTCGGGCCCCGCGCTGGCGCTGTTCATCGCGCTGCTCGTGGTGCCGCTGCTGCTCACGGCCGTGCTGTCCTTCAACGTCTACGACCCGGCCAGCGGCCCGCGCGCCGGCGAGTTCACGCTCGCGCACTACGCGCAGGTGTTCGGCGACGACTACTACCACGGCATCTTCTGGCGCACCTTCTGGATCTCGGCGCTGGTCACGCTGATCTGCGTGCTGATCGGCGCGCCCGAGGCCTATGTGCTGAGCCGCATGCGCAACCCCTGGCGCTCGGTGCTGCTGCTCGTGGTGCTGGCGCCGCTTTTGGTGTCGGTGGTGGTGCGCGCCTTCGGCTGGAGCATGCTGCTGGGCCCCGAGGGCGCGGTCAACGCGCTGCTGCAACTCGTGGGCATCGGCCCGGTGAAGATCCTCTACACCAGCGCGGCCGTGGTGATCGCGCTGGTGCACGTGATGCTGCCGTTCATGGTGATCCCGGTCTGGACCTCGCTGCAGAAGCTCGATCCCGGCGTGGAGAACGCGGCCCTCTCGCTCAATGCCACGCCCTTCACCACGCTGCGCCGCATCGTGCTGCCGCAGGTGATGCCCGGCATCCTCTCGGGCAGCCTGATCGTGTTCGGCCTCGCGGCGAGCTCGTTCGCGATTCCCGGCCTGCTCGGCGGACGCCGGCTCAAGATGGTCGCGACCGTGGTCTACGACGAGTACCTGAGCGAGCTCAACTGGCCGCTGGGCGCGGCCGTGGCGCTCACGCTGCTGGTGGCCAACCTCGTGGTGATGCTCAGCTACAACCGCCTGGTCGAAGGCCGCTACAAGAAAGCGCTGGGGTGATCGCATGAGCAGGAACGGCCCCGTCGCCCTCGCGTTCAACGCGCTCGTCATCGCCTTCATGCTGGCCCCGCTGCTGGTGGTCTGCATCGTCGCGTTCACGCCCGAGAACACGCTGACCATTCCGACCACGCACTTCTCGCTGCGCTGGTTCGAGGCGGTGTTCGCGCACCCCGACTTCATGCAGTCGTTCTGGAACAGCCTGTGGCTCGCGCTGAGCGCGGCCACCATCGCGACGCTGCTCGCGGTACCGGCCGGCATGGCGATCACGCGCTACGACTTTCCGGGCCGCGACTTCCTCAACGGCCTGTTCCTGTCGCCGCTGATCATTCCGCACCTGGTGCTCGGCGTCGCGCTGCTGCGGCTGTTCGCGCTGGTGGGCGGCACCGGCAGCTTCGGCTGGCTGGTGATGGCGCATGCGCTGATCGTCACGCCCTACACGCTGCGGCTGGTGGTGGCGGCACTGGTGGGCTTCGACCGCAGCGCCGAGCAGGCCGCGCTCTCGCTGGGCGCGAGCCAGGCCACAGTGTTCCGCCGCATCACGCTGCCGATGATCCTGCCGGGCGTCACCGGCGGCTGGATGCTGGCCTTCATCAACAGCTTCGACGAAGTGACGATGTCGATCTTCGTCACCTCGCCGAGCACGGTGACGCTGCCGGTGCGCATGTACATGTACGCCACCGAGTCGATCGACCCATTGATGGCCGCGGTGTCGGCGCTGATGGTGGCCGTGACGGCCGTCGCGATGGTGGTGCTCGACCGGCTCTACGGACTGGACCGCGTGCTGGTGGGGCGCAAGTAGATGGCGACCCATGCATTGCTGCATCGCGTGGCCGAGACCGGCCGCGCCACGGTGTCCTTCACGCTCGACGGCGCGCCCGCCTCGGCGCTGGCCGGCGACACGGTGCTGACCGCCGTGCTCACGCAGGCCGCCCAGCTGCGCCGCAACGAATTCAGCGACGCGCCGCGCGCAGGCTTCTGCATGATGGGCGCCTGCCAGGACTGCTGGATCGCGACCGCCGAGGGCGAGCGGCTGCGCGCCTGCTCCACCTTCATCGCGCCGGGCATGGCGCTGCTCACCGGGCGGGGCGAGGCATGACGACGACGGCACTTCCTCCCGTGATCGTCGGCGCCGGGCCGGCCGGCGTGCGCGCCGCGCAGGCACTGGTCGCGCATGGCCTGCGGCCGATCGTGATCGACGAGGCCGCGCGCGCCGGCGGGCAGATCTACCGCCGCCCGCCCGCCAACTTCGTCGAACGCGCGGCGGCCACGCTCTACGGCTTCGAGGCCGCGCGCGCGAAGGCGGTGCACGCGACCTTCGACGGGCTGCGCGATCGCATCGACTACCTGCCCGACAGCCTGGTGTGGAACGCGCAGGGCGGCGTGCTCGACGTGCTGCACGGCCCGACGCGCAGCACCGCGCGCGTGCCGCACGGCCCGCTGATCGTGGCCACCGGCGCCACCGACCGCGTGCTGCCGCTGCCGGGCTGGACCCTGCCCGGCGTCTACACGCTCGGCGGCGCGCAGGTGGCGCTCAAGTTCCAGGGCTGTGCCATCGGGCAGCGCGTGGTGTTCATGGGCACGGGGCCGCTGCTCTATCTGGTGGCCTACCAGTATGCGAAGGCCGGCGCGCGGGTCGCGGCCGTGCTCGACACCGCGCGCCTCGCGGACCAGCTCGCGGCCACGCCCGCGATGCTGCGGCAGCCCGCGGTGTTCGCGAAGGGCGTCTACTTCGTCGCCTGGCTGCGCGCGCATGGCGTGCCGCTGCATGGCGGCGTGCGGCCGCTGCGCGTGCTCGGCGACGATGCCTCGAGCCGCGTCACCGGCGTCGCCTGGCACGACGGCCGCGAGGAGCGCCGCATCGACTGCGATGCCGTCGGCTTCGGCTATGCGCTGCGTTCCGAGACCCAGCTGGCCGACCTGCTGGGCTGCCGCTTCGAATTCGCGCCGATGCATCGCGCCCATCTTCCCGTGCGCGACGCGGCGGGCCGCTCGAGCGTGGCGGGCGTGTACCTCGCGGGCGATGGCGCCGGCATCATGGGCGCCGACGCGGCCGAGTGGGCCGGCGAGCGCGCGGCGCTCGCGCTGCTCGCGGACCAGGGCGTGGCCGTCGATGGCGCGCGCGCCGCGCTGCTCGAGCGCAAGCTCGACCAGCTGACGGGCTTTCGCCGCGGACTCGAACGCGCGTTTCCGCTGCCGCGGGACTGGGCCGCCAACGCACCCGACGAGCTCGTCGTCTGCCGCTGCGAGAACGTCACGGCCGGCACGCTGCGCCAGACCGTCGCGGTCAACGGCGCCGACGAACTCAACCGCCTCAAGGCGCTGTCGCGCGTGGGCATGGGCCGCTGCCAGGGCCGCATGTGCGGCGTGGCCGCGGCCGAGATCCTCGCGCATGCAACCGGCCAGCCGCTCGCGCAGGTGGGCAGGCTGCGCGGTCAGGCGCCGGTCAAGCCGATACCGATCCGGCTCGTCACGCAGGCCCCCGCCGAGGGAGCGCGCGCATGAGCACCACCCGTACCCTGCGCTGCGACGTGGCGATCGTAGGCGGCGGCATCGTGGGTTCGTCGGCCGCGCTCGCGCTGCGGCGCATGGGCCTGGAGGTGGTGCTGCTCGAGCGCGACCTCTGCGGCTCGCGCTCCAGCGGCGTCAACTACGGCGGCGTGCGGCGCCAGGGCCGGCCCTTGAGCCAGCTGCCGCTGGCGCAGCGCGCGCACCGCATCTGGGGCCGTCTCGGCGAGCTGATCGGCACCGAGGGCGAGTACCAGCGCTCGGGCCATTTCAAGATCGGCCGCAGCGAGGACGACATGGCCGCGCTCGAACGCTACCGCGCGAGCGTGCGCGACGCCGGCTTCGACCTCGGGCTCGAGCTGGTGACGGGCACGCGGCTGCGCGAGCGCTGCCCCTGGCTCGGCGCGCGCGCGCTCGGCGGCTCGCTGTGCATCGAGGACGGGCAGGCCAATCCGCGGCTGGTGTCGCCGGCCTTCGCGCTCGCGGCACGCCAGGCGGGTGCGCAAGTGCTCGAGCGCCACCGCGTCGACGAGGTCGCGCACGACGGCACGCTGTTCCGGCTGCGCGCCACCCATGCCGAGGGCACGCTCGAGGTGCGCTCGCCGGTGCTGCTGAACTGCGCGGGCGCCTGGTCGGGCCCGATCGCCACCCACTTCGGCGAGGCCGTGCCGCTGCAGTCGGGCCATCCCGCGATGGCCGTGACCGAGCCCCTGCCCTTCTTCATGGACTGGAGCCTCGGCGTCGAGGGCGGCGGCATCTACTGCCGCCAGGTCGCGCGCGGCAACCTCGTGCTCGGCGGCGGTGCCGGCATCGGGCTCGATGCCGAGCGCGCGCGTTCCGAGCGCGACGCGATCGCCACGCTGTCGACGCAGGCGATCGAGCTCTTGCCGCGGCTCGCGCATGCGCACTTCATCCGCACCTGGAGCGGCACCGAGGGCTACCTGCCCGACCGGCAGCCGGTGCTGGGGCCGAGCCGCACCACGCCCGGCCTGTTCCACGGCTTCGGCTTCGCGGGCGCGGGCTTCCAGATCGGCCCGGCCGCAGGGGAGGTGCTGGCCGAACTGGCGCGCGATGGCCGCAGCACCACGCCGATCGAGGCCTTCGCGATCGAGCGCTTCCTTCCCGACACGCGGGCCGAGCGGCCCGCCGAAGCCGCCGCATCGGCCTCGCACTGAACACGACCAGAGCAACCCACCGCAACCGCAGATCCACCCTCGACACCGAACGGAGAGTCCCACCATGGCACGACGCGAACGCACTTCCTTTTTCCTCACCTTCGCCGCCACCGCGGCGGCCGCCCTCGCGGGCTTCGGCGGCGCGGCCCACGCGCAGACGAAGACGCTCTACATCGGCATGAACGGCGGCACGATGGAGAAGGCGTACACGCAGTACGTCTTCCCGGCCTTCGAGAAGCTCTACGGCGCGAAGGTGGTGGTGGTTCCCGGCACCTCCTCCGACATCCTCGCCAAGGCGCAGGCCAACAAGGACCGGCCGCAGATGCACGTGATGTTCCTCGACGACGGCATCATGGTGCGCGCCATCGGCATGGGCCTGTGCCAGAAGCAGAAGCCCAATCCCTCGCTGGCCGAGATCTACCCGGCCGCGCGCTTCAAGGACGACATGGCCAGCGGCGTGAGCCTGGGCATGACCGGCCTGGCCTACAACGCGAAGATGTTCAAGGAGAAGGGCTGGGCCGCGCCCACCTCGTGGATGGACCTGGCCGATCCGAAGTTCAAGGGCAAGGTGGTGTTCCAGTCGATGTCGTCCTCGTCCTTCGGGCTGCACGGCTTCCTGATGTTCAACCGCATCCAGGGCGGCAACGACAGGAACGTGGAACCCGGCTTCAAGGCCTGGCCCACCACCATCGGCCCCAACGTGCTCGAGTACATCCCGAGCTCGGCCAAGCTCTCGGAGATGGTGCAGACCGGCGAGGCCGCGATCTTCCCGCTCACGCCGACGGCCGTGGCCGCGCTCAAGGTCAAGGGCATCCCGGTGGAATACGCGCCGCCCAAGGAGGGCGCGGTGGTGCTGATGGTGGGCCAGTGCGTGATCGCCAACAACAGCGAGCCCGAGCTGTCGCAGAAGCTCGCCGAGTTCCTGCTGAGCCCGCTGGCGCAGGCCAACGTGCTGCAGTACGGCGCGCAGATCCCGACCAACCCCAAGGCACCGGCCGTGGGCGAGGGCGCGACGCAGGTGGCCGAGATCAACCAGTGGATGAAGAGCGCCATCACCATCGACTGGGAGAGCATCAACGCCAACCGGCCGGCCTGGAACGCGCGCTGGAACAAGACGATCGAGAAGTGACCGGCGCTTTTCGGTGAAGCGGCTCAGCGCGTGCGGCGCAGCAGCACCGGCAGGCACAGCAGGTAGAGCGAGGCACCCGCGAGCCACACGATGCCCGGAAAGCGCGCGCGGAACGCGAAGTACAGCGGGCTGATCAAGAGCGGCCCGAACACCGCGGCCAGGCTGGTGATGCTCGCGAGCACGCCCTGCAGCCGACCCTGCTGCGCCTCGCCCACGCGCGCCGACAGCGTGGCCTGCAGCGCGGGCGCGCAGACGCCGCCCATGCACAGCAGCGGCAGCAGCGCGATGGCCATCCAGCCCTGGGAGGCGAAGGCGATCAGCGCATAGCCGGTGCCGTCGGCGATGGTGCCGACGGCGATCGCCGCGCGCTCGCCCCAGCGCTCGACCAGCGGGCCGGCCGCGAAGCCCTGCACCAGCGCATGGAGCAGGCCGAAGACCGCGAGCGAGAAGCCGACCATGGTGCCGTTCCAGGCATAGCGGTCCTGGCCGTAGAGCACCCAGGTGGTGCCCGCGACCTCGCCCACCAGCACCAGCAGCAGGAACACGCCGAGCAGCGGCAGCAGCGCCGGAAAGCTCGTGGCCCAGCGCAGCGGCGCGAGCGGATGCAGCACGCCGCGGTCGAAGGGCTGCGCGGCGAGCGCCGGCGGCCGCGATTCGCGCAGCACCAGCAGGCCGACCAGGAAGGTCAGGCCGTTGAGCGCGGCCGCCGCGAGGAAGGGCAGGCGCACGCCGTGGTCGCCGAGCACGCCGCCGAGCGCCGGCCCGGCGATGAAGCCCAGCCCGAAGCAGGCGCCCATGCGGCCGAACCAGCGCGCGCGCTGGTGCTCGGGCGTGAGGTCGGCGATGGCGGCCGAGGCCACGGCCATGCTCGCGCCGGTCATGCCGGCGATCGCGCGGCCCACGAACAGCAGCCACAGCGAGGGTGCGAAGGCCATGAACAGCGCGTCGATCGCCGCGCCCAGCACCGAGACCAGCAGCACCGGCCGGCGGCCGAAGCGGTCGCTGAGCGCGCCGAGCACGGGCGCGCAGAGGAACTGCATCAGCGCGTAGAGCGAGAGGAAGGCGCCGAAGTGCCAGCCGAGCTCGCCGCCGTGGCCGACCTCGCGCAGCAGGCTCGGCACGATCGGCATGACCAGGCTGATGCCGATGGCATCGAGCGTGACGATCGCCAGGATCACCGCCTGCGCATGGCGGCCTCCGGCGAATGGGATGGAAGTGGAGGACATGTTGGAATTTATCGTTGATAAGGAATTATCAGCGATAAATTTTGGACTGTGAAGTACCCTCCCGGATCGACACCCGGCAAGCACGACATCTGAATGAAACTGGACCGCGACGTGATCCTCCAGGCGGCGCTCGCGCTGCTCGACGAGGTAGGCATGGACAAGCTCAGCACCCGGCTGCTGGCCGAGCGGCTCGGCGTGCAGCAGCCCGCCCTCTACTGGCACTTCAAGAACAAGCGCGCGCTGCTCGACGCGATGAACGGCGAGATCCTGCGCCGCAGCCATCACCGCAAGCTGCCGCTGCCCGACGAGACCTGGGAGGGTTTCCTGCGCGAGAACGCGCGCAGCTTCCGGCGCGCGCTGCTGGCGCGGCGCGACGGCGCGCGCCTGCATGCGGGCTCCGAGCCCGACCCGGGCGACCTCGACATGGTCGAGGCCCAGCTCGCGGCCGTGGTGCGCCTGGGCGTGCCGCCCGCGCAGGCGATGACCCTGCTGATCGCGCTGGGCCGCTACACCGTGGGCTGCGTGCTCGAGCAGCAGGCGACGCCGGCCGACGCGGCGATGCAGCAGCAGACGCTCGATGCCGCCGCGGCCTCGCGGCCGTTGCTGGCGGAGGCTTTCGCGACCTACCGCGCGGCCGGGCCCGATGCGCTGTTCGAGATCGGTGTGGACCTGATGCTCGAAGGCGCGAAGGTGCGGCTGGCGGCCCAGGCCCCGCAGGCGAGGCGCCGCGCGGCCGCCGAGGGCGCGCCGCCGCGGCGCGGCCCGGCGCCGCGGCGCTGAGGCCGGTTCAGCGCGCCTCCGCGCGGATCCAGCCCGCCGCCTTCTCCGCCATCATCAAGGTGGGGCTGTTGGTGTTGCCGCTCGTGATGGTCGGCATCGCGCCCGCATCGACCACGCGCAGCCCCTGCACGCCGCGCACGCGCAGCCGCGCGTCGAGCACCGCCATCGGATCGTTGTCGGCGCCCATCCTGGTGGTGCCCACCGGATGGAAGATGGTGGTCGCGATGTCGCCAGCCAGGCGCGCGAGGTCCTCGTCGCTCTGGTACTGCACGCCGGGCTTCCATTCCTGCGGCTTGTACTTGGCGAGCGCGGGCTGCGCGGCGATGCGGCGCGTCACGCGCAGCGAGTCGGCCGCCACCTTGCGGTCGGCGTCGGTGCTCAGGTAGTTGGGCGCGATCGCGGGCGCGTCCTCGAAGCGCTTCGAGCGGATGCGCACCGTGCCGCGGCTCGTGGGGTTGAGGTTGCACACGCTCGCGGTGAAGGCCGGGAAGGCGTGCAGCGGCTCGCCGAAGGCATCGAGCGAGAGCGGCTGCACGTGGTACTGGATGTTGGGCCACTCGCGATCCGGCGAGCTGCGCGTGAAGGCGCCGAGCTGCGAGGGCGCCATGCTCATCGGGCCGCTGCGGCTCATCACGTACTCCAGGCCGATGCGCGCCTTGCCGAACAGCGAGGAGGCCAGCACGTTGAGCGTGGGCGCGCCGTCGATCTTGTAGACCGCGCGGATCTGCAGGTGGTCCTGCAGGTTGGCGCCGACGCCGGGCGCGTCGACCGCCACCTCGATGCCGTGCTGGCGCAGCAGCTCGGCCGGGCCGATGCCCGAGAGCTGCAGGATCTGCGGCGAGCCGATGCTGCCCGCGCTCAGGATCACCTCGCGCGTGGCATGCGCCGTCACCATCTCCTGGCCGTTCCAGATCCGCGCGCCGGTGCAGCGCTGCGTGCCGTCGGCCTGCCGCTCGATCACCAGCTGCGAGACCTGCGCGCCGGTCCAGAGCTCGAAGTTGGGCCGGCCGTAGCAGGTGGGCCGCAGGAAGGCCTTGGCCGTGTTCCAGCGCCAGCCGTTCTTCTGGTTGACCTGGAAGTAGCCCACGCCCTCGTTGCTGCCGCGGTTGAAGTCGGTGGTGTGCGGCACGCCGGCCTCGACCGCGGCGGCCGCGAAGGCATCGAGGATGTCCCAGCGCAGCCGCTGCTTCTCGACCCGCCATTCGCCGCCCGCGCCGTGCATCTCGTCGGCGCCGAGGTAGAAGTCCTCGTGCTTCTTGAAGGCCGGCAGCACGTTCTGCCAGCGCCACTCCTCGTCGCCGGTGAGCGCGGCCCACTGCTCGTAGTCGCGCGACTGGCCGCGCATGTAGATCATGCCGTTGATGCTCGAGCAGCCGCCCAGCGTCTTGCCGCGCGGATAGCGCAGCACGCGGCCGTTGAGGCCGGCGTCGGGCTCGGTGCTGTAGAGCCAGTCGGTGCGCGGGTTGCCGATGCAGTAGAGGTAGCCGACCGGGATGTGGATCCAGTGGTAGTCGTCCTTGCGGCCGGCCTCGACCAGCAGCACGCGCTTGTCCTTGTCGGCGCTGAGCCGGTTCGCGAGCAGCGCGCCGGCGGTGCCGGCGCCGATGACGATGTAGTCGAAGGTGGTGTCGTTGTCTCTCATCTTTGCTTTCTCTTTTCTGGCGTGTGCTCTCAGGGTTGGACGGTCATGGTTTCGGGCACGCCCTCGCCGAAGACCTCGGGCGCGTACATCGCCTCGGCGCGCACGGGCGGCAGCCTGAATTCGCCCGCGTTGTTCAGGCGCACGGTGTACTCCACGCGCCATTGGCCGCGCGGCACGTAGCGGAAATAGGCGCGCCAGCTGTCGGTGGCGCGCTCGACGTGGCTGGGCCAGGCCCAGCCGCCTTGCGTCTCGCCCTGCCGCGCCAGGCCGCTCTCGCGGCCCAGGCCGCGGCCGAGCTGGCTGGCACCCGAGGGCACGGCGTCGCGCACCACCACCCAGGTCTGCGCGGCCGTGGATTCGAGATCGAGCCGCACGCGGTAGACGTCGCCCACCGACCACCGGCCCTTGCGCTTCTGCTCCACTGGCGTGACGCTGCGGCGCACCGAGAGGCCGTGCGCGAGCGGCTGCGCATTGCGCGTCGCGGCCAGCGCGCTGACGACGGCCCAGGGCTTGCCGCCGCCTTCGTGGCGCAATTGCAGCGTGCCTTGCGCGCCCTGCGCGGGCCAGGGCAGCAGCATGTCGGGCGCCTTCGCATCGGTCCAGGCGGCCTCGCGCGTCGCGCGGCCCAGCGCCGCGCGCGTGACGCCGTCGACCGGTCCGGCCTCGAACTGCTGCTGGAAGTTGCGCAGCGCCACGGTGCTCCAGGCATTGCCGGTGGTGGTGCTCCAGCGGCCCGCGCTCTGGCGGCCGACCAGGCCCTGCACGATCAGCGGCGCATCGGCCTTCCAGGCCGCATCGGTGCGCGCCCATTGCTGCGCCAGCAGCGCCATGCGCGCGGCCGTGCTGTCGCCGCTCCACATGAACCACCACCAGTGCAGCGCCGGCTCGTCGCGCCAGCGCATGCGCGTGCCCTGCACGTCGAAGCGGCCGCGCAGCTGCGCGCCGGCCTCGGCCAGCGCGGCATCGCGCACGGCGTCCGCGGGCATGGCCAGCAGCGTGCGCGACCAGTCGACCAGCGACTGCGCCGAGAGCGCAGCGACGGACTGGGGCCGCAGCACGATGTTCCGGCGGCCCTGCTCGACCAGCGTGGCCTGCGCGGCGAGCTGCTGCGATTCGAGGTAGTTGCGCGGCGCCCAGTCCTGCGCCTCGAGGCGGCCTTCGAGCAGCGACTCGAGCGCATCGAGCATGCGGCGGCGCTGCGCCTCGGGCACCGGCCAGCCCTTGGCCTGCGCGATGTCGAGCAGCTGCACCGTGAGCATCTCGCTGCCCGGCAGCGTGGGCTCGGGAAAGTAGCGCGCCAGGCCCTTGTCGTCGATGTACTTCGGCAACTGCGCCATCAACCGGTCCCAGCTCGCGCGGTCGTCGAGCGAGACGAAGCGCGAGCTCTGCTGCTCGAGGCACATGTACGGGTACTGCGCCATCCAGCGCATCGATTCGGCGAGCGCGGCATCGACCAGGCTGGACTGCAGCGCGACGCGCACGCCGCCGACCAGCGGCACCGCATCGCGCGGCTGCGCCACGGGCACGGCACCCGCGTCGGCCACCGGCAGCAGCATCGACTGGCGCACCGTGGCGTTCAGCGCGGGCACCACGCGCTGCACGATCTCCAGCGCGTCGCGCTCGTCGACGCCGGCCCCCCGGCCCTGCGCACCGATGCGCCAGCGCAGCGCGCCCGCGCCGCCCGGCACGGCCACGGGCCACAGCACTTCCTGCGTCTGGCCGGGCGCGAGCTGCAGCCGGCGCTCGATCTTCAGGCCGCGCGCGGCCAGTGCCTCGGCGGGCACGATCTCGCGCGCGCCCGACCATTCGTCGCCGGGCTCGACCGCGGCCTCGGCCTTGAGCACCACGGCGAGCGCTGCCTTGCCGGTGTTGCGCAGGCTGAGCTTCTGCACGATCGCATCGTCCGCACGCAGCAGCTCGGGCAGGCCGCTGAAGATCTGCAGCGGCTGGGTGCTGACGAGCGTGGCCTCGCCCTCGCCGAACTGCGCCTCGCCCGCGCTCGCGATGGCGACGATGCGGAACTGGGTCAGCGCGTCGTTGAGCGGCACGGTGGCGCGGGCGATGCCCTGGGCGTCGGTGCGCAGGTCGGTGCGCCAGAGGACGAGCGAGGAGAAATCGGAGCGTGTCGGGGGCGCGTCGCCGCCGTCGAGCCCCGGCGCCCTGCCGGCCGCCATCATCGCCGCGGGAGCCGGCACCACGCCGGGCATGCTGCGCGCGGCCTCGTCGTAAGGCCGATGCGCGGGCTGCCATCCGAGGTCCACGCCGCGCAGCAGCCCGGCATCGAGCGCGCCGCCGCGCACGGCATTGCCGCGCTGGGCGAACATCGCCTTCGCGAGCGCCCAGGTCCCGTTGGGCTTGAGCGCGAGCAGTGCCTGGTCGACCGCCACCAGCGTGACGCGCGCATCGGCCACGGCCCGGCCGGCGGCATCGCGCACCGCGACCTCCACCGGCACCTGCGCGCGCGGCCGCGTATCCGTGGCCGCGGGCCGCACGCCCACCGAGAGCGTCCACGCATCGGGCCGCACCCGCAGGTCGGCGCGCTGCGCGCTCGACAGCGGCTGGTCCTTGCCCGCGCCCTGCAGCGGATACACGTAGCGCGCGGACAGGGCCACGTTGGGCGCGTGCTGCGCGGCGAGCGGCAACGCGATGCGCTGCTGCAGCGCCGAGAGCGCATGCACGCTCGCGCTCATCACGCCCTCGCGCTCGACGGTCAGCAGCAGATGGGCCGGCAGGCGCTCGGGGCGCGCGACGACGATGGCCGTGTCGCCGGGGCCGAAGTCCGGGCCGTTGTCGACCTGCAGCGCGTCGCGCGCCAGCGCCTCGCGCCAGCCGAGCGACCAGCGGCTCTCGAGCATCGCGGTGCGCACGATCGCTCGGCTGTGCCTGAGCGAATCGGCGCTGGCCTCGAACAGCCAGTGTTCGGCGACCTGTGCCCCCTGCGCATCGTCGGGCAGTCGCCATTCGCAAGCCCATTGGCCCTGGGCGTCGGTGCGCGCGCTGCACACCTGCGTCTCGGGGCCCAGATCGACGATGCTGTACTGGCCGCCGTTCCAGTCCCGCCGCACGGGCCTGGCGCGCACCGTGACGGGTTCGTCCGCCACCGGCCGGTCCCTGTCGTCGAGCGCGATGCCTTCGATCGCCTGCGGCCGGTCGCGCTCCTTCGCGCGCACGCGCAGGCCGAGCTTCATGCGGTCGGGCCACAGCATGGCGGCACTGCCGACGGTCTGCGTCTCTCCGTTCGGGTCCTGGAACTTCAACTCCGTCTGCAGCAGCATCGGGCGCTCGAGCGGCGGCGCGGCGAGACGGATGCGCGCCTTGCCGTCGCGATCGAGCTGCGCCTGTTCGGCCGGGATGGCCGGCGGCATCGCGCGGCCCTGGGCGGTCTCCGCGGCGTAGAAGGAATAGCCTTCGCGCGGCGCGCGCACCTGCGCGAGCCAACTCTGCTTGACCTCGACGGGCAGTCCCACCGCGGCACCGCCCGCGAAGTAGGCCAGCCGCGCATCGAGCTGCGCCACCTGCGTGTCGCGCTCCCAGAAGGCCTTCGCCTGCAGGGCCGCGTCGAACACCGGCGTGCGGAACTCCTCGACCTGGAACTGCGTGCCGCCGAGCCGGCTGCCGGCCTGCGACAGGCTCACCGTGTAGTCGCCGAGCCGGGCATCGCGCGGGATCGTCCATGCGCTCGTGGCGCTGCCGTCGGCGCCGAGCATCGCGCTGGTGGCGAAGACCTTCTCGCCCGCGCCATGGCGGATCTCGATCTCCACCGCGCCGCGCGGCGGCAGGGCGAAGCCGCGGCTTTCCAGCAACCGCACCACGTGCTGCATGCCGACGGTCTCGCCGGCCTTGAAGAGCGTGCGGTCGAGCACCGTGTGGGCGCGCAGGTTGCGCGCGGCGCCGCCCGTGGCTTGATATCCGTACCAGTTCGCCGGCACCTGCATCACGGCCATGTCGTTGCCGGCGCGCACCACCACCCAGGCGCCGTTGGCATAGCCGGCGTCGCTGCAGGCGAGCCGGCCCCGCAGCGCCTCGCCGGGCTGGGCCAGGCCCTGCGCGTCGGTCCTGCCGCGCCAGAGCAGTTCGCGCTTGCAGGAATAGATCGCCACCTCCGCGGCCGCCACCGGCAGCGCGGTGTCGAGCGCGGTCACCCAGACCGACGAGGCGCCGATGTCGCTGAAGCGCGCATCGGGATTGAGGTTGGTGGCCTGCACCACCGTGTAGCGCTGGAACGGCCCGGGGTCCGGCCGCTCGCCCGGCAAGGGCTTGCGGTTGCCCATGTAGTCGGAGAAGGCCGCGCTGTCGGCGCGTACCACGTGCAGGCCGGGCGCTGTCAGCGGCACGCCGACGAACTCCATCGCGCCGCCTTGCGTGGGGATGCTCGAGGTGCGCGGCGCGCCGGCCTTGTCGTCCAGCGGCGTGACGGGCCAGGCGTTCGACCTGCGGGCCTGCAGCAACTCGATCGCATAGGCCTCGACGCCCTCGCCCATCTCGCCGCCGAAGCGCCATTGGCGCACCGGCAAGGACTTTTCAGCGCGACGCACCGCGAAGGCCGCGACCGCGCCGCCGCTACCCGGCTGCCACGGCATGACCGACTGCGCATGGACGGCGCCCAGATAGGGCGGCAGCTGCACGAAGGCGACGCTTCGCGGGAACTCGCCGGCGTTGGCGAGCGGCCGGCCCAGCGTGTCGCGCAGTTCGGCCGGCATGCGCAGGCTGTAGCGGCTGTCCTCGCCGAAGCCCGCCGCGGCAGGCGTCGCCGCCAGCTGCGTCGTCTCCTGCGGCTGGCGCCAGGCGGGCATCGGGGTCAGCGGCATGTCCCGGCCCGCCGGGTCCACGAGCCGAACCTGCCGCGCGGCCTCCAGCGACAGCGGCGCCGAGAACACGATGTTCAGCGACAGGCGCGGGTCGCAGGCCTCGCGGCCCCTGGGATGTTCGAGGACGGTGCAGCCGACGCGGGCGGTGAAGGGCGGACGCACGCGATAGCTGAAGGACCGCGGCTCGCCGTCCTGGACGAACCGCAGCACGGCGCCCTCCGGCACCGGCTGCGCGCAGCGCAGGCCGAGTGCGAAATTGCGCGATCCGCGCTCGCGGCGCGCGGTCTCGAGCGCAGCCTCGAGCGCCGCCCCGGTCACGGCCACCGCGGGTTGGCGCCGCACCCGGTCGCCGTCGTGCACCTCGCAGGCGAAGCCGGCCGCCAGCGTTGGCGCAGCTTCGGCCGGCTGCGGGTCATGGTGGCGCAGCAGGACGACCTGATCGGGCGCGATCTCCGATCCCTCGACCGGCTCGCTGCTGAAGAAGCCGTAGGGCCCGGCGACGAAGCCGGCCATCGACGGCGTGCTCACCGCCTCGCCAGCCAAGGTCTTCAACCCCGGCTTGAACACCACGCGGCAACGCGTGCCGCCGCGCACGTCCTGCGCGAACTCGAAGGCCCAGGCGCGCGGCCCGATCCAGCGGGCGCTGCCCGCCGGCGTCCGCGGCGTGCACTGCACGCTCGCGGGTTCGGCGCCGTCGTCCTGGCCCAGCGGCACCATGTCGGCGTCGAAGCGCACCGCCACCTGCCGCACGTCGCGCGCCTCGCCCTGCGGGCTCACCGACAGCACGCCGGCCGCATGCAGCGGCGCCGCCGCGCAGGCCGCCAGCAACGCGGCCAGCACGGCCATCAGCCAAGGGGTTCGACGGGATGCCTCGCGAGAAGTCGCAGCCATGGTTCCTCCGTTCTTCGTGAAGTCTTGTGCCCGCGGATGCGCAAGGCCTGCGCTCCGTCCACCCCTCCTGGGGATCACGGCGACTCTACGAAAGAAAGGTTTCAGCGAAAGCGGCATCGACCCGCACCGGTGACGGCGAAAGATATTTCACGGACTGATGGATGCGACGACTGCTCCATGGCCGTCATTGGGCCCAATCCACGAGGGGAAAGCCAATGAATTCGGTTCGCCCAGCGTATAAACCTACCTTATATGACTGCCGCCGCCCCGATGGACCTCCAGATCCTGCGCGCCTTCGTGCTGGCCGCGCGCGAAGGCAGCGTCTCGCGCGCCGCCGCCAGGCTGCACCTCACGCAGCCCGCCGTGAGCCTGCAGCTCAAGCGCCTGGCGGAGGACACCGGCCTGCAACTGTTCACGCGCACGCCGCACGGGCTGGCGCTCACGGCCGACGGCGCGGCGCTGCTGCCGCAGGCCGAGCGCGTGCTGGCCGCGGTGGGCGACCTGCAGCAGGCGGCGCGCAACCTGCAGTCGACGGTGCGCGGCGCGCTGCGCATCGGCACCATCCTCGACCCCGAATTCACGCGCCTGGGCATGTTCCTGCGCGAGCTGGTCGAGTCGGCGCCGCAGATCGAGACCGAGCTGCGCCACGGCATGAGCGGCACGGTGCTGGCGCAGGTGCTGCGCGGCGAGCTCGACGTGGGCTTCCATCTCGATGCGGATGGCGATGCGGACGGCGGCGATGCCGCGCTGGCCGCGCGCACCCTCACGCGCTTCACCTACCGCGTGGTCGCGCCGGCCGGCTGGGGACCTCAGGTGACGGGGCGCGACTGGAAGGCGCTGGCGGCGCTGCCCTGGCTCGCGACGCCGCCCGAATCGGCGCACCACCGGCTGCTCGAGCGCGTGTTCGGACCGCTGGGCCTGGCGCCGCGCCGCGTGGCGCTGGTCGACCAGGAGGCCTCGATGCTCGACCTGCTGAAGTCGGGCGTGGGCCTGAGCCTCTTGCGCGACTCGATCGCGATCCGCGAGAGCCAGGCCCACGGGCTGGTGCTGGCCGACCGGGTGCAGCTCGACTGCGCGCTGCGCTTCGTGTCGCTGGCGGCGCGGCGCAACGAGCCGGTGATCGCGAGTGCCTGGGATGCGCTGACGCGCGCCTGGAGCTGAGCCTCCAAAAGGTTTCACGAAAAGTTAAGAAAGGCCTCAGGAAAAACGGCGTGCTTCCCTACGTAATCCAGGGTTCGGTCGCACATGGCGCCCCGGGGCCTACGGTTAGGATGCGCGCTGCATTTTGAAACCTTTGGTTCGTTTCGCTCCTCCTTCCTCCTCTTCCCACCCGCCCCCCGGACCATGCCCTCCACCACGACGCCTGCCGACAGCCCCGCTGCAGCCGACGTCGGCGCGAGCCCCCGCATCGAGTCGCGCGAACAGGACGGCCGGCGCTGGATCGTGGCGAGCGGCCGCTGGACCACGCTGGCGATGTCCTCGGCCGCCGACTGGCAGGCGCTCGCGAAGAGCCTGGACGCGCTGCCCAGGCAGGACGACGCGGCCTGGGACCTGCGCCCGATCACGCAGCTCGACCACATCGGCGCGCAGTTGCTGTGGGAGCGCTGGCGCCACGACTGGCCGGCCACGCTCGAGATGGCGCCGCGGCACAAGGCGGTGCTCGACCAGGTGGCGCAATACACGGTCGGCACGCCCGAGGAACCGGCCAGGACGCTGACCGAGCGGCTGCGCGACTTCTCGCACAACGGCCCGCGCGCGATGGGCGTGGTGCGCGACTTCGTCGGGCTGATCGGCCAGCTCACGATCGACGTCGGCAAGCTGCTGGCGGCGCCGCACCGCGGGCCCTGGCGCGACTTCTCGGGCCACCTCTACCAGTTCGGCGCGACGGCGCTGCACATCACGGCGCTGGTCGGGCTGCTGATCGGCGTGGTGCTGGCCTACCTGATCTCGCAGCAGCTGCGCCAGTACGGCGCCGAGACCTTCGTGGTCAACATCCTCGGCCTGTCGCTGGTGCGCGAGCTCGGCCCGGTGCTCGCGGCGGTGCTGATCGCGGGCCGCTCGGGCTCGGCGATCACGGCGCAGATCGGTGTGATGCGCGTGACCGAGGAGCTCGACGCGATGCGCGTGATGGGCATCCCGCACGGCTTCCGGCTGGTGATGCCGCGCGTGCTGGCGCTCGCCATCGCGATGCCGCTGATCAGCCTGTGGACCTCGATGGCGGCGCTCCTGGGCGGCATGCTCGCGGCCGACGCGGCGCTCGACATCTCGCCGGCCTATTTCCTCTCGGCGCTGCCGCGCGCGGTGCCGATCGCCAACCTCTGGCTGGCCACCGCCAAGTCGGCGGTGTTCGGCATCCTGATCGCGCTGATCGGCTGCTACTTCGGCATGAAGGTCAAGCCCAACACCGAGAGCCTGGGGCGCGGCACCACCTCGTCGGTCGTGACCTCGATCACCGCGGTGATCCTGGTCGACGCGCTGTTCGCCGTGCTGTTCAAGGGCATCGGGTTCCGCGGATGAACGCGCAGGCCACGCCTTCCACCGCCGCGCCCGAGACCGTGGTCGACATCCGCCGGCTGTGGACCGTGTTCAGGAACACCGACGGCGAGCAGGTGGTGCACCGCGACCTCGACCTGCGCATCGCGCGCGGCGAGGTGCTGTCGCTGGTCGGCGGCTCGGGCACCGGCAAGACGGTGCTGCTGCGCCAGATCCTCGGCCTGGAGAAGCCCTCGAAGGGCACGGTCGAGGTGCTGGGCCAGGCGCCCGGCGAACTCAGCGCGGCGGGCGCGGCCAACGTCGGCATGCTGTTCCAGCACGGCGCGCTGTTCTCGGCCTTCAGCGTGCTCGAGAACATCGCCTTTCCGCTGCGCGAGCTCAAGCTGCTGCCCGACGAGCTGATCCGCAACGCGGCGCTGGTCAAGCTGCAGATGGTGGGCCTGGAGCCGCGCCATGCGAACCGCAGCCCGGCCGACCTGTCGGGCGGCATGATCAAGCGCGTGGCGCTGGCGCGCGCGCTGATCATGGATCCGCCGCTGCTGCTGCTCGACGAACCCACGGCCGGCCTCGACCCCGAGGCCTCCGACAGCTTCTGCGACCTGCTGCGCGGGCTGCACCGCGAGCTCGGCCTCACGGTGGTGATGGTCACGCACGACCTCGACACGCTGTTCGACCTCAGCACCCGCATCGCGGTGCTGGCCGACCAGAAGGTCATCGTGAGCGGTACCGCGCGCGAGGTGATCGCCTACCCGCATCCCTTCATCCACGAGTACTTTCTCGGTGGGCGCGGCCAGCGCGCCCTGGAGGCGCTGCACGACAAACCCGCCCCCGAATCACATGCGCCGCGGCCCGGGGCCGGCGGCGCCGAAAGGTAGTCCATGGAAAACAAGGCCCATGCCCTCGCCGCCGGAGCCTTCGTGCTCGGCCTGCTCGCCGTGCTCGTGGGACTGGTGGTCTGGTTCACGCGCGACAGCACCGTGCGCAACATCTACGAGCTCTCCACGCGCGACCCGGTCAGCGGCCTGCAGCCGCAGGCGATGGTGCGCTACCGCGGCATCGCGGTCGGCAAGGTCACGCTGATCGACTTCGACCCCAAGGTGAAGGGCAACGTGCGCGTGCGCATCACGGTCGACGAACGCGTGCCGCTGACCACCTCGAGCTTCGCCACGCTGAGCTACCAGGGCGTGACCGGCCTGGCCTTCATCGCGCTGGACGACAAGGGCGAATCGAACGTGGCGCTCAAGCCCGACAACGGCGATCCGCCGCGCATCCCGCTCAAGCCCTCGATGCTGGCCCAGCTGCAGGACCGCGGCGAGGCGATCATCAACCAGGTCGAGGAGGTGACCAAGCGCGCCAACCGCCTGCTCAACGACGACAACCAGAAGCGCGTGGCCGACGCGCTCGAGAACATCGCGGCCGCGACCTCGAGCGCCAACCAGCTGATGCTGCGCCTCGACGGCACCGTGAAGACCGGCGTCGCCCCCGTGCTGCAACGGCTGCCCGACACGCTCGATTCGGTGAAGAAGGCCGCGGGCGACGTCTCGCGCGTGGCGAACAACTTCAACGGCACCGTGACCCGGCTCAATGCGCCCGACGGCCCGGTGCAGCGCCTGGGCGACGGCACCAAGGCGCTGGCGCAGGCGGTCGATTCCTTCAACGCCGCCACGCTGCCGCGCGTGAACCGCGTGGCCGACGACACCTCGCACGCGGTGCGCCGGCTCGGCCGCGCGGCCGACAGCATCAACGACAACCCGCAATCGCTGCTGTTCGGCAACGGCGGCGCGGCGGCCGGACCGGGCGAGCCGGGCTTCTCGCCGCCGCCCGCCTCGGGCAGCGGCGCCAGGCCCTGAGCGGCCACTGCATCCACGATGGCAGGACAACGACCATGAAGAACGCCACGCATCCCCTTCTCGGCCTCGGCCTCGCGCTGCTGCTGGCCGGCTGCGGCGCGCTGCCCGACAAGCCCCAGCGCGCCACGCTCTACGACTTCGGTCCCGGGCCGATGGCGGCGCAGCAGGCGAGCAGCGCGCCGGCGGCGCAGGCCATGATCGCGCTGCCCGAGATCGAGGCCAATCCGCGGCTCGACGGCACGCAGATCCTCTACCGCCTCGGCTATGCCGACGCCAACGAACTCAAGCCCTACGGCCAGTCGCGCTGGAGCCTGTCGCCCGCGCAGCTGCTGCGCCAGCGGCTGCGCGACACGCTGGCCGAGCGCCGCACCGTGCTCGGCCCCGAGGAGAGCGCGACCATCGCGCGCGCCGAGGGCCGCGTGCCCGACACGCTGCGTCTCTCGCTCGACGAGTTCAGCCACTACTTCGATTCGCCCACCGCCAGCGTGGGCCTGGTGCGGCTGCGCGTCACGCTCGTGCGCGGCGGCACCGGCGGCGACCGCGTGCTGGGCCAGAAGCTGATCACCGTGCGCCGGCCCGCGCCGAGCGCCGACGCACCGGGCGGTGTGAAGGCGCTGGCCGCGGCCAGCGACGCGGCGATCGCCGAGATCGTGCAGTGGGTGGACCAGCAGCAACAGCAGCAGCCGCGGTAGTAAGCTGCCGCCGGCCACTTCGGTCCAAGGATGGAGGAAACGCACATGAACGTCACCCGCATCGTCGGCATCATCCTGATCGTCGCCGGCATCGCCGGGCTCGGTCTCGGCGGCTTCAGCTTCACGCGCGAGACGCACCAGGCCAAGCTCGGGCCGATCGAGCTGTCGGTCAAGGAGAAGCAGACAGTGAACTTCCCGGCCTGGGCCGGCGTCGCGGCGATCGTGGTGGGCGGCGTGCTGGTGCTGTTCGGCGGCCGCAAGGGCTGAACGGCCTCGCGGCCTCAGCCCCCGCGCGGCGCGGCCAGCTTCTCCTTCACCGCCTGCACCATGCGGTCGCCCAGCACCAGCTGCCCCTGCATCGAGATGTGGGTGTCGTTGGGCATGTAGAAGTCGCGCATCGCGGTCTTCTGCTGCTGCGCGAAGGCGTACAGGTCGGGGCCGAGGCCGGCCTCGCCGAAGGCCTTCACGAAGTCCCGCGAATGCGCGGGCTTGAGATAGGTGGTGGTCTTGTCGGGCACGATCATCCAGAGGATCGGCACCGTGCCGCGCGCCTTGCCGAAGGCCTGCAGCTGCGCCGCGTGCGCGGCCGTGAGTTCGCGGCTGGCCTCGTCCTGGCCCAGGAACAGCGCCATCTCGCAGCGCCGGTTGCTGAACAGCGCGCAGCCGTCGGGCACCGCATGCGCGCGCGTCTGCTGGTCGCAGCCGCTGCGCTTCTTGCCTTCGATGGCCGCGCGCGTGCAGCGCTGCGTGAGGAAGCCGGCGTAGAGCTGGCCCTCCCAGTTGAGCGCGAAGCCCGGCACGCTGTCGAGCGGCGGCGACGGCACCTCGGGATTCGCCGCCAGCGGCTTCTTCATTTCGCGGCAGGCCTGCGAGCGCTCGAGCCGGAAATCGACCAGCCGCTCCACGCTCTCGACGATCACCAGCTTGCCGCGAAAGCCGCCGGCCGCGAGCCAGCCGTCGAAGTCGTCGCACAGCGTCTCGTCGATGCCCTGCCAGTAGGTAGTGGCGACGCCGTATCCGGCCTTCGCGAGCTGCGACTGCCAGCGGTGCGTGGCCGAGAAGCTGTCGCCGATCACCAGGATGTCGGCCTGCTCGAGCGGCACGCCGCGCAGCAGCGCGGGGTCGACGTGCGGCGGGTCGATGCGCCAGCCGAAGTCGTGGTCGGAGATGCGCCCGATGCGCGCGAGGTCGCCGTAGGGCGCGGGCGTGAAGAGGGTCTGCAGCAGCAGCCCGACGAGCACGGCATAGCCGATGCCGAAGATCCAGAGCCAGAGCCTGGCGAAGGAAGCGTTCATGGTCATGGCGCGGGCTCCCCGCGCATTTCGGCCTGGAAGCCGTAGGAGTTGGAAAAGACGAGGTCGATGCCCTCGGCGCCATCTTCGCGCAGCCGCAGCAGGTAGCGGGTGCGCAGCGGTTCGCCGAGGATGCGCGCCTCCACGTCGAAGCTGCGCGCATCGCTCCAGCGGCCCCGGGTGGCGACCACCGGCATCGGGCCGCCCGCGGGGCTGGTGCGGAACAGGCCGTCGAGGCCGATCGGCGCGGTGAAGCGCTCGTCGGCGCCGCCGGGGCGGCGCGCGGCGGTCACGACCTCGTAGCGCGGGTTCGCGGGATCGAGCTCGAGCCGCAGGCTGCGCAGCCCGATCGGATTGGCACCGAAGCGCCAGGTGCGGCCCGCGAGGCGCTGCGCCGCCTCGGGCACCGGGCCGGCCTCGGAGGGCTTCTCGGCCGTGGCCTTCGCCACCGCGGCCTCGAGCGCGGCCTGGGCCGCGGCATCGTCGGCGACGGCGCCGCCGGCCTTGACCGACCGAAGGATGCGCTCGATCAGCAGAGGCACCGGCGCCGCGCGCGTGCTCGTGAACACCGCCACCGCGTCGGCCTCGGGCAGCACCACGATGCCCTGGCCGTTGTGGCCCATGGCCATGTAGACGCGGCGCGCGGGCAGGGTCCACCAGCCGTTGGCATAGAAGAAGCCCGGCGTGCCGAGGTCCTTCATCTCGACCGTGGCCGCGAGGTTCTTCGCGACCCAGGCGGCCGGCACGAGCTGGCGGTCTTCCCAGCGGCCGCCGCGCAGGTAGAGCTGGCCGATCTTCGCCATGTCGCGCGGCTGCAGCGCGAGGCCGAAGCCGCCCACGGGCAGGCCCTGCGGGTCCTGGCGCCAGCGCAGGTCGGCGATGCCCAGCGGCTTGAACAGGCGCTCGGCGGCGTAGGCCCGCAGGTCGCCGCCGGTGCGCCGCGCGAGCAGCGCCGACAGCAGTTGCGAGTTGCCGCTGTTGTAGTTGAAGCCGGCGCCGGGCGCCTGCGCCATCGGGCGGCCGCGCACGTAGGCGGCCCAGTCGCTCGCGCGCTCCATCTCGATCAGCGAGACCGGCTTGCCGCGGTCGTTGAGCGGCTCGGTCCAGTCGATGCCCGAGGTCATGTCGAGCAGGTGCGCGACCGTGACCGCGCTGCGCCGGGGATCGGTGGCGCCGTCGAACACCGGGTCGTCGAGGCGCAGCCTGCCGTCCTCGATGGCGATGCCCGCGAGCGTGCCCACCACGGCCTTGGTGACCGAGTTGACCGCATGGCGCAGGCCGGGGCGGAACGGCGCGTAGTAGGCCTCCACCACGATGCGGCCGTGGCGCACCACCAGCAGGCTGTCGAGCTGGTGGGTGGCGCCGAGTTCGACCAGCCGCGCGAGCTCGGCCGGGTCCATGCCCTGCGAGGCGGGCGTGGCGACGGTCCAGCCGGCGGTGGGCCAGGGGCCGTCGTCGGCCGCGGCGGCACCGCCCGCGAAGGCGAGGGAGACGGACAGCGAGAGGGCCTGGAGGCCCGCGGCCACGGCATTCGACGCGTTCATCGGCGGCTCGCCCCCAGCCGTTGCGACACCGCGTCGGCGCAGCCCTTGAGCGCGGTGCCGATGGCGCCGTCCCAGGTCGTGTCGAAGATGCCGGCCGGGCCGATGGCGGTGATCGCGAGCACGATCGCGCCCGTGTGGTCGAACACCGGCGCGGCCATGGCGCTCACGCCCTCGATCACCTCGCCGTCGGAACGGCTGATGCCGTGCGCGCGCACCTCCCGCAGCTGGCGCTCGAAATCGGCCCACGAGGGCAGCGGCTGCACCGGCGGCATGCCGGCCGGCGGCGCGGGCTCGGCCTTGCGCTGTTTCTGGCGCTGGCGCTCGGCCTCGAGCAGTTCGCGCACGCGCTCGGCGTCGAGGTAGGCCGCGAACACCCGGCCCGAGGCCGTGTTGGTCAGCGAGAACACCGTGCCGTGGCGCATGTTGACGTGCACCGGCGAGGGCGATTCGGCCGTGCGCACGATGGTCGCGCCGCGCGCGCCCCAGACCGCCAGCGCGATGGTGTGGCCGGTCTGCTGCGCGAGCTGGGCGATGGCCGGCGTGGCGATGTGCACCGGGTCGGCCTGCTGCAGGCTGATCAGGCCCAGTTGCAGCGCCAGCGGGCCGAGCAGATAGTGGCCGCTCGCGCGGTCCTGCTCGATCAGCCCCAGCCGGCCGAAGCTCACCATGTAGGGATGGGCCTTGGCGGGCGTCATGTCGGCCTCGCGCGCCAGGTCCTTGAGCGCCATCGGCCGGCCGTGGTGCACCAGCGCGCGCAGCAGCTGGCCGCCGACCTCGATGCTCTGGATGCCGCGCTGGGCGCGGTCGGCGTCAGGTTGTGCTTCGTTCATGGAGTGGGGATTAGACATGAAGCGATTCGCGGCTTACACTCGCGGAAATTCGTTAACCGCAAATTCGTTCGATTTAGACGAATTCACGATCCACCCACCCACTCCACCGGAGACACACGATGAGCCAAGCCAAGAAATTCGCCAGCCAGGCCGACATGGAAGAGAAGAAGGTCACCTTCAGCCAGATCTCGGAGCACGCCTGGGCCTACACCGCCGAGGGCGACCCGAACACCGGCATCGTGATCGGCGACGACTGCGTGCTGGTGGCCGACACCCAGGCCACGCCCGCGATGGCGGCCGACGTGGTGCGCCGCATCCGCGAGGTGACCGACAAGCCGATCAAGTACGTGGTGCTCACGCACTACCACGCGGTGCGCGTGCTGGGCGCGGCCGGCTACGGTGCCGAGCACATCCTGGCCAGCCAGGACACGCGCGACCTGATCGTCGAGCGCGGCGAGCAGGACAAGGCCAGCGAGATCGGCCGCTTCCCGCGCCTGTTCCAGAACGTCGAGACCGTGCCGCCGGGCCTGACCTGGCCCACCATGACCTTCACCGGCAAGATGACCCTGTGGCTCGGCAAGCTCGAGGTGCAGCTGCTGCAGCTCGGCCGCGGCCACACCAAGGGCGACACCGTGGTCTGGCTGCCGCAGGAGCGTGCGCTGCTCTCGGGCGACCTGGTCGAGTTCGGCGCCACGCCGTACGCGGGCGATGCCTATTTCAAGGACTGGCCGCAGACGCTGGACAACGTCGCCGCCCTCAAGCCCGCCGCGCTGGTGCCGGGCCGCGGCGCCGCGCTGACCACGCCCGAGGCCGTGGCCGAGGGCCTGACGGGCACGCGCGACTTCATCGCCGACGTCTACGCCAGCGTGCAGGAAGGCGTGAAGGCCGGGCGCGACCTGAACGCGGTCTACAAGGACACCTACGAGAAGCTCAAGCCCAAGTACAGCCAGTGGGTGATCTTCGACCACTGCATGCCGTTCGACGTGAGCCGCGCCTACGACGAGGCCTCGGGCCATGTCGACCCGCGCGTGTGGACCGCCGAGCGCGACGTGGAGATGTGGAAGGCGCTCGAAGGCTGAGACGGGCGCTCCCTCCCCGCCGAGGGAGCGGCAGGACAGAAGAGACGGAGACAACGGACGTGAACGCACTCGCCACCGAAGCCGCGCAGGTCGACTACCAGAGCCTGCGCTTCGACTACCGCCGCCACCCCGACCAGGACGCGGCCCCGCCCGCGCGCCACCCGGTGGTGGTGGTCGGCGCCGGCCCCGTGGGCCTGGCGCTGGCCATCGACCTCGCGCTGCGCCAGGTGCCGGTGGTGCTGCTCGACAACGACAACACCCTGTCGACCGGGTCGCGCGCGATCTGCTTCGCCAAGCGCACGCTCGAGGTCTTCGACCGGCTGGGCTGCGGCGACCGCATGGTCGACAAGGGCGTGTCGTGGAACATCGGCAAGGTCTACTTCCACGACGAGCAGGTCTACCGCTTCGACCTGCTGCCCGAGCCCGGCCACGAGCGCCCGGCCTTCATCAACCTGCAGCAGTACTACGTCGAGGGCTACCTGGCCGAGCGCGCGGCGCAGCTGCCGCTGATCGACATCCGCTGGAACAACAAGGTCACCGGCATCGCGCAGGACGCCGATGGCGCGACGCTGAACGTGGAGACGCCCGAGGGCGAGTACCGGCTGGCCGCCGACTACGTGAGCGCCTGCGACGGCTCGCGCTCGAACCTGCGCCAGCTGCTGGGCCAGGAATCGAAGGGCCGCGTGTTCCGCGACCGCTTCCTGATCGCCGACATCACGATGGACGCGCAGCTGCCGACCGAGCGCCGCTTCTGGTTCGACCCGCCCTTCCATCCGGGCCAGAGCGTGCTGCTGCACAAGCAGGCCGACGGCATGTGGCGCATCGACTTCCAGCTCGGCTGGGAGGCCGACCCGGTGGAGGAGCGCAAGCCCGAGCGCATCGTGCCGCGCGTGCGCGCGCTGCTCGACAGCATCGGCCACGCGGGCGTGCAGTTCGAGATCGGCTGGGCCAGCGTCTACACCTTCGCCTGCCAGCGCATGGACAGCTTCCGCCACGGCCGCGTGCTGTTCGCGGGCGACTCGGCGCACGGCGTGTCGCCGTTCGGCGCGCGCGGCGCCAACTCGGGCGTGCAGGACGCCGACAACCTGGCCTGGAAGCTGGCCGCCGTGGTGCGCGGCGAGGCGCCCGATGCGCTGCTCGACAGCTATGCCGGCGAGCGCGAGTATGCGGCCGACGAGAACATCCGCAACTCCACGCGCGCCACCGACTTCATCACACCCAAGAGCGAGGTCAGCCGGCTGTTCCGCGACGCGGTGCTGGCGCTGACGCGGCAGCACGCCTTCGCGCGCACGCTGGTCAACAGCGGCCGGCTGTCGGTGCCCTCCGTGCTGCGCGGCTCGCCGCTCAACACGCCCGACGTGGATGGCGACGGCTTCGCGGGCGCGATGGTGCCGGGCGCGGCCGCGGCCGACGCGCCGGTGGCACTCGCCGACGGCGGCAGCGGCTGGCTGCTGCGCGAGCTCGGCCGCGCGCACGGCTTCACGGCGCTGGTGTTCGGCGATGCCGACGACGCGGCGGTCGCGCGGAGCCTGCGCGCCATCGAGGCCGCGGCGCTGCCGCTGCGCACCGTGCGCGTGCCCGCGGGCGAAGCGAGCGAACTGGCCGTGCGGCGCTACGATGCGCGGCCCGGCACCGTCTACCTGCTGCGCCCCGACCAGCATGTGAGCGCGCGCTGGCGCGCGCCATCGTCCGCGCAGATCCGCGCGGCCTTCGACCGCGCGCTCGGCAAGGCCTGAGACCACACGCAGCGAGACATTGCCATGACCGCATCCACCCCCACGCTGATCACCGACGCGCACCTCGAGGCGCCCGACGATTTCTACGAAGCGCTGATCGAGGCGCACCAGGGCCTGAGCACCGAGGAAAGCCATGCGTACAACGCGCGCCTCGTGCTGCTGCTGGCCAACCACATCGGCTCGCTGCCCGTGCTGCGCGAAGCGCTCGCGGCCGCGAAATGAACACCACCCAGTGAGGACACCATGACCGCCGCAACTCCCGCCACCGAGCGCCGCTACCAGAGCGGCTTCGGCAACGAATACGCGTCCGAGGCCGTGCCCGGCGCGCTGCCGCAGGGCCGCAACAACCCGCAGCGCGGGCCCTTCGACCTCTACACCGAGCTGCTCTCGGGCACCGCCTTCACCGCGCCGCGCCACGAGAACCGCCGCACCTGGCTCTACCGCCGCCAGCCCTCGGTGGTGTCGGGCCGCTACCAGCCCTATGCGCAGGCGCACTGGACCACCGGCGCCGACCGCGAGATCGCGCTGCCGCCCGAGCCGCTGCGCTGGCATCCGCAGCCGCTGGACGGCGCGGGGGAACATGACTTCGTCGACGGCATGCACACCATCGCGGCCAACGGCGATGCCGAGTCGCAGGTCGGCATCGGCTCGCTGATGTACCTGGCGGGCCGCTCGATGGACAAGCGCGCCTTCGTCAACGCCGACGGCGAGATGCTGGTGGTGCCGCAGCAGGGCCGGCTGGTCATCACCACCGAGCTCGGCGTGCTCGAGGTGAAGCCCGGCGAGATCGCGCTGCTGCCGCGCGGCATGGCCTTCAAGGTGGCGCTGCCCGACGGTCTCTCGCGCGGCTACGTCTGCGAGAACTACGGCGCGCACTTCCGCCTGCCCGAACTCGGCCCGATCGGCTCGAACGGGCTGGCCAACGCGCGCGACTTCCAGGCGCCGGTGGCGGCCTTCGAAACGGAAGAAGGCGGCTACGAGATCGTCAAGAAGTTCGGCGGCCGCTTCTGGCACGCGCCGATGAAGCAGACGCCCTTCAACGTGGTTGCCTGGCACGGCAACCTCGCGCCCGTGAAGTACGACACCGCGCACTTCATGGTGATCGGCTCGATCAGCTTCGACCATCCCGATCCCTCGATCTTCACCGTGCTGACCTCGCCCAGCGACACGCCCGGCACCGCCAACTGCGACTTCGTGATCTTCCCGCCGCGCTGGATGGTGATGGAGAACACTTTCCGTCCGCCGTGGTTCCACCGCAACCTGATGAGCGAGTTCATGGGCCTGGTGCTCGGCGAGTACGACGCCAAGCCCGGCGGCTTCAAGCCCGGCGGCGCGAGCCTGCACAACAGCATGGTGCCGCACGGCCCCGACGAGGAAGCCTTCGACAAGGCCACCCACGCCGACCTCAAGCCGCACAAGCTCGACAACACGCTGGCCTTCATGTTCGAGAGCCGCTACCGTTTCATCCCGACGAACTTCGCGCTGCAAAGCAAGGCGCTCGACACCGACTACGCCGACTGCTGGGCCGGCCTCAAGGACCAGTTCAAGCCATGAACCCCGTCTTCGCACTGACGCGCCGCGCGGCCGTCCTCGCGCTGCTCGCCGCGCCCCTGTTCTCGCAGGCCGCGGACTTCCCCGCCAAGCCGATCCGCTTCATCGTGCCCTACACCCCGGGCGGCACCACCGACCTGGTGGCGCGCACCGTGGGCCAGAAGGTGTCGGAGAAGCTGGGCCAGCCGGTGCTGATCGACAACCGCGGCGGCGCGGGCGGCAACATCGGCATGGATGCCGTGGCCAAGGCCGCGCCCGACGGCTACACCATCGGCTTCGGCGCCATCTCGACCAATGCGCTGAACCCGCACATCTACAAGTCGATGGCTTTCGACCCGCGCAAGGACTTCACGGCCATCAGCCTGCTGGGCACCTCGACCATCGTGCTCGAAGTGCCGGCGGCCTCGCCGATCAAGTCGGTGGCCGACCTGATCGCGGCCGCGAAGAAGACTCCGGGCATGCCCTACGCCACCGCGGGCGCGGGCACCTCGATGAACCTGGCCGGCGTGATGTTCGCGCAGATGACCGGCACCGAGCTGACGCACGTGGCCTACAAGGGCAGCGGCCCGGCCATCACCGACATGCTGGGCAACAACATCGGCCTGATGTTCGACAACCTGCCGGCCTCGCTGCCGCACATCCAGGCCGGCAAGCTGCGCGCGCTGGCCGTGGCCGGTCCCACGCGCTCGCCCTCGCTGCCCGAGGTGCCGACCATCGCCGAGGCCGGCCTCAAGGGCTATGCGCTCGAGCCCTGGTTCGGCGTCTACGGCCCCGCCAACCTGCCGGCGCCGATCGTGAAGGCGCTCAACGAGGCCTTCGTGGAGGCGCTCGCGCAGCCCGACGTGAAAGCCAAGCTGGCGCAGGCCGGCTTCTCGCCGCGCGGCTCGAGCGCGCAGGAACTGGCCACGCTCACGCAGACCGAGTACCAGCGGCTCGGCGAGGTGGCGAAGAAGGCCGGCATGACGGCCGAGTGAACCGAACACAGCAACGAAAGACACATCCATGACCACCGCACTGAACGCCACCCACGACCCGAAACTGCGCAGCTGGGTCGCCTCGGCCAATGAAGCCGGCAGCGACTTCCCGATCCAGAACCTGCCCTTCGGCCGCTTCCGCGCCGCCGGCAGCACCGAGGCCTTCCGCATCGGCGTCGCCATCGGCGACCAGGTGCTCGACCTGCGCGCCGCGGGCCTGGTCGACAGCGACGACATGAACGCGCTGATGGCCGCCGGCACCCAGGAGCGCCAGGCGCTGCGCGCCGCGCTCTCGGCCGGCCTCGCCGAAGGCAGCGACAAGCAGGCCGCCTGGTCGAAGGCGCTCGTCGCGCAGGCGCAGGCCGAGATGACCGTGCCCTGCCGCATCGGCGACTACACCGACTTCTACACCGGCATCCACCACGCGACCACCATCGGCAAGCTGTTCCGTCCCGACCAGCCGCTGATGCCCAACTACAAGTGGGTGCCGATCGGCTACCACGGCCGCGCCTCGTCGATCGGCGTGAGCGGCCAGGTCTTCAAGCGCCCGCAGGGCCAGACCAAGGCACCCGATGCCGCCGAGCCCAGCTTCGGTCCGTCGAAGCGCCTGGACTACGAACTCGAGCTCGGCTTCCTGGTCGGCCGCGGCAATGCGCTCGGCGAGCCGATCGCCATCGGCGAGGCCGAGGAGCACCTGTTCGGCGTGACCCTGCTCAACGACTGGTCGGCGCGCGACCTGCAGGCCTGGGAGTACCAGCCGCTCGGCCCCTTCCTCGCGAAGAACTTCGCGAGCACGCTGTCGCCGTGGATCGTGACCATGGAGGCGCTCGCGCCCTTCCGCGCGAAGTTCGAGCGGCCCGAGGGCGATCCGCAGCCGCTGCCCTACCTCGACGCGCCGTCGAACCGCGCAGCCGGCGCGCTCGACATCACGCTCGAGGTGCTGCTGCAGACCGCGAAGATGCGCGAGGCCGGCGAGGCGCCGGTGCGCCTCACGCTCGGCAACACCACCGAGGCCGCCTACTGGACCGCGGCGCAGCTCGTGACCCACCACACGGTGAACGGCTGCAACCTGCAGCCCGGCGACCTGCTGGGCTCGGGCACGCTTTCGGGCCCGAAGCCCGACCAGGCCGGCTCGCTGATGGAGCTCACGCTCGGCGGCAAGCAGGCGGTGACCTTGCCCAACGGAGAGAAGCGCACCTTCCTCGAGAACGGCGACACGCTGGTGATGCGCGGCTGGTGCGAGCGCGCGGGCGCGGTGCGCATTGGGCTCGGCGAGGTCAGCGGCACGGTGGTCTGACGCCACCGGCGTTCGTCCTGCACAAGACAGTGAAGGCGGTGAAGGCGGCAACGCCTTCACCGCCTTTTTCACGTCAACGCATCAGGGCTTCGGCGCCACCACGAGCGCGAGGCCGTCGGGATTGCGCGGGTCGGACACCGGCACCGGCGCGTTGCCCACGACCTGGATCGCCTGGATGTTCTGGCCGCCGGCCAGTCCGTCCTGCATCGTCCAGCCGCGTGCGCGCAGGTTGTCGGCCGTGGCCGCGGGGAAGCGCTCGGCCTCGTAGTAGATGACGTTGTCGGGCAGGAGCTGGTGGTGGAAGCGCGGTTGCGCCTGCGCCTGGTCGAGCGGCAGCTTGTAGTCGAGCACGTTGACCAGCACCTGGTAGACCGCCGTGAAGATGCGCGAGCCGCCGGGCGTGCCGAGCACCAGCGCGAGCTTGCCGTCCTTCACCGCGATGGTCGGGCTCATCGACGACAGCGGGCGCTTGTTGGGCTGGATCGAGTTGACATCGCCGCCGACCACGCCGAACTGGTTCGGCACGCCGGGCTTGGCGGAGAAGTCGTCCATCTCGTTGTTGAGCAGGAAGCCCGCACCCTCGACCACGATGCCGCTGCCGAAGCCGCCGTTGAGCGTGTAGGTGATGGCCAGTGCGTTGCCCCACTTGTCGACCACCGAGAAGTGCGTGGTCTGCGGCTTCTCGCCGGTGCTGACCGGCGGCACGGGGTCGGTGCCGAGGCCCGGCTTCACCTTGGCCAGCGGCGTCGGCGTGGCGGGGTTGACCTCGGCCGCGCGGCCCTTGAGGTAGTCGTCGGCCAGCAGCTTCAGCATCGGCACCTGGTAGAAGTCCGAGTCGCCGAGGTACTGCGCGCGGTCCGCGAACACGCGCTTCTCCATCTCCGCCGTCAGGTGCACGTACTGCGCCGAGTTGAGCGGCGCCTTGGCGAACTGCGGCTCGAGGTCCTTCTTCATCTTGAGCAGTTGCCCAATGCCGAAGCCGCCCGAACTCGGCGGCGGCGCGGTGTAGACCGTGTGGCCGTTCCAGTCGATGGCCACGGGATCGCGCCACACCGCCTGGTAGTTCTTCAGGTCGTTCTTGCTGATGAGGCCGCCGGTGCGTCCCATCTCGGCCACCAGCAGGTCGGCCGTCTTGCCGGTGTAGAACTCGCTGCCGCCGTTGTCGCTGATGCGCTGCAGCGTGTCGGCCAGCTCGGCCTGCTTGAACAGCTGGCCCTTGATCATCTTGCCGCCGAAGTACTTGTTGAAGTTCGAGCGGCTGTTGACGGTGGTCAGCTCGGCCGTCGAGTACGCGACGAAGCCGTTGCGCGCATAGGCGATGGCCGGTGCCAGCACCTGCGCCCAGCTGAGCTTGCCGAAGCGCTGGTGCGCGGTCCACATGCCCGCGACCGAGCCCGGCACGCCCGCGGCCAGCGAGCCGTCGAGGCTCAGGCCCGGGATCACGTCGCCGTTCTTGTCGAGGTACATGGTGGGCGTGGCCGCGCCCGGTGCCTTCTCGCGGAAGTCGAGGAAATAGGGCTTGCCGTTCATCCAGGTCGTCATGAAGCCGCCGCCGCCGAGGTTGCCCGCCTCGGGCAGGGTCACGGCGAGCGCGAAGGCGGTAGCGACGCCGGCATCGACGGCATTGCCGCCCGCGTCGAGGATCTGCTTGGCGGCGGCCGCGCCGAACTGGTCGGGCGATGCCACCGCGCCCGCGTTGAGCGTGGTGCTCTCGGCCGGAGGCGCCGGTGGCGCGGCGGGAACGACGGGGGCGAAGGCGGTGCCCGATCCGCCACCGCCGCAAGCGGAAATACCGATGGTGGCGAACAGGATCAGGGAATGAAATGCGCGGCGCGACGTGGCGTGCGTGAAGGGCACTGTGAGTCTCCTCAAGTTGTGAATCTCTGGCATGCTCGCCAGGCTTTTTTGGGGGGTGCGCACTCCCGGGGGCGGACTGTAGTGCCCGGTCCTGCCAGCGTCTAACGAAAGATTTTCGATTTACCTATTCCGGATCCTCATGGAGACAAGAAAGCTGGCGCACCTGATCGAATTGGCGATGACCGGCTCCTTCAGCCGCGCGGCCGCCAACCTGCATCTCACGCAATCGGCGCTGAGCAAGAGCATCCAGTCGCTCGAGGCCGAAATCGGCGTGCCGCTGATCGAGCGGCTCGGGCGGCGCTGCACCACCACCGCCGCGGGCTCGCTGGTGGTCGAGCGCGCGCGCCGGCTGCTGGTCGACGTCGACAACCTCTCGGTCGGCGTGAGGGACGAGGCCGTGCTCGAGGGCACGCTGCGCGTGGGCTTCGGTGCCGGCCCCGGCGCGTGCATGAGCGCGGACTTCATCAACCACGTGCTCGAGGCGCATCCGCGCGTGAAGCTGCTGGTGCGCCGCGGCACGGCGCGCTTTCTCATGAGCGCGCTGCGCGACCGCTCGATCGACGCCGTCCTGATCGACGCGCGCTCGCTGGTGCTGTCCGACGAGCTCGTGGTCGAGCGCCTGGGCGGCCTCGCGGGCGGTGCCATCTGCCGCGTCGGCCATCCGCTGGCCGCGCGCGCGGCGGTCACGATGCAGGACCTGCTGCAGTACCCGATCCTCAGCACCGACGTGTCGGACGAGGTGGCGACGCTGACGAAGGAGCACTACGGCCTGAGCGACGACGTGCGCCACTCGACCACCGTGGAGTCGGAGGAACTCGAGCCCCTGATCGCCGCGACGGCGCGCTCCGACGCGATCTTCTTCGGCGCGCTCGCGGCCGCCGGCGAGCAGATCGCCGCGGGCCGATTGCGGCGCATCACGGTCGAGTCGCAGCTCGAGCTGTCGATCCCGGTCGCGCTCGTGCGGCTGGCCAGCAAGGGCGAACAGAAGCTGGTGCAGGTGGTGCGCGAGTTCGCGGCCCATTGGTTCGCGGCGCGGGAGACCCCATGAAGCCTTCTTCGTCGCGCATCGCGAAGCGCGTGCTGGCGAGCGCGCTGGCCGGTCTCGCCTTCGGCGCGCTCGCGCAGGAACAGACCATCCGCATCGGCCTGGTCGCGCCCATGAGCGGCGCGCTGGCCGTCTCGGGCAAGGCCAACCAGAAGGGCGGGCAACTGGCCGTGGACGAACTCAACCGGCAGCAGTTGCGCATCGGCGGACGACGCGCGCGCTTCGAGCTGATGGCCGAGGACGATGCGGGCGATCCGAAGCAGGGCACCGCGGCCGCGCAGAAGCTGGTCGACGCCAGGGTCCACGGCGTGGTCGGCCACCAGACCTCGGGCTCGGCCATTCCCGCCTCGCGGCTCTACAGCGAAGCCGGCATCCCGCAGGTCTCGCCTTCGGTCACGGCACCCAGGTACACCGAGCAGGGCTTCAAGACCACCTTCCGCATCGTCGCGGGCGACGCCAACATCGGCGACGCGATCGCCACCCATGCGGTGCAGCGGCTGCGCATGAAGCGCTTCGCGATCGTCGACGACCGCAGCTCCTACGGCCACGGCATCGCCGAGGAGTTCGCCAAGGCCGCCGTGCGTGCGGGCGGCACCATCGTCGGCCGCGAACATGCGAGCGACAGGAGCAGCGACTTCTCGGCCATCCTCACCGCGATCAAGGCACAGCAACCCGATGCGATCTTCGTCGGCGGCATGTACGCGATGGCCGGCCCGATGCTGCGCCAGATGAAGCAGCTCGGGCTCGGTGCCGGCATGCTCGGCGGCGACGGCATCTGCGACAACGAGCTGCTGCGCCTGGCCGGCGGCGCGGCGCGCGACGACCAGGTGTTCTGCGCGGCCTCGGGCGAGATCGAGGACGACCGCGAAGGCCGGCTGCGCGACTTCCGGAAGGCCTACCGCCAGCGCTTCGACATGGACCCGGAGCTGGTCTCGCTGTATTCCTACGACGCGGTGAAACTGCTCGCGGATGCGATGCGCCGCGCCGATTCCGCGAACCCCGAGACCTACCTGCCCTTCCTGGCACGCACGCGCGACTACGCCGGGCTCACGGGCAGGATCTCCTTCGATGCGAAGGGCGACCTGCTGCATCCGCAACTGGCGCTCTACACCTTCAGGCACGGCGTGCGCGCGCACCTGGCGACGGTCCAGATGCCGTAGCGCGCGCGGCCGCTGCGAGCTTTCGTACTCCTCGCGCGACCGGATCGCCCGCCGCGCGCCGCGTGTCATATCCCGGCCATGAAAGCTTCATAAGGTCATCGCAGCACCTGGGGCCACACCGTCTTGCGCTCCAGCGATCGACGGCCATCAGGTCACGGGGAGACCAGAAGGAATGAACCGCAGCTTCATCGCCCACAGTCCGCTGGGCGAGCGCGTGAAGTTTCGCTCGATGACGGGACAGGAGCGGATCTCCACGCTGTTCGAATCGCGCGTGCGCCTGGTCGCCGACACGCCCGGCATCGCCGCCCGGAGCGTGCTCGGCAAGGACATGACGATCGAGATCGACCTCGCGACCGAGCTCGGCGGCGCGGGCCGGCGCTTCATCAGCGGCCAGGTCACGCGCTTCGCGCGCGTGGGCAAGGACGACGGCGACATGCATGTCTACGAAGCCGTGCTGCGCCCCTGGCTCTGGTACGCGACGCGGCGCTCGGACTTCAAGATCTTCCAGTTCAAGACCGTGCCCGAGATCGTGCAGGAGGTGCTCGCGCCCTATGGCTTCGCGATCGAACCCAAGCTCTCGGGCAGCTACCGCAACTGGGACTACTGCGTGCAGTACGGCGAGACCGACTTCGACTTCGTGAGCCGGCTCATGGAGTCCGAGGGCATCTACTACTTCTTCGCGCATGCAAAAGGCAGCCATCAGCTCGTGCTGTGCGACGGACCGGGCTCGCATGCGCCGCTGCCCGCCGGCCCGGTGAAGGTGCCCTACCACGCGGGCGTGCTCGCGGCGCAGATCCTCGAGCAGGACTTCATCGACAGCTGGCACCACGCCGAGGACATCGCCTCGGGCCATTTCGCGGCCGACGACTACGACTTCAGGAAGCCCCAAGCCGAGATCGACACGCTGCGCCGCCAGCCCGCGGGCCATGACCACGACAGCTACGAGCGCTACGACTGGCCCGGCGGCTACACCGAACTCGGCGACGGCGAGAACTACGCGCGGCTGCGGCTCGAACAGCAGATCGGCCGGCGCGAATCGATCGAGGCCGAAGGCAACCTGCGCCACATCGCGCCCGGCTACCTGTTCGACCTCGCGCGCCATCCGAACGCCGAGGACAACCGCCGCTACCTGATCGAGGCCGCGAGCCACGACTTCCAGGAGAACGCGCTGCGCGTGGCCGCCGCCGGCGCCGCCTACGGCGAATCGACCAGCAGCACCAGCTACCGCCAGGCCTTCGCGGTGGTGCCCGACAGCGCGCCGTATCGCGTGCCGCGCCTCACGCCGCGCCCGCGCACCACCGGCCCGCAGACCGCGGTGGTGGTGGGCCCGGCGGGCGAGGAGATTTACACCGACGAGTACGGCCGCATCAAGGTGCAGTTCCACTGGGACCGCTACGGCCAGCGCGACGAGAACGCCTCGTGCTGGATCCGCGTCTCGCAGACCTGGGCCGGCGGCGGCTACGGCAGCATGCAGATCCCGCGCATCGGGCAGGAGGTGATCGTCGACTTCCTCAACGGCGATCCCGACCATCCGATCGTGACCGGCTGCGTCTACAACGCCGCGCAGATGCCGGCCTGGGAGCTGCCGCGCCACAAGACGCAGTCGGGCATCCAGACGCACTGGAGCAAGGGCGGTGGCGGCAAGCACATGCTGCGCTTCGAGGACCAGCGCGGCAGCGAGCACATCGAGCTCTCGACCGACCATGGCGCCACCCACCTGCACATGGGCTACCTGATGAACCAGGGCTCGGAGGTGCAGCGCAGCTACGGCTTCGAGTTGCGCACCAACGAGTGGGGTTCGATCCGCGCCGACAAGGGCCTGCTCTTGACCACCTACACGCAAGACTTCACGCAGAAGATCTCGCGCGACAACCCCGACGGCCACGAGCAGCTCGGCGCCACACTGGCCCAGAGCCAGGCCCTGATGCAGGAGGCGGGCCAGGCGATGGCCGCCACGAAGTCGCTGGTCGGCGCGCTGGCGCGCGGCAAGAACCAGCAGCTCGTGGGCCTGGTGCAGGGCGTGCAGTCGGCCGGCGGCACCTCGCAGGCGGTGGCGGCGCTCGCGGCCGCGGGATCGCCCGAGGGCGGCGTGTCGGACGATGCGGACCCCTCGATGGACGAGGCGCAGCAGATGCTGGGCCTGTCGCGCAAGATCGACAAGCCGGTGGTGTCGATCGTGAGCCCCGAGGGCCAGACCATGATCAGCCCCAAGCCCATCGTCGTGAGCTCGGGCCGCAGCGTGTCGATCCGCGCGCAGTCGGCCATGACGCTGACCAGCGGCGCGCAACTCACGCAGCTCGCCAAGACCGGCATGGTGACGCAGGTCAGCACCGGCGGCCAGGTCAACGTGGTGTCGGCCGGCGACATCGTCTCGCGCGCCAGCGAGGGCGCGATGAACCTGCTGTCGAAGAACGATGCCACGCTGGCCTCGACGAGCGAGAACGCGAACCTGTTCGGCAGGAAGTCGGTGATCGTGAATGCGGCCGAGCAGGACGTCTTCGTGCTCGGCAAGACCAGCATCTCGCTGCTCTGCGGCGAATCGTCGATCGTGTTGCTGGCCGACGGGACCATCCGGATCAAGGGCAAGACCGGCGTCTTCGAGTTCTCCGACACGCTGGACCAGACGGGCCGCAACAAGATCCTTCTCAACTGCTGAGGCGCGCCCGCCGGAAAGCCGAATGCACTATCACTTCCAACGCGGCACCGTCGAGGTCCCCGACCACTACAACGACCGCACGATGCACGTGCTGGTGCCCGCGGGCGCCGGCTTCACCTTCATCATCAGCCAGGACGAGCTCGAGCCCGGCGAGTCGCCCGAGGCCTTCGTGCAGCGCCAGCTCGGCAACCTCGCGCGCCAGGTCACGAAGTTCGAGGAGACCGCGCGCGAAGCGATCTTCCTGGGCCCGCCCGAGCAGGGCGTGCAGGGACTGCGCATCGAGTTCAGGTACCGCCAGCGCGGCAGCTTCTCCTACCAGTGCCAGGGCATCTTCCCGTTGTCCGACCGCAAGACGCTGCTGACCTTCACCGCCAGCGCCGCCGCGCCCTTCGACGCACCGCAGCTGCAGCTGTGGCGGCAGATGGTGGCGAGCGTGGCGCTGCGCCGGTAGGCCCCGCAGCGCGAGCCGCGCCATGCCCGAAGCCGCGCGCATCGACGACGCCATCGGCCATGTCTCCGTGTGGGCCCGGCTCGCGCGCGTGGGGTTGCGCGTGGCCGCGGGCATGGCCGAGGCGGTGCTCGTGGGCGCGGCGATCGTGGGCGTGGCCGCGCTCATGTCCACGCCGGTCGGCTGGTGCGGCGCGATCTTCGCGGGCGGGCTGATCGCCGGCTTCGTCGGCGGCGCGACCGGCTGGAGCGACTACAAGGAAAAGAAGATCAAGGAGCTGACCGAGGACATCGGCTCGCCCACGGTCACCGGCGCCATCAGCCGCATGGGCTCGCCCGACGTGCAGGTCAACGGCAAGGCGGCCGCGCGCGCGATCGCGGACTCGGGCGCCTGCTCGAGGCACTCGGGCCCGATCCCGATCGCCGAAGGATCGGACTCGGTGTGGATCAACACCTTCCCGGCCGCGCGCAAGGGCGACAAGCTGCAGTGCTCGGCCGCGATCGTCGAGGGCAGCGCCAACGTGTTCATCGGCGGCGCGAAGACCGCCTACATGGAGATCGCCGACGACAAGGAATGGTGGGAGACCGCGCTGGAGATCGGCATCGGCCTGGCCATGGGCCGCGGCAGCTTCGGCGCGCGCCTCGGCTGCCTGGGCATGGGCATGCTCGCCAACATGGCGGCCGACCGGCTGGGGCGCGGCTTCCGCTCGCTGATCGGCTATCCCGTGCATCCCGCGACGGGCGGCAAGATCCTGACCGGCGAGGCCGACACCGACTTCGTGCTGCCGGGGCCGCTGCCGATCGTCTGGAAGCGGCGCTACAGCAGCCACGACCGCCGCGCCGACGGGCCGTTCGGCACCGGCTGGAGCGTCGCGCCCCATGGGGTGAGCCTGCGCGTGCAGCCCGGCGCGGGGCCGCGCGCGCTGGTCTACACCGACGAGGCGGGCCGCGAGGTCGAGATGCCGGCCCTGCAGCCCGGCCACGGCCTCTTCAACGTGGCCGAGATGTTCTCGATCGGCTGCACGCCCGGCGGCCACTACGAAGTGACCACGCTCGAGGGCCTGCTCTACCAGTTCGGCGCGCCGGCGGCGCCCGAGGTCGCCGAGACGCTGCCGCTTCGGCGCCTGCGCGACCGCAACGGCAACTGGATCGCCTGCCGCCACGACGCGGCGCGGCGCCTCGCCGAGATGGCCGACAGCATCGGCCGGCTGCTGCGCTTCGACTACGCGGGCGACTCGCGGCGCGTGCAGGCCATCCACCTCGCCAAGGGCGCGGAGGACGAGATACCGGGCCTGCTGGTGCGCTACGGCTACGACGCCAACGCGCAGCTGGCGACGGTGATCTCGCGCGAGGACCGGCCGCTGCGGCGCTTCGCCTACACCGACGGCCTGATGACATGGCAGGAATCGGCCGGCGGCTTCTCCTGCGGCTACGAATGGGAACCGGCGGGCGCGGCCACCGGGCCCGAGGGCGACCGCCGCGTGCTGCGCCACTGGACCGGGGACGGCGAGCACTGGGACATCGCCTATGCCGAGGCTTCGGGCCCGGACGCGGCGGGCACCACCGTCGCGACCGACCAGCTCGGCCGGCGCTCGAGCTGGTGCTGGGATGCCGGCTACAACCTCACGCGCTACGTCGATCCGCTGGGCCACGCATGGACCCTGCAATGGGACGCGGACCGGAAGCTGCGCAGCGTGCGCAACCCGGGCGGCGGCGAGCTGCGCTTCGCGTACAACGCCCATGGCATGCCGGTGGCCGAGACCGATCCGCTGGGCCGCAGCACGCGCACGCTCTGGGACGACCGCTGGTTCGAGCCGCGCAAGATCACGCTGCCCGACGGCCGCAGCTATCTCTTCGAGTACGACGACCGCGGCAACCACACGGTGCTCATCGATCCCGCGGGGCAGGAAACCCGCTACGCCTACGACCGCTTCGGCCTGCTCGAGGCGGTGACCGATGCCCTCGGCGGCACCAGCCGCCTGCGCTGGAACCGGCGCGCGCAGGTCGTGGCGCGCACCGACTGCTCGGGCAAGACCACCCGCTTCGCCTACGACGCCTGGGGCTTCCCGCAGTCGGTGACCGACGCCGCCGGGCAGTCCACGCGCTTCGTCCACGACGCGATGGGGCGGCTGCTCTCGATGTCGCAGCCCGACGGCTCGCACCATGCCTATCGCTACGACGCGGCCGGCCGCCTGGTCGGCGCCGTCGATCCGCTGAGCCGCGGCACGCAGCTGGTGCTGAACGCGCGCGGCCAGCCCACGCTGCAGCAGGACGCGCAGGGCCGGCGCATCGAGCTGCACTACGACGGCGGCCATCGGCTGCATGCGCTGGTCAACGAGAACGGCATGCACTTCCGCTTCGCGCACGACGAGGCCGACCGCGTGGTGGAGGAGCATCGCGCGGGCGGCACGCGCGTGTGCATCGAGTACGACGCCAATGGCTGGCCGTCGGCGGTCGTGCACTACCCGGGCATCGGCGACGAGGACCTGGCGCTCGACGGGGGCGCGGATGGCGGCACGCGCACGCAGCCGCTGCGCACCGAGTTCGTCCGCGATGCCGCGGGCCGGCTGGTGGAGAAGCGCACCGCGCGCCATCGCTACCGCTACCGCTACGACGCGCTCGACCAGCTGGTGGAGGCCTGCAAGCTCGCGCCCGCGGAGGCCGGCGGCGAGCCGCGCGCGCTGCATCGCGTCGCCTTCGAGTACGACCGCCTCGGCAACCTCGCGGCCGAGACCGCCATCGACGAGACCACCGGCGAGCGCCATGCGCTGCGCCACGAGCACGACGCGCTGGGCAACCGCACGCGCACGCTGCTGCCGGCGCTGGGCGACGGCGGCGTCCAGCGCGCGCTGAACTACCTGCACTACGGCTCGGGCCACCTGCACCAGGTCAACCTTTGGCAGCGGCACGGCGACGCGCCCGCGGAGCACGCCCTGGTCAGCGACATCGAGCGCGACGACCTGCACCGCGAGGTGGCGCGCACGCAGGGCCGGCTGGCCACGCGCTTCGCCTGGGATCCGCTGGGGCGCCGCGTGGCGTCGTGGTGCCGCGCGGCATCGCTGGGCGAGGCCTTCACGCCGCGCGACGCCGGCTGGCGCGAGGCGATGGACAGCGTGGGCACCGCGCGCGCCCGGGTTCTCGACGGGCTGATGAAGGAATACGGCTACGACCTCGCCGGCGAACTGCGCCATGCGCGCCATTCGCTGCAGGGCCGCACGGAACACGGCTACGACGCCACCGGCCGCATCGAGGCCACGCGGCGCGTGCCGCGCGCGGCATCGGGCGCGGCCGCGAACGAGGAACGCTTCGCCTACGACCCCGCCGGCAACCTGCTCGACAGCGCGATGGCCGGCGCCCGGGGCCCGGGCTACGTGCGCGACAACCTCGTGCGCGTGTTCGAGGACAAGCGCTACGACTACGACGGCCACGGCCGCCTCGTGCGCAAGCGCGCGGGCCGCCACACCGAGCAGCGCTTCGAGTGGGACGAGGAGCACCGCCTGCTCGCGGTGCGCACCACGCGCCGGCCCGGCACGCCGCAGGCCGTGACGCAACACACGCGCTTCGACTACGACGCTCTCGGCCGCCGCGTGGCGCGCCACGATGCCTTCGGCAGCACCCGCTTCGTGTGGGAAGGGCTGCGGCTGCTCGAGGAGCGGCGCGGCGGCCACGCGACCAGCTATGTCTACGAGCCCGGCTCCCACGTGCCGCTGGCGCGGCTCGACGCCGGGCAGGACACGGCCGGGCGCGAGGCCGGCGAGCTTCGCTACTTCCACACCGCGCCCTCGGGCCTGCCCGAGGAACTGAGCGACAGCGAGGGCCGGCTGTGCTGGCGCGCCAGCTACCGGACCTGGGGCGCGACGGTCTCGGAGCAATGGGAGACGGTGGCGCTGGACGGGCGGCCCGCCGTGTCCGGCGCGCCGGCGTCCCCGCCGCTCGAGCAGAACCTGCGGCTGCAGGGCCAGTACCTCGACCGCGACACCGGCCTGCACTACAACACCTTCCGCTTCTACGACCCCGACATCGGCCGCTTCATCGGTCCCGACCCGATCGGGCTGAGCGGCGGCATCAACCTCGGCAGCTACGCGCCCAACCCCTACGGCTGGATCGATCCGCCGGGCTGGGCCGGCGGCCTGTGGGGCGGGCCGGGGCAGCCAGCGAGCTTCGACACCTGGTTCGACAACGCCAGCGTGGCCGACGTGCGCGAGGCGATGGCCAACCCCGCCTCGCGCGACGCGATCCACACCGCGCTGCGCAACGGCGGCGGCGCGCACGAGTGGTTCCCGGTGTCGATGGCCGACAAGGCCAAGGAGCTGGGCTTCTCGGCACAGGAACTCAAGAAACTCACCACGCCCACGCGCGAGGTCTGGTTCCAGAACGTGCCCGATCCGCGCAACCCGGGCGAGACCCTCTCGGGCCCGCACTCCACCGGCGCCGCGCTACCCGAGGGCCAGTCGGGCCGCGCCAGTTCGCTCGCGCACAAGATCCTCTTCGCCAAGCTCGCTGGCGCCACCTCCAAGGCCGGCGCGCTGGCGCGCATCCGCAACTTCGCGAACAAGTACACCCGCGGAGGAAAATCCTCCATCGGCAAGTGCTAGCCCGCCACCGCATCGAGGCCACCCCATGATCGACAGCAGAACCCCCGGCATCGTCTCCGTCTGGATGGGCACCACCCGCCAGTCGCTCGAGGACTTCAATCAGTACACCGAAGGCATGGAGACCGCGGGCTCGGGCTGCCCCGCACATGCGGACTTCGGCTGCGACTTCATCGACTCGGACGTGTTCGTCGCCTATCTCGCCGCGGGCGGCGCGGCGGTGCCGGTCGAGGACCTGGCCGAGGAGGTCGACGTCTCCACCAACGAGGCCGTGACCGCGATCGCCGCGCGCTGCCACGAGCTCGGCATCGACAGCGCCAACGCGCTGTACTACTGGGTGAACTGCACCTTCACCGAGGAGCAGCCGGGACGGCTCTACAACGGGCTGCGCTTCATCGGGGCCTTCGACGACCGGAAGAAGCGCAAGCGCTGAGCGCCGGCCCCGGGGAAAGCCCCCTGCCCCCAGTCCGTCACGCTTGATACGATTTTTCCGCAAACGCCCATTCCACAGGCGTCGGAGACAAGATGGACCTGGACATCCCCAGCGGCGCCGCCGAGGCGCTGTACCGCACCATGGTGCGCATCCGCGCGTTCGAGAACGCGGCCGAGACGGCCAGCCAGGGCGGCGTGAGCGCCTATGGGCAGCAGGCCGGCGGCGCGGCCAAGGTGCGCGGGCCGCTGCACCTGTCGACCGGGCAGGAGGCGGTGCCGGCCGGCGTCTGCGCGCACCTGCGCGCGAGCGACTACCTCACCTCCACGCATCGCGGCCACGGCCACACGCTGGCCAAGGGCGCCGACCTCGCGCGCATGATGTGCGAGCTGTTCGGCAAGGCCACGGGCTTCAACGGCGGCAAGGGCGGCTCGATGCACATCGCCGATTTCTCGGTCGGCATGCTGGGTGCCAACGGCGTGGTGGCGGCCGGGCTGCCGATCGCGGTGGGCGCGGCGCATGCGCAGAAGGTGCTGGGCCAGGGCGACGCGATCACGGTCTGCTTCTTCGGCGACGGCGCGATCAACCGCGGCCCCTTCCTCGAGGCGCTGAACTGGGCCCGCGTGTACGAGCTGCCGGTGCTGTTCGTCTGCGAGGACAACCGCTGGAGCGCGACCACGGCGAGCGGCCCGATGACCGCGGGCGACGGCGCCTCGGCGCGCGCCGAAGCGCTGGGCATCGCGGCCACGCAGGTCGACGGCAACGACGTGTTCGCGGTGCACGCGGCCGCGGCGCGGCTGGTGGCCGAGGTGCGCGGCGGCGGCGGACCGCGATTGCTGCATGCGCTGACCTACCGCGTGAAGGGCCACGTGTCGGTCGACCTCGCGGCCTACCGCGATCCGGCCGAGCTGGCGGCGGCGCTCGAGACCGATCCGCTGGCGCGCGCGCGTGGCCGGCTGCTGGAAGCCGGGCTCGAGGCGGCGGCGCTCGATGCGATCGAGAACGCGGCCACGGCCGAGGTCGAGGCCGCCCTCGCCACCGCCGACGCGGCGCCCTGGCCCGAGGCCGGCGCCGCCTTCACCGACGTGCAGACCACGGGAGCCGGGCAATGGCACTGAACGCAGCGAACACCGTGGAAGAACTCGGCTATGCCGAAGCCGCCGTGCGCGCCATCGCGCGCGAGATGGAAGCCGACGCGCGCGTGGTCGTGCTCGGCGAGGACGTGGGCCGCGGCGGCATCTTCGGCCAGTACAAGGGGCTGCAGCAGCGCTTCGGCGAGCGGCGCGTGATCGACACGCCGATCAGCGAGGCCGCGATCATGGGCGCGGGCGTGGGCATGGCGCTCGCGGGCCTGCGGCCGGTGGTCGAGATGCGCGTGGTCGACTTCGCGCTGTGCGGCATGGACGAACTGGTGAACCAGGCCGCCAAGAACCGCTTCATGTTCGGCGGCCAGGGCCGCGTGCCGCTGGTGGCGCGCATGCCGGGCGGCATCTGGGACGCCTCGGCGGCGCAGCATTCGCAGTCGCTCGAAGCCTGGTTCGCGCACCTGCCGGGCGTGGTGGTGGTGAGCCCGTCGACGCCGCAGGACAACCATTCGCTGCTGCGCGCGGCGCTGCAGTGCGGCGACCCGGTGGTCTACATCGAGCACAAGACGCTGTGGGGCGCGCGCGGCCCGGTCGACGAGACGCTGGCGGTGCCGCTGGGCAAGGCGGCACGCATGCGCCAGGGCGATGCGCTCACGCTCGTGAGCTGGAGCCGGCAGGCGCAGGTCTGCGCCGAGGCCTGCGAGCGGCTCGCGGCCGAGGGCATCGCGGTCGACCTGATCGACCTGCGCACGTTGTGGCCCTGGGACCGCGAGACGGTGTTCGAATCGTGCGCGCGCACCGGCCGGCTGCTGGTGGCGCACGAGGCGGTGCAGGCCGCGGGCTTCGGCGCCGAGATCGCGGCCAGCGCGGCCGAGGCCACGGGCTGCCGCATCGCGCGGCTCGGCGCGCCGCGCATTCCGGTCGGCTATGCGCCGGTGCTCGAGGCGCAGTCGCGCGTGGGCGTCGACGCCATCGTCGCGGCGGCGAAGAAGCTGGCGGGCTGACACGCGCCCCGCGCACCCATGGACCCGCTGTTCTTCAAGCTGGTGCGCGTGGTCAACCTCACGGCGCGGCCCTTCCACGAACGCGTGGGCCGCGAGCACCAGCTCACGCTCAACGAGTGGCGTACGATGGCGGTGCTGGGCGCGCAGCCCGGGCTCACCGCCTCGCAGGTGGCCGACCAGACCGGCCTCGACAAGATGGCGGTGAGTCGCGCGCTGGCCGGCCTGAAACGTCATCGGCGCGTGCAGTGCCGCGAGGATCCGACCGACCAGCGCAGGAGCCGGCTGCACCTCACGGCCGCGGGCAAGGCGTTGCACGCAACTGTGAGCGAACTGGGCCGCGAACGCGAGGCCGCGCTGTTCGCGGGCGTGGGCGCCGACGAGCTCGCGCGGCTGGGCAGCACGCTCGACCGGCTGATCGCCTCGGTGAGCGGCGACGCGGAGACCCAGGCCCAGGCTCATGCGCCGGCCGTCGCGCGCAGCCGCTCGAGCACCGGCAGCAGCTCCGAGGGATCGGGCCGCTGCGTGTAGTCGGGGTTGACCTCGGCATAGGCGATGGTGCCGTCGCGCGCGATCACGTAGCGCGCGGGCATCGGCAGGGTCCAGCTCGGCTCGCCGTTGACCACCGCGAGGTCGTTCCTGAACACGTCGCGGTAGAGGTCCTGCAGGTAGCCCGGAAGCGCGAAGCGCAGGCCGAAGGCGGCGGCCACGGCATTGCCGGTGTCCGACAGGATCGGGAAGGCGAGCTTGTTGTCGCGCGCCGACTTGCGGCTGTTCGAGGGCGTCTGCGGCGACACCGCCGCCAGTTGCGCGCCGAGCGCCTGCAGGCCCGGCAGCGCTTCCTGCAGCGCCTGCAGGTCCAGGTTGCAGTAGGGGCACCAGACGCCGCGGTAGAAGGTCAGCACCAGCGGGCCCTGGGCCAGCAGCTCCTGCGACGACCAGGCGCGGCCGTCGGCGTCGTGCAGCGTGAAGACGGGGGCGCGATCGCCGGCGCGCAGCGCGCGGTCGGCGGCGCCCGAGGCGATCAGCTCGTCGGTGGCGCGGTGCATGGGCTCGTGGATGAAGGCGGGCGCGTTCCACGGCGGGCCGCCGGCTTCGAAGTTGGCGCGGAAGGCGGCGAGTTTCTCGGGCAGTGACATGGCGATTTCTCCAGCAGGTTGAAGGCACCGGCGGTGCCGTGCCGTCACTGTCTTTGATTCGCCGTTCAGCCGGTAGCCGGCCGGCACGACTAAGATCCATTCGCCATGCAAATCAATCGCAAGCCATGAGCGACCGGCTGCTCGCCCTGCGCCTGTTCACGCGCGTCGCGCACGCGGGCAGCTTCTCGCGCGCGGGGCGCGAGTTCGGGCTCTCGCAGCCTTCGGCCTCGCGCGTGATCGCGACGCTCGAGAAGGAAGTGGGCGCGGCGCTGCTGACGCGCACCACGCGCGCCGTGACGCTGACCGAGGCCGGTGCCGACTACCTCGCGCGCATCGAGCCGATCCTGGCCGCGCTCGAGGAGGCCGACCATGCGGCGCGCGGCACCGGCGAGCTGCGCGGCGTGCTGCGCGTGGCGCTGTCCTCGAGCTTCGCGGTGCGCGAGGCGATCCCCGCGCTGGCGCCTTTCATGGCGCGGCATCCGGCGCTGCGCGTCAAGCTGCTGATGCACGACCAGCTGCAGGACCTGGTGAGCGAGGGCGCGGACCTCGCGTTCCGCTTCGGCACGCTGCCCGATTCCAGCGCCACGGCGCGCAGCCTGGGGCTGTTCCAGACCCTGCTGGTGGCCGCGCCCGGCTACCTGCGCCATGCCGGCACGCCGGCGCTGCCGGCCGAGCTCGCGGCGCACGCGGTGGTGGCCGGGCCGAGCGGCGGCGCGTCCTGGTCCTTCGAGCGCGACGGGCGGAAGGTGTCGGTGCGCATCGCGGGCGCGCTGCTGAGCAGCACGATGAACGAGGGCTCGATCGCCGCGGCCGTGGCGGGCCTGGGCATCACCCACACCAGCGAGCTGGGCTGCGGCGCCGAGCTGGCCAGCGGCGCGCTGGTGCGGGTGCTCGCGGACTGGCGCATGGCGCCGGTGGAGCTGCATGCGGTGTTCCCGGCCGGGCGCGCCGCCAAGCCCTCGGCGCGTGCGCTGGCCGAGCACGTGGGCGCGACGCTGGCGGCGCGGGCGACGCCCGGCCGCTGAGCCGCGCGCTCAGGCCGCGAAGCCGCCGTCGATGTTGAGTCCGGCGCCGGTCACGAACGCGGCCTCGGGGCTCGCGAGGTAGGCCACCATGCCCGCGATCTCGTCGGCGTGGCCGTGGCGGTCGAGCGCCATGAAGCTGTGCATGGTCGCGGCCATCGGGCCGTTGGCCGGGTTCATGTCGGTGTCGACCGGGCCGGGCTGCACGTTGTTGACCGTGATGCCGCGCGGACCGAGGTCGCGCGCCAGGCCCTGCACCAGGCCCGTGAGCGCCGACTTGCTCATGGCGTAGATGCTGCCGCCCGCGAAGGGCATGCGCTCGGCGTTGGTGCTGCCGATGTTGACGATGCGCCCGCCGCTGCCCATGTGCGCCAGCGCGGCCTGGATGGCGACGAACACGGCGCGCACGTTGACGGCGATGGTGCGGTCGAAGTCGGCCAGCGTGAGCTGGTCGACCGGCCCCAGGTGCAGCACGCCGGCGCTGTTGACCAGGATGTCGATGCGGCCGCCGAAGTGGCGCGCGGCCTGGTCGATGCCGGCCTTGAGCGCCTCGGCATCGGCGCTGTCGATCTTCAGCGCGAGCGCGCGGCCGCCCTCGGCCTCGAGGCTGCGCGCGAGTGCCTCGGCGACGGCCTGCGAGCTGCTGTAGCTGAAGGCCACGGCGGCGCCGTCGCGCGCCAGGCGGCGCACGATGGCCGCGCCGATGCCGCGCGAGCCGCCGGTGACGAAGGCGACCTTGCCCGCGAGGACGGGGGCCGGGGAAGTGGTGGTGGAGGTCATGGTTTTTTCCTGGGTGAGTGGTGTTGGAAGGCCTCCAGTCTCTGCCTTCGATTGCGTTTTCGGTAGCCATCAATCGGTCCCATCAAATTCAACCATTGGTTGAAAATGAGACGATGGAACCGCTCAACCATCTCGCCTCCTTCGTGCAGAGCGCCGAGGGCGGCAGCTTCTCGGCCGCCGCGCGCCGCCTCGGGCTCACGCCGGCCGCGGTCAGCAAGAACGTGGCGCGGCTGGAGGCGCGGCTCGGCGTGCGGCTGTTCCAGCGCAGCACGCGCCGGCTCACGCTGACCGAGGGCGGCGAACGCTTCCTGGCGCAGATCGGCGGCGCGCTCGCCACCCTGCAGGAGGCGGTGGCCGGCATCGACCAGGACGACGGCCAGCCCTCGGGCACGCTCAAGGTCAGCATGGGCCAGGCCTTCGGCCGCGCCCACGTGCTGCCGATGATGGGCGACTTCCTCGCGCGCTACCCGGCGATCGTGCCGGACTGGCATTTCGACAACCTGCAGGCCGACCTCGTCGGCGAGGGCTTCGACGCGGCCATCGGCGGCGGCTTCGAGCTGTCGGCCGGGCTGGTGGCGCGCGAGCTGGCGCGCATCCACGTGGTGGCGGTGGCAGCGCCGGCCTACATGGCGCAGCGGCGGATGCCGCGCCATCCCTCGGAGCTGGCAGCGCTCGACGCACTGGTGCGCCGCTCCTCGCCCACGGGCCGGCTGCGCAGCTGGACCTTGCGGCATGCGCGCGGCGCGGCGAAGGAGGCGGAGGTCACGGTCGAGCTGCCGCGCCCGCGCGCGATCTTCAACGACCCCGAGGCGATCGCGCAGGCCGCGCTGATGGGGCTGGGCGTGGCGATGCTGCCGATGCCCTTCGTGGAACGGGGACTGCGCGACGGCAGCCTGCTGCGGCTGCTGCCCGAGTGGCACCACGACGCGGGCGCGGTCTGGCTCTACTACCCGAGCAAGAAGCTGCTGCCGCCGAAGACGCGGGCCTTCGTCGACTTCGTGCTCGAGCGCTTCCGTGAGGAGCGGTTTGCGCAGCGCATGCAGGTGAGCTGAGCGCCGCGCCGGGCCGCCCCAAGCAAGCTCGCACCGCAGTGCGAAGCACGAAGGTGCTTCAATGAGCCACGCCGGGGTTTTCACCCGCGACGACCGCGGCGAGCGCCTGTACAAAGGCGCGCATGACTTCCATCCCCCTCCATTCCTCGTCCCGGCGCGCGCTGCTCGCCGCCTCGATCGCTGCCACCACCTTGCTCGTCGCGCCCGCGTGGGCACAGGGCACCTGGCCCACCAAGCCGGTGCGCATCGTCGTGCCCTTCGCCGCCGGCGGCACCACCGACATCCTCGCGCGCGCGGTCGCGCCCGAGCTCTCGAAGGCCTTCGGCCAGCAGTTCATCGTGGACAACCGCGCGGGCGCCGGCGGCAACATGGGCGCGGAGATCGTGGCGCGCGCGCCGAACGACGGCTACACGCTGCTGATGGGCACGGTGGGCACGCACGGCATCAACCGCGCGCTCTATCCGAAGCTGCCCTTCGACCCGATCAAGGACTTCGTGCCGATCACCATGGTGGCCGCGGTGCCGAACGTGATGGAGATGAACGCCGAGAAGGCGAAGACGCTCGGCATCCACAACGTGCAGGACTTCATCAAGTACAGCAAGGCCAATCCCGGCAAGTTCAACATGGCCTCGAGCGGCAGCGGCACCTCGATCCATCTCGCGGGCGAGCTGTTCAAGAGCATGACGGGCACCTTCATGGCCCACATCCCCTACAAGGGGTCGGGCCCGGCCCTGCTCGACATGGTGGCCGGCAACGCCGACGTGATGTTCGACAACCTGCCCTCGTCGATGGCGCAGATCAAGGCCGGCAAGCTCACGGCGCTGGCCGTGACCAGCGCCCAGCGCTCGCCCGCGCTGCCCGACGTTCCGACGGTGGAAGAGGCCGGCGGCCCGACGCTCAAGGGCTTCGAGGCCAGTTCGTGGTTCGGGCTGCTGGCGCCCGCGGGCACCTCGCCCGAGATCGTCAACCGCATCCAGCAGGAAGTCGCCAAGTCGCTCGGCACGGCGGCGATCAAGGAGAAGATGCTGGCGCAGGGCGCGATCCCGAGCGGCAGCACGCCGGCCGACTTCACGAAGCTCATCGCGAGCGAGCACGTGAAGTGGGCGAAGGTGGTGAAGGATTCGGGCGCGAAGGTGGACTGAGAGCGTCCCGCCCGAGTGAAGATTCAGCGCCCGTCCGTCGCGGGCTGGCGCCGGCAACCGGCCGCCGCGCGGCCGGTTGTCCGACCCGGACTCAGGTGGTCCAGGTCACGTCCTTGTTTTCGGCCAGCGATTCCTTGAGCATGTGCAGCAGCGGCGTGGCGCGCTGGTGCAGCGCCACATGCTGTTTTTCGGCGTCGTGGGTGTGGTCCTCGACCGCGAATTCGTCGTGGTTGTGGGTGTTGCTCTTCTCGCGCGCGAGCGCGGCCTCGATGGCCGAGATCGCCCCGGGAATCTGCTCGACCGTGATGATTCCTTGCGCGGAAGGCGACTTGCCGACGATGTCGAACAGCTGGCGCGCGTGCGTCTCGAGCATCACGAAATCCGACGAGGCCCTGGACTGGAAACGATAGAGCATGGGGTTGTCCCTTTCACTTGTAGAGATGATCACGCGTGAAAGGGTACACCGATTGCGCACCGCGCAAGGTGCCGTGATCGACCTTGCCGTCGGGCTTGGTCGAGACCATCTGGTACAGGCCGATCCAGCCCTGCTCGAAGCTCATGGCCGAGCCCGCGAGGTAGAGCCGGTAGGCGCGCAGGATGCGCTCGGCGTTGGCGTGCTGGCGCTCGCTGCCGCCGTTGCGCAGCACGGCGCGCGCCGTTTCGAGCTGCGCCTCGAGCGCGTCGGACCAGGCCCACAAGGTGCGCGCGTAGTGCGGCCGCAGGCTCTCGACGTCGACGATCTCCAGGCCGGCCGCCGCGGTCTCGCGCAGCACGTGCGTGACGTGCAGCAGCTCGCCGCCCGGGAAGATGTACTTCTCGATGAAGTCGCCCATGCCGTTGCCGAGCTGGCGGTAGTTGAGCTGGCCCGAGGTGATGCCGTGGTTCATCAGCAGGCCGCCGGGCGCCAGCAACGAATGGATCTTGGCGAAGTAGGTCGGCATGTTGGCCGCGCCCACGTGTTCGAACATGCCCACCGAGGAGATCTTGTCGAAGGGCCGCTCCGCCGACAGCTCGCGGTAGTCGCGCAGCTCGACGCGCACGCGGCCCGTGAGGCCCTTCTCCTCGATCAGGCGCTGCACGTGCGCATGCTGGTTGCGCGACAGCGTGATGCCGGTGGCGTCGACACCGTAGTGCTCGGCGGCCCATAGCAGCAGGCCGCCCCAGCCCGAACCCACGTCGAGGTAGCGCTCGCCGGGCTTGAGCATCAGCTTGCGGCAGATGTGGTCGAGCTTGGCTTCCTGCGCCTGCGCCAGCGTGAGGTCGGGCGTCGCGTAGTAGGCGCAGGAGTAGACCCGGCGCGGGTCGAGCCACAGCGCGTAGAAGTCGTCGGAGACGTCGTAGTGGAACTCGATCTGGGCGGCGTCCTTGCGCAGCGAATGCGAGCCGCGGGACTTGGCCAGGTGCTGCAGGCGGCTCCACCATCCGGTGTCGGTCTCGGCCGGGTTGCCGGGCAGCAGGCCGACGGCGGCATCGATCAGGTCGCGCATGGCGCCCTCGATCTGCACCTTGCCCTCCACATAGGCCTCGCCGATCGCGCCCACCTGTCGGGCCGCGAGCTTGGCCAGTGCCGACCACTCCGAAAAAGCCAGCGTGACACGCGAACCGGCTGCGGCAACCCGTCGCCCATCGGGCAGTTCCAGTGCCACGGGCACGGGTAGCGAAGCCAGCTGCGACTCGATCTTGGGTATCAAGCTTTGCATGGGCCGCATGGTATTGATTTTTCGAGCTTCTTGCATGCGGTTGCATCCGGCGGCCCGGATCGTGTCGCGGGGACACCGGCCGGCGCCAGCGCGGACGGGCCCGATGTGCTGCGGGTAAATCCGTTTGACAGCAGATTGTTTATGTCTAAACTATTCAACCATGAACAGCATCGCCCACGCCCCGTCCATGGACCTCCAACGCATCCTGTGCATCGGCGGCGGGCCCGCCGGCCTGTACTTCGCGCTGCTGATGAAGGCGCGCAACCCGGCCCTCCAGATCACGGTGGTGGAGCGCAACCGGCCCTTCGACACCTTCGGCTGGGGCGTGGTGCTCAGCGACCAGACGCTCGCGAACCTGCGCGCGGCCGACCCCGAATCCGCCGCGCTGATCGGCGACGACTTCCACCACTGGGACGACATCCAGGTCTTCTTCAAGGGCCGCCAGGTGCGCTCGGGCGGCCACGGCTTCTGCGGCATCGGCCGCAAGCGGCTGCTCAACATCCTGCAGGAGCGCTGCCTCGCGCTCGGCGTCGAGCTGGTGTTCGAGACCGACGTGACCGACGACCAGGCACTGGCCGCGAAGTACGAGGCCGACCTGGTGATCGCGAGCGACGGCCTCAACAGCCGCATCCGCCAGCGCTATGCCGACGTGTTCCAGCCCGACATCGACCTGCGCCAGTGCCGCTTCGTCTGGCTCGGCACGCACCAGACCTTCGACGCCTTCACCTTCGCCTTCGAACAGACCGAGCACGGCTGGTTCCAGGCCCACGCCTACCAGTTCGACAAGGACACCTCGACCTTCATCGTCGAGACGCCCGAGGCCGTGTGGCAGGCCCATGGCCTCGACCGGATGGAGCAGCCCGAGGCGATCGCCTTCTGCGAGAAGCTGTTCGCCAAGTACCTCGACGGCCACTCGCTGATCAGCAACGCCACGCACCTGCGCGGCTCGGCCAACTGGATCCGCTTCCCGCGCGTGGTGTGCGAGCACTGGACGCACCGCGTCGACGTCGGCGGCCGCTCGGTGCCCGTGGTGCTGATGGGCGATGCCGCGCACACGGCGCACTTCTCGATCGGCTCGGGCACCAAGCTCGCGCTCGAGGACGCGATCGACCTGGCCAACGAATTCGCCGCCGGCGGCAGCACCGACCAGGTGCTCGAGCAGTACGAGGCGCGCCGCAGCGTCGAGGTGCTCAAGATCCAGAACGCCGCGCGCAACTCCACCGAATGGTTCGAGAACGTGCCGCGCTACACCGGCATGGAGATCGAGCAGTTCGCCTATTCGCTGCTCACGCGCTCGCAGCGCATCAGCCACGAGAACCTGCGGCTGCGCGACACGAAGTGGCTCGGCGGCTACGAGCAGTGGCTGGCCGGCGGCAAGGCCGTCGCGCCGATGCTGATGCCGCTCAAGGTGCGCGGGCTCGAGCTCAAGAACCGCATCCTGGTCTCGCCGATGGCGACCTACAGCGCGGTCGACGGCGTGCCGCAGGACTTCCTGCTGGTGCACCTGGGCGCGCGCGCGCTCGGCGGCGCGGCGATGGTGTTCGTCGAGATGACCAGCCCCACGCCCGAAGGCCGCATCACGCCCGGCTGCACCGGCCTCTACAACGACGAGCAGCAGGCCGCGTTCAAGCGCATCGTCGACTTCGTGCACGCGCAGTCGAGCGCGAAGATCGCGATGCAGCTCGGCCACAGCGGCCCCAAGGGCTCGACGCAGGTGGGCTGGGAAGGCACCGACGAGCCGCTGCCCAGCGGCAACTGGCCGCTGCTGGCCGCCAGCGCGCTGCCCTACGGCGAACAGAACCAGCTGCCGGCCGCGATCACGCGCGCCGAGATGGACACGCTGCGCGATCAGTTCGTGGCCTCGACCCGCCGCACGGCCGAGGCCGGCTTCGACTGGCTCGAGCTGCACTGCGCGCACGGCTACCTGCTGTCGGCCTTCATCAGCCCGCTGACCAACCTGCGCGAGGACGAGTACGGCGGCAGCCTCGAGAACCGCTGCCGCTATCCGCTCGAGGTGTTCCGCGCGATGCGCGCCGCCTGGCCGGCGGACAAGCCGATGAGCGTGCGCATCTCGGCCCACGACTGGGCGCCCGGCGGCAACACCGATGCCGACGCGGTGGCGATCGCGCGCTTCTTCAAGGACGCGGGCGCCGACTTCATCGACGTCTCCTCGGGCCAGACCACGCGCGCCGCCAAGCCGGTCTACGGCCGCATGTACCAGACGCCGTTCGCCGACCGCATCCGCAACGAGGTCGGCATCTCGACCATCGCCGTGGGCGCCATCACCGAGGCCGACCAGGCCAACAGCATCATCGCGGCCGGCCGGGCCGACCTCTGCGCGATCGCGCGGCCCCACTTGGCCGACCCGGCCTGGACGCTGCACGAGGCCGCCAAGCTGCAGAGCCGCGCCGTCGAGTGGCCGAAGCAGTACCTGAGCGGGCGCGACCAGATGTACCGCGAGATCGCGAAGCAGCAGCAGATGGCGGCCGCCGCCAATGCAGCGATGGCCGCGGCGCAAAGCGAAGAGACGCACTGAACGACGGCGGCACCCCATGGACCTCGAAGCCCGCGCCCACGCCGAACACCCCGAAGCGCTGCGGCTGTGGCTGCGCCTGCTGACCTGCACGCAGCTGATCGAGAAGGAAGTGCGCAACGGGCTGCGCGCGCAATTCGCCACCACGCTGCCGCGCTTCGACCTGATGTCGCAGCTCGAGCGCTCGCCCGAGGGGCTGAAGATGAACGAGCTGTCGCGCCGGATGATGGTGACCGGCGGCAACGTGACCGGCATCACCGACCAGCTCGTGACCGAGGGCCTGGTCGAGCGCGTCGACGTCGAGGGCGACCGCCGCGCCTGGCGCGTGCGGCTCACGCCGCGCGGCCGCAAGCTGTTCCACGAGATGGCGCAGCAGCACGAGGACTGGATCGTCGAGGCCTTCGCGGGCCTCACGGGCAAGGAGATCGCGCAGTTGCACAAGCTGCTCGGCAAGGTCAAGCAACACTCACAGAGCCAGACACTGGCGGAGGCCGAATGAAGCACTACATCGGCGCGGGCAATCCCATGCACGCGCAATTCGAAGCGAAGGCGGCCTATGCCGCGAAGCACTTCGCCTGGCACTACGACAACGGCGTGGGCACCATCACGCTGAACCGCCCCGAGCGCAAGAACCCGCTGACCTTCGACTCGTACGCCGAGCTGCGCGACCTGTTCCGCGCGCTCAACTACGCGAGCGACGTGAAGGTGATCGTGGTCACGGGCGCGGGCGGCAACTTCTGCTCGGGCGGCGACGTGCACGAGATCATCGGTCCGCTGACCGGCATGCGCATGCCCGAGCTGCTCGAATTCACGCGCATGACGGGCGACCTGGTGAAGGCGATCCGCGCCTGCCCGCAGCCGATCGTCGGCGCGATCGACGGCGTGTGCGCCGGCGCCGGCGCGATGATCGCGCTGGCCTGCGACCTGCGCTACGGCTCGCCCGCCACGCGCACCGCCTTCCTGTTCACGCGCGTCGGCCTGGCCGGCGCGGACATGGGCGCCTGCGCGCTGCTGCCGCGCGTGATCGGCCAGGGCCGCGCTTCCGAGCTGCTGTTCACGGGCCGCGCGATGACCGCGCAGGAAGGCCATGCCTGGGGCTTCTTCAACGCGCTGCACGAGAGCGACGCGCTGCTCGAGGCCGCGACCAAGATGGCGCGCGAGCTGGCCGAGGGCCCGAGCTTCGCGCACGGCATGACCAAGACCATGCTGGCGCAGGAATGGTCGATGACCATCGACCAGGCGATCGAGGCCGAGGCGCAGGCGCAGGCGATCTGCATGCAGACCGAGGACTTCCGCCGTGCCTACGAGGCCTTCGCGGCCAAGCGCAAGCCGGTGTTCGGCGGGGACTGAGGCCATGGCGAAGATCCCGGCTCCCCCTTCCACCGCGCACCTGGCGCTGCCCTTCTTCGACGAGGCGCATCGCGCCCTCGCGAGCGACCTGCTGCCCTGGTGCGCCGCGCAGGAGGTCGACGAGCGCGACGACCGCGCGGCCTGCCGCGAATGGGTGCGCCGCCTCGGCGACGGCGGCTGGCTGCGCTACGCGGTGCCCGGCAGCGCCGGCGGTGCGCTCGAGCGCCTCGATTCGCGCGCGCTGGTGCTGCTGCGCGAGACCCTCGGCTACCACTCGCCGCTGGCCGATTTCGCGTTCGCGATGCAGGGCCTGGGCAGCGGTGCGATCACGCTCGCCGGCACGCCCGAGCAGCAGTCGCGCTACCTCGGCGCGGTCGGCAAGGGCGAGAAGATCGCGGCCTTCGCGCTGAGCGAGCCCGAGGCCGGCTCCGACGTGGCCGCCATGGCCATGCGCGCCGAGCCCACGGCCGACGGCTGGCGCCTCCACGGCAGCAAGACCTGGATCAGCAACGGCGGCATCGCCGACTTCTACTGCGTGTTCGCCAAGACCGATCCCGCGGGCGGCACGCGCGGCATCACGGTGTTCATCGTCGATGCGACCACGCCCGGCCTCGACACCTCCGAGCACATCGACGTGATGGCGCCGCATCCGCTGGCCACCCTGCGCTTCGACGACTGCGTGGTGCCGCGCGACGCGCAGCTCGGCGAGCTCAATGGCGGCTTCAAGCTCGCGATGCGCACGCTCGACATCTTCCGCGCCTCCGTGGCCGGCGCCGCGCTCGGCATGGGCCGGCGCGCGCTGGCCGAGGCGATCTCGCACGCGAAGAACCGCCGCATGTTCGGCCAGACGCTGGCCGACTTCCAGCTCACGCAGGCCAGGCTCGGCGAGATGGCGGCGCTGATCGATGGCGCGGCGCTCCTGACCTACCGCGCGGCCTGGATGCGCGACGAGGCCGAGCAGCGCGGCGGCGCGCCGGTGGGCGACGTGTCGGCCGCGGCCGCGATGGCCAAGATGGCCGCGACCGAGAACGCCAGCCGCGTCATCGACATGGCGCTGCAGATGCATGGCGGCCTCGGCGTCAAGGTCGGCACCAAGATCGAGGCCCTCTACCGCGACATCCGTTCGCTACGCATCTACGAGGGCGCGACGGAAGTGCAGCAACTGATCATCGGCAAATCCGTACTGCGGGGATGAACACCGTGACCGCTCCATCCGCCCAAGTCGACCGCTTCGTGCACGACCGGCTGCCGCCGGCGGCGCAGTTGCCGGTCTTCCGCTACGACCGGCCCGAACTGCAACTGCCCGACCAGCTCAACCTGGTCGAGGAACTGCTCGACAAGGCGCCCGCCAAGGGCTTCGGCGACCGGCCGCTGCTGCGCTCGCCGCAAGGCACGCTCAGCTATTCGCAGGCCGCCATCGAGGTCAACCGCATCGCGCAGGTGCTGACCGAGGACCTGGGCCTGGTGCCCGGCAACCGCGTGCTGCTGCGCGGCGGCAACTCGGTGGCGATGGCGCTGGCCTGGCTCGCGGTGGTGAAGGCCGGACTGATCGCCGTCGCGACCATGCCGCTGCTGCGCGCCAAGGAGCTCGGCGACATCATCGAGAAGTCGCAGCCGGTGGCCGCGCTGTGCGACGGCCGGCTGCTCGAAGAGCTGGTGGCCGCGCAGCAGGCGCACCCGGTGCTCGCCGACATCATCGCCTTCAACCGGCCCGACGCGCCCGATTCGCTGTCCGCGCGCGCGGCCGCCAAGAGCGGCATCTTCGAGGCCTGCCCCACGGCGGCCGACGACATCGCGCTGCTGGCCTTCACCTCGGGCACCACGGGCAAGCCGAAGGCGCCCGTGACCACGCACCGCGACGTGCTCGCGATGTGCGAGACCTGGCCGCGCCACGTGCTGCAGGCGCGGCCCGAGGACGTGGTGGTGGGCTCGCCGCCGCTGGCCTTCACCTTCGGGCTCGGCGGGCTGCTGGTGTTCCCGATGTACGCGGGTGCCTCGATCTACTTCCCCGACGCGCCCTTCACGCCCGAAGGCCTGGTGAAGCTGATCAACGAGGTCGGCGCGACCATCTGCTACACCGCCCCGACCTTCTACCGCCAGATGGCGCCGTTCGTGAAGCAGCACGGCGCGCCCACGCTGCGCATCAGCGTGAGCGCGGGCGAAGCCCTGCCCGATGCCACGCGCCAGCTCTGGAAGGAGGCCACCGGCCTCGAGATGCTCGACGGCATCGGCGGCACCGAGGTGTTCCACATCTACATCTCGGCCGCGGGCGACGAGGTGCGCCGCGGCGCCGTCGGCAAGGCCGTGCCGGGCTTCATCGCCAAGGTGGTCGACGCCGAGGGCAACGAGGTGCCGCGCGGCACGGTCGGCAAGCTGGCGCTGCAGGGACCGGTGGGCTGCCGCTACCTCGACGACGCGCGGCAGGCCGACTACGTGAAGAACGGCTGGAACTATCCGGGCGATTCCTTCGTCCAGGACGACGACGGCTATTTCTTCTACCAGGCGCGCGCCGACGACATGATCATCACCGCCGGCTACAACGTCGGCGGCCCCGAGGTCGAGGATGCGCTGCTCAAGCATCCGGCCGTGGCCGAATGCGGCGTGATCGGCAAGCCCGATGCCGACCGCGGCATGATCGTCAAGGCCTTCTGCGTGCTGAAGCCCGGGCAGACCGGCGATGCCGGCCTCGTGAAGGCGCTGCAGGACCACGTGAAGGCCACGATCGCGCCGTTCAAGTACCCGCGCGAGATCGAGTTCGTGTCCGTGCTGCCACGCACCGAAACCGGCAAGCTGCAACGCTTCAAACTGAGACAAACCGAAGACAACAGGTCCACCACATCATGATCAAACTCTTGCAGCCTCCAGGCTGGTTGCCCCCCAAGGGCTATGCGAATGGCGTCGCGGCGCGCGGCACCATGGTGTTCGTCGGCGGACAGATCGGCTGGAATGCCCAGCAGCAGTTCGAGTCGGACGACTTCATCGACCAATGCGGCCTGGCGCTGCGCAACATCGTCGAGGTGCTGCGCGAGGCCGGTGCCGGCCCCGAGCACATGGTGCGCATGACCTGGTACGTGGTCGACCGCGACGAGTACAGCAGTCGGCTCGCCGAGCTCGGCCCGGTGTACCGCGATGCGATGGGCCGCAACTTCCCGGCGATGACCTGCGTGCAGGTCGCGGCGCTGGTGGAGCCGCGCGCGAAGATCGAGATCGAGGTCACGGCGGTGGTGCCGGACTGACGAAGGCACTTCGCCCCATCAACGACAAAGCCCTCTCGCGAGGGCTTTTCTTTTGGGCGTGCGCTTTGCGTTGTTGCAACGCGCTTGCGAATTCGGAGCGGGAAAAGAAAAAGGGCCTTTCGTTTCCGAAAGACCCTTCTCAATGTGGTTGCGCGAGCAAGATTTGAACTTGCGACCTTTGGGTTATGAGCCCAACGAGCTACCAGGCTGCTCCATCGCGCGGCAAGAGATAAATTATAGCACTTATTCCGCGGCGTTCTGCTCGGTGGCAGCAACTTCGCTCACTTCAGGGCGATCGACGAGTTCGACCAGCGCCATCGGCGCGTTGTCGCCCACGCGGAAACCCATCTTGAGGATGCGGGTGTAGCCACCGGGACGCGCGGCGAAGCGCGGGCCCAGTTCGCCGAACAGCTTCACGACGGAGTCGCGGCTGCGCAGGCGGTCGAAGGCCAGGCGCTTGTTGGCGACGGTGGGCTTCTTGGCGAGCGTGATCATCGGCTCGATGACGCGGCGCAGTTCCTTGGCCTTGGGGACCGTGGTCTTGATGACTTCATGCTCGATGAGCGAGTTCATCATGTTCTGCAGCATCGCGAGGCGGTGCGAGCTGGTGCGGTTGAGTTTGCGGAGTCCGTGTCCGTGACGCATGGTGCTTTCCTTTGCTTTTTGAAGAACGGGCAGCCGTGTCAGGTACTGCCCGGTGCACTGGCCCTTTTCAGAGGGCCGTTAAAAAAATCAACGCTTGTCGAGGCCGGCCGGCGGCCAGCTTTCGAGCTTCATACCCAGGGTCAGGCCGCGCGAGGCGAGCACTTCCTTGATTTCGTTGAGCGACTTGCGACCCAGGTTCGGGGTCTTGAGCAGCTCGTTCTCGGTACGCTGGATCAGGTCGCCGATGTAGTAGATGTTTTCGGCCTTCAGGCAGTTGGCCGAACGCACGGTGAGCTCGAGCTCGTCGACCGGGCGCAGCAGGATCGGGTCGAACTGCTGTGCGCTGCGCGGTGCCGGAGCATCGAACGCGGCCAGTTCGCCGCCTTCGAGCTGCGCGAACACGGCGAGCTGCTCGACCAGGATCTTGGCCGAGGCGCGCACGGCGTCTTCGGCGGTGATCGCGCCGTTGGTCTCGATTTCGACCAGCAGCTTGTCGAGGTCGGTGCGCTGCTCGACGCGGGCGCTTTCGACGGTGTAGCTCACGCGCTTCACGGGCGAGAACGAAGCATCGAGAACGATGCGGCCGATCGACTTGGTCGGCTCGTCCGCATAGCGGCGCATCGTGCCGGGCACGTAGCCGCGGCCCTTCTCGACCTTGATCTGCATGTCGAGCTTGCCGCCTTGCGACAGGTGGGCGATCACGTGGTCGGGATTGATGATCTCGACGTCGTGCGGGGTCTGGATGTCCGATGCCAGGACCGCGCCTTCGCCGTCCTTGCGCAGGCTCAGCGTGACTTCATCGCGGTTGTGGAGCTTGAACACCACGCCCTTGAGGTTCAGCAGGATGTTGACGACGTCTTCCTGCACGCCATCGATCGACGAGTACTCGTGCAGAACGCCGGCGATCGTGACTTCGGTGGCCGAATAACCGACCATGGACGACAGCAGCACGCGACGCAGCGCGTTGCCGAGCGTGTGGCCGTAGCCGCGCTCGAAAGGCTCGAGCGTCACCTTGGCCTTGTTGGCCGCGAGTTGCTCGACCTGGATGGTCTTGGGTTTCAGCAGGGTGGTTTGCATGCAGACTTCCTCTCAATACCCCCGGCTCGTTACACCGGTAAGGCTGGTGAAGCGCCTGGCCCGCAGCGCGCGTGCGGCACGAACCAGGAACGGGAACAACAAAAACAGGACTCCCGCCGCCGCTTGCGCGGTGCGGGAGTGGAAATCAACGCGAATACAGTTCGACGATCAGCGATTCGTTGATGTCCGCGGCGAACTCGTCGCGATCCGGGACCTTCTTGAAGGTGCCTTCGGCCTTGTCGGCATTCACGTCGACCCAGCCGGGGATACCGACTTGCTGGGCGAGTTGCAGCGCTTCGACGACGCGGTTCTGCTTCTTCGACTTCTCGCGCACGGCGATCACGTCGCCGGTCTTCACCAGGTACGACGGGATGTTGACCGACTGGCCGTTCACCGTGATCGCCTTGTGCGACACGAGCTGGCGCGCTTCGGCGCGGGTCGAGCCGAAGCCCATGCGGTAGACGACGTTGTCCAGGCGCGACTCGAGCAGGAACAGCAGGTTGGCGCCGGTGTTGCCACGGCGGCGATCGGCTTCTTCGAAGTAGCGGCGGAACTGCTTCTCGAGCACGCCGTACATGCGCTTGACCTTCTGCTTCTCACGCAGCTGCAGACCGTAGTCCGAGGTGCGCTGACCCGAGGTGCGGCCATGCTGGCCGGGCTTGGAGTCGAACTTGGCCTTGTCCTGGATCGAGCGGCGGGCGCTCTTCAGGAACAGGTCGGTGCCTTCGCGGCGGGAGAGTTTGGCCTTGGGGCCGAGGTAGCGTGCCACGTCTTTTCCTTTGTTTGCTGCCGCAGTCGCCTGCGGGAGCCATCGACAACAGAGTGCCGATGGCGGTGGGCTTAGTTAAAAAACAAATGCGCAGCCGCTTTGAAACGGCTGCGCCTGAGGGGGCTGACGCTCAGATGCGACGACGCTTCTGGGGGCGGCAGCCGTTGTGCGGAACGGGCGTCACGTCGGCAATGGAATTGATCCGGATGCCGAGCGCAGCCAGTGCGCGCACCGACGATTCGCGACCGGGGCCGGGGCCCTTGATCTCGACGTCGAGGTTCTTGATGCCTTGTTCGACAGCAGCACGGCCGGCCACTTCGGAAGCGACCTGCGCGGCGAACGGGGTCGACTTGCGCGAGCCCTTGAAGCCCTGGCCACCCGACGAAGCCCACGACAGGGCGTTGCCCTGGCGATCGGTGATCGTGATGATGGTGTTGTTGAACGAGGCGTGCACGTGGGCGATGCCGTCCGCAACGTTCTTGCGAACCTTCTTGCGAACGCGCTGTGCGGCGTTGTTGGCAGGAGCTTTAGCCATGCTGTTTCAATCCTTACTTCTTCAGGGACTGCGCTGCCTTGCGCGGACCCTTGCGGGTGCGGGCATTGGTGCGCGTGCGCTGGCCGCGCATCGGCAGGCCGCGACGATGACGGAAGCCGCGGTAGCAGCCGATGTCCATCAAGCGCTTGATGTTCATCGTCGTCTCGCGGCGCAGGTCGCCTTCGATCGTGAACAAGGCGATCTGGTCGCGGATCTTCTCGAGATCGGCGTCGGTCAGATCCTTGATCTTCTTCGAATATTCGATGCCGCTCGCTTCGCAGATCTGACGGGCGCGGGTGCGACCGATACCGAAGATGGCGGTCAGGCCGATCTCAGCGTGCTTGTGCGGCGGAATGTTGATGCCAGCAATACGTGCCATGTGCGTCCTCTAATACTCTTTGATCAACCCTGGCGCTGCTTGTGGCGCGGGTCGGTACAGATCACGCGCACCACACCCTTGCGGCGGATGATCTTGCAATTACGGCAGATGGTTTTGACCGAAGCCGAAACTCTCATTTCACTCTCCTAAATCTCTGTTCAACCGGCGGGGGGACGGTGCCCTGTGCCTTACGAAGTCTTGAAATTGGCCTTCTTCAGCAGCGACTCGTACTGCTGGGACATCATGTAGTTCTGCACCTGGGCCATGAAGTCCATCGTGACGACCACGATGATCAACAGGGAGGTACCGCCGAAGTAGAACGGAACGTTGTACTTCAGGATCAGGAACTCGGGCAGCAGGCAGACGAAGGTGATGTACACCGCGCCAGCCAACGTCAGGCGAACCAGGATCTTGTCGATGTAGCGCGCCGTCTGGTCACCCGGGCGGATGCCCGGAATGAACGCACCGCTCTTCTTCAGGTTGTCGGCGGTCTCGCGGCTGTTGAACACGAGGGCCGTATAGAAGAAGCAGAAGAACACGATCGCGGCGGCATACAGCAGCACGTAGATCGGCTCGCCCGGGCGCAATGCGCTCGCCACGTCCTTGATCCAGCGGAACCCGCCTTCGCCGGTGCTGAACCAGCCCACCACCGTCGCCGGCAGCAGAATGATCGAGGACGCGAAGATCGGCGGAATCACGCCGGCCATGTTCAGCTTCAGCGGCAGGTGCGACGACTGGCCGCCATACACCTTGTTGCCGACCTGGCGCCGCGCATAGTTCACGAGGATCTTGCGCTGGCCGCGTTCGACGAACACCACGAAGTAGGTGACCAGCACCACCACCGCGACGATGAACAGCGCGATGATCACGTTCATGGCGCCGGTACGCACCAGCTCCAGCAGACCGCCGATGGCGTTCGGCAGGCCGGCCGCGATACCCGCGAAGATCAGGATCGAGATGCCGTTGCCCAGGCCGCGTTCGGTGATCTGCTCGCCGAGCCACATCAGGAACATCGAACCGGCCGTCAGGCTCACCATGGCGGTGATGCGGAAGCCGAAGCCGGGCGAGATCACCAGGCCGGCCGACGACTCGAGCGCCACCGCGATGCTGAACGACTGGAACAGCGCCAGACCCAGTGCACCGTAGCGGGTGTACTGCGTGATCTTGCGACGGCCCGCCTCGCCTTCCTTCTTCAATTGCTCGAAGCTCGGAAGCACGTAGGTCATCAGCTGCATGATGATCGACGCCGAGATGTACGGCATGATCCCCAGCGCAAACACCGTGAAACGCGACAGCGCGCCACCCGAGAACATGTTGAACAGGCTCAGGATGCCGCCCTGCTGCCCCTGGAACAACGCCGCGAGCTGGTCGGGGTTGATGCCGGGCACGGGAATGTGCGCGCCGATCCGGTAGACCACGAGCGCGAGCAGCAAGAAGACCAGCCGGCGACGCAGGTCGCCGAACTTGCCCGTCTTTGCGATCGTTGCCGCGTTAGTTGCCACGAGGAGCTTCTTTCAGTCCGAAGGTCTGTCGATCAGGCGACGCTGCCGCCGGCCGCTTCGATCGCGGCCTTGGCACCAGCGGTGGCACCGACGCCCGTCAGCTTGACGGCCTTGGTGAGTTCACCGGTCTTGATGACCTTCACCACCTTGGCGAGCTGGCCCACGAGGCCGGCTTGCTTCAGGGCGAGCACGTCCACTTCGGCCAAGCCGAGCTGCTCGAGAGCGGCCAGCGTGACTTCGGCGTTGAACTTGAGCGATTGCGACTTGAAGCCACGCTTCGGCAGGCGGCGCTGCAGCGGCATTTGACCGCCTTCGAAGCCGACCTTGTGGAAACCGCCTGCGCGCGACTTCTGGCCCTTGTGGCCGCGACCCGAGGTCTTGCCCAGGCCGGAACCGATACCGCGGCCGACACGGCGCTTGGCGTGCTTGGCGCCATCCGCCGGCTTGATGCCATTGAGTTCCATGTCAGTCTCTCTTACAGAACTTTGACCAGATAACTGATCTTGTTGATCATGCCGCGCACCGCGGGGGTGTCCTGCAGCTCGCTCACGCTGTTGAGCTTGCGCAGACCCAGGCCACGGACGGTGTCCCGGTGCGATTGCTTGGTGCCGATCGGGCTCTTGACCAGTTGCACCTTCAGGGTTTGTTGTTGCGTCGTCATTTGAATGCTTCCTTCAGCCTTGCAAGAGCTCGCGCTCAGGCGAAGAGTTCTTCGACGGTGAGGCCGCGCTTGGCAGCCACTTCGGACGCGGTCGTCGAGTTCTTCAACCCGTCGAGCGTGGCACGAACCATGTTGTAGGGATTCGACGAACCATGGCTCTTGGCCACGATGTCGGTGATGCCCATGACTTCGAACACGGCGCGCATCGGGCCGCCGGCGATGATGCCGGTACCCTTGGGGGCCGGGTACATCACGACCGTCGAGGCACCGTGGTGACCCTGCACCTGGTGATGCAGCGTGCCGTTCTTGATCGGCGCCTTGAACAGGTTGCGACGGGCTTCTTCCATCGCCTTCTGCACGGCGGCGGGCACTTCCTTCGACTTGCCCTTGCCCATGCCGACGCGGCCATCGCCGTCACCGACCACGGTCAGCGCCGCGAAACCGAGGATACGACCACCCTTCACCACCTTGGTGACGCGGTTGATCGCGATCATCTTCTCGCGCAGACCGTCCTCGGGGCCTTCGTTCTGCGTTCTTGCCTGAATCTTTGCCATTTTGAATCTCGTGTCCGGTTAGAACTGCAGGCCGGCTTCGCGGGCCGCATCGGCCAGCGCCTTGACGCGGCCGTGGTACGCGAAACCTGCGCGGTCGAAGGCAACCTTCTCGACGCCGGCAGCCTTCGCCTTTTCGGCGATGCGCTTGCCGATGGCCGTGGCCGCAGCGGTGTTGCCGCCCTTGCCCGAGCCGCCGAGCGCGGTGCGCACTTCGGCTTCGGCGGTGGAGGCCGTGGCCAGCACCTTCGAGCCGTCGCCGGAGATGACGGTCGCGTAGATGTGCAGGTTGGTGCGGTTCACGGTCAGGCGAGCCACGCCCTGCGTCGCGATGCGGATGCGGGTCTGGCGCGAACGGCGGAGACGCTGTGCTTTTTTGGTCAACATCATTTTGCTGCCCCTTACTTCTTCTTGGTCTCTTTGATCACGATCTTCTCGTCCGCATAGCGGATACCCTTGCCCTTGTAGGGCTCGGGCGGACGAACGGCACGGATCTCAGCGGCCACTTGGCCGACGCGCTGGCGGTCGGCACCCTTGATCACGATTTCGGTCGGGGTCGCGGTGGCCACCGTGATGCCTTGCGGCATGTCGATGTTGACCGGGTGCGAGTAACCGACTTGCAGATTCAGCTTGGAACCCTGGGCGGCGGCCTTGTAGCCCACGCCGATCAGGTTGAGCTTCTTCTCGAAGCCCTTGGTCACACCGACCACCATGTTGTTCACCAGCTGGCGGATCGTGCCGCTCATCGCATTCGCTTCGCGCGAATCGTTGGCGGGCTCGAAGTTCAGCTTGCCGTCCTTGCTGACGACGTTGACCAGCGCGTTGCGCGCGAGGCTGAGCGAACCGCCCGTGCCCTTGACGCTGATCTGGTCTTCCTTGATCTGCACATCCACGCCTTGGGGGATGGCGACCGGCGATTTTCCTACTCGGGACATTTCAGTTTCTCCTCGATGTCTCGGTCAGGCGACGTAGCACAGCACTTCGCCACCGACACCGGAGGCGCGCGCCTTGCGGTCGGTCATCACGCCCTGGGGGGTCGTGACGATCGCAACGCCGAGGCCGTTCTGGACTTGCGGAATGGCCGAGCTGGCCTTGTAGACGCGCAGGCCGGGGCGGCTCACGCGTTCGATGCGCTCGATCACCGGACGACCGGCGTAGTACTTCAGCGAAATCTCGAGCTCGCTCTTGCCGGCTTCGGTCTTGACCTGGAAGCCGTCGATGTAGCCCTCGTCCTTCAGGACTTGTGCGATCGCGATCTTCACCTTGGAAGACGGGACCGACACGGTGGGCTTCGCCACCATCTGCGCGTTGCGGATACGCGTCAGCAGGTCGGCAATGGGATCACTCATGCTCATGTTGTTTGCTCCTGCCTGGCTTACCAGCTGGCCTTGATGACACCGGGGATGTCACCGTTGAATGCCAGTTCGCGGATCTTGGCGCGGGCCAGACCGAATTGACGGAAGGTGCCGCGCGGACGACCGGTGATTTCGCAACGGTTGCGTTGACGCGTGGGGTTCGCGTTGCGCGGGAGCTTTTGCAGTGCCAGGCGGGCGGCTGCGCGCTCTTCTTCGGTCTTCTTGAGGTCGTTCGAGGCGGCCTTCAGTTCGGCGTGCTTGGCGGCGAACTTGGCAACCAGCTTGTCGCGCTTGAGTTCGCGCTGGATCAAAGATGCTTTAGCCACGGATCACCTCAGTTCTTGAACGGGAAACGGAAGCCGGCGAGCAGCGCCTTGGCTTCTTCATCGGTCTTGGCCGTCGTCGTGATGCTGATGTTCAGACCACGCAGGGCGTCGACCTTGTCGTACTCGATCTCGGGGAAGATGATCTGCTCTTTCACGCCGATGTTGTAGTTGCCACGACCGTCGAATGCACGACCCGAGATACCGCGGAAGTCGCGCACGCGGGGCAGGGCCACGGTGACGAAGCGGTCCAGGAATTCGTACATGTGCACGCCGCGCAGCGTGACCATGCAGCCGATGGGCTGGTTCTCGCGGATCTTGAAACCGGCGATGGCCTTCTTCGACTTGGTGACCACGGGCTTCTGGCCGGCGATCTTGGTCAGGTCGGCGACGGCGTTGTCGAGGACCTTCTTGTCGGCGACGGCTTCACCCACGCCCATGTTGAGCGTGATCTTGGTGAGGCGGGGGACCTGCATCGGCGAGGTGTAGCCGAACTTCTCGGTCAGGTCTTTCGCGATCTTTTCGCGATAGTGTTGTTGGAGACGTGCCATCTGAGTACCTCTTAGGCGATCTTGATTTCTTCGCCGCTGGACTTGAAGACACGCACTGCGACGCGCTTGCCTTCGGCATCCTGGCTCACCTTGATGCCCACGCGATCGGCCTTGCCGGTCGCGGCATTGAAGATCGCCACGTTGGATTGGTGAATCGGCATGGCCTTCTCGACGATGCCACCGGTCGTGCCCTTGAGCGGGTTCGGCTTGGTGTGCTTCTTGACGAGGTTGATGCCTTCGACGAGCACGTGCGAGTCGTCCTTGCGCAGCGTGACGACGCCACGCTTGCCCTTGTCGCGGCCGGCCAACACGATGACCTGGTCGCCTTTGCGAATCTTGTTCATGGCGTTGTTGTCCTCAGAGAACTTCGGGGGCCAGCGACACGATCTTCATGAACTTCTCGGTGCGCAGTTCGCGCGTCACCGGTCCGAAGATGCGGGTGCCGATCGGCTCCAGCTTGGCGTTGAGCAGCACGGCGGCATTGCCGTCGAACTTGACGAGCGAGCCGTCGCCGCGGCGGATGCCCTTGGCGGTGCGCACGACCACGGCGCTGTAGATCTCGCCCTTCTTGACGCGACCACGCGGAGCGGCTTCCTTGACGCTGACCTTGATGACGTCGCCCACGCTGGCATAACGCCGCTTGGAGCCACCGAGCACCTTGATACACAGGACGGACTTCGCGCCTGTGTTGTCGGCCACTTCGAGCCGGGATTCAGTTTGGATCATTTCTTGATATTCCCAACTTGTACCAATGCGCGGCCCGGAGGGATTCGCGTGTCTCGCATCGGTCAGTCTTGGGCCCGCCGTCCGCGCCTCGAACCACTCGAAGCGCTTCCCGTTTGGGCTGAAATCTTCGCCTTTTTGAAGCGAAGCCCGCGATTGTGGCACCCGGCTGCGTCGATGTCAACTGCCTTCTTCGGGCCACCTGCCAAGACACTAGACTCGGGCCCCGTGCGCCCTCCAGCCTCCACCCCCTCCTTCTCGACCACCCGCCGCCTCGTGCTGGGCGGCCTCGCGGGGGCGGCCGGCGCCCTGGCGCTGGGCACGGCCGGCTGCGGCAGCCCGGCAGCCATGCCCGCCTCCGGCCGGCTGCGCCGCCTCGCGGAAGCGCGCTGGCCGCACCGGCTCTCCATCGGCGGCACGCCGGCGGGCGGACTCTCGGGCATCGACTTCGACGCCCGCACAGGTGAGTACCTGCTGCTGAGCGACGACCGGTCGGATCTGGCACCCGTGCGCTTCTATATGGCGCGCTGGCCCGCGCCCTGGAGCGCCGCGCCCGAAGCCACCGGTGTCGTCGAACTGCAACGCCCGGGCGGCGGCCCCTGGCCTTCGCGCCGGCAGGCCATCGCCGGCCTGCCGGTGCCCGACCCCGAATCGCTGCGCCTGCGGCCCGACACCGGCACCGTGCTGTGGAGCAGCGAGGGCGACCTCGCGCGCGGCTTCGGGCCCGCGCTCTACGAATCGGCGCGCGATGGCCGCTTCCTGCGCGAGTTCGAACTACCCGCCATGTTCCGACCCGACCCGGCCCAGCGCCGCGGCCCGCGCGACAACCTCGCCTTCGAGGGCCTCGCGCTCACGCCCGACGGCCGCACGGCCTGGCTGGCGATGGAGAACGCGCTGATCCAGGACGGCCCCGTGCCCACGATCGACGCCACCGGCGGCCCCTGCCGCTTCACGCGCATCGACCTGGCCAGCGGCCGGGCGACCGGCCAGATCGCCTACGTGCCCGACGCGATCCCCCTGCGTCCGCTGCTGCCGGGCACCTATGCCGACAACGGCGTGAGCGAGGTGCTGATGATCGACGCGCACCGCCTGCTGGTGCTCGAGCGCGCCTACGCGGCCGGCACCGGGAATTCGCTGCGCCTCTATGAAATAGACACCCGCGGCGGCGGCGACGTGCTGGGCCTGGAGGCGCTGGCGCCGGGCAACCACCGCCCGGTCGCCAAGACCCTGGTCGCCGATTTCTCCCGGCTCGGGGCCGACAACGGCCTCTCGCGCCTCGACAACAGCGAGGGCATGTGCTGGGGCCCGCCGCTGCCCGGTGGCGGGCGGACGCTGATGATCGTCAGCGACGACAATTTCAACCCGCTGCAGATCACGCAGTTCGCCGCCTTCGAATTCATCGACCGACCATGACCATCGCCGCCACCTTCCTGCCCCGCAACGCCCCCGCGCCGCTGCCGCCCGTCGCCTTCATCGGCGGCGGCAACATGGCCAGCGCCATCATCGGCGGGCTGATCCAGCAAGGCACGCCGGCCGCCTCGTTCGAGGTGGTCGAACCCTTCGAGGAGGCGCGCGCCCGGCTGTCCAACACCTTCGGCATCGCGGCCCAGCCGGCCGCCAGCGAGGCGCTCGCGCACTGCGCGGTGGTGGTCTGGGCGGTCAAGCCTCAGACCTTCGCCGAGGCCACGCGCCCGGTGCGCGCCTTCGCCGGGAACGCGCTGCACCTGAGCGTGGCCGCGGGCATCCCGTCCGACAGCATCGCCCGCTGGCTGGGCACCGAGCGCGTGGTGCGCGCCATGCCGAACACGCCGGCGCTGGTCGGCCAGGGCATGACCGGGCTGTTCGCGCGCCCCGGTGCCGACGGCGCCGACCGCGCGCTGGTCGGCCAGCTGCTGGCGCCCACCGGCGAGCTGATCTGGGTCGACCAGGAGCCCGCGCTCGACGCCGTGACCGCGATGTCGGGCTCGGGCCCGGCCTACGTGTTCTATTTCATCGAGGCCATGACCGAGGCCGGCATCGAGATGGGCCTCGCGCCCGAGCAGGCGCAGCGGCTGGCGATCGGCACCTTCACCGGCGCCTCGGCGCTGGCCGACAGCGCGCACGAGCCGCCCGCGGTGCTGCGCGAGCGCGTGACTTCCAAGGGCGGCACCACCTACGCGGCGATCAGCGCGCTGCAGCAGGCCGACGTCAAGGGCCAGTTCAAGACCGCGATTCGCGCGGCGCAGAAGCGCGCGGCCGAGCTCGGCGAGGAATTCGGCCGCGGCTGAGGGCCGTCAGGCCGGCGGCGCGTCGAAGGTGCCCGCCAGCGCGCGCGGGCCGAGGAAGAACAGCCAGTCGGCCGCCAGCGTGACGGTGCCGTCCTCCAGCTCGAGCTGCAGCGCTTCCTTCAGCAGGAAGCTGTCGCCGGGCTTGGGCGTGACCTCCGCGATGCGCACGCGCGCCCGGAAGCGCGCGCCCACCGGCATCGGCCGCACGAAACGCAGGCGGTCGAAGCCGTAGTTCAGCGCATGGTTGGTGTCGAAGGGCAGCAGGCTGCGCATCGCCTCGCCGCTGAGCTTGATCAGGTGCGAGACCTGGAAGAAGCCCTGCACGATGGCGCCGCCGTAGCCGGCCTCGCGCGCCGCGCGCTCCGGATCGAGATGGATCCACTCGCCCTCGCCGTCGCCCGAGAGTTCGGCATAGCGCGCCACCATGTCCTGCGTGATGCGGTGCCACTCCGAATGGGCTTCGCGGCCGATCCGGGCGCGCAGCTGCGCCAGCGTGGCCTGGGTGTCGGGCGCGGGCTGCATGCGGTCTCGTTTCCGGGGCCGCGGATCAGCGCAGGCCGTAGCCGGCCACCACGCCGGCGAAGACCGCGAAGCCCAGCCAGTGGTTGAGCCGGAAGGCCTGGAAGCAGCCTTCGCGCGTGCGATCGCGGATCAGCCGCCAGTGCCAGGCCGCCTGCCCCGCCGCGATCGCGATCGCGAGGTAGAACGCGACGCCGAGCCCGCGGCTCGCGCCGGCCCAGGTCCACACGGCGAGAAAGACCGCATAGCTCGCCATCACCGCAGCCACGTCGAAGCGGCCGAAGGTGATGGCCGAGGTCTTCATGCCGATCTTGAGGTCGTCGTCGCGGTCGACCATCGCGTACTCGGTGTCGTAGGCCAGCACCCAGAACAGGTTGCCCGCCAGCAGCCACCAGGCGAAGGCCGGCACCGTGGCCTGCACGGCCGCGAAGGCCATCGGAATGCCGAAGCTGAACGCGATGCCGAGCACCGCCTGCGGGATCGACACGAAGCGCTTCGCATAGGGATAGACCAGCGTGACCGCGAGCGCGGCGAACGACCAGTACACCGTGACCCGGTTGGTCGTGAGCACCAGGCCGAAGGCCACCAGCGCGAGCACCGCGCCGAGCAGCAGCGCCTCGCGCACCGAGATCTCGCCGCTGGTCACGGGCCGCTGCGCGGTGCGCTTCACATGGCGGTCGAAGTCGCGGTCGGCCACGTCGTTGACGCAGCAGCCCGCGCTGCGCATGAGGATCGTGCCGAGCACGAACACCGCGACCAGGTGCCAGCCCGGCCAGCCGTCGGCCGCGAACCAGAGCGCGCCGAGGCTGGGCCACAGCAGCAGCAGCCAGCCCGCGGGACGGTTCCAGCGGATCAGGTCGAGGTACACGGCAAAACGCCCGCGGCGTGGCGCGGGCGTGAGGCCGTGGGGAGCGGTGCCGGGGTTCAATCCTCGAGCAGCGAACGCAGCATCCAGGCGGTCTGGTCGTGCACCGTGCAGCGCGCGGTCAGCATGTCGGCCGTCGGATCGTCGCCGGCTTCCTCGGCCACGGGGATGAATTCGCGCGCGATGCGCGACACGGTCTCGTGGCCCTTCACGAGGATGCGCACCATCTCCATCGCCTTGGGCGGGTCCTGCGGCACGTCGGGCACGGTGGCGATCTTGCTGAACTCGGCGTACGAGCCCGGCGCGTAGTGGCCCAGCGCGCGGATGCGCTCGGCGATCACGTCGGTCGAGTTCCACAGCTCGGTGTACTGGGCCATGAACATCGCGTGCAGCGAGTTGAAGTGCGGACCCGTCACGTTCCAGTGGAAGTTGTGGGTGGTGAGGTAGAGCGTGTAGGTGTCGGCGAGCACGCGGCTCAGGCCTTCGGCGATGGCCGCGCGGTCCTGGCGCTCGATGCCGATGTTGATGATCGGCGCATTGCGGCTGCCGGACTCCTGCGCGACCACCGCGCCGCCCTTCTTGGGCACCTTGCCGGCGGAGGAAGCGGGAGAGGGCTTGGTTTTCTTGGGAGCTTTGGCCATGGCAAAAGATCTTTCTTCAAGTTGGGAGTGACACCGGAATTCTCGAAGCCGGCGCGCGGCTTCGCAACAGCGTCACTCTATCGCAGCGTTCGAGATTCCAGGCTTGCGGCGGCGTAGGCCGAGGTCGCGAATTCGCCTGCTCCCGCGCCACATCAGTTCAGGAGAGCCGCTTCACGCCCGGCAGTTCGCAGGCATAGATCGCGTTGCGCAGCGCCGCGATCGCCTCGTAGCGCGTGAAGGTGCGCCGCCATGCGAGCACCACGCGGCGCGTGGGCGGATCGCGGTCCTGCGCATCGCGCACCGGCAGGTAGCGCACCATCTGCTCGGACTCCTTGCGGCCCTTGCCCCTGGGCTTGAGCGCCTCGGCCGGCACCGACAGCCGCGGCACCAGCGTCACGCCCATGCCCGAGGCCACCATGTGCTTGATGGTCTCGAGCGACGAGCCCTCGAAGCTCTTGCGGATGCCCTCGGCATTGCTCGAGAAGCGCGCGAACTCGGGGCAGACCTCGAGCACGTGGTCGCGAAAGCAGTGGCCCGTGCCCAGCAGCAGCATGGTCTCGCTCTGCAGTTCTTCGGAGGTGATCGACTCGCGGTCGGCGAACTTGTGCTTGACCGGCAGCGCCGCCACGAAGGGCTCGTCGTACAGCGGCGCCATCGCGAGGCCGGTGTCGGGAAAGGGCTCGGCCATGATCGCGCAGTCGATCTCGCCGGCGCGCAGCATCTCGAGCAGCTTGACGGTGAAGTTCTCCTGCAGCACCAGCGGCATCTGCGGCGTGCGCGAGATCACCTGGCGCACGAGGTCGGGCAGCAGGTAGGGCCCGATGGTGTAGATCACGCCGAGGTTCAGCGGCCCGGCCAGCGGGTCCTTGCCGCGCTTGGCGATCTCCTTGATGCTGGCCGCCTGGTCGAGAACGCTCTGGGCCTGCTGCACGATCTGCTCGCCGAGCGGCGTGACCGTGACTTCGCCGGCGCTGCGCTCGAAGAGCTTGACTTCGAGTTCGTCCTCGAGCTTCTTGATGGCCACCGAGAGCGTGGGCTGGGACACGTAGCAGGCTTCGGCCGCCTTGCCGAAATGGCGCTCCCTGGCCACGGCAACGATGTATTTGAGTTCGGTGAGGGTCATAGCTTGCGTCAATTATGCGCAAGGCACCGTGACCGCTCGCCGTCAGGGGTCGGGCGCCGCCGAAGCGGCGCGCGTCAGGACTCCCCGGGCGTCCAGTCCGGGCTGTAGCCGCCGAGCGTGGGGTGGTACATCTCGTCGCCCGTGTGCTGCGTGAACTCGACGTTGAGCCGGTCCTCGCGCAGGCCCAGCAGCTCGATGCAGTGGGCGCACAGCGCCTTGGCGAGCGCCATGCGCAGCTCGGGCGGGCGGCCCTGGCGGATGTCCAGCATCATCAGCGAGACCGGCACCGGCGGGCCTTCCGGGTCGGGAATGCGCCAGAGCCCGCCCTCGCCGAGCTCGCGCACCGCGACGCTGATGCGGCGGATGTCCACCGACATCATCTCGGCGTAGGTGCGGCTCATGCGTTCGGCCAGGCGCTGCTTGAGCTCGCTCGGGTAGTGGTCGTTGACGTCCAGTTGAAGGTACGGCATGCGGGGCTCCTGAAAAGAAAGAAAAGAGGGCTCAGCGCGCCAGACCATAGCGCGCGGCCGGGACGGCATTGGCGAACTTCGGCGCCAGCGCACGGCGATCGGCTTCCCACTGCGTCCACCGCTCGCCCTCGTGCAGGCCCGGAATGGTCACGCGCTCGCCCGCGTCGAGGCCCGCCAGCGCGGCGTCCACCAGGTCCGCGGCCGACATGGTGCTGGCCGATTCCTTCTGCGGCGCATAGCCCGCGACGTCCCAGAACTCGGTGGCCGTGGCGCCCGGCATCACGGTCTGGATGCGCACGCCCTTGTCGCCCAGGTCGCGCTGCAGCGTGTGGCCGAAGCCGATCACATAGGACTTCGACGCGCTGTAGACGCCGTTGAGCATCTCGACCGCGACGCCGACCACCGAGGCGATGTTGACGATCGTGCCGGCCTTGCGCCGCACGAACGCGGGCGCCACGGCATAGCTCAGGCGCGTGAGCGCCGTGACGTTGAGCGCGATCATGTGCTCCATGGTGTCGGCATCGTCCGCGAGGATGGACGCGACCGAGCCGATGCCGGCGTTGTTGACCAGCATCGTGAGGGACTCGTCGGTGCGCAGCACTTCCTCGACGCGCGAGCGCGCCGCCGGGTCGGTCAGGTCGGCGACGAGGGTCGTGATGTGGCGGCCGGTGGCGGCGCGCAGTTCGTCCGCCAGCGCGCGCAGCCGCTCGCCGTTGCGGGCCACCAGGATCAGGTCGTGGCCGCGCCGGGCCAGGCGGTCGGCGTAGACGGCACCGATGCCGGTGGAAGCGCCCGTGATCAGCGCGGTGCCTGGGGAGGTCGTGGAAGAGGTCATGGAATTCACCTTGGAAGAGAGCGGGCCGGCGGGCTGCCGGCGCCTGGAAGTCATCGTAGAAATCGCACCGGATTTCCTCAATGTCATAGATGCAAGGTTTTAGGACACGAACCGGCAGCACCGCGCGAAGCGCCGCAGAATGGCGCGCTTGCACGACATGCAAGTTTTCAGGTCACTCGAGGAGCGCGAAATGCACAGCGTCGGATTGCTCGTCTACCCCGGCTTCCAGTCCCTGGCCCTGGCGGTGGCCACGGCCTTCGAATACGCCAACCTGATGCACGGTTCGGCGGCCTACGACTTCGCCGTGGTGTCCGAACCCGGTGGCGCGGTGGCCTCGTCGCAGGGCTTCGCGGTGCAGACCGAGGCCTGGGGCGAGCGCACCTTCGACACCCTGATCGTGGCGGGCGACAACGAGTGCCGCCTGCCGCCGCGCAGCCTGATCGAGCAGGTCCGCGCCTCGGCCGCACGCTCGCGCCGCATGGCCTCGATCTGCACCGGCGCCTTCGTGCTGGCCGAAGCGGGTCTGCTCGACGGCCGCAAGGCGACCACCCACTGGCTGCATGCGCGCGCCTTCAGGGAGCGCTATCCGCGCGTGCAGATGGAGGAAGACCGCATCTTCGTCATCGACGGGCCGGTCTGGACCTCGGCCGGCATGAGCGCGGGCCTCGATCTCGCGCTCGCGGTGATCGAGAAGGACCTCGGCCGCAAGCTGGCGCTGACGATCGCGCGCAAGCTGGTCATCTACCAGCGCCGCGGCGGCGGCCAGTCGCAGTTCTCGACCCTGCTCGAGCTCGATGCCAGGTCCGACCGCGTGCAGACGGCCCTGGCCTATGCCAGGGAGAACCTCGCCTCCGACCTGTCGGTGGAGGTGCTGGCCAACGCGGCGCACCTGAGCCCGCGCCAGTTCAGCCGCGTGTTCCGGGAGGAGACCGGCCAGCCGCCGGCCAAGGCGATCGAGCGGCTGCGCGTGGAGGCCGCGCGCCTGATGATGGAAACCAGCCGCCACCCGATCGAGGTGATCGCGCGCGAAACCGGGTTCGGCGACCGCGAGCGCATGCGGCAGGCGTTCCTGCGCGCCTTCGGGCAGCCGCCGCAGGCGATCCAGCGCATCTCGGCCAACGCCGAGCTGGTGTAGCCGGCGGCTTCAGCGCCGGTACGGCCGGATCACCTCGAGGTCCGACGCGATCACCGCGCGCACCTGGTCCGCGAAGGCGCTCACCAGCCGCGAATCCGGTGCATCGGGTGGCAGCAGCAGCGCGAGCCGCACCGGGATCGCGGGCACGAAGGCGCGCACCGCGAGTTCGAGGTTGCGCCGCTCCTCGAGCGCCGCCAGCGGATTGAGCACGCTGACGCCCAGGCCCGCGGCGACCAGCGCGCAGACCGAGGCACCGAGGTCCGACTCCAGCACCGTGCGCGTGCGGGCGCCGGCGGCCGCCAGCACGCGGTCGATGCGTTCGCGCGGCGCGCTGCCGAGCGGGAACGAGACGAAGGCCTCGCCCTCGAGGTCGGCCGCCGCGACCTGCTTGCGCTTCGCGAGCCGGTGCCCGATCGGCAGCACGGCCACGCAGTCCATGGTCAGCAGGGTCTGGACCTGCATGCCCGGCACGTCGTCGCCGTAGAGGATGACCAGGCCGAGCTCGCACAGGCCCGAGCTGACCCAGGTGTTGACGGTGGCGGCCGCGCCCGAGTGGATGGTGAGCAGGGTCTCGGGATGCTCGGCCTTGAACTGCGCGACGGCCTTGCTCAGCAGCCCGCCCGCGATCCGCGGCATGGCGGCCACCGCGAGCCGGTCGCCGCCGAAGGAGCGGATGTTCGAGGCCGCGCCCTCCAGGCCCTCGAGCCCGACGAAGGCCTTCTCCACGTCCTGGAAGAAACGCTTGCCGTCGAGCGAGGGCAGGAGGCGCGTGCCGCGGCGCTCGAACAGCAGGAAGCCGACGATGGCCTCGAGCTGCGACACCAGCCGGCTGACCTGGGGCTGCGAGGTGTGGAGCCGGCGCGCGGCCTCGGTCATCGAGCCCGTCTGCATGACGATGCGGAAGGCCTCGATGTGCTTGAGCGTCATGCGGCGGGTCGTCATATCAAAATTGTATGACGCACCCTCTACAAGGAATTTTGCGTATCCGGGCGGCGCGCGAATACTCGCCGCCATGACTGGCACCGACGCGACCGCACCCTCCGATCCTCCCGGCGTGGACCTGCGCAGCGACACCGTCACGCGGCCCACGCCCGCGATGTACGAGCGCATGCGCAGCGCGCCGCTGGGCGACGACGGCCTCGACGGCGACCCGACCGCGCGCGAACTCGAGGCGCTGGTGGCGCGCACGCTCGACAAGGAGGCCGGCCTCTACGTGCCCACGGCCACCATGGGCAACCTGCTGGCCGTGCTCGCGCAGACCGAGCGCCAGGGCCAGGTGCTGCTCGAGGCCACGGCCCACATGTTCCTGACCGAGCGCGGCGGCGCCACGCTCGCGGGCCTGGCCTACCTCGGCATCGCGGGCACGGCCGGCGCGATGGACCTCGACGAACTCGATCGCACCCTGCGCCGCCCCGGCGGCCTGCGCACCGAACTTGTCGGCATGGAGACCTCGCACGCGAACGCGGGCGGCGCCGTGCCGCCGCTCGAGCACATGCGCGCGGTGCTGGAGGCCGCGCGGGGCGCGGGCGCGCGCGTGCACCTCGACGGCGCGCGGCTGTTCAACGCGGCGGTCGCGCTCGAGGTGGCGCCCGCCGCCATCGCGCGCTTCGCCGACAGCGTGTCCGTCTGCCTCTCGAAGGGCCTGAGCGCGCCGGCCGGCGCGGTGCTGGTCGGCACCGCGGCGACGATCGAACGCGCGCGGCGGCTGCGCAAGATGCTCGGCGGCACGCAGCGCCAGGTCGGCGTGGTCGCGGCGGCCGGGCTCGAGGCCATCGAGACCATGGCGGGCCGGCTCGCCGACGACCACCGCCAGGCGCGGCGGCTGGCCGAGGGCCTCGGCGGCCTCCGGCCCGGCGCGCTGCGCACCAACGCGCCCGCCACCAACATCGTGCTCGCCGACCTGCCCGCGCACGGCCCCGACAGCGAGGCCTGGACCCGCGCGCTGCGCGAACACGGCGTGCTGGTGCGCGCCTGGGGCGGCCACCGGCTGCGCCTCGTGACGCATCGCCACATCGACACCGCCGGCGTCGACGCCGCCATCGCCGGCTTCCGCCGCGCCGCCGACGCCCTGCTCGGCTGAGCCGCCCCCTTCCAGGAGATCCACCATGCCCACCCTGTCCCGCCGCGACTTCGTCGCCACCTCCCTCTCGGCCGCGGCCCTGTCGCTCGGCCGCCCCGCCTTCGCCAATGACTACCCGAGCCGCCCGATCCGCTTGGTCGTGCCCTATGCGCCCGGTGGCGGCTCCGACGTGGTCGGGCGCCTGGTCGCGCAGAAGCTGACCGAGTCCAGCGGCTGGAACGTCATCGTCGACAACAAGGCCGGCGCCTCCGCCATGATCGGCACCGATGCCGTGGCCAAGAGCGCGGCCGATGGCTACACGCTGCTGATCGCCGATGCCGCGCACGCCACCAACGCGGCGGTGCAGCCGCGGCTGCCCTTCGATTCGATCCGGGACTTCGCGCCGCTCACGCTGATCGGCTCCTCGCCGCAACTGCTGGTGGCGCATCCGTCGTTCCCCGCCAACTCGCTCAAGGAGCTGCTGGCGCTGCCGCGCGAGCAGGTGCGCCAGTACGGCGTCGGCACGCCGGGCCAGGGCTCGGCGCCGCACCTGCTCTACGAGCTGCTCAAGCTCAAGACCGGGATGGAGCTGGTGCACGTGCCCTACAAGGGCGGCGCGCTCGCGCTGACCGATGCCATCGGCGGCCAGGTGCCGATGGTGATCAACTCGGTGCCGGCCTGCATGCCGCACATCGAGGCGAAGCGGCTCAAGGTGCTCGCCATCGCGAGCACGGCGCGCGATCCCAAGCTGCCGCAGGTGCAGACCTTCGCCGAGAGCGCGCCCGGCATCGTCGGCAGCGTCTGGTACGGCCTCATGGTGCCCGCGAAGACGCCCGCCGACGTGCAGCAGCGCCTGAACGCCGCGCTCGCCAAGGTGCTCGACCTGCCCGAGGTCAAGGCCCGGCTGGCCGATGCCTTCATCGACCCGATGCCGCGCGGCAGCCAGGCCTTCGCGAAGCACCTGAACGACGAGATCGCGCGCTGGCAGGCGGTGGTGAAGCAGACGGGGTTCACGCTCAACAGCTAGCAGCGTGCAACGTACTGTGCGGTCCGCGTCCCGCGGATACACAGGAATACGCAGCGCGCGCGGCAGCGGCGGCGGGCATCGAAGAATCGCCGCATCGATTCTTCCACCGCCTCTTTCTCACCCGAAGGAACCGCCATGCGCATCCCCGCCGCACCGCTCGCCATCGCCGCCGCCATCGCCGCCTCGGTGGCTTTCGTCACCCTCGCCGCGCCGCCCGGCGGCGGCGATATCCCCGCCGCGCAGGCCGCGCCCGCGCCGGCCTTCACCAACATCGACACCTGGCTCAACTCGCCGCCGCTGGACATGGCCGCGCTGCGCGGCAAGGTGGTGCTGGTCGACTTCTGGACCTACACCTGCATCAACTGCCTGAACCACCTGCCCTACGTCAAGGACTGGGACGCGAAGTACAAGGACCAGGGGCTGGTCGTGGTCGGCGTGCACACGCCCGAGTTCGCCTACGAGAAGTCGACGCAGAACGTGAAGGACGCGATCCAGCGCCTGCAGATCCGCCACGCGGTGGCGCAGGACAACAGCTATGGCACCTGGAAGGCCTTCCGCAACCAGTACTGGCCGGCCGTCTACCTGATCGACAAGCAGGGCCGCATCGTCTATTCGCACTTCGGCGAGGGCAGCTACGGCGCCACCGAGAAGAAGATCCAGGCGCTGCTGGCCGAACCCGCGCCGGCGTCCTGAGATGAAGAAGCTCTGGTTCGCCCTGCTGTTCCTCGCGGGCGGCTTCGCACATGAAGTCCGCCAGCCGACGAACTGCCAATGCATCTCGACCCGCTCGGCGACGGGTCCTTCGAAGCGAAAAGGCGCCTAGTCGCGCGCCTCGACCGCCGCGGCCAGCACGTAGCCCTCGCTGCGCACCGTCTTCAGGTAGCGCGGCTCGCGCGCATCGTCGCGCAGGCGCTGGCGCAGCCGGCTCACCAGCAGGTCGATCGAGCGCTCGAACAGCTCGGCCTCGCGGCCCTGGGTCAGGCTCAGCAGTTGGTCGCGGCTCAGCACCTTCTGCGGATGGTCGAGGAACACGCGCAGCAGCCGGTACTCGGCGCCGCTGAGCGCGACCATGGTGCCGCTCTCGTCGAGCAGGTGGCGCTCCACCGTGTCGACCTGCCATTCGCCGAACACCAGCTTGCGCGCGGCCTCGGCCGAGCCCATGTTGGGCGGCAGCATGCGGGTGCGGCGCATCACCGAGCGGATGCGCGCGAGCAGCTCGCGCGCCGAGAAGGGCTTGGCCAGGTAGTCGTCGGCGCCCATCTCCAGGCCCAGGATGCGGTCGGCCTCCTCGCTGCGCGCGGTCAGCATCAGGATCGGCGTGGCCTTGTACTTGCCGGTGCGCAGGTCGCGGCACAGCGTCAGGCCGTCCTCGCCCGGCAGCATCAGGTCGAGGATGATCAGGTCGAAGGGCCCCGAGTCCTCGAGCGCCGCGCGCATGTGGCGCCCGGTCGGCACCGCCACCACGCGCAGGCCGTTCTTCACCAGGTAGGTGCTCAGCAGTTCGCGGATCTCCCGGTCGTCGTCGACGATGAGGATGTGGTCGGAGGGCCTGGTGTTCATGGCGCGGTCTCTGGGTTGTCGTGCAGCGCAATGTAGCCGCCGGCCGGCGCGCGCCAGCGGCTTTTGTATGTCCAAGTATCGGGCGCGGCGCGGCGCCACATGCCGTTGCATTCGGGGCTGGCTGCGCCCGGGGACGTGAAACGTACTGTGTGCGTTTTTCGCGCGGATACACAGGCATACGCAAGGCGCGCCGCGGGGATGGTCGCGGCCCAAGAATCCGTTCCGTTCGACGAACAGACCCTTCTTCATCCATCCAAGGAACCACCATGAGCCAGATCGACAAGGTCCTCTACACCGGCAAGACCCACACCACCTCCGGCGGCCGCGACGGCAGCGCGCGCAGCAGCGACGGCCGGCTCGACATCCAGCTGTCCTCGCCCGGCTCCGCCGGCCAGGGCACCAACCCCGAGCAGCTGTTCGCGGCCGGCTGGTCGGCCTGCTTCATCGGCGCGATGGGCCTGGCCGCCGCGAAGCAGAAGATCGCGCTGCCGGCCGACCTCAGCGTGAACGCCGAGGTCGACCTCGGCACCGGCACGGGCGGCTACTTCCTGCAGGCCCGGCTCGACGTGAGCATCCCGGGCCTGGACCGCGAGGTGGCCCAGGGCCTGGTCGACGCGGCGCACCAGACCTGCCCGTACTCGAAGGCCACGCGCGGCAACATCGACGTGACGCTGCGCCTGGTCTGAGCCGCGCCGGTGCCCTCCTCCGTCCGTCTATAAAGGCGTCCATGCCCACCCCCGCCAGCCCCGCCGCCAGCCAGGCCGCCCCCGTCCGCCGCGGGCTGCGCCGGCTGGTCCCGCGCTCGCTGTTCGCGCGCGTCACGCTGATCATCGTGGTCGGCCTCGCGATCGCGCAGGCCCTGACCTTCGGCGCGATCAACTACGAGCGCGGCCTCGCGATGCGCGAGCTGATGATGATCGGCATCGAGCGCGACATCGCGAGCTCGGTGGCGCTGCTCGACCGCCTGCCGGCCGGCGAGCGCGCGGACTGGCTCGCGCGGCTGGAGCGGCGCAACTACCACTTCACGCTCGGCGGCGAGGCCGGCGGCGGCACGCCGGCCTCGGCCTCGCTGCGCCAGTTCGGCGAGGCCATCATGGACGCGATGCGCCCGTTCGAGATCGTGAAGATCGGCGAGGTCGGCAACCCCGCCGGCGGCCTGGAGATCCAGGTGCGGCTGCACGACGGCTCGGCGCTGATCGTGCATGCGCGCCGCGTCGACATGCCGATGTCGCCCTGGCTGATGTGGGGCATGGCGGTCCAGCTGCTGGTGCTCGCGCTGTGCGCCTGGGCCGCGGTGCGGCTGGTCACGCGGCCGCTGGCGCAGCTCGCGAGCGCGGCCGACGAGCTCGGGCCCGACCTCAAGGGCCGGCCGCTCGACGAGCACGGCCCGAGCGAGGTGGCCCATGCCGCGCGCGCCTTCAATGCGATGCAGCAGCGCATCTCGGGCTACATGTCGGAGCGCGTCGAGATCCTGGCCGCGATCTCGCACGACCTGCAGACGCCGATCACGCGCATGCGGCTGCGCACCGAGCTGATGGACGCCACGCCCGAGCGCGACAAGTTCCGCCAGGACCTCGACGCGATGAATTCGCTGGTGCGCGAGGGCGTGACCTATGCGCGCACGCTGCACGGCGCGACCGAGCCGCCGCTGCGCGTGGATGCCGATGCGCTCGTGCAGAGCATGCTCGCCGACTACGAGGACGCGGGCCAGCCGGTGCGGCTCGAGGGCCGTGCCGGCACGCCGATCGTGACCCGGCCCAACGCACTGCGCCGCATCCTCGCCAACCTGATCGACAACGCGCTCAAGTTCGGCACCGAGGTCAGCGTGCGCGTGCAGCCCGAGGCCGCGGGCGGCCAGCTGCGCATCGCGGTGGTCGACAACGGCCCGGGCATCCCGGCCGACGAGCTCGACGCGGTGCTCAAGCCCTTCTACCGCGTCGAGAGCTCGCGCAACCGCGACACCGGCGGCACCGGCCTGGGCCTGGCGATCGCCCAGCAGCTCGCGACCGCGATGGGCGCGCAGCTGCGGCTGGCCAACCGGCCCGAGGGCGGGCTCGAGGCCAGCCTGCTGCTGGGCACGCGCCCCGCGCCGGGCGACTGAGCGCACACAACCCACCACGGCGACACCCGACGGCGGCCCCGCGACGCGAGGCCGCGCGGGATGCGCACGCCCCTTCCCATCGATCCATCCACGACCCAACCAGGAGCGCCACCATGCTCGTTCTCATCGTTGCCTACCTCGGCGGGGTGCTCACCATCCTGAGCCCCTGCATCCTGCCGGTGCTGCCCTTCGTGTTCGCGCGCGCCGACCGCCCGTTCCGCTCGCACGGCCTGCCCATGCTCGCGGGCATGGCGCTGGCCTTCGCGGCCGTCGCCACCCTCGCGGCCGTGGGCGGCGGCTGGGTGGTGGCGCTCAACGAGTGGGGGCGCTACGCGGCGATCGCGCTGCTCGCGCTGTTCGGCCTCACGCTGCTGCTGCCCGCGCTGGCCGACCGGCTGAGCCGGCCGCTGGTGGCGCTCGGCTTGCGGCTGGCCGACGCGCCCACCGGCGGCTCGGTGTTCTCGCCGCTGCTGCTGGGCGTGGGCACGGGCCTGCTGTGGGCGCCCTGCGCGGGGCCGATCCTGGGCCTGATCCTGACCGGCGCCGCGCTCAACGGCGCCAGCGCCGGCACCTCGCTGCTGCTCCTGGCCTACGCGGCCGGCGCCTGCACCTCGCTGGCGGCCGCGCTGCTGTTCGGCCACCGGATGTTCGCGCGCATGAAGGCCTCGCTGCGCACCGGCGAATGGCTGCGCCGCGCGGCCGGCGCCGCGGTGCTCGCGGGCGTGGGCGCGATCGCGCTCGGGCTGGACACCGGCCTGCTGAGCCGGCTCTCGGGCGGCGGCACCAACGCGCTCGAACAGGCGCTGCTCGACCGCCTCGGCCCGCCGAAGCCCGCCGTGCCGCAGTCCGCGCGCCAGGACCGCGGCGGCCTGATGCTGACCAGCGCCGAAGCCCCCGCGCCCGCGCCCGCCTTCACGCCGCGCCCTTTGCGCGACCAGGGCCCGTTCCCCGCGCTGGCCGGCGCGACCGAATGGATCAACTCGCCGCCGCTCACGCCCGAGGCGCTGCGTGGCAAGGTGGTGCTGGTCGACTTCTGGACCTACTCCTGCATCAACTGCCTGCGCACCCTGCCCTACCTGCGCGCCTGGGCCGAGAAGTACAAGGACGCCGGCCTCGTGGTGGTGGGCGTGCACACGCCCGAGTTCGCCTTCGAGAAGCGCCCGGCCAACGTGCGCCGCGCGGTGAAGGACCTCGAGATCGGCTTCCCGGTCGCGGTCGACAGCGACTACGCGATCTGGCGCGCCTTCGGCAACCAGGCCTGGCCGGCCTTCTATTTCGTCGACGCGCAGGGGCGCATCCGCCACCAGCTGTCCGGCGAAGGCCAGTACGCGAAGTCGGAGCAGGTGATCCAGCAGCTGCTGGCCGAGGCCGGGCAAACGCGCGTGGCGGCCGCGGGGCTGGTCGCGCCGCAGGGCCTGGGCACGCAGGCCGCGCCCGGCACCGAGCCCGTGCGCTCGGGCGAGACCTACATCGGCCAGGAACGCGCCGAGGGCTTCGCCTCGCCGGGCGGGCTGGTCGCGGGCCGCACCCATGCCTACCAGGTGCCGGCCGCGCTGCGCATCAACCAGTGGGCGCTGGCGGGCGACTGGGCGGTCGATGCCGAGCGCGCGGTGCTCGCGCGCCCGGGCGGGCGCATCGCCTACCGCTTCCAGGCGCGCGACCTGCACCTGGTGCTCGGCCCCGCGGCCGACGGCAAGCCGGTGCGCTTCCGCGTGCGCATCGACGGCCAGCCGCCCCTGGCCGACCACGGCTTCGACACCGACGCGCAAGGGCAGGGCACGGTCGACGCGCAGCGGCTCTACCAGCTGGTGCGCCAGCAGCAGGGCGCGCGCGAGCGGCTGTTCGAGATCGAGTTCCTCGACCCCGGCGCGCAGGCCTATGTCTTCACTTTCGGCTGAAGCCGGGGCGATGCCTCAGAACGGGTAGTGCCGCGGCGTGGTCTGCACCGTGAGCCAGCGCAGCTCGGTGAAGGCCTCCACGCCGGCCTTGCCGCCGAAACGGCCGTAGCCCGAGGCCTTCACGCCGCCGAAGGGCATCTGCGCCTCGTCGTGCACCGTGGGCCCGTTGACGTGGCAGATGCCGGCCTCGATGCGGCGCGCCACGTTCCAGGCGCGCGCGATGTCGCGGCCGAACACGGCCGACGAGAGGCCGAAGGCGTTGTCGTTGGCGGTGGCGATCGCTGCCTCGGTATCGGCCACGCGCACGATGGCCTTGAGCGGACCGAAGGTCTCCTCGCCGTAGACGCGCATCGCGGGCGTCACGCGGTCGAGCACGGTGGCCGGCATCAGCGTGTTCTCGGCGCGGCCGCCGCACACCAGCACCGCGCCCTGGGCCAGCGCATCGTCGATCAATGCGTTGCAGCGCTCCACGGTCGCCATGTCGACCACCGAGCCCAGCACCACCGGGCCCTCGCGCGGGTCGCCCAGCGGCAGGCTCTTCGCGCGCGCAGCGAACCTGGAAACGAACGCGTCGGCGATGCGCTCGTCGAGCACGATGCGCTCGGTCGACATGCAGATCTGGCCCGAGTTGGCGAAGGCGCCGAACACGGCGGCATCGACCGCGGCGTCGATGTCGGCATCGTCGAGCACCACGAAGGGCGCCTTGCCGCCAAGTTCGAGCACGGCGGGCTTGAGGTGGCGCGCGCAGGTCTGCGCGATCAGCCGGCCCACGCGCGTGGAGCCGGTGAAGTTGACGCGCCGCACCGCCGGGTGCGCGACGATCGCCTCGACCACCTCGGCCGCGTCGGCCGGCGCGTTGGTCACGAAGTTCACCGTGCCCGGCGGCAGGCCGGCGTCGTGCAGCGCATCGACGATCAGCGCATGGGTCTGCGGGCACAGCTCCGAGCCCTTGAACACCACCGTGTTGCCGCAGGCCAGCGGCGTGGCGAGCGCGCGCACGCCGAGGATCACGGGCGCGTTCCACGGCGCGATGCCGAGCACCACGCCGGCCGCCTGGCGCACGCCCATCGCGAGGCTGCCGGGCACGTCGGAGGGAATCACCTCGCCGCCGATCTGGGTGGTGAGCGCGGCCGCCTCGGTCAGCAGCCCGGCCGCGAGGTGCACATTGAAACCGGCCCACAGCGCCGAGGCGCCGGTCTCGCGCGCCATCGCCTGCACGAAGTCGTCGTGGCGCGCCTCGATCGCCTGCGCGGCCTTCAGCAGCAGCGCGCGGCGCTCGCCGGGGCCGGTCTGCGACCAGGCGCCGAACGCTCGTTGCGCGGCCTCGACCGCGGCGACGGCATCGCGCGCGGTGGCGGCGGGGGCGCGCGTGGCGACGGCGCCATCGAGCGGGTTGCGGCGCTCGAAGACGGCGCCGCCTTCGGCCGGACGGCGTTCGCCGCCGATGCACATGAGGATGTCGGTCATGGGAAAGTCCTTGGCTGGAAGAAGGTTCAGGCGACGCCGAGGTAGGCCTGGCGCACCGCGTCGGAATCGAGCAGCGCGCGGGCCTCGCCCGCGGCCACGATGCGGCCGCGCTCGAGCACGTAGCCGCGATCGGCGGCCTGCAGCGCCTTGCGCACGTTCTGCTCGACCATCAGCACGGTCACGCCCTGGTCCGCGATGCGGCGCACGATGGCCAGCAGCTCGTCGACCATGCGCGGCGCGAGGCCCAGCGAGGGCTCGTCGAGCATCAGGAGGCGCGGCCCGCTCATCATGGCGCGCGCCACCGCCACCATCTGCTGCTCGCCACCGCTCATGGTGCCGGCCAGCTGCCTCGCACGCTCGCGCAGCCGCGGGAAGTCGTCGAAGGCGCGCGCCAGCCGCTCGGCACGCAGCGCGGTGGGCACCAGCCAGCCGCCGAGCTCGAGGTTCTCGGTCACCGTCATCTGCGCGAACAACTGGCGGCCCTCGGCCACCAGCGCCATGCCGCGGCGCACGCAGGCGGTGGCATCGCCCGCGGGCAGCGCCACGCCGTCGAGCAGCGCCTCGCCGCGGCGCGGCAGCAGGCCGGCCAGCGCCTTCAGCAGCGTGGTCTTGCCGGCGCCGTTGGGGCCCAGCACCACGGTCACGCCGGGCTCGGCCTCGAGGTCGAGCCCCTGCACCACCTCGAAGCCGTGGTAGCCGGCGCGCAGGCCGCGCACGGCGAGGCGGCTGCCGTCGTTCGATGCAACGCTCATGCCGTGGCCTCCATCTCGTCGCCCAGGTAGGCCTCGATCACCTCCGCGTTGCGCACCACCTCGGCGGGCGTGCCGTCGGCGATCTTGCGGCCCTGGTGCAGCACCAGCACGCGCTCGACGTACTTCAGCAGGGTGGTCACCGCATGCTCGATCCACACCACGGTGAGCCCGTGCCCGTCGCGCAGCCGGCGGATGCGCTGCGCCATGGCCTCGACCTCGGCCTCGGTGAGCCCGGCCGCGACCTCGTCGAGCAGCAGCACGCGCGGCCGCGTGCCGAGCGCCATGCCGATCTCGAGCAGCCGCTGCTGCGAGGGCGTGACCTCGGCCGCGAGCCGGTCGGCGAACGCGCCCAGGCCCAGCATGTCGAGGATCTCCCCCACGCTCGCGAGGCCCGGCAGCGGCGCGCGGTGCCGGCCCGCGAACTGCATGCCGAAACGCACGTTGTCCTCGAGGCTCATGCCGGCCATCACGCGCGGCGTCTGGAAGGTGCGCGCGATGCCGTGCGCGGCGAAGCGGTGCGGGCCGCGGCGCGTGAGGTCGATGCCGCCCTCCACCAGCAGCTGCCCGCCGGTGGGCATCACCACGCCCGAGATGGCGTTGAAGAAGGTGGTCTTTCCCGCGCCGTTGGGACCGATGATGCCGACCAGCTCGCCGGCATGCAGCGCGACGCTGACCGCGTCGACGGCGGTGAGGCCGCCGAAGCGCACGCTGACCTCGCGCGCCTCGAGCAGCAGGGGTCGCGCGGCCTCAGACATGGCGCACTCCCTTCGCCTTGCGCCGCCACAGCGACGCCAGCCCCTCGGGCAGGTACATCACGCACAGGATCAGCAGCAGCCCCAGCACCATCATGTAGCCGTAGGGCAGCTGCAGCCGCAGGGTCTCGGACAGCACGCTGAACACCACGGCCGCGAGCACCGGCCCGCCGATGCTGGCGGCGCCGCCGATCATCGCGATCAGCACGGTCTGGAAACCGATGAAGGGGCTGAAGACGGCGGCCGGTTCGATGTAGGTCCAGCGCACCGCCATCGCCGCGCCGACCGCGCCCGCGAAGGCCGCGGTGAGCGCGAAGCCGGCGATCTTCACGCGCCGCGTGTCCACGCCCAGGGTCTGGGCGCGCTGCTCGTCGGCACCGATGCCCGCGAGCGCGAGGCCGAAGCGGCTGCGCTTCACGGCCATCGCGGTGGCGATCGCGAGCACGGCGATCGCGAGCACCGTGAGGTAGACCGTCTCGTTGGACGGCACCTCGGTCAGCACCCGGCCCACGGTGCCCGAGACCTGCTTCTCGACGAAGGTCAGCGCATGCCGGATCAGCTCGGTCATGCCGAAGGTCAGCACCGCGAAATAGGTGCCGCGCAGGTGCAGCACGGCCGCGCCCATCAGCAGCGCGACCGCGCTCGCGATGGCGGCGCCGCCGAGGATCACCAGCGGCCAGGGCAGCACGTCGAGCAGCACGGCGCTGGCATAGGCGCCGAGGCCGAAGAAGGCCGAGGTGGCGAGCGACAGGTAGCGCGTGGCGCCGCAGAACAGCGACCAGCTCGTGGCCAGCGCGATGTACATCAGGCAGCCCAGCGCCACCGAGCTCAGGAACTCGCTGGCGACCCAGGGCACGCAGGCGGCGAGCGCGGCGGCGGCGCCGAGCAGCAGCCACGGCCGCGCGGAAGAAGAGGACAGGGAACTCATCGCGAGAACAATCCGTTGGGCCGCCAGATCAGCACGCCGATGAACACGGCGTACGACAGCAGCATCTTGAGCGAGGGGCTGGTGAAGTACATGCCCAGCGCCTCGACCACGCCGAGCAGCAGGCCGCCGACCAGGCTGCCGGCGATGCTGCCGAAGCCGCCGAGCGTGATGACGATCAGCGCGGTCACGGTGTAGGGCTCGCCCATCGAGGGCGATATCTCGTAGGTCATCGACAGCAGCGCGCCGGCCACGCCCGAGAGGCCCAGGCCGATGCCGAACATCAGCGGATGCAGCCGCCGGGTGTTGATGCCGACCAGTTGCGCGCCGGTGGGCGACTGCATCAGCGCGCGCACCGCCTTGCCCAGCAGGGTGCGCTTGAGCAGCGCCACCAGCACCAGGCTCAGCGCGAGCGCGACGCCGAACAGCACCAGCTTGTTGGCCGTGAAGCGCATCGCGCCGAGCTGCACCGGCTCGGCCAGGTAGTCGTAGCCGCGCAGGTCGCCGCCCCACACCAGCAGCGCGGTGTTCTGCACCAGGAACATCAGGCCGAAGCCCACCATCAGGCTGCGCGCCTCGAACACCTCGACGTTGGGCGCGCGCGCCGCCACCTGGCGAAAGCACAGCCAGTGCACCGCCATGCCCAGCGCCATCAGCAGCGCGAAGGCCACCGGCACGAACAGCAGCGGCGAGATGCCCAGCGCGGTGTGGGCCCACCAGGTCAGGAAGGCGCCGAGCATCAGGAACTCGCCGTGCGAGATGTTCATGATGCGCATCAGCCCGTACTGCAGGTTCAGGCCGATGGCCACCAGCGCGTAGATGCCGCCCGAGATCAATCCGCCGGCCAGCAGCTCGGCCCATCCTCCGAAGGACATGCGGCTACTTCCAGGCCGGCTTGGGCGCGAGCTGCGCGGTGGCGCGGTCCTTCGGCCACACGACCTCGAACTCGCCGCCCTGCCATTGCGCGACGGTGCCGGGCACCGAGGCGTTCTCGCTGCCCTCGAAGCGGATCGGCCCGAGGATGGTCCCGAACTCGGTCCTGGCGATGTGCTCGCGCAGCGCCTTGCGGTCCAGCCCCACGCTGGCCACCGCCTGCTGCAGGATCTCGAGGCCGGCCCAGGCATGGCCGCTGGCCCAGCGGTCGGGCTCCTTGCCGAACTTCTTCGTGTGGGCGTCGAAATAGGCCTTGGCGCCGGGGCTGGTCTTGCCGTTCCACGAGCCCATGCCGATCACGCCCTCGGTGTTGGCGGCCATCACGTTCTTGTACAACTGGAAGGCGGTGCCGACCGAGGCATAGAAGAACTTCGGGTTGAAGCCCACCTCGCGCGCCTGGCGGCTCGCGAGGATGGTGTCGGGCGGATAGGTGATGCCGATGAAGGCGTCGGGGTTCAGGTCCTTGATGCCGCGCAGCACCGGCGCCAGGTCCTTCACGCCGAGCGGATAGCTCTTGCGCTCCACCACCTGGATCTGCGTCTTCTTGAGCGCGTTGTTGAGCGCCGCGAAGTTCTCGAGGCCGAACAGGTCGTCCATGTAGACGATGGCCACGGTCTTCGCGCCCTGGGCCACCAGCAGGTCGACCAGCGCGCCCATCATCTTGTCGGGCTGCTGCAGCAGCGAGAAGAAGTACGGCAGCCGCATGTCGATGAGCTTGCGCGACAGCGCGGTGGGCGCGAGCAGCGGATAGCCGAGGCGGTTGGCCAGCGGCGCGACCGCGAAGTTGGCGCCCGAGCCCCAGGGCGGCAGCACCAGGTCGACCTTGTCGCTGCCCATGAGCTTCTCGAAGGTGCGCACGCAGGTCTCGGTCTCGCTGCGGTCGTCGTAGCCGATCAGCTCGATCGGACGCCTGGCCCCGCCCTTCACCGCGAGGCCGCCGGCCGCGTTGACCTGCTCGGCCCACAGCAGGTAGTTGGGCTCCTGGCTCACCTGCGCGCCCGCGGCCCAGGGACCGGTGCGGGCGATGGCATAGCCGATGCGCACCGGCGCGCCCTGCTGGGCGAACAGGCGCGGCGCCATGGCGGCGGCGCCGAGCGCGGCGGCGCCCTGGATCCAGCGGCGGCGAGGGGTGTGGAACACGGCGGTCTCCTTCGATGTTCGGGTCGTGCGGCGCCCGGTACGGGCCCTGCCGGCATCGTAGGAACGGCACCGCGCGGACGCTGTGCCGGCGGTGCACAAAGCGCTTGTCCCAGCGTGCAGCCGGCTAGTGGTTAACCCGCAAGGCGAGCCGGCGCCCGCGCGGCCCACAATGGGCGCCCCATCCACCTCCATCGACCCCCTTCGCCTTCCGCCGCGCCATGACCGCATCGCAACTGCTGTCGACCGACGAAGTGCCGCCGCGCGAGCGCGGCCCGGCGTGGTGCGAGTGGGTGTACCGCCACTTCGGCGGCCTGGGCTCCGACCTCTACGGCGACGAGGTGCCGTTCGACGGCCACCTGGCGGCCTCGCGCGCGGGCGACGTGATCCTCACGCGGCTCGAGGCCAACCGCCACCGGGTGCTGCGCACCGCGCAGATGGCGCGCCTGAGCGACGCGGCCTACCTGAAGATCGTGGCGCCCTGGCAGGGCTCGGCCGAGGTGGTGCAGAAGGGCCGCGCGGCGGCGGTGCGCTCGGGCGGCTGGACGCTCTACGACACCACGCTCGACTACACGGTGGCCAATCCCGAGCGCAGCGACCACCTGATCGTGATGCTGCCCAAGGAACAGCTGGCCCTGCCCTCGCTGCCGCTCGCGCAGCTGGTGGCGCGGCGCGTCGGCGGCACCAGCGGCATCTCGCGCGTGGCGCTCGAGACCATGCGCAGCACCTACCAGGAGCTGCCCTCGATGAGCGAGGCGGCCGCGCGCGGCGCGGGCGAGCTGCTGATCCAGCTTGTGCGGCTGTCGCTGATGGAGCTGGCCGGCCAGCACACGCAGCAGACCCAGCGCGAGGCGCTGGCCGACCGCATCCGCCACCACGTGGCGCAGAACCTGCACGACCCGGCCCTGTCGGTCGAGGGCATCGCGCAGGCGCTGCGCTGCAGCAAGCGGCTGCTGCACGGCGCCTTCGCCGATGGCGAGGACACGCTCGCGGGCTACATCCAGCAGCAGCGGCTGGCCGCCAGCATCCGCGCGCTGCGCGACCCGGCACGCGCGGCCGAGCCCGTGACCGCCATCGCGCTCGCGGCCGGCTTCGTGAACCTCTCGCATTTCAGCCGCGTGTTCCGCGCCCACACGGGCCTGAGCCCGAGCGATTTCCGGCGCCAGGCGCTCGGCTGAAGCCGGCGGTCCGCGGCGCTGCGGATAATGGTCGCCTCCCCAGATTCCCACCGCACGCAGACGCCATGACCCTGTCCGCCTACCTGCTGTTCCTGCCGGCCTGCTTCGCCATCAACATGGCGTTCGGCCCCAACAACCTGCTCTCGGTGAGCAACGGCGCGCGCTACGGCATCGCGCAGGCCGTGACCGCCGCGGCCGGCCGCCTGGTCGCCTTCGCGCTGATGATCGCGATCGCCGGCCTGGGCATGGGCGCGGTGCTGGTCGCCTCCGAACTGGCCTTCGACATCGTCAAGTGGATCGGCGCCGCCTACCTCGTGTGGATCGGCATCCGGCTGCTGCGCGCGCCCGCGCCCGAACTGGCGCAGCAGGCGCGCGAGCTCGCGGGCCCGCCGCCGATGCGCGTGCTGGTGCGGCAGGAGTTCACCGTCGCCGCGGGCAACCCGAAGGCGATCCTGGTGTTCACCGCCTTCTTCCCGCAGTTCGTGGTGCCGGGCGCCTATGCCTCGAGCTATCTGCTGCTGGGCCTGACCTTCCTGGTCTTCGAGGTGGTGGCGATCGCGCTCTATGCGCTGCTCGGCGCGCGCATGCGCCGGCTGGCCGGCGGCAGCCGCGCGATGCGCTGGTTCAACCGCGTGAGCGGCAGCATGATGATCGGCTTCGGCTGCCTGCTGGCGTTGACGCGGCGGCCGAGCTGATCGACGCCCGCCCTCTCTTCCGGCTTCAAGCCTTCAGGTACTCGGCCTTGGTGCCGAGCCAGCGGTCGATGTGCCGCCGCGCCAGCTCGGGATGCTGCTCGAGCATGCGCGGCGCGAGTTCGCGCGCCCAGTCGAGCAGCAAGGTGTCGGTCGTGAGGTCGGCGAAGCGCAGCAGCGGCGCGCCCGACTGGCGCGCGCCGAGGAACTCGCCGGGCCCGCGGATCTCGAGGTCGCGGCGCGCGATCTCGAAGCCGTCGCTGGTCTCTGCCATCGCGCGCAGCCGCGCGCGCGCCGCCTCGCCGACGCGGCCGCTGTCGCCGGGCGCATAGAGCAGCACGCAGGCCGAGGCCGCCGCGCCGCGGCCCACGCGCCCGCGCAGCTGGTGCAGCTGCGACAGGCCGAAGCGCTCGGCATGCTCGATCACCATCAGCGAGGCATTGGGCACGTCCACGCCGACCTCGATCACCGTGGTGCTCACCAGCACGTGCATCTGGTTGGCGGTGAAGGCCGCCATCACCGCCTGCTTCTCGGCCGTGGGCATGCGCGAATGCAGCAGGCCGACGTTGACCTGCGGCCCGAGCATGTCGGCCAGCTCGTCGCGCGTGGCGGTGGCGTTGCGCAGGTCGACCGCCTCGCTCTCCTCGATCAGCGGGCAGACCCAGTAGACCTGCCGGCCCTGCTCGATCTGCGACTGGATGCGCGCGATCACCTCGTCGCGCCGGTGCTCGGCCACCAGCCGCGTGACGATCGGCGTGCGGCCCGGCGGCAGCTCGTCGAGCGTGGAGACGTCGAGGTCGGCGTAGTAGCTCATCGCGAGCGTGCGCGGGATCGGCGTGGCGCTCATCATCAGCAGGTGCGGCTCGAGCTCGTCGCGCGCCTTGCCGCGCAGCGCCAGCCGCTGCGCCACGCCGAAGCGGTGCTGCTCGTCGATGATCGCCAGCGCGAGGTTGTGGAAGCGCACCTTCTCGGAGATGACGGCATGGGTGCCGATCACCAGCGCGGCCTCGCCGCTCTCGACAGCCGCGCCCATGGCGTCGCGCTCCTTCTTCTTCTGGCTGCCGGTGAGCCAGGCCACGCGCAGGCCGCGCTCGGCCAGCAGCGGATCGAGCCAGCCGACCAGCTTGCCGAAATGCTGGGCCGCGAGGATCTCGGTCGGCGCCATCAGCGCGCACTGGAAGCCCGCGTCGATGCAGCGCGCCGCCGCGAGCGCGGCCACCACCGTCTTGCCCGAACCCACGTCGCCCTGCAGCAGCCGGTGCATCGGCAGCTCGCGCCCGAGGTCGCGCGCGATCTCCTCGCCCACGCGCGCCTGCGCGCCGGTCAGGCCGAAGGGCAGCACGGCCAGCAGCGCGTCGTGCAGCGAGCCCTTGCCGCCGAGGGGCGCGGCCGCCATGTCGAGCATCGGCGCGCGCTGCGCCGCGCGCTCCATGCGCGCCTGCATCTGCGACAGCTGCTGCGCCAGCAGCTCCTCGGCCTTGATGCGCTGCCAGGCCGGGTGGCTGTGGTCCTCGAGCGTGGCCATCGCCACGTCGGGCGTGGGGTAGTGCAGGAAGCTCAGCGCGGCGCGCAGGTCCCAGGCGCCGCGCAGGCCGATCTGCACCGGGATGGTCTCGTCGAGCACCGCGCGCGCGAGGCCCGAGCGCACCTCGCGCCGCAGCACCGGCTGCGCGAGGCCGGCCACGGTCGGATAGACCGGCGTGAGCGCCTCGGGCAGCGCGGTGCCCGCGGCCTTGACCGTGGGATGCATCATCTGCCGCCCGACGAAGCCGCCGCGCACCTCGCCGCGCACGCGCACCCGCGCACCCACCGCGAGCTGCTTCTGCTGCGAGGGATAGAAGTTGAAGAAGCGCAGCTGGCAGGTCTCGCCGCCGTCGTCGATGGTCACGATGAGCTGGCGCCGCGGCCGGTAGGCCACCTCGGCCTCGGTCACCACGCCCTCGATCTGCGCGGTGTCGCCGTCGCGCGTGTCGGCCAGCCGCACCACGCGGGTCTCGTCCTCGTAGCGCATCGGCAGGTAGAGCGCGAAGTCGATGTCGCGCACCAGGCCGAGTTTGCGCAGCGCGCGCTGCACCACGCTGAGGCCGCTGCCCGGTGGGCCGGCCGGAGCGGCGGGAGCGGCGGGAGCGGCGGGAGCGGCGGGTGCGGGCGCGGCGGCGCCCGGTGCGCTCGGCGCGGCGGCGGGTGGGGAGGCTTTCTTCTTGGCGGGCACGGACAGGTCTTCTAGCGTGGACGGCAAAGGTCCGTCAAGGCGCCGCGCGCATCGGGAAACATGAACGCGAAGCCGCCGCGCAGCAGCCGCGCGGGCACCACGCGCTGGCCTTCGAGCAGCAGGTCGGCCTGCTCGCCGAGCAGCAGCTTCACGGGCGCCGCGGGCGTGGGCATCCAGCAGGGGCGATGCAGCACCTCGGCCGCGACGCGCGTGAAGTCGTGCTGGCTCAGCGCCTGCGGCGCGGTCACGTTGAAGGCCTGCGCGGCCGGCGTGCCAGCTTCGCGTTCGATCTGGGTCCAGGCATGCGCGAGCGCGCGCACCAGGTCGTGCACATGCACCCACGACAGCCACTGCCGCCCGCTGCCCAGCCGCCCGCCGACACCGAGCCGCACCGGCAGCAGCAGCTGCGGCAGCGAGCCCTGGTGGCCCAGCACGAAGCCGAAGCGCATGCAGGCCACCTGCACGCCCAGCGCGACCGCGGCCTGCGCCGCCTGTTCCCAGCGCTGGCACAGGCTCGACATGAAGATGTCCTGCGGCGGCGCCTCCTCGTCGAGCGCGGTGGCATCGCCCTGCGGCTGCACGCCGTAGTAGCCGATGGCCGAGCCCGACAGCAGCAGCCGGGGCTTGCGCGGGCGCGCGGCCATCCATTCGACCAGCTGCCGCGTCAGGCCCTCGCGGCTGGCCAGCAGCTGGCGCTGGCGCCGCTTGCTCCAGCGCGCGCCGAGGATGCGCGCGCCCGCGAGGTTGACCACCACCTCGATCTCCTCGGCCGCGGGCAGCTCGGCCAGCGACTGCACGCAGCGCACCGCGCCGCCGAAGTTCCAGGCCGCCGCGCGCGCATCGCGCGTCCACACCGTGACCGCATGGCCGTCGGCCAGCAGGTGGCGCACGAGGATCTGGCCGATGAAGCCGGTGCCGCCCGTGACCAGCACGCGCCGCGGCCGCGCGCCGAAGCGCACCGGCGCCTCGGACTCGCGCACCCGCGCCTGGCGCCGGTGCCGCAGCAGCGCGCGCGCCGCGAAGGCATCGCGCAGCCCCGACACGCCCACCCCCACGCCGCACAGCGCGAGGAAGGCGCCGAGCCAGCCCTGCGGCTGCCAGGCGAGCGCGGTCGGCTCGGCAGCCCAGCCGACGGCCGCCAGCGCGAGCAGCGCGATGAAGGCGCCCGCGTTGATCGCCAGCACCGTGTGCGTGACACGCTCGGTGGCCGGCAGCAGGCGGCTGCGGTCCTCGACCACGAAGTCCCACAGCGTGAGCACGATCTCGACGCCGAACACCGTGAGCAGCACCCAGGCCCAGGCACCATGCCAGGCCCAGGACGAGAGGCCGATGAACAGCAGGCAGTAGATCGACGAGCGCGTGGCGTGGATCGCGAGCTCGCGCCCGGCCGAGGCGCGCCGCGGCAGCGCCTCGGTGCCCTCGTGGTGGTAGAGCGTGTCGAAGGCGCCGAGCGCGCCCTGGGCCGCCATCAGCTGCAGCGCCAGCAGGTGCGTGTCGATCATCCGGGGGCGGACACTTCCTCGAACACGCCGACCTGGGTGAAGGTGGTGCCCATCAGCGGGTGGCGGATCTCGATGCGGATGTTGAAGCGCTCGGGCGTCTCGTTGTGGTGCCAGAGGAAGGTCTTGCCGGGCGTGAGCAGGCCCGGCAGCGGGATGCGCCAGCCGAGCAGCTGCCAGAAATAGCCGTCGCTCTGGAAATGCAGGCTGCCCTTCTCCACGCTGAGCACCAGCTTCATGCCCAGCCCCATGCCGACGTACTCGAGCACCTCGCCGCGCTCGCTCTCGCGCATGAAACTGGTGAACTGGATCGGCCGGCGCCCGTGCAGCCGGTAGATGCGCTGCTTGTAGATCGCGGGGTCGCCGGGCTTCGCGTAGACCTGGATCTCGACCGGGAAGTCGGCGTCGCTGTAGGGGATCAGCGCGCCCTGGATCAGCGGCTGCGTGAGATGGCCCAGCAGCCGGCCGAAGCGCGAGCAGCGCAGCTCGCTGAGCCGGCCGCGGTAGTGCAGCGCCTTGCCGGGCGAGGGGTTCTTGTCGAAGCGGCGGCGGATGTCGGCATGCAGGCCCTGCCAGGCGGCGCCGAGGATCTTCTTGAAGAGCTCGCCCTCGGAGGGTCCGGGCGCGGACCCGGCCTCCTGCGAAACGCGCGCTGCATGTGTATCGACCATGCGGCGATTCTGCCTCGCCGGCTCTGGCCCGACCCCGCGGCGGCGGACGGTTTTCGCGCCATGGGACAATCGCCGCCTCGCTCTCCGAACGGCCCCTCGCGGCCACCTTCTTGGAACGGGCCCGTCCGGCCCTCAAGCATCATGCGCGCCTTCACGCTCTCCGATTTCGATTTCGCCCTGCCGCCCGAGCTGGTGGCGCAACACCCGGCCACCGAACGCACCGCCTCCCGCCTGCTCGACGGCACCGGCTCCGCCCCGGCCGACCGCATCTTCCGCGACCTGCCTTCGCTGCTGCGCGAGGGCGACCTGCTGGTCTTCAACGACACCCGCGTCGTCAAGGCGCGCCTGTTCGGCGAGAAGCCGACCGGCGGCAAGCTCGAGCTGCTGGTCGAGCGCGTGCTGCAGGGGCAGGAGGTGGTGGCCCACATGAAGGTCAGCAAGAAGCCGCCCGTGGGCACCACGCTGCAAATGGTCGGCGGCTTCCGCGCCACCCTGCTCGGCCGCTGGCCCGAGGAGGACGGCGCCCTGTTCCGCTTCGCCTTCGAGAGCGACAGCGGCGAGAACCCCTACCTGCTGATGGAGCGCTGCGGCCACGTGCCGCTGCCGCCCTACATCACGCACGACGACTCGGCCGAGGACGAGCGCCGCTACCAGACCGTGTTCGCGCGCGTGCCCGGCGCCGTGGCCGCACCCACCGCCGCGCTGCACTTCGACGAGGGCCTGCTGGCCGCGCTCGAGGCACGCGGCGTGCAGCGCGCCAGCGTGACGCTGCACGTGGGCGCCGGCACCTTCCAGCCGGTGAAGACCGAGAACATCGCCGAACACACCATGCATGCCGAGCGCTACGAGGTGCCCGAGGCCACGCAGCGCGCCATCGCCGAATGCAAGGCGCGCGGCGGCCGCATCGTGGCCGTGGGCACGACCACCGTGCGCACGCTCGAGTCGTGGGCGAAGAGCGGCGAGGCCGCGGGCGACACCCGCATCTTCATCACGCCGGGCTTCGCCTTCGCGCACGTCGACCTGCTGGTCACCAACTTCCACCTGCCCAAGAGCACGCTGATGATGCTGGTCTCGGCCCTCGCGGGCTACGAGCGCGTGATGGCGCTGTATGCGCACGCCATCGCGCAGCGCTACCGCTTCTTCAGCTATGGCGATGCGATGCTGCTCGCGCGCCAACCGAGAACAGAGGACTGACCCCCATGCTGAACTTCGAACTCCTCAAGACCGACCCCGACAGCCACGCGCGCCGCGCCACGCTCACGCTCAACCACGGCGTGGTGCAGACGCCGATCTTCATGCCCGTGGGCACCTACGGCACCGTCAAGGGCGTGATGCCGCGCAGCCTCGAGGAGATGGGCGCGCAGATCATCCTGGGCAACACCTTCCACCTGTGGATGCGCCCGGGCCTGGACGTGATGCAGAGCTTCGGCGGGCTGCACCAGTTCGAGAAGTGGAACAAGCCGATCCTCACCGACTCGGGCGGCTTCCAGGTCTGGTCGCTGGGCGCGATGCGCAAGATCAGCGAGGAAGGCGTGAAGTTCGCGTCGCCGGTCAACGGCGACAAGCTGTTCCTCACGCCCGAGGTCTCGATGCAGATCCAGACCATCCTCAACAGCGACATCGTGATGCAGTTCGACGAGTGCACGCCCTACGACACCAAGGGCCACATCACGACCGAGGCCGAGGCGCGCATCTCGATGGAACTGAGCCTGCGCTGGGCCAAGCGCTGCCAGGCCGAGTTCGAGCGGTTGCAGAACCCGAACGCGCTGTTCGGCATCGTGCAGGGCGGCATGTACGAGAACCTGCGCGAGGAATCGCTGACGGCGCTGGTCGACATGGACTTCCCCGGCTACGCCATCGGCGGGGTGAGCGTGGGCGAGCCCAAGGAGGAGATGCTGCACATCATGGGCCACACGCCGCACCGGCTGCCCGCGCACAAGCCGCGCTACCTGATGGGCGTGGGCACGCCCGAGGACCTGGTGCAGGGCGTGGCCGACGGCGTCGACATGTTCGACTGCGTGATGCCCACGCGCAATGCGCGCAACGGCACGCTGTTCACGCGCTTCGGCGACCTCAAGATGCGCAACGCGCGCCACAAGAGCGACCCGCAGCCGATCGACCCGAGCTGCACCTGCCACGCCTGCGCGGGCACATCGGGCGTGAGCTGGAACGACGGCGGGCGCGAGGGCTTCAGCCGCGCCTACCTGCATCACCTCGACCGCTGCGGCGAGATGCTCGGGCCGATGCTCACGACCATCCACAACCTGCACTACTACCTGAACCTGATGCGCGAGATCCGCGAGGCGCTCGACGCGGGAACGTTCACGGAATTCCGCGCGCGCTTCAAGTCGGAGCGGGCACGGGGCGTCTGAGACGCGACGCGCGTTCCGCGCTAACCTCGCGGGCTTCCAGGCTGTCGTCTTCCACGCCCATGAGCACCGCACCCTCGCCCTATACCGCGCGCTATCCCTCGCTCGCCGAGCGCACCGTCTTCATCTCGGGCGGCGCGAGCGGCATCGGCGAATCGCTGGTGCGGGCCTTCCATGCGCAGGGCGCGAAGGTCGGCTTCTGCGACATCGACAGCGCCGCGGGCCAGGCGCTCGCGGGCCAGCTGCGCGGCGAGCATCCCGCGCTGTTCCTGCCCTGCGACGTGACCGACACGGCAGCGCTGGGCGCCACCATCGACGCGGTGCGCTCGCACTTCGGGCCGGTGGGCGTGCTGCTCAACAACGCGGCCAACGACCGCCGCCACGAGATGGCCGACGTCACCGACGAGGACTTCGACCGGCTGGTGGCCGTGAACCTCAAGCACCAGTTCTTCGCCGCGCAGGCGGTGGCGCCCGACATGCGCGCGCTGGGCGGCGGCTCGATCGTCAACTTCGGCTCGGTCAGCTGGATGATGAAGGGCCGCGGCTACCCGGTCTACCAGGCCTGCAAGGCGGCGGTGCGCGGCCTCACGCGCTCGCTGGCGCGCGACCTGGGCAAAGAGAACATCCGCGTCAACACGATCGTGCCGGGCTGGGTGATGACCGAGCGGCAGCTGCGGCTGTGGGTCAAGCCCGAGTCGGGCGCGGAGATCGACGCGGCCCAGTGCCTGCCGGGCCGCGTGATGGGCGAGGACATCGCGGCGATGGCGCTGTTCCTGGCGGCCGACGATTCGCGCATGTGCACGGCGCAGGACTACGTGGTGGATGCGGGCTGGACCTGAGCGCCATCTCGCACCACCAAAAGAAAAAGCCCGGCACTGCCGGGCTTTTTTGCTGGACGCGGGCCGCGCGCGGATCAGTCGCGCAGTTCGGCCGGCACCTTGCCGCCGTTGGCCGCCAGCTTGGTCATGACCTGGCGGTGCAGCCAGATGTTCATCTTGGCGCTGTCGCTGGTGTCGGCGCCGTAGCTCAGCTCGGCCGCGAGCTGCTTGCGCGCGTCGAGGCTGCTGTCCAGGCCCAGCAGCTTCATCAGGTCGACGATGGAGGTGCGCCAGTTGAGCTGCTTCGCGCCCGGCATGCCGTCGAGCAGGGCCTCGACGTCGACCACCGTGATGGCCGGTGGCGGTGCGGCGGCGGCCGGGGCACCCGCGGGTGCCGGTGCGGCGGGGGCAGCGGGTGCCGTGGCCGGCGGTTGCGCGGCCTGCGCGGACGGGAAGATCTTGGAAAGGATGCTGCCGAAGATGCTCATTGCGCGTACTCCTTCGAGATGAGACGGGGGACGGACCGGGGCTGCGGCCGCGAATGCGGCGCAGCGGGCGGTTGTAGCACGAGCGCGTGACCGCCCTCCTCAGGCCGCGGGTTGCGGCGGGGTCCGGGGCGTGAAGGATTTCGCGTCCGGCTCCGACGATGCGGCCGAGGCACCGCAGGCATGGCAGAAGCGCGAGAAGGCACTCTTGCGCGTCTCGCAGACCTCGCAGTGGTCGTGCAGGCCGATGCCGCAGTGCGGGCAGAAGTCGATGGCGGTGTTCTTCAGGTCCACCGGCCGCTCGCAGCCGGGGCACACGCCCTTGTCGAGCCGCGCCAGCGCGGTGTCGTAGCTCAGTTCCTCGCGCCGCACCTGGTCGGGCTGCTGCTCGGCCAGCTTCTGGCGCGCGAGGTAGTTGTTGAGCGCGACGATCGCGTAGCGCCCCACCAGCACCGTGATCACGATGCCCACCGCGTAGCGCACGTAGCCGCCGTAGCTCGGCAGGTAGGGCACGAGTTCGACGAAGAAGGCGAACAGCGCGAACAGGATGAAGCCCCAGACGAAGGGCCACCAGGTGCTCTTGCGCTTCTTCACGAACAGCCAGCCCGCGATCACCAGCAGCGGCAGCGTGAGCGCGAGCCGGTAGGCGAACACGCGCAGCTCGATGCGGCGGTACTCGGCGTCGAGCTTGAGCTGCGCGTCGCGCTCCAGCTCGGCCAGCGCGGTGCGCGCGCGCTGCTCGGCCTGGCGCGCGTCGAGCATGCGCTGCTGCTGCGCGTTGACCTGGCGCTGCACCGCCTCTTCCTTCTGCTTGATGGCGTCGAGCGCCTTGGTGCGCGCGATCAGCTCGGGGTCCTGGTCGGGCTGCGCGGTGGCGCGGCGCGTGGCGATCCAGTTGCCGAAGGTCTCGCGTGCATTGGCGCCGGCCTGCTGCGCGGCCTGCAGTTGCAGCCGGATCTGGTCGAGGTCGCGCGAGGCCTGCAGCTCGGCGGCCTCCGAGGCCTTGACGGTGGCGCGCAGCGGATCGGCCGCGCGGTGGTCGATGAAGTCCTCGATGGTGCGCACGCGCTCGACCTGCGGCAGGTCGCCCACGATGGTGCTGCCCAGCCCGATCAGGAAGCCCGCGAACACCAGCGCCACCAGCCAGAGGCCGCGGCGGAACCATTTCTCGGAGAGGCGCAGGGATTTGCTCATGTCGTCGTTCCTTCCATTCTTCTCGTGCGGGCCGTGCTCACAGCTTGAACGCCACCGGCGCCGCGCCCAGGCCCGCGCGCTGCAGCCATTCGAACACCGAATCGACGGTCACGGTCTCGATGCGGTCCGAGAAGCGCTTGTCGTTGGGATGGTCGTCGAAGGCGATGTTGGCCGAGCCGATGCGCCCGCCCAGGCGGGTCAGCGGGCCAAGCTTCAAGGTGGTGGGCTCGTAGCCCTTGAACTGCAGCCAGGCCTGCGCCTGCGAGCGATTGGCGATGGTGGCGGGCTCCATCGCGGCGGCCAGCGTCTCGAGCGCCCACTGGTTCGACTGCTGGTACTTGCGGCCCCAGGCGTAGCTGACGACGCTGTAGGGCGCGACATGCAGCCGCACCAGGCGCGGCGTCGGCTCCTGCAGCGCGGCCAGCAACTGCGCCTGCACCTGCGGCGTGGGCACGACCCAGGCGGTCTCGTAGCGCCAGAGGTCGTCGAGGAAGAACTCGCCGAGCCCCTGGCGGTAGACCGCCGCCACCGCGGTGCCGCACTGGTTGAGCTTGTGCACCACGCGCCACGGGCCGGCCTCGGTCTTGTAGGCCAGGCCGAGGTGCGAGTAGCGCAGGCCGTACTTGCTCAGGTCCTGGCCGGCGCGCGCCAGCACGACGACGCGCGCGCCGCTGGCGTCGAGCTGCTGCGAGGTGCGCTCGGCCAGCTCCATGCCCTTGGCGATCAGCGCGGCGCCGGGCTTGACCTGCTCGCACGAGCGGCCGGCCTGCGCCTGCGTCGCCGCGGCGGCCACGGCGAACGCGGCCAGCGCCAGGAAAGCGGCGCGCTTCACGACAGCCTCTCGTTGGCCAGCAGCGCGCGGCCGATGGCGTTGGGCACGAAGGCCAGCACCTCGCCCGCGGCCGAGAGCACGACGCCGGTGCCGATCACGCTGACGACGATGGCGGTGCCGACCGCGGTCGAGGCGCCCTGCGCCACGCGGCCCGCCACCTTGACGCTGGCGCGCGCGCCGTCGGCGGCGCGTTCGAGCACGTAGACCGTGCCGTCGGCCGAGGCCTCGACGGCGACCACGGTCAGGATCGAGCCGCCGACCGAGAGCGCGGCCGGCACTTCGCTGGCCTTGGCGGCCGAGGCGCCGGCGGCACCGACCGCGGAGGCGCCGACCAGCACCGAGGCCACGGGCAGCATCGACAGCGCGATGGAGGCATCGCTCTGGGCGCGGGCCACGGGCGCCGCGAGCGCGGCGAAGGCGGTGCAGGCGGCCACGAGGACGGTGGCCAGGGACTTGCGGGCGAAAGCGGTGTTCATGATCGGACTCCTTGCGTGCGGGGTGCGGGCGGTCATTCGGCGGCCGGGGCCTGGGCGGCTTCGACGCGGGCGGCGTGGCGGCCTTGCAGGCGGGCTTCGGCGAGGTCGGCCTCGTGGCGGTCACGCAGGGTCTTGGCCAGCGTGAAGGCCGAGCTGATCAGGAACAGCCAGCTCACGCCCAGGAAGGCCTTGTAGGTGTCGTTGATCTCCATGCGCAGCAGGCCCCAGCCGGTCAGCAGCATCGCGACGAAAAAGCTGCCCCAGACGACCAGCTTCCACATCGGCAGGTCGCGGCCGGCGGCATGCTGGTTGTCGCGCACGAACTTCGACAGCACGAAGGCCGTGCTCAGGCAGAACACATAGCCCATCACCATGAAGGCCCGGTCCAGTGCCTCGCCCGGCAGCCAGCTCAGGCCGGTCGCGCAGAGGAAGACGGCGATCGCGAAGGACGCCCAGACCTGGAACTGCCAGGCCCGCGTGTCGCGCTGGACCGGAGCGGTGGTGATGGTGTTGGCTATATGGGTTTGCATGAGTGCCTCGCGGCGTAGTGAAGGTGGGCGGATGATGGTCCGCCCCCGCGCCGCGGGACTCGAATGATTCGACCGGTTCAGCGTTTCGGCTCCGGCGGTATCTCCAACGGATACTTTTCGGGGTATCTCGCCCCCCAAGAGAAAGGCCGCCCGAAGGCGGCCCGTGTCCGTGCGCGCGGTCCCGGATTCAGGGCTGCAGCAGCCCGCCCACGCGCTGCTGCAGCAGCTCGGGCCGCACCTCGGCCGGCGCCACCGGTACGCCGACGTTGAGGCCCACGCGGCTGAAGAAGCCGCGGCGGAAGGGCTTGACCATCGCCACCGGCTCGCCGCCGCGCAGCTCGATGCGGCTGAAGAACGAGCCCCAGAGGTTGGTCAGCGCCATCGGGATCACGGGCGGCTCGATGCCCTCGGCGCGCGCGCCGTCCACGATCTTCATCACGCCGCCCTTGAAGGGCTGCAGCGCGCCGTCGCGCGTGATCGCGCCCTCGGGGAAGATGGCCAGCAGGTCGCCCTCGCGCAGCACGCCGAGCGCCTTGGCGAAGGCCGCCTCGTAGGCCGCCGGGTCTTCCTTCTGCGGCGCGATCGGGATCGCCTTGGCGAGCTTGAACAGCCAGCCGAGCACCGGCACCTTGAAGATGCGGTGGTCCATGATGAAGCGGATCGGCCGCGGGCTCGCGGCCATCAGCAGCACCGCGTCGATGAAGCTCACGTGGTTGCACACCAGCACGGCCGGGCCCTCGACGGGGATGTGCTCGTCGCCCCGGATGTCGAAGCGGTAGACGAAGCGCGACAGCACCCAGGCCACGAAGCGCAGCAGGTACTCGGGCACCAGCATGAAGATGTAGAAGGCCACCACCGCGTTGGCGATGCCGGTGAACAGGAAGATCTGCGGGATGGTGAAGCCCGCGCCCAGCAGCGCGCCCGCGATCACCGAGCTGCCGATCATGAACAGGGCATTGAGGATGTTGTTGGCCGCGATGATGCGCGCGCGGTGCGTGGGCTGGCTGCGCAGCTGGATCAGCGCGTACATCGGCACGCTGTAGAGGCCCGCGAACAGCGACAGCAGCGCCAGGTCGGCCATCACCCGCCAGTGCGCGCTCTGGTGCAGGAAGGCGCCGAGCCCCATCTCGGGCACCGCGGGCAGGCCGCGCGCGGCGAAGTACAGGTCGATCGCGAACACGCTCATGCCGATGGCGCCCAGCGGCACCAGCCCGATCTCGACCTGGCGCCGGCTCAGCGTCTCGCACAGCAGCGAGCCGACGCCGATGCCGATCGAGAACACCACCAGCAGCAGCGAGGCGACCTGCTCGTTGCCGTGCAGCACCTCCTTGGCGAAGCTCGGGAACTGGCTCAGGAACACGGCACCGAAGAACCACATCCACGAGATGCCCAGCAGCGAGCGGAACACCACGATGTTCTCGTGCGCGAGCTTGAGGTTGCGCCAGGTCTCGCTGACCGGGTTCCAGTTGACGACCAGTTTCGGGTCGGTGGCGGGCACCGGCGGGATCGCCTGCGCCACGGCGCGCCCGGCCAGCGCCAGGGCCACGCAGGCGACGGCCACGCTCAGGTGGCCGATCTGCGGCACCGCCACCAGCAGGCCGCCGGCCACCTGGCCCAGCAGGATCGCGATGAAGGTGCCCATCTCGACCATGCCGTTGCCGCCCGTGAGCTCGCGCGCGTCGAGCACCTGCGGCAGGTAGGCGAACTTGACCGGGCCGAACAGGGTGGAGTGCAGGCCCATGAGGAAGACGCAGCCCAGCAGGATCACCGCGTCGGCGCGCACGAAGCCCCAGGCCGCGATCAGCATGATCGCGATCTCGAGGTTCTTGACGAAGCGGATCATCTTCGTCTTGTCGAACTTGTCGGTGAGCTGGCCCGCGGTGGCCGAGAACAGCAGGAACGGCAGGATGAACAGCGCGCCGATCACCAGCCCCGCCATCGAGGGCTGCATCCAGCTGAGCTGCAGCTGGTAGGTCACCATCACGGTGAAGGCGAACTTGAACAGGTTGTCGTTCGCCGCGCCCGCGAACTGGGTCCAGAAGAAGGGCGCGAAACGCCGCTGGCCGAGCAGCGCGAACTGGTTGGCGTGGGCATTCGCCTCGGGCGGGGCAGCGGCGGGCGTGGTCATTCGGAAGCTTCTCCTCTTGGCGGCTCCGCGCGGCCCCCGGCGGGGAACGCTCGCGGGGCCGGGGGCTGTCGTCAGGCCGTCAGGGCGGCCGCGCCGGGATTGTGCCGCAGGGCCACGGCGCGCCAGCCGCTGTCGAGCCGCTTGAGCGCGGCCAGCACCGGCAGCGCGGCCAGGGCGGCGCACAGGTGCTTGAGCGTGTGGCCCGAGATCACGCCGTGCGTGGCCTCGTAGATCGGCTGGTCGGCCAGCTCGAAGGCCTTGGCCAGCACGTAGGCCGCGATCACCCAGCCCAGGCGCAGGCCGACGGCGCCGGGCATCGGCCGCGACAGCGCCAGCGTGAGCACCAGCGCCATGCCGCCGAACTGCACCAGCGCCCAGGGCAGCACGTTGCCGGTCTCCTGCGCGATCTCGGCCGACAGCAGGCCGGTGGTGAGCACGAACCAGGCGGCCGGCCAGCCGGCGCGCTGGCTCACGCGCTCGCAGACCGCCACCCCGATCAGGCCGGCGAAGGCGACCGCCATGCCGGCGCGGTCGGCCGCCAGCCGCGGCGCGTCGGGCGCCAGGTGATAGAAGGCCGAGCCGGCGGCGGTGGCGATCAGGCCGGCGAAGAAGAGCCAGGCGCAGTCGAGCGTGTTGTCGGGCGGATCGCTGGCCGGCGGCGCGAGCGGGAAGCCGGCCAGCGCCTCGTGGTGCGCGCGGTCGATGCGGTTGAGCCAGTACAGGCCCCAGCAGCCCATGAGGACGAAGGGCAGGTTGCTCAGCACGTCCATGGCGTTGGGCAGGCCGTGCCAGGAACGGGTGTCGGCGAAGACCAGGGCGATCGCGACCTCGGCGGCCGGCAGCGCCGGGCCGACGATGCCGATCAGGAGCAGCAGGCCCAGGAAGAAGGCCAGGCCACGTTCGCGGCGTGTCAGGGAGTGGAGGAGCATGTCTGTTCTCGAAGTTGGGTGATGGCGGGATGGCCGATCGGTTGGCGGGCGGAATTTAGTTGCCAGCCTCTCCCCAGGCATCGAGAATCGATACGAGGCACTATTTCACACCCATCGGTATCTCCAACCGATACCCAACCGGAACCCCGCCACCTTCATGAGTACCACCGTCGACCTCGTCCAGGCCCTGAAGAACGAACTCAAGAGCGCCCGCATGACCTACGCCGACCTGGCGCGCTCGCTCGACATGGCCGAGTCCAGCGTCAAGCGGATGCTGGCCAAGAGCGACATGCCGCTGTCGCGCGTGGACGCCATCTGCCGCGCGCTGAAGATCGATTTCGCCGAGCTGGCGCGGCGTGTGGCCGACGCCCAGCCGCTGCTCAAGGAACTGACGCACGAGCAGGAGAAGGCCGTGGTCAAGGACAAGAAGCTGCTGCTGGTGGCGATCAGCGTGCTGAGCCAGTGGACGCTGGAGCAGATCGTGACGGCCTACCGGATCAGCGAGGCCGAGTGCATCGGCTTCCTGGCCCAGCTCGACCGCATCGGGATCATCGAACTGCGGCCGCTGAACCGGTATCGCCTGAAGCTCGCCAAGACCTTCCGCTGGCGCCCGCACGGGCCGGTGATGGAGTTCTTCCGCGAGAACGTGGTGCTCGACTACTACCGCGGCGGCTTCGACGGCCCGGCCGAGGGCCTGCTGCTGGTGCACGGCTCGATCAGCCGTTCGCTGGCGCCGGCCTTCCTGGAGCGGCTGCAGCGCGTGGCGCAGGACTTCGCGCAGCAGCACCAGACCGACCAGAAGCTGTCGCCCAAGGACCGCGAGGGCTACACGCTGCTCTTGGGGATGCGCAACTGGGAGTTCGAGCTGTTCACGCGGCTGCGGCGGGCCTGAGCCCGGGCCGCCGGGGTCAGGCCTTGGCGGCTTCGAGCGTGTCGCGCGTGGTCCGCGCCGCGGCGCGCGCGGCCTCGGCGAAATCGTCGCCCGACGAGGCATAGATGATCGCGCGCGAGGAGTTCACGACGATCGGCGCGTCGGCGCGCCAGCCGGCGCGCACGGTGGCGGCCGCGTCGCCGCCCTGGGCGCCGACGCCCGGGATCAGCAGCGGCACCGTCGGCGCCAGCGCGCGCACGCGCTCGATCTCGGCCGGATAGGTGGCGCCGACCACGAGGCCGAGCTGGCCGTTGAGGTTCCACGGGCCCTGCGCCAGCCGCGCGACGTGCTCGTAGAGGAAGGGCTGGCCCTCGACGCTCGCCAGCCGCTGGCCCTGCAGGTCGGACCCGCCGGGGTTGCTGGTGCGGCACAGCAGGAACGCACCCTTGCCGTGGTGGCGCAGGTAGGGCTCGACCGAGTCGAAGCCCATGAAGGGCGAGAGCGTGACCGCGTCGGCGCCGTAGCGCTCGAAGGCCTCGATGGCGTACTGCTCGGCGGTGGAGCCGATGTCGCCGCGCTTGGCGTCGAGGATGGTCGGCACCTGGGGCGCGTTGCGGCGCATGTGCTCCATGAGCCGTTCGAGCTGGTCCTCTGCGCGGTGGGCCGCGAAGTAGGCGATCTGCGGCTTGAAGGCGATGGCGAGGTCGGCCGTGGCGTCGACGATGCGGGCGCAGAAGTCGTAGATGCGGCGCGCGTCGCCCTTGAGCTGCCCCGGGAACTTCGCCGGCTCCGGATCGAGCCCCACGCAGAGCAACGAACCGTTTGTTTGCTGCGCGGCGGCAAGCTTGTCGAGGAAAGTCATGGGGGGCGATTTTAAAGGGGGCTCCCGACGGCCCCCGCCCCGGCTCAGCCCGCCTCGGGCTGCTGCTGCGCGGCCGCCAGGCACAGGTCGGCCCAGGCGCGGCCCTTGTCGACCGGATTGCGCAGCAGGTAGGCCGGGTGGTAGGTCGCGACCACCGGCACGCCCGCGAGCTGCGCCGCCTGGCCGACCCGGCCGCGCAGCTTGCCCAGCGGCTCGCCGCTCTGCATCAGCCCCTGCGCGGCCAGCGGGCCCATGGCCAGCACCAGCCGGGGCGCGAGCGCCGCGGCATGTTCGGCGAAGGCCTCGTCGAGCGGGCGCGGGCCGCCGGGCTGGCCCGAGGCCACGCCGCGGTGCAGGCGCATCAGGTGCACCGGCGTGCCGCCCTCGTGCAGCTTGAGCGCGCGCAACATGTTGTCGAGCAGCCGGCCGGCATCGCCCGCGAAGGGTTCGCCATGGCGGCCGTCGGCCTCGGGCGGCATGTCGGCCAGCACCAGCCAGCCGCCCTGCGGCGCAACGCCCTCGGCGGCGTCGGCATAGAGGCGGCGCGGCGCCTCGACCAGCACGGCCGCGCCGTGGCCGGCGGGAACCGGCGCCGGGCGCGGCGGCGGCGCGGCCACGGGCGCGCGCGCGGCGGCCGGGGCACGCGGCGCGACCGGTTCGGGTTCGGGCACGGCGTCGTCTCGGGCGTCATAGCGGGCGTCCGGCGGCGGCATGTCGATCGGTTCGGCCTCGTCCTCCACCACCGGCGCGGGCGCCACGGCCACGGGGACCTCGGCCGCCTCGGGCACCGGCCACCAGACCTTCACGCCCATCTCGTCGAGCATCGCGCGCTGGCGCGCGTCGAGCCGCAGGGTCTGCACGGCGGCGTTCATCGCAAGGCTCCCCAGGCACTGCCTGTTTCGTTGAGGCGCATGCTCATGACGATCGCATCCTCGCGGCCGCCCTCGGCGCCCGGGTAGTAGCCCTTGCGCACGCCGACCGTGCGGTAGCCCTGGCGCAGGTAGATGTCGAGCGCGCGCCGGTTGCTCTGGCGCACCTCGAGCCACAGCCACTGGGCGCCCTGGGCGCGCGACCAGCCGGTCAGCGCCTCGAGCATCAGCGGCGCCCAGCCCTGGCGCTGGAAGGCCGGCGCCACGGTGATGTTGAGCAGGTGCACCTCGTCGACGCCCTTCATGGCCACGAAGTAGCCGATCAGCATCTCGCCGAGGCTGGTGACCGGCGAGAGGCGCGCCGCCTCGATGCCGGTGCCGGCGACCGGCGCCAGCAGGCACTGGCAGTGGTAGCCGACGGCGATCGAGTCGGTGAAGTTGGCGCGCGTCCAGGGATGGCTGTAGGCCGTCTGCTCGACGGCGCAGACGGCGTCGAGCCGCTCGATGGTGAGCGGCTCGAGGCGGGCTTCCACGGGTTGCGGGAGGGCGCTCATGCGGTCGCGGGCGGTGTGTTGTGGTGGGCGGCGGCCGCCTTGATGGCGGCACGCTCCTCGGTGGTTTGCGCCACTTTATCGCGAACGTAGAGCGGCCAGGCCTGCGCCGCGGGCACGGTGCGGCCTGCCGCCAACAGCGCGGGGGCCAAGCGCAGCATGGCGGCGGCCGTGGGCAGCACCGCGTGGCGCGCGGCGGCGGCCGGCAGGCGCTCGCCGTAGGCGGCGAAGGCATTGCCGGCCAACGCCCAGCCGGCCGGCACCACGAGCGATTCGGGCGCCATCAGCAGCGGGCCCTCGGCGCCGGCGGCGGGCTCGCCGAGTGGGCCATGGGCCTCGAAGTCGTAGCGCGCGGCGTAGATCTCCTCCATGCGCGCATCGAGCAGCGCCACCGTGCGCCGGGCGCCGAAGGCATGGCGCGCCTCCTCGGCCACGGCCAGCAGGGTGTCGACCGGCAGCAGCGGCACGCCCGAGCCGAGCGCCAGGCCCTGCGCCACCGCGCAGGCGGTGCGCAGCCCGGTGAACGAGCCCGGGCCGCGGCCGAAGGCGATGGCGTCGAGCCGCGCCAGCGCGAGGTCGGCCTCGGCCAGCAGCTGCTGGATCAGCGGGATCAGCGTGGCCGAGGACTGGGCGCCGCCCGCGCCCTCGTGAGTCCACACGCGCTCGCCGCGGCGCACCGCGATCGACAGCTGCTCGGTGCTGGTGTCGAAGGCCAACACATCAGGCATCGCGACGCTCTCCCGCCACGGTGGCCACGGCCGGCACCAGGCCGGCGGCGCGCGCGGGCGCCGGCTTCTGCACGCCGAACAGGATGCCGGCGGTCACCAGCAGCAGGCCGGCGATCAGGTTCCAGTAGAGCGGCTCGTCGAGCCACAGCACCGCGCCCAGCGCCGACAGGCCGGGCACCAGCGCCGTGATCATGGTGGTGCGCACCGGGCCGAAGTGCTGGACCATCTTCGTGAAGGTGATGCCCGACACCACGACCGAGCCGATGCCCTGGAACAGCATCTGGAACGCCAGCTCGCCCCAGGGCGCGCTGCCGATGCGGCTGGCGACCCAGCCGCCGGCCACCAGCAGGCTGTAGACCGGCACGTAGCTCAGCAGCGCGAACACGGTGATGGCGATGGTGGCGCGCACGGCGTCGAGGCCGTGGCGGCGCACCACGATGCTGTAGCAGGCCCAGCAGAAGGCCGCGGCCATGAACAGCAGGTCGCCCTTCCAGACCTCGCCGCCCTCGAAGGCATGCAGCAGGCTGCGCCCGCCCACCAGCAGGTCGCCCGCGACGATCAGCGCCAGCCCGAGCGCGCGCGCCGGCGTGATGCGGTCGCGCAGCACCAGCGCGGCCAGCAGCGTGGTCCACAGCGGCAGGCTGCCGGGCAGCAGCACCGAGGCATGGCTGGCCGGCGCGAAGAAGAAGCCGCAGTAGGCGCACACGGCATAGGCGACGCCGCCGAACACGCCGGCCATGGCCGTGACGCGCAGCGACAGCGGCGACAGGCCGAAGAAGGAGGCGGCCGCCTGCGCGCCGCCCGCGCGGGCGCGCATCACGAGCCATGCGCCCCAGGGCACCAGCACCAGGCTGGCGCCGCAGATGCGCGCGAAGGCGATGTCGAACGGGGACAGCGAGCGGCCGGCCGAAGCGCGCGCGATGACGATGAAGGCGGTCCACACCAGCACGGTGATCACGGCCGCGCCGATGCCGACGGTGCGGGGGGACAGGCGGGCGGGGGGAGACATCGGGGGCGCGGCGGGCATCCCCGGGATTATCGAGGGGCCCCGCGGACTGCGCCCGGCGGGGGACGAATCGCGGCCCGCGGCGGGGTCAGCCGGCCGCGCCGTCGCCGCGCATGATCGCCAGGCCGGCCCGGCGCAGCGGCGCCAGCGCCTTCTCGGGCGCCTCGGGCGACACCAGCAGCCGCGCGGCCGCGCGCACCGGGTTCACGACCCAGGCCGAGGCCGCGCCCAGCTTCTCGGACGAGGCCAGCACCACGGTCTCGGCGGCCGCCGCCATCAGCGCGCGCTTGATCTCGGCCTCCTCGCTGTCGCCGGTGGTCAGGCCGGCCTCGGCATGCACGCCGGTGACGCCCAGGAAGAAGAGGTCGGCATGCACGCGCGAGATGGCGTCCATCGCGGCCGCGCCCACCGCCACCATCGAATGCCGGAACAGCCGCCCGCCGATCAGCAGCAGCTCGAGCCGGTCATGGCCGGCCAGTTCGGCCGCCACCAGCGGGCTGTGGGTGACGACGGTGGCGCGCAGGTCCAGGGGCAGGTGGCGCGCGAGCTGCACGGCGGTGGTGCCGCCGTCGACGAACACCACCTGGCCCGGGCGCACCATGCGCGCGGCGGCGCGGCCGATGGCCACCTTCTCCCCGGGCGCGATGCGCTGGCGGCCCGCGAGGTCGGCCTCGGCCGGTGCCAGCGGCAGCGCGCCGCCGTGCACGCGCTGCAGCCGGCCCTCGGCGGCGAGCTCGCGCAGGTCGCGCCGGATCGTGTCTTCCGACAGGCCCAGCGCCTCGCTGAGCGGCTTGGCGACCACCTGGCCGTCGCGCGCCAGGACCGAGAGGATGTGTTGCTTGCGCTGCCGGGTGAGCATGGGCCGATGGTAGCGTCGGCTTCACGCGATTGCACGAATTTTCTTGTTATTGCACGAATTCGCACCTATGCTCGCCGCCATGACCCTGCAAGACCGCGTCCGGGTGCACGAAGTCACCCTTCTCTCCGACAACTGGTACACGCTGAAGACCACGGCCTTCGACTGGCGCCGCAGCGACGGCAGCTGGCAGCGCATGCACCGCGAGACCTACGACCGCGGCAACGGCGCCACCCTGCTGGCCTACAACCGCGCGCGGCGCACGGTGCTGCTGACGCGGCAGTTCCGCTATCCGGCCTTCGTCAACGGCTGGGACGACCTGCTGATCGAGGCCGCAGCCGGCCTGCTCGACAACGCGGCACCCGAGGAACGCATCCGCGCCGAGGTCGAGGAAGAGCTCGGCTACCGGCTGGGCACGGTGCACAAGGTCTTCGAATGCTTCATGAGCCCGGGCTCGGTGACCGAGAAGCTGCACTTCTTCGTCGCCGAGTACGAGCCCTCGATGCGCGTGGGCGCGGGCGGCGGGCTGGCCGAGGAGGGCGAGGACATCGAGGTGCTCGAGTTCGGCATCGACGAGGCGCTGGCCATGGTGGCCGACGGCCGCATCGCGGACGCGAAGACGATCCTGCTGCTGTACCACGCGCGGCTGCATCTTTTCGCGCCGGGATAATGGGCCGCATGCCCGCTGTCACCGTCGAACGCCGTCCCTTTCCCCGTCCTTCCCGCGCGCTCTGCGCCTTCGCGCTGTGCCTGGCCGCCGGCGTCCACGCCCAGCAGCCGCTGCCGGCCGAGGTCGATGCCGCGCTGGCCCGCGCCAAGCTGCCGCGCGACGCCGTCACCATGCTGGTCGCCGATGCCGACGGCGTACGTCCGCCGCGGCTGGCCTGGCGCACGCAGGTGCCGGTGAATCCCGCCTCGATCATGAAGCTGGTGACCACCTACGCGGCGCTCGACCTGCTGGGCGCGGCCTACACCTGGAACACGCCGGTCTACGTCGAGGGCAGCATCGCCAACGGCGTGCTCAACGGCAACCTCTACATCAAGGGCCAGGGCGATCCCAAGCTGGTGATCGAGCGCATGTGGCTGCTGCTGCGCCACGTGCAGGGCCTGGGCATCACGAGCGTGAGCGGCGACATCGTGATCGACCGCAGCGCCTTCGAGAACACGGTCGAGAACGACCCTGGCGCCTTCGACGGCGAGCCGCTGCGGCCCTACAACGCCTCGCCCGATGCGCTGCTGCTGAACTTCAAGTCGGTCAACATGAGCTTCGTGCCCGACCGCGGCGGCCAGTTCGCGCGCGTAAGCTACGAGCCGCCGCTGGCGGCCGTGGCGATGCCGCAGACGGTGCCGCTTTCGCCCGGCGAATGCGGCGACTGGCGCACGGCGCTGCGCGCCGACTACGGCGATCCGAACCGCATCCGCTTCAACGGCGGCTTTCCCGCCGCCTGCGGCGAGAAGAGCTGGGCCGTGGCCTATGCCGATCCGCGCAGCTACGCGCTGCGCGCCATCGGCGGCCTGTGGGCCGAGATGGGCGGGCGCGTGGGCGGCCAGATGCGCGAGGGCCGCGTGCCCGCGGGGCTCAAGCCGGCGTTCGAGTTCGCCTCGCCGCCGCTGCCCGAGGTGATCCGCGACATCAACAAGTACAGCAACAACGTGATGGCGCAGCAGGTGTTCCTGACCCTCGGCCTCACGCAGAAGAACCGCGGCACCTTCGAGGCCTCGCGCGGCGCGCTGGTCCAGTGGTGGCGCGAGCGCATCGGCACCGGCGAGGCGCCGCCGGTGTTCGAGAACGGCTCGGGCCTGTCGCGCGACGAGCGCATCAGCGCGGCCGCGCTCGGCAGGATGCTGCAGGTGGCCTGGCGCTCGCCGGTGATGCCCGAGCTCGTGGGCTCGCTGCCGGCGCTCGGCGTGGACGGCACCCTGCGCAAGCGCACGCTGCGCTCGGGCGGCGCCGCGCACCTGAAGACCGGCACCCTGCGCGACGCCTCGGGCATCGCCGGCTACGTGCATGGCGCGAGCGGCCGGCGCTACGTGCTGGTGGCGATCGCCAACGCCGAGAACGCGGGCGCGGCGCGCGCGGCCTTCGACGCGCTGGTCGACTGGACCGCGCAGGACAACTGAACGACCGCGGGCCCGGCGGCCTGTACTGAAAACGTTGTGCAGGCAAGCACTGCTTGCATGGCACCGGGGCGCTGACAGAATCGAACGCCCGTTCGTTCGAAGATCCAGGAGACCCCGACGTGCCAAGCCTCGTACCGCCACCCTCCCCTTCCCGCAACCTGCTCGCCGCCGCCTTCGCGAGCGCGACGCTGCTGCTCTCGGCCTGCGGCGGGGGCGGCGGGGGTGGCGGCTTCGGCATCGGCACCTTCCCGCCCGCGCCGCCGCCGCCCGAGGACACCGGCCGCGGCTCGGTCGTGACCAATCCGCCCGAGCGCGTGCTGAGCCTGTCGGCCGGCGATTTCCGCACGCTGCTGCAGCTCGACGACAAGGGCAAGGCGCTGCTGCAGGTGTCGGGCACGCCCAAGTGCGGCATCGACACGCGCTACCTCGAATACCGCACCGTCGGCGGCAAGGGCGAGGCCACCAACGCCACGGCCGCCATCATGGTGCCGCGCGGCGGCGACGCGGCCTGCAGCGGCCCGCGCCCGATCGTGCTGTACGCCCACGGCACCAACGCCGCGCGCGACTACAACATCGCCAAGTGGGCCGACGTGAACCAGGCCGCCGCCGGCGAGGGCGTGGTGGTCGCGGCCATGCTGGCGGCGCAGGGCTTCATCGTGGTCGCGCCCAACTACGCGGGCTACGACAAGTCGACGCTGCCCTACCACCCCTACCTCAACGGCGACCAGCAGGGCAAGGACATGGTCGATGCGCTGACCGCCGCGCGCAAGACCTTCGCCAACATCGACGCCTCGGACGCGGGCTCGCTGTTCGTCACCGGCTATTCGCAGGGCGGCTACGTGGCGCTGGCCGCGCACCGCGAGCTGCAGGCCACGGGCAAGACGGTGACGGCCTCGGCGCCGCTGTCGGCACCCTCGGCCATCAGCCTGCTGGTGGACTACAACTTCAAGGGCTGGCCGGCGCTCGGCAGCACGCTGTTCGTGCCGCTGCTGTCGACCAGCTGGCAACAGCAGTTCGGCGACGTCTACAGCAACACCAGCGACATCTACGAGGCGCAGTACGCGACCGGCATCGACACCCTGCTGCCCAGCCTCACGCCCACCAGCACGCTGATCGCCCAGGGCAAGCTGCCGCAGCTCGCGCTGTATCCGGCCGGCGCAACGCCCGGCCCGGTCGATCCCTCGCTGTCGATCTTCTACGGCGCCGGCAACCTGGTGCGCCAGAGCTACCTGACGCGCGCCTCCAACGACATCGACGGCAGCCCCTGCCCCGGCAACGCCCTGAAGGCCACCCCCGCCTCGCTGAACTCGGCCACGCCGCTCGACTGCGCGCCCACGCTGGGCTTCCGCAAGGCGGCGCGCGCCAACGACCTGCGCAACTGGGTGCCGGCCAGGCCGGTGCTGATGTGCGGCGGCGCGCAGGACCCGACCGTCAACTTCCTGAGCACCCGGGCCACCGCCGGCTACTTCCGCGCCAAGGGCGTGCCGTCGGAGCGGCTGACCGTGGTCGACCTCGAGGACAGCGCGACCACCGACGCCTACTCGGCCGCGCGCGCCGGCTTCGCCCAGGCCAAGGACGTGCTCGCGCAGAGCACCGGCGGCAGCGACGCCGACAAGGCGCGCGCCGTGATGCTGGCCTACCACGGCACGCTGGCGCCGCCGTTCTGCCTGGCGGCGGCACGCGGCTTCTTCCAGGGCGTGCTGGCGGCGGGGGGCTGAGGCTGGGAGGCTGCCCGATCCCGATTTCAGGCCGCGGCGGCCCGCTGCAGGCGGTCGCGCACGCCCTCCCACTCGGGCGTGTCGGGCGGCGTCTCGACCCAGATCAGCTTGACGCCCTCGGCGTCGAACTCGCGCAGCACCGCGAACAGCTGCTGCGCGCTGGCGGCGGCGTCGTCGGGCATGCGGCGCTGCACGACGCGCTGCGAACGGCTGCGCACGGCGCTGCGGGTCCAGATGGCGATGTGGGCGGCATTGGCGCCCAGCACGTCGAGGCCGGTCTGGATCGCCTTGGCGTCCATCAGCCGCACCTTGGCGTCGGGCGCGTAGTGCGCCTCCAGCGTGCCCGAGGCGCGCGGGTCGGGCATCGCCATGAGCTCGCGGTCGCGCAGGCGTTCGCCGCAGGCGGCCTCGATCTGCGCGCGCGTGATCAGCCCCGGGCGCAGCAGCACCGGCGCGCCGCGGCTGCAGTCGACGATGGTCGACTCGATGCCGACCTCGCAGGCGCCGCCGTCGAGCACCGGCACGGTGTCGCCGAATTCGCCGAACACGTGCTGCGCGGTGGTCGGGCTCACGCGGCCGAAGCGGTTGGCGCTCGGGCCCGCGAGGCCGGGCACGCCCTGCTCGGCGCAGGCCTCGAGCAGCGCCTGCGCCACCGGGTGCGAGGGGCAGCGCAGGCCGATGGTGTCCTGCCCGCCCGCGGCGGCGGCGGCCACGCCGGGCTGGCGCGTGACGATCAGGGTCAGCGGTCCGGGCCAGAAGGCCTGCACCAGCTTCTGCGCGAACGGCGGCAGCGGCTGGGCGAAGCGCGACAGCGCCTCCGTGCCCTTGGTGCCGGCCGCCACGTGCACGATCAGCGGATGGTCGGCCGGCCGGCCCTTGGCCTGGAAGATGCCGGCCACGGCCGCGTCGTTGCTGGCGTCGGCACCGAGGCCGTAGACGGTTTCGGTGGGAAAGGCCACCAGCCCGCCGGCGCGCAGGATGCGCGCCGCCTCGGCGATGGCTGCGGGCGATGGGCCGTCGAGGATCATGCGGCCTTCATGCCACCGGCGGCAGGCCGAGCAGCAGCGCGACCTGCGAGGCGATGGCGCGCACCTGGTCGGCGTCGGCGCCGGTGAAGGTCAGGTGGCCCATCTTGCGGCCGCGGCGCGGTTCGATCTTGCCGTACAGGTGCAGGTGGGCGCCGGGCAGCGCGAGCACCTCGCTCCAGCGCGGCGAGACCGGCTTGTCGTCGCCGGCCGAGAACCACAGGTCGCCCAGCAGGTTCAGCATCACGGCCGGGCTGTGCTGGCGCGGCATGGCCAGCGGCAGGCCGGCCAGGGTGCGCACCTGCAGCTCGAACTGCGACACGTCGCAGGCCTCCATGGTGTAGTGGCCGCTGTTGTGCGGGCGCGGCGCCATCTCGTTGACCACCAGCGAGCCGTCGGCCAGCACGAAGAACTCGACGCACAGCACGCCGACGTAGCCGAGGCCGTTGGCGATGTTCTTGGCCGCGGTGATCGCGGCCTGGGCCACGGTCTTGGGCATGTTCTGGCCATGCACCTCGGTCACGGCCAGGATGCCGTCGCGATGCAGGTTGCGCTGGGGCGGGAAGTTCACCAGCTGGCCGTCGCGGCCGCGCGCCACGATCACCGAGCATTCGAAGTCCAGCGGCAGCAGCTTCTCGAGCACGCAGGGCACGCAGCCCGTGGCCTGCCAGGCCTCGACCAGCTCGGCGCGCGTGCGCACGCGCTGCTGGCCCTTGCCGTCGTAGCCCAGGCGCGCGGTCTTCAGGATGCCGGGCAGGAGCCGGTCTTCCACCGCCGCCAGCTGGGCCGCGGTCTCGATCGCCGCGTAGGGCGCGCAGGCCACGCCGCAGCGGCCGAAATGGGCCTTCTCGGCGATCCGGTCCTGCGCGATCGCGATCGCCGGCGCGGCGGGCGCCACCGGCCGCGCCACCGCGAGGTGCTCGAGCGAGGGCGCGGGCACGTTCTCGAACTCGGTGGTCACGGCGTCGGCCAGGCCGGCCAGCCGCGCGAGGCCGTCGACGTCGCCGTAGTCGGTGTGGATGTGGTGGTGGCTGACCCGGCCGGCCGGGCTGTCGGCATCGGGGTCGAGCACCGCGGTGAAGTAACCCATGCGCTGGGCGGCATGCACGAACATGCGGCCGAGCTGGCCGCCGCCGAGCACGCCGAGCGTGGCGCCCGGGAGGATCGGCAGGTCGCCTTTGCTGTTGCTCACAGGGCACCTCCGCCTTGCGGCGAGAAAGGAGAAACCGGGGCCGGCTCCACGGGCGGCAGCGCCATGGCCTCGGCCGCGGCGGTCTGGGCCGCGCGGAAGGCGTCGAGCCTGGCGCGCAGGCCGGGGTCGTTGACGGCCAGCATCGAGACCGCGAACAGCGCCGCGTTGGCCGCGCCCGCGTTGCCGATGGCGAAGGTGGCGACCGGCACGCCCTTGGGCATCTGCACGATGCTGTAGAGGGAATCGACGCCCTGCAGGTGCCGGCTGGCGACCGGCACGCCGAGCACCGGCACCGTGGTCTTGGAGGCCAGCATGCCCGGCAGATGGGCCGCGCCCCCCGCGCCGGCGATGATCGCCGCGAGTCCGCGCCCGGCGGCGCTTTCGGCGTACGCGAAGAGCGCATCGGGCATGCGGTGGGCGGAGACCACCTTCGCTTCGTGGCGGATGCCGAATTGCTGGAGAATCTCGACCGCGTTGCGCATCGTCTCCCAATCGGAGCTCGAGCCCATCACCACACCGACCTGAATGGTTTCGTTCATGGTTCCAATTTTACGTTTCACCCCCAGTTGTTCCCGATGATCGACATCACTCTCGAAAATTTCCAGGACGAGCTGATCGAAGCCTCCCTCGCCCGGCCGGTGCTGCTGGACATCTGGGCCGAATGGTGCGGCCCCTGCAAGCAGCTCGGGCCGGTGCTCGAAAAGCTCGAGGTGGAGTACGCCGGGCGCTTCACGCTGGCCAAGCTCGACGCCGACAAGGTGCCGCAGATCTCCTCCCAGCTCTCCGAGATGTTCGGCGTGCGCAGCATCCCGTTCTGCGTGATGTTCAAGGACGGCCAGCCGGTCGACGGCTTCGTCGGCGCCATTCCCGCCGAGAAGATCCGCGAATTCCTCGACAAGCACGTGCCCGGTGCCGACGAGGCCGAGGCCGCCGCCGAGGAAGAGGCGGCGCAGGAGGCGCTGGCCGAGGGCGACACCGAGGGCGCGCTCGAGAAGCTGCAGCACGCTGTGGCCACCGACCCGGCCAACGATGACGCGCGCTTCGACTACGTGAAGCTGCTGCTGCAGCTCGACCGCGCCGACGACGCCAAGGTGGCCTTCGCGCCCGTGATCGCCAAGGCCTCGGTGGTGCGCCGCTTCGATGCGCTGCAGCGCTGGATGGACGCGATCGATTTCGCGGCCCCGCCCACGGGCGCGGCACCCGCGATGGCCGAGCTCGACGCGAAGATCGCGGCCAACAAGCGCGACTTCCAGGCCCGCTTCGACCGCGCCCGCCTGCTGGTCGCGCAGCAGCAATGGACTGCCGCGATGGACGAGCTGCTCGAGATCCTGATGCGCGACAAGAGCTGGAGCGAGGAACTCGCGCGCAAGACCTACGTGGCGATCCTCGAGCTGATCGAGCCGCCGAAGGTGAAGGTGGCCGACGGCCAGATCCCGCCCGACGATCCGACCGTGGCGACCTACCGGCGCCGGCTCAGCAGCGTGGTACTGAGCTGAGGCGATCGAATCAAAAGCGCATTTGAATGCGCAATTTCATTGAAAAGCGACTTTAGAGTCGCTTTTTTATTTGTCGAATCAATCCCAAATAGCTACTATCAATACTCTTTTTTACTGAAAAGATCACTCCAATGATCCATCTGATCCAGGAACTCGAGCAGGCCCGCAAGGCGGCCGGCCTGAGCCAGGAGGCGCTGGCCAAGGCCGCCGGGCTGTCGCGCATGACGGTGCAGCGCATCGAGAGCGGCCAGATCGACCCGCGGCTGTCGACCTTGCTCGAGATGGCGCGCGTGCTGGGGCTCGGGCTGATGCCCGTGCCGGCGGCGCTGCGCCCCACGCTCGAGGACTTCGTGCGCGCGGGCGGCCGGCTGCTCGGCCAGCCGGCCGGCATCGAGGCGCCGCCCTCCATCGCCCAGAGCCTCGGCCCTTGACCGCCGGCGCCGCCTTCGGCACCAGCATCCGCTACCTGCGGATGTACCTGCACGCCCCGGGCGGCGATGCCTCGCGCCGGCGCTCCATCGGCTGGCTCTCGCAGTACGGCGACATCCTGCGCGTCTCGTTCGACCCCGGCTACGTCGACGACCCGGCGCGCCCCACGCTGTCGCTGGCCTACCGCGGCGCCGACGAGGCCGCCACGCGCGCCATCCTGGGCTCGGCGCGCGATGCGCGGGTGTCGCGCGGCGACGGCCACTGGCCCGCCTACTTCCAGAACCTGCTGCCCGAGGGCCACAACCGCGAGCGCCTCGCCCGGCAGCGCGGCTGCCGCGCCGACGACGAGTTCGAACTGCTGGCCGCCGCCGGGCACGACCTGATGGGCGCGATCGAGGTCGAGCCGGTGCCGCCGGCCGAGGGCATTCCCGACACGGTGCGGCACTGGCACACCGCGCTCGGGCTCGACGTGCTCGAGCCCGGCTTCGTCGAGCTGCCGGTGGAGGACGCGGCCGCCATCCCCGGCGTGGTGACCAAGTTCTCGGCCGTGCAGGATGGCCGGCGCTACGTGGTGCGGCGCCACGGCGCGGCCGGCTCCTTCATCCTCAAGCTGCCGACCGTGCGCCACCCCGACCTGGTCGCCAACGAGATCGCCGGCTACCGCCTGTGCGGCGCGCTCGGCCTGGACTGCGCCGAGGCCAGCGTGATCGGCCGCGCCGACGCCGACCTGCCCGAGCAGCTGCCGTTCGAGCAGATCCTCGCGGTGCGCCGCTTCGACCGCACGCCCGACGGCGGGCGCATCCACATGGAGGAGTTCGCGCAGGTGCTGCAGTACGAGCCGCGCCAGAAGTATGGCCGCGGCCTCGCGATCGACGGACCCGCGATGCTGCGCGTGCTCGACCGGCTGTCGCCGAACCCGGTGGCCGACGTGCGCGAGTTCGTGCGCCGCATCGTCGCCTTCATCCTGCTGGGCAACAGCGACGCCCACCTGAAGAACTGGGCGCTGCGCTATCCCGATGGCGTGGCGCCCGTGCTCGCGCCGCTCTACGACCCGGTCTGCGTGGCCGCCTTCTTCGAGCAGGTGCCCGGCGGCGACTACGCGGTCAACCGCGCCATCGACGCCAAGCTGCGCGGCTTCGGCTGGGCCGCGCTCGAGGCGCTGCTGCGCGACGCCGGGCTGCTGCGTCCCGCGCGGCTGCTCGCGATCGCGCGCGACACGGTGCGCCAGGCGCGCGCCGAGTGGCCGGCGCTGCTGGCCGACGAGGCCATCCCGCCCGCGGTGCGGCGCTGCGTGCAGGCGCGGCTCGATGGCGGCGTGGCGCTCGCGGCCGACCTGCAGCGTTGAGCGCGCGGGCCTGCGAACACCCACTGGCCCCCGGCGTTGGCGAGCCACGCCGGCTCGCATACGATCACACCGATTTCACCTTGTTGCAGATTCGTCAAAAGGACCGACCGGCCATGCGCTTCTCCGCCCGCCCTGCCGCCCTGCGCGTGCTTCCCACCCTCGCCGCCACCGCGCTCGCGGCACTGCTGACCGCCTGCGGCAGCGGCATCAACCTCGACGAACCGATCGAAGGCCCGGTGTGGCGCCTGTCGCAACTGGGCGAGGAAGCGATCGCGCCGGGCAGCGACGCCCAGCTGCAGTTCGACCGCGCCAACGCGCGCGTCACCGGCTCGGGCGGCTGCAACCGGATTTCGGGCTCGTACACGCGCACCGGCAGCGCCTTGCGCATCGGCCAGATCGCCGCCACCCGCATGGCCTGCGCCGACCCGGTACGCGGTGCGACCGAGGCGCAGTTCCTCGCGGTGCTGCAGGGCACGACCAGCTACCGGCTGGCGCCCGGACGGCTGACCTTGCTCGACGCGGGCGGACGCACGGTGGCAACCCTGAGTTCGGGACGCTGAAAAGGAAAAGGGCCGGAGAACCGGCCCTTTCTTTGAATACGAAACCCGGCCCGCTCAGGCCGTCAGCCGCTCCAGCGCCTCGCGGTACTTGGCGGCGGTCTTCTCGATCACCTCGGCCGGCAGGCGCGGCGCCGGCGGCGTCTTGTCCCAGGGCTTGCCGTTGATCTTCGTGGCCTCGAGCCAGTCGCGCACGAACTGCTTGTCGTAGCTCGGCGGGTTGGTGCCGGCGGCCAGCGCGGCCTCGTAGCCCTCGACCGGCCAGTAGCGCGAGCTGTCGGGCGTGAGCACCTCGTCCATCAGCACCAGCGTGCCGGCCTCGTCGAGGCCGAATTCGAACTTGGTGTCGGCAATGATCATGCCCTTGGCCAGCGCGATCTGGGCCGCGGTCTCGTAGATCGCGATGCTGGTCTCGCGGATCTGCTGCGCGAGCTTGGGGCCGACGATCTCGACCACGCGCTCGTAGCTGATGTTCTCGTCGTGCTCGCCGGCCGCGGCCTTGGCCGCGGGCGTGAAGATCGGGCGCGGCAGCTTGCTCGCGTTGGTCAGGCCCTCGGGCAGCGGCACGCCGCAGACCGCGCGCGATTCCTGGTATTCCTTCCAGCCGCTGCCGGCCAGGTAGCCGCGCACCACGGCCTCGACCGGGATCGGCTTCAGGCGCTTGACCAGCATCGAGCGGCCCGTGACCTGGGCGACTTCCTCGGGCTTGACCACGCTCTCGGGCGCGTCGCCGGTCAGGTGGTTGGGGCAGAGCTGGCCGAGCCGCTCGAACCACCACAGCGCCATCTGCGTGAGGATCTCGCCCTTGCCGGGGATCGGCTCGCCCATGATCACGTCGAAGGCGCTGAGCCGGTCGCTCGCGACCATCAGGATGCGGTCCTCGCCGACCGCGTAGTTGTCGCGCACCTTCCCGCGCGCAAGCAGGGGCAGGCTCTGGATGGAGGAGGTGTGGACGGTGGTCATGGGCAGGGACGGCGAACGGTGAAAAACGGGAGACGGTGAAGCGGATTGTGCGCGCAGAAAAAAGCCACCGCGAGCGGTGGCCGGCGATTCACGGCAAGCGGCTCAGACCACTTCTTGCGCGAGTTCGCCCTTGGCGTACTTGGCGGCGACGATCTGCAGCGATTCGCCCTTGATCTTGGGCGCCTGGCCTTCGCAGCCGAACTCGATGTAGCGCTGCTTGCAGATCTGCTTGGCGGCTTCGCGCGCGGGCTTGAGCCACTCGCGGGCATCGAACTTCTCGGGGTTCTCGGCCATGAACTTGCGCACCGCGCCGGTCATCGCGAGGCGGATGTCGGTGTCGATGTTGATCTTGCGCACGCCGTACTTGATGGCTTCCTGGATTTCCTCGACCGGCACGCCGTAGGTTTCCTTCATGTTGCCGCCGTACTGGCGAATGATCTCGAGCAGGTCCTGCGGCACCGACGACGAACCGTGCATCACCAGGTGGGTGTTGGGCAGGCGGGCGTGGATTTCCTTCACGCGCGAGATCGACAGGATGTCGCCGGTGGGCTTGCGGGTGAACTTGTAGGCGCCGTGGCTGGTGCCGATGGCGATCGCCAGCGCGTCGAGCTGCGTGGCCTTGACGAACTGGGCGGCTTCCTCGGGGTCGGTCAGCAGGGCCGAGTGGTCGAGCACGCCCTCGGCGCCGATGCCGTCTTCCTCGCCGGCCATGCCGGTCTCGAGCGAGCCCAGGCAGCCCAGTTCGCCCTCGACGGTGACGCCGACCTTGTGGGCCAGCTGCACCACCTTGCGGGTCACGTCGACGTTGTAGTCGAACGAAGCCGGCGTCTTGCCGTCTTCCTTGAGCGAGCCGTCCATCATCACGGACGAGAAGCCGAGGTCGATGGCGCCCTGGCAGATGGCCGGGCTCTGGCCGTGGTCCTGGTGCATCACCAGCGGGATCTGCGGATAGGCCTCGATGGCGGCCTGGATCAGGTGCTTGATGAAGGCTTCGCCGGCGTACTTGCGGGCGCCCGCGCTGGCCTGGAGGATCACGGGCGCGCCGACTTCCTTGGCCGCTTCCATGACGGCCTGCACCTGTTCGAGGTTGTTGACGTTGAAGGCCGGAATGCCGTAGCCGTTGGCGGCTGCATGGTCCAGCAGTTCGCGCATCGAGACGAGTGCCATGGGGAAATACCTCGCGGGAAATAGGGTGAGAAGACGGGGAAAAGACGAGAGAAAACTGCCGCGATTCTACCGAGCGCCCTTGTGGGACGGGACTGACGGCAACCCGAGGAACTCGACGACCGGCGGCAGCACCGGCCCGCCGAGCCACTGGATGGGCTTGCCGAAGGCGCCCATCAGCGTGACGTGGCTCAGGTTGTCGAACACGCGGACCTCCACCGGCACGCCCGCGGCGCGCAGCGCGGCGGCCAGCGGCAGGGTGTTGCGCTCGGGGTAGACCAGGTTGTCCTTGGCCGCGGCCATCAGCAGCGTGCGCGGCGCGCCCGGCGTGACGTGCGCGAGCGGCTGCGAGTCGGCCGGCGTGCGGGGCCAGTCGAAGGCGACGCGGGTCTGCGGATCGCCGATGGGCAGGAAGTCGTAGGGCCCGGCCAGCCCGATCCAGCCCGCGAGCTGGCGCGGACTGGCGCCGAGCTCGCCGAGCCAGCGGCCGTCGAGCGCGACCATGGCCGCGTTGTAGCCGCCCGAGCTGTGGCCCATCACGTAGACCTGCTTCGGGTCGGCGCCGAGCTGGGCCGCGTTGTCGAGCGCCCATTTCACCGCCAGCGCGCTGTCGCGCACGAACACCGGGTAGGTGTGGCGCGGCGACAGGCCGTAGTCGGGCACCACCACCACGGCACCGCGCGCGGCCAGCGCCTCGCCGAGGAAGCGATAGCTCTCGCGGTCGCCGGTGGTCCAGGTGCCGCCGAAGAAGAACACCACCAGCGGCCGCCGGCCGCGCGCGGGCACGGTGTCGGGCAATGGCTGGTAGACGTCGAGCTGCTGGCGCGGCGCGGGCCCGTAGGCGATGTCGCCCTGGAACTGGTAGGTGTCGGTGGGCACCAGGCCGTTGAGCAGCTTGATCGGCGAGCAGGCCGCCAGCGCGGTGGCCGCGGCGACGCCCAGGGCGGTGGTCAGGGCACGGCGGCGCCGGCGGATCGACGCAAGGACGGGAAAGGTCATCGAAGGGGTACGCGCGGGATGGGGCGCCGGTTTCGCGGCGCGACGAAGCGCCGATTGCAGCGCATGGCGCGCGCGCCGCGTGTCAGAGAGGCAGCTGTGTGGTCGACAGCACCTGCTTGAGCACGACGAAGGTCCGGATCTGGCGCACGCCCGGCAGGTAGAGCAGCTGCTCGGCATGCAGCCGGTTGAAGCTGTCGTTGTCGCGCGTGCGCACCAGCATGAAGTAGTCGAACTCGCCCGTGACCACGTGGCACTCGAGGCAGCCCGAGACCTTCTGCGCGGCCTTCTCGAAGTCGGCGAAGGAGTCGGGCGTGGAGCGGTCGAGCACCACGCCGATCATCACCAGCATGCCCATGTCGAGCGCCTGCGCGTCGAGCAGCGCGACCACGCCCCTGATCAGGCCCGAGGCCTTGAGCCGCTCGACGCGGCGCAGGCAGGCCGGCGCGCTGAGGCTGACCTTGGCGGCCAGCGCGACGTTGGACATCGAGGCGTCGCGCTGCAGCGCGCGCAGGATCGCGCGGTCGGTGCGGTCGAGCGCGGCGGCGGCCGAAACGGCGGGCGTGGGGGCCTGTTGCGGCTTGGCGGAACGCGCAGGCGAGGAACGCAATTTCGTTGTGCTCATGGAGACTTTGGCGCATCAAATGGCTTCGATCCCCGCATCTTGATTCCTTTTGGTTCGCGAGGCCATCGAATTTTGCAACCCTGTTGCTCCACCTTCTTCCTACCATCGGCTCCATCGCCCTTCCCCTGTGCTTCACCCTGGAGTCTTGCCGATGAACCTGAAGAAATTCCCCCGCCACGTGCTGACCTTCGGCCCGACGCCGATCCATCCGCTCCGGCGCCTGAGCGCCCACCTCGGCGGCAAGGTCGAGCTCTATGCGAAGCGCGAGGACTGCAACAGCGGCCTCGCCTTCGGCGGCAACAAGACGCGCAAGCTCGAGTACCTGATCCCCGAGGCGCTCGAGGGCGGCTACGACACGCTGGTGTCGATCGGCGGCATCCAGTCGAACCAGACCCGGCAGGTGGCCGCGGTGGCCGCGCACCTGGGCCTGAAGTGCGTGCTGGTGCAGGAGAACTGGGTCAACTACTCCGACGCGGTGTACGACCGCGTGGGCAACATCGAGATGTCGCGCATCCTCGGCGCCGATGTGCGGCTCGACGCGGCCGGCTTCGACATCGGCATCCGCAAGAGCTGGGAGGACGCGATGGACAGCGTGCGCCAGGCCGGCGGCAAGCCGTTCCCGATTCCCGCGGGCTGCTCCGAGCATCCGCTGGGCGGGCTGGGCTTCGTGGGCTTCGCCGAGGAAGTGCGCCAGCAGGAGGCCGAGCTCGGCTTCAAGTTCGACTACATCGTGGTCTGCTCGGTCACGGGCAGCACGCAGGCCGGCATGGTGGCGGGCTTCGCGGCCGACGGTCGGGCCGACCGCGTGATCGGCATCGACGCCTCGGCCAAGCCGCAGCAGACCTTCGAGCAGATCCTGCGCATCGCGCGCAACACGGCCGAGCTGATCGAGCTGGGCCGCGAGATCACCGAGCGCGACGTGGTGCTCGACCGCCGCTTCGGCGGCCCCGAGTACGGCCTGCCGAACGAAGGCACGCTGGAGGCGATCCGCCTGAGCGCGCGCTTCGAGGGCATGCTGACCGACCCCGTGTACGAGGGCAAGTCGATGCACGGGATGATCGAGAAGGTGCGGCTCGGCGAATTCCCGGCCGGCTCGAAGGTGCTGTACGCGCACCTGGGCGGCGTACCGGCGCTCAACGCCTACAGCTTCCTGTTCCGCAACGGCTGATCAGCTCGCGCGGCAGATCTTCAGCATGTTGGTGCCGCCCGGCGCGCCCATCGGCTCGCCGCAGGTGATCGCGTAGACGTCGCCGCTCTGCACGATGCCGCGCTTCTTCAGATGCGCCTCGGCCTGCTCGAGCGCGGTGTCGCGGTCGCTTTCCGAATCCATCAGCAACGGGCGCACGTTGCGGTAGAGCGCCATCTTGCGCTGCGTGGCCAGGCGCGAGGTCAGCGCGTACATCGGGATGTGGGCGCGGTGGCGGCTCATCCACAGCGGGGTCGAGCCCGACTCGGTCAGCGCGACGATGGCCTTGGCGCCCAGGTGATGGGCGGTGAACAGCGCGCCCATGGCGATCGACTGGTCGATGCGCGCATAGGACTGGCCGCTGAAGTCGGCGTCGAGCTGCTTGTCCTCGGCGGCCTCGGCGGCCTCGCAGATGCGGCTCATCTCCTGCACGGTCTCGAGCGGGTAGCGGCCCGAGGCGGTCTCGGCCGAGAGCATCACGGCGTCGGTGCCGTCGAGCACCGCGTTCGCCACGTCGCTGACCTCGGCGCGCGTGGGCACGGGGTTGGTGATCATCGACTCCATCATCTGGGTCGCGGTGATCGCCACCTTGTCCATGTCGCGCGCCATGCGGATCATCTTCTTCTGCAGTGCCGGCACCGCGGCATTGCCGACCTCGACCGCGAGGTCGCCGCGCGCGACCATGATGCCGTCGCTGGCGCGCAGGATCTCCTCGAGCCGGGGGATCGCCTCGGCGCGCTCGATCTTCGCGATCAGCCCGGGCTTGTGGCCGTACTCGGCCGCGGCCACGTTGCACAGCTGGCGCGCCATTTCCATGTCGGTCGCGTTCTTCGGGAAGCTCACGGCCACGTAGTCGGCCTGGAAGCTCATCGCGGTCTTGATGTCCTCCATGTCCTTGGCCGTGAGCGCCGGCGCCGTGAGGCCGCCGCCCTGCTTGTTGATGCCCTTGTTGTTCGAGAGCTCGCCGCCGAGCTTGACGGTGGTGTGCACCGCCTCGCCGCGCACGGCGTCGACCACCAGCACGATCAGGCCGTCGTTGAGCAGCAGCCGGTCGCCGGCGCGCACGTCGCGCGGCAGGTCCTTGTAGTCGAGGCCCACGGCATCGATGTCGCCGGGCTCGGTGCGCGAGGCGTCGAGCACGAACTTCGCGCCCGGCTCGAGCCAGATCTTGCCCTGCGCGAACTTGCCCACGCGGATCTTCGGGCCCTGCAGGTCGGCCATGATCGCGACCTCGCGGCCGGCCTTGCGCGCCGCCTCGCGGACCATGGTGGCGCGGTCGATGTGGTCCTGCGCCGTCCCGTGGCTGAAGTTGAGCCGCACCACGCTGACCTTGTGGATGATCATCTGCTCGAGCAGTTCGGGCGTGCTCGACGCGGGGCCGAGCGTGGCGACGATCTTGGTGGCGTGGCGGGGAAGGCGGTCGGTGCTCATGGATCTATCTCCGTTTTTGTATCCGCTACTGTATACACTTTATGTGTCGCGTGGAAGACACCGCGCGAATCGATGGCATCCGCGCGAGCCTTCCGCGCTCTCAGCCCGCGGCGCGCCTGGCCAGGATCTCGAAGGCCGGCAGGGTCTTGCCCTCCAGCACCTCGAGGAAGGCGCCGCCGCCGGTCGAGATGTAGCCCACGTCCTTCTCGATGCCGTACTTGGCGATCGCCGCGAGGGTGTCGCCGCCGCCGGCGATCGAGAACGCGCTGCTCTCGGCGATCGCCTGGGCGATAGCCTTGGTGCCGCCCGCGAAGGCGTCGAACTCGAACACGCCCACCGGGCCGTTCCAGACGATGGTGCCGGCCTCGCGCAGTTGCGCGGCCAGTTGCGCGGCCGTCTTCGGGCCGATGTCGAGGATCAGGTCGTCGTCGGCCACCTCGCCGGCCGCCTTGACGGTGGCGGGCGCGTCGGCCGCGAAGGTCTTGGCCGTGACCACGTCGACCGGGATCGGCACGTCGGCGCCGCGCGCGCGCATCGATTCGATCACCGACTTCGCCTGGTCGACCAGGTCGGGCTCGGCCAGCGACTTGCCGATCTTCAGGCCGGCCGCGAGCAGGAAGGTGTTGGCGATGCCGCCGCCGACGATCAGCTGGTCGACGTTGGCCGACAGGCTCTGCAGGATGGTGAGCTTGGTGCTGACCTTGGAGCCCGCGACGATCGCCACCAGCGGCCGCTTGGGCTGGGCCAGCGCCTTGGTGATGGCGTCGATCTCGGCCGCCAGCAGCGGGCCGGCGCTCGCCACCTTGGCGAACTGCGCGATGCCGTAGGTGGTGGCCTCGGCGCGGTGCGCGGTGCCGAAGGCGTCGTTGACGTAGATGTCGGTCAGCGCGGCGAGCTTGCGCGCGAGCGCCTCGTCGTTCTTCTTCTCGCCCTTGTTGAGGCGGCAGTTCTCGAGCAGCACGACCTGGCCCGGCTTCACGTCGACGCCGTCGACCCAGTTCGCGACCAGCGGCACCTCGCGGCCCAGCAGCTCGCCCAGGCGCTTCGCGACCGGCGCCAGCGAATCCTCGGGCTTGAACTCGCCCTCGGTCGGGCGGCCCAGGTGCGAGGTGACCATCACCGCGGCACCGGCGTCGAGCGCCAGCTGGATGCAGGGCACCGAGGCGCGGATGCGGGTGTCCTCGGTGATGTTGCCGGCATCGTCCTGCGGCACGTTGAGGTCGGCACGGATGAAGACGCGCTGGCCGGCGGCTTTGCCCTGGGCACAGAGGTCGGTGAATCGAAGAACGTTCATGGTCTGGATGGGATGGATACGGGTCGCCCCGCATTGTAGGTAGGGCCTCACTGCGCGACTGCGCGTCTCGTGACGCCGGCCGATGCTTTTCAGCCCTCGCCCCGCTCGCTCGCGAAGCGCTCCAGAATCTGCACGAAGCTGGCCGCCGCGGGCGACAGCGAACGCCGCGCCGCGCCGTAGACGCAGACCTCGCGGTGGAAGTCGGGCGCCTCCAGCCGCACCATGCGCAGCCCGTGCGCCTGCACCAGCGGCGCCGAGTAGGTCGGGCACACGGTCAGCCCGAGCCCCGAGGCCACCATGCCGAGCGCGGTCGTCATGTACGACACCTCCTGGGTGCCGGGGCGCTGCATCCAGGCGCGCTCGGCGCTCGCGAGCTCGGGCAGGACGCGCTGGCGGAAGTCGCGCGTGGGCGCGATGAAGGTGTAGGGCGCGAGCTCGGCCCAGCGCGCCTTGCGCCGCCCCTCGAAGGCATGGCCGGGCGGACAGATCAGCCAGTGACGGTCGCGCAGCAGCGTGCGGCGCTCGATCAGCGCCGGGTCGACCTCGAGGTCCTGCCCCACGGCCAGCTCGACCTCGCCCGCGAGGATGCCGTCGAGCAGGTGCTCGGGCAGGGTGTCGGCCAGTCGCACCTCCACGTCGGGGTATTGCGCGCGATACACGGCGATCACGCGCGGCATCAGCGTGCAGGCCATGAGCTGCGGCGCGGCCAGCCGCAGCAGGCCCTTCTTCTTGTCGCGCAGCTCGGTCACGCCGGCCACCGCGCCCGCGAGGTCGCCGAGCAGCCGGTGCACCGAGGGCAGGAACTCGCGCCCGGCCTCCGACAGCAGCACGCGCCGCGTGTGGCGGTCGAGCAGCTGCACGCCCATCTCGCGCTCGAGCTCGCGCACCAGCACGCTGAGCGCCGACTGGGTCAGGTGCAGCTGCTGGGCCGCGGCGGTGAAGCTGCCGGTCTCGGCGACGGCGGCGAAGGCGCGCAACTGGCGCAAGGTCAGATTCATATGGCTATTTCATCAATCGATGAATTAATTTCGATTGCATCATAGGTCCGGCCATCGCCCAATACCGGCTCGGACGGCCCCGATGGCCGTCCCGGAGACAAGCCCGATGCCGACCCCATCCGCCGCGCCCCCGATCCGGGGCCTGCACCATTTCGCCTGGCGCTGCCGCGACAGCGAGGAAACCCGCCGCTTCTACGAGGACCTGCTCGGCCTGCCGCTGGTGCACGTGATCAAGAGCGACCACGTACCGAGCACCGGCGAGTACTGCCCCTACGTCCACATCTTCTTCCGGATGCGCGACGGCTCCTTCATCGCCTTCTTCGACCTCGGCGACGACATCGCCGCGCTGCCCTCGCCCAACACGCCCTCGTGGGTCAACCACATCGCGCTGCGCGTGGACGGCGTGCCCGACCTGCTGGCCGCCAAGGCCCGGCTCGAGGCCGCGGGCGTCGAGGTGCTGGGCATCACCGACCACCACATCATCGAGTCGATCTACTTCTTCGACCCCAACGGCATCCGCGTGGAACTGACCACGCCGACCGTGCCGCAGGCCGAGATGGACGCGCACGCGCTGCGCGCCCATGCCGACCTCGACGCCTGGACCGCGCGCAAGGCGCAGCTGCTGGCCGCGAAAGGCACGGCCGATGCCTGAACTGCAACTCGCCGTCATCGACGTCAAGCCGGGCGCGGCGCTCGAGAGCCAGTCGGGCCTGCAGATGCTGCGCCCGCGCATCTACGGCGCGTACCGCGCGCCCGCGGGGCCGAAGCGCATCGCGGCGATCGTGATGCATCCCACCAGCAACTTCATGGGCCACTATCTGATCGCGCCGCTGGCCGAGCGCGGCATCTGCTGCATGGGGCTCAACTCGCGTTACGTCGGCAACGACACCGTGCTGCTGATGGAGCGCGCGATCCAGGACCTGGGCGCCGGTGTGCAGTACCTGCGCGCGGCCGGCTACGAGAAGGTGTTCCTGGTCGGCAACTCGGGCGGCGCCGCGCTCGCGGCCTTCTACCAGGCGCAGGCCGAGCTGCTCACGGCCACGCACTTCCCCGACGGCGACCCCACCCACCTGCACCCCGGCGACCTGCCGCCGGTCGACGGCATCGCGCTGTGCGCCGCGCACCTGGGCCGCACGCGGCTGATGCGCGACTGGATCGATCCCTCGGTCACCGACGAGCACGACCCGCTGTCGGTGGACCCCGAACTGGACATGTACGACGCGCGCCACCGCGTGCCCTACGACGCCGACTTCCTCGCGCGCTTTTCCGCCGCGCAGCAGGCGCGGCTCGCGCGCATCGAGCAGTGGTGCCTCGACCGGCTCGCGCTGCTGCGCGGCACCGTGGGCGCGCCGCGCGACCAGACCTTCATCGTCTACCGCACCCACGCCGATCCGCGCTGCGTCGACCTCTCGCTCGATCCCAACGACCGCCTGCCCGGCAGCGTCTGGGGCGATGCGCGCCAGGTCAACTACTCGGCCAACGCGATGGGCCGCACCACCTCGCTCACGGCCTTCCTGTCGCAGTGGTCCTCGCGCTCGCAGGCCGACGGGCCCACCAACCTCGCGCGCACCACGGTGCCCAAGCTGCTGCTGACCTACACCGGCGACCAGTCGACCTTCCCGAGCACGCGCGATGCCTGGCTGGCCGCGGGCGGCGCGCGCATCCGCAACGTCGACATCGTCGGCGGCAACCACTACCTCGCGGGCCAGCCGGAACTGGTGCCGAAGGCCGCCGACGCGATCGCCGAGTTCGCGCATTCGCTCTAGTCACGCAGGCAAGCCATGGAAGAAAACTTCGCTTTCGCGCCAGCCTACGAACTGCCGAGCTGGCCCTTCGTGCCGCCGCCCGAGCTGGCCAGCGGCCAGGTGGTGCGCCACCCGCTCGTGATCGTCGGCGCCGGCCCCTCGGGCCTCACGCTGGCCTGCGACCTCGCCCAGCGCGGCGTGCGCGCCGTGCTGCTCGACGAGGACGACACCGTCGGCGTGCGCGGCGCCTCCTCGCGCGGCATCTGCTATGCGCAGAAGAGCCTGGAGATCTTCGAGCGCCTGGGCATCTTCGAGCGCATCGCGGCCAAGGGCATCACCTGGTCCTTCGGGCGCACCTTCTCGGGCGAGCAGGAGGTCTACAACTTCAACCTGCAGACGGCCAGCGTCTCGCGGCAGCCGCCCTTCATCAACCTGCAGCAGTTCTACATCGAGTGGTTCCTGGTCGAGCGCATCCTCGAGCTCGGCCTCACCGAGCTGCGCTGGAAGAGCCGCGTGACGCGCGTCGAACCGATCGCCGACGGCGTGCGCCTCGAGGTCGAAACGCCCGCGGGCCGCTACACGATCGAGGCCGACCGGCTGATCGACGCCACCGGCGCCAACAGCGCGATCCGCACCGGCCTCGGCATCGAGGCCCATGCCTCGCGCAGCACCGACCGCTGGTGCATCAGCGACGTGCGCTTTCGCAAGCCGCTGCCGACCGAGCGCTGGACCTGGGTCGACGCGCCCTTCAACGAGGGGCGCGGCGTCTGGCAGCACCTGATGGCCGACGGCGTCTGGCGCATCGACTACCAGATGCCCGAGGACTGCGACACCGCCTACATCAGCCGGCCCGAGGTGGCGGGCGCGCGGCTGCGCGAGCAGCTCGGGCCGGGCGTGGAGTTCGAGTTCGTCTGGATCGGCCCCTACGGCTACCGCGACCACCTGCTCGAGCGCTTCCGCCATGGCCGCGTGTTCTTCATCGGCGATGCCGCGCACGTGGTGAGCCCCTTCGGCGCGCGCGGCGGCAACAGCGGCATCCAGGACGCGGCCAACCTCGGCTGGAAGCTCGCGCTGGTGGCGCGGGGCCAGGCCGGCGACGCGCTGCTCGACAGCTACGACGCCGAGCGCCAGCCGGCCGCGCGCGAGAACCTTCGGGTCACGAGCCGCTCGGCGCGCTTCCTCGCGCCGCGCTCGCCGGCCGAGCACACGCTGCGCCGCGCCGTGGTCGCGCTGGCCGCGCGCTTTCCGTTCGCGCGCGCCCTGGTGAACACCGGGCGCATGTCGGTCGCCAACGACTACCCGGCCGCGCCGCAACTGCCCGCGGGCGGCCGCACGGTGCAGAACCTGCCGCTGCGCCGGGCCGACGGCCGCGACACCACGCTGATGCAGTTGCTGGCCGAGGACACGCGCTGCATCGGCCTTTGGTTCGCGCCCACGGCGGATGCGGCGTGGGCCGCGCTCGATGCGACGGCGGGACTGCCGCTGCGCCTGCTCGCGGTCGGCGGCGCCGGCCACGGCCTGCCCGCGCTGCAGCCCGACGACCGGCTCGCGGCCCACGTCGGCGCGGGCGAGCCCGGCAGCTTCGTGCTGGTGCGCCCCGATGCCTACCGCGCCCGCGTGCTCGCGCAGGCCACGCCCGAGGCCATCGCCGACGCCGTCCGCACCGCCCTGGCCCTCCCCCTCGATCCCGCGCCATGAACACCGAACTCCGCATCCCCGATCCCGACGGCTTCTATGCCGCGCTGCTGGCCGCGCACGAAGGTCGCAGCGAGGCGCAGAGCGCCGACCTCAACGCCCGCCTCGTGCTGCTGCTGGCCAACCAGTGCGCCGACCAGGCGGTGCTGCTGGCCTGCATCCGCGCGGCCGCCGAAGAAGAACATTCCACGAGCCCCCACCCCGCATGACCGCCAACGTCTCCTTCGCCTCCGCCTCCGACACCCGCGAGCAGAAGCCGCAGCTGCGCGAGCTCGCGCCCGGCGCCTTCGGCTACATCAGCGACTTCGATCCCAACTGCGGCTTCGTGGTCGGCGAGGAGCAGGTGGTGCTGATCGACACCCGCCCCACGCCGCGCATGGCGCGCGACTTCCTCGCGGCCATCCGCACGGTGACCGACAAGCCGATCCGGACCATCGTGCTGACCCACTATCACGCGGTGCGCGTGATGGGCGCGAGCGCCTTCGACGAGGTCGAGCAGATCGTCGCGAGCGCGGGCACGCTCGACTGGATCCGCACGCGCGGCCAGGCCGACTTCGATTCGGAAGTGGGCCGCTTCCCGCGCCTGTTCGCGGGCCTCGAGGAGATCCCGGGCCTGACCTGGCCGACGCTGAGCTTCCAGAACGAGATGAGCCTGTGGCTGGGCCCGCGCCCGGGCACCGGCCGCGAGCTGCGGCTGATGGCGCTGGGCCGCGGCCATTCGAGCGGCGACACCGTCGCCTGGCTGCCCGATTGCGGCCTGCTGTTCTCGGGCGACGTGGTCGAGAACCACTGCGGCGTGTACGCGGGCGACGCCTACATCGGCGACTGGGCCGGCACGCTCGACGCGGTGCGCGCGCTGCGCCCGCGCGTGCTGGTGCCGGGCCGCGGCGCGGTGCTGCAGGACGAGGCCGCCTGCGCCGAGGCGATCGACCTGACCCAGGCCTTCCTCTCGACCCTGCTCGACAGCGTGCGCCGGCATCGCCGCGGGCGAGGCGCTCAAGGGCTGCTTCGCGCGCGCCGAGGCCGCGATGAAGCCGCGCTTCGGCCAGTGGCCGGTGTTCCAGCACGTGCTGCCCTTCGACGTCTCGCGCGCCTACGACGAGTTGCGCGGCATCGAGCACCCGGTGGTGTGGACCGCCGAGCGCGACCGCGAACTCTGGCAGACGCTGCACGCGTAGGCCGCCACGATTTCCCCTGAAGAAAAAACCACCCCGGAGACAAACCGATGAAGCGCTTCCTGCCCCTGATCGCCCCCGTGCTCGCCGCCTTCGCGCTGGCCGGCGCCAGCCTCGCGTCGGCCCAGAGCGGCCCCTATCCGAACCAGCCGATCAAGTGGCTGGTGCCCTATGCCGCGGGCGGCGGCACCGACAACATCGCGCGCCAGCTCGCCGACGCGATGCAGCCCTCGCTGGGCCAGCCGGTGGTGATCGACAACCGCCCCGGCGCCTCGACCAACATCGCGGTCGGCCTGCTGATGCAGTCGAAGCCCGACGGCTACACGATCATGCAGGCCGAGAACGCGGCGCTGCTGTTCAACGAGCACATGTTCGCCAAGCTGCCCTACAAGCCCGCGAGCGACTTCACCTACATCGGCGCCATCGGCCGCATTCCGCTGGCGCTGGTGGTGCGGCCCGACTTCCAGGCCAGGACCCTCAAGGACTTCGTCGCCTACGTGAAGGCCAACGGCGACAAGACCAACTACGCCTCGCCGGGCATCGGCACGCCGCACCACATGGCGATGGAGCTGTTCAAGCAGAAGGCCGGCCTGTCGATCACGCACGTGGCCTACAAGGGCGGCGCGCCGGCGCTGCAGGACATCATGGGCGGCCAGGTGCCGATGATGATGCTCGACCTCACGGCCGCGCTGCCCTATCTCAAGACCGGCAAGCTGCGCGCGCTGGCGATCGCGCTGCCGCAGCGCGCCAAGGGCCTGCCCGAGGTGCCGACCTTCGCCGAGCTCGGCTATCCGGAAGTCAACGCCTTCGCCTTCCACGGCCTGATCGGCCCGGCCGGCATGCCGCCCGAGGTGGTGAACCGGCTCAACGCCGAGCTGCACAAGGCGCTGCAGACGCCGCGCATCCAGCAGGTGTTCAGCGAGTTCGGCTTCGAGGCGCTGCCGGGCACGCCGAAGGAGTTCCAGGAGATGGCGCGTTCGCAGAGCGCGTACTGGGGCCAGGTCATCAAGACCTCGGGCGTGCAGCTCGACTGAACACGCTCTTCATCCGACTGCTTTTTTCTCTCATTCATGTCCAACGAACCATCCCCAGCTTCGACCGTGCGCGATCGCGTCGGCTTCATCGGCCTCGGCGTCATGGGCGCGCCCATGGCCGGCCACCTGGCGCGCGCCGGCCACGCGGTCTCGGTCTACGACCTCGCGCCCGGCGCGGCGCAGCGGCTCGCCGAGTCGCAGCCCGGCATCACGGCACGCGCCAGCCTGCGCGAGGTGGCGGCGCACAGCGACGTCATCGTGACCATGCTGCCCAACGGCCGCGTGGTGCGCGAGGTGGTGTTCGCCGACGACGGCCTGCTCGCGGGCTGGGCGCGCGGCGGCCTGCTGCTCGACACCTCCTCGGCCGAACCGTGGATCACGCGCGAGACCGCCGCGCGGCTGGCCGAACACGGCATCGCGATGGTCGACGCACCGGTCTCGGGCGCGGCCTGGGGCGCGCAGGCGGCCGAGCTGGTGTTCATGGTCGGCGGCGCACAAGCCGACGTGGCGCGCGCGCGCCCGCTGCTCGACGCGATGGGCCGCGCGGTGTTCCACCTGGGCGCGCTCGGCGCCGGCCACACCATGAAGTGCCTCAACAACCTGATCACCGCCGTGACGCTCACGGCCACGGCCGAAGGGCTGGCGATCGGCACCCGCGCCGGGCTCGATCCGGCCGTGATGACCGACGTGCTCAACGAGGCCACCGGCGGCTCGTGGATCACGCGCACGCACATCCACCAGCGCGTGATCAGCCGCAGCTTCGACGATCCGTTCAAGCTCGAGCTGATGCTCAAGGACATGGGCATCGCGGTCGACCTGGCGCGCGAACTCGGCATGCCGGCGCCGATCAGCGAGGAGGGCCGCCGGCTGTGGCAGCAGGCCGATGCCGCGCGCGGACCCGGCGTGAGCGTGAGCGAGCTGGTGCGCTGGGTCGAGACCGAGGCCGGCACCGAGATCCGCTCGGCTACCAGCCCCAGATGAGGTGCAGCGGCAGGTACACCGCCATGCCGGCCAGCATGGTGCCGAGCACGCCGCGGCGCCAGTAGTAGTAGGCCGCGCCGACCACGGTGGCGTAGATGCGCGCGTCGTGCAGCGAGGTGATCAGGTGGCCCTGCGTCATCACGATCTCGGGCGCGATCACGCCGGCCAGCGCGGCGGCCGGCGCGTAGTGCAGCGCGCGGTGCGCCCACTCGGGCAGGCCCCAGGGCCGGTCGAGGATGAAGAAGAAGCAGCGCGTGAGCACGGTAACGCCGGCCAGGCCGACGATCACGGCGAGCGTCCAGAGGTCGGTCTCGCCCTTCACTTGTCGTCCTCCGCGGCGGGGTCGAGGCCGAACTGCTTCTCGAGCCAGAAGCACAGCAGCACCGCCACGCCGATGGCGGCCACGATGTTGAGCTTGAGCGGCAGCGCATAGGCCGCCACCGCCGTGGCGCCCGCGATCAGCGCCGCGAGGATGCGCAGCCGCGTCGTGGCCATCGAGCAGACGATCGCCACCAGGCTCAGCACGCCCGCGAAGCCCAGGCCCCAGCTCTGCGGGATCAGGTTGGCCAGCGCGATGCCCAGCAGGCTCATGCCCATCCAGGCGCACCAGGTCACGGCGTAGTTGCCCGTGAGGTAGGCCTCCTGCGCGAGCCGTTCCTCGTCGGTGACCGGTGGCGCCGGGTACTGCTTCGTGAACAGCGCATAGCTCATGTCGGCCGTGAGGTAGCCGTGCAGCATGCGGCGCCAGCGAGGCATGTGCATCAGGTAGGGCCGCAGGTGCAGGCTGAAGACCACGAAGCGCAGGTTGACGCAGAAGCCGGTCGCCAGGATCACCCAGGCCGGCGCGCCCGCGAACAGCAGCGGAATGGCCGCGAGCTGCGAGCTGCCCGCGTAGACCAGCAGCGTCATCGCCACGGCCTCGAGCACGCTCATGTTCGACTTGACCATGGCCACGCCGGTCATCAGGCCCCAGGCGCCGATGCCCAGCGCCACGGGGGTCATGTCGCGCACGCCCACGCGGAACTGCGGGCGGCGCCGGATGGCGGCCGACAGGAACATCAGGCGCTCACCCGAACACCTGGCCGGTCTTCAGGTCGAAGCCACGCAGGAAGTCGGCGACGCCCAGGCGCTTGCCGCCCGGTCGCTGGAGCTCGGTGACGGTCACGACCGCATCGGCGGCCGCCACCGCGATGCCGTCGCCGGTCACCGCGAGGATGGTGCCGGGCGCGTCCGAGACCGTGCCGGCCACGGCATGCGCGGCCCAGAGCTTGATGGTCTCGTTCTCGAGCGGGCTGTTGGCGCCCGGGAAGGGATCGAAGGCGCGGATGCGGCGCACGATCTCGGCGGCGGGCCGCTGCCAGTCGATCAGCGCTTCCTGCTTCTCGACCTTGTTGGCGTAGGTCACGCCCTCGGCCGGCTGCGGCGTGCGCACCAGCCGGCCTTCGGCGGCGCCGGCCAGCGCCTCGACGATCATGCGGCCGCCGAGCGCGGCCAGCCGGTCGTGCAGGCGGGCGGTGTTGTCCTCGCCGATCTCGAGCGCCTCGACCGACAGCATGTCGCCGGTGTCGAGGCCGGCATCCATCTGCATGATCGTGATGCCGGTGCGCGCGTCGCCGGCCTCGATGGCGCGGTGGATCGGCGCGGCGCCGCGCCAGCGCGGCAGCAGGCTGGCGTGGATGTTGAGGCAGCCCAGGCGCGGCAGGTCGAGCACCCACTGCGGCAGGATCAGGCCGTAGGCCGCGACCACCATCACGTCGGCGCGCGCCGCCAGCAGGGCCTCGCGCGCGGCGGCGGCCTCGTCGGGGTACTTGCCGTCCAGCCGCAGGCTGCGCGGCTGCGCCACGGGCCAGCCCCTGGCCAGCGCGCATTGCTTGACCGGCGAGGCCTGCAGCTTCATGCCGCGGCCGGCCGGGCGGTCGGGCTGGGTCAGCACCAGCGCCACGTCATGGCCGGCGGCCGCGATGGCCTCCAGCGCGACGCGCGCGAACTCGGGCGTGCCCGCGAAAACGACGCGCAGCGGGCTCACCAGCGCAGCCGATCGAAGTCGAGGTCGTCGCCCGTGTGATAGCGCCGCACCACGCCGGCGGGATCGATGTAGATATGGAGCAGGCGGCGCTCGTTCACCGCCTTGTAGCGCCAGGTCCAGACATTGCCGTCGAAGGAGGTCACGCGGCGGATCTCGTAGGGGCGGCCGTAGAAGGCCATGACATCGTTCTGGCGCCACTTGTCGACCTGGATGTCATGGTCGAAGCGGCGCTCGTCGAGCACCTGGGTCACCGAGACCACCTTGCCGCTGGCGTCGACGTCGATGTCGGTGACCTCGAAGCCGGCCGGCGTGCGCGAGTACTGCAGCCGCTCGCCGCCGCCGTTCAGCGGATAGCGGCCCGTGGGCTCGCCCAGGCGCTGCAGGGTTTCGGCGGCCGAGGTGCCGGGGACGATGCGGGTGGGTTCGCTGGCGCAGCCGGCGAGCGCCAGCAGGACGGCGGCGCAGAGGAGGGGCAGGCGGCTCGAGGCACCGAAGCGCATCGCTCAGGCCCTGCCTTCGCGCAGGTCCTCGCGCTGTTGCTTGAGCAGCTTGCTCTTGATGCGGTTGCGCTTGAGCGGCGACAGGTATTCGACGAAGACCTTGCCCAGCAGGTGGTCGAGCTCGTGCTGGATGCACACGGCCAGCAGGCCCTCGGCCTCGAGGCTGCGCAGCTCGCCGTCGAGGTCGAGCGCCTGCACCTTGACCGAGGTCGAGCGCTCGACGCCGTCGTAGATGCCGGGCACCGAGAGGCAGCCTTCCTCGTTGACGACCTTCTCGTCGCTGGCCCAGGTGATCTCGGGATTGATCAGCACCAGCGGCTGGTCGCGCTCTTCCGACACGTCGATGACCACGACCCGCTCATGCACGTTGACCTGGGTCGCGGCCAGTCCGATACCGTTGGCGTCGTACATGGTCTCGAGCATGTCGGCCACCAGGGCCTTGATGCGCGCGTCCACGCCCTGCACGGGCTTGGCGACCGTGTGCAGGCGCTTGTCCGGGTAACTCAGAATGATTCGTTTGGCCATGAAATCGGGGGGAAGTTGTGGCTATTTTCGCCAATTCGGCGGCCCCAGGCCGCGCGTTTGCCGGATAAACGTTGCCCTTCCGGGGGCTTGGCGCCAGAATTCGTAGCAAATTGTGAGATTCGTATGCGCCGCGATACGTCGCGCGCTCACCCATCCAGACATGAAAAAGCTCCCAATCCCGGCTCGCCGCCCGAACCTCTCCGCCTCCCTGGCAGCCCTCGCGGTCGTTGCGGCGGGTGGCGTCGGCACCACGGCCTGGGCGCAGAATTATCCGATCACCGCGCAGCAGCGCGCCACGGCCCAGCAGACCGCGCAGGCCGGCGTGCCGCTCAGCGAGCTGGCGCCCAACGCGCCCGACGAATACACGGTCAAGCCCGGCGACACGCTCTGGGCCATCTCGCGCCTGTACCTGCTGCGCCCCTGGCGCTGGCCCGAGCTCTGGGGCATGAACCTCAACGAGATCGCGAACCCGCACCGCATCTACCCGGGCCAGGTGCTCTACCTCGACAAGAGCGGCGGCCGCGCCCGCCTCACCACCCGCCGCGGCGTCGGCGGCGAGGGCGGCACCATCAAGCTCACGCCGCGCACGCGCTTCGACTCGCTGGCCGGCATGGCGCTGCCCACGCTCAACCCGAGCCTGATCGAACCCTTCCTCAGCGAGCCGATCGTGGTCGACGAGAACACGCTGCAGGCCGCGCCGCGCATCGTGGCCGGCAACGACAGCCGCGTGCTGCTGTCGCGCGGCGACCGCGCCTATGCGCGCGGCGAGAAGGATTCGCCGCTGCTCGAGGTGCCGGGCCCGATCCAGCATTTCCGCGTGTTCCGCAGCGCCACGCCGCTCAAGGACCCCGGCACCGGCGAGATCCTCGGCTACGAGGCCCAGTACCTGGGCAAGGTCCAGCTGCAGCGCGGCGAGTCGACCACGGTCGAGACCAAGGACGAGAAGGACTACATCACGGTCGTGCCCGCCACCGTCGACGTGATCGCGGCGCGCGAGGAGATCCGCGCCGGCGACCGCCTGCTGCCCGAGCCGCCGCGCCAGCTGCTGAGCTACGCGCCGCGCGCGCCGTCCACGCAGGTCGAGGGCCGCATCGTCTCGGTCTACGGCAACGCGGTGCAGTTCGCGGCGCAGAACCAGGTGGTGGCCATCAACAAGGGCACGCGCGACGGCATCGACAGCGGCCATGTGCTGGCGATCCTCAAGAACGGCGAGACCATCCTCGACCGCACGGGCGACAGGAAGGAAACCATCAAGCTGCCGAACGAACGCATCGGCCTGCTGATGGTGTTCCGTCCCTTCGAGAAGGTCTCGTACGCGCTGGTGCTCGAAATCAACGACACCCCGCGCGCCGGCGACTTCATCGTCAACCCCTGACCCACCCGGTTCCCGCGTGGACCGCGCAGAACTCGCGGGCTGGCTGCGGCTGTCGCTGACGCCGGGCATCGGCGACGGCGCCGCGCGCCGCCTGCTGGCCGCCTTCGGCCTGCCGGCCGATGTCTTCGCCCAGAGCGAGACCGCGCTGCGGCAGGTCGTGAGCGAAGCCCAGGCCGCGGCGCTGCGGCAGATGCCGGCCAACCTGCAGGCGCTGATCGACCAGACCCAGCAGTGGCTGCGCCAGCGCGACGACGGCGCCGACACGGTGGTGCGCCGCATCGTCACGCTCGGCGACCCCGGCTATCCGCGCTCGCTGCTCGAGACCGCCGACCCGCCGCTGATGCTGCACGTTCTGGGCGCCGAAGCCTTCGACCTGACCCAGCTTGGCCACAGCCTCGCCGTGGTCGGCAGCCGCAACCCGACGCCGCAGGGCGCCTCGAACGCGCGCGCCTTCGGCCGCGCGCTCGGCGAAGCCGGCCTGCCCGTGATCTCGGGCCTGGCGCTCGGCGTGGACGGCGCCGCGCACCAGGGCGCGCTCGACGCGGCCGATGCCGCGGGCACCGGGCCGCGGCTCGCCACGGTGGCGGTGGTCGGCACCGGGCTCGACCGCGTCTATCCGGCACGGCACCGCGAGCTCGCGCAACGCATCACGCAGCAGGGCCTGATCGTGAGCGAGTTCCTGCTCGGCACGCCGCCGCTCACGCAGAACTTTCCGAAGCGCAACCGGCTGATCGCGGGACTCGCGCGCGGCACGCTGGTGGTCGAGGCGGCACTGGCCTCGGGCTCGCTGATCACGGCGCGGCTCACCTCCGAGCAGGGCAAGGAGGTGTTCGCGATCCCCGGCTCGATCCACTCGCCGCAGTCGCGCGGCTGCCACGCGCTGATCCGCCAGGGCGCGAAGCTGGTCGAGTCGGTGGCCGACATCCTCGAGGAATTGCAGCCGCTCGCGCAGCAGCCATCGCCGGACGCCTTCAGGCCGTGGAGCGGCGGCACGGACCACGGGGATCCGTTGCTCGAGGCACTGGGCTTCGATCCGGTGAGCCTCGATGCACTGGGCGCGCGCACAGGCTGGAGTGCCGCGGCGCTGCAGGCCCGCATGCTCGAGCTCGAACTCGACGGCCGCGTGGCACGCCTGCCGGGCGGATTGTTCCAGCGCATGGGCGCGGCCTGAGCGCACGAACGCGCACCACCCGCCACCGTCGCGCACGGCCTCGCGGGCGGCCATCGGTATTTACGCCGATCCTTGCATTTGCACCACGCGTCGCGTCGTGTCCATGATCGTGGGCTATATTGGGCCCATGTTCGAAGTGCTCGTGTTCGTCTACGAAAACTACTGGCGCAGCGATGCCTGCCCTGAACCCGAGCAATTGAGCCGCAAGCTCAGCGCCCACGGCTTCGAGGCCGAGGAGATACGCGATGCCTTGCAATGGCTCGATGGCCTGAGCCTCGCCACGCAAGGCGTGCAGCTCAAGCGCAACGACGAGGAGGGCCGCAGCGTCACGGTCGCGTTGCGCAGCAGCGCCGAGGCCACGCGGCCGCAGTCGCCCGATTCGATGCGCGTGTATTCGCAGGCCGAGCAGGACCACCTGGGCGCCGAGTGCCTGGGCTTCATCCAGTTCCTCGAAGGCTCGAACGTGCTGCCCTGCGACATGCGCGAGATCGTGGTCGAGCGCGCGATGGCCGCGCCGGGCGCGCCGGTGGCGCTCGACGAGCTCAAGATCATCGTGCTGATGGTGCACTGGAGCACCGGCATCGAGCCCGATGCGCTGGTGCTCGACGAGCTCTGCGAGAGCCACGAAGGCCGGCTCGCGCACTGAGCCCTGCGGCGCCTCAGTTCAACAGGCGCTCGGGATTCGCGTCGAGCTTCGCGAGCGCCTCGCGCGTGGCGCGCACCGTCAGCGTTTCTTCCTCGGCCGGCGTCAGCAGCCCGGCCTGCAGGTAGGACGCGAGCCGCCCGGCCTGGATCAGGAAGCTGCGCCCGTCGGCCGAGGCGAACAGGTGCAACTGCTTGCGGTCGCTGCGCCAGACGAACTGGACCTGGCTCACGCGGTCGTTGTGGTCGAGCATGAACCAGGTGCCCACCTGCAGCTCGTTGGCCCAGGCCAGCATGTCCTCGCTCGCCCGCGCGCCCGCCGTGTCGGCCACGACCTCGATCGCGCTCGCGTCCACGCCGAGCAGCAGCTCGATGTTGGTGGCGTCGAGCGGCAGGTCGGCATCGCCGCCGCTGTCGCTCACGAAGTCCTCGAGGTGCGCGAGCCGCTCGGCCATGGCCTCGATCTTGGCCTGCGGGATGGCCTCGGTCTTGAGCATGAAGGCATCGGACAGCGTGGCGCCGATGGTCTTGATGTAGGCCTCCTGCGGCTCGTCGACGATGCCCAGCAGCGCCATGCCCTGGCGCAGCCGCTGCAGCAGCTGCGGCAGGTCCTGGATCACGCGCGCGCGGTCGGTACGGCTGGGCTTGGCGCTCGCGGCCCACACCAGTTCGGAGGCGGCGCGCTTGAGCGTCACGGTCTGCTCGTCCTGGCCGCCATAGCGCAACGCGGCGATCGCCAGCACCTCGGCCCAGACCTTGAACAGGAACTCGCGGATCTCGTCGCGCACCGGCATGTCGTTGAGCATCTTGCGCAACTCGATGGTGTACTGGATCGCCATCGTCTCCTTCTGCTCGACCTGCTGCGCCACGCTCATCACGCGCTGCGCGGTGTCGCTCTGCGTGAGGTAGCGGTTGAGGAAGGCGACGAATTCGTCGAACACCAGCTTGAAGACGCGCTGCCCGGTCTCGGGGTACTGCTCGATCACCTGCACCACGCGCTTGATCTCGTTCTCGAGCGCGCTGCCCGAGATCGCGGCCGCGTCGAAGCCCATCACGCACGAGCCCATGCGGTCGATCAGCATGCGCGCGGGATGCTGCAGCGTGCCGAAGAACTCGGGCTCGGCGATGGCCACGCGCAGCACCGGCATCTGCAGCCGCGCGAACCACACGCGCGCCGAGAACGGAATGCGCTCCTCGGCCAGGATGGCCTGGAACATCAGCGCGACGATCTCGACCGTGGCCTTGTCGGCGGTGGTCGGCGCGCGCTTCTTGAGTTCGGTGCTGCGACGGCGCAGGTCGACCGCGCTCTGCTGGATCAGCGTGGCCTGCTCGCCCGGGGCATCCAGGTACTGGGTGGCGGCCGCGCGGTAGGCGGCCTCGGCGTCGGCGATGGCGCCCGCGAAGGTGCGCGAGAAGGGCCGCGGCGCGCCGAAGTCGGCGCCGCCGGCAGTGCCGCGGCCGTCGATACCGATCGACGAGGCCGGCTGCGTGCTGTTGCCGGTGTCGCCGCCGATGCGGCCGGTGACGAAGCGCTTGAGGTTCAGCAGCGCGGTCTGGGCGCGCTGGCGAGCCGTGGCGAGCGGCGAGCCGCCGGAGGGCACGCCGCCGCCGCGCTGGAACGTGCCGGGCACGGAGGCCGTCGACGACATCGCGCCGCCCGGCGTCACGGGGCCGCCGGCTTGCCAAACGCCCGCTGCGCCCGCTGTGCCCGGAGCACCCGGGCCGGTCGCACCACCCGTGCGCCGCACGAAGCTCTTGAGGTCGATCTCGGGCATCACGCCGTTGGCGACCAGGTGGGCGTTGGCGTCTTCATAAGCCTTGGCGACCACGTCGACCAGCTGCGCCTGTACCGTCTCCTGCACGCGGGCCCAGAGCTGGCGGCTCAGGCCGGCGGCCAGCCATTGCTCGACCAGCAGCTTGGCCAGGGTCTCGGGCTTGAGCACGTCCTTGCCGTCGAGCTCGCTCGTGCCCTCGAGGTGCTGGATGCGCAGCCGCAGGTCGCTGAGCTCGAAGCTCGCGCGGTCGTGGATCACCTGCGCGAGGCGCGAGGAGAGGATGTTGCTTTCCACCACCTCGTCGCCGATCAGCTCGAGCCGCAGCATCTGCGTGTGCGAGGTCGAGCTGTGGAAGCCGCTGGGGCCGCTCTCGCCGAGCGCCTTGCGCCAGCCGGTCTGCGCGAGCGACACCCATTGCGAGGCATTGCCCTGGAACGCCACGAAATCGTCGCGGTGCTCCTGCATGGCGCGCGCGCTGCCGACTTCGGAAGCCAGCTGGGTCAGGCGGTCGCGGACGGCGCGGGCCAGCGGAACGATGGCGCCTTCCGTCGCCAGCACGAAACGCTCACGCGTCTCGCGAGCGAGCTGCAGGGACGAGGCTGATCGCGCAATGCTCATTGAGGAAGATCAGGGGGCAGGTACCGGTTTCACCCGACAGACGCGAGCTTGCATCGGGAAGCGCATCCGCACAAGGGTGCGCGCCCGGTCGCGTTGCATGGGCGCCTCGCGGCGAAGGACGGGCCCGACTTTACCTTGCCCAGCGCACGCCGCAGGGGCGCCGCTTCAGACCACCGCGCCGGCGTTCGGATCGTCCGGATCGCCTTCGCGCTTGATCGGGCCCTTGATCAGGTCCTCGCGCTTGATGCCGAGCCACATCGCAATGGCGGCCGCTACGAAGCACGACGAATAGATGCCGAAGCAGATGCCGATGGTGAGCGCCAGCGCGAAGTAGTGCAGCGTCGGGCCGCCGAAGAAGAACATCGACAGCACCACGAGCTGCGTGGAGCCGTGGGTGATGATGGTCCGGCTGATGGTCGAGGTGATCGCGTTGTCGATGATCTCGGTGGTCGTCATCTTCCGGTAGCGCCGGAAGTTCTCGCGGATCCGGTCGAAGATCACGACCGATTCGTTCACCGAGTAGCCCAGCACCGCCAGCACCGCCGCCAGCACGGCGAGCGAGAACTCCCACTGGAAGAAGGCGAAGAAGCCCAGGATGATCACCACGTCGTGCAGGTTGGCCAGCACGGTGGCGAGCGCGAACTTCCATTCGAAGCGGAACGCCAGGTAGATCATGATCCCGACCACCACCATGCCCAGCGCCTTCAGGCCGTTGGTGGTGAGCTCCTCGCCCACCTGCGGGCCGACGAACTCGATGCCGCGCTGCGTGGCGGAAGGGTCGATCGCCTTGAGCGCGGCCATCACCGGCACGCTCTGCTGCTCGGCGCTCATGCCCTGGCGCGCCGGCAGGCGGATCTGCACGTCGCGCGAGCTGCCGTAGTTCTGCACCAGCACTTCCTGGTAGCCGAGCTTGCTCACGGCGTCGCGGATCTTGCCGACGTCGGCGGGCTGCGAATAGGCCACCTCCATCACGGTGCCGCCGGTGAACTCGACCGACAGGTGCAGGCCGCGGTGCATCAGGAAGAACACCGCCAGCGCGAAGGTCGCGAAGGAGATGATGTTCAGCACCAGGGCATGGCGCATGAACGGAATGGTGCGGTGGATGCGGAAGAACTCCATGGCCTTCTTTCCTTACTTGGCTTGGGCCACGGACGTGCCGTCGGCGGTATCGGTCTTGGGGCGCCAGACGGTGCCGATCGACACGCTCTTGAGCTTCTTCTTGCCGCCGTACCAGAAGTTCACGATGCCGCGCGAGAAGAACACGGCCGAGAACATCGAGGTCACGATGCCCAGGCAGTGCACCACCGCGAAGCCGCGCACCGGACCCGAGCCGAAGGCCAGCAGCGCGATACCCGCGATCAGCGTGGTCACGTTGGAGTCGAGGATGGTGCCCCAGGCGCGGTCGTAGCCGGCGTGGATGGCCGCCTGCGGCGAGGCGCCGTTGCGCAGCTCCTCGCGCACGCGTTCGTTGATCAGCACGTTGGAGTCGATCGCCACGCCGATCGCGAGCGCCATGGCCGCGATGCCGGGCAGCGTGAGCGTGGCCTGGATCATCGACAGCAGCGCCACCAGCAGCAGCAGGTTGACCGCCAGCGCGATCGACGAGAACAGGCCGAACAGCGCGTAGTACACGCACATGAAGACCATGATCGCCAGGAAGCCGTACATCACGGACTTGATGCCCTTGTCGATGTTGTCGGCGCCCAGCGTCGGGCCGATGGTGCGTTCCTGGATGATTTCCATCGGCGCGGCCAGCGAGCCGGCGCGCAGCAGCAGCGCGAGGTCGTTGGCCTCGGTCACGCTCATCGAGCCCGAGACCTGGAAGCGGTTGCCCAGCTCGCCGTTGATCGAGGGAGCCGTGAGCACTTCGCCCTTGCCCTTCTCGAAGATCATCATCGCCATGCGCTTCTTGTAGTTCTCGCGGCTGACGTCGCGCATGATGTTGCCGCCCTTGGCGTCCATCGTCAGGTCGACCTTGGGCTGGTTGCTCTGCTGGTCGAAGCCGGGCTGCGCGTCGGTGAGGTTCTCGCCGGTGACCAGCACCTGCTTCTTGACGATCACCGGGCGGCCCGCGCGGTCGAAGAACTTCTCGGAGCCGAAGGGCACCGGCCCGCCGCTGAGCTCGGCCGCGCGGCCTTCGGACGATTCGTCGACCAGGCGCATCTCGAGGGTGGCGGTGCGGCCGAGGATTTCCTTGGCCTTGGCCGTGTCCTGCACGCCCGGCAGCTGCACGACGATGCGGTCGATGCCCTGCTGCTGGATCACGGGTTCGGCCACGCCGAGTTCGTTGATCCGGTTGTGCAGCGTGGTGATGTTCTGCTTGAGCGCGGCGTCCTGCAGGCGGCGCGCGGCCTCGGGCTTGATGGTGGCGACGAGGCGCCAGTTGCTGCCGTCCGGACCGTCGGTGGTCGTGAGGTCGGGGAACTGGTCCTGGATCAGCTGCTTGGCCTTTTCCAGCGCCGCGGCGTCGCGGAAGGTCACCTCGACGGCCTGGCCGTTGCGGCTCACCTGGGTGCCGCGGATGTCCTTCGAGCGGAAGTTGGTGCGCAGGTCGCTCGCGAAGGACTCGGCCTTCTTGTCGATGGCGCCCTTCATGTCGACCTGCAGCAGGAAGTCGACGCCGCCGCGCAGGTCGAGCCCCAGGTACATCGGGAAGGCATGCAGCGCGGTGAGCCACTTGGGCGAGCGCGACACCAGGTTCAACGCCACCGTGTACGGCGGGTCGTTCGTGTCGGGCACCAGCGCGTGCTGGATCAGGTCGCGCGCCTTGAGCTGCTCGTCGGGGCTGGCGAAGCGCGCGCGCAGCGAACCGCCGTCGAGCGTGATCAGATCGGGCACGAGGTTGCCCGCCTTCAGGGCCTCCTCGACGCGGGTCTGGGTGGCGGCGTCGACCTTGACGGTCGACTTGGCCGACGAGACCTGCACCGCAGGCGCCTCGCCGAAGAAATTGGGCAGGGCATAGATCAGCCCCACGAGCAGCACGATCACGATGATCGCGTACTTCCAGACCGGGTAACGGTTCATGAGATCGCGCTTTTCAGAGACGGCAGGAACGGGACACGGCGTGACTTGAGGTCCGGGGCGACGAAGCGCAAGACCGGGCCACGCTTTTCTTTCTTATTTGACGGCGCCCTTGGGCAGCACCTGCACCACCGAGCTGCGCTGCACCTTGATCTCGACGCCGTTGGCGATCTCGAGGCCCAGGTACTGGTCGCCGACCGAGGTGATCTTGCCGAGCACGCCGCCGGCGGTGGCGACTTCGTCGCCCTTGACCAGCGCCTCGATCATGGCGCGGGCTTCCTTCTGGCGCTTCATCTGCGGGCGGATCATGACGAAATACAGCACCACGAACATGAGCACCAGGGGGAGCATGCTGCCCAGCGAGGACATCATGTCGCCGCCTCCGGCAGCGGGAGCGGCGGTCTGGGCGAAAGCAGTAGAAATGAACAAGGAAGTCTCCAACAGAGGGAAGAGGTAAGGGCGCCGGCGCGAGCCGCGCTCGGGGTCTGGCGACACCAGGGCCTTCAACGGGCCAGGGGTCCACGGGCACGGGCCGCAAATCGAAGCTCGGCGGACGGGGGCCGCGCACAGCACCGGGCATTGTATTCGTGGCGAAGCGCCGCCCCGCGCGCTTATCCGGCGCGAGGCGGTGGGCATTCGAAGTGGGGGAGGCGCTCCTGGATTGCTATGTTTTGGATAGCATCGATCCTAAGCGGTGCCTGTGACAGCACCGTTTCGGCGCCGGACCCGCTGGCGCGGGCCCGCGCCGGCGGGCGCGCGCTCAGGCCGCGGCGCGCTCGGCCCGGGGCTGGCGCCACCTGGCCAGCAGCTCGTTCCAGCGGATGCGCGCGGCCTCGAGGTTGCGCTCCTTCACGTGGCCGTAGCCGCGGATCTGCTCGGGCAGCGTGGCGATCTCGAGCGCCAGCGCATGGTTGTCGGCGCGCAGCGCACCGATCACCTCGTCGATGCTCGCGCGGTACTCGCCGATCAGCGCACGCTCGGTCTTGCGCTCCTCGGTGCGGCCGAACACGTCGAAGGCGGTGCCGCGCAGGCCCTTGAGCTTCGCCAGCAGCCTGAAGCCCGTCAGCATCGAGGGGCCGAACTTCTGCTTCACGAGCTGGCCCTTGGCGTTCTTCTTCGCGATCAGCGGCGGCGCGAGGTGGTAGTTGAGCTTGAAGTCGCCCTCGAACATGCCCTCGATGCGCTCGAGGAAGGCGCGGTCGGTGTGCAGCCGCGCGACCTCGTACTCGTCCTTGTAGGCCATGAGCTTGAACAGGTAGCGCGCGACCGCCTCGGTCAGCGAGCTCTTGCCGGTCAGGCTGGTCTCGGCCTGCTGCACCTTGGCGACGAAGCGGCGGTACTCGTCGGCATAGGCCGCGTTCTGGTAGCCGGTCAGGAACTCGACGCGGCGCGCCACCAGGCTGTCGACGCTCTCGCGCTTCTTGAACTCGATCACCTGGCCGGGACGCACGCGCTTTTGCAGCTCGTCGGGCCGCACGGCGGCCTGGCGGCCCCATTCGAAGGCGGCCTTGTTGTTGTCGATCGCCACGGCATTGAGCTCGATCGCGCGCATCAGCGACTCGTGCGCCAGCGGGATCCAGCCCTTCTGCCAGGCGTAGCCCAGGATCATCGGGTTGACGTAGATGGTGTCGCCCATCAGCGCGGTCGCGGCCGCGTCGGCATCGAAGGCGCCCACGCCCTCGGCGCCCACGGCGCGCGCGATCTCGGCGGCACAGGCGTCCTCGGGGTTCTGCCAGTTGGCGTTGCGCACGAAGGCCGCGGTGGGCGTGCTGTGCGTGTTGAGCGCCACGTGGGTGCGGCCCTCGCGCATGCGCGCCATGGTCTCGCCGTTCACCGACACCAGCGGGTCGCAGGCCAGGATCAGGTCGGCCGCCGCAGTGCCCACGCGGGTGGTGCGGATGTCGCCCTGGGTGTCGCCGATCAGCACGTGGCTCCAGGTGGCGCCGCCCTTCTGCGCCAGGCCGGCCGCGTCCTGCGTGACGATGCCCTTGGCCTCGATGTGCGCGGCCATGCCCAGCAGCTGGCCGATGGTGATCACGCCGGTGCCGCCGACACCGGCCACCACCACGCCCCAGACCTTGCCGCCGTCCAGCGACGGGATCGCGGGCTCGGGCAGCAGGCCGAACTCGGCCGGCGTGGCCGCCTTGTTCTTCGCCTTCTTCTTGAGCTGGCCGCCCTCGACGCTGACGAAGCTCGGGCAGAAGCCCTTCAGGCAGCTCATGTCCTTGTTGCAGGTGCTCTGGTTGATCGCGCGCTTGCGGCCGAACTCGGTCTCCAGCGGCTCCACGCTCAGGCAGTTGCTCTGCACGCCGCAGTCGCCGCAGCCTTCGCAGACCAGCTCGTTGATGACCACGCGCTTGGCCGGGTCGACGGCCGTGCCCCGCTTGCGGCGGCGGCGCTTCTCGGTGGCGCAGGTCTGGTCGTAGATGATGGCCGTGGTGCCGGGCATCGCGCGGAACTCGCGCTGGATCTCGTCGAGCAGGTCGCGGTGCTTGACCTGCACGTGGTCGCCCGGGATGCTGACGCCCTCGTACTTCTCGGGCTCGTCGGTCACGATCACGACCTTCTTCGCGCCCTCGGCGTGCAGGCTCTCGGCGATCTGCAGCACCGAGTGGCCCTCGGGGCGCTCGCCCACGGTCTGGCCGCCGGTCATCGCGACGGCGTCGTTGTAGAGGATCTTGTAGGTGATGTTCACGCCGGCCGCGATGCTCTGGCGGATCGCCAGCAGGCCGCTGTGGAAGTAGGTGCCGTCGCCGAGGTTGGCGAAGATGTGCTGGTCGGTCGTGAACGGCTGCTGGCCCACCCACGGCACGCCCTCGCCGCCCATCTGCGTGAAGCCGATGGTGGAGCGGTCCATCCAGGTCGCCATGAAGTGGCAGCCGATGCCGCCCATGGCGCGCGAGCCCTCGGGCACGACGGTGCTGGTGTTGTGCGGGCAGCCCGAGCAGAACCAGGGCTGACGCGCGTCCTTCACGCCCTCGGCCTGGATCACCTGCATCGAGCGTTCCTTGGCCTCGAGGATCGCGAGCTGCGCGTCGATGCGCGCCGCCATGTCGGAGCCGGCGGGCAGCAGGCCCGTCTTCTTGAGGCGCCCGGCGATGGCCTTGGCGATCAGCGCCGGGTTCAGGTCGGCGTTGGCGCGCAGCAGCGTGTGGGCGGTCGGGTTGGGCATCGACCATTCGCCGCCCGAGTAGCCCTCGGCCGCGTGCACCTCGCCCTCGTCGAACTTGCCGACCACGTTGGGCCGCACGTCGGAGCGCCAGTTGTAGAGCTCTTCCTTGAGCTGGTATTCGATGACCTGGCGCTTCTCCTCGACCACCAGGATCTCCTGCAGGCCGGTGGCGAACTCGCGCGTGAGCTGCGCCTCGAGCGGCCACACCACGCCCACCTTGTGCAGCCGGATGCCGAGCTGGCGGCAGGCCGCGTCGTCCAGGCCCAGGTCGATCAGGGCCTGGCGGGTGTCGTTGTAGGCCTTGCCGCTGGCCATGATGCCGAAGCGGTCGTTCGGACCCTCGATCACGTTGTGGTTGAGGCGGTTGGCGCGGATGTAGGCCAGCGCGGCATACCACTTGTAGTGCATGAGCCGGGCTTCCTGCTCCAGCGCATGGTCGGGCCAGCGGATGTGCAGGCCGCCGGGCGGCATCTCGAAGTCGGTCGGGATCACGATGTCGACGCGCTCGGGGTCGATCATGGCCGTGGCGCTCGACTCGACGATCTCCTGGATCGTCTTCATGCCCGACCACACGCCCGAGAAACGGCTCAGCGCGAAGGCGTGGATGCCGAGGTCGAGGATTTCCTGCACGTTGGCCGGGAAGAACACCGGCGTGCCGCAGGCCTTGAAGATGTGGTCGCTCTGGTGCGCTGCCGTGCTGCTCTTGGAGATGTGGTCATCGCCGGCCACCGCGATCACGCCGCCCCAGGCGGTGGTGCCCGCCATGTTGGCGTGCTTGAAGACGTCGGAGCAGCGGTCCACGCCCGGGCCCTTGCCGTACCAGATGCCGAAGACGCCATCGAACTTGTTGGTGCCCTGCGGCGAGAAGCCCAGCTGCTGGGTGCCCCACAGCGCGGTGGCCGCGAGTTCCTCGTTCACGCCGGGCTGGAAGACGATGTTCTGTTCCTTGAGGAACTTGCTGGCCTTCCACAGCGCCTGGTCGTAGCCGCCGAGCGGCGAGCCGCGGTAGCCGCTGATGAAGCCGGCCGTGTTCTTGCCGACCTGCTTGTCGCGCAGGCGCTGCAGCATCGGCAGCTTGACCAGGGCCTGGACCCCGCTCATGAATGCGCGCCCGTAGTCGAGGCTGTATTTGTCGTCGAGCGTGACGGTTTCTAGCGCGCGGCGGATGTGCTCGGGCAGCGGGGCATTCATGTCTGTCGTCTCCGTGGTGGCAGGGCCTTGTGGGCCTGGCTGATAGGTGCGGGTCTGTGCCCGGTCGGGCGCGAGCCCATGATCACGCAAAGTGTATGCCGGGGTCCGCGACAGGTGTTTGCTTTCCATGCCCCCAAAAAGCCACTTCCAGAAAGAAGATTGCTTAATATCGAGGCTTATGGAAAGCATTGACAAGTTCGACCTTGCCATCCTGCAAGAACTGCAGACCGACGGCCGCCTCACCAACGCCGAGCTTGCGCAGCGCGTGGGCCTGTCGGCAGCGCCCTGCTGGCGCCGCGTGCGCGCGCTGGAAGAGGCCGGCTTCATCAAGGGCTACCGCGCCGAGATCGACCGGCACAAGATCGGGCTGGGCGTGCTCGCTTTCGTGCGCGTCGACACCGAGCGCGTCACCAACGAAGCTACCCGCAAGCTCGAGGACGCCATCCGCAAGATGCCCGAGGTCGTGGCCTGCCACTACATCAGCGGCACGGGCACCTTCGAGCTGCAGGTGGTGGCGCGCGACCTCGACGGTTTCTCCGCCTTCGCGCGGCAGCACCTGATGAACCTGCCGAACGTGAAGGACCTGCACACCAGCTTCTCGCTCGGCGAGGTGAAGGCGAGCAGCGCGCTGCCGCTGGGGCACCTGGCGAAGTAGCGGCGGCCATGACTTTTCTCCGCCCCGCGGCGCTTTTGTGAGCGCTCGCTTGCGGGGATGACCATTGTTTGCAGTGCCAACGCGATGGCGCTTGCACACTGCGCGACCTCGTTTCTCTGGAGGTCACGCCGATGTCGAATCTGCCGCGCACCTTGTCGGTCTCCGGACCGGCGCTTCCCCTTGTCGATGGCCAGCCCGCGCTGCGGGCCGTGCGGCTGTCGGGCCGCGAGGGGCTCGATGCGCTGTTCTGCTACGAACTGCTGCTCGAGTCGCCCGACGATGCGAACCTCGACCTCGATGCCTTCATCGGCCGCGAGATCCACTGCCGCATCGCACTCGACGATGGTGCGGACGGCGCGCGCGAGATCAACGCGCTCGTCACCGAGGCGGCCTTTCTCGGCGAGGCGGGCCGCCACGCCCAATACCTGCTGACACTGCGGCCCTGGTTGCACCTGGCCGAACTGCGCACCGACTGCAGGATCTTCCAGGACCTGACGGTCGTGCAGATCCTCGAGGCCCTGCTCGCGCGCTATCCCTTTCCCGTGCGCTGGCGCCTGGCCGAGCACTATCCGCCGCGCGACTACCAGACCCAGTTCAACGAGAGCGACTTCGCCTTCTTCGAGCGCCTGTGCCAGGAATGGGGCATCGGCTATCACTTCGAGCATGCGGACGGGGCGCACCGGCTGGTGCTCGGCGATGGGACCGGGGCTTTCCACCCTGCTGCCGGGCGCTACCGCGACCTGGACTTTCATCCGCCGGGCTGGAAGCTCGATGCGGAGTACGTCCACGGCTTCGTGCCCATGCACCGGATCGCCAGCGGGCGGTATGCGAGCCGGGAGTACGACTACATGCGGCCGCGGGCCGACCTTTCCGTCGGCCAGGGCGATTCACGGGCCGAGGTCTACAGCTGGCACGACCCGGTCGGCGGCAGCCACTGGGCGCAGCCTCGGGCCGGGCGCGGGGGCTTCGAGGACGCCGCGAACGATCCTTTCGCCGAGGGCCGCCAGCTGGCGCTGCTTCGCCTGCAGGCCCTGCGCGCCGAGGCGGTGCGCGCGCGGGGCAGCGGACCTCTGCGGGGCCTGGCCCCTGGACACACCTTCCGCCTGCACGGCCACCCGCGCCAGGAGGTCGGGGCCACCGAGTACCTCGCGCTCGACACCCGCTTGCTGATCGAGGAGGTCGGCGCCGACAGCAACCGCCGCGCGCACTGGCGCATGAATCTCGACTTCACCGCCCACCCGCTGGCCGAACCGCTGCGCCCCGCGCTCGTGCGGCCCAAGCCCGTGGCCGTCGGCCCGCAGGTCGCAAGAGTCGTCGGCCCCGCGGGCCGGAACCTCTGGACCGATGCCCTGGGCCGCATCAAGGTGCGGTTCCCCTGGGACCGCGAGGGCACCCACGACGCCCACGGCAGCTGCTGGCTGCGCGTGAGCGCGCCCTGGGCGGGCAACCAGCTCGGCGGCGCCTGGCTGCCGCGCATCGGCCAGGAAGTGATCGTGAGCTTCATCGGCGGCGATGCCGACCTGCCGATCTGCACGGGGCGGGTGCATGACCGGGACAACCTGCCGCCCTGGGCCTTGCCGCAGCAGGCCGCGCTCAGCGGGTTCAGGAGCCGGGAGCTGACCGAGGGCGGCGGCAATGCGGCGGCGGGACGCAGCAACCACCTGGTGCTCGACGACACGCCCGATCGCATCCAGGCGCAGCTCAGGAGCGACCACCAGTGCAGCGTGCTGAGCCTGGGGCGCTTCGCGCGCATCGAGGACCATGCGGGACGCAAGGAGGAGCGCGGCGAGGGCTTCGAGCTGCGCACCGACGGGCACGGGGTGCTGAGGGCGGCACGGGGGATGCTGATCACCACCGAGGCCCGGCCGAACGCGGCGAACCATGCGCTCGACATGGGCGAGACCACCGCGCGGCTGGCCCGTGCGCAGGACCAGCACGACATGCTCGCGGAAGCCGCCAGGCTGCACCGCGCGCAGGAGGCCGGCATCGACCAGGACGAAGTGCAGCAGGCGCTCGCAAGGCAGAACACGGCCATCGCCGGCACGGGCGATCCATTCCCCGAACTGGAAGCGCCGCACCTGGTGCTCGCGAGCCCCGCCGGCATCGCGGCCTCCACGACCGGTCCGCTGCACCTGCACGCCAAGACCCACGCGGCCTTCACGAGCAGCGGCCATCTCGGCTTCAGCAGCGCCAGACGCTGGCTCGCCAGCGCCGCCGAGGGCATCCGCGCCTTCACGCAGCGGCACGGCATCCGCTTCATCGCCGCCAAAGGGCCGATCGACATCGAAGCCCATGCGGACGAGCTGGTGCTGCTCGCGCACAAGGACGTGCGAATCCGGAGCATCGACGGCGAGCTCCACATCAGCGCCCGCAAGAAGGTCGTGATCATCGGCGGCGGCAGCTACACCGAATGGAGCGCGCAGGGGATCGTGCATGGCACCGCCGGCACCTGGCAGGAGCATGCGGCGATGCATGCGCAGGTGGGGCCGATGCAGAGGCCGCCCAGTTTCCCGACGTTCGCGCGAGGTCGCTTTCACGGCAAGGACGCCGGGTCATCTCACCGCTTTTCCCCGTCGGCTTGAGCCTCGAGAAAGCGAGCATGCTGATCAGCCCTCCGTTCCTGCCTGAGCCGCTTGCCGATGACGAGGCCTTCGTCGCCGCGGCCATGCCGGATGGCGCGGACATCGCCCCCGGCTCCGGCGGTGCGCCACTGGGCTCATACCCCTTGACGACGGCGCTGACCTGGCACAACGGCCTGCACCTGCGCGCACCCCGAGACGCCCAGAATCGCGCCGCGCCTGTTCGTGCCATTGCCGATGGCACTGTCATCTTCAAGCGCGAGCCACGCGCTTCGAACGCGGTAGCCGACGATCCACAGAACTACAACCCCTACGGGATCGAGCCGGCCTGGACCGACAACGGCATCCTCATCCTGCGTCACAGCACCGAGATCGGAGCAACCGCCCATGTGCCCACGCGCCTGACCTACTACAGCGTCTACATGCACTTGTGCGGCATCGCTGCCACGGTGACGGAAGGAGGCTCCGTCTGGCGCAAGGATCCCATTGGCATCGCCGGGCGAATTCTGGGCCGCGAGGATCACCTTCATTTCGAGATCTGTCTGAGCCCCACCCACCTGCGCACGCTGTTGGGCAGCGCACGCGAATGCACCTGGACCGCCCCATCGCGAGCGCCAACCGCCGATGGCCGCATCGACAGCGTGTTCGGAAGCCTCCACATCTACCTGCCGGCTGGAACGCCCACCCGAAGCAGTTCCCCCATCTCGCATCTGAGAGAAGGCAATGCATCCAGAGGCGGCTCGAGCGCAGCCACGGACCACTTTCCTCCAGACACCTTGCGCAGGGCTCAATGGGTGGAGATCCTTCACAAGAGAGGCAACACCACATACCGGAGCTATCTCGCGAACGGTCCCCATGCAGGAGAGCCCATCGGAAGCGCTCACATCGTCCAAGGCTTCGAGTACGACCTGTACACCGAAGCCTGTGCGAGGCATGACAGCCTCGGGGCGGCGGTTCGCGCCGGCAGCAGTCCGAGCGGCTGGTACGAGCTCCTGCGCTTCGGGCGCAATCTGGGGCCCGATGCACTGCCCTCCAATGCGGCGAACTGGCAGAAGATTCCCACGGCCGACGGCACGGTCTGGGTCGATCTCAATGCCGCGGGCACCTTCAAGTTCAGCGATGCGGACTTTCCTGGATACCGCGGCTGGCAATGTTTCGACGACGACACGAGCGAGGACAACCAGCGGTGCGACTCCTCGCATCTGAAAAGCCTGCTGCGCGACCCCTCGACACCCGAGCGCATCCGCGAGCGCGAGGCGCTTGCGCGCCGACTGGGCCAGCACGACATCCGCGAAAAGCTCTCTCGTGCCATCTGCAGGTTTCCCACCGAATGGGATCGGCGAACCATCGCCAGGCGCTACGAGTGGCTCCAGGTGGATGAGGAGTTTCGAGTGGAAAGCGGAAAGGAGTGGGACGAGTTCAAGGCCCATGCCGAAGCCATCAGCTTCGACGATCTGCCCTCCGAATATGTCGATGCGGTCTGGCACTTCCATCCACGCACCTTCATCTCGCACATGCGCAAATGTGGATGGCTCAGCCGCGGGGAGATGGTTCAGTGCATCCCCCGGGTTTCGCCCGCAGGGGGCATTCCTCTCGCCACGGCCCGGACACGGGTCGACACCTGGTGCGTGGCGATCAACGCCATGGCCAGGAAGTTCGGCCTGGACAGCGCGCTGCGGATGACGCACCTTCTGGCCCAGGTCTGGGCCGAAACAGGCTACCTGCGCCTGACGCGCGAAGCGGGCGCGGACCACGCGCGCTACGCCCCCTACATTGGCCGAGGCCTCATCCAGATCACCTGGAAAGACAAGTACGACGCCTATGCCGACTTCACGAAACTGAGCGCGCGCGCTGCCGGCCCGTTCAATCTGGAACTGATTGCCACCGATCCGTACCACGCAGGAAACTCATCGGGTTTCTATTGGGTCTCCAAGACCTACCTGGAGCCGCGCAAGACATCGAGCATCAATCTTTCGCGCATCGCCGACACCGGCTGGTCGACGGATTCCATCGGAAAGCTGTGCCTCTGGATCAATGGCGGAGGGAATCACTATGACCATAGGCATGTCCATGCGATCTTCATCGCGCGCATGCTCGACGATATTGACTATGCCCGAAGTACGGCCACGGAAACGGTCTCGTTCCCGAAGATGGAGTTCGACAGGGAAAGCAGCGTCGTGAACGGCCGCTCCCTGCGCAAGATCGTCGGCACGCAGATATCGAACGACTCGATGACCGTCTCGGTCAACTTCACACCGCAAAGATGACCCGCCTCCCCCTGGCCCTAAGCGGGCTCCTTTTCTGCAACGCAGCCTTCGCAGGCGCCAAGGATGAATGTTTCCCCTCGCTCCCGGGAAGGGAAGACATTCCGTTCGACGCTCCCGGCGAGGTGAAGATCACCAGGTTTCGAATCTCCGCGCAACGGGAATCGGCCTATCTCGCCACCGAGTACATCGGTGCCAAGAATCTGCAAGCAACGCTCTACTTGAAGCGCCCAGACGGCTACTGCCTCTCCGGTGACCTGGGCGCCTTGACAGACTTCCACGTGGACCGTTCGATCGCTTCGCACGGGCGCTATGGAATCGTCGTCCTGTCGAGTTCCGGTGACTACCGCTTCTCGCGGCGGTTCAGCTACAAGAAGTCATCGCAAAAGTACGAGCTCGATGCTTGCCGTGTCGGGACGGAAGGGGGTCGTTGGAGAGCCTGTACCGCCTCCGAACAGTAGAGAAGCCGCGCCCAGGCGCCGCCAGCCTAAAATCCTCGCCCACCCCAAAACCCGCCCCCCGGCACCCAAGGACCCCGCATGACCCCCACCCGCCGCGCCCTGGCGCTTGGCTTTGCCGCCGCTGTGATGGCTTTCGGCGCCCTGGCGCCCGTCCAGGCGCAGAACCGCGAACTGACCGTGGCGTCCAGCGCCACCTATGCGCCGTTCGCGTTCGAGAACAAGGACAAGCAGATCGTCGGTTTCGACATCGACATCATCAACGCGATCGCCAGGCAGCAGGGCCTGAAGATCAAGATCGTGAACACGCCGTTCACGGGCATCTTCGGCGCGCTCAACAACGGCGACGTGGACCTCGTGATCTCGGGCGTGACGATCAACGAGAAGCGCAAGCAGAGCTACGACTTCACGCCGCCCTACTTCGCGGCGCGCCAACTGATCGCGCTGCCGAAGAACAGCACGGTCGCCTCGCTCAAGGACCTCACGGGCAAGAAGATCGCGGTGGTGAGCGCCTCGACGGCCGACGACATCGCGTCGCGCGAGTTCGGCAAGACCAGCCCGAACATCCGCCGCTTCGAGAGCACGCCGCTGATCATCTCCGAGCTGGCCGGCGGTGGCGTCGACGCGGCGATGGGCGACAACGGCGTGATCGCCTACCGCGTGTCGCAGAACCCCGAGCTGAAGACCGTCGACGACAAGTCCTTCCCCGAGGAAGGCTTCGGCATCGTGGTGAAGAAGGGCGACAAGGCGCTGCTCGACAAGCTCTCGGCCGGCCTGGCGGCGATCCGCGCCGACGGCAGCTACGTGACGATCTACAAGAAGTGGTTCAACAAGGACCCGAGCGTGCGCTGAGCCGCACGGCCCCCGTTCTGCTCCCACGGCCGCGCTTCGCGGCCGTTTCGTTTTTCTTTTCGTTCGTTTCTCTGCATTGAAGGAAGCCGCCATGGAACAACCGGTGTTGCTGTTCGGATGGTTCCGCTGGGACATCCTGGTCGAATACAAGGACCTGTTCTGGCAGGGCGCCTGGATGACGTTGCGCATGACGGTGGTCTGCGTGCTGCTGGGCGCGAGCTGGGGCCTGTGCCTGGCGCTGGCGCGGCTGGCGCAGCCGCGGCATGCGCCCTGGACCTGGGTGGCGCGCTTCTTCCTGCGCTGGCCGGCCACGGTGTACGTGAGCTTCTTCCGCGGCACGCCGCTGTTCGTGCAGATCCTCTTGATCCACTTCGCGGTGATGCCGGTGTTCATCCACCCCACGTCCGGCCTGCTGATCGACGGCGAGCTCGCGCGCACGCTCAAGCAGGAGCACGGCGCGCTGATCTCGGGCGTGGTGGCGCTCACGCTCAATTCGGCGGCCTACATCTCCGAGGTGTTCCGCGCGGGCATCCAGTCGATCTCGCGCGGCCAGTTCGACGCCGGCCGCTCGCTGGGCTTCAACCCGGCGCAGGTGATGCGCTACGTGGTGCTGCCGCAGGCCTTCCGCCGCATGCTGCCGCCGCTGGGCAACAACGCGATCGCGCTGCTGAAGGACACCTCCCTGGTCTCCGCCATCGGCCTGGCCGAGCTGGCCTACGCGGCGCGCACGGTGGCCGGCGCCTATGCGCGCTACTGGGAGCCCTACCTCGCGATCTCGGTGATCTACTGGGTAATGACGCTGGTGCTGACCACGCTGCTGCGCCGGCTCGAGCACCGGCTCGCGCGCAGCGACCGCGGCTGACCGCGAACTGACCAGCTCGGGGCCTCGCGGCGACAATAGCCCCACATGCCCCCGATATCGCCCGAAGAGACGCCCATCCCGCCCGCGCGGCCGAAGCCGCCCAAGCTCGCCGCGCTCGAGCCGCTGAAGCTGCCGGTGTTCCGCATGCTGTGGAGCACCTGGCTGATCGCCAACATCTGCATGTGGATGAACGACGTGGCGGCGGCGTGGATGATGACCTCGCTGACCACCTCGCCGATCTGGGTCGCGCTGGTGCAGTCGGCCTCCACGCTGCCGGTGTTCCTGCTCGGCCTGCCCAGCGGCGCGCTGGCCGACATCCTCGACCGCCGGCGCTGGCTGATGGCCACGCAGTTCTGGCTCGCGGGCACGGCGATCGTGCTGTGCGCCGCGATCGCGCTCGACATGATGACCGCGCCGCTGCTCTTGGCGCTGACCTTCGCCAACGGCATCGGGCTGGCGCTGCGCTGGCCGGTGTTCTCGGCCATCGTGCCCGAGCTGGTGCCGCGCCCGCAGCTGCCGGCCGCGCTCGGGCTCAACGGCATCGCGATGAATGCCTCGCGCATCATCGGCCCGCTCACGGCCGGCATGCTGATCGCGAGCGCGGGCAGCGTCTGGGTGTTCGCGCTCAACGCGGTGCTGTCGGTGGCCTCGGGCTTCGTGGTGCTGCGCTGGCGCCGCGAGCACACGCCCAATCCGCTGGGCCGCGAGCGGCTGATCAGCGCGATGCGCGTGGGCGTGCAGTTCGTCTGGCAGTCGCAGCGCATGCGCGCGGTGCTCAGCCGCATCACGATCTTCTTCTTCCATTCGACGGCGCTGCTGGCGCTGCTGCCGCTGCTGGCACGCAACCTCCAGGGCGGCGGTGCCGGCACCTTCACCCTGCTGCTGGCGGCCATGGGCTCGGGCGCGATCGTGGCGGTGCTGTTCCTGCCGCGACTGCGCCAGGCGCTGGGGCGCGACCAGCTGGTGCTGCGCGGCACCGCGCTGCAGTCGGCCGCCACGGCGGTGATGGCCTTCGCGCCCAACGCCTGGGTCGCGGTGCCGGCGATGTTCTTCGGCGGCATGGCCTGGATCACGGTGGCCAATTCGCTGTCGGTGTCGGCCCAGCTCGCGCTGCCCGACTGGGTGCGCGCGCGCGGCATGTCGACCTACCAGATGGCGATCATGGGCGCGAGCGCGATCGGCGCCGCGCTGTGGGGCCAGGTGGCCACGGTCACCGACCTGCAGGTGAGCCTGGTGGTGGCCTCGGTCACCGGCACGCTGCTGATGCTGGCCGCGCTGCGCTGGGTCACCGACGTCTCGGGCGAGGACGACACCACGCCCGCCAAGGCCGGCTGGGCCTCGGGGCCGCCGACCGAGGCGCCGCAGGAAAACGGCCGCGTGGTGATCCACGTCGAGTTCATCATCGACCCGGCGCGCGCCGCCGCCTTCCACCTGGTGATGCAGCAGACGCGCCGCGCGCGGCTGAGCCAGGGCGCGATCGGCTGGGAGCTGCTGCACGACATCGGCGAGCCGGGCCGCTACGTCGAGCAGATCGTCGACGAGAGCTGGACCGAGCACCTGCGCCGCTTCAACCGCGCGACCGCCGCCGACATGGCGCTGCGCGAGCGCCGGCTGGCCTTCCACCTGGGCGAATCGCCGCCGGTGGTCACGCGCTACGTCGTGCGCCGCTGATCCACACAAGCCCCCTGACGCCATGAAGACGACCCAGGTCGCCACGCTGTTCTGCTGCCTGTTCCTCATCGGCTCGGCCGAGGTGGTGGCGGGTCCGATGATGGGCGCGATGAGCGCCGACCTCGGCGTGCGCTCGAGCGCCATCGCCTACCTGCCGGCCGCCTACGGTCTCGCCTACGGCGCCTTCGCGCTGATCGCCGGGCCGCTGTCGGACCGCTGGGGCCGCCGGCGGCCGCTGCAGGCCGGGCTGCTGGGCTTCGCGCTGCTGAGCGCCGCGCTCCCGAGCGCGCCGAGTCTGGCGGTGGCGATCGTGCTGTCGGCGCTGGCCGGACTGTGCGCGGGTCTGATCCAGCCCAATGCGCTGTCGCTGGTGGCCGACGAATCGCCGCCCGAGCAGATCGGCCGCCGGCTCAGCCACGTGTTCGTCGGCCTGATGCTGGCCTTCGTGCTCACGCCGGTGGTGGCCGGCTGGCTGAGCGACACCGCGGGCTGGCGCTCGGCCTACTACACGCTGGCGGCGATGGCCGCGCTGGCCTTTCTCGCGGTGACGCGCACCTTCGTGCAGCGCGTGCCGTCCGCCACATCGCACGCGGGCTTCCTCGCCACCCACGCGCGGGCGCTGCGCACGCCCGGCGTGCGGCGGCGGCTCGCGGTCAGCTACCTCTGGCTCGGCTGGGTGGCGGGCTTCGGCGCGGTGGTGGCCGAGGTGGCGGCGCGCAAGCTGGTGCTGTCGTCGACCGACACCGGCCTGATCGCCGGCCTGTTCGGCCTGGCCGTGATCGCCGGCAACCTCGCCAGCGGCCGGCTGCAGCGCGCGCTCGGCGAGGCCGCGCTGCCGCTGGCGGCGCTGGCCGCGGCGGCGGGCCTGCTGGGCCTGGCGCTGCCGGTGGGCTCGACCACGCAGCTGGTGCTGCTCGGCCTGCCCTGGGCCTTCGGCTACGGCTGCGCGGGGCCGCTGCACCATGCACGACTCAGCGCGCTGTCGGAGCGCTACCGCGGCACCATCAACTCGTACCACGCGAGCCTGCTCAACCTCGGCATCTTCTCGGTCTCGTTCCTGCTCGGCAGCGTGGTGCCGCGCTTCCCCGTGGAAGTGTTCTGCGCGCTGGCCGGCGGGGTGACGCTGGTCGGCGCCTGCCTGCTGCTGCCGTGGCCGTGGCGCAAGGCGGGGGTGGCGACGACCTGAGCGCGGGGCGGCAGCCCGAGGAAAACCCTGACGCGACTTTTTTTGACCATTCGGATAATTTAGGTCATCATCCGCGCCGTCGCCACGAACGAGGACCACCCCGATGAACCCGGTCACCCTGCGCAGCCGCTTCTGGTCGGACCTGACCAGCGAAGAGTTCTCCCGCCTCGACCGCGAACGGCTGATCGCCGTGCTGCCGGTGGGCGCCACCGAGCAGCACGGTCCGCACCTGCCGATGTCGACCGACACCGCCACCATCGACGGCATGGTGCGCGCCACGCTCCCCCACCTGCCCGACGACCTGCCGGTGCTGTTCCTGCCCACGGTGCCCTACGGCAAGAGCAACGAGCACTCGCGCTACCCGGGCACGCTCACGGTCTCGGCCAGCACGCTGATCGCGATGTGGACCGACATCGGCGCCTGCGTGGCGCGTGCCGGCGTGCGCAAGCTGGTGCTCTACAACAGCCACGGCGGCCAGATGAGCGTGATGGACATCGTGGCGCGCGACCTGCGCGAGGCGCACGGGATGATGGTGGTGGCCGCCAACTGGTACACGCTGGGCCTGCCCGAGGGCCTGTTCACCGCGCACGAGGGCAAGCACGGCATCCACGCCGGCGACCTCGAGAGCTCGGTGATGCTGCACCTCACGCCCGACTACGTGCGCGCCGACCAGTTCCGCAACTTCCATTCGATGACCGAGGACCTCGCGGCCGAGAACAAGTACCTCTCGATCACGCCCAGCGGCAAGCTCGGCTGGCAGATGCACGACATCAACCCGATGGGCGCGGCCGGCGACGCCACCCGCGCCACCGCCGAGAAGGGCGCCGCGGTGCTCGACCACGTGGGCCGGCGCTTCGTCGACCTGCTGCACGAGATCGACCGCTTCCCGCTGTCGCGCCTGGCCAACGAGCCCGCCTGGCGCTAGGCTCGCGCCCCTCTCCGCCACGCCCTTCGGAACACCCCATGGAAAGCACCACGCCATCCACCCCCGATGCCGAAGCGCCGCTGGTCCGGCTGCGCAACGTCGGCAAGCGCTTCGCCAACGGCACGCTCGCGCTGCAGGGCATGTCGCTCGACATCGGCGCGCACGACTTCATCAGCTTCCTCGGCCCCTCGGGCTGCGGCAAGAGCACGGCGCTGCGGCTGATCGCGGGCCTCACGCGCGCCAGCAGCGGCGAGATGGCCTGGACCGGCGGCGCCGCGGCGCGCACCGACCGCGACCTGGGCTTCGTGTTCCAGGAGCCCACGCTGATGCCCTGGGCCAAGGTGTTCGACAACGTCTGGCTGCCGCTCAAGCTCGCGGGCATGAAGCGCGACGCCGCCGCGCCCGTGGTGCAGCAGGTGCTCGAGATGGTCGGGCTCTCGCGCTTCGCCGACGTCTATCCGCGCGAGCTCTCGGGCGGCATGAAGATGCGGGTGTCGATCGCGCGCGCGCTGGTCACGCACCCGCGCCTCTTGCTGATGGACGAGCCCTTCGCCGCGCTCGACGAGATGACGCGCATCAAGCTCAACAACGACCTGCTCGCGATCTGGCGCGAGCACCGCTTCTCGGTGGTGTTCGTCACGCACAGCGTCTACGAGTCGGTCTACCTCTCGAACCGCATCGTGGTGATGGCCGCGCGCCCGGGCCGCGTGATCGACGAGATCCGCATCGACGAGCCCTACCCGCGCGGCGAGTCCTTCCGCACCTCGAGCCGCTACAACGCGCACTGCACCGCGGTGTCCCAATCCCTGCATGGAGCCCTGCATGGCGTCGACATCGATCACTGAGCCCGCGGTCACCGCCCTGCACGACGACGACCTCGCCACGCCCTCGGCCGATGCCCAGCGCGCCCACGAGGATCGGCAGCGCCGACGCGAATCGCTGCTGCGCATCGTGGTGCCCGCGGTGGTGGTCGGCGCGCTGCTGCTGCTGTGGGAATGGACCGTGCGCGCCAACAACATCCCGCACTACATCCTGCCCGCGCCCTCGCTGATCCTGAAGACGCTGTTCGACAACTGGGAGTCGCTCTCGAGCGCGCTGTGGTTCACCGTGCGGCTCACGCTGCTCGCGCTGGCCGCGGCCATCGTCGGCGGCGTGCTGCTGGCCATCGCCTTCGCGCTGTTCAAGTGGGTGGAGATCGGGCTGTTCCCGATCGCGGTGATCCTGCAGGTCACGCCGATCATCGCGATCGCGCCGCTGATCCTGATCTACGTCTCGAGCACCACCGCGGCACTGCTGCTGTGCGCCTGGATCGTGGCCTTCTTCCCGATCCTGTCGAACACGGTGGTGGGCCTCAAGAGCGCCGACAGCAACCTGCGCGACCTGTTCCAGCTCTACAAGGCCTCGCCCTGGCAGACCTTCCGCTACCTGCTCGCGCCGAGCGCGCTGCCCTACTTCATGGCGGGCCTGAAGATCGCGGGCGGCCTGAGCCTGATCGGCGCGGTGGTGGCCGAGTTCACCGCGGGCACGGCCGGCAAGGAAACCGGGCTGGCCTCGCGCATCCTCGAGTCGAGCTTCCGCACCGAGATCCCGATGATGTTCGCGGCGCTGCTGCTGGTGTCGCTGCTCGGGATCGTGATCTTCATCGTCTTCGCCGCGCTCTCGCGCCTGGTGCTGGGCCACTGGCATGAAAGCGAAATGCGCCGTGAACGCTAGGACCTCGCTCGCCCCGGCCATCGACTGGGACGCGGTGCGCCGCGACCTCGCGGGCCTGAACCTGGTCACCGCGCCGGGCCAGCGCAAGCAGCTGTCGAAGGACTTCTTCTGGTACAGCCCGATCCTCACGGCGCAGCTCTCGGGCTGCGTGGCCGAGCTGGTCGTGAAGGTCGGCACCGAGGACGACGTGCGCCAGGTCTGCGCCACCGCCGCCAAGTGGAAGCTGCCGCTCACGGTGCGCGCGGGCGGCACCGGCAACTACGGCCAGTGCGTGCCGCTCGAGGGCGGGCTGGTGATGGACGTGACGCAGCTGTGCCGCGTGCTCGACATCGGCGACGGCCGCATGCGGGTGGAGGCCGGCGCGCGCATGCACGACATCGACCTGGCCGCGCGCGAGACCGGCCAGGCGCTGCGCATGTGGCCCTCGACCTGGCACGTGGCCAGCATCGGCGGCTTCATCGCGGGCGGCTTCGGCGGCATCGGCTCGTTCCGCCACGGCATCCTGCGCGACCCCGGCAACCTGCTGCGCGCGCGCGTGATGACGGTGGAGCGCGAGCCGCGCGTGATCGAGCTCGCGGGCGACGAGATCCAGCAGGTGCACCATGCCTACGGCACCAACGGCGTGATCCTCGACGTGGAGGTGGCGCTGAGCCCGGCCGTCGACTGGGTGCACTGCACGGTGCTGTTCGAGCGCTACCGCGCGGCGCTGGACTTCGGCATCGCGGCCAGCACGCCCGATCTCGACCTGTTCCTGCTGTCGACCGTGGAGGCGCGCTTCTCGCCCTACTACACGGCGATGGGCGAGCACTTCCCCGCCGACCGGCATGCGGTCTTCACGATGGTCGCGCCCGCGTCGATGGAAGACTTCCGCGCGCTCGCCGCCGCGCACGGCGGCCGCATCGCGCTGGCCGGCACCGAGGCCGAGCTGCTCGCGGCCGGCCTGCCGCCGGCCTACGAATGCGCGTTCAACCACACGACGCTGCAGGCGCTCAAGATGGACCGCGGCTGGACCTACCTGCAGGTGGCCTATGCGCAGCCCTTCGATCCCGCGGTGGTCGAGCGCCACCTCGAGATCTTCGGCGACGAGGTGCTGCAGCACCAGGACTTCGCGCGCGCGGGCGGCGAGGCCGGCACCTTCGGCATCCTGCTGGTGCGCTGGACCGGCGAGGCGCGCCAGTACGAGCTGATCCGCGAGATCGAGTCGCAGGGCGGCTGCAAGATCTTCAACCCGCACGTGGTGACCATCGAGGACGGCGGCATGAAGACCATCGACACGCAGCAGATCGAGTTCAAGAAGCGCAGCGACCCGATGGGCCTGATGAACCCCGGCAAGACGCGCGGCTGGACCGCTGACATGGCCACCGAGGGCTGAAAAGATTTAGGCTTCGCGTCCCGTCCCTTTTCAAAAAACCTCCACAGGAGCACGTCCTCATGCGCATCCCCGCTTTCCGCATCCGCCCGCTCGGCAGTCTGGCCCTCGGCCTGGCGCTGACCGCCGCCGCTTTCGCCGCGCAGGCGCAGGAGAAGGTGGTGTTCGCCACCAACTGGAAGGCGCAGGCCGGCCATGGCGGCTTCTACCAGGCGCTGGTGGACGGCACCTACAAGAAGTACGGCCTCGACGTCGAGATCCAGCAGGGCGGCCCGATGGTCAACAACCGGCCGATGCTGCCGGCCGGCAAGATCGACTTCCTGATGACCGGCAACCTGCTGCAGTCCTTCGACAACGTGAAGAACGGCGTGCCCACGGTGGTGGTCGCGGCCTTCTTCCAGAAGGACCCGCAGGCCATGTTCGCGCACCCGGGCCAGGGCTTCGACACCTTCAAGGACATGACCAAGGCGCCCGTGGCCTTCATCGGCAAGGACGGCCAGTTCAGCTTCTGGCAGTGGATGAAGTCGGAGCACGGCTTCAAGGATTCGCAGCTCAAGCCCTACACCTTCAACGTGGGTCCGTTCCTGGCCGACAAGAAGTCGATCCAGCAGGGCTACGCGATCTCCGAGCCGCTGTCGATCAAGGCCCAGGCCGGCTTCGACCCGGTGGTGCAGCTGCTGGCCGACAACGGCTTCTCGACCTACTCGACCACCATCGAGACGCGCGCCGACCTCGTGAAGACCAAGCCCGAGACGGTGCGCAAGTTCGTCGAGGCCTCGATCATCGGCTGGAACAACTACCTCTACGGCGACAACAAGGCCGCCAACGAGCTGATCGCCAAGACCAACCCCGACTCGCCCGTGGCCGCGCTGCAGGGCTCGATCGAGCTCATGAAGAAGATGGGCATCGTCGACAGCGGCGAGTCGCTGACCAAGGGCATCGGCGCGATGGACGAGGCGCGCGTGAAGGACTTCTACGACAAGATGGTCAAGGCCGGCCTCTACAAGCCTGGCGAGGTCGACCTGTCGAAGGTGGTCACGACCCAGTTCGTGAACAAGGGCGTGGGCCTGGACGTGCGCAAGAAGCTCACGGGCAAGTAAGCCGCGACCAGGGATCCGATCCACGACCACACCGATTTCTCCGCGGGCCGCGCGGTGCTTGCGCCGGGGTCAGATGCCGGTGCCTGGGATGCCATAAGGCACCGTGCGGCTCTTCATTCGCTGGGCTCTGACCCCGTATCGCCGCTGCGTCGGCGAACCGGCCCTCTCATGAAAACGCTCGTCGTTCATTGCCATCCGAACCCTGACAGCTTCAACCACGCGCTCTACCGCACGGCGCTCGCCGCCCTCGAACCCCGCCACCAGGTCCGGGCCATCGACCTGTACGCCGAGGGCTTCGACCCGACGCTGACCCGCGAGGAACGCATCGCGTACCTCGACAACACCCAATTGATCCGCGAACGCGTGCAACCCCACGTCGAAGCGCTGCTGTGGGCCGAGCACCTGGTGTTCGTCTACCCCACCTGGTTCCACGGACCGCCCTCGATGCTCAAGGGCTGGCTGGAGCGGGTGTGGCTGCCCGGCGTGGCCTTCCTGCCGGCCGAGCGCAAGGGCCAGGCCGCGCGCTCGGGCATGCGCCACATCCAGCGCCTCACGGTGGTCACCACGGGCGGCTCGCCGCGCTGGTTCGTGATGATCATCGGCGACCCCGGGCGGCGGCTGTTCACGCGCGCGCTGCGCGCCCTGTTCGCCTGGCGCTGCAAGGTGACCTGGCTGCAGCTGCACGACATGAACGCCGTGACCGCGCTCGACCGCACGCGCTTCATCGAGCGCGTGGCGCGCAAGCTGCAAACGCTGTGACCACGACCCCAACGATCCGGGAGAAAACACCATGAGCCTCGAACGCACGCTCACCGTCCGCGTGACGCGCATCGCGCGCCAGACGCCCGAAATCCTGGCCTTCGAGCTGGCCCATCCCTGGGGCCGCGCGCTGCCCGGTTACGAGGCCGGCGCGCACATCGACGTGCACATGCCCGGCGGCTTCTCGCGCCAGTACTCGCTGGCGCGCGCGCCCTCGGCGGGCGCCGTCTCGTCCTACCTGATCGGCGTGAAGCGCGAGGCCGCGAGCCGCGGCGGCTCGGCCTCGATGCACGAGCGCGTGCGCGAGGGCGACCTGCTGCCGATCAGCACGCCGCGCAACACCTTCCCGCTGCAGGCGCGGGCGCGCCATCACCTGCTGCTGGCCGGCGGCATCGGCATGACGCCGCTGCTGGCGATGGCGCAGGCGCTGGCCGCGCGCGGCGAGGGCTTCACGCTGTGCGTGTTCGCGCGCGCCGAGGAGCACCTGGCCTTCGCCGAGGCGCTGCGCGATCCGGCGCTGGCACCGCACGTGCGGCTGCACCTCGACCAGGGCGACGCCTCGCAGCGCATCGACCTGCGCGCGCTGCTGGCCGCGCATGCCGGTGCCGCGCATCTCTATGTCTGCGGCCCCGGCGGCTTCATGCAGGCGGTGCGCGACGCGGCCGCCGCCGCGCGGTGGCCCGAGGACGCGATCCACGCCGAGTACTTCGCCGCGCCCACCGATGCCGCCGCCACCGCGGGCCAGCCCTTCGTGCTGCGGCTCGCGCAGCGCGGCATCGTGGTGCCGGTGGCGGCCGACCAGACCGCCGTCGACGCACTGCACGAGGTCGGCATCGACATCCCGGTGTCCTGCGAGCAGGGCCTGTGCGGCACCTGCGTGGTCGGCGCCGAAGGCGAGGGCGCCGAGCACCGCGACTTCTGCCTCACGGGCAGCGAGCGGCGCCACAAGGTGGCGCTGTGCTGCTCGCGCGCCAAGGGGGCCGAGCTGGTGGTGCAGCTCTGAGACCGCGCATGGCCAGGACCACCGCCGTCGACACCGCCGAGGACGCCGAGGGCCCCGCCACGCGCGGGCGCTCGCGCAAGTACGCGCAGGTGCTCGGCGTGATCAACCAGGCCGCGATCGAGGTGTTCGCGAGCGAGGGCCTGGCCGGCGCCTCGACGCAGGCGATCGCCGACAAGGCCGGGCTCTCGAAGGCGCAGCTGCATTACTACATCGACAGCAAGGAGGCGCTGTACCGGCAGATCCTGCAGGACATCCTCACCGACTGGATCGTGGTCTTCGGCTTCGACGACGAGGCCCTGGGCCCGCGCAAGGTGCTCGGCGACCTGATCCGCCGCAAGATGGCGTTCTCGTTCGAGCACCCGCTGCGCTCGCGCATCTTCACGGCCGAGATGCTGCGCGGCGCGCCGGTGCTCAACCCCCTGATGGACACGAGCAAGCAACGCACCGACCAGGCCGCCGCCGTGATCCGCAACTGGATGGACCAGGGCCTGATGGACGAATCCGACCCGATGCTGGTGCTGTTCCACATCTGGGCCGTGACGCAGTTCTATGCCGACCACGCGACCCAGGCTGCGTACTTCCGCAACACCGCGCAGCACGGCGACGCGCAGGACCGCGATTACCTGGTCGAACAGGTGACGGCGTTCCTGTTCAAGGGCGCGGGCGTCAGGTAGCGCGCACCGGCAGGTACATGGTGGCCTCGACCTCCACCAGCACCTCGTCGCCCGGCAGGAAGCGCGACACCTCCACCACCGTGCTGACCGGCGGCTCCCCCGGGTAGAACAAACCGCGCACGCGGTTGTAGAAGGCGTAGTGCGGCAGGTGGCGGAAGTACTGCACCAGCTTCACCACGTCCTCCATGGTGCCGCCGTGCTCCGCCGCGATCTGGCGGATGCGCTCCAGCACGAACCAGCTCTGCGCCACGATCGGCGCCTCGAACACGTCGACCGACATCTGGCCGGTGGCGTAGCCCAGGCCCTGCAGCGCGCTGCGCCCGGCCTCGGGAATGGCGTCGTAGCCGGTGACCGCGCGGCGCGTGGCCGGGTCGACGGCTACGACGCCGCTCATGTAGACGAAATCGCCGACGCGCTTGGCGGCGGCATAGTTGGCCATCGGCTTGCCCATGCTCATGCGGTGTGCTCCAGGATCCGGCCCGCGCGGATGACGCTGCGGCGGCGGCCGCGCGGGTCGATGAGTTCGTGTTCGTCGGTGGCGGCCAGCACCACCAGGTCGGCCGGACAACCCGCGGCGATGCGACCGTCCCAGGCCAGCCCGAGCGCGCGCGCCGGCGCGAGCGTGATGCTGTCGATCCAGTCGAGCGCCGGCGCGAGGTGCGCCACCTGCACGCCGAGGCCGAAGGTCTCGACGAGGTCGTAGCTGCCGTAGGGATAGAAGGCGTCCTGCACGTTGTCCGTTGCCAGGCTCGCACGCAAGCCGCGTGCCGCGGCCTCGCGGATGCGCGTGATGCCGCGCGGCACCGGCGTGCGGTCCCAGGCGCCCTGCAGGTAGAGGTTGGTGGTGGGCAGCGCGACCAGGTGCAGGCCCGCGCCCGCGCACAGCGCCAGGGTTTCGTGCGCCACGGCATCGTCCTGCACCGAGAGCGAGCAGGCATGGCCGCAGACCACGCGGCCCTCGAAGCCGCGCGCACGCACCAGCTGCGCGATGGCGCGCAGGCCGCTGGCGTCGGCATCGAGGCCCTCGTCGACATGGAAGTCGAGCGACAGCCCGTGCTTGTGCGCGAGCTCGAACACGCGGTCGAGCTTGGGCAGCAGGGCCTCGTTGCGGTAGACGAAGGCGCCGAGCGCGCCGCCCGCGCGCGCCACCTCGCGCGCGATGCGCTCGCCGGCCTCGGCATCGGCGAACAGGTCGAGCGGCGTGAGCGAGACGAACTGCAGCTCGACGCGGCCGCGCCAGGCCTCGCGCAGCGATTCGAACACCGCGAGCGAGACCGGCGCCTCGGGCTGCACCCAGTCGAGGTGGGTGCGCAGCGCGCGCGTGCCGCTGCGCCAGGCGTCCTCGAGCGCGCGTTCCATGCGCGGGCGCAGCGAGTCGGCGGTCCAGCCGGCGCGGTGGCCGTTCATGCGCTCGATGGCCGCGAACAGGTTGCCCTGCGCCGCGCCCACTTCCTGCACGGTGTAGTTCTTGTCGATGTGCGCATGCGCGTCGACGCAGGCGCTCAGCACGATGCCGCGCGCCACCTCTTGCTGCGCGCTCGGCGCGACCGAGGCCACGCGGTCGCCGTCCAGCACCAGATCGAACAGCTCGGCCTCCGACGCGAAGCCGCGCAGCGGCTTCGGGATGCGCAGCGCCTCGAGCTTCACTGCGCCTCGCGCCACGCGCGCAGCCAGCCCAGCCCGGCCGAGGTGCCGCCGGGTTCGCTGCCGCGCCGCGGCCGGTATTCGCAGCCGACCCAGCCCTGCCAGCCGGTCTGCGCCGACACCTCGTCGATCACCTGGAACAGGTAGGGATAGTTCTGCTCGCCGATGTCGGGCTCGTGGCGCTCGGGCACGCCGGCGATCTGGATGTGGCCGACGCGGCCGGTGGGCAGGTACTGGCGGATCTTCATCGCGACGTCGCCCTCGACGATCTGGCAGTGGTAGAGGTCCATCTGCACCTTGAGGTTCGGCGCGCCGATGCTCTCGACGATGGCGTGCGCATGGTCCTGGCGGTTGAGGAAGAAGCGCGGGATGTCGCGCGTGTTGATCGGCTCGATCAGCACGTCGCGCCCGGCCTTGGCGGCCTCCTCGGCGGCCCAGCGCAGGTTGTCGACGTACACCTGCTGCACGGCATCGGCCGTGAGGCCCTCGGGCACCAGCCCGGCCATGACGTGGATGCGCGGGCAGTCGAGCGCGACCGCGTAGTCGATGGCTTTTGCAATGCCTTCGCGGAACTCGGCATCGCGCCCCGGCAGGCAGGCCAGGCCGCGTTCGCCGCCCTCCCAATTGCCGGGCGGGCCATTGAAGAGCACCTGTTGCAGGCCGTTGTGCCGGAGGCGCGCGACGATGTCCTCCTTGGAGAAGGCATAGGGGAACAGGTACTCGACGGCCTCGAAGCCGTCCTTCGCGGCGGCATCGAAGCGGTCGAGGAAGTCCAGCTCGGGATAGAGCATCGAGAGGTTGGCGGCGAAGCGTGGCATGGCGTTGTCTCTTTGAAGTTCTGGCGATTGTGGTCTCGAACGAACTTACCAGCGCGCGCCGAAAGTCGCGCGCAGTTCGGCGATCTGTTCGGGCGACAGCGGCGCGGGTGGCGTGGCATGGTCGCGCGTCATAAGGTGGAGCCTGGCGGTCTCCTCGAGTTCCTCGAGCACGGCCATCGCGGCGGCGGGGGTGTCGTGCCATACGTTGGGGCCGAGGCGGTCGAGCATCACGGCGCGGATCGGCACGCCGGCCGCGCCACGCTGCGCGATGGCCTGCGCGACCTCGGCCGCTGCTTCGGGCGCACCCGGGCGGTGGTAGTGGATGCGCGGCACGTGGCCGACCTTCATCACGAAATAGGGCGTAAGGGCGGGCAGCAGTTCGTCGCTGGCTCCGCTCAAGGTGAGCGCGACGCAATGGGAGCTGTGGGTGTGGATCACGCAGGCGGTGTCGACATCGAATGCTCGCGCTGCTTCGTAGATGCGCATGTGCAGTGCGATGGTCTTGCTGGCACGGTCACCGCTGGTCTGTTGCCCCTGCGCATCGAGCCTCGCGAGCCGCGCGGGGTCGAGGAAGCCCAGGCAGGCATCGGTCGGGGTGATGAGGAAACCGCCGTCTTCCAGGCGCACGCTGATGTTGCCGGCCGTGGCGTGGACGTAGCCTCGGTCGAACAGGCTTTTTGCCGTGCGGCAGATCTCTTCTCTTGCTTCTGTTTCGGTCATGGTTTTTTTGGCTTGTTCGGGGCGCGTGCACAGGAAGCGCTGCAGTGATGCCGGCCGATCAGGCGCTGCGCATCTGGCGTGTGTCGATGGGGTACTCCCCGCAGCGAAATAAAGGAGGAGCCGAAGGCGGGGGACATTCGCGGAGGGGAGTACCCCATCGGCGCACGCCCGCCCCGACCTGTCAACACCCCAAGGCATCACCCCAACACCGCAAACGCCTTGGTAAAGAAATCATCCCCCCCGAAGTTCCCCGACTTCAAGGCGATATGCACCCCAGTGTCAGGCGCCAACGAGGAACGCGCATGACACCATGGCACCCCCGGATCGATCTGCGGCCCGATCTGCATCTGCGCGATGCCGAGCGCCTGCACGCAGGCACCGGAGGTTTCGCCGCCCGCCACCACGAGCTGGCGCACACCGTGCTCGACCAGCCCGCGCGCGATCGCGGCGATGGTGCGCTCGACCATCGCGCCGGCCTCTTCCACGCCCAGTTGGCCTTGCACCGACTTCACGGCACCGGCTTCGGCCGTGGAGTAGACGAGCACCGGCCCCCTGTCGATCAGCGGCGCGGCCCAAGCCAACGCCTCCGCCGCGACATCGACACCGGCCGCGATGCGCAGAGGATCGATGGCCAATGCCGCGCCGCCACGGCCGATGAAGTCGAGCACCTGCCGGTTGGTGGCCAGCGAGCAGCTGCCCGACACCACCGCCGTGCGGCCGCCGGCCTTCGGCAGCGCGCTGGCCTGCGAGGAGGGTGCGAGCCCGAAATTGGCCGGCAGGCCGATGGCCACGCCCGAGCCCGCGGTGACCAGCGGCAGCTTCGCGAGTGCCGGGCCCATGCGCAGCAGGTCGTCGTTCGACACCGCGTCGACGATCGCGATCGACACGCCCTCGGCCTTCAGCTGCGCGATGCGCGCTTCGATCGCTTCCGCGCCGCGCGCCACCACCGCGTGATCGATCAACCCCACCTTGCGCCCGCACTGCGCCTGCAGCACCCGCACCAGGTTCGGGTCGGTCATCGGCGTCAACGGATGGTTCTGCATGCCGCTCTCGTTGAGCAGCACCTCGCCCGCGAACAGGTAGCCCTTGAACACCGTGCGCTTGTTGTCGGGGAAGGCCGGCGTGGCGATGGTGAAGTCGCAGCCCAGCGCCTCCATCAGCGCCTCGGTCACCGGGCCGATGTTGCCCTGCGGCGTGCTGTCGAAGGTCGAGCAGTACTTGAAGTAGATCTGTTGCGCGCCCTGCGCCTGCAGCCAGCGCAGCGCCTCGAGCGACTGCGCGATGGCCTCGGCCGGCGCGATGGTGCGAGACTTGAGCGCCACCACCACCGCATCCACGTCGGCCGCCAGCGGCCCCGCGGGCACGCCGATCGTCTGCACCACGCGCATGCCCGCGCGCACCAGGTTGTTGGCGAGATCGGTGGCGCCGGTAAAATCGTCGGCGATGCAGCCGAGCAGCAGCTTCGCCATGGCTCAGCCCTTCACCGCGAGCTTCACGGCCTGCGGGTTCTCGCGCACGTAGTCGCGCAGGATCGCGTCGAAGCTGGCATCGGCCTTCAGGCCCAGCGCCTCGGCACGCGCCGCATGCACGCGGCTGGGCCAGCTCGTGACGATCTTCGCGATCGCCGCGTCGGGTTCCCAGTCGATCAGGCTCGTCGCCTCGGTGCCCGCGATGCGCTCGAGCGCCTGCGCCATCTCGCGCACGGTGGTGGTCAGCGCGGGCAGGTTGACCGCCGTGCGCGCGCCCCACTCGGCGCCGCTGGCCGTGGCCGCGCGCACGATGCCCGCGATGGTGTTGCCGGGCGAGGCCAGCGCCACCGGCGTGTCGGGCGCGACCGGGCAGCGCGCGCGTTCGCCCGCGAGCGGTTCACGCAGCATGCCGCTGAGGAAGCTCGAGGCCGCGCCGTTGGGCCGGCCCGGACGCACCGACACCGTCATCAGCCGCACGTTGCGGCCCTGCACGAAGCCCTTGCGCGTGAAGTCGGCCACCAGTTGCTCGCCGACGAACTTCTGGATGCCGTAGCTGTTCTGCGGCGTGGGCAGCGTCGTGTCCTCGATCAACGCCGGCAGCCGCTGCTCGGGCGAATCGCCGAACACCGCGACCGAACTCGAGAACACGAACACCGGCGCATGGCCGGCGCGGCGCGCGGCCTCGAGCAGCGCGCGCGTGGTGTCGAGGTTGCTGCGCATGCCGAGGTCGAAGTCGGCCTCGCATTCGCCGCTGACGGCGGCGGCCAAGTGGAACACGAGCTGGCTGCTGGCGATCGGCAGCGCGCCGCTTTGCGCCTGCTCGAGCAGGTCGCCCTGCAGGAACTGCACGCGCGCGTCGGCCGCGAGGTCGGCCGGCGGCGCCACGCGGTCGGCCAGCACGATGCGTTCGATGGGCTGCGGCGCGGCGCCGGCCAGCGCCAGCGGTCCCTGGGCGAGCAGCGTGCGAGCGAGGCGCGCGCCGAGGAAGCCGCAGCCGCCGGTGATGAGGATGTTCATGGTCGTCATTCTGGAGTGGATGTCGGGGCAGGCAGCGTGATGCCCGGGAAGATCTTGATCACCGCGCTGTCGTCCTCGCGCGCATGGCCCGCGGTCGAGGCCTGCATGAACATCTGGTGCGCCGTGGACGACAGCGGCAGCGGAAACTTGCTGCCGCGCGCCACGTCGAGCACCAGGCCCAGGTCCTTCACGAAGATGTCGACCGCCGACAGCGGCGTGTAGTCGCCCGCGAGCACGTGCGCCATGCGGTTCTCGAACATCCAGCTGTTGCCCGCGCTGTGGGTGATGACCTCGTAGAGCGCGGCCGGGTCCACGCCCTCGCGCAGGCCCAGCGCCATGGCCTCGGCCGCGGCCGCGATGTGCACGCCGGCCAGCAGCTGGTTGATGACCTTCACCTTGCTGCCCGCGCCCGCGCTGTCGCCGAGCCGGTAGACCTTGGCGGCCATCGCGTCGAGCACGCCGCCGGCCTTTTCGTAGGCCGCGGGCGTGCCGGCGGTCATCATCGTCATCTGGCCGTTCGCGGCCTTGGCGGCGCCGCCCGAGATCGGCGCGTCGAGGTAGAGCAGGCCGAGCTTCTTGAGCCGCGCCTCGAGCGCCACCGACCAGTTCGGGTCGACGGTCGAGCACATCACGAACAGGCTGCCGGGCTTCATCGAGGCCGCGCAGCCCGGCGTGTCGCCGTCGCCGAACAGCACCGTCTCGGTCTGCTGCGCGTTCACGACGACCGAGATCACGATGTCGCTGGCGGCGCCGAGCGCGGCCAGCGTGTCGCAGGCGGTGCCGCCGTCGCGCGCGAAGGCCTGCGCGGCCTCGCGGCGCAGGTCGAACACGTGCGGCGCATGGCCCGCGCGGCGCAGCGACCGCGCCATGCCGGCGCCCATGGCGCCGAGGCCCACGAGGCCGACGACGGGAGGGGAGGAAGTGGTCATGGAGGAAGGGGCAGGATGATTTGTCAGGTCATCATACAAATTTGAAGCGACTTTGTCTTGCCCGGAATTCCCCCGACCGCCCCCCCGACCGACTCTCAGGAAGCCTTCTTGCGCCGCCCCTTGCCGGCCGCCGCGCTCTCCTGCAGCCCCTCGACCAGCGGCCGCGCGAGCTGCGCGCCCTCCTGCTGCCAGAAGGCCGGGTCGGCCTGCTCGATGCGGCGGATCGCGTTGTCCATGTGGGTCTTGGCGGCCTCGCGCGCGCGCAGCGCATCGCCGGCCTCGATCGCCTCGACGATGCGCGCGTGTTCCTGCGCCACCTCGCGCGCGAAGTCGGCGCGGCGCGCCTCGTTGGCGCGCGTGACGCGGGTGGCGCCATGCAGGAACTGCCGCAGGTACTGCAGGGTGCCGATCAGGAACGGGTTGCGCGCGGCCTCGGCGATGGCGCGATGGAAGCGCACGTCCTCCTCGGCGCCGTTGCCGCCGACGGCCACTGCCGCATGCAGCGCCGCGATCGCGTCGCGGATGCGGCGCACGTCCTCGTCGGTGCGGCGCTCGGCCGCCAGGGCCGCCACCTCGGCCTCGAGCGCACGGCGCAGCTCGACCATCTGGATCACCGCCTCGCGCGAGGCCACGTGCGGCAGTTCGAAGCGCAGCGGCTCGACCCCGGCCGCGCGCACATAGACGCCGCTGCCCTGGCGCGAATCGACCAGCCCGAGCGACTTGAGCCGCGACACCGCCTCGCGCACCACCGTGCGGCTGACGCCGAACTGCTCGGCCAGCGCGGACTCGGTCGGCAGCCGGTCGCCCTCGGACAAGCGCCCGCTGCGCACCTCGGCCGCCAGCGCATCGGCCACCTGGTCGGCCAGGCGGACGGCGGGGGCGAGCGATTGGAAGCGGGCGGTCATGAATGGGCTGCGACTCTAACGCAGGCCCTTGCAACGCCTCCTAGGCGCGTTCGACCGCCGGCCGCGCGTTGAGCCACAGCAGCGTCAGCGCGAACGCCAGCAGCGGCAGCATCGCGAGATTGATCGCGGTCCACCCCACGCCCGCGAGCAGCGCGCCCGAGCCGAAGGACATCAGCACGGCCGTGGTGCCGTTGCTCAGTTCCATCAGCGCCTGCGCCGGGCCGCGCTCGTGCTCGGCATGGGCTTCGGCCAGCAGCGTGGTGCCGGCGATCAGCATCAGGTTCCAGCCCAGGCCCAGCAGCAGCGAGCTCGCGAGGAAGTGCGCGAAGTCCTGGCCCGAGAGCGCGACCGCGGCGCTGGTCGCGAGGATCGCCGAGCCCAGCATCGCGACGCGGCGACTGCCCCAGCGGTCGACCAGCGCGCCGGCGAAGAAGGCCGGCGCGAACATGCCGAGCACATGCCACTGGATCACCTGCGCGGCCGCGGCGGCGGAGAAGCCGCAGAAGTCCATCGCGAGCGGGGTCGCGTTCATCGCCAGCACCATGAGGCCGTGGCCGATGGCGGTCATGAGGATGGCGGCGCGCAGCATCGGCCGCGCGAGCAGCACGCGCATCTGGGCCCAGCCGCGCGCCACGGCCGGCGGCGCCGCGCCCTCGCGCAAGCGCGACATGGCGGCCACGCCGCACAGCGCGAGCACCGCGATCGCGAGGTAGGCGCCCGCGAAGGGCACGGGCAGCGCATTGCGAGTCCAGACCGCGATGGCGGGCGCGAACACCGCTGCGCAGACACCGCCGCCGACCACCAGCGCGGCGGCGCGGCCCTTGTGGCGCGGCTCGACGGCCTCGAGCGCGGCATATCGGTAGAAGCCGGCCGAGGCCTGGTAGCCGCCGATGCAGGCGGCGCCGAGGCAGAACAGCGCGAAGCTGCCGAGCCCCAGGCCCGTGGCGCAGACCAGCCCGCCCACCACGCCGAGCAGCGCGCCGCCCATCAGGCCGTGGCGGCGGCCGCGCCGCTGCATGAACATCGACAGCGGCGACACGGCCGCGAGGTTGCCGAGCACCAGCAGCGCGAGCGGCAGGGTGGCCAGCGCGGGCCAGGGCGCGAGCCGCAGGCCCGCGACCGAGGTCAGCGTGATGCCGATGATGGAGCACGACCAGTAGAGCGCCTGGCCGAGGAACAGCAGGCGGATCGCGGGATTGCGCAGCAACTGCATCGCTCAGCCCCCGGCGCCGAAGCGCTGCACGAAGGCCTGCGGGCTCACGGCGAGGTGCTTGTGGAAGCTGCGCCGCAGCGTCTCGGGATGGCCGAAGCCGCACAGCCGCGCGACCGTCGACACCGAGGTCTGCGCATGGGCCAGCAAGGCCGAGGCGGCCTCGACGCGCACCCGCTCGACGTAGTGGCCGGGCGTCATGCCGAGCTCGCGCCGGAACACGCGGCTCAGGGTGCGCGGCGGCATGCAGGCGCGCTCGGCCAGCGCCTCGAGCGAGAGGTCGCCCGCGAGCTGGCCCGGGATCCATTCGAGCAGCGACGACAGCCGCGGCGCATGCGTGGCCTCGGGCGCGAGGAAGCGGCTGAACTGCGCCTGCCCGCCGGGCCGGCGCAGGAACATCACGAGCCGGCGCGCCACCGCCAGCGCGATCGCGCGGCCGAGGTCGTGCTCGACCAGCGCCAGCGCGAGGTCGATGCCGGTGGTGACGCCGGCCGAGGTGAAGACATGGCCGTCGCCCTCGCGCCCGCTCGGGTCGTAGGTGTGGAGCCGGTCGGCCGCCACCTCGACCGCGGGATGACGCGTGCGCAGCGCCTCGACGCTGTCCCAGTGGGTGGTGGCGAGGCGGCCATCGAGCAAGCCGGCCTGCGCGAGGATCAGCGCGCCCGAGCAGACCGAGCCGAGCCGGCGCACGCGCGGCTCGGCGCGCCGCAGCCAGGCCAGCAGGGCCTCGTTGCTCAGCTGGTCCTCGGCGCCCCAGCCGCCGGGCACGAGCACGGTGTCGAAGCGCGCCGGGTCCTCATCCTCGCGCGCGGCCTCGGCCAGCAGCGAGAAGCCGGCCGAGCATGCCACCGGCCCCACCGCGTCGGCCAGCAGGTGCAGCGAGTAGCCGGCGGGACGGCCCTGGCGCTGCAGCTCGACGTTGGCCGAGGCGAACACCTGCAGCGGACCGGTGACGTCCAGCACCTGGACATCGGGGTAGATCGTGCAGGCGATGGCGCGCGGTGTTTGCATGCGGGCAGTGTCATGCGCGCCGCGATTGGCCGCAACGACAACGACCCCACGGATCCGGCCACTTTCGGCGTGGCCGGCCGGTGCGGCGGGTCAGCCCAGCGCGTGCCGCGCGGCCTTCGCGATGCTCTGCGCGTCGACGCCGAAGAAGCCGCGCAGGGCGGCGCGCGTGTCGCTGCGCCCGAAACCGTCGGTGCCCAGCGTGAGGTAGCGGCGACCCGCGGGCAGGAAGGCGCGGATGCTCTCGGGCACGGCGCGCACGTAGTCGGTGGCGGCGACGATCGGCGCCTTGCCCTGGCCGAGCTGGCGCGCGACGAAGGACTCTCCGGCGTCCTCGCCCGAGATCGCGCGCTGCTCGCAGGCCAGGCCGTCGCGCGCGAGCTCGCTCCAGCTCGTGACGCTGAACACCTCGGCCTCGATGCCCTCGTCGGCCAGCAGCTGCGCGGCCTTCACGACCTCGGTGAGGATCGCGCCCGAGCCCAGCAAGGTGACCTTCTTCTTCGCCTTGCCCGCTGCCGGCGCGTAGGTGCCGAAGCGGTAGCAGCCGCGCAGGATGTCGCCTTCCGCACCGGCCGGCACGTCGGGCTGCGCGTAGTTCTCGTTCATCAGCGTGACGTAATAGAACACGTCCTGCTGCTCGACCATCATCTCGCGGATGCCCGCGTCGACGATCACCGCCATCTCGCCCGCGTAGGCCGGGTCGTAGGCCTTGCAGTTGGGAATGGTGGCGGCCACGAGGTGGCTGCTGCCGTCCTGGTGCTGCAGTCCCTCGCCGCCGAGCGTGGTGCGGCCCGAGGTGGCGCCGAGCAGGAAGCCGCGCGCGCGCTGGTCGGCCGCGGCCCAGATCGCGTCGCCCACGCGCTGGAAGCCGAACATCGAGTAGTAGATGTAGAACGGCAGCATCGCCAGGCCGTGCACGCTGTAGCTGGTGGCCGCGGCGGTCCAGCTCGCGATGGCGCCGGCCTCGCTGATGCCTTCCTCGAGGATCTGGCCGTCGGTGGCCTCGCGGTAGCTGAGCACCGAGCCGATATCCTCGGGCGCGTAGCGCTGGCCCACGCTCGAATAGATGCCGACCTGCTTGAACAGGTTCGCCATGCCGAAGGTGCGCGCCTCGTCGGCCACGATCGGCACGATGCGCGGGCCCAGCGCCTTGTCCTTGAGCAGGTTGCCCAGCAGGCGCACGAAGGCCATGGTGGTGCTCATCTCCTTGCCAGCGGCCGCGACCGCGAACTGCGCGTAGTTCGCGATGTCGGGCTTGGCCACCGCTTCGCAGGCGGTCTCGCGGCGCGGCATGGCGCCGCCGAGCGCCTCGCGGTGCTGGCGCAGGTAGCGCATCTCGGCGCTGTCCTCGGCCGGGCGGTAGAAGTCCATGGCGGCGGCCTGCGCGTCGCTCAGCGGCAGGTCGAAGCGGTCGCGGAACTCGATCAGGTCGACCTCGCCCATCTTCTTGTGCGAGTGCGTGGTCATCTTGCCCTGGGCCGCGCTGCCCATGCCGTAGCCCTTCTTGGTGTGGGCCAGGATCACGGTGGGCCGGCCCTTGTGGGCGGCCGCCGCGGCATAGGCGGCATGGATCTTCACGAGGTCGTGCCCACCGCGCTTGAGGCGGTCGATCTGCTCGTCGGTCATGCCCTCGGCCAGGCGCGCGAGCTCGGGGTTCTGGCCGAAGAAGTTGTCGCGGTTGAAGCGGCCGTCCTTGGCCGCGAAGGTCTGCATCTGGCCATCGACGGTGGCGGCGAAGGCGCGCGCCAGCGCACCGCTGGTGTCGCGCGCGAACAGGCCGTCCCAGTCGCTGCCCCAGACCAGCTTGATGACGTTCCAGCCGGCGCCCGCGAACAGCTTCTCGAGCTCGTCGATGATGCGGCCGTTGCCGCGCACCGGGCCGTCGAGCCGCTGCAGGTTGCAGTTGACCACCCACACGAGGTTGTCGAGCTTCTCGCGCGCGGCCAGGGTCAGCGCGCTCATCGATTCGGGCTCGTCCATCTCGCCGTCGCCGAACACGCCCCAGACCTTGCGGCCCTCGCAGTTCAGCAGGTTGCGGTGCGAGAGGTAGCGCATGAAGCGCGCGTGGTAGATCGAGCTGATCGGGCCGATCCCCATCGAGCCGGTGGGGAACTGCCAGAAGTCCGGCATCAGGTAGGGATGCGGATAGCTGCACAGGCCGCGCGCGCCGCTGCCGTCGACGAAGGCGGGCGCGGTGAGTTCCTGGCGGTAGTGCGCGAGGTCGCCTTCGCTCAGGCGCCCCTCGAGGTAGGCGCGCGCATAGACGCCGGGCGCGCTGTGCGGCTGGAAGAACACGAGGTCGCCACCATGGGCGGCGCTGCGCGCATGGAAGAAATGGTTGAAGCCGGTCTCGAACAGGTCGGCCGCGCTCGCATAGCTCGCGATGTGCCCGCCGAGCTCGCCATAGGCCTGGTTGGCCTTGGCCACCATCGCGAGCGCGTTCCAGCGCATCAGCGAGGCCAGCTTCTCCTCGACGGCGAGGTCGCCCGGGAACGGCGGCTGGTCCTCGGCCGCGATGGTGTTGACGTACGGCGTCGACAGCTCCGGCTGCCAGCCGATGCGCTGCTGGCGCGCGAGCCGTGCGAGTTCGTCGAGCATCTGGCGCGCGCGCTGCGGCCCGTGGACCTGCGCCAGCGCGAGGAAGGACTCGCGCCATTCGGCGGTCTCGGCGGGATCGGGGTCGTGCGACAGCGCTGCCTCGTCGAGCAGCAGGGCACGGATCTGGTCGGCGGAAATCGGGGCGTTCATGTCGGCACTTTAAGCCGCCACGAAAAGAATTGGCTACTGCTGCGGCCCGCAACTTGACGGCTCGTCGGCATAAAATTCCGCCAATCCATCAGATCACGGCATTTCATGCAACTCGACGCGATCGACCTGCGCATCCTCGACGAATTGCAGCGCGACGGCGCGCTGTCGAACGTGGAACTCGCACGCCGCGTGCACCTGTCGCCCTCGCCCTGCCTCGCGCGCGTGAAGCTGCTCGAGACCGAGGGCGTGATCGACCGCTACGTGGCGCTCGCGAGCGCCAAGGCGCTGGGCCTGGGCCTCAACGTGTTCATCTCGATCAGCCTCACGACGCAGAGCAAGCAGTCGCTGGCCGACTTCGAGCAGCGCATCGCCGAGCACGACGAGGTGATGGAGTGCTACCTGATGACCGGCGACAGCGACTACCTGATCCGCATCGCGGTGGCGGACATGGCGGCGCTCGAGAAGTTCATCCTCGAGCAGCTCACGCCGATCCCGGGCATCGAGAAGATCCGCTCGAGCTTTGCGCTCAAGCAGGTGCGATACAAAACGGCGCTGCCGTTGCCGACAGCGCCGTCCTGATCTCTTCGGCGGGGCCGATTACTTCGAGAGCTTCGGCTGGATCGGGTCGGCCGTGAGGTAGCCGACGGCCGCAGCGTAGCGTTCCTTGTAGTTCGCGCGCACGTACGGATCGAGCGTGGCCTGGACCTTCGAGTGGATGCCGCCCCAGTCGCCCGGGTGCTGGAAGTTGCTCATGATGTAGGTCCAGCCGTTGATCTCGTCCACGGCATGCAGGCCGGTCGACTCGCCGCCCGCGGGGATCGACATGATGCGCGACAGCTTCTTGGTGTCGACGTTGTACGCCCACAGGAAGTTGTTGACGTGGCTGCTGCTGTCCTCGCCGATGAAGAGGGTGCGCATCTTCTCGGAGAACTTCAGGTTGTCGGGGTTGCCGATGATGTCCGGGTTCGAGGTATTGCCCAGCGCGTCGGACGCGATGTCCTCGCCCACGATCAGTGCGCGGGTCTGGGTCGGCACCCATTCGCTGACGATCGCGGCGCCGTCGCCGTCCTTCTGGCCGCCCGCGAGGTTGTGGGCCATCACGCCACCCGCGCTGAGCTTCTTCGGCAGCGCGATGTTGGTGGCGGCGGTCCAGCCCTTGCCGCCGCTGACCATCGAGTCCTGGATGTTCTGCAGCGCCGAGTAGGCGACCTTGTCCTTGATGTTGACGGTCGTGCCTTCCATCTTGGTGAAGGCCATGCTCGCGCCCTTGAGGTTGGCGTAGCGGTGGGTCTCGAGGAAGGCGGCGGCCTTCTCCATGCCCGGCTTCAGGCGGACCCAGTTAGCGGCGCCGTCGCAGAACATCTTGGTGTAGCTCGCGTCCGACGGGTCGGTGTAGACCACGTCCATGATGTCGCTGGCCTTGAGCGTATTGGCCAGGGCCTCGATCTCGGCACTGGTGGCGTGGCCGAGCTTGATCCACGACATCTTCGTGGCGGCGGCGGCCGGGTCGATCGAGTAGCCCGCGTCGTACTTGGCGACGTAGAGCGTGCCGGCCGACAGGTCCTTCTCCTTGTCGGCGACGAACATGAAGAAGCCGCCGTTGGTGTAGTCGTCGCCCATGATGGCGGTGCGCATGTCGGGCATGACCTGGATCAGCTCGTGCGAGATGCGGCCCATGCAGTAGTGCTTCTTCACGCTGCCGGTGCCGTCGGCATTGACGGTGATCTCGGGCAGGTGGCCATAGTGGTAGGGGTTGGCCGTGGTCTCGTCGCCGAACACGTTCTTGCTGTAGGCCTTGAACATCGTGTTGGTGGAGATGCTGGCCGCGTCGGGCTCGTACTCCTCGCTCGACAGGTGGGTGCCCCAGGGCGACAGGCTCGCGCCGCAGGTGATCCACAGGCCGTGCGCGCTCGACATGTCGACGTTGTGGTACTTCACCAGGCTGAGCTTGCCGGTGGCCTGGTCCTGGTCGAGCGTGAGCACGGCGATGGGCGAGGGCAGCGTGCCGTAGGTGCTGTTGCCGGCGAGGTCGCGCGTGGTGTATTCGAACTGGACCACGGCGAACACCGGCTTGCCCTTGACGCCGTCGACCTTGGCATTCGGCACGGTCAGCAGCGAGGTGCCGTCGGGGCTGTCGGAGTAGAACTGGCGCGTGTTGGCCGGCACCGACTTGTCGAGGATGGGCTGGTTCTTGATGTCGTAGTAGCCGCCGGCCAGGACCTTGCCGCCCTTGCCGTCCGACACCAGGTCGCCGGTCAGGAAGAAGGGCTGGTAGGCAAGGCGGTACTCGGTCGAGCTGCCGTTGTCGAACGAGATCTTCAGCGTGGAACCGACCGTGGTGGTGGCCATGGCCGCGGGGTCGGCCAGCGTGGGGGCGGCCATGCCGGTGAATTCGGCCGACTTGAACTGCGCGGCGGGCGCCGGTGCGGGTGCGGGCGCGGGTGCCGGAGGAATGACGGGCAGGAAGCCGCCGCCGCCTCCGCCACCGCCGCAGGCGGTCAGGAAGGCAACGCCGCCGAGCGGCAGCATCGGTGCGGCGCCGAGCAGTTTGAGGGCGTGGCGGCGCGAGGCGCCGGACTGCGCCTTGGTGGAATCGGACATGGATTTCTCCCGAGTTGTCGTGGGGTGTCGAGGACGACCGTGCAGCCTCTGTTTCTCTCCGCTGCCGGTCAGCCGCGAACCTTAGTTAACTACTGTGACGACGGCATGCATCGCACATGACAAGGCCGTGACACCACGCACGCGGCCGTGACGACGGCCGCGTGTCGTCCACGCTCGGGAATCGTGTCCGCGGACCGGCCTCGCCGGTCCGCGGCACGGTCGCTCAGAGGCCGATGAGACCGCCGTCGTCCTTCGTGATCACCAGCGTGGCCGAGAGCGGGCGGGCGTTGCCGCCCTGCGGCCAGTGGCTGCCGAACTTGGCCGGATCGCCGATGTCGCCGGTGGGCGTGGTCTCGCCGGGATGCTGGATGTTCACGAACAGCGCGCGGCCGTCGCCCGACTCGGCGATGCCGGTCAGCTCGCAGTCCTTCGGTCCCACCAGGAAGCGGCGCAGGCCGTCGGTGCCCGGGGCCTTGCCCACGAAGGTGTTCTGCGTGCGCGTGGTCGTGCCGTCGGTGTTGGTGATCACCTTCGCGCCGCCGTCGCCGAGCTTGCCCGGCAGGGCCGCCAGCAGCATGCAGTTGGTGACGTCGGTGTAGGCACCGTCGTCGGTCTGCAGCCACAGCAGGCCCGGCGCGGCGTGGCTGAACCACATGCCGTCGGGGCTCGAGAAGTCGTTGTCGGCCGAGAGCTGCGACACGTTGACGTCGGCCGCGGCGGTGGAGCGCGCGCCGAACAGGTAGACGTCCCACTTGAAGCTCAGCGCCGCCGGGTCGGCGTTGTCGTCGGCGAAACGCACGATGTGGCCGTTCGGGTTGCCGATCTGGTTCGTCGTCTCGTTGTTCTTCTTGTCGTTGTAGAAGCGCGGGTTGGCGCCATCGGTCGAGGCGATCGGACGCGAGCTCGCGTTGGTGTTGGTCAGCGTCACGTAGACGTCGCCGTTCTTCGGGTTCACGGCGGTCCACTCGGGACGGTCCATCTTGGTCGCGCCGGCGGAATCGGCGGCCAGGCGCGCGTTGATCAGCACGTCGGCCGCGTCGGCGAAGGCGTAGACGGTGTTGCTCGAGGTGATGCCGTTGACGCCGAGCTTGAGCTCGAGCCACTTGCCGGTGCCGTCGGCATCGAAGCGCGCCACGTAGAGGCGGCCGTCGTCCATGTACTTGTCGCCCGCGGCCATGCCGCCGCCGATGTCGGCCGCATCCCAGTTCTTCGTCGAGACGAACTTGTAGATGTACTCGTTGCGCGAGTCGTCGCCCATGTACCAGACCAGCGGCTTGCCGACCACGACCGGGCCGAGGCAGGCACCTTCGTGGCCGAAGCGACCGAGCGCGGTGCGCTTCTTCGGCGTGCTCGAGGGGTTGAAGGGATCGATCTCGACCACCCAGCCGTAGGTGTTGTGGCCGTTGCGGTAGTCGGCGGTGGCGCTGGCGCCGAGCAGCTCGGTGTTCCAGCGGCCGTACTGGTTGTCGGCGGTGTCGGGCGTGACGGTGGCCCAGAGTTCGCGGCCGGTGCCGGAGACGCCGTAGCGCGCGAAGGACGCTTTTTCCTTGTCGCTGCGCTTGGGGTTGTCGGTGGCGGCGACGCGGCGGAAGTAGCCGGCCCAGTTCTCCTCGCAGGTCAGGTAGGTGCCCCAGGGCGTGGTGCCGTTGGCGCAGTTGTTGACCGTGCCGCGGGTCTTGCTGCCGTCGGCCGAGAACTTGGTCTTCAGGTAGTCGGTCCTGGCGGCCGGGCCCGAGAAAGCCATCTCGGTCAGCGTGTGGACGCGGCGGTTGAAGCTCGAGTCCTGCTTGTAGCTCCAGGCGTTGCCGTTCTTGACGACCTCGATCACGCTGACGCCGTGCAGGTAGAACTCGCGCTTGACCTCGTCGGCCACGGTGCGCACGCCGCCGGCCACGGTCTGGCCGGTGGGATGCAGGAACAGCGGCGTGATGGCCTCGTGGTTCATCACCAGCAGGCCGCGCGTCGCGTTGACGGCATCCCACTTGTTCGAGCCGTTCATGCCGAAGAAGGTCATGCCGTCGTGGTGGTCGCCAGCGCGGCGGTCGTAGGTGGCCGGATCGTCGGTGCCGTCGTTCTTGTACGCGGCCACGCCGGCGGCCATCGGGTCGCCCAGGCGGAAGAGCACGCTGGCGGTATAGCCGGCGGGCACGGTGACCACGTCGGCGAGGCTCTTGGCCACGGGATTGAAGTTGAGCTTCAGCGGTGCCGGGGGCGCGGGCGGCGGGGGTGCCGGCGCGGGCGGGGGCGGGACGATGGGCAGGAACCCGCCACCGCCGCCACCACCGCCGCAGGCCTGCAGCAGCGCGGTGCCGGCGGTGCCGACGCCCAGGCCGAACAGATGGCGGCGGCTCAGGCGCGAAGCGATCAGGTCGTTGAACGACGGGTTCTTGCTGGGATTGGTGCCGACGTCGTCGAGATCGTACGAAGGGTCGTCGCGGGTAGGTGCGGTCATGCGCGCTGTCTTTCTCGTGGGTTGGAAAAGAAACCAGCCCGCGAAGTTAGGTAGAACGAATGACAGTTCCGTGAATTGGTCAGCTTCTGTTCAGGTTCATTCGACCTGTGTTTTTGTGGTTGTCACGATGCCGCCATGCGACGGCCCCCGGCATCCAGATGCGGACGAAAAAAAGGGGGCTTCGAGCCCCCGATGAATGGACGAGGCATCGAGCCCCGCGCGGAGTCAAGGCGGCGGCAGCTGCTTCGGCCACAGCGCCCACAGGCGCAGCGACTGGTTCATGCTCGCCGCGAAGCGCCCGGCATCGGCGCCGGTGCCCGCGAAGTAGTCGGCGCGCACCGCGCCGACGATGGCGCTGCCGGTGTCCTGCGCCACCACCAGCTTCTGCAGCTGCGCGGACGGGCCCGCGGAGGCCAGCCATACCGGGGTGCCGTAGGGGATGCTCTCGCGGTCGACCGCGATCGAGCGGCCCGCGGTCAGCGGCACGCCCTGGGCGCCGCGCGGGCCGAAGGCGGCATCGACCTCGTTCAGGTCCTCCTCGCGGAAGAACACGTAGCGCGGATTGCTCCACAGGAGCTGCGACACGCGCTGCGGGTTCTGCGCCACCCAGGCCTTGGTGTCGTCGGGCCAGCGGCCGACCTTGGTCACGCCCTGCGACATCAGCCACTGCTGCACGCTGCGGTAGGGCTGCTCGTTGGTGCCGGCGAAGGCCATGCGCACCGTGCGCTGCGAGCCGTCGGCCTCGGTCAGGCGCAGCCGGCCCGAGCCCTGGATGTGCAGCATCAGCGCGTCGATGGGGTCGGCCATCCAGGCGATCTCGCGGCCGCGCAGCGCGGCCTGGGCCTCGGGCAGGGTCTCGATCTCCTGGCGCGTGTACCAGGGACGGCGCGGCACGAAGCCCGCGGGCACCTGGTAGAGCGGGATGTTGAACTGCGCGGTCGGCACGCGCGAGGCCTCGTACACCGGCTCGTAGTAGCTGGTGAGCTTGCCCTCGCTCGAGCCGGCGAGCGACTCGACGCGGTAGGGCTGCAGCCGCTGGGTCATCCACTGGCGCTGCTCGTCCAGGCTCGCGATCGCGAGCTGGCGCACCTCGCGGCACAGCGGCGCGAAGGCGGCATTGGGCCGCGAGCAGTTCGCCACCAGCGCGATCCAGGCCTCGTGCAACGGGTCCTCGCCGAAGCCCGGCAGCTCGGCCCAGCCGACAGGCACCCAGCGGCTCTTGGGATGCGCCATCGATCCGGTGAGGGGGCCGAGGTCGCGCGGCGGCTGCACGACGGGGGGGCGGGTGGGGGTGTCGGGCACGCGCGGCCCGACGGAGCAGCCGGCCAGCGTTGCTACGATCGCGAGCCCAACCAGCCACTGGAGTCCATTTCTCATGGGTTTGATTTTGCTTGAAGCCCTCGCGGCCGGACTCCTGTTCATCGGCATCGTCTGGTGGACCATGTTCTCGGGCCGCAAGAAGGGCGAGCTGCACGAGGAGGACGAGCCCAAGGCGGGGGACGCGAAGGACCAACAAGACCCGCCGCCGCATCCGTGAATTCCTCCTGCAGTCCCGGGTCGACGCGCGCTGTCGGAGAACGGCCCATTGGCTATTACTTTGGTAGCAATCCAGCGAGCAATCACGGGCCCTGTCGCGGCTTCCGGTGTTTCAGGACGGCCCCGGAAGCCGTACCATCCCAGCCGCCGCAAGGCTAAGCTGTGCCCGCTTGAACCAACCTCGAAAGGGATCGCCATGAAGAAACTCGTACTCGCCACCACCTCGCTCGCCATCGTTCTCGCGGGCTGCGCGGGCGGCGGCATGTCCGACACGCAGCGCAACACCGCCATCGGCGCGGGCGCTGGCGCCCTGGGCGGCGCCGTCATCGGCTCGGCCACCGGCGGCAACCGCGGGGCGATCGGCACCGGTGCCGTGGTCGGCGCGGCGGCCGGCGCGCTCGGCGGCTACCTGTGGTCGCAGCGCATGGAAGCGCAGAAGCGCCAGATGGAAGCCGCCACCCAAGGCACCGGCGTGGCCGTGACGCAAACCCCCAACAACGAGCTCAAGCTCGCGATCCCGAGCGACGTCTCCTTCGACGTGGGCCGCTCGAACATCAAGCCCAACTTCGCGCCGGTGCTCGACCAGTTCGCCAGCGGCCTGCGCAACAACCCGGCCGCCGAGGTGCGCATCATCGGCCACACCGACAGCACCGGCTCCGACGCCATCAACAACCCGCTGTCGGTCGACCGCGCCGCGAGCACGCGCGACTACCTGGTGGCGCGCGGCGTGAACGCGGCCATCTTCCGCATCGAGGGCCGCGGCTCGCACGAGCCGATCGCCGACAACAACAGCGACGCGGGCCGGGCGCAGAACCGCCGCGTCGAGATCTACGTCGGCGAGCGCGGACCGCGCGGCTGACGACCGGACGGCCGCCGAGGCGGCCGTCCCCCTGCAGGGAAGGCAGGCGCGCCGGACCACCGGCGCCCACATCCACGTCTTGTCCAATGGTTCATCAGAGGGAAATTTCATGAGGAAGCTCGCTGTTTCGAGCGCGGCCGCCGCCGTGCTCCTGTTCATCGCCGGTTGCGCCTCGCAATCGTCCGCGCCACCGGCCGACGCCGCCGCGCCCGCCGCCAAGACCGAAGCCCCGGCCGCCAACAGCTGGACCGCGCGGCTGGCCACGCTGAAGACCGACCTGGAGACCGCCACCAAGGGCACGGGCGTGGTGATCGAGCAGACGGCCGACAACCAGCTGCACCTCGTGATCCCGAACGAGCTGTCGTTCGACACCGGCCGCGCCAACGTGAAGCGCAACCTCGCGCAGGTGCTCGACAAGGTCGCCGACGGCCTGAAGAGCGCCACCGCCGCCAGCGTGCGCGTGATCGGCCACACCGACAACACCGGCAGCGAGGAAGGCAACGAGCGCCTCTCGGTGAGCCGCGCCGACAGCGTGCGCAACCATCTGGTGGGCCGCGGCGTGTCGACCACCGCCATCACCACCGACGGCCGCGGCTCGCGCGAGCCGGTGGCCGACAACGGCACGGTGGCCGGCCGCGCGCAGAACCGCCGCGTCGAATTGTTCGTGGCCGAGAAGGCCTGAGCGCCGGCCCGCCGGACGCATCGCCAGCCCTCCCTTCGCGGAGGGCTTTTTTTCGCGCGGCTCAGAGCCCGCGCAGCTTGTTCGCGAGCTCCACCGCCGACTTCACTTCCATCTTGTCGAACACGCGCGCGCGGTGGACCTCCACCGTGCGCACGCTGATCGCGAGCTGGTCGGCGATCAGCTTGTTGGGCAGCCCCTCGATCACCAGCCGCATCACGTCGCGCTCGCGCTCGGTCAGCTCCGCGATGCGGTCGGACAGCCCGCGGCGCGCGCGCCGCGCCTCGAGCGCGTCCTGCGACAGCAGCAGCGCCTGCTCGATGCGGTCGACCAGCGCGTTGTCCGAGAAGGGCTTCTCGCAGAAGTCGAAGGCACCGCGCTTGACCGCGTCGACCGCGGTCGGCACGTCGGCATGGCCGGTCAGGAAGATCACGGGCAGGGCCGCCAGCAGGCCGCGCTCGACCAGCCGGTCGAACAGCACCAGCCCGCTGGTGCCGGGCATGCGCACGTCGAGCAGCAGGCACAGCGGCTGCTCGGGCAGCGGGCCCTCGGCCAGGCGCTGCTCGAAGGCCTCGGCGCTGCCGTAGTGCTCGCTGGCCAGGCGGCGCGAGCGCAGCAGCCAGGCCAGCGCCTCGCGCACGCTGGCGTCGTCGTCGACGATGAAGATCAGGCCATCGATCAGCGGTTGCATATCGGTCGGGAAGGAAATCGAAGAGGAGTCGGGGGGCGGCGGCCTCAGGCCGCGGCCGGGAGGGTAAACCGGAACACGGTGCCGCGCGGCCGGTTGGGCTCGAACATCAGCGCGCCGCCGTGCTGCTCGACCACGGTGCGGCACAGGCTCAGGCCCAGCCCCATGCCGTCGGCGCGGGTGGTGAAGAAGGGCGTGAACAGGCGCGCGGCGACTTCCTCGCCGATGCCGCTGCCGAGGTCGGCCACCGAGAACTCGAGCCAGCGCCGTGCGTCCTCCGTGCCGCTGCCGCCGACCGCCACCGCGCGCGCCACGCGCAGCCGCAGCACGCGGTTGCCGATGTTGTCGGCCGTGTCCATGGCCTGCATCGCGTTGCGCGCGAGGTTCAGCAGCACCTGCTCGACCAGCGTGCGGTCGCACATCGCGGCCGGCAGCCGGTCCTCGAGCACCACCTCGATGATCACGCCGAGCTTGCGCGCCTGCAGCCGCACCAGCGGCAGCACGGCATCGATCAGCGCCTGCGGCGCCACCGCCTCGCGCGTGCGGTCGCGCCGGCGCACGAAGTCGTGCACGCTGCGGATCACCTGGCCCGCGCGGTCGGCCTGCTCGGCGATGCGGCGCACCGCCATCGCCACCTCGCCCTGTTCGCCGCGCGCGTCGGGACCGAGCATATTGAGCGAACCGGTGGCGTAGCTGGCGATCGCGGCCAGCGGCTGGGTGAGCTCGTGGCTCAGCAGCGAGGCCATCTCGCCCACGGTGGCCAATCGCGCGCTGGCCTGCAGCCGCTCCTGGCTGGCACGCGACAGCTCCTCGATGCGGCGCTGCTCGCTGACGTCGATGAAGGCGCTCATCCAGCCGGTCTGCACGCGCTGCGCGTTGAGCAGCGGCGCCTCGAAGATCAGCACCGGGAAGCGGGTGCCGTCCTTGCGCATGAAGACCGACTCGAAGCCCTCGCGCGGCGGCATGCCGCCGGCCAGCCGGCGCGCCTGGCGCTGCTGGTACTCGTGCGCGAGCTCGGTCGGCCAGTAGGGCGCGTCGTTGGCCTCGCGTGCCATCAGCTCCTCGGCGCTGAAGCCCACCATCTCGCAGAAGGCCGGATTGACGTAGGTGATGCGGCCCTGCAGGTCGCGCGCGCGCAGGCCGGTGATCACCGAGTCCTCCATCGCCTTGCGGAAGGCCAGCGAGTCGGCGAGGTCGCGCTCGGCGCGCAGGCGCCGCCGCGTGTCGCGCGCCAGCAGCACCAGCACCGACACCAGCGCGATCGAGATCGCCGTGACCAGCGCGGTCAGCACGTTCGGGAACAGGTCGGGCGCGGAGCGCCAGCCGTCCACGCGCAGCATCAGCGCGGCGCCCGGCAGGTCGATCAGCTGCTGCGAGGTGAACACGCGCGTGCCGACGCGGCGCGCGGTGCCGATGGCCACGAGACGCGTGCCGTCGGTCTCGGTGAAGGCCACCTCCTGGCCGCGCGTGAGCGTGGGGCCGACCAGCTCGGCCAGCGTGTCGCGCAGCGAGTAGCTGGCCACCAGGAAGCCGCCGCCGGCGTCCATCGGCACGCACAGCTCCATCACCTCCATGCCGCCACCGCCACCCAGCGGCACGTAGTGGCTCGGCGAGTAGGCCGGCGTGCCGAGCTTGCGCGCGGCGGCGCAGGCCAGCGAGACGTCGGACTGCTCGGCGGTGCGGGTCGCGGGATCGAGCACATGCAGCCGGTAGGGCGTGTCGACCGCGTCGAGCGTGCGCAGCCGCGCGTCGCGCCATTCGAGCCGCAGCCATTCGCGGTGCTCGCGCAGCAGCGCGGCCGCGGCCTCGGGCCAGTGCGAGCGGTCGGGGCCGGGCGCCTGCGTGGCGCGCAGGCTCTGGGCATTGCGCTGCATGCCGCTGCGCAGGTCGGTCACGGCGTCGGCGGTGTCGCGGTCGAGCGCGGCCTGCACCTGCTCGACCTCGTGCTTGCCCGCGAGCCAGACCACGGTGACCAGCAGCGCCAGCACCAGGATCGCGAGCAGCAGCCAGAGGAACCAGCGCTGCCACAGCGAGCGCAGCCGCGCGAGGCCGGTCACGACGCGGCGATAGGGCGGCACCGGCATCGGCGGTGGCGCGAAGCCGGGCTCCGGCGCGCCGGGCACCGCAAGATCGGCCGCATCCACCGCCATCGCGCCCGGCCCTACAGGATGCGGTGCGACAGCGCGGGCAGCTGCGTGCGCGCGCGCTCGACCTGCGCGGTGTCGATGTCGAACAGCACCACGCCCTCCTCGCTCGCCTGCTGCGCGACCACCGTGCCCCAGGGATCGACGATCAGCGACTGGCCCCAGGTGCGGCGGCCGTTCTCGTGCGTGCCGCCCTGCGCGGGCGCGACCACCCAGGCCAGGTTCTCGATGGCGCGCGCGCGCAGCAGCACCTCCCAGTGCGCGGCGCCCGTGGTGTGGGTGAAGGCGCTGGGCACCAGCAGCAGGTCGGCGCCCTGGCGCGAGAGCGCGCGGTAGAGCTCGGGAAAGCGCAGGTCGTAGCACACGCTCAGGCCGATGCGCCAGGCATGGCCGTCGCGCGAGGGCAGCTCGAACAGCACCGGCTCGGCACCCGGCGCGATCACGCGGCGCTCGTCGAAGCGCTCGCGGCCGTTGTCGAAGAAGAACAGGTGGATCTTGTCGTAGCGCGCCACGCACTTGCCCTCGGGCGAGAAGGCCAGCGAGCTGTTGAAGACGTGGTCGGCATCGGTGCTCTCGATCGGCAGCGTGCCGCCGACGATCCACAGGCCGAACTCGCGCGCCGCGTCGGCCAGGAAGCCCTGCACCGTGCCCGCGCCGGCGGTCTCGCGCAAGGCCAGCTTGTCGGTGTCGCGCGCGCCCATCATGCAGAAGTACTCGGGCAGCACCGCGAGCTCGGCGCCCTCGGCGGCGGCGCGCGCGAGCAGGTCGTGCGCGCGTGCGAGGTTGGCTTCGCGGGCGATGGCCGACACCATCTGGATCGCTGCGACTCTCATTGCGTGGTCTCCGGTCTCTTGCTCTCGCCCGCGGCCGGCAGCCCCGGGATGCCCGGCAGGCTGGGGATGGCCGGCAGGTGCGGCAGATTGTTGGAAATATTGGGCAGCAGCGGGCGCGCCACCTTCGCTATTTTGGGGTCGGCCCAGGTGCCCTCGATCTGGAACTCCTGGGTGGCCGCGCTCGACAGCGGCTTGCTCAGCACCCACTGCGCGAGGAAGGTGCCGAGGCCGATGGCCGGATTGATCGCGGTCGCCACCAGCGCGGCGGTGCCGGCGTTGATCTCGGGCACCACCACCACGCGCAGGTTCTGCGTCTCGTGGACGATGTCGGCCGAGCCGTCCATCAGCGCGGCGGCGTTCACGCCCTTCATCTGCAGGTTGTTGGTGCTCGCGGTGCCGTTCGCGATCTTGGCGTCGCCGCGGATGAAGTCGAAGGCGAAGCCCTGGCTGAACACGTCGCGGAAGTCGAGCGTGAGCCGGCGCGGCAGCGCCTGCAGGCTCAGCACGCCGAGCAGCTTGGCCAGGCCCGGGTCGGCCTTGAGGAACTGGCCCGACTCGACGTTCACGCCGAGCTGGCCGCCCAGGCTCGGGTAGTCGATGGAGAACGGCGAGCCGCGCCAGTCGACGTTGCCCTCGAGCCGGCCGCTGCCGCGGCGCAGCACGCCGGGCATGCCGAAGCGCCCGAGCAGGATGCCGGCATCGTTGATGTCGAGGCGGAAGGTCATGGCGGTGCGGCGCTGCTCGGCGCGGCCGCCGCCGCCCGAGCCCGGGATCGCGGCCCAGGTGCCCTTGGCCACGAAGTTGGCCTCGGGCATGGTGAAGCTCAGCCGGTTGAGCAGCCATTCGCGGCCCACGCCGCCGCGGTTGACCGCGTCGATCTCGGCGCGGCCCAGGCGCTTGCCGAGCAGCTCGAAGTCGTCGACCACGATGTCGAGCGCGGGCAGGGTGCCGGGCTGCTCGTCGAGCAGGGCCTCGACCTGGGGCGCCTCGCTCGGCGCGATCTTCAGCCGCGCGAGCCGCGCATAGAGCCGGCCGGCCTGGGTGTGGCGGTACTCGGCATAGCCGCTGAGCTCGGTGGCGTCGATGTTGGCGCGCCACAGCGCGCCGTCGCGCGTGCCGCCGAGCACCACCTCGTGCAGGGTGCGGCCCGCCACGCTGAGCTGCTGCGCGCGCACCGCGATGCGCGTGGGCAGGTAGGGCGAGGCCTCGTCGCCGGCCGCGGCCTGCACCTCGGCATTGCTCGCGCCGGTGGCCTCGCCGAAGGCCGCCTGCCAGGCCGCCATGTCGAGCCGCGCGAGGTTGATGTTGGCGAGCACGCCGCGCTCGGGCACGCTCGCGGTCTCGCCGGCCGCGAGGCCGACCGCGATGGCGCCGCGCAGCACGCGCGGCTCGCTGCCCGAGATGTCGCGCACGTACTGCACCGAGCCGACGCGGCCGATCTCCAGGCCGATCTGGTCCTGCGTGGCGACGCTGGCCGCGGCCGCGCTGCCCGCCGTGCCGGCGCGCGCCTCGCGCTGCACGATCTTCTTCTCGATGCGCAGCGGCATCTGCTCCTCGGCGCTCTTGGCGAGCGGTGCCGGCAGCTGCAGCGCCAGGCCCTGCAGGCTGCTGGCCACCGAGAACTCGGAGACACCCTCGCGCATCGAGAAGCTCGCGCTGTAGGGCGCGCCGCCGGTGGCCTTCTTCGCCAGCCGCGCGAGCCAGTCGACCTCGCGCGCGGCGCGCATGCCCTCGGCGCTGACGCTGCCCTGCGCGCGGATGGCGAGCTCGTGGCTCGCGGCCGGGCCGGTGTAGCGGCCGCGGCCGTCGATGCGCACGTCGCCGCCGAGCAGCCGGGCCTGCACGCCGGCCAGCGCGAAGCCGGTCTCGGTGAAGTTCAGCGTGCCCTTGGCCTGGGTCAGCAGCGGCGCCTCGGGCACCGGCTGCACCTCGTTGTTGTCGCCGAAGGCCACGCTGGCCTGCACCTTCGCCTTGTCCATGGCCTCGAGCGGCAACTCGAGGTGCAGCTTGTAGTCGGCCACGCCGTTGGCGCGCACGCCGCGCAGGAACTCGCCGGCATCGCCGGCCAGCGGCGCGCCCACGCGCAGCAGCTCGCCCAGCGGCCCGCGCGCCTGCGCGTCGACCTTGAGCAGCGCGGCGTGGTGCGACATGTCGGGGATCTGCGCCTCGGCCTTCGACACCTCGATGGCGGTGGCGCCCGCGAGCCGGCCGCGCGCGTTGCGCACCTGCATGCCGGCGCGCTCGAAGATCAGCTCGCCCGACAGGCCGGTGATCGCGGGCCACTGGGCCACGCCGGGCGCGGCGGGCGAGGCGACGGTCGGCGGATTGGGCGCGGCGGCGACGCGGGAGGCCGCGGTGCCGCGTGCGGGCGCCGGCGCGGCGGGAACGGGCGTGGCCGCGGGCACGTGCGGCGGCGCGTAGGCGTAGTGCACGTCCTGCACCTTGGCCGCGATGCGGAACTCGCCGAGCCGCGGGTCCATGAAGGGCATGTCGTGCAGGTCGCCGCGCACGCGGAAGTCGACGCTGCTCGCGACGCCCTTGGTGACCGCGTCGCGCACGTAGTCGCGCGTGTGCTGCGGGATGTCGAGCGGCAGGTAGCGGTAGACCCGCGTGCCGTCGGCCCGGGTCAGCTTGCCGCGCAGGTCGAGCACGCCGGGAAAGCGCGCCTTGCTGCTCGATGTGGCCGGGTCGCTGGTGCGCCAGCTGGCCTCGGCATCGCCCTCGGCATCGACGTTGGCGAAGCGCAGCTTCGACACCTGCAGCTGCGTGTTGCCGTTGTCGATCTTCCACTGCAGCTGGGCCGAGAGCCGGTCGATCGGGATCGCGGGCTCCTCGAACACGCCGGGGAATTCGAGCCCGCCCTGCGCGATCGCGAGCGTGGCGCTGCCGCCCGTGTGGCTGGCGTCGAAGTCGAGCGTGGCACCGCTGAGGCCCGGGGTGCCGGGGTGCACGCGCGGCGGGGCGGCCGCGGTCGCGCTGCTCGCCGAGGATGCCGGAGCGGGCGGCTTGGCCGCGGGCGTGGCGGGCGCGGCAGCGGGGGTCTCGGCCGGCGCCGTACCTGGCTGCGAGGCGATGCGCAGCCCGCTGATGCGGCCCTTGGCCTGGTAGCGGTCGGGCGCGCCCAGCGAGCCCTGCCAGTTCAGGTCGATGCGCTCGACCAGCCCGCGCGGGCCGTAGGCATCGAGCACGCGGTGGGTGGCGTCTCCGAGCGGCAGCCGGTCGGCGATGAGCGCCAGCGCCGCAAGGTCGAGGCGGTCGGCGCGCAAGGCGCCGTGCTCGGGCGTGCGGCCCTTGGCGGGCGTGTGCTGCAGCCAGAGGTTGCCGCCGGGCCAGCGCAGGCCGTCGGCGGTGTCGAACTGCAGCGCGGTGGTCGAGAACTCCATCGTGTCGACCGTGAGCCGGCCCGCGAGCCGGCCCGTGACCGCGCGCAGCACCAGCGGCTGCAGTCCCTGGCCGAGCGAGGCATCGACGCGGTCGAGCCCGAGGTCGGCGGCCGCGCCCACGATCTGGCCGTCGTCCACGTCGGCCCACAGCCGCAGCGCGCCGTTGCCCTCGCGGATGCGCGCGTCGATCGACACATAGCGCCCGAGCCGGGTCACGTCGATGTAGGGCAGGTCGGCGTAGATCTGGCCGTCCCAGGTCTGCCAGCGGCCGGTGCGCACCGACAGCAGCGGCTGGCGGAACTCGCCGCGCAGCGTGAACCGATCGCCCCAGCCGGCCGGCGGCGTGGCATCGAGCCGCAGGCCATGGCGGCGGCCGCCGTTGCGCGCCACGAAGCGCACGTCGGTCAGCATCAGCGGCTCGGCCTGGCGCTGCTCGTCGGTCCAGCGCACCGTGCCGCCTTCGATCACCAGTTCGCGCTGCGCGAAAAACCAGTCGGCGGCGCGGGTTTCTCCGGTCGTATCGGTCGACATGTGCAGGCCCGCGACATGGAGTTTTCCCTGAGTGTCGCGGCGCACGTCGAGCGCCGGGCCCTCGATGTAGAGCTGCTCGAAATTGAAGCGCCACAGCGAGCGCGGAGAGACGCTGGCCACCACGCGCACGAGGCGCAGCGCCTCGCGCTGCTGCGCGTCCTGCAGCACCACGTCGCGCAGCTCGAAGGCGGGGAACAGGCTGCCCGAGCGGGCCGTGATCGAACCGATGCGCACCGGCACCCCGATCGCCTTGCTGGCCTGCGCCTCCAGCGCACCACGGTAATCGCCGATTCGCGGCACAATCCACGCGTGCAGGACCACGACTGCCAGGGCCAGGAGAAGCCACGCAGCCACGAGAAGACCCAGGAGCCAGCGCGCCGTCACAGCGGTGATCTTGAGCAGACGTGAAGGGGAAGACACCGTGTCGTTCATTGAGGATCGCGCTGTGCCGGGAATTATGACCGCCACCATCGGGACGGGTTCCGCCGCAACCAGCACCAGTTTGAATCAGTTGTCAGCTACAGCATCGACGAACCCCGACGCGGACAAGCCCGCCTTGTCCTCCTATTCGCGCTTCGTGCAGCGCCTGCGCCGCCGCTATGCGGGCGAACTCGCGCTGCTGCCCGAGGGCGAACCGCGCCGCGCATCGATGACGCAGGCCTACGAGGCACTGCGCGCGCGCGGCGACGGCGTGGGCGATGCCCTGCGCATCGTGCGGCAGCTGGTGATGGAACGCCTTGTCACACTCGACTGCGACCGCCAGGCGCCGCTGGCCGTGGTGACCACCGCGGTCACCGAGCTCGCCGAGTTCGCGCTCGACACCGCCTGCCGCGAGGCCTGCGCCGAGCTCGACGCCGCGCATGGCGCGCCGCAGGGCGCCGACGGCCAGCGCTCGCAGCTGTGGATCGTGGGCATGGGCAAGCTCGGCGCGCGCGAGCTCAACGTGTCGAGCGACATCGACCTCATCTACCTCTACGACCAGGACGGCGACACCGCCGGCGACCCCCAGGGCCGCGGCAAGCTCGCGAACCAGGAGTACTTCGCGCGCGCCGTGAAGCGCATCTACGCGCTGGTGGGCGACACCACCGAGCACGGCTTCGTGTTCCGCGTCGACCTGGCGCTGCGGCCCAACGGCAACTCGGGGCCGCCCGTGGTCTCGCTCGATGCGCTGGAGGAGTATTTCCAGGTGCAGGGCCGCGAATGGGAGCGCTTCGCCTGGATGAAGAGCCGCGTGGTCGCGCCCACCGAGGTGGTCGCGCAAGGCCAGGCCCAGGGCCTGCGCGGCGCGGTGCTGCCCTTCGTGTTCCGCCGCTACCTCGACTACAGCGTGTTCGATTCGCTGCGCGTGCTGCACCGCCAGATCCGCGAGCAGTCGGCGCGCCGCAGCGCGGGCCGGCCCGAGCGCGCGAACGACGTCAAGCTGTCGCGCGGCGGCATCCGCGAGATCGAATTCACCGTGCAGCTGCTGCAGGTGGTGCGCGGCGGCCAGTTCCCCGAGCTGCGCACCCGGCCCACGCTCGATGCGCTGCAGCGGCTCGCGCGCGCCGGCCTGATGCCGCAGGAAACCGCCGACACGCTGGCCGCGGCCTACGAGTTCCTGCGCCGGGTCGAGCACCGCATCCAGTACCTCGACGACCAGCAGACCCATGCGCTGCCCGTGGCCGACGAGGACCTGCGCTGGATCGCGCAGACCCTCGGCTATGCCGACTGCTGCCCGTTCCTGGCCCAGCTCGACACCCACCGCGAGTTCGTCGCGCAGGAGTTCGACAAGCTGCTGGGCGGCGACAAGCCCTGCAACGGCAAGTGCAACGGCGCGCGCAAGGCGGCCGCGCCGGCCGAGCTCTCGGACCTGCTCGACGAGCTGCCGCCGGCCTTCGCCGAACGCATCAAGGACTGGTGCGAAACGCCGCGCATGATGGCGCTGCGCGATGAAACGCGCGCGCGGCTGCGTCAGCTGGTGCAGCGCACCGGCCAGTGGCTGCGCGAACCCGACGGCGACGACCAGGGCCAGACCGCGCACCATGTCGATGCCGCGCTGCGCTGGGCCGACTGGATCGAGCCGCTGCTGCGCCGCGAGAGCTACCTCGCGCTGCTGGTCGAGCGGCCCGCGGTGCAGGAACGCCTGCTGCGGCTGCTGGGCTCGGCGCGCTGGCCGGCGCGCTACCTGATGCAGCACCCGGGCGTGATCGACGAGCTGGCCAGCGACGAGATGCTGTCGGGCCGCTTCGTGGCCGCCGAATTCGAGCGCGAGCTCGAGGCGCGCCATGCCTCGCTGAGCCGCACCGGCGAGGCCGACGAGGAGCGCCTCTTGAACCTGCTGCGCCACGCGCACCATGCCGAGGTGTTCCGCACCCTGGCGCGCGACGTGGACGGCCGCATCAGCGTCGAGCAGGTGGCCGACGACCTGAGTGCGCTGGCCGACACCACCTTGCGCGTGACCGCCCGCTGGTGCTGGCCGCATGTGCGCAACCGGCACCGCGAGGTGGCGCAGTTCGCGATCATCGGCTACGGCAAGCTGGGCGGCAAAGAGCTCGGCTACGGCAGCGACCTCGACATCGTGTTCGTCTACGACGACGACGACGAGCGCGCCGGCGAGGTCTACGCGGCCTACGTGCGCAAGCTCATCAACTGGCTCACGGTGAAGACGCGCGAGGGCGACCTGTTCGAGATCGACACCGCGCTGCGGCCCAACGGCAACTCGGGCCTCTTGACCACCAGCTTCGAGGCCTACGAGAAGTACCAGCTCGGCCGCGGCAGCAACACCGCCTGGACCTGGGAACACCAGGCCATGACGCGCGCGCGCTTCGTGCTCGGCAGCGAGGACCACGGCGCCGAACTGGGCGCGCGCTTCGACCAGGTGCGCGAGGCCGTGCTGGTGGCGCCGCGCGACCGCGAGGCGCTGAAGGCCGAGATCATCGCGATGCGCGACAAGCTGCGCGGCGCGCGGCCCGTGAAGGCCGACCGCTTCGACGTCAAGCACAGCCCTGGCGGCATGGTCGATGCCGAGTTCGCGGTGCAGTTCCTGGTGCTGTCGGCCTCGGGCGAGCATCCCGAACTGATCCCCAACCTCGGCAACATCGCGCTGCTGATCCGCGCCGAAGACGCCGGCCTGCTGCCTCCGGGCGTGGGCCGCAACGCGGCCGCGGCCTACCGCGAGCTGCGGCGCGTGCAGCACCGCGCACGCCTCAACGAAGAACCCACGCAGGTGACGCCGCCCGCGCTGGCCACGCAGCGCGAGGCGATGCTGGCGCTGTGGAGGGCCGTGTTTGGTTGAGGCGCGCGGCGCCCGCCGATCCAGCGCGGCCGGCGCCGCCTGTGCGGTGGCTGTCGCCATCGTGCTCGCGGGATGCGCGAGCGGCCCGCGCGGCGGCGGTGGCCGCGACGGTCCGGGCACCAGCCCGCCGTCCAACCTCGAGCGCGTGCCCGACGCCGAGCCCCGCATCGAGCCCATCCGCGGCAGCGGCGGCACCAGCAAGCCCTACACCGTGCTCGGCCGCGGCTACACGCCGATCACCGACGACCGGCCGTTCCGCGAATCGGGCCTGGCCTCCTGGTACGGGCGCAAGTTCCACGCGGGCTCGACGGCCAGCGGCGAGCCCTACGACATGTACGCGATGACGGCGGCCCACAAGACGCTGCCGCTGCCGAGCTACGTGCGCGTGCGCAACCCGGCCAACGGCCGCGAGGCGATCGTGCGCGTGAACGACCGCGGGCCCTTCGTCGACGGCCGCGTCATCGACCTGAGCTACACGGCCGCGCTCAAGCTCGACCTGCTGCGCGGCGTGGCGCCGGTGGAGATCGAGCGCATCACGAACGAGGACATCCGCACCGGCGCGTGGCGGCGCGGGTCGGACACGATGCTGGCGGCGGCCCCCGTGCCCCCACCCGTGCCCGCGGCGCCGGTCTACGTACCGCCACCGCCGATGCCCGCGCGCGCGGCCGCCGCGCCGGTGGCCGTGCCCTCGGCCTGGGTCTCGACGGTGGGCACCAGCGCGCCCGAAGCCTCGCCGATGCCGGTGGCGCCGCCCGCCGCGGCCGCGCCCGCCCCCGGCGTCGACGACGAGGTCGAGCCGCCGGGGCCGCGCCCGCCGATGGTGGTGAACACCTTGCCGCCACTGGCACCGGCCGCGTCCGCGCCGCCGCCGAGCGGGCCGACACCCGCGGCGGTGGCTGCCGCGGCCGCGGCTTCGCTGGCCGGGCCCGACACGCCCTCGGCCGGCTTCTGGGTCCAGCTCGGCGCCTTCCGCGAACGCGGCGGCGCCGAGACCCTGCGCGCCCAGGCCGCGCGCGGCCTGCCCTCGCTCGCGCCGCAGCTGCGCGTGTTCAGCGAAGCCGGCACGCACCGGCTGCAGGCCGGCCCCTTCGCCTCGCGCGGCGAAGCGGGCGAGGCCGTGTCGCAGGTGCGCGAGAGCCTGCGCATCTCGCCGATGGTGGTCGAGCGGCGCTAGGAGCGCCCGGCCGCTGCACTTATTCGAGCGGCTTGACCGGCACGGGCACGTGCATCGCGACGTTCATGCGGTTCCACGAATTGATCTGCGCCACCGCGACCGTGAGCTCGGCGATCTCGAGGTCGCTGAAGGCGGCCTTCAGCGCCTCGTACTCGGCATCGCGCGCATCGTGGCGGTCGGCCATGCGCGTGAGCGATTCGGCCCAGGCCAGCGCGGCGCGCTCGCGCGCGTCGTAGAAGCTCATCTCGCGCCAGGTCGGGAGGCTGTTGATGCGCTGCCAGCCTTCGCCTTCCTTGCGCAGGTCGCGCACGTGCATGTCGAGACAGTAGGCGCAGCCGTTGATCTGTGAGACGCGGGCGAACACGAGGTCGACCAGCTTCTTCTCGAGCGTGGTGCCGGCGATGGCGGTGTTGACCGACAGCAGGGCCTCGAAGGCCTTGGGCACGGTCTTGAACCAGTTGAGGCGGGGGGTGGTGTTCATGGCGATGTTCTCCAGTGGTTGACGATGAAATCGGGCTACACACTGAAGACGCGCCGGCCCGCCGGCCTGTGACACGAAGTCCGAAAAAAATCAGCGCGCGAAGGCCGCGGCGATGCGCGCGAGCTTGTCCGGATTGCGCTGCGCGCGCACGCGGGAGATGCGGTCGCCGTCGAACTCGAAGGTCTGGGCCGACTCGAGCACGCCGCCGATGAAGCGCAGCAGGCCCGGCTCGCCGTTGATGTCGACCAGCTCGGTGCGCACGCTGCGTTCCGGCTCGCCGCCCGCGTGGCGCCGCTGCACGGCGAAATAGAGCTGCGCGATGCGGCGCGCGCCGACCAGCCCGTGCGTGAAGGTCTGGACCTTGCCGCCGCCGTCGCCGACCAGTTCGGCTTCCTCGGTGAAGAAGGCCTCGAGCTCGCGCACGCTGCCCTTGGCCGAGGCCTCGGCGAAGCTGCGCAGCAGCCGCATCTGGGTCTCGCGCGAGACGCGGTAGCGCGGCCGCCCTTCCTGCACCTGGGTCTTGGCGCGGTGCACGAGCTGGCGGCAGGCGGCCTCGCTCTTGCCGAGCATGCGCGAGATCTCGTCGTAGTCGGTGTCGAACACCTCGCGCAACAGGAAGGCCGCGCGCGCCTCGGGCGCCAGCCGCTCGAGCACGGCCAGGAAGGCCACCGAGACGTCGTCGGCGCGCTCGAGCATCTGCTCGGGCGTGACCGGCGACTCGGTGAGCATGGGCTCGGGCATCCAGTGGCCGCTGTAGTGCTCGCGCTGCACCTTGGCCGCGCGCAGCCGGTCGATGGAAAGCCGGGTCACGACCGTGACCAGCCAGGCCTCGGTGCTGTCGAGCGCCTCGGTGGCGGTTTCGTGCCAGCGCAGCCAGGCGTCCTGCACGACCTCCTCGGCCTCGGCCACGGAACCGAGCATGCGGTAGGCGATGCCCTGCAGGCGCGGGCGGTGGCGGTCGAAGGCGAGGGTGGCGGCGTCCATGGAAGCAAGACGGCTGGCGTTGCCGGTTCGTGACAGGGGCGCCCAAAAAAATCGCCCCGGCGTGCGGGGCGATTTTCTGCTGTCTTTCTTGCTTACGCGCCCTGGTATTCGGGCTTGGGGCCGAGGCTGGCCGCCAGTTCCTTGCGGTAGCGGTTCAGTTCCTGGACCGTCTTGAAGCTGCGGTTCATCAGCAGGCTCAGGTTGTGCAGGATGCGCTCGCCGACCTTGGTTTCCCAGACGGCGTCGAACTTGATCTGCTTGTCGAGCCAGTGCTCGAGCCAGTCCGGATCGGGCATGCGGCTCTGGATGGTGTCGTTCGGGAACAGCGCCTTGTTCACGTGCAGGTTGGTCGGGTGCAGCGCCTGGGCGGTGCGCCGGGCGCTCGCCATCAGCACGCCGACCTTGGTGAAGGCCGAGCGGGCCTCGTCGCCGAACTTCTCGAGCGCGCGCTTCATGTAGCGCAGGTAGGCGCCGCCATGGCGGGCCTCGTCCTGGCTCAGCGTGGTGTAGATGTGCTTGATGACCGGCTCGGTGTGCCACTGGGCGGCACGGCGGTACCAGTGGTTGAGGCGGATCTCGCCGCAGAAGTGCAGCATCAGGGTTTCGAGCGGGGGCGCCGGGTCGAAGTCGAAGCGCACCTCGTGCAGCTCGGCCTCGGTGGGCGCATGCTGGGGACTGAAGCGCTTCAGGTACTCCATGAGCACCAGCGAGTGCTTCTGCTCCTCGAAGAACCAGATCGACATGAAAGCGGAAAAATCGCTATCGTGGCGGTTGTCGCGCAGGAACATCTCGGTGGCCGGCAGCGCCGCCCACTCCGTGATGGCGTTCATCTTGATGGTTTGCGCCTGCTCTTCGGACAGCAGCGAAGCGTCGAACGACTGCCACGGGATGTCCTTGTCCATGTCCCAGCGGACGGATTCGAGTTGTCTGAAGAGTTCCGGATAGAGCATCTATATCTTTCTAAGGCCGCCGATTTTAAACGGCACGTTTGGCGCGTCCATGACAAGCGCGCGATGATGCGGATACGTGCGCCGTCGCGGCACGGATGCGCCCCCCCTTTGTGAACCAGGAGCCCGCCATGCGAACCCCCACCCCATTGTCGGTCCCGATGCTCCGTACGTCGGCAATGGCCCTGATGGCCGGCCTGTTGACCGCGGCAACGGCCCTCGCCCAGCAACCCGCGGCACCGGCGCCGGCCGCCGCGCCCCAGGCGGCGGCAGGCTGTCCCGCCATACTGCAACACACCTTCCCGCGGCTGCAGGACGAAAAACCACAGTCGCTGTGCCAGTACTCGGGCAAGGTGGTGCTGGTGGTCAACACGGCCAGCTTCTGCGGCTTCACCCCGCAGTACAAGGGACTGGAGGCACTCGACTCCAAGTACCGCGCGCGCGGGCTGGTGGTGCTGGGCTTCCCGTCGAACGATTTCGCCCAGGAATCGGCCTCGAACAAGGAGATCGCCGACTTCTGCGAAAGCACTTTCGGCGTGAAATTCCCGATGTTCGGCAAGTCCTCGGTGCGCGGCTCGGACGCCAATCCGCTGTTCAAGCAACTGGCCCAGGCCTCGGGCACCACGCCCAAATGGAACTTCTACAAGTACCTGATCGGCCGCGACGGCAAGGTCGTGCAGGCCTGGTCGAGCATGACGGCGCCCGACGAGAACGCCTTCATCGCGATCATCGAGAAGCAGTTGGCGGCCAATCCGGGCTGATGCCGGCGAGTTCGCACCAGCGATGTAAATAGAAACTGATCAGTTCACACCGAGACGTATCGGTAATATTATTTACCGATGCGTCAATCAGATTGTGAACCGATCGTCACAAACGCTTACCACTGCGGTGGGAACCGTGCGGCGAGGTCCTCGCTCATAACTCGCGTGGGCAGTGAATGCCCCACGGTTTTCATGTTGCGAGGTCTTCCGGGCGCCTGCCGTCCGGTCGAAATCCCGAGGCGATTCTTCTCCTCCTCCCTCCCTCCCTCCTTCGCGTCGGGGCGCCTCGCAGCATTTTTGTCTTCCAGCCAACCCGGGGCGGTGCCATGAGGCCGCCGGCCCGGGTCGCCATCGTCGGCGCCGGCATCTCGGGACTGGCCGCGGCCCACGCGCTGCGCGACTCGGCCCGCATCACCCTCTTCGAAGCCAGTGACTACTTCGGTGGCCACGCCCACACGGCCACGATCTCGCTGCCGGTTTCGCCCGGTTCGGGCGAACGCGTCGCGCACGGCGTCGACACCGGCTTCCTGGTCTACAACGACCGCACCTACCCCGAGCTGATCCGCCTGTTCGCCGACCTGGGCGTGGCGACCGCCGACTCGGACATGTCGTTCTCGGTCCAGGCCACGCGGCCCGGCGGCGGCCGGCTCGAATGGAGCGGCAGCAGCCTCGCGACCGTGTTCGCGCAGCGCCGCAACCTCGTCGACCCGCGCTTCCTGGGCATGCTGGCCGACCTGATGCGCTTCAACCGGCTGACGACGCGCATCGCGCTCGCCGGCACCGAAGGCGAACTGGCCCAGCCGCTGGGCGACTTCCTCGATGCCCACCGCTTCGGCCCGGCCTTTCGCGACTGGTACTTCCTGCCGATGATGGCCTGCATCTGGAGCTGCCCGACCGCGCAGATGCTGGCCTTCCCGGTCGCGACCATGATCCGCTTCTGCCACAACCACGGCCTGATCCAGATCGCCAACCGGCCGCAGTGGCGCACCGTGCGCGGCGGCTCGCGCCAGTACGTCGAGAAGATCGTCGCGGGCCTGTCCGATGCGCGGCTGAACACCCCGGTGCGGCGCATCGAGCGCGATGTCGACGGCGTGCGCATCGCCACCGATGCCGGCACCGAGGCCTTCGACCACCTGGTGCTCGCGACCCATTCCGACCAGGCCCTGGCTCTCTTGGCCGAGCCCAGCGCCGCCGAGGCCGCGGTGCTCGGCGCCATCCGCTACCAGCCGAACCACGCGGTGCTGCACACCGACGCCTCGGTGCTGCCCGAGCGGCCCTCCGCCTGGGCGGCCTGGAACTACCAGCGCGCGGACGGCGCGCGGGAATCGGGCGGGGTCTGCCTGCACTACCTGCTCAACAGGCTGCAGCCGCTGCCCTGGTCGCAACCGGTGATCGTTTCGCTGAATCCGGTTCGCGAGATCGCGCGTAGTGAGGTCATGGCCGAATACGACTACGCCCACCCGGTACTCGATCTCGAAGCGATCGACGCCCAGTCGCGGGTGCCCGCGCTGCAGGGACAGCGCCGCACCTGGTTCGCGGGTGCCTGGATGGGCTACGGCTTCCACGAGGACGGCCTGAAGGCCGGCCTGGCCGCGGCCCGCGGCCTGCAGGCGCAGCTGGCGACCGGGAAAGACGCCCCATGACCACGGCGGGGCCGTTGCCGCTGATCGGCTTCGGCGAGGTCCGGCATGCGCGGCTGCGCCCGGCCCGCAACGCCTTCGCCTATCCCACCTTCTTCCTCATGCTGCCGATGCGCGCCCTGCGCCGCGACGGCAGCCCGGCGCTCGCGTTCAACCGCCGCGGCGCACTGTCCTTCCACGACGTCGACCATGGCGACGGCCGCGCGCCCGGTGCCGGCGGCGCGCTGGCCTGGCTCGACGAGCTGCTGGCGTCGCACGGCATCGACGACGCCGACGGCGAGGCCTGGCTGCACTGCTATCCGCGGGTGTTCGGCTACACCTTCAAGCCGGTCAGCTTCTGGTACTGCCACGACCGCGCGGGCGCGCTGCGCGCGATCGTGGTCGAGGTCAACAACACCTTCGGCGAGCGCCACTGCTACCTGCTCGACCGGCCGGCCTACGGGCCCGAGCTGCGCGCGACCAAGGCCTTCCACGTCTCGCCGTTCTGCCGCATCGACGGCAGCTACCGCTTCCGCTTCTTCACCGACGCCGAACGCACGCGCACGCTGGTGCGCATCGACCACGACGACGCCGACGGCCCGCTGCTGCAGACCAGCGTCGGTGGCGAACTCCAGGCGCTCGACGCCGCCAGCCTGCGGCGCGCGCTCTGGCGCTACCCGGCCATGACGCTGGGCCTGATCGCGCGCATCCACTGGCAGGCCGCGCGGCTGTGGCTCAAGCGCGTGCCCTTCGTCCACAAGCCGGCCCCGCCGCTTCATTCCGTGTCGCGCGGCGAGCCGCGCCAGCCGCAGGCGAATCTATGACCCCGACGACGACCACCGCCGACTCGCCCGCCTCGGGCTTCCACCTGCCGCAGGACGCGCCGCGCGCGGCCCGCAGCGTGCTGCGCCTCTTGCAGCGCCTGGCGCACGGCTCGCTGACCGTGCGGCTGCCCGACGATTCAGTGCGCCACTTTGGCGCCGCGCCGGGCGAGGGCCCGACCGCCTCGCTCACGCTGCGCAACTGGACGGTGTGCAGCGCCGCGCTGAAATCGGGCGACATCGGTTTCGCCGAGAGCTACATCGCGGGCGACTGGACCACGCCGAACCTGGTCGAGCTGCTGCGCGTGTTCGTGGCGAACCGGCGCGCGATCGAGAACGTGTTCTACGGCAGCTGGACCGGCCGCCTGCTCTACCGCCTGCGCCACCTGCTGCTGAACCGCAACAGCAGGACCGGCAGCGCGCGCAACATCCAGGCGCACTACGACCTGGGCAATGCCTTCTACGAACTCTGGCTCGACGAGACGATGAACTACTCGTCGGCCTGGTTCGAGGGCGACCTGACGCGGCCGATGCCCGAGGCGCAGCACGCCAAGGTGCGGCGCGCGCTCGCCATGGCGGGCGTGCGGCCCGGCGACCGGGTGCTCGAGATCGGCTGCGGCTGGGGCGCGCTGGCCGAGAAGGCCGCGACCGAATTCGGCGCGGCCGTCACCGGCGTGACGCTCTCGCACGAGCAGCTCGCCCACGCGCGCCGGCGCACCGAAGGCCTGCCGGTCGACCTGCGGCTGCAGGACTACCGCGACATCGGCCGGACCACCGGCGACGCGCCCTTCGACGCGATCTGCTCGATCGAGATGGTGGAAGCCGTGGGCCGCGAATACTGGCCGACCTACTTCGCGAGCGTGAGCCGGCTGCTCAAGCCGGGCGGGCGCGCCTGCATCCAGAGCATCGTGATCGACGACGCGCTGTTCGAGCGCTACGTGGACGCCACCGACTTCATCCAGCAGTACATCTTCCCGGGCGGCTGCCTGCCCTGCCCGCGCGAGTTCCGGCGCGCCGCCGAGGCCGCGGGGCTCGAAGTGATCGACGAATTCGCCTTCGGCGCCGACTACGCCGAGACCCTGCGGCGCTGGCGCGAGCGCTTCCTGGCGCAGCGCGCCCAGGTGCTGCAGCTCGGTTTCGACGAGCGCTTCATGCGGATCTGGGAGTTCTACCTGGCCTACTGCGAGGCGGCCTTCGCCGAGCGCAGCATCGACGTGGTGCAGTACACGCTGCGCAAGCCCTGAGCCGGGGCAAACGACAAAAAAGCGCCGGAAGGCGCTTTTTTCATGGGCGAAAACGGTTCAGCCGCTCAGGGCTGGGTGTCGATGAAGCTCGGCCGCTGCATCAGCTTGTCGTAGAGCTTCGCGAGGTTCGCGTAGTCGGCACGCCACTCGATCTCGGGGAAGCGCAGGTTCAGCCAGCCCAGGGTGCAGCCCACCGCGATGTCCGACAGGCTCAGGTGGATGCCGCTGCAGAAGGGCTTGTCGCCCAGGCCCTTGGCCATGGCGGCCACGCCGGCCTCGACCTTGGCGCGCTGGCGGTCGATCCAGGCCTCGCTGCGCTCGCCGTCGGCGCGGCCGGACCAGGTGCGCTCCAGGCGCCACAGCACGCCGGCGTCCATCACGCCGTCGGCCAGCGCTTCCCAGGTCTTGACCTCGGCGCGCTCGCGGCTTTGCTGCGGAATCAGCTTGCCGACCGGCGACAGGGTGTCGATGTATTCGACGATCACGCGCGAGTCGAACATCGCCTCGCCGCCTTCCATGATCAGGCACGGCACCTTGCCCAGGGGGTTGGAATGGGCGATGGTCGTGTCGGGCGACCAGACGTCCTCGATCACGAACTGGTAGTCGAGCCGCTTCTCGGCCAGCACCACGCGCACCTTGCGCACATAGGGGCTGGCGGCGGATCCGATCAGTTTCATGAAGGCGCTCTCCCTCGATTTTGATAACGTTTGTTCATAATCATTTTAGGGGAACGCCAAAGCCCGGTTTTCGGTGTACCGGGTTCGTCCCCGGGCGGCCCGCCTAAAATTCGGGCATGAGCTTCTCCACCGTCTCCGCCCTTTCCCCCCTGGACGGCCGCTACGCGGCCAAACTCGCGGCCCTGCGCCCCCTGATGAGCGAGCAGGGCTACATGCACCGGCGCGTGCAGGTCGAAGTGGCGTGGTTCATCGCGCTGTCGGACTGCGGCTTCGCCGAATTCAAGCCGCTGACCGGCGGCGCCCGCAAGTACCTGATGGGCCTGGTCTCGCACTTCTCCGAGGCCGACGCGCTGGCCATCAAGGAGATCGAGAAGACCACCAACCACGACGTGAAGGCGGTCGAATACTGGATCAAGTCCAAGTTCGAGGCCCGCCCCGAGCTGCTGGCCGCGGCCGAGTTCGTGCACTTCGCCTGCACCAGCGAGGACATCAACAACACCAGCCACGCGCTGCAGATCCAGGCCGCGCGCGACACCGTGCTGCTGCCCGCGATCGACGGCCTGATCGCCAAGCTGCGCGAGATGGCGCACCAGTTCGCCGACGTGTCGATGCTCTCGCGCACCCACGGCCAGACCGCCAGCCCGACCACGGTCGGCAAGGAGATCGCCAACGTGGCGGTGCGGCTGTCGAAGGCGCGCGCGCAGATCGCCTCGGTGCAGCTGCTGGGCAAGATGAACGGCGCGGTCGGCAACTACAACGCCCACCTGGCGGCCTGGCCCGACTTCGACTGGGAGGCCTTCAGCCGCAAGGTCGTCGAGACCCCGGCGCCACTGGGCCTGGGCCTGAGCTTCCAGCCCTACAGCATCCAGATCGAGCCCCACGACTACATGGCCGAGCTGTTCGATGCCGTGGCGCGCGCCAACACCATCCTGGTCGACTTCTCGCGCGACGTCTGGGGCTACGTGAGCCTGGGCTACTTCAAGCAGCGGCTCAAGAAGGGCGAGATCGGCTCCTCGACCATGCCGCACAAGGTCAACCCGATCGACTTCGAGAACGCCGAGGGCAACCTGGGCCTGGCCAACGCGCTGCTGCGCCACCTGAGCGAGAAGCTGCCGATCAGCCGCTGGCAGCGCGACCTGACCGACAGCACGGTGCTGCGCAACATCGGCGTGGCCTTCGGCTACGCGACCCTGGCCTATGCCAGCCTGGCCACCGGCCTGGGCAAGCTCGAGCTCAACCGCGACGCGCTCGCGGCCGACCTCGACGCCTCGTGGGAAGTGCTGGCCGAGCCGATCCAGACCGTGATGCGCCGCTTCGGCGTGCAGGGCGCCTACGAGCAGCTCAAGGAAGTGACGCGCGGCCAGACCGTGACGGCCGAGGCGCTGCATGGCCTGATCCGCTCGCTCGCGATTCCCGAAGAGGAAAAAGCCCGCCTGCTGGCCATGACGCCGGCCAGCTACGTGGGCAAGGCGGCCGAACTCGCCGGTAGAATCTGACGCCCTGTGCATCGATGCACCAACCGCTTTTCCCAAGCGGTTGGTTCGCTCGCTGAGGCCGCCTGAGGCCAATTAAGGGGCGGGCGATTCGTTTCGATCGCCCTTTCCGGTTTCCTTCCAATTTCCTAGCCAACGCACGCCGCATGCCGGCCGTGCGCCAGCCAGCAACACTTCCGTGCGGGACGCCTCGGCGTCCCCGTCGTCCATGCTGCGCGCTTCCCTGCGACGTCTCTGGCTCAAGATCCATCGCTGGGTCGGCCTCACGCTCGGCCCGATCCTCGCCGTCACCGCCCTGCTCGGCGCGGCACTGGTCGTGGGCCAGCCGCTCGACCGTCAGGCCCATCCCGAGCTGTTCGTCGCGCGCACGGCCGGCAACGCCACCGCGGCGCGGCTGCCGCTGGAACCGCTGCGCCAGCGCCTGCTGGCCGAGTTCGGCCCCGACACCAACCTGACCCTGCGCCCGCCGCGCCAGCCCGGCGACAGCTACTGGGTGCTGGTGCGCGGCAGCTGGGACGGCACGGTCTACCTCGACCCCTTCACCGGCGCCGAACAGGGCCGGCGCGGCACCCAGGAAGGTGCCTACAACCTGATCTACAAGATCCACAACAGCCTGCTGCTCGACAGCACCGGCAAGGGCATCCTGGCCTTCGTCGCGCTGTCCTACCTGGTGCTGCTGGTGACGGGCCTGGTGCTGTGGTGGCCGACGCGCTGGCCGCCGTCGCTGCGCATCGTGCTCAACCGCGGCCTGCTGCGCGGGCTGTTCGACCTGCATCGCACGGGCGGCGCGGTGCTCGGCCTGCTGATCGCGGTGTCGGTCGCCACCGGCGCCTACATGGCCTGGCGGCCACTGGGCGATTTCATTTCCGCCGCCATGGGGCAGCAGCCGGTCAAGGCGCCGACGATCGCCAAGGGCACGGCCCAGGGCCCGCGCCTGCCGCTGGACGAGATCGTGGCGCGCGCGCAGCAGGTTTACCCGGGCCAGCCGATCGGCTACGTGGCGGTGCCCGGCAAGGCCGACCGGCCCGTGCGCGTTCGCTTCAAGCTGCCCGACGACCCGCATCCCAACGGCATCGGCTCGGCCTGGCTCCACCCGGTCACGGGCGAGGTGCTGGCCGCGCGCAAGTGGCAGGAACTCGATGCCGGCAACGGCTCGGTGGCGGTGATCTTCCCGCTGCACACCGGCGAGCTCGGCGGCGTGGTCCACGAGATCGTGACCGCGCTGCTGGGCCTGGCGCTCGGCGGCCTGGGCTTCAGCGGCATCTGGCTCTGGTGGCGGCGCCGCCGCACGGCCGCGACGGCGCGCCGCGACGCGGTCGCGCGCCCCACCTCCTGAGCCCAAACGATTCGACGACGGCGCGACGACGCCGTCCTGCCCGAACGACGCGCCCCACGCCCGCCCGTTCCTTTTTCAATTTCAAAAAACCGAGGAGTTCCCGTGTCTGCATTCAAACGCACCGCCATCGCGATGGCCCTGCTTCCCCTGAGCCTGCCCGGCTTCGCCGCCGAGGGCGATGCGCCCGCGGGCGCCGACGGCAAGGCGCTCGAGGCCATCACCGTCACCGGTGACTGGCTCGGCAGCCCCACCGAGAAGAAGGTCGTCGAGCATCCGGGCGCGCGGACCATCGTCGAGCAGCGCCAGATCCGCGAGAGCGGCTCGTCCAGCGTGCGCGACGTGCTGCGCCAGATCCCCGGCGTGCAGGTGCAGGAGAGCAACGGCACCGGCGGCAGCGACATCTCGCTGAACGTCGGCGTGCGCGGCCTGACCTCGCGCCTGTCGCCGCGCTCCACCATCCTGATGGACGGCGTGCCGCTGGCCTACGCGCCCTACGGCCAGCCGCAGCTGTCGCTGGCGCCGCTGTCGCTGGGCAACATCGAGACCGTGGACGTGGTGCGCGGCGCCGGCTCGGTGCGCTTCGGACCGCAGAACGTGGGCGGCATCATCAACTTCGTGACGCGTTCGATTCCCGAGAAGTTCGCCGCCGAGGCCAGCGTCGGCGTGGAGAGCGCGGGCCATGGCGGCGGCACCAAGTCGACGCCCAGCGTGTTCGTCGGCGGCACCAACGACAAGGGCCTGGGCCTGGCGCTGCTGTATTCGGGCACGCACGGCGAGGGCTTCCGCCAGAGCAACGACAAGACGAACATCGACGACCTGATGCTCAAGGGCAGCTACCGCTTCTCGAAGACCGACGACATCGCGGTGTCGCTGCACCACTTCGAGGGCCAGGGCCGCATGCCCGGCGGCCTGACGACGGCGCAGTACGCGCTGAACCCGTTCCAGTCGGACCGTCCCTTCGACGAATTCACCGGACGGCGCACTGACGGCTCGCTGCGCTACACGCACAACGACGGCATCAACAAGTTCGAGCTGCTGACCTACTACACCGACTCGTTCCGCGGCAGCCACCTCGAGCAGGAAGGCACGGGCACCAGCGCCGGCCAGCGCCGCCTGACCGCCGCGCCGCGCGAGTACCACACCTTCGCGATCGAGCCGCGCTACTCGCGCCTGATCGACTCGGGCAGCGTGGTGCAGGAAGTCAGCGTGGGCTACCGCTACCTCAAGGAGTCCAGCTCGGAAGTGGCCACGCGCAGCAGCTACTACCGCCCGCGCCTGGGCTTCGACGCCACCACGCTGGCGCAGCCGGCCTACCAGACCAGCGCCGGCGGCACCACCGCCAACGCCTTCTACATCGACGACCGCATCGACTTCGGCAACTGGACCGTGACGCCCGGCGTGCGCTACGAGGCGATCCGCTCGCACAACGACGTGGTGGGACTCACCAGCGGCCGCATCACCAGCGTGATCGCGCCGAAGATCGACTCCAACGAATGGCTGCCGACCGTGTCGGTGATGTACCGCATGAACGAGCGCTGGTCGCTGTTCGCGAACGCCGGCGTGTCCTTCGGGCCGCAGCAGTACGCGCAGCTCGCGCAGTCCACCGACGGCCTGCATCCCGAGAAGGCGAAGACCTATGAGATCGGCACGCACTACAAGGGCGAGGCCTGGAGCTCGGAGCTCACGCTGTTCAACATCGACTTCGACAAGGAGCTGCAGCTCGCGCGCTCGATCACCGGCGACGTCGGCCAGTGGACCGACCTGGGCGCCACGCGCCACCGCGGCCTGGAATCGGCGCTGCGCTACGAGCTCGGCGACCTGAGCCCGGCCCTCAAGGGGCTGTCGCTGTCGGCGACCTACACCTACACCCAGGCCACGCAGAAGGCCGGCGCCTTCGCGGGCCGCGACCTGCCGTTCTACTCGCGCCAGGTGGCCACGCTGGGCGCGCGCTACGAGCGCGGCCCGTGGACCTTCAACGCCGACGTCTACGCGCAGTCGAAGCAGCGCTCGCCGGGCTCGCCCGACACCAATGCGCGCTATGTCACGCTCGAGGACAGCACCGGCCGCCTGGGCAACATCCCCGGCTACGCGGTGATGAACCTGCGCGCCGGCTACGACTTCGGCCCGACGATGCGCAACCTCAAGCTGGCCGTGGGCGTGAAGAACCTGTTCGACCGCCGCTACTTCAACCGCTCGGTGGACAACAACGGCGGCAAGTACGTGGGCCAGCCGCGCACCGTGTACCTGCAGGCCTCGGTCGCCTATTGATCGGCCGGCGGGCAGTTCCCGGGCCGGCGCAGGCCCGGGAGCGCGCGCATACACTCGCGCACCCATGGCGCTCAAATCCACCATCTTCAAGGCCAGCCTCGCGGTGGCCGACATCGACCACGGCTACTACGCCGACCACGCGCTCACGCTGGCGCGCCATCCGAGCGAGACCGACGAGCGGATGATGATCCGGCTGGTCGCGCTGGCGCTCAACGCGCACCAGCTGCAGGACATCTGCAAGGGCGACGGCACGCTGGCCTTCGGCGCCGGCCTGTCGAACGTGGACGAACCCGATGTCTGGCTGCGCGACTTCACGGGCCAGACCCGGCTGTGGATCGAGGTCGGCCAGCCCGAGGACAAGCCCGTCATCAAGGCCTGCGGCAAGGCCGACCAGGTGATCGTCTACTGCTTCAACCACGCGGCCGAGATCTGGTGGCGCGGCATCGAGAACAAGCTCACGCGGCCGCAGAACCTGAGCGTCTACCGCGTGCCCACGGCGGCCTCGCAGGCGCTCGCGGCGCTGGCGCAGCGCTCGATGCAGCTGCAGGCGACGATCCAGGAGAACACGCTGACGCTCGGCGACGGCGCGAACAGCGTCGACATCGAGCTGCTGCGCTGGAAATAACGCAGGGGCCTCAGGGCGGCATCATCTCGCCGCACTGCCAGCACTGCTCGAAGCCGCCCTCGATCCGCTCGCCGCAGACGCACTGCCAGCTGCGCTGCGGCCGGTGCTGCAACGCATGCAGCAGCCGCTGCGCGAGCTCGAACTGGCTTTCGTCGTCGATCCAGATCTCGGGCAGGCACTGGTCGGGCGGCAGCTGGCCGGCCGCCGCGCCCAGGTACTCGCGCTGCACCGTCGCGGCCACGCCGTCCTCGCGCAGCGCATGCACCCACAGCGTCGCGATCGCGAGGTTGGGGGCTTGCGCGAGGCGACGCATCGGGTCGGCCGCTCAGTTCGCGTCTTCGGGCCCGGTGGGCACGGCGGGGTCGTCATCGGGCCACTGCGGCGGCTCGGCCTCGCGCGCGCGCTCGGCATAGCGGTTGAAGCGCCAGGCCGAATCCTCCATGGTGATGCGGCGCCAGGTGACGCGCTTCTCGGCCGGCGTCATCGCGGGCCAGTGCTGCACCTCGTCGAAGCTGCGCCCGCAGCCCTTGCACTGGTCGTCGCCCTGGCTGGTGGAGCAGATCGCGATGCAGGGGGTGTCGGGCGTGCTCTGGTACCAGTCCAGCCAGGCGGCCCAGGCCTTGGCCGGGAAGCCGACCTCGTCGACCTCGTCCTCGTGGTGGTAGACCATGAGCGCATAGACCTCGGCCAGCGCGCGCAGCTCGGGCGCGAGCGTGACGCCATCGGGCGAGGGGCTCTTCTCGCGCCAGTGATTGATGGCGGCCTCGATGTCGGTGATGTGGATGGCGGCCATGAAACGCAGAAAGATGGCAGGGCGGGCGATCATAGTCCGCCAATGTCCCGGGACCTCCGAAGGTTATAGGCGCTACCAAACTTGTAGCAATAGACCTTGCGGCGATGCAGGTTTTGAACGCCTTCCGTTTGAAAGCTTGAAACTTTCGGTTGCCAGCGCGCGAGCGCCGATGCTCTAATCGCGCCCACGAAGGGGAGTAGCTCCCGGCCGTCGCATACGCGGCGGACATCGCCAGGTCGTCAATACGAAGCACAACACTTCCGGCCTGTCGGGCATCGCGCATGTCGCCGAGCGGCCATGCGCATGCCGAGCCAGACCTTCGATTTGAACCTGTGCAGGTTTGGTCGAAGCGTCGTTGAAGTCCCCGGTGTCACCCGGTTTCATTTCCTCGCATCGATCAGCCCGCCCGGGATGAATCGAAACGCATCGATGTGCCTTGCCCGCGGCCGCCACGTACCGGCGCAGCGGACCGGGCACGAGGAACAGAGGAAACTATGGAACAGTTCATGACCCCGGAATTCTGGGTCGCCGTCGGTCAGATCATCATGATCGACATCCTTCTTGGCGGCGACAACGCCGTCGTGATCGCGCTGGCCTGCCGCAAGCTGCCGCCGGCCCAGCGCACGCAGGGCATCCTGTGGGGCACCGCCGGCGCCATCCTGCTGCGCGTGATCCTGATCTTCTTCGCGCTGACCCTGCTGGCCATTCCGTTCCTGAAGCTCGTGGGCGCGATCCTGCTGCTGTGGATCGGCGTCAAGCTGCTGGCGCCCGAGCATGACGACGCGCACGGCAACATCGCCGGCAGCGACAGGCTCTGGGGTGCCGTCAAGACCGTGATCATTGCCGACCTCGTGATGAGCGTCGACAACGTGATCGCCATCGCGGGTGCCGCCCAAGGCGCCGGCGAAGGCCACCAGATGCCGCTCGTGATCTTCGGCCTGCTCGTGAGCATCCCGATCATCGTCTGGGGCAGCCAGCTCGTGATCAAGCTGATGGACCGCTTCCCGATGATCATCACGCTCGGCGGCATGCTGCTGGGCTGGATCGCCGGCACCATGGCCGTGTCCGACCCCGCCGTGGTCAACCCCGCCGCCTGGACCTGGGTGCCGAAGCTGCCGCAGACCGATGTCGTGAAGTACGCCTCCGGCATCATCGGTGCGCTGCTCGTGCTGGCCATCGGCAAGTGGGTGGCCGCGCGCCAGGCCCGCGCCAAGGCTTCCACGCCGGCCACCGCGAGCTGAGCCCGCTGCCCGCCCCACGAAAGTCCCCTATCCATTTCGACCCGTCTCTGCCACTCTAACTACCTGAAGGAGCACCCTATGGAAAAGATCATTCTTTACGTCGACGACGCCGTCTACGCCTGCGAACAGTTCGCCGAACTGGCGCCGGATGCCGATGCGGTCGTGGCGCGTCACTGGGTGCTCGTGGCTTGCGCGCCGCGCATGACGCATCGCATCAGCAAGTGGGTGAGCCACAGCGCGCGCGAGAACTGGCGCGCGAAGTGGTTCAGCAAGCTGCAGGCGCAGCTGCTGCCGCTGCTGGAGCGCAATGGCGGGCAGGTCACGGCCGTGCTGGCCAAGGGTCCGCTGGCCGAGCTCACGCAACAGCTCAAGCGCGAGCACATGGCATCGCACGTGGTCGATGCCCGCCGTCCGAAGGTCGGCGTGGACCTGGAGCCGGTCACGCCCGAGCAGAAGCCGGCCGGCCAGCAGGGCTGGGCTTTTCCCGGTGCCGTGATGGGCATGGGCGCGCTGCTGGTGCTGGCGAACGAACTGGCGGAATAAAGGGGCCGCGGCCTCGGTGCCGCGCCATCCCGCTCAGGCGACGGCTCCTTCGGGAGCCATTTTTTTGGCCCTGCCAACGCCCCGTCCCACGCGGATTCGCGGGCATGTCCGTCTCGCCGCCGCCCCGGCGCTGCGGTATCCTGGACCGCATGCGCATCCTCCTCAAATGGCTGCTCAGCGCGGTGGCGCTGCTCGCGGTGGCCTACCTCTACAGCGGCGTCCAGGTCAGCAGTTTCGGCGCGGCACTGATCGCGGCCGTGGTCATCGGCCTGCTCAACATGATCGTGCGCCCGGTGCTGGTGGTGCTCACGCTGCCGGTCACCATCGTCACGCTCGGGCTGTTCCTGTTCGTGATCAACGCGCTGATGTTCTGGGCCGCCTCCGGCCTGCTGTCGGGCTTCCACGTCAACGGCTTCCTGGCCGCGCTCGTGGGCTCGCTGCTCTACTCAGTGCTCGGCCTGCTGATCGAGAGCGCGCTCGGCGGGCTGCTGACGCGCCGCTGATCGGCCTGCCGCCGGCTCAACGCAGTGCCGGCTCCTCGGCCTGCCGCTTCACCAGCACCTCGATCTCGCGCGCGCGGGTGTCGACGATCGACGCCTCGAAGTGGTCGACCGGCACCGCGCCCGGACGGCCGCTCTGACTCTGGCGGATCAGTTCCTGCGCCGCCTTGAAGCGGTCGCGCGCGGCCGGATAGTCGAGGATCGCCACGTTCGACTCGGCGTCCGCGCGGATCGCGTGCAGCGTGTCGCCCTGCGCGCCATAGAGATTGGCCAGCGTGCGCCAGGCGGTGGCATCGCGCGGGTTCGTCGCCACCCAGTCGCGCAGCACCGGGATCATCGGCGCCGGCTGCCGGGCCGCCACCGCGGCGTCCGCCGCCAAGAGCATCTCGGGCCGCGACTTCGCCTTGCCATCGAGCAGCGAGGCCGCCTTGGCCACGCCCGCGCCGCCCGCCGCCAGTTCGATCTCGGCCTGCAGCCAGCGCGCCTGGCGCGCGGCCGGGACATCGTCCGCCGTGCGCTCGACCAGCCGCTGCGCCAGCGCGCGCGCCGCCCTGTAGTCGCGCAATTCCTTGGCCGACAGCGCCGCCGCGTAGAGCGTGCCGGCCTGCTGGGCCGGCGAGCTCCTGGCGAACTCGCCGCTGGCGGCCGCGTCGACCCACTGACGCAGCACGTCGACGCCGGGCCGCGTCAGCACGCGCGCGCGCGAGGAGACCATCGCGTGGTCCATCACGAGTACCGGCGCCGGCACCGTGTCCATGCGGAACTGGAAGCGGCCCTGCATGTCGGAGATCCGCTCGCTCGTCAGCGGATGGCTGCGCAGGTAGGGGAAGGAACCGTTGTCGTTGAGCCGCGAGGCGTACTGCAGCTTCTCGAACATCGTCGCCGCGCCCTGCGGCGCGAAGCCGGCCTGCGTCATCACGCCGAAGCCCACGCGGTCGGCCTCGCGCTCCATGTCGCGCGAGAAGTTCAGCTGGTTCTGCATGAACGCCGCCTGGCTGCCCATGACCATCGCCTGGCCCGCGTCGCCGCCGCTGCGGCTCTTGCCCGCGGCGATCATGCCGAGGATCAGGCCCGCGAGCATCAGCGGGAACTGCTTGCTCTGCTTGTCCATCATGCGGGCGATGTGGCGCTGCGTGACGTGCGACAGCTCGTGGCCGAGCACAGTCGCCAGCTCGTCGCGGCTGCCCACCGCCGCCACCAGCCCCAGGTTGAGCCCGAGGTAGCCGCCCGGCAGCGCGAAGGCGTTGATGTTGCGGTCGCGCCCCAGCATCACCACCCAGGCATAGCGCTCGTCGAGTTCGGGCGTGAGTTCGCCGCGCACCCGCGCCGCCGCCAGCAGGCGCTGCCAGATCTCCTGCACGTAGTCGGCGATCACCGGATCGTCGATGTAGTCCGTGTCGCGGTAGAGTTCGCGCGCGATCTGGTCGCCCAGGTGGCGCTCGGCGGTCGCCGTCATCTCGCCACCGTCGCCGAGCCCCGGCAGCAGCTGGGCGCGCGCCAATGGCGGCATCAGCACCTGCGAAGCTATCAAAACACTAGCGCAAACCGTCCGCATGGCGGGCGCGAAGAGGCGTTTCTTGCGAGGGGGTGGGGTCCAGCGTGGCATGGCTTGTCCAGAACTCGGGCTCGTATGATGCACCTCCCTCTTGAACGTTCACCATGAGCTCACTCACCCATTTCGACGCCCAGGGCCAGGCCCACATGGTCGACGTCGCCGCCAAGCCTGCCACCCATCGCGTGGCCGTGGCCACCGGCCGCATCGAGATGCGGGCCGAGACCCTGGCGCTGATCGCCTCGGGCAGCGCGAAGAAGGGCGACGTGCTCGGCATCGCGCGCATCGCCAGCATCCAGGCGGCCAAGAAGACCAGCGACCTGATCCCGCTGTGCCATCCGCTGGCCATCACCCGGGTGGCGGTCGACCTGGCGCTCTCGGACGCCGACGACGCGACCCCGCACGTGCAATGCACCGCCACCGTCGAGACCGTCGGGCCGACCGGCGTGGAGATGGAGGCGCTGACCGCCGTGCAGATCGCGCTCCTGACCGTGTACGACATGTGCAAGGCCGTGGACCGCGGGATGACGGTCACCGGGGTGCATGTGGTGGAGAAGCACGGCGGGAAGTCGGGGAGCTGGACTGCGCCTGCAGCCTAGGGAGCCGGGGCCTTGTCGCCCGGGTTGTGCCTGAGCCAGTGGACGTAGGCGCTCGGATAGGCCTCCCTGAAGCGCTCGGCGATCAGACGCGCCTCGTCTTCATGGCCCGAGAGCTCCGCGCTCTCGATCAGCTTCACGATCACGCGCGGCTCCGGCGAGAAATGCAGCGTTCGCTGCGCGAGCACATGCATCCGGGCCGCGTTCTCGTGCGTGACCGGCGTCAACGTCAGCTCGGCGAAATCGACCTGGCGCGCGAACAGCCAGGAACTGCGGACCTTCGCAAGCGTGTCGTCCTGCCAGGGTGGCAGGCGCGCATCGCGCGGCAGGTAGATCTGGCTGATGCGCGTGTAGTCCCAGGCGGCGTAGACGACGAACGAGAGCAGGGCGATGCCTGCCAGCGCCTGGAATCTTCGGCGATCGGGGAGCCACTTTCTGATCGATCGCGGTGACGATTCCTCGGTTTGGCGCGCGGGCCACAGCATGCCCAGGCACAGGCCGAAGACCAGCTGGAAGGGGCCGTACCACAGCGGGTACTCGAGCAGGCTGTGCACGAGGATGACGGCCAGCAGGCCCCAGGCCATGAGTCGGTTCGGGTCGCGCTCGCGCCAGGGGCGGGCGGAAATCACAAGCCAGAGGAAGCCACCGCAGATCAGCACGGCGGCGGGGATGCCGAGTTCGACCGCGAGGTGCAGGGGGAGGTTGTGGGCGTTGTCGAGAAGCACCGGGAAACGAGGGCCCGGGTAGACGGCCATGAAATGGGCGTAGCTGAGTTCGCCCCAGCCCCAGCCCGTCAGCGGGCGCTCGGCGATCAGGGAGAGGACGTTGTGCCAGAGGGTGAGGCGGCTTTCGTTGCCGAGGGCGGTGGGTTGGAGACGTTGGACGAGGGCGCCGGCGGAGGTGAGGGCCTTGCTGCTCGTGCCGAAGGCTGCGAGTTGGGGTAGCAGCCAATTCAGGGCGAAGTAGAGGGGGAGGATGGCCAGCAGCGCCAGGGGTGGGGGCAGGCGGCGGTGCGCCGCTGGATCGGAAGTGGTGCGGTGTTCCTTCCAGGCAGCAACTCCTGCGGTGACCACAATCAACGCGAGTTGAAGCACACCGGTGCGAGAGCCTGATGCGGCGGTGGCGGTGATCAACAGGACGGCGGCGGCGACCAGGCCGGTCCGCACGCGGCAGGAGCCCTTCATCGCGTACAGCCACAAGACCCCGATCAGCGCGAGGCTGATCAATGTGGCGAATTGGTTGGGCTGGCGAAGCGTGCCCCAGGCGCGACCGGGGGAGGGAGAGGTGATCCAAGGGATAAGAGCGTCAGCGAGCTTGTAGTACTGGAGTAGGCCGACGAGGGCATTGCAGGCCCCTGCAAGCAGCAAGCCCCAGGCCAAGGCGCTCGGGATGGCGCTTTGCCGAATCGCCGCGGCGCCCGCGACGCCCAACAAGCCAACCGCTGCAAGCACGGTGCATGCCATGAGCCGAATGTCCATCGGGCTGTGAGCTGAGAGTGCAAAGGCCGCTACACACAGGCCCAGCCAGGCGAGCAATCCACGGCCCAGCGATCCATTTGGCGAACAGAGCAGCAGAAGGGCAGCACACACCCCAGAAGTGAGCAGTTGCCACGCATTCGCGGAGGGGCCAGAGACGAGTGGGCAAAGGAGTGGAAACGCAATGAGGCACAGACGAAGCCGATGCTTCCAGTTGTCCCAAGAGGAAGTTCGGAGCAAGGTCGCCTCAGATGTCATCCGCGAGATTGTTGCCGCCTCCGCCCCATGACAAGCGGCTTCCGCAAGTGGATGAGCGGATTTGCAAAAAGCAACATTCAGAGACATTCTTTAACCGCTGTTCCCACTCCGTTTCCGGATTGTGGGACCACTTTAGCCAGCCCCCTTAAAAGGCCATCCCTTGATAAACCACCTCACTGAACATCGGCGTTCCGCAGAGGCCCGCAGCGCAGCCGGCTTCACGCTCATCGAAGTCATGATTACCGTGGCAATCGTCGCCATCCTGGCGGCAGTGGCACTTCCGTCCTACAACGACTATCTGCGTCGCGGCAAGATGCCCGAGGCATTCAGCCAACTGTCCGACCTGCGCTCCAAGATGGAACAGTACTACCAGGACTACAGAAGCTACGGCGACGCGACGAAGTGCGCGAAAAACATGGCATCAGGGACATGGGGTGACTTTGCCTCGACGGCCAATTTCACCTATGAGTGCACGACCTCGTCGCCGTTCGACACCTACACCATCACCGCGAAGGGCAAGGGATCGCTTGACGGTTACTGGTACACGATCAATCAACAAGGCACGCCCGGAACCAGCAAGTTCAAGAATACGACCGTTTCGACGAGCACATGCTGGATGACGAAGAGCGCCTCATGTTGAGCCGCGGTCATCCACGAACCCGACAAGAGGGTTTCACCATCGTCGAATTGGTCGTCACGATCACGGTACTCGCGCTGATCCTCTTGGTGGCCATGCCCAGCATCGGCAACTGGCTGGCCAATACCCGCATCCGTAACATGGCGGAGTCTCTCCAGAACGGACTCCAGACCGCACGCAACGAAGCCGTGCGCCGTAACCAAAACATCGGCTTCTATCTGGTTTCGTTGACGGATCCAGCCAAGATGGACAACAGCTGCGCGCTGTCCGACACAGGTGCTTCATGGGTGATTGCGGCGACCTCGCCTGCGACCAAATGCGCCAGCGCCCCTTCCACCACGACGGCCCCCATGATCGTCTCGAAGCAGGCTGCCGGCAGCGGTGCAGTTGGCGTCAAGGCCAAGCATGACGACGACACGACGGCCCACACAGTGGAGTTCAACGGACTCGGCCGCGTGGTCAACGCAGACACCGCCATCAGGACGATCGAAATCCTCGGTCCTGACGCGGACGCCTCCAGCACGGCCTTCCGTCCTCTGCAACTGCACGTCACCGCAGCAGGCGCGGTCCGGTTGTGCGATCCCAGCACCGCGCTTCCATCCAACGATCCACGCCGATGCCCGGCCACGGAGTAACGGCAATGCCTCGACGCCTCGGAATGCCTTCCTTGAGCCACCCGCATCGACATTCACTCCGGTTCTCTTCGCGGGGATCACGCATGCACGGCATCGCGCTGATCGAGGTATTAGTAGCCATCCTCATTTTCATGCTGGGCGTACTGGGTCTGATCGGCTTGCAAAGCGGTATGACGCGAAGTGCAACCGAATCGAAGATACGCGCTGACGCCGTCTACCTTGCGAGCGAGGTCGTCGGTCGGATGTGGGCCGACGCCGACAACCTCACCGCGTACGCCGGCGACGACACGTGCTCGGCAACCAGTTGCACGGAATGGCGAACCAAGGTGGCTCAGGTACTGCCAAGCGGTGGCGCCGCCATCACCGTCAACTCCCTCAACGGTGACGTATCCGTCACCGTGACTTGGCAACTTGGCGACGGGATACCGCACCAGCACGTGACCACTACCACCATCGTGTCGAAATCGAGCTGAATATGCGACACCGCATCCAATCTTCTGCGCAACGTCCCGGCTTGCACCGTCGCGGTCGCCTGACCGGCTTCACCCTCATCGAATTGCTGGTCGGGCTGGTATTGGGCATGCTGACGGTGCTGGTGATCAGCACGGTGCTCGCGAACGCCGAAGGCAAGCGCCGCACCATCGCGATGGGCAGCGACGCGCAAGCCAACGGGACACTTTCCCTCTATACGCTGCAGCGAGACATGCAGATGGCCGGCTATGGCGCTGCGATCAACCCCGAAGCGCTGGGCTGCGCGATCAAGGGCGAATACAAGGATCCATCGGCGGATGCCTCGCTTCCTGCCATCCCCTTCTCCACCACGCTTGCACCTGTCGTCATCACCGACGGTGCGAGCGGCGCGCCGGACCAGATCACCGTTCTGCAGAGCCGCACCCGGCGCTTTTCCGCACCGATGTTGCTGTCGATCAACCATCCCAAGACGACGGAAGTCTTCACGGTCAAGTCGACCTTCGGCGCCACCGCGGGCGACCTGATGATCGCAGTGCCCGCAGGGGGTGGCGACGCCGACAACTGGTGCACCGTCTTCACGGTGACCGATTCCGGCTCGGGGGGCGCCGCGGGCACGGTACTCGACGGCACTCAGATTCCCCACAAGTCCGGCGGCACCAGCAAGTGGAACCGCAGCAGCGTATTTCCCGACGCCGGGTATGTGACTGGCAGCTATCTGCTGAACATGGGGCAGATGTCGTTCAACAGCTACTCGATCGACGCGAATCAGAATCTTGTCGTGACCGGGATCACCGCCGATGCGGCCACTGGAACGCCCGAGATCCTCTACCCCCAGATCGTCAACCTACAAGCGATGTACGGGAAGGCGACAGCGGGCACGACCCAAGTCAGCTCCTACGACAACACGACGCCCACGACCGCCGCCGACTGGCAGCGGGTTCTGGCCATTCGCATTGCGCTCGTGGCACGCAGCAATCAATACGAAAAAGACATCGTGACCTCCAGTGCGCCACTGTGGGATGTTGGTGCGAGCAGCACGATCAGTGGAACCGTTGCCTGCGGCACGAGCAAGTGCATCCAACTCAAGATCAATCACGTGCCCGACTGGCAGCACTACCGATTCAAGGTTTACGACACGGTCGTTCCACTGCGCAATGTGCTTTGGAATTCCGCCAAAACCCCCGGCTCGTCATGATGAACCCTCTTTCACCCCGCCGTGGACAACGCGGCATTGCACTCATCTTTGCGCTGCTCGCACTGGTTGCGTTGTCGCTCGCGACCCTGGCCTTGGTCCGCTCCGTCGACACCAGCTCGATGCTCGTGGGCAATGTGGGGTTCAAGCAGGACGCAACGACGTCAGGCGACCAGGCAGCCCGCCAGGCCATTGCCTGGCTGAAAACCAACGTTACGAGCCTGGACACGGATGCCGCCGCGAGCGGCTATTACGCCAGCACTCAGGAGATTGTCAGCGGCGTGAACGCACCCGTTGACGTCACGGGCCAGCAACTTCCAGCCAACAGCAGCAGAAAGCTGATCGACTGGAGTACCGAACAGAACGGCAACTGCCCCTATGCAGCCTCGGGCAGCTATGCAAGCTGCTCGATCAAGTCGGCGACAGCAACGTTGACGAATACGACCAATACGGCCCGCTACGTCATCTTCCGACTCTGTGCGAATGCAGGCAGCGCAGACGACGCCATCGCAAACAGCTGCGCGAAACCGCTGGCAGACACGGGTGCGGCCCCTGGCCGAGGCGCGCTTTCGTACGGCAGCGGTCGTATCAGCACCAAGAGTGGTCCGTACTACAGGGTCGTCGTGCGCATCAGCGGGCCGCGCAACACCACCAGCTTCACAGAAACCATCGTCAATTTCCAATAGTGCGGCGTCGCGGCACGAGGAGCTTTCACCATGCTGATCCATACAGCGCCAAGGACCTGGCGAGCAGGCCTTCGTTTGAACATTGCGATTTCATCTCTTCTCATCCTGCTCGTGGGCCAGTTGGGATTTCCCACCCAGGCATTGGCCGCTCAGACGATCATCCAAGACGAGCCACTGACCACGCGTTCGGAAAACACCGCGCGGCCCAACCTGCTTTTCATTCTCGACGACTCGGGCAGCATGGCATTTGACTACATGCCCGATACGATGAGCAGCAGTAGCAAGTACGGCTTTCGCTCGGCGCAATGCAACGGCGTCGCTTATGACCCCGACACGGTGTATTCACCGCCTGTCACCGCCACCGGCACGAACATGGCGAACTCGTCGTTCGTTTCCGCCTGGTCCGATGGTTTTGCCCAATCGGGGGCGACCAATCTCGACTTCAGCACGTCCACAACCGTTGATTTTTCGACATCGAATATAGCGATGGGAACGGGGAGCAAGACCTTCGCGTTCACGGGTAGCGGCTACTCGAGCACCACATTCACGATCGGCGAGACACTGATTATTACCGCGGGCGGCAGCCGGTCCATGACCGGCACAGTGACTAATTGGAGTGCAACTTCCTGGAATAGCAGCGGCACCAAAACCCTCGTGGTCAACGTGACCTCATCCAATAGCAACGACACTCGAAACAGCTGGACCGCCACGCGCGGAACCGGAAGTTATTACTATAAATCGACGTCCACCCAACCCAAGATGGGTTGGGTTTATACGAGTTCTGGCCCCGTCCAGAACACGTTCTATCTGGAATGCATGAGCGATGTAGGCGGCGCTCCCGGAAGTGGCGTGTTCACGAAAGTGGTCGTTCGAAGCACCTCGGCAGAAGCCGGAAATTACGCCAACTGGTATTCGTATTACCGCACTCGTACGCTGATGATGCGGACATCCGTGGGCAGTGCATTCAAGACTCTTAACGACACGTATCGCGTAGGTTTTTCGACCATCAACAGCAGCACGGACGTCACGACCGGTCCAGGCTTCCACCCCATCGATTTCTTCACGGGAGCGCAGAAGACCAGTATCTATTCCAAACTCTATGGAGCGGCGGCCAGCGGCGGAACGCCATTGCGAGGGGCGCTCTCGAAGGCTGGCAGGTACTTCGCGAAGCGGTTCAGTGGTCAGACAGACCCGGTCCAGTACTCCTGCCAACGCAACTATGCCTTGCTTTCCACAGATGGATATTGGAATTCAGGTGGCGATGGTGTCGAGAACAACACGACCTATGGCGCGCTTGATTTGAATGGCAATATGGTCGGCAATCAGGATGGCCAGGAAAGCAGGCCCATGTTCGACGGTACCGTGACGTCGGAGGTAACGACCAAACAGAAGTACGTCGTTGGCTCTTTAGGGTCGTGTCGCGCCGGGTCCTCCAATCGATATCAGGTCACTTCCCAGACCCAGAAATTTACCAACGGAGATTGGATAGATTCAGGTGGAGCGACTACAAGCTGCCTTCGCGCCAACGACGTGGTTGTAGACGGGAAAACTGCATCCGACCTCAGGAATCAGACCTATTACACACAGCCGACAACCAACACGGTGGTCACCGGTGGATCCTCCAATACGCTGGCTGACGTGGCCGCGTACTACTACAACACCGACCTTCGTACCGAGGCGTTGAATAATTGCAGTTCGGACAGCAGCGGCACTGCGCAGTCCGTGTGCAGCAACGTGCTCAAGCCTGCCGGCCTTGATACCGCGGCGCACCAGCACATGACCACTTACACCATCGGTCTTGGGGTGAGCGGCACGTTGGCCTACGACCCCAATTACCTCAATCAGACGAGTGGCGATTATGTGAACCTCAAGTCCGGTGCTGTCGATTGGCCCGTGCCTACCACCAACATCAGCGGAAATTCGGGCGATGCTCGGAATATCGACGACCTCTGGCATGCAGCCGTGAATGGTCGGGGTCAATATTATTCTGCCTCCAATTCGAAGCAGCTTGGTGAAGCCATCAGTGGAGTGGTCAATGCAATCACACAGCAGACCGGGTCGGCATCTGCCGCGTCGACAAGCGCTCTGGAACTTATTGCGGGTGACAACAATCAGGTCTTCCAGGCAAGCTACACGACCAAGACTTGGACAGGCGACCTGAAAGCGTTCACGCTCAATGGCGACACTGCGGAGATCGGAGCGACCCCACTGTGGTCGGCTCAGACCCAGCTGACGCAGAGCACGACAGCGTCCGAGCGCAAGATCTACTACAAGCAACCGGCTTCCGCGACTCGACGGGAGTTCAACTGGACGAACCTCAATGCGGACGGGCTGGGCGCCAACTTCAGCGGTCTTTGCGCCAAGAGCCAGAGGGCCACGCAGTGCGACAACCTGTCTGCCGCCGAAAAGACCATCGCGGAAACGGGCAGCAATCTGGTCGGCTATCTGCGCGGCACCCGCACTTACGAGACGGCCAGTTCGGCAAACAGCACGACGCGAGCCCTCTATAGGGCGCGCACGGGCGTACTCGGCGACATCATCAACGGTGCGCCTGTCTACGTGAGCAAGCCCCCCTTCAGCTACACCGACGCCGGGTACGCAGCTTTCGTCACCGCGAAGAGGAGTCGCAAGCCGATGGTGTATGTCGCGGCCAATGACGGGATGCTTCATGCGTTCTCGGCTGCCAGTGCCGACGGCGGTACGGAGATGTGGGCTTACATTCCGAACGCAGTGATGCCAGAGATGTACAGATTGGCTGACGCCGGGTACGAAGCAAGGCATCGTTATTTCGTCGACGGAGCACCAGTTGTCGCCGACATCCAGGTCGGCACGGAGTGGAAGACCATTCTGGTCGGTGGACTCAACAAAGGGGGGCGCAGCTACTACGCGCTGGACGTCACCGATCCCGCGAATCCTCTGCCGCTCTGGGAGTTCACGGATACCAACCTGGGTCTCACGTATGGCAATCCAGTCGTTGCCAAGCGGGGCAACGGCACCTGGGTCGTCGTGTTCGGCTCCGGCTACAACAACGATGTCGACGGAGGTGATGGCAAGGGGCGACTCTTCGTCCTGAATGCCAACACCGGAGAAAAGCTCCTCGGCATTGCCACCACCGTTGGCGCTGTCGATAGTCCCAGTGGATTGGCGAAGATAAACGCATGGGTCGACGACCCCGCCAACAACACATCGAAGCGCTATTACGGCGGAGACCTGCAAGGGAACCTCTGGCGCTTCGATGTGGACGATCTCGTCGAGCCCCGGCACAGCGCACTGCTGCTCGCCACCTTCCAAGTGGATGCCGCCACCCCGCAGGCGATCACGACGCGGCCGGAGACCGTCGAGATCGCGGGCAAACCGGTGATCGTCGTCGGAACGGGCCGGTATCTGAACACCGACGACATCAACAGCACTACGCAAGCGACGCAGACCATCTACGCCGTCAAGGACAATCTCACGTCGACGGGCCTTGGCAACGTGCGCGCGGACAGCAACATGGTTCGCCAGACTTTCACCGTCACTGGAGATTCGGCCAGCATCACGAACAACCCCGTCGACTGGAACTCGAAGAACGGCTGGTGGGTGGATTTTCCGCACTCTGGGGAGCGCGTGGTGACGGACATTGCGCTGCAATTCGGAACGCTGTCCGTTGCGACCGCCATCCCGAGTGGCGACGCTTGTAGTTCGGGCGGCAAATCTTGGCGCTACTACCTCAACGCAGCCAACGGTAACTCGCTCGAAGACCCTGCAGGCCAACTGTGGAGCGATACCGCGCTGATCGTAGGTCAGAGTTGGGTGAAGTTGGAAAACGGCGAAACGAGAATCTTGCGGCAAAGCAGCGACGGCTCGATCAAGATCGAGCGTCCGCCAGGCGGAGGCGGGGCAGCGGGTCTTCCGCACCGCACGTCGTGGCGAGAGTTGGCCGACTGAGGTCGATCGGGAATGAAGGCAAGAGTACGGACGGAGGAACGATATCCCGGCGTTTTCCTCCCTCCTCGTGCGGTTTGGTTCGCCGCAGGGTGCGTCGCGTTCTCGGTTGCGTTGCACGCCCTCTTGCTCTCGATACGCCTGCCTGCCCCCTCTCGATCGTCGGGCCCTGCGAATATGCAGCAGCTACACGCCCGTTTTCAAACGCGGCATGTCGTGCAGAGTAGCGCTCCACCATCCGTAGACAAGGCCGCGCCAGAGCAAGTCAACGCTCAACCCGTATCCGCAGTGTCAGTACGGCCTTTCAAGACACCTGATCGTTCGCTCGGAACGGGTACGCCGGCGGCGAGCGTTTCGTCGCCATCCTCCGAACTGTTGTCCTCCGAAATCGAAACAGACTTGGACAAGAAGGATCTTCCAGTCGGAACTCCCTATCCGCCCGTAGACCCCTTCAGCGAGTACGTGCCTCGCTCCTTGCTGTCGTCGGCGCCAACGCCCAGAGCGCCGATCATCTTGAAAGCACCGGAACAACAACACCCCCCCGATCGACGGGTGGGCGTCTTCTCCCTCTTCATCGACGAATATGGTGAGGTCCGGAGAATGTTGGCCGAGGAGCCACTGTTGCCGCCGGTGTATGAAACGATTGCCCGCGAGGCGTTCATGAATGCCGCCTTCATTCCGGGGGAATTGAGGGGCTCGGCAGTGAAGGCGCGCGTGCGCATCGAAGTGGTTTTCGACAATACCCCGCTGCCGTAGCAGCGGCATTCGGCAAGCGGCTCCCCCGCTACATCGCCATCGCCATCGCCATCGCCGATTCGATCCTCCGTGGTTCGCAACCGGATGAGTCATCGCAGGCGCCTCCAGCTGCGGTGCGGAAAAGGTGCGATCGGCGCTACTCCTGGGGATCGCGCAGCAGACGGGGTTTTCCCTTCGAGAAGTACTGGGGCAAGAACTCCCAGCCGCATAGTTCGAAGAACTCCTGAGCGCTATAGGTCGTTTTCGTCGCCACCGTACGAATCCATTTTTGCCCCAGTGGGTCATTGGGGCCCAAGGCCAAGTGCGCTCGAGCCCCAGTGCGCACATACAGCACCTCACTCACCGCCGCAGGTGTGCATAGCACCAGCGCCAGCGCGACGGGAACCACCGTCCGCACGGTAAGCCGCTCCTGCAAAACTGTCTGAATGGAGCGAATGCCCAGAACGAACAAGGGGCCCATCGATGCGCGCATGACCAGATCCGGAGTTTGTCCGTGGAACAGCGGCAGAAGACACAACGTGACGACGGAAATCAGACAACCAAGATCCTGCACGATGCGCTGGCGAAGAATCAACGCGAATACGGAAAGCTCGACCGCCAGGAAAAGAAGCACGTCCGGCACGAGATGAAGCCGGTCCGGGAGGCAGGAGAAACAGGCACCACCGGACGGCAGTTCCGTGGACAAGTAGTCCACCATGCAAAGTGCAATAGCGGCGCCGGCCAGCACCTGGATCGCAGTTTTCCAATGCAGCAACTCATGACGCCGTTCCCAAGCCAGCAACAGCATCGGCGGCAGCAGACCGATCATTCCGTAGGGCGACCACAAGGAAAGTAGGCCATAACCCAACACCGCAGCACCCAAACCACCTTTTCGATCATTGAAAAGTATCAGTCCGGCCACGAGAAAGGTGGCGATGCTTTGATGCGGGACCCAGATCAAGGCCGTCAAGAACGAAGAGAACTCGATCGGCAGCCTGAAAGCATTCGCCGCCCATGCCTCGTAGTGAATGCCGAGCCATGGTGCGACGGGCAGCTTCTGCCCCCCCCGGGCGATGTGCTCCGCGAAGGCATCCGCACCGCCAAGAACGAGCAAGAGAATCGCCGCGGCGCCGGATTGCCATTTCGTGGCCCCCACTGCGCACACCGTGCGAAACACGAGCACGAATCCGCCGAAGAGCCACACGCCGAACGCGAACTGCAGATCCACGGTCGGCAGAAGTTTGTGCACGAAAGACGGAACCAGATAGGCACCCAGGTAAAAGCGAAGATGACGTGCAAGACCATCCAGTTCCAGGACAACGGGCCATGAGTCGGTCCCCAGCTCGTTGACAATGGCCCAATGCTTGACCCAGTCCCACACGAAGGGACCGTTGGGAAACCCCGCGAGGAGAATGACGATCGCCGCGGCACACACGGCCGTGGATGCCGCCCATCCGGAACCTGAGCGCTCAGGCCGCTCAGCGAAAACGAGGATGCAGCCTATCCCGAGGAGAATCGCAATGGCAATGCCTACCCACCACGCGAGGAAGCCGAGGGCGAATACGAACGCCGGCAGAGCGAGGTAAGCAATCTCGAGGTGACGCGTGGTCGACCGCTGTTCATAGAGGTGACGAATCTCGATGGCTTCAGAGGTCGACGTCGTCGTTTGCGGATATGCAGTCACGTTGAAGAGCCACAGGCAAAAACAAGGGCAACCGCGCGAAATGCCGCAGCCATCCACCGTCCTTCGGATGAAGCCACATAGCCTTCGCCGTCTCGTCGCATGGTGCCTGTCGCGAGCTGCTCTTCCAGCCTGCGGTCAACCCCACCACCGTCACTGAAGTAACGCTGAAACATCGAGGAAATCTCGCTCTTCGAGACAACGCCTTGGGCTCCGGCGACGTGTTCGATCATCCTGACGGAATAGGACCGATCCACCGTCGTCGGAATCGTGAAAACGAAAGCGTAAACGAGCAGGAAGGTCACCATCGCGTCTTTCACGTAAGGCGACCGTGGCTTGCGCCTTGACTGGACGACGCACTGGATGCACGCGCCGATGACGGCAACGCACACGCCCTGATAAAAAATGAACCCGCCAGGGATCAGATGACGCCATAGCACCAGCAACACGATGGATGCAAGAAAACCAACGACTATCGATTTCATCCAAGTTTGTACCGGTAGAGCGAGACAGACCCGCCTTTGATCTCAAGGCAAGTCCGCCTCTCGACATGACCTGAGCACCCATGCCCTGCGGAACGCGCGGCTGGCTTCGAACGCTCAGGACTGAGCCCCCAAGGCCGGCTCCGCTCCAATCATTCCAGGCTGCGCGGGAGCCGACTGCTCCGACACCGCCTTCTCTTCGTGGTACTCATCGTCCACGTTGATCGCCCACAAGCGACTCTTGTCGACCTCGCCCGTGATGATCTGATGCGCAGCTTCCTTCGCCGTCAGCATCGAGTGATCCTGATTGTTGTACCGATGCATTCCATTGCGACCAACCAGAAACAGGTTGGAAACTGCATCCAGCGCGGACTGGACTTGGTCGAATTGCTCATAGGCTTCTCCGAAATAGCCGGGGTAGGCTTTTGGGACGCGCAGCACCGTCGCGTCGATGGCCGTGGAGGTACTGACCAGCTTGATCTGCTTCATCTCCGACTGCGCGAGCTGCTTGAGCGAATCGTCGCTCAGCGACCATAGGTCGTCGTCTTCCTTGCAGAAGAATTCGAGGCCGAGCCATACCGTCTCGGGATCGCTGACCATGTACGGGCTCCAGTTGTTGAAGACTTGGACTCGCCCCACCTTCACACCCGGCTCTTGGATATAAATCCAGTTGTCACTGAGCGCGACTGGCAGGTCCTCGCGCCGATACAGCAGTCCAACCGTCATAAAGTCGCGGTACTCAAGGCGGCTCGCGATGCTCACGACTTCGGCCGGCCAAGCATCCTGGGATGCCGCAACGAGATCCTTGACCGGCATTGTCGACACGACGTGCGTGCACTCGAGCCGTTGACGTTGCCCATCGTGCGAGATCACGTCGACCGCGCGAACGGTTCCTTCTGAAATCTCGATACGTTGCGCACGGTGCTTCATCAGCAGCACGCCACCGCTGTTCACGAATCGCCTGGCAACCTCTTCCCACATCTGTCCCGGCCCAAGCTTGGGATAGACAAAGGACTCGATGAGCGACGTCTGTTCTGCCTGGCCGTTGTTCATGCCGAGCGCCGACTTGGCCGCGTGCCACAACGCCTTGCTGACGGAGAGGCTCTTGACGCGCTGAGCCCCCCAGGCTGCACTGATTTCGCTGCAAGGCACGCCCCATACCTTTTCGGTGTATTCCTTGAAGAATTGGCGATACAGCTTCTCACCAAATCGATTGATGAAGAAGTCTTGCAATGAGACTTCCTGCTTGATGGGACTCGCCTTGGCCTTGATGTAGCTGAGCCCGAAAGTGACGGTCTTCGTCCACCCAAGCTTGCGGAGATTTCCAGCGTTGAGTTTCAAGGGGTAGTCGAAGAAGCGCTCATTGAAGTAGATGCGCGAAAGGCGGTTGCGGACCATCATCACGTCGTCTCGTCCCGACGGATTCACCTCCGCGAGGTTTTCAGGCAACGCATCCCTCTGTTGCCCTTGGTATCTGAAGTTGAGCGCCCCACTTTCCGCCGCCTTCTCCACTGGGAGGATGGATGCCCACCACTGCATCACCCAGTCGGACTTGGAAAAGAATCGATGGCCTCCGATGTCGATCCGATTGCCCCGGTACTCGACGGTCTTGGAAATTCCGCCCACTTGAGCGTCCGCTTCGATGACGGACACCCGCTGCACGCCCGCACGCTGGAGTTCATAGGCAGCCGTCAGCCCCGCAGGGCCCGCGCCGATCACGACCACGTTGATTTCATTCATGTTCATTCCCTCATCCCCTCGAGAAAAGCACCAGCTTGCGCAGTGCGAAGTTGCAGACGAAGCTGGCACCTGCCGCGCCTATCTTGGTCCAGCGATAGTCAAGATGCAGTTGTTGCGTGCCCACGTGCATGATGAGCATCGTCAAGAGAAGGCCGGCGACTCCCAGCATGGCAAACGTGAAGAACTCGACGACGGGCTGCGCAACGCGCCGGTTCATAAACACGAACTTCACGGAACACAAATAAACCACGGCGAGACCAGCCATGAACGCAGCAACCGACGAATGGACGACTGGCAACCCACATCCAGAAACCAGAATCAGAAGCATGACCCCATCAACCATGAGCCCTGCGAGCGACACGGCGAAGTAGCCGGCAAATTCCCTAGCGATGGACAGCGCCGAAAGCCTCGGCGCGGCGGATGAAATACCGTAAGAGGAATCAGCGTGCATTTACTGCCTTAGGGTTAGTGGTCTTCTTGGTGAGTTCGGCACAGCCGTAAAGGTAGTACGTCTTCAGGTTGCCCTCGTTGCCGTTTCCGATTTCGCTCCTGGGCGTCCAGGACGCGAGTACCCAGCCCTCCAACTTGGTGGGCATGACGATGTATCCGAGCTGGGGATCTGCTTCGCAGGTCAGTTCGAGACCTGACACGTCAGGCTCGCATGAGTCCTTGTCGTCCCGCAGTGCATTCAGAAGGCCGCAGATCTCCCGCTGCACATCGAAGGCCGAGGTGACGTCACGACGGCGATCCAGTTCAATTGCCGTGCCACGATTGAATACCAAGCCCGCAGCCTGCACGCCACTCGCATAGCTGCGGCGGTGCATTAGCAGCCACGGCGCGAGAGCATCACCCTGCCAATACACCTCGGCTTCAGGCGGCACCACATCAGCGAAAACATGTGGCCCCCGGACTGGGGTGCTTTCAACGACCTTGGTGATCTCTGGGCGACGATCCCAACGTACGGCGGTGGTCACGGTGAGGCCAATCAATATCACGCAGATAGCGATCTGCGAACGCCGGAAGCACCAGATCAGCCCGATGGCGATCAATCCCAAGAGCAAAGGACCAACCGGAGCCTGCTGCATAAATGCGCTGGCCTTGCTGCCAAAGCTCATCGATTGCGCTCCGCTCAGGTACTCGCCCATGCGAATCGAAACAGTGACCTTTTTCCACCAGTTGTACCCAACTGCCGCAACCAAGCAGGTCACGGAAAAATATAGAGTGAATCGAGACAGCTGCCAATTGCGAGGAGCCCCGACATAGAGTAGCAACAGGCCCATCAGCATGGCCAAGCTTCCCGTCGCAATGTCTTGAAACAACACGGCGTAAATCAACAATGCGACCGCCAATTGTTCGGCTCGAGAGCCATGCCAGCCACGCAGCAATTCTGGCGCCAGGAATACCAGCGCAACGAGATGCACGAGCCACTGCACGCGCCATAGTTGCAGGGAGGTCACGAGTACATTGGACAGAAGATCGCCGCCGAACAAGGCCAACGCTAAACAAAGGACTGCCATCACTGCGAGGGCTCTTAGCATTGACGCAAGGTGACTGTCGCTCTGGCGAAGTGCGAGAGTCCAAAGCAACGCAAGGTCGGCGAGCAAGGCTAGCCAACTGGCAAATGGCCATCCCGTCATGAAAACGAAGTTGTGCTTGTCAACGAGCTGTCGCCACTCAGCGTCGTAAAAGAGAAATGCGCGATCAAGCGGTGCTGCACCAAAATAGCCCGCTGCCATCAGCGGGACACCGAGTGCGAGTAGCCATAGCCAAGCACGATGCTGCCGCACGGCCAGTGCCCAGCACAGCAACAGGCCCGGGAGCGCCATTAAGGGATGCAGCAATGCCGCAACCATGCAGAACGCCGCAGCCGCAATCAATTGACCGCGGGCCATGAACGCGACCCCGAACACAACGAGAACTTCTGAATAGGTGCGGGCCGTCAGGAAAGGCTCTGCAAAATGAAAGATGGACGAGCTGCCGTAGGTGCCAGCAGTAATCGCCAAGATGCAGCAAGCCAGCGCTCTAGCGCCTTCTGGAAGAACGCGCCAAACCAGAAAGCCGATCGAAACAATGAAGAGAAGCTGCCCGGCAAGTACCCCAATCAAAGAAGACCAAGCAACTCCCATGACTTCGACTGCATGTGCGTACACCCTCCCGAAAACGCTGAAGGAGTCTTGCGAGCCAAACTTGAAGAATAAGTCCCCGTTGAAGATGGCGGGATCGATGTGCTTCAGGGCCTGGGCCACGTAAAGCATCCCGTCATGGCGGATTCCGTTGTATGGGTGGACCCATGCGAAAAGCAAAGCCGCAACTGCGGCGAATGCCCATTGGAACCTTCTCCCTGCGTGCATGCCCCACCCAGCTACGTCAAAGTACAAAAAAGGCCCGCAAGCGGGCCTGCATTGATTGCACCCTGCCAATTAAGTAGCGTTACGGCATTCGCTAGGCACGTACTTGAACTTCTCTGACGTCGTGCTGCACTTCCACTTGATTTGGCCCGACGGGGTACCGCCTGCGGCAAGTGGAGCATCGCTGCTGCCAGAGGTGGGGGTCAGCGTCAGATCCACGCTACCTGCTGCTGCAGTCGTCTTCACCAGGATGACACCCGTATCCTTGTCAATCGACATCGACGTCACGTTCTTCGTCGAGTTGACCGAGGTGGAGTCGAAGCCCAGCGTGAGATCCGAAGCCGCATTAGCAGCGTTCTCGCCAACCAGCGTCTTGGCGGCCGATGCGAGCACCATGGCTTCCGACACGCGCGCACGCACGGTGTAGTCCTGATAAGCCGGCAGCGCCACGGCCGCAAGAATGCCAATGATCGCCACAACGATCATCAATTCAATAAGGGTGAAACCCTTCTGCACATTGCGTGCGATGGAACGACGGTTCATTTCACTAACTCCAGGTTGGTTGGGTTGGTTGTCACTCCCGGGAGTCCTCCCCCCGGAGCGGAGAACCTTCCGCAGCATCCGTGCCACCCGGTTTCCCGCCCCGTCAGCGACCTAACGCGTCACCCCGGACCACATTGGTGTTACTGCACGTGACAGAAGATGTATCAAGATGCGACACATGGTGACAATTTTGTCATGCCATCCCCGTCGCGCGACCCGGCTCAGAAAGTCAGGATCCCATCCGCCTTCAGCCAGCGGATGTCCCGCTGCGCCAATCCCCGCACCTTCCGCCCCGCCAAGGTTTCGATCTGGCTCATGATCTCCTCGGTCTCGGCCGGCTTGGTGTGCGTGATGTAGATCGGATAGTCCTTGCCCGGATCGATGTGGGCCAGTTCGTCGGCCAGCATGGTCGGCGACAGATGCAGGCTTCGCTCCGCCAGCGCCTGCTCCCGGTTGCTGAAGGCCGTCTCGATCACCAGCATCGCAACCTCCAGCGCGTTGACCCGGTCCCAGAACGGCGCGTTGCGCTCGGTATCGCCGCTGAAGACCCAATGCGCTCCCCCGTCGGCGCGGCTCACGGCGAAGCCGCAGGCGGGCACGGTGTGCACGGCCGGCAGCACCTCGATGCGCTTGGGCGTGGCGCTGCCGAGCAGCAGCGTCTGGCCGACGGCGATGTCGTGGAAGGTGACGAAGGGGGTCTCGGGACTCGGGATGCTCTCGAAGTCGGGCCAGATGATGTTGTTGAAGACGTGGGCACGCAGCGCCTCGATGGTGGCGCGCAGCGCATGCACGCGCAGCGGCCGGGTGCGGCGGCCGCCGACGGCGTCGAGCATCAGGGGCAGGGCGGCGATGTGATCGAGGTGGCAGTGCGTGAGCACCATGTCGTCGACGCCGGCCATTTCGTCGAGGGTGAGGTCGCCGACGCCGGTGCCGGCATCGACGAGCAGGTCGGTGTCGACCAGGAAGGAGGTGGTGCGGCAGTCTTTGGCGATGGCGCCCGAGCAACCCAGCACACGAACCTGCATTGTGAGAGACCCCTTGTCTGTGTCTGTCATTTGGTTTCGAACCGGGTTGCACCGTCCCACGACGGGTCGTGCGGGCGCAAGGCCATCGAGGCTAATCTCTGCGCGTAGAGCTGGTAAAGGACTTTTTTGGCATCGGCCACGAGGAGGGGGTCCAGCAAGTTTCGGCCCAAGGCCCAGTCCTGGCGCCGGTAGGCGGCCAGTACCTCGGCCCAGCGCTCGAGCCGGTGCGCCTCGCGCACGGCGATGACGGCCGCCTCGTCCCAGGCGACGGCCAGCGGCGTGAACACGGCGACGGCCTGGGCCCGGCCCTTGACGAAGACGCTGTCGAGCTCCTGCCAGACATAGGCCGGCGCGAGCTCCCGCGTGGCACCGCTGGCGACGATCTCGACGCCGTAGTGGCCGCTGAGCCCCTCGAGGCGCGAGGCCAGATTGACCGCGTCGCCGACCACGGTGTAGCTGCGCCGCGCGGCCGAACCCATGTCGCCCACGCTCATGACGCCGCTGTTGATGCCGATGCCGATGCTGATCTCGGGCCGGCCGGTGGCGCGGTGGATGCGGTTGATGTCGTGCACCGCCTCGGCCATGTCGAGCGCGGCATTCACGGCGAGGCTGGCGTGCTCAGGCGTCTCGAGCGGCGCGCCCCAGAAGGCCATGACGCAATCGCCCATGTACTTGTCGACGGTGCCGCGGTGGGCGGTGATGACGTCGGTGAGGCGGCTGAACACGGTGTTGAGGAAGGCCTGCAGTTCGGCCGGCGACATCTGCTCCGAGAAGCGCGTGAAGTCGCGCATGTCGCAGAACATGACGGTCATGGTCTTGCTCTCGGCACGCATGCTGTAGCGGCCCGGGCGCTCCAGCATCTCGTCGACGAGCTGCGGCGGCACATAGGTGCCGAAGAGCTGCACCAGGCCGCGGCGCGCGCGCGATTCGACCAGGTAGCCCCAGCTCATGTTGAGCAGGAAGGCGAGCGCAACCATCGCGAGCGCCGAGGCCAGCGGCAGCACCAGGCCATGCGCGACGTAGAGCCAGGTGTTGAGTCCGACCAGCGCCGCGGCCACGGCGAGCATGAAGGCCACGGCGCGCAGCGCGGGCAGCAGCGACAGGCCGATGGCCAGCACGACGCCGGCGACGAACACGCTCAGCACCTCGTAGCCGGGCGCGTAGTCGGGCACGGCGAGCAGGCGGTCGTCGAGCAGCGCCGAGACGATGTTGGCATGCACCTCGACGCCGGCGAAGGACGGGGCCGCGGGCGTGGCGCGCAGGTCCTGCAGGCCGGGCGCGGTGGCGCCGACGAGCACGATCTTGTCCTTGAGCTCCTCGGGCGCGAGCCGGCCCTCGAGCACGTCGGCGGCCGCCACGTAGCGGAACGACCCGCCGCGGCTGCCGCCCGGGCCGCGGAACGGCACCTGCACGCTGGCGTTGCGGTCGACCGGCACGCGCAGCTCGCCGATGCGCAGCGACTCGAGCTGCGCGACCGGACTGCCGGGCACCAGCGCGGGCAGCACCGGCGGCGAACCGTTGGCGAGCCGGTAGACGGCCAGCGCGAGCGACTCGTAGTAGCCGGGCTGGGCGCGGTCGCCGTCGTAGCGCGCGATCAGCGGCACGCTGCGGATCACGCCGTCGTCGCTCTCGCCGACCAGGGTGTTGAGGAAACCCCCGCTGGGCGCGGCCTGCGCGAGCACCGGCAGGCTGGCGCCGAAGCCGTTCCAGTGCGTGGTGTAGCCCTCCGTCGCGGGCAGGGCGCCGGCGGGCCACAGCGGCGTGGCGGGCAAGGCGCCGCGGGCGCGCGGCGTCTCGGCCTGCGTGAAGTAGTAGCCGAGCGCCACGGGCTGGCCCGCGAGCGTGCGCGCCAGCACGGCATCGTTGTCGAGCGAAGGCGCGAGCTTCTCGACTTCGGCGGCGAAGCCGGGGATGCCGCGCAGCGGACCGCTCGCCAGCTCGCGCAGGCGGTCCACGCTCGAGCTGCGGTCGGGCTCGACGAACATGACGTCGAAACCGACGACCCTGGCCTGCTGGTGCGACAGCAACTCGCTCGCGAGCCGCGCCACCTTGTCGCGCGGCCACGGCCATTGCCCCTGGCGCGCGAGGCTCGCGTCGTCGACGTCGACGATCACGATGCGCGGATCGAAGGTGCCCGGCATGGTGGCGCGCAGGCGCACGTCGTAGATCAGGTGGTCGAGGCGCTCGAGCATGCCGGCATGCCAGAGCCCGGTGGCGTGCGCCAGCGCCAGCAGCACGGGCAGCAGGGTGACGGCGATGCGCGCCCAATGGCGCCGCAGTGCACTCATGATCGACCGGAACCGGGACGGGAATCGAAGCCGGTTCGCCGACGGAAGCCCCGCGGCTCAGACCCGCTGGAACTGCAGGCGCAGGGTGCCGAGTTCGAGCAGGTCGTTCTCGTGCAGCGCCACGGCCTCGGCGCCCAGCGGCTCGCCGTTGAGCAGGACGGCGCCCATGACGCTCGCGGCCACGTAGCCCTGGCGCCGGCGCGTGACGACCGCCACCGCGACGCCGGGCTTGCCGACGGTGGTGACGACCTTCTGCAGCGGCAGGTCGCGCCCGGCGTTCTCGCCGGCCAGCACGCGCAGCACCGGCACGCCGAGTTCGACCAGCGCCCCCGATTCGGTGGGCGCGGCCGACAGGGGAATGGGTGCGGAAGATTCGCTGGCGACAGCGACGTGGACCGGCACGCCGGCCGCGGGCGCGACGCTGCGCGCGCGGTAGTGGATGCGGCAGCCGCCGACCTCGATGACGTCGTTGTCCTTGAGCGTGCGCTTCTGCACCGCCACTGCGTTGACGTAGGTGCCGTTGGTGCTGTTGAGGTCTTCGATCTGGACATCGCCACCGCGCAAGGTCAGGACGGCATGCTCGCCGCTCACCGCGAGATTGTCGACCACGATGTCGTTATAGGCGCGCCGCCCGAGGGTGGTACGGTCCTTCGCGAGCGTCACTTCCCGGATGACGACACCATCGATCGAGATACTCATTCTCGGCACTGCCGACTCCCTGATTGCAATTGTCGCGAGACCCGAAACGACATGGCGGATGGACTTGCCACCCCGCCGATTTCGTCAGGCTGCCGTGCGAGGCAGGCTGGCCCGGGCCAGGATGACAGAAATGTTATCCCGTCCGCCATTTTCGTTGGCGATGTTTGCCAAAAGTGATACCTTGGACTCAATACCACCGTCTTGTCTCGTCAGAAGCGTGAAAAGCTGGGCGTCCGGGACCATTTCGCTGAGCCCGTCCGAGCACAGCATATAGAGATCGTCGGGCCTGGCCGTGTGTTCATGCATTTCCAGCAAGACTTGGGCCTCGACGCCGACGGCGCGGGTCACGAGGTTGCGGTTGGGCGAGGACAGCGCTTCCTCGGCCGTGATGGCGCCCGCGTCGAGCTGCTGCTGGCGCAGCGAATGGTCGCGCGTGAGCTGCTCGAGCTTGTCGTTGCGCAGCCGGTAGCAGCGCGAGTCGCCGATGTGGCCCACCATCACGCGGTGCGGCCCGAAGGCCGCCAGGACCAGCGTGGTCCCCATGCCCTGCAGGTGGGGATTGGTCAGGCTGCCGTCGAGGATGGCGGCATTGGCCTCGTCGGTCGCGGCCTGCAGCGCGCGCCGCACGACGCGGGCCGGTGCCTGCGGACCGGCCTGCACGTACCAGCGCCGGAAGTTCGCGTGCACCAGCGACACCGCCATCGCGCTGGCCACTTCGCCGCCCTTGTAGCCGCCCATGCCGTCGGCCAGCACCGCCAGCCCGAGCGCGGGGTCGACATGGACCGCGTCCTCGTTGTGGGCCCGCACGCGGCCGACGTCCGTCAGCGCCGCGAACTCCCACGAGAGCGGCGGACGGGTCGAGAAAAGAGAGGTGCCGACACCTACCATGGTCGCAAGTGTCGGCGAAGCGGCAGCCCGGTGGTGGCTTCCGGTTTCAGTGCTGCGCGGCGGCCGCGTGGGCGCGCCGCTGGAGCAGCTTGCCCACCGCCACCACGAACAGCGCACCGGCCGCGGCGGCGGCGTAGTGCAGCCACGGGTTGGCCGCCAGCATCTCGCGCAGCGACACGTCGCTCACGATGGTCTCGCCGCCGACCCAGCCGATCAGCGCGGCACCCAGCATCACGATGATGGGGAAGCGCTCCATCAGCTTGATCATCAGCGTGCTGCCGAAGATCACCAGCGGAATGCTGATCGCCAGGCCCAGCACCAGCAGCACCATGCTGCCCTGCGCGGCTGCCGCCACGGCGATCACGTTGTCCAGGCTCATCACGAGGTCGGCCAGCAGGATGGTGCGCACGGCCGCCATCATGCTGCCGTACTCCTTGGAGTCGCCCTCGCCCTCGTCGTCCTCGCCGAGCAGCTGCAGGCCGATCCACAGCAGCAGCAGGCCGCCGATGATCTGCAGGTAAGGCAGCGCCAGCAGCTTGGCCGCCACCACCGTCAGCACGATGCGCAGCACGACGGCCGCGCCGGAGCCGAACAGCACCGCCTTTTTCTGCTGCTCGGGCGGCAGCGAACGCGCCGCCATGGCGATCACCACGGCGTTGTCGCCCGACAGGATGATGTTGATCCAGACGATCTTGATCAGGCCGATCCAGAAGTCCGTGCTTTGAAGAAGTTCCATGTCTCTGATCCCGCTTTGTTTTTGTGAAAAAAACGCCCGCAATCGGATTGCGGGCGTCTTGTTCTTTCTTGCGCGTGAGGTCTCTTTGCGGACCTTGCCGGGCGCGAACGCCTAGGCTTACAGCTTGCCCTTGAGCAGCTTGGCCAGTTCCGAGAAGTTGCGCGTCACGGTGAAGCCGCACTCTTCCATGATGGAGAGCTTGGCCTCGGCCGTGTCGGCACCGCCCGAGATCAGCGCGCCGGCATGGCCCATGCGCTTGCCGGGAGGCGCCGTCACGCCGGCGATGAAGCCGACGACCGGCTTCTTCATGTTGTCCTTGCACCAGCGGGCGGCGTCGGCTTCGTCGGGACCGCCGATTTCGCCGATCATGATCACGGCGTCGGTGTCGGGGTCTTCGTTGAAGGCCTTCATCACGTCGATGTGCTTGAGGCCGTTGATCGGGTCGCCGCCGATGCCGACCGCCGACGATTGGCCCAGGCCGATCTCGGTCAGTTGCGCCACGGCTTCATAGGTCAGCGTGCCCGAGCGGCTCACGACGCCGATGCGGCCCTTGCGATGGATGTGGCCGGGCATGATGCCGATCTTGATCTCGTCGGGCGTGATCAGGCCGGGGCAGTTCGGGCCGAGCAGCAGCGTCTTCTTGCCGCCGGCGGCTTCCTTGGCCTTCATCTTGTTGCGCACTTCGAGCATGTCGCGAACCGGAATGCCTTCGGTGATGCAGATGGCCATGTCCAGGTCGGCCTCGACGGCTTCCCAGATCGCGGCCGCCGCGCCTGCCGGCGGCACGTAGATCACCGACACGGTGGCGCCGGTCTGCGTGGCGGCTTCCTTCACCGAACCGAAGATCGGGATGTTGAAGATCGACTCGCCGGCCTTCTTGGGGTTCACACCGGCCACGAAGGCGTTCTTGCCGTTCGCGTATTCCTGGCACTTCTCGGTGTGGAACTGGCCCGTCTTGCCGGTGATGCCTTGGGTGATGACTTTGGTGTCTTTGTTGATGTAGATCGACATGACTCTGTTCCTTAGGCCTTCTTGACTGCTGCCACGACCTTCTGGGCCGCTTCCGCCATGGTGTCGGCGCTGATGATCGGCAGGCCCGAATCGGCCAGCAGCTTCTTGCCTTCGGCTTCGTTGGTGCCCTTCATGCGCACGACCAGCGGCACTTGCAGGTTCACGGCCTTGCAGGCCGCGATCACGCCGGTGGCGATGGTGTCGCACTTCATGATGCCGCCGAAGATGTTGACGAGGATGGCTTCCACGTTCTTGTTCTTCAGCATGATCTTGAAGGCCTCGGTGACCTTCTCGGGGGTGGCGCCGCCGCCCACGTCGAGGAAGTTGGCCGGCTCGCCGCCGAACAGCTTGATGGTGTCCATCGTGGCCATCGCGAGGCCGGCGCCGTTCACCAGGCAGCCGATGTTGCCGTCGAGCGAGATGTAGGCGAGATCGAACTTCGAGGCTTCGACTTCGGCCGGATCTTCCTCGTCGAGGTCGCGCAGCGCGACGATCTCGGGGTGGCGGAACAGCGCGTTGCTGTCGAAGTTGAACTTGGCGTCCAGCGCCATGACGTTGCCCTTGCTGTCACGGTTGAGCGGGTTGATCTCGACCAGCGAGGCGTCCGTCTCCATGTAGCAGGTGTAGAGCTTCTTGAGGATGTCGACCGTTTGCGCGGTCGAATCGGCCGGCATGCCGATGCCGTCGGCGATCTGCTTGGCCTGTTCGTCGGTCAGGCCCTTTTGCGGGTCTGCGAACACGGTGATGATCTTCTCGGGCGAGGAGTGGGCCACTTCCTCGATGTCCATGCCGCCTTCGCTCGAGGCGATGAAGGCCACCTTCTGGGTGGCGCGGTCGGTCACGGCCGAAACGTAGTATTCCTTCTGGATGTCGGCGCCGTCTTCGATGTAGAGGCGGCGGACCTTCTGGCCTTCGGGGCCGGTCTGGTGCGTCTTGAGCTGCATGCCGAGGATCTCGCCGGCCAGCTTCTTCACGTCCTCGATGGTCTTGGCGACCTTCACGCCGCCGCCCTTGCCGCGGCCACCCGCGTGGATCTGGGCCTTGACCACCCAGACCGGGCCGCCCAGCTTCTGGGCGGCTTCGACCGCCTCCTGGACCGTGTAGGCCGGAATGCCGCGCGGCACCGGCACGCCGAACTTGGCAAGGATTTCCTTGCCTTGGTACTCGTGAATCTTCATGAGGGATGTCTCTCGGAAGGAAGAGGTTGAAAAACGGGAGATCGAGGCAGGCTGGTGTTGGCTCTGTTGTCCACAGGCGACGGCAGCCTGACGGCTGGGGGCGGCGGACAATCGCGGACTGTATCATGGTGCGCCGCATCAATACTGACGGGCGTGTGCGGTCAATACGTACTTTCTTCTAGGCCCCTCTCTATCAGGCAACCCCACCATGGCCAAGGTCTTTATCGACGGCGAAGCCGGCACCACCGGCCTCCAGATTCGCGAGCGGCTGCAGAACATGCCGCAGATCGAGCTCGTGAGCATCGCGCCCGAGCTGCGCAAGGACGTGAACGCCAAGCGTGAACTCATGGCCGGCGTCGACCTCGTCGTGCTGTGCCTGCACGACGACGCGGCGCGCGAATCGGTCGCGCTGATCGACCAGCTGTCGGGCAGCAAGCCCAAGATCATCGACGCCTCGACCGCGCACCGCGTGGCGCCGGGCTGGGTGTTCGGCTTCCCCGAACTGGTCGAAGGACACTGGCAGGCCGTGGCCCGGGCCGACCGCGTGGGCAACCCCGGCTGCTACGCCACCGGCGCGATCGCCATGGTGCGCCCGCTGGTCGACGCGGGCCTGCTGCCGGCCGACTTCCCGATCGCGCTGCCCTCGGTCAGCGGCTACTCGGGCGGCGGCCGGGCCATGATCGAGGCCTACGAGAAGGGCGAGGCGCCGCTGTTCGAGACCTACGCGCTGGGCCTCAAGCACAAGCACATCCCCGAGATCATGAAATACACCGGCCTCACGCAGCGCCCGGTGTTCATCCCCTCGGTCGGCAATTTCAAGCAGGGCATGCTGGTGCAGTTGCCGCTGCACCTCGACCTGCTGCCCGGCAAGCCGAAGGCCGGCGACCTGCACGAGGCGCTGGCCGCGCACTACGCGAAGAGCAACACGCCCGAGCAGTTCGTGAAGGTGCTGCCGCCCACCGAGGACGGCAAGCTCGACGCTTTGGCGCTCAACGACACCAACCAGCTCGAGATCCGCGTGTTCCCGAACGAGGACCACCGCCATGCCGTGGTGATCGCGCGCCTCGACAACCTCGGCAAGGGCGCGAGCGGCGCCGCGGTGCAGAACCTCAAGCTGATGCTGTCGCTCTGAGGCGCGGCTTCCCCGCTCAAAAAGGCGCCGGCTCCCCGGCGCCTTTTTCGTTTTCAGCCCACCAGCCAGAGCCCCGTGCCGAACAGCGCCGCATGCAGCGCGAGCACGATCCAGAACGGCATGCGCGAGGGTGTCGACATCTCCTGCAGCGTCTCGTGGATGCGTCGCGCGATCAGCGCGCGCAAGGCCGGATCCTGCGCGGGCGCCGCGCCGCCCGACGCCACGGGCAACGGCGGCTCGCCCTGCGCGGCGCGGCCCTGCTGCCACTCGGCCAGCATCTCGCTGAGCGGCAGCCGGTCGAGCACGAAGGCGATCACCGCCCGCACCGCCTTGCCGTCGCCGAGCACCGGCGCGAGCTGCGCGCTCAGCGCATCGACCGAGAGCCAGTCGCTCGCGCGCCGCAGCGCCCCGTGGGTGCGCGGCATCGATTCGATGCGCCCGGCGATGGCATCGCCCAGGCGCTGCGCCACCGCTTCGCCGCGCGCGGCCACCAGATGCTGCATCGCGCGCGTGCGGCCTTGCGACACGCCGAGGATCACGTACACGCCCATGAAGAGCGCCAGCAGCACGGCCACCAGCAGCGGCGGCGAGGTCAGCAGCGCGAGCGCCGCGCCGACGCCGCCCGCGCGTGCGCCGGGATAGCCGGGCCCGCTCAGCTGGCCCAGGTAGTAGAAGAAGGCGCCGCCGCCGAGCAGCGCGCCGAAGAAGATGCCCTTCGCGACCGAAGCGACGAAGGCCGCGCCGGCGCGGGCGCCGGTGCGTATCAACGAGGGAGGCTCGGATGGGTTGGCGGGGTTCGATGACATGGCGCGGCTCCTCCTCGTTGTTCGAAGCCGCGGATCATGCCAGCGGTCTGGCGCGGCCCCGGCCGCCCGGCCGCTCAGCGGGCCGGCGCCTCGAGCAGCGCCCGCAGCGCGCGCAGGTCGCGCGCGATCCATTCGGCGTCGTGCGCGAAGGCGGCGTCGTCCATGTGCGGCTGGCGCAGCAGCGTGAACTGCAGCTCGCAGGCGCCGGGCGCCACGCCGACGACACGAAACGGCACGTAGACCTCGGGCACGCCCTCGGGCGCCACCCAGTGGTCGAGCACGCCGAATTCGTTGGCCGGCGCGAAGCGCAGCACCGCGCGACCGCCGGGCGTGGTCGCGACCCAGTGCTCGCCTTCGCGCGCCAGCGCGCCGTCGGCCAGGCCGCTGGCCCATTCGGGCAGGCGCGCGGGATCGGCCGCCAGCGCATAGGCCGCGCGCCAATCGCAGGCCACGCGCTGCGTGATCACGCGCGAGAGTTCATTCGAGTTCATCGATGTCGCTCCTCAGCACCTTGGCCGCCACCGCGGCCGAAAAGCCCCGCGCCATCAGGAAGCGGGCCTGCCGCGCGCGCTCCTTGGGATCGGCGGGCGGGGCGTCGAAGCGGCGGCGCCAGAGCGCGGCCGCGCGTTCGAGCTCGCTGCCCTGCAGCCCGGCCACCGCCTGCGAGATGGCCTCGGCGCCGATGCCCTTGGCCTGCAGTTCCTGCCGCACGCGCGCCGCGCCGAGCCGGCCCGCGCGCTGGTGCAGCACCGAGGCGACCACGCGCTCCTCGCTGATGAAGTCCTTGGCCGCGAGCTCGTCGAGCGCGGCCTTGAGCGTGCCCGGCTCTTCCTCGTAGCGCGCCAGCTTGCGCTCGAGCTCGCCACGGGAATGCTCGCGCTGGCTCAGCAGACGCAGCGCGCGGCCTTTCAGGGAAGGAGCATCGAATGCCATCGGAAATGCAGGGGCGGAAAAGGAAAGCGGGGCGGCCGCAGGCGCCCCGCTCGCAGGCATCGGCCGGTTATTCGGCCGCGCCGGCCGCGTCCGCCGCCAGCAGCGGGATGCCCAGCGACTCGCGCACCTTGTTCTCGATCTCGCGCGACAGCTCGGGGTTCTCGCGCAGGAACTCGCGCGCGTTGTCGCGGCCCTGGCCGATCTTCTCGCCGTTGTAGGCGTACCAGGCGCCCGACTTGTCGATGATCTTGGCGGTCACGCCCATGTCGATGATCTCGCCCTCGCGGCTGATGCCCTCGCCGAACAGGATGTCGAACTCGGCCGTCTTGAACGGCGGCGAGACCTTGTTCTTCACCACCTTGACCTTGGTTTCGTTGCCGATGGCCTCGTCGCCCTTCTTGATGGTGCCGATGCGGCGGATGTCCAGCCGCACCGAGGCATAGAACTTCAGCGCGTTGCCGCCGGTGGTGGTTTCGGGCGAACCGAACATCACGCCGATCTTCATGCGGATCTGGTTGATGAAGATGACCATGCAGTTGGTCTTCTTGATCGTGGCCGTGAGCTTGCGCAGCGCCTGGCTCATCAGGCGGGCCTGCAGGCCGGGCAGCGAGTCGCCCATCTCGCCTTCGATTTCGGCCTTGGGCGTGAGCGCGGCGACCGAGTCGACCACGATCAGGTCGACGGCGCCCGAGCGTACCAGCGAGTCGACGATCTCGAGCGCCTGCTCGCCGGTGTCGGGTTGGCTGATCAGCAGGTCGGACAGGTTCACGCCGAGCTTCTGGGCGTACTGCACGTCGAGCGCGTGCTCGGCGTCGACGAAGGCGCAGGTGCCGGCCTGCTTCTGCATGGCGGCGATGACCTGCAGCGTGAGCGTGGTCTTGCCCGAGGATTCAGGACCGTAGATCTCGACCACCCGGCCGCGCGGCAGGCCGCCGACGCCCAGGGCGATGTCGAGGCCCAGCGAACCGGTGGAGACCACCTGGATGTCCTCGAGCGCCTCGCCTTCGCCGAGCCGCATGATCGTGCCCTTGCCGAACTGCTTCTCGATCTGGGCCAGCGCGGCCTGGAGGGCCTTGGCCTTTTCGCTGTTGGCACCTGCGATGCTCGAGCCCTTGACGACTGCGTCCATGTGAAAAACTCCTTGAAGATCAACGGGTTGTGTACTGCCGGATCCATCTGCTTTTAACTACAGCCTGGATGCTTGAACAGTAGTGTAGGGGCGGATGGATTCGAGTAAACCCATTTTTTGGTCAGTTTGCTTTACCATTTGACGCCGTGAGCGACACCCCTTTTCCCCTCGACCCCGATGCCTGGCGCCAGACCCACCTGGGCCGGCTGCTCGGCCACGCGATGCGGCGCTTCGACGAGCGCGTGCTCGCGCTGATGGCGCACGACGTCGACGTGCCGCTCGCGCTGTCGAACCTCGCGGCCCGTGCGCAGGTCAGCGCGGCCCACATCCACATCACGCGCCACCTCGCGCGCGAGGGCTCGCGCCTGACCGAGCTCGCCGAGCGCGCCGGCATGACCAAGCAGGCCATGGGCGCGCTGGTCGACCAGTGCGAGGCCTGGGGGCTGGTCACGCGCGGGCCCGATCCGCTCGATGCGCGCGCGCGGCGCGTGCTGTTCACGGCCGACGGCCTGGCCTGGCTCGAGGCCTTCCGCCAGGCGGTGACGCAGGCCGAGCGCGAGTTCCGCGCCAGCGTGGGCGACGAGGTCGCCACCGTGGTAACCATCGGTCTGGAAGCCTATACGGCGGGCTAGACTCCCTGCCGAGCGGAGACAACGAACGTGCAACGGCGCCGCCCCGCGGCGCGAACCGGGCTGGAGGTGGGCTATGCGGATTCTGATTGCCGAGGACGACCAGGTGCTGGCCGACGCCCTGCTGCGCAGCCTGCGCACCTCGGGCGCCGCGGTCGACCACGTGGCCAACGGCTCCGAGGCCGACACCGCGCTCATGACCCACAGCGAGTTCGACCTGCTGATCCTCGACCTCGGCCTGCCGAGCCTGCACGGCATCGAGATCCTCAAGCGCCTGCGCGCGCGCGGCTCGCAGCTGCCGGTGCTGGTGCTGACGGCGGCCGACAGCGTGGAGGAGCGCGTCAAGGGCCTGGACAACGGCGCCGACGACTACATGGCCAAGCCCTTCAGCCTGCAGGAGCTCGAGGCGCGCGTGCGCGCCCTCACGCGCCGCGGCATGGGCACCACCAGCAACGCGATCAAGCACGGCCCGCTGGTCTACGACCAGGCCGGCCGCGTCGCCACGCTCGACGGCAAGATGGTCGAGCTGTCGGCGCGCGAGCTGGGCCTGCTCGAGGTGCTGCTGCAGCGCGCGGGCCGGCTGGTCAGCAAGGACCAGCTGGTGGAGCGGCTGTGCGAATGGGGCGAGGAGGTGAGCCTCAACGCGATCGAGGTCTACATCCACCGCCTGCGCAAGAAGATCGAGAAGGGCCCGGTGCGCATCGCCACGGTGCGCGGGCTCGGCTACTGCCTCGAAAAGATCCAGTGACGCCCGCGCGGCCGCCAGGCGCGGCGGGTCCGGCCCGATGAAACTCTTCCAGCGCGCGCAGCGCTCCCTGTTCGGCGAGATCCTCGACTGGATGCTCACGCCGCTGCTGCTGCTGGTGCCGGTCAGCATCGGCGTGACCTGGCTGGTGGCGCAGGGCATCGCCAACGCGCCCTTCGACCGCGCGCTCGAGCACAACGTCGAGACGCTGGCGCGCATGGTCACGACGCAGAAGGGCGGCCCGCGCTTCGAACTGCCGCAGTCGGCGCGCGAGATCCTGCGCGGCGACGATGCCGACCGCGTGTACTACCAGGTGCTCGACAGCCACGGCGCGCTGCTCAGCGGCGAGCGCGACGTGCCGCATCCCAGCCTCGACGAGCCGCCGGTGATCGGCCAGGTCTCGCTGCGCGACGGCGAGATGAACGGCAAGCCGGTGCGCGTGGCCTCGGTCTGGCTGGCCGGCGAGCATCCCGACGCGCCGCCCGCGCTGCTGCAGATGGCCGAGACGCGCCAGAAGCAGTCGCTGCTGGCGGCCGAGATCATCAAGGGCGTGCTGCTGCCGCAGTTCGCGATCCTGCCGCTCGCGGTGCTGCTGATCTGGCTGGCGCTGGTGCGCGGCATCAAGCCGCTGTCGGTGGTGGAGGCGCGCATCCGCGAGCGCCGCCCCGGCGACCTGAGCCCGCTCGACGAATCCTCGGTGCCGCTGGAGGTGGTGCCGCTGGTGTCCTCGGTCAACGAGCTGCTCGACAAGCTCAACGATTCCATCGACACGCAGAAGCGCTTCCTGGCCGACGCGGCGCACCAGCTCAAGACGCCGCTCGCGGGCCTGCGCATGCAGGCCGACCTGGCGCAGCGCGAGAACGCCAACGCCGACGAGCTCAAGCAGTCGCTCAAGCAGATCGGCCGCGCCAGCGTGCGCGCCACCCACACGGTGAACCAGCTGCTGTCGCTGGCACGCGCCGAGGGCAACAGCGCCGGCGCCCATCGCCAGCCCTGCGACCTGGCGCGGCTCACGATCGAGGTGGTGCGCGAGGCGGTGCCGCGCGCGATCGAGAAGCGCATCGACCTCGGCTACGACGGTGTCGATCCCGGCTCGCGCGGCGTGGTGCTCGAGGGCAACCCGACCCTGCTCAAGGAGCTGGTGCGCAACCTGGTCGACAACGCGATCAACTACACGCCCTCGCGGCCCGAACGCGCCGGCGTGATCACCGCGCGGGTGCTGGCCGATCCCTTCGGCCGGGTGCTGCTGCTGCAGGTGGAGGACAACGGCCCGGGCATTTCCGAAGCCGACCGCGAGCTCGTGTTCGAGCCCTTCTACCGCGTGCTCGGCAACGAGGCCGACGGCTCGGGCCTGGGACTGCCGATCGTGCGCGAGATCGCGAACCAGCACCATGCGCAGGTGACGCTCGAGGACGCGCATCCCGAGCGGCAGCCGCCGGGCGCGCGCTTCACGGTGCGCTTCGAAAGCGCGCCGGCCTGAACGGCTGGCCTATCGGGCGCTGGTGTCCGACGCGCCGGCCTTCGGCGGCTCGGCGCGGATCTGCAAATACTCGGGATGGATCTGCCGCGTGAGGCGCTGCGGATCGCGCTCGTCGAGCCCCGCCGGCGCGAGACCGAAGCCCGCGAGGTCGCCACGCGACCACAGCCAGTAGCCGCCGTTGAGAACCAGCAGGGCGATCACGAGCAGGCGCAGCGGCATCGCGGCGTCCGGTCTCAGAGGGCCATGCCGCGCGGCCGCACGCTGACTTCGTCGCTGACGATGGCCTGCAGGCCCTCGGCCGTGCGCACCTGCAGCTCGCCGGTCCACGAGACGCCTTCGCACAGGCCCGCGCGGCCGTCGCTGAGCACCACCTCGCGCCCGCGCAGCACGTCGCGCGCCGCGAAGCGCTCGGCGAACGGCGCGAAGCCGCGCGCGCCGAAGGCGAGCACGTCGCGCACCAGCGGCGGGATCAGCTCGGCCAGCACCGCGGGAGACGTGGCGTCGGGGCGCCACTGGCGCATCCAGGCGGGCGGCGTGCGCATGCCCTCGGCCTCGCGCGCGCCGATGTTCACGCCGATGCCGATCACCACGTAGCGCGGCGCCGGTGCGGCACCGCCGGCATGCGGCAGCGCGGTCTCGATCAGGATGCCCACGAGCTTGCGCTCGTCGACCCAGAGGTCGTTGGGCCACTTGAGCCCGAGCCTGGCCGCGCCCGTGGGATCGAGGTTCTCGGCCAGGCTCACGCCGACCGCGAGCGAGAGGCCCGACCAGTCGGCCGGCGCGAGCGGCAGGCCCAGCGAGAAGGTCAGCGACGGCGCGACATCGTCGCCGGGCTGCTGCGCGCTCTGCCAGGGCCGGCCGAGCCGGCCGCGGCCCGCGGTCTGGCGCTCGGCGACCAGCAGCACGGGCTCGGTCCGCCCGGCGCGCGCGCGCCGCATGAGTTCGGTGTTGGTGGAATCGACCTCGGCGACCACCTCGGCCGCGAAGCCCGGCAGCAGCGGGGCGACCGCGGCGGCGATCCGCTCCTCGTGCCACCGCAGGGCGCTGCCGCCGGCGGCCATGCTCAGAGCCCGCCGTTGCCGGCCGCGACGGGGGCGGCCTCGGCGACCGCCTCGGCCTTCTTCGGCTTGGCCGGCTTGTCGGCCTTCGCTTCCTTGTCCTTCTTCTTGCCGTCCTTCTTCTTGTCCGACTTCCTGTCGGCCTTCTTTTCGGCTTTCTTCTCCGCCTTCTTGTCGGCCTTCTTCTTTTCGGCCTTCTTCGCTTCCTTCTTCTTCGCCTTCTTCTTTTTCTTCTTGTCGTCCTCGTCGTCGTCCTTCGGCGTGAGCAGCGTGCCGCGGCATTGCTCGGAGCCGCAGTAGCACGGGAACTCGGACAGCAGCTTCTCGGTGTACGGCTCGTCGATGATCAGGCCGTAGTCGTAGTTGAGTTCCTCGCCGGCCGCGATGTTGCGCAGCGCCTTGATATAAACGCGCCCATCGACCTCGTCGGCTTCGCAGTTGGGCTCGCACGAGTGGTTGATCCAGCGGGCCGCATTGCCGTCGACGTTGCCGTCGATCACGCGCCCGTCGTCGATGTGGAAGTAGAAAGTGTGATTCGGCTGGGCCGGATCGTGCGGATGGCGGCGCAGGGCCTCCTTCCACGTGATGATCTCGCCCTTGTATTCGATGATCCGCTCGCCTTCGGCCAGGTCCTGCACCGCGAACACGCCGTTCCCATGAACGGAGGAACGCCGCGTCTGGATTCGGCGGGCGTTGGAAAGTGGGGATTTGGAAGGCATCGCCGAAGTCTGTTAGTTTGAATATGCACACATGCGCGTGCGCGTGTGCGCACGCGAGAAGCCGCCGAGTATAGAGAGAGCCCATGGCGCTGCGCGCATGGCCCGCGAGCCGGCTTGGCGAAACAGTTGAGAGAGCACAGATGACGAAGACATTGGTTATTGCAGAAAAACCGTCGGTGGCGCAGGACATCGTGCGTGCGCTCACGCCGGTGGCCGGCAAGTTCGACAAGCACGACGAGCACTTCGAGAACGACCAGTACGTCGTGACCAGTGCCGTCGGCCACCTGGTGGAAATCCAGGCGCCCGAGGAGTTCGACGTCAAGCGCGGCAAGTGGAGCTTCGCCAACCTGCCGGTGATCCCGCCGCACTTCGACCTCAAGCCGGTCGACAAGACCAAGACCCGCCTCAACGCGGTGGTCAAGCAGGCCAAGCGCAAGGACGTGACCCAGCTCGTGAACGCCTGCGACGCGGGCCGCGAGGGCGAGCTGATCTTCCGCCTGATCGAACAGTACGCCGGCGGCAAGACGGGCCTGAACAAGCCGGTGCGCCGGCTGTGGCTGCAGTCGATGACGCCGCAGGCGATCCGCGACGGCTTCGACTCGCTGCGCACCGAGAAGCAGATGCAGGGCCTGGCCGACGCCGCGCGCTCGCGCTCCGAGGCCGACTGGCTGGTGGGCATCAACGGCACGCGCGCGATGACGGCCTTCAATTCGCGCGACGGCGGCTTCTTCCTGACCACCGTGGGCCGGGTGCAGACGCCCACGCTGTCGGTGGTGGTCGAGCGCGAGGAGCAGATCCGCAAGTTCGTCTCGCGCGACTACTGGGAAGTGCACGCCAGCTTCCTGGCCGAAGCCGGCCACTACCCGGGCAAGTGGTTCGACCCGGCCTGGAAGAAGGCCAACGCGCCGCTGCTGCCCAACGGCGAGCCCGACCCCGAGCAACGCGCCGACCGGGTCTGGAACGAGCGCGACGCGCTGGCCATCGCCGAGGCCGCGCGCGGCAAGCCCGCCAGCGTCACGGAGGAAAGCAAGCCCACCACCCAGGCCTCGCCGCTGCTGTTCGACCTGACCTCGCTGCAGCGCGAGGCCAACAGCCGCTTCGGCTACTCGGCCAAGACCACGCTGGCGCTGGCGCAGAGCCTGTACGAACGCCACAAGGCGCTGACCTATCCGCGGACCGACTCGCGCGCCCTGCCCGAGGACTACCTGCCGGTGGTCAAGCAGACCCTGGGCATGCTCGCCACCAGCGGCATGCGCCACCTCGCGCCGTTCGCGCAGCAGGCGATCGACAACAACTACGTCAAGCCGAGCAAGCGCATCTTCGACAACGCGAAGGTGTCGGACCACTTCGCGATCATCCCGACCCTGCAGGCGCCCAGCGGCCTGTCGGAAGCCGAGCAGCGCCTCTACGACTTCGTGGTGCGCCGCTTCCTGTCGGTGTTCTTCCCGAGCGCCGAATACCAGGTCACGACCCGCGTCAGCACGGTGGCGCAGGCCGGCAAGAACTACGCCTTCCGCTCCGACGGCAAGGTGCTGGTCAAGCCGGGCTGGCTCGCGATCTACGGCAAGGAAGCCGTCAGCGACGACGACGAGAAGGACGGCAAGAACCTGGTGCCGGTCAAGCCCGGCGAGATGGTGCTGGCCGAGAGCGTCGACACCAAGGGCCTGAAGACCCGCCCGCCGGCGCGCTACTCCGAAGCCACGCTGCTCGGCGCCATGGAAGGCGCGGGCAAGACCATCGACGACGAGGAACTGCGCGAGGCGATGCAGGAGAAGGGCCTGGGCACGCCAGCCACGCGCGCGGCCACCATCGAAGGCCTGATCGCCGAGAAGTACATGCTGCGCGAGGGCCGCGAACTGATCCCGACCGCCAAGGCCTTCCAGCTCATGACGCTGCTGCGCGGCCTCGGCGTGGAGGAACTCTCCAAGGCCGAGCTCACCGGCGAATGGGAATACAAGCTCGCGCAGATGGAGAAGGGGTCGCTCAGCCGCGACGCCTTCATGCGCGAGATCGCGGCGATGACCGAGCACATCGTCAAGAAGGCCAAGGAGTACGACCGCGACACGGTGCCGGGCGACTACACGACGCTGGCCACGCCCTGCCCCAACTGCGGCGGCGTGGTGAAGGAGAACTACCGCCGCTACGGCTGCACCGGCAAGAGCGGCACGGGCGAGGACGCCTGCGGCTTCTCGTTCGGCAAGTCGCCGGCCGGGCGCACCTTCGAGGTCGCAGAGGCCGAGGCGCTGCTGCGCGACAAGCACATCGGCCCGCTCGAGGGCTTCCGCTCCAAGGCCGGCTGGCCCTTCACCTCCGAGATCGTGCTCAAGTACGACGAGGAGGCGAAGAACTGGAAGCTGGAGTTCGACTTCGGCGACGACAAGAACGAGGACAGCGGCGAGATCATCGATTTCAGCGAGCAGGACACGGTCGGCCCGTGCCCGATCTGCGGCGCGCCCGTGTTCGAGCACGGCAGCAACTACGTCTGCGAGAAGTCGGTACCGACCCAGGCCCAGCCCACGCCGAGCTGCACCTTCAAGACCGGCAAGATCATCCTGCAGCAGCCGGTGGAGCGCGCGCAGATGGAGAAGCTGCTGGCCACCGGCAAGACCGACCTGCTCGACAAGTTCGTCTCGATGCGCACGCGCCGCGCCTTCAAGGCCTTCCTGACCTGGAACGCCGAAGAAGGCAAGGTGACCTTCGAGTTCGCGCCACGCGAGGGCGGCAGCAAATTCCCGCCGCGCAAGACCTTCGGCAAGGCCGCGCCGGCCGGCAAGACCGCGGCCGCCAAGAAGGTGGCGGCGAAGAAGGCGCCCGCGGCCAAGAAGGCACCGGCCGAGAAGAAGGCGCCGCGCAAGACCGGCGCCGGCCTCAAGCCCAGCGACGCGCTCGCCGCGGTGATCGGCAACGAGCCGGTGGCGCGCACCGAGGTGGTCAAGAAGCTCTGGGACTACATCAAGGCCAACGGCCTGCAGGACGCGAAGGACAAGCGCTCGATCAATGCCGACGCCAAGCTCAAGCCGGTGTTCGGCAAGGACCAGGTGACTATGTTCGAGCTCGCGGGCATCGTGGGCAAGCACCTCACGGCGCCCTGAGCCATGCGGCGCAGACGCTTCGCAGGCACGGCCGGCGCCCTTGCATTGGCGCTGCTTTCCGCCTGGGCTCCGGCCCGGGCCGCCGACTGGCCCGACAAGCCCGTCAAGCTGGTAGTGCCCTTCCCGCCCGGGCAGGCCACCGACATCTTCGCGCGCGCGCTCGCCGAGCAGCTCGGCCGGCGGCTGGGCCAGCCGGTGATCGTCGACAACAAGGCCGGCGCCGGCAGCAACATCGGCACCGAGTTCGTGGTGCGCTCGCAGCCCGACGGCTACACGCTGGTGGTGGCCGGCAGCGCGATGGCGGTCAACCAGACGCTCTACGCCAAGCCCGGCTTCGACCCGCGCCGCGACCTCGTGGGCATCTCGCTGATCGCCAAGGTGCCGCTGGTGTTCCTCGCCACGCCCGAGAGCGGCATCCGCACGCTGGGCGAACTCACCGCGCGCGCGAAGGCCGAGCCCGGCCGGCTCAGCTACGCGAGCGCCGGCATCGGCGGCACGCAGCACCTGTCGGGCGAGATGTACAAGTCGGCGGCGCATGTGTTCGTCACGCACATTCCGTACCGGGGCAGCGGGCCCGCGCAGGCCGACTTCCTCGGCAACCAGGTGCCGCTGATGATCGATTCGGTGACCGCCGCGCTGCCGCACATCAAGGCCGGCAAGGCGATCCCGCTGGCCGTGACCTCGGCCACGCGTTCCTCGCAGCTGCCCGAGGTGCCCACCGTGCGCGAGAGCGGCGTGGCCGGCACGCGCGACTTCGAGGCCGTGGGCTGGCTCGGCCTGATGGCGCCGCGCGGCACGCCCGCCGAGGTGGTGACGCGCCTGAACCGCGAGGTGACCGAGATCCTCAAGAGCGAGCAGATGGCGCGCTTCATGCGCGAGCGCGGCTCGGAGCCGGCGCCCACCACCGGGCCCGAGTTCGACCGCTTCGTCGCGAGCGAGATCGGGCTCTGGGGCGCGGCCGTCAAGGCCTCGGGCGCGAAGCCCGAGTAGTCGCCACGGGAACCCGGCACGATCTCCAGGGTCTTGTTACAGGCCGCCGCGGCCCGCGGCCTATAGTCGTTCGATCCACCCCAGGGGACAGATTCCATGAAGTCATTGATTGCCACCGCCTTCGCCCTCGCCATGGGCTTCTCGCTCGCGGGCTGTGCCTCGTCCTCGCGCACCGCCGATGCCGGCGGCACCGCGTCCTCGGGCAGCGGCGTGACGGTGTTCGGCACCATCGACGCCGGCGTCAGCGGCTACTCGACCAAGTCCGAGCGCCGCTGAACCGGCGCGGCGCTCAGCGGCGCCGCCGCAGCAGCGCCTGCTGCAGCACGCGCGCCGCGCGGTCGCGGATCTTGCCGGGCGCGCCGCGCAGCGTGGTCTTCGGCGCCACCTTCGCGGTGGCGCAGGCCCACAGGAAGTCGTGCAGGATCGGCGTGTCGTCCACGGTCTCGGTGCTGCCGTACTTGTGGAATTCGGGATGCCACTGCGTGGCCGCGATGTAGCTGCGGCCACGGTCGGGCCGGCGGCGGATCGCCTCGGGCACCCGGTCGGGCAGGCTCCAGGCCTCGACCTCGAAACCCGGCGCGAGGTCCTTCACGCCCTGGTGGTGGATGCTGTTGACGCGCGCGGTCTGCACCTCGGGATAGAGCTTCGCGAGCCGCGTGCCCGGCACGATCCCGATCTGGTGGAAGTTCTGGTCGTAGGTCACCGGGTCGCGGTGGCGCAGCGTCTCGGGATGGCCGTGCTGCTCCTCGATGTCCTGGTAGAGCGTGCCGCCGAAGGCCACGTTGATGAGCTGCAGCCCGCGGCACACGCCGAAGATCGGCTTGCCGGCCTGCTCGAAGGCTTCGACCAGCGCGAGGTCGTAGAGGTCGCGGATGCGGTCGCCGATCCAGGCGTCCTTCAGCGGCACCTCGCCATAACTGCCGGGCCAGACGTCGGCGCCGCCGTGCATCACCACGCCGTCGAGCCACTCGGCGTAGTGCGAGAGCTTGGTGTCGCCGCGCGCGGTCTCGCCCGTGGGGCAGGGCACCATCACCACCATCGCGCCGGCCGACATCAGCCAGTGGGCGATCGACTGCTCGACGTACTGCAGGGTCTTGTTGGTGAACAGCGAGCGCGCCGGATCGGCGTGCGAGAAGCAGGCGGACAAACCGATCTTGAGTCGGGCGGAGACGGGCTGGGGCATCTCGATGGGTTCCCTGTGAGCGAAATTCATTCTGCGCCCACCGAACTTCGGTCGTGTGTCAGCCGAACCCGCGAAGTATCCTGTCGGGCCCACAAGGAGACACCGCATGCAGACGATCAAGGGGCCCGCCATCTTCCTGGCCCAGTTCGCGGGCGATACCGCGCCCTTCAACTCGCTCGACGCGATCGCGGGCTGGGCCGCGGGCCTGGGCTACAAGGGCGTGCAGATCCCGAGCTGGGACGCGCGGCTGATCGACCTGAAGCAGGCCGCCGAGAGCAGGACCTACTGCGAGGAGATCCAGGGCACGCTCGCCGCGCACGGCCTCTCGATCACCGAGCTCTCGACCCATCTGCAGGGCCAGCTGGTGGCGGTGCACCCGGCCTACGACGCGGGTTTCGACGGCTTCGCGGCGCCCGAGGTGCGCGGCAATCCGGCGGCGCGCCAGCAGTGGGCGGTGCAGCAGCTGCACTACGCGGCGAAGGCCTCGGCGAACCTCGGCCTCACGGCGCACGCGACCTTCTCGGGCGCGCTGGCCTGGCCCTACCTGTACTCGTGGCCGCCGCGCCCGCCGGGACTGATCGAGGAGGCCTTCGACGAGCTCGCGCGGCGCTGGCGCCCGATCCTCGACGCCTTCGACGCCGCGGGCGTGGACGTGGGCTACGAGATCCATCCGGGCGAGGACCTGCACGACGGCGTGAGCTACGAGATGTTCCTCGAGCGCGTGAACAACCATCCGCGCGCCTGCCTGCTCTACGACCCGAGCCACTTCGTGCTGCAGCAGCTCGACTACCTGGCCTACATCGACCACTTCCACGAGCGCATCAAGATCTTTCACGTGAAGGACGCCGAGTTCAACCCGACCGGCAAGCAGGGCGTGTACGGCGGCTTCCAGAAGTGGATCGACCGCGCCGGGCGCTTCCGCTCGCTGGGCGACGGGCAGGTCGACTTCAAGGCCATCTTCTCGAAGATGGCGCAGTACGACTTCCCGGGCTGGGCGGTGCTCGAGTGGGAGTGCTGCATCAAGCACCCCGAGGACGGCGCGCGCGAGGGCGCGAAGTTCATCGCCGACCACATCATCCGCGTGGCCGACCGCGCCTTCGACGACTTCGCGGCCGGCGGTGTCGACGTGGCGGCCAACCGGCGCGTGCTCGGCCTCGACTGACGCCGCCGCTCAGCGGTGCAGCGGGCAGCCGTTGCGCTCGCCGCGAAATTCCGACGAGGCCGCATAGGCCGCCTTGCGCGCGCGCATCACTCCGCCCAGCGGCCGGTGCGCCGCGAGCGCCTGCCAGGGGCTGAAGGCCATGCCGTCGTCCATCTCGCGCGACAGCTCCTCGCTCCAGCCTGCTTGCGGCGGCGCCAGCACGCGCGCGACCGTCACGTAGGGACTGAGTTCCTGCGGCCATTCGACCGAGGCATCCTCGACCGGCATGCGCTCGAGGTCGACGCACAGCTGGGCCCGCAGCTCCCACTCGCCGCCATTCCCGCGCAGGAAGTCCATCACCGCCTCGCGCGTGCCGTCGGGCTTGCCGTCCAGATGCAGTTCGGCCTTCTCGAGCGCCACGAGCGCCTCGGACACCGGCGCGAGCTGCAGCTTGGCGATGTGATCGCCGAAGCGGATCGGCACCTGCGTGAAGAAGGTGGCCCCCAGCGGATGGGTCAGCGGATGCGCGCCCAGCGCGACCAGCTTCGCGCTCGAGCCGCCCGCCACCTCGATCAGCTTCTCGATGCTCTGCAGCACGCCCGACAGCAGCAGCTTGCCGGTCGGCGCGCGGTCGGTGGTGGCCGCGAGCAGCTTGAGGCTGCGCAGGAAGCCCCGCGCGTCGGGCGCGACGAACACCGGGCCGTCGACGAACAGGAAGTCCTGCGTGGTGTGGTCCTCGGAGCCCTCGACGCGCTCGCCCTCGACATCGAACACCTTGAGCGCCATGCCGCGCGGCAGCGAGATGCGGTCGTCGAGCACCTCGGCCGGCGGCGTCGACAACCGCATCGCCGCGCGATGGCGCCCCGGCCTGGCGAACAAGCCCTGTGCGTACGCGGGCGGCAGGCCCTCGGGCACGACGAGTTCGGCATGCAGCAGGCCGTGGCTCTTGGCGTGCACGGCGCGCATGGCATGGCCGGCGTGCTCGGCCACGGTCTGCGCCATGTCGCGCAGCGTGGCCACCAGCTCGATCTGCGTCTGGGCCTCGTCCTCGCGTTCGGTCTCCACGGAGGGATCGAAACGCACGGGGGCAAGCGTGGATGTGGGCGTGGCGGTGTCGTTCATGGTCGAGGCTCCTTGGGCATCGTGGGCCGAGCCATTGAGCGCGGCACGACCGGCGCGCGATGTAGGCCGTCGGCTCCCGTGGCTGCGCTCGACCGCCTGCACGAGAGGCCGCGTCAGCCGGCGCGAGCGAGCTGCGCCACGCGCCGGATCGCGTCGTCGATGCGCGCGGCCTCGATCAGCCCGTAGCCGAAGGCCAGGCCCTCGGGCACGTCGGCCGCATGCGGATCGAGCGCATAGCGCGACAGCGGCGCCAGCGCGATGCCGGCCTCGGCCGCGCGCCGGGCCAGCAGGTCGGCGCGCAGCGGCGCATGCAGCCGGACCGACAGATGCAGGCCGGCCTGCGAGGGAATGGCCTCGAACAGGTCCGCGCCGTGGCGCACCAGCGCCTCGAGCAGCAGGCGGCGGCGCTCGCCGTAGACCTTGCGCATCCTGCGGATGTGGCGCGCCAGGTGGCCTTCGGCGATGAAGTCGGCCAGCGCGTCCTGGCCCAGCACCGGGCTGTGCCAGTCGGCCAGCTCGCGCATGCGCACCAGCGCCGCGCGCGCCCACGGCGGCGCCACCACGAAGCCCAGGCGCAGCGCGGGAAAGAGGCTCTTCGAGAAGGTGCCCACGTAGCAGACCGAGTCGGCGCGGTCCAGCGTCTGCAGCGCGTCGAGCGGGCGGCCGGCGAAGCGGAATTCGCTGTCGTAGTCGTCCTCGATCACCACCGCCTGGCGCTCGCGCGCGAAGGCCAGCAGCGCGGCGCGCCGCGGCGTCGACATGGCCACGCCGGTGGGGAACTGGTGCGAGGGCGTCACGCAGATCACGCGCGCCTCGGCCGGCAGCCGCTCGACGCACAGGCCCTCGGCGTCGGTGGGCACGGGCACCACCTTCGCGCCCGCGGCCGACAAGGCCTCGCGCAGCGAGGGATAGGACAGCTGCTCGACCGCCACCACCGTGCGCCCCGGCACGACGAGGATGCGCGCGAGCAGCCCGAAGGCCTGCTGCGCGCCGGCGGTGACGACGATGTCGTCGGCACCGCAGCCGACCGCGCGCGTGAAGGACACGTGGCGCGCGATCGCCTCGCGCAGGGCCGGCTGGCCGCGCGGGTCGGCGTACTGCGCCGCTTCGCCGCCGCCGCGCGCGATGCGGCGCAGCGCGCGGTCGGACAGCCGACGCCAGATGTCGAAGGGCAGCGCGCTCGCATCGGGCAGGCCGATGCGGAAATCGTCGCGCGCCGGGCGCTGCTGCAGCGTGGGCGGCAGGTCGGCGCCGGGCACGCGCGGCGGGGCCAGGCGGGGGTCGCGGCGCGGCGTGCCGGCCTCGACCCGTGGCGCCCCGCCGCGGCGCGAGGCCGGCAGGGTGTCGGCCACGTAGGTGCCGGCCCCGGGGCGGGCGACCAGGTAGCCCTCGCTGAGCAGCAGGTCGTAGGCCGCCAGCATGGTGTTGCGCGACACGCCCAGGCGCTGCGCGAGCGCGCGCGTGGCGGGCAGGCGGGCGCCGGGCCGCAGCCGACCGTCGAGGATGGCGGCGTGCAGCTGCCGGTGCAGCTCGCGCAGCAGTTCGCGCGAGCCAGTCGCGGGCAGCTGCAGGGACAGCTCGAAAAGTGGCTCCATGGAATTGGCCGATTGTGGTTCTTTTGAGGAACCAATCGCAAGCCTACGCTGGAGTCCTTGGAATGCTCGATGGAGAACCCGCCATGCACCACGATCCCGCCCCCTCTTCCACCGCTCCCGCCACGCCGGAACGCCTGCCGCCGAGCCTGGCCTGGCTCGCGCTCGGCGCCTTCGCGATCGGCACCGAGAGCTTCATCGTCGCGGGCCTGCTGCCCGTGCTCGCGGCCGACCTGCGGATCAGCCCCACGCACGCGGGCCAGCTCGTGCTGCTGTTCGCGCTCAGCTATGCGATCGGCTCGCCGCTGATGGCCGCGGCCTGCGCGCGCTTCGGCCGCCGGCCGCTGCTGGTCGCGAGCCTCGCGGCCTTCAGCGGCCTGACGCTGCTGGCGTCGATGGCGCAGGGCTTCGGCCAGCTCGCGCTGGCGCGGCTGGCGCTGGGCCTGGTGGCGGGCGTGTTCGTGCCGACCGCGAGCGCGGTGGCGGCTTCGCTGGTGTCGCCCGCCTTGCGCGGCCGGGCGCTGGCGATCGTGACCGGCGGCGGCACGCTGGCGGTGGCGCTCGGCGTGCCGCTGGGCGCCTGGATCGCGGGCTGGGGCGGCTGGCGCACGGCCTACCTGCTGATCGCCGCGCTGGGCCTGGTCGCGACCGTGGGACTGGCGGCCGGGCTGCCGCGCCGGCTCGCGGTGGCGGCGCCCGCCGCATCGGGCGGCGCGGCCTTCGCCGTGCTGCGCGCGCCGGGCGTGCTGGCCGGACTCGGCGTCAGCGTGCTCTGGACCACGGGCGGCTTCAGCTTCTACACCTACATCGCCCTCTTCCTCTCGCGCACGGTCGGCATCGGCCCCGAAGGCATCGGCGCGGTGTTCGTCGCCATCGGCGTGGCGGCGGCGCTCGGCACCGCGGCCGGCGGCTGGGCCACCGATCGCTTCGGCGCCGACCGGGTGGCGCGCGGCTTCGCGCTGCTGCTGGTGGCGGTCCTCGGCGGGCTGTCGCTCGCGGCCCAGGCGCTGCCCGGCGGCCTGGCGCTGCCGGCCGTGGTGGGCCTGGCGGCGCTGTGGGGTTTCGCCGGCTGGGGCTTCGGGCCGGCGCAGGCGGTGCGGCTGATCCGGCTGGCGCCCGAGCGCGCGCCGATGACGCTGTCGCTCAACGCCTCGGCGATCTATCTCGGGATCGCGGCCGGTTCGCTGTTCGGCGGCGTGGCGATCGCGTGGTTCGGCGTGAGCGCCGTCGGCTGGGTGGGCGCGGCCTGCCAGCTGGCCGGCGTGCTGCTGCTGGCCCGGGGCCGCCAGCGCGGCGGTGCGCTCGCGCCGGTCGGGGAGCCTGCGACGGCCTGAGGGCTTTCAGCTCCTCTTTTGATAGCAATATCGGCCGATTTGTCGCGCGTTCGCGCCAGTCCCGACCGAAACCTGAGCAACAGTCATGCCAGTCCGGTTACAATGCCGGGTTCGTTTCGATACTACGACGAAGTCTTTTCTCGTCACCCCACCGGCTGGCCGATTGGCACCGAGGCCCCCTGAACCCGATTTGAAATCCCCGGGTTCCGCACCTCCCCCGCCAGGCACGCCGGTTCTTGCCGTGTGTTGGAGCGCCAGTTCCGGCGCCCATGATTGCCACCACGGTCTTCGTTCATGTTGAAGCGAGCAGAGCGCGTCCCCGCTGCGCCGTGTGTGTCGGCCGGCCGTCGCGCCTGAAACCAAACACGACGGATTTCATTCATATCCAACAGACAACGAAGATTCGAGGTAATAAAGCATGCCGAAGGAAGAACTGATCGAAATGAACGGCGCAGTGACCGAAGTCCTGCCCGATTCGCGCTACCGCGTCACGCTCGACAACGGTCACCAGCTGATCGCCTACAGCGGCGGCAAGATGCGCAAGCACCACATCCGCATCCTGGCGGGCGACAAGGTGTCGCTGGAGCTCTCGCCCTACGACCTGACCAAGGGCCGCATCACCTTCCGCCACCTGGAACGCCGCGGTCCTCCGCCGACGGGTCCCGGCGGCAACAACGGCGGCGCCCAGCGCCGCTGAACGACCGGCAAGCGCCGACCGTCGCAGCCCCCGAGGGCCTTGCAGCACTGTCGCCCTGGCGGCGGGCTGCAAGGCCCTGATTTTTTGCTCCTCCGACTCTTCTCCAAGCTTCCGCCGGGCCTGCTGGCGGCCACGCCATGACCACCACCTCCCCCGACGACTTCGCCACCCTGCCGCTCGCGCCGCAGGTGCTGGCCAACCTCGCGCAGCTCGGCTACGCGCGCATGACGCCGATCCAGGCCGCGAGCCTGCCGGTCGCGCTGCTCGGCAAGGACCTGATCGCCCAGGCCAAGACCGGCAGCGGCAAGACCGCCGCCTTCGCGCTGGCGCTGCTGGCCAACCTCAATCCGCGCCGCTTCGCGGTGCAGGCGATGGTGCTGTGCCCGACGCGCGAGCTGGCCGACCAGGTCACGACCGAGATTCGCCGGCTGGCGCGCGCGGAAGAGAACATCAAGGTGGTCACGCTGTGCGGCGGCGTCGCGCTGCGCGGGCAGACCGCGAGCCTGGAGCACGGTGCCCACGTGGTGGTGGGCACGCCGGGGCGGATCATGGACCACCTCGAGCGCGAGAACCTCGCGCTCGACGCGCTCAACACGCTGGTGCTCGACGAGGCCGACCGCATGCTCGACATGGGCTTCTTCGACGACATCGTGACCGTGGCGCGCCAGTGCCCGAAGGAGCGCCAGACGCTGCTGTTCTCGGCCACCTATCCCGAAGGCATCGCCAAGCTCGCGCAGCAGTTCATGAAGGACCCGCAACAGATCGCGGTGCAGGCCCAGCACACGGGCAGCGCGATCCGCCAGCGCTGGTACCAGATCAAGGACGGCGAACGGCTGCACACCGTGAGCCGGCTGCTCGACCACTTCCGCCCGGCCAGCACGCTGGCCTTCTGCAACACCAAGCAACAGTGCCGCGACCTGGTCGACGTGCTGCAGGCGCAGGGCTTCAGCGCGCTCGCGCTGTTCGGCGAACTCGAGCAGCGCGAACGCGACCAGGTGCTGGTGCAGTTCGCCAACCGCAGCTGCTCGGTGCTGGTGGCCACCGACGTGGCGGCGCGCGGCCTGGACATCGCGCAGCTCGAGGCGGTGATCAACGTCGACGTGACGCCCGATGCCGAGGTGCACGTGCACCGCATCGGCCGCACCGGCCGCGTCGGCCAGCAGGGCGGCGCCGAGGGCCTGGCGCTGAACCTCGCGAGCATGGACGAAATGGGCTTCGTCGGAAAGATCGAGCAACTGCAGGGCCGCGAATCCGAATGGCACCCGCTCGCCGAGCTCACGCCCGGAAAGGGCGCGCCGCTCGCGCCGCCGATGGCCACGCTGCAGATCGTGGGCGGGCGCAAGGAGAAGATCCGCGCCGGCGACGTGCTGGGCGCGCTGACCGGCGACTGCGGCTATGCGAAGGAGCAGGTCGGCAAGATCAACGTCAACGAATACTCGACCTACGTCGCGGTCGAGCGCGGCATCGCCGCCGAGGCGGCGCGCCGGCTCAACGACGGCCGCATCAAGGGCAAGAGCGTCAAGGTCCGGCTGCTGGATCTCTGAGGTCGCCCGCGAGCGCGGCGGCGCCGCCGGCCGCCGAGGTCGGCGCGACCGGGGCGTCGAGCACCGGCACCACGTCTTCGGGCGGCGCCGGCGCGACATCCTCGCGCAGCGCCAGCCGGTTCGCGAGCCGGAACGCCACCGTCACCGCGAGCACGCCGAAGATCGAGGCGCCCACCGCCTGCCCGATCAGCACGCCGGCCGCGCCGTACTGCGCGCCCCACCAGATGAAGGGCACCGTGCCCACCGTCGCGCGGCCCCAGTTGAAGGCCGTCGACAGCAGCGGATGGCCGAGGTTGTTGAACGAGGCATTGGCCACGAACAGCCCGCCCGCGAAGAAGAAGCTGGCCGCCAGCCAGCTGCAGAACAGCGCGATCAGCTCGGCCGAGACGCCGTCGGCCGAGAAGGCGCGGATCAGCAGGTCCTGCCCCAGCGCCAGCACCGCCCAGGCCACCGCCACCGACACGCCCATGACCAGCAGGCTGTCGCGCAGCCCCTGGCGCACGCGCCGGTACTGCCCGGCGCCGAGGTTCTGCGCCAGGATCGGCCCGACCGCGCCGCTCAGCGCATAGACCAGCCCGAAGGCCACCGGGCTCACGCGGTCGATGGTGGCGGCGCCGGCCACGGCCGCGGGCCCGAACTGCGCGATGCTGTGGGTGACGAAGGCGGCGCTCACCGGCGTCGCGAGATTGGTCAGCACCGCCGGCCCGGCCACCGCGGCCATCGCGCGGGCATCGGCGCCCAGCTGCTTCGGCTCGAAACGGCCCAGCATGCGGTGCCGCACCGCCACGCCGTGCAACCCGACCGCGGCCAGCGCCAGCCGCGAGAACACGGCGCTCACGGCGGCGCCGTCGAGCCCCATGCCGAAGCCGAAGATCAGGATCGGGTCGAGCACCGCGGTGACGAAGGCGCCGACCAGCGTGACCATCATCGCGCGCCGCGCATCGCCGACCGCGCGCAGCAGCGCCGAGCAGGCCATGCCGATCCCGAGCAGCGGCAGCGTGTGCACCGTGATCGCGAGGTAGCGCTGCGCGAAGCGCGCGGTCTCGCCCTCGGCGCCCAGCGCATGCACGGCCGGGCCGAGGAAGAAGGCGGTGCCGCTGCCGGCCACCAGCGAGATCGCCGCCATCAGCACCAGGCTCGCGGTGGCGATGCGGCGCGCGTCGTGCGCGCGGCCCGCGCCCACGGTGCGCGAGACCACGGCCGCGATGCCGATCATCAGCCCGATGCACAGCGAGGTGTGGAAGAAGCCGACCACGCCCGCGAAACCCACGGCCGCGGCGATGGCCTTCTCGCCGAGCAGCGAGATGTAGAACAGGTTGATCAGGTCGACCGCGAACACCGCGATCAGGCCGATGGCGCCGGTGCCCGCCATCACGCAGACATGCCGCAGCAGCGAGCCCGTGACGAACCTCGGCCGGGCCATGTCTCCCCCCATTGCGCTTTCTGGCATGCAAAATCCTCGCTGTGGCCTAATTACGCCTTCGAACTTCACTTTTACCCGAGCTTTCCATGCCCAAGAAAATCCGTACCGAAGCCGACCGTCTCGCCAGCCCGAAGCCCGTGCCCCTGCCCGGCTTCACCCTGCCGCGCAACGGTGGCGGCCAGAAGGTCAGCCTCGAGCGCGGCACCGCGACGCGCAGCAAGAAGAACCCCGGCAAGCGCGCCAAGAAGGGCGGCTGATCCGGCCTTCGCCGCCACGGCCCGCCGGGCCGGTGGCGCGAAACCCCGACAAACGCGCCCGCGGGCGCGTTTCGTCGTTGAGGTGCCCCTGCCAGGGGCTATAACCCTTCGATGTCCGACGACAACCAGATCCTGATCCCGCCCTCGTTCTTCGCCGTCTACACCGACGCGCGGCAGCGGCTGCGCGAGCCCATCGGCGTGGTGCGCGCGCGCTACGAGATCTGCGAGGACCTGGCCAGCCACCTGGTGGGCCATGCGCAGATCCAGCACCACACCGAGGTGCCGGTCGAGAACGAGATCCTGGCGCGCATCCGTGCCGGCCTGGCCGCGCCCGAGGCGGGCCTGCAGCCCGGCGAGGCCGACTGGGTGGTGCAGCGGCTGGCCGAGCTGCTGGGCTGGCCCGGGCCCGAACCGGTGCCGTCCGGGGACTGAACCCGGCGCCGCCGCCATGCTGCTCCAGGTCGGCGAACTCGCGCGGCGCACCGGGCTCACGGTGCGCACGCTCCATCACTACGACGCCATCGGCCTGCTCGCGCCCTCGGCGCGCTCGGAGGCCGGCTACCGGCTCTACGGCGCCGACGACATCGCGCGGCTGCACGCGATCCAGGCGCTGCGGCTGCTCGGGCTGCCGCTGGCAGAGATCGGCGGCCTGCTGGGCGCGGGCGGCGAATCGCTGCCCGCGATCGTCGAACGCCAGATCGCCGCGCTCGACCGGCAGATCGCGCAGGCCACCACGCTGCGCGAGCGGCTCGCGCTGCTCGAACAGCGGCTGGCCGAGGGCGGCCGGCCCGACACCGGCGACTGGCTCGCGACGCTCGAGCAGATGAGCACCTACGGCCGCTACTTCAGCCCGGAGGAGATCCGCGCGCTGATGGCGAACTGGAAGGCGGTGGCCGACCAGTGGCCGCCGCTGATCGCCGAAGTGAGCGAGCGCATGGCGCGCGGCGTGCCGGCCGATGCGCTCGAGCTGCAGCCGCTGGCCGCGCGCTGGATGACGCTGATGGGCCAGTGGATGGACGGCAACTACGACCTGATCGAGCGCTGGGGCGAGATGTACCGCAGCGAGCCGGTGGCGCGGCGCGACGACGGCCCCTCGGCCGCGCTGATCGGCTACATCGAAGAGGCCATCGGCCTGCGCATGGCCGCGCTGCTGCGCCACCTCGACGCCGAGGACTTCGCGCGCCTGGGCACGCCGCCCGACGCGGCCTGGCGCCGGCTCTCGGGCGAACTCGAGGCCCTGCAGGCCCGGGGCGCGACGCCCGGCGACCCGGCCGTGCAGGCGATCGCGCGCGAGTGGGCCGCGCTGTTCGATGCCTTCTGCGACCACGACCCGGGCATCGCGGCCCGGCTGATGCAGGCCATGGCCACCGAGCCCGTGCTGCAGGCCGCGGCGGTGACCGCGCCGCCGGTGCGCGAGCTGCTGCTGCGCGCCATGGCGACGCTGCGCGCGGCCTGAAAAACCCCTTCGCGCCCGCTTGACCCTGACGTTGCGTGAGGCCCAACAGTGGCCGCATGAACAACGCCAACACCCCTCCTTCCGCCCCGCAACGCCTGCACGCGCTCGACAACCTGCGCGCCCTCATGATGTGGCTGGGCATCGTGCTGCACGTGGCCCTCAACCACCTCACCGTCGCCTCGCCGCTGCCCTGGCGCGACCCGCAGACCTCGCGCGTCGCCGACCTGCTGCTGCTGTTCATCCACGGCTTCCGCATGCCGGTGTTCTTCGTGCTCGCGGGCTTCTTCGTCGCGCTGCTGATCGAGCGGCGCGGCGCCGACGACATGCTGCGCAACCGCGCGCTGCGGCTCGCCCTGCCCTTCGCGCTGTTCTGGCCGCCGCTGTTCGCGCTGACCACGCTGCTCGCGATGGTCTACATCCACCTCACGGTGCGCGGCGTGCCGGGGCTCGATGCGGCGCTGGCGCCGCCGCGCCCGCCGGGCGGCTCGCCGTTCAACACGCTGCACCTGTGGTTCATCTACCAGCTGTTCTGGCTCTGCGTGCTGGCCTGGGCCGGCGCGAAGCTGGGCCGCTTCGTGCCGGCGCGGCTGCGCGCGGGCTTTTCGCGCGGCTTCGAACTGCTGGCGCGCAAGCCCTGGGGCGTCCTGGTGCTGGCGCTGCCGCTGGCGGTGGCCGGGTCCTTCCATCCCACGGGCCTGGCGCCGCAGAGCGGCTCCTTCCTGCCGCCCTGGGGCGAATGGGTGCACAGCGGCCTGTTCTTCGTGTTCGGCCTGTGCCTGCACGGGCGGCAGGAACTGCTCGCCCGCTTCGCCGCGCGCTGCCAGCTCCTGGCGCTCGCGGGCCTGGGCTTCTTCGGCGCGACGCTCGCGCTGCTGGGCGCCGCGCGCGGCACGACGCCCCTGCCGCATGCCGCCTTCTGGATCGCCTACGCCTACGGCACCGCCGGCTGGCTCTGGAGCCTGGCGCTGATCGGCGCCTTCGTGCGCTGGCTGCCGCGGCGCAACGGCGTGCTCGACTACCTCTCGCGCAGCTCGTACTGGGTCTACCTGGTCCACATGCTCGGCACCGTCGGCTTCGGCGTGCTGCTGTTCCATGCGCCGCTGGGCGCGCTCGCGAAGATGGGCCTCAACATCGCGGCCACCTCGCTCGTCGCGCTCGCGAGCTACGAGCTGCTGGCGCGCCGCACGCCCATCGGGCGGCTGCTCAACGGTCAGCGCGAGGCGAAGCGCTCGAGCAGGAAGTCGACGAAGGCGCGCGTCTTCGCGGCCAGGTGACGCGAGGGATAGACGGCATAGACCGGCGTGCGGTCGGCCTCCCAGTCATCCAGCACCGCCTCGAGCCGGCCCGCGGCCAGTTCGTGCGCGACGTAGATGCGCGGGATCAGGCTCAGGCCGAAGCCCGCGAGCAGCGCGTCGCGCACCGCGAGGCTGGAGCTGACCTTGTAGCGCCCGTCGACCGGCACCGCCACGCTGCGGCCGGCGCGCCGGAAGGTCCACTTGTGGGCATGGCCCGAGAGCGTGAACTGCACGCAGTCGAAGGCCTTCAGGTCCTCGGGCCGCGCGGGCCGGCCACGGGCGGCGAAATAGGCCGGCGCGCCGCACAGCACGTGGGTCATGGTCGTGAGCTCGCGCGCCACCAGGCTCGAGTCCTCGAGCCGGTCGCTGCCGCGGATCGCGAGGTCGTATCCGCCGCCGATCAGGTCGGTGCGCGCGTCCTGCAGGTCGAGCTCGAGCCGCAGGTTCGGGTGGCGCTCCATGAAGGCCGGGATGCCGGGCGAGATGCAGGTCAGCGCGAAGGTCAGCGGCGCGCTGACCCGCAGCACGCCCGACGGGCTGCTGCCCATCGGCGCGAGCGCGGCGTCGGCCTCGCTCAGGTCGTCGAGGATGCGCGAGAGCCGCTGGTGGTAGGCCGCGCCGGCCTCGGTGAGGCTCATGCTGCGCGTGGTGCGGTTGATGAGCCGCACCTTCAGGTGCGCCTCGAGCTCGGCGATGTTCTTGCTGACCGCGGCGGCCGACAGCCCGAGCTGGCGCGCCGCGCCCGCGAAACTGCCGCTGGTGGCGGCGGTGCGGAAGACCTGGAGGGCGGTGAGATGGTCCATGATCCACAACCATTGGTAATGAATCAATTCATTATTCAGACATTCACAACCAACGGTCAATTGAAATAGATTCAAGCCTCCATGACCGATACCACCGACCGCAGCGCCCGCCCTCCCGCCCGGGGCGCCGACATCCTGCTGACCCCCGCCGCGCCCGCGATCTGGGGCAGCACCTACATCGTCACCACCGAGCTGCTGCCCGCGAACTACCCGCTCACGGTCGCGATGCTGCGCGCCCTGCCCGCCGGCCTGCTGCTGCTGGCCATCGTGCGGCAGTTGCCCGAACGCGCCTGGTGGGGCCGCATCCTGGTGCTGGGCGCGCTCAATTTCTCGCTGCTGTGGGCGATGTTGTTCATCGCGGCCTACCGGCTGCCGGGCGGGGTGGCGGCCACGATCACCTCGCTGCAGCCGCTGATGGTGGTGTTCCTCGCGAGCGCGCTGCTCGGCACGCGGGTGCGCGCGCTGTCGGTGGTGGCGGCCGCCGTGGGCTTCGGCGGCGTGGCGCTGCTGGTGCTCACGCCGCAGGCCAGGCTCGATGCGGTGGGCATCGCGGCGGCGCTCGCGGGCGCGGTGTCGATGGCCTTCGGCACCGTGCTGGCGCGGCGCTGGCAGCCGCCGGTCTCGGCGCTGACCTTCACCGCCTGGCAGCTCACCGCGGGCGGCCTGCTGCTGCTGCCGGTGGCGCTGTGGCTCGAACCGGCGCTGCCGCCGCTCACGGCCACCAACTGGCTGGGCTTCGGCTGGCTGGGCCTGGTGGGCGCCGCGCTGACCTACATCCTGTGGTTTCGCGGCGTGGCCCGGCTGGAGCCGGCCGCCATCGCCTCGCTGGCCTTCCTGAGCCCGGTGACGGCCGTGATCCTCGGCTGGGTGCTGCTGGGACAGCGGCTGTCGCCGCTGCAGGTGGCGGGCATCGCCATCGTGATCGCGAGCATCTGGCTGAGCCAGCATGCGCAGCGCGGGGCGCTGCCCACGGCGGCGCGACCTGCGACGCGCTGATGGATCAGGCCGCCGTGGCCTGCTTCAACAGGCTCAGGTAGCCGGGCTGCACCTCCATGCGCGCGGTGGTGCCACCGCGCTGCAACAGCCGGTGCGCCTGCGGCAGGCTCCAGCACGGCAGGCTGGTGAACATGTGGTGCTCGCAGTGGTAGTTGACCCAGTAGGGCGCGATGAAGATGCGCTCGGCCAGGTTGGCATGCGTGGTGCGCGCCTGGCGCAGCGGATCGGCCTCGTTCTGCGCCACCAGCGCATGCTCGGCGATGTTGCGCACCCGGCTCACGAGCGGCAGCCAGGTCGCCATGGGCAGCAGCCACATCAGGACCCAGGCCCACCAGTAGCCGGCCAGCGCGAAGGCCAGCAGCCCGAGGCCGTTGGCGAGAAGGAAGCGCCGGTCCTTCGCGAGCTCGCGGCCGAACGCCTTGAACGCCGATTCACCCGGCGCGCGCTGGCGGATGCCTTCGGCGACATGGCCGAAGCGCTGCTTGTAGAAGGTCTGGCCGCTGAGGTCGCGCACGACCTTGCGCCACATCGAGGCGCGCGAGATCGGGAACGGCGCCGACAGCACGAGGTCGGGGTCCTCGGTCTGCTGCACGAAGCGGTGGTGCTGCAGGTGGTAGGGCCGGTAGTCGCGCAGGGTGGACGAGCACAGCCAGTGGCCGACCCAGTCGTTGACGCGCCGGTTGCGGTGCAGCCCCGCATGGGCCGCGTCGTGCATCAGGATGAACAGGCCGAGCTGGCGCGCGCCGACGATCGGCACCATCAGCGGAAGGGTCCATGGCCAGACGATGCCCACCAACATCGCGAGGCCGATGACGCCCCAGCAGTGCGCGACCAGCCACAACCCCTTCCACGACGAGCGCGCGGTCACCGCCTGCCATTCGTCGGTGCTGAAGAAATCCTCGGGGCGGGCTCGGGGTGCGGCGGCCATCGGGCCAGTATGCGCCGCGGGTTCGGGCGATGCACGCGGACTTCCCCGCAGACGCCTAGCGGTCGATGATCTTGCGCGCGAAGCGCTCGAGGTAGTCCATCAGCCGGTCGGCGCCCGCGATGGCGGCGGCCTCGTCGCCGGTGGCGATGCCCTGCGCCAGTTCGAGGTGGGCATTGGCGCCCTCGACGATCTCGCCCTGGTGCTGGTAGGCGTACCAGAAGCGGCGGCACTGCACGATCAGCGGCGTCACGGCCTTGACGGCCGAGTCGTTGTGGCTGGCCTGGTGGTTCACCAGGTCGAGCGCATGGTCGGCGCGCATGTAGCCGTCGAGGTCGCCGCGCGCGGCCGCCTCCACCATCTGCTCGGCGCAGCGCACGATCTCCTTGCGCTGCGGCGCGGTGGCGCGGCGCGCGGAGCAGGTGGCGATCAGCTGCTCGAGCACGCGGCGCGTCTGCACCACGTCGAGGTGGTCGGCGAGGTCGATGGTCGACACCAGCAGGCCGCGGCGCGCCTGCTGCACGACGAGGCCGATCGACACCATGCGCATCAGCGCCTCGCGCACCGGCGTGCGGCCCAGGCCGGTGCGCTCGGCCAGCTCGGCCTCGACGATCTGGCTGCCGGGCTCGAGCTGCAGCGTGGACAGCAGGGTCTCGATGGCGTCGTAGGCCATGTCGGCGGCGCGGCGCTTCGGGGCGGACGCGGGGGCAGGGGCGGGGATCGGGGCAGCCATGGAGGTTCGGGGACGCGGATCTGCGTAGTGTGGATCAGTCCGGGTCGCGCGCGCCCAGGCCGGCCAGCGTCGCGATGCGCACGGGCGACAGCGGCGGCCGCGGCGCGGGCGGCGTCCAGCCGAACAGGAACTGCGCGGCGTCTCCGCACACGCGCCCCTGGCACGGCCCCATGCCGCAGCGCTGGTGCAGCTTGGCGTCGGTCCAGCCGCCGCAGCCGGCGAGCGCCGCGAGGGGCACGTCCTCGCAGCGGCACACCAGCGTGTCGGGCCGGGCCAGCGCGCGGATCGCGGGGCCGGGCGCGAAGCCGCGGTGCAGGCGCGTGGCGAAGGCGTTCCAGCGCGCGCGTTCGGCGTATTGCAAGCGTGCGGCCTTTTCGTCGCCGACGGCCGCATGGCCCGCGATGGCGCCCTGCGCGAGCGCGCGTTCGCTGCCGCCGAAGCCCGTGCATTCGCCGGCCGCGTAGACGCCGTCCAGGCTGGTGGCCTGCCGCTCGTCGACGGCCAGCGCGAGCGTGCCGCTGTCGCCGAAGGGCGCGAGCGCGCAGCCGAGCATCTGGCCGAGCTGGGTGTTGGGCACGAGGCCGAAACCGCAGGCCAGGCGCTCGCAATCAATCTCCTGCAGGCGGCCGCCCTGATTCAGGCGCACCGATTCGAGCCGTGTCGTGCCCAGTGCCTCGACCACGTGCGAGCCCGTGCGGTAGGCCGCATCGACCAGCGTCAGCGCCTGCGCCGCCTTGCCGGGCCAGCGTGCGAGCCCCAGCGCGAAGCCCGCGACCGCGCCGAAGGCCGCCTGCTCGGCGATGCGCAGCACCTTCGCGCCGGCCTGGCGCGCGGTGGCCGCGGCCGCCAGCAGCAGCGGGCCGGTGCCGGCGACGACGATGCGCTCGCCCACCACCGGCAGGCCGGCCTTGATCAGCGCCTGCAGGCCGCCCGCGCCGGTCACGCCCGGCAGGGTCCAGCCCGGGAAGGGCAGCAGGCGTTCGCGCGCGCCGGTGCACAGCACGAGCCTGCCCCAGCGCAGGCGCCAGGCGCGCTCTGCCTCCTCGAGCAGCAGTTCGCGCGGCGCGCTGGCGGCCACCACGCGCGTGCCGCTGTGCACGCGCACGTTGGCGCGGGCGGCCAGCGCCTCGCGCAACCGGCGCGCGGCCGGCGGCAGGGCGACGCCGGGGCCATCGCGCCAGATCTGGCCGCCGGGCACGGGGTTGTCGTCGATCACGACGATGGACGCGCCGCTGGGCGCGGCCGCCAGCGCGGCGGCCATGCCCGCGGGGCCGGCGCCGACGATCAGCAGGTCGCAGTGTTCGAGGCCGACGGCGTCGGTGCTCATCGCAGGGTCTCCACGCGCATGCCTTCCCCGCAGACGGTCTGGCAGGCGAGGCGGCGGCGGCCGTCGATGGCGACGCGGCATTCCTGGCAGATGCCCATGCCGCAGAGGGGCGCTCGCGGCTGGCCCGTGACGGAGACGCGCGCGACGCCCATGGCCGGGGTCGTGTCGGCGATGCGCAGCGCGGCGGCGACCGAGCTGCCGGCCGCGACGCGCACCTCACGGCCGTCGACCTGCAACAGAACCTGCGGCGCGGCGTTCATGCCACTGCCTCGAGCAGCCGCCCGGGCGCGAAAGGCCGCGCATCGAACGGCGGCGCAGTGCCCGTCATCAGCGCTACCAGCAGCTCGGCGCTGCCCGGCGCGGTGGTCACGCCCAGGCCTTCGTGGCCGAGCGCGAGCCACAGCTTCTCGCGCCATGGATGCGCGCCCAGCAGCGGCAGGCCGTCGGGCGTGGCGGCGCGCAGGCCGGTCCAGCTGCGGATGGCGTTGAGTTCGCCCAGGCCCGGCAGGTAGTCGATCGCGCGCCGCAGCATGCGCGCGAGCATCGCGGGCTCGACCGCGGGATCGGTGGTGTCGAACTGCCGCGAGGAGCCGACCAGCAGCTGCCCCGTGGGCCGCGGCTGCACGTTGAAGGCGACCGAGTCGCCCTCGGCATGGTGCGCACTGGTGACGTAGCCGAGCTCGACCAATTGGTGCCGCACGGTGCCCGGATAGCGGTCGGTGATCAGCAGGTGGCCCTTCTTGGGCCGCAGCGGCAGTTCGGGGCACAGCGCGGCCGCCTCGAGGCCGGCGGCCAGCACGACCTGCGCGGCGCGGCGCCGGCCGCCGTCGGCCAGAAGCAGCGTGCCGTCGTCCTCGATGGCCGCGACCCGGGCCTGCTCGAATTCGATCGCATCGCCCGCATCCGCGAGCAGCCAGCGCGCCGCATTCGGCGCATAGAGGATGCCGTCGCCCGGCACCTCGAGCGCGCCCGCGAGGCCGGCGCGCAATGCCGGTTCGGCCATGGCCAATGCCCTCGCGTCGAGCAAGCGGCTCGCGATGCCCAGCGCGGCGAGCCGCTCGCGCTTGCGTTCGGCCTCGGCCATCTCCGCGTCGTCGGCGGCGATCCAGAGCGTGCCGCAGGCGCTGTGCGCGCAATCGGCCGGCATGCGCGGCGCGAGCGTGCGCCACAGGTCGATCGAGCGGCTGCTGAGTTCGAGCTCGGCGCGGTTGTCGTCCATCGCCACGAGGTGGCCCATGCCGGCGCCGGTGGCACCGCCCCGGCGCGCATCGATCACGCGCACGCGACGGCCCGCGCGCGCGAGCGCATGCGCGCAGGCGGCGCCGACGATGCCGGCGCCGATGACGATCGCGTCCGCCTCGGCCATGCGCGAGTTCAGAGCCGGATGCCCCAGCCGAAGGGATCGGCCTCGTCGATCAGCAGGGTGGCTTCGGCGCTGATGTGGGCGCGGCCGCGCAGCGTGGGGATGACGCGGCCGTCGTCGGCGGGCTCGTAGCTGGCCTCGAAGCGGCTGCCGATCACGCTGGCCTGCGTCCACGCCTGGCCAGGCGCGAGCTTGCCGTCGGCCGCGAGGCAGGCGATCTTGGCGCTGGTGCCGGTGCCGCAGGGCGAGCGGTCGTAGGCATTGCCGGGGCACAGCACGAAGTTGCGGCTGTCGGCGCCGTCCGCGTCGTCGGCGAACAGTTCGATATGGTCGATCTCCGCGCCCTCGGCGCCGGTGATGCCCTGCGCCGCGAGCGCGCGCCGCAGCGCGGCCGTGTAGTCGGTGAGCGCGGCGAGGTTGTCGCTCGCCACGCGCTGGCCGTGCGCGGCCTCGCTCACGAGGAAGAACCAGTTGCCGCCCCAGGCCACGTCGCCGCGCACCGTGCCATGGCCCGGCAGCTCGACGGCCACCTGGTGCAGGTGACGGTACGCCGGCACGTTGCGCACGCTGACCGCGCCATCCGCGTGCAGCGTGGTGGTGACGGTGCCCACGGGCGTCTCGATGCGGTGCTCGCCGGGGCCGATGCGGCCCAGGTGCGCGAGGCTCGCGACCAGGCCGATGGTGCCGTGGCCGCACATGCCGAGGTAGCCCGCGTTGTTGAAGAAGATCACGCCGGCCGCTGCATCGGGCGCGACCGGTTCGCACAGCAGCGCTCCGACCACGACGTCGCTGCCGCGCGGCTCGAGCACGGTGGCGGCGCGCCATTGGTCGTGATGCTCGGCCAGCAGCGCGCGGCGCTCGGCCATGCTGCCGCGGCCGAGGTCCGGGAAGCCGCCGGTCACGAGGCGGGTGGGCTCGCCGCCGGTGTGCGAGTCGATGATCTGGATGCGGTGCATGGAGATGGGCGCATCGCCTTCCTTGAAGACGGCGATGCGTTGAAGGAAAAGGAGGAGGAAGGGGCCGCGGCCCCTTCCGGGAAGGCGTGGCTCAGTAGCTCGCGAGCGCCGTCGGCGCGGCGTTCTTGAAGGTGAACACCGTGATCGGCGCCTGCTTCATGTTGCCCTTGTCGTCGTAGGCATAGGTCGCGGCCACGCCCTTGTAGGTGGTCTTGTAGAGCTCGGCGCCGACCTTGTCGGGATCGATCGAGTTGGCCTTGGCCATCGACTCGCCGATGAACATCACCTGGTCGTAGTACGAAGCCGCGTAGGCATCGGCGTCGACGCCGAAGCGCTTCTTGAACTTCTCCTTGAAGGCCGGACCGCTGACCGCCTTCTCGAGGATCGAGCCGCCCTGGGCGCAGAACACCGCGTCGTTGACCGCGTCGCCGCCGAGCTTGCCCATCGCGGGGCTGCACAGCGTGTCGCCGCCGAGCAGCTTGGCGTTGATGCCGAGCTGCTTCATCTGCCGCGTCATCGGCGCGCCCTGCGGCGCATAGCCGCCGAAGAAGATCGCCTCGGGCTGCTTGGCCTTCATGTTGGTCAGGATGGCGGTGAAGTCGACCGCCTTGTCGGTGGTGAACTCCTGGCCGACCACGGTGAGGCCCTGCTTCTTCGCTTCCTTGGTGAACTCCTCGGCGAGCCCCTGGCCGAAGGCGGTGCGGTCGTCGATCACGCCGACCTTGGTGACCTTGAGCACCTTGGCCGCGTACACGGCCATGCTGCCGCCGATCTGGTTGTCGCTCGCGATGATGCGGTAGAGGTTCTTGTAGCCACCCTGCGTGACCTTCGGGTTGGTGCCCACGGTGGACAGCAGCACGCCGCCTTCGCTGTAGACGCGCGAGGCCGGGATGGCCACGCCCGAGCAGTACGGGCCCATGACGAACTTGACGTTGTCGTCGACGAACTTCTGCGCCACGGCCACGCCGCTCTTGGCGTCGCAGGCATCGTCCTCCGACTTGAGTTCGAACTTGAGCGTCTTGCCGCCGACCACGAGCTTCTTGGCGTTGAGCTCCTCGATCGCGAGGCGCACGCCGTTCTCGTTGTCCTTGCCCGCGAACGCATTGGGGCCGGAGAGCGGCCCGGTATGGCCGATCTTGACCACCTGCTCCTGCGCCTTCGCCTGGGTTGCGAGGGCCAGCGCCACGAGGCCGAGCAGCGGAATCATCTTCGATGGTGTCTTCATGCTTCTTCCTGGATAAGGGGACACGGAGGGTACGAGGGAAACGAGGGCGCCGCCCTCGGGGGAAACGCAGCAAACGAGGGGCTTAGGCGACCGATTGGTACTTGGCCGGACGGGTCGCGAGCGCCTTCTTCACGATGGCCTCGATGGCCTCGCGCTCGGCGCCCACCAACGGCAGGCGCGGACGGCGCACGTGCTCGGTGCCCACGCCCACGAGGTGGTCGATGAGCTTGAGGTTCTGGACCAGCTTGGTCGAGACGTCGAGATGCAGCATCGGCGTCATCCACTGGTAGAGCTCGAGCGCCTCGGCGAACTGGCCGGCCTTCATCAGCTCGTACAGCGCCACCGTCTCGCGCGGGAACGCGCAGCCCACGCCGGCCAGCAGGCCGTCGCAGCCCAGCGCCAGGCCCTCGTAGGCGAGGTCGTCCACGCCGAGGAACAGCTGGTAGCGGTCGCCGACCGTGTTGCGCAGGTCGGTGATGCGGCGGATGTTGTCGGTGCTCTCCTTGATGGCCGCGATCCATTCGCAGTCGGCCAGCTCGACCATGTGCTCGGGCTTGAGGTCGACGCGGTAGGCCACCGGGTTGTTGTAGACCATCACCGGCTTCTGCGCCGCGTTGGCGATGGTGCGCACGTTGAGCATGGCTTCGCGCGCGTCGGCCACGTAGATCACCGAGGGCATGACCATGTAGCCGGCCACGCCGAGCTTGTTGCCGCCCTCGACGTAGCGCAGCGCCTCGCGGGTGCTGGTCTCGGACACGTTGGCCAGCACCGGGATGCGGCCGTCGGCGGCCTCGAGCGCGATCTGCGCGACCTGCAGCTTCTCCTCGAGCGACAGCGTGCTGGCCTCGCCGAGCGAGCCGCAGGTGACGAGGCCGTGGATGCCGTTGCGGATCTGGAAGTCGATGTGGCGCGCGGTGCCTTCGGCATCGATGCGCTCGTCGGCATGGAACTTGGTGGTGACGGCGGGAAAGATGCCTTGCCAGCGGGGGTTGCTCACGAATTCGCTCCTTGGATGGGCCCGGATGGGCGGGGCTGGGACGGAGCGGATTTAAATATATTAAGGATATACCGTCAATATTCTCGTAAACGCGCATACCCGGCCGGAAGGCCGGGCGTGTCTCGAAGCACCGGTGGGTCTACTTGTGGCCGTCGGCCGGGCTCAGCGTGTGGCCCTTGAGCCTGACGGCCTTGCCGATCGGCGGCGCGCTGCGCGTCTCGACGCTGCGCAGCGTGCCGTTGTCCATGCGCACGCCGACCTGGTAGACGGTGACCGTGTGGGTGCGCTTCTCGATCTCGTTTCCGGCATAGCCGCCGCCGACGGCGCCGAGCACGGTCGCGGCCGTGCGGCCGCCGCCATGGCCGATCTGGTTGCCCACCAGCCCGCCGACCACGCCGCCGGCCACCATGCCGACGCCGCTCGGGCGCTGGGTACGCTGCACGGCGCGCACCGTCTCGACATGGCCGCAGACCGCGCAAGGCGGAGCGGCGGCCGGTTCGGGCACGGCGGCCATCGGCGCAGGGCCCGTGGCTGGAACGGGCTGCGGCGTGGCGCTCATGGCCGGCGCAGGCGCCGCCGAGGTCGCGGTCCCAGTCGGGCCGGACGGCAAGGGCTGGAGCGCCGGCGGCGCGGCATCGGGCTTGAAGTCGTCGGGTGCCGGGCCGGATGCCAGGGCCACGGGCGGCGATGCCGCCGTGCCGCCCTGGTGCTTCTGCCACAGCGCGCCGCCGAGCGCGGCCACCGCCACCGCGAGCACGCCGATCACCACCCAGAGCTTCTGCGTTCCACCCTGGCGCGAGGGCATGGCTGTTGTCGTTGTCTGTTCCATGAAAGCCTTCCTTCCTGCGGTCCGGCCTACGAGCCGGAACCCGTTCCCAGCATCGCCCGCGGAAGGCCGAAGTCAATGCACGGGCGTCCTACACGCCGGCACGCGGCGAGCGCATCCGGCTGGAGGACGAGACCGGGTCAGCGCGTCGCGGCGGGCACCACGCCCGAAAGGAAGCGCCGTGCCTCGGCGCGCATGCCGCGGGAAACGGCCTCCCAGGTCCGCGCGGGAAAGTCCGCGGGCAGCGCGGCCTCGACCTCGGCCAGCGCCTCGTCGAGGGTCTCGACCATCGCGAGCATCGCGCGCCAGGTGTCGTCGCCGCCGTTGCGCATCGCGAGCCCCCACCAGTGGCGCGCCTGGATGGTGTGCAGCGCGTAGTGCGCGTTCTTCGAGCGCACGGCCATCGCCAGCTCGGCCCGGCGCGGCTGGAACTGGCTCGCGCCGTTGCCGAAGTAGGGCCACATCGAGAGCACGTCGTAGAGCGGCGTCATCTCGTAGGCATCGCCGCGCTGCAGGTGGATCGAGAAATTCTTGGCATGCCCGTCCGTGGCCGCCAGCAGGAAGAAGGCGAGCTGCGCGAGCAGGAACAGCGTGCCGTCGTCCCGGCTGCGGCTTCCCTGCAGCAGTTGCAGGCAGCGGGTCATGCCGGGGCCGCCGTGCTGCTCGTACTTGCGCTCGGGCGGCAGCGCCATCGCCTGGCAGAAATCTTCCTGCGGCAGGCGCGCGATCCAGCGCTCGCCGTTCGCGCCCGCCATCCACTCGCGGTCGAAGCGCTCGACCGCCAAGACCTTCTGGTCGCCGAAGGTCTCGATGGCGGTCGGCGCGACCGGCAGACCCAGCGCGCCGACGATCCGCGCGCAGAGCCATTCGTTCTGCACCGAGTCCGAGGCATCGACGCGCCGCGAGCCCCCGATCAGCCCCAGCGGCAGCTTGAGGATGTGGGTGGTCGGCGTGGCGCCATGCGGGCGGCACCAGCGGCCGTCGACGCGGGTCAGCGCGGTCTTTTCCTGCGCGCCCGCGAGCGAGATGCGCAACAGGTCGCGGTCGCGCAGCCGCTCGGGCGTCGATTCGGTCGGCACGGCACGCAGCAGCTCGGCCACCTGCTCGTCGGCGAGCGGCTCGCAGTTCACGCGGTCCCAGCCTTCGGGCACCGCGCCGTCGGGCAGCAACTGCACCGCACCCACGCAGTCGCGGCCGATGGCTTCGAGCAGGTCGAAGACCTTGGTGTTCCTGAGCCCGAAGCGCTGGCCCAGCCGCGCGCGGATCCGCTCGTTGTCGGGCAGCAGGTTGTCGAAGTAGTTGCGCACCGCCTCGCCCTGGACTTCGAGCGCCGTGGTGATCGGCAGCGAGAGCGACAGCGAGCGGCGCCGCGGCGACGCGAGCCAGGCGGGCTCGTAGCGGAAGGTGTGGGATTCGCGATCGACCGACCAGGTGCCGACGAGCTCGCCGTTCATCCAGGCCTTGAGCGCGCGCCTCACCAGGAGCCCTTCCTCGGTGTGGCGGCGAAGCGCTCGCGGGCGGCGGGCGCGGGGCCAGCCGCGGCGGGGCGCGGCGCTTGCGGTTCGGGGAGCGACGGGGCGGCCGGCGGTTCCACGCCTTTTTCCTGGACGACCGGCGCGGCCGGCGACGGCACGCGGCCATAGGCGCGCGTCGCGTTGCGGTCGCTCGGGCGCGGGTCGCCATCGGGAAGTTCCGCATTCGCCGGTGCCTCGTCCTCGTCGTGCAGCGAGATCGACGCGCCCAGCGCCGCCAGCAATTTCATCAGCTGCTCGAAGCCGACGGCCCCCGGATTCGCCTCGATCTCGGCGATCCGGGCCTGGCTGACGCCGACGAGGGCGCCGGCCTGCGCCTGCGTCAGGCCGCGCTTCTTCCGCAGCGCCTGGAGGTGCGCCCGGAGCTGGTCGGCAAAACGAAGGGGGTAGTCCATCTTGTCTTCAAGATATAGGTCTATCCTTGTTTTGTCAATTTACAGGCTTAGGCTTATATTTACCTTTTATCTGCCAGAGCTTGTATTCGACTTCAATCGACCTTCGCCCCCGAAGCCTTCACCACCGCCCCCATCGCATCCCAGTCGGCGCGCAGCAGCTTCTGGAATTCCTCGGCGCTCTGGCTGCGCGGCTCCACGCCCAGCCGCGTGAAGCGTTCCTGGATCGCCGGGTCGGCAATCACCTTGTTGACGGCCGCGTTGAGCCGCTCGACCTCGGCCTTGGGCGTGGCCGCCGGCGCGAGCAGGCCGATCCACGAATCGAAGGCATAGCCGGGCAGGCCGCTCTCGGCCACGGTCGGCAGCTTCGGCAGGAAGGGGCTGCGCGACTGGCCGGTCGAGGCCAGCAGCTTCATGCGCGGATCGCTCTGGAAGCCCATCACGCCGATGCTCGACGAGATCACCGCCTGCACCCGGCCCGCGAGCACCTCGTTGACCGCCTCGCCGGTGGACTTGGTCGGGATGTGCGTCATCTGCAGCCCGGCCTTGGCGAGGAACGAGGCCATCGCGAGGTGCGTGGCGCTGCCGTTGCCGGCCGAGGCGTAGTTGTACTTGCCGGGATTGGCCTTGACCTCCTTGATGAAGTCGGCCGTGGTCGACACGTTCATGCCGCTGGCCACCGCGAGCACGTAGCCCGCGTTGCCGATGTTGGCCACGCCCACGAAGTCCTTGAGCGGGTCGTAGGGCAGCTTGCTGTAGAGGAAGCCTGCGATGTTGTGGCTCGCGGCCGCGAGCACCAGCGTGTTGCCGTCGGCCGGCGCCTTGGCCGCGATCGCCGCGCCCACGGTGCCGCCCGCGCCCGCGCGGTTCTCGACGATGGCGCTCGCATTGAGCGCCGCGCCGAGCTCGTTGTTGAAGGCGCGCGCCACGGTGTCCTGCACCGCGCCGGTGCCGAAGGGCACGACGATGTGGATCACGCGCTGCTGCGCCGCCGCGGGCAGTACGGCCGCCGCGAAGGCCAGGGCGAGGAGCGAGCGTCGGGCGAACGGGGTGGTCATCGGTGGGGCCGCTTTCGTCGGGTTGGAGAAAGGAAGAAGTCCGCGTGGTCGCTTCAGCGCCCCGGCGCGAGCCAGCGCTGCGCCAGCCGCACGAAGTAGCTCGCGCCGATCGGGATGATCTCGTCGTTGAAGTCGAACGAACTGTTGTGGATGATGCAAGGCCCGGGCCCGTGGCCGTCGAGGCGGTGGTCGCCGTCGCCATTGCCGAGGAAGGCATAGCAGCCGGGCCGCGCCAGCAGCATGTGGGCGAAGTCCTCGGCGCCCATCACCGCCGGGAAGTCGGTGGTGACCATGTCGTCGCCCACCACCTCGCGCATCACGGCGGCCGCGAAGCGCGCCTCGGCCGGGTGGTTCACCGTCGGCGGCGAGGAGCGGTTGAAGAACACCTCGGCCGTGCAGCCGTGCGCCGCCGCCACGCCCGCGGCCACCTCGCGCAGCCGGGCTTCCAGCAGGTCGATGGCCTCGATCGAGAAGGTGCGGATGGTGCCGCCGACCGTGGCCTCGTCGGGAATGATGTTGGGCGCATCCGAGCCGCGCAGTTGCGTGACCGCGAGCAGCGCGCGCTCGGTGCTCGGGATGGTGCGCGCGACGATGGTCTGCAGCTGCTGCGCGAGGTTGACCACCGCCGCCACCGGGTCGATGCCGGTGTGCGGCATCGAGGCATGCGTGCCGCGCCCGTGCAGCGTGATGCGGTAGGTGTTGCTCGAGGCCATGAGCGCGCCCTCGTTGAGCGCGAAGCGGCCCACGTCGCCGACCGGGAAGTTGTGCAGGCCGAAGACCGCGTCGCACGGGAAGCGCTCGAACAGGCCCTCGTCGATCATCTTCTTGGCACCGGCCTTGCCCATCTCCTCCGCGGGCTGGAAGATGAAATGCACCGTGCCGTCGAAGTCGTCCGGGCCCTGTTGCGACAGGTGCCAGGCGGCGGCCAGCAGCATGGTGGTGTGGCCGTCGTGGCCGCAGGCATGCATGCGGCCCGCATGGCGCGACTTGTGGGCGAACTCGTTGGCCTCGTGTAGCGGCAGCGCGTCCATGTCGGCGCGCAGGCCGATGGTGCGCGCGCCCGTGCCCTTGCGCAGCACGCCGACCAGGCCGGTGCCCGCGATGCCGCGGTGCACCTCGATGCCCCATTCGGCGAGCAGGCCGGCCACTTTCTCGGAAGTGCGGTGTTCCTCGAAGCCGAGCTCGGGGTGGGCGTGGATGTCGCGCCGGATGTCGACGAAGCGCGCGACGTCGGCGAAGGAATCGACGATGTTCATGGGGGTGGCTGGCTGAATCGTTCTGGAAGCGAACGATTCTGGCGCAGCCACCCGCCGCGCGCATGCTCGATTACGAGGCTCGGCCGAGCCGGCCCTCCTGCCGCAGCTTCGCGCCGATGCGACGGATCTCGGCCTCACCCTGGTCCAGCGTCGCGCGGCTGGTGTGCACCGAGTAGTGGCCCATCACGAGCTCGTGCGGATGCTTGACCGCCGAGCCCAGCACGAAGGAGGTGTCGCCATGCGCCACGAGCTCGATAGCCTCGCCCGACTCCTCGAACACCGCGAGCTCGCCGTCGCCGATCGGCCCGCCGGCCGCATCGCCCGCGTCGAGCCGCCCGCTCTCCACCGCGAGCCAGCCCACCGTGTGGCCGGCCGGCGGCGTGTAGCGCCAGTGCTCGCCGTCCTTCAGCTGCACCGCGAGGTAGTTGATCGGCGCGGGCGCCGGGATCGCGCTGCGCGCCGCGCCGTAGCTGCCGAGCAGCACGCGCGCCGGGCCCTCGCGCGGCACCTGCGAGGGCGCGAGGTAGATGCTCTGCGCGGGCGCGTTCTCTTCCGATGCGGGCAGCGCCACCCAGAGCTGGAAGCCGCGCACACGCTTCACGCCCGGCGCCGGCGCGCCCGTGTGCCAGACGCCATTGCCCGCGCGCATCCACTCGACGCCGCCGCCGCGCAGCACGCCCTGTTCGCCGGTCGTGTCCTCGTAGAGCGTGTCGCCCTCGATCAGCCAGGTCAGCGTGGCGATGCCCGAGTGCGGATGCATGCCGAAGCCGCGGTGGCCGCCTTCGGTGTCGAAGCCGAACAGGTCCAGGAAGACGAAGGGCTTGAGGAATTCGCCGAGGTCGCCCGGGCTCACGAGCCGCGCGATCGGCCCGTGCTTCATGCCGCGCGTGCGGTAGACGATGCCGCGGGTTCGTGTTGCGACTTCAGCGGTCATACGGCCTCCCTCGCGGTCTTCAGCGCCTTCGTCCACCACGCGAGGTCGTCGAGCATGCCGCCCGCGGCCTGCGCGAGGTGCGGGAAGTCCTCGAAGTTCTTGCCCTGCTGCCAGATGCCGAGGAACTCGACCATGCCGATGTGGACCGCGTTGCGCACCGGCGCCATCTGCATTTCGACCGCGATCAGCCGCAACTGCTCGATCGCGCGCGCTGCGCCCACGCCGCCGTAGCCCACGAAGCCGATCGGCTTGCGCACGAACTCCTTGTAGGCCCAGTCGATCGCGTTCTTCAGCACCGCGCTCGGGCCGTGGTTGTATTCGGGCGTGACCACGACGAGGCCGTCGAAGCTGGCCAGCTTCGCCTGCCAGCGCTGCGCGGCCTCGTTCTTCACCGGGCCCCAGGCCGGCGCGCCGGCTTCGTCGAAGAAGGGCAGCGGATGGTCGCGCAGGTCGATCAGTTCGAAGGCGAGGTCGGTACGCTGCTTCGCGATCTCGTGGATCCAGTGCGCGGGCTTCTCGCCGAAGCGGCCTTCGCGGGTCGAGCCGATGACGATGCCGATGAGGGGTTGGGTGGTGGACATGGAAGCTCCTGGGATTCGGGGTCGATGGATGGATGGACGGGCCTGCGGGCCCGATGGATCGAAGGTTAGGGCGCCACCCATTGATCGACTAGACGGTAGAGTCGGATTGCACTCGTCCATTCTTGGAAGGAATCGAATCCCATGCTCGACCTCAACGACATCGCCATGTTCGTGCAGGTGGTGCGCCACGGCAGCTTCGCCGAAGCCGCCCGGCGCCTCGGGCTGCCGCCCAACACCGTGAGCCGGCGCATCCAGCAGCTCGAGGCGCAGCTGGGCACGCGGCTGATGCAGCGCTCGACACGCAAGCTGACGCTGACCAGCGCGGGCCAGGCTTTTCACGAGCGCTGCGCGGGCGCGGTCGATGGACTGGTCGAGGCCGGGCAGGAGCTGATTACCGGCAGCCATGCGCCCAGCGGCCTCGTGCGCGTGGCGGCGACCGCCGACTTCTTCGATTTCTTCCCGATGGAATGGGTGGCCGACTTCCTGGCCGCGAATCCGCTGGTGCGGGTCGACTTCGTGCTCAGCGACGCCAAGGCCGACCTGATCGCGGAGCAGATCGACGTCGCCTTCCGTGGCGGCGCGCAGCCCGATTCGGGCTACGTCGGCCGCAAGCTGCTGGGACCGCGCACCGACGGCCTGGTGGCGAGCCCCGCCTACATCGCCGCGCGCGGCGCCCCGGCCACGCTGCAGGACCTGGCGCAGCACGACTGCGTGACCGCGGCGCATCCCAGCGGCCGCGCGACCTGGCGGTTGGCCGGGCCGGACGGCGAGGAGGAAGTGCAGGTCACGGGCCGCTTCAGCGGCAACACCGCGCAGGCGCTGCGCCGGGCGGCCGTGGCCGGCCTGGGCATCGCGCTGCTGCCGCCCTCGATGGGCCGGCTCGACGTGGCAGCCGGCCGGCTGGTGCCGGTGCTGCCGCAGTACCAGCGCACGGGGCAGGGGCTGACCGTGCTGTACCCGAGCCGCAAGCACCTGCCGCTCGCGGTGTCGGCCTTCATCGCGATGGTGACGCAGAAGCTGAGCACGGAGGAAACGCTGCCCGAGGCCTTCCGCTCGTGGAAGACCTAGCTGCTACGGCCTATCGGTTTGCACGGAAAATGGCCCGATGAAAATCGCAAAAGACACCGTCGTCACCCTCAAGTACAAAGTCGCCGACGCCCAGGGCAAGCTGATCGAAGCCAGCCCCGAGCCCATGGCCTACCTGCATGGCGGCTACGAGAACACGCTGCCCAAGATCGAGGAAGCGCTCGACGGCCAGGAGAAGGGCTACCAGACCACGCTGAACCTCGCGCCCGAGGACGCCTTCGGCCAGCGCGACGAAACGCTGGTGCGCAGCATTCCCAAGACCGACTTCCCGCCCGGCGTGAAGGTGGGCGGCCAGCTGCAGGGCCGCCTCGACGACGGCCGCGAGCACGTGTTCACCGTGATGAAGATCAAGGGCCCGGTCGTGCTGCTCGACGGCAACCATCCGTGGGCCGGCAAGGCGCTGCGCTTCAGCCTGACCGTGACGGACGTGCGCGAGGCGCTGCCGGTGGAGATCGAGCATCGCCACGTGCACGGGGCGCACGGCCACCACCACTGAGCGCTAGCTGCGGCTACGTCCGATGGATTCCGCGAGCATTTCCGACGTCTCCAAAGTCTTCAGCATCGCAACGCCGCTGCTCATTTGCGGGGTGTTCTTGTGGGCGATATGGCGGACGGAATCTCGCCATGTGCTGATCCGGCGGCTTTGGCAGCTGGTGCACGGAAATCAGGAGATTTCCGATCCCGAGATCCGGGCTTTCGTCGACGAGCAGACCAGCCTGGTCTCTTTTCGAATGTTTGCCGGACTGCCTGTCACGAGTCTGGAGAAAGCGAGAGAGCTCATCCGCTGGGCAAAGCTCAACGGTGTCCAGATGCGAACCCTGCGCATGTGTGGCGAGTTCTTCGATCCAGATACGCGCGAGGTCAACACAAGGAAATTGCCATCGCAGAGTTTGCAGGGAGTGAAGCTGGCAGGCTTCGCTATCGCGGTACTGCTATGCGCTGCCTCTGCAGCAAGCTTGGTCTCGCCGCGCTCGCTGTTGAGTCTGAAGGCTACGAATCGTTTTTTCTTGGCGACAACCACGGACGTGAAGCCACTGTGGCCTCTATGGCCGTTCGATGAGACACCGCTGCGCGCGAGCAACTGCTCGGCAAGCAACGAGGCCATTCAAATCAGCACGTCCTTCACGCCGCAAGAGGTCGGCATCCTCTGCGAGATATTGAAGGATGAAGGGTCCGCGAATTTCTTCAAGGACGCATTGAAAGAGCAGCGTTGGAGCGCCGCGCTTCTCTTCCTGTTTTGCGCATGGCTTTCCTGGATCGCGCTCTTCGCATGGGCAGCAGGAGCTGCAGCAAGGCGTCTGGCCGATCGCCGGCTTGATCCTGCGCTGCCGGGGTCTCAACTAAGTCTGGACCTTGGTAACTGACCGGCGTCGCTTGACTGCGGCCTGCATTGCAGCAGGTCAGTTCTTTCTTTTCTTCCAGAACCGCGGCGCGCCCTCGATCTTTTCCAGCGCCTCCCGGCAGGCCGCCGCGCCCGCCGCATGCCGCGCGCTGAACCAGCCCACCGCGAACCACGCGCGCGCATCGTGCGCGGTGGCTTCGCGGTACAGGGCCATCGCGACGGCCTCGTCGTTGAACTCGCCCAATGCGTCCTGCGCGGGACGCAGGCGCTTCAGGTAGCGCTCGGCGGCGCTCTTGTCGTCGCTCTTCTTCTCGTCCCGGGTCTCGAACAGCGGCGCCGCGAATTCGGCGAGGTAGCGCAGGCGCTTGAGGCGCTTGCGCACGCGGTGCTGGCTGTCGGTGTCCAGCGATTCGAAGCGGCCGCCATCGCGCAGGGCCTGCTCGTGCAGGCGTTGCAGGCGCTTGCGCAGGAAGCGGCGGGCGTCGTCGGAGTCCAGCGGCGTGACGGGCGGCGCGCCCTCCACGGCCGGTTCGGGCGCCGGGGCCTCGGTGGCGGTGAAACCGATCAAGGCCACCAGCACCGCCTGGAACGCGGGCGCGCGAACAGCGTCGCCGGGTGAAGGCTGGGTGGGGCCTGCGTCGGCCGCCTCGCCGGCCAGCGGATCTACCTCGGGCGCTCCGGCCTCGCGCAGTTTCGGCTGCGCGATCTTCGCCACCTGCTCGCGGTCGCGCAGCGCGCCCAGTACGCGGAAGCAGTCGACCAGCGCCGGCTCCCAGCCCGCGCGGTCGAAGGCGCCCGTGGGGTCGAGCCCCTCGAGTTCGCGCAGGGCCGTGCGCAGGCGCCGGATGCCGATGCGCAGTTGATGGACCTGTTCCTCGTCGTCGCTGCCCGCGGCCACTTCGGTGGCATTCGGCAGGATCTGCGCGAGGCAGTTCGCGACCACGGCGCGCTGGATCGCGCGGCCATCGGGCGCGCTCGCGAAGCGTGGCGGCTCGGCCTTGATGGCGGGCACCACGTCGAGCCCCGCGAGCAGCCGCGCGCCGCGCTCGGCCTTCGAAATGGTGCTGAACCACAGCCCATGTTGCTGCGACCAGCGCTGCGCGAGCGCGACCAGGCCCGGCACGCTGCCGCGCTTGAGTTCGAGCTCGAGCTCGCAGACCGGCGATTCGCGCTGTTCGGGCGTGCCGGCATGCGCGACCACCTTGCCGACATCGAGCGCCAGTTCGGCAACGACGCCACCGGGCCCGGTGCTGCGCACGTCGCGCGTGAGCCGCACGATGTCGGTGGACTGGCGTTCGACCAGCGCCGCGGGCTGCCCATCCTCGCCCGCGAGCGCCTGCGCCAGCCGTTCGCCGACCGGCGTGCCCTGGTGGCGCTGCGGGTCGATGCCCGGCGAGGCGCCCGCGGTGCCGAGGTCGACGTTGTGCTCGAGCCGGTGCAGCGCGTTGTCGCCGGTGGCCTTCACCGTCTGCACCCAGCGCCGGCCCTCCTTGCGCAGCCGCAGCACGATGCCCTGCGCGGCCAGCCGCTCGTCGGCGGTGTCGAAATAGCGCGCCTGCAGCCGCGTGCGCACCACGGCACCGCGGCGCAGCGCGGCGTCGACGGCCTTCAGGCGGTCGGCGGGGATGTGGAACTTGAATTCGATTTCCATGAGCCAGCCATGATGCACGCTGCGCGACGCGGCGCCACCCATCGGCGCACGGTACGCGCGGGCATCGGGACGGGCCGTTGGGGGGCCGGAAGCGTCTTCTTGCAAATTGATGTGGACACCGTCCATTTTGTTTTGCATAATTTGTGGACGCTGTACACAACAACCAGTCCAGCGCCCCGAAGTCCCCTCTTTCGTTCCCATCTTTCGACGCACAGGAAACACCATGGCCACCAAGCAGATCTTCGTGAACCTCCCCGTCAAGGACCTCGACAAGTCCAAGGCCTTCTTCAACGCGCTGGGCTACAGCTTCAACCCGCAGTTCACTGACGCCAACGCCGCCTGCATGGTGGTGCAGGAAGGCAGCATCCACGCGATGCTGCTGGTCGAGCCCTTCTTCAAGACCTTCACCGACAAGGCGATCGCCGACACCCGCACCAGCACCGAAGTGCTGCTGTGCCTCTCGTGCGAGAGCCGCGCCGAGGTCGACGAACTGGTGGCCAAGGCGGTCGCCGCCGGCGGCACCACGCCGCGCGCGCCGCAGGACCTCGGCTTCATGTACGGCCATGGCTTCCAGGACCTCGACGGCCACCTCTGGGAACTCGTGTTCATGGACCCGAACGCGCAGATGCCGCAGCAATAAGGGCTGCAGGCGGTCCGGCGATGCCCATCGTTCCATCCGCGAGCCGCACTGTCGCGCGCACGCGCCCTTCCGATGGGCGCCGGCGCCCCGACATGGAAGGCAAGGACGCCGCGCCATCGACGGCGTCCGATCCCGAAAGGAAGGCCGACGTGCCCACCGCCACCGCCAGCAACAACCCCATCGTGCGGGTCAAGCCCCTGGGCTTCCCGTGGGAGACGGTCGACCCGTTCCTGTTCTGCGTCTACCACGACGACGCCTATCCGCGCGCCAACGCGCAGATGGGCCCCGAGGCCTCGCTCGCGGGCCGCGACATCGGCCAGGACTTCAGCCGCAAGGACGGCTGGAGCATGTACCACGGCGAGACCGTGCCGGGCTTTCCCTCGCACCCGCACCGCGGCTTCGAGACCGTGACCATCGTGCGCAAGGGCCTGATCGACCATTCCGACTCGCTGGGCGCCACCGCGCGCTTCGGCGGCGGCGACGTGCAGTGGCTCACGGCCGGCAAGGGCATCGTGCATTCCGAGATGTTCCCGCTGCTCGACGCCGGCGCGCCGAATCCGCTCGAGCTGTTCCAGATCTGGCTGAACCTGCCGGCCGCCAGCAAGATGGCCGAGCCGCATTTCACGATGTTCTGGTCGGAAGCGATCCCGCGCCTGGTGGTCGAGTCGCCGCGCGGCGGCCGCACCGAGATCGCGGTGATCGCGGGCCGGCTCGGCAACGCGGCCGAGGCCGGCGCGCCCGCGCCCATCGATCCGCTGGCGCCGCCGCCCGATTCCTGGGCCGCGCGCACCGAGGCCGACGTGGCGATCTGGACCCTGCGCATGACGCCCGGCGCCGACTGGACGCTGCCGGCCGCCAGCGGCGCAGGCACGCGGCGCATGCTGTACTTCTTCAAGGGTGCGCAGGCGCGCATCGCGGGCCGCGAGGTGCAGGGGCCGGCGGCCATCGAGTTGCATGCCGGCACCGCGGTCGAGATCGTCAACGGCGACGCCGACACGGCCGAGTTCCTGCTGCTGCAGGGCCGCCCGATCGCCGAGCCGGTGGTGCAGTACGGGCCCTTCGTGATGAACACGCAGGCCGAGATCAGCCAGACCCTGGCCGACTACCGCCGCACGCAGTTCGGCGGCTGGCCGTGGGACGACGGGGCGCCGGTGCATGGCCGCGACCCGGCGCGCTTCGCGCGGCATCCGGGCGGGCGCGAGGACAAGCCGGCCCCCTGAAGACTCAGAAGGTCTTGAGCATCTCGGCGCCCAGCGCCGTCATGCTCGGCACGAACTCGATCACCTCGGCGCGCGCCACCTCGCCCTGCACGAAGGGGTCGCGCGCCAGCACCGCCTCGAGCGCGGCGCGGTCGCCCGAGCGCGCGATGATCACGCCGCCGCGGCGCGGCACCTGGCGGCCCGAGGCGATGAACATCCCGCTCTCGTAGTGCTTCCGCAGCCACACCATGTGCGCGTCGATCAGCGCGTCGACCTCCTCGAGAGGGCGGATGTAGGTGAGGGTCACGATGAACATGCGCGGGGCTTCCTGGGTGATGCGACGGGCCCGATGCTAGGGCCTTCGCATGACCGCCCGAAGCCACGCCGGGTAACCGGATGCAAATCCGCGACCGACGGTCGGCGCTCAGCCGATGCCCAGCACCACCGACGCCACCAGCCACACGTTGGCCGCGCTGATCACCGCGAACAGCAGCCAGGCCAGCGACTTCAGCACCGGCCCGTTCGCGAAGCCGCCCATCAGCGCGCGGTCGCTCGTGAAACGGATCAGCGGCCACATCGCGAACGGCAGCTGGAAGCTCAGCACCACCTGGCTCAGCACCAGCATCCTGCCCACGCCGCCGTCGCCGAACCACCACACGCCGACGAAGGCCGGCACCAGCGCCAGCGCGCGCGTGATCAGGCGCCGCTGCCAGCACGGGATCTTCAGGTCGAGAAAGCCTTCCATGACGATCTGGCCCGCGATGGTGCCGGTGAAGGTCGAGCTCTGCCCCGAGGCCAGCAGCGCCACGCCGAACAGCGTTGCCGCCAGCGCGCTGCCCACCACCGGCTCGATCAGCCGGTAGGCGTCGTCGATCTCGGTCACCGCCGTGTGGCCGGTGCCATGGAAGGCGCTGGCCGCGAGCACCATGATGGCCGCGTTGACCAGCAGCGCGAGCGACAGCGAGACCACCGCGTCGAGCGTGCAGAAGCGCACCGCCTCGCGCCGCGCGGGCTCGGTCGGCGCCACCAGCCGGGTCTGCACGATCGACGAATGCAGGTAGAGGTTGTGCGGCATCACGGTCGCGCCCACGATGCCGATCGCGAGGTAGAGCGCGCCCGGCTGGTGCAGCCGCTCGAGCATCGGCACGAAGCCGACCGCCACGCCGAACCAGTCGGGCGGCGCCATCGCGAGCTCGACCACGAAGCAGGCCGCGATGGTGCCGACCAGGCCGAGCACGATCGCCTCCACGCGGCGGAAGCCGGCACCTTGCAGGCCCAGCACCAGCAGCGTGTCGAAGGCGGTGATGAGGATGCCGACCGGGATCGAGACGCCGAACAGCAGATGCAGCGCGAGCGCGCTGCCGAGCACCTCGGCGAGGTCGCAGGCCACGATGGCCAGCTCGGCGCCGAGCCAGAGGAAGCGGTTGACGCGCGGCGAATAGCGCTCGCGGCAGGCGCGCGCCAGGTCCTTCTGCGCGATCAGCCCGAGCCGCACGCACAGGGTCTGCAGCAGCATCGCCGCGAGGCTCGCGAGCAGCACCACGAACAGCAGGCCGTAGCCGAAGCGCGAGCCGGCCTCGATGTCGGTGGCCCAGTTGCCCGGGTCCATGTAGCCCACCGACACCAGCAGCCCCGGACCCGCGTAGCGCAGCAGCTTGCGGCCGAAGGACAGTTCCCGCGGCACCGCGACGCTGCCTTTCACCTCCGACGGACAGAAGGGCGCGGTGGCGGTGCGGGGCAGCGGAAAGAACATGCGCGCGATGATAGGGACAAGCCTCGGGCCTTGTCGCCCAGCGGACCGGCACGCCCGGGCGGAATCTCTTAGATTCAGAGGCTCGCGGCCGCACCGGCCCGTTCTTCCCTTCCCCAGGAGACCCTCGCCCATGATCCACGTCGTCGCCGTCATCACCGCCAAGCCCGGCCAGCGCGCCGCACTGCTCGCCGCCTTCGCCGAGAACCGCGCCGCGGTGCTGGCCGAGAAGGGCTGCATCGAATACGGCGCCACCATCGACGCGCAGGGCATCCCGCCCTCGAAGGCCAGCTTCGGCGCCGACACCTTCGTCGTGATCGAGAAGTGGGAGACGCTGGCCGACCTGCAGGCCCATGCGGTCGCGCCGCACATGAAGGCCCACGGCGAGAAGACCAAGGCACTGGTCGAGAGCAAGCTGATCCACGTGCTCGAGCCGGTCTGAGGCCGCGCGCCCGACGGGCGCTTCTCCTTCGCCGCCTACCCCTTTCCGTTGTATTCGTGCGCACGGGATGCTGCTACCTTCGTCGGCAGCCGTTCAACGATACAGAGAGGGGACCACGGACATGGCGATCTTCCGTTCGCAAGGCCCGCGCCGATGCGCGCGTGCCGCCGCGGTGCCCGCCGCGCTGGCCGCGCTCGTGCTGCTGGCCAGCGGCTGCGCGCCGCTGATGGCACCGCCCTACGCGGCCGACTACGAGGCGCTCGACCGCCTCGAGGCCACGCGTCCCGGCATGGTGGCGGTGGCGCGCGCCCAGCCCACCGATCCCGAGGACAAGGTCAACAACGTGCGCATGCGCAGCACGCGCCTGGTCTCGCCCAATGGCAGCTTCGCGCTCTACCTCGAGGAGGCGATGCGGCGCGACCTGGCCGAGATCTCCATCCTCGACCCGAAGGCGCCCACGCGCATCGCGGCGCGCATCCTCGTCAACGAGCTCGACCTCGGCGTGCTCAACGGCGGCGGCCGCATGGAGGTCGAGATCGTGGTCACGCGCGCCGACACGCAGCGGCTGCGCCGCACCTACCGCGCCGAGACCAAGTTCGAGTCGGGCTACGGCGGCGCGGTGGCCGTGCCGGCCGGCCAGGCCGAGTACCCGCGGCTGGTGCGCGCGCTGCTGCGCCAGGTCTATGCCGATGCGCAGTTCGTGGCGGCGATCCGGCCATGACGACAACCACAGGAGGCGCCGCCATGTCCCTGCTTTCCGCTTTCTCGCGCGCCACCGGCATCGCCGCCCTGGCCCTCGGCGCGCTGCTGCTCGCGGCCTGCACCCATCCGATCACCATGGTCACGGACCCGGCACCGCCGCGCTCGCTGCAGCACCTGGTGCAGAAGAAGGTGGCCTACGTGATGACCGACGCGCAGCGCGACACCCAGGTGGTCACGCCCGGCGGCAGCGGCAGCAAGGTCAGCTACTACCCGTACCGCGACCTCGAGAAACCGGTGCGCGATGCGCTGCGCGCGGTGTACCGCGACGTGGTGGTGCTGCGCACCGCGAACGACGTGAAGGCCAACCAGGCGGCCGGCATCGCGCTGGTGTTCACGCCGAGGATCACGACCGACTCGAGCTCCAGTTCGCTGCTCGCCTGGCCGCCGACCTCGTTCACCGCGGAGGTGCAGTGCACGGTCACCGATGCCGCCGGCGCCGAGGTCACACGGGTGCGCGCGGTCGGCAACGGCACCGCCGAGTTCGACGAATACAAGAGCGATTTCGGCCTGGCCGCGCGCCGCGCCGCGGCACGCATGGCAGCGCAGCTCGCGAGCGAGATACGGCGCAACGAGAAGCTGCGCTGAACGTCGCGCGGCGCCCAAAAAAAACGCGCTCCGGGGAGCGCGTTTTTTCCTGGTGGCGTCGAAGGCTTACTTCGAGACGACCTTCACCATCTCGAGGCACTTGTTCGAGTAGCCCCATTCGTTGTCATACCAGCTCACGAGCTTCACGAAGGTGCCGTCGAGCGCGATGCCGGCTTCGGCGTCGAAGATCGAGGTGCGCGGGTCGCCGCGGAAGTCGGTGGCCACCACCTTGTCTTCGGTGTAGCCCAGCACGCCCTTGAGCGCGCCTTCGCTCTGTGCCTTCATCTCGGCGCAGATTTCCTTGTACGTGGCTTCCTTCACCAGCTCGACCGTCAGGTCGACCACCGACACGTCGGAGGTCGGCACGCGGAAGCTCATGCCGGTGAGCTTCTTGTTGAGCTCGGGGATCACCACGCCCACGGCCTTGGCCGCGCCCGTCGACGACGGGATGATGTTTTCCAGGATGCCGCGGCCGCCGCGCCAGTCCTTGTTGCTCGGGCCGTCCACGGTCTTCTGCGTGGCGGTGGCGGCGTGCACGGTGGTCATCAGGCCGCGCTTGATGCCCCACTTGTCGTTGAGCACCTTGGCCAGCGGGGCCAGGCAGTTGGTGGTGCAGCTGGCGTTGCTGACGATGGCTTCGCCGGCGTACTTCTTGTCGTTCACGCCGTAGACGAACATCGGCGTGTCGTCCTTCGACGGCGCCGACAGGATCACCTTCCTGGCGCCCGCGTCGATGTGCTTCTGCGCCGTTTCCTTGGTGAGGAACAGGCCGGTCGACTCGAGCACGACGTCGGCGCCGACCTCGTTCCACTTCAGGTTCGCGGGGTCGCGCTCCTGCGTCAGGCGGATCTTCTTGCCGTTCACGATCAGCGTGTTGCCCTCGACCGTGACCTCGCCCTTGAAGCGGCCGTGCACCGAGTCGTACTGCAGCATGTAGGCCAGGTAGTCGGGCTCGAGCAGGTCGTTGATGGCGACGATTTCGATGTCGTTCTTGAAGTTCTGCACGGCCGCGCGCAGCACGTTGCGACCGATGCGGCCGAAGCCGTTGATACCGAGTTTGATAGCCATCTGACTTGCTCCTAAGGTTGGAAAAACTTCTCTGATCTTGATCGGACGGAAGACGCTCTGCCTCAGTCGCGCAGCGCGGCCTCGACCGTGGCGGCGACGTTCTCGGCCGTGAAGCCGAAGTGCTTGAACAGCACCGGCGCGGGTGCCGATTCGCCATACGTGTCGATGCCGACGACGGCGGCGCAGCCGTACTTCCACCAGCCGCCGGTGCAGCCCATCTCGACCGCGATGCGCGGCAGCTTCTTCGGCAGCACGGCCTTCTTGTAGGCCAGGTCCTGGCGGTCGAAGGTGGTGGTCGAGGGCATCGACACCACGCGCACCGCGATCTTCTTCTCGGCCAGCAGCTTCTGCGCGGCCAGCGCGAGCTGCACTTCGGAGCCGGTGGCGATGATGACGGCAGCCGTCTTCTTGCTCTTCAGGCCGACCGCTTCCGGCTCGGCGAGCACGTAGGCGCCGCGGCTGATGTCGCCGAGTTCGCTCTTCGGTGCGTAGGCGATGTTCTGGCGGCTCAGCAGCAGCGCGGTCGGGCGCGACTGGTTCTGCAGCGCCACGGCCCAGGCCACGGCGGTCTCGGCCGTGTCGCCCGGACGCCAGACGTCGAGGTTCGGGATCAGCCGCAGCGAGGCGGCATGCTCGATCGACTGGTGCGTCGGGCCGTCTTCGCCCAGGCCGATGGAGTCGTGCGTGAACACGTGGATCACGCGGCGCTTCATCAGCGCGGCCATGCGGATCGCGTTGCGGCTGTAGTCGCTGAAGGTCAGGAAGGTACCGCCGTAGGGGATGTAGCCGCCATGCAGCGCCACGCCGTTCATGATCGCGGCCATGCCGAACTCGCGCACGCCGTAGTTGATGTGGCGGCCGATGGTGCCGTGCGGGGCTTCGGCCGGCGCTGCCGGCTTGGCTTCGTCTTCGGCGGCGGGCTTGGCCTCGACCGCCGGCACGTTCAGCACCACGGCGCCGGTCTTCGGATCGAAGCGCAGCGCGGCCGTGCTCTTGGTGTTGGTGAGGTTCGAGCCGGTCAGGTCGGCACTGCCGCCGAGCATTTCGGGCAGCGCGGCGGTGAACGCTTCCAGCGCGAGCTGGCTGGCCTTGCGGCTGGCCACGGTCTCGGCCTTGGTGTGCGCGGCCACCACGGTGTCGAACGCGACCTGGTGGAATTCCTTGGGCAGCTCGCCCTTCATGCGGCGCGTGAACTCGCCGGCCAGCTCGGGATAGGCGACGGCGTAGGCGGCGAAGCGCTCGTTCCAGTCGGTCTCGACGCGGTGGCCTTCGTCCTTGTGGTTCCAGTCGGCATAGACCTCGGTCGGGATCTCGAAGGCCGGCGCCGTCCAGCCCAGGGCTTCGCGCGTGAGCTTGATCTCTTCGGCGCCGAGCGCCTCGCCGTGCGCCTTGGCGGTGCCGGCGCGGTTCGGGCTGCCCTTGCCGATGGTGGTCTTGCAGGCGATCAGCGTCGGGCGCGAGGTTTCCTTCTTCGCCTCGGCGATGGCCTTCGACACGGCCTGGGCGTCGTTGCCGTCGATCGGGCCGATGACGTTCCAGCCGTAGGCCTTGAAGCGCTCTTCCGTGTTGTCGATGAACCAGGGCTTGACCTGGCCGTCGATGCTGATGCCGTTGTCGTCGTACAGCGCGATCAGCTTGTTGAGGTGCCAGGCGCCGGCCAGGGCGCAGGCTTCGTGGCTGATGCCTTCCATCATGCAGCCGTCGCCCAGGAAGGCGTAGGTGTGGTGGTCGACGATGTCGTGGCCCTGGCGGTTGAACTCGGCGGCCAGCAGCTTCTCGGCCAGCGCGAAGCCCACGGCATTGGTGATGCCCTGGCCCAGCGGGCCGGTGGTGGTTTCCACGCCGGGGGTCACGTCGACCTCGGGGTGGCCCGCGGTCTTGCTGTGCAGCTGGCGGAAGTTCTTGAGCTCGTCGATCGGCAGGTCGTAGCCGGTCAGGTGCAGCACCGCGTACAGCAGCATCGAGGCATGGCCGTTCGACAGCACGAAGCGGTCGCGGTCGAACCAGTGCGGGTTGGCGGGGTTGTAGCGCAGGTGCTCGCCCCACAGCGCGACGGCCATGTCGGCCATCCCCATCGGTGCGCCCGGATGTCCGGAGTTGGCTTGTTGAACGGCATCCATCGCCAACGCGCGGATCGCGTTGGCCATCAGGGCTTGGTTGGCCATGGGCAGGGAACTTTCGGGGGAGTTGGGTGGGAGGGACTCGGGAGAACCCGCGATTTTACCGGGCGAGCCCGAACCGGCACCGACAGCCTCTTTACACCCCTCTTCGCTTATTTTGCGCAGCCGGCCGGACCCGCGTTTTCCCGCATGGGCGATGTACTAAAGTCGCGGACATATGCACGGGCTGCACCTCACCGCCGACCTTCACGACTGCCAATGCGGCGCGCAGTGGCTCACCGACGGCGAGGCGCTCGGCGCCGTCTGCCTCAAGGCCGTGTCGGCCGCGGGGCTGCAGCCGGTGGGCAAGCTGGTCCACGGCTTCCCGGCCACCGCGCACGGCCCGGGCGGCGTCACCGCCACCGTGCTGCTGGCCGAATCGCACCTGTGCCTGCACACCTGGCCCGAGCAGCGCGCCGTCACGCTCGACGTCTACGTCTGCAACTTCGGCGGCGACCATTCGGCCAAGGCGCATGCGCTGATGGACTGCCTGGTCTCGCTGTTCCGCCCGCGCCACAGCGAACGCAACGAGCTGCAACGCGGGCGCGTGGCGGCCCGCGCTTGAGCGGGAACGCGACGGTGGCGGCCAAGGCCATGGTGCTCGCGGCCGGTCGCGGCGAGCGCATGCGGCCGCTGACCGACACCACCCCCAAGCCCCTGCTCGAGGTTCGCGGCAAGCCGCTGATGCAATGGCCGATGGAGGCGCTGGCGGCCGGCGGCTTCACCGAGCTGGTGCTCAACACCGCCTGGCTCGGCGACCGGATCTCCAGCCACTTCGGCCCGAAACCGTTGCTGGGTGGCCAGGTGCCGCTATCGATTTCATACTCCGACGAGGCCCGCGATTTCGGCGGCGCGCTCGAGACCGCGGGCGGCATCGTGCGCGCGCTGCCGCTGTTGGGCGATCCGTTCTGGGTCGCGGCGGGCGACGTGTTCGCGCCCGGCTTCGTCTTCACCCAGGCCGCGGTCGAGCGCTTCGTGGCGGGCGGCAAGCTCGCGCACCTGTGGCTGGTGCCCAATCCCGCGCACAACCCGAAGGGCGACTTCGGCCTCTCGGCCGAGGGCCTCGCGCTCAACACGCAAGACGGCCCGCGCCACACCTTCTCGACCATCGGCCTGTACCGCGCCGCGCTGTTCGCGCCGCCCTACTGCGCCATCCCTGGCGGCAACCCCGGCGGCGTCAAAGCCCCGCTGGCGCCGATCCTGCGTGCCGCGATGGACAATGGCCTGGTGAGCGCCGAGCTCTACACCGGCCCCTGGACCGACGTGGGAACGCCCGAGCGCCTCGCCGAACTCAACCGGCCTTCGTAGCCAGCCCGTCTCACAGGAAGTCTCCACGCGATGACCACCACCGACACCAAGAAGATCTACGCCGAGCGCCGCGCTCGCCTCGCCTCGCAACTGGGCAAGGACGGCATCGCGATCATCCCGACCGCGCCCGAACGCCAGCGCAACCGCGACAGCGACTTCCTGTTCCGCCACGACAGCTACTTCTACTACCTGACCGGCTTCACCGAGCCCAATGCCTGGCTGGTGCTCGGCGGCGACGGCCGCGCCACGCTGTTCTGCGCGCCCAAGGACCTGGAGCGCGAGATCTGGGACGGCTACCGGCTCGGCCCCGACGCCGCGCCCGAGGCGCTCGGCCTCGACGAGGCCTTCTCGGTCACCGAGCTCGATGCGAAGCTGCCCAAGCTGCTCGAGAACCGCTCGGTCGTCTGGTATCCGTTCGCCACCCACAAGGGCCTCGAGACCCGCGTCGACGGCTGGCTGCAGTCGGTGCGCGCGCGCGTGCGCTACGGCGCGCTGTGCCCCGAGGAGCAGCGCGACCTGTGCGGCCCGCTCGACGAGATGCGCCTCGTGAAGGACGCGCACGAGCAGGACATCATGCGCCGCGCCGCCCAGATCAGCGCCCGCGCCCACATCCGCGCGATGCAGCTGTCGGCGCGCATGCTGCGCGAGGGCAAGGACGTGCGCGAGTACCACCTCGACGCCGAGCTGCTGCACGAGTTCCGCCTCGGCGGCTCGCAGTACCCGGCCTACGGTTCCATCGTCGCGGCCGGCGCCAACGCCTGCGTGTTGCATTACCGCGCCGATGCCGCGCCCGTGCGCGACGGCGAGCTGGTGCTGATCGACGCCGGCTGCGAGCTCGACGGCTACGCCAGCGACATCACGCGCACCTTTCCGGCCAACGGCAGGTTCACCGGCCCGCAGCGCGCGCTGTACGACCTCGTGCTCGCGAGCCAGGACGCCTCGGCCGCCGCCACCAAGGCCGGCAACCGCTTCAACGACCCGCACGACGCCGCCGTGCGCGTGCTCGCGCAGGGCATGCTCGACCTGGGCCTGCTCGACGCCAACAAGGTCGGCGGCCTCGACGACGTGATCGACAGCCGCGCCTACTTCCAGTTCTACATGCACCGCACCGGCCACTGGCTCGGCATGGACGTGCACGACTGCGGCAGCTACGTCGAGCCCACGCAGGTCGGCGAGGTCAGCGAGCGCAAGGATCCGCTGTCGAACGAGCTCATCAAGAACCGCCCGAGCCGCATCCTGCAGCCCGGCATGGTGCTCACGCTCGAACCCGGCATCTACGTGCGCCCCGCCGACGGCGTGCCCGAGCAGTTCCACAACATCGGCATCCGCACGGAAGACGACGCCATCGTCACGGCCACCGGCTGCGAACTCATTTCGCGCGGCGTGCCGGTGAAGGCGGACGAGATCGAGGCGCTGATGCGAGCCTGAGCGCCGCGCGCTGCGGCGCATGTCGCGCCTGCAGGAAGTCGATGAACACCCGCAGCTTGCGCGGCATCTGCGCGCGGCTCGGGTAGTAGAGATAGAAGCCCGGGAAGGTCGGCCACCACGGCTCGAGCAGCGGCACCAGCCGGCCGCTGTCGAAGTCCTCGCGCACCGTGCCCTCGAAGGCCACCCCGATGCCCGCGCCGGCGCGCGCGGCCGCCAGCAGCACCTCGCTGTCGTTGGCGATCACCGGCCCCGCCACCTCCACGTCGAGCTCGCGGCCGTCCTGCGCGTACTCCCAGCGGTAGAGACCGCCGGTCGTGAGCCGGAAGTTGAGGCAGCGGTGCTCGCGCAGGTCCTCGGGCGTGCGCGGCGGCGTCCGTCCCTCCAGGTAGCGCGGCGCGGCGAAGCTCACCATGCGCTGCGGCCCCGCGATCGGCAGCGCCACCACGTCCTGCGCCAGGCTCTCGCCGAGCCGGATGCCCGCATCGAAGCCGCCCTCGACCAGGTCGACCATGCGGTTGTCGCAGACCAGCTCGAGCACGATGTCTGGATAGGCCGCGGCGAAATCGCCGAAGTGCGGATAGAGCAGCAGCTCGGCCGAGACCCGCGCCACGTTCAGGCGCAGCAGCCCCGCCGGCTTGTCGCGTGCCTCGTCGATGCCCTCCACTGCCTGTGCCAGCGCCGCGAGCGCCGGCCGCGCGCCCTCGAGGAACTGCCGGCCCAGTTCGGTCGCGCCGACGCTGCGCGTGCTGCGGTCGAGCAACCGCACGCCGAGCTTGGCCTCGAGCGTGCGCACGGTCTGCGACAGCGCCGAGGGCGAGACGCCGAGTTCCTCGGCCGCGCGCGTGAAGCTGGCGTGATGGGCCACGCGGGCGAAGGCGGCGATGGCGGGGAGAAGGTCGGGGGACATGTGGGCATTATGAAGAGAGGCTTCACAAAGCATCAAGCACAGCGGTCTTTTTCCAATGCAATGGTGGAACGACATTCGAGTCCATGGCGCTCGCGCACCGCGGCGCCTTCCCCCTCGAAAGGACATCCCCATGCAACTCGACGACTACCTCACCCTCGGCCGCTCGGGCCTGCGCGTCAGCCCGATCTCGCTCGGCACCATGACCTTCGGCAGCGACTGGGGCTGGGGCGCCGACGCCGGCGAATCGCGCCGCATGTTCGACGCCTACCTCGAACGCGGCGGCAACTTCGTCGACACCGCCAACTTCTATACCAACGGCAGCTCGGAGCGGCTGCTGGGCCAGTTCCTCGCCGACCGGCGCGAATCGGTGGTGCTGGCCACCAAGTACACGCTCAATATGCAGCCCGGCAATCCCAACGCGGGCGGCAACCACCGGCGCAACATGGTGCGCTCGGTCGAGGCCAGCCTGAAGCGCCTGGGCACCGACTACATCGACCTGCTGTACCTGCACATCTGGGACGGCCTGACGCCCTTCGACGAAGTGATGCGCGCCTTCGACGACCTGGTGCGCGCGGGCAAGGTGCTCTACGCGGGCATCTCCGATACGCCCGCCTGGCAGGTCGCGCGCATGCAGACCCTGGCCGAACTGCGCGGCTGGGCGCCGCTGGTGGCACTGCAGATCGAGTACAGCCTGATCGAGCGCACCGTGGAGCGCGAGCTGCTGCCGATGGCGCGCGAGCTCGGCCTCGGCGTGATGGCCTGGTCGCCGCTGGGCAGTGGCGTGCTGACCGGCAAGTACAGCCGCGCCGACCTCGACCACGCCAAGGGCCTCGACCCGCGCGTGACCGGCACGCGCAAGGACGTGGCCGTGGGCAACGGCGCGCTCTCGGAACGCGCCCTCGCCATCGCCGACGTGGTGGCACAGATCGCGAAGGAGCAGGACCGCTCGAGCGCGCAGATCGCGCTGGCCTGGCTGCTGCACCGGCGCGGGCCGACGGTGATGCCGATCATCGGCGCGCGCACCTTCGCGCAGTTCGAGGACAACCTCGGAGCGCTCGAGATCGAACTCGATGCCGAGGCGCTGCGACGGCTTGATGCGGCGAGCGCGATCGCACTGGGGTTTCCGCACGACTTCATGGCGCTGCCGATGACGCAGGGGGTGCTGCATGGCGGCACCTCGACGCGCCGCGGGGAGTGAGAGAGGCTCAGTCGCCCAGCGCGGCCAACACCAGGCACCCGAGCCCCGCCAGCACCGCGATCGCCGCCGCCGCCGACGCCACCCAGTGGAAGCGGCGCGGCGCATAGCTCAACAGCCCCACCACCGTCTGCGCGGCCGCCGTGAGCGCGCCGAACCAGAGCACCCAGCCGATCGAATGGCCGGCGGCGCGCAGGCTGGCGACGAGCGACAGGCACAGCGCCACGCTGCCGCCGAGCTGCAGCCAGCGGCGCCACGGGCCGGGCGTGCTGCCGCGGCCGAAGACGTCCTCGCTGTGGCGGTCCATTGCGAGGCCCAGCGCGCAGAAGCCCGCGAGCGAAGCGGCGAACACCGTCGCGATCAGCAAGGCGTTCATCACGATCCCTGGCCCAAGGTGGCGAGCGAAGGCGATTCCACCGCGTCATCGGCCGGGCCGGCCTTCGCGGCTTTCTTCGCCGCGGTGCCCAGAGCCTTGCGCCGCTTGCGTTCCACCATCCAGGCCGCGCCCGCGAGCCCCAGGCCCAGCGCGATCGACACCAGGTCGAAGCCGGCGACGGCGCTCGGGCCCGAACGCAGGCTGACCGTGAGCGGCGCCGGCCCGGTGAAGGCGTTGAGCACCGGCAGCAGCGCGAACAGCAGCGCGCCCGTGGCGAGCTGCGCCTGCCACATGCGCAGCGTGGGCCGCGCGAGACCCAGCAGCGCGGCCGCGCCCCAGACCGCGAAGAACCAGCCGATCTCGGCCGCGCCACGGTCGGCCGTGTCGAAGGGCACCAGCCGGTTGGCCCAGAAGAAGGCGGCCATCGCGAGGGGCAGGCCCGCGATCGCGCCGAGGTTGAGCCCGTCGACCAGCCGCAGGCCGAAGCTCACGCGGCCGCCCTGCTTGAGCCGCTTCGCGAACTTCTGGCGCTCCTTCACGGCCCACAGCAGGAGGCCGGTGGCGACCATCAGGCAGCCCGCGAGGCCCGAGATGAAGAACAGCGCACGCAGCAGCGGATCGCCGAAGCGGCCGATGTGCAGGCCGTAGAGCACGCTGCGCGTCTCGACGGCGGGCCGCATGCTGTCGCCGTAGGCACCGACCAGGGCGCCGGTCACGCCGTTGAAGACCATCGACGGTTGCTCGGACCCCAGTTGCGGCCCTTCGGCGCGGCGCACGATGACCGTCGCATTGGCATCGTTCGGCGAGTTGACCGTGAGGCGGCCGACCGGCGCGCCGCCCCAGTGCGCGGAAGCCTGCGCGAGCATCGGTGCGACCGGTGCCATCGGCGCCTTCTGGCCCGCGGCCTTGAACTGCTCGCGCACGCCGCCCGCGAAGGCTTCGGAGAAGAAGGCCTGCGTGCCGCCGCTGTCCTTGTAGGCCGCCTGCGGGCCCCAGGGCATGTACATGAACATCAGCGTGACCAGGCCGGTGTACGTGATCATCGCGTGATAGGGCAGTGCGAGCACCGCGGTCGCGTTGTGCGCGTCGAGCCAGGAGCGCTGGCCCTTCTTCGGCCGGAAGGTGAAGAAGTCCTTGAAGATGCGCTTGTGCGTGACGATGCCGCTGAGGATCGCCACCAGCATGAACATCGCGCAGAAGCCGACGATCCAGCGGCCCCAGATCGCGGGCATGTAGTGCAGGTCGAAGTGCAGGCGGTAGAAGAACTCGCCGCCGCGCGTCTCGCGCACCGCCGCCGAGGGCTGGCCGCTGGCGGCGTCGAGCACCGCGCGGCCGAAGCGGTCGCGCCGGTCGCGCGGCGGCGAGCCGGCCGGCGGCGCGGGCCGGGTCCAGAACAGGCTGGTCGAGGGTTCGCGCTCGGTCGGCAGCGTGATGAACCAGCGCGGCGAATCGGCCGCGTGCTGCTGCAGGTAGGCGTAGGCGCCCTCGGTGGCCTGCACCTGCGGCACCGGCGCGCGCGAGAGGCCGTGCAGCTCGGGCTTCATCCACAGCGTGATCTCGTCCTTGAAGTACGAGGCCGTGCCGGCCGCGAACACCATGAACAGCACCCAGCCGACCAGGAGGCCCGACCAGGTGTGCAGCCAGGCCATCGACTGGCGGAAGCCTTCCTTCATGCGCCCGCTCCCGGCGTCGGCAACACGAGCAGCAGCGCGCCCAGCGGCGCCGCGGCGATGACCAGGCCGATCCAGGCGCGCCACGCGCTGCGCGCCGCGAACACCCACATCACCGCGATCGCGAACACCAGAAAGGAGGCCAGCGTGCCGGTCATCGCGGCTTCGCTGCGCGCCATGCCGAAGGCGGCGGGCAGGCACAGCGCGAGCGCGGCGGCGGAGAGCGCGGCCACGCCGTAGCCGCCAGCGATGGCGGCGACGGCGCGCGAGGCCACGCCGAGGCGATAGCGCAGGCCGGCGCTCACGCCGGGCGCCGGACGGCGGGCGAAGTCGTTCGGGAAGTCATGGGAAAGGGGGATTCGGAAAGATGAGAATAATACTCATCCGCCGAATCCGCACCGGGGGCTGTGGCTTTTTCCGCTTAGGCGGTCAGTGCCGAGACTTCCGCGTCGGTCAGGCGCTGGGGGAAGTAGCGGGCCGCTTTGATGTGGAGACAGGCCTGGTTGCTGCCCCAGGCAACCGCGCCGAGCGCGAAGCGCGTGATAGGCGGCATGGCTGCCATCGCGTTCTTTCGGAGCCCGTCCGTGCGGAAGCTGTAGCGCAACCCTTCGGCCCCATAGGCCAGGGCGACCTTGAAGTAATCGCCTGGAGACAGCACGCCGGCGTTCCCCGCGGAGGTGGTCGCGGTGGTCGTGCCCCCGACCGTGCCGGTGCAGTACACGCCCCCGGGAATGCTCATCCCCATCGACAGCCGGTTGCCCGCCGTGCCGTCCCCGAGTTCCATGATGTTCCGCACCGTGATGTCCGGCATCTTCGGCAGTTCGACCTCGAGGGCAACCGCTCCTTCGGCGGCGTTGAGCCAACCCTTGGCGGCATCGATGTAGACGAAGTCGGCGCTTCGCGCGACGGCGGTCGACCCGACTGTGTCGGCGGCGCGCGTACTGGCGGTCGAGCTCGTCACGTCCGCAGCGCGCAGAACCGTTGCCGCAGCCGTGGGGATGTAGCTCGAAGCGAATGCAGCTTGCTCGAGCTGGTATCCGGTGACCCGGAAACCACGAGGCGAGTTTTGAGGGTACTTGACCGCGCCGACGTTCGCTCCAGGCACAGAAGAGCCCGTCGTGTGGGTGCAGGAGACGCGATAGACGCCGTCACCCTGGGGCGTCACGACGAACTTCGTCATAGGTGGCGTGACTCCGACGATGGCCAGCGCGAAATCGTTCGACTCGGAAGCGGCGGTGTCCGATCTGAAGACGGGGGCCAGGCCATCGTCCATCTTCACGAACACCGACAAGCAATACGAGGTATTCGGCTGCAAGGTCACTGTCTTGTAGGCAAGACTCCATTGCTGGGCCACTGTCGGCCGACCGATCTTCACGCCCGTGGCCATTCCGATGCCGTTGAAATCGCTGTAGGCCGCGTCACCCAGCAGTGAAGTCCCGCCGGGTGTCGCGAAATCCGAGACAGTCAGCATGTTGGTACTGGCGACTTCTTGAAGCAGTGTCGGAGGCGCCAGCAGGTCGGCCGGGTTGTAGGTCATCCGCGCAGCATTCACTGCGGCTGTCTGGATCTTCCCCTGGGCATCGAAGTAGGTGCCGATCGAGGAGCGCGAAGTGAAGGTGTCGTTGCTAGGGATATACGAGGTTGGAACGGGTCCGTCTTCGAGCTGCGCGCCAAACACCTGAAAGGAGCCCCGATCACCACTGGTGCCGGTCACACCCGCGTAGATTCGCAGCGAATCCCCCACCGCGATGCCGGTGTTGCGACTCGTCCAGAGTCGATACCACCCATTCGCCATGGCTTTCATCTCCCAACCTGCACCCGAAAGCGAAAGACCGCCGTTTCCATCGGAGACGATCGTGGCATAGGGAGTAAAGGTCTGCAGGGACGTATCGTTGCGCCAGGCGAAGGAGAGCGGGCCCGTGAGGCCCGCGTTCTTGACGAACACGGAATAGGTCATCTCGGTGCTCGTGGCGATCAGGCCCCCCTGCGTGAAGGGACCCGAAGCAGCACCCGACAGTTCGATGGCGCGAGGGGTGCCATCGGGAGCCGACTTTCCTGCGGCCGCAACCAAACCGGCGACACTCCATGGATTGCGGTTGAATTGCGAGCTGCTCAGAACGAGGTTAGTCCGTTGCGGCTCGGCGAGCAGCGCAGGTGCCACGGCGAGATTTCCGGAGTCGTAATTCATTCGCCCTGCTCCCGCGGCGGCGTACCGCATGATCCCTTTGGCGTCGTAGTACGAGCCGATCGAGACTCGCGCGGTCACAGTGTCCACACTGGGAATGTACGAGGTGGCGAACGTGCCCGCCTCCAGCTGGGCGCCCCAGGCGAAAGCGCCGTTGACATCGTCGCCAGGGCCCGTGGAGGCACCGCTCGGATAGAGGGCGTAGGTAATCCCGGTCGTATCGTCGGAAGTGAAGACCAGAACGTAACGGCGCCACCCGTTTCCAGCATCGGTGACCGATGTGGAGACGATCGAGAAAGTGCCAATCTTGGACGACGAATGTGTGCTGCCCAGCAGGTCGAAATTCGCGCTGATCGAGTTCGTAGCGCCTGTGCCGCAAACGTAGATGAATGCCCGTTGCCCACCTGCGGACTTCAGGTACACGGAGGCCACGTAGGTTCCCACGGCGGCGGCCTTGGTGGTGGCCTGCGCGACGCGCCCGTTGCCATAGTTGCTCTGGCTGCTCAGGATGAGCTTGGCCGCCTCCATGTGTCCATTCGGTGCGAGCGTGGCATTCGGCACGACTTTGACGTGCGGCGTTCCGCCAACGACATAGACACTCCAGCCAGTCGTTTGATCGAAGCGCGATGCATATCGCAGCATGTTGGTCCGACCGCCTTCGATCAGGAGGCCCTTGGCCGCTTTGGTGACAGGGTCGTAGTCAAGGCGCGGTGCCACTGCGGGCTCGATGAAGCCCAGCGGGCTCACGCGTGTGCCATTGAAGCCACCGCTGGAGACGAACATCTCGGCGACAGATTTGGAAGTGAGATTCGTGGGCATGGAGTCAGCCAGTAAGGGTTTCGGTTTCGGGGGTCAGGGTAGCGATCTCGGTCGCGCTGGCCGCCTTGGGCCAATACACGAAGTTCTGGAGGTGCCCATCGAGCGGACCGGGGTTACCCGCAAAGTTGCCCAGCCTGAGTTCATGGCCTCCGCCGGCAAACCCGCCGAAGGTCGGACCCGATTGGATCGCCGCACCTCCTTCGACCGAAAGAAGAATCTTTGCGCCAGCTTTGTACGAGACACCTAGCCTGCGGATCGCGCCGACAGGCACGAGACCTGCCGTCGATGCGACGGTGATGGGTGCCGGGGCCTGAACGGCTACGCTGCCGTTGGATGCGATCGACGCAATCAAGTAGCTGGTATTGGCGGCATTGGAAACGCAGAAGACCCCGAAATTCATCGAGGCCGGCGGCATCGTCGAGATGTCGAAATCAACGAGAAACGTTCCTTCCACCATGTTGAACCACGGCGCTTGGTGGACGTTGGAAATCGTCACCGCATCGATGGTTCTCGCGACCACCCCGGCATTGGTGGGGATATAGCCGGATGCTGCAGCCCCGACCTCGACCTGCCCCTTGCAGATCCAGACCGTCAGGTTGCTCGCCAGCGTCGACACGATATGGACCACCGGATAGATCGTCCCTGTGTTGCCGGGCGTGGCGTTGCCCATCACAACCCGGGTGAAGCGCTCGGCATATGGGGCCGAATTCACGGCGGAGATGTTCGTGCTTCCCATCCCGTTCGAGCCTGTGTAATAGACGTTGATGGCCTCGCTTCCGACCAGCGGCCGACTGAGCTTCACGTAGGAACTCGTCGAGTAGGTGGTCGAGGCCACGATCGCCGCCGCCGAACTATTGGGGCGCCAGCGACTTCCCGGGTAGCCTGATGCCATGGCCGGGGTAAATGTCACGGCCGAACACGCCTCTCCATCGACAGTGGCCACGCCCACGGTGGGCGGCGTGGTTCCCTCGGCAACCCCCAGGGCGCTGAGCTGGCTGTTCGTCAGAAGATTGGTGCGGACAGGTCCGCGAAAGCGCAGTCCGCGAGCCGCGAGCGTGATCGGGTCATAGTCGAAAGCCGGTGCAACAGCAGCCTCGATCCTCCCCTGCGCATTCACGCGCGTGCCGTTCGCGCCGCCAGCGGCGGTCAGCAACTGCGCAAAGGTTTTTTCTGTAAGCGTGGTGGTCATGAGTGGGCTTTCCTCGATCAAGAATTGGCGGGCGGTTCTTCGGATGTCGATGTGCTCAGGCCGGTGGCGGGCCATCCGGCATTGCAGTCGTAGGCATCGAACTGCGCCACGGTCTCCAGCATGGCAATGGCTTCGTGATGGGAGCGCTCGGACGAAAAGCAGGCTTGCACATGCAGCTCGATCGCACGAGCCACTGCATCGAGCTCGGCAAGGCTCATGCGCGTCCAACCGCTGTCGAACTTGAAATCCACCGCCTCGATGCCGGCACGCTCGGCCTTGACCAGGAGCGCGGTGAGCGCATCGCGGTCGGAGCGCTTGGTGCTCACGCGCAGGCCGTCAGGCAACACCAAGCCACCGGTCTCCAGCGCCCAGCGGCGCTCGGCCACTTGGTCACGCAGGGCTTGACGCCTGTCCTCGGACGTTCGCGGATCGACCCAGGCGTGCGTCGACCAGTCGAAGACGTGGTGTTCGTTCGGCTGCTCGCTCATCGGAATCGGTGCGAGCGTCTGCGGATCCAGGTAGTGATTCGCCGGGACATCCCCAATGAGAATGCCCTCGTGGACTCCCGCGGCCTGCTTGCTGCAGGCCTCGTCGCTGTGCGCGGTTCCCCGCGCGATGACGCGGCCGGTGACCTTGTCATAGGCTGTGTAGTTGGGCATGGATTACCTCTGGCAGCTGAGTGCGAAGATGGAAGTGTTCGAACCGCCGAAGGTGCCGGTCGAACCGATGCTGTGCCAGCCTGGGGGAAGATCCAGCACCACAGTCCCTGTGACTGTCGAACCGGGCACGCCGGCGCCTATCCAGTACGCGTTGCCGTTCAAGGTGATCGTCAAGAAACCACCGAGGCCACCACCCGCGCCAGGGGGGATGAATGTCGAACCCGTGATGTATGTCGTCACCCACGCGCCGTTGATGTTGGGCACTTCATGGCTGATGCCCGCGACGCTCCCTCCTTCCGAACGCGCCGTCGGTACGGTCACGGCTCGTCCACGGATGTTCACCGACTCAATGACATCGGCTTGATGAATACGCAGGGTGCCATTGACGATGCTCATCCCGGTCGAGTAGACGTTGCCGGTCTGCGCCTCGATCTGAAAGTAGCCTCGATCTCTTTGATTGCCCATGAGCAGACCGTCGCCAGACAGGAACATGCCTGCCTGCCCAACGGGGGGCCAGCTGTAGCTCGTGAAGCCGCCGGAGCGCAATCGATCAACCTGGAGATCGCCAGTCCTTGCCGAGACGGCGCTCAGGGAGTCGACACTGATCTTTTCAGCCGTCACTGCCCCCGCCTCCAAGGCGCGCCCCTTGATGGTTCCGTCGACGTACATGTTGCCGTCGATACCCACCGAGGCGGTGCCGTTGACGGTGCCCACCACGAACGGAAACTTCGTCGCGCCATTCGGTCCCGCTGCAGCAATGGCGAACTTGTCCACCTGCACCACCATGTTCGAGGTCGTGCCATCGTTGTCCAGGATCAACCCCGAGACCTTGCCATTCGCATCGACGTTCAACCGCCAGCTGCCCTTCACCTTCCCATCGAGCGCCGCCAACGCCGTTGCCGTGTTCGTGATCGCCACCGTGTTCGCGCCCGCCGAGGTCGACAACTGGCCGATCTGCGTGGCCTGGGCCGTGATCGCGCCGTTGATCGAGCTGACGGAAGTCGAGAGCACCGAGGTCGCGGCCGCGCCTGTAACGATGCCGCTTTCGGCCGTGGAAAGCCGCGTGCTCACGCTGGTGATGGCTGCGGCGTTGGCATCGTCCGCCGTGATGCGGGCGGTACGTTCGTCGTAGACCAGTCCGCTGGCCAGGCCCCCCAACGACAGCGGTTGCCAGGCGCCCAGCATCGCGCCCGAAGCCTGTGCAAATTGCAGCCGCAGCGAAGGCCCCTCGACATTGGCGAGGCTGCTCGCGACCTCCTCCGCCCCGGTCAGTACCGCAGAAAGCGCCTGCCTTTGCGACACTTCCGCCGCGTCGGCCCGTGCACGCGCATCAGCTTCGCTGGTCAGCGCCGCCATGCCGGCCGTCTGGTTGTTGCTCACGGTCGTCGAAAGCGCGCTGATCGAGCCGGCCTGCGCGGTATCGGCCGCGACGCGAGCGGTCTGTTCGCTGAGCAGGCCGGCATTGGCCGTCGACAGTCCGGTCGACATCGAGGCCGCCAGCGCCTGCCGAGCCACGACCTCTGCGTTGTCCGCGGCCACGCGCGCCTGCCGCTCGCTATAGATCAACCCGCCGGCGACCGCGTTGAGATCGCCGCCCGCATAGGCGCCGCGGATCTGCGTGGCCAGCGTCTCGCGTGCCGCGACCTCCGCACTGTCGGCATTGCTGCGCGCGAGTTGCTCGGCGGTGAGGCCGGCGGTCACGGTCGACAGGCCGGTCGATATGGAGGTCGACAGGACCTGGCGCGCGACCACCTCCGCCTGGTCGTCGGCGATACGAGCTTGCCGCTCCTCGTAGATCAAACCCGATGCGAGCGTCGCGCCCGTCGGCGCCTGCCACAGGCCGTAGCTGTTTTCGGCGAAGTTCGCCTCCATCGACGCACCGATCACCGTCGCCAGCGTGCCCGAGATATCGGGCATGCCGGTCAGCGCCGCGGACAGCCCCTGCCGTTGGGTGATCTCGGCCGCATCGGCGCGCACGCGCGCATTGACCTCGGTCTGCAGCGCCGCGGTGGTGCTGGTCAGGGTGGTCGACAACGATGTCGACAACGCCGAGATCGCGTTGGCATTCGCGCTGTCGCCGTCCGAGCGCGCGGACTGCTCCGCGAGGATCGCCGCGTCGGTCTGCGTCTTGTTGTTGACGACGGTGGTCGACAGGGCCTGGCGCGCCGTCACTTCGGCCGTGTCGGCGCTGATGCGAGCCTGGCGTTCGCTGAAGACCAGGCCCGCGCTCAGCGCATTCACATCGGTGCCCGCATAGCTGCCGCGCATCTGCGTGGCCAATGCCTCACGCGCACTCACCTCGGCGGTGTCGGCATTCGCCCGCGCGGTCTGCTCGGCCGTGAGGTTGGCGGACACGGTCGACAGGCTGGTGGACAGCGAAGCGCCCAGTGCCTGCCGTGCCGAGACCTCGGCCGCATCCGCGTTGGCACGAACCGTCTGCTCGGTGAGCATGGCGGCATCCGCGGCCGTCTTGTTGCCGGTCACGGTGGCGGCGAGCTGCTGCCGTGCCGTCACCTCGGCGGCATCGGCCGACACGCGTGCATCGCGCTCGGCCGCCAGCAGGCCCGAGCTCAGCGCACCGACGTCGTTGCCGGCGTAATTGCCACGCAGTTGCGCCGCCAGGGTCTCGCGCGCCGTGACCTGCGCCGCGTCGGCGCTCGCACGCGCGGTGGCCTCGGCCTGCAGCGCCGCATTGGACGCGCCCGGCGATGGCCTGCCGATCGCCACCCAGTCGATCTCGAAGTAGTCGGTGGCCGACTGCGCGACCGAGAGATCGATGCGGATCTGGTCCACCGTCACGTCCCAACCGGGGCTCACGTTGACCATGCCGATGCCGGCGGCATCGTAGGTCGGCTCGGTCAGCGTCGCGGCGCGGCCTCCGGTGAAGCCGGTGTCGGCGGCCGCGCGCCAGAAGATCTGGCCGGCCCAGACGGGCGCGCCGACCTTGCGGATCCGGATGCGCACCTGGCTGAAGGTCGCGCCCGGGCTCGCGAGGCCCGTGGGCGAGATCACCCAGGGGTCGCTCGCATTCGCCGGCCGCAACCAGCCCGCCGTGGCGACCGGCACGCCATTTCCACCCCAGGCTTCCACGCCCGTATCGAAGTACCAGATCTTCGCGTAGTCGAACTGCTCGCCCACGCCCGCCGAGATCAGCGTGATCTGCTGCGCCAGCGCCTCGTCCTGGCTGGCGCGCGCAGTGCGCTCCTGGAACAGCAGGCCGCTCGAAACCTGCGACAGATCGGTGCCCCCGTAGCCGCCGGTCAGTTGCGCCTGCAAGGTCTCGCGCGCCGTCACTTCGGCCGCATCGGCTGTCAGGCGCGCCTGGCGCTCCTCGGCCAGCAAGCCGCCCACGCTGGCGATGGTGGCGGGCTGCCAGACGCGATAGCTCGAAGCGGCGAAGTCGAGCAGGAGCGACGGGCCTTCCACGTAGTCGAGACTCGCGCTCACATCCTGGAGGCCGGTCAGCGCAACCGACAGCGACTCGCGGCTGCGCGCCTCCGCCTCATCGGCGGTGCTGCGCGCGGCAGCCTCGCTGGCGAGCGAGGCTGCCAGCGTCGCATCCGCGTTCTGCAACTGGGTGGCGAGCTGTTGACGCGCGCCGGCCTCGGCGGCATCGCCACTGATGCGCGCGCTCTGTTCGGTCTGCAACGCCGCGGCCGTGGTCGCCAGCGAGGCCGTCAGGGTCGTGAACTGCGACGACAGCGCGCTGTCGGCCTGCTGGCGTACGGTGGCTTCGTTCGAGATCGCGGTACCGCGAGCGGCCGCCTCGGCGACCAGTGCCGCGGCGCGTGCGTTCTGCTCCGCAGTGATCGCATTCGCGCGCAATGTGGCCTCGGCCTGCACGGCCGTGGTTCGATCCGTGACCTCTCGCGCCACGGCGGCGATGCGCGCCTGCACCTCGGCGGTGTCCGCCGCCGCACGCGCCGCAGCCTCGTCCGCGATGGCATCGGTCAGGCCGGCGATCTGTTGCGTGCGCGTCTGGGCCTCGGCTTGCAGCGCCGTGAAGCGGTTCTGCGCCTCGGCCTGTACGGCCTGAACGCGCGCCTGCCCTTCGGCCACCAGCGCCGCCGCGCGGTTCTGCGCTTCCTGAGCGATGGCCGCGGCATTGGCACCGTCGGCCTGCTTCAGCTGGTCGACGGTCTCTTGCAGCCCTTCCTGCAGCTCCTCGAGCGCCTCATCGATGCCCGGCAGTGTCGTCAACTCCTTGAAGCCGGGCGCGCTGCGATTGCCCGCCAGGTCGATCGCGCACACCCAGTACAGATAAGTGCCCGGCACCGTCTGCGTGTACTTGTAGCCGAGGGCGTCCACCGTGCTCAGCACGCGCGCTTCCGCATAGACGGAGCCGACGCGTACCTCGTAGCCCCGCAAGGGCTGCGTGGTCCCGCTCGCGGGCCACTGCAACTCGACCTGGTCGCGGAAGGCCTGCCCGCTCAGCACGGGCTGCGTGGGCGGCAAGATCTCGATGGCGGTCGACACCGGCGTGGACCACCGGCCCGTCGTGTCGCCGTGCGATGCCCACAGCTTGACCACGCCCGCCTGCAGCCAGCCGAGGTTCGCCTGCACGGCCTTGCCCGACCAGACCTCCGCGGCGGTGGCCCAGTCCGTGCCGATGCGCAGCTCGGTCAGGTTCCAATCGAGCAGGTCGAGGCCCGCCGGCTCGGCCCAGCGCGCATGGACACCGTCGTTCTCCACGCCGAGCTGCAGCCCGCTGACGCTGCCAGGCGGCTGCGTCTTGCCGGTCACTACGTGCTCGACCATCACCCAGCTGCTGACCGCATAGGGCGTCGCGAAACGCACCCGCACCTGGTAGACCCCACCCACGGACAGTCCGAGCAGGAAGGTCTCGACGGCGTCGCCCGGCAGGTCGATGCTCTGCCATCCCTCGCCGGTCTGCATCAGCCGCCATTGCACCCGGATCGCACCCGTGCGGGCCGCCGCATCGTCGGCCCAGGGCGCCCAGCTCACGCGCGCCCGCACGACCGTCGAGCCGCCCTGCTGCACCATGAGTTCAGGTCCACTCTTCACCGCGAGGTCCATCGGGTTCTGCGGCGCGATGAAGGGGCTCGGGAGGTTGGTGTTGGGCGCGGGATCCGCCATCACCTCGTCGACCAGGTCGTAGAAGGTCGGCACGTCCTCGATCACCAGCAGGGTCAGCGGCGCGTTGCGCTGGTAGCTCCAGTCCTGCACGCGGAAAGTCTTGTTCACGAAGCCATACAGCACGCTCGACAGCACGATCCGGTCGCCGGGCTGCAGGTGCCAGGCCAGCATCTTGGGATGGATGCGCAGCACCAGGCCGCCGCGGCTCTGCTCGACGGCCACGCGCGCCAACTGGTGGCAGCGCACGTGCGAGCCAGTGAAGGCCAGCGCCATGTCGCCGAACCTGTCCTTCTCGTCCTGCGCGCGCAGCGTGGCGTTCTGGTAGGGCCTGAAGTCCTCGCTCACGCCGTTGCGCGCCGCGTTCACGTAGGTTCCGCGCATGCCGTTGAGGCGATCGGAGCCGAGGTTGGCGGTCTGGACCACGGTGGTCGGCGACAGCATGTCGACGTCCGTCAGGTTGAGCACAGGCGATGCCCAGGCGCCCGCCTGGATCCGCCAGACGCCACCGGTCTCGAGCGAAAAACCGGCCATCGACTCCTCGAGCTGCTGGCGCGTGGTCTCGCGATCCTGGTCGGAGCGGAAAACCCCGTCGCAGACATAGCGCAGCTTCGAGTTGCCGTGGTTCTCGGCATCGACGTTCGTGTAGACCTCGTCGTCGCAGGCGTTGGCCGCGCCGATCAGCGCCGCCTCGTCGATCTGGTCGGCGGCCGCGAGATAGCCGGCTTCCGAACGGATGAAGTCGGCCAGGCACAGCGCCGGATTGCGCGAGTAGCGGGTCTGACCGCTACGCGGGTCGTAGACCTTCTTGCCGCGGATGCGCGCGGTGATCTCGGGAAGGCCGCCCTGAAAGCGCTCGAACAGCATGTTCAGCGTCACGACCGCGTAGGTGTAGCCGCTGAGGCGGTGCGCATCGGTCCAAAGATCGAGATCGGGGAAGGTGGCCTTGAGACTGTCCCTCATGAAGACGTCCGCGGTGTCGACCCCGCCCGGCGAGGTGTGGAACTGGACGTTGACGGCTGGGCCCTCCGACGGCAGCCCCTTGAACGGCGGCGGCAGCTGGAACTCGGCGCCATCAGTCCACCCCGTCGCATTCGGGCGGCCGACCGAGGTGCCCTCGATGAAGATCTCGTCGATTGCCTCGCACTCGTGCGCGGCAAAGACGATCACCACGTGCTTGAACTGTGCCTGCCCACCGCTGTCGAGCACGGCCACGACCGAGCCACCCACCGGCGCCGGCGCGCCATAGATCGTGGTCCACGGCGATTCCGAGCTCACGATGGTCGTCGTGCGATCGCGCAGGTTGGCGGCATCCTCTGCCGCCTTGCGTGCGGCCGCCTGGCGGGCCTGCTTGCGGGCCTGGGAAGCCTTGGACAGGCCCGAGACCACGCTGACGGCCATCAACGCCCAGGAGGCCAGTGTCCCGGCGCTCGCGCCAGCGATTGCCGCGCCGATGGCGGAGATGGCGCCGGTGACGGGATCGGCCGACGCACTGCCGCACGCCAACAGCAACGCCGAGAACGCAAGAAGACGTGTCATCAAACCGCGCATGCGGACCTCCATGCAGCCACCGCTGCCGTCAAGGGAAGAAAGTTCATTCGATCCGTGCCGAGCGCCGCGACGTGGGTCCCGGTGCAGATGCCGAAGCAATGGCCAGAGACGCGGCCGATACGGCCGCCACTGCGGGCGAGCACCACGTCGCCGCGTTGGGCGCACAGGCCGGGCTTCGACGGCCCGAGCAAGGCATTGGCCGCTGCCTCGAAGCCGCCGGCCGCCCGCACGTGGCGCAGCGCGGTCAGCAGCCGCCGCGGCTCCAGGACGCCGCCCTCGGCGCGCAACGGGGCCAGCGGGTCGGTGCCCCGCACCTCCCGCACCCAGTCCGCCGCGAACGTGGCGCAGTCGTTGTCGAAATAGCCGAAGCGCAGCGCGCGCCGGGCCTCGATGAAGGCGTCGAGGTCGGCGTTCATTTGGAGCCCACTCCCAGCAGCTGGCGGTACTGGAGATTGGCCTGCAGCCACTTGCCCACCCACACGGCCGGATTGCCGATGATGCTGGTGAGGTAGCTGAAGCCCATCTCGCCGGGATGTCGTGCCTGGTGCTGCGCATGGTTCATGCGCAGCGCGGCCGGATTGCTGCGCACGTCGTAGCTTGCCGTGCGGCAATCCATGCCGATCGAGGCGGTCGTCCCGTCGCGCTCGATCTTCATCTGGTCCATCACGCCCACGAAGCGCAGCACCGGCTGGCCGGTGATCTGCAGGGTGGCCGCATCGACCAGCGCGATCCAGATGCGCACGCGCCGGTCCTGGTAGTCGGCCGGATCGCCGAGCGCGAGCGCGCGCGTGCCCACGTCGATCGGCGAGAGCGTCAGCGTGAGCTTCTCGGCCGCGCCGTCCTCGCTCTCGTGCATCTCGCCGATCGACCCCAGGTTGCCCAGGCCCAGCCACGACTGCCCCATCGTCTGCACGTTGACCGGCCAGGTGGTGTAGCGCACCGTGCCCGAGCGCAGCTGCAGTTCCGCCAGCGCCATCACGCCGTAGGCGCCGGCGCGGCTGGCCGCGTCGAATCCCGAATTGGTGTTCACCGTCATTCCCAGGACTCCATCAGGTCGAAGCTGAAGCCGCCCTGCGCGCGCGACTCCGAACTCCAGTTGCTCTTCGTGTCGGTCCGGCGCATCAGGCAGGTCGGCCGGTCCCAGACGACCGCGCTGCCCGCCGCCACGGCGACGCGCAACACCGGTTCGATCTGCACCACGATCAGGCCCGCGGCATCGGCGATCGCGTCGGCCTGCACGTGCAGCAGCTGGCGCTGGACCGACCCCTGGTTGACGCCGATCCAGTCGCCCTGCAGCAGCGTCTTGCCGGCCTGCGCGACCCCCATCTGGATCGACAGCGACGAGGCGCCGGCCAGCGCCGCCACCGCGGTCCAGGTGCCGCGCGCCGTGCCGCGCGGCACCGGCTGCAGCAGATCGCAGATCGCGAGCACGTTGACCTGGCCGCGCAATGCATGGGCGAGCGCGCGCCATTGCGCGGCTTCGCCCATCGTGGGAATGCGCTCCTCGCTCACGAGCGCGCAGGTGCGCCGCGGCGGTGCCAGCACGGCCACCTGCGTGGAACCGGTGTCGCCGCTGCTGAAGCTCAGGTCGAATGTCTGCAGGCCGAAGTCCTGGCGCTTGACCGGCAGGTTCGGCGGAAGTGTGACGATGCTCATTGGGGCACCACCCGCATGCGCTTGAGTTGTTCCATCTGACCCTCGTTGTTGGCTTGGAGCACGCGATCGAGGTCGGCCATGACGGCGCCCCTGTCGGATCGCGAATCGATGTAGAAGACATTCGAGGGCGCGAAGTGCAGCGCCTGCGCGGCCGCACCGCCTCCCTGCAGGCTCACGCCCAGTCGCCCGTCGGTGCCACGGCGCAGGGGCATGATGGCCTCGGCCCCCGCCTCGCCCATCAGGCCGATGCCCTTGGCGAACGGGAAGAACGTGGGGCGGTCGACGATGCTGCTCGAGTAGGCGTGCAGCGCGGGCGATGCGAAGACATTGCCCTTCGCGCTTCCTACGCCGAAGAATCCGAGCACGGTGCTGAAGAGACTTCCCAACCAGTTGCCACCACCGCCACCGCCTCCTCCTCCGCTCGCGCCCCCGTTGAACAGCCCCGTGATCGAGTTCGACAGCCACCCGGTGAACTTCTCCACCGCAGGCTTGAGCGTCGCGTCGTAGAGCGCATCGGCCAGTGCGCCGGAGACCTTCTTCTTGAGGGACTCGGCCATCTTGTCGAGCGCGCCTTCCTGGCCCTGCATCAACCCCGTGATGCCGTCCTTGAACGTGCCGTTGAGATCGTCCGAGAGCTTCTTGGAGCGGCCTTCCTGCTCCTTCTTCTTGTCCTCGGCCGACTTGATGCCTTCGGATTCGCGCGTGACCTGCAGCAGGTTCTTCTCCGCATCGATGCGTTGCCGCAGCTCATCGATGTAGCCGGGGATCACTCTGTCGGTGGCTTCGAGATCCACGAGCTGGCGCTCCAGCTGCGCAATCTTGACTTCCTTGATGGCCGAAGCCGACAAACCATGGACGGCGTTCTGCTCCACCATCGCGGAGGTCTGCTCCCGAATCGCATCCGTGGCCTGACGCATCGTCCGGAGCTGCGAGAGCTGCGCCGCCGAGTCGATCTCCCCGAAGGCTCGGTTGGCCTCCGTCTCGACGAAGCCGCGCTGCTCGAGCGTCTCCGTCAATTGCGACTCAACCCTGCGACCCTCGCTTTCATCGCCCTTGCGAGATTTGATCGCTTCGAGCTGATTCCGCAGCGACGTCTCGCGATTGCCGATGTCCTCGATCTGCAGATCGCGCTTGCGGCGCACCACGTCGTAGTCACCGATCAGCTCCCGCTTGCGCAGGCTGTCGACTTCCTTGATGCCATCCGCAATCACACGGGCCTTTTTCCTGTACGACTCGCGCTCGGCTTCCAGCTCCTTTTCCAGCAGCTCGTTCCGCGGACGCGTCACGCCCGAGGCGCCACCGGTCGTCTTGCTCTCCTTGCTGTCCTTGTCCTGCCTGTCCTTGATGGCTGCCTGGTTCTTGCGAGCCTCCTCGCTCGCGCGCTGGGCGGCGTTGTTGCCGAGCTTGACGGTCTCCGCGAGCGCACTCTCTTGGGTAGCCAACTCGTCGCGGGTCCGCTGCAGATCGGCATTCGACGCGGGGCGTCCGAACGCCGCACCTGCGCCGTTCACTCCGAAGCCCTTGTTCGCGATGAGCTGGTCGATGTTGGCGATCTTCTTGCGCACGGCTTCCAGCTTCTGCTCCGGGGACTCCTCGCGCCCGATATTGAGGAGGGCATCCCACCCCCTCCTGGCCGTGTTGGTGATGGCCAGCCACGCACGCTCCATCGTGCCCAGGTTGCCGACGACCTGCTGGGTACGCTGCTTCATCGCATTGGCAAAGGAAGACTGCGCCAAGGCGGCCGCCTCCTCGGTCTTGCCCTGCTTCTCGAGCGCGGCAATCCGGTCGTAGGTGCTGACGTTCAGGTAGTGGTAGGTCTGGTTGAGCTGGGCCGACGCCTTGCTCGGCTCTTCCGCGAGCTTGACGAAATTGCCGACCGCTTCGTTGATCGAGACACCCAGCACCCTGTTCATCGCAGAGGTGGCGTTCGCAACGTCCTCGATCGCCTGGCTGCCGATCTTTCCGGTTCCCGCCACGGCGGCGATCGCTTCGGCCGCCTGGAATTGCGTGCCGTCAGCGCCGGCGATTCTGACCGCCATGTCCTTGGACTGCCCCACCGTCAGGCCGGAGTAGTTGCCCGTCATCGTCAGCGCCGTCGAATAGGCTTTCGCCTCCTTGCTGCCCTCCGCGTATGCGGTGCTCAGCAGCTGTACGGCAGTGGTCGCGAGATTGAAGCGCGTGGCCATCTGGCCGACGCCGCTCGTCAGCGCGGAAGCCGCGGCCCCGACGCCACCGGATTCATCGACGAGCGTTCGCCCGCCCTGCATGAGGTTCGATATCAGCGCCGGGGCGCTGTCCGTGCTCGACGAAATGGTGGAGAAGAAGGACTTCGTCGCCTTGAGCTCCTCGGCCGCTTTCTTCAGGACGCCGGACTTTTCTTCCGCGGCGCGTTTCAGGCTGTCGGACTTCATCAGTTCCTGTTGCCTGTTGTTCAGCATCTCGATCTGGCCTGTCACTTCCTTCTGGAGCGCAGTGACCTCTCGCGTCGCCTGCGCCAGACCTGACGACAGCGTGGAGGTATCCAGCGTCATTCGAATGGAGAAGTTCTGTGCCGTTGCCATGACTTCATGGTCCTTCCAAAGAGAGAAATAAATGAGGCCGACATCTGTCGGCCCCTCGTGCCGGCAACGGCGTGGTTCAGGCGTTCAGCACGCCGATCCCCTCGTCCTCCATCACCTGCAGCTGCAGGAAAACCTCGCGCTGCCGCGCACGCGGAATGCCGAGGCGCCGCATCGCCACGTCGACCGCACCGAAGTCGAGCCCCTGGTGCCACGTGCCAGCGGGCCCCGCGACCACGCGCCACTGCGTGCGGCAGGCGTGGAACACCTCGAAGGCCTCCTGGTGTTCCGGCCAGAGCTCGAAGATGCGGATCTCCTCGCTGCCGGCCGCCGGCGAGACCAGCCGGACCGGATCGAGTCCGAGCGACGCACACTGGGTGCGCAACTCGTCGTCGAGTTCGTCGTGAACACGTGTGTCGGCGCCGAGCACGTAGCGCGCGGCGCCCCTCAGTTTTTTACGGCGGCCGGGTACGCGTGCTCGAAGTAGCTGTAGGTGATGGCTGCCTCGAAGCCCGGCCATTCCTCCACCGCCGCGGCACGGTTCTCGGGCGTGCAGATGAAGGGCAGGCCGTCGTCACCGGCCAGGCCCTTCCAGTCGGCCAGCACCATGTCGAGCAGCTCCCGGTCGTTGAGGCTGCGGTCGTCCAGGCGACGCTGCAGGGTGTCGTTCTCGGTCTTCGTCAATCGCTTGAAGACCGCGTCGAAGCGCACCTCCTCGACCTGGCCGTCGCCCGGCACGCGCATCAGGACCGGTGCGGCGAAGGTGGGCTTGATCGCGAGCTTGAGTTTCTGGGGCATCTGGTGTGTTCCTTTCGTCTTCCGATGAACCCGTCGCTCAGCGCACGACGATCGACCACTCGTCGTTGCCCGCGCCGCTGGGCACGAACTCGAGCGGCACGGTGATCATCTGGACGCCATCGACATCGCTGTAGGTGGGCTTGCCGATCTGGGCGCGCGGCGACTTGATCTCCACCACGTTGGTCGCGCCCTGGCCATGCTTGAGCGCCAGCGCGACGCGCGCGCCGCTGCGGGCCATGCCGATCCAGTCCTTCACGGCCACCGCGGTGTTCTCGAAGGTGACGGAGCCGGTCGACACGCGCGCGGTGATGTCGACGGCATCGATGGTCATCAGGTCCCGCTTGACGACGGTGTTGCCCGCGTCGAAGGCGAAGGCGCTGGCCGCGACGCCCAGGCCATCGAGGCTCAGCGTGGTGTTGGCCTTGTTCACGCCCAGCGGGTCCATGAACTTGCTGTAGTCGGCGGTCGGCAGCGGTGCATCGGCGGCCGGCACGAACAGGCCCGTGAATTCGAACTGCCACTTCGGGATGCCCTTGGCATCGACGGCGGCCTTCACGTTGCCGTGGGCGTCGGTCATCTTGTAGACGGTGCCGTCGACGTTGCCGTAGATGGTCAGCGACTCCAGCACGTCGGTGGTGGGCGCGAAGGTGGTGCTGACGCCGGCCGCGGTGGTGACGCTGATCGCGCAGCCGCGCATCAGCGGGGCATAGGCCGGCACGTCGCCTGCCGCGGCCACGCCCGCCATCTCGACCGAGAAGGCGATCTTGCTGTACTGGGTCACGAGCACCGAGCCGCGCGAACCGAAGTACGGACGCACGTTGTCGCGCTGGATCACGTCGCCTTCGATGGGCGTGAGCGTGACTTCGCTCACCAGGATCGCATTGGCGGCACCGGTGGGTGCGGCGTCGGTGCCGCGCACGGTTTCGGCCTTGGCCAGGATGGCCATCTTGCGCATGAGTTTGGGCATATTTGCGTTTCTCCGTTGGTTGAAAAAGCGGGTGAAAGGGATGGAATCGAAAGAGCCGAAAAACACGCACCGATTGCGCGATGCGCCTGGCACGACCGCCCGGTTCGCACGGGCGCGTCGATGCCGTCCTTGCCGATGCGTGCATGCGGCGCAGATGGAGAGCGGCGGGACCGAACGGGCACATCGCCGTTCGGTACCCGCCTTCAGCGGGTGGAAAAAGCGCGGACGCTCAGAGGTAGCGCCAGGTCCTCAATCGCAAGATGGCGCCATGGCACTTGAGGCCGCAGAAATCGACGAGGCCCACCTCCGCGACCTGCACGCCGTCGGTGTCCTCGGTGTCTTCGTCCTCGTCCTTCAGCGGCGAGAGCGCGCAGGCGCCGCCGAGCGTCGGATCGGCGCGCACCGCATCGCGGATGGCTTCGATCAGGGCATCGAACACGAGCTCGGAACCCGTGGCATCGTCGAAGGCGAGGTAGCCGCGCAGGGTCCAGGTGTCGATGGCGACACCGCGCACCGCATTCAGCGCGTGTTCGCTGGTCTGCGCGCGGCGCAACCACCAGCCGCGCAGCTGCAGGGCGTGATCGGGCAGCTCGTGCAAGAAGAGCGCGCGCAACGCCGTCTCGTCCGCGAGATAGCGCTCGCGGTCGTGCACGCGGCCGATGGCGGGCACGGTGCCCAGTGTCTGGACGATGGCGGTGCGGATGGCGGCGAGAGAGGTCATGCGTAGGCTCCGACGGTCATGCCATGCACACGATGCACGGCAGTTGCAATAAGAAAAGTCATCGAACGGCGACGAACGGGGCGGCAGAAAGATGCGGTGGCGTTCTTCTCGGTCGTTGGATCCACTGTCTCCGACGAAGCCCCGATCGCCGAGGCGGACATCTGTCCACCGATGGCCGCGCGACGCGCATCAGTTGCCGCTGGCATTGCTGCGAAACCACTGCTTGAGGCTCTCCGCGAGCAGGGCGGTCGCGATGGCCATGGCACCGCCGGATGCGGCGCCGAAGGCCGCGGCGCGCTGCTCCACCGCGCGCAGGCGGCTGTCGAGTGCGTCGAAGCGCGCATCGACAGCGTCCATGCGCCTGTTCTGCCGGTCCTGGCCCTCCTTGAGCGCCGACACCAGGCCGTGGATCTGCCCGAGCAGGAACAGCTCCTGGGCACGGATTTCCGGATCGTTCATGGCACGGGCCTCTGCGTGAGGAACTCGATCAACGCGGCGTGGCGGAGCCGGTCGGCGGCGCAGGCACGCGCGTTGAGCCGCTGGTTGTCCCATGCGTCGTCGACGACAAGACCGGAATCAGCAGCACAGGCCGCGTCGGAGGTATCAGCAGATCCGCAGGGACCGGCAGGGACATCGGTTCCCGCCAGGGCGCTGTTCCACATCCAGACAGCAGCGAGGCTGAGGCGATGGCGATCGTCGCCGACAGGGCTCGGCGGTACCGCCTCGACGGCATCGCGCGGCGACGGCGCAGGAGCCCGCGCGCCGCGTGGGCTCCGATCAGGGCGATCACGCGCAACGACGGGAGGGAGCACGAGAGCCACGCGCTGGCGCAATTCATGAGAGATTCCTTCGAGAGCGAGATAGCGGGTCTGCAGCGCGCCCGCGTCCAGCTGATAACGGGTGGAGGCGGCACGGCCGCGTTCGTATTCCTTGCGCAAGGCCTCGGCCGCCGCGGCGCTGCGCTGCGCTTCCCTGCCCTGCCAGACCAGGCGCTCACGCGTCGCGCCGGCCTCGTGGATGGCGGCGGCGAGCGCCGCGAGAAGGCCGATCGCCAGCATCGCCCCGGCGAGACGGAGCCAGGCCCTGGAGCTGCTGCTCATCCGGCGGCCTTCAGGCATTGCGCATGCAGGCGCAGGCGGTCTTTCCAGATGCCCGCGCAGACCTTGTTGCCCGGCGTGGAGCAGTCGACGCCGCCCGCGTACTTCCAGTCCAGGATGGCGTTGCAGGCCCCTTCGTAGTCCTCGGCATTGAGCCGGCTCACGAGCGTGGAGACCCGGCCTTCGCGCCCGCCCGTGCAGAAGTTGAAGCTGCCGATGTTGTAGGCCAGGCTCACGTACGCGTCGTACTCGGCCTGGTGCAGCGGCACCTTCACGCACTGCTTGAGGGCGCCCTCGTAGCTGCGGATGTCGCGCAGTGCGCGCTCCAGCGCGGGCACCGGCGTGGTGGTGTCGCCCATGCGCACGCCGTCGGTCGAGCCGAAGCCGATGGTGGGGACGGCGCTGCCGTGAACCGGGTCCGGATAAGCCCGGTCGCTGTAGCCCTCGCGCGCAACGATGCCGATCAGGCCCGCCGCGCTCAACGCCAGCGTGGCGAGTGCCTGCCGGGTGATGCCGCCTCGCACTCGCGAAGGCCGCGCGTTCGATGGATGGATGTTGTTGTTGCCCATGACCAGATGGTCTGGCAAAGGGCATCGAACACTGAGGTGGACAGGTGTCCGCCGAGAGGGTGCAAGGGGTGCGGGCGAGCCCGCCGCGCTATGCCGGCGGCGGCCTGCGGCCCATGAAGCGCGAGCTCAGAATCTCGCCGCCGTGCCAGACGACGCGGCCGCTGATCCGCAGTTCGGCCGCCTGTTCAGCGCTCAGCATCTGCGGCTTGTAGGCCGGGTTGTAGCTGATGATCTGCAGGCCGCCGGTCGAGAAGTCCCGCTGCAGGACCTTGACGTAGTCGTGGCCGTCGAGCTGGATGACATAGACGCCGTCCTGCTCGAGCGACCTGATGGCGGTGTCGACCAGCAGGATGTCGCCGTCGTTGATCTTGTCGGCCATCGAATCGCCGCGCGCATGCACGATCCTCGCGCTGGCAGGCTTGACGCCCTTGCGCGTCATCCAGGAGCGGCTGAACGCGAAGCGGCCCATGTTCTCCTGCGATCCGTTGAAGGCGCCGTTTCCCGCGCTGACCTGGACATCGAGCAGGTCGATCAGCACGAACAGCTCGTCGTCGAGCCCCGAGGACGGCGCACCTGCCTTGCCGGCGGGAAAGGGATTGAATTCGGCGGGATCGACGCCGAGCGCCAGCGCGATCACGTAGAGCTGTTCCAGGCTGGGGTCGCTCACGCCACGCTCGATGCGGCCGACGGTATTGAAGTGCAGGCCGCTGCGCTGGGCCAGGTCTTCGATCGTCAGCCCCTTTTGCTTGCGCAGATCCCGTACGCGGCCGCCCTGGGCGTGCGCCAGTTCGCCCACCCGCGATTTCACGTGGCCTTCGTCGACGGGAGGAGAGGGTGGGGGTGTCAAGACAAACCTCGATTCGACTTCATAGCACCAACACTAGAGATAAATCAGGTTGCAGTCAACACAAAACACGACTTTTATCCACAAGACACCTTCCATAGGTTTCGTTTCGAATGTTTAACTCGATTTGTGTTTACCATTGCGACAACAAACACAAAATGCGATTAAACAATGCTCATGTGTCTCGTCAGGGACTGGAAAACACTATTTTTGGTGTTTCTTGGTCGTTCCCTCACTCTAACTGGTTTTGAAATTAGGTCGAAGTGCGTGCTTTCGGGCCTGTGGAAGGTCGCCGGAGCAGGGAGATGACCCGATGAACGCGCCCGACTACATGGACGAACGGTGGTTCATGCTGCTGCGCGCCGCTTGTCACGGACGCAGGCAGGCCGCCATCGCCGCCCGGCTCGGCCTGAGCGGCGGCACGGTGAGCCAGGTGCTCAACGGCACCGGGAAATACGGCACGGGCCAGGCCACGACCACCCGGATCGCCCGGCGCGTGCTCGAGGTACTGGGCCACGGCGGCGAAGGCCCGGCCGGCGCGAAGCCGTCCCGCCATGCGGCGGACCACGCGGCAGGCAGCGTCCTGGCCCGGCGCATCTGCTCGACGCTGCGCAAGGAAGGCGGCTGGTGGTCGGCACCGAATCTGGCGCGCCACTGGTCCTCGGCCGGCGACCTCGAGGCCATCGAGGCGCAGCTGCAGGCGCTGCATGCCAGCGGCCTTCTCCAGTGCCGCCTGCTGCCTTCGGCGCCCCAGCAGCCCACCTATGCCATCGCCGCGCAACGCGTGGCACCCCGCGCCTGCGCATTCAGTTCCGAAGGAGCTTTCGCATGACACAGCCACGCCCTTGCGGGCATTCCGTTCCCCTGCCTTTCGGGCGGCACGCCGAGGCGGCGCGGCGCGCGATCCTCGGCCACCTGCAGGACCGCGGCGCGGCCTCGCAAACGGAGCTCGATCGCGTACTGCGGGCGCGCATCACTGACCACCGCGACGACCCGGCCTGCTCGGGGCTGCGCCAGCTGCTGTCGCTGCTGGCCAGGGCCGGCCACATCCATCGCATCGGAGCGCGGGGCAGGCGCCGATGGAAATCGGGAACCGGGCCGCTGACCGAACGGACCGCCGCGGCGCGCCAGATCCCGATGCTCGGCACCAGCGTCTACCGGCCGCCGGTTCCGTCCGAGGTACGCCAGGGTGCGATGGACTTCACCCGCATCCCCAGCGTCCTACTCGGGCGCCGCTGTCCCTATCGCGCGCCGTCGCCGCTTTCCGCGCCGGGTGGCTGACGCCATCCGAGCGCCCCGCCCGTTTCCCAACCATTCCAGAGGAGTTCACATGCAACAGATGCACGCACATCCAGGCCATCGGCAGCTCGAGGCGTCGATGCCGCGCCCGACGATCAAGCCCATCGACCGCGACCGCCACCACGTGGTCCGCCAGCTCTGCGAGGAAGCCAAGCGCCAGAGCGCGGCGCTGGTGGGTTTCAAGGTCGCGGCGATGAGCACGGTGCACGAGTTCCTCGAGCGCAGCCTCATGGACTACGACGTGCACCGGGGCGGCAAGAAGGGCAACGTGACGCTGGTGAGCGCCGACGGGCGGCACAAGGTCGAGCGCCGCGTGCAGGACACCATTTCGTTCGACGGCCGGCTGCAGGCGGCCAAGGCCCTGATCGACGAATGCATCCAGAACTGGAGCAAGGACATCAACGCCAACATCCGCCTGCTGGTCAACGATGCCTTCCGCATCGACCGGCAGGGCCGGATCAACACCGCCCGCGTGCTCGCGCTGCGACGGCTGGAGATCGCCGACGAGAAATGGCAGCAGGCCATGCAGGCCATCGGCGACAGCATGAGGATCGCCGGCACCAAGCCCTACATCCGCTTCTACGAGCGCGATGACGCAACGGGCGAGTACACGCCCATCCACCTCGACGTGGCGGCGGCATGACGGCGCCCGCGCACACCCTCTGCGCCTGGTGCCGCCCGCTCGAGCCGGGCGCGCCTCCCGCGGCATGCGAGGCATGCGGACCGCCGCATGAAACCAACGACCCGGCCCCGCCTGCGCCGCCCAAGGTGCAGATCGGCCCGACCGACATCTGACCCATCGTCCCGCCGCCACGCCGGCGCGCCCATCCACCGACCGCAACACGAGATCGACAGAAATGAATCCCCCGGAATTTGTGAGCAGAACCCCGTGTCCCGTGCATGCCATGGAGGACGACGCGCCGGACAGCGGCGGCATGTGGAGCGGCCTGATGCAGGGCCGGGACGGCACGCCGCGTTCGCCGGCGAGCTGCGTCCGGTCCGCGCCGCGCTCGAACCGCTGCGGCGCGACGGCGCCGCGCCGCGCGGAGCCGACCGCCGGCCGCTCGACGACCGACCTGCTGCCGCCGAGGCTGCAGGAGCTCATCCGCCTCATCGGCCTGCCGGCCACCATGCGCTTCGTCGAGCGCTTCGGCGGCTCGAGGATCTACATCCCCGCCCATCCCGCCGAGGACCATCCCTTCGTCGCGGTGATCGGTTTCGAGAACCTGCGCACGCTGAGCGCCGAGTACGGCATCGACGGGATCGGGCTGCGCTTCGAGCTGCCGACCGGGCGCAGGGCCCTCAATGCCGCGCGCAACGACCGGATCCGGGCGGAGTTCGACGCGGGCAAGTCGATCCGCGCGCTGGCCGCCGAGCACCGGCTCGTCGAGCGGCAGATCTCGCGGATCGTCGCGGAGGCTTCGCACGGATGAGCGCCGGCCTCACTTCGCCTGCAGCAGCGCCCCCGCCTCCAGCAACACCAGCTCGTTGTCGTCGGCCTTGTTCGGCTCGCGGCTGCTCGAGAAGGGCAGGTTGTTGTCGTTGCCGACGACGATGTGGGTGGCATCCACCACGTCGACGTTCTCGATGGTGAAGAACGGGAACTTGAGCACGCCGTCGTTGAGCGGCTTGCGCGCGAGCTTGTCGGGGTCGGCGATGTTCAGCAGGTCGATGTAGCCGATCTTGCGCACCGGGCCGCCGACGTTGGCGTCGCCGAGCTCGACCTTGTAGACGCGCTTGAACTTCGCGATGTCGTGGAAGCAGTCGGTGCGCTTCTGGCCTTCGGGGCAGGCCTTGTCGCTGGTGCCTTCGCCGTTGTCGCGCTCGATGATCAGGCCGGTGGTGCCGTCGATCATGTTGAAGTCGCCGATGGCGTTGCCGTTGGCCTCGAGCACGTACTTCCAGTGGCGGCCGGTCCACTTCTCGCCCGCCACGTCGAACTCGAGCACGCGCAGCGCTTCCTTGCCCTCGACCTTCTCGAAGTCCTTGGCCTCGGCGTTCCACACCGGGCCTTCGAGCAGCGCGTAGAGCTTGCTGCCGTCCTTCGAGGCGGCCATGCCCTCGAAGCCCTTGGAGCGCTTGATCTGGAAGTCGACCGCGCCGCCGGGCACGCCGGGCGTGGTCACGGCGGGGTTGTCGGGCGAGCGCACGACCTTGCCGTCGACCTGGGTGTCGAACACGGCGAGCACCTTGCCCTTGAGGTCGGCCTTGATCAGGTAGGGCCCGAACTCCTCGCCGATCCACAGCGCGCCGCCGGCGAACTGGAAGCTCTCGGGATCGAAGTCGGAGCCGGTCAGGTAGCGCTGCTTGCTGCCCTCGTGGACGATGCGGAACGGCACCTTCTTGTCGGGGTCGTGCAGGAACACGGTGGCCAGGCGCTGGAACTTGCCGCTCTTGAAGTCGACCTTGTAGTGGTTGAGGTAGAGCATGAAGTCGGGCGAGTTGGCCTTCGCGCCGGCACCGTTGTCGGTGAGGATCCAGAAGCTGCCGTCGTCCATCTTCTTGATGCCCGAGTGGCCCTGCAGCGGCTGGCCCTTGAAGGGCAGCGACACGCCGGTGCCGCGGCCGCCCGAGAGGCCCTCGACGCTGCCGATGGCTTCCACGCGCTTCGGCGTGGTGAACTTGCCGCTGACCTGCAGGTCGGCCGGTGCGTCCTTGGGCGCGGCGACGAAGCTCTGCGCGGGCAGCACGGCATGGCCGGCGAGGGTGGCGGGGAAGGCGGTCTGGGCCGAGGCACCGGTGGCGGCGAACGCAGCGGCGGCGGCCAGGGCGAGGAGGGAAAGGCGCGTCTTCTTCATGGAGGTCGGGAGTCCGAGTCGAAAACGCGAGACCTTGCCGACCACGCGTGACGCCGCGGTGACATGACTGCCACTAAGGTGCGATATCGACGATCACTTCACGCGACTCGGCCCGCCCCTGGTCGTCGACCACGCGCAGCACGTAGCGCCGCCCCGACTCGGCCAGGTCCGGCATCCAGGCGATGCCCTCGCCGGGCGCGGCACGGCCGACCAACGCGTCGTCGGCGAACCAGTAGAGGGTCTGCGTGCCGGCCGCGGCCTCGGCGCGCAGCACCAGCGGCTCGGGCTTGGCCACGCGCAGCGTGTGGCGCACGCCGCGCAGCGGCGAGCTGATGAGCGGGGCGGCCTCGGGCGCGCCCGCGTCCTTCTGCTCGCAGCCGTCGGCGGGCACGCTGGCGCGCGGCAGGCCAGCCTGGCGGAACAGGCGGCGCATGTCGCTGCCCCATTGCTCGACCACCTGCTGGCGCGCGTTCGGCTGCGGACCGCAGACCACCTTGCCCGTGGTCTCGTCGACCCACACGGCGCGATGCAGGTTGCTGACCTGGATCGGCGACTTGCCGGCGATGAACCAGGTGCCCGTGCGCACCGGGCACAGCGCATCGGGCAGGCCGCCGGTGGCGGCGCAAACCTCGACCTGACGCAGGTTGGCCGGCTGCGTGACGGCAACCTCGCCGGGATCGAGCCGCTCGGCGCGCAGCGCGTCGACCATGCGCAGGAACAGCGGCGCGGCCGCGTCGACGCCCACCAGCGCGGGGTTGCTGCTGCCATCGAAGTTGCCGACCCACACCACCAGCACGTGGCGACCGAACACGCCCGCGGTCCAGGCGTCGCGAAAGCCCCAGGAGGTGCCGGTCTTCCAGGCGATGGCGGGCCGCGCGGGCAGGGTGGTGTCGGGGCGCGGCGTCTGGCGCAGCATGTCGAGCGTGATGAACGAGGCCTCCTCGCTCAGCAGTCGCAGCGGCTGCGCGGGCCGCTCGTCGGGCGCGGGTTCGGTGTAGCGCAGCCGCTGCGCGATACCGCCGTTGGCCAGGGTGCCGTAGAGGCCCGCGAGCTCCTCGGGCGTGACCTCGCCGCCGCCGAGCACCAGCGCGAGGCCGTAGTGCGATTCGCTCTGCAGCTTCTGCACGCCGGCCAGCCGCATGAAGTCGTAGAGGCCCGGCTTCGAGAGCTTCGCGGCCACCGCGACCGCGGGCACGTTGCGGCTGCGGATCAGCGCCTCCTGCGCCGACAGCGGCCCGGCGAAGCGATGGTCGAAGTTCTCGGGCGTGTAGGGACCGAAGGCGGTCGGCGCGTCCTTCAGCATGGTCTTCGGATGCAGCAGCCCCTGGTCGAGCGCGAGCGCGTAGATGAAGGGCTTGAGCGTGGAGCCCGGCGAGCGCTTGGCCTGGGTGCCGTTGACCTGGCCCGCGATGGCATCGTCGTGCCAGTCGGCCGAGCCGATCAGCGCGCGCACCTGCATGGTCGAGGCATCGAGCAGCAGCGCGCTCGCGTTGTTCATGCCGACGTCGGCATGCGTGCGCAGGTACTGGGCCATCACGCGCTCGAGCGTGGACTGCATGCGCAGGTCGAGGGAGGCGCGGATCTCGACCGGCGCCGCGACGCCGGCATCGCTTCGCGGCTGCGCGAGCAGCATGTCGGTGAGGTGCGGCGCCAGGAAGGGCAGGCTGCCGCGCGACTGCGCCGAGAGCACGAGCTGCGCGTCGGGCGCATGCTGACGCGCGGCGGGATCGCGCTCGGCCCACAGCGCCCAGAGGCGTTCGCGCGCGGCCTGCAGCTCGGTGTTGCGGCCGCGCTCGGCGATGCGCTTGACCGGGTTCTGCGGAATCACCGCGAGCGTGAGCGCCTCGGGCAGGCTGAGCCTGGCGGCATCCTTGCGGAAATAGATCAGGCTCGCGGCCTGCACGCCCTCGATGTTGCCGCCGTAGGGCGCGGTGTTGAGGTAGGCCTCGAGGATCTCGCGCTTGCCGTGGCGCGCCTCGATCCACAGCGCGGCGGCGATCTGCGCGACCTTGCCGCCGGCCGTGCGACTGTCGATGCCGTAGAGCCGGCGCGCGAGCTGCATCGTGAGGGTGGAGCCGCCCTGGCGACGCTCGCCGCTCGCGATGCGCCAGGCGCTGCGCACCAGCGCCGCGGGATTGACGCCCGGGTGGGCGTAGAAGCGCCGGTCCTCGTAGAGCAGCACCGCGTCGATCAGGGTGGGCGAGATGCGCTCGAGCGGCACCCAAAGCCGGTACTGCTCGTCGGCCGCGAGCGTGAGCCGCAGCAGCTCGCCGCCGCGCGCGTAGACGGCGCGCGAGCTGCCCACGGTCTCGCTGAGCGGGGCATGAGGCCACAGCCGCAGCAGCGCGAGCAGCAGGGCCAGCAGCACGCCCGCGATCAGGGCTCGACGCGCGAGGGTCCGGGTCATGCCGCGTTCCGCTCCGGCCTCAGTTCGCGACCACCTGGAAGCGCGCACCGGCCGAGCGCGCGTAGATGCGCCGGTCGTACATCGCCTCGCCATAGGCCGCGGGCACCACGAAGTCGCCGACGTTGGTGGCGCGCGCCTTGTAGGTCACTTCGAGCAGGTTCTTGTCGACGCTGCCGTAGAACACCATGCGGTCCTCGCGGATGTCGGCGTACTGCACCTTCCACGAGCCGTTGCCGCCCAGGCGCTTCTTCCAGACCGGTGCGTCGGCGTTCTCGCCCTCGGCATCGTCGCCCACGGCCTGCAGCACGGGCTCGAGGCCGCCGGGCAGCAGGTCGACCAGCGCGACGTCGGCGATCTGCGGGCGCTCGAGGCTGCGCACGCGCACCCGCACGGTGACCTCTTCGCCGAGCTTCGCCTTGGTGACGGGATTGCCCTTGGCGTCGAGCACCTCGTGGAACACCTCCAGCCCCTGGTTCACCGCGGTGTCGGGCAGCTTGCGTTCGAAGCCCTGTTCGGTCCAGCTGTAGTAGAGGTTGAAGTCGCTGTCGTTCGCGAGGCCCAGCTTCGCGGTGCCGGCGGGCACCGCGGCGCGCGCCACCGGGTTGACGGCGCCGAGCGCGAGCGCCGCGGCCTTGCCCTGCGCATCGATGGCCGAGGCCGTGAGCTTGCCCTCGGCGTTCTGTGCCACGGCATCGAAGTAGGCATCGACCGCCATCAGCATCGCGGCCGACGACAGGCTGTTGTACCAGCCGTCGCGCACCATGCCGGCCATGCCTTCCCAGACGGCGGGCTTCAGCGTCTTGAGCCGCGCCGGGAAATGCCGGCCCACCAGGTGCAGCATCATGCTGTCGTGCACCAACGGGTCGTAGTAGCGGCCCCAGACGTTGCGGCGCTGGTTCTTCTCGCTGCGCGCGAGCAGGTCGGCCCACACGGGGTTGAGCAACTCGTTGGCCACCTGCTCCTGCTTCACGAGCTGGTAGCTCGCCGCGAGGTAGACGGCGCCGAGGTCGTCGCTCCAGCCCGCGGTCTGCTTCGACTGCTGGTTGCGCCAGGTCTCGCGCAGGTTCGCCAGCGCGGCCGGCACCACGATGCCCTGGCGCGTCAGCAGGTAGGCCGCCTGCGTGCGCTGGCGCCAGCCGTCGAGCGACGAGTCGCCGCTGCCGAGCCAGCCCTGCAGGTAGGTGTTGGCGCGCTGCAGCAGGTCTTGCGGCACCGGCAGCTTGTGGTCGCGCGCCTCCACCAGCAGGTGCACCGCATAGAGCGTCGCGAACGGATCGGCACCTGCCCCGGGCCACAGCGAGAAGCCGCCGTCGGCCGTCTGGCGCGCGCGCAGTTGCACGAGGTAGCGCTCGAGCGTCTTGCGCGCCTCGGGCAGCGGGCCCTGGTCGGCCGTGCGGCCCCGCGCCATTTCCTTCAGCAGCTCGGGCCGGCCCGCCAGCAGCACGGCCGGGAAGGTCTGGCTCGTGATCTGCTCGGTGCAGCCATGCGGATAGGCCTCGAGGTACTGCATGAGGCCGGTGGCGAAGGCCCAGGGCGCGGCCGACACCGCGAGGTCGCTGCGGCGGAAGTTCGGATAGAAGTCGCCCTTGCTCGCGATCTCGCCCGAGCGCTGGAAGCTGCCGGCCTGCACCAGCGAGACGAAGGGCGAGGCGGGCCGCACGCTCACCTCGGTGGCGAGCCGCGCGCTGAAGTTCTTGTGCGTGGAGGTGAACACCAGCGCCGACGAACCCAGCACCGCTTGTTCCCCGGGCTTGGCGCGCACGTTGAACTTGGTGCTGGCCTCGCCGCGCTCGTTGACCTTGAGCGTCTGCGTGGCATCGCCGACCACCTCGAGCCCGCCCGAGGCGGTGAGCGTGAGCGCGATGGGCGCTTCCTTGCCCGAGCCCGCGATGTTGTTGGCCAGGCCGACGCCGACCTCGACCGTGTCGCCGGGCGCCATCGCGAGCGGCGCGTTCGGCAGGATCACCATGTCGCCGCGCACCGTGGTGCGGGTGCTCTTCGCGGCCGTGGTCTCGTCGTTCACGGCCACCGCCATCACGCGCAGGCTGCCGTTGAAGCTCTCGGGCACGGTGTAGCTGAACTCGCGGCTGCCGTTCACGTCGACCAGGCCCGACCAGTAGGCCACCGGCTTGTCGCGCTTGCGCTTGAACGGGTTCAGGTGCTTGCCCAGTTCGCCTTCGCCGTCGCCGCCGGGTGCGGCGCCCTGCATCAGCTTCTTGAACTCGGGCAGGATCAGGTCGAGCGTCTGCAGCGTGCCGACCTCGAGCGCGCGCTTCTGGAAGAAGTGCTTGAGCGGGTCGGGCGTCTTGTAGCGCGCCACCTGCAGGATGCCCTCGTCGACCGCGAACACCACGGCGCGCGTGGGCTGGTCGCTGGTGAGCTTCATCTTCACCGTCTGGCCGGGCTTCACGAGCTCGGTGCTCGTGAGCTGCAGGTTGGCGGTGCGCTTCGACAGGCTGGTGGCGAAGGGCACGACGCCGTAGGACAGCGGGCTCATGTAGACCTCGTCCGAGGCCGGGTCGCGCACGAAGTGCACGTTGATGTAGCCGGTGCCCTCGAAGTCCTTGGGCAGCACGATCTTCTGCACAGAGGCGGTCTTGTCGGTCTTGAACCAGGCATGCGCATAGACCTTGTCGCGCTCGATGGTGATGAGGCCCGCGCCGACGTAGGGCGCGCGGATGCTGACCTCGATCTCCTGCCCGGGTTCGTAGTCCTTGCGGTCGAGCGTGAGCTGCAGCTCGGCATTGCGGTCGAGCGAGCGGCTGACGTTGGCATTGCCCGCCACGCTGTACTCGACGCGGTTGAGCTCGAGCCCGCCGGCATTGCGCACCACGTAGGCGAAGTTGCCGGGCGTGCCGGTGTCGAGCGCCACGTTGTTGCCGGCCGCGGCGATGGCCAGCGGCTTCTCGTCGAGCACGATCTCCTTGCGGCGCGATTCGTAGCGGTACAGGCCGTTGTCCTGCTTGATCAGCACCGACAGCACCTTGCGCTCCACGCGCTGCAGCACGAGATCGGCCACCGCGGTCTTCTTCGCCTGCGGGTCGATCGCGATCACGTGTGCATTGCGCGCAGCGCCCTTGCTCACGTAGCCGGTGTCACCGTCGACCTTGACGCCCACCAGGTAGGGCAGGTCGCTCACCAGCGTGCGCGCCTCGGCCGACACGCTGCGCCCGCCCTCGGGCTCGAAGGCCTTGGCCAGCACGTGCACCTGGTAGGTGGCGGCCTCGAAGCGCGACAGCCGCAGGTCGAACTCGGCCTTGCCCTCGGCGCTGGTCTGCACGCTGCCGAGGTCGTCCACCTGCTTCTCGGCCGCGCGCTGCGGATCGAAGAAGGCGTAGTCGGCGAAGGCGCGGAACACCGGGAAGGCCGGGCTCAGCGTGAGCGTGCCCTCGACCTTGCGGTCGGGCGCGGGCGTGCCGAAGAGGTTCTGCACGTCGATCAGCGCCTTCATGTCCTTGGGCTTCACCCAGCCTTCGGCGATCTCGCTGCTGAGTTTGGCCGTGACCTTGGTGCGGTCGGGCAGGAACTCCTGCACCTTCACCGTGGTGCTGCCCAGCAGCAACCCCTGCACCTCGGGCGCGCCGGGCGAGGACTCGCGCGGCAGGTAGAGGTTGACGGTGTAGTTGCCGGTGGGCGAGGTGTCCTGCGTGGCGTGCGCGATCTCGGCCGCGCCGCCGGGGCCGAGGCGCAGCTTCTCGCGCCGCACGCTCAGGCCGCGCGCATCGATGATCTCGGCTTCGAGCGGCAGGTCGCGCAGCGAGGTGCCCCAGTTGCCGGCCTTCACCATCATCGCGATGTGCATGGTGTCGCCCGGTCGGTAGATGCCGCGGTCGCTGAAGACGTAGGCCGTCATCTGGTTCGGCACGCCGGCCGCGCGCAGGCCGCCGACGTCGAAGCGCGAGATGTCGAGCGTGCGGTCGGTCTTGTTGAAGGGCAGGAAGCTCAGGTCGCCGTCCTTGCGCACCACCAGCACCACCGGCTGCTTCTCGCGCTGGAAGCCCGCGAGGTTGGGCAGCTTCGCGCGGCCCGTGGCGTCGGTGGCCTGCGACGCCACGATCATGCCGTTGCGGCCCCACACCTCGACCAGCGCGCCGCCCACGGGCTGGCCGTTGGCGATGCTCTGCACGAACACGTCGCGCGTGCCGTCGAGCGACTTCTTGGCGACGATGCCCAGGTCGGTGACCAGCACCAGCCGCTCGTCCTTCTGGTCCTCGGGGTTGCCGCTCTCGGGGTTGCCCTCGTCCTCGCCGGACGACTGCTGCTCCTCGTCCTCGGACGACGCCTCGGTGGCGTCCGCTTCGCCCTCGGGCTTCTTCTTCGCCTTGGGATCGAAACCCTGCACCTTGAGCAGGAACACGCCGCGCCGGTCGCTGATGTCGCTGCGCAGGTACTCGGCGAAATCGACCGTCTCGTAGTGCGCCTTGCCGGGCGGAATGGCCAGCGGGATCTGCTTCTCGAAGCGGTCGACCAGGTTGTCGGAGCCGAGGCCGCCGTAGAACTTGGGATGCGAGAAATCGCCGTTGCTCTGCGTCACCAGGTGCTGCAGCTGCTGCGGCAGCAAGCGCCCGATCTCGACGCGCACGCCCGGCAGGTCGCGCACCAGGATCGGCAGCTTGCGTTCGCCCGACAGCGCGAGCAGCGAGCCCTGGCTCATGATCGTGAGCTCGGGCGCGAAGGTCTTGAGCAGCTGCACGCTCTGGAAGGCCGTGCCGAGCTGGTAGCCGCCGGGCGTCTTCAGGCCCTTGGCCACGCGCACCAGCAGGTAGCGCCCGCCCTCGGCCTGCGGCAGGCGGAAGCTGACCGTCTCGGTCACCTCGCGCTCGCTGGCGATCGGCTGCAGGCCGATCTTCTTCGCGCGGCGCAGCACCGCGTCGGTGATCTTCGCGGGATCGGCGGACCAGTCGAACTTGTCTTCCGGGTCGCCCTTGGGATCTTCGGTGGCCGGCAGCAGCCAGGCCTGCACCAGGCGCGCCATCTCGCGCTCGTGCACCGGCATCGAGGCGCTGACGTGCATCACGTGCTCGGGCTCGCCGTTCTCGCCGGTGACGATGGTGGGTTCGACGCTCGCGATATCGAGGCTGAAGAGGCCGGGGATGTCGACCGCGCGCGAGACGTCGTTGCGCTGGCCCGGGCCGCCCTTCTGCGCCACCGCGCCGGCGGTGAGGCTCAGCAGCACGGGGCGGGTCTTCTCGGGAATGGGCAGGGGCTCGGACTGGACCGTGGCCGTGAGGCGCAGCTTGTCGTAGCTGACCGTGAACTTCTCGCTCGCGCATTTGCCGACGCTGAAGAACGAGCTGCTGCAGGCCTGGTCATAGGTCAGCACCAGCCGCTTCTCGAACTCGGCGGTGTTCACGGGATGCGAAAAGCGCACCTGGAACAGCGCGCGCCGCACGTTGGCCTGCACCGGGTCCTGATAGAACTCGGCGCCGGCGATGCGGGCGCTGAACTCGGCCGAGCTGAAGTCGTACTTGCGCTGCTCGATCTCGATGTGCGGCGCGAGCGCCTCCTTTGAGAGCTGCACCTTGTAGGCCTGGCCCACCGGCCAATCCTGCGCGGGCAGGAACTCCAGCTTCTTGGCATCGGTCCAGGTCCAGCGGCCCGCGATGGCCGGCTCGATGCCGACGCCCGTCGCCTCCTGGCCGACACGCGCGATCGGCGCGACCGAGGCCGAGAAGTTGATGACGACCGGATTGGGCCCCTTGTCGAGCTCGATCTGCGTGCGCGGCGGCGGCACGATCTGCGCGGTCGCCACGATGGGCTCGACGCGATCGGGCGTGAGGCCATGCCACCACTTCAGAAGCTGCGGGCTGGCCATCCATCCCGCGAACGCCAGCAGCACCAGCAGCAGCACCCAGGCGAGCCGCTGCTGCAGCCATTGCAGTCCGAGCAGCAGCAGGGCGCCCGCGATGCGCAGCCAGCCAGGGGGTCGCCAGGAACCGATGAGCCCGCGCGCGAGCGGGCGCAGGAAGCCGAGCGCGCGGCCCAGCCCGGTGAAGAGCACGTCGCTGAGCGACGCGAGTTTTCGATTGGCAACTTGAAGCATGGAAGCTCCCCCGGTGTTTTTGTTGGCGCCTGGCAGTCTCCAGGCTGTCTGTGAAGCAATCGCGGCGTGTGTGAAGTCTGCGTGAAAACCGCACGGGCGCGCATCCCGGGACGGTTCAGGCCTGGCGACCCTGCCTGTTCACCGGGACGAGGCTCAGACGCAGCAGGCGCTCGTCGTCGGCCGGGCGGCTGACGCGCGCGCCGAAGTTGCCGAAGCCTTCGAGCACCAGCGTCCTCATCCCAGACTCGCTCCCGCCACATGCCCACGCGTGAAGGCCTCCTCGAAGATCGAATAGCCCGACCAGTCGGCATGCGCGAACGACAGCCGGCCCGCGATCACGCTGCCGCGGTGCGCATCGTCGGGCGCGGTGCGCTGCGAACCGATCTGCGCCAGCAGGCCGGGCCGTGGAATGGCCATGGCGTGCCCGTAGCGCGTGATCTCGATGCGCGTGGCCAGCGCGGGCAGGTCGGGGTGCGGCACCGAGAGCTCGGCCAGCAGGTCGTCGCGCCAGCCGGTCCAGGGCCGCTCGAGCAGCAGGCGGCGGCCGTCGCCCTCGTCGTAGCGGCTCGGGCCCAGCGGCCGGTACCAGCTGAGCACGGTGCCGCGCGGCGTGGGGTCGAGCGTCTGGTGGCGCGCATCGACATAGCCGAGGCCGCGCGTGCCGTAGACCACGTTGTCCCAGCTCGGCGCGGCGCCGGGGCGGTCGATCAGCGGGCCGCGCAGGTGCACGTTGGCCACCAGCCAGGGCGCATGGCGCACGTGGGCGGCGGCATGCACGAGCACCGCGGGCGCGTTCTCGACCACGCGCGCGGCGACGAACACCGGCAGCGCGACGATGCAGCGCTCGGCCTGCCAGCGCACCAGCGATTGCGAGGCCGCATCCCAGGCATCGACCTCGACGCCACCGCGCACCTCGGCGATGCGCACGACCACCTGGCCCGTGCGCAGCCGTTCGCCCAGTGGCTTGGCCAGCTGCTTCGTGAGCCAGCCGTTGCCCTCGGGCCAGGTCAGCACGCCGTCGCGCTCGGGGTTGGTGTCGTTGGCGCTGCCCGACGGATCGCCGGGCGCGTGGAAGCCGTGCCGGCTCGCGAAGTAGTGGATGCCGGCCCAGGCCGAGACCTGCTCGATGCCCGCGCCGTAGTCATCGCGGCAGCAGTAGTCGAGGTACCAGCGCAGGTGCTCGTCGCTGAAGCCCTCGCGGTCGAGCCAGGCCGAGAAGGCCTGCGCATCGAGCGCCAGCAGCTCGGGCGTGACCGCGACCTTGAGCGTGGGAATGGCGAAGTGGGCCGCATGCTGCAGCGCGTCGATGCGCTGCGCGAAGCGGCGGTACTGCGCCAGCGTGTCGGCGCCCACGCCATGCACCGGCAACAGGCCGTCCTGCCACTCGCCGTGGAAGAACAGCCGCTCCTGTGGGCTGTGGCACAGCGTGCGCTCGTCGTATTCCCAGCGGCCGGCCACGCGCCGGCGCAGGCCCAGTTCCTCGAGCAGGTCCTGCACCTCGCGCGCATCGTCGCCGGGCACCGGCAGGTAGTGCGCGCCGAGCGGGCAGGCGATGCCGTTGACCATGCCGCCGCGCGCATTGCCGCCCGCGCTGTCCTCGAGCTCGAGCAGCGCGAAGTCGTCGATGCCCGCGAGGCGCAGCGCGCGCGCCGCCGCGAGCCCGGCGACGCCACCGCCGGCGATCAGCACGCGGGTCTTGCGGGTGCTCGCGGGCGCGCGCGACTTCAGCGTGCCGTCGCGCATCGCGTGGCCGCGCGCCATGTCGATCCCGGTGAAGCCGCCTTCGATGGGTGGCGGCGCATCGCAGCCGGCGAGCGCGAGCGCACCGGCGGCGCCGACCGTGCCGAGGAAGCCGCGCCGCCTCATGGCCGCATCGCCCGCGCGCTCAATGTGCCATGACCTTGCCCCACTCCTGTTCGTAGGTGGTGACGAGGACCTGGTTGGAGAGCCGGTTGACCTCGGCCGGCACGCGCGCCATGTCGAGCGGGAAGTCGAACATCAGCGGCAGCGTGGGCGCGGACAGGAAGCGCAGGCCCGCGGGCAGCGCATCGGGCTTCCGGTAGGGCCGATGGCTCGCGATGATGAAGCCCCATTCGCCGAAGCTCGGCACGTGCACGTGGTAGGGCGTCGCGGTCAGGCCCACCGACTCGACCGTCTGTGCCACGGTCCAGAAGCTCTTGCGCGCCACCAGCGGCGAGGTGGTCTGGATCACCGCGTAGCCGCTGGCCGCGAGGCGCTTGTCGAGCAGCGCGTAGAAGCTGTTGGTGTAGAGCTTGCCGATCGCGAAGTTGGTGGGATCGGGAAAGTCGACCACGATCACGTCGAACAGGTCGTCGTCGCCGCGCTGCTGCAGCCACTGGAAGGCATCGGTGTTGACGATCTTGAGCTTCGGCGACGACAGCGAATGGCCGTTGAGCGCGGCCAGCGTCTCGTGATCGGTGAACAGCTTCGTCATGTTCGGATCGAGCTCGACCAGCGTGACCGATTCCACCGAGGGGTACTTGAGTACCTCGCGCACCGCCATGCCGTCGCCGCCGCCGAGCACCGCCACTTTCTTGGGCGCGCCGTGCGCGGCCATCACGGGGTGCACCAGCGCCTCGTGGTAGCGGTACTCGTCGCGCTCGGCGAACTGCAGGTTGCCGTTGAGGAACAGCCGGTGCCCGAGCAGCCCGCGCGTGACCACGATGCGCTGGTAGGGCGAGGTGGCGCTGAAGACGATGCGGTCCTGGTAGAACTTGTCCTCGGCCAGCGTGGTGATGTGGTCGGCACCGATGAAGCCGCCCAGCAGCGCCGCCAGCGACAGGAAGCAGGCGAGCGCATGCGCGCCCACGCGCCGCAGCTCGTGGCGGAACAGCCAGAGCGCCCACACCGCCACCGCCGCGTTCATGAAGCCGAACAGAAGGCCGGTGCGGATCATGCCGAGCTGCGGCACCAGGATCAGCGGGAAGGCCACCGACACGGCGAGCGCGCCGAGGTAGTCGAAGGTCAGCACCTGCGACACCAGGTTCTTGAGCGCCACATTGCGCCGCAGGATGCGCATCACCAGCGGGATCTCGAGCCCGACCAGCGTGCCCACCACGATCACCAGCCCGTACAGCAGCAGCCGGAACGCGCCCGGCGCGTAGGCGTTGGCGAGGAACAGCACCGCCGGCAGCGCGCCGCCGATCAGCGCCACCATCAGCTCGATGCGCAGGAAGTGGGCCGGCAGCTGGCGGTCGAAGTAGCGCGACAGCCACGAGCCCACGCCCATCGCGAACAGGTAGGTGCCGATGATGGTGCTGAACTGCAGCACCGAGTCGCCCAGCAGGTAGGAGCTGAGCGCCGCCGCGCTGAGTTCGTAGACCAGGCCGCAGGCGGCGACCACGAAGACGCTGGCGAGCAGCGCGATCTCGACGGGCTGCGGCCCGCGCGCATCGGCCGGGCGCGCGGACAGGGCCTGCTCTTCGCTCAATGGATGGCGGCGGCGACGATGATGCTGATGCCCAGGCTCATGGCGGCGACCACCAGGCCCAGCGCCACGTTCTGCTTCTCGACGATCTCGCCCCACAGGTCATAGGGCGTGATCTTGTCGATGATCAGGAAGCAGACCCAGAAGATCACCACGCCGATCAGCGCGTACACGAGCGATCCGAGGACCACGCCAGGTTTCAGCCATTCAAATCCCATGGGGACCTCCAGTCGTATCTATCAGTCGATGAATCGGTAGCGGCCATGCGATCTTCGTCATTTGTGGCCGCCGCCGCTCGACGAGCCGCCGTAGGAGCCGCCCGAGCTGCGGTAGCCGCCGCTCGAACCGCTGCTGCTGCAGGTGCTCAGGATGATGAGCAGCACGATGATCACGATCGCGATCACCACGATGGTGCCGCAGCCCAGCCCCGAGGCCGCGCTGACCGGCGACGCGTCGGAGCGCTCGAACAGGTCCTTCTTGGCGTCGAGCTTGAAGGCCGTGGCGACCGCGCCGCTGTCGATCTTGCTGCCCGAGGACCAGGTGAGCTCGTTGACCGAGCGCTCCATCGACAGCAGGGCGCCGCCGACCGCGAAGTCGCGGTTGAAGGTCTTCTGCCCGCGCTCGACCTGCCAGTAGAACTCGCCGGCCACGTAGGTGGTCTCGGCGTTGTAGGCGTACTGCTGCTGGTAGCGCTTGCCGAGGTAGGTGGCGGTGCTGCCGTTCTCGGCCATCACCGGCGCGCCGGTGGTGGGACGCACCATGCTCCAGCCGTCCTCGGCATCGACCAGGAAGCTGAAGCCGCGCTTCTTGTTGTAGAGCAGGTATTCGTCCCAGCCGAACTGCTCGTCGTCGCCGGGCTCGCTGCCCATGCGGTGCTGGAAGCCCACCACCTGCCACTGGGCACCCTGCAGCTGGCCGATGCTGCCCAGGGCGATCAGCGGGCGCACCGGCTCGTTCTGCGCCGCGTGCTTGAGCTCGCCGCCGATGCCCTGCGTGAGGTCGATGATGCTGTTGCACGAGCGGCAGGTGACGCTCTTGCTGTCGGCCAGGTTGAGCGTGACCGGCGAGCCGCAGTTGGGGCAGTTGAAGCTGCGGCCCTTCTCGTCCTTGGCCGAATCCTCGCGCAGCCCCGTGAGCTGCAGCGATTCGAGATCGACCGAGCGGCCCAGCGAGGCCGTGGGCGGCTGCGAACCGTAGTCCAGGCTCAGCACCAGGCCCTTGTCGTTGCGCAGCTCGACCACCTGGAACGGCCGGCCCAGCTCGGGCAGGTGCGGCAGTTCGCCCTGCGCCGAGACCAGCGTCACCTCTTCGTTCGAGGCGACGGTGTAGCTCTGGCCGTTGAAAGCGCTGGTGGCGCCCACGCGCAGGTCGGCCGCGGCCGGCGCCGTGCGCTGCAGTTCGAAGGGCAGCGAGAAGACGTAGGCGCCGTTGTCCTCGCTGAGCACGCCGGTGCGGTCGCCGTCGAGGGCCGCGATCCACTCGGTCCAGCGGCCGCCGGCGTACTTGTACTGGAGCCGGCCGACGATGGTGAAGGGCTTGTCCTGGATCCGGCCCGCGGCGAACAGCTGCAGCGGGCTGAAGTCGTCGAACAGCTCGGCCATCTTGCCGGTGCGCGCGAGCGTGTCGCCCTGGCGCACGACCGTGCTCTGGCAGTAGGGGCAGACCGCATGGGTCGACTGGGCCGATCGGAATTCGACCGGCGCGCCGCAGCCGGGGCAGGGCGCGCGGTAGTAGCGCTGGGTGCCGCCGGCTTCCTCAGCCATGGCGCGCACGCGCGGGCTCGAGGCCCGCAGCATTCTTCCAGCCGATCATGCCTCTCACGCCCGTCGAGCGGGCGTCAGGCGCTATACAGAACATAGCGCCGGGTCAGACCAGCTTCTTGAGCAGTTCGGCCTTCTTGGCGTCGAACTCTTCCTGGGTCAGGATGCCCTTGGTCTTGAGTTCGCCCAGCTTCTCGAGCGTGGTCATCACGTCGTTGGGGTTCACCACCGCCACGGCCGGCTGCTGCTGGGTCGCGGCCGCCTGCGCCGCGGCGTTCGGGCTCAGGCCCTGCGCGAGGTTCTGCGCCAGCACCTGGCCGAGCGCCACACCGGCGCCCAGGCCCATCGCGTCGCCCGCGATGCCGCCGCCGTTGGCGGCACCTTCGGCGAACTTGGGGATCGCCTGCGCCGTCTGGTACTGCATGAATTTGCCCATGTCGTTGCCGACCATGCCCATGCCGATCTTCTGGTCGAGGATCTTCTGCAGTTCCTCGGGCAGCGAGACGTTCTGGACCGTGATGTTCTCGAGCTTGATGCCGATCTTGGCGAACTCGGGCACCAGCTGGGCCGCCAGCGCCTGCGCGAACTGGATCTGGTTGGCGGCGAGGTCGAGGAAGGGCACGCCGCTCGAGGCGATGGCGTTGCTGATGTTCTGCAGCACCAGGCCGCGCAGCTGGCCGTCGAGGTCGGCCACGGTGTAGGTGTCGCGCGTGCCCGAGATCTCGGTGTGGAACAGCTTGGCGTCGCCGATGCGGAACGAGTAGTTGCCGAAGGCGCGCAGGCGCACGGCGCCGAAGTCCTTGTCGCGGATGGTGATCGGCTGCGGCGTGCCCCACTTCTGGTCGACCTGCTGGCGCGTGCTGAAGAAGTAGACGTCGCTCTTGAAGGGGGACTCGAAGAGCTTGTCCCAGTTCTTCAGGTACGTCAGCACCGGCAGCGTCTGCGTGGTGAGCTTGTACATGCCGGGACCGAACACGTCGGCCACCTGGCCTTCGTTGACGAACACCGCGACCTGCGACTCGCGCACGGTCAGCGAGGCACCGTTCTGGATTTCCATCTCCGCCATCGGGAAGCGCCAGGCCAGCGTGCCATCGCCGGACTCGGTCCACTGGATGATGTCGATGAACTGTTTCTTGATGAAATCCATCAGGGCCATGGCTGCGCTCCTCTAGAGGGTTTTTGTGCGGACTTGGCATATTGCCACACCGACTTGACCGCAGACCCGTGCTTTTGGTCATTTTGGTCATGGCTGCACCCTGGCCAGGCGTCATAGTCCGTCACCGTCCGAGGTCTACAATCGGCGCCCCCAGAAGAAGCGCCTCAGGAGCTACGGCACATGTCCGACACGACCCCTTCGTCATCCTCGACTCCCTCGCCCGAAGACAAACGCGCCGAACTTCGACGTGCCGCCCTCGAGTACCACGAGCTTCCGGTCCCCGGGAAGATCTCGATCGCCGCGACCAAGCAGATGGTCAACCAGCGCGACCTGTCGCTGGCCTATTCGCCCGGCGTGGCAGCGCCCTGCGAGGAGATCGTCAAGGACCCGGCCAACGCCTTCAAGTACACCGCGCGCGGCAACCTGGTGGCGGTCATCAGCAACGGCACCGCGGTGCTGGGCCTGGGCGACATCGGCCCGCTGGCTTCCAAGCCGGTGATGGAAGGCAAGGGCGTCCTGTTCAAGAAGTTCGCCGGCGTCGACGTGTTCGACATCGAGATCGACGAGAAGGACCCGGCGAAGCTGGTGGACGTGATCGCCGCGCTCGAGCCCACCTTCGGCGCGATCAACCTCGAGGACATCAAGGCGCCCGACTGCTTCTACGTCGAGCGCGAGCTGCGCAAGCGCATGAAGATCCCGGTCTTCCACGACGACCAGCACGGCACGGCGATCACCGTGGCCGCGGCCATGCTCAACGGCCTGAAGGTGGCCGGCAAGAACATCGCCGACGTGAAGCTCGTGACCTCGGGCGCGGGCGCCGCGGCGCTGGCCTGCCTGAACCTGCTGCTCAAGGTCGGCCTCAAGCGCGAGAACGTGTTCGTGACCGACCTGGCCGGCGTGGTCTACGAAGGCCGCACCGAGCTGATGGACGACGACAAGCGCCAATACATGCAGAACACCACGGCGCGCTCGCTGGCCGAGGTGATCGAGGGCGCCGACGTGTTCCTGGGCCTCTCGGCCGGCGGCGTGCTCAAGCCCGCGATGGTCGCCAAGATGGCGACGCGCCCGGTGATCTTCGCGCTGGCCAATCCGAATCCGGAAATCACGCCCGAAGACGCGCGCACGGTGCGCGACGACATCATCATGGCCACCGGCCGCACCGATTACCCGAACCAGGTCAACAACGTCCTGTGCTTCCCGTACATCTTCCGCGGCGCGCTCGACTCGGGCGCGACCACGATCACCGACGAGATGGAGATCGCCGCGGTGCATGCCATCGCCGAGCTGGCCCAGGCCGAACAGAGCGAGCGCGTGGCGGCCGCCTACGTCGGCGAGAAGCTGTCGTTCGGCCCCGAATACCTGATCCCGAAGCCCTTCGACCCGCGCCTGATGATGAAGATCGCGCCGGCCGTGGCCAAGGCGGCCGAGGAAAGCGGCGTGGCGCTGCGTCCGATCAAGGACATGGACGCCTACCGCGACAAGCTGCAGAGCTTCGTCTATGCCTCGGGCACCACCATGAAGCCGATCTTCGACGCCGCCAAGCGCGCGCCGAAGAAGCGCGTGGCCTACTGCGAGGGCGAGGAAGAACGCGTGCTGCGCGCGGCCCAGATCGTGGTCGACGAGGGCATCGCGCGCCCGACGCTGATCGGCCGCCCGGCCATCATCGCCCAGCGCATCGAGAAGTTCGGCCTGCGCCTGAAGGAAGAGCTCGACTACGACGTGGTCAACGTCGAGCAGGACCACCGCTATCGCGACTTCTGGCAGACCTACCACCGCATGACCGAGCGCAAGGGCATCACGGTGCAGGTCGCCAAGATCGAGATGCGCCGCCGCCTCACGCTGATCGGCGCGATGCTGCTGCACAAGGGCGAGGTCGACGGCATGATCTGCGGCACCTGGGGCACCACGCTGATCCACCTGCACTACATCGACCAGGTGATCGGCAAACGGCCCGGCGGCTGCGCCAGCACCCCGCAGGACGTGCCGGTGTACGCCTGCATGAACGGCCTGCTGCTGCCCGAGCGCCAGGTGTTCCTGGTCGATACCCACGTCAACTACGACCCGACGCCCGAGGAACTCGCCGAGATCACGACCATGGCGGCCGAGGAGATGATGCGCTTCGGCCTCAAGCCCAAGGCGGCGCTGCTGTCGCACTCGAATTTCGGCACCAGCAACGAGCCCAGCGCGCTGAAGATGCGCCGCACGCTCGACCTGCTGCGCGTGCAGGCGCCCTGGCTCGAGGTCGACGGCGAAATGCACGGCGACGTGGCGCTCGACAGCAAGCAGCGCGCGGTGGTCATGCCGCACAGCGCGCTGGCTGGCGACGCCAACCTGCTGGTTTTCCCGAACATCGACGCCGCCAACATTTCCTACAACCTGCTCAAGACGGCGGCCGGCGGCAACATCGCGATCGGCCCGGTGCTGCTCGGAGCGGCCAAACCTGTGCACATTCTCACGGCGAGCGCCACGGTGCGGCGCATTGTGAACATGACGGCACTCACAGTGGCCGACGCCAACGCAGAACGTTAAGCTTTAGCAAGCATTTCTTCGAGAGTGGACGCCAACTTATGGCGTCCCTGTCAAGCCCTCGATACTGCTCAAACTTTGGGCAGTCGCTTGCTATTTTCGCCAGCGTGGTGCACACTCGCGGGCTTGGATTTGCGGGTTAACCCCAAGGTTGATCGCTGATCCGAACCCCCCCGCTCTTTTCTTGTGGTGCCTCTTTATGGCGATGGCGTCTTGCGCCTCGATCACGTCCTCTGTCGCTAAGTTTGCGCTCACCGGCTTCATGCTGGCGGCGCTGGCGACGACGGGGGCCGAGGCCCGCGGATGGTTCGGCGCCGGGAATTCCACCGCCCAGGAAACGATTGCGCTGGCCGAACTGCCGGCGCAAGGCCAGCGTACCTACGAAGCCATCCTGAACGGCGGTCCCTTCCGGTACGACAAGGACGGCTCGGTGTTCGGCAATCGCGAGCGGCTCCTGCCCCCGGCCCGGCGCGGCCACTATCGCGAGTACACGGTGACCACGCCCGGATCGCGCGATCGCGGCGCCCGGCGCATCGTCTGCGGCGGCGAGCAGCGCACGGCACCCGAGGCCTGCTGGTACACGGCGGACCATTACGCGAGTTTCAGACGGATCAAGCCATGAGCGGCGACGACAACGATTTGAGCGGTGCACCGAAGCGCCCCGAAGAAATGATGATGACTATGGAAAGACCAGCGGAGATGACTTTATCCCTTCGTGGCGTACGCCCGAACATCGTGCAATCGATCCGCGCGTTCCGCGTGAGCGACCTGCAGGACGCCGCCAACGCAGCAGGCCAGCACTTCCTGTATGCCAACCTGGGCAACGCGCAGACGAAGCAGGACGTGCTCGACCTGATCGCCCAGCAGTTCACCTTTCCGGCGCACTTCGGCAAGAACTTCGACGCGCTGTACGACTGCATGACCGACCCGTTGCATAAATCGGGCCCGCAGCCCGGTTTCGTGATCGTGCTCGAGCAGATCCCGGCCAACGGCAAGTTCGACAAGGAAGCGCGCGAGCAGCTGCTCGACATCTTCCGCGACGCGTCGGACTACTGGGGCGACCGCAAGGTGCCCTTCCGGTGCTTCTATTCTTTTCTGTAGCCCGTTCTGCACAAACCAGCCAAGCAGAACGGGCGAACGAGGCCCAGCCGACCGGTGCGGCAACCCTCGATGGCATCCAGATCGACCCGGCCACCGTCACCCCCGCGGTGACCGCCACCGCGACCGACGAGCCGACCGGCGAGAAAATGCCGACCGACAAGCTCGTCGACGTCTCGCCGCTCGCCTTGCGCATGAGCAGCCCGTTCAACGCGGGTTACTGGCTCGCCGCGGCTTAAAGAAAGAGTTCGCCGGACGCGTTCCGGCAGCGCATGAAAAAACCCGTCATCGACGGGTTTTTTTCGTTTCCATGCCGCCTGCTCAACCGAGCCCCGGCGTCTGCGCCAGCGCCACGTACGCCTCGACCGGCACTTCCTCGGCCCGCCGCTGCGTGTCGAATTCGCCGGCGAAACCGTGCTCGTCGAGCCACCGGCCCAGCGTATGGCGCAGCAGCTTGCGGCGCTGGCTGAACGCGACCTGCACGATCTCCTCGAGCCGCTTCGCATCGACCGCCGGCGGCGCGGCCAGCGGCACCATGCGCACCACGGCGCTGTCGACGCGCGGCGGCGGATCGAAGCTCTCGGGCGGCACGAACAGCACGTTCTCCATCGCGTAGCGCCACTGCAGCATCACGCTCAGACGGCCGTAGTCCGAGGTGGCGGGCCGCGCCACCATGCGGTCGATCACTTCCTTTTGCAGCATGAAGTGCTGGTCGGCCACCAGGTGGGCATAGCCCAGCAGGTGGAAGAGGATCGGCGTGGAGATGTTGTAGGGCAGGTTGCCGACCACGCGCAGCGCGGTGGTGGGCACCTTCGCCGCGAGCGCCGCGAAGTCGACCTTGAGCACGTCGGACTCGACCACCTCGAGCTGCGGATGGCTGCGCAGCCGCTTGGCGAGGTCGCGGTCGAGCTCGATGACGGTGAGCCGGCCGAGCCGCTCGACCAGTGGCTGCGTGAGCGCCGCGAGGCCGGGGCCGATCTCGACCATCGGGTCGCCGGGCTGCGGCGCGATCTCGCGCACGATCGCGTCGATGATGCCGCCGTCGGACAGGAAGTGCTGGCCGAAGCGCTTCCTGGGAATGTGCGCCATCGTGTGTCGATCAGGACTGCGGCGGGTCGCGGAACTCGACGTAGGCGCGCGCGCGCACTTCCTGCGCCCAGGTGTTGAAGGCTTCCTCGGTGCGCTGGTCGCGCAGCACGGCACGCGCGGCTTCGCGCTGCTCGTCCTGGCTCGGCTTGACGTTGCGGCGCTCGAGCACCTGGATCAGGTGGACGCCGAAGCGCGACACCACCGGATCGCTGATCTGGCCCGGCGCGAGGCGATTCATGGCCTCCTCGAACTCGGGCACGAACATGCCCGGGCGCGCCCAGCCGAGGTCGCCGCCGTCCTTGGCGCTGCCGTCCTGCGAGTTGTCGCGCGCCAGGCTGGCGAAGTCGGCGCCGTTGCCGGCCTGGATGCGCCGCTTGAACTCGGCCAGCTGCGCCACCGCCTGCTCGGTGGTGCGCTTGGGGTCGTTCTGCAGCAGGATGTGGCGCGCATGGGTCTGCGTGACCACGGCGTCGGCCGAGCCGATCTGCTCCTTGGCGATCACCTTGACGACGTGGAAGCCCGCGCCCGAGCGCACCGGGCCGACGATGCCGCCCACGGCCGTGGACTGGACGGCCTCGACGAACAGCGGCGGATAGCGGTCGGCGGTGCGCATCCCGAGCGCGCCGCCATTGGCGCGATCGGGCGCGTCCGAGTTGTCCTGCACCAGCTTGGCGAAGTCCTCGCCGGCGCGCGCGCGCTGCGCGAGGCCCTGGGCCTTCTGCTGCGCCTGCGCCACCTGCGCCTCGGTGGCGTTCTCGGGCACGGCCACCAGCAGTTGCGCGAGGTTGAGGTTCAGCATGGACGGATCGCCCTTGCCGCCGCTGTTGCGCTGGTCCTGCAGGAACTGGTCGGCTTCCGCGTCGCTGACCTTGACCTTCGAATCGACTTCGCGGCCGCGCAGGCGCGTGAGCATGAGCTGGTCGCGCAGGTCGTTGCGGAAGGCCTGCTGGCTGATGCCCTCGGCGGCCACGCGCTGGCGCAGCTCGGGCAAGGTCAGCTGGTTCTGGCGCGCGACGGTCTGCTCGGCCTGGTCGACCGCGATCTCGTCGACCTTGATGCCGGTTTCCTTGGCGAGCTGCAGCTGCGCGCGCTCGGAGATCAGCCGCTCGAGCACCAGGCGCGCGAGTTCGGGACGCGGCACGCGCTCGGCGTCGGGGTTCTCCTGGATCAGCCGCTGCACGCGGGTCAGGACCTCGGTGTTGGTGATCGGCTCGGAATTGACCAGCGCGACGATGAACTCGGCCGCGCGCTGCACCGGCGCGGCGGGCGCGGCGGGCCGGGCGGCCGGCGCTGCCAGCCGCGGGCCGGTGCGCATGATGTCGGTGATGCCGCCGCCGGAGCGGAAACCCTGCTGGGCGCCGGCAGTTGCGGCCAGCGTGGCGAGGCAGGCCAGGCTGAGGATGGAACGGATGTGTTTCATGGCGTAGCTCGGTCTCTGGTCTCAGTCGTAATTGGTGAAGCGGCTCGGCCCTTCGACCGGCGTGCGCAGGGGCTGGTAGCGCTGGATGTTGGTGCGCAGGGCCTGCATCGGGCTCGAGCCGATGGCGGCGAAACCGACGAATTCGAGCTGGAACATGATGCGGGTGTTGGCCGTCACCTGGCCGGTGGTGATGCGCTGCAGCACCACGCGCCCGATCCAGCAGCAGCCGTCGTACTCGACGCCGAGCACACCGTCGGTGAGCTTGCGGTCCTGCAGGTCGTAGTTGAGCCGGCCCACGGCGTACCAGCGTCCGCCGCCCTGGCCCTTGCCCGGGCCGAGGTCCTTGCCCTTGTCGCCCCAGAAGTCGTTGAGCGGCCACTGCCAGCCGACGTCGATCGACTTGCTGCCGTCGTTGACGGCGGTGGTGTTCGGGTTGAGTGCCTTGGCCGCGAGGTAGGCATCGCTGGGCGCCTGGTAGCGCAGCGCGATGTTCACGTTGTGATAGGGCGCGGGGTTGTAGCGCGCGCTGATGGCGCTGCGCGTGGACTTGCGGGTGTCGGGGTTGTACTGGATGACCGTGTCCAGGCTCCACTTTGGCGTCCAGTTGATCTGGCCGCCCAGCAGCAGGTCGCTCGCGCGGTCCGTGACCGGATTCGCGCCCGGCAGCGTGACGCGCTGGTCCGAGAAGCGCAGGCGCTGCGCGACGCCGAAGCGCGCGGCCTCGGCACCGGTGTCGGGATCGATCAGCCGCGAGGTCACGCCCATGGTGAGCGTGTTGGTGTCCGAGATGCGGTCGTTGCCCGAGAACGCGTTCTCGGTGTAGATGGTCGCGAAGCTGAAGTCGTTGGCCGCCGTGTCGTAGTTGGGCAGCTTGCTCTGGTCGCGGTAGGGCGTGTAGACGTAGTAGGCGCGCGGCTCCAGCGTCTGGCGGAAGGCACGGCCGAAGAAGCTGGCGTCGCGCTCGAAGATCAGGCCGCTGTCGAGGCTGAAGGTCGGCACCGTGCGGTTGGCCGAGGTGGACCAGAACACCGGCGAGCTCGGGTCGTACGGAATGCCGTTCACGTACTGCACGCCGTTGACCGTGAGCTTCGGAATGTCGGCCTGCGGCACGTAGTAGCTGTAGCTGGTGGCGTGCAGCTGCACCTTCGGAATGACGAAGGTGCTCGGCGTGATGAAGGGCCGGCTCAGCGCCGCCACGGCGTACAGGCGGTCGCCGTCGGGCTGCGACTGCTGGATCGCGTCGTAGCCGGGCTGTCCGGCGGCGATGCGGTTCACGCGAAAGCGCGTGTAGTCCGTGGTGAACGAGAAGTCGAAGCCGCCCCAGTCGTACTTGTTGTAGTTGGCCGTGATCTGCGGCATGCGGTCGTACGAGGGCACGACCGGCGCCAGGCTGTACTGCAGCGTCTGGTAGCGCAGCGCGCGCACCACGCCGTTCCAGTCGCCCTTGCTCCAGTTGAGCGTGGCGTCGTTGGGCAGCAGGCGCTGCGACAGCGTGGGCGTGCGCGTGAAGTCGCGCCAGTAGTCGTCGTCGCTGACGCGGTTGATGTTGATGCTGCCCGAGAGCGAATCGAGGCCGAGCGCCTTGGCGTCGAAATCCTGGCGGTGGTTGGCCCAGATGCCCCAGCGCCGGGAATTGGGCTGCCGCAGGTCGAGGTCCTTGGCCTGGATCTGGCCGCTGGCCAGCTGCTGCAGCTGCGTGGCGCGCGACTCGTTGAAGCGCTGGCCCACCAGGCGGTCGCTGCCCATCAGGTCGAGCCGGATGGTGCCGTTGTAGCCCTTCTCGAGATAGCGGAACTCCGAACCCAGGTTGATGCCGCGCTTGGACATCAGCGTCGGCGTGAAAGTGGCATCGCGGTTCGGCGCGATGTTCCAGTAGTACGGCTGCGCGTACTCGATGCCGTTGGTGTTGTCGATGCCGATGGTGGGCGGCAGCAGGCCGCTCTTGCGCTCGTTCGACAGCGGGAAGCTCATGCTGGGCAGCGCCGGCGTGGTGATGCCCATGAAGCTCAGCCGCGCGTCCTTGGCGACGCCCACGTTCTCCTCGGTGTCGGTGGTGATCGACGCCGCGCTCAGGATCCAGGCGGGCATCCAGCCCGGGAAGTCCTCGCGCCGGCAGGTGGTGTAGGTGGCCTCGCGCGCGACCGACACGTTGGCGTCGACGAAGTCGATGCGCTGCGCGTCGCCGTGCCCGCCGTTGGCGAGAAAGGTATAGCGCACGTTGTTGAAGAAGCCCTCGAAGGTCTCGAGCTTGAGCTCGAGCTCGGGGCCCTCGTAGACGTTGCCGGCCTGGTTGACGCGCACGTTGCCCGTGGCGCGCGCGCGGTCGTCGGGCTGGTAGTACTCGAGGCGGTCGGCGGTGATGGCGGTCTCGCCGCGCCGCAGGCTGGCATTGCCTTCCACCACGGTCTCGAGGTCGGGCCGGCCCGAGATGCGGTCGCCGGTGACGAGGCTGGGCAGTTGGCTGCGCAGCAGCGGCGGAATGGTCTCCGCGAGCTGGGGCGTGCGCTTGAGCGTGAGCGGGCCGTCGAGGCCCGTTCCCTGGGCCGATGCGCCATGCGCGTGCAGCAGCGCCAGCGTGAGGATGGCCAGCGGCAGCGGCGGGCCGGAACGGCGCACGTCGACTCGTCGGCTCATCAGACCTCCCGCCGATCCGTTCCGAGGAGAGCCCGGCGTCCTCCCGAGGAAGGCAGCGAGCGCACAAGGTGCCAGGCGTCGGGGCATGGATTCGTAGGCATCGGTTCGGACAAAGGAAACGTCGGGGGAGGCGGCGCGGCAGGCCGGCCGGTTGCGGGAGCCGACGGCGAACCGGTCCGATCGGGCTTCGATCGCAGAGGTTGCCGCGCCGGGCGGTTTGTAGAATCGATTATCCATGACAGCACCCCTGCCCCCGGCCCCGACGGCCCCGGCCCTCCCTGGGGCCATTTCCTGGACTGATCCTCAACGGGCCGAAGCGTTCCGGACCTGGCTTGCCGGCATCGCCGACGCACACGCGCTGCGCCCGGACACCGTGCGGCTCGCCTCGGCCGATGCGAGCTTCCGCCGCTACTTCCGCCTCGACAGCAGCGGCCCCGAGGGCACGCGCATCGTGATGGACGCGCCACCCGACAAGGAGAACAGCGCCCCCTTCGTCCAGGTGGCACGGCTCATGGCCGAGGCCGGCGTGCATGCGCCGCGGGTGCTCGAATGGGACCAGGCCCACGGCTTCTTGCTGCTCGACGATCTCGGCCGCCAGACCATGCTCGAGGTGCTCGACCCCGCGCGCCCCGACACCAGCCGCCCGCTCTACGACCAGGCGATCGACGCGCTGATCCGCTGGCAGCTCTCGTCGAAGCCCGGCGTGCTGCCGCCCTACGACCGGGCGCTGCTCGAGCGCGAGCTGTCGCTGTTTCCCGAGTGGTACCTGGGCCGCCACCGCGGCGTCGCCATCGAGGGCAAGCTCAAGGAACGGCTGGAGCGCAGCTTCAAGCTGATCGTCGACAGCAACCTCGCCGCGCCCAGCGTCTACGTGCACCGCGATTTCATGCCGCGCAACCTCATGGTGGCGCCGGGCGACACGCTCGCCGAACGCGCCAAGACGCCGCTGGGCGTGCTCGACTTCCAGGACGCCGTGCACGGCCCGATCACCTACGACATCGCCTGCCTGATGCGCGATGCCTTCCTGAGCTGGGACGAGGAGTTCGTGCTCGACATCACCGTGCGCTACTGGCAGAAAGCCCGCAAGGCCGGCCTGCCGGTCGACGAGGACTTCGGCGCCTTCTACCGCGCAGTCGAGTGGATGGGCCTGCAGCGCCACCTCAAGGTCGCGGGCATCTTCGCGCGGCTCACGCTGCGCGACGGCAAGCCACGCTACCTCGCCGACACGCCGCGCTTCATCGCCTACATCCGCGCCACTGCCAGCCGCTACAGCGAACTCACGCCGCTGCTGCGGGTGATCGACGAGGTCGAGGGCACGACCGCGGTCACGGGCTTCGCCTATGGCCGGGTCTGAGCGCTGAAGAAGCACTGAACGAAATCTGAAGAAAACAATGCCGTATCGCCCATGTCCCATGGGGATGCAGCTACGAATCTCATAGCAATGCCGCGTTTTCACTGCGCCGTCCCGCTGCACGCCGGCACCACGCTGGCGCTGCCCGCGGGTGCCGCGCGCCACGTCCAGGTGCTGCGGCTGCAGCCCGGCGACACCATCACGCTGTTCGACGGCAGCGGCGGCGAGTACGCGGCCACGGTCGAGCGCATGGGCCGCAGCGAGGTCAGCGTGACGGTCGGCGCGCACACGGCCCGCGAGAGCGAGGCCGCGCGTGCCGTGCACCTGGCGGTCGGCATGCCGGCCAACGAGCGCATGGACTGGCTGGTCGAGAAGGCCACCGAGCTCGGCGTGGCGAGCATCCAGCCGCTGGTCACCGCGCACGGCGTGCTGCGGCTGGCCGGCGAGCGCGCCGAGAAGAAGCGCGCGCACTGGGAAGCCATCGCGATCGCCGCCTGCGAGCAGTGCGGGCGCAACCGGGTGCCGGCGATCCATCCGGTGCGGCCGTTCGCGGGCTGGCTCGAGGCGGCGCCGGAGGCCGATGGGCCCGGCCCGGTGCTGCGCCTCGTGCTGAGCCTGGCCGAGGGCACGCGCGCGCTCGGCGAGGCGCTCGCGCAGGCCGGCGGCGACCCGGCCGCGGTGCGGGTGCTCAGCGGCCCCGAGGGCGGCCTGAGCGGCACCGAGGAGGCCGAGGCCCTCGCGCGCGGCTTCGCCCCCGTGACCCTGGGCCCGCGCGTGCTGCGCGCCGAGACGGCCGCGCTCGCGGCGCTCGTGCGCCTCGCCTGAACCGGCCCCGCATCCTCCTGGGTGTTTTCCGCGACGCACGTCCGCGGGCCTTTCGGAACAATGGGGCTTCACGTTCCATTGCATCGTTTCCAAAGGATCTCCCGCCCATGCATCGACCGCTTCGCGTGCCCCGGCTCGCCCCGCTGACCGTCGCCCTGGCCCTGGCGGCCTTCGCCGCCGTCCCCCTCGCCCATGCGCAGAGCGCGCCGGTGGCGCCCACGCCGGCGCAGGTGAGCCCCGACGTCGACAAGGTCTACGCGCAGCTGATGGCCGCGCCCGCGATCCAGAAGCTGCTCGAGGCAGTGAAGGCCGATCACGAGCGCACGGTGGAGGAGCTCCGGACGCTGACCGAGATCGAGGCGCCGCCTTTCAAGGAACAGAAGCGCGCCGAGGCCTTCCTCGCGCGCATGAAGGCGCTGGGCCTGGCGGACGCGAAGATCGACGCCGAGGGCAACGTGGTCGGCCTGCGCAAGGGCACGGGCCACGGCCCGAAGCTGCTGGTCTCGGCGCATCTCGACACCGTGTTCCCGGCCGGCACCGACGTGAAGGTCAAGGAGCGCGACGGCAAGCTGTTCGCGCCGGGCATCGCCGACGACACGCGCGGCCTGTCGGTGCTGCTGTCCTGGCTCAAGGTGCTCAACGACAACAAGGTGCAGACCCAGGGCGACCTGCTGTTCGTCGGCAATGTCGGCGAGGAGGAACTCGGCAACCTGCGCGGCATGAAGGCGATCTTCCGCGACCACCTCGACATCGACGGCATGGTCGGCCTCGAGCCTTCCCCCGAGGGCCACGTGCTGGTGCTGGGCACCGCGAGCCACCGCTACGAGGTGAACTTCAAGGGCCCGGGCGGCCACAGCTTCGGCGCCTTCGGCCAGGTGCCGAGCGCGATCCACGGCATGGGCCGCGCCATCGCCAAGATCGCCGAGGTGCGCACGCCCAGTTTCCCCAAGACCACCTTCACGGTCGGCACGGTCGGCGGCGGCACCTCGGTCAACACCATCGCGCCCGATGCCCGCATGGCGATCGACATCCGCTCGGACGACATGGGCTCGCTGCTCGAGACCGAGAAGAAGATCCTCGCCACGCTCGACGAAGCGGTGGCCGAGGAGAACAAGCGCTGGAACGTGAACACGCTGAGCGTGAGCACCAGGCTGATCGGCGACCGGCCCGGTGGCCGCACGCCGACCGACTCGGTGATCGTGGAGGCCGCGGTGCGCTCGAACAGTGCCTTCGGCCACAAGACGCTGCTGCGCGGCGGCAGCACCGACGCCAACGTGCCGATCTCGCTGGGCATCCCGGCGATCATCATCGGCGGCGGCGGCAAGTCGGGCGGATCCCATTCGCTCAACGAGTGGATCGACGTGACAGACGGCTGGAAAGGCGCGCAGAATTCGCTGGTCACCGTGCTGGGGCTGGTGGGCGTTCAGGGCCTGAGCCCGGCCTTGCTGCCCAAACGCGCGGCGCGTACCAAGTAATTTGTCACGTCGTAAGCCGAAAGTCAGCAAGCAAGATTTCGGCAACATTCCACCGCCTGGGAAAATCCCGCGGTTCTGTCACACACCAAGGAAAAAGCCATGGGATTGCTCGACTCGGTACTCGGTCAGGTGCTCGGAGGCGCTGCGCAACAGCAGCCCCAGGGCGGGGGGCTCGGCGGCTTGGGCGATCTGGGAGGCCTGGCCGGCGCGCTGGGCGGCCTGCTCGCCAACAACGGAAGCACGGGCGGCCTCGGCGGCCTGGTTTCGAAGTTCGAGCAGGCGGGCCTGGGCGAGGTGATCGGCTCGTGGGTCGGCAAGGGGGAGAACCTGCCGGTCTCGGGCGGTCAGCTGCAGGATGCGCTGGGCAGCGACACGATCGCCAGCATCGCCTCGAAGCTCGGCATCAATGCGCAAACCCTGCTGCCGATGCTCGCCACCATGCTGCCGGCCCTGATCGACCAGCTCACGCCGCACGGCAAGGTGCCCGAGCAGGGGCTCGGCAACCACGAGGATCTGCTGGGCTCGCTCAGCGGCCTGCTGCAAGGCCGCCAGTCCTGAGCCGCGAAGAACAACGCAATGATTCGGCGCCCGCGAGGGCGCTTTTTTTTGCTCCGCTGGCGCGGCACGGCGAGTTCGCGTAGAACCGCGGGCTCGCCCATCGTCTGCAACCCCCGTGCCGCTTCCTCCATGAATCGCAACCTCTGGCTGCTCGCCATCTGCCAGGGCCTGTTCCTGACCAACAACGTCACCTTCATCGCGATCAACGGGCTGGTCGGCCTCGCCATCGCGCCGCGCGGCTGGATGGCGACGCTGCCCGTGATGGGCTACGTGGTCGGCAGCGCGCTCGCCACCGGGCTGGTGGTGCGCAGCCAGCGCCGTTTCGGCCGCCGCGGCGCGTTCCAGATCGGCCTGGCCGTGGCGCTGGGCTCGGCGCTGCTGTGCGCCTACGCGGCCTTCTCGAAGAACTTCTGGCTGCTGTGCTTCGCGACCGTGGTCGCGGGTTACTACAACGCCAACGCGGGGCTCTACCGCTTCGCGGCGGCCGAGCTCGCCGCGCCCGACTGGCGCGAGAAGGCGGTCTCGCTGGTGATGGCCGGCGGGCTGATCGGCGCGGTGGCCGGCCCGAACCTCGCGGCCGCCACGCGCCAGATGTTCGCCGTGCCCTTCGCGGGCGCCTACCTCGCGCTCGCGCTGGTGGCGCTGCTGTCGATGGCGCTGATGCGCTTCATCGACTTCCCGGCGCCGCCCGCGCGCGCGCAGGGCGGCGGACGGCCGCTGGCCGAGATCGCGCGGCAGCCGGTGTTCATCGTGGCCGCCGCCGCGGGCGCGCTCGGCTACGGCGTGATGAACCTGCTAATGGCCGCGACGCCGATCGCGATGCAGATCTGCAGCCTGCCGTTCGAGGACGCAGCGCTGGTACTCGAATGGCATGTGATCGGCATGTTCGCGCCGGGCTTCTTCACCGGCCACCTGATCCGCCGCTTCGGCGCGCTGCCGGTGATGGGCGCGGGGCTGCTGCTGAATCTGGCCTGCATCGCGGTCGCGCTGTCGGGCGTGGAGCTGCGGCATTTCGCGATCGCTCTGTGCCTGCTCGGCGTGGGCTGGAATTTCCTCTTCACCGGCAGCACCACGCTGTCGCTGACCGCCTACACGGCCGAGGAGCGCGACCGGGCCCAGGGCGCGCTCAACTTCTGCGTGTTCGCGACGCTGGCACTGACCTCCTTCGCCTCGGGCGTGCTGGTGACGACCCTGGGCTGGCAGTTGCTGAACCTCGGTTCGCTGGTGCCGGTGGCGCTGACCGGCACCGCGCTGCTGTGGCTCGCGCACACGCGCCGCCGCGCGCGCGGCGTGGCCTGAGCCACGACGGGGACCGACGATGGCGACCGGCCGCGCGAAGAAGCAGCGCGACGATCCAGGCGGCTTGCCCGATGGCACGGTCCGCTGGACGGCGCCGATGCGCGGCGCGCTCGCCGAATTCCGCAACGCGCCCTGCCGCCAGTGCGGCGCCACGCTGTCCGACAACCAGCCGCTGCACGAGCAGCTCGACCACCTCGGCCGTCATCCGCAGCCCGCCTGGCAGCAGCGGCCGGCGCGGCTGCGCGTGCTCGAGCTGCATGGCGCCGACGCGTTGCCGCTGTTCCTCGAGCCCGCGCCGCGCAAGGAGGCGCTGGCCGACCTGCTCGCGATCCATCACGTCGACGCGGTGCGTTTCCTCGCGGGCCATGTCCGGCATCCCGAATGCAAGACGGCGCTCGCGAAGCAGGCCGAGCGCTGGCCGCTGCTGGTACTGCGCGAACTGCTGGCCGCCAACCCGTCGCGCCACCAGGCCGGCGCCGCGCTGGTGCTCGAGCTGCTGGCCGCGCATCCCGAATGGCAGGCGCCGCTCGAAGCCGCCTGCGACGAGCCCCGGCGCAAGGCGCTCGCGCGGCTGCAGGCCGACGACGGCGGTGGACTGGCCGATGCCGAAGCCGCGCAGTGGCCGGCCTTCCTGCGCGCACCGCCCTGGAAGGACAGGCAGGCGCTGCCCGCGATCCCGGTGCTGGCGCTCGATGCCATTGAACAGCCCGCTCGGCTGCACTGGCAGCACGCGGTGCCGCGGCGCCATCCCCCGGTCAGCGGCGAACCCGCGCAGTGGCTGGCCGATGAAGTGCGCGAGGCTCGGCAGCGCGGCGAACGCCAGTTGGCCGAATACCCGCGCCCGCACCACGCGACGCAGCCGCCGCCCGAGGCCCGGGCCTGGGACCGCCCGCGCAAGGCGCTGTGGATGCTGGGCCTGAAGGCCGAGCGCATCGAGGACGCGATCCGCGACCACGGCACCAGCCTGTCGGCGGACGACTTCGGCAAGCCGCCCGGCGACTCGTGGAGCTGCGGCGACCAGCTCTGGCAGTTGCCCGAACCGCTGGCGATGGCGGTGTTCGCGCGGCTGCCACCCGCGAGCCACTCCATGGGCGACGCGGGCTATCTGCGGCCGCTGCTGCATCGCTTCGGCACGGCCGCGCTGCCGGGCCTGCCGCCCTATCTGAAGCAGGGCTCGCGCGCCATGTTCGAGCTGGCCGCGGTGATCGAATGGGACCGGCTCGCGCCCTGGATCGCCAAGGGCTTCCACGGCAACCGCTGGGTGCGGCAGGAAGCCTGCGCCTGGCTCGGCCGCTATCCCGCGACCGCTGCGCGCGGCTTGGTGCCCGACGCGCTCGGCGCACCGGGCATCGCACGCGATGCGGCGCAGGCCGCGCTGCGCTGGCTGCACGAAGCCGGCCATGCCGATGCGGTCCATGCGCAAGCCATGGCCTACGGCCCGGCCGCGGCCGAGGCCGTGTCGCAACTGCTCGCCATCGCACCCGAACACCTGCTGCCCGAGACGCTGCCGGTGCTGCCGAAGTCACTGCCGCTGTCGACCCTGCCGCGCCTGGTGCTCGCCGAGGACGCCACGCGGGCGCTGCCCCTGTCGCTGCTGCCCGACGTGCTGATGACGATGGCGCTCGGTCAGCCCGAGACGCCGTACCCGGGCCTCGCGGCGCTGCAGGCCGCGGTCGCGCCCGAGGCGCTGGCGCGTTTCGCACGCGCGCTGCTGGCCTGGTGGATCGGCAATGGCCGCCCGGGCAAGGAGCGCTGGATGTTCGCGCTGCAGGGCCGGCTCGGCGACGACGAGACCGCGCGCCAGCTCGCGAGCCTGCTGCGCCAGTGGCGCGCGGCGCTCGACCGCGTGCGCGCCTACGACGCGCTCGCGATGCTCGGCGAGATCGGCAGCGACGCCGCGCTGATGCACCTGGGAGAACTCGCGCGCCAGACGCGCTACGCCGACCTCAACGCGCGGGCCTTGGCGCTGCTCGACGAGGTGGCGGCGCAGCGCGGCCTGAGCCTGGCGCAGCTGGCCGACCGCACGGTGCCCGAGCTCGGGCTCGATGCGCGCGCGGGCCTGGCGCTGGACTTCGGCCCGCGGCGCTTCGCGCTGCGGATGGACGACCGCCTGCAGCCGCTGCTGCGCGACGCCGCGGGCAAGCCGCTGAAGGCGCTGCCCAAGCCCAATGCCGCCGACGATGCGGCGCTGGCCGCCGCCGCGACCGAGCAGCTCAAGGAACTGCGCAAGCTGGCGAAGACCGTCGCGGCCACGCAGCTGCGCCGGCTCGAGGCCGCGATGTGCGAGCAGCGGCGCTGGACGCACGGCGAGTTCATGGCCTTCCTGGTGCGGCATCCGGTGATGCGCGTGTTCGTTCGGCAGCTGGTGTGGGGGCTGTTCGACGAGAGCGGTGAACTCGCAGCGAGCTTCCGCGCGAGCGCCGAGGGCGAGCTGGTCGATCCGCACGACGATCCCTTCGCGCTGCCCGACGACGAGGGCGCGCGCATCGGCATCGCGCATCCGCTCGAGTTCGCGGCGCGCGACCCCGCGCTGGCCACCGCCTGGGCCTCGGTGCTGGCCGACTACGAGATCGTGCAGCCCTTCGAGCAGCTCGCGCGGGCGCACTTCGCGCTCGACCCGGCGCTGCGCGCGCAACGCGCGCTGCCGCAGTGGACCGGCCGCACGGTGACGAATGCCGGCCTGCTCGGCCTGGAAGCGCGTGGCTGGCAGCGCGCGGTCGGCGACGGCGGAATGGTCCATCGCTTCGGCAAGCCGGTGGGCGAGGGCCTGGCGATCTGGCTGCAGGTCGAGGAGGGCTGGTACGTGCAGGGCGCGGTCGATCCGAAAACGCAGCAGACGGTGGCGAGCGTCGCGCTCGAGGGCGCCGAGGGCCGCTGCCTCGGCGACGTGGCGCCGATCGCGTGGAGCGAGGTCGAGCGCGACCTGCAGCGCGCGGTGTGGGCGCCGGCGCCCTGAACGCCCGCGCTCAGGCCGCGGCGGGAAAGCGCCGCTCCAGCCAGCGCTCGAGCGCATCGAACACCGGCTGCGCCTCGAGTTCGTTGAAGAGCTCGTGATAGAGCGTCTCGAAGCCATGCGCCTCGACCTGCCCGCTGGCCGCGGCGGCCTGCGCGAAGGCCCGGCTCGCGGCCGGCTTCACGAGCCGGTCGTCGCACGCGTACAGCAGCAGCGTGGGCACCGGCCAGCGCGGCGCCACGCGCAGCACGGTCTCGCCTTCGTAGGCCAGGAAGCGCGCGAGCCGGCTGCCGATACGGTCGTGGGTCAGCGGATCGTCGCGGTAGGCCTGGACCACGGCGCGGTCGTGCGAGAGGAAGTTGTCGTCGAGCCCGTTGCCCACGCGCAGGTTGGGCGCGATGCGCGGCAGCACCGCGAGCAGCAGCTTCTGGACGCCGCTCAAGCCCGGGTCGAACCCCGGCGACGAGAGCACCAGCCCATCGACCGGCCGCACGCCGCGCGCCACCAGGCTCGCCGCGACCAGTCCGCCCAGGCTATGCCCGAGCAGCACCAGCGGCAGGCCCGGGTTGGCGGCGCGCGCATCGTCGATCACCAGCGCGAGGTCGTCGACCAGCCGCAGCTCGCTCGGCAGGCCGCCGCGCGCGCCGCTCGAGGCGCCGTGGCCATGGTGGTCGTGAGCCCAGACGGCGAAGCCCCAGCCATGCAGCCGCTCGGCCAGCGCGTGGTAGCGGCCGGCATGCTCGCCGAGACCGTGCACCAGCACCACCACGGCGCGTGCCGGGCCCGGCGCGGGCAGGCGGCGCAGCACCAGCGTTTCGCCGCCGGGCGCGGCGAGCGACACGCGCTGCGGCTCGGGCAACGCGGCCCGCGGGCTCACGCGGCCGCCGGTGCTTCCCGCGCGGCGCGGTGCGCGGCCGGCAGCGCCGCGATCACCTCGGCCACGGCGGCCGTGAGCTTCTTGGCGTAGGGCACGTGCAGGAACTCGTTCGGGCCGTGGGCGTTGCTCTTCGGGCCGAGCACGCCGCAGACCATCATCTGCGCGGTCGGGAAGCCGGCGCTCAGCATGTTCATCAGCGGGATCGTGCCGCCCTGGCCGATGTAGCCGCAGGAGGCGCCGAAGTGGGCGCGCGAGGCCTTGTTGAGCGCGTCTTCGAACCAGGGCGTGATGGTGGGCGCGTTCCAGCCGGTGGCGCCGCCGTGGCTTTCGAAGGTGACGCGCGCCTGGTAGGGCGCGTTGTCCTCGAGCAGCGTCTTGAGGCTGGCGACCGCCTCGGCCGCGTCGACCAGCGGCGGCAGCCGCAGCGAGAGCTTGAAGGCGGTGTAGGGACGCAGCACGTTACCGGCATCCTTCAGCGCCGGGAAACCCTCGGCGCCGGTCACCGACAGCGTGGGCTTCCAGGTGCGGTTGAGCAGCGCCTCGACCGGGTCGGTGGTGGTCGGCAGCGCGAACATGGTGGAGCCGCCGCAGTCGTAGTGCGCCCACGGGAAGCGCTTGTAGACCTCCTCGCCGAGGATCGCGGCCGTGGCCCTGGCCTGCGCCAGCCGATCGGGCGGCACCTCGCAGTGGAAGCTCGCGGGCAGCAGCCGGCCGGTGGCGCTGTCCTCGAGGCGGTCGAGCACCTGGCGCATGATGCGGAAGCTCGAGGGCACGAGCCCCGAGGCATCGCCAGAGTGGATGCCCTCGGTCAGCACCTCGACCTTGAGCGTGCCGCTGGCCATGCCGCGCAGCGAGGTGGTGAGCCACAGCTGGTCGTAGTTGCCGGCGCCCGAGTCGAGGCAGATCACCAGTTCGACCTCGCCCAGGCGCGGACGCAGCGCGTCGACGTAGGGCAGCAGGTCGTAGGAGCCGCTCTCCTCGCAGGTCTCGATCAGGCCGACGATGCGCGGATGGGCCGTGCCCTGGCGCTTGATGGCCTGCAGCGCCGCGATGCTGGCGTAGACCGCGTAGCCGTCGTCGGCGCCGCCGCGGCCGTAGAGCAGGCCGTTCTCGTACTTGGGCGTCCAGGGGCCGAGGTCGTTGCGCCAGCCGGTGAACTCGGGCTGCTTGTCGAGGTGGCCGTACATCAGCACGGTCTCGCGCATGTCGGTGCCGGTGGCGGGCACCTCGAAGAACAGCACCGGCGTGCGGCCCTCGAGGCGCACGATCTCCAGCTTCAGGCCCTCGACCTTCTGCGCCTCGACCCAGGCGGCGGCATTGCGCAGCACGGTCTCGAGGTGGCCGTGGGCCGACCAGTCCTTGTCGAAGCCCGGCGACTTGGCCGGAATGGCGATGTAGTCGGTGAGCTGGCGCACGATGTCGCCGTCCCACTGAGCGGTGACGTCGGACAGGGCCCGCTCGGCGTCGAGCAGGCCGGCGGGGATTTCGCGGTGCAGGGGAGCGTTCATCGGGGTTCTCCGCGGTGGGGTGGCGAGACAAAAGCCGCATTTTGCGCCCATGGCCGCGGGCGCGTAGAGTGCGGTCGATCAACCTGGAGGGCGACGTGAGCAAGGCATCGACGACTCGGATCAAGGTGGGCATCGGCGGCTGGACCTACGAGCCCTGGCGCGACAACTTCTACCCCAAGGGGCTCGCGCACGCGAAGGAACTGAACTACGCGAGCCGCCACGTCAGCGCGATCGAGATCAACGGCACCTACTACAGCACCTTCAAGCCCGACAACTTCCGCAAGTGGCGCGACGACACGCCCGAGGGCTTCGTGTTCTCGATGAAGGCTTCGCGCTTCGCGACCAACCGCAAGCTGCTTTCCACCGCGGGCGAATCGATCCGGCGCTTCATCGACAGCGGCGTGACCGAGCTCGGCCCCAAGCTCGGGCCGATCGTCTGGCAGTTCATGCCGACCAAGCAGTTCGATGCCGAGGACTTCGAGGCCTTCCTCGAGCTGCTGCCGAAGAAGGAGGGCAGCACGCCGCTGCGCCACGTGATGGACGTGCGCCACGAGAGCTTCATCGTGCCGGCCTACAAGGCGCTCGCGAAGAAGCACAAGGTGTCGACCGTCTTCACCGACGCGGACAAGTTCCCGTCCTTCGACGAGCCCGAGGGCGAGTTCGCCTATGCGCGGCTCATGATGGCCGACGCGAAGCAGAAGACCGGCTATGCGCCGAAGGCGCTCGACGACTGGGCCGAGCGCGCGCAGGGCTGGGCCGGAACGGCCGCGAAGCCGCGCGAGGTGTTCGTCTACTTCATCAACGGCGCGAAGGAGCGCGCACCGGCGGCGGCGGCGGAATTGCTCAAGCGCCTGGGCTGGGAACCGCCGGCGCCGGCGGAAGAACCGGCAGCGGCACCGAAGACGCCCAGAACGCCGAAGCCGCCGGCTGCCGCGAAGAAGGCGGCTGGCACGGCGGCCAGGAAAGCGAAGACCGGAACGGCTTCGAAGAAAGCCTGATCAGGCCGCGGCTTGCCCCGCGGGCTTCGCGCCGAAGCTGATCTCGCCCGAGATCTGGCCGCCTTCCTCGATCACGATCTTGCCGTAGCGGATCTTGCCCGTGACCTTGCCGGTCGAATGGATCACGAGCTTCTCGCGCACCGTGAGGTTGCCGTCGAACACGCCGCGGATCTCGGCGATGTCGATCTCGGCCGAGCCCTTGAACTCGCCCTGCTCGGCGATCTGCATCAGGCGCGAATCCATCGTGGCCTCGACCAGGCCTTCGACCACGAGCGTGTCGCAGTCGGTGATCTCGACGCCCTTGAGCTTGATGTTGGGACCGACGGTGAGCTTGCTGCCGCCTTCCTTGGCTGCGGGTGCGGCGGCCGAGGCGGCATTGAGGCCGGCCTGGGCGGTCAACGAGGAGGGATTGACGGGGGAGCCCGAGAGGTTGGTGCCCGAGCCCACGAGCGGCGCGGGCCTGGAGGTCAATGCATCGTTTTCGCGGTCGCGCTTGCCGAAGAAAGGGGAGGAAGAAGTGGCCAAAAGAGAGCTCCTCATGAAAACGACTATCGTAAGAATGCACCCGGTACCTCTTGCACTTCATTGCGCAAGAGGCGTAACCGAATAAATCGATCGCCCGCCATCATCGCCCGATTCGGCGACGGTGCCAACCATGGGCGCGTCGGACAATCCGCCACCATGACGACCTTCCTCTCGAGAGACACCATCGCTTCCCTCACGGCCGAGGCCGCGGCCGGCGACGCGCGCTTCGGCAAGCCCGAGCATGGCTGGCGCCGCTCGCTGTTCTCGGTGATCTTCGAATCCGAGTCGCGCGCGGGCCGGCTGTTCGACCTGGTGCTGATCGCGGTGATCGTGACCAGCGTGGCGGTGGTGATCCTCGACAGCGTGCAGGCCATCCACCTGCGCTGGGGCTCGGTCTTCGGCGTGCTCGAATGGTGCTTCACCGCGCTCTTCACACTCGAGTACCTGGGCCGCCTGGCCTGCGTGAAGCGGCCGCTGCGCTATGCGCTGAGCTTCTACGGCGTGATCGACCTGCTGGCGCTGCTGCCGACCTTCCTGGCCGTGCTCACGCCCGAACTCGCCTACCTGATCGACGTGCGCATCCTGCGGCTTTTGCGCGTGTTCCGCATCTTCAAGCTCTCGCGCTATTCGGCCGAGTACCGCGCGCTGGTCTCGGCGGTGGCGGCCAGCCGCCGCAAGATCATCGTGTTCGTCGGCTTCGTGATGCTGGTGGTGCTGGTGATGGGCACGCTGATGTACGTGGTCGAGGGCCCGCAGCACGGCTTCACCAGCATCCCGGTGGCGGTGTACTGGGCGATCTCGACCATGGCCACGGTGGGCTTCGGCGACCTGGTGCCCAAGACCGACCTGGGCCGCGCGATCGCCTCGGTGATGATGCTGCTGGGCTGGGGCGTGCTCGCGGTGCCCACCGGCATCGTGACGGCCGAGATGGCGCGCCGCCCCTACGACGACGAAGGCACTGCGGCGGCCTTGCCGCTGGCGCCGCGCGGCGTGCTCGCGATGACGGCGCTGGCGCCCGACGAAGCAGCCGCGCCCGCCGTGCCGCGCAAGCGGCTCACGCCCGCGGCCAGGCGACGCGCCCTTGGGCAGCATCGTCGAGGCGCGCGATGAAGGCCTCGGCCGCGGTCTCGGGCAGCGCGAAGACGAAGGCCACCGTGCTGGCGTGCGCCACCGACTCGAGCACCGCGCCGGCCGCGGCCAGTTCGCGCCGCACCAGGCCCTCGAGCGCATAGGGCACCTCGCAGCGCAGGGTGCGCTGGCGCACCAGCGGCACCAGGGTCGCGCCGGCCAGCGCCTGCGCGATGCTGTCGGTGTAGGCGCGCACCAGGCCGCCCGCGCCCAGCTTCACGCCGCCGAAATAGCGCACCACGGTCGCGAGCGCGCCCTCGATCTGCTGGTGGCGCAGCACCTCGAGCATCGGCCGGCCCGCGGTGCCGCCCGGCTCGCCGTCGTCGTTGGCCGCCGACTGCCCGCCGGCCATCAGCGCCCAGCACACGTGGGCCGCGCCCGGGTGCGCGGCGCGCAGCGCGGCGACCACGGCCAGCGCCGCCTCGCGGTCGGGCACGGACTGCACGCAGCCGATGAAGCGGCTCTTCTTGATCAGCAGTTCGCTGTGGACCGGCTGGGCGAGCGTGAACGCCATGGGCGGCGGGGCGCCTTCAGCCCCCGTGCTCGAACTTGAACACGGCGGTGCTGGCGCGCGCATTGGGCAGCCAGCGCACGTCGCGGCCGTCCTGCAGGCCGAAGGCATCGAGCACGCGCAGGTTGTTCTTGCGCGCGAGCACCTCGAAGTCCTTGAAGGTGCCCACGCGGATGTTGGGCGTGTCGTACCACTGGTAGGGCAGCCGCCGCGTGACCGGCATGCGGCCGCGCGCCACGCTGATGCGGTTGGGCCAGTGCGCGAAGTTGGGGAAGGCCACGATGCCGAAGCGGCCCACGCGCGCGGTCTCGCGCAGCATCACCTCGGCATTGCGCAGGTGCTGCAGGGTGTCGATCTGCAGCACCACGTCGAAGGTGGCGTCGTCGAACATCGCCAGGCCTTCGTCGAGGTTGAGCTGGATCACGTCGACGCCGCGGCGGATGCACTGCAGCACGTTGCCGTCGGCGATCTCGACGCCGTAGCCGGTGCAGCCGCGCTCGCGCTGCAGCAGCGCGAGCAGGGCGCCGTCGCCGCAGCCGAGGTCGAGCACGCGCGAGCCCTCGGGCACGAGCGCGGCGATGTGGCGCTGGATGTCGTTGTCGCTCACGATGCTGTCTCCTGGGCCACGCGCTCGAAATAGGAACGCACCACGCCCATGTAGCGCACGTCGTCGAGCAGGAAGGCGTCGTGGCCGTGCGGGGCGTCGATCTCGGCGTAGCTCACGTTGCGGCGGTTGTCGAGCAGCGCCTTCACCAGCTCGCGGCTGCGCGCGGGCGAGAAGCGCCAGTCGGTCTTGAAGCTCACGAGCAGGAACTTGGCGCTGGCGCGCGCGAACGCGGCCGTGAGGTTGCCGCCGTGTTCGCGCGCGGGGTCGAAGTAGTCGAGCGCGCGCGTGATCAGCAGGTAGGTGTTGGCGTCGAAGTACTCGCTGAACTTGTCGCCCTGGTAGCGCAGGTAGCTCTCGATCTGGAACTCGATCTCCTGCGTGGAGTAGCGATAGGCCGCGTCGTCGCCGCCGGACTCGCCTTCGACCGCGTTGCGCAGCAGGCGGCCGAACTTCGCGTTCATGACGTCGTCGCTGAGGTAGGTGATGTGGCCGATCATGCGGGCGATGCGCAGGCCGCGCTTGGGGATCACGCCGTGCTCGTAGAAGTGGCCGCCGTGGAAATCGGGGTCGGTCACGATGGCGCGGCGCGCCACCTCGTTGAAGGCGATGTTCTCGGCCGTGAGGTTGGGCGCGCTCGCGACCACCACCGCGTGGCGCACGCGCTCGGGGTACTGCAGCGTCCACGACAGCGCCTGCATGCCGCCGAGGCTGCCGCCCATCACCGCCGCGAGCGTGCGGATGCCGAGCGCGTCGAGCAGCGCGGCCTGGGCGTCGACCCAGTCCTCGACCGTGACCACCGGGAAGTCGGCGCCATAGACGCGGCCGGTCGCGGGGTTCACGTGCATCGGCCCGGTGGAGCCGAAGCAGGAGCCGAGGTTGTTGACGCCGATGACGAAGAAGCGGTCGGTGTCCAGCGGCTTGCCGGGCCCGACCATGTTGTCCCACCAGCCCGCGGAGCGGGCCTGGCCCTCGTAGACGCCCGCGACGTGGTGCGAGGCATTGAGGGCGTGGCACACGAGCACCGCATTGCTGCGCTCGGCATTGAGCGTGCCGTAGGTTTCGTAGGCGAGCGTGTAGCTGCCGATGGTCGCGCCGCTGCGCAGGGCCAGCGGGCCCGCGAACTGCATCGACTGGGGAGTGACGACCAACGAGGACATGAAATGAAAAACCCGGCCTCGCCAAAAACGAGCCGGGTCACGGCATCCGTCTTTAGCTGTATTTATCAAGCGCCCGCAAGCTGGAGCAAATCGGCGCGAGCGGCAGTATATCGCCGCGGGCCCGGGACGGCAGGCCCCGGGCTTTGGACGGCGGCGCTACCAGCCGATCAGCGCGACCACGCCCAGCACCAGGAAGATGACGGCCGAGATCGAGTGCACGAGCTTGATCGGCACCCGCTTGACGATGCGGTCGCCGAGCCAGACCACCGGCGCGTTGGCCAGCATCATCCCGAAGGTGGTGCCGACCACGACCCAGAAATAGGCCTCGGTGAAGCGCGCCGCGAGCATCACGGTGGCGATCTGCGTCTTGTCGCCCATCTCGGCGAGGAAGAAGGCGACCACCGTGGTGCCGAAGACGCCGAAGTGCGAGGAGCGCGGGGCATCGTCGTCGTCGAGCTTGTCGGGGATCAGCATCCAGATCGCCATCGCGATGAAGGAGCCGCCGAGGATCCAGCGCAGGATGTCGGGGCCGAGCCAGTGGGTGATCCAGTTGCCGACCGCGCCCGCGAGCGCATGGTTGATGACGGTGGCGGCGAAGATGCCCGCCACGATCGGCCAGGGTTTTCTGAAACGGGCTGCCAGCAGGAGGGCGAGCAACTGGGTCTTGTCGCCCATTTCGGCGAGCGCGACGACACCGGTCGCGACGAGAAAAGCTTCCATGAAAAAACGGTTCCTTGGCCGAAGGGACGCAATTGACCGTGCAACACCTTCGGCCAAATTTCCCGAAGTTGCACGGTCAATGGTCTCGCCAGGTGTTGTTCTTCACTGCCCGCGCCATGTCCTGTGTGGGGCAGGACAAGTCTGTTGACGCGGGCCCTTCTCGTAGACGGAAGGCGGCTACTCCCCAATGACGGACGAATTCTAACCCTTAAGTGTCAAAGGCCCGGTGCGGGGCTTGGTTAGTAAGCGTGCGCTAACTCCAATAGGCAAAATCCGTGCTACCGCAAGAAGCAAATTCCTGCTTGCATTTCTTGTATTTCACCCATAATGCACGAGCCTCCCTTTTCATTTCGGGCTGGAGGCACTGGGTGATCGGACAGTTTCGCGCGACTCGGCGGCTCTCGTTTGAGTGATGCTAATCGGGACTCCATCGCTTTTCTTGATGTGTTTATAGGAGTCCCTTGATGGGCAACAAACTGTACGTCGGCAACCTGCCTTACTCGGTGCGCGACGGTGATCTGGAGCAGGCATTCGGTCAGTTCGGTGCTGTGACCAGCGCCAAGGTCATGATGGAACGCGATACCGGCCGCTCGAAGGGCTTCGGCTTCGTCGAGATGGGCAGTGAAGCGGAAGCACAGGCCGCCATCAACGGCATGAACGGCCAACCCCTGGGCGGCCGCAGCGTGGTCGTCAACGAAGCCCGTCCGATGGAAGCACGTCCCCCGCGCAGCGGTGGTGGCGGTGGCTACGGCGGCGGCGGTGGTGGTTATGGCGGCGGTGGTGGCGGTGGCTACGGCGGCGGCGGTGGTGGCGGCTACGGCGGTGGTGGCGGCGGTCGCAGCGGCGGCGGTGGTGGCTACGGCGGCGGTGGCCGCAGTGGTGGCGGCGGCGGTGGTGGCGATGGCGGTTTCCGCAGCCCCTACGGCGCCGGCCCGCGTGGCGGCGGCGGCGGTGGTCGCGGCGGCTACGGTGGCGGCGGCAACAGCGGCTACTGATCGCTTTCCAACAAAGACAAAAGGCTCCTTCGGGAGCCTTTTTCGTTGCCGCGGCCGGCGCGGCCCGGGTTCAGCCTTCGCCGCGCCGCTTCTTCCGTCCGCGTCCCTGCACCGCGCGGTCGAGCAGCGCATTGGGCAGCATGCGCATGATCTTGGCGATCACGCCCATCTGCCAGGGAATCACGCGATAGCTGGCGCCGCTCTCGATCGCGCCCAGCGCCCGGTCGGCGAAGGCCTCGGGCTTCATCAGGAACGGCATGCCGTAGCGGTTGCCCTGCGTGAGCGGGGTGTCGATGTAGCCGGGCAGCAGGGTCACGACCTTGACGCCGCTGCCGTGCAGCTCGCCGCGCAGGCTCTCGCAGTAGGCGACCACGCCGGCCTTGCTCGCGCAGTAGGCGCCGTGCCCCGGCAGTCCGCGGATGGCCGCGACGCTCGCGATGCCGACCAGCCGCCCGCTGCCGCGCTGTCTCATCGCGCGCACGAACGGGTGAAAGGTGGCGGCCAGCCCGACGTTGTTGGTGGCGAAGGTCTGCGTCAGCACGTCGAGGTCCTCGCGCTCCGCGGTGTCGATGCCCACGCTGATGCCTGCATTGGCGATCACCACGTCGGGCACGCCCTGGCGCTCGATGCTGGCGACGCCGGCCGCCACGATGCTGTCGGTGCGCGCCACGTCGGCGCTGTAGATCAGGTAGCGGCCGCGGTCGAGGCCGCGCGCGGTGGCCCAGGCTTCGATCTCGCCGGTGCGGCGCGCGACCAGCGCCAGCCGGTAGCCCGCGTCGTAGAAGCGCGCGGCCAGCGCCTGGCCGATGCCGCTGGAGGCGCCGGTGATGAAGACGAGGGGCGACGGCGCGGCGGTCATGGCGCGGCGCTCAGCGCTTGCCCGCGGTGCCGGCCGCCTTGGCCGAGGGCACCATCGTGCCGCGCACGCGGCCGTTGAGGTTGGCGATGCCGGTCAGGTTGTCGTAGTCCATCGTGTCGGCGGTGAACTGGTCGGTGCCGCGGATCAGCGTGACGGGCTTGTTCGACTGCACGCGCTCGGTGTCGAGGAAGGCATGCAGGAAGTCGCCGCGGAACTCCAGGCGCGGCGAGGTCTTGCCGTTGGCACCGACGGCCGCGTCGCGGATGACGACCGCGTTGCCGAACAGCTGGATCTCGCTGCCGTCGGAGTTCGACAGCCCGCGGTTGGCGGTGGCGTGGGTGGTGAAGCCCTGCGGCGACACCGAGCGCATGCGCACCTCGTCGACCTCGATGGTGTCGGTGTCGGGGTAGTGCCGGCCTTCCTTGCCGAACAGCTCGCTGCGCAGGTCGCCGCTGGGCAGGAAGTTCTTGATGACGAAGCCGCGCATGAAGTAGTCGGGCTCGTGGGTGGGCGCGACCTTGGCGGTCGGCTCGAGCAGCTTGGGCGCATTGCGCACCAGCCAGTAGGTGCCGAGCGCGACCGCGGCCGTCAGGATGATCGGCAGGTAGATGGTGACGCGATCGAGGACGCCGCGCAGGAGGTTCCAGGCCTGCTTCATAGGGCGGTGTTCCGTGCGACATCGAGCAGGCGGCGGTACTGTCCGCTGGCCGTGACCAGCAGATCGCAGAATTCGCGCGCCGCGCCTTCGCCGCCGCGCGCGCGGGTCACGTAGCGCACGGCGTCGCGCACCTCGACGTGCGCATTGGCCGGCGCCGCCGCGAAACCCACGCGCCCCAGCACCGGCAGGTCGGGCCAGTCGTCGCCGATGGCCGCGGCCTGCGGCCAATCGAAGCCCAGCGACTGCAGCATGGCCTCGGCGGCCGGCAGCTTGTCCTCGGTGCCGTAGCGCACGTGCTCGATGCCGAGCGCCTCGAGCCGCACGCGCAGCGGCTTGGAATCGCGCCCGGTGATCACTGCGGGCAGGATGCCGGCCTTGCGCAGCAGCTTCAGGCCGTAGCCGTCGAGGATGCTGAAGCGCTTGAGGGTCTCGCCGTGCTCGGTGAAGTAGACGCCGCCGTCGGTCAGCACGCCATCGATGTCGAAGAAGGCGATGCGGATGTCCTGCGCGGCGAGCAATGTCTCTGGCTGGAATTCGAAGGGCATCAGATGACCTTCGCGCGCATCAGGTCGTTGGTGTTCAGCGCACCGACGATCACCCCCGACGCATCGAGCACGAACAACCGGGTGATGCCGCATTCCTCCATCAATTCGGCGGCCTCGACGGCCAGCGCATCGACGCGGACGGTCCGGGGGTCGCGGTGCATGATTTCCTGCGCCGTGGGCAAGCGCAGATCGGCGCCCGCCTCGATCAGGCGCCGCAGATCGCCGTCGGTGAAGATGCCCAGCGCACGGCCGGCGGGATCGACGACCGCCGCGGCACCGAAGCCCTTGTTGCTCATGGCGCGCATCAGCTCGCTGATCGTCGCCGAAGGCGGCACGCGCGGAACGTCGTCGCCCGAGCGCATCACGTCGCTCACATGCGTGAGCAGCTTGCGCCCCAGCGCCCCGCCCGGATGCGAACGCGCGAAATCCTCCGAGCCGAAGCCGCGCGCATCGAGCAGCGCCACGGCCAGCGCGTCGCCCATCGCCATCTGGGCGGTGGTGCTCGCGGTGGGGGCGAGGTTCAACGGGCAGGCTTCCTTGGCGACGCCGGCGTCGAGCACGATGTCGGCATGCTTGGCGAGCGTGGAATCGGCGCGGCCCGTGATCGCGATCAGCGGCACGCCCTGGCGCTTGACCACCGGCAGGATCACCGTGAGCTCCTCGACCTCGCCGCTGTTGGAGATGGCGAGCACGAGGTCGACCGCCTTGATCATGCCGAGGTCGCCGTGGCTGGCCTCGGCCGGGTGCACGAACATCGCGGGCGTGCCGGTCGATGCCAGGGTGGCGGCGATCTTGCGGCCGACGTGGCCGCTCTTGCCCATGCCCATCACGACCACGCGGCCGCGCACCTCGAGGATCTTGCGCACGGCATCGACGAAGCTGTCGCCCACGCGCGCCTTGAGGCCGAGCACGGCTTCGGCTTCGATGTCGAAGGTGGCGCGCGCCCGCGCGAGCATCGCGGCGGGGTCGACCACGGGGGGCGTGGGGGGGCTGGAGGGCATCGGCGGATTTTACGGGCCGCGCCCCACCGCCCCGCGGTTCCCGGCGAGCCCCTACGCCATGACCCGGAATGGCCCCGGAAGCCGCGCCACGCGCGCACGGCTCTTGCTCTAGCATCGCCCACCATGTCTTCGTTCGATCTCACGCTCTTGTATCTGGTGGCCGCGGTGATCGGCGTGGTGGCATGCCGCTTCCTCAAGCTGCCGCCGATGCTCGGCTACCTGACGGCCGGCGTGCTGATCGGCCCGCATGCGCTGGCGCTGGCGCAGAACTCCGAAGGCATCCGGCACCTGGGCGAATTCGGCGTGGTGTTCCTGATGTTCGTGATCGGGCTCGAGTTCAGCCTGCCCAAGCTGCGCGCGATGCGCAAGCACGTGTTCGGGCTCGGGCTGCTGCAGGTGCTGCTGACGATGGCGATCGCCACCGTGGGCGCGCTGCTGATCGCCTCCTTCCTGCCGCCCGACTGGCGCCTGGGCTGGCAGACCGCGCTCGCGCTCTCGGGCGCGCTCACCATGAGCAGCACCGCCATCGTGGTCAAGCTGATGGCCGAGCGGCTCGAGCTCGAGAGCGAGCACGGCAAGCGCGTGATGGGCGTGCTGCTGTTCCAGGACTTGGCTGTGGTGCCGCTGCTGGTGCTGATCCCCGCGCTGGGCGCGCCGCCCGAGGCGCTGGCCAAGGCGCTGGGCTTCGCGCTGCTCAAGGCCTGCCTGCTGATCGGCGTGCTGCTGTACGGCGGGCCGCGCGTGATGCGCTGGTGGCTCACCCTGGTGGCGCGGCGGCGCAGCGAGGAGCTGTTCATCCTCAACGTGCTGCTGGTCACGCTGGGGCTGGCGTGGCTCACCGAATTCGCGGGCCTGAGCCTGGCGCTGGGCGCCTTCATCGCGGGCATGCTGGTCTCGGAGACCGAGTACAAGCACCAGGTCGAGACCGACATCCGCCCCTTCCACGACGTGCTGCTGGGCCTGTTCTTCATCACCGTGGGCATGTCGCTCGACTGGCACATCGTGGTCGAGCGCTGGCTGCTGGTGGCGGTGCTGCTGCTGGTGCCGCTGCTGTTCAAGCTGGGCCTCGTGACCTTGCTCGCGCGCGGGTTGGGCGCGACCTCGGGCGTGTCGCTGCGCACCGGCCTCTACCTCGCGCAGGCCGGCGAGTTCGGCTTCGTGCTGCTGACGCTGGCCCAGGAACGCAGCCTGCTGCCGCCCTGGCTGGCCAACCCGGTGCTGGCCTCGATGGTGCTGTCGATGCTGGCGACGCCCTTCATCGTGATGTACAGCAACGCGATCGTGCGCAAGCTGGTGGCCAGCGACTGGCTGCAGCAGTCGCTGCAGATGACGAGCATCGCGCGCAAGACCATCAACACGGCGCGCCACGTGATCATCTGCGGCTATGGCCGCTGCGGCCAGAACCTGGCGCGCATCCTCGAGCGCGAAGGCATTCCCTACATGGCGCTCGACCTCGATCCCGACCGCGTGCGGCAGGCCGCCGCGGCCGGCGACTCGGTGGTGTTCGGCGACGCCGCGCGGCTGCAGGCGCTGATGGCCGCGGGCCTGGCGCGCGCCAGCGCGGTGGTCGTGACCTACCTCGACGTGCCCGGCGCGATGAAGGTGCTGGCCAACACCCGCGCCCATGCGCCGCAGGTGCCGGTGATCGTGCGCACCCAGGACGACCATGACCTCGAGAAGCTGCAGGCCGCCGGCGCGACCGAGGTGGTCCCCGAAGCGATCGAGGGCTCGCTGATGCTCGCCAGCCATGCGCTGGCGCTGGTCGGCGTGCCGATGCGGCGCGTGATCCGCGTGGTGCAGGACCAGCGCGACGCGCGCTACAACCTGCTGCGCGGCTACTTCCACGGCGCCGACGACGACAACGCCGACGAACTCGACCATGAACGCCTGAACACCTTCACGCTCACGGAAGGCGCGCGCGCCATCGGCCAGACGCTGGAACGGCTGTCGCTGCAGGGCCTGGGCGTGCGGGTGGCGAGCCTGCGGCGCCAGGACGGCCAGGCGCGCGTGCCGGCCGACGACACGGTGCTCTCGGACGGCGACACGCTGGTGCTGTCGGGCAAGCCGGCCGCGCTGGCGATGGCGATCGACCGGCTGCAGAAAGGCTGAGCCCGGCCAGGCTCAGTTCGCCAGCGTCGGGTTGCGCTTCTCTTCCTCGAGCTGCTGCTGGCGCCGCACCGCCTCGCACTGCGCGTGGCCGCGGAACTCGGGCTTGGCGCATTGCGCGGCCATGCACTGGGCCCTGGCGATGAAGTTGCGGTCGCCGCACTGCGATTGCGGATCGGCCGGCGCGGCCGCCGGTGCCGGCGCGGGGGCCGCGGGGGGTGGGGCTGCCGCGGGTGCCTCGGCCACGGCCGGCGCTGCGGCGGGAGTCGCCGCCTTGCGTGCGGCCTTCGGCGGAGCGGCCGCGACGGGCCTGGCCGCGGGTGCGGGGGGTTCCTCCACGGCCGGCGCGGCGAGCTCCACTGGGGCCGGGGGCGCTTCCGCCGCCGGAGCCGGCTCGATGGGCGCGGGCGGTGGTGCCGGCACCGGTTGCGGCGCGGGCGCCACGACGGCCGGCGTGGGTGCCGCAGGCGCGGCACCGCGGCTGCCGAAGCCATACCAGCCCGCCGCGATCATCGCCACGCCCAGCACCAGCAGGCCAACCCAGAGCCACATGCCGCGCCGGCCGACCGCCGGTTGCGCCGCCTGGGCCTGCGCGCGCTCGCGGCGGCGGGCCCGCCGGGCCTCGGCGGATTCGTCGGACGAGGACTCCGGCTTCGGCGCGCGCGTCGGCTTGCCGCTGCCGACCAGCACGGTCCGGTCGGCATCGCCGTCCCGCGGCTGGCCCTTGCCGCCGCCGGGCGTGACGGCGGCCGCATCGTAGAGCTCGCCGGGAATGGTCGGAGCGCGCAGCTGCGCGGGCGCGGTCGCGGCCCATTCGCGCTCGAAGCGCGTGCTCGGGTTGGGCGTGGGCGCGGCCGGGATCGGCGGCGCGGAAGCGGGCGTCAGCCGCTCGCCGCAGCGCATGCAGAAATTCGCGCCCTCGCGGTTCTCCGCGCTGCAGACGGGACAGGTCAGGGCCATGGCGAAGTGGAGCAATCCAGGAAATGCACGCCGGCTGGCAGGGGCCGCATGGGGCTCGTCGTCTGGTGGTGCCGCCTCAGGTCACCGCCACGCGCTTCGAGCGGTGCGCCATGCGCTTGGCGATGACGGCACCGAGTGCCATCGTGAGCTCGAGCGCGAGGTTGGGCTGCCGGTTCGACATCTCGGAAAAGCGCGTGGTGGTGAGCCGCCAGACCCGGCCGGCACCGGTGACCACCACGTTGGCCGCATGCGGCTGGCGCGAGAAGAACGAACCTTCGCCGACCACCGCACCCGCGGTGAGCACCGCGAGGCGCATCTGCTCCTTGCTGCTCACGCGGTGCACGCTGAGCGCGCCGCTCTCGAGGAAGAAGACCGAACGGTCCTGCGCGCCCTGGGCGATCAGCACGTCGCCGACGTTGACGTCCTGCGGCTGCAGATACCCGGCCAGCGTGTCCCACTGCTGGACGTTGAGGATCAGCGCAAAGGCATCGTTGCTGGTGTTGTCCGCGATCGCGCGGCTCAGGTTCTGGATGGACATGCTGCTCTCACTCGCCCCCGGGCAGTTCAGCCGGAGTATCCGCGAACGGCCCACATTTCGGCTACAAATGTTTACGCGATGACGGCGCCGGCCGCGTGGAGTGTCGCTATTTGCCGATACAGAAACGCGAAAAGATCACACCCAGCAGGTCGTCGGCGCCGAATTCGCCGGTGATCTCGTTGAGCGCGTTCTGCGCCAGCCGCAGTTCCTCGGCCAGCAGGTCGAGCGACTGGGCATGGGCCGCCAGGTGCTCGGCCGCCAGCGCCAGGTGCATCTCGACCTGCCCCAGCGCCTGCACATGGCGCGCGCGCGCCAGGTACACGCCCTCGGGCACGGCCTGCCAGCCGGCCATGGCCAGCAGCTGCTCGCGCAGCGCCTCGATGCCGGCACCGGTCTTGGCCGACAGCGCGATGCCTTCGGCCGGCGCGGACGCCGAGCCGGCCGCGTCGAGCTTGTTCCACACGTCGAGCACCGGCACGCCCGCGGGCAGCTTCTCGCGCAGGCCGCGCAGGATCCCGGCGTCGGCCGCGGCGTAGTCGGGCGCAGCGGCACGCGTCAGGTCGTGCAGGAACAGCACCGCGTCGGCGCTCTCGATCTGGCCCCAGGCGCGCGCCACGCCGATCTGCTCCACCTCGTCGCTGCTCTCGCGCAGGCCCGCGGTATCGGCCACGTGCAGCGGCACGCCATGGATCTGGATGGTCTGCGACACCACGTCGCGCGTAGTGCCGGCCACCGCGCTCACGATCGCGAGCTCGGCGCCGGCCAGCGCATTGAGCAGCGAGCTCTTGCCGGCATTGGGCTGGCCCGCGATCACCACCTTGATGCCCTCGCGCAGCAGGGCGCCCTGGCGCGCGCGTTGCTGCACGGCCGCGAGCTGGCCCTGCAGCCGCGCCAGCTGGCCCGCGGCATCGGCCTTCTGCAGGAAATCGATCTCTTCCTCGGGAAAGTCGAGCGTGGCCTCGACCAGCATGCGCAGGTGGATCAGCGCGTCGCGCAGCGTGTGGATCTCGCGCGAGAAGGCGCCCGACAGCGAGCGCCCCGCGCTGCGCGCGGCGGCCTCGGTGCTGGCATCGATCAGGTCGGCGATCGCCTCGGCCTGGGCCAGGTCGATCTTGCCGTTGAGGAAGGCGCGCTGGCTGAATTCGCCGGGCTCAGCCACGCGCAGGCCCGGCAGCCGGGGACGGCCGGTGACGGCATCGAGCTCGGCCGCGGCCTCCAGGCAGCGCGCCAGCAGCAGTTGCAGCACGACCGCGCCGCCATGGGCCTGGAGCTCGAGCACGTCCTCGCCCGTGAACGAATGGGGCGCGGGGAAATGGATCGCCAGCCCGTGGTCGACCGCCTCGCCCGCCGCATCGCGAAAGGGCAGGTAGGTGGCCTCGCGCGGCTTGAGCGGCCGCGCGCACAGCGCCTCGATCAGCGGGGCGAGCCGAACGCCCGACACCCGCACGATGCCGACCGCGCCACGGCCGGAAGCGGTGGCGATGGCGACGATGGGATCGGAGGCGCGGGCGAGCATGGGCGGATTCTTTCAGCAAAAACGACAAAGGGCCGCTCGCGCGGCCCCTCGGGGAAAACGGTGACGTCGCGCCGGCCTACTTGCCGAGCACGCCGAGCCGCTTGTTGATCACCCACTGCTGGGCGATCGACAGGATGTTGTTCGTGATCCAGTACAGCACCAGGCCGGCCGGGAAGAAGATGAACATCACGCTGAAGGCCAGCGGCATGATCCACATCAGCTTGGCCTGCATCGGATCGGGCGGCGTCGGGTTCAGCCAGGTCTGCAGCAGCGAGGTGGCCGTCATCACGATCGGCAGGATGTACCAGGGGTCGGGTGCCGACAGGTCGGTGATCCAGCCGATCCAGGGCGCGTGGCGCATCTCGACCGACGACAGCAGCACCCAGTACAGCGCGATGAACACCGGGATCTGGATCAGGATCGGGAAGCAGCCGCCCATCGGATTGACCTTCTCGGTCTTGTAGATCCGCATCATCTCCTGCTGCATTTCCTGCGGCTTGTCCTTGAGCCGCTCGCGCATCTCCATGATCTTCGGGTTGATGGCCTTCATCTTGGCCATGCTCGCGTAGGCCTTGGCGTTGAGCCAGTAGAAGGCGGCCTTGAGCAGCACCACCAGCGCCACGATCGACCAGCCCCAGTTGCCGATCAGGCCGTGCAGCTGGTTGAGCAGCCAGTACAGCGGCTTCGAGATGATCGCGAAGATGCCGTAGTCCTTGACCAGGTCGAGGCCCGGCGCGATGGCTTCGAGCTTCTTCTCTTCCTCGGGACCGGCGAACAGCGTGCTGTTGACCGTCTGCGTCGCGCCCGGGGCGATCTTCGGCAGCGTGGCCACCATGGCGATGGTGTAGAGGTTGTCGCCCAGGTCCTTCACGCGGAATTCGCGCTTCAGGCCTTCGCTCGCCGGGTCGCCGCGCAGCAGCCAGGCCGACACGAAGTAGTGCTGGACCATGGCGATCCAGCCGTCGTTGGCGGCCGGCGGGGGCTCGACCTTGCCCTTGGTGATGTCCGTGAACGCGAGCTTGTGGAACTTCTTTTCGTTCGTGTACGCGGCCGGGCCGGTGAAGGTGTTGGTGCCGAACATGGTGCTCGAGGCCACGGTGCCGTGGCGCAGCAGCTGCATGTAGAGCTGCGCGTCGCGCGGCTGGTCGCTCACGTTGACGACTTCATGGCGCACGCCGATGGCGTAGTCGCCGCGGTGGAACACATAGGTCTTGACGTACTTGAGGCCGCCGACGGGGGCGCTCTCGAAGCCGACCTCGAGGGTGTTCTGGCCGGCGGCCATTTCGCGCGGACCGGCCTTGGGCGCCATCGGCGTCAGGTGGTTCGGGAAGCGCTCGCCGGTATCGACCTGGTTCAGCAGGCCGGTCTGCGCGAGGTAGCGCGTGGCGGGCGAGCCGTTCTCGAACAGCACCACGTGCTTGGTGCGGTCGTTCTCGTCGTACTTCAGCAGCTCGAGGTAGTTGACCGTGCCGCCTTCGCTGTCGATGGTCGCCTTGAACAGGTCGGTGGTGACCGTGACCTGTTCCTTCGGCGCGGCGGCCGCGGCCTGCGTGGGCACGGCACCGGCGCTGGCGCCCGGTGCGGCACTGGCGCTGGGCACGCTGCTGCCGGCGGCGGCGGCGCCGGTGGTGGGCACGGGCGCCGTGGCGGCAGGCTTGGTCGAGGGCAGGAAGGTCGGCTTGTTGCCGTTGAAGACCTGCCATTGGTCCCACAGCAGCACCAGCGAGAACCCAAAAATCACCCACAGGATCGTGCGGCGTATATCGTTCATGACGAAGACTTCTTGTCGGAGGAGAGAAGAGACGAAAACAGCGAGCCTGACCGGTCCGTGCGACGCTGTGATTTCGGTGGGACCGGATCGTGCCCGCCCTGGCACCAGGGCTGGCAGCGCGCGATGCGGTGCAGCGTGAGGTAGCTGCCCTTGAGGGCGCCGTGCACCTCGAGCGCCTCGATCGAATAGACCGAGCAGGTCGGCTCGAAACGGCACGACTGGCCGAGCCAGGGGCTCAGCAGCAGGCGGTAGCCTTTGACGAGGCCGATCAGCAGGCGTTTCATGGCGAAGACCGTGCGGGTGGCGCGGCGGGCGCGCGCGCCGGTGCCGGGCGCGCGGCGCGCTCCAGCAACAGTTCGAGCTCGGCCCGCACGGCTCGCTTGAGCCGCTCGGACGAGGCGCTCACGAATTCCTTGCGGTCGAAGGCCGACTTCAGGCGAACCACGTGCGCCGCGCGCGGCAGACCCGCGTGGGGCAGGGCGCTCACGCTGTAGATCTGGCGCTTGATCGCATTGCGCGTGACCGCGCGGCGCGCCCAGCGCTTGGGCACCATCGCGCCCAGCCAGACATCGTCGGACGCAAAAAGCTGCGCGCTCGATTCGGAATCGAGCGCGCAGCGATGCAATGCGAAATGGGCAGTGCGGGCCACGGTGGCACCTGCGAGAACGGCCTGGAATTGCGCGCGGGTCTTGAGCCGCTGCATGGGAGCCGGACTGGACACGCCGCTGGCGCGAGCCGTCGAAGCTGGCCCGGGCGTTCCTGCTGCTGGCAACTGCCGTGGGTCGGGCGTCAGACGGCCAGGCGCTTGCGGCCCTTGGCGCGGCGTGCGTTGATGACGGCACGGCCGCCACGGGTCTTCATGCGGACCAGGAAGCCGTGGGTACGGGCGCGGCGGACTTTGGATGCTTGGTAGGTGCGTTTCATGATGAGATTTCCTGATTCCCCTGTTTCTTCGGCAGTTCCGCGGTCGTCGGACCATGGGGAATCCATGGGCTCGACAGGCGAGGAATGCGCGAAAGGCGCTGGGTGCGGTTGGTTCCGGCCTCGCTGGGCTCAGCCGGTGGTTTCGGTCGGACCCCGAAAGACGCAAAGAGGTTTTCAGGGAAACCCGCAATTATCGCAAACATTCGGCCCCACAACAATCTTCGAGCGACTTTGCGGGCCTTTCCCCAGCCGTCCAGGGTATGTGGATAAGGTTTTGACAAGTTAGAATGCGCGGCGCCTTCCAGCAGAGAATATCCACAATACAAATAGCAAAAAATGGCAGAGGGAACCATCCAAAATCCGAGCGCCCATGTCGACTGACGGCATCGGCGAAAGCCTCTGGCAGGCCTGCGTCGACCAGCTCGCGCAGGAGCTGTCCGAGCAACAGTTCAACACCTGGATCAAGCCCCTCACCGCCGAGGTCGCCGACGACCTCTCGCGCATGACGGTGTTCGTCGCCAACCGCTTCAAGCTCGACTGGATCCGGGCCCAGTACGCCGGCAAGATCGCCGGCATGGCCGAGAAGATCTACGGCCAGCCCGTCGCCATCGAGTTAGCGCTTGCTCCTCGGGAAATCCCCGTGCGCGCTGCACCCGTGGCGGTCATGACCGAAACCGACGTACCGCGCGACGTGGCCGGCCCGGGCGAGGAACCGCCGGCCGCCGGCTTCAAGAACCGCCTCAATTCGGGCCTCACCTTCGACACCCTGGTCGAGGGCACGGCCAACCGCATGGCGCGCGCCGCGGCGATGCACGTGGCGGGCATGCCCGGGCACCTGTACAACCCGCTTTTCATCTATGGCGGCGTGGGCCTGGGCAAGACCCACCTCATGCACGCCGTGGGCAACCGGCTGCTGGCCGACCGGGTCGACTCCAAAGTTCTCTACATCCACGCCGAACAGTTCGTCTCGGATGTGGTCAAGGCCTATCAGCGCAAGACCTTCGACGAGTTCAAGGAGCGTTACCACTCGCTCGATCTGCTCCTGATCGACGACGTGCAGTTCTTCGCCAACAAGGACCGCACGCAGGAAGAATTCTTCAACGCCTTCGAAGCCCTGCTGGCCAAGAAGTCGCACATCGTGATGACCAGCGACACCTATCCCAAGGGCCTCGCGGACATCCACGAGCGGCTGGTCTCGCGCTTCGACTCGGGCCTCACGGTGGCGATCGAGCCGCCCGAGCTCGAGATGCGCGTGGCGATCCTGATCAACAAGGCCCGCGTCGAGGGCGCCGAGATGCCCGAGGAAGTCGCCTTCTTCGTGGCCAAGAACGTACGCTCCAACGTGCGCGAGCTCGAGGGCGCGCTGCGCAAGATCCTGGCCTATTCGCGCTTCAACCAGAAGGAGATCTCGATCGCCCTGGCGCGAGAGGCGCTGCGCGACCTGCTGTCGATCCAGAACCGGCAGATCTCGGTGGAAAACATCCAGAAGACGGTGGCCGACTACTACAAGATCAAGGTCGCCGACATGTACAGCAAGAAGCGCCCGGCCTCGATCGCGCGGCCGCGGCAGATCGCGATGTACCTGGCCAAGGAGCTGACGCAGAAGAGCCTGCCCGAGATCGGCGAGCTGTTCGGCGGCCGCGACCACACGACCGTGCTGCACGCGGTGCGCAAGATTTCGGGCGAGCGCCAGCAGCTCACCGAGCTCAACCAGCAGCTTCACGTGCTCGAGCAGACGCTCAAGGGTTGAAACTGAAAACCAAAGTCAACCAGGCCGGACGCCGCGACAGCGGAGAATGGCGGTCTGCGCGGGGCGGTGGGGCCCTGATCGACCAAGCTGATTCAAAGAGATAAGAGAAGAGGTAGAAGACATGATCGTCCTGAAGGCAACACAAGACAAAGTCCTCGCCGCGCTGCAGTCGGTGGCGGGCATCGTGGAGCGGCGCCACACCCTGCCGATCCTCGCCAACGTGCTGATCCGCAAGACCGGTGGCCAGATCCAGCTGACCACCAGCGACCTCGAGATCCAGATCCGCACCACCGCCGAGCTCGGCGGCGACGAAGGCAACTTCACCACCACCATCGGCGCGCGCAAGCTGATCGACATCCTGCGCACCATGCCGGCCGACCAGACCGTGAGCCTCGAATCGAGCGCGAGCAAGCTGGTGCTCAAGGGCGGCAAGAGCCGCTTCACGCTGCAATCGCTGCCCGCGGAAGACTTCCCGCTGGTGCAGGAAGCCGCCAACTTCGGCCCGGTGTTCAGCGTGCCGCAGAAGACGCTGAAGGACCTGCTCTCGCAGGTCTCGTTCGCGATGGCCGTGCACGACATCCGCTACTACCTCAACGGCATCCTGTTCGTCGCCGAGGGCAAGCAGCTGAGCCTGGTGGCCACCGACGGCCACCGCCTGGCCTTCTCCTCGGCCACGCTCGACGTGGAAGTGCCGCGCCAGGAAGTGATCCTGCCGCGCAAGACCGTGCTCGAGATGCAGCGCCTGCTGTCCGACGCCGAAGGCGCGATCGAGATGCAGTTCGCCAACAACCAGGCCAAGTTCAGCTTCGGCGGCATGGAGTTCGTCACCAAGCTGGTCGAGGGCAAGTTCCCCGACTACAACCGCGTGATCCCGAAGAACCACAAGAACTCGGTCACGCTGGGCCGCGCGCCGCTCCTGGCCAGCCTGCAGCGCACCGCGATCCTGACCAGCGAGAAGTTCAAGGGCGTGCGCCTGAACATCGAGCCCGGCACCTTGCGCATCGCCTCGAACAACGCCGAGCAGGAAGAAGCCCAGGACGAGCTCGACATCGACTACGGCGGCGACACCATCGAGATCGGCTTCAACGTCACCTACCTGATCGACGCGCTGGCCAACATGGGCCAGGACATGGTGAAGCTGGACCTGGCCGATTCCAACAGCTCCGCGCTGTTGACCATCCCCGACAACGCTTCCTTCAAGTACGTCGTGATGCCGATGCGGATCTAGTCACCCCGCATCACCACAGCGCCTTGCGCAGACAGCCCGCGGCAGCCCCGCGGGTTTGCTCTTTCAAGAGGCCTGAAAAACCGGGTGCCCCAGAGCCGGTGCGACCCCGTGAATCCCGTGAGAGATAGAGGAATATCCGAATGAGCGCAGAAGAGAACAAGCCGGAAGTGCCGCACACCGAACCGGTCTACACACCCGAGATCGACAACGCGGTGCCGATCGAGATCACGCCCGACAACTCCTACGGCGAAGGTTCGATCACGATCCTCGAAGGCCTCGAGGCCGTGCGCAAGCGCCCCGGCATGTACATCGGCGACACCTCCGACGGCACCGGCCTGCACCACCTGGTGTTCGAGGTGGTCGACAACTCCATCGACGAAGCACTCGCCGGCCACTGCGACGACATCGTCGTGACCATCCATTCCGACAACTCGATCTCGGTGACCGACAACGGCCGAGGCATCCCGACCGGCGTGAAGATGGACGACAAGCACGAGCCCAAGCGCTCGGCCGCCGAGATCGCGCTGACCGAGCTGCACGCGGGCGGCAAGTTCAACCAGAACAGCTACAAGGTCTCGGGCGGCCTGCACGGCGTGGGCGTGAGTTGCGTGAACGCGCTGAGCGTGATGCTGCGCCTGGTGGTGCGGCGCGAAGGCAAGATCCACGAGCTCGAGTTCAGCCGCGGCTTCGTGCAGGACCGCCTGCTCGAGACGGTCAACGGCGTCGAGGTCTCGCCGATGAAGATCATCGGCGACACCGACAAGCGCGGCACCGAGGTGCACTTCCTGCCCGACACCGAGATCTTCAAGGAGAACAACGATTTCCACTACGAGATCCTCTCCAAGCGCCTGCGCGAGCTGAGCTTCCTCAACAACGGCGTGCGCATCCGCCTGAAGGACGAGCGCAGCGGCAAGGAAGACGACTTCTCGGGCGCCGGCGGCGTGCGCGGCTTCGTCGAGTTCATCAACAAGGGCAAGACCGTCCTGCATCCGAACTCGTTCTATGCCGAGGGCGAGAAGCCGGCCGACACCTACGGCGGCATCCCCGGCACGCACATCGGCGTCGAAGTGGCGATGCAGTGGAACAGCGGCTACAACGAGCAGGTGCTGTGCTTCACCAACAACATCCCGCAGCGCGACGGCGGCACCCACCTCACGGGCTTGCGCGCCGCGATGACGCGCGTCATCAACAAGTACATCGAGGAGAACGAGCTCGCCAAGAAGGCGAAGGTCGAGGTCTCGGGCGACGACATGCGCGAGGGCCTGTGCTGCGTGCTCAGCGTGAAGGTGCCCGAGCCCAAGTTCTCGAGCCAGACCAAGGACAAGCTGGTCTCCAGCGAAGTGCGCGCGCCGGTGGAGGACATCGTCGGCCGCCTGCTGACCGACTACCTGCAGGAGCGTCCGAACGACGCCAAGATCATCTGCGGCAAGATCATCGAAGCCGCGCGTGCCCGTGAAGCGGCGCGCAAGGCGCGCGAGATGACCCGGCGCAAGGGCGTGCTCGACGGCATGGGCCTGCCGGGCAAGCTGGCCGACTGCCAGGAGAAGGACCCGGCGCTGTGCGAGGTCTACCTGGTGGAGGGCGACTCCGCCGGCGGCTCCGCCAAGCAGGGCCGCGACCGGAAGTTCCAGGCCATCCTGCCGCTGCGCGGCAAGATCCTCAACGTCGAGAAGGCGCGCTACGAGAAGCTGCTGACCAGCAACGAAATCCTCACGATGATCACCGCGCTGGGTACCGGCATCGGCCGCGCGGGCGCGAGCACGCCGGGCGGCGGCGCGGACGACTTCAATGTCGCCAAGCTGCGCTACCACCGCATCATCATCATGACCGACGCCGACGTGGACGGCGCGCACATCCGCACGCTGCTGCTCACCTTCTTCTACCGCCAGATGCCCGAGCTGGTCGAGCGCGGCCACATCTACATCGCGCAGCCGCCGCTGTACAAGGTCAAGGTCGGCAAGGAAGAGCAGTACCTGAAGGACGGCAATGCGCTCGACGCCTTCCTGCTCAAGGTCGCGCTGAAGGACGCCAGCATCCAGACCGGCGGCGCCAACTCCACCACGCTCGGCGGCGACACGCTGGCCGAACTGGCGCGCAAGCACCAGGTGGCCGAGGCCGTGATCCACCGGCTGCGCAACTTCATGGATGCCGAGGCCCTGCGCGCCATCGCCGACGGCGTGGCGCTCGACCTCGACACCACGCCCGCGGCCGAGGCCTCGGCCGTGGCGCTGCAGGCCAAGCTGCGCGAGCTCAACACCACCGGCGTGCCGGCCGAGGTCAGCAACGAGTTCGACGCGCGCACCGACAAGCCGCTGTTGCGCATCAGCCGCCGCCACCACGGCAACATCAAGAGCAGCGTGATCACGCAGGACTTCGTGCACGGCGCCGACTACGCCGCGCTGGCCGGCGCCGCCGACACCTTCCGCAACCTGCTGAGCCCCGAGGGCGCGGTGGTGCGCCGCGGCGAGGGCGAGCGCGCCAAGGAAGAAAAGGTGCTCGATTTCCGCCAGGCCATGCTGTGGCTGATCGGCGAAGCCGAGCGCGCCACCGCGCGCCAGCGCTACAAGGGCCTGGGCGAGATGAACCCCGAGCAGCTGTGGGAAACCACCATGGACCCGAACGTGCGCCGCCTGCTCAAGGTGCAGATCGACGACGCGATCGAGGCCGACCGCGTGTTCACGATGCTGATGGGCGACGAGGTGGAGCCGCGCCGCGAGTTCATCGAGCAGAACGCGCTGCGGGCGGCGAACATCGACGTCTGAGTCGATTCCGCCCTCGCCGTCACGCCGCCGTGGTTCGCACCCGGCGGCGTTTTTCATGGGCGCCCGAAGTCCGCGCACCATTCCCATGCCGCTTCCAGGCGGAGTGCGCACACGCAACGCGGGCGGTTCGCGCGGGCGACCAAGGGTTTGTCTGAGGGTGAATGACCACAGACTCTGTAAACGCTTGTCACAAGCCCGTCACCAGCTATTAAAACAATAGCGTTCAAAGCCTCGGCGAGGATCGTTCCTCGTAAACGCTATATCTAGCCCGAGTCTTGCTAAGCAAAATCCTCGACGAATTCCGCGTCACCCCTGATCGAGGACACCGAAGCAATGAAATCCATGCGTCTCAGCCGGTCCCTGGCCGCCATCGCAACGTGCGGCACGGCCGCCTTCCTCGGCGCGACCCTTCCGGCCCACGCTGCCCCGAATCCGCCCATCCAGACCGCCCAGGGCGTCGAATACATGTGCGGCGGCAGCAACAAGGACGAAGCCGCGTTCATGCAGATGGTGTCGCCGCGCTGGGCCGCCACCATTGAACTGGGCATCAACGGCAGCCCCGCGCAGCGCGCGAGCTTCCCGGCCCGCGCCAAGGTCGAGGTGCGCGAGCGCTACACCGGCCGAGCGATCATGGAAGCGCTGTCGCAGGGTCCGTACATGCTCGCGCGGCTCGACCCGGGCGCCTACGAAGTCAACGTCACGCTCGGCGGCCTCACGCTGACGCAGCCGCTGGTGGTGTTCGCGGGCATCCCGTCGAAGGCGACCTTCATGTGGCCGTCGAATTTCGACATGGCCTCGGTGCTGCCGCCGCAGCCCGAAACCCAGGCGATGGCGCAGACCAGCGCCGCGCGCTGAGGCGCCACCGAGCCGCGTCCACGGCCGGCGGCCACCCGCCGCGCCGTTCCCGTTAAGTCCTGTCTAAGCCGTGCGCCGCACAGTGGCGCCGTGGTTTTTCGCCACGAGAGCAAGGAAAGAAAGGACTCACCATGACCCCCCTGATTTCACCGCGCGCGCGGCCCCTGGCCGCCGCCCTGCTGTGCGGCGCCCTCGCGTTCGGCGCGCTCGCCTCCTCGGCCCAGGCTGCGTTCAACCCGCCGATCCGCATGTCGCATGGCATCGAGTACATGAGCGGCGGCATCGGCAGCGACGAGGCGAAGCTGATGGAAACGGTCCTGCCGCGCTGGCCGGCGAGCTTCGAATTCGCGATCAAGGATCACCAGGGCGCGGACTTCGCGGCCGACGTCCACGTCACGGTGCGCGATGGCCGCGGCGTGGCCCTGCTCGACAACGTGGTGGCGGGCGGACCGTTCATGGTGGCGCGCCTCGAGCCCGGCAGCTACCAGGTCGAGGCCACGCTGCGCGGCCAGACGCTCAAGCAGCCGCTGCATGTGGTCTTCGGCGAACCCACCAAGGCCACTTTCCTCTGGCCGGCGGGCACCGACATGGCCGCGGCGGGCACGCGCGCGGTGCAGTAAGCGCACGCAGCCACGGCGGCTCAGGCGCCGGATGCATGCGCTCACCTCGCCGCGGGCGGCACGGCACCCGATATCCGGGCATGCTGCGCTATTGAAAAAATAGCGTTACGGCGACTTGAATGCACGGCATGCGCCTTGCAGATGGCGTGTCCCGGGCAGTGCCCGAACCCATTGCCCCGATGCCGATCCGTCCCCTGAGCGTGCTGACCGCGCTCCTGCATGCCTATATCGCCCTGCGTCTGCTGCCCGCGGCCGCGGGGCTCACGCCGGCCTGGCCGATCGGCCTGCTGGCGCTGGCGGTGTCGGCGCTGACCATCCCGCTGCCCTTCCTGTCGCGGCACGCGCCGCGCAAGAAGCCGCTGCACGGCGCACTGCAATGGACCGGCCTGCTGAGCATGGGCTGGTTCTCGTCGATGTTCGTGCTGACGCTGGCGCGCGACGCCGGCCTGCTGCTGGCCTGGGTCGCGCAGCGCGTGGCCGGCCTCGCGGTGCCGTGGGACACGCTGCGGCCCTGGAGCGCGCTGGCCGTGTTCGGGCTGGCCACGCTGGTCTCGCTGATCGGCTTCGTCAATGCGCGCCGCACCGCGGACGTGAAGCACGTCGACGTGCCGATCCGCGGGCTGCCGGCCGCGCTCAAGGGCTTCACGATCGTGCAGCTCAGCGACATCCACGTCGGCCCGACCATCCGCAACAGCTACATCCAGCGCATCGTCGACGCGGTGAACCGGCTCGGTGCCGACGCGATCGCGATCACCGGCGACCTCGTCGACGGCACCGTGCCCGAGCTGCGCGAGCACATCGCGCCGCTGGCGGGGCTGCGTGCGCGCCATGGCACCTTCGTGGTGACCGGCAACCACGAGTACTACGCGGGCGCCCATGCCTGGATCGACGAGCTGCGCCGCCTCGGGCTGCAGGTGCTGCTCAACGAGCACGTGGTGCTGCAGACGCGCAACGTGCGCGGCGCGCAGAACGACGAGGAAACCTTCGAGAGCCAGCTGGTGCTGGCCGGCGTGACCGACTACACGGCGGGCCACTTCGACGCCTCGCACGAGAGCGATCCGCAGCGCGCGCTCGACGACGCGCCGCCGCTGGTGCACACGCGCGTGCTGCTCGCGCACCAGCCGCGCAGCGCGCCGAAGGCGGCCGCGGCCGGCTTCCAGCTGCAGCTCTCGGGCCACACGCATGGCGGCCAGTTCTTCCCGTGGAACCTGTTCGTGCCGATGCAGCAGCCCTTCACGGCGGGCCTGCACCGGCTGCAGGACATGTGGATCTACGTGAGCCGCGGCACCGGCTACTGGGGCCCGCCCAAGCGCTTCGGCGCGCCGTCCGAGATCACGCTGCTGACGCTGATGCCCGCGCGCGGCTGAGCGCGGCGCTCAGCCCTCGGCCTGCGCGCCGAGCCGCCGCGCGTTGGCGGTCGCCACCGCGTGGATCGGCTTCAATCCCTCGCTCGCGATGCGCGCCGTGCTGTTCGGCCAGCGCTGGGCCGCGTGCGCGGCGCGCGAGGCGGCGCGGATCAGCGCATCGCCATGCTCGGCCGCCTGCGCCGGCGTCACGCTGCCGGCCAGCGAAAGAAAGGCCGCGGCGCCATGCAGGCACTGCTGGCAGATGCGGCTCGCGAGGCCGATCTGGCTGCTGTGCCATTGCCGCGCCATCGCGAAACCCGAGGCATGCGCGGCCTCGAGCTTCTCGTCGCCCATGCGCCGGAATTCGACCAGGTCGTCGGCACTCGGCGCGAGCCCCGCCTGCGCGATGCGCTCGGTGCGCAGGCGGATCACGGTGCCAGACGACAGCAGCATTTCCTGCGTCTTGAGCGCGAGCTCGGTCCATTCGCGCAGCGGCCATAGCGGCCAAGTCGAAAGGCTGGAAGAGGAAAGAGAAGAGGGCGGCATCGTGGAGAGCGCCGAAACGCCTGCGGAGAAGATCGGTCCACTATAGGCCTGCCGCATGGCAATTGCTGCAGTGCAACAAAAACCTGAGCACATTCCGTGGCGTTTTACAGCTTTGGTGACGAAGTCCTAACCATCGGCCTGAAATTCGCGTAGGCGTCAGGCCGGTGACTTCGGAGGCAGGCCTCGGGCCCGGCGCCCGCGCCGCGCGCGCCACTCGGTCGCGAAATAGGCCAGCGTGGCCACCACCAGCGGCAGCAGGTAGTAGAGGCCGCGGTAGGCGAGCAGGGCGGCCAGCAGCTGCGCCTCGGCCACCTGGTGCGCGAGCAGCGCGACGAACACCGCTTCCAGCACGCCGAGCCCCGCCGGCACGTGGGTGATCACGCCGGCCACCGCGGCCACCAGCAGCACGGCCAGCACCTGCGGATAGGCCACCTGGCCCTGCAGCAGCAGCCAGATCACGCCACCGATCAGCGACCAGTTGGCGCACGACAGCAGGAACTGCAGCAGCGCCATGCGCAGGGTCGGCGTGCGCAGCACGTGCCCGCGCACATGCCAGCGCTTCTCGTGCGCGAAGGCGCACACCAGCAGATAGACCGCGGCCAGCACCAGCAGCGCCGCGCCCAGCAGCCGCAACTCCTCGCCATCCACCTTCCATGCCGGCGGCAGGCCCAGCGGCCAGAAGAAGAAGGCGACACCGGCCACCACGAGGTAGCCGATCCAGTTGGTGAGCATGCTGAAGCCCAGCACGCGCGTGATGGTGTCGTTGCGCAAGCCCAGCCGCGAATAGAGCCGGTAGCGGAAGGCCACGCCACCCACCAGCGAACCGAGGTTGAGGTTGAAGGCGTAGCTGATGAAGGTCACGCCCATCACCGTGCCGGCACGCAGGGGGTGGCCCGTGAGGTGGCGCCCCAGCAGGTCGTAGGTGCTGTAGAGCGCGAAGCTGCAGGCCGCGAGCAGACCGGCGCCGAGCAGCGTCGGCAAAGGCAGCGCGGCGATCGCGTCGCCGACCTCGTGCCAGTCGATGGAACGCGCCTGGCTCACGAGCAGCCAGGCCACGAGCCCGAAGAAGCCCCACACCAGCGTTCGCTTGGCCCAGGGCCAGGCGCGGCGCCAGCCGCTGGCGGGCAACGCATGCAGGCGGCCGCCAGCCGCCGCCGTCATGCGGCCTCCGTCGACGCGGGCGCGCCCTCGACCCCGTCGCCGTGGTCACGGCGCCGCCGGTCGCCCATGTCGGTGACTTCCACCGGCTTGAGCCGCGGCACGTGGCGCGGCAGCCAGCCCAGCAACGAGGGATACCAGCGCATCAAGTGGAAGATGAAGAAGCTGCGCACCAGCCGCCAGCCGCTCCATTCGCTCGCGAGGTCGGCCGTGTCGATCTGCTTGCAACTGTGCTGCATCAGGTGGTCGAGCCGTTCGTGCAGCAGCGCGTTGAAGGCCGTGTCGCGCACCACCACGTTGGCTTCGAGGTTGAGTGACAGGCTCAGCGGGTCGAGGTTGCTCGAGCCCACGGTGCTCCAGCGGTCGTCCATCAGCGCGACCTTGCCGTGCAGCGGCCGCTCGCAGTATTCGTAGATGCGCACGCCCGCGTGCAGCAGGTGGTGGTAGAGCATGCTCGCGGCCGTCTTCACGATCGGCATGTCGGGCTCGCCCTGCAGGATCAGCCGCACGTCGACGCCGCGCCGCGCCGCGCGCCGCAACTCCTTGATCAGACGATAGCCCGGGAAGAAGTAGGCGTTGGCGATCACGATGCGCTCGCGCGCGCTGCGGATCGCGGCGCGGTAGTGGCGCTCGATGTCGTTGGTGTGGTGGCGGTTGTCGCGCGTGACGAACATCGCTTCCACATCGCCGGCCACCGTGTCGCCCACGGGCGGCGCCTGCCTGAGCCGGCGCCGGAACCAGCCAGGCCCCTTGCCGCCGACCGCGATCGCGCGCAGCGCGAAATGGTGGATCTGCGCCACGATCGGTCCGGCGAGCTCGACCGCGTAGTCCTGCTTGGCCTTGGGGCCGAAGTCCATCAAGTGGTCGGCCGAATAGTTGATGCCGCCGACGAAGGCGCGCTCGCCGTCGATCACCACGATCTTGCGGTGCATTCGGCGGAACACGTTCAAGCGCTGACCGAGGAAGCGATGACCCGGATCGAACACGCGCACCTTCACGCCGGCCTGGCTCAGTTCCTCGAGGAACTCGCGCGAGAGATCGGGCGAGCCGAAGCCGTCGATCATCAGGTCGACCTTCACGCCGCGCCGTGCCGCCTCGTGCATCGCGGCGTGCAGGTCCAGACCCACCTTGTCCTCGAACAGGATGAAGGTCTCGATGACCACCTCGCGTTGCGCGGCGCGGATCGCCTCGAACACGCGCGGAAAGAACTGCTCGCCGTTCTCCAGCAGCTCGATGCGGTTGCCCGCGACCCAGGGATTGCCGTTGCTCATGGATGGATGCGCCTTCAGAGATCGATCTCGGCCACCAGCGGCGCGTGATCGGACAGGTGCGACCAGGGCCGGCGCGGCAGCACCACCGGCGCGTGCACGCCGGCATTGCGCACGTAGATGCGGTCCAGCGGCAGCACGGGGAAGCGCGAGGGGAAGGTCTTGGCGGCATGGCCGTGCGCGTGCACGAACACCTCGCGCAACGACGCGCCCTCGGCCAGCGTCGCATGCGCGCGGCCGCGCCAGTCGTTGAAGTCTCCCGCCACGATCAGCGGCGCATCGGCCGGCACCTCGTCGCGCACGATGTGGCACAGCAGTTCGAGCTGCTGCTGCCGGTGCGCCTCGGCCAGGCCGAGGTGGGCGCAGATCGCATGCACGTCGACCGTGCGGCCCGGCAGGCGCAGCACGCAGTGCAGCAGCCCGCGCTTCTCGGGCCCGGCCACCGACACGTCGTGGTTGCGGTGGTGCACGATCGGAAACTTCGACAGCAGCGCATTGCCGTGGTGGCCCTTGGGATAGACCGCGTTGCGCCCGTAGGCGAACTGCGGCCACATGGTGTCGGCCAGGAATTCGTAGTGCGGCGCCTCGGGCCAGTTGCTCACGCGGCGCGAATGGCGCGAGTGGGTGCCCAGCACCTCCTGCAGGAACACCACGTCGGCGCCCACGGTGCGTACCGCGTCGCGCAGCTCGGGCAGGATGAACTTGCGGTTGAGCGCGGTGAAGCCCTTGTGCGTGTTCACCGTCATCACCTTCAGCGACACCGGCGCGGCGGCATTGCCGGCGGCCGCCACGGGGGCAGGCGGGTTCGCCGCCGCGGTCGCGGAGTCGGTTTCGGTCGAAAAGATCGTCGGTGGAGAGGACATCGATGACGGTTGTACGTGGCCGCATCCACCCCGCCTGTAGGAACGCGCCACCTTCTCTTGGCGCCGTCCGGCCATCCGACGCGCAGGGCCCGCGACACCTGCGCACCCCGACGGCCGGTTCCTACAGGCAGGCCTGTCCCATCCCCACACGGGCCGCGCGGGGCCACTCCTACGGTGACCTCAGGGCGTCGCGAAAGACGCCCGGGATTTCTCACCTACTCACTACCAGAGACAGAAAAGGACCCGACCATGAAACACGCACAGCAACGACTTCTTCGAGCGACCCTGCTGGCCGGCCTGATGGGCGCGGGCGGCTTCGCGATGGCGCAGACCTCCTCGATGCCCGCCGCGCCCGATCCGGCGGTGGGCGGCCAGGCCAGCACGCAGTCCGCCACGGGCGTGGCCAACCCCACCCAGCGCCCCGACGGCTTCGAGCCGGTGTCGCGCGAGGCCGTGAAGGCCGAGGCGCGCGCCCACAACCGCAACAACACCAACACGCTGGTGCCCAAGGGCGAGGCCAGCACCACGATGAACGGCCAGCCGAACATGGTGATGGCACCGACCGGCGAGCAGTCGCGCTGGGAAGTGAGCCAGCAGACGCGCAAGGTGAAGCCGCACTTCGGCCAGCCGGGCGAACGCCCGGCGGTGCCGACCAACCCGACCGAGAAGACCGGCACGCCCAAGTAAACGGGGTCGCCAACGACAAAGGCCCGCGACGCGCGAAGCGTTGCGGGCCTTTTTTCGTTCACGACCGGCCGCCAGGACCGGTCATGACGGCGGGAGCGGCTCAACCCTTGGCGGGTTGCGCGTCGTGGCCGCCGCGATGGAAACGGTGGCCGTGGCCGCCGAAGTGCATCGTCTCGGCGTCGAAGGTCTTCTGCTGCTCGGGCGTCAGCGCGGCGTAGAAGGACTTCGTGGCGTCGGCGCGCTTGGCGAACATCGCGCTGCGTTCGGCCTGGCGGGCCTGCATGCGTTCGATGCGCTGCGGCGTGGTCAGCTTGGCGAAGTCGGCGCGGGTCATGCGCTGGCCATCGGGACGCGGGCCGGCCGGCTGGGTCGCGCTGGTGTAGCTGGACCAGGCGCTTTCCTGCGAGGCATTGAGCTTCAGCTTGTCCTTGAGGGCCGCGAGGCGCTTGGCGCGGTGCTCCTGCATGCGCTCGAAGCGCTTGGCCGGATCCATGCGCTTGTGCTCGGCGCGGGCCTTGCCTTGCGGTGCCGCGCCGTCCGCCTGCGCCACGGCGGCGGTGGGAGCCGCGGCCGTGGGCGCCGGCGTCTGAGCGAAGGCGCCCGACGATGCGAGGGCAGCCGAGCCCAGCAGGCCGGCCCAGAGGATGCGTTGGCGAAGAGAAATCATGAGAGTGCTTCCTTTCGAAGAACCGCCGCCGATGGGCAGCTGGTGAGACGAAGTGTGGAAGCCTTCTGTAACCCGTCGGTGAGCCCTGCGTGAGCCTGCGTAAAGAATGGTGAATGGGCGGCCGCGGGGCTCGCCGATTTCTTCCGCCGGCTACTTCGGGCGCGGCTTCTTCAGGCCCCGGTCAGGCGACTTGAGCTTGCCGGTGCGCAGCTGCCGCACCGCCTGCGCCACCGCGCGCGCGACGTTGCGCACCTCCTCCTGCACGTCGGCATCGGCATCGAGCGTGTCGTGGCTGGTGGCATAGGGCTCGTAGTAGCCGATGTAGCGGTCGAGCTGCGCTGCGTTGCCCGCATCGATCAATCCCATCCAGTCGAGCCAGTCGCAGAGGTTGCGCCGCACGCTCTCGATGCCGGCCACGTCGCCGTGCACCACCACGCCGTAGGCCCGGCCATCGAGGTGCTTGGGATAGCCCCAGCCCTCGAGCTCGAGCGCCTTGGCCTCCTCGGGCTTCTTGCCGTGCGTGCTGGTGGGGTCGGGGTTGCCGCCGTCGGCGCACACCAGCCGGTCGATCATCAGCTTGAGCGGGCTCGTGGCCTGGTACCAGTGGGCCGGCGTGAGCACGATCACGCCATGCGCGGCGGTCCAGCGCTCGTAGATCTCGTTCATCCAGTCGCCGGTCTGGCGCAGCGAATGGTTGGGATAGCAGCTGCAGGGCCAGTGGCACAGCGGCATCGCGGTCGAGACGCAACCCTTGCACGGATGGATCTCGCGGCCGTAGTCGGAGGTCAGGAGGCTCAGGTCGAGCAGGTCGGTTTTCACGCCGCTGCCCTCGAGCACCTCGCGCGCGATCTGCGTCAGCCGCCAGGTCTTGGAGATCTCGCCGGGGCAGGTGCCGTCGTTGCGCGGCGAGCCGTTGACCAGCAGCACGCGCGAATGACTCTGCGGATCGGCCCATTTCGCGTGCGCCGCGTCGATGCGCGCCTTGGCCTCGAGCCAGTCGACCGAGAGCTCGTAGTCGGGGTCGGCATAGCCGGGCCCGGCCTTGCGCGTGACGGGCGCCTTGCGGCCCTCTTGATAGGCCTCCCAGGCGATCAGCTCGATGCGCCGCAGCGATTCGGACTCGGCTTGGAAGGCCGGATCCTGGAAGTCCTGCATGAAGCGTTCGTGGAACTCGGCGCGCTGCAGCGTGGCGGGCGCCTGTCCTTTTCGGATCGTGGGGGGCATGCGGGCAAGGTAGAAGCCCCAACCGGCCCCGCGCGCCGCCTTCCATGCCGACACGCGGTAGGCGCAGGCCGCACCGCCGCGTCGGCGCCGGCTCAGCCGAAGCGGCCCTGGCGGAAGTCGTCGACCGCCTGCTTGATCTGCTCGGGCGTGTTCATCACGAACGGGCCGTACTGCACGATGGGTTCGTTCAACGGGTGGCCCGCGATCAGCAGCGCGCGCGCCGGGCTGTGGTTGGTCGAGCCGGCGCGCAGCAGCACGCCGTCGCTGCCGGCCTCGTTCGCGAGGATGGCCATGCGCCGCGTCGGCACCTCGCTGCCCGCGATCCACAGCGATTCGCGGAACACGTAGACCAGCGCGTTGTGCGACGGCGGCAGCGGCTGGGCGAACTCGGCGCCCGGCGGCAGCGTGATATCGAGGTACAGCGGCTCGGTGCGCTCGCGCCGCACGGCGCCCTCGATGCCGTGGCTCGCGCCGGCGATCACGCGCACGTGCACGCCCTCGGCGGTGGTGAACTCGGGAATCTCGGCACTCTGGATGTCGCGGTACCAGGGCTCGCGCAGCTTCTCGTCGGCCGGCAGGTTGAGCCAGAGCTGGAAGCCTTCCATCAGGCCCTCCTGCTGCTCGGGCAGCTCGCTGTGCACCAGGCCACGGCCCGCGGTCATCCATTGCACGCCGCCGTTCTCGAGCAGGCCCTCGTGGCCCGCGCTGTCGCGGTGCCGCATGCGGCCGGCGATCATGTAGGTGACCGTCTCGAAGCCGCGGTGCGGATGGTTCGGAAAGCCGCCGACGTAATCGCCGGGGTTGTCGCTGCCGAAGGCATCGAGCATGAGGTAGGGATCGAGCCGCTTCTGCAGCGGCTGCCCGAGCACGCGCGTGAGCTTCACGCCGTCGCCATCGCTGGCCGACACACCGGCCACGATGTGGTCGATGCCGCGCGGCGCGGCCACGGGCTCGGTGGGATGGTGGAGATGATGGTGGTTCGTGTGGGTCATCCGGCCATGGTGGCACCAATGGCCCGACCGCGCCACCCGTGGGGGCGGGCGCTCAGCCTCCGGCCGCGGCCTCGAAGCGCGCGCGCATGTGCTCGGGGTACCACTGCGTGAAGCGGATCGCACCGACGATGGCCGCGACCGTGACCGCGATGCCCACCCACAGCGGCAGCGAGGGCACGTAGACCATCGCCACGTCGGCCAGCACCATCAGCGCGAAGGCCACGGCCCAGGCGGCGGTGATGACCATGTTGATCAGCTTGAAACCCGGCAGCACCCAGATCTCGGGGGGCGTCTGCTCCTTCGCGTACTGCAGGGTGAAGGGCTGGCCGATGGCCATCGAGGCCAGCACCACCAGCAGCAGTCCCGCGTCGACGCGCAGCCGCACGCCGAGCAGCGACCATTCGGTGTGGGTGGCGAGCGCGAACACGGCCAGGCCGCCGAACAGCAGCACGGTGCCGATCTCGAGCACCTTGACCGTGCGCTTGGGCGTGAGCCAGTCGCGCAGCAGCAGCACCGCCGACAGCGCCGCCGCGGCCGAGAGCGCTGGCACCACGCCGAGCAGGCGGTCGCACAGCGCGAAGACGATGAAGGGCGCGAAGGCCAGCAGCATGCTCATGACGACGCTCCGAAGCGGACGGTGGGTTGGGCGTCGGCCAGCGCGCCGGCGCCGGGCACGCTGCTCGCGGCATCGAACCAGTTGCCATGGAAGCCCGCGGGCACGCGGTGCGGCAGCGCGGCGGTGCACAGCGGGCCGTTGGCCACGGCGCGCGCATCGAAGACGGCGAGCTCGCTGGTGTTGGTGGCGCCGCGCCAGATCGTGGCGAGCAGCCAGCCATCGCCTTCCTCGGCCTGCGCCGAGCGCGGCACGAACACGGCCTCCGACATCGTGTCGGGCGCGGGCAGCTTGTAGATGCCGCGCTCGCCGTTGGCATGGTCGACGTGCGCGAGGCCCGCGAAATTGCGCCGCGCCTCGGCCGGTCCCTCGTCCTCGCGCAGCACGTACCAGCCGTGGCGGTAGGGCAGGCCGGCGAAGCGCTCGTCGATGCGCGGGAATTCGCCGGGGCGCGGATCGAGCACGGTGCGCGTGAACTCGCGCGCCGGGTTCGCGAGCTCGAACTGCCAGCGCACCAGGCGCGCGGGCGGATCGCCCGCGCCGATCGGCGAGCCGTCGGGCCGCGGGAACAGCGGCGGGGTGTCGAACTGCATCACGTCGGCGTACAGGCTGCCGTCGGCCTCCCAGGCATTCATCACATGGAACACGTAGCAGGCCGGGCCGCGCCACCAGACGATGTCGGCGCTGCCGCCGCCGCGCGGCATCAGGCCGACGCGGGTGCCGAACTCGGGCTCCCAGGCATAGGGCGGGCGGCCCTGCTGCGCGCGCTCGAGGCTGGCGGTGATCGGCATGATCGGGAACATCACGTGGCCCTCGGTCACCATGAAGTCGTGGACCATGCTGGCATAGGGCGCCTCGAAGCTCTCGAAGCGCGTGACGCGGCCGTCGGCCGCGATGCTGCCGAAGCTCATGCCCGCCGACAGCGGCGCGGGCGTGCCGTAGCCGAAGAACAGCAGCTCGCCGGTGCGCGGATCGGTCTTGGGATGGGCCGTGAAGCTGCCGTGCAGGCGGCCGTCGAGGTCGGTGGCGCCGAGCGTGTCGAGCCCGGGCAGCGTCATCGCGATCGGCAGGTGCGCTTCCTCGAGCGCGAGCATGCGGCCGGCATGGCCGATCACGTTGGTGTTGCCGGTCCCGTCGTCCTCGCGCTTGGGCGCCTCGCCCTCGGTGCTCTGGAAACCGACGCGGCGCCGCTCCTGTCCTTCGACCGTGGCCTGCCAGCGCTGGGTGCGCACCCAGCGGTTGCGGTAATGCACCGCGCCATCGGCGATGTGGAAGGCATGCAGCATGCCGTCGCCGGCGAACCAGTGGGCGCGCGGGTCGGGCGCCACCGGGTTCGGGCCGTTGCGCACCAGCGTGCCGCGCAGGCCGGCGGGCAGCGTGCCCTGGAGCGGCAGCGGACCGACGTCGGTCTCGAAGTCGATCGGGCCCAGGTTGGAAGGCGGGGCGCTGCGGGTGACGGCATCGTTCATCGGGGTTCCTTCGGATCGTCGGCCGGGGCCGGTGTAGGGGTGAAAAAGCGGGGAGGGCTTATCTTTCCAGTGGAAATATCGTCGAGCCATTCAACGAAGTCAAGACATTTTTCCAGTGGTAAGATTTTTGGATGCCTGCTGCCTCCCGTTCGCGCCGTTCCCGTTCCACGGAGCCGGCCACCGCCGAATCTTCGCCGGCCGCGCCGGCCATACCGGCCGAACCCGCCGCGCCGGCCCGTCGCTACCACCACGGCGCCCTGCCCGATGCCTTGCTCGCCGCGGCCGAGACCGTGCTGCAGCGCGACGGCATCGCCGGACTCGGCCTGCGCGCGATCGCGCGCGAAGCGGGTGTCTCGCACACAGCGCCCAAGCACCACTTCGGCGACACCACCGGCCTGTTGAGTTCGCTCGCCGCCGTGGGGTTCCATCGCCTGGCCGACGCGATGCGCACCTCGGCGCCCGAAGGTGCCGACGCCAGCGCGCGGCGCAACGCGATCGGCCGCGCCTACGTGCATTTCGCGCACGGGAACCCGGCGCTGTTCGGGCTGATGTTCCGCACCGAGAAGATCGACATGCTGCATCCCGTGCTGGGCGCCGCGGCCGCCGAGGCGATGCGCGTGATGGCCTCGATCATCGGCGGCGCGCCGCGGCTGCCCGACAGCCCGCCCACCTCGCTGAGCAATGCCGAAGCCATGCAGATGACCTCGGCCTGGGGCTATGTGCACGGGCTCGCGGTGCTGCTGATCGATCACCGGCTGCGCGGCATCCTCAAGCTCGCGCCGGGCTTCGACGATCCGCTGGCGCTGGTCGACGCGGCGCTGGACGAGGTGCGTTTCGGGCTGGAGCTCGAGCCGCGCGGCTGAGCCTGCCGCTTCAGGTCGAAGGCTGCCAGTAGCGGTACTGCCAGCGTGTCTCGAAACCGGCGCGCCGGTACAGCGCCAGCGCGGGATCGTTCTGCGCCTCGACCTGCAGGAACACCTTGTCGAACCCCCGCTCGAGCGCCACCCGCGCCAGCCCCGCGAGCACGCGCCCGGCCAGGCCGCGGCCGCGCTGCGCGGCGTCGGTGCGCATGCCGTGCACGCTGGCCCAGCCGTGGCCGAAGGCCATCGCGCCCGCGGCCACGGTGCGGCCGCCTTCGCGCACGCTCGCATAGAGCGAGCCCTGGGCACGCGCCAGCACGCGCACGCGGTGGGCGCCATCGACGGGATCGAAACCCTCGCCGAGGAACAGCGCCGCCCAGGCCTCGTCGGGCACGGTATCGACCTCGGCCGGCAGCGCGCCGGCCGGTGCCACGGCCTGCATCCGCCGCAAGGTGGTGGTCTGCACCAGCGTGGGCCTGGCGCCGCGATAGCGCCGGGCTTCGAGCTCGGCGCGCAGGCCGTCGAAGCAGGCGAGATCGGCCAGCCGCAACATGGGCGGAAGCCCCTGCGCGGCATAGCGCTGCTCGATCCGCTCGAGCGTGCCTTCGGCCGCCGGCGCATGGCGCAGCGGCACGGCCGAGCGGGCACGCGAGACCGTGCCGTGGTCGAAGGGCAGCAGCCAGCCCTCGATGTCGCCGAGCGCATCGGGCGACACGGCCGCGACCGTGGCACGCTCGATCGCTTCGACCTCGGCGCTCATGGATTGGGCTCCGGCGGCGCGAACTTCGCGCTGGCCACGCTCTTGAGCAGCGACTCGCGCTGGTTGCGGCTGATGCCGCGCACGCCTTCGGCCACCCACTTCACGCGGTCGGGATCGATGGCGCCGTCGCGTCGCCACTGCTCGAGCACCGCCTGTGGCTTGTGCAGCATGGCCGCGAGCCAGACCGCCTGTGCGGGCTCGAGGCTGCGCGCGCTGCGCTTGAAATAGCGCTTGGCCGCAGCTTCCGCGCCACAGAGGTTACCGCCCCAGGGCGCGTTGTCGAGGTAGAGCTGCAGGATGCGCGCCTTGCCCAGCGTCTGCTCCATCTCGACCGCGTAGAGCAGCTCGCGCAGCTTGCGTTCGGCCGTGCGTTCGCTGCCGGTCGCCAGCAGCTTCGCGAGCTGCTGCGTGAGCGTGCTGCCGCCGCGCTTCTGCGCGCCTTCCTTCTGGTTGTTGTCGATCGAGGCCAGGATCTCGGTCAGGTCGTAACCGGCGTGGGTGAAGAAGCGCTGGTCTTCCGCGGCGATGACCGCGCGCGCGAGCCAGCTGTCGTTGGTCAGCCTGGCCGAGGGGCCGCAGCTGGTGCGCGCGCCCAGCATGGCCTCGGTGCCCAGGCCTTCGACCGTGAACTGGCTGATGGTGGGCAGCACCGAGAAGGTGGCTTCGGGCAGCACGACGTGGCCGCGCAGCGCCAGCGTGCCGCCGATGCGCGCGCGCTGCAGCTCGGGCAGGCCGGGCACCAGCACCGCGTACCAGCGCGCGATCGGCGCGTCCTGGATGTCGACGCTGAGCTGCAGGTTCTTCGGCGCCAGGCGGCCTTCCCACTTGCCGTGCAGCGTGGCGGCGGGATCGCCCGCGGGCGATCCCTGCGGCGTGGCGCCGAGCGTGCCGTTGAGCGTGTTGCCGTCGCGGCGCACCGTGGCCACCAGCTGCTGCACGCGGATCGGCTGCGCGCCCAGCGCCGGCAGCTCGACGCTGCATGGCGCGCAATGCAGCTCGAGCAGTTCGTCGGCCGCCTTCCAGGCGAAGCGCACCGTGCCGTGGCCGGTGTCGAGCGAGCGGCCGTCGAGCCAGGGCGCGAACCAGGGCGAGGTGGCGATGCGCACCGCGGTCGGCACGCCGGTCTCGAAGGCGAATGGGCCGGCCTTCACCGTGGTGCGCCATTCGCCGGGCGCGGGGGCCAGCGCCAGCTTGACGATCAGGAAGATCGCCACGCCAGCCGTGATCACCAGGGCCAGCAGGCCGAAGAGGAAGAATCGAAGGGTCTTTTTCAGCAACGGGTTCACATCGGTCTCGCCACGGTGACGGCTTGCCACGGTCCGTTCGACCGGCCGCTGGCTGCCGCCCAGTACCAGGCTGAAGTGTCGGTGAAAGCGGCGCCATCGGCGTCGACGATGCGCTCGCAGACGCGTAACTTTTGCCCACCGTGCCGTTGCGCAACAAAACAGCGCCACAAATTCGACTCGCCGGCCTGCACCTGGTGCTCCAGCCGCTCCTGCGCGATGCGATAGCCGAGCGCGCGGTAGCAGTCGGCCGCCGGATGCAGCATGCGCGTGGGCTGGCGCACCTCGCGCATCACCAGGGTCTGGCGGCCGTCGGTCATGCGGCCGATGGCGCCCGGGAAGCGGTCGGCGAAGCGCTGCTCCACCTCGCTGAGCGCGAGCGGACGCAGCGCGGCGCCCTCCCATTCGCGCGGCCATTCGATCGTGGCCGCCACTGGCTCGGCTTCCCTCGGCGTGCGCAGCGCGGCGGCGGTCGACCACAGGATGCACAGCAGCATGGCGGCGGCGAACAGCGTCTTGTGACCCATGCGGTTGATGAAATGGTTCGCGAACAAGCGCTCGAACATGTGCTCAATGGGCAGTGTCGACACGGCGGCCTCCCTGGGTGGTGATCAGGCCTGGAACGGGCCGCATGACGAAGTCGAGGCCCGCCTCGCTTGGCTCGCGCGCCATCAGCCGCGCGATGGCACCGCACACCAGCGCCAGCACCGCCAGGCCCAGCGCGTTGTGCGCCCACGGCGCCAGCGGATGGCCGGCGCCCTCGCAGGCGATCAGCACGCTGTTGCGCACGATGTTGCCGGCCAGCACCGCGAGGCCGACCAGCGGCAGCCGGGCCAGGAAGCCACGGTCGGCGCGCCGCGCCCACAGCGCGACGGCGCAGGCCGTGAAGTAGCCGAGCCAGACCATCTGTACGCCCGAGCACGGCGCGTCGACGATCACCATCCGGCCATCGATCAGCAGGGTGCTGCCTTCGCGCACCACCTCGAAGCCCGGAGCCAGCAGCCAGCGGCTGGCCTCGGCCGTCACCACGCGCAGCGGATAGCCGGCGTAGAACTGCAGCGAGGACAGCAGCGGCAGTGCCAGCACCGCGAGACCCGCGACCGGCACGGCCGCCACGCGGCGCGGCAGGAAGGCCATGAGGCCCGCCGCCAGCGACAGCACCGCCAGCAGGCCGGCCGCGAGCGGCGGCAGCGCGGGCAGGCTGCCGAGGCCGGTGCGCAGCACGGTCGCCGCGAGCGTGCCGGTGCCGGCCAGTGCGAGCCAGCCCAGCCGCGGCGCGGCACGCAACTCGCCGCGGCATTGCCAGGCCAATGCCGCGAGCGCGACCAGCGCCAGCAGCCCGAGCGGATCGTCCGACCCGTCGACCATGCGCCGCAGCATCCAGGCCCAGGTGGGCGCCAGCGCGGCGAACTGCAGGGCCAGCCAGCCGGCGGCCGGGAAACGGTCGATGCGGATGCCCCAATCCACGACGCGTGGATGGCGATGGGCCAACGTAGCCAGTGACATGGTGTCGTGCCCCCCGCTCAAGCCGTGAAGCGGCGCGCATCGTGGCGGCGCGCGCGGCGGCGCAGCATCGCCAGCACCGAGAGCACGACCGCGATCGCGCCCAGCGTCTCGGGCTCGGGGGTGCTCGGCACCTCGGCACCGAGCGCGCCGCCGTCCACCGCGCTGTCGCTCACGCCCTGCGGCATCGGCAGCGGCTGGTTCACGCTGGCGCTGTCCTGCGGCGCGGCATTGCGCACCACCTTGTCGACCGCGATGAAGCTGGTGTACTGGGTCAGCAGGCTGTACTTGAGGCCGAGCTCGGTGATGCGGTCCTTGAAGGCGGCGCTGCCTTCGAGCGCTTCCTGGTCGCTGAGGCTCTGGATGCGATGGCGCGCCCACAGCGTGCGCAGCGCGGCCGTGTCCTGCCTCGTGCGCGCATCGATGCGCACTTCCTGGCGGTATGGGCCCTCGGCACCCTGGCCCTCGACGATCACGCGGCCGCGCGCTTCGCCGCGCCACTTGCCGAACACGATCACCGGCCGTTCGCCCAGCACGTCGGGCAGTGCCTGCGGCTCCACGTCGTACACGTCGAGCCCGCCGAAGGTGGCCTTCACGCTGGTCAGCACCGGCGACTCGACCATGCGGCGGAAGCGCGCGGCCTGCTCGGGCGCCTGCACCGGGTCGGTGATGATGAAAGGCTCGCCCATGCCGGCGCGCGCGATGCCTTCCATCAGGCTGCGGTTGACCGAGGAGCCGATGCCGAAGGCGAACACGTTGGCCTTCGAGAGGTTATTGCGCACCAGTTCGAAGGCCTCGCGCTCCACCGTCACGTAGCCGTCGGTCACCACCACCACGGTGCGCGAGACCTTCTCGTCCTTCGGTTCCGCATACACGCGCTTCAGTGCCGGGATCAACTCGGTGCTGCCGCTGCCGTTGAAGTTCTTGATGGTGGCCAGCGCCTGTTCGATGTTGGCGCGGGTCGCGGGCACCGAGGCCGGCGACAGCATCCTGTTGCTGCCCGAGAACAGCAGCACGTTGAAGGTGTCGCTGGGACGCAGGCCGCCGATCAGGCGCTCGAGCACCACCTTCGCGGTGTCGATCGGGAAGCCATGCATCGAGCCCGAGATGTCGACCACGAAGATGTAGTCGCGCGGCGAGATGGCGCTGGCGGCCACGGCCTTGGGCGGCTCGACCATCGCGAGGAAGAAGTTCTCGGCGTTCTCGCCCTGGCCCTTGTAGAGCATCAGCCCCGATTCGATCTTCTCGCCCGCGAGGCGGTAGTCGAGCACGAAGTCGCGGTTGTCCGCCGGGCGGCCGTCCGCGGCCAGCACGATCTCGGCATGGCGGTCCTCGTCGCTCTTCTTCACCTCGATGGCATGCGTCGCCGAGCGGATCTCCTTCAGGCCCATCGGCGTGTCGATGCTGGCCTTGAGCTGGAAGGCGGTGCCGGCCGCCACGCCCGCGCGCAGCGTGGGCTGGCCGACCCAGGGCGCCTGCGCATTCGAGGACTGCGGGCTGTTGTAGCGCGGGCCCACCACGGTGGGGAACACGAAGGCGTAGTTGCCCGACTGCGGCACCAGCAGCTCGCTGTAGCGCAGTTCCACCTTCACGTCGTCGCCCGGCAGGATGTTGGCGACGTTCATCTGGAACACGTTCGGCAGGTGCTGCTCGAGCAGCGCGGCGGTCTTGCCTTCTCGCTTGGCGGTGTCGTATTCGATCTTCGCCTGCTGCTTCTCGCGGATCTGCGCGGTGATCAGGCGGTCGGCCAGGCGCACGTTGAGGCCGCTCACGGCCGCCTGGGTCGAGCCCGGGAACACGTACCTGGCCTCGATGGGGCGCTGGCCCTCGTTGCGGTAGGTCTGGGTCACCGTCACGTCGGCGATCACGCCCGAAATCTTCACCGAGACCTCGGTGCCCTTGAGCGGCAGCCGGTCGGTCGAGGGATCGTCGCTCTTCACGAAGAAATAGGGGCTCTCGGTCTTCAGGCGCGGCGCGGCCGCTTCCTGCGCATGCACGGGATTCAGGCTCAGCGCGACGAAGCCCGCCATCGCGAGGCTCAGTGTCGCCAGCCAGAGCCAGCGGCCGGGTCGATGGGCTAGGGGGGTGTGCATGTCGGGTCCTCTTGTCGGTTGTCGGATGGCCCGCACTGTCGCCAGCCCGCGAGAAGGCAATGGGAAGGCTTCTTGAAGTCCGCCGCGTTGTGTGAAGTCCGCGTGAAGTCGCCGCGCCGCCCCGCTTCACACGGGCTTCGGATCGCGCGGCGAGCATCCGGTCCGTCGTCAACGAGGAGAGAAAAACATGCTGCAACTTCTGAAGGATTCGATGCTGGCCAAGGTGGGCGGGCTGCTGCTCCTGGTGCTGCTGCTGTGCATTCCGCTGGCCGAGATCGACCGCATCAACAACGAGCGCGGCGACAGCCAGCGCGAGGCCGCCGCCGAGCTGGCCGCCACCTACGCGGGCCCGCAGACCGTGGTCGGTCCGCTGCTGCTGGTGCCCTATGCCGAGCGCTGGATGGAGCCGCTGCGCGACGCGCAGGGCAAGGTGATCGGCCAGGAGGCGCGCAGCAAGGAGATGGCGCACGTGGTCTTCCCCGACAAGCTGCACATCGAGGGCTCGATGACGCCGCAGCAGCGCTACCGCGGCATCTTCAAGATCCCGTTCTACACGCTCGACGCCACCCTGTCGGGCGGCTTCGCGGCCTTCGACCCCGAGGCGGTCGCGCACAGCGAGCCCGATTCGAAGATCGAATTCAAGACGCCGCTCGTGGCCTTCAACGTGAGCGACCTGCGCGGCCTCGACGGTTCGCCCGCGCTGACGGTGAACGGCGCCGAACTGCGGCTGCGCCAGCGCGTGCCCGGCCTGCCCGACGATTCCTGGTTCGCCAACGGCATCCACGCGCCGCTCGGTGCCGCGGCGCTGGCCGCCTGGCAGACGCGCGCGCCCTTGCCCTTCGAGATGAAGCTGTCGCTGGTCGGTCAGGACACCCTGTCGATGGTGCCGATCGCCGAGGAGACCAGCGCGCACCTGAAGTCGCCCTGGGCCCATCCGAGCTTCGGCGGCCGCTTCCTCGCGGCCCAGCGCGAGGTCACGCCGCAGGGCTTCGATGCGCACTGGCGCGTGTCCTCGCTCGTGAGCTCGGCGCGCGAACAGGTGCGCGCCGACCTCGCGGGCCGCGGCGACGTGGCGGCGGCCTCGGCCAACGGCAACGTGCGCGCCGGCCCGCAGCCCTTCCATCCGCAGAGCTTCGACGTCTCGCTCGCGCAGCCGATCAATGTCTATTCGATGAGCACCCGCGCGGGCAAGTACGGCGCGCTCTTCATCGGCCTGGTGCTGATGGCCGCCTTCATGTTCGAACTGTTCCGCAAGCTGCGGCTGCATCCGGTGCAGTACGGCCTGGTGGGCCTGTCGATCGCGATCTTCTTCCTGCTGCTGCTCGCGCTGTCGGAGAAGCTGGCCTTCTGGCTCGCCTATGCGGGCGCGGCCGGCGCGAGCGTGCTGCTGCTGGGCATCTACTTCGCCGCCGTGCTCGGCAGCTGGAAGCGCGGCGCCGGTTTCGCGGCCTTCGTCGCGGTGCTGTACGGTGCGCTCTATGGACTGCTGGCCTCCGAGAGCAATGCGCTGCTGCTCGGCGCGCTGCTGATCTTCGGCATGCTCTCGGCGCTGATGCTGATGACGCGCAAGGTCGACTGGTATGCGCTGTCGCGCCGGCCCGAGGCCGCACCGGCGGCTCTCATCGATCCCACATGAAAGCGCTGCGCGTCGCGCTCGGTGCCCTGGGCTGGCTGGCACTCGCCTTCCTCTGCTTCTGGGCCTGGCACCTGAAGGATCCGCACCTGCGCTTCATGCGCGCCTGGGAAGTACCGCTGCTGCTCGCGCTCGCGGGCAGCGGCGTGGCGATCGTCTGGCGCTTCGCGCGCCGTTCGCTGCGCCCGATGCTGCTCGGGCTGCTGTGCGCGGTGATGCTCTGCAGCGGAGCCGACGAGCTCTCGAGCCGCCAGCGCCGCGCGGAAGTGCTCGCCGCATCGGACGCGCAGGCACGCAGGCTCGGCGCGCACTTCATCGTCGGCTACGAGAACGCCGAGATGCCGATGCTGCGCGAGCTCGCGCGCCACGGCACGATCGGCGGCATCTTCGTGACCGGCCGCAACGTCAAGGGCCGCGGCGCGACGCAGCTGCGCGAGGAGATCTCGAGCCTTCAAGACTTGCGCACGGAAGCCGGCCTGCCGCCGCTGATCGTCGCGACCGACCAGGAAGGCGGCGCCGTGTCGCGGCTCTCGCCGCTGATCGAACGCCAGCCTTCGCTCGCCACCCTGATCGATGCCGACGTGCCCGAGAACGAACTCGCGCAACGCGCCCGTGCCTATGGCGAGCAGCAGGGCAGGGCGCTCGCCGCGCTGGGCATCACGCTCAACTTCAGCCCCGTGGTCGACCTGCGCACCGGCCGCGCGCCGGGCCGCTGGGACCTGCACACCCGCATCGACGAACGCGCGATCTCGGCCGACCCGGCCCTCGTCGCCGAGGTGGCGCGGGCCTACGAGCAGGGCCTCGAAGCGGCCGGCGTGCAAGGCACGCTCAAGCACTTTCCGGGACTGGCCGGCGTGGCCGAGGACACGCACCACGAAGCCGGCTTCCTGCGCACACCCACGGCCCGACTTGCAACACATGACTGGAAACCGTTTCAAGAGGTGTCGGCTTCGACACAAGCGGCTGTCATGCTCGCCCATGTGACCGTTCCAGAACTCGACCCCGACCATCCGGCATCGTTCTCGCGCAAAATCGTGCAGTCCGTGATTCGCGGCGCGTGGGGGCACGACGGCCTGCTCGTCACCGACGATCTCACGATGGGTGCAGCCTACGACCGGGGCCTGTGCAACGCCACGGTGCGTGCGCTGAACGCCGGCGTGGACCTGCTGCTGGTCGCCTACGACCACGACAAGTACTTCGACGCGATGCACTGCGCGCGGCAGGCCGAACGCCGTGGCGCCATCGACGCCGCCATGCTGGCCGCGAGCGCATCGCGGCTGGCCCGGAACCCGCGCCTGCGCGGACTCTCTCAATAGCAGGACCTCCCTCATGTTCAATCCCTTCAAGCCCCGCTCACCCGACGCCCCCGAACCACCGCGCTGGCAGCGCATCGCCGTCTGGAGCGCCATCGTCGCCGGCTCGGGCGTGCTGGTGCTCGCGGTCGCGGGCGCCGTCGCCATCGCCCTGATCTCGCCGCGCCTGCCCGACAGCTCCGAACTCGCCGACTACCGGCCCAAGCAACCGCTGCGCGTGTTCTCGTCCGACGGCGAGCTGCTCGGCGAATTCGGCGAGGAGCGCCGCAACCTCACGCCCTTCGCGGCGATCCCCAAGGTCATGAAGGACGCGGTGCTCGCCGTCGAGGACGCGCGCTTCTACGACCACGGCGGCGTCGATTACAAGGGCTTCCTGCGCGCGGCGGTGGCCAGCCTCAAGGGCGGACGCAAGCAGGGCGCCTCCACCATCACGATGCAGGTGGCGCGCAACGTCTACCTGAGCTCCGAGCGCACGCTGAGCCGGAAGGCCTACGAGATCCTGCTGTCGCTGCGGCTCGAGCAGCAGCTCAGCAAGGACCAGATCCTCGAGATCTACATGAACCAGATCTACCTCGGCAACCGAGCCTACGGTTTCGCCGCGGCATCGGATGCCTACTTCGGCAAGCCGCTGGCCAACATCACGATCGCCGAGGCCGCGATGCTCGCGGGCCTGCCGAAGGCGCCGGGCACCAACAACCCGGTGGCCAATCCGCGCCGCGCCCGCGCGCGCCAGCTCTACGTGATCGACCGCATGCAGGAGACCGGCTTCATCACCGCCGAGCAGGCGGCCGAGGCCAAGAAGGAGGAACTCCACCTGCGCGATGCCGCCGACCCGAACCGGCTGCACGCCGAGTTCGTGGCCGAGACGGTGCGCCAGATGATGCATTCGCAGTACGGCGACAGCATCTACACCAGCGGCATGAAGGTCTACACCTCGCTGGTGGCGGCCGACCAGTCGGCGGCCTACCGCTCGCTGCGCCGCGGCATCATGGACTACGAGCGCCGCCAGCCCTACCGCGGTCCCGAGAAGTTCGTCGACCTGCCCGACGATCCGAAGGAAGTCGACGAGGCGGTCGACGACGCGCTGGCCGAGCATCCCGACAACGGCGACGTGATCGCGGCCGTGGTGCTCGATGCCTCGTCCAAGCAGGTCAGCGCGGTGCGCGCGAACGGCGAGGCGATCGAGATCAGCGGCGAAGGCCTGCGGCCCGCGCAGTCGGGCCTGGCGGCCAAGGCGCAGCCCAACATCAAGATCCGCCGCGGCGCGGTGATCCGCGTGGCGCGCACGGCCAAGAACAGCTGGGAGATCACGCAGCTGCCCGAGGTCGAGGGCGCCTTCATCGGCATGGACCCGCGCACCGGCGCGATCAAGGCGCTGGTCGGCGGCTTCGACTACAGCAAGAACAAGTTCAACCACGTGACGCAGGCCTGGCGCCAGCCCGGTTCGAGCTTCAAGCCCTTCATCTACTCGGCCGCGCTCGAGAAGGGCTTCACGCCCGCCACCGTGGTGAACGACGCGCCGCTGTACTTCGAGCCCGGCGCCAACGGCGGCCAGCCCTGGGAACCGAAGAACTTCGACGGCGGCTTCGAAGGCCCGATGCCGCTGCGCACCGCGCTGATGAAATCGAAGAACCTGGTGACGATCCGCGTGCTGCAGTCGATCGGCACCGACTACGCACAGGACTGGATCACGCGCTTCGGCTTCGACAAGGACAAGCATCCGGCCAACCTGCCGATGGCGCTCGGCGCGGGCTCGGTCACGCCGCTGCAGATGGCCGCCGGCTATTCGGTGTTCGCCAACGGCGGCTACCGCGTCAATCCCTACCTCGTGACGCGCGTGACCGATGCCAAGGACAAGGTCCTGATGGAAACCGAGCCGCCGGCGCTCGACGAAAGCAACCGCGCGATCCCCGCGCGCAACGCCTACCTGATGGACTCGCTGCTGCAGAGCGTGGTGCGCAACGGCACCGGCTTCAAGGCCTACCAGGCGCTCAAGCGCGACGACCTGTTCGGCAAGACCGGCACCACCAACGATTCCTTCGACACCTGGTTCGCGGGCTTCCAGCCCACCATGGTCGGCGTGACCTGGATCGGCTACGACACGCCGCGCCAGCTCGGCGTGCGCGGCGAGACCGGCGGCAGCCTGAGCCTGCCGATCTGGACCGGCTACATGCAGACCGCGCTGCGCGGCGTGCCGGTGGCGCAGCTGCCCGAGCCGCCGGGTCTGGTGCACGTGGACGGCGAACTCTACTTCGACGACTACGCGCCGGGCCGCGGCGTCGCGAGCCTGGGCCTCGAGCCCGAGGTGGCGCCGCAGCCGGTCGAGGTGCTGACCGGCGTGCCGATCGGCGCGCCGCCGCAGCCCGAGGAGCGCAACCGCATCCTGGACTTCTTCCGCTAGGACGGCGGGCGACAAGGGCCGCGCCGGGGTCTCTACACTCGGCGCACTCCCTTCCTTCCCGTTCGCCCGTTCCCAAGTCCATGGAAATCCTCACCCTGGTGGCACTGATCGCCATCGGCGCCTACTTCCTCAAGTCCCACGACCAGCGCCGACGCATCGCGCTGCTGGCGCGCCACCTGGGCAACTACCAGATCGAGAAGCTGATGGAGAACCTCACCGAGGGCTACCTGCGCTGCCTCGGCGAGGACGATCCCGAGCGGCGCCAGCAGATCTGGGGCGTGCTCGACGCGACCGAGGCACGGCTCGCGGCCCAGTTCTCCAATTTCGCGGCCGAGTTCGCGCGCGTCGATGCCGCGCAGGCGCGCGTGAGCACCTCGCCGCTGGCGACCCTGCCCTATGCGCACCTGCTGTTTCCGCGCGAGACCTTCGACCTGCGCGCGGCCTTCGCGATCCATGCGCGCGGCATCAACGAGGTGATGCACAACCGCGCCGGCCGCAGTCCCAAGGACAAGGCCTACATGCTCTCGGCCGAGCTGTTCCTGATGCAGCACACCTGCCACTGGTTCTGCAAGTCGAAGATGGTGGCCTCGGCGCGCATGCTGGCGCGCCACAAGACCCCGTACGAACAGCTGATCGCCTCGGTCAGCGAAGGCACGCGGCGCGACTACCTCGCGCTGATCGGGCGCCAGTAGCTCAGGCCGGCAGCAGCGGCAGCGTGAGCGTGGCCACCGCGCCGCCGCGCGTCGCGTTGCCGAGCTCGATGCGGCCGTGGTGCAGCGCGGCGATCTCCTTGACGAAGGCCAGGCCCAGCCCGGTGCTCTTCTTCTGGCTGTGCGGCCGCGCCAGCGAATAGAACTTCTGGAAGACCTTCTCCTGCGCGTAGTCGGGAATGCCCGGCCCGCGGTCGCGCACGCTCACGCGCGCGAGCCGCGAGGTGGTTTCCAGGTTGATCAGCACCTCGCTGCCGGTGGGCGAGAAATCGATGGCGTTGTCCAGCAGGTTGCTGATCGCGCGGCGCAGCAGGAAAGGATCGCCCTCGACCGAAGCGTTCGCGCCCGTGCCTTCGCGCACGTTCACCTGCACCCGGATGTTGCGCTGGGCCGCCGCGCTCTGCGCGCCGGTCGCGATGTCCTCGATCAGCGGCGCCAGCGCCACCGGCTGGGTGCGCTCGAGCGCGCGCCGGGTTTCGAGCGCGGTCAGCTCCATCATGCGGTCGACGATCTCCTGGATGCGCTGGGTCTCGCGCGCGATGTTGGCGAGGAAGCGCTCGCGCTCCTCGTGCGGCATCGAGGGTTCCTGCAGCAGCTCGGCCGCGCCGCGGATCGCCGACAGCGGGCTCTTCACCTCGTGGGTGAAGGTCTGCACGTAGTCGGCGACGTAGTTGCGGCCGGTCAGCGTGTCGCGCATCTCGCTGAAGCCGCTGCGCACCGCATCGACCGCGCGCCGCGCCATGCGCCGCAGGCTCAGGCTGCGTTGCGCGCGCACCCAGCCCCAGTAGTCGCGGATCAGCCCGAAGGGCCGCACCAGCCAGACCGAGACGATCACCGCGAGCAGCAGCAGCGCCAGCGCTGAACCCACGCCGACCCAGATCGTGCGCGCCCGCGCATCCTCCACGAACTGGCCGAAGCTCTGCACCGGCTTGCCCACGCTGACCATGCCGACGATCTCGTTGTTCCAGCGGATCGGCGCCCCCACGTACATCACCGAGGTGCGCGGATCCACGTCGACGTCGCGCGAGGTGCGCGCGCCGTAGAGCCCGGCCAGCGTACGGCTCACGTCGCTCCATTTCGAATAGTCGGCACCCAGGTGCCGGCCGAGCGAATCGAACATCACGCGCCCGCCCCGGTCGGTCACGTAGACGCGCAACTCGACCCGGTTCTTGTGCAGGTTGTAGATCTGGGCCGAGAACTCGCGCGCATAGAGCGTGCGGAACAGCGGCTCGAGCCGCGCCGTGTTGATGGCGCCCGCGATCACGTCCTGCTCGACCAGGCTGGCCACCAGTTGCGAGGTCTCGACCAGCGATTCCTCGGCCGACTCGCGGTAGCGCGGATCGATGTCGGAGACGACGCGGTACAGCAGGAAGGCGATGCCGGCCGTGTAGATCAGCAGGATGCCGATGAAGATGCGCGTGCGCCGGGTCACGAGATCCTGGCGGGCAGTTCTTCGTTGAGGGCGTAGCCGGTGCCGCGCAGGGTGCGGATCGGCTCGACCTCGGGCGCGATCGCCTTGAGCTTGGCGCGCAGGGTCTTGATGTGGGCATCGACGGTGCGGTCGAAGCTCTCGCTGGCATCGTCCCAGACCCGCTCGAGCAGCTCGTCGCGCGTGAACACGCGTCCCGGGCGCTGCACCAGCAGGCGCAGCAGGCCGTATTCGTAGCGCGAGAGTTCGAGCAGGCGGCCGTAGTAGCGGATCTGCATGCGCTCCTGGTCGAGCATGAAGGGCAATGGTGGCGCTGCGGGCGGTTGAGCGGGCGCAGGCGACGTCTGGGGGGCGAGCGCATGGGGGACCCCCTGCCCGCCGCCCGCGGACGCTCCTGTGCCTCCTGGCGAGCCTCCACGCGCACTGCGCCGCAGGATGGTTCGCACGCGCGCCACCAGTTCGCGTGGCGAGAAGGGCTTGGCGACGTAGTCGTCGGCGCCGAGCTCCAGCCCCACCACGCGGTCGATCTCGTCGCTGCGCGCCGTGAGGAACAGCATCGGCACCTCCGGTCCGCCCATGGCCTGGTTCAGCGCGCGCAGCCGCTTGAACAGCTCGAAGCCGTTCATGTCGGGCAATCCCACATCCAGTATCGCGAGCGCCGGCGCTTCCTGCGCGAACTGGGCCAGCGCGTCTTCCGCGGTGGCGCACCAGACGGGCGTGAAGCCGTCGCTGTTGAGCACGTACTGGAGGGTGTCGGCGATGCCCGATTCGTCCTCGGCGATCAGGATCCGCGGTTTGAAGCTCATCCGGCGATGGTAGCGAGCGCCACGGGGCGGACGCCAGCCACGTCGACGGCGTTGCAACGAGGCGCGGCCTTCGGACTTTTTTTCGGGCGCGACCTTTGGTCTCTCTCTATTTCTTATTCTTCTTATTCAAATTAGTAGTAGTAGATAAGGGTCCGCCCCTTCTGTGGACAGGCCGATTTTTTCGTTATGTGACAAGCACTTGTCATACAGCGGTCACTGTGCGCAGCCGTGCTTCCGTGCTGTCGCGGCCAAAGGGACAACCTGGCGCATCCGTCCGGCGCTGTGGATAACCACCTGCTTGTGCCAGAACTCTCCCCAGAGTTGTCCTTTGACAGCCCTCCGGAAATCTGCGAAAGGCGTTTTTCGGGTGAGGAAATTCATTGCCCAATTTTTAAGCGGCCTGTAGATTTCCCATAAAAATCAATAACTTGCCGCGCCCCTACAAAGTAGTTCTGTGGTTATCCACAGAGTTGCACCCGCTTTGTGGGGAGAACGCGCGGCGGAACCTTCCCCCGGTCTTCCGACCGAACTTCGTCCTTCACCTTGTGGAAATTCCAGCCGTGACACCTTCCGAAACCCAGGCCATCGTGACCCTCAGCCTGCTGGCCGCCTTCGTCGACGGCGAAAAGCACGAACGCGAGCGCGCCGAGATCAAGCGCATCGCCGAAGGGCTGTCGCAAACCGATGGCCTGAACCTGCCGACGCTCTACCAGGACGTGCTGATGAAGCGCGTCTCGCTGCCGTCGGTGGCGGCGCAGCTGCAGAGCACCGAGGCGAAGCAGCTCGCCTACGAGATGGCGGTGTGCGTGTGCGATGCCGACGGCGCGCAGTCGCAGGCCGAGCGGATGTTCCTGGCCGACGTGCGCACCTCGCTCGGGCTCGATGCCTCGGCGGCGCAGTTCTCGAACCAGGCCGAGGAGATCGCGGCGGCCGGGGCGGTGGCCGGTGCCTCCGCGGGAGCCGTGGTGGCCGCGGCGCCGGTACCGGCCGTCGCGGCGGGCGCGTCGCCGCTCACGCCCGACAGCGCCGAGCTCGACAAGTCGATCCTCAATGCCGCCATCCTCAACGGCGCGCTCGAGCTGCTGCCCGAGACGCTGTCGACCATGGCGATCATTCCGCTGCAGATGAAGCTGGTCTACCGCATCGGCAAGGCGCACGGCTACGAGCTCGACAGCGGCCACATCAAGGATTTCATCGCCACCGTGGGCGTGGGCCTGACCTCGCAGTACCTCGAGCAGGCCGGGCGCAAGCTGCTGGGCGGGCTGCTCGGCAAGGTGGGCGGCGGCCTGCTGCGCGGCGTCGGCAAGCAGGCCGTGAGTTCGGGCATGAGCTTCGCGACCACCTATGCGCTGGGCCATGTCGCCAAGCGCTACTACGCGGGCGGCCGCACGCTGTCGACGCAGATGCTCAAGGACGCCTTCTCGGGCGTGGTGCAGGAAGGCCAGGGCCTGCAGTCGCGCTACCTGCCGGCGATCCAGGAGAAGGCCCGCACGCTCGATGCGGGCAAGGTGCTGTCGCTGGTCCGGGGCGCCTGAACCGTCAGGCGGTCTTCGACAGGTCGTCGAGGATCGGACACTCGGGCCGCGCATCCCCGTGGCAGCAGTGCACCAGGTGGGCCAGGGTGCTGCGCATCGATTGCATGTCGGCGATGCGCTGCTCCAGTTCCTCGAGGTGCTTCTGCGCGATGCGCTTCACGCTCGAACTCGTGCGCCGGCGGTCGTGCCACAGGCCCACGAGCTCGGCGATCTCCTCCATTGAGAAGCCGAGGTCGCGCGAGCGCTTGATGAAGCGCAGCGTGTGGATGTCGGCATCGCCGTACTGGCGGTAGCCGCTGTCGGTGCGCGCCACCGCGCTCAGCAGGCCCAGGCCCTCGTAGTGGCGCACCATGCGCGCGGACACGCCCGACAGCCGGGCGGCCTCGCCGATCGCCACGGGGCCGTGCGTGACCGGCACCTTCACTGCACCCGGTAGCCGGCGTTCTCGATCGCCGCCACCAGGTCCTGGCGCGGCTGCTGGCTCAGCACGTCCACATGGCCGGTCTCGAGGTCGACCGTGACCTGGGCCTCGGGGTCGACCGTCTGCACCGCGTTCTGCACCGCGTTCACGCAATGTCCGCAGCTCATGCCCGCGACCTGGAATTTCTGGCTCATCGTTTCTGCTCCTTCGTGGATGACAAGGTGGGCGTTGGCCCGTTCGGAAACCGAAGTCTGAACCTTGCCACGATGTCAATGTCCAGTCCAGGGACTCTTTTTGCCGCGCTTGACCTTGCCATGGTGTGAAGCTTTAGCCTTCGCAGCATGGAAAACGTACAAGCACGGCCTCTGCCGAATCTCACGCTCGACCTCTCGGTCGGCGGCATGACCTGCGCGTCCTGCGTGATGCGCGTGGAGCGCGCGCTCAAGGGCGTGCCCGGCGTCCAGGACGTCAGCGTGAACCTCGCGACCGAATCGGCGCGCGTGGTGGCGCAGGCGCAGGGCGGCGAGGACATCGATGCGAGGCTGCGCCGCGCGGTGCGCTCCGCCGGCTACGAGCCGCGCGCCGCGGCCGATGCGCAGGAGGAAGCCGCGGCGCTGTCGCCCTGGCACGGCTTCGGCCCGGTGGCGGTCGGCCTCGCGCTGTCGGCGCCGCTGATGCTGCCGATGGTCGGCGAGTTCTTCGGCCGCGACTGGATGCTCGATCCCTGGCTGCAACTGCTGCTCGCGACGCCGGTGCAGTTCTGGCTCGGCGCGCGCTTCTACCGCGCGGGCTGGCATGCGGCGCGTGCGCTCACCGGCAACATGGACCTGCTGGTCGCGCTCGGCACCAGCGCGGCCTACGGACTCTCGCTGTGGCTCTGGTGGCGTTCGGCCACCGGCGAGCACGCGGGCCACGGGATGGTGCCGCACCTGTACTTCGAGGCCTCGTCGGTGGTCATCACGCTGGTGCTGCTGGGCAAGTGGCTCGAGGCGCGCGCCAAGCGCCAGGCGACCTCGGCGATCCGCGCGCTGCAGCAGTTGCGGCCCGAGGTGGCGCACCTGGTCGGCCCGCGCGGCGAGAGCGACGTGCCGCTGGCCGAGGTGATGGTGGGCGACCGCCTCGCGGTGCGTCCCGGCGAACGCGTGCCGGCCGATGCGCGCGTGGTCGAGGGCGAATCGGAGGTCAACGAGTCGATGCTGACCGGCGAGCCGCTGCCCGTGCCCAAGGGACCGGGCGACCCGCTGACCGGTGGTGCCGTCAATGGCGACGGCCGGCTGGTGGTCGAGGTGCGCGCGGTCGGTGCCGAGAGCGTGCTTGCGCGCATCATCCGGCTGGTCGAGGATGCGCAGGCCGCGAAGGCACCGATCCAGCGGCTGGTCGACAAGGTGGCGGCCATCTTCGTGCCGGTGGTGCTGGTGATCGCGCTGCTCACCTTCGGCGGCTGGATGCTGCTTGGCGGCGCCGACATCGAGACCGCGCTGATCCACGCGGTGGCCGTTCTGGTCATCGCCTGCCCCTGCGCGCTGGGCCTGGCCACGCCGGTGGCGGTGATGGCGGGCACCGGCGTGGCGGCGCGGCGCGGCATCCTCATCAAGGACGCGCGTTCGCTCGAACTCGCGCACCGCGTCGACACGGTGGCCTTCGACAAGACCGGCACGCTGACGCTGGGCCGGCCGGTGCTGACCGCGCTCGTGCCGCTGGCCGATGGCGGCGAGGCCGACCGGTTGCTGGCCGTGGCCGCGAGCCTGCAGAGCGGCAGCGAACATCCGCTGGCGCGCGCCGTGCTCGTGGCCGCCGCCGACAAGAAACTGGCGGTGCCGGCGCTGCGTTCGATGCAGGCCATGCCCGGCCGCGGCGTGCGCGGAGAGGTCGAGGGCGAATTCGCCGGTGCCTGGGCCCTCGCGAGCCTGCGCTGGTGCCGCGAGCTCGATGCCGAGGTCGACGCGGCCGAGGTCGACCGGCTGCAGGCGCAGGGCGCCACGGTGTCGGCGCTGCTGCGCTTCGATGCCGCCGGCGCGGCCGAGGCACTGGCCCTGCTGGCCTTTGCCGACGAGCCCAAGCCGCAGGCGGCCGAGACCGTCGCCGCGCTGCGTGCGCGCGGCCTGCGCGTGGTGATGATCTCGGGCGATAACCTGCGCGCCGCACGCGCCATGGCGGCGCGGCTGGGCATCGCGCCCGAGGACGTGCGCGCCGAGGTGCTGCCGGCCGACAAGGCGCAGCAGGTGAGCGCGCTGCGCAGCGACGGCCACGTGGTCGCGATGGTGGGCGATGGCGCCAACGACGCGCCCGCGCTCGCGGCCGCCGACGTGGGCATCGCGATGGCGCCGGCCGATGGCGGCACCGACGTGGCGATGGAAGCCGCGGGCATCACGCTGATGCGCGGCGATCTCGCGCTGGTGGCGCAGGCGCTCGACCTCTCGGGCCGCACCGTGGCGAAGATCCGGCAGAACCTGTTCTGGGCCTTCGCCTACAACGTGGCGGGGATTCCGTTGGCGGCCTTCGGACTGCTGAGCCCGGTGGTGGCCGGGGCGGCGATGGCGCTGTCGAGCGTGAGCGTGATGGCCAATGCCTTGCTGCTGCGGCGCTGGAAGGGGTCCTGAGACCCTGTCAGTCGAGCAGCAGCGCCATCAGGTGATCGTCGATGTAGTCGGCCTCGCCGGCGCGCTTGTAGAACTTGCGCAACGTGCCCTCGCGCACGAAGCCCAGCTTCTCGTAGAAGCGCAGCGCGGGCGCGTTGTCGCTCTCGGCATAGAGCTCGATGCGCTTGACGCCGGCCGTGCGCAGTTGCTCGATGGCATCGCTCACCATGGCCAGCGCCACGCCGCGGCCATGGAAGGCCGGGTCCACCGCGAGCGTGCCGAGGCAGGCGACGTGCGCCACGCGGCCCGGATAGCGCGTAGCGCGGTAGAAGCCGGCCATGCGGCCCTCGACCTCCCAGATGTGGAAGCAGCCGCTGCGCACCAGCTCCTCGTGGATCGGCCGGAAGTCCGCGAGCGGCATCGGGTCGTAGCCGAGGAAGCGCACCACCTTCTCGTGCATGTAGAGCGCATGGACGGCGGCGAGGTCGTGGGAAGTGGCAAGTCGGCGCACGGCGGCTCCATGGTCGGGGTCGGTCTGGGGCCCGCAGGATAGCAATCCCGCGTGGCCGCTCAACCCGCCGCGAACAGGAGGGCGCCGGCCAGCGCCAGCAGCAGCACCTGCGCGGGCCAGGCCCAGCGCAATCGCAGCCGCGCATCGAGCACCGCGCCCACAGCCCAGAAACCCGCGATCGTCAGCGCCAGCAGTTCGAGCCCGGTGCGAAAAGCCATCTCGTCCGCGCGCCAGAGAAAGGCCAGCGTCATGCCGACCCAGCCCGCGAAATGCAGCGTGGCCGCGAGCGAGCGCGCACGGCCGACCGGTGGATCGTCGAGGGCCGCGGCCGCCTCGAGCGAGAAGTCGGGCTCGGGAAAGCGCGCCGCCACGTCGGCCGGCCGCCAGCCCGGCGATCGCCAGAACACGCCGAGCTTGTCGCGCCAGCGCCGCGTGTGCCAGGCATCGCGCGCGAGCGGTGCATAGGGGCCGAGCACCGCGCGCAGCGGATCGAAGCCCGCGAGCGGCTTGCGCGTGCCGTAGACGCAGCGCTCGCTCTCCTCGGCGAAGGTGCCGAACAGACGGTCCCACACCACCAGCATGCCGCCGTAGTTGCGGTCGAGGTAGCCGTCGTTGACGGCGTGGTGCACGCGATGGTTCGAGGGAGAGGAGAACACGCGGTCGAACCAGCCGAGCTTGCCGATGTGCTCGGTGTGGATCCAGAACTGGTAGACCAGCACGATCAGCCCCGCGAGCCCGAACTGCTCGGGCGGCACGCCCACCACGGCCATCGGCAGGTAGAAGGCCCAGCCGAGGAAGGCGACCATGCTCTCCTGCCGCAGCGCGGTCGAGAAATTGAAGCGCCGGCTCTGGTGGTGCACCGCGTGCGCGGCCCAGAACAGCGCCGACTCGTGGCCCGCGCGATGCAGCCAGTAGTCGCAGAAGTCGAACAGCAGCACCGCGGCGATCCAGCCGAGCGCGCTGTTCCAGAAGCCCGCGTCGGTGCACAGCGCGACATGCGGATAGACGAGCGCGTAGAGGCCGATCTGGAACAGCTGCGTGCAGACCGCGAGCGCCTGGCTCAAGAGACCCTGGCTCAGGCTCGCGACGGTGTCGGCGAAGCGGTAGGTGTTGCGCTGTTTGAGCCAGCCCCAGGCGAATTCGCAGGCCATCAGCAGCACGAACACCGGCACGACGAGAACCACCAGCCGATGCACTGCCTGCCTTGAGCCTTCCTGCGCGCGAAAAAACTTCAGCGAAGTTTCAGCGGGATGGGGCGTCGATGCGTCCAGCGACCAGCACGGCGTTGGTGCCGCCGAAGGCGAAGGAATTCGACATCGCCCAGCGCATGCCGGGCACGGCGCGCGCCTCGCCGCGCACGAAGTCCAGCTCGAAGGCCGCGTCGGGCTCGCGCAGGTTGGCGATCGGCGGCACGGCCTCGTGCGCCAGCGCGCGCAAGGTCGCGACCAGTTCGATCGCGCCGCCGCCGCCGAGCACATGGCCGTGGATCGCCTTGGTGGCGCACACCGGCATCGCGCTGCCGAACACCTCGCGCACCGAGGCCGCCTCGGCCGCGTCGCCGGCCATGGTGGCGGTGCCGTGGGCGTTCACATGGCCGATCTGCGCGGCATCGATGCCCGCGTCGCGCAGGGCTGCGCGCATCGCGCGCACCTGGCCCGCGCTGTCGGGGTTCGTGATGTGCGTGCCGTCGCAGTTGGTGGCATAGCCGGCCAGCACATAGGACGCACCATCGCCCGTGTCGAGTGCGCCGCGCGAACGCGCATGCGCTTCCGATTCGAGCACCAGCGCCGCGGCGCCTTCGCCGAGCGCGAAGCCCGCGCGGTCGCCCGAGAAGGGACGGCAGGCGGTCTCGGGCGCGCCGGCCGGCGGCGCGGCCATCACGCGCATCGCCTGCCAGCTCGCCATCACCCCGGGCGTGAGCATGGCGTCGTGGCCGCCGACGATGGCGACGTCGATCCAGCCGCCGCGAATGGCGCGCATCGCCTCGCCGATCGCCACCGCCGAGGAGGCGCAGGCGCAGGCATAGGCGATGGCCGCGCCGTGCGCGCCGAAGTGCAGTGCGAGCTCGGCCACTGCCGCATTGGGCATCACGGTGAGCACGGTGGTCGGCCGCATGCGGCGCTGCTCGGCATAGAGCGCCTGCGTGGTGTTGTCGAAGCTGCCCGCGCCCGCGAGGCCGCTGCCCCAGAAGATGCCCAGCCGTTCGGGGTCGACGCTGTCGCGCGCCAGTCCGGCCTGCGCCGCGGCATCCTGCGCGGCCGCGAGGGCCATCGCGGTGCCGCGGTCCAGCGGCAGGCGCGAGATGCTGCGCACGCCGTTCGAATCGAAGTCGCAGGCAGCCACGGGAATCTCGACGCTGTCCATGCCGGGGATCGCGAGCGTGTGCGAGCGCACGGCCGAGCGGCCATGGAACAGCGCATCGTCGAAGGCCTCGAGCGTGCGGCCGATCGGCGTGACGAAACCGACGCCGCTGACGCGCACCGGCGGCGCCGCGATGCGCTGCGCCGAAGCAGCGATCACCGCGTGTTCGACACCGCTGCTCATGCGTGCGCCGCCTCAGGCGCGTTCGCGGTGTTCGCCATCGCGGCAGCGCTCTCCGCATCGATCACTTCGCACAGGCGCTGCAGCGTGATGCCCGCTTCGCGCGGATCGAGACGGTCCTCGGGAATGCGCAGGTGGAAGGCATCCTCGACCGCGAAGACGAACTCCATCAGCGCGAGCGAGTCGAGGCCCAGGTCGGCGAGCGCGGTCTGCGGCGAGACCAGGCTGGCCTCGACGCGGAAGTCGTTCTCGAGGATGCGCGCGATGCTGTTGAAGGTGGGCGAGGTGGACATGGGGCTGGTTCCTTTCAGGCGAAGCGTGGTGCACGATCGTCGTGCGGGAGTGCCATCGGTCGGCGCGGCAGTTGCGGGGAAGGCGAGCGTCGCGACACCGCCTTGCACGGTTCATTGTGGGGTGGGATCGAGGGCATCGCGATGGCGAACGCGTTCCTTTTCAGGAAGCCTTCAGAGAGAAGGACGGGGCATCGGCGCCCGTGCCGTGCGCGACCTCGTCGGCGAAGGCGACGGTCTCGCGCACCACCTGCTGGCGGTCGTTGTCGATGGTGATCATGTGGTAGCTGTTGCTCACCACCACGCTGCGGAACGACCGGCAGCGCAGGCCGCGCGCGAGGATCTCGAGGTTGGCGACGCTGGCCACCTCGTCCTGCTGCGCATGCAGCGCGAGCACGCGGTCGCATTGCACGCGATGCAGGTTGGCGCGCACGTGGCGGATCAGCCGATGGTGCTCGCGCAGGTGGCCCACGCCGATCACCGAGCTGCCCGCGCGCGAGACCTTGCGGTGCCGCAGCTCGCGCTCGATCCAGGCGCGCACGCGTTCGTTCTTCACGCCGTAGGGCGGGCGTTCGCGGTACTGCCAGAGGCGGCCCAGCGGCGTGTAGTAGGCCAGCGGCAGCAGCATCTGCGTGCGCGGGATGGCCCAGCCGTCGAAGCGCAGCGTGGTCGACATCAGCACCAGCGCATCGACCGCGTCGCCGCAGCGGATGGCGGCGCCGAGCGCGAGCGAGGAGCCGGCCGAGATGCCCACGAGCAGCACGCGATCGTGCGTCTCGCGCAGGGCCGTGACCTGGGCCTCGATGCTGTCGAGCCACTGCTGGAAGGGCGCGGCCTGCTGCATCGGCGCATTGGCGTCGAAGGAGTAGCCGGGGATCGACATCGGGTGCACCGCGTAGCCGCCGTCGCGCAGCGCGGACTGCACGGTCAGCAGTTCGTCAGGTGTGCTGCACAAACCATGCAGCAGCACGACCGCGGTGCGTTGCACGGCGGGGTGCACGAAGCTCAGCAGGCTGGAAGGTTCGCGTGCGCTCATGACGATGCGGCCCCGATGAAAAGGGCCCGTGCGGCGATGGGCTGTCGTATGCTCATGCCGTGTTTATCGCGTGTCGTACTGACCGCCTGCTGACCCTCCCGCGAGCAAGAATAGGCACTTCAACCCACTCGAAAATCATGCGAATCCTGCTAGTCGAAGACGATGCCGTGCTGCGCGACGTGATGCTTCGCAGCCTCGCGGACGCTGGTCACCGCGTCGATGTCTCCACCAACGTCGAGGACGCCGACCACCTGTGGCGCGTGCAGCCCTTCGATGCGGTGCTGCTCGATCTCAACCTGCCCGCCACCGCGAGCGCGACCAGCGGTCTCGCGAGCGGACTCACCGCGCTGCGACAGGCACGCGCGCGCGGCGACCGCACGCCGGTGCTCGTGCTCACCGCGCGCGGCCGCACCGAGGAACGCATCGCGGGCCTCGACGCGGGTGCCGACGACTACCTCGGCAAGCCCTTCGACCTGGCCGAGGTCGAGGCGCGCCTGCGCGCGCTGGTGCGCCGCGCGAAGGGCACGGAAGACATCGTGCTGCTGGGCCAGCTGAAGCTCGATCGCAAGGCACGGCGCTTCTCCACCGCGAGCGGCCCGCTCGACCTGCCGGCGCGCGAGTTCGAGGTGCTGTGGGAACTGATGAGCCCGCCGGGCCGCACGGTGAGCAAGCGTGCGCTGTCCGACAAGCTCTCGAGCTTCGACGAATCGCTGGGCGACAACGCGCTGGAGGCCTTCATCTCGCGCCTGCGCAAGAAGCTGGTCGGCTCGGGCGCGGGCATCCGCACCCTGCGCGGCATCGGCTACCTGCTCGAAGCCGAAGTCTGAGCGCGCCGCGACCGTGAGCGACAGCGAAGCAGCGCCAGCGCGGATCACGCCCAGCCCGCCGCGCGCGGTGTCCACGCTCACGCGGCGCGTGCTGCGCAACGTGCTGGTGCCGCTCGCGCTGAGCTGGATGGTGGGCGCGGTGATCGCGCTGGTGATCGCGAACTACTTCTCCGAGCAGGCCTTCGATCGCGGCATGCTCGACGACGCCTATGCGCTGTCGGCCAACGTGCAGGCGGGCGAGCGCGGCATCGAGCTGCTGCTCACGCCGCGCGAGGTGGCCACGGTGCTGTTCGACCAGATCGACAAGGTCAACTTCTCGGTGCAGCGGCTCGACGGCACCCTGATCTCGGGTGCCGACGACCTGCAGGCGCCACTGCCCGTGGGCGGCGCGCGCTACCGCTTCTCGGACGTCACCTACCAGGGCAAGCCGATGCGCGCGGTGGTGCTCGAGCACGATGCCGAGCCCGGCGTCTCGATGCCCTACCGCGTGGTGATCGCGCAGACCACGCTGAGCCGCACGGCGCTCGTGCGGCAGCTGCTGGGCTATGCGCTGGCGCCACAGGTGCTGCTGCTGATGCTGCTCGCCGTGTGGCTCTGGCATGGCATCCGCCGCGATCTGCGGCCGCTCGGCGACCTGCAGCAGGCCCTCGACCGGCGCGACGTGCGCGACCTCTCGCCGGTGACGGTGGTGCGGACCTCGCGCGAGCTGCAGCACCTGGGCGAGGCGGTCAACGCGCTGTTCGAGCGGCTGGGCCACAGCGTGCGCGGGCAGCGCGAGTTCGTGGGCAACGTGGCGCACGAGCTGCGCACGCCGCTCGCGGGCATCCGCGCGCTGGCCGACTACGGGCTCGCGCAGCAGAAGCCCTCGGTATGGCGCGAGCAGCTCGAACAGGTGGCCAAGAGCCAGGAGCGCGCGAGCCACCTGATCGACCAGCTGCTCGCGCTCGCGCTGGCCGACGAGGCCAGCACCAGCCTCGAGACCGCGCCCGTGCGGCTCGATGCACTGGCCGAGCAGACGGTGCTGCGGCACCTCGCGCGCGCCGATGCGCGTGGCGTGGACCTGGGCGCGCGCGGCCTCGACGACAGCGTGACGGTGCAGGCCAACGAGGCGCTGGTGGAAGGCATCCTCGACAACCTGATCGACAACGCGTTGCGTTATGGCGGCCGCACCATCACGGTCGAGGTCAGCGGCGAGGTGCTCAGCGTGATCGACGACGGACCCGGCATTCCGCTCGATGCGCAGCGCCTGCTGATGCAGCGCTGGGCGCAGGGGCCCGCGGGGCAGAAGCTGGGGCAGGGCTCGGGCCTGGGCCTGTCGATCGTGGCTCGCTATGCGGAGCTGCTCGGGGCCGAGCTTCGGCTCGCGGCGGCCGAGCCGACGGGCCTGAAGGTCAGCGTGGACTTCACGCGCAAGGGCTAGCTTCGTAGAGCTCGAGCGGCAGTCCGTCGGGATCGGCGAAGAAGGTGAAGCGCCGGCCCGTGTACTCGTCGACGCGGATCGGCTCGACGGCAACGCCGTGCGCCTTGAGCGCCTCGGCCGCGGCACGCACGTCGGGCACCTCGAACGCCAGGTGGCGCAGCCCGCGCGCCTCGGGGCGCGAGACGCGCGGCGGCGGATCGGGAAAGGAGAACAGCTCGAGCTGCGAGCCGTCGGGCAGCGCGAGATCGAGCTTGTACGAGTTGCGCTCGGCGCGCAGGTGCTCGGCGACGATGCGCAGGCCCAGCACCTCGCTGTAGAAGCGCTTCGACACCGCGTAGTCGGAACAGATGATCGCGGCATGGTGGATGCGCGCGAGCCCGGGCGTGCCGCTCATCGCAAGGCCTTGCGCAGGAAGACGCGCGTGCGGTTCTCGAGCACCAGGCGCCGGTATTCGACATAGCCGATGCGCGCGTAGAGCGCGCGGTTCTCGCTCATCTTCTCGTTGGTGAACAGGTAGATCGAATCGAAGCCCTGGCGCAGCGCCTCGCGCTCGGCGAGCTCGAGCAGCGCGCGGCCCGCGCCGCTGCCCTGGTGCCTGGGCCGCACCGCGATCACGTCGACCAGGAAGCCTTCGTCGGTGATGTCGAGCACGAGCGCGGCCGCGATCTCGGCGGCATCCGCGGCATCCTGAGCATGGGCGGCGACCCACACCTGTTGCAACTCGATGGCGCTTGCGTAGTCCTTGCTCATCGGCAGCGGCACGATCGGCAGGCGCGGCAGATAGACGCTGAAGGCGGCGATCGCGCAGTCGCGGATCGCTTCGGCATCGGCCGCTTCGGCACGACGCAGGGTCCAGCGCGGTGCTTCGCTCATTCGGCGATCTCCACCTCGGCCTCGATCTCCACCGGGATGTTGAACGGCAGCTCGGCCATGCCGACCGCGCTGCGCGCATGCGCGCCGACCTCGGGCCCGAAGAGCTCGAGCACGAGGTCGGAGAAGCCGTTGATGACCGAGGGCTGGCGATCGAAGCCCGGGGCCGAGGCGACCATGCCGAACACGCGCGTCCAGGCCGTGATGCGGTCGAGGTCGCCGAGCGCGCGCTGCAGGCTGCCGAGCATCGCGAGCGCGGTGAGGCGCGCGGCCGCGTAGCCCTGTTCCACGTCGAGCTCGCGCCCGAGCTTGCCCAGCGGCGCGGCGATGCTGCCGTCGGCATTGAGCGGGCCGTGGCCCGAGACGAAGGCGCGCCGCCCGACGATGCGCACGAAGCGAAAGGGCAGCACCACGCCCGGTGGCGGCTGGACGGCGGGTGGAAGGACGAGGCCGCGCGCGGCCAGCTGGTTCTCGATCTGCGACATGGCGCAACGGTACCCGAAAGCACCGTGCGCCGGTCGCCGGCAGCCTCAGGCCAGCGCGGGATAGTCGGTGTAGCCCTTGGCGCCGCCGCCGTACAGGGTGGCCTTGTCGAGCTCGTTGAGCGGCGCGTGCTCGCGCAGGCGGCGCACCAGGTCGGGGTTGGAGATGAAGGGCTTGCCGAAGGCCACGAGGTCGTCGCCTTCCTTCACGGCCTCTTCCGCGAGCGGGCGGTCGTAGCCGTTGTTGACCATCCAGGCGGCCTTGCCGCCGGCCTCGCGGTAGGCGGCCTTGAGCGCCTCGTAGTCGAAGGGCCGGTCGGCGATCTCGCGCGGGCCGCCGGTGGCGCCTTCGATGATGTGGATGTAGGCCAGGTCGAGCTTCGCCAGTTCCTTCACCACGTAGGTGAACAGCGGCTGCGGGTTGCTGTCGTGCACGTCGTTGGCGGGCGTGACCGGCGACAGGCGGATGCCGGTGCGGCGCGCGCCGACGGCGTCGGCCACGGCGCGCGTGATCTCGAGCAGGAAGCGCGCGCGGTTCTCGATGCTGCCGCCGTAGTCGTCGCTGCGCTGGTTGCTGCCGTCCTTGAGGAACTGGTCGAGCAGGTAGCCGTTGGCGCCATGGATCTCGACGCCGTCGAAGCCCGCGGTCTCGACCGCATTGCGCGCGGCGGTGGCGAAGCCGTGGACGATGCCGGGGATCTCGCCGGCATCGAGCGCGCGCGGCTCGGAGGTTTCGGTGAAGGTGGGCACGCCGTCATGGATCAGCACGGTCTTGGTCTTGGCGGTGATGGCCGAGGGCGCCACCGGCTGGCCGTTGCCGGGCTGCAGGCTGGTGTGCGAGACGCGGCCCACGTGCCACAGCTGCACCACGATCTTGCCGCTCTGGGCGTGCACGGCGTCGGTCACCTTCTTCCAGCCGTCGAGCTGCTCGGTGCCGTAGAGGCCGGGCACGTCGGCGTAGCCCTGGCCCTGCTGGCTGATGGCGGTGGCCTCGGTGATCAGCAGGCCGGCGCTCGCGCGCTGCGCGTAGTAGGTGGGCGCGAGCGCGGTCGGGATGGCATTGGGCGAGCGGTTGCGCGTGAGCGGCGCCATCACGATGCGGTTGGCGAGCTTCAGGTCGCCGGCTTGGACGGGGTCGAAAAGGGTGGACATGGTGGGAGAAGGAAGGTGTGAACAGCGGAAGGAAGCGCAAGGGTAGGGGCGGGGCCTCAACCCTGCTGCCACGGGGTTGTAGTCTTGGTGCTAGGCGTTGCGGCGCTGCAAATGCAATCGGGTGGCATTGCACGGGCGGCCCGCCAGAAAGCGAACGGCCGGCGAGTTGCCGGCCGTTGAAGAGCGAAGCGCGGTGTTGCGCTCCGGCGGTGCGGAGTTACTTCAGCAGACCCTCTGCCTTCATCGCTTCCTGCACGGCGGGACGCTCGCTCACGCGCGCGCGCCAGGCCTGGAGGTTCGCGAAGCCCGCGAGGTCCACGCCGGTGGGCTTGGCCCAGTTGGTCACGGTGAACAGGTAGCCGTCGGCCACGCTGAACTGGTCGCCCATCAGGTACTGCTTGTTCGCGAGTTCGCCGTCGAGCCAGGTGAAGCGCGAAGTGAGCTTGTCGCGCGCGATGGTCTTGGCTTCCTCGGGCATGGCCGGGTTGAACAGCGGGCTGAAGCCCTTGTGGATCTCGGTGCCGATGAAGGTCAACCACTCCTGCAGGCGGTAGCGCTGCATGGTGCCGGCGGCGGGCGCGAGGTTCTTGGTCGGCACGAGGTCGGCGATGTACTGCAGGATCGCGGGGCCTTCGCGCAGGCGCGTGCCGTCGTCGAGCTCGAGCATCGGCACGTAACCCAGCGGGTTGATGCCGTAGTAGTCGGTGCCGTCCTGCAGCTTGTGGCTCTTGGTGCTGGCGAGCACCGGTTCGAAGGCGAGGCCGGCTTCGTGCATCGCGATGTGCGGCGAGAGCGAGCAGGCGCCCGGCGAGTAGTACAGCTTCATGCGAAAAACTCCAATCGATCGTTGAAATGGTTCTTTGGAACGCACCGGATGCTAGCGGGTTTGGGCTGCGCGGGTTTGTCCTACGGGTGCTTGGGCTCGCTGACTATCGGGGCGTCGAGCACCGCTTTCTATTCTTCGGGCACCGAGGGCTGCGACCCGCGGCAAAGGAGTCACTCGATGTTGAAGTACGCCATCATTTTCGCGGTCATCTCCCTGGTGGCCGGCCTGCTGGGTTTCGGCGGCATCGCGGCCGGTGCCGCGGGCATTGCCAAGGTGCTGTTCGGCCTGTTCCTGATCCTGGCCGTGATCTTCATCGTGCTCGCCGCGCTGGGCGTGGGCGCGGTGAAGAAGGCGCTCGACTGATGCACCGGCACCGGTCGGTGCGCTGGCCGCGCACGCGCTCGCTGGGCCAGCTGCTGCAGAGCCCCGCGCATTGCGTGCTGCGGGTGCTGCTGGTGACGCAGGCGCACTGGCAGCTGCCCGAGCACCGTTCGCGCCGAAGGCGCGCCTGAGCCAGGCGAAGAAGGGAAGGGGAGCCACATGCACATCTCGCACATCGAGGCGCAGTTGGACTACGAAGTCGGCGCGCCGGCCCATCTGCTGCTGAACATCGAGGCGGCGCGCGCGGGCGCGCAGGCGGTGATCCGCGAGACCCTCACGATCGAGCCGGCGGCCGAGGTGCAGGTGTTCTGCGACGAGGCCAGCGGCAACCGCTTCCTGCGCTTCGACGCGGCGCCGGGGCCGCTGAAGATCGCCTACACCGCGAGCGTGCAGCGCACCCAGGTCGACGTGCCGCACGACCTGCCCGAAGTGCCGGTCAACGAAGTGCCCGACGAGGTGCTGCACTACATGATGCCGACGCGCTACTGCGAGTCGGACCTGATGGCGCGCTGCGCCTTCCAGCTCTTCGGCGACCTGCCGCCGGGCATCGGCCGCGTGCAGGCGATCGTGGACTGGATCCACGACAGCATCACCTACGAGTCGGGCAGCACCGACTCGACCACCACGGCGCGCGAGGTCTTCGTGCAGCGCGCCGGCGTATGCCGCGACTTCGCGCACCTGGGCATCACCTTCTGCCGCGCGCTCAACATCCCGGCGCGGCTGGTGGTGGGCTACGTGGCCTTCGAGGAACCGCCGCAGGATTTCCATGCCGTGTTCGAGGCCTGGCTCGGCGGGCGCTGGGTGCTGTTCGACGCCACGCGCATGGCGCCGGTCGACCGCCTCGTGCGCGTGGGCACGGGGCGCGACGCGAAGGACGTGGCTTTCTGCACCATCTTCGGCAGCGTGAGCATGCGCGACAAGCAGATCGTGGTGACCGAGCTGCAGGACCAGAGCGTGGCACCGCCCGTGGAACCGCCAGCCAGCGGGGCGCTCGTGGGCATCGAGAAGCCGGTGCCGGTGGTGGAGCTGGCCACCTCCGCTTGATTCCGTGGATGGTTTGCTATTAAAAATATAGCAAACTATCGGGTCCCATAGAGGCTTGGCGGACTTTTAGAGTTGCACGACCAGCTTGTCCCCACAGTGGGCGCGAGCAGGGAGGGCCGATTAAAATCATGGCCCTCCTTTGCGCCGCGCACGCGTCAGTGCGCCCCCTCTCATGCTTTATCCCGAAGAATTCGACGTGATCGTCGTCGGTGGCGGCCATGCCGGCACCGAAGCCGCGCTCGCTGCCGCCCGCATGGGCGCGAAGACGCTGCTGCTGTCCCACAACATCGAGACCTTGGGCCAGATGAGCTGCAACCCCTCGATCGGCGGCATCGGCAAGGGTCACCTGGTGAAGGAGGTCGACGCGCTCGGTGGCGCGATGGCGATCGCCACCGACGAGGCCGGCATCCAGTTCCGCATCCTCAACTCGAGCAAGGGCCCGGCCGTGCGCGCCACGCGTGCCCAGGCCGACCGCGTGCTCTACAAGGCGGCGATCCGCCGCCGGCTCGAGAACCAGCCGAACCTGAGCCTGTTCCAGCAGGCGGTCGACGACCTGATGGTCGAGGGCGACCGCGTGGTGGGCGCGGTCACGCAGGTTGGCATCGCCTTCCGCGCGCGCACCGTGGTGCTGACCGCGGGCACCTTCCTCGACGGCCGCATCCATGTCGGCCTCGACAACTACCAGGCCGGCCGCGCGGGCGATCCGCCGGCCGTGAGCCTGTCGGCGCGCCTCAAGGAACTCAAGCTGCCGCAGGGCCGGCTCAAGACCGGCACGCCGCCGCGGCTCGACGGCCGCAGCATCGACTTCTCGAAGTGCACCGAGCAGCCCGGAGACGGCATGCCCGGCGGGGCAGGGCCGATGCCGGTGTTCAGCTTCCTCGGCAAGGTCGAGATGCATCCGCAACAGATGCCGTGCTGGATCACGCACACCAACGCACGCACGCACGAGATCATCCGCTCGGGCTTCGACCGCAGCCCGATGTTCACCGGCAAGATCGACGGCGTCGGTCCGCGCTACTGCCCGAGCGTCGAGGACAAGATCAACCGCTTCGCCGACAAGGACAGCCACCAGATCTTCCTCGAGCCCGAGGGCCTGACCACCAACGAGTACTACCCGAACGGCATCTCGACCAGCCTGCCTTTCGACATCCAGTACCAGCTGGTGCGCTCGATGCCCGGGCTGGAGAACGCCCACATCCTGCGTCCCGGCTACGCGATCGAGTACGACTACTTCGATCCGCGCGAACTCAAGAGCAGCTTCGAATCCCGCGCGATCCAGGGCCTGTTCTTCGCCGGGCAGATCAACGGCACCACGGGCTACGAAGAGGCGGCGGCCCAGGGCCTGTTCGCTGGCATCAACGCCGCGCTGCAATGCCGGGGCGAAGACGCCTGGCTGCCGCGCCGCGACGAGGCCTACCTCGGCGTGCTGGTCGACGACCTGATCACCAAGGGCGTGACCGAGCCCTACCGCATGTTCACGAGTCGCGCCGAGTTCCGGCTGCAGCTGCGCGAGGACAACGCCGACATGCGCCTGACCGAAGCAGGGCGCAAGCTGGGCCTGGTCGACGATGTGCGCTGGGATGCTTTCAGCCGCAAGCGCGACGCTGTTTCACGTGAAACAGAGCGGCTCAAGTCGATCTGGGTGAACCCGCGCAACCTGCCGGCGACCGAGTCGGTGCGAGTGCTCGGCAAGGCGATCGAACACGAGTACAACCTGGCCGACCTGCTGCGCCGGCCCGACGTGAACTACCAGACCCTGATGTCGCTGGACGGCGGGAAGTACGGCGCCGAAGCCCCGCTCAGCGAGACCGAGATCGAGCAGATCGAAATCTCGGCCAAGTATTCGGGCTACATCGAGCGCCAGAACGACGAGGTGGAGCGCGCCGCCCACTTCGAGAGCCTCAAGATGCCGGCCGATTTCGACTATGGCCAGGTCAAGGCCCTGAGTTTCGAGGTGCGGCAGAAGCTTGCGAAGCACAAGCCCGAGACCTTGGGCCTGGCCTCGCGCATCTCGGGCGTGACGCCGGCGGCCATCTCGCTGCTGTTGATCCACCTGCGCAAGGGCGGCCACAAGGCCTTTTCCGCGACCAAGGAAGCAGCCACCGAGCCGCAGTCGGCCGAATGACGGCGACGATCAAACGGCTGCGCGCGGGCGCAGAGACGCTGGGCGTGGCTTTGTCCGAACGCCAGGCCGAGCAGCTCACGGCCTATGGCGCGCTGATGCTCAAGTGGAACAAGGTCTACAACCTCACGGCGCTGCGCGATCCCGACAGCGTGCTGACCCACCACCTGCTCGACAGCCTCGCCGTGATTCCGCCGCTGCAGCGCGAGTGGGCAGGGCAGGGCAAGCTGCTCGACGTGGGATCGGGGGCTGGATTACCGGGGGTGGTCATTGCGATCCTGCGGCCCGATCTCGACGTCACCTGTCTCGATGCGGTCGCGAAGAAGATGGCTTTCGTGCAGCAGGTGGCCGGCGAACTGGTGCTGCCGAACCTGCGCGGGCTTCACGCCCGGGTCGAAAAGCTCGAAGGCCGTTTCGACCTGATCAGCTCGCGCGCCTTCGCGTCGCTGCCCGATTTCTTCTCAGGCTCCTCGCACCTGCTGGCCGACGGCGGCAAATGGCTCGCGATGAAGGGCAAGAATCCGGCCGATGAGCTCGCCGGACTGCCGGCCGAAGTCGCGGTGTTTCACGTGGAACAACTGACAGTGCCCGGCCTCGACGCCGAGCGGTGCATCGTCTGGGCACGAAAACAGGCCTGATCCGTGCCCGGCAAGACGGCCGCGCCCGCCGTCTTGCCAAAAGAAACGCGCGGGCCGCGCAAAACCGGCCGTTCGGCCAATCGCCGCGCCACCTGCCTCGCTTAGACTCGACGGCTCCCCTTTCCCTCTTTCCACGAGGCAATTCCCATGTTCGGCATCGCTGACTACGGCGCGTTCGTCGCCGCCATCATCCTGTTCCTCCTGATTCCCGGCCCGGGCAACCTGGCACTGATCACGTCGACCAGCAAAGGCGGAATTCACGGCGGCCTGGCGGCGACCCTCGGCGTGATTGCCGGCGACCAGGTGCTGATGTGGGCCGCGGTGGCCGGCGTGTCGGCCGTGCTGGCCGCTTATCCGGCCGCCTTCAAGGCGGTTCAGTGGCTCGGCGCCGGCTACCTGGCCTGGCTGGGCTTCAAGATGCTGCGCGCCAAGCCCGGCTCGGCGCCTATCCTCAACATCCGCCCGAGCCACTTCATGCGGCAGGCGCTGATGATCACCTTGCTGAACCCCAAGGCGATCGTGTTCTACATGGCTTTCTTCCCGCTGTTCGTCGATCCGGCCCGCCACCAGGGCCTGGTCACCTTCGGCGCGATGGCGGTCACGATCGCGGCGCTGACCTTCCTCTACGGCCTGACCTCCACCTTGCTGACCCACTTCCTGGCCGAGCGCATCCGCGCCAATCCGCGGATCTCGGCCGTGCTCGAGAAGCTGGCCGGTGTCTTCCTGATCGCCTTCGGCGTCAAGCTCGCCGCCTCGAACTGATCCTCCTCCATGGCCAAGATTTTCTGCATCGCCAACCAGAAGGGCGGCGTCGGCAAGACCACCACCACCGTTAACCTCGCCGCCGGCCTGGCCAAGGTGGGCCAGCGGGTGCTGATGATCGACCTCGACCCGCAGGGCAATGCCACCATGGGTTCGGGCATCGACAAGCGCCAGCTCGAGACCACGGTGTACGACGTGCTGCTCGAGTCGGCCTCGGTGGCCGAGGCGCGGGTCAGGGCCGACAAGCTGGCGGAGGGCGGTTACGCCTACGACGTGCTGGGCGCCAACCGCGAGCTGGCCGGTGCCGAGGTCGAGATGGTTGCGCTCGACCGCCGCGAGAAACGCCTGCGCACCGCGCTGGCCGCGGTCGGTGCCGAGTACGACTTCGTGCTGATCGACTGCCCGCCCAGCCTGAGCCTGCTGACGCTCAACGGCCTGTGCGCGGCGCATGGCGTGATCGTGCCGATGCAGTGCGAGTACTTCGCGCTCGAGGGCCTGACCGACCTGGTCAACACCATCAAGCAGGTGCACGCCAATCTCAACAAGAACCTGCAGATCATCGGCCTGCTGCGCGTGATGTTCGATCCGCGCATCACGCTGCAGCAGCAGGTCAGCGAGCAGCTCAAGGCGCACTTCGGCGACAAGGTGTTCGACACCGTGATCCCGCGCAACGTGCGCCTGGCCGAGGCGCCGAGCTACGGACTGCCGGGCGTGGTCTTCGATCCGGCGGCGCGCGGCAGCCAGGCCTTCATCGCCTTCGCCGAGGAGCTGATCGCGAAGATGCCCCCGGCGAGCGCTTTCGCCTCGGGCGCGGTGGCGCCCAGCACGCCGCCGGCACCGGGCCGCACTTCGCCCGACCTGCCGATTCCCGAGGACGTGCTGGCACCGGTGGGCGAGCCCAAGTCCAGCAGCGAAAACAACGCCTGACCCTGATACAGCTTATATAGTTAGCTATAAAAATAATAGCAAATGAGCACTGAACCTCGTGTCCTTTTGCTGCCAGGCTGGCAGAACAGCGGCCCCGGCCACTGGCAGACCCTCTGGGAAGAAAAGCACCACGACCACCGCGTGGAACAGCATGAATGGATGCGGCCTCTGCGCGGCGACTGGTCGGTGCGGCTGGAGGAGGAAGTGCTGGCTTCGCCCGGCGACGTGGTCTTCGCCGCCCACAGCCTGGGCTGCATCCTGGTGGCCGCCTGGGCCGCCCATTCGCGCCACACCGCGCGGGTACGCGGCGCGCTGCTGGTCGCGCCCGGCGACCTCGAGCGCGAGGACGTGCGCCAGATGATCCCGGGCTGGGCGCCGATCGTGCGCCGGCCGCTGCCTTTTCCCGCCGTGCTGATCGCCGCCAACGACGACCCGTACTGCGAGGCCGCCCGCTCGCGCCAGATGGCGAGCGACTGGGGGGCGCGCTTCGTCGACGCGGGCGCGCGTGGCCACCTGAATGCCGAATCCGGCCTGGGCGACTGGCCCGAGGGCCGGCAACTCCTGAACGACGTGTCGAAAGAAAAGAACTGATGGCGACCAAGAAACCCAAGGGCCTGGGCCGCGGCCTCGAAGCGCTGCTCGGCCCCACGGCCGCCCCTTCCAGCGACAACGCCGGCGACGGCGGCTCCGGCGAGAACGGAGCGCCGCAGAACCCGAGCAGCCTGCGGCTCGACCAGATGGTGGCCGGCGTCTACCAGCCGCGCACCCGCATGGACGAGGGCGCGCTCTACGAGCTGGCCGAGAGCATCAAGGCGCAGGGGATCATGCAGCCGATCCTGGTGCGCCGGCTCGACGAGGAGTCCGCCGCCGCCAAGAACGCCGAGTTCGAGATCATCGCGGGCGAACGCCGCTTCCGTGCCGCCAGGCTGGCCGGTCTCGAGAGCGTGCCGGTGCTGGTGCGCGACGTGCCCAACGAGGCCGCCGCGGCGATGTCGCTGATCGAGAACATCCAGCGCGAGGACCTGAACCCGCTCGAAGAGGCCCAGGGCCTGCAGCGCCTGGTCAGCGAGTTCGGCCTCACGCACGAGGCCGCCGCCCAGGCCGTGGGCCGCTCGCGCAGCGCCGCCAGCAACCTGCTGCGCCTGCTCAACCTGGCCGAGCCCGCGCAGGCCATGCTGATGGCCGGCGACATCGACATGGGCCATGCGCGCGCGCTGCTGGCGCTCGACCGTGGCACCCAGATCACGGCGGCCAACCAGATCGCCGCCAAGAAGATGTCGGTGCGCGAGGCCGAGGCGCTGGTGAAGAAGCTCGCGGCCGAATTCAGCCTCACGGCCGCGCCGCGGCGCAGCGGCCAGAACGGCGAGAAATCGCGCGACCTCGAGCGGGTCGAGGAGGAGCTGGCCGACCTGCTGACCGCCGAGGTCGAGGTGCGGATCAAGAAGCGCAGCAAGCGCGGCGGCAAGATCGAGGAGAGCGGCGAGCTCGCGATCCATTTCGGTTCGATCGACGCGCTCAACGGCCTCATCGAGCGCATCCGCCGAACGGCCTAAGCCGTGTCGCGGCGTCCTCCGACGTCCGCTTGATTGTTCCGGTCATCCATTGCGCGTATCCTCGCCGCAGCTTTTTTCCACCCGACGATCTCGAGAGAGGGAGCCCGCCATGAAGTTCTTCACCACCCGTTTCCCGCTCGCGGCCGTGGCCGTGGGCGCGCTGCTGCTCACGGGCTGCGCCACCACCGACATGCAGATGGGCAGCCAGTCGGCCAAGACCATGGCCACCGGCAGCGCCGCCGGCGGTGCCACCTCGGGCGAGAGCAGCCAGCTCGAGCGCTGCGAATCGCCGCTGGGCACCGTCTCGCTGATCGAGAACGTCAACGCGGGCTGGTACACCATCCTCACGGGCGAATACCGCCTGCCGCCTACTGCAAACCTGTTGCGTTTGCTGGTGCAGCAATCGAACTGCTTCGTGGTGGTCGAGCGCGGCGCGGCCGGCATGAACGCGATGACGCGCGAACGCGCGCTGCAGCAGTCGGGCGAGATGCGCGGCGGCAGCAACTTCGGCCGCGGCCAGATGGTCGCGTCGGACTACGGCCTGTCGCCCGAGATCGTGTTCAGCAACAGCGACGCGGGCGGCCTCGGCGGTTCGCTCGGCGGCCTGGTGGGCGGCAACCGCGGTCGCGCGCTGGCCGCGATCGGCGGCAGCATGCAGACCAAGGAAGCCTCGGCGCTGCTGACGCTGATCGACAACCGTTCGGGCGTGCAGGTCGCGGCTTCCGAAGGCAGCGCCTCCAAGACCGACTTCGGCGCCTTCGGCTCCATCGTCGGCCGCAGCGCCGGCGGCGGCCTCGGCGGCTACACCAACACCGCGCAGGGCAAGGTGATCGCGGCAGCCTTCATGGACGCCTTCAACCAGATGGTCCGTTCGCTGCGCAACTACAAGGCGCAGACCGTGCGCGGCCAGGGCCTGGGCGGCGGTGGCCGGCTCGGTGTGGATGGCGGCGCGGCGCCGTCGCAGACCTACGTGCCGGCCGAGCAGCCGCAGCAGCCGGCGCGCCGCCGCAAGTAATCGGGAGTGGGGCCTTCGGGGCCCGCCCAGCAAAAAAGCCCGGGGCTTCCTTCGAAGCCGCCGGGCTTTTTGCCGGATGCGCGGCGTGCGCTCAGAGCTGGAAGATCTTGCCCGGGTTCATGATGTTCTTCGGATCGAGCGCGCGCTTGATCGTGCGCATCATGTCGATCGCGCCGGCACCGGCCTCGGTCACCAGGAAGTCCATCTTGTGCAGGCCCACGCCGTGCTCGCCGGTGCAGGTGCCCTCGAGCGCGAGCGCGCGGCTCACCAGGGCGTGGTTGAGCGCCTCGGCCTTCACGCGCTCCTCGGGCACGTTGGGATCGAGCAGGTAGCCGAAGTGGAAGTTGCCGTCGCCCACGTGGCCGACGAGGAAGTAGGGGATGCCGCTGGCATCGGCCTCGGCCACCGAGTCGAGCAGGCAGTCGGCCAGGCGCGAGATCGGCACGCAGGTGTCGGTCGAGATCACGCGGCAGCCCGGGCGCGACTGCACCGCGGCGAAGTAGCTGTTGTGCCGCGCGGTCCACAGGCGCGTGCGTTCTTCCGGCGTGCTGGCCCATTCGAAGGCATTGCCGCCGTGGCCGCTCGCGATCTCCTGCACCGTCTCGGCCTGTTCCTTCACGCCCGCCGGCGAGCCGTGGAACTCCATCAGCAGCATCGGTTCCTCGCGCAGGTTCAGCTTGGCGTAGGCATTCACCATGCGCACCGTGTTCACGTCGATCAGTTCCACGCGCGCGATCGGCACGCCGAGCTGGATGGTCTCGATGGTGGTGCGCACCGCGGCCTCGATGCTCGGGAACGAGCAGATCGCGGCCGACACCGCCTCGGGCAGCGGATAGATGCGCAGCGTGATCTCGGTGACCACGCCCAGCGTGCCTTCGCTGCCCACCATCAGGCGCGTGAGGTCGTAGCCGGCCGAGGACTTCTTCGCGCGCGTGCCGGTGCGGATCGTGTCGCCGGCGGCCGTCACCACTTCGAGCGCCAGCACGTTCTCGCGCATCGTGCCGTAGCGCACCGCGTTCGTGCCGCTGGCGCGCGTGGCCGTCATGCCGCCGATGGAGGCATCGGCGCCCGGGTCGATCGGGAAGAACAGGCCGGTGCTCTTGATCTCCTCGTTGAGCTGCTTGCGCGTGACGCCCGGCTGCACCGTGACCGTGAGGTCGTCGGCATTGACCGACAGCACCCGGTTCATGCGCGACACGTCGATGCTGATGCCGCCCTGCACCGCGAGCAGGTGGCCTTCGAGCGACGAGCCCACGCCGAAGGGGATGACCGGCACGCTGTGCTCGCTCGCGAGCTTCACGGCATCGGCCACGTCCTGCGTGCTCTCGGCGAACACCACGGCCGAGGGCGGCGGCGCATCGAACGAGGATTCGTCGCGACCGTGCTGCGTGCGTACCGCGAGCGCCGTGGAACAGCGTTCGCCGAAGCGGGCCTTGAGCGCATCGATCAGCACTGCCGGCACCTCGCGCAGATGAAGCTCCGGCAGCAGGTGCGAGGTCGAGGTCGGGGCGTTCATCGGAGGTCTCCTGGCTGTGGAAGAGGGGAAAAGAGGGGCGGGGGCGAACGGACCATTCTACGAAGCGGGGCGCGAACCGGCATCGGGCCGATCCCCGTACGGCAGTCGGGCGAGGGGGTTAAGCGGCCCTGACCTGGATGCCGATGCCGCAAAATCCTGCTCCCGCCTTTCTCCGCGGCCCGCGATGCACGGGCCGCGTGCCGCGATGACCATCGATCCCACGACCCTGCAGGCACTGGCCGCCTTTCCGGCCCAGCTCGAAGCCCACTACGCCGCGATCCCCGCCGCCGCGCGCGACTTCGCGCCGGCCTCGTGGGAGGGCGTGCCGAGCGAGCCCTTCACGCCGCTGCAGCAGGTCTGCCATGTGCGCGACATCGAGGTCGAGGGCTACCACCTGCGCTTTCGCCGCACGCTCGACGAGGAGCAACCGCTGCTGGTCTCGATCGACAGCGAGGCCGTGAATGCGCAGCGCCCCTACGGCGCGGCCGATGCCGAGCGCGCGCTGGCCGAGTTCCGCGCCGCGCGCGCCCACACGCTGGCGCTGCTGGGCACGCTCGATGCCGCGCAGCTCGCGCGCACCGCGGTGTTCGAAGGCTATGGTCCGCTCACGCTGCGCAGCCTGGTGCACTATCTGTGCAGCCACGACCAGCAGCACCTCGCGGGCCTGCAATGGCTGCGCGGCAAGATCGAGGCGCAGGCCGCCTCCACCCCCTCGGCATAGGAACGAACACACCATGGGCAACCGACTCTCGCAGATCGCCACGCGCACCGGCGACGACGGCACCACCGGCCTCGGCGACAACACGCGCGTGCCCAAGGACCACCTGCGCGTGCACGCCATGGGCGACGTCGACGAGCTCAACTCGCACATCGGCCTGCTGCTGTGCGAGCCGCTGCCCGAGGCGGTGCGCGAGCTGCTGGTGGACGTGCAGCACCAGCTGTTCAACCTCGGCGGCGAGCTCTCGATGCCCGGCTATGCGCTGCTCAAGCCCGAAGCCCTGCTGCAGCTCGACAACGCGCTGGCCGACCACAACGCCACGCTGCCGCGGCTGGCCGAATTCATCCTGCCGGCCGGCACCCGCGGCGCTTCGCAGGCCCATGTGTGCCGCACCATCGCGCGCCGCGCGGAACGGGCCGTGGTCGCGCTCGGCGCCTCGGCCACGCTCAACGACACGCTGCGCCAGTACCTCAACCGCCTGAGCGACCTGCTGTTCGTGCTCGCGCGCGTGCTCAACCGTGTCGATGGCGGCGACGACGTCTACTGGAAGAGCGAGCGCATGGCGCGCGCCGCGGCCGCGGGCGACGAGCCCGCTTGATGACGAACCCGATGCTTCGAGGAGATCTCCGATGACCCTTCGTTCCCGACTCCGTCTCGCGGCCGCCGCGTCGTTGGCCGCGCTGATGCTGCTGCCGGCCGCTTCGGTGCAGGCGCAGAGCGCCGACAACCCGCCGCGCGCGCAGCGCGCCCACACGCTCAAGCCGCCGCCGCGCGACAGCAAGGTGATCGGCGGCGTGCAGCGCGGCACCAACGCCGCGGGCCGTGGCATCGATCGCGCGGACGATGCCACGCGGCGCGGTGTCGACAAGGTGTCGGCACGCGCGAGCCGCCCGGTGCGCAACGTGGGCGAGGCCTTCGGCCGCAAGCTCGCGCCGGGCTCCAGCGGCCGCGCCGCGCCGCCGCCGGTCGGCCCGCAGGGCAACGCACCCTGATCGGCCGCGGCGCTCAGCGCCAGCCGGCTTTCTGCAACTGGTCGGCGATCTGCTGCGCGATCTTCTCGTAGCCCTGCGCATTCGCATGGATGCGGTCGGAGCGCAGCGCCGGATCGGACAGCACGCCCGCATACACCGCCGGAATCAGCAGCGCCTGCTCGGCGGTCGCGACTTCTTCGTAGAGCGGCGCGTCGCCGAGCGCGCCGATGGTCGCGCGCAGCAGTTCGGGCGCGGGCGTGGCGATCAGCGCCACGCGCGGCGTGTGCGTGCGCGCCTGCCGCACGATCGCCGCGATGTTGTCGCGCGTGGTCTGCAGCGGCACGCCGCGCAGCATGTCGTTGCCGCCGATGCCCACCAGCACCGCGTCATAGCTGTCGGCCGCGAGCAGCGCATCGAGCCGCTTCAGCGCACCGGCCGAGGTGTCGCCGTTGACGCCCTCGTTGACCACCTGCCAGCCCGTGAGCGCCGCGAGCCTCGCGGGCCAATCCTCGCCGGGCGGGGCACCGTACCCGAAGGTCAGGCTGTCGCCCAGCGCGAGCAGCCTGGCATCGGCCTTGAGCGCCGGCTCCGAGGCCTTGCGCCGGCCGCAGGCCGCGAGCGTGGAGGCGGCGATGCCGCCGGCGAGGAGCTGCAGCAGGTGGCGTCGGTTCATGGGTGCGTGGGGGTGGGAGTGAAGGCGGGCGCCAGCATAGCGGCGCATTTCGCGCGCGCCCGAAAGACCGTACCGGGCCTGGCGGCAAGCGGGCAGGGCGGGAAGAGGGCGGTCAGCGGCGCAGGTCCACCAGCGCCTCGAGCCGCTTCACGTCGGCCCAGGTCTCGCGCTTGAAGGCCTGGTGATAACGGTCGATGGCCTCGGCCGATTGCAGCGCGACCTGCTGCGCTTTCTCGTGCGAGGCGGCGCGCATGTAGTAGACGAGGAAGTCGCCCTCGGCACTGCTGTCGAGAAACACCGATTCGATCGTGACGCCTTCCGCGGCCAGCGTTTGCAGCGCCTCCTCGCGGTGTTCCTCGATGTAGCGGGCCCATGCGCGCACGCGCTCGAGCGATCCCGGATGCAGGCGCACGCGCGCGCAGACGGCGCTGTCCGCAGGCTGCCGTGCGGCGTCGCTCAATCGTTCGCCTCGCCGCCCGTGGCCACCGTGCGCTCGCGCAGCTGGAACACATTGCCCTCGGTGTCGTGCCCGTCGCAATAGCGATGGCCGCCGAAGGCCCATTCGGCCTCGGCCGGCTTCAAGGCCCCGCCGCGCTCGGCCGCCGCGCGCCGCGCATCGTGCAGGCTCGGGACCGGAAAGACGAACTTCAGCGCCGTGTTCTCGCGCCGTGCCGGCGGCTGCGTCACATGGACCCGGGCCGCGATGTCGCCATGCATCGCGACCACGAACAGCTGCAGCGCGGGCGACTCGAGCGTGTGGAAGCCGCCTTCGGCGTGGGCGAGCGAGAGCCCCGCGACATGGGTGTAGAAGCTGCTCAGCCGTGTCACGTCCTTGGCGTAGACGACGGCTGCCGCGACGGTGTGTTCGCTCATCCGGATCCCCTCGGTGCTGGTTGCTGCGTTGGGGCGGCATTCTGCCAGCGACCCTGCGCACCGCCGGTGACCGGAGGTGACGGCCGTGCTTCAGGCCGCACGGCCCTCGGCATGCGCGCGGCGTAGTTCCGCCTGCAGCTTCTTCCAGAGCGTGGGGCCGCCTTTCTCGAGCGCGGCGGCGTCGGCCGCGCTGTCCTTCGTGACCGGCGTGTGCTTGCGGCCCCAGATGCCGATCTGCGCCACCACCGGCAGCAGGTCGATGCCCATGGGCGTGAGGCTGTAGAGCGCCTTCTGCCGGTGCGTGGGATCGTCGCTCTTGCGCAGCACGCCCTGCTCGACGAGCTTGCCGAGCCGCTCGGTGAGGATGTTGGTGGAGATGCCTTCGTCGGACTGCAGGAACTCGCGGAAGTGGCGCTTGCCCGCGAACATCATGTCGCGCACGATCAGCAGGCTCCAGCGGTCGCCGAAGACTTCCAGCGCGAGGTTGATCGGGCAGAGGGATTTTTCCTGGGATGCCATGGCGCGCTCTCCTACGCTTCTCTTTCGAAACCGCTTGCATTCTTGCACCGGTCGGAAGACACTGCAACCGCGCGCCAAAACCGATTGCGATTCACAAGCGGTCTGGCGCCTCGATTCCTTCACGACCCACCCGGAGAACGCGCATGAGAAAGCTGATCCTTCAGATGCAGATGTCCGTCGACGGCTACGTGGCGGCCGCTCACGCCGACCTGCGCTGGCAGCTCTGGGGCTGGGGCGATCCCTGGCCCTGGGACGAGCGGCTCAAGCAGGACTTCAACACCGTGTTCGACAGCGTGGGCACCATCCTCTTGAGCCGCAAGATCGCGGAGGAGGGCTATATCGACCACTGGGGCCGCGCCGCGATGCGCTTTCCCGCCGACCGCCACTACGCCTTCGCGCAGAAGATCGTCAACGCCGACAAGGTGGTGCTGTCGAACAAGCTCGAGGCTTCGCGCTGGGAGCGCACGGCGGTGGTCCATGGCGACCTCGCCGAGGCGGTCGAGACGCTCAAGCGCGAGGAGGGCGGCGACATCCTCTCGATCGGCGGCGTGGGCTTCGCCTCGGCGCTGGTCGAGGCCGGCGTGGTCGACGAGTTCCAGTTCTTCGTTAATCCGGCCGCGGTGGGCGGCGGGCTCTCGGTGTTCAACGATCGCAGCAAGGGCCACCGGCTCGCGCTGCTGCGCTCCGATGCCTACGAATGCGGCATCGTCGTCAACCGCTACGTGCCGGGCCTGCCCTGAAACGGCACCATGGCGCCGCGCGGCTGTAGGAGCACAGGAGACGCGGATACCACCGCTTACCTTGTTTCACTTCGCGCCTACCTGAGCACCGGCTGACCGACACACGGGCCGCACACAATGGACTCGTCATCACAACAAACGAAGGAGTTCCAGATGTTCATCAACAAGACGAAGGGCATGGCCGTGGCCGCCGCGGCGCTCGCGATGTGCATGGCGGCAGGCAGCGCCTTCGCGCAGGGCCGTGGTCATGACGATCATCGCGGCGGCCCCCCCGGCCATCGGATGGACCATCGCGGCCCGCCGCCCGGCCACTGGGGCAACCAGGACTTCCGCGACGGACGCCAGTTCGATCGCCGCGGCTTCCCGCAGCCGCACGCCGAATGGCGCCGCGGTGGTCGCGTGCCGAGCGAGTACCGCACGCGCAACTACGTGGTCAACGACTACCGCGCCTACCGCCTGCAGCCGCCGCCGCGTGGCTACCAGTGGATGGGCGTGGGCGGCGACTTCGTGCTGGCCGCGATCGCCACGGGCGTGATCGCGCAGATCATCGCTGGCCAATAAGTGCCCACTGCCAGTGGGTTGCGCGAGCAGCCCGCGCAAAAGCCGCCGCAGGCTCAGGCCGCGGCGGCTTTTTCGTTGAGGGGCTTCAGACGAGCGCGGTGGGCGCGAGCTGCGCGCAGACGTTGCGGCCCGTGATCGTGAGCCGCAGGCCGCCGCCGTGCCATTCGAGCCAGTTGAGGTTCACGTAGGCGTCGATGTCGCTGTCGTCGATGCGGTCGGCATGGCGTTGCTGCAGCAGTTCCACCGTGGCGGGCAGCGCGCGTCGCAGGCGTTCGCGTTGTTCGCTGGCTTCGGCGGCCCTGAGGGCCTTGGCTTTCGCCATGGAATTCTGCTGCTGCGAAATCGATGCCATTGCTGATCCGTTCCGGAAAGCTGGGATGAATGCGAATGTACGCTCCTTGTGTGAAGCAACTGGCAGCTTTTTCATGCTTTCGTACGGAAGTCTTGCTGCTTTGGTCGACATCGTGACCAAAGCCTCGCATCCGGCGTGCGAAGTCCACGCGCCAAGCCCTTGTCGGGCCACGCTTTTCAGATTTCGTAGTGCGAAGCCCGGGTTTCGTCGGTCAGTGCCTTTTCCACCACAGCGCGCGTGAGGGTCGGCGCGAAGGACTCGATGAAGGCGTAGACGTACTTGCGCAGGTAGTTGCCGCGCCGCACCGCGAGCTTCGTGAGGTTGATGCCGAAGTGGCGCCCCGCGTCGATCGCGCGCAGCTGCGTGTCGCGCTCGGCCTCGTAGGCCACGCCGGCCACGATGCCCACGCCCATGCCCAGCTGCACGTAGGTCTTGATCACGTCGGCATCCATCGCGGCCAGCACGATGTTGGGCGTGAGCCCGCGCTGCGCGAAGGCCTCGTCGATGCGCGAGCGGCCCGTGAAGCCGGTGTCGTAGGTGATCAGCGGATAGCGCGTGAGCGCGTCGAGCGTGAGCGGCGCGTCCAGCAGCGGATGGCCCGGCGGCACGATCACCGAATGGGTCCAGCGGTAGCAGGGCAGGGCGACCAGCTGCGGGTAGTCGCCCAGCGCCTCGGTGGCGATGCCCACGTCGGCCTCGCCGTCGATCAGCATCTGCGCGATCTGCTTGGGCGAGCCCTGGTGCAGGTGCAGCTTCACGTTGGGGAACTGGGCGCGGAATTCCTGCACCGCCACCGGCATCGCATAGCGCGCCTGCGAGTGCGTGGCCGTCACCGACAGCAGGCCGCTCTGCTGCGCGACGAACTCCTGGCCGGCATGGCGCAGGTTGCTGCTCTCGAGCAGCATGCGCTCGATGATCGGCAGCACGTGGCCGCCGGGCTCGGTGAGGCCGGTGAGCCGTTTGCCGGCCCGCACGAAGAGCTCGATGCCGAGCTCCTCCTCGAGTTCGCGGATCTGCCGGCTCACGCCAGGCTGCGAGGTGTGGAGGGTATGGGCGACCTCGGTCAGGTTGAAGCCGCAACGAACGGCCTCGCGTACCGAGCGCAGTTGTTGGAAGTTCATCTGGCGCGGAAGGGTCATGTCCCGGAGCGGGACGGACCGCGAATTCTCTGCACAACGGCTTATGCGGGGAACGATGCGTTTGTTGGTTTCACATGAGCAAATCATCTTTGGAGCCTCCGACAAGGCCGTTCCCGCGTGGATTGTCATTTCGCACGACTGTGCTAAAGTGCGCCGCATGGACGCCAAGACCCAGAAGAGCGAACTGACCCGCGCCGCCATCGTCGGCGCGGCGATGGACCTCGCGCTGGCCGAGGGCCTGGAGGCGATCACGCTGCAGGCGATCGCGAGCCGGCTGGCCCTGTCCAAGAGCGGCGTGTTCTCGCGCGTGGGATCGCGCGAGGCGCTGCAGAAGGCCGTCATCGAGGAGTACGGCCGCCGCTTCCTGGCCGACGTGTTCGTGCCCGCGATGCAGAAGCCCAAGGGCCTGGCACGGCTGACCGATATCGTCGAGCGCTGGATCGCGCGCACGCGCGACGTCGAGAGCCAGACCGGCTGCCTCTACATGGCCGGTGCCTTCGAGTACGACGACCGCGAGGGCGAGCTGCGCGAGCTGCTGCTCGCCGAGATCACGCGCTGGCGCGCCGCCTTGCGCCGCACCGTGTTGCAGGCGGTGGACAGCGGCGAGCTCAAGGCCGGCACCGATGCCGCGCTGCTGGTGAGCGAGCTCAACGGCCTCGTGATGACCCTGCTGCACGACGCGCGCTTCCTGCGCGATCCGCTGGCCGGCGAGCATGCCGCGCGCAGCTGGCGGCGCATCCTTTCCGACTACCGCGCCTGAGGCAGGTCCCAGGTGCATGCCCTTCGTCTTTGCTCGTTCATATTTCGCACAGTCGTGCGATAAAAAGGAGAAACACCATGCTGATCATCGTCCTCTGCCTGGCCGTCTACGCGCTGGCCCTCGGCATCGAAACCCTGCGCGAAGCCCTGCGTGCGCTGCCCGGCAGCAACCAGGACTGGGTCTTGTACTGAAGGAGCGCAGCGCATGACGAGCAGCGCTACGCCTTCGGCCTCCACCCATGCCGCGCGTTCCGGCTACTACGGCGCCAGCCTCCGGCTGCGTGCCGTGCGCTGGACGCTTGGCGCCATCGAGCGCCTCTGGCCCGCGCTCGGCGTGCGCGCGGCCAGCCGCGTGTTCCGCACGCCGCTGCCGCCCAAGTGGCTCTACCGCGGCCAGGGGCCGGGCGCCGAGTGGCGGCGCGAGACCTGGGCCTTCGAGCAGGGCAGCCTCGGCCTCTACCACCTCGCCTCGCAGGCCTCGGCCGTCGACGAGACGCCCGTGGTGCTGCTGATGCACGGCTGGGGCGGCCATGCGGGCCAGATGCTGCCGCTGGCCCAGGCCATCGCCGCGGCGGGCCTGCGGCCGGTGCTGCTCGAGCTGCCGGCGCACGGTCGCAGCGCGGGCTGGGCCAGCAACCTGCCGCAGTTCGCGCGCGCGCTCGAGTACGTCGCGGCGCGGCTCGCGGCCGAGGGCCATGTGCTGCGCGCGGCCATCGCGCACTCGATGGGCGGCAATGCACTGGCCTACGCGGCGGCGCGCGGACTGCCGGCCGACCGGCTGGTGCTGCTGGCACCGCCCGCCTCGCCGCGCGAATACACGCGCTACTTCGCCCACGTGTTCGGCCTGCGCGAACGCACGCGCGCCGCGATGCAGCGGCGCATCGAATCGCGCGAGGGCATCCTGATGCCGCAATTCGAGCCGCCCGCCGTCGGTCCGCGCATCGCGCGGCCGACCCTGATCGTGCACGACCGCGACGATCGCGTGAACCGCTTCGCCGACAGCGAGGCCTACCGCGATGCGATCGCGGGCGCGCGGCTCGTCGCCACGCAGGGGCTGGGGCACCGCCGCATCCTCAAGGAGGCCGAGGTGATCGAGCGCGTGCTGGGCTTCGTCGCAGGCTAGGGCCCGTTACCAAGCCGGATGCACCGGCACGAACACCGGCCGGAACAGGTGCCGCCGCACGATCTGCCCGTAGCCGCGGTAGTAGAAGTGGCCGTTGGCCGCCAGCACCGCCGCGCGGTGGCGCCGGAAGTACACCGGGATCTCGTACCAGGGCATGGTCGGCGCGCGGTGGTGCACGTGGTGCAGGTTGTTGAAGAGGTAGAGCAGGCCGAACACCGCGTTCGATTCGACGATCGCCACGCGCTCGTGCGGCGTGTCGGCCCAGCGGTGCTCGGTGAAGGTGCGCAGCGAGCCCAGCATCATCCCCGGGTAGACGAAGCACAGCAGGTACTCGCCCAGGCTCATGCCGGCCACGTCGATCACGAAGTACAGCACCGGCGCCACGCTCAGCGCATGCCAGCCCCAGGTCGGCAAGCGCGAGAAGTCGCCGGCCGCGACCCGGCCGGTCTCGAAGCGCACCAGCTTCCACAGCCGCAGGAAGGGCCCCAGCACGACGCGGAAGGCCACCGTCTGGTTCGCCAGATAGATCCAGCGCCAGAAGCGTCCGTAGCCGGCCCAGGCCGGTGCCGAGTGGTAGGCGCTCTCGGTGTCGCGCTCGGGATGCGTGAGGTGGAAGTTGACGTGGTGCGCGCTGTGGCCGCGGTTGTAGAACGGGTACGGCAGCCACAGGTTGAGCGGCGGCCACACCACGGCCCAGCGCAGCCACTGCGGCAGCTGGCGCATCGCGTGGATGCTTTCGTGCTGCAGCGAGAAGTGCAGCTGCGCGAGGTAGCCGCCCGCGACGAACAGCGCCCAGCCCGGCAGCGCCGCATGCCACCAGACCAGCGCGGCCCAGGCCAGGTAGAGCGCGCCCGCGAGCAGCAGGGTGGGCACCTCGTAGTGCCACCACCAGTGGCGGCGGCCCCGCACGGGGGCCACCGCAACGGCGGGCGTGGGTTGCAGCGGCTGGGTGGAGGTGCGGGCGGCGGTGTTCATGAGGAGGCGGTCCGGCCTGCGATGCTAGGAAGCCCCGGCCGCATCGCATGCGCCCATTCCGCATAAGCAAGGGTGCGAAACTTCGTTCGCGCCGCCGCCCTCGCGCCCTAGGCTCGCTGGCTTTTTGCGTCGTCCCATGAACACCCTCCCCTCGCGCGGCCTCGCCGCCTTGCTGCTCGCCCTGTCGACCGTGCTGCCGGCCCGGGCCGCCGCGCCCGACGACTATCCGCAGCGCACGGTCCGCGTGGTCGTGCCCTACCCCGCGGGCGGCATCGCCGACAAGATCGGCCGCGAGGTTGCCGAGCAGCTGCAGCAGCGCCTGAAACAGCCCGTGGTGGTCGAGAACCGCAGCGGCGCGGCCGGCAACATCGGCTTCGACTACGTGGCGCGCCAGCCGGCCGACGGCTACACGCTGCTGCTCGCGCCGGCCTCCAACCTCACGGTGCAGCCCGCGCTGTTCAGGCAGCTGAGCTACGACCTCGCGCGCGACTTCACGCCGGTGTCGCTGCTGGTGCAGACGCCGCAGCTGCTGCTGGTCAATCCCAAGGTGCCGGTCGACAGCCCGCGCGAGCTCATCGACTACTCGAAGAAGAACCCCGGCAAGGTCAACTACGGCATCAGCGTGGGTGCCTATTCGCACCTCGCGGGCGAGCTGCTCAAGTCCCGGACCGGCGCCGACTTCACGCCCATCCCCTACCAGGGCAGCGCGCCCGCCCTCAACGACCTGCTCGCGGGCCAGACCCAGTTCATCTTCAACGAGGTCGTGACCGCGATCCCCTTCGTCAAGGCCGGCACGCTCAAGCCGCTGGCCGTGGCCTACCGCAGCCGCGCGCCCTGGCTGCCCGAGGTGCCCACCGCCGCCGAGGCCGGCCTCGGCGACTTCGAGGTCACCTCGTGGTACGGCGTGGTGGTGCGCAGCGGCACGCCCGCGCCGCTGGTGCAGCGCCTCTCGCGCGAGCTGCGCGAGATCGTGCAGTCGACCGACTTCCGCAAGCGCTACGACGACATCGGCGCCTTCACCGTCGGCAGCTCGCCCGAGGAGTTCGCGCGCTTCATCCAGTCCGAGACCGTCAAGTGGACCGCGGTGGTGAAGCAGGCCGGCATCCAGCCGAACTGACGATGAGCGCGCACGACCGCCCCACCCTCGACGCTGCGGCGCTGCATGCGCTGCTGCTGGCCGCCGACGGCCCCGAGCTCGCGCTGCTCGACGTGCGCGAGACCCGCCACTACGTCGCGCGGCATCCGAACCTCGCGCGCAATGCGCCGCTGAGCGGCCTCGAGCCGCAGGTCGCCACGCTGGTGCCGCGCCGTTCCACGGCGATCGTGCTCTACGACGACCGCGCCGCGCCCGATGGCCCCGCGCACGAGGCCGCGGCCGTGCTCGAACGGCTGGGCTACACCGATGTGCGCCTGCTGGCCGGCGGCATCGAGGCCTGGGCCGCGCAGGGGCTGCCCGTCATCGACGGCTACGGCACGCTGGTCAAGGCCTTCGGCGACCGCGCGCGGCTGCATTTCGGCACGCCCTCCGTCGGCGTCGAGGCGCTGCGCGAGCGGCTGCGCGACGGCCGGCCCATCACCCTGGTCGATGCGCGGCCGCGCGCCGAATTCGAGTTCCTCTCCTTGCCCGGCGCGCGCAATCACCCCGGCACCGAGCTCGCATTGCGGCGCTTCGATGCGCCCGCCGCTGCCGACCATCTCTGGGCCATCAACTGCTTCAGCCGCACGCGCGGCATCGTCGGCGCCACCACCCTGCGGCTGCTGGGCCGCGCGCGCGACGCGGTGTTCGTCGAGGACGGCGTGATGGACTGGGGCCTGCACGGCGGCCCCGTGGTGCAGAACGCCGCGCCGGCCGACCTGCTGCCGGCCGAGTCGCCCGAGCGGCTGCGCGAACTGGCCGACGGCCTGATCGCGCGCCACCGCCTGCCGCTGGCCGATGCCGCGCAGCTCGCGCGCTGGCAGGCCGACCCGCGGCGCAGCCTCTACCTGTTCGACGTGCGCCCGCAGCCCGACCCGGCCTTCGCGGGCACGGCCGTGCAGCAGGTGCCCGGCGGGCAGCTCTTGATGCATTTCGAGAACCTCGTGGGCACGCGCGGCGCGCGCATCGTGCTCATCGACGATCCGGCGCACCGGCTGCGCGCCGCCATCACGAGCTTCTGGCTCACGCAGCTCGGCCAGGCCGAGGTGCATGTGTTCGATGGCCCGCTGCCCTCCCAGGGCCTGCCGCCGGCCCCTTCCACCGCGATCGCCGATGCCCCGCCCGCCATCGAGGCCGAGGCGCTCGAAGGCGCCACGGTGGTCGACGTCGGTCCGAGCCTCGACTACGAGCGCGGCCACCTGCAGTGCGCGCTCTACCTGCTGCCGGCCTCGCTGGCGCCGCTCTCTCCATGGATCGTGCCGGGCCGCACGCTGGTCTTCACTTCGCCCGACGGCATCGCGGCGAGCCGCGTGGCGCGCGATGCGCAACGCCGCTGGCCCGGGGCCGGCGCGCGCTTCGGCTGGCTCGCGGGCGGCACCCAGGCCTGGAAGGCCTCGGGGCGGCCGCTGTCGACCACGCTCGATCCGGCGCGCCTGCTGACCCCGTTCGACGACGACTGGGGCTCGGTGATGCGCGTGTTCGGGCCTCGGCGCGACCCGGCCTGGGCCGACTACCTGGCGTGGGAGCGCGCCCTGTCGGCGCGCGTGGTCGCGGACCCGACGGTCCGCTTCCGCTTCTTCGCGCCGGACTGACTCAGCGCGCCGGCGTGGGTGCCGGGTCGGGCAGCTCGATCTTGATGTCGAGCACTTCGAGGTTGTCCTGGGTTTCCAGGTGGACCTTGATGTCGTCGGGATTGATGGCCACGTACTTCGAGATCACCGCCACCAGCTCGCGCTGGAGCTCGGGCAGGTAGTCGGGCCGCTTCTTGCCGCTGAGGCTGGAACGCTCGTGGGCGAGGATGATCTGCAGGCGCTCCTTGGCAACGCTTGCAGTCTTCTTCTTCTCGCCAAGGAGGAACGAGAGGAACGACATGCCTTATCTGCCTCCGAAAATCCGCTTGAAGAAGCCCGGCTTCTCGGCCTCGACGAAACGCATCGGCTTGTCCTCGCCGAGGAAGCGCGCCACCACGTCGCTGTAGGCCTGGGCCACGTCCGTGTCCTTGTCGTGGATCGCGGGCACGCCCTGGTTGGAGGCATGCAGCACGCTCTCCGACTCGGGGATCACGCCGATCAGCGGAATGCGCAGGATGTCCTGGATGTCCTCCAGCGAGAGCATCTGGCCGCCCGCCACCCGGTTCGGGTTGTAGCGCGTGATCAGCAGGTGTTCCTTGACCGGGTCGCCGCCGTCCTTGGCGCGCTTGGTCTTGCTGCTGAGCATGCCCAGGATGCGGTCCGAGTCGCGCACCGACGAGACCTCGGGATTGGTCACCACCAGCGCCTCGTCGGCGAAGTGCATGGCCATCATCGCGCCGGTCTCGATGCCCGCGGGCGAGTCGCAGACGATGTAGTCGAAGTCCATCGCGGCCAGGTCGGCCAGCACCTTCTCCACGCCTTCCTGCGTCAGCGCTTCCTTGTCGCGCGTCTGCGAGGCGGCGAGAACGAACAGGTTCTCGCACTGCTTGTCCTTGATCAGGGCCTGGCTCAGGTTGGCCTCGCCCTGGATCACGTTGATCAGGTCGTACACCACGCGGCGTTCGCAGCCCATGATCAGGTCGAGGTTGCGCAGGCCCACGTCGAAGTCGATCACGGCCGTCTTCTTGCCCGCGAGCGCGAGGCCCGAGGAGAAACTGGCGCTCGTGGTCGTCTTGCCGACGCCGCCCTTGCCCGAGGTCACCACCACTATCTTGGCCATGGCCATTCCTTCTTGTTTCGATTCGGTTGTTGCTGGATCGCTGCCGCGTTGTCCCGGCTTGCCGTCAGGCAATGGGCTCGATCACGATTTTCTTGCCATCGAGCCGGATCTGGGCCGCCTTCGCGAGCACCGTGTCGGGCAGCGGCACTTCCGAGGTCCGGTAGATGCCGGCCACCGCCACCAGCTGGGCTTCGAGGCAGGTCGAGAAGATCCGCGCCTCGGTGTTGCCGCGCGCCCCGGCGATCGCCTTGCCGCGCAGCGGCGCGTACACGTGCACGTTGCCGTCGGCGATGACCTCGGCGCCATGGCTCACCACGGCCGTCACGATCACGTCGCCGCCACGCGCGTAGACCTGCTGGCCCGAGCGCAGCGGCCGGTCGATCAGGAGCGTGCCGTTGGCCGGCACCGGCACCTCGCGCACGATCTGCGGCGCGGGCGACGGGGCCGCCGGCGGCGGCTCGGCCGGGCGCGGGGCCGGGGCGGCGGGCATGTCGGTCACCACCAGGCCGGCGGCGCGGGCCGCGGCGTGCTGGGCCTCGCTGCCGCCGCGCACCGCGATCGGCTGGGTCTGGTGGCGCGCCAGCAGGCCGCGCAGCGCCTCGAAATCGAGCGCCCCGGCCTCGGCGGAGGCTTCCGGCAGTTGCGAGAGATCGATGACCACCGGTTCCTGCTCGAAGAAATCGGGGGAATCCGCCAGCTGGGCGTCGAGCGCCTCGGCCAGCACGCCCAGATCGGTCGTCTTGAGGATGACCGCGATCAGCGGCAGCGTGGCGCTCTTGAATTCGAATACCGCCTTGGTGCGCGCGGCGGAGACATCGGCCATTGGGGAAACGTCTGGAAAACGTCGGTGCGAAAAGCCTGGGAGTCTAACGGGCGCGGGCCGCGCGGCGGTGGTGCGCCGCGGCCCGGGCCGCCCTGGAAGCACATTTATTGCACGAGGTTTCACTTTGGGGGCTTGCACGGGCCCCCGGAAGCGGCTCAGTTCTTCGTGCGGCCCAGCAGTGCGTAAAGAATGATGGCGCCGAAGGTGGCGGTGCCGATGCCGCCGAGCGCGAAGTCGCCGAACTTCAGCGTGAAGTCGCCGGTGCCGATGATCAGCGTGATCGCCGCCACGATCAGGTTCTTGTTCTGCGAGAAGTCGACCTTGTTGTCGACCCAGATCTTGGCGCCCGCCACCGCGATCAGGCCGAACACCACGATGCTCACGCCGCCCATCACCGGCAGCGGGATGGCCTGGATCAGCGCGCCGAACTTGGGGCTGAAGCCCAGCACCAGCGCGATCACCGCCGCCACCACGAACACCGCCGTCGAGTAGATGCGGGTGGCGGCCATCACGCCGATGTTCTCGGCATAGGTGGTCACGCCGGTGCCGCCGGCCGCGCCGCTGACCACCGTGGCGATGCCGTCGCCGATGAAGGCGCGGCCCATGTAGCCGTCGAGGTTGCGCCCGGTCATGGCCGTCACCGCCTTCAGGTGGCCCAGGTTCTCGGCCACCAGGATGATCGCCACCGGGGCGATCAGCAGCATCGCGTTGGCCGTGAACACCGGCGCGGTGAAGGCCGGTGCGCCGAACCAGGCCGCGGCGGCGATGCCGCCGAGGTCCACCGGCTTGCCCAGGCCCATGCCGTTGGTCAGCACGGCATAGACGACGGTGGCCAGGATCAGCCCCACCAGGATCAGCAGCCGCTGCACCATGCCGCGCGTGAACACCGCCACCAGGCCCACGCAGAGGAAGGTCAGCGCCTGCATCCAGGCGTCGAAGTTGCCGGCCGCCATGTTCTTGATCGGCACGTTCGCGAGGTTGAGCCCGATCACCGCCACCACCGCGCCGGTCACCACCGGCGGCATGAAGCGCTCGATCCAGCCCGTGCCCACGGCCTGCACGATCGCGCCGATCAGGATGTAGACCACGCCGCAGGCCACGATGCCGCCCAGCGCCACCGCGATGTTGGCGTTGGGCCCCTTGCCGGCGTAGCCGCTGGCCGCGATCACCACGCCGATGAAGGCGAAGCTCGAGCCCAGGTAGCTGGGCACCTTGCCGCCGGTGATCAGGAAGAAGATCAGCGTGCCGATCCCGCTCATCAGGATCGCGATGTTGGGGCTGAAGCCCATCAGGATCGGTGCCAGCACGGTGGCGCCGAACATCGCGATCACGTGCTGCACGCCCATGAATCCGGTCTGGACCCAGGGCAGGCGTTCGTCGGGCGCGACCACGCGCCCCTCGGTGGCGGCGACTTCGCGCCAGGTGAATGGATTGCTCATGGCTTGTCTCCTCGTGTCGTGGTCCAGGCTTGTAGGCTGCCGGTCGTGCTCAGCCCTTGGGCTGGAGCACCGCCATTGTGATGCGCGAAACGCAGGTCAGCTCGCCCGTCTCGTTGGTCAGGTCGATCTGCCAGACCTGGGTGCTGCGCCCGCGGTGCACCGGGCGGGCCGTGCCGATCACCCAGCCGCTCGAGGCCGAGCGGATGTGGTTGGCGTTGATGTCCAGGCCCACGGCGCGGTCGCCCTCGGGCGCCGAATAGTGGGCGCCGCACGAGCCCAGCGTCTCGGCCAGCACCACCGACACGCCGCCGTGCAGGATGCCGTAGGGCTGGCGCGTGCGGTTGTCGACCGGGCAACGTGCGCGGATGAAGTCGTCGCCGACCTCGAGGAATTCGATGCCCAGGTGTTCCACGGTGGTGCCGACGTGGCTTTGGGTCAGGGCTTCGACCGAGATGTCTTTCTTCCAGATGCGCATGGCGTGCTCGTCTTTCGTCTTGGTGTGCTTCGAAAAGGGTGGCGGAAACTAGGGCCTGTTAACTCTATAGAAGGGGTCGCGAAGCTTGCCATAGCCCGCCCATCAAGGCGCGCGACGACGCGTGTGCGTCCGCACACGCTAGGAGCGCAACGCCGAGGGGCGGGCTATGGCAAGCTTCCCTCCGGGCTGCTTCTATAGAGTTAACAGGCCCTGGCGACGGCGGCTGACATCGGCAGTCGCCTAGGCGTGCTACGTTGGGCCCATGAAATCCCCCTCCCGGCGCGTCCGGTTCTGGCTCGCCGGCTCGGCCCTGGTGCTGCTGGCGGGCGCCCTCGCGCTGTGGGGCGCGGCGCGCTGGCTGCTGCCCAGCGACGCCGAGGTGTCGCAGCGCATCGCCGAGGGCTTCGAGAAGCACTACGGCATCGGCCTCAGGATCGGCGGCGCCCACTGGTCGCTGCTGCCCATGCCGGTGCTGGTGCTGACCGACGTCGCCACCGACCAGCCGCGCCCGGTCACCGTGCACCGCATCGCGCTGCGGCTGCAGCTCGCGCCGCTGTGGAGGCGCGTGGTCGCCGCCGACACGCTCGAGGTCGAGGGCGCGGTGCTGCCGGGCGAGGCGATCCGGGCCTTCCGCGGCCGCGCGCCCGAGACCATCGAGAAAGGCCGGATCGCCCTGCCCGCGCCCTGGACGCTGGCCGAGACGCCGCTCGAGCGGCTGCGCTGGCGCGACGTGCGCTGGATCGACCGGCGCGACATCGAGCTGGCCTACGACGGCCAGATCGACTTCGACCCCGGCTGGCGCCCGCGCCATGCGCTGGCCGAGCGCGCGGGTGCCTCGCCGCCGGCCCGGCTGCGGCTGGACCGCGAGGGCCGCAACGACCGCTGGCAGACCCGCATCGACGTGGCGGGCGGCAGCTGGAACGGCGTCAGCCGCTTCGAGTCGCTGGACAACGGCCGCCTGCGCGTGTCGGCCGAGCTCGTGCCGCGCGACGTCGACATCGAGGCGCTGGTCCAGACCTTCGGGCGCCGCACCTTCGTCGCCGGCAAGCTGCACGGCCAGACCACGCTGACGGCCGAGGCCGACAAGGCCGGCGCCCTGATGCGCGGCCTGCGCACGCGCACCGTGTTCTCGGTCAGCCCGGCCACCCTGACCAAGCTCGACCTCGCCAAGGCCGTGAGCACCGCCGGCATCAGCCGCGGCGGGCGCACCGTGCTCGACGAGCTCAGCGGCACGCTCGACACCGAGGCCACGCCCGACGGCACCGTGCTGCGCTACACCAACCTCAAGGCGCGCTCGGGCGTGCTCACCGCCAGCGGCAACGTGCGGCTGTTCAACCGGCGCATCCAGGGCGATGCCGCGGTCGACATCGTCGACGGCGTGGTCGGCGTGCCGCTCAAGATCGGCGGCACCATGAGCGATCCCGAGCTCTCGCTGACCGGCGGCGCGCTCGCGGGCGCGGCCGTCGGCAGCGCGGTGCTGCCGGGCGTGGGCACCGCGATCGGCGCGCGCGTGGGGCAGCAGGTGGAGCGGCTGTTCGGGCTCGACGAGCCGCCCGGCTCGAAGAAGAAACCGAAACCCTAGCCGATCGCCTTCAGCACCGCCGGCACCGTCAGCACCGCCGTGTAGTAGCCCATGAACTGCACCCCGGTGTTGAAGCCGATGGCGCGCGACAGCAGCCCGCCGAGCAGGCCCATGGTGAGGATCACGAACAGCCCCAGCAGCTGCCCTTCCCAGACGCTGATCACCACGATCAGGCCGACGAAGGTGGCGATGATCGCCTCGTGGCTGACCTTGCGCGAGACGAACAGCGCCGCGCGGCGCGCGAAGTTCATGGTGAAGGGATAGGCCACCAGCGCCGCGAGGACCACCGCCAGCATGCCGTAGCCCAGGAACTCCCAGTGGCTCAGCAGGTTGTGCAGGTTGTGGGTCTGGCCGGTGGCGGCGTCGATGGTGAACACCGGCGGCGCATTGAACAGCGGCGCGGCCGGCCCCGCGGCCACCGGGCTCAGCGGCAGGCCGATCGCGATCAGCGGGATCAGCGCCTCGGCCACGTAGGTGGCCTCGGTCACGCCGTTGCGCGCGGCCAGCGTGGTGGTGAGCCGGTGGTAGGCATGCTTGATGCGCGAGCCGACCAGCTCGCCGAGCACCACCGTCATCGCGACCGGGCTGAACACGAAGGTGGCGCTCGAGATGGTGGCGGTGGCCAGCGTCCACTTCACCTGGCCGCGGTCGAGCACCTTGAAGGGGTTCGGGAAGTAGCCGCTCCAGCCCTTCACGTCGGGCGCCAGCGAGAAGGTGCGCACCTTCTCGCGCGCCATGCGCGCCCTGGCCGTCGGCGACAGCACCGAGAACAGGTCGGCCACCAGCGGCCCGATCGCGATGCCGAGGAAATAGCTGATGCTGAGCTTCACGCCGTACTTGGCGGTCAGCGACTGCAGCGCCACGATCACGATCACGAACGGCACCAGCGTCGCCACCGAGGCCCAGCGCCCGCTCGAGAACCAGGCGATGGCGACCGCCGCCACCACGAAGATCCACGGCGCCGCCTTGGTGATGGCCGCGCCGTAGGGCGCGAGCAGCACCGCGAACAGCACGGCCAGCGGCACCGCGACGAAGGCCGCGATGATCGCGCCCGACACCATCTTGCGCAGCGCGATGTGCGGCACGCCGAGGTTGCGCAGCATGTTGGCGTCCTGCAGCAGCGGCGTGGCCATGGTGTCGCCCGGAATGCCCAGCAGCGCCGTCGGCACCGCGTGCGTCATGTGCTTGGCCACCGCGGCCGCGAGGAAGAAGGTGAACACGCCCGCGGGCGGCACGCCCAGCAGCACCACCAGCAGGGTCAGCGGCGCGAGCGTGGTGGTCTCGTCGGTGCCCGACACGAGGCCGATGGCGGCGAACACCACGGCGCCCACGAGGCCCATGCCGGTGGCGACGAGGATCTGGTTCAGCAGTGCGGCGTCGATCACGAGGCGGCTCCTTCGGCGGCGGCGCGGGTGCGCGGGCGGTGGTTGGCGAACAGGTCGTGCAGGCCCAGCTCCTGGAGCTCGCGCAGCGCGGCGGGCGGCAGGTCGCTCATCGCGCCGAGTTCGCCGTGCTCGCCGGCCAGTTCGGCCAGCACCTCCTCGCGCCAGTGCGGATCGGCCGCGCCGCCTTCGACCACCTCGCGCTTGGGCGCGAACAGCAGCGCGCAGATCAGGCCCGCGATCACGCAGCCCGCGAGGCCCGCGAGCATCGCGTAGGCGCGCGCCAGTTCGGGCGAGCGCACGGCGCCCGCGAGCAGGCGGTTGGCCAGCAGGAAGCCGGCCAGGCTCACGGCGATGCCGATCGCGATCGCGCCCGCGAGATGGCGCAGGTCCGCCGTGTCGCCCCAGATTTCCACCAGGCGCCATCGCGCCTGCGTCGTGCCGTTCGGGTTCATTGCTTGTCTCCGTTCTTGCTGGTGTGACGGCACGCGCCCCGCGTGCCGCCGCGGTATCGGCCGCGGTCCGTGGTGCGGGACCTTCCCGCGATCCGTGAGATTCAGTTTTTGGCGCGCAGGGCTTCGAGCAGCGCCACCGCGCGATCGGTGCGCACGTCGTGCTCGGTGGCCATCTGTTTGGCGACCGCATCGATCTCGTCGCCCGTGGCACCGGCCACCAGCGCGATGTTTCGCGCATGCAGCGCCATGTGGCCGCGCTGGATGCCCTCGGTGGCGAGCGCGCGCAGCGCGCCGAGGTTCTGCGCCAGGCCCACGGCCACCGCCACCTCGCCGAGCTCCTGCGCCGACTGCACGCCGAGGATCCTGAGCGCCAGCCGCGCCAGCGGATGGGTCTTGGTGGCGCCGCCGACCAGCCCCACGGGCATCGGCATCTCGATGGTGCCGACCAGCGAGCCGCTCTTGTCCTTCTCCCAGGTGGTGAGCGAGCCGTAGCGGCCATGGCGGCAGGCATAGGCATGCGCGCCCGCCTCGACCGCGCGCCAGTCGTTGCCGGTGGCGACGATCACCGGGTCGATGCCGTTCATGATCCCCTTGTTGTGCGTGGCCGCGCGGTAGGGGTCGACGGCCGCGAAGGTGTAGGCGTCGAGCACGCCCTCGACGATCTCCTCGCCGCTGCGCTCCGCGGTCTTCAGCACCGCGGGAGTGAGCCGCACGCGGGCGCGCGCCAGCCGCAGGTCGGCCAGGTTCGAGAGGATGCGCAGCCGTACCGTGCCGCCCGTGAGCTGCTCGACCAGCGGCGACACCGCCTCGGCCATGGTGTTGACCGTGTTCGCGCCCATCGCGTCGCGCACGTCGACCACCAGGTGCAGCACCACCATCGCGCCGCGCGGCGTGTCCTCGAACACGTGCACCTCGATGTCGCGGCAGCCGCCGCCCAGGCCGATCAGCACCTTGTCGCGGCTGTTCGCCACCTCGAGGATGCGATCGCGCGCGCGCAGCAGCGCCAGCCGCGCGCCATGCGGATCGCCCAGGCCCAGCAGCTGGACCTGCGCGCGCATCAGCGGCCCGCTGCTCGAGGCCTCGAAGCCGCCGCCCTCGCGCGCCAGCTTGGCCATGAAGGAGGCGGCGGCCACCACCGAGGGCTCCTCCACCGCCATCGGCACCAGGTACTCGCGGCCGTTGACCGTGAAGTTGCCGGCCACGCCCAGCGGCAGCTCGAAGGTGCCGATCACGTTCTCGACCATGCCGTTGGCGCGCTCGATGCCGAGCGCGCCGGGCGTGGCGAGCAGCGCCTTCTCCTCGGGCGTGAGCGCAGCGGCCTGCGCGATGTGATCGAGGCGCTGCGCGGGTGTCAGGGCTCGGAAATTGGGGAGGCGGGCGTCGGCGACCATCGTTCGTGCTTCGGTTCGTGCAAGGGGTGGATTCGGAAGCGTGCGAATCTAGGCCCGCTGTACCAGCCTCGGCAGGCACAGTTTCGCGGGACAGTCGGGACAGTGCGACGCGTCCAGTGCCCGCTGTGTCACAGTCGCCAGTCATGAGCGCACCCTCCCGAAGCGGCCCGCGCGCCGCCCCCATCGCCGATTCGCTCGCCGAGGCCCTCGCGCGCCAGATCGCCAGCGGCGCCTACAAGGCCGGCGACAAGCTGCCCTCGCTGCGCGAGCTCGCGCAGCTGCACGGCTATGCCAAGAACACCGTGGTGGCGGCCTTCGAGAACCTGGTCTCGCGCGGCCTGGTCGAGCCGCGCCGCGGCTCGGGCTACTTCGTGCGCGCGCAGCCGAAGCCCGCGGGCGCGAAGCCGCCCGAGGACGATGCCGGCAGCCTGGGCCGCGCGATGGACATCGTGTGGCTGATGCGCGAGCAGCTCAAGACCGAACCCGACGCGGTGGCCGTGGGCGACGGCTTCCCGCCGGTCGAATGGCTGGCCGACGTGCGGCTGGACAAGTACCACCCGAAGGTGGTGCGCACGGGGCTTGGCGCGCTGTTCCGCTACGGCAGCCGCTTCGGCTACGGCCCGCTGCGCGAGCACCTGGTGCGCAAGCTGGCCGACTTCGGCATCGGCGCCGAGCCGCGGCAGATCGTGCTCACGCACGGCGCCAACGAGGCCATGGACATCGTCATCCGCTACTTCGTGCCGCCCGGCGGCAAGGTGCTGGTCGACGATCCCGGCTACTACCCGCTGTTCGGCAAGCTCAAGCTCGCGGGCGCGCAGATGCTCGCGGTGCCGCGGCTGGCCGACGGGCCCGACCTCGAGGTGCTCGAGCAGTTGCTGGTGGCCGAGCGGCCGCGCCTGTTCTTCACCCAGTCGCTGGCCCACAACCCGACCGGCTCCGACATCTCGCCGGCCAAGGCCTTCCGCGTGCTGCAGCTGGCGCAGAAGCACGACCTGCTGATCGTCGAGAACGACCCGCTGGCCGACTTCAAGCCCACCGCGCTGCCGCGCCTGGCGGCGCTCGACCAGCTCGAGCGCACCATCTACATCGGCAGCTTCTCCAAGTCCTTCTCGGCCGCGCTGCGCGTGGGCTTCGTCGCCTGCGGCGCCGACCTCGCGAGCGACCTCGCCGACCTCAAGGCGCTGATCCACGTGAGCAGCTCGGAGTACGCCGAGCGCACGGTCGACGTGATCCTCAGCGAGGGCCACTACCAGCGCCACCTGAACCGGCTGCAGAACCGCCTGGGCGAGGCCACGCGCGAGGCACTGCGCTTCTTCGATGCGGTGGGCGCCGAGGTGTTCGCGCGCAGCCCGCAGTCGCTCTACGTCTGGGCCGCGCTGCCGGGCGTGGCCGACTCGCTGGCCTTCGCCAGGGAGCTGCTGCCGCGGCGCATCGTGATGGCGCCGGGGCGCATCTTCAGCGTCGACTCGACGCAGCTCTCGCGCTGGTCGCGCTTCAACGTCGGCGCCATGGCCGACCCGCGCTTCGCGAAGGCGATGCGCGCCACGCTCAAGCGCGTGGGCGGCTGATCAGCCCCGGTGGCGCTCGCGCAGCGCGCGCCGATTGAGCTTGCCGACCGCTGTCTTCGGAATCTCCTCGGCGAAGATCACGCGCTGCGGCTTCTTGTACGAGGCGAGCCGCCCGGCCACGTGCGCGATCAGCGCCGCCTCGTCGACGGCCTGGCCCGCGCGCGGCACCACCACCGCCGTGACCACCTCCACCCACTTCTCGTGCGGCAGGCCGATCACCGCGCACTCGCGCACCGCGGGGTGCGTCATCAGCGCATCCTCGACCTCGCGCGGGTAGACGTTGTAGCCGCCGCTGATGATCATGTCGGAGGTGCGGTCCTTCAGGTGCAGGAAGCCGCGCGCGTCGAACACGCCGACGTCGCGCGTGCGCACCCAGCCGCCCGCGACGAAGGTCTCGGCATTGAGCGCGGGTGCATCGTGGTAGCCCGCCACGGCCGAGGGCGCGCGCACCGCGATCTCGCCCGGCGTGCCGGCGGGCACCTCGTTGCCGGCCTCGTCGACCAGGCGCATCTCGACCTCGAGCGCGGGCTGGCCGCAGGCGCCCAGCAGTTCGTCGACATGGTCCTCGGGCCGCAGCACCGCGAGGCACAGCGGCACCTCGGTCTGGCCGTAGTACTGCCAGAAGCGGTGCCGGCCCCAGGCCGCCATCGCGCGCTGGATCACGCTGCGCGGCATCGGCGAGGCGCCGTAGATCACGTAGCGCAGCGCGCTCACGTCGGTGGCCGCCAGCTCCGGGTGCTCGAACAGCATCTGCAGCATGGTCGGCACCAGGTTGATCGCCGTGATGCGCTCGGCCTGCAGCGTGCGCAGGAACAGGCCCGGCTCGAAGCCCGGCAGGATCACGGTGCGGCCGCCGCGCAGCCAGAACGGCAGCACGAACACGCCGCTGGCATGGATCAGCGAGGCCGCGTGCAGCATCGCGTCCTCGGGCGTGGCGTTCAGCAGGTTCAGCAGCACGTTGCGGCAGATCGCCGCGTACGAGGCCTGCGTGTGCTGCGCGGCCTTCAGCGTGCCGGTGGTGCCCGAGGTGAAGAGCGTGAGCACCACGTCGTCGGGCGAAGGCTCGAAGTCGGGCGCCGTGGCGGGCAGCGTCGCCGCCCGCGCCAGCAGGTCGGGCGCGCCCTCGAGCGCCGCGCCGAGGCCCAGGCAGGCCAGGCCCGGTGCCGCCTCGCGCAGCGCCGCCGCGCGCTCGGCCAGGTCGGGGCCGAACACCAGGTGGGTGCAGCCGGTGTCGGCCAGCATGCGCGCATGCTCGGCCAGCGAGAGCCGTGCATTGAGCGGCACGCGGTTGATGCCGGCCTTCACGCAGGCGAAGTCCAGCGGCACGCTGTGCAGGCCGTTGTTGAGCAGCAGCGCCACGCGCGTGCGCGGCGCCGCGCCGGCCGCGTGCAGCGCATGCGCGAGCCGGCTGCTGAGCTGGTCGACCTCGGTGAAGCTCAGGCTGCGTTCGCCGAACACGATGGCGGTGCGCGGGCCGTGCTGCAGCGCGCCGCGGCGGATCAGTTCGAGGTAGGTGGTTTGGTGCAAGTCCATGTCTCCTGTGTGTTCTTCGGGTGGGGGCGCGCTCAGCGCCCGAACTCGCCGTGGCGGCCCGCGCCGCCCGCGAAGCGCGCGGCGCCCGCCTCGCCCTCGGCCGCGACGATCGGCACGCCGCGCGCGCCCTCGCGGCGCAGCGCCTCGGCCAGCGGCAGGTCCCATTGCTCGAAGGCCGAGCGGCGGTCGGCCAGCATGCATTGCTGCGGGAAGGCGGCGATCTGGCGCGCCAGCTCCTGCGCCGCGGCCAGCGCGCCGCCGGGCGGCACGACGCGGTTCGCGAGGCCCATGGCCAGTGCCTCGGCCGCGCCCACGGGGCGGCCGGTCAGGATCATGTCGAGCGCGCGGCCCATGCCCACCAGCCGCGGCAGCCGCACCGTGCCGCCGTCGATCAGCGGCACGCCCCAGCGGCGGCAGAACACGCCGAACACCGCGTCCTCGTCGGCCACGCGCAGGTCGGCCAAGAGCGCGAGCTCGAGCCCGCCCGCCACCGCGTAGCCGTTGATCGCGGCGATCAGCGGCTTGGACAGCGCCATGCGCGTGGGTCCCATCGGTCCGCTGCCGCCGCCCTCGGGGTCGAGCTCGTTGCGCCGCGCGGGGTCGCCGACGGCAGTGAGGTCGGCGCCGGCGCAGAAGTGGCCGCCCGCGCCGGTCAGCACCGCCACGCGCAGGGCGTCATCGGCCTCGAAGCGCTCGAAGGCCGCGCGCAGCTCGGCGGCCACCGCGCCGTCGACCGCGTTGCGCCGAGCAGGCCGGTCGATGGTGACGGTCAGGATGGCGCCGTCGGATTCGGCGCGTACACAGGGGGTTTGTTCGGATGCCATGGACGGGCTCCTTCGGACACAAAATTACGGAATGGATCGGTCCCGGTCATCGTAGGAAACATTTCATCATTTCGCAAACATGGACAAGATATGTAATGTCTCCGTCAGCCTGCCGAGCGCGCCCGACCTGATCCTCGACCTGCTGGTGGCCGACGGCGGCACGCTGAGTTCGCAGGCGCTGTGCCGCGCGGGCGCGTTGCTGGGCATCGGCGAGACCACGATGCGCGTGGGCCTCACGCGGCTCGCGGCCGAGGGCAAGATCGCGCGCGGCGAGCGCGGCAACTACCGGCTCGAGCGCGAGGGCCCGGCGCTGTCGCGCGCGGTCGACGGCTGGCTGCACAAGCAGGCGCAGGCCGTCGGCTGGCGCGGCGACTGGCTGGCCGTGCACGACGCCGGCGTGGCGCGCGCCGACAAGACCGCCTGGCGCCGCCACGGTCTCGCGCTCTCGCTGCGCGGCTTCGCGCCGCTGCGGCCCGGCCTGCAGATCCGGCCCGACAACCTCGCGGGCGGCCTCGAGGCCGAGCGCCGCAAGCTCAAGGAACTGGGGCTCTCGCCGGGCGCGCCGGTGTTCCGGCTCGCCGACCTCGACGAGGCGGCGCAGGCGAGCGCGCGCCGGCTGTGGGACGTGCGCGCGCTGGCCGCGCAATGCCGCCGCCTGCAGGCCGGCCTCGAGCGCAGCGAGCAGCGCCTGCGCACCCGGCCGCTCGAGACGGCCGTGCGCGAATCGCTGCTGCTGGGCCGCGCGGTGATCGCGCACCTGATCCGCGATCCGCTGCTGCCGGCCGAGCTGATGCCGCCTGAGCCGCGCGCCGAGCTGCTCGCGGTCACGCGCCGCTACCAGGACACGGCGCGGCAGCTGTGGCGGCAGTGGCTGGCGCTGCCGGTGGCCTGAAGCTCAGGCCAGTCGCACCACCTGCGCATCCTCCGGCGCGCGCGCATGCAGCCGCTGCACGTCGCTCGCGCGCCGCACCAACACCGCGCGCTGGTTGATGTAGCCCTTGTCGGTGATCTCGCCCGCATCGAGGCTCGGCGGCTCGCTCAGCACCAGCGCGCAGGCCGGGCATTGCGAGGAGCCCGCGCCCTCCGCGCGCAAGGTGCGCAGCACGCCCGCGATGCGCTCGGCCATCGCCTCGGGCGCGAGCGCCGCGCCCTGCGGGCTCGCGAACACCAGCATGCCGATCTCGTCGCGGTCGTGGCCCGTGAGCACCACGTCCTGCGCATGCGGCGCCAGCAGCGACACCAGCTTCACGCGCAGCGTGCCCACCGAGACCCAGGTGCCGGTCGAGAGCTTGAAGTCCTCGGCCACGCGGCCGTTGAAGATCACGCCGCGCACCGGATCGGCGGGGTCGGCCAGGAAGCCCGCGTCGCCGAGCCGGTAGTAGCCCTCTTCGTCGAAGGCCTGCGCGGTCTCGCGCGGCGCGCCACGGTAGCCGGGGAACACCGACACGCCCTTCACGCGCATCTCGAGCTTCTCGCCGTTGGGCACGAACTTCAGTTCCAGCCCCGGCAGCGGCGCGCCGATGCAGCCCGCGCCGTCGAGCTTCCAGTGCGCCGAGGTGATCGCGGGCGAGGTCTCGGTGGCGCCCCAGGAGGTGGTGAGCCACAGCGGCCGGTCGGGCCGCACGCGCCGCGCCACCGCCTCGAGCCGCTGCCAGGTCGAGGGCGCGAGCGCCGCGGCCGCGTAGAAGGCCAGCCGCAGGCGCGAGAACACTTCGGTGGCGAGCGCGTCGTCGGCCTCGAGGAAGGGCAGCAGCATGTCGTAGCCGCGCGGCACGTTGAACAGCAGCGTGGGCTTGACCTCGCGCAGGTTGCGCACCGTCTTCTCGATCAGTCCCGGCGCGGGCCGGCCCTCGTCGATGTAGAGCGCGCCGCCGTTCGCCAGCACCATGTTCAGGTCGTGGTTGGCGCCGAAGGTGTGGCTCCAGGGCAGCCAGTCGACCAGCACCGGCTTCTCGTGCGCAAGGAAGCGCCAGGTCTGGGCCATCATCTGCTGATTGGCGCACAGCATGCGGTGGGTGTTGATCACCACCTTGGGCTTGCCGGTCGAGCCCGAGGTCAGCAGGTACTTGGCATGGGTGTCGGGCAGCACAGCCTCGAAGGCCTGCAGCACGGCGGGCGTCTCGGCGCTGGCGAGCAGTTGCGCGAAGGCCAGCGCGCCGGGGTGCGCGTCGGCGTTGCGGCTGAACACCGTGACCGCCTCCACGCCACTGCCCGCGAGCGCGGCGCCGTAGGCCTTCGCATCCGAGGCATAGACCAGCCCCGGCCGCAGCGCGCGCAGCATCTCGTGCAGCCGCGAGGGATCCTTGGCCATGCGCGAATAGGCGCTCGACAGCGAGCAGGCCGCACGGCCGATGTGCATCGTGGCCAGCATCAGCACCGCATGGTCGATCGCGTTGTCCGACAGGATCACGACCGGTGCGTCGGCCGGCAGGTCGAGGTCGAGCAGGCCCTGCGCCACCGCGCCGACGGCCTGGCGCAGCGCGCGGTAGTCGAGCCGGCGCCAGTCCGCGCCGCTGTCGTCGCGCTCGGCGAAGGCCAGCGCATCGGGCGTCTCGCGCGCCCAGCGCTCGATCCATTCGCCGATGCAGCGCGCATAGGGCTTCAGCGCCTGCGGCGAGCGCAGCGCGAAGGAGCCGTCGTCGAAGTCGATGCGCACCGTGCGGGGCGGGGCGATGAAGTTTTCGTCTTGCAGGAAGTCAGTCATCTCGGTGATCTGTTGCGCTGAGGGGCGGCTGCCGAAAGCGGGAGCGGACTTCCGGACGCAGAGGACGCGAAGGTCTCGCGAAAGACGCAAAAGGAATTCAGAAAAAATCTTTGGATTTCTCTTTCGCGTTCTTCGCGAAACCTTCGCGTCCTCTGCGTCCGGCTGTTGGTGTTCGTTTCAATCCAGTGTGCCGGTGCCGGCCTTGGCGCGAATCAGGTTCAACAGCAGGGTGTCGCGCGCGGCCTCGAGCTCGGCCGTGCGGCGCGCGCCCAGCTCCTGCGCCACGCCTTCGCTCACCTGCGCCTGGAGCGCAGGCGTCATCGACGGCGCGCCCAGGTCCTTCCACCAATCCTCGATCGGCCCGCCCAGGTGCGCGAGCACGTGCGCGATGCCGCCCGCGCCGCCCGACAGGTGCAGGTTCATGAACGGTCCCATCACGGCCCAGCGCAGGCCCGGGCCATGCGCGATCGCGGTGTCGATGTCGGCCACCGAGGCCACGCCCTGCTCGACCAGGTGGAAGGCCTCGCGCCACAGCGCGGCCTGCAGCCGGTTCGCGATGTGGCCCTTGACCTCGCGCTTCACGTGGATCGGCCGCTTGCCGATGGCCGCGTAGAAGGCCATGGTGCGCTCGATGGCGTCGGCCGATGTGAGCTCGCCGCCGATCACCTCCACCAGCGGGATCAGGTGCGGCGGGTTGAACGGATGGCCCAGCACCACGCGGTCCGGATGCGCGCAGCCCGACTGCACGCCGCTGATCGCCAGGCCCGAGGAGCTCGAGGCCAGGATCGCGTCGGGCGGCGCGGCCGCGTCCATGCGGCGGAACAGCTCGATCTTGAAGTCCATGCGCTCGGGGCCGTTCTCCTGCACGAAGTCGGCCACGGAGACCGCGTCTTCCAGGCTGTCGTGGAAGCGCAGCCGGTCGACCGAAGCGCCCGCGGCCAGCCCGAAGCGCTCGAGCGTGGGCCAGTGCTGCGCCACCGCCTGGCGCAGCCGTTCCTCGGCGCCCGGCGAGGGATCGGTCGCGTTGACATCGAGGCCCTGCGCGAGGAAGTAGGCGGTCCAGCTCGCGCCGATCACGCCGGTGCCGACCACCGCGACGCGCCGTACGCCGTGCGCCGCGCTCATGACTTCCACCGCGCGCAGCGGCTCTCGGCCTTGGTCGTCCAGGCAGCCTCGCCGCGGATCGCTTCCACCACCTTGTAGTAGTCCCAGGGCTCCTTCGATTCCTCGGGCGACTTCACCTGCATCAGGTGCATGTCGTGCACCATCAGGCCGTCGTCGCGCAGCCAGCCGCCCTTGACGAACATGTCGTCGAACTTCGTCTTGCGCAGCTGCGCCATCACCTTGTCGGCATCGTCGCTGCCCGCGGCCTTCACGGCCTGCAGGTACTGCAGCGCGGCCGAGTAGTCGCCGGCATGGAAGGAGGAGGGCATGCGCTTGTGCTTGTCGAAGAAGCGGCGCGCCCAGGTGCGTGCCTCGGGGCTCTGGTTCCAGTACCAGCTGTCGGTCAGGTACATGCCCTGCGAGGCCTTGAGGCCCAGCGCATGCACGTCGTTGATGGTGATGATCATGCCGGCCAGCTTCATGTTCTTGCCGATGCCGAACTCGGCCGCCGACTTGATCGCGTTGACCGTGTCGCCGCCCGCGTTGGCCAGCGCCAGCACCTGCGCCTTCGAGCTCTGCGCCTGCAGCATGAAGGACGAGAAGTCGCTCGCGCCCAGCGGGTGCTTGACCGAGCCCGCCACCGTGCCGCCGTTCGCCAGCACCGTCTTGGTCGCGTCGTTCTGCAGCGCGGCGCCGAAGGCGTAGTCGGCCGCCACGAAGTACCAGCTCTTGCCGCCGGCCTTGACCACCGCGCTCGCGGTGCCGCGCGCCATCGCCACCGTGTCGTAGGCGTAGTGCACCGTGTAGGGCGAGCAGTACTCGTTGGTGAGGCTCGACGCGCCCGAGCCCACCACGAAGTAGGGCTTCTTCTTGTCCGCCGCCACGCCGGCCATGGCGATGGCCGCGCCCGAGTTGACGCCGCCGATCAGCATGTCGACCTTCTGCACGTCGAACCACTCGCGCGCCTTGGCGGCGGCGATGTCGGGCTTGTTCTGGTGGTCGGCCGTGACCAGCTCGATCTTCTTGCCGCCGATGGCGCCGCCCATGTCGGCGATCGCCATGCGGATGGCCTCGGCGCCGGCCGGGCCGTCGTAGTCGCGGTACAGGCCCGACATGTCGCTGATGAAGCCGATGCGGATCGTGTCGTCGGACACCTGGGCCGATGCGCTTGCGGAAAAGGCGACGCCGAGCGCGAGGGCCAGGGCGGTGCGGGAAAGGTTCATTCGATCTGTCTCCGTTCGTTGTTCTGGCGGGTGCGGGTTCAGCCGAGCGCGAACTCGGGCCGCGGCGTGCCCACGCGCGGCAGGCCCATGAGCTGGCGCGCCTCGGCGGGCGTCGCCACTTCCATGTCGAGCTCGCGGATCACGCGCACGATGCGCTCGGTGAGCTGCACGTTGGTGGCCAGCTCGCCGTGGCGGAAGTAGAGGTTGTCCTCCAGGCCGACGCGCGCATGGCCGCCCAGCAGCAGCGCCGCCACGTTGGCCTCGAGCTGCGAGGTGCCGATGCCGCTGACGCCGAAGATGCTGCCCTTGGGCAGCGTGTCGACCATCATCTGCAGGAAGCGCGGCGAGTAGGGCATCGCGTTCTGGAAGTTGCGGTGCACGTTCATCACCAGGTTGATGAAGTAGGGCTCGTCGTCGTGGCCCTCGCCGATCAGCGTGGTCGCGTCCTGCAGGATGTGCGTGGGGCTGAACACCTCCCACTCGGGCTTGATGCCGCGCGCCTTCATGCCGGCGGCGAGTTCGCGCCCGCGCGTGATCGGCGTGTCCATCAGGATCTGCCTGCCCTCGAAGCTGAGGTTCAGCGTGGTGGCGTCGAGCGTGCACATCTCGGCGCCCGCGTCCATGCCCTTGATGCGTTCCTCCCAGGCGATCTCCCAGCGGTCGCCGGCCAGCGGCTTGACCATGTCGCCGTGCACGCCGCCGCCGGTGGAGTTGTTGAGCACGATGTCGCAGCCGCCCGCGCGGATGCGGCTGTTGATCTCGCGGTAGACCTCGGCGTCGCAGGTCGCGCCGTCGTCGGGGCGGCGCGCATGGATCGCCGCCACGCTGGCGCCGGCGTTCCAGCAGCGCAGCACGTCGGCCGCGATCTCGGCGGGCTGGGTGGGGAGGTGGGGGTTCTGGGACTTGTGCGCCATGCCGCCGGTGGGGGCGATGGTCACGATCACTTTGCGCTTCGACATGGCGGGGTTCCTGGAGTCCTTCGTGGAGCGCGCCATTATTTTTGGCGCGGGCAGCGCACTCAGTCATCGCGACGACATTCGGGGGCAGGGTTTACGCGGCGTGCAGAGGCTACAGTCGCCCCTGTCGTTCGCATTCATCCACAACAAGGAGCGCTCATGAAACTGTCATCGCTGATCCTCGCGGCCGCCGCGGTCCTCGTATCGGGCCAGGCTTTCGCGCAGGGCGGTCCCGAGGCGGGCTGCGCCGCCAAGCGCGAGGCCATCTCGCGCGACATCGAAGCCGCCAAGGCCGAGGGCCAGGACCACCGCGTGCGCGGCCTCGAACGCGCGCTGGCCGAGGTGCGGCGCAACTGCAGCGATGCCAGGCTGGCCGCGCGCCACCAGGAGCGCATCCGTGGCGAGGAGCGCAAGGTCGCGCAGCGCGAACGCGAGCTGGCCGAGGCGCGCCGCAAGGGCGATCGCGACAAGATCGCGCGCCGCGAGGACAAGCTGCGCGAAGCCCAGGCCGAGCTGCAGCGCGTCAAGGACCTGCCCTGAGCCTCGAGAGAAGATGCCCGCTGCCCGGCCTGTTCCTCCCCCAGCCTCGCTGACCCTGGCTCAACTGCTGCAGGGATCGGCCTGGTTTCCGCAACTCGGCGTGGCCGCCGGCGAGCGCGTGCTCGAGGAGATGCGCGAGGTCGAGGTGGCGACCGGCGCCGCGCTGTGCCGCTGCGGCGACACCCCGCTGCACTGGTACGGCACCATCGACGGCCTGCTCAAGTGGTGCGTGAGCTCGCCCGACGGGCGCTCGGTCACCCTGGGTGGCCTGTCGACCGGCAGCTGGTTCGGCGAAGGCACGTTGCTGCGCGGCGTGCCGCGCACCGCGGACATCATCGCGCTGCGCCCCAGCCGGGTGGCGCTGATGCCGCTGGAGACCTTCGAGTGGCTGCGCGCCACGCACCGCAGCTTCGACGACTTCCTGCTGCGCCAGATCAACGAGCGCATGCACTGGTTCCTCGGCAACTTCGCCGCCCACCACCTGCTGGACACCGACAGCCAGGTCGCGCGCGCGCTCGTCGGCCTGTTCCACGAGTGGCTGCATCCGGGCAGCGATCCGCACCTGGAGGTGTCGCAGGAGGAGATCGCCAACCTCTCGGGCCTGTCGCGCCAGCGCTGCAACGCGGCGTTGCGGCGGCTGGCATCGGCCGGACTGCTGCGCATCGAGTACGGCGGCATCACCGTGACCGATCTGGACGGCCTGCGCCGCCGCATCGACGGCTGAGCGCCTCGCGCTCAGCGCCGGTGGTGCGAGGGCGCGAGCTCGTACACCGGCGTGTCGAGCCCTTCGGCGCGCGCCTTGAGCTGCAGCGCGAGGAACTGCGAGTAGTGGCGCGACTGGTGCAGGTTGCCGCCGTGGATCCAGAGGTTCGGCACCTGCGTCGGCTTCCACATGTTGCGCAGCTCGCCTTCCCACGGGCCCGGATCCTTCGGCGTGTCGGAGCCCAGGCCCCAGCACTTGCCGACCCGGTCGGCGACCTCGGGCGAGATCAGGTCGGCCAGCCAGCCGTTCATCGAGCCGTAGCCGGTGGCATAGACCAGCAGGTCGGCCGGCAGCTCGCTGCCGTCGGTCAGCGTCACCGAGCGTTCGTTCACGCGCTCGATGTTCACGCCGCTCCTGAGCTTCACGCTGCCGTTGGCCACCAGCTCCGAGGCGCCCACGTCGATGTAGTAGCCCGAGCCGCGCCGCAGGTACTTCATGAACAGGCCCGAGCCGTCGGCGCCGAAGTCGAGCATGAAGCCCGCCTTCTCCAGCCGCGCATAGAGGTCGGCATCGCGCTTCTTCATCTCGTCGTAGACCGGGATGTGGAAGGTGTGCATCACCTGGTAGGGCACCGAGGCGAAGATCAGGTCGGCCTTGTGGTGGTCGATGCCGCTCTTCACCGCCTGCTCCGAATACAGGCCGCCGAGCGCCAGTTCCATCAGCGAGTCGGAGGGCGCGATGTGGGTCGACGAGCGCTGGATCATCGTCACGTCGGCGCCGTGCTCCCACAGCGCCGCGCAGATGTCGTGCGCCGAGTTGTTCGAGCCCAGCACCACGCACTTCTTGCCCGCGTAGGCCTCGGGCCCGGGGTGCTTGCTCGAATGGTGCTGGTCGCCCTGGAAGTTCTCGGCGCCCGCGAGCACGGGCACGTTCGGGTAGCCCGACACGCCGAGCGCGAACACCAGCTGCTTCGGCCGCAGCACCACCTCCTTGCCCTCGCGTTCCACGCGCACTTCCCAGCGCTGCGTGGCCTCGTCGAAGCGCGCCTTCTTCGCCGTGGTCGAGCTCCAGTAGTTGAGCTCCATCACCTTGGTGTACATCTCGAGCCAGTCGCCGACCTTGTCCTTGGGCGCGAACACCGGCCAGTCGTCGGGGAACGGCATGTAGGGCAGGTGGTCGTACCAGACCGGGTCGTGCAGGCACAGCGACTTGTAGCGGTTGCGCCAGGAGTCGCCCGCGCGCGCATTGCGCTCGATGATGATCGTGGGAACCCCGAGCCGGCGCAGCCGCGCGCCGAGCGCGATCCCGCCCTGGCCGCCGCCCACGATCACCACCTCGGGCTGCTCGGTGTAGCCCAGCGTGCGGGCTTCCTCCTCGCGCTTCTCGAGCCAGCTCTGGCGGCCCTTGTGCACGCCGTGCTCCGCGCCCTTGATGCGGTTCGCGCCGGTCTTCTCCTCGAAGCCCTTGAGCTCGGTCATGGTGGTCAGCAAGGTCCAGGCCTTGCCGCCGCGCAGCCGCAGGTGGCCGCGGCCGCGCGCCACCCGGGTCTCGAACGTGAACCAGGCCTCTGTCACGCCGTCGGCCTCGCTGGCCTCGCCCTCGAGCGCGAAGTTCGACGGCTGCGTGTCGGCCAGCCGCGCCGCCAGCATCGCGCGGATCGCGCCCGCGCCTTCCTGCGTGCGGATGTTCCAGGTGAAGGCCACGAGGTCGCGCCAGAAGCCCTCGGCCTCGAACAGCGCGACCGTGGCCTCGACGTCGTTGCGCGCGAGCGCGGCGCCGAAGTCGGCCAGCCAGGTGGCGGCAGCCCGCGTGGGGGCGGCGGTGGATGCGGTCATCGAATGTCTCCGTGTATGAATGGATGAGAACGAACGCTGCGCCGCGGACGGCGCGGGTTGCGTTGCGCAGCTTTCGTGCCGCATGGCGGCGCACGGTGAATCAGGGACTTGGCGGGGGTTTTGTCGCGGGTGGGCTGCGTTGTCGCGCTCCCGGTGCGACGGGGATGAGACGGCGAGACGGCCCGCCGCTTTTGCGAAGTCCCTTCAATCACCCATTGGGAGGAGCGTTGCCACAGGGCGACGACCACGTTTCATGATGATGCGAAAGTATTCCGTCGCGGATAGATTTGGCCGCCGTCTGCCGACGAGGTCGGCGGGGCAACGAGTCAATCCAACAGAAAGAGATGAGGACATGAGGAGCACAACAACGAAGGCCCTGTGCGCCACGGCACTGGCGGCGGTCATCGCGGGATGCGGTGGTGGTGGGGGAGGTGGCGGCGGCGGGCTGCCGTTCGCCGTGGTGCCGCAGACGCCCGCCGAGTCGGAAGCCAAGCTGTCCGTCGAGGTCGACGGCAGCGCCGCGAGCCCCGACAGCGCGGGCAAGTACCAGGTGGCTCCGGGCCAGCTCGTGACGGTCAAGTCGAGCGATGGCAGCGAGATCACCTGGACCGGCGACAGCCGCAGCGGCGTGGCCCAGCGCGTCGAGGTCGATACCTCCGGCTCGCAGTGGCTGTCGCGCTTCAAGAACCCCAACGCGACGGGCAGCGCCGAGTTCAAGCTGACGGCCAGCGCATCGGGCAACCGGCGCAAGGAGCTGAGCTTCTCGGTCGGCACCGGCGACTACCGCAACGGGCGCTACACCGTGTATGCGGCCAATGGCTCGCGCCAGACGCTCGCCATCGATTTCGACAAGGCCACCTACACCTTGACCGACACGGCGGGCGATGGCAGCTCGGGCACCCTGACCGCGGGCGCGTCGCGCGACGGCGACTGGAAGGTGCAGAGCAGCCGCAGCACGAGCAAGGTGCTCGCGCTGCGTGGCCTCGGCGACAACATCGTCGGCGCGCTTCCGTTCGCGGTGGGCTACACCTCGCCGACGGCCTATGCGCCGTTCCCCTTCATCGCATCGCGCGCATTGCTGCTCCAGCAGGGCAAGCTCGACGGCACCTACGACCGCGGCCGGATCGACTTCTCGCCCGCGGGGGGGCAATCGGCCATCGCGCAGATCCAGAATCTCGGGTGGCGGCAAGGTGATGAAGCAGTGCCTCAACCTCGTCATCTACAAGATCGAGCAGTGCCCGAGCGCCGACGTGTCCGTCAGCAACATCGAGCCCGATCCGCAGCAGCCCGGCGTGTGGACGATGAAGAGCGCCGTCGACGGCACCCTGTTCGGTCGCTTCGCGCTCGCCGACTTCGGCGGCGAGAAGATCTATCTGAGCGCGGGTCCGTCGCCCACGACCAACACCCAGGTGCTGGCGGTGGGCGTGCCGGCCGCATCGGGCTACGCGGACTTCAGCAGCAAGGGCTGGTCGACGGGCGGCACGGCCGATGTCGTGGTGGCCGCCGGCTCGACGTACTCGCTGACCGGCACGGACGGTGCGGCCACCGCGCAGGCCGATCTCGCGCTGGCGGTCCAGCCATCGTTCGGGCCGACGGGCATGCGCACGGCGACGAAGGGCAGCTCGGTCTACTTCGCGATGCGCTCGAAGCAGCTCGAGCTGCTGATCGGCGCGCGCACCCCGTCGCTGAACGCCGGCTTCCTGCACCTGGGCCTGGTCGACTGATCGCATTCGCCCCGCGACGAGCCCGCGCCCGCCAGGGTGCGGGCTTTTTCTTTCAGGGGTGCCGCATGCCTGCCGGCCGTGGCGGCGCGGGGCCGCGAGGCGGCGCCACGATCCCGAGCCGCTTCATGTGCCGGTACACGGTGGCCCGGCTCAGGCCCAGCGCATCGGCCGCCTGCGCGACGCGCCAGCGGTGCTGGCGCAGCGCCGCGAGCAGACGCTCCGATTCGGCGGCCGTGTCCTCGGCCTCATCGACCATCGCGGGCATCGTCGTCGCGACGCGCTCCGGCAACCGCAGGTCCTCCACCACGACTTCACGCCCCGTGCACAACGCCAGCGCCAGCCGCAGCACGTTGCGCAGCTCGCGCAGGTTGCCGGGCCAGCGGTGCGCCATCAGCGCCTCGATCGCTTCGGCCGAGAGCCGCGCGTTCGAATCCACGGCGGCGGCCTCCTCGGCGAACAGGCTGTCGATCAGATGGCGGCGGTCGCGGCGTTCGCGCAGCGGCGGCAGCTTCAGCACGGCGCCGCACAGCCGGTAGTAGAGGTCCTCGCGGAAGCGGCCTGCCGCGACGAGTTCGCTCAGGCCCCGGTGCGTGGCGGCCACCACCGCGAGGTCCACGCGCTGCGGCGCGTCGCCGCCCAGCGGCAGCACCTCGCCTTCGGACAGCACGCGCAGCAGCCGCGTCTGCAGGGCCATCGGCATGTCGCCGATCTCGTCGAGGAACAGCGTGCCGCGGTCGGCCTGCGCGATCAGGCCCTTCATGCCCTTGCTGCGGCCGCCGGTGAAGGTGCCGGGCAAATAGCCGAACAGCTCGCTCTCGATCAGCGAATCGGGAATGGCCGCGCAGTTCACGGCCACGAAGGGCAGGGCCGCGCGGCGGCTCGCGCCGTGCAGCGCGCGCGCCAGCACCTCCTTGCCGCTGCCGGTCTCGCCCTCGATCAGCACGTGGATGCCGCGGTCGACCAGCCGGCGCGCCTGCGCCAGCAGCGACTGCATCGCGGGATCGTCGCCCGCGATGCGCTCGAGCGGCGGCAGCCGGTCGACGCCCGGCACGGTGGCCTTGCGCTCGGTCGCGGCCGTGCGGCGCGCCACGCGCGGCGCGAGCAGCGAGGCGTGGTACTCGCCGCCGTCCGGCAGCAGCACCGTGTGGGCGAAGGGCATGGCCGATGCGCTCGCGCCCAGGCGCCAGATCGCATCGAGCGGCATGCGCAGCAGCTCGGCCACGCCGGTGCCGACCGGATGGGCCGCGAACAGCCGCCGCGCGCTGCTGTTCGCGCCGACCACCGTGCCGGCCTCGTCGAGCGCGAGCATCAGCTCGCCGGCCACGTCGACCAGGCCGAAGGCGCTGCCCAGCCGCAGCACCCAGTGGCCGCGGAAGTGGCGCAGGAAATCGGCGTCCTCGATCATGCGCGCGTAGATCGCGACCAGGTGCCGCACCAGGTGCTGGCTCTCCTTGGCCTCGGGCGAATGCAGCGCCGACACGTCGAGCACCGCCGTGAGCCGCCCGCCATGGTCGAACAGCGGCGCGGTGGTGCAGGTCAGCGCGATGTGGGTGGCGTCGAAGTGCTCGGTCTGGTGGCAGGTCATCGGTGCCTGCTCGACCAGGCAGGTGCCCACGCCGCAGGTGCCCGCATGCGCCTCGTTCCAGTCGGCGCCGAGGTAGAGGCCGGCCTTGCGCAGCTGGTCGTCCCAGGCCGGGTTGCCGATGTAGTCGACCGTGATGCCCTCGGCATCGGTCAGCAGCACCATGTAGCCGAGGTCGGCCACGCGGCGATAGATGTCCTCCATGCCCGCGCGCGCGGTGCACAGGAAGTGCTCGAGCTGCTGCTGGTGCGCGCGCACCTCGTGCGCCGGCAGGATGCGCGCGGGCGTGGGCCGCGAGGGATCGAGGCCATGGTCGCGCACGCAGCGCGCCCACGACTTGTGGACCAGGCTGGTCGCCGGATCGGCCAGCGCGGTGCCGGTGGCGATCGAATAGACGTTGTCGATGTGGCGCGATTGCAGGGAAGGCATGCTCGACCTCGCGATGGCGCGCGGCCGCCGGAAGATCGGGGCGCGGCCGCGCAGCCGGACATCATTCGGCTGTCGCGCTGTCGCGGCACAGAGGTGAAACCCGGTGGTCGCCTAGCCTGCTTGCGTTACCGATACGCTTGGGGAAAGGGCTTGGCAAGACGCACGCTCTTCAATTCGTCAGTGAGATCAATCTTCTTACTTTTGAGGAGCCAGAACTTGAAGCTCTCGGACTTCATCTTCCAGTATCCAGTCGGCATCAGCTCTCGCAGGCAATGCCTTTGTCGGGTTCGCATGTTCACTGCCTCGCAGGGGGCGGTGGTCTTGCTCCTGACGGACATCGGTGAACTCGGCCTTGGGTCGTCGATCATGAATCACATCGAGCATCTTTGCGCGGCACTTGCCGTCCGGGGCTTTTTTCCGGAAGGTGCGCGAGTTGTCGAGCACCATGAGAGAGGCGGGGCTGTCGACGATGAGTTCTATCTGGTGGCGTTCGACGCGTCGGGGTCACCTTCGTGGGAGGAGGTCACGATGGAGCGCATCATCGTCATGCTCGAATGCCAGGCAGACGAATTCACGAAGCCAACTGCACACGATCAACGTCTTGTTGGGGAAATCGAGCGTCTACGCAACGCGGTCGACCCATTTTTCGACGCCCCGGATCTCGAGGCTCCAGAGATCGTCAACCGTCGAGGGGACATCGAAGACCAGATGGTGTCGAAAGCGATGCTCCTTCAGGTGATCGAATCAGGTGCCACTGAGCGGGAGTTGCAGCAGCTGTTCAAGAAGGATCCCTCCTTTTTTGGTGAGGTCTATGCAAGTCCGTACGAGGAGTACATCGTGCTGTCGGAATATCCGCTGGCCGATGGCTTCGTCGACTTTGTCGTTCTTACAGGTCGATCTCGCATGGAAGTCGTCCTGATCGAGATCAAGGGCGCGGACTTCTTCCTGGTCAATGCCGACAGCTATGGTGAGTTCGCTCAGAAGATGAATCAAGCTGCCGGTCAGATACGACGCCGGATCGGCGCAATCTACAGAGACATGTCGACGTTCAGGAAAAACATCCACAAAGTTCGTCGTGCGGTTGAGTCTGGGGCATCACGTCATGGTTCTTTCGTTGGACCTCGCCCGGGGCTTCTGGTCGATCCTGACAAGGACATTGAGCTGCGAACCGTCATCATTGGTGGAAGAACGCGCGACGACGTGGTTGAAAGCGGGAAGCGGCACGAGTTCGAGCACGGCGTCTCGCCTCCCGTACGAATCGAGTCGTGGGATACCTGGGTTCGAAAACTTCAGCGCCAGTAAAAACTTCGTGTCGAGTCATCGAGTCATCCCCCCAACCCGCTGGATCTACATATGAACATGCTTCAGTTCGAACTCTTCGCCGACTACTTTCAGTTCTACATCCAGGACGAATCCGCCGAAGGCGATCTTTCCGATGCATGGAGCGACGAGGCCGTGGAACGCATGCTCGTGACCGCGCCCGGCGTGGTCGGCATCGGCACGGCGCGCAACATGAACGTGCCGGTCACGCTCGAGATCCTCGAGGCCGCGCCGCCGCTCGATGCCGATGCGTGGGACCACGTGGTCGAGTGCACGCTCGCCACGACGAGCGGGCGCCTCGCGATCGCGGGTTGCACCGATTACCTTCCCGATGCGGCGCGCATGGCGATCGCGCCGGGCACCTACCGCGTGCGCGCCTGCTACGCGGGGCTCGCGACGCTGTCCGAGGACGGGCTCGAGGGCGAGGACCGCTACCACCTCGCGCTGTGGCCGGCGCCGGCCATCGAGCCCACGGTCGTCAAGCAGCGCGCGGCTTGAGCGCACCGCTCAGCGGCAGGCGAAGCTCTCCGCCTTCGAGGTATCGCCGCCCAGGTACGCGATCTTCTTCGGATAGGTGCACAGCGGCCGCGCGAGCGACTTGTCGCTGTTGCTCAGCACGATGTTCTCGGGCGGGATGCCCTTCTCGACCCAGTCGGTGAGCGCGGTGAACAGCTGGTTCGGCGCGGGCAGCGGCGGGTTGGCCGCGGGGCTGGTGCCGGGCAGGCCGTCGACCGAGCCCACGCCCAGGCAATGGCCCATCGCGGGGATCTCGAGGTAGCGGTAGAACTTCTGCAGCGCATCGATGCCGCCCATCGCGCCGGCCGCGCGCTCGTAGTAGTGGGCGGTGCCCGAGTTCGGGATCAGCTGGTCGGCCAGGCCATGGTAGGTCAGCATCTTCGCGCCGCGGTCGCGGAAGCGCGCGAGGTCGGGGTTGTCGGTGTCGATGTTCGCGAGCGCGTGTTGCAGCGCCTTGCCGCGGTCGCTGGCATTGGCGAGCTGCGCGTAGCCCAGGCCCTTCCAGCGGTCGGCGCCGTTGCCGGTGGCGTTGATGAAATCGGGCGTGGCGAGCGTCGGGTCCTGCAGGTTCAGCGCGACCTGGTGCACGGCGACGGGGAAGGGCGCGGGCACGCCGCCGGCCGAGCCGGCCAAGCCCGAGAGCGCGGTGCCGCGCGGGAGGCCGTACCAGAGCTGGTTCGACGCCAGCACGGGGCCGTAGCCGATGTCGGCCGCGGCCGGCGGCACGCTGCCGTCGCGGGTCTGGCCATACCAGATCTTGTTGACGGCCTGCGCCTGCGCGGTGCTCAGGCAGGCGGCGGTGGCATTGCTGCCGCCGCTCGCGGTGCACAGCACGGCCTTGTCCTGCACCGGGTCGTAGCGGCAGGCGGCGGGGTCGCTGATGAAGCCCTCGTGCTTGCCGGTGAGCTGGCTGTCGCAGGCGCTGACCGCGGCCGAGGACACCAGCGTGGCCTGCGCGGGCGCGAGCGGCGTGCCGCCGAGGTCGCGCTGCATCACGACCTGGGGATAGAGCTCGGCCGTGATGAAGCGGGTCCAGTTGATCGCGCTGTTGCCCGCGAGGATGCCGTCGAAGTCGTCGGGATTGGCCTGCGCCTGCATGTGGCCCTGGCGGCCGCCGGTGGAACAGCCGTCCCAGTACGAGTACTTCGGCGCCGCGCCGTAGAAGCCGGCCGCGAGCGCCTTGGCCTTGACCGCCATCTCGTGGATGCCGCGGCTCGCGAAGTCGGTCCACAGCGCGGTGTTGATGGTGCCGTCGGGGTTCATCGCGAAGGAGCCGTCGGCGCCGGCCACCGGGTTCGACGAGGCATGGCCGGTGTCGGTGACGGCACTGACCGACCCCTCGATGCCGGCGACGAGCGCGGGCGAGTTGAGGCCGGTGGAACTGCCGGTGCGGTCGAGCGCGCCGATCGAGGGTTCGCCCGCGAAGCCGCCGCCGCCGAGCACGCGCACGCGCTGGTTCCACGCGGCCCTGGCCGGCAGCCAGACCTCGATGCCGATGCCCGGCGAAGTCGAGGGCGCGCCCGCGGGGCCCGGGTTGCCCGGGCCGACGTTGAGCTTGACCATGCACAGGTCGCTGGCCGCGAGCGTGCCGGTGGCCTTGCCGTCGAGGTTGAGGTCGTCGCCTTTCCTGAACTGCTTCACCAGCCGCACGGTGGTGTTCGCATCGGGCTTGAACGCGGTCTTGAGGCTGTCGTCGCAAGTCAGCGCGACCGGTGCGGCGGGTGGCGGCGCGGCCGGCACGATCGGCAGCACGGTGCCCGACGAGCCGCTGCCGCCGCAGGCCGAGAGCGCGGCGGCCGCGGCGAGGCACAGCAGGGCGATGGAGGGTGGAACGGAACGGGTGTGGGATCTGTTGTCGTGGCGCATCTTCTGTCTCCTGTGTTGGCAGACATCGAATGTGCCGAGCGTGCCTCGCACGGTCTATCGACATGCGATCGGCGCTTGCAGGATTCCCTCAACCGGCCTTCGGACTTACCCGCGATGCACGCGTGCGCGCGGGCGTGCTGCCCACGAGCTGGCGGAACACCTGCGTGAAATGCGCCTGGCTCGAGAAGCCCACCGCCTGCGCGATCTCGGCCAGCGCGAGCGGGCCGTCGAGCAGCGCCAGCGCCTGTCGCACGCGCTGCTCCATCACGTAGCGATAGGGCGTGGCGCCGGTGCTGGCGCGAAAGAGCCGCGTGAAGTGCACCGCGCTCAGCTGCAGCTCGGCCGCGAGCGCGTCGATGCCGAAATCCTCGGCCAGGTGCGCCATCACCCAGTCGTAGACGCGGCGCAGGTCGGCCTGCGAGAGCCGCCCGCGCGGGCGCTGCACGTTGCGCGCGCAGCCGTAGCGCGCCTGCAGGTAGCTCGCGAGCGCCATCGACAGCCCCTGCGCATGCAGCCGGCCCGAGCTGCAGCCGCGCTCGATCTCGTCGCGCATGGCGGTGGCCAGCAGCTGCAAGGTGGCGTCGGTGGTCGACAGCTGGGTCTGCAGGTGCAGCTCGCCGTCGCTCTCGGGCATGAGGCGGCGCAGCGCCTCGGGGCGGATCTCGATCGCCACCATCTCCTCGATGCGGCCGGTCCAGCTCGCGCGGTCGACCTCGTAGCCCCGCTCGAAGATGCTCATGCCGCCCGCGCGCGTTTCGATGCGATGCGAACGCCGGCCCTGCGTCATGACGCCGTGCACATGGCCGCGCACGCACAGCGCGATCAGCGGATGCGGGTTGTAGCAGGCCGGGTTCTCGCCGTCGCCGATCATCGAGCGGACCTCGAGCGCGAAGCCCTGCCACGGCGTGGCGCCCGCGTTCAGCAGCAGCCGGCCGTCCATGCGCAGCGGCTTGCCCGTGGTGTCGAGCAGGCTGATCTCGCGCGTCATGGCACGTTCTCAGACCCCGAGCAAGGCCTCCAGCGCCTGCGGCTGCGCGAGCAGCGCGCCCGAGGCGCCCTGGCGCACGATCTGGCCCTTCTCCATCACCACCGCGAGCTCGGTGTGGGCCAGCACCTTGCGGTAGTCGCGGTCCACGATCAGGGTGGCGATGCCGGTCTGGCGGATCTGCTCGATCACGCGCCAGATCTCGGCCACGATCAGCGGCGCGAGGCCCTCGGTCGCTTCGTCGAGGATCAGCAGGCGCGGGTTGGTCATCAGCGCGCGGCCGATCGACAGCATCTGCTGCTCGCCGCCCGAGAGCTGCTGGCCGCCGTGCGACAGGCGCTCGGCCAGCCGCGGGAAGGTGGCCATCACGCGCTCGAAAGTCCAGGCGCGCCGGCCGTCGATGCCCGCGCGCTCGCTCATCACGAGGTTCTCGCGCACCGAGAGGTTGGGGAAGATGCCGCGGCCCTCGGGCACGTAGCCGATGCCCAGGCGTGCCATCTTCTCGGGCGGCAGGCCCGTGACCGTGCGGCCGTCGACCTGCACCTCGCCCGAGGCGGGGCGCACGTAGCCCATGATCGTGCGGATCAGCGTGGTCTTGCCCATGCCGTTGCGGCCCAGCAGGCCGACCGAGGTTGCGGCCGGGATCTCGGCATGCACGCCGCGCAGGATGTGGCTGTTGCCGTAGTAGGTGTTGAGGTCCTTGACGTTGAGCATCAGAGGCCTCCCGCCGGGCCGCCCCAAGGCAGGCCTGCGCCCCCCCGGGGGGCAGCGATGACACGAAGTGCGGAGCGTGGGGGCATCAGTGTTCCTCTCCCAGGTAGGCGGTGCGGACTTCGGGGTTCTCGCGGATCGCGTCGGGGCTGCCGGTGGCGATCACCGTGCCGTTGACCATCACCGTGATGCGGTCGGCCACGCGGAACACCGCGTCCATGTCGTGCTCCACCAGCAGGATGGCGTGCGTGGCCTTGAGCTGCGCGAGCAGGTTCAGCATGCGGTCGGTCTCCTCCGCGCCCATGCCGGCCAGCGGCTCGTCGAGCAGCAGCACGCGCGGATGCGTGGCCAGGCACATCGCCACCTCGAGCTGGCGCTGCGCGCCGTGGCTCAGCGTGCCGGCGATGTGGTGCGCTTCGGCGGCGAGGCCCGCGGCCTCGAGCGCCGCGTCGGCCGAGGCCGAGCTCGCGGCGCAGCCGCGCGACGACTGCCAGATCGCCCAGGGCCGCGGCATGGCCGCCTGCGCCGCGAGGCGGCAGTTCTCGTGCACGCTGAACTCCGGGAAGATGGTGGTGCGCTGGTAGCTGCGGCCCACGCCCGCGAGCGCGCGGCGGAACTGCGCGCGCGTCGTGATGTCCTCGCCGTCGAGGCGGATGCGGCCGGCCGAGGCCTCGATTTCGCCCGAGAGCATGTTGATCAGGGTCGACTTGCCCGCGCCGTTGGTGCCGATCACCGCATGCACCTCGCCCACGTGCAGGTCGAGCGTGACCGCGTTGACCGCGACCAGGCCGCCGAAGCGGCGGGTCAGGCCCTCGACGGACAGCAGCACGGAATCGTTCATGCCCCGCTCCTCGGCGACAGCCGCTGCACCAGCCCGATCAGGCCCTTGGGCAGCAGCGCCACGAACACGATGATGGTCAGCCCCAGCGTGAGCTGCCAGTGGTCGGCCAGCGGCCCGAGCAGCGCATGGGTCGAGAAAATCTCCTTGAGCAGCGTGAAGGCGATGGCGCCGATCACCGCGCCGCGCAGGTGGCCCAGGCCGCCGAGGATCACCATCAGCAGCACCTCGCCCGAGTTGTGCCAGGCCATCAGCTCGGGGTTGACCACGCCGTCGCGCGAGGCCAGCAGGAAGCCCGCGAGGCCGGCCAGCGCGCCCGCCAGCACGAAGGCCGCGAGCTTGTAGGCGTAGGTGGGGAAACCCGCCGCGCGCATGCGCTGCTCGTTGACGCGGATGCCCGCGAGCGCCGCGCCGAAGCGCGAGCGGCGCAGCAGCGCGAGCAGTGCGTAGGTGAACACCAGCGCCGCCAGCACCACGTAGAACAGCACCGTGCGGTTCTCGAGGTCGAGCGCGCCGAGGGCCGGGCGCACGTAGAGGTAGATGCCGTCGCTGCCGCCGCCGACCTTGGTGTCGTGGAACACGAAGAAGGCCATCTGCGCGAAGGCCAGCGTCACCATGATGAAGTAGACGCCGCGCGTGCGCAGGCTCAGCGCGCCGACGAACAGGGCATAGAGCCCGGCCGCGCCCATGGCCGCGGGCAGCAGCAGCGCGAAGTTGCCGCCCTCCGCGCCCGAGGCCAGCACCGTGACGTAGGCGCCGATGCCGTAGAAGGCCGCGTGGCCCAGGCTCACGAGGCCGGTCATGCCGACCAGCAGCTCGAGGCTCAGCGCGAAGATCGACAGGATCATCACCTTGACGATGAAGTCCGAGGCGTAGTTGCCCAGCAGCGGGCCGGCGATGCCGATGGCCAGCGCGCAGGCCAGCGGCAGTGCCGCGCCGCCGAACGAGCCGGCGTTCCGGGCGAGTGAAGAAGAGGGCGTGGAGGCAATCATGCGCGTGGAGGTCCTGGGGATCGAACTCATGGACGCCGTCCCATCAGCCCCTCGGGCTTCCAGATCAGCACGATCGCCATCAGCAGGTAGATGCCGATGCCGCTCAAGTCGGCGAAGAACACCTTGCCGAAGGTGTCGACGAAGCCCACCAGCAGCGAGGCGACGAGCGCGCCGGTGATCGAGCCGATGCCGCCGATCACGACCAGCACGAAGCAGATGATCAGCACGCTCGCGCCCATGTTGGGATAGACCGAGGACATCGGCGCGGCGATCATGCCGGCCAGCGCCGCGAGCGCCACGCCGGCCGCGAAGACGATGCGGTAGAGCCGCTTCACGTCGATGCCCAGGCCGCGCACCATGTCGCGGTTGCTCGCGCCGGCGCGGATCATCATGCCCAGGCGCGTGCGGTTGACCACCCAGTACAGCGCCAGCGCCAGCACGATGCAGGCGGCCGAGGCGAACAGGCGATACCAGGGATAGCTCATCACGCTGCCCAGCGCGAAGCTGCCGTCGAGCCAGGCCGGCACCTTCACGCCGTGCACGTCGTTGCCCACCAGGATCGAGCGCAGTTCCTCGAACACCAGGATCAGGCCGTAGGTCATGAGCACCTGCTGGAGGTGGTCGCGCTGGTAGAGGTAGCTGAAGAAGGCCCACTCGAGCAGGTAGCCGAAGATGGCGGCGAGCACCACGCCGGCCGCCAGCATCAGGAGGAACTGGTCGCCGAACAGCGGCGCCAGCGAGAACGCCATGTAGGCGCCGATCATGTAGAAGCTGCCGTGCGCGAGGTTGATCACGCCCATGATCCCGAAGATCAGCGTCAGGCCCGAGGCCACGAGAAAGAGCAGCAGTCCGTACTGAACCGAGTTCAGGCACTGGACGAGGAAGGTGCCGAAGTCCACGTTAGGTCATCCGGGTTGGGCTGGAGAAGCAGGCGCGAAGCGCCGCGATGTTCGGGAGACACCGCGGATCCGGCTTGGCCGGTCCGCAGGTGTCGCCCCCTCGAGGGGGGAGTCGAGCTGCACGAAGTGAGCGAGGGACGGGGGTGGGTTACATCCTGCAGCCGCGCGCGGGGTCGGCCAGCCCCTTGATCGCCGTGCTCACCAGCTTGTTCTCCTTGCCGTCCACCTTGCGCAGATAGATGTCCTGCACCGGGTTGTGCGACTTGCTGACCGTGAACGCGCCGCGCGGGCTGTCGATCTTCGCCTTCTCGACCGCGGCCGCGAAGTCGGCCTTCTTCGTGATGTCGCCCTTGGTGGCCGCGAGGCCCACGCCCAGCATCTGCGCGGCGTCGTAGCCCTGCACCGCGTACACGTCGGGCTGCAGCTTGAAGGTCTTGGCGTAGGCGGTGCGGAAGGCGTTGTCGCGCGGCGTGTTCAGGCCGTCGGCATAGTGCAGCGTGGTGAGCATGCCCTGCGCCGATTCGCCCTGCGCCTCGAGCGTGCCGTCGGTGAGGAAGCCCGGGCCGTACAGCGGGATGGTCTTGTTCAGGCCCGCGGCCTGGTAGTCCTTGACGAACTTCACCGCACCGCCGCCCGCGAAGAAGGCATACACGGCATCGGGCTTGGCCGCCGCGATCTCGGTCAGCAGCGCCTGGAACTCCACGTTCGGGAACGGCAGCGTGAGCTGCTTGTCGACCTTGCCGCCGGCCTTCTCGAAGCCTTCCTTGAAGCCGTTGACCGACTCCTCGCCGGCCGCGTACTTCCAGGTGATGGTCATGACCTTCTTCTTGCCCTGCTGCTTGGCCGCCACCTCGCCCATGGCGTAGGCCGGCTGCCAGTTGCTGAACGAGCTGCGGAAGATGTTGGGCGCGCACATCGGGCCGGTGACGGCGTCGGCGCCGGCATTGGGCACGATCAGCACGGTGCCGCTCTCCTTGGCGGCCTTGGCCATGGCCATCGCCACGCCCGAGTGCACGGTGCCCACGATCACGTCGACGTTGTCGCGCTTGATCAGCTTGTTGACGTTGTCGGTGGCCTTGGCGGGATCGGACTCGTCGTCGACCTTGAAGTACTCGATCTCGCGGCCCGCGAGCTTGCCGCCCTGCTCGTCGACGTAGAGCTTGAAGCCGTTCTCGATCGCCACGCCGAGCGCGGTGTAGGTGCCGCTGTAGGGCAGCATCAGGCCGACCTTGAGCTTGCCCGTGCCCTGGGCCGAGGCGGCCGTGCACAGCGCGGCGAAGGACAGCGCGGTCAGCGCGAGGCGGGTGGTGTGGCGAATGGTCATGAGGTTTGTCTCCTGTTTTTGGTGATGAACGAAGTGGCCGCGACGATGACACGATCCGGCTGATCGCGATGCGGGGAATGCCCGCATTCGGGGATCTCGAGCAGCTCGCAGCCGGGCACGCGCGCGGCGATGCCGCGGATCTGCGCGAGGCTGCCGTACTCGTCGCCGAGCCCCTGCACGGCGAGCACGGGGCAGCGGATCGTGTCGAGCTCGGCCTCGATGTTCCAGTCGCGGAACGGCGGATGCAGCCAGATGCGGTTCCAGCCCCAGAAGGCCGAGTCGGCGCTGTCGTGGTAGCGGCCGAGCTTCCGGGGCAGGTCGGTGCCGAGGTAGGCGGTGCGCGCGAGCTCGATGTTCGCCACCGTCACGTCTTCCACGAAGATGTGCGGCGCGAGCACGACCAGCCCCGCGACCCGATCGGGGAAGCGCGCGGCGTACAGCAGCGAGATCGAGCCGCCGTCGCTGTGGCCGAACAGCCAGGGCTTTTCGCCGTCGAGCGCGAGCGCGCTGAACAGCGCGGGGAGCACCTCGTGCGCCTGGCGGTGCATGAAGTCCACGTCCCAGATCTCGTCCTCGGCGCGCGGCGTGGAGCGGCCGTAGCCGGGGCGCGAGAACACCAGGCCGCGCACGCCGGCGGCTTCGCACAGGCGCGCGGGGAAGTCCTTCCACATCGCGACCGAGCCGAGGCCTTCGTGCAGGAACACGAGCAGCGGCGCGTCGGCGCGCTCGGGCGCGATCCACTGGCACTCGATGCGCACCGCGCGGCCGCGCCAGTCGATGGTGGCGAAGTCGGGAAAGCTCATGCCTGCTTCTCGCGCTCGCGCAGCCGGAAGCGCTGGATCTTGCCGGTGGCGGTCTTCGGCAGCTCTGCCACGAACTCGAGGAAGCGCGGGTACTTGTAGGGCGCGAGGCGTTCCTTCACGAAGGCCTTGAGCTCGTCCTCGGTGGTGGCACCGCCGTCCTTGAGCACCACGAAGGCCTTGGTCTTCGTGAGGCCCTCGCCGTCCTCCTTGCCGATCACCGCGGCCTCGAGCACGGCCGGGTGCTGCATCAGCGTGGCCTCGACCTCGAAGGGCGAGACGTAGATGCCGCTGACCTTGAGCATGTCGTCGCTGCGGCCCGCATAGGTGAAGTAGCCGTCGGCGTCGCGCGTGTACTTGTCGCCGCTCTTGGTCCAGCCGCCCTGGAAGGTCTCGCGCGACTTCTCGCGGTTGGTCCAGTACATCAGCGCCGAGCTCGGGCCGCGGATGTAGAGGTCGCCGACCTCGCCGTCGGGCACCGCGCGGCCGTCCTCGCCGCGCAGCTCGACCTCGTAGCCCTCGACCGGCTTGCCCGTGGTGCCGTAACGCACGTCGTCGGGCCGGTTCGAGATGAAGATGTGCAGCATCTCGGTGGAGCCGATGCCGTCGATGATGTCGCAACCGAAGTGCGTCTTGAAGCGCTGCGCGATCTCGCCGGGCAGCGCTTCGCCGGCCGACGAGCACATGCGCAGCGCCACCGCCTCGCGCGCCGGCAGCTTGGGCGAGGCGAGCATGCCCGCGAAGCCGGTGGGCGCGCCGAAGAAGACGGTGGGCTTGTGCTCCACCCAGCGGCGGAAGGTGGCGTCGGGGGTAGGCCGTTCGGCCATCAGCACCACGGTGGCACCGACCGACAGCGGGAAGGTCAGCGCATTGCCCAGGCCGTAGGCGAAATACATCTTGGCGGCCGAGAAGCAGACGTCGTTCTCGCTCAGGCCCAGCACCGGCTTGCCGTAGAGCTCCGCGGTCCACCAGAGGTTGGCCTGCGTGTGAACCGTGCCCTTGGGCTTGCCGGTGGAGCCCGAGGAGTAGAGCCAGAAGCCCGGATCGTCGGAGGCCGTGAGCGCGGGCGCGGCCAGCGGCTCGGCGGCGGCGAGCGCGGCCTCGAAGTCCCGCGCGCCCTCGGGCAGCGCGCCCGCCGGTTGCGACACCAGCAGCGTGTGCAGCTCGTGGCCGCCGCGCGCCATCGCTTCCTGCAGCACCGGCAGCAGTGCGCCCGACACCAGCGCGGCCTGCGCGCGGCTGTGGTCGAGCATGTAGGCGTAGTCCTCGGGCGTGAGCAGCGTGTTGACGGCCACCGGCACGATGCCGGCGTAGAGGCAGCCGAGGAAGCTCACGGGCCAGTCGTTGCCGTCGAGCATCAAGAGCAGCACGCGTTCCTCGCGGCGCACGCCCGCGGCCTTGAGCGCCGCGGCCAGGCGGCGCGCGCGGTCCTCGAGCTGGCCGTAGCTCAGCGTGCCGCGGTCGTCGATGTAGGCGGTGCGCGCGGCGCGTTTGCGGTTGAGCGCGAACAGGTGCTCGGCGAAGTTGAAGCGGGGTGGCAGGCTCATCGTGTGTCTCCTTGGGGCCTCAGTGGGGGGCGCTGCGGCTCTGTATCTATATGAAGGGGCGGCTACAGCCCCAGGGCGGCGAGCACGCCGTTGCCCGCCTGCACCGCGCTGCGGCGGTGGTAGAAGTCCAGCGCGCGCAGGCCGCCGAGTTCGGCGCCGCCGCCCGCGCGGCCCGGGCCGCCGTGCAGCGACATCGGCATCACGTTGCCGTGGCCGGTCTGGGCCTGCGCCACCTCGGGCGTGATCACGTGCACGCGGCCATGGCTGGCCGCGAGTTCGACCGCCGCCTGAGCGAGCGCGGTTTCGTCGGCGCCGTAGAGCGAGGTCACGAGCGAGCCCTGGCCGCGGTGGGCGAGGGCGAAGGCATGGGCCGTGTCGCGGTAGGGCAGCAGCGTGGCGACCGGGCCGAAGACCTCGATGTCGTGCACCTGCCGCGCCGCGTCGGCGTCGCGCGCGCCCAGCAGCACTGGGCCGATGCAGGCAGCCACGGCGGGGTCGGCGTCGACCAGCGGGCGATCGCGGCCGTCGTGCAGCACCTGGGTCTGCGCGGCGAGCGCATCGAGGCCCTCGCGCACCGCGGCGAGCTGCGCGCGGCTCACCAGCGAGCCCATGCGCACGCCCTCGTTGCGCGGGTTGCCCACGCTCACGCCCGCGAGCTTGGCGGCTATCGCCTCGGCGGCGGCGTCGTAGAGCTCGGCCGGCACGAGGATGCGGCGGATCGCGGTGCACTTCTGGCCCGCCTTCACCGTCATCTCGCGCACCACCTCTCGCACCAGCAGGTTGAAGGCCTCGCTGCCGGGCGCGGCGCCGGGCAGCAGCAGCGCGCTGTTGAGGCTGTCGGCCTCGATGTTCACGCGCACCGAGCGCCGCGCCACGGCGTCGTGCGAGCGGATCAGCGCGGCGGTATCGGCCGAGCCGGTGAACGAGACCACGTCGAAGGGCTGGAGCTGGTCCATCAGGCCGGCCGAGCTGCCGCAGATCACCGACAGCGCGCCCGCGGGCAGCACGCCCGCGTCGACCACGTCCTTGACCATGCGCTGCGTGAGCCAGGCGGTGGCGGTGGCCGGCTTCACGATCACCGGCACGCCCGAGAGCAGCGCGGGCGCGGCCTTCTCCCACAGGCCCCATGAGGGGAAGTTGAAGGCGTTGATGAACAGCGCCACGCCATGCGTGGGCACCTGCAGGTGCTGCGACTGGAACAGCGGTTCCTTGCCGAGCCTGGCGGCCTCGCCGTCGCGTAAAGCGCGCACGTCGCCGAGCGCGTCGCCCCATTTCGCGTACTGGCCCAGCGTGAAGATCGCGCCGTCGATGTCGACGGCCGAGTCGTTCTTCACCGTGCCCGAGTTCGCGGTCGCGATCTCGTAATAGGCATCGCGGTTCGCCTGCAGCACCTTGACGATGGCGGCCAGCAGGCCGGCGCGCTGGCGGTAGCCAAGGGCGCGCAGCGCCTGGCCGCCCTGTTCGCGGGCGAACGAAAAGGCCCCGGGCAGGTCCAGCCCGGTGGCGTCGACGCGCACGAGCTCGGTGCCGAGCACCGGGTCGAAGAGGGGCGTGCCGGCGCCCGAGCCGCTTTGCCAGCGGCCGGCGACGTGATTGGCGAGGAGTTCGGTCATACGGTGAACTTGATCTGCCCTTCGGGCAAGAGGTAGAGAACGAGCGCGCGGCCTTGCGCGACGGTCGGGCGATGCGCGCTGCCGGGGCCGTAGACGCACCAGCCCGCGGGGCGGCCGTCGAAGGTGGCGCCGGGGCTGTCGTCCAGCGGCATGATCAGGTCGATCTCGCCCTGGGGATGGGTGTGGTGCGGGCCGGCGATGTCCTGCATGTCGACCACGTCGACCGAGAAGCGGTGCAGCGCGTCCTCGGCCTTGAAGACGCGGCCGTACTTGATGCCGCCGCCTTCGCGCTCGCACAGCCAGCCTTCGGCCACGCCCTGGCGGCAGGCGGCGCCGAGCCGCGCGAAGCTGGGGCTGCCGGCGCCATGGTTCGCGTTGAGCCAGCGGTCGAGCTCGGCGTCGAGCGGTCGGCCGGCGATCTCGGCGGTCAGGCCGGCGATCAGTTGGTGGAAGGCTTCCTTGCCGCTGGGGCTGGCAGGGTGGCTGCTGTCGGACATCGTGGGCCTCGAACTTTGGTATTGCCTTGCAGGAATGCTGCACGTGCAGTATCTTGCGTGTGGCCGAACAATAAGCATCGAGACAATCAGTGTCAAGCAATATAGTGCATCTATGGTGTTTACCCTGAGCGCGCACAATGCCGGCGAAACAAGAGGAATGGCATGAATGAGCATGTAGACGCGGTGCTGGCCACCGCGCCGGAAGGCGCCGCCCCCGCCGCGCCCGGGGAGGTGAAGAACCCGCTGCTGGTCGCGCTCGGCGAGCGCGTGCGCAACCTGCGCGCGCAGCGCGGGCTCACGCGCAAGGCGGTGGCGATCGCGGCCGAGGTGTCGGAGCGCCATCTCGCCAACCTCGAGTACGGCATCGGCAACGCCTCGATCCTGGTGCTGCAGCAGGTGGCGGGCGCGCTGCACTGCTCGCTGGCCGAGCTGGTCGGCGACGTGACCACCAGCTCGCCCGAGTGGCTGTTGATCCGCGAGCTGCTCGAGCACCGCAGCGAGGCCGACCTGCGCCGCGTGCGCGTGGCGCTCGGCGAACTGCTGGGCACGGCCTCGGTCGACCCGGCGCGGCACCGGCGCATCGCGCTCGTGGGCCTGCGCGGCGCGGGCAAGTCCACCCTGGGCCAGATGCTGGCCGACGACCTCGAGGTGCCGTTCGTCGAGCTGAGCCGCGAGATCGAGAAGCTCGCCGGCTGCAGCGTGCGCGAGATCCACGACCTCTACGGCACCAATGCCTACCGCCGCTACGAGCGCCGCGCGCTCGAGGAGGCGATCCAGATCTACAGCGAGGTGGTGATCGCCACGCCGGGCGGCATCGTCTCCGACCCCGCCACCTTCAACGAGCTGCTCGCGCACTGCACCACCGTCTGGCTGCAGGCCGCGCCCGAGGAGCACATGGGCCGCGTGGCCGCCCAGGGCGACACCCGCCCGATGGCCGCCAGCCGCGAGGCCATGGACGACCTGCGCCGCATCCTCAACGGCCGCGCCGCCTTCTATTCGAAGGCCGACCTCACGGTCGACACCAGCCGCCAGACCCTGCCGCAGAGCTTCCAGAGCCTGCGCGCCGCGGCCCGCCAGGCGATGGGCCTGAAGGCCTGACCCGGCCGGCGCCACCGCGCGCCGGAACGGGCTTCGGTCACATCCTCGAAAAAAAACGCATCAGGCATTGACGTGCCCGTAAACATGCAGCATGATGCATGTCATCGCCGCAGGAAAGTGCATTATTATTCGTGCATCGACCTTGTCCCGCGGCCTTTCAAGCCCACGGAAGACCCAGGAGACCCCGCCATGACCGAAACCACCGCATCCACCGCCGCCCCGCGCGTCGACTACCGCATCGAGCCTTCCCAGTACCGCCACTGGTCGATCGGCTTCGACGGCGAGATCGCGCGCCTCACGCTCGACATCGCAGAGGACGGCGGCATCCGCCCCGGCTACAAGCTCAAGCTCAACAGCTACGACCTCGGTGTCGACATCGAGCTCAACGACGCGCTCAACCGCATCCGCTTCGAGCACCCCGAGGTGCGCAGCGTGATCGTGACCAGCGGCAAGGACCGCATCTTCTGCTCGGGCGCCAACATCTTCATGCTCGGCGTCTCCAGCCACGCCTGGAAGGTGAACTTCTGCAAGTTCACCAACGAGACCCGCAACGGCATGGAAGACACCTCGAAGCACTCGGGCCTGAAGTTCCTCGCGGCCGTGAACGGCGCCTGCGCCGGCGGCGGCTACGAACTGGCGCTGGCCTGCGACGAGATCCTGCTGGTCGACGACCGCTCCTCCTCCGTCTCGCTGCCCGAGGTGCCGCTGCTCGGCGTGCTGCCCGGCACCGGCGGCCTGACCCGCGTGACCGACAAGCGCCACGTGCGCCACGACCTGGCCGACATCTTCTGCACCAGCGTCGAAGGCGTGCGCGGCCAGCGTGCCGTCGAATGGCGCCTGGTCGACGCGGTCGCCAAGCCCGCGCAGTTCGCCGCCGCCGTGCAGGAACGCGCCTCGCAGCTCGCGGCCGGCAGCGACCGTCCCGCCGGCGCCAAGGGCGTGGCCCTCACGCGCCTCGAGCGCACCGACAGCGCCGACGGCATCGCCTACTCGCACGTGAACGTGCAGATCGACCGCAGCAAGCGCACCGCCTCCATCACGGTGAAGGCGCCGAGCGGCGCGCAGCCGGCCGACATCGCCGCCATCGAGGCCGCGGGCGCCGCCTGGTGGCCGCTGGCCGTGTGCCGCGAGCTCGACGACGCGATCCTCAACCTGCGCACCAACGAACTCGACATCGGCACCTGGCTGCTGAAGACCGAGGGCGACGCCCAGGCCGTGCTGGCCTCGGACGCCGTGATGCTCGCGAACAAGGATCACTGGCTGGTGCGCGAGACCCTCGGCGCGCTGCGCCGCACGCTGGCGCGCCTCGACGTGTCCTCGCGCAGCCTGTTCGCGCTGGTCGAGGCCGGTTCCTGCTTCGCCGGCACGCTGGCCGAGCTGGCTTTCGCGGCCGACCGCACCTACATGCTCGCGCTGCCCGACGACGCCGAGCGCGCGCCCAGGCTGGTGCTCGACGAATTCAACTTCGGCTTCTTCCCGATGGTCAACGACCAGAGCCGCCTGCAGCGCCGCTTCTACGAAGAGGCCGCGCCGCTCGAGGCCGCGCGCGCGGCCGCCGGCAAGCCGCTCGATGCCGACGAGGCGCTCAAGCTCGGCCTGGTCACGGCCGCGCCCGACGACATCGACTGGGACGACGAGATCCGCATCGCGATCGAGGAACGCGCCGCCATGTCGCCCGACTCGCTGACCGGCCTCGAGGCCAACCTGCGCTTCGCGAGCAAGGAGAACATGATCACCCGCGTCTTCGGCCGCCTCTCGGCCTGGCAGAACTGGATCTTCAACCGCCCCAACGCCGTCGGCGAGAAGGGCGCGCTCAAGGTCTACGGCACCGGCGAGAAGGCCGGCTTCGATCTCAACCGCGTCTGAACCTGCAGCCCGTACAACCCAAGGAACAACGATGAGCACGATCAACTACAGCGAGAAGATCCCCAACAACGTCAACCTCGGCGAAGACCGCACGCTGCAGCGCGCGCTCGAAGGCTGGCAGCCCAACTTCATCAACTGGTGGGACGACGTCGGCCCCGAGGGCTCGATCAACCACGAGGTCTACCTGCGCACGGCCGTGAGCGTCGACCCGCAGGGCTGGGCCCAGTTCGGCCACGTGAAGATGCGCGACTACCGCTGGGGCATCTTCCTGAATCCGGGCGACGCCAACCGCGAGATCCACTTCGGCGACCACAAGGGCGAGAAGGCCTGGCAGGACGTGCCCGGCGAGCACCGCGCCAACCTGCGCCGCATCATCGTGACGCAGGGCGACACCGAGCCCGCCTCGGTCGAGCAGCAGCGCCACCTGGGCCTGACCGCGCCCTCGATGTACGACCTGCGCAACCTGTTCCAGATCAACGTGGAAGAAGGCCGCCACCTGTGGGCGATGGTCTACCTGCTGCACAAGCATTTCGGCCGCGACGGCCGCGAGGAAGCCGAGGCGCTGCTGCAGCGCACCTCGGGCGACGAGAACAACCCGCGCATCCTCGGTGCCTTCAACGAACGCACGCCCGACTGGCTCGCGTTCTTCATGTTCACCTACTTCACCGACCGCGACGGCAAGTTCCAGCTCTCCGCGCTGGCCGAGAGCGCCTTCGACCCGCTGGCGCGCACCACCAAGTTCATGCTGACCGAGGAAGCGCACCACATGTTCGTGGGCGAGAGCGGCGTGTCGCGCGTGATCGCGCGCACCGCGCAGGTCATGAACGAGCTGAAGACCGACGACCCGCAGAAAGTGCGCGCGGCCGGTGCCATCGACCTCGGCACCATCCAGCGCTACCTGAACTTCCACTACAGCGTGACCATCGACCTGTTCGGTGCCGATCAGTCGAGCAACGCCGCCATCTTCTACAGCTCGGGCCTCAAGGGCCGCTACGAGGAAGGCAAGCGCACCGACGACCACGTGCTCAAGGGCCAGACCTACAAGGTGCTCGAGGTCAAGGACGGCCAGCTCGTCGAGAAGGACGTGCCGATGCTCAACGCGCTCAACGAGGTGCTGCGCGACGACTTCATCAAGGACTCGGTGGCCGGCGTCGGCCGCTGGAACAAGGTGCTCGAGAAGGCCGGCATTCCCACCCGCCTGGTCGTGCCGCACAAGGCCTTCAACCGCCAGATCGGCGCGCTCGCCGGCATCAAGATGTCGCCCGAGGGCCGCGTGGTGAACGACATGGAATGGGCCGCCAAGCGCGACGAATGGCTGCCGAGCGCCGAAGACTTCGCTTTCGTGGCATCGTTGATGGGCCGCGTCGTCGAGCCGGGCAAGTTCGCGGGCTGGATCGCGCCGCCGGTGATGGGCATCAACCGCCAGCCGGTGGACTTCGAGTACGTCCGCTTCGGCTGAAAGCCTGGATATGAATCCCTCGTCCCCACGGCGAGGGGATGGAGAACAACATGGACATGGCCGTTGAAGCCGGGGTCATCAAGCAGCACTTGATCGACCCCGAGATCTGCATCCGCTGCAACACCTGCGAGGCCACCTGCCCCGTCAACGCGATCACGCACGACGACAACAACTACGTCGTGCGCGCCGACGTCTGCAACGGCTGCATGGCCTGCATCTCGCCGTGCCCCACGGGCTCGATCGACAACTGGCGCACCATGCCCGTGGTGCGCGCCTATTCGATCGAGGAGCAGCTCGGCTGGGAATCGCTGCCGGCCGAACTCACGCCCGAGGAGCTCGAGGCCGCGGGCGTGACGGCCGACGCGGCCGATGCCGCGGAGGTGGCCGAAGCGGCACCGGCGCAGGCCGCGACCGCCGAAGCGGCCGAACCGGTCTTCCACTCGGCCCAGTACGGCGCCACCGTGCCGCCCTGGTCGGCCGCGCACGCCTACACCAACCTGTTCCCGCCGAAGACACCGACCACCGCCACCGTGGTGGGCAACTTCAACTGCACCGAGGCCGGCTTCGACAGCGAGACCCACCACATCGTGCTGGACTTCGGTGCCATCCCGTTCCCGGTGCTCGAGGGCCAGTCGATCGGCATCGTGCCGCCCGGCGTCGACGCCATCGGCAAGCGCCACCATGCGCGCCAGTACTCGGTGGCCAGCCCGCGCAACGGCGAGCGGCCCGGCTACAACAACGTCTCGCTCACCGTGAAGCGTGTGACCGAGGACCACCAGGGCAACCCGGTGCGCGGCATCGCCTCGAACTATGTCTGCGACCTCAAGGTCGGCGACACCGTGCAGGTGGTCGGCCCGTTCGGCGCCTCGTTCCTGATGCCGAACCATCCGAAGTCGCACATCGTGATGATCTGCACCGGCACCGGCAGCGCGCCGATGCGCGCCATGACCGAGTGGCGTCGCCGGCTGCGCAAGAGCGGCAAGTTCGAGGGCGGCAAGCTCATGCTGTTCTTCGGCGCGCGCACGCAGCAGGAGCTGCCGTACTTCGGTCCGCTGCAGTCGCTGCCCAAGGATTTCATCGACATCAACCTCGCGTTCTCGCGCACGCCGGGAAGCCCCAAGCGCTACGTGCAGGACCTGATGCGCGAGCGCGCGGCCGACCTCGCCGCGCTGCTCAAGGACGGCGCCAGCCACTTCTACGTCTGCGGCCTCAAGAGCATGGAGGAGGGCGTGGTGCTCGCGCTGCGCGACGTGGCGAAGGAGGCGGGCCTGGACTGGGACACCGTGGGCGCCGCGCTCAAGCGCGAAGGCCGGCTGCATCTCGAGACCTACTGACCCTCGCTCGGGTGCCGGGTAGGCTGCGCCGATGAAGTTCGCCGATTTCCATGCCGGCCAGGTCATCGAGGCCGGCCCCTACCTGCTCAGCGAGGAGGAGCTGGTCGGCTTCGCCCGCAGCTACGACCCGCAGTGGTTCCACACCGACGCCGAGGCCTCGCGTGAGAGCCCCTTCGGCGGCCTGATCGCGAGCGGCTGGCACACCTGCGCGATCGCGATGCGGCTGGTGGTCGAGGCCGCGCTCGCGGGTTCCGAATCCTTCGCCTCGCCGGGCCTCGAGCACGTGCGCTGGCCGAACCCCGTGCGCCCCGGCGACGCGCTGCGGCTGGTGGCCGACGTGATCGAGGTGCGCCGTTCCGAGAGCAAGCCCACGCTGGGCATCCTGCGCTGGCGCTGGCGGCTGTTCAACCAGCGCGAGCTGATGGTGCTCGATGTGGAAGTGACGAGCCTGTTCAGGCTGCGCGAAGACGCTTCGAACTGAGCGCTTGCGAAAAAGGCCCGTGGCCTCGAAGGGCCACGGGCCTTGTCGCGCCGGGAGGGGCGTGCTTACTTGCCCAGCTTCACGCCACCGCTGCCACCGGCCTGGCCGGCCGCGCCGGCTCCGGTGCCGATCGGCTTCAGCGCGCCGCCTGCCGAGCCGGCCGCGCCGGTGACGCCATTCACCGCGCCGCCCACGGTGCTGGTCGCACCGCCGAGCGCTCCGGTCGCGCCATTGGCCGTGCCCGCCACGCCGCCGACCGCATTGGTGGCACCGGTCACGGCCCCCGTGGCGCCGCCGACCGTGTTGCCGACATTGCCCACCGCGCCGGTCGCGCCGCCGAGCACGCCGCCCACGGCATTGCCGAGGCCGCCGCCATTCGCGTTGCCCGAGGCATTGCCGCCCGCGCCGGCGTTGCCGGCCGCACCCGCGCCATGGCCGTTCGCATGGCCCGCCGCGGCCGCGCTACCGCCGGCGTTCGTGCCGGCATTCACGCCGGTGCCGCCGGCATTGGCGCGGGTCTGCGCCGCAGCATCGCCGCGCGCGCCGGCCTGTGCGCCGCCCGCGCTGCCGCCGCCCGAGGCGCCCACTCCGGCGTTCACGCCCACGCCCACCCCGACGTTCGGGGTGGAGACCTGTGCGCCGGCCTGGATGCCCGCGGTGGCCAGCAGCCCCGCAAGCAGGGCGCCGAAGACGATGCGATGGTGTTGTTGTTTCATGGCTGGGATTCCTTCCTTTTCGAGTGATACGGGGATCGCTGAAAACACAGAGCCGGCAGGGTGCCGGCTCGGAATGAAACATAGGGAAGGGCGGGGTGGGGGCCGTGAGCGCCGGGGCCGCGCCTGGCTGTGGGAGCTGTCCGTCGGCGGAATCGGGGGCTCGTGCGTTAGCGCGTTCGAAGCGGAAATGGCGGCATCAAGGCAGGAGATGGCGGCTGAAGAAGGAGGTTGTCGCGGTTTCTGCCGCGCGCACCGCTGCCCGGTCGAAGCCCGGCGGGTCGTTCAACAGGTCGCCGATCAGCCCGTCGAGCGCCGGCGGCTGGGGCGACAGCAGCGAGCCGTGGCCGCCGAGCGCCAGGTCGGCCAGCAGTTCGCAGCGCGGCCGGCAGGCCGCCAGCACGGCGTCGCCGTGAAAGCGCGGGATCAGCCAGCGGTCCTGCCGGGCACCGATCAGCGCCAGCGGGATGCGCGGCGTCGCGAGCGAGGCCAGGTCGAAATCGGCCGCGCCCGGCACGCCGGCCACCGCGGCGGCGATGCGCGGGTCGTGGTCCTCGCGCACCCGCGTGTCGGCCGCGAAGCGGTGGCGGATCACCGTGCGCGCGCCCCAGCGCTTGAGGCCGTCGAGCGGGCCGCCCGTGAGCCGCGTGATCAGGCCGACGCAGAACTGGAAATCCTCGTCCAGGTGGGCGTCGCAATGGCGCGCGAACGCCGCCGGCGACCAGCGGCCGCCCGCGAGGCTCAGCGCCGTGTGCCCGCCGGCCGAGATGCCGTAGAGGCCGACCCGGTCGAGCCGCAGCAGCGGCGCGAAGCGCGGGTCGCGGCCCACGGCGTCGATCGCGCGCGAGACCTCGGCCGGCCGCTGCGTCCAGCTGTCGGGGCCGGGATCGCTGCCGTCGCGCGCGTTGTCGGCGCGGTGCTCGGGCATCGCGACCACGAAGCCGGCCGCGACCAGGCTGCGCGCCTAGTCCACGTGCACCCACGGTGCCCCGCCCGAGCCGTGCGACACCACGACCAGCCGGCCATTGCCGCGCACGGGCGCCGCGCCGGGGGCGGCGTCGAAGGCGAAGGGGCCGCGCTGCACGCGCTGCGACGGCGACTCGGCGGGATAGAACAGCGTGACCGGGCCGTCGGTGGGGGTGGCGGGAAGCTGGTCCAGGCCCAGCGTGGCGGCCTGGGCCAGGCCGGTGAGGAAGGCGAAGAGCGCCAGCATGCCGGCGATCCGGCCGAGCGATGAGCAACGGTGAAGCAAGAGAACTCCTGGTGATGGAACGAAGCCGGCACGATGCCGGCGCCGCCCGGGCCGCGTCTCGCCGAAAACCGCGAGGGCGGCTTCGGGCCCGGCGATTTCAGGAATCGGCCAGCTTCTGGCGCCGGAATTCGGTCGGCGTGAGCCCGGTGGCGGCCTTGAAGGCGCGGTTGAACGGGCCGATCGACTGGAAGCCGGCCTCGAGCGCGATGCTCAGCACCGGCCGCTCGCGCCTGGCCGGATCGGCCAGCGCCGCCAGTGCTTCTTGCAGGCGGAAGCCGTTGATGTAGGCGTTGAAGTTGCGGTGGCCGAGCCGCTGGTTGATGAGCCTGCGCAGCCGGTACTCGGGCACCGCGAGCCGCGCGGCGAGCTGGGCGATGCCCAGGTTCTCGTCGCGGTAGGCGCGTTCGGCCGTCATGAGGCGGTGCAGGGCGTCGGCGAGGCGGTCCTCGGCGGGATCGACGTCCGGCGCCGGCTCGGGCGGTGCCGGAGGGGCGGGCGCGGGTTCGGGGCGAGCGAGCGGAGGAGGCTCGACCGTCGGCGCCGGCGCGATGTCGGGCACCGGCGCCAGCACCGCCTCTGGCAGCGCCGGCCTCGGCGCCGCCGCCGGGAACAGGTCCGACCCCGCGAGCCGCAGCATCCGCCAGGCGACCACCGCCACGATCGCCAGCAGCAGCGCCACGTCCAGCGTTGCCATTGCCCCGCCGAGCTGCCAGCGCGGCGACTGCCAGCGCGCGCCGATCATGGCGATGCTGTAGAGCGCGCCGGCCCCCACGATGAAGGCGCGCAGCCGGCGCCGCCGCTCCACCAGGTCGACGCGCCAGCGCGCGGCCGCCGCGGCCATGGCCAGCAGCGCGAACACCAGCGGCGCCGCGCGCTGCAGGCCCAGCGCGAGGGGCGCGATCGCCAGGCCGCTTCCGATCAACACGGCGCAGTTGGCGCCCGCGAGCAGCGCCACCGCGGCCCAGGCCACGGCGTGCCGCGGTCGTGGCGCGAAGTCGTCGTCGAACAGGGCCCGCGCGAACACCCAGAACAGCACCGCATTGCCCGCCGCCACCGCCACCAGCGGCGCCTGCCACAGCCGTGGCGCCCAGGCCTCGAAGGAGGGCGTCGAGCCCGCCACCTGCAGCGCGAGGCCCAGCGCCAGGGCCACCCCGACGCGCGCCGCCGGCAGCCGCGGCCGGTCGCGGCCGAGCACCAGCGCCAGCACGAGCAGCAGGGCCATCAGCACGCCGCGCAGGGCGGCATCGAGCAGCAGGGGGGCGGGATCGGAAAGAGGCATGCGGGCGCGGCGAAGGTGGGGCGCCGCGGGCCGGACGATAGCAGCGCGTGCAAGACAATGCCGCATGCGCATCCTTCCCTGGGCCGATGACTCCCTGCCGGCCGGCATCGAGCTGTTCCGCCTCGAGCTGGACCTGGCCACCGAACCCACCGCGCTGCGCGCCGCGCTGTCGAGCGAGGAGGACGCGCGGCTGCAGCGTTTCGTACAGCGCGCCGATCGCGTGCGCTTCGCGGCCGCGCGCTCGGCGCTGCGCGGCCTGCTGGCCGAGCGCATGGGTCGCGATCCGCTCGGGCTGCGCTTCGAGGCGGGCCCGCAGGGCAAGCCGTTCGTGCGCGGGGCGCCGCGCTTCAACGTCGCGCATTCGGGCACGCAGGCGCTGATCGCGCTGGCCGATCGCGCCGTGGGGCTCGAGGTCGGCGTGGACATCGAGCACCGCAGCGAGGACATCGACATCGAGGCCCTGGGCGAGCTCGTGTTCACGCCCGCCGAGCGCGCCGCGCTGCGCGCGGCCGACGACCGGCTCGCGGCCTTCTACCTGCGCTGGACCGGCAAGGAGGCGGTGCTCAAGGCGATCGGCGTCGGCATCGCCGAGCACCTGCAGTCGCTCGACATCGCGGCCGGTGCCGGCGCGGCGATCGACATCGTCATGCGCGTGCCGGCCTGGCGGGCGGTGCGCGCGATCCGGCTCGACGCGCCCGCGGGCTACGCCGCGGCGCTCGCGTGGCATCCGGTGTCCTGAGCCGCGGGCCGACGCAACCCAACCGTTTCCCGCGAAGGGGCATTGGCCGGGCTCCGCCGCGCTTTTCATTTCAAGCAACTCATAATGTTGCATGAAACGAGACAGCAAGCTTTCCGCCATCCTGCACGTGCTGCTGCACATGGCCGAGATGGACGAGCCCGCGACCTCCGAGTCGCTCGCGCAGGCGATGCACACCAATCCGGTGGTGGTGCGCCGGCTCATGGCCGGGCTGCGGCAGGCCGGCTTCGTGAGCTCGGCCAAGGGCCATGGCGGCGGCTGGGTGCTGTCGTGCCCGTTGTCGACGGTGACGCTGGCCGACATCCACGCGGCCGTGGGCGCGCCCGCGCTGCTGGCCTTCGGCAACCGCACCGAGAGCCCGGGCTGCATCGTCGAGCAGGCGGTCAACACCGCCCTCGACGGCGCCTGCCGCGAGGCCGAGGCGCTGCTGCTCGCGCGCCTGGGCCGCATCACGCTGGCCGATCTCTCGAAGGATTTCCACCGCCGCATGCACGAAGGCGGCTTCACTGCCAAGGACATTGCCCATGCCTGATTCCACGAGTTCTCCTCTTCCCTACGACGCATTGATCGTCGGCGGCAGCTTCGCGGGCCTGTCGGCCGCGATGCAGCTCGCGCGCGCACGCCGGCGCATCTGCGTGGTCGACGCGGGCCAGCCGCGCAACCGCTTCGCCGAGGCCTCGCACGGCTTCTTCGGCCACGACGGCGCGGCGCCGCTGGCATTGCGCGACCAGGCGCGCTCGCAACTGCTGGCCTATCCCTCGGTCGATTTCGTCGCCGACGCGGCACAAACGGCGCGCGTGCTGCCGGCCGAAGAGGGCGACACCCGCTTCGCCGTCACGCTGGCTTCGGGCCAGACCCTGGTGACGCGCCGGCTGCTGCTGGCCACGGGCGTGCACGACCTGCTGCCCGAGGGCATCGAGGGCCTCGCGCCGCGCTGGGGTGCCAGCGTGCTGCACTGCCCCTACTGCCATGGCTACGAGTTCATCGACCGCCGCCTCGGCGTGCTCGGCAGCGGCGAGCTGTCGGTGCACCAGGCGATGCTGGTGGCAGACTGGGGGCCGCTGACGCTGTTCACGCACGGCATGCCGCCGCTCGATGCCAAAACGCGCGCGCAGCTCGATGCGCGCGGCATCGCGATCGACACGGGCCGCGTGGTCGCGCTCGAGGGACCGGCGAGCGCGCTCGAGGCGGTGCGCTTCGACGACGGGCGCCGCTTGCCGCTCGACGCACTGTTCGTGGCGCCGGCCCAGCGCCAGGGCAGCACGCTGGCCGCGCAACTCGGTTGCGCCTTCGACGAGGGACCGCTGGGCCTCGTGGTGCGCACCGATCCGATGATGAAGACGAGCTCGGTGCCCGGCGTGTTCGCGGCCGGCGACGCGGCGCTCGCGATGCAGAACGCCACGCTGGCCTCGGCCGATGGCGTGCGGGCCGGGGCCTCGCTGCACCGCTCGCTGATCTTCGTCGACTGAGAAAGGTCCGGGGTCTCAGCCGCGCGCCGGCAGCACCGTGCCGCGGCTCTCGCCGAAGCCGATGCGCGCGTGGCCGGGCTTCTCGCACCAGCCGCGCAGCAGCACGGCGTCGCCGTCCTCGATGAAGCTGCGCTGCTCGCCGCTGTCGCCCAGCGCCACGGGCGTCTGGCCGCCGCGCGCGAGTTCGATGATGGCGCCGGCCTCGCCCTCGCCGGGGCCCGAGATGGTGCCGCTGCCGAACAGGTCGCCGGGGTTGAGCTGGCAGCCACCCACCGTGTGGTGCGCCACCATCTGCGCCACGCTCCAGTACTGGTGGCGGAAGCTGGTGGACGACAGGCGCGACGGCCCGCGCTTCTCGGCGCGCGCCTTCTCGCTCTCGAGCCAGACCTCGAGCCGGATGTCGATCGCGCCGGCCTCGCGGTTGGCCGCGTCCTCGAGATAGGCCAGCGGCTGCGGATCGGTGGCCGTGCGCGTCCAGGGCTGGCGGTAGGGCGCGAGCGCTTCCATGGTCACGATCCACGGCGAGATCGTGGTCGCGAAGTTCTTCGCGAGGAAGGGGCCGAGCGGCGCCATCTCCCAGAACTGGATGTCGCGCGCCGACCAGTCGTTGAGCAGGCAGATGCCGAAGATGTGTTGCTCCGCGTGCTCGAGCGCAATGGCCTCGCCGTGCGTGTTGCCGGTGCCGATCCAGACGCCGAGCTCGAGCTCGTAGTCGAGCCGCGCGCAGGCCTGGTAGGTGGGCGCCTTCGCGCCCGGCGCCATCGCCTGGCCCATGGGCCGGCGGAACTGCTGGCCGCTCACGCCGATGGTCGACACGCGCCCGTGGTAGGCGATCGGGATCCAGCGGAAGTTCGAGGTCACGTCGCCGCCCGGGTTCAAGAGGCGCGTGATGTTGAGCGCATGGTCGATCGAGGTGTAGAAGTCGGTGTAGTCGCCGATGCGCGCGGGGATCGCGTACTCGGCCTCGGCCTGCCGCACCAGGCAGGCGCGCACGGCCTGCACCGCCGCGACCGGCGCATCGTTCTTCAGCAGCGCGAACAGCGCATGGCGCAGCGTCCGCCAGGCGGCGGGGCCGAGCGCGAAGAAGTCGTTGAGCGCGGGCTGCGCGGCCGCCGTGGCGGCCTCGAGCGCGAGGCCGTCGAGCTGCCGCGCATGCACCAGCGCGGCCAGGTCGAGCACCTGGTCGCCGATCGCGACGCCGCCGCGAAAGGCCTCGCTGCCGTCGGCGCGGCGAAACACCGCATGCGGCAGATTCTGGATCGGGAAGTCGCTGCCGGTCGTGGCCGTGGGGTTGGCCGATTCGACCCAGCTGCGGGCGTGGACGTCGTGCGTGTGGTTGAGCGCGTGCATGAAAGAGGACTCCTCAGACCGAGGCCATCAATGCGTCGTCGAAGATCGCGACCGCGCGCGTCCAGCCGGCCGAGGCGCCGCGGATCTTGTGCGGGAAGCAGCTGATGAAGAAGCCCGTGGGCGGCAGCGCCTCGAGGTTGTGCAGCTTCTCGATGTGGCAATAGCCGATGTCGCGGCCGGCCTTGTGGCCTTCCCAGATCAGCGAGGCGTCGTGCGTCTCGCCGTACTTCTTCGCGGTGTGGACGAAGGGCGCGTCCCAGCTCCAGGCATCGGTGCCCGTGAGGCGCACGCCGCGCTCGAGCAGGTACATCGTCGCTTCGTAGCCCATGCCGGCGCCGGCCGAGACGTAGTCGGGGTTGCCGTAGCGCGAGCCGGCGCGCGTATTGATCACCACGATCTCCAGCGGCTTGAGCGTGTGGCCGATGCGCTTGAGCTCGGCCTCGACGTCGGCGGCGCGCACCACGTAGCCGTCGGCGAAATGGCGGAAGTCGAGCTTCACGCCGGGCTGGAAGCACCAGTCGAGCGGCACGTCGTGGATCGCGATCGCGGGCTTCTTCTCGCCGAGCGCCTTGTCCATGGTCGAGTGGAAGTGGTAGGGCGCGTCGAGGTGGGTGCCGTTGTGCGTGGACAGCTGCACCATCTCCACCGCCCAGCCTTCGCCGTCGGGCAGGTCTTCCTTCTTGAGGCCGGGGAAGAAGGGCTCGATCTGCTCGTAGGTGTTGTCGTGCGTGAAGTATTGGATCTTCGGCGCGAAGGCCGGCGGGTCGGAGAGCACGTCGTTCTCCAGGAAGATCGAGAGGTCGACCAGTTTGCGTGGCATGGGTGGGCTCCTTGTGGGGTGTTCGTTCGAGCGGAGGGAAAAGAGAAGAAGGGAGGAATCAGGGCTGCTGCCAGCGCAGCAGGCGCCGTTCGGCCTGGGCCAGCAGCGCATTGCTCGCGAAGCCGACGAGCCCGAGCAGCACGATGCCGGCGAACAGCTCGCTGGCGCGGAAGGCGCGCGCGGCCAGCAGGATGGCCTGGCTCAGGCCGCTCTGCGAGGCGATCATCTCGCCCACCACCGCGACGATCAGCGCGATGGTCAGCGCGAGCCGCATGCCGGCCAGGATGTCGGGCATCGCGTTGGGCAGGCCCATCTTCCAGACATAGGCCGCGCGCGACATCTGCAGGCAGCGCGCCACCTCGGCCAGGCGCGGCTCCACGGCCGCGAAGCCGTGCACCGTGGCCAGCAGCACCGGCCACATCGCGCCGAAGGCGACCACGAACAGCACCATGCCGGGGTTGAGCCCGAAGATCGAGATCGCCAGCGGCAGCAGCGCCGAGGCCGGCAACGGGCGCACGAACTCCAGCGTGGGCTGGACCCAGGCACGCACCGCGGGCGAGACGCCGATGGCCGCGCCCAGCAGCACGCCGGCCAGCGAAGCCAGCAGCCAGCCCTGGACCATGCGGCCCACCGTCGCGCCGGTGAAGGCGAGCAGCTCGCCGCCGCCTTCGCCCGACAGGTTCAGTCCTTCGCGCAGGCTCGCGAAGGTGGCTTGCGGGGTCGGCAGGAACACGCGGCTGACCCAGCCCGCGTTGCTCGCGATCCACCACAGCGCGACCAGCGCCAGCAGCACGCCCAGCGCGCCGAGCCGCTCCAGGCCCTGGCGTTCGTCGTGGCCGTTCATGGCGCGGCTCCCATGCGGCGCGACACGCCGCGCTGCAGCCACAGCATGGCCGCGTTGATCGCGAAGCCCACCACGCCGATCCAGCCCAGCCAGGCCAGCATCAGCGCGGGGTCGAAGCTTTGCTGCGCGATCATCATCGCGTAGCCCATGCCGTTGGGATTGGCCGCGATCTCCACCGTCACGGCCACCACCAGCGCCACCGCCACGCCGAGCCGCAGCGCGACGAACAGGCGCGGCACGATGGCCGGCAGCACGATCTTGAAGGCCCGCTCGCGCGCCGACAGGCCCAGCACGCGGCTGACCTCGAGCAGCCGCGGCTCGACCTGCTGCACCGCCGCCTGCACCAGCACCAGCAGCGGCCAGAAGGTGGCGAAGGCGACGATCGCGAGCTCCATGCGCACGCCGAAGCCGAAGCCCAGCATCGCGAGCGGGATCAGCGCGACCGAGGGCACGGGGCGCAGCACCTCGATCGTGACCGAGCCGAGCCGGGCCGCGCGGCGCGACAGCCCGAGCACCAGCCCCAGCGCGATACCGAGCACCGCGCCCAGCAGCAGGCCCAGCGCGGCGGTGCCGAGCGTGAAGCCGGTGGCCTGCCACAGCGAGCCGTCGAGCGCGGCGCCGGCGAAGGCCCTGGCCGCGGCGCTCGGCGGCGCCAGCGCATCACTGCCCAGCGCCGCCGCGCGGCGCGCGTACCACTCGAAGGCACCGATCAGCAGCGCCGGAAACACCCAGGGCCGCAGCCCGCGCACGAGCCGGTTCTCAGTCATGGCCGTGCTCGATGAAGGCGAACAGCTCGCGCCGCAGCCGCAGGTAGTCGGGATGCTCCTTGGTCGTGAGCTGGTCGCGCGGGCGCGGGATCTTTACGTCGATCATGCGCGCGAGGCTGGGCCGCCCGGGACCGGGGTTGGCCTGCAGCGCGATCACGCGGTCGCCGAGGTAGATCGCCTCCTCGAGGTCGTGCGTGACGAACAGCACCGTGAGGCCGTCCTCGCGCACCAGCCGCGCGAGCTCGTCCTGCAGGCTCTGGCGCGTCAGCGCGTCGAGCGCGCCGAAGGGCTCGTCCATCATCATCAGCTCGGGCTTCTGCGCGAGGCAGCGCGCGATCTGCGCGCGCTGCTGCATGCCGCCCGAGAGCTGCACCGGAAACTTGTGGGCATGCTTCGCGAGCCCGACCTTGGCGAGCACGTCGGCGATGCGCGGCGCGCGCTCGGCCGCGGGCACGCCGCCGGCCTCGAGCGCGAGGCTCACGTTGCCCTCGACCGTGCGCCAGGGCAGCAGCGCGCGGCCGTAGTCCTGGAACACGAAGGCCACTTCGCGCGAGGGCTCGAGCATCTTCACGCCGTTGCGCCGCACCTCGCCCGCGCTGGCCGCGACCAGCCCGCTGGCCGCGCGCAGCAGCGTGGTCTTGCCGCAGCCGCTCGGGCCGACGATGCAGACGAACTCGCCGCGCGCCACGTCGAAGGAGGTGGGCGAGAGGATCTCGCGGCCACCGAGGCGGATGGTCACGCCGTCGAAGCGCAGGAAGGGCGCGGCGTGCCGCGCGGGGCCGCTGCCCGGCAGCGCGGCGCCCGACGGCAGCGCGCTGCGCGCCGGGTTTGGAAGGGGCGTCGCGATCATGGCGCCAACAGCTTCGCCACGTCGATGTCCGAGCGCAGCATGCCCTGGTCCTTCATCAGCCCGCTCCAGTAGGCGAGCTGCTTCTCGCTCACCACCGGGCCCGGCGGCGAGACCTGGATCTTCGCGAGCACGTCGGCCGGCAGTCGGGTGTACTTGCCGATCGAGGCGCGCACCTTCGCATCGTTCCTCGGCTGCTGCATGAAGGCCGCGGCTTCGACCAGCGCCTCGCGGAAGGCGCGTGCCGCGCCCGGGTTCTTCGCCACCCATTCGCGCTTGGCCGCGTGCACGATGGTCTGGTTGTTGTCGGGCAGGAAGGTCGAGTAGTACGAGGCGACGTAGCCCGCGCCGCTCTCGGTGATGCGGGTCATGAACGGATCGGTCGACACGACGGCATCGACCGAGCCGCCGCGCAGCAGGTCGGCATGCTGCGGGAAGGCGGCCTCGACGAAGTTGACCTTGCGGTGGTCGACGCCGCTGTCCTTGAGCCAGGCGCGGAAGGTCACGTGCAGGAACGCGCCCAGGCCCGGCACGCCGATCTTCTTGCCCACGCAGTCCTGCGCGCTCTTGATGCCGCTGCCCGCGCGCGCCACCAGGCCCGTGCTCGTGAGGGTCTTCGAGGTGAGGCCGCCGCCGGCCACCAGCACCAGGTCGAGGCCGCCGTCGACCGCCTGCAGGAACACCGAGGGCGTGGGGCCGCCGATCTGCAGCGAGTCGGACTGCAGCGCCGCGGGAATGGTGGAGTTGAGCGGGATGAACTTGAGCTCGACCTCGAGGTTGCGCTTCCTGAAGAAGCCCTCGTCGGCCGCCACGAACACCGAGCCGAAATCGGTCACGGCCGTGTAGCCGAACACGATCTTCGGCTGGGGCTGAGCGCGCGCGGGCAGTGCCGCGGCCGTCGATGCCGCGGCCAGGGCCGACAGCAGGGTGCGTCTCTTCATCATGGTTTTTCTCTCCTGAGGGGTGCTTTCTTCTGGGGTGACTTGGCGCTCTTCGGCCGTGGCAGCGCATGGCGCAGGCCGCCGACGATGAAGTTCACGAGCATCGGCGCCATGGCCGGATCGCCGGGCGTGTTCTCGCCGCGCGACAGGCGCGCGATGCGGCTGCTGTTCAGGTGGTTCATGAGCGCGCCGAGCGCGAACTGGTAGCCCCAGGCGACCTCGCCGCGCGTGGCATGCGGCAGCACGAGGTGCAGCGCATCGATGAAGGCCTCGGCCAGCGGATCGAAGTAGGCGCGCAGCACGCGGTCGGCCTCTTCGGTGGTGTTGGCGAGTTCGCGCGCCACCAGCAGCGCGTAGTACTCGCCCTCGGAGCTCGCGCGCAGCGCCAGCACCGGCGCGATGAAGGCCTCGATGATGCGCGGCAGCGTGCGCGCGTCGTCGGGGTCGAGGTTCACCGCCGCCAGCCCCGCGAGCCGCGCCTCGATCGAGTGGGCCCAGTGCTCGAAGATGGCGTGGAACAGCTCGTGCTTCTGGCCGTGGTAATAGCCCACCAGTGCCAGCGGCACGCCGGCCTCCTCGGCGATCTGGCGGATCGTCACCGCGTGGTAGCCGTGCTGCGCGAACAGCTTCTCGGCCGCCAGCAGGATCGCCTGCTTGCGATCGGGCCGCGCCGTCTCGATGGCGACAGCGGCGGCGGACGATGCGCTCGGACGCGCGGCGCGGCGCTTGGCGGTGGGTGTGCGGGTGCTCATGGAGGTGTATTGAACGCTTGTACAAAAATGTTGAACACACGTACAAACCCTGAGGTCAACCCCCCTTGAGCGCACTCCGTCACGGCGCTACGCTCGGTCCATGCCCGCTCCCAACATTCCCCAGATCCGCCTCTACCAAGACTGGCTGCGCGACACGCGCGGCCTCGCTTTCGACCACTACGACGCCCTGTGGCGCTGGTCCGTCACCGAGCTCGATGCCTTCTGGCAGAGCATCTGGGACTACGCCCGCATCGAATCGCCCACGCCGCACACGGCCGTGCTCGCCGAATCGCGCATGCCGCTCGCGCGCTGGTTTCCCGGCGCCCAGGTCAACTATGCGCGCGAGGTGTTGCGTCATGTCGACGCGGCCCACGCGGCCGGCATGCCCGCGATCGTCAGCGACAACGAGCGCGGCGAGGTGCGCGAGCTGTCGTGGCCCGAGATGCGGCGCCAGGTCGCTTCGGTCGCGCTCACGCTGAAATCGCTCGGCGTGAAGCGCGGCGACCGCGTCGCGGCCTACATGCCCAACGTGCCCGAGACCATGGTGGCCTTCCTGGCCTGCTCCAGCATCGGCGCGATCTGGAGCGTGTGCGCGCCCGACATGGGCACGGCCGCCGTGGTCGACCGCTTGCGCCAGATCGAGCCCACCTTGCTGATCGCGGTCGACGGCGTGCACTACGGCGGCAAGCCGCTCGACCGCAGCGCCGTGCTGCAGGAACTGCGCGGCCAGCTGCCGAGCGTGCGCCGGCTGCTGCTCGTGCCCTCGCCCTATGCCACGGGCCGCGTGGCGCACGACGTCGACTGGGCCCGGGCCATCGCGCGCGACGACGCCGAAGTCGCCGCCTTCGAACCCGAGTGGCTGCCCTTCGACCATCCGATCTGGATCGTCTACTCGAGCGGCACCACCGGCCTGCCCAAGCCCATCGTGCACGGCCAGGGCGGCATCATCCTCACCATGCATGCCTGCGGCCTGCACAACGACGTGGGCGCGAGCTACGGCGCCAACAACTTCGGCGAGCGCTACCACTGGTACAGCTCCACCGGCTGGGTGATGTGGAACTCGCAGCTCTCGGGCCTGGCCTTCGGCGCCACCATCTGCATCTACGACGGCAACCCGGCCGGCAGCAAGGAGAAGCCCGACTGGGGCGTGCTGTGGCGCTTCGTCGCGCGCCACCGTGTCACCTTCTTCGGCGCGGGCGCGGCCTACTTCAGCAACTGCATGAAGGCCGGACTGGTCGCGAAGGACTGCGGCGACCTCTCGCGCGTGCGCGCGCTCGGCAGCACCGGTTCTCCGCTGCCCGAGGAGGTGCAACGCTGGGGCACGCGGCAGTTGCGCGAGGCGGGCTCGAAGGACGTGTGGTGGTGCAACATCTCGGGCGGCACCGATTTCTGCGGCGCTTTCGTCGGCGGCCACCGCGAGCTGCCCGAGGTGCCGGGCCAGATGCAGTGCCGCGAGCTCGGCCATGCGGTCGAGGCCTGGAACGAGCAGGGCCAGCCGGTCATCGGCGAGGTCGGCGAGCTGGTCTGCACCCAGCCCATCCCGTCGATGCCGCTCTACTTCTGGGGCGACGAGGGCAATGCGCGCTACGTCTCGAGCTACTTCGACACCTACCCCGGCGTCTGGCGCCACGGCGACTGGATCCGGATCGGCAGCGACGGCGGCTGCATCATCTACGGCCGCAGCGACGCCACCATCAACCGCCAGGGCCTGCGCATGGGCACCAGCGAGATCTACAGCGCGGTCGAGGGCCTGCCCGAGGTGCTCGACTCGATGGTGGTCGACCTCGAGTACCTGGGCCGCGAGAGCTACATGCCGCTGTTCGTGGTGCTGCGCCCCGGCGTCGCGCTCGACGACGCGGTGCGCGCGCGGCTCAACCACGCGATCAAGACCTCGCTGTCGCCGCGCTTCGTGCCCAACGACATCTTCCAGGTGGCCGAGATCCCGCGCACGCTTTCGGGCAAGAAGCAGGAGCTGCCGATCAAGAAGCTGCTGCTGGGTCAGCCGATCGAGAAGGTGGTGAACCGCGAGGCGATGGCCAACCCCGGCAGCCTCGACTGGTACGTGGCCTTCGCGGCGCAGCGCGCGTCCGTATGATGGCGCGATGCTTTCCAGACGCAACATCCTCCTTCTCGCGATCGGCGGCGGCGTGGCCGGCGCCACGCTGCTGAGCGCCTGCGCCACCTCCTCCACTCCCGCACCCGCGGCCGCGCCGCTCGTGGTGAGCGGCACCGTGAGCTACCGCGAGCGCATCGCGCTCGATCCCGCCGCCGAGGTGCGCGTGCAGCTGCTCGACGTCTCGCGCATGGACGCGCCCTCGGTCGTGCTGGCCGAGCAGCGCATCCGCGCCGACGGCCGCCAGCCGCCGTTCGCCTACACGCTGCAGGTCGACGCGGCTCGCATCGATCCGCGCATGCGCTACGCCGTGGCGGCGCGCATCGTGCGCGGCGAGCAGCTGCTGTTCATCAACGACACGCACTACGGCGTGCTCACGCAGGGCCAGGGCACGCGCGCGGACCTGGTGCTGGTGCGTGTCACGCCCGCGCCGCCGCCGCGCTGAGCTTCAGGCCAGCAGTTCGTAGAGCACCATCTTCGTCTGCCGGCCACGCAGTTCCACCTGTTCCTCGACGCGGCGCGTCGCCAGCCGGCCCTTGAGCCCGGCATGGGTCACTTCCGACACCAGCAGCTGCGTGCCGAGCTGCTTGTTGATGCCCTCGATGCGGCTCGCCACGTTGATCACGTCGCCGAAGGCCGTGTACGACAGCCGGTCGTTCGAGCCCAGCACGCCCGCGATCACCATGCCCGTGTGGATGCCCACGCGGGTGCGGAACTCGGGCAGCGCCTGGCTGTGCCACTGGCGGTTGAGCGCGCGCATCTCGGCCTGCAGCTCGAGCGCCGCGAGGCAGGCCTTGTACTCGGCATCGGGCAGGTCGGCGGGCGCGCCCCACAGCACCATGATCCCGTCGCCGATGAACTTGTCGATCACGCCGCCATGGCGCGCGAACACGCGCGCCGCGAGGTTGAAGTAGTCGGTGAGCTGGCCCACCAGCACGGCCGGCGGCATCGACTCGGAGATGCTCGTGAAGCCCTCCACGTCGGTGAACATCACGGTCACGCGGCGCGGCGAGCCGTTGGGTGCGAGCGCATGGCCCTGCGCGATGAGCTGGTTGATCACGTCCACCGGCACGAACTTGCTGAAGGCCTTGAGGCTGCGCGCCGACTCGTCGAGCGCCTGGTCCAGGTGCTGGATCTCGAGCACCCGGCTCGGCTCGCGCGGCAGGCTGTCGAGCTCGAGCATGCCGATGCGGCGCGCGATGCGCGACAGGTTCTCGACCGGCGCCGTCACCAGCTTCGACAGCCGCAGCGAGATCGCGAGCGCCACCGCGAGGAAGCCCAGCACCAGCAGCATCGACCACAGCACCGCGCGGCGCAGGCTGCCGAGCAGCACGTCCTCGGGCACCCAGCTCACCAGCTCCCAGCCGGTGGCCTGGATGCGCGAGGTCTGCGCCAGGAAGCGCTGCCCCTGGTAGCTGAAAGAGAACGCGGTGTCGACCTGGCTGCCCGCCGTGCCGTCTTCCACCATGTGGCGATGCAGTTCGTCGAGCACGCCCGTGCTGGCTTCGAGCCGGTGCTGCACGCCGGGCATGTCGCTGCGCGCGAGCACGCGATAGTCGCGCGTGAGCAGCGCGCTGCCGCCGAAGCCGCTGCTGCTGAACTGCCGCACGAAATCCGAGAGCCGGCCCAGCGACACGTCGCCGGCCACCACCAGCGCCTGCGGCTTGCCGTCGGCGTAGCGGCGCTGGCTCGGCAACGCGTAGGTCACGCCCAGCTCCTGAGCGGCCGCGAACACGTAGGGCTGGGTCCACACCGGGCCCCTGGCCGTGCGCGCCTCGATGAACCAGCTGCGGGTGCGCGGGTCGTAGCCGCTCTGGAAGGCCTCGAGGCGGATCGTCTCGTAGCGCTGCTGGAAGTCGGCCTCGGCCGCCAGCGGCCGCTTGTACTGCCAGGTCTCGGTGGTGCCCTGCTGCCCGGCCTCGATGTAGCGGACCGCGGGCGCGGGATAGCGCAGCGCCATCAGCATCCGGCCCTCGTCGTTGGCGACATAGAGGCTGTCGAGCTCGGGCGACTGCTGCAGCATGGTCCACAGCATCTCGGCCGTCCATTCGCTGCGGTCGCCCGCGGGCCGCAGGCTCGGCGTGCCCGCGATGGCGCCGACCACCGACTCGGCTTTGGCGAGGAAGGCATTGACCTTGTCCTCGGTGCGGTCGTGGTTCGACTTGTGGGCCGATATCCCGATGCGCGAGACCAGCCGCTGCGAGCCCCAATAGCCGAGCGCGACCAGCAGCAGCGATTGCGTGAGCGCGACCACGCTCACGATGGTGCCCACGTCGACCCGGAAGTGACGGGTACGGCGCCGCGAGGGCGCCGGGTTCGAGGCGGGACCGAGATCCGATGGCCGTGTGACAGAAGCGGCCGCTTCGGAAGACGGCCGCGCGGCCGGGTCCGGCACGCCGGACGGATATCTGTTCATACTGCTCCCTGTCTGCCCACGCGCATCCGGGGCCGAAGGGCCGCGGATCGGCAGCCGGCGGTCTCGCTGTCCGATCAGTGCGTCGGAAATGCTGGCGAGTGCCGGATGCGGGGCGGATTCTCGCTCCACTCCCTCGAAGTGGGCGAAAGCTGTGCCGGGACAGTCGGAGATTCGGCCTTGGCGCGCGCCTATTGGGCGTCGTGGAAGATCAGCCCCAGCGTCTGGCGCCGGCCCGAGCGCACGCGGCTCACGCCATGGCGCATCGTCACGCGGTAGCTGCCGCGCGTGCCCGCCACGGGCCGCTGGTTGACCGCGAAGATCACCGCCTCGCCCTGCGCCAGCGGCACCACCTCGGCGCGCGACTGCATGCGCGGGCGCTGCTCGGTCAGCACGAACTCGCCGCCCGTGAAGTCCTCGCCGGGCCGGCTCAGGAGCACCGTGAGCTGCAGTGGGAACTGCAGTTCGCCGTACAGATCCTGGTGCAGGCAGTTGTAGTCGTCCTCGCCGTAGCGCAGCAGCAGGGGTGTAGGCCGCTGTTGCCCGGCCGCGTGGCAGCGCGCGAGATAGTCCGCGTGCGCGGCGGGATAGTCGGCCGGCAGGCCCATCGCCTGGGCCCAGGCATTGGCCAGCGGCGCGAGCCGTTCGTAAAGCGCGGCGCGCCATGCCGCGACCGGTTCGGGCAGCGGATAGGCGAGGTACTGGTACTCGCCCTGGCCGAAGCCATGGCGCTGCATCACGACGCGGCTGCGGAAATGTTGCGGTTCGTCGTACATCGCGGCCAGCGCCGCGCACTGGCGCGGACCGAGCAGGCGGCCGGTGGTGGCGCAGCCGCGCGCGGCGAGGTCGGCTTCGATGCGGGGCCAGTCGAGCGCATCGATCACGGAAGCGGGGGAGGGCATGGGGCGAGTGTGGCCCGGGCGGAGGCTTCGGGCTCGCCGTTTCCGGACGCGGCTTTCAGGCCGCGTTCACAGCGGCGTGCGCGAAGGCCGGCCGGAAGCTCGTCGCGCGGCATAGCCTTCAACCCTTGCGGGCCTGCGCGAGCAGCCAGTCGCTGAAGAACTTCAAGAGCGGCCGCTGGTCGGCGCGCTCGGGCGTCACGAGGTAGTAGGCGCGCTCGCCCGCGAGCGGCCGCGGGCAGGCCACCACCAGCTCGCCGCGCGCGAGTTCGTCGGCCACCAGCATGGTCGGCATCAACGCCACGCCCAGGCCCTGCGAGGCGGCCGCCGCCAGGATCGAGAACAGCTCGTAGCGCGGGCCGCCGCGCGCATTGGGGGCGTCGACCTGCTGCGCATCGAACCACTGGCGCCAGCCGTCGGGCCGCGTGCTCTGCTGCAGCAGCGGCATGTGCGCGATGGCCGTGGGCGAGACCGGCTTGCCGCGCGGCAGCAGCGCCGGGCTGCAGACCGGCACCACGTCCTCCTGCATCAGCGGCAGCGCGTGCGTGCCGGCCCAGTTCTGCACCTGCGCCACCGTGCCCGCGTAGAGCGCGGCGTCGAACTCCGCGTCGGCGAACAGGAAGGGCCGGGTGCGCGTCTCGATGTGCACCACCACGTCGGGCTGCAGCGCCGCGAAGCCCTTGAGCCGCGGCATTAGCCAGCGCGTGGCGAAGGTGGGCACGGCCGCCAGCGACAGCGAACCGCCCTCGCCCTGGTGCGCCATCGCGTCGAGCGTGTCGCGCTCCATCGCCTCGAGCCGCTTGGCGGTCTGCCGCGCATAGGCCGCGCCGCTCGCGGTCAGCGCCACGCCGTGGCGCGTGCGGCGGAACAGCGCCACGCCGAGGAAGGCCTCGAGCGTGCCGATCTGGCGCGACACCGCGCTCTGGGTGAGCGCGAGTTCCTGCGCGGCGCGCGTGTAGCTCTCGTGGCGCGCGGCCGCGTCGAAGCACACGAGGGTCTGCAGGGGCGGGATCTTGCGGCGCATGTATGCCGCGAGTGTATGACTGGCGAAGGGCTTTCATCAATGAAAGCACGGTTCCGGCAACGCCCAAGACATTCTGGATCCGCATATCTGGGTGAGGATTCATCGTTTGCGCCGCGCCCTCTGCCTCGCTAGGATCGGCCGATCCCCCTCTTTTCCCCTTTTCCGGAGACAGCCGCATGGCCGCCAAAGCTTCCTTCCACTGGGACGACCCCTTCCTGCTCGACCAGCAGCTCACCGACGACGAGCGCATGATCCGCGACGCGGCCAATGCCTACTGCCAGGAGCGCCTGGCACCGCGCGTGCTCGAGGGCTTCCGCACCGGCGAGACCGACCCGGCGATCTTCCGCGAGATGGGTTCGCTGGGCCTGCTGGGCCCGACGATCCCCGAGCAGTACGGCGGCCCCGGCCTCAACTACGTGGCCTATGGCCTGATCGCGCGCGAGGTCGAGCGCGTCGATTCGGGCTATCGCTCGATGGCCAGCGTGCAGAGCTCGCTCGTGATGGTGCCGATCTTCGAATTCGGCTCCGAGGGCCAGAAGCAGAAGTTCCTGCCCAAGCTCGCCACCGGCGAATGGATCGGCTGCTTCGGCCTGACCGAGCCCGACCATGGTTCCGACCCCGGCAGCATGGCCACGCGCGCCAAGAAGGTGCCGGGCGGCTACGCGCTCACCGGCAGCAAGATGTGGATCAGCAATTCGCCGATCGCCGACGTGTTCGTGGTCTGGGCCAAGGAAGTCAGCGAGAGCGGCGCCGTCGGCCCGATCCGCGGCTTCGTGCTCGAGAAGGGCATGAAGGGCCTGAGCGCCCCGGCGATCCACGGCAAGGTCGGCCTGCGCGCCAGCATCACCGGCGAGATCGTGATGGACAACGTGTTCTGCCCCGAGGAGAACGCCTTCCCCGAGGTGCAGGGCCTCAAGGGTCCGTTCACCTGCCTCAACAGCGCCCGCTACGGCATCTCGTGGGGCGCGCTCGGCGCCGCCGAGGACTGCTGGCACCGCGCGCGCCAGTACACGCTGGACCGCAAGCAGTTCGGCCGCCCGCTGGCCGCCAACCAGCTGATCCAGAAGAAGCTGGCCGACATGCAGACCGAGATCTCGCTGGGCCTGCTGGGCAGCCTGCGCCTGGGCCGCATGAAGGACGAAGGCACGGCCGCGGTCGAGATCACCTCGATCATGAAGCGCAACAACTGCGGCAAGGCCCTCGACATCGCCCGCCTGGCGCGCGACATGATGGGCGGCAACGGCATCAGCGACGAATTCGGCGTGGCGCGCCACCTCGTGAACCTCGAGGTCGTGAACACCTACGAAGGCACGCACGACATCCATGCGCTGATCCTCGGTCGCGCGATCACGGGCATCGCCGCGTTCGCGAACTGAAGCCAGACACGGACTTCCGGACGCAGAGGACGCGAAGGATTCGCGAAGGACGCGAAAGGAAGTCCATCTTCCTTGAAATGAATCTTTTGCGCCCTTCGCGGAACCTTCGCGTTCTTCGCGTCCGGGCAGCCCGAATTCCATCCGCATCGCCATGACCCAAGCAGCCCTCGACGGCATCAAGGTTCTCGATCTGTCCCGCGTGCTTGCGGGCCCGTGGTGCACGCAGATCCTCGCGGACCTGGGCGCCGATGTCGTCAAGATCGAGCGTCCCGGCGTCGGCGACGACACCCGCACCTGGGGCCCGCCCTTCGTGAAGGACGCGAACGGCAACGACAGCGACCAGGCCAGCTACTTCACCGCCTGCAACCGCAACAAGCGCTCGGTCACCATCGACATGGCCACGCCCGACGGCCAGGCGCTGCTCAGGCAGATGGCGGCGCAGGCCGACGTGGTGGTGGAGAACTTCAAGACCGGCGGCCTGAAGCAGTACGGCCTCGACCAGGAGACGCTGCGCCGTGCCAACCCGCGGCTCATCTACTGCAGCGTCACCGGCTTCGGCAACGACGGCCCCTATGCCGAGCGCGCGGGCTACGACCTGATGATCCAGGCCATGACCGGCATGATGAGCATCACCGGCCGCCCCGACGGCGAGCCCGGCGGCGGCCCGCTGCGCGTGGGCGTCGCGCTCACCGACATCTTCACCGGCGTCTACGCGAGCACCGCGATCCTCGCCGCGCTGCAGGTGCGGCACCGCACTGGCGAAGGCCAGCACATCGACATGGCGCTGCTCGACGTGGGCATGGCGATCCTCGCCAACCAGGCCAGCGCCTTCCTCAACACCGGCAAGGCGCCGGCGCGCCAGGGCAACACCCATCCGAGCCTCGCGCCCTATCAGGACTTCCCGACGCTGGATGGCGCGATGCTGCTGGCGATCGGCAACAACGGCCAGTTCGCGCGCTTCTGCGAGGCCGCGGGCCAGCCCGGCTGGGCCAGCGACGCGCGCTTCGCGACCAACACCCTGCGCGTGAAGCACCGCGGCGTGCTGATCCCGATGATGGAAGAACTCACGCGCACGCGCACCACGGCCGCCTGGGTCGCGCTGCTCGAGGACAAGGCCGTGCCCTGCGGCCCGATCAACGACATCGCGCAGGCCTTCGACGATGCGCAGGTCAAGGCGCGCGGCCTCGCGGTCACGCTGCCGCGCGATGCGGGCGACGGCATCACGGCCATCACCGGCGTGGCGAGCCCGCTGCGCCTGTCGGCCACGCCGCCGGTGCTGCGCCGTGCGCCGCCCGCGCTGGGCCAGCACACGCGCGAGGTGCTCGGCGAGCTGGGCATCGACGCGGCGCGTTTCGAGGCATTGCGCGCCTCGGGCGTGGTCTGACACACTGGCGGGCATGACCCGCCCGCACGATCCTTCCGATGCCGCGCCGTTCGCGCTGCGGCGCATCGATCACGTGGTGCTGCGCGTGCGCGATGCCGAGCGTTCCATCGCCTTCTATGTCGGCGTGCTCGGCTGCACGGTCGACAAGCGGCGCGACGACCTCGGTCTGGTGCACCTGCGCGCGGGCGCGAGCCTGATCGACCTCGTCGCGCACGACGGCAAGCTGGGCCGCGCGGGTGGCGCGCTGGCCGGCCGCGAAGGCCGCAACCTCGACCACCTGTGCCTGCGCATCGAGCCCTTCGACGAGGCCGCGATCCGCGAGCGCATGGCGCGCCATGGCGTCGAGGTCGATGGCGAGGTGCAGAACAACTACGGGGCCGAGGGCACGGGGCCCTCGATCTACCTGCGCGACCCCGACGGCAACGGCGTCGAGCTCAAGGGGCCAGCGGCCTAACCGCGCCCGAGCACCGCGACCGCGAACACCGCCACGCCCAGCACCAGGTTCAGGCTCACGAGCTTGCGCACCAGGTCGAGCCGGCCCGCGGCCACCGGCCAGGCGCCGTCGTCGACCGCGCGCCGCATCGCGCGGAACACCGAGGCGCGGATGTAGACGTAGATCGCGGCCATCACGATCGCGAGGCCCATCATCGCCTCGACGCGCCAGTGCACGCCGCGGAAGCCGCCCGTGGCCAGGATCATCGCCACGCCCGTCACGAACAGCAGCGTGACCGAGGCATCGACCCCGACGAAGAAGCGCCGCAGGGTCGCGGCCATCATGCGCAGGCGCAGCGGCGGCTCGAGCGTGGCGACGGCGGCCGGGCGCACCGCGAAGTGCATGAGGGCCATGCCGCCGACCCAGAAGGCGGCGCACAGCAGGTGGACGAAGAGCGGGAGCAGGTAGGACATGGCGGCGATCAGACCACCGAAGCCCGCCGCGCGCAACGATCCCCCCGCGCCTTCCTCAAGCGGCGGCCGCGCGAGTGCGCGGTGCCGGCCTGCGCGCCTTGGCCGGCCCGGCGTCCGCGTAGCGCTTCATGTCGCGCACCACGCAGCGCAGCAACTCGGCCGCGGCCGGCGACAGCAGGCGCCCGTGGCGCGACACGATGTGCGAGCGGCCCTGCGACAGCAGCGGGTTCTTCATCGGCAGTTCGATCAGCTCGGGATGGTCGGCATTCGGCGTCAGCGAGATCCGCGTGCCCAGCGTGTAGCCCAGCCCGGCCGAGACGAAATGGCCGAGCGCGCTGAAAGAGGTGGTGGTCAGCACCGAAGGCAGCCGCACGCCCTCGCTGATCTCGGCCGCCTCGATGTGCTGGCGCACGCCGAAGTTGCGGTGCAGCGTGGCGCCCGGGTAGGGCAGCAGGTCGGCGAGCTTGAGCGGCCGGCCCAGTTGCGCGAGCGGATGCGAGCGCAGCACCAGCGCCTGGATCGGCTGCGGATGCGACTGGTGCGAGGTCAGCCGCTCGTCTCGCGGCGGCTGGAACAGCATGCCGATGTGGGCGCGCTCCTCGACCACGCGGCGCACGATCTCGTCGGTGCTGGCCACGTCGAGGTCGATGGTGATCTTCGGATGCGTGGTCATGAACTCGCGCAGGCTGTGGCGCATCAGCCAGTCCACGTAGCCCTCGCCCGCCACGATGTCGATGTGGCCGCGCTCGATCTTGCGGATGCTGTCCATCTGCGCCATCAGGTGCTGCTTCTGGCTGTTCTGCCGGCGCACGTAGCCGGCCAGCATCTCGCCCGCGTCGGTGGGCACCACGCCGCGGCCATGGCGCTCGAGCAGCGGCACGCCACACTCCTGCTCGAGGATGCCGATCGCGCGGCTGACGGCCGAGGGGTCCATGTCGAGCACGTCGGCCGCGCCGCGCACCGAGCCGCTGTCGAGCACCTGCATGAAGTAGCGCACGCGGCGCGTGTCGAGCCTGTCGTCCATGCCCGGTCTCCTGAGTGTTGCATTCAATGCATCGAATATCCCGATTTGCGGTCATTGATGCAATAGGCCTACATGGAGAAACTCGCCGCCATCCGCCAGCAAAGGCTTCACCCACGGCTCCAGACCGACGCCCCACCATGACCTCCGCCGCCTCCGTTCCCGTCACGGCCGCGCCCTCCGGCGCTTCCGGAAAACTCAAGCTCGTGGCCGTCACGCTGGCCATCGTGGCCGTGGCCGAGCTGGTCGGCCCGGTGCAGTTCAGCGTCGGCCCGGGCAAGGTGGCGCTGCTGCCGATGCTGTGGGCGCTGCTGATCGCCGCGGTCTGGGGCATCGCGTACCGCCGCGTGCCGGGCGTGGCGCGCGTCGCCACCGCCGAGCAGTCCTTCGCGGGCGGCCTGCTCAACGCCGGCCTGCTGCTGTTCGTGGTGAAGCTGGGCCTCACGGTCGGCGCCGCGCTGCCGCAGGTCAAGCAGGCCGGCTGGGCGCTGCTGTTCCAGGAGTTCGGCCATGCACTCGGCACCCTGGCGCTGGGCCTGCCGCTGGCGCTGCTGCTGGGCATCAAGCGCGAGGCCGTGGGCGCCACCTTCTCGGTGGGGCGCGAGGGCAACCTCGTGATCATCGGCGAGAAGTACGGCATGGCCTCGCCCGAGGGCCGCGGCGTGCTGGCCGAATACATCACCGGCACCGTGCTGGGCGCGCTGTTCATCGCGGTGCTGGCGGGCTTCATCGCCAGCCTGCATGTCTTCGATCCGCGCTCGCTGGCCATGGGCGCCGGCGTGGGCTCGGGCAGCCTGATGGCGGCCGCGCTGGGCGCCATCGCCGCGCAGCAGCCGGCCGAGATGCTGCCGCAGCTCACGGCCATCGCCGCCGCCTCGAATCTGCTGACCACCGTCGCTGGCTTCTACTTCACGCTGTTCCTCTCGCTGCCGCTGTGCTCGTGGCTGTACGGCAAGCTCGAGCCGGTGCTGGGCCGCTTCTCGAAGCGCGGCGCGCCCGATGCGGGCACCGCCGCCGTGTCGCAGGTCAGCGTGGCGCATGGCGGCGCGCTGCCGCTGCGCGACACGCTGATCGCCTGGGCCGTAGTGGGCGGCGGCGTGCTGATCGGCAATTCGCTGACCTACAAGGTGCCGCCGCTGGTCTCGCTCGAGGGCATGCTGGCCGTGGTGGCGATCGCGCTGGCGGTCGAGGGCCTCAAGCGCCTGGTGCCGCGGCTGCCGATGGTGCTGGTGCTGTCGGTGGTGGCCACGGTGGTGGGCATCCCGGGCCTGCTGCCGTTCTCCGACGCGCTGATCGCGCTCACCGCCAAGCTCAACTTCCTGGCCTTCACCACGCCGGTGCTCGCGCTGGCCGGCTTCTCGGTCGCGAAGGACCTGCCGGTGTTCCGCCAGCTCGGCTGGCGCATCGTGGTGGTGTCGCTGACCGCCACCGCCGGTACCTTCCTCGGCGCTACCCTGATCGCCGAATTCTTCCACTGACCCCCCGAGAGAACCCCACCATGTACCGCGACCCCGAAATCGCCGAAGACACCCGCGCGCGCATGCAGGCCTGGCGCCGCGACATCCACGCCAATCCCGAGACCGCGTTCGAGGAGCACCGCACCGCCAACGTGGTCGCCAATGCGCTGATGCTGATGGGCCTGCCGGTGCACCGCGGCCTGGCCGGCACCGGCGTGGTCGGCACGCTTTCGAACGGCGACGGTCCGAGCATCGCGCTGCGCGCCGACCTCGACGCGCTCAACATGCAGGAGCTGGGCACGCAGGCCCATGCCTCGAAGTGCGTGGGCAAGATGCACGCCTGCGGCCACGACGGCCACACCGCGATGCTGCTGGGCGCGGCCGAGCACCTGTCGCGCCACAAGCCCTTCAAGGGCACGGTGCACTTCGTGTTCCAGCCGGCCGAGGAGAACGAGGGCGGCGGCCGCGTGATGGTCGAGGAAGGCCTGTTCGACCAGTTCCCCGCCGATGCCGTCTACGGCATGCACAACTTCCCGAGCCTGCCGCGCGGCCGCTTCGCGATCCGCAAGGGCACCATGACGGCCTACCTCGACACCTTCGAGATCGTGGTCACCGGCAAGGGCAGCCATGGCGCCATGCCCGAGACCGGCATCGACTCGGTGGTGGTCGCCGCGCAGCTCATCAATGCGCTGCAGACCATCGTGAGCCGCCGCACCGGCGCCACCGACTCGGCCGTGGTCAGCGTCACGCAGATCCATGGCGGCGACACCTGGAACGTGATCCCCGAGACCGTGGTGCTGCGCGGCACGGTGCGCACGCTCGACGCCGCGATCCAGGACCAGACCCAGGCTGCGATGCAGCAGATCTGCGAGGGCGTGGCCGCCACCCACGGCGCCAAGGTCGCGCTCGACTACCGCCGCGGCTATCCGGGCGTGGTCAACACGCCGGCCGAGACCGATGCCGCGATCGCCGCGGCCGCCAGCCTGGTCGAGCGCGAACAGGTGCTGACCGACATCCCGCCGGCCATGGGCTCGGAGGACTTTGCCTTCATGCTGCAGAAGCGTCCGGGCGCCTACATCGGCATCGGCGCGGGCGAGGGCCCGAACGATCCGAACGTGCACAACCCCTACTACGACTTCAACGACAACATCCTGCCGCTGGGCGCGGCCTACTGGGTGGCACTGGTCAAGCAGCAGCTTCCGGCCGCATGATGCGCTGATGCTGTCCGCCTTCGACATCTTCAAGATCGGCATCGGGCCCTCGAGCTCGCACACCGTGGGCCCGATGCGCGCGGCGCTGCTGTTCGCGCGCTCGCTCGAACGGCAGGGCCTGCTCGATCGCATCGCGCGATTGCGCGTCGACCTGTTCGGCTCGCTCGGCGCCACCGGCCATGGCCATGCGACCGACCAGGGCGTGATCCTCGGCCTGTTCGGCGACGCGCCCGACACGGTGCGGCCCGAGACCGTGCAGCCACGGCTCGAGGCGCTGCGCCGCGGCGGCACGCTGATGCTGCTCGGCACCACGCCGATCGCCTTCGACCGCGTGCGCGACATCGTGTTTCGCGGCGAGGAGTCGCTGCCCGAGCATCCCAACGCGATGCGCTTCACCGCCTTCGCCACCGACGATGCGGTGCTCGCCGAGGGCCGTTATTTCTCGGTCGGCGGCGGCTTCGTCGTCGAGGGCGGCCAGGCCGTGGCGCAGACCGCGGCGGTGGCGGTGCCGCATCCCTTCGCTACCGGCGACGAACTGATGGCGCAATGCGAGGCCAACGGCCTCTCGGTGGCCGCGCTGGTGCTGCGCAACGAATGCGCCTGGCGGCCCGAGGCCGAGGTGCGCGCGGGCCTGCTGCGCATCTGGGGCGTGATGCAGCAGTGCGTGCAGCGCGGCTTCGGCATCGACAACCCGCTGGCCGCCCAAGCGCTGCCCGGCCCGCTGCGCATGCGCCGGCGCGCGGGCGAGCTGCACCGCGAGCTGCTGGCGCAGGCCGGCGCGGCCGATCCGCTCGCGGCCATGGACTGGGTCAATGCCTTCGCGATGGCCGTGAACGAGGAGAACGCGGCCGGCGGCCGCGTGGTGACCGCGCCCACCAACGGCGCGGCCGGCGTGGTGCCGGCCGTGATGCACTACTACCAGCGCTTCGTGCCGAATGCGAGCGACGCGGGCATCGTCGATTTCCTGCTCACGGCCGCGGCGATCGGCATGCTCTACAAGACCAACGCCTCGATCTCGGGCGCCGAGGTCGGCTGCCAGGGCGAGGTCGGCGTGGCCTGCTCGATGGCGGCCGGCGCGCTGGCCGCGGTGCTCGGCGGCACGCCGGCGCAGGTCGAGAACGCGGCCGAGATCGGCATGGAGCACAACCTCGGCCTGACCTGCGACCCGGTCGGCGGCATGGTGCAGATCCCCTGCGTGGAACGCAATGCCATGGGCGCGGTGAAGGCCATCAACGCGGCGCGCATGGCGCTGCGCGGCGACGGCAGCCACTACGTTTCGCTCGACGCCGTGATCCGCACCATGAAGCAGACCGGCGAGGACATGAAGTCGACCTACAAGGAGACCTCGCTCGGCGGGCTCGCGGTCAACGTGGTGGAGTGCTGAGCCTGCTTCAAGGTACGAACATGTCCCACGGCCCCTTGCCCGCCGGCAGCTCGGGCCGCGCGGTCAGCGAGGCCAGCGGCTCGCCGGCCTCGAAGCGCGCGGCCAGGTCCGCGGGGTCGAACACCACGCCCATGAAGTTCTCGGCATAGGCACCGCCCGCGAAGAAGGCATCGACCTCGGCGGCGGTCTCGAACACGTCGTGCTGCAGCTCGAGCCGGTGGCCGTCGGGGTCGCGGTAGTACATCGAGATCGTCGGCCCGTGGTTGATGCACCAGTAGGGCACGATGCCGAGCGCGGCCAGTCGCCGGTGGTTGGCGAGCAGCGCGGCCAGCGAGCCGTAGGTGAAGGCGATGTGCTCGAGCCCGGTGTTCGCATCGGCCTCGCGGCCCAGGTCGGGGCGCGCGATCAGGCCGATGCGGTGGTGCTCGTCGTCGTAGCTCAGGAAGCACAGCATCTCGTTCTCGAAGGCCACGCGCGCCTGCAGCACCGCGAGGTACCAGGCGCGCGAACGCGCGAGCTCGGCCACGCGCAGCACCACGTGGGCGAGCTTCACGGGTCGCAGTGCGGAAGAGGCGAGGTCGGGCAGGGCACGCCTGGGGTCGTTCATCGGGCGGTCTCCAGGGGTTCTTGCACCACGCGGTTCTCGATGTGGCCGATGCCCTCGATCTCCACGCGCACCACGTCGCCCGCCACCAGGTAGCGCGGCGGGTCCATCAGGCCGCCGACGCCCGCGGGGCTGCCGGTGCTCAGCACGTCGCCGGGCCAGGGCCTGTTAACGCTATGCAAGGGGTCGCGCTGCTTCGCCAAGGGGCTGGATGCAAGGCGCCCGTGCGCAGCAAGGCGTCCGCCTTGCAAGCGCGGGCAACGCCGCAGACGGCCCCTTGGCGAAGCAGCCCGGAGGGAAGCTCACCAGAGCCCGCCCCTCGGCGTTGCGCTCCTTGCGTGTGCGGACGCACACGCGGCGTCGCGCGCCTTGATGGGCGGGCTCTGGTGAGCTTCGCGACCCCTTGCATAGCGTTAACAGGCCCTTGCGTGAAGGCGGTGCTCAGCTCGACCAGCATGGCCTCGATGCGATGGATCATCCGGGCGGTGTTGCCGTCCTGGCGCAGCTCGCCGTTGACCCAGGTGCGCAGCCGCAGCGCATGCGGGTCGGCAATCTCGTCGCGCGTCACCAGCCAGGGGCCGAAGGGGCCGTGGGTGTCGAAGGACTTGCCCAGGGTGTGCGTGGGCGCGCGCAGCTGCCAGTCGCGCACGCTCATGTCGTTGATCACGACGTAGCCCGCGACCATGGTCATCGCTTCCTCGGCGCGCACATGGCGGCAGCGCCGGCCGATGACCACGCCGAGCTCGCCCTCGTAGTCGAACTGCGCCGACACGCGCGGCCGGTGCACCTCGTCGAACGGGCCGGCCACGCACGACACCTGCTTGTTGAACCACACCTGTCCCGGCGGCCGCACGAGGCCCAGCTTCGCGGCCTCCTCGAGGTGCGAGGCGTAGTTGCCGCCGAGGCCGAGGAACTTGCGCGGCGCGGGCACCGGCGCCGCGAGCTTCACATCGGCCAGCGGCAGGCGCGGCGCCGTCTCGATGGCCGCGCGCAGCCAGGCCAGGCCCTCGTCGCCGCGCGCCAGCAGCTCGCGCACGCCGGCCGGCGCGCCGGGCAGGGCGCTGGCGTCGAGCACTTCGTCGTTTCGGACCACGCCGAAGCGAAGGGCACCGCGGTGATGGAAGCTGGCGATTTTCATGGGCGTGGACATTGACCGATACGAGGCGATCGATGATGCTGATGGAACGAAGCGACAACAATCCGCCAAAAAAGAACGGATCGTTCTGCCAGCGGAACAGGAGACATGGACGATTTCAACGACCTCGCGCTGTTCGCGCACGTGGTGCAGCAGCAGGGCTTCAGCGCCGCGAGCCGGCACCTGGGCATTCCCAAGTCGCGCCTGAGCCGCCGCGTCGCGCAGCTCGAGGAACGGCTGGGCGTGCGGCTGTTGCAGCGCAGCTCGCGCCGGCTGCTGCTGACCCATGTCGGCGAGCAGTTCTACGAGCGCTGCCAGGCCACAGTGGCCGCGGGCGAGGAGGCCTTCGACGTGGTGCGCCAGGCCGTCGCGCGGCCGCAGGGGCCGCTGCGCGTGAGCGCGCCCTTCACGCTCGCGCAGTTCTGGCTCACGCCGCTGATCCCCGATTTCATGCGCGCCTTTCCCGAGGTGCGGCTCTCGCTGGAAGTGAGCCACCGGCGCGTCGATCCGCTGCAGGAGAACGTCGACGTGGTGCTGCGCGTGCGGCGCCCGCCGTTCGAGGACTCGAGCCTGGTCGCGCGGCCGCTGGGCCGCACGGTCGACGTGCTGCTCGCGAGCCCGGCGCTGCTCGAGCGCCTGGGCACGCCCGCGAGCCTCGACGACCTGGCCGCCTGGCCGATGCTCTCGCTGCCCGACACCGGCGAGCGCCACCTGTGGCGGCTGGAGCGGGGCAGGCAGGTGCACGAGCTGGGCTTCGTGCCGCGCCTGGTCACCGACGACATGTTCGCGCTCCGGCACGTGGCGCTGCAGGGCCTGGGCGTGGCGCTGCTGCCCGAGATCCTGTGCCGCGACGAGTTGCGCGAGGGCCGCCTGGTGCGCCTGTTTCCCGACTGGGCCTGCACCGCGAGCGAGATCCAGGCGGCCTTCGCCTCGCGCCGCGGCATGCTGCCGGCGGTGCGCGCCTTCATCGACCACCTGCTGGCCCATCCGCCCGGCGCGCCGCAGCCGGGCGCTGGCTTATCCTGAACGGCTTCGCGCCCTTCGCCGCCCCGGCATCGAATTTCATCGAAAGAAGGAAGAGACCCCATGACCCCCACGAACCCCACCGTCGCCGAGAAACGCGCGGCCTTCCGCGCGCTGCATGCCCAGGGCTGCTTCGTCATCCCCAACCCCTGGGACACCGGCAGCGCGCGCTACCTCGAAGGCCTGGGCTACAAGGCACTCGCCACCACCAGCTCGGGCTTCGCCTGGTCGCACGGCCAGGCCGACGGCGCCATCGCGCGCGACGCGGTGCTCGCGCACCTGCGCGAACTGGTGGCGGCCACCGCGCTGCCGGTCAATGCCGACTTCGAGAACGGCTTCGGCGCCGATCCGCAGGCCGTGGCCCGGAGCGTGCGGCTCGCGGTCGAGACCGGCGTGGCCGGCCTGTCGATCGAGGACTCGACCGGCAACGCCGATGCGCCGCTGTTCCCCATCGAGGTCGCGGTCGAGCGCATGCGCGCCGCGCGCGGTGCCATCGATGCGGCGGGCGGCGACACGCTGCTGGTCGGCCGCGCCGAGAACTTCTTCGCCGGCCGGCCCGACCTCGACGACGCGATCGCGCGCCTCAGGGCCTATGCCGAGGCCGGCGCCGACTGCCTCTATGCGCCCGGCATCAAGACGCGCGAGCAGATCGCGGCCGTGGTCGCGGCGGTCGCGCCCAAGCCGGTGAACCTGCTGGTCGGCGCGATCAGCGAACTCACGATGAAGGACATCGAGGCGCTCGGCGTGCGCCGCGTCAGCGTGGGCGGCGCGATGGCGCGCGCGGCCTGGGGCGGCTTCATCCGCGCCGCGCGCACGCTGGCCGACGAGGGCCGCTTCGACGACTTCGCCGACGCCGCGCCCGGGGCCGAGCTCAACGCCTTCTTCAAGCCCTTCGGCCGCTGAAGCGCGTGGAGCCGCTGCTCGCCGAGATCCGCGCCTGCCGCGTCTGCGAGGTGCATCTGCCACTGGGCCCGCGCCCGGTGGTGCAGGCCGGCGCGCAGGCGCGGCTGCTGATCGTCGGCCAGGCCCCGAGCATGACGGTGCACCGCACGGGCGTGCCCTGGGACGACCGCAGCGGCGACCAGCTGCGGCGCTGGCTCGGCGTGGAGCGCGAGCTGTTCTACGACGCCTCGCGCATCGCGCTCGTGCCCATGGGCTTCTGCTACCCGGGCCGCGGCACCAGCGGCGACCTGCCGCCGCGCAAGGAGTGCGCGCCGCTGTGGCACGAGCGGCTGCTGGCGCAGATGCCGCGCGTCGAGCTCACGCTGCTGATCGGCCAGTACGCGCAGCGCCGCCACCTGGGCAACCGGGCGCGCGACGGCGTCACCGAGACCGTGCGCGCCTTCGCGGAATTCGCGCCGCGCGTCATCCCGCTGCCGCATCCCTCGCCGCGCAACACCGGCTGGCAGCAGCGCCATCCGTGGTTCGAGAGCGAGGTGCTGCCGATGCTGCGCGAGCGCGTGCGGCTGGCACTGGGCATGGGCACGGGCGGCTGAACGCTTCGTCGCGGGACGAAGCGTGCGGGGGACGAAGGCCGCACCATCGCGGTCATCGTCATCCACCGCAACAGAAGGATTCCCATGCCCGCGCGCGAAGTCATCCGTGTCGAACCCCTCTCCACCTGGCTCGATCGCTGGAAGGCACCGGCCTCCATCGTCACGCGCCATGGCGACACCGTCTATGTCTCGGGCCTGCCGCCCTTCGATCCCGAGACCGGGCAGGTGGCGGTCGGCGCCTCGGTCGAGCGGCAGGCCGAGCTGGTGCTCGAACAGCTGAAGCTGTGCCTGGAGACGGCGGGCTCGTCGCTCGCGAATGCGCTCAAGTGCAACGTGTATTGCACCTCGGCGGAGAAGTTCGCCGCGGTCAACGCGGTCTATGCGCGCTACTTTCCCGAGTCGCCGCCCGCGCGCATCTTCGTCTGCGTGCCGGCCTGGTTCGGGCCCTTCGACATCGAGATCGACTGCGTCGCGGCGCGCGGCTGAGGCCGCTTCAGCGCGCGGCCTTCCTCGGCCGCGCCGCCGGCCGTCGCGGGGGCTTCGCCTCGAGCACCAGCTCGGCCGGCAGGCCATCGTTCCACGACTCGGCGAAGTAGGCGCGGTCGCTGGGCACCAGCTGCGGCAGCGTTTCGCGCAAGGTGGCCAGCGAGCGCTCGGCCGCCTTCAGGTCGCCCGCATGGGCCGCGTACCACGCATGCTCGAACAGCAGGCTGCAATGCTGCAGGCCCGGGTAGCGGCGCCGGCCGGCCTGGTGGTCGGCCAGCCGCGCCTGCGCCACCTCGACCCAGCGCGCGGGCCAGTGCGTGGCGTCGAAGGCATCGGCGAGCGGACCGGCCAGCGCCGAGATCGCGGCCGGGTCGAGCGGCGCCTGGGCGCGGAACTGCGCGAGCGTGGGCCGGGGCTCGGCGCCGCAATGGCCGCGCGCGATGCGCATCAGGTAGATCGCGTTCCAGGCCGAGCGGCCCTGGCCGTCGGCCTGGCCGCACAGCCATTCGCTGAAGGCGATCCACTGCACGGCATGGCGCGTGGTGTCGGACGCTGCCGAGGCATCGCCGCGCCGCTTCGGGCCGGCCGCCGGCGCCGAGGGGAGCGCGGGCAGCGCGAGGCCCACGCGGTCGAACAGCCACACCGCCATGCCGAGGTTGGCCGCCACGTGCTGGGCGGCATCGAAGGAGTGCGACTCGAAGGCCGCGGTCAGCGCGTCGCCGAAGCGGCGCAGCGATTCCTCGGCGAGCAGGCGGGCGGCCGGCGCGTCCTCGGCCGCGAGCGCCAGCGCGCGCGAGCGGCAACCGAGTGCCCACAGGTTGCACCATTCGAAGCGCACGTCGGGATGGTGGCGCAGCACCACGCTGCGCGCCGGGTCGTCGGCCATGCCGCCGAGCAGCGACTGCGCCAGCGGCAGGTCGCGCGCGGTGTAGGCGCACCAGGCCGAGACGATGCATTCCATCGCGCCGAGGTAGTCGTTGCCCGCCACGTGGTGCGCCAGGCGCTGCTTCTTGAGCACCTCGAGCTGGCGACGCGCCTGTTCGTTGTCGCCGAGGCGGCGCCACAGCATGGCCTCGTTGAGGGTGACCAGCGCGCGCTGGAAGCCGCTGGCCGCGAGCGTCCCCGCGAGCCGTATCGATTCGAGCGCGCTCGGCTGGCCGGCGCCATCGCCGGCACCGGCGGCCACCGGCGTCATCAGCCGGCCCTGGCGCGCGGCCCGCTGCGCGGCCACGAGCTGTTTCCAGAAGGCCGCGTCCTGCAGGTGCACCGCCTCGGGCGGCGCCGAGGCGCCGCCCGAAGCGCCCGTGCGTGCGCGCAGGCCGAGGAACGAGGCGATCTCGGCCGCGCTCGCGGCGCGCCCCTCGACCTCGCAGCGCACGCGCCGCGCCTCGGCCGGCGGCAGCCAGAACGGGCCCTGGCTGCGCCGCTCGGCGTTGAGGAAGCGCGGCTCGCGCGTGCTGTCCTCGCCCCAGCCGACCTCGATGCCCCAGGCCTTGAAGTCGCGGAAGGCACGGCTCACGACCATGCGCAGGGTGCTCGCGTCCGACACTTCGCCGCGCAGGTCGGCCAGCCGCACCATCGGGGTCTGGCTGTCGTGCGCATGGCGCATGCGCACCAGCAGCCACAGCGACTGGAAGGCCGCGCGCCGGCCGTCGACCGACTGCGGGGAAGTGAGCTCGACGACGAGCGGGGATGAAGCGGAAGCGGGACTTGGCACGCCCCGCATTGGACCTCAAATCGAGGCCGCGGCAAGGGCCGGGGCGCGCTTCCTTCAGCTTGCGCGGTGGCCGTGCTCGCAGTGCGAGGGCGCGGGCTGCATCAGCCCCGGCAGCTCGCTGCGGCCGACGCCGAGGTCGCGCAGGTCGTGCTCGCTCATGCCGGCGAGCTGGCACGCATCGGCACGGGCCCGACGGCGATTCGCCGCGTGCCGGCGCCAGCCGCGCAGGGCATGCAGAAGGCGTTGGCGAAAGCTCGGGGACGATGCGGTCTTCACGATGGGCTCCTGGGGATTGCGGTGTCGGTGCGCTCATCTTCGGCGTCGCCGTGCTATTGTGGAAGTTGAGATTTCTGAGCCTTCTCATCAGCTTTCCTGATTCGACGCCCATGCGCCACCTCAACCTCGACCAGCTGCGCACCCTGATCGCGATCGCCGACCTCGGCAGCTTCTCGGCCGCGGCGCAGGCGCTGCATCTGGCGCAGCCCACGGTCAGCCTGCATGTCTCCGAACTCGAGTCGCGGCTCGATGCCAAGCTGGTGGTGCGCGGCGCGCGCGGCATCACGCCCACGGCGGCCGGCGCGGCGCTGGTGGAGCGCGGGCGCAAGCTGCTGCGCGACACCGACGATGCGCTCGACGCGGTCAAGCGGCAGGCCGAGGGCCGCAGCGGCCGCGTGCGGCTGGGCACGTCGACCGGCGTGGTGGTCGACCTGCTGCCGCAGGTGCTCGAGGCGCTGGGCGCGCAGGACGCGGGCATCGACGTCGAGGTGGCGATCCTCGGCTCGGGCGAGGCGCTGGCGAGGCTGGCCGCGGGCACGCTCGACATCGGCCTGGTGGCGCTGCCGCAGCCGCCGCTGCGCGACCTGGTGTTCACGCCCTGGCGCACGCAGCCGATGATGGCCTTCGTGCCGCAGCGCACGAAGGCGCCCAGGCGCGTCACGCCGGCCTGGCTGGCCGAGCAGCCGTTGATCTTCAACGACGCGACCACCCACATGTACCGGCTCACGATGGAGTGGTTCGCGGCCGGGGGCTTCGCGCCGCGCGCGCGCATCGAGCTCAACTACGACGCGGCCATCCGCAGCCTGGTGGCGGCGGGCTATGGCGCCGCGCTGCTGCCGCTGCAGCCGACGACCGACGCGGCGCTCGGCGAGCGCCTGCAGATCCTGCCGATCGTGCCGAAGCTCACGCGCCGCCTGGGCATCGCGCACCGGCCGCGCGCGCTGCTCGACGGCGCCACGCTGCGGGTGCTCGAGGTGCTGGCGGGGTTCCGCCAGACCTGAGAGGCTTTACGACGCCTCGGGCTTGCGCGCGCCGAGCGAGAGGATCTCGTTGGCGTTGACGATGGCGGCCGCGATCTCTTCCATGGTGGTGCGCTTGCTCATCGCCTGCTCGCGGATCAGGTCGTAGGCCTGACCCTCCGACACGCCATGCGTCTTCATGAGAATCGCCTTGGCCTCCGCGAGCTGGCGCACGCCCAGCAGCTTGGCCTCGGTCTTGCGCAGGCGCCGCGCGAGCGAGCGGTTCTGCTTGTGCGCCTCGCGCGCCACCACCAGCGCCGATAACAGGCCGAAGGAGCGCACCGGCGAGGGCAGCACGGCCTTGGCGCCGATCTCGAGCACGGCCTCGACGATGGTCGGATTCTCGTAGGTCACGACGGCGATGATGGCGGGCGCGTCCTCGCTCTTGGTCCACTCGAAGCGCAGGTTGATGAAGTCGGGCTGCACCGCCATGAAAGCCACGTCGATGCCCTCGGGCAGCGCCTGCACCGGCGGCCAGAAGGCCTGCACCTGGCAGCCGATGCGCTGCAGCTGCTGGGTCAGCTGGCGGCCGTCGCTGTCGTCGGGGTGGATGACCGCGATCTTCAGCAGGCGCAGTTCTTTGAGCTGCGGTGGGGTCACGCGCAGGGTGTGTCTCTTGGGGGGGCTTTCCACTTTCAGGCCTCTTGTTGTTGGTCTTGAGGCTTTTGTTCGGGGCGCGTGCACAGGACAGCGGGTACTTCCCTCCGCGAATGTCCCCCGCCTTCGGCTCCTCCTTTATTTCGCTGCGGGAAGTACCCACTGCCCTGTGCACGGGAGGCGCAGCGGTGGTGCCGGCCGATCAACTGCTGCGCGTCTGGCGCACGCCGGCGGGGTACTCCCCGCAGCGAAATCAAGGAGGAGGCCGCAGGCCGGGGGACATTCGCGGAGGGGAGTACCCCGTCGGCGTGAGCCCCCTCACAACGGTAGAAAGCACGTTCCACCCTAAACCTCCAGCGTATCGAGCCGCGCAGTCCAGTCCCCGAGCGAATGCGTCACCAGATACGGATCGGGATACACGGCACGCGTCGCCTGCCGAACGATGGTGAACTGCCCCTGCGCATCCACACGCCCGATGCGCGGATAGAGACAGGTGTGGTGGTTCGACGGGTCGATCTTCACCCGCCCCTGCGGCGCATCGAACTCGGCCCCGAGGATGTGCGGCAGGATCTCCGCGATCCCGTCGCTGCCCGCCTGCGCGAAGGCATTGGCGTAGATGTGCATCTGGAAGTAGGCCGCTTCCCAGCACAGGTTGGGTACGCAGCCGTCGCCGAAGCGCGCGCGCAGTTGCGCCAGGCAGCGCTGGTTGGCCGGCGAGTCGATCGACTGGAAGTAGGGTGCCGCCGTGAAGTGCCCTGTCGCCACCCCGCGCCCCATCTGCGAGATCTCGGCCTCGGAGGTCGTGAGGCTCGCGATCGGCATGCGCTTCGGGTCGAAGCCGGCCTCGGCATAGGCGCGGTACAGGCTCGCGGTGGAGTCGCCCACCACCGTCGAGAAGATGAAGTCGGGCTGCTTGTCGCGGATGTCGGCCATGATGGCCCGGTAATCCTTCTCGGTCGCGTCGAGCGCCGCGTAGTGCTCGCCGAGTTTTTCGCTGCCGGGGCGCTGCATCACCAGCTCGCCCATGATCCGGTTCGACTCGTAGGGGTAGATGTAGTCGGAGCCGATCAGGTAGACCCGCGCGCCGAAGTTCGTCGTCATGAACTCGGCCAGCTGCACGCTGTTCTGGTTCGGCGCCGCGCCCGTGTAGATCACGTTGCCCGAATACTCGAAGCCCTCGTAGAGCGTCGGGTAGAACAGCAGCTTGTTCCACTTCTCGATCACCGGGATCACCGCCTTGCGGCTGCTCGACATGTAGCAGCCGAAGATCACGTTGACCCGGTCCTGCACGATCAGCTTCTCGGCCAGCTGCGCATAGCGCGCCGGGTTCGACTGCGGGTCGTGGCGCACGGCGACCAGCTCGCGGCCGTCGATGCCGCCGGCCGCGTTGATCTCCTCGATGCCGAGCAGCGCGCCCTGCAGCTGCGACAGGCCGATGGTCGAGGTGACGCCGGTTTCCGAATAGAGGATGCCGACGCGGATGGGATCCTTGTCAGCCATGGGCGGTCGTCCGTGAGGGGTGAGGGGCCGTCATGTCTTTTCTGTCTCGTGTGGGATTCGTTCGGGGCTCCACCCTATCGCAGTTCGATGCTTTCGTCAGTGGGCCGCGGCCAGCCGCGCGCTCATGCGCGCGAGCCGCGCCGGCAGGCTGCGCGCATCGTCGGCGATGCAATAGTTGCGCCAGCCGAAGATGCGCCGCACATAGGCGTCGGCCGCGGCATCGACCGCGATGCAGGCGGTGCGCACGCCCGCGCCGCGTGCCTCGGCCACCGCTTCGCGCGCATCCTCGACGAGGTACTTCGGATCGTGCACGTCGATGTCGGCCGGCGCGCCGTCGGTCACCAAAAGGATCGCGCGCTGGCCCGCGGGCTCGTCCTCGAGCAGCGCCGCCGCATGCCGCAGCGCCGCGCCCATGCGCGTCGAGTAGCGCCCGCGCACCGCGCCGATGGTCGCGCGCGCGGGCGGCGAGAGCGGCTGGCCGAACTCGAGCAGCCGGTAGTAGTAGACCTCGGCGCGCGTGTTCGACGAGAAGCCGTGCACCGCGAGCCGGTCCGCGCCGCGCAGCCGCGCGGCGGCGAGCATCAGCGCGGCCTGCTTCTCGATCTCGAGCAGCGACAGTCCGTGCGGGCCCGCATCGTTGGCCGAGGCCGACAGGTCGAGCAGCACCAGCACGCTCGATGGCCGCGGCGCCTTGCCGGGGCGCATGAACAAGCGTGCGTCGGGACGCAGCCGCTGGCGCCGCTCGACCAGCACCTCGATCGCCGCATTGAGGTCGATGTCGTCGCCCTCCCACTGGCGCCGCAGTCGGTGCCGGCGGTCCAGATGGCGCGCGCGCGGCAGCGCCAGCGGCGGCAGGCTGTCGGCGCGCAGGGCGGCCTGTGCCTGCGCCGGCAGCAGGCCCTGCCACCCGGGAAGCTTCTCGATCACCGTGCACCAGTCGAGGCGCAGGCGTTCGAGGCGGCGGTCCCATTCGGGATAGGTGTAGCGGCCCAGCTCCATGTCGCCGAATTCGGGTGGCGCGCCGGCAGCGGCATCGCCCGTTTCGGAGGGTGGCGGCATGCGCGCGCCCGACTGTTGCAGCGCGATCGCCTCGTCGGGCGGTGGCGGCGTTGCGTCGGCACCGAAGTCCCAGAGCCAGCTGTTGTCGTCGCGCCAGGGCGCGGGCACCGCGTAACCCTGGGGCTCGAAGCGCACGCGCATCTGGCCCAGGTCGTTGGCCAGGATCGAGGCGATCGCGCGGAAGGCTTCGTAGTCCGCGAGACCCGCGCGCGCCGCGGTGTCCTCGAACAGCCGGCGCGCCTTCTCGACCCAGTGGCTGCCGTCGTGCAACTCGGGCCGCAGCAGCAGCCGGTCCATGCGCAGCAGCAGCGCCTCGAAGCGCAGGTCGAGCGGATCGGGTGCGGGCGGCAGCGCGTCGGCGAACCAGCCGTGCAGGCCGGGGAAGTCGCGCACCAGCAGCCGCTCGACGCGCGCGTCCTCGATCGCCGACACCAGCGCGATGCCCATCGGCCGCAGCGTGTTCGCGCGGCGCGCGGGCGTCGAATGCCGCAGGTGCGCCACCGCATGCGCGACCATCGCGCGGCGCAGTGCCGGCGGGCTGTCCTCGGGAACCAGCAGCCGCCCGGCCGCGAGCACCGCGCGCGTGCCCGGCTTCGCGCCGGCCACCAGCGGCTGCACCTCGAGCGCCATGCCGGCGAGCCCGCGCGCGAGCAGCCCCAGCGCGGCGAAGCTGCCGGTGTCGCGCGTCATCCGAACTGGGCCTCGACGAAGCCCTGCAGCGCGCTCGCCATGTCGGGGTCGTCGGTCAGCGCGCGCGTCATCGTCATCTCGCAGCTCTCGCGCGGCGTCACGCCGTCGCGGATCAGCACGCCCGCGTAGATCAGCATGCGCGTCGACACGCCCTCGTCGAGCCCGCGGTGCTTGAGTTCGCGCGAGCAGTGCGCGACCGCCACCAGCTTCGCGGCCAGCGCGGTGTCGATGCCGGCCTCGTGCGCCACGATCTCGGCCTCGAGCACGGCGTCGGGGTAGTCGAACTCCAGCGCCGCGAAGCGCTGGCGCGTCGAGGGCTTGAGGTCCTTGGCGCTGCTCTGGTAGCCGGGGTTGTACGACACCACGAGCTGGAAGTCGGGATGCGCGCGCACCAGCTCGCCCTTCTTGTCGAGCGGCAGGATGCGGCGCGCGTCGGTCAGCGGATGGATCACCACCGTCGTGTCCTGCCGCGCCTCCACCACCTCGTCGAGGTAGCAGATGCCGCCATGGCGCACCGCCAGCGTCAGCGGCCCGTCGTGCCAGGCCGTGCCGTCGGCGTCGAGCAGGTAGCGCCCGACCAGGTCCGAGGCCGTCATGTCCTCGTTGCAGGCCAGCGTCACCAGCGGCCGGCCCAGCGACCACGCCATGTGCTCGACGAAGCGCGTCTTGCCGCAGCCGGTCGGCCCCTTGAGGATCAGCGGCATGCGGTGGCGCCAGGCCTGCCGGTACAGCGCCACCTCGTTGCCCGCGGGCCGGTAGAAGGGCTCGGACTCGATGCGCCAGGCCGCGAGCGGATCGTGCACGGGTGCGTTCATGGCGTGTCGCGGCTCCCGCTCAACGGTGCTTCGCCGGCTCGTTCGGAATCCCCTCGATCGGGCATTCGGGCGTGCCCACCGTGCTGCGCGTGAACGACTCCACCATTTCGCGCGTGCCCTCGGGGTCGTTGATCCACTGGGTGTAGAAGTTGTAGGGGCAGGCCGCCACGCCCTTGTCGCCGTCGCCCGAGTTGATGGTGCCGGTGTAGCCGCGGTGCACCAGCTTGAACAGGTGGTTCTGCGACTGGCCGTTGCGCCGCGCGTCGCGGATCAGGCCCATCGAGAGCTCGGCGTAGTTGATGCCCATCTCCTCCTCGCCGCATTCGCCGAGCGTGCGGCCGTCGAAGCCGATCAGCGCCGAGTGGCCGAAGTACGAGTACACGCCGTCGAAGCCGGCGGCGTTGGCCACCGCCACGTAGGTGTTGTTCATGAAAGCCATCGCCTTCGACACCAGGATCTGCTGCTCCTTGGCCGGGTACATGTAGCCCTGGCAGCGGATGATGAGCTCGGCGCCGCGCATCGCGCAGTCGCGCCAGATCTCGGGGTAGTTGCCGTCGTCGCAGATGATCAGGCTCATCTTCATGCCCTTGGGGCCTTCGCTGACGTAGGTGCAGTCGCCCGGGTACCAGCCCTCGATCGGCACCCACGGCATGATCTTCCTGTACTTCTGGACGATCTCGCCCTGGTTGTTCATGAGGATCAGCGTGTTGTAGGGCGCCTTGTTCGGATGCTCCTCGTGGCGCTCGCCGGTCAGCGAGAACACGCCCCAGACGTTGGCGCGCCGGCAGGCGTCGGCGAAGATCGCGGTCTCCTCGCCGGGCACCGAGGCCGCGGTGTCGTACATCTCCTTGGCGTCGTACATGATCCCGTGCGTGGAGTACTCGGGAAAGATCACCAGGTCCATGCCGGGCAAACCTTTCTTCATGCCGACCAGCATCTCGCCGATCTTGCGCGCGTTGTCGAGCACCTCGGCCTTGGTGTGAAGGCGGGGCATCTTGTAGTTGACGACCGCGACGCCGACGCAATCGTTGCTGCTCGAAATATCACCATGTCTCATGACGCTGCTCCTGAAGGGGTGGTTGGGAAGGGAAGGGGTTCAGACAGTGAGGAAAGAGCGGACCTTGTCCTGGTCGAGCGTGGCGCGCGCCTCGTCGTGCACCAGGCGGCCGCGGTCGATCACGAGGAAGCGGTCGGCCAGCGCGAGCGCGAAGCTCAGCACCTGCTCCGACACCACGATCGCGAAGCCGCGCTCGGCGCGCAGCACGTTCAGCGTCTGAGCGATCTCCTTGATGATCGAAGGCTGGATGCCCTCGGTGGGCTCGTCGAGGATCAGCACCTTGGGCTCGGAGATCAGCGCGCGTGCGATCGCCAGCATCTGCTGCTGGCCGCCCGAGAGGTTGCCGGCCTTGCGCTGCTTCATGTCCTGCAGCACCGGGAAGAAGCGGTAGAGGTAGTCGGGCACCGTGCGGTGGCCCGAGCGCGCGGCGCCCGAGAGGATGTTCTGCTCCACCGTGAGGTGCGGGAACACCATGCGCCCCTGCGGCACGAAGGCCAGGCCATGCGCCACGCGCTGGTGGCTCGGCAGCCGGGTGAGCTCGGTGCCGTTGAGGCGGATGCTGCCGCCGCGCGCGGGCAAGAGGCCGATCAGCGACTTCAGCAGCGTGGTCTTGCCCATGCCGTTGCGGCCCATGACGGCGACCGCCTCGTCGGGCGCGACGCGCAGCGAGACATCGTGGATCACGTGCGACTCGCCGTAGGCGACATCGAGTGCGGAGACTTCGAGCATGCGTTGGGCTCCTTCAATGGCCGAGGTAGACGTCGATCACGCGCGGGTCGGCCTGCACCTCGGCGGCCGTGCCCTCGCTGAGCAGCCGGCCCTGGTGCAGCACGGTCACGCGGTGCGCGATGCGCTTGACGAAATCCATGTCGTGCTCGATCACCACCACCGACTTGCCCACCGAGATGCGGCGCAGCAGGTCGCCGGTCTGCTCGCGCTCGCGCGGGCTCATGCCGGCCACGGGCTCGTCGAGCAGCAGCAGCTCGGGCTCCTGCATCAGCAGCATCCCGATCTCGAGCCACTGCTTCTGGCCGTGGCTCAGCTGGCCCGCGCGGCGGTCGAGGCGCTCGAGCAGGAACACCTCGGTGGCCATCGCCTCGATGCGCTCGCGCAGCGCGCGGGTGCGGCGGAAGCTCAGCGACTGCCACAGGCCGTGCATGCGCGGCAGCGAGATCTCGAAGTTCTCGAGCACCGTGAGGTCCTCGTAGACCGAGGGCGTCTGGAATTTGCGGCCCACGCCGGCGCGCACGATCTCGTGCTCGTTCATGCGGCCCAGGTCCTGGCCGTTGAACAGCACCCGGCCCGCGCTGGGCCGGGTCTTGCCGCAGACCATGTCGAGCAGCGTGGTCTTGCCCGCGCCGTTCGGGCCGATGATCACGCGCAGCTCGTTGCGCTCGACCGAGAGGCTCAGGCCGTCGACCGCCTTGAAGCCGTCGAAGGAGACCGTGAGGTCCTCGACGCGCAGGATCTGCTCGTTCGAGGGCGGCACGGCCGAGGCCGCCTGCGGCAGGCCGCCGTTGGGCATCGCCAGGGTCGCGTTCATGGCGCGGCCTCCGCGCCGCGGCGGCGCAGCAGCTTCTCGCCCAGGCCCGCCAGGCCGTTCGGCATCGCCCACACCACGAGGATGAAGACCGCGCCGAGGAAGTAGAGCCAGCCCTCGGGGAAGGTCTCCGACAGGTAGGACTTGAGGAAGCCGATCAGGAGCGCGCCGATCACCGCCCCGGGAATCGAGAGCCGCCCGCCCACGGCCGCGTAGATCACCATCTCGACCGAGGCCACCACGCCGATCACGCCGGGCGCGATCAGCCCCACCTGCAGGCTGTAGAAGGCGCCGCCGATGGCCGACAGCAGGGCCGCCACCGCGAACACGAAGGCCTTCATGTGCGCCGTGTTGTAGCCGCTGAAGCGCACGCGGTCCTCGCGGTCGCGGATGGCGATCAGGATCTTGCCGAAGCGGCTGCGCACGATCAGCAGCGCGCCCACCATGGCGAGCGCGACGGCCGCCACCTCGATGAAGTACATGGTCCGCTTGGCCGCGTCGCCCGCGATGTCCCAGCCCAGCAGGGTGCGGAAGTCGGTGATGCCGTTGGCGCCGCCGGTGTCGCCCTGCTGGCCGATCACCACCACGGTGAGCGTGAGCGCCAGCGACAGCGTGACGATCGCGAAGTAAACGCCGCTCACGCGCCGCTTGAAGATCGCGTACGAGAACACGTAGGCGAGCACGGCGGGGATCGCGAGGATGCCGACCAGGGTCCAGCCCAGCGAGTGGAAGGGGATCCACCACGAGGGCAGCTGCTCGACGCTGCTCCAGACCATGAAGTCCGGCAGCTCGGGCGCCGAGGCCTCGAGCTTGAGGAACATCGCCATCATGTAGCCGCCGAGGCCGAAGAACAGGCCCTGGCCCAGGCTCAGCACGCCGCCGTAGCCCCAGGTCAGCACCACGCCGATCGCGACGAAGGCGAAGGCCAGGTACTTGCTCACGAGGTTGAGGCGGAACGGATCGAGCGTGGCCGGCAGCACCACGGCCAGCAGCAGCAGCACGGTCGCCAGCCCGACGAGGTCGCCGCGGCGTTGGGGAGAAAGCTTCATGCCCATGCGCTCAGCTCCTCGAGCGGGTCGCGAACAGCCCGTTGGGCCGCACGTAGAGCACCGCGATCACCAGCAGCAGGATCGTGGCCTTGGCCATCGAGCCGCTCATCAGGTACTCGAGCCAGGTCTGCGATTGCGCGATGGCGAAGCCCGAGAGCGCGGTGCCGATCAGGCTCTGCACGCCGCCGAACACCACCACGATGAAGGAGTCGACGATGTAGAGCTGGCCGGTGCCGGGGTTGGTCGAGCCGATCATCGTGAACACCGCGCCCGCGATGCCCGCCAGGCCCGCGCCCAGCGCGAAGGTCAGCGCATCGACGCGCTGCGTGTCGATGCCGACCGCGCCCGCGATCGCGCGGTTCTGCGTCACCGCGCGCACCTTCAGCCCCCAGGAGGTGCGGTAGAGCAGCAGGTAGACACCGATGGCGACGACGGCCGTGAGCCCCACGATGAACAGGCGCGTGAGCGGCAGCTGGATGCCCGGTGTGGGCTCCCACGCGCCGGCGAGCCAGGAGGCCAGCGGCACGCTGACTTCCTGCGCGCCGAACAGCGAGCGGTAGGCCTGCTGCAGCATGAGGCTCAGGCCCCAGGTCGCGAGCAGGGTGTCGAGCGGCCGGTCGTAGAAGAAGCGGATGAAGCCGCGCTCCAGCACATAGCCGAACGCGAAGGTCACGGCGAACGCGAACGGGATCGCGGCGAACAGGTAGAGGTCCATGAAGCCCGGCGCGTAGTGCTCGAAGAAGCGCGACGCCAGGTAGGTCATGTAGGCACCGAGCGCCATCAGCTCGCCGTGCGCCATGTTGATGACGCCCATCAGGCCGAACACGATGGCCAGCCCGATCGCCATCAGAAGCAGGATGGTGAACAGGCTCACGCCGTTGAACACCTGCATCACCGCGATGTCGAAGTTCATCGCGTTCAGACCTTCGGGAACGGGTTGGGCTCGACCAGCTGCGGCGATTCCCAGACGATGTCGAACTGCCCGTCGGGCCGCGCGCGGCCCACGCGCACCTTCTTCCACACGTGGTGGTTGGTGGCGTGCACGCGCACCGTGCCCTCGGGCGCCTCGATCTCCACGCCCGCGGCGGCGGCCGTGACCTTGTCGACCTCGAAGGACCTGGCCTTCTCCACCGCCAGCTTCCAGAGGTAGACGCTGTTGTAGGCCACCTCCATCGGGTCGCCGATCACGCGGTCCTGGCCGTACTTGGCCTTGAAGGCCTTCACGAACTTCTCGTTGGCTGGCGACTTGATGCTCTGGAAGTAGCCCATGCAGGCGTAGTAGCCCGCGGCGTTGTCCTTGCCGATGCCTTCGATCTCGTTCTCCGACACCACGGTCGACAGCAGCACCTGCTTCGTGCCGTCGAGCCCGGCCGCGCGCAGCTGCTTGTAGAAGGCCACGTTCGAGCCGCCGACCACCGTGCTGTAGATGCAGTCGGGCCTGGCGGCCTTGATCTTGTTGATGATCGAGGAGAACTCGGTGTGGCCCAGCGGCGCGTATTCCTCGCCGAGCACCTTGCCGCCGGCCTTGGCGATCGCGGGCTTGGCGATCTTGTTGCAGGTGCGCGGATAGATGTAGTCCGAGCCCACGAGGAAGAAGTTCTTGCCCTTCTCGCGCGCCATCCATTCGACCGCCGCGATCACCGACTGCGTGGCTTCCTGCGAGGGATAGAACACGCGCTTGTCCTGCTCCTGGCCCTCGTAGTAGGTGGGATAGAACAGCAGGCCCTTGGCCTGGGCGAGCACCGGCAGCAGCGCCTTGCGCGAGGCCGAGGTGTAGCAGCCGATGATGGCTGCCACCTTGTCGCGCTCGAGCAGCTTGCGCGCCTTCTCTGCGAACACCGGGTTCTCGCTCGCGCCGTCTTCCACCACGGCCTCGATCTTCTTGCCGAGCACGCCGCCGGCGGCGTTGATCTCCTCGATCGCGAGCTTCTCGGCGTCGACCAGCGAGGCCTCGGCGATCGCGATCGTGCCCGAGAGCGAATGCAGCAGCCCGAGCTTCACCGTGCCGCCGTCCTGCGCGAAGGCCAGCGGTGCCATGCCGCCCGCGGCGCCCAGCACGATCATCGAGCCGCCGGTCTTCACGATCTGGCGGCGGTTGAAAGCGTTCGTCATGTCAAATTCCTTTGTGGTTGTGCGAGTCGTCAGGAAGATCCGACCTTCGGAACCGCGCTCGGGGTGTCTCCTCCCGCCACGCGGCCCTGCAAACGGGCGCTTCGTCGCCAGTGCTTTCGCTTCGGGCAAAGCTCCGCCAGCGGATGCATGCATCCGTTTCGACGAAAGCCCTGTTGCGACCGAAAAAACAAAAAGGCCCGAACCGGTGTTCAAACCGATTCGGGCCTTGTTGCCCGACACCTCGCTGGCAGCATTGGCAGCGGGCGTCGCATGACTGGTAACGATTGCTCGTTGCGGCGGATTCTTCTCAACCCGCGCCGGTCTGCAAATACGTTGTTGTGCGGATTGGCGTGGCGGCGGGGACTGTGCTATTTGCGCGCACAGGCGCGCCTGGGGCCACTTCGACGGAGGTCAGCGCGGCCGCGCGAAGTCCGCGTCGATCCAGGCCGAGGCGCTGGTGGCGCTGAGCTTGAACGAGGCCGGCACGTTCACGCGCGCGAGCTCGCTGTCGTCGGCCTCGTCGAAGGCGCTCAGCGTGGCCGAGGGGTTGTCCTCGTCGGGCACGATGGCCAGCGTGACGCGGATGCGCCGCTCGCCGGCGCTCACCGTCACGCTGCGGTTGAGCGTGGCGTGCAGCTGCTGCTCGTGGCGGCGAATCACCTCGGCCGCGGTCTTCACCAGCGTGGAGAAGGCGGGGCCGTCAAGCGGCTTGGGGTTCTTCTTGTCGCGGCCCATGGTCCAGGGGCCGACCAGCGCGGGCTCGGGATCGCCATGGCGCGTCATCTCGACGGCCCAGCCGTCGTCTTCCTCGTTCTTGATGATGCGGGCGGTCCAGCGCTCGTCGCGCCAGAGGCGGTCCTGTTGCAGCGGGAGGGTGTCGTCGGATTCGGTGGTCGGGGTCGTGTCGGTCATTCGGGAGCGGAGGTTCTTGCGCGTGCCATTGTCCCCTGGCCGGCGATGTAGGCCTGCAGCCCCTCGGCCAGCGCGTCGAAGGTGACGCGGCAGCGCGGGCTCGCGCGCAGGTCCTCGTGCATCGTGACCCAGGTCTCGAGCTTCAGCGACAGCGCGCGCGGCAGCAGCCGCACCAGCGCCGGGCCGCGCCGCGCCAGCGCGACCTGGCACACGCCGATGCCGGCGCCCGCGCGTATCAGCGCCATCTGCGCGAGGTCGCTGTCGGTGCGCAGCGAGAAGGCGTCGCGCGTGAAGCCCTTGAAGGACTTGATCGCGTCGCGCACGAAGGCCGTGGGCTGGTCGTAGCCGATCAGCGTGTGGCGCATCAGCTCCTCGGCCGTGCGCGGCGTGCCGTGGCGCGCGAGGTAGTCGGGATGGGCATGGAAGCCCAGCTCGATGTCGCCGATGCGGCGCGCCACCAATTGTTCCTGGCGCGGGCGCACCATGCGCACCGCGATGTCGGCCTCGCGTCGCAGCAGGTCCTGCACGCGGTTGGTCGACACCAGCTCGACCTTGAGCGCCGGATGGGCCTCGCGCAGCTTCACCACGATCGGCGGCAGCACCTCCACCGCGACCACCTCGCTGGTCGATACCCGCACCACGCCGCGCACGCCTTCGCCCTGGCCGCTGGCCGCGCGCTGCAGCGAGGCGGCCGTGCTCTCCATGGCCTCGGCATGCGTGCGCAGCGCCAGCGCCACCTCGGTGGGCAGCAGTCCGACCTGCGAGCGCGTGAAGAGCACCACCTCGAGCGCCTCCTCGAGCGCCGCGACGTGGCGCCCGACGGTGGGTTGCGTGATGCCGAGCGCGCGCGCCGCGCCCGAGAGGGAGCCCTCGCGCAGCACGCCGAGGAAGGAGCGGTAGAGCTCCCAGCTGATGGTCCAGGTCATGCATAAATGTATGGCTGATGGCTCATGTTCGGCAATTCCATTCCAACCCCGGCCTGCCCAGAATTCATCCATCGATCACTGTTCTGGAGATGTTTCATGGCAAGCAACGACACGGTTCTGGTTCTGGGCGCGACGGGCGGCGTCGGCGGCGAAATGGCACGCCAGCTGCGCGACGCGGGATGGCGGGTGCGCGCGATGAAGCGCGGCGCGGTGCCGGAGCGGCGCGACGGCATCGACTGGGTGGGCGGCGACGCGATGGATGCGCGGGACGTGCGCGAGGCCGCGCGCGGCTGCGCGGTCATCGTGCATGCGGTCAACCCGCCCGGCTACCGCCGCTGGTCGGAACTGGTGCTGCCGATGCTCGACCACACGATCGCGGCAGCCAAGGCCGAGGGCGCGACCATCGTGCTGCCCGGCAACGTCTACAACTACGGCGCCGACGCCTTCCCGCTGCTGGCCGAGGATGCGCCCCAGCATCCGGCCACGCGCAAGGGCGCGATCCGGGTCGAGATGGAGCGCCGCCTCGAGCTGGCCAGCCACGAGGGCGCGCGCGTGCTGATCGTGCGCGCCGGCGACTTCTTCGGTCCGAAGGCCGGCAACAACTGGTTCTCGCAGGGCCTGGTGAAGGCGGGGCAGCCGGTCAGGGGCGTGAGCTATCCCGGCGACGCCGGCGTGGGCCACCTGTGGTCGTACCTGCCCGACGTGGCCCGCACCATGGTCGAGCTGCTGGCGCGGCGCGATCGGCTCGAGCCCTTCGCCAGCTTCCACATGGCCGGCCACTGGGATGCCGACGGCACGCGCATGGCCGATGCCATCCGCCGCGTGGTGGCGCGCCGCACCGGCACGCAGGTGCGCGTGTCGGCCTTCCCGTGGTGGCCGCTGCTGCTGGCCTCGCCTTTCGTCGCCACCTTCCGCGAGCTGCGCGAGATGCGCTACCTGTGGCGCACGCCCGTGGCCATGGACAACGCGAAGCTGGTGGCGCTGCTCGGCCGCGAGCCGCACACGCCGCTCGACGAGGCGGTCGAGGCCGCGCTCGAGGGCATGGATTGCCTGCAGGCGGCGCCGCGCGCGGCGCTGGCCTGAGCGCGGCGCGGGGGCGTCGTTTTCGACCATCGGGCCGGGATGCTGATAGCCTGAGTTGCCGCTCAGCCACCGCAACCCAGCCCTTCCTGCCATGCCCGACTTCCGCTCGCCCGACTTCCTGATCGGCCACGTGCAGCACACGCTCGCGTTCTACGATGGCCGCAGCCTCGATCCGCACGGCGGCTTCTTCCACTTCTTCAAGGACGACGGCACGGTCTACGACCGCCGCACGCGCCACCTGGTGAGCAGCACGCGCTTCGTCTTCAACAACGCCACCGCCTGGCGCCGCTTCGGCCGGCCCGAGCACCTGGCGGCGACGCGCCACGGCCTCGAGTTCCTGCAGCGCGCCCATGCGCATCCGCAAGGCGGCTACCTGTGGGAGCTCGACTGGCACCAGGGCCGTGCGCAGGTGCGCGACGGCACCCACTACTGCTATGGCCTGGCCTTCGTGCTGCTAGCGCACGCGCATGCGGCGATGGCCGGCGTGGACGAGGCGCGCGCGGGCATCGAATCGATCTGGCAGTTGCTCGAACAGCATTTCTGGGAGCCGCGCCACCAGCTCTACGCGAACGAAGCCACTGCCGACTGGGCCGTGTCTCCCTACCGCGGCCAGAACGCCAACATGCATGCCTGCGAGGCGATGATGGCGGCCTTCGAGGCCACGGGCGACGCGAAGTACCTCGACCGCGCGGCGACGCTGGCGCAGGCGATCGCGCTGCGCCAGGCCGACCTGACCGGCGGTCGGGTCTGGGAGCACTTCCGCGAGGACTGGTCGGTCGATGCCGACCACAACCGCGGCAACCGCGCCGACATCTTCAAGCCCTGGGGCTTCCAGACCGGCCACCTGACCGAGTGGGCCAAGCTGCTGCTGCAGCTCGAGGGCCTGCTCGCCGGCCGGGGCGTGGAGACGGGCTGGATGCTGCCGCGCGCGCAGTCGCTGTTCGAGGCGGCGATGCGCCATGGCTGGGACGCCGAGTTCGGCGGCCTGGTCTACGGCTTCGATCCCGAGGGCGCGCTCTACGACGGCGACAAGTACTTCTGGGTGCAGGCCGAGAGCTTCGCGGCCGCCGCGCTGCTCGCGGTGCGCACCGGCGAGCCGCGCTACTGGGACTGGTACGACCGGATCTGGGACTACGCCTGGCGGCACATGGTCGACCACGAGCATGGCGCGTGGTTTCGCATCCTGTCGCGCGACAACCGCAAGCTCGGCGACGAGAAGAGCCCCGCCGGCAAGACCGACTACCACACGATGGGCGCCTGCCACGACGTGCTGCGCGCGCTCGGCGCCTGAAGCCACTCAGAACACCGACAGCCCCGTGCGCGCCACGAACATCTCGAGCGCCTTCATGCCCAGCAGCGAGTTGCCGGTGGCATCGAGCGCGGGCGACCACACGCTGAGCGTGAGTCGGTCGGGCACCACGGCCACGATGCCGCCGCCCACGCCGCTCTTGCAGGGCAGGCCGATCGAGAAGGCCACGTCGCCCGCGGCGTCGTAGGTGCCGCAGGTGAGCATCAGCGCATTGATGCGCCGGGTCTGGCGCTCGCTGGTGATCGCGGCCTCGCCGTCGATCGGGTGCGCGCCGTCGCGGCACAGGTAGCCGGCGGCGCGCGCGAGCTGGCGGCAGCTCATGCGTAGCGCGCACTGGTGGAAGTAGGTGTCGAGCACCTCGGCCACGTCGTTGTCGAGCTTGCCGAAGCTCTTCATGAAGTTGGCCAGCGCCACGTTGCGAAAGCCGGTCTCGGCCTCCGAGCGCGCGACCTCCTCGTCGAAGCCCACGGGCTCGCCGGCCAGGCTGGCCATGAGCGCGAGGATGCGCGCCTTGGCGCTGCCGCCCTCGGCGCGCGCATGGCTCACGAGCCGGTCGGCGACCGCGATCGCGCCCGCATTGATGAAGGGATTGCGCGGCTTGCCCTGCTCGTTCTCGAGCTGCACCAGCGAGTTGAACGGATTGCCCGAGGGCTCGCGGCCGATGCGCTCCCACAGCGCGTCGCCCACGGCCTGCATCGCGAGCGTGAGCGTGAACAGCTTGGACACGCTCTGGATCGAGAACGGCGTGTCGGCATCGCCGGCCGCGGCCTCCTCGCCGTCGCAGGTGCGCAGCGCGATGCCGAACTGCCGCGCGTCGACGCGCGCGAGCGCCGGGATGTAGCTGGCCACCGTGCCGGCCTGGCCCAGCAGCGGTTGCATCGCGGCCGCGATCTCGTCGAGCACGGGCTGGAATCGGGTGGATGTCGCCATGTCGCTCGTTCCTTCAGGCGCGGCGCGCGCCGCCGCGGTTGACCAGCACGATGCCCACCGCCACGCCGGCCAGCGCGATCACCAGCTGCGGCGTGAGCGGCTCGGACAGCAGCAGCACGCCGAACACCAGCGCGAACAGCGGCGTGAGGAAGGTGAAGGAGGACATCTGCGTGGCCGGGTAGTGGCGCAGCATCCACATCCACGCGAGGTAGCTCGCGAAGGCGCCGATCACGGTCTGCAGCGCGATCGAGGTCCAGGCCCAGGCCGAGTAGTGCGTGCCCCAGGTTTCGCCGAGCAGCAGCGAGATCAGAGGGCAGACCGCGGCCGTCACGGCAACTTGGTAGAACAGCGTCTTCTCGGCGCTCGCGGTGGCGAGCCGGGTGGCGCGCAGCGTCAGCGTGGTCAGGCCCCACAGCATGCCGGCGGCCAGTGCCAGCGCGTCGCCACGCAGCTGCGACGAGGAGGTGTGGCCGAAGCCTTCGCTGAAGGCCAGCACCACGGCCGCGAAGGCGATCGCGAGCCCGGCCCACTGCAGGCCGCGCAGCCGCTCGGCCGGCACCCAGCGCGGCAGGAACAGCGAGACCCAGAACGGCGCCGTGTAGAGGAACACCGTGAGCCGCGAGGCACTGGTGAGCTGCAGGCCCAGATAGATGCCCGCGAACTCGCCCGCGAACAGCAGCCCCGCGAGCAGGCCGCCGGGCAGCGTGCCGTCGCGCTCGAACAGCGGCACCTTGCGCCAGGCGCACCACAGCCCCAGCAGCACGACCGCGCCAGCCATGCGCATCGAGGCCTGCCACATCGGCGGCACCTCGGCCACCGTGGTCTTGATGAGGATCTGCTGCAGGCCCCAGAAGGCGCAGCAGACGACGAGCAGGCCGATGGCGAGCGCGTCGAGGTGGGTTTTTCTCTGGATCATCTGTTGTTCGTTCTTCGCAAGGCGGCGCGCCCGCATCGCGCGGGGGCGCCGACGATCCTAGCGCGCGGGCGCTTCCCCGCTACCATCCGGGTTTCGTTCCCGGGTACCGCCCCTCCCGTTCCTGGTTTCGCATCCGGTATAGATGCGGGGCCCGGGAGGCATGCATGGGCATGCGGAATTTTTCGTGGCTGCTGCTCGCGGCCAGCATCGCGGCGGAGGTCGTCGGAACCATCGCGCTGCGTCACGCCGACGGCTTCACGCGCGCACTGCCCTCGGCCGTGGTGGCGGCGGCCTATGCGCTCGCGATCTGGCTCATGGCGCTGGCGGTGCGGCAGCTCGAGGTCGGCCTGGCCTACGCGGTCTGGGCCGGCGCCGGCACCGCGCTGATCGCCGTCTGCGGCGTCTTCCTGTTCGGCGAAGCAGTCACGCTCGCGCGCTGCCTCGGCGTGGCGATGATCGTGCTCGGCGTGGTCGTGCTCCACCTCGACCCGCGCTGACTCGATCCGCGCCGAGGCTTCAGCGCCCCGCGACCGGGTACGGCGGCTTGCCGCGCGTGCCCACCATCAGGTCGGGCACCACCGCCTCGACGTCGGGCAGCGCGCGCGCCGCGCGTTCGAGCTGGCGTGCCAGCGCGGGCGAGGGCACGCAGCCCTGCAGGTAGACCCAGCGCCGCTGCACCATGACCCACACGCTGCCCCGGCGCACACCCGGCACCGCCTCGAGCGCGGCGCGCACCTTGGGCGCGAGCGGCTTGTCGTAGCGGTAGGCGTTGCTGTCGCTGCATTTGCCCGCGAGCCAGCAGCTGGTGCCGCGCTCCAGCCGCGAATGGATCTGGATGCGGCGCTCCTCGGCCGTGTAGAACGGGCCTTCGGGTTCGGGGCAGCCCGGCAGTCCGGCCGAGACGCGGAAGAAGGGATCGTCGAACCAGTTCTGCTTGAGCGGTGCGGCGGCGTCCTGAGCGCTGGCCGCATGCGGCGCGGTCACGGCGCACAGCAGGGCGAGCATCGACGCCGCGTGCTTCACAAGGGATGTTCCGTGTAGAAGCGGCCGCCGTGGAATAACAGCGGCGAGGCGCCGGCGTCGTGGCTGCAGCGCTCCACCTCGCCGACGAAGATCACGTGGTCACCCTCGTCGTAGCGGCTGCGGTTGAAGCACTCGAAGCTCGCCGCGGCGCCCGCGAGCACCGGCGCGCCGCCCAGGCCCTCGGTGAAGGCCACGTCGGCCCAGCGGTCGATGTCCTTGGTGGCGAAGCGCTCGGCCAGCGTCTTCTGGCTGGCCGCGAGGATGTTCACCGTGTAGTGCGAGCCGGCCCGCAGCGCGGCCATCGAGGCGGCGCTGCGCGACAGGCTCCACAGCACCAGCGGCGGCGACAGCGAGACCGAATTGAAGGAGTTGGCCGTGAGCCCGACCAGCGCGCCGTTGGCCGCGCGTGCCGTGACGATCGTCACGCCGGTGGCGAACATGCCGAGCGCCGCGCGGAATTCAGCGGACGAGAAGGTGGGCGGCTGGGCGCGGCGCAAGATGGTCACGAGGGAGCGGGAACGGTGGAGGGCAGGGGCCTATTCTGGCGCACCCGTCCTTCCCGTCCCCGGCGCGGCCGACATCACCTCGGTCACGAAGCGGGTGTAGGCCGCCGCGGCCGGCGAGGGCGTGCGGCCCGCGAGCCTGACCAGGCCGTAGTGGGTGCGCATGCCGTCGAGGCCCGCGATGGGCAATGGCACCAGCGGCTGGGTCTCGTGGCGGAAGGCCGGCGCATCGGGCGCGAGCACCACGGCGCGCGCCGTGAGCGCGAGATGGCGCAGGGTGCCGGTGTCGTCGCAGACCAGGTTGAACACGCCGCGGCCGGCGCGCTTCGCCTGGCGCTCGAACTGCGCGGCCACGCGCGCGGGCAGCCTGGGTCCGGCGACCGGGTAGTCCATCGCCTGCTCGAGCGTGACCGAGGCCAGCCTGCGCAGCGGATGGCGCGGCTGCACGAAGAACGAGACCGGCACGTCGGGCAGTCGCATGGTCTCGAGGCCGCCCTGGCGCGCGAGGTCGCGCGTGTCGGCGATGAACAGGTCGATCTCGCGCCGGTGCAGCCGCTCGGCCAGCGTGGCGGTGTCGGCCACCTCGGTGCGCACCGAGAGCTGTGGATGCCGCTGCACCAGCAAGGTCAGCGCCGCGCGCCCGAGCATGCCGGCCGCGAACGGCCCCAGGCCCACCTGCAGGCTGCCGGCGGCCAGGCCCTCGAGCTGCAGCACGTCCTCCTTGAGCTGGCGCGCGTCGATCAGCAGTTCGCGGGCGCGCGCGAGCACCAGCTCGCCGGCCTGCGTGAAGCGCACCGTGCCGTAGGCGCGGTCGATCAGCCGGACCTGCAGGCCCTCCTCGAGCGCCTCGATGCTGCGCGAGAGCGCGGGCTGCGAGAGGTGCGAGGCCTGGGCCGCGCGGCCGAAGCTGCCCTGCTCGGCGAGGGCGACGAGGTGCTGGAGCTGGCGCAGCTGCATGACGATCTTGTGTTTTTCTTTAAATCAATCGACGTATTTTGCATTTGCCAATGGTTTGGGGGCTGCCCAGAATCGCGCCACTTTCCAGCTTCCAGCTTCGCGTCAGGCCGCACATGCATCTCCTCCACGTCTTCCCACGCGCGCATCGCGCCGCCGCCGCCTGCGCCGCGATGGCCTGCGCCATGGCCTTCGCGCAGCCGGCAACGTCCCTCGCGCCCAAGCCGCCGGAGCCCGCCACGCTGGCCGCCAACGCCGAGTTCGCGAAGACGCTGCCCTTCGCCGACCGGCGCGATTTCGAGGACGCGATGCGCGGCTTCATCGGCACCGTGCCCGACGCGCTGGTGCCCGGCGCCGGCGAGCGCCCGGCATGGAGCATGAAGCCCTACGGCTTCCTGCAGGCCGACGCGCCGGCCGACAGCGTCAACCCGAGCCTGTGGCGCCAGGCGCAGCTCAATGCGATCCACGGGCTGTTCCGCGTGACCGACCGGGTCTACCAGGTGCGCGGCTTCGACATCGCGAACATGACCATCGTCGAGGGCGACGGCACGCTGATCGTGATCGACCCGCTGCTCGCCGCCGAGACCGCGCGCGCCGCGCTCGCGCTGTACTACCAGCACCGGCCGCGCAAGCCGGTCGGCACCGTGATCTACACGCACGGCCACGCCGACCACTTCGGCGGCGTCAAGGGCGTGGTCGACGAGGCCGACGTGGCGGCCGGCAAGGTGCAGGTGATCGCGCCCTCGGGCTTCATGGAGACCGCGGTGGCCGAGAACATCCTCGCGGGCAACGCGATGAGCCGGCGCTCGCAGTACCAGTTCGGCTCGCTGCTGCCGCCGGGCGTGCGCGGCCAGGTCGACACCGGGCTGGGCAAGGCGCTGGCGCGCGGCACCGTCACGCTGATCGCGCCCACCACCACCATCGACAAGCCGACCGAGGAGCGCACCATCGACGGCGTGCAGTTCGTGTTCCAGCTCGTGCCGGGTTCGGAGGCGCCGTCCGAGATGCTGATGTACCTGCCGCAGTTCCGCGTGCTCAACATGGCCGAGGACGTGACGCACACCATGCACAACCTCTACACCATCCGCGGCGCCGAGGTGCGCGACGGCAGCCTGTGGTCGAAGTACATCGACCAGGCGCGCGTGGCCTTCGGCGACAGGACCGACGTGCTGATCGCCCAGCACCACTGGCCCACCACGGGACGCGAGCGCATCGTCGAGCTGCTGAAGAAGCAGCGCGACATGTACAAGTTCATCAACGACCAGTCGCTGCGGCTGCTCAACCACGGCTACACCGCGGCCGACATCGCCGAGACCCTGCGCATGCCCGCGAGCCTTGAACAGGAATGGTCGGCGCGCGGCTACTACGGCACCCTGCGGCACAACGCGAAGGCGGTCTACCAGAAGTACCTGGGCTGGTACGACGCCAATCCCGCCAACCTGAATCCGCTGCCGCCCGTGGCCCAGGCCCGCAAGACGGTGGAGTACATGGGCGGCGCCGAAGCGGTGATCGCGCGCGCCCGCGGCGATTTCGCCAGGGGCGAGTACCGCTGGGTCGCGAGCGCGATGAGCCAGGTGGTCTATGCCGATCCCTCGAACCGCGCGGCGCGCGAGCTCGGCGCCGACGCGCTCGAGCAGCTGGGCTACCAGTCGGAGGCCGGCACCTGGCGCAGCGCCTACCTGGTGGGCGCGATGGAGCTGCGCAACGGCGTGCCGAAGATCCCGTCGGGCGGCACCGCCAACGCCGACACGCTCAAGGCCGTGAGCAACGACCTGTTCTTCGACTACCTCGGCGTGCGCCTCGATGCCGCGAAGGCCGAGGGCAAGCGGCTGGTCATCAACTGGAACTTCACGGATTCGAAGCAGCAGTTCGTGCTGACGCTCGAGAACTCGGCCCTGACCCACATCGCCGGGCGGCAGCCGGATGCCGACGCCACGGTGACGCTGAGCCGCGCCGCGCTCGACGCCGTGACGCTGAAGCAGACCAGCTTTCCGGCCGCGGTGCTGGCCGGCAAGGTGCGCATCGAGGGCGACCGCGCGAAGCTGGCCGAGCTGATGGCGATGCTCGACAGCTTCGAGCCGATGTTCCCGGTGGTGGAGCCGCGATGAACGCGGCTCAGGGCAGGTCGGGCAGCGGCATGCCGCCGACGACGACCTGGCCCAGCGTGTCCAGGTAGGTCTGCCAGAAGCGCGTGGGCTGCTGGCCCTTGCCGGGCCGGCCGAAGTCGCACACGCCGGTGGGGAAGGCGGCCTTCAGGCGCGACCATTGCGCGTCCGAGAACACCACCGTGCCGTAGCTCGCGCGGTCGAGCGGCGCGAGCTGGCACTCGAGCACGTCGCCCGTGATGGCCTCGCCGGCCGCCATGCGCGTCGAGCCGTCGGCCAGGCCGGTGCATTCGAGCATCGAGAGCCCCGTGCCGTCGGCGCTGCCGCAACGGTCGTTGGCGCTGGCCGGGCGATGGGCGATCACCTTCTGCGCGAGCGGCGTGGCGCCGCCGTCCCGCTCGATCGCGCCGAGCCAGGCATCCATCGTGTCGTAGGCCTCGCGCTGGCTGCCGGCCTGGTACCAGATCGCCTGGTTGGCGTGGCCGCCGTTGGCGCGGTCGAGCCGCGCGCGCAGGGTCCACGAGCGGTGCTGGTGATGGATGCCGCTGATGTCGAGCGTGCGGATGTCGATGATCGCCACCTGGCCCAGGCCGTTGGCCTGGTTGAACGAGCCCGAGCGGTACGAGGCCTCGATCGCGCCCGGATCGGCCGCCACGCGCGGCGCCTGCGGCGCGTAGTCGATGGTGTGCGAGCCGATGTTCGCGTTGAGGTCCACGAACTGCTCGGCGCTGATGCGGCCCGCCTTCAGCGCGAGCAGGCCGTACTGCAGGCCCACGTTCGAGTAGGGCCGGTTCGCGAAGCCGTCGGGTCGCTTGCCGAAGATCGAGATCGCCGAGTCGGCCGAGGTGCAGCGCGCGCCGCCGGAGTTGAAGGTGGCGTCGTAGCGCGCGCCCGGGGGCGCGTCGCAGCCGCCGAGCGCGGTGGGCGAGGTGCCGGGGATGTTCGCGATGTTGGTCGCGTAGGGGTTCAGGTTGTTGTTGAACTTGTAGAAGTCGATCCACTCGGTGCACACGGCGGTGTTCAGGTGGCCCGAGGCGGCGGCCTGCTGGTCGGGCGTCCACGCGGTGGCGGTGCGGCCGAAGTAGTTGCGCAGCAGCGCGCAGTCCTCGACCTCGTTGCCGGTCGATCCCGCGTCGGGGAAGGAGGCGCCGACGATGATCCCCTGGTAGAGGCCCGGGTAGGCGTTGGCCATCCACTGCTGGGCGATGGCGCCGCCCGAGCTGCCGTAGCCGAAGGTGTAGCGCAGCTCGCCGTAGGCCTCGACGACGCGCTCCTTGGCCATCATCGTGGCCTCGGCCTGCACGGCGATGTTGCAGTTGTGGCCCGAGTCGTTGAGCGACACGGCCAGCACCGCGAAGCCGCGCGAGAGCGCATCGCGGTCGAGCACGCGCTGCGAGGACAGGGCGTTGGACTGGCCGTAGCCGTTGCCGCAGCCCGAGCCATGCTGGATCAGCAGCTTGCGGTTCCACGCGGCCTGCGGCTGCCACGGCGCCCAGGGCTTCGCGGGATCGAACAGCACCGCCACGTCGTAGTAGTCGCGGTCCTGCACGCCGGTCTCGATGCGCACCACGAAGGGCACGGTGCGGCCCTGGTCGGTGGTGGTGGTGGCGATGTCGGCCGGCGGCCGGGCCGGGTCGTAGGGCTGGAAGCCCGCGACGGCCGGATCGCTCGACAGGTACTTGAAGCTGTAGCTCACGGGGCGGTTGCAGTCGGCGTCCTGCGCGCCGGCATCGCAGGCCCAGGGCTGGATCTGCGGGCCGTAGAGGATGCGCCCGCCGTTGGCGTGGTTGGTGATCACTAGCGACGACAGCGCCGTGTCGCCGGCGCGCGCGGTCAGCAGGTGGCGGCCCTCGCTCATGCCGGTGACCAGCCCCATGAAGCGCTCGCCGGGCCGCATCGCGAACGCGGACGACACGTCGGTGCCGTCGAGCTCGATGCGCAGCGCGCTCGCCGCGATGCCCGCGGCCGGCACGATCTCGACCAGCGCGTCGCCGCCGCTGACGAGGTCCGCGCGGTTCGACAGCACCTTGATGTCGGCCGCCTTGGTCGTCGTTGCGGGCGGCTGCGCGGGGTTGCCCGTGCTCGCGGGCGGAAGGCCCGCGAAGCGCGCGCCGCCATCGCCGCCCCCGCAGCCGGCAAGCAGCGCGCCGCCGCCGATGCACCACGCCGCCAGCAGCACGCTGCCGCGGCCGCTCCATGTCTTCTCGCTCATCGTGTCTCCAGGTATTGATTGGCGGCGCGATGCTAGGCAGCGCGCGTGGCCATGGCTTCCACGAAACGGCGCGGCTTTTCAGAATCTTGCAATTGCTTGCGGGCGCTGCGGGCAAACCTGCATGCCCGCGGCGGGCCGTGCGCCGGACACTCGTGTTTTCCTTCCCCGACAGAAAGACAAGACGCCCGTGCAGACCTTCGCCGAGCGATTCGACACCACGACCGCGTCCCGCACGAAGTTCGAACCCGAGGCGGTCCTGCTGCAGGACCAGGGCCTCTGGCCCGGGCTGCGGCTCGAGGAGTGGCGCGGCTCGGGCGGGGAGATGCCCGAGACCGTGCTGTTCCAGCACGGCGTGATGCTTCACCACGAGGCACTGACCTCCGCGCGCATCCACTGGTCGGGGCACCGGCCGGTGACGGGCGACTTCGCGCCGGGCAGCTTCGGCATCTTTCCCGCCGGGCTGTCGTACAGCGGGCATGCGCGCGGCCGCTGGCGCGGCGTGGTGCTGGGTCTGACGCCGGGCCTGGTGCAGGCGGTCTCGAGCTCGCCGGGCGCGAGGACGGTCGAGCTGGTGCCGGGCAACGGCATCCGCGACGGCTTCGTCTGGCAGGCCAGCCTCGCGCTCGCCGCCGACATCCGCGAGGGCTATCCGGGCGGCGCGATCTACGGGGAAAGCATCGCGGTGGCGCTGGCGGCCTACCTGCGGCGGCACCATGCGGCCGATCCGCGGCTGCAGGTCGAGCGCATCGATGCCGGCGACGCGCTGCGCCGGCGCGTGCAGCAGTTCATCCTCGACCAGTTGCACGAAAAGCTCACGCTCGCCGAGATGGCGGCCTTCGTGCAACTCGATGTCTATTCGTTCGCGCGCTGGTTCAAGCGCGCCTTCGGCATGCCGCCGCACCGTTACCTGATGGCCGCGCGGATCGCGCGCGCGAGGACGCTGCTGTTGCGCACCGAGCTGAGCCTGGTCGAGATCGCGCTGCAGTGCGGCTTCAGCAGCCAGAGCCACCTGTCGAGCGCGTTCCGGCGCTTCGCCGGCATCGCGCCCGGCAGCTACCGGGCGCGCGGGAGGGAATGAGGCGGCGGCGTGCGCCGCTCACGCCTTCAGCAGCTGGAGCCGCACCAGGCTCTCGGCCGTCGCGACGATCGCTTCCTCGGCCGAGCGCGGATTCCATCCGAGCAGCCGGCGGGCCTTCTCGCTGGTGGCGTTCATGTTCAGGCCGAGCATCGGCACGACGGCCTTCATGCGCGGGTCGGTCTTCGCGCCGAGCCGCACCAGCCAGTTGGGCAGGGCCCGCGTCGACACCTTCTGCGCCGCCGCGCCCATGCGCTCGCGCAGGATGCCCGCCACGTCGGCCAGCCACAGGCTCTCGCCCGCGATCGCGAGGAAGCGCTCGCCCTTGCCGGCCGGATGCGTCATCGCGAGCAGGTGCAGGTCCGCCACATCGCGCACGTCGACGAAGCCCGAGTTGATCTTGGGCGAGCCGGGCTGGCCGTCCATCATTCCCTTGATGATCTGGATCGAGTGCGAGAAGTCGGCGCCGAGCGCGGGGCCCAGCACCGCGGTCGGGTTGACGGCCGCGAGCTCGAGACCGCGGCCTTCCTTCTCGACGAAGGCCCACGCGGCGCGCTCGGACAGCGTCTTCGACTTCTGATAAGGCGCGACGTCGCCCGCGAGGTTGCTCCAGTCCTCTTCATTGAAGGGCCGGCCCATCGGCCCATGGCCGACGCCGACCGCGCCGAAGGCCGAGGTGAGGACCACGCGCTTGACGCCCGCATCGCGCGCGGCGCGCAGCACGCGCAGGTTGCCGTCGACGGCCGGCCGGACCCAGTCCTCGTCGGTGGCATAGCTGCCCGATGGCGTGGGCGAGGCGCCGTGGATCACGTAGGTGCATCCCTTCGCGGCCTCGGCCCAGCCGGCGTCCGCGCCCAGGTCCGCGACCACGAAGCCCAGCCGCTCGCCCGGCTCGGCGCCGCCCGTCCTGAGGTGCTCGCGGACCTCCGCTTCCCGTGCGAGCGTGCGCACGGTCGTGCGGACGCGAAATCCCTGGGCCAGCAGTGCGAGGATGCAGTGCTGCGCGATGAAGCCGGTGCCGCCGGTGACCAATACCAAAGCCTGTTCCATGTCCGTTCCTTGTTCGTCCTTGATTCGAGATGGGGAACGATATTTCGAGGGGGTCGGACTGTGAATGCTTGGGAGTACGCTTTGCTTGCGCGATAGTACGAAGATGAGCGCCGATCCCTTCTCCGACATCCTCAAGCTGACCCATGCGCAGAGCCTGGTGACCGGCGGCTTCACGGCCGGCGGCACCTGGGCCATCCGTTTTCCGGCGCCCGACAAGATCAAGTTCTTCGCCGTCGTGAAGGGCCACTGCTGGGTCCGCATCGAGGGGGAGCCCCAACCCGCGCGCTTCGAGACCGGCGACGTGGGGCTGCTGTCGGCGCACCGCTGGTCGATCCTGTCCAGCGATCCCGAGGCCGAGCCCGTCGATGCCATGGGCCTGTTCTCGGGCGCGGGCCGCTCCTCGGCGCAGCTCGGCGACGGCAGCGAGTTCGCGCACATCGGCGGCCATGTGCTGCTCGATCCGGTCAGCGGGCCCTTGTTGCTGAATGCGCTGCCGCCGTGGATCCATGTCCGCGCGTCGGCGCCGCAGGCCCCGGTGTTCCGCTGGCTGCTCGATCACCTGATGGAGGAGCGCACGCAGGCACAGCCGGGTGCGCAGCTCGCCGCGGCCCAGCTCGCGCAGCTGCTGTTCATCCAGATCCTGCGCGCGCACCTGGGAACCTCGGGGCCACTGGTCGCGGGCTGGCTGCGCGCCCTGAGCGAGCCGCGCATCGCGCCGGCCCTGCGGGCGATGCACGACGATCCGGCGCGCGCCTGGCACCTGGAGGAGCTGGCCGGCGCCTGCGCCATGTCGCGCACCACCTTCGCTTCGCACTTCAAGGCCGTGGCCGGCATCGCTCCGCTGGGCTACCTGACCGAGTGGCGCATGCGCCTGGCCGAGCGCGCGCTCGGCGAGGACGACACGCCGGTCGCGCTCGTGGCGCAGAGCCTGGGCTACAGCTCCGAGAGCGCGTTCAGCCATGCCTTCAAGCGCGTCACCGGGAGTTCGCCGACGGCCTATCGGCAGGCGCTGCGCGCGGGGGCGAGCCGTGCCGTGGTGGAACTGCCGGGCCGCGAGGCGGTGCCGCAGGAGTCCTAGCCGAAGAACCAGTAGCAGACCGCGATCGCCGCGATCACGCCGGCCAGCTCGGCCAGCAATGCGCAGGCCACCGCATGCCGCGCGCGCTGGATGCCGACCGCGCCGAAGTACACGGCCAGCACGTAGAAGGTGGTCTCGGTGCTGCCCTGGATGGTGGCGGCCACGAGCGCGGGGAAGCTGTCGACGCCCTGGCTCTTCATGGTCTCGATCAGCATCGCGCGCGCCGCGCTGCCCGAGAAGGGCTTGACCAGCGCGGTGGGCATGGCGTCGACGAAGCGCGCGTCGAAGCCGCCCGCGTCGACCAGCCAGCGCAGGCCGTCGAGCGCGAGGTCGAGCGCGCCCGAGGCGCGCAGCACGCCGATCGCGCACAGCATCGCGACCAGGTAGGGCAGCAGGTTCTTCGCGATGTCGAAGCCTTCCTTGGCGCCCTCGATGAAGCATTCGTAGACCTTCACGCGTTTCAGCGCGCCGGCCAGCAGGAACGCGACGATCACGCCGAACAGCACGAGATTGCCCAGCAGCGAGGAGAGCGCGGCGATGGCGGCGGCCGAGAGCGTGCCCAGCAGCGCCATGAAGCCGCCGAGCAGCAGCGCGCCCGGCAGCAGGTAGGCCAGCACCACCGGGTCCCACAGCTTGAGCCGCTGCGCCACGGCCACCGCGAGCAGCCCGACCAGCGTGGAGGCGCTGGTGGCCAGCAGGATCGGCAGGAACACCAGCGTGGGATCGGCCGCGCCCTGCTGCGCGCGGTACATGAAGATGGTGACCGGCAGCAGCGTGAGCGAGGAGGCGTTGAGCACCAGGAACAGGATCTGCGCGTTGGTGGCCGTGACCGGGTCGGGGTTGAGCCGCTGCAGCTCGCGCATCGCCTTCAGGCCGATCGGCGTGGCGGCGTTGTCCAGGCCCAGCGCGTTGGCTGCGAAGTTCATGGTGATCAGGCCCAGCGCCGGATGGCCGGCCGGCACGCCGGGCATCAGCCGGCGGAACAGCGGGCCGAGCATGCGCGCGAGCCAGCCCACGAGGCCGGCCGCCTCGGCGATGCGCAGGAAGCCCAGCCACAAGGTGAGGGTGCCGAACAGCAGCACCATGACCTCGACCGCGAGCCTGGCCATCGCGAACAGGCTCTCGACCAGCGCCGCGAAGACGGCGGGGTCGCCGCCGAGCAGCCAGCGGCCGAAGGCGGCCAGCGCCGCCACCAGGAAGAAACCCAGCCACAAGCCGTTGAGCACCCTTTTCTTACCCCTTTTCTTAGCCTTCTCTTACCCCGCATGCAGCCGTGCCGCCGCGCCGATCATAGGGGTGCCTTTCGTCATCGCCGCGAGCTACATTTCGAGCCATGCCCGCCACCCCGCTCCGCCGCCTCGCCGCGCTCGCCCTGTGCGCGACTGCATGGCTCGCGGGCTGCGCGAGCCTGCCGCCACCGCCACCCGAGAAGCCGCCGACCCTGGCCTTCACCGACGTGGCGCAGACCGAGCTGGGCCAGCTCGCCTACAAGGACGCGCCGGGCGGCAGCGAGACCCCGCTGTCGGGCTTCCGGCTGCTGCCCGAGGCGGCCTTCGCCTTCGACGCACGTATCTCGCTGGCGCGCCATGCCGAGAAGTCGCTCGACGTCCAGTACTACCTGATCCAGAACGACGACGTCGGCCTGCTGTTTCTCAAGGAACTGCGCGAGGCGGCCGCGCGCGGCGTGCGCGTGCGCCTGCTGGTCGACGACCTCTACACCGGCGGCGCCGACGAGGTCTTCAGCACCTTCTCGGCCTTCCCGAACGTGGAGGTGCGGCTGTTCAATCCACTGCCTTCGCGCGCGAGCTCGCTGGCCACGCGGCTGGCGCTGTCGATCACCGACTTCGGCCGCATCAACCACCGCATGCACAACAAGCTGCTGATCGCCGACAACAGCTTCGCGGTCTCGGGCGGGCGCAACATCGCCAACGAGTACTTCATGCGCAGCACGGCGGCGAACTTCATCGACATGGACGTGATCTCGTGCGGCCCGGTGGTGCGCAAGATGTCCGAGGGCTTCGACCGCTACTGGAACAGCCCGCACGTGCGCCCGATCGAGAACATCGCGCCGCTGGCCATGACGCCCGAGGCGGCGCAGCGCCGCTTCGACGAGATCGCGCGCACCGCCGTGCCCGACGTGCCGATCCGCCCGCGCGACATCCTCGACAAGTCGCCCGTGGGCGAGCAACTGATCACCGGCAAGCTCGACCGCTACTGGGCGCCGTTCACGCTGTTCGTGGACGATCCCGAGAAGATCGCGCGCAAGCCCGAGCTGGCCTACCGCGGCAGCGTGACCGAGGGCGCGCTCGGCGTCATCGACTCGGCGCAGCACGACGTGAAGATCGCCTCGCCGTACTTCATCCCGGGCGCGCGCGGCATGGCGCAGATGAAGAAGAACGTGGCCTCGGGCGTGCGCATCACGGTGATCACCAATTCGCTGGGCGCCACCGACGAGCCGCTGGCCTACGCGGGCTACGAGCGCTACCGCGCCGACATGCTGAAGATCGGCGTCAACATCTTCGAGATCGCGCCGCTGCTCAGCGGGCGCTCGGGCCAGTTCGGCGACTTCGGCAAGACCATCAGCCGGCTGCATGCCAAGCTCGCGATCGTGGACCAGGAGCGCTTCTTCGTCGGCTCGATGAACCTCGACCACCGCTCGGCCGCGGTCAACACCGAGATCGGGCTGGTGATCGACAGCCCCGACATGGTCAACGACTACGAGCGGCTGATGCGCACCACCGCGCGCGTCAACATCGGCTACCGCCTGCGGCTGGGGCCCGACGGCCGCCGCGTGCAGTGGCTCGAATATGACGACGCGGGCGGCGACATCGTCCACGAGGACGAGCCCGGCGAGTTCATCTGGCTGCGCTTCAAGAACTGGCTGCTGCTGCCGATCGTGGGCGAAGAGCTGCTCTGAAGGGCCGTCACGCCGCCCGTGCAGAATCCCCGGCGGCGGGCTCGCGCCGGGTGCCTTCACAGGGTAATAATTAAGTCTAAAGTCCCTGGCGCCTTCCGCTCCGGGCCCGATCCTTGCCGGATCGTCGCGGCGGCGATGCCCTGTCCCGTCTCTTCTTTCGAAAGCTTCACGGATGGACCTGACCGACGCGACCGATGCCGCTCCCGTCGACGATCTTGACGCCACCTTCGACCTGGCGCCGGTTTCGCTCTGGATCGAGGACTACAGCGCGCTGCGGCGCATGCTCGACGGCTGGCGTGCGCAGGGCGTGAGCGACCTCGTCGCCTTCCTGGCCGAGGACCCGCAGCGCGTGCGCGACTGCATGGCCTCGCTGAAGGTGCTGCGCGTGAACCGCCACACGCTCGAGCTGTTCGCGGCCGAGAGCCAGGCGCAGCTGCTGGGTTCGCTCGACAGCGTGTTCCGCGGCGACATGTCGGCCACCGTGGTGCACGAGCTCGACCAGCTCTGGCGCGGCCAGATGCGCTTCGAGAGCGAGACCGTGAACTACGCGCTCGACGGCCGCCGGCTCGACGTGCGGGTGCGCGCGCGCGTGCTGCCGGGCCACGAGGAGCGCTGGGACCGCGTGCTGGTGGCGCTCGACGACGTGACCGAACGCGTGGCGGCGCAGCGCCGGCAGGCCGAGAGCGAGCGCTATGCGCGCAGCCTGTTCGACCACTCGCCGGTGTCGCTGTGGGTGGAGGACTTCAGCGCGGTGCGTGGCCTGCTCGAGAACCTGCGCGCGCGCGGCATCACCGACTTCGCCACCTTCCTCAAGGTGCACCCCGAGTTCGTGACCCGCTGCATGCAGGAGATCCGCGTCATCGACGTGAACCACGAGACGCTGCGCATGTTCGGCGCGCCCGACCTGGGCACCCTGCTGGGCAGCCTGCCGCGCATCTTCCGCGACGAGATGCGCGAATCCTTCGCCGAGCAGCTGCAGGACCTGTGGAACCACAAGACGCTGCAGCAGCGCGAGGTGGTCAACTACTCGCTCGCGGGCGAGATGCTCAACATCCACATGCAGTTCGCGGTGCAGGAAGACCGCCTCGACAGCTGGGACCTGGTGCTGGTCTCGCTGGTCGACATCACCGCACGCAAGAAGGCCGAGGCCTACCTCGAGTACCTGGGCAAGCACGACGTGCTCACGCAGCTGTGCAACCGCACCTTCTATACCGAGGAGCTCAACCGGCTCGCGCGCAAGGGGCCGTGGCCGGTGTCGATCGTGGCGATCGACCTCAACGGCCTGAAGCAGCTCAACGACCAGGAAGGCCACGCCGCCGGCGACACCATGCTGCGGCGCATGGGCGAGGTGCTCGCCAAGGCGGTCGACGCGCCGTCCTGGCCCGCGCGCATCGGCGGCGACGAGTTCGCGGTGCTGATGCCGCAGACCGACGAGCGCGGCGCCGAGGCGATGCGCGAGCGCATCCTCGTGCTGCTCGAGCTCAACAACCAGTTCCATGCCGGCCAGAGCGGCCATGCGCTGAGCCTGGCGATCGGGCTGGCGACCTGCCATGCGGGCGATTCGCTCGAGGCCACGCTGCAGCGCGCCGACCGCGCGATGTACGCGGACAAGGCACTGCACTACAAGGACAGCGTGCACGAGCGCCGCGGCAGCTGAGACCGCGACGGAATTCCTAGACCGGCTGGTAATTCCGCGTGCGGGGTGTATGCCGGGCGACGCGCGAGACTAGAATTTCGGCATGACCGTTCCGACCGCCAAGCCTTCGTTCAAGGAGCAGATGCTGGCTGCGCGGGAAGAGGCCATCGTGCAGACGGCCAACCGGCTGCTGGCGCAGAAGGGCTTCGAATCGATGACGGTCGACGAGGTCGCGGCCTCGGTGGGCATCGCCAAGGCCAGCCTCTACAAGCATTTCCCGAGCAAGGAAGACCTGGCGGCCGCCGCGATGGTGCGGCTGATGCAGCGCACGCTCGACATGCTCGCGGCGCTGCCGGCCGACGAGCCGCCGATCGGCAAGCTGCGCGCCACGGTGCGCTGGGCGCTCGAGCTGCAGCTCGCGGGCGAGATGCCTTCGCTGCCGCACCAGAACTCCAGCCTGCGCGCGACCCTGCTGGGCAACCGGGGCTACATCGACCGCCTGGTGACCATCAGCGACACCCTCGGCGGCTGGATCCAGGCGGCCCAGGCCGACGGCTCGATGAATCCGAAGCTGCCCGCGATCGGCGTGCTCTACACGCTCTATGCGCGCGGCTGCGATCCGGTGCTGGGCTTCCTGCAGGGCGGCGGGCAGCACAGCGACGCGCAGATCGTCGAGTTGGTGCTCTCGACCTGCTTCGACGGCCTGGCTGCGCGTTAGAGCCAGTTGCCGGTGCCCTGCGGCATCTGGATCGTGGTGGCGGGATCGCTGCCGCCGACGAAGGCGCCGATCAGGATGCTGAGGATCGAGACGAACAGGCTCGCGAACAGCGCGGTCCAGAAGCCCGAGACCCGGAAGCCGCGCACCAGCGCCGCCACCAGCAGGATCATCAGCGCGTTGATCACCAGCAGGAACAGGCCGAAGGTCACCAGCGTGAGCGGCAGGGTCAGCACGATCAGCAGCGGCTTCACGACCGCGTTCGCCAGGCCCAGCAGCAGCGCCGAGATGACCAGCGCGCCGGTGCTCTCGAAAGTCAGGCCCTTGAAGATGTGGCTTGCTATCCAGAGCGAGAGCGCGGTGATGGCCCAGTGGATGAGGAAGGGAGCGAGGTTGTCGAGCATGCGCGGGCGGCCGGTGGCCGGAGGGCGGTTGTTGGAGGAGGAGTGCGGGCCATCATATCGGCGGCCCCCGGTTCAGCGGACCTCGATCAGCAGTTCGGGCCGGAAGCCCTCCTGCTCGCCCTTGCTGCGGTAGCCCAGCGGATTGGCCACCACGCGGCAGCCGTCCTTCACGTAGTCGAAGGCGCAGTGCAGGTGGCCGTGCAGCCAGAGGCTGGCTTGCGGCAGCAGCTCGTCGAGCGAGTTGCAGAAGCCCGCCGTGCCGGGCGTGAGCCCGTAGCGCGGATCGGCGCTGGCCAGCGAGGGCGCGAAATGGGTGATGGCGACCGTGGTGCCGTCGAAGGGCTGGGCCAGCGCCTCGCGCAGCCAGGCCTGGCATGTGAGCCCTTGCTCTCGCAATTCGGCCGACAGGAAGGGTGTGCCGTTGCGCCGCGAGGACATCTTCTCGAGGTAGAAATCGGCCGCGCGCATCGCCTTGCCGCGCTTCTTGAGCGCCTCGGCGAGGCCGTCGGTGGGCGTCACGAGCGCGTCGAAATCGGCCCACAGCGTGGTGCCGATGAAGCGGATGCCCTCGATCACCAGCGTTTCGCGCTCGAGCCAGAGGATGCCGAGCTCCTCGCACAGCGCGCGCAGCCGAACGTGGGTGTCGTCGAAATCGAGGTTGTCGTACTCGTGGTTGCCCGGCACGTAGATCACGGGCGTCGGCCAGCCCTTTTTGGGCGAGAAGCGGCCGAGGCCGAAGTCGGGATCCTCCAGGCGCGAGCCTTCCTGGTAGGAGCCCACGTCGCCCGCGAGCACCAGCAGGTCGGCGCCCGGCACGGGCTCGGCATGGAAGCGCGGATGGGATTCGAGATGCAGGTCCGACAGCAGCTGCAGTTTCATCAGGGTTTCTATCTAGGTGGATCAGTCTATGCGCATCACGCATAGATGTGGCATTTTTTAACTAGGGTTAACCCCTAATCTATGGGGCATCAACCACTGCAGCGCAGCCAAGAGCCGCGCACCATCATGTTCAGCCTCATTGCCCAAGTGGCACGTTTCTTCCGTTCCTCCGCCCATTCTGCGCCGGCCAGCCACGCCGCGGCGCTGATGGAAAGCGCCGACGTGCGCGCGGGTCTCGACGCCCACCACGCGCAGGAACTGCGCGGCGCGGCAGCCGCCTGGCTGCGCGTGGTCCGCTGAACGGCCCACTGCCGTTTCAACCGGGCACCTTCTGCCCGAGGATCGAGCCCGCGAAGGCTGCCGCCGCCGAGCGCAGCAGCGACTGCCGCAGCCATTCGTGCGAATGGGCGTGCTGGGCGCGCCGGTGCCAGATGGCATCCACGTGCACCGGCGGCTGGTCGAAGGGCAGGTCGCGCAGCACCAGCTGGTCGCCGATGCCCGTGACCGTCACGAAATGGCGCGGCAGCACCGTCAGCAGATCGGTGGTCGCGACCACCTGGCCGGCGGTGAAGAACTGGTTCACCGTCACCACGATGCGCCGCTCGCGCCCGAGGGCGCCCAGCGTCTGGTCGATGAAGCCGTAGGGCCGGCCCGAGAAGCTCACCAGCAGGTGCCGCGCGGCGCAGTAGCCGTCGAGCGTGAGCGGCTGCTCGGCCAGCGGATGGCCGCGGCGCATCACGCACACGTACTGGCCCAGGTACAGCCGCTGGGTCTCGAAGGGCACGCCCACGCCCGACTGGCCGCGCGCCGCCAGGCTCGCGATCACGGCCGGAAAGTAGCCGATCGCCATGTCGACCTCCTCGTGCTCGAGCATGCGGCGAGGGTCGCGCGTGGTCAGCGGCAGCACCCGCATCGAAATGCCCGGCGCCTCGGTCTCGGCGATCCGCACCAGGCCCGGCATCAGCTCGGCCGCGGTGGCATCGGCCATGGCCAGCAGGAAGGTGGTGTCGGCGGTGCCGGCATCGAACTCGCCCGGCGCCAGCGTGTGCTGCAGCTGGCGCAGCGCGTCGCGCACCGTGGGCCATAGCGCCAGCGCGCGCGGCGTGGGCTCCACGCCGGCACCGGCGCGGCGCACCAGTTCGTCGCCGAGCACCTCGCGCAGCCGCCGCAGCGCATTGCTCACCGCCGGCTGCGTGATCGACAGGTTGCGCGCGGCGCGCGTGAGGTTGCGCTCCGCCATCACCTCGTCGAAGACGCGAAGCAGGTTGAGGTCGAGCGTGCGGAAGTTGACGTCCATCAGTCTTGTGAATGATAAACATCAGAAAGATAAAGTGGAAAGTTACTAGGGCAAACCCTAATATCAAGCCATCGGAAATAGAAACACGCCTTGGAGGGCACCATGACCAGCTTCGTACACGTCGACCAACCCACCGTCCACCCCGGCGTCCAGCGCGCCGAAGTCCTGTTCGGACACCTGAAGGCCGCGCGCGGCGGCAGCAGCGCCCGTCCGCTGATCCTGCTCCTGATCGTCGCCATCGTCTCGGCCGTGCTCGTGGTGGCCGACACCATCGTCACCCACTGGGACGAAGGCGCGCTGCTCGCGGCCTGGGCCCTGGTCTGCGCCGGCGCCTTCGCGGTGATCGCCCTGTTCGCCGGCTCGCTGGCCAACGGTGCCAACAAGCTGGGCGCCGCCTGGCTGGCCGCCTCGCAGCGCCGTGCCGCGGCCCGCGCCGACGCCCGCTTCCTCGAAACCGCGCACAGCGACCCGCGCGTGATGGCCGAACTGCAGGCCGCCGTCTGGCGCCAGCAGTCGGAAGGCACGGCGAGCGTGGCCGACGCAGCCCGCATCGACGCACTGGCCGGCGCCGCCGCCCGTACGCAAGCGGCCCGCATGCCCACGCTGTACGAAGCGATGCGCCGCATGAACAGCTCGCGCTACTACTGAGCCCATCGCGCGATCGCGCCCACGAAAAAGCCGCCCGAGGGCGGCTTTTTCGCGTCTGGAGCGCACCCCTCGCGGGGCGCGTTCACGTCAGGCAGCGAGGCGCTGTTCGATCGCCGCCTTGGTCGCGGGCAGTTCCTTCGGCAGGTGATGGGCCAGTTGCTCGAACAGCTCGTCGTGCAGCTTGAGCTCGGCCTGCCAGGCGGCCTTGTCGATGCTGGTGACGGTGGCGAACTGCTCGGCGCTGAAGTCCAGGCCGGTCCAGTTGAGGTCCTCGTAGCGCGGGCTCACGCCGGTGATGTGGTCGACGCCGTCGGCCTTGCCTTCGATGCGGTCGATCATCCACTTGAGCACGCGCATGTTCTCGCCGTAGCCGGGCCAGACGAACTTGCCGTCGGCGCCCTTGCGGAACCAGTTGGTGGTGTAGATGCGCGGCAGCGTGGCGCCCGAGGCCTGCAGCTTCTTGCCCAGGTCGAGCCAGTGCTGGAAGTAGTCGCTCATGTTGTAGCCCATGAACGGCAGCATCGCGAACGGATCGCGGCGCACCACGCCCTGCTGGCCGGCGGCCGCGGCGGTGGTTTCCGAGCCCATGGTCGCGGCCATGTAGACGCCCTCGACCCAGTTGCGGGCCTCGGTCACCAGCGGCACGGTGGTCGAGCGGCGGCCGCCGAAGATGAAGGCGTCGATCTTCACGCCCTTGGGATCGTCCCAGGCGTCGTCGAGCGCGGGGTTGTTGGTGGCGGCCACGGTGAAGCGCGCGTTCGGATGGGCGGCCTTGGCGCCGGTTTCCTTGGCGATCTGCGGCGTCCAGTCCTTGCCCTGCCAGTCGATGCAGTGCGCGGGCGCGTCGCCCATGCCTTCCCACCAGACGTCGCCGTCGTCGGTCAGCGCCACGTTCGTGAAGATCACGTCGCGGTCGAGGCTGGCCATGCAGTTCGGGTTGGTCAGGTCGTTGGTGCCCGGGGCCACGCCGAAGTAGCCGGCCTCGGGGTTGATGGCGCGCAGCGTGCCGTCGGCCTGGGGCTTGATCCAGGCGATGTCGTCGCCGATGGTCGTGACCTTCCAGCCGTCGAAGCCGGCCGGCGGGATCAGCATCGCGAAGTTGGTCTTGCCGCAGGCGCTCGGGAAGGCGGCGGCCACGTGGTGCTTCTTGCCCGCGGGGCTGGTCACGCCCAGGATCAGCATGTGCTCGGCGAGCCAGCCTTCGTCGCGGCCCATGTTCGAGGCGATGCGCAGCGCGAAGCACTTCTTGCCCAAGAGCGCGTTGCCGCCGTAGCCCGAGCCGAAGCTCCAGATCTCGCGCGTCTCGGGGTAGTGGACGATGTACTTGGTCTTGTTGCAGGGCCAGGCGACGTCCTTCTGGCCGGCCTCGAGCGGTGCGCCCACGGTGTGCACGCAGGGCACGAACTCGCCGTCGGCGCCCAGCACCTCGTACACGGCCTTGCCCATGCGGGTCATGATCTTCATGTTGACCGCGACGTAGGGGCTGTCGGACAACTCGATGCCGATGTGCGCGATCGGCGAGCCCAGCGGGCCCATGCTGAAGGGCACGACGTACATCGTGCGGCCCTTCATGCAGCCGTCAAAAAGAGGCTGCAGAGTGGCACGCATCTCGGCCGGGGCCATCCAGTTGTTGGTGGGGCCGGCGTCTTCCTTGTTGGCGGAGCAGATGTAGGTGCGGTCCTCGACGCGCGCCACGTCGCTCGGGTCGGAGGAGGCGAGGAACGAGTTCGGGCGCTTGGCGGGATTGAGCTTCTGGAAGGTGCCGGCGTCCACCAGTTGCTGGCAGAGGCGGTCGTACTCTTCGTTGCTGCCGTCGCACCAGTAGATGGATTCGGGTTTGCACAGCGCGGCCATGTCGGCCACCCAGGCAATCAGCTTGGCGTTCTTGACGTAGGCGGGCGCCTGAATGCCAAGGCCCTTCGTGGGTGCGTTCATCGGAAATCTCCTAAGTTGAAAAATCGTCTTTCCGAACGGTGCGCCACGCCGCGGCGGCGTGGAGGTCCGTTTGAGAAAACGTTTCGGCTCGGGAGAGGAGGATGCGTCAGCGCGGGCCGCACGACCCGCGGACGAGAGCGCAAATGCCTGTCAGGCGAGGAAGACGGCGATCGATGCGAGCAGCAGCATCAGCACGCCGCCGGCGATCGGCAGCACGATCGGCATCAGGTGAACGATCGACTCGACCGTGTCTTGCTCGACGGCAGCGCCGTGCGCGGGCTCGACAGGAGTGGGGTGGGACATCGGGAATACCTCTGATACTTTGAATGACACGAACTGGTGGCATTTTACCGGTGGGGTGCATGCCCGCGGTCTAGGGGGTTGCGAGACCCCTGGAACCAGACGTAACCGGGGTCGGTCCTCAGTGCTGCTCCTGCGCCTCGAAGCCCGCGGCGGCCAGCGCTTCGAGCACGCTGGCCAGGTGTTCGCGGCCACGGGTCTGCAGCACCAGCTCGATGTCGACGTTCTGCGCCGCCAGCATGGTGAAGGCGCGCTGGTGGTGGACCTCGTCGACGTTAGCGCCCGCTTCGGCCACGGTGGCCGTGATCTGGGCCAGCGAGCCCGGCACATCGCGCGCGCTGACGCGCACCCGCGCGAGCCGGCCGGCGCGCACCATGCCGCGCTCGATGATGGCCGCGAGCAGCAGCGGATCGATGTTGCCGCCCGACAGCACCAGGCCCACGCGCTTGCCCTTGAAGCGTTCGGGGTGGCGGATCAGCGCGGCCAGCCCGGCGGCGCCCGCGCCTTCGACCAGCGTCTTCTCGATTTCCAGCAGCATCAGCACGCCCTGCTCGATGTCGCCTTCGTCCACCAGCACCAGGTCGTCGACATGGCGCGCGATGATCTCGCGCGTCAGCACGCCCGGCGTGCCGACCGCGATGCCCTCGGCGATGGTGCTCTTGCCCTGCGGATGCTGCGTGCCCTGGACCGCGTTGACCATGGCCGGGAAGCGCGTGGTCTGCACGCCCACGATCTCGATGCCGGGCTTGAGCGCGCGCGCGGCCACCGCCATGCCCGCGATCAGTCCGCCGCCGCCGACCGACACCACCAGCGTGTCGAGCGCGGGCTCGGCCGCGAGCATCTCGAGCGCCACCGTGCCCTGGCCCGCGATGATGGCCTCGTCGTCGTAGGGATGCACGAAGGCCAGGCCCTCGCGCTGCGCGAGTTCGACCGCATGGGCGCGCGCCGCGTCGAGCGTGTCGCCGTACAGCACCACCTCGGCGCCGAAGCCGCGCGTGCGCTCGATCTTCACGCCGGGCGTGAAGCGCGGCATCACGATCAGCGCGCGCAGGCCGAGCCGCTGCGCGTGATAGGCCACACCCTGCGCATGGTTGCCGGCCGACATCGCGATCACGCCGCGGGTGCCGCTCTCCGACAGGTCGACCAGCTTGTTGCAGGCGCCGCGTTCCTTGAACGAGGAGGTGAACTGCAGGTTCTCGAACTTGAGGAACACCTGCGCGCCCACGATCTCCGAGAGCGTGCGCGATTCCACGCAGGGCGTGTCGAGCACCTGTCCCGAAAGGCGTGCCGCGGCACGGCGTATTTCTTCGATTTCGACCATGGCGCGCATTGTGGACGGAATCGGACACCAGGGTTTTTACCCTTTCGGCGTCTTCCCGAAGCCAAAAGTCTGCGTTATGGTCTGGCCGGTAATTCCCCTCTCTGGAGGTTCGTCCGATGGTCAAGCGTGCGGGTGTCGATGTGGTGGCTGCTGCGGTTCGCGGGCAGGCATTGCCGTCGCCCGGTCTCAAGGAAGCACCGGTGCTCGAGCTCATGTGCTCGCACTTCGTGCTCACGCTCGCCGCCAAGCAGGGGCCGCGCTTCAACGTGCGGCGCGACATCAACGGCCTGCTCTCGCTGACCGGCCGCCACCTGGTGTGGCCGGCCGCGGTGCTGCAGCGGCTGCGCGAATTCCTCGGCCGCCGCTGCGCGGGCAACGAGGCCTGGAAGGGCGTCGAGAGCCTCGACGGCCGCACGCTGCTCGAGCGCCACGGCGTCTGGCGCGGCCCGTACGAGGAAGGCACGCTGTTCTTCTACCTCGACGAGTACGCGAAGGACCAGCCCAAGGATCTGCTCTCGGTGCTGGCCGTCACGCGCGACTGGCTCACGCATGCGCTGCGCAAGCAGTCCACGCTGGTCGAGAAGAACATCGACGCGCTCGCGGGCCTGCTGCAGCTCAACAAGGCCGAGCGCGCGCTGCTGCTGTACGGCACGCTCGCGCGCTACCAGCGCGACCTGCGCTCGCTGCTGGTCGAATTCAAGGTCAACAACGCGCCCGAGGCCTATGCCGCGATCGCCGACATCGCGGGCGTGAACGCGAGCGAGGTCGGCGAGGCGCTGCGTGCCGGCTCGCGGCTCGAGCGCATCGGGCTGGTCGAGAACCTGATCTCCGAGCACAACATCACCGACCTCGCCGACCTGATGAAGGTCAGCGAGAAGCTGCCGCCGGTGCTGATGCGCGAGTACCGCGACCACAACGAGCTGATGGCCGTGTTCACGCGGCCCTCGGCCAAGAGCGCGCTGCTGCCCAACGACTTCTCCTTCGTCGACGAGGAGGTGCGCGTGCTCGTCACGCTGCTGCGCGCGGCGGTCGCGCGCAAGGAGCTCGGCGTGAACGTGCTGCTCTACGGCCCGCCCGGCACCGGCAAGACCGAACTCGCCAAGGTGGTGGCGCAGGCCGCGGGGCTCGAGCTGTTCGAGGTCGAGTACGCCGACCGCGACGGCAACTCGCTGTCGGGCCGCGACCGCTACCGCTCGCTGCAGATCGCGCAGGTCTTCCTCAAGGGCAGCGCCCAGGCCGCGCTGCTGTTCGACGAGGTCGAGGACGTGTTCCCGCCGATCAGCACCGAGGCCGCGCAGTACATGGCGCGCGCCGAGCAGATTCCCGCGCCGGCCAACGGCAGCGTCAGCGGCAAGGCCTGGGTCAACCAGATCCTCGAGGCCAACCCGGTGCCCACGCTGTGGGTCACCAACCGCATCGAGCAGATCGATCCCGCGTTCCGCCGCCGCTTCGCCTACCACCTCGAGCTCAAGTCGCCGCCGCCGGGCGCGCGCGAGCAACTGGTGAAGAAGACGCTCGAGGGCGTGACGGTGTCCGAGGCCTTCACGGCCAAGCTGGCCGGGCGCAAGGGCCTGACGCCGGCGCAGATCCGCACCGCGGTGCGCTTCGCGGGCCTGGCCCGGACCGATGGCGCCTCGGTCGAGGCGCTGATCGAACGCCAGCTGCGCAATGCCGACCTCGCGCTGGGCACCACCGACACCGGCCGCGGCGAGCGCCGCACCGTGACCACCTACGACCTCGACATGCTCAACGTCGAGACCCGCTTCGAGATCCCGCGCGTGGTCGAGGCGCTGAAGGCGCGCGGCCACGGCACGCTGTGCTTCTACGGCGCACCCGGTACCGGCAAGACCGCGCTCGCCGAGCACATCGCCAAGGCCATCGGCCGGCCGCTGATCGTGCGCCAGGCCAGTGACCTCATGAGCAAGTACGTCGGCGAGACCGAGCAGAACATGGCCGCCATGTTCCGCGAGGCCGAGAGCGAGAAGGCCGTGCTGCTGCTCGACGAGGCCGACAGCTTCCTGCAGGACCGCCGCGGTGCCCAGCGCACCTACGAGGTCACCGAGGTCAACGAGATGCTGCAGGGCATGGAGCGCTTCAACGGCATCTTCGTGTGCACCACCAACCTGCTCGACCGGCTCGACCAGGCGGCGCTGCGGCGCTTCACCTTCAAGATCAAGTTCATGCCGCTGACCGCGGCGCAGCGCGAGCGCATGTTCGTGACCGAGGCGCTCGCGGGCGACGCCTCGCTGCTCGCGGGCGAGATCCGCGCGCGGCTGGCGCAGCTCGCGCAGCTGTGCCCCGGCGATTTCGCGGCGGTGAAACGACAGACCGATATCCTGGCGACCGAGTTCTCGGCCGCCGAGTTCCTCGACCAGCTCGAGGCCGAGCACCGCATCAAGCCCGAAGTGCGCGAATCGCGCGGCATGGGCTTCGTGCAGTAGCGGTCGCGCGCCGCCGGGGCGCAGCAAGAAGAAAGAAAGGCGGACGGGAGCCGCCATCACGCCGGGAGACACGCGCTTCCGGATTCAGACGTCCGTCCGCGTCCGCGGGCTCGAATGGGGGAGAGCTTCGATGAGGTTTCGCAACGCAGGCCGCGCGCGGCCACATGCCCGGGTCCCGGGCCCCTGGGCCCTGGCCGGTGCCTTGGCCCTCGCGGGGCTGCTCGCCGGTTGCGGCGGCGGGGGCGGGGGCGGAGGCGGCGGCTTTCCGATCGTTCCGGGCACCGGCAACCCCGGCACCGGCACGGGCGACGACGACACCATCGTGGCCTCGTCCAGCGTGGCCGGCCAGTGCGCCGCGCCGCGCGGCGGCATCAATCCGGCCACCGGCCTCGGCTACCCCGACCGCGCCGGCTCGCTCGCGATCGAGAAGCGCTGGGTGCGCGCCTGGATCGACGAAACCTATCTCTGGTACAGCGAGGTGCCGACCACGCTGAAGGCGGCCGACTACGCAACGCCGGTGGCCTACTTCAACGTGCTGAAGACGCCGGCCACCACGGCCTCGGGCCGTGCCAAGGACCGCTTCCACTACGTCTACGACACCGAGGTCTACCGCCAGCTGTCGGAGGCCGGCGTCTCGGCCGGCTACGGCATCGAGTTCGCGTTCGTGCGCAACTCGCGCCCGCGCGACCTGCGCGTGGCCTTCACCGAGCCGAACTCGCCGGCCGCCAACGCGGGCATCGCGCGCGGCGCCAAGATCCTCGAGATCGACGGCATCAGCGTGGTCAACAGCACCAACACCACCGCCATCAACAGCGCGCTGTCGCCCGACGCTATCGGCGAGTCGCACAGCTTCAAGCTCGAGGAGGCCGGCGGCGCCACGCGCACCGTCACGCTGGCCTCCGCGCGGATCACGCGCACGCCGGTGCAGAACGTGAAAACCGTCGACACGCCGAGTGGCCGCGTCGGCTACCTGCTGTTCAACGATCACATCACGACCTCCGAGGCGCAGCTGATCTCGGCCATGAACAAGTTCCAGGCCGACGGCGTGCAGGACCTCGTGCTCGACATGCGCTACAACGGCGGCGGCCAGCTCAACATCGCGAGCCGGCTGGCCTACATGGTGGCCTCGCCGACCGCGACCGCAGGCAAGACCTTCGAGCGCCTGGCCTTCAACAACAAGAACCCCTTCGGCCTGCAGCCGCCGCTGTTCTTCCTCGGCACCTCGCGCAACGGCCAGGCCCTGCCGCAGCTCGGCCTGTCGCAGGTCACGGTGCTCACCAGCCCCGACACCTGCTCGGCCAGCGAGTCGGTCATCAACGGGCTGCGCGGCGTGGACGTCAAGGTCAACCTCGTGGGCGGCGCCACCTGCGGCAAGCCCTACGGCTTCTATCCGCAGGACAACTGCGGCACCACCTACTTCGCGATCCAGTTCCAGGGCGTGAACAACAAGGGCTTCGGCGACTACGGCGACGGCTTCGCGCCCAACTGCACGGTGGCCGACGACTTCTCGCATGCGCTGGGCGATCCGAACGAGGGCCGGTTCTCGGCCGCGCTCGCGCTGCGCAGCACCGGCAGCTGCCCGGTGCCGGTCGCGGCCGCGGCGCGCACGGCGCCCGAGCTCGAGAAGACGGACGCGGCGCAGGACGCGGGTCCGATGCTGCTGCTGCGCTCGCCGCTGCGCGAGAACCGGCTGATCGAGACCGACTGACCCGCCAGCCCCCGGCGCCTTGGCCGCCGAACCTGGAAACGGGCCCATCGGGCCCGTTTTCGCTGGCCCGCGCGCGAAGTCCGCGCACCCTCCTCCTCGCGGAAAACCCCTAGGCCCCGGGCCTTGCCAGTGCCGTGCCGTCGCGCCCAGAATTTGGCAAACGTTTGCGCAAACGTTTTCGTTCGAACGCCGGTTCGATGGCTTCCCCCAGAAGACAACCACTATTCCAAGGAGAGAGAAATGCAGATGCCCAGAAGACGATGGATCGTGTCGACCCTGTCGGCCGCGGTGCTCACCGCCTGCGGCGGCGGTGGCAGCAACGGCTTCGCGTTCGTGCCGACCGGCAGCGCGCCGCCGCCCCCACCCCCGCCGCCACCGCCGCCACCCCCTCCGCCGGCGCGCAAGATCATCATCGACAGCGACTACAACACGATGAGCGACGACGGCCAGCTCGGCGCCATGGCCGCGCAGCTGCAGGCCGAGGGCAAGGTCGACGTGCTGGGCATCAGCGTGGTGTCGGGCAACAAGTGGCTGCGCCAGGGCGTGGCCGAGGCGCTGAAGTCGGTCGAGCGGCTCGGCGTGGGCGATCGCATCGGCGTCTACGTGGGCGAGAACTACGCGCTGAACCACACCAAGGCGGACATCGACGCCGAAATGAAGGCCGGCGCCGGCGGCGACGGCTACCTGGGCGCCTGGAGCTCGCCCGAGCCCAAGAGCGACGCCGACCTGGTGCCGATCCCCGACGGCTTCGCCACCCGCACCAAGGCGCAGGCCAAGGGCGCGGTCGACTTCCTGATCGATGCCATCAAGGCGAACCCGAAGCAGGTCAGCATCCTCGCGATCGGCCCGCTCACCAACATCGCGCTGGCCGCCAAGCGCGCGCCCGAGATCGTGCCTCTGATCAAGGAGATCATCTACATGGGCGGCGCGGTCCACGTGGCCGGCAACACGACGAAGACGGCCGAGTTCAACTGGTGGTTCGATCCCGACGCGGCGCAGTACGTGGTGCGGCTGCCGATCCCGCAGGTGGTGCTGCCGCTGGACGTGACCGACACCGTGCTGATGACCAAGGCCATCTACGACAAGATCGCGCACCCGGCCACGCCGACGCCGGTCACCGAGGTCTTCCGCAAGGAGTGGTTCGCGGACTCGTTCGAGACCAAGCCCGGCTACACCTCGAACATCTGGGACACGCTGACCATCGCCTACCTGCTCGACCCGAGCTACGCGACCGAGGTCAGCGAGGAGTACGTCGACGTGATCGCCAAGCCCGGCGATCCCGAGAACGGCCGCTCGGTCGGCTATGCCACGCCGCCCGCGGGCGTGCCGCTGCAGAAGATGAAGGTGGTGAAGAAGTTCGACAACGCGCGCTTCTACGACCTCTACGTCGACCTGCTCACGCGGCCGGTGCCGGTGAAGCTGCCGGTCACGAACTGAGGCCGTGGCGCGCGGTGGGTGGGCCGGCTAGAAGGCCGAGCACACCCGCAGCACCTCGCTGCCGTAGGCCTCGAGCTTCTTCGTGCCGATGCCGCTGATGCCCTTCAGGTCCTCGAGCGTGGCCGGTGCCCGCTCGGCGATCGCGGCCAGCGTGGCGTCGTGGAAGATCACGTAGGCCGGCAGGTTGTGCTCGCGCGCCACCTCGGCGCGCCAGGCCTTGAGCGCGTCGAAGCGCGACTGGCCCTGCGCGTCGAGCGCGGCCGCGGCCGGCGAGGGCGCGCCGCGCGCGGTCTTCTCGCGCCGCGACTTGCCGCCGCGCGCCGTCGGCGAGGAGATCGACTCGCGCAGCGACACCGTGGTCTCGCCGCGCAGCACCGCGCGCGAGCCCTCGGTGAGCTTGAGCGTGTTGTAGGCCTCGGCGTCGACCGCCACCGCGCCGATCGCGATCAGCTGGCGCAGCACGCCGCGCAGCTGCACCTCGCTGAATTCCGCGCCGAGCCCGAAGGTGCTGATGCGCTCGTGGCCGAACTGCTTGACCTTCTCGGTCTCCTTGCCGCGCAGGATGTCCATCACGTGGCCGGCGCCGAAGCTGATGCCGCTTTGCTGCTGCACGCGGTAGACCGTGGACAGCAGCTTGCGCGCCGCGTCGGTGCCGTCCCAGACCTGCGGCGGCGCGATGCAGTTGTCGCAGTTGCCGCAGGGCGTGCTCTGTTCGCCGAAGTAGCCCAGCAGGCGCACGCGCCGGCAGTCGCTGGCCTCGGCCAGCGAGAGCAGCGCGTCGAGCTTGCCGCGCATCACCTGCTTGAATTCCTCGCCGGCCGGGCTCTCGTCGATCATGCGGCGCTGGTTCACCACGTCCTGCAGGCCGTAGGCCATCCAGGCCTGGGCCGGCTCGCCGTCGCGGCCCGCGCGGCCGGTCTCCTGGTAGTAGCCCTCGATGTTCTTGGGCATGTCGAGGTGGGCCACGAAGCGCACGTCGGGCTTGTCGATGCCCATGCCGAAGGCGATGGTGGCGCACATCACGATGCCTTCCTCGCGCAGGAAGCGGTCCTGGTGCGCCTGGCGCACCGAGGCGTCGAGCCCCGCGTGGTAGGGCAGGGCGTTGATGCCCGCGTCGCGCAGCGCCACCGCCACGTCCTCCACGCGCTTGCGCGACTGGCAATAGACCACGCCGGCATCGCCCTCGTGCTCGCGCTCGATGAAGCGCAGCAGCTGCGTGGTGGCTTCCTTCTTCTCGACGATGGTGTAGCGGATGTTCGGCCGGTCGAAGCTCGAGACGAACTGCTGCGCCTGCTCGAGCTGCAGCCGCTCGACGATGTCGGCGCGCGTGAGCGCGTCGGCGGTGGCGGTCAGCGCGATGCGCGGCACGCCCGGGTAGCGCTCGTGCAGCACCGTGAGCGCGCGGTACTCGGGACGGAAGTCGTGGCCCCACTGGCTCACGCAATGCGCCTCGTCGATCGCGAACATCGACAGCTTGCCGCGCGCGGCCAGCGCGTCCATCAGCTCGAGGAAGCGTGGCGTGGTCACGCGCTCGGGGGCGGCGTACAGCAGCGTGACCTCGGCGCGCGCCATGCGGCGCTCGACGTCCTGCGTCTGCTGCCAGTCGAGCGTGGAATTGAGGAAGGCGGCGTCCACGCCGGCCTCGTGCAGCGCGCCGACCTGGTCGTGCATCAGCGCGATCAGCGGCGACACCACCACCGCGATGCCGTGCCCGGCGCGCTGGCGCGCGATCGCGGGGATCTGGTAGCACAGCGACTTGCCGCCGCCGGTGGGCATCAGCACCAGGGCGTCGCCGCCGCCGGTCACGTGGTCGACGATCGGGGCCTGCGGACCGCGGAAGGCGGCGTAGCCGAAGACCTCGTGCAGGATCTGCGCGGGGTCGGCGGAAGGTGAATTGGACAAGGCGGCGGGCTGGGTGGCGACGAAAGGGGTCGATTGTCGCCGCAGCGCAGCAGGCGCGCCGCTGCGGTCGCCCGGCCGGGTACGACCGCCCGTCGGTCCGGGCGGCCGGCGCGGCTGGCACGCCGTTTGCAAGCGGTCGGCATTCGCTTGAGATGCCTGTATAGACAGCATGCTGGTGCATGCATCGGGCGGTTCGCACCAATACAAGGTGCGCCCCGTGCCGGCTTGCACCGTTTCCGCCGCGGCTTTTTCGGGTTATCCTGTATATACAGGGGTGTTCAGGCGAATGACACTGCGGCCGCGTACCACGGAAAGCTCCGACGGGCGCTGCCAGCCGATTCAATTGACGCTTCACACGAACAGGAGGGCCTCGATGGCCAAGACAGTCGCAAAGATCGCCACGCTGCTGGCAGCCGGTGCATGCATCGCGGGCGCGGCCGGGGGCGCCGCCGCCCAGACCAAGATCACGCTCGGCATGTCGGGCTGGACCGGCTTCGCGCCGCTGTCGCTGGCCGACAAGGCCGGCATCTTCAAGAAGAACGGGCTCGACGTGGAACTCAAGATGATCCCGCAGAAGGACCGCCACCTGGCGCTGGCCTCGGGCGCGATCCAGTGCGCCGCCACCACGGTCGAGACGCACGTGGCCTGGAACGCCAACGGCGTGCCGATCGTGCAGATCTTCCAGATGGACAAGTCCTACGGCGCCGACGGCATCGCGGTGCGCAACGACGTCAAGGGCTTCTCCGACCTCAAGGGCAAGACCGTCGGCGTGAGCGCGCCCGGCACCGCGCCGTACTTCGGCCTGGCCTGGATGCTGTCGAAGAACGGCATGAGCATCAAGGACGTGAAGACGGTCTCGCTCGAGCCCCAGCCGGCCGCCCAGGCCTTCGTCGCGGGCCAGAACGACGCCGCCATGACCTACGAGCCCTACCTGTCGACCGTGCGCGCCAACCCGCAGGCCGGCAAGATCCTCGCGACCACGCTCGACTACCCGATGGTGATGGACACCGTGGGCTGCGCGCCGACCTGGCTCAAGGCCAACGCCAAGGCCGCGCAGGCGCTGACCGACTCGTACTTCGAGGCGCTCGAGATGATCAAGTCCGACCCGGCCAAGTCCAACGAGCTGATGGGCAGCGCGGTCAAGCAGAGCGGCGAGCAGTTCGCCAAGTCCTCGGCCTACCTGCGCTGGCAGGACAAGGCCGCGAACCAGAAGTTCTTCAGCGGCGAGCTGACCCAGTTCATGAAGGACTCGGTGCCGATCCTGCTGGAGGCCGGCGTGATCCGCAAGGCGCCCGAGGACCTGGCCGCGACCTTCGACGCGAGCTTCATCAAGTAAGCCGCCCCGAGCCGCAACGACGAAGCGCCACGCATCGCCCGCCATGGAAGCGACGACCGCCATCCCCTCCGCGCCAGCCGCTCCCGCGGCGGCCTCCGTTCCCCCCGCCGCCGTGCGCGTGGCCGCCGCGCGGCGCCGCCGCGCGATGGCGCCGCTCGAACCCGTGAGCCCGCGTGCGCGCTGGATGCTCGGCGTCGGCTTCTTCGTGCTGTTCTTCGCCGTCTGGGCCTTCTTCACGCTCGGCGGCTTCGTCTCGCCGACCTTCCTGGCCAGCCCGGTCACGATGGTGCGCGAAGGCTGGCTGCTGTTCACCGAGTACAACTTCATCCAGGACATCGGCATGACGGTGTGGCGCGTGGTCGGCGGCTTCGTGCTGGCCTCGGTCATCGCCGTGCCGCTGGGCATCGCGATGGGCGCCTACAAGCCGATCGAGGCCTTCCTCGAGCCCTTCGTCTCGTTCTGCCGCTACCTGCCGGCCTCGGCCTTCATTCCGCTCCTGATCCTCTGGGCCGGCATCGGCGAGAGCCAGAAGCTGCTGGTGATCTTCATCGGCTCGGTGTTCCAGGTGATCCTGATGGTGGCCGTGACCGTGGGCAGCGCGCGCAAGGACCTGGTGGAGGCCGCCTACACGCTGGGCGCCAGCAGCCGGGGCATCGTGCGCCGCGTGCTGATCCCGGGCGCCGCGCCCGGCATCGCCGAGACCCTGCGCCTGGTGCTGGGCTGGGCCTGGACCTACGTCATCGTGGCCGAGCTCATCGGTTCCTCCTCGGGCATCGGCCACATGATCACCGACAGCCAGGCGCTCCTGAACACCGGCCAGATCATCTTCGGGATCATCGTCATCGGCGTGATCGGCCTCGTGTCCGACTTCGCCTTCAAGGCGGTCAACCGCCGCCTCTTCGTCTGGAGCACGCTGTGAGCACCATCGTCAAGCCGGCCCAGTTGTCGATCCACGGCGTCTCGCGCACCTTCACCGGCACGCGCGGCCAGCGCACGCAGGCGCTGCTGCCGGTCGACTTCGAGGTGCGCGAGAACGACTTCGTCACCATCCTCGGCCCCTCGGGCTGCGGCAAGTCCACCCTGCTGCGCATCGTCGCGGGGCTCGACTTCCCGACCACCGGCGAGGTGCTGCTCGACGGCCAGCCGATCGAGGGCCCGGGCGCCGACCGCGGCGTGGTGTTCCAGAGCTACACCCTGTTCCCCTGGCTCACGATCGCGCAGAACATCCGCTTCGGCCTGCGCGAGCGCGGCATGAGCGAAGCCGAGCAGAAGGAGCGCAGCGAGTTCTTCATCGCCAAGGTCGGCCTGCGCGGCTTCGAGCACCACTATCCCAAGCAGCTCTCGGGCGGCATGCAGCAGCGCACCGCGATCGCGCGCGCGCTGGCCAACGACCCCAAGATGCTGCTGCTCGACGAGCCCTTCGGCGCGCTCGACAACCAGACCCGCGTGCTGATGCAGGAACTGCTGCTGGGCATCTGGGAGTCGGCGCAGAAGACGGTGCTGTTCGTCACGCACGACATCGACGAGGCCATCTTCATGGCCAACCGCGTGGCCGTGTTCAGCGCCCGGCCCGGCCGCATCAAGACCGAGATCGCGGTCGACTTCCCGCATCCGCGCCACTACACGATCAAGACCTCGCCCGAGTTCATGGAGATCAAGGCCCGGCTGACCGAGGAGATCCGCGCCGAATCGATGGCGTCGGCGGAGCATTGAGAGCGATGAAGCGCGACCTGCCGTCCTCCGCACCCAGCCCCGCCGGCGCGAGCGCGGCCGCGCCATCGCTCGCGCTCTACGCGCAGGTCAAGGACCACATCTCGCGCAAGATCCAGGACGGCACCTGGCCGCCCGGCCACCGGCTGCCGTCCGAGCACGAGCTGGTGGCGCAGTTCGCCATCTCGCGCATGACCGCCAACCGCGCGCTGCGCGAGCTCTCGGAGCAGGGCCGCATCGTGCGCGTGGCCGGCGTGGGCAGCTTCGTGGCCGAGAACAAGCCGCAGTCCACGCTGCTGCAGATCGCCAACATCGCGAGCGAGATCCGCCAGCGCGGCCACGACTACCACTGCGAGTTCATCGCGCTCGAGCGCATCGCCGCCTCGCCCGACATCGCCGTGTGGCTCGACCTGCGGCCCGGCGAGTCGGTGTTCCACACCGTCTGCCTGCACCTGGAGAACGGTACGCCGGTGCAGATCGAGGACCGCTACGTCAATCCGCGCGCCGTGCCCGAGTTCCTCGACCAGGACTTCTCGGTCGTCTCGCCCGGCGAGTACCTGGTGCGCAACGTGCCCTTCGACCAGATCGAGCACGTGGTCGACGCGGTGCTGCCCACCGCCGAGCAGGCCGAGCGCCTCGACATGCCGCCGGCCGAGCCCTGTCTGCTGCTGACCCGACGCACCTGGACCCGCGACCTGCCCGTGACGCTGGTGCGCTGCCTGCACCCGGCCTCGCGCTACCGGCTTGGCAGCCGCTTCCGCGTCGACGGCAACCAGGCCTTCGGCTGAACCCACGCACGCCATCCCGGCCTTCGATTTTTTTCGCACCTACTTGTATATACAGGATCGCACCATGAAGCTTGCTCCCAACGCCGCCACCGAATCGCTCGTGCTCTCGCCCGGCGAGGTCGACCTGCCCGCGCTGCGCCGCATCCATGCGGGCGGCGCGCGGCTCGAGCTCGCCGGCGCCGCGCGCGCCGGCCTGCTGGCCGCCCAGGCCACCGTGCGCCGCATCGTCGAGGCCGGCGAGGTGGTCTACGGCATCAACACCGGCTTCGGCAAGCTCGCGCAGACCATCATCCCGCCCGAGCGCCTGGCCGAGCTGCAGCGCAACCTCGTGCTCTCGCACAGCGTGGGCACCGGCGCGCCGCTGCCCGACGGCGTGGTGCGGCTGGTGCTCGCCACCAAGGCCGTGAGCCTGGCGCGCGGCCATTCGGGCGTGCGGCCCGAGATCGTCGACGCGCTGCTCGCGCTGTTCAACGCGGGCCTGCTGCCGCGCATCCCGAGCAAGGGCTCGGTCGGCGCCTCGGGCGACCTCGCGCCGCTGGCCCACATGGCCTGCGTGCTGATCGGCGAGGGCGAGGTCGGCACGCCCGAGGGCGAGACCATCGGCGGCACCGAGGCCATGCGCCGCATCGGCCTCGCGCCCTTCGTGCTCGGTCCCAAGGAAGGCCTGGCGCTGCTCAACGGCACGCAGGTGTCGACCGCACTCGCGCTGGCGGGCCTGTTCGGCGCCGAGGACGTGTTCGCCGCCGGCCTGATGGCGGGCGCGCTCTCGCTCGAGGCGATCCAGGGCTCGATCAAGCCCTTCGACGAGCGCATCCACGCCGCGCGCGGCCAGCCGGGCCAGATCGCGGTGGCGGGCGCGGTGCGCGCGCTGCTCGAGGGCAGCGCCATCGTGCCCTCGCACGCCGACTGCGGCCGCGTGCAGGACCCGTACTCGATCCGCTGCGTGCCCCAGGTCATGGGCGCCTGCCTCGACAACCTCGCGCATGCGGCGCGGGTGCTGCGCATCGAGGCCAACGCGGCCTCGGACAACCCGCTGGTCTTCAGCGACACCGGCGACGTGATCTCGGGCGGCAACTTCCACGCCGAGCCCGTGGCCTTCGCGGCCGACATCATCGCGCTGGCGGTGAGCGAGATCGGCGCCATCTCCGAGCGCCGGCTCGCGCTGCTGCTCGACTCGGGCCTCTCGGGCCTGCCGCCCTTCCTGGTGCGCGACGGCGGCGTCAACTCCGGTTTCATGATCGCCCAGGTCACGGCCGCGGCGCTCGCTTCCGAGAACAAGTCGCTGGCCCATCCGGCCAGCGTCGACAGCCTGCCGACCTCGGCCAACCAGGAAGACCACGTGTCGATGGCCACCTTCGCGGGCCGCCGCCTGGCCGACATGGTCGACAACACCGCGGTGGTGGTCGGCATCGAGGCCATGGGCGCCTGCCAGGGCATCGAGCTCAAGCGCAACGCCGACAGCCCGCGCAGTTCCGCGCTGGTCGAGGCCGAGTTCGCCGCCATCCGCGAGCGCGTGGCCTTCATCGAGCAGGACCGCTTCATGGCGCCCGACGTGGAAGCCATGCGCCTGTGGGCCCGCCGCGGCGACTGGGCCGCGCCGCTGGCCGCCGTGCTGCCGAGCCGCGCCTGAACCTTCCCCGATTCCTCGTCCGACCTTCCTTGCCATCGAAAGGACTCCCGCCATGAACGCACCCGACAAATTCATCGCCGCCAACGCTGCCACCGGCGCCGATCCGCGCCACGACCCCACGCGCGTGATCCGCGCTCCGCGCGGCAGCCAGCTGAACTGCAAGAGCTGGCTCACCGAGGCCCCGTTCCGCATGCTGCAGAACAACCTCGACCCCGAAGTGGCCGAGCGGCCGCAGGACCTCGTGGTCTACGGCGGCATCGGCCGCGCCGCGCGCAACTGGGAATGCTTCGACCAGATCCTCGCCTCGCTGAAGGAGCTCGAGGACGACGAGACCCTGCTGATCCAGTCGGGCAAGCCGGTGGGCGTGTTCAAGACGCACGAGAACGCGCCGCGCGTGCTGCTCGCCAACTCGAACCTGGTGCCGCAGTGGGCCAACTGGGAGCACTTCAACGAGCTCGACCGCAAGGGCCTCTTCATGTATGGCCAGATGACGGCCGGCAGCTGGATCTACATCGGCAGCCAGGGCATCGTGCAGGGCACCTTCGAGACCTTCGTCGAGGCCGGCCGCCAGCATTACAACAACAGCCTGGCGGGCAAGTGGATCCTCACGGCCGGCCTCGGCGGCATGGGCGGCGCGCAGCCGCTCGCGGCCACGCTCGCGGGCGCGGTCTCGCTCAACATCGAGTGCCAGCAGTCGAGCATCGACTTCCGCCTGCGCACCCGCTACGTCGACAAGCAGGCGCGCGACATCGACCATGCGTTCGAACTGATCAAGCAGCACTGCGACGCCAAGGAAGCGGTGTCGATCGCGCTGCTGGGCAACGCGGCCGAGATCCTCCCGGAACTGGTGAAGCGCGCGAAGGCCGGCGGCCTCAAGCCCGACCTCGTGACCGACCAGACCTCGGCGCACGACCTGATCAACGGCTACCTGCCCGCGGGCTGGAGCGTGGCGCAATGGCAGGCCGCGATGAAGGACGAGTCGCAGCATGCCGCGCTCAAGAAGGCGGCCGCGCAGTCGTGCGCGGTGCACGTGCAGGCCATGCTCGACTTCCAGGCCATGGGCATCCCGACCGTCGACTACGGCAACAACATCCGCCAGGTGGCCTTCGACGAGGGCGTGAAGAACGCCTTCGACTTCCCGGGCTTCGTGCCGGCCTACATCCGGCCGCTGTTCTGCGAGGGCAAGGGCCCGTTCCGCTGGGTCGCGCTCTCGGGCGATCCGGAGGACATCTACAAGACCGACGCCAAGATCAAGGAACTGTTCCCCGAGAACACCCACACTCACCGCTGGCTCGACATGGCGCGCGAGCGCATCAGCTTCCAGGGCCTGCCCGCGCGCATCTGCTGGCTGGGCCTCGGCGAGCGCCACAGGGCCGGCCTGGCCTTCAACGAGATGGTGAAGTCGGGCGAGCTCAAGGGCCCGATCGTGATCGGCCGCGACCACCTCGACACCGGCTCGGTCGCCAGCCCCAACCGCGAGACCGAGGCGATGAAGGACGGCACCGATGCCGTGAGCGACTGGCCGCTGCTCAACGCGCTGCTCAACACCGCGGGCGGCGCCACCTGGGTCAGCCTGCACCACGGCGGCGGCGTGGGCATGGGCTACTCGCAGCATTCGGGCGTGGTGATCGTCTGCGACGGCACCGATGCCGCCGCCAGGCGCATCGAACGCGTGCTGTTCAATGACCCCGCCACCGGCGTGATGCGCCATGCCGACGCGGGCTACGACATCGCCGTGGCCACCGCGAAGAAGCAGGGCCTGAAGCTGCCGATGATCAAGGGCTGAGCATGGCCGGCGGCACGCAGCGCTTCTCGCGCGCCACCTTGCCCGTGATGCCGTGGAAGAACGGCGGCGGCACCACGCAGGAGATCGCCTGCTGGCCGGCCGGCGCCGGGCTCGAGGACTTCGGCTGGCGCGTGAGCATCGCCAGCATCGCGCAGGCCGGGCCGTTCTCGCGCTTCGCGGGCATCGACCGCAGCATCATGCTGCTCGAGGGCGACGGCGTGCGGCTGCGCTCGGCCGACGGCGCCATCGACCATCCGCTCGACGCGCCGCACCGGCCCTTCGCCTTCAGCGGCGACACCGCGCTCGACTGCACGCTGCTGGGCGGCGCCTCGAGCGATTTCAACGTGATGACCCGCCGCGGCGCCTGGCGCGCCGAGGTGCGCGTGCTCGACGGCGCCACGGCGCTCGAAGCCGCGCCGCATGGCGTGCTGCTCGCGCTGCGCGGCGGCTGGCGGCTCGATGCCGGCGGCGCGGCGTGCCGCGAGGGCGAGGGCCTGTGCTGGTCCGATGCCCCGCGCGGCTGGCAGCTCGAGCCCGAGGACGCGACGGCACGCCTCGTGGCCGTGCGCATCGTTCCCGCCTGAGGCCGCAACCCGAGACCACAGACCCATGACCCTCTCCCATCCTTCCGCCGACGGCCTCTGGACCGGCCTGCGCCTCGCGCCGGGCGCCGCACCCGGCATCGAATCGGACGATGCCGCCCTCGTCGTCGCGCAGGGCACGATCCGCTGGGTCGGCGCGCGCGCCGCGCTGCCGGCCGAGTACGCCGCATTGCCCGTGCACGACGGCGGCGGCGCGCTGGCCACGCCGGGCCTGGTCGACTGCCACACCCACCTGGTCTACGGCGGCCAGCGCGCCAACGAGTTCGCGATGCGGCTCGCGGGCGCGAGCTACGAGGAGGTGGCGAAGGCCGGCGGCGGCATCGTCTCCTCGGTGCGCGCCACGCGCGAGGCCGACGAGGACGCGCTGTTCGCCCAGGCCGCGCCGCGGCTCGAGGCATTGCTGGCCGACGGCGTCTGCGCGATCGAGATCAAGTCGGGCTACGGCCTCGCGCTCGCGCACGAGCGCAAGCAGCTGCGCGTGGCGCGGCGGCTCGGCGAGCACTACGGCGTGACGGTGCGCACCACCTTCCTCGGCGCCCATGCGCTGCCGCCCGAGTACGCGGGCCGCAGCGGCGAGTACATCGAGCTGGTCTGCCGCGAGATGCTGCCGGCGCTCGCGGCCGAGGGGCTGGTCGACGCGGTCGACGTGTTCTGCGAGCGCATCGCCTTCTCGCTCGACGAAACCGAGCGCGTGTTCCAGGCCGCCCGGGCGCTGGGCCTGCCGGTCAAGCTGCATGCCGAGCAGCTCTCGGACATGGGCGGCGCCGCGCTGGCCGCGCGCTACGGCGCGCTGTCCTGCGACCACATCGAGCACCTGTCGGCCGAGGGCATCGAGGCGATGCGCGCGGCCGGCACCGTGGCCGTGCTGCTGCCCGGCGCCTACTACACGCTGCGCGACACCCACCTGCCGCCGATCGAGGCGCTGCGCGCCGCGGGCGTGCCGATGGCGGTCGCTACCGACCACAACCCCGGCACCTCGCCCGCGCTGAGCCTGCTGCTGATGGTCAACATGGCCTGCACCCTGTTCCGCCTCACCGTGCCCGAGGCGCTGGCCGGCGTCACCCAGCATGCGGCGCGCGCGCTCGGCCTCGAAGCCTCGCACGGCGCGATCGCCGCGGGCCGGCCCGCGAACTTCGTGCTCTGGTCGGTGCGCGACGCGGCCGAGCTCGCCTACTGGTTCGGCCAGCGGCCCGTGCGCACCGTGGTGCGGCAGGGCCGCATCGCGGTGGGAGCCTCGGCATGACGCGCGCGCTGTTCGCGGCCGACGCGCTGCTGCCCACCGGCTGGGCGAAGAACGTGCTGCTGGCATGGAACGAGGCCGGCCAGCTCGTCGAGGCGAGGGCCGATGCCGACAAGCCGGCCGATGCCGACACGGCCAGCGGCCCCGTGATCCCCGGCATGCCCAACCTTCACTCGCACGCCTTCCAGCGCGCCTTCGCGGGCCTGACCGAACACCGCGCCGAGCAGCAGGACAGCTTCTGGAGCTGGCGCACGCTGATGTACCGCTTCGCCGCGCGCCTCGGCCCGCGGCAGATGGAAGACATCGCGACCTGGCTCTATGCCGAGATGCTCGAGGCCGGCTACACCAGCGTCTGCGAGTTCCAGTACGTGCACCACGACGCCGACGGCAAACCCTATGCCGACGACGCCACGCTGAGCCGCGCGCTGCTGCGCGCCGCGCACAGGACCGGCATCGGCTTCACCCTGCTGCCGGTGCTCTACCAGACCAGCGGCTTCGGCGGCCTGCCGCCCAACGAGGGGCAGCGGCGCTTCATCCGTTCCACCGACTCGATGCTGCGGCTGCTCGAGGCGCTGAAGCCCGCCTGCGACGCGCAGGGCGCGCGGCTCGGCCTGGCGCCGCACTCGCTGCGCGCGGTGCCGCCCGAAGCGCTGCGCGAGGCGCTCGCGGGGCTCGATGCGATCGAGGCCGGTGCGCCGGTCCACATCCACATCGCCGAGCAGACCAAGGAGGTCGACGACTGCATCGCCTGGAGCGGCCAGCGCCCGGTGGCATGGCTGCTCGACCATGCGCCGGTCGACGCGCGCTGGTGCCTGGTGCATGCCACGCACATGGACGCCGACGAGTACCGGCGCGGTGCCCGCAGCGGCGCGGTCGCCGGCCTCTGCCCGACCACCGAGGCCAACCTCGGCGACGGCCTGTTCGACTTCGCGGCCTGGCGCCAGCACGGCGGCGCCTGGGGCCTGGGCTCCGACAGCCACGCCTGCGTCGATGCGGCCGAGGAGCTGCTGATGCTCGAGTACGGCCAGCGCCTGCGCACGCGCCAGCGCAACGTGGGCGCGACCGCGGCGCAGCCGCAGGTGGCGACCGCGTTGACCCTGCAGGCGGTGCAGGGCGGCGCGCAGGCCGCGGGCCGCGCCATCGGCGGCCTCGCGGCGGGCCAGCAGGCCGACTTCGTGGTGCTCGATGCGCAACGGCTCGCGCTGCAGGGGCTGTCGGCGCCCGACATGCTGTCGGCGCACGTCTTCGCGAGCCACCGCACCCGCGCCATCGACGCCGTGTGGGTGGCGGGCCGCCCGCGCGTCGCCGCCGGGCGCCATGCGCTGCATGCCGAGGCCGCGTCCGCCTTCGTGGCCGCGCGCACCCAACTGCTTCAAGACTGAGGAACCCCATGCCATGAGCTTCACCACCACCGAACCGGCCTTCCGCTTTCGCCAGGGCACGCGCCCGCTGCTGATCTCGATGCCGCACGTGGGCACCCACGTGCCGGGCGCGCTGCTCGCGCGCTTCACCGAGGAGGCGCGCCATGTACCCGACACCGACTGGCACCTCGAGCAGCTCTACGACTTCGCCGACGCGCTCGGCGCCTCGGTGCTGGTGGCCACGCACTCGCGCTACGTGATCGACCTCAACCGTCCGCCCGACGGCGCCAGCCTCTACCCGGGCCAGAGCGTCACCGGCCTGTGCCCGGTCGACACCTTCGACGACACGCCGCTGTACGCCGCGGGCGATGTGCCCGGCGAGGCCGAGATCGCCGCGCGCCGCGAGGCGATCTGGCAGCCCTATCACGCGCAGCTCGCGGCCGAATTGGCGCGACTCAAGGCCGCGCACGGCACCATCGCGCTGTGGGACGCGCACTCGATCCGCTCGGTGCTGCCGCGCTTCTTCGAGGGCAAGCTGCCCGACCTCAACCTCGGCACCGCCGACGGCAAGAGCTGCGACCCGGCGCTCGCCGCCACCTTGCTGGGCATCGCGACGTCGAATCCCGGCTACACCGGCGTGCTCAACGGCCGCTTCAAGGGCGGCCACATCACGCGCCAGTACGGCAATCCCGCGGGTGGCGTGCACGCGGTGCAGCTCGAGATGACGCAATCGAGCTACATGCAGGAGGCACTGCCCTTCGCCTACCTGCCCCAGGTGGCGGCCGGCGTGCAGCCGCAGGTGCGCCGCATGCTCGAGGCGGTGCTCGACTTCGTCGAAGGCCGCGGGTGAGCCGGCCATGAGCCAGGAGGCCTTTCTCGCCGCGCTCGTCGAGGCGCTGGGCGCCGGCCAGGTGCTGCGCGGCGAGGCCATCGCCGAGCGCCACCGCAGCGACTGGAGCGGCGTGGCGCCGGTGCTGCCGCTGGCGCTGGTGCGCCCGCGCGACACGCGCGAGGTGTCGGCCGTGCTGCGCCTCTGCAGCGAGCACCGCGTGCCCGTGGTGCCGCAGGGCGGGCTCACGGGGCTGGCCGGTGCGGCGGTGCCGCGCGCGGATGCGATCGCGCTCTCGCTCGAACGCATGAATGCCATCGAGTCGCTCGATGCCGCCGCCGGCACGTTGACCGTGCAGGCCGGCGCCACCCTGCAGTCGGTGCAGGAGGCGGCCGCCGCGCGGGGCCTGCTGTTCGGCGTGGACTTCGGCGCGCGCGGCTCGTGCCAGATCGGCGGCGCGCTGTCGACCAACGCGGGCGGCAACGGCGTGCTGCAGTTCGGGATGATGCGCGAGCAGGCGCTGGGCCTGGAGGTGGCGCTGGCCGACGGCCGCGTGCTGCCGATGCTGCGGCCCATGCTCAAGAACAACACCGGCTACGACCTCAAGCAGTTCTTCATCGGCGCCGAGGGCACGCTGGGCGTGATCACGCGCGCGCTGCTGCGGCTGCATCCGGCACCGCGCGCCAAGGCCACGGCGCTGGTCGCGCTGCCGGACTTCGAGGCCGCGCTGGTGCTGCTGCGCCGGCTCGGCGCGCGCTTTCCGGGCGCGCTGGCGGCCTTCGAGCTGATGTGGCGCGACTTCGTGCAGACCTCGCTGCGCTGGCAGCAGTTGCGCGAGCCCTTCGACGCGGCGCATCCGCTGGTGGCGCTGGTCGACGTGGCCGGCGAGGACGAGGCCGCGTTGCGCGAGGCGCTCGAGGCGGCGCTGGCCGGCGCGATGGAGGAGGGCGCGGCGGTCGATGCCGTCATCGCCCAGTCGCAATCGCAGGCGCGCGCCTTCTGGAAGATCCGCGAGGCCACGGCCGAGCTGCCGGTGCACATGCATCCGCCGATCAACCTCGACGTGAGCCTGCCGATGGCCAGCATCGGTCGCTTCGCCGACGACTGCCGCGCGGCGCTCGATGCGCGCTGGCCCGGGCACCACTCGCTGTTCTTCGGCCACGTGGGCGACAGCAACCTGCACGTGACCACCGACGGCCGGGCCATCGGCGGCGAAGCCGAGGCCTTCGAGCGCCTGGTCTACGCGCAGGTCGAGGCCCGCGGCGGCAGCATCTCGGCCGAGCATGGCATCGGCCTGCACAAGAAGCCCTACCTGGGCGCGAGCCGCACTCCTGACGAACTGGCCGCGATGCGCGCCATCAAGCAGGCGCTCGATCCCCTCCACCTGCTCAACCCCGGCAAGGTATTCGACCTGTGAACACGACCGCCATCCATGCCCTCGCGCGACCCGAAGTCGCGCCGCTGCCGGCCTACAACGCCGGCCTGTCCTCGGAGGCCGTGCGCGCGCGCTACGGCGTCGACCAGATCGCGCGGCTCGCGAGCAACGAGAACCCCTACGGCGCGAGCCCCGCGGTGGCGCGCGCGCTGGTCGACCTGGCGGCGCGCGCGGGCACCTACCCCGATGCCCACTGCACCGCATTGCGCGCCGCGATCGCCGAACGCAGCGGCGCGCGGCCGTCGGAACTGGTGATCGGCAACGGCTCGGAGGACATCCTCCAGATGCTGTGCCAGGCCTTCCTGGGCCCCGGCGACCGCGTGCTCACGCAGCGCCCGGCCTTCGGCCTGCACGAGATCTATCCGCGCATGATGGGCGCGCAGGTCGAGCTGCTGGCGCTCACGCCCGAGCTGGGCTTCGACATCGAGGCCTGGTGCGCGGCGCTCGCGCGCGGCCCCAAGCTGGTGATGCTGGCCAATCCCTCGAACCCGGTCGGCTGCATGTTCGACACGCGGGACTTCGAGCGCCTGCTGGCCGCCGTGCCCGCGGGCACGCTGCTGGTGGTCGACGAGGCCTACTACGAATACGCGCGGCTCGCGAGCGGCTACCCCGACGTGCTCGCGCGGCTGCGCGGCGAGGCGGTGGCCTTCCCGTGGATCGTGCTGCGCACTTTCTCCAAGGCCTGGGGCCTGGCGGGCCTGCGCGTGGGCTACGGCATCGCTTCCGACGCGGCGCTGGTGCAGCTGCTCGATCGCGTGCGCACGCCCTTCAACGTGAACCTCGCGGCGCAGGTTGCGGCGCTCGCGGCCTGGGGCGACGAGGCCTGCATGCAGGCGGCCGTGGAACAGACGGTGCGGCTGCGCGACGCGCTGGCCGCACAGTTGCGCGCGCGCGATTGGCCGGGGCTGCGCATCGCGCCCTCGGCGGCCAACTTCCTGTTCATCGACCTGGGCCGGCCGAACGGGCCGGTCAACGAGGCGCTGCTGGCGCGCGGCATCATCGTCAAGCCGTGGAAGGAGCCGGGCTTCGAGCGCTTCATCCGCGTCTCGGTCGGCGCGCCGCACGAGCTCGAGCGCTTCGTCGCGGCGATGGACGCGATCATGTCGAAGGCGCCATGAGGCTCTTTCGCGGCTGGGGCGTCGTCGCGGCGGCCCATGTGCTGCTGGCGCTGGTGTTCGGCGCCGCCTATTCCTTCGGCGCCTTCTTCGCCGGCATCCAGGCCAGCTTCGGCGCCGGGCGCTTCCCGGTCGCCTCGCTGTTCTCGGCCACCGCGCTGCTCTACTACATCGTCGGCGCCTTCTCGGGCGCGCTGGCCGACCGCTTTCCGCTGCGCGCGGTGGTCGGCACCGGCATCGTGCTGCTGGCGGCCGGCTTCGCGCTGGCCAGCCTGGCGCCGTCGCTGGCGGTGCTGTTCGCGCTGTTCGGCCTGTTCGTCGGCTTCGGCGTCGGCCTGGTCTACGTGCCGGCGGTGGCCGCGGTGCAGCGCTGGTTCGTGCGCCGGCGCAGCCGGGCCTCGGGGCTGGCGCTGGCCGGCACCGGGCTCGGCACCTTCGTCGGCCCGGTGACGGCCGGCGCACTGCAGCAGCACCTGTCGTGGCAGGCCACGATGCAGCTGTTCGCGCTCGGCATCCTGCTGCTCGGCGGCGTGGCGGCCTGGGCGATCCGGGCCCGGCCGCAGGAACTCGGCCTGCTGCCCGACGGCGATCGGGTGTCCGCTGCGGCGGGTGCGCCCGTCGAGACCGGCCTGCGCTGGCGCGCGGCGGTGCGCGGCGCCTGCTTCTGGTGGTACTTCGCGGCCATCGGCTGGGGCTCGATCGGACTGTTCGTCGCGCTGGTCCACGTGGCGCCGGCGGCGCAGGGGCTGGGCATCGGCGCGGCCGACGCCACCTTGCTGATCGGACTGATCGGCGTGGGCAACGTCGGCGGCCGGCTGGTGCTCGGCGGGCTCGGCGACCGGCTCGGCGCGCGCCGGCTGCTCTCGCTGCTCACGCTGGCGCTGGCCGCGCTGCACCTGCTGTGGTGGGCCGCCGGCGGCTTCGCTTCGCTGGCGCTGTTCGCACTGCTGTTCGGCGCGGCCAACGGCGGCTGCATCGCGCTCTATCCGGCGCTGGCGGCGCGCTGGTACGGCACGCGCGCGCTGGGCGCCATCCTCGGCACGCTCTACATCGCGGTCGGCGTGGCCGCTTCGATCGGCGCCAGCGCGGCCGGCCTGCTGTTCGACCTGCGCGGGAGCTACGACCTGGCCATCGTCGCCAGCGGCCTGCTGGCGCTGCTGTCGGTCGGCTGCCTGGCGCGCGCGGCCCGGCACGCGCCGACCTGAAGACTCGAAGACCCGAAGACCGCTTTGGCGGTGCGGCGCGGGCGCGTTTTCTACAATCCGGACCCATGAAGCCGATCGTCTACACCCGTGCCCAGCAACTGCCCGAGATCCTCGGGCGCCGCATCGCCATCCTCGATGGCGCCATGGGCACCATGATCCAGCGCTTCAAGCTCACCGAGGCCCAGTACCGCGGCGAGCGCTTCAAGGACTTCGAGCGCGACGTGAAGGGCAACAACGAGCTGCTGTCGCTGACCCGGCCCGACGTCATCTCCGACATCCACGAGGGCTACCTCGCGGCCGGCGCCGACCTGATCGAGACCAACACCTTCGGCGCGACCACCATCGCGCAGGAGGACTACAAGATGGCGCACCTGGCGCGCGAGATGAACCTCGAGTCCGCGAAGCTGGCGCGCGCCGCCTGCGACAAGTACTCCACGCCCGACAAGCCGCGCTTCGTGGCCGGCGCCCTCGGCCCCACGCCCAAGACCGCGAGCATCAGCCCCGACGTCAACGATCCCGGTGCGCGCAATGTCGATTTCGAGGCCCTGCGCGCCGCCTACTACGAGCAGACCGAGGCGCTGGTCGAGGGCGGCGCCGACGTGATCCTGGTCGAGACCATCTTCGACACGCTCAACGCCAAGGCCGCGCTGTTCGCCGTCGACGAGTACTTCGAGAACAGCGGCCAGCGCCTGCCACTGATCATCAGCGGCACCGTGACCGACGCCTCGGGCCGCATCCTCAGCGGCCAGACCGTGACCGCCTTCTGGCACAGCGTGCGCCATGCGCGGCCGCTGGCCATCGGCCTGAACTGCGCGCTGGGCGCGGCGCTGATGCGCCCCTACATCCAGGAGCTGGCGCGCGTGGCCGACGACACCTTCATCAGCTGCTATCCCAACGCCGGCCTGCCCAACCCGATGAGCGACACCGGCTTCGACGAGACGCCCGACGTGACCTCGCGCCTGCTGCACGAGTTCGCGGCCGAGGGCTTGGTCAACATCGTCGGCGGCTGCTGCGGCACCACGCCCGACCACATCGCGGCCATCGGGCGCGCGGTGTCGCCGGTGGCGGGGCGGCTGCTGAACAATGCGGCGGGGTTCTACAAAGAAGCGGCCTGAGGCCAAGCCCGTAGCCGCGCGTTTCAGGACGCGATAGGCACCGATACCCCGGCAGCCTGCCGCTCGCGCGAAATCAGCGCCACGAAGCGCTGCGCCCCCAGCCCCAGCGGCCTTTCGCGCGACCACACCACGTCCACCCACAGGTTCAGGCCGTTGCTGAGGTTCTCGAGCGGGATCTCGACCAGCGCGCCCGCCGCCACGTGCGGCCGCACGAAATTGCGCGGCAGCCAGCCCCAGCCGACGCCGGCGGTGATCAGGCTCAGGGCGGCCAGCGCGTTGTCGGTGCGCCAGAGGTGGCGCGCGAACACGCTGCGCGGGTCCATGGTCGCGACGAGGTCGCGGCCGGCGACCACGATCTGGCGGGTGGCGATCAGGTGCTCCTCGCGCAGGCGGCCGCCGGGCGCGGCGGCCAGCACGGGGTGGCCCGGCGCCATCACCGCGACCATGGTGTCGCTGCCCACCTCCTGGAAACCCTCGCGCCCGTCGAGGCTGGGCCGCTCGAACACAAGCGCGAGCTGGGCCCGGCCGCTGTGCAGCAGCGCCAGCGCGTCGGCCTGCGGCGCGGCCAGCACCTCGACCTGCAGCAGCGGGTACTCGTGCGCCAGCTCGGCCAGCGCGCCGCTCCAGGGCGCGGCCAGCAGCTCGGGCGCGATCGCCAGCGTGAGCCGTTCCTCCAGTCCCTGGGTCAGTGCCAGCGCCTGCGCGTCGAGCTGGCGCAGCTGTGCCGCCAGCGCGCGCGCCTGCGGCTCGAGCGAGCGCGCGGCGGCCGTGGGCCGGGGCTCGCGGCCCTTGCGGTCGAACAGCAGCAGGTCGAGCTCGGCCTCGAGGTGGGCGATGGCCATGCTGACGGCCGACGGCACGCGGCGCAGGGCGCGGGCGGCGGCCGAGAAGGAGCCGTGGTCGATCACGGCCAGGAAGACCTCGACGCTGTCGCTGGAGAAGCTCATGGCTGTTCTCGGATCGATCTATCAATAAAACTGAAATAAGTTGACTTTTTATATCAGCACGAGACACATAAAGTCCAGGGATCGCAGTCACACAACAAGCCGAGAGAGAGTCCGTCATGCAGGGAATCCAGCGCCGCATCGTCTACATCACCCTCTACGAAGGGATCGCCATCGTGGCCGCCAGCGCCGGGCTGGCGCTGATGACGGGCGCCGGCCTCGGCCATTCGGGCCTGCTGGCCGTGGCGGCCTCGGTCATCGCGGTGATCTGGAACCTGATCTTCAACAGCCTGTTCGAGCGCTGGGAGGCGCGCCAGGCGGTGCGCGGGCGCAGCCTCAAGCGCCGCATCGCCCATGCCATCGGCTTCGAGGGCGGCCTGGTCGGCCTGCTGGTGCCGATGTTCGCCTGGGGCCTGGGCATCTCGCTGTGGCAGGCGCTGGTGATGGACCTGGGGCTGGTGATCTTCTTCCTGGTCTACACCTTCGTCTTCAACTGGGCCTTCGACCGCGTCTTCGGGCTGCCGGCCTCGGCGGCGCCGGTCGCGCAGGCGGCCTGAACCCGCCGCGATAGACCCGCGCGCCGGCCGCGCCACCGGCAGCCGGTAAAATCGCCACCCCTTCCAAGGAGCGTTGCAGCGGCACCCGCCGTCAGGCTTGGAAGGCGCCTTCTCGCAGAACCTGCCCGGAAGGCCCGGTTGCAACGACGCTCACCTGACGTGTCTTCCCCTGCCCAGGTGAGCCCCATGAGCGATGTTCCCGCGCCTTCCGTTCCTCCCATGAAGCTGTCCGGCCTCGAGCCGGTGGCCATCGGTGAGGGATCCCTGTTCGTCAACATCGGCGAGCGCACCAACGTCACCGGTTCCAAGGCCTTCGCGCGCATGATCCTCAACGGCCAGTTCGAGGATGCGCTGGCCGTCGCGCGCCAGCAGGTCGAGAACGGCGCGCAGGTGATCGACATCAACATGGACGAGGCCATGCTCGACAGCAAGGCCGCGATGGTGCGCTTCCTCAACCTGATCGCCAGCGAGCCCGACATCGCGCGCGTGCCGGTGATGGTCGACAGCTCGAAGTGGGAAGTGATCGAGGCCGGCCTGCGCTGCATCCAGGGCAAGGGCATCGTCAACTCGATCTCCATGAAGGAGGGCGTGGACAAGTTCAAGCACGAGGCCCGCCTCGTGAAGCGCTACGGCGCGGCCGCCGTGGTGATGGCCTTCGACGAGAAGGGCCAGGCCGACACCTTCGCGCGCAAGATCGAGATCTGCGAGCGCGCCTACCGCATTCTGGTCGACGAGGTGGGCTTCCCGCCCGAGGACATCATCTTCGACCCGAACATCTTCGCGATCGCCACCGGCATCGAGGAGCACGACAACTACGCGGTCGACTTCATCAACGCCGTGCGCTGGATCAAGCAGAACCTGCCGGGCGCCAAGGTCTCGGGCGGGGTGTCGAACGTGAGCTTCAGCTTCCGCGGCAACGACCCGGTGCGCGAGGCGATCCACACCGTGTTCCTGTACCACGCGATCCAGGCCGGCATGGACATGGGCATCGTCAACGCCGGCATGGTCGGCGTCTACGACGACCTCGAGCCCGAGCTGCGCGAGCGCGTGGAGGACGTGGTGCTCAACCGCCGGCCCGATGCCGGCGAGCGCCTCGTCGAGGTGGCCGAGAGCGCCAAGAGCGGCGCCAAGGACGACAGCAAGAAGCTCGAATGGCGTGGCACGCCCGAGAGCCCGGTGCACGTCAACCAGCGGCTGTCGCACGCCATGGTGCACGGCATCACCGACTTCATCGTGGAGGACACCGAGGAGGCCTACCGGCAGATCCTCGCCAAGGGCGGCCGTCCGCTGCATGTGATCGAGGGGCCGCTGATGGACGGCATGAACATCGTGGGCGACCTGTTCGGCCAGGGCAAGATGTTCCTGCCGCAGGTGGTGAAGTCGGCGCGCGTGATGAAGTCGGCCGTGGCCCACCTCATCCCCTACATCGAGGAAGAGAAGCGCCAGGACGAGGCCGCGGGCCGCGACGTGCGCACCAAGGGCAAGATCATCATCGCCACCGTGAAGGGCGATGTGCACGACATCGGCAAGAACATCGTCACCGTCGTGCTCCAGTGCAACAACTTCGAAGTGGTGAACATGGGCGTGATGGTCCCGTGCCACGAGATCCTCGCCAAGGCGAAGGTCGAGGGCGCGGACATCGTGGGCCTGTCGGGCCTGATCACGCCGAGCCTGGAAGAGATGCAGTACGTGGCCGGCGAGATGCAGAAGGACGACCACTTCCGCATCAGGAAGATCCCGCTCTTGATCGGCGGCGCCACCACCAGCCGCGTGCACACGGCCGTGAAGATCGCGCCGCACTACGAAGGCCCGGTGGTCTACGTGCCCGATGCCTCGCGCAGCGTGAGCGTGGCGCAGTCGCTGCTGAGCGACCAGGCCGCGGCCTACATCGGCGAGATCAACGCCGACTACGAGAAGGTGCGCGCGCAGCACGCCAACAAGAAGCAGGTGCCGCTGTGGCCGCTGGCCAGGGCGCGCGCCAACAAGACGCCCGTCGACTGGTCGAGCTACGTGCCGCCCGTGCCCAAGTTCATCGGCCGGCGCGTGTTCCGCAACTTCGACCTGACCGAGCTCGCCAAGTACATCGACTGGGGCCCGTTCTTCCAGACCTGGGACCTCGCGGGCCCGTTCCCGGCCATCCTCAAGGACGAGATCGTCGGCACCGAGGCCGTGCGCGTCTACGCCGACGGCCAGCGCATGCTCAAGCGCCTGATCGAGGGCCGCTGGCTCAGCGCGAGCGGCGTGGTCGGCTTCTGGCCGGCCAACACCGAGAACGACGACGACATCGTGCTCTACACCGACGAGTCGCGCAGCGAGGCCGCGCTCACCTGGTACGGCCTGCGCCAGCAGACCGAGAAGCAGGAGATCGAGGGCACGATGCGCCCGAGCCGCTGCCTGGCCGACTTCGTCGCGCCGCGCGAGAGCGGCCTGAAGGACTACGTGGGCATGTTCGCCGTGACCGCGGGCCTGGGCGTGGAGAAGAAGGAGAAGTACTTCGTCGACGACCTCGACGACTACTCCGCGATCATGCTCAAGGCGCTGGCCGACCGGCTGGCCGAGGCCTTCGCCGAGGCCATGCACCACCGCGTGCGCACCGACCTCTGGGGCTACGCGGCCGACGAGGCGCTGAGCAACGAGCAGATGATCGCCGAGCAGTACCGCGGCATCCGCCCCGCGCCCGGCTATCCGGCCTGCCCCGACCACAGCGTGAAGAAGCCGATGTTCGACCTCCTGAACTGCACGGACATTGGCATGAGCCTGACCGAAAGCCTCGCTATGATGCCGGCCGCCAGCGTGTCGGGGTTCTACCTCGGGCACCCCGACAGCACGTACTTCAACGTAGGCAAAATCGGCCATGACCAGCTGCAGGACCAGGCGGTGCGCCGCAAGGCGAGCGAGTCCGAACTGGAGCGGCTGCTGGCGCCCAACCTCTGACGGCGCGCGGCGGGCCCTTTCGTTCCCCCGCGCCGCCGCCATCCACGCCGCCCGCTCCGCGGGCCGGTGAACCGATCCAGGCTTTCGGGGGATTCCCATTCAGACACTGCTCTTCATCCTCGCGCACCACGCGGCGCTGGCCCTCTTCGTGGCCGGCGCCTGGGGCTTCGGTGCCACCGTGCTGGCGCGCTTCGGGGCGCCCGCGCGGCGCGACGCCTGGCTCGAGGGCGCGATCGCGACCACGCTCGGCGTCGGCCTGTGCATCGTCGCCCTCCAGGCGCTGGCGATCGCCGGCGCGCTGCGCCAGGGTGCGGTGCTCGCGCTGCTGGGCGCGGGCATCGTGCTGGCGCTGCTGCGGCTGCCCGGCTGGCGCCGCGAGCTGAAGGCGCGCGCCGCGCTCGCGCCCGCGCAGCCGGCAGCCACCCTCGGCGAGAAATGCGCGTTCGCCGCGCTGCTGCTCGTGGGCCTGCCCACGCTGTTCTCGCCGCTGGCCCCGCCGGTGGCCTTCGACGAGGTGATGTACCACCTGCCCTATGCGCGCCAGGTCGCGCAAAGCGGCACGCTGGGCGTCTACGAGTGGCTGCGCTACCCCTGGTTCCCCTACAACTACGACCTGCTCTACGCCGCCGCGCTGACGGTCTACGACGACGTCTTCACCCACTTCATCCACGGCCTCGCGGGCTGGCTGTCGGTGCTGATGATCCATCGCCTCGGCCGGCTGCATGCCAACCGCTACATCGCCTGCCTGGGCGCCGGCATCTGGCTCGCGCTGGGCGACTATCCCAACTCGTACATCGACATGGGCGTGGCGCTGTTCGTGCTCGCGGCCTTCGTCGCGCTGTGGTGGTGGGACGAGGGCCACGTGCTCGAACCGGCGCCCGGCGCGGCGCGCCACGGACGCGCGCGCTGGCTGCTGCTGGCTGCCTTCTTCCTCGGCGTGGCCGCGGGCTCCAAGTACCAGGCGCTGATCTTCCTGCCGCTGGTGGCGGTGTTCGTGGCGCGGCGCGAGCGCCGGCCGCTGCCGTGGCTCGCGGCCCTCGCGCTGTTCCTCGTGCCGTGCATCTACTGGTATGCGCGCAACTACCTGCAGACCGGCGATCCCTTCAACCCGATCGGCGCGCGCGTGTTCGGCTTCACCAACTGGAACATGGCCGACTACACGCAGCAGCTGGCCGACGTACGCGACCACGCCAACATGCCCAACGGCCTGTTCTGGCCGCTGCTGCTGGTGCCGTTCAGCCCGCTGTGGCGCCCGGGCCCGGTGCGCGCGGCCTTCGTGTTCTGCCTCTACTCGCTCGCGATCTGGGTCGCGACCTCGCGCTATCCGCGCTACATGATGGCCTCGTTCCCGCTGCTCGCACTGATGGCCGCCGTGGGCTGGCACACGCTGCTGGGCTGGGCCGGCACCTTCGTGCGGCGCCGGCTGCCGGCGCTCGCGCGCGGCCGCACGCCGGGCGTCTTCGGCGGGCTGCTGATGGTGGTGCTCGCGGGCTTCGCGCTCGCGCATTCGGTGCGCGACGTGCGCATGATCTCGCCCACGCCCGCCTCGCGCGAGGCCTTCCTTGCCCAGCGCGTGCCGGGCTACGAGGTGCTGAGCCACCTGCGCGCCAACCCCGTGGGCCGGCTCTACCAGGTCGGCCTCAACGACTCGATCTACTTCGCGCCCAACCCGGTGTGGGGCGACATCTTCGGGCCGTTCCGCTACTCGGACTACCTGTACCTGCCGGCCGACCAGCTCGCGCGCAAGCTGGCCTCGCAGCAGTTCGGCTCGATCGTGATCCAGACCGCGCTTGCGCCCTATGTGCACACCAAGCCCGACTTCGACAAGTACTTCAGCCTGATCGTCGAGAAGGACGGTGTGAAGGCTTATCGCATACTCGCGCCCACACCATGACGACCGAAGCCCGCCTCGCCTCCCCTGCCGCCGCCATGCTTTCGCCGCTGCCGCCGGCCCTGCGCATCGCCGCGATCATCCCTTGCTACAACGAGGCGCTGGCCATTCCCAAGGTGGTGGCGGACTTCCGCGCCGACCTGCCCGAGGCGCAGATCCACATCTTCGACAACAACTCCACCGACGGCACGGCCGAGGTCGCGCGCGCCCACGGTGCGCAGGTGGTGCACGTGCCGCTGCGCGGCAAGGGCAACGTGGTGCGGCGCATGTTCGCCGACGTCGAGGCCGACATCTACATCATGGTCGACGGCGATGCGACCTACGATCTCTCGACGGTGCGCGAAATGATCCGCATGCTGGTCGAGCAGAAGCTCGACATGGTGGTGGGCGCGCGCGTCGACGACCAGACCGATGCCCAGACCTACCGCCGCGGCCATCGCCTGGGCAACCAGATGCTGACCGGCGCGGTCGCGGGCCTGTTCGGCGGCAGCTTCACCGACATGCTGTCGGGCTTTCGCGTGTTCTCGCGCCGCTACGTGAAGTCCTTCCCCGCGCTGGCCAAGGGCTTCGAGATCGAGACCGAACTCACCGTGCACGCGCTCGAGCTGCGCATGCCCTATGCCGAGGTGCCCTCGATCTACCGTTCGCGGCCCGAGGGCTCGGTGAGCAAGCTGTCGACCTACCGCGACGGCTGGCGCATCCTCGGCACCATCTCCAAGCTCTTCGTGAGCGAGCGGCCGCTGATGTTCTTCATGATCCTCGCGGGCCTGCTCGCGCTGCTGTCGCTGGGCCTGGCGATCCCGCTCGTCGTGACCTTCTGGGAGACCGGCCTGGTGCCGCGCCTGCCCACCGCGGTGCTGGCCACCGGGCTGATGCTCGGCGCGATGCTCGCGATGGTCTGCGGCGCGGTGCTGCACACCGTGACCATCGGGCGCCAGGAGGCCAAGCGGCTGCGCTACCTTGCCACGCCCGCGGCGGGTTCGCCGCCGTGGCATGACGGCACGCGCGGTTGAGATGGGGCAGGCCGGGCGCCAGTTCCTGCTGTTCGCCGTGGCCGGCGTCGTGGGCTTCGGCGTCGACGTGGCGGTGCTGTACCTCGCCGCGCCGCTCCTGGGCTGGTACGGCGCGCGCGTGCTGTCCTTCCTCGCGGCGGCCACCACCACCTGGGCGATGAACCGCAGCCTCGCCTTCGGCGACCGCCATTCGGACACCGCGCTGTGGCGCGAATACCTGGGCTATCTCGCGACCATGCTCGGCGGCGCCGTCGTGAACTACGGCGCCTACGTGCTGGTGCTGCATTCGGCGAGCGGCCGCTGGGCGCCGATGCTCGGCGTGGCCGCGGGCAGCGGCGCGGGCATGGGGGTGAACTTCCTCGCCGCGCGCTACCTGATCTTCAAGGCGCGGCGCGAGCCTTGAAGATCGGCGCGCCTCAGTGCGCGCCCGACACCACCACCGGAATCTCGGTCGCCGGCGGCGTGTTGCGGCTGCGGCCGCAGCGCACGATGCCGTCGATCATCACCATGCCCACGCCCGGGATGTCGCCGAGCTGCACGCTCTCGAGCAGGCCCGGCGCGGGCGAATGCTGGGCGCGGTCCATGAACACGAAATCGGCGTCGCGGCCGACCTCGATCAGGCCGCAGTTGAGCTTGCGGATCTTCGCGGTGTTGCCGGTCGCGAAGCAGAACACCAGCTCGGCCGGGATGTTCGCGATCGACGACAGCATCGCGACCATGCGCAGGATGCCCAGCGGCTGCACGCCCGAGCCCGCGGGACCGTCGGTGCCGAGGATCACGCGGTGCGGGCACTTGAGCTCGAGCGCGGCCCTGGCGGCGGCGATCGCCACTTTCTCGTTGCCGTTGTGCACGATCTCGATCGCGCGCGAGCTCTTCTCGCAGAGCTCGCACACATGGGCCTCGGGCAGCGAGGTGTGGCCGCCGTTGATGTGGCCGATGACGTCGGCGTCGGCCTCGAGCACCACGTCCTTGTCGATCAGGCCCGAGCCCGGAATCGAGGGGCCGCCCGTGTGGATCGTGCTCTGGATGCCGTACTTGCGCGCCCAGGCCACCATCTCCTTGGCCTCGTAGCCGGCCTTCACCGAGCCCAGGCCGACCTCGCCGAGCAGGCCGACGCCGGCCTCGGCGAGTTCCTTGAAGTCGCTCTCGACCATGCCCTTCTCGATCACCGGCGCGCCGGCCAGCACCTTCACGCCGCCGGGGCGGAAGTTGTCGAAGGCGCGCTGCGCCGTGATGGCCAGGGCCTTCAGGCCCACGATGTCCTTGGGGCGGCCGGGCAGGTGCACCTCGCCGGCCGAGATCATGGTGGTCACGCCGCCGTGCATGGTGGAGTCGATCCAGCCGAGCTGGCCCTGGCGCGGCGTCCAGTCGCCGAACACCGGGTGCACGTGGCTGTCGATCAGGCCGGGCGCGACGCAGGTCCGGCGCGCGTCGATGACGGTCTTCGCGCCCTCGAGGTCGCAGTCCTTCTGCTTGCCGATGGCGACGATCAGGCCATCGTTCACCACGATGGTGTCGGCGTCGAGGATGGGCTTGTCGATGTCGCCCGAGAGCAGCAGCCCTATGTTCTGGATGACGACCTTGCCCGACTTTCCGCTGCTCGCGATTTCTGCCATTTCGTGTTGTCCTCGTCGTGGGGGGGAGTGTTGTTGTCCTGCAGATCGTCCGCGCGCACGGTGCGCAGCACGGTCTCGATCACGAAGTCTTCCCAGTGCCTGATCGCGTCCGGCGACTCCAGCGGCTCGCCGAGGAAGGCTGTGAGCGTGTGGCGGTTGGAGGTGTAGAAATAGCCGGTGGACGCGATCAGCAGGTAGATGTCGCGCGCCACGAGGTCCTTGCGGAACAGCCCCTGGGCCGCGCCGCTTGCGAGGATCTCCGAGATGATCGCCACCGCCCGCGACGAATACTCGCGCGCGCGCAGCGACTTGGAGATGTGCCGGCCCTTGTGCAGGTTCTCGGTGTTGAGCAGCGTCACGAACTCGGGGTTCTTGCGGTAGTAGCCGAGCACGAAGCGGATCACCTCGGTGAGCGCCTCCACCGGGCGCGATGCGTCGAGCGCGATCGCTGCCTCGGCGTCGTCCATGCGCTGGTAGATGCCTTCGAGCACCGCGATGAACAGGCCTTCCTTGCTGCCGAAGTAGTAGTAGATCATCCGGTCGTACGACTTGGCGGCCTTGGAGATCTTCTCCACGCTGCCGCCGTCGTAGCCGTACTTGGCGAACACCTTGGTCGCCGACTTGAGGATGCTGTCGCGCGTGGCCTGGGCCGCGGCCTCGCGCACGCCGGTGCGGCGCTGGGGCTTGGGCTTGGTGATGGAGCGGCTGTCGGCCATCGATCGCGCGGCGTCCTGCTTACTTCTCGGCGAAGGCGCGCTCGACGACGAAGTCGCCCGGCGTCGAGGTGTTGCCTTCCTTGAAGCCGCGCGCCTCGAGGATGTGCTTGAGGTCGACCAGCAGGCCCGGGCTGCCGCACAGCATCACGCGGTCTTCCGCGGCGTTGATCGGCGGCAGGCCGAGGTCGTCGGTGAGCTTGTTGCTCGCGATCAGGTCGGTGATGCGGCCCTGGTTGCGGAACTCCTCGCGCGTGACCGTGGGGTAGTACAGCAGCTGCTTGGCGACCATCTCGCCGAGGAACTCGTGCTTGGGCAGGTGGTCGGTCACGAGGTCGTGGTAGGCCAGCTCGTCGACCTGCCGCACGCCGTGCACCAGGATGACCTGATCGAACTTCTCGTAGGTCTCGGGGTCGCGGATCACGCTCATGAACGGTGCCAGGCCGGTGCCGGTGCCGAACAGGTAGAGGCGCTTGCCGGGCAGCGTGTAGTCGATGAGCAGCGTGCCGGTGGGCTTGCGGCCCACGATGATGGTGTCGCCCACCTGGATGTGCTGCAGCCGCGAGGTCAGCGGGCCGTCTTCCACCTTGATGCTCAGGAACTCGAGGTGCTCCTCGTAGTTCGGGCTCACGATGCTGTAGGCGCGCAGCAGCGGCTTGTCGTTGACGCGCAGGCCGATCATCGTGAAGTGGCCGTTGGAGAAACGCAGCGCCGGGTCGCGCGTGGTGGTGAAGGTGAACAGGCGGTCGGTCCAGTGGTGGACGCTCAGGACCTTCTCTTCGCTGAATGCACTCATACGGAACTCAATAGTGGTGAATGACGGGGGTTGGCTGAGCCGGGATGCACGCCCTGGGGGCGCCAGCTGCCGGCCGGCTCCGAACCCTCCATTGTCGTTGGTCGGAAAAACCCCGATGAACATCGCGAGAAAACACCATTGCAAGCATCGGGCCCGTTTGCTACATTGACCTTCAATGTAGTGAATGCAACATGAAAGTGTAGGGGATGCTACACAAACGAAAGCCCCGGCACAAGCGGACATGCGGCACGTTTGTTGCAAACCCCGCCACCACGATTTGCAGCCAACAAGAGGTCGCCCCCCGATGACGGAACACACGAAGACAGACGGACTGCCGGGCATGGACGTGCCGGTGGTCGCCGAGGCCGGCCCCGGCGGTTTCGGCAAGGCGCCGCTGCGCAACGAGCGCATGAGCGCGGCCAAGGTCGAATGCAATGCCTGCCCGGTGCTGTGCCAGATCTCCGACGGCCGCACCGGCGCCTGCGACCGCTATGCCAACCGCGAGGGCGTGCTGGTGCGCGTCGATCCGGTGGTGCTGCTGCGCCGCCAGCTCGCGAGCGATGCGCCCGCGCTGGTGGCTTTCGACCGCCCCGGGGCGGCTGCGGACGGCAGCGCGGCCGAGACGGCGCCGGCCGAATGGAATGGCGACCTGCTGCATGCCGACGAGGTCTTCGTCACCGGCGTCGGTTCCTCCACCACCTACCCCGACTACAAGCCCGCGCCCTTCATCGTCGCCTCGAAGGCGCAGGGCGTGGACATGGTCACCGTGGTCACCGAGGGCATCTTCAGCTACTGCAGCTTCAAGGTGAAGATAGACACCGACCGCTTCCTCGGCGCCGAGCAGGCCAACGTGCGCTACCGCGGCGAGGTGGTGGGCCACGTCACCACGGCCGAGTACGGCTCGCAGATGCTGTCGCTGGGCGGCGTGCACCACCTCACGGGCGGCAGCAAGAAGGAAGGCCGCATGACGGCCGAGCTGATGCAGCTGCTGGGCAACAAGAAGGCCATCGAATGCACCATCGACGGCGGCGCCAGCCTGGTGATCCAGGCCGGCAAGGCGCCGATCGTCAACGGCGTGGAAGAGCAGCGCATGCGCGTGGGCTGCGGCTCGGCCGCGGTCGGCATCTTCGCGCGCCAGTTCGCCGGCGTGGCCGACGAGGTGGTGGTGGTCGACGACCACATCACGGGCGTGCTGACCGAGCACCAGGCCGGCCGCTGCCTCGACATGCCGCCCTCGGGCATCCAGATGCTGGGCCGCAAGTCGACGCCGGGGCGCTACTTCCAGGTCGCGAACCCGGGCAACGGCTGGGGCGGCACCGACATCGCCGATCCGCTGTCGATCATCGAGGGCTGGGAGGAGGGCGTGGCCAAGCCCGGCCTGCGCCTGCTCATGACCTCGACCACCGGCGAGCATGCGCAGTGGTACGTGCTGGACGATGCGTTGCAGCCCGTCGAGCAGCCGATGCCGCCCGAGGTCAAGCGCATCGTCGACCGCATCGGCGAGAACTGCGAACCCTCGCTGTGCACCGTGCTGTTCCTCGGCGGTGCCGGCGGCAGCCTGCGCGCGGGCGTCACCGAGAACCCGGTGCTGCTCACGCGCGCCATCAAGCGCGCGCTGGTCAACGTCACCTGCGGCGGCGCGCCGGCCTATGTGTGGCCGGGCGGCGGCATCACGGTGATGGCCGATGTCATGCGCATGCCCGACAACAGCTTCGGCACCGTGCCCACGCCCGCGATCGTCGCGCCCATCGAGTTCAGCATGCGGCGCACCGACTACGAGGCGCTCGGCGGCCACATGGAGCATGTCTTCCCGCTCGAGCAGGCGCTCGCGCGCGGTGCCTGGCAGGAAGACGGTGCGCCGCTCGCGCGCCAATGGCTCGTCATCGATGAAGCCAATCCCTGGCCGCTGGGCCACGCGCCCATGCTGGGTTGAGCGATGCCTGTCTCGCAGCTGGCAGTGGCTCTTGCTCCTTCCCCCTCTGGGGGAAGGTCGGGATGGGGGCAGGCCCCGCGTCCCATGGAGGCGCCGCGTGCCCCCACCCCAACCCTCCCCCAGCGGGGGAGGGAGAAACATCCGCAGCCATGACCGCCCAACGCACGGCACTCGACGAGCACCGCTGGCACTTCAACCACGGCCCGATCGACATCGTGGCCGAGGCGCACGGCGACCGCTACGCGGTGGCGGCCGCGCACGATGCGGCCTGGGCGCGCTTCGCGCACGTGCTCGACGAACTGGTGCACGAACTGCCGCTGCTGCGCCTGCCGGTCACCGACAGGATGCGCCCGCGCGGCGTGGTGGCGCGCCGCATGTGGGATGCCTGCGCGGCGTTCGCGCCGACCTTCATCACGCCGATGGCCGCGGTCGCGGGCGCGGTGGCGCAGGAGCTGATCGCCTTCTACCAGCGCCCCGGCATCGAGCGCGCCTGGGTCAACAACGGCGGCGACATCGCGGTGCATCTGGCGCCGGGCCAGACGGCGCGCGTGGGCGTCTACGCGGACCTCGCGCGCTTCGACTGGCGCGATGCCAACGGCCTCGTCGACACCGACGGCCAGTTCGAACTGCGCGCCGACCAGCCGGTGCGCGGCGTCGCCACCAGCGGCTGGCGCGGGCGCAGCTTCTCGCTCGGCATCGCCGACAGCGTGACGGTGCTGGCGGCCACCGCGGCGCAGGCCGACGCGGCCGCCACCGTGATCGCCAACGCGGTCGACGTCGACCACGAGGCGATCCGCCGCGTGCCCGCGAGCGAGCGCAAGGACAACAGCGACCTCGGTGACACGCTGGTCACCGTCGATGTGCCGCCACTGCCCCCCGCGCAGGTGCGCAGCGCACTCGATACGGGCGCGGTGTGCGCCCGCGTCCTGCAAAAAGGCGGGCTCGCATGGGCCGCTCTGCTCGTTTGCCAGGGGCAGTGGCGGCTGGTCGAGCCCTTATGCTCGAAGCCCCTCGAAGCAAGGCTTCCGCGCGCAGTTGGTTCAGTAATTGCTTAACGAAAAGCAAGGTTCTTTTTCATGATCGATATCCGCCGAGTCTTCACCCAGGTCGAGCATATCCACCACGAGTTCGGGCCGCGTGCCCAGACGCCGCTGGTGCGTGGTGCCATCGCCGCCGTGCTGACCAATCCCTTCGCGGGCCGCTACGAGCCCGACATCCTGCCGATGATGAGCCTGCTCGATCCGGTGGGCCTCGAGATGGCGCACAAGCTGCACGCCGCGATGGACGTGCCGCTCGAGCAACTCGCCACCTACGGCAAGGGCGCCATCGTCGGCGCCGCGGGCGAGCTCGAGCATGGCGCGCTGTGGCACGTGCCCGGCGGCTATGCGATGCGCGAGCTGCTCGGCTGGAAGGGCGACCGCGTCGCCTATGCCAAGGGCACCGTCGACGAGAAGAAGACCGGCCAGCCCGGCAATGCGCTGTCGATCGTGCCGTCGACCAAGAAGGTCGGCGCGCCCGGCACCACGCTCGACGTGCCGCTGACCAACATCAACGCCAGCTATGTGCGCGGCCAGTTCGACGCGATCGAAGTGCGCGTGCCCGGCGCGCCCGCGGCCGACGAGATCGTGTTCATCCTCGCGATGAGCACCGGCTACCGCGTGCATGCGCGCGTCGGCGGCCTGCTCGCCGAGAACATCGCCAAGTGGGACGGCCTGCGCTGAGCCCGTGTACGAAGAGACAAGAAGAGAAGCCAAAGGAAATCCAGACATGACCGCCAACATCCGCAAGCTCGTCGTCCAGGTCGACGAAACCCGCAAGGAAATGGGCCGCGACATCGCTCCGCCCACGCGCCGCGCGGTCGCCATCGCCGTGATCGCCAACCCCTACGCGGGCCGCTACAGCGAGAACCTCGACGAGCTGATCGCGATCGGCGAGGAGCTCGGCGCGCTGCTGGGCCAGAAGGCCGTGAAGGCGCTGGGCATCGAGCCCGGCCAGGCGCAGAGCTACGGCAAGGCCGCGATCGTCGGCGAAGGCGGCGAGCTCGAGCACGCGGCCGCGATCCTGCATCCCAAGCTCGGCGCGCCGCTGCGCGTGGCGGTCGAGAAGGGCGCGGCGCTCGTGCCCTCGGCCAAGAAGCTCGGCACCCTCGGCACCGCCATCGACGTGCCGCTGGGCCACAAGGACGCGGCCTTCGTGCGCAGCCATTTCGACGCCATCGAGGCCCGCGTCTCCGACGCCCCGCGCGCCGGCGAGATCGTGGTGGCCGTGGCGGTCACCGACAGTGGCCGCCCACTGCCGCGCATCGGCGGCCTGCAGGCCGGCGAGATCAAGGGCGAAGACGGCCTGCGCTGAGGCGACACTCCACCTTTCCACCGATTTTCCCCCGTTCCTTTCCCGCTTTTCTCGAACCCCACCAGGAGCTTCCCGATGATCCCCTTGCGCCATGTTTTCAGCGCGGCTTCCGTCCTGACCCTGACCTGCGCCCTCGTTCCCGCGCACGCCCAGGGCGTGATCAAGATCGGCGAGATCAACAGCTACAAGGCGCAGCCGGCCTTCCTCGAGCCCTACAAGAAGGGCATGGAACTCGCGGTCGACGAGATCAACGCCAAGGGCGGGGTCAACGGCCGGAAGATCGAACTGATCAGCCGCGACGACAACGCGAACCCCGGCGACGCCGTGCGCGTGGCCGAGGAGCTGATCTCGCGCGAGAAGGTCGACGTGCTCGCGGGTGCCTTCCTCTCGAACACCGGCCTGGCGCTGACCGACTTCGCGAAGCAGAAGAAGTTCTTCTACCTGGCCGCCGAGCCGCTGACCGACAAGATCGTCTGGAGCAACGGCAACCGCTACACCTACCGCCTGCGTCCCTCGACCTACATGCAGGTCGCGATGCTGGTGCCCGAGGCCGCCAAGCTCAAGAAGAAGCGCTGGGCCATCGTCTACCCCAACTACGAGTACGGCCAGTCCTCGGTCGCGACCTTCAAGACCCTGCTCAAGGCCGCGCAGCCCGACGTGGAATTCGTCGCCGAGCAGGCGCCGCCGCTGGGCAAGGTCGATTCGGGCAGCGTGGTGCAGGCGCTCGCCGATGCCAAGCCCGACGCGATCTTCAACGTGCTGTTCGGCGCCGACCTCTCGAAGTTCGTGCGCGAGGGCAACACCCGCGGCCTGTTCAAGGACCGCGAAGTGGTCAGCGTGCTGACCGGCGAACCCGAGTACCTCGATCCGCTGAAGGACGAGGCGCCCAACGGCTGGATCGTGACCGGCTATCCGTGGAGCGGCATCAAGACGCCCGAGCACAAGGCCTTCCTCGATGCCTACCAGGCCAAGTTCAAGGACTACCCGCGCCTGGGCTCGGTGGTCGGCTACAGCGCCATCCACTCGATCGCGGCGGGCATCCAGAAGGCCGGCGGCACCGACACCGAGAAGCTGGTCGCGGCCTTCAAGGGCCTGCAGCTCGACAGCCCCTTCGGCAAGATCAGCTACCGCGCGCAGGACAACCAGTCGACCATGGGCGCCTACGTGGGCAAGACGAAGAACGACGGCGGCAAGGGCGTGATGGTCGATTACGTCTACCTCGACGGCGCCAAGTTCCAGCCGAGCGACGACGAAGTCAAGAAGATGCGCCCCGCCGACTGATGCCGCTGCGCGCGGACCGCGGGCATCGCCCGAACGGTCCGCGCGTGCACGGCATGGGCAGCAGGTGGCACCACCACCGCGTCAGCCATGCGCCTCGGGCGCCTGGCGGGGGCGGGAGTTTCCAGTTCCTCGGGATCCTTGAATGAGCTTTTCAGGCTTCGTTGTTCAGTTGCTCAACGGGTTGGCCGGCGCCTCGTCGCTGTTCTTCGTGGCGGCCGGCCTCTCGTTGATCTTCGGCGTGACGCGCATCGTCAATTTCGCCCATGGATCCTTCTTCATGGTCGGCATCTACCTCGCGTACACGCTGGTCGACAAGCTCGGCGCGAGCCTGGGCTTCTGGCCCGCGCTGCTGATCGCGGCGGTCGCGGTCGGCGTGCTCGGCGCGCTGATCGAGGTGCTGCTGCTGCGCCGCATCTACAAGGCGCCCGAGCTGTTCCAGCTGCTCGCCACCTTCGCGCTGGTGCTGGTCATCAAGGACGCGGTGCTGTGGCTCTGGGGCCCCGACGAGCTGCTGGGCCCGCGCGCGCCCGGGCTCAAGGGCTCGGTCGAGATCCTCGGGCGCCAGTTCCCCTCGTACGACCTGTTCCTGATCGTGGTCGGCCCGGTGGTGCTGGGCCTGGTCTGGCTGCTGCTCACGCGCACGCGCTTCGGCACGCTGGTGCGCGCCGCCACGCAGGACCGCGAGATGGTCAGCGCGCTGGGCGTCAACCAGGCGTGGCTCTTCACCGCGGTGTTCGCGCTCGGCGCGCTGCTCGCGGGACTGGGCGGCGCGCTGCAGCTGCCGCGCGAGCCCGCCACGCTCGAGATGGACCTCAACACCATCGGCGCCGCCTTCGTGGTGGTGGTGGTCGGCGGCATGGGCTCGCTGCCCGGCGCCTACGTGGCCGCGCTCTTGATCGCCGAGATCAAGGCCGTGTGCATCTGGCTCGGCGTGGTGCAGATCTTCGGCATCGACGTGTCCTTCTCCAAGCTCACGCTGATGGTCGACTTCCTCGTGATGGCGGCCGTGCTGGTGTGGCGCCCGTGGGGCCTGTTCGGCCGCGCGCAGGCACCGAGCCGCTACGTCGGCATGCAGGAGGAACCGCTGCGCCGCGCCGGCAACCTCTACCTGGCCGGCGCCTCGGTGCTCGCGCTGGTGCTCGCCGCGCTGCCGGTGCTGACGGCCGGTTCGCCCTACACGCTGGTGCTGATGATCGACCTGCTGATCGCGGCCCTGTTCGCCGCCAGCCTGCACTTCATCATGGGCCCGGCCGGCATGCACTCGTTCGGCCATGCGGCCTACTTCGGCCTCGGTGCCTACGGCGCCGCGCTGCTCGCGCGCTCGCTGGGCCTGCCGATGGAACTCACGCTGGTGGTCGCGCCGCTGGTGGCCGCGCTCGGCGCCTTCGTCTACGGCTGGTTCGCGGTGCGGCTGTCGGGCGTGTACCTCGCGATGCTCACGCTGGCCTTCGCGCAGATCACCTGGGCCATCACCTACCAGTGGGACAGCTTCACGGGCGGCAGCAACGGCCTCACGGGCGTCTGGCCCTCGGCCTGGCTGTCGGACAAGCGCGCCTACTACTGGCTCACGCTGGTGCTGGTGTCGGCCGGCGTCTGGTGGCTGCGCCGCGTGCTGTATTCGCCCTTCGGCTACACGCTGCGCGCGGGCCGCGACTCGGTGCTGCGCGCCGACGCCATCGGCATCGACGTCAAGCGCATGCAGTGGGCCGCCTTCGTCATCGCGGGCGCGGTGGCGGGCCTGGCCGGCGCGCTGTTCGCGTTTTCCAAGGGCAGCATCTCGCCCGAGACGCTGTCGGTCGGCAAGTCGGTCGACGGCCTCGTGATGGTGCTGCTCGGCGGCATCCAGACGCTCGCGGGCCCGGTGGTCGGCGCCGTCACATTCACCTGGCTGCACGACACCGTGGCGCGCAACACCGACTACTGGCGCGCGATGCTCGGCGCCATCATCCTGATCCTGGTGCTGTTGTTCCCGCAGGGCATCGCCGGATCGATCAAGCAGCTCGTGGAGCGCCTGCGCGCGCCCAAGGAAGAGAAGGCCGCCGATGCCAAGCTCGAGGAGGTGAAGGCATGAGCCTGCTCAAGGTCAACAACCTCGGCAAGTCCTTCGGGGGCGTGAAGGCCGTCGATGGCATCAGCTTCGAGCTGCCGCCCGGCGAGCTGCTGGCGCTGATCGGCCCCAATGGCGCCGGCAAGTCCACCACCTTCAACATGGTCAACGGCCAGCTCAAGGCCGACCAGGGTTCGATCACGCTCGACGGCCAGGAACTCGTGGGCCGCAAGCCGCGCGAGATTCTGGCGCATGGGCGTGGGCCGCACCTTCCAGATCGCCGAGACCTTCGCCTCGCTCACCGTGGTCGAGAACGTGCAGATGGCGCTGCTCTCGCACGACCGCAAGCTGTTCTCGATGTGGCGCCGCGCCGCCGAGCACCAGCGCGACGAGGCGCTGGCGCTGCTCGACCAGGTCGGCATGAAGTCGCAGGCCGACCGGCCCTGCAGCGTGCTGGCCTACGGCGACGTCAAGCGCGTCGAGCTCGCGATCGCGATGGCCAACAGTCCCAAGCTGCTGCTGATGGACGAGCCCACCGCCGGCATGGCGCCGAAGGAACGCAACTCGCTGATGGCGCTGACCAAGCAGCTGGTCATCGACCGCGGTATGGCCGTGCTGTTCACCGAGCACAGCATGGACGTGGTGTTCGCCTATGCCGACCGCATGATCGTGCTGGCGCGCGGCCGCCTCATCGCGCAGGGCAAGCCGCTCGAGATCCGCGACCACCCCAAGGTGCAGGAGGTGTACTTCGGCAGCGGCAAGACCTTCGAGAAAGCAGCGGCATGAACACGACGAACGCCTCCGAACCCCTGCTCCAGGCCAAGGCCCTGTGCGCCTGGTACGGCGCGGCCCAGATCCTCTACGACGTCGACCTCGAGGTGCGGCGCGGCGAGGTGGTCGCGCTCATGGGCCGCAACGGCGCCGGCAAGTCGACCACGCTCAAGGCGCTGATCGGCATGCTCGGCAAGCGCCGCGGCGCGGTGCGCTTCCTGGGCCACGACATCTCGAAGAGCGAGCCGCACCACGCGGCACGCCTGGGCCTGGGCTTCGTGCCCGAGGACCGGCGCGTGTTCACCGACCTCACGGTGATGGAGAACCTCGAGGTCGGCAAGCAGGCCGCGCGCCGCTGGGCCGACGGCAGCGACGCGCCGCTGTGGACGCCCGAGCGGCTGTTCAAGCTGTTCCCCAACCTCGGCGAGATGCCCAACCGTCCCGGCGGGCGCATGAGCGGCGGCGAGCAGCAGATGCTGACCGTGGCGCGCACGCTGATGGGCAACCCCTACCTGGTGCTGCTCGACGAACCGTCCGAAGGCGTGGCGCCGGTCATCGTCGAGCAGATGGCGAACATGATCCTCGAGCTCAAGGCGCAGGGCGTGAGCATCCTGCTGTCGGAGCAGAACATGCACTTCGCGGAGCTGGTCTCCGACCGTGCCTACGTGCTCGAGAAGGGCCAGATCCGCTACCACGCCACCATGGCCGAGCTCGCGGCCAACGAGGAAGTGCGGCGCGCGTACCTGAGCGTCTAGTTGTCAGTTGTATGAGTCGGATGCGCCGTCGGGCGCATTCCTTGCAGGGTTTCGTTTCCATCAACGCAAGCACGGAGCACAGACCATGAACGACACGCACCGCAGACGCTTCCTCCAATCCACGGCCGCCCTCGGCCTGCTCGGCGCCTCGGGCGCGCTCTTCGCCGCCGGCGCGAAGATCAAGCCCGGCGACAAGGCCGTGCTGATCGTGGTCGACGTGCAGAACTGCTTCGTCGACGGCGGCACGCTGCCGGTCAAGGGCGGCGCCGACGTGGTGCCGGTCATCAACCAGCTGGCGGCCTCGTTTCAGAACATCGTGGTCACGCAGGACTGGCACACCCAGGGCCATGCCTCGTTCGCGAGCGCGCACGCGGGCCAGAAGCCCTTCAGCAGCATCAAGCTGAACTACGGCAACCAGGTGCTGTGGCCCGACCACTGCGTGCAGGGCACGGACGACGCGGCGCTGCACAAGGACCTCAAGCTGCCGACCGCGCAGCTGATCATCCGCAAGGGCTTCCATGCCGACGTCGACAGCTACTCGGCCTTCGAGGAGGCCGACCGCAAGACCTCGACCGGCCTCGCCGGCTACCTCAAGGCGCGCGGCATCAAGACCGTGTTCGTGACCGGGCTGGCGACCGACTTCTGCGTCGCCTGGACCGCGCTCGATGCACGCAAGGCCGGCTTCGATGCCTACGTGATCGAGGACGCCACGCGCGCCATCGACCTCAACGGCTCGCTGGCCGCGGCCTGGAAGCAGATGAGCGCCAAGGGCGTGAAGCGCATCCAGTCGGCCGACATCCAGGGCGCCTGAGAAGCCCGGCGATGCGCGGCCCCCGCCGCGCATCGACACACCACAACTGCGAGACAAGACGACCCCATGACGATTTCCCTCTCCAGGCGTTCCCTGGTGGCCGGCGGCGCGGCCCTCGCGCTCGGCCCCGGCCTGCTGGCCGCCGCGCGCGCCGACAACGGCGTGAGCGACGGCGCCATCCGCATCGGCCAGTCGGCCGTCTTCAGCGGCCCGGCCAAGGACTTCGGCATCGACTACCGCGCGGGCATCAAGCTGCACTTCGACCGCGTCAACAAGGGCGGCGGCATCAACGGGCGCCGGCTCGAGCTGGTGAGCTACGACGACGTCTACGAGCCCGCGAAGACCGCGCTCAACACCGCGAAGCTGATCGACGAGGACAAGGTGTTCGCGCTCACCGGCTACGTCGCCACCGGCAACCTCGCGGCCGCGATGCCGCTGGCCGAGAAGGCGGGCGTGCCGATGTTCGCGCCGCTGGTGGGCACCACCTCGTTCCGCACGAAGACCAACCGGCTGCTGTTCCACGTGCGCGCGGGCTACGACCTCGAGCTGCGCAAGATCATCAGCCACCTGTCGACCATCGGCATCCAGTCGATCGCGGTGGTGCACCAGGACAGCGCCTTCGGCAAGTCGAACCTCGCCACCTGCGAGGAACTCGCGGCCGACTACAAGGTGAAGGTGGTCAAGACCTTCCCGCTGGCGATCGCCGCCGAGGACGCGAAGCCGGTGGTCGCGGGCCTCGCCGAGGCCAGGCCCGGCGCGGTCGTGATGATCATGGCCGGGCGCCAGGTCGAGGTCTTCATGCGCGACTACCGCGCGAGCGCGGGCGGCGCGCCGCTGTACACGCTGTCGGTCGGCATCACCGACGCGGCCGGCTCGGCGCAGCGGCTCGAGGGCAAGCTCGCGGGCCTGGTCACGGCCAGCATCGTGCCGCCGCCGCAGGCCGTGCGCGTGCCCATCGTGGCCGATTACCAGCGCGACCGCGCCGAGTTCGGCGAGAAGATCGACAGCTACACCGCGCTCGAGGGCTACATCGTCGCGCGCGTGATGGCCGAGGGCCTGCGCCGCGGCGGCAAGGCGCTCACGCGCGAGAGCTTCGTCGCGGGCCTCGAGAGCATCGGCAGCACGCGCTTCGGCGACTTCCCGATCGAGTACGGGCCGAAGAACCACAACGGCTCGAACTTCGTGGACCTGGAGATGTACACCCGTGACGGCCAGCTGCGGCGCTGAGGGCCGCGCCGAACCGCTGCGGCTGAGGGTCAACGGCCGCTCGCAGGCGCTCGCGGTGCCGCGCGAGGCCTCGCTGCTGCAGGTGCTGCGCAACGACCTCGGGCTCAACGGACCCAAGTACGGCTGCGGCCTCGGCCAGTGCGGCGCCTGCACGGTGCATGTCGACGGCATGGCCGCGCGCGCCTGCGTGATTCCCGCGCACGGCGTGGCGGGCCGCGCCATCACCACGCTCGAGGGCCTGGGCACGCGCGGCGACTGGCACCCGGTGCAGGCGGCGTTCGAGGAGGCGCAGGCCGCGCAGTGCGGCTACTGCCTCAACGGCATGGTGATGCAGGTGGCGGCATTGCTGGCGCGCGAGCCGGGTGCCAGCGAGGCGCGCATCCGCAGCGAGCTCTCGGGCAACCTGTGCCGCTGCGGCACGCACATCGAGATCCTCGACGCGGCGCAGCGCGCGGCGCGCCGGCTGCGGGCGACGCAGCCATGACACGGCGCGCCGACCTGCCGCGCACGCGCGCGGAGTTCCTCGCCGCCGAAGGCGTGCTGCTGGTGGTGCGCGAGACCCCGCCGGCACCGCCGCCGGCCAGGGGCCAGCCGGCCTTCATCGCGGGCAATCCCGCCGAGGGCGACGAGGTGCTGCTCGCGGTGTGGGACGACGGCAGCGCCTCGGCGCTCAACGGCCACGTCGACCTCGGCACCGGCATCCAGACCGCGCTGGGCCAGATCGTGGCCGAGGAACTCGAGCTCGGCATGCCCTGCGTGCGCGTGATGCTCGGCGACACCGCGCGCGCGCCCAACCAGGGCGCGACCATCGCGAGCGCCTCGATCCAGATCCATGCGCAGCCGCTGCGCCTCGCGGCCGCGCAGGCGCGCGCCTGGCTCATCGCGCGCGCGGCCGAGCGCCTGGGCGTGGCGCCCGAGGCGCTGCAGGCGCGCAATGGCGTCGTGCGCGTGGCCGAGGCGCCCGACCGGCACCTGAGCTATGCCGCGCTCGTGGCGGGCCAGCGCACCGTGCTCAGGCTCGATGCGAAGGCCGCCACCAAGGACCCCGCCGACTACCGCGTGGTCGGCACGCGGCAGGCGCGCGTCGACATCCCGGCCAAGCTCGCGGGCGAGCTGGTCTTCGTGCACGACATGCGCGTGCCCGGCATGCTGCACGGCCGCGTGGTGCGCCCGCCCTACGCGGGTGCCGATCACGGCGACTTCATCGGCAACACGCTGGAGTCGGTCGACGAATCGTCGATCGCCCACATCCCCGGCATCCGCGCGGTGGTGGTGATCCGCGACTTCGTCGGCATCGTGGCCGAGCGCGAGGAGCATGCCGAGCAGGCGCTGCGCGAACTGCGCGTGCGCTGGAAGCCCTGGCCCGGCATGCCCGGCCTCGACGACCTCGCGCAGGCGCTGCGCGACAACCCCTCGACGCAGCGCCTGCTGGTCGACGAGGGCGACGTCGACGGCGCGATCGCGCGCGCCGCGCATCCGATGCCGCGCACCTATGTCTGGCCCTACCAGATGCACGCCTCGATCGGGCCGTCTTGCGCGCTGGCCGAATGGCAGCCCGAGGACGGAAGCGGCATGCAACTGCGCTGCTGGGCCGGCACGCAGAACCCGCACGTGCTGCGCGCCGATCTCGCGAAGCTGCTCGGCGTGCAGGACCTGCAGGTCGACGTGGTGCGCATGGAGGCCGCGGGCTGCTATGGCCGCAACGGCGCCGACGACGTGGCGGCCGATGCCGCGCTGCTCGCGCGCGCCGTGGGCGCGCCGGTGCGCGTGCAGCTCACGCGCGAGCAGGAGCATGCATGGGAGCCCAAGGGCGCCGCGCAGCTGATGGAGATCGATGGCGGCCTCGCGGCCGACGGCAGCGTCGCGGCCTACGACTTCCAGACCTCCTATCCGTCGAACGGCGCGCCCACGCTCGCGCTGCTGCTCACGCGCACCCTCGAGCCGGTGGCGCAGGCCTACGAGATGGGCGACCGCACCGCGCGCCCGCCCTACGGCTACGACAACCTGCGCGTGAAGGTCAACGACATGGCGCCGATCGTGCGCGCCTCGTGGCTGCGCGGCGTGTCGGCGCTGCCGAGCTCGTTCGCGCACGAGTCGTACATCGACGAGCTCGCGACCGCGGCGGGCGTCGACCCGGTGCAGTTCCGGCTGCGCCACCTCGACGATCCGCGCGCGGTCGAGCTGGTGCAGGCCACCGCGCAGAAGGCCGGCTGGCGGCTGCGCACCGGCCCGCAGGAGAACGCCGAGGGCGGGCTCGGGCCCGGCGGCGACATCCTGTTCGGCCAGGGCTTCGCCTATGCGCGCTACGTGCACAGCAAGTGGCCGGGCTTCGGCGCCGCCTGGGCCGCCTGGGTGGCCGACGTCGAGGTCAACCGCCGGACCGGCGAGGTGCATGTGCGCCGCGTGGTGGTGGGGCACGACGCGGGCCTGCTGGTCAATCCCGCGGGCGTCGAGCACCAGGTGCACGGCAACGTGATCCAGACCACGAGCCGCGCGCTCAAGGAGCAGGTGCAATTCGCGCCGCAGTCCGGGCCGGCCGAGGGCGGCGAACGCCTGCCCGGCGCGCTGCCTTCGGGCGTGGTCGCGAGCCGCGAGTGGGGCAGTTACCCGATCATCAACTTCCGCGAAGTGCCGGTGATCGAGGTGATGCACATGCCGCGTCCCGGCGAGCCGTCGCTGGGCGCGGGCGAGTCTTCGTCGGTGCCGGGCACGGCGGCGATCGCGAACGCGATCTTCGATGCGACGGGCGTGCGCTTCAGGGCGCCGCCGTTCACGCCGGAGACGGTGCTGGCGGAGTTGAATCGCGGGCTGCTGCCTCCTCCGCCGGGGGAGGGCGGCGGCAAGCCGCAGGCCGATGGCGATGCCGGCGTGCCCCCATCCCGGCCTTCTCCCAGAGGGGGAAGGAGCAATGCCATCTGGCCACGGCGCAAGGGCCTGTGGGCCACGGGCGCCGCGCTCGTGGTCGGCGGCATCGGCGTCGTCGCGGGCCTGCTCGGCTGGCGCTCGGCGATCGCGCCGGTGTCGCTCACCGCGCCGGTCTACAGCGAGGCCACCATCGAGCGCGGCCGCGTGCTCGCGGCGCTCGGCGACTGCGCGGTCTGCCACACCGCGCCGGGCGGCGCGCCCAACGCCGGCGGCCGCGCGATGGACACGCCCTTCGGCACGCTCTACACCACCAACCTCACGCCCGATGCCGAGACCGGCCTCGGCCGCTGGTCCTTCAGCGCCTTCCAGCGCGCGATGCGCGAGGGCGTGTCGCGCGACGGCCATCACCTCTATCCGGCCTTCCCCTACACCGCCTTCGCGAAGACCAGCGACGACGACCTGCAGGCGCTCTACGCCTACTTCATGGCGATGCCCGCGGTGCGCGCCGAAACGCCGAAGTCCGAGCTCAAGTTCCCGTTCAGCCTGCGGCCGCTGATGGCCGGATGGAACGCGCTCTTCCACGATCCCGCGCCGCTGGCGCCCGTGGCCACGCAGAGCGCCGAGTGGAACCGCGGCGCCTACCTCGTCAACGGCCTCGGCCATTGCGGCGCCTGCCACACGCCGCGCAATGCGCTCGGCGCGGAGCAGGGCGGCAGCGCCTTCCTGTCGGGCGCGATGGTCGACGGCTGGGAGGCGCCGTCGCTCACGATGCGCTCGAAGTCCGCCATGCCCTGGGACGCCGATTCGCTCTACCGCTACCTGCGCGACGGCCATTCGCCGCGCCACGGCATCGCGGGCGGCCCGATGGCCGAGGTGGTGCGCGAGCTCGGCGCCGTGCCCGATGCCGACATCCGCGCGATGGCGACCTACCTCGCCTCGTTCAATCCCGAGCCCCTGCCCGAGGCCGCCGCGCAGGCCGAGGCGCGGCGCATCGTCGACACCGCGGCGCGCACGCAGGGCCAGCTGCTCGGTCCCGCGCAGCGCATGTTCGACAGCGCCTGCGCCGCCTGCCATCACGACGGCGATGGTCCCACGCTGCTGGGCGTGAACACGCCGCTCGCGCTCAACGGCAACCTCGCGAGCGCGAAGCCCGACAACCTGCTGCGCACCATCCTCGATGGCGTGCGCCATCCCGCGACGCGCGACATCGGCTTCATGCCCGCCTTCCGCGACGCGCTCGACGACCGCCAGATCGCCGAGCTCGCGGGCTACATGCGCGCGCGCTTCGCGCCGCAGGAGCCCGCCTGGCCCGACCTGCAGGCCGAGGTCGCGCGCGTGCGCGCCGCGCCAGGGCACTGACAGCCGAATACGGGCAGCCGAACGCAGAAGGAAGACCAAGGGAGCGCAGAAGTCGCAGAAGAAGAGAGCCAATTTTTCTGGCTGTTCTTCCGCGACTTCTGCGCAACCTTCGCGACCTCTGCGTTCGGCTGTCCGCATTTCGCAAGCGCCCGCACGGCGCTACGATGCCCGCGCACTTCCACCAACAGAGACATCCACCGCCATGCCACTCGATCTCCAGACCGCCACCAGCCTTCCGCAAGACGCCGACCAGGCCACCCTCGTGGGCCGTCTCTGGCAACCGGGCGTGGGCCCCGTGCTCGTGGCCGTGCAGGGCGATGGCCTGCACGATCTCTCGCGGCTCGCGCCCACGATGAGCGACCTGCTCGAGCTGCAGGAGCCGCCCGCCGATGCCGTGCGGCGCGTGATGCGCGGCGGCCAGGCGCCGTGCATCGCGGCGCTGGCCGAGGTGCTCGCCAACAGCGACGCCACGGCGCGCAACGAGGACCGGCCCTGGCTGCTCGCGCCCTGCGACCTGCAGGCCGTCAAGGCCAGCGGCGTGACCTTCGTCGCGAGCCTGCTCGAACGCGTGATCGAGGAACAGGCGCGCGGCGATGCATCGAAGGCCGAGGCCACGCGCGCGGCGCTCGGCGGCGTGCTCGGCGACAACCTCGCCGACATCGTGCCGGGCTCGCCCGAGGCGATGAAGGCCAAGGAGGTGCTGATCGCGCAGGGCGCGTGGTCGCAGTACCTCGAGGTCGGCATCGGGCCCGATGCGGAGATCTTCACCAAGGCGCCCGTGCTCTCGTCGGTGGGCACGGGCGCCGACATCGGCATCCATGCGGCCTCGGTGTGGAACAACCCCGAGCCCGAGGTCGTGCTCGCGGTCAACAGCCGCGGCGAGACGCTGGGCGCCGCGCTCGGCAACGACGTCAACCTGCGCGACTTCGAAGGCCGCAGCGCGCTGCTGCTCGGCAAGGCCAAGGACAACAACGCCTCGTGCGCCATCGGCCCGTTCATCCGCCTGTTCGATGCGCACTTCGGCATCGCGCAGGTGCGCCGCATCACGGTCGCGCTCGAGGTGCGTGGGCCCGAGGGCTTCGTGCTCGAGGGCTCGAGCTCGCTCGCGAAGATCAGCCGCGATCCGCTGGACCTCGTGGCGCAGGCCATCGGCATCCATCACGACTATCCCGATGGCCTGATGCTGTTTCTCGGCACGATGTTCGCGCCCACGCAGGACCGCCACGGCCCGGGCCAGGGCTTCACGCATTCGGTCGGCGACATGGTGCGCATCGCGGCGCCCGAACTCGGCGCGCTGGTCAACCGCGTCGCGCATGCCGACAAGGCCCCGCGCTGGACCTTCGGCATCGGCGCATTGATGCGCAACCTGGCCGCGCGCGGCCTCTTGCATTGAATCCTGTCATGGTGCGGTCATGCACCGTTAAGCCGTACTGTGTAACGATCTTGGAAGATGTACTTCTTTGTGATTCATAGACGGCACGATGACCTCAGATGTAGTTGACCGCCTCCTCGCTTCCACTCAAGATAACTAATGATTTGTTAATGTTTTGATTGGTTGAACGAGGGAGATCGGGTGTCGCAGGCAGAGATCGAGCTTTTGCAAAAGCCCGTCGAGGGCCCGCTTCCGTGCGGTGAGGATCTGGAATACGACGCCGATTTCATGGCGTTGCAGCAGGCAACGCTCGGCAAGCGCGAGCAGCAGTTCGGCAACACCATCATTCCGGCCGAGCCGCCCGACTGGACCAAGGTCGAGCGCATCGCCAAGCAGTTGTGCGAGCGCACGCGCGACCTGCGCGTGCTGGTGCCGCTCACGCTCGCGTGGACCGAGAGCCGCGGCCTGCCGGGTTATGTCGAAGGGCTGCAGCTGGTCGACGTGGTGCTGCAGACCTTCTGGGACGACGTGCATCCGCGCGTGGTCGACGGTGGCGACGAGGACCCGCTGCCGCGCATGAACGCACTGGCCGCGCTGGCCGAGAGCGAAGGCATCGGGCGCAGCGTGCGCGATGCGCGCCTGCTCGACGACGGCGGCGTGACGATGACCTTGCGGCAGGTCGAGGCCCTGCTCGATTCGAGCAAGGCCGACCAGATCGACTATCCGGGCGGCGTGGGCCGCCTGCGCGAGGCCGCGCGCCGTGCGCACGACCACGACGCCCCGCCGATCGTCGCGCTGCGCTCGGCGCTCGCGCTGCTGCAGCGCATCCGCGAGACCTGCGAGCGCGCGCTGGGCCAGAGCTGGGCGCCCGACTTCTCGCGTCTCGAGCGTTCGATGCGCACGGTGGCGCAGTTGCTGCCCGAGAAGGCATTGCAGAGCGCGCTCGAGGCGCCACAGACCGCGCACCAGAGCCCGTCGGCGAGCGATGCGGTGGCGCCGGCCGCGTCGCCCGTCGCGGCCGCGACCGTTGCAAGTGGCGGTCCCGGCCTACGCGCAATCGGTATCAACGATATTGAAATAACGAGCCGCGAAGATGTGCAGGTGTTGTTGGAAAAGGCTTGCCGGTATCTGGAGCGCGCGGAGCCCAGCCATCCCGCGCCCCTGCTGATACGCAGGGCGCAGAAGCTGCTGGCGCTCAACTTCTTCCAGATCATCGAGGAGCTCATGCCCGAGGGACTGCAGAAGCTGGAGAGCCTGGCGGGCCGGCCACCGGGGACCGACGCATCGCAGTAGGCGCCGGCGGCCGGCGCATGCGGTCCGCACGCATTCGATCGAAGAATCAAGAGGAAGCTTTATGGCAGACAACCGTGTCAGGAACAGTGGTCAGAAGTTCATCGCGCGCAACCGCGCACCGCGCGTGCAGATCGAGTACGACGTCGAGATCTACGGCAGCGAACGCAAGATCCAGCTGCCCTTCGTGATGGGCGTGATCGCCGACCTCGCGGGCAAGCAGGTCGACCCGATGCCCGATCTCGCCGAGCGCGAGTTCATGGCGGTGGACATCGACAACTTCGACGACCGCATGAAGTCGATCAAGCCGCGCGTGGCCTTCCAGGTGCCCAACACGCTGACCGGCGACGGCCAGCTCAACGTCGACATCACCTTCGACAGCATGGACGACTTCTCGCCCGCGCGCATCGCTCGCCAGGTCGACGCGCTGCAGCAGCTGCTCGACGCGCGCACCGAGCTGTCGAACCTGCTGTCCTACATGGACGGCAAGAACGGCGCCGAGCAGCTCATCGCACAGGCGCTGCAGAACCCGGCGCTGCTGAAGTCGCTGGCCACCAGCCCGAACCCCGCGGTGGCCAGTGCCATCGACGCGGCCGCGGAGAAGCCGGCGGGCACGCCGGGCAGTGCCGAGTAAGCGCGAGCCGATCACGTCGACAGGATCATCACCATGAGTACCGTGCAAAAACAATCCGCGCGCGCGCAGCAGACCGTCGAGGCGCTCGAGCCGAACGAGTTCTCCGACCTGCTCCAGCGCGAGTTCAAGCCCAAGACCGACCAGGCGCGCGAGGCGGTGCAGAACGCCGTCAAGACGCTGGCGGTGCAGGCGCTCGAGAGCTCCGTCACCATCTCCAACGATGCCTATCGCACGGTGCAGGCCATCATCACGGAGATCGACCGCAAGCTCTCCGAGCAGATCAACCAGATCCTGCACCACGAGGACTTCCAGCAGCTCGAGGGTGCCTGGCGCGGCCTGCACTACCTCGTGAACAACACCGAGACCGACGAGCAGCTCAAGATCCGCGTGATGTGCGCCTCCAAGCGCGAAGTCGCGCGCTCGCTCAAGCGCCACAAGGGCATCGGCTGGGACCAGAGCCCGCTGTTCAAGAAGATCTACGAGGCCGAGTACGGCCAGTTCGGCGGCGAGCCCTTCGGCGCGCTGATCGGCGACTTCCATTTCGACCACAGCCCGCCCGACGTCGAGATGCTCGGCGAGATGGCGAAAATCGCCGCGGCCGCGCACTGCCCCTTCATCGCGGGCGCCTCGCCGACCGTGATGCAGATGGAATCGTGGCAGGAGCTGTCGAACCCGCGCGACCTGACGAAGATCTTCCACAACACCGAGCACACCGCGTGGCGCTCGCTGCGCGAGTCGGAGGATGCGCGCTACATCGGCCTGGCGATGCCGCGCTTCCTCGCGCGCCTGCCCTACGGCGCGCGCACCAACCCGGTCGACGAGTTCGAGTTCGAGGAGGAGACCGACTCGGCCGCGCACAACCGCTACACCTGGGCCAACTCGGCCTACGCGATGGGCGTGAACATCAACCGCTCGTTCAAGCAGTACGGCTGGTGCACCTCGATCCGCGGCGTGGAATCGGGCGGCGCGGTCGAGAACCTGCCGACCCACACCTTCCCGACCGACGACGGCGGCGTGGACATGAAGTGCCCGACCGAGATCGCGATCAGCGACCGGCGCGAGGCCGAGCTCGCGAAGAACGGCTTCATGCCGCTGGTGCACCGCAAGAACTCCGACTTCGCGGCCTTCATCGGCGCCCAGTCGCTGCAGCAGCCGGCCGAGTACTACGACGCCGACGCCACGGCCAACGCGAACCTGGCGGCACGCCTGCCCTACCTGTTCGCCTGCTGCCGCTTCGCGCACTACCTCAAGTGCATCGTCCGCGACAAGATCGGTTCGTTCCGCGAGCGCGAGGACATGGAGCGCTGGCTCAACGACTGGATCATGAACTACGTCGACGGCAGCCCCGGCACCTCGTCGCAGGACACCAAGGCGATGAAGCCGCTCGCGGCGGCCGAAGTCCAGGTGGAACCCATCGAGGACAACCCCGGCTACTACGCCGCCAAGTTTTTTCTCCGGCCGCACTACCAGCTCGAAGGGCTCACGGTGTCTTTGCGGCTGGTTTCGAAGCTGCCGTCCAACAAGAAGGACAGCAGCTAATTCAACAGTGCCTCGATGGGGCACGCACAACTCCGGGGGTTAATGATGGCAGTAGACATGTTCATGCGCGTCGAAGGCGCGAACGGCGAATCCAAGGACTCGAACCACAAGGACTGGACGGATATCAAGTCGTTCGCATGGGGTGCGACGCAGCCTGGCAACATGGTGAGCGGCGGTGGCGGTGGCGTGGGCAAGGCCAGCTTCAACGACCTGCAGGTGCTCGCGCGCATCGACAAGGCGGCACCGTCCGTCATGAAGAACTGCGCCAGCGGCAAGCACCTGAGCAAGGTCGAGGTCTCGGTCTGCAAGGCCGGTGGCGGTCAGATCGAATACACGCGCGTGACGCTCGAGGAAGTGCTGGTCACCTCGGTGCAGTACACGGCCGAGCAGGGCAGCGACGCGGTGTTCGTGCAGTACGCGTTCCAGGCCGCCAAGGTCAAGCAGCAGTACTGGGAACAGACCGACAAGGGCGGCAAGGGCGCCGAAACCCAGCTCGGCTGGAACATCAAGGAAAACAAGGAAGCCTGATCTTCCACGGGCCCGGCCGGGCTCGCGGGCGGCGCCTCGGTGCCGCGCGCGAGCCGGTCTCCGGCTGACGGTCCTGGGCCGCCAGCCGAAGGCCGAGCGGCGAAGGCGGTGCATGTCGCCGCCATCCCGCGGCGCAGGCCACGGTCCCGCGCAGCGGGTGCCGGCAGGCCACGAGCGATATCCAACCACCGACCATGGCGGCGGCCCCGGCTTCATCAGGGCCGGGACCGCGCATTGGCGAAACGACAGAGGAAGCTGCTTCATGGGCGATGCGTTTGCAGGACTGGGCGAGCGCTCGGTGGCCGAGCACACCGAGGGGATACAGCGGCAGATCCGCGCCGATCCCCAGAACGCCAGCCTGCGCCTCGCGCTGTGCCACTTCCTCGCGCTGCGCGGCGAGTGGCAGCGCGCCGAGGACCAGCTCAAGGCGGCCGTCAAGTTCGACCCCTCGTTCACGCCCGCGAGCGCCACCTGCTCGATGGCGCTGGCCGGCGAGCGCCAGCGCAGCGCCTTCTGGGCCGGCGACGCGGCGCGCGCGCCCGCGTTGCTCGGCGAGGGCGCGGACTGGGTCGATGCGCTGATCGCGGCCGCCGCGCTGCCGGCCGACCGGGCCGACGAGGCCACGCGGCTGCGCGAGTCGGCGCGCGATGCCACGCCCGCGCTGCGCGGCCTGCTGCAGGCCGTGGATCGTTCGGGCGAAGCGACGGGCGAAGTCGTCGATGGCGAGGCGCTCGAGCGCATCGACATCGACTGGCTCTGCGACGGCGACGCGCGCCTCGGTGCCGCGCTCGAGGTCATCACGCCCGCGGGCTATGGCTGGCTGCCGCTGCCCTCGGTGCGCCGCCTCAAGTTCCAGCGGCCGCAGCACCTGGTCGACCTGCTGTGGTCGCCGGTGCAGGTCGAGCTGGCCGATGGCCGCGCACTGGCCGTGCTGGTGCCGGTGCGCTACGCGGGCGAGCTCGCCACGCTCGAGGACGGCCTCGCGCTCGCGCGCCGCACCGACTGGTTGCCGCTGCCCGGCGAGGCCGCGTTCGCGGGCGCGGGCCAGCGCACCTTGATCAGCGACGCGGGCGACCACGCGCTGCTCGAGCTGCGCACCATCGAGTTCGCGGCCGGGGAGGCGGCCTGATGGCCACGGCCGGCGCCTCCGCCTGGTCGGGCCTCGATGCCGAGGGCGAGCAGGAGAGCGTCGCGCGCGACCGGCTGCAGCCGGTGCTGCTCGACCGCCTCACCGACAAGCAGCCGAGCAACCGCCAGGAGCGCGCGGGCGCCTTCCTGATGAGCGGCAAGCTGCTGCGCGACTCGGTTCTGCGCGACCTGCAGTGGCTCCTGAACACCACCAACTTCGGCACCGCGCATTCGATCCAGAACATGCCGCGCGCGCGCCGCTCGGTCGTCAACTACGGCGTGCGCGGTTGGGCCGGCGGACGCATGTCGGAGGTCGACTTCGCCGACGTCGAGGCCGCGATCCGCACCGCCATCATCGACTTCGAGCCGCGCATCATGAAGGACAGCATCGACGTGCGCTGCGTGACCGACGCCACCGAGCTCGAGCACCACAACCTGCTGGCGCTCGAGATCCGCGGCACCCTGTGGTCGGTGCCCTATCCGATCGAATTCATCCTGCGCTCCGAATTGGACCTGGAAAGCGGCCACATGATGCTGCGCCCCACCGGAGGCCTCTGATGGACGCGCGGCTGCTCGATTACTACAACCGCGAACTCACCTACATGCACGAGCTCGGTGCCGAGTTCGCGCAGCGCTATCCGAAGATCGCGGGCCGCCTGGGCATGCGCGGCATCGAGGTCAGCGACCCTTATGTCGAGCGGCTGCTCGAGGGCTTCAGCTTCCTCACGGCGCGCATCCAGCTCAAGATGGACGCCGAGTTCCCGCGCTTCTCGCAGCGGCTGCTCGAGGTGGTCTATCCGAATTTCCTCGCGCCGCTGCCCGCCATGGGCGTGGTGCAGATCGACGGCAACCTCAATGAGGGTTCGCTGAAGGCCGGCTACGAGCTGCCGCGCCACACGATCCTGCGCGGGCGCATGATCAAGGGCGAGCAGACGGCCTGCGAGTTCCGCACCGGCCACGCGGTCACGCTGTGGCCGATCCGCATCGCCGAGGCCAGCCTGGGGCCGGTGCCTGCCGAGATCCTGCATGCGCTGCCGATCGTCGCGCGGCAGGCCAGGAGCGCGATCACGATCAAGCTCGAGGCCGTGGGCGGCGCGCGCTTCGCCGAGATGCCGCTGGAGCAGCTCGAGTTCTTCCTCTCGGGCGCCGAGCTGCATGCGCTGCGCGTGCTCGAGCTCGCGGTGCACCACTCGATCGGCACCGTCTGCCGCAGCGGCCCCGGCACCGCGGGGCAGGGCGCGCGCATCGTGCCGCTGGGCGAGGAGGCGATCCGCCACGAGGGCTTCGAGCCCGACCAGTCGCTCTTGCCCTACGACGCGCGCTCGTTCCAGGGCTACCGGCTGCTGCACGAGTACTTCGCCTTCCCCGACCGCTACCTGTTCTTCAGCGTCAACAAGCTGCGGGCCGCGGCCGCGGCGATGGGCGGCAACACGATGGAGATCGTGATCCTGCTCGACCGCGCCGACGGCGACCTCGAGCGGCTGGTCGACGCGCGCCAGTTCTCGCTGTTCTGCACGCCGATCGTGAACCTGGTGCCGCGCCGCAGCGACCGCATCCCGGTGGGGCCGGGCCAGCACGAGCACCATGCGGTGATCGACCGCACGCGGCCGCGCGACTTCGAGATCTTCACCGTCGAGCGCGTGGTCGGCCACATGAGCAACGGCTCCGAGGAGCGCGAGTTCCGGCCCTTCCTCGGCTCCTTCGCCTCCGACGACGGCGACTTCGGCGCCTACTTCTCGGTGCGGCGCGAACCGCGGCTGGTGTCGGACCGCGCGCGCGCGCAGGGCACGCGCACCAGCTACACCGGCAGCGAGGTCTACGTCTCGCTGGTGGACCAGCATGACGCGCCCTTTCCGCACAGCCTGCGCCACATCACGCTCGATGCGCTGTGCACCAACCGCGACCTGCCGCTCTTGCTGCCCACGGGCCTGGAGTCGGACTTCACGCTGCGCGTGTCGGCGCCGGTGCGCGCGATCCGCATCCTGCGCGGTCCCTCGCGGCCCTACCCGGCGCTTGCCGAGGGCGCGCTGACCTGGCGCCTCATCAGCCACCTGGGCCTCAACTACCTGAGCCTCACCGACGTCGATGCCGAGCAGGGCGCGGCCGCGCTGCGCGAGATGCTCGACCTCTACGGCAACCTCGCCGATCCCTCGGTGCGCCGCCAGATCCAGGGCGTGCGCTCGATGAAGCTGGCGCCGGTGTTCCGCCGCCTGCCCGAGCCGGGCCCGATCGTCTTCGGCCGCGGCGTGGAGATCGCGCTGAAGCTCGACGAGACCGCGTTCTCGGGCGCGAGCCCGTACCTGTTCGGCGCCGTGCTCGAGCAGTTCTTCAGCCGCCACGTGTCGCTCAACGCCTTCACCGAGTTCGCGCTGTCCAGCCTGCAGCGCGGCGAGATCGCGCGCTGGCTGCCGCGCATCGGACGCCGGCCCGCCGTATGAGCAGCACCACCGAGCTCCGCGAGGACACGGGCGCCGCGCAGCAGGCGCCGGCGGGCGACGCGGCGGACCGGGCGGTGGAGCACGAGACACGGGCCGAGGCGGCGCCGCCCGTGCGCGGCCTGCCGCAGGTCGACCCGGCGCTTTGGGCCGGCCTGCTCGAGCAGCCCTTCGAGCACGACCTCTTCATGCTGCTGCGCCGGCTCGACGCGCACGGCGACCATCCGCTGCTGGGCCGCGCGCCGCGCCCGCTCGACGAGCCGCTGCGCCTCGGCCAGGAGCCCTCGATGGCCTTCGCGCCCTCGAACGTCTCGGGCGTGGACGACAGCCGAGACGGCCCGCCGCAGATCTCGATCTATGGCTTCGGCCTGTTCGGCCCCAACGGCCCGCTGCCGTTGCACCTGACCGAGTACGCGCGCGAGCGCAAGCGGCACCACAACGACCACACGCTCAGCGCCTTCGCCGACCTGTTCCACCACCGGCTGATCCTGCTGTTCTACCGCGCCTGGGCCGATGCCCAGTCGGTCAACAGCCTCGACCGGCCCGACGGCCACCGCTTCGTCGAGTACGTCGCGAGCCTCATGAACATGGGGCAGCCCGGCCTCAAGGAACGCGACCGCATCGCCGACCATGCGCGCACCCACATGGCGGGCCACCTGGTGCGCCAGACGCGCAACCCCGAGGGCCTGATCCAGATCCTGCGCCTGTACTTCGACCTGCCGGTGCGCGTCGAGGAGTTCGTGAGCGACTGGGTGACCATCGACGAGCCGCAGGTCAGCCGCATCGGCCTGTTCGGGCGCAACCACCGGCTCGGCGCCGGTGCCACCATCGGCCTCGCCGTGCGCGACGCGCAGAGCAAGTTCCGCCTCGAGCTCGGGCCGCTGACGCTCGAGCAGTACCGCGCCTTCCTGCCCGGCAGCCGGCGGCTGCAGCAGGTGGTCGACTGGGTGCGCCAGTACGTCGGCATCGAATTCGCGTGGGAGCTGCGGCTCGTGCTGCGCAAGGAAGAGGCCGGCGGCATGCAGCTCAACGGCGGCCAGCGCCTGGGCTGGGGCAGCTGGCTCGGCACCCGCCTGTCCGACACCGACGCCGGCGACCTGGTGTTCGCGCCCGAGGCCCTGCATTCGCGTTCCGCAGCCACCGCTTCCCATACCTCCGCATCCTTCACCCAGGCCTCATGACCGACATCCGCCGCGTCTCGCTGTTCTCCAAGCTCAACCCGATGCTCTACAAGGCATTGGAGACCGCCACCGCCTTCGCCAAGCTGCGCGGCAATGCCTACGTCGAACTCGTGCACTGGCTGCACCAGATCCTGCAGCTGCAGGACAGCGACCTGCTGCGCATCGTCAAGCGCGCCGGCCTCAACCTCGACGCGGTCGAGCAGGACCTGGTGCGCGCGCTCGACCGGCTGCCGCACGGCGCGACCTCGATCAGCGACATCTCCGAGCACGTCGACAGCGCGGTCGAGCGCGCCTGGGTCTATGCCAGCCTGCGTTTCGAGGCGACCTCGATCCGCGGCGCCTACCTGCTCGCGGGCATCGTCAAGACGCCGGGGCTGCGCCAGGTGCTCTCGGGCATCTCGCGCGAGTTCGACAAGCTGGTGCCCGACGTGCTGATCGCGCAACTGCCGGCCTGGACCGAAGGCTCGCCCGAGGACGACTACGACATCGCGCCCGAACCGGCGACAGGTGGCGTGCCGGCTCAGGCCGGTGCCGCGCCGCAGGCCGCGGGCGGCTCGGCGCTGGCCAAGTACGCGAGCGACCTCACGGCCAAGGCGCGCGCGGGCGAGCTCGATCCGGTCTACGGCCGCGACGACGAGATCCGCCAGATCGTCGACATCCTGATGCGGCGGCGCCAGAACAATCCGCTGCTCACGGGCGAGGCCGGCGTCGGCAAGACCGCGGTGGTCGAGGGGCTGGCGCAGCGCCTGGCCGCGGGCGACGTGCCGCCCTCGCTGCGCGAGGTCTCGCTGTGGGTGCTCGATCCCACGCTGCTGCAGGCCGGCGCGGGCGTGAAGGGCGAGTTCGAGCAGCGGCTGCGGCAGGTGATCGACGAGGTCGAGAAGAGCCCCAAGCCCATCGTGCTGTTCGTCGACGAGGTCCACACGCTGGTGGGCGCGGGCGGCACCGCCGGCACCGGCGACGCCGCCAACCTGCTGAAGCCCGCGCTCGCGCGCGGCCGGCTGCGCACCATCGGCGCCACCACCTGGTCGGAGTACAAGAAGTACATCGAGAAGGACCCGGCGCTCACGCGGCGCTTCCAGACCATCCAGGTGCAGGAGCCGACCGAGGACAAGGCCGTGATCATGCTGCGCGGCATCTCGGCCGAGCTCGAGAAGCACCACGGCGTGCTGATCCTCGATGCCGCGCTCGAGGCCGCCGTGAGCCTGTCGCACCGCTACATCCCCGCGCGCCAGCTGCCCGACAAGGCCGTGAGCCTGCTCGACACCGCCTGCGCGCGCGTGGCGCTGAGCCAGCATGCGCTGCCGGCCGCGCTCGAGGACCTGCAGCGGCGCATCGAGGTGCTGGGCATCGAGTCGGGCATCGCGCAGCGCGAGGCCGCGATCGGCGTGGGCGAAGCGCAGCGCGTGCAGGACATCGCGGCGCAGATCGATGCCGCCCAGGCCGAACTCGCGACGCTCGAGCAAAGGCGCAGCGAGGAGAGCGAACTGGTCGAGCGCATCGTGGCGCTGCGCCGGCGGCTCTCGCCGGCGGCGGTGCCGGTGCAGGCCGAAGAGGTCGCCGAGGATGGCGAGGAAGAAGACAACACGGAGGCCGCACCGGCGCCCCCCGAGGCCGAACCCGAGGCCTCGCCCGAGCAGATGCGCGCCGAGCTCGACGCGGCGCAGCGCAAGCTGTCGCAACTGCAGGGCGAATCGCCGCTGATCCTGGCCGCGGTCGACGAGCAGGCCGTGGCCACGGTGGTGGCCGACTGGACCGGCATCCCGATCGGGCGCATGGTGCGCGACGATGCGCAGTCGGTGCTGCGGCTCGGCGAGATCCTGTCGCAGCGCGTGGTCGCGCAGACCGATGCGCTCGACACCATCGCGCGGCGCATCCGCACCGCGCGCGCGCGGCTGGACAACCCCAACAAGCCGGTCGGCGTGTTCCTGCTGTGCGGCCCCTCGGGCGTGGGCAAGACCGAGACCGCGCTCGCGCTGTCGGAGGCGCTGTACGGCGGCGAGCAGAACCTCGTCACCATCAACATGAGCGAGTTCCAGGAGTCGCACACCGTCTCCACGCTCAAGGGCGCGCCGCCCGGCTACGTGGGCTACGGCGAGGGCGGCGTGCTGACCGAGGCGGTGCGCCGCCGGCCCTACAGCGTGGTGCTGCTCGACGAGATCGAGAAGGCCCACCCCGACGTGCACGAGATCTTCTTCCAGGTCTTCGACAAGGGCTGGATGGAGGACGGCGAGGGCCGCCACATCGACTTCCGCAACACCGTGATCATCATGACCTCGAACGTCGGCACCGACCTGGTCATGCAGCTGTGCGAGGACCCGGTGCTGCGCCCCGACCCCGAGCCGCTGGCGCAGGCACTGCGCGAGCCGCTGCTCAAGGTGTTCGCGCCCGCGCTGCTGGGGCGGCTGGTGGTGGTGCCCTACTACCCGCTGCATGCCGACGCGCTGCACCGCATCATCCGGCTGCAGCTCGACCGCGTGGCCGCGCGCCTGCAGGCCAACCACGGCATTACCTTGGGTTACACCGACAGCGCCGTGGAGCTTGTGGCGCGCCGGTGTACGGCCATAGAGTCGGGTGGACGGATGATCGATGCGATCCTCACGCACACCATCCTGCCGCGATTGAGCGAGGAAGTCATCGGCGCCACGGTCAGTGCGCGCAAGCTCGCGGGCGTCGAGCTCTCGGCGCAGGGCGACGACTTCCACTACGCGTTTACCGAAACCAGCTAAGCGAAGGGAGTCGCCATGGCCCGCGTTGTCACCGCCCACACACCGCTCGGTGAAGACCAGCTGCTGTTCCGCTCGATGCACGGCAGCGAGGGCCTGTCGCAGCTGTTCGAGTTCGAGGTCGACCTGCTGAGCCCGAACACCTCGGTCGACATGAAGGCCATGCTCGGCAAGCCGCTCACGCTCGAGATCAGGACGCTCACCGGCACACCGCGCTACCTCAACGGCCAGATCACGCGCTTCACGCTGGTCGGGCGCGACGCATCCTCGTCGCGCTACATGGTGTATCGCGCCTCGGTGCGCCCGTGGCTGTGGTATCTCACGCGCACCAGCGACTGCAAGATCTTCCAGAACAAGTCGGTGGTCGAGATCCTCGAGGAGGTGCTCGGCGAGTACGGCTTCGCGCTCGAGAAGAAGCTCACGGCCTCGTACCGGCAGTGGGACTACTGCGTGCAGTACCAGGAGACCGACTTCGCGTTCGTGAGCCGGCTCATGGAGCACGAGGGCATCTACTACTTCTTCAAGCACGAGAAGAACCAGCACACGCTGGTGCTGGCCGACGACATGAGCGCGCACGAGACGCTGCCCGAGTACCCGAGGATCAGCTATGTCTCGACCGACCGCGTGGGCGACCTGGGCCGCGAGGCCATCGACCAGTGGGAGGTGACCGAGGAGATCCGGCCCGGCACCTACGTGGTCGACGACTTCGACTTCAAGAAGCCCAAGGCCGACCTGCTCAACACGCGCAGCCAGCCGCGCGGCAACGACCACGGCCAGTACGAGATGTACGAATGGCTCGGCGGCTACAGCGATGCCGGCCAGGGCGAGCACTACGCGCGCATCCGGCTCGAGGAGGCGCAGGCCCAGGCCGAGCTCGACATCGGCCACGCCACCGTGCGCGGCATGGCGCCCGGCTACCGCTTCACGATGCAGAACGCACCGCGCGACGAGGACAACCGCGAGTACCTGATCGTCTCGGTGATCTACAGCCTGCGCGAGGGCGGTTATGCCTCGGGCAGCAACGAGGGCGACTACGGCTTCCAGTTCGGCGTGCAGCCGACCTCGTTCCCCTACCGCGCGCCGCGCGTGACGCGCATCCCGACCACCAACGGGCCGCAGACCGCCACCGTGGTGGGACCGGCCGGCGAGGACATCTGGATCGACAAGTACGGCCGCGTGAAGGTGCAGTTCCGCTGGGACCGCTACGGCCAGCGCAACGAGGACAGCTCGTGCTGGGTGCGCGTGTCGAGCGCCTGGGCCGGCTCGAACTTCGGCGCGGTCAACCATCCGCGCATCGGCCAGGAGGTGGTGGTCGACTTCATCGCCGGCTGCCCCGATCGGCCGCTGATCATCGGCCGCGTCTACAACGCCGACCAGATGCCGCCGCTGGAGCTGCCGGCCAAGGCCACGGTCAGCGGCTTCATCAGCCGCACCATCAAGGGCGACGGCGAGCTGGCCAACCACTTCGTGATCGACGACGACCCGAGCAACGAGTCGATCAAGATCCATGCGCAGAAGGACTTCGTCATCGAGGTCGAGAACGACGAGACGCACACGGTGGAGGGCAACCGCACCACCCACGTCCACAAGAACGACGAGCTGACGGTGGACCAGGCGCGCACCACCACGGTCAACGAAGGCCTCGACCACGCGATCTACAACTCGGGCTCCAAGCTCGAGGTGACGAAGAAGACCGAGCACTTCTTCAACAACAGCATCGAGATCACGACCAAGGAAGGCGCCAAGGAGACGGTCGAGACCGGGCGCTCCGAGGTGCACGTGATGGCCGGCCTGCGGCAGGAGACCTTCGACCAGGCGCTGCACGTGGACGTGAAGGAGGGCATGACCGAGCACGTCAAGACCGGCGACTCCAGGCTGGAGACCTGGAGCGGCAAGCGCTTCGAGAGCTACAAGACCGGGTGGGAGCGCGACGTCCTGAGCGGCGGCGGCAAGGACACGATCAAGGACGGCCTCACGGAGACGATCGCGACCGGCGACCACACGTCCACCGTCTCGGCCGGCGACTACAAGGGCTGGGCCAAGAACGTGTCGATCGAGGCCGAGGCCGACTTCAACGTCAAGGCCAAGAAGATCCTGCTGCACTCGACCGAGAAGCACACCAACAAGTACGACGGCAGCATCGAGACCGTGGCCGGCGGCAGCGCCACCACCAAGGCCACGAGCTACATCCGCTCGCAGGCGCCGCTGCTGTTCTCGATCGCCTTCGTGAACTCCTTCACCTACGCCTCGCTGTCGGAGACCTTCAACCTGGCGGCCACCAACATCGGCGGCGCGAGCTTCGACATCAAGGCCTACCGCTGGTCGAACCGCGCGCTGAACCAGAAGACCGAAACCAAGATCTCGATCGGCCCGATCTACGTGGACATCAAGATCCTGGTGCTGATCATGTGATGGCAGCGACCGCCGTGCCTCGCCGCCGTTCGATCCGGATCCTGGGCGCCGTGCTGGTGGCCGCGGGCGTGCTGCCGATGCTGATGCCGCTGGAGACCTTCTCGATGTGGCTGGCGCTGCCGTGCATCGCCGCGATCTTCGCGGGCTCGGCGCTGCTGTGCGGTGCCTGGGAACTGCTCGAGATCCGCCGGCGCGAGGCGCGCAGCCGCGGCTTCGACGCGCAGGCGCAAGGCGTGATCGTCGGCAGCGAGATCGGCGATGCCTACAGCGACACCAGCCCGCTGATGAACCTCACCGTGCGCTTCGCCGACCGCGGCGGCATCGAGCGCCAGGTCGGCGTGCAGCAGGTGGTGATGCTCAACGAGCTGCCGCTCTACGCGGTGGGACGCCCGGTGCTCGTGCGCTTCGCCTCCGCCTCGCCCGCCACCGACCTGGTGATCTCGCCGCTCGCCGGGCCGGCCGGCTTTTCCTTCTGATCCCGCGCCGGCATCGCGCGCTGCCTTCCCTTCCGAAGCCGACCCTTGAAGATCGTCAAGCCCTTTCGCCTCAGCCTGCTCACCCGCCCCTACCGCTGGCGCTCGGCCAATCACCTGGGCATCGCCGTGCTGGCCTGCGCCAGCCTGGAGGCCGAGCCGCGGCTGCAGCCCGAACAAGAGCTCTGGCAGATGGCGGGCGAGGTGCTCGACCCCGGCAGCGTGCTCGACATGAGCATGCCCAAGGGCGAGGCCGAGGTGCTGGCCAGCGGCTTCGCCTACACCGCGCACCAGGAGGACAAGACCCGCTGCGCGGCGCGGCTGCGCGTGGGCACGGTCGACCGTTCGCTGGCCGTGTTCGGCGACCGCTTCTGGCTCGGCGGCCACATCACCGAGCCGGCCCCGTTCGAGCGGATGCCGCTCGACTGGCGCCATGCCTTCGGCGGCCCCGACGTGCCCGAGAACCCGCTGGGCCTGGGCACGGTCGACGAACTCGTCAACGGCGTGCAGACCTGCCGGCTGCCCAACGTCGAGGTGGTGGGGCAGCAGATCCAGCGCCGCGGGCAGCGGCCGCGGCCGGCCTCGTTCTCGGGCTTGCTGCCCGATGCGCCGCAGCGCATGGCGCTGATCGGCACGCGCTACGACGACGCCTGGCTGCAGAACGGCTTCCCCGGTTTCGCCGACGACCTCGACTGGCGCTTCTTCAATGCCGCCGGCCCCGAGCAACGCTTCGGCCAGCCGGCGCTGCCCGCGAGCGCGCCCTACGAGATCTGGAACATGCACCCGCACATCCCGGTGCTGCGCGGCCACCTGCCGCCGTGGCAGGCCGTGTGCCACCTCAACTTCGACAAGGAGGTCGGCGAGCTGCGCCGGGTCGAACTCGGACTCAGCACCGCCTGGTTCTTTCCCGACCGCGAGCGCGTGGTGCTGGTGTGGCACGGCTCGACGCCGATCCGCGAGGACGACGCGGCCGACGTGAAGCACATCATGCCGTCGCTCGAGCTGCCCGACGCGCCGCGCCCGCACGCGCACTACGCCGACGTGCTGCGCAAGCGCATCGATCCGGAGAAGAGCGCCTCCCACGTGCTGCGCGACAGCGACCTGGTGCCGCGCGCGCTGCTCGCGGAATGGACCGCGATGCGCATGCCCGACACCCTGGCCGAACCCCTGCCGCGCAACCTGCAGGCCGGCATGCGCCGGCACTACGAGCAGCAGCGCGCCGAACTGCTCGCGCAGGGGCTGGATCCCGCCGACTACCTCGCGCCGCCGCCCGTGCCCGAGGTGCTGCCGGGCTTCGACGACCTGCCCGAGTACCTGGAGCGCGCCGAGGCGCAGGCGCAGCAGGCGCGCGAACGGCTCGAGGGCGAGGTGGCGCGCGTCGAGGCCGAGCGCGCGGCGGCGCCCGCGGCACCGCTTCCGTCGGCCTTCGAGGAGGAGCAGGACGGCCAGGCCGACGAGGAGGCCGACCCGCCGGTGGAGACCGATCCGCTGAAGCTCCAGGGCCGCCTGTATTCGGCGCACCTGGCACCGGAGGCCTCGCGCGTGACCAGCTTCCGCGCCGCCAAGCTGCGGCGCCGGCTGGCCGCGGCCGCTCCCGAGGCGCGCCACTTCTCGAAGATGAACCTCAGCGGCGCCGACCTCTCGGGCATGGACCTGCGCGGCGCCGACTTCAGCCACGCGGTGCTGGCCGACGCGAACCTGCAGGGCGCGAACCTCGAGGGCTGCGATTTCTCCGAAGCCGTGCTCGCGCGCGCGCTGCTCACCGACACGCTGCTGGCGGGCAGCCGGCTCGACAAGGCCAACCTCGGCGGCGCGCACCTGCAAGGCTGCGACCTCTCGTCGGCGAGCCTGCGCGAGACCCTGTGCCACGGCACGCGCTTCACGGGCTGCAACCTGCGCGGCGCGCTGCTCGACCAGACCCAGTTGCACGAGACCGAGATGGCCGGGTGCGCCATGCAGTCCTCGCGCTGGACACAGGTCGCGCTGCGCCGCATGACGCTGCGCGACCTGGTGCTGGACCAGGCCGAGCTCAACCAGGTGCTGCTGCTCGAATGCAGCCTGGAACGCGTGTCGCTGAATGCCGCGCGGCTGGTGCGCTGTGGCTTCGTCACGGTCCGGCTGGTGGCGCAGGTCGACCTGTCGCATGCGCGCTTCGATGCCTGCAGCATCGCGCTGGGCAGTTCGTTCGCGGGCGTGACGGCGGTGGGTACCTTCCTGAAGCAGTGCGGCATGCGCGGCACCTCCTTCGCGGGCGCGGACCTGAGCGCGGCGCGGCTGGAGAACTGCGACCTGTCGGAATGCGACCTGTCGGATGCGCGGCTCGACGGCTTCGTCGCGGGCGAGAGCCTGTTCGTGCGCGCGAACCTCGCGCGCGCCTCGCTGCGCGGTGCCCACCTGATCGACGCCAATCTCTCGAAATCGAACCTGCTGGGCAGCGACCTGCGCGAGGCCAACCTGTTCCGCGCCGACGTGTCGCAGGCCTTCATCGATGCCACCACGCTGCTCGAGGATGCCTACACGCAGCATGCCAAGGTCTGGCCGCGGCGCGATCCGGAGGCCACGCCATGACCCTGGACGCATTGCTCGACGCGGTGCGCCACGGCGTGCAGCTGCAGGGCCTCGACTGCCGCGGCTGGGACCTGCGCGGGCTCGACCTGTCGGGCGCGCTGTGGGACCGCATCGACTTCACGGGCGCCGATTTCCGCGGCGCCGACCTCTCGGGCAGCATCCTCAGCCATTGCACGATGGCGGGCTGCGACTTCGCGGGCGCCAAGGGCGGGCAACTGCAGATGTTCCGCGGGCGCTTCGAGAACGCGAACTTCTCGGGCGCCCTGCTCGAGCAGGCCGCGTTCGTCGAGTCGCACCTGGCGCTCGCGCGCTTCGACGAGGCGGTGCTCGACCGCGTCACCTTCTTCCGCTGCGACCTGGCCGAGGCTTCGCTGCGCACCCGGCGCATGGCGCAGGCCACCGTCACCGAATCGAACCTGGCGCGCTGCGATTTCACCGGCGCCAGCCTGCAGTCCGTGACGATGTTCAAGCTCGACCTGCGCAGCACCGTCTTCGCGCAGTTCGAAGGCGATGGCGTGGTGTTCCTCGAATGCGAGCTCGCGGGCCAGCAGTTCGCGGGGCTCGTGCTGCCGCGCTGCCAGTTCACCGACTCGCGGCTCGACGAGGTCGACTTCCGCCAGGCCACGCTGACGCAGAGCAACTTCAAGGGCGCCTCGCTGCGCGGCGCGCGTTTCGGCGGGGCCGAGGCCTGCATGACCATCTTCGCGGAGGCCGACCTGGCCGGCGCCGACTGCGGCGCGGGGCGCTTCGACCAGTCGCTGTGGGTGGATGCCGCGCTCGAGGGCGTGAACTTCGCGCAGGCCCGGCTGCCGCTCGCCGTCTTCCATCGCGCGCGCTGCAAGGGTGCGAGCTTCGCGCAGGCCGGGCTGGAGGACGCCGACTTCTCCTATGCCGACCTCACGGACGCGGACCTCGTCGATGCCCGCTTCCTGCGCACCCGCCTGCACCGCGCCATCCAGCAGGGCACCCGTTTCTCCAGGCGCGGCGGCATCATCGAAAACGACCCGGACCTGCACCGCGCGCAGTCGTGGTCCGACGCCCGCTGATGCCGCGCCATCGTTTCATCCGAGCTCGAAAAGGGAAAACACCATGAACGTCGTTCCGCTGCGCGTCGCCTCCGACGCCTCGTCCCCGGTTCATTCGATCGGCACGGTCCGCGGCCTGCCGGCCGACGGGCAGTTCGTTGTCGAGGCCGACGACGGCAGCCTGCGCACCTGCCGCCGCGCGGCCAGCTGCCTGCTCAAGCCCCAGACCGGCGACACCGTGCTGGTCTCGGGGCCGGATGCCTACCGCGTGTTCCTGATCGCGGTGCTCGAACAGGCCGATGCCGCCGTCAGCCGCATCGAGGTCGACGGCGCGCTGGTGCTCGGCGGCAACGCGCACCCGGTCGCGATCGAGAGCGAAGGCGAGGTGCGGCTGCGCAGCGGCACGCGGCTCGCCATGAGCGCCGAGCAGTGGTCGATGCAGGCCGACAGGGCCGACTGCCGCACCGACGCGTTGCGCCTCACGGCGAAGGAGGTCGAGGCGACCACCGGCACGGCGAAGCTGTTCGGCAAGGTCTTCGAGACCGTGGCCGACCGCATCGTGCAGATGGCGCGCAACACGCTGCGCATCGTCGACGAGATGGACCAGTCGCGCGTGCGCCACCTGGACTGCAAGGCCAGCGAGACGGCACGCATCCATGGCCGCCACACGACCGTCACGGGGCAGGACCTGGTGAAGGTCGACGCCGCGCAGATCCACATGGGCTGAGGAGGAATCCCGCATGTTCGCCAACTGCCAGCTGTTCGGGATGGACCTCGCGTTCCCCGACGTGTGCCGCACGCCGGTGCCCATTCCATTTCCCAACATGGCGCTGGGGCCGATGGCCATTCCCAACGCCTGGAACATCCTGTTCATGGGCATGCCGGCCCACAACATGGCGACCGTCACACCGATCACGCTCGGCGACCAGCCCGGCGTGCTCGGCGGCATGATCTCGCAGACCTTCATGCAGCAGTCGCGCCACCTGACGGGCGCCTTCACGGTGCTGCTCAAGGGCACGCCCGCGACGCGCGTCACGAGCGTCACGCTGCAGAACCGCTGCAACATCGTCGGCATGCGGCTGGTTCCGAGCCAGCTCAAGGTGCTGGTGCTGGCGGCCTGAAGCGCCAGCGTCGCGCTCAGCGCGGCGTGGCGGTACCCGCCAGCGTCACCTGCTGCGGAAAGCCCACCCACACCGCGAGCGCCGAGAAGTTGTCGCGCGACTCGTCGGCCTTGGCCTCGGCCGCGCGGCGCAGCAGCGCGAGCCATTCCTCGGCGCTGTCGGCCAGCTGCAGCGAGCGTTCCATGACCTGCTGCGAGATCAGCTGCCACAGCCCGTCGGTGCACAGCAGGAAGGCATCGCCGTCGGCCAGCCGCTGCGTGCCCGAGACGGTGGCCTCGGCGCGTTCGCGCGCGCCGAGCGCGCGGTAGAGCAGGTTGCTCTGGATCAGGGCCTGCGCGCCGTTGGCCGGCGCGGCCTCGCCCTGGGCCATGCCTTCGCGCGAGCGCTGCGACAGGCTGTGGTCCTCGGTGCGTTCCATCAGCACGCCGCGGCGGAACCAGTAGAGCCGGCTGTCGCCCACATGGGCCCAGCGCGCCTGGCCGCTGCTGCGATCGACGAACAGCGAGACGAAGGTCGCGCTCATCTTGCCCTGCTCGGCCTGCGCGCGCTGGCGCGCGAGGATCGCGTCGTTGGCGCGCGTTACGCACTGCTGGATGTCCTCGGCCGCCACCGATGGGTTGGCGACGAAGGCATTGAGCGCGGTGTCGACCGCGGTGCGCGCGGCCTGCTCGCCGCCCGCGTTGCCGCCCACGCCGTCGCTCACGACGAAGCAGCCGAACCAGTCGTCGAGGTGGTAGCCGATCGCATCCTGGTTGCCGCTGCGCTCGCCCACGCAGGAGAACTGCGACGTGGACAGCGGGACGGCGAACGGGGTCGTGCGGGTCGCTTCAAGCACGGCGTGCCTCCTTCAATCGTTCCATCTCCCGGTCGTAGGCCTGCTGGAAGGCCCGGCCGAACACGGCCTGGAAGTCGTCCTCGACCGCGGCCGTGGTCTCGGCATGCAGCTGCTGCAGCTGGCGCCACAGGCGCGCCTCGCGCCCGCCGGGCAACAGTTTCTCGCCGAGGCCGCCGTCGTGCGGCGTGTCCTTCTTGAGCGCCTCGGGGTCGAAGCGCTGCAGCACCATCAGCAGCGCGGCGCGCATGCCGGCGACCATGCCGAGCTGGTGCGACTGCAGGTCGCCGAGCGCGTCGTGCACTGCGGCCTCGGGCGGCAGGAAGCCCGGCATGCGTGCGCCGAACATCTGCATCAGCACCGCGCGGCCGTTGGGCAGGATCTTGAACGGGTTGTTCTCCTCGTCCACGATCATCGTGATCTCGGCGCGCACCTCGCGCTTGAGCATCGCGCGCGAGGACAGCAGCTCGATGGTGCCATCGGTGAAGGCGCGCATCAGCCGGCCGAGCCTGCGCATCATCTCGGCGTCGAGCTGCTGCTGGCCCGCGACGTCGGGCACGCCGGCGCCGTCGAGGAAGGCGCGGAACAGCGCCTCGCACGAAGCGGCGGGCAGCGCGGGCGCGGTGTCGGCGGCGGGGCTCGGCGGTGCCGCGACGGCGACCGGTTCGGCCTCCTTCGGCGCGACGACCTCGAGGGGCATCTCGGCCACGGCCGGCGCGGGCGCCATCGCGGGCGCTGTCACCGGCGCCATGGTCGGGAGCGGCGACGTCGGCGGTGCCTCGGCGGGCGCCTGCATCGGTGCGGGCGCGGCCTCGACGGGCGCGCTCTGCATCGACGCGGTGGGCGGCGCGGCCACCGGCGTCGCGGGCGTTTCCTCGCGCTCGGGCTCGGGCTCGACCATGCGCGCGGGCGGCTGCGCCACGGGCAGCGGCATCGGCGTCGGCGGACGGAACTGGCCCGACACCTCGCGCGCATGGTTCGACTGGCTGAAGCCCGGCACCGTCGGCCGCTTCTCCAGCAGGTCCATCGCGGGATGCACGTCCTCGAGCGCGGGCGCATGCGTCAGCGCGGTGGGCCGCGGATCGGACAGCGGTGAGGGCGCGCCCTGGTCGGCCGCGAACAGCGACAGCGGATCGATGCCGCGCTTGAGCGCGAAGTCGGACACGTCGGTGGTCGCGTCGGGATTCAGCTGCGTCAGCGGATCGGCCGGGTTCCTGCGCGCCTGCGAGGGCAGCTCGAAGGGCTCGTGCGCGAACGGGTCGGGCATGGGCTCGGGCGTGGTGTCGACGCGGCGCGGCGCGTTCGCGAGGATCGCGTCCCAGTCGGCGGCGGTGGGCATCGACGAGCGCGCGGCCGGTGCGGGCGCGGGCGTCGCGGGGGGCGGCGGCACCGGCGATGCGAAGGCGGCGGGCGGTGGCGCGAATGCCGGCGGCGGTGCGGGCGCGAAGACCGGCGCGGCCACGGGCGCGGGCGGCCGTTGCACTGGCGGCGGCACCGGTTGCGGTGGCGGCGCGGCATGCGTGTCGCCGATCGGCAGCGCGCCCGCGCCGAACAGGTCGGAGAACACGTCGGACACCGGTGCCTGCGGCAGCAGCGCATCGAGCGGCGCGGCCGCGGGTGGAGGCGATGGCGGATAGGCCGGCGGCATCGATGTCGGCAGCGATGCCGCCTGCGCACCGAAGTCCGGCGCCGACGCGAGGCGAGATGTCACTGGCGCCGAGGCCAGGCGCGAACTCGCGGACTCGACCGCGGGCGGCCACGCGACGGTGGGCTCCACGATGGGCTCGACGGCGGCCGCCACGGGCGCGATCGCCGGTGCCGCGCGGCTCGCGGCGGCATGCGCGGGTGCGGCTTCCAGCACGTAGCTGCCGATGGTCACGCGATCGCCCTCGGCGATCGGCGACTCCTGGTCGTGCCGCAGCGTCTGTCCGTTCACGCTGATCGGCAGCACCGCGCTCATGTTGCGCAGCACCGCGCGGCCCGCGTCGTCGAAGCGCACGGTGGCCTGCAGGCGCGAGATCTGCCGCTGTTCGTCGGGCAGCACGAGGTGGTTGTCGGGGCTGCGGCCGATGGTGCCGCCCGGGGCCGCGAGCAGGGCCGACGGGCCCGCGGCCACCGGCCGGCCCGCATGTTCGATCACCGTCCAACGCATGGCATCTCCCAGTTCATGACACGGGCTCCTGGCGCGGGAGACCCGTCAGCGCTTCATCTTCTTGGCGGCTTCGAACGCGGGGCCCCACACGGGATGCTTGCGCTCGGCGATGCTGAGATCGAAGGAAGGGAAGGCATCGAGGATCTTGAGGAACTGCGTGCGGCACTCGGGCAGCTGATTGGCCACGCAGTAGCTGAAGGCCTCGAGCTTCATCGCGGCGAGCCGCGTGTTGGGCTCGGCCGCATCGAACACCGACACGCCGCCGCTCTTGAGCGTGGAGATGGTCTTCGCGTAGTCGCCTTCGTCGTAGGCCTGCTGCGCGCGTTCGAGCGTGGTGCGCGCGACCTGCTGGCTCAGGCGTTCGGGTTGCGGCGGTCCTGGATCGACGGGGGTCTTCGGCGTGGTGTCGCAGCCCGCGACCAGAAAGAGCGGAATCACCAGGGCGCACAGCAATGACTTCAATCTTCTCTCCTGCCTTGCAAAGTTAAGCCCCGATACTGTGCCGCGTCGATATGACGGCACGTCGGCCGACATCGGCGCTGCATGACGTCTCGATACTATAGGCGCGAACTTCGATGGGAGAACCCATGCATCGACGAACCCTGTTGCGAAGCGCGATCGCGACGTCGCCATTGCTCGTTGGACTCGGCGGCTGTGCGTCGACGGCCAAGTCCATGCCCACGCCCTACGCGGTCTCGATCAAGGTCGACGACGGCGTCAACCCCGATGGCCGCGGGCAGGCCGCGCCGATCCTCGTGAAGGTGTTCGAGCTCAAGTCCTCGGGCAACTTCGAGACCGCCGACTACTTCGCGCTGCAGGACCGCGATCGCGAGACGCTCGCGGCCGAACTCGTCAATGCGGACCAGGCCATTCTGCGCAGCGGCGAGGAACGCACCTTCAAGCGCGAGGCCGGCCTCGACTCGCGCGCCATCGGCGTGATCGCGGGCTATCGCAAGCTCGAGAACGCACGCTGGCGCCTCGTGCTGCCGCTCAAGGAGCCCAAGCAGACGAACCTCTACAAGGTGTGGCAGTTCTCTCCGAGTGAACAAAAGGTTCGCATCGTGATCCGCAAGAGCGGTATCGAACTGTTGCCGACTACGTGATTTCGTAGCACTTGCGCGCACGCCCTAATACGAAAGTGCGCCGCACGTAGGCCAAGGCCTCGACGCTGCAAAAACGGTGCAAAACGTAAACATCGCCGTGTAGCATCGACACGCATTGCGCCCATGCAGGGAGGCCGTCTCGACGATGGACCGACCGCACGAGAGTGGCCGCACTCCAGGAGGTTTTCTTTGGTGACAGTTCGCAATCCGGGCGCCATCAGCAGAACGGGCGCCCATCCGCAGGCATTGGCGAATCGCGTGGTGTGGTCCGAGGGCATGTACCTGCGGCCGCAGCATTTCCAGCAGCTGGAGCGCTATGTCGAGCAGTACGTGACGCGCCGCACCGCGGGGCTGCAGGGTGCGTACTGGGGCTGGCTGCACCTGGACATCGATCGCGACGCGCATGCGCTGGGCCGCGTCTCGCTGCTCGGCGGCGCGGGCGTGATGCCCGACGGCACGCCGTTCTCCTTCGGCGTGGAGGACGCGCCCGTGCCCTACGAGGTGCCGAGCGACCTCACCGACGAGCTCGTGGTGCTCGCCTTGCCGCTGCGCCGGCCCGGCAGCGAGGAAGTCATCTTCGCGGAAGACACGACCTCGGCCGCGCGCTTCCACGTGGTCGAACGCGAAGTCGCCGATGGCAACGCGGTTGCATTGGGCCCGGCGGTGCTGCAGCTCGCGGCGCCGCGGCTGCGGCTGGTGCGTGCCTCCTCGCTGACCGCGGAGTGGCAGGCGATCGGCGCGGTGCGCGTGATCGAGCGCCGCACCGACCACAAGCTGGTGATCGACGCCAACTACATCCCGCCGGTGCTCGACGTGTCGGCGCAGCCGATGCTGCGCAGCATGGTGGCCGAGCTGCACGGCCTGCTCACGCAGCGTTCCGAGGCACTGGCCTCGCGGCTGTCGCAGCCGGGGCGCGGCGGCGTCAGCGAGGTCTCCGACTTCCTCCTGCTCGAGCTCGTGAACCGCTACCTCGCGCTCACCTGGCATGCGCAGCAGGCGGTGCAGGTGCATCCCGAGGAGCTGTTCGTCGACTGGTTCAAGCTCGCCTGCCACCTGGCCACGCACACCTCGCCCACGCGGCGGCCCGTGGTGTGGCCGGTGTACGACCACGACAACCTCAACGAGAGCATCCGCCCGCTGATGGAGGAGCTGCGCCGCTCGCTGTCGGCGGTGCTCGAGCAGAGCGCGATCGCGATCGAGCTCGAGGAACGCAGCCACGGCGTGCGCGTGGGCCGCATGCCCGACCCGGTGCTGGTGCGCAACGCGGGCTTCGTGCTCGCGGTGCATGCCGACCTGCCGGCCGATGCGATCCAGCAGCGCTTCCCCACGCAGGTGAAGATCGGCTCGGTCGAGCGCATCCGCGACCTGGTGCAGCTGCAGCTGCCGGGCGTGACCGTGCGGCCGCTGCCGGTGGCGCCGCGGCAGATTCCCTACAACGCGGGCTACCACTACTTCGAGCTCGACAAGAGCGGCGACATGTGGCGCCAGCTCGAGAAGTCGGGCGGCGTGGCCATGCACCTGGCCGGCGAATTCCCCGGCCTGGCCATGGAGTTCTGGGCCATCCGTCCGTGAGCGATCGCATGAACGGCATCAACGACGTGGCCGTCGGGCCGGGCGGCTTCGTGCCGCCGAATCCGGGTGGCGGCACCAACGGCGGCACCCATGGCAGCAACAACCCGCTGAACGCCCCGCGCGGCCTCGGCGAGCAGCCGCAGGCCTTCACCGCCTTCCACGACACGCGGCGCCCGCATGCGGGCGACACCGCGCTGGCCGGCAACAACCCGCTGGTGGCGGCGGCCAATCCGCTGCTCGACCTGATCCCGCAGATCCGCGCCACCGGCCACCACGACTCGCCCGCGCAGCTGCGCGAGCACCTGGTCGACGAGGTGCGGCGCTTCGAGACGCGCGCGCAGCAAAGCGGCATCTCGCCCGAGGTCATCATCGGCGCGCGCTACTGCCTGTGCACCGCCGTCGACGAGGCGGCCGCGCTCACGCCCTGGGGCGGCAGCATCTGGTCCTCGCAGAGCCTGCTGGTGATGTTCCACAACGAGACCTGGGGCGGCGAGAAGTTCTTCCAGCTGCTCTCGCGCCTGGTGCAGAACCCGCAACAACACCTGCACCTGATCGAGCTCATCTACTTCTGCCTCGCGATGGGCTTCGAGGGGCGCTTCCGCGTCATCGATAACGGCCGCTCGCAGCTCGAGACCCTCAAGCAGCGCCTGCTGCAGATCATCCGCCAGACGCGCGGCGAGATCGCGCAGCCGCTGTCGCCGCACTGGCAGGACACCAGCGCGCCCGTGCGCCGCACGCGCAACTGGCTGCCGGTGTGGGCCGTGGGCGCGGTGGCCGCGGTGCTCTTGATGATCGCCTTCGCGCTCCTGACCTTCAACCTCGGCGGCACCTCCGACGGCGCCTTCTCCGCGATCAACGCGGTGCGCCTGCCGCAGACGCAGCGCGCGGTGGCGCAGCCCGCGCCGCAGCCGCGGCTGCAGCGCTTCCTCGAGGCCGAGATCCGCGAGGGCCTGGTCAGCGTGCGCGACGAGGCCGACCGCAGCGTGGTGATCCTGCGCGGCGACGGCCTGTTCGCCTCGGGCGCCGACAAGGTGCTCGACCGCTACGTGCCGGTGCTCAACCGCGTGGCCGAGGCGCTCAACGCGGTCGACGGCAACGTGCTGATCAACGGCTACTCCGACGACCAGCCGATCCGCAGCGTGCGCTTCCCCTCGAACTGGCACCTGTCGCAGGCACGCGCCGACTCCGTGCGCAAGATGATCGGCGCGCGCATGACGCGCCCCGAGCGGCTGCGCGCCGAGGGCCGCGGCGATGCCGACCCGATCGTGCCGAACGATTCGCCGGCCAACCGCGCGCGCAACCGCCGCGTGGAAGTGACCTTGCTGGTCGCGCCGGTGGCACCGCAGGGAGGACGCTGAGATGCTGCGCGCGTTCTTCCGTTTCCTGGTCAGCCGCGACCTCTGGGTCTTCTTCGGCCTGGTCGCGCTGGCCTTCCTGATCTGGATCATCGGCCCGGTGATCGCGGTCGGCCGCTACCGCCCGCTCGAGAGCGAGTTCGTGCGCATCGTCGTGATCGCGCTGATGTTCGCGATCTGGCTGGTGCGCGTGGCCTATCGCAAGTGGCGCGAGCGCCGCCTCAACGCGCAGCTGCTGAACCAGCTGCGCACGCCCTCCAAGAAGGAGAAGGAGGCCAAGCCCGAGGAGGCGCCCGAGATCAAGGAGCTGCAGACCGGCTTCAACGACGCCACCTCGATCCTGCGCAACATGCGCTTCGGGCCGGGCGAGGAGGGCAAGGCCGCGGGCCGCTTCTCGATCTTCGACCGCCAGTACCTCTACCAGCTGCCCTGGTACATCTTCATCGGCGCGCCGGGCTCGGGCAAGACCACGGCGCTGGTCAACTCCGATCTCGACTTCCCGCTGGCCGACCAGCTCGGCAAGGCGGCGGTGCGCGGCATCGGCGGCACGCGCAACTGCGACTGGTGGTTCACCAACGACGCGGTGCTGATCGACACGGCCGGGCGCTACACCACGCACGAGAGCAACCGCGAGACCGACGAGGGCGAGTGGAAGGGCTTCCTCGAACTGCTCAAGAAGTTCCGCCCGCGCCAGCCGATCAACGGCGCGATCCTCACCATCAGCATCGCCGACCTGCCGCTGGCCGACGACGCGCAGCGCGCGCGCCACGCGATGGCGCTGCGCAAGCGGCTGCTCGAGCTGCGCAACGACCTGGGCATCAACTTCCCGGTCTACGTGATGGTGACCAAGGCCGACCTGCTGGCCGGCTTCAACGAGTACTTCGGCGGCCTGAGCCGCGCCGAGCGCGCGCAGGTCTGGGGCTTCACCTTCCCGATCGACGCGAGCGCCGCCAGCGCCAAGCCCGCCAAGGGCGACAAGCGCGCGGGCACCGCCACCACGCTCGAGGGCAGCGACCTGCGCGAGCGCTTCCAGCAGGAGTACCGGCTGCTGCACCAGCGGCTCGACGAGCGCCTGCCCGAGCTGCTGGCCGCCGAGCCCGACCCGATGCGCCGCGCGCAGGCCTACCTGCTGCCGCAGCAGTTCGCGAGCTTCGAGGACATCCTCGGCACCTTCCTGGCCGACGTGTTCAACCCGTCGAAGTTCGAGACCGCGCCGATGCTGCGCGGCGTCTACTTCACCAGCGGCACGCAGGAGGGCACGGCCTTCGACCGCGTGATGGGCGCGATCAAGCGCTACCTGCAGGTCAACGCGCCGCCGGCGCCGCCGCCGGGCCCGGGCAAGAGCTACTTCCTCAAGGAGTTGCTGCAGCAGGTGATCTTCCGCGACGCGGGCGTGGCCGGCACCAACCTGCGCTGGTATCGGCGCAAGCGCGCGGCCGACCTGGTGGGCTACGGCGTGATCGGCGTGCTGCTGGTGGCGCTGCTGGGCGCCTGCGTCAACAGCTGGCACAACAACAAGGAGTACGTGGCCGAGGTCGACGGCAACGCGAAGTCCTTCAACCGCGCCGCGGCGCGCGGCGAATTGCCGACCGTGGTCGACTCGAGCGGCGACCTCGCGAGTTCGCTCTTGATCCTCGACCGGCTGCGCGACCTGCCCAAGTCGGAGAAGTTCGACATCGGCGATCCGCCCCTCGGCTACCGCTTCGGCCTCTACCAGGGCGAGAAGCTGCAGGCCGCGACCGACGGCGTCTATCAGCGCGCCCTCGAGAGCGTGCTGCTGCCGCAGGCGGCGCAGCGCGTGGAGCAGTCGCTGCGCGAGGCCTCGAAGAACAACCCCGAGTACAGCTACGAGGCGCTCAAGGCCTACCTGATGCTGTACGACGCCGAGCGCTACGACGCCGACTTCCTGCAGGCCTGGCTGCTGACCGACGTGGACCGCAAGGTCGGCGCCGCGCTCACGCGCGAGCAGCGCACCAACCTCGAGTCGCACCTGAAGGCGCTGTTCGGCGGCCGCGTCGTGAGCTCGCCGTTCGCGAAGGACGAGCGCCTGATCACCGAGACGCGCGAGCGCCTCGCGGGCGTGCCGCTGGCGCAGCGCTCGTACGCGCGGCTGCGCCGCATCCTGCTGCAGACCAGCCAGCCCAATGCCTTCACCATCGCCGAGGCCGGCGGCGCCGAGTCGGCGCTGGTCGTGCGGCGCGCCAGCGGCAAGCCGCTGACCGACGGCATTCCCACGCTGTTCACCTACCGCGGCTACTGGGACATCTTCGACAAGCGCATGGCCGAGACCACGCTCGCGCTCGAGCAGGAGGACCGCTGGGTGCTGCAGATCCGCGCGCCCGGCATCACCGACATCACCTCGCGCGAGCTGCTGCTGCGCGAGGTGCGCCGGCTCTATCTCACCGACTACATCAAGGTCTGGGACGACTACCTGGCCGACATCCGGCTGGCCGACAGCCGCTCGCTGCTGCAGAGCATCCAGATGACGCGCGTGCTCTCGACCTCGGAGTCGCCGATGTCGCGCATCATCCGCGGCGCCGCGCGCGAGACCGACCTGCTGCGCAACCACGACGAGGCCGCGCGCAGCCTGCTCGACCAGGCGCAGAACCGCGTGCAGACCACGCGCGAGCGCATCGAGCAGCTGATCGGCCAGCCCGACGGCAGCCAGCGCCGCAACACCGTGCCCGACCGGCCCGAGTCGCTGGTGGACAACCACTTCGAGCCGTTGCGCCGCATGGTGACCGCGCCCAAGCAGGGCGGGCAGGCGCCGATCGACGCCACCGCCGCGCTGATCAACGAGCTCTACAACTACCTGACGGCCACCGACACCGCGCTGCGCAGCGGCAACATCCCGCCGACCAGCGACGCCGTGACCAAGGTGCAGGCCGAGGCCGGCCGCATGCCGGTGCCGTTCCAGGGCATGCTCAACGACCTCTCGGCCACCGCCTCGTCGAAGGCGGCCGCGGTCACGCGCCAGAACATCGGGCAGAACGCGGCCGCCACCATCGGCAACTTCTGCAACCAGGCGATCGCGGGCCGCTATCCGTTCTCGCGCGGCTCCAGCCGCGACGTGGCCGCGGGCGACTTCGCGAACCTGTTCGCGCCGGGCGGGATGATGGACGACTTCTTCCAGAAGAACCTCATGACGCAGGTCGACACCTCGAGCAACCCGTGGACCTGGAAGCGCGGCGTCGACGGCAGCGCCTCGGGCCGCTCGGCCTACCTCGATTCGTTCCAGAAGGCGCAGGCCATCCGCGACGTGTTCTTCTCGGGCATGGCGGGAGGGCGCACGCCCTCGTTCTCGATCGACATCCGCCCCGAGGACATGGACGCCGGCCTCACGCAGATGACGCTGGACATCGACGGCCAGACGGTGCGCTACGCGCACGGGCCGCAGGCGCCCACCACCGTCAAGTGGCCCGGTCCGCGCAACAGCAACCAGGTGCGGCTGCAGGTCACGACCTCGAGCGGCACGCCGGCCGGCGGCATCGTCACCGAGGGCCCGTGGGCGCTGCACCGGCTGTTCGACAAGGCCTCGATCTCCTCGGGCGGCTCGAGCGAGTCGTTCAATGCCAGCTTCGACCTGCAGGGCCGCAAGGTGGTGCTCAACGTGACCGCCAACAGCGTCTACAACCCGCTGCGGCTGTCGCAGATGAGCGGCTTCTCGTGCCCGGGGCGCTCGTGATGAATCCCGGCGCGACGGCGCAGCCGGCCTGGGTGCCCGGCGACGAGCAGGTCGGCTGGTACGGCAAGCTGCCCGCGGCCGGCGACTTCCTGCACCGGCGCATGTCGCGCGAGCTGCAGGCCTGGTGGGACCGCTGGATGCAGAACGGCCTGGGCGCCTTCAAGCGCTGGCCCGACGCCATGACGCGCCACTACGCGGTGGCGCCGGTGTGGAACTTCGCGATCCCCGCCACCCAGGGCGTGAGCGCGGTGCAGTTCGGTTGCATCGCGCCGAGCTGCGACCGCGTGGGTCGCTACTACCCGGTGTGCGTGAGCCTGCAGGTGGACGCGCGCGCCTACCGGCCCGCGGTGCTCGAGGGCGCGGCCGCCTGGTACTGGCAATGCGGCAACGCGATGCTGCAGGCGATCCGCCATGGCGTGGCGCCCGAGCACTTCGACGCGCAGGTGCTGGCCGCGGGCCATGGCGGCTTCCAGCCGGCCAGCGGCGGCTCGGACGACATCCTTTCAATCCTCGGGCCTACGTCGGCGGGCGAGGGCGCCCAGCAGCGGCTGGGCTGGCCGGAGCTTCCACTGTGCTTCGACGCGTTCGGAAGCACGAGCTATTGGTGGACCAACCAGGCCGACGGCTCGCCGCTGCGGACCGCGGCCCATGGCGGCGGCCTCAACACGCCGCTGTTCTCGAAGCTTTTTTCCCAGGGGCACGTGCCATGGGCGTGAGAGTCCCGATGCATGAGGAGGAACAAGAATGACGACGGAAGGACGCACCGGCCCTCCGGTGGGCACCGACCCGCAGGAGCGACCGCACCCGCTGGCCATCGGCCACCGGCTCGACGAGTTCGAGCTGCTCGAGGTGATCGGCGAAGGCGGCTTCGGCATCGTCTACCGGGCCTACGACCACTCGCTGCAGCGCGAGGTCGCGATCAAGGAATACATGCCCTCGATGCTCGCGCGGCGCATCGGCGACGACAGCGTGCACGTGCGTTCCGACCGGCTCACGGCCACCTTCCAGGCCGGGCTGCGCAGCTTCATCAACGAGGCGCGCACGCTCGCGCAGTTCAGCCACCCGGCGCTGGTGCGCGTGCATCGCTTCTGGGAATCGAACTCGACCGCCTACATGGCGATCCAGCTCTACAAGGGCCGCACCCTGCGCCGCCTGGCCGACGAGGAGCCCGGCACCATCTCCGAAGCCTGGTTGCTCGGCATGCTCGGGCCGCTGCTCGGCGCGCTCGAGACGCTGCACCGCAGCGGCTGCTTCCACCGCGACATCGCGCCCGACAACATCTTCATCCAGCAGGACGGCCTGCCGGTGCTGCTGGACTTCGGCGCCGCGCGCAAGTCGATCGCCGACCTGGTCGATGAGGTCGCGGTGATGGTGAAGTCGGGCTATTCGCCGATCGAGCAGTACGCCGACGACAACACGCTGCTGCAGGGTGCCTGGACCGACCTCTACGCGCTCGGCGCGGTGCTCTACCGCGCCGTCACCGGCCATCCGCCGCCCTCGGCCGTGGTGCGCAGCGTGCAGGACGCCTACGTGCCGCTCGCGAGCATGAACCGGCCCGACCTGAGCCCGGCCTTCTGCGCCGCGGTCGACCACACGCTGGCCGTGCACAGCAAGGACCGCACGCAGACCGTGGCGGCCTTCGCGGCCGAGCTCGGGCTCGCCAAGCTCGGCGACATCTACGTGAGCGGGCTCGCGGCGCCGGCACCCGTGGCGCCCATCGTGCCCGCGGTGCCGGTCGCGCCGCCGGCCGAGCCCTACGTGCCGGTCTCGGCGCCCGCGCCCTTCGATGCGTTGCCGCCGGCCGCGCCCGTGCCGCCGCCGGCCGAGCCGCCCGCGCGCGCGCCGAGCGCGCGGCGGCCCGCGAACAAGAAGTCCTCGCTGCCGCGCTGGGGCGTGGTCGGCGTGCTGGTGGTGGCGCTGATCGCCGTCGGCAGCTGGATCGGCCTGCGCATCACGCAGTCGCCGCCCCCCACTTCCACCGCGATGGCACCGCCGGCGCCGCCGCCGGGCGCGCCGATGTCGAACCCGGCCTCGCCGCCGGCCGTGATGCCGCCGGCCGCGCCAGCCTCGGCCGCCGTGGCGGCCGCGTCACAGCCGCCCGCGGCCGATGGCGGCGGCGTCGCGGCCGCGCCCACGGCCGGCAATTCGCCGATCGCCGTGCCGCCGGCCACCGCGCCGGGCAGCAACGGCGCGCTGAGCCCGCTCGACAACGTGCCCGCGTCGCCGCCCGCGAGCCCGCCACCCGAGCCCGCGCTGGCGATCAGCGAGGCCGAGGACTGGAACCTCGCGCAGGCCGAGAACACGCGCGAGGGCTACGAGGCCTACCTGCGCCGCTACCGCCGCGGCCCGCATGCGCGCGACGCGCGCAATGCCATCGCCGAGCTCAACCGGCTCGCGCAGCCGGCCTCCACGCAGCCGGTGCTGGCGGGCACCGTGCCGCCGGGCACGCCCGGCGTGCCGGGAGCGCCGGGTGCAACAACCCCGGTCGCGGGCGGCACGGCGGTTCCACCCGTGCCGGGCGCCGCGGCCGGCATGGGCCGCGTGACGCTCAACATCCGGCCCTGGGGCCAGGTCTTCGTCGACGGCGCCGACCGCGGCGTGAGCCCGCCGCTCAAGTCGCTGTCGCTGCGCCCCGGCATCTACAACATCGAGGTGCGCAACGGCGACCTCGAGGTCTACCGGCAGCGCGTGACGGTGCAGGACAGCAAGTCGGCGCCGGTGGTGAGCCACGAGTTCAAATAAGGGGCGAAGGCGGCGGTCAGCCGAGCAGGCTGGCCGTCGCCACCACCCGGGCGTACTCGCCCTGCAGGTTGGCCAGCGCCATCGCGTGGACCTGCTCCGCGTCGAAAGTTGCACCGTCGATGCCCGCGCGGTCGAAGGCGAAGCTGGCATCGGACACCACCGTGACCGCGAAGCCGAGGCAGCTCGCGCTGCGCGCCGTGGCCTCGACCGACATGTTGGTGGCCACGCCGACCACCACGAGCGCCTCGATGCCGCGCACGCGCAGCCAGCGCTCGAGGCCCGTGTGCGCGAAGGCATCGGTCACGTTCTTCTCGACCACGTGCTCGGTGGGCAGCGGTGCCAGCGCGTCCTGGAATTCAGCGCCCGGCTGGCCCGGGAAGAACACCGAATCGGCGAAGCGCGACATGTGGCGCACATGGACCACGGGGCGGCCGGTGGTGCGCCAGTGCATGAGCAGGCGCTGCACCTGGGCTTGCGCGCCGGGGTTGTTGCGGCGGCCCGCGCGGGGCTCCTGCATGCCTTTCTGCATGTCGATGACGAGGAGGGCGCGATCGGTCATGGCGGGCCTGGAGTGAGCGGGATTGCGCCGCACTCTAAGCGATGCACGGGGCGCTACAGGCCTTTCTGCAGCGCCCGCCGGTACTGCACCGCCTCCGCCACATGCGCCGTCTCGATGACCGGCGCCCCCGCGAGGTCGGCGATGGTGCGCGCCACCTTCAGCGCGCGGTGCGTGCTGCGCGCCGACCAGCCGAGCCGGGCGGCGGCCGTGTGCATGAAGCGGCGCGCCTCGTCGCACAGCGCCGCATGGCGGTCGATGTCGGCGCCCTGCAGCGCCTGGTTGGGCCGGCCCTGGCGTTCGATCGCGCGTTCGCGTGCGGCGACCACGCGCGCGCGGATGGCGGCGGTGGTCTCGCCCGCGGGCGCGTCGAGCAGCTGCGGCGCCGAGATCGCGGGCACTTCGATGTGCAGGTCGATGCGATCCAGGAGCGGGCCGCTGAGCTTGCGCTGGTAGCGCGCCACCTGGTCGGGCGTGCAGCGGCAGGTTTTCGTGGGGGCGCCCAAAAAGCCGCAGGGGCACGGATTCATCGTAGCCACGAGTTGAAAGCGCGCGGGGAACTCGGCCCGCCGCGCGGCCCGCGCGATGGTGATGGTGCCGGTCTCGAGCGGCTCGCGCAGCGCCTCGAGCGCGGCGCGCGAGAACTCGGGGAACTCGTCGAGGAACAGCACGCCGTGGTGCGCCATCGAGATCTCGCCGGGCCGCGGCGGCGAACCGCCACCGACCAGCGCCACCGCGCTCGAGGTGTGGTGCGGCGACGCGGTCGGCCGGTGCATCCAGCGCTCGGTCGAGAAGCGCCCGCCCAGGCTCGCGATGGCCGCGCTCTCGAGCGCCTCGTCGATGCGCATCGGCGGCAGCAGGCCGGCGAAGCGCTGGCCCAGCATCGACTTGCCCGAGCCCGGCTCGCCCATCATCAGGAGGCTGTGGCCGCCGGCCGCGGCGATCTCGAGCGCGCGCTTGGCGCCGGCATGGCCCTTCACGTCGGCCATGTCGGCATAGGCGGGGGCATCGGCTTGCGCGGACGCATGGGCGCGCGACCAGCCCTCGTCGTCCGCCTCCAGGCCCGCCTGCGCATCGGCCGGCAGGAAGCGCCGCACCACGTCGAGCAGGTGCCTGGCGCCGTAGACCTCGCCGCCGGGCACCAGCGCGGCCTCGTCGGCGCTGGTCGCGGGCAGCACCAGCCGGGTGGCGATGCCGCGCGTGTGCAGCGCGAGCGCCATCGCGAGCGCGCCGCGCACCGGCCGCAGTTCGCCCGACAGCGAGAGCTCGCCCGCGAACTCGTGCCCCGCGAGCCGCGCGCCCTCGATCTGGCCGCTGGCCGCGAGGATGCCCAGCGCCATCGGCAGGTCGAAGCGGCCCGAGTCCTTGGGCAGGTCGGCCGGCGCCAGGTTCACGGTGATGCGCTTGTTGTGCGGGAACTCCAGCCCGGCGTTCTGGATGGCCGAGCGCACGCGCTCGCGCGCCTCCTTGACCTCGGTCTCGGCCAGCCCGACCAGCGTGAAGCTCGGCAGGCCGTTGGCCAGATGCACCTCGACCGTGACACTGGCCGCTTCCAGCCCGAGCAAGGCGCGGCTTTGCACCAAAGACAGACTCATCCTTCACTCCCTCCCTATATTGGTGCGCCCGATTCCGGTCGTCGCGGGCGTCTTGTTCTTTTTTCAGTGCAAGCCACAAAGCCTTGCGCTTGTAACTATTTTTGGCTTCTTCCCGGGAGGGCGCTTCAACCGGTCGCCGGGGGATGTGCACTTTGGCACGCTCCCTGCTTTGAGGGTCATCAGGTTCCACAACACTACTTGCGAGGAGTTCCCGATGACGCACCGTTCCGCCGCCCAGGCCCTGATCGTCCTGGCCACCGCATTGACCACGTCGGGCGCCGCCCTGGCGCAGGCCACCCCAGACGCTGCGGCGGCGCCTGCCGCGGCCCCCGCGACCTCGCCGATCACGGCCAACATCTCGCTGACCACGAACTACAAGTTCCGCGGCCAGGACCAGGACATGATCGGCCGGGACGACTACGCCAAGACCCGTGGCCTCAAGCCCGCGATCCAGGGCGGCTTCGACTACGCCTTCGGCGAGAGCGGCTTCTACGTCGGCAACTGGAATTCCAGCGTCAACTGGCTCAAGGGCAACAGCGTCGAGGTCGACCTGTACGGCGGCTACAAGTTCAAGGCCGGCCCGCTGGACATGGACGTCGGTGCGCTGACCTACATCTACCCGGGCAACACCGCCGGCAACACCACCGAGCTGTACGGCGCGGCCACCTATGCCAACGAAACCTTCGGCTCGTTCACGGCCAAGTACTCGCACACGGTGTCGAAGGACTACTTCGGCTACGCCGGCAACAAGGCGGGCTCGGGCCTCAAGGGCCGCAACACCGGCTACCTGAACCTGAGCTACAGCAAGGAGATCGTGCCCAAGGTCACGCTCAAGGCCGCCGTGGGCTTCACCCGCTTCTCCAGCGACATCCGCCACAACACGGCCGCGAAGAACTACGTCGACTACAACGTCGGCGCCACCTACGACTTCGGCGGCGGTCTCACGCTCACCGGCTCGGTGCAGGGCGCGAACAAGAAGAACGCGTTCAATGTCGCGGCCGGCCCGCTGTACGACTTCGGCTTCTACACGGTGCAGGAGGTCTACTCGCCCAACAAGCCGCGCTTCATCCTCACGCTGACGAAGACGCTGTAAGCGGCACACAACGAGGCGCGGCCCATGCTGCCGCGCGAATTCTTTCCATCCAAAGGAGCAACCCATGAAGCTGGTCACAGCCATCATCAAACCGTTCAAGCTCGACGAAGTGCGCGAAGCGCTTTCGGCCATCGGCGTGCAGGGGATCACCGTCACCGAGGTCAAGGGCTTCGGCCGCCAGAAGGGCCACACCGAGCTCTACCGCGGCGCGGAGTACGTCGTCGACTTCCTGCCCAAGGTCAAGATCGAGGCGGCCGTCTCGGATGACCTCGTCGAGCGCGTGATCGAAGCCGTCGAGGGCGCCGCGCGCACCGGCAAGATCGGCGACGGCAAGATCTTTGTCTACAACCTCGAGCAGGTCGTGCGCATCCGCACCGGCGAAACGGGCCGCGAAGCCCTTTGATCGAGTCCAGGCCCGAAAGAACAACGTCCATGAAAAAACTGCTTGTCTCCCTCGCGCTCGGCTTGAGCGTGCTTGCCGCCGGCACCACCGGCTTCGCGCAGACGCCCGCGCCCGCCGCTGCCGCGTCGGCGCCGGCCGCCGAGGCCTCGGCACCGGCTGCAGCGCCCGCCGCAGCAGCCGCGCCGGCTGCTGCCGCTCCCGCCGCGCCGGCCGCGGCACCGGCACCCAAGGTCGATTCGGGCGACACCGCCTGGATGCTGACCTCCACGCTGCTCGTGATCCTGATGACCATCCCCGGCCTCGCGCTGTTCTACGGCGGCCTGGGCCGCTCGAAGAACATGCTGTCGGTGCTGATGCAGGTCTTCGTGATCTTCTCGCTGATCAGCATCCTGTGGGCCATCTACGGCTACAGCCTCGCCTTCACGGGTGAAGGAAGCTTCGTCGGTACCTTCGACAAGATCTTCCTCAAGGGCGTGACGCAGGAGACCTTCGGCGCGCTCACGACGATCCCCGAGTACGTGTTCGTCGCGTTCCAGGGCACCTTCGCCGCCATCACCGTGGCGCTGATCGTCGGCGCCTTCGCCGAACGCGCCAAGTTCTCGGCCGTGCTGCTGTTCTCGGTGCTGTGGTTCACCTTCGCCTACGTGCCGATGGCCCACATCGTCTGGGGCGGCGGCCTGCTCGGCAAGGACGGCGCGCTCGACTTCGCGGGCGGCACCGTGGTGCACATCAACGCCGGCGTGGCCGGCCTGGTCGGTGCCTACATGGTCGGCAAGCGCGTGGGCTACGGCAAGGAAGCCTTCACGCCGCACTCGCTCACGCTCACCATGGTCGGCGCCTCGCTGCTGTGGGTCGGCTGGTTCGGCTTCAACGCCGGCTCGGCGGGTGCCGCCAACGCCGCCGCTGGCCTGGCCTTCGTGAACACGGTGCTCGCCACCGCCGCCGCCGCGCTGTCCTGGATCCTGGGCGAGAGCCTGCACAAGGGCAAGGCCTCGATGCTGGGTGCCGCCTCGGGTGCCGTCGCCGGCCTCGTCGCGGTGACCCCCGCCGCCGGCTTCGTCGGCCCGATGGGTTCGATCGTGCTGGGCCTGCTGGCCGGCCTGGTCTGCCTCTGGGGCGTGGGCGGTCTCAAGCGCATGCTCGGTGCCGACGACGCGTTCGACGTGTTCGGCGTCCACGGCGTGGGCGGTATCCTGGGTGCCATCCTGACCGGCGTGTTCGCGGCCCAGGGCCTCGGCGGCACCGGCGGCCTGACCCCCGACACCTTCTCGATGGGCGCCCAGGTCTGGATCCAGATCAAGAGCGTGCTGTTCACCATCGTCTGGTCCGGCGTCGTGGCGTTCATCGCCTTCAAGATCGCCGACCTGGTGCTCGGCCTGCGTGTGACCGAAGAGGAAGAGCGCGAAGGCCTCGACATCTCGTCGCACGGCGAAACCGCCTACAACCGCTGATCGGAACCTCTCCGACACGCGACAAGGACACCGCGGGTTCCTCGCTCCAGAGGAAGGGACCCGCGGTCCACCACCAGACCACCACCCCAAGTTTTCCAAGGTCCTTCCAAGGTTTCCTGAGGCCCATTTTTTCAGCGAGAGTCTCCTTTGGATGTTCGGCCCGCAAGCACTCCGGTGCGAGCGGGCTTTTTTTTGTCCTCGGCGCGGCGCGGCCCGGTGCGGTCCGACAGCGGCGGACCGTGACGCGGGGGCACAATCCCCGTCATGTGGACCCCCCTGGACAACAGCCTCAGCGCCCTCGGCGAATCGCCGTTCTGGCACCCGCAGGAACGTTCCCTGTACTGGCTCGACATTCCCGGCCGCGCGGTGCTGCGCACGCGTGGCGAGATCGGTGCCGGCGGCGCGGTCGAGCGCTGGGACCTGCCGACCGAACCCGGCTGCATGGCGCCCGCGCGCAGCGGCGGCCTGGTGATCGCGCTGCGCGACGGCATCTACCGCGCGCGCGAATGGGGCGGCGCGCTGACCGCGATCGCGCGCGTGGAGCACGACGCGGCCACCATGCGCTTCAACGACGGCAAGTGCGACGCGCTCGGCCGCTTCTGGGCCGGCAGCATCAACGAGGCCAAGGACCGCGCCAATGCCGCGCTCTACTGCCTCGATGCGCGCCGCGACGACGGCCAGTCGCCGATGCTCTCGCAGATGGCCGAGGGCGTGACCACGGCCAACGGCCTCGCGTTCTCGCCCGATGCGCGCACGCTCTACTGGGCCGACACGCCGGCCCACGCGGTGCGCGCCTGGGACTGGGACGCCGCGCACAACACGCTCTCGCACGGCCGCGTCTTCAAGCGGTTCGACGCCAAGCCCGAAGGCTGGGCACCCGGCTCGGCGCTGGCCTATGGCGGGCGGCCCGACGGCGCCACGGTCGATGCCGAGGGCCACTACTGGGTCGCGATGTTCGAGGGCGCGCAGCTGCTGCGCCTCGCGCCCTCGGGCGAGGTCGTGGCCGCCTTCGCGCTGCCGGTGCAGTGCCCGACCATGCCCTGCTTCGGCGGCGACGACCTGCGCACGCTGTTCGTCACCACCGCGCGCAAGGGCCGGCCCGAGGCCGAACTGGCGCAGAAGCCCGCCTCGGGCAGGGTGCTGTCGATGCGCGTCGAGACGCCCGGCCTGCCGGTCCATTTCTTCGAGGACTGAGCGCGAGCCTTCGCCGCATGGCCCTGCAGCACATCCCGCCGATCCAGTGCCTCGTGACCTTCGAGGCGCTGGCGCGGCTGCGTCATGCGGGCCGCGCGGCCGACGAGCTCTGCGTGACCGCCAGCGCGGTCAGCCACCGCATCCGCCAGCTCGAGTCGCACGTGGGCTTCAAGCTGTTCGGCCGCGGCGACTTCAGCCTCACGGCCGACGGCGCGGCCTACCTCGCCAACGTGCGCACCGGCTTGGCGGCGCTGCAGGCGCATGCGGGCGGCGCCAGCGCGGCGGCGGGCCAGCGCGCCGCCACGCGGCTGCGGCTCGCGGTCACGCCGACCTTCAGCCGCCAGTTCCTCATGCCGCGGCTCGAGCTGTTCCGCAACATCTATCCCGACATCGACCTGGTGCTGCAGGTGTCGATCCCGCTGCTCGACGTGACCGCCGAGCCGGCCGACCTCGAGGTGCGCTACGGCGGCGGCAACTACGCCGACTGCGAGCACCGCCCGCTGCTCGAGGAACTGGTGGTGCCGGCCTGCAGCCCGAGCTACCTCAACGAGTTCGGCCCGTTCCACGGCTTCCGCACCGCGGCCGAGATCGCGGCCGCGCGGCTGATCCGCAGCCCGCTCGAACCCTGGGGCACCTGGTTCGCGAGCTGCGGCATCGACCAGCCCGAGCCGCAGCTGGGCTCGCAGTTCAACGACCTGGGCCTGGTCTACGACGCGGCCGCCAGCGGCTTCGGCGTGGCGCTGGTGCGCCAGAAGATGGGCGCGGCCTGGTTCGAATCGGGCCGGCTGGTGGCGCTGTCGGAGCATGCCGTGCGCTCGCCGCACCGCCACACGCTGTGCTGGCAGCCGGGCGCGCTCGAGCGCTGGGAGTGCGCGGCCTTCGCCGACTGGCTGGTGCAGGCGCTGCGCTGAACACGGTCCCGGCCCGCGCCGCGCGGCGAAGATTCCTCAAGTCCGCCGCAAAAATCCTTCAACCCGAAGGCCGCGCATTTCCTTAGAGTGGGGGGCCGGCCCCCGCCAGCCATCCGCAGAAGAACACCGAGAAGAGACTTCGCCCATGAACGCGCCCCCGAGCCCGACGCAGCATGCGTCGCTCCAGAAGACAGAACGCCAGTCGCAGGTCGTGCGCGCGCTGCAGGCCCACCTGCCGGCGCATGCGCTGATCTGGCATGCCGAGGACACCACGCCCTACGAGTGCGACGGCCTCACGGCCTACCGCCAGCGGCCGCTGGTGGTGGCGCTGCCCGAGACCGAAGAGCAGGTGGCGGCCGTGCTGCGCACCTGCCACGCGCTGGGCGTGCCGGTGGTGGCGCGCGGCTCGGGCACGGGGCTGTCGGGCGGCGCCATGCCGCACGAGATGGGCGTGACCCTGTCGCTCGCCAAGTTCAACCGCATCCTGAAGATCGACCCGGTCGCGCGCACCGCGCTCGTGCAGTGCGGCGTGCGCAACCTCGCCATCAGCGAGGCCGCCGCGCCCTACAACCTCTACTACGCGCCCGATCCCTCGAGCCAGATCGCCTGCTCGATCGGCGGCAACGTGGCCGAGAACTCGGGCGGCGTGCACTGCCTCAAGTACGGCCTCACGCTGCACAACGTGCTCCAGGTGCGCGGCTTCACGGCCGAGGGCGAGCCGGTGGCGTTCGGCGGCGAGGCGCTCGATGCCGCCGGCCTCGACCTCCTGGCGCTGGTGATCGGCAGCGAGGGCATGCTCGCCGTCACCACCGAGGTCACGGTGAAGCTGGTGCCCAAGCCGCAGCTGGCGCGCTGCATCATGGCCAGCTTCGACGACGTGCGCAAAGCCGGCGACGCGGTGGCCGCGGTGATCGCCGCGGGCATCATCCCCGCGGGGCTCGAGATGATGGACAAGCCCATGACCGCCGCCGTCGAGGACTTCGTGCATGCCGGCTACGACCTCGACGCGGCCGCCATCCTGCTGTGCGAATCCGACGGCACGCCCGAGGAGGTCGAGGAGGAGATCGGCCGCATGACGGCCGTGCTGCGCGGCTGCGGCGCCACCGCCATCGCGGTCAGCAACAGCGAGGACGAGCGCATGCGCTTCTGGAGCGGGCGCAAGAACGCCTTCCCGGCCTCGGGCCGCATCAGCCCCGACTACATGTGCCTGGACTCCACCATCCCGCGCAAGCGGCTGGCCGACATCCTGCTCGCGATCCAGGCGATGGAGCAGAAGTACGGCCTGCGCTGCTGCAACGTGTTCCACGCGGGCGACGGCAACCTGCATCCGCTGGTGCTGTTCGATGCCAACGACCCCGACGAGCTGCACCGCTGCGAGCTGTTCGGCGCCGACATCCTCGAGACCAGCGTTGCGATGGGCGGCACCGTCTCGGGCGAGCATGGCGTGGGCGTGGAGAAGCTCAACAGCATGTGCGTGCAGTTCACGGCCGCCGAGAACGAGCAGATGTTCGGCGTCAAGCGCGCCTTCGATCCCGAAGGCATGCTGAACCCCGGCAAGGTGATCCCCACGCTGCAGCGCTGCGCCGAGTACGGCAGGCAGGTGGTGCGCGGCGGCCGCCTGCCGCATCCCGAGCTGCCGAGGTTCTGATGAGCGGCATCGATCACGCACTGGGTCAGGCCGTCGAGCGCATCCGCGCCGCGGCCGCCGACGGCACCGTGTTGCGCATCCGCGGCGGCGGCAGCAAGGACTTCTACGGCGAGGCGCCGCGCGGCGAGCTGCTCGACACGCGCGCGCTCGCGGGCATCGCGAGCTACGAGCCCAGCGAGCTGGTCGTGACCGTGCGCGCGGGCACGCCGCTGGCCGAGCTCGAGGCGGCGCTGGCCGAGAAAGGGCAGTGCCTGGCCTTCGAGCCGCCGCACTTCGCGGCGGGTGCGACCGTCGGCGGCATGGTCGCCGCGGGCCTCGCGGGCCCGTCGCGCGCCAGCGTGGGCAATGTGCGCGACTACGTGCTCGGCGCCACGCTGGTCAACGGCCGCGGCGAGGTGTTGAGCTTCGGTGGCCAGGTGATGAAGAACGTGGCGGGCTACGACGTCTCGCGCGTGCTCGCGGGTTCGCTCGGCACGCTGGGCCTGATCGCCGGGGTCAGCCTCAAGGTGCTGCCGGTGCCGCCGGCCGAGGCCACGCTGGAGTTCGCGTGCGACCAGGCCGATGCGCTGCGGCTGCTCAATGAATGGGGCGGCCGGCCGCTGCCGCTCAACGCGAGCTGCTGGTTCGAATACGCGGGCGCCGGCGCGCTCTACCTGCGGCTGCGCGGCGCGGTGGCGGCGGTCGAGGCTGCCTGCACTCACCTCGGCGGCGAGCGCAAGGACAAGGATCACGCCGCGGCCGATTGGCAGTCGCTGCGCGAGCAGAGCCTGCCGTGGTTCGACACCGCGGCCGGGCCCGATGCGCTGTGGCGCCTGTCGGTGCCGCAGACCGCGCCGGTGCTGGGGCTCGAGGCATTCGGCGCGCCGCTGGTCGAATGGCATGGCGGCCAGCGCTGGTACAAGGCGCCGCCCACGCCGGCCGCGGCCGCGCGCATCCGCGAGGCCGCGCGCGCGGCGGGCGGGCATGCGACGCTGTTCCGCCTGGCCGCGCACGGCGAAGCTCACGAGGCCGCGGCGCCGCGCTTCGACCGGCTCGAGCCCGCCGTCGAGCGCATCCACCGCGCGCTGATGCGCGAGTTCGATCCGCACGCCGTGTTCGACCGCGGCCGCCTGCACGCCTTCGACTGAGCGACCCCATGCGGCGCCTGCGCTTCCTCACCGGCCGCCATCGCGCGCCCTCGACCAACCACATGCTCGGCCTGCTGCTCGCGTTCAACGCCGGCGCCGTCAATGCGGGCGGCTTCCTGGTGCTGCACATGTACACCTCGCACATGACCGGCTTCACCTCGCAGGTGGCCGACGGCCTGGTGCTCGGCAACGCCACGCTGCTGCTCAATGCGCTGGGCGCGATCCTGGCCTTCGTGGCGGGCGCGGCGGTCTCGGCGCTGCTGGTCAACTGGGCGCGCCAGCACCACCTGCGCAGCGTCTATGCGCTGCCGCTGCTGCTCGAGTCGGCGCTGATGCTGCCCTTCGGCCTGATGGGCGCGATCACGCTGACCTGGCACACGCCCTTCGCGGTGCCGCTCACGGTGCTGCTGCTGTCCTTCATCATGGGGCTGCAGAACGCGGTGGGCTCCAAGACCTCGGGCGGCCGCATCCGCACCACCCACATGACCGGCAACCTCACCGACCTCGGCATCGAGCTCGGCAAGCTGCTGTACTGGAACCGCCGCGCGAAGCCCGGCGAAACCCCGGCGGGACCGGTGCGCCACAACGCCGCGCGGCTGCGGCTGTTCGCGGGGCTGGTCGGCATGTTCGTCACGGGCGGCATCGTCGGCGCGGCCGGCTTCACCTACGTCGGCTTCGTCTGCGTGGTGCCGCTCGCGGCGCTGCTGCTGGCGCTGTCGCTGCCGCCCTTCATCGAGGACGTGCGGCGTTCGGCCCACCTGCGCCAGCTGCTCGGCGCGATCCGCCCGCGGCGCAAGAACGACGCGTCCTCCGGCCCCTGAGGCCGGCGAGTTTCACGAGACAACGACAAGAACCGACCCCACGATGCAAACCGAGCTCGCTCCCGAATTCCGCGGCACCGACGACGGCCGCGAGGCCGAGGCCATCCTGCGCAAGTGCGTGCACTGCGGCTTCTGCACCGCCACCTGCCCGACCTACCAGTTGCTCGGCGACGAGCTCGACGGCCCGCGCGGGCGCATCTACCTGATCAAGCAGGTGCTCGAGGGCCAGGCGCCCACGCGCAGCACGCAGCTGCACCTCGACCGCTGCCTGACCTGCCGCAACTGCGAGAGCACCTGCCCGAGCGGCGTGCAGTACGGCCACCTGGTCGACATCGGCCGGCGCATCGTCGACGAGAAGGTGCCGCGCCCCGCGATGGAGTCGGCCACGCGCTGGGTGCTCAAGGAAGGCCTGCCCTCGCCGCTGTTCGGCCCCGCGATGAAGCTGGGCCAGTCGGTGCGCGGCCTGCTGCCCGCCGCGCTCCAGGCCAAGGTGCCCGCGAAGCAGGCGGCCGGTGCCTGGCCCACCACCACGCACGCGCGCAAGGTGCTGATGCTCGCGGGCTGCGTGCAGCCGTCGATGATGCCGAACATCAACACCGCCACCGCGCGCGTGCTCGACGCGGGCGGCATCCAGGCCGTGCTCGCGCCCGAGGCCGGCTGCTGCGGCGCGGTGAAGTTCCACCTCAACGACCAGGAGGGCGGCAAGGCGCAGATGCGCGCCAACATCGACGCCTGGTGGCCGCTGGTCGAGCGCGACGAGGTGGAAGCCATCGTGATGAACGCCTCGGGCTGCGGCGTCACCGTGCGCGAGTACGGCCACGTGCTGCGCAACGACCCGGCCTACGCGTTGAAGGCCGCGCGCATCAGCGAGCTCACGCGCGACCTCGGCGAACTGCTGCCCGACCTGGTGCCGGCGCTCAAAGCCCGCGTGCGCGCGACGCCCGGCACCATCGCCTACCACCCGCCCTGCACCCTGCAGCACGGCCAGAAGCTGCGCGGCGGCATCGAGACCCATCTGCGCGCCTTGGGCTTCGACGTGCGCGTGGCGATGAACGAATCGCACCTGTGCTGCGGTTCGGCCGGCACCTACTCGGTGCTGCAGCCCGAGCTCGCCTATCCGCTGCGCGACCGCAAGCTGGGCCACCTGAAGCAATTGCAGCCGGTGGCGATCGCGTCGGCCAACATCGGCTGCATCACGCACCTGCAAAGCGGCAGCGGCGAGCTGCCGGTGCGGCACTGGGTCGAGCTGCTCGACGCGGCGCTGCAGCCGGCTGCGTGACGGCTCAATCGCAGCGGTAGGTGACCTCGCCCTTGGGCGCGGGCTCGATGGTCGGCGGCACGAAGCGCAGCGGCGCGCCGAAGTTGCGGCAGTAGGCCTCGGCCTCCTCGGGGCTCGGCGAACGCAGCACGCCGTCGCCGAGCATGGTCACGCGCGGCGCGGTGCGGGTCGCGCAGCCGGCGAGAACGGCCGCCAGGGCCAGGAGGATGAGCGGAGTGGCGCGGTGGCGCATGGCGTGAAATGCGCCGGATGGCGGCTTGGAAGTGCGAAGCCGCCGACTGTAGCGGGTGCCGGTGCGCCCGCGCTGCCGGGCGGCCGCGCCACCGCCGCACACGGCGCCGCGCCCTGGTCCGACTCGCCCGACTGTGGCGCCGGCGCATCATTCCCGGCATCCATCGCGCCAAGGAGTACGTCCCATGTCCCGCTTTTCCTCCCCCGCCGCGCTCGCGGCCGCCGTCCTGTCGCTCTGCGTCGGTGCCTTCACCGCCGCCCAGGCCCAGTCCGCCATGCCCGCCTGGAAGGGCGAGGGCGCCACGCGCTACGTCTGCGGCGGCATCGGCTCCGACGAGTCGAAGGCCATGCGCGCCGCCATGAAGGAACATCCGCTGGCGCTGCTGTTCGCGCGCGCCGACGGCGCCTACCTGGCCGATGTGCAGGTCGAGATCAAGGGCGCGGACGGCGCCGCCGCGCTCTCGCTGCGCGCCTCGGGGCCGGTGTGCCTGGTCGACATTCCCGCCGGCCGCTACACGGTGGTCGCGACCACCCAGGGCGGCGAGTCGAAGAGCCAGGCCGTCACGGTCGGCAGCGGCTCGACGACCGCGAGCTTCAGGTACTGAGCGTCAGGCGGAGGCGGCCAGCGCCGCCTCGATGTCGCGCGCGAGCGAGGCCGGCGTGTCGAGCGGCGCATAGCGCTTGCGCACCTGGCCGTCGCGCCCGACCAGGAACTTGGTGAAGTTCCACTTGATGGCGGTGCTGCCCAGCAGGCCCGGCTTCTCCTTCACCAGCCACTGATAGAGCGGCGCGGCACCGCTGCCGTTGACGTCGATCTTCTCCATCATCTGGAAGCTCACGCCGTAGTTCTTCATGCAGAAGGCGCCGATCTCCTCGTTGGTGCCCGGGTCCTGGCCGCCGAACTGGTTCGACGGGAAACCCAGCACCGCGAGGCCCTGGCCGGCGTACTTCTCGTGCAGTTCCTCGAGGCCCGCGAACTGCGGCGTGAAGCCGCACTTGCTCGCGGTGTTGACGATCAGCAGCACCTTGCCCTTGTAGGCCGAGAGGCTCACCGGCTGGCCGTCGATCTGCCTGGCCTCGAAGTCGTAGACGCTGGTCATGGGAATGTCCTCAGGGGGTCGAAGGAGCGCGATCTTCGCTCGCGGCGGGCGTTCGCGCAAACGAGGACCAGACCGCGGCCGCCACGATCAGCGCGCCGCCCGCGAGGATGCGCGAGTTCATCGTGGCCGCGCCCAGCGCCACCGACGACACGCTCGCGAACAGCACCTCCGACAGCATGATCACCGCCGTCGCGCTGGCCGCCAGCCGCGCGGCGCCGTACTGCAGGCAGACGTTCGCGATCACGAAGCCGAAGCCCAGCAGCGCGGCCCAGCCGATCCAGCCCGGCGAGGCGGCGGTCGGCGGCGCGAAGGCGCCGAGCGCGGTGCCGGTCAGCGCGGCCGTGCCCGCCACCACCGCGCAGCCGCAGAACATCGCGAGCGCGCGCGATTCGCCGGGCGCCGCGCGCAGCTGGCGCAGCACGATGTTGGTGACCGCGAAGCCGAAGCCCGCCGCCACGCCGAGCCAGTCGGGCAGGCTCGAGGGCACCGGCCAGTCGGTGCCCGGCGTCTTGAGCACCACCGCCACGCCGGCCAGCGCCAGCGCCACGCGCGCCAGCGATCCGCCCGTGGGCCGCTCGCCCAGCACCGCCCAGCCCAGCAGCACGCTCCACAGCGGCATCATGTAGAACAGCAGCACCACGCGCACCACGTCGCCCTGCGTCACGGCCCAGTTGAAGCCCACGTTGGTGAAGCCGGCCGCGAGGCCGAGCAGCACCAGCATCGGATGGCCCGCGAAGCCGGCCCAGGCGCCGCGGCGCAGCAGGCCCACCACGGTGGCGATCGCGAGGTAGATCAGGCAGGTGGTCCACACCGGATGCAGGCCATGGCCCTCGATGTGGCGGAACGGAAACCACGACAGCCCCAGACGAAGGCATTGAAGATCAGGGCGAGGGCGGGCATCGGGCGGGCAAACCGCCGAGCATAGCCGGCCGGTCAATGATGCTTGTCGCTGCGGGCGATTGCGAGGAGGTGCTCGACTTCCTCGGGGTACTTCTTGAGGTTGTTCTCGTGCCAGCGCTTGATGATCCACATGCAGCCCGCCACCACGAGGCCGAAGGCGCTGATCGCGCCGTAGGCCGACAGGCCCAGCCCGGTGCACACGCTGTAGAAGCCGCCGAGCAGCAGGATGCAGGCCTGCTCGTTGAAGTTCTGCACCGCGATCGAGCGGCCGGCGCCCATCAGGTTGTGGCCGCGGTGCTGCAGCAGCGCGTTCATCGGCACCACCAGGAAGCCGCCGAGGCCGCCCAGGATGATGAGGAAGGGCACCGCCAGCCAGACGTTGCCGATGAAGTTCATGCAGATCACCATCAGCCCCATCGCGATGCCCATGGGGATCACGCGGGTGGCCATGTCCAGCCGCATGCGCATCGAGGCCACGATGGCGCCCACCGCGGTGCCGATGGTCACCACGCCCGTGAGGGCCGAGGCCTGCGTGGTGTTGTAGCCCAGCGCCAGCGAGGCCCAGGCCAGCACGATGTACTTGAGGTTGCCGCCCGCGCCCCAGAACAGGGTGGTGGTGGCCAGCGAGATCTGGCCCAGGCGGTCGCGCCACAGGCGCGCGTTGCAGTGCCAGAAGTCGGGCAGCAGGCCGACCAGGTTGCGCGCCAGGCTGTGCTCGGGGTTGGCGCGCATCGGGCGCATCTCGACGCCGGTGTGCGGAATGCGCGTGTTGAACCAGGCCGCGATCATGTAGACCACGATCAGCACCGTGAGCGCGGCCTCGGCCGGCGTGTCGATGCCGGTGTCGATGAAGGGCATGTCGAAGGCCAGCAGCTTGCTCGACACCGCGTGGCCCACCAGCGTGCCGCCGAGCACGATGCCCAGCAGGATCGAGGCGATCGTCAGGCCCTCGATCCAGCCGTTGGCCTTGACCAGCTGCGAGGCCGGCAGCAGCTCGGTGAGGATGCCGTACTTGGCCGGCGAGTAGGCGGCCGCGCCCAGGCCGACGATCGAATAGGACAGCAGCGGGTGCGAGCCGAACAGCATCATCAGGCAGCCGAACACCTTGATGGCGTTGCTGATGAACATCACCCGGCCCTTGGGCAGCGCATCGGCGAAGGCGCCCACCAGCGGCGCGAGCACCACGTAGAACACCGCGAAGATCGGCACCAGCGCGGCGCGCTGCCATTCAGGCGCGCCGGCGCTTCGCATGAGATCGACCGCAACGACGAAGAGCGCTTGGTCGGCCAGCGACGAAAAGAACTGGGCCGACATGATCGTGTAGAAACCGCGCTTCATCGATGGGCTGGCTGGCCAGGGGGTCGCTGGCAGTAGTGAAAAAGTGTCGCCCGGAAGGCGAATGGGCGGTTATAGCATGGGGGTACGACAGCTCCTGCAGGCGGCTTCTGCGTATTCGACCCCATTCCCGAAGATGCTAAAACGTGGTCTGCAAATCGTTTTCAAAGACCCTTCGCCATGCCCCGCCCCATTCTCGCCACGGTCCACACCGATGCCCTGCGCCACAACCTCGAGCGCGTGCGCCGCAATGCGCTCGATTCCCGCGTCTGGGCGGTGGTCAAGGCCAACGCCTACGGCCACGGCATCGAGCGCGTCTACGAGGGGCTGCGCGGTGCCGACGGCTTCGCGCTGCTCGACCTGGCCGAGGCGCAGCGCGTGCGCGCGCTGGGCTGGCGCGGGCCGGTGCTGCTGCTCGAGGGCGTGTTCGAGGCGCGCGACCTCGAGCTGTGCTCGCGGCTTGACCTCTGGCACACGGTGCACTGCGACGAGCAGATCGACATGCTCGCGGCCCACAAGACCCTGCAGCCGCACCGCGTATTCCTCAAGATGAACTCCGGCATGAACCGCCTGGGCTTCACGCCCGAGCGCTTCGGCGCCGCCTGGACCCGCCTCAACGCGCTGACCCAGGTCGACGAGATCTCGCTGATGACCCACTTCAGCGACGCCGACGGCGAGCGCGGCATCGCGCACCAGGTCGAGGCCTTCGAGCGCGTCACCCGCGACCTGCCGGGCGAGCGCTCGATCGCCAACAGCGCCGCCACCCTGCGCCATGCCGAGCGCACGCGCGGCGACTGGGTGCGTCCCGGCATCGTGCTGTACGGCAGCGCGCCCGACTTCCCGGCCAACGACGCCGCCCATTGGCAGCTGCAGCCCACCATGACGCTGTCGACGAAGCTGATCGGCGTGCAGACCCTGCAACCGGGCGACACCATCGGCTACGGCTCGCGCTTCACGGCCGATGCGCCGCTCAAGATCGGCATCGCGGCGGTCGGCTATGCCGACGGCTATCCGCGCCACTGCGACACCGGCACCCCGGTGCTGGTCGACGGCGTGCGCACGCGCATGGTCGGGCGCGTCAGCATGGACATGATCACGGTCGACCTCACGCCCGTGCCCGACGCGAAGTTCGGCAGCGAGGTCACGCTGTGGGGCCGCTCTACCGCCAACGATGCGGTGCTGCCCATCGACGAGGTGGCGCGGGCCGCGGGCACCGTGGGCTACGAGCTGATGTGCGCGGTGGCCCAGCGCGTGCCCTTCGCGCCCGAGGCCGCCGACCGCGACCGATGAAGGTCCTCTCCAACTGGCGCTCGGTGCGCCTTTGGGAGACGCAGGTCGAGCGCGACCTGCACCGCCACCACAGCCTGCGCACGCACGGCATCCTGATCGGCAGCTTCACGCTGCTGCTGATGTGGGGTGCCTCGGCGCTGCAGATGCACCTGCTGGGCGTGCAGTCGCTCGCGGTGCGCTATTTCATGACCCTGGGCGTGGGCTACCTCGGCTACCTGCTGGTGCTGCGCTGGTGGGCGCAGCGGCTGGTGGAGGGGCGCGCCGACCTCGGTGACGCGGTCGACGCGGGCGATGCCGGCGAGCTGGCCCTCGACGCGGGCAGCGCGCTCGCGCGTTCGGGCGCCAGCGCCGACGGCGGCCTGCTGTCCGATGCCGCCAGCGGCGCGCTCGAGGTCGCGGGCGGTGCCGACGAGGGCGCCGTGGTGGTCGTGCCGGTGGTCGCGATCTTCCTGGTCTGCATCGCCGTCGTGCTCGGCGCCGGCTCGCTGGTGCTGCTGTATTTCAGCTGGGACGCGCTGCTGGCCGTGGCGATCGAGGTGGCCTTCTCGTACGTCTCGGCGCGCGCCGCGGTGCGCGTCGCGCGCGAGGGCTGGCTCATGGCCGCGGTTCGGCTGACCTGGAAGCCGCTGCTGGGCGCGGTCGCCTGCGCCGTGATCCTCGGCGCCACCCTCGACCATTTCCTGCCCGAGGCGCGCAGCCTGCCCGAGGCGGTGCGCATGCTGCTCAAGCGCTGAGGCGAGGCCCGCACCGTGGACCTGCGCACCCTGCGCTACTTCATCGCCGTGCTCGAGGCCGGCAGCCTCTCGCGCGCGGCGGGCACGCTCTACATCGCGCAGCCGGCGCTCACGGCGCAGATCAAGAAGCTCGAGGCCGAGCTCGGCGCGCAGCTGTTCGAGCGCTCGCATGCCGGCGTCACGCCCACGCCCGCGGGCCTGCAGCTCTACGAGGATGCGCGGCGCCTGCTGTCCGACGCCGACGCGGTACGCGAGCGCATCCAGCGCCTGCCGCAGGGGCCCGAGGGCTCGGTCACGGTGGCCGTGCCCTTCCTGCTGGCCTCGCTGCTGCTCGGGCCGGTGCTGGCCGAGCTCAAGGCCTCGCATCCGCGCATCCGCGTGTTCGTGCTCGACGACCTGAGCCTGATGGTGAGGAAGGCCATGCTCGACCGCCGTGCCGACGTCGGCATCCTGGTCGACACGCCGCAGGTCGAGGGCCTGGCCTGCAGTCCGCTCGCGCGCGAGGCCATCTTCGCCTGCGGCTTCGATCGCGACGGCAGCGTGGCGCCGCGCCTGCGCGCCGGCCGGCGCGGCAAGGCCCGGCCCGCGCCGCGGCCCGAGATCGACTTCGCCGACGCGGCCCGGCTGCCGCTGGTGCTGCAGTCGAGGCGCTTCGCGATCCGCCAGCGCGTGGAGGAGGCCGCGGCCGCGCTCGGCGTGGCGCTCAACCTCGCGCACGAGCACGACTCGGCGCGCGTGATCCGCTCGCTCTATGTCTGCGGCGCCGGCTTCACCTTCACGCCGGCCTGCGCGCTGTCGGACAACCCGCCCGCGGGCACGGGCTGGATCGCGGCGCGCGTGATGCGGCCCGCGCTGCAGCGCAGCTACTTCATCGCCACGCCGGCCGACCGCGCGCCCGATCCCGCCGCGCGGGTGGTGGCGCGTTCGCTCGTGCGGCAGGCCGCGCGGCTGATCGCCGAGGGCCGCTGGGAGGCCGAGCTGCTGGCCGAGGTCGAGCCCGAGGCATAGCGCGGCGCGCTTCTCGCAAGCCAGGCCATCAATGCGATTGATGGCTCGGCATCAGCAAACGGTATTTCCTGCGCGAGGCCGCTTTGGCGGACAGTGGCGCATCGCATGCACGAACGCATGCCCGCATCCAGGAGACACCCCTTGCCACAGACCACCCCCCGGGTCGCCAACGTCGGCGAACTCGTTTCGCGCTGCGCGCGCCTGCACGGCCCGCGGATCGCGCTGCGCACCGAATCGCGCAGCCTCAGCTACGAGGCGCTCGACCGCCGCTCGAACCGGCTCGCCAACGCGCTGCTGGGGCTCGGCCTCGCGCGCGGCGACCGCGTCGGCATCTACCTGCCGAACTGCATCGAGATCGTCGAGGTCGAGCTGGCCTGCTACAAGGCCGCGCTGGTCAAGGCGCCGTTCAATGCGCGGCTCTCGCCCGCCGAGGTCGGCGAGATCGTCGCCAACAGCGGCGCCGCGCTGATCGTCACCACGGCCGAGCGCGCCGAAGCCTTCCTGCCGCACCTGAAGGGCGACGCGCGCCCGATGCTGCTGTTCGTCGACCTGCCCGAGGGCGACGCCGCTTCCTACGAGGGCGCGCTCGGCCGCGCCGGCGACGCCTTCGAGGCCGCGAGCGTCGAGGCCGACGAGCTCGCCGTGCTGCACTACACCTCGGGCTCCTCGGGCGTGCTCAAGGCCGCGATGCAGACCTTCGGCAACCGGCTCGCGCAGCTGCGCAAGTTCCTCGTGCGTTCCGAGGGCATGCGCGAAGGCCATCTGCTGGGCCTGGTCGGGCCGGTCACCCATGCCTCGGGCATGCAGATCGTGCCCGCGCTGTGCAGCGGCGCCACCATCCGGCTGTTCGCGGGCTTCGAGCCCGGCCGCTTCCTCGCCGACATGAAGGCCGAGCGCGTGACCCACACCTTCATGGTGCCGACCATGATCAACATGCTGCTGGCCGAGCTCGAGGGCCGCTACCGCCCGCTGCCCGACCTGCAGCGCCTGGGCTACGGCGCCGCGCCGATGGCACCCGCGCGCATCCTGCGCGCCATGGACGTGTTCGGCCCGGTGCTGTCGCAGGGCTACGGCGCGGGCGAGACCACCTCGGGCGTGTGCGGCCTCGGCGTGGAGGACCACCTGTTCGCGCGCGCCGCCGCGCCCGAGCGGCTGGCCTCGTGCGGCCGGCCCTTCCTCGAGTCGCTGGTGGAGATCGTCGACGACGCGGGCCAGCCGGTGGCCCGCGGCGAGATCGGCGAGATCGTGGTCAGCGGCCCCGACGTGTTCGCCGGCTACTGGCGCGCGCCCGAGCTCACGGCCGAGGTGCTGCAGAACGGCCGCTACCACACGGGCGACCTCGCGCGCGCCGACGACCAGGGCTTCGTCTACATCGTCGACCGCAAGAAGGACATGGTGATCAGCGGCGGCTTCAACGTCTATCCCTCGGAGGTCGAGGCCGTGCTCTACCAGCACGAGGCCGTCGCCGATGCCTGCGTGTTCGCCGTGCCCGACGACAAGTGGGGCGAGGCCGTGGCCGCGCACGTGGTGCTCAAGCCCGGCCATGCGCTCGACAGCGGCGCGCTCGATGCCTTTTGCGCCGAGCGGCTCGGCGGCTTCAAGCGGCCGCGCCGCGTGGAGTTCGTGGGCACGCTGCCGAAGAACCCGAACGGCAAGGTCGCGCGCAAGGCGATCCAGGCGCCGTACTGGGCCGGCCAGAGCCGCATGGTCAATTGAAGGAAGGAAAGGACATGAACGCATCCCTTTCGTCGTCCGAAACGAACGCGCGGCCCTTCGAAGGTTCCGCGCGCGCGGCCGAGCTGATCGCGCGCATCGAGGACTTCCTGCATGGCGAGCTCGCCGACCTGGTGCGCGCGCACGGCATCGACCACGAGCACGGCGCGAGCCGCGAGCTGCTGCGACAGGTCTGGCGCCGCTCGCAGGCGCTGGGCTTCTACGGCATGACCCTGCCCGAAGCCATGGGCGGGCTCGGCCTCTCGGTGCTCGACCACGTGCTCGTGAAGGAAGCGATCTACGCGAGCGGCTCGCCGCTGGCACCGCACGTGCTCGGCGAGCTCAGCGGCCCGCCGCGCGTGGGCGCGCTGGTGCGCAAGGCCACGCCGCACCACATGGAGCGCTTCATCGTGCCGGTGGCGCGCGCCGAGAAGGCGATCTGCTTCGCGCTGACCGAGGCCGAGGCCGGCTCCGACGCGGGCGCGGTGCAGACGCGCGCCGTGCGCGAGGGCGAGCACTTCGTGCTCAACGGCCGCAAGCGCTTCATCTCGGGATCTCCTTTCGCCGACTTCGCGGTGCTGATGGCCTCCACCGCGAGCGACCCGGCGCAGCGCGAGGTCAGCGCCTTCTTCGTCGACCTGGCGCAGCCCGGCGTGCGCGTGGAGGCCGGCTACAAGACCATGGCGGGCCAGTCGCACACCGGCGACATCGTGCTCGAGGACTGCCGCATCCCGGTGGCGAACCTCGTGGGCGAACCCGGCCGCGGCCTGGCGCTCGCGCTCGGGCGCATCACGGTCAACCGGCTGCTGCACTGCCCCGCGATGGTGGGGCTGGCCACGGTGGCGCTGCGCGATGCCTGCGAGTACGCCAGCCGGCGGCGCCAGTTCGGCCGCGCCATCGGCCAGTTCCAGGCGATCCAGCACCTGCTCGCCGACATGGCGACCGAGCTGGCGGCCGCGCGCGCGCTGATGCTCGCGACCGCGCGCCAGATCGACGCCGGCTCGGAGGCGCGCGCCGAGGCCTCGATGGCCAAGCTGTTCTGCTCCGAGTCGGCCTTCCGCATCGCCGACCGCGCGGTGCAGATCCACGGCGGCGAGGGCATCGTGCAGGGCCGGCGCGTGGAGTTCCTGTTCCGCATGCTGCGCATGTACCGCGTGCTGACCGGCACCAGCGAGATCCAGCGCAACACCATCGCGCGCGAGCTGCTCGGCGAGCTTCCGGGCTGAACGCCCCGCACCAAGAACGACAAGGAGACAAAGACATGTGCTTCACGGACCGCCGCCGCTTCCTCGGCACCGCTTCCGCCGCGCTGGCCGCCTTCGCGCTGCCGGCCGCCTCGCGCGCCCGCGCGGCCGCCGCGCCCTGGCCCGAGCGCCCGATCAAGTGGGTCGTGCCCTACCTCGCGGGCACCGGCCCCGACATCACGGCGCGCGTGCTCGCCGAGGCCGTGGGGCCGATGCTGGGCCAACCGGTGGTGATCGATAACAAGGGCGGCGCGGGCGGCAACATCGGCGCGCGGCTGGTGGCGCGCGCGCCGGCCGACGGCTACACCTGGATCTACTCGGCCGCGCCGATGGCGGCCAACATGCGCATGTACCGCAGCCCCGGCTACGACGCGCTCAAGGACTTCCGCCACGTCATGCGGCTCACCACCTCCGACATCGTGCTGGTGGTGAACGCCGACGCGGGCATCGCGAGCCTGGCCGAGCTGGCCGCGAAGGCGCGCGCCCAGCCCGGCAAGCTCGACTACGCCTCGGGCGGCGTGGGCACGCCCTCGCACCTCGGCGTGGAGCTGCTGATGAGCGCGCTCGGCGCGCAGGCCACGCACGTGCCCTACAAGGGCGCCTCGGAGCTGGTCAATGCGATCCTCGGGCGGCAGGTGGTGTTCGGCACGCCGATCCTGTCGGTGGCCTATCCGCAGATCCAGGCCGGCCGGCTCAAGGCGCTCGCGATCGCGGGCGCGCGCCGCAACCCGACACTGCCCGAGGTGCCCACGCTGGCCGAGCTCGGCGTGAAGGGCGTCGAGCTGACCTCCTGGGGCGGCATCTCGGTGCCGGCCGGCACGCCCGATTCGATCGCCGAGCGCATCCGCGCGGCCTTCGAGAAGGCGCTCGCGCAGCCCTCGGTGCAGGCGGCGCTGACCGATTCGGGCGGCCAGGCCAGCCTGCAGGGCGCCGTCGACTACACGCGCGGCTTCACGCAGGAGATGGTGCTGACCGAGACGATGATGAAACAAGCGGGTTTGCAGCCGCAGTGAAAGCGGACTTCGCGTCCTCTGCGTCCGGTTCCCGCATTCAGCCCTCGGTCCCTAGCCGCGCCACCAGGTGGTCGATCAGCACCCGGCACTTGGGCACCGTGAAGCGGCTCGGCGGATAGAGGATCCACGCATGGCCGTGGTAGTTGCCGCGGAACTCCCAGTCGCCGAGCACGCGCGCCACGCGGCCCTCGCCCAGGGCCTGCCGCGCCGAGAAGGCCGGCACGCAGGCCACGCCCAGGCCGGCCGTCGCGGCCTCCATGCGCATCTCGCTGTGGTTGGCGATGTAGCGGCCATGCACCGTCACCTCCACGTCGTCCTCGCCGGGGCGGCTGAAGCGCCAGTGGTTGTCGCGCTCGTGCTCGCCCAGCGACAGGCAACTGTGGGCCGCGAGGTCGCGCGGATGCGCGATGGCCGCATGGCCCTCGAGGTACGCGGGCGCGGCCACCAGGATGTGCGCCACCGCCATCAGCCGGCGCGCCACCAGCCCCTCGGGCGGCTCGGTGGTGAGCCGCACCACGAGGTCCACGCCCTCGCGGATCGGATCGATGTCGCGGTCTTCCACGATCAGCTGCACGTCGACCGCGGGATGGCGCGCGAGGAAGTCCAGCACCAGCGGCTGCAGCACCCGGCGCGCGAAGGCGCGCGGCGCGCTCAGCCGCACCAGCCCGCGCGGTTCGGACGAGAAGCGCTGCGCCAGCGCCATCGTGTCCTGCGCCGCGGCCGCCAGTTCGCGGCAGCGCTCGAAGGCCTCGGCGCCGGCCTCGGTCAGGCGCAGCTGGCGCGTCGTGCGCTGCAAGAGCTGCACGCCGATCTCCTTCTCGAGCCGCTTCACCTGCCGGCTCGCGGCCGAGGGCGTGATGCCCAGCAGGTCGGCCGCGGCCGAGAAGCTGCCGAGCTCGGCCACGCGCAGGAAGGCCACCATCTCGGGCAGTACCTTGAGGAATGAATTCGGTCCCACGGTGCAACAGTCCTGTTCCTGCGGATGGCTACTCGCCGCGATCGATGCCCGGAACAATTCCGCCTCGGGCCCTGCGCATGGCGCGCGGGCACCGGCATCGAACAGGCGGAGTATGGATTCAAAGCGCGCGGGCGGCATCGCCCTCACCCCCGGCGGCGTGCCAGCCCGGCCCGGCTTCGGCATGGCCGAACTCATGCTGCTGCTGGTGGCGGCGGTCTGGGGCGGCAGCTATGCGGTCGCCAAGCAGGCCACGCTGCAACTGCCGGTGCTCGAATTCATCGCGCTGCGCTTCGGCCTGACCTTCCTCGTGCTGCTGCCGGCGCTGCGCCCGCTCGTCGGGCCGCAGTGGCGGCAGGGGCTCGCGGTGGGCGGGCTGCTGGGCGCGAACCTGCTCGCGATCTTCGTCTGCGAGACCTTCGGCGTCTCGCTCACCAGCGCGAGCAACGCCGCCTTCCTGATCAGCCTGTGCGTGGCCTTCACGCCGCTGGCCGAGTGGTGGCTGCTCGGCGAGCGGCCCGCGCCGCGCGTGTTCGCGGCCGCGGCGATCTCGCTCGCGGGCGCCGCGCTGCTGTCGCTGAGCGCGCATGCCTCGGCCAGTTCGGCCGGCCTGGGCTGGGGCGACGCGCTGATGGTCGCGGCCGCCGTGCTGCGCGCCCTCATGGTCTGCCTGACGCGCCGCCTCGCGGGCCGCCATGCGCTGCCGGCGCTCACGCTGACCGCGGTGCAGGCGGGCACCATGGCGCTGGGCGCGGCCGCGCTGGCGCTCGCGGTGTCGGGCGGCGCCTGGCATCTGCCGCCGGCCACGGCCTCGTTCTGGTGGGGCATGGCCTATCTCGTGCTGCTGTGCACCGTGTTCGCCTTCTTCGCGCAGAACCATGCGGCCTCGCGCACCAGCCCGAGCCGGGTGTCGCTGCTGATGGGCAGCGAGCCGGTGTTCGGCGCGCTGATCGCGGTCTGGGGCTTCGGCGAACGGGTCGGCCCGGGCGGCTGGATCGGCGGCGCGATGATCGTCGCGGCCGCGTGGTGGGTCACGCTGCCGCCGCGCGCGGCGCGCTGAGCCAACCGGGTCCGCCGATCGTCATACGCAGTCCGTCGGATGGCCGTGCGCTCGCACGGGAGCCACACTCGCGCCATGGCCGAACCACTTCCCGCACCCGCTTTTCCGCCCCAGTACGAACTCTTCGGCACCGTGACCGAGGCCGCGCGCGCCGCGCTCGAGTCGGTGCTCATCGAGTCGATCGAACGCCGCAAGGAGTTCGGCGGCATGATCTGCCAGCAGGGCAACCAGTTCTTCGCGATGCCGCCGCGCGAGGGCGACACCAACACGGTCGACGTGGGCCATCGCCTGGGCAACAAGGGCTGCCCCGAGGGCACGACCGCGGTCGCCTACTATCACACGCACCCGGCCTACAAGGGCGCGGGCATGAACATGAAGCCCGACCGCTTCTCGCCCGAGGACCGCGGCGTGGCCGACGACTTCGGCATCGACGCCTACGTGGGCAGCGTCTCGGGACTGTTCCTGCGCTACGACCACCGGTTGCGCAAGATCATGGTGGCGGGGCCGCGCCTGCGCAACGCACGAGACCTGCCGATGCCGGCCCCGCCGAAGAAGCGTCGCACCACGGCCGGCGGCCGCTCGCTGTCGATGGCCTGAGCCGTGCGGTCCGGCCGGCGGCGTGCGTTCAGTACAGGCCCAGCTGCCGCGTCTTCAGGCGCGCCAGGCCCAGCAGCGCATCGGTGAACGGCGTCGCGACGGCGGTCAGCTCGCCGAGCTCGCGCACCACGGTCACGAGCGCGTCGAGCTCGACCGAGCGGCCGGCCTCCACGTCCTGCAGCATCGAGGTCTTGAAGGCGCCGAGCTTGCGCGTGACCGCATGGCGGTCTTCCGGGCTCTGCGCGATCTCGATGCCGATGCGCCGACCGATCTCCTTGGCCTCGAGCATCACGGCCGAGATGAAGCCGCGCACGTAGTCGTCGCCCATGATCAGGTCGGTGGTGGCACCGGTCAGCGCGCTGATCGGGTTCACCGTCATGTTGCCCCAGAGCTTGAACCAGACGTCGCGCTGGATCTGCGGCGACAGCGTGGTCTCGATGCCCGTGGCCTGCAGCAGCTCGACCAGCTTCTTCACGCGCGGCGTGGCCTCGCCCGAGGGCTCGCCCACGATCAGGCCGTTGCCGAAGTGGTGCCGCACCACGCCGGGCGCGTCGAGCGAGCAGCTGCAGTGCACCACGCCGCCGATCACGTTGGCCGCGGGAATGGCGCGCGCGATCGCGCCGTCGGGATCGACCGCGCCCAGGCGGTGGCCCGCGATGGGGCCGCCGAAGCCGCCCTCGAGGAACCACCAGGGCACGCCGTTCATCGCGGTCAGCACCATGGTGTCGGCGCCGATCAGCGGCGCGATGCGCTCGGCCACGCCGGCCAGCGCCGGCGCCTTGACGGCGATCACCACCAGGTCCTGCACGCCGAGTTCCTCGGGGTCGGCCACCGCGTTGACCGGCACGCGCGTGCGCACGTCGCCGCGCATCAGCGAGAGGCCGTCGCGCCGCAGCGCTTCGAGCGTGGCGCCGCGCGCCACCACGTTGAGGCGCTGGCCCGCTTGCGCGAGGCCGACGCCGATCCATCCGCCGATCGCGCCGGCGCCGTAAATGCAGATCTTCATGGTCGGATCGTAGCGGTCAGGCGCGGTAGGAAGGATCGATGCGGTCGACCTGGCGCACCAGGGCATTGAACACGTCCTGGCCGGCGCCGTGCGCGGGGCTGAACTGCAGCGCGTCGCGCGTGCAGCGGCTCGCGATCTCCTCGCTCACGGGGATCGCGGCGCCCATCGAGAAGGTCGCCATCTGGATCTCGCAGGCGCGCTGCAGGGTCCAGAGGATCGCGAAGGTCTGCGGCAGCGTCTGGCCCCAGGCCAGCAGGCCGTGGTTGCGCAGGATCACGGCGTTGCGGTCGCCGATGCTCTTGAGCAGGCGCGGGCCCTCGTCGGCGTGGATGGTGATGCCCTCGAACTCGTGGTAGGCCACCATGCCGTGCAGTTGCGCGGTGTAGAAGTTGGTCTGCTGCAGGCCGCCCTGCAGGCAGGCCACGGCCACGCCCGCGGTGGTGTGCGTGTGCATCACGCAGTGCGCGCCCTCGAGGCCGTCGTGGATCGCGGCATGCACCGTGAAGCCGGCCGGGTTGACCGGGAAGGTCGAGCCGTCGAGCACGCGGCCCTGCAGGTCGATCTTCACCAGGTTGCTCGCCGTCACCTCGCTGTAGTGCAGGCCGAAGGGATTGATCAGGAACTGCTTCTCGCCACCGGTCACGCTGTCGGGCAGCCGCACCGTGATGTGGTTGTAGATCATCTCGGTCCAGCCCAGCATCGCGAAGATGCGGTAGCAGGCCGCGAGCTCCTCGCGCGCGGCGCGCTCGTCGGGATGGATCGAGGGATGGACCAGGGCCGACGCGGACGACGGCGTGGTGGTGGCGAGAGGGGTCATTGCAGTTCCTTCATGGGGTTAGCCTTCCGCGGTGAAGCCGACCTCTTTCACGATCGGCGCCCACTTGGCGGTGTCTTTCTTCAACAGTTCGGTCAGCTCGGCGGGCGTGGAGGACATGGCTTCCAGGCCGAAGGTGCCGAGGCCGTCGATCACGTCCTTCTGCGCCAGCGCGTTCTTCATCGAGGCGTTGAGCTTCGCGACCAGCTCGGGCGAGGCCTTGGCCGGCAGGAAGAAGGCGAACCACTCGCTGTGCGCCATGTCCTGGATGCCCTGCTCGCCGAAGGTCGGCACGTCGGGCGCGAAGCGGCTGCGCTTGGCGCCCGAGACGCCGAGGATGCGCACCTTGCCCGTGGGCAGGTGCTGCGTGATGTCGCCGATCGGGCCCGACACCGCCGAGATGTTGCCGCCCAGCAGGTCGAGCATGGCCGGCTGCGTGCCGCGGTAGGCCGCGTGCTTGAGCTCGACGCCGCCCTTCTTGCCCAGCAGCGCGCCGATGAAGTGCGGCGTGGAGCCGGCCGCCGGCGAGCCGTAGTTGGCGCCGGCCGGGTTGGCCTTGGCCCAGGCCAGGAACTCGGGCACGGTCTTCACGCTGGCCGGCACGGCCGGGCCGACCGCGAAGCCGAAGTCGAAGATGCAGCCGATGGTCACGGGCGTGATGTCGACCATCGGGTCGTACGGCAGCTTCTTGTAGATGTGCGGGTAGATCGTGAGGATCGAGGTCGGCGTCTGCAGGATCGTGGTGCCGTCGGCCGGGCGGCCCTTGACGTAGCTCACCGCGATCTGGCCGCCCGCGCCGGTGCGGTTCTCCACCACCGCCGCGCGCGCGTAGTCGGGGCTCAGCTTGGTCGCGACCCGGCGGCAGATGGTGTCCGAGGTGCCGCCGGCCGCGAAGCCGGTGACGATGGTCGCGGTCTCGATGCCGGCCTGCGCGAAGGCCCGTTGGCCGATGCCGGCAAGCAGCGCGGAGGCGCCGGTGGACTGCAGCAGCTGGCGGCGGGTGAAGCTCATGATGGTTCTGTCTCCGGGTAACGGTGGTTGGGGGTCAGGACTCGTCGCGCAGCCAGGTGACCGCGCCCGAATGGGTCACCGCGCCCTGGTGGGCCGGGCGCACGGTGAGCGCGTATTTTTCCAGCAAGCCACCGCGCGGGACCCCCGCGTTTACTCCACGTCCGGCGAGGCGCCGCGCGATCTCCTCGTCCGTCAGTTCCACCGAAATGGTGCGCGCCGCCGCGCGCGCGTCGATCGCGATCAGGTCACCGTCGCGCAGCGCCGCGATCGGTCCGCCGTCGGCCGCCTCGGGCCCGGCATAGCCGATGCACAGGCCGCGCGTGGCGCCCGAGAAGCGCCCGTCGGTCAGGAGCGCCACCTTGTCGCCCATGCCCTGGCCGTAGAGCAGGGCGGTGATGCCCAGCATCTCGCGCATGCCGGGGCTGCCCTTGGGGCCCTCGTTGCGGATCACGATCACGTCGCCCGCTTCGTACAGCCGGTTCTGCACCGCCGTCTGGGCCTGCTCCTCCGAATCGAAGACGCGCGCCGGGCCGCGGTGCACCAGCGTCTGCAGGCCGGCGGTCTTGAGCAGCGCCCCGTCGGGGCAGAGGTTGCCCTTGAGCACCGCCAGCCCGCCGTCGCGCGTGATCGGGTTGCCGGCCTCGCGCACCACGCGGCCGTCGGGCGCCAGGGCATCGGCCAGTTCCTCGGCCATGGTGCGGCCGGTGAAGGTGAGCACGTCGCCGTGCAGGAAGCCCTGCTCGAGCAGCGTGCGCAGGATCACGCCGGCGCCGCCGATGTAGAACACGTCGCGCGCGAGGTAGCGCCCGCCCGGGCGCAGGTCTGCGATGAGCGGCGTGCGCGCGAACACCTCGGCCACGTCGTCGAGGTGGAAGCGGATGCCGGCCTCGTGCGCGATCGCCGGCAGGTGCAGCGCGGCATTGGTCGAGCCGCCGGTGGCCGAGACCACGGCGCAGGCGTTCTCGAGCGCCTTGCGCGTGACGATGTCGCGCGGCAGCGGGCTGTCGCCCATCACGGCCTTCATCAGCGTCCTGGCGGCGCGGCGCATCAGCGGCGCGCGCTCGCTGAACACGGCCGGCACCATGCTCGAGCCGATCGGCGCGAGGCCCAGCGCCTCCGACACCATGCCCATGGTGTTGGCCGTGAACTGGCCCGCGCAGGCGCCGGCCGTGGGCAGGCAGGCGCGGCTCATGGCGTCGAGCTCGTCGTGCGTGGCCGTGCCGGCCAGCACCTTGCCGATGGTCTCGTAGGTGTCGACCACGTTGAGGTCGCGCCCGTCGGGCCCGGGCATCTGGCCCGGCAGCGCCGAGCCGCCGTGCACGAACACGCTCGGCACGTTGCAGCGCACCATGCCCATCATCAGGCCCGGCAGGTTCTTGTCGCAGGCGCCGATCGCGAAGATGCCGTCCCACTGGTGGCCGCGCACCGAGGCTTCCACGCTGTCGGCGATCAGCTCGCGCGAGATCAGTGAGAAGCGCATGCCCGAGTGCGCCATGGTCAGCCCGTCGCTGACCGACACCACCGGGCATTCGTGCGGCGTGCCGCCGCCCGCGTAGATGCCGGTCTTGGCATGCTGCGCCTGCTCGCGCAGGTTCAGGTTGCACGGGCTCATCTCGCCGCCGGTGTGGAACACGCCGACGTGCGGGCGCTCGATGTCCTCGTCGTCCTGGCCCAGCGCATGCAGGAAGCTGCGCGTGGTCGCGCGGATCGTGCCCTCGCGGATGGTGGCGGAACGGAAGCGCGGCGGCTTGGGGTCGGTGGGCGTGGTCATCGGCTGGCGGCGGGCTGGCTCGGGAAGGGGGAAAGGATCAGAACATGCCGTTGCGGTTGGCGGCGGTCTCGGGCACCGGCTGGATCACGTCCCAGTGCTCGACGATCTTGCCGTTCTCGAGCTTGAAGATGTCGACGATCGCGTTGCCGCGCGTGCCGGGCTCGCGCACCGCGTGCACGTGCAGGATCACATAGTCGCCCTCGGCGAAGCTGCGCTTGATCTCGCTCTTCGAGTTCGGGAATTTCTCGCGCAGGAAGGCGATGAACTTGCGAAAGCCCTCGGGGCCGTCGGCCGCGGTCGGGTTGTGCTGCACGTAGCGGTTGCCCACGTACTGGAGCGCGGCCTCGGCGTCCTTCTGGTTCAGGCCCTTCTCGTAGAAGGCCAGCACGGCCTGGCGGTTGGCTTCCTGCTGGGCTCCGGGGCCGGTGGCGGGGAGCTGGGCGCAGGCCGCGAGGCCCAGCACGGCGGCGGCGACGAGGAACTTGAGGGCGATGCGGCGCATGCGGACTCCTGTCGTTGCTTCAGTAGCTGCTGGGAGCGGGCGCGGCCGGGACGGCGCCGTCCTTGAACTTGGCGGCGAGCTGGCGCGCGGCCGCAGCCAGCACGATGGTGTCCACGCCCACGGCCACGAAGGTGGCGCCGGCCGCGAGCCACTTGCGCGCCTGCTCCTCGGTGGTCGAGAGGATGCCCGCGGCCTTGCCGGCCTTCTGGATGCGCGCGACCGCGTCGGCGATCACCGCCTGCACCTCGGGATGGTTGGGCTGGCCCACGAAGCCCATCGAGGCCGAGAGGTCGGCCGGGCCGATGAACACGCCGTCGACGCCGGGCGTGGCCGCGATCGCGTCGAGGTTCTTCATCGCCTCCACCGTCTCGGCCTGCACCAGCAGGCAGGTCTGGGCATTGGCTTCGTGCAGGTAGTTCGGATAGGCCTGCCAGCGCGAGGCCCGCGCGAGCGCGCTGCCCATGCCGCGGATGCCCTCGGGCGGATAGCGCATGCCCTGCACCATGCGCGCGGCCTGCTCGGCGGTGTCGACCATCGGCACCAGCAGCGTTTGCGCGCCGATGTCGAGGTACTGCTTGAGCAGCGTGGTGTCGCCCACGGGCACGCGCACGATCGGCTGCGGCCGGGTCGCGCCCTCGGGCAGCGCCGACCAGGCGCTCGAGATGCCCTGCAGCTGCGCGAGCACCGAGCGCACGTCGTTGGGCGCGTGCTCGCCGTCGACCAGCAGCCAGTCGTAGCCGGTGCCTGCCAGGATCTCGGCCGCGTAGCCGTCGGCCAGGCCGACCCACAGGCCGATCTGGGCGCGCTTCTCGGCCATGGCCTTCTTGAACAGGTTGATGGGGGTGTGCATGAGGTATTCCGAAGAGGTCAGACGAGGCGGAACGACACGGCGCCCAGCGGGCCGTAGTCGGCATGGAAGGTGTCGCCGGGCAGCGCGGTGGTCGGGCGCGTGAACGAGCCGCCGAGCACCACCTCGCCGGCCTCCAGATGTTCGTCCCAGGGCGCGAGCTTGTTCGCGAGCCAGGCCACGCCGGTGGCCGGATGGTTGAGCACGGCCGCGGCCACGCCCGATTCCTCGATCACGCCGTTCTTGTAGAGCAGCGCGCTGACCCAGCGCAGGTCGACCGCGTCGGGCTTCACGGGCCGCCCGCCGATCACGATGCCGGCATTGGCCGCGTTGTCGGCGATGGTGTCGAAGACCTTGCGCGGCGCCTTGGTGTGGCGGTCGAACTGCTCGATGCGCGCATCGATGATCTCGATCGCGGGCACCACGTAGTCGGTGGCCGCGAGCACGTCGAAGATGGTCACGCCGGGGCCCTTGAGCGGCTTGCCGAGGATGAAGGCCAGCTCGACCTCGATGCGCGGCGCGATGAAGCGCGCGAACGGGATGTCGCTGCCCTGCTCGAAGAACATGTCGTCGAGCAGCGTGCCGTAGTCGGGCTCGGTGATCTGGCTCGACTGCTGCATCGCGCGCGAGGTCAGGCCGATCTTGTGGCCCTTGGCCACGCGACCCTCGGCGATCTTCTGCCGGACCCATTCGCGCGAGATCGCATAGCCGTCCTCGATGGTCATCTCGGGAAAGCGCTTGGAGAAATGCTCGACCTGCACGCGCGAGCGTTCGCTCTCGTGCAGTTCGGCCGCGAGCCGGGCGATGGTGTCGGAAGAAAGCATGGCGGTGTGTGTGGGGGTCAGCTCTTGTTGAACAGGGGATGCAGGTTGCTGTGCTTGCCGTCGTAGACCTGGCCGGGGCTCTCGTCGATCTGCAGCGTGATGCCGATGTGGCGTTGCGAGAAGACGGGCTCGAAGTGGCTTCGCACCCTGGCCAGCAGTTCGTCGCCGGCCTTCTTCTTTACGGCCTCGGAGCGGCCCGCGGCCATGCGCAGGTTGAGGTAGACGAAGGCGTAGTCGGCCTGGCCGTCGGCCACCGCGCAGTGCGCGGCCGGGTAGGCCAGCACGCGCGTGCCGCCGGTCGGGAACACCGGCTTGCCGGCCTCGTCGCGCTGCTCGAGCATGGTGTCGGCCAGCGTGCGACACAGCGCCGACATGTCGGTCTCGGCCTCGATGTTGGGCGTGTAGAGGATCACCAGATGCGGCATGGTCGTGCTCCGTTCAAACCACCGACATCGTCGCGGCCGTGCAGGTCACCGCGAAGATCGGAATGGCCTTCATGTGGAAGATCTCGCCCTGGCCGCGCGCGGCCGCGGCCACGCTGAGGAAGGTGCGGATCTCGAAGCCGCCCTGGCCGGCTTCGCGGTAGGTCGCCTCGTCGCCGTAGTCGTCGAGCGACAGCAGCGCCTCGCGGTCGTTGGCGCACCAGCGGCGCATGAACTCGGCGTCCCACTCGGCATTGACCTTGCCCGAGTCGGGCGTGGCCGGCCAGTGCGAGATGCCGCCGGTGCCCACCAGCGCGATGCGCTCGGGCACCTTGTCGCAGGCGCGACGCAGCGCCTCGCCGAAGGCCCAGGCGCGGTGCAGCGGCGTGAGCGGCGGTCCCTGGCAGTTGATGTTGACCGGGATCACCTTGGTGTCGAAGTCCGGCGTGAGGAAGTTCAGCGGCACCATGATGCCGTGGTCGAACTTCCATTCCTCGGCATAGGCCACGTCCACCGTCTGCATCACCTCGCGGATCAGCCGCTGCGACAGCGCGGCGTCGCCCGGGATCGTGTGCTTCTCGATGCCGAGCCACTTCGGGTCCTCGATCGGTCCTTCGTAGCTGTCGGCCATGCCGATCGCATAGGCCGGCATGTTGTTCATGAAGAAGTTCGCGAAGTGCTCGGCCGCGATCACGATCACCGCGTCGGGCTTCGTCGCGCGCATGGCCTCGCCGAAGCGATGGAACTGCGCGTGGAACTCGTCCTTCACCGCCGGGTCGGCGAGATGCGCGCGGCCGGTGATGCCGGGGGCGTGGCTGCACACGCCTGCGAATACGAGACTCATACGCCCGCCACCTTTTCGTCTGTGCTTGTCGTCATTGCATAGATGCCGGCGCGCACCGGCCCGTACTTGCGCACGCCCTCGCGCATGGCCTCGAGGTAGTCGGCCCACGGAATGCCCAGGAGCGGCGCGAAGTGCATCAAGAGCTGCCCGTTGCAGCCCAGCACGTAGAGCTTGCCGACGTCGCCGCTGTCGATGGCCTCGCGCTCCTCGTCGCTGAGGTCGTAGCCGCCGAGCAGCGCCTTGCGCGTGTCGCCGCCCTCGGCATAGCGCCGCTGCACCTCGGCATCGCGGTTGAGCGCGAACAGGAATTTCTGCATCGCATAGAGGCTCATGGTCAGCCCTCGATCTGGATGTTGGCCTTGCGGATCACGTCGCCGTACTTCGCGATCTCGCTCTGGACGAAGACCGCGAAGCGCTCGGGCGAGCCCGACAGCGACGCGATGCCGCCCTTGCGGAAGGCCTCGGTCACCACCGGTCCCGCGAGCGCGCGGTTGACCTCGGCGTTCACGCGCTGCACCACGGCGTCGGGCGTGCCGGCGGGCGCCAGCAGGCCGTTCCACGAATTGGACTCGATCGCCACGCCCTGTTCGGCCAGTGTGGGAATGTTCGGCGCGTACTGCGAGCGCTGCGCGGTCGCCATGCCCAGCGCCACCAGCTTGCCGCCCTCGACATGGCCGCGGAACTCCGGCCAGTTGCCGAACATCATCGTGACCTGGCCGCCGAGCAGGTCGGTCAGCGCCGGGCCCTGGCCCTTGTAGGGCACGTGCACGATGTCCAGGCCCATCTGCAGCTTGAGCATCTCGCCCGAGAGGTGGGCCGAGGTGCCGTTGCCGAAGGAGGCGAAGCTCAGCGTGCCGGGCTTCGCCTTGGCCTGGTTGCGCAGGTCGGCCAGCGTCTTGAGGCCGCTGCCCGGATGGGTGGCGAGCACGTGTTCCGACATGCCCATCAGCGCCACCGGGCGCAGGTCCTTCAGCGTGTCGTAGGGCAGCTTGCGCACCAGCGTCTGGTTGGCCGCGAAGCTGTTGGCCACGCAGACGAAGCTGTAGCCGTCGGGCGCGGCCTTGGCGACCGTGTCGACGCCGATCACCGTGCCCGCGCCGGGCTTGTTCTCGATCACCACGGGCTGGCCCAAGGCCTTCGCGAGCTCGGTACCGACCAGCCGCGCGACGAAGTCGGTGGTGCCGCCGGGCGGGAAGGGCACGACGATGCGCACCGGCCGGGCCGGCCACGCGGCCTGGGCGCGCGCCAGCATGGGCAGTGCCGCGAGCGCGGCCGTGCCTTGCAGCAGCGTGCGGCGACGCAGGCTCATGCCACGCCCCAGTGCGGAATGTGGTGCGAGCCCATCGATACCGCCACGTTCTTCGGTTCGCAGAACACCTCGTAGCTCCAGGTGCCGCCTTCGCGGCCCGTGCCCGAGGCCTTGGTGCCGCCGAAGGGCTGGCGCAAGTCGCGCACGTTCTGGCTGTTGACGAAGCACATGCCGGCTTCCACCGCGGCGGCCACGCGGTGCGCCTTGCCGATGTTCTCGGTCCAGACGTAGCTCGACAGGCCGTACTGGATGTCGTTGGCCAGCTCGATGGCATGCGCCTCGTCGCGGAACGGGATCAGGCAGGCCACGGGGCCGAAGATCTCGTCCTGCGCGATCTTCATGCGGTTGTCGACGTCGGCGAACACCGTGGGCACCACGTAGTTGCCCTTCTTCACGCGGTCGGGCAGGTTGCTCGGTGCTTCGAGGCCGCCGCACAGCAGGGTGGCGCCTTCCTTCGGGCCCAGCTCGATGTAGCTGCGCACCTTGGCCAGGTGGGCCTGCGAGATCATCGGGCCGACGATGGTCTTCTCGTCGAGCGGGTCGCCCACCGTGATGCGTCTTGCGCGCTCGGCGAACTTGGCCGCGAAGTCGGCGTAGATCGACTGCTGCACCAGGATGCGCGAGCCGGCCGTGCAGCGCTCGCCGTTGTTGCTGAAGATCATGAACACGGCCGCGTCGAGCGCGCGGTCGAGGTCGGCGTCGTCGAAGATCACGAACGGGCTCTTGCCGCCGAGTTCCATGCTGAACTTCTTGAGGCCCGCGCTCTTCACGATGCGGTTGCCGGTGGCGGTGGAGCCGGTGAACGAGATCGCGCGCACGTCGGGGTGCGCCACCAGCGGCTCGCCCGCTTCCTTGCCGTAGCCGTGCACCAGGTTCAGCACGCCGGGCGGAATGCCGGCCTCGAGCGCCAGCTCGCCCAGGCGCGCGGCCGACAGCGGCGACAGCTCGCTCATCTTCAGCACCGCCGTGTTGCCGAAGGCCAGGCAGGGCGCGACCTTCCAGGTGGCGGTCATGAAGGGCACGTTCCACGGGCTGATCAGCGCGCACACGCCGACCGGATGGAACAGCGTGTAGTTCAGGTGCGTGGGCGTGGGATAGGTGTGGCCGTCGACGCGCGTGCACATCTCGGCGAAGTAGTAGAAGTTGTCGGCCGCGCGCGGCACCAGCTGCTTGCCCGTCTGCGCGATGACCTGGCCGCAGTCGTTGGTCTCGGTCTGCGCGATCTCGGGCACGTTCTTCGCGATCAGGTCGCCGAGCTTGCGGATCAGCTTCGCGCGCTCGGGCGCGGGCATGCCGGCCCACTTCGGGAAAGCTTCCTTGGCGGCGGCCACGGCCGCGTTCACCTCGGCCTCGCCGCCGGAGGCGACTTCGGCCAGCACTTCCTGCGTGGCGGGGTTGACGGTCTCGAAGTAGTCCGAGCCCTTGACGGACTTGCCGCCGATGAGATGGTCGATCTGTTGCATGAGGGAATCCGGTTCAGTCCAGTTTGACGTCGCGTGCCTTGATCAAAGCATGCCATTTCTTGCGCTCCGCATCGGTGTAGCGCGTCATTTCGGTGGCGTCGGCGGGGCGGGCCTCCCAGCCGGCGTCGTAGAGCTTCTGGCGCACGCTGGCATCGGCCATGGCCTTCTGCAGCTCGGTGCCGAGCTTCGCCTGCACTTCCTTCGGCGTGGCCGCGGGCACGACCAGGCCCTGCCAGGTGTAGGCCTCGACGTTGGCGAAGCCCAGTTCCCTGGCGGTGGGAATGTTCGGCAGTTGCGGCACGCGCTCGGCCGACATGGCGAGCAGCGGCACCACCTTGCCGGCCTTGACCGCGCTCACGCCACTGGGCAGGTCGAGCATCATCAGCGCGACCTGGCCGCCCATCAGGTCCTGCAGCGCGGGCGCGCCGCCCTTGTAGGGCACGTGCAGCATCGACACCCCGGCTTCGCGCTGGAACAGTTCGTAGGCGAGATGGTGCGGACTGCCGGTGCCCGGCGTCGCGATGCTGTACTTGCCGGGCGAGGCCTTGAGCGCGGCCAGCAGCGCCTTCGCATCGGCGATGCCCGCATTGGGCGCGGCCGTGATGATCAGCGGCGAGCGGCCCATCATGCCGACCAGCGCGAAGTCCTTCTCGGCGTCGTAGGGCAGCTTCTTGTAGAGCGCGGGGTTGTAGACCAGCACGCCGTTGTCGGCCGAGAACACGGTGTAGCCGTCGCCGGCCGAGCGCGCCACGTTCTCCGACGCGATGATCGCGCCGGCGCCGGGCCGGTTGTCGACCAGCACCGGCTGGCCCAGCTGCTGCGACACCTGCGCGCCCACGGTGCGCGCGAGGAAGTCGGTGCCGCCGCCGGCCGGATAGCCGACCACCCAGCGCACCGGCTTGGCGGGGTAGGCGGTCTGCGCGACGGCGAGGGCCGAGACGGCCAGCGCCATCGTGGCTGCGGCCACGGACTGGAGGAGCTTCTTGCCGGTGATCATGTCGTGTCGTCTCCGCTGATTTCTTGGGCGTATGAATGGAAAAGGAGAGCGCGCCGCGGGGGCGCGCTGGAAAGAATCAGGCCGCCGCGATGGTGTTGACCAGCGCGCCGATGCCCTCGATCTCGGTCACGATCTCGTCGCCGGGCTGGCAGTCGACGACGCCGTCGGGCGTGCCGGTGAGGATCAGGTCGCCGGGCGACAGCGTCATGAAGCGGCTGAAGTACTCGATCAGGAAGGGCGCGTCGAAGATCATGTCGCGCGTGTTGCCCTGCTGCGTGACCTGGCCGTTGACCGTGGTGCGCAGCGCGAGCGCCATCGGGTCGGCCACGTCCTTCGCATCGACCAGCCAGGGGCCGATCGGCGTGCAGGTGTCGCGGTTCTTCACGCGCAGGTTGGGGCGGTACCAGTTCTCGAGGTAGTCGCGGATCGCGTAGTCGTTGGCCACGGTGTAGCCGCCGATGAAGTCGTAGGCGTCGTCGCGCTTCACGTGGCGCGCGGTCTTGCCGATCACGATCGCGAGCTCGCACTCGTAGTGCATGAACTGCACGCCGGCCGGGCGGAAGGTCTTCTGGCGGTGGCCGATCAGCGCGCTCTGGCCCTTGACGAAGACCAGCGGCTCCTCGGGCGCCTTGAACTCGAGCTCCTTCGCATGGTCGGCGTAGTTGAGGCCGAGCGCGAGGATGGTGCGCGGGCGCGGCGTGGGCGCGAGCGGCGGCAGCCAGTCGACGGCGTCGAAGCCGACCACGCGGCCATCGGCCAGGCGCAGCGCGCCGTCGTGTTCGACGGCCTCGTGCACGGCGTTCTCGTAGCGGATGCGTGCGTGCTTCATGCGGCGGCTCCCGTCTCTTCTGCCACCAGGGTGTTGCTCAGGGTCTCGAAGCCCGGCGCCGAGATCTCGATGCGGTCGCCCACGCGCGCCAGCGGCCGGCCCGCGCCGCAGCCAAGCATGAGCACGTCGCCGTGCGCCAGCGTCATGAATTCGCCGACCTCGGCCAGCAGCTGGCGCGCGGGGCGCACCAGCGTGGAGAAGTCCAGCGTCTGCTGAAGCTCGCCGTTGATGCGCACCTCGACGCGGAACGCCGCGGGATCGTCCACCTCCTGCGCGTCGCGCAGCGCGGGGCCGATGCCGAGGAAGCCGTCGAGGCACTTGAACTTGACGGGCGGGCGGAAGAAGCTGGCATGCGGCACCGACAGGTCGTTCATGGGCACGAAGCCTTCGATGTCGCCGTCGGCGCCGACCACCATGCCGATGCTCGCGCCCACCTCGACCTCGGGCAGGTTCGCCGGCACGGGGATCGCGGCGCCGTGCGGGCTCCAGGTGTTGGCGGTCTTGACGTAGAGCACCGGCGCCTTGGGCGGTGCCTTGTAGGGCGGCGCGCTCATCTGCGGCGCGAGCGCTTCCACCTCGGCGCGGAAGTTGAGCAGCGTGCCGTAGACGGTGCCGGCGGGAAGGAAATGGGAAGGTGAAGAAGGGGGGCTCATGGCTGTTCCAGTGCGATCAGTTCGTCGAGCAGCTCGTAGAGCTGGCCGAGCTTGTCCTTGCCCAGGGATTGCTCCATCCACTGGTAGTGCGCCTCGATGCTCGAGGACAGCTTGTTCACCAGCTTCATGCCGCGCGGCGTGGCCTCGACCACGGTGCGGCGCTGGTCGGCCGGGTCGCGGCTGCGCGTGATCAGGTCGTCGCGCTCCATGCGCGCGAGCACGCCCGTGAGGCTGGGCCCGAGGATGAAGGCCTCGCGCGCCACGCGGCCGGTTTCGACCGCGCCGTGTTCGCCGAGCACGCGCAGCACGCGCCACTGCTGGTCCGACAGCGCATGCACGCGCAGGCTGGGCCGGGTGTGGGCCATGACGGCTTCGCGCGCCTGTAGCAGCAGGCGCGGAAGGTTGCGGTGGGTGAAGGCGGTGTTCATGTTGGTCGATTTATTTAACATGTTAAATGATCGGCAAAAAAACACGGCTACGGGATAACCCTGGCCCGCGCTCGGGCCAGGGTGGAGGGCTTCAGTCGACGGTCGCGCCCGAGGCGCGGATCACCTGCCCCCAGCGTTCCGATTCGCTGCGGATGTAGGCCGCGAGCTGCGCGGGCGTGCTCGAGCCGGGCTCGAAGCCGTCGTTCTCGAGCTTCTGGCGCAGCGCGGGCTGGGCGATCACCTTCGCGATCTCCTGGCTCAGCCGCTCGACCACCGGCGCCGGCGTGCCCGCGGGCGCGACGATGCTCTGCCAGGCCACGGCCTCGAAATCGGCGGTGCCCGGCAGCCGCGACTCGGCCACGGTCGGCACGTCGGGGAAGGTGGGCTGGCGCTTCTTCGAGGTCACGGCCAGCGCGCGCAGCTTGCCGCTGCGCACGTGCTGCAGCGCCGGCGCGATGTCGGTGAACATCAGCTGCAGCTGGCCGCCGAGCAGGTCGGTGAGCGCGAGCGCGCTGCCCTTGTAGGGCACGTGCGTCATCGCGGTGCCGGTGGCGAACTTGAACATCTCGGCGCCCAGGTGCTGCGGGCTGCCGTTGCCGGCCGAGCCGTAGCTCAGGCCTTCCGGTTTGGACTTGGCGAGCGCCACCAGCTCGGCCAGCGTGCGCGCGGGCACCGAGGGATGCACCACCACCATCAGCGGCACCGCGCCGATCAGGCCCACGGGCGCGAAGTCCTTGGCCGGGTCGTACGAGAGCTTCTTGTAGAGCCAGGGATTGATCGCGAGCGTGGTGCTGGTGGCCACCAGCAGGGTCGAGCCGTCGGGCGCCGCGCGCGCCACCTGCGACGCGCCGATGGCGGTGCCCGCGCCGGGCTTGTTGTCGACGATCACGGTGCGGCCGAGCGCGGTGCCGAGCTGCTGCGCGATCAGCCGGCCTAGCATGTCGGTGGTGCCGCCGGGCGCGTAGGGCACGACGATGGTGATGGGCTTGTCGTTCTGCGCCAGCGCGGCGAGCGGGCCGGCGGCGCAGGCGACGGCGGACAGGGCACCGAGCTGGCGCAGGGCGTGGCGGCGGTTCATGCGGATGTCTCTCTTTCTTTCTGGGATTCGGAAGCGGCCGCGGGCGCGACACCGCGCAGCAGGTCGACCAGCGCCTCGGGATCGGCCGGCACGGCATCGCCGCGCCAGGCCACGTGCTGGTCGGGGCGCGAGATCACGAGCGCGCGGTCGTAGAGCGCGGCGGCCTCGGGGCCGTCGATGTCGAGCACGCGCAGCGGCAGCCCGCGCGCGGCGGCCGCGGCCACGAGCGGCGCGACCTCGAGCGCCGGGTCGCGGCGCAGCAGCACGTAGCCCTCGCCGAGCGCGGCCATCGCGTCGTAGAGCGAGCGGCCGTCGGCCAGCCACAGGTGCGGCACGCGGCAGCCGGGCACGGTGGCCGGCTTGAAGTCGTACATGGTGTAGGCCGGCGCGGCCTCGCCGTCGTAGGCGATCAGCGGCGAGGCGTCGTAGAAGTAGCCGAAGTTCAGCCCGCCGCAGCAGTACTGCTGCACGTTGAGGTCGTACAGCGCCTGGCCGCGCGCGGCGCGCAGCGCATCGCCCTCGGGGCCCGGTGCCTCGATGCCCTCGGGCACGCCCTCGCGCTGCTTCTGCAGGGCCAGCGCATGGTTCATCGCGAACTTCGAGACCTGCTCGGTGATCGGCTGGCGCTCGGCCTCGTGCGCGCCGAGCGCGGCCTCGGCGAGCCAGCCGCGCAGGTGGCCCGCGAGCAGCCACGACAGGTTCATCGCATCGGCGATGCCGGCGTTCATGCCGTAGCCCGCCATCGGGATCCACAGGTGGGCCGCGTCGCCGCAGATGAAGACGCGGCGGTCGCGGAAGCGCTCGGCCACCAGGCGGCGGCCGATCCAGTCCTCCTTCGAGATCACCTCGTATTCGAAGTCCGGGCCCACGCCGAGGATCTGGCGGATCGCCCAGTCGCGGTCGATCGATTCGAAGTCGGTCTCGTCGGCCAGCAGGTAGTTGTGCAGCAGCCAGGTCTCGCGCCCGTCGATCGCATAGACGTTGCCGCAGCGCCGCGGATTGAGCGCGAAGGTGGCCCAGGCCGGCTTGTTCTTCAGCAGGCCCAGCAGCGCGGGCGCGCGGAAGTAGGTCGACTGCACGCGGCCCACCACGTCGGTGCCGCGCAGGTTGGCGCCGATCTTCTTGCGCACCGTCGAGCGCCCGCCGTCGCAGCCGATCAGGTAGCGGCAGCGGATGCGCACCGCGCTGCCGTCGTCGAGGTCGACGCCGGTCGCCCACACGCCCTCGTCGTCCTGCTCGAAGTCGTCGATGCGCGTGCGGTTGCGGATGCGCAGGCCCGGCGTGGCCTCGGCATGCGCGAACAGCACCGGCTCGAGGAAGATCTGGTTGATGCGGTGCGGCGGCTCGGCCGTGGGCCACCAGGTGTCGGGGCCGCCGGTGGCGGTGTAGCGCTCGCGCCGCGCGGGGATCGGGATGCGCGAGAGCTCGGGCCCCGTCACCGTGGTGCGGTAGGCCACGTCGTTCGGATAGTCGGCCGGCAGGCCCGCGTCGCGCAGTGCCTGCGCCACGCCGAGCCGGCGGAAGATCTCCATCGAGCGGGCCGACACGTGGTTGCACTTCACGTTCGGCGGCTCGCCGCGGTGGCGGATCTCGGTGACCAGCACGTCGATGCCGCGTTGCGCCAGGTCGATGGCCAGCGTGAGGCCGACCGGCCCGCCGCCGACGATCAGCACCTGCGCCTGCAGTGGTTCTGTCATGGGTTCGCTTGTCTCTCGTTGTGGACGGCGGCCATTACAGTGCCGAAGTGCCATCCGACAGAAGTGAAACTTTCATGGCCATTCATAAAAAGCCTTTATCAATGCGCGGAGTGCCCTCGGTGCGCCAGCTGCGCGCCTTCGCGGCCGTCTACCACAGCGGCCAGCTGTCGAGCGCTGCCGCGGCGCTGTCGCTCACCCAGCCGGCGGTCAGCGTGCTGCTGCGCGAGCTCGAGGACCGGCTCGGCGTGCGGCTGTTCGACCGCACCACGCGCAGCCTGCACCGCACCGCCGCAGCCGACGAAGCCATCGGCCATGCCGAGCGCGTGCTGGCCGAGCTCGACGCGCTGGGCAGCGGCATGGCCGAACTCGCGGCCGGGCGGCGCGGCCGCCTGCGCATCGCCGTCACCTCGACCATCGCGCAGACGCTGATGCCGCGCGCACTGCGCCGCTACACGCAGCAGCATCCGGATGTGAAGGTCGCGATCGACGACTGCGCGCCGAGCCAGTTCGTCGAGACCGTGCTGAGCGGCCAGGTCGACTTCGGCGTCGGCACCTTGCAGGCGCGCACGCCGGGCCTGGACGAGCGCGTGTTCGTGCACGACCACCTCGCCGTGATCGCCGACCGCGACCTGCCGCTGCCCGGCGGTGCCGCCGGCATCACCTGGCGACAGCTCGCGGCGCTGCGGCTCATCACGGTCAAGCCCGGCTACGGCGTGCGCAACAGCATCGATGCCGCGGCCGCCGAGGCCGGCGTGCGGCTCGAGATCGCCTACGAGGTGAGCCTGCTGACCACCGCGCTCGCGATGGCCGCGGGCGGGCTCGGGCCGGCATTGCTGCCGGCGTCGATCCTCGCGCATGCCGATCCCTCGCGGCTGGTCGCGCGCCGGCTGATCCGGCCGACCGTGGCACGCAACATCGCAGTGGTCACGCGGCAGGGCCGTTCGCTGTCGCCGGCCGCGGCGGCCTTCGCCGACCTGCTGGCGAGCGAATTCGCGATCTGAAGGCTCAGGCGCGCGGCCGCGCCAGGTAGGCCTGCATGGTCTCGATGAAGGTCTTGGCCGCCACCGAGAGCGTGCGGTCGCGCTTGGCGACCACCGAGATGTTGCGCGTCACCACCGGCGCGTGGATCTTGCGCGCCACCAGTTCCTTGAAGCCGCACTGCGCCACCAGCTCGGCCGGCACGATCGACGCGCCCAGGCCCGAGGCGCTCATCGCGAGCGCGGTGGTCAAGAGCGACACCTCCTGCTGGATGTCGAGTGCCACGTTGGCCGCGCGCGCGGTGCGGTCGATGGCATTGCGGATGCCGTAGCCGGCCTTCACCGTGATCAGCGCATGGCCCGCGAGGTCGCTCCAGCGCACCTGGCGGCGCCGCGCCAGCGGATGGCTGGGCAGGCACACCAGCGCGAGGTGGTCGTGGATCAGCGTGCGCTGGCTCAGCGCCGCCACCTCCTGGTCGGGCGAGCCGATGCCGAAGTCCACCTGCTCCGAGAGGATGCGCGGCACGAACTGCTCGGTCTCGCAGTCGACCAGCTGCACGCGCACGCCCGGATGCAGGTCGTTGAAATGCCGGATCACCGGCGGCACCAGCGTCAGCGCGATGGTCGGAGTGACCGCGATGCCGATGCGCCCGCTGGGCGCGGCCTGGCCGCGGAAGCCGGTCTCGAGCGAACGCACGTCGCGCAGGATGCGCTCCGCGATCGGCAGCATCTCGTGCGCGGCCTCGGTCGGGCTCAGCGAGCGCGTGGTGCGGTCGAACAGGCTGGTGCCGGTGGCGGCCTCGAGCTGGCGCACCAGCACGCTGACGGCCGAGTGCGTGAGGTAGAGCCGGTCGGCCGCCGCGCTGAGCTTGCGCCAGCGGTAGACCTCCACGAAGGCGCGCAGCTGGCGCAGGCTGGTGCCGGGGATCGAGCCATCGTGATTCATGAATTTATTTCGACGCTTGCAAAATAAGTTTCGATTCTCTCGTGCTGCGTCCTCCGCTCCAATCGCGCCCATGCCCTGCATCCGGAGGGCGCCAACGACAACAGGAGACTCGATGAACGGCTCGGGCTTTTCATTCGCGCACACGCGCGCCGCCGTGTCCGACGCGGAGTGGCGGCAGCGCGTCGATCTGGCGGCGGCCTTCAGGCTGGCCGGCTACTACCGCATGACGGACCAGATCTACACCCACCTCACGGCCAAGGTGCCGGGCACGCAGGCGCATTTCCTCATCAACCCCTACGGCGTGCTGTTCGACGAGGTCACGGCCTCCTGCCTGGTCAAGGTCGACATCGACGGCGAGGTGGTGTTCGACCCGACCGGCATCGGCATCAACCCCGCGGGCTTCCTGATCCACAGCTGCATCCACCGCGCGCGGCCCGACCTGCATGCGGTGCTGCACACCCACACCGCGGCCGGCATCGCGGTGGCGGCGCAGCGGCGCGGTCTGCTCAACCTGTCGCAGCACGCCATGCGCTTCCACCGCCGCATCGGCTACCACGACTACGAAGGCGTGGCGCTCGACTTCAGCGAGCAGGACCGGCTGGTGCGCGACCTCGGCCCGCACAACGTGATGATCCTGCGCAACCACGGCCTGCTGGCCGCGGGCGACACCATCCGCGAGGCCTTCGAGCGCCTCTACTACCTCGAGCGCGCCTGCGAGGCGCAGGTGCGTGCGCAGTCGGGCGGCGCCGAACTCATCGAATGCAGCGACGAGATCGCCGAGAAGGTGGCGCAGGCGCTCGACCGGCCCGGCCGCTCGGCGCGCGACAACGACTGGCCGGCGCTGCGCCGGCTGCTGGACCGCATCGATCCGTCGTACGCGACCTGAAGCCGGCGGCCCCAACAAGAACGACAGGAGACACACGATGACGAAGAAGAAGACCGTTGGATGGCCGCGCCGCGCGGCCACCTTGCTGGGCATGGCCGCCGTGGCCCTGCAACTGGCCGCGGGCGCCATGACCGCGAGCGCGCAGGCCGCCTGGCCGAGCAAGCCGATCCGCTGGGTGGTGCCCTACACGCCCGGCGGCGGCACCGACCAGAGCTCGCGCATCATTGCCGAGAAGCTCTCGGTGGCGCTGGGCCAGCCGATCGTGATCGACAACCGGCCCGGCGGCAACACGGTGATCGGCGCGGCCGCGGCTGCTTCCGCGGCGCCCGACGGCTACACCGTGTTCTTCGCGGCGCTGTCGACCATGGCCGTGATCCCGAACCTCTACGACAAGCTGCCCTATGCGAGCGATGCGCTCACGCCGGTGACGCAGCTGGTGCACTTTCCGCTGTTCCTGATGGTCGAGGCCGGCGGGCCGCTCGACAGCATGCCGAAGTTCCTCGCGGCGGCGCGCAGCCAGCCGCTGCTGTTCGCGATCGGCGGCAGCGGCAGCGGCGGCCACCTGGGCTCGGAGCTGATGAAGCGCCAGCTCAAGGCCGACATGACCGCGGTGCCGTTCAAGGCCATGGTGCAGGCCGCGCCCGAGGTCGCCACCGGCCGCGTCTCGTTCATGTTCGCCGACCTGCCGGCCGCGCTGCCGCACGTGCAGGGCGGCCGCGCGAAGATCATCGCGACCGCGGGCAAGACGCGCTCGGCGCTCTATCCCGAGGCGCCGACCCTGGCCGAGGCGGGCGTGGGCGAGATCGACTTCGACACCTGGGCCGGCCTGGCCGTGCCCAGGGGCACGCCGCAGCCCATCGTCGACCGGCTGGCGCTGGAGCTCAACAAGGTCATCGCCGATCCGGCCGTGCGCGCGAAGCTGGCGCTCATCGGCGTCGAGCCCGCGCCGTCCTCGCAGGCCCGCTTCACCGAGTTCATCGCTTCGGAGAATGCCAAGTGGCGCGCCGTGATCCAGGCCGCCGGCATCAAGCTCGAATGACGGCGCAGCCGCTGCGCTCGCTGCTGGTCTTCAACGGCGAGGCCGGGTTCTATGCGCAGGCCCTGCGCGCGCGCTGCCCGGCGCTGGAAGTGCACGCCACCACCGAGCGCGCCGAGGCGCTGCGCCTGCTGGCCGAGGTCGAGGCGCTGGTGGTCTCGGGACCGTGGGTCGACGACGCGATGCTCGCGGCCGGGCCCGCGCTGCGCTGGGTCCATGCGCTGACCTCGGGCACCGACACCATCACCGGTTCGCCCGCGCTGCGGCCCGGCACGCTCGTGACCTCGTCGCGTGGCGTGCATGGCCCGCAGATGTCCGAGCTCGCGCTGCTGCTGATGATGGCGCTGGCGCGCGACCTGCCGCGCATGCTGCGCGACCAGCGCGAAGGCGCCTGGCACCGCTGGCCGCAGCCGCTGCTGTGGCGCCGGCACGCGGTGCTGGTCGGTACGGGGCATGTCGCGCGCGAGCTGGCGCGGCGCTGCCAGGCAATGGGCATGCGGGTCAGCGGCATCTCGGCCACGCCCGCGGCGATCGACGGCTTCGACGAAGTGCATGGGCGCGAGCGGCTGCCGCAGGTGGTGGCGCAGGCCGATTTCGTGGTGGTGCTGACCGCGCACGATGCGCGCACCCACCACCTGATCGATGCGCCCGTGCTCGCGGCCATGCCGGCGCACGCCTTCCTCGTCAACCTCTCGCGCGGCGGCGTGGTCGACGAGCACGCGCTGCTCGCGGCGCTCGAGAGCGGGACCATCGCCGGCGCCGGGCTCGACGTCTACGAGACCGAGCCGCTCGCGGCCGGCCATCCGCTGCGCCGGCTGCCGAACGTGATCGCCACGCCGCACATCGGCGGCCTGAGCGACGTCTATGCGCAGCAGGTGCTGCCGATGCTGCTCGACAACGCGGCGGCCCTGGCGGTGGGCGACGTGGGCGCGCTGGTCAACCGCGTGTGCTGAGCGAGCGTCCCCGCGCCCGGACGGCGCGGGGCCACGCCCTAAACTCCCGGCCATGGCCAAGGACAAATCCATCTACGTCTGCAGCGAATGCGGCGGCACCAGCGCCAAGTGGCTCGGCAAGTGCCCGAGCTGCGGCGCCTGGAACACACTGATCGAACAAGCGGCCGGCGGCGCGAACGCCCCGGCCAACAACCGCTTCGGCACGCAGTTCGCGTCGCTCGCCGGGGCCTCCGAACTCGCGGTGCTCTCGGAGATCGAGGCCAGCGACGTCGCGCGCACGCCCACCGGCCTCGACGAGCTCGACCGCGTGCTCGGCGGCGGCGTGGTGGCCGGCGGCGTCACGCTGATCGGCGGCGACCCGGGCATCGGCAAGTCGACCCTGCTGCTGCAGGCGGTCGATGCGCTGCAGCGCGCGGGTCAGAACGCGCTCTACGTCACGGGCGAGGAGAGCGGCGCGCAGGTGGCGCTGCGCTCCAAGCGGCTGGGGCTGGACCATTCGCAGGTGCAGGTGCTGGCCGAGATCCAGCTCGAGAAGATCATCGCCACGCTCGATGCCACGCGCCCGGCCATCGCGGTGATCGACTCGATCCAGACCGTCTACTCCGACCAGCTCACCTCGGCGCCGGGCTCGGTGGCGCAGGTGCGCGAATGCGCGGCGCACCTCACGCGCTTCGCCAAGACCAGCGGCACGGCCGTGGTGCTGGTGGGCCACGTCACGAAGGAGGGCGCGCTCGCGGGCCCGCGCGTGCTCGAGCACATGGTCGACACGGTGCTGTACTTCGAGGGCGACACGCACTCGAGCTTCCGGCTGGTGCGCGCGATCAAGAACCGCTTCGGCGCGGTCAACGAGATCGGCGTGTTCGCGATGACCGAGCGCGGCTTGAAGGGCGTGGCCAACCCGAGCGCGATCTTCCTGAGCCAGCACACCGAGCCGGTGCCCGGCAGCGTGGTGCTGGTCACGCTCGAGGGCACGCGGCCGATGCTGGTCGAGATCCAGGCGCTGGTCGACGACGGCGGGCCGAGCCCGCGCCGGCTGTCGGTGGGCCTGGACCGCGACCGGCTCGCGATGCTGCTGGCGGTGCTGCACCGCCACGCGGGCGTGGCCTGCATGGACCAGGACGTGTTCGTCAACGCGGTCGGCGGCGTGCGCATCAGCGAACCGGCGGCCGACCTCGCGGTGATGCTGGCCATCACCTCGAGCCTGCGCGGCAAGCCGCTGCCAAAGGGTTTCATCGCCTTCGGCGAAGTGGGCCTGGCGGGCGAGGTGCGGCCCGCGCCGCGCGGCCAGGAGCGGCTGCGCGAGGCCGCCAAGCTGGGCTACAGCATCGCGGTGGTGCCCAGGGCCAATGCGCCGCGCAAGGGCTCGAAGGACATCGAGGGCCTGACGATCCACGCGGTGGACCGGATCGAGGAGGCGATGGACGTGGTGCGCGAGCTCGAGTGAGCGAGCGCCCAAAAAAAAACGGGCCGCAACGGCCCGTGAAAAAACGCCTGGCGCATCGGTGGCGGCGCGCCCGGCGAGCTCCCAACCTCCTACCCCCTGATTCGTGCGTCGCTGCGTGGCGTGAACGCCGGGCCGCCGTCGCGTCGGCATTGGCCGCCGGGCGACGGGGCCGGGTTCATCGCGTTCCGGCCGCCGACGGCGGCCTCTCCCTGACAACGTGGGCCGCCGCGGCCGCCTTGTTCGTGCCGGGGGTCGCCGCTGCCGCGCAGGGCGGCGAGGCTGAGCCGGACGAAGGTGACGGAGCGTGGAATGTTCATCTGTGGTGTCTGCGGGGCCCGGGCCGATGCCCGTGCGGCGAAATGTGCCCGCGACGGCCCGCGGCGCGGGCGGCTTTGTGGCCCGGTAGCGCGAGATGCGCCTGGCGGTAGCCGGGCTCGCTACCCCGCCGCGCCGGCGCGGCGACAATGCGGGCCATGAATTTCCAGAAGTTTCTCGTGCCCGTGGGGGCGCTCGTCGTGCTGGGCGTGGCCTGGCGCAGCTATGGCTGGGGCGGCGTGGCCCTGGCGGCCGGCGCGATCGTGATGTTCCTGCTGATGCACTTCAATCGCGCGATGCAGGTGCTCAAGCGCGCGGCCGACCGGCCCGTGGGCACGGTGGCCAGCTCGGTGATGCTCAACGCCAAGCTCAAGCCCGGCGTGACGCTGATGCACGTGATCGCGATGACGCGCGCGCTCGGCGAACTGCGCTCGCCGCAGGACGAGCAGCCCGAGCACTACCGCTGGACCGATGCCGGCGGCTCGTACGTCGACACGGTGTTCAACGGCGGCAAGCTGCAGAGCTGGACGCTGACGCGCCCGCCGGCGCAGGACGACGAGGCCGAGACTCCCGCGGCCTAATCCGAGGCCTTGCGCGCGCCGCGCGGCGCGCGCCACGGCGGATTGGTGCGCGCATGGTGGCGCGCCTCCTTCGCGAACTCGGTGCACGCGTGCGTCATCAGGTCGGCCGAGCGGTAGACCAGGTAGACCTCGAAGTCGGGCAGCTCGTCGGTGATCGGCAGCCGCTCGAGCGCGTCGCCGCTCAGCCGCAGCGGCCCGGCGCCGTGGAACACCGCGTCCGACCACATGCTGACCAGGTCGGTCTGCGTGGCGAGCTGCAGGCCCAGCAGGTTCGAGGCGCTCTGCACCATGCGCCGCGGCATCTCGAGCCCGTGCAGGCGCATGGTGCTGACCAGCGGGCTGAACGGATCGTCGACCGGGTCGAGCACCAGCCAGTCGGCATCGAGCAACGGCCGCAGCTTGCGCACGCGGCGCAGCGGATGGCCGGCGCGCACCGAGATGTGCATCGCCACCGAGAACAGCGGCTCCCACTGGAACACGTTCGAGCCGGGCCCGCTGCAGGTCGAGATCAGGCCGAGGTCGAGCCGGCCCTCGCGCAGGCCCTCGAGCATCTGCTGCGGCCGCATCTCGAAGGCGCGCAGCGCCACGTTCGGAAAGCGCTGGCGGAACGCCGCCATGGCCTCGGGCAGCGGGCCGTTCGAGGCCACCGCGGTGAAGCCGATGTCGAGCCGCGCCTCGTCGTGGCCGCGGATCGCCTCGATGTCCTCGAGCGCATGGCGCAGCTCCTGCTCGACCACGCTGGCGCGCTTGACCAACGCCGCGCCGTAGGGCGTGAGGCTCACGCCGCGCGTGGAGCGCGACATCAGCGTGACGCCGAGTTCGCGCTCGAGTTCGGCGATCGCCTTCGACAGCGCCGGCTGGGTGGTGTGCAGGCCGCGCGCCGCCTCGTGGATGCTGCCGTGCTGCGCCACCGCGAGCAGCACGCGCAACTGCTGCAGCTTCATTGCTTCGCGGCGGGCATCAGCGGTCGAAGGCCGCCTGCAGGCCGGCCTTGTCGCTCACGCCCTGGTGCAGCTTGAGCATCAGCAGCAGGCGCGCCTTCTGCGGGCTCAGGTCGCCGGCCATCACGGCGCCGGCGTCGAAGGTGGTCTTGCCGCCGCCGACGAAGCCGTACAGCGGCATGGTGCGGCCGTTGGGCACGCGGGTGGCGATCACCACCGGCACGCCGCGCGACAGCGCGTACTTCACCGCCTCGTACATCGAGACGTTCATGTTGCCCATGCCCACGGCCTGCACCACGATGCCCTTCGCGCCCTGGTCCACCGCGTAGCGCAGCAGCGAGCCGTCGGCGCCGCCGAACATCGCGAGGATCTCCACGCGCGGCATCTCGGCGCTGCCGATGTCGATGTGCTGGCGGCGCAGCGCGGTGCGCGAGAACACCACCTTGTCGTCCCAGACCTCGCCGATGAAGCCGAAGTCGCCCGACTTGAAGGTCTCGACGTTGCCGGTGTGGGTCTTGGTGACGGCGCGCGCGGCATTGATCTGGTTGTTCATCGCGAGCATCACGCCCTGGCCCACGGCCTCGGGCGTGGTGGCGATGCGGATCGCGTTGAGCAGGTTGCGCGGGCCGTCGAAGTCCGGCGAGGACGCGTTGCGCTGCGCGCCGATCAGGATCACGGGCTTGTTCGACTTGACCGTGAGGTCGAGCCAGTAGGCCGTCTCCTCCATGGTGTCGGTGCCGTGCGCGATCACCACGCCCGCCACCTCGGGGCGCGCGAGCGCATCGTCCACGGCCTGGGTCAGGCGCGTCCACCACTTGGGCTCGACGTAGTTGGCCGACATGGCCGAGAAGTTGTTGACCTCGATGGTGGCGTACTTGCCGGCGTCGGGCACGGTCTGCATCAGGTCGTCGCCCGAGATCGCGGGCACCACGCCCTTGGTGACGGGGTCGACCTTCATCGCGATGGTGCCGCCGGTGGCGATGAACTGCACGACGGGCCGGCTGCCCTGGGCCGAGGCGGCCATCATGCAGCAGGGCGCGAGGGCCAGCAGGCAGAGGCAGTGGCGGATGAGCTTCATGGTGTTGTCCTTGTTCTGGAGGCGGCGGTGCGCCGACGCGCCATTGTGAAGGCGGCACGCACGCGAATGGCGCGCAATGGGCCCTCTCGGTAGTTCCACCGATGGCTTCGCGGCCCCGCTTCTGCGGGGGATGCCTTTTGGTTATCGGCATGAAAATTTGTGATTCCTCGCCGCCGCGCTTTGCCTGAATACTCCGCCGCCACGGGTTCGGGGTGCCATGCGCCGCATGAAGTTCGCGCTTCGCGAATCCGTCGTCCGCACAACAACACCCCGTGGAGATCGAATGAGCGAAGCCGCCGCCCTGCCAGCCAGCCCCGTGCTGGGTTCCGCCCCGCCCGCCAATGCCGCCGCCACCAAGGGCGGCCAGAGCCAGTTCCGGCTGATCGCCGCCTGCTCGATCGGCAATGCGCTCGAGATGTACGACTTCACCGTCTACAGCTTCTTCGCGCTGCTGATCGGCAAGCTGTTCTTTCCCTCCGAGAGCGCCTTCGGCTCGCTGCTGCTCGCGGTCGCGACCTTCGGCATCGGCTTCGTGATGCGGCCGCTGGGCGGCGTGATCATCGGCAACTACGCCGACCGCAAGGGCCGCAAGGCCGCGATGACGCTGACCATCGCGCTGATGGTGGCCGGCACGCTGTGCATCGCGCTCGCGCCCACCTATGCCTCGGCCGGCGTGTTCGGTTCGCTGATGATCGTCGCGGGCCGGCTGCTGCAGGGCTTCTCGCTCGGCGGCGAGGTCGGCGCCGCGACCTCGATGCTGATGGAGGCCGGCGGCGTCAAGGGCCGCGGCTTCCGCGTCAGCTGGCAGCTCGCGAGCCAGGGCCTGTCGGCGCTGGCCGGCGCGCTCACCGGCGCGCTGCTGTATGCGCTGCTGCCGCAGGCCTCGCTCGAGAGCTGGGGCTGGCGCCTGCCCTTCCTGCTGGGCCTGCTGATCGCGCCGGTGGGCCTGTACATCCGCTCGCACCTCGAGGAAACGCACCAGGCCGAGAGCCACGAAGCCAGCCCGATCGGCCGGCTGCTGCGCGCGCATGGCGGCACCGTGTTCAAGGGCATCCTCGCGACCACCGCGGGCACGGCCACCATGTACCTGGTGGTGTTCTTCATGCCCACCTACATGATCCGCGTGCTCAAGATGCCGCCCTCGCTGTCGCTGCTGTCGGGCTGCGTCACCGGCATCACGCTGTTCGTGGTGTCGCTGGTGGCGGGCCGGCTGGCCGACCGGCTCGAGCGCCGCAAGCCGCTGGCGATCGGCTCGCTGCTGTTCAGCCTGGTCGCGGTGGGCCCGGTGTTCTGGCTCATCAGCCACCATCCGAGCGTGCCGCTGGTGCTGTGCCTGTCGGCGCTGCTCACGGCGAGCGTGAACATCGGCACCACGCCGATGTTCCTGATGCTGCTCGAGATGCTGCCGATCGGCGTGCGCGCCAGCGGCATCTCGGTGATCTACAGCGTGGGCGTCACGATTTTCGGCGGCTCCTCGCAGTTCATCGTGACCTGGCTGCTGGCGCAGACCGGCAACCCGCTCTCGCCGGCCTTCTACATGATGGCCTGCGGCGTGCTGAGCATCGGTGCGCTGCTGAGCCTGCGCGAACGGCGCGCCGATTGAGCGCCGCCTTCCTTCCCACCTTTTCCGCGAAACGATTGCCTCCCATGACCCGCGAACTCAGCCTCCAGACCACCAAGCTCCTGTCCCGCCTGCTGCCGCCGATCGAGATCGACACCGAGGCCTTCGTCGACATCCGGCGCCGGATCCATGCCGAGCCCGAACTCGGCTTCGAGGTGAGCGCGACCAGCGAACTGGTCGCGCGGCTGCTGCGCGAATGGGGCTACGAGGTGCACACCGGCATCGGCAGGACCGGCGTGGTGGGGCAGCTCAGGCTCGGCAGCGGCACGCGGCGCCTGGGCATCCGCGCGGACATGGACGCGCTGCCGATCGTCGAGGCCACGGGCCTGCCCTATGCGAGCCGGCAGCACGGCCGCATGCATGCCTGCGGCCACGACGGCCACACGGCGATCCTGCTCGCGGCCGCGAAGGCGCTCGCGAAGAGCCGCGATTTCGACGGCACGCTGAACCTGATCTTCCAGCCCGACGAGGAGAACCTCTGCGGCGCGCGCGCGATGATCGCGGACGGCCTGTTCGAGCGCTTTCCCTGCGACGCGGTCTATGCGCTGCACAACGCACCTGGCGTGCCGGCCGGCAGCTTCATCGTGCAGGCGGGACCGGTCACGCTCTCGTCCGACGTGGCCGACGTGACGATCCAGGGCAAGGGCGGCCATGGCGCGATGCCGCACCGCGCGCAGGACCCGGTGGTGGCCGCCGCCGCCACCGTGACCGCGCTGCAGAGCGTGGTGGCGCGCAACGTCGCGCCCGACGACACGGCGGTGCTGTCGGTCGGCTTCATCCGCGGCGGCGCCACCCACAACGTGATCCCGCAGTCGGTCGCGCTCGGGCTCAACGTGCGCGCGGCCCGGCCCGAGACGCGCGCGCTGGTGGAGTCGCGCATCCGCGAGATCGTCGCGCTGACCGCGCAGGCGCATGGCGTGGAAGCCTCCATCGACTACCGGCCGCTGGTGCCGCCGGTGGTCAACACCGAGGCCGAGAGCCGGTTGATGACCGAGGTGTGCGCTGCGCTGGTGGGCGCGGACAAGGTGGCGGCCACGGTGCCGCGCGGCTTCGCGGGCAGCGAGGACTTCGCCTGGATGCTGGCCGAGCTGCCCGGCTGCTACGTGCTGCTGGGCAACGGCGAAGGCGAGTTCGGCGGCTGCATGGTGCACAACCCCGGCTACGACTTCAACGACGAGGTGCTGCCGCTGGGCGCGGCCTGCTGGGTGCGGCTGGCGCAGACCTACCTGGTGGCCTGACGCCCGCCGCGCCGGCTCAGAACGGCGCGTCTTCCTCTTCGGCCGTGGCCGCGGCCGGCGCGGTGGCGGCGGCCTTCGGCGCTTCCTCGGCCGGCGCCGCGGTGAACGCCGCCTCGCCGCCGAGCGCGTCGAGCAGCGCCGGCACCAGCTGGCCCAGCTCGCCGGTGGCGATCGCCACGTCGGCATCGAAGTTGTCTTCCTTCTTGCCGCCGCCGGCGCCTTCGTCGGTGCCCTCGAGGAACACGATCTTGCGGATCTGCAGGCCGTGCGTGAGTTCGAAGGACACGCGGTCGTCCCAGGTCAGCGCGAGGCGGGTCGGGCGCTTGCCGTCGGCGATGTGCTGCTTGACCTCGTCGATGTCGAGCGGGTGCTTGGCATAGCGCACCACGGCCTTCGACTCGTCGGTGGCCTTGAGCTCGCACTCGCGGTCGATGGTGAAGCCCGCGGGCGGCTCCTGCGAGGCCAGCCATTCGGACATGGCGGCGGCCGGCTCGATCTGGGTGTTGAGCTGCATGGTGCCGAAGCCCGTGAAGTTCTGCACCAGGCTGCTGACCACCTCGTCGGCGCGCGCCGCATTGGAGCTGTTGACCACCAGCCGGCGCTCGGCCTGGTCGACCCAGACCGTGACGCGCGCGGTGCGCGTGAAGGCCATCGGCAGCAGCTCGTGCGTGATGTCCTCCTTGAGGTCCTTCTTTTCCTTCTTGCCGGGCTTGCGGCCGGTGGTGGCCTCGATCTGCGCGCAGCGCTCCTCGAGCTTGCGGCGCACCACCGAGCCCGGCACCGACTTGCTCTCGATCATGTACTCGAGCAGCCACTGGCCGTCGATGGATTCCACCAGCGGGCCGTGGGCCTCGCCGCGCGGCTCGACCCAGCCGGCCGACTTCTCCTGCGAGGCGCCGCAGGGCTCGAAGCGCTGCTTGCCCAGGCCTTCCTCGGCCTCGGCCAGCGTTTGCGACCAGCCGGGCTCGATGCGGTAGACGATGACGTTCTTGAATACGGACACGGAGAATCTTTCCCTTCAATCGCTTGTTTGGCGGAACCGGCCATTGTCGCGGCGTCGGGCCGGTTCGCGCCACCGGCGGTGCATGGCCCGGGGCGCCGGTCAGGCAAGAGCGGCACGGCGCCGTAAAATCGGCGGCTTTGGCGGCCTTCAGGCCGCACCCCCCAGCCTCCCCCCGCTGAAGGCTTTCTGCAAAAGCTCCCAAAGGAATCAGGAAATGAGCTCGATCCCCCCCTCGCTCGACGACCGTGACGGCAAGATCTGGATGGATGGCGAACTCGTGGACTGGCGCGACGCCAAGATCCACGTGCTGAGCCACACGCTGCACTACGGCTGCGGCGCCTTCGAGGGCGTGCGCGCCTACAAGACGGCCGACGGCGGCACCTCGATCTTCCGCCTGGCCGAGCACACCGAGCGCCTGTTCAACAGCGCCAAGATCCTGCGCATGAAGATCCCGTTCACGCAGGAACAGCTCAACGAGGCCCAGAAGCAGGTCGTGCGCGAGAACAAGCTCGAGAGCTGCTACCTGCGCCCGCTGATCTGGATCGGCTCCGAGAAGCTCGGCGTGAGCCCCAAGGGCAACAAGATCCACGCCATGGTCGCGGCCTGGTCCTGGGGCGCCTACCTCGGCGAGGAAGGCATGAAGCGCGGCATCCGCGTGAAGACCTCGAGCTACACGCGCCACCACGTCAACATCACGATGACGCAGGCCAAGACGGTCAGCAACTACACCAACTCGATCCTCGCCAACATGGAAGCGCTGGACGACGGCTACGACGAGGCGCTGCTGCTCGACGCGAGCGGTTTCGTGTCGGAAGGCGCGGGCGAGAACGTGTTCGTGGTCAAGAACGGCGTGGTCTACACGCCCGACCTGTCGGCCGGCGCGCTCAACGGCATCACGCGCAACACCATCCTGCACGTGTGCAAGGACCTCGGCATCGAGCTGGTGCAGAAGCGCATCACGCGCGACGAGGTCTACATCGCCGACGAAGCCTTCTTCACCGGCACCGCGGCCGAAGTCACGCCGATCCGCGAACTCGACCGCGTCGAGATCGGCAACCGCGGCGACGGCGGGGCGCGCGGCCCGGTCACCGAGAAGATCCAGGCGGCCTTCTTCGACATCGTGAACGGCAAGAACCCCAAGTACGCCCACTGGCTCACGAAGGTCTGAAGAACATGTCCACCACTGCAGTCGTCGAACTCCTCGCGAAGGAGCTCAACCACCAGGGCGGCGTGTTCTGCCCCAGCCCCAAGGCCGACATGAAGCTCTGGAACAGCCACCCCAAGGTCTACCTGGACGTGGCGCGCACCGGCGAGGCCAGGTGCCCGTACTGCGGCACCACCTACCGGCTCAAGGCCGGCGAGGTGGTTTCCGCGCGCCACTGACGCGGCGATAGAAGAAGAGACCGGGGGAGGCCCGGAACGTCCATGAAGATCAACGTCGCGATCACGATGGAGATCCGGGCCGATGCACGGCAATCGATCTGGTTCAACGGCGCCAACCAGCACTGCGTGTACCTCTACATGCTGTTGAAGCGCTCTCCGCTGGTGGGCGAGGTCTGGCTGGTGCACGGCGACGGCGTCGCCGCCTATGCCGAGGGCATGATGCTCGGCGAACTGGCCGGTGCGCTGCGGCCGCTCTCGGCGGTGGTCCACCAGACCGACCTGCTGATCGAGATGAACGCCTTCGTTCATCCGACGCATGTCGAGGCGGTGCGCCAGCGCGGCGGGCATTGCGTGTCGTACCGCTTCGGCAACGACTACGTGGTGGCGGTCGAGACCATCAACTTCCAGGCCAATCCCTGGCTGCCGAACCCGCACCGCGTGCAGTTCGACGAGCTCTGGACCAACCCGCAGCACGCCCACACCTGCAAGAGCTACTTCGAGGCCGTGTACCGCGCGCCGGTGCACGTGCTGCCGCACGTGTGGTCGCCGTACTTCCTCGAGCAGAGCCTCGCGGCCAATGCCGAGCTCAAGGCACGCTTCGGCTACCGCAACCAGGGCCGGGCCAAGCGCATCGCCTTCTTCGAGCCGAACCTCAACGTGGTGAAGAGCTCGCTGATCCCGATGCTGGCGGCCAACGAATGCCATGTGCGGCGCCCCGAGCTCGTGCAGCACGTGTACATGACGAACACCTTCGACAAGAAGGAGAACACGGCCTTCAAGCACATCGCACTGGGGCTGCGGATGGTGCAGGACGGCAAGGCCACGGCCGACCCGCGCGCGCCCTTCGTCGAATGGGCCGCGCACCACACCGACATCGTGGTGTCGCACCAGTGGGAGAACGGCCTCAACTACCTGCTGTACGAGGCGCTCTACGGCAACTACGCGCTGGTGCACAACTCGCCGTTCCTGCGCGAAGTGGGCTACTACTACCCCGAGTTCGAGGTCTTCGAGGCGGCCGCCGCGATCGAGCGCGCGGCCGAGACGCACGATGCGCAGCTGGATGCGCAGGCGCAGGCCAACGCGGCTTTCCTGCGCACGCTCGACCCGGCGCATGCGCCGAACATCGAGGCGCACGACGCGCGCATCCGCGCGCTGTTTTCGAACTAGTTCTCGTCGGCCACGCGCACCACGCGCTTGCCGAAATTGCGGCCCTGCAGCAGGCCGATGAAGCCGGCCGGTGCGTGCTCCAGGCCCTCGACGATGTCCTCCATCGGCCGCACTTCGCCGCGTTCGATCCAGTCGCCCATCTCGCGGCGGAAGGCCTCGAAGCGGTCGCCGTAGTGGTCGAGGATGACGAAGCCCTGCATGCGGATGCGCTTCTGCAGCAGCGAGGCCATCAGCAGTGGCAGGCGGTTCGTCCCCTGGGTTTCGCCGTCGGCGTTGTAGTCGGCGATGTGGCCGCAGACCGGCACGCGCGCGCCGATGTTGAAGAGCGGCAGCACCGCGTCGAACACCGGCCCGCCGACGTTCTCGAAATAGACGTCGATGCCCTTCGGGCAGGCCGCGGCGAGGCGCTCGGCCAGCGCGGGAGCGTGGCGGTCGAGGCAGGCGTCGAAGCCCAGCACCTCGACCGCGTGGCGGCACTTGTCCGCGCCGCCCGCGATGCCGACCACGCGCGCGCCCTTCAGCCGGGCGATCTGCCCGACCATCGCGCCGACCGCGCCGGTGGCCGCGGCCACGACCACGGTCTCGCCGGGCTTCGGTTGGCCGATGTCGAGCAGGCCGACGTGGGCGGTGAAGGCCGGCATGCCGAGCGCGCCGAGCGCGAGCGAGGGGCGCGCCATGTCGCCCAGCGGCATCAGGTCCTGGCCGTCGGACAGCGCGTAGTCCTGCCAGCCGGCGTTGCCGAGCACCAGCTCGCCGGCGCGGAACCGCGGGTGCTTCGAGGCCACGACGCGGTTGACCGTGCCGCCCACCATCGGCTGGCCCAGCGGCACCGAGGCCGCGTAGATCGGCGCGACCTCGTCCATCAGCTGGCGCATGTACGGGTCGAGCGAGAGGTACAGCGTGCGCAGCAGCACCTGGCCCTCGGCGGGCGCGGGCACGGCGCCCTCCTCGAGGCGGAAGTGCGCGGGCGTCGGCAGCCCGCGCGGGCGCGCGGCGAGGACGAGGCGGCGGTTGACGGTGTCGCTTTGGGGCATGGGCAGGGGCTCCTGGGTGGTGGAAGGGCGATGACCTGGCAGGTAATTAGACCGGTCGTCTAGAAGATGGCCGCAAAAAAGGCGGGAGCGACATCGGTCGTCCCGCCTCTCAGCCGACCGGGGTGGGAACGGGGGCCAGACCCAGCGCCTGCCGGGTGCCGGCCATGGTGCGGTCGAGCGGTGCGCGGTCGCGCGCGATCTTCGCGAGCAGGCTGGCGCCGAGCCAGCTCTGGTAGAGCGAGACGGCCTGGGCCTGGGCGGGATCGCCGGCTTCGGCGGCCGGCAGCGAGCCATCGGCGCGGCCGGTCTCGATGCAGCGCGCGAGCCGGTCGGTGATCTGGCGGATGCCGCGGTCCAGCGCCGCGCGCATGGTTTCCGACAAGTCGCAGACCTCGGCGCCGAGCTTCACCACGAGGCAGCGGCTCTGGGCGTCGTCGCCGGTCTGCGAGTCGAGCCAGTCCTGGAAATAGGCGACCAGCTGCTGCGCGCCCGTGCCCGACTCGGCCAGCAGGGCGTCGGTGCGCGCGAGGTAGTCGCTGAAATAGGCCTCGAGCACCGCCTCGCCGAAGGACTCCTTCGAGCCGAAGTAGTGATAGAACGAGCCCTTCGGCACCCTGGCCAGGCTCAGCACCTCGGCCAGCCCGACGGCCGTGAAGCCCTTGCGCAGCAACAGCGGATGCGCCACGTCGAGGATGTGGCGGCGAACGTCGGGAGGCGTGGCGACGGCAGTCATGGCGCCGGACTCTAGCGCCGATTAGACCAGTCGTCTAGTGCGAGATTCCGGAGTCAGCCTGGTGCCGCCGCGCGCTTCGAGGCCTCGGATTCGCTGCCGATCCGCCGGCCCGGCCAGAGGTCGCGCCAGGGCTCGGGGTCCTGCCGCTCCTGCGCCAGCCGCAGGTAGACCATCGCGATCCACAGCAGCGCCAGCCCGATCTGGGCATCGCGCAGCGCCGAGTTCACGCAGGAGGCGATCAGCGCGATCAAGGTCGCGGCCAGCGCATAGCGGCCCGCGATGTCGGGCCGCTTCCAGGCCTGCCAGACGGCCGCGACCATGATCGCGAGCAGGCTCAGCAGCCCCGGCAGGCCGCCCTGCGCGCCCATCCAGAGGAAGTCGTTGTGCGGCATGTTCGAGTCGGCGAACAGCGCGGGGCCGCGCTGGTGCCATTGCTCGGTCCAGCCGCCGATGCCCCAGCCGGTGAGCGGCCGGTCGGCGATCATGCGGCCGGTGTCGCGGTACATGAAGTAGCGGATGACCATGCTGCCGTGGAAGATCTCGCCGGCCTGCGCCTTCTCGATCTCCTGGACGCCGAGCTCGACCTTCTGCTGCAGCTGCGGCAGCTGGTAGAGGCCCGCCCCGAGCACCACGGCGCCCACGATCAGCGCCGCCGACAGCGCCTTCAGGTGGCTGCGCCACTGGTGGATGCACACCAGCGGCAGCACCAGCAGCAGCGCCAGCACCGAGGTGCGCGAGGTCAGCGGCAGCGCCACCACCGCCATCAGCAGCAGCACCAGCGCGAAGGCCGGCAGCGCGCGCAGCGGCCGGTGCGCCGCGATCTGCGACAGGCCCCAGACCGCCGCCGTCGACGCCACCACGCTGAACAGCAGCGCATTGCTGATCGACTTGTTGCCGACCTCCATCACCACGCCGCGCAGCGGCCCCCAGATGTGGAAGCCGCCGACCGCGTAGAACACCACCACCAGCAGCAGGTTGAGCGCCGAGATCAGCAGGAAGCCGCGCAGCGCCCACATCGCCTCGTCGCGCGCGAGCGCCATCGCCATCAGCAGCGTGGCGGCGATGCGCAGCCCGTGCACCAGGTTCGAGGGGGTCTCGGGGTAGTGCGGCCGGATGGCCAGCACGATCAGGGTCCAGGCCACATAGGCCATGACCGGCCACCACAGCGGATTGGCGCGCAGCCGCGCGATGCGTTCGCGGCCGTTGCCCGCCGCCAGCAGGGCGACCAGCAGCAGCAGGGCCGAGAGGTAGGTGACGCCGACCGGCATGTACACCGCGAGCCCCCAGAACATGGCCGCGGGCCGGACGATGTGCGATCTCTGCATAGGGCGCGGATTCTAGGGGGCCGCCTTCCGGCGCAACCTGACTTCACCCCCGGCGCGCGCGGGGCTTGGGCGCGCGTGCCTCAGCCGCGCGGCAGCCGGATCACGAAGCTCGCGCCGCCGCCGGGCCGGTCCTCGCAGCGCACCGTGCCGCCATGCCGCTCGGTGATCGACTTGACCAGCGCCAGCCCGAGGCCGACGCCGCCGTTGCGCTCGCTCGCGCCCGGCAGCCGGTAGAAGGGCTCGAAGATGCGGTCGCGCAGCGCGGCCGGCACGCCCGGGCCGCGGTCGTTCACGCGCACCGTGGCTTGGCCGTCGGCGCTGCCGAGTTCGACCGAGATCTCGCCGGCGCCGTAGCGGCGCGCGTTCTCGAGCAGGTTGCGGATCGCGCGGCGCAGCAGCCGCGAGACGCCGGGCACGGTCAGCGCCGCGTTGTCGGTGCCCGCCACCAGGTCGAGCTCGGCATCGACGCGCGCGCATTCCTCGGCGGCCAGGCCGGTCAGGTCGACCGCCTCGATGGTGCCCATGTCGGCCTCGCTGGCGTCCAGGCGGCTGGCCAGCAGGATCTCGTCGATCAGCTGGTCGAGCTCGGCGATGTTGCGCGAGATCTCGGCGCGCGCCGCGGGGCTCGGCTGGTCGCCCATGAGCTCCAGGCTCATGCGGATGCGGGTCAGCGGCGAGCGCAGCTCGTGCGAGGCATTCGCCAGCAGCGACTTGTGCGAGCGCACCAGCTGTTCGATGCGCACCGCCGATGCATTGAAGCGCTTGGAGAGATCGGCCACTTCGTCCTGCCCTTCCTCGGTGACGCGCACCGACAGATCGCCCTCGCCCCAGCGCTGCACGCCGCGCTGCAGCGTCTCGAGCCGCTTGGTGAGCCGGCGCACGATCGGATAGACGCCGAGCGCCACCGCCACGCCGACCAGCGCGATCATCCAGCCCAGGCCGAAGGGCGTGCGCCAGGGCGCGAAGCCGCTGGTGCCGGTGGCGCGCTCGCGCGGTGCCACGCGCAGCGTGATCGCCTTGCCGTCGCTGAGCGTCACGTCGAACTCCAGCCCCTGGCCCGGCACGCGCAAGGCCTTGCCGGCGCCGATCTGCTTGTCCTGCGCGTCGAGCACCACCACCTCGCGCGGCACCGGCGCGAGCCGCTCGCGCTCGGCCTCGGCCGCCACGCGCACGATCCAGTTGGCCATCAGCGTGAGGATCACCACGCCGCCGACCACCGCGAGCCAGATGCGCACGTAGAGGTGGCGGGAATACAGATTGATCATGGGGAGGTGTGGGGCGCGGCGGCCGGGGTCGGCCGCGTTTTTCGGAGAGGTGCCGCGAGCGGGACGGACATGACCCGCCGGCCGTTCAGTCCTGCTGCTTGGCGAACACGTAGCCCACGCCGCGCACCGTGAGGATGCGCTTCGGATTCTTCGCGTCGACCTCGATCGCCGCGCGGATGCGGCCCATGTGCACGTCGATCGAGCGGTCGAAGGCCTCGAGCTCGCGGCCGCGCACGGCTTCCATGATCTGGTCGCGCGTGAGCACCCGGCCCGCGCGCTCGGCCATCGCGACCAGCAGGTCGAACTGGTAGGAGGTGAGGTCGGCGACCTGGCCGGCCACCGAGACGGTGCGCGCGTTGCGGTCGATCTCGAGCGTGCCGAAGCGCATCATCGACGCGGCCTCGGCCTCGGTGTTGCTCTCGCCGCGGCGGCGCAGCACGGCGCGGATGCGCGCCAGCAGCTCGCGCGGCTCGAAGGGCTTGGGCAGGTAGTCGTCGGCGCCGATCTCCAGGCCGATGATGCGGTCCATCGGGTCGCCCTTGGCGGTCAGCATCAGCACCGACACCTTGGAGATCGCGCCCGGCAGCGCGCGGATGCGGCGGCAGACCTCGAGGCCGTCGGTGTCGGGCAGCATCAGGTCGAGGATGACGAGGTCGGGCGCGTGCTGCTGCAGCAGCTCGAGGCCGCTGGCGCCGTCGCCCGCATGGTTGAAGCCGAAGCCCGACTGGGTGAGGTATTCGCCGACCATCTGCGCCAGGCGCTGGTCGTCTTCGATCATCAGGAGTTGAGGGGTGCTCATGCGCTTCATGGTGGTCCACCGGGAGCAAGCTGGCTTGAACGCTCCGTAAAGTTGCGTAAACCTCGTGCGGCCATGTCAACCGGCCGGCACTGCGAAAAGCATAGCGCCGTCCTCGTGCCGTGCCGCCGAAAGCCGCTGGGCGTCACGGTATTCGGGCAGCGCGAGCAGGGCCTCGAGCGCGACGGCCTCCAGCGCCGGATCGCAGGCGCGCGCCCGCGCGAGGATCTCGCCGGCCAGCCGGCGCAGCTGCGCGGTCGAGGCCCGGATGCGCGCCTTGAAGGCCGCGTCGTCGAGCCGGTCCTTGAGGCTGCGGTTGAGCTCGGCGAACCACGGCATCGAGGCCTGGTCGAGCATCGCCGCGCGGTTGCGCTTGTCGCTCGCGCCCGACCAGGCGCGCAGCAGCGCCTGCACTGCGATGTTGAGGCGCTGGCAGTGCTGCAGTTCGTCGCGCACGCTGCCCAGCAGCGCCAGGTCGGTGAGCCGGCCCTGGAAGAAGATCTGCGACAGCACGCCCCAGTAGTAGGCGTAGTCCCAGATCACCTTCACCGGCAGCACCTCGGGATCGCCGAACAACGGGTACTGGCCCTGGTAGAGCGCCAGCGTGCTCTCGTAGAACGAGTGGTAGATCTGGTCGTAGAGCTGCGCGCGCGCCTCGATCGAGCGGCCGCGCCGGTCGTGCGCGATCAGGTCGGTGATGTAGGTGTTGCCGATCGCGATGAAGTCGCTGCCCGGCGAATAGAAGGGGTCGAGGAACAGGCCGGCCTCGCCGGTCAGCGCCCAGCGCCGGTCCGAGAACACCTGCTTGCAGCCGTACGAGAAGTGGCGCAGGAACGCGAAGTCCTGCAGCAGGTGGCGCTTGCCGTCGAGCGCCTCGTGAAGCCGCGGCTGATAGGTCGCGAACCAGTCCATCGCCTTGTCGAAGGTGTCGATGGTGGCCAGCGGATGCAGCTTCTGGTCGGCCACGATGCCCACCGAGTGCGAGCCCGAGGCCAGCGGGATCAGCCACACCCAGTAGCCCGCGCCCACCAGGTGGTTGGTCGACAGCCAGCGCGCCTGCGGGTCGCAGCGCGCGCGCCAGGCCTCGTCCTCGCTCCAGTGGTCGATGGTGATGCGCTCGCCGATGCGGAACCACACGGCGTTCACGTCGTGGTCGTTGGGCTGCGCCAGCCCGAGCTTGCGCTTGAGCAGGCCCGCGCGCCCGCAGGCGTCGATCAGCCAGCGCGCCTCGGTGTCGCGGGTTTCGCCGCCCTGGGTCCATTGCAGCCGGTGGTGGGTGGCGCCGTCCTCGGCCAGCTCGATGCGGCGCACGAAGGCGTCGTCGGCGAAGTGCACGCCGTGGCGCGCGGCCTCCTGCGCGAGGTAGTTCTCGAGGATGCCGCGGTCGATCTGGTAGCTGGGCACCGACAGGTAGCGGCTGGCGCCGATCTCGGTCACGCCGTCGATGTCGCGCCGGCCCTCGCTGAAGAAGAAGCGGAAGCCGAACTTGCGCAACTGCTCGTTCTCGAAGTGCGGCTTCAGGCCGAGCACGGTGTCGAAGTAGTGGGCGCCGATCTCCACCGAGGATTCGCCCACCTTGTGCGCCGCGTGCGGCACCGGGTGCGCGCGGCGCTCGAGCACCAGCACCGAGAGGTCGTCGAAGCGCTGGCGCAACTGCAGCGCCAGCGTGAGCCCCGCCAGACCGCCACCCATGATCACTGCGTCGTAGCGCGGGGCGGTCTGCTTCATGCGGATTCCTTCGTCAGTGCCCGCCGGGCCGCAGCCGCAGTCTCAGCGAGAGGGTGGGGGACAGCGGCAGTGCGACCTCGGCGCCGGCCGGACCGTCGAGCCGCGCGAGCGCCTCGAACAGGCCGAGCGCCTGCGCCATCGGGTTGACCTGCGCGAGCGTCTGCGCCGCCTCGGACGTGGGCGGCGTGCCGGCCGCGCCGTCGCTGGCCAGCGACCAGTCGAGCGCCGCCACCGTGCGTTCGGTGGGCTCGGGCGCCAGCACCAGCGCCAGCGCGAGCTGGCCCTGGCTGCCCGTCACGGCCGCCAGCGGGCCGGTGGCGGGCGCGTCGTAGCCCACCAGCAGCACCGCCTCGCGGTCGGCCGCGCACTGCGCCGCGGCCTCGAGCAGGGCCGCGCCGAAGCTGCTGTCGTAGGCCGAGATCGAATTGCTCGCGGCCATGCAGCCGGTGCCGATGGTCCAGTAGCCCACGGCGGCGTTGTGCACCGAGTTGTGGAAGCGCGTGGGCGACAGCACCGAGGGATCGGTGGCGAGCGTGCTGCACATGTAGTCGTTGATCGACAGGTCGCCGTGCGCCGAGACGAACACGCAGGGCAGGTCGGCGGCCTGCCGGCCCGAGCCGGCGATGGCGGCGGCCGCCACCTCGAGCGCCAGCGCCACGGTGTCGGGCGCGCGGCGGCGCTCGGCCGGGGCCAGCACCTGCGGCGCCGGGCGCTTGGCCGGTGGATCGGCGAGCGCGCCCTCGCCGCGGAAGGCCGCGCGCGCTGCCTCCCAGCCGGGCAGGGTGGGGGCCCAGAAGGCCGGACCCTCGATGTAGATCGTCGGCGCGGCGCTCATGCCTGCGCCGCCTTGCCGAACACCAGCGCGCAGTTGTTGCCGCCGAAGCCGAAGGAATTGGAAAGCGCGTAGCGCACCTCGCCGTGCGCCGGCGCGAGCCGGATCTGCGGGCCGAAGCCCGGGTCGAGCGCGGCCGAGTTGACCGTGCCCGGCATCAGGCCGCGCTCGATCGCCAGCAGGCTGATCACCGCCTCGACGATGCCCGCGGCGCCCAGCGTGTGGCCCGTGAAGCCCTTGGTCGAGCTCGCATGCGTGCGCGCCGGGAAGCGGCGTGCCACCAGCGCGCCCTCGACCTCGTCGTTCTTCTGGCTCGCGGTGCCGTGCATGTTGATGTAGTCGATCGCCTCGGGCGCGAGGCCGGCGCGCGCCAGCGCCTCGTCGAGCGCGCGCTCGGCGCCCAGGCCCTCGGGATGCGGTGTCGACATGTGGTGCGCGTCGCTGGCCTCGCCGTAGCCCAGCAGCTGCAATCCGGTGGCGGAAGCCGCGTCGGCGCGCTCGAGCAGCGCGAAGCCCGCAGCCTCGCCCAGGCTGATGCCGTCGCGGTCCGGATCGAAGGGCCGGCACGGCCCGCCCGACACCAGCTCGAGCGAGTTGAAGCCGAACAGCACGCTGCCGCACAGCGTGTCGACGCCGCCGACCACGGCCGCGTCGACCAGGCCCAGGCGGATCAGCCGCTCGGCCGAGGCGAACACCTTGGCGCTCGACGAGCAGGCGGTGGAGATGGTCTCGCTCGGCCCTTCGAGGCCCAGCACTTCCTGCACGAACATCGCGAGCGAATGCGGCGTGTGCACCGCCGGGCGGCGCTGCGCGGGCGGGAAATGGCCGTCGGCGTCGAGCTGGGTGTAGGCCAGCTCGGTCTCGCCGATGCTCGAGGTCGAGGTGCCGAGGATCAGTGCGATGCGCGCCGCGCCATGGCGCCGGCGCGCCGCGGCCACGGCCTTGAGGAAGCCGTCGGCCGAAAGGCCGAGCCAGGCCAGCCGGTTGTTGCGGCAGTCCCAGTGCGCGAAGGCCTCGGGCAGGCGGATCTCTTCGAGGCCGTCGACGCGGCCGATCCAGGTCGGCAGCGGCGCGGGGCCGAAGTCGTTGGCACGCAGGCCGCTGCGCGAATGTTCGAGCGCTTCGGCAAGCGGCTCCTTGCCGACGCCGACGGCCGAGGTGGCCGTGTAGGCGCTGATCTGGAGGGGAGGAATGCGGGCGGGCACGGTGTGGACGTGGCTGGGCGGTGACGCGGTTGGAGGAGTAGTTCTAGTGGTCGGGGCTGGGGGAAGCAGCGCAAAGCCTACCAGTTGCGGGGGTGGGGCCGTGTCGGCGGTTTCCTATGGGGCCGGGTCAGGATTTCCCGCTGTCCGGGCGCGCGGCCAGCGTGCGCGAGGCCAGCGCCACCAGCACCAGCACCGGCACGCCGAGCAGGGCGGTGGCATAGAAGAAGGTGCTGTAGCCGTAGGCGTCGACGAACACGCCCGAGTAGCCGGCGATGAACTTCGGCAGCAGCAGCATCAGCGAGCTGAACAGCGCGTACTGCGTGGCCGAGTAGCTGATGTTGGTGAGGCTCGAGAGGTAGGCGATGAAGGCCGCCGAGGCGATGCCGCCCGCGAGGTTGTCGGCCGAGACCACGGCGATCAGGGCCGTCAGGTCGTGGCCGCGCGAGGCCAGCCAGGCGAACAGCAGGTTGCTCGCCGCGCTGAGCACCGCGCCCAGCATCAGCACCCGCATCACGCCCAGGCGCATCGACAGCACGCCGCCGACGAAGGCGCCCACCAGCGTCATGACCACGCCGTAGATCTTGCTGACCGTGGCCACCTCGTCCTTGGTGAAGCCCATGTCGACGTAGAAGGGGTTGGCCATGATGCCCATCACCACGTCGCTGATGCGGTAGATCGCGATCAGCGAGAGGATCAGCACCGCCTGCCACTTGTAGCGGCGGATGAAGTCGGCGAAGGGCTCGACCAGCACGTCGCGCAGCCATTCGGCGGCATTGCGCGGCGCCGACAGCGAGCGCTTCGCGGGCTCGGGCGACAGCAGCACCGTGAGCACGCCCACGAGCATGGAGCCGGCCATCACGAGGTAGGCCGTCTTCCAGGCGCCGTTCTGGTAGGCCGCGCCGGCCGCCGCGCCCACCGCCGGCGCGGCCGGCGCGACCTCGGCCCAGGCCGCCACCCACAGCACCCCGGCCCCGGCCCAGATCATCGCGAGCCGGTAGCCGGTCTGGTAGGCCGCGGCCAGCGCCGCCTGCTTGCGGGTTTCGGCCGACTCGATGCGGAAGGCGTCGAGCGCGATGTCCTGCGTGGCCGAGCCGAAGGCCACCAGCAGCGCGCACCAGACCATCGGCACGAGGCCCTGGCGCGGATCGTTGACCGCCATGCCGACCAGCCCCGCGATCACCATGCCCTGCGCCAGCAGCAGCCAGCCGCGCCGGCGCCCGAGCAGCGTGGTCAGCGGCGGCAGCGGCAGACGGTCGACCAGCGGCGCCCACACCCATTTGAAGCCGTAGGCCAGGCCGACCCAGCTCAGATAGCCGATGGTGGCGCGGTCGATGCCGGCCTCGCGCAGCCGGAAGCTCAGCGTGCCCAGCACCAGCAGCAGCGGCAGCCCGGCCGAGAAGCCCAGCGCCAGCATGCGCAAGGTGGCGGGTTCGAGGTAGACCTTCAGGGCGTCGCGCCAGGGCGGCGAACCGGCGGCGGTGGATTCGGCGGGCGGGACGGAAGACATGTGGGAGCGATTGTCCATGAGTGCCGCGCCGGTCGGCCGCCGGGTCATCCACCAAGGCGTCTTCATTTGTTCCTATCATCCGGCCCCATATGTGCACACGCTGCGATCGCTCCGCCCCGGTCCTCTCCCATGCCTCGGCCTGGCAGCCTCGGCGCGCCTTCCTGCTGGCCGCGGCCGGCGCGGCATTGAGCGGGCCGGCACTCGCGCAGGTCGACGTCGGCAATGCCTCGGTGGCGCGCAACCTCGTGCCGGCCGACCGCATCGAGGCCGCGGGCGGCCAGCAGTACGGCGAACTGCTGGAGCAGGCGCGCGCCAAGAACGCGCTCGCGGGCGACGGCAATCCGCAGCTGCAGCGGCTGCGCGCCATCGCCAACCGGCTGATCCCCTTCGCCACGCCCTGGAACAGCCGTGCGCGGCAATGGAAGTGGGAGGTCAACCTGATCGGCAGCAAGCAGATCAACGCCTTCTGCCTGCCGGGCGGCAAGATCGCCTTCTTCACCGGCATCCTCGACCAGCTCAAGCTCACCGACGACGAGGTCGCGATGGTGATGGGCCACGAGATGGCCCATGCGCTGCGCGAGCATGCGCGCGCCCGCATGGCCAAGAGCGCGGGCACCGGCGCCGCGCTCTCGATCGGTGCGCAGCTGCTCGGCCTGGGGCAGGTCGGCGACCTCGCGGCGCGCGCGGGCACCCAACTGCTCACGCTCAAGTTCAGCCGCGGCGACGAGACCGAGGCCGACCTCGTCGGCCTGGAGCTCGCGGCGCGCGCCGGCTACGACCCGAAGGCCTCGGTGTCGCTGTGGAACAAGATGGCCACGGCCTCGAAGAACCAGGGCGGGCTGAGCTTCCTCTCGACGCACCCGAGCGGGCCGGACCGGATCGCCAAGCTGCAGGCGAATCTGCCGAAGGTGGAGAACCTGTACCGGGACGCCAAGAAGAGCTGAGCGCCCTGTCTTCCTCCTTCCCCCCTCTGGGGGAAGGCCGGGATGGGGGCACTGGGCGGTGGACAAGGCCCGCAACGATGGCAAGGCCCGGTGCCCCCACCCCAACCCTCCCCCAGCGGGGGGAGGGCGCCATACATAAATACTTGAGCGGCTGATGCCATAGGCGCGTCGGCAGCGACCCGCGCGCGCTGGCACGCCGCTTGCATCTCGACTTGTACACAAGTTTGGATGCCTGATCATGGTGCATGACGAGAAAGACCCGGCCGCTGCGGCGTGGATCCTGCGTTTCGCGCAGCCGCTGACGCGCGAGAACGACGACACGCGGGAAGCCACGCCCGCTACCACCCCCGCCCCGCTCGCGGGCCTGCGCTTCGCCGTCAAGGACAACATCGACGTCGCCGGCGTGCCCACCACCGCCGCCTGCCCGGCCTTCGACCGCCTGCCGGCCGCCCATGCGGCCGTGGTGCAGCGGCTGCTCGACGCCGGTGCGTCGCTGCTCGGCAAGACCAACCTCGACCAGTTCGCCTGCGGCCTCAACGGCACGCGCTCGCCCTATGGCGAGGTCGGCAATGCCTTCGATGCCAGCTATGTCTCGGGCGGCTCGAGCTCGGGTTCGGCCCGCGTGGTCGCCACCGGCGAGGCCGACTTCGCGCTCGGCACCGACACGGCCGGCTCGGGCCGCGTGCCCGCGGGTCTCAACAACATCGTCGGCCTCAAGCCCTCGCGCGGGCTGCTGAGCACCGCCGGCGTGGTGCCGGCCGCGCAGAGCGTCGACTGCGTCTCGATCTTCGCGCGCACGGTCGCGCTCGCGGTCGAGGTGCTGCAGGCCGCGCTCGGCTTCGATGCGCGCGATCCCTATTCGCGCGACCTCGCGCTCGATGCCGAGCCCTTCCCCGCCGCCTTCCGCTTCGGCGTGCCCGACCGCCTCGCCTTCTTCGGCGACACGCTCGCCGAGGCCGCCTTCGCCGATGCGCGCCGGCGCCTCGAGGTGCTGGGCGGCACGGCCGTCACCGTGCCCTTCGCGCCGCTGGCCGAGGCCGCCGCGCTGCTCTACGACAGCGCGCTGGTGGCCGAGCGCTATGCCGCGGTGCGCGCCTTCTTCGATCGCCACGAGGCCGAGGTCGTCGAGCCCGTGCGCGGCATCCTCGCGCAGGGCCGCGGCTACAACGCGGCCGACGTGTTCGAGGCCCAGACCCGGCTGCGCGCGCTCGCGCAGCAGGCCGAACCGATGTGGCGCGACATCGACGTGCTGCTGGTGCCCACCGCGCCCACGCACTACACGCGCGACGCGATGCGCGCCGACCCGGTGGCGCTCAACCGCAACCTCGGCGCCTACACCAACTTCGTCAACCTGCTCGACTACGCCGCGCTCTCGGTGCCCAGCAGCCTGCGGCCCGACGGCCTGCCCTTCGGCATCACGCTGATCGGCCGCTGCGGCAGCGACCTCGCGCTGGCCGAGCTGGGCCAGCGCTACCACCACGCCACCGGCCTCGCGCAGGGCGCGACCGGCGAGCCGCTGCCCGCGCCGCGGCCGATCCGTGGCCTCGCCCCGGCGCAGGCCGCGACGCTGCCGATCGCCGTGGTCGGCGCGCACCTCAGCGGCATGCCGCTCAACGGCCAGCTCACCGAGCGCGGCGCCGTGCTGCGCGAAGCCATCCAGACCGCGCCGCGCTACCGGCTGTACGCGCTGCCCGGCACCGTGCCGCCCAAGCCCGGCCTGCAGCGCAGCGCCGAGGGCGGCGCCGCGATCGCGCTCGAGGTGTGGGACCTGCCGCTGGCCGAGGTCGGCGGCTTCCTCGCGCTGATCCCCGCGCCGCTGGGCCTGGGCAGCGTCGAGCTGGCCGATGGCCGCTGGGTGCACGGCTTCATCTGCGAGGGCCATGCGCTGGCCGGTGCGGAAGAGGTCACGCGCCATGGCGGCTGGCGCGCCTATCTCGCGAGCCGCGCCGCCTGAATCCCTGTTGTCTTCGAACCCAGACCGAGGAGTCTTCCATGTCCATCTCCGACCTTCCTTCCTCCGCCTCGCGCCGACAGGTGCTGCAGGCCGGCGCCGCCGGCCTCGCGGTGCTCGCCGCGCCGGCGATCGTGCGCGCCCAGGCGGCACCGAAGATCCGCGTCGGCTTCTGGCCGGTGGCCGCGGGTCTGCCTTTCTTCGCGGCGGTCGAGCGCGGCTTCTTCAAGGAAGCGGGGCTCGACGTGGAACCGCAGAAGTTCGCGGGCGCGCAGCAGGTGATGGAAGCCATGCTCGCGGGCCGCTGCGACGGCAGCGCCAACGGCACCGGCTCGGCCAACCTCGCGATCGGCGAGATCGCGCAGCCGGGCCTGTTCAAGATCTTCTGCACCAACCCGAGCAACGCCAAGTTCGTGCTCGACGAGTTCATCGTCGCGAAGGACAGCCCGATCAAGGCCATGGCCGAGCTCTCGGGCAAGAAGGTGGCCTCGGGCCCGGGCATCCAGAACGTCACGCTGTGCAAGACCATGCTCGAGCGCGCGGGCGCCAAGGGCGTGTCGGTCAGCGAGCTGCCGATCGGCCAGCACGTGGCCGCGCTGGTGGCGGGGCAGGTCGATGCCTGCTACACGCTCGAGCCCACCGGCACCGTGGGCCGCATGAACGGCACCACGCGCGTGCTCGAGGCCGGCGTGGTCGCGCGCTACATCCTCGGCGACCCGATGGCGCCCTGGCACGGCGGCGCCGCCAGCCTCACGACCGAGTTCCTCAAGAAGAACCCCGACGCCGCGAAGAAGTACATCGCCGCCTATGCGCGCGGCGTCGAGCTGGTGCGCGGCCAGCCCGACGAGGCGCGCCAGTACATGAAGGGCTACACCGCCATCGAGGGCAAGCTCACGGCCGAGGTGCCGCTGGCCTCGTACATGCTCTACAACGAGTTCAAGCCCAGCGACGTCGCCTACTTCCAGAAGTTCTACGACCTGTTCACCGAGAAGGGGATCTTCGAGAAGAAGGTCCTGGTGGACGGCCTGCTCTACAAGGCCTGACGCCATGGCCGACAGCACCACCACCGCCTCCCCGTGGGCGCCGCCCGCGGGCAACGCCGCCGCCGCCGCGGCACCGAAGGCGCCCGCCTGGGAGCGCTGGCTGCCGGCCATCGGGCCGGTCGTCCTGTTCATCGTCTGGGACCTGGTGGTGCGGCTCGGCTTCATCAAGCCGATCCTGCTGCCCTCGCCGGCCGACACCGTGGCCGCGCTCATCACCGGCCTGGCCGGCGGGCCGCTGCTCGTCGACTTCGCCGTCACCGTGTGGCGCACCGTGCAGGCCTTCGCGATCGCCGCCATCGTCGGCATGCCGCTGGGCGTGCTGCTGGGCAGCAACGAGCGCGCCTACCGCAGCGTCGAGTTCCTGATCGACTTCTTCCGCTCCACGCCCTCGTCGGCGCTGATCCCGCTGTTCCTGCTGATCTTCGGCGTGTCCGACATCAACAAGGTGGCGATCGCGGCCTTCGGCGCGCTGCTGATCGTGGTGTTCAACAGCGCCTACGGCGTGATCAACGCGCGCAAGCAGCGCGTGATGGCGGCGCGCGTGATGGGCGCCTCGCGCTGGCAGATCTTCAAGGACGTGCTGGTGTGGGAGAGCCTGCAGCCCAGCTTCGTGGGCCTGCGCTCGGCGGTCTCGATGGCGCTGGTGATCGTGATCGTGGCCGAGATGTTCATCGGCTCCGACAACGGCCTGGGCCATCGCATCATCGACGCGCAGCAGGTGCTCAACGTCAAGAGCATGTATGCAGCCATCCTCGCGGCCGGCGCGCTGGGCTACGTGCTCAACATCCTCTTCCTCGTGGCCGAGCGCCGCATCGTTCACTGGAGCGGCCGATGAAAGCCACGCCCGACATCGTCGTCAACGGCCCGGTGTATGCCGACGTGCCCAGGCCGGTGTTCAAGCCCGGCCCGGCCGGCACCCACATCACGATCCGCGGCCTCACCAAGTACTTCGCGGGCTGGCCGCTGTACGAGAACTTCGACCTCGACATTCCCAAGCACCGCATCGTCTCGGTGTTCGGGCCCAACGGCTGCGGCAAGTCCACGCTGATCAACATGATCGCGGGGCTGATCCCCATCGACAGCGGCGAGATCCTGTTCGACGGGAAACAGCGCAAGGACACCAAGATCGGCTACGTGTTCCAGAACTACCGCGAGGCGATGTTCCCGTGGATGCGCACCATCGACAACATCGCCTATCCGCTGAAGCTCGAAGGCCGCAGCAAGGCCGAGGTCGATCGCCGCATGGAGGAGCTGGTCGCCTCCTTCGACGTCAAGTTCGACCTCAAGCGCTTTCCCTACGAGCTCTCGGGCGGCCAGCAGCAGACCGCGTCGATCATGCGCGCGCTCGCGCCGAACCCCGAGGTGCTGTTCCTCGACGAGCCCTTCTCGGCGCTCGACTTCGAGATGACCTTGTTCATCCGCGAGAAGCTGCAGGAGGTGTTCATGCAGACCGGCACCACCATGCTGCTGGTCTCGCACGACCTCGAGGAGGCCGTGTACCTGGCCGACGAGGTGCTGCTCCTGACCAAGCGCCCGACCAAGGTGGCCGAGATCCTGCGCTATGGCGATGCGCGCCCGCGCACGGTCGAGACCCTGAGCACCGAGAGCTTCGTCGCGATGAAGAAGCTCAGCCTCGACATCTTCCAGCGCGAAGTGCGCCGTTGAGAGGAGACGACGCGATGACCCCCGAACAGATCGAACGCCACGTCGACGCGGCCGCGGCCGCGCTCGGCCTCCCGCTCTCGCCCGCCCACCGCGAGGGTGTGCTGCGCTACTTCGCGCTCGCGGCCGGCTTCGCGGCCACCATCGAGGCGGTGCCGCTGTCGGTGCACGACGAGGCGGCGGTGCAGTTCGTTCCGGTCTCGCCTTCGGAGGCCGGCCGATGAACGCCGCCAGCCTGATCGCCAGGGACGCGAGCGCCATGGCCGAGGCGGTGCGCCGCGGCGAGGTCAGCGCCAGTGCGCTGGCCGAGGCCAGCCTCGCGCGCATCGAGGCCACCGACGGCCGCGTCAACGCCTTCACCGCCGTGCTGCGCGAACGCGCGCTGTGCCGCGCCGCGCAGGTCGATGCCTCGCTGGCCTCGAACGCGGCCGAGCGCACGCGCGAACTGCCGCTGCTCGGCGTGCCCTTCGCGGTCAAGAACCTGTTCGACATCGCGGGCATCGCCACGCTGGCCGGCTCGAAGATCGAGCGCGAGGCCGCGCCCGCGAATGCCGACGCGCTGCTGGTGCGCCGGCTCGAGCGCGCGGGCGCGGTGCTGGTCGGCGCGCTCAACATGGACGAGTACGCCTACGGCTTCACCACCGAGAACAGCCACGAGGGCCCGACGCGCAATCCGCACGACCTCTCGTGCATCGCGGGCGGTTCCTCGGGCGGCTCGGGCGCGGCCGTGGCCGCGGGGCAGGTCGCGCTCACGCTGGGCTCGGACACCAACGGCTCGATCCGCGTGCCGGCTTCGCTGTGCGGCGTGTTCGGCCTCAAGCCCACCTTCGGCCGGCTGCCGCGCAGCGGCAGCTATCCCTTCGTCTCCAGCCTCGATCACCTCGGGCCCTTCGCGCGTTCGGCGCGCGACCTCGCGCTGGCCTACGACGCGATGCAGGGCCCGGAGGATCCCGCCGGACGGCGCGACCCCGGCTGCACGCAGCGCGCGGTCGAACCGGTGGCGCCGCTGCTGGTGCGCGGCACGCAGGGCCTGCGCATCGGCGTGCTCGGCGGCTACTTCCGCGCCAACGCCGGCGCCGAGGCCAACGCCGCGGTCGACCGCGTGGCCGATGCGCTGGCCGCGCACGCCAGCGTTGAGCTGCCGCTGGTCGAGGCCGGCCGCGCGGCCGCCTTCCTGATCACCAACGCCGAAGGCGCGGCGCTGCACCTCGACGACCTGCGCCGCCGCGCGCACGACTTCGAGCCGCTGTCGCGCGACCGCTTCCTCGCGGGTGCGCTGCTGCCGGCCGCCTGGATCGCGCGCGCCCAGCGCGTGCGCCGCGCCTATGCCGAGGCGGTGGCGCGCGTGCTCGGCCGCTTCGACGTGCTGCTCGCGCCCGCCACGCCGAGCGCCGCCACGCCGGTGGGCGCCGAGCGCTTCGAGATCAACGGCCAGAGCCTGCCGGTGCGACCCAACATGGGGCTGCTGACGCAGCCGATCTCGTGCATCGGCCTGCCGGTGTGCAGCGTGCCGGTGTGGGGCGCGCATGCGCGGCTGCCGATCGGCGTGCAGCTGATCGCCGCGCCCTGGCGCGAAGACCTCGCGCTGCGCGTGGCCGCGGCGCTCGAGGACGCGGGCGTGGCGCGCGCGCCCGTGGCCACCCTTTGACGACCGACGGACACCCAGCTTCATGACCACTCCCGAGATCAACCTGCCCGACGTGCTCGCCGAAGTCGAGGCCGTCTTCGCGCGCTACGAGCACGCACTGGTGCACAACGAGGTCGAGGTGCTCGACGAACTGTTCTGGGCCAGCCCGACCACGCTGCGCTACGGCGCGACCGAGAACCTCTACGGCTACGAAGCGATCCAGGCCTTTCGCGCATCGCGCCCCGCGCAGGGGCTCGCGCGCGAGCTGCTGCGCGTCGCCATCACCACCTACGGCCGCGACTTCGCGACCGCCAACTGCGAGTTCCGCCGCGAAGGCAGCGAACGCAGCGGCCGCCAGAGCCAGACCTGGATGCGCACGGCCGAAGGCTGGCGCGTGGTCGCCGCGCACGTGAGCCTGCTCGGCGCCTGAGGCCCATTTCTTGCACCCCCACCTCCACCCTCCCGAAAGCACAGCATGACGAGCCAACCCAATCGCCGCGATTCCCTCAAGACCCTGGCCGCCCTCGGCGCGGCCGGCACCCTCGGTGCGCTGAGCCCCTTCGCTCGCGCGCAGGCCAAGCCGCTCACCGTCGGCGTGATCTACGTCGGCGCGCGCGACGACTACGGCTACAACCAGGCGCACGCGCAGGCCGCGGCCGAGATCAAGAAGCTGCCCGGCATCAAGCTGGTGGAAGAGGAGAACGTGCCCGAGACCGCGGCCGTGCAGAAGACCATGTCGGGCATGATCGCGCAGGACGGCGCCAAGCTGCTGTTCCCGACCTCCTTCGGCTACTTCGATCCGCACATCCTGGCCGTCGCGCCCAAGAACCCCGACGTGCGCTTCTCGCACTGCGGCGGCCTCTGGACCGAGGGCAAGCATCCGAAGAACGTCGGCAGCTTCTTCGGCTACATCGACGAGTGCCAGTTCCTCAACGGCGTGATCGCCGCCCACATGACGAAGAGCAACAAGATCGCCTTCGTCGCGGCCAAGCCGATCCCGCAGGTGCTGCGCAACATCAACGCCTTCACGCTCGGTGCGCGCTCGGTCAAGCCGAACATCACGTGCAGCGTGATCTTCACCGGCGACTGGTCGATGGCCGTGAAGGAGGCCGAGGCCACCAACAGCCTGGCCGACCAGGGCTGCGACGTGTTCACCATGCACGTGGACGGCCCCAAGGTGGTGGTCGAGACGGCCGCCAAGCGCGGCAAGATGGTCTGCGGCTACCACGCGAGCCAGGCCAAGCTCGCGCCGAACGCCTACCTCACGGGCGCCGAGTGGAACTGGCTCACCGCCTACAAGACCGCGATCGAGGCCGCGCAGACCGGCAAGCCGCATCCCAACTTCCTGCGCGGCGGCCTGAAGGAAGGCTACGTGAAGATGTCGGCCTACGGCCCGATGGTCCCGGACGCCGCGAAGAAGCAGGCCGACGACATCAAGGCCAAGATGATCGCGGGCAGCTTCGACATCTTCAAGGACGGCATCAAGGACAACAAGGGCGCGGTGGTGGTGCCCGCGGGCAAGGTGCTCAAGCAGACCGACCTCGAGCTCGAGAAGATGAACTACCTGGTCGAAGGCGTGCTCGGCTCGGTCTAGCAATGTTGGCCCCCCGGCTTGCCACTGCGTGTGCTTCGCCACCCCCCGAAGGGGAGGCTCGGCCCGCCTTGGGGCGGCCCGGCGGCGGCCGATTCTCCCCCTTTCGAGAAAGCGGTCATGCGTAGCGCATTCAAGGAATTCGCCCTCCCGGTCTTCGCCATCGCGGCGGCGCTCCTGGTCTTCGGCCTGGTCGTCGCCTTCGCGGGCGTCGATCCGGTGGAGGTCTGGACCACGCTGTTCAAGGGCGCTTTCGGCGACTGGTTCTCGTGGCAGAACACGCTGCAGCGCGCGGCGCCGCTGATGCTCACGGCCCTGTGCGTGGCGCTGCCGGCGCGCGCCGGGCTGATCGTGATCGGCGGCGAGGGCGCGCTTGTGTTCGGCGGCCTGGCCTGCGCGGCGCTCGCGCATGCGCTGCCGCTGCCTTCGGGCGTGGCCGGCATCACGCTCCTGTGCATCGCGGGCGCGGCGGTCGGCGCGCTGTGGATCATGCTCGCGGGCTGGCTGCGCCAGTACCGCGGCATCAACGAGACCATCAGCAGCCTGCTCTTGGCCTACATCGCGATCGGCATCTTCAAGCACCTGGTCGAAGGGCCGCTGCGCGATCCCGCGAGCCTCAACAAGCCCTCGACCCACACCCTGCCCGACGGCCTGCTGATCGGCGGCATCGGCGGTTCCGACGTGCACTGGGGCCTGGTGGTCGGCATCGTCGCCTGCCTGGGCCTCGCGGCCTGGCTGCGCGCCACGCCCTCGGGCTTCTCGGTGCGCGTGGTGGGCGGCAACCCGCGCACCGCGCAACTCGTGGGACTGCCGGCCACGCGGCTGATCCTCGGCGCCTGCGGCCTCGGCGGTGCCTGCGCGGGCGTGGCCGGCGCGATCGAGGTGGCGGCGGTGCACACCAACGCCAACGCCTCGCTGATCGCGGGCTACGGCTACGCGGGCATCCTGGTGTCCTTCATCGCGCGCCACAACCCCGCGGCCATCGTGCCGGTGGCGATCCTGTTCGGCGGCTTCGGCGCCGCGGGCAGCCTGCTGCAGCGGCGCGTCGGCCTGCCCGATGCCTCGGTGCTGGTGCTGCAGGGCATCGCCTTCGTGCTGATCCTCGCGAGCGAGGGGCTGCGCACGGTCAACTGGAAGAAGTTCGGCGACCGCATGCTGCCCGAAGCCAAGAGCTACGACAGGAGTTCCGTTGCATGACCGCTGACCAGTGGATCGCGCTCGTGGCCGGCATCGTCGGCGGCGCGCTGCGCGTGGGCGCGCCCTTCCTGTTCGTGAGCCTGGGCGAATGCCTCACCGAGAAATCGGGCCGCATCAACCTCGGCCTCGAAGGCGTGCTGGTGCTGTCGGCCATGGCGGCCTTCGGCGGCGCGTACCTCACCGATTCGGCCTGGCTCGGCGTGCTGATCGGCGCGACGGCGGGCGCGGCGCTCGCGCTGCTGCACGGCCTGTTGTGTTCGCTCGACCGCGTCAACGACGTGGCCACCGGCATCGCGCTGATGCTGCTGGGCACCGGGCTCGCGTTCTACCTCGGCAAGCCGCTGATCCAGCCGCAGGCGCCGCAGATTCCCGCGATCCCGCTGGGCTTCTGGAGCGACAACCCGGTGGTGCGCTCGGCGCTGCAGCTCAACGCGCTGGTGCCGGTGGGCCTGGCGCTCGCGCTGCTGCTGTGGTGGGGCTTCGCACGCACGCGCATCGGCCTGCTGGTGCGCATGGCCGGCGATTCGGCGCAGGCCACGCGCGCGCTCGGCTATTCGGTGTCGGGCCTGCGCATCGCGGCCACCACCGCGGGCGGCTTCATCGCGGGGCTCGGCGGTGCTTCGCTCACGCTGTTCTATCCGGGCAGCTGGAACGAGGGCATCTCGAGCGGCCAGGGCCTGATCGCGGTGGCGCTGGTGATCTTCGCGCGCTGGAGCCCGCTGCGCTGCGTGGGCGCGGCCTTCCTCTTCGGTGGCGCGGGCGCCATCGGTCCCGCGCTGCAGTCGATCGGCATCGGCTGGGGCTACCACCTCTTCAACACCGTGCCCTACGTGCTCACGCTGGCGATCCTGGTGCTGACCTGCCGTCCCGGCAGCGCGGCCGCGGGCAGCCCCGGCGAGCTGTCGGCCACCAGGAACTGAGCTTCGACATGACCCCTGAACCCATCACACAAGGACATCGCCCATGAGCGGCCTCGGCGGACTCAACAAATCGGTCAACGGCGTCGTCGTCGGCCTGGTGCAGCTGCAGCTGCCGAACGTGAAGACACGCGCCGAGCTCGCGGCCCAGACCGCGCGCATCTGCGAGCTGGTGGGCAAGGCCCGCCGCAACCAGTCGACCATGGACCTGGTGGTGTTCCCCGAGTACGCGCTGCACGGCCTCTCGATGGACACCAACCCCGAGATCATGTGCACGCTCGACGGCCCCGAGGTCGCGGCCTTCAAGCGGGCCTGCATCGAGCACCGCATCTGGGGCTGCTTCTCGATCATGGAAGCCAATCCGCGCGGCAACCCCTACAACAGCGGGCTGATCGTCGACGACCAGGGCGAGATCCGGCTCTACTACCGCAAGCTGCATCCGTGGGTGCCGGTCGAGCCCTGGGAGCCCGGCAACCTCGGCGTGCCGGTGTGCGACGGCCCCAACGGCAGCAAGCTCGCGCTGATCATCTGCCACGACGGCATGTTCCCCGAGATGGCGCGCGAGGCCGCGTACAAGGGCGCCGAGATCATCCTGCGCACGGCCGGCTACACGGCGCCGATCCGCCATGCCTGGAAGATCACCAACCAGGCCAACGCCTTCTGCAACCTCGCGTACACGGCCAGCGTGTGCCTGAGCGGCAGCGACGGCAGCTTCGACTCGATGGGCGAGGGCATGTTCTGCAACTTCGACGGCACGGTGCTGGTCGAGGGCGGCGGCCGCGTCGACGAGATCGTCACGGCCGAACTGCGGCCCGACCTGGTGCGCGAGGCGCGCACCGGCTGGGGCGTGGAGAACAACATCTACCAGCTCTACCACCGCGGCTACGTGGCGGTGAAGGGCGGGGCGCAGGACTGTCCCTACACCTACATGCGCGACATGGCCGCGGGCACCTACCGCCTGCCCTGGAGCGCCGAGGTGAAGGTGACCGACGGCACGCCTTGCGGCTTCGCGCCGCCCGAACGCAGCTACGCAGGACCCGGGCAATGAGCACCAACTACACCGCCGCCGTGCAGCGCCACGTCGCGGCCGAACCCTATGCCTGGCCCTACAACGGCCAGCTTCGGCCCGACAACACGGCGCTGATCGTGATCGACATGCAGACCGACTTCTGCGGCAAGGGCGGCTATGTCGACGTGATGGGCTACGACCTGTCGCTGGTGCAGGCGCCGATCCAGCCGATCGCGCGCACGCTCGCGGCGCTGCGGCCGCTGGGCTATCACGTGATCCACACGCGCGAGGGCCACCGGCCCGATCTCGCCGACCTGCCGGCCAACAAGCGCTGGCGCTCGCGCCAGATCGGCGCCAACGGCGTGGGCATCGGCGACGACGGTCCCTGCGGGCGCATCCTGGTGCGCGGCGAGCCGGGCTGGGAAATCATCCCCGAGCTCGCGCCGCTGCCCGGCGAGACCGTGATCGACAAGCCCGGCAAGGGCTCGTTCTATGCCACCGACCTCGAGCTGATCCTGCGCACGCGCGGCATCGAGAACCTGATCCTTGCGGGCATCACCACCGACGTCTGCGTGCACACCACCATGCGCGATGCCAACGACCGCGGCTTCGAATGCCTGCTGCTGTCGGACTGCACGGCGGCGACCGACCATGGCAACCATCTCGCGGCGCTCAAGATGATCACGATGCAGGGCGGGGTGTTCGGGGCGCATGCTTCGTCGCAGGCTTTGCTGGCGGCTTTATGAGCGCGGGTCATTCGGTTCGTGTCACGGGGACTGGCTTTCGACGGCCGGGGCGCGATCACGCCACTGGGGTGCCTTGCTCCGCGAATGTCCCCCGGCCTTCGGCCTCCTCCTTGATTTCGCTGCGCAAGGCACCCCAGCGACGTGATCGAGGGGCGCTGTGGTCGTACTGGCCGCGCCCCGAACGACCCCTTGGAGTCCGGACATGAGCACAACATCCCCTCACGCCATCGGCGGCCTCCCCCCAGGCACCGGCGCGCTCGCGCTCGACACCTACCGCCTCACCAAGCGCTTCGGCGCCTTCACCGCGATGGACAGCGTGACCCTGCGCGTGGAACCCGGCAGCGTGCATGCGCTGCTCGGCGAGAACGGCGCGGGCAAGAGCACATTGGTGAAATGCGTGGCCGGCTTCCAGCGCGCGGAGGAGGGCAGCATCCTGATCGACGGCCGCGAGCAGGACATCGCCAACCCGATCGTCGCGCGCGCTCTCGGCATCGGCATGGTCTACCAGCACTTCACGCTGGCACCGGGCATGACCGTGGCCGAGAACCTGCTGCTGGCCGGCGGTCGCACGCCCGCGGTGATCGACTGGAAGGCCAAGCGCGCCGAGCTCGAGGCCTTCCTGGCCACCACGCCGTTCCGCCTCGACCTCGATGCGCGGCCGTCCGAACTGGCCGCGGGCGAGAAGCAGAAGCTCGAACTGCTCAAGCAGCTCTACCTGAAGCCGCGCCTCTTGATCCTCGACGAGCCCACCTCGGTGCTCACGCCGCAGGAGGCCGACGAGGTGCTGGGCCATGTGCGCGAGTTCGCGCGCAGCGGGCTGTGCACCGTGCTGATCATCACGCACAAGTTCCGCGAGGTCATGGCCTATGCCGACGGCGTGACGGTGCTGCGGCGCGGCAAGGCCGTGCACCACGGCCGCGTGGCCGACACCAGCCCGGCGCTGCTCGCCGCGACCATGATGGGCGCGCAGCAGACCACCGCGGCCCCGGCGCAGGTCGTCGCCTCCACGCGTCGCGCGCCGGCCGCCGATGCGCCCGTCGCGCTCGAGGTCGAGGGCCTGCGCGCGCTCGGCGACCGCGGCACGCTCGCGCTGCACGACCTGAGCCTGTCGGTGCGCGCGGGCGAGATCCTCGGCGTGGCGGGTGTCTCGGGCAACGGCCAGCGTGAACTGGTCGAGGCGCTGGTCGGCCAGCGACCGCGCCTCGCGGGCCGGGTGCGCGTGATGGGCACGCCCTACCGCGCAAGCCGCGCCGAGAACCGCGAACTCAAGGTGCGCAGCCTGCCCGAGGAGCCGCTGCGCAATGCCTGCGTGGGCGACCTCAGCGTGGCCGAGAACATGGCGCTGCGCGACTTCGACCGTCCGCCGCTCGCGGCCGGCGGCCTGCTGCGCTTCTCGCGCTGGCGCGCACGGGCGCGCGAATGGATCGCCGAGTACGGCGTGAAGACCCAGGGCGAAGGCGCGCCGATCCGCAGCCTCTCGGGCGGCAACGTGCAGCGCGCCGTGCTCGCGCGCGAGCTCGCGGGCGACATCAACGTGCTGATCGCGGCCAACCCCGTGTTCGGCCTCGACTTCGCGGCCGTGGCCGAGATCCATGCGCGCATCGTGCAGGTGCGCGAGAAGGGTGGCGCGGTGCTGCTGGTCAGCGAGGACCTCGACGAGCTGCTCGAGCTGTCGGACCGCATCGTCGTCATGAGCGAGGGCCGCGTGGTCCACGAGACCGCCGCCGCGGGCGCCGAGCGGCACGTGATCGGCGCGCACATGGGCGGCGGCCACTAGAAGGACATCGAACATGCAGATCGCACAGGCCTTGCCTTTCCCTTACGACTTCGATCCGAAGACCACCGCGCTCGTGCTGATCGACATGCAGCGCGACTTCATCGAGCCCGGCGGCTTCGGCGAGACCCTGGGCAACGACGTCTCGCTGCTCGAGGCCATCGTGCCGGCCACGCAGCGCGTGCTCGCCGCGTGGCGCGCGGCCGGCGGCCTCGTCGTCCACACGCGCGAGGCGCACCGGCCCGATCTCTCGGACTGCCCGCCGGCCAAGCGCAACCGCGGCAACCCCACGCTGCGCATCGGCGACGAGGGACCGATGGGCCGCATCCTCGTGGCCGGCGAGCCAGGCAACCAGATCATCGAGGCGCTCGCGCCCGTGGCCGGCGAGATCGTGATCGACAAGCCCGGCAAGGGCGCCTTCCATGCCACCGAGCTGCACGAGTTGCTGCGTGCACGCGGCATCACCCACCTGCTGTTCGGCGGCGTCACCACCGAGGTCTGCGTGCAGACCAGCATGCGCGAGGCCAACGACCGCGGCTACGACGGCCTGCTGCTCGAGGACTGCACCGAGAGCTACTTCCCGGCCTTCAAGACCGCCACCGTCGAGATGGTGCGCGCCCAGGGCGGCATCGTCGGCTGGACCGCGACCGGCGGCCAGCTCATCGAAGCGCTCGGCGGCGCATGAAGCGCGCCGCAGCGACTACCATTCGCCCCGTGTCGACCATCGCCCGTCCCCGCCACGGCACCGAAGCCGCCGAACCCACCGCCCCCGCGTCCACCCCCGTGGCCGCCGACGCGGTCGTGTTCCGCACGCGCGCCGACGAGGTCTATGCGCAGCTCAAGCGCGACGTGGCCGAGTTCATCCTCGTGCCGGGCGACCGCTTCACCGAGAACGAGATCAGCGACCGCCTCGGCGTCTCGCGCACGCCGGTGCGCCAGGCGCTGTTCCGGCTGCAGCAGGAGGGCTTCGTCGAGGTGCTGTTCCGCAGCGGCTGGCGCGTGCTGCCCTTCGACTTCGAGCAGTTCGAGCAGCTCTACGACCTGCGCATGATCCTGGAGACATCGGCCGTGCACCGCCTGTGCGAGGCCGACCGCCGCGTCGACCGCAGCCTGCTCGACGAGCTCGCGGCCATCTGGCTGGTGCCCGCCGCGCAGCGCAGCACCGACATGGCGCAGGTCGCGGCCTGGGACGAGACCTTCCACTGCTCGCTGGTCGCGGCCGCGGGCAATGCCGAGATGGCGCGCGTGCATCGCGACGTCACCGACCGCATCCGCATCATCCGCCGCCTCGACTTCACGCAGCAGCCGCGCATCGACGCCACCTACGACGAGCACGCCAAGATCCTCAAGGCCGTGCGCGCCAACCGCGGCGACCAGGCCGCGATGCTGCTGCGTGCCCACATCGAGACCAGCCAGGCCGAGGTGCGCAAGATCACGCTGCACCAGGTGCATCTGGCGCGGCACGCGGGGCGCGCGCCGCGCTGAGGGCGCTTCCGGGGCGCCGGCTCAATCCGCCGTGATGTTCCCCTTCTTCACCACCGCCGCCCAGCGCTGCGCATCCTTCTGGATCAGCGTGCCGAACTCCGCCGGCGTCGAGCTCGCCGGCACCATGCCCTGCGCCTCGAAGGACTTCGCCACCTCGGGCGACTTCAGCACCGCGGCGATCTCCTTGTTGAGCCGCGCCACCACGTCGGCCGGCGTGCCCTTGGGGGCGAGCACGCCGTACCACATGTCGACGTTGTCGGCGGTCACGCCGGCCTCGGCCAGGGTGGGCACGTCGGGCAGTTGCGGCAGGCGGTGGCTGCTGCCGGTGGCGAGCGCCTTGAGCTTGCCGGCCTGGATGTGCTGCAGCGCCACGTGCACCGGCAGGAACATCGCGTCGATGCGCCCGCCGAGCAGGTCGGTGACGGCGCCCGCGGTGCCCTTGTAGGGCACGTGCAGCAGCTCGGTGCCGGTGCCCTGCATCAAGAGCGCCATCGACAGGTGGTGCGGCGTGCCGACGCCGGGCGTGGCGTAGGTCAGCTGGCCCGGATGCGACTTGGCCGCGGCCACGAGCTGCGCGAGCGTGCCGGCCTTCTGCGTGTTCGGGTTGGTCACCAGCAGCAGCGTGCCCCAGGAGGTCAGCGTCACCGGCGTGAAGTCCGCCACCGGGTCGTAGGCCAGCGTCTTGTAGAGGCTCTTGTTCATCACCAGCGTGTTGACCTGCACCATCAGCGTGTAGCCGTCGGGCTTGGCGCGCGCCACCTTCTCGCTGCCGATGTTGCCGCTGGCGCCGGCCACGTTCTCCACCACCACCGGCTGGCCCAGCGCCGCGGGCAGCCGTGCCGAGAGCTGGCGTGCGATCAGGTCGATGCCGGTGCCGGGCGTGTAGGGCACGACCAGCGTCACGGCCTGGTCGGGCCAGGCATGGGCGGCCATGGCGCTGGCGGCGGCGAGCAGGGTGGCGAGGGTCTTGGTCAGAAGGCGCATGGTGTCTCCGGGTGCATGTTCTTGGGGGATGGGTTCAAAGGTACGAGGCGCGCTGCTTGAGCGCGGCCGGGTCGTAGCCGGCCACGCGCTTGTAGTTGTCCGAGATCGCCTGCAGCTCCTGCTGCGTCACGATCTCGTCGAGCCTGTCGAAGCGCTTGCCGCCCGAGCGCTCGAACACCTCGCGCAGGATGGTGTCGGGCGGATTGCTGCGGTTGGTCAGCACCACCTCGGTGGTGGCCTTCACGCGCACACGGTCGTAGCTCTCGAGCGCGGCCTGGCCGACACCCTCGCGCCTCATCGCGCCGGCGAGAAAACGCGCGTCGATGATCGCCTGGCCCGCGCCGTTGGAGCCGCGCGGCACCATCGGGTGCGCGGCGTCGCCCAGGAGCGTGAGGCGGCCGTGGGTCCAGCGCGGCAGCGGGTCCTGGTCGACCATCGGGTACTCGAGGATGGTGTCGGAAGCCTGGATCAGCGCCGGCACGTCGAGCCAGTCGAAGTGCCAGTCGGCGAAGGCGGGCAGGAAGTCCTCGAGCCGGCCGGCGCGGCTCCAGTCGCGCATCGCGGGCTGCGGCGCGTGGATCTCGGCCACCCAGTTCACGAGCTGGCGGCCCTGCGCGTCGATGTCGTTGCGGATCGGGTAGATCACCATCTTGCCGACCGTGAGCCAGCCCGCGCGCACCATGCTGCCGCCCGTGAGGAACGGCTGCCACGCGGCCGTGCCGCGCCACATGTTGATGCCCGAGTAGCGCGGCGCGCCTTCGTTGGGATAGAGCTGCTTGCGCAGCGCCGAGTGGATGCCGTCGCAGCCGATCGCCACCGCACCGCGCACCGGCGCGCGGCCGTCGGCGAAATGCACCGTCACGCCCGCGTCGTCCTGCTCGACGCCGGTGCAGCGGTGGCCGCAGCGCACGCTGTCGGGGCCGAGGCGCCTCAGCGTCTCCTCGAGCAGCACGGTCTGCAGGTCGCCGCGGTGGATCGAGTACTGCGGCCAGTCGTAGCCCGCATGCCGGCCCGCGGGTTCGCGGAACACCAACTGGCCGTGCTCGGTGAAGAACACGGCCTCCTGCGTGCGCACGCCGACCCGGTCGAGCGCCTCGAGCAGGCCCAGCTCGGACAGTTCGCGCACCGCGTGCGGCAGCAGGTTGATGCCCACGCCCAGCGGGCGCAGCTCGGGCACGGCCTCGTAGACGCGGCAGGCGATGCCGGCCTGATGCAGGCTCAGCGCGAGGGTCAGGCCGCCGATGCCGGCGCCCAGGATGATGACTTCGTTGGATGCGGTGCTCATGGGGGTCGTATTGGGACCTGAAACGAGCCATAGGGGAAATTTAGATGTGATATGGATTTATCATGAATTCTTATGAACTTGAGCACGCGCCAGATGCGCGCCTTCCTGCAGGTGGCGCGCATCGGCAACTTCACGCGCGCGGCCGAGCAGGCGCACATCACCCAGGCCGGCCTGAGCATCCTGATCCGCGAGATGGAGAAGCAGCTCGGCTGCCGCCTGTTCGACCGCACCACGCGCATGGTGAGCCTCACGCCGGCCGGCCGGCGGCTGCTGCCGGTGGTCGAGCGGCTGCTGACCGATCTCGACGACGTGGCGGCCGAGCTCGGCGCCGAGGGCGACGCGGCGCGCCAGACCCTGCGCATCGCGGCCACGCCGCTGGTGTCGTCGCACCTGCTGCCCTGGGTCTTCGCGAGCTTTCGCGAGGCGCACCCGCAGGTCGCGCTGCGGCTGTTCGATGCCGACCTGCGCGACGTCGAGGCGATGGTGGAGGCGGGCGATGCCGACCTCGGCCTGGGCTTCTTCTTCAGGGCCGCGCCCGGCCTCGATCGCACGCCCGTGGGCCGCTTCGAGCTGATGCGCGTGACGCAGGCCGCGGCCGACGGCGAGCCGGTCGGCAGCGCGCCCTGGTCGGCGCTGCGCGGCGCCGCGCTGATCGGCCTGCCGCCCGGCAACCCGATCCAGAAGGTGATCGACCGTCAGCTCGGCGAGATGGGCCTGGCCGACGCGCAGCGGCCCGCCTTCAACTTCTTCGGCACGCTGATCTCGATGGTCGAGGCCGGCTTCGGCACCGCCGTGATGCCCACCTTCGCGCTCGCGGCCTGCCGCCGCCACCGCGTGCGGACCGACGTGCTCGTGAAGCCGCGCGTGGGCATGGACTTCTTCCGCGTGACCAGGCGCGGGGTGCACGAGACCGAGGCGCTGCGGGCGTTCAGCGAGACGCTGAGGAAAGCGCTGCCGGCGCTCTCGCACTGAGTCAGTCGAGCGCCGCCAGCCGCTTGCCCAGGAACTCCGCGAACGCATAGGCGATCACCGGCAGCTGCCGCCCGCGCAGGTTCGCGAGCACCAGCTCGCCGCGCGGAAAGCCGCGGTCCTCGATCTCGCGCACCACCACCTCGCGGTCGTCGGGCAGGGCGCCGATCGCCATCTGGAACGAGATCGAGCGCCGGTCGTAGACGCAGCCGCGCAGGAACTCGAAGCTGTTGCTCTCCACCATCGCGTCGATGTGTATCGAGCTGCGCGCGAGGAAGCGCTCGATCAACTGGCGCCCGCCGGTGTCGCGGTTGGGCAGCACCACCGGGTACTCGGCGCAGTCGCGCAGCCTCACGCCGGTGGCCGACCCCGGCACGGTCGCGAGCGGATGACGCGCATGCATCAGCGCCATCAGCCGCTGCTCGACCGAGGTCAGGCGCTCGATGTCGCTCTCGGGCGCGAGGTTGAACACCAGCGCGAGGTCGGTGCCGAAGCTGCGCAGCGCCTCGGCCGCCTGCACGTGGTCGCCGATGCGCACCTCGAAGGCCACCAGCGGATGGCTCTGGCGGAAGTCGTGGATCGCCGCGGGCAGGAAGCGCGGCGCCAGCGCCTGGCTCGCCACCACCCGCACCGTGCCGCGGCGCAGCCCCTTGAGCTCCTCGATCTCCGAGCGCACGCGCTCGAGGTCGGCCGCGCGGCCGCGCACGTAGCGCATGAACAGCTCGCCCGCGGTGGTCAGCCGCATGCCGCGCGGCAGCCGCTCGAAGATCGGCGTGCCGAGCTCCTCCTCGATGTCCTGGATGCGGCGGTTCACGGCCGAGGGCGCGACATGCAGCCGTTCGGCGGCCTGGCGGATCGAGCCCGCGCGGGCGACCTCGTCGGCATAACGCAGGAAGCGCAGGTGGTTCATGGCGGATCGTTGGCTGAGGGATGTGGCCGCGACCGGTTGCACGATCCGGGCCAATGGCGGCACAGGAGGTGCGTTGCCGTTGCGGCAACGCAGGGTCCGCGAAACGGTATGGATTCGGAGCACCTCCTGGCACGGTGACTGCGTAGTGATCGGGCATGAAACGCCCATCGCCGCCCCCACGCACCAAAGACGCACAGCCGGCACGCTTCGGCCCCGCCGCGCACAACGCCTGGACGCTCGACGCGCAGGGCGTGAGCCTGGTGCGCGCACCAAGGCGGCCCGTTCCGGTGCGCATCGATGCGCAGCCGCAGCCGGTGCAGTTCGACCTCGCGCGCAGCGCGCTCGTGGTGGTCGACATGCAGAACGACTTCTGCCACCCCGAGGGCTGGTTCGCGCAGAAGGGCCTGGGCACCAAGGCCGCGCGCAAGCCCATTCCCGTCATCGCGCGCCTCTTGTCCGCCTGGCGCGCGGCCGGCGGCGCGGTGGTGTGGCTCAACTGGGGCATCCGCGCCGATGCGCGCAACCTCAGCCCGACCATCCACTTCAAGGGCAAACGCAGCGCCGATGGCGTGGGCTATGCCGAGCGTTCGCCGATCGACCACGGCCCCTCGCTGGTGCGCGGCGAATGGGGCGCGCGCGTGGTCGACGAGCTCGAGGTCGCCGCCTCCGACATCACCGTGCACAAGCATCGCCTGAGCGGCTTCTGGGACAACGAGTTCGACAGCCTGCTGCGCCAGCAGGGCATCACCACCTTGCTGTTCGCTGGCATCAACACCGACCGCTGCGTGTTCTCCACGCTGCAGGACGCGGCCTTCCTCGGCTACGACTGCGTGCTCTTGAAGGACGCCTGCAACACGCCGTCGCCGGCCTACGTCACGCGCGGCATCCATTTCATCGTGCAGCAGCTGCACGGCTTCGTCGCCACGGCCGAAGCGCTCATGGCCTCGCTGCCGAAGCGTTCGCGCCGCACCGCATCCACCCCGCATCACCAGGAGTCCTGACATGTCCCTCTTCCGCCGCCCCATGCCCGCGCTGCTCTCGGCCTGCGCGCTCGCGCTGGCCGCCACCGGCGCCGCCGCCCAGACCTCGGTCAAGATGGTCCTCAACTGGAAGTACGAAGGCGCGCAGGCCTGGTTCTTCACCGCGCAGGACAAGGGCTACTTCAAGGCCGAGGGCCTCGACGTCGAGATCGACCAGGGCGAGGGCTCGGCCGCCTCGATCCCGAAGGTGGCCGCGGGCGCCTACCAGGCCGGCTTCGGCGACGTGAACGCGCTGATCGACCTGGCCTCCAAGCGCCCGGCCGACGCGCCGGTGGCGGTCTACATGCTCTACAACACGCCGCCCTTCACGCTGGTGGTGAAGCAGGACAGCCCGATCCGCGCGCCCAAGGACCTCGAGGGCAAGACCATCGGCGGCCCGGCCAACGACGGCGCGCTCAAGCTGTTCCCGGCCTTCGCGAAGATCGCCAACGTCGACCCCGCCAAGGTCAACATCACCAACATGGCGCCCAACCTGCGCGAGCAGATGTTGAGCCGCGGCCAGATCGACGCCGCCTTCGGCTATGTCACCACCGTGAGCTTCAGCGCCAAGGCCATGGGCCTCGATCCCGCGAAGGACCTGCGCTTCATCCGCTACGGCGATCACGGCATGGACCTCTATTCGAACGCCGTGTTCTTCTCGCGCGCCTTCGTGAAGGACAACCCGAAGGCGGTGCAGGGCTTCGTGAAGGCGCTCAACCGCGCGATCAAGGACGTGATCGCCGATCCCGATGCCGGCGTGGCCGCGGTGATGAAGCGCGAGCCGCTGCTCAAGCGCGAGGTCGAGAAGGAGAAGCTGCTCGCCACCCTGCGCAACGACATGAGCCATCCCGAGATCGCGCGCATCGGCCTGGGCGACATCGACGAGGCGCGCATGCAGCGCGCGATCGAGATCGTGGCCGATGCCAACAAGCTGCCGCGCAAGCCCACGGTGGCCGAGGTCTTCGACCGCGGCTTCCTGCCCGCGCGCGCCGAGCGGCCCTCGAGCCTGGACCGCCAGCCCTGAACCCCGCCACGACGACGAACGAACAGAGAAAGACACGAACATGGACCTGCAACTCAAGGACAAGGTGGCGCTCATCACCGGCCCCGCCAAGGGCATGGGGCGTGCCGTGACGCTGGCCTTCGCGCGCGAAGGCGCGAAGCTGGTGCTGGCCGGCCGCGACACCGCCGCCATCGAGCCCGTGGCCGCCGAGGCGCGCGCGCTCGGCGTGGCCGCCATCGTGGTGCCCTGCGACCTCACGCAGAGCGCCCAGACCGAGGCGCTGGCCGCGCATGCGCTCGAGGCCTTCGGCCGCATCGACATCCTGGTCAACGTGGCCGGCGGCTCGGGCCCGATCGGCAAGACCGGCTGGGAGACCACGAGCGAGGAGTTCGACGAGATCGTGCAACTCAACATGACGGGCTGCTTCAACACCATGCACGCGGTGCTGCCCTCGATGATCGAGCGCAAGAGCGGCAAGGTGGTCAACGTCGGCGGCACCTTCGGCATGCGCGGGCGCGCCGGCCGGCTCGCCTACTCGGCCTCGAAGTGGGGGCTGCGCGGCATCACCAAGAGCTTCGCGCTCGAGGCCGGCCCGCACGGCATCAACGTCAACTGCGTCGCGCCGGGCATGGTCGACGGGCCGCGCTTTCGCGAGAAGGTGTGCGCCAACATGGCCGAGAAGCTGGGCATCACGCTCGAGGAGGCGATGACGCGCCATGCGGCCGACTACGCGCTGCGCCGCGTCTCCACCGACGCCGACGTGGCCAACGCCTGCCTGTTCATGGCCAGCGAGGTCTCGCGCCAGATCACCGGCGTCGACCTGCCGGTCGATGGCGGCTGGGCCATGCTCTGAACGCGGAGGAACGAACCATGAAGGAAGTCGACCTCGTCATCCGCGGCGCCCAGGTGGTGTCGCCGGACCGCATCTTCGAAGCCGCCGTCGCGATCGCCGGCGAGCGCATCGTGGCCGTCGGCCACGACGACACCATGCCGAGCGCGCGCGAGGAGATGCGCGCCGACGGCCTGCACCTGCTGCCGGGCGCCATCGACAGCCACGTGCATTTCCGCGATCCCGGCTATCCGAACAAGGAGACCTGGAAGACCGGCTCGGCGGCCGCGGCGCTCGGCGGCGTGACCACCGTGTTCGAGATGCCCAACACCAACCCGCCGACCGGCACCGTCGAGGCGCTGCGCCTCAAGCAGAAGGCGGCCGAGTCCTCGTACGTGGACTTCGGCATCCACGGCCTGCTCGGCGACGACACCGTCGAGCGGCTCGAGGAACTGCTCGAGGCCGGCGTGACCAGCTTCAAGGCCTTCGTCGGCAACACCTTCGGCAACCTGCCCGCGCCCACCGACGGCGCGCTGCTCGAGGGCTTCGAGAAGCTCGCGCCGCTGGGCATCCGCACGGTGGTGCATGCCGAGAACTCCTCGATCCTGTTCCGGCGCCAGAAGAAGATGCAGGCGGCCGGGCGCATCGACGCGATGGCGCACCTGGCGGCGCGGCCCGCGGTGGCCGAGATCGAGGCCATCGGCCGCGTGCTCACCCTGGCCGAGTGGACCGGCGCGCGCGTGCACATCGCGCACCACAGCGCGGCCGATTCGCTCTACCTGCTGCGCGCGGCGCGCGCGCGCGGCGTCGACGTGACGGCCGAGACCTGCCCGCAGTACCTGCTGCTCAACACCGACCACATGCGCACGCTCGGCGGCGTGATGCGGCTGAACCCGCCGATCCGCGAGCCGCGCCACAACCAGCCGCTGTGGGACGCGCTGCTCGACGGCACGCTCGACATGATCGCCACCGACCATGCGCCGCACGCGCCCGAGGAGAAGACGCGCGAAAGCATCTGGGACTGCGACTGCGGCTTCCCGGGCGTGGAGACGCAGATGCCGCTGATGCTGACCGAGGTCAACCGCGGCCGAGCCTCGCTGATGGACTACGTGCGCTGGAGCTCGGTCAACCCGGCCAAGGCCTGGGGCCTGTACGGCACCAAGGGCGTGATCGCGCCGGGCGCGCATGCCGACATCGCCTTCGTCGACATGAACCGCGCGGGCGTGCTGTCGCAGAACAAGCTGCAGAGCATCAGCAAGATCTCGCCGTGGAACGGCCGCGCGGTGCGCGGCTATCCGCTGCACACCCTGCTGCGCGGGCGCTTCGTGATGCGCGACGGCCGGCTGGTGGCCGAGGCCGCGGGCTGGGGCCGCTCGGTGAAGGGCGTGCAGCGTATGCCGGTGGCCAAGCCGCGCAACACCGAGCACTACAGCAGCGCGATCCTCGAGACGCCGCCGGGCGTGCCCGTGAATGCGGTGCCGGTCGGCGAGATCGACTGGAACGCGGCATGAGCGGCGGCCGCATCCAGGAAGTGCGCGTCTGGCGCATCCCGTGCAGCGGGCCCGGCGACCTGCGCGGCGCGCGGGCGCTGATCGACGCGGGCGAGCTCGTGCCGTCCGAGATCGTCGCGGTGATGGGCAAGACCGAGGGCAACGGTTGCGTCAACGACTTCACGCGCGAGTACGCCTCCGCGGCCTGGTGCCAGCTGCTCGCGGGCGCGCTCGGCTGCACGCCCGAGGCCGTGCACCGCCAGGTGGCGCTCGTGATGTCGGGCGGCACCGAGGGCGTGCTCTCGCCGCACTTCACCGTGTTCGCGCGGCGCTGGCGCGACGAGGCCGTGCCCACGCATGGCGAGAAGCGGCTGGTGGTCGGCGTGGCGCACACGCGCGACTTCCTGCCCGAGGAGATGGGCCGCGCCGCGCAGATCGACGCCACCGCCGAGGCCGTGGCCGCGGCGATGCGCGACGCGGGCATCGACAGCACGCACGACGTGCACTTCGTGCAGGTCAAGTGCCCGCTCTTGACCTCGGCCAAGGTGGCGGCCGCGCTCGCGCGCGGTGCCGCGCCGGTCACGCACGACAGCTACGAGTCGATGGGCTACTCGCGCGGCGCCTCGGCGCTCGGCGTGGCGGTGGCGCTCGGCGAGGTGGCGCGCGCCGATATCGGCGACGCCAGCGTGATGGCCGACTGGAGCGCCTACTCGGCGCGCGCCTCGGCCTCGGCCGGCATCGAGCTCGAGGGCAACGTGGTCATCGTGCTCGGCGAGGCGCGTGCCAGCGCCTCGGCGCTGCGCATCGCCCATGGCGTGATGCGCGACGCGATCGACGGCCACAGCGTGCGCGCGCTGCTGCGCGATGCCTTCGGCCTCGATGCCGAGCGCGATGCGCAGGTCGTCTCGCGCCGGCTCGTGAACCTGCTCGCCAAGGCCGAGGCCAGCCCCGACGGCCGCGTGCGCGGCGAGCGCCACACCATGCTCAACGACTCCGACATCCATGCCACGCGCCATGCGCGCGCGGTGGTCGGCGGCGTGCTGGCCTCGCTGGCCGGCCACACCGCGCTCTATGTCTCGGGCGGCGCGGAGCACCAGGGGCCCGCGGGCGGCGGTCCGGTGGCCGCGATCGTGCGCGTCGAGGACGCGCACGCGTCCTCTCCTTCTTCCTGAAAGCGACCATGGAACGAGCCTTCATCCAACTGTCGGACGTGATGCTGCGCTACGGCGGCGGCACCATCGCGCTGGACCACACCACGCTGGGCATCGACAAGGGCGACTTCGTCGCGCTGGTCGGCCCCAGCGGCTGCGGCAAGTCGACCATCCTCAAGCTGGTGGCCGGGCTGCTGCGGCCCAGCGCCGGCGCGGTGATCGCGGGCGGGCGCGAGGTGGGCGCCGTCGGCGTGCGCACGCCCGCGGGCAGCCATGCCTCGGCCGCGCCGCGGCTGCGCATCGGCCTCGCGTTCCAGAACCCGACCATGCTGCCCTGGCTCACGATCCGCGAGAACGTGATGATCCCGCTGAAGATCGTCGAGCCGTTTCGCCAGGACTACCGGCGCAAGAAGCGCGGCGAGTACGCCGAGCGCGCCGACGCGCTGCTGGCCCAGGTGGGCTTGAAGGGCTTCGGCGACAAGCGGCCCTGGCAGCTCTCGGGCGGCATGCTGCAGCGCGCCTCGCTGTGCCGCGCGCTGGTGCACGAGCCCGAGCTGCTGCTGCTCGACGAGCCCTTCGGCGCGCTCGACCAGTTCACGCGCGAGGAGCTGTGGGACATCATGCAGTCGCTGTGGATCGCGCGCCGGCCCACGGTACTGCTGGTGACGCACGACCTGCGCGAGTCGGCCTACCTGGCCAACCGCATCTGCGTGATGAGCGCGCGGCCGGGCCGCATCCTCGAGACGCGCGAGGTCGGCTTCGCGCGGCCGCGCACGCTGGAGAGCAGCTATGCGCCCGAGTTCGCGACGCTGGTGCAGCAGCTGCGCATGCGCATCGCGCAGGCGCGCCGCGGTGGCGATGCGGTGCCCGAAGGTGCTGCGGCCGAGCCGCTGGTCGCGGAGGTGGCGGCATGAACGCGATCTCCCCCGTGCTGCGCCAGCGTCTGCTGTCGACCGGCGCGCTGCTCGGCTTCTTCGTGCTGTGGGAGCTGGCCTGCCTGGCCGGCGGCATCTCCGACCTGGTGCTGCCGCGGCCGAGCCAGATCGCCCACGTGCTGCTCGAGAAGATGCCGCTGCTGTGGCCGCACACCGTGCAGACGCTCTACACCACGCTAGCGGGCTTCGTGCTGGGCGTGGCCGCGGGCGTGCTGATCGGCGTGGCCATCGGCTCCTCGAAGCTGGCCTACGACGTGACCTATCCGCTGCTGGTGGGCTTCTCGAGCATTCCGAAGGTGGCGGTGGTGCCGCTGTTCGTGGTGTGGTTCGGGGCCGGCACCGTGCCCGCGATCCTGACCTCGATGGTGATCAGCATCTTCCCGGTGGTGGTCAACGTGGCCACCGGCCTCGCGAGCACCGAGCCCGAGCTCGAGGACGTGCTGCGCGTGCTCGGCGCGTGCAAGCGCGACATCCTCTGGAACGTGGGCCTGCCGCGCACGCTGCCCTACCTGTTCGCCTCGCTCAAGATCGCGATCACGCTGGCCTTCGTGGGCACGGTGCTCAGCGAGACCGTGGCGGCCAACAAGGGCATCGGCACCGTGATGATGATCGCCAGCGGCAACTTCGACGTGCCGATGGTGTTCGCGGGCCTGTTCCTGCTCGCGGCGATGGGCGTGCTGCTCTATGCGGTGTCGGCCCTCGTCGAACGGCGCATGACGGGCTGGGCCCAGCGCAAGACCGACATGGCCATGGCCTGAACCAAGGACGACCCCCCATGACCTCCACACGCATCCTCATCACCGCGGCCGGCCTGCGCTTCGTGGCCGAAACCCATCCCGACGCGCCGCTCACCGTGGCCGCGTTCTCGAAGCTCCTGCCCTACCGGCAGAAGCTGATCCACGTGCGCTGGAGCGGCGAGGGCTGCTGGGTGCCGCTGGGCGACTTCCAGCTCGGCGTGGGCTTCGAGAACCACACCAGCCATCCCTCGGTGGGCGACATCCTGTTCTATCCCGGCGGCTACAGCGAGACCGAGATCATCCTGGCCTATGGCGCCTGCAGCTTCTCGAGCCGCATGGGCCAGCTCGCGGGCAACCACTTCCTGAGCATCGTCGAGGGGCGCGAGCAGTTGCGCGAACTCGGCCGGCGGGTGCTGTGGGAGGGCGCGCAGGACGTGCTCTTCGAGGCCGCCTGAACTTCACGCAAGACCAAGGAGCTCCCATGCTGCAAACCCTCTCGCGCCGCGGCGCGCTCGCGGCCCTGCCCGCGCTGGCGGCCGCGCTCGGCGCGCCGCGTGCCTTCGCGCAGGCGCCCACGCCGATCAAGTTCGTGCTCGACTGGAAGCTGCAGGGCATCCATGCCTGGTACTACCTCGCGCAGGACCGCGGCTATTTCGCGGCCGAGAAGCTGGCCGTGAGCATCGACCAGGGCGATGGCTCGGCGGCCGCCGTCACCAAGGTGATGAACGGCGCCTACCAGGCGGCCTTCGGCGACATGAACGCCATCGTGCAGAACGCCGCCACGCGGCCGGCCGACGCGCCGGTGATGGTCTACATGCTCTACGACCGCGCGCCCTTCGCGCTGATCGTGAAGGCGGGCGGGCCCATCAAGACGCTCAAGGACCTCGAAGGCCGCACGCTCGGCAGCCCGGCCGGCGGCGCCGCGGCGCGCATGTTCCCGGTGATCGCGGCGCGCGCGGGCATCGACCCGGCCAAGGTGCAGTGGACCGGCATGGCGCCCAACCTGCAGGAGCAGATGCTGCTCAAGGACCATGTCGACGGCTCGGCCGTGTTCTCGGTCACCAGCTACATGAACCTGGTGACGCAGGGCGTCGACCCCGACCGCGACATCCGCTGGTTCCACTATGCCGACCATGGCGTGGACCTCTACGGCAACGGCGTGATGGTGTCGCGCGCGCTGCTGCGCGACAGGCCCGAGGCCGTGGCCGGGCTGGTGCGCGCGATCCACCGCGCGGTGCTCGACACGATCGCCGATCCCGACGCGGCCATCGCCGCGCTTGCGAAGCGCGAGCCGCTGCTCGATGCCGCGCTCGAGAAGCGGCGCCTGCTCTACACGCTGCGCACCGTGATGCTGACGCCCGCGGTCGCGCAGGCCGGCATCGGCGATGTCGACGACGCGCGCATGGGCCGCGCCATCGCGCAACTGCGCACCGCCTTCGAGCTGCCGCGCGCGCCCGCGCCCGGCGAGGTGTTCGACCGGCGCTTCCTGCCGCCCGCGGCCGCGCGCCGGGTGATGGCGAGCTGAGGCCTGGCATGAGCCTCGTCCCGCATTCCGACGCCATCGACTGCGCCTGGCTGCTGGCCGAGCCGGGCCTGCGGCCCGCGCAGGCCGGCATGCGCATCGCGCTCGACGGCGAGCGCTTCGGCGCGATCGCGCCGCGCGATGCCACCGGCCCCGCTCCGCGCCTGCTCGCGCTGCCGGCGCTGGCCAATGCGCACGACCATGCACGCACCTTCCGCAGCGCCACGCTCGGCGCCTTCGGCCAGCCGCTCGAGAGCTGGCTGCCCTTCCTGGGCACGGTGCCGGGCATGGACCCCTACCTCTGCGCCGCCACCTCGTTCGCGCGTTCGCTGCGCCATGGCGTGACGCACCTGATGGTCCACTACACGCGCGTGCAGGGCGGCATGGACTACGTCGACGAGGCGCGCGCGGTGGCGCGGGCCGCGCGCGACGTGGGCGTGCGCATCGGCTTCGCGGTCGCGATGCGCGACCGCCACGGCATCGCCTACGACGACGATGCCGCCGTGCTGGCGCTGCTGCGCCCCGGCATCCGTGACGCGGTGGCGCGGCGCCTCGCGGTGCAGCCGGTCGAGCCCGCGCGGCAGCTCGCGCAGGTCGACGCCGTGGCGCGCATGGTCGAGGAGGAGGGCCTGGGCGCGCACGTCACCGTGCAGTACGGCCCGACCGCGGTCCAGTGGTGCGGCACGCCGCTGCTCGAGGCCATCGCGCGCGCCTCGGCCGATACCGGCCGGCCGGTCCACATGCACCTGCTCGAGACGCGCTACCAGCGCGGCTGGGCCGATGCCCACCACCCGGGCGGCATCGTGCGCTTCCTCGATGCGATCGGCCTGCTGAGCCCGCGCCTCACGCTCGCCCACTGCACCTGGGCGCGGCCCGACGAACTCGCGCTGATCGCCGAGCGCGGTGCCACCATCGCCGTCAACACCAGCTCGAACCTCGGCCTCCAGTCGGGCATCGCGCCGCTGGCCGAGATGCTGCGCCAGGGCTGCCGCGTGGCCATGGGGCTGGACGGCATGGCCTTCGACGAGGACGACGATGCGCTGCGCGAGATGCGCTTGGCCTATGCGCTGCACCGCGGCTGGGGCTACGAGCGCGCCATGACCCCGGCCCAGCTCTGGTCCTTCGCCGCCGGCCACGGCCCGCGCAGCGTGGGCGGCGCGCTGGTGTCGGGCGGCCGCATCGCGACCGGCGCGCCGGCCGACCTGGTGCTGCTGGACCTCGACACGCTCGACGACGACGCGCTGTTCGACGACATCGACCCGCTCGACCTGGTGCTCGCGCGCGCCAGTGGCCGCCATGTGGCGAAGGTGCTGGTCGGCGGCCGGCTCGCGGTCGATGAAGGGCGTGTGCTGGGCATCGACGAGCCCGCGCTACGCGCCGAGTTGCTGGCGCGCATGCGGGCGGCGCTCGAGGCCGATCCTTCGCATGCTCAGTGGCGGCGCACGTTGGGGGCGCTGGCGGAGGATCTGGGGCCGCTGTACCGCGAGGGGCGGATCGGGCGGTGCTGCGGCTGAAAGCGGACAGCCGATTCGAGCAGCCGGACGCAGAGGACGCGAAGGTTTCGCGAAGAGCGCGAAAAGAAAATTTTCAAAGGGGCCGCGGTCTGCTGAGGACGCAGGCCTTGCGTGGGCTCCTCGAAGTGCGACCGCCGCGGGCGCGCAACTCATACCCTTCTGGCTGTTTTTTGCGTGCTTCGCGAAACCTTCGCGTCCTCTGCGTCCGGCTGACCGCTCCCGATTCCCAGAGTGTGGAATCGTCAATGTGGCGAGTAACCGCTTGCACGGCTGAGCAGCCACGCTGTTGCAGACCGGCGCGCTGCACGATGCAGCGGTGCCTCGCGCTTGCTCCGATAGCCCAGGTTGACGTCCACTCCACCTGAGTTGGATAAAGTTCAAACCTTTGAAATTACAGCATGACCAAGCCTGCATTCCCTCAACGCAGAGCGCCGAGCCGCAAGGCTGTGCTGCGGTCGGTGGCCAGCTCCACGGCTGTGGAAACAGGCCAAAACGTCGCGGAGCTCGAGCGCCGGTTGCAGCAACCCGTTGTGCGCTTTCCCCACATCAAGCTGGCTCGCTGAGGTGGCATCGCCATCAGCGATGGCGCAGGCCACAAGTTGACCCATGGGGAGGGCATCGAGTGCCCGGGCGCCGCTCAGAGCGTGAAGTCGTACTCCAGCGTGATCGGCGCGTGGTCGCTGAACTTGATGGTCTTGAAGATCTGCTCGGTGCGCGCGAGCGCGGCGGTCTTGGGCGTGGCGAGGTGGTAGTCGAGCCGCCATCCCACGTTGTTGGCATAGGCCTGGCCGCGGTTGCTCCACCAGGTGTAGGCCTCGCCGGTGGTGTCGGGCTTGAGCATGCGGTAGACGTCGACCAGCCCCGCGCCCTCGGCGCCGGCGTCGAGCAGCTTCGTCATCCAGGCGCGTTCCTCGGGCAGGAAGCCGCTGTTCTTCTGGTTGCCGCGCCAGTTCTTGAGGTCGATCTCCTTGTGGGCGATGTTGATGTCGCCGCACAGCACGAACTCGCGCTGCTTCTTCAGCGCCACCAGGTGCGGGAAGAAGCCCTTGAGGAAGCGGAACTTGGCCTGCTGGCGCTCCTCGCCCGAGCTGCCGCTCGGGAAATAGCAACTGATGACCGAGAACTTGCGCTTCGGCGTGTCGAAGCGCAGCTCGAGGTAGCGGCCCTCGGCGTCGAATTCGGCGTCGCCCCAGCCCACCACCACCTCGCTGGGCACGTGCTTCGTGTAGATCGCGGTGCCCGCATAGCCCTTCTTCTCGGCAAAATGGAAGTGGCCCTTGAGGCCGGCCATCTCCTCGAAGCGGCCTTCGATGTCGCTGGCCTGGACCCGGATCTCCTGCATGCAAATACAATCCGGCGCCAATTCGGCCACCCAGTCGGCAACGCCCTTGGTGGCGGCCGAACGCAGGCCATTGAGATTGAGACTGGTCAGTTTGAACACAAGGAATTCCGATGGCTGTAGATGGTGAGAAAAGCAGTGCGGTGGCGCAGGACTTCGTCCAGTTCGCGCTCGACGCGGGCGTGTTGCGCTTCGGCGAGTTCAAGACCAAGGCCGGCCGCATGAGTCCTTATTTCTTCAATTCGGGCCTCTTCGACGACGGCGCCAAGATCGCGCGGCTCGCGGGATTCTATGCAGACCGCCTGATCGAGAGCGGGCTCGAGTTCGACATGATCTTCGGCCCGGCCTACAAGGGCATCCCGCTGGGCGCCACGGTGGCGGCCGAGCTCGCGCGGCGCGGCCGCAACGTGCCCTTCGCCTACAACCGCAAGGAAGCCAAGGCGCACGGCGAGGGCGGCAACCTGGTCGGCGCGCCGCTCAAGGGCCGGGTGCTGATCGTCGACGACGTGATGTCCGCGGGCACCGCGGTGCGCGAATCGATCGCCGCGATCCAGGCCGCGGGCGCCGTGCCGCATGCGGTGGCGATCGCGCTCGACCGGCAGGAGAAGGCGACCGAGAACGGCGTCGACGTGGACCACAGCGCGGTGCAGTACGTGCGCAACCAGCTCGGCCTGCAGGTGGTGGCGATCGCCACCCTCGACGACCTGCTGAGCTACCTCTCGGGCGACGCGGCCGCCGACCTCGGCACCCACCGCGAGCGCGTGCTCGCCTACCGCACGCGCTACGGCGCGCTCTGATCTGAAGGAAACCCCCGATGCACCGCCCGCCGCACCACGCCGGCCACAGCCGATTCCGCGCCATCGGAAACGCCCGTGCCGCGCTGGCCGTGGTGCTCGCCGCCGGCTGCACGCTGGCGCTGGCCCAGGCGCAGAAGGGCGCGCCCGTGCCCGGCGCCGCGGGAATCTATTCGTGCGTCGATGCCAAGGGCCGCACGCTGACGGCCGATCGCCCGATCGCCGAGTGCAGCGACCGCGAGCAGCGCGAGCTGAGCCCGAGCGGCATGACGCGGCGCCGGCTCGAGCCCACCTACACGGCGCGCGAGCAGGCCGAGCGCGAGGACCGCGCGCGCGAGGCCGCTGTGCAGGCCGCGCGCATCGCCGACGAGCGCCGGCGCGAGCGCGCGCTGCTGATCCGCTATCCGAACGCCGCCGCCCACGAGCGCGAGCGCGGCGAGGCGCTGGTGCAGGTCGACGCGGTGATCCAGGCGGCGCGCAAGCGGCTGTCCGAGCTGGCCGACGACCGCAAGAAGATCGACGAGGAACTCGAGTTCTACAAGGGCGACGCGAGCAAGGCGCCCGGCGTGCTGCGGCGCCGGCTCGACGACAACGCCAAGAGCGTGGCGGTGCAGAACCGCTTCATCGGCGAGCAGGAAGACGAGAAGAAGCGCGTCAACGCGCGCTTCGACGAGGAGCGCGTGCGGCTCAAGCAGCTGTGGTCGGGCGATACCGCGACCACCGCGCGCTGACCGGCATCCCCCCAAAAGAAAAAACGGTGAAGCGGCCCGCGCGGGACCCGCTTCACCGTCGTGCCGGGGCGAAGCCCGGGCTCAGGCCAGCTTGGCCTTCAGCAGTTCCGTGACCTGCGCGGGGTTGGCCTTGCCGCCGCTGGCCTTCATGACCTGGCCCACGAGGCCGTTGAGCGCCTTCTCCTTGCCGCCGCGGTACTCCTCGACGTTCTTGGCGTTCTTCGCGATCACCTCGTCGAGGATCGCGTCGAGCGCGCCGGCGTCGTTCATCGGCTTCAGGTCCTTGGCCTCGATGATCGCGTCGACGTCGCTGCCTTCGCCGGTCCACAGTGCCTCGAAGACCTGGCGCGCGGCATTGTTCGGCAGGGTGCCGTCGGCGATGCGCTTCACGAGCTGGCCGAGCTGCGCGGCGCTGACCGGCGCGGCCTCGATGCCGATCTCCTGGGCATTGAGGCGGCGTGCGATCTCGCCGGTAATCCAGTTGCTCGCGAGCTTCGGCGTGGCGCCGGCCTTCACCGCGTCGTCGAAGTAGCGCGCGAGCGCGGGGCCCTGCGTGAGCTGCGCGGCGTCGTATTCCGAGAGGCCGTGGTCGCGCACATAGCGCTCGGCCATCACGCGCGGCAGCTCGGGCATCTCGGCCTTCACGCGCTCGATCCAGTCGGCGGCGATCACCAGCGGCGGCAGGTCGGGGTCGGGGAAGTAGCGGTAGTCGGACGAGTCTTCCTTGGCGCGCATCGCGCGCGTCTCGCCGGTGTCGGGATTGAACAGCACGGTGGCCTGCTCGATCTTGCCGCCGTCCTCGAGCGTGTCGATCTGCCAGCTGATCTCGTAGTCGATCGCCTGCTGCATGAACTTGAAGCTGTTCAGGTTCTTGATCTCGCGGCGCGTGCCGAGCTTCTCGCCGGGGCGGCGCACCGAGACGTTGGCGTCGCAGCGGAAGCTGCCTTCCTGCATGTTGCCGTCGCAGATGCCGATCCAGGTCACGATCTTGTGCAGCTCCTTCGCATAGGCCACGGCCTCGGCGGTGGAGCGCATGTCGGGCTCGGTCACGATCTCGAGCAGCGGCGTGCCGGCGCGGTTCAGGTCGATGCCGCTCTGGCCCACGAAGTCCTCGTGCAGCGACTTGCCCGCGTCCTCCTCGAGGTGGGCGCGCACCAGGCGCACGGTCTTCTGTTCCTCGCCGACGAAGAAGCTCACCGAGCCGCCCTGCACCACGGGGATCTCGAACTGGCTGATCTGGTAGCCCTTGGGCAGGTCGGGATAGAAGTAGTTCTTGCGCGCGAACACGCTGCGCGGCGCGATGTGCGAACCGAGCGCGAGGCCGAGCCGGATCGCGCGTTCGACGGCGCCCTTGTTCATCACGGGCAGCGTGCCGGGCAGCGCGAGATCGACCGCGCAGGCCTGCGTGTTGGGCTCGGCGCCGAAGGCCGTGGAGGCGCGGCTGAAGATCTTGCTCGCGGTCGAGAGCTGGGCGTGGGTCTCGAAGCCGATGATGACTTCATAGCCGCGCACCAGCGGGCCGGTCGGGCGGCCCTGTTGTTGTGCTTCGAAGGTGTTCACTGTCTCGCTCATGTCAGAAGCCCTCCGGCGTGCGCGCATGCCAGTCGGTGGCCTGCTGGAAGCGGTGCGCCGCGTTGAGCAGCTTCGCTTCGCCGAAGTAGTTGCCGATCAGCTGCAGGCCCACGGGCATGCCGCCGTCGAAGCCCACCGGCAGGCTCATGCCGGGCAGGCCGGCCAGCGAGGCCGGCAAGGTGAAGATGTCGGCCAGGTAGTCGGCCACGGGGTCGTCGCCGTGCTCGCCGATCTTCCAGGCGGTGGTCGGCGCGGCCGGGCCGGCGATCACGTCGCACTGCGCGAAGGCCTGCTGGAAGTCGTCGGCGATCATGCGGCGCACCTTCTGCGCCTGCAGGTAGTAGGCGTCGTAGTAGCCGTGCGAGAGCACGTAGGTGCCGATCATGATGCGGCGCTTGACCTCGTCGCCGAAGCCTTCGGCGCGCGTGCGCTCGTACATCTGCGTGAGCGCGGTCTTCTTGCTCGCGGGGTCGAGGAAGTCCTTGGCGCGGTGGCCGAACTTCACGCCGTCGAAGCGGCTCAGGTTGCTCGAGGCCTCGGCCGCGGCAATGATGTAGTAGACGGGAATCGACAGCTCGGTGCGCGGCAGCGAGACCTCGACGCGCTTGGCGCCGAGCTTCTCGTACTGCAACAGCGCTGCATCGATGGCGGCGCGCACTCCGGGCGCCACGCCCTCGCCGAAGAACTCCTTCGGCACGCCGATGCGCAAGCCCTCGAGCGAGTCGTTCAGCGCGCGGCCGAAGTTCTCGGCCGGGCGGTCGAGCGAGGTCGAGTCGCGGTCGAGGTCGGGGCCGCAGAAGGCCGACAGCAGCAGCGCGCAGTCCTCGGCCGAGCGGGCCATCGGGCCGGCCTGGTCGAGGCTGGAGGCGAAGGCCACCATGCCGTAGCGCGAGGCGCGGCCGTAGGTGGGCTTGATGCCGGTCACGCCGCAGAACGAGGCCGGCTGGCGGATCGAGCCGCCGGTGTCGGTGCCGGTGGCGGCCGGCGCGAGGCGCGCGGCCACGGCGGCCGCGCTGGCGCCCGAGGAGCCGCCCGGGATGCGCTCGAGGTTCCAGGGGTTGCGCACCGGCACGGCCCGGTCGTGGCCGACGGCGGGCACGGCCACGTTCTCGTTGGCCGAGCCCATCGCGAACTCGTCGCAGCTGAGCTTGCCCAGCGTGACGGTGCCGGCCTCGGCGAGACGGCGCACCACGGTGGCGTCGAAGGGCGAGCGGTAGCCCGCGAGCATCTTCGAGCCCGCGGTGGTGGCGAAATCGGTGGTGACGAAGATGTCCTTGTGCGCGATCGGCACGCCGGCCAGCGCCGGAGCGTTGCCGGCCGCGAGCGACGCGTCGGCCGCGCGGGCCTGGGCCAGCGTGGCGTCCTCGTTCACTTCGACGAAGCTGCCGAGCGCCTGGTGGGCCTTCATGCGGCCGAGAAAGTGCTGCGCGGCCTCGACGGCCGAGACTTCGCGCCCGGCCAGCGCCTTCGCCAGCGCGGCCACCCCGAGTTGGTGCAGGTCCTTGGCGCCGCTCATTCGATCACCTTGGGCACGAGGAACAGGCCGGCTTCGACGGCGGGGGCGCTGCGCTGGTTGGCTTCGCGGTTGTCGGGCTCGCTCACGACGTCCTCGCGCAGGCGCAGGACGATGTCCTCGATGGCGGCCACGGGATGGGCCAGGGGCTCGACGCCGGTGGTGTCGACCGAGCGCATGCGCTCGACCACGTCGAAAAAGCCGTTGAGCTGGCTGAGCATGCGCTCGCTTTCGTCGGGGGCGAGCTGCAGCCGCGCCAGGGAGGCGATGCGGGCGATATCGGAAGCGGAAAGGGACATGGTGGAACCGGCCGAAAAACCGGAGGTAAATAGCGCGCCGCAAGGGCCGCCAACACGGGATTCAGAGGGGATTCGGGTATTATCCCGCCTTTGCCGCAACCCCCGCGAACGCGCCGGCTTTTGCTGCAAAAACGATCAAATTCACCCTTCCAGCACCCCCAAAACACCCATAGAGTGAGCGACGTTCTGCCGATGCGCAGCCCGTGCTCCAGAGGATTCCGCACATGTTTGGAGCTTTCCGTCGGTACTTCTCCACCGACCTCGCGATCGACCTCGGCACCGCCAACACGCTCATCTTCGCCCGCAACAAGGGCATCGTGCTGGACGAACCCTCGGTCGTCGCCATCCGCCACGAAGGCGGCCCGCATGGCAAGAAGGTGATCCAGGCCGTCGGCCGCGAGGCCAAGGCCATGCTCGGCAAGGTGCCGGGCAACATCGAAGCCATCCGCCCGATGAAGGACGGCGTGATCGCCGACTTCGTGATCACCGAGCAGATGATCAAGCAGTTCATCAAGATGGTGCACCCGCGCACGCTGCTCACGCCGAGCCCGCGCATCATCATCTGCGTGCCCTGCGGTTCCACCCAGGTCGAGCGCCGCGCCATCAAGGACGCGGCCGAGGCCGCGGGCGCGACCTCGGTCTACCTGATCGAGGAACCCATGGCCGCGGCCATCGGCGCCGGCCTGCCCGTCAGCGAAGCCTCGGGCTCGATGGTGGTCGACATCGGCGGCGGCACCACCGAGGTGGGCGTCATCAGCCTCGGCGGCATGGTCTACAAGGGCTCGGTGCGCGTCGGCGGCGACCGCTTCGACGAGGCCATCATCAACTACATCCGCCGCAACTACGGCATGCTGATCGGCGAGCCCACGGCCGAGGTCATCAAGAAGAGCATCGGCTCGGCCTTCCCGGGTTCCGAGGTCAAGGAAATGGAAGTCAAGGGCCGCAACCTCTCCGAGGGCGTGCCGCGCAGCTTCACGATCAGCAGCAACGAAGTGCTGGAAGCCCTGACCGACCCGCTCAACAACATCGTCTCGGCCGTCAAGAACGCGCTCGAGCAGACCCCGCCCGAACTCGGCGCCGACATCGCCGAGCGCGGCATGATGCTCACCGGCGGCGGCGCGCTGCTGCGCGACCTCGACCGCCTGCTGGCCGAGGAAACCGGCCTGCCGGTGCTGGTCGCCGAGGACCCGCTGACCTGCGTGGTGCGCGGCTGCGGCATCGCCCTCGAGCGCATGGACCGGCTGGGAAGCATCTTCACGAGCGAGTGAATGCAGCGCCGCCTCCATCGGCCGGCCCCCGCTTGCGCGGGCCGGCCTTTTGTCATCTGATGCCGCAGCACCCGACCTGATCCCATGCCCCTGGGCACGCTCGACCGCACCGCGCCACCCCTGTTCAACCAGGGGCCATCGGCGCTGAGCAAGCTGATCTTCTTCAGCACGCTCGCGCTTTTCCTGATGGTGGCGGACGCCCGCTTCCACATCGTGCAGCCGGTGCGCCAGGCCATCGCGGCCGTGCTCTACCCGGTGCAGTGGGTGGCGCTCAAGCCCGTGCAGTTCGTGGTGGGCGCCGGCGGCTACCTCGAGGACCTGCAGACCGCGCAGAAGAACGAGGCCGACGCGCGCAAGGCGCTGATGCTGCAGGCCGAGCGCGCGAGCCAGGCCGATACGCTGGCGCAGGACAACGCGCGGCTGCGGGCGCTGCTCGAGCTGCGCCAGCTGCAGCAGACGCCGGGCCGCGCGGCCGAGGTGCTGTACGACGCGGCCGACCCCTACACGCGCAAGATCGTCATCGACCAGGGCCTGGCCCAGGGCGTGGCGCCGGGCTCGCCGGTGATCGACGCGCAGGGCGTGCTCGGCCAGGTGACGGCGGTGCAGCCCTTCACGAGCGAGGTCACGCTGGTGATCGACCGTGACCTCTCCATTCCCGTGCAGAACACCCGCACCGGCGTGCGCAGCGTGGCCTTCGGCGATGCCTCGGCGCATGGCGGCGGGCTCGAGCTGCGCTTCATGGCCGCCAACGCCGACCTGCAGGAGGGCGACCTGCTGTCCACCAGCGGCGTCGACGGCATCTATCCCGCCGGATTGCCGGTGGCGAAGATCGAGCGCATCGAGCGCCGCGCCGACTCGGCCTTCGCGCGCATCTACTGCGTGCCGCTCGCGCACGTGATGGCCGCGCGCTACGTGCTGGTGCTGCAGCCCACGGGCGCGCCCTCGGCACCGCCGCCGCCGGCCGCGGCCGCGCCGGCGCCGCGCCCGAAGAAGGCCGAGGGCAAGGCCGGCGCGGCCGTCAAGGGCGCGGAGAAGGCGTCCGAGAAGAACGGCGCCGCCGCACCGAAGAAACCCGCGGAGGCCGCGCGATGATCAAGCGACCCGGCCAGCAGCAGCTTCTGCTGCCCGTCAGCCCCGTGTTCATGTGGGGCAGCCTCGTGGTGGCCCTGCTGATCAACATGGTCCCGATCGGCCGCGCCGCCTGGATGCCCGACCTGCTCGCGCTGGCGATCGTGTTCTGGGGCGTGCACCAGCCGATGCGCGTGGGCATCGGCGCCGCCTTCGTCTTCGGCCTGCTGATGGACGTGCACCAGGCCTCGATGCTCGGCCAGCATGCGCTGTCCTACACCACGCTGGGCTTCTTCGCGATCACCATCCACCGGCGCCTGCTCTGGTACCCGGTGCTGTCGCAGGCGCTGCAGGTGCTGCCGCTGTTCGCGCTGTCGCAGCTGATCGAGATCGTCACGCGCATCATCGGCGGCGGGGTGTTCCCGGGCTGGTCGGTGCTGATCTCGCCGGCGGTCGAGGCCGCGCTGTGGCCGCTGGCCACCTTCGTGTTGCTGGCGCCGCAGCGCCGCACGCCCGAGCCCGACGAAAACCGTCCCTTGTGACCATGTCCGTCGCCGGGCCTTCCCTGCCGCCGTCCGTGCGGGCCTTCGTCGATGCCGCCGTCGTGGTCGGCGACCTCGGGCTGCCGCAGTGGTATCCCGAGCCCGGCGGCATCGACGCTTTCCAGGTCGGCTACCGCTCGAACGGCAACACCGGCGAGGACCTGAGCAGCGAGGCGCCGGGCCAGTGGCATCCCGCCTGGCTCGCGGTGGCGGCCAACTACTTTCGCGACCCCTACTTCATCGACCTGCGCGAGGCCGACGCGGGCTACCCGGTCTGGTGGGCGCCGGCCTCGGCCGGCCGCTGGACGCCGTCGCCCGTGGCCGCGTCGATCGAGCGCTTCGGCGCGCTGCTGCGCTCGCTGGCGGCGCTGGGCGACGACCCGGGCGCGATGCTCGCGCGCATCGAGCGCGAGCCCGGCACCGGGGGCGCGCCCTGGCGCGAGATCCGCGCCAACCTCGCCGAGGCCATGGACGCGCCCGACGAGGACGATGAAGAGCCGTCCGCGCCGGTCGACCCCGCGCACTGGACGCGCGGCACGCTGGTGCTGCGCGACGCGGGCGCGCGCCGCGTCGAGGTCGCGCAATGCGTGGTGCGGCTGCTCGGTGTCGCGCCGGCGCGTGCGCTCGCGCTGCTCAAGGCGCCGCCGCTGGAACTGAGGAGCGGTTTCCAAACTCATCTGGAAGCCGACCTGCGCAGCCTGCGCGCGCTCGGCGCCACGGTGGACTTCGTGCCGGTTGCCTCGGCACCGCATGAAGCCTAAGCTCATCCATTGACCGTTCGCCGCCCATGACCGAAATCCGCAACGTCGCCGCCGACCTCGCGCGCTTCAAGCGCCGCGTGATCGTGATCGGCCTCACGGTGCTGTTCGCCTTCGGGCTGCTGTCGTCGCGGCTGATCTACCTGCAGGTCACGCGCCACGAGGACCTCGCCGAGCAGGCCGAGAGCAACCGCACGGCCGTGGTGCCGGTGGTGCCCAACCGCGGGCTGATCCTCGACCGCAACGGCATCGTGCTGGCCTCCAACTACTCGGCCTACACGCTCGAGATCACGCCCTCGAAGGTGGGCGACGTCGAGCAGACCATCGACGACCTGACGCAGGTGGTCGAGGTCTCGCCGCGCGACCGGCGCCGCTTCAAGCGCCTGCGCGAGGACTCGCGCAGCTTCGACTCGATCCCGATCCGCACCCGCCTGAGCGACGAGGAGGTCGCGCGCTTCGCGGCCCAGCGCTACCGCTTTCCGGGGGTGGAGATCAAGGCGCGGCTGTTCCGCAACTATCCGCAGGGCGAGCTCGGCTCGCACGTGCTCGGCTACATCGGCCGCATCAACCAGCGCGAGAAGGTCGCGATGGAGGACTGGGACGAGGAAGAGCAGGCCAACTACAAGGGCACGGACTACATCGGCAAGCTCGGCATCGAGCAGAGCTACGAGAAGACGCTGCACGGCCAGACCGGCGTCGAGCAGATGGAGACCTCGGCCGGCGGCCGCGCGGTGCGCCGGCTCGCGAGCCACCCGGCCACGCCGGGCAACACCGTCATGCTGTCGATCGACATCAAGCTGCAGAAGCTGGTCGAGGAGATGTACGGCGACCGCCGCGGCGCGCTGGTGGCGATCGATCCCAAGACCGGCGAGGTGCTGGCCTTCGTGAGCAAGCCCACCTTCGACCCCAACCTGTTCGTCGAGGGCATCGACACCGAGAGCTGGCAGGCGCTGACCGAGTCGATCGACAAGCCGCTGCTCAACCGCGCGCTGCGCGGCACCTACCCGCCCGGCTCCACCTACAAGCCCTTCATGGCGCTGGCCGCGCTGCAGACCGGCAAGCGCGGCGCCAGCGTGGTGGTCAACGACCCCGGCTACTTCAACTTCGGCGGCCACCGCTTCGGCAGCCCCGAGGGCAACCTCGGCGGCGTCGACATGCGTCGTTCGATCCAGCTGTCGAGCAACATCTACTACTACTCGCTGGCCAACGAGATGGGCGTGGACCTGATCCACGACTTCATGAAGCCGCTGGGCTTCGGCCAGATCACCGGCATCGACCTCGGCGGCGAGGTGCGCGGCGTGCTGCCGAGCACCGAGTGGAAGCGCAACACCTACAAGCGGCCCGAGCAGAAGAAGTGGTACGCGGGCGAGACCATCTCGCTGGGCATCGGCCAGGGCTACAACAACTTCACCATGCTGCAGCTCGCGCAGGCCACGGCGATCGTGGCCAACGGCGGCATCAAGCACAAGCCGCACCTCGCGCTCGCCACGCGCGACACCGTCAGCGGCCAGGTGGTGCCGCTGCCGCAGCCGCCGGGCATGAACCTGGGCCTCACGGCGGCCAACATCGCCGTCATCCGCGAGGGCCTGACCAGCGTGGTCACCAGCGGCACCGCGCGCAGCGTGTTCGCGGGCGCGGCCTACCAGGCCGCCGGCAAGACCGGCACGGCGCAGGCCGTGACGCAGGCGCAGAACACCAAGTACAACGCGCGCGCGCTCGAGGAGCACCAGCGCGACCACGCGCTGTTCATGGCCTTCGCGCCGGTCAACGATCCCAAGATCGCGCTCGCCGTGATCGTCGAGAACGCCGGCTGGGGTGCCGGCGCGGCCGCGCCGATCGCGCGCCGCGTGTTCGACTACTGGCTCGCCGACCAGTACCCGAGCGAGGCCGACATGGCGGCCGTGCGCATCGGCAAGGCCGGCGCGCCGATGGGCAAGCCGCGCGTGGCCAGCGAGGTCGCCTGGCCCGCCGCGGCGCCGGCGAACGCGCCCGCGCCCTGAGCGCACGTCTCTTCTTTCCGGTCCTTGCAGCCCGCTCGGGGAATTCCCCGATGCCCCCGCCGCGCTTGCGATGGGATAGTTAGTTCGCCAGCCAAACTAAGTAGCGCCAAGGTTCTCAATCGGGTCCGTGGCGAACAACAGGCGTGGCATGGGGCGGGTCCCGGCCTTCGCGCGCCGATCCCGAAGCACAGGCCGCCTGCACCGGGCGACTCAACACTGGAGAGACATCGATGCAACTGAAACACACCCTGGCCGCGATGGCCTTCGGTCTGACGGCCGTGGGCGCCATGGCCCAGACCGTGGTCGGCGTGAGCTGGTCCAACTTCCAGGAGGAACGCTGGAAGACCGACGAGGCCGCGATCAAGGCCCAGCTCGAGAAGCAGGGCGCCAAGTACATCAGTGCCGATGCGGGCGGCTCGCCCGAGAAGCAGCTCGGCGACATCGAGGGCCTGATGGCCAAGGGCGCGAAGGCGCTGATCGTGCTGGCGATGGACAAGGACGCGATCCTGCCCGCAGTGACCAAGGCCACGCGCCAGAAGGTGCCCGTGGTGGCCTACGACCGACTGATCGAGGCGCCCGGCGTGTTCTACATCACCTTCGACAACGTCGAGGTCGGCCGCATGGAGGCGCGCGAGGTGCTCAAGGTCAAGCCCAAGGGCAACTACGTGATCATCAAGGGCTCGCCGGCCGACCCGAACGCCGACTTCCTGCGCGCGGGCCAACAGGAGGTGCTGGCCGACGCCATCAAGAAGGGCGACATCAAGATCGTCGGCGACGAGTACACCGAGGGCTGGAAGCCCGAGGTGGCGCAGAAGAACATGGAGCAGATCCTCACCAAGAACGGCAACAAGGTCGATGCCGTGGTGGCCGCCAACGACGGCACGGCCGGCGGCGCGGTGGCCGCGCTCACGGCCAAGGGCCTGCGCGGCGTGCCGGTGTCGGGCCAGGACGCCGACTTCGCGGCGCTCAACCGCATCGCGCTGGGCACGCAGACCGCCACCATCTTCAAGGACTCGCGCGAGCTCGGCCGCGAGGCCGCGAGCGCCGCGCTGGCGCTGGCGCAGGGCAAGCCGGTGGAGAAGGCCGGCACCTGGAACTCGGGCCCGAAGAAGGTCTCGCTGTCCTCGCGCCTGCTGACGCCGGTGCCGGTCACGCGCGACAACCTCGACGTGGTCGTCAAGGCCGGCTGGATCAAGAAGGACGAGCTCTGCAAGGGCGTCTCGGGCGCGAACGCGCCGGCGGCCTGCAAGTAAACGGCAGACCGGGGCGCAGCGCGCTGCGCCTCCTCCTTCCACGGGCCGGCCCCGCGCGCGGCCGCCCATCCCCTTCTCTCCGAGGGAGTCTTCCCATGAGCAATCCAACCCCCGGCTGGTGGCGGCGCAGCGGCGTCGACCTGCGGCTCGTGCTGATGTGCGTCCTGCTGGTGGCGCTGGCGATCGGCTTCAACCTGATGTCCGGCGGCGTGTTCCTCACGCCCGAGAACCTCTACAACGTGGCCCAGCAGACGGCCGTGGTCGGCATCGTGTCGACCGTGATGGTGCTGATCATCGTGGCGCGCCACATCGACCTGTCGGTGGGCTCGGTGATGGGCTTCGTGGGCGTGCTGATCGCCTACCTGCAATACACCTCGGGCTGGTCCTGGCCCACGGCCTGCCTCGCGGGGCTCGCGGTGGCGCTGCTGGTGGCCATCTACCAGGGCTGGCTCACGGCGGTGCTCGGCGTGCCCTCGTTCGTGGTCACGCTCGGCGGCCTGATGTCGTTCCGCGGCGCGGCCTTCCTGGTGGCCGACGGCAAGACCCAGCCGGTCAACGACGAGTTCTTCCAGCGCCTGGGCGGCGGTTACGACGGCGGCATCGGCGTCACGGCCAGCTGGGCGATCGCGGGGCTGGTGGCCGTGGTGCTGTTCGCGCGCATGGTGCAGAAGCGGCGCGCGCGCACGCGCCACGAGATGCCCAACGAGCCGCTGTGGATCGAGCTGCTGCTGACCGCGGTGCCGGCGGCCGTGGTGCTGCTGTTCGCGGCCGTGATGAACCACTACAAGATCGACTCGAAGGACGCGCCGCAGGGCATCCCGATCCCGGTGCTGATCTGGGCCGTGGTGGCGATCGTGCTGTCGTTCATCGTGCACCGCACGCGCTTCGGCCGCTACGTCTTCGCGATGGGCGGCAACCCCGATGCGGCGGCGCTGGTGGGCATTCCGGTCAAGCGCGTCACGCTGATGCTGTTCGCGCTGCTGGCGGTGCTGGTGACCATCGCGGCCATCGTCTCGATCGCGCGGCTGAACGCCGGCACCAACTCGCTGGGCACCGGCATGGAGCTCTACGTGATCGCCGCGGCCGTCATCGGCGGCACCGCGCTGGCCGGCGGCAGCGGCTCGATCTTCGGCTCGGTGCTGGGCGCGCTGATCATGCAGTCGCTCGACAGCGGCATGCTGCTGCTCGACGTGCCCATCGGCAAGCGCATGGTGATCATCGGCCAGGTGCTGATCGTGGCCGTGGTGTTCGACGTGCTCTATCGCCGCAAGTTCGGGGAGAGCTGAGATGAAACACGAACAGCCGGACGCAGAGGACGCGAAGGATTCGCGAAGGGCGCGAAAGAGAAATTCAAAAATTTTCTTGGCTTTCTTTTGCGTCCTTTGCGAAATCTTCGCGTCCTCTGCGTCCGGAAGTCCGCATTCCTTCCCCATCCACCGCTTCCCGACATGACCATCGACACATCCAAACCCCTCGTCGAACTGCACGAGATCCGCAAGGCCTTCGGCGGCGTGAAGGCGGTCGACGGCGTGAGCGTCAACCTCTATCCGGGCGAGGTGGTGGCGCTGCTGGGCCACAACGGCGCCGGCAAGTCCACGCTGATGAAGATGCTCGCGGGCGCCTACCCGATCGACTCGGGCGAGGTGCGCATCGCGGGCGACAGGGTCAACATCCGCACCCCGGCCGAGGCGCAGGCGCAGGGCATCGAGACCATCTACCAGACGCTGGCGCTGGCCGACAACCTCGACTCGGTGGCCAACCTGTTCCTGGGCCGCGAGAAGATGACGGCCTGGAACACGCTCGACGATCACTTCATGGAAGTGCAGGCGCGCAAGGTGTTCCAGCGCCTGAACAGGAACTTCACCAACATCCGCATCCCGGTGCGCCGCCTCTCGGGCGGCCAGCGCCAAGTGGTGGCGATCTCGCGCGCGCTGTATTTCAACGCGCGCATCCTGATCATGGACGAGCCCTGCGCCGCGCTCGGCCCCGAAGAAACGGCGATGGTCGGCCGGCTCGTGAAGCAGCTCAAGGACGACGGCGTGGGCATCTTCCTGATCACCCACGACATGCCCGACGTGTTCTCGCTGAGCGACCGGCTCGCGGTGATGAAGAACGGCAAGCTGGTCGGCACCTACCGCACCGCCGACGTCACCGAGGACGAGGTGCTCGGCATGATCATCGCGGGCAAGCGGCCCGAGGGCCGCGAGCAGGCGCCGCACGCGGCGACGGCGGTGGCCGCGGCCTGAGGCTTTTCCATCCGGCCCCGCGCATGAAGACCATCGGCGATCAGCAGTTGCTCAAGCGCATGAACCGCAGCGTGCTGCTGCGGCTCCTGCGCGCGCAGCCGGGGCTGTCGCGCGCGCGGCTCGCGAGCGAGAGCGGCCTCACCAAGTCGACCGTGAGCCTGCTGGTGCGCGAGCTGCTCGACGAGGGCTGGCTCAGCGAATCGGGCGCCGCGGTGGCCGACGGGCTCGGGCGGCCCTCGACCCCGCTGCAGATCAATGTCGGCGTGCGCGCGCTCATGGGCATCGAGATCGCGGTCGACACGGCGCGGCTGGCCTGCGTCTCGCTGCAGGGCGAGGTGCTGCATTCGGACGAGCAGGCGCTGGCCGACAGCGCGCCGGCCGGCACCTGCGCGCAGGTCGCGCGCATGGCCGCGGCCGCGCACCGCCGGCTGGCCGAGCGCGGGCTGCGGCTGTCGAGCATCGGCGTGTGCGTGCCGGGCGCGGTCGACGACTGCACCGGCGAGGTCCGCTTCGCGCCCAACCTCGGCTGGCGCAACGTGCGCCTGCTGCCGATGCTCGAGGACGCGCTGGCTGCGGCCGGCCTCACGGGCGTGACGGTGCAGCTGCAGAACGATGCCGACGCCGCCGCGCTCGGCGAGTACGAGTTCGCCGCGGGCGAGGGCGAGGACCCGCTGATCTTCGTCAACTGCGACGTGGGCGTGGGCGCGGGCGTGGTGCTCAACGACCGCCTGTTCACCGGCGCCCAGGGCATGGCCGGCGAGATCGGCCACACCATCCTCGCGCTCGACGGCCCGCCGTGCTCGTGCGGCCGGCGCGGCTGCGCCGAGGCCTTCTTCGGCGCCCGCGTGCTGGCGCGCGAGGGCGTGGACATGCCGCGCGCCGCCGCGCTGTTCGGCGTGCTGCTGCAGAACCTCTGGGTCACCTTCAATCCGCGCGCCATCGTGCTCGGCGGCAAGTCCTGCGCCGAGCACCGCGGCTTCGCGCAGGCCGCCTTCGCGAGCGTCAAGCACCATGCCGACGGCGCCGGCATGCCCGCGCCCGAGCTGCGCACCGCACGCTACGACGCGCTCGCGCCCGCGGTGGGCGCGGCCGCGCTCGCGCTGCACGAGTACCTGCGGCCGCTGCAGCCCGATGCGCGGGCGCGGCGGGCGCGGGTGGCGCTGGGCGCGCGGGCCTGAGCTGCCGGGACTCGCGAGTACCTTCGTCCACGCCGCGCTCGCGCGCTGCATACCTTGGTCCCCGCGCGCGCCATCTGCCGCGCCGCGCCGGGAGGCACATGCGCGAACCGCCTACGCCGGCATGGCGCGCGCGGGACTACGGTGAGGACTTGCCCGCCGTTCCGGAGTCCCCGCCATGCCCTCGTCCACCCGTCCCCGCGCCAGCGCGCTGCTCCTCGTCCTCGCGCTGCTGATCGGACTGGCCGGCCTGGGGCTCGTCGTCGCGGGCGGCTGGCTGATCGCGCTCGGCGGCTCCTGGTACTACCTGCTCGCGGGCCTGGGCCTCATTGCCACCGCGCTGCTGCTGCCGCGCGGCGGCGGGCGCGGCCTGATGGTCTATGCGCTGGTGGTCGCGGCCACGCTGGCCTGGGCGCTGTGGGAGGTGGGGCTCGCATGGTGGCCGATGGCCGCGCGCGGCGACCTGTTCTTCCTGCTCGGCCTGCTGCTGCTCACGCCCTGGGTCGCGCGTGCGCTCGCGCGGCGCGACGGTGCCGGCATCGTGGCCTCGCGCCGGGCGCTGAGCCTGGTGCTCGCGGCCTTCGCGGTGGCGGCCGTGCTGTCGTGGGTGCGCGGCGACGAGCGCCTCGATGGCATCGCGCCGCAGGCCGATCCGCCCTTCACCAGCGAGGCGCTGCCCCCCGCCGGCGCCGACTGGACCGCCTACGGCGGCACCGCCATGGGCCAGCGCTATTCGACGCTGGGCCAGATCACGCCAGTGAACGTGTCGCAGCTCGAGGAGGCCTGGCACTACCGCACCGGCGACGTGCGCGGCCAGCCCGGCGATCCCGAGGAGACCACCTTCGAGGTCACGCCGCTGAAGGTCGGCGAGCGGCTGTTCCTCTGCACGCCGCACCAGTCGGTGGTGGCGCTGAATGCCACCACGGGACAGGAGCTGTGGCGCCACACGCCGAAGATCGCGCCCTCGCTCGCGCTGCAGCATCTCACCTGCCGCGGCCTCTCGTACCAGCCGCCGCCGGCCGCGGCCCCGTCGCCCAACCTCTCGGCCGATGGCGCCTGCGCCGCCAAGCTGTTCATGCCCACGGCCGACGGCCGCGTGCTCGCGCTCGATCCCGAGAGCGGCAAGCCCTGCCTGCGCTTCGGCGGCGGCAGCGGCCAGATCGACCTGTGGAAGAACATGCCCAACGTGAAGCCGGGCTCGTACTACGCGACCTCGCCGGTGGTGGTCACGCGCTCGCTGATCGTGGTGGGCGGCACCGTGCTCGACAACGTCTCGACGCAGGAGACCTCGGGCGTGATCCGCGCCTTCGACATCGAGACCGGCGCGCTGGTGTGGAACTGGGATTTGGGCCGGCCCGAGGACACCGCGCCGATCGGCCCGGGCCGGACCTATTCCGTCAACTCGCCCAACAGCTGGTCGATCTCGAGCGTGGACGAGAAGCTCGGCATGGTCTACGTGCCCATGGGCAACCAGCCGCCCGACCAGTGGGGCGGCAAGCGCACGGAGGGCGCCGAGCGCTATGCGTCGTCGGTGGTCGCGCTCGACCTCGCGACCGGCCGCGTGCGCTGGCATTTCCAGACCGTGCACCACGACCTCTGGGACTACGACGTGCCCGCGCAGCCCAGCCTGGTCGACCTGCGCGTGGGCAGCGTGCGCGTACCGGCGCTGGTGCAGCCGACCAAGCAGGGCGAGCTGTTCGTGCTCGACCGCCGCACCGGCCAGCCCGTAGTGCCGGTGCGCGAGCAGGCCGCGCCGCAGGGCGCCGCGCAGGGCGACCGCACGGCGCCGACGCAGCCGGTGTCGGGCCTGTCCTTCGACCCGCCCGCGCTGCGGCCGGCCGACATGTGGGGCGCCACCGTGTTCGACCAGCTGGCCTGCCGCATCGCCTTCCACCGGCTGCGCTACGAGGGCCGCTTCACGCCGCCGTCGACGCAGGGCTCGCTGATCTACCCGGGCAACTTCGGCGTCTTCAACTGGGGTGGCGTCGCGGTCGATCCGCAGCGCCAGATCGCGTTCGCCACGCCGGCCTCGCTGGCCTTCGTCTCCACGCTGATCCCGCGCGCCGACGACAGCACGCTCTACGTGCAGGGCGGCAAGCCGCCCGAGGGCAGCCTGCCCGCGCTCAACGAGAACTTCGGCGCGCCCTTCGCGGTGAAGCTCAAGCCCTTCACCTCGGCGCTCGGCCTGCCGTGCCAGGCGCCGCCCTGGGGCCACGTGGCGGCGGCCGACCTGCGCAGCGGCCAGATCCTCTGGAAGCACAAGAACGGCACCGTGCGCGACAGCTCGCCGCTGCCGCTGCCCTTCGCGATGGGCGTGCCCAGCCTCGGCGGCCCGATCCTCACGGGCGGCGGCGTGGCCTTTCTCTCGGGCACGCTCGACTACTACCTGCGCGCCTACGACGTGAACAGCGGCCGCGAGATCTGGCGCAGCCGCCTGCCCGCGGGCGGGCAGGCCACGCCCATGACCTACCAGGGCGCGGACGGCCGCCAGTACGTGGTGGTGGCCGCGGGCGGCCATGGCTCGCTGGGCACGCGCACCGGCGACCACGTGATCGCTTACGCGCTGCCCAAGCGCTAGGAACTCAATCGAGCTGCAGGCCCGCGTCCTGCGCCGCCTTCGGCAGGATCGCGAGCTCGCGCTTGAGCACCTCGGCGAAGGCCTCGGGCGTGTTGCCGGTCGCGGGCGCCACGCCGCCGAGGTCGTTGAGCCGCTTGCGGAAGGCCGGCTCGGCCGTGATCTTGGCGATCTTCTCGCCGAGCAGCTTGACCACCGCGGGCGGCGTCTTCGCGGGCGCGACCACGCCGAACCAGACGTCGAAGTCCACGCCGCCGGGCACGCCCTGCTCGGTCAGGGTCGGCACCTCGGGCCACAGCTCGGAGCGGCCGTTGCGCAGCTGGCCGATGGCCTTGAGCTTGCCCGACTGGATGAAGCTGCGCACGTCGCCCGTGCCCAGCAGGCCCCAGCTCACCTCGTTGGCCATCAGCGCCTGCACCAGCGGCGCGCCGCCCTTGTAGGGCACGTGCGTGAAGTTGCCGTCGGCGTTGGCGTTGAAGGCTTCCGAGGCCAGGTGCGAGAGCCCGCCCGCGCCGGCCGAGCCGTAGGGCATGCCGCCCTTGCCGGCCTTTTTGCCCGCGGCCAGCAGCTCCTGCACGTTCTTGTACGGCGACTTCTCGGGCACCACCAGCAAGAGCGGCGCCAGCGACACGCGCGCGACCGGCACGAAGTCCGAGGCCTGGAAGCCCGCCTTCTTGTAGATGACCGGGTTGATCGACAGCATGCCCGTGAGCGTCACCGCCAGCGTGTGGCCGTCGGCGGGGCTCTGCATCACGTTGACCATGGCGATGTTGCCGCCCGCGCCGGGCCGGTTGTCGACCAGCACGGTCTGGCCCAGCTCCTCCTGCAGGCGCGGGCCCAGCATGCGCGCGGCCACGTCGGTGGCGCCGCCCGGCGGGTAGGGAACGACCAGGCGGATCGGCTTGGTCGGATAGGCCGCGTCCTGCGCCAGGGCGGCGCCGCCGAAGGCCAGCGCCAGGGATCCCGCCGTGAGGACACGGCCGATGAGGGTGAGGGTACGCACGTGTGCTCCTGATTCTTCTGATGGGAAAACGGACGGGGCCGGCTCAGCGGACCTCGTAGTGCGCCTGCCGTTCCTCGAGCGCATGCCAGCCGATGATGTGCTTGAAGTCGGCCATCGAGGTCTGGGCGAAGGGCAGGTCGGCGAAATCGCCCGAGCGGCGGCGCGCCAGTTCGCGCAGGTTGGCCTGCACCGTGTGCACGGTGGTCAAGAGGCCCGCGATCGGATAGCTCGCGAAGGCCGCCACGCTCTCGATCTGTTCGCGCGTCAGCGCCGTCATCCAGGTGCCGGCCATCAGCATCAGCGACAGCCGGCGGCCGCAGGCCTCGCGCAGCTGCACCAGCTGCTCGTGGCGCTCGAAGGTGCGCGAGATCGGCTGGATCAGGTCGGCGCCGGCCTCGGCATAGCGCGCGGCGCGCTCGAGCGCCTCGCCGGGGTCCTGGGCATCGGTGCGCGCGACGATCAGCAGGTCGGGGTCCTGGCGCGCATCGAGCGCGGCCTTGATGCGCGCCACCGCGTCGTCGATGGACACCAGCGTGGAGGGCGCCGCCGCGGCCGGGCAGCGCTTGGGGCTCAACTGGTCCTCGAGCTGCAGCGCCGCGGCGCCGGCCTTCTCGAACTCGCGCACCGCCCGGCCCACGTTGAGCACGCTGCCGTAGCCCGTGTCGGCGTCGACGAAGATCGGCTTGCGCACCACGTTCGCCATGCGGTTCACGGTGGCGACGTTCTCGCTCAGCGTGTAGAGCTCCATGTCGGGCTGGCCCAGCAGCGCGGCGGAAACGCCGAAGCCGGTGCTGAAGATGCCGTCGAATTCCGACTGATCGACCAGCAGGGCCGACAGCGCGTCCTGCGCGCCGCCGAACCAGAGCGTCGGGCCGTGGGTGATGCGCTGGCGCAGCGCCTGGCGGGATGAGGTCATCGTGTGTCTCCAGAAAAAGGGCGTGGCGACCCGACATGGGCGCTGCGCCATGAACTCACTGCAAAGGAAGAGAAAAGGAGGCTCAGCTCGCGGGGGCCACGCGTCGCTTCAGATAAGGGATGAGTCCGCCCGCGTCGAGCATGCCGCGCTCGGAGGCCGAGAAGGGCTGCAGCATCAGCGTCTGGCCCGAGCGCAGGTTTCTCACTTCGTTCGTGTCCCAGTTGACCGTCAGTTCGTCGCCGCGCGCCGTGGCCGCGCGGATGCCCGGGCAGCTCACGAGCGGAAAGCCCATGCTGGTCTCGCCGCGGAAGAAGCCCGGCGAGAAGGATTCGGCGATCACCGCCGCGATGCCCAGGTGCCGCATGGCGCGCATGGCCGGGTAGTGCGGATGGCCGTAGCCGAAGTTGTGGCCGCCGACCAGCAGGTCGCCCTTGTGCACGCCGGCCGCGAAGCCGGGCATGTAGTCGGCCATGGCCAGCGCGGCCAGTTCCTTCACGTCGGTGATCTTGATGTTGCGCACGCCGACGATCAGGTCGATGTCGTAGTCGTCTTCCTCGAAGACCCAGGCCGCGCGGCCGCGCAGATTCACGAGGCTCATGCCGCGACTCCTTCGCGCGCCGCCGCCAGGTAGGGCCGCGGGTCGGCGATGCGGCCCTCGAGCGCGGAGGCGGCGACCACGGCCGCGTTGCAGATGTAGATCTCCGAATCCACGCTGCCCATGCGGCCCGGCGTGTTGAGCGTGCCGGTGGACACGGCGCGCTGGCCGTCGCTCATGGTGGCGATGCGGCCGAAGCAGTAGTCGCAGCTCGGCGAGCTGATGAAGGCGCCGGCCTCGACCAGCACCTCGATCAGCCCCTCGCGCGCGGCCGCCGCCATGATGGCCTTGGAGGTCGGCACCACGTGCAGCTGGAAGCCCGGCTGGATGCGGCGCCCGCGCAGCACCTCGGCCGCGATGCGCAGGTCCTCGAGCCGGCCGCTGGCGCACGAGCCCAGGTAGCCGGTGTGCACCTCGATGCCGGTGTAGTCCTGGAGGTCGCGCGTGTTGGCGGGGCTCGGCGGAATCACCACGATGGGCTCGAGCGCCGAGACGTCGATCGTCACCACGCTTTCGTACGTCGCATCGGCATCGGGGTAGACCGGATCGAGCGCGATCTTCGAGCGGCCCTGCACGTAGGCCAGCGTCTTCGCATCGGGCGCGATCAGCATCGTGGTCGCGCCCAGGAACATGGCCTGGCCGCAGAGGGTCTGGCGGCCCTCGATGCTCATGGCGTCGATGACGGGGCCGCAGAGCTCCACCACCTTGAAGCGGCAGGAGGCCGGGCCCATCACGCGCACCATGTGATGGAACACGTCGCGCGCCATCACGCCGGGTTGCAGCGTGCCCGTGAGTTCGACCTTGACCGTCGCGGGCACGGTCAAGGTCAGCGTCTCGGTCACGAAGGACTCGAGCACGCCCTTGCGCGCGCCGAAGGCGAAGGTGCCGAAGGCGCCGAGCTGGCTCACGTGGCCGTCGAAGTGCACGGCGAAGGCGCCCGGCGTGGCATAGCCGAGCTCGGCCGCGACCTGGTGGCCGATGCCCTCGCGCTCGTGCACCGGCACGCCCTGTTCCTTGCCCCAGGCGCGGGTGATCTTGTGCAGCTCCTCTTCCTTCGGCGCGGTGGCCGGCACCATGTGGTCGATGAACAGCACGAAGCGCTCGGGGCTCGCGACCTTCTCGATGCCGAAGTCCTCGCGCGTCTCCTTGAAGAACACGTCGGTGTAGCCCGGGAAGTCGTAGGCGATCACGAAATCGGGCCGCGCCGTGATCTCCTCGCCCGGCCTCACGCGCGGCCGGCCGGCGGCGCGGGCCAGGATTTTCTCGGTCATCGTCTGGGGCATCTTGTTCGGCTTTCGACTTCCACGATGTGGCAGTCCTTGGGTTTCGATCCACCGATTACAGTCGAGGGAAATTCTTCCCCATTGGGGAGCAACCCGAATTACTGCCGCATCGTGGAAACTAAACGCCGCACCACCGCCAAGACCGCCCCGCCGCCGGCCGCCGCCGCCGCGCGCTCGGGCACGCAGAGCATCGAGCGCGTGGTGGGCATGCTGCGCGTGGTGGCCTCGCGCGGGCGGCGCGGCATGCGCATCGCCGATGTCGTGAGCCTCAGCGGCCTGCCGATGTCGACCTGCTTTCGCATGCTGCAGCGGCTCGAGGTCGAGGGCCTGCTGGTGCGCGACCTGCTCACGCGCAAGTACCACCTGGGTCCGCTGCTGCACGAGCTCGGCATGCTGGCCCAGCCGCGCTACCACCTGAGCGAGCTGTGCGAGCCGGCGCTGCGCGCCGTCGCCGAACTCACGCAGGACACGGTCTACCTCAGCGAGCGGCGCGGCCCCGAATCGATCTGCACCAGCCGCGCGCTCGGTGCCTATCCGATCAAGGCGCTGACGCTCGACGTCGGCATCCGCCGGCCCATGGGCGTGGGCGCGGGCGGCCTCGCGATCCTCAGCGCGCTGCCGGAGGCCGAAGCCGAACTGATCGTGGCCGCCAACGAGGCGCGCTATGCGAAGTTCGGCGCCGCCTTCGCGCCGGGCTTCCTGCGCGAGGCCATCGCGCAGACGCGCGCGCAGGGCCATTCCTTCCTCGACAGCGCGGCCACGCCGGGCGCGGCCGCCATCGGCGTCGCCTTTCCGCCCGACAACCCGATCGCGGCCGTGAGCGTGGCCGCGATCTCCAGCCGCATGGGGCCGGCGCGCCGCGCCGAGGTGGCGAAGATCATCGAGCAGCAGGTGCGCGCGATCTGCGTGCTGCTCGAATCGCAGCCGGTGGAGGCGGGCTCGGGCCGCGAGGGCGAGTGAGCTAGGCGTCGCCGGGCTCGTCGCTCCCCTGTTCCCAGCCGCGCAGCCGCCGGTACAGCGTGCCGCGCGACACGCGCAATTGCCGCGCCGCCTGCGACACGTTGCCGCCGTGCGCGGCCAGCGTCTCCTCGATCAGCTTGCGGCTGTGCTCGCGCAGCGTGCCGGCCTGCGGCGCGGCCGGCGCATCGGCGGACTGCTGCTCCGGCGTGTCCTCCTGCTGCATCTGCTGCGGCGGCTCCTGTGCCGGCGCCGGTGCCTCGACGCGCTGCGCCAGCGCCACCGCGTGTCCGAAGTCGACGCCGTCGGCCCCCTGCAGCCGCGCCTGCACCCACACGCCGAGCCCGCTGGCCAGCCGCAGCGGCTGCGCCGACTCGCGCCGGCCCAGCCGCAGCAGGCTCGCGAGGTCGTGGCCCAGCAGGCATTCGACGCCGCGCGCATCGGGCTGCTCGGGCAGGTGGCCGATGAGCCGCGCCCCCGCGCCGTTGAGCCAGGCGATGGTGCCGTCCGACGCGATGCCCGCGAGGCCCTCGAGCGGCGTGCCCAGCAGCGTGGGGCTGGCCTGGAAGCGCAGGATCAGCTGCTCGCGCGACTGCGCCTGCAAGAGGCGGTTCTCGATCGTGGTCGCATAGAGCGCCACCATCGAGGCGGCGTCGAAGCCGAAGCGCTGCGCCTCCACCGTGAGGTCGAGCACGCCCGCGAGCCGGCCGTCGATGCCGCGGATCGGTGCCGCGGCGCACTGCATCTCGCGCAGCACGTCGAAATAGTGCTCGGCGCCGTCGACCGTGCAGGCCAGGCCGGTGCTCGCGACGATGCCCGGCGCGGTGGTGCCCACCACGCGCTCGGAGATGTTCACGCCCACGCGCGCGGTCTTGCGCAGCACCGGCTGGTGCGCGGGCGCGGACTCGTGCGTGACGTGCACCACCACGCCGTCGCGGTCGGTGAGGATCACGCGGCAGTCGGTGCCCGCGAGCGAATGCTCCATGGTCGCGAGCTCCTGGCGCGCCACCTCGAGCAGCTCGCGGTTGCGCGCCAGCGTGGCATGCAGCCGGCTCGGCGTGACGGGATCGAAGGGCACGATGCGCTGGCGGTCGCTGTGGGTGCGGCAGCAGCGCATCCACGACTGCAGCACCGCTTCGCCGACGAGGCCCGAGGGCCGCACGCCTTCCTCGAAGAACTGCTGCCGCGCGAGTGCCACGCGCTGTGCCGGCGTGGTGGCGAAGAGTTGGCGCGGCGCGTTCGCCGTGCCCAGCCTGTCGAGGGTCATGTGCCATCGCCTCCGTGGGGTACCGGGACCAGCATCGAATGTGTTCCGCAATGGAACAGCACCGGATCGGGGAAATCCCGAAGGTGAACGCGCGCGCCGCCCGGACGATTCTCTGGGCACAAGGAGACCCACGATGACCCGAAGAAGGAATTCCTCCGCGCTGGCGGCGCTGGCCGCCGCATGGCTGTTCGCGCTCGCATCGATCGCCTCGGCGCAGGGCAGCGGGCCCTCCGCCCAAGACCGTGCCGCGGCGGCCGCCCGGCGCGTCGACGGCGGCTTCATCCGCGCCAACGCGGCGCAGAAGCAGACGCCCGACTGGCCCAGCATCGGGCTGGACTACGCCGAGACCCGCTTCAGCAAGCTCGACCAGGTGAACGCCGGCAACGTGAAGCAGCTCGGCCTGGTCTGGTCGTACAACCTCGAGTCCACGCGCGGCGTCGAGGCCACGCCGCTGGTGGTCGACGGCATCATGTACGTCACGGCCTCGTGGAGCGTGGTGCATGCGATCGACACGCGCACCGGCCAGAAGCTGTGGACCTTCGATCCCGAGGTCGATAGGTCCAAAGGCTTCAAGGGCTGCTGCGACGTGGTGAACCGAGGCGTTGCGTTGTACCAGGGCAAGGTCTACGTGGGCGCGTTCGACGGGCGCCTGATCGCGCTCGATGCCGCCACCGGCCGCAAGCTCTGGGAGAAGAACACCATCGAGGGCCAGAAGGGCAGCTACACCATCACCGGCGCGCCGCGCGTCTTCAAGGGCAAGGTGATCATCGGCAACGGCGGCGCCGAGTACGGCGTGCGCGGCTACATCACGGCCTACGACGCGGCCAGCGGCGAACAGAAGTGGCGCTGGTTCACCGTGCCCGGCGACCCGGCCAAGCCCTTCGAGGACGAGGCCATGGCGCGCGCCGCCAAGACCTGGGACCCCGACGGCAAATACTGGGAGGCCGGCGGCGGCGGCACCGTGTGGGACTCGATGGCCTTCGATCCCGAGCTCAACCTGATGTACATCGGCACCGGCAACGGCTCGCCCTGGGCCCACAAGGCACGCAGCCCCAAGGGCGGCGACAACCTCTACCTGGGCTCGGTGGTCGCGCTCAACCCCGACACCGGCAAGTACGTCTGGCACTACCAGGAGACGCCCGGCGACAACTGGGACTACACCTCCACGCAGCCGATGATCCTGGCCAACATCAAGGTCGACGGCAAGCAGCGCAAGGTGGTGCTGCATGCGCCGAAGAACGGCTTCTTCTTCGTCATCGACCGCACCAACGGCAAGTTCATCTCGGCGAAGAACTTCGTCGAAGTGAACTGGGCCACGGGCTACGACAAGAACGGCCGGCCGATCGAGATCGCCGCCGCGCGCCAGAACGAGAAGCCCGGCGACAGCATCCCCGGCCCCTTCGGCGCGCACAACTGGCACCCGATGTCCTTCAATCCGCAGACCGGCCTGGCCTACCTGCCCGCGCAGCACGTGCCGCTGAACCTGATGGACGACAAGGACTGGAAGTTCGACCAGAACGCACCGGGCCGCCCGCATGCCGCGCTGGGCTGGAATACCGGCAAGTTCGCCAACGTCGAGCCGCCCACGAGCAAGCCCTTCGGCCGCCTCGTGGCCTGGGATCCGGTGAAGCAGAAGGAAGCCTGGGGCGTGGACTATGCGTCGCCGTGGAACGGCGGCACGCTCACCACCGCGGGCAACCTGGTGTTCCAGGGCACGGCCGACGGCCGGCTCGTGGCCTACGACGCGCGCAACGGCGACAAGCTCTGGGAGACCCCCACCGGCACCGGCGTGGTCGCCGCGCCCGCCACCTACATGGTCGACGGCAAGCAGTACGTGTCGGTGGCCGTGGGCTGGGGCGGCGTCTACGGCCTCGCGCAGCGCGCCACCGAGCGCCAGGGCCCGGGCACCGTCTACACCTTCGCGGTCGGCGGCACGGCGAAGATGCCGGACTTCGTGCAGTACCGCATGAGCAAGCTGGTGCAGGGCGTGAAGTACGACCCCGCCAAGGTCCAGGCCGGCACCATGCTCTACGTCAGCAACTGCGTCTTCTGCCACGGCGTGCCCGGCGTGGACCGCGGCGGCAACATCCCGAACCTCGGCTACCTCGATTCCGCGTACATCGAGAACCTCGACAAGTTCGTGCTCAAGGGCCCGGCGATGGCGCGCGGCATGCCCGACTTCACGGGCAAGCTGTCGGCCGACGACATCGACAGCATCAAGGCCTTCATCCAGGGCACGGCCGACGCGATTCGTCCGAAGTAGGGGGCTTCGGTTGTCGGGGGCTTTTGTTCGGGGCGCGTGCACAGGGCATCGGGTACTTCCCTCCGCGAATGTCCCCCGCCCTTCGGGCTCCTCCTTTATTTCGCTGCGGGAAGCACCCGATACCCTGTGCACGGGAGACGCTGCGGTGGTGCCGGCGGAGCACGACGATTGCGTCCCGGCTCACGTCGATGGGGTACTCCCCGTAGCGAAATAAAGGAGGAGCCGAAGGCGGGGGACATTCGCGGAGGGGAGTACCCCATTGGCGTGAGCCCGCCACGGCCCGTGGACGCACCTCGTACCGAACACTCACCCGCCCGCGCGGCCCAGCTCCTGAATCAACCCCGCCACGTTCCCGACCTCGAGCTTCTCGTAGATCGACTGGATGTGGTTGCGCACCGTGGCCGGCGCGCGGTGCAGCATGGCCGCGATCTCCTTGTGCGTGTTGCCGCGCGCCACCAGCTGCGCGATGGTGTGCTCGCGCGGCGTCAGGTCGTCGGCGCGGCAGCGCGCGCGGCACTTGAGGAACAGCAGCCGCTGCTCGACGTGGTGGCTCGCGACGAGGGCGCGGCCCGCATAGCGCGGCTGCCCCTGCAGGAAGGCCTCGAGCATCGCGCCGGGCAGCGTGCGGCCGTGCCAGCCCGGCCATTCGCGGCGCAGCAGTTCCTCGAAGGCGCTGTCGGCGTGGTAGAGCACGCCGTGCAGATCGCCGATGGCCGAGCCGCCGGGCGTGCCGCCCAGCGGGGCCTCGAGCCGGTCGAGGTGCACGATGCGGTTGAGCGACAGCGCCTGCATCGCATGCGGCGCCAGCGCCGACAGCAGCTGCGTCTCCTCGGGCGTGCCATGGGCCTCGGCGTCGGCGCGGAACAGCGTGATCCAGTGCACCAGCCCGCTCGCGGCATGCACGTCCGAGGTGATGAAGAAGTTGGCCTGCTCGTGGCGCCGGCCGTGCTCGCGCAGCGCGCCCTGGTGCCGGCCCGAGAACCAGGCGTCGGCATTGAAGGCCAGCGTGGTGCGCGGGCGGCGCGCGACCTCGGCGGCCGCGGTGTCGAGGTGCTTCACGCGCTCGTAGCTCTCGATCATCTCCATCGACTGGTTGTGCAGGTGCAGCGTGTGGATGTCGATGCCGGCCGTGCCGCGCGAGGCCGTGCCCCACATGCAGGAGTCGAAGGGCAGCACCGGCTTGATCAGCTGCAGCGCCGCGTCCTGGAAGTCGTCGATCGGCAGTTCGTGCGCGTGTCGGTACAGCCGCAGCAGGAGCCCGCTGAAATCTTGTAGCCCGGGAGTACTCATCGGGTTCGATCTTCGGAAGCTGTCGCCGCTCACGCATCACCCGTTCAGGGGAGGGCGCGGGATGTGTGAATGGTGCATTTGCACCATTCGCCGAGCGAAAACGAAAGATATCGTTTCCGCAGTCTCCGGATTCACCGGAGCCGATCCATCCCAACCCCGACAACACCAAGAGAGAGAGGAGCTCGACCATGTCCCTGCCCGTGCGAAGAATCCCCCTGGCCCTGTCCGCGATGACCCTCGCGCTGCTCGCCGCCTGCGGCGGCGGTGGTGGGGGCGGCGGCGGTGGCTTCGGCTTCATCCCGCCCTCCTCTTCCGGCGGCGGCACCACGCCGCCGGCCGCATCCACCACCACGCTCAGCGGCACGGCCGCCACCGGCGCGCCCTTCGCGGGCGCCGCGCTCACCGTGTTCGACCAGACCGGCGCCAAGGTCTGCGAGGTCCGCACCGGAGACGACGGCCGCTACAGCTGCACGCTGCCCGCTGGCACCAAGGCGCCGCTGGTGATCCAGGCGGTGCGCGACGACCTCGTGCTCTACAGCACCACCGCGAGCAGCGCCACCGGCACCGCCAACGTCACGCCGCTGACCACCGTGGTGGTGTCGCGGCTCGCGCCCGGCGGCGATCCCGCGAAGCTGCTCGAGGCGGTGCAGGCCAACGCCGGCGCGGTCACGGCCGGCACGATCGGCGCGCAGGTCAAGCAGCTGCTCGATGCGCTGCAGCCGCTGCTGAGCGCGCTGGGCACCACCATCGATCCGATCGGCGGCGCCTTCAGCGCCGACGGCACCGGCCAGGACCGCGTGCTCGACACCCTGAGCGTCTCGGTGCGCCCCGACGGCAGCGCCGCGAGCATCGAGATCACCGTCAAGTCGCTGCCGGCCGGCGAGGACAGCGCGCCGGTGTCGCTGGTGTTCCGCAGCGGCGATGCGCGGATCGAACCCTTGCCCGCGATCGCCGCCGAGGCCGTGCAGCAGCCGCCCACGCCGCAGATGGTGCAGGCGCTGCTCGAGCGCCTCAACGCCTGCTATGCGCTGCCGCTCGCGCAGCGCGTGAACAGCACCGTCAACGGCGACGGCAATGCCTACGGCGACGCCTCGAACGTGGTCGCTCCGGCCTGCCGCACGCTGTTCGTGGGCGACGACCCGGCCAACTTCGTCTCGTTCGGCGCGCGCATCGGCCGCGTCGAGAGCGGCGCGCGCCGTTCCTTCGAGAGCCTGTTCCGCGCCGGCCCGACCAACCTCAAGCACGACCGCGGCAACTTCGAGTACTTCTACGCCAACGGCGATGTCGCGCTCACCTACCGCTGGACCGACGTGCTGGGCAACACCGACAACGACGTCTTCAACGCGCGCATCGTCGGCGGCGCGCTCAAGCTGGTCGGCAACGAGAACGCCTACCGCGCCAGCGTGCGGCCGCACCTGGACATGAAGGACTTCCTCAAGCACCAGAACCTGGTGTTCCATTCGGTCGGCTACACCGTCAGCGTCGACAACCGGCGCGACGCGCAGGGCAACCCGCTGTTCTCGAAGGTGGTGGCGACCTCGACCGCGCTGCCGGGCCGCTCGCTGGTGCTGGTGCCCAACGGCAGCATCACCACGCTGGTGCTCACGGCCGACGGCTCGCAGGGCGGCACGCCGCTGGCTTCGCCCGTGTGGCGCATGGCGGCGCAGTACCGCGACGCCACGCAGGTCGGCAGTCCGTCCGACATCGACAGCGGCAACCTGTTCGCCGCACCGGCCTTCACCGACGCTCAGCTCGCCGCGCTGCCCGACCAGGCCGTGTGGCGCCTCGAGTTCTTCCATGTCGACCCCGAGCGGCCCAACGTGGTCCAGTACGCGCGCACCTTCTCGCGCGTGCCGACGATCGCCGAGGCGCGCGCGGCCGCGCTGGTCGAGCTCACGCCGGCGCTGCGCGCCGAACTGCTCGAGGAGACCCGCAACACCGGCCGCGGCCTGGTGTTCCCGGCCATCGATCCCAACGACCCCTCGTCCAACAACGTGGACTTCAGCGCCGCCGGCAACACCGACGGCTGGAGCGTTCCCTCCGGTGCCTATGCGCCGATCTCGCTGGGCATCTTCGGCCGCGCGCCGGGCAACACCGCGCGCTACAGCGAGAACGTGACGCTGCGCTCCAACCTGCGCAAGGTGATCGCCTACTGCCAGCCCTCGGGCGCCCAGGACACCCACTGCGCGCCGGGCACCGGCAGCAACCGCCAGTACGCGCAGGGCACCTCGATCAGCAACTTCGTGTTCAGCGCGCGCACGCCGCGCCTGGTCGACCAGCGCCGCAGCTTCGAGCTCTGGACCGTGACCCAGCCCTGACGGGCGCGCGAGCGGCCATGAAAAAGCCGCCTGGCCCCGCGAAGGGCCAGGCGGCTTTTCTGTTTCTGCGAAGCGATCGGCGCTCAGTCGGCGTAGACGCCGGCGGCCTTGATGATCGGGCTCCACTTGGCGATCTCGGCCTGCACGAACTTCTTGTGGCCATCGGGCTCGATGCGACCGTCGACCGCGACCACGGCGCCCAGCGCTTCTTCCTTCTTCAGGAAGTCGGGGTCCTTGAGCGCGACCTTCAGCGCATCGTTGATCTTCTTGAGCACCGGTGCCGGCGTGCCCTTGGGCGCGTAGAGGCCGTGCCAGATCGTGACCTGGAAGTCCTTCAGGCCCGACTCCTGCAGCGTGGGCAGGTCCTTGAGCAGCGGCACCGTCAGGCGCTTGGGCGTGGTCACGGCATAGGCCTTGACCTTCTTGCCCTCGATCTGCGGCGAGGTGTTCGTGGTCTGGTCGCACAGCAGGTCGATCTGGCCGCCGATCAGGTCGGTGATGGCCGGAGCCGTTCCCTTGTAGGGCACGGGCGTCATCTCGGTCTTCATCGCGCTCTGGTAAAGCAGGCCGCACAGGTGCGAGGCCGAGCCCACGCCCGCGTTGCCGAGGTTGATCTTGCCCTTGTTGGCGGCGATCCAGTCGGTCAGTTCCTTGTAGTTGTTGGCCGGCAGGCTGGGCTTGGCGATCAGCGTCATCGGCACGTCGTTGATGATGCCCAGGTACTCGAAGTCGCTCTCGACCTTGAACGGCACGTTGCGCACCAGCGTCGGGATGGTCGACATCGCGATGTGGTTGAGCAGCAGCGTGTAGCCGTCCGGTGCCGCGCGCGCCACCTTGGCCGCGCCGATCGAGCTGCCCGCGCCGGGCACGTTGTCGATCACCACGCTGGCGCCGCCCAGCGGCTTGCGCAGCGCCTCGGCCAGGTCGCGCGCGACGCGGTCGGTGGGGCCGCCGGCGGCGAAGGGCACCACGATGCTGATGGGCTTGCCGCTCGGGTAGTCCTGGGCGTGGGCGCCGATGGCAACAGCGGCGATCGCCGTCAGGGCTAGCAGTTTTTTCATGGAGAGGACCCCCGGAAGAGGAAAAAGGAATGAAGGGAAATTGAAAGCGGGCGCGATCTTAAAGGCTGACCATGCGCTGACGAATCCCCACAAGCCCTAGTCCACATGGCAAGGCGGGCGGCGGCTCCTGCGGAAGGAGGGGTGCCACCGTCGCGCCGCGTGGCTCGGGCATGATGTTTCCCTGGGAGACGCGCCATGGGGGGCGCGCATGCCGCAACGACGGTGCGGCCCGCCGGGCCGCGACAAAAGAAGGGAAAACACACATGGATCCTCTGGTCTATCCGCGCGAGCGCACGCTCGGCGCGATCACGCTCGTGCTCGGCCTGCTGGTCTGGCTGGCCCTGCTGGTGGGCACCTTCGGCATCCTGCTGCTCTACCTGCTGATGGGTTTCATCGGCTACTGCTTCGCGCACTCGGCGCTGATCGCCTGGATCAAGGGCACCGGCGTGAAGCTCTCGCCGACCCAGCTGCCCGAGCTCAACGCGCGCTTCGAGGCCTGCTGCGCGCGCCTGGGCATCGCCAAGCCGCCCGAGGCCTACCTGCTGCACGGCGACGGCATGTTCAACGCCTTCGCCACCCGCTTCCTCGGGCGCGACTTCGTGATCCTGCTGTCGGACGTGGTCGACGCCATGGAGCCGCAGCCCGACGGCATCAACTTCTACATCGGCCACGAGCTCGGCCACATCCGGCGCAAGCACCTCACGGGCCATTTCTGGCGCGCGCCGGTGCTGTGGCTGCCGCTGCTGGGCGCGGCCTATGCGCGCGCCAAGGAATACACCTGCGACCTGCACGGCGCCGCCTGCTGCGAGCAGCTCGACTCCGCGCCGCGCGCGCTGCTGGCGCTGGCCGCCGGCGCGCACCAGTGGCGCAACGTCGACATGAACGCCTATGCGGCGCAGTCGCGCGCCAATGCCGGCTTCTGGGGCTCGTTCCACGAGGTGGTCGGCGGCTACCCCTGGCTCACCAAGCGCGTGGCGCGCGCCATCGATCCGGCCGCGCGCCTGCCCGAGCGCAATCCCGCGGCCTACCTGCTGGGCCTGTTCGTGCCCTACGCGGGGCGCGCCGGCGGCGGCGCGCTCGGCATCCTGGTGACGGTGGCCGTGATCGGCATCCTGGCCGCGGTGGCACTCCCCGCCTACCAGGACTACCAGTCGCGCGCGGTGGTCGCGCAGGCCTGGGCCAACGGCGCGCCGGTGCGCCTCGCGCTCGCCGAGTACTACCGCGAGAAGGAGGAGATCCCCGAGAGCCTCGAGGCCGCGGGGCTGAGCGAGACCCTGCCCGACGGCACCGCGCTGCGGCTCGACAGCGACACCATGGTGGTCGAGGTGCAGACCGCGCGCGGCACGCTGCTGATGGAGCCCGCGCCCGCCGGCGACGGCCTGCGCTGGACCTGCGGCGCCGGCGAGGGCCTGGCCGAGAAGGCCCTGCCCGCGAGCTGCAAGTAGGTCTTCAAACCCGAGCCGCACGCGCGGATTTGGCGCGCACGGCTTGCGGCCCGGGCCCGGGCGTGGTCCCCTCGTCGTTTTCCCTTTCAGCAACGACGACCCGGAGACCCTGCCCGATGCCCGCCCTTCGACTCAAAGACCCGACCCTGCTGCGCCAGCAGGCCTACGTTGCCGGCGCCTGGATCGATGCCGACGACGGCACCACCGTCGCGGTGACCAACCCCGCCAACGGCGAGACCATCGGCACCGTGCCGATGTGCGGCACGGCCGAGACCGAGCGCGCCATCGCGGCCGCCGAGAAGGCCCAGAAGGGCTGGGCCCGGCTGCCCGCCAAGGAGCGCTCGGCGATCCTGCGCAAGCTCAACGACCTGATGCTGGCCAACGTCGACGACCTCGCGTTGATCATGACCACCGAGCAGGGCAAGCCGCTGGCCGAGAGCCGCGGCGAGATCGCCTACGCCGCCTCGTTCATCGAGTGGTTCGCCGAGGAGGCGCGCCGCGTCTACGGCGACACCATTCCCGCGCCGCAGGCCGACCGCCGCATCCTCGCGCTCAAGCAGCCCGTGGGCGTGACGGCCGCCATCACGCCCTGGAACTTCCCGGCCGCCATGCTCACGCGCAAGGCCGGCCCCGCGCTGGCCGCGGGTTGCGCGATGGTGGTCAAGCCCGCCACGCAGACGCCGTACTCGGCGCTGGCCTTCGCCGAACTGGCCGAGCGCGCGGGCGTGCCCAAGGGCCTGCTGTCGGTGCTCACCGGCTCGGCCAGCAAGATCGGCGGCGAGATGACGCGCAGCCCGATCGTGCGCAAGCTCACCTTCACCGGCTCCACCGAGGTCGGCCGCACGCTGATGAAGCAGTCGGCCGACACCATCAAGAAGCTCTCGCTCGAGCTCGGCGGCAACGCGCCCTTCATCGTGTTCGACGATGCCGACATCGACGCGGCCGTCGAGGGCGCGATGGTGTCGAAGTACCGCAACACCGGCCAGACCTGCGTCTGCGCCAACCGCCTCTACGTGCAGCGCGGCGTGCTCGAGGCCTTCACGCAGAAGCTGGTGGCCAGGGTCCAGGCGCTCAAGGTCGGCGACGGCACCGAGGCCGGCGTCAACCAGGGCCCGCTGATCGATGCCAAGGCGGTCGAGAAGATCGAGGAGCACGTGGCCGACGCCGTGGCCAAGGGCGCGCAGGTGCTGGCCGGCGGCAAGCGCCATGCGCTCGGCGGCCTGTTCTACGAACCCACCGTGATCGGCGGCGCCACCGCCGACATGCTGTTCGCGCGCGAGGAGACCTTCGGCCCGCTGGCGCCGATCTTCGCCTTCGACACCGAGGAGGAGGCCGTCGCCGCGGCCAACGACACCGAGTTCGGCCTCGCCGCGTACTTCTACAGCCGCGACATCGGCCGCATCATGCGCGTGGCCGAGTCGCTGGAGTCGGGCATCGTGGGCGTCAACACCGGCCTGGTGTCGACCGCCGAGGCGCCGTTCGGCGGCGTCAAGCAGTCGGGGCTGGGGCGCGAGGGCTCGAAGTACGGGCTCGACGATTTCCTCGAGGTCAAGTACGTCTGTCTCGCGGGCCTCGACAAGTAAGCGGAGGTTGCCGGCCGTCGAACTGTCCGACAACGGCGGCCGGCGCCGGCCGATGCGGCATGCGCGGCACGGGCCTAGGGTGAAGTTTCATTGCCTCGAGAAACCCACCCAAGGAGTGATTCACCATGCCCACCATCACCACCTCTTCACTGGACGGAATGACGGTCGCGATCCTCGTCTCGGACGGCTTCGAGCAGGTCGAGATGACCGAGCCGCGCAAGGCGCTGGAGGCCGCGGGCGCTAAGACGCAGGTCGTCTCGCCGCTCGACGGCAGCGTGCGCGGCTGGAAGCACCACGATCCGGCCGACACCTTCGAGGTCGACGTGCCGCTCAAGACCGCGAACCCCGGCGACTTCGATGCGCTGCTGCTGCCCGGCGGCGTCGTCAATCCCGATGCCCTGCGCATCGACGAGAAGGCGGTCGCGTTCGTGCGCGCCTTCGTCGAGGCCGGCAAGCCGATCGCGGCGATCTGCCACGGACCCTGGACCCTGATCGATGCCGGCGGCGTGAAGGACCGGCGCATGACCTCGTGGCCCTCGCTGCGCGCCGACCTGCGCAACGCGGGCGCGCGCTGGAGCGACCAGGAGGTCGTGGTCGACCACGAGCTCGTGACCAGCCGCAAGCCCGACGACCTGCCGGCCTTCAATCGCGAGATGGTGCGCTTGTTCGAGCTGGCGCACGAGGCGGCGCTGCAGCACCACTGAGTCCGCGCTTCAGTCCTGCGCGACGGCCGGCCCCGTGTAGCGCGCCCGCGGCCGTATCAGGTGGCCCGTGGCCGCCTGCTCGAGCACGTGCGCGGTCCAGCCCACGCTGCGCGCGAGCGCGAACAGCACCAGCGGCGCATCGGCCGGCAGCTTGTGCACGGCCGCGAGCGCGGCCAGCGCGAAGTCGATGTTGACGGGCTCGCCCACGAGGCGCTCGCCGGCCTCGCGCAGCGCCGCGAAGGCCGGCGGCAGTTCGAGCTCCTCGAGCAGCGCGGCGCAGCGCACATCGCCGGCCGGATAGAGCGGATGACCGAAAGCCGCGAGCGGCCGGTCGTGCGCGAGCCACTCGCGCGCGGCCGCGTCGGCGCTCGACTGCTCGGCTTGCCGCACCAGCGCCTGCACGGCGCGCGCCGCGCCGCCGTGCAGCGGGCCGGTCAGGGTCGCGAGGCCGGTCAGCAGGCAGGCCGCGAGCGAGGCGCCGGTGGAGGCCGTGACGCGCGCCGCGAAGGTCGAGGCATTGAGCTCGTGGTCGGCCAGCAGCACCAGCGCACGACGCAATTGCGCTGCCGCGCGCGGGCGGCGCCAGGCCGCGGCGAGGCGCGCATGCAGCGGCTGCGCGGCGGCGCTCGCCGGCACCTTGCCGATCAGCGCATCGGCCAGCGTGCCCACCACCTCGGCGGCCTCGGCGCGCAAGGCCTGCGGCGAGCGGCCGCGCGAGGGCGGGTCGATCGCCGCGCGCAGCGCGAGCGCGCGCAGGCCCGCCTGCAGCGGCGGCATGCCGTCGCGCGCTTCGGCTTCATCGGCAGACAGGCGCGGCGGCGCGCATTCCCACAGCAGGCCCGCCACGTCCTCGAGCGTGGCCCCGATCGACAGCGCGCAGGCATCCTGCCCGCGGTACCAGAGCCGCCCGCCGGCCACGGTCGACACGGCCGAGGGCAGCACCGGCTCGCCCCACTGGATCGCCTCGCTCGCCACCGCCTCGCTGCTGCGCCGCCCCTGCGCGCGCGCCGCGAGCCGCTGCACGTCGTCGCGGTGGTAGAGGCTGCGCCGCGGGTCGGCGGCATCGGGCTTGGCGCGGATGCGGCCGCGGCTCACGCCGGCATAGAGCGTCTGGGGCCGCACCTGCATCAGGGCGAGCGCTTCGGCGGCGGGAAGCCAGGGCGAGGAGCGGGTCATGTTGATGGAATGGATCAAGATTGACGTCAATGTTAGCGGCGCCAGAATCGTCCGCATCGTGAACACGAATGGAGCATGAAACGATGAACGACGATGGACTCGAAGGCGTGGTGGCGGCGCACACCGTGCTGTCGGAGGTGGATGGCGCGGCGGGCCGGCTGGTGATCCGCGGCCACACGCTCGACGAGATCGCGCGCCGCTGGCAGTTCGAGGACGTGGCGGCCGCGCTGTTCGAGGGCTTCTTCGAACGCGCGCCCGATGCCGCCAGCCTGCGCGTCGCGCTGGGGCGCGCGCGGCGCGAGGCCTTCGAACGGCTGCAGCCCGGCGACGAGGCGCAGCTGCGCCGCCTGCCGCCGATCGAGGCCGTGCGCGCGCTGCTCGCGCGGTTGCCCGACGGCGACGACCTCGCGACCGCGCTGCGCCTGCTGGCGGGCCCGGCGGTCTATACGGGCGCGGTGATGCGCTGGCGGCTCGGCGTGCCGGCGCTCGCACCCGACGAAGGCCTGGGCCACGCGGCCGACATGCTGCGCATGCTGCATGGCCGCGCGCCCACGGCGGCGCAGGCGGCGGCGCTCGACACCTACCTCGTCACCGTCTGCGACCACGGCCTCAATGCCTCGACCTTCGCGGCGCGCGTGGTGGCCTCCACCGGCGCGGGCCTGGCCTCGGCGGTGCTCGCGGGCATCAGCGCGCTCAAGGGGCCGCTGCATGGCGGCGCGCCCGGGCCGGTGCTCGATGCGCTCGACGCCATCGGCAGCGCAGCCCATGCGCGCGCCTGGCTCGAGGCGGCCGTGGCCGAGGGCCAGCGCCTGATGGGCTTCGGCCACCGCATCTACCGCGTGCGCGATCCGCGCGCCGATGCGCTCAAGGGCGCGCTGAAGCGGCTCAGCGCCGAGGGCGGGGTCGATGCCGCGCGCTTCGCGCTGGCCGAGGCCGCGGAGCAGGCCGCGCTCGCGATCCTGCGCGAGAAGAAACCCGACCGGCCGCTCGAGACCAATGTCGAGTTCTACACGGCGCTGTTGCTCGAGGCGCTGGGCTTCGGCCGCGAGAGCTTCACCTGCGTGTTCGCGGCCGGTCGCACCGCGGGCTGGCTCGCGCATGCGCGCGAGCAGGTGCAGAAGGGGCGGCTGATCCGGCCGCAGTCGGTCTACGTGGGGCCCGAACCCGCCGCGCGGGAACCCGCACTCGCGCACTGAGCCTACACGGCGGTCCCGCCGTCCTCCGATACGCTCGTGGCGACTGTCTTCCATTTCCCGCGACACGACGTACCGACCGATGACGACCGCCGACCCCGCCCATGCCCGCGCGCTGCGCCTGCCGCGCGACTTCGCGCTGATCGCGGTCGGCCTCGATGCCGTGCTGCTCGCGGTCAACATGGCGATGCTGCTGCTGCCGGGCACCGACGATGCGGCGCAGATCCGCCGCGCCTACGCGCAGGCCGGCGTGTGGATCCTGCTGGTGGCGAGCACGGCGATGTCGTGGGCGTTGATCGGCGGCCTGGCCTGGAGCCATGGCCGCCAGGCGCTCGAGCGGCTGGGCGTGCCGCGGGTGGCGCTGTCGGGCGGCGCGCGGCTGCGTTTCGGCGGGGCCTGGCTGCTGGTGCTGGTGCTCAACCACCTCGCGCTCACGCCGCTGTTCTACGAGCTGCAGCTGATGTTCATGCCGGGCGGCCGCTATGCCGAGGCGCTGGGCGGAGCGATGCCGCGCCTGAGCCTGGGACTCGCGGCACTGCTGCAGTCGCTGGTGCAGCTCGCGGTGCTGGTGCTGGGCCTCTGGCTCGCGGCGCGCTTCGCGTTGCGCCGCAGCCGCTCGGCGGCGGCCGAGGCGCTCGATGCGCGCGCGCCCGATGAAGTCTCGACGGTGCCGGCCGGTGCCTCGCCGCGCGCGGCGGTGGCGCTGCTGGTGGGGGCGTTGTTCGCGTCGCTGCAGGTCTGGAGCGCGCTCGCGGCGGCGCGCTGGGCCGGCGCCTCGCAGGACGGCGGGCCCTGGGCGTTGCTGTTGACCTGGGCCCTGCCTCCGGTCGTGGCCTGCGCGCTCGCGGTCTGGGGCGGCTGGCTGGGCACGCGCCCGGGCCTGTGGCCGGTGCGCCCGTTCCGCGCGGTGTCGGCCGCGCTGCTGAGCTTCGTGCTGGTGCAACTGGGCTGCATCGCCTTCGCGTTCCTCTGGTTCGCGCTCGCGGTGGGCGCGGTCCAGGCGCTGCAGGGCATCGGCGCGATGGCCGGCTTCATGGTCGTGCTGATCGCGCTCTACGCGGCGCTCACGGTGCTGCTGGCGCGCGCGATGACGCGCCGGTTGTACCGGCGCTACTTGTAGCTGCGCGCGTCCTCGATCACCTTGCCGTCGTTCGGCAGGCTGCCGGGCGCCACCAGCTCGATGGTGCCGCGCAGCTTGGTCACCTCGCGCACGGCCTCCGCGATGCGCACCACCAGGCCTTCGGGCGCGCCCGCGCATTCGAGCCGGAAGTTCATCTGGTCGTCGCCCATCTCTCCCGACACGACGAGCCGCGCGCGCTGGATCTCGGGAAAGCGCCGCGCGATGTCGGCCACCTGCGAGGGATGCACGAACATGCCGCGCACCTTGGTGGTCTGGTCGGCGCGGCCGAGCCAGCCCTTGATGCGCTTGTTCGTGCGGCCCGTGGGGCAGGTGCCCGCGAGCACGGCCGAGAGGTCGCCGGTGCCGAAGCGCACCAGCGGATAGTCGGGGTTGAAGGTGGTCACGACGATCTCGCCGACCTCGCCGTCGGGCACGGGGTCGCCGGTGCCGGGGCGCACGATCTCGACCAGCACGCCCTCGTCGAGCACCAGGCCTTCGCGCGCGCTGGTCTCGTAGGCGATGAGGCCGAGGTCGGCGGTGGCGTAGCACTGGGTGCCCTTCACGCCGCGCGCGGCGATCCAGTCGTGCAGGCTCGGCGGAAAGGCCTCGCCCGAGACCAGGGCCTTGGTGAGCCAGGGCAGCTTCTGGCCCTTCTCCTCGGCCTTCTCGAGCAGGATCTTGAGGAAGCTTGGCGTGCCGGCATAGCCTTCGGGCTTGAGGTCGACCATGGCCTCGAGCTGCTGTTCGGTCTGGCCGGTGCCGCCCGCGAACACGGTGCAGCCGACGGCGCGCGCGCCGCTCTCCATGATGGAGCCGGCCGGTGTCATGTGGTAGCTGAAGCTGTTGTGGATCAGCTCGCCGCTGCGAAAGCCCGCGGCATGCAGCGCGCGCGCGGTGCGCCAGTAGTCGCGCGCCTCGCCCTCGGGTTCGTAGATGGTGCCGGGGCTCGCGAACACGCGCGGCATGCGGGTGCCGCGCGCAATGGCCGAGAAGCCACCGAAGGGGTCGTTCTCGCGGCCTTGCTTCTGCAGTTCGAGCAGTTCCGACTTGCGCGTGACCGGTAGTTTCGCGAGGGCCTCGCGCGTGGTGACGTCGGCGGCCTTGATGCCGTCGAGGATCTTCGAGAGGGCGGGCGCGGCGGTCTGGGCCTGGGTGATCTGTCGGGGCAGCGCGGCCAGCAGGTCGCGTTCGCGTTCGGCAGGGTCGCGGATCTCTAGTGCGTCGTAGTGGTCGGTCATGTCCGTACCCTTCAATCTGTTCAATTCGGATTTCTGCTGTCTTGCTTCGAGAGGGGCGTCCGGGGCGCGTGCACAGGACAGCGGGTACTTCCCTCCGCGAATGTCCCCCGCCCTTCGGCCTCCTCCTTGATTTCGCTGCGGGAAGCACCCACTGCCCTGTGCACGTGGGCGCTGCGGTGGTGCCGGCGGTTCAACAACGATTGCGTCCCGGCTCGCGTCGATGGGGTACTCCCCGCAGCGAAATAAAGGAGGAGCCGAAGGCGGGGGACATTCGCGGAGGGGAGTACCCCATCGGCGCGAGCCCGTCCCCACACGCAAGCAGTAGGCAAACACATCAAGCCAGCCACCTCTTGCGCCGCTTGTAGCTCTTCACATCCCGGAAGCTCTTGCGATCCGCCCCACCCACGCCGAGGTAGAACTCCTTCACGTCCTCGTTCTCGCGCAGGCTCTGCGCCGCGCCGTCCATCACGATGCGGCCGTTCTCGAGGATGTAGCCGTAGTCGGCGTAGCGCAGCGCCATGTTGGTGTTCTGCTCGGCCAGCAGGAAGGTCACGCGTTCCTTGGTGTTGAGGTCCTTCACGATCTCGAACACCTCCTCCACGATCTGCGGCGCCAGGCCCATCGAGGGCTCGTCGAGCAGCACCATCGTCGGGTTTGCCATCAGCGCGCGGCCGATCGCGCACATCTGCTGCTCGCCACCCGAGGTGTAGGCCGCCTGCGAGGTGCGCCGCGTCTTCAGGCGCGGGAAGTAGGCATAGACCTTCTCGAGCGTCTGCTGCACCGCGGCCTTGCCGTCGGTGCGCGTGTAGGCGCCCGTCATCAGGTTCTCCTCGATGGTCAGGTGCGCGAAGCAGTGGCGGCCTTCCATCACCTGGATCAGCCCGCGCTTGACCAGCTCGGCCGGCGACAGCGCCTCGATGCGCTCGCCGCGCAATTCGATCGTGCCCTTGGTGACCGCGCCGCGCTCGCCCGCGAGCAGGTTGCTCACCGCGCGCAGCGTCGTCGTCTTGCCCGCGCCGTTGCCGCCCAGCAGCGCCACGATCCCGCCCTCGGGCACGGTCAGCGACACGCCCTTGAGCACCAGGATCACGTGGTTGTAGATGACCTCGATGCCGTTGACGTCGAGAAGGATGTTGGGTTGGCTCATGGTGTTCTTTCGGACATCCGCAAGCGCACGTGGAACGAGACGCTGCGCTTGCGGATGCCGCCTCCCACGCAGGGGAGGCAGGCCCCCTTCCGCCTGGCGGGAGGGGGTAGAGGGAGAGTGCCGTCGACCGGTGGCACTTGCCAGAGCGTCAGCTCTGGCAGTCGGCCGCGTCGCGGCGCGTGAGCTTCTTCTCGGTGGCGTACTTGTCGGCCGCAGCCTTCGCCATCGGCTTGATGATCTGCTCGTCGGCCTGGTACCAGTCCGACATGCCGCCCCACTGCGCGCCATCCCAGGTGTGGACGCGCGCCCAGGTCGAGCCGATGTGGTCCTGGCACGAGGTGCTCACCGGACGCATCACGCCCGAGAAGCCCAGTGCGTCGAGCTTCTTCTGGTCGAGCGCGAGGTTCTCGAAGCCCCAGCGCACCTGCTCGCCGGTCATGACCTTGCCCTTGCCGAAGCGCTCCTGCGCGCGGCGCACGGCCTCGACCGACAGCATCTGGATGATCACGCCGCGCGTGTAGAGGACCGAGCCCACCTCGTCCTTCGGACCCGTGCCCTGGCCCTTCTCGTGCACCTGCTTGAGGATGTCCTGGATCACCTTGGGCTGCGTGCCCGAGGTGTTGAGCGCCAGCGCGTTGTAGCCCTTGGCATTCGCGCCCACGTCCTTCACGTCGGGCTCGGCGCCGGCCCACCACACGCCGTACATCTTCTCGCGCGGGTAGCCCGTGGCCACGGCTTCCTTCAGCGCGGTGGAGTTCATCACGCCCCAGCCCCACAGCAGCACGTAGTCGGGACGCTGCTGGCGCACCTGCAGCCAGGCGGACTTCTGCTCGACGCCGGGCGCGGTCACGGGGATCAGCGAGAGCTCGAAGCCGTTCTGCTTCGCGCGCTCCTGCAGCAGCGGGATCGGTTCCTTGCCGAACGGCGAGTCGTGATAGACCAGCGCGATCTTCTTGCCCTTGAGCTTGTCGAGGCCGCCTTCCTTCTTGCCGATGTGCTGGATCAGGATGTCGGCCGCGGTCCAGTAGCTGCCCATCAGCGGGAAGTTCCACTTGAACACGCCGCCGTCCTGCGAGGCCGCGAGGCCGTAGCCCAGCGTGATCAGCGGGATCTTGTCGGTCAGCACCTTGTCGGTCAGCGCGAAGGTGATGCCGGTGGCCTGCGGGTCGAACAGCGCGACGCCCGGGCGGCCCTTGAGGCGCTCGTAGCATTCCACGCCCTTGTCGGTGGCGTAGCCGGTCTCGCACTCTTCGTAGGAGATCTTCACGCCGTTGATGCCGCCTTGCGCATTGACCAGCTTGATGTAGTCCTGCTTGCCGTTGGCCCAGGGCGTGCCGTTGGGCGCGTAGGGGCCGGTGCGATAGACCAGCAGCGGGAAGAACTGCTCCTTGGCCTGAGCCTGCGCGAGCGAGGGCGCCAGCGCGGTGCCGAGGGTGCCGGCCACCAGGGCGGCGGTCAGAGCGAGCGATTTCAGTTTCATGCCTGTCTCCTTCTTGGGGGCACCGCGGTGCCGGGTTGTCAACGCCGAAAAAACGCCTGGAAAGCTCAATGGGGGAAGGGCCACAGCCGCAGCTTCTCCTTGGCCGTGGACCACAGCCGCGCGAGGCCGTGCGGCTCCACGATCAGGAAGAACACGATGAGCGCGCCGAAGATCATGTATTCGAGGTGCGAGGCCAGCGCGGTCGAGATCGAGAAGCCCAGCCAGCCCGGCAGCTGGTTCAGCAGCAGCGGCAGCAGCACGATGAAGGCGGCGCCGAAGAAACAGCCCATGATCGAGCCGAGGCCGCCGATGATCACCATGAACAGCAGCTGGAACGAGCGGTCGATGCTGAAGGCGGCCGGCTCCCAGGCCCCCAGGTGCACGAAGCCCCACAGCGCGCCGGCCACGCCGACGATGAAGCTGCTGACCGCGAAGGCCGTGAGCTTGGCGTAGACCGGGCGGATGCCGATCACCGCGGCCGCCACGTCCATGTCGCGCATCGCCATCCATTCGCGGCCGATCGCGCTGCGCACCAGGTTCTTCGCGAGCAGCGCGAAGATCACCACCAGCGCCAGGCAGAACAGGTACTTCTGCACCGGCGACTCGATCGGGATGCCGAACACGTTGAGGCCCGCCACGCTGACCGAACCCGACGACGAGTTGTTGGTGAACCACTGGATGCGCAGGAAGGCCCAGTCGGTGAAGAACTGCGCCGCCAGCGTGGCCACCGCGAGGTACAGCCCCTTGATGCGCAGGCTCGGAATGCCGAACAGCACGCCGATCACCGTGGCGCACAGGCCGCCCAGCAGCAGCGAGGCGATCAGCGGCATGCCGTCGATGCGCACGTGGAAGTTGTAGGCCGCGTAGGCGCCCACTGCCATGAAGGCGCCGGTGCCCAGCGAAATCTGGCCGCAGTAGCCCACCAGCACGTTGAGTCCGATGGCCGCGAGCGACAGGATCAGGAAGGGCGTGAGGATGGCGCGCATCCAGTAGTCCGACACGCCGAGCGGCACCGCGATGAAGGCCACCGCGAGCAGCGCGATGATCGCCACGCGGTCCTGCAGGATCGGGAAGATCTGCTGGTCGGCGCGGTAGGTCGACTTGAACTGGCCGTTTTCTCTATAGAACATGTCTCAGACCCGATCGATGATCTTCTCGCCGAACAACCCCTGCGGCCGTACCAGCAGGAACACGAGCGCCAGCACATAGGCGAACCAGATCTCGATGCCGCCGCCGAGCATCGGCCCGAGGTAGATCTCCGAGAGCTTCTCGCCCACGCCGATCAAAAGGCCGCCGATGATCGCGCCCGGGATCGAGGTCAGGCCGCCGAGGATCACCACCGGCAGTGCCTTGAGCGCCACCAGCGAGAGCGAGAACTGCACGCCGAGCTTGGAGCCCCAGATGATCCCGGCCACCAGTGCCGAGAAGCCGGCCACCGACCACACGATCACCCAGATGCGGTTGAGCGGAATGCCGATCGACTGCGCCGCCTGGTGGTCGTCGGCCACGGCACGCAGCGCGCGGCCGGTGGCGGTCTTCTGGAAGAAGATCGCGAGCACCACCACCAGCGCCGCCGCCACCAGCGCCGCGATCAGGTCCTCCTGGCTCAGCAGCAGGCCGCCCTGGAAGGTGCTCTCGAGCACCATCAGCGGTTCCTTCGGCATGCCGACGTCGATCTTGTAGATGTCGTTGCCGAACAGCGTCTGGCCCAGGCCGTCGAGGAAGTAGGCGATGCCCAGCGTGGCCATCAAGAGCGTGATGCCTTCCTGGTTCACCAGCTTGCTGAGCGCGAGCCGCTCGATCAGCCAGGCCACCACCACCATGATCGCCATCGCCGCGACGAAGGCCAGGATGTTCGCGAGGATCAGGCTCTGGAAGCCCAGCCACTGCGGGATCCATTCGGCGAAGCGCGCCATCGCGAGCGCCGCGAACAGCACCATCGCGCCCTGCGCGAAGTTGAAGACGCCCGAGGCCTTGTAGATCAGCACGAAGCCGATCGCTATCAGCGAATAGAGCATGCCTACCATCAGGCCGCCGAAGAGGGTTTCTAGGAAAAAGCCCATATCAATGCTCCACGCCCAGGTACGCCCGGATCACGTCTTCGTTGTTGCGCACTTCGTCGGGCGTGCCGTCGCCGATCTTCTTGCCGTAGTCGAGCACCACCACGCGGTCGGAGATGTCCATCACCACGCCCATGTCGTGCTCGATCAGCACGATGGTGGTGCCGAACTCGTCGTTCACGTCGAGGATGAAGCGGCTCATGTCCTGCTTCTCCTCCACGTTCATGCCGGCCATCGGCTCGTCGAGCAGCAGCACCTGCGGCTCCATCGCGAGCGCGCGCCCCAGGTCCACGCGCTTCTGCAGGCCGTAGGGCAGGCGGCCCACCGGCGTCTTGCGGTGCGCCTGGATCTCGAGGAAGTCGATGATGTGCTCGACGAACTCGCGCTGCTTGAGCTCCTCGCGCTCGGCCGGGCCCCAGCGCAGCGCCTGCGCGAGCAGGCCGCTCTTCATCTTGAGGTTGCGCCCCGTCATGATGTTGTCGAGCACGCTCATGCCCTTGAACAGCGCGAGGTTCTGGAAGGTGCGCGCCACGCCCATCTCGGCCACCTGGCGCGAGTTCATGTGCTTGAAGGTCTGGCCGCGGAAGGTGATCGAGCCCTGCTGGGGCCAGTACACGCCGTTGATGCAGTTGAGCATCGAGCTCTTGCCCGCGCCGTTGGGCCCGATGATGGCCCGTACCTCGTGCTCGCGCACGTTGAAGCTGATGTCCGTCAGCGCCTTCACGCCGCCGAAGCTCAGGGAGATGTTCTGCACGTCCAGGATGACGTCGCCGGTTTTTCTTGCCATGTCAGGCCGCCTTTGCCATGCCGGGGAAGCGCTTCGCCTCGACGATCTTCAGGGTCGCGCTCACCGCGCCGGTGCGGCCGTCCTCGAACTTCACCTGGGTCTCGATGAACTGCTCGGTCTTGCCGCCATAGAGCGCCTCGACCAGCACCGCGTATTTCTCGGCGATGAAGCCGCGGCGCACCTTGCGCGTGCGGGTCAGCTCGTCGTCGTCGGGGTCGAGCTCCTTGTGCAGCACCAGGAAGCGCGCGATCTGCGTCTCGCCCATGCCGGCTTCCGCCGCCAGGTCGGCATTGACCTTGCCCAGGCACTCGGCGATCAGCGCCAGCACCTCGGGCTTGCCGGCCAGGTCGACGTAGCCGCCATAGGCCAGGCCGCGGCGCTCGGCCCAGTTGCCCACGGCCTCGAAGTCGATGTTGACGAAGGCGCTGACCTCGTCGCGCGCATGGCCGAAGCACACGGCTTCCTTGATCTGCGGGAAGAACTTGAGCTTGTTCTCGATGTAGTTGGGCGCGAACATCGCGCCGCCCGCGAGCCGCCCCACGTCCTTGGCGCGGTCGATGATGCGCAGGTGGCCCTCGCTGTCGAGCACGCCGGCGTCGCCGGTGTGGAAGTAGCCGTTGGCATCGAGCACCTCCGCGGTGGCGTCGGGGCGCTTGTAGTACTCCTTGAGCACCGAAACGCCGCGCACCAGCACCTCGCCGTCGTCGGCGATCTTGAGCTCGATGCCCGGCGCGGCCGTGCCCACGGTCTGCAGCTTGACCTTGCCGTCCTGCTGCAGGCAGACATAGGCGCAGGTCTCGGTCTGGCCGTAGAACTGCTTGAGGTTGACGCCGATCGAGCGGTAGAAGCGGAACAGGTCGGGCCCGATCGCCGCGCCCGCGGTGTAGGCCACGCGGATGCGGCTCATGCCCAGCACGTTGCGCAGCGGCCCGTAGACCAGCAGGTTGCCCAGGCCGTACAGCAGCCGGTCGCCGGCGCCCACGGGCTGGCCGTTGAGGATGTCGGCGCCCACGCGCTGCGCGAGCGCCATGAACTTCGCATAGAGCCAGCGCTTCGGAGCGGCCGCGTCCTCCATGCGGATCGACACCGCGGTGAGCAGGCCCTCGAAGGTGCGCGGCGGGCCGAAGTAGTAGCTCGGGCCGATCTCGCGCATGTCGTTCATCACCGTGGCGGCCGACTCGGGGCAGTTGAGCGTGAAGCCGCCCACCAGCCACTGCGCCACCGAGAACAGGTGGTCGCCGACCCAGGCCATCGGCAGGTAGCTCATGATGTTGTCGCCGGGGCCGAGCCTGTCGGTCTCCACGCCGCCGCGGCCCGCCGCGATGAAGCTCGCATGCGTCTGGCACACGCCCTTGGGGCGGCCGGTGGTGCCCGAGGTGTAGAGGATCACGCCCACGTCGGTGGCCTCGCCGCTGGCCACCGCGGCGTCGAACACGCCGGGGTGCGCCTGGTCGTAGGCGCGGCCGAGTTCGCGCAGCCGGTCGTAGCTGATCAGGCCGGGCTGGTCGTAGTGGCGCAGGCCCTTCGGGTCGTCGTAGACGATGTGGCGGATGCCCTGGCGGCCCTCGCCGCGTGCCACGCGCTCGGCCTGCAGGTCGCGGCACTCGAGCAGCTTGTCGACCTGCTCCTGGTCCTCGACCACCACGAAGTCGATGGCCGCGTCGTCGAGCATGAACACCATCTCGTTGGCCACCGCGTCCTGGTACAGCGGCACCGGCACGCCGCGCAGGCTCTGCGCCGCGACCACCGCCATGTAGAGGTGCGGCCGGTTGGCGCCGACGATCGCGAGGTTGTCGAAGGATTGGAAGCCCAGGCTCGCGAGGCCGCACGCGATCTCGCGCACTTCCTGCGCCACGGCGCGCCAGGTCCAGGTCTGCCAGATGCCGAGGTCCTTCTCCCGCACCGCGGGCGACTCGGGCTGCGCTTGCGCATGCGCAAGCAGCAGGCGGGGAAAGGTGAGGGCGTTTGTTTGCACGGTGCGCGGATCGTAGGGCCGCACTTTGACGCCGAGTTGTCGTTCCAACGACAATCCTAGGGACACTACTCCCCGGAGTTTCCCGATGCCGAACGGCAGCCCCTCGCTCAACCTCCCCCTCGCCGCGGGCAGTTCGATCAAGGACCGCGTGCGTCCGCCCAACGCGGCCGAGCTCGAGGGCATCCCCTGGCTGCTCACGCTCACCGCGCCCGAGCGCCGCCGCGCCGAGGCCGCGCTGGTGGTCGGCGAGGCCGAGGTCGGCGATCTCGTGTGCCGCGTGGGGCGTTCGCCCACCTACTGGTTCGGCGTGGTCGAGGGCCTGCTCAAGATGAGCAACGACAACGCCGACGGCGGCTCGGTCACCTACACCGGCGTGCCGCCCGGCGGCTGGTTTGGCGAGGGCACGGTGATGAAGCGCGAACCCTACCGCTACAACATCCAGGCGCTGCGGCGCAGCCTCGTCGCGGGCCTGCCGATCGAGAGCTTCCACTGGCTGCTCGACCATTCGATCGGCTTCAACCGTTTCGTGATGAACCAGCTCAACGAGCGCCTGGGCCAGTTCATCGCCGCGCTCGAGATCGATCGCCTCAACAACCCCGACGCGCGCGTGGCGCGCAACCTGGTCTCGCTGTTCAACCCGGTGCTTTATCCGGGCGTGGGCGAGGTGCTGCGCATCACGCAGCAGGAACTGGCCTACCTCGTGGGCCTGTCGCGCCAGCGCGTGAACGAGGCGCTCAACGGGCTGTCGGCGCAGGGCCTGATCCGCGTCGAGTACGGCGGCCTGCGCGTGCTCGACCTGCCCGGGCTGCGCGCGACGGCGATGACGAGCCGCAAGGCTTCCTCCACAGACACCGGCCACGGAAAGAAATCATGAGCCTGCAAGACCAACTCCAGATCGTTCCCGCCGATGCCGACGTGGCCGGCTTCGTGCCACCGCCGCCGCCCGCGCCCAAGGCCGAGGAGCCGGGCCCCACGCCCGAGCAGCTGGCCGAGCGCAATGCCGCGCTGAGCGAGCGGCTCGAGGCGATGGACGCGCTGCTCGCCAAGCCGCTCAAGGACATCCTCGCCGAGCACGAGAAGGCCGGCGAGTCCGCGCTCGCGTGGGATCGCTTCGGCGCGATGTGGATGCTGTCGCAGCGCGCGATGCGGCGCGTGGCGCTGGACCTGGGCGCGCAGCTCGGCGTGAGCGAACAGGAGATCGTGGCGCGCGCGCTCGCGCATGCGAACGCGGTGCTCAACGGCGCGGACGAGAACGACCTGGGCGGCACGATCGCGCCCGCGCAGATGGGGCACATCGCGCGGCACCGCAACTTCCTGCGCGGCCAGTTCCGCGGCGGCTGAGCGCGCGCGGAACCGCTAGCGCTCGAGCGCCATCTGCTTGAGCTTGTTGTAGAGCGTCGAGCGGCTGATGCCGAGCAGGCGGGCCGCGAGCAGCTTGTTGCCCCTGGTCTCCTGCAGCGCATTGAGCAAGGCCTTCTGCTCGGTCTCGTTCACGGCGGCGTGCAGGTCGTGGCGCGCCGGGGCCACCGTCGCGGTCGACGCAGCAACCGCGGCCGGCCGCGCGCCGTCGTTGAGCAGCATGTGCTCGGCGCGCAGCTCCGAGGCATCGCCAGACACCACGCAGGCGCGCTCGAGCACGTTGCGCAGCTCGCGCACGTTGCCGGGCCAGCCGAAGCGCGCGAGCCGCGCCAGCGCGTCGGGCGCGACGTCCTTCTCGCGCATGCCGAGCGTGGCGCAGAGCTCGGCCAGCAGCAGGTCGACCAGCTCGGGCAGGTCCTCGAGCCGCTCGCGCAGCGGCGGGATCTGGATCGGCACCACGCTCAGGCGGTAGTAGAGGTCGGCGCGGAACTGGCCGGTCTCGACCAGTTGCCGGAGGTCGCGGCTGGTGGCCGCGATCACGCGCAGGTCGAGCGGGATCACGGTGTTGCCGCCGATCGGCTCGATCTCGCGCTCCTGCAGCGCGCGCAGCAGCTTGACCTGGATGCGCATCGGCATGTCGCCGATCTCGTCGAGGAACAAGGTGCCTTTGTCGGCCAGCATCATCTTGCCGGTGCGGCCCTTGGGATGGGCGCCGGTGTAGGCGCCCGGCGCGGAGCCGAAGAACTCGGCCTCCATCAGTTCCTCGGGAATGGCCGCCACGTTGACGCCGATGAAGTTCTGCCGCGCGCGCCGCGAGGCCGCATGGATGCCCTGCGCGACCATCTCCTTGCCCGTGCCGGTCTCGCCGAGCAGCAGCACCGTCGAGTCGGTGGCCGCCACCTGCCGCGCGCTGCGCCGCACCTGCGCGGCTTGCGGGCTCGAGCCGACGAAGTGGCTGAACTCGTACTTCGTGCGGCGCAGCTGGTTGAGCTTCGAGCGCGTGCGCTCGAGCTCGCTCTGCAGCTGCTGGATGCGCGCGAGCATCGGCCGCAGCGGATCGATCTCGTCGAACAGCACGAAGCAGAAGCCGCCGATGACCTCCTGCTCGTCGTTCTTGATCGGAAAGCGCGACACCACGGCCCAGCGGTTGTTGACCTCGATCACGTCGAACGGGATCGAGCGGCCGGTCTCGACCACCTCGGGCATGCGGGTCGTGGGCACCACCGTCGAGATGTGCTGGCCGACCACCGGCCGGTCGGGCTCCAGGCCGATGAAGGCCAGGTAGCGCGCATTGGCCCAGATGACCTTGCTGTCGCGGTCGACCACGAAGGCGCCCTCGGCGAGCTGGCCGAAGAGCTCGAAGAAGGACTGCAGGGCCTGGCCCCGGATGCTCGCCAGGTCGAAGGCCTGGTCTCCCTTGATCTGCAGCATGGCTGACTCCCTTGGTTCGCGGTGCGAATGCCCACCGCGCGCGCAACGACTGTAGTGGCTCCGAATCGCTGTCCAGTTGTTGGACGTTGTGTGCAGTGGCTTGAACACTATTGGACATTGCTCGCACGGTATTCCGCGGGCGTGCCGCATGCGGGTTTGTACGAAGCGCCCGAGTGAAAAGCGCGTCCCTCGGCGAGGGGCGCAGTGTCCGGGCACGCTTTCTGCAAAAACCAGCGCAAGGCACCGAACGATCTCGGTGCCAAGCGATGCCGGGAGACAAGCTGCATGCATGGAAAGAATCGACGCGTGGCCGTGGTGGGCGCAGGGCTCATGGGCGTGGGCATCGCCACCTGCCTGGCGCTTGCCGGTGAAGACGTCGACGTGTTCGATCTCAGCGATGCGCGGCGCGGCGAACTGCCCGCGCTGGCCGAAAAGATCTTCGAGGAATTGATCGCCGCGGGCCGCATCGAGGAGGCCGGGCGCGACGCGGCGCTGGCGCGGATTCGCGTGGTCGCGACGCTCGCGGCGATGGCCGATGCCACGCTGGTCTTCGAGGCGGTCGTCGAGCGGCTCGAGGTCAAGCATGCGCTCTATGCGGAGCTCGAGGCGCTCCTGCCTTCCTATGCGCTGATCGCGAGCAACACCAGCGGCTTCATGCCCGACGTCCTGTGCGAGCGCATGCAGCATCCCGAGCGCTTCCTGGTCGCGCACTTCTGGAATCCCCCGCATGTCATCCCCTTCGTTGAACTCGTGCCGGCGACCGCGACGGCCCCCGATGCCAGCGCGGCCGTGCGCGAGCGGCTCGAGCATGCCGGCTTCGAGGCGGTGCTGCTGAGCCGGGCCGCGCCCGGCTTCATCGGCAACCGCATCCAGTTCGCGGTGCTGCGCGAGGCGCTGCACCTGGTGCAAAGCGGTGTCGCCGATGCGGCCACCGTCGACACCGTCGTCCGCTCCTGCATCGGACGCCGCTACGCATCGTTCGGCCCCTTCGAGACGGCCGACCTCGGCGGCCTGTGCACCTTCCTCGACATCGCGGGCCACCTGATGCCCGAACTCGAGAGCGACGCCTCGGGGCTGCAACTGTTGAAGGCCATGGTCGCGACCGGCCATTGGGGGGCGACGGTGGGCCAGGGCTTCTACGAGTGGACCGACGCGCACTGGCAGTCGGTGCGGGAGCGAAGGCTGCGCATGTTGACGGACATGCGCTCGCCGCACTGACCGCCGCCGGTCCGGCCCGCGCCGCCAGCGCGGCAACGCGAGGTGTTTCCCGCCGCGCCCGCGTGGCGACTTTTCGAATTCATCACAAAGAGAGACAAGCATGCACCGAAGCACATCGACCCCCTCGCGGCGCGCCGCTCCAGCCATGCCGTGGGTGCTGGCCCTCGCCGCCGCGGCCTTGCTGGGCGCCTGTGGCGGCGGAAGCAGCGGCGTGACCCTCGGCGCCATCGTTCCGGGCGCGCCCGGGCCGCAGACACCGGCGGCACCGCCGCCGTCCGTTGAGGCGACACCGCTGGGTTGCGAGCAGATGGCCAGGCTGTCCGTGCCCGCATCGGCGATCGCGCTCGCCACCGGCGGCGCCAAGGTGACGGCGGCCACGCTGGTGCCCGCGGGCGGCAAGGCGCCGAAGAACTACGGCGAGCACTGCAAGCTCAGCGCCGAGATCGCTCCGGTCGATCCGGCCGCGCCGCCGATCAAAATGACCCTGCTGCTGCCCACCGAATGGAACCGCAAGGCGATGATGTACGGCGGTGGCGGCTACGACGGCACCATTCCCGGCGTCGGTGGCAATTTTTCCGCCGGTCCGGTCGATGTTCCCGACCCGATCGGCCGCGGCTATGCGATCTTCGCGAGCGACTCGGGCCACGACGCGGCCACCGATCCGAAGAACCCGGGTGCCTTCGCGCTCAATGAAGAGGCCTTGCGCAACTTCTCGTTCGAGGCCTTGAAGAAGACGCGTGATGCGGCCGTCTTCCTGATCCGCCAGCGCTATGCGCGGGAGCCGGAACGCAGCTACTTCTTGGGCGGTTCGTCGGGCGGTCGCGAGGCGCTGGCGGTGGTGCAGAAATGGCCGACCGATTTCGACGGTGCCATCGCCTTCTATCCGGCCTTCAACGCGGCCGGTCTCGATCTGCAGTTCGGCCGCATCACGCGTGCGCTGGCCAGGCCGGGCGCCTATCCGAGCCTCGCGAAGCGCGCGGCGCTGTTCGATGCGTCGATGCAGGCCTGCGACGCCCTCGACGGCGCGAAGGACGGGGTGATCGGCAACCAGAGCGCCTGCAACCGGCGCTTCGATCCCGCGACGGCCCTGCTCGATGGACGGGCGCTGCGCTGCCCCGGCGGCGCCGATACCGCGGACGACTGCCTGTCGGACGCGCAGATCGCCGCCTTCAAGGTGATCGACACGCCGGCGATCTTCAACTATCCGCTGGGCAGCGGCGAGAACCAGTATCCGGGCTTCAACGTCTGGGGCGCAGAATTCGGCCGGCCCGGCACGGGCACCAAGGCCGACGAGACCCAGATGCTCCTCGCGTACCTGGGCCTCGGCTGGAGCGCCCCTGCCTTCCCGATGCCCGAAAGGGCGCCGTACCTCTCGGGATTCTGGGACCAGTGGGTGCGCTTCTTCGTCACGAAGGACCCGGGCTTCGATTCGCTGACGCTCGATCCCGAGAATCCCGGCCCGTGGCAGGCGCGGATCGCGGAGCTCACGCGGCTGCAGGACATCAACCAGGCCGACCTGTCCGCGTTCGCCGCGCATGGCGGCAAGCTGCTGATGGCGCACGGCACGGCCGACCCGTTGGTGACCCCGCGCGCGACCGACCAGTACTTCAACCGGGTGCGCGCCACCATGGGCGCCGAGCGCGTGAAGAGCTTCATGCGTTACTACCAGATCCCGGGCTACGGGCATGGAAGAAGCCTGGTCTTCAACGCCAGCTGGGATTCGCTGGCCGCGCTCGAGAACTGGGTGGAGCAAGGCATGGCACCGAGCGCGCAGACCGTGGCCGATACCCAAGGCGTTCCGGGCCGTACCCGACCGCTTTGCGACTACCCCGCATGGCCCAGGTACAACGGCCGCGGCGACCTCGACCTCGCGGCGAGCTTCTCGTGCGTCGACGAATGAGGGCCTCGCGCATGAAAGAACCCATCGCATCGAAAGAGGTCCATCGATGAGCGGCTGCATTCTCGAAACACGCCAGCTCACCAAGGAATTCAAGGGCTTCACCGCGGTCAGCAAGGTCGACCTGTCGGTGGTGCGCGGCTCGATCCACGCGCTGATCGGACCCAATGGCGCGGGCAAGACCACCTGCTTCAACCTGCTCACGAAGTTCCTCGAACCCACCAGCGGCACGATTCTCTTCAACGGCCAGGACATCACGGGCGAGCGCCCCGCGCAGATCGCGCGGCGCGGCATCATCCGCTCGTTCCAGATTTCGGCCGTGTTCCCGCACCTCACGCTGCTGGAGAACGTGCGCCTGGGGCTGCAGCGCCGCCTGGGCACCTCGTATCACTTCTGGAAGAGCGAGAAGTCGCTCGAGCCGCTCAACGCCAGGGCGCGCGAGCTGCTCGCCGAGGTGGGCCTCGAAGAACTCGCCGAAGAGCAGACGGTGAACCTGCCCTACGGCCGCAAGCGCGCGCTCGAGATCGCGACCACGCTCGCGATGGAGCCCGAGCTGATGCTGCTGGACGAACCCACGCAGGGCATGGGCCATGAGGACGTGCACCGCGTGGCCGAGCTGATCAAGCGCGTGTCGGCGGGCCGCACCATCCTGATGGTCGAGCACAACATGAGCGTGGTCTCGACCATCGCCGACACCATCACCGTGCTGCAGCGCGGTGCCGTGCTGGCCGAGGGGCCCTACGCGGAAGTCTCGAAGAACCCGCAGGTCATGGAGGCCTACATGGGCACCACCGACGGCCAACTGCAGGGAGCGCACTGATGACCGCCGCACTCGAGATCAAGGGCCTGCAAGCCTGGTACGGCGAATCGCATGTGCTGCATGGCGTCGACATGGTCGTGCAGCCGGGCGAGGTCGTCACCTTGCTGGGCCGCAATGGCGCGGGCCGCACGACCACGCTGCGCGCGATCATGGGCCTGACCGGCGCGCGCAAGGGCAGCATCGAGGTCAATGGCAAGGAGACGATCGCGATGCCCACGCACCGCATCGCGCACCTGGGCATCGGCTATTGCCCCGAGGAGCGTGGCATCTTCGCGAGCCTGTCGTGCGAAGAGAACCTGATGCTGCCGCCCGAGCTCAAGGGCGCGGGGCAGGGCATGTCGGTCGAGGAGATCTACGCGATGTTCCCGAACCTGGCGGAGCGCCGCCACAGCCAGGGCACGCGGCTGTCGGGCGGCGAGCAGCAGATGCTGGCGGTGGCGCGCATCCTGCGCACGGGCGCCAAGCTGCTGTTGCTCGACGAGATCTCCGAAGGCCTGGCGCCGGTGATCGTGCAGGCGCTCGCGCGAATGATCACGACCCTGCGTTCCAAGGGCTACACCATCGTGATGGTGGAGCAGAACTTCCGCTTCGCGGCGCCGCTGGCCGATCGCTTCTACGTGATGGAGCATGGCCGCATCGCCCTGAAGTTCGGCGCCGCCGAGCTCGAAGCCCGGATGCCCGTGCTCACCGAACTGCTCGGTGTTTAGCGATCCCCATTCATCCACCAAGGAGGCAATCCCATGAAACAACGCAACCCATTCATCGCCACCGCCATCGGCCTCGGCATCCTGGCGCTCGGCGCGGCCAGCGCGGCACAGGCGCAGGAGAAGGTCAAGATCGGCTTCATCACCGACATGTCCGGCCTCTACGCCGACCTCGAAGGCAAGAACGGCGCGACGGCGATCCAGATGGCGATCGATGACTTCGGCGGCAAGGTCAACGGCCAGCCGATCGAGCTGCTGACGGCCGACCACCAGAACAAGGCCGACATCGCCGCGTCGAAGGCGCGCGAATGGATCGACACGCAGGGCCTGAGCATGGTGTTCAGCGGCACCAACTCCGGCACGGCGCTCGCGACCGCGAAGGTGGCGACCGAGAAGAAGCGCGTGCACTTCAACAACGGCGCCGCGTCCTCCGCGCTCACCAACGAACAGTGCAGCCCCTACACCGTGCACTACGCCTACGACACGGTCGCGCTGGCCAAGGGCACGGGCGCGGCGGTGGTCGACCGTGGCGGCAAGAGCTGGTTCTTCCTGACCGCGGACTACGCCTTCGGCGCGGCGCTCGAGGCCGACACCACCACGGTGATCAAGGAGAAGGGCGGCACGGTGGTCGGCGGCGTCAAGCATCCGCTCAACGCCTCCGACTTCTCGTCCTTCCTGCTGCAGGCGCAGAACTCCAAGGCGCAGATCCTGGGCCTGGCCAATGCCGGCGGCGACACCATCAATTCGATCAAGGCCGCCAGGGAGTTCGGCATCAACAAGACGATGAAGACCGCGGGCCTGCTGGTGTTCCTCACCGACATCCACAGCCTGGGCCTGAAGAACACCGAGGGCCTGCTGCACACCACGAGCTGGTACTGGGACCTCAACGACGACACGCGCAAGTTCGCCAACCGCTTCTTCGAGAAGACCAGGCGCATGCCGACCGACGTGCAGGCCGCCGACTACTCGGCCACCACCACCTATCTGAAGGCGGTGGCCGCTGCGAAGACCACCGACGCCGACAAGGTGATGGCGCAGCTCAGGAGCATGAAGATCGACGACTTCTACGGCAAGGGCCAGATCCGCGCCGACGGCAGCTTCATCCACGACATGTACCTGGTGGAGGCGAAGTCGCCGGCCGAGTCGAAGAAGCCCTGGGACTACCTGAAGGTGCTCAAGACGCTGCCGGGCGACCAGGTCTTCACGACCAAGGCCGAGAGCAAGTGCGCGCTCTGGAAGTGATCGACCCCCGCGGGCCCGAGCGGGCCCGCGCTTGCTGAATCCCCTATGACCATTTCCCTTCCCGCCCTGTTGAGCCAGCTCCTCCTGGGGCTGGTCAACGGCTCCTTCTATGCCATCCTGAGCCTCGGGCTGGCCGTCATCTTCGGCCTGCTCAACGTCATCAACTTCGCGCACGGCGCGCTGTTCATGCTCGGCGCGGTGCTCACCTGGATGGCGATGGAATATTTCGGCATCAACTACTGGGTGATGCTGATCGCCGCGCCCATCGTCATCGGCCTGTTCGGGGTGGTGATCGAGCGGCTGCTGCTGCGCTGGATCTACAAGCTCGACCACCTCTACGGCCTCCTGCTCACCCTGGGCCTCACGCTGCTCATCGAGGGCGTGTTCCGCTCCATCTACGGCGTCTCGGGCCTGGCCTACGACGCGCCCGAGGCACTCTCGAGCGCCACCGACCTGGGCTTCATGGTGCTGCCCAACTACCGCGCCTGGGTGGTCGTGGCCTCGCTGGTCGTGTGCATCGCCACCTGGTTCGTGATCGAGAAGACCCGCATCGGCGCCTACCTGCGCGCGGGCACCGAGAACCCGCGGCTGGTCGAGGCCTTCGGCGTCAACGTGCCGCTGATGATCACGCTGACCTACGCCTTCGGCGCGGGCCTCGCCGCCTTCGCGGGCGTGCTGGCCGCGCCGGTGATCCAGGTCTCGCCGCTGATGGGCCAGAACCTGATCATCGTCGTGTTCGCCGTCGTCGTGATCGGCGGCATGGGCTCGATCATGGGCGCCATCCTCACCGGGCTGGGGCTGGGCGTGATCGAGGGCTTCACCAAGGTCTTCTATCCCGAGGCCTCGTCCACCGTCGTGTTCGTGATCATGGTCATCGTGCTGCTGGTGCGTCCTGCCGGCCTGTTCGGCAAAGAGAAGTGAGAGCGGGCGCATGAACATGAAAAAGATCTCCACCGTCGTCTACGGCCTGCTGCTCGTCGCGCTGGTGCTGGCGCCGTTCTTCGGCGCCTATCCGGTGTTCGTGATGAAGCTGCTGTGCTTCGCGCTGTTCGCCTCGGCCTTCAATCTGCTGCTGGGCTTCACCGGGCTGCTGTCCTTCGGCCATGCGGCCTTCCTCGGCGGCTCGGCCTACGTGGCCGGCCATGCGATCAAGGTCTGGGGCCTCACGCCCGAGCTGGGCCTGATCGCGGGCACGCTGGTGGGCGCGCTGCTGGGCTGGCTGTTCGGCGTGCTGGCCATCCGCCGCCAGGGCATCTACTTCGCGATGATCACGCTGGCCTTGGCGCAGATGATGTTCTTCGTCGCGCTGCAGGCCAGGTTCACGGGCGGCGAGGACGGGCTGCAGGGCGTGCCGCGCGGCAAGCTGTTCGGCCTCATCGACCTGAGCAACGACCTCACGATGTACTACGTCGCGCTGGCGATCGTGGCGGCCGCCTTCCTGCTGATCGTGCGCACCATTCACTCGCCGTTCGGGCAGGTGTTGAAGGGCATCAAGGAGAACGAGCCGCGCGCGCTGTCGCTGGGCTACGACGTGGCGCGCTTCAAGCTGCTGGCCTTCGTGATCTCGGCGGCGCTGTCGGGGCTGGCGGGTTCGCTCAAGACGCTGGTGCTGGGTTTCGCGACCCTGTCGGACGTGCACTGGACCGCTTCGGGCCAGGTGATCCTGATGACGCTGGTGGGCGGGTTGGGCACGCTGTCGGGCCCGCTGGTGGGCTCGGCCGTGGTGGTGCTGCTGGAGAACAAGATCGGCGAGCTGGGCAACCTGCTCGCGCGCATCACCACCATCGACTGGTTCAACACGCTGGGCGAGTCGGTGACCATGGTCACGGGCCTGATCTTCGTGATCTGCGTGCTCGCCTTCCGCAAGGGAGTCATGGGCGAACTGAACAGCCTGATCGAGCGCCTTGCCGAGGGCCGCAAGCGCGGCAGGTAGCCGCGGTCCCTCTCCCTTCTTTCACGACCAGCGAGGTGTCGATGTAGAGCGCGAATCCAACCCGGAAAGTCAGCAACTCAAGGAGGCGACATGAAAAGAAAGTTCGAAACGTTGTTCGTGGGCCAGGCCCTGTTCAAGACGGTATGGCGCACGGCCTGGGCGACGGTGGTCGTCGGGGCCATGGCAGCCTGTGGTGGTGGAGGCGGCAACGACAATGCGAATGCCGCGGCGATCGCGGCGGTCGTCGCCGCCAACGCGGCCGGGTCCTCGGGCCCGCCTCCACCCGCGGTCGTGCCCGCGCCGCCGGTCGAGCCGTCGGTGCCAACGGAAGTGGCTCCTCCCGAAAAGAAGACCAAATGGGCCACGACCTGGCAGGTCGCGCTGTACCGCAACATCCCGCAGAACGAAAACTCCGACACCGTCCGGATGCGCATCCGGACGAGCGTGGGCGGCGAGGGCGTCCGGATCCGGCTGTCCAATGTCTTCGGCACCGCCACCATGCGCGTCGACCATGCCAGCGTGGCGCTGCCCGATGACGGCGACGCCTCGGACCCGACGGCCATCGACCTCGGTACGCGCAAGGTCCTGACCTTCAACGGCAAGACGCTGGCCGAGGTTCCCGCGGGGACGGAGCTGCTGAGCGATCCCGTGTCGATGAACGTGCCGAAGCTTTCCGACCTGCTGATCACCCTGCATTTCCAGGGGAGCACCCAGTATGCGGACATGCACATGGAAAGTGCCGTCCCGCTTCCCAGGTACTTCGTGGTGAGGAAGCGCGATGTCTCGGGCGAAGCATCGATCAAGGCGGCGGCGCCGAACTATCAGACCTACAACGGGGCCTTCAGCCTCAGCGAGGTCAAGGTGCTCGCGCCCGAAGAGACCCGTGTCGTCATTGCGATGAGCGAATCGATCACGGCCGGATTCGGCGCGAAGGGCATTCAGGAGCCATGGCCCGCCGTCTTGTCGAAGCTGGCGAATTCCAATGGCGAGCCGCTCGGCGTGGGCAATGCGGGCATCAGCGGCAACTCCATGATCGGCTCGGGCAGCGGACCCTCCTTGCGCAGCCGGTTCGAGCGCGACGTGCTGTCCCGCGATCCGACGGACATCGTCATCCTGGCCGGCGACAACGACCTCAATCAGGGCTATACGCCGGACCAGATCATCGAGCACTACAAGTACTTCGTCGAAACGGCGCGCGCCAGGAAGATCAAGGTCTATGGCGGCGTCAACACGCCGATCGGGAACATTCCCGGCATCGGGGAAGCGGGCAGGACCTATTTCGTCGACGACCCCGCCAACTACGGCAAGTGGCTCAAGATCAACGAATGGATCAAGACGCCCGGAAACTTCGATGGCGTCATCGATTTCCCCGCGGTGGTGAGCAATCCCGCGAGCATGCCGCTCGCGCTCTCGAGCGATTGCTACATGCCGGGCAGTCCCATCCACCTGAACACGCGCGGTCTCGACGTGATGGGGACCCTGGCCTACGACGTCCTGTACGGAAAGAAGGAGAAGCCGGCCGCGCCTTGCAACGGGCTCGAATTCCCGCCATCCAACTGAACGGACCGGGCATGGAGGAGGGCGGCGGCGTCTCCTCGGCGCGATGACTATCATCGCCCCATGCCCACCTCCCACCTCTACCTCATCACCGGCGCATCGCGCGGCCTCGGCCGCGCCATGGCCGAACAGCTGCTGCAGCCCGGCCACGTCCTGCTGTGCATCTCGCGCCGCCAGAGCCCCGAGCTCGCCGAACAGGCGAAGGCGGCCGGCGTCGAACTCGTGCAATGGGAACAGGACCTGTCCGATCCCGTCGCCTCGGCCGCGCGCCTGCGCGAATGGCTGGCGGCGCAGGACGCCCAGCGCTTCGACGCCGTCACGCTGATCAACAACGCGGGCACGGTCGGCAATCCGGCGCCGCTCGCGGCCGCGGTCGATGCCGAGCTCTCGCAGGCGCTGCGCATCGGGCTCGAAGCGCCACTGCTGCTGACGGCGGCCTTCCTCGGCGGTACGCGCGGCTGGCGCGGCGCGCGCAAGGTGCTCAACATCTCCTCGGGCCTGGGCCGCAACGCGATGGGCAGCCAGGCACCGTACTGCGCGGCCAAGGCCGGCATGGACCACTACTCGCGCGCGGTCGCGCTCGAGGAGGCGAACCTGCCGAACGGCGCGCGCATCGTGTCGCTGGCGCCCGGCGTGATCGACACCGACATGCAGGTGCAACTGCGTGGCGCCTCGGCCGAGAACTTCCCCGACCGCACGCGCTTCGAGAAGCTCAAGAGCGAGGGCCTGCTCGACAGCCCCGAGAGCGCGGCCGCGAAGGTGCTCAAGTACCTCGCGCGCGCGGACTTGGGCGCCAAGCCGGTGGCCGACGTGCGCGATCCGGACTGAGCACCCGCGCCATGGCCACCGCCCAGGGCATCGACACCGGCGAGTACAAGCTCTTTCCCTCGCCGCGCAACCGGCACCGCGTCGTCTTCACGCACCAGGTCTTCGTGCCGTACCCGTACGCGCTGATCGTGATGGACGAATTCGGTTTCCAGGGCCGCTACAGCCTGTTCGCGGCCTGCCGCGCGAGCGACGGCAAGATGGGCCAGCTCGCGGCCTTCGAGCTCGAGTCGGACGTGGCGGTGTTCAACCGCAAGTTCGTGCCGGACTGAGACGGGCCGCGGATGACGAGAACGTAACCGGGCGGATAAGTCCGCGTCGGTTTGCTTTCCTAGTGTGTGGGCGTGGAGAGATCGACGCCCCGGATGGCACGCCCACGCACCTCGCCGTATCTCCACCCCCGCGCCTGACATCCAGCCGCGGGGAACAACCACAGGAGATATGCATGTCGAACAGAAAAATCCTCGCGCTCGCGGCCGCTTCCGTCCTGGCTGGCCTCGTGCCGGCCGTGGCCCTTGCCCAGCAGAGCGTGCAGCACGTCGATGCGCCTTCGCACTTCGCGGCCAACGAAGCGGGCATCAAGACCCATGCGGAACTGGCCGGCTCGGGCAAGTCGACGGACCAGGTCGGCCAGGAGCTGGCGACGGCGCGAAGCGATCCGAAATGGAAGAACTTCCTGGCCTACGGCACGCCGGTTCCGGCGACCAATGCCCAGCCGAAGACGCGCGCCGAAGTGACGGCCGAACTCGAGCGTGCGCAGCGGCACCCCGGATGGGACCGGGCTTCGCGCTCGGGCGCGCCGCTGGTGCTGCCCGCCGCGCCGGTGCCCGTGTCGGCGCGCTGAGGTCCGGCGTCGCGCTTACTCGATGGTCGCGCCCGAGGCCTGCACGATGCCCTTCCACTTCTCGTAGTCGGTCTTGAGCAGCGTGCCGAACTGCTCGGGCGTCATGCTCTGCGGTTCGGCGCCCTGCGCGATGATCGCGGCCTGCATCTCGGGCGTGGCCAGCAGCTTGTTGACCTCGGCGTTCAGGGTGGCGATCACGTCCTTGGGCGTCTTGGCCGGCACGAACAGGCCGTACCAGGTGCTCACGTCGAAGCCCTTGTAGCCGAGCTCGGCCACGGTGGGCGTGTCGGGCAGCGAGCTGCTGCGCTTGGCCGAGGTCACGGCCAGCGGGCGCAGCTTGCCGGCCTTGATCTGGGCCATGGCCGAAGGCACCGACGACACCATCAGGTCGACGTTGCCCGCGAGCACGTCCATCATGGCCGCGTTGGAACCCTTGTAGGGCACGTGGCGCATCTTGATCTTGGCCGCGCCGTTGAAGATCTCGCCGGCCAGGTGGATGGTGGTGCCGTTGCCGGGCGAGCCGTAGGTGACGGTGTCGGGCGCGGCGCGCGCGGCCTTCACCACGTCGTCGAGCGTCCTGTACTTGGAGTTGGCCTGCGTGACGATCACCACGGGCGTGAAGGCCACGTGGGCCACCGCGGTCAGGTCCTTGGTCGGCTCGTAGCTGAGGTTCTTGTAGAGCCAGGGCGCGACGACCATGTTGTCCTTCTGGCCCATCACGATGTCGTAGCCCGTGGGCGCGGCGCGCGCGGCCTCGGCGATGCCGATCGTGCCGCCGGCGCCCGCGCGGTTGTCGGGCACCACGGTCCAGTGGTTGGTCTCGGTGAGCTTCTGGGCCACCAGGCGCGCCAGGATGTCGGTGCCGCCGCCGGGCGGGAAGGGCACGATCATGCGCACGGGCTTGGCGGGCCAGGCCTGGGCCTGGGCGGTGGAGGCGGCGCCGAAGGCCAGCGGAAGCGCCAGCGCGAGGGCTAGCGGACGAAGGAGTCTGCGGATCATGGGTGTTGTCTCTGCTCTAGGGGTTGGGGCCTGGCGCCGGCCACCGGGGCGGGTCTCGCCGCGCCGGGGATGCAGTGTGCCGGAAGCGCTCGGCGCGGGTTTTCGCGCTTCGCGATGGCCCTCGTCTCGGTGCGCGCTGGCCCGGGGACGGCGATTCTCTCCGATGAGCCCGCGCGGCGCCGCGGCAACGGCTTTGTGACGAGCCTTGACGCGGCTTGACAGGGCGCCCGGGGCGATCGAATACTTCACCGAACGGTTGAGTATTCATTGCTGCCCACAACAGGAGGCTCCATGCTCGGAAACATCGATGCCGTGGCCAATCTCGCGGTGAAGGACCTGGCGGCGGCGCGCCGCTTCTACGAGGACACGCTGGGCCTGGCCCAGGTCGACGCCGAGGGCGACGAGGTCATCGTCTACCGCAGCGGCAACACGCGCCTCAACGTGTACCGCTCGTCGTTCGCCGGCACCAACCAGGCGACGGCCGTCACCTGGCGGGTGGGGGCGGACATCGAGCGCCTCGTCGCCGCCCTCCGGGCCAAGGGCGTGCGCTTCGAGCACTACGACATGCCCGGCACGCGGCACGAGGGCGACCTCCATGTCATGGGCGACATGAAGGTCGCGTGGTTCAAGGACCCCGACGGGAACATCCTGAACCTGATCAACGGCTGATCGATCAGCCGAAGTTCTTCTCGGCGAAGCCCCAGTTGACCAGCTTGGCCAGGAAGGTCTCGACGAACTTCGGACGCAGGTTGCGGTAGTCGATGTAGTAGGCGTGTTCCCAGACGTCGACCGTCAGCAGCGCCGTGTCGGCGGTCGTCAGCGGCGTGCCGGCGGCGCCGGTGTTCACGATGTCCACGCTGCCGTCGGCCTTCTTCACCAGCCAGGTCCAGCCCGAGCCGAAGTTGCCCACGGCCGACTTCGCGAAGGCTTCCTTGAAGGCGTCGTAGCTGCCCCACTTGGCATCGATGGCCTTGGCCAGCGCGCCACTGGGAGCGCCGCCGCCTTGCGGCTTCATGCAGTTCCAGAAGAAGGTGTGGTTCCAGATCTGGGCCGAGTTGTTGTAGATGCCGCCGCTGGACTTCTTGACGATCTCCTCGAGCGTCATCGACTCGAACTCGGTGCCCTTCTGCAGGTTGTTGAGGTTCACCACGTAGGCGTTGTGGTGCTTGCCGTAGTGGTACTCGAGGGTCTCCTTCGAGTACTCGGGTGCCAGTGCGTCGAGGGCGTAGGGCAGGGGAGGCAGGGTGTGTTCCATCGTGGGGTCCTTCTGGTTGGTAAAAAAGAAAAAGATGCGGGTCGGGCGCTCAGCCGGCGCCCTTGCCCGCCTTGGGTACGACGCGGTACGCGCAGCGCCGCGCGCCCGCGAGCACGTGCTCGACGCGGCTCACGGCCACGTCGGGCCCGAGCACTTCGTCGAAGAGCTGCAGCTCGCTGCGGCAGAAGCCCGTGCAGGCGCGCGCCGCGGTACAGATCGGGCAGTGGTTCTCGATGAAGAGGAAGCCCTCGCCCTCGTCGTCGGGGCGGTACTCGGCCATGTAGCCCTCGCGGCTGCGCACCTCGGCCAGCCGCTCCAGCCGCGCGCCGATGCCGCGCGCGCCGCGCAGGGCCTCGCGGTAGCTGGCGCGCATGGCTTCCTCGCGCGCGCCGATCAGCTGGTCCATGCCCTTCTCGCCGAACACCTGGATCACGGCGCTGATCATCTGCACCGTCATCTCGGCATGGGTGTCGGGAAAGCGCGCGTGGCCCGAGGCCGTGAGCCGCCAGAATCTGCGTCGGCCGGCCGCGCCCGGCGCTGCGGCTCTCGGCGTCGACCAGGCCCTCGGCCTGCAGCTTGGCCATCTGCTGGCGCACCGCCTCCACCGTGACCTGCAGCACCTTGGCGATGTCGGGGATGCCGAGCGCGCCGCGGGTCTTGAGCGTCGAGAGGATGCGGTCGGCCGGCTGGTGCGGGGTCCAGGCGGGCTTGGCGTCGGCGGTGTCGTTGGCGGACATGGCGCGGTCTTCGTGGGGAGCGGAACGTAAAGGCGGCAACCCTTGCATTGTCAGGTGCTCGGGGCGTCCTTCGCGGAAACGCCCGAAAGCCCCTTGGCCGCGCCCGCGTCGTGGCCCGCGGTCGGGGCGTCCGGCGCCTGCCATCCGCCGCCCACGGCCTTGTAGAGCGCGACCAGGCTGGTGTACGAGGCGGTCTCGGCCTCGGCCACCGCATCCTGCGCGCGCAGCAGCGTGCGCTGCGCATCGAGCACCGACAGGTAGGGCGCGGCGCCTTCGCGGTAGCGCACCTCGGCCAGCTCGGCCGCGCGCGCGCTCTGTTCCGAGGCCAGCACCAGGCTTTGCAGCCGCTGCTGGTTCTGGCCGTAGCCGGTGAGCGCGTTCTCCACGTCCTCGATGGCGCGCAGCACGGTCTGCTCGTAGGCCGCGCGCTCGCCCTGCGCGCGCGCCTGCGCGCCGCGCAGTTGCGCGCGCACCGAGCCCAGCCGCAGCGCGGGCCAGCTCAGGCCCGGCGTGAGGCTGAAGGCGCGGCTCGACCCGCTGCCCAGGTCCGAGCCGCGCAGCGCGATGAAGCCGAGGAAGCCACCGATGTCGAGCCGCGGGTACAGCGCGGCCGTGGCCGCGCCCACGTCGGCCGTGCTCGCTGCCAGGCCGCGCTCGGCGCGCAGCACGTCGGGCCGGCGGCGCAGCAGGTCGCCGAGGTCGCCCACCGGCAGCCGCTTGGCGAGCAGCCGCAGCGGGCGCGGCGCGAGCATCGGCTCGAGCTCGGCCGGCTGCAGTGCCGCGAGCACCGCCACGCGATGCGCGGCCTGGCGGCGCGCGGTCTCGAACAGCGGCAGCTGGGCCTCGGTGCTCGCGAGGTTGGCGCGCGCGCTCGCGAGGTCGCCCGCGAGGCCGCGGCCGATGCCGACCTGGGCCTCGGTCACGCGCAGGCTGTCGCGCAGGCTCTGCAGCGTGCGCTGCGTCACCGCGAGCCGCTGCTCGGCACCGCGCATCTCGTAGTAGTTGCGCGCGAGCTCGGCCACCACCACGATGCGCGCCTGCTCGAGGTCGGCGGCCTGGGCCTCGGCGCGCGCGCTGGCGGCCTCGTCGAGCCGGCGCAGGCGGCCGAACAGGTCGATCTCCCAGCCGGCGTCGAAGCCCAGGCGGCTGCTCTCGGCCAGCGTGCGGGCCTCGGCCGGCACGCCGTTGCCTTGCGCGATGCCGCGGGTCTTGCTCGCACCCATCGTCACGGTGGGCCAGCGGTCGAGCTCGGCCTCGTCCTGCACGGCGCGGGCTTCGAGCAGCCGCGCCTGCGCGATGCGGATGTCGTGGTTGGCGGCCAGCGCGCGCTCGATCAGCGCGTCGAGCTGCGCATCCTCGAGCTGGCGCCACCAGTCGCGCTGCACCGCGTCGGGCGCGAACAGGTGGCGCTCGGGCGCGGCGATCGTCACCGGCGAGGTCTCGGGTGCCGCGTAGCGCGGGCCGACCGCGCAGCCGGCCAGCAGCAGTGCCGTGGCCAGCGTCGACAGGGAAAGGGTCAAGGCCTTCATGGTCGTTCTCCCGTGCTTCATGCGTGACTGCCCGCGGTGGCCGGTGTCGCCGGGCCGTCCTCGAGCGCCGCGAGCTCCGCCGCGCGCTTCGATTGCCCCGCGGCGCGGTGGTCGCGCGCGAGCAGCGTGTACATCGTGGGCAGCACGAACAGCGTGAACAGCGTGCCCACCAGCATGCCGACCACGATCACCAGCCCGATGCTGAAGCGGCTGTTGGCGCCCGCGCCGCTCGCGAACAGCAGCGGCACCAGGCCCACCACCATCGCGGCCGTGGTCATCAGGATCGGCCGCAGGCGGATGCGCGCGGCCTCCTCGATCGAGGCGCGGCGGTCGAAGCCCTTGCGCGTCTGGATCTCGTTGGCGAACTCCACCATCAGGATGCCGTGCTTGCTGATCAGCCCGATCAGCGTCACCAGCCCGATCTGGGTGTAGATGTTGATGGTCGCGAAGCCCAGCGCCAGCGGCACCAGCGCGCCGCAGATCGACATCGGCACGCTGACCAGGATGATCAGCGGGTCGCGCAGGCTCTCGTACTGCGCGGCCAGCACCAGGTAGATCACGACGATCGCGAACACGAAGGCCAGCACCAGCGCCGAGCCCTCCTGCGTGAACTGGCGCGCGTCGGATTGCCAGTCGTAGCTGAAGCCGGCCGGCAGCTTCTTCGCCTCGGCGCTCAGGAAGGCCACCGCGTCGCCCATGGTCACGCCGGGCATCGGAATGGCCTGGAAGGTGGCGGCGTTGAGCTGGTTGAACTGCGTGAGCTTGTTCGGGCCCACGCTGGTCGACAGCTGCACCAGGTTGGCCAGCGGCACCGGCTGGCCGCTCGCGCTCTTCACGAAGTAGCGCGACAGCGCCTCGGCCGTCAGCCGCTGCTCGCGCGGCGTCTGCGGGATCACGTCGTAGGAGCGGCCGTCCATGCCGAAGCGGTTGACGTAGTTCTCGCCCACCAGCACGGCCAGCGTGTCGCCGATGGACTTCATGGTCACGCCCAGGCTGTTGGCCTTGGCGCGGTCCACGCGCACCTCGACCACCGGGTTGTTGAACTCGAGGTCGCTGTCGACCACGGCGAACTTGCCGCTCTCGCGTGCCGCCTTCTTGAGCGCCTCCATGGCCTCGAACACGCTGCGGTGGTCGCCCGGGCTGCGGATCACCATCTGCACCGGCAGCCCGCCGGTGGAGCCCGGCAGCGAGGGCAGCTGGAAGGCGAAGATGTTGCTGCCTTCCACCGCGCCCATGCTTCCTTGCACCTCGTGCTGGATCTGGTCGGCGTTGCGCTGGCGGTCCTTCCAGTCGGACAGCTGCACGCCGCCGATCGAGTTCGACACGCCGTCCGAGCCGTTGATCAGCCAGCGGCCGGTGTTCTCGGGCAGCGCGGCGAACACGTCGTCCCACTTCTTGCCGAACTTCTCGACGTAGTCGATGTTGGCGTGCTGCGGCGACTTGATCGCGGTCAGCACCATGGCCTGGTCCTCGCCGGGCGCGAGCTCGCGCTGCGCGGCGTTGTAGAGGAAGGGCAGGCTCGCGAGCACCACCGCGGCCAGCGCACCCGTCACCCAGCGGTGGCGCAGCGACACGTCGAGCACGCGGCCGTAGCCGGTGGCCAGGCGGTGGAAGAAGCCCTCGGCCAGCCGCGCCATGCGCGTGCCGGTGGCGTCCTGCGGCAGCAGGAAGGAGCTCATCACCGGCGACAGCGTGAGCGCGATCACGCCCGACACCACCACCGCGCCCGCGAGCGTGAAGGCGAACTCCTTGAACAGCGAGCCGGTGAGCCCGCCCATCAGGCCGATCGGCGCGTAGACCGCGGCCAGCGTGAGCGTCATCGCGATCACCGGGCCGGCCACTTCGCGCGCGCCGATCAGCGCCGCCTGCACGCGCGACTTGCCTTCCTCGATGTGGCGGTGCACGTTCTCCACCACCACGATCGCGTCGTCCACCACCAGCCCGATCGCCAGCACCATCGCCAGCAGGGTGAGCAGGTTGATCGAGAAGCCGAACAGCAGCATCAGCGCCGCGGCGCCCAGCATCGACAGCGGAATGGTCACCACCGGGATCAGCACCGCGCGTACCGAGCCCAGGCACAGGAAGATCACCAGCACCACGATCACCACCGCCTCGAGCAGCGTGTGGCGCACCTCGTCGATCGAGGCCTCGATGAAGCGCGCGAGCTCGAACGGCAGCTGCACCTCCACGCCCGCGGGCAGGTTTTGCTTGATGCCGGGCAGCAGTTCGCGGATGCGCTTCACGATCACCAGCGGATTGCCGTTGGGCGCGGCCTGCAGGCCGAGGTAGATGGCCTTGTCGCCGTCCATCATCGCGCTGACGTCGGCGCTCGCCGCGCCCAGCTCGACCGTCGCCACGTCGCCCAGGCGCACCAGCGCATCGCCGTCGCGCTTGATCACCATGTCGCGGAACTCGGCCACGTTCACCAGGTCGGTGTTGACGCGGATGTTCGACACCACGTACAGGCCCTTGACCTGGCCCGGCGCCGCCTGCACGTTGTTCTGGCGCAGCGCGTCGGCCAGCTCGCCGGCCGAGATGCCGCGCGCGGCCATGCGGTTGGCGTCGAGCCACACGCGCATCGCCAGCGTCTGGCCGCCCGAGACCTCCACGCCCGACACGCCCTCGATCGACGCGAACTGCGGCTGCACCACGCGCGAGAGGTAGTCGGTGAGCGCCGGCATGCCCATGGTCTTGCTCGAGAAGCCCACGTAGGCCACGGCCGTGGCCTCGCCCGAGGACTTGAGGATCACCGGGTCGAAGGCCTCCTGCGGCAGCCGGTACTTGACCTGGCTCACCTGCGCCATCGCCTGCGTGAGCGCCTGGTTGGCGTCGGCGTTGAGCTTCATGCGCACGGTGATCACGCTGCGGCCCAGCGTGGAGGAGGACGACAGGTAGTCGACGTTCTCGATCGTGGCCACCGCCTGCGCGATCGGCTGCGTGACGAAGCCCTGCATCAGCTCGGGCGAGGCGCCCGGGTACTGGGTGGTGATGGTCAGCGTGGTGCTCTCGGTCAGCGGGTACTGGCGCACCGGCAGCGAGCCGAGGGCACGCGCACCCAGCAGCAGGATCAGCGTGCTCACCACCAGCGCCAGCACGGGCCGGCGCACGAACAGGTCGGTGAACCTCATGACTTGCGCTCCCGCACGGCCAGCGTGTCCTTGTCCATCGGCTGCACCGCGGCGCCGCCGTACAGGCGCAGTTGGCCCGAGGTCACGACGCGCTCGCCGGCCTGCAGGCCCTTCTCGATCACCACCTGGCCGTCCTGCCGGTCGCCGGCCGTCACGAACAACTGCTGCACCACGAAGCCCTCGCCCTTGTCGGCCGGGCGCACCACGTAGACCGAGTCGCCGTGCGTGCTGTAGGTGATCGCGGTCTCGGGCACGGTGATGGCGTCGGCGCGCGGCGGCAGCGCCACGCGCGCGCTCACGTACATGCCGGGCGCGAGCGCGCCGTCGGCGTTGTCGATCGCGGCCTGCAGCCGCACGGTGCGCGTGTCGCTGCCGATCTGCGGCTCGATCGCGCTGAGCCGGGCCTGGAAGGCGCGGCCGGGCCAGGCGTCGACGTTGAGCAGCACCTGCTGGTTGCGCTGGAGCGCGGGCAGGGCGGCCTCGGGCAGGGTGATGGTCGCGAGCAGCGTGCGGGCGTCGGTCAGCGAGACCAGTGCATCGCCGGCACGCACGAACTGCCCGAGGTTGACCTTGCGCAGGCCCAGCCGGCCGTCGAAGGGCACCACGATGCGCTTCTGGGCGATCTGCGCCTGCACCCGCCGCAGCTCGCCGCTGGCCTGGTCGTAGCCGGCCTGCGCCTGGTCGAGCTGCTCCTGCGTGGCGGCCTGCTGCGGCAGCAGCCGGCGCGTGCGCTCGAGCAATGCCTTCGCATTGGCGCGCTGCGCCTGCAGCCGTTCGAGGTCGCCCTGCTCGGGTGCGTCGTTGAGCTGCACCAGCAACTGGCCCGCGCGCACCTCGGCACCCGCGGTGAAGAGGATCTTCGCGATCCGCCCCTCCACCTCGGCCGGCACCTCGACCTGCCGGTTCGCCTCCAGCGTGCCGATGCCGCTGAGGAAGCGCGGCAGTTCGGTCTGCCGCGCCGCGGCCACCGCCACTTGCGCCGGCGGCATGCCGCCGCCACCGCCGCCGTCGGCCGCTCTGGATTTCGCCACGAGGCCATAGCCGGCCCCTCCCACCACCACTGCCGCGAAGCCGGCACCGAGCCAGGCCCTTGATCGTGCGTTCATGATCATACCGTTATTAATCAAAGAGAGTGCTTGGATTATTGGCGGGCTCGTGGCGGCCTGTCGAATAAAGGAAAGCAATGCCCCCGATGAAGGCGGGCTATCCGGGTCGTGTCGCGCATCTGGAATCTCCGAAGGTCGCGCGGCACATGCCGCTGCAGCGAAGACGGGCGATGGGGAGGGTTTGTGACGCGCGCGATTCACCGGTCCGGCGGCCGTGCATTGCGCGCGGGGCCGGGGGCCGATGTACATTGCGGCCTGCTCAAAAATCTTTCAGCATGGCCACCAAGTCCCGAAAAAAGCCCGCGGCCGTCACCGAGGACGAGGTCTTCGACATCGCTGCCGAGCTGTTCCGGGCCATGGCCGCGCCCATGCGGCTGAAGATCGTCAGCCTGCTGTGCAACGGCGAGAAGAACGTGAGCGAGCTGCTGGCCGAGATCGACACCACGCAGCCCAACATGTCGCAGCACCTCAACACCCTCTACCAGGCGGGCGTGCTCGCGCGGCGCCGCGAAGGCGTGAGCATCTACTACAGCATCGCGAACGAGACCGTGGTGGCGCTGTGCCGCAGCATCTGCGTGCAGATCGCCATCGAGCAGGCCTGAGGCCCGTGGCGGGCCGCCGCCCTCAGGGCTTCAGGTAGACGTAGCCTTCCTGCGCCTGCAGCCGCGCCACCTCGGCCACGCCCGAGGGCACCACCTTCGCTTCCATCAGCAGCCGGCCCGCGTCGATGTTGCGCGTGCTCAGCGTGTTGTTGCAGACGTCGAACACCACGCCGCGCGCGGCCAGGGCGCTCACCGGGCCGCTGAACTCGCGGCCCTTGCTGTCCTTCGCGTCGCTCAGCAGGAAGTCGATGCCGGGGCCGTGCGTCACCACCACGATCTTCGCCTTCGGGTCGGCGTTGAGGTGGTTCGTGATGTTGGCGAGGATGGCCGCGCTGGTCTCGACGCCGGTGTTGACGTGATAGACCGCCTTGACCGCCTGCTGCGCGCCGGCGAACGACGCCGCGATGGCCAGAAGGAACGCGATGAATGCCTGTCTCATGGGGAAACCCTCGGTTGTTGTTGTGGACCTCAAAATATCATCTTCTACTTATATTTACAGCCGGGCAAGTCCGGGGTCGCGCGGCGATGCATCGCGCGACGATGAAAAAAAGAGAGACGCCACGATGTTCCCGCTCCTTCTTCGCGCGCTTCTTCGCACGCTGTGGCCGCTGGCCTTCGGCCTCTTCGTGGCGAGCGCGGGTGCCGCGCCCGACATCGCGCCGCGCGCCGTCGCACCCGATGTCTACTACGTGCAGGGCGTGCCGGCACTGGGCTCGGCCGAGAACCAGAACTTCATCTCGAACGCGGGCTTCTTCGTCACGCGCGACAGCGTGGTGCTGATCGATGCGCTCGGTTCGCCGGCCGCGGCCGAGCGGCTGGTGCGGGAGATCCGACGCATCACGCCCAAGCCGATCAGCCACGTGATCCTCACGCACTACCACGCCGACCACATCTACGGCCTGCAGGTGTTCAAGGCGCTGGGCGCGCAGGTGATCGCCCATGCGCTGGCCAGGACCTACCTGTACTCCGACGCGGCGCGGCTGCGCCTCGAGGCCTCGCGCAAGGACCTCGCGCCATGGATCGACGACAGCACGCGGCTGGTGCCGGCCGATGTCTGGCTCGAGGGCCGCACCGAGATGACCATCGGCGGCACGCGCTTCGTGATCCAGCCCGCGGGCCCGGCCCACACGCCCGAGGACCTCGCGATCTACCTGCCGCAACAGCAGGTGCTGTTCTCGGGCGACGTGGTGTTCCGCAACCGCATTCCCTACGTGGGCACGGCCGACAGCCGCCACTGGATCGCGGCGCTCGATGCGCTGCTCGCGCTCGATGCGCGCACCATCGTGCCGGGCCACGGGCCGGCCTCCTCCGATCCGAAGCAGGACCTGCAGCTCACGCGCGACTACCTCGTGTTCCTGCGCGAGGCCATGCGCAAGGCCGCGGCCGACATGACGCCCTTCGAGGAAGCCTATGCGGCCACCGACTGGTCGCGCTATGAAGCCATGCCGCTGTTCAAGGCCGCGAACCGCATGAACGCCTACAACACCTACCTGTTGATGGAGCAGGAGACGCGATGAACGCGCGCGGCCCCACGCGGCGCGGCGCCCTCGCTGGCATCGCGCTGTCGTGCGCCTGGCCCGTGGCGAATGCCGCCGAGTCGGCGCTGCCCGCGCCCGACTCTCTGGCCGATGCGCTCGCCAATGCGCTCGCGCGTTCGCAGCCTTTGGTTGTGATGGCCAGCCTGCGCGGCTGTCCCTTCTGCCGCATCGTGCGCGAGCACTACCTGATGCCCGAGCTGGCGACGGGCCTGCCCGTGGTGCAGATCGACCTGCGCGACCGCCGCATCGTGCGCGACTTCGACGGCGCGCCGCGCACGCACGAGGCCCTGCTCGCGGCCTGGGGCATCGCGGTCGCGCCCACGCTGCTGTTCTTCGGCCGCGGCGCGCGCGAGGTCGCCGAGCGGCTCGCGGGCGGGGCCTCGGATTTCTACGGTGCCTACCTCGAGCAGCGGCTGAACCAGGCCCGTACAGCCGTGCGCGCGTGATCGCGAGCTAGCGTTATGCATGAGCGTGCCGAGCGGGTTTCCCCCAGGCACGAAGCCCTTCCCATCGACGCGCGGACTCCTAAAATCAATACATAACGATTTACTTATTTAACGATGAAACTGGCAGCTTCGATGCGAGTTTCGAGGAGACGAAATTGAAGTTGTTGCCGTCGCTCGCGGTCGCCGCCGCATTGCTGATCTGCGCCCAGGCGCATGCGAGCAAGGAGCTGGCCCAGAAGAACGCCTGCCTCGCCTGCCACGCGACCGACAAGAAGCTCGTGGGTCCGGCCTACCAGGACGTCGCGAAGAAGTACGCGGGCCAGTCCGATGCGCTGGCCGTGCTCACCGCGAGCATCCAGAAGGGCAGCAGCGGCAAGTGGGGGCCGGTGCCGATGCCGGGCCAGCCCGCGCTGAGCGAGGCCGATGCGAAGTCGCTGGCCGCCTGGGTGCTGGGCGGCGCCAAGTAGGCAGTTGCGAAGGCCTGCGATGAGCAACATCCAGCAGCCCGGCCAGGTGCGCAAGGCGCCCGAGAACTTCGTCGACGCGCAGGGCGTGCGCACCGTGTTCTCGGAAGCGCGCAAGGGCCGGCGCGATTTCATCCGCGGCGCCTTCGCGGCCGCCGTCGCGGGCGGCGCGGCAACGGCGGCGCTCGCGCAGGCCGATGGCGATCCGGCGATCCTCCAGCTGCCAGCGCACAGCACCGGCCTCGGCCAGCCCGTGGTCACCGACGGCTACGGCAAGCCCTCGAAGTACGAGGCCAACGTGCAGCGCCGCCAGAGCCCCGGCCTCACGCCGACCGCGCAGGCCTCGGTCTCGTTCGCGCCGCTGCAGTCGCTGTTCGGCATCGTCACGCCCAGCGGCCTGCACTTCGAGCGCCATCACCAGGGCTGGTGGGACATCGATCCTTCGAAGCACCGCCTGATGATCAACGGCCTCGTGAAGGCCGCCAAGGTTTTCACGCTCGACGAGCTGATGCGGCTGCCCTCGGTGTCGCGCTTCCACTTCATCGAATGCGGCGCCAACACCGGCATGGAATGGGGCAACGTCGCCGTGCCCACCGCGCAGTACACGCACGGCATGCTCTCGTGCAGCGAGTTCACGGGCGTGCCGTTGATCACGCTGCTCGAGATGGCCGGCGCCGACCTCAAGGGCGAGCGCTTCGTATTGGCCGAGGGCGCCGACGGCTCCTCGATGACGCGCACCATCCCGATGAGCCTGGTGCGCTCGGGCGAGGTGCTGGTGGCCTACGGCCAGAACGGCGAGATGCTGCGGCCCGAGCAGGGCTACCCGCTGCGCCTGGTGGTGCCGGGCGTGCAGGGCGTGAGCTGGGTCAAGTACCTGCGCCGCATCGAGCTCGGCGACATGCCCTACGGCACCAAGGACGAGACGGTGCACTACGTCGACCTGATGCCCGACGGCCAGCACCGCCAGTACACCAGCGTGCAGGAATGCAAGAGCGTGGTGACCACGCCCTCGGGCGGGCAGATGCTGCTGGACAAGGGCTTCTACAACATCACCGGCCTCGCCTGGTCGGGGCGCGGCAAGGTGAAGCGCGTCGACGTCAGCGTGGACGGCGGGCGCAACTGGCGCAGCGCGCGGCTCGAGTCGCCGGTGCTCTCGAAGTGCCTCACGCGCTTCAACATCGACTGGGTGTGGGACGGCTCGCCGGCCATCATCCAGAGTCGTGCGATGGACGACACCGGCTACGTGCAGCCCGGCTACCGCCAGCTGCGCGCGGTGCGCGGCACGCGCTCGATCTATCACAACAACGCGATCCAGTCCTGGCAGGTGCAGGCGAGCGGGGAGGTGGCGAATGTCCAGCTCGGCTAGCCGCATCGTGCTGCGCGCGCTGCTGGCGCTCGCGGGCTGCGGCGTCTGCATCGCCACCTGGGCGCAGCCGAAGGCCGCCTACCCGGGCATCGGGCGCGACGCCACGCCGAAGGAAGTGGCGGCCTGGGACATCGACGTGCGCCCCGACTTCAAGGGCCTGCCCAAGGGCTCGGGCTCGGTCGCGCGCGGCCAGGACCTGTGGGAGAGCAAGTGCGCCTCGTGCCATGGCGTGTTCGGCGAATCGAACCAGGTGTTCAGCCCCATCATCGGCGGCACCACGGCCGAGGACATCAAGACCGGCCACGTCGCGCGGCTCAAGGACCCGGCCTTTCCGGGCCGCACCACGCTGATGAAGGTGGCGAGCCTCTCGACCGTCTGGGACTACGTCTACCGCGCCATGCCCTGGAACCAGCCCAAGTCGCTGACGCCCGACGACGTGTTCGCCGTCACCGCCTACATGCTGAACCTCGGCGGCATCGTGCCCGACGACTTCACGCTGTCGGACCGCAACATCCGCGAGGTGCAGGCGCGCATGCCGAACCGCGACGGCACCACCACCGCGCACGCGATGTGGCCCGGCAACGAGTTCGGCCGCGCGGCGAAACCCGACGTGGCGGCGGTCGCCTGCATGCGCGACTGCGTGCCGGCCACGCAGACCGTGTCGCAGCTGCCGCCGCATGCGCGCGGCAGCCACGGCAACCTCGCCGAGCAGAACCGGCTGGTGGGCCCGCAGCGCGGCATCGACACCGCGCCGGCCGCGAAGGCCGGTGCCCCCGCCGCGGCGGCACCGGCCTCCAAGGCCCCGCTGGCCGTGCTCGAGAAGAACAGCTGCGTTGCCTGCCACGGCATGACGCAGAAGCTCGTCGGCCCCGCCTTCTCCGACATCGCGAAGAAATACCCGGGTCAGGTCGACCACCTGCTCGAGAAGATCAAGAGCGGCGGCAGCGGCGTATGGGGTGCGATCCCGATGCCGCCGCAGACCATCGGCGACGACGATGCCAGGGCCATCGCGCGCTGGCTCGCCGAAAGCGCCGGGCCATGACGCGGCAGCCACGCACCCGGCCCACCATCGATTCGACAGGAGACAAGCCATGAAGAACCGCAGACAGATCCTCCAGCAGTCCGCCGCGCTCGCGGGCCTCGCCGCCACCGGCGCCTGGCTGCCGGCCAGCGCGCTGGCCTACACCAAGGAAGCCTTCGAGGCCAAGAGCGTGGCCGACGCGCTCAAGGCCGTGGGCGCGGGCACGCCCACCGAGAGCAAGGAGGTCACGATCACCGGCCCCGACATCGCCGAGAACGGCGCCGTGGTGCCGCTCAGTGTCGCGACCTCGCTGGCCGGCGTGAAGCAGCTGATGCTGCTGGTCGAGAAGAACCCGAACGCGGTGGTCGCGATCTTCAACACCTCGGAGTTCGTCGAGCCGAACTTCACCACGCGCGCCAAGCTGGGCCAGTCCTCCGACGTGTACGCGATCGCCGTCATGAACGACGGCAAGGCGCTGTTCGCGAAGAAGGAAGTCAAGGTCACGCTGGGCGGCTGCGGCGGCTGACGCGCGCGCCGACCCCCACGAAGAAACAACGAGAGAAGGAGACCCACCATGGCAGATCCCATGCGCATCCGCGCCCAGGCCGCGGGCGACAAGACGACCGTCCGCATCCTGATGGCGCACGAGATGGAAACCGGCCAGCGCAAGGACGCCGCCGGCAAGACCATCCCGGCCTGGTTCATCCAGGAGGTCACGGCCTCGCTCAACGGCAAGACCGTGCTCACGGCCGACTGGGGCCCCGCGGTCTCGAAGAACCCGTTCATGCAGTTCACGCTCAAGGGCGCGAAGGCGGGCGACAAGATCTCGGTGACCTGGAAGGACAACCGCGGCGACACCCGCACCGACGAAGCCACCGTCAGCTAGGCGGCCGCCATGCGCAAGATCCCACTCCCGTGCCTGCTGCTGCTGGCGGGCAGCCTGTCGCTGCACGCCGCCGCGCAGAAGACCACCGCCGAAGGCATCGCCGAGTACCGCGCGCTGCTGCAGGACGGCAACCCGGCCGAGCTGTTCGAGGCCAAGGGCGAAGACCTCTGGAAGCAGAAGCGCGGGCCCAAGGGTGCCTCGCTCGAGAAGTGCGACCTCGGCAAGGGCCCGGGCGTGGTCAAGGGCGCGTTCGCCGAGCTGCCGCGCCACTTCGCCGACACCGGCCGCGTGCAGGACATGGAGTCGCGCCTGCTGACCTGCATGCAGACCCTGCAGGGCTTCGATGCCGCCGAGATCGCGAAGACGCCGTTCGGCAGCGGCGAGCAGAAGAACCTCGAGGCGCTGGTGGCCTGGATCTCGGCCGAGTCGAAGGGCATGGCGCTGAACCTGCCGCAGTCGCATGCGAGCGAGCGCCGCGCCTACGAGGTGGGCAAGCGCCTGTTCTTCCTGCGCGCCGGACCGCACGACTTCGCCTGCGCCACCTGCCATGGCGCCGACGACAAGCGCATCCGGCTGCAGGACCTGCCGAACCTCACGAAGAGCCCCGGCGCCGGCGACGGCTTCGGTGCCTGGCCGGCCTACCGCGTGTCCTCGGGCGAGCTCTGGGGCATGCAGCGGCGGCTCAACGACTGCTTTCGCCAGCAGCGCTTTCCCTACCCGGGCTATGCCAGCGACGCGACCATCGCGCTGGCCGTGTACATGGGCGTCAACGGCAAGGGCGTGAAGACCACGGCCCCGGCCATCAAGCGCTGAAGGAACGCGACATGAATGCCGACCACATCCTGGGCGCCGTCGCGGCCGCCTGCGCGCTGGCCCTGTTCGGCTGCGCGAGCGCCGACAGCGCCGCCGACATCGACCGCTACACCGCCGAGGCCCTGAAGAGCTCGTTCCGCGACCAGGGCATCGCCAAGGTCGACCGCCTCGTGCAGGACCCGGCCAACCGCGCCTGCAGCGAGGCCGACGCCAGCGGCAAGCCGCTCGACGAGAAGACCGCCAAGGAGATCGAGGCGGCCAACATGAAGACCATCCGCTGGCCCGCCGACGGCAGGTTCGTCGGCGACTGGCGCGAGGGCGAGAAGATCGCGCAGAACGGACGCGGCCTGACCTGGACCGACGCGGCTGCCTCCGCCAAGGGGCCGGCCAACGGCGGCAACTGCTACAACTGCCACCAGATGTCGAAGGAGGAGATCTCCTTCGGCACCCTCGGTCCCAGCCTCTACCAGTACGGCAAGCTGCGCGGCGTGAGCGACCCGGCGGCCGCGGCCTCGAAGCCGATCGTCGAGTACACCTGGGGCAAGCTCTGGAACGCGCGCGCCTACAACGCCTGCTCGAACATGCCGCGCGTCGGCCACTCGGGCATCCTCGACGAAGCGCAGATCCGCGACGTGATGGGGCTGCTGCTCGATCCGAAGTCGCCGGTCAACCGATAGACGCAGAGGGCCCGCCGCTTCCATGAACCTTTCCAAGCGCGAGTTCCTGCAACTGCTGGGTGCCGGCAGCGTGGCCGGCCTGGGCCTGGGGCGCCACGACGGCGCCGGCGCGGCCGGTGCCGTCGATGCGATGTACGCGCTGCCGCGCTTCGGCAACGTGTCGCTGCTGCACATGACCGACTGCCATGCGCAGCTCAAGCCGCTGTACTTCCGCGAGCCCAGCGTGAACATCGGCCTGGGCAGCATGCGCGGCAAGGTGCCGCACCTGGTCGGCGAGCAGCTGCTCAAGGCCGCGGGCGTGGCACCGGGCACGCGCGTGGCGCATGCGCTCACGCACCTCGACTTCGACCGCGCGGCGCAGCGCTACGGCAAGGTCGGCGGCTTCGCGCACCTCGCTACCCTGGTCAAGCAGCTCAAGGCCAGCCGGCCCGGCGCGCTGCTGCTCGACGGCGGCGACACCTGGCAGGGCTCGGCCACCTCGCTGTGGACCCAGGCGCAGGACATGGTCGATGCCTGCAAGCTGCTCGGCGTCGACGTGATGACCGGGCACTGGGAGTTCACCTACGGCATGGAGCGCGTGAAGGAGATCATCGAGAAGGACTTTGCGGGCCGCGTCGAGTTCGTCGCGCAGAACGTCAAGACCGCCGACTTCGGCGACCCGGTCTTCAAGCCCTACGTCATGCGCGAGATCAACGGCGTGCCCTGCGCCATCGTGGGCCAGGCCTTTCCCTACACGCCGATCGCCAACCCGCGCTACATGGTGGCCGACTGGACCTTCGGCATCCAGGACGACAACCTGCAGCGCGTGGTGGACGAGGCGCGTGCCAAGGGCGCGCAGGTGGTGGTCGTGCTCTCGCACAACGGCATGGACGTGGATCTCAAGATGGCCAGCCGCGTGCGCGGCGTCGATGCCATCCTCGGCGGCCACACGCACGACGGCACGCCCATGCCCACGCTGGTGAGCAATGCCGGCGGCCAGACCATCGTGGTCAACGGCGGCTCCAACGGCAAGTTCCTCGGCGTGCTCGATTTCGAGGTCAAGGGCAAGAAGGTCAGCGACTTCCGCTATCGCCTGCTGCCGGTGTTCTCCGACCTGATCCCGGCCGACCGCGAGATGGACGCGCTGATCGCGCGCATCCGCGCGCCCTACGAAGCCAAGCTGTCGGAGACGCTGGCCCACACCGACGGCACGCTGTACCGGCGCGGCAACTTCAACGGCACCGGCGACCAGCTGCTGCTCGACGCGCTGATGGAGGTGCAGGACGCGCCGATCGCCTTCTCGCCGGGCTTCCGCTGGGGCACCTCGCTGCTGCCGGGCCAGCCCATCACGCGCGAATGGCTGATGGACATGACCGCCACCACCTACTCGTACGCCACCGTCACGCCGATGAGCGGCGAGATGCTCAAGACCGTGCTCGAGGACGTCTGCGACAACCTGTTCAACCCCGACCCCTACTACCAGCAGGGCGGCGACATGGTGCGCGTGGGCGGCCTGCAGTACGCCTGCGACCCGACGGCCGCGATGGGCCAGCGCATCCAGGACATGCGCCTGGACGGCAAGCCCATCGAGGCCGGCCGCACCTACAAGGTGGCGGGATGGGCGCCGGTGAGCGAGGAGGCGCGCAGCGCCGGCAACAAGCCGGTGTGGGAGGTGATCGAGCCCTGGCTGAAGTCGCGCAAGGTGGTGGCCGCGCGCGCGCCCGAGGCGCCGGTGCTGAAGAACGTCGCGCCCAATCCGGGGCTGGCCTGAGGGCCGCGGGTGGGAGCGTGGCCGCACGCCGCGCTCCCTAGAATCGCCGCATGTCTGTCGAACAGGTCTCCCTCCTCACCTCGTTCGCGCTCGCGGCCGCCTTCGCGCTCTCGGCCGTGTTCGGCGCCGTGGCGCGCGCCACGCGCTTCTGCACCATGGGCGCGATCAGCGACGTGGTCAACCTCGGCGACTGGACGCGCGTGCGGCAATGGGCCGCGGCCGGCGGCGTCGCGCTGATCGGCTTCTCGGCGCTGGTGTTCGCGGGCTGGGTCGATGCCGACCGCACGCTCTATGCATCGAACCGCATCCTCTGGCTCTCGGCGCTGGTGGGCGGCCTGCTGTTCGGCTTCGGCATGGTGCTGGCCTCGGGCTGCGGCAACAAGACGCTGGTGCGCGTCGGCGGCGGCAGCCTCAAGGCGCTGGTCGTGCTGCTGGTGATGGGCATCGCGGCCTTCGCCACGCTCAAGGGCATCACCGCCGTGCTGCGCGTGGCCACCGTCGACGCGGTGCACCTGGAGCTGGCCGTCAATGCCTCGCTGCCCGAGGTGCTGGCCGGCGCGCTGCGCATGCAGGCCGCGCCGCTGCGGCTCGCGATCGGCCTGGTCGCGGGCGGCGCGCTGATCGCGTGGGCCGCCTGGGGCCGGCGCGATGCGCGCAGCCTCGCGGGCGGGCTCGCCATCGGCGCGCTGGTGGTGGCCGCCTGGTGGCTCAGCGGCCACTGGGCCGTGGTCGAGGAGCATCCGCTCACGCTCGAACACGTGTTCCTCGCCACCAACTCCGGCCGCGCCGAGGCGCTGAGCTTCGTCACGCCCGTGGCCTATGCGCTCGACTGGCTGATGTTCTACAGCGACGCCAACAAGCTGCTGACCCTGGGCATCGCCTCGGTGGCCGGCGTGATCGTGGGTGCCGCCGCGCAGGCGCTGTGGACGCGCGAGTTCCGCTGGGAGGGCTTCGCCGGCAGCGGCGACCTCGCGCACCACCTGGGCGGCGCCGTGCTGATGGGCATCGGCGGCGTCACCGCCATGGGCTGCACCATCGGCCAGGGCCTGAGCGCGCTCTCCACGCTGAGTCTCGCGAGCCTGCCCGCGATCGTCGGCATCGTCGCGGGCGCGGTGGCGAGCCTCAAGTACCAGGCCTGGCAGCTGCAGCGCGATCTTTGAGTGCGTGGGGCGCGCCATGCTTGACCCGGCCCCTGCGGCCACCTCGATAAAGACGGCATCGCAGCAAAACCGAGGTGATTCCGTGAACCCTTCGTCCCGTTTCCTGAACCCGTCCGAGGCCGCGCGCCGGCTCGGCGTGTCCGCCAAGGCCCTGCGGCTGTACGAGCAGCGCGGCCTGCTGGTGCCGGCGCGCACGGCCGCGGGCTGGCGTTCCTACGGGCCCGCCGAGATGGCGCGTGCCGCCGAGATCGTCGCGCTGCGCGCGCTGGGCTTGAGCCTCGCGCAGGTGGCGCGCGTGCTCCAGGGCGACGCGCAAGGGCTGGCACCGGCGCTGGCGGCGCATCAGGCGGCGCTCGAAGCCAAGGCGCGAGAGCTCGACGCCACGCTGGACAGAGTGCGCGGCCTGCGCGACGAACTCGCGCGCGGACGCCTGCCCGCGCCCGGCGAACTCGCGCGCCTGCTGCAGCCCGACACCCGACCCGCGCTCGAATTCGAGCTGCCCTGGCCCTGGGGCGGCGAACGCTTCGCGCTGAACGACATCCGGCCCATCAACCACATCGTCGGCCCGCTGGGCAGCGGCAAGACGCGGCTCGCGCTGCGCATCGCCGAGCGTTTTCCGGGCGCTGTCCTCCTGCCGCTGGACCGCGCCGAGGGCGATGCCACCGCCACGCGGTTGCGCGAGGACGCCGGCCTGCGCGCGCGCGTCGATGCCGCGCTGGCCTGGCTCGTGGAGGACGGTGCCACCGGATCCGAAGCCCTGGTCGCGCTGCTGGCCGGCCTCGAGGCCGAAGGCCCCGCCGCCATCGTCGTCGACATGGTGGAGCAGGGCCTCGACCACGCGACCCAGGAAGCGCTGATCGCCCATCTGCGCCGCCGCGGCGCCGGGGCGCGGCCGCTGTTCCTGCTCACGCGCTCCAGCGCCTTCCTCGATCTCGCGGCGGTCGGCGCGCTCGAGTCGATCCTGCTGTGCCCGGCCAACCACAGTCCGCCGACCTATGTCGCGCCGTTCGAAGGCGCACCCGGCTACGAGGCCGTCGCCACCTGCCTCGCGACACCCGAGGTGCGCGTGCGCACGCAGGGCGTGATCGCGTGGCGGCCGACGGTGTCGGATCCCGCCGGCTGACGCCGGGCCGCCAGCGTGTTCCACTGGCGGCAGTTGCTCCCGATGCTTCCATGAGCCCCACGCAGATCGATCGTTTCAAGACCCACGGCTGTCTCCACCTCGAAGGCTTCCACCCGAAGTCCCGCGTGGCCCCGCTGCGCGAGAAGCTGCGCGACGAGCTCAAGCGCATGGCTGGCGCCAAGGGCGGGATGGGCGCGGTGCGGCGCCTGCCGCTGTTCCAGCAGATCGGCAAGCTCTCCGCGCTCGTCAACGTGCCCGGCCTGCATGAAGCCCTGGTCACGCCGGCGCTGCTCGATCTCGTCGCCGAGCTCGGCGGCCTCGCGTCGCCGCCCGCGGCGGGCCCCCAGGGCACGCAGCTGCTGTTGTCGCCGCCAGGGCAAGGCGACTGGACCCTGCAGGCCCTGAACTGGCATGTGGACCTCGCGGCGCGGCCGCAGGATCCGCTGCCCGGCGTGCAGGCCTTCTTCCTGATCGACGACGTGGCACCGCATGGCGGCGCCACGCTCGCGCTCGCGGGCTCGCACCGCATCGACACGCGTCGGCCGGCCTCGGATTCGCAACCCGCGCTGCGCGAGCTGCTCAAGGACCCGACGGACCTGGAGCGCCGCCTGGGCGAGCAGGGCCTGGCCATCGTCGAGATGTGCGGCCGCGCCGGCGACGTGTTCCTGATGGACATGCGCGTGCTGCACACGCCCTCGGTCAACGCGACGAGGCAGCCGCGGATGATGGCGACCACGCGCTGCATCTTCGGCACCTGACGCGCCGCGACAAGACGCCGAGGCGTCATGGCGCGGCGCACCGGCCACGCGAAAATTCCTGCATGGATAACGAAAAATTCCCGAGCGCGCTGATGCACACCATCGGCTTTTCGCAGCTGCTGCGCAGCGATGCCGAGGCCGGCCTCGCGCGCGTGCGTTTCGTGGCGCGGCCCGAGTTCGCGCACAGCAACGGCACGGTGGTGCAGGGCGGGCTGGTCACCGCATGGCTCGATTGCGCGATGGCCTTCGCGGTGAACGCGAAGGACGCTGCGGCCGGCCTCGCGAGCCTCGAGCTCAAGATCTCGTTCCTCGACCGGGCCGACGTCGCCAGCTTCGAGGCCGAGGCGCGCATCCTGCGCTGGGGCCGCAGCGTGGTGTTCCTCGAGGCCGACCTCTGGGCGCTCGATGGCCGGCTGATCGCGCGCGCCTCGTCCACGGGCAAGCTGGTCCGGCGAGGTGCCTGACCCGCTTGCCTCGCGCGATCAGCGACGACGCCGGCGCGCGGCCACCAGGCCCGCCACGCCGAGCGCGGCCAGCGCGAGGTCGACCAGGTCCAGCGCGCCCCCGCTCTTGCGGAAGGGGAACGCGATCGGCATCACCGGCTGCTCGGGTTGCTCCGGTGTGACCCCGGGCGCGGCCTTGACGTTCAGGAACGCGGCCGACACCGAGCCGGGCTTGTCGTCCTCGTTGATGCCCTGCACGTAGACCATGTGGCGGCCCGGCGCGAGGCCCGTGGTGTCGAGCATGCCGCTCGCGGTCCGGGTCGCTTCCTCGAAGCCGGGGCTGGCCTGGTCCGAGGCCGAGAGCGCCAGCGGGATGCCGACCGCGCCGGCCTCCCACGGCAGCTTGCCGACATAGGCCAGCGCGGTCTTGATCTTCTTGACGACCGGGACCGGCGGCGCCGGAATGTCCGACTGCCCGGGCTTCGAATAGAGGTAGCGGTTGTCGTCCACGGTCGCGGTGACTTGCGCCTTCGCGCCCACCTGCACGGCCTCGGCGTCGATCTTCACGTCGACCGTGTCCGGTCCCTGCGGCAGCTGGTAGGGCCGGTACAGCACGCGGCTCAGGTAGTGGAAGCCGTTGAAGTTCTCGGGATAGACCTCCTTGTTGAAGTTGTCGCAGCTCTCGTAGAAGGAGCGGCCCATCTCCACCGTGTACGAAGGCGCGCCCAGGTAGCCGTAGATGGCGTCCTTGGTCGTGCCCTCGGTGTCGTAGCCCAGCACCTGCTGCGCCGAGTACTTGTTGTGATAGGCCATGCGCTGCGCGATGGTGGCCAGCCCGAGGTTGTTGGGCGTCTGGATGTTGTTCTCGTTCTCGGAGCGCCGCACGCCCCAGGACCAGAGGATGGCGCGTGCCGCGCTGTGCAGGTCGATGAACACCCCGCCGCCGTAGTTCTCGTCGGCGCCGGTCTTCCAGTCGAATTCGCCGGCACCGCCGTTGTCGCGGTTCTGCGCGTTGCAATAGGTCGCGCTCTTGGGCCGGCCGTCGGGCAGCGCGCCGCCCTCCCACTTGCAGGCCGCCTGGTTCCAGCTGCCGCGCACGTAGTCGAGCACCACCTGCGTCTCGGGCTCGGAGACGGCCGCGGTGCCGCGGTAGTCCTCGGCGCACTGGTTGTCGGAAGCACCGGGCCCGCCCGTGCGCCAGCCGAACGGGTAGTTGCGGTTCAGGTCGACCCCGCCGCTGCGCACCGTGCTGCAGGCCGCCGTGGCGTAGTTGGTGTTCTTGCGCTGCCGGGCCGTGATCTGCTGCTCGGCGATCGAGCGGCCGTCGGGGTTGTGGACGATGAAGTGGTAGCGGTTGCTGTCCAGCATCATGCGGGCGTTCGCGTCGGTCTCGTAGTTGTCGAGCAGCCACTCGATGTACTTCATGCCGACTTCCTGCGGGGCGTATTCGCGCGCGTGGATGCCGCCGGTCCAGACCATGTTCGGCGGCTTGCTCGCCTGCGCGTCCTGCTTCTCGAAGTTGCCGGCCACGATCACGCGGATCGGGTAGGGCTCGGTGGGAAACAGGCTCAGGTTGAAGGTGTTGAGAACGCTCGCGGGCAGGTACTTGACCAGCAGGTTGACCCAGGACGAATTGGCGTTGTTGTCGGAGTCCGTGCCGGGCTTCTGGTACTGCCCGCCCATCCAGGTCTTGCCGAGGGTCTGCACCTTCACCAGCTTCGGGTACTTGGCGGCCAGCTCGTCGAAGCTGGTGTAGACCTGTCCGACCGTGCGGTAGCAGGCCGCGTGCGAACCGCCGTCGGAGATCTTCTTCGTGCCCGGCGTGGTGTCCGGTGCGGGCGAGGCCTGCTTGCCCACGCCCTTGGTGATGTAGTCGCGGATCCGGGCCGTCTCGGCCTCGTTGATCTGCACGGGAAGGCCCAGCATCCGCAGCTGCGCCAGTTCGCCCGGGCCGACCTCCGCCGACACCGTACGGGCCTTCTGGTCCACGTAGGCATGGTCCAGCAGCCGGGTCAGGGCGTTGAGATCGTTGTCGTTGGAGTAGGGCACGACGATCGAATAGACCTGAACCCAGTCGGCGGTGTCGGGCGACTGCGCCGACACCGGATGGCCGGCCACGAGGGCGGCCGCGAGCGCGATGGACCATTGCGCGGGACGTGAGATGCGATGACTGATCCTCATGACAATTCCCCTTGTTTTGTTGAACAAAAATTGGCCGACCACAGCTTGAAGGCCCCTCCGCCGGGGTTCGATAGTGATTACCCGGATTTCGCGCGCGGGCAGGCTGTGCAAGTCGCGCCGATACACTGCCGCGCATGCAAGACCCGCCGTCCTCCTCGCCGGTGCCCGCGCATTGGCGCGGCCCCCTGGTGCTTGCGTGCCTGATGCTCGCGCTGCAGGCGGGCGGCGAACCGGTGTACGAGGCGCTGCGCTACGAGCGTGCGGCCGTGCTCGGCGGGCAGCTCTGGCGTTTGCTCACGGCGCACCTGGTGCACCTCGGCTGGATGCATTGCCTGCTGAACCTCGGCGGGCTGGCCGTGTGCGCGGCGTTCGCGAAGGACCGCGCCGGCGCGCGCGCCTGGGCCGGCGCCTTCGTCGCGCTGGCGCTCGGCGTGAGCGCCCTGCTGCTGGTGGCATCGCCCCGGGTCGCTGACTACGCGGGGCTGTCGGGCGTGCTCTATGGCCTGTTCGTCTGGGTGCTCGCGCCGCAGGCCTGGCGCGGCGACCTGGTGGCCCGCGTCGCGCTGGCGGTGGTCGTGGTCCGCATCGGCTGGCAGCTGTGGAGCGAGCCCACCGAGGCCCAGCGTGCATTGATCGGCGGCGAGGTGCTGGTGCAGGCGCATCTCTATGGCGCGGCCTGCGCCGTGCTGCTGGTTCTCGCGCAGGCGCTGCGCGGCCGCTCCAGCGCCTGATCCGAAGCCGCCCCCGCGCGGGCGTTTTTACGCTTTCTTTACGGCCCCCCACCGACTCTTTCCCCCGTTTTGACGCGCATCTGCCGAGACTGCCATTCATCTTTTTGATAGCAGGAGTGATGCATGGACATCGTCTGGATGGGCGCCTTGCTGGCGCTGTGGGTCGTGGTGGCGGCCATGGTCGTCGGGCTGAACCGGCTCGAGGGTCCGAACCCGCCGGCGGCGAAAGAGGGAGAGGCATCGTGATCGGCCTCGACGTCCTCTACGGCTTCGGCGCGCTGATCGCCGTGGTGCTGTTCGCCTACCTGGTCTTCGCGCTGATCTGCGCCGAGGAATTCTGAAATGACGGGTTCCGCCTGGGGCCTGCTGGCCCTCTTCTTCGCGCTGCTGCTGCTGCTGGCCTGGCCGGTCGGCCGCTTCCTCGCGGCGCTGTGCAACGAACGCGTGCCGCGCTGGATGGCGCGCGTGGAGTCCCCCTTCTACAAGCTGGCCGGCGTGGCGCCGGCGCAGTCGATGAGCTGGCGCGTCTATGCGCTGGCGCTGCTGGCCTTCAACACGGTCGGCGCGATCGTGGTCTACGGCCTGCAGCGGCTGCAGGGCCTGCTGCCGCTCAACCCGGCCGGCATGGGCGCGGTGTCGCCCGACTCGGCCTTCAACACCGCCGTGAGCTTCGTCGCCAACACCAACTGGCAGGGCTACGCGGGCGAGTCGACGATGAGCTACCTCACGCAGATGCTCGGCCTCACGGTGCAGAACTTCGTGTCGGCCGCGACCGGCATCGCGGTGGCGTTCGCGCTGGTGCGCGGCTTCGCGCGCCGCGGCGAAGGACAGGGCCGCGGCCTGGTCGGCAACTTCTGGGCCGACATCGTGCGCATCACGCTGTGGGTGCTGGTGCCGATCTCCTTCGTGCTGGCGGTGGCGCTGGTGGGCCAGGGCGTGATCCAGAACTTCGATGCGTACAAGGCCGTCGACACGCTCGAGACGACCGCGTTCCAGCAGCCCAAGGCCGGCCCCGACGGCCAGCCGCTGAAGGACGACAAGGGCGCGCCGGTGATGGAGGACGCCACCACCGCGACGCAGACGCTGGCCATGGGCCCGGTCGCCTCGCAGGAGGCGATCAAGATGGTCGGCACCAATGGCGGCGGCTTCTTCAACGCCAACTCGGCGCATCCCTACGAGAACCCGACCGCGCTGTCGAACCTGCTGCAGATGCTCGCGATCTTCCTGATCCCGGCCGCGCTGTGCTTCACCTTCGGCCGTGTGGTGGGCGACATGCGCCAGGGCTGGGCGGTGTTCGCGGCGATGGCGGTCATGTTCGTGGTCGCGGTGGCGGTGCTCACGTCGGCCGAGCAGGGCGGCAACCCGCTGCTCGCGCCACTGGGCGTCGACCAGGCCGCGGGCGCGCTGCAGTCGGGCGGCTACATGGAAGGCAAGGAGGTGCGCTTCGGCATCGATGCCTCGGCGCTGTTCGCCGCCGTGACCACGGCCGCCTCGTGCGGCGCGGTCAACCTCATGCACGACTCGCTGACGCCGATCGGCGGCCTGGTGCCGCTGGTGCTGATGCAGCTCGGCGAGGTGGTGTTCGGCGGCGTCGGCTCGGGCCTGTACGGCATGCTGGTCTTCGCGATGCTCGCGGTGTTCATCGCCGGGCTGATGATCGGCCGCACGCCCGAGTACCTCGGCAAGAAGATCGAGGTGCGCGAGATGAAGCTGCTGTCGATCGCGATCCTGGTGACGCCGATCCTGGTGCTCGTGGGCACCGCCATCGCGGTGGCCTCGGGCGCGGGCAAGGCCGGCATCGCCAACCCCGGCGCGCACGGCTTCTCCGAGATCCTCTATGCGCTGACCTCGGCCGCCAACAACAACGGCAGCGCCTTCGCGGGCCTGTCGGCCAACACGCCCTTCTACAACGCGCTGCTGGGCCTGGCGATGTGGTTCGGCCGCTTCGCGATGATCGTGCCGGTGCTCGCCATCGCGGGCTCGCTGGCCGCCAAGAAGCGCCTGCCGGTCACGGCCGGCACGCTGCCCACGCACGGGCCGCTGTTCGTTTCCCTGCTGATCGGCACCGTGCTGCTGGTCGGTCTGCTCAATTACGTGCCGGCGCTGGCCCTCGGGCCGATCGTCGAGCACCTGGTGCTCTGGAAGTAAGGAGGAGCACGCCATGACCCCAACCAAGACTTCCCTGTCGCTGTTCGACGCGGCACTGGTGCGCCCCGCGCTGCGCGGCGCCTTCGCCAAGCTGAACCCGCGCACCCAGTGGCGCAACCCGGTGATGTTCATCGTCTACATCGGGAGCATCCTCACCACGCTGCTGTGGATCCACACGCTGAGCTTCCCGGGCGACACCGGCATGTCGCCGACCTTCGTGCTCGCGGTCACCGTGTGGCTCTGGTTCACGGTGCTGTTCGCCAACTTCGCCGAGGCGCTGGCCGAGGGCCGCAGCAAGGCCCAGGCCGCCTCGCTGCGCGGCCTGCGCAAGGACACCTGGGCCAAGAAGCTGGCCGAGCCGCAGCGCGACGCGAAGTGGCTCCCGGAGCAGGCGCCCAACCTGCGCAAGGGCGACGTGGTGCTGGTCGAGGCCGGCGACGTGGTCCCGCTCGACGGCGAGGTGATCGAGGGCGTGGCCTCGGTCGACGAGAGCGCCATCACCGGCGAATCGGCACCGGTGGTGCGCGAGTCGGGCGGCGACTTCTCGGCCGTGACCGGCGGCACCCGCGTGCTGTCCGACTGGCTGGTGGTGCGCATCGCGGTGAACCCGGGCGAGTCCTTCCTCGACCGCATGATCGGCATGGTCGAGGCCGCGCGCCGCCAGAAGACGCCCAACGAGATCGCGCTGACCATCCTGCTGGTGGCGCTCACGCTGGTGTTCCTGATGGTCACGGTCACGTTGCTGCCGTTCTCGGTGTTCAGCGTGGAAGCCGCGGGCGCCGGCACGGTGGTCTCGCTGACCGCGCTGGTCGCGCTGCTGGTGTGCCTGATCCCCACCACCATCGGCGGCCTGCTGTCGGCCGTGGGCGTGGCGGGCATGAGCCGCATGATGCAGGCCAACGTGATCGCGACCTCGGGCCGCGCGGTGGAAGCCGCCGGCGACGTCGACGTGCTGCTGCTCGACAAGACCGGCACCATCACGCACGGCAACCGCCAGGCCAGCGCCTTCCTGCCGGCGCCCGGCGTCACCAAGGCACGGCTCGCGCGCGCCGCCATGCTGGCCTCGCTGGCCGACGAGACGCCCGAGGGCCGCAGCATCGTGGAGCTCGCGCGCCGCGACGGGCTGGAACCCGTGCCGGTCGAGAACGCGCGCTTCGCCGACGGGCCGTCCCGAGGCGAAGCCGCCCCCTCGGGGGGCAGCGAAGCACACGCAGTGGCGAGCGTGGGGGCTCGTTTCGTGGCCTTTACCGCGCAGACCCGCATGAGCGGCGTCGACCTGCCGGCCGCGCCGAACAGCCTGGACACCGATCCCATCGTGCTGCGCAAGGGCGCGGTCGAGGCGGTGCGCCGGCACGTCGAGGCGCTCGGCGGCACGATGGCGCCCGAGCTGCTGCGCGCCGCCGAGGAGGCCTCGCGCCGCGGCAGCACGCCGCTGGCGGTGGCCGAGCGCGACCGCGTGCTCGGCATCGTCGAGCTCAAGGACATCGTGAAGACCGGCATCAAGGAGCGCTTCGCCGAGCTGCGCCGCATGGGCATCAAGACGGTGATGATCACCGGCGACAACAAGCTCACCGCCGCCGCGATCGCGGCCGAGGCCGGCGTGGACGACTTCCTGGCCGAGGCCACGCCCGAGGACAAGCTGGCGCTGATCCGCAAGTACCAGGCCGAGGGCCGGCTGGTCGCGATGACCGGCGACGGCACCAACGACGCGCCCGCGCTCGCGCAGGCCGACGTGGCGGTGGCCATGGGCAGCGGCACCCAGGCCGCGAAGGAGGCCGGCAACATGGTCGACCTCGACTCGAACCCGACCAAGCTGCTCGAGGTGGTGGAGACCGGCAAGGCGCTCCTGATGACGCGCGGTTCGCTGACCACCTTCTCGATCGCCAACGACGTGGCGAAGTACTTCGCGATCATTCCCGCGATCTTCGTCTCGACCTATCCGCAGCTCGCGGCGCTCAACGTGATGCGCCTCGCGAGCCCGTCGTCGGCCATCCTGTCGGCGGTGATCTTCAACGCGCTGGTGATCGTGTTCCTGATCCCGCTGGCGCTCAAGGGCGTGCGCTACCGGCCGGTGGGCGCCGCCGCGCTGCTGCGCCGCAACCTCGCCATCTACGGCCTGGGCGGCCTGCTCGTTCCCTTCATCGGCATCAAGCTGATCGACTGGCTGCTGGTGGCAGTCCACCTGGTCTGAGGAGTCCCCATCATGAGCAACACCACCGGCGGCATCGTCCGCCCCGCCATCGTCGTCTTCGCGCTGCTGAGCGCGCTCACCGGCCTGATCTATCCGATGGCCGTCACCGGCGCCGCCAAGGCGGCCTTCCCCGCGCAGGCGGCCGGCAGCCTGATCGTGCTCGACGGCACCACCGTCGGCTCGAAGCTGATCGGCCAGAACTTCAGCGACCCCAGGCACTTCTGGGGCCGCCCCTCGGCCACCGCGCCGCAGCCCTACAACGCCAGCGCCTCGGGGGGCGCGAACCAGGGCCCGCTGAACCCGGCCCTGACCGACGCCGTGAAGGCGCGCGTGGAAGCGCTGCGCGCGGCCGACCCGGGCAACACCGCGCCGGTGCCGGTCGACCTGGTGACGGCCTCGGGCAGCGGCCTCGACCCCGACATCAGCCCGGCCGCGGCGCGCTACCAGGCACCGCGCGTCGCGCGCGAGCGCGGCCTGCCGCTGGGGGAAGTCAACGCGCTGATCGATCGCCAGACCCAGCAGCCGCTGTGGGGGCTGCTCGGCGAGCCGCGCGTGAACGTGCTGGCGCTGAACCTCGCGCTCGACAAGCGCTGAACCCCGGACCCAGGCAAAGGAGACCTGTATGGCCTACGCCGCTTATCGCGAACATCCCGTGTATTTCCGAAGTCCCGCCGCGGCCGGTGCCGCGATCGCGGCCGCCCGCAGGACGGCCGCCGACAGCTTCCATGTGCTCGACGTCACCGTGAGTTGCGCCGACGCGCTGCGCGTGCGCCGCAGCCTCGCGGGCTGCGCCGATGCCGGCGTGGTGCGCTGCGAGCCGCTGCTGCACGGTTGCAGCTCGCAGGAGAGCGACGCGCCCTGCGTGCGGCTGATGATCCGCCTGCCGATGCGCAGCTACGCCGAGGTGCTGCACCGGTTGATCGAATGCGTGCCCTCGGGCGAGATCGGCCGGCTGGTGAGCTGGCGCGAACATCTCGCGCGCTGCGGACTGCGCCATGGCCACTGACTGGCTCCATGCGCTGCTCGCGCTGGCGGCGCTGTTCGTGCCGCTGGGCTTCGCCTGGCTGGTGCTGTCGCGCACGGCGCGGCGCCACGAGCATCGTGCCCGGCGCAAGAACGGAGCTTCCCGTTGATGTGGCCGCTTGCGCGACCGATGTCCGCTGCCGGTTCAGCGCGGCCGCGCGGTGCGCCACGCGCTGGCGGCGCAGCCGGCCTGCACCACCGCGCCCGCGAGCATCGCGCAGCGCAGGCCCGCGGCGCCGCCGCCCGCCATGGCATAGAACGCACCCAGCGCGGCGACGCCGATCGTCGCGCCCGCGATGCGCGCGACATTGATCAGCGAGCCCGCGGTGCCCGAGCGCGCGGCATCGACCGCGCCCACGGCCTCGGCCATCAGCGGCCCGGTGGCCAGTCCCATGCCGAGGCCCGCGAGCGCCAGTCCGGCCTCGGCCCAGGCGATGGACGCGTGGCCCGCGCCCAGCGCCACCAGCAGCAGCCCGCCGGCGATGACCGCCACGCCCGCGCAGCTGACCGCGCGCGCACCGAGCCGCGCCACGATGCGGCCGCTGAACGGCGACAGCGCGACGAACAGCAACGCCATCGGGATCAGCGCGAGGCCGGCCCGCGTGGCGTCGAGCAGGCCCGCCTGCTGCCAGTGCAGCGGCAGCAGGAACAGCAGGCCGTACATGCCGAAGGTCATGCCGGCGGTGGCGATCATCGCGGCGCGGAAGGCGGGCAGGCCGAACAGGTCGAGCGGCACCAGCGCGGTCGCGCCGCGCCGGCCTTCGATGCGCACGAACAGCACGAGCGCCGCCAGCGCGACCGCCAGCGCCGCGATCGCGACCCGCGGCGCCTCGTGCGACTCGATCGCCGCGAAGGCGAGCGCGCCGAGCGCGAGGCCACCGCCGACCTGCGCCCCCGCGTCGAGGCTGCGCCCGCGCGGATCGGACGACTCGGGGATCGAGGGCCGCGCCAGCAGCAGCGCGGCGAGGCTGAACGGCAGCACCGCGAGGAAGATGCCGCGCCAGCCGAAGCGGTGGATCAGCACGCCGCCCAGCGGCGCGCCGATGGCCATCGCCAGGCCGTTGCAGGCGGCCCAGATGCCGAGCACGCGGCCGCGCTCGCGCGCGTCCTGCCACACCACGCGCACGATCGCGAGCGAGGCCGGCATCAGCAGCGCGGCGCCCAGGCCGGCCAGCGCGCGGCCCGCGACCAGTATCCAGACCGAAGTGGCCGCGGCGCACAGCACGGTGGCACCCGTGAAGACGGCCGCGCCGAGCATGAAGATCCGGCGCCGTCCGTACAGGTCGGCCAGCAGGCCGCCGGTGAGCAGCAGCACCGCGTAGGCGAGGTTGTAGCCGTCGACCACCCATTGCAGGGCGGTCACGCCGGCGCGGAAGTGCTCGCCGATCGGCCGGGTGCCGAGGTTGACCACGGCCATGTCGACCTGCGCCACCAGGACCGCGAGGCACAGCGTGAGCAGGGCGAGGCCGCGGCGCGGCGCGGCCGGGCGGTCGGGGTGTCTGTCGTTCATGGGGGAACAGCCTTCTTGGAACCAGACGGCCCATTGTGCGAAGCCGGCGTCGCCTTGCTTCGGCGCGCACCGAAGCGTCGGTGCGCGGGGCGATGCGCTAACCTGCGCTCCCGATGAGCGAGCCCTCCCGCCCCGACCCCGACGCGCTGATCGCCCAGCTGCGCAGCGACGAGGCGCGCGCGCGGCGCGGCAAGCTGCGCATCTACTTCGGCGCCAGCGCCGGCGTGGGCAAGACCTGGGCCATGCTGAGCGCCGCGCAGCGCGAGCGCAAGGCCGGGCGCGACGTGCTGATCGGCGTGGTCGAGACCCATGGCCGCGGCGAGACCGCGGCGCTGCTGGCGGGGCTCGATGCCCTGCCGCTGCGCGAGATCGCCTACCGCGGCCGCACGCTGGCCGAGTTCGACCTCGATGCCGCGCTGGCGCGCCGGCCCGCGGTGCTGCTGGTCGACGAGCTGGCCCACACCAACGCGCCCGGCTCGCGCCATGCCAAGCGCTGGCAGGACGTGCAGGAGCTGCTGGCCGCGGGCATCGAGGTCTGGTCGGCGCTCAACGTGCAGCACCTCGAGAGCCTCAACGGCACGGTCGGCGCCATCACCGGCGTGCGGGTGCACGAGACCGTGCCCGACTCGGTGCTCGACGAGGCCGACGAGGTGGTGCTGGTCGACGTCACGCCCGACGAGCTCACGGCGCGGCTCGCGGCCGGCAAGGTCTACCTGCCGCAGCAGGCCGAGCGCGCGGCGCAGAACTTCTTCCGCAAGGGCAACCTGATCGCGCTGCGCGAGATCGCGTTGCGCCGCACCGCCGAGCACGTGGAGGACGACGTGCGCGGCTGGCGCGTCGAGCAGTCGGGCCCGGGCACCGGCCTGCAGGCCTGGCACACCTCGGGCGCGATCCTCGCGTGCGTCGGCCCGCACGAGGGCGCGGCGCAGACGGTGCGCACCGCGGCGCGGCTCGCGGGCCAGCTCAACGTGCGCTGGCATGCCGTGTATGTCGAGACGCCGCGGCTGCAGCGGCTGGCCGCGGCCGAGCGCGACCGCATCCTCGCGGTGCTGAAGCTGGCCGAGGAACTGGGCGCTGCCACCGCGGTGCTGACCGGCGACGACGTGGCCGCGCAGCTCGCCGAGCAGGCGCGCCGGCTCAACTGCGCGACGCTGGTGCTCGGGCGGCCCGAGCCCGCGACCGGCTGGCGCCGCCCGTGGACGGCGGCGCGGGTGCCGCTGGCGCGCGCGCTCGCGCAACTGGCACCCGCGCTCGACATCCTCGAGGTGGGCCGCGCCGACAGCGCGCGCCGGCTGTCGCGCTCGCCGCTGGGCGTGGCGGGGGCGCGCATCGACAGCGACGACCACGAGCAGGCGCCGATCCACTGGCCCGGCTATGCCTGGGCCGCGGCCACCAGCGTGGCGCTCACGCTGCTGTGCACGCCGCTGACCGGCGTGCTCGAGCTGTCGAACATCGTGATGCTGTTCCTGCTCGGCGTGGTGGGCGTGGCGATGCGCTTCGGGCGCGGGCCCTCGGCGCTGGCGGCGCTGCTCAACGTCGCGGCCTTCGACTATTTCTTCGTGCCGCCGCGGCTGTCGTTCGCGGTCAGCGACGTGCAGTACGTGCTGACCTTCGCGATCATGCTGGGCGTGGGCCTGCTGGTGGGCCAGCTCACGGCCGGGCTGCGCTTCGCGGCCGGCGTGTCGACCAGCCGCGAGCGCCGCGCGCGCTCGCTGTTCGAGCTCACGCGCGAGCTCTCGGCCGCGCTCGAGAGCTCGCAGGTGATCGCGCTCGGCGCGGCCGCGGTGCAGGGCCACTTCGGCGGCCATGCGCTGGTGCTGGTGACCGATGCCGCCGACCAACTGGTGGCGCCGGCCGATCCGCCGCCGGGCTTCGACGCGCAGGTGGCCGACTGGGCCTTCCGCCATGGCCAGAGCGCGGGCCTCGCCACCGCCACCCTGGCCGCGCAACCCTGGCACTACGTGCCGCTGCAGGCGCCGATGCGCGTGCGCGGCGTGCTCGCGCTCGAACCGGCGCAGCCGCGCTGGCTGCTGATCCCCGAGCAGGCGCAGCAGCTCGACACGCTGGCGCGGCAGATCGCGATCGCGCTCGAGCGCGTGCACTACGTGGAGGTGGCGCAGCAGGCGGTGGTCGAGATCGAATCGGAGCGGCTGCGCAACGCGCTGCTGGGCGCGATCTCGCACGACGTGCGCACGCCGCTGACCGCGCTGATCGCGCTGGCCGAATCGCTGCAGACCCTGCCGGCGGAAGAACATGCCGAGGCGGCGCGCGCGATCGTCGCGCAGGCGCACGAGCTGCATGCGCTGGTCAACAACCTGCTCGACATGGCGCGGCTCGAGAGCGGCATCGCGGGCGGCGCGGTCAACCTGCGGCGCGACTGGCAGTCGGTCGAGGAGGTGGTGGGCTCGGCCATCCGCGCGGCGCGCACCGCGCTCGGCGCCACCGTGGTCCAGACCGCGCTCGATGCCGGGCTGCCGCTGATCGAGTTCGACGCGGTGCTGATCGAGCGCGTGCTGGTGAACCTGCTCGAGAACGCCACCAAGTACGGCGCGCCGCCGATCGTGGTGGGCGCGCGCGCCGAGCCCGGCACGCTGGTGCTGAGCGTGCGCGACCACGGCCCGGGCCTGCCCGCGGCGCTGCTGGGCCACGAGCAGAAGCTGTTCGACAAGTTCACGCGCGGCGAGGTCGAGTCGGCCACGCCGGGCGTGGGGCTGGGCCTGGCGATCTGCAAGGCGGTGGTGAGCGCCCATGGCGGCGAGATCGTGGCCGCCAACGCGCGCGGCGGCGGTGCAGAATTCACGGTCACGCTCCCGCGCCGGGAGCCGCCCGAACCGGCCGAAGCCCCGCTCTGACCCCATGCCTGCCCCCACCGCCATCGTGATCGAGGACGAGCCGCAGATCCGCCGCTTCGTGCGGGGCGCGCTCGAGGCCGAGGGCTGGCTGGTGCACGAGGCCGGCACGCTGCGCGACGGCCTCGCCGCGGCCGGCACGCGCCAGCCCGACCTGCTGGTGCTCGACCTGGGCCTGCCCGACGGCGACGGCGTCTCGCTGATCCGCGACGTGCGCGGCTGGTCGGCGGTGCCGATCATCGTGCTGTCGGCGCGCAGCGACGAGGCCGACAAGATCGCCGCGCTCGACGCCGGCGCCGACGACTACCTGACCAAGCCCTTCGGCACCGGCGAGCTGCTCGCGCGCGTGCGCGCCAACCTGCGGCGCCCGCGCGCGGCCAGCAGCGAGGAGGTGCCCGAGGCGCTGTTCCGCTTCGGCGAGATCGAGCTCGACCGCGCCGCGCGCATCGTGCGCCGCGCGGGTGCCGAGGTGCACCTCACGCCGACCGAGTACCGGCTGCTGTCGGTGCTGGCCGCGAACGCGGGGCGCGTGCTGACGCAGCGCCAGCTGCTGCGCGAGGTCTGGGGGCCGTCGCACACGGACCAGAGCCACTACCTGCGGATCTACATGGGGCACCTGCGGCAGAAGCTCGAGGACGATCCGGCGCAGCCGCGGCATCTGCTGACGGAGACCGCGGTGGGGTATCGGCTGGTCGTCTGAGATTTCTGAAATTGGGATCGGGAACCGTACGCAGAGGACGCGAAGGTTTCGCGAAGGACGCGAAAGGAAGACAAAAAGATGTGGCGAGTCGTCTTTCGAAGGCCTTGGGTCTTGCCGATCGCTAAGAAGGGGAGCAACGCCCGCACCGGCGCTTCCATTTTTCATGGCTGTTCTTTCGCGCCCTTCGCGAAACCTTCGCGTCCTCTGCGTCCGGTTGCCCGCATTCATGCGCGTGGCATCCACCCAACGCCAACGAAGCGCGGCTTGCCATCGACCGCAGGCAAGCCCACAATCCGCCCCACCATGAAATTCACCCAAGCCATCGAAGCCGGCCTCACCGCCACCTGACATCGCCTTCGATCGCGTTCGGAAGGCGTTGCGCCTTCCGGTACTGAAAACCCCGGCAGGCCCGTCCTCCGGGGTTTTGTCTTTTCCGCCTCTCACTTCTTCATCGCCATGCGTACCTACGACAAGCTGATCGCCACGATTCGCCTCCGCCGGAGCGTGGCTTCCGTGCGCCCGGGCTCCGGCCGCCGCATCAGCAGATTGCACGACACCGTTCGTCGCTAGCCCTCAGGCGAATCCTTTCCGCCTGGGGTTGGCACATGCCCACCAGGCTCTCGAAGCCGTGCTTCGAGCCAGAGAAAGAAAGATTCGCCATGACCCACACACCCAGGAACCTGCGCAACATCGGCATCATTGCCCACGTCGACGCCGGCAAGACCACCACCACCGAACGCATCCTGTTCTACGCGGGCGAGAGCCATCGCATCGGCGACGTGAGCCGCGGCACCGCGCGCATGGACTTCGATGCGCAGGAGCGCAAGCGTGGCATCACCATCAGCAGCGCCGCCATCACGCTGCAGTGGAACGCGACCCAGATCAACCTGATCGACACGCCGGGCCACATCGATTTCAACATCGAGGTGAACCGCTCGCTGCGCGTGCTCGACGGGGCCGTGGTCGTGTTCGACGGCGTGGCCGGCGTGGAGCCGCAGACCGAGACCAACTGGCGCCTCGCGGACCGCTATCGCGTGCCGCGCATCGCCTTCGTCAACAAGCTCGACCGCCTGGGCGCGGACTTCCCGCGCGTGGTCGCGATGATGGAAGAACGCCTGGGCGTGAAGGCCGTGCCGGTGCAGTGGCCGATCGGCGCGGAAGGCGACTTCCGCGGCGTGGTCGACCTGCTGGGCCTGCGCGCGCTGGTCTGGGACCTCGACGATGCGAGCCGGCCGTACCGCGTGACCGAGGTGCCCGCCGAGCTGATGGCCACCGTGTTGCAGCAACGCGCGCGGCTGGTGGAGCTCGCCGTCGAGCAGGACGAGGCCGCGATGGGGGCCTACCTGAACGGCGAGGAGCTGCCGGCCGAGGTGCTGCGCGCTTGCATCCGCAAGGGCGTGCTGGCCGGTGCCTTCGTGCCCGTGCTCGCGGGCTCGGCCTTCCGCAACCGCGGCGTGGAACCGCTGCTCGACGCCATCGTCGACTGGCTGCCGAAGCCCGGCGAGGTGGCGCTGCCCTGCGATCCGCGGGCGCCGTTCGCGGCGCTGGCGTTCAAGGTGGCGAGCGACGACCACGGCGCGATGGTGTTCGTGCGTGTCTACAGCGGCCGCTTGCGGCGCGGCGACAGCATGCTCGACGCCACCACCGGCCGCATCGAGCGCGCGGCACGGCTGTACGAGGTGCAGGCGGGCGACCGCATCGAACGCGACGAACTGGTGGCCGGCGACATCGCCGGCATCGTCGGGCTGAAGGACACGCTGACCGGCCACACGCTGTGCGACCGGCACCATCCGGTGCAGCTCGAACAGATCGGCGTGCCCGAGCCCGTGCTCCACATCGCGATCGAGCCGAAGGCGCAGGCCGACCAGCAGGCGCTCGCGAAGGCGCTGCAGGCGCTGCTGCGCGAGGACCCGAGCCTGCGGCTGCGGCAGGACGCCGAGTCGGGCCAGACCATCGTGTCGGGCATGGGCGAGCTGCAGCTCGAGGTCTCGATCGAGAAGCTGCGCGAGCGCTTCGGCGTCGAAGTGTCGGTGGGACGGCCCCAGGTCGCGTGCCGTGAAACGGTATCGAAGGAAACGGAGGTGCACCATGTGCACAGGAAACAGAACGGCGGCCAGGGCCAGTTCGCGGAGCTGAAGCTGCGCATCGCCCCGCGCGGGCGCGGCGAAGGCATCGCGTTCGAGAACCGGGTGGTGGGCGGCGCGATCCCGCGCGAGTTCATCCCCGCGATCGAGGCCGGCATCCGCCGTGCCGCGCAGTCGGGCGTGCTGGCCGGCTATCCCTGCGTGGACTTCGTGGCCACGCTGCTGGACGGCAGCCACCATGAGCGCGACTCGTCGGCGATGGCCTTCGAGTTCGCGGCCGCCGCGGCCTTCCGCGAAGCGGCGGCGCAGGCCGGGGGGCAGTTGCTCGAGCCGGTGATGGCCGTGGAAGTGACCACGCCCGCCGAGCACGTGGGCGACTGCATCGGCGACCTGCACCGGCGGCGCGGCATGGTGCGCGGCCAGGCGATGCGCGGCAACGCGATCGTGGTCGAGGCCCATGTGCCGCTGGCGCGGATGTTCGGCTACATCGGCAACCTGCGCGCGCTGTCCTCGGGCCGCGCGCAGTACGCGATGCAGTTCGACCACTACGCCGTGGTGCCCGCGGGCGAGATGGCCGGCCTCGTGAAGCGTTGACGGCCCCAGAGGGCGACCCGCGAGGGTCGCCCTTTTTTTCGTCTATCTCAGGCCGCGATGCCCTTGTTGGGATTGAGCAGGAACTTCTCGCCCGTCGCCTGCTTGCCGTAGACGCCGATCGCATCGAGCTGCAGCGCCTCGGTCAGCGAGACCTCGCGCGTGTAGCGGCTCGCGAAGGTGGTCTTGAGCTCGGCCACCACGCGTGCGCGCAGCCGCTGCGTGCCTTCGGCGCCGAGCTTCTGCAGGAACGGGAACAGCAGCCAGCCGCCCATGCCCCAGGCCATGCCGAAGTTGCGCACGAACTCGGTCGGGCCGCGGTCGAGGCCGCCGTAGATGTAGACCTGCTTGTGCGTGGTCGAGCCGTAGCGGCTGTATTCCTTGGCGGTGCGGTTGAGCGCCGCTTCCATGCAGCCGAGGATCTGGCCCGCGAGCTTGCCGCCGCCGGTGGCGTCGAAGGCCAGGGTGGCGCCGGTCTCGACCAGGGCCTGCGTGAGATCGTCGAGGAAGGTGGGCGAGGCGGCGTTGCAGACGTACTTGGCGCCGAGGCCGCGCAGCAGCGCTTCCTGCTCGGGCTTGCGCACGATGTTGACGAGCGCGATGCCGTCCTTCTGGCAGATCTTGTTGAGCATCTGGCCGAGGTTGGAGGCGGCTGCCGTGTGGACCAGCGCGGTGTGGCCTTCGCGCTTCATGGTCTCGACCATGCCGAGCGAGGTCAGCGGATTGACGAAGCACGACGCGCCATCGGCCGGCGCGGTGCCTTCGGGCAGCTCGAGGCATTGCGCGACGGCCACCGCGCGGTACTGCGAGTACATGGCGCCGCCGATCGCGGCCACGGTCTTGCCGAGCAGGGCCTGGGCCTCGGGCGACGAACCGGCCTTCACGACCGTGCCCGCGCCCTCGTTGCCCACGGGCATCGACTGGTCGAGCCGGCCCGCCATCGCGGGGCGCGCGCGCTCGGGCACGGTGGCGGTGACGACCGGGCGCTCGGCGCTGCCCGAGGCCTTGGCGGTCGCCATGTCGGCGGCACCGAACAGCAGGCCGAGGTCCGAGGGGTTCATCGGCGCCGCCTCGACGCGGATCACGACCTCGTGGGCCTGCGGTTCGGGGATGGGTTCGTCGTGCAGCGAGAGTTCGAGTTCGCCGTTCGAACGGACGAGCGAGCGCAGTTGGAGTGCCATGGCGGATGCCCCTTGTGAAGCGGATGAAGCGTGTGCGGAAGGTGGGTGCGACCGGCCGCCCGGGGCCGGCGCGGGCCAGTATAGGAGCGGGCCGCGAAGCCTGCTGGCGCCTTCAGGACAGCCCTGGAGCCGCCGGCACGGCCGGTGCCTGGGCCAGCGCGTGGCGCATCTTCTCGGGGTCCACGCGCTCGATGTAGCGCGGGATGTTGCGCCACAGCGTGTGGTAGCCGTAGCCGCCGCGCAGCATCTCCTGGCGCGCGGCCTCCTTGTCCCAGCCCTGCAGCGCCATGCGGTAGACGGCGGAGACGACACCGGTGCGGTCGGCGCCGTGCATGCAGTGGATCAGCACCGGCCCGTCGCGCTCGGCCGCGAGGATCGCGCGCAGCGCGCGCTGCACCTTCGCGTCGTCGATGTCCCAGGTGTTGATCGGCACGCGCACCAGCCGGATGCCGCTGCCCGCGAACACCTCCCGGTCGTCGTTGAAGGAACGCAGGCTGACCACGGTGCGGATGCCGAGCGAGCGCAGCGCCGCCACGTCCCTCGCGCGCGGCTGGGCGCTGCGGTAGAGCGTGGGCGTGAGGCGGTGCAGGTTCTCCACGCCCAGCGCGTCGAGCGGATCGGCCCAGTGGCCGGGCCGCTCCACGGGCGCGGCCTGCGCCTCGCGCTGCGCCCGGCGGGCCTCGCGCATGCGGCGCACGATGTTCGCGCGGCTCATCGGCGCGGCCAGTGCCGGCGCACCAGGATCAGCGCGGCGACCGCGAGGCCGCCCCAGTAATCGACCGGCGCGCCCCACATCCAGTGCTTGTGCCAGAAGGCCTTGGTGGGGTTGAAGTTGTCCCAGCCGAAGGCCGGGTTGATGAGGAACCAGAGGAAGTCCTCGCAGACCCAGAACACGATCAGGCCCGCGAGCGCGAGGCCCCAGTCGCGCAGCTTCCAGCGGCCCGAGAAGGCCAGCGGCGAGAAGAACACCAGCGCCATGAAGGTGAAGACCCAGGCGTGGTAGCCGGTCATCGCGCGGCCGCCCCAGAAGATGTCGAGCCAGATGCTGTTCTCGATGCGCCAGGTCGGCAGCGAGGTGGCCCAGCCGGCGCCGCCCTCGATCTGGATCTCGGCATTGGCGAAGAAGAAGGCCATGGTGACGACCCAGAGCAGGTACACCAGCGTTCGGCCCACGGTGGGCTTGTCTTCGTTTCTCCAGCTCATGCCGAGGGCCCCAGCACGCGATCGAGCACCGCGCGCGCGGCCCGTGGCTTGCCGAGCGCCTTGCTGCGCTGGGCCATGTGGGCGAGCTTGGCCGGATCGGCCATCAGCCGCGCGACCTTGTACTCGAGGCCGATGGCATCGTAGGCGAGCCAGCCCGCGCCTTCCTCCATCAGGAAGCCGGCGTTGTGCTCCTCCTGGCCGGGGATCGGCGAGATCAGCAGCATGGGCTTGCCGAGCGCGAGGCATTCGGAGACCGTGAGGCCGCCGGGCTTGGTGACGACGAGGTCGGACGCGGCCATGAGCTTGTGCATCTCGTTGGTGAAACCGACGGCCACCACGCGGCCCGGATGGCGCGCCGCGAGGGCCTGCAGCCGGCCGTGCATCTCGGCATTGCGGCCGGCCACGGCGATCACCTGGAAGCGGCCGCCGGGTTCGTCTCCGGCGCCGAGCGCGAGCACGCGCTCGACCATGCTCGAGAGATCGCCCACGCCGGCGCCGCCCGAGACCATCAGCAGCACGGGCCGCGCGGGATCGAGGCCGAGCGCGGCGGCGCAGGCGTCGCGTTCCAGCGCATCGGGTTCGGAGAAGGCGGGCATGACGGGAATGCCGGTGACGTGGATGCGCTCGGGAGGGATGCCGCGCGCGCGCAGCCGGAACGCGACCTCCTCGGTGGCCGCGAGGTAGCCGGTCATGCCCGGCACCAGCCACATGTTGTGCAGGTCGTAGTCGGTGACCTGCAGCCACACCGGATACTCGATGCGCCCGCGGTTGCGCTCGCGCATCAGCAGCTCGGCCGGCAGGAAGTGGGTGCAGATCACCGCATCGGGCTTCTCGCGCCGGATCTCGCGCACCAGCGCGACGGTGCTCAGCCGCTCGATGCCGCGGCGCATGCGCTGCGAGGGTGCGTGGTGCGGCGTGACGTCGGTGCGCTGGTGCAGGTACGACCAGAGCTCGGGCGCGCGGTTCACGAGCTGGATGTACCAGTCGGTGTAGACCTTGCGAAAGCCCGCGGGCACGTGGGCCATGGCGTCGATGTGGACCGCCGGGCAGGGCGGGCTGAGGGTTTGGGCGGTGGCGGCGAGGGCCTGGGCGGCCCGCACGTGGCCGTTGCCCGCGCTCACGCTGAGGATCAGGAGTTTGGTCATGTGTTCGGCGGTCTGCGCGGATTATGGCGAGGGCTTATGGCAGTGCGGAATCGGGGGCCGGGGCGCCGGGGTGGGCTCACGCCGACGGTGTGCTCCCCTCCGCGAATGTCCCCCGCCCTTCGGGCTCCTCCTTGATTTCGCTGCGGGGAGCACACCATCGACGTGAGCCTGGACACCGCGGTAGAACCGGCCGCACAACCCGAGCGCGTCTCGTGCACAGGGCAGTGGGTGCTTCCCGCAGCGAAATAAAGGAGGAGCCGAAGGCGGGGGACATTCGCGGAGGGAAGTACCCGCTGTCCTGTGCACGCGCCCCCGCCCCAAACAAGCCGATCAGAGCGGCGCCCGAGAAGTAACCAACCGCCCCACCCCAGAAGCGGCAAGTCCACGGATCCCTTCGAAGCTGCTCTCCCGAACGATCCGCCCGTTCTCATACACGGTCTCGAGCAGATCCACCTGCCCAGGCTCCAGAACTTGCTCGGCACGTTGCGTACGCACTTCGCCATCGGCGGAAGCCGCCAGCACCAGCCGCCCCTTCTTCGAGGTCTTGCTCGTGTCGCCCACGGGCGCCTTGTAGACGTCGCGCCATTCGCCGTCGACCTGCATTGCCGAGCACTTCATCGCCCATTGCATGGTGTCGCGGTTCACCTGCTGCAGCAGCCCGCCGCCCATGCCGAAGGCGATGTTCTCGGCCGAGAAGCCGTTGTGGAAGAAATTGGACAGGCACAGCCGCAATGAATCGAGCGTCACCCCGTCGCCCTGGATGATGCGCACGTTGTTCAGCACCCGGAAACCCTTGGCATTGGTGGTCGTGCCGAAGCGCTCGGCCAGGATCTGCGCCACCTTCAACGTCGTCTCGGCCGGGTCGCCCGAGTCGGGGCGCACCACCAGCGTCGCGCCCGAGCGGATCACCTGCTCCCGCAGTGCATCGCCCCACAGGCGGGCACAGGCATTGAAGATGTCGTAGCTGTCGCTCACCACCGCGAAGATTGCGCCCGGCTTGCCGAACTGCGCCACCATGTTGCGGTAGGCATCGGCCTCGTGCTCGCGGCCCCAGCCCGTGATGGTGCTGTGCTCGGCCGCGGGGATCGAGAAGCCCGCCACGTCGCAGTCGTAATAGCGGCGCGCGGCCAACAATGCGCTCAGCGTGTCGGTGCCCATGAAGTTGACCAGGTGCGCCATGCCGCCGAGCGCCGCCGATTCGAGGCTCGAGACCCCGCGCGCGCCGAAGTCGTGCAGCTTGAACGCGATCTGGCCCTGCGGATCGTCGCAGGTGGCCTCGAGGTAGCGCAGCAGGGTGGTCTTGGCCGCGGCCGAGACCGTGGCCACGGTGGTCGGATACCAGATCGCGCGCAGCAACTCGGTCTCGAGGAAGCTCGTGACCCAGAAGAACTCGGGGTCCGTGTTCTCGATCGTCGCGAGCACGTTGTGCACCGGCAGCACGCTGCCCTCGGGCACCGCGCGGATGCGCACCGGCATCAGCCCGCCGTGCTTCTCGGTCAGCCGCAGCCAGCCTTCGCGGTTGAAGGGCTCGCCGTGCACCGCCATCAGCGCGGCGGCCTCGTCCACGTCGTCGCGCGTCACCGGCGTCTGCAGATATTCGCGCAGATAGGCCTGCAGCCCGAAGAACAGCGAATGGCTGAAGAGCCCGCCGCGCGACTCGATGTAGCTGAACACCGTCTGCGTGCCCGGCGGGTATTGCATCCAGTGCGACACCTTGTAGGAGTCGGTGCGCAGCAGCAGGTTGCTGCCGAGGGAGGGAGAGAGCGTGCGGTTCATGTGAAAGCTCCTTTCACGGTGGCACCCGTCAACCGGGGCCGTTCTTGCCGACAAGGCTTGGGCCAGGTTCTCTCAGGACTTGCCCAGGCCACCCAGGAAATGATTGGCGATGAAGAAGTGGTCTTCGTAGACCCGCTCCTGCATGCCGAGGAATTCGGCGATCGGCACCCAGCGCACCGCGGCCGCGTCGTCGTCGGCGCGCACGTCCGACAGGCCCGCCCACTGGTTGTGCGCGAGCTCGAAGAAGAAGCCGTGCGTGATGGTGCGGCCGCGCTGCGAGCGCTCGGGCGCGTCGAACACGTGGCTGCCCTTCATGCTGCCGTGGAGCACGGGCACCGGCACCTTGAGACGGGTTTCCTCCTTGAGTTCGCGCACCGCGGCATCGAGCAGCCGCTCCTGCTGGCCCACGAAGCCGCCGGGCAGCGCCCAGGTGCCGCGCCCCGGATGGAACTTGCGCTGCACCATCAGGATGTGGCCGGCCTCGACCACCACCGCGTCGACCGTGGTGTAGATCGGCGGGAAGTCGCTGCCCGCGTAGCGGTACTTGTCGCGGTAGTCGGCGAGGAAGGCGCGCTCCTCGCAGAGCTCGGCATAGTCGGCCGTCGATGCGAAGCGCTCGAGAAAGGCCGCGCTACCCTCGGGCAGGTCGGCGCGCGCGAGCTGGCCGCGGTTCTCGGGATCGAAGTAGAGGTTTCGCACGTCGGTGGCGTTGAGGCTCTCGACGTTGTGCTGGCCCACGAACTCCCAGTGCGGGAACAGCTTGAGGTAGTAGCTGGAGGCGTCCTTGAGATGCCCCACCAGCGCGACCCTGGCCTGCGCGGGCGCGAGGCCGTCCTGCAGGATCAGCCGCTCGACCGCCGACTGGATCGACGCGATCCACAGCTGGTCGTTGTAGGGCGAATCGCCGACGCCGACCACGCTCACGCGCATCTGGTCGCCGCCGCGCAGGCAGGCGCGCACCATGCGTTCGCGTTCGTCGAAGGTAAAGGGGTTCTTGACGCTGCGCGGCGTGCGGTCGGAGCCGACCACCACGATCACGCGGTCGGCCGCGCGGGCGGCTTCCTCGATGAGTCTCTGGTGACCGAAGTGGACGGGCTGGAAGCGCCCGATGACGATGGCGTAGTGGTACTTGCGTGCGGTGCTCATTTGGGAATCCCCCAAAAAGGGCGCGATCAACTCGCGCTTGCCGCCACGATAGCACCGGCCTCGCATGCGGCGCAAGCCGGACAAAAGGCTTACGCCCTGCGCGCTGGCGATAATCGGCCATGCCCGCGCCTCCTTCCTCCAACGGTCCGTCCTCCTTTCGCCGCGCACCCGCGCCGCAGTCCGCGCAGGCCCCGGCCGACGGCCCCATGCGGCTCAACAAGCGCATGGCCGAACTCAAGATCTGCTCGCGCCGCGAGGCCGACGAATGGATCGCCAACGGCTGGGTCAAGGTCAACGGCAAGCCGGCCGAGATGGGCGTCAAGGTCACGCCCGCCGACCGCATCGAGATCGACAAGGCGGCCAAGGGCCAGCAGGCCAACCAGGTCACCATCCTGATCAACAAGCCCATCGGCTACGTCAGCAGCCAGGCCGAGGACGGCCACGAGCCCGCGGTCACGCTGTTCACGCCCGCCAACCGCTGGGCCGAGGACAACGCGCGCTTCTTCTTCAACCCGCAGCAACTGCGCGGCCTCGCGCCCTGCGGCCGGCTCGACATCGATTCCATCGGCCTGCTGGTGATGACGCAGGACGGCCGCGTCGCGCGCCAGCTGATCGGCGAGGACTCGACGATGGAGAAGGAGTACCTGGTGCGCGTGGCCTACCACGGCCTGGGCCAGCCCGCGCCCACGGGCCAGCTGGTGCGCATGGACGACGACGACCCGGTCACGACCAACGTGCAGGCCGTGTTCCCGCCCGCCATGCTCGCCAAGCTGCGCCACGGCCTGAGCCTCGACGGCCAGGCGCTCAAGCCCGCGCGCGTCGAATGGCAGAACCCCGAGCAGCTGCGCTTCGTGCTGACCGAAGGCAAGAAGCGCCAGATCCGCCGCATGTGCGAGCTGGTCGGCCTCAAGGTGGTGGGGCTCAAGCGCGTGCGCATCGGCAAGGTCATGCTCGGCAACCTGCCGCTGGGTCAATGGCGCTACCTGGCACCGCACGAGAAGTTCTGAGCCTGCGCGCGCTGAACCGCGCCACGCTGGCGCGGCAGATGCTGCTGGCGCGCCAGCGCCTGCCGGTCGCGCAGGCCATCGAGCGCCTCGCGGGACTGCAGGCGCAGGCACCCAATCCGCCCTACGTCGGCCTCTGGAGCCGGCTCGAGGATTTCCCGCGCGAAGCCCTGACCGAGGCACTGCGCCGACGCCGCGTGGTGCGGCTGTCGATGATGCGCGCGACCCTGCACCTGGTGAGCGCGCGCGATGCGCTGGCCTGGCGGCCGTTGCTCGATGCGGCGCACCAGCGCGGCCTGCTGGGCAACCACAAGCGCGCGCTCGAAGGCGTCGACCGCGCCGAGGCGCTGGCCCTGGGCCGCGCACTGCTCGACGAGCGCGCACGCACCAGCACCGAGCTCGGCCAGGCCTTGCTCGAACGCTGGCCCCGCAGCGAGCCGGCCTCGCTCGCCGGGCTGATCCGCAACAACCTGCCGCTGGTGCACCTGCCGCCCGCGGGCAGCTGGAATTCGCACCAGAACGCGCTGCTGCAGCGGCTCGGCGCCTGGCTCGGCAAGGAGGAAGAAGAGGGCGCTGCCACGCAGGACGACCTGCTGCTGCGCTACCTCGCCGCCTTCGGCCCCGCGACCCTGGCCGATGCGGGCGCGTGGTCGGGCCTCACGGGCTGGAAGGCCGTGGCCGAGCGGCTCGGTACGCGGTTGCGCCGCTTCGAGGGCCCGCAGGGCGAAACGCTGTTCGACCTGCCGCGCGCGCCGCGTCCCGACGAAGCCACGCCCGCGCCGCCGCGCCTGCTCGCCGAGTGGGACAGCCTGCTGCTCGCGCACGAGGACCGCGGCCGCGTGCTCGACGAGGCGCATCGCCCGCGCGTGTTCACCATCAACGGCATCGTGCGCGGCACGGTGCTGATCGACGGCTTCGTCGCCGGCACCTGGAAGATCGAGCGCGCGAAGGGCGCCGCCACCGCCGTGCTCGAACCCTTCGCGCGCTGGCCCGAGGTCGGGCGCGAGGGCGCCGAGCAGGAGGCGCTGCGCCTTCTGGCCTTCGCCGCCGACGCGCCCGGCGAACGCCATGCGGTGCGCGTCGCGCGGCCCGCTGCCTGAGCGGCGCCTGACCCCACGGCGCGCCTGGCGCCTAAGCACCGTCTAAGTATTCGCCCCTAGTCTGCGCCACGGCGCAGGCACTACCGATCATCCCGTTCGCGTGCTACCTTGCGGCCCGGACCCAACGCCCCCTGGCGCACGGCCGCGCCGCAAGGCGGTGCGGCGCTTTCTGCGTGAATTGAGGAGTCGCTGCGATGCGCGTTCTGCTGGTGGAAGACGATGAAATGATCGGGCGCAGCCTGAAACAGGCGCTCGAGGGCGCGGGCTGGTCGGCCGACTGGGTGCGCGACGGCGAGCTCGCGCAGAGCGCGCTCGGCGACGGCGGCTACACCTGCGTACTGCTCGACCTGGGCCTGCCGCGCCAGGACGGCACCGAAGTCCTGCGCCGCGCGCGCGAGCGCGGCGATGCCACGCCGGTGCTGGTGCTCACGGCGCGCGACGGCCTCGACGACCGCATCCACAGCCTCGACCTCGGCGCCGACGACTACCTGCTCAAGCCCTTCGAATTTCGCGAACTGCTCGCGCGCATGCGTGCCATCGTGCGCCGCCGCGATGGCGCCGCGCATTCGCTGGTGGGCAGCGGCGCGCTGCAGCTCGACCTCACGACGCGCGAGGTGGTGGTCAACGGCAACCGCGAGGCGCTGACCGCGCGCGAGTTCGCGCTGCTGCATGCGCTGCTCGAACGCCCGGGCGCGATCCTCTCGCGCGAGCAGCTCGAGAACCGCATCTACGGCTGGGGCGAGGAGGTCACGAGCAACGCGATCGACGTGCTGATCCACGGCATGCGCCGCAAGCTCGGCGCCGAGTCGATCCGCAACGTGCGCGGGCTCGGCTGGCGCGTCGCCGCGTGAGCGCCGGCAAGGGTGGCTGGCGCCGGCCGCGCTCGCTGCGCACCCAGCTGCTGCTGTGGCTCATCACGCTGCACCTCGCGGCGGCGGTGCTCACGGCCTGGTTCTCGTTCCTGGCCTACGGCAACCTGGTGCACAACGCGCTCGACGACCAGATGCGGCTGGTGGCCGAGTCGTACGCGGGCGGCGACCAGTCGCGCACGCCGCGCCTCGTGAACAGCGACGCCGTGCTCGAGCGCGGCGCCTTCGTGGTGCAGATCTGGAGCCCCGACGGCAGCCGGCTGCTCAGCAGCTCCTGGCCCGACCTGCCGATGCCGCTGCAGCCGCGCCCTGGCTTCGGCGACCTGCGCACCGGGCCGCAGGCCTGGGCCCACTGGCGCGCCTTCACCGCCGAGCCCGGCACGCATGCCGACCAGCGGCGCGTGCAGGTGCTACAGAACGAGGACTACCGGCGCCGGCGTGCCCTGCGCCGCGCGCTGCTCGAAGGCCTGCCGATCACGCTGCTGCTGCCGGTGGCGCTGCTCGCGCTGTGGCTGATCGTCTCGGCCGCCTCGCGCTCGCTGCGCGCGGTGGCGCGCGACGTGGCCTCGCAGGACGAGCGCAGTCCCACCGACCTGCCGCTGGCGCGCGTGCCCGACGAGATCGCGCCGCTGGTGGCCTCCTTCAACCACCTGCTGGGCCGCGTGCGCAGCGCCTTCGCCACGCAACGCCGCTTCGTGCAGGACGCAGCGCACGAGCTGCGCACGCCGATGGCCGCGATCGGCCTGCAGATCGAGAACCTGCGCGCCCACATCCCGGCCGGCGAGGCCACCGAGCGCTTCGTGCAGCTCGAGGCCGGCGTGACGCGCGCGCAGCACCTGATCGAGCAGCTGCTGAGCCTCTCGCGCCAGGACGCGCCGCGCCGCGCGATGGCGCGCGAGGCGGTCGACATCGAGGTGCTGCTGCGCGAGAGCGTGAGCCAGCTCATGGTGCTGGCCGATGCGCGCCAGGTCGACGTGGGCTTCGAGGGCAGCATCGCGCCCGTGGTGTTCGCGCCCGCGGCCGAGCTGCGCAGCGTGTTCGACAACCTGATCGACAACGCGCTGCGCTATGCGCCCGAAGGCGGCGTGGTCGACGTGAAGCTGCACGCGGTCGATGGCCATGGCGTGGTGGACGTGCTCGACAACGGGCCGGGCATTCCGGCCGATGCGATGGCGCGCGTGTTCGACCGCTTCTTCCGCGTGCCGGGCGCGGCCGCCGGCGGCAGCGGGCTGGGGCTCGCGATCGCGCGCACCGCGGCCGAGCGCAACGGGCTGCGCATCGAGCTCAGCAACCGCGAGCACGGGCGCGGCCTGCGCGCGCGCGTGCACCTGCCGGCCGAGCCCGAGGCGGCGGCGAAGGCGTAGCGAGGCCCTCACGCGGCGCGAAGTTTTTGCTCAGTGCCCGCTGAGACTCCAGGCCTAGAGTGATCTCCAGGGCCGAGGGGCCGCATGTCGCGGCCGTCGCGAGCCCGCATTCAAGGAGTTCGCCATGCAGATCGCATTCCTCTCTTCGCGCCGGTTCGCCCTCATCGCGGGCGCGATGGTGGCGCTGGCCCCGATGGTGGCCGCGCAGGCCGACGAGGCCGACGGTTCGGAGCACGCGTTGCAGTTCCAGTCGCAGCGCTCGCGTGCCGACTTCGCGCGCGATGCGGCCCAGGCCTCGCAGACCGCGACCGCCTCGCCGATGCTGTCGCAGGAGACCGCGCCGCCGATGGAGCGCGCGCAGCCGGGGCTCACGCGCGAGAGCGTCAGCGCGCTCGCGGCGCAGGCCGAGCGCGAGGGGCGCATTCCCTATGGCGAGCTCGGTGCCGCCGGCGAATGAATGCCTTCGTGCCCAGTGCGGCGCGCGCAGTAGGAAATTCGGCCAACGTCGGCGAAGTAGTCTTCAACGCCCGCTAAGGCCCTCGTAACTCTTTACTCACGCTGCCCTCAGTCGGCCTGCATAGAGTGCGTTCAGGCCTGCCGCGCGCCCATCGGCGCCGGCACGAGGCCGGGGACAACTGTGACCAGGAGAACACGCATGCGCACTTCCTTCAAGCTTCTCGCCGTCGCCTCCTTCGCCGCGCTCGCGGCGACGGGCGCGATCACCGCATCGGCCCAGGAAAAGATGGACGGTTCGGACTACCACCCGCTGCAGATGAATTCGCCCGCCAGCGCCGAGATCCAGGCCGCGGCCATGGCCGCCGCGCGCCCGAGCGGCACCGAGTCCATCGGCCAGTCGACCAGCGCGCCCGCGATGAATTCGGTGACGCCGGTGTCGGACATCCAGGCCGGCGCCTACGCGGCCTCGCATCCGAGCGGCACCGAGTCGATCGGCCAGTCGACCTCGGCGCCGCTGGTGAAGTCGGCCACCGGCAGCTGAGCGACCGGCGCGTCGGCACGACGAAAAAAGGGGGGAGGCAGCGATGCCTCCCCCCTTTTGTCGTTTGCGCGCCGCGCGTCGTTCAGAGCGCGCTGTCGCTGCCGCTTCCGCTGCCACCGTTGCCGCGCAGCCGCAGACCGCGGTAGATCAGCGCGCCGATCACGGCACCCGCGATCGGCGCCACCCAGAACAGCCACAGCTGCTCGACCGCGTAGCTCGGGCCGAACAGCGCCACGCCGGTGCTGCGCGCCGGGTTCACCGAGGTGTTGGTGACGGGGATCGAGATCAGGTGGATCAGCGTGAGGCACAGGCCGATGGTCAGGCCCGCGAAGTTCTGCGCCGCGCGGCGGCCGGTGGCGCCGAGGATCACGACCAGGAACACGGCCGTGAGCACCACCTCGATCAGCAGCGCCGACACCAGGTTGTAGCCGCCTGGCGAATGCTCGCCGTAGCCGTTGGTGGCGAAGCCGCCGAGCTGCGCGCCGGCCTTGCCGCTGGCGACCAGGTAGAGCAGGCCGCCGGCGGCGATCGCGCCCAGCAGCTGCGCCACGATGTAGGCCGCGAGCTGCGCCGGATTGAAGCGCCCGGCCGCGGCGAGGCCGATCGAGACCGCGGGGTTGAAGTGGCCGCCCGAGATCGGGCCGAGCGCATAGGCGCCGGTCAGCACGGTGAGGCCGAAGGCCAGCGCGACGCCCGCGAAGCCGATGCCCAGTTCCGGGAAGCCCGCGGCGAGCACCGCGCTGCCGCAGCCGCCGAAGGTGAGCCAGAAGGTGCCGATGAATTCGGCGGCCCATTTCTGCGGTGCACTGAAGTCCCTGCGTTCCATGTTCGATGTCCTCTCTCTGATGTTCTCGATGTCAACGAAAACGCCGGGAAGGCCCGGCGCGCGCGGATTCTGAAACGGGAAACGAAGGGGAAACGTTCGGGCGCCCGCACGGGGCCGGGAAAGCCGGGCAACTCTTCACGAAAACGCCGCGCTTTTCCGTGCCGCGCGGCGGTCGGCGCAGGCTCAGAGGGTCACGACGATCTTGCCGAAGGCGCCGCGCGCGAGGTGGTCGAGCGCCTGCGGCAGCGCGTCGAAGCCGTAGCGGGCGGCGATCGCCGGGCGCAGGCCGTTGGCGTCGACGGCGCGCACGAGGTCCTCGAGCGCGCGCCGGTGGCCCACGCCGATGCCCTGCACCGTGACGCGGCCGAGCACCAGGCCGTAGAAGGAGGCGTCGAGCGTGGTGCCCTCGAGCATGCCGATGACCGACACCCGCGCGCCCTGGGCGGCGGCCTGCAGCGAGCGGTCGAGGTTGGGGCCGCTCGCGAGCTCGAGCACGTGCTCGGCGCCGCGCCCGCCGGTCAGGCGCCGCACCTCGGCGGGCCAGTCGCTGTCGCGCGCCAGCACATGGCTGGCGCCGAGGGCGCGCGCGGCCTCGTGCTTGTCGGCACTGCCCGAGACCACGATGGCCCGCGCCCCATGCAGCCGCGCGATCTGCAGCCCGAACAGCGCCACACCGCCGGTGCCGTGGATCAGCACCGTCTGGCCCGCGCGCAGCGCGCCGAGCTCGGCCAGCGCGAACCAGGCCGTGAGCCCGGCGCAGGGCAGGGTGCTGGCCTCGGCCAGCGAGAGCGTGGCGGGCGCGGCCACCGCGGCCTCGGCGTCGATGAGCACGTGCGAGGCCAGCATGCCCGGCCCGGGGCCGCCCGCGGGCACGGCATGGGCGGGCCAGTGGTGGTCGATCCAGCCGTTCCAGAAGGTGTTGATCACGCGGTCGCCGGGCGCGAAGCGGCGCACGCCGTCGCCGACCGCCTCGACCGTGCCCGCCATGTCCGAGCCCGGCGTGAACGGCAGCGCGAGCGGCATGCCCATGCCGTCCTCGGTCATCAGCAGGTCGCGGTAGTTGAGCGCGACCGCGCCGACGCGCACCAGGATCTGGCCGGGGCCCGGCGCGGACAGCGCTGCCTGCACCTGTTCGAGATGGGTGCGGCCGTAGGCGGGAAGTTGCCAGCGGCGCAGGGTGGTTTCGGGCATGAAGGGCCTCCGCAAAAGAAAGAAGGCCTCATGCTATTGACGCTCGATAGGCATCGGTGGTGGATAATTTTCCCAAATTTGTTGCCTGAAATTCGCCAATGAGCCAGCGCCTGCAAGGCATCGAGGAATTCGTCGCCGCCGTCGAGGCCGGCAGCTTCGCGCTCGCCGCGCAGCGCCTGCACGTCACGCGCTCGGCGGTCGCCAAGAGCATCGCGCGGCTCGAGGCGCGGCTGCACACGCGGCTGTTCCTGCGCACCACGCGCAGCCAGAGCCTCACCGAGGAAGGCCATGGCTACTACGAGCGCTGCCGCAACGCGCTGGCCGAGCTCGAGGCCGCCGAGGCCCTCGCCGATGCGGCGCGCAGCACGGCCTCGGGCGTGGTGCGGCTCAGCATGCCGGCCATGCTCGGGCGGCTCAAGGTCGGGCCGCTGCTGCTGGCACTGGCGCGCCGTCATCCGCAGCTCTCGCTCGAACTCGCGTTCAGCGACCGGCGCGTCGACCTCGCGGAGGAGGGGCTCGATCTCGCGATCCGCAGCGGCGATCTCGGCGACAGCGCGGCGCTGATCGCGCGGCCCGTGGGCACGCAGTGGATGGTGCTGTGCGCCGCGCCGTCCTACCTGGCCGAGCGCGGGCGTCCCGAAGGCATCGAGGACCTGAAGCCGCCGCACGAGGCGGTGCTCTACGCGCGCGACGGCGAGGCCTCGGCCTGGCGCTTCCACACCGGCGATCGCCTCGCCGAGATCCTGCTGCCCTCGCGGCTGCGCTGCGACAGCGCCGAGGTGCTGCTCGAGGCGGCCATCGGCGGCATGGGGCTCGCGCGGCTGCCGGCCTGGCTCGCGGCCGAGGCGCTGGCGGCCGGCACGCTGGTGCGCGTGTTCGAGGAGCCGCGGCCCTTCGGCTTCGCGCTGCACGTGATCCGCGCGCGCAGCCGCTACCTGCCGCTGAAGACGCGCGTGGTGATCGACTGGCTGGCCGAGCATCTTCCGCCGCTGCTGGCAACCGACTGAACCCTGTCGGCGCCCGCGCGCGCCGGCGCTATCCTGACCCCGAGGAGACCCACGATGCACTTGCTCGCCTTCACCCGCACATTCGCCGCGCTCGGCGCGGCCGCCACCCTGCTGGCCTTGGCGCCGCATGCGGCCGCGCAGGGCACGGTCAACGCGCTGTGCAGCACCGACGCCGGCTGGTGCGAGGCCGCGGCCGCCGCCTTCACGCGCGAGACCGGCATCAAGGTGCTGCAAGCCCACAAGGGCACCGGCGAGATCGGCGCCCAGCTGCGCGCCGAGGCCGCCAATCCCAAGACCGATATCTGGTGGGGCGGCACCGGAGACCCCTTCCTGCAGGCGGCCGAGCAGGGCCTGCTCGAGCCCTACCGCCCGGCCTACATCAACGACCTGCACGACTGGGCCGTGCGCCAGTACGCGCTGTCGCAGAACATGGTCGGCGGCTTCTACACCAGCGCGATGGGCTTCGGCTTCAACACCGAGCTGCTGAAGAAAAAGAAGCTGCCCGAGCCGCACTGCTGGGCCGACCTCGTGAAGCCAGGCTACAAGGGCGAGATCGAGATCTCGCACCCGGCCACCAGCGGCACGGCCTACACCATCATCGCGGGCCTGGTGCAGCAGATGGGCGAGGAGGCCGCCTTCGACTACCTGAAGAAGCTGCATCGCAACGTCACCAGCTACACGCGCAGCGGCCAGGCCCAGGCGCCCAACGTCGCCAAGGGCGAGGTCGCGGTCGGCGTGAGCTTCATCTTCGGCTTCGAGCGCTGGCGCCACGACGGCTTTCCGGTCAAGACCGCCGCGCCCTGCGAGGGCACGGGCTACGAGATCGGCGGCATCGCGCTGGTGAAGGGCGCGCGCAACAAGGAGAACGCGAAGCGCTACTACGACTGGCTCATGAGTCCCGCGGGCCAGTCCATCGGCGCCAAGGCCGGCAGCCTGCAGTCGCCGGCCAACAAGACCTCCAAGCCCGATCCGCGCATTCCCTCGATGGACGGCGTGAAGCTCATCAAGTACGACTTCCAGAAGTACGGCCAGGCGGCCGAGCGCAAGCGGCTGATCGACCGCTGGACGCGCGAGGTCGAGGCGCTGCCGCGCTGAAGCGCGGGCCTGCGGGCTTCCGCTGGCCTCTTCTCCCTGCCGCCGGCAGGGTGTTGTTTTTGCACGAGGCTGTCCCCATTTGCAAAAGTTGGCGAGCCGGCCGTCCTCTGCGGACGGGCCGACTTAGAATTTTTGGGCTTCGATCCTTATCTCACCCATGGCTGACTCCTCCAACACCAAACTCCCGTTCCAGGCCGAAGTCGCGCAACTGCTGCACCTCGTCACGCATGCGCTGTACTCGAACAAGGAAATCTTCCTGCGCGAGCTGATCTCGAATGCATCGGACGCCTGCGACAAGCTGCGCTTCGAGGCCATCGACCATCCCGAGCTCTACGAAGGTCAGTCCGAGCTCGACGTGCGCATCAGCTTCGACAAGGCCGCGCGCACCATCACCATCGCCGACAAGGGCATCGGCCTGTCGCGCCAGGAGGCGATCGACAACCTCGGCACCATCGCCAAGAGCGGCACCAAGGACTTCGTGAGCAAGCTCAGCGGCGACCAGAAGGCCGACGCGCAGCTCATCGGCCAGTTCGGCGTGGGCTTCTACTCGGGCTTCATCGTGGCCGACCGCATCACCGTCGAGTCGCGCCGCGCGGGCCTGCCCGCCGAGCAGGGCGTGCGCTGGGCCAGCGGCGGCGCCGGCGACTTCGAGGTGGCCGACATCGTGCGTGCCGAGCGCGGCACCAGCATCACGCTGCACCTGCGCGAGGATGCCGACGAATACCTCAACGCCTGGAAGCTCAAGCAGATCGTCGGCAAGTACTCCGACCACATCTCGCTGCCGATCCTCATGGAGAAGGAGGAGTGGAAGGAAGGCGAGAACGACCAGCCCGGCGACATGGTGAAGACCGGCGAATGGGAAACGGTCAACAAGGCCAACGCGCTGTGGAGCCGTCCCAAGAAGGACGTCACGACCGAGCAGTACGAAGAGTTCTACAAGAGCATCAGCCACGACTTCGAGGCGCCGCTGGCCTGGAGCCACAACCGCGTCGAGGGCAGCACCGAGTACACGCAGCTGCTCTACATCCCCGCCAAGGCGCCGTTCGACCTCTGGAACCGCGAGAAGAGCGCGGGCGTCAAGCTCTACGTGAAGCGCGTCTTCATCATGGACGACGCCGAGGCGCTGATGCCCAGCTACCTGCGCTTCGTCAAGGGCGTGATCGACTCGGCCGACCTGCCGCTCAACGTGAGCCGCGAGCTGCTGCAGGAAAGCCGCGACGTGAAGGCGATCCGCGAAGGCAGCACCAAGCGCGTGCTCGGCATGCTCGAGGACCTGGCCAGGAAGCAGAAGACCGGACCCGAGAGCGGCGAGGGCCGCATCGACGTGGGCTCGGGCGAATCGGTGCCCACGCCCGAGCCGACCGAGGCCGTGACGGACGTGGTCGACAAGAACGCGCCGACCGCGGCCGAGACCGCCGCCGCGGCCGCCGACGACGCGGGCAAGTACGCCAGGTTCTACGCCGAGTTCGGCGCCGTGCTCAAGGAAGGCCTGGGCGAGGACTTCGGCAACCGCGAGCGCATCGCCAAGCTGCTGCGCTACGCCTCGACCACCACCGATGCCGTGAGCGTGAGCTTCGCCGACTACAAGGCGCGCATGAAGGACGGCCAGGACGCGATCTACTACATCACGGCCGACACGCTGGCCGCCGCCAAGAACAGCCCGCAGCTCGAGGTCTTCAAGAAGAAGGGCATCGAGGTGCTGCTGATGACGGACCGCGTCGACGAGTGGGCGCTCAACTACCTCAACGAGTTCGACGGCACGCCGCTGCAGAGCGTGGCCAAGGGCGCGGTCGACCTCGGCAAGCTGCAGGACGAGGACGAGAAGAAGGCCGCCGAGGAGGCCGCCGAGTCGTTCAAGCCGCTGCTCGAGAAGCTCAAGGAAGCGCTCAAGGACAAGGCCGAGGACGTGCGCGTCACCACGCGCCTGGTCGACTCGCCGGCCTGCCTCGTGGTGCAGGACGGCGGCATGAGCACGCAGCTCGCGCGCATGCTCAAGCAGGCCGGCCAGCCCGCGCCCGAGCTCAAGCCGGTGCTCGAGGTCAATGCCGAGCACGCGCTGGTCAGGAAGCTCGAGGGCTCGGCCCACTTCGACGACCTCGCGAACATCCTGTTCGACCAGGCGCTGCTCGCCGAGGGCGGCCTGCCGGCCGATCCCGCGGCCTACGTGCGGCGCGTGAACGCGCTCCTGGTGTGAGCACGCGGCCGCGCACCCGCATCGCGGCCGCCGGCCTTCCGGCCGGCGCGCTGCTCGCGCTGCTGGTGAGCGGCTGCTCCCACTACCGCATCGGCATTCCGATCGCGCCCGGCCTTGCGATCGGCCTGGGCGCCACCAAGGACGGCAACTTCTCGGTCGGCCTCAACACCGGCTTCGGCCCGCTCGGCGCGGGCGTCGCGGTGCACAACAGCGGCGTGGTCGCGGGCTCGGTCGGCATGGGCGCGGGCATCGGCCCCGCCGGTGTCGGCGTGGGCCAGAGCGTGGTGCTGCACGATCCCAACGCGGGCCAGGCCAATGCCCTGCCCACCGCGCCCGTGACCAGCATGAGCGCGGGCGTCGGTGGCGCCGGGCTCGGCATGGGCGTGACGAAGACGCTGCCGCCGGGCGATGGCTCGCAGCCCGCGGCCGAGCCGCTGCCCTTGCCCTCGACCGCCACCGCGTCGACGGCCCTGCCTGCCGCCGCCTCGGCGCCGGCCGTGCGCGGCCGTGGCAACGGCGTGGTCGTTCGCCGCGGCACCGGCGGCGCATCCTCTGCGGCGGCGCCGCCGGTGCGCATCGTCCACAGGCCGCCCGAGGCCGTGGCGTCCGCGCCCGCGGCCTCGGGCGCCGGCCCGGCGCGCGAGATCGTCCCCGCGCTCGGTTCCCCGGCCAACCCGATCGCGCCCTGAAGCGATGGCATCGAACGCGGCACGCACGGCATCGGCGCGGTCCGCGGAATCGACGGCGATCGACCCATGCCGCCGCCGCGCGGCCCTCGCGATCGGCCTCGCGCCCGCCTGGCTGCTGGCCGGCGTGCCCGCCACCGCGCATGCCCAGCGCGAATTCCCCGAGCGGCCGATCCGCTGGATCGTGCCCTACCCCGCCGGCGGCGGCTCCGACTTCCTCACGCGCATCGTCGGCCACCAGCTCGCGATCGACACCGGCCAGCCGGTGGTGGTCGAGAACCGCACCGGCGGCAACACCGCGCTCGGCGCCGCCGAGATCCTGCGCGCGCCGGCCGACGGCTACACCGTGCTGTCGGCCGACAACGGCACGCTGGTCTTCAACCCGCTGCTCTACCGCAACCTCGGCTACAACCCGCAGCGCGACTTCGCGCCGGTCACGCTGCTCGGCCGCTTCCCGATGGTGCTGCTGGTCGGCCCCGCGAGCGGCGTGCGCGACGCGCGCGCCTTCCTCGAGGACGCGCGCGCCTACCCCGGCAAGCTCAGCTTCGCCTCGGCCGGCACCGGCAGTCCGCACCATCTCGCGATGGAGCTGCTCGAGCGGCAGGCCGGCCTGCGCATGCAGCACGTGCCCTACCGCGGCGCCGCGAACGCGGTGGCCGATCTCGCCGGCGGCCAGCTGCAGACCATGATGTGCGACCTCGCCGCGGCGCTGGGCTTCATCCGCAGCGGCCGCGTGCGCGCGCTCGCGGTCGCCGACAGCGTGCGCCTGCCGCAGCTGCCCGGGGTGCCGACCTTCGCCGAGCTCGGCATCGCGGGCGTCGAGGCCGCGGCGCTGGTCGGCGTGGTGGCCTCGGTGCGCACGCCGGCCGAGCTGGTGGCGCGGCTGCAGCAGGCGATCGCGAGCGCGATCCACAACCCCGCGGTGCATCGCCGGCTCGCGGCCTACGGCATCGAGCCGGTGGGCGGCACGCCGGCGCAATTCGCCACGCTGTTGCATCAGGAATCCGAGCGCTGGGACGGCCTGATCCGCGAGCTCAACCTGACGCTCGACTGAACCGCCCGCGTACTTTGCGTGCCGTTCACGCGCGGCGCGCGCTTTACGCGGCCTTTGCATGAACTTTGCGCGCGCGGGACGCGCGGCTCACCGCCCGCTAAGAGTGCGGTCCTAGATTGGCGCCTCCACCTCAGCCACCGGCCGGCGAGGCGGCCCGCAGGGCCTCCGGCACCGACCGTCCCACGCCATGCCAGCACGCCGGTTCCACCAGGTCATCTTCGCGGACGATCTCTTCCGCTCGCCCGCCAACGGGCTCAACCACTTCCCCGCCAACCGCCGTTTCCTCAAGGGCTTCTTCGGCTCGGCGCTCGGGCGGCTCGGCCTGCCGATGCGCGAGATCGCGCCACGCTCGCACGGCGGCGCGATCGACGTGGCGCGCGCGATGGCGCTCCTGGGCCTGCCGGCCACGCCCGCAGGCTGGGCCCGCGCCTGCATCGCCGACCTCGCGCCGCTGCGGGAGCTCGAGGGCTGGCCCGCCTTCGGCCCCGGCTGCCTGGTGATCGGCTGGGGCCTGACGCCCGCGCTGCAGCACGCGATCGACCGCGGCGGCGCGAGCTACCTCGACATCGAGATCGACCCGCGCCGCTTCACCGAGCACCTGCACTTCTGCGCGCGCACCAACGACGCGCGCATCCGTGCCGCGCTCGAGGCCCGCGCCATCGGCGAGGAGCTGTTCTGGAACCACGCGGCCTCGCTGCAGGGCTTCTTCGCGCGCCGCGGCGCGGGCGCGCTGTTCGATCCGCGCCTGCGCGTGGGCGTGTTCTTCGGCCAGAGCCTGGTCGACCTGTCGCTGGTGAGCGGCGGGCGCAGCCAGCATCCGTCGGCCGTGATCGGCGCGCTGCGCACGCTGGCGCAGGAGGTCGACCTGCTGGTGGTGAAACCGCATCCCTACGAGCCCGCGCTGCACGACCTCGCGCCGATCGCGCGCGCCATTCCCAACGTCGCCTGGACGCGCGAGAACAGCTATGCGCTGCTGTCGGCCGACAACGTGCGCTTCGTCGCCGGACTGTCGTCGAGCGTGCTGACCGAGGCGCGCTACTTCCTCAAGCCCACGCGCGCGCTGATCCGTGCCGACCGCAACGCGCCCGAATGCCTGCCCGCGGGCTGCTCGCCGTGGATGCCGGTGGGACCGGAGCTCGGCTCGCTCGACTTCGTGCTGGAGGCCTGCCAGGCGCCCGAGTCGCAGGGGCTGATCGCAGCATCGACCGGCGATGCCGGCGCCTGGCCCGCGGATGCGATCGAACGCGCCTTCTCCACGCGCTGGGGCCTCGACGACGACAGCCCGGGCCTGCAGCCGCTGCCCGAGCTCGTGCTCGGCCGCGACTACGCCTTCCGCACCGGCAATCCGGCCACGGCCTGGCTGGCCCATGGCTGGGCGGCACCCGACGACGTCGACACCTGGAGCGAAGGCGCGCTGGCCTGCCTGGCGATCCCGCTGCCGCCCGCGGCCGTGTTCGCGCACCCGCTGCAGGCGCCGGCGCAGCGCTTGCGCGTGCGCATCGACTACCGCTGCGAGGCCAAGGGCACGCGCGTGGTGGCGCTGCTCGACGGCGCGATGCTGCCGGGCCAGCGCACGACGGGCGCATGGCGGCGCAGCCTGGTGTTCGAGCTCGTGCCCTCGCCGCAGCGCAAGTGCCTGGTGCTGCAGTTCTTCGTCGGCGAGGCGGCCGGCGCGGAGGTGGCCGACGGCACGCAGGCGCCGGTGGTGCGCTCGGGCTTCACCTTGCGCCGGCTGCGCGTGTCGATGAACGCGACCGGCACGGGCGGGGTCGCGGCGCTGCCGCAGCCCGAGGCCTCGACGGCGGCGCCCGGTCGCGTGCTCGACCGGATGCTGCGCGTCTTCCTTCCGTCCGGCCGGCGCGCGGCCGGCTAGGAGTCTGCGCCCGCGCGGGCCGGGGCGGCCTGCGTGGCCAGCTCCAGCAGCAGCTCGCGCCACGGCTGCAGCCGCTCGAGCGCCGCTTCACGGCCCTGCGCGGCGGTGGCCTCGGTGCGCGCGCCCAGCTCGCGCGCCGCGGCCGCCACGTCGTTCGCGAACGCGGCCGCATCGCCGCGCCACACCACCGTGCGGTGATGCAGCCCGAGTTGCGCGGCGCGCTCGGCATTGCTCGCCTGCTCGGGCTGGTCGGTCAACAGCAGCAGGATCGGCTTGCGATAGACCTGGGCCACAGACAGCGCCGCCATGCCCGGGGCCGAGACGATGAAGGCGCTGCGCGCCGCGCTGTCGATCCAGTGCGCGTCCTGCGGCTGCCAGCCGGCGCGCCCGGCATAGCCTTCGCCCACGCAATGCGCGTTCAGGCTCGCGGCGGCCAGGCCGCGTTCGAGGCCGTCGGCCAGCGCCGTGTCCCTGAAGTGCGGGTTGAGGTAGACCGCGGCCCGCGGTGCAACGGGCCCGACGTCCTCGCCCGAGGCCACGGCCACCGGCGTCGCGAGCCGGTGCGTGCCATGGCCCTCGTGCGCCGGCGCTCCCTGCGCGAAGTCGTGCGCGATGCGCGCGCGGCTGCGCCCGATCTGCCAGGCCACGATGCGGCCGAAGGCGCGCGCCGTCCAGCCCGGCAGCCGGCCGCTGAAGTTGCCTTCGAGCGCGCGTCGCAGGCTCGCGCCGTACACGTGCACCACCTTGTGCCGCCACGGCGGCAGCGCGCCCATGAACAGCAGCGCGGGATGAAAGGAGTCGTTGACCACCAGGTCGGCATCGCGCAGCCGGCCGTGCAGCCGCACGATGTCGCGCAGCATGCGGCCGGGCCGGAACACGTAGTGCGCCACGTTGCGGTCGGTCTCGCGGCGCAGCATGTTCTGCCGCGCGTCGAACTGCACCGCGTAGTGGCGCGAGAGCACGGGCGCCTCGATGCCGAAGCCGGCGAGGAAGAGCGCGCCCTCGTCGGAGGTGGTCAGCACCTGCACCTGCGCGCCGGCCGCGCGCAGCGCGTGCGCGAGCAGCTGCGAGCGCATCAGGTGGCCGCGCGCGTCCGCGGTCGCGAGGTAGAGGATGCGCGGCATGGCTCAGCCGACGCTCAACCCGCGTGCGGCGCGAGCCGCAGCACCGCGCCTGCGCACCACATGCCGAGCGCGCCCGTGACGCCGAAGTCGCGCTCGATGGCGCGCACCTCGTCCATCAGCCGCGCGAGCCGCGCGCGCTCGTGCGGCGCCACGCAGCGCCTCAGCGTGTGGCTGCACAGCCGCACATGGCGCTGCTCGTCGGCCCACACGCGCGCGAGCAGCGGATGCAGCGCATGCGCGGGCCCGATCAGCGCGCAGTGACGCTCGAGGATGCGCGAGGCCATCTGCTCGGCCGCGAGGCCGATCGCATAGGCCGGCACCAGTCCGCCATGCGCGAAATGCGGCGCGTGGCGCCGGATCAGCGCCTGCCAGCGCGCGAGCTTGCGCCGGCTGAACCAGTCGGGCCGCGGCTGCTCGCCATCGAGGGCACCGGCCCGTGCGCGCCCGCCGCGTTCGGCGATGGCCTCGGCGAACAGCCGCGCATGCAGCTGCTCGTCGGCCAGGTGCTGGTCGAGCTGGCGCGCGAGCCAGTCGGGCGCGGCGGCGCGCAGTTCGCGCTGCAGCGCCTGCTCCGACGATTCCTCGCCCACGAGGTAGAAGCGCAGCAGCAGCGCCTCGCCCGCGCGGCTGGCATGCAGTTGCCGCAGCGCGGCGCGCTTCACGCGGTGCACCAGCGCGGCCTGCAGCGCGGGCCAGCCGCGCAGCGATGGCGGAGCGAGGCTCTCGAAGCCCGGGGCTTCGGTCTCGGCCTGCGCGTACGGCTCAGCGGCCATTCGGCCGCGCCTTCGCGTCCAGTGCCACGGGCTGCAACTGCTGTTGCTGCCAGCCGAGCACCAGCCCCAGGAAGCTGCCCTGCAGGAAACCGCGCGCCGTGGCGTCGGCGCCCGCGAACTCGCGCTGCTGCCCGTCGTAGCGCACGAAGCCCTTGCCGCCGGTGGCGCCGATGGTCAGCTTCTCGTTCTTGCGGAAGCCGCGCTGCAGCAGCGGCTGCAGCAGCGACTGCGATTCGAGTCCGTAGAGGAACAGGTCGCGCTGCACCACCTGGCGCGGGATCCGGCCGCTGAGCGCCTGCAGCTCGAGCGACCAGTTGCCCTCGCGCATCGCCTCGGCCAGCGGCTGGTTGCGCGTCGTGGCGAAGCGCGTGCGCGCCACCCACTTGACGGCCTTCGACACGCCGAGCCCGACCGTGATGTCGGCGTCGCGCGCGGCGCTCTCGCGGTTGTCGCGCACCTGCACCAGCTCGTCGGCCAGGCGCGCCGTCAGCGAGGGCCTGGCGAGCGCCTCCACGACCTGCGCGCTGCTGAACAGCACGCGCTCGCCGCCGGCCTCGCCGACCACGAGCTGCCAGGGATCGATGCGGATCTCGGAGAACTCGCCGCGCACCGGCGCATGCGCATGGCTGCTGAACGACCAGTCGCTGCCCGAGCGGCTCAGCAACGCATGGAAGCTCAGCGGCACGCGCTGGCCGTCGGCCGTGCGGCCCGAACCCTGCAGCACCACGTCGCCGACGATGCGCTTGCTGTCGTAGCCGAAGCCATTCGAGAAGCGCAGCGTGTGCGTCGCCTCGTCGAGCGTGGCGCGCGTGTGCTCGTCGTCGAGCGCGAGCCGGTTGCAGTCCTCGCCGCCGTTGGCGAGAGGGCAGCCGCTGCCCGAGCGGAAGGCGAAGACGCCGCGGCCCGAGAACTCGGCCGAGGCCGCGAGTCCGGGGGCGAGCAGCGCGAGGGCGGCGAGAACGAGCATGCGTGCCATGGTCGCGGGCCTCAGGGGCGGTGGTATGACAGCGCCTGCGCATCGGCATGCGCGCGGCCCGTGGTGTGCAGGCCGATGCCGCGCGCGAAGGCGCCGAGCATGTCGACGGCCGAGAAGCCCAGGATCAGCAGCACGCCGAGCGCCCAGCGCGCGCCGCGCAGCGGCGGCAGGTCCTGCCGGTTGAGCGCGCGCAGGCTGAAGCCCAGCCGCGTGACGAGCACGCACAGCGGGCCGATCGGACCGCTCTTCGCGAGCCATTGCCAGCGCGGCGAGACGTAGCTGCGCAGCAGGTGCGGCGTGAGCGAATACGTGTCCTGCCCGCGCATCCAGCGCAGCTTGAGCGCCTCGCGCCGCGTGTCGGGCAGGCGGTGCTCGGTGTGGGCGCGCGCCGCGTAGTGCAGCGGGATGCCGGCCGCGCGCAGCCGCATGCCGAGCACCTGGCAGTGGGCGCGGTACACGCCGTCGAGCGCCTGGTAGCCGTGGGTGTCGAAGACCTCGCGCCGGAACGCCACGTTGTTCGCGTAGAAGTTGCTCGTCGCGCCCGCGTGCTCGTTCGGGAAGTACATGAAGTCGATGGTGGTGAGCGCGGTGCCCACCACGTTGGCCGCGTAGCTGGTGCGGCCCGCCACCACGGCCGGCGCGTCGGCGCGCGCGAAGGGCGCGAGCAGCTCGCGCAGCCAGTCCTCGCCGGGCAGGCAGTCGGCATCGGCGAACACCACCCAGTCGCAGCGCGCCGCGTCGGTGGCCGCGAAGCCGGTGTTCTTGGCGTCGTAGTAGCCGGTGCTGGCGTCGATGCGCACGAAGTCGACGGGCCGGCCGGCCAGGCGCTGCACTTGCTCGCAGGTGGCGGCATCGAGGCCGTCGTGCGTGATGACCACCTGGGCCAGCGTGGACAGCGGCTGCTTCTGACGCGCGAGCAGCGCGATGAGCCGCTGCAGGCTGGCGGCGGTCCTCGCCTGCGCATCGGCGCCGCCGCGCAGGTTGTTGGTCTCGAGGACCAGCGCGGTGCGTGCCGCCACGCGCGCGATGGCGCCGTCCGTTCCGGGAGGAACCGCAGGAGTGGATTGCATCCCGCCTTTATCGCACAAGGCGGGAACGGCGGGGGCCTCAGCGCCCCGGCGTGTCCGCCTCGCGCGGCAGGAAGGCATCGCCCGGCGTCAGCGGCGCATGCCGGTAGCTCGCGGGCGTGCGGCCCAGCTTCACGGGTGCGCCGATGCCGCGATAGCCACCTTCGAGCTCGACCACCATGCCGCGATGCGCCGTGTGCGGATGCTCGAGCGCGGCGGCCACGGGCAGCACGGGCGCGGCCGGCACGCCCGCGGCCATGAGCTGCTCGACCAGCACGCGGCCGTCGAAGGCGGCCATGGCGGTCTCGAGTTGCTGCTTGAGCGCGTCGCGGTTCACCGAGCGCGCGCCCGCGGTGGCGAAGCGCGGATCCGTGGCCAGCGCGGGCAGGCCGATGCAGCCGCACAGGCTCGCGAACTGGCGGTCGTTGCCGACGGCGACGAACACGGGGTCGGTGCCGGTGGCGAGGGCGTCGTAGGGATAGATGTTGGGATGGGCGTTGCCGGTGCGGCGCGGCGCGCTGCCGTCCATGAACCAGTTGGCGGCGTGCGGATGCAAGAGCGAGATGCCGCTGTCGTAGAGCGCGGCCTCGACGAACTGGCCGCGTCCGCTGCGCTGGCGTTCCTGCAGCGCGAGCAGCACGCCGATGACGGCGTTGAGGCCGGTCACCATGTCGACCACGGGCAGGCCCACGCGCAGCGGCCCGCCCTCGGCCTCGCCGTTGACGCTCATGATGCCGGTCATGGCCTGCACGGCGGCGTCGTAGCCGGGCAGCGCACCGAGCGGACCGTCGGCGCCGAAGCCCGAGACGCGGCACCAGACCAGGCGCGGAAAGCGCTGCGACAGGGTCTCGTAGCCGATGCCCCAGCGTTCCATGGTGCCGGTCTTGAAGTTCTCGATCAGCACGTCGGCCTCGGCCACCAGCGCGAGCAGGGCGGCGCGGCCTTCCTCGGTCGAGAAGTCGAGGTGCTGCACGCGCTTGTTGCGGTTGAGGCCGTGGTAGTAGGAAGCCACGCCATCCTTGAACGGCGGGCCCCAGGTGCGCGTGTCGTCGCCCTGCGGCGGCTCGATCTTGAGCACGTCGGCGCCATGGTCGCCGAGGATCTGGCCGCAGTAGGGGCCGCCGAGGATGCGGGAGATGTCGAGCACGCGGATGCCCGCGAGTGCGCCTTGTGTCATTTCTTGTTCCCTTTGTCTTGTCGTTCGGGGCGCGTGCGGCGGATCGGTTGCGGATGCGCTAGTCGAGCTGCGCGCCCGACTTCTTGACCACGTCCTTCCACTTCGCCGACTCGCTCGCGATGAACTGGCCGAGCTTCGGCGGCGAGGTGTCGGCGCTGGCCTCGAGGCCCTGGGCCGCGAACATCTGCCTGACCCTGGGCGAGTTCAGCACCTCGGCGAAAGCATGGTTGAGCTTCGCCACGCGATCGGCCGGCGTGCCCGCGGGCGCGACGATGCCGAAGAACACGCTCACGTCGTAGCCCTTGTAGCCCTGCTCCGAGATCGTGGGCACCTCGGGCAGCGCCTGCGAGCGCGCGAGGGTGGCCACGCCCAGCGCGCGCAGCTTGCCGGCCTTGACGTAGGGCAGCGCGGTGAGGATGTCGGTGAAGGTCATGCTGACCTGGCCGCCCAGCAGGTCGTTGAGCGCGGGGCCGGTGCCCTTGTAGGGGATGTGCTGGAAGTCCGTGCCGGCGATCGAGTTGAACAGCACGCCCGCGAGGTGCGAGGAGGCACCGTTGCCCGAGGAGGCATAGCTGAGCTTGCCGGGGTTGGCCTTGGCATAGGCGACGAGCTCGGGCACGGTCTTCACCGGCAGCGCGGGATTCACCACCAGGATGTTCGGCAGGTAGCCGACCTGGATCACGGGCGCGAAGCTCTTGACCGGGTCGTAGTTGATCTTGCGGTAGAGGCTGGCGTTGATCGCGAGCGGGCCCGAGGTGCCGAACAGCAGCACATGGCCATCGGCCTCGGCGCGCGCCACGTACTCGGCGCCGATGTTGCCGCCCGCGCCGGCGCGGTTCTCCACGATCATCGGCTGGCCCATGCGGTCCTTCATCTCGGCCGCGAGCGTGCGCGCCATCGCGTCGGTGGGACCGCCGGGCGGGAAGGGCACGACCAGCATCATCGGCTTGGACGGGAAGGCGGTGTCGGCCTGCGCGGCGGGGGCCGCGGCCAGCAGGCCGGCGCAGGCGGTGGCCAGCGCGAGGAGGGAGGCGAGGTGTTTCAAGAGGAGGTCTCCGTTCTTTGTTCGAGGGAAGGGCTCAGGCCGCGGTCCAGTCCGCGGGCAGCGCATCGGGCGCGAGCGGATCGCGCGGCAGCACGCGGTGCAGCAGCGCGAGCTGCGACCAGCGCAGCCGCGCGGCCGAGCCGGTGCGCGCGGCCTCCCAGGCCATCGCGCTCGCGCTGGTGCAGTGGTAGAGCGCCGAGGCGGCCTGGCGCGCGAGCACGTCGCCGCCTTCGCGCGCGGCCGTCTCGGCCAGCGCGGCGGCGCGCGCCAGCGCATCGCGCAGCGCCTGGGCGAAGGCCGGGGTCGGTTCGGCTTCGGCGATCAGCTTTTCGCAATGGGCGCGCAGCACCGGCAGCGAGCCCTCGCGCTTGACGGCGCGGATCACGTCGAGCGCGACGATGTTGCTGGTGCCCTCCCAGATCGAGCCCAGGTGGGCATCGCGCACCAGCCGCGGATCGCTCCATTCCTCGATGTAGCCGCAGCCGCCGCGCACCTCCATCGCGTCGCCGGTGACCTTGCGCGCATCGCGGCAGGCGCGGAACTTGATGAGCGGCGTGAGGATGCGCAGGAGCGCGTAGGCATCGGGCTCGCCGGCATCGGAGCGCGTGAGCGCCAAGGCGGTCTGGCAGACCATGGTGCGCGCCTGCTCGGCCGGCACGCGCAGCTTGTCGAGCTGGCGCTGCATCAGCGGCATCCGGTCGAGCGTGCGGCCGAAGGCCTGGCGCTCGGCCGCGATGTACTCGGCCTCCGCCACCGCGCGGCGCATCAGGCCCGCGGCGCGCACGCCGTTCGACAGCCGCGAGTTGTTGACCATGTCGGCCATCTGCACGAAACCGCGGCCTTCCTCGCCGACCAGGAAGGCGAGCGCGCCCTCGAGCCGGATCTCGCCGCTGGCCATCGAGCGCGTGCCGAGCTTGTCCTTGAGCCGGATGATCCGGTAGTGGTTGAGACTGCCGTCGTCGAGCCGGCGCGGCAAGAGGAACAGCGACACGCCCTTCATGCCGGCCACGCCGTCCTCGGCGCGCGCGAGCACCATCGCGAAGTCGGCGTCGGGGTTCGAGCAGAACCACTTGTCGCCCGTGAGGCGCCAGCTGCCGTCGGCCTCGCGCCGCGCCAGCGTGGCGGTGGCGGCGATGTCGGAGCCCGCGGCCTGCTCGGTCATGAACATCGCGCCCTGCGCGAGTTCGTCGAAGTCGAGCGAGGTCAGGCGCGGCAGGTACTTTCGCACCAGCTCTGGCGCGCCGAATTTCTTGAGCGTGCGCGTGAGCGAGTCGGTCATCGAGACCGGGCAGCACAGGCCGAACTCGGCCTGCACGAACAGGTAGGTCAGCGCGTATTTCACGAGCGGCGGCATGCGGCCCTTCCAGCCCAGCGTCTCGTCGCGGTGCGAGATCGCGGCCAGCCCGAATTCGCTGAGCGCGAGGCGCTCCATCTCGACGTAGGCCGGGTGCTTGATCACCTGCTGTTCGTCGAGCCCGGTGCGCGTGCGCTGCTTCAAGGTGGGCGGGTTGCGGTCGGCGGTGCCGGCCAACTCGTCGAGCCTGCCGCCCGCGAGGCCGCCGAGGCGCTCGAGCTGCGGCCGCAGGTGGCGCAGCAAGTCCTCGGGCAGGTAGAGCGCGAGCAGCGACTGCAGCTCGGTGTCGACGGTGTAGAGGTTCTGACCGTGGCGGTCGGGGATGGGGTGAACGGCGGGCGCTGCAGGCACGGCAGACGTCTGGGGCATGGCTTGTCTCCTGGATTCGCGCCATTGTTCAAGCCGTGACGATCCGTGTCTAATATCGTTTGGGTCTTACTCGATTCGATTTTCCTATTCATGGAACTGCGTCACCTGCGCTATTTCTCCGTGCTCGCCGAGGAGCTGCACTTCGGGCGCGCGGCGCGCCGGCTCTCGATCTCGCAGCCGCCGCTGTCGGTGGCGATCCGCCAGCTCGAGGACACGGTGGGTGCGCGCCTGTTCGAGCGCAACAGCAAGGAGGTGCGGCTCACGCCCGCGGGCGATGCGCTGCGCGTGTCGGCGCGCCGGCTGCTGCAGCAGGCCGAGGAGGCCGCGCTCGAGGCGCGTGACATCGCGCAGGGCTCGGCCGGCCGGCTGCGCATCGGCTTCGTCGGCGCGATGCTCTACCGCGGCCTGCCGCAGGCGCTGCGCGCGTTCCAGGCCAAACATCCGGCGGTGCGCATCACGCTGGCCGAACTCAACTCGGGCGTGCAGATCGCCGAGCTGATGCACGACCGGCTCGACCTCGGCTTCGTCCACACCGCGCGCATGCCGCCCGAGCTGCAGCACCGGCTGCTGCTGACCGAGCCCTTCGTCTGCTGCCTGCCCGCGGGCCATGCGCTGGCGCGGCGGCGCGCGCTCGCGCCGGCCGAGCTGCGCGGCGAACCCTTCGTGCTGTTCTCGCGCGAGGCCTCGCCCGACTACCACGAGCGCATCCTCTCGATCTGCGCCGACGCGGGTTTCCATCCCGAGGTGCGGCACGAGGTGCGGCACTGGCTCGCGGTGGTCTCGCTGGTGTCGCAGGGCATGGGCGTGGCGCTGGTGCCGCAGGCGATGCGGCACTCGGCGTTGAGCGGTGCGGTGTTCCGTCCGCTCGACCGCGAGGTCACGCCCTCGGAGGCCTACGGCGTGTGGCGCGCGGGACCGCCGAACATGCTGGTGCAGCGGCTGCTCGACGGGCTCGCGAAGAGCCTGCGCGAGAGCGCGAAGCGCTGAACGCGGACGCCGTTCTGCACCGTCTTCGTGGCAGGGCCGTGACCATGCGGGACATCGACCCCGCGCCGCGCCGGGCTACCGGAACCGGTGATGCCCAAGGCCTTGCGAAGGCTTTAGTATTCCCGCCAACCTCGCCGTGGCCCGGGCCTTCAAGAGCACGCCAGAAAAAAGGGGTGCCGCCAGGGGGTTCAGATCAACGACATGGCCGAGTCGACGCCAGCATGCCCAAAGGTATCCCCAATTCCGCCGCCATGTACGGCATCTTCACCCGGCCCTGGGGCTACGAGGTCTCCGTCATGCGCAACGGAACCCGCCATTACCGGCAGTTCGGCCGGGCCAGCTACGGCGGCGCCGAACAGGCGCTCGCGCATGCGCAGGACTGGCGCGACGCCATCGTGCGGCAGCACCCGCCGATCGCGCGCCGCGCGCGGGCCGAGCAGCCGCGCGCCAACAACAGCACCGGCGCGCCCGGCGTCTACAGCCGCGTCGCGCCCGACGGCCGCGTGCGCGCCTGGCTCGCCAAGACCTACATCGCCGAGGACCAGATCCTGCAGACCTATTTCTCGGTCGACGGCGCCGACCGCGCAGCCCATGCGGCGGCGCTGGCCGAGCGCGCGCGCCAGCTCGCGCAGATGACCGGCCTGGCGCACGTGCACCCGGCCGAGGAAGCGATCCGCCGCGAGACCGATGCCGCGCCGCGCGCGCGCACGGCGCGGCTCTCGCGCGCGGAGATCGTGCGGCGCAACAACTCGAGCGGCACCAGCGGCGTGCAGTTCAAGTCGCCGCGGCCCGACCATCCGGGCTACTGGATGGCGATCACCTTCATCGCCGGGCGCGGCACCGTCAGCAAGGCCTTCTCGGTGAAGACCCATGGCGAGCAGGCGGCCAAGCGGCTCGCGATCGCCGAGCGCGAGACGCAGCTCGCGCTCAAGCGGCAGCTCGACGGCGCGGAGCTGGCGTCCTGATGGCGGCGCGTGCGTGCAGGGCCGGGCCGGCGGGCACGGCCGGGGCGGTGCTGCCATGAGCCTCAAATCGTTGAACCGGCTGCTGCGCGTGGCCTCGCACCTGCTCGACCAGGCCGCGGCCGACGTGCGGGCCTGCGGCCTCGAGCCGGCCACCGAGCAGGTGCACCGCATCGGCCGCGCGATGGTCGAGCTGATCGAGGTGCAGCGCCGGATCTATGCCGAGCAGCCCGAGCTGCAGCCGCGCACGCTCGCGGCCTCGCGCCGCGAGGCCGATGCCAACCGGCTGTTCACGCAACTGATGCTCGAGGCGCTGGACCTCGAGGACGCGGGCAACGTCGCGGCCGCGCTCGAGAAGTACACGCAGTTCATCGGTCTCTCGCCCTCGCACCATCACCGCGAGATCGTGCGCGAGGAGATCCGCCGGCTGTCGGCGCCGACGGTTCAGGCGTAGATCGGGTCCTCGGCCATCGCCTCGCACTGGTCCTGCAGCATCTGGACCTGGCCCTTCCAGTAGTCGCTACTGCCGAACCAGGGGAAGTTGATCGGGAAGATCGGGTCTTCCCAGCGCCGCGCGAGCCAGGCGCTGTAGTGGATCAGGCGCAGCGTGCGCAGCGGCTCGATCAGCGCGAGCTCGCGGCGGTCGAATTCGCGGAACTGCTCGTAGCCGTCGAGCAGCCCGGAGAGCTGCGCGGTGCGCTGGGCGCGCTCGCCCGACAGCAGCATCCACAAATCCTGCACCGCGAAGCCGGTGCGCGCGTCGTCGAGGTCGACGAAGTGCGGGCCGCCGTGGGGGCGGTCGGTCGGCGTCCAGAGGATGTTGCCGGGGTGCACGTCGCCATGCAGGCGCAGCTTGCGCGGCCCGTCGCCAGCGGCGACCGAGCCTGAAAGCGGGGTCGCGGCGATCATCTCGAGCGCCTCGTTGCAGGCCTTCTCCCAGTCGCGCTGCACATCGAGCGGCAGCTTGTCGTGCGCCAGCAGCCAGTCGCGCGAGGCGGTGCCGAAGTTCCGCAGGTCGAGCGCGGGCCGCGCCTCGAAGGGGCGCGCGGCGCCCACGGTGTGGATGCGCGCGAGAAAGCGCCCGACCCATTCGAGCACCTCCAAGTCGTCGAGCTCGGGCGCGCGGCCGCCGCGGTAGGGGCTCACGCTGAAGGCGAAGCCGGCATGGCGGTGCAAGGTGGCGCCGCCGAAGGCCAGCGGTGGCACGGCGGGGACCTCGGCCGCGGCGAGTTCGAGCGAGAAGGCGTGTTCCTCGAGGATCTCGGCCTCGCTCCAGCGGCCGGGCCGGTAGAACTTGACCACCACGGCCGGGTGCGGCTGCGGGTCCTCGAGGTGCACCTGGTAGACCCGGTTCTCGTAGGAGTTGAGCCCGGTGAGCCGGCCGTCGCCGTGCAGGCCGAGGCCCGCGAGCGCGTCGAGCACCACGTCGGGCGTGAGGCTCTCGTAGGGATGGGCAGGGTGGCCGGCGGGCGCCGCGGGGGAATCGGGAATCATGCGGCGATTGTCGTCGCCCGCACCCCGCGCGCTTTTCAGAGGCCGCCGGGGTGCGCGTGCAGCGACAGGATGTGGCCGGTGCGCGGATCGCCCTTGCCGGCCAGCACCTGGGCATAGGCCGCCTGCGCGGCCGCGCCGCCGTGGTGGTGCTCGGCGCGCAGCCAGGGGCTCGCGGCATCGGTCGCGCGTGCGGTGAAGGCCTGCCAGGCCGCCACCATGCGGCGGCTGAATTCCTCGGCGCCCCATTCGGCGGTGCGCTTCTTGATCTGCGCGGGCGCGAAGAACAGCGTGGCGCGCGGGCCCGCGAGCTCGCGGGTGGCGCCCTTGGAGGCCAGTTCCTCGACATGCGTGCCGCCGATCGCGCAGCTGTAGCGCAGGCCGGTGAAGCGCGCATGGATCGCCTCGCGCAGCGCGCCGTTGCCCGCGAAGTCGATGTAGACGCAGGGCGTGTCGGCGGGCAATTCGTCGAGCGCGTCGTAGCGCAGCACGCGGTGGTAGCAGCCCAGGCTCTCGCAGTAGCCGACGTTGGCGGCCGAGGTCAGGCCGACCACCTCGATGCCTTCGCGCTGGTGCAGCTGGAACGCGGTGCCGTAGGCCGTCTTGCTCGAGGCGCTCGACAGCAGCATGGTGCGTGCGCCGAAGAAGTCGTTGTCGGCCATGAAGTCGTCGATCAGCCAGGAGGTGATGAACAGCGGGCGCAGCAGCGCCTGCGTGTCCTCGCTGTCGGCGGTGTAGAGCGGGTCGGCATTGCAGCGGAAGTACTGGTTGTAGACCGCCGGCAGCTCGGCGCGGTGCGCGGCGCCGTCGGCGAAGCGCTCGGGCGACAGCCGCGTCGGGCTCAGCACCGCGCCGGTGGCCATGGGCCAGTAGCCGTAGAGGCGCTCGCCCACGGCCACGCCCGGATGCAGCGACTGCACCACGCTCGCGAAGCCCCACACGGGGATGTTGCCCCAGGCCTCGTCGCCGGTGGGGAAGAAGCGCCAGTAGCTCATGGCGTCGCCGAAGGCGGCGTAGGTGATGTTGTTCGAGGTCAGCGCGAAGCTGTCGATGCGCACGCGCACCTGGCCGTCGGCCAGCGGGGTGTCGGTGCTGTCGTCGAGGCGGGTGTCGCCCAGTCGGCTCTTGCGGATCTGCAGGCTGAGGGTGGTGCTCATGGCGTGTCGAAGCTCCGTGGCTGCGCGGCGTTCCGGCCGCTGGGGTGGCAAGGGGTGCGTCCACGTGACATTAGCCAAGCTTCGTGAAAGGCGCCATCGCGCAGGTCGCCGGCGCGTCACGCGCGGGACAAGCGCGCGCACGCAAAAAAGCCCCGCGAGCGGGGCTTCGTCATGGAGCGCAAGGGGGCTCAGGCGATCGTCAGTTCGACGTCGATGTTGCCGCGCGTGGCGTTCGAGTACGGGCAGACCTGGTGGGCCGTGTCGACCAGCTTCTGCTTCTGTTCGGCGTCGAGGCCGGGCAGCGTGATCGCGAGCTTGACCGCGATGCCGTAGGCGGCGCCGCCATTCGTCGGGCCGAGGGAGACGCTGGAGTCGATCGCCACGTCGTCCGGCACCTTGACGCCGATCTTCGGGCCCACGGCCTTCATCGCGCCGATGAAGCAGGCGGCGTAACCGACCGCGAACAGCTGTTCGGGGTTGGTGCCGGGCTTGCCCGAGCCGGGCGAGCTCAGCTGGACGTCGATCGCGCCGTCGCTGGATTTGCCGGCGCCGTCGCGGCCGCCCGTGGTGTGGGCCTGGGCGGTGTAGAGCACTTTGTCGAGCTTGGTGGTCATGGTGATGTTTCCTTGGTCGAAGTGGAACGGTGGTTGCGGAAAAACCGTCGTGGTCCGGAAGGGCACGCGGCGGGAGAAACCTGTTGTAGTGATTGAAATGGCTTGCTTGCTCAGGCGGCCTTGCGGATGCGGTCGCGCAGCGCTTGAATCTGGTGGGTGAGGTCCACGAGCTCGGGCACCGAGCATTCGGAGGCCGCGAGCAGGCATTCGGGCACATGGCCCGCGCGCGCCTTGAGGCGGCGGCCCGCGGCCGTGAGCGTGATGTGCACGCGGCGCTCGTCGGCCACGTCGCGCACGCGGGCCACGAAGCCGTTGGCCTCGAGGCGCTTGAGCAGCGGGGTGAGCGTGCCCGAGTCGAGCGAGACGCGCTCGCCGAGTTCGGAGACCATGGGGCCGTCTTTCTCCCACAGGGCGAGCATCACCAGGTACTGCGGGTAGGTGAGACCGAGCTTGTCGAGCAGGGGCTTGTACAGGCGGGTCATGGCCAGCGAGGCGGAGTACATGGCGAAGCAGAGCTGGTTGTCCAGCTTCAGGAGTTCGTCTTGCGTGAGGGAGGGCATGGGGCGAATTATGGCACTCAATTAAATTGTGTGCAAAGTATTTCGTGCCACGGGGTTTTCAGGCGCCCTCTCCCGGCGGGAGAGGGCAGGAAAAATCAGGGGCGCTTCATCAGCGCATCGGCCACCGCGGCGAAGCCCGGCAGCGTCAGCGGGTCGTTGCCGGCATTGGCGGCGATCGGGTGCGCCGCGTAGCGCACGATCACCATCTGTGCCGCCGGGTCCACGTAGATGCTCTGGCCGTGGATGCCGCGCGCCATGTAGGCGCCGTGCGCGTTGTTCGACACCCACCACATGTTGCGGTACGACCAGCCCGGCAGCAGGCCGTAGCCGGCCTTCGCGAACTTGGCGGTGTCGCCGCCGCGGCGGATGTCGTCGACCACCGCCTTCGGGAACACCTGCTGCCCGTTGGGCGCGCGGCCGCCGTTGCGCAGGGTCTCGCCGAAGCGCGCGAGGTCGCGCAGCGTGGTGTTGAGGCCGCCGCCGCCCGATTCGGTGCCGATGCTGTCGACCATGAAATAGGCGTCCTGCTCGGCGCCGATGCGGCGCCAGATCTTCTCGCTGAGCAGGTCGGCCAGCGACTGGTTGCTGGCGCGTCGCAGGATCCAGGCCAGCACCTCGGCATTGATGGTCTTGTAGCCGAAGGCCTCGTCGTGCGTGCCTTCCTTCTTCTGCAGCGCGAGGAACTCGTAGAAGGTCTTCGGGCCGCTGTAGCCGGGCGCGCGCGGGATGAAGCCGCCGGCGCGCGAGTAGTCCCAGATCTCGGCCTTGGGGTCGGCGTAGCTCTCGGAATAGCGCACGCCGATGGTCATGTCCATCACCTGGCGCACCGTGGCGTCGCCATAGGCGCTGTCCTTGAGCTCGGGCACGTATTGGGTCACGGGCGCCGCGGGGTCGAGCTTGCCCTCGTCGGCGAGGATGGCCGCGAGCGTGCCCACGAAGGACTTGGTGACCGACATCGCGAGGTGCGGCCGCTCGGGCGTGAGCGCGCCGAAGTACTTCTCGTACACCACCTGGCCGCGGTGCAGCACCAGGAAGCCGTCGGTGTAGGTGTTGGCGATCATCTGGGCGACCGTGCTGTCCTCGCCCGACAGCGACTTGAAGCGGATGCTCTCGATCTGCTCGGGCGTCACGCCCGTGGCGGCCGGCAGCGGGCTCGCGGCGCCGCTGCCGCGCCACACGTTGGCGGTGGGCACGACCTCGCGCACGTGCGAGAAGGTCCAGCGGTTGCGCGGGAAAGCGTTGCCGGCGGGGTTCTCGAAGGTGATCAGCTTGTCGGGCGGCGGCGGAAAGCCGCGCATCCAGCCGAGCGCGTCGACGGAGGTGGCCGCGGGATCGGGCAGGGCCGCGGGCGCGGCCGGTGCCTGGGCGTGGAGGGAGGTGTTCACGGCGGAGAGGGTCAGGGCGGCCAGGGCCGCGCGCAGTCGCAGGGTCATGGTGAGAGGGGAAGAAGAGGGGAGGAACGGGGGCGTTCGTCAGCGCCCGCTGAAGCGCGCGGGCCGGCGCTCGATGAAGGAGCGCACGCCCTCGGCCGCGTCCTCGCTGTTCGACAGCCGCTTCTGCGTCTCGATGAACTCGCCGACCGCGGCCAGCGGCCCCTGCTCGATCGCCTTGAGCACGTTGAGGCGCGTGGCCACCACCGCCAGCGGCGCCTGCGCGGCGATGCGCTGCGCGATCGCGAGCGCCTCGTCGAGCTCCTGGCCCGCGGGCACCACCTTCTGCACGAAGTTCAGGCGATAGGCCTCGGCGCTGCCGAACTCGTCGGCCGTCAGCAGGTGCAGCATCGCGTTGCCGAGGCCCGCGCGCTCGGCCATGCGCAAGGTGGCGCCGCCCGTGGCCATGATGCCGCGCTGCACCTCCATCTGCGAGAAGCGGCAGTTGTCGGCCGCCACCACGATGTCGGCGCCGAGCATCAGCTCGATGCCCACCGTGAAGCAGATGCCCTTGACCGCCACCACCATCGGCTTGGTGCGCCGGCGGTAGCCCTCGAGGCCGAAGTCGTGCGGCTCCACCAGGCCCTGCGGGATCGCCTTCTCGCCGCGCTTCATGTAATCGGCCACCGCGGGCAGGTCGAGGCCGGCCGTGAAGTGGTCGCCGAAGGCATGCAGCACGCCCACGCGCAGCTTCGGGTCGTCGTCCAGGCGCGTGTAGGCCTCGGCGAGCTGGCGGAACATCGGCGGCGTCCAGCCGTTGCGCTTGGCGGGCCGGTTGATGCCGATCAGCAGCACGTGGTCGAGCACCTGGGTGTCGATGCAGCCTTCGGTCGGCGGGGTGGTGGGCGTGGCGGTCATGGCGTTCCCTGTCTTCTCGTTCTTCGGCGCGTCAGTAGGTGTAGACGCCGCGGCCGGTCTTGCGGCCCAGCTGGCCGGCGGCCACCATTTCCTTCAGCAGCGGGCAGGGGCGGTATTTGGAGTCGCCGAACTGGTCGAGGTAGACCTCCATCACCGCGAGGCAGACGTCCAGGCCGATCATGTCGGCCAGCGCCAGCGGGCCGATCGGCTGGTTGCAGCCCAGCTTCATGCCGGCGTCGATGTCCTCGGCGGTCGCGATGCCCTCGGACAGCACGAAGAAGGCCTCGTTGATCATCGGCACCAGGATGCGGTTGACCACGAAGCCCGGCGCGTTCTTCACCGTGATCGGCGACTTGCCCAGGCGCTCGGCCAGTTCCTTCACCGTGTCGTGGGTGGCGTCGCTCGTGAGGTAGCCGCGGATCAGCTCGACCAGCGCCATCATCGGCACCGGGTTGAAGAAGTGCATGCCGATGAAGCGGTCGGCGCGCGAGGTGGCGGCGGCCAGCTGCGTGATCGAGATCGAGGAGGTGTTCGAGGCGATGATGACCTCGGGCCCCACGAGCTCGTCGACCTGCTTCAAGATCTTGAGCTTGAGCGCGTGGTTCTCGGTCGCGGCCTCGATCACGAGCTGCGCGCCCTTGAGGTCGTCGTAGTCGGTCGAGCCCTGGATCAGTGCCAGCGCGGCGGCCTTCTGCTCGGCGGTGAGCTTTTCCTTCTTGATCAGCCGGTCGAGGCTGCCCGAGACGGTGGCCAGGCCCTTGTCGACCGCCGCCTGCGCGACGTCGACCATCACCACCTTGACGCCCGCCACCGCACAGGCCTGCGCAATGCCGTTGCCCATCGTGCCGGCGCCGATGATGCCGACGGTCTGAATCGCCATGAGAAATGCTCCTTGAGAAAACGAAAGGGGAAGAAAAGAGAAGGCGGGCCAGCCGCCGTGCCGTCCATTGTGGATCAGCCCCGCCGGCGCGTCGTTGCCGCGGGCGACACGGGTGGCTTACAGTGCGCGCTCGCGCTTTTCCCCTCTTTTTCTTCCCTCCCGAACCGACAGAAGCCGCCATGACCACCCTCGGCACCCCCCTCTCCCCCTCGGCAACCCGCGTGATGCTCCTCGGCTCCGGCGAACTCGGCAAGGAGGTGCTGATCGCCCTGCAGCGCCTGGGCGTCGAGACCATCGCCGTCGACCGCTACGAGAACGCACCCGGCCAGCAGGTGGCCCACCATGCGCGCACCATCGTCATGAGCGACCCCGCGCAGCTGCAGGCGCTGATCGAGGCCGAGAAGCCGCAGCTCGTGGTGCCCGAGATCGAGGCCATCGCCACGCCGATGCTGCAGCAGCTCGAGGACGCGGGCACGGTGCGCGTGATCCCCACGGCCCGCGCCGCCCGCCTCACGATGGACCGCGAAGGCATCCGCCGCCTGGCCGCCGAAACCCTGGGCGTGCCCACGAGTCCCTACAAGTTCTGCGATTCGCTCGCCGAGTTGCAGGCCGCGATCGACGCGGGCATCGGCTACCCCTGCATCGTGAAGCCCGTGATGAGCAGCTCCGGCAAGGGCCAGAGCAAGATCGACGGCCCGTCCGATGTGCAGAAGGCCTGGGACTACGCCATGGCCGGCGGCCGCGTGAGCCATGGCCGCGTGATCGTCGAGGGCTTCATCGACTTCGACTACGAGATCACGCTCTTGACCGTGCGCGCCAAGGACGCCGGCGGCGCCGTGAGCACCCGGTTCTGCGAGCCCATCGGCCACGTGCAGGTCAGCGGCGACTACGTCGAGAGCTGGCAGCCGCACCCGATGGCGCCCGCCGCGCTGCGGAAGGCGCAGCAGATCGCCGAGGCGGTCACGGCCGACCTCGGCGGCCAGGGCCTGTTCGGCGTCGAGCTGTTCGTCAAGGGCGACCAGGTCTGGTTCAGCGAGGTCAGCCCGCGGCCGCACGACACCGGCATGGTCACCATGGCCACGCAGTGGCAGAACGAGTTCGAGCTGCATGCGCGCGCGATCCTCGGCCTGCCGGTGGACACCACCCTCAAGAGCCCGGGCGCCAGCGCGGTGATCTACGGCGGCGTCGATGCCCAGGGCATTGCCTTCGACGGCGTGGCCGAGGCGCTGCAGGTGCCGGGCGTGGACCTGCGCCTGTTCGGCAAGCCCGAGAGCTTCGTCAAGCGCCGCATGGGCGTGGCGCTGGCGCATGCCGCCGACGTGGAGACCGCGCGCGCCAACGCCAAGGAAGCGGCTTCGCGCGTGAAGCCGCGCCAGGCCTGAACGCTTCGGCCGCCGGGTTGCGCGCGCGACAGCCGTAGCCAGTTTTCGCAAGCCGCGCCGCAGCGGCGCAGGCATGGTGCCAGTGCTGACGAAAGACGCCGGCCCTGGGGAGGGATGCGGGTGCATGCGGATACCGTCCGCGCGCGCCGCGCTCCACACTGGGTCGATTGATCGATCCACCGGAGACACCATGCTGCATCCCCAGGCCCGGGCGCTGCTCGACTTCATCGAGGCGCGCGGCATCCCGCCGACCCACACGCTGTCGCCCACCGACGCGCGCGCCTTCTACCGCGAGCGCCGCGCCGCCACCCAGCCGCTGCCGGCCGAAGTGGCCGAGGTGCGCGACCTCGCGGCCGACGGGCCGCACGGCCCCATTCCGGTGCGCATCTACCGGCCGCTGGCCTCGGGCGCCGGCCCGTTGCCGGTGCTGGTGTATTACCACGGCGGCGGCTGGGTCATCGGCGACCTCGACACGCACGACGTGCTGTGCCGCGAACTGGCCAACGGCGCCGGCTGCGCGGTGGTGGCGGTCGACTACCGCATGGCGCCCGAGCACCGCTTCCCGGCCGCGGTCGACGACGTGCTGGCCGCCACACGCTGGGTGCGGCGCGAGGCCGCGGCGCTGGGCGTGGACGCGAGCCGCATGGCGGTGGGCGGCGACAGCGCCGGCGGCAACCTCGCAGCGGTGGTGGCGATCGCCGCGCGCGAGAGCGCCGACCTGCCGCTCGTGTTCCAGCTGCTGATCTATCCGGCCACCGACATGCGGCGCGGCCATCCGTCGCACCAGGCCAACGGCCAGGGCTACCTGCTGACGCGCGACACGATGACCTACTTCCACGACCACTACATCACCGATGCGAAGCACGACCTCGACTGGCGTGCCTCGCCGCTGCTGCACGGCGATCTGTCGCGGCTGCCGCCGGCACTGGTGCTCACCGCCGGCTACGACCCACTGCGCGACGAAGGCCTGGCCTATGCCGAGGCGCTGACCGCGGCCGGCAACAGCGCGAACTACCTCTGCTTCGAGCGCCAGATCCATGGTTTCGTGACCATGGGCAAGGTGCTCGACGAGGCCAACACCGCGGTCGCGCTTTGCGCCACCGAGTTGCGTCGCGCGTTCGCGGCGCCACGGCCGCAGGCCTAGGGAAAGTCCCCGCGCAAATCGGTGCCGCGCCGCGCGCGTGCCCCGCTACGATCAGCCCCACAACGACGCCGACCCAGGGCCCGTGCCCTGGCCCAGGCCCCCGAATGCAGGAGACAGACACCATGCAGGGAACGAGGATGGCGCCGTCGACGCAAGGCGGTGCCCGCGAGGGTCGCGGCCAGGGCGAACGCCTGATGTGGCTCACCACGCAGCGCGTGTTCTACGCCGGCCTGCTGGGCCGTGCCGCCGTGCGCACCATGGGCGGCCATGGCGTCTATATCTCTCCCGCGGGCGCACCGCCCAACCGCCTGCGCGTGGGCGGCGGTGCCTGGCAGAGCGGCGAGCTGCTGGTGGTGCCGCCGCAGGTGCCGATCGAGATCGAGAGCGCGCATCCGCTGATCCTCAACCTGCTGATCGAATCGGAGTCGGTCGATCCCGCGCGCATGCCCGATTGGCTGCAGCACTGCGGCCCGGTGCAGGCACCGGCCTTCGTGCAGCGCGTGCGCGAGAGCCATGCCCAGCTGCTCGCCGCCTCGGCGCGCGGCCAGCGCTTCGACGGCCTGGACTTCGACCGCCAGTTCTTCGGCGCGCCGCTCGCGCCGCGCGCGCTCGATGCGCGCATCCGCAAGGTCATCGACGCGATCAACGCCGACCCCGCGGCCGCCACCTCGGCCGAGGAATGCGCGGCCTCGGTGCACCTCTCGTTCTCGCGCTTCCTGCACCTGTTCAAGCAGGAGACCGGCATGGCCTTCCGTGCCTTCCGCGCCTGGAAGCGCGCGCGCAGCCTGCTGCGCTACGTGCGCCAGACCGCCACCCTGACCGACATCGCGCTCGAGGCCGGCTATCCCGACTCCACCCATTTCAGCCATTCGATCCGCCAGGTCTATGGCCTGAAGCCCAGCGACATCCTGGCCGGCTCGCGGCGCCTCGCGCTGCACGACGCCGCCGGCGCGGCCTACCGCCCCTTCACGTCCCCGTTCCGTCACCTGCGCCAGTAAGGCCAAGGAGGTTCCCGTCGTGCAGATCCTCCAGCTCCTGCTGTCGGGCATCGCGCAAGGCTGCATCTACGGCCTGATCGCGCTCGGCTTCGTGCTGATCTACAAGGCCACCGAGACGGTGAGCTTCGCGCAGGGCGACCTGATGATGCTTGGCGCCTTCGCCGCGTTCGCGGGCATGTCGCTGTTCGGCATGCCGTTCTGGCTCGCGGCCGTGCTCGCCATCGCCGCGATGGCGGCCTTCGGCGTGCTGCTCGAGCTGGTGGTGATCCGCCCGATCCTCGGCCAGCCGCAGTTCTCGATCGTGATGCTCACCATCGGCATCGCCTACGTGGCGCGCGGCCTGGTCACCATGGTGCCGGGCATCGGCACCGAGACCCATGCGCTGGCCGTGCCCTACAAGGACCGGATCTGGAAGCTCGGCGAGCTGGTGGTGAACCTCGAGCAGCTCGTGATCATCGTCGCCACCGCGATCCTCTGCGGCCTGCTGTTCGCGATGTTCCGCTACAGCAAGCTCGGCATCGCGATGCAGGCCTCGTCGCAGAACCAGCTCGCGGCCTACTACATGGGCATTCCGGTCAAGCGGCTCAACGGGCTGGTGTGGGGGCTGGCGGCCGCGGTCGCGGCCATCGCCGGCATGCTGCTCGCGCCGATCACCTTCGTGCACGCCAACATGGGCTTCATCGGGCTCAAGGCCTTTCCGGCGGCGGTGGTCGGCGGCTTCGGCAGCCTGCCGGGCGCGATCGTCGGCGGGCTGGTGATCGGCATCGTCGAGTCGTTCGCGGGCTTCTACCTGCCCGACGGCTTCAAGGACACGGCGCCGTACATCGTGGTGCTCTTGATGCTGATGATCAAACCGAACGGTCTGTTCGGCGAGAAGTTGCGCAAGAAAGTCTGAACATGCGCTACATCTTCAAGACTTCCTACGACCAGGACATCCGGCTCGCCAAGCATGGCGGCCAGGTCTTCTGGTATGGCCTCTTGTGCGTCTTCCTGCTGGCCGCGCCGTGGGTCATCGACGAGTACTGGCTCGCGCAACTGACCTTCGTGCTGATCTACGGCATCGTCGGCCTGGGCCTGATGCTGCTCGCGGGCTTCACGGGCCAGTTCTCGATCGGCCACGCGGCCTTCCTCGGCACCGGTGCCTACACGCAGGGCGTGCTGACCAACCTCGGCGTGCCGTTCCCGCTCGCGCTGGTCGCGGCCGCGGCGCTGTCGGCCGGCGTGGGCGTGGTGGTGGCGCTGCCGGCGCTGCGCGTGAAGGGCATCTACCTGGGCATCGCGACGCTCTCGTTCGGCTTCATCGTCGAGGAGGTGTTCGCGCGCTGGGAGAGCGTGACCGGCGGCAACGCGGGCCTGCACGTGAAGTCGCCGCAGCTCTTCGGCTGGTCGCTGGGCTCGGGCGACGGCTTCTACTTCCTGTGCCTGGTGGTGGCGGTGCTCAGCACGCTGGGCATCCTGAACTTGCTGCGTTCGCCGACCGGCCGTGCCTTCGTGGCGATCCGCGACTCGGAGATCTCGGCGCAGAGCATGGGCATCCATCTCGCGCGCTACAAGACGATGTCGTTCGCGATCTCGGCTGCGCTCGCGGGGCTCGGCGGCGCGCTCTACGCGCACAAGCTGAGCTTCATCTCGCCCGACCAGTTCAACATCCTGCAGTCGATCGACCTGCTGCTGATGGTGGTGATCGGCGGGCTCGGCTCGGTGCACGGCGCCTTCCTCGGCGCGATCTTCCTGATCGCGATGCCGCAGCTGATCTCGATGGGCAAGGACTGGCTGCCCGCGGTGATCGGCCAGGCGCCGGGCCTGCAGGGCTTCGTCTACGGGGTGGTGCTGATCGTGTTCGTGCTGTTCGAGCCGCTGGGCCTGTACGGGCGCTGGCTCAAGGTGCGCACCTACCTGCAGCTGTTTCCGTTCTACCGCAAGGGCCTGTTCAAGCGGCAGAAGTCCTTCACCAAGTCGGATCGCCTGAGATGAGCGGCGGCGACATCCTTCTCTCGGCCCGGGACCTGAGCGTGCGCTTCGGCGGCGTGCTCGCGGTCAACAAGGTCAGCTTCGACGTGCGGCGCGGCGAGGTGTTCACGCTGATCGGGCCGAACGGCGCGGGCAAGACCACGGTGTTCAACCTGATCAGCCGCATCTACACGCCGACCTCGGGCCAGATCACCTGGCATGGCGAGGCCGGCGGCGCGGTGGCGCTGACCAGCCAGGCGCCGCACGCGATCGCGGCGCTCGGCATCGCGCGCACCTTCCAGAACATCGAGCTGTTCGAGCATGCGACCGTGCTGCACAACCTGCTGATCGGCCGCCACACGCACCGGCGCAGCGGCTTCTGGCGCGAGCTGTTCTTCACGCCGGCCACGCGGCGCGCCGAGATCGAGGCGCGCGAGAAGGTCGAGCAGGTGATCGAGCTGCTCGACCTGCAGCACCACCGCGACGCGATGGTGGCGGGCCTGCCCTACGGCGTGCGCAAGGTGGTGGAGCTGGCGCGCGCGCTGTGCACCGAACCCAAGCTGCTGCTGCTCGACGAACCCTCGTCGGGCCTCAACGTCGAGGAGACGGCCGACATGGCGTTCTGGATCCAGGACATCCAGCACGAGCTCGGCGTGTCGGTGCTGATGGTGGAGCACGACATGTCGCTGGTGTCGAAGGTGTCGGACCGCGTGCTCGCGATGAACCAGGGCGAGGTGCTGGCCACGGGCTCGCCGCGCGAGGTGCAGGCCGATGCGCGCGTGGTGGAGGCTTACCTCGGCACGGTCGACGACGTGAGCAGCCTGCGGAGGGTTCGAGCATGAGCGACGTGGTTCTTCAGTTGCTCAACGTCGAGAGCGCCTACGGCCCGATCAAGGCCATCCGCGGCGTGAGCCTCCAGGTGCGCCAGGGCGAGATCGCGACCGTGCTGGGCTCCAACGGCGCGGGCAAGACCACCATCCTCAAGACCATCTCGGGAATCATCGATCCGCGCAAGGGCAGCATCGAGTTCCAGGGCCGCGACATCACGGCCAGGGACCCGGCCCACATCGTGCAGCAGGGCCTGAGCCACGTGCCCGAGGGCCGCGAGGTGTTCCCGCTGCTGTCGGTGCGCGACAACCTGCTGATGGGCGCCTACACGCGCCAGGACCGCGACGGCGTGGCGCGCGACATCGAGACCGTGTTCGGCTACTTCCCGATCCTGCGCGAGCGCGCCACGCAGGACGCCGGCCTGCTCTCGGGCGGGCAGCAGCAGATGCTCGCGATCTCGCGCGCGATCATGGCGGCGCCGCAGCTGATCCTGCTCGACGAGCCCAGCCTGGGCCTGAGCCCCAAGCTCACCAAGGAGATCTTCGAGATCGTGGTGCGCATCAACCGCGAGCGCGGCACCACCATCCTGCTGGTGGAGCAGAACGCCAACATGGCGCTCAACGCGGCCGACCACGGCTACGTGCTCGAGAACGGCCGCATCGTGATGGAGGACAGCTGCGAGCGGCTGCGCGAGAAGGAGGACATCAAGGAGTTCTACCTCGGCGTGAAGGACGAGGGCGTGCGCGGCGAGCGGCGCTGGAAGAAAAAGAAGACCTGGAGGTAGCACCGATGAGCAGCACCTTCACACTGCGCGCGCCGGCCGGCCTCTGGGACCTCGCGCACCTGCAGCCCCGCACCGAGGTGGTGGTGCCGGGCGACACCATCCCGGCCGTGTTCTGGAAAGCGGTCGAGTTGCGCCGCGACAAGGTCTGGATGCGGCAGAAGGAGTTCGGCATCTGGCGCAGCTGGACCTGGGGCCAGACCGCCGAGGCGGTGCGCGAGATCGCGGGCGGCCTGATGGCGCTGGGCTTCGCGGCCGGCGAGTGTGCCTCGGTGCTGTCGAACACCGTCATCGAATGGGTGCTGGCCGACGTGGCGGTGCTCAGCTGCGGCGGCGTCTCCAACGGCATCTACCCGACCGACGCGGCCTCGCAGGTGCAGTACCTGTGCGAGGACTCGCGCACCACGGTGCTGTTCGTCGAGGACGACGAGCAGCTCGACAAGGCGCTCGAGGTGCGCGCCGCGCTGCCGCTGCTGCGCAAGGTGGTGGTGTTCGACATGGAGGGCCTGCGCGAGCTCGACGATCCCGACGTGCTGAGCCTGGAGGCCCTGCGTGCCCTGGGCCGCGCGCACCTGGCCGCGCATCCGCGGGCGCTCGAGCAGCGCGTGGCCGCCTGCCGCGCCGAGGACCTCGCGATCCTGGTCTACACCTCGGGCACCACCGGCAAGCCCAAGGGCGCGATGCACAGCCACGGCGGGCTGGTCTACACCATGCGCGGCTACAACACGCTGCTGGCGCAGGACGAGAGCGACGAGCGCATGTGCTTCCTGCCGCTGTGCCACATCGCCGAGCGCATGGGTGGTGAGTACTTCGCGATGTACACCGGATCGATCCTCAACTTCGTCGAGAACCCCGAGACCGTGCCCGAGAACGTGCGCGAGATCGCGCCCACCGTGTTCACGGCCGTGCCGCGCGTGTGGGAGAAGTTCTATTCGGGCGTGATGATCGCGCTCAAGGAGGCCAGCCGGCTGCAGCAGGCGGCCTACGGCTGGAGCATCGGCGTGGGCCAGCAGATCGCGCAGCGGGTGCTCGAGGGCCGGCCGGTGGGCGCGGGGCTGCGCCTGAAGTTCCGCCTGGCGCGCTGGCTCGCGCTCGACAACGTGCGCAAGCTGATCGGCATCCACCGCGCGCGCTTCCTCGTGACCGGTGCCGCGCCGATCTCGCCCGAGCTGGTGCGCTGGTACCTCGCGCTCGGCGTGCCGATGCTCGAGGTCTGGGGCATGACGGAGTCGTGCGGCGCCTCCACCGGCGTGCCGGTCACGCGCATCATGCCGGGCTCGATCGGCCCGGCGGCCGGCTACAACGAGGTGCGCCTCGATCCGCAGACCGGCGAGATCCTGGTGCGCGGCCCGAACGTCTTCATGGGCTACCTGAACCTGCCCGAGAAGACCGCCGAGACCATCGACGCCGAGGGCTGGCTGCACACCGGCGACGTCGGCACGGTCGACGCGGAAGGGTATTTCCGCATCACCGACCGCATGAAGGACATCATCATCACGGCAGGTGGCAAGAACATCACGCCGAGCGAACTCGAGAACGAACTCAAGTTCAGCCCCTACGTCACCGACGCGGTGGTGATCGGCGACAAGAGGCCCTACCTGACGGTGATCGTGATGATCGACCAGGAGAACGTCGAGAAATTCGCGCAGGACAACGACGTGCCGTTCAGCAACTACGAAAGCCTCACGCGCACGCAGGAGGTGCTCGACCTGATCCAGGGCGAGATCGACCGCGTCAATGCGAAGTTCGCGCGCGTGGAGCAGATCAAGAAGTTCTTCCTGCTCGAGACGCAGCTGAGCGCCGAGGACGAGGAGCTGACGCCGACCATGAAGCTCAAGCGCAAGCTGGTGCAGACCAAGTACGCGCCGCGCATCGAGGCCATGTACCGCTGAGCGCATCGAAGAACGTCCCGATCGCCACCCGATTTTTTCGCCAACCCGAGGAGACAAGCGCATGAAGCTCAAGACACCGACGATGCTGGCCGTGCTGGGCCTGGCCGCGACGCTCGCGTCCGCGCAGCAGGGCGTGACCAAGGACGAGATCCGCATCGGCACGATCCAGGACCTCTCGGGGCCGCTCGCCGGCTTCGGCAAGCAGGCGCGCAACGGCATGCAGCTGCGCGTGGACGAGCTCAACGAGCAGGGCGACGTCAACGGCCGCAAGCTCAAGCTCTACGTCGAGGACTCGGGCTACGACCCGAAGAAGGCCGTGCTGGCGGCGCAGAAGCTGGTGAACCAGGAGAAGATCTTCATCATGGCCGGCCACATCGGCACGGCGCAGAACATGGCGGCGATGCCGGTGCAGTTCGACAAGAACGTCGTCAACTACATGCCGATCACCGCGGCGCGCGAGATGTACGAGCCGCTCAACCGCCTCAAGTACTCGTTCGCCGCCACCTACTACGACCAGATCCGCCTGGCGCTGCCGAAGATGGTGAAGGACAAGGGCGCGAAGAAGGTCTGCACCATCTACCAGGACGACGAGTTCGGCCTCGAGGTGCAGCGCGGCGCCGAGGCCGGCCTCAAGACCGTCAACATGGAGCTGGCCGAGAAGACCTCGTTCAAGCGTGGCGCCACCGACTTCAGCTCGCAGGTCGCGAAGATGAAGGCCGCCAATTGCGACCTGGTGGTGCTCGGCACCATCATCCGCGAGACCATAGGCACGGTGGGCGAGGCGCGCAAGACCGGCTTCAACCCGACCTTCCTGGGGTCGAGCGCGGCCTACACCGACCTGATCCACAAGCTCGGCGGCAAGGCCATGGACGGCATCTACGCGACCATGACGGTGCAGAACCCCTACACCGACGAGCAGTCGCAGCCGCTGCGCTTCTGGGCCAACAAGTACAAGACCAAGTTCAACGAGGACCCGACCGTGTTCTCGGTCTACGGCTACGTGATCGTCGACTCCTTCATCAAGGCGGCGCAGAAGGCCGGCCCGAACCTCACGACCGACAGCTTCATCAAGGCCATGGACAGCATCACCTTCGAGCCCGACATGTTCGGCAGCCCGAAGAGCACCTACACCGCCACCAAGCGCCTGGGCAACGACCAGTCGCGGCTGTCGCAGATCAAGGACGGCAAGTGGGTGGTGGTGTCGGACTACGTGGCACCCTGAGGCCGGGCCCCGGCGGCGGGGCGGGCGGCTATATTGCGCGGCATCCCATCCTCGCGAGAACGCCATGCCCCAGTACTGGCTGATGAAATCCGAGCCCGACGAGGTCTCGATCGACGATGCGCTGGCCGCGCCCGACGCCACCGTGGCGTGGACCGGCGTGCGCAACTACCAGGCCCGCAACTTCATGCGCGACGGCATGAAGGTCGGCGACGGCGTGCTGTTCTATCACTCGAGCTGCCCCGAGCCCGGCATCGCCGGCCTCGCGCGCGTGGCCTCGGGCATCAAGCCCGATCCCACGCAGTTCGACCCGAAGTCGCCCTACTACGACGCGGCCTCGAAGCAGGACGATCCGCGCTGGCTGCTGGTGGACGTGCAGGCGCTGCGCAAGACGCGCCTGCTGGCGCTGCCCGAGCTGCGCGCGAAGCCCGAACTGGCCGAGCTCACGATCCTGCGAAAGGGCAACCGGCTGTCGATCACGCCGGTGGAGCCGGCGCACTGGAAGATCATCGAGAAGATGCTGGGCTGAGCCGGCCCGCATCCGGTCGCGCTACTTGGCGAGGATCGGGAACAGCTTGCCCAGGCCGTCGGTCATCACCTCGACCGCCAGCGCCGCGAGGATCAGGCCCATGAGCCGGGTCATGATGTTGATGCCGGTCTTGCCGAGCACGCGGGCGATCGGCTGGGCGAGCGAGAAGGCGATGGCCGTGGCCAGCGCCACCACCACGCCGTAGCCCACGAGCACCGCGAGCTCCCACAGGTGCCTGGCCTTGTCGGCGTAGATCACCACGGTGGAGATGGTGGCCGGGCCGGTGAGCAGCGGGATGGTCAGCGGCACCACCGCGATGGAGGCGCCCATCGAGGCCTTGACCTCGGTGGCGCGCAGCTCCTCGACGTTGGTCTTGCTCTCGGCCGGCTGCGCGTTGAGCATCGACAGCGAGCTCATCAGCAGCAGCAGGCCACCGCCGACCTGGAAGCTCGCGATCGAGATGCCGAAGAAGGACAGGAGCTGCAGGCCGATCAGCGCGCTGACCGCGATCACCACGAAGGCGCTGAAGGCCGACATGCGCACCGTGCGGCGGCGCTGCGCGTCGGAGTAGCCCTGCGTGTAGTGGATGAAGAAGGGCACGATGGCCAGCGGGTTGACGATCGCCACCAGCGTGACCAGCGGCTTGATCAGGTCCATCGAGGTGCTCATCAGCGTCCTCCCGAGACGTCGAGCAGGGCCATGGTGGTGTAGCTGGCCTCGTCGGACAGCAGCCACACGATCGCGTTCGCCACCTCTTCCGCGCTGCCGGGGCGCTTCATCGGCACCGAGGCGGCGAGGTCGAAGGCCCGGTCGGGCATGCCACCCGAGGCATGGATCTCGGTGTCGATCAGGCCCGGGCGCACCGCGTTGACGCGGATGCCTTCGTCAGCCACTTCCTTGGCCAGGCCGAGCGTGAAGGTGTCGATCGCGCCCTTGCTCGCGGCGTAGTCCACGTACTGCTCGGGCGAACCCAGCCGCGAGGCGGCGCTCGAGAGGTTGACGATGACGCCGCCCGTGCCGCCGTGGCGCGTGCTCATGCGGCGCACCGCCTCGCGCGCGCAGACGAAGCTGCCGATCACGTTGATGCGGAACATGCGTTCCAGCCGCGCCGCGCTCATCTCGTCGACGCGCGCGCGCACGTCGACCACGCCGGCGCTGTTGACCAGCGCGGTGAGCCGGCCGAGCCTGGCGTCGACCTGCTCGAACATGGCCATCACCTGCGCTTCGTCGCCGACATCGGCCTGCACCGCGATCGCCTTGCCGCCCGCGGCGCGGATCGCGCGCACGACTTCGTCGGCCGCGAGCGAGTTGCTCGCGTAGTTGACCGCCACGGCATGGCCGCGCCGCGCCGCCAGCAAGGCGGTGGCGGCGCCGATGCCGCGTCCGCCCCCCGTGACCAAGAGCACCTGCTGGTTCAATTCCGATCTCCTGCACAAAAGCTGCGCGTCAGTTAAAACCGTCGGTCCGGATTACATCACCGAGGGTGGCTCGCAAGTCGCGGGCCTTACCCGCAGTACCGGGATGTTCCGGCGGCGCTTCGTGCGCGGAGGTGAATTCATGAGCAAGACCATCGACTACTACTTTCCCCCCCAAAGCCCCTGGACCTACCTGGGCCATGCGCGCTTCGCCGCGATCGCGGCAGCGGCCGGCGCCACGGTGCGCGTGCGTCCGGTGGACATGGGCAGCATCTTTCCGGTCTCGGGCGGGCTGCCGCTGGGCAAGCGCGCGCCGCAGCGGCAGGCCTACCGGCTGGTCGAGCTGGCGCGCTTCTCGAAGCACCTGGGGATTCCGCTGCATCCGAAGCCGAAGTTCTTTCCGGTCGCGGGCGACGACGCGGCGCGGCTGATCATCGCGGTCGATCTCAACGACGGCTGCGAGGCCGCGATGCGCATGTGCGCGGCGGTGTTCGGCGCGGTGTGGGCGCAGGAGCGCAACATCGGCGACCCCAAGGTGCTCGAGGCGCTGGTGGCCGAATGCGGCCTGCCGGCCAAGCGCGCCGAGCAGGCGCAGAGCCAGGCGGTGCAGGAACGGTACGAGGCCTACACGCAGGAGGCCATCGACATCCAGGTCTTCGGCGCGCCGAGCTACGTGATCGACGGCGAGATCTTCTGGGGCCAGGACCGGCTCGATTTCGTCGAACGCGCGCTGCGCGCGGGGCCGGCGGGCTGAACGCCGCCGACACGCATCGGACACGCACCGGACACGCATCCTCTCCATCCTTCCCATTGCCATCAAAGGAGCAACAACTCATGGGTCAATTCATCGATCTCACAGCCAAGGACGGCTTCGTCTTCCCCGCCTACGTGGCCGAACCCGCCGGCACGCCGCGCGGTGCCGTCGTCGTGGTGCAGGAGATCTTCGGCGTCAACTCGCACATCCGCTCGGTGGCCGACGGCTACGCGGCCGCGGGCTACCTGGCCGTCGCGCCCGCGACCTTCCACCGCGTGAAGCCGGGCGTCGAGCTGGGCTACAGCGAGGACGACATGAAGACGGGCTTCGGCCTGAAGACGGCCGTGGAGGCGCTGCCCGCGCCCGGCGTGCTGCAGGACATCGAGGCCGCCGTGGCCTACGCGGCCAAGGCCGGCAAGGTCGGCATCGTCGGCTACTGCTGGGGCGGCCTGCTGACCTGGCGCGCCGCCGCGCTGGTGCCCGGCCTCTCGGCCGCCGCGCCCTACTACGGTGGCGGCATGACCTCGCCCGAGGAAACCGCGCGCCAGCCCAAGGTGCCGGTGCAGGCCCACTTCGGCAACCAGGACCACTGGATCCCGCTCGACACCATCGAGAGCTTCAAGAAGGCCCATCCCGAGGTCGAGGTGCACGTGTACCCGGTGGGTCACGGCTTCAACTGCGACCAGCGCGGCTCGTACGACGCCGACGCGGCCAAGCTGGCGCGCGAGCGCGTGCTGGCCTTCTTCGCGCAGCACATCGGCTGAGCGCGCTCGCTTCGTCGCATGGGAGCCCGGCGCCGCCGGGCTTTTTCATTTCTTGAGGCCGGGCTTGTCGCCCACGCGGGTCTCGAGGAAGTCGAGCAGCGCGCGCAGCGCGGCGCTGTTGTGGCGCCGCTGCAGGTAGACGGCCGACAGCCACATGTCCTTGCGCGCATAGTCCTGCAGCACCGGCACCAGCTCGCCCTGGTCGATGTGCGACTGCACCAGGATCGAGGGCAGGTAGATCACGCCGAAGCCGCGCATCGCGATGCGGATCAGCGGCGCGCCCTCGGTGCAGTCCATGCGGCTCCTGACGTGCACGTCGAGCGGCTCGCCGCCGTCGTCGAAGCGCCAGACCGGCTGGGCGCCGAGCAGCGAGTGGGTGAGCGCCTCGTGGTCCGCCAGGTCGCGCGGATGCTCGGGCTTGCCGTGCTTCTTCCAGTAGACCGGCGAGGCGCACACCACCATGTTCATGAGCCGCAGCTTGCGCATGATCAGGTTGGCGTCCTCCACCGGGCCGCTGCGGATGTCGACGTCGATGCCTTCCTCGGCGAGGTCGACCGTGCGGTTGGTCAGCTGCAGGCTGATGCGCACGTCGGGGTAGTGGCGCATGAAGTCGGCCAGCAGGTTGGGGAACTCGCCGTTGCCCATGCCGTGCGGCGCCGAGATGCGCAGCCGGCCGCCGGGCTGGCTCGCGCGCTCCTGCAGCTCGGCCTGCGTGAGCTCGACCATCTCGAGCACCGGCGTGCTGCGCTCCAGCAGCAGCTGGCCGGCGTCGGTGAGGCTCACCGAGCGCGTGGAGCGGTTGAGCAGGCGCACGCCGAAGCGGGTCTCGAGTTCGGCGACATACTTGCTGACCGTGGCCTTGGACATGTCGAGCCGCTTGGCCGCCTGCGAGAAGCTGCCATGCGCCGCGACTTCGCGAAAGGTTCTGATCAGGTCGAGGCTGTCCATGGATGTCGTGCCGGTAGCGCTGGGCGATGGCGCGATTCTCAAGGGTTTTTCTTAGCATAGCCGCGCGGCACTTTCGTGGCGCGCCGCGACTCGCACGCAGGCAAGGATGCATTCGATGACACGTACTTTTCGATTTCATGCGGCCCTCGCGCCGTCGATGCTGGCACTGGCGGCCCTGTGGCTGCCGGCCGGCGGGGCGCTCGCCCAGGCCTTCGATCCGATCCGGCCGATCGGCCCCGGCGCGGACCGCGCCGCGCTGGCCGCCGAAGCGGCCGCGGCGGCGCGCGCCGGCAATGCGTATGGCGACGTGGAGGCCGAGCGGCCGCTCGCCGCGCCGCGCACCGGCGGGCGCGACCGCGCGGCGGTACGCGCCGAGGCGGTGGCGGCCTCGCACGACCCGAGCCTGAACCTCGACCGCCGCGCCTTCGTCAACAGCGAGATCCCGCCGCAGATCAAGGCCGTGCCGGGCACGCCGCGTACCGGGCGCTGAGCATGCGGCGGGGCGGAATGGCCCGCTGCGTGCCCAGGTTAATGACTGAACGGTCGACCTGACATTGTTTCAATACCGGAAACACCGTGTCTCTGAACCGGGTGTTTTCCCGAACGATTTCGCCTTGAAACTCGCCGCACAGGCGAGCCGATTCGCGCGCCTGGTGGCTAAACCCTCCGACGTACCGTATCAAGGACAAACGAAATGAAGACCTCGCACATCATCGCCGCCGCCGCCCTGGCCCTCGTTGCCGCCGCTGGCGCCCAAGCCGAAACCTATGAAGGCGTGACCCAGGCCGTCTCGACCAAGAGCCGCGACGAAGTCAACACCGAAGCCGTGCGCGCCGCCGCCGCTCCGAACCAGAACGTGACCCGCGGCTCGCGCGGCCCGGAAACGGTCGCCGTGTCGAAGGATCGCGCCCTGGTCGAAGCCGAAGCGATCCGCACCGCCGCCGCTCCCGACCAGAACGTGACCTCGGGTTCGCGCGTGAACAGCAAGGTCATCTCGACCATGCAACACCCGCTCGACGCACGCGTCCAGGCCCAGCAAGGCACCGGCGCCACCGCCAAGTAAGCTGTCGCACGGCACCGGGCGGCCTTCGGGCCGTTCGCATCCGGACGAGAAAAAGCCACGCGGAGATCGCTCCGCGTGGCTTTTTTTCATGCGCGTTCGGTCAGCGCGTGCGCGCGAGGTAGCGCTTGCGCCAGAAGATCAGCACCAGCACCACCGCGATCGCGAGCATCGAGCCCATGGCGATCCAGAAGCCGTCGGCCTTGTGCACCAGCGGGATGAACTCGAAGTTCATGCCGAAGATGCCGGCGATCAGGTTCAGCGGCAGGAACACGGCGGTGAGCACCGTCAGCACCCGCATGATGTCGTTGGCCCGGTGGCCCTGCACGCTGAAGTGCATCTGCACCGCGGTCTCGGCGTTCTGCTCGAGCCGGCGCACGTGGTGCACCACGCGCTCGATGTGTTCGAGCACGTCGCGGCTGCGGATCATCACCAGCTCGCGCTCGCGCCCCTCGGCCGCGTCCTTGGGCGGCGGCAGGGTCTCGAGGTTGTCGAGCCAGTCCTGCATGGCGGCGCGCTGGTCCTCGCAGATCTCGTCGAGGTGGTGCAGCGACTGGCGCGATTCCATCAGCGCGCCCCAGTTGGTGAAGCGGCTGCGCGGGTCGATGAGCTCGGCCTGCCAGTGGTCGAGCTGCTTCGTGAGCTCGCGCCGCAGGTCGAGGTAGCCGTCGACGATCTGGTTGATGACGCGCAGCATCAGGTCGGCCGGGCTGGTGGGCACGCGGTTCGTGACCGCGCGCACGTCGAGCGCCGGCGTACCGCGGTCGCCGGGCGCGGCGGCCGCCAGCAGGCGCGCGGCGAAGACGTCGCGCACCGCGCCGTCCTCGGGATGCACCGACAGCAGCACGCGGTCGAACACGGCGAAGCCGACCGGGCGGGTGTCGATGCGGCGCAGCACGGGCGGGCCGCCGCGCGGGCGCGGGGCCGGGGCGGCGGCGGGTGGCGCGATCGAAGCGGGCGGCGCCGGCTGGCCGTTGCCGCTCGCGAGCCGGCGGAACACCAGCACGTCGTACTGCGAGGTGTAGTCGCTGTGCGAGGGCAACTGGTCGTTCAGCAGGTCGGCCACGTGCAGGTCGACCAGCTGGGTCTGGCACAGCGTCTGCAGGATCTGCTGCACCTCGGGCAGCGAGGCGCGGAATTCGTCGCGCGTGAGCGAGATCCAGAGATAGCTGGCGGCGCTGCAGGAGCCGGGCAGGGCCAGCGGCGCCAGCGCGGCATGCTCGCTGACCTGCGAGCTGTTGATTTCGAAGATTCGCATCGCGCGCCCCCGTGCTTGCTCAAGATGGCCCGAACCGAAGGCCGGGCGGCCCCATTGTGCTACTTAGTTTGTAGCAGGCGGGCAGCGTCGAGCGCGAAGTAGGTGAGGATGCCGTCGGCACCCGCGCGCTTGAAGGCCAGGAGGCTCTCGAGCACCACCGCGTCGTGGTCGAGCCAGCCGTTCTGGGCCGCGGCCTTGAGCATCGCGTACTCGCCGCTCACCTGGTAGGCGAAGGTCGGTACGCGGAACTCGTCCTTCACGCGGCGCACGATGTCCAGGTAGGGCATGCCGGGCTTCACCATCACCATGTCGGCGCCCTCGGCGATGTCGATTCCCACCTCGCGCAGCGCCTCGTCGCTGTTGCCCGGGTCCATCTGGTAGACCTTCTTGTTGCTCTTGCCGAGGTTGGCGGCCGAGCCGACCGCGTCGCGGAACGGGCCGTAGAAAGCGCTCGCGTACTTGGCGCTGTAGGCCATGATCCGCGTGTGCACGTCGCCGCGCGCTTCGAGCGCCTGGCGGATCGCGCCGATGCGCCCGTCCATCATGTCGCTGGGCGCCACGATGTCGACGCCGGCCTGCGACTGTGTGAGCGCCTGCTTCACCAGCACTTCGACCGTGGGGTCGTTGAGGATGTAGCCGCTGTCGTCGAGCAGGCCGTCCTGGCCGTGGCTGGTGTAGGGGTCGAGCGCGACGTCGGTCATCACGCCCAGTTCGGGAAAGCGCGCCTTGAGCGCCGCCACCACGCGCGGGATCAGGCCGTCGGGGTTGAAGGCCTCGTCGCCGGCCGGGGTCTTGAGGCTCGCGTCGATCACCGGGAACAGCGCCATCACCGGGATGCCCGCCGTCACGCACTGCTCGGCCACGGGCAGCAGCAGGTCGAGGCTCAGGCGTTCCACGCCCGGCATCGAGGCCACCGCGTCACGCCGGCCGCTGCCTTCCTGCACGAACACCGGGTAGATCAGGTCGTGCGTGGTGAGGGCGTTTTCCCGCACCAGGTTGCGCGTGAAGGCGTCGCGGCGAAGGCGGCGCGGGCGCCCGGCGGGGAAGGCGGCGAAGGAGGAAAGGGTGGAGCTCATGCGGAAAATTGTGCCCGAACTAAAGTTCCTGACCTGTTGTCGCGGATGGGACCAGTTGTCCGACAACTACGGAAATTAGTAGTACCAAAGTAATAAATTTTTACCCGAGAATGTTAATTAAAGCGCAGCAGTCGCTTGAAACCTTGTTTCGTCTTTGTTAAATTCTGCCTCGGACGGCTTGCCGTCCCCCGCTTTTCCTCCCTGAGCGGGTGCCTTGATGTGTGACAGCAAAAGGGCTTCCCAGCCCGACGTGAAGACGTCGGGCTTTTTTTTGTCCGCCGCTTTCGTGGGGGCCGCCGAAACCGGGTGCCTGGGGGCGGGGAGCGGCCACTAAACTGGCCGCCATGCTCTGGGTCAAGTCCTTCCACATCGTCTTCATCGCCAGCTGGTTCGCCGGCCTGTTCTACCTGCCCCGGATCTTCGTCAACCTCGCGATGGTGCCGCCCGAGTCGCTCGCCGAGCGCGAGCGCCTGCTGCTGATGGCGCGCAAGCTGCTGCGCTTCACCACCTTCCTGGCCGTGCCGGCGCTGGGCTTCGGCCTCTGGCTGTGGCTGGGCTACGGCATCGGGCGCGGCCCGGGCAACGGCTGGATGCACGCCAAGCTGGCGCTGGTGCTGGTGGCGATCGGCTACCACCACGGCTGCGCGGTGCTGCTGCGCCGCTTCGTGGCCGGCGAGAACCGGCGCAACCATGGCTGGTACCGCTGGTTCAACGAGCTGCCGGTGCTGCTGCTGCTGGCGATCGTGATCCTGGTCGTGGTCAAGCCCTTCTGACGGCGGTGGCGACGCAGCACAAGTCCGCAGCGCTGCCCCTTGCGCTGGCCTATGCGGCGCTGATCGTCTACGCGAGCCTCTATCCCTTCGCCGACTGGCGCGACCAGGGCATCGCGCCCTGGGCCTACCTGTGGGCGCCCTGGCCCAAGTACTGGACCGGCTTCGACTTCGCGATCAACGTCGCGGGTTACGTGCCCTTCGGATTTCTCTGCGCGCTGTCGGTGCTGCGCACCCGCAGCACGGCGAGCAACGGCCGCGCCGTGCTGCGCGCCACGCTGGCGGGCGTGGCGGTGTCCTTCGCGATGGAAACACTGCAGAGCTACCTGCCGGTGCGCATTCCCTCGAACGTCGACCTGGGCCTGAACAGCGCCGGCGCGCTGCTGGGCGCCGTGCTGGCGGTGGCGCTCGAGCGCTTCGGCGCGGTCGCGCACTGGGGGCGGGTCCGGGCGCAATGGTTCGGCGACGACGCCCGCGGCGCGCTGGTACTGCTCGCGCTGTGGCCGTTCGCGCTGCTGTTCCCGGCCGCCGTGACCTTCGGCCTGGGCCAGGTGTTCGAACGGCTCGAGGCGGCGATCTCCGAATGGCTGCTCGACACCCCGTTCATCGACTGGCTGCCGGTGCGCCAGTTCGAGCTCGAGCCGCTGGTGCCGGCGGTCGAGCTGCTGTGCGTGATGCTGGGCGCGCTGGTGCCCTGCCTGCTCGGCTATCTGGCGGCGCGCACGGTGGTGCAGCGCGCGGTGCTGCTGCCGCTGATCCTGCTGACGGGCGTGGCGGCCTCCGGGCTGTCGGCCGCGCTGAGCTACGGCCCGGACCATGCCTGGGCCTGGCTCGGGTTGCCGGCGCAGGTCGGCATCGCGGCGGCGCTGTTCGCCGGGGTGGCGCTGCTGTTCGCGCCGCGGCGCCTGTGCGGCGCGCTGCTGCTGGTGGCGCTGGTGCTGCAGCTGAGCCTGCTGAACCAGGCGCCCGAGAGCGCCTATTTCGCGCAGACGCTGGCGACCTGGGAGCAGGGGCGCTTCATCCGCTTCCACGGGCTGGCCCAGTGGCTGGGCTGGTTCTGGCCCTTCGGGGTGCTGGCCTACGTGATCTTCCTGCTGTCGCGGCGCAGCCGGGCGCCGGCCGCCTGAGGGGAAGGTCCGGGCGCGCGGGCGGCGGTCCTAGAATCCGCCGATGTCCACCCCCGCCAGCCACGCCGCGCCTTCGGGCTACTACGGCCGCCACATCTTCTTCTGCCTCAACGAACGCAAGAACGGCGAGGATTCCTGCGCCATGCACAACGCCCAGCAGGGCTTCGACCGCTGCAAGTCCAGGGTCAAGGAGGAGGGGCTCTCGGGGCCCGGCAAGGTGCGCGTCAACAAGGCCGGCTGCCTCGACCGCTGCGCCGGCGGCCCGGTCGTCGTGGTCTATCCCGAGGCGGTCTGGTACACCTTCGTCGATGCCGACGACATCGACGAGATCGTCGACTCGCACCTGAAGAAGGGCGAGATCGTCGAGCGCCTGCTGCTGCCGCCCGACGTCGGGCGCTGAACTTTTCGCCCGGGCCTGCGCTCGTACCGTGCTCGCCGCAGGCACCCCTCTCACTGTCGGCCTGCCGGCCCGTTCCACTCCGAGCCTCATGAATTCCCAGACCGAAAAGATCAGCCTCCACGGCGCCGCCGGTGCCATCGAGGTGCAGCGCGACCAGCCGGCCGAGGCCGCGCGCGGCATCGCCGTCATCGCCCATCCTCATCCGCTGTTCGGCGGCACCATGGACAACAAGGTGGTGCAGACCCTCGCGCGCGCCTTCATCGCCTGCGGCTGGACCGCGGTGCGCTTCAACTTCCGCGGCGTCGGCGCCAGCCAGGGCGTGCACGACGAGGGCCGCGGCGAGCTCGAGGACATGCTGAACGTCGTCGGCCAGCTCGCGCCCGAGGGCCCGCTGGCGATCGCCGGCTTCTCGTTCGGCGCTTTCGTCGCGAGCGGCGCGGTCGAGAAGCTCTGGGCCGCGCGCGACGTGCGGCAGATCGTGCTGGTCGGCACCGCCGCCGCGCGCAACACCGTGGCCGTGCTGCCGCCCGAGGCCCACGAGCGAACGCTGGTGGTCCACGGCGAGGCCGACGACACGGTGGCGCTGTCGGCCGTCATGGACTGGGCGCGGCCGCAGTCACTTCCTGTCACAGTCGTCCCCGGGGGCGGCCATTTCTTTCACGGACAATTGCCGCTGCTCAAGAGTCTGGTCGCGCGCCATCTGCGCGCGGACAACCCGGCCGCCTGAAAGCCTGGCTTGCAGGCACGTCTTCGTTTCTTTCCCATCGCTCCCATGAATCGCTTCCTCCACGGTGCCCGCGCGCTGTTGCTCGCCGCCGCCGCTTCCGTCTGCCTGATCGCCGCCGCCCAGGTGCCCGCACCCCCCGAGATCGCCGCGCGCAGCTACCTGCTGCTCGACGTGACGGCCAACCAGATCCTCGCGCAGAAGGACATCGACAGCCCGGTCGAGCCCGCGTCGCTGACCAAGCTGATGTCGGCCTACATCGTGTTCGACGCGCTGCGCGCCAAGAAGATCACCCTGACGCAGACGATGCCGGTCAGCCCGCGCGCCTGGAAGATGCCGGGCTCGCGCATGTTCATCGACCCGAAGATGCAGGTGCCGGTGGAAGACCTGATCAAGGGCCTGATCGTGCAGTCGGGCAACGACGCCACCGTGGCGCTGGCCGAGGGCGTGGGCGGCACGGTCGAGCATTTCGTCGAGATGATGAACGCCCAGGCCAAGGTGCTGGGCATGAAGAACACCACCTACAAGAACCCCGAGGGCCTGACCGCGCCCGGCCACACCACGACCGCGCGCGACCTCAGCATCCTGGCGACCCGGCTGGTGCGCGACTTCCCCGAGGAAGCCAAGTACTACGCGATCAAGAAGTACCGCTACCCGGGCACGCCCTCGACCAACGACACCAACCGCAACCTGCTGCTGTTCCGCGATCCGACCGTCGACGGACTGAAGACGGGCCATACCGAGGCCGCCGGCTACTGCATGATCGCCACCGCCAAGCGCGACTTCCCGAACCTGACCGGCGGCCGCCGCCTGCTGTCGATCGTGCTCGGCACCTCGGGCGAGACCGTGCGCGCCAACGAATCGCAGAAGCTGCTGAACTGGGGCTACACCGCCTACGACGCCGTGCGCCTGTTCGACGGCGGCCAGCCCGCGGCCACGCCGGCGGTCTGGAAGGGCAAGCAGAACGTGCTCAAGCTCGGCCGTCCCGAGCCGATCGTGGTCGCCGTGCCCGCGGGCACCGCCAGCAAGCTCAAGACCCAGATCGCGCGCCCCGACCCGCTGGTGGCGCCGTTCACCAAGTACCAGCCCGTGGGCACGCTCAAGGTCACGCTCGACGACCAGCCGGTGGCCGAGGTGCCGCTGGTGGCGCTGGAGCCGGTCGAGCAGGCCGGCATGCTGGGCCGCGCCTGGGATGCGGTCCGACTCTGGATCAAGTAACCGGCAGGGCAGGGAGCCGGCGGTTTCAGGCCGGCGGCAGGGGGCGGAATGCCTCCAAAGCCGGCTGACTTTGCCGATTCACGAGCCCGCTGCTATACTCATGGGCTTTTCGGAAAATTCCGAAGGGATTCACGTTTGCGTCATCTCCCGGTTCCTGAGTCACGATCAGGGCGCCGCAAGGCAGTTCCGGGGTATTTCTCGTTTTGGGACTAATTCATTCATGCCAACCATCAATCAACTGGTGCGTCAGGGCCGGACGGTCGAAAAGATCAAGTCCAAGAGCCCTGCCATGCAGAACTCGCCGCAACGTCGCGGTGTCTGCACCCGGGTCTACACCACGACCCCCAAGAAGCCGAACTCGGCGCTTCGTAAGGTCGCCAAGGTCCGCCTGACCAACGGCTTCGAAGTCATTTCCTACATCGGCGGCGAAGGCCACAACCTGCAGGAACACAGCGTCGTGCTGGTTCGCGGCGGTCGTGTCAAGGACTTGCCCGGTGTGCGCTACCACATCGTGCGCGGTTCGCTCGACCTGCAAGGCGTGAAAGACCGCAAGCAGTCGCGTTCCAAGTACGGCGCGAAGCGTCCCAAGAAGGCCTGATCGGGTTCTTCTTTCAGTAGTTGTTTCATCGGTGTTCGAGTGCCTTGGCGGGCATGTCGAGCGTAGTGACCCGAAGTTGGGTCGAGTAAGTGAGGGTCCGAGTCGACTCTCGCGGTGCCGGAGACGGTGCCAACTGAAGCAAAGAGGTTAAGAAAATGCCACGTCGTCGCGAAGTCCCCAAACGTGAAATCCTGCCGGATCCCAAGTACGGCAATGTCGAGCTGTCGAAGTTCATGAACGTGATCATGGAAGGCGGCAAGAAGGCTGTTGCCGAGCGCATCATCTATGGCGCGCTCGACTTCATCGAGAAGAAGAACCCGGACAAGGACCCCCTCGAGGCGTTCACCGTTGCCATCAACAACGTGAAGCCGATGGTCGAAGTGAAGTCGCGCCGCGTCGGCGGTGCGAACTATCAAGTGCCGGTCGAAGTCCGTCCCGTCCGCCGCCTCGCCCTGTCGATGCGCTGGATCAAGGAAGCCGCCCGCAAGCGCGGCGAGAAGTCGATGGCCCTGCGTCTGGCCAACGAACTGATGGAAGCCACGGAAGGCCGTGGCGGCGCGATGAAGAAGCGCGACGAAGTGCACCGCATGGCGGAAGCCAACCGGGCGTTCAGCCACTTCCGCTTCTAAAAACCAAACTTCGCTTGGGCGTTGGGTGTCGGGTGTCGGGCGTATAGCCCGCCCCGGGGCCCAGCGCTCAACGCATTTCAACCCGAAAGTAAATCATGTCCCGCAAGACCCCCATCGAGCGCTACCGCAACATCGGCATCTCCGCGCACATCGACGCTGGCAAGACCACGACGACGGAACGTATCCTGTTCTACACCGGTGTGAACCACAAGATCGGTGAAGTGCACGACGGTGCCGCCACGATGGACTGGATGGAGCAGGAACAAGAGCGCGGCATCACGATCACCTCGGCTGCCACGACCTGCTTCTGGAAGGGCATGGCCCAGAATTTCCCCGAGCACCGCATCAACATCATCGACACCCCCGGCCACGTGGACTTCACCATCGAGGTGGAGCGTTCCATGCGCGTGCTGGACGGCGCCGTGATGGTCTATGACGCCGTCGGCGGCGTGCAGCCCCAGTCGGAAACCGTCTGGCGCCAGGCCAACAAGTACAAGGTTCCCCGTCTCGCGTTCGTCAACAAGATGGACCGCACCGGCGCGAACTTCCTGCGCGTGCGCCAGATGATGATCGACCGCCTGAAGGCCAACCCCGTCGTGATCCAGATCCCGATCGGCGCCGAAGACAAGTTCCAGGGCATCGTCGACCTCGTGAAGATGAAGGCCATCATCTGGGACGAGGACAAGGGCGTGACCTTCACCTACGGTGAAATCCCGGCCGACCTGGTCGACGTCTGCAACGAGTACCACGAGAAGCTGGTCGAAGCAGCCGCCGAAGCGAGCGAAGAGCTCATGAACAAGTACCTCGAAGGCGAGAAGCTCTCCGAAGAGGAAATCAAGAAGGCCCTGCGCCAGCGCACCATCGCCGGCGAAATCCAGCCGATGCTGTGTGGCTCGGCCTTCAAGAACAAGGGCGTGCAGGCCATGCTCGACGCCGTGATCGAGTACATGCCCGCTCCGACGGACATTCCCCCGGTTGCCGGCACCGACGAAAGCGACGCACCGGTGGTGCGCCAGGCCGACGACGAAGAGAAGTTCTCGGCGCTCGCCTTCAAGCTGATGACCGACCCGTTCGTGGGCCAGCTGACCTTCGTGCGCGTCTATTCGGGCGTGCTTTCGAAGGGCGACAGCGTCTACAACCCGGTGCGCGGCAAGAAGGAACGCATCGGCCGTATCGTGCAGATGCACGCGAACAACCGCGAGGAAGTCAGCGAAATCCGCGCCGGCGACATCGCCGCCTGCGTGGGCCTGAAGGAAGTGACCACCGGCGAGACGCTGTGCGATCCCGATTCGGTCGTGACCCTCGAGCGCATGGTGTTCCCGGAGTCGGTGATCTCGCAGGCCGTCGAGCCGAAGACCAAGGCCGACCAGGAAAAGATGGGCATCGCCCTGCAGCGCCTCGCGCAGGAAGACCCGTCGTTCCGCGTCAAGACCGACGAGGAATCGGGCCAGACCATCATTTCGGGCATGGGCGAGCTCCACCTCGAAATCATCGTGGACCGCATGAAGCGCGAGTTCGGCGTGGAAGCCAACGTGGGCAAGCCGCAGGTGGCCTACCGCGAGACGATCCGCAAGACCGTCGAGGAAGCCGAAGGCAAGTTCGTTCGCCAGTCGGGCGGCAAGGGCCAGTACGGCCACGTCGTGCTGAAGATCGAACCCCAGGAAGCCGGCAAGGGCTTCGAGTTCGTCGACGCCATCAAGGGCGGTGTGGTTCCTCGCGAATACATCCCCGCGGTGGAAAAGGGCGTGGTGGAAGCGCTGACGCAAGGCGTGCTGGCGGGCTACCCCGTCGTGGACGTCAAGGTCACGCTGCACTTCGGCTCGTACCACGACGTGGACTCGAACGAAATGGCGTTCAAGATGGCCGCGATCTTCGGTTTCAAGGAAGGTGCCCGCAAGGCCAACCCCGTGATCCTCGAGCCGATGATGGCCGTGGAAGTCGAGACGCCCGAAGACTACGCCGGCAACGTGATGGGCGACCTGTCGTCCCGTCGTGGCATGGTGCAGGGCATGGACGACATGGTCGGTGGCGGCAAGGCCATCAAGGCCGAAGTGCCGCTGTCGGAAATGTTCGGCTACTCGACCACGCTGCGCTCGATGTCGCAAGGCCGCGCCACGTACACGATGGAGTTCAAGCACTACGCCGAAGCTCCGCGTAACGTCGCCGAAGCCATCGTGGCTGCCCGCGCGAAGTAAGCGTTTCAGGAATGCAGGGCCGCGCAGTGCGCGGCCCTTCTTGTCTGCGATCCGGTGCCGTCTCGTTCCCGTGCGAGGCGATCCAGCAATCGGATGCAGACATAAAACCAATACACGGGACTGCTCTTTCAAGGATTGAAAAATGGCAAAAGGTAAATTCACCCGCACGAAGCCGCACGTGAACGTGGGCACGATCGGTCACGTTGACCATGGCAAGACGACGCTGACGGCCGCGATCGCGACGGTGCTGTCGTCGAAGTTCGGCGGCGAAGCGAAGGCCTACGACCAGATCGACGCTGCGCCCGAAGAAAAGGCCCGCGGCATCACGATCAACACCGCGCACGTCGAGTACGAAACGGCCAACCGCCACTACGCACACGTCGACTGCCCCGGCCACGCCGACTACGTGAAGAACATGATCACCGGCGCCGCCCAGATGGACGGCGCGATCCTGGTGTGCTCGGCCGCCGACGGCCCGATGCCCCAGACGCGTGAGCACATCCTGCTGGCTCGCCAGGTGGGCGTGGGCTACATCATCGTGTTCCTGAACAAGTGCGACATGGTCGACGACAAGGAACTGCTCGAGCTGGTCGAGATGGAAGTCCGCGAACTGCTCGACAAGTACGAATTCCCCGGCGACGACACCCCGATCATCCACGGCTCGGCGAAGCTGGCCCTGGAAGGCGACAAGGGCGAGCTCGGCGAAGGCGCGATCATGAAGCTGGCCGAAGCGCTGGACACGTACATCCCGACGCCCGAGCGCGCCGTGGACGGCACGTTCCTGATGCCCGTGGAAGACGTGTTCTCGATCTCGGGTCGCGGCACGGTGGTGACCGGCGCTGTCGAGCGCGGCGTGATCAAGGTCGGTGAAGAAATCGAAATCGTGGGCATCCGCCCGACGGTCAAGACCACCTGCACCGGCGTGGAAATGTTCCGCAAGCTGCTGGACCAGGGGCAAGCCGGCGACAACGTGGGCGTGCTGCTGCGCGGCACGAAGCGCGAAGAAGTCGAGCGCGGCCAGGTGCTGTGCAAGCCCGGTTCGATCAAGCCGCACACGCACTTCACCGCCGAGGTGTACGTGCTGTCGAAGGACGAAGGCGGCCGTCACACGCCGTTCTTCAACAACTATCGCCCGCAGTTCTACTTCCGCACGACGGACGTGACCGGCGCGATCGAGCTGCCGAAGGACAAGGAAATGGTCATGCCTGGCGACAACGTCAGCATCACCGTGAAGCTGATCAACCCGATCGCGATGGAAGAAGGCCTGCGCTTCGCCATCCGCGAAGGCGGCCGTACCGTGGGTTCGGGCGTCGTGGCCAAGATCCTCGACATCTAAGCCGAACGCAAAGGAAACACCATGGCAACCAAGCAAAAAATCCGCATCCGCCTGAAGGCGTTCGACTACAAGCTGATCGACCAATCGGCCGCCGAGATCGTCGACACCGCGAAGCGCACCGGCGCGATCGTCAAGGGCCCGGTGCCCCTGCCGACTCGCCTGAAGCGTTTCGACATCCTGCGCTCGCCGCACGTCAACAAGACCAGCCGCGACCAGCTCGAGATCCGCACGCACCAGCGCCTGATGGACATCGTCGACCCCACCGACAAGACCGTGGACGCGCTGATGAAGCTCGACCTGCCGGCCGGCGTCGACGTCGAGATCAAGCTGCAGTAAGCAGCATCGAACGAAGCCCGCTCGCGCGCCGAGCGCGGCATCGCTCCTCGAGGCCCGTTCACAGAAATGTGAGCGGGCCTTTGTCATTTGCGCGTCGTCTGTGGCATCCTCGCGCACCACCGGCCATCGATGCGTTGGCCGGAGCTGAATGAGGGCAGCACAAGCTATGAGCCACAGGATTCTTTCTGGTATCGGTTCGGCGTCGATTGCCGCGGCGCTCCTCGCAGGTTGCGGTGGAGGCGGCGGTGGTGGCGGCGGTGGAATCCCGATCGGTTTTCCGCCCCCGGTAATCGGTGGGGTCACGCTCAGCGGCAAGGCCACCTACGACTCGGTGCCCAACAACAGCGGGCCGCTGGTCTATTCGGCCACCGTCGCGAAGCCGGTGCGCGGCGCCTTCGTCGAGGTGCTCGATGCACTGTCGAACCAGGTCGCGGTGACGGCCACCGACGCCAACGGCAGCTATTCGGTGTCGGTGCCAGCGAACAGCACGGTGAGCGTTCGTGTCCGAGCCCAGCTCCAGACCGCGGCGTGGGACGTCAGCGTGCGGGACAACACCGGCGCCAACACACCGCTCTACTCGATGCAGTCGGCCGCCTTCGCGACCGGCTCCGCGGCGCTGACGCGCGACCTGCGCGCGGATTCGGGATGGGGCGGCTCGAGCTATACCGGGCCCCGCGTATCGGCACCGTTCGCGGTGCTCGATACGGTCTACACCTCGATGCTGAAGGTGCTGTCGGTGGCGCCCGCGACGAACTTCCCGCCGCTGAAGGTGTTCTGGAGCCCGAACAACGTGCCGAGCGGCGGCAGCCTCGCGCTCGGTCAGATCGGCAGCACCTTCTTCACCAACCGCAGCACCGGCCGCGAGATCTACGTGCTCGGCAAGGAGAACGTGGACACCGACGAGTTCGATGCGCCGGTGATCGCGCACGAGTGGGGGCACTACTACCAGTCGTCCTTCAGCCGGGACGATTCGGTCGGTGGATCGCACGACCTGAGCGACCGCCTCGATCGCCGCGTGGCCTTCTCCGAAGGCTGGGGCAACGGCTGGTCGGGCATTGCGCTCGGCCGCAGCAACTATGTCGATTCCCGCGGCGAAGGGCAGGTCGCGCCCGACGTCAGCGTGTCGGTCAACCTGGCGGTGGGGCCATCCAGCAATCCGGGCTGGTACCGCGAGCGCTCGATCCACTCGATCTTCTGGAATCTCAACCAGCAGGTGGGCTTCAAGCCGATCCACGATGCGATGACCAGCGCGCAGTTCAGGGGCGGCGCCGCCGTGACCTCGATCCATCCGTTCACCGCGGCCTTCAATGCGGCGGCGCCCGGCAGCGCGTCGGCATTGGCGGGCCTCCTGAGCGCGCAGAACATCAGCGCCGGTGCCAACGATCCGTTCGGCGAAGCCGAGGGCAACGGCGGTGGAACGCCGAGCGTGCCGAACGCACTGCCCCTGTACGGCAGCGCCGTGGTGGGCTCGCTCGCCAATGCCTGCGTCTCGACCGTGGCGGGACGCGGCAACAAGCTGGGCAACTACGCCTACCTGCGCTTCGTGGCACCCACCACGCGCGAGTACCAGATCTCGGTGGCGTCGAGCGCGCCGACGGTGAATCCGGATTTCGCCGTGTTCCGCGCCGGCCAGATCCTGCGGTCGGGCAACAAGGTCAGCCTGCCGGCCGGCGAGTACGTGCTGGCCGTCACCGATCTCAACAGCTCGGGCGCGAACTGCATCAGCGTCGCGATCCAGTAAGAGGAATGATGGCCATGACGATTCGCTCGAACACACGGACCGCCATCGCGGCGCTCTCGCTGGCGGTGCTGACGACCTGGGCGCTGGCCGACGGCACGCCGGACTCGCGCGTGCACAAGCGCGTGCCGCACAAGGCGGCGGCGGCACCCATGACCACGGCCGTGCAGAAGTCAAACGGCGCCGGTGTCGCGGTGCAGTACCGTGTCGACGGAGTGCCGCGGGCGGGGAGCGCCACGTCGGTGGTGCTGCAGTTCGACGACGTGACCGATCCGCAGGGCGCGTCGGTGCGCTTCACCGCGGACCCCGGCCTGACGCTGCGAAACGGCGCGCCGCTGACGCTTCCCGCCGGCCAACGCAGCACCGCGACGCTGTCGGTCATCGGCGAATCGGACGGGCTGCGCTACCTGAACGTGTTCGTGACCCAGGGCGGCGCGAGCAGCGCCATCTCGATCCCGATCCAGACCGGAGCGGCACCGTTGATGAAGCCGCAGGGCGACACCCAGACCACTAAGGAAGGCGACAGCATCGTCACGATGCCCGCCAAATAGGCAAAAAGCGGCCTCCAGGAGCCGTTGCAGCCGCCCCGAAAGGGGCCTTTTCCAGCACTTGCAACCCGCGCAGGACGCGGGCTATAATCGCTGGCTCTGCCCTTGTTGCGTCCGCAAGGTACGTGCAGGTCGGAGATTTATCAACCTTCCCCCGTTGCCGCGAGTCGGTCATACGACTTCGGTCAAACGCTGTCGCCAATTGAAGTGGCAGCGGCGGGAGAAGCTTCCATTTTTTGGAGAAAACACATGAGTCTGAGCAACTCCCTCGGGTTGCTGGGCCGCAAGGTGGGGATGATGCGTCTCTTCACCGATGACGGGGACGCAGTTCCTGTCACGGTGGTGGATGTGTCGAACAACCGCGTGACCCAGATCAAGTCGCAAGAGACCGATGGCTACGTCGCACTGCAAGTGACGTTCGGTTCGCGCAAAGCATCGCGCGTGACCAAGCCCGAAGCCGGCCACCTCGCCAAGGCGGGTGTCGAAGCTGGCGAAATCATCCAGGAATTCCGCGTCACCGCAGATACCGCAGGTCAGCACCAGGCTGGCGGCGTGATCGCGGCCGGCAGCGTGTTCTCCGTGGGCCAGAAGGTGGACGTGCAAGGCACCTCCATCGGCAAGGGCTACGCCGGCACGATCAAGCGCCACAACATGAGCTCGCAGCGCGCGTCGCACGGTAACAGCCGTTCGCACAACGTGCCCGGCTCGATCGGCATGGCACAGGACCCCGGTCGCGTGTTCCCCGGCAAGCGCATGACGGGCCACCTCGGCGACGTCACCCGCACGACGCAGAACCTGTCGGTGTTCCGCATCGACGAAGCGCGTCAACTGCTGCTCATCAAGGGCGCGATCCCGGGTTCGAAGGGTGGCTTCGTCACCGTGCGTCCCGCCGTCAAGGCTAAGCCGCAAGCGGCTGAAGGAGCGAAGTAATGGAACTCGAACTCCTGAACGAGCAAGGTCAGGCCGCGTCGAAGTACGACGCCCCCGAAACCGTGTTCGGCCGTGACTACAACGAAGACCTGGTCCACCAGATCGTCGTCGCATTCCAGGCCAACGCCCGCCAAGGCACGCGCGCCCAGAAGGACCGCGAACAGGTCAAGCACTCGACCAAGAAGCCTTTCAAGCAAAAGGGAACGGGCCGCGCCCGTGCCGGTATGACGTCCTCGCCGCTGTGGCGCGGGGGTGGCCGGATCTTCCCGAACATGCCTGACGAAAACTTCTCGCAGAAGATCAACAAGAAGATGTACCGCGCCGGCATGGCGTCCATCTTCTCGCAACTCGCTCGCGAAGGCCGTCTGGCCGTGGTCGATTCGATCAAGGTCGACTCGCCCAAGACCAAGCCGCTGGCTGCCCGCTTCAAGGCGATGAATCTCGACTCCGTGCTCGTGATCGCCGAAGAAGTCGACGAGAACCTTTACCTTGCCTCGCGCAACCTGGTGAACGTCCTCGTGGTCGAGCCGCGCTACGCAGACCCGGTGTCGCTGGTGCACTACAAGAAGGTGCTGGTCACCAAGGGTGCCGTCGACAAGCTCAAGGAGATGTTCGCATGAGCCGCGTGAACCCCACCCCTGCTCAACGTCAGTTCGACGAAGGCCGTCTCATGAACGTGCTGGTCGCCCCGATCGTGTCCGAAAAGGCCACGATGGTCGGCGAGAAGTCGAACGCTGTCACTTTCAAGGTGTTGCAAGACGCCACCAAGCCCGAGATCAAGGCCGCCGTCGAACTGATGTTCAAGGTCGAAGTCAAGGGCGTGTCGGTTGCCAACATCAAGGGCAAGACCAAGCGCTTCGGCAAGTCCGTCGGCCGCCGCGACCACGTTCGCAAGGCCTACGTCACGCTGAAGGCCGGTCAAGAGCTCAACCTCGTCGGGGAAGGCGCTTAATCATGGCCGTCATCAAGATGAAACCCACTTCGCCGGGCCAACGCGGCGCGGTGAAGATCTCGCGTGACCACCTGTACAAGGGTGCTCCGCTCGCATCCCTGCTGGAACCCCAGTTCCAGAAGGCCGGCCGCAACAACAACGGCCACATCACGACCCGTCACAAGGGCGGCGGTCACAAGCACCACTACCGCGTGGTGGACTTCCGTCGCAACAAGGACGGCATCCCGGCGAAGGTCGAGCGCATCGAGTACGACCCGAACCGCACCGCCCACATCGCGCTGGTCTGCTACGCCGACGGCGAGCGCCGCTACATCATCGCCCCGCGCGGTCTGGAAGCCGGTGCAACGCTGCTGTCGGGTTCGGAAGCTCCGATCCGCGCCGGCAACACGCTGCCGATCCGCAACATTCCGGTGGGTTCGACGATCCACTGCATCGAACTGCAGCCCGGCAAGGGCGCGCAGATCGCCCGCTCGGCCGGTACCTCGGCCACGCTGCTGGCCCGTGAAGGCGTCTACGCTCAGGTCCGCATGCGTTCGGGCGAAGTCCGCCGCATTCACATCGAATGCCGCGCGACCATCGGTGAAGTGGCCAACGAAGAACACAGCCTGCGCCAGCTTGGCAAGGCCGGTGTGAAGCGCTGGATGGGTATCCGCCCGACCGTTCGCGGCGTGGTGATGAACCCGGTCGACCACCCGCACGGTGGTGGCGAAGGCAAGACCGGCGAAGGCCGTCACCCTGTCGACCCGTGGGGCAACCTGACCAAGGGTTACCGTACCCGTAACAACAAGCGCACGCAGGTCTTCATCGTGTCGCGCCGCAAGAAGTAAGGGATAGCAAATGACTCGCTCTCTCAAAAAGGGTCCGTTTGTTGACCATCACCTCGTTGCCAAGGCCGACAAGGCCGTGACGACGAAGGACAAGAAGCCGATCAAGACCTGGTCGCGCCGCTCGATGGTCCTGCCCGAATTCATCGGCCTGACCATTGCCGTGCACAACGGCAAGCAGCACGTGCCCGTGTACATCACCGACCAGATGGTCGGCCACAAGCTCGGCGAATTTGCGCTCACGCGCACGTTCAAGGGGCACCCCGCGGACAAGAAAGTCCAGAAGAAGTAAGGAACGACCATGTCTGAAACACGTGCAGTCCTCCGCGGTGTCCGCCTCTCGGTCGACAAGGGCCGTCTGGTCGCCGACCTGATCCGCGGCAAGAAGGTCGATCAAGCGCTCAACATCCTGCAATTCACGCAGAAGAAGGCCGCTGTGATCGTCAAGAAGGTGCTCGAGTCGGCCATCGCCAACGCGGAGCACAACGACGGTGCCGACATCGACGAACTGAAGGTCAAGACCATCTACGTCGAACAGGGCGCCACGCTCAAGCGCTTCACGGCGCGCGCCAAGGGTCGCGGCAATCGCATCAGCAAGCCCACGTGCCATGTGTACGTGACGGTTGGCAACTAAGAGCCTGGAAGAAATATGGGACAGAAAATCCATCCGACCGGCTTCCGTCTGGCGGTTACCCGTAACTGGTCCAGCCGCTGGTACGCCAGCGACCGTGATTTCGCGGGCATGCTGGCCGAAGACATCAAGGTTCGCGAATACCTGAAGAAGAAGCTGAAGAACGCTTCGGTGTCGCGCGTCCTGATCGAGCGTCCCGCCAAGAACGCCCGCATCACGATCTACTCGGCTCGTCCGGGCGTCGTGATCGGCAAGAAGGGCGAAGACATCGAGAACCTCAAGCGCGAACTGGGCCGCCAGCTCGGCGTGCCGGTGGCAGTGAACATCGAGGAAGTGCGCAAGCCCGAAATCGATGCCCAGCTGATCGCCGACAGCATCACGCAGCAGCTCGAAAAGCGGATCATGTTCCGCCGCGCCATGAAGCGCGCCATGCAGAACGCCATGCGTCTGGGTGCCCAGGGCATCAAGATCATGTCGGCTGGCCGCCTGAACGGCATCGAAATCGCTCGTACCGAGTGGTACCGCGAAGGTCGCGTGCCGCTTCACACGCTGCGCGCCGACATCGACTACGGCACCTCGGAAGCCAAGACCACCTACGGCGTCATCGGCGTCAAGGTGTGGGTCTACAAGGGCGACACCCTGGGCCGCAACGACCTGCCCGCCGTCGAGACCCCGCGTCCCGAGGAAGAGCGTCGTCCGCGTGGTCCGCGCCGCGATGGCCGCCCGGGTGGCGACCGTCCGGGCGGTGACCGCCGCGGCGGCCCGCGTGCCGGTGCCCGTGGCCCGATCGGTGGCAACACCGCGCCCGCCGACGGCAGCGACAAGCCCGCAGAAGCAACCGGCGGTGCCGGTGCAGACTCGAAACCCGCCGTTAAGCGCGTCCGCAAAGCCGCGCCCGCTGCAGCAGCGGACGGTGCCAAGACCGAGTAATCGGTCTGTAGCCCCGGGTGTGCATCCGCACAGGAAGCCCGGGGCAGTCCTCACGGAGTAACAAGACATGCTGCAACCTGCACGCAGAAAGTTCCGCAAGGAACAAAAGGGCCGCAACACCGGCGTCGCCACCCGGGGCAACTCGGTGGCCTTCGGTGACTTCGGTCTGAAATGCACCGACCGCGGCCGCCTCACGGCGCGCCAGATCGAAGCCGCTCGCCGCGCGATTTCGCGTCACGTGAAGCGCGGTGGCCGTATCTGGATCCGCGTGTTCCCCGACAAGCCGATCTCGACCAAGCCCGCAGAAGTGCGGATGGGTAACGGCAAGGGCAACCCCGAGTACTACGTCGCCGAGATCCAGCCCGGCAAGATCGTGTTCGAGATCGTCGGCGTGCCCGAAGAACTCGCCCGCGAAGCCTTCCGCCTGGCCGCTGCCAAGCTGCCGCTGCGCACGACGTTCGTCTCGCGCCAGCTCGGCGCCTGAGAGGAGAACATCCATGGCAACACGTAAGAAGAAAGAAGCCGCGGCTCCGGCCAAGGTGAGCAAGGCAGCAGCACTGCGCGAGAAGGACGTCGCCGGTCTGCAAGCCGAAATCAAGGATCTGCAGAAGGCCCATTTCGGCCTGCGCATGCAGAAAGCCACGCAACAGCTGTCGAACACCTCGACGCTGCGCGTGACGCGTCGCGACATCGCGCGCGCCAAGACCGTTCTTGCTCAGAAGCAGCAAGAAACCCAAGCCGCCAAGTAAGGAGTGAACATGACGGAAGCTAAAAAATCCCTCAAGCGCACCTTGATCGGCAAGGTGGTCAGCGACAAGCGTGCCAAGACCGTGACCGTGCTGGTCGAGCGCCGTGTGAAGCACGAGCTCTACGGCAAGATCGTGGCGAAGACCAGCAAGTACCACGCCCATGACGAAAAGGGCGAGTACAAGCTGGGCGACACCATCGAGATCACGGAAAGCCGTCCGATCTCGAAGACCAAGAACTGGGTCGTGACCCGTCTGGTCGAGAAGGCCGTCCTGGTCTGATCCCCCTCGGGTAAGCCGGCTCCGCGAGGCAGCCGGCAGTCCATCGCGAAACGGCCCACAATGTGGGCCGTTTTTCTTTTTCCAGGAGCACTTTCAAATGATCAAAGTCGGCGACACCCTTCCCTCGGCCACCCTGCAGGAGTATTCCGAAGTCGAGGGCGAAGGCTGCAGCATCGGCCCGAACCCCGTCGACGTGAGCAAGGCAACGGCCGGCAAGACGATCGCGCTGTTCGCGCTGCCGGGCGCCTTCACGCCCACCTGCTCGGCCAAGCACGTGCCCGGCTATGTGCAGCACTTCGACGACTTCAAGGCCGCGGGCGTGGACGAGATCTGGTGCGTGAGCGTGAACGACGCCTTCGTGATGGGCGCCTGGGCGCGCGACCAGAAGACCGGCGCCAAGGTGCGCATGCTGGCCGACGGCAGCGCAGACTTCGCCAAGGCCACCGGCCTCACGCTGGACCTTACGGGCCGTGGCATGGGCCTGCGCAGCAACCGCTACTCGATGCTCGTGAAGGACGGCAAGGTCGCGACGCTCAATGTCGAGGCACCGGGCAAGTTCGAGGTCAGCAACGCCGAGACGCTGCTGGCGCAAGCCAAGGGCTGAAGCGGCGAAGCCGGGGCGACGCCTACAGGTCCACCTTCAGGTAGTGCGCCCCCGCGATGGGGTTGTGATAGAAGGGCGGCACCTCTGCGAAGCCCAGGTCCTCGTAGAGGGCGCGTGCCGACTCCATCTCGTCGAGCGTGTCGAGCAGCACGCAGCCGTAGCCCGCGCCACGCGCCGCGTCGAGGATCGCCTCGGCGAGCTGGCGGCCCAGCCCCAGGCCGCGAAAGCCCGGGCGCACGTACAGGCGCTTCATCTCCGCCGCATTCACGTAGTCCGCGCTGTCGAGAGGCCGCAGCGCGCAGCAGCCGGCCACGTGCGCGACCCGGCCATCGGCGCGCACCAGCGTGGGCGTGGCGCGGCCGGCCTCGTCCTTGACGTGCGCCGGATCGACCAGCGCCAGCAGCAGCGTGCCGCGCGGCTCGACGTATTCGCCCGGCAGCGCGGCCAGTTCCTGGTCGAAATTCTGGAAATCGAGATCGATGCCCAGCGAGGCGGCGTAGTCGCGGAAGATGAGGCGCGCGGCCTCGAGTTCGTGGGCCTCGTCGGGCGTGAGCAGCACGACGGCCGGCGTGTCCGACAGCGGCAGGGGGCGTGAGACCGAGGAGCTCATGCGCGCAACGACGAAACCCAGTACGCGACGCCCGCGCACAGCAGCGCGAGCACCAGCGCGAGGCCGCGCGACGCGGCGTCGTCGCGGCTGCCGGCGACGGGCGCGGCACGATCGGCGGCGGCGATGTCCTTGTCGCCCGAGAGCATCGGCGCGACCAGCCGGTGGCGCTTCACCAGCACGTAGAACAGCACCGCGAGCACGTGCAGGCTCGCGAGCGCGATCACGATCCACTTGCCCTGCGTGCTGTGCCAGCCCGTGGCCAGGCTCACGAGATCGCCCGAGACGAAGCGCGTGAGCGGCCCCGCGGCCGAGATCTCGTCGTCGGCCACGAGGCCGGTGGCCACCTGCAGCGCCAGGATCGCGAGCACCGCGAACACCGACAGCGCGCCCAGCGGCGTGTGGCCGATCAGGTGGTCGGGATGGGCGCGGCCGCGCAGGTAGGCGAGGAGCGAGCCCGGCGCGTAGACGAAGGCCGCGAAGCGCGACCAGCGTCCGCCGACGAAACCCCAGACCAGCCGGAACAGCAGCAGCGCGAGCACCGTGTAGCCGAGGCGGAAATGCCATTCCATGACGCCGCCGAGGCCGGTGGCGATCAGCCCGATCACGGCGGCGGCCAGGGCCCAGTGGAACAGCCGGGTCGGCAGGTCCCAGACGCGTGTTCGGGTGGCCTGGCGAGACGCCGCGGCCGCGGGGGAGTCGGTCATCGAAGGAGGGGGGAGCGCAAGGCTGCGGAAGGCGCAGATTAGCAAAGTCCGGGCCGTCCGCTCCATCGGGTTGTTGCTATGCGCGCCGGCCGGCCTGCCCCTACACTGCCGCGCAGGTGCCGCGCCCGACGGCATCACCCACGATTTCCCCACGTCAGGAGGACCCCGATGATCCGACTCGCCACCTTCGCGCTGGCCGCCGCCTGCGCCGCCACCACCCTGCCGGCCGCGGCCCAGTTCGCGAAGCCTGAAGACGCCATCAAGTACCGCCAGAGCGCGCTGTTCGTCATGTCGCAGCACTTCGGCCGCCTGGGCGCCATGGCCAATGGCCGCGCGCCCTACGACGCGGCCGCCGCCGCGGCCAATGCCGAGGTGGTGGCCGACATGGCGAAGCTGCCCTGGGCCGGCTTCGGCGCCGGCACCGAGGGCGGCAAGGCCAAGCCCGAGGTCTGGAAGGAAGCGCCGAAGTTCAAGGAGCACCAGGACAAGCTGATCGCCGAGACCGGCAAGCTGCTGGTGGCCGCCAAGGCCGGCAACATCGATGCGCTCAAGGCCCAGTTCGGCCCGACCGCCGCGAGCTGCAAGGCTTGCCACGACAGCTTCCGCGACCGCTGATCCGCCATCGCTTGCCCCAACGAAAAAGGCGCTGCCCGGTCACGGGCAGCGCCTTTTTGGCGGGCAGGAGGAGGGCTCAGGCCTCGGCCAGCAGCTTCTCGATCAGCTTGTGCAGCTCGGCGAAATCGGGTTCGCCCACGTAGCGCTTGACTATCTGGCCCTGCTTGTTCACGAGGTAGGTGGTCGGCGTGAGCTTCACGTCGCCCCAGGCCTGCGCCACGCTGCCGGTGTTGTCGATCGCCACCTTGAACGGCAGCTTGCGGGTTTCGGCGAAATTGACGACGTAGCTCGGCGGGTCGTAGCTCATGGCCACCGCCAGCGTGTCGTAGCCGCGCGCCTTGTACTTGTCGTAGGTGGCGATCACCTTGGGCATCTCGCCGACGCAGGTCACGCAGCTGGTGGCCCAGAAGTTGACCAGCGTGACCTTGCCCTTGAGGTCCTCGGTGCTCTTTTTCGTGCCGTCGAGCAGCACGAAGGTCGAGGCGGGCGCCGCGGTGGTGCCCGAGCCGAGGTACACCCCCACGCCGGTGGCCAGGGCGACGGCAACGGCGGCTGCGATAACGTACTTTTTCATGGCTGCTGACTGAGTGGGGCGGCGCGATTCTAGTTCCGTGCGTCCGAACGTGCAGGCGCGCGCGACAGTCTCCGTGGAACGGTGGATCGATAATCCGATCCCCATGCCGCTGCCCACCTCCCGTCTTCGCCGCCGTGCGCGCGCCGCCTGCGCCGCCGCCGCGGTCCTCGCGCTCGCGGCCTGCAGCCCGACCTTCAACTGGCGCGAAGTCCCGGTGGCCGAGGCCGGCCTGGTCGCGCTGCTGCCCTGCAAGGCCGACCGCGCCACCCGCGCGCAGCCGCTGGGCGCCGAATCGGTGCAGGTCGACATGGCCGGCTGCGAGGCCGGCGGTGCCACCTTCGCGATCGCGCATGCCACCGCCGCCGATGCCGCCCAGGCCGAGAGCTGGCTGCGCGCCTGGCAGCTCGCCACGCGCGAGCAGCTGCAGGGCGCGGCCACCACCGAGGCGCCCGCCACGGTGCCGCGCGCCGCCCCCGTGCCCGCGCCGCTGCGGCTCGACGCGCCGGCCACGCCCACGGGGCAGCCGCTGCAGGTGCTGTGGTTCGCCCAGGCCGAGACCCGCTCGACGCCGCCGGGCGCCGTGTCGCTCTACCAGGCGATGGTGCTGGGCCGGCCCTCGTCGGGCGAGGCCGCCAAGACCTTCTTCGAAGGACTGCGGCTGCCATGAGCCGCGCGCGGCGACGGTTTCGATCGTGCGTCGCTGCCGCGCGCCGGGGCGTCCGTTGCGCAATGGCCAAGCTTGCGGGCTGGCGCGTTATGTCGTCTATCTACTTCCTCCGGGCGCCCCCGCATAATCGAAGCGCCGTCCCCCGAGCCGCATGAACAGCATCCTCATCATTGCCCATTCGCCGTTCGCACAAGCGTTGCGGAAGTGCGCGCTGCATGTGTTTCCCGACAGCGAGAACGCCATCGTCGCGCTCGACGTGCTGCCCAACGTGCCGCCCGAGGAAACCCTGGCGGCCGCGCGCATCACGCTCGCGCAGCAGCTCAACGGGCCGCGCGTGCAGGTGCTGGTGCTGGCCGACGTGTTCGGCGCCACGCCCTGCAACGTGGCGCAGAAGCTGGTGGACGGCGTGCGCTCGCGGCTCGTGGCGGGCGTCAATCTTCCGATGCTGCTGCGCGCCGTGACCTACCGGCACGAGCCGCTCGACGTGCTCGTGCAGCGCGCCATCACTGGCGGCACTTCGGGCGTGATGCAAGTGGCGGTGGCGGCACCGCAGAACCAGGCCAAGAGAAAGCACAGTGATCAAGAAATCCGTGACCATCAGCAATAAGCTGGGACTGCATGCGCGCGCATCGGCCAAGCTGACCAAGCTCGCCGGCAGCTTCCCCTGCGAGGTGTGGCTCTCGCGCGGTGACCGCCGCATCAACGCCAAGAGCATCATGGGCGTGATGATGCTGGCCGCCGGGCTCGGCTCGACCGTCGAGCTCGAGACCAACGGACCGCAGGAAGAAGAAGCGATGAACGCCATCGTCCAGCTCATGGACGACAAGTTCGGCGAGGGCGAATGACCTTCGCAGTCCACGGCCTCCCCGTCGCCCGTGGCATCGCCATCGGCCGCGCGGTGCTGGTGGTGTCGAGCCGCATCGACGTGGCCCACTACTTCATCAAGCCCGAGGAGATCGAGACCGAGATCGACCGGGTGCGCATCGCGCGCAACGAGGTGGCCGAGGAACTCGCCAAGCTGCAGACCAGCGTCGCGCAGATGGGGCCCAACGACGCGCCGCACGAACTCGCGGCGCTGCTCGAGGTGCACCAGCTGCTGCTGCAGGACGAGGCGCTGACCGGCGGCGTCAAGCACTGGATCACCGAGCGGCTCTACAACGCCGAGTGGGCGCTGACCACGCAGCTGGAGATCGTCGCGCGCCAGTTCGACGAGATGGAGGACGAGTACCTGCGCGAGCGCAAGGCCGACCTCGAGCAGGTGGTGGAGCGGCTGCTGCACCGCATGAAGGGCACGGCCGCGGTGCTGGCACCGAGCCCGCCGCGGCGCAAGCGCGCCTCGTCCGACGAGGACGACGACCTCACCGCGGGCGACGGCATCGACGTGCCGCTGGTGCTGATCGCGCACGACCTCTCGCCGGCCGACATGCTGCAGTTCAAGAAGAGCGTGTTCGCCGGCTTCGTCACCGACGTCGGCGGACGCACCTCGCACACCGCGATCGTGGCGCGCAGCATGGACGTGCCGGCCGTGGTCGGCGCGCGCACCGCGAGCCAGCTGGTGCGGCAGGACGACTGGGTCATCATCGACGGCGATGCCGGCGTGATGATCATCGATCCCTCGCCGATCATCCTGGCCGAGTACGGCTTCAAGCAGCGCCAGGGCGACCTCGAGCGCGGGCGCCTCGCGCGGCTGCGCCACAAGCCGGCCGTCACGCTCGACGGCCAGCGCGTCGAGCTGCTCGCCAACATCGAGATGCCAGAGGACACGGTGGGCGCGATGAAGGCCGGCGCGGTCGGCGTGGGCCTGTTCCGCAGCGAGTTCCTGTTCATGGGCCGCGAGTCGTCGGCGCGCCAGACCCGGCTGCCCGACGAGGAGGAGCAGTACCAGGCCTACAAGCGCGCGGTCGAGGGCATGCAGGGCATGCCGGTCACCATCCGCACCATCGACGTGGGCGCCGACAAGCCGCTGGACAACAAGTCCGCCAACAAGCAGGAGCACCTGAACCCCGCGCTCGGCCTGCGCGCCATCCGCTGGAGCCTGGCCGATCCCGCGATGTTCCTCACGCAGTTGCGCGCCATCCTGCGCGCGGCCGCGCACGGCGAGATCCACCTGCTGATCCCGATGCTCGCGCATGCGAGCGAGATCCGCCAGACGCTGGCGCTGCTCGCGCTCGCGCGCACCGAGCTCGACAACCGCGGCGCGGTGCACGGCCAGGTGAAGCTCGGCGCCATGATCGAGATCCCGGCCGCGGCGCTCACGCTGCGCACCTTCCTGAAGCACTTCGACTTCCTCTCGATCGGCACCAACGACCTGATCCAGTACACGCTGGCGATCGACCGCGCCGACGAGTCGGTGGCGCACCTCTACGACCCGGCCCATCCGGCGGTGCTCAAGCTGGTGGCCGACACCATCGCGGAGTGCCGGCGCCAGGGCAAGGCCGTGGCGGTGTGCGGCGAGATGGCGGGCGACGTCGCCTTCACGCGGCTGCTGCTGGGCCTGGGGCTGCGCAGCTTCTCGATGCATCCCTCGCGCATCCTCGCGGTCAAGCAGGAGGTGCTGCGCGCCGACACGAGCAAGCTCGAGGCCTGGGCGCGCTCGGTGGTCGACTCGGACGATCCCGCCACCATGCTCGCGGGCTGAGCGCCGCGCGCGCTTCAAGCCCGCCGCAATAAAACGAAACACGCCGAAACCGCGGCGAAAGGACTTGCCGCGCGCCGGCAAGCACGATCAGGCCTTCTCTTCACCAACCCTGAAAGGCCCGATCCATGAAGCTCTCCCTGACCCAGGCTGTCGCCGTCGCCTCCTTCGCCATGCTCGCCGCCGCGGGCGCCAAGGCCGAAAGCTATGACGGCGTGCACCAGGCCGTGTCGGCCAAGACCCGCGCCGAGATCAACGAGGAAGCCGTGCGCGCCGCCGCGGCACCGAACCAGAACGTGACGCGCGGCTCGCGCGGTCCCGAGACCGTGGCGCGCTCCACCGACCGCGCCAGCGTGGTGGCCGAGGCAGTGCGCACCGCGGCCGCGCCCGACCAGAACGTGAGCTCGGGTTCGCGCGTCAACAGCAAGGTGATCTCGACGCTGCAGAACCCGGTGGACGCACGCGCCGCCGCCTCGCGCGACGCCAGCAAGCTCTGAGCGACACGGCCCTTCGCGCCCCCGGAAGCAAGCGACGCATCGGCGTCGCTTTTTCGTTTCGGCCCTCCGGCCTCGCATCGCAATAAAACGAAACACGCCGATACCGCGGTGAAAGGACGCGAAGCCGCCCCGAAAGCACCATCGAGCTTCCTCCTCCAACACACACAAGGACCCGTCATGAAACACTGGATCAAACGCACGCTCTTCGGTTTTGCCGGGCTCGCCGTGGTGGCCGGCAGCGTCGCCGGCTGCGCCGGCCATCGCCACGGCTGGAACGGCGACAGCGCCGAGTTCCGCGCCAAGATGGTCGAGCGCGTGGGCAGCAAGCTCGACCTCGATGCAGCGCAGAAGCAGAAGCTCACCGTGCTGGCCGAGAAGCTGCAGGCGCAGCGCCAGGCCCTGCGCGGCGCCGACGGCTCGGGCGACCCGCGTTCGCAGTTCCGCGCCCTGTTCGCCGGCAACAAGCTCGACCAGGCCGGCGCCACGCGCCTGGTCGACGAGAAGACCGCGGCGCTGCGCAACGGCAGCCCCGAGATCATCGCGGCCGCGGCCGACTTCTTCGACCACCTGAACCCCGCGCAGCAGCAGAAGGTGCGCGAGTTCATGGAGCGCGGCGGACGCCGCTGGAGCCGCCAAGGCTGATGCACCGGCGGCCCCGTCCCCCGGCCGGGGCCGCATTCCCATCCTTTCCGGGGCCCGGCGCCCTCCACCTGATGCGAGCACACCATGAAGACCATCGAACCGAACCTGGCCGACCTGATCGCGCTGCGGCGCCAGGCCGCGCGCCGCGCGAGCGATGCCGCGACCGATGCGCAGGAAGGCGCCGCGACCGGCGGCGTGCGCACCACGCTGCGGCTCGAGGCGCTGGCCGTGCTGGCGGGCGCGCTGATCGCCTACGACCGCACCGGCAGCGGCTGGGGCCTGTTCGCGCTGCTGTTCCTGCTGCCCGACCTGTCGATGCTCGGCTACCTGGCCAATGCACGCATCGGCGCGCGGGTCTACAACCTCGCGCACTCGTACCTGGTGCCGCTGGGCATCGGCGCGCTGGGCCTGCTGGTGGCGCTGCCCTTCGCGCTGCCGCTGGCACTGGTCTGGGCCGCGCACATCGCGTTCGACCGGACGCTGGGCTTCGGCCTCAAGTACGAGGCGGGCTTCGGCTTCACGCACCTGGGCCGCGTCGGAAGGCAGGACCCATGGTGAGCGCGCGTCCCGACGATGTCGTGCGGCCCGTGCTGCGCCCCGCCGTCGCGCGCACCTGGCTGCTGGCCGAGGCGCTCGCGCTCGGCACTGCCTCGGCCGTGCACGCGGGCCGGCTGATCCCCGGCTTCGCGCATGCGCAGGCGCGCACGGCCGAGGCCGTGATCGCGCTGGTGCTGGTGGGTGCCGCGGCCGCGAGCTGGCTGCGCCCGGCCTGGACGCGCTGGTTCGCGATCCGTGCCCAGGGCTTCGCGCTGCTCGGCACGCTGGTGGGCCTGTTCACCATCGCGATCGGCATCGGGCCGCAGACCGTGCCCGATGTCGCCTATCACCTGGTCCTGCTCGCCGCGCTCGCGGCCGGCCTCGTCGTGGCGGTGCGATGCCGGGCGGGTTGATCATCAGCCAGCTCCTGGCCAGGAGGCACAATCCGCCCATGCCGCGCATCCTGCTGATCGACGACGACGAGCATCTCGGCGCGCCGCTGGCGAGCTACTTCGCGCGCTTCGGCTGCACGCTCGAGAGCGCCGTGCGGCCCAGCGAAGGCCTGGCGCGGCTGCGCGCCGAGAGCTTCGACGCCGCCATCCTCGACGTCATGCTGCCCGAGATGGACGGCTTCGCGCTGTGCCGCGAGATCCGCAAGGAAAGCGACATCCCGATCGTGATGCTGACCGCGCGCGGCGAGGTGATGGACCGCGTGGTCGGCCTCGAGCTCGGTGCCGACGACTACGTGCCCAAGCCCTTCGAGCCGCGCGAGCTGGTGGCGCGCGTGCAGACCATCCTGCGGCGCCAGCGCGTCGCGCCGCCCGCGGCGGCCGCGTCGCAGCAGCGCGTGTTCGACGGCCTGGCGATCGACCTCGACCGGCGCCTGGTGCTGCGCCAGGGCGAGCGCGTCGACCTCACCGGCACCGAGTTCGAGCTGCTGGCGCTGCTGGCGGCCGAGCCCGGCAAGGTGTTCAGCCGCGACGACATCCTCAACCGGCTGCGCGGCCACGAGGCCGAGCTCTACACGCGCGCGGTCGACATCGTGGTGAGCCGCCTGCGCAAGAAGCTCGAGCCGCTGGACTGCATCAAGACGCTGCGCAACGCGGGCTACGCGCTGGCCGTGGCGCCCGGCGAGCCTTCTTCATGAACTTCCGCCGCAGGGAACGCCGCGATCGCGAGGGCGCGTGGCACGCCTTCGCCTGCCGCCGTGACGAGCTGCACCGGCAGTGGCATGCGCAGTGGCACGAGAAGGTGCAGGGCAAGCGCCGCTGGCGCCGCTCGCTGCGCATCCGGCTGGTGATGATGTTCGTGCTGCTCGCGGTGGTCATGACCGGCGTGTTCCTCGCGGGCATGAAGAAGTCCTTCTCCACCGGCTGGGCCGAGGCCGCGCAGCCGATGCTGGTCGACTACGCCGACCGGCTGGTGGCCGAGCTCGGCACGCCGCCCGACGTGTCGCGCGCGCAGGCGCTGGTCGACCGCCTGCCGATCACCATCCGCATCGTGGGGCCGACCGTCAACTGGGATTCCAATCCCGGCGAGCACGGCACGCGCGGCGGCTGGATGCGCGACCACGACGAATCGATGTGGGGCGACAAGTGGTTCATCCGGCCCACGGCCGACGGCCACCGCGTGATCTTCGGCTGGGCGCCGCGGCTGTGGCAGATCGCGCCGCGCGCGGCCGGCTGGGCCACGCTGAGCCTGCTGCTGCTGCTCGTGGTGCTGGGCTATGCCTACGTGAGCCGGCTGCTGCGGCCGCTGATCGACATCCGCGAGGGCGCGCAGCGCTTCGGCCGCGGCGACTTCGAGCGACCGATCCCGGTGCGGCGCAACGACGACATCGGCGACCTCGCGGAACACATCAACACCATGGCCCACGACATCCAGGCCATGCTCGATGCCAAGCGCGGCCTGCTGCTGGCGCTGAGCCACGAGCTGCGCTCGCCGCTCACGCGCGCGCGGCTCAATGCCGAACTGCTGCCGTCCACGGCCGAAGGCCGGGCCGAGCGCGAGGCGCTGCTGCGCGATCTCAACGAGATGCGCGACCTGATCAGCGACCTGCTCGAGAGCGAACGGCTCGCGAGCCCGCACGCGGCGCTGCAGCGCGAGCGCATCGACCTCGCGGCGCTGGTGCGCGAGACCGTGGCCGAGATGCCGGCCGCGCGCGAGGTCCACCTCGACCTCGCCGAGGGCCTGCCGGCCCATTCGGTGGATCGCATGCGCATCCGCCTGCTGGTGCGCAACCTGCTGGACAACGCGCTGCGCTACAGCACCGAGGCGCCGCGTCCGCCGAGCGTGTCGGTGCGCGCCGTGCTCGAGGGCCAGGCGCAGGGCGTGGAGATCGAGGTGCGCGACTTCGGCCCGGGCGTGGACGAGGCGCAGCTCGAGCGGCTGACCGAGGCCTTCTACCGCACCGACGGCGCGCGCCAGCGCGCCACCGGCGGCGTCGGCCTGGGCATGTACCTGTGCCGGCTGATCGCCGAGGCGCACGGCGGCAGCCTGCGGGTGCGCAATGCCTCGCCGGGGCTGCAGATCGTGGTGCGGCTGGGCTGAGCGCGGGCCTGGCTGTCGCCTGCGCTACGCGCTGCCTGGAGCGGCGCGGCTAGCATGCGCCGCATCCGCCACACCGGGGCGCGGGCCCCATCTCCAGGAGACGCTTCATGACCGACACCACCGCACTCGTCAACCACCAGGTCCGCCTTGCCAAGCGTCCCGAGGGCGCCGCCACGCGCGAGCACTGGAGCTTCGGCAGCGAGCCCGTGGCCCAGCCGGCCGAGGGCGGCGTGCTGGTCAAGACGCTGTCGCTGTCGCTCGACCCGGCCATGCGCGGCTGGCTCAACGACGCCAAGAGCTACATCCCGCCGGTCGAGATCGGCGCCGTGATGCGCGCCGGCGGCATCGGCCGCGTCATCGCCTCGAAGAACCCGCAGTTCGCGGTCGGCGACACCGTCTACGGCACGCTCAACGTGCAGGAATACATGCTGATCCCGCAGGAGGAGATCAAGCGCAACGGCCTGGTGAAGATCGACCTGCGCGTGGGCAGCATCACCCAGTGGCTCAACGTGCTGGGCATGCCCGGCATGACCGGCTACTTCGGCCTGATGGACGTGGGCCAGCCCAAGGCCGGCGAGACCGTCGTGATCTCGGGCGCCGCCGGCGCGGTCGGCCAGACCGTGGGCCAACTGGCCAAGATCAAGGGCTGCCGCGTGGTCGGCATCGCGGGCGGCGAGGCCAAGTGCGACTGGGTGGTCAAGGAGCTGGGCTTCGACGCCTGCATCGACTACAAGGCCGGCGCCGCCGCCGTGCGCGACGGCCTCAAGCAGCACTGCCCCAAGGGCGTGGACATCTACTTCGACAACGTCGGCGGCGAGATCCTCGACCTCGTGCTGGCGCGCATCGCGCGCAAGGCCCGCATCATCATCTGCGGCGCCATCAGCCAGTACAACAACGCCAACAGCATGCCTGCGGCCGGCCCGCGCAACTACCTGAGCCTGCTGGTGAACCGGGCCCGCATGGAAGGCATCGTGGTGTTCGACTACGCCGACCGCTATCCCGTGGCCATTGCCGAATTGGCCGGCTACCTGAAAGATGGGCGCATGAAGAGCAAGGAAGACATCGTGCAGGGCCTCGATACCTTCCCCGAGGCCCTGAACCGGCTCTTCAGCGGCGCCAACTTCGGCAAGCTGGTCCTGCAGGTGGCGACCGAGTGATGACAGCTGGGTAGTATTTGGCAAAACTTTCGTATCGAAAAGTTCGCGATTGGCTTTAGTTCACAAACAGTTAGTTAACAATGTCAACCACTGTCAACTGAGGCCAAATGCACTTCTTCTCCTAGGAATTGATTAATAGACTGCGCTCTGCCTTGTAAAGGCATGTAGTCCTTTTGTTAACAATCCCCAGGGAATTCAGATGCGTAAAAGTTTCTTCAAGCTGGCGGCTCTGGCCGCTGTTGCCGGTGCGCTGTCTCAAGGCGCGATGGCTGCCGACGGCACCATCAACTTCACGGGCGAAATCGTCGATGCGCCCTGCTCGATCTCGCCGAACAGCCAGAACATGACCGTGCCGCTGGGCAAGGTCGCGCGTACGGTGCTCGACGGCGGCAAGGGCAAGAAGGCCACGCCGTCGAAGTTCACGATCGACCTGCTCGGCTGCGGCGCCACCGCCAAGGGCGCGACCGTGTCGTTCACCGGCACGCCCGACCTCGACGACGCCACCACCCTGCGCCTGGCGAATGCCGGCCAGGTCGGCGTGACCACCGCTTCGGGCGTGGCCATCGAGCTCGGCGATTCCGCCGCCACCAAGATTCCGCTCGGCTCGGAATCGGCGCAGTACGTCCTGGGCCAGGGCGACAACGCCCTGAAGTTCCAGGCCGTGTACGTGTCGACCAAGGACACCGTGACGGTCGGTCCGGCCAACTCGGTGGCCCAGTTCACGGTCAACTACAAGTAAGCCGCTGACGCGGGATCCGGCCCCTGCCATCGCGCGGGCGCCGGCCGGATTCCGCTCCGGACCGACGCGGCGCGGCGACCTCGCGTGGGCGCGCCGCGTTGGCCGGTTTTTTCCATCACCCGTCTTTTTTCCGCCGGTGCGCCGCGTGCGCCGCCGTGCTGGGGTGCGCCCGGACGCCAGCGTCCACCGCACCGAGGAACCCGTCGTATGTGCAGCAAGAATCGAATTCGTTGGACCCTGGGCATCGTGGCGATGCTCTGCCTTCAATGGCCGGCCGCGGCGGGCGTGATGCTCGGCGGCACGCGCGTCATCCTGGGCGAAAAGGACCGCGAAGCCTCGATTCCGGTGAAGAACACCGGCACCTCGCCCTACGTGGTCCAGGCCTGGATCGACGCCGGCGAAGGCAAGAACAAGACCCCGATGCTGGTCACGCCGCCGTTGTCGCGGCTCGATCCCGGCATGGAGAACATCCTGCGCATCATGCGCGTGGCGGGCGAGCTGCCCGCCGACCGCGAGTCGGTGTTCTGGCTCAACGTGAAGGAGATCCCCGAGCGCTCGAAGGACGAGAACGTGCTGCAGATCGCGGTGCGCAGCCGCATCAAGCTGTTCTACCGGCCCAGCGGCCTGGGCGGCAAGTCCGAGGAGGCCCGCGCGCAACTGCAGTGGGCGGTGGCCGGCGGCGCGCAGGGCGCGGTGCTTCGAATCGGCAACCCGACGCCCTACCACGTGACCTTCACGGGTCTGAAGATCAACGGCGGCCAGCAGGACATCAACGCCGACATGGTGCCGCCCTTCGGCGAGTCGGTGTATCCGCTGACCGCGGTGAAGGCGCCGCAGGCGATCCAGGTCAACTTCACCACGCTCAACGATTACGGCGGCGAGACGCCCGAGGAACTGGTGCGCGTGCCCGCGGGCGATGCGCCGGTGGCCGTGAAGGCCGAGCTGGTTCCGGTCGCGGCGGACGCCGCGAAGCGCTGAGGAAGGCGAGCCGAGCCATGCGCCGCCGCGTGCCCACCTTCCCCGCGCTGCGTCGCGCGCCGGTTGCCGCCGCGCTGCTCGCGGGACTCGGCATGCATGGCGTCCATGCCACGCCCGCGCCGCAGAAGCAGCAGCTCGCCGCCTCGAGCTTCAACGAGGAATTCCTCGGCATCGGCGGCGACCAGCCCCATGCCGACCTCTCGCTGTTCTCGTTCGGCAACCGCGTGCTCGCGGGCAAGTACACCGTCGACGTGTCGCTCAACGAGCGCGGCGTGGGCCAGAGCGAGGTCCGCTTCGAGGACAGGGAAGGCACGAACGACGCGGTGGCCTGCCTCACGCGCGGCCTGCTCGAGGGCTGGGGCGTGAACGTCGCCGTGTTCCCCGCGATCGCCGGCGCCGCCGACGAGGCCTGCATCGACCTCGCCAGCGCCATTCCCGAATCGAAGCTCAGCTACGACGCCGGCCGCCAGCGCCTGTTCCTGAGCATTCCGCAGGCCGCGCTCAAGCGCAGCGCGCGCGGCGCCGTGGGTCCCGAGAAGTGGGACAAGGGCATCACCGCCTTCATGCTGGACTACCAGGTCAACTACTCGCGCTTCAGCGGCAGCAACTACCGCAACGACAGCCTGCTGGCCAACCCGCAGCTCAACGTCTTCGACGCGGCCGACCCGTTCAACCGCAACCGCAACACGCTCCAGCGCAACACCTTCTTCGCGGGCGTGCGCGCGGGCTTCAACATGGGCGACTGGCGCTTTCGCCACTACTCGACCTACAACCGCGGTCTCGACGGCAAGAGCCGCTGGCAGGGCGTCACCAGCTACGCGCAGCGCGACCTGGCCTCGATCAACGGCCAGCTGCTGATCGGCGACGGCAACACGCCCGGCAACTTCTTCGACAGCCTGCCGTTCCGCGGCGTGCAGGTGTCCTCCGACGACGCGATGCTGCCCGACAGCCTGCAGGGCTACGCGCCCACGATCCGCGGCATCGCCCAGACCAATGCGCGCGTCACCGTGCGGCAGAACGGCTACGTGGTCTACAGCACCTTCGTGGCGCCCGGGCCGTTCGTGCTCGACGACCTCTACCCGACCTCCTCGAGCGGCGACCTCGAGGTCACGATCACCGAGGCCGACGGCCGCCAGACCAGGTACACCCAGGCCTTCTCGGCCGTGCCCACGCTGTTGCGCGAAGGCACCTGGCGCTACTCGGCCACCGTGGGCAAGTACCGCAACGGCTACGACAGCGTGAACACCAACCCGCTGCTGCCGAGCCAGGTGCCGGCCGAGCCCGTGTTCCTGCAGGCGACCCTGGCGCGCGGCCTGCCCGACGAATACTCGGTGTACGGCGGCCTGATCGCCGCGCGCAGGTACCAGTCGGGCCTGGTGGGCGTGGGCAAGAACATGCGCACCTTCGGCGCGGTCTCGGTCGATCTCTCGGCCGCGCGCACCGTCGACCGCTTCGACAAGACCTACAACGGCCAGTCGCTGCGCTTCCTCTATTCGAAGGCCTTCGTCGATTCCGGCACCAACTTCCGCGTGGCCGGCTACCGCTACTCGACCAGCGGCTATCGCACCTTCCAGGAGGCGGCGCTGATGCAGGGGCTGCTCGCGCCCGGCAACTTCAACAGCCGCCGCAACGAGCTGCGCTTCGAACTCTCGCAGCAGATCGGCGACTGGGGCTCGGTGTTCGCCTCGGCGCGCCAGCAGACCTACTGGGGCACGCCCGCCAAGGACCGGCTGGTGCAGATCGGTTGGTCGGGCAACTACAAGCAGTTCGGCTACAGCATCTTCTACAACTACAGCACCAACAACGGCAGCGTCGACGCCCTCGGCACCGGCGTGGCGCGCCCGGCCAACCGGCAGCTCATGGTGCTTTTCACCATTCCGCTGGGCGACACCCGCGCGAGCGCGCAGTACACGGTCAGCCGCGACAGCGACGGGCGCCTGAACCAGCAGGCCAGCGTCTACGGCAGCGCCTTCGAGGACAGCCGGCTGACCTACAACGTCACGGCGGGCCACACCAGCGTGCAGGGCGACGGCGCGAGCGGCAGCAGCAGCGCCAGCGCCAGCGCCAGCGCCAGCTATCTCTCGCCGGTCGGGCGCTTCGACCTCGGCCACTCGCAAGGCAAGGGCTACGGGCAGACCACCTTCGGCATGTCGGGCGGCCTGCTGGTCCACGGCGGCGGCATGACGCTGTCGCAGCCGCTGGGCGAGACCATCGCGCTGGTGCAGGCACCCAAGGCCGGTGGCGTGGGGCTGGAGTCGCAGCCGGGCGTGGCCACGGACAGCGCGGGCAACGCCGTCATCCCGAACCTGAGCCCGTACCGTCTCAACCGCCTCGCGCTGCGCACCGGCGACCTCGGCGACACCGTCGAGGTGAAGAACGCGGCGATGGAGGTGGTGCCCACGCGCGGCGCCGTGGTGGTCGCCAAGTTCGAGACCTCGGTGGGCTTCCGCCTGCTGATGACGCTGACCGACACGAAGGGCCGGGCGTTGCCGCTGGGCTCGAAGATCGAGAACGAGGCGGGGCAGGAGGTCGGCATCGTCGGCCCCGACGGCCAGGCTTTCGTGACCGGCGCGGGGCAGAGCGGGCGCCTCGTGGTGCGCTGGGGGCAGGGCGCGAGCGACCAGTGCTCGGTGGCCTACAGCCTGCCCGAGGACGCCAATCCGCCGCCGATCCGCGAGCTCGCGGGGCGCTGCGACGCCGAGCCGGCGCCGCAGGCCGTGCCCGGCTTCCTGCAATCCAGGGATGGCGCGGGAGGCGGCCAGGACGCCCGCGCCACCCCCTCATCGAAGGGAGCGGAATGACGCATCTCCGACACCGACCCGCCGCGCGGCGCCTGCTTCGCCTCGCGCTGCCCGTCGCCATGCTTTCGCTGGGCGCCCAGGGCGCATGGGCCGCCTGCACGAAGAATCCCGCCTACACCGAGCGCGTCATCAACATGGTGATGGGGACGATCGTCGTGCCCAACGACGCGGTCGTGGGGCAGAAGATCGGCGAGAAGGACTTTCCCGTCTACACCGCCGGCGTGAACAACCAGCCCTGGGTCTGCAATGGTGCGGGCGGCACGGTGAGCGGCGTGATGCTGCAGGGGCAGGACCTGAACTTCCCGGGGTTGGAGAAGCTGTACTCCACCAATGTCCCGGGCATCGGCATCCGGCTGCTGCGCACCATCTCCAGCACGCAGAAGACCTACTACCCGCACACGCTCACGGGCAGCTTCGGCTCGTTCGACCCGAACGCCGCGTTCCGCGTCGAGGTGTACAAGACCGCGGCCACCACCGGCAGCGGGCCGCTCGCCTCGGGCACCTACACCCAGTACTACAGCCTCGACGACGGCAAGTCGGTGCTGACCACCTTCCTGAGCGCCAACGCGATCACGATCATCACGCCGACCTGCTCCGTGGACGTGGGCTCGCGCAACATCTCGGTGCAGTTCGGCAAGGTGCCGCAGAGCGATTTCAAGGGGCGGGGCACGACCGCGGCCGAGCGCAACTTCAACATCAAGCTCAACTGCAAGGCGGGCACGGGCATCACGAACACGGTCTACCTGCGCATGGATGCGACCAAGGATCCGGCCGGCGATGATGGCGTGCTGCGCATCACCCAGGGCGGCGCCGGAACCGCCACCGGCGTCGGCATCCAGGTGATCGACGGGCAGAAGACGCCGGTGAAGTACGGCGAGGGCGCGCTGGTCGGCCCCTCGAAGGACGGCGACTACACGCTGCCCTACACCGCGCGCTATTTCCAGACGGGCAACGCGGTGACGCCCGGGCGCGCCGACGGCACCGCGACCTTCACGCTCGAATACAAGTAGCGGCGGCGCGCGCTGGAAGGACCGGACAGGCTGTGACTCAGCCCAGGTCCGGCCGCATCGGAATGTCGCCCATCGCGTCATCCTCGCGCAGCCCGCGCGCGGCCTTCAGCAGCTCGATCGACAGTCCGTCGCCGTGGCCCGCGAAGCCCTGCGCGATGCCCTCCAGCGCGGTCGAGAGTCCGAGTTCCCCGTCGGCGCGCGCGTCCATGCTGATGTTGAGCACGCGCGCCGCCATCTGGCGGTAGGTGACGGCGCCCGCGCCCTCGAGCGCCGCGACCAGGTCGAGGTACAGCGCGAGGTTCATGTCGAACACGAGCTTGGGGGTGATCTCGAAATCCTCGTTGTTGTTCTTCTTGTCCATGCGATGACTCCTTTCTTCGGGAGTCACCACTCTAGCCACAAAAAGCGCGCGCGCCCGTCGGACACGGGCGATGTTGTGCCGCGTGCACGCATCCGGGGCCGCGCCCGCGCCGCGGTCATCCCAGCCGCAGCAGCAGCGCCGAGGCCGCGCACACCAGCAGGAAGGGCACGCTCAGGCGGTGGAACTCGCGCAGCCCGTGGGGCAGCTTCGCGAGCCGCAGCGCGATCAGGTTGGCGAGCGAGCCCAGCACGCAGCCGAAGCCGCCCACGCTCACGCCGGCGGCCAGCGCCGGCAGGTCGTGCACGTAGCGGTCGAGCAGGATGGTGGCCGGCACGTTGCTGATGAATTGCGAGCTCACGATCGCCGCCAGGTAGGCGCGCCAGCCTTCGGCGATCGGCCATTGCGTCATCAGCGCGGCGATGAAGGGCAGCTCGGCGAGCTGGCGCAGGTCGACGAACATCAGCGCGATGATCGCGAGCAGCGCCCAGTCGACGTCGCGCAGCACGCGGCGCTGGAACAGCAGGTAGGCGCCGAACACCACCGCCAGGCCCGCGGCCAGCCAGTGCCGGTCGAGCGCGATCACGAAGCCCACGAACAGCAGGCCCGACAGCGCCAGCCGCCGCGGCTGCACCGGCGCGCTGTCGGCCGCCGGCTTGAGCGCGATCGCGGTGCGCGGCACCAGCAGCCAGACGGCGGCGAACAGCCAGAACAGCATCACGCCCACCGTGGGCGCCATCATCCCCATGAAGCCCGCGAAGCTCTCGCCGCTGCGGTGCCACAGGTAGAGGTTCTGCGGATTGCCGATCGGCGTGAGCGCCGAGCCCGCGTTGACCGCCAGCGCCTCCAGCACCACCAGCCGTGCCAGCGGCAGGTGCGCCTGGGTGGCGAGCACGCGCGTGAGCGGCACCAGCAGGAACAGGCTGACGTCGTTGGTGACCAGCGCCGACAGCACGGCGGCGCTGGCCACGAGCAGCAGCGCGAGCCGGCGCAGGTCGGTGGTGCGCGCCAGCAGGCGCTGCGCGGCCGACTGCAGCACGCCGCTCTTCTCCACGCCCTGCGTGATCGCGAGCAGGCCCGCGAGCGCGCCCACGGTCTGCCAGTCGATCAGCTTGAGCCAGTCGAGCGGCGCGCGCGGCCGCAGGAAGGCGAACAGCACGGCCACCGCCACCAGCACCCAGAGCAGGCCGTTGCCGCCGCCCTCGTGGGGCGAGCTGGTGTCCGTGGCGGCGGTGGCGGGGGGCAGGGCGGACGCGGCGGTGTCTTTGGTCATGGAGCGGCGGTGATCGGGGCGCGGGCGGCGGGAGCGTGCGCGGCACGCACCTGCCGCCCCCGAGTTTCGGGCATGGCGAGCGCGAACAGCGCGAGCGCGGCGGCGGCGATGGCCGCGAGCACGACGAAGGCGGTGCCGTAGCCGGCCGCGTGCGCGATGCTGCCCGCCAGCAGGTTGCTGAGCGCGGCACCCAGCCCGACGCAGGCCGCGCCCAGGCCGAGCGCGAAGTTGAAGTGGCCGCTGCCGCGCGTGAGGTCGCCGATCATCAGGGTCAGCATCACGCCGAAGATGCCCGCGCCGATGCCGTCGAGCACCTGCAGCGCGAGCAGCGCGGCGGGGCTGTCGGCCAACAGGTAGAGCAGCCCGCGCACCGGCAGCACCGCGAAGCCGACCAGGAACACCGGCTTGCGCGCGAGCCGTGGTGCCCAGCGCCCGACCGCCATCGCGATCGGGATGGTCACCAGCTGCGTGACGATCACGCCGGCCGACAGCCACAGCGTGGCGACCGCGCCGGTGCGCGTGCCGACCTTCTGCGCCACCAGCGTCAGCATCGCGGCATTGGCCAGGTGGAACAGGAAGGCGCAGGCCAGCAGCACGACGAGGCGGCGATCGTGCCAGCGGACGGTGCCGCTCGCGGCATCGGGCGGCGCGTCGGCGCCGCGCGCCAGCCGCGGGTCGACGTCGCGGTCGCGGATCAGCAGCGCCGCCGCGATGGTCGGCAGCGCCATCGCCACCGCGTAGAAAAACATCGCGCGCGGCCCGAAGGCATGGCCGACCCAGCCGGTGCCCAGCGCCCACAGCACGGTGCCGGCCGCGGTGATCGCGGCATTGCGGCCGATGCGCGCATCGAGGCCGGCGCGGCCCACCATGCCGAGGCTGGTGGCCGCGATGGCGGGCGCGACCAGCGTGCCCGCGGCGCCGATCAGCGACTGGCCCGCGAGGATCACGCCATAGGTCGGCCAGCGCGCCATCGCCACCAGGCATAGCGCGATCAGCGCGATGGCGCCCGCGATCCAGCGCGGCTTGCGGCGCACGCTGTCGATCAGCGCGCCGGCCGGCGCCTGCACCGCCAGCCCGACCAGCGCCGAGACGAACATCACGCTGCCGATGCGCTGCGGATCCCAGGCCAAGGAGCCGGCCATGAAGACCACCAGGAAGGGGCCGACGCCGCCCTGGATGTCGGGTGCGAAGAAGGCCAGCGCATCGAGGGCGCGCAGGCTGCGGCGGGCGGGCGTGGTCGTCATGGCGGGGCGAGCCGAGGATCAGGAAGCCGGGCCGCGCGGGGCAGGGCGCGGACCGGGCCCCATGCCCAGGCCCGGACGTGGACCGCGCAGCACCTCGGCGACCGTGTCCGCCGTCGGGCCCAGGCCGGTGGCCTCGAGCGCCGTGCCCTGCGCGCCGCGCGTGCCCCAGCCGCGCGCATGGAGCTCGGCGCCCGGCCGCAGCTGGTCGCGGTACATCGCGCCCACGTGCGGCGGGAAGCGCACGATGGTCTGGTCGGCCAGCAGCACGCCGTTCACATCGCCGCGGTCGGTGTAGAGCAGGCGGTCGATGCGGCCCTGCGCGCTCAGCGCGTCGAGCGCGCCCGGTTCGCGCGGCGGCCGCGGCGGCGCCATGCCGGGCGTGGGCGGGGTGTCGGCCAGGCTGCGGCCGTTGGCCTCGAGCGAGCGCATGCGCAGCACCGGCACGCCGGGCGCGCGCCAGCCGCCGACCTGCACCGTGTCGCCGGGCCGCAGCAGCTGCATCGCGTCGGCCGACAGGTGCGGCGGGAACGCGACCTGGGTGCCGTCGGCCAGCAGCAGGCCGTCGGCCTCGCCGCCGGGGTTGAGCAGGAAGCGCTGCACGCGGCCTGTGACGACCGTGCCGGCCTCGGGCGCGGCGGTTGCGGCGCCCGGGGGCAGCGGAGCACCGGGCGGCGGGGACGGCAGTTGGGCGAAGGCCGTGCCGCCCGCGAGCAGGAGGGCGGCGGCGATGAAGGGGGTGCGGACGGTCATGGGAGGCTCCTTGCGGGGTGGATGTCTCCAGGACATCTCACGCAACGTGCCAGCACCGGAATCCTTTGGAATCAACGACTTGCGAGCGCCGCCGCGGCGGCGTCCGGATGATCCGGGGACAGCGGGCGTCCGCTTTCCGGACACCGCGTCACTCGAGCCCGTACTGCGTCAGCTTGCGATAGAGCAGCTGGCGGTGGATGCCGAGCCGGCGCGCGGCCTCGGCCCGGTTGCCTTGCGCCTGCGCGAGCGCATGCGCGATCAGCAGCCGCTCCAGCCTTTCGACGGCCACCGGCAGTTCGGCCTCGAGCCAGTCCGCGGGCAGCGCCGGCGCGGCATCGACGGCCGGCGCGGCACCCAGCGCGGCGGCCAGGTCGGCCTCGCCGATCACGCGGTGCCGCACCAGCGCCTGGCAGCGCTCCATCGCATTGCGCAGCTCGCGCACGTTGCCGGGCCAGGGATGGCCGAGCAGGCGGCGGGCGGCCTCGGCCGACAGCGACTTCGGCGGCTCGGTCGCATCGCGCGGGACCGCGCGGCGCAGGAAGTGCTCGGCCAGCGGGATGATGTCGGCCAGCCGCTCGCGCAGCGGCGGCAGGCGGATCGACAGCACGTCGAGCCGGTACAGCAGGTCCTCGCGGAAGCGCCCCTCGCGCACGGCCGCGCGCAGGTCGCGGTGGGTCGCGGCGACCACGCGCACGTCGACCTTCACCGTGCGGTGCCCGCCCAGCGGCGTCACTTCGCCCTCCTGCAGCGCGCGCAGCATCTTGGCCTGCACGTCGAGCGCCATGTCGCCGATCTCGTCGAGCAGCAGCACGCCGCCGTCGGCCGCGCGAAAGCACCCGGGCCGCTCGCCGGTGGCGCCCGTGAAGGCGCCGCGCACATGGCCGAACAGCTCGCTCTCGAGCAGCTCCTTCGGGATGGCCGAGCAGTTGATGGCCACGAAGGGCCCGCCGGCGCGCGCCGAATGGCGGTGCAGCGCGCGCGCCACCATCTCCTTGCCGGTGCCCGTCTCGCCGAGCACCAGCACTGGCATCGCGCTGGCGGCCGCCAGGCCGATGCGCTTGTGCACTTCGCGCATGGCTTCGCTCGGCCCGATCAGTTCGGCGTCGTCCGCGTCGTCGGGTGCGGCCGAGGGCGCGGTCGCCGTGCGCTGTTGCAGCGCGCGCTCGAGCACCTCGCGCACCGCCTCACGGCCGATCGGCTTCGCCAGGTGGTCGAAGGCGCCCAGGCGCATCGCCTCGATGGTGTTGCCCGCGCTCGAGAACGCGGTGAGCACGATCACCGGCGGCAGCCTGCCCGCGCGGGCGCGCAGCGCCGAGAGCGTCTGCAGGCCGTCCATGCCGGGCATGCGGTGGTCTAGGAACACGGCGTCGAAGCGCGTGCGCGCGAGCACTTCGATGGCCTCGGCGCCGCCGGCCACGGCCGTCACCTCGTGGCCCAGGCCCTCGAGGGTTTCGGCCAGCGTGTCGCGGAAGGCGTCGTCGTCGTCGACGATCAGGAGGTGCGCCATGGAAGCTCCAGTTCGAAACGGGTGCCCGGCGCCAGCGGCAGGTGGCGCAGCTCGCCGCCATGCGCCAGCGCCACCTCGCGCGCCAGCGCCAGGCCCAGGCCGGTGCCGTCGGCGCGGCCGGTGGCGAAGGGCTCGAACAGGCTGGCCTGCAGCGACTCGGGCACGCCCGCGCCGTCGTCGTCGACGCGCAGCGCCAGCGTGCGCGCATCGGGCTGCACCGCCGCGAGCACGACCTCGCCGCCGCGCGGCGCATGGCGCACGGCGTTGTCGAGCAGGTTGTCGATGGCGCGCGCCAGGTGCACGGGGTCGAACACGGCGCTGTCGGGCGCCTCGTGCCGCAGCACGAGCCGCACGCCCGCGGCCTCGGCCTTCGGCGCCACGGCCGCCAGCCGCTCCTCGAGCCAGCGCGCGAGCGGCACCGGCACCGGGGCCAGCGTCACGGGCTGCACCAGCGCCAGCAGGCTCTGCACCAGTCCGTCGAGCCGGTCGATCTGGCCGACGATGGCCTGCAGCGCCGGGCCCTGCCGTTCGGGCGAGGCGGCCAGCGCGTTCTCGGCCTTCAGCCGCATGGTGGCGATGGGGTTGCGGATCTCGTGCGCGATGCCGCCCGTCATGCGGCCCAGCGCGGCCAGCCGCTGGTCGCGGCTGCGCTGCTGCGCGGCCGCGCGCAGGTGGGCGCGCGCCTCCTCGAAGCGCAGCCGGTAGCGGTTGAAGCCGTCGACGATGCGGTCGAGCTCGCGCACGCCGGTGCGCGGCAGCTCGGGCATGGCGTCGCCATCGGCGTCGGCCCGCGCCAGCCGGCTCTCGAGGCGCTGCACATGGCGCAGCCCGCGCAGCAGGATCGAGCCCAGCCACAGGCCCGAGGCCAACACCAGCAACAGCAGCACGCCGAGCCCGGTGCGCAGGCTGTCCTGGGCCGCGAGCGCGCCGCCGTTGGTGCGCGTCATGGTCCAGGCCGCGAGGTCGTCGGCCGGCGCCGGCAGCGGGCAGGCCGAGACGATCAGCGCCTCGCGGCTGCCGCGCACCACGTCGGTCTGCGGCTGGCGGGTGCGCGCCGCGAGCTGCGCCAGCTGGGCGATCAGCGGCTGCTCGGCCGCGGGCACGTCGCGCTTGACGCCGCTGCCCTCGTAGGTCGGGTAGGCGTAGGCCAGCGGGCCGTCGACCGCATGCCAGACGCCGCCCTCGACATGCGGCGCCTCGATCAGCACCAGCTGCAGCAGCACGCGCAGCAGGTCGAGTTCGGGCCGCGGCGGCGCGGGCGTGGCGATCGACCTGGCGTAGCGCGCCGCGATCGCGCGGCAGGACTGCTCGGTGGCGGCGCGTCCGGCCGCCACCTGGGCGCCCGCGCTGCTGCGGTAGAGCGTGAACATCACGACCGCGAGCGCCGCGCACATGCCGAGCAGCAGCACCCAGAAGAAGACCAGTTGACCGCGCAGCGATTTCATCTGCCGCGATCCTGCCCGGTCTCCGGCGCGCGGCGCGTCAGCCGCGAACGCGTTCTCGCAGTTCGCGCTTGAGCACCTTGCCGATCGCGCTGCGCGGCAGTTCGTCGATCAGCTCCAGGCCCGCGAGCCGCTGCGTCTTGCCGAGCTGGGCATTGGCCCACTGCAGCAGCGCGTCGCCGGGGGTGGCATCGCCCTCGCGCCGCACCACGAAGGCCACCGGCGTCTCGCCCCATTGCTCGGAGGGCACGCCGACCACCGCCACGTCGGCCACGGCCGCATGGCCGCGCAGCACCGCCTCGAGGTCGCTCGGGTAGATGTTGAAGCCGCCGCTGATGATCATGTCCTTCTTGCGGTCGAACAGCGTGAGGAAGCCGTCGGCGTCGAAGCGGCCCACGTCGCCGGTGCGGATGAAGCGCTTGCCCGTCGCGTCGAACCACTCGGCCTCGCGCGTCTTCTCGGGCTGGCGGTGGTAGCCGGTCATCATGCCGGCCGAGTGGCCGACCACCTCGCCGGCCACCTCGGTGTCGCCCGCCGGCAGCTCGCGGCCTTCCTCGTCGATCAGCCGGATGTCGCTGCCCGGTGCCGGCTGGCCCACGGTGTGCAGCTTGGTCGGATGCAGGTGGGCCTCGAGGATGCAGGTGCCGCCGCCCTCGGTCATGCCGTAGAACTCGATCAGCCCGCCGGGCCAGCGCGCGAGCACGTCGGCCTTGAGCGCGGCATTGAAGGGCGCGCTGGTGCTGAATTTGAAGCGGTAGGCCGAGAGGTCGTGCGCGTCGAAGCGTGGATGCGCCATCAGCCGCTGGTACTGCACCGGCACCAGCATGGTGTGGGTCACGCGGTGCCGTTCGGCCAGCTGCAGGTAGCCGAGCGCGTCGAACTTGGGCATCAGCACCACGCAGCCGCCGAAGGCCAGCGTGGGGAAGAACACGACCAGCGTGGTGTTGGAATAGAGCGGCGTCGACAGCAGCGTGACGGTGTGGCTGTCGTACTCGTACTTGGCACCGCGCTGCACGTGGGCCCAGCGCATGCCGTGGCCCTGCACGATGCCCTTGGGTTCGCCCGTGGTGCCCGAGGAATAGATGATGTTGAAGGCCGTGCCGGGCTGCACGTCGGCGGGCTCGGGCGTGGCGCCTTCGGGCGCGAGCCAGTCGACCAGCGAGCGGCCGATGGCCGAACCGTCGAGCGCCACGCGCGCGATGCCGCCGGGCTGCGCCGGGCCGATCACCTCGGCCGCGCCCGCGTCGGCGAAGAGGATGCGCGCATCGGCGTCCGAGATCATGCGCGCCAGGCTGGCCGGCGTGGAGCCCGGGGCCAGCGGCGCCACCGCCACGCCCGCGCGCAGCGCGCCCAGGAACACGGCCGCGTAGTTCACCGACGAGGCGGCGCAGACCGCGATCGCGTCGCCGGCGCGCAGGCCGTCGCGCTGCAGGCTGGCGGCGATGCGGTCCATCAGCGCGTCGAGCGCGCGGTAGTCGAGTTGCTGCGCGGCATCGGCGAGCGCGGGCCGCTCGGGGGTGTTGTGCGCGTGGAAGCGGATCAGGTCGGCGATCACGCCGAAGTCGCGTTCCATCAGGGCCTGAAAGGAAGCGTCGGAAGAAGCGGAAGCGGGTTGCTGCAAGGTCGGTCCTCGGTCGTTGCCGGTCGTGCAGGATAGCGAAGATGCCCCGCGCCCGGTGAGCCCGAGGCGACGGGCCGCGCCATGAAAAAAGCGGCCCGGAGGCCGCTCTGTGCGGGGGCTCGCGCGGCTCAGACGCCGGCCGCGTGCGCCTGCTGGTCCGCGTGGTAGCTCGAGCGCACCATCGCGCCCACGGCCGCGTGCGAGAAGCCCATCTTGTAGGCCTCTTCCTCGAACATCTTGAAGGTGTCGGGGTGCACGTAGCGGCGCACCGGCAGGTGCGAGCCCGACGGCGACAGGTACTGGCCGATGGTCAGCATGTCGATGTCGTGGGCGCGCATGTCGCGCATGACCTGCAGGATCTCCTCGTCGGTCTCGCCGAGGCCGACCATGATGCCGCTCTTGGTCGGCACGTCGGGGTGCAGCGCCTTGAACTTCTTCAGCAGGTTGAGGCTGAACTGGTAGTCGCTGCCCGGGCGCGCTTCCTTGTACAGGCGCGGCGCGGTCTCGAGGTTGTGGTTCATCACGTCGGGCGGCGCGGCCTTGAGGATCTCGAGCGCGCGGTCGTCGCGGCCGCGGAAGTCGGGCACCAGGATCTCGATCTGCGTCATCGGCGAGAGCTCGCGGATGTTCCTGATGCAGTCGACGAAGTGCTGGCTGCCGCCGTCGCGCAGGTCGTCGCGGTCGACGCTGGTGATCACCACGTACTTCAGGCGCAGCTTGGCGATGGTCTTCGCGAGGTTGAGCGGCTCGTCCTTGTCGAGCGGATCGGGGCGGCCATGGCCCACGTCGCAGAAGGGGCAGCGCCGCGTGCACTTGTCGCCCATGATCATGAAGGTGGCGGTGCCGTTGCCGAAGCATTCGCCGATGTTGGGGCACGAAGCCTCTTCGCAGACCGTGTGCAGGTTGCTCTCGCGCAGGATCTGCTTGATCTCGTAGAAGCGCGTGGTGGGGCTGCCGGCCTTGACGCGGATCCACTCGGGCTTCTTGAGCACCTCGCCCTGCTGGATCACCTTGACGGGGATGCGCGAGAGCTTGGCCGCGGCCTTCTGCTTGGCCAGCGGGTTGTAGGTTTCGGCGCTCTGGGCGTCGCGGACGACTTCGGTGGTGCTCATTGGAGTTCTCGTCAAGGCGCCAGGAAAGTACCGAGCTTGCGGCCCAGCACGGCGGCGGCTTCTTCCCATGTGGATTGGACGCCGATTGTAGAAAGGTCGACCGTTTGCAGCCCGGCGTAGCCGCAAGGGTTGATTCGCGAGAAGGGTTCGAGGTCCATCGCGACGTTGAGCGCCACGCCGTGGTAGGTGGCGTGGCGGCTGACCTTGATGCCCAGCGCGGCGATCTTGCCGAGGCCGCGGAACGGGTCGTGCTCGGGCCGCGGGCCGGTGAGGGCGGCGTGCGAGAACGGGTCGTCCAGGCGCACGTAGATGCCGGGCGCGCCCGCCACGCGGTGGCCGGTGACGCCGAAATGCGACAGCGTGCGCAGCACCGCCTCCTCGAGCCGGTAGACGTATTCCTTGACGAAGTAGCCCGCGCGGCGCAGGTCGATCAGCGGATAGGCCACCACCTGGCCCGGGCCGTGGAAGGTGACCTGTCCGCCGCGGTCGGTCTGCACCACGGGGATCTCGCCGGTGTTGAGGATGTGGTCCTGGCGGCCCGCGATGCCCTGCGTGAAGACCGGTGCGTGCTCGCAAATCCATAGCGCGTCGGCCGTGTCGGGCGTGCGTTCCAGCGTGAACTGCTTCATCGCGGCGAAGGTGGCGGCGTAGTCGACGCGGCCTTGCCGGTCGAGGGCGATGGGGGGCGCTGCGGTGTCGGTGCTCATCGTGGGGGCTGCCGCTCGGGCAGGGTGCGGGTCTCGCCGATGGCGAGCGTGAAGAAATCGTCGGCGGCCACGCCCTGGGCCTGGCGCGCGGCGGTGAGGTCGCGCGGCGGCTGGTCGAGCGCCTCGTCGGTCAGCGCGAAGGTGCCCCAGTGCACGCCCAGGCTGCGCCTGGCGCCGAGTTCGCGGTGGATGCGCACGCTCTCCTCGGGATTCACGTGCTGGTCCTTCATGAACCAGCGCGGCTCGTAGGCGCCCACGGGCAGCAGCGCGAGGTCGAAGCCGCCGCCCTGGCTCGGGCCCTGGCGCGGCGCAAAGCGGGCCTGGATGTCGGCGAAGTCGCGCGAGTAGCCGGTGTCGCCCGAATAGAAGAGCTGCAGCTTCGGCGACAGCACGGCGAAGCCGCCCCACAGCGTCTTCAGGCGGTCGCCGAGGCCGCGCGCGCTCCAGTGCTGGGCGGGCGTGAGGAAGACCTGGGTGGCGTCCGTCGCGGCCGCGAGGCCCGCGCCGTTGCGCTGGATGCGCACCTGCGAAGCCCGCGGCGGGGCGCTGCCGGCGCCCGTGCCGGCCGGCAGCTCGAGGCTGTCCCACCAGTCGAGCTCGACCGCGTTGGCGATGCCGCGCTCGGCCAGCCAGGGCGCGATGCCCAGCGGCACCACGAACAGCGGCGATCCGCCGGCCTGCGCCGCGAGCGCCTTCACGCTGGCCTCGTCGAGGTGGTCGTAGTGGTTGTGGCTGATCAGCACCAGGTCGATGCGCGGCAGCTCGGCCAACGCCAGGCCCGGCGGCTGGAAGCGCTTCGGGCCCGCGAAGGACACCGGCGAGGCGCGTTCGCCGAACACCGGATCGGTCAGCACATGGAGGCCGCCGGCCGCGGTCGGCAGCTGCACCAGCACGCTGGCATGGCCGATGAAGGTGGCGGTGGGGCGCATCGGCTGCGCCGTGGCGTTGGCGCGCAGCAGCGCGAGGTCGGGCTTCACCACCGGCGGCGGCGCCTCGGGCGCCTTCGGCAGGCCCTTGAACCAGGACGGGATCTGCCAGCGCACCAGCACGTCGATGAAGAAGTTCTTGGGCTGGAACTCGACGTAGTTGTCCTGGAAGCCGTCGGGCCGGTGGTGCGGGCGGCTCGCGTCGTAGTAGGGATTGGGGGCGGTGGAGCAGGCCACCGCCAGGCCGCCCGCGCACAGCGCGGCCGCGAGGTGCCGCCAGCGTGTCAGCGCGGAACGCGGCATCGCTCGCCCGTGCTCAGAGCACGACCTTGACCATCGGGTGCGAGGACAGGGCGCGGTAGAGGTCGTCGAGCTGCTCGCGGCTGGTGGCGGTCACGGTGATCGTCACGCCGAGGTAGTTGCCGGCCTTGCTGTCGCGCAGCTCGACGGTGGTGGCGTCGAACGTCGGGTCGAAGCGCTCGGCGATCTGGGTGATCGCGTGCACGAAGCCGTCGACCTTCGCGCCCATCACCTTGATCGGGAACTGCGAGGGGTACTCGATCAGCGAATCCTTGCGCGGATCGGTGACGGCGTCGGTGGCGGGCGTGTCGGGACGGTCGGTGCTCATGCGGATACTCCTCGTGGCGGCTGCTGCGCCTGTGCGTTGCGTCGCTTGGCCTCCTGGTAGGCCGCGTACAAGCTCTGGTAGATGGGGCCGGGTCGGCCATTGCCAATGGGCCGGTCGTCGAGCTGCGTCACGGGCAGCACCTCCTTGGTGGCCGAGGAGATCATCAGCTCGTCGGCCACGAACACCTCGTCGCGCGCGATGCGCCGCAGCACGAACGGGATGCCGCGCTCGGCGCACAGGCGCTCGAGCAGGCCGTAGCGGATGCCGGTCAGCACGAGGTTGTCGCGCGGCGGGCCGTACACGGTGCCGTCCTTGACCACCCAGACGTTGCTCGAGGCCGCTTCGCTGAGCCATTCGTCGCGGAACATCACGGTCTCGGTCGCGCCCGCGTCGACGCCGATCTGGCGCGCGATCACCGCGCCCAGCAGGCTGGTGCTCTTGATGTGCGCCTTGGCCCAGCGGAACTCGTCGGCCGTCACGCATTTCACGCCGTTGGTGCGCGCCGCCTCATTCGGCAGGGTGAGCCGGTTGACCATCGCGAAGACGGTGGGCGCGATGCCCTGGACCATGGCGTGGTCGCGCGGCGCGACCCCGCGCGTGACCTGGATGTAGACTGAAACGGTCGCCTCTTCCGTGGCCGAGTCCACGAGCCGCTGCGCCAGGGCGCGCCAGCCCTCGCGGTCGTGCGGGTTCGGGATGCGCACCTCGGCGAGCGAACGCTCGAGCCGGGCCAGGTGCTCGTCGAGGCAGAACAGGTGGCCGTCGTAGGCCGGGATCACTTCGTAGATGCCGTCGCCGAAGATGAAGCCGCGATCGAGGACGCTGATCTTCGCGTCGCGCAGCGGGAGGTATTCGCCATCGAGGTGGCACAGGGTGGCGGGCAGGGCTTGCATGGCGCAAATTATGAGCGCCGTCCCCAATGTGTCGCTTGTGCGCCCAAGATGTCCGGATCGGGGCGGGTTTGTCCTTATAATCAGAGGCTTTGTAGAATTCTCGGCTGGCGAGGGGTCGCATTCCAAATGACAACCAGAACCCCGGAAGCCCACGTGGAGGCCGAAGAAGATGATTTCAAGCCGCTGACGCCCGAAGAGGCACGGCGGTTGCGCGAGAAAAATCCCGGACTGTCGCCCTGGTGGGTGATCGGGGCCCAGGTGGCCTTGGGATTGATCGTGGCGGGGGTGGCATGGATGTGGACTGGACGGCCTTCGGCTGCCGTGTCGGCGCTCTACGGGGCGATCGCGGTGGCCGTTCCGGCGGCACTGTTCGTTCGAGGCGTACGGCGCGGAACGGGTGCAGTGTCACAGTCGGCTGCCATGCTGAGGTTTTTTGTGTGGGAGTCGATCAAGATCGTGCTGACCGTGGCCATGCTGGTCGCGGCGCCCTGGCTGATCGGCGGGCTGAACTGGCTGGCGCTGGTCGCCGGCGTGATCGCCGCCCTGAAGACGTACTGGATCGCGCTCATGGTGCGGCCCAGGTTGTTGAACCGGATTTGATGTTTAAGAAGAGACGCTGAAGATGGCCGCCGAAGGACACGCACCGACTGCGAGTGAGTACATCGTTCACCACCTCCAGCATTGGCAGGTCGACTGGAATCTCAATCCCGTGGTGCAGAAGTCGATCGTCGACTTCAACATCATCAACCTCGACTCGATCCTGTATGCGCTGGTCATCGGCGCGCTGGGCTGCTTCGTGCTGTGGCTCGCCGCGCGCAAGGCCACGCCGGGCGTGCCGGGCCGCTTCCAGGCCGCGGTCGAGATCCTGGTCGAGATGGTGGACAACCAGGCCAAGGCCAACATCCACAACGCCAAGAGCCGCAAGTTCATCGCGCCGCTCGCGCTCACGGTGTTCGTCTGGATCTTCCTGCTCAACGCCATGGACATGCTGCCGGTGGATCTGCTGCCGGCCATCTGGGCGAAGCTGCACGAGGTCGCCGGCCACGATCCGCACCATGCGTACATGCGCGTCGTGCCCACGGCCGACCTGTCCACCACGCTGGGCCTGTCGACCTCCGTGCTGCTGCTGTGCCTGATCTACAGCGTCAAGATCAAGGGCGCCGGCGGCTGGGCGCACGAACTGGTGACCGCGCCGTTCGGCACCAGCAAGAACCCCGCGTTTGCCGTGATCCTCGGCATCATCAACCTGCTCATGCAGATCATCGAGTACGTGGCCAAGACCGTGTCGCATGGCATGCGGCTGTTCGGCAACATGTACGCGGGCGAACTCGTTTTCATGCTGATCGCGCTCATGGGTGGTGCGATGGCTGCGTCGTTCTCGGGAGTGCTGTTGCCAGTGGGCCACGTCATTGCCGGTACTGTCTGGGCGATCTTCCACATTCTGGTGATCACGCTCCAGGCATTCATTTTCATGATGCTGACGCTCATTTATCTGGGCCAGGCTCATGAGGCCCACTGAGGCTCGGTTCCCTTTCGTTCTTTTTCTTTTGCATTCATCCAGTTAAATCTAAGGAGTCATCATGGAAGCATCCAACGTTCTCGGTCTCGTTGCCCTCGCCTGTGGTCTGATCGTCGGTCTCGGCGCTATCGGTGCATCGATCGGTATCGCCCTGATGGGTGGCAAGTTCCTGGAATCGTCGGCCCGTCAGCCCGAGCTGATGAACGACCTGCAGACCAAGATGTTCATCTTGGCCGGTCTGATCGACGCGGCCTTCCTGATCGGCGTGGCCATCGCCCTGCTGTTCGCGTTCGCCAACCCCTTCCTGTCCGCCCTGCCGAAGTAATCCGGTTTCAACGCCACTCTAGAAAGGTGTTGCCGTGAGTATCAACGCGACCCTGTTCGTTCAGGCCATCGTCTTCCTGTTGCTCGTGCTGTTCACGATGAGATTCGTGTGGCCGCCGATCGCGAAGGCTTTGGATGACCGGGCACAAAAGATCGCCGCGGGCCTGGCGGCCGCCGACAAGGCCAAGGCCGAACTGCAGTCCGCCAACCAGCGCGTCGAACAGGAACTGTCGGCGTCTCGCACCGAGACCGCCAGCCGTCTTGCCGACGCCGAGCGCCGCGCCCAGCAGATCATCGAAGAAGCCAAGGGCCGTGCGAACGAAGAGGCCAGCAAGATCGTCGCGGCTGCCCGCGACGAGGCCGAGCAGCAGACCGTGCGCGCCCGCGAAGCCCTGCGCGAGCAGGTCGCCGCGCTGGCCGTCAAGGGTGCCGAGCAGATCCTTCGCAAGGAAGTCGATGCCGGCGTCCATGCCGACCTGCTCCAGCGCCTGAAGACCGAGCTCTGAGGACGACATGGCCGAACTCGCGACCATTGCCCGTCCCTACGCTGAAGCGCTGTTCCAGGCCAGTGCCGGCAACCTCGACGCCACCGCCGGCTGGATCGACCAGCTGGCCGCCGTCGTCGGGAACCCGCAGCTGATGCAGTTCGCGGCCAATCCCAAGGTCGCGCCCGAGCAGGTCGTCGGCCTGGTCGCCGGCCTGTTGTCCCAGCCGCTGCCGGATCTCGGCACGAACTTCCTTCGCACCGTCCTCGACAACGGCCGCCTCGCGGCCGTTCCCGAGGTGGCGGTCCAGTTCCGTGCCCTCAAGAACGCCAGCAGCGGTTCGTCCGATGCGGTGATCTACAGCGCCTTCCCGATCGAAGGCGCCGCGCTGCAGGACATCGAGGCGGCGCTCGTGCGCCGCTTCGGTCGCAAGCTCAAGACGAGCGTCGCGATCGATCCCGAGCTGATCGGCGGCATCCGTGCCGTGGTCGGCGACGAGGTGCTCGACATGTCCGTCAAGGCCCGGCTCGAACAAATGAAAGCAGCGCTCACCGCCTGAGGCGGTCTGTCGCCGCGGTAAGCCCTATTTATTGAAAGAAGGAAAGAGTCATGCAACTCAATCCCGCAGAAATTTCCGAGCTGATCAAGAGCCGCATCGAAGGGCTTGGCGTCAGCGCAGACATCCGTAACCAGGGCACCGTGGTGTCGGTGACCGACGGCATCGTGCGCGTGCACGGCCTGTCGGACGCGATGCAGGGCGAAATGCTCGAGTTCCCGCCCACGGCCGACGGCGTCCCGTCGTACGGCCTGGCGCTGAACCTCGAGCGCGATTCCGTCGGCGCCGTGATTCTGGGCGAGTACGAGCACATCTCGGAAGGCGACACCGTCAAGTGCACGGGCCGCATCCTGGAAGTGCCGGTGGGCCCCGAGCTCATCGGCCGCGTGGTCAACGCGCTGGGCCAGCCGATCGACGGCAAGGGTCCGATCAACGCGAAGATGACCGACGTGATCGAGAAGGTCGCGCCGGGCGTGATCGCACGGAAGTCCGTCGACCAGCCGATGCAGACCGGCCTCAAGTCGATCGACTCGATGGTGCCCGTCGGCCGTGGCCAGCGCGAGCTGATCATCGGCGACCGCCAGACCGGCAAGACCGCCGTGGCGATCGACGCGATCATCAACCAGAAGGGTCAGAACATGACCTGCGTCTACGTCGCGATCGGCCAGAAGGCTTCGTCGATCAAGAACGTGGTGCGCGCTCTCGAACAAGCCGGCGCGATGGACTACACCATCGTGGTGGCCGCATCGGCGTCGGAATCGGCCGCCATGCAGTACGTGTCGGCCTACTCGGGCTGCACGATGGGCGAATACTTCCGCGACCGCGGCCAGGACGCCCTGATCGTCTATGACGACCTGTCGAAGCAGGCCGTGGCCTACCGCCAGGTGTCGCTGCTGCTGCGCCGCCCGCCGGGCCGCGAAGCCTACCCCGGCGACGTGTTCTATCTCCACAGCCGCCTGCTCGAGCGTGCGGCCCGCGTGAACGCCGACTACGTCGAAGCCTTCACCAAGGGTGAAGTCAAGGGCAAGACCGGTTCGCTGACCGCGCTGCCGATCATCGAAACGCAGGCCGGCGACGTGTCCGCCTTCGTTCCGACCAACGTGATCTCGATCACCGACGGCCAGATCTTCCTCGAGACCAACCTGTTCAACGCCGGTATCCGTCCCGCCATCAACGCCGGTATCTCGGTGTCGCGCGTGGGCTCGTCGGCACAGACCAAGGCGATCAAGGGCCTGTCGGGCGGTATCCGTACCGACCTCGCGCAGTACCGTGAACTGGCTGCGTTCGCGCAGTTCGCTTCCGACCTCGACGAAGCCACCCGCAAGCAGCTCGACCGCGGTGCCCGCGTGACCGAACTGCTGAAGCAGGCCCAGTACAGCCCGCTGTCCATCTCGCTGATGAGCGCGTCGCTGTTCGCGGTCAACAAGGGCTTCATGGACGATCTCGACGTCAAGAAGGTCCTGGCCTTCGAGCACGGCCTGCACCAGTTCCTCAAGACCAGCCACGCGGCCCTGCTCGACAAGGTCGAACAGGCCAAGGCGATCGACAAGGACTCGGAAGCCGAACTGCACGCGGCGATCACCTCGTTCAAGAAGTCGTTCGCCTGATCGACCCCCAAAGGAATCCTCATGGCAGCTGGTAAGGAAATCCGCGGCAAGATCAAATCGGTGGAGAACACCAAGAAGATCACCAAGGCCATGGAAATGGTGGCCGCGTCGAAGATGCGCAAGGCGCAGGAACGCATGCGCGCCGCCCGCCCCTACAGCGAGAAGATCCGCAACATCGCGGCCAACCTCGGCCAGGCGAATCCGGAGTACACGCACGCGTTCATGAAGGAGAACGAGGCCAAGGCCGCGGGCTTCATCGTCGTCACGACCGACAAGGGTCTGTGCGGCGGCATGAACACCAACGTGCTGCGCGCCGTCACCGCCAAGCTGCGCGAGCAGCAGTCGGCCGGCAACGCGGTCGAGGCGGTCGCCATCGGCAACAAGGGCCTGGGCTTCCTCAACCGGATCGGCGCACGCGTGGTGTCGCATGTCACCCAGCTGGGCGACACGCCGCACCTCGAAAAGCTGATTGGCCCGGTCAAGGTCCTGCTCGACGCGTACGCCGAGGGCAAGCTGAGCGCCGTGTACCTGTGCTACACGAAGTTCATCAACACGATGCGCCAGGAATCGGTGGTCGAGCAGCTGCTGCCGCTCGCTTCCGAGACGCTGCAGGTCGAGAGCGGCCAGCACGCCTGGGACTACATCTACGAGCCCGATGCGCAGAGCGTCATCGACGAGCTGCTGGTGCGCTACGTGGAGTCGCTGGTCTACCAGGCCGTGGCCGAGAACATGGCGTCCGAGCAGTCGGCGCGCATGGTCGCGATGAAGGCCGCCACCGACAACGCGGGCAACGTGATCAGCGAGCTGAAGCTGGTCTACAACAAGACCCGCCAGGCCGGCATCACGAAGGAGCTTTCGGAAATCGTGTCGGGCGCGGCCGCGGCGGCGGGCGTCTGATCGAGGCAATGCACAGGGCCACATTGCCCACGGGTTCGCACGCGGACCGGTGACAACGGCCCAGCTCATAAGAAGGGGACCCGACTCAATGAAGAAACTTCTCGCCCTGGTAGCCGTGGCTGCCGCTCTGACCGCCTGTTCCAAGAAGGAAGAGGCACCGGCACCCGCGCCCGCTCCGGCGGCCGCACCGGCTCCGGCGCCTGCTCCCGCTGCATCGGCTCCCGCCGCGGCACCGGCAGCGCCCGCTTCGGCACCGGCCGCAGCAGCACCGACCGCTTCGGCCGCCGACCTGCCGCAAGAGTGCAACGACTACCTGACGAAGGTCAGCGCCTGCGTCGCCTCGCAAAGCGGTGCCGCCGCCGACGCGATGAAGGCCAGCCTCGACCAGACCAAGGCGACCTGGGCTTCGATGGGCGCCGACAAGGCCGCCCTGGGCCAGGCCTGCAAGGCTGCGTCGGACGCTTTCGCCGCGCAAGCCACGGCGATGAAGTGCTGAGCACGGCGAGCGCAGAGATCCGAACGCATCGTCATTGACTTCGAGGATGCCGGCCCGGCCGGCATTCTTGCAAAAGCGGCCCGCATTGGCACCAGGACGCTTCTGCAAGAACCTGTCGCAAATTTATTGAGAATCCATCCAGAAGGAAACGCCATGGCTGAAGGAAAAATTGTCCAATGTATCGGCGCCGTGGTCGACGTGGAGTTCCCGCGTGACCAGATGCCCAAGGTGTACGACGCCTTGAAGTTCGAAGGCAGCGCGCTGACCCTCGAAGTGCAACAACAGCTTGGTGATGGCGTGGTGCGCACGATTGCGCTGGGCTCGTCGGACGGCCTGCGCCGCGGCCTCGTCGTGACCAACACCGGCGCACCCATCACGGTGCCGGTCGGCAAGGCCACCCTCGGCCGCATCATGGACGTGCTGGGCGCGCCCATCGACGAGCGCGGTCCCGTCAGCCAGGAGCTGACCGCCCCCATCCACCGCAAGGCCCCCGCGTACGACGAACTGTCGCCCTCGCAGGACCTGCTGGAAACCGGCATCAAGGTGATCGACCTGGTGTGCCCGTTCGCCAAGGGCGGCAAGGTGGGCCTGTTCGGCGGCGCCGGCGTGGGCAAGACCGTGAACATGATGGAACTCATCAACAACATCGCGAAGGCCCACTCGGGTCTGTCGGTGTTCGCCGGCGTGGGTGAACGTACCCGCGAAGGCAACGACTTCTATCACGAAATGTCGGACGCCAAGGTGGTGGACCTCGACGACCTGCCGAACTCGAAGGTGTCGATGGTCTACGGCCAGATGAACGAACCCCCGGGCAACCGTCTGCGCGTGGCGCTGACCGGCCTGACCATCGCCGAGTCGTTCCGCGACGAAGGCCGCGACGTTCTGTTCTTCGTCGACAACATCTACCGCTACACGCTGGCCGGTACCGAAGTGTCGGCACTGCTGGGCCGCATGCCTTCCGCCGTGGGCTACCAGCCGACGCTGGCCGAGGAAATGGGCCGCCTGCAGGAACGCATCACCTCGACCAAGGTCGGCTCGATCACCTCGATCCAGGCCGTGTACGTTCCCGCCGACGACTTGACCGACCCGTCGCCCGCCACCACCTTCGCCCACCTGGACTCGACCGTGGTGCTGTCGCGCGACATCGCTTCGCTCGGTATCTACCCCGCCGTGGACCCGCTGGACTCGACCTCGCGCCAGCTCGACCCGAACGTGGTCGGCGAAGAGCACTACAACGTGGCCCGCGCCGTGCAAGGCACGCTGCAGCGCTACAAGGAACTGCGCGACATCATCGCGATCCTGGGCATGGACGAACTGGCGCCCGACGACAAGCTCGCCGTGGCCCGTGCCCGCAAGATCCAGCGTTTCCTGTCGCAGCCCTTCCACGTGGCCGAAGTGTTCACGGGCTCGCCCGGCAAGTACGTGCCGCTGTCGGAAACCATCCGCGGCTTCAAGATGATCGTGAACGGCGAAGCCGACCACCTGCCGGAACAGGCGTTCTACATGGTGGGCAGCATCGACGAAGCGTTCGAGAAGGCCAAGAAGGTCGCTTAAGAAGGAATCACCATGGCAGGCACCATTCATGTGGACGTGGTCAGCGCGGAAGAGTCGATCTTCTCGGGCGAAGCCAGGTTCGTCGCGCTGCCCGGTGAAGCCGGTGAGCTCGGCATCTATCCGCGCCACACCCCGCTGATCACGCGCATCCGCCCCGGCGCCGTGCGCATCGAAACGGCCGACGGCAACGAGGAGTTCGTCTTCGTCGCCGGCGGCATCCTCGAAGTGCAGCCGAACGCCGTGACCGTGCTGTCGGACACCGCGATCCGCGGCAAGGACCTCGACGACGAGAAGGCCAACCAGGCCAAGGCCGCCGCCGAGGAAGCGCTGAAGAACGCCAAGAGCGACATCGACATCGCGATGGCGCAATCGGAACTGGCCGTGATGGCCGCGCAGATCGCAGCGCTGCGCAAGTACCGCCAGAAGAAGTAAGCCCGCGCGCTTGCTCATCGCAAAAGCCGCCCCTCGAGGCGGCTTTTTTTCGTCCCGGCCCGGGGCGGAGCGGGCTCGTCAAGATAGAATCGAGTCATCTTCGATCAGAATATGGTCGAAGTTCAGCCTTGCCCGGCTGAAGCCGGCCTCCTAGTATTCGCCTTCGCCCGCCGGCCTCGATGCCGCCGGGTCCCGACAAAAAAACCGGAGACAAGCGCGCGTGGCACCCTGGAGCGGCATCACTGCGGACGAAATGCGTTTGCTGGAGACCACCTTCTGGTCGGCCGGCGGTTCGCGCCATGCCATGGCCGAGGAACTCGGCTTCTCCAAGAGCAAGGCCAATGCGCTCATCGCCGGGCTGCTCGAGCAGGGCCTGCTGGCCGAAGCCGGCCTGCAGCGCTCCTCGGGCGGACGCCGCCCCGAAAACCTCCAGCTCCATGCCGACCTCGGCGTGCTCGTGGGCGTCGACATCGGCGCCACCAGCCTCGGCGTCGCCGTGCTGCAGCCCGACCTCACGGTGCTCGCGCAGCACGAGGAAGCGGCCGACGTGCGCGACGGCCCCGCGGTCGTGCTGGCGCGCGTGCGTGCGCTGATGCGCGAACTGCTGGGCCGCTGCGGCCGCACGGCGCGCGACGTGTTCGGCATCGGCATCGGCGTGCCCGGACCGGTCAACTTCGAGATCGGCCAGCTCGTCAATCCGCCGCTGATGCCGGCCTGGGACAGCTTCTCGATCCGCGACTACCTGCGCGAGGACTATGCCGCGCCGGTGTTCGTCGACAACGACGTCAACCTGATGGCGCTCGGCGAACTCTGGCGCCTCAAGCGCTCGCTCTCGAACTTCCTCGTCATCAAGATCGGGACCGGCATCGGCTGCGGCATCGTCTGCCACGGCGAGGTCTACCGCGGCGCCGCGGGTTCGGCCGGCGACGTGGGCCACATCTGCGTCGACCAGGAAGGGCCGCGCTGCCACTGCGGCAACCTGGGCTGCGTCGAGGCGATGGCGGCCGGCCCCGCGATCACGCGCATGGCGGTGCAGGCGGCCGAGGCCGGCGAGAGCGCCGTGCTGGCCGAGGTGCTGCGCAGCCAGGGCCGCATCGAGGCACTCGACGTGGGCCAGGCCAGCCGCGCCGGCGATCCCGCAGCCAACGCCATCGTGCAGCGCGCGGGCAACCTCATCGGCCAGATGCTGGCTTCGGTCGTCAACTTCTTCAATCCGTCGCATGTGTTCATCGGCGGCGGCATCACGCGCATCGGCCCGCTGTTCCTCGCGGCCGTGCGGCAAAGCGTCTACCAGCGCTCGCTCGCGCTGTCGACGCGCCATCTCGAGATCCAGTACACGCCGCTGGCCGCGCAGGGCGGCCTGATCGGCGCCGGCGTGCTCGCGATGCAGCAGAGCCTCAAGGCGAGGGGGATCGCGCCATGAGCGAAACGCAGAGCAAGACCAGCGTGGCCGTCGAATTCGACGACGTGCGGAAATCCTTCGGCCCGGTGCAGGTGCTGCACGGCGTGAGCTTCGCGCTCGCGCCCGGCAAGGTCTACGGCCTGCTCGGCGAGAACGGCGCGGGCAAGTCCACGCTGATGAAGATTCTCTCGGGCTACGAGGGCCTCACGGGCGGCACGCTGCGCATCAACGGCCAGCCGCAGCAGTTCGCCGGCTCGCGCGATGCCGAGGCGCTGGGCATCGTGCTGATCCACCAGGAGTTCAACCTCGCCGAGGACCTGAGCATCGCGCAGAACATCTTCCTCGGCCACGAGAAGAAGAAGGGCCTGTTCCTCGACGATGCCGCGATGGAGCGCGAGTCGGCCGCCGCGCTGGCCGCAGTGGGCCTGCAGGCCGACCCGCGCACCAAAGTGCGCCGGCTCATCGTGGCCGAGAAGCAGCTGGTGGAGATCGCCAAGGCCATCGCGCGCCGCGCGCGCCTCCTGGTGATGGACGAGCCCACCGCCACGCTCACGCCCGGCGAGACCGAGCGCCTGTTCAAGCTGATCGCGCAGTTGCGCGCCGATGGCGTGACCATCGTCTACATCTCGCACAAGCTCGACGAGGTCGAGCGCGTGACCGACGAGGTGATCGTGATGCGCGACGGCCGCTTCGTCGCGCGTTCGCCCACGGCCGAGGTCACGCGCCAGCAGATGGCCAACCTGATGGTGGGCCGCGAGCTGGCCGACCTCTATCCGCCGCGCGACCCGGTGTCGGCCGCGCAGGCGCCCGCGATGCGCGTGCAGGGCTTCAGCGTGCCCGGCTGGGCACGGGACGCGAGCTTCGAGGTGCGCCCCGGCGAGATCCTCGGCTTCGCGGGCCTGGTCGGCGCCGGTCGCACCGAGCTGTTCGAAGGCCTGCTGGGCCTGCGGCCCGCCGCCGGCAGCGTCGAGATGCTCGGGCGCGCGGTGCCCGGCGGCAAGGGCTGGCGCAGCCCGCGCGATGCCGCGAAGCACGGCCTCACCTACCTGAGCGAGGACCGCAAGGGCAAGGGCCTGCACGTGCACTTCGGCCTGCGCCAGAACCTCACGCTGATGGCGCTCGAGCGCTACGCCACGCCCTGGCTCAAGCCCGAGGCCGAGCGCGGCGCGCTGGCCGAGGCGGTCAAGGACTACGGCATCCGCGCCGGCTCGCTCGAGGTCAGGGCCTCGTCGCTGTCGGGCGGCAACCAGCAGAAGCTCGCGCTCGCCAAGGTGCTGCAGCCGCGCCCGCGCGTGGTGGTGCTCGACGAGCCCACGCGCGGCGTCGACGTGGGCGCCAAGCGCGACATCTACTTCCTGGTCCAGCGCCTGGCGCGCGAGGGCCTGGCCGTGATCGTCATCTCGTCCGAGCTCATGGAACTGATCGGCCTGTGCCACCGCGTCGCGGTGATGCGCGCGGGCCGGCTGGTCGCCACGCTCGACGCCGACCACCTGAGCGAAGAAGCGCTCATCGCCCACGCCACCGGCGCGCACTGAGACACGACCCACACCCGGCCCCCATGAACAACAGCCCCGAACCCACCGCCGACACCCACCGCGCCCAGCCCAAGGCGCGCTGGACCGAGCACCTGCACGGCCTCGGCCCCGTCATCGGCCTGGTGCTGCTGTGCATCGCCGGCACCCTGCTCAACGGCGACTTCGCCACCGTCGACAACGCGATGAACGTGCTCACGCGCACCGCCTTCATCGGCATCATCGCGGTCGGCATGTGCTTCGTGATCATCTCGGGCGGCATCGACCTGTCGGTGGGCTCGATGGCCGCGCTGATCGCGGGCAGCGTGATCATGTTCATCAACTGGGCCGGCCCGGCCACCGGCTCGCCGCTGATGGCGGTGATGCTCGGCGCCGTGCTCGCGGTGGTGCTGGGCGCGCTGTTCGGCCTCGCGCACGGCCTGCTGATCACCAAGGGCCGCATCGAGCCCTTCATCGTCACGCTGGGCACGCTCGGCATCTTCCGCGCCTACCTCACCTACTTCGCCGACGGCGGTGCGCTCACGCTCGACAACGAGCTGTCGGACCTCTACGCGCCGGTCTATTACGCGAGCCTCGCGGGCATCCCGGTGCCGGTGTGGGTGTTCGTCATCGTCGCCATCGTCGGCGGCGTGATCCTCAACCGCACCGCCTACGGCCGCTACGTGCAGGCCATCGGCTCCAACGAGCAGGTGGCGCGCTATGCCGCGGTCGACGTCGACCGCGTGAAGATCCTGACCTACGTGCTGCTCGGCGTGTGCGTGGGCATCGCCACGCTGCTGTACGTGCCGCGCCTGGGCTCGGCCTCGCCGACCACGGGCCTCTTGTGGGAGCTCGAGGCGATCGCCGCGGTGATCGTCGGCGGCACCGCGCTCAAGGGCGGCGCGGGCAGCATCACCGGCACCGTGGTGGGCGCGATCCTGCTCTCGGTCATCAGCAACATCCTGAACCTCACCAGCATCATCAGCGTGTACCTGAATGCCGCGGTGCAGGGCTTCGTGATCATCATCGTGGCCTTCCTCCAGCGAGGAAAGCGATGACGCCGTTGGGCGTGGCCACACCTGGTTCCTTCCCGTTCCGTTCCATCCACCAAGAGGAGACATCAGCATGACCCGTTTCACCCGACGCATCGCGCTCACGGCCGTGGCCGCCGCGGCATTCGCCAGCCTGCCCGCGCTCGCCGCGGACAAGGTCAACCTCGGCGTTTCGATCCCCGCCGCCACCCACAGCTTCATGGGCGGCATCAACTACTGGGCCAACCAGGCGAAGAAGGATCTCGAGAAGGAACACAAGGACCTGAAGATCACGATCAAGACCGCCGCCAACGCGCCCGAGCAGGCCAACCAGCTGCAGGACCTGTCGACGGTCACCAAGATCAACGCGCTGGTCGTGTTCCCGTTCGAATCGGCCGCGCTGACCAAGCCGGTCGCGCAGGTCAAGGCCAAGGGTGCCTACGTCACCGTGGTCGACCGCGGCCTGACCGACACCAGCGCGCAGGACGCCTACGTGGCCGGCGACAACACCGCCTTCGGCCGCATCCCGGCCGAGTACATCGTCAAGCAGCTCGGCGGCAAGGGCAACGTGGTGGCATTGCGCGGCATCGCGACCACGCTCGACAACGAGCGCATGGACGCCTTCAACGCGGTGCTCAAGAACAGCCCCGACGTGAAGCTGCTCGACGCCAAGTACGCCAACTGGAACCGCGACGACGCCTTCAAGGTCACGCAGGACTACCTCACGCGCTTCAAGCAGATCGACGCCATCTGGGCCGCCGACGACGACATGGCCGTGGGCGTGCTCAAGGCCATCGAACAAGCCAAGCGCGACGACATCAGAATCGTGTTCGGCGGCGCCGGCGCCAAGGGCATGGTCAAGACCATCATGGACGGCAAGGACAAGCGCATCACGGCCGACGTGAGCTACTCGCCCAAGTTCATCTACGACGCCATCAAGCTCACGGCCGAGGCGCGCCTGAAGGGCGAGAAGCTGCCCGCGACCACGATCATCCCGTCGGTGCTGATCACCAAGGACAACGCCAAGGACTTCTACCACCCGAACTCGCCGTTCTGAACGGGATCGGCCGGCCGGCCGATCGCTTCGCTCCCTCTCCCCGCGGGGAGGGGGAACCCCGTCTCTGGAACCTCAAGGAGTTGGATGACCGACACCCCCCATCGCAAGCTGCGCTACGCCATGGTCGGCGGCGGCCGCGATGCCTTCATCGGCGGCGTGCACCGCAAGGCGATCGCGCTCGACGGCCAGATCGAACTCGTGGCCGGCGCGCTGTCCTCCGATCCCGCCAAGGCGCGCGCCTCGGGCGCCGACCTCGGCCTGGCCGACGCGCGCAACCATGGCGACTGGCAGGCCCTGCTGGCCGATGAACTGAAGCGGCCCGCCGGCGAGCGCATCGACTTCGTCTCGATCGTCACGCCCAACCACGTGCACTACCCGGTGGCGCGGGCCTTCGTCGAGGCCGGCTTCCACGTGGTGTGCGACAAGCCGCTGGTCCACACGCGCGAGCAGGCCGATGCACTGGTCGCCAGCGTGGCGGCACAGGGCACGGTCTTCGGCGTCACCTACAACTACACCGGCTACCCCATGGTGCGGCAGGCCCGCGCGATGATCCGCGCGGGCGAGCTCGGCACGCTGCGCAAGGTGGTCGTGGAATACAACCAGGGCTGGCTCGCGAGCCAGCTCGAGGGCACCGGCAACAAGCAGGCCGACTGGCGCACCGACCCCGCGCGCAGCGGCGCGGCCGGCGCCATCGGCGACATCGGCTCGCATGCGGAGAACCTCGTCGCCACGCTGACCGGCCTCGAGATCGAGAGCCTGTGCGCCGACCTCACGGCGCACGTGGCCGGTCGCCAGCTCGACGACGACGGCAGCCTGCTGCTGCGCTACCAGGGCGGCGCGCGCGGCGTGCTCATCGCCTCGCAGATCAGCACCGGCCTCGAGAACGACCTGCGCGTGCGCATCGCGGGCACCCTGGGCACGCTCGAGTGGCACCAGGAACAGCCGAGCCGGCTGCTGCACCTGCCGCACGACGGGCCGCTGCGCGTGCTCACGCGCGGCGCCCCCTGGCTGCACGAATCGGCGCGCCGCGCGAGCCGCCTGCCCGCGGGCCATCCCGAGGGCTTCATCGAGGCCTTCGCCAACGTCTACGCGGGCGTCGCCGCCGACATCCGCGCGCGCCTCGAAGGCCGGCGCGCCGACCCGCTCGACGCCGACTATCCGCGCGTGGAGGATGGGGCGCGCGGCGTGCGCTTCATCGAACGCACGGTGGCCTCGGCGCGAAGCGATTTAAAGTGGACGCCCTGGTGATGCCGCGGCCCCGCACCCGCGGGGCCCGCGCGCATCGCCTCCGGCGCCCATGACCTCCTTCCCCGACTCCAAGCCCGTCGCCACGCCAACGCCCTGGGCCCGCGCCCTGGGCCGCCGCGCGCTCGCGCTGTGGCCGCTCAAGCTGATCGGCAACACCCTCGCCACCATCGGCTTCTTCCCGCTGTACTTCTGGGTCATGCGGCATTCGGGCGAGGCCTGGGTGCTGCCGCTCACGCCGATCGACCGGCTCGTCGCCTTCTGGCCCGCGCTGCTGCCGGTGTACCTGTCGCTGTGGCTCTACATCGCGCTGCCGGTGCTGTTCTCGCGCGACCGGCGCGAGCTCACGGTGTTCTCGCTCGCCTGCGCGCTGATGACGACCATCGCGCTCGTCGTGTTCTGGTGCCTGCCGACCGCGATCCCCAACTTCACCATCGACACCAGTCCCGGCACCACGCTGCACTTCCTCAAGACCAAGGACTCGGCGGGCAATGCCTTTCCCTCGCTGCATGTCTCGTTCTCGGTGTTCGCCTGCGTGGTGCTCGCGCGCCAGCTGCGCAGCGTGGGCGCGCCCGCCTGGCTGCGCGGCCTCAACCTCGCGTGGGCCGCGGGCATCGTCTACTCGACCATGGCGGTGCGCCAGCACGTGCTGATCGACGTGGGCGGCGGCTTCGTGCTGGGCATGGTGTTCGGGCTGGCCACGCGCGTGCGCGCGGCGGCGAGCGGCACGAGCGGCATCGCCGGGGCCGGCCGCGCGGCGTAGACCGATCGCGGTATTCCGCGCCGCGGGGGCGCCCTGTACAAACCGGGGCATCGTCGAGCCTTCGACACGCCGCGCCCGGAGCCGCCCCATGAAGACCCTTCCCCTCGTCCTGGCCTTCCTCGCCGCCTGCGCCGCGGTGCTGCCCTGCGCCGTGCTCGCCGGGCCCGCGGTGGCGATCGACTATCCCGCGCGCAAGCCCGGCCTGTGGGAGATGCGCAGCGACGACGGCAGCGGCGCGAAGGAGGGCAGCCACACCATGCAGCAGTGCATCGACGCGGCCACCGACAAGGCCCTACGCGAGATGGGCCAGGGCATGGGCCGCAGCCTGTGCTCGAAGCAGGACCTGCGCGCCGAGGGCGGCAAGCTGGTGATCGACTCGGTCTGCAAGATCGGCAGCACCACCGCCACCTCGCGCGCCGTGATGAGCGGCGACTTCGGCTCGGCCTACCGCGTGGAAAGCAGGTCGACCTACAGCCCGCCGCTGATGGGCCGCAGCGAAGGCATGGCCGTCGTCGAGGCGAAATGGGTCGGCCCCTGCAAGGCCGGCCAGAAGCCCGGCGACATGGTGATGGCCAACGGCATGAAGATGAACGTGCTCGAGATGACGGCCGCGCGCCGCGGCAAGCAACCCTGAGCACCCGGGACAGGCGCGCCGGGTAGGCGCCGGCCCACGGCGCCTCGCGGCATCCGGGCCAAGGCGCCGCGGGCCGCGAGCGCCTACGATGGCATGCCATGCCCGCGCAGGAAGAAGATCTCGTCGTCGCGCGCCCCGAGGGCCTGTACTGCCCGCCGGGCGATTTCTACATCGACCCCTGGCGGCCGGTCGCGCGCGCCGTCATCACGCACGCGCACTCCGACCATGCGCGCACCGGCCACGGCCACTACCTCGCCCACACCGACAGCGCCGGCACCTTGCGCGCGCGCCTGGGCGCCGACATCCCGCTGCAGACGCTGCCCTACGGCGAGGCGATCGAGCACCGCGGCGTGCGCGTGTCGCTGCATCCGGCCGGCCACGTGCTGGGCTCGGCGCAGGTGCGGCTCGAACATGGCGGCCGCGTCTGGGTGGCCTCGGGCGACTACAAGACCGAGCCCGGCGGCACCTGCGCGCCCTTCGAGCCGGTGCCCTGCGACACCTTCATCACCGAGTCCACCTTCGGCCTGCCGATCTATCGCTGGCCCTCGCAGGCGCAGCTCATCGCGGAGATCGACGCCTGGTGGCGCGCCAATGCCGAGGCCGGCCGCGCCTCGGTGCTGTTCTGCTATGCCTTCGGCAAGGCGCAGCGCATCCTGCATGGCGTCGACGCCTCGATCGGGCCGATCGTCGTGCACGGCGCGGTCGAGCCGCTCAATGCGGTCTACCGCGCCGCGGGCGTGGCGCTGCCAGCCACCTTGCGCGTCACCGACCCCGGCGTCGACGCGGCGCTGCTGAAGCGCGCGCTGGTGCTGGCGCCGCCCTCGGCGCAGGGCACGCCGTGGATGAAGCGCTTCGGCGCCTATGCCGATGCCTTCGCGAGCGGCTGGATGCAGTTGCGCGGCACGCGGCGCCGGCGCGGCGTCGATCGCGGCTTCGTGATGTCGGACCATGCGGACTGGCCCGGGCTGCAGCAGGCGATCGCGGGCACGGGCGCCGAGCGCGTGTTCGTCACCCATGGCAGCGTGCAGGTGATGGTGCGCTGGCTGTCGGAGAACGGCCTCGACGCGCAGGGCTTCAAGACCGAGTACGGCGACGAGGACGACCAGGAAGCACCGCCGCCCGCCGGGGAGGCGGCGCCGGCATGAAGGACTTCGCCGCGCTCTACCGCGAGCTCGATGCCAGCACCTCGAGCCTCGCCAAGCAGGCCGCATTGCAGCGCTACCTGCGCGCGGCCGATCCGGCCGATGCCGCCTGGGCCGTCTACTTCCTCGCGGGCGGCAAGCCGCGCCAGCTGGTGCCGACCAAGCTGCTGCGCCTGCTCGCGCAGGAGGCCGCGGGCCTGCCCGAGTGGCTGTTCGACGAGAGCTACGAGGCCGTCGGCGACCTCGCCGAAACCATCGCGCTGCTGCTGCCGCCGCCGAGCGAAACGCACGAGCTCGGTCTCGCGGCCTGGGTCGAGCAGCACCTCCTGCCGCTGCGCGAGGCCGCGAAGGCGGCGCCCGAGGAACTGGCCGAGCGGCTGCGCGCGCAGTGGCGACGGCTCGCGGCCGAGGAGCGGCTGGTCTACTTCAAGCTCATCACCGGCGCCTTCCGCGTCGGCGTGTCGAAGCTGCAGGTCACGCAGGCGCTCGCGGCCGTGGGCGGCATCGATGCCAAGCGCGTCGCGCAGCGGCTCATGGGCTACACCCACATCGGCGCGCGGCCGCGGGCCGACGATTACGGCACGCTGATCGCGCCCGAATCGGACGCCGAGCAGGTGCGGAAGACCAGCGGGCAGCCCTATCCCTTCTTCCTCGCGCATCCGTTCAACCTGCCGCTCGAGCAGTTCGACGCGGCGCTGGGGCCGCCTTCGGACTGGATCGTCGAGTGGAAATGGGACGGCATCCGCGCGCAGCTCGTGAAGCGCGCGGGCGTAGCGTGGCTGTGGTCGCGCGGCGAGGAACTGGTGACCGAGCGCTTCCCCGAACTCGCGGCGCTCGGCGAGGCGCTGCCCGACGGCACGGTGGTCGACGGCGAGATCGCCGTGTGGCGCGACGGCCGGGTGCAGCCCTTCGCCGAACTGCAGAAGCGCATCGGCCGCAAGACGCTGGGGCCGAAGCTGCTGCGCGAGATCCCGGTGGTGCTGCTGGCCTACGACCTGCTCGAGTGGGAGGGCCGCGACCTGCGCGCGCTGCCGCAGGCCGAGCGCCGCGTGCTGCTCGACGAGCTGGTCGCGCGCCTCGCGCATCCGCTGCTGCTGCCGAGCCCGATGCTGGACGGCGCCGACTGGGCCGATCTCGCGCGCCAGCGCGAGGCGGCGCGCAGCATGGGCGTCGAAGGGATGATGCTCAAGCGCCGCAGCGCGCAGTACGGCGTGGGCCGCACCAAGGACGTGGGCGTGTGGTGGAAGTGGAAGATCGATCCGCTGAGCATCGACGCGGTGCTGGTCTATGCGCAGCGCGGCCATGGCCGCCGCGCCAGCCTCTACAGCGACTACACCTTCGCCGTGTGGGGCGGCCCGCCCGAACAGGCCGAGCGCAAGCTCGTGCCCTTCGCCAAGGCCTACTCGGGCCTCACCGATGCCGAGATGGCGCGCGTCGACGCGGTCATCCGCAAGACCACCATCGAGAGCTTCGGGCCGGTGAAGAGCGTCAAGCCCACGCTGGTGTTCGAGCTGGGCTTCGAGGGCATCGCACGCAGTGCGCGCCACAAGAGCGGCATCGCGGTGCGCTTTCCGCGCATGCTGCGCTGGCGCGAGGACAAACCGGTGCAAGAGGCCGACACGCTGCAGACGCTGGCCGCGCTGCTGCCGTCATGAGCAAGGCGGTCAAGGCGGCGCTCGACGCCTGGTTCGACGCGCGCGGCTGGAAGCCCTTCAAGTTCCAGCGCGAGGTGTGGAAGGCCGTGGCGCAGGGCCGCTCGGGCCTGCTGCATGCGACCACCGGCGCGGGCAAGACCTACGCCGTGTGGCTCGGCGCGCTGCTGGCCCATGCGCAGGCCGCGCGGCCGCGCAAGGAAGGCGCGCGGCCGGCGCCGGCGCCGCCGCTCACCGTGCTGTGGCTCACGCCGATGCGCGCGCTCGCGGCCGACACCCTGCGCGCGCTCCAGCAGCCGCTGGAGGCGCTCGGCGCCGGGGTGCAGCCCTGGAGCGCGGGCGCGCGCAGCGGCGACACCTCCTCGGCCGAGCGCAGCGCGCAGAACACGCGCCTGCCCACGGTGCTGGTCACCACGCCCGAGAGCCTGTCGCTGCTGCTCGCGCGCGCCGATGCCGGCGAGGTGCTGGGCCAGGTGAGGATGGTGGTGGTCGACGAGTGGCACGAGCTGCTCGGCAACAAGCGCGGCGTGCAGGTGCAGCTCGCGCTCGCGCGGCTTCGGCGCTGGAACGCGGGGCTCGCGGTCTGGGGCATGTCGGCCACGCTCGGCAACCTGCACGAGGCGATGCACGCGCTGCTGGGCCACGGCGACGGCGTGCTGGTGCAGGGCCAGGTGCCGAAGAAGCTGGTCATCGATTCGCTGCTGCCGGGCCGCGCCGAGCGCTTTCCCTGGGGCGGCCACCTGGGCCTCACGATGCTGCCGCAGGTGCTCGAGGAGATCGCGGCCAGCAGCACCACGCTGGTCTTCACCAACACGCGCTCGCAGTCGGAGATCTGGTACCAGGCGATGCTCGAGGCGCGGCCCGAATGGGCCGGCACCATCGCGCTGCACCACGGCTCGCTCGACCGCGAGGTGCGCGAATGGGTCGAGCTGGGCCTGAAGAGCGGCGAGCTCAAGGCGGTGGTCTGCACCTCGAGCCTGGACCTCGGCGTCGACTTCCTGCCGGTGGAGCGCGTGCTGCAGATCGGCTCGCCCAAGGGCGTGGCGCGGCTGCTGCAGCGCGCGGGCCGCTCGGGCCATGCGCCGGGCCGGCCCTCGCGCATCACGCTCGTGCCCACGCACAGCATCGAGATGGTCGAGGGCGCGGCGGCGCGCGCCGCCATCGCCGAGGGCCACATCGAGGCGCGCCATTCGCCCGACCAGCCGCTCGACGTGCTGGTGCAGCACCTCGTGACCGTGGCGCTCGGCGGCGGCTTCGTGCCCGACGATCTCTACGAGGAGGTGCGCGGCACCGCCGCCTATGCCGGGCTCACGCGCGAGCACTGGGCCTGGTGCCTGGACTTCGTCTCCCAGGGCGGCGCCTCGCTCGCGGCCTATCCCGACTACAGGCGCGTGGTGCCCGATGCGCAAGGCGTGTGGCGCGTGCCCGATGCGCGGCTCGCGCGGCGCCACCGCATGAACATCGGCACCATCGTGAGCGACGCGAGCATGGCGGTGCAGTACCTCGGCGGCGCGAAGATCGGCAGCGTGGAGGAGGGCTTCGTCGCGCGCATGAAGCCCGGCGACTGCTTCCTGTTCGGCGGCCGGCTGCTCGAGCTGGTGCGCATCCACGACATGACGGCCTGGGTGCGGCGCGCCAGCGGCCAGCGGCCCGCGGTGCCGCGCTGGAATGGCGGGCGCATGCCGCTGTCGAACACGCTGGCCGACGCGGTGGTGCAGCAGCTCGCGCTGGCCGACCAGGGCCTGTGGGAGTCGCCCGAGCTGCGCTGCGTGCGGCCGCTGCTCGAGCTGCAGCAGCAGTGGTCGGCATTGCCCACGCCGCGAACGCTGCTGGCCGAGACGCTGAAGACGCGCGAGGGCTGGCACCTGTTCCTCTATCCCTTCGCGGGCCGCCACGTGCACCTGGGGCTCGCGAGCCTGCTGGCCTGGCGCGTGGCGCAGCACGAGGCGCGCACCTTCTCGATCGCGGTCAACGACTACGGCTTCGAGCTGCTGAGCGCGAGCGAGGTCGACTGGCCCGCGCGGCTGCCCGAGGTGCTCGGCATGCCGGCGGGCGACGCGGCACAGGCGCACGAGGCGCTGCTGCACGAGGTGCTGGCCTCGCTCAACGCGGGAGAGCTCGCGCAGCGGCGCTTTCGCGAGATCGCGCGCGTGTCGGGGCTGATCTTCCAGGGCTATCCGGGCGAGAAGCGCAGCAGCCGGCAACTGCAGGCCTCGTCCTCGCTGTTCTGGGAGGTGTTCCGCAAGTACGACCCCGACAACGCGCTGCTCGCGCAGGCCGAGCGCGAGCTGCTGTCGCAGGAGCTCGAGATCGGCCGCCTCGCCGCCAGCCTCGCGCGCATGGGAACGCAGCAGCTGGTGCTGCGCGCGCTCGAGCGGCCGACGCCGTTCTCGTTTCCGCTGATGGTCGAGCTGTTCCGCGAGAAGCTGTCGAACGAGAACGTGGCCGACCGCATCGCGCGCATGGTCGAGCAGCTCGAGAAGGCGGCCGGCGGTGTCGTGACCGCGGGCGGCGCGGAGCGGGTGCGCGGCTCGCTGGCCTTCGGGCAGGAGGGCGCCGCCCGGCCGCCGGCGCCGCGGCGCGAACGCCGGCGGCGGCCTTGACGCTTCAGCCGGCGCCGTGGGCCCTGGCCCAGCGCACGATGTCGGCCGCGCCCATCGCGCCGGCCTGGCGCGCGACCTCGCGGCCGCCCTTGAACAGCGCGAGGGTCGGGATGCTGCGGATGTTGAAGCGCGCGGCCAGCGCGGGCACGGCCTCGGTGTCGACCTTGGCGACGCGCACGCGCGGCTCGAGCTGCGCCGCGGCCTGCTCGTAGGCCGGTGCCATCTGGCGGCAGGGGCCGCACCACGGGGCCCAGAAATCGACCAGCACCGGGATCTCGTTGCGCGCGATGTGGCGGTCGAAGCTCGCCACGTCGGGCAGCGCGGCCGAATGGGCGCCGAACAGCGGCTTGTGGCAGTTGCCGCAGTCGGGCGCGCTGGCCAGTTGGGCCTCGCGCACCCGGTTGGTGGTGTGGCAGTGCGGGCAGACGATGTGCAGCGTGGGCGATTCGGTCATCCGGCAAAGCTAGGGGCAGGGCGGGCGAATTGCAAGTCGGACGCGGCCGCACGGTGCTTTTGCGACACTGGCCGGCGATGCGTTCCCTTCCGTCTTCTTCCACCTCCACGCCGCTGCCGCTCCAATGGGCGGGCGAAACGGTGCAACTGCTGCCCGAGCGCGCGCTCTGGTGGCCGGCCGGGCGGGCGCTGTTCGTCGCCGACCTGCACCTGGGCAAGGCCGCCACCTTCCGCGCGCTGGGCCTGCCGGTGCCGGGCGGCACCACGCTCGAGAACCTCGCGCGGCTCGATGTGCTGATCGCGCGCCATGCGCCCGAGCGCCTGGTGTTCCTCGGCGACTTCCTGCATGCGGCGCCCGCGCGCGCGGTGCTGCCCGTGGTGCGGGAATGGCGCGAGCAGTATGCGGCGCTCGCGATGACGCTGGTGCGCGGCAACCACGACAGCCGCGCGGGCGATCCGCCGCCCGCGCTCGGCATCGAGGTGGTCGACGAGCCCTGGCTGCTCGGTCCGTTCGCCTGCTGCCACCATCCGCAGGCGCATGCCACGCACTTCGTGCTCGCGGGCCATCTGCATCCGGCGCGCCGGCTGCACGGGCCGGGGCGCGACAGCGTGCGGCTGCCGTGCTTCGTGCACGAGGAAGGACAAGGACAAGGTCAGGCCGTGCTGCCCGCCTTCGGCGAGTTCACGGGCGGCTGGACCATGGAGTCGGCGCCGGGGCGGCGCTTCTATGCGGTGGGTGGATCGACCGTGTGGGCGTTGCCCGAGGTCGATTGACGAACCGGTTCAGAGCACAACGGGTTCGTCGGGCAGCTCGTTGCGGTCGGGCTCGTCGTCGCGCAGCGGGAAGTGCTCGACCAGCAGCGCCGACATCTCCTCGAGCGCCTGCGTGAGCCCGTCCTCGAAGCGGCCCTCGCGAAAGGCCGCGCCCATGCGCTGCGCCATCGCGCGCCAGTCGTCGTCGCTCACCCGTGCATCGATGCCGCGGTCGGCCACGATCTCGATCGCGTGCTCGGCCAGCAGCAGGTAGATCAGCACGCCGTTGTTGTGCTCGGTGTCCCACACGCGCAGCTTGCCGAACAGCGTGACCGCGCGCTGCCGTGCCGGCGCCTCGCGGCGCAGGTAGGACATCGGCAGGCCGGCCTCGATGCAGATGCGGATCTCGCCGCTGTGGCGCCGCTCGCTCGCGCCCACGCGCGCGGCCAGCCGCGCGAGCGCGTCGGCCGGCAGCACGCGGCGCACCGCGGCCTCGTCGATCCAGCGATGGCGCCACATGCGGCCAAGCTTGGAGAAAAGGGTTGCCATGCTCACCAGTCTCCCGAGGCGCCGCCGCCGCCGAAATTGCCGCCGCCGCCCGAGCTGAAGCCGCCGCCTCCGCCGCCACTGCGGCCGCCACCGCTCCAGCCGCCACCTCCGCCGCCGCTCCAGCCACCGCCGCCACCCCCGCTGCTCCAGCCGCCACCGCCGAAGCGCGCGAGGCCCGAGGCCAGCGAGACCACGAGCGCGACCATGCCCGCGAGCACCGCGATCACGAGGCTGGTGGTGAGGAAGAACGCGACCACGCCGATGCCGCCGCCCATGACCACCGAGCCCAGGGTCTTGCCGAGGATCGCGCGCACGATCGGCGCGCCGATGAAGACGCCCACGAACAGGAAGATCGCGAGGTTCTCCCAGTCGAAGCCCTGGCTGCCGCGATCGCCGCCGTCGCGCGCGGGCTCGGGCAGCGGCTCGCCGTCGACCAGGCCGATCAGCCGGTCGACCGCCGCGTTGATGCCGCCCGCGAAGTCGCCGTTGCGAAAGCGCGGCTTCATCTCCTCGTCGACGATGCGTGCCGCCGCGAGGTCGGGCACCGCGCCCTCGAGCGCCTTGGCGGGGGCGATGCGCATCCGGCGGTCGTCCTTGGCGACGATCACGAGCAGGCCGTCGCCCACGCCCTTGCGGCCGATCTTCCAGGCATCGCCCACGCGCTGGGTGTAGCTCTCGATGTCCTCGGGCTGCGTGGTCGGCACCATCAGCACCGCGATCTGCGAACCCTTGCGCTGCTCGAAGGCCGCGAGCTTGGTCTCGAGGCCGGCGCGCTGCGCGGCGTCGAGCGTGCCGGTCTGGTCGATCACGCGCGCCGTGAGCGCGGGCACCGGCAGCGGGGCCTGCGCGAAGGCCGGCAGCGCGGCCCAGCCGAGCGCCACGGCGAGGAACGCGGCCAGCAGGCGGCGGATCAGGGCTGCGGCCATCGGCGCAGCTTTGCCTTACTTCTTCGGCGCGCCGAAGTCGACCGTCGGCGGCACCGAGATCTGGGCTTCGTTCTGCACCGAGAAGTTGGGCTTGGGCGCGTAGCCGAAGACCTTGGCCGTGAGGTTGGTCGGGAAGCTGCGCGCGAGCACGTTGTACTCCTGCACGCTCTCGATGTAGCGGTTGCGCGCCACGGTGATGCGGTTCTCGGTGCCCTCGAGCGTCACGCGCAGGTCGCGGAACGCCTGGTTGGCCTTGAGGTCGGGGTAGCGCTCCGACACCACCATCAGCCGCGACAGCGCCGAGGAGAGCTCGCCCTGCGCCTGCTGGAACTTGTTGAAGGCCTCGGGGTTGTTGAGCGTCTCGGGCGTGACCTGGATCGAGGTCGCCTTGGCGCGCGCCTCGATCACCTTGGTCAGCGTGTCCTGCTCGAAGGCGGCTTCGCCCTTCACGGTGGCGACGATGTTGGGCACGAGGTCGGCGCGCCGCTGGTACTGGTTGAGCACCTCGCTCCAGGCCGACTTGCTGGCCTCGTCGAGCGACTGGAACTGGTTGTAGCCGCATCCGCTGAGGGACAGGACCGCCGCGAGGATCAGGAGCCAGCGCTTCATCATCATTTGCATTACCTCCACAGAATGGGGCCGAAGTTAGCATAGGTGCTGCTATGTCCCTCGATCCGCTCCAAGCCCTGCGTGGCGCGAACCGCCCGGCGGTGCCCGTCCCCAACGCCTCCGCCGCCTTCGGCACGCTGCTCATTGCCGGTGCCACCGGCGCGCTGGGCCAGGACCTGCTGCACCGGCTCGCGGGCAGCCACCGCCACGCCCATGTGCGCGTGCTGGTGAGCGAGCCCATGCACGACGGGCTGCCCGGCGTCGAGTCCTGCCTGTGCCCGCCGCGGCCGATTGCGCAATGGCCGCCGACCTCGGCCCGGGCCGCGATCGTGGCCTTCGACGCGCCGCGCCTGTACCACGGCCGCGAGCGCGCGCTGTGGCTGCCCGACCCCGAGCAGCTGCCGGCGCTCGCGCGCTGGCTGCGCGGCTGCGGCGTGCAGACGCTCGTCATCGTGCAGCCGCACGACCAGGGCCGCCTGCCCGAGGCGCTCAAGCGCGGCCTCGCGAACCTCGACGAGCAGGCCGTGGTGGCCTGCGGCTTCGAGCGCCTGCTGATCCTGCGCTCGGCGCGCAAGCCGGCCGCGGCGCAGCGCGCGAGCCGCCCCGAGCGGCTGGCGGCCTGGATGCTCGGAACGCTGAGCTACATGGTGCCCAGCAGCGAGCAGCCGGTGCGGCCGTCGAAGCTGGCCGAGCTGGTCGACCTCGCGCTGCGCATCGCGCCGCCGGGCGTGCACATCGCGGCGCCCGAGGTGGTGTGGCGCGCGGCGCAGCCCGGGGCGATGCAGGCGGTGGCGCGCGAGTGGCTCGGCGCGCCGGCTGACGCGTAGCCGCTCAGCCGCGCCACTGGCGCAGCAGCTCCCGCGATTCCATCACCAGCCCGAGGTGCAGCGAGACCATCGCGAGCGCCGCGCTCTCGAGCCGCGTGTCGGTGCCGCGCACCAGGTCGCGCAGCACGATCACGCGGTAGTTGTGGTTGTTGGCGTCGAAGGCGGTGTTGAGCACGCAGCAGTCGGTGAAGCCGCCGTCGAGCACGACGGTCTCGATGCGCTGGTTGCGCAGCAGGAAGTCGAGGTCGGTGGGATAGAAGGCCGAGAGGCGCCGCTTGCTGTCCACGCGCAGGTCGCCGGGTTCCACGCGCGTGACCCACTCGGTCCATTTCGAGCCCTCGAGGGCATGCGCATCGGCGTTCGGGATCTCGCCCACGTGCAACGGGAAGGTGCGCCGCCAGGCGGCCGGAATGCCGCGCAGGTCGTCGCTGCCGTCGGGCCGCAGCACCGACTTCACGTGCACGATGCGCACGCCGAGCGCGCGCGCTTCGTCGTGGAAGCCGTCGATCGGCGCCACCACCTCGCGGGCGCGCGGCGCCGGGCAGGGGCAGGCGGGATCGTCGTCGAGGTGGCCGCGGTGCATGTCGATGGAGACCACCGCGGTGGTTTTCGGATCGAGGTAGTCGGCGAAGCGCGCCGCCTCGAGGTCGCGCGGTTCGTCGTAGACCCAGGCCTTCAGCGTCATCTTCTTTCCTCCCGCACATAGGCCTGGCCGAGGGCGCCGGGCTCCTCGTCGGCGCCGCGCCGCGACAGCGCCACCCAGACCATCACGCCGAGCGTCACCGCGTATGGCGTCATCATCACGAAGTACTGCGGCAACTGCACGCCGGCCGCGGCCAGCTGCGGGATCAGCGCCTCGATGCAGCCGAACAGCAGCGCGCCCACCAGCGCCTTCCACGGCGACCAGCGCGCGAAGATCACCAGGCCCACCGCGATCCAGCCGCGCCCGCCGGTCATGCCCGCGATCCATAGCTTGGTGCTGACCACCGAGATGTAGGCGCCCGCCAGGCCCACCAGCGCCGAGCCCGCGAGCACCGCCGCGAAGCGCCAGGCCGGCACGCGGATGCCGGCCGCGTCGGCCGCCTGCGGGTTCTCGCCCACGGCGCGCAGCCGCAGGCCGGTGGCGGTGCGCGCGAAGAACCAGGCCACCGCGCCGAACAGCGGCAGCGTGAGCCACACCATCGCGTTCTGCTCGAACAGCCGGCCCACGCCCGGCAGCAGCGACAGCGGCCACAGCCCCATCGCGCCGATGCCCTCGGTGGCATGGTTGGTCCAACCGGCCAGGCTGCCGACCAGCGCCGTGAGCCCCTGGCAGAAGAACACCAGCGCCAGCCCCGCGATCACTTGGTTCACGCGCAGCCAGATCACCATGACCGCGAACAGCACCGACACCGTGGCCGCCGCCAGCATCGCGAGCGCCAGCGACACTGCGGGCTGGCCGATCGCGATCTGCGCGCCGATGCCGGCCAGCGCGCCCACCAGCATCAGCCCCTCGGCGCCGAGCGAGAGCACGCCCGCGCGTTCGCTGAGGATCAGGCCGAGCGCGGCCAGCGCATAGGGCACCGCGAAGTCGGGCGTGCTCGCGAGCCAGTTGAGGATCACGCCGCCGTTCATGGCGCGGTCTCCGTGCCCACGCGGCGCAGCCGGTGGCGGATGAAGAAGTCGCTCGAGGCGACGCACACCACGATGATGGCCTGGATCAGCTGCACCATCGAGAACGGCACCTGGTAGAACACCTGCAGGCTGCGCCCGGTGACGAACAGCGCCGCCACCAGCAGCGCCACCACCGTGGCCGCGAGCGGGTTGTTGCGCGCGAGGAAGGCGATCAGGATGCCCGAGAAGCCGTAGCCCTGGTAGAAGGCCTGCGTGAGCCGGCCCTCCTGGCCCGCGGCGACCGCGAAGCCCGCGAGCCCGGCCATCGCGCCCGACAGCAGCACCGCGCCGTAGATCGTGCGCCGCACCGGCACGCCGTTGGCATGCGCCACGCGCGGGTTGGCATCGACGAAGCGCAGGTACAGGCCCGCGCGGCTCACGCCCACCAGCCACCAGGCCAGCAGCGCGACGATGCCCGCGAGCAGGATCGCGCTGCCGATGCCGGCCCCGAGTTCGGGCAGCCGCTCGAAGGCGCGGAACTGCGGCGAGTAGGGGAAGCTGTCCTTCGGATCCTTCCAGGCGCCGTAGACCAGGTGCAGCAGGAAGTTGGCAGCCATGTAGTTGAGCATCAGCGTAGAGATGATCTCGTTCACGCCCAGCCTGAGCTTGAGCCAGGCGGGGCCGAGCACCCACAACAGGCCGCAGCCGATGGCGGCCGCGAACATCAGCGGCAGGCGCAGCGGCTCGGGGCCGAGCTGCCAGATCGAGACGGCGGTCGCGCCGATGGCGCCCCAGATCATCTGGCCCTCGAGCCCGAGGTTCCAGAAGCGCGCGCGAAAGGCCATCGAGCCCGCGAGGCCGACCAGGATCATCGGCGCGGCCTGGAACAGCACGGCGCGGAAGTTCTGGCCGTCGAGGAAGGTCTGGGTCACGAACTCGTTGGCGAGCTCGTCGGCCGGCACGCCCGCGGCCACGAGGATCGCGGCCGAGATCGCGAAGCCCGCGATCAGCGCGGCCGCGAGGATCAGCGCCTGCCAGCGCCAGGCCATGTGCTGGCGGATCTCGAGCGCGTAGCGGCGGCGTGCCGGCGGCTGCACGCGGCGCGGTGCCGAGCCGCGCGCGGTGTCGGGGGCGAGCGCGGCTTCAGCCATGGTCCACCATCGCCTGTCCGATGGCCTGGCGGTCGGCCGGCTGCGCGAACTCGCCCGCGATGCGGCCGCGCGTCATCACGCCCACGCGGTCGGCCAGCTGCAACACCTCGTCGAGGTCCTCGCTGATCAGCAGCACCGCGGCACCGCCGTCGCGCGCGGCGCGCAGCCGCGCATGCACCTCGGCGCTGGCGCGCACGTCGAGCCCGCGGCTCGGGCTGTGCGCGAGCACCAGCGTGGGCGACTTGCCGAACTCGCGCGCCAGCACCAGCTTCTGCGCATTGCCGCCCGACAGCAGCGCCGCCTTCTGCGCCACCGAGCGCACGCCCTGCACGTCGAAGGCGCGCACCGCTTCCTGCGTGTCGGCCTGGATGCGGCCGCGCCGCAGCCGCCATACCGGGCCGTAGCGGCCCGTGTGCACGCGGCCGATGGCGTAGTTCTCGGCCACCGACAGCCCGCTCGCGAGCGCGAGCCCGTAGCGGTCGGCCGGGATCGCCGCGATGCCGAGCCCGCGGCGCGCCGCGGCGGCCATCGCCTTCAGGTCACCATGGCCCTCGAGCCGGATCTCGCCCTCGACGGCCTCGCCCGGCAGGCCGAGGATCGCGCCGGCCAGCTCGCCCTGGCCGTTGCCGCCGACGCCGGCCAGGCCGTAGATCTCGCCCGCGTGCAGCGCGAGGTCGACGCCGTCGAGCACGCGGCGTCCCTCGGGCGAGGCAGGGGTGCGCAGGCCGCGCACCGACAGGCGCACCGCGCCGCGCGCCGAGGGCGCGGGCCGGAAGGCCGAGGCCGCGACCGCCTCGCCCACCGTGAGCTTCACGAGCTCGGCGACCGACGCGTCCTGCGGGCGCAGCGTGGCCACGGTACGGCCGCCGCGCATCACAGTCACGCGGTCGGCATAGGTCTTCACGTCGGCCATCTTGTGCGTGACCAGCACCACCGCGGCGCCGCCGCGCGCGAGCCCTTGCACGGTCTGCAGCAGTCGCGCGGCCTCCTGGTCGGTCAGCACGGCGGTGGGCTCGTCGAGGATCAGGATGCGCGCGCCCGCGAGCAGCACCTTGAGGATCTCCACGCGCTGCTGCTCGGCGATCGAGAGCGTGTCGACGCGGCGCATTGGGTCGATGTCGAAGCCCAGCGCCGAGGCCTTGTTGCGGATGTCGCGCGCGATGTCGCGCAGCTGCTCGCCATGGCTTCGGAATTCGGCCGAAGGCGGCGCGGTCAGCAGGATGTTCTGCGCCACGGTGAAGGGCCGCACCAGCTTGAAATGCTGGTGGACCATGCCGATGCCCTGGCGCGCCGCATCGCGCGGGCCCGCGAAGCGCACCGCGTTGTCGTCGACCAGCAACTGGCCCGCCTCGGGCGCATAGAGGCCGGCCGCGATGTTCATCAGCGAGGACTTGCCCGCGCCGTTCTCGCCGAGCAGCGCATGCACCTCGCCCCAGCGCGCGGCGAAGTGCGCGTCGGTCAGCGCCGCGAAGCCGTCGAAGGATTTGCGGATGCCGGTGAGTTCGAGCGCGTTGGGCATGGGGGCGGAATTCCTCGCGGCCTACTTCTGCGTGACCACGCCCTTGACGAACCAGTCCATCTTCCAGAGGTCGGCATCGGACAGCACGGCGCCCTTGGCCACGCGCTCCTTGCCGTCGCGGTCGGCCAGCGGGCCGGCGTAGATCTGCTTGCCCTTCATGAGCGCGTCGCGCTCGGCCGTGATCAGCGCGGCCTTGTCCTTGGGCACGGCCGGGCCGAAGCCCGCGATGTCGGTGCCGCCGTCCTTCATCGAAATGAAGGCGCCGTACTCGGCGGGCTTCCAATTGCCGGCCATGATCTTCTTGAGCTCGGGCGTCAGGAAGCGGTCCCACACCCAGACCGAGGAGCACAGCGTGGCCTTGGGCGCGAACTGGCGCAGGTCGCGGTGGTGGCCGGTGCCGTAGACGCCGCGTTCCTGCGCGACGATCTGCGGCGTGGGGCTGTCGACGTGCTGGCCGATCACGTCGGCACCCTGGTCGATCAGCGCGGCGGCGGCCGCGCGTTCCTTCACGGGGTCGTTCCACGCGCCGGTGTAGATCACGTTGACGGTGGCGTTGGGGTTCATCTTCTGCGCGCCGAGCGCGAAGGCGTTGATGGTCCAGTTCACCACGCCGAAGGGATTGGCCGCGACGAAGCCCAGCTTGCCGCTCTTGGAGGCCGCGCCCGCGGCCATGCCGCACAGGTACTGGCTCTCGTAGGTGCGGCCGTAGAAGGATTCGAGGTTGCGGCCGTTGGTGGTGCCCGAGCCATTGAGGAAGGCGACGTCGGGGTACTTGGCGGCCAGGTCCTTGAAGCTGTCGGAATAGCCGAAGGCCGTGCCGATGACGATGTTGGCACCGCGCTGGATGAACTTCTCGGCCGCGGGCTTGATGGCCGAGGCGTCCTCGGGCACGTTCTCGACGAACTGGATCTTCTGGCCGAGTTCCTTCTCGATCTTCACGCGCGCCTCGTCGAAGGCCTGGGTCCAGCCGCCGTCGTTCTTCGGGCCGAAGTAGAGCATCGCGATCTTGGGCTTGTCCTTGAGCGTGAAGCCGTCGGCGGCGGCCGCGGGCAGCGCCGCGAGGGACGCCGCGCCCGCCGCGAAGGCCAGGGCGAGGCAGGAAACGGGAGTGCGCGACATGGAGCAACCTTTCGAGAGAGGCATGGCGGAAGGGGCCGGAAAGAAGAAGGAGAGCGAGCAGGCGCGAGGAGGCCGCGGGCGCGTCACAGCATGAAGTTGATGCGGAACACGTTGCCCTCGGGATCGAGCAGCACCGACTGGTACCAGTCGTAGTAGGTGCGGTAGGGCGGCTTGACGAGCGTGGCGCCGGCCTCGAGCGCGATCGGCACCATCCGGTCGACCTCGTCCTGGCTGTCGACGTCGATGTTGAGCAGGAACTTCACGCCGCGCGTGTCGGAGAACTCGGCGAGCTGCAGCAGTTCGTAGGCATCGAGCGCGTTGAAGCCCAGGCTCGACTTGCCGGTGTCGAGGCCGCGGAAGATCGGCGAGCGGATCGCCTCGATCTCGGGGAAGCCGAACACGCGCTGGTAGAAGCCGCTGAGCGCGACCACGTCCTTCGCGAAGACGTTGACGTAGGACAGGTGAGCCATGTTCGCTACGCCGTCACCTTGGTGCCGCCGAAGGTCGTCTGCTTGACGAACTTCGAGGTCAGGTGGTCGCCCGAGGAGATCGGCGCGTACTTCGGCTGTTCGCCGGGCGCGAGGCAGCTCGGCAGGCACTCGACCATCGCGTCGTAGTTGGGCTGGTGGAAGAACACCAGCGACTGCCGGCGGTTGGTGCTCGCCACCTCGAAGGGCGGGTTGATCACGCGGTGCAGCGTCGACACCCACTGGTCGTTGGTCCACTGCATCATCAGGTCGGCGATGTTGACGACCAGTCCACCCTCGACCTGCGGCACGTCGACCCACTGGCCGGCCTTGTTGAACACCTGCAGGCCCTTGTCGTCAGGCAGCACGATCGTGAGGCTGCCGTAGTCGCTGTGCGCGCCCGCGCGCAGCTGGCCCGGCAGCGGCTGCTCGCGCTGCGGCGGATAGCTCAGCACGCGGAACATGCTGATGTGGCGGTCGATCTTGTCGTCGAAGAAGCGCTCGGGCAGCGCGAGGCCGAGCGCGAACACGCGCATCAGCGAACGCGAGAGATCGCTCATCGCCTCGAAGTAACCCTCGTAGGCTTCGCGGAAGCCCTCGATCGGCGGCCAGCTGTTGGGCTCGAAGTGCGGGCCGGCCGCGGGACCGCGGTGGTAGTTGTCGTCGGGCACGTTCGAGGGGCCGATCGAGAACGACTCCTTGAGGTCGCCCGGTGCCGCTTCCTCGAGGCTGTACGAGAGGCCTTCCTCGCCGACCGCGCTGTAGCCGCGCACCGCGTCCTCGCGCGGGCGGTCGACCTTGCGCTTCTCGGCCAGGGGCAGCTCGAAGAAGCGCCGCGACAGCGAGGCCACGCGCGCGATCAGCTCGGGTGCGATGCCGTGGTTGGTGATCACGAGGAAGCCGATGCTGCGGCAGGCTTCGTCGACTTTGTGCGCGACCTCGGCCTTGCCTTCGGCGGTGCCGGCGAAGTACGGTGCGAGATCGATGATGGGAACGGACAGCAGGGTCATGGCGAATGGCTCCATGGGCTTGGCATGCCTTTCGCCATGCAACGTCTGTGCCAGTTGGACCAAATGGACAAATCGCTTTCGTCGCGTCAGCATGGTGCGCCGCGAGGCCCTAGCGAACACCGGCGCGGCGCAGTGCGATGCATCGCGGCCTTACAGTGGTGCGCGTTCCGAACCAACGACCGACGAAGACAGAAAGAGCGAGGGAAGATGCCGAAGACCAAGGCGCTGGCCGCGGCCAGCCACAGCGAGAAGCCGAGCCGCAAGCCCGCCGTGCGCAGCGCGTCGGCGGTGAACCGGCGGCTGCGCCAGATCGAGAACAAGCGCAGCGCGATCCTGGGCGCGGCGCTCGGGCTGTTCTCGCGCTTCGGGCTGCATGGCACCTCGATCGACCAGGTGGCCGCGCGCGCCGACGTGTCGAAGAGCAACCTGCTCTACTACTTCGCGAACAAGGAGGAGCTCTACGTCAACGTGCTGCGCGACCTGCTCGCGCTGTGGCTCGAGCCGCTGCGCGGCTTCAGCGCCGAGCAGGATCCGCGCGAGGCGATCGGCGACTACATCCGCCGCAAGCTCGTGATCTCGCGCGACCGGCCCGATGCCTCGCGCCTGTTCTGCCTCGAGATGATCCAGGGCGCGCCGCTGCTGCGCGACGAACTCGATCGCGAGCTGCGCACGCTGGTAGAGAAGAAATCCGAAGTGATCCGCGCCTGGGTCGAAGCTGGCAAGCTCGCGCCGGTCGATCCGCCGCACCTGATTTTCGCGCTGTGGGCGATCACGCAGCACTACGCCGACTTCGGCGTGCAGGTGCAGGCGCTGTCGGGTCACACGCTGGAAGACGAGGGCTTCTTCGAGCGCACCGTGGAGAACGTGCAGCGCATCGTGCTGCAGGGCATCGAGCCGCGTTGAGTTCGCGGCTTCAGTGCGGCGGCGCCGCGATCTCGTGATAACGCCGATCGAAGTAGATCAGCCCCTGCGCCGCGCCACCGATGGCGATGGCCACGGCTTCGCAGAACAGCACGTCGTGCGTGCCCGCGCTGGTGGCGTGCATCACGCGGCAGTCGAAGGAGACGGCCGCGTCCTCGAGCATCGGAGAGCCGGTGGCATCGCGGCGCCAGCGGCCGGCGGCGAAGCGCTCGTCCATCGGCGTGCGGCCGCCGAACAGCGCGGACAGCGACTGGTGGCCCGCGGCGAGCACGTTCACGCACAGCACGCCATTGGCCTTGAAGGCCGGGTACACCGAGGCCGAGCGGTTCAGGCACACGAGCAGGGTCGGCGGCTCGTCGGTCACGCTGCAGACGGCCGAGGCCGTGAAGCCGGCGCGGCCCGCGGGACCGTCGGTGGTGATGATGTTGACGGCCGCGCCCAGTCGCGCCATTGCGTTGCGATAGTCGCTTTTCTGCAGACCGGGCGGCAACCCGGCGGGCGTCGGAATGGAGGCCATGGCGTGTTGCATGCCGAGGGCTTTCAGGCCAGCACGCAGGCCTCGTCGAAGCCCAGGCGCGGCAGGCGCCCGAACAGCTTCGACGCGTCGCCGTGGCCGAGGTTGATGAGGAAGTTGACGGTCCAGTCGCTGCCCTCGAAGAAGGCGGCGTCGACCTTGGCCTTGTCGAAGCCCGACATCGGGCCCGCGTCGAGCCCGAGCGCGCGCGCCGCCAGCAGCAGGTAGCCGGCCTGCAGGCTGGCGTTGCGGAAAGCCGTCTCGTGCGCGGCCTCGGGGCTGCCGGTGAACCAGCTGCGCGCATCGGCATGCGGGAACAGCGTGGGCAGCCGGTCGTAGAACCTGCGGTCCCAGGCGGCGATGACGGTGACGGGCGCGCTCATCGTCTTCTCGAGGTTGCCCTTGGACAGCGCGGGCGCGAGCCGGGCCTTGCCCTCGGGCGTGCGCACGAACACGAAGCGCGCGGGCGAGCAGTTGGCCGAGGTCGGCCCGAGGCTGGCGAGCGCGTGCAGCTGGCGCAGCTGCGCGTCGGAAACCGGTTCGGCGGTCCAGCCGTTGTGGCTGCGCGCGGCGGTGAAGAGCAGCGCGAGCGCCGCGTCGTCGAGCGAAGAGGAAGTGGTCATGCGATGGCTGCGGGTGCGGCGACCCGCGAGAGGAAATCGAGCAGGCCGCGGTTGAAGGCCTCGGCCTGGGTCACGCTGTGGGCATGGCCGCCGTGCGCGACGAAGTCGAGCGTGACGTCGCGCAGGCCGTCGGCGAGATGCTGCGAGCAGGTCCAGGGCACGAGCACGTCGTCCTTGGCGGCCGCGATCAGCGCGGGCGCGGCGATCTCGCCGAGGCGCGCGGCCACGTCGAAGGCGCGCAGCGCGCCGATGCGCGCGCGCATGTTGGCCTCGCCCGGAAAGTGCGCGAAGGCATGGTCTACCTCGTCGGCCACGCGCTGCGCATGCTCGGCGGCCCAGGCCGCGGGGTACAGGAAGATCGGCTGCGCCTCGACGTAGGCGCGCGCACCGCAGGCACCGAGCAGCGCGAGCCGTGCATCGAAGCAGCGCGCCGAATGCGGATTGGGTCGGGCCCACGCGTTGACGAGCACCAGGCTCGCGATGCGCGCGGGTGCGTCGAGCGCGAGCTGCAGGCCCACGAGGCCGCCGAGCGCGTGGCCCGCGAAATGGCACTGCGCGGTGTGGGTGGCATCGAGGATCTCGAGCACGTCGCGCGCCATGTCGGCGATCGCATAGGCCTCGGGCAGCGCGGCGGGGCTGCGACCGGTGCCGCGTTGGTCGTAGGCGATGACGCGGTGGCCCGCGGCGACCAGCGCGCCGAGCTGCGGCTGCCAGAAGCCGGCCGAGCCGCCGAGGCCCGACGACAGCAGCACGGTGGCCGCGGCATCCGAAGGGCCATGCACCTCGTAGTGCAGGGTGCTCATCGAGCTCAGGCCTTCCGGCCCACGTGCGCGATCGAGGCGATCTCGATCAGCGCGTCGGGCTTCACCAGGCCGCACTGGATGCAGAAGCGCGCCGGCTTGGTGCCGGGGAAGAACTCGGCATAGACCGCGTTGATCTTCGCGTAGTCGGCCCAGTCCTTGATCATGATCTGGTTGAAGGTCACGTCGTCCATGGTGCCGCCCGCGGCCTCGACCACGCCCTGGATGGTGGCGAGCACATGGCGCGCCTGCGCGGCGGCGTCGCCGACATGGACCACGTTGTTGTCCTGGTCGAAGGGCAGCGTGCCCGAGACGTAGAGCACGCCGTCGGCGAGCGTGCCGGGCACGTAGGGGGCGAGCGGCACGCCGGTGCCGGGCGGGATGATGGCTTGCTTGGGCATGGAAAGGCTCCTGGAGAAAAGAGGATCAGGCGGTGGCCGTTTCGGCCGGGGCGGGTTGCGACAGCGCGGCCGGCGCGAAGCTGCCGCAGAAGTGGTCGACCGAGGAAACCCAGCCGAAGAAGGTCTCGATGTTGTAGACCGAGGCCTGCTGGATCGCGGGCCCGCCGAGCTCGTGCGTGGCGTCCTCGAGCATCACGGCGAAGTACTCGAGGTGGAAGGCGTCGCGCAGCGTGGATTCCACGCAGACGTTGGTCGCGATCCCGGTGAACACGAGGTGGCGGATGCCGCGCGAGCGCAGCGTGCTGTCGAGCGTGCTGTTGAAGAAGCCGCTGTAGCGCGTCTTGGGCACGACGATGTCGCCGGGCTGCGGCTTCATCTCGTCGATGAGCTCGTAGTCCCAGCCGCCCTTGGCGAGGAAGCGGCCCTGCAGCTCGGGCCGCGCGCGCATGGTCTTGAGCGCGTTCGACTTGTGCCAGTTGGGCGAGCCGGGGCCGCCGGCCTCGACATAGCCGGCGTCCCAGCCGTTCTGCAGGAACACGACCAGCAGGCCGGCCGCGCGCGCCGCGGCGATGGCGCGCACGATGCCGGCGATGGTGCCCTGCGCGCCCGAGATGTCGAAGCCGGCCGAATCGACGTAGCCGCCGAGCGAGGCATAGGCGTTCTGCATGTCGACCACGACGAGCGCGGTGTCGCTCGCATGCAGCGCGAGCGGCTCGGGGCGCGCGGGCAGGATCAGCGGGGCGGGCGCGCCCGCGGCGCGCGGCGCGCCGACGGGCGTGGTCGAGGTGAGGGTGGCGTTGCGGGCCGGTGCGTTCATGGCGTGCTCCGGGTCAGGCCGCGAGGCGTTCGGGTTCGACGCGCGAGGGCACCGGGCTCGGCACGTTCGCGCGGCTCTTCATCAGCGGCTGGATGCGCTCGCCGAAGGCCTCGACGCCCGCGAGGAAGTCGTCGAAGGTCAGCAGCACGCCCTCGGTGCCGGGCACCTCGGCCACCTCGTCGAGCAGGCGCGCCACGGTCTCGTAGGAGCCCACGAGCGTGCCCATGTTGATGTTCACGGCCGAGGTCGGGTCGGCCATCTGCCGCACGTTGGTGTCGGCACCCGATTTGGTGTCGGCTGCGCCCTGCGCGCCGAGCCAGGCGATGGCCTCGCTGTCGGCGCCGGCCTTGTAGTGCTCCCACTTGGCGCGCGCGGCCTCGTCGGTCTCGTCGGCGATCACCATCATCAGCACGTAGCTGGTGACGTGGCGGCCCGTGGCGGCGCTGGCCTCGATCAGCTTCTCGGCCGCGGGCGCGAAGGCGCGCGGTGTGTTCACGCCCTTGCCGAAGCAGAAGTTGTAGTCGGCGTACTTGGCCGAGAACGCCATGCCGGCGTCGCTCTGGCCGGCGCAGATCACCTTCATGTCGGCCTGCGGGCGCGGGCTCAGGCGGCAGTCGTCCATCTGGAAGTGCGCGCCCTTGAAGTCGCAGCGGCCCGTGCCCCAGAGGTCGCGCAGCACCTGGATGTATTCGGACAGGTATTCGTAGCGCGTGCCGAAGAACTGGTCGCCGGGCCACATGCCCATCTGCGAGTACTCGGGGCGCTGCCAGCCGGTGACGAGGTTGAGGCCGAAGCGGCCGTTGGAGATCGAGTCGATGGTCGAGGCCATGCGCGCGACGATGGCCGGCGGCATGACCAGCGAGGCCGCGGTGGCGAACAGCTTGATCTTCGTGGTGACGGCCGCGAGCCCGGCCATGAGCGTGAAGGACTCGAGGTTGTGGTCCCAGAACTCCGTCTTGCCGCCGAAGCCGCGCAGCTTGATCATCGACAGCACGAAGTCGACGCCGTAGTGCTCGGCCTTCAGCGTGATCGCCTTGTTGAGCTCGAAGCTGGGCTTGTACTGCGGGGCGTTCTCGGACAGCAGCCAGCCGTTGTTGCCGATGGGAATGAAGATGCCGACGTTCATGGAAGGGCTCCGGTTGCGGGATGGCGAGGCTCCTTGCATGCGGCGTGCCAGTCGAAAAAGTCCTTTCAAATCAATGGTTTGATGATTTTTGTGGTCGTTGTTTTGTCCAAATGGTCCAAAGTGGAGCGGTCGATCGCCCGGGGCTGCGGCGGCACGGTGCGCGCCGTGCCAAAGCAGTGCAGCGCCCGCGTCACGCACGGCGCGGCAGAATCACGCCCATGCCCAAGTCCCCACTCCGCACCGCCGCGGCCATCGGCGGCACCGCCGACGACATCGAGGCCGCCTTCTACGAGGCGCTGCAGCGCGGCGACATCGACGCGCTGATGGCCTGCTGGGCCGACGAGGACGAGGTGTTCTGCGTCCATCCGGGCGGTCCGCGGCTGGTGGGCACGGCGGCGATCCGCTCGGCGTTCGAGCAGATGTTCGGCAACGGCGCGATCCACGCCACGCCCGCGCACGTGCGCAAGATCGACTCGATCGCGAGCGCGGTCCACAACGTGCTCGAGCGCATCGAGGTGCTCACGGTCGAGGGGCCGCGCCATGCCTTCGTGCTGGCGACCAACGTCTATCACAAGACCGCGCAGGGCTGGCGCATGGTGGCGCACCATGCGAGCCCGGGCAGCGCGCGCGAGCCCGACGACGCGAACGAGCTCCCGCAGATGCTGCACTGAGCGCCGGCGTCCTCTTCCTTCGTTCGATGTCCGCGTTCCTTCCTTCTTCCTTTCCCTCCGGCACGCCCGACGCGCCGACGCCGTCCGCGATGGACTACCTGGCGCCACGCTGGCTGCCGGGCGGCAACCTGCAGACGATCTGGGGCGCGCTCTATGCGCGCCGCTTCGAGGGCGCGGCGCCGGTGTACCGGCGCGAGCGCTGGACCGCGCCCGACGGCGACTTCGTCGACGTGGACTTCGCCGATGCGCCCGGTTCGCGGGGCGAGTCCGGCGGCCGGCCCCTGCTGGTGCTGTTCCATGGCCTCGAAGGCTCCTCGCGCAGCCACTATGCCGAGGCCTTCGCCGACTTCGCCGCCGCGCGCGGCATGGACTTCGCGGTGCCGCATTTCCGCGGCTGCAGCGGCGAGATGAACCTCGCACCGCGCGCCTACCACTCGGGCGACTTCGAGGAGATCGGCTGGATCCTGGCGCGCATGCGCGCGAGCCGCAAGGACGGCGCGCCGGTGCTCGCGGCCGGCGTCTCGCTCGGCGGCAACGCGCTGATGCGCTGGGCCGGCGAGGCCGGCGAGAGCGCTTCGCGGGTGGTGAGCGCGGTGGCCTCGGTGTGTTCGCCGCTCGATCTCGCGGCCGGCGGCGACGCCATCGGCCGCGGCTTCAACCGGCTGGTCTACACCCGCATGTTCCTCGCGACCATGAAGCCCAAGGCGCTGGCCAAGCTGGCGCAGTTCCCGGGGCTGTTCGATGGCGCCCGGCTCGCGGCCGCGCGCGACCTGCGGACCTTCGACGATGTCTTCACCGCGCCGCTGCACGGCTTCGTCGACGCGGACGACTACTGGCGGCGCGGGTCGGCCAAGCCGCACCTGGGCGCGATCCGCGTGCCGGCGCTGGCGGTGAATGCACGCAACGACCCCTTCATTCCCGCGGCCAGCCTACCGCGGCCCGGCGAGGTCGGCCGCCACGTCACGCTGTGGCAGCCCGCGCACGGCGGCCACGTGGGCTTTCCGATGGGGCGGCCGCCGGGCCATGTGCGCGGCATGCCCGAGCAGGTCGGGCGCTGGCTCTGCCGCCAGGCCGGCGTGCCGGCCGACGCGGTGCGCGCCGTGCCGCGGGGACAATGAGGCCATGGACGACATCGTCAGACAGGCCCTGGCCAAGTGGCCCCACGTTCCGCACTGCTACGGCTGGCTCGGCCTCGACGCGCGCGGCAACTGGTACATGCGCGACGACCGCACCCAGGCCCAGGGGCCGTTTCCGGCCGCCAAGGGCTCGATGCTGCGGCACGACAAGCTGATCGACTTCATCCACCGCAACTACGAGCACGACGACGAGGGCCAGTGGTTCTTCCAGAACGGGCCGCAGCGCGTCTACGTGGAGCTGGAGGCGGCGCCGCTGATCTGGCGCATCGCCGAGACCGGCTTCGCGGTGACGGCGCACACGGGGCAGGCCGTCGAGGTCACGGGCTGCCTGCTCGATGAGCACGGGCACCTCTATCTGTCGGCGGCGCCCGGGCTGGGGCTGGTTCACACGCAGGACGTGGGTCTCGCGGCCGATGCGATCGAGCAGGGGCTGTGGACGCCCGAGACGGTAACGGCGGCGGAACTGCCGGCGCGCTTCGGGCATGTGCTGAGCCCGGCCGAACGCCATGCCACGCAAGCCTGAATTGCTATCTAAAGCGTAGCAAGCGAACGCAAAAAAGCCGGCGCGAAGCCGGCTTTTTGCTGGGCGGACGCGGCGCGCGGGCCGCGATCCTCTGCGAAGAATTATTTGCTGGCGCTGGCCGCCGGAGCGGCAGGCGCCGCGCCAGACGCTGCGGGGGCCGCGCCCGAAGCCGCGGGTGCCGCGGCCGCCGAAGCGCCATCGGCCGGGGCTGCCGCCGCCGGACGGTCGGGCACCGGGAACTTGGCGCCGCCGGCATTGGCCATGTAGACCACGGCACGGCCGATCTCGAGGTCTTCGAAGTCGCCGCCACCCTGGGCCGGCATCGCGCCCTTGCCCTTGAGCGCATGCTCGAGCAGCGTGGCGTAGCCCTGGCCGATGCGCGGGCCCCAGGCGGCCGCGTCGTTCAGGTGCGGTGCGCCGGGAATGCCGGGCGCGCCGTGGCAGGTCACGCACTGGGCCTTGAACACCGCTTCGCCGGCCGCCAGCGGGCGGTTGGCATCGCGGATCTCGATCGCGCCGATCTTCTTCAGGCGATCGGCCACCTCGCGGTCGCGCGCTTCCTGGGTGACGCCGTAGAGCGCCATGTTGTCGCCCTCGGCGGTACCGGCCGGCTTGTTGCCGGACACCACATAGGCCACGAGGCCCACGATGATGAAGATGGGTGCGAGGAAGGAGAAAAAGACCGCCAGCAGCAGTTGCTTGGGATTCTTGATCGGACCGGTGTGGGCTTCTTCGGTGGCCTGGTAATGCGGGTCTGCGCTCATGGCGTCCTCAAAATCGGGGGCTCGTCGGGGGGCGTTTTTCGAATCAACCGACGATTATAGAGAGGCCCTTCGCCGCAAGGCGAAGGGCCGGTCGCATGAGCGTGCGCGGATTTGCGCGCAAACAACCTTCGAAGCGGGTTCAGCCCTTGCGGCGGATGACGACGGCGGGCGGCGTCGAGGCCGCGCCGGTCGTGGCCGCGGGGGCCGCGCCACCGCTCGTGCCGCTGGTCGCGGTGCCGGCCGCGGCCGCATCGCGCGAGGCCCAGCCGCCGCCCAGCGTCTTGTACAGCGTGACCTGGTTCTGCAGCAGTTGCAGCTGCGTGGTCACGGCCGACTGCTGCGCCGTGAACAGCGAGCGCTGTGCGTCGAGCAGGTCGAGCGCGCTGGCCACGCCGTTGCGATAGCGCAGGTCCGAGAGCTTGAAGCGCACCGCCTCGGCATCGGCCTGCGCGCGCTGCGCGCGTGCCTGCTCGCCGAAGGTGGCGCGACCCGCGAGCGCGTCGGCCACTTCGCGGAACGCCGTCTGGATCGACTTCTCGTACTGCGCCACCGCGATCTCGCGCCCGGCCTTGGCCGAGTCGAGGCCCGCGATGTTGCGGCCCGCGTCGAAGATCGGCAGCGTGACCGTGGGCGCGAAGCTCCAGGCCTTGGTGCCGCGGTCGAACAGGTTCGAGAACTCGCTGCTCGCGGTGCCGATCGAGGTGGTCAGCGAGACGCGCGGGAAGAAGTTCGCGCGCGCCGCGCCGATGTTGGCGTTGGCGCCGATCAGCTGCTGCTCGGCCGCGCGGATGTCGGGCCGCTCGGCCAGCAGGTCGGAGGGCAGGCCCGCGGGCACGTCGGGGATCGGGCGGATGCCGCCCAGGCCCTTGGCGCCCGCGAAGGCGCTGGCCGGCACCGGCGCGCCCAGCAGCAGCGCGAGCGCGTTCTCGTCCTGCTGGCGCGTGCGCAGCTGCTGCGCATAGGCGGCGCGCGCGGTCTCGGCCAGCGAGTTGGCGGCCTGGAAGTCGAGCTCGGACGACACGCCGTTGTCGAAGCGCAGCTTGGTCAGCCGCACCGATTCCTCGCGCGTGCTCAAGGTCTGGCGCGTGATCTCGAGCAGCTCGTCGTCGGCCAGCACCGTGAGCCAGCCGTTGGCGACCGCGGCGATCAGGCTGATCTGCGCGGCCTTGCGCGTTTCGTCGGTCGCGAGGTACTGCGCCAGCGCCTGGTCCTTCAGCGCGCGGATGCGGCCGAAGAAGTCGATCTCCCAGGCGGTGATGCCGAGGTTGACCGAGTACTGCGACGTCACGCTGCCCTGGCTGCTGTCGATCGCCTGGTACGGGTTGGGGCTCGAGCGCGAGCCGTTGCCCGACAGGCCCAGCGCGGGGAACAGGTCCGCGCGCTGGATCTGGAACTGCGCGCGCGCCTGCTCGATGTTGAGCACCGAGACGCGCAGGTCGCGGTTGTTGGCCAGCGCGGTCTGGATCAGGCCCGCGAGGCGCGGATCGGTGAAGAAGTCCTGCCACGGGATCGACGAGGCGGCCGGCCCGGCCGGCTGCGCCGGATCGCCCGGGTAGGTGGTGGGCACCGGCGCCGCGGGGCGCTCGTAGGTCGGGATCAGCGAGCAGCCGGCCAGCAGCAGCGCGGCCGCCAGCGCGGTGGGAATCAGTTTGTTATTGAGGTTCATGTTTTTCCTCCGTGATGCCGGCGGCTTGCGCATGCCGCTTGTTGGCTTCGCGCTGGCGCTCGCTGCCCTTGAACAGCGTGCGCACCACCACGAAGAAGACCGGCACGAAGATCACCGCGAGCAGGGTGCCCGTCACCATGCCGCCGAGCACGCCGGTGCCGATCGCGCGCTGGCTCGCCGAGCCGGCACCCGAGGCCGTGAACAGCGGCACCACGCCGAGGCCGAAGGCCAGCGAGGTCATGATGATCGGCCGGAACCGCAGGTGCGCGGCCTCGAGCGCCGACTCGATCACGCCGCGGCCCTGCGCCTGCAGGTCCTTGGCGAACTCGATGATCAGGATCGCGTTCTTCGCCGACAGGCCGATGATCGTGATCAGGCCCACCTGGAAGTACACGTCGTTCGAGTACGAACGCAGCAGCGTCGCGAGCAGCACGCCGATCACGCCGAGCGGCACCACCAGGATCACCGACAGCGGGATCGACCAGCTCTCGTACAGCGCGGCCAGGCAGAGGAACACCGCCAGGATCGCGAAGCCGTAGAGGATCATGGCCTGCGAGCCGGCGAGCTTTTCCTCGCGCGACTGGCCGGTCCACTCGAAGCCGAAGCCTTGCGGCAGCTGCGCGGCGAGCTTTTCCATCTCGGCCATCGCGGCACCGGTGCTGTAGCCGGCCGCCGCGTCGCCGCTGATGCGCATCGCGGGATAGCCGTTGTAGCGCACCGTCTGCGTCGCGCCGTTGACCCACTTGGTGGTCGCGAACGCGCCCAGCGGCACCGGCTGGCCCTGCGTGTTGGTGGCATTGAGCTTGAGCATGTCCTCGGGCTGCATCCGCGCCGGCGCATCGGCCTGCACCACCACGCGCTGCAGGCGGCCGCGGTTCGGGAAGTCGTTGATGTAGCTCGAACCCAGCGCGGTCGACAGCGCGCCATTGATCGCGTCGAAGGTCACGCCCAGGGCGTTGGCCTTGTCGCGGTCGATGTCGATCTGCAACTGCGGTGCGTCTTCCAGGCCGTCGGGACGGACCTGCGACAGGATCTTGCTCTGCGAGGCCATGCCCAGCAGCTGGTTGCGTGCGTTGACCAGTGCCTCGTGGCCCGCGCCCGCGCGGTCCTGCAGCCGGAAGCTGAAGCCGCTGGCGTTGCCCAGTTCGGGAATCGGCGGCGGGCTCAGCGGATAGATGAAGGCGTCGCGGATGCCCGAGAGCGCGCCGAAGGCACGGCCGGCGAGCGCGCTGGCCGAGTTGCCCGGGTCCTTGCGCTCGTCCCAGTCCTTGAGCGTCACGAAGGCGAGGCCCGCGTTCTGTCCCTGGCCCGAGAAGCTGAAGCCCATCACGCTCACGATGCTCTGCACTTCGGGCTGCTTCATGATGAAGCCCTCGACCTGCTGCATCACCGACAGCGAACGTTCCTGCGTCGCGCCCGGGGGCAGCTGCACGTTCACGATGATGTTGCCCTGGTCTTCCTGCGGCAGGAACGAGCTCGGCAGATGGGTGTAGAAGTACACCACCGCGCCGATGATCGCCGCGTAGATGATCAGGTAGCGCGCGGCGCGGCGCAGGATGCGCGCGACGATGCCTTCATAGCCCTTGGCGGTGCGCGAGAAGCCGCGGTTGAACCAGCCGAAGAAGCCGCGCTTCTCGTGGTGGTGGCCGGCTTCCACCGGCTTGAGCAGCGTGGCGCACAGCGCCGGCGTGAGCGACAGCGCCATGAAGGCCGAGAAGCCGATCGAGGCCACCATCACCGCCGAGAACTGGCGGTAGATGTTGCCGGTCGAACCCGCGAAGAAAGCCAGCGGCACGAACACCGAGATCAGCACCACGGTCACGCCGATGATGGCGCCCGAGATCTGCTGCATCGCCTTGCGCGTGGCCTCCAGCGGCGAGAGCCCTTCCTCGCTCATGATGCGCTCGACGTTCTCCACCACCACGATCGCATCGTCCACCACGATGCCGATCACCAGCACCATGCCGAACATGGTCAGCACGTTGATCGAGAAGCCTAGAGCGAGCAGGGTGGCGAAGGTACCGAGCAGCGCGATCGGCACCACGATGGTCGGGATGATCGTGTAGCGCCAGTTCTGCAGGAACAGGAACATCACGAGGAACACCAGCGCGATGGCTTCGAACAGGGTCTTCACCACCTCGGTGATCGAGATCTGCACGAAGCGCGAGCTGTCGTAGGGGATGTCCCATTTCACGCCCTTGGGGAAGTAGCGTTCGAGCTCGCCCATCTTCGCGCGGATGGCCTTGGCCGACTTCAGCGCGTTGCCGGTCGGCGTGGGCTGCACGCCGACGCCCACCGCGGGCACGCCGTTCAGGCGCGCCGAGGTGGCATAGCTCTGGCCGCCGAGCTCGACGCGCGCCACGTCCTTCAGGCGCACGGTCGAGCCGTCGGTGTTGGCGCGCAGCACGATCTCGCGGAACTGCTCGACGCTGGTGAGCTGGCCGTTGACCGTCACCGTGGCGGCGATGGCCTGGCCCGGCACGTTCGGCAGGTCGCCGAGCGTGCCCGAGGACACCTGGGCGTTCTGCGCGCGGATCGCGTTGTTGACGTCGGCCGGCGACAGGTTGAAGCCCTGCAGCTTGGCCGGATCGATCCAGATGCGCATCGCGTTCTCGGAGCCGAACAGCTGCACCTGGCCCACGCCGGCGATGCGCTGCAGTTCCGGCACGATGTTGCGCGCGGCATAGTCGCCGAGCGCCACCGGGTCGACGTCGGGGTTGTCCGACGAGAGCATCGCGAACAGCAGGAAGTTGTCGCGCGACTTGTCGACGCGCACGCCCTGCTGCGTCACCGCCGAGGGCAGCCGCGGCGTGGCGCGCGAGAGCCGGTTCTGCACGTCGACCTGCGCGAGGTCTTCATTGGTGCCGGGCTCGAAGCTGATGGTGATCGCACCGGTACCGTCGGCCTGCGCCACCGATTCCATGTAGATCAGGCCGGGCGAGCCGTTCATTTCGCGCTCGATCACGGACAGCACGCTGTCCTCGAGCGTCTGGGCCGAGGCGCCCGGATAGGCCACGTTGATCACGATGGCGGGCGGCGCCACCGGCGGGTACTGGGCGATCGGCAACTGCGTGATGGACACGCCGCCGAGCACGAGGATGAACAGCGCGATCACCCACGCGAAGATGGGTCGATCGATGAAGAATTTGGCCATTGCGGGCGCGCTCCTTGATTACTTCTTCTCGGCCGGAGCCGAGGCTGCCTTCTGGGGGGCGGGTGCCGCGCCAGAGGCTGCCGGCGCGGCGGCGGGCGCCGCACCGTTGGGATTCGGTTTCGTCCACGGGACCGCCTTCACGGGCGTGCCCGGCGGCATCATCTGCAGGCGCTGGAAGCCGTCGACCATCACCTGTTCGCCGGCCTTCAGGCCTTCGAGCACCACCCACTGGTTGTCCTTGGCGGCGCTGATCTTCACCGTGCGCTGGCTCAGCTTTCCGTCGGCGCCCACCACCGTGAGGTGGTCACCCTGCTGGGTGCGCGTGACCGCCTGCTGGGGCACCGTGATCGCGTTGCTGGCCTGCGCCTGCTCGAGCTTCACGCGCACGTACAGGCCCGGCAGCAGTTCGCCCTTGGGGTTGGGGATCTCGGCGCGCAGCGTGACCTGGCCGGTGGTGGCGTCGACCGTGAGGTCGGAGAACAGCAGCTTGCCGTCCTGGCCGTACTCGGTGCCGTCCTCGAGCACCAGCCGGATGCTGGCGGCGTCCTCGCCGCCGGCGCGCTTGTACTGGCCCGCGGCGACCGCGCGGCGCAGCTTCAGCACGTCGGAGGCCGACTGCGTGAAGTTCACGTACAGCGGATTGATCTGCTGCACCACGGCCAGCTCGGTGGCATCGCCCTGGCCGACCAGCGCGCCCTCGGTGACCAGCGCGCGGCCGATGCGGCCCGCGATCGGCGAGGTCACGTCGGCGTAGCCCTGGTTGATCTTCGCGGTCTGCAGCGCGGCGCGGCTGGCGGCCACGTCGGCCTCGGCGGTCTTCTGCGAAGCCACCGCGTTGACGTATTCCTGCTTGCTCACCGCATTGGCCTCGACCAGCGGCTTGTAGCGGTCGGCCAGTGCCTTGGCCTGCGCGGCATTGGCTTCGGAGCGGGCCAGCGCGGCCTGCGCGTTCTGCGTGGCGGCCACCAGCGGTGCCGGATCGATGCGGAACAGCAGCTGGCCGGCCTTCACGTCGCTGCCTTCGCGGAACTCGCGCTTGAGCAGGATGCCGGCGGCGCGGGCGCGCACCTGGGCGACGCGCGAAGCCTCGAGGCGGCCCGGCAGTTCGGTCACCAGGCCGACGTCGGTCGGGGTCGCGACGATCACGCCCACTTCGGGGGCGGGATGGGCGCCGCCACCGCCGCCCGCGCCGGCACCGGCGGGGGCATCGCTCTTCGAACAACCCGCGATGACCAGCAACACGACGGCAGCCACGGTCGCGAGGCGCGGCGAAAGAAACGATGGGCGCGAAACATGCAGGAGAGGCATGCGATTCCTTTGAAGCGAAGACGGGAGACGGCGATTTCTGCGGCCGCGCCGGAAAGCCAGCACGGCCAGGTGGGCCATCGGGAAGGGCGACAGTTTACATACATTCATGGATGTATAGTGACATCCACGCAATGGCCCCACGATATGCAAAGGGCGTTGCCTTTACAAATCAGGAGACTTGGTGGCACGTCGTACGAAGGAAGAAGCACTGGCGACGCGGAATCGACTGCTCGATGCCGCGGAACTGCTGTTTCAGGCGCAAGGGGTCTCCCAGACCACGCTGCAGCAGATCGCGCAGCAGGCCGGGGCGACGCGGGGCGCCATCTATTGGCACTTCAAGGACAAGGCCGATCTTTTCAACGCGATGATGGAGCGGGTCATCCTCCCGCTCGAGGCACCGCCGAAGGCCGCGGCCGTCGGCCACGACGACCCGCTGGCCGAGATCGAGGAGGGCATGGTGCATGCGCTGACCCTCATGACCACCGACCCGCAGGTGCGCCGCGTGTTCGACGTGGCGACCCACAAGGTCGAATACACCCACGACATGGCCTCGGTGCAGCAGCGGCATCTCGATGCGCGCAATGCCTGCGTGGGCGATTTCGAGAAGGCCCTGCGGCTGGCCGCGCGCCGCGCCCGCATCAGGCTGCCGGTGCCCGGCAGCGTGGCGGCGCAGGGGCTGCATGCGCTGATCAGCGGACTGATCCAGAACTGGCTGCTCGATCCCGCAGCCTTCGACCTCGTGCCCACGGGCCGGCGCACCTTCCGGGTGTATCTCGCGGGCCTCGGTTTCGCGCGGCAGACGGGGGCGAATGGCGCGGCCGCGCACGAAGCCGAAACGGCGGCCGCCTGATAGGCGATAATGCGAGGCTCCGGTTCGACCGGAAACCCATTTCTCGCTGTATTTCAACGGATAGAATTCGGCCCTCCGAAGGCTGAGATCCAGGTTCGATTCCTGGCGGCGGGACCAGACACACGGCAAAAAGGCCGGAAGCTCCAAGGGGCTTCCGGCCTTTTTCATTGGGAATGCGGCCCGATCGATGGCTGCTTCAGACCCGGCAGTCGGGCGCCAGCCGGTCGAGCGTCTGCACGATGCGCATCGACAGCCGCTGCGAATAGGCGCCGGCCGGATGCAGGATGTCGGCCATCTCGGCGGCCCTGAATTCTTCCGCGCCCCAGTCCGCGAAGCCCGCGCCGGTCTCCAGCGCCACCTTGCGGATGGCCGCGTCGTACTGGTCGCGGCCCGGCACCGGGATGCGCTGGCGCGACAGCCCCGTGACGATCACGACCCGGCCTTCGCGCACCGCGGTGGCGATCATGCTGCGCAACGGTGCCTCCACCGGCAGCGAGAGCGCCGCGTCGTTGAGGCCGTGGGCGATGACGACGAAGCGCGCGGCGCGCTTCTCGTTCGCGAAGCCCGCCGCGCGCGCGGTGGCCGTCTCGCCGTTGGCGCTGCGGTCGTCGACCGTGTAGCGCGGCCGCAGCCGCTTGAGCGCCGCCGCCGGCGGCTCGGCCAGCCGCAGGTTGCCGCCATAGCCGCCGTGCAGGATCGAGTCGCCATAGAGCACCACGCTGCAATGGGAGGCCGCGGCCGTGGCGCCAGGGAGCGCGGCGGCTGCCGCCGCTGGAGCGGCTGGGGCGGCCGGCGCGGTCGCCGTCGGGGGCGGCGGCACGGGAGCGCGCGGGGTGTCGGGCTTCAAGAGACCGCAGGCCGCGAGCATGCCAATGCACAGGAAGGCGATGACGCTTCGCGGCGCGCGCGAAGCTTCGCGCGCACCGCGATGCGCTGCTTGAAAAGGGGGCATGGGGAGGGAGGGGAGTCGGGTTCCGTGAGCCCCGATCTTGCGAGCGCAATGTGGAGCAACTGTGAAGATCGTACCGCCGGCATGGCCTTCCTTGCTTTTGCGGGCCGCGGCGCAGCCAATGGTCCCGGACCCGCCACGGGCGCCGCCGCGCGCGGCATCATCGGCATTCATCATGAGAATCGGCATCCGGACCAAGCTCTTCTTCTTCGTGCTGGTGGCCTGCGCCGCCGTGGTGGTGGTTCAGGCCAGCGCCATGCGCTTCGTGTTCGCGCGCGGCTTCCTCGGCTACCTCAACCAGCAGGGCCGTGCGCATGTCCAGGAGATGGTGCCGCGCGTGGCCGCGGCTTATGCGGCGCACGGCGACTGGCAGTTCCTGCGGCAGGACTTCCGCAACTGGATGGAGCTGGTGCTGCCGATCGCGCGCGAGCCCGGCGTGGATCCGGCGCCGCAGCTCGCCTCGTCCGACCAGACCGGCGCCCTCGCGCGCATCGGCCTGCTCGATGCGCAACTGCGCCGCGTGGTGGGCAATCCCTCGGTCGGGCCGGACTCGATCCGGCTGCCGGTGTCGGTCGACGGGCGCATCGTCGGCTGGGTGGCGATGGTTCCCTTCGAGGACGTGCTGCCCAAGGACGACGCGCGCTTCCTCGAGCGGCAGTTCAAGGCCCTGACGCTGATCGGCCTGGGCTCGATCGCGGTGGCGGCGCTGCTGACCTTCGTGCTGTCGCGCGCGCTGCTGCGGCGGGTGCGCGGCATGGCCGGCGCCACGCAGCGGCTGGCGGCCGGCGACTACGCCTCGCGCATCGAGGTCGGCTCGAACGACGAGCTCGGCCATCTCGCGAAGGACTTCAACCGCATGGCGCAGACGCTGGAGCACACCGAGCGCGCGCGCCGCACCTTCATGGCCGACATCTCGCACGAGCTGCGCACACCGCTGGCGGTGCTGCGCGCCGAGCTCGAGGCGATCCAGGACGGTATCCGTCCGACCACCGCGCAGTCGGTCGATGCAATGCACGCCGAGGTCGGCCGGCTGGGCAAGCTGGTCGACGACCTGCACGACCTCTCGCTGACCGACATCGGCGCGATGACCTACCGTCGCACGCCGATCGACGTCGCCACGGTGTTGCGCACGGCGGTCGGCGGCATGCAGGGCCGGCTCGAGGCCGAGGGCCTCGAGCTGCGCGTGCATGTCGCGCCGTCGCCGCTGTCCATCAGCGGCGACGAGCGGCGGCTGCAGCAGCTGATCGCGAACCTGCTCGAGAACTCGCTGCGCTACACCGATCGCGGCGGCGTGGTGCAGCTGCGCGCCGATCGTCACGAGAGCGGCGTGCGCATCGTGGTCGAGGACAGCGCGCCCGGCGTGCCGCTCGACAAGCTCGAGAAGCTGTTCGAGCGCTTCTACCGCGTCGAGGGATCGCGCAACCGCGCCAGCGGCGGTAGCGGGCTGGGCCTGGCGATCTGCCGCAACATCGTCGAGGCGCACGAGGGCCGCATCCAGGCCCAGGCCTCGCCGTTCGGCGGGCTGCGCATCGTCATCGACCTGCCGGGGATCGATGCATGAGCGCCGCGCCGGGCCGCCCCAGGCAAGCTCGCACCGCAGTGCGAAGCACGAAGGTCTTTCAATGAGCACCGGCCTTCCGGCCCAGGGCCATGTGCTCGTCGTCGAGGACGAGCCGCGGCTGGCGGCCGTGCTCGGCGACTACCTCGCGGCGGCCGGCTACACGCACCACTGGGTCGCCGACGGCAACGCGGCGCTGCCGGCCTTCCATGCGCAGCGGCCCGACCTCGTGCTGCTCGACCTGATGCTGCCCGGGCGCGACGGCGTCGAGATCTGCCGCGACCTGCGGCGCATCGGCACGGTGCCGGTGATCATGGTGACCGCGCGCGTCGAGGAGGTCGACCGCCTGCTGGGTCTGGAGATCGGCGCCGACGACTACGTGTGCAAGCCCTTCAGCCCGCGCGAGGTGGTGGCGCGCGTGGGCGCGGTGCTGCGGCGGCATCGCGCCGCGAACGCGAGGCCCTCGGCCGCGCCCTTGCCCGCGCAGGCCGCATTGCTGGTGGTCGATGCCGCGGGCCGTGCCAGCGTGCGCGGCTGCGAACTCGACCTCACGCCGGTCGAATTCCGCCTGCTGGCCGTGCTGCACGGCGCGCTCGGCCGCGCCTTCTCGCGCGACCAGCTGCTCGGCCGCATCTACGACGACCGGCGTGTCGTGACCGACCGCACCATCGACAGCCACATCAAGAACCTGCGCCGCAAGCTCGCCGAGGCCGGCGGTTCGGAGGACTGGATCAAGTCGATCTACAGCGTCGGCTACCGCATGGAGCTCTGAGCGCCGGCATCCGCGAAGTGCGAGGGCGGGCGGCCCAGCGCGCGGCGGAACATGGTCGAGAACGCCGCCGGACTGTCGTAGCCCAGGTCGAGCGCCACCGCCGTCACCGTGTCGCCGGACGCCAATCGCGACAGCGCCAGCAGAACGCAGGCGCGCTGGCGCCACTGGCCGAAGGCCATGCCGGTCTCGCGGCCGAAGCGGCGACTGAAGGTGCGTTCGCTCACGTGCAGCCGCGCGGCCCATTGCGCCGGCGTGGCATGGATGTCGGGCGTGCGCAGGAAGTCCAGGCACAGCGTGGCCAGCGCCGGCTCGCGCGGCAGCGGCAGATGCAGCGGCAGCGCCTCGGCGCGCGCCAGTTCGTGCAGCGCGAGCCGCATCAGCAGGCCGTCTCGGCCCTGGCGTTCGTATTCGGCGGGCACCTCGACGGCCGCCAGCAGCAGCTGGCGCAGCAGCGGCGACACCTCGAGCACCTCGCACTGGCGGCCATGGCGCGGCGCCTCGCGCGGCTCGATGTAGAGGCTGCGCGTGCTCACGCCCAGCATGCGCACGCGGTGCGGCTGGCCCGCCGGTATCCACACGCCGCGCTGCGGCGGCACCACCCAGGCGCCGTCGTCGGTGCCGACCTCCATCACGCCGGTCGCGCCGTAGAGGAACTGCGCGCGCCGATGGCTGTGCGTGGGCAGCAGCTGGCCCAGCGGGTAGTCGGTGCCGATCGCCAGCACCGGGCGGGCGATGGCGTCGACGGCATCGATCGGGACATTGCGCATGAGGGAAAGAAGTGGCCTGGCCGGAACGAAAACATCATTGTCCGGCTTGCGCGGGCGCGCCGCACGGCAGCGGCCTATCTTCGAGGCCTGTCTTCGTTCTCCTGGAGTGCCTCTCGTGTGGATCTATCTCCTGCTCGCGGTCTTCGGCGGCCTCGCGGGCGTCACCACCGTGCTGTTCGGTTTCGGTGGCGGCTTCGTCGTGGTGCCGCTGCTCTACCGCGTGCTGCTGCTCGCGCATGGCGAGCACAGCGCCACCGGCCGCGCGGCCATGCACATCGCCGTGGCCACCTCGACCTGCGTGATGATCGCGAGCGCGCTGCTCGCCACGCGGCGCCACCAGCGCGCCGGCACCATCGACTGGCCGCTGATCCGGCCGCTGCTCGGTTTCATCGGGCTCGGCGCCATCGTCGGTGCCGCGGCCGCCGTGCGGGCCGATGGCGAATTCGTGCGGCTGGCCTTCATCGTCTACCTGGGCGTCACCCTTCTCGACTGCCTGTTGCGCCCGGGTTTCATCGTGCGCCGAGCCGCGGCGACGGCGGCCATCGCGCCGCTCTCGCGCGGCATCGCCACCGCGGGCAGCTTCGTCATCGGCCTGATCGCGGCCTTCCTCGGCGTCGGCGGCAGCGTGATGACCGTGCCGCTGATGCGCCGCCGCGGCATCGACATGACGCGCGCCACCGCCATGGCCAATCCGCTGTCGCTGCCCATCGCGCTGGCCGGCACCGCCACCTACATGGCGCTGGCCTGGCGCTCGGGCGCGGCGCTCGAGGGCTGGCACCTCGGCTACGTGGACCTGCCGGCCTTCGCCGCGCTGGTCGCGGGATCGCTGCTGGGCGTGCGCGCCGCCGCCCCGCTGATCGGCCGCCTGCCCGACCGCGTGCATGCCTGGGGCTACCTCGTGCTGCTGGTGGCGGTGCTGCTGGGCATGCTGCTGCGCTGAGCGGTTTCGCCGAACGCGCGCCTCCTTGTCATCGAAGTTCCACAGTTCGCTGCCGGCGGTTGCGGCGCCGCGCCGGGCCTGCCACCATGGCCACATGCCTTACCAACTTCACTACTGGCCCACCATCCAGGGCCGCGGCGAATTCGTCCGGCTCGCGCTCGAGGCCGCCGGTGCCGACTATGTCGACGTGGCGCGCGAGCGCGAGGACGAGGGCGGCGGCGAGGGCGCCCTCGGCCGTCGCCTCGCCGATCCGCTCGCGACGCGGCCGCCGTTCGCGCCGCCCTTCCTCGTCGATGGCGACATCGTCGTCGGCCAGACCGCCGCGATCCTGCTCTACCTGGGCCCGCGCCTGGGCCTGGCCGGCGTCGGCGAATCGGACGGCCTGTGGACGCACCAGCTGCAGCTCACCATCGCCGACGCGGTGGCCGAGGCGCACGACACGCACCACCCGATCTCGACCGGCGACTACTACGAGGACCAGCGCGACGCCGCGCTGGCGCGTGCGAAGGCCTTCCGCGAGCAGCGCATCCCGAAGTTCCTCGACTGGTTCGAGCGCGTGCTGCGGCGCAATCCCTCGGGCGACCTGCACCTGGTGGGCGACGTGCTGACCTATGCCGACCTGTCGCTGTTCCAGCTGGTCGACGGACTGCAGTACGCCTTTCCCAAGGCCACCGCGCAGGCGCTCGCGAAGACGCCGGCGGTGGCGAAGCTGCATGCCAACGTTCGGCGCCGCCAGCGCGTGCACGACTACCTGCAGAGCCCGCGCCGCATCGCCTTCAACGAGGACGGCATCTTCCGGCGCTATCCCGAGCTGGACGCCTGATTCAGCGCACCAGCGCCGCCGCATCGCGCCATGCGGGCAGCGGCACCAAGCCGGCCATGGCCACGGGCCTGGCCTGCGGGCCGAACAGGTAGCGCTTCGGCACGATGCCTTCGAGATGGCCCAGCACGTCGCTGCGGTCGTCGATGAAATGCGTGATGCCCAGTTCGCGGCAGTGGTCGGCCTTCTGCGGACGCTGCAGGCAGAAGCGCAGGTTGCCGGGCGCCATGCCCGTGCGTTCGAAGAAGCGGTGGTGCGCGAGCCAGGCGCGGCTCTTGGCCTGCACGCTCGGCCCGCACTTCGACACCAGCCAGACGCGGCCCTCGAAGCGATCGACCAGCGGCGCGACGGCCTCGAACATGCCTTCGTAGGGCGGCGTGTCGAGCGCGTCCCGCAGCGAGCCGCCGATGAAGGCGGTGTCGCCGCCGTCGGCCCGTTCGGCCGCGATCAGCACGCGGCCGATGTCGATGCCCAGGCGCGGGAAATGTTGCGATGCGTTCTTCATGTCGTGTTCCTTTCTCTTGTGTGCGGTGGATCGTAGGAACGAAGGCCATCACCAGGAACTACCGATATGCGATGGGCTATCCATAGAATGGATAGGTGGACATCCCCCGCACCAACCTCGACGCGCTGCAATCCTTCGCCGTGTTCGCCGACACGCTGAACTTCAGCGAGTCGGCGCGCCTGCTGCACATCAGCCAGCCGGCCCTGCATGCGAAGGTGCGAAAGCTGTCGGAGCAGCTCGACGCCAAGCTCTACCTGCGCGTGGGCAGCGCGCTGCAGCTCACGAGCGCGGGCGAGCAGGTGGCGCGCCATGCGCGCGAGTTGCTGTTGCTCAACCAGCGCTTCGTGAAGGGGCTCGCGCAGGGGCAGGAGCAGGCGGTGGTCAGCCTCGCGGCCGGCGAGGGCGCCTACCTCTACCTGCTGGGCAAGGCGCTGTCGCAGTTCTCGGGGCCGGGTGCCTCGCCGCACCTGCAGCTGCTCACGCGCAACCGCGACGCCTCGGTGCAGGCGGTGCGAGCGGGCCAGGCCCAACTGGGCATCGCGCCTCTGGGCGCCGTGCCGGCCGATCTGCATGCGGTGCGGCTCACGGTCGTCGGCCAGGTGCTGGTGCTGCCGCGCGCGCATGCGCTGGCCTCGCGCCGTTCGGTGCGCCTGCGCGATCTGCAGGGGGCGCAACTGATCGTGCCGCCCGCGGGTCGGCCGCACCGCGAACTGCTCGGCCGGCTGTTGCAGGCCGAGTCGGTGTCGTGGCAGCCCTCGCTCGAGGCCGATGGCTGGGAGCTGATGCTGCGCTTCGCCCAGCTCGGCTTCGGGCTGACGGTGGTGAATGCCTGCTGCCGCATTCCCAAGGGGCTGGTGGCGGTGCCGCTGCAGGGCTATCCGCCGCTCGAGTACCACCTGTTCCGCGCGGCCGACCGTCCGCCGTCCGTGCATGCGCAACGCCTGTGGAACGCGCTGCTCGCGCAGGCCGATCATTGGAAGAGCGCATGACGCCCGAGGACGCGAGCCGGTTCATCGCCTACGTGCTGCGTCATGCGCCCGAATCCATCGGCCTCGCGCTCGATGCCGAGGGTTGGGCCGAGATCGATGCGCTGGTGACCGGCGCTGTGGCCTCGGGCCGCGCGCTCACGCATGCGCAGGTCGTGCAGGCGGTCGATGCCGGCGCGAAGAAGCGCTACGCGCTGTCGGCCGACGGCCGCTGCATCCGCGCGCTGCAGGGCCATTCGACGCCGCAGGTCCGCCGCAGCTTCGAGCCGGCGGAGCCACCGGCCGTGCTCTTCCATGGCACGGCCACGCGCTTCCTCGCATCGATCCGTGCCGAAGGCTTGCGGCCCGGCACGCGGCAGCATGTGCACCTGTCGGCCGACGAGGCGACCGCCGTGCAGGTCGGGCAGCGCCATGGCAAGGCGCATGTGCTGCGCGTTGACGCAGGCGGAATGCAGGCGCTGGGCCATGCCTTCCATCGCGCGGAGAACGGGGTCTGGCTGACGGAGGCCGTGCCGCCGCGATTCCTGTCGGGCTGGCCTTCGTCCGTCTGAGCTACGCGCCCGAGCGCTGGGTGGTCGAGCGCGAACGCGAGCGCTTGCGGGTGCTTCGGGGTTCGGCGGCGGGCTGCGCCGCGGCGCTGCGCAGGTCCTGGTTGCGCTGGTGCGCGCCCGCGATCACGCGGCGCAGGCCGCGCTCCATCGACTCGAGCTCCGAAGCCGTCATGTGCTCGTTGAACATCTCGTGGATGAGCTTCTGGTAGGGCGGCCACATCCTGCGGCGCAGCGCGCGGCCCTGCTCGGTCAGCACCGCGACGCGGCCGCGCCCGTCGGTCTCGTCGACCTCGCGCACCACCAGGCCCTCGGCCTCGAGCGTGGTGACGATGCGCGAGATGAAGCTGCGGCTGTAGACCGCGCGCTCCGCGAGCTCGTGCATGCGCATGCGGCCGTTCGGCGAGGCGTCGAGCAGCCACAGCACGTCGTACCAGGTCAGCGGCGGCAGGCCTTCCTTGCGGAAGCTGTCCTCCATGAAGTCGAGCACCAGCACATAGGCGCTGATGAAGGAGGCCCAGGTGGAGGTGCCGCGCACGGCGGTGGAACGGGGCGTTGCCATACGGGGGAGAGCGTTTTCGAGAGTGGACCTCGATTCTCTCTCCGCCGCCACGGCGCGCATCGTCAGGGCAGCGCCGCGTACCTGGCTTCGGGGTCGATGCCGTAGAGCGACAGGGCCCGCGCCGGCAGTTCCGCGTCGACCGTGCCGTCGTCGGCCAGTGCCTTGAGCGCCGCGAGCGCGACGTGATGGCGGTCGACCTCGAAGAAGGCGCGCAGCGCTTCGCGCGTGTCGGAGCGGCCGAAGCCGTCGGTGCCCAGGGTCACGAAGCGGCGCTCCCCGACGAAGGGGCGGATCTGGTCGGGCACGATCTTCATGTAGTCGGTGGCGGCGATCGCCGGCCCGTCCTCGCCAGCCAGGCACTGCGCGACGTACGAAGCGCGCGGCGCCTGCGCCGGATGCAGGCGGTTCCAGCGCTCGGCTTCGAGGCCGTCGCGGCGCAGCTCCGAGAAACTCGTGACGCTCCAGATGTCGGCGCTCACGCCGAAGTCGCGCTGCAGCAGCGCAGCGGCCGCGATCACCTCGGAGAGGATCGCGCCGCTGCCCATCAGCTGCACGTGCGGCGCGCCGGCGGCACGGGCGCCCCGCTTCAGGCGGTACATGCCTTTCACGATGCCTTCCTCGGCACCCTCGGGCATCGCCGGATGCGCGCTCTTCTCGTTGATCAGCGTGAGGTAGTAGAAGACGTCCTCCTGCGGCTCGCCGTACATCCTGCGCAGCCCGTCCTGCACGATGACCGCAATCTCGTACGAGTAGGCGGGGTCGTAGGACACGCAGGACGGGATCACCGACGACAGCACGTGGCTGTGGCCGTCGTCGTGCTGCAGGCCCTCGCCCTCGAGCGTGGTGCGGCCCGAGGTCGCGCCCAGCAGGAAGCCGCGCGCGCGGATGTCGCCGGCCGCCCAGGCCAGGTCGCCCACGCGCTGGAAGCCGAACATCGAATAGAAGATGTAGAACGGGATGGTGGCGACGCCGTGCGTGCTGTGCGCGGTCGCCGCCGCGATCCAGGACGACATCGCGCCCGACTCGTTGATGCCCTCCTGCAGGATCTGCCCCTGGCGGTCCTCCTTGTAGAAGCTCAGCTGGTCGGCGTCCTGCGGCGTGTAGAGCTGGCCCACGTGCGAGTAGATGCCGACCTGGCGGAACATGCCGTCCATGCCGAAGGTGCGCGACTCGTCGGGCACGATCGGCACCACGCGCGGGCCCAGCACCGGGTCCTTGAGCAGTTGCGCGAGGATGCGCACGAAGGCCATGGTGGTGGCGTACTCGCGCTCGCCGCTGCTTTGCAGGTGGCTCGCGAAGGCCGCGAGCGCGGGCGTTGCCAGCGGGCCCGGTCCGCGCGAGCGTGACGGCAGGAGCCCGCCGGCGCGCTGGAGGCCAGCCTCGAGGCAGGCGGCTTCGGGGCTGCCGGGCGCGGGCTTGATGTACGGGATCTCCTCGAGCCGTTCGTCGGGCACCGGGATCGCGAAGCGGTCGCGGAAGGCACGCACGGCCGGGTCGCCCATCTTCTTCAACTGGTGGTTGATGTTGGCCGCTTCGCCGGCCGCGCCCATGCCGTAGCCCTTCACCGTCTTGGCGAGGATCACGGTCGGCTGGCCTTGGTGGCGCACGGCGGCGGCATAGGCCGCATGCACCTTGAGCGGGTCGTGGCCGCCGCGGGCGAGGGCGCCGATCTGCGCGTCGCTCAGGTGCGCGACCCGCTGGCGCAGCTCGGGGTCCTTGCCGAAGAAGTGTTCGCGCACGTAGTCGCCGCCGTGCGCCTTGAAGGCCTGGTACTCGCCGTCGACGCATTCCATCATGCGCCGGTGCAGCCGGCCGTCGTGGTCCTGCGCCAGCAGTTCGTCCCAGCCGCTGCCCCAGACGACCTTGATCACGTTCCAGCCCGCGCCGCGGTAGACGCTCTCGAGCTCCTGGATGATCTTGGCGTTGCCGCGCACCGGGCCGTCGAGGCGCTGCAGGTTGCAGTTCACCACGAAGATCAGGTTGTCGAGCTTCTCGCGGCCCGCCATCGCGACCGCGGCCAGGGTCTCGGGCTGGTCCTGCTCGCCGTCGCCGAGGAAGGCCCAGACCTTGCGGCCCTGCGCCGGGATCAGCCCGCGGTCCTCGAGGTAGCGCATGTAGCGTCCCTGGTAGGCCGCCATCAGCGGACCGAGGCCCATCGAGACGGTCGGGAACTGCCAGAAGTCCGACATCGTGCGCGGATGCGGGTAGGAGGCGAGGCCGCCGCCGATCTCGCGCCGGAAGCGGTCCATCTGCTGCTCCGACAGGCGCCCCTCGAGATAGGCGCGCGCATAGATGCCGGGCGAGGAATGGCCCTGGATGTAGAGCATGTCGCCAAGGAACCCGGGCGTGGCGGCGCGGAAGAAGTGCCGGTAGCCGGTCTCGTAGAGCGTGGTGGCCGAGGCATAGGTCGCGATGTGGCCGCCGACGCCCGAGTGCTTGCCCGCGCGCAGCACCAGCGCCATCGCATTCCAGCGCAGGTAGGCGTCGAGCCGCAGCTCGATGTTCACGTCGCCCGGAAAGGCCGGCTGGTCGGCGACGCGCACGGTGTTCACGTAGGGCGTGGTGCGCGGCGCGGCATAGCGGCCCGCGGCCGCGTGGTCCTGCTCGATCAACTGGTCCAGCAGGTAATGGGCCCGGTCGCGGCCTTCGTGGATCACCACGGCGCGCATGGCGTCGAGCCATTCGCGTGTCTCTTGCGGATCGATGTCGTCCGCGCTCGCCAAGTCGTTCATTCGTTGCTCCTTCGTTGTGCGGTTCGTTGTTCGAACGTCGTTCGCATCGCCTTTAAATTTCATTATGTGGATATGAATCGTGCAATGCGCAACGACAATGTATCCCCAGTTGATTGCAAATGCAATCAGTTGTGCTGTAACCTGCCTGGCGTGGATCGAGGCGATGTGGGCGATGAAGAAGGCTGAATTGGCCATGATTCGCCGCCATGACCTCGATCTCGGCGGATCTATCTGCATGCGATAGCAACTATTGGTGTGGCAGATCCGTACCCATGCCCATGGCGCCCGCCGGGGCCGAAGACAACCCCTCGAGAACCCAAAGGCATCCATGCCGCCCTCCGACCCGTCATCCAGCTTTCCCACGCCCGCGCAGTTGCGCGACCTCGATCCCGCGGACCTCGTCGAAGTGGCCACCGATCTCCGAAGCGCGCTGCTGCGCAGCGTGTCGCGAACGGGCGGCCATCTCGCCTCGAACCTCGGCGTGGTCGAGCTCACCCTTGCCTTGCACCACGTCTTCGACACGCCGCGCGATGCGCTGGTCTGGGATGTCGGCCACCAGTGCTATGCGCACAAGATCCTCACGGGCCGTGGCCCGGCGATGGCCACTTTGCGCAAGGTCGGCGGCCTGTCGGGCTTCACCTCGAGGGACGAGTCGCCCTACGACCCCTTCGGTGCCGGCCATGCGGGCACCGCCGTCTCGGCGGCGGTGGGCATCGCGATGGGCATGCGGGACGACGGCAGGCATGCCGTCGCCATCGTCGGCGACGGCGCGCTCTCGGCGGGAATGACCTTCGAGGCGCTCAACCATGCGGGCAGCTTCGCGACCTTGCCGCTGGTCGTGGTGCTCAACGACAACGGGATGTCGATCTCGCCCGCGCTGGGCGCGCTGCACCAGCATCTGCGCGGCCTGGTCGAGCGGGGCGCATCCGCTCGCGCCGACCACCGCTCGCTGTTCGAGCTGCTGGGCCTGCGCTACACCGGCCCCATCGACGGCCACGATGCCGAGGCGCTCGTGGCCGCGTTCCGCGCCGCGAAGCGATCGCGCGCGCCGCAGGTCCTCCACGTCGTCACGCAAAAGGGCAGGGGCTATGCGCCGGCCGAGGCCGACCCGACCACCTACCACGGGCCCGGCCCCTTCGACCTCGCCGTGGGCGTGGCCGCCAAGGCCGCGAGCCGCCCGAGCTTCAGCCAGGTCTTCGGCCAATGGGTGTGCGACGCGGCGGCCGACGACCCGGCCATCGTCGCGATCACGCCCGCGATGCGCGAGGGCTCCTGCCTGGTCGATTTCGAGCGGCGATTCCCGGCGCGCTTCGTGGACGCCGCCATCGCGGAGCAGCATGCGGTGACGCTGGCCGCGGGACTCGCCGTGGCCGGCATGCGGCCGATCGTGGCGATCTATTCGACCTTCCTGCAGCGCGGCTACGACCAGCTCGTCCACGACGTCTGCCTGCAGAACCTGCCGGTGCTGTTCGCGATCGACCGCGCGGGAATCGCGGGCGGGGACGGTGCCACGCACCTGGGCGCCTTCGACGTGGCGGCGCTGCGCTGCGTTCCGAACCTGCTGCTGATGACGCCGGCCGACGGGCACGAGTGCCGGCGGATGCTCGCGCTGGGGTTGGATCACGACGGGCCGTCGGCGGTGCGCTACCCGAGGGCCGTCGTCCCCGCGGACGACGGCGTTCGCACGGACCAGCCCTTGGCACTCGGCCGCGGCGTGGTCGTGCGCAGGTCGACGGGCAACAGTCCCGCCAGGGTGGCGCTGCTCGCCTTCGGGCCCTTGCTCCATGCCGCGATGGAGGCCGCCGAGGCGCTCGACGCGAGCGTCGCCAACATGCGCTTCGTCAAGCCGCTCGACGAGGCGCTGCTGCTCGACCTGGCCGCGACGCACGAGGTGCTCGTCACGCTCGAGGAGGCCTCGGTCATCGGTGGCGCGGGCGCGGCCTGCGCGGAGCGCATCGCGATGGAAGGGCTGCCGGTGCGGCTGCTGCGCCTGGGCCTGCCCGATGTCTTCATCGGGCATGGAGATCGGGGCGAACTGCTCGCGTTGCAGGGCCTCGATGCGGCGGGCATCGTCGGAGCGATCCGGGCGTTCGTCGAGCGGCACTGACGGCCGGTGCAACGGGCCGGTGTAGGGCAAACGCGCCTCTTGCCCCGCCGGCATGGCGCGGCGCCGGGGCTCTGCCCGACAATTCGCGCCGAATCCTCCGCATCCGGCGCGCCTTGTTCTCCAAAAACGCTTCCACCGACGTTCGCCGCGAAGGCGAGGGGCCCCTGGCCCGGGCGAAGGCACGCCTGCCGTCGCCGATCGCCTGCCTGGTGTTCGTGGTGTCGGTGGCGCTGCTGGTGGCCATGGGGGCCTTCTTCGGCGACCACTCGGGCGGCAAGTACCCCCCGGGCGCGACGCAGCACATCACGCGGGCCGACTGGCAGGTGCAGCGCGCGAACGGTTTCATGGCGCCGCCGCTGATCTTCAGCGGCCAGCAATTGCCCGATGCCTGGCAACCGGTCGAGCTGCCGCTGGCGCTGCCGATCGCGCTGCTCGACCAGGCCGACGCCAACACGATCTCGGACCCGGGCAAGGAGACGCGCACCACCTGGCTGCGGCTGAAGGTGCCGCCCCATCCCGGGCTGCGCGGTCCGCTCGCGCTGTACGGCTCGCGCGTGAAGACCGACGGCACGATCGCGATCTATGCCGATGGCCGGCTGGTGTATCGCGCGCAGGAACTGGGACCGCTGTGGAACAGCACGCGCACGCCGCTGTGGGTGGTGTTCGAGCAGCGCGACGACGGCTCGGCCGCGCGGCCGGCCGAGATCCTGATCCGGCTCGAGCACACCCGCGCCGCGCAGGTGGGCATCGCCTCGCTGTGGCTGGGGCCGGTCGACGCGCTCAAGGGCCGCTACCAGATGCGCCAGTGGCTGCAGCAGGAGCTGCCCGCGATGCTGAGCGCGGCCTTCATGGCGGTGGGCGTGTTCGCGCTGTTCGTGTGGCTGTGGCGCCGCCACGAGACCGGCTACCTGCTGTTCTTCAACCTCGCTACCACCTCGTACCTGCGCGGGCTGCATTTCTACGTCTCGCTGCCGATCGCCAACGACTGGTTCGCCTGGCTCACGGTCAATGCGCTGTTCTGGCTGGTGGCGGTGGTGCACTACGCGCTGCGACAGCTGCACGAGCGGCCGCTCACGCTGCTGACCTGGGCCGTGACGACGATCACCTTGCTGGTCAGCGTGCTGACCCTGCCCGGCATCGCGCTGCTGCCGAACACGCCGCAGGTCACGCCGCTGATCTACCTGGTGGTGGCGGGCATGGCCACGGTGGTGGGGCTGGTGGGCGGCATCAGCGCCTGGCGCCGTTCGCCCGAGGGGCGGCTGGTGGCGGCCGGCATCGGCGTGTGCGTGCTGCTCGGCGCCACCGACTGGATGGTGCAGAACAACATCGTGAGCCCCGAGGGCTGGTACCTGGGCGCCTACACCAACGCCGTCACCTTCGCCGTCTTCGGCATCCTGCTGTATCGGCGCTACGTGCACGCGATCGGCGAGGTGGAACGCGTCAACGCCAGCCTCGCGCAGCGGTTGCAGGCGCGCGAGAGCGAGCTCGACCTGAGCCATCGCCGGCTGCGCGAGGTCGAGCGGCAGAAGACCATCAGCGACGAGCGCCAGCGGCTGATGCAGGACATGCACGACGGGCTGGGCTCCTCGCTGATCAGCGCGATCCGCTCGGTGGAGGAGGGCCGGCTCAGCGACCAGAAGGTGTCGCAGATCCTCCAGGGCTGCCTCGACGACCTGAAGCTCACGATCGACTCGATGGAGCCGATCGACGCCGACCTGCTGCTGCTGCTCGCCACCCTGCGCTACCGGCTCGGCCCGCGGCTCGAGGGCATGGGCGTGTCGCTGACCTGGGAGGTGCAGGAGATCCCGCCCTTGCCGTGGCTCGATCCGTCGAGCGCGCTGCACGTGCTGCGCATCGTGCAGGAAAGCATCTCCAACACCCTGCGCCACACGCGCGCCACCACCATCCGCGTGGCGACCGGCACGGATGCCGCGCACGTGTGGGTGCGCATCGAGGACAACGGCCAGGGCTTCGACGTCGAGCAGGCCCTGACCGGCGGCCGGGGCCGCGGCCTGCAGAACATGCAGCGCCGCGCGCTGGCGGTGCAAGGGCACGTGGCGTGGGAGTCGGATGCGGCGGGCACGCGCTTCCTGCTGTGGCTGCCGCTGGTGCGGGCCGAGCGCCCTTCGGGGGCATGAGCCGTCGGGTACAGTGACGGCCCCTTGCCGCCGCACACCGACCCCTCCTCCGCCGACCACGGCATCCGTCTCGAATCCGTCGTGCTGGAGCGCGGCGCACAGCGCGTGTTCGATGGCCTCTCGCTCGAGCTGCGCGATGCGCGCATCGGCGTGATCGGCGACAACGGCGCCGGCAAGAGCAGCCTGTTCCGGTTGATCAGCGGGCTGGAGCCGCCGGGCGAAGGCCGGGTGCGCGTGCATGGCTGCGACACGGTGGCCGATCGCCGCCAGCTCTCGCAGCACGTCGGCCTGATGTTCCAGAACCCCGACGATCAGATCATCTTTCCGACCGTGGCCGAGGAGCTGGCCTTCAGCCTCACGGCGCGCGGCGAATCGCGCACCGAGGCACGCCGGCAGGCACGCGACTTCCTCGCGCGGCGCGGCCTCGCGGGCTGGGCCGAGCGCGCCATCGGCGAACTGAGCCAGGGCCAGCGCCAGCAGGTGTGCCTGCTGGCATTGCTGATCAGCCGGCCCGCCACCTTGCTGCTCGACGAACCGTTCGCGAGCCTCGACCTGCTGAGCCAGGCCCGGCTCTCGGCGCAGCTCGCCGCGAGCGACCAGCAGGTGCTGGTGTCGACGCACGTGCTCGAGCACGTGCACGACTTCGAGCGCGTGCTGTGGCTGGCGCAGGGCCGGGTGCGCGCCGACGGCCCGGGCCGCGAGGTCTGCGAGGCCTATGCGCAGGACGTGCGGCAACGCGCGGCGATGGACCTGCCGCATGCGTAGCCTCTATCTCGACAGGCGCACCTGGATGCACGCGGTGCCGGCGTGGCTCAAGCTCGCGCTGCTGTCGGCCGGCGGCACCGCGCTCGTGCTGACCAACCGGCCTGCGCTGCTGGACGCGGCCTGCGGACTGTCGCTCGCGCTGTTCGCCTCGCTCGGGCGGCCCGCGTGGGGCCGGGTGCGCACGCTGTTCGGCATCGCGATCGCCTGCGCGCTCATCGTCGGCTTCCATGCACTGCTCGGCACCACGCTGCTCGGCGTGGCGAGCGCGCTGCGCATCGCCACCGCCGCGGTGCTCGCGCTGATGCTGACGCTGACCACGCGCTTCGAGGACCTGCTCGCGGTGCTCGAGACGGTGCTGCATCCGCTGCGCCGCCTGGGCGTGCCCACCGACCGCATCGCGCTCGGCCTCGGGCTCACGCTGCGGTTCGCCGAGAACTTCTACGTGCAGTGGCAGCGGCTCGACGACGCGCACCGCGCGCGCGCCGGCCATGGCGGCGGACTGCGGCTGCTGGCGCCGCTGACCATCCGCACGCTGCAGACCGCGGAGCGCGTGGCCGATGCGCTCGCGGCGCGGCTCGGGCGCTGATCAGCAGGCTGCGCGGCGGAAGTTCGTGAGGCTCACGTAGTCCTTGCGTGGACCGCGCACGGTGTGGCGCAGCGTGAAGCTGCCATCGTCCAGGAAGCGGTAGAGGCTGTCGTAGAGGTCGGCGGCGCACAGGTGCGCGGCGGTGCCGGTCCAGGCCGTGTCGCCGTCGTCGCCCGGCAGCAGCGCGATCTCGTGGAACAGGCGTGGCGGCCGTTCAGCGAACAGCACCGCGAAACCGCCGGGACTGCCCTGGTACAGGTACTCGCGGTGGGCGTCGAAGCTGCGGCCGTCGAGCAGGCGCAGCCGGCCTTGCTCGCGATAGTGCAGGGTCGCGGGTATCGCGTCGGGCATGGCATGGAAGACAGCGGTACCGTGCATCGAGGCCTGGCCTTCGATCGCGCGTTCGAAGGTCCAACTGCCCGCGAGACGGCGCCAGACATCGTCGGCTTCGCCCCATGGCGAGAGAGAAAGGGTGGGGTTGGCCGCACGCATGGGGCGACTCTATCCCTCCGGGGAAAGCCCCTCCATGTCGGACGCGGACCATCGATTGTTTCCTTCCCGTGAACGCCGCGGTTCCATTTGCCTAGGGTTTTTACCTAGATTCGAGGCGCACAATTCGTCTCACGGACCAGCCGCCGACTCCAAGACAAGCAGAAGGCAGCGACTGATCTGGGTGAACAGGCACTGACGAGGTGGCCGCCCCCGAAGGGACGGCGCCCCACCAAGACCGGTTCGAATCATCCAAAGTCAAGTCACAAGAATTGAAGGAATACTCAAAATGAACGCCTCGAAGCTCCTCTCCGCCGTTGCCCTCTCCCTGCTCGCCGCTGCCGGTGCAGCCCATGCAGAAACCTATGAGGGTGTGCATCCCCTGACCTCGGCCGCCAGCCGCGCCGAAGTCGCCGGCCAGGCCGTCATCGCCGCTCGCAGCGCCGACCCCTATGCCGAAGGCGCCAACGCCGGCCCGGCCCAGGTGGTCGCCTCGGATACCAGCCGTGCCGCCGTCCGTGCCGAAGCCGTTGCCGCGGCACACAGCGACAACCCCTACGCCGAAGGCGCTTCGTCGGGCGTGGCGCCGCTGGTCGCCAGCACCGTGGACCGCAATGCGGTGCGCGCACAAGCCCGCGCCGCTGCCCGCGGCGACTCGCTGCCGCTGTAATCGGCGCCCAGAACTCGGTCGCATCGCGGGGCTCGCTCCCGCGGTGAGTCGAGTGGTTTAGCCACCCGGAGGCCGGCCCTTGCGAAAGCAGGGGCCGGCCTTTCGCTTGGATGTCGGTCAATCCAAAGCATTAACGGCGGATGCAGCGCACTTCGCGGCCGATGCGGCCGTGAAACCGAGTCTGTCGCGCAAATCGCACAGAGCCGCATGCGGCATATCGAGCGCTTTCGGCCTCCATGCCGTCGCGTGCGAACCCGCGCGGTCGCTGGGACACCGCGACACGCCACTGCAACGTTGCACCGCCGCGGTGCGCTTCGCTCTCCCATTCGGCCGATCGCACGAGCCGTCGTCCGCCGAATGGCGCATTGCCATGCTGCAATGCATGATCGATGATGTTGCTCGCGGCTCGATGGACCGCACAACGTCATGCTTTCGGCCTACAGCGCCATTGTGGTGCGGGCACGCGAAAATGTACGGGCGCTTCTGCCACGACAAAAGCAAGCACGACCCCGCCGCCGAGCGCGGCTGACCCATTACGCATGGCCCTCACTCTCGACACCGAAGACACGCGACAAAGGATCCACGATCTCGTGTGGTCAGGCTTTCATCACGACGCCGACGTCGAATGGATGATCACCGACGAGTACCTCGATCCCGACGAGCTGACTTCCGATGACCGGGCCTGGGTCAAGGCCGAGACCGCGCGCGCCTGCGCCGCCAAGCATGCGGCCGAAGCCGAGTGGCCCGCGCAGACCGAATACGACCGCCTCGAGACCGCGTTCGCGCAGCTGCGCGAAGAGAAGATCATCGCGCTGCACCGCGCGGGCAACACGCTGGCCGACGGCCAGGACGACGTGCGCGATGCCTGGCGCGCCGCCGGCCGCGACGCCTCGGGCATCGTGGGCTGCTGCTTCTATCACGCGCAGGACCTCGAGCGCGCGGTGCGCACCGGCCGGCTGCACCTGGCCTTCAGCGGCGGCCTGATTCCCGAGATCGCGCGGCGCGAGGCCAATACCGTGGCGGTCGGGCAGCGCATCGCCGCGCTGCTCCAGGGCGTCGGCTTCGCCGTGCACTGGAGCGGCAACATCGACGAACGCATCGAGGTCGACCTCGGCCAGTGGCGCAAGCGAGGCCCATCGGCGTGAGCGTGCAGGCCTGGCAGCCGCCGCGCCGCATCGATGCGATCGATTTCTGGCTGCGCTCCCGGTTGCTGGCCATCGCGCATGGGTTGCGCGAAACCTGGCGTCCTTCCGCGCGCCGCTGGCCCATGGCCGATGCGCTGGCCGATGCGCCCGTGCTGGCGCGCTTCAGCAGCCCGCTGTGGACCGATGGCCGCGACGACGAATTCGCGCTGGTCGCCGGCAAGGTGCAGAACCTGCGCATGGCGCGCGCCGCCTTCGATGCCATCGAGGTGCCCGCGGGCGAGCTGCTGAGCTTCTGGCGCCAGCTCGGCCGGCCCAGCGCATGGCGCGGCTTCGTGCAGGGCCGCGAACTGCGCGGCGGCTGCGTGGTGCCGACACTGGCGGGCGGGCTCTGCCAGCTCTCGAATGCACTGGCCACGGTCGGCGCTCGCGCGGGACTCGAACTGGTCGAGCGCCATACGCACACCGCGCGCATCGAGCAGGCCGCGGCCGGGCCCGACGATGCGGTCGACGCGACCGTGTTTTGGAACTACGTCGACCTCAAGCTGCGCGCGCGCCATGCGTGGCGGCTCGAAGTCGAAATCACCGCCACCGAGCTGGTGCTGCGCATCCGCGCGCATGCGCCGCCGGTCGCGCCGCGCGTGATGTGGCGCGCGCCGCGCGATGCCGGCGCCGACGCGCTGGCGCCGCCCGTGGCGCGCGGCTGCCTGAGCTGCGACCGCAACGACTGCTTCCGTCACCGGCCCGCGCTGCCGGTCGCGGCCCAGGGGCGGACCGCCGTGCTGCTCGACGCATGGACGCCCGAGTTCGCGCGCTACCTCGAGGCCCGGCATCCCGAGGCCGACCGCATGCAGCGCGCGCCCGTGCGGCTGGCTTTCTGGCGGCCGATGAGGGACTGGCGTGGCGGTGAGGCCTCGGTGCACCGCCCCTGGCTGGCCAGCGTTCGCGGCGCGTTGTGGCGCCGCCTGTGGGCGCGCCGGGAAGGCGGGCGGCGGCAGGCCGGCGTGATCGATGCGCAGCGCTGGCTCGCGCGGGCCTTCGCGGCACGGCTTCGGCCCGAACACACGCAGCTGGTGGTCGACCAGGCGCTGCTGCCGCATCTGCAGCGCCTCGGCGCGCTCGACGGACGCGCGTTCACCGTGCTGGCCGGCGCGCTGCCGATGGCCGAGATCGAGGCACGTCTCGATGCGGCCGCGGCGCGCTGGCCCGACGACACCACGTTGCGCGACTTCCGTGCCGCGCCGTCGTTGGTGCGTGCCGAAGCCCAGGCATTCGCGCGCGCGGCCACGGTGGTCACCCCACATGCGGCGGTGGCGGACGCGATGGCCACCGCGGCGCCGCAGGCCACGCTGGAGCGGCTCGAATGGGTGCTGCCCGGCATGTCGCCGCGTGCGAATCGGGCACCGGACGATGGCGCGCCGCTGGTCGTGCTGCCCGCCAGCGCCCTCGCGCGCAAGGGCGCGCGCGAGCTGGCCGCGGCATTGCGCGGCAGCGGATGGCGCCTGCGCGTGCTCGGCTCGCCATCGGCCGATGCCTCGCTCTGGCGGGGCATCGCGCTGGATGCGGCCCGCGATCCGCGCGGCGACTGGCTCGACGGCGCCCGCGTGGTGGTGCTGCCCGCGCATGTGGAGCATGCGCCGCGCGCGGCGCTGCGCGCGCTCGCGGCCGGCGTGCCGGTGGTGGCCTCCACCGCCTGCGGCCTCGCGGGCCGGCAGGGCGTGCGCGAAGTGCGCGCGGGCGACATCGAGGGCCTGCGCGCCGCGCTGCGCGAGGCGATCGACGGCCAGTGCCATTCCAACGAACAAGACGACAACGACCAGCGCTTCCCATGACCATCGATCTCCAGACGCTCAAGTGCGGCGAATGCGGCAGCAGCGTGCTCAAGCGCACCGGCCTCAACGAATTCACCTGCCAGCACTGCGGCTCCGTCACGCTGGTGGAGGACGACATCTCCGACCGCCTCGACCGCGTGCTCGACCAGGTCAAGGATGCGGCCGCGCGCCGTCTCGCCGACGAGCAGGCGGCGCGGCAGAAGGTGGCGATGCGCACCGCGGGCTTCGCGGTCGCGGCCGTGGTCGGCATCACCCTGCTCGTGACGGTGGTGCAGATGTTCACGCGCAAGGACACGTCCGACGGCGGCCGCCGCGCCGCGGTCGCCTCGGTGGTCGACCGCAACATTCCCACCGATGGCCTCAAGCTCGGCGAACCGCGCCAGGTGCTGGTGGGCAGCGGCAGCTCGGCGCGGCCCAAGCTGCTGGTGGTGGCGCGCAACGAGACCGGCAAGCCGCTCGAGCGCGCGAGCGTCAAGGCCACCTACTACGACGGCGAGACGCGGCTCGAGGAGCGCGGCGAATCGCTGCCGATCTCGGTGCTCGAGCCCGGCGAGAGCGCGCCGCTGCTGATCGACCTGCCGAGCGGCAAGAACGTCACGCGCCAGGAGCTGCAGGTGCAGCGCCTGTCGGCACCCTACCGCTCGGCCGACGGCCCGCGGCTCGCGTTCACGCGCCTGCGGCTGGTGCAGCAGGGCGACCGCGTGCGGCTGGTGGGGCGCGTGGTCAACGAGCGCAAGGATGCGGCGATCGGCGGCGTCGAGGCGCTCGCCACGCTCTACGACGACGCCGGCAACGTGATCGGCTTCGGCCGCGGCTATGCGCAGGGCAACGACATCCCGCCCGGCGCGCGCAGCGCGATCGACATCGACCTTGCGCGCTTCGGCCGCGCCGCGCAGGTCGCGGCCTGGGACTACCGCATCGCCTACAGCACCATCGAAGCCGGCGGCTCGCGCAGCGCGGTGCGCAGCGCCGACCGCGTGATCCGCACCGTGGGCGCGCCCGAGGTCTTCCACGCCGACCTGCGGCTGAGCACCGAGGACCTGCTGGCCGACGACAGCGAGCGCTTCGACACCAAGGATCTCGAGCTGCTGCCGCTGGTGGCGGGCCGCAGCAACATCCAGCGGCCGCTGTTCCTGACCGAGCTCGTGAACCGCAGCAAGGAGGCGGTGGTGATCGCGCCCGGCGGCGTGATCTCGCGCTTCGGCGGCAGCAAGGCCGACGGCGCCACCGCCATCCAGGGCCTGGCCTATCTCTACCCGGGCGAGCGCTTCCCGATCCTGCTGGAGCCGCGCGATGTCGACCGCATCACCCAGACCCGCGTCGAGTGGAAGCCGATGCGCCGCGCCGCGCTGCCCGGTCCGCGCACGCCGCTCGAGGTGCAGGTGACCGGCACCAAGGCCGAGACCGGCAGCGTGCTGCTCAACTTCAGCCAGCGCTTCCTCTACAAGAGCGTGCAGGTCACGGGCAAGGTGAGCAATCCGGGCACGACCATCGTCGGCAAGGTGCGGCTGTGGGTCAGCCTGCGCGACCGCGACGGGCAGCTCAGCGGCTTCAAGCTGGTCGACAACCTGCCGGCCATCGCGCCCGGAGAGAGCGTGCCGTTCCAGGTCAACGTGGAGCAGAACGGCCGCGACTTCGCGAGCGTCGGCACGCTATACCAAACCGAATAGCCCCGTAGCCAGCGTTCGCGGGCGCTTCGCGCCATGATCGGCGGATGACCGATTTCTCGATCCTCGACCTCTCCCCGATCGTCGAAGGCAGCGATGCCGCGCAGTCCTTTCGCAACTCGCTGTCGTTGGCGCAGCACGGCGAAAAGCTCGGCTACCGCCGCTACTGGCTCGCCGAGCACCATGGCATGCCGGGCATTGCCAGCGCGGCCACCGCGGTGCTGCTGGCGCACGTGGGCGCGGGCACCTCGACGATCCGCATCGGCGCCGGCGGCGTGATGCTGCCCAATCATTCGCCGCTGGTCATCGCCGAGCAGTTCGGCACCCTCGAGTCGCTCTACCCGGGCCGCGTCGACCTGGGCCTGGGCCGCGCCCCCGGTTCCGACCAGCGCACCGCGCGCGCGCTGCGCCGCAATCTCGAATCGGACGCCGACCAGTTCCCGCAGGACGTGATCGAGCTGATGGACTTCATGTCGAAGAACCCGCAGCAGGCGGTGCGCGCCGTGCCGGGCGCGGGGCTCGAGGTGCCGGTGTGGATCCTCGGCTCGAGCACCTTCGGCGCGCAGCTGGCCGCCCACCTGGGCCTGCCCTATGCCTTCGCCTCGCACTTCGCGCCGCAGCAGATGATGCAGGCGATCCAGATCTACCGCGAGACCTTCAAGCCCTCGGCGCAGCTTGCCAAGCCCTACGTGATGCTGGGCTTCAACGTGTTCGCGGCCGACACCGACGCCGAGGCCGAGTTCCGCGCCACCTCGTGGCAGCAGGCTTTCGTCAACCTGCGCAGCGGCCGGCCCGGCCGGCTGCCGCCGCCGGTCGAGGGCTACCGGCAGAAGGTCGGCCCGGCCGAGAACGCGCTGCTCGACTCGGTGCTGTCGTGCTCGGCCGTGGGCTCTCCCGACACCGTGCGCGCGGGCGTGGAGGCCTTCATCGAGCGCACCGGCGCCAACGAACTGATGATCACCTCGCAGGTCTTCGACCACGCCTCGCGGCTGCGCTCCTACGAGCTGCTGGCCCGCATCCGCGACAGCCTGCGCGCCTGAACGGGCGCCCCCGATTTCCCCCACGCCGACCCCGCCTCGCCGGGGCTGGGACAATGTCGCCCCTATGGCAAAGCAACGGATCGTGGTCGGGCTGAGCGGCGGTGTGGATTCCGCGGTGACCGCGCACCTGCTCAAGCAGCAGGGGCACGAGGTGGTCGGCATCTTCATGAAGAACTGGGAAGACGACGACGACAGCGAGTACTGCTCGTCGAACATCGACTTCGTGGACGCCGCCAGCGTGGCCGACGTGCTGGGCATCGAGATCGAGCACGTGAACTTCGCGGCCGACTACAAGGACCGCGTGTTCGCCGAGTTCCTGCGCGAGTACAAGGCCGGCCGCACGCCCAATCCCGACGTGCTGTGCAATGCCGAGATCAAGTTCAAGGCCTTCCTCGACCATGCGATGCGCCTGGGCGCCGAGAAGATCGCCACCGGCCACTACGCGCGCGTGCGGCTCGACGAGGCTACGGGCCGGCACGAGCTGCTCAAGGGGCTCGACCCCTCGAAGGACCAGAGCTACTTCCTGCACCGCCTGAACCAGGCGCAGCTGTCGAAGACGCTGTTCCCGGTCGGCGAGCTGCACAAGACCGAGGTGCGCCGCATCGCCGAGGAGATCGGCCTGTCGAACGCGAAGAAGAAGGACTCGACCGGCATCTGCTTCATCGGCGAGCGGCCGTTCCGCGAATTCCTCAACCGCTACATCTCGAAGGAACCGGGCCCGATCAAGGACGACCGCGGCCGCAGGCTCGGCGAGCACCAGGGCCTGAGCTTCTATACGCTGGGCCAGCGGCAGGGGCTGGGCATCGGCGGCGTGAAGGAAAAAGGCGCGCAACGCGGCGCGGGCGACCATTCGCCGTGGTTCGTGGCGCGCAAGGACGTCGAGAACAACACGCTGTGGGTGGTGCAGGGCCATGACCATCCCTGGCTGCTGTCGACCTCGCTGCGCGCCGACGACGCGAGCTGGGTGGCGGGCGAGCCGCCGGTGCCGGGTGCCTATGGGGCCAAGTCGCGCTATCGGCAGGCCGACGCGGCCTGCGAGATGGTGGCCGGCGACGAAGCTCCGCGCGACGATGCCTTTGCATTGCGCTTCGGCCAGACGCAATGGGCGGTGACGCCGGGCCAGTCGGCGGTGCTGTACGACGGCGAACGCTGCCTGGGCGGCGGCGTGATCGTCTGAGCGCTGCTCAGCGCGGCTCTTGCCGCACCGAATCGTCGACGTGGATCAGGTCCAGCGGATGCCGTTGGCCGGCCAGGTGGTCTTCCACGCATTGCAGCAGCAGCGGGCTGCGATGCCGCGCCACGCTGGCGCGGATCTCGTCGGCCGTCATCCAGAGCGTGCGCACGATGCCGGTGTCGAGTGCCCGGCCCGCTTCGCGTTCGCCGAGCTCGCCGCTGAAGGCGAAGCGCATGTAGGTCACGGCGGGATCGTCGGCCGAACGCGCGAGATAGATGCCGACCAGCGCGGTCGGCACGAAGGCATGGGCTGTTTCCTCGAGCGCCTCGCGCGCGCAGCCTTCGGCCGGTGATTCGCCGGGATCGAGGTGGCCGGCCGGGGTGTTGAGGCGCAGGCCCTGCTCCGTGCGCTCCTCGACCAGCAGGAAGCGGCCCTCGCGTTCGATCACCGCGGCGACGGTGACGTTGGGTTTCCAGCGGACGGTGGTGTTCATGGGGATGGATTCCTTCGACGCTCGCGCGGAAGGCGGGCCATGGGCTGGCACGCCGCCGCGCGAATCATCCCCGTATTGGACGCGAACCCGCTCAGGAGCTGCGCGCTTCGCCCCCGCGTGCGCCGAGCTGGCCGGCTTCGACCGTTTCGAGCCGGTAGCCGAGCCCGTAGATCGCCAGCAGCAGGAAGCCGTTGGCGGGCCGCAGGTCGAGCTTGGTCCGCAGGCGCGAGATGTGGGTGTCGAGCGAGCGCGAGAGCGCCTCGACGCCCAGGCCCCATACCGCTTCGTGCAGGTGCTCGCGCGACAGCAGGCGGCCGAGGTTCTGGAACAGGAACAGCGCCAGTTCGTACTCGCGGTTCTTGAGCTCGACCGGCATGCCGCGCACCTTGAGCGTTCGCGAGGGTGGATAGAAATGGTAGGGGCCGAAGACCAGCTCGGTCTCGTGCTGCGCGGGGTACGAGCGCCGCAGCAGGGCGTTGACGCGCGCCTCGAGCTCGGTGGCCTGGATCGGCTTGCTCATGAAGTCGTCGGCTCCCGCGTTGAGCCCGGCGACCATGTCTGCGTCGTCGTGCCGTGCGGTGACGAACAGCACGGGCAACCGGCTCTTGAGGTCGTGGCGAATCGTCTTCACCACGTCGAGGCCGCGGATGTCGGGCAGGTGCCAGTCGAGAAGCAGCAGATCGAAGGTCTGTCGCCGCATCGAATGCAGCAGCGATTTTCCGTCCGCGTACTCATGGCACTCGTGCCCGAGCGACGCCATGGTCTGATGAATCAGTTTTCTCTGATGGGCCTCGTGGTCGAGGACAGCAATGCGCATTTTTTTACCCCCTTACTTCCTCCCATGGGCCGCCTCTGTGTACGGCTCCAAGTGAGGCGAAGTGTATCTATCTGCGTCTAAGGTAAGCAATCTGCCCTGCAACTAATGCACATGAACCCTTCTTTTAAATCAATCCATGGAAGAATGATTACAAAGGCCTACATCTTTGTCCTGTAGATGACACGAAGTTCGTGCAAACGCCGGCGTTGTTTTTGCGCCGCACGATGCCGCCGCGCCGGCGCCGCCTGAGACCGGTTTCCTTACAGCGCGTCAGAGGGAAAGGCCTCGATCCATCACCAATAAGCTATCAAATGGATAGCTAGATTTTCAGCAGCCACGGACGTTGGAGCATGGATACTTCGCCCCTTGCGCGACAGATCGGGCCGAATGTCTTGCTGTAAGCTTCGCCCGCATTTCGCGCTGCACCTTGCCCTGAGGAGAACTCTATGCTGATAGGCGTGCCTGCCGAGACAACGACAGGCGAAACCCGAGTGGCCGTGACCCCGGAGACGGCGAAGAAACTGGTGGCGTTGGGGCACACGGTGCGTGTGCAGAGCGGCGCGGGCGTGCCGGCCAGCGCGACCGACGCGGCCTACCAGGCGGCCGGTGCCGAGATCACCGACCAGGCCGGCGCCTTCGGTGCCGACATCGTGCTCAAGGTGCGCGCCCCGAGCGACGCCGAATGCGCGCTCGCCAAGTCCGGCAGCGTGCTCGTGGGCATGCTCAACCCCTTCGACGCCGCCGGCCTGCAGCGCGTGGCCGCCGCCGGCCTCACCGGCTTCGCGCTCGAAGCCGCGCCGCGCACCACCCGTGCCCAGAGCATGGACGTGCTCAGCTCCCAGGCCAACATCGCGGGCTACAAGGCCGTGATGATCGCGGCCGACAAGTACCAGCGCTTCTTCCCGATGCTGATGACCGCCGCCGGCACCGTGAAGGCCGCGCGGGTCGTGATCCTCGGCGTGGGCGTCGCGGGCCTGCAGGCCATCGCCACGGCCAAGCGCCTGGGCGCGGTCATCGAGGCCTCGGACGTTCGCCCCAGCGTCAAGGAGCAGATCGAATCGCTGGGCGGCAAGTTCATCGACGTGCCCTACGAGACCCAGGAAGAGAAGGACGCCGCCGAAGGCGTGGGCGGCTATGCGCGCCCGATGCCCGCGAGCTGGCTCACGCGCCAGCAGGCCGAGGTCGCCAAGCGCGTGGCGCTGGCCGACGTCGTCATCAGCACCGCGCTGATCCCGGGCCGTGCCGCGCCGACCCTCATCACCGAGGACATGGTCAAGTCCATGAAGCCCGGCAGCGTCATCGTCGACATCGCCGCCGGCAAGGGCCCGGATGGCGTGGGCGGCAACTGCCCGCTGTCCGAAGCCGACAAGACGGTGGTCAAGCACGGCGTGACCATCGTCGGCGAAACGAACCTCGCCGCGCTGGTGGCTGCCGACGCCTCTGCGCTGTACGCGCGCAACGTGCTCGACTTCCTCAAGCTCGTGCTGACCAAGGAGGGCACGCTGAAGATCGACCTCGAGGACGACATCGTCGCCGCCTGCCGTGTCACGCAGGACGGCCAGGTCACGAAGAAGTAAGCGAACACGCGAGGAGAAGAAACCATGGACATCGTCTCTCACACCGTCATCAACCTCATCATCTTCGTGCTGGCCATCTACGTGGGCTACCACGTGGTGTGGACCGTCACGCCCGCGCTGCACACGCCGCTGATGGCCGTGACCAACGCCATCTCGGCGATCGTCATCGTGGGCGCCATGCTGGCCGCCGCGCTCACCGAGACCGGCCTGGGCAAGACCATGGGCGTGCTGGCCGTCGCGCTGGCGGCGGTCAACGTCTTCGGCGGCTTCCTGGTCACGCGGCGCATGCTGGAGATGTTCAAGAAGAAGGAAAAGAAGGCCGCGCCCGCAGCCGCCGAGGGAGCTTCCAAGTGAGCATGAACCTCGTCACCCTGCTGTACCTGCTGGCCAGCATCTGCTTCATCCAGGCGCTCAAGGGCCTGAGCCATCCCACCACCTCGATCCGCGGCAACGTCTTCGGCATGACCGGCATGGCGATCGCCGTGCTGACCACCGGCGCGCTGATCTGGAAGCTGGCCAACGGCAACCCGGCCGGCTTGGGCTACGTGCTGGTCGCGCTGGTCGTGGGCGGGGGCCTCGGCGCCTACATGGCCAACAAGGTCGAGATGACCAAGATGCCCGAACTCGTGGCCTTCATGCACAGCATGATCGGCCTGGCGGCCGTGTTCATCGCGGTGGCCGCCGTGGCCGAGCCGCATGCCTTCAACATCGCGCTCAAGGGCGATCCGATCCCCGCGGGCAACCGCCTGGAACTGTTCCTGGGCGCGGCCATCGGCGCCATCACCTTCAGCGGCTCGGTGATCGCCTTCGGCAAGCTCTCGGGCAAGTACAAGTTCCGCCTGTTCCAGGGCGCGCCGGTGCAGTTCGCGGGCCAGCACATGCTGAACCTCGTGCTGGGCCTGGCGACCGTGGGCCTGGGCCTCGTGTTCATGGCGACGGAGAACTGGACGGCCTTCTTCGCGATGCTCGCGCTGGCCTTCGTGATGGGCGTGCTGATCATCATCCCGATCGGCGGCGCGGACATGCCGGTGGTGGTGTCGATGCTCAACAGCTACTCGGGCTGGGCGGCCGCGGGCATCGGCTTCAGCCTGAACAACGCGATGCTGATCGTGGCGGGCAGCCTGGTGGGCAGCTCGGGCGCGATCCTGAGCTACATCATGTGCAAGGCGATGAACCGCTCGTTCTTCAACGTGATCCTGGGCGGCTTCGGCGGCGACGCTGCGGCGGCCACGGGCGGCGCGAAGGAGCAGCGCCCCGTGAAGAGCGGCAGCGCCGACGACGCGGCCTTCGTGCTGGGCAACGCCGAGACGGTGGTGATCGTGCCGGGCTACGGCCTGGCGGTGGCCCGCGCGCAGCACGCGGTCAAGGAGCTCGCGGCCAAGCTCACCGAGAAGGGCATCACGGTGAAGTACGCGATCCATCCGGTGGCCGGTCGCATGCCGGGGCACATGAACGTGCTGCTGGCCGAGGCGGAGGTGCCGTACGACCAGGTGTTCGAGATGGAGGACATCAACGGCGAGTTCGGCCAGGCCGACGTGGCGATCATCCTGGGCGCCAACGACGTGGTGAACCCGGCCGCGCACACCAAGGGCAGCCCGATCTACGGCATGCCGATCCTGGAGGCCTACAAGGCCAAGACGGTGATCGTGAACAAGCGCTCCATGGCCGCCGGCTACGCGGGCCTGGACAACGAGCTGTTCTACATGGACAAGACCATGATGGTCTTTGGCGATGCTAAAAAAGTAGTGGAAGATATGGGCAAGGCCATCGAATAGGCCGAGGTTCCGTCCCGGCCCGCGCTCTGCGGGCAAACCCTTACGGCGCCGCTCAGGCGCCGTTTTCGTTTTCATCCCAATCCGACTCCGGAGGAGACACATCCATGACCGATCGTCCCTGGCTCTGCAGTTACCCGCAAGGCGTGCCTGCCGACATCGACCCATCGCAGTACGCGTCGCTGGTCGGCCTCATGGAAGAGAGCTTCTCGAAGTACGCCGACCGCACGGCCTACAGCTTCATGGGCAAGGACGTGAGCTATGCCGAGACCGACAAGCTCAGCAAGGCCTTCGCGGCCTACCTGCAGGGCCTGGGCCTCGCCAAGGGCGACCGAGTCGCGGCCATGATGCCCAACTGCCCGCAGTACCCGATCGCGGTGGCCGGCATCCTGCGCGCGGGCCTGATCCTCGTGAACGTGAACCCGCTGTACACGCCGCGCGAGCTCGAGCACCAGCTCAAGGACTCGGGCGCGAAGGCGATCATCATCATGGAGAACTTCGGCGTCACGCTGCAGCAGTGCATCGCGGCCACGCCGGTCAAGCACATCGTGCTGGCCTCGATGGGCGACCGGCTCGGCTTCCTCAAGGGCGCGCTCGTCAACTACGTGGTGCGCAACGTCAAGAAGCTGGTGCCGGCCTTCAACCTGCCGGGCGCGGTGCGTTTCAACGATGCGCTCGACCAGGGCGCGGGCCGCACGCTGCAGACGCCGGCCATCGGCGCCGACGATGTCGCGGTGCTGCAGTACACCGGCGGGACCACGGGCGTATCGAAGGGGGCGGTGCTGCTGCATCGCAACGTGATCGCCAACGTGCTGCAGTCCGAGGCCTGGAACGAGCCGGTGATGCGCAAGGTGCCCGCGGGCCAGCAGCCCACGAGCGTGTGCGCGCTGCCGCTCTATCACATCTTCGCGTTCACGGTCGGCATGATGCTGAGCATGCGCACGGGCGGCAAGCTGATCCTGATCCCGAATCCGCGCGACCTGCCCGCGGTGCTCAAGGAACTGTCGAAGCACACGGTCCACAGCTTCCCGGCGGTCAACACGCTGTTCAACGGCCTGGCCAACCATCCCGACTTCAACACCGTCGACTGGTCGAACCTCAAGGTCTCGCTGGGTGGGGGCATGGCGGTGCAGGCCGCGGTCGCGAAGCTCTGGCTCGAGAAGACCGGCTGCCCGATCTGCGAGGGCTACGGCCTGTCCGAGACCTCGCCCTCGACCACCTGCAACCCGACCGACAGCAAGGCCTACACCGGCACCATCGGCGTGCCGCTGCCGAGCACCTGGCTCAAGCTGCTCGACGACAACGGCAACGAGGTTGCGCTCGGCGAGCCCGGCGAGATCGCGATCAAGGGACCGCAGGTGATGGCCGGCTACTGGCAGCGCCCCGACGAGACCGCGAAGGTCATGACCAGCGACGGCTACTTCAAGAGCGGCGACATCGGCGTGGTCGACGAGCGCGGCTACTTCAAGGTGGTCGACCGCAAGAAGGACATGATCCTGGTGTCGGGCTTCAACGTGTACCCGAACGAGATCGAGGACGTGGTCGCGCAGATTCCGGGCGTGCTCGAATGCGCGGCCGTGGGCGTTGCCGACGAGAAGACCGGCGAGGCCGTGAAGCTCGTGATCGTGAAGAAGGACGAGTCGCTCACCGAGGCGCAGGTGCGCGAATATTGCAGAGCAAACCTTACGGGTTACAAGCAGCCGCGAATCGTAGAGTTTCGCACTGACCTGCCGAAGACACCGGTCGGAAAGATCCTGCGCAGAGAGTTGCGCGACGCCAAAAAGTAAGGGTTCGGCCCGGGTGGGGCCGCGGCATCGATCTTGCATATTGCGGGTCGATGTTTCGCTTCCTCCTCACGCGCGTGAGCTTGCTGGTGCCGACCTTCTTCGGCATGACGCTGCTTGCCTTCTTCCTCATCCGGCTGGTGCCGGGCGACCCCATCGAGACCATGGCCGGCGAGCGCGGGATCGACCCCGCGCGCCATGCCGAGCTGCTCACGGCCTACGGCCTCGACAAGCCGGTGATCGTGCAGTACGGCATCTACATCGCGCGCGTGCTGCACGGCGACCTCGGCAAGTCGCTGATCACGCAGGAATCGGTGATGAACGAGTTCCTCGCGCTGTTCCCGGCCACCATCGAGCTCGCGATCTGCGCCATCGCGTTCGCGCTGTTGCTGGGGTTGCCCGCGGGCATCCTCGCCGCGGTGCGGCGCAACTCGATCTTCGACCACGGCGTGATGGCCACCTCGCTGACCGGCTACTCGATGCCGATCTTCTGGTGGGGCCTGCTGCTCATCCTCTTCTTCTCGGTGCAGCTCGGCTGGACGCCGGTCTCGGGCCGCATCTCGGTGCAGTACTACGTCGAGCCCGACACCGGCTTCCTGCTGCTCGATGCCTTGCGCGCCGGCGAGATCGACGCCTTCTGGTCGGCGCTGCACCACCTCGTGCTGCCGGCCGTGGTGCTGGGCACGGTGCCGCTGGCGGTGATCGCGCGCATGACGCGCTCGGCCATGCTCGAGGTGCTCGGCGAGGACTACATCCGCACCGCGCGCGCCAAGGGCCTGTCGCGCTTTCGCGTGGTGGGCCTGCATGCGCTGCGCAATGCGCTGATCCCGGTCGTCACGGTGATCGGGCTGCAGGTGGGCGTGCTGTTCACCGGCGCCATCCTCACCGAGACCATCTTCTCGTGGCCCGGCGTCGGCAAGTGGCTGATCGAGGCCATCGGCCGGCGCGACTATCCGGTGCTGCAGGGCGGCATGCTGCTGCTCGGCGGCATCGTGATGCTGGTCAACCTGCTGGTCGACCTGACCTACGGCGTCATCAACCCCCGCATCCGGCGCTGAATCCATGGCCTCGACCCACACCCTTCCCAGCGCCACCTCCGGTGCCACGGTGCCGCCCAGCCCCTGGCGCGAATTCTGGAGCGCCTTCAGCGCCAACCGCGGCGCGGTGATCGGCCTCGCCACCATCGTCGTGCTGCTGCTGGTCGCGCTGCTCGCGCCGTGGATCGCGCCGCATGCGCCCAACCAGACCAACAGCGCCGTGTTCCTGCAGCCGCCGGCCTGGCAGCAGGGCGGCTCGCTCACCTACCTGCTGGGCACCGACGCCATCGGCCGCGACATCCTTTCGCGCCTGATGCACGGCGCGCGCCTGTCGCTGTCGATCGGCGTCGCGGTGGTCGCGCTCTCGGTGGTGGTGGGCGTGGTGCTCGGCCTGGTCGCGGGCTTCTTCCGCGGCGTGCTCGAGATCGCGATCATGCGGCTGATGGACATCATCCTCACGCTGCCGAGCCTGCTGCTCGCGATCGTGATCGTGGCCATCCTCGGGCCGGGCCTCATCAACGCGATGCTCGCCGTGGCCATCGTCGTGCTGCCGCACTACGTGCGCATCACGCGCGCGGCCGTCATCGCCGAGGTCTCGCGCGACTACGTGACCGCGGCGCGCGTCAGCGGCGCCGGCACCTTGCGCCTGATGTTCCGCGAGGTGCTGCCCAACTGCGCGGCGCCGCTGATCGTGCAGGCCTCGCTCGGCATCTCCACCGCCATCCTCGACGCCGCCGCGCTCGGCTTCCTCGGCCTCGGTGCGCAGCCGCCGTCGCCCGAGTGGGGCACCATGCTGGCCGATGCGCGCGAGTTCGTGCTGCGCGCCTGGTGGGTCGTGACCTTCCCCGGCCTCGCCATCCTCGCGGCGGTGCTGGCCTTCAACCTGCTGGGCGACGGTCTGCGCGACGCGCTCGATCCGAAGCTCAAGCGCTGAAGCAAGGGAACGCATCGATGCCTTTGCTCGACATCCAGGATCTGCACGTCGAATTCCCGACCCAGGGCGGCGTGATGCATGCGGTCGACGGCGTGAGCCTCTCGCTCGAGGAGGGCGAGGTGCTCGGCATCGTCGGCGAGTCGGGCTCGGGCAAGAGCGTGACCATGATGGCGCTGATGGGGCTGATCGGCTTCCCGGGCCGCGTGCGCGCCGACCACATGCGCTTCGCGGGCCGCGACCTGCTCGGCATCTCCGACAAGGCGCGCCGCGCGCTGGTGGGCAAGGAGGTCGCGATGATCTTCCAGGAGCCCACCACCAGCCTCAACCCCTGCTTCACCATCGGCTTCCAGTTGATGGAGACGCTGCGCCTGCATCTCGGGCTCGACCGGCGCGCGGCCAAGAAGCGCGCCACCGAACTGCTCGAGCAGGTCGGCATCCCGGCCGCGTCGTCGCGCCTCTCGAGCTATCCGCACCAGCTCTCGGGCGGCATGAACCAGCGCGTGATGATCGCGATGGCGATCGCCTGCAACCCGCGCCTGTTGATCGCCGACGAGCCGACCACCGCGCTCGACGTCACGATCCAGGCGCAGATCCTCGACCTGCTGCGCGAGCTGCAGAAGGAGCGCGGCATGGCGCTGGTGCTGATCACGCACAACATGGGCGTGGTCAGCGAGATGGCGCAGCGCATCGCCGTGATGTATGCGGGCCAGGTGATGGAGCAGCAGCGCGTGGACCGGCTGTTCGCGACGCCGCAGCATCCCTACACCGAGGCGCTCCTGGCCGCGCTGCCCGAACGCGCGCCGCCCGACGGCCGGCTCGCCACCATCGCGGGCGTGGTGCCCGGCGTGCACGACCGGCCCGCGGGCTGCCTGTTCGCGCCGCGCTGCGGCTACGTGACGACGCGCGCCTGCCAGGTGCGCCCGGCCCTGCGCGGCGTCGAGGCGCTGCCCGGCGCGCAGGTGCGCTGCCACTTCCCGCTCGGCGAGCCCGGGCGCATGGCCGCGATCGAGCGCGACCGGCCGCGCCTGCCGCGCGTCGAGGAGGCCGCATCGTGAGCGCCGCGGAGATCGTGGTCGAGGCGAAGAACCTGCAGCGCATCTACGAGGTGCGCCGCGGTCTGTTCCGCCCGAGCGCGCAACTGCGCGCGGTGGGCGACATCTCGTTCCGGCTCGAGCGCGGCCGCACGCTCGCGGTGGTCGGCGAATCGGGCTGCGGCAAATCGACGCTCGCGCGCATGGTCGCGCTGATCGAGAAGCCGACGGCGGGCCAGCTCACGCTGGTCGGCCACGATGCCGTGAACCCGCCGTCCGAGCGGCGCCGCGAACTGCGCCAGGCCGTGCAGCTGGTGTTCCAGAACCCCTACGGCTCGCTCAATCCGCGCAAGAAGGTCGCGGCGGTGCTCGAGGATCCGCTCGCGATCAACACCACGCTCGGCAAGTCCGAGCGTGCCGCCAAGGCACGCGAGATGCTCGCGCGCGTGGGCCTGCGGCCCGAGCATGCCAACCGCTATCCGCACATGTTCTCGGGCGGCCAGCGCCAGCGCATCGCGATCGCGCGCGCCCTGATGCTCGAGCCGCGGCTGGTGGTGGCCGACGAGCCGGTGTCGGCGCTCGACGTGTCGATCCAGGCCCAGGTGCTGAACCTGCTGGCCGACCTGCAGGCCGAGCTCGGCCTGGCCTACCTGTTCATCTCGCACGACCTCGGCGTGGTGCGCCACATCGCGCACGACGTGCTCGTGATGTACCTCGGCCATGCGGTGGAGCAGGGGCCGAAGGCGCGCATCTTCGAGCGCCCGCTGCATCCCTACACGCAGGCGCTGCTGGCCTCCACGCCGGGCCTCAGCAGCCAGCGCATCGTGCTCAAGGGCGAGCTGCCGTCGCCGCTGTCGCCGCCCACGGGCTGCGTCTTCAGCACGCGCTGCCCGCATGTCACGCAGCGCTGCCGCGACGAGCGGCCCGTGCTGCGCGAGCTCGACCAGCGGCGCGTCGCCTGCCACTACGCCGAGCGTTTTCTCGAAGGCGCGCCGGTGGTACGCGCCGACCTGCCGTCGGCACCGCCGTTCGTCGCGCCCGTCGCGATGAATCCCTGAAACCCGCTTTCCGTTTTCTCCAACCCGTGTCTCAAGGAGTTCCCATGACGAACCGTTCCCTCCTCCCGCGCCGCGCACGACGGCTGGCGCTGCTGGCACCCGTGGCGATCGCGGCGCTGACCCTGGCCTGCGGCGCGGTGTCGGCCAAGACGCTGGTCTACTGTTCCGAGGGCAGCCCCGAGAACTTCTATCCGGGCATGAACACCACCGGCACCTCGTTCGACGTGACCACGCAGGTCTACAACACCATCGTCGAGTTCGAGCGCGGCGGCACCAAGGTCGTGCCGGGCCTGGCCGAGAAGTGGGACATCTCGGCCGACGGCACGGTCTACACCTTCCACCTGCGCAAGGGCGTGAAGTGGCACACCACGAGCAAGAGCTTCAAGCCCACGCGCGACTTCAACGCCGACGACTTCATCTTCATGATCGATCGCCAGTGGAAGGAGAGCGATCCCTTCTTCAAGGTCACGAGCCAGAACCACTCCTACTTCAACGACATGGGCATGCCCAAGCTGCTGAAGTCGGTGGACCGCGTCGACGACTACACGGTGAAGATCACGCTCAACCAGGCCGAGGCGCCGTTCCTCGCCAACCTCGCGATGCAGTACGCGGGCATCCAGTCGAAAGAGTACGCGATCGCGATGCTCAAGGCCGGCACGCCCGAGAAGGTCGACCAGGACCCGATCGGCACCGGTCCGTTCTACCTCGTGCAGTACCAGAAGGACGCGATCATCCGCTTCAAGGCCTTCCCGCAGTACTGGGGCGGCAAGGCCAAGATCGACGACCTCGTGTTCGCGATCACGCCCGACGCCTCGGTGCGCTGGGCCAAGCTGCAGAAGGGCGAGTGCCACGTCATGCCCTACCCGAACCCGGCCGACCTCGACGCGATCCGCAAGGATCCGAACGTGCAGGTGCTCGAGCAGCCGGGCCTGAACGTCGGCTACCTCTCGTACAACACGACGAAGAAGCCCTTCGACGACGTGCGCGTGCGCAAGGCCATCAACATGGCGATCAACAAGAAGGCGATCATCGACGGCGTCTACCTCTCGACCGGCGTGGCCGCGAAGAACCCGATCCCGCCGACCATGTGGTCCTACAACGATGCGGTGAAGGACGACCCCTACGATCCCGAGGCCGCGAAGAAGCTGCTGGCGCAGGCCGGCTTCCCCGACGGCTTCTCGACCGACCTGTGGGCCATGCCGGTGCAGCGGCCCTACAACCCGAACGCCAAGCGCATCGCCGAGCTGATGCAGGCCGACCTCGCCAAGATCAACGTCAAGGCCGAGATCAAGAGCTTCGAATGGGGCGAGTACCGCAAGCGGCTGCAGGCCGGCGAGCACCAGATGGGCATGCTGGGCTGGACCGGCGACAACGGCGATCCCGACAACTTCCTCTACACGCTGCTGGGCTGCGCCTCGGCCAAGTCGGCCAGCGGCAGCAACATCTCGAAGTTCTGCTACCAGCCCTACGAGGACCTCGTGGTCAAGGCCAAGAGCACGACCAAGCAGGCCGACCGCGACGCGCTCTACAAGAAGGCACAACTCATCTTCAAGGAGCAGGCGCCGTGGTTCACCATCGCGCACGCGGTGCAGCTCAAGCCGGTGCGCAAGGAAGTGATCGACTTCAAGCTCAGCCCCTTCGGCCGCCACACCTTCTACGGCGTGGACATCAAGTAAGCGGTGGCTGCGGCGGCACCCATCGCGATCGTCGCGGCGATGCACGAGGAGCTCAAGGCGCTGCTCGCGCTGATGCCCGACGAGCAGCGCGTGCGCGTCGCGGGCCGCGACTTCTGGGTCGGCCACCTGCGGGGCCAACCCGTGGTCGCGGCGCTGTCGCGCATCGGCAAGGTCGCCGCGGCGGTGACGGCCACGCTGCTGCTCGAGCGCTTCGGCGTGCGCGCCATCGTCTTCAGCGGTGTCGCGGGCGGGCTCGCGCCGGGTGTTCGGGTCGGCGACGTGGTGGTGGCGACCGAGCTGCTGCAGCACGACATGGACGCCTCGCCGCTCTTTCCGAAGCACGAGGTGCCCTTGATGGGGGTCTCGCGGTTCGAGGCCGATGCGGCGATCGGCGATGCGCTGGCGGCCGTGGCCGAGCAGATCCTGCGCGATCCCGTGGCCCTGGTGGGGCAGGGTGCCGTCGACGAGTTCGGCCTGCGTTCGCCGGCCGTGCATCGCGGCCTGCTGATCAGCGGCGACCGCTTCGTCTCGACAGCGGCCGAGAGCGAGGCGCTGCGCCGCGCGCTGCCCGATGCACTGGCCGTGGAGATGGAAGGCGCCGCGGTGGCGCAGGTCTGTCACGACTACGGCGTGCCCTTCGCCGCGATGCGCACGATCTCGGACCGTGCCGACGACGCGGCCCATGGCGACTTCGCGCGCTTCGTCGCCGAGGTCGCGAGCCGCTACAGCCTCGCGCTGGTCGGCGCGTGGCTCGCCGCCCAGCCTTCTACTGCGGTTGCTACTTGAGCCAGCCGCGCCGGCGGAAGTACCACATCGGCACCAGCGCGCTCGCGGCCATCAGCACGATGGCGTAGGGATAGCCCATGGCCCAGTCGAGCTCGGGCATGAACTTGAAGTTCATGCCGTAGATGCTCGCGATCAGGGTCGGCGGCAGCAGCGCGACGCTGGCCACCGAGAAGATCTTGATCGTCTTGTTCTGGTTGATGTTGATGAAACCGACGGTCGCATCCATCAGGAAGTTGATCTTGTCGAACAGGAAGGCCGTGTGGTTGTCGAGCGATTCGATGTCGCGCAGGATCTGCCGCGCTTCCTCGAACTGCTCGGCATTGAGCATCTTGCTGCGCATCATGAAGCTGACCGCGCGGCGCGTGTCCATCACGTTGCGGCGGATGCGCCCGTTCAGGTCTTCCTGGCGCGCGATGGCGCCCAGCACCTCGCCCGCTAGCTCGTCGCTGACGTTGCCCGAGAGCACCTTCTTGCTGGCGGCCTCGAGCTCGTCGTAGATGTTCTCGAGCGAGTCGGCCGAGTACTCGGCGTCGGCGTCGAAGAGCTTGAGCATCACTTCCTTCGCGTCCTCGATCAGCCCCGGGGCGCGGCGCGCGCGCATGCGCAGCAGGCGGAACACGGGCACGTCCTCGTCGTGGATCGAGAACAGCACGCCGCGGCTGCGCAGGTCGGTGTTGTGCTGGTTGAGGATGAAGGCGACGCGCACCGCGCGCGGGGCTTCGTCGTCGTCGATCAGGAAGTCGCTGCGGATGTGCAGTTCGCCGTTGTCCTCTTCATAGAAGCGCGCCGATTCCTCGATGTCCTCGTCCATCGCGTCCTCGGGGATCGAGAGGCCGTAGTACTGCTTGATCCAGCGCTTCTCCTCGAGCGTGGGCGATTCGAGGTCGACCCAGATCGGCTGGAAGCGGGAGAGCTCCTCGAGGGCCTCGATCTCTTCCTGGACGAGGCGGCCGTTGGCGAGCGTGAAGATATTGAGCATGGCTCACTCCCGAGAAATGGCTGGGGCGATGGGGCGGACGGGCGGGGGACGAGAAAGAGGGGCGCTTTCAAATCCCGGAGCCGGTCGGCCGGGCTCAGCCGGGAGTTGAAAGCTGCCGAGACGGGGCGGTTTCCATGATGCGGTCTCCAGTTGCAGCGAGGCGCGATTATGTCATCGGCGAATGAGCGCAGAGTTGGCTGGACTGGACGAACATCCAGTAGAGTGGCGGCCATGCCGAGCGCCGCGTCCCCCGTCTTTTCCCATCCGCCGGCGACCCAGGCCGAGCGCCTCGCGGCCGCCCTTGCGAGCCTCAACGACGAACAGCGCGCGGCGGTCGAGCACGGGGTGGAGGCGCTGGCCGGTGGCGCTCCGGACGCGGCCGATGCGGGCCCGCTGCTCGTGATCGCCGGCGCCGGCTCGGGCAAGACCAGCACGCTGGCGCACCGGGTGGCGCACCTGATCGCGCGCGGGGTCGATCCGCAACGGCTGCTTCTCTTGACCTTCTCGCGCCGCGCCGCGCAGGAAATGGCGCAGCGCGCCGGCCAGGTGCTCGCGCGCGTGCTGGGGCTGCAGGCCCACACCGCGCCCGCGCTGCCCTGGGCCGGCACCTTCCACGGCATCGGCGCGCGGCTGCTGCGCGAGTACGCCGCGCAGATCGGGCTGGACGACAACTTCACCATCCACGACCGCGGCGACGCCGAGGACCTGATGGGGCTGGCGCGGCACGAGCTCGGCTTCTCCTCGAGCGCGCGCCGCTTTCCGCACAAGGGCACCTGCCTGTCGATCTATTCGCGCTGCGTGAACACGCGCGCGCCGCTCGAGTCGGTGCTCAGGCAGTCCTTTCCGTGGTGCGCCGAATGGGGCGTCGAGCTGCAGCAGCTGTTCGGCGCCTACGTCGAGGCCAAGCAGCAGCAGAACGTGCTCGACTACGATGACCTGCTGCTCTACTGGGCCGGCATGATGGAGGAGCCCACGCTGGCGCGGCACCTGGGCGAGCGCTTCGACCACGTGCTGGTCGACGAGTACCAGGACACCAACCTGCTGCAGGCCGCGATCCTGCTCGCGCTCAAGCCCGACGGGCGGGGCGTGACGGTGGTGGGCGACGACGCGCAGTCGATCTATTCGTTCCGCGGCGCGACGGTGCGCAACATCCTCGACTTCCCCTCGCAGTTCTCGCGGCCGGCGCGCGTGGTCACGCTGGAGCGCAACTACCGCTCCACCCAGCCGATCCTCGACGTGTCGAATGCGTGCATCGCTCATGCGGCCGAGCGCCATGCCAAGACGCTGTGGACCGACAAGCCCTCGGCCGGGCGGCCGCAGATCGTGCGCGTGCCCGACGAGGCCCAGCAGGCCTGCTGGGTGGCCGACCAGGTGCTCGCGCACCGCGAGGGCGGGCTCGCGCTCAAGTCGCAGGCGGTGCTGTTCCGCACCTCGAGCCACAGCGCGCCGCTCGAGCTCGAACTGGCGCGCCGCAACATCCCGTTCGTGAAGTACGGCGGGCTCAAGTTCCTCGAGGCCTCGCACGTGAAGGACCTGCTCGCGGTGCTGCGCTTCGCGCAGAACCCGCGCGGCCGCATGGCGGGCTTTCGCGTCACGCAACTGATCCCGGGCATCGGGCCGGCCACCAGCGCGAAGCTGCTCGACGCGATGGACCAGGCGGCCGACCCGGCCATCGCCCTGCGCGACTTCGTGCCGCCGAGCGCCGCGCGCGCCGAATGGGCCGCCTTCGCCGAGGCCTATGCCGCGCTGCGCGCGCCGTCGCTGGCCTGGCCGGCCGACGTGGGCATCGCGATGGAGTGGTACCTGCCGCACCTCGAGCGGCTCTACGACGACACCGCGGGCACGCGCCGCGGCGACGTCGAGCAGCTGGTGCACATGGCCTCGGGCTACGCCTCGCGCGAACGCTTCCTCACCGAGCTCACGCTCGATCCGCCCGAAGCCACCAGCGACCGGCCCGGGCCGCCGCTGCTCGACGAGGACTACCTGATCCTCTCGACCATCCATTCGGCCAAGGGGCAGGAGTGGAATTCGGTCCACGTGCTCAACGTGGTCGACGGCTGCATGCCGGCCGACGTGGCGCAGAGCGCGCAGGAGCTCGAGGAGGAACGGCGCCTGCTCTACGTGGCCATGACCCGCGCCCGCGACCACCTGCACCTGCTGGTGCCGCAGCGCTTCTACATCCCGCAGCAGGCCGCGCGCGGCGACCGGCATCTGTATGCCAACCGCAGCCGCTTCATTCCCGATGCCGACCTCGCGCGCTTCGAAGCCCGGACCTGGCCGCCCCCGCCGCCTCGCGCGCCCGCGGTGCCGCCGCCGGCCGCGGTGATCGACCTGCGCAACCGGATGCGCGCCGCCTGGCGCTGAAGGGCGCCCGGCCCTTTCCCCAGCAGGGACATGCGCGGGTGGCCGCGAAAGATGGGCGCGGCAGCAATGGTTCGCAACGCGGCCCGCAGCATGCGGGGCCGCTGGGGCCTGCTATGGAAGAAATAGCTGAGCATGCGGCGCGGTCCGCCAGCCCGTCATCCGGGCATCCCCCGGTATTGCAATACCGTGACAGCTTGGGCATAGTGAATCGACCTTCTCCTCTCCCGCACCGCTCCTTCTTTCCCCTCTCCCCCTTTCTTCTCCCAGCCCCACAACCGTTTTCGCCGGCCGCGCTGCATCCGCAGCGATGGTCATTTCCCCAACCGTCAATTCCAGGAGGTCATTCATGAATTTGACGATCAGCGGTCATCACCTCGACGTCACCCCTGCCTTGCGCACCTACGTCACGAGCAAGCTGGACCGGGTTATCCGACATTTCGACCAGGTGGTCGATGTGAAGGTGATCCTCACGGTGGAAAAGCAGAAGGAAAAGGAACGCCGGCAACGGGCCGAGTGCAACATCCACGTCAAGGGCAATGACATGTTCGCGGAGTCGAGCCACGCTGATCTCTATGCCGCGGTCGATGAACTGGTCGACAAGCTCGACCGCCAGGTGGTGCGCCACAAGGACCGCCTGCAGGACCATCACCACAGCGCGCCCAAGCGCCTGATGTAGGACGAAGCGGGTTCCCGGCTGTCGCGCTGGAGACTCTCGAAGCCGCCTCCGGGCGGCTTTTTCATGGGCTTTTCCGACTGCCCATCAAGGGTTTGAAGGGCCTCTGTCGAGGGAAGCGAGGCCTGCGGGCAACATGTAACCAGAAAGTAGATAAGCGGAGTGGGGGTTTTTACCAAGCAGGTGCATAATCGCCCCCGCTCTGACCCACCATGAATCGTCTCGCGTCCATCCTGCCGCCCGCTCAAGTGCTCGTGAGCGTTGACGCCACCAGCAAGAAGCGTGCTTTCGAGGAAGCCGGCTTGCTGTTCGAAAGCCTTCACGGGCTGGGCCGCGCCCTGATCACCGACAGCCTGTTCGCGCGCGAGCGCCTCGGCTCCACCGGCCTCGGTCATGGCGTCGCCATTCCGCATGGTCGCATCAAGGGCCTCAAGGCCCCGATGGCCGCGGTGTTCCAGCTCGCGAACCCGATCGGCTTCGACGCCCCCGACGAGCAGCCGGTCGGCCTGCTGATCTTCCTGCTGGTGCCCGAAGCCGCCACGCAGAAGCACCTCGAAATCCTCTCCGAGATCGCCGAGCTGCTGAGCGACGCCGGCCTGCGCGAGCAGATCAAGTCGAGCACCGACGCGGCCGCGCTGCACGGCCTGATCGCCGGCTGGCACTCCACGCAAGTCGCCTGAGCCCATGGCTCGGGGCGTGGCTGCTGCTAAGCTGCGCTGCCTTTCCTCCCGTTCCCCTCACCTCCGAAGAAGCGGTGCCGCGCGCCGCGCCCTGAACGCATGAAGCCGACCGTCATCAGCGCCGATGCCATGTTCGAGGAGTTCCGCGGCTCGCTGCGCTGGGAATGGCTCGCGGGACTCGGCGCGTCCGAGCGCCAGTTCGATCCCGAAGTCATCAGCCGCGCCCAGTCGGCCGCCGACCTGGTCGGCTACCTCAACTACATTCACCCGTACCGCGTGCAGATCCTCGGCGCGCGCGAGGTCGCCTACCTGACGCGCGGCAGCCCCGAGGACACCGCGCGGCGCATCGCCCGCATCGTCACGCTCGAGCCGCCGATGCTGGTGCTGGCCGACGGGCAGGCCGCGCCCGACGAGCTGCTGTCGATCTGCGAGCGCGCCCAGTTGCCGCTGTTCGCCACGCGCGAATCCTCGGCCTTCGTGATCGACCTGCTGCGCGCCTACCTGTCCAAGCACTTCGCCGAGCGCACCTCGATGCACGGCGTGTTCATGGACATCCTGGGCATGGGCGTGATGATCACGGGCGAGTCGGGCCTCGGGAAGAGCGAGCTCGGCCTCGAGCTGATCTCGCGCGGCAACGGCCTCGTGGCCGACGACGCGGTCGATCTCTACCGCATCAACCAGAACACCATCGAGGGCCGCTGCCCCGACCTGCTGCTCAATCTGCTCGAGGTGCGCGGCATCGGCCTGCTCGACATCCGCGCGATCTTCGGCGAGACGGCGGTGCGGCGGAAGATGCGGCTCAAGCTCATCGTGCACCTGGTGCGGCGCGACAGCTTCGAGCGCGACTACGAGCGCATGCCCTCGACGCCGCTCACGCAGGACGTGCTGGGCATCCCGGTGCGCAAGGTCATCATCCAGGTGGTGGCGGGCCGCAACATCGCCGTGTTGGTCGAGGCCGCGGTGCGCAATTCGATCCTGCAGCTGCGCGGCATCGACACCTATGCCGATTTCGTGGCGCGCCACCACAAGGCGATGGAAAGCGCGCGCGACGCGGACTAGCTCAGCGCTTCTTCACGCAGTCGCCGCACAGACCGTAGAGCGACATGGCGTGGTCCTGCAGGATCCAGCCCTTGTCCTTGGCCACCAGCTGCTGGCGGCGCTCGATCTCGGCGTCGTAGAACTCCTCGACCTTGCCGCAGGCGGTGCAGATCAGGTGGTCGTGGTGCGTGCCTTCGTTGAGTTCGTAGACGGCCTTGCCGCTCTCGAAGTGGCTGCGCTCGAGGATGCCGGCCTGCTCGAACTGGGTGAGCACCCGGTAGACGGTGGCCAGGCCGATGTCGGAGTGCTCGTTGAGCAGCACGCGGAACACGTCCTCGGCGGTCATGTGGCGTTGGCCGCCGGTCTGGAAGATTTCCAGGATCTTCAGCCGCGGCAGGGTGGCCTTGAGGCCGGTATTCTTGAGTTCGTCGATATTGGCCATGATGGTTCCTGCGCCCTGGGCAGCCAAAGGCCCCGGAAGGGGCCAGCCGCTACAATGGCCGATCATATCGCTACCCCCTTTTCCCCCAATGCCTGCCATTTTCCAACGCCGTCCCTGGCTGCTGGCTGCGGCCGTTGCCGTCACCCTGGGCCTCGGTGCCTGCAGCGGTATCAGCGAGCGCTCGCGTGGCGCGCTGGCGGCCGTCACTCCCTACAAGGTCGAGGTGGTCCAGGGCAATTTCGTATCCAAGGAACAGGTCGCCGCGCTCAAGACCGGCATGTCGCGCCAGCAGGTGCGCGAGATCCTTGGCACCTCGCTGCTGACCGACATCTTCCATTCGAACCGCTGGGACTACGTCTTCACGATCCGGCGCCAGGGCGTGGAGCCGCAGGAACGCCGCTTCACCGTCTTCTTCAACGGCGAGCAGCTCGAGCGCTGGGAAGGCGGCGACATGCCGAGCGAGGAAGAATTCGTCGCCACGCTCGACACCCGCAAGAAGACCGGCAAGGTGCCGCCGCTCGAGGCCACGGAAGAAGAACTCAAGAAGTTCGACCCCAAGGGCGACCGGAAAGCCACCGACACCGAGAGCAAGGCGCCCGCCACGCTGCCCCCGCTGCCGGCCGCCTACCCGCCGCTCGAGGCCGCGCGCTAAAAGCGGCGCCCGGCCGGCGCGCCGAACCTGGCTTGGCGGGGCGGCGCGGTTCCCTCATCCACCGTCCCCACCGTCCCTCGACGGCAAGCAAGCCCGAATCCGCGTGACCGACTCCAACACCACCATCTCTTCCACGCCGGCCGCGCGCCGGGTTGCCGTTGCCGGCGCGTCGGGCCGCATGGGCCGCATGCTGATCGAGGCGGTCCGTAACGCCCCCGACTGCCGCCTGGCCGGCGCGCTCGACGTGGCCGCCAGCCCCGCCATCGGCAGCGACGCGGGCGCCTTCCTCGGCTTCGCCAGCGGCGTGGCCATCCATGCCGACCTGCGCGCGGGCCTGCAGGACGCCCAGGTGCTGATCGACTTCACGCGCCCCGAGGGCACGATGGCCCACCTGGCCGTCTGCCGCGAGCTCGGCGTGCAGGCCGTGATCGGCACCACCGGCTTCAGCGACGCGCAGAAGGCCGAGATCGCCGAGATCGCGAAGGACATCGCGATCGTCATGGCGCCCAACATGAGCGTGGGCGTCAACGTCACCTTCAAGCTGCTCGAGATGGCGGCCAAGGCGCTGTCCACCGGCTACGACATCGAGATCGTCGAAGCCCACCACCGCCACAAGATCGACGCCCCCTCGGGCACCGCGCTCAAGATGGGCGAGGTCATCGCCGACGCGCTGGGCCGCGACCTCAAGGAATGCGCGGTCTACGGCCGCGAAGGCGTGACCGGCGAGCGCGACCCGTCGACCATTGGCTTTGCCACCGTGCGCGGCGGCGACATCGTCGGCGACCACACGGTGCTGTTCGCCGGCACCGGCGAGCGCATCGAGATCGCCCACAAGTCCTCGAGCCGCGCCAATTACGCGCAGGGCAGCCTGCGCGCGGTGCGCTTCCTGGCCGACCAGCGCGCCGGCCTGTTCGACATGTTCGACGTGCTCAGCCTGCGCTGAGACGGCTCCCCCTTCGCCATCCCCGACGATGAGCGTCCTCGAACTGCTGACCCACGGCGACGGCGTCAGCCGCTCGGTGGCTGCGCTGCTGCTCGCGATGTCGGTCTCGAGCTGGGTCGTGATCCTCTGGAAGGGCTGGCTGCTGCGCGGCGGCACGCGCGACGTGCTGCGCAGCATCGCGGCCTTCTGGCAATCGACCAGCCTCACCGAGGCGGAACAGCGGTTGCAGGCCTTCGACCGCTCGGCGCTGGTGCTGCCCACGGTCGCGGCGCTGCGCCAGGCCGCGGCCTCCCGGACGCAAGACGCCGCCACCCTCGGCGCCGCGGGCGACCGCAACCAGCGCCTCACGCGCGTGCTGCGCGAGGCGCTGCACGGCGCGCTGCGGCGGCTGCAGGCCGGGCAGATCCTGCTCGCCACGGTCGGCGCCACGGCGCCCTTCGTCGGCCTGCTCGGCACGGTCTGGGGCATCTACGGCGCGCTCGTGGGCATCGCGGGCCAGGCCGGCGGCTTCACCATCGACAAGGTGGCCGGCCCGGTCGGCGAAGCGCTGGTGATGACCGCCTTCGGCCTCGCGGTGGCGATCCCGGCCGTGCTGGCCTACAACGTCTTCGGCCGTGTCATCGCCCGCGTCGAGGCCGAGCTCGAAGGCTTCGCCCACGACCTGCTCGGCAACTTCGGCGAAGCGCCTGCGCCGGCCCCGCCGCCGCCTGCCCGGCCGATGCCGGTCTGAAGGATTCCGCCGTGGCCTTCGGACGCACCTCGCTCGGCAGCAGCTCCGCCGGCGGTGGCCGTGCCACCGGTGCCGGCGGCCAGCGGCCGCTGTCCGACATCAACGTCACGCCGCTGGTCGACGTGATGCTGGTGCTGCTGGTGATCTTCATCATCACGGCGCCGCTGATGGCCAGCTCGATCAAGCTCGACCTGCCGCAGACCGATGCCGGCCAGCCCAACGACACGCCGAAGTTCGTGAGCCTGTCGGTCGACGCCTCGGGCAAGGTCTTCCTCAACGACCAGCCCGTGACCGACGAGGAGCTCGCGACCCGCCTCGAGAAGGCCGCCGCCGACAGTAAGGACACCGAGGTCCAGCTGCGCGCCGACCAGACCGTGCCCTACGGCCGCGTGGTGGCCCTGATGGGCATCGCCAACAAGGCGGGCCTGAGCCGCATCGGCTTCGTCACCGAGGCGCCGCCGCCGACGACGCCGCGCTGATGCCGCCCGGCGCCGGGCTCAGCCCAGCACCACCGGCTTGGTCTGCCAGATGTCGTGCGCGTACTCGGCGATCGTGCGGTCCGACGAGAAGGCGCCCATGCCCGCCACGTTGAGGATCGCCATGCGCGTCCAGGCATCGGCATCGCGGTAGAGCGCATCGACCTCGGCCTGCTTCGCGACATAGCTCGCGTAGTCGGCCAGCAGCAGGTAGTGGTCGCCCCAGTTCACGAGCGCGTCGTAGATGCCCTGGTAGCGCGCCGGTTCGGCCGGCGAGAAGGCGCCGTCGCGGATCGCGTCGAGCACGCGCCGCAGCTCCTCGTTCCCGTCGTAGATGTCGCGCGGCTGGTAGCCGCGCGCGCGGATCTCGGCCACCTCGGGCGTGGTGTTGCCGAAGATGAAGATGTTCTCGGGCCCGACGTTCTCTCGCATCTCGACGTTGGCGCCGTCGAGCGTGCCGATGGTCAGCGCGCCGTTGAGCGCGAACTTCATGTTGCCGGTGCCCGAGGCCTCGGTGCCGGCGGTGGAGATCTGCTCCGACAGGTCGGCCGCCGGCATGATGATCTCGGCCAGGCTCACGCTGTAGTTCGGCAGGAACACCACCTTCAAGAGCTTGCCCACGCGCGCGTCGGCGTTGATGGTGGCGGCCACGTCGTTGATGAGCCGGATCACCTGCTTGGCCATCACGTAGGCCGAGGCCGCCTTGCCCGCGAACACCACCACGCGCGGCACCATGTCGACGCTGCCGCCCGCGGCCTGGGCGTCGAGGATGCGGTGGTAGCGCGCGATCACGTGCAGCACGTTGAGCAGCTGGCGCTTGTACTCGTGGATGCGCTTGACCTGCACGTCGAACATCGCGTCGGTGTCGACCACGATGTTCATGTGCTGCTCGATCCAGTTGGCCAGCCGCAGCTTGTTCTCGCGCTTGGCGTGGCGGAAGGCGCGCACGAAGGGCGGCTGCGTCGCCATCGGCCGCAGCGCCTCGAGCTGCGAGAGGTCGCGCCGCCAGCCCTTGCCCAGCCGCTGGTCGAGCAGCGCGGCCAGCGGCGGGTTGGCCTGCGCGAGCCAGCGCCTGGGCGTGACGCCGTTGGTCTTGTTGTTGAAGCGCTCGGGAAAGATCTTCGCGAAGTCCGCGAAGATCGACTGCTTCATCAGCTCCGAGTGCAGCCCCGACACGCCGTTGATCGAGTGGCTCGCGAGCACCGCCACGTAGGCCATGCGCACGCGGCGCTCGCCGGCCTCGTCGACCAGCGAGAGCCGGCGCATCAGCTCGACGTCGTTGCCGTGCGTCTGCGTCACGGTGGCGAGGAAGCGCGCGTTGATGTCGTAGATGATCTGCAGGTGGCGCGGCAGGATGCGCCCGAGCATCTCGACCGGCCAGGTCTCGAGCGCCTCGTGCATCAGCGTGTGGTTGGTGTAGCTGAACACCTTCTGCGTGTGGGCCCAGGCCGTGTCCCAGGGCAGGCCGTGCTCGTCGAGCAGCAGGCGCATCAGCTCGGGCACCGCGAGCACCGGGTGGGTGTCGTTGAGGTGGATGCTGACCTTCTCCGAGAGCCGGTCGAAGCTGGTGTGGTTGCGCAGGTAGCGCCGCAGCAGGTCCTGCACGCTGGCGCTGCAGAAGAAGTACTCCTGGTGCAGCCGCAGCTCGCGGCCCGAGGGCGTGGAGTCGTCGGGGTAGAGCACGCGCGAGACGTTCTCCGAGTGGTTCTTGCTCTCCACCGCCGCCATGTAGTTGCCGCGGTTGAAGGCCGAGAGGTCGATCTCCTCGGTGGCGCGCGCCGACCACAGGCGCAGCGTGTTGGTGGCCTGCGTGCCGTAGCCCGGGATGATGGTGTCGTAGGCCACGGCGCGCACGTCGTGGGTGTCGACCCAGTCGGCCGCGCCGTAGGGCGCGTTGGTGCCCTCGCGCTTCTGCACGCGGCCGCCGAAGCGCACGCGGTAGTTGACCTCGGGCCGCTTGAATTCCCAGGGATTGCCGCGCGTGAGCCAGTAGTCGGGCGTCTCCACCTGCTGGCCGTCGACGATGCGCTGGCGGAACATGCCGTACTCGTAGCGGATGCCGTAGCCCATGCCCGGCACGCCGAGCGTGGCCATCGAGTCGAGGAAGCAGGCCGCGAGCCGGCCCAGGCCGCCGTTGCCGAGTGCCGCGTCGGGCTCGCGCTCGGACAGCGCCTCCATGTCGACGCCGAAGTCGGCCAGCGCGTCGCGCACGGTGGCGTGCAGGTCGACCGCGAGCAGCGCGTTGGTGAAGGTGCGCCCGATCAGGAACTCCATCGACAGGTAGTACACGCGCTTGAGGTCCTGCGCATAGTTGGCGCGCGTGGTGGCCATCCAGCGCTCCACCAGCTGGTCGCGCACCGCGAGCGCGGTGGCGTAGAGCCAGTCGTCCTGGCTCGCGGCCACGGGGTCCTTGCCGACCGCGTAGATCAGCTTGTTGGCCACGGCGCGCTTGAAGGCCGCGACATCGCGGTCGGGATGGTCGTAGGCGAAGTCTTCGATCGTCATGGTGGGTGTGTCTTGTGTGCGGGTTGAACGGATGCCTGCGCCTTCTTCAGTGGGGCAGGGGCGTCGGTGCCTGGGCCGCGGCCAGCGCCTGCCGGTACACGGCCACGTACTGCGCGGCCGCGGTGGCCCAGTCGGCGGGGCGCCGCATCGCATGGCCGCGCACGCGCCGCCAGTCGGGTGCGCGCTGGTAGAGCGCGAAGGCGCGGCGTACCGCGCGATCGTAGTCCGCCGAGTCGAAACGGTCGAACACGAAGCCGGTGGCCTCGCCGCTGGCCATGTCCTCGAGCGTGCTGTCGACCACCGTGTCGGCCAGCCCGCCGACGCGGCGCACCAGCGGCAGGCTGCCGTACTTGAGGCCGTACATCTGCGTCAGGCCGCAGGGTTCGAACAGCGAGGGCACGAGGGTCACGTCGCCCGCGCCGAAGAGCTGGTGCGCGAGCGTCTCGTTGTAGCCGATGGTGACGCTGACCGCGTCGGGCGCGGCGGCCGCGCGCTGGCGGAAGGCGTCTTCGAGCCAGGCCTCGCCGCTGCCCAGCAGCGCGAGCTGGCCGCCCTGGGCGAGCAGCGCGTCGAGGCCCTGCAGCACCAGGCGCAGGCCCTTCTGTTCGGTGAGCCGGCTCACGAGGATGAACAGCGGCGCGTCGGGCCGCTCGGCCAGCCCGAGCTGGTGCTGCAGCACGGACTTGCAGCGCGCCTTGCCCGCCATGTGGCGGCCCTCGGGCGCCTGGTAGCCCTGCAACAGCGCCGGGTCGGCGGCCGGGTTCCAGACCTGGTCGTCGACCGCGTTGAGGATGCCGTCGAGCACGCCGCCGCGCTGGCGCAGCAGGCCGTCGAGGCCGCAGCCCTGGTCGGGCGTCTGGATCTCGCGCGCGTAGGTCGGGCTCACGGTGGTGAGCCGGTCGGCATAGGCGAGCCCGCCCTTCATGAAGGAGAGCTGGCCGTGGTATTCGAGCCCGTTCATCTGGAAGGCCGGCGCGGGCAGGCCGAGCTCGGGGAAGTGCCAGGGCGCGAACAGGCCCTGGTAGGCGAGGTTGTGGACCGTGAAGACGCTGCCCACGCGCGGCCCGTCGACGCCGCGCGCGAAGGCCATGTAGGCCGGCGCGAGCCCCGCGTGCCAATCGTGCGCATGGACCACCTCGGGCAGCCAGGCCGGATCGAGCCCCTGCGCGAGCCGGGCCGCGGCCCAGCCCAGCAGCGCGAAGCGCCGGTGGTTGTCGCCGTAGGGTTGCCGGTTGGCGTCCTCGTAGGGATTGCCGGGCCGGTCGAACAGCGCGGGTGCGTCGACCACGTAGGCCGGGATCGGCGGCGCGCCGTCGATCTCGATGCGCCCCTGCAGCAGCCCGAAGCGTTCGCCCCAGGGCGCCGAAAAGGCCGCGACCGGCGCGAGCCCGCGCATGCCCGCCACGATGGCCGGGAAGCCCGGCAGCAGCACGCGCGCGTCCTGGCCCGCGGCCATCAGCGCGAGCGGCAGCGCGCCGGCGACGTCGGCCAGGCCGCCGGTCTTGAGCAGGGGGAAGAGTTCGGCGCTGACCTGGAGGACTCTCATCGGCGGCATCAGGCGGCGGGCGCCGCGGAGCGCTCCGCCAGCCGCTTGAGCATTTCGCGCGTGACCAGCACCACGCCCGTTTCGGTGCGCTCGAAGCGCGCGGCATCGGCCTCGGCGTCCTCCCCGATCACCATCTCGTCGGGGATCACGCAGGCGCGGTCGATCACCACGCGGCTGAGCCGGCAGCCGCGCCCGACCTCCACGTCGGGCAGCAGCACCGCCTCGTGGATGGTGCAGAACGAATGGATGCGCACGCCCGAGAACAGCACCGAGCTGCTGACCTGCGAGCCCGAGACGATGCAGCCGCCCGAGACGATGGTGTTGACCGTCATGCCATGGCGGCCGTCGTGGTCGAGCACGAACTTCGCCGGAGGCAGCTGCCGCTGGTAGGTCCAGATCGGCCAGTCGGTGTCATAGATGTCCAGCTCCGGGGTGATCGACGCGAGGTCGAGGTTGGCGGCCCAGAATGCATCAATCGTGCCCACGTCGCGCCAGTAGGCCTTGGCATCCGGCCCGCGCGCGGCGCGCGTGACGCAGGACATGCCGAAGGGATGCGCGAGCGCCCGGCCCTCGGCCACCGCGCGCGGGATGATGTCCTTGCCGAAGTCGTGGCTGGAGTTCGGGTCGCGGCTGTCTTCCTCGAGCAGCTTGTAGAGGTAGGCCGAATCGAACACGTAGATGCCCATGCTGGCCAGCGCCACGTCGGGATGGCCCGGCATCGCGGGCGGGTCGGCCGGCTTCTCGAGGAAGCTGGTGATGCGGCGGCTGTCGTCGATCGCCATCACGCCGAAGGCCGTGGCCTCCATGCGCGGTACCTCGATGCAGCCCACGGTGCAGCCGGCGCCGCTCTCGGCATGGTCCTTGACCATGATCGAGTAGTCCATCTTGTAGATGTGGTCGCCCGCGAGCACCACCACGTAGTCGTGCGGCGTGGAGCGGGTCTGGATGATGTCGAGGTTCTGGTAGACCGCGTCGGCCGTGCCGCGGTACCAGTGCTCGTCGCCCATGCGCTGCTGCGCGGGCAGCACGTCGACCATCTCGTTGAGTTCGGCGCGCAGGAAGCTCCAGCCGCGCTGCAGGTGGCGCATCAGCGAATGCGACTTGTACTGCGTGACCACCGCCATGCGGCGGATGCCCGAGTTGAGGCAGTTGGAGAGCGCGAAATCGATGATGCGGAACTTGCCGCCGAAATACACGGCCGGCTTGGCGCGCCGGTCGGTCAGCTGCTTGAGCCGGGAGCCGCGTCCGCCGGCCAGCACCAGCGCGATGGTGCGGCGCACGAGCTGGTGCGATTGCAGTGGCGCGCCGGGGGCGGCCGCGGGGGTCTTGGGGTCCATCCTGTGTCTCCGTTCGTTCGTGTGTCGTCAGAGTTTCTGTACGTGCCTGTGCCCGCTCGGGCCCTTGCACACTAGCACCGCCGCGCGGCGCGGGCTCCTACGTTGTTGCAATCCAGAGGCTCGAGGGCGGTATCTCGACCTCGGTGGCGTTCACCACCGAGGGCTCGGGGCCCGGGTCGATGGCGGGGTCGCTCGCGAGGACGCAGCGCCAGGCGCCGGGCGGCAGGCGGAACGGCTGCGCCCGCGCGCCCGCGTTCACGAGCAGCAGCCAGGCCGGCGCTGCCTTCGGTGTGGCTGGGGGGGTGGTCGATGTCGGTGTCTCCTTGGCGGTGCCTGCCTCCAGGCTGCCGAACAGGATTGCAAGGGCCGTGCCGCCTTCCCAGTCCGGCGACTGCATCGGCGTGCCATCGGGCCGCAGCCAGCGGATGCCGGCCGTGCCCGGCGCGGGATCGGCCGGCCACCAGCGCGTGCTGCGCAGCACCGGTGCCGCGCGCCGCAGCGCGGCCAGCCGCGCCACGAAGGCGCTCAGCCGAGCCGGCTCGCCGGCCGGATCGGTGCTGCCGACCCAGTGCAGCCAGGTGGTCTCGTTGTCCTGGCAGTAGGCGTTGTTGTTGCCGTGTTGCGTGTGGCCGATCTCGTCGCCGGCCAGCAGCATCGGCGTGCCCTGCGACAGCATCAGCGCGGCCAGCAGCGCGCGCGAGAGCCGCAGTCGTTCGGCCCGCACCGCAGGGTCGTCGCTCGGGCCTTCCACGCCGCAGTTGCGGCTCAGGTTGTGGCCATGGCCGTCGCGGTTGTTCTCGCCGTTGGCCTCGTTGTGGCGCGTGTCGTAGCTCAGCAGGTCGCGCAGCGTGAAGCCGTCGTGCGCGGTCACGAAGTTCACGCTCGCGGCGGGTGAGCGCCCGTTGTGCGCGAACTGCGCGCTCGAGGCCGCGAAGCGGTGCGCGAAGTCGCCGAGGCCCGCGCGTCCCTCGCGGTCCTGGCGCAGCCAGAAGCCGCGTTGCGTGTCGCGGAAGCGGTCGTTCCATTCGAGCCAGCCCGGCGGGAATTCGCCGAGCCGGTAGCCGCCCGGCCCGATGTCCCAGGGCTCGGCGATCAGCAGCGTGCGCGACAGCAGCGGGTCCTGCGCGATGGCCGCGAAGAAGGGTGCGCGCGGATCGAAGCCCGTGGCCGTGGCGCGGCCCAGCACCGGCGCGAGGTCGAAGCGGAAGCCATCGACCCCCATCTCGCCGGCCCAGAAGCGCAGGCTGTCCATCACGAGCTGCAGCACGCGCGGCTCGCCGAGGTTCAGGCAGTTGCCCGTGCCGGTCCAGTTCTCGTAGAGGGCGCGGTCGTCGGCGCGCAGGTGGTAGTAGAGGGCGTTGTCGATGCCGCGCAGCGACAGCGTGGGGCCGAGCTCGTCGCTCTCGGCGCTGTGGTTGTAGACCACGTCGATCACCAGCTCCATGCCGCGCGCATGCACCGCGTCGGCCAGCGCGCGGAATTCGCCGGCCGGCGTGGTGCCGGGGCGGCCGCTCCAGTAGCGTGCCTCGGGCGCGAACCAGCCGATGGTGTTGTAGCCCCAGTGGTTCGTGAGGCCCATCGCGAGCAGCCGTTCCTCGTCGGCGCGGTGCTGCACCGGCATCAGGCTCAGCGTGGTGACGCCCAGGCGCTGCAGGTGGTCGAGCACGGCCGGCTCGGCGAGGGCGGCGTAGCTGCCGCGCAGGGGGGCGGGGACGGCGGGGTGCAGCTTCGTGTGGCTGCGGACGTGGAGCTCGCAGATGACGCGGTCGGTGGCGGGGATGCGGGCGTGGCCTGGGGCTCGAGTGGTCGATGGGGACACCACGCGGGCCTTGAGGGCGATGCTGGCGTTGTCCCGTGTGTCGCGCTGCGTCGGGTCTGTTGCGGCGTGGCCGTGGAAGAGGTCGCTGCCGTCGTAGCTTCCGACGATCTCGCGGGCGTAGGGGTCGAGCAGCAGCTTCGAGGGGTTGAAGCGGTGGCCCTCGCTCGGGGACCAGGGGCCGTGGACGCGGTAGGCGTAGACGAGGCCGGGGCGGGCGCTGGGGAGTTGGCCGTGCCAGATGCCGTCTGTGAACTCGGGGAGCTTGAGTCGCTGCTGTTCGTGGGCGCCTGTGGGGTCGAAGAGGCAGAGTTCTACCTTTTCTGCGTGGGGGGCTGCCAGGGCGAAGTTGACGCCTGTCTGGGTTGCTGTGGCGCCCAGGGGGAAAGGTTGGCCTGGGTTCAGCACGATGGGTGAGGCTTTCTCTTGCTGAGGCTGTAGGCCGGGACTCGCCCCGGCGGGCGAGTCACTTTCTTTTGCTTCGCCAAAAGAAAGTAACCAAAGAAAAGGCGACCCCGCTGTCTGCGACCCCTCCGCTTCGCTACGGGGCAACCTGCGGTGCTCGCGTTTCGCGGGGTCTCGCAGAACTCGCTTCGCTCAAACAGCTGCGAGCCCTTATCCGCGAAACGCTGCGCTCCTCGGCGCAGCCAGAGGGGGTGGGTCGGGCCTTTGCTTCGCTCGGCCGAGCAAGCCCTTCGGGCCTTCGCGTTGCTCGGCCTTGACGCAAGATCAACAACGTCCGCGCTCGCGCACCCCACACAAGGACGCGCCATGGCGCGTTGACCCTGATCCCCTCTGGCTGTGCCGAGGAGCGCAGGAGAAAGCGGGATCAGGGCCGCAGCTGTCTGAGCGCAACGAAGTGGAGCGAGTTCTGCGGACCCCCGCTTTCTCCGAGCACCGCAGGTTGCCCGCAGCGAAGCGGAGGGACACAGACAGCGGGGTCGCCTTTCTTTGCTTACTTTCTTTGGCGAGACAAAGAAAGTAAGTCGCCCGCCGGGGCGAGACCCGGCCAACTGTCCGTCGCAAGGCAAACAACTCAAATTCAAACCAACACCCACATCAACGTAGCCAAGGGCGGCAAGTCAACAACCACCGAGTCGACTTTCCCATGCCAAGCCAAAGCCTCACTGGCAACCACCCCATTCCCCACCCCACTCCCCCCATAAACAACCCCATCGGTATTGATGATCTCCCGATAGGACCCCGAACAAGGCACCCCCACCCGATACCCATGCCGAACCACAGGCGTGAAGTTGCAGACGGCCAAAACGAACGCCCCATCCCGCCCCCGACGAACAAAGGCAAACACCGACTGCGCCGTATCGTCATGCACCAGCCACTCGAACCCCGCCCCTTCATGGTCGAGCTCGTGCAACGCCGGATAGTGCCGATACACGTTGTTGAGATCCCGCACCAGCCGCCGCACCCCTTGATGCGATGCGTGCTCGAGCAGATGCCAATCAAGGCTGCGATCCGCATTCCACTCCGCCACCTGCGCGAACTCGCAGCCCATGAACAGCAGCTTCTTCCCCGGATAGGCCCAGAGATAGCCGTACAGGTTGCGCAGCCCCGCGAACTTCTGCCATTCGTCGCCCGGCATGCGCGCGATCATCGAGCCCTTGCCGTGCACCACCTCGTCGTGCGAGAACGGCAGCACGAAGTTCTCGCTGTGCGCGTACATCAGCCCGAAGGTGATCTCGCGGTGGTGGTGCGGCCGATACACCGGGTCCTTGCCCGCGTAGGCCAGGGTGTCGTTCATCCAGCCCATGTTCCACTTGTAGTGGAAGCCCAGCCCGCCGTCCTCGGGCGGGCGCGTCACGCCGGGAAAACTGGTCGACTCCTCGGCGATCGTCACCGCGCCGGGGCGCTCGGTGCCCACCACGCGATTCATGCGGCGCAGGAACTCGATCGCCTCGAGGTTCTCGCGCCCGCCCTGCGCATTGGGCACCCATTCGCCGGGCCCGCGGCTGTAGTCGCGGTAGAGCATCGAGGCCACGGCGTCCACGCGCAGGCCGTCGATGCCGTAGCGCTCGAGCCAGTACAGCGCGTTGCCCACGAGGTAGTTGCGCACCTCGGTGCGCGACCAGTTGAAGATCAGCGTGTTCCAGTCGTTGTGGAAGCCCTCGCGCGGATCGGCGTACTCGTACAGCGCCGTGCCGTCGAAGCGGCCCAGGCCGTGCGCGTCGGTCGGGAAGTGCGCGGGCACCCAGTCGAGGATCACGCCGAGCCCGGCTGCATGCGCCGCGGCCACGAAGAAGCGGAAGTCGCTCGGGGTGCCGAAGCGCGAGGTCGGCGCATAGAGGCCGATCGGCTGGTAGCCCCAGGAGCCGTCGAACGGATGCTCGGTGATGGGCAGCAGCTCGATGTGGGTGAAGCCCATGTCGCGCACGTAGGGCACCAGGGTGTCGGCGAGCTCGATGTAGTCCAGCCATTCGTGGCCGTTCTTGCGCCGCCACGAGCCCAGGTGCACCTCGTAGATGCTGATCGGCGCATCGCGCCCGTTGGCCTTGGCACGGCCCGCGGGCATGGTGGCGACCGGCGGCAGCGGGCGCACCACGCAGGCGGTGTCGGGCCGCAGCCGCGACGAGAAGGCGAAGGGGTCGGCCTTGCGCAGCAGCTCGCCCTGCGCCGACAGGATCTCGAACTCGTAGGCATCGCCCACCGCCACGTGCGGCGCGAAGACCTCCCACACGCCGCACTCGCGGCGCAGCCGCATCATGTGGCGCCGGCCGTCCCAGTTGTTGAAGTCGCCGACCACCGACACGCGGCGCGCATTCGGCGCCCAGACCGCGAAGGCCACGCCCTTGACGCCGTCCATCTCGCGCAGGTGCGCGCCCAGGCGCTCCCAGGGGCGCAGGTGCGTGCCCTCGGCCAGCAGCCAGATGTCGGTGTCGCCGAGCACGAAGGGAAAGCGGTAGGGGTCGTCGATGCGCGAGACGTGCGAACCCCAGTCGACCTGGAACGCATAGCCCATGCGCGCCTGGGCCGCGGGCACCAGGCCCGCGAAGAGGTCGGAGCCCTCGTGCCGCTCGAGCGTGGCCAACGGCCAGCCAGAGCGCGCATGCAGCACCGTGACGCCCTGCGCGCCGGGCAGCAGCGCGCGCACCACCAGGCCGCGCGCGGTCTCATGCGGGCCGAGCACGCCGAAGGGGTCGCCGTGCTCGGCGCGCATCAGCGCATGGACTTCGGCTTCGGGCAGTTGCGTCGGGGCCATGGGGTCAGTCGGTGATCGGTTCGCCGAAGAAGGCGCCGAAGGGCGCCAGCGTGAGCGCGCGACCGTCGGCGCCGCCGAGCGTCGCGGTCGACGCCAGTGGCGCGTCGGCCACGGCGCGCAGGGTTTCGCGCAGCATGATCGACACCGGCGCCGCGCCGAGGTTGAACACGGCCTGCAGTGAATTCGCGCCCTCGCGGCGCTCGAACCACAGCACCGGCTCGGGCGCGTCGAAGAAGGCGATGGCTGCCGTGTGCAGCAGCGGCTGCGCGCGGCGCCAGCGCAGCATCGCGCGGCTGAAGGCCAGCATCGACCGCGCATCGCCTTCCTGGCGGTCGACCGCCAGCGGCAGCTGCGCGGGCGACATCGGCAGCCAGGGCGTGCCGGTGGTGAAGCCGCCCTGCGCGTCGTCGCCGCGCCAGGGCATCGGCGTGCGGCAGCCGTCGCGGCCCTTGAACTCGGGCCAGAAGGCGCGGCCGTAGGGGTCCTGCAGCAGCTCGAACGGCACCTCGGCCTCGGGCAGGCCCAGTTCCTCGCCCTGGTAGATGCCGGCGCTGCCGCGCAGCGACAGCAGCAGCGCGAGCCACAGGCGGCTGCGCCGGACAGTCGGGCGCCGCGCCGTCGCTCCAGCGCGTGGCCACGCGCGGCACGTCGTGGTTCGACACCGCCCAGCAGCCCCAGCCGCCGGTGGCCGCGAGCGCATGGTCGAGCGCCTCGACCTGCTGGCGCAGGTGCTTCGCCGTGTGGTCGGCGGTCAGCAGGCTGAAGCTGTAGGCCAGGTGCAGGCGCCGGCCGCGCGCGGTGTACTGCGCCATCACGGGCGGCGCGTTCTCGTCGCCGACCTCGCCGAGCGCGACCGCGCCGTGGCGCTCGAGCAGGGCGCGCAGCCGCTCGAGGAACAGCAGGTTCTCGGGTTGGCTCTTGTCGTACAGATGCTGCTGCATCGCGTAGGGGTTGTCTGCGCGCACCGTGCTGACCTCGCCCACCGACTGCGCCGAGGCCGGCGGGTTGCTGCGCAGCAGGGCGTCGTGGAACTGGTGGTTGCAGGCGTCGAAGCGGAAGCCGTCGACGCCGCGCTCGCACCAGAAGCCGACCTCGCCGAGCAGCGCGTCCTGCACCGCGGGGCAATGGAAGTTGAGGTCGGGTTGCTCGGCCAGGAAGCTGTGCAGGTAGTACTGGCGGCGGCGCGAATCCCATTGCCAGGCCGGCCCGCCGAAGACCGAGAGCCAGTTGTTGGGCGGCGTGCCGTCGGGCTTGGGGTCGGCCCATACGTACCAGTCGGCCTTGGGGTTGTCGCGGCTCGCGCGGCTCTCGGCGAACCAGGCGTGCTGGTCGGAGGTGTGCGAGAGCACCTGGTCGATGATGAGCTTCAGGCCCAGTTCGTGCGCCCGCGCGAGCATGGCGTCGAAGTCGGCCAGGGTGCCGAACATCGGGTCGACCGCGCGGTAGTCGGCCACGTCGTAGCCGAAGTCCTTCATCGGCGAGCGGAAGAAGGGCGAGACCCAGATCGCATCGACCCCGAGCGAGGCCACGTGCGGCAGCCGCGCCGTGATGCCGGGCAGGTCGCCGATGCCATCGCCGTTGCTGTCCATGAAACTGCGCGGATAGATCTGGTAGATCACCGCGCCGCGCCACCAGTCATCGCTCTTGCTGCCGTTGCTGCTGCTGCCCATGCTGTCCCTTGGTCTGAAATCATTGTGGCATGCGAAATCCGGGCCAGCGGTACGCTCGTGCGCGCCCCGCGACTCTCTACACTGCACGCGCTCCATGACAGAGACGATTCCCCACGCCAACGCGGGTTCCCCGCCCCCCGCCTCCGATGCCGAAGGGCTGCCCGCGCTCGAGCGCCGGCTCGCGCGCGACCTCGACATCCTGGGCTGGCGCGCCCGCGCCTGGATGCCGGCCTGCGAACACGAGGGCGAGGCGGTGCTCGACGTGGCCATCGTCGGCGGCGGGCAGGCCGGGCTGGCCGCGGCGGCCGCGCTCGCGAACCACGGCATCCACGCCGTGGTGTTCGACCGCGCGCCCGAAGGTCTCGAGGGGCCCTGGGCCACCACCGCGCGCATGGAGACGCTGCGCTCGCCGAAGGAGCTCACCGGCCCGGCGCTGGGGCTCGCGGCGCTGAGCTTCCGCGCCTGGTTCGAGGCCCAGCACGGCGGCGCCGCCTGGGCCGCGCTCGACAAGATCCCGCGGCTGCAATGGATGGACTACCTGCGCTGGTACCGGCGCGCGATGGCGCTCGAGGTGCGCAACGACAGCGCGGTCACGGCGATCGTGCCCGAGGCCGGCGGCGCGCTGGTGCGGCTGGACCTGCGCACGCCCGCCGGCGCGCGGCGCGTGTTCGCGCGCCGCGTGGTGCTGGCCACCGGGCGCGACGGCCTCGGCGGCCCGGCGGTGCCGGATTTCGTGGCCGGGCTGCCGCGCGAGCGCTGGGCGCATTCGTCCGACGCCATGGACTACGGCCGGCTGGCCGGGCTGCGCGTGGGCGTGATCGGCGCGGGCTCCTCGGCCATGGACAGCGCCGCCACCGCGCTGGAGGCCGGCGCGCGCAGCGTCGAGCTGCTGATCCGCCGCCCCGACCTGCCGCGCGTCAACAAGGGCAAGGGCGCCGGCGTGCCGGGCCTGACCCAGGGGCACTACGACCTGCCCGACGAGAACAAGTGGCGCGTGCGCCACTACATCAACCGGCTCAACGTGCCGCCGCCGCACGGCAGCACCCTGCGCGTGTCGCGCTTCGCCAACGCCTTCTTCAACTTCGGCTGCCCGGTCGAGGCGGTGGCGCTGGCCGGCGACGGCGCGATCCGCGTGGCGACGCCGCGCGCGGATTTCGAGTTCGACTTCCTGATCGTCTCGACCGGCTTCAAGGTCGACTGGGCGGCGCGCCCCGAGTTCGCCGCCATCGCGCCCCATGTGCGGACCTGGAAGGAACGCTTCGTGCCCGCGCCCGGCGACGAGGACCAGGAGCTGGCCGATTCGCCCGACCTCGGCCCGGCGTTCGAGTTCGAGGAGCGGGTGGCGGGCGCCTGCCCGGGCCTCGCGCGCATCCACTGCTTCTGCTATCCGGCCGCGCTCTCGCACGGCACGGTCTCGGGCGACATCCCGGCCATCAGCGACGGCGCCAAGCGGCTGGCCGCGGGCATCGCGGGGCTGTTCTACCGCGAGGATTTCGAGCGGCATTTCGCCAACATCGAGGCCTACGCCGAGCCCGAGCTGTACGGCGACGAATGGACCCCCGCGCCGCCGCCCGACCGGCGGCCGGCACCCAAAGCCCGCTGAATGGCCCGGCCCGGCGGGAGCCGGGCGGCCGGGGCGCGATAATCCGCCTTCCCGGCCGCCCCGCGCCGGGCTCCTGCCGAACCCCGTCATGAACCCCAGCTACAAACCCAGCGACGTCGAGTCCGCTGCCCAGGCGCAATGGAGCGCCGCCGATGCCTACCGCGTGACCGAGGACGCGAGCCGCAAGAAGTACTACGCCTGCTCGATGCTGCCGTATCCCAGCGGCAAGCTGCACATGGGCCACGTGCGCAACTACACGATCAACGACATGCTCACGCGCTACCTGCGCATGAGCGGCTACAACGTGCTGATGCCCATGGGCTGGGACGCCTTCGGCCTGCCGGCCGAGAACGCGGCGCTGAAGAACGGCGTGCCGCCGGCCAAGTGGACCTACGAGAACATCGCCTACATGAAGGGGCAGCTCCAGGCCATGGGCCTGGCGATCGACTGGAGCCGCGAGATCGCCACCTGCGATCCGAGCTACTACAAGTGGAACCAGTGGCTGTTCCTCAAGATGCTCGAGAAGGGCATCGCCTACCGCAAGACCCAGGTCGTGAACTGGGACCCGGTCGACCAGACCGTGCTGGCCAACGAGCAGGTGATCGACGGCAAGGGCTGGCGCACCGGCGCCACGGTCGAGCGCCGCGAGATCCCGGGCTACTACCTGAAGATCAGCGACTACGCCGAGGAACTGCTCGAGCACACCCAGCACAAGCTGCCGGGCTGGCCCGAGCGCGTCAAGCTGATGCAGGAGAACTGGATCGGCAAGAGCGAGGGCGTGCGCTTCGCCTTCACCCATGACATCAAGGGCGCCGACGGCCAGCCGATCCAGGACGGCCGCATGTACGTGTTCACCACGCGCGCCGACACCATCATGGGCGTGACCTTCTGCGCCGTCGCGCCCGAGCATCCGCTGGCCGCGCATGCCGCCACGCTCGATCCCAAGGTCGCGGCCTTCATCGAGGAGTGCAAGAGCGGCGGCACCACCGAGGCCGAGCTCGCCACCCAGGAGAAGAAGGGCGTGCCCACCGGCCTCACGGTGACGCACCCGATCACCGAGGAGCAGGTGCCGGTGTGGGTCGGCAACTACGTGCTGATCGGCTACGGCGACGGCGCCGTGATGGGCGTGCCCGCGCACGACGAGCGCGACTTCGCCTTCGCCAACAAGTACGGCATCGAGATCATCCAGGTGGTGCTGGTCGACGACGAGCCGCACTTCGACTATCACAAGTGGCAGGACTGGTACGGCGACAAGCAGCGCGGCGTGACCATCAACTCCGACAACTTCAGCGGCATGTCCTACAAGGAGGCCGTGGCCGCCGTGGCGCATGCGCTGGGCCAGAAGGGCCTGGGCGAGCTGCAGACCACCTGGCGCCTGCGCGACTGGGGCGTGAGCCGCCAGCGCTACTGGGGCACGCCGATCCCGATCATCCATTGCGAGGAGCACGGCGCGGTGCCGGTGCCCGAGAAGGACCTGCCGGTGGTGCTGCCCACCGACTGCGTGCCCGACGGTTCCGGCAATCCGCTGAACAAGCACGAGGGCTTCCACGCCGGCGTGGTGTGCCCGGTGTGCGGCAAGGCCGCGCGGCGCGAGACCGACACGATGGACACCTTCGTCGACTCGTCGTGGTACTTCATGCGCTACTGCGATCCGAAGAACGACCAGGCGATGGTGGCCGAGGGCGCCGACTACTGGATGCCGATGGACCAGTACATCGGCGGCATCGAGCACGCCATTCTTCACCTGCTGTACGCGCGCTTCTGGACCAAGGTGATGCGCGACCTCGGCCTGGTGAAGGCCGACGAGCCCTTCAGCAAGCTGCTGACCCAGGGCATGGTGCTCAACCAGATCTTCTACGCGCGCAACGAGAAGGGCGGCAAGGACTACTTCCCGCCCTCGGAAGTCACGCCCGAGCTCGACGCGCAGGGCCGCATCGTCGGCGGCACCGCGGCCGACGGCACCAAGGTCGAGTACGGCGGCGTCGGCAAGATGGGCAAGAGCGAGCGCAACGGCGTCGACCCGCAGGACCTGATCGAGAAGTACGGCGCCGACACCGCGCGCCTGTACACCATGTTCACGGCACCGCCCGAAGCCACGCTCGAGTGGAACGACGCGGCCGTCGAGGGCAGCTTCCGCTTCCTGCGCCGCGTGTGGAACTTCGGCGCGGCGCAGTCCGCCGTCGCGGCCCCCGCGGGCGGCAAGCCGGCCTACGGCAAGCCGGCCCAGGCGCTGCGCCGCGAGGTGCACACCGTGCTGCGCCAGGTCGACTACGACTACCAGCGCATGCAATACAACACCGTGGTGTCGGGCGCGATGAAGCTGCTCAACGCGCTCGAGGGCTTCAAGCCCGACGGCAGCGCGGGCGACGCGGCCGCGCTGCACGAAGGCTTCGGCATCCTGCTGCGCTGCCTCTATCCCGCCACGCCGCACATCGCCCAGCAGCTGTGGACCGAGCTCGGCTACGACCAGGCGCTCGGCGCCCTGCTCGACGCGCCCTGGCCCACGGTCGACGTCGATGCGCTGGCGCAGGACGAGATCGAGCTGATGCTGCAGGTCAACGGCAAGCTGCGCGGCAAGCTGCTGGTGCCGGCCGGCGCCTCGAAGGAAGAGATCGAGAAGCTCGCGCTGGCCTGCGAGGACTTCACCACCTTCGCGCCGGGCGCGAGCGCCAAGCGCGTGATCGTGGTGCCGGGCCGCCTGGTCAACGTGGTCATTTGAACAAGCCAAGCATGAACATCCGCACTGTCTCGCTGCCGCGCCGCGGCTTCCTCCTGGGCCTGGCCGCCGGCGGCGCCTCGCTGGGCCTGGCCGGTTGCGGCTTCGAGCTGCGCAAGCCGCCGGTCTTCGCCTTCAAGTCGATCGCGGTCTCGGGCAATTCGGCGCTGGTCAACCAGATCCGCCGCAACCTGCGCGCGGCCGGCACGGTGACCCTGCTGCCGGGCGACGACAAGACCGCGGAGGCGGTGCTCGAGATCCTCGGCGAGGACCGCGAGCGGCTGGTGGTGTCGACCAACTCGGTCGGCCTGCTGCGCGAGATCCAGCTCGTGCTCAAGGTGCGCTTCCGCCTGCACGCGCAGGGCGGCAAGGACCTGCTGGCGGCCACCGAGCTCATGCAGACGCGCGACCTGACCTTCAACGAGACCAACGCGCTGGCCAAGGAAGGCGAGGCCGACCTGCTGTTCCGCGACATGCAGGTCGACATCGCGCAGCAGCTGGTGCGCCGCCTCGGGGCGGTGAAGACGCTGTGAGCGGCCGCTGACGCGATGCAGCTCGCCAGCGCCCAGCTCGCGGCCCACCTGCAGAAGGGGCTGAAGCCGCTCTACACGATCCACGGCGACGAGCCGCTGCTCGCGCAGGAGGCGGCCGACGCCATCCGCGCGGCGGCGCGTGCGCAGGGCCATACCGAGCGCAGCTCGTACACCGTGGCCGGCGCGCACTTCGACTGGAGCGCGGTGCTCGCGGCCGGCGGCTCGCTCTCGCTGTTCGCCGACAAGCAGATGGTCGAGATCCGCATTCCCTCGGGCAAGCCCGGCAAGGACGGCAGCGTCGCGCTGCAGCAGATCGCCGAGGGCGCGGCCTCGAACGAAGGCACGCTCACGCTGGTGATGCTGCCGCGGCTGGACAAGGCCACGCGCACCGGCGCCTGGTTCTCGGCGCTCGAGAACCACGGCGCCAGCATCCAGGTCGACCCGATCGAGCGCGCCGCGCTGCCGCAGTGGATCGCCCAGCGGCTCGCGCTGCAGGGCCAGCGCGTGAAGCCCGGCGACGAGGGCCAGCGCACGCTGCAGTTCTTCGCCGACCGCGTCGAGGGCAACCTGCTCGCGGCGCACCAGGAGATCCAGAAGCTCGCGCTGCTGCATCCGGAGGGCGAGCTCGGCTGGGAGGAGGTCGAGGGCGCGGTCAACAACGTCGCGCGCTACGACGTCTTCAAGCTGTCGGAGGCCGTGCTCGGCGGCAACCCGCAGCGCGTGGCGCGCATGCTCGACGGCCTGCAGGCCGAGGGCGACGCCGAGGTGCTGGTGCACTACACGCTGGCCGAGGACATCCGCGCGCTCAAGCGCGTGAAGGATGCGATGGCCGCGGGCCGGCCGCTGCCGATGGCGCTGCGCGAGAACCGCATCTGGGGCCCGCGCGAGCGCGCCTTCGAGCGCGTGCTGCCGCGGCTGGACGACCGCATGCTGGCGCGGCTGCTGCGCGCGGCGCACCTGGTCGACGGCATCGTCAAGGGCCTGAAGCAGCCCGACTGGCCGGCCGGCGGCTGGCAGGCGCTGCAGCGGCTGGCGCTGATGCTGTGCCGCGCCTGCGGCAACGGTGGCGCCGCGGCACCGCGCCGCGCCTGAATTCCCGGCGTCAGCCGCCCGCAGGGTTGGCGTGGGAAAATGCCGCCCATGAACGCGTTCAATGTCAGTGAACACATGCAGACCCTGGGTCTGCAGGCAAAAACGGCCGCCGCCCTCATGGCGCGTGCGGATGCAGCTACCAAAAACGTAGCGTTGAAGGCGCTGGCCCGGCGCCTGCGCGAAGCCGGCCCGGTGCTGGCCGCGGCCAACCAGAAGGACCTCGAGCGCGCCACGGCCGCGGGCCTGTCGGCCCCGATGGTCGACCGCCTGAAGCTCGGTCCCAAGGTGATCGAGACCGTCGCCCTCGGCTGCGAGCAGCTCGCGGGCATGGCCGACGTGATCGGCGAGATCATCGGCATGAAGCAGCAGCCCAGCGGCATCCGCGTCGGCCAGATGCGCGTGCCGATCGGCGTCTTCGGCATGATCTACGAGAGCCGCCCCAACGTGACCATCGAGGCCGCGAGCCTCGCGATCAAGTCGGGCAACGCCGCCATCCTGCGCGGCGGCTCGGAGGCCATCGAGTCGAACAAGGCGCTGGCGCTGCTGGTGTCCGGGGCACTGGCCGAGGCCGGCCTGCCGGTGGAGGCGGTGCAGCTGGTGCAGACCACCGACCGCGAGGCCGTGGGCCAGCTGATCGCGATGCCGCAGTTCGTCGACGTGATCATCCCGCGCGGCGGCAAGGGCCTGATCGAGCGCATCAGCCGCGACGCCAAGGTGCCGGTCATCAAGCACCTGGACGGCAACTGCCACGTCTACGTCGACGACACGGCCGAGTTCGGCATGGCGCTGCGCATCGTCGACAACGCCAAGACCCAGAAGTACAGCCCCTGCAATGCCGCCGAAGGCCTGCTGGTGGCGGCCTCGGTGGCCGAGGACTTCCTGCCGAAGATCGGCGCCATCTTCGCCGCCAAGGGCGTCGAGATGCGCTGCGATCCGGCCGCGGCCCAGATCCTGCGCGCCGATGGTGCTATCGATCCGGGAGCAAAGGTGGTCGATGCGGTGGAATCCGACTGGTCCGAGGAATACCTGGCCGCGGTGATCAGCATCAAGGTGGTGGCGGGCCTCGAGGAGGCCATCGCGCACATCAACCACTATTCGAGCCACCACACCGACGCGATCGTCACGCGCGACCACGTGAATGCCCAGCGTTTCCTGCGCGAGGTCGATTCGGCAAGCGTCATGGTCAATGCGAGCACACGCTTCGCCGACGGTTTCGAGTTCGGCCTCGGGGCCGAAATCGGCATCAGCACCGACAAGTTCCACGCCCGCGGACCGGTGGGCATCGAGGGGCTGACCTCGCTCAAGTACGTGGTGCTGGGGCAGGGCGAAGTCCGGACCTGAGGGGGCGCGACGGGCGCCTTGCGGTGCCCTTCGCACCGGCGGCGCGTGTGGATTCCACGTAGGCCATGGTGCTTGTCATCGGGGTTCGTGTCCCCAAATCCTAGAATCCCGCATACCGTTAAGTAGAAAACAAAGAAGGCCGCCGCATGGTTCCGCATCTCGTCACAGCCTTGACCGGCCCGATCAACGAACTGGAGCAGCGGGTGCTCGACTCGATGCCCGCCATCGAGCGCTGGTTCCGGCTCGAGTGGATGGAGCACACGCCGCCTTTCTACAGCGCGGTCGACATCCGCAACGCGGGCTTCAAGCTGGCGCCGGTCGACACCAACCTCTTTCCCGGCGGCTGGAACAACCTCACCAAGGAAATGCTGCCGCTGGCGGTGCAGGCCGCGCAGGCCGCGATCGAGAAGATCTGTCCCGAGGCGCGCAACCTGCTGGTGATCCCCGAGAACAACGCCAAGAACAGCAGCTTCTACCTGGCCAACGTGGCGCAGATGGTGCGGATCTTCCACATGGCCGGGCTCAACGTGCGCGTGGGCTCGATCGATCCGGCGATCAAGTCGCCCAAGAAGATCGAGCTGCCGCACGGCGACGTCGTCACGCTCGAGCCGGTGGTGCGCACCAAGCGCCGCCTGGGCCTGAAGAACTTCGACCCCTGCACCATCCTGCTGAACAACGCGCTCTCGGCGGGCACGCCCGGCATCCTCGAGGACCTGCACGAGCAGTACCTGCTGCCGCCGCTGCACGCGGGCTGGTCGGTGCGCCGCAAGAGCAACCACCTGCACAGCTACGAGGAGCTGTCCAAGCGCTTCGGCAAGCTGCTGGGCATCGATCCCTGGCTCATCAACCCGATCTATGCGCGCGCCGACGGCGTCGACCTCGCCGAGGGCCGCGGCCTCGACGTGCTGACCAGCCACGTCGACGCGGTGCTGACCAAGGTGCGCCGCAAGTACAAGGAATACGGCATCAACGAGAAGCCCTTCGTGGTGGTCAAGGGCCAGAGCGGCGCCGAGGGCCCGCGCGTGCTGACGGTGCGCGACGCCAAGGAGGTCGAGGGCCTCGTGGGCAAGGCGCGCGGCGCGGCCGCCCGGCCGGCCGGTGCCCGCGAACCGGGCGAGATCATCGTGCAGGAGGGCGTGCTGACCAACGAGCGCGTGCACAACGGCGTGGCCGAGCCCGTGGTCTACATGATGGATCGCTACGTGGTCGGCGGCTTCTACCGCGTGCATGCCGACAGCGCGCCCGACGAGAACCTCAAGCTGCCGGGCGCGAGCTTCGTGCCGCTGGCCTTCTCCGAGAGCGCGCACCTGCCGCAGCCCGGCGCCAAGCCCGGCGCCAGCGCGCCCAACCGCTTCTACATGTACGGCGTGGTCGGACGTCTCGCGATGGTCGCCGCCAGCTACGAGATGGAAGCCACCGACCCGGATGCCGAAGTCTACGAATGACCCCCACCGCCCGCCGTGTTTGCGGCCCGCGCGGGTGACGGCAGAATAGCGGCCCCACAGCAACGGAAATCGAAGGGCGGCGAGGGCGAGGATCGAGGCGCGGCGGAAGCACCGTCCGCCCGGGCACGCCCCCTGGCATACCTGATGCGTCGTCATCGCGAGCCGCCGGCCCTTTTCCCATCGACCTCGTGTCAGCCCCCAAATCCCTCTCCGCCGGCCTGATCGTCGGCGCCATCGGCGTCGTCTATGGCGACATCGGCACCAGCGTGCTGTACGCCGTCAAGGAAGTCTTCGGCCACGGCCACGTGCCTTTCACCGTCGAGAACGTCTACGGCATCCTTTCGATGTTCGTCTGGACGCTCACCACCATCGTCTCGCTCAAGTACGTGGTGCTCGTGCTGCGCGCCGACAACGAGGGCGAGGGCGGCCTGGTCGCGATGCTGGCGCTGGCCTCGCGCGCCGTGGCCGACAAGCCGCGGCTGCGCCACCTGCTGCTGGTGATCGGCATCTTCGGCACCTCGCTGTTCTACGGCGACGGGGTGATCACGCCGGCGATCTCGGTGCTCTCGGCGGTCGAGGGCCTGGAGGTGGTGTCGCCGCACTTCAAGCATTACGTGATCCCGATCACGCTGGTGGTGCTGTTCTGCCTGTTCGCGGTGCAGAAGCACGGCACCGCGGGCATCGGCCGCTTCTTCGGGCCGATCACGCTGGTGTGGTTCCTCTCGCTGGCGGTGCTCGGCGTGTGGCACATCGTCGACCATCCCGAGATCCTCAAGGCCCTGAGCCCGTTCTACGCGCTCAAGTTCATCTGGGACAACCCCGGCACCAGCTTCATCCTGCTGGGCGCCATCGTGCTGTGCGTGACCGGCGCCGAGGCGCTGTACGCCGACCTCGGCCACTTCGGCAAGGCACCGATCCGCATTGCCTGGTTCACCGTGGTGATGCCGGCGCTGATCCTCAACTACTTCGGCCAGGGCGCGCTGCTGCTGGCCAATCCCGAGGCCGTGAAGAACCCGTTCTTCATGATGGCGCCCGAGTGGGCGCTGATCCCGCTGGTGCTGCTGGCCACCGCCTCCACGGTGATCGCCTCGCAGGCCCTCATCACGGGCGCCTTCAGCGTCACGCGCCAGGTGATCCAGCTCGGCTACCTGCCGCGCCTGAACATCGAGCACACCAGCGTGCGCACGGCCGGCCAGATCTACATCCCGCTGGTCAACTGGGGCCTGTTCGTGGCGATCGTGCTGGCGGTGGTCATGTTCCGCTCCTCGAGCAGCCTGGCCGCGGCCTACGGCATCGCCGTGACCACCGACATGCTGATCACCACGGTGCTGACCTTCTTCGTGATCCGCTACGCCTGGAAGCTGCCGCTGGCGCTGTGCATCGCCTCGACCGCGGCCTTCTTCTTCATCGACTTCATGTTCTTCGCGTCGAACCTGCTCAAGCTGCCCGAGGGCGGCTGGTTCCCGCTGGTGATCGGCGGCGCGGTGTTCATGCTCATGATCACCTGGAAGGAAGGGCGCCGCCTCATGGGCGAGGTGCAGCGCTCCGATGCCATCGAGCTGAAGGCCTTCCTCGACTCGGTGTTCGAGAATCCACCGGTGCGCGTGGACGGCACCGCCGTGTTCCTCACGGCCGAGCCCGGCGTGGTGCCCAATGCGCTGCTGCACAACCTCAAGCACAACAAGGTGCTGCACGAGCAGAACCTGTTCGTCACCGTGCGCAACCACGAGGTGCCGTGGATCCCGATGGACAAGCGCATCGAGATCGAGCCGCTGGGCCGCCATTGCTGGCAGGTGATCGTGCACTACGGCTTCAAGAACGACATCGACCTGCCGCGCGCGCTCGACAACGCGCGCCTGCGCGGCTGCCAGCTCGAGCCGATGCTGACCAGCTACTTCCTTTCGCGCGACGTCGTGATCCCCACGCTGGGCAGCGGCATGGCGCCCTGGCGCGAGAAGCTGTTCGCGCAGATGCACCACAACGCGAGCGGCGCGGCGGCCTTCCTGGGGCTGCCGAACAACGCGGTGGTGGAGTTGGGGTCGAAGATAGAGATCTGAATTCGGACAGCCGAACGCAGAAGTCGCGACCTCTGCGCGCTTTGGGCGTTCTTCTGCGTTCGGCTGTCCGCTTTCAGTCGAAGTCCGCTGGCCGTTCCCGCGCGAGCTGCCCCATGTGCGCCGCGATCGCGCCGGGTGTTGTGAACCAGATCTCGCCGCGGTCGCGCGCGAGCGCCAGCTGCGTCAGCACGCCGCGCAGGTGGCGCAGCCGGTAGGGCTGGCCCACGATGTAGGGATGCAGCGCGAGGCCCATCACCAGCGGCTGGGCGCGCGACTGCACGCGCATCTCCTCGAAGTTGTCGAGCACCATCGCGCAGAAGTCCTTCGCGTCCATCAGCCGGCCCACGATCATCGGGATGTCGTTGAGCTCCTGCGGATAGGGCACCGACCAGATCGAGCCGCCGCCGCGCGTGCGCATGCGCACCGGCTGGTCGTCGTGGCACCAGTTGAGCGTGTAGCCGTAGCCGGTCTCGGCCAGCAGGTCGGGCGTGAGCGGGCTCTCGGAGATCCATGGCGACAGCCAGCCCGCGGGCGCCTGCCCGCTCTCGCGCGCCATGCGCTCGCGGCAGCGCACCAGCAGCGCGCGCTCGTGGTCTTCGCCGAGCGCGCCCTGGCGCTCGGCGTTGCTGTGGCCATGGCCGATCAGCTCGTCGCCGCGTGCCACCAGCGCCTGCACCAGTTCCGGGCAGTGGTCGTAAAGGGCGGTGTTGACCAGCGCGCCCGTGGGCAAGGCGAGCGCATCGAACAGCTCGAGGCAGCGCCAGGCGCCCACGCGGTTGCCGTATTCGCGCCAGCCGTGGTTGAGCACGTCGGGCTGCGGCGAGGCCGGGCCGAGGCAGGCGCCCAGCCCGTCGCCGAAGGCGAAGTGCTCGATGTTGAAGCCTAGGTAGACCGCGAGCCGCGCGCCGTTGGGCCAGCGGTAGTCGGGCCGGCGCGTGATCGGCCGGTAGTCGAAGCGGTCGTGCGAGGGCAGCAGTTCGGGCCAGCGTGTCGTCATGCGCGGATCGCCTGCAAGGTGCGTGCCCGATGGTCGACATATCGGTGGAAAATTGTTGACCATCCCGCCGCCGGGACGGCCCGGCGCGACCGGCCCGGCACAATCGCGCGATGCGTTTCTTCAAGGACCTGAGCCTTTCCGCCTTCACCGCCGGCTTCGTCGCCGTGCTCGTCGGTTTCACGAGTTCGGTGGCCATCGTGTTCCAGGCCGCGCAGGCCTTCGGCGCCACGCCCGAGATGGTGGCCTCGTGGATGTGGGCGCTGGGCATCGGCATGGGGCTGGCCTCGATGCTGCCCTCGCTGTGGTGGCGCAAGCCCGTGATGATCGCCTGGAGCACGCCCGGCGCCGCGGTGCTGGCGGTGGCCGGCGCGGGCCACGGCATGGGCGAGGCGGTCGGCGCCTTCGTCGTCTGCGCGCTGCTGATCGTGCTGGCCGGCGCCACCGGCTGGTTCGAGCGCGCGATGAACCGGATCCCGATGGCCATCGCCTCGGCGCTGCTGGCCGGCGTGCTCGCGCGCTTCGGCCTCGCGGCCTTCACCGCGGCGCAGACCGCGCTGCCCCTGGTGCTGCTGATGCTGGCCACCTACCTCGTGGGCAAGCGCTGGTTGCCGCGCTACGCGGTGCCGCTCACGCTGCTGGTGGCGATCGCCTTCGCGGCCGCGCGCGGCGAGCTCGCCTGGTCGGCGGTGCATTTCTCGCTGACCTGGCCGGTGTTCGTCATGCCGGTGTTCCACTGGCAGGCGATCGTGAGTCTGGCGCTGCCGCTGTTCGTCGTCACCATGGCCTCGCAGAACCTGCCGGGCGTGGCGGCGATCCGCGCCGCCGGCTACGGCGAGCTGCCGGTCAGCAAGCTCATCACGATCAGCGGCCTGACCACGCTGGTGCTCGCGCCCTTCGGCGCCTTCGCGCTGAACCTCAGCGCCATCACCGCCGCGATCTGCATGGGCCGCGAAGCCCACGAGGACCCGGCGCGGCGCTACACCGCGGCCGTGAGCTGCGGCGCGATCTACGTCGTGATCGGCCTGTTCGGCGCGGCCGTGACCGGGCTGCTCACGGCCTTCCCGAAGGAGCTGGTGGCGGCCATCGCGGGGCTCGCGCTGCTCGGCACCATCGGCGGCGGGCTGGCCGCGGCGGTGCGCGACGAGCCGCACCGCGAGGCCGCGCTGATCACCTTCCTGGTCACGCTCTCGGGCGTGACCATCGCCGGCATCGGCTCGGCCTTCTGGGGCGTGGTGGCGGGCGCGTTCGCGCTCGCGGTGCAGCGGCTGGGCAGGCGGCCGGGCCCGCCAAAAGCCCCGGCCGGCCAGGGCCTCGCCGCTTCCGGCAACATCGCGACCGACAGCAGCAACATGGCGGCCCCGCCGGGCGCCGGAAAGACCTCCTGATGAAAAACATCCTCTTCGTGGCCGACCCGCTCGATCACTTCAAGATCTACAAGGACACCACCTTCTCGATGATGCGCGAGGCCCAGCGCCGCGGCCACCGCATCGCGGCCTGCCTGCCGCAGGACCTGCAGTGGGTGTCGGGCGGCAAGGTCACGGCCACGGTGCGCCAGGTCACGCTGACCGGCGACCCGAAGGACTGGTACGCCGTCGACATCGTCGAGACCAAGGCGCTGGCCGATTTCGATGCCGTGCTGATGCGCAAGGACCCGCCCTTCGACGCCGAGTACATCTACGCCACCCACCTGCTCGAGCAGGCCGAGCGCGAGGGCGCGCGCGTGGTGAACAAGCCGCGCGCCCTGCGCGACCATCCCGAGAAGCTCGCGATCATGGAGTTTCCGCAGTTCACCGCGCCCACGCTGGTCACGCGCAGCGCGCAGGCGGTGCGCGACTTCCATGCGCAGCACGGCGACATCATCCTGAAGCCGCTCGACGGCATGGGCGGCATGGGCATCTTCCGCGTGAAGCAGGACGCGCTGAACCTCGGCTCGATCGTCGAGACGCTCAACAAGGACGGCGCCGAGACCATCATGGTGCAGCGCTTCGTGCCCGACGTGGTCGAGGGCGACAAGCGCATCCTGATCATCGCGGGCGAGCCCGCGCCCTTCGTGCTGGCGCGTATCCCGCAGGGCACCGAGGTGCGCGGCAACCTCGCGGCCGGCGGCAAGGGCGTGGCCCAGCCGCTCACGCCGCGCAACCGCGAGATCGCCGAGATCGTGGGCCGCGCGCTCGCGCCGCGCGGGCTGCTCTTGATCGGCCTCGACGTGATCGGCGACTCGGTGACCGAGATCAACGTGACCAGTCCGACCTGCTTCCAGGAGATCACGGAGCAGACCGGCTTCGACGTGCCGGCGATGTTCATCGATGCGCTGGAGGCGCATCTGGCGCAGGCGGCCTGAGGGCCATGAAAAAGGCGCCCGGGGCGGTCTTCGCCCCGGGCGCCTTTTCTTGATCCCGAGGAAGCCGGGATCGCCGATCAGAAGTCGACCGTGGCCGACAGGCTGAAGGTGCGCGGGTTGCTCAGCACCAGGTAGCCCGAGCCCGGGTAGCCGCCCACCGAGGCCCAGTAGCTGCGGTCGGCCACGTTCTCGATGCGCGCGCGCAGGGTCAGCAGCTTGCCGTTGCCGACTTCGGTGACGTAGCGCGCGCCCACGTCCAGGCGCGTCCAGCCGGGCACGCGCAGCGTGTTGATCGCATCCGCGTAGCTCGAGCCGCTGGTCACGACGCGGCCGTTGAGCGACAGGCCCTGCACGCCCGGCACGTCCCATTCGACGCCGATGCTGCCCTGCGCCTTCGGCACGCCGATCACGCGCTTGCCGTCGGTGGTGAGGCTGCCCGTTTCCTTCTGCTTGGCGTCGAGCCAGGTCACGCCGCCGAGCACGCGCAGGCCCTTGGTCGCCTCGCCGAAGACGTTGAGCTCGACACCGCGGTGGCGGTCCTCGCCGCCGGCCTGGAACGAGCCGTTGGCCACGAAGGCGCGCGGCTTGGCGGTGCTGAACAGCGCCAGGCTGCCGCCGATGCGGCCGGCGTCGTACTTGACGCCGATTTCCTTCTGCTTCGACACGTAGGGACGCAGCGACTGGCCGGCGTTGAGCACCGGCTGGCCGTTCGACTGCGCGGGAGCGCTCTCGCCGGGCGACAGGCCCTCGATGTAGTTCGCGTAGACCGACAGGTCCTCGCGCGCCTTGAACACGATGCCGGCCACCGGGCTGGTGCGGCTCTGGTCGTACGAGGTGACGGCGCCGCCGGCCGAGGTCAGCCGGCCGCCGCTCACGATCTGGTAGCTGATGTCGCTGGTCTCGATCGACTGGCGGCGCACGCCGAGCGTGACGAGCAGGCGGTCGTCCAGGAAGGACATCGTGTCGCCGATCGCCACGCTCTTGAGCGTGATGGTGCCGTTCAGGCGCGGGCTCGCGAGGTTGTTGCCCAGGTAGGTGAGCTGCGTGGGCAGGTAGCCGCGCGGGTAGTAGATGTTGCTGGCGAGCGTGCCGCCGGTGCCCAGGCCCAGGCCGTAGGCGTTCTTCTTTTCGAGGTCGAAGTAGGAGTAGCCCAGCACCCACTCGTGGCCCACGCTGCCGGTGCGCACCTTGCCGCGGACGCCGAGCTCGGCGGTCTTGACCTTGTCCTCGCGCGTGTTGTCGAAGCGGCTGGTGGTGAAGGCGCCGGTCAGGCCGTTGGACACCGTCGGGCCCGCGAGCGAGTTGTTCTCGTAGCTGCTGCGCGCGCCGGCCGCGGCCCAGGCCGTGATGTTCGGCGTGATGTCGTATTCGCCGCGCACCGAGCCGAAGGTGTCGCGCTCGTAGGAATAGGTCCAGGGCTGGGCGAAGTTGGTGTCGTTGTCGGGCGCCTTGGGCACCACGGTGACGGCGCTGCCGAGCGTGACGTTGGGGCGCGTGTTGCGCAGGCGGTGCTCCTGGTGGCCGATGTCGGCCGAGATGCGCGCGTCGCGGCTGCGCCAGTCGAGGCCGACCGCCAGCGCGTCGAGCTTGACGCTTTCGCCGTTCACCGCCGTGCCGCCGTCGCGGTGGACGGCATTCAGGCGCACGCCCACGCTGTCGTCGGGCCCGAAGCGGCGCGCGATGTCGGTCGCGGCATAGGACTGCGAGCCGCTCGCGGTGCCGAGCGTGAACTGCGTGAGCGGCTCGTTCGGCGCGCGCTTGGGCAACAGGTTGATGGTGCCGCCGATGCCGCCGCCCGTGGGCGCCGCGCCGTTGAGGAAGGCGCTCGCGCCGCGGAACACTTCCACGCGCTCGAACAGCTCGGAGGCGATGTACTGGCGCGGCAGCAGGCCGTACAGGCCGTTGTAGGCGATGTCGTCGGAATTGACGATGAAGCCGCGGATGAAATAGGACTCCTGGAAGTTGCCGAAGCCGCGCGCCACGCGCACCGAGGGGTCGTTCTGCAGCACGTCGGCCACGCTGCGGGCCTGCTGGTTCTGGATCAGCTCGTTGGTGTAGTTGTTGCTCGAGAACGGCGTTTCCATCATGTCCCGGGTGCCCAGGATGCCGGCGCGGCCGCCGCGCGCCACCTGGCCGCCGGCGTAGGGCTTGGCCAGGCCTTCGGCCGAGGCGTCGGCGCTCGCTTCGACGGTGATGGTGGCGAGCGCGGCGCCGGGAGCGCCCGGTGCGGCGGCCGGCTGGGCCGGGGCCGGCGCGGCAGTCTGCGCCGAGGCCGTCAGGGCATGGAGGACGAGCAGCGTCGCGGCGACGGTCGGGCGGAGGCTGGCGCGGAGAAGGGCGGGGGAGGCGGGCATGGACGGTTCGTATTCACGCAAATGAGAACCGTTATTGTTATCGCCCCGGGCCCTCCCACCGATACTTTCTTGCAATGTTGCGAAAATGTGTCAGAAAAAACGTTTCGTTTGCAGGGCCATCGGCCTGGCGTCAGCCAACCCGTTGCCGGCAGGCCACGGCGGCCGGTGCTTCAGTGCCCCGAGCGCTGCCCGTCCACGAACACATGCAGCTCGCCCGGCTCGAACGCCGTCCACTCCTCGTTGGTGGTCAGCGGCGCGGTCACCACCACCGCGACGCGGTCGTGGGGCGTGGTGTGCTGGGCGAAGTCGATCTCGAGGTCCTCGTCCGACAGCTGCGCGGTCACGAAGGGATGGCGCCGCTCCACGTACCAGAGGTTCGTGGAGGCATGGGCCCACAGCGCCTGGCCGTTCGAGAGCATGAAGTTGAAGGTGCCATGCCGCGCGAGCTGGGGCGCGAGTTCGCGCAAGGTGAGCGTGAGCTCCTCGACGCTGGGCACGCCCGCATGCGACTTCGCGAGCTCCTGCATCAGCCAGCAGAAGGCGTGCTCGCTGTCGGTGTTGCCCACCGGGTGGAAGTTGCCGTGCAGCCGCGGGCGGAAGTCCTTCAGGTCGCCGTTGTGCGCGAACACCCAGTAGCGGCCCCACAGCTCGCGCACGAAGGGATGGCAGTTCTGCAGGTTGACCTCGCCCTGGGTGGCCTTGCGGATGTGGGCGATGACGTTGCGGCTCTGGATCGGGTAGCGCCGGATCAGCTCGGCCACCGGCGACTCGCAGGCCGGCTGGTGGTCGACGAAATGGCGCAGGCCGCGGTCCTCGAAGAAGGCGATGCCCCAGCCGTCGGCGTGGTGGTCGGTGCGGCCACCGCGCTGCGCGAACCCCGTGAAGCTGAAGGTCACGTCGGTCGGCGTGTTGCAGTTCATCCCTAGCAATTGACACATGGGGCCATTAGACACCGCCCCCGCTTACCCGAGCGCCCGGGTTTGCTTCCGCGTCAGCGCAGGAAGCGGCCTTCCTTGGTCACGCGGACCATCTCGATGAAGCGCGAGCCGGTGTTGCTGGCGCCGGTGAAGTCGAGCTCCATGCCGGCGATGCGCAGCTTCATCGCCTTGAGCGCCGCATGCAGCCGCGCGCGCGTGAGGTCGCGGCCGGCGCGGCGCAGCGACTCGATCATCACCAGCGCGTTCACGTAGCCCTCGAAGCTCAGGTAGCCGATGTCGACCTTGGCGCGCTCGGCGAGCTGGCGGTAGTCGCGCGCCACCGGCTCGACCTCGCTCCAGGGATAGGGCACCACCTGCGAGATCGCCAGCCCGCTGGTCTTGTCGCCCACCAGCCTGGCCGTGACGTCGCCCGGCACGATCGACATGCCGTAGAACATCTGGCGCCCGCCGGCATCCCAGGCGCTCTTCATCACCTCGCCGCCGATGGCACCGCCCAGGTACATGATCACCGCCTGCGCCTTGCTGTCGGCCAGCGCCTTGCCCATGGCGGCGTTGGTCGAGCCGTCGCCCTTGACCGCCACGGCCGCCACCGGCTTGAGCTGGTGCGCCGCGAGCGCGGCCTCGACCAGCTTCGTGACCTCGGCGCCGCCCGGGTTGTCGAGGCAGGCCGAGGCGATGCGCGTCACGCCGATGGTCGTGAGGTGCTGCACCAGCGCCTGCGCCTCGCGCGCGAAGGTGGCGCGCACGAAGTAGCCCGAGCCCATGACCTTCTCGCGCGCCGAATCCGACACCGCATAGCCCGCGACCATCGGCGCGCCGCTCTGCGACAGCACCTTGGCCGCGGCCGCGGTGGTGGCCGAGCCGACGCAGCCGAAGAAGGCGAACGCGCGGTGCTCGCCGAGCAGCTTCTCGTAGTTGGCCACCGCCTTCTCGGGCGAGAGTTCGTCGTCGAGCGACACCAGCCGGATCTTGCGGCCCGAGACGCCGCCCTGCGCGTTGACGGCGTCGAAGGCCAGCCCCGCGCCGGCCATCACCACCTTGATCGGCGCGCCCAGCGGGCCGCTGAGGATGCCGGTGTGGCCGAGCACCACCTCGGTGTCCGTGACCCCGTTCTCGGCCGCGCGGGCCACGGAAAAAAGGCCAAGGCTGGCCGCGGCCGCCGAGGCGGCCATGAAGTTCCGACGATGCATGGGAGAAAACCGTCCAATCGATACAACTGATAACAATTGAAATCGATGGGCGGCCGTTTGCCCGCAGGGGTTTACCCCGGCTTGCGGGGCGCGTCGCCGGGATTCGCGCGGATGCGAAGCTGCCAGGCCGCGCAGATCGCGAGCGCGCACAGGCCGGCCAGCATCGCGAACACCTCGTCGAAGGCCGCCAGCCGCGCCGGGCTGGTCTGCGGGTTGGCGAGCGAATCGCCGTGCGCCGCCAGCCGCCACTCGAGCACGATCGCGCACAGGCTCACGCCGGCCGCGCCGCCGAGCATGCGCACGAAGTTGATCGCGCTCGCGCCCTGCGGGATCAGCGGCTTGGCCAGCGGCCGCATCGAGCCCAGGTTCAGCGAGGGCAGGATGAAGCCCAGCCCGATGCGCCCGACGATCGCGAACGCCACCAGCAGCCACAGCGCGCTGTCGGCGCGCAGCAGCATCATCAGCGCGAACGAGGCCGCCAGCAGCGCCAGCCCGATGCTCACCAGCGCCCAGGTCGGCTGCCGGTCGGCCAGCCGGCCCACGCCCGCGATGGTGGCCGCCAGCACGAAGCCCGCCGGCAGCAGGATCGTGCCCACGTGCGAGGCCGACAGGTGCAGCCCGACCTGCATGTAGACCGGCAGCAGGTAGGTGGAGCCGAACAGCGCGGTGCCGTAGATGAAGGCGACCACGCTGCCCATCGCGAACTGGCGGTAGCCGAACAGCGCGAGGTTCATCAGCGGCGTGCCGCCCGCGGCCGCCAGCCGCCGCTGCCACCAGACGAAGACGCCGAACGAGAGCAGCGCGGCGCCCAGCAGCGCGGCCGCCTCGAGCGGCGAATCGCCGCGCAGCGCCACCAGCCCGTTGAGCAGGCACAGCGTGCCCACGGTGCCGAGCGCGAGGCCGCGCACGTCGAGCCCGCCGCTGCGCGCCGCGACCGCGCCGCCGGGCGCGGTGGTCGGCACGAACCTGTAGGCCAGCCACAGCGAGGCGAGGCAGAACGGCACCACCATATAGAAGATCGAGCGCCAGCCGAACAGGTCGACCAGCACGCCGCCGATGCTCGGGCCGATGGCCGGCGCCAGCACCACGCCCATGCCGAAGATGCCGCTCGCGCGGCCCTGCTCGTGGGGCTCGAAGGCGCGCAGGATGATGATCGCGGGGATCGGCTGCACCACGCCCGCGGCCAGGCCCTCGGCCACGCGCGCCAGCAGCACCAGCGAAAAATCGTTGGCCATGCCGCCCGCGATGCCGCCGGCCAGCAGCAGCAGCATCGTGCCCACATAGGTGCGCCGGTAGCCGTAGCGCCCCAGCAGCCAGGGCGTGGTGAGCATCGAGACCGTCATCGCCACCATGAAGCCCGAGCTCACCCACTGGGCGCGCTCCTGGCCCAGCGAGAAGTGGTGGCTCATGCCGGGGATCGCCACGTTGACGATGGTCGAGGACATGATCGAGGCCATCGTGCCCACCATCACCGACAGCAGCAGGTACCAGCGGTAGCGTTCGCCATAGCGCGCGCGCAGCGGGCCCATGGCGGGGGGCGGGGCCGGCGGGGCGGCTTCGGGCGTCTCTTGGTGGGTCATCGGCGGTGGGGAACGTCGGGCGTGAAGGTCGGCGATGCCGGGCCCGTCGTCCTACAAGCATATCGGGCTTTGCGCGGCGGCCCGCGCAAGGGCCGGCTCCACAATGCCCGGGCTGTCCCGCATCCGACCCGCCGCCGATACAACGCAAAGACGACCATGGACCTCTCTCCGCCCGCGACGAACGACGACATCCCATCCGAGCCCGCCGAGGGCGCGACCACCCTGGCCGCCGAGCTCGCCGCGCCCACCGTCACGCGCGCCTACCGCTGCCAGTGCGGGCGGCCCGTGTTCCTGCGCAACAGCGAATGCCTGGCCTGCCACACGCCGCTGGGCTACGTGGAGGACAGCCTCGGCGTGGTGCCGCTCGCGCCCGCCGCGGCCGAGGACGCGAACGGCAACGCCGTCGCCGAGCCCGACAGCTTCACCATCTTCGGCGACCCGCAGGGCCCGACCTACCGGCGCTGCGCCAACCTGATGACGCCCGCGGCCTGCAACTGGATGGTGCCGGTGGCACGTCCCGGCCAGACGCTCGCGCCCGACACGCACGGTCTCGCGCCCGGCTACTGCCTGGCCTGCAGCGTCACGCGCACCATTCCCGATCTCTCGGTGGCCGGCAACGACGAACTCTGGCGCAAGCTCGAGCAGGCCAAGCGGCGCCTGATCTCGCAGCTGCTCGCGCTGCGGCTGCCCGTGGTGAGCCGCCATGCCGACCCGGTGCACGGCCTGGCCTTCGACTTCCTGAGCAACGTGCCGGGCGGCCCGCACGTGATGACCGGGCACGACACCGGCATCATCACCCTCAATGCCGAGGAGGCCGAGGACGCGGTGCGCGAGCGCATCCGCACCGAGATGCGCGAGCCCTACCGCACGCTGGTGGGCCACTTCCGCCACGAGATCGGCCACTACTACTGGGACCTGCTGGTGCTGCCCTCGGCCTGGCTCGAGGACTTCCGCACGCTGTTCGGCGACGAGCGCGCCGACTACGGCGCCGCGCTGCAGCGGCACTACGACCAGGGTCCGCCGCCCGACTGGGCACAGCGCCTCGTGAGCAGCTACGCCAGCATGCATCCGTGGGAGGACTGGGCCGAGACCTGGGCCCACTACCTGCACATGGCCGACTCGGCCGACACCGCAATGAGCTTCGGCGTCGATGCCACCAACGTCGAGCTCACGAGCGACCTCTTCACGCCCGAGGACCTGTGGCGGCCCGAGCATCCCGAGGCCGCGAAATTCCTCGACTTCATCAACAGCTGGGTGCGGCTGACCAACGTGCTCAACGAGCTGTCGCGCAGCATGGGCCAGCCCGACTTCTATCCCTTCGTGCTGCCGCGCACCGCCGTCGGCAAGCTGCAGTTCATCCACTGCGTGGTGACCGAGCTGCGCGGCGATGGCGGGCCCTCGCTGGTGACGGCGCAGGACGTGGAGGCGGCGGCCGAGGCCGTGGCGCAAGCGCAGGAGCAGGGACAGGGACAGGGACAGGAGCAGGCGGCCGAGGTCGAGGCCCAGCCCGCGGTTCAGTCGCCCTGAGCGCCCGCCGCGCAGCGCGCGCAGAGGCAGGCCTGGCCGCGCAGCGCCTCGGGCAGGCGCTCGAGCGGCGCCCGCGAGAAATCCACCGCCATGCACCAGCACGGCGGCTGCGGCTGGCCGGTCTCGCGCTCGATCTCCATCGCGCAGCGGTTCGCCTCGCCGCACAGCGGGCAGCGCGTGGCGTCGAGCGCCTGCACCATGTTCGCCATCACGCGAGTTCGAACGGCGGCAGCTTCTTCGGCACCGCCACGTTGCCGAGCGTGGCGTAGACCGGCAGGCCGCCGCGGTAGGCCGGGTAGTCCTCGCCCTCGATCAGCGGCAGCAGGTAGCGCCTGCATTTCTCGGTGATGCCGTAGCCGTCGTCGGAGATGAAGTCGCGCGGCATCGGCTTCTCGACATTGGCCACCGAGGCCAGCGGCGCGCTGCCGATGGCGTAGGCATAGGGCACATCGCTGGTGCGCTCGATCGTCGGCATCACCGCGTTGTGGCCTTCCAGCGCGAGCTCGACCGCGCGCTGCCCGAGCTCGTAGGCCTGGCGCACGTCGGTGGCCGAGGCGATGTGGCGCGCCGCGCGCTGCAGGTAGTCGGCCACGGCCCAGTGGAACTTGTGGCCCAGCGCGTCCTTCACCATCTGCGCCACCACGGGCGCCGCGCCGCCGAGCTGCGCATGGCCGAAGGCATCGCGCGTGCCCTGCTCGGCGAGGAAGCTGCCGTCGGGATGGTGGCAGCCCTCGGACACCACCACCGAGCAGTAGCCGTGCTGCTTCACCAGCGCATCGACGCGCGCGAGGAAGCGCTCCTTGTCGAATTCGATCTCGGGGAACAGCACCACCACCGGAATGCCCTGGCCGGCCACGAGGCCGCCGGCCGCCGCGATCCAGCCCGCGTGCCGGCCCATGACCTCGAGCACGAACACCTTGGTCGAGGTGGCGGCCATCGAGCGCACGTCGAAGGAGGCCTCGAGCGTGGACACGGCCACGTACTTCGCGACCGAGCCGAAGCCCGGGCAGCAGTCGGTCAGCGGCAGGTCGTTGTCGATGGTCTTGGGCACGTGGATGGCCTGCAGCGCATAGCCCATCGACTGCGAGAGCTGGCTCACCTTGAAGCAGGTGTCGGCCGAATCGCCGCCGCCGTTGTAGAAGAAGTAGCCGATGCCGTGCGCCTTGAAGACCTCGATCAGCCGCTCGTACTCGCGCCGGTTCTTCTCGAGCGACTTGAGCTTGTAGCGGCAGGAGCCGAAGGCGCCCGCGGGCGTGCTGCGCAGCGCGGCGATGGCCTCGGCCGGCTCGGCGCCGGTGTCGATCAGGTCCTCGGTCAGCGCGCCGATGATGCCGTTGCGCCCGGCATAGACCCGGCCGATGCGTTCGGGATGCCGGCGCGCCGTCTCGATCACGCCGCAGGCCGAGGCATTGATGACCGAGGTGACGCCGCCCGACTGGGCGTAGAAGGCGTTGGTGGGATTCGTGGGCATGCGGGGGCTCCTTCGCGCGGGGAAGGCCATTCTGGCCCAGTGCGCGGCCGCGCTCAAACGGGCCCGGGGCCCGTCACGCCGCGGATTCGGCCGGATGGAACCAGACGTTGCGGATGCGCCCGCCGATCACCTCGTAGACCGCCACGATCTCGACGGCAGTCGCCGCCAGGCCCGTGATGCGTTCGTGGTCGATCACCTTGTTGCCGACCACCATGCGCTGCACCACCTCGGCGTGCAGCTCGGGCAGCACGAAGCGGTGATCGCGGTAGTAGGTCCGCAGCGCCTCGCGGCCGACCAGCACGGGCTCGGGCGCGGGCGGGCGGAAGGTGCGCACGTCCTCGGCGTATTCGGCGACGAAGGCGTCGAGGTCCCTGGCGTTGTAGGCGAGCAGTTGCCGTTGCACGGCGTCTTCGGGTTTCATCGGCGCGATCCTCCGCTGAGTCGCGCCCGGAGACGGGCGCCCGCGCAGTCTAGCGGCCGGGAAACTCGGGCGCGCGCTTCTGCAGGAACGCGCTCACGCCTTCGCGGAAAGTCGGCCGCCCGATCAGCTCGCGCTGCCGCTCGCTCTCGTAGTGCAGCTGCTCGGGCAGCGTGTGGCGCTCGGCCGCGGCGAAGGCCGCGCGTGCCTCGGTCACCGCGTGCGCGGGCAGGCGCGCGAGGCGCTGCGCGGTCTCGCGCGCTTCCGCCATCAGGTTCTCGTCGTCCACGCAGCCCCAGATCAGGCCCCACTGCACCGCGCGCCCGGCGCCGAGCCGCTCGTCGAGCAGCGCCATGCCCATCGCGCGCGCCCGGCCCGCGCGGTGCGGAATGGCCCAGGTGCAGCCCAGGTCGGGCACGATGCCGAGCTTGGGCAGGAAAGGCAGGTAGAAGTAGGCGCTGCGCGCGGCGAGCGTGATGTCGGCCGCGAGCGCGAGGCCCACGCCGGCACCGGCGGCCGCGCCGTTGACGGCGGCCACGACCGGAATCGGCATCGACTGCAGCGTCTCGATCAGCGGGTTGCTCAGCGACTGCATCCATTCGGCGGTCTGGTCGCCGAGCGTCTTGCCGTCCTGCGGCGGCCGCATCGCGCTGAGGTCGGCGCCCACGCAGAAGGCCTTGCCCGCGCCCGTGAGTATCAGGGCGCGCACGGCGCGGTCGTCGCGGATGCGCTCGAGGTGGGCGCGCAGTTCCTGCTGCAGCTCGAGCGCCAGCGGGTTGAGCTTGGCCGGCAGGTTGAGCGTGAGCGTGGCGATGCCCTCGTCGAGCGCGTAGAGCACGAAGGGTTGCGCGCCCGGGTCCTGTGATGGTTGCGTCATCGGAATCTCTCCACGTGTTCGTCGGCTCGGATGTTCGGGGGAATGGATGACCGTGCACGGCCCCCAAAGAAAAAGCCGCCCGTCGACGGGGCGGCTCTGGATGGCGTGCTCCGGTTCCCTGGCATCGATGGTTCGATGCCGGGGAGCCAGGGTCAAGCCGGGGACAACCCGTGGGGCAGCAGTCGCCAAGGCGACCGCCGGCGCGCGGGCACCGGCAGCGGGATCGCTGCAGGCTGCGCATCCGACACCGTGATGCGCGCGGGCTCGAGCGCCGACACCAGCATGCGGCGGTGCTCGGTGCCCTCGAAGCGCTCGCCGGGCTCGAGCACGATGTCGCGCGGATCGCGGTCCAGGGTGACCCAGACCGAGCCGCTGCGGCACTCGATGCCCACGCCGGCGCCATCGGCCACGGCGAAGACCGCGCGCGCCGGCAGGCTGAGCTGGAAGCAGGAAGGGAAGGGGGTGCTCATGGCAAGCTCCATTGCATTCGTCATGCGAATGAATATATTGAGCGCCCGGTCCTTTACAAACGGTCTTTTGGAACTCATTGCATGCGTATCGAGAATGCAAAGCCGGCCTCGGCGGCCCTGCCCCAGAGCGCGGTCGATCTGCCGCCGCTGGAACTCCTGCGCAGCTTCGAGGCCGCCGCGCGCCGGCTGAGCTTCACGCTGGCCGCGACCGAGCTGCACCTCACGCAGTCGGCCGTGAGCCGGCAGATCCAGCAGCTCGAGGCCAGCCTGGGCGTGCTGCTGTTCGAGCGCCGCCACCGCGCGCTGGTGCTCACCGAGGCCGGCGGCGTGATGCAGCGCGCGGTCACCGACAGCATGGAGCGGCTGCGCGACGCCACCGCGCGCGTGCGCGCCGGCTCGGCGCCGCGCCAGGTCGCGATCACCACCACGCCGGGCTTCGCCTCGCTGTGGCTGATCCCGCGCCTCGCGCGCTTCACCGGCAGCCATCCGCAGGTCGACGTGCGCGTGTCGGCCACGCTCGAGGTGCTCGACCTCGAGCGCAGCCGCGTCGACGTGGCGGTGCGGCTGATGCCGGTCTCGCGCGGCAAGGGGCCGGCGCTGTTCGAGGAGAGCGTGGTGCCGCTGTGCTCGCCCGCGCTCGCCAAGTCGCTGCGCAAGCCGGCCGATCTCGCGAACCTGACCCTGCTCACGGTCGAGTACCCCGACCACAGCGAGGCGCCCACCATCGACTGGGAGCCCTGGCTCAAGGTGATGGGCCTGCACGACCTGCGCATGAAGAGCACGCTGCGCTTCACGCAGTACGCCGACGCGGTGGGCGCGGCGGTGGCGGGGCAGGGCGTGGTGATCGGGCGCCTGCCGCTGCTGCGCGAGCTGATGCGCGAGGGCCGGCTGGTGGCGCCGCTGGGCGAGGGCGCGGCCTCGCAGCGCGGCTACTTCGTCGAGACCTCGCGGCGCGCCGCGGGCAACCGCGATGCGCTCGAGTTCGCGCAGTGGCTGCGCGAGGAAGCCGAAGAGGCCGAAGCAGCGCAGCGCGCCTGAGCACGCCGCGCCGGCGGGCGATCAGCCCGGCAGCAGCACCTTGTTCACGACGTGGATCACGCCGTTCGACTGGTAGACGTCGGCGATCGTCACCATCGCGGTGCCGCCCTTCGCATCGGTCACGAGCACGTTGCTGCCGCTCATCATCGCGGTCAGCGTGCTGCCGCTCGCGGTCTTCAGCACGGCCTTGCCGCCGCCGGCCTTGATCGCGTTCATCAGCGCGGCGCTGTCCATGCGGCCGGGCACCACGTGGTAGGTCAGCACCGTCGTCAGCGTGCCCTTGTTCTCGGGCTTGAGCAGCGTGTCGACCGTGCCGGGCGGCAGCGCGGCGAAGGCCGCGTTGGTGGGCGCGAACACGGTGAACGGGCCGGGGCTCTTGAGCGTGTCGACCAGGCCCGCGGCCTTCACCGCGGCGACCAGCGTCGTGTGGTCCTTCGAATTCACGGCGTTGTCGACGATGTCCTTCGTCGGATACATCGGCGCGCCGCCGACCATGGGCGTGTTCATGTTGCTGCTGCCGCCCATGCCCATGCCGCCGCCCGCGCAAGCGCCGAGCAGGACCGAGACGCCGAGTGCGATGACGAGTTTCTTCATGAAGGTCTCCTTGAGGGATGCGCCATGCGCGCATCGCCGTGTGTCTGTGGAACCGCCAACAGCGCGGAGGCGCGATGCGCTTGAGACCAATACGGGGCGCATGCGCGGCTGGATTCGCGCGGCGGTTTTTTTCTTCGATGACGGTGAATCGGACACGTCGCCTTCACGCCACAGCGTTGCACAACGGTCTTGCGCGCCGTGCGCGGCCTCGCCAGAATCCGGCCTTCATTTTTCAGCGACAGTTTTTTCTTTCACGCGCGCACGGCGACGATCGACCTCCCGGGCGCACCACCACTTCAATGAACCGTCCTCTGAACTCCTGACCGCACACCGACCGCCCCGGCCGGATGTGCATCCACGCATCCCGCCGCGGCCGTATCGACAAGGGCCCCGCGCGCAAACATTCGCCGGGGCCTTTTTGTTTTTGATCCGGAGTGTGTGCACATGAGTGCTCAGCGAAAGGCCCGCGACGACGAGAAGCGTCTGGGCCGGTTCTATTTCTCGGTGCCGGGCGAAGCCCCGCGCAATCCCGTCGTGGCCGCGATGGCACGCCGCGCATCCAGCCAGGGCGCGGGCCGCCACCTGCGCACGCATCGCGCCGAGCGGCGCGCGCAGAAGGTCGCGCTGCAGAAGGCGGCGCGCGGACTGAAGGAGGACTGACCATGCGCGAAGACATGGACAAGGTGATCGTCGAACGCCCGCGCGGCGGCTGGCGCGTGCAGGGCGACGGCCGCCCGTGGCGCAACAGCCGCGAGCGCGGCTCGCACCTGGGCATGCGGCGCGGCTACCAGCACCCCAAGTGGCTCAGCGAGAACCTGCAGCCGCTCAAGCGCTGGCTGCACAAGCAGGTGCATCGGCCCTGGGACAAGGTGTGGAGCGAGCTCTGCGAAGGCATCGACCGGCGCAACACGGTGCAGGCCCACATCTTCGTGCACATCGACCAGTTCGTCGAACGCCAGGCCGAGCTGCGCGCGGGCGAGGTGTGGGTGCCGGGCCGCGTGTGGCAACGGTCGCTGGTGCCGCTGCGCGAGTCGGCGTCGGTGGAGCTGTTCGTGCATCCCGCCACGGGCATCCTGCTGCCCAACCGCCACCTGCAGCGCGCGAAGCGGCAGCGCAAGGCGGAATGGGCCGAGCGCTACGGCGGCCACGAGACGGTGCGGCCCTATGCGGCCTATCACGTCATCGATGCCGTCACGCAGTGGCACCGCGTCGATGGCGCCTGGTGGGAGGTGCGGCTCGCGCGCGTGCCCGAGGCGCGCCGCGGCGAGGCCGAGCCGCGGCACTACGACGTGCTGCGCCGCTGCTTCGTCACGCGCAAGGGCTGCGAGGCGCCGGCCTTCGGCAGCGCCGATGCGCGGGCGATGTACGGCCGGCCGCACGTGTACGCGCAAGACATGCGCCGGCTCGGCCGCGTGGAAGTGCGTTCGCGGCTCGGCTGAGCCTCAGCGGCCGGCGGCGATCGCGCCCGTGCGTTCGTGCGCGCGCGGCAGCAGCAGGAAGGCCGTGGTGCCCGCGGCCAGCATCAGCGCGATGGTGAGGAACACCGCGCGGAATGGCTCGACGCCGTTCGTGGCCGCCCACGAGGCGGCCACGCCGGTGGTCCACTGCATCAGCGAGACGCCGAGGAACATCGCCATGTTGAGCAGCGACAGCGCGCGCCCGGTCATCGCGGCCGGATAGGCGGCGCGCGTGTACGAGTACTGCAGCACCGAGTAGCCCGAGAGCAGGCCATAGAGGATCGGCAGGCCGATGTCGACCGCGAGCGACTGCGTGAACGCCATCACGCCGAACATGATCGCGGCCGCCGAGGCGCAGCCCATGAGCCAGCGCCCGCGCCGCGCGCCGCCGGGATCGAGGCGGCCGAACAGGGCCGGGCTGATCATCCCCGCGACGGTCATCACCAGCGCGACGTTGCCGCTGCTCACGAGCGAGAGCCCGTGGCGGTCGTGCAGCACCGGGCCGAGCCACAGGCCGCGCAGGGTGATGAAGGCCGCGTACGAAACGCAGGCGAAGCACAGCAGGCCCAGCGTGTGCGGCATCGCGAACAGCGGCAGCAGTTCGCGCACCGCCTGGCCCAGCGTCTGGCGCTGCGTGGCCTGCGCATGCGGCGGCTCGTGCACGCGCCAGAACACGAAGCCCCACGACAGCACCGCGAAGCCCGCGAGGCAGGCATAGCCCGCGCGCCAGCTCGCGGCCTCGATCAAGAGCGCCAGCGGCGTGCCGGTGAACAGGATGCCCAGGCCCGCGAGGCTCATGACCAAGCCCGACATGGCGGTGAAGCGCGCGGCCTCGAAGTGGCGCGCGATGAACACGGTGCAGGCCAGGAAGGCCGGCGCGCAGCCGACGCCGATCATCGCCTGGCCGAGCAGCAGCCCGTGGAAGCTCGGCGCCAGCGCGCACAGCACCGCGCCCGCGATCGCGAGCGGAAAGGCCGTGAGCACCGTGCGGCGCACGCCGTACATGTCGATAGCCACGCCCATCGCGAGCTGCGTGGCGCCGAACATGAAGTGGAAGGTGCCGGCCCACAGGCCGAGCGCCTGCGCCGTGAGGCCGAAGTGCTGCGAGAGCGGCGTGGCCATCATCGCGCCGACGGTGCGGAAGGCCTGGCTCAGCGCGAAGGCCGAGGCCAGCACGATCAGCATCGAGGTGGCCGAGCGTGCGCGGGCCGGGGAGAACGTCATGGGACAGCAGGAAACGGAGAGCGGCACGCATCCTAACCAGCCATGAAAAACGGCGCCCGAAGGCGCCGCGGTTCGCGAGTCGTTCGCTCGGCGATCAGGCTTCGCCCTTGACCTTCAGGCGCCAGGCGTGCAGCAGCGGCTCGGTGTAGCCGCTGGGCTGCTCGATGCCCTTGAACACCAGGTCCTGCGCGGCCTTGTAGGCGGCCGAGGTGTCGAAGTGGCCGGCCATCGGCTGGTACAGCGGATCGCCGGCGTTCTGCCCGTCGACCACCTTGGCCATGCGCTGGAAGGTCTCGTCGACCTGCGCCTTGGTGACCACGCCGTGCAGCAGCCAGTTGGCGATGTGCTGGCTCGAGATGCGCAGCGTGGCGCGGTCTTCCATCAGGCCCACGTCGTGGATGTCGGGCACCTTCGAGCAGCCCACGCCCTGGTCGATCCAGCGCACCACGTAGCCGAGGATGCCCTGCACGTTGTTGTCGATCTCCTGCTGCTTCTCGGCCTCGGTCCACCTGGCTTCGGCGGCGATCGGCACCTGCAGCAGCGCGTTCAGGATGTTGTCGCGCTCGGCATCGGCGTCGATCTTCTCGAGCTCCTGCTGCACCGCGGTCACGCTGACCTGGTGGTAGTGCAGCGCATGCAGCGTGGCGGCGGTGGGCGAGGGCACCCAGGCGGTGTTGGCGCCGGCCTTCGGGTGGCCGATCTTCTGCTCGAGCATGGCGGCCATCAGGTCGGGCATGGCCCACATGCCCTTGCCGATCTGCGCCTTGCCGCGCAGGCCGCACGACAGGCCGACCAGCACGTTGTTCTTCTCGTAGGCGCCGATCCAGGCGCTGGCCTTCATGTCGCCCTTGCGGATCATCGGGCCGCCCTGCATGGCGGTGTGCATCTCGTCGCCGGTGCGGTCGAGGAAGCCGGTGTTGATGAAGGCCACGCGCGCGGCGGCCTCGGCGATGCAGGCCTTGAGGTTCACGCTGGTGCGGCGCTCCTCGTCCATGATGCCGAGCTTCACGGTGTTGGCCGGCAGGCCCAGCAGCTGCTCGACGCGGCCGAACAGCTCGCTCGCGAAGGCCACTTCGGCCGGGCCGTGCATCTTGGGCTTGACGATGTAGATGCTGCCGGTGCGCGAGTTGCCCTTGCGCTTGAGGTCGATCATCGCGATGGTGGTGGTCACCACGGCATCGAGGATGCCTTCGGGGATTTCCTTGCCGCCGTCGTACAGCACGGCCGGGTTGGTCATCAGGTGGCCCACGTTGCGCAGGAACATCAGCGAGCGGCCGTGCAGCTTGATCGGCTGGCCGTTGGCACCGGTGTATTCGCGGTCGGGGTTGAGGCCGCGCGTGAAGGTCTTGCCGCCCTTGGCGACTTCTTCCGTCAGCGTGCCCTGCACGATGCCGAGCCAGTTCGAGTAGGCGACCACCTTGTCGGCGGCATCGACCACGGCCACCGAGTCCTCGAGGTCGAGGATGGTCGACAGCGCGGCCTCGAGCACCAGGTCGCTGACGCCGGCGGCGTCGCTCTTGCCGATCGGCGTGGAGCGGTCGATGCGGATGTCGAGGTGGATGCCGTTGTGCTTGAGCAGCACCGACGACGGGGCCGAGGCATCGCCCTGGTAGCCGATGAACTGCGCGGGATCGGCCAGCGCGGTGCTGCTGCTCTGCAGCGCGACGACCAGCTGGCCGTCCTTCACGCTGTAGCCGGTGGCGTTCTTGTGCGAGCCGTTGACCAGCGGCGCGGCCTGGTCGAGCACGTTGCGCGCGAACTCGATGACCTTGGCGCCGCGCACGGGGTTGTAGCCCTTGCCCTTCTCGGCGCCGCCGGTCTCGGGAATGGCATCGGTGCCGTACAGCGCGTCGTACAGCGAGCCCCAGCGCGCGTTGGCGGCGTTGAGCGCATAGCGTGCGTTGAGGATCGGCACCACCAGCTGCGGGCCGGCCTGCTGCGCCAGTTCGGCGTCGACGTTGGCGGTGGTCGCCTTCGTGCCCTTGGGCTGCGGCAGCAGGTAGCCGATCTTCTCGAGGAAGGCGCGGTAGGCCGGCATGTCGGCGATCGGGCCGGGGTTCTTCTTGTGCCAGGCGTCGAGTTCGCTCTGCAGGCGGTCGCGTTCGGCGAGCAGCGCCACGTTCCTGGGCGCGAGGTCGGTGACGATGGCGTCGAAACCCTTCCAGAAGGTCTCGCTGGCCACGCCGCTGGCGGGCAGCACCTTCTCCTCGACGAAGCGGTGGAGTTCGGTCGCGACCTGGAGTCCGTGGGCGGTGGTGCGGGCGGTCATGTTTTCTCCTCGGGGACGAAATGCGATGCGGGGGATGTATTCGGGTTCGGGGCGCGCGCATGCGCGATCCATAAGCTCCACTTTATTGCATACCGTAGTGAAGAGTAATAGCTCAAAGCGGGATTAATCGATGACAAAAATGAATGTAATAGCAGCCGCTCACCGTCATTGCGTTCACCCGCGGCCTGCAATGCGTTCACCCGCCCGCGGCCGCGGGAAGGGTAGGCCCCGATGGCCGCGCCGGGCCGGCCGGATAAATTTAACTTCTTAAATAAATCCGCCTTTCCGCACCGACGACATGACCGCCCCGAAGATCCTCCTGGCCTCCAACGAAAACCCGCTCGGCATGCCCGAGTCGGCGCGCCGCGCGGCCGCCGACGCGCTCGCGGGCGCCGGCACCTACCCCGACAGCAACGGCAGCGCGCTCAAGCAGGCGCTGGCCGCGCGCCTGGACGTGCCGCCCGAATGGCTGGTGCTGGGCAGCGGCTCGAGCGAGATCCTCGAGCTGGCCGCGCAGGTCAGCCTGAAGCCGGGCGAGAGCGTGGTCTATTCGCAGTACGGCTTCGTGGTCTACGCCCAGGCCACGGCGCACGCCCATGCGCGCGCCGTCGTGGTGCCGGCGCGCGACTTCGGCCACGACCTCGACGCGATGCGCGCGGCGATCGGCGAGGACACGCAACTGGTCTTCGTCGCCAACCCCAACAACCCCACCGGCAGCTTCATCGGGGCCGCGCCGCTCGAGGCCTTCCTGCAGTCGGTGCCGGCGCACGTGACGGTGCTGCTCGACGAGGCCTACACCGAGTACCTCGCGCCCGCGCAGCGCTACGACAGCATCGGCTGGGTGCGGCGGCTGCCGAACCTGATCGTGGCGCGCACCTTCTCCAAGGCCTTCGGCCTCGCGGGCCTGCGCATCGGCTACGGCGTGGCGCAGCCCGCGCTGGCCGCGCGCATGAACGCGCAGCGCCCGCGCTTCAACGTCACCACGCCGGCGCTGGCCGCGGCCACGGCCGCGCTGGGCGACGCGGACTTCCTCGCGCGCAGCTACGAACTCAACACCGCCGGCCGCGCGCAGCTCGCCGCGGGCTTCGACGAACTCGGCCTCGCGCACCTGCCCTCGTCGGGCAACTTCCTGGCGGTGAAGGTGGGCGACAGCGCCGCGGTGCATGCGCGCCTGCTGGCCGCGGGCATCGAGGTCTCGCTGCTGGGCAACTACGGCCTGGGCGAATGGCTGCGCGTTTCGGTCGGCCTGCCCGAGCAGAACCGCGCGCTGCTGGCCGCCTTGCGCTGAAGAACGAAGAGATCCAGGGACGACGACACGACAACAACGCGACAGACCATCCACCCCCGAGGAGACAGACCCCATGAAACGCCGTCAGTTCGCAGCGCAGGCCGCTGCATTCGCCGCCGCCGTCGCCATCGCGCCGCGGTCCTTCGCGCAGGAGCGCACCCTGCGCATCCTGGTGGGCTTCCCGCCCGGCGGCTCGGCCGACGTGGTCGCGCGCCTGCTGGCCGACAAGATGCGCTTGACGCTCAACCAGAACGTCATCATCGACAACAAGCCCGGCGCCGCCGGCCGGCTCGCGCTCGGCGAGGTCAAGCGCGCGGCGCCCGACGGCAACACGCTGGTGTTCTCGCCGAGCGGCGCGCTGGTGATCCATCCGTGGCTCTACCCGAACCTCGGCTACGACCCGGTCAAGGACTTCACGCCGGTCGCGCTCGCGGGCACCTTCGACTTCGCGGTCACGGCCGGCCCCGGCGCGCCGGCCGGCGACCTGAAGGCGGTGCTGGCCTGGATGAAGGCCAACCCCACCAAGGCCAACTACGCCACCTCGGGCGCGGGCACGGTGCCGCACTTCGCGGGCCAGCTGCTGGCGCAGGCCTCGGGCGTGCCGATGACGCACGTGGCCTACCGCGGCGGCGCGCCGGCCGCGCAGGACCTGATCGGCGGCCAGGTGCCGCTGATGGTCGACACCGCCTCGGAGACCATCGAGCACCACCGCGCGGGCAAGGTGCGCATCCTCGCGATGACCGGCGCGCAGCGCAACCGTTCGCTGCCCGAGGTGCCCACGCTCAAGGAGGCCGGCATCGACGTCACGGCCAATGCCTTCTTCGGCCTCTACGGCCCGGCCGGCCTGCCGGCCGAGACGGTGCAGCGCCTCGACCGCGCCGTGGCCGAGGCGCTGCGCGCGCCCGACGTGCAGGAGCGCATCTACGCGCTGGGCCTGGTGCCCACGCACGCCGGCCCGGCCGAACTCGCGGCCACGCAGGCGGCGCACCTGAAGATGTGGGAGCTGCCGATCAAGAACTCGGGCTTCAAGGCCGAGGGCTGAGCGAGGCGCTCAGACCAGCCCGGTCAGTTCGCGCGCCGCCGCGCGCACCGCCTCGGCGTGGCGTGCGTCGTAGCGATGCGCCGGCATGGTCAAGGTGACCGCCGCGGCCAGTCGGCCGTCGCCATGGAACACCGGCGCCGAGATGCCCGCGAGCTCGGCGCTGCGGTCGCCCACCAGCGCGCAGAAGCCCTGCGCACGGATCTCCTCGTAGCGCCGGCGCTCGGTGGCGGCGCGCGGCAGCTCGGCCTCGGGCCCCCACGCGATCAGCACGCGCGCGCCCGCGCCGCGGTCGTTGGGCAGCAGGTCGCCGGCGCGCACGTGGTCGCGCACCACCTGCGGCGAATCGACGCGAAACTGGCACAGCCGCACCCAGCCCGTGCCCTGCGGCTGCCGCACGTGATAGGCCGCGCTCTCGCCGGTGGCCGCGACCAGCGCGCGCAGCACCGGCAGCACGATGCGGTCGAGCGACTGCGCGGCCGCGTAGAGCCCGTGCAGCCGCGCGATCTCGGAACCGAGCGCATAGCGGCCGTCGTCCTGGCGGCGGATCAGTCGTGCGTGCTCGAGCGAGGCCAAAAGGCGCAGCACCGTGCTCTTGTAGAGCTGCGTGCGCTCGGCGAACTGCGCGAGCGACAGCGCCTCGTCGCCGGGGCGGAAGGCACCGAGCAGGCTCAAGGCGCGGTCGACCGCGGCCGCGCCTCCGGGCGCGGCATCGCGGTCGGACATCGATTCGGTCTGGGCTTTGCGGGGCATGGGCAGGGTGCGTGGCTTGACAGCGATGCCGGGGCCGGCGTCTAATTCTGTTCTGCAAAATATAGTTCTGTCAGATAGAACTGTCAAATTTCCGATGACAACTCCCGATGTGCTCATCAGCGAGGTCGGTCCGCGCGACGGCCTCCAATCGGTCGCGGCCACCATGCCGACGGACTCCAAACTGCGCTGGATCGACGCGCTGCACGCCGCCGGCGTGCGCGAGATCGAGGTCGCTTCCTTCGTGCCCGCGAAGCTGCTGCCCCAGATGGCCGACGCGGCCGAGGTGGTGCGCCATGCGATCACCTTGCCCGGCCTCACCGTGATGGCGCTGGTGCCCAACCGCAAGGGCGCGCAGGCCGCGCTCGAGGCCGGCGTGCACAAGCTCACCATGCCGGTGTCGGCCAGCGTGGCGCATTCGCTGGCCAACGTGCGCAAGACGCCGACCGAGATGGTCGAGGAGGTGCGCGCCATCGCCGAGCTGCGGCGCGCGATCGCGCCGCAGGTGAAGCTCGAGGCCGGCATCTCCACCGCCTTCGGCTGCACCCTGCAGGGCCTGGTGCCCGAGGACGACGTGATCCGCCTCGCGGCCCAGTGCATCGAGGCCGGCGCCGACGAGTCGGGCCTGTCGGACACCGTGGGCTATGCCAATCCCGCGCAGGTGCGACGCCTGTTCAAGCGCCTGCGCGCCGAACTCGGCGCCCACGCCGGCGCGGCCCACATGCACAACACGCGCGGCCTCGGCATCGCCAACTGCCTCGCGGCCTGGGACGAGGGCGTGCGCACCTTCGACGCCTCGCTCGGCGGCCTCGGCGGCTGCCCCTATGCGCCCGGCGCCTCGGGCAACGCGGTCACCGAGGACCTGGTCTTCATGTTCGAGGCCATGGGCGTGCGCACCGGCATCGACATCGAGAAGCTCATCGCGGCGCGCGGGCCGCTCATGGCCGGCCTGCCCGGCGAACCGGTCTACGGCATGACGCCCGAGGCCGGCCTGCCCAAGGGCTTCGCCCAGGAGAACACCGCCCATGGCTGATACGAATCCGCTGCCCTACGCCGGCGTGCGCGTGGTCGAGTTCACCCACATGGTGATGGGCCCGACCTGCGGCCTGATCCTGGCCGACCTCGGCGCCGAGGTCATCAAGGTCGAGCCGGTCGAGGGCGACAACACGCGCCGCCTGCTCGGCTCGGGCGCGGGCTTCTTCCCGACCTTCAACCGCAACAAGAAGAGCATCGCGCTCGACCTCAAGCAGCCCGAGGGCATCGAGGCCGCGCTGCGGCTGATCGCCACGGCCGACATCGTGAGCGAGAACTTCAAGCCCGGCACGATGAAGAAGCTGGGCCTCGACTACGACACGCTCAAGACCCTGCACCCGGGCCTGATCTACGTGAGCCACAAGGGCTTCCTGCCCGGTCCCTACGACCACCGCACCGCGCTCGACGAAGTGGTGCAGATGATGGGCGGCCTGGCCTACATGACCGGCCGCTCGGGCGATCCGCTGCGCGCGGGCACCAGCGTCAACGACATCATGGGCGGCATGTTCGGCGCCATCGGCGCGATGGCCGCGCTGCGCCAGCGCGAGCTCACGGGCAAGGGCTGCGAGGTGCAGTCGGCGCTGTTCGAGAACAACGTGTTCCTGGTGGCGCAGCACATGATGCAGTTCGCCGCCACCGGCAAGCCGGCCGATCCGATGCCCAGCCGCATCTCGGCCTGGGCGGTGTACGACGTGTTCACGGTCAGGGACGGCGAGCAGATCTTCCTCGCGGCCGTCAGCGACAAGCAGTGGGCCGTGTTCTGCCAGGCCTTCGGCCTCGAGGAACTGGCGGCCGACCCGCGCCTGAAGACCAACAACGACCGCGTGCTGGCGCGCGAATGGATGATGCCGATCCTGCGCTCGCACCTCGCCGGGCGCAGCGCGGCCGAGCTCGCCGCGGTGTTCGAGCACAACGAGCTGCCGTTCGCGCCCATCACCAAGCCGCAGGCGCTGTTCGACGACCCGCACCTCAACGCCACCGGCGGCCTCGCGCCGGTGCGCATGAACGACGGCCACATGGCCAAGGTGCCGCTGGCACCGTTCACCCTCGACGGCCAGCGGCCCGGCATCCGCCTGCAGCCGCCGCGCCTGGGCGAGCACACCGTCGAACTGCTGCGCGAAGCCGGCTACGACGACGCAGCGATCGAGGCGCTCCGGCGCCGCCACATCACCACAGGAGACTGATCCCATGACATCCATCCCACGGCGCGGCCTGCTGGCCGGCGCCGCGACCGCGTTCGCCTGCGCCCTGGCGCTCAGCGCCTGGCCGGCCCATGCCGACACCGCCTGGCCCGACAAGCCGGTGCGCCTGGTCGTGCCCTACACGCCCGGCGGCGCCACCGACATCGTTTCGCGGCTGGTCGCGCAGAAGCTCGCCGAGGACACGAAGTGGAGCTTCATCGTCGACAACCGCGCGGGCGGCAACGGCAACATCGGCATCGACGTGGTCGCCAAGGCCAAGCCCGACGGCTACACCATCGGCATGGGCCAGACCGCGAACCTCGCGATCAACCCGACGCTGTTCCCGAAGATGCCCTACGACGCGCTGAAGGACGTGGTGCCGGTTTCGGTCGTCGCCGCGCAGCCCGTGGTGCTGGTGGTGCGCGCCGACTCGCCGTATCGCTCGCTGGCCGACTTCGTCGCCGCGGCCAAGGCCAAACCCGGCGAGATCAAGCAGGCGCTGGCCGGCACCGGCACCCTGGGCCACATGGCCGGCGAGGTGCTCGCCAAGCGCGTGGGCTTCAAGGTGCTGAACGTGCCCTACAAGGGCGCGGCGCCGGCCATCACCGACCTGCTCGGCGGCCAGACCGACTGCATGTTCGCGACGCCGCAGGGCGCGCTGTCGATGGTCAAGGCCGGCAAGCTGCGCGCGCTGGCCGTGACCTCGGCCAGGCGGCTGCCGGTGATGCCCGACATCCCCACCGTGGCCGAGACCTACAAGGGCTTCGAGGCGGTCGACTGGAAGGCGGTGGTGGTGCCAGCGGGCACGCCGAGCGAGATCGTGAAGAAGCTCAACGCCGCGATCGACAAGGCGCTGGCCAAGCCCGCGACCATCGCGCAGCTGCAGGCCGAGGGCAGCATGCCGGTGGGCGGCAGTCCCGAGCAAGCGGCGCAGTACGTGCGCGCCGAGCATGCGCGCTGGGGCGCGGCGGTGCGCGAGGCCGGGGTGCAGCCCGAATAGCCGGTTCCCGGGATGAGCCCGCGCGGCGCCGGGCTTCCCGCCGCCTCTATATAGTTCGGGCGCCATGGACCGCCTGAAGCAGCTCGAATCCTTCGTCTCGGTCGCCACGCGCGGCAGCCTCACCGCGGCCGCCAAGGCCGAGGGCGTGGCGCCCGCGATCATGGGGCGCCGGCTCGATGCGCTCGAGGAGCGCCTGGGCGTGAAGCTTTTGGTTCGCACCACGCGGCGCATCACGCTCACGCACGAGGGCAGCGCCTTCCTCGAGGACTGCCAGCGCCTGCTGGTGGAGTTCGCCAATGCCGAGGCCAGCGTGAGCGCGGGCGGCGTCAAGGCCAGCGGCCACCTGCGTGTGACCGCGCCCGCGGGCTTCGGCCGGCGCCACGTCGCGCCGCTGGTGCCGCGCTTCCATGCGCTGCATCCCGAGGTGACGATTTCGCTGAACCTCAGCGACCGCGTGGTCGACGTGGCCGGCGAGAGCTTCGATTGCGCCGTGCGCGTGGGCGACCTGCCCGATTCCTCGCTGGTCAGCGTGCGGCTGGCCGACAACCGGCGCCGCTGCGTGGCCACGCCCGAGTTCGTGCTGCGCCACGGCGCGCCGCGCCATCCGAACGAGCTGTCGCGCTTCGCCTGCCTCGCGCTCACCAGCGATGCCTCGCAGACGCGCGGCTGGGCCTTCCGCATTCCCGACGACGAGGGCGGCCACGAGCTGATCCACCTGCGGCCCAGCGGCCCGCTCGACTGCTCCGACGGCCAGGTGCTGCACGACTGGTGCCTGGCCGGCCACGGCATCGCCTGGCGCAGCACCTGGGAGGTCGAGGCCGAGATCGACGCCGGGCTGCTGGTGCCGCTGCTCGACGAGTTCGCGGCGCCGCCCAACGGCATCTACGCGGTGTTCGCGGGCGCCAAGCACCTGCCGCTGCGCGTGCGACTGTGGCTTGATTTCCTCAAAGACCAATACGGGCGGCCCGAATTCTGGGGTGGACGGACCTGAGCCGGGCGCGCGGCTGCACAATCTGTTTGCATTTGCAAACCCCACGCGCCCCGACGAAGAGAACGCCACGATGACCCTCGAAGCCATCCTCGCCTACCTGCATCTGCTGGCCATCCTCACGATGGTCGTCTTCATCGCCAGCGAGGCGGCGCTGTGCCGCGTCGAGTGGCTCAATGCCGCGGTGGTCGAGCGGCTCGCGCGCGTCGACATGGTCTACGGCATCGCCGCCGTGGCCGTGCTGCTGACCGGCATCGCGCGCACCCTCTGGGGCGTGAAGGGCACGGCCTGGTACTGGACCAACCCGCTGCTGCACCTGAAGCTGGGCCTGTTCATCGTGGTCGGCGTGCTGTCGATCTTCCCGACCCTGAACTACCTGCGCTGGCGCAAGGCGCTGCGCGCCGGCGGCACGCTGCCGTCGGAGGTCGAGGTGAAGAAGACGCGCAAGCTGGTGATGATCCAGGCCCACCTGATCGCCGTGATCCCGCTGGCGGCGGTGTTCTTCGCGCGCGGCTTCGGCAGCAAGTAGTCGCATGGCGAGCGCCGGCATCCAGCTCCTGTTTGCCGGCACGATCTTCGGCAGCGCCTTCCTTCTCTTCCTCGTCCAGCCGCTGATCGCCAAGCAGATCCTGCCGTGGTTCGGCGGCTCGGCCGCCGTGTGGTCGATCTGCATGGTGTTCTTCCAGGTCGCGCTGCTCGCGGGTTACGCCTATTCGGACTGGATCTCGCGCCACCTGCGCATGCGCGCGCAGGCGCTGCTGCATGTGGCGCTGCTGCTCGCGAGCCTGGCCTTCCTGCCGATCGTGGCCGGCGCGCAGTGGAAGCCGGCCGGCGCCGAGGATCCGGCCTGGCGCATCCTGGGCCTGCTGGTCGGCACCATCGGCCTGCCGTATTTCCTGCTCTCGACCACCGGCCCGCTGGTGCAGTCCTGGGTGTCGCGCACGCCCTGGGGGGCGCGCGTGTACCGGTACTTCTCGCTCTCGAACCTCGCATCGCTGCTCTCGCTGCTGAGCTACCCGGTGCTGATCGAGCCACGCAGCACGCTGATGCAGCAGGCCATCGGTTGGTCGTGGGGCTACGCGGGCTTCGTCGTGCTCTGCGCGGGCACCACGCTGTACATGGCGCGCCGCTGGAACCACGACCTGCCGGCCGCCGCCGTATCCACCGATGCGCCCGTCGCCGCGCCGCGCCGCATCGACCAGCTGCTGTGGCTCGCGCTGCCCGCGCTCGGCTCCTGGCTGCTCTTGGCCGTCACCAACCACATCACGCAGAACATCGCGGCCGTGCCCTTCCTCTGGGTGCTGCCGCTGTCGCTCTACCTGCTGACCTTCGTGCTGTGCTTCGAGAGCGATCGCTGGTACCGGCGCGGCCTGTTCGTGCCGCTCGCGGCCGCGATGCTGGCGCTGTGCGCCTACCAGCTGCAGGACGGCGCCGGACTCAAGATCCACACCGCGCTGACGATCCACGTGGCGGGCCTGTTCGTGCTGTGCATGTTCCTGCACGGCGAGACCGCGCGGCTGCGGCCCGGTCCCGCGCACCTCACGCGCTTCTACCTGATGCTGTCGCTGGGCGGCGCCATCGGCGGCGTGACGGTCGGGCTGGGCGCGCCCTACCTGCTGCCGGCCTACTACGAGCTCGGCATCGGGCTGGTGCTGGCCGCGCTGCTCGGTGCGCTGGTGCTGCGCGCGCGCTGGCTGCTGTGGGTGCCCGGCGTGGGGCTCGCGGCCTGCTGCGCCTGGCTGCTCTCGGAGCAGGTGCGCAGCGACCACGAGGGCCTGCGCACCCTGGGGCGCAATTTCTACGGCTCGATGCACACCTACGACGTGCGGCGCCAGGACCCGCCCGACTACGTGCGCCAGTTCGTCCACGGCTCGATCAAGCATGGCGAGCAGTTCCTCTCGCCCGAGCGCCGCCGCGAACCCACCACCTACTACGGCGCCACCTCGGGCATCGGCCGCGCCATCGAGGCGCTGCCGATCGGCGCGCGCCGCGTCGGGCTGATCGGCCTGGGCGCCGGCACGCTCGCGGCCTACGGGCGCACGGGCGACGTCTACCGCTTCTACGAGATCAATCCCGAGGTGTTCGGCATCGCGGACCGCGAATTCACCTTCCTGCGCGACAGCCGCGCGAAGGTCGAGCGCGTGCTCGGCGACGCGCGGCTGGCGCTGGAGCGCGAGAGCGCGCAGGGCTTCGACGTGCTCGCGGTCGATGCCTTCTCGGGCGACTCGGTGCCGGTGCACCTGCTGACCGCGCAGGCCATGCAGGTCTATCTGCGGCACCTGCGGCCCGACGGCGTGGTGGCCTTCCACGTCACCAACCACTTCCTCGCGCTCGCGCCCGTGGTGGCCCGCATCGCGCAGTCGCAGGGGCTGCACGCGGTGCTGGTCAGCGACGACGCGGAGGATTCGGCCTGGCTGCACGCCACCGACTGGGTGCTGGTGGCGCGCGATCCGCAGGCGCTGGCGCGGCCGCCGATCGCGGCGGCGGCCCAGCCGATCGCGGTCGACCCGGCCGCGCGGCCCTGGACCGACGACTACAACAACCTGCTGGGCGTGCTCAAGTAACAAAGCCCGCACGAGGCGGGCTTTGTTTACAAAGGTTGCGGAGAAAAGCGGTCTCAGCCCTTGGCGGCGTCCGCCTCGCACTTCTTCATGAAGCTGTTCTTGGCGGCGCCGGCGAGCGCCTTGCCGTTCTTGTCGACCGCCTTGGCGGCGCAGGCGGGGGCGGCGGCGGCCTTGGCTTCCTTCTCGCACTTCTTGATCGAGCTGGCCTTGGCGGCGCCGGCCAGGGCCTTGCCGTTCTTGTCGACGGCCTTGGCTTCGCAGCCGCCGGCGGCTGCGGCGGGGGCCGCCGCGGCGGGAGCGGCCGGGGTGGCGGCCTTGTCCTGGGCCTGGGCGGCGCCGAAGGAAAGGCAGGCGCCGAGCGCGATGGTGGAGGCGACCAGGGAAAGGAGCTTCTTCATGGTGTGTGTCCTTGCAAGTGGGTTGTGACAGTGGCTGCCCCGCCTCGGGGTTGACCATCGTAACGGCCAAGGTCGACGGTTGGATGACGATCGTCAACTGCGGCCGAGTTTGCCCCCGGTAAAATTCCACGATGCTATTGGTCAAACAGGAGCTGCTCGCGGCGCTCGCGAACACGCTCGAATCCCTCTCCCCCGGCGCCGGCCTCAAGGCCGCGTTCGAGTCCCCCAAGGTCGCGGCCCATGGCGACTTCGCCAGCAATGCCGCCATGCAGCTGGCGAAGCCGCTCGGCCGCAAGCCGCGCGAGCTCGCCGAGGAACTGAGCGCCGCGCTGCTCGCCACCCCCGCCTTCGCCCAGTGGGTGCAGGCGGTCGAGATCGCCGGCCCCGGCTTCCTCAACATCCGGCTGAAGACCGCCGCCAAGCAGCAGGTGGTGCGCGAGGTGCTCGACGCCGGCGCCGCCTTCGGCCAGCGCCCGGCCACCGGCGAGAAGGTGCTGGTCGAGTTCGTCTCGGCCAATCCCACCGGCCCGCTGCACGTGGGCCACGGCCGCCAGGCCGCGCTCGGCGACGCCATCTGCAACCTGCGCGCCTCGCAGGGCGAGACGGTCTGGCGCGAGTACTACTACAACGACGCCGGCGTGCAGATCCAGACCCTGGCCAACAGCACGCAGCTGCGCGCGCGCGGCTTCAAGCCCGGCGACGCCGAATGGCCGAGCGGCGAGAAGGCTCCGGCGTACAACGGCGACTACATCGCCGACATCGCCGCCGACTTCATCGCCAGGAAGACCGTGAAGTCGGAGGACCGCGAGGTCACGGCCAACGGCGACATCGAGGACCTGGACGCGATCCGCGAGTTCGCCGTCGCCTACCTGCGCCGCGAGCAGGACCTGGACCTGCAGGCCTTCCGCGTGCGCTTCGACCAGTACTACCTCGAGTCCAGCCTCTACACCAGCGGCCGCGTCGAGCGCGCGGTGGCGCAGCTGGTCGCCGCGGGCAAGACCTACGAGCAGGACGGCGCGCTGTGGCTCAAGTCGACCGACTACGGCGACGACAAGGACCGCGTGATGAAGAAGCAGGACGGCACGTACACCTACTTCGTGCCCGACGTCGCCTATCACATCGCCAAGTGGGAGCGCGGCTTCCACAAGGTCATCAACATCCAGGGCACCGACCACCACGGCACCATCGCGCGCGTGCGCGCCGGGCTGCAAGCGGCGGGCGAAGGCATCCCCGAGGGCTACCCCGACTACGTGCTGCACACCATGGTGCGCGTCACCAAGGGCGGCGAGGAGGTCAAGATCAGCAAGCGCGCCGGCAGCTACGTCACGCTGCGCGACCTGATCGAGTGGACCAGCACCGACGCCGTGCGCTTCTTCCTGCTGAGCCGCAAGCCGGACACCGAATACACCTTCGACGTCGACCTGGCCGTGGCGCAGAACAACGACAACCCGGTGTACTACGTGCAGTACGCGCATGCGCGCATCTGCTCGGTGCTCGCGGCCTGGGGCGGCGACGCGGCCGTGCTGCAGGGCGTCGACCTGTCGCCGCTCGAGAGCCCGGCGGCCCAGTCGCTGATGCTGCTCTTGGCCAAGTACCCCGAGATGCTGAGCGCCGCGGCCAAGGATTTCGCGCCGCACGACGTCACCTTCTACCTGCGCGAACTGGCGGCCACGTACCACAGCTACTACGACGCCGAGCGCATCCTGGTGGACGACGAGGCGGTGAAGCTGGCGCGCCTGGCGCTGGTCGCCGCGACCGCGCAGGTGCTGCACAATGGCCTCGCGATCCTCGGCGTCACCGCGCCGCGCAAGATGTGAACCCCCTCACCATGAAGAAGACAACCAGACAACGCGGCAACATCGTCATCGGCCTGATCATCGGCCTGGTGCTCGGCCTGGGCGTCGCGCTGGGTATCGCGGTCTACGTGACCAAGGTGCCGATCCCCTTCGTCACCAAGACGCAGCGCGGCGGTGCCGAGCAGGACGAGGCCGAGGCGCGCAAGAACCGCGACTGGGATCCGAACGCCCCGTTGGCCGGCAAGCCGCAGCAGCCCCGTCCCGCGGCCGCCGGCCCGGTCGGCGCGCCGCCTTCCGGCGACAACGCCAATCCCGCCACCGCCGCGGTCTCGCCCGGCACCCCGCCGCCCACGGCGCCGGTGCCGGTGGTGGTCGCGCCCAAGCCCGCGCGGCCCGCCCCGGTGCCGGCCGAGGCCAATGCGCTGCCGCCCTCGAACGATCCGCTCGGCGACCTGGCCCGGGCGCGCGCCGGCAGCGTCGGCGGCAGCACCACGGTGGCCGCCGCCCCGTCGTCGAGCAGCGGCAATGCCGCGGCCGCCACCGGCTCCGGCGGCGCCGATCCCTTCATGTACTTCGTGCAGGCTGGCGCCTTCCGCACCACCGAGGACGCCGAGGCGCAGCGCGCCAAGCTCTCGCTGATGGGCGTCGAGGCCCGCGTGACCGAGCGCGAGCAGGCCGGCCGCACCGTCTACCGCGTGCGCGCCGGTCCGTTCAACAAGAAGGACGACGCCGACCGCCTCAAGGAACGGATGGACGGCGCCGGCCTCGACTCGGCGCTGGTGCGCGTCCAGCGCTGAGCGCCGTCCGGGCCGGGGGAGGGCACCATCCTGTGGTGGCCTTTCCCGACAACGGTCATGGTTTTTCTTTAAGCTTCGCCGCGGTCCGCGCCGCCCCCGGTTTCCCGGAGCCCCGAGCACCGCGCGCGGGAACTCCGCTTCACCGGCCCGGCTCAGTCTGCCGTCTATCAACTGGAGAGCTCTTTCCCATGAAACGTCGTGATTTCTCGCTGGCCGCCGCCGCCGGTTCGCTCGGACTGCTGGCCCACCTGCCGGCGCAGGCCCAGGCCCGCGCGCCCAAGGCCGGCACCGAATACCTCGTGCTCGACAAGCGCGTGCCGGTCGATGCGCCGGCCGGCAAGATCGAGGTGATCGAGTTCTTCTCGTACAACTGCCCGCACTGCAACGACTTCGAGCCCGCGCTCGAGGCCTGGGCCAAGAGCAAGCCCGCCGACGTGGTGCTGCGCCGCGTGCCGGTGCCCTTCGTGGGCAACGACGTCGAAGCCAAGCAGCGCCTGTACTACGCGCTCGAGGCAATGGGCAAGGTCGACGAGTACCAGCCCAAGGTCTTCAGCGCGATCCACGCCCAGCGCCAGAACGTCAACGGCGACGCCAACATCGTGGCCTGGGCCGAGAAGAGCGGCCTCGACGCCGCGAAGTTCAAGGAGCTGTTCACCTCCTTCGGCGTGGCGAGCAAGGCCAAGCGCGCCTCGCAGCTGACCGACGCCTACAAGGTGGCCGGCGTGCCCGCGCTGGCCGTGGCCGGCCGCTGGTACGTGGACGGCGAGACCGCCGGCAACATGAACAAGGCGCTGGCGGTCACCAACTATCTGATCGGCGAAGCCCGCAAGGGTTGATTTCGATTTCGTGGCCGCCGGGAGGCCGGGCCCCATCGAGGGTTCCGGGGCGGCCGGGCCGTCATTCGGCCGGTCGGCAGAACGCGGGGCGATCCCGCGGGGTGCCGTGCCCGGGTTCGCCGCCCCGGGGCTTTTTCATCCGCGCGCATGGGTCTGGCGCGATGGGCCGCATACAATGCAGAGCAAGTTTCGTGCCTCTATGACATCGCACTCTCACCCCACCTCCTCCCTTCGCCGCACCGGCCGCCTCGTGCTGGCCGCGCTGCTGCTGGCCGGCTCCGCCGCCACGGCCCTGGCCGAAACGGCCGACCGGACCAAGCCGATGAACATCGAATCCGATTCGATGCGCTACGACGATCTCAAGCAGACCAGCGTCTTCACCGGCAACGTGGTGGTCACCAAGGGCACCATCATCATCCGCGGCGCGCGCATCGACGTGCGCCAGGACCCCGAGGGCTACCAGTACGGCGTGGTCACCGCGGCGCCCGGCAAGCTCGCCTATTACAAGCAGAAGCGCAACGGCAACGGCGACGAGTGGATCGAGGGCGAGTCCGAGGTCATCGAGTACGACAGCCGCGCCGACAACGTCAAGTTCATCCGCCGCGCCGTCATGCGCCGCCTGGTCGGCGCCACGCCCAACGACGAGAGCAGCGGCGCGCTGATCGTCTACGACCAGAGCAACGACACCTACACCGTCAACGGCTCGACCGTGCCGCCGAACGCCGGCGTGTCGGCACCGGGCGGCGGCGGCCGCGTCAAGGCCATCCTCACGCCGAAGTCGGCCGCGCCCGCGGCACCGGGCGCCTCGGCCCCGGCCACGCGCCGTCCCGCGGCCCCGGCGCCCACGCCGGCCCCGGGCGCCGGCCTGCGCCCGAGCACCACGCTCAGCGGCGAAGCGGAAGAGCGCAAGTGATCGAAGCCGCCGGAACCCAGGAAGCCAACGGCGTGCCGGGCAGCCGCCTCGTCGCGCGCGGCCTGCAGAAGAGCTATGGCAGCCGCAAGGTGGTCAAGGACGTCTCGCTCGACGTGCAGAAGGGCGAAGTCGTCGGGCTGCTCGGCCCCAACGGCGCCGGCAAGACCACCTCGTTCTACATGATCGTCGGGCTGGTGCGCGCCGACGCGGGCGAGATCTCCATCGACGGCGAGCCCATCGCCCACATGCCGATCCACCGCCGCGCGCGCATGGGCCTGAGCTACCTGCCGCAGGAAGCCTCGATCTTCCGCAAGCTCACGGTCGAGGAGAACGTGCGCGCGGTGCTCGAGCTGCAGCGCGAGCCCGACGCCAACGGCCGGCCGCAGGCGCTGTCGAAGCAGCGCATGGAAGAGCGCCTGTCGGAACTGCTGGCCGACCTGCGCGTCGACCACCTGCGCGATTCGCCCGCGCTCGCGCTGTCGGGCGGCGAGCGCCGCCGCGTCGAGATCGCGCGCGCGCTGGCCACCCAGCCGCGCTTCATCCTGCTCGACGAGCCCTTCGCCGGCATCGACCCGATCGCGGTGATCGAGATCCAGCGCATCATCAGCTTCCTGAAGGAGCGCGGGATCGGCGTGCTCATCACCGACCACAACGTGCGCGAGACGCTGGGCATCTGCGATCACGCCTTCATCATCAGCGACGGCCATGTGCTGGCACAGGGCACGCCCTCGGAGATCGTCGACAACGCCGAAGTGCGCCGGGTCTACCTGGGCGAGCACTTCCGCATGTGATGACCCTCGCGCCAGCCATTTCCTGAGGGCATGAAACAAGGCTTGTCGCTGCGCGTTTCGCAGCATCTCGCGCTGACGCCTCAGCTGCAGCAGTCGATCCGGCTGCTGCAGCTCTCCACGCTCGAACTGAGCCAGGAGGTCGAGCAGATGCTCGACGAGAACCCCTTCCTCGAGCGCACCGCCGAGGAAGCCGCGCGCGAGGAATTCGGCCTCGACGCCGCCGACACGCCCGCGCCGCGCGAGGACACCGAGCGCGAGGCCGAGAGCGACTACGCGGGCGCCGCGCCCTCGACCTCGACCACGTCCACCGAGACCGCCTCGTCGTCCGAGGCCGAGCCGGCCCTCGACTCGCCCGAGCGCGAGCCCGACTGGGAAGGCGACGGCACCGTCGACATGGCGCCCGACGACAGCGAATGGGGCAGCGACGCGCCCGCGCGCAACAACAGCAGCACCGGCGACGACGAGCGCGCCGATGCCACCGAGCTCGCGCGCAGCCAGGAGTCGCTGCAGTCCTTCCTGCACCGCCAGGCGCTGAGCCTGCGGCTCAACGAGAACGACAGCGCCGCGCTGCGCTTTTTGATCGAGTCGCTCAACGACGACGGCTACCTCGAGGATTCGCTGCCGGCACTGGCCTCGGGCCTCGCGGGCGACGACAACGACCAGTTCGACGAGCTGGTGCACCACTTCCAGGTCGCGCTCGGCCTGCTGCAGAGCCTGGAGCCCGCGGGCGTGGGCGCGCGCGATCTCGGCGAATGCCTCGCGATCCAGCTGCGCGCGCTGGCCGACGAAGACGAGACAGAGGAAGAGGAACTGGTGCGCAAGACCGCGCTCGCCATCTGCAAGCAGCCGATGGAGCTGCTCGCGCGGCGCGACTTCAAGCGCCTGGCCACGCTCACGCGCACCAACGAGGAACTGGTGCGCTCGGCGCTGCAGGTCATCGCGCGCCTGGAGCCCAAGCCGGGCCGCCGCTTCGTCGACGTCGAGCGCAACATCGTCATTCCCGACGTGATCGTCACCAAGACCGGCCGCGGCACCAACGTGAAGTTCCGCGTCATGCTCAACCCCGAGGTGATGCCGCGGCTGCGCGTGCACGACATCTATGCCGGCGCGCTCAAGTCGCACAAGGGCGAGGGCAGCCAGGCGCTGTCGCAGCGGCTGCAGGAGGCGCGCTGGTTCATCAAGAACATCCAGCAGCGCTTCGACACCATCCTGCGCGTGAGCAACGCCATCGTCGAGCGGCAGAAGAGCTACTTCGTGCACGGCGAGCTCGCGATGCGCCCGCTGGTGCTGCGCGAGATCGCCGACGAGCTCGGGCTGCACGAATCCACCATCTCGCGCGTGACCACCGCCAAGTACATGGCCACGCCCTTCGGCACGGTCGAGCTCAAGTACTTCTTCGGCTCGGCGCTGGGCACCGAGACCGGCGGCAATGCCTCGAGCACCGCGGTGCGCGCGCTGATCAAGCAGTTCGTCGGTTCGGAGAGCGTGAAGAAGCCGCTGTCGGACAGCCAGATCTCCGAGATGCTCAAGGAGCAGGGCATCGAGTGCGCGCGCCGCACCGTCGCCAAGTACCGCGAGGCGCTGCGCATCGCGCCCGCCAACCTGCGCAAGGCCCTGTAGAAAGCCGCCGATGGCCCGACGCCTGCTGTCTGGGCTCTGGATGTCCGCCCTCGCGGCCACGCTGCTGGCCGCCGGCTGCGCCTCGCTGCCCGACGAGGCACCGCGCACTCCCACCAAGGCCATCGCCGTGTCGAAGGACACCGCGCTCGGCCGCATCGCGCTGGCCGCGCAGCCCGACCCCGACCTCAGCGGCTTTCGCCTCATGCCGGGCGGCGACTTCGCCTTCGACACCCGCATCCAGCTCGCGCGCCGGGCCCAGCGCACGCTCGACGTCCAGTACTACCAGATCGAGAACGACGAGACCGGCCGCTACCTGCTGCGCACGCTGCGCGATGCCGCGCAGCGCGGCGTGCGGGTGCGCGTGCTGATGGACGACCTCTACACCGCGGGCGAGGACGAGCTGCTGCGCGGCTTCGCGGCCACGCCCAACGTCGAGCTGCGCCTGTTCAACCCCTTTCCGGCCGGCCGCGGCAGCCTGCTCGCGCGCTTCACAGCCTCGCTGTTCGACTTCAGCCGCGTTAACCGGCGCATGCACAACAAGCTGTTCATCGCCGACGGCGCGATGGCGGTGGCGGGCGGGCGCAACATCGGCAACCAGTACTTCCGGCGCACCGCGGGCGAGAACTTCATCGACCTCGACACCTTCGTGACGGGCGCGCTGATCCCGCGCCTGGGCAGCCTGTTCGACCAGTACTGGAACAGCCCCTACGTGCGGCCGGTCGAGTCGGTGGTGGCGAGCGCGCTGCCTGCCGACGAACTGCGGCGCCGCTTCGAGGCCGCCACCGGCCCCGACACCACGCCGCCGCCGCCGAAGCCCGCGCCCAACGACCTGCTGGGCTACGGCCCGATCGCCGAGGACCTCGATGCCGGCCGGCTCGGCCTGATCTGGACCACGGCCGAGGCCTATGCCGATTCGCCCGACCGCGTGATCGGCAAGACCGCCTCGTACGGCGGCGTGCCGCTGCTCGACGTGGACAGCGTGCGCTACAACGTGGTCGAGCAGATGCGCCGCGCGCGCAGCGAGGTGACCATCGTCTCGCCCTATCTGATCCCGGGCGCCGCGGGGCTCGAGGTGATGAACGAGATCCGCCGGCGCCAGGTGAAGATCAGCGTAGTGACCAACTCGCTCGCCGCCACCGACGAGCCGCTGGTGCACACCGCCTACCGCCGCTACCGGCCCGAGATGCTGCGCCTGGGCGCCGAGCTCTACGAACTCAGCACCAACCGCACCCGCCGCAGCGTGCGGTTGGGCCTGTTCGGCACCTCGGTCGGACGGTTGCATGCCAAGTCGGCGGTGATCGACCGGCGCATCCTGTTCGTCGGCTCGATGAATTTCGACCCGCGCTCCGAGGTCCACAACACCGAGATCGGCCTGTTCATCCGCAGCCCCGAGATGGCGCAGCAGGCGCTGAAGCTGCTCGAGGTGCTCAAGCAGCAGGGCGCCTACAGGCTGCGCTTCGCCGAAGGCAGCGACTCGCGCCTGGAGTGGGTCAGCGAGGAGGCGGGCAAGACCACGGTGCTGAGCGAGGAGCCCGACTCGGGCTTCTGGGATCGCACCATGCTCGAACTGCTGGCGCCGCTGACGCCCGAGAGCCTGCTCTAGGAATCGGCCTCAGGTCCCGCGCACCGCCGACCACACCAGCCGCAGCCCCAGCAGTCCCATCACGCCGCCGGCCGCGCGGTCGATCCAGGTCTTGTAGCGCAGGTAGGCCGAGCGCGGCGCCGCCGACGACAGCGCGAGCGCGACGATGGCGTACCAGCCGGTCTCGATGCAGAAGATCACGGCCGGCACCGCGAGCGCCAGCACCAGCGGCACCTCGCGCGGCAGGAAGGCCGCGAAGATGCTCGCGTAGACCACGGCCGTCTTCGGGTTGCTGACCTGCGTGGCCAGCCCGAGCAGGAAGGTGCGCTTGCCGCGGCCGCCCGAAGCGGCGGGCGTGCCCGCCTCCGGCGCCATCGCGAGCGGCTGCCGCGCGCCGCGCCAGATGCGGATGCCCAGGTAGACCAGGTAGGCGCCGCCGAAGCCCTTGATCGCGAGGTAGAGCGCCGGCACCGCGAGGAACGCGGCCTGCAGCCCCGCGAGCGCCGCGATCGCGAACACCAGCCCGCCCGCGCCCATGCCGAGCGCGGCCGCGAGGCCGTCGGCGCGCGAGGCCACGGCCGTGCGCGCCACCATCACGAAGCTCGGGCCCGGGCTCATCGCGCCCACGGTCATGGCGCCGGCGATGCCGAGCAGGGAAAGGGTGGTGTCGATCATCGGAAGTGCTCTCTTTCGGAATTCATTGCTGCACGTTGACCGCCTCGACCTGCACCAGCAGCTTCACCTTGTTCTCGAAGCCGAAGTTCAGCCCCCAGGTGATGCCCCAGTCGCTGCGCTCGACGGTGGTCTCGAAGTCGCCGCCGCAGACCTGGCGGTTGATCAGCGGGCTCAGGTAGCAGTTGAAGCGCACGGCCTTGAGGGTGACGGGCTTCGTCTGCCCCATCAGCGTGAGCGTGCCGGGCACCTCGGCCACCTTGTCGCCGCTGAAGGCGATGCGCTCGGCGACGAAGCGGCCGGTGGGGAATTCGGCGACGTTGAAGAAGTCCTTGCTCTGCACGTGCCGGTTCAGCAGGTCGACGCCGGTGTTGATCGAGCTGATGTCCATGGTGATGTCGACCTTGCCGCTGGTGCCGGCGGCATCGATCTGCACCGAGCCGTCCTTGGTGCTGAAGCGGCCGCGGTTGGTGGTGGTGCCGTAGTGGCCCATCTCGTACATCACGAAGGTGTGGGTCGGGTCAACCACGTAGCTGGCGCCCTTGACCGGGCCGCCCGCGGGCTTGGCCGCGACGGGCGGGGCGGTGTATTCCTGCGCGGCGGCAAGGCCGGACGCGGCGAGCGCTAGGCCCAGCAGGGCGGAGGGAAGCAGTGTCTTGTTCTTCATGGCGAATGCTGCATGCGGGAGAAATGTGAAGGGTCAGGGCGCGCCGAGGCCGTCGACGACCAGCTTGAAGCGCACCTGCACCTCGTTGGCGATCACCGAGGTGTCGGTCCATTCGCCGTCGCCGACCTTGTAGTCGATGCGCTGCAGCACGAAGCTGCCGCTGGCCACCGACTGGCCGTTGGCGGCTGGCGCGATCGTCACGGGCACGGTCAGCGGCCGGGCGATGCCCTTGAGCGTGAGCTTGCCGGCCATCTCGAAGCGGCCGTCGCCGAGCGCCCTGATGGCCGTGGTCTGGAAGCCGGCCTGCGGGAAATGCGCGGCATCGAACCATGGCGCCTTGGGCAGCTCGGCATCGGTCATCGGAATGCCGAAGGCCGCGCTCGCCGTGTCGATCTGCAGCGCCACGCTGCCGCCCTCGGGCTTCTTCGGATCGAAGGCGATGCGCGCGTCGAACTTCCTGAACGAACCCTCGACCGGCACGCCCATCTGCTTGCTCACGAACACGATCTGGCTTTTCTCGGGCACCAGCCGCGCGGGGGGCGGCTCGGCATGGGCCGCCGGAAGGAGGAGGGTGGCGAGCGCCAGCGCGCCGTGCCAGCGGTGAAGAAGGGAAGTCATGCGTCGGGTTTCCTGGAAGTCGACGACGGCCCGGGCCACATGCGCCGCAGCAGGCCGTCGCGCGCGATCCACTGGTGCTTGACGACGGCCGCCACGTGCAGCACCGAGACGGCGGCCAGCAGGTAGGCGCCGGCCCGGTGCAGCGGCTGCAGCCAGTGCTCGGCGAGCGCGCGGTCCACGGGCACGAAATCGGGCAGCGGCAGCACGCCGAACCACACCACCGGCACGCCGAGCGCCGAGCTCTGGGCCCAGCCCAGCAGCGGCACGGCGAAGAACAGCAGGTACATCAGGCGGTGGCTGGCCGTGCGGCCCGCGCGCTGCCAGCGCGGCATGGCGGCCCGCACGAAGCCGGGCAGGCCGGGCGGCGGATGGCCGAGGCGCCACAGCAGGCGCACGGCGGACAGCAGCAGGATCGCGATGCCGGTCCACTTGTGCCAGCTGTAGAAGCGCACGCGCTGCGGCGAGAACGGCAGCCCGGTCATGTACAGGCCCAGTGCGAGCGCGCCGAGGATCAGCAGCGCCAGCAGCCAGTGCAACCCGATCGCGACCGGCGTGTAGCGGGCGGCCTTCGGTTCGGCGAGGGTCGGGGCGGAGGGGGCGCTGGGCATCGGCGGGCGGGCCGGCATCGGGGATGGCGCGCAGCATAGCTCGGAACGCCGCGCCGGGTGGCGCGGGGCTCAGCGCTGCGCCCGCCGCAGCAGCGCATGCAGCTCGGCCGGCTGCACCGGCTTGCGCAGCGCGTGCCAGCCACGCTCGTTGGCCAGCCGCTGCGTGGCCTCGTCGATGTCGGCCGACACCAGCGAGATGGCCAGCCCGGGCTTGAGCTGCTGCAGCCGGGTGGCCAGCGCGATGCCGTCGAGCGCGCCCGGCAGCCGGATGTCGCACAGCGCGAGGTCGAGCGCCTGCAGGTCGGCCAGCGCCAGCGCCTCGGCGGCGCTGCCGTAGACGCGCGGCTGCGCGCCCCACTGGCGCAGCAGCGACTGCAGGCTGTCGGCGACCACGGCGTTGTCCTCGACCACCAGCACCGCGAGGCCGGGGCGCAGCGCGGGTGCGGCCTCGGGCGGCGGCTTGAGGGCGGCCGGCGCCGGCGGCGCCGAGTCGGCGGGCGCGGCCGCGAGCTCGAAGGCGAACACCGAGCCGCGCCCGGGCGCCGAGCGCAGTTCGACCTCGATGCCGAGCTGGGTCGCGAGCCGCCGCACGATCGCCAGCCCCAGGCCGTGGCCGCGCTGCAGGTTGCGCTCGACGTTGCCGATCTGCTCGAAGTCGCCGAACACGCGCTCGTGCGCCTCGGGCGCGATGCCGATACCGCTGTCGCGCACCTCGACGCGCCAGGCGGCCTCACCCTCGCGCCGGCGCGCGCGCACCGCCAGCAGCACGCGGCCCGCGGGCGTGAACTTGACGGCGTTGTCCACCAGGTTGGCGAGCACGCGGCGCAGCGAGACCGCGTCGCTCCAGGCCACCGCGTCGCTCGGGCAGCGCACCAGCACGCGGCGCTCGCCGGCCTGGCGCGCGAGTTCTTGCAGCAGCGGCGCCAGCGCGACCGCGGCCAAGCGCAGCGGGTCGGCCGCGGCCTCGATGCGGCCGATCTCCAGCAACTGGTTGGTGAGTCCTTCCAACGCCTGCTGGGCGCGTGCCAGCGAGCCCACCGTGTGCTGCACCGCCATCGTGTCGGCGCCCTCGCGCAGCTGCTGGCGCAGCACCTCGGCCTGCAGGCCGATGGCCATCACCGGCTGGCGCAGGTCGTGGTTGGCGGCCGAGAAGAAGCGCAGCCGCTCGGCCTGGGCCTGCTCGGAGGCGCGCAGGCCGGCCAGCGCCTGCTCGCGCAGGGTGCGCTCGTTGAGGCGCAGGCCGATGTTCTCCTCGAGCTGGCGCGAGCGCTCGGCCACCAGCTTCCACATCATGGCGGTGAGGCCGGCGCCGATGACGGCGACCGCGATCATCATCGGCGGCCCGAGCCAGATGCCCATCACGATGATCGGCGCCAGCAGCAGCGTGATCGCGAGCTGCGTGGCCGGCGTGTAGAACGAGACCGAGAAGGCGGCCGACAGCGTCATGCCCATCACGATCACGCCCAGCAGCAGCTGCAGCTCGATGCGCGAGGGGTCGAACAGCAGCACGCCGGCCGCGCCGTGCGCCAGCTCCCAGATGCCGGTGCGCAGCACGTGCACGCGCTGGGCGCGGCGCAGGCTCGCGGGCGTGAAGGGCTCGGGCAGGCGCTGCGGCAAGAAGGCGCGCATCACCGTCACCAGCGTGATCAGGCCCAGCCAGGCCAGCGACAGCGGCAGCGAGAACTGCCAGGCGAACAGTGCCGCGATGCCGCAGTTCAGCAGGTACTGCACCGCCAGGATCGGCCCGATAGGCTGCACCGAGATGCGCAGCACCTCGCACTGGATGGCGAAGCCGTCGTCCCGCGCCGCCCCGGGGGAAGAGGGGTTTCCGCCGGCGCTGGCGGGGTGGGCGGCGGGCGCCGCGGAGTCGTGCAGGGGCTTCATGGACCGGACCACTATAGGCAAGCAGGGCGACACAGCGACAATGGCAATCCCGTAGCCGGCCGTCGACCAAGCGAACTTCCGTGAATGATCTCTCCCTTTTCCTGCCTTGCGCCGCCGGCGTCGAGGAGTTTCTCGCGCAGGAGGTGCATGCGCTCACCGGCCGTGCCGGCGACGACCTGCTGATGCTGCGCGGCGGCGTGCGGGTGCGCGCCGACTGGCGCGAGGTGCTGCAACTCAACCTGCACTGCCGCCTCGCGCAGCGCGTGCTGGTCGAGCTGGCCCAGGGCCTGTACCGCAACGAGAACGACCTCTACGGGCTGGCCAGCGGCGTGGCCTGGGAGATCTGGTTCACGCCCAGGCAGACCTTCAAGATCGAGACCACGGCCCAGCACAGCCCGCTGCAGAGCCTGAACTTCGCCACCCTGCGCATCAAGGACGCGATCGCCGACCGCTTCCGCGCCAAGGCCGGCGGCGTGCGCCCCAGCATCGAGACCCAGTGGCCCGACTGCCGCGTGTTCGCGCACCTGACCACCGACACCTGCACCCTCTACATCGACACCTCGGGCGAGCCGCTGTTCAAGCGCGGCTGGCGCCAGGACAAGGGCGACGCGCCGCTGAAGGAAACCCTGGCCGCCGCCATGCTGGCCGCCAGTGGCTGGTGGAACCCCGAGACCGGCGAGGTCGACGACAAGCCGCTGTACGACCCCTGCTGCGGCAGCGGCACCATCGCCATCGAGGCGGCCCAGATCGCGCTCGGCATCCCGGCCGGCTGGCTGCGCCGCTTCGGCTTCGAGAAGCTGCTGCCGTTCCAGCCCCACGTGTGGGCCGCGGTGCGCGCCGCCTCCGAACCGCCGGCGGCCGAAGCGGGCGCCGCGCCGCGCATCTTCGGCTCCGACGTCTCGCACCGCATGGTCGATTTCGCGCAGCGCAATGCCGAGCGCGCGGGCGTCGACCACGCGGTCGAGTTCCGCGGCGGCGACGCGCTGCAGCGCATGCCGCCCGCCGCGGCCGGCCTGATCGTGCTGAACCCGCCCTACGGCGAGCGCATCGGCATCGGCGGCGTGGCGCGCAGCGGCGCGCGCGAGACCGCGCAGGTGGCGGCGCCGGCCGCGGGCGAGGGGGAGGGCGACGGCGGCGAATTCTTCCCGCAGCTCGCGAGCCACTGGAAGAAGAACTACCCGGGCTGGACCGCCTGGGTGCTCACGCCCGACCTCAAGCTGCCCAAGCGCATGCGCCTGAAGGAATCGCGCCGCGTGCCGATGTGGAACGGCCCGATCGAGTGCCGGCTGTTCCGCTTCGACATGGTGGCGGGCTCAGCGCGCGGGTAGCGAGGCGGCGTCGGCCGGCGCTGGCGCCGCGCCGTCGCCACCGGTGCGCGGCGGGCGCACGCTGCAGGCCGCGTTCACGGTGCGCACCGCGAGATCGGGCGGCGCGCCCGCGAAGGCCATCGGCCGCCGGTCCTGCGGCTCGAACACGCGCACCGCGATGGGTTCGCCCACGAAGTCGGGCCGGCCGTAGTAGGTGGCGCTCACATAGCGCGCGGCGCGCGCCTCGCAGTCGACCTGCACGCGGCTCGTGAACGAGCGGAACACGATGCCGTCGCGCGTGGTGCGCGGCGCGGCCAGGCTCAGGCGCACCGCCATCGTGCGCTGCGAGCCCTCGGCCTCCACGCTGGTGGGGTCGACCTGCACGTAGCTCTCGCCAGGCACGCCGGCCGAGCCGCGCAGGGTGAACCATTCGGCACGGGCGCCGGCGGCGGCGAGGAGCAGGAGGCACAGCAGCGAGAATCGCTTCATCGAAAGAAGATGCAACAGGGCGATGGCGGATGCGCGATTGTCCCTGCCCCCGTCCCGCCGCGGGCGCCATCGTGTGATTTGACATGTCCCTGCCTTCCCCCGGCGCGCACGCCGCCGATGCCGCTGCCTCTCCCGCCGATGTCGTCATCGACACCAACATCGCGCTCGACCTGCTGGTGTTCGACAACCCCGAGAGCGCGCCGCTCGCGGCCGCGCTCGCCGAGGGCCGGCTGCGCTGGCTCGCGACCGCGGCGATGCGCGTGGAGCTCGCGCGCGTGCTCGGCTATCCGCTGATCGTGCGCCGCCTCGCGCAGCGCGAGCGCGCGGCCGAGGCGGTGCTGGCCGAGTTCGACGCGCGCTGCGTGATGGTGGACGGCGTGCCGCCGCGCGCGAGCTGCGTGTGCAAGGACCCCGACGACCAGGTCTTCATCGACCTCGCGGTCGCGCGCGGCGCGCAGCTGCTGAGCAAGGACCGCGCGGTGCTCGTCATGCGCAAGCGGCTGGCCGCGCGCGGCGTGGTCGTGCGTTCGGACTGGGCCGCCGGGTAGGCCTTCGGCCTGCATGCGCGGGCGACGCCGGCCGACACGGCTTCGCGGCGCCGCGATGGGCATACAGGTGCCATCGCACGGCTCAATGTAGGCTCGCGTACGGCGGGGGATTCAGAGGGCCGATGGGAAAAGACGAGGAAAAAAGGTTGCATGCGCAAGCTGTCTAGACAGCCATGGCAGGGCACGCAGATGCACCACTGTGGCGTTTGCCATGAGCGCATAAACACCGCCGTCATCCGCATAGGGTCTGGCATTTGCTTGTGGCCCTCACTATCTTCCGCCCCGCGCAAGCGGCCCCACCCAGGGAATCGGCAGCCTCGCGGCTGACACGCAAAGAAGGTCCGCTCGACTTCGGAAGCCGGCGATTCGTCGCCGGCCGATCCGCGCCGCCACGTTCGGCCGGCGCCATGTCCAACACCAAGAAAGTCATGCCGAATCCAAGCCAAAGACCACCGCGCCAGCTGCTGCCCGAATTCGAAGTCGAGATGTCCCGTTCGCCCGCCCTGGGCTATGAATCCCCGCAGGAGCGCGGCCTGGTGCGCTGCCTCAAGCACGGCTACCCGACGCCGCTCGCGCGCTGGCACTGCCACGAGGAGTACGAGCTGCACCTGATCGTGGCGACCTCGGGCACCGCCTTCGTCGGCGACTGGATCGGCGACTTCGAGCCCGGCCACCTCGTGCTGTGCGGACCGAAGCTGCCGCACAACTGGATCTCGCGCGAGGTGCCGTCCGAGGGCGTGGCGGTGCGCGACCTCGTGATCCAGTTCCTGCACGACCCGATCGTCGAGGCCGCGCAGAAGATCCCCGAGCTGCTCGAGGCGGTGCGCGTGCTCGAGCGCGCGCGCCACGGCATCGAGTTCTTCGGCATGGCCGAGCAGGCGCAGACGCACTGGCGGCGCGTGAAGGCCGCGCGCGGCCTCAAGCGCTTCAGCCTGTTCTGCGACTTCCTCTCCGACCTCGCGCAGTGCGGCGACTACCGGCTGCTCTCGGGCATGCAGGGCGAAGGCGACAACCAGATCGATGCCATCAACGCGATCGTCACGCGCATCGAGAAGAACCCCGAGGCCGAGGCCAACGCGGCCGAGATCGCGGCCGAGCTCGGCATGAACTCGGGCCGCTTCAGCCGCATGTTCCGGCGTGCCACCGGCCACAGCTTCCTCGGCTACGTGAACCAGGTGCGCGTGAACAAGGCCTGCCTGCTGCTGATGCACAGCGATCGCTATGTCACCTCGATCTGCTACGAGGTCGGCTTCAACAACGTCTCGAACTTCAATCGCCATTTCCTCGAGATCAAGGGCGTGACGCCGACCGAGTTCCGGCGGCAGAGCCAGTTGCGGCTCGAGGGCGCGAGCATCGCGGACTGAGTGAAAGTGCCTCGCGGCGCGAGAGTGTTTACCAAAGAATTCTCTCGCGCGATGCAATGGCGATCGACAACGAATTCGTATCGACATTCACAAAAAGTCTATCGAGGCGGCGCCGCGCGGCTTCCTACGATCCGGCTGTCTTTTCAACAGCAGCCAACTCGCAGAGGAACCTACGCAATGCATAGCCAACGCCTGACACGCATCGGTGCCCGCCTCCTTTCGCAGATCAAGATCCGCGGCCAGGGCATGACCGAGTACCTCGTCATCCTGGGCCTGATCGCGATCGCGGCGATCGCGGTGTTCAGCTTCTTCGGCCAGACCATGCGCAACCAGGTCGCGGGCATGGCGCAGGAAGTGGGCGGCAAGACCGGCACGGCCGAAGTGACCAAGGCGCAGGCCGCGGCCGGCAAGGCCTCCACCAACGCCGACATCAACATGAACATGAGCACCTACACCAAGGGCGGCGCCGACGGCGCGAAGTAAGAGCGGCGCGCGGCATCCATCGCAACGGCGAGCCAGCGAGGTGAGCATTCCTCCATCGCGCAGCGCCCGGCGGCAGTCGGGCCAGGCGATCGTCTGGATCGTCGCGATGCTGCCCTTCATCTTCCTCGCCGTGCTGGTGGTCTACAACACGGCCGCCGCCACGCGCGAGAAGATGAAGCTGCAGGCCACGGCCGACGCCACCACCTACAGCGCGAGCGTGCTCACCGCGCGCACGCTCAACTACCTCTCCTACACCAACCGCGCGATGGCCGCCAACGAGGCCAGCATCGCCACGCTGGCGAGCGTGCAGACCTCGATGGCCGCCTTCATCACGAGCGCGGCCAACATCCAGGAGGGCCTGGTCATCGCCAAGGGCTTCCAGGGCCTGCGCAACCTCGAGCGCAGCCGGCTGCCGATCGTGGGACCGATCTTCGCGCTGCAGTGGCTGGTCAACGTCGGCCAGGCGCAGCGGCTGCAGCGCACCGCCGACCGCATCGCGGGCTTCGTCGAGCCGGCCTCGCGGCCGCTGCAGGTGGGCGTGGACGTGCTGCGCGTGCTCAACCAGGGCATCTCCGCGAGCCAGGCCGCGATGCTCGCGAGCACGGTGGCGCAGCTGCCGCAGCTCATCGTCGACGTGATGCGCAGCAACGATCCCGACGCCACCGTGCCGCCCGGCGAGACCGCGATCCTCGCGACCAAGTACGTGGTCGACCTCGGCACCTACCTCGACACCTACCACCAGTCCACGCGCGGCCCGTTCGACGAGGACGAGTTCAACGAGGTGCTGCGCTTCGCGCACGCGGCGCAGGCCACGCGCGACGACTGGACCAAGAACCGCCGCTTCCTGCCCGACTGGGCGAGCTGGATCGGCTCGGGCCTGGCCGGCGCGATGCACGGCATCGCCAACCAGTTCCCGGTCTCGCCGCCGGGCTTCGCCGAGATCGCGGGCGACGCGCTCGCCGGGCTGGTCGAATGGAAGGGCGGCACCGAGCTGGTGGCGGCGCAGAACCTGATCGGCGAGGAGCAGGGCCGCATCCGCTGGCAGTCGGCCGACTCGATCGAGATCAAGCTGCCGATCGGCCTGCTCTACACCGACATCATCGGCGGCGCGAGCGACATCGCGCGCGGACGCTTCGGCCTCGGTGCCGGCGCCGCCGCGGCCGGCGGCCCCAACTACATGAGCAGCTGGGAAGGCCAGCGCCTCACCCTGCGCAGCTATGCGCGCGAGGCCCGCACCTACGGCGGCCTGAACCGCGAGATCGGCGACCACGCCTACATGGAGCGCGGCTCGTTCCAGCGCGCGGCCGGCGACCGCGACGGCGCCATCCTGCCCGGCGCCTTCCCGGTGCTGGTGTTCAACGCCAAGCTGCACTACGGCCCGCGCACCTCGATCGGCACCAACCTCACGCAGGGCTGGAGCCTGCCGCGCTACGTCGACGTGCGCGAGCATCCGCCGATGCGCGCCAACGAGGCCGACAACTGGATCGCCGAGCAGGCGATCCGCGGCGCCAATCCGCTCAAGTGGGGCAAGAACACCGACAAGGGACCGGCCTTCACGCTGGTGGTGCAGAAGGGCGCCGAGCGCGTGCGCACCGGCCAGGTCGCCGGCTTCGGCGACGCGAGCGAGGAGGGCCGCACCGGCCTGCGCGACAACTTCGCGGGCAACCAGGTGAAGGCGGTGTCGACCGCGCAGGTCTACTTCCGCCGGCCGCAGGACCGCTGGGCGCGGCGCGACTTCTCGGCCACCGATCCGCCGACCGTCGGCGGCCACAACGTCGGCTTCGCGGGCGGCTACATCGAGCACCGCAGCCTGTTCAGCCCCTACTGGCACGTGCACAACATCGAGCCCTCGCTGTGGGCGCGCGCGGTCGCTACCGGCGGCGCGATCGTGAGCGCGGGCGCGCAGGAGGACAACGGGCAATGACCGCACGTCGCATGCATCCGCGCGCCGCGACGCAGCGCGGCCAGTCGATGACCGAGACGCTCCTGATCGCGAGCTTCGCCGCGCTCGCGCTCGCGGCCGTGCCGGCCATCGGCGAGTACGGGCTCAAGCGGCTGCAGACGGTGTCGGCCGCGCGGCTGGTGGCCTGGCAGCGCACCGTGTGGCTGCCCGACGAGCACGGCGTGAGCGCCGAGGAAGCCAAGGGCGCCTCGGGCGCGATCAAGAAGACCGATGCCGAGGTCACGCGCGACCTGCGGCGCCACATCTTCCGCGACCGCCGCGAAGCGGGCGCGAGCATCCATGCCACCGAGATCGCCGAGTTCGAGGCCGCGGTGCCCGCGGTCGATCCGCGCACCACGGTCGTCACCGCCTCGAGCACCGCGCAGTCGCTGCCCTCGCTGATGAATGCCTCCGACGTGCTGTGGGACAACGTGCGCGTGGCGCAGAACGCGCTGGGCAACAACCTCGTCACCGGCTCGCTCGGCAAGTTCACCTTCATCAGCAGCGGCTACCTGCGCAACGAGGTCAAGGTCACGCAGACCAACCCCGCCTTCGCGCTGGTGCCGCAGATCGAGCTCGGCGAGCAGGTCACGATGCTGACCGAGGCCTGGAATGCCGGCGGCACCAACCGCGAGGAGAAGAAGATCCAGGGCCTGGTGCCGCTGAAGCTGACCGACAGCGTGTTCTACCAGCAGCTGCGCGGCGGCCTGCACCAGACCGCCTACAGCATCAGCCAGGTCTACCCGGCCTTCGCCAACTCCAACCTCACCTTCGGCCTCACGCCCGGCGACGCGCTCGAGAAGACGCCGCTGGACCGCTTCGAGCGCTTCCCGGGCGAGACGCCGCCCGCGGGCGAGGCCGGCGGCGGCGCCGATGCCGACGGCGGCAGCCCGCGCGACAAGTTCCGCTACTACCGCGCGTTCCCGCCGACGCCGGTGGTCAACACGCTGCCCTGAGGCCGATGAAGCGAATGCACGCAACCATCCGACGCCTGGGCGCCTGCGCCTGGCTGGCGCTCGCGGGCTGGGCCGGCGCCGCCGCGCCGCAGCGCGACTGGCCGCAGGTGCCGGTGCCCGGGGATGCGCGCGCCTTCTGGGTCGCCGAGTACATCGAGCAGAACACGGTGCCGATGCAGATCCGCGGGCTGGAGTCGAAGGCCCCGATGAAGGAGGTCTCGCGCTACTACGAGAAGTGGCTGGCCGAGCGCCCCGGCTACGGCGTCACCACGCTGGGCGCGGTGCGCATCCTCGGCGCGCGCTTCGGCGACTACCAGGTCACGGTGCAGCTGCGCGACACGCCCGAGGGCACCATCGGCCGGCTGGTGTCGGCCGCGGTCTACGAGCCCGTGGGCGACGTGCAGGAGCGCAGCGCGCGCATCGGCCGCGGCTTCCCGCGGCCGGCCGGCTCGCAAGTGGTGTCGGACACGCTGTCGTGGGACCAGGGCCAGCGCAACCGCACCATCGTCGTGACCAACGGCGTGAGCGTGGAGACCAATGCGCTCTACCTGCGCGAGCAGCTGCTGCGCCTGGGCTGGACGCTGGTGCAGGACCGCACCATCGAGGGCGGCCAGCGCAGCGCCCTGGTGTTCCGCCGCACCAACGAGGAAATGGCCGTGACCATCGTCAAGCGCGACCAGGCCTATGTCGTCACCGCCAGCCAGACCTCGCCCGAATGAAGCGCCCGCGCCACGTTCCCCCGCACCGCCAGCGCGGCCAGACCATCCTCGAGTACGCCATCGTCGCCGGCATCCTCGCCACGATGCTGTTCGCCACCTTCCCGGGCGCCGACCGCTCGGTGGTGGGGCTGCTGATCAAGGCCTTCCGCGATGCCTGGGCCACCTACTCGTACACGCTGTCGTTCCCGCTCTAGCGCCTTCCCTTTCCTCTCTCTCCTCTCCCGCATGAAACCCGCCTCCGCCCGATTCACCAAGTTCAAGCACAGCGTGCGGCGGCTCTCGCCGCTGATCGGCGCGGTGGCCCTCGGCGTGCTCGCCGCCGGCCTGGGCTGGTACTACCTGCGCGCCAGCGAGCGCGAGATCGCGGCCAGCCTCGAGAAGGATGCCGACAGCCAGCGGCGCGACGTGGTGGTGGCGCGCCAGGCGCTGGCCGACGGCGTCAACGTGATGCCCAACATGGTGGCCAAGCGCTCGGTGCCCAACGAGTACGTGCACAACGATGCGCTCACGCCCGAGACCTTCCAGCAGTTCGTGGGCCGCACGCTGACCGTGCCGGTGGCGCCGGGCAAGCCGCTCTTGGCCTCCTTCTTCGCGCAGCCGCGCAAGGTGTTCGCGCAGGAGATCGAGCAGGGCGTGCGCGCCGTCACGATTCCCGTGGACGAGATCAGCTCCATCTCGGGCATGCTGCGCGCGGGCGACCGCATCGACTTCATGTACGTGGTCGACAAGGGCGCGGCCGCGGCCGGCGGCGAGCCCTCGGTGGTGGTGCCGCTGCTGCAGGACGTGGAGGTGCGCGCCACCGGCCAGATCACCTCCGAGCAGTTCGCGGCGCTGCGCCGCCGGCCCGACGTGGCGGCCGATGCCGATCCCTATGCGCAGCAACGCTACTCGACCGTCACGGTCGCGATCCAGCCGCAGGACGCGCAGAAGCTGATCCTCGCGCAGCGGCTCGGCAAGATCGTCGCGGCGCTGCGCAACCCCGAGGACCGCGCGACCATGCACACGGGCGTGGACGCGGTCGACCTCGACGCGGTGGTGGCCGGCTTCCGGCCGCAGCGCGGCGGCCCGGTGGTGGCCGCGCGCGGTCCGGCGCCGCGCCCGGGCGTGGAATACATCGTCGGCGGGGCCGGCAACCGCGGTGCGGCGCCCGCCCCGAGCCAGATGCTGCCGCAGGGCGAGCTGCCCGTGCGCTGACGCGAGCGCGTCCCCGCCATGCCGGCCGCGCGGAGGGCGCGGCTTCCGAATGTTGTTCCGAAAAGAAGTCCGAATGAATCTCAAGCGATGCACCCTGGCAGCGAGCGCGCTGTGTCTTGTCCTTCATGGCGCGGCCCGGGGCGCCGAGGGCACCATCACGGGCGGCGGCTCCTACGTGGGGCCCGCGCGCGGCATGGGCGGCGCGCCCGCGGCGCTCGCGGTGCCGATCCCCGCGCCGCCGCCGTCGCTGCCTTCCGCGGCACCGTTCGCCGCGCCATCCGCCGCGCCCGCCGCCGAGCGCTCGCCCGGCATCCGGCCGCCGGCGCCGCCGCCGGCCGTCGCGCCGGTGATCACGCCCGAGGAGCTGCAGCGCATCGCGCAGCGCGCCACCGTGCTGCAGGACCTGCCGCAGACGCTCACGCTCTACGTCGGCCAGATGGTGCTGGTGAAGATGCCCGGCGTGGCGCGCGTGGCGATCGGCAGCGGCAAGGTGATGGAGGCGCGCGTGCTCGATGGCGCCAACCTGCTGATCACCGCGCAGGACGCGGGCGACAGCACGCTGCACGTATGGGAGAAGGGCGGGCGCGTGCGCAAGCTCAAGGTGCGCGTCAACGTGGTCGACCTCGAGCGCATCGCCGAGGAGCTGCGCGAGATCACGCACGGCATCACCGGCGTGAACATCCGCCGCGTCGGCGAGCGCGTGATCCTCGACGGCAGCAACCTCGACCCGGCCGCGGTCGAGCGGCTCAACACCATCGCCCAGCTCTACGCGCCGGCCGCGGTGTCGCTGGCCACGGCCGACCGCATCCGCGTGGACCGCATGGTCGACATCCAGGTGCGCATCGTGGAGTTCACCAAGACCGCGCTCGACGACCTCGGCGTGCGCTGGCAGAGCTCGGGCGACGGCTTCAACTTCGGCCTGTTCTCGGACATCGCGGGCAACGGCCGCTACCGCATCCTGCCCGACAACTCCGGCTTCAACACCAGCACGCCCGAGGGCGCGGCCTTCCTCGCGCAGCGCCACCGCTCGCCGCACGCCTACTTCGGCCTCGCCACCAGCCTGACCTCGCAGATCAACCTGCTGGTGCAGCGCGGCAACGCCTACCTGCTGGCCTCGCCCAACCTCAGCACGCGCAGCGGCGGCGAGGCCAAGTTCCTGGCCGGCGGCGAGATCCCGCTGCCCGCGCTGAGCACCCAGGGCGCGGGCTCGGTGGAGTTCAAGCCCTACGGCGTGCGGCTCAACATCAAGCCGATCGCCGACGGCGAGGGCAACATCTCGGGCAGCATCCTGACCGAGGTCAGCAGCATCGACCGCAGCGTGGCGGTGCAGGGCATCCCGGGCCTGCTCATTCGCCGCACCGACACCGAGTTCAACGTCAAGGCCGGCGAGACCATCGTGCTGTCGGGCCTCCTGAGCCGCGAGTCCACGCGCTCCAGCGACGGCGTGCCGGGCCTGCGCAAGGCGCCGGTGATCGGCCGCGCCTTCCGCGCCGACACCGACAACGACAAGGAGCAGGAGGTGGTGGTGTTCATCACGCCGCGCGTGGTCGACCCCTCGTACAGCCAGCCGCGCATCGAGCGCGCGCGCCAGATCGAGGGCGACGTCTCGCGCAACTTCGAGACCCTGACCGAGGACCGCTCCGACCCCGAGCGCCGCCGTCCGCCGCCGCCGGCCGCCAGCATCGACGGCCTGGTGCCGCCCGCGCCGCCGCGCGAGAGCGAGGCGCCCGACAACCCGCTGGGCTCGCCCGCCAACCCGATCGCCCCCTGAGCGGGCCGCGCACCATGCACAAGGTCTTCGTCAATTCCCCGCAGCAGCCGGTGCGCGAGTTCCCGTTCGACGCGCCCGAGCTGCAGGTCGGCAAGGACGCCGCGAGCCGCATCGTGCTCAGCGGCTGGAACGTCGCGAAGCAGCATGCGCAGTTCGTGCTGCACGAGGACGAGGTGTTCGTGCAGGACCAGGGCAGCCTGTTCGGCACCTGGGTCGACGGCAACCGCGTCACGCGCTACGGCCCGTTCAAGGGCGGCGAGGAGATCATCATCGGCGGCCACACGCTGGTGGTGTCGCTCGACAGCGCGATCCGAGCGCCGCGCGCCGACGGCCACGAGGCCGAGGAGACGCGCTCGCGCGACGCCGTGCCCGCGCTGCAGGAGGACCCGCTGCTGCAGTGGCGCCGCACCCTGCACCGCACGCTGCTGCAGCAGCTGGACAACCGGCGCGTCGACACCGCGAACATGAAGGACGAGGAGCTGCGCTCCAACATCCGCGCGCTGATCGCCGAGATCATCCGCGACACGCGCGACCTGCCCGCCGAGCTCGACCGCGCGCTCCTGAGCCAGCAGCTGCTCGACGAGGCCATCGGCCTCGGGCCGCTGGAGGTGCTGCTCAAGGACGAGAGCGTGACCGAGGTGATGGTCAACCGCTTCGACGAGATCTGGATCGAGCGCGCCGGCCGCCTCGAGCGCACCAGCGTGGCCTTCACCAGCAACATCGCGGTGCTCGGCGCCATCGAGCGCATCGTCACGCCGCTCGGGCGGCGCATCGACGAGAGCTCGCCGATGGTCGACGCGCGGCTCAAGGACGGCTCGCGCGTGAACGCGATCATTCCGCCGCTGGCGCTGCGCGGGCCCAGCGTCACGATCCGGAAGTTCCCGAAGAACCGCATGGGCCACGAGGGCATGCAGCGCATCGGCTCGCTGACCGCGCCGATGGTGGAGTTCCTGCGCATCGCGGTGGAGGAGAAGCTCAACATCATCGTCTCGGGCGGCACCGGCACCGGCAAGACCACGCTGCTGAACATGATGTCGAACTTCATCCCGGGCAACGAGCGCATCGTCACCATCGAGGACGCGGCCGAGCTCTCGCTGGGGCAGCCGAACCTGGTGTCGCTCGAGTCGCGCCCGGCCAACATCGAGGGCAAGGGCCAGATCTCGATCCGCGACCTGGTGCGCAATGCGCTGCGCATGCGGCCCGACCGCATCGTGGTCGGCGAGTGCCGCGGCGGCGAGGCGCTCGACATGCTGCAGGCCATGAACACCGGCCACGACGGCTCGCTGACCACGCTGCACAGCAACTCGCCGCGCGACGCGGTCTCGCGCCTGGAGGTGCTGGTGACCATGGCCGGCATGAGCATCCCGGTGGCCGCGATCCGCGAGCAGATCGCCTCGGCGGTGGACCTGATCGTGCAGCTCACGCGCTTTCCCTGCGGCAGCCGCAAGGTCACGCAGATCACCGAGGTGGCGGGCTTCGCCGAGGGCGTGATCCAGTTCCAGGACGTCTATGCCTTCCGCAAGACCGGCGTGGACGAGAACTACCGCACCGTGGGCCACTTCGAGGCCGCGGGCACCGTGCCCGAGTTCTTCACGCGGCTGCAGGAGCACGGCGTGAAGCTCGACCTGGACTTCCTCTTCGGGGAGACGACGCGATGAAGACCCTGGTGCTGTTCGCCTCCGTGCTCTGCGGCATGGGCTTCTTCACGCTGTGCGGCTACCTGTTCCTGCGCGGCTCGCCCGAGCTCGCCTCGCGCCTCATGCAGCGGCTGCAGTCGAGCGGGCGGCGCACGCTCAACCTCTCGGAGTTCCAGGCCCAGCACGCGGTGGCCTTCGCCTCGGGCCACGTGCTGCTGGTGGCGCTGTGCGGCCTGCTGGGCTGGGCCGTCACCGGCAAGCTGATGGGCGGCGCGGTGGCGGCGGTGGTGCTGTACCTGCTGCCGGCGCGCTGGTTCGCCTGGCAGCGCAAGAAGCGGCGCAAGCAGATCGAGGCCGAGCTGCCCGACGCGCTGCTGTTCATCGCGAGCGCGCTGCGCGCGGGCAGCGCGCTGTCGGTGGCGCTGCAGGTGCTGGTGCGCGACCAGCAGGGGCCGCTGGGCCAGGAGTTCGGGCTGGTGCTCAAGGAGCAGCGCCTGGGCGTGAGCTTCGACGACGCGATCCAGAAGATGGCGCAGCGCCTGGGCATCCCCGACTTCGTGCTGGTGGTGGTGGCGCTGCGCGTGTCCAAGGAGGTCGGCGGCAACCTCTCGGAACCGCTGCAGGCGCTGGCCGAGACGCTGCGGCGCAAGGCGATCCTCGAGGGCCGCATCCAGGCGCTGACCGCGCAGGGCCGCATCCAGGGGCTGGTGATGACGCTGTTCCCGGTGTTCCTCGGCGGCGTGCTCTACATGATGCAGCCCACCATGGAGCTGCTGTTCACCACCACCATCGACTGGGTGGTGATGACCGTGGCGCTGGTGATGCTGCTGCTGGGCTACCTGATGATCCGCAAGATCGTCGCGATCGACATCTGAGCACCGCGAGGCCGCCCCATGCGTTCGCTGATCCTGCTCGCCATCGTCTTCCTGTGCGCCACCACGGGCGTGATCCTGCTGCTGTACGTGATCTCGCTGATCCGCAAGGCGCGGCCCTCCGAGCGCACGCACATGGACCCGCTGCCGCGGCTGCTGCGCATCGTGTGGCCCGCGGTCAACATCCTGCAGTTCCACATCTCCGAGATGGCGCCCACCGCGATGCTGGTGCGGCGCCGGCGCCAGCTGCAGCTCGCGGGGCTGGAGTTCGTGCTCAAGGCCGAGGAGTTCATCGCGGTGCAGGTGGTGGCGCTGCTGGTGGTGGGCGCGCTGGGCCTGTGGTGCGCGGGCCTGCTCGACGCGATGGCCGGCACCAAGGTCTGGGTCACGCTGGCCTCGTGCCTCGCGGGCTGGTACTACCCGGTGCTGTGGATGCGCGACCGGCGCAAGCGCCGCGAGAAGGAGATCCTGCGCACGCTGCCGGGCTACCTCGACATGATCACGCTGTGCTGCCAGGCCGGCCTGAGCCTCACCGGCGCGATCGCGCAGGCGGTGCAGAAGGGACCGGGCGGCGCGCTCGGGCAGGAGTTCGACCGCATGATGCGCGAGATGCGCACCGGCGCGAGCCGCATGGACGCGCTCAACGCCATGGCCGAGCGGCTCGACAACAAGCACATCAAGAGCCTGGTGTCGAACCTCACGCAGGCCGAGTCGCTGGGCGCGAGCCTGGCCGACACGCTGACCGCGATCTCCGAGCAGCGCCGCACCGAGCGCTTCCAGCAGGCCGAGAAGCTTGCGATGGAGGCACCGGTGAAGATGATCGGGCCGCTGGTGATCTTCATCTTCCCGGTGACCTTCATCATCATCTTCTTCCCGCTGGTGATGCAGTTCCTCGAGACCCAGCGCTGAAGGCCGGGCATGCGCATCGTCTCGCTCCGCACCACCGCCGCCCGCGCGCCCTTCGGCCCGGTGCGCGTGGCCGAGCGCGGCTGGGACCGCACGCGCGGGCTGCTCGGGCGTGCGCGCATCGAGGGCGGCGAGGGCCTGCTGATCACGCGCTGCAGCTCGGTGCACACCGTGGGCATGCGCTATGCGATCGACGTGGTGTTCCTCGACCGCGAGGGCCGCATCGCGCGCATCGTCGAGGGGCTGCGGCCGATGCGCATGGCGCTGTGCCTGGGCGCGGCCAGCGTGCTCGAGCTGGCCGAGGGGCAGGCCGCGCGGCTGTCGCTGCGGCCCGGGCTGCTGCTCGAAGGCTGGTAGGAACCACGACAAGGAGATGGAAGCCATGCGACACCGAACCCGTTCGCCGTATGCAACGCGCCGCCGCCCCGCGCGCGGCGTCTCGATGGTCGAGACCCTGATCGCGCTGCCGGTGCTGATCCTGTTCGTGACCAGCGTGGTCCAGTTCGGCCTGATCTACCGCGCCAAGCTCACGCTCGAGTACGCGGCGCACGAGGCCGCGCGCGCCGGTTCGCTGAACAACGGCATGCCGCTGCCCTTCATCTTCCGCATCGGCAACTCGACCATGCCGGGCGTGGGCACCGTCAACAGCGCCGCCCTCACCACGCTGACCAACGCGCTCACGCGCGGCAGCGTGTGGCAGGGCCTGGTGAAGGGGATGATGCCGCTGCAGGTGCGCGAGTCGAGCGTGGGCGGCATGCTCTCGGGCTGGGTGGCGACCAACAAGGACCTGATCGAGTCGGCCTGCATCGAGTACCTGAACCCGACGCAGACCACCTTCGTCGACTGGGCCTTCATCGAGAACTTCGGCGAGCACCGCTGGATCGTGCAGATACCGAACGACACCATGCGCTACCGCAAGCCGCTGCCCTACGACTACAAGGCCAAGGCCATGGGCACGGCGGCCGGCATCAACGATCCGACGCCGCCCGACGCCGAGCTGCGCGGCACCGCCTCGAACAAGACGCTGGGCGAGACCAGCGTGCTGCACCTGAAGGTGCACTACGGCTACCGGCTCGGCATCCCGGTGGCCAACCGCATCATCCTCAAGGCGCTGCAGGGCTACCAGTTCGTGGCCGAGGCCTGGTTCAAGCTGCTGTCGCCCGACGGCGCGACCGCGCCCGCGGGCGACTTCCGCTTCACCCAGCTCGAGGCCTACTACATCGCCAACGGCAAGATCCCGCTCACGGCCGAGGGCGTGGTGGGCATGGAGTCGCCGATCTACTGGCACCCGTTCTATGCCTTCGGCCCGCAGGCCGACCGCACGATCGGCATCCAGTGGGACCCGGCCTGGAGCCAGAACACCGGCACCAACGTGCTGGAGGCGCCCGGCGACGCGATCACCAACGTCAGCGCCTTCATCCGCAACAACAGCACCGAGTGGGCCACGCAGCTGGCCGCGCGCGGCCTCGACGCGCTGGCCGACAAGGTCGGCGACGGCAACGCCTTCTGCCCGGCGATCTGGGACGCCTCGGTCAAGGGCCAGCTCGACAACGTGCCGAGCCCGGACGGCAGCACGGGCGGCGGCGGATGAGCGTGCCGGTCTCGTCCGCGCGCGCGGCCGGCCTGTGCGCCGCCACCATCTTCGTGTCGGCCTTCCTGCTGTTCCTGGTGCAGCCGATGGTGGGGCGCCAGATCCTGCCGTGGTTCGGCGGCTCGGCCGCGGTCTGGACGCTGTGCCTGGTGTTCTTCCAGCTGCTGCTGCTGGCCGGCTACTTCTATGCCGAGCGGCTCGCGCGGCGGCCGCTGCGCACGCAGGCGGCGGTGCATGCGCTGCTGCTGCTCGCGGCCTGCGCCACGCTGCCGGTGATCCCGGGCGCGGCATGGCGCCCCGACGGGCAGGGCGATCCCTCGCTCGGCGTGCTCGCCGTGCTGGCCGCGACGGTGGGGCTGCCCTATCTCGCGGTGTGCACCACCGGCCCGCTGGTGCAGAGCTGGGTGGCGCGGCTGCATGCGCACGACGCGCAACGGCGCGCGCGCGTGTACCGGCTGTTCGCGCTGTCGAACCTGGCCGCGCTCGCGGCGCTGGTGGCCTATCCGTTCGCGATCGATCCGGTGTTCGCGCTGCGCACCCAGGCGCTGGCCTGGTCGGCCGGCTTCGTGCTGTTCGCGCTGCTGGCCCTGGGTTCGCTGTGGGCGGTGGCGCGCTGGCAGCGGTGCGCGGGCGAGGCGCCCGCGCCCGCCGCGCGTCCGGCCGCGCCGCCCGGCTGGCGCGACCAGCTGCTGTGGCTGCTGCTGTCGGCGCTCGGCACGGTGGCGCTGCTCGCGGTCTCGGCCTTCATCACGCAGGACATCGCCTCGGTGCCGCTGCTGTGGATCCTGCCGCTCGCGCTGTACCTGCTGTCGTTCGTGCTGTGCTTCGACAGCGAGCGCTGGTACCGGCGCGCCGTGTTCTGGCCCGCGGTGCTGCTGCTGGTGCCGGTGATGGGCTGGTATCCGACCACCGCGCAGCGCGCGCTGCCGATCGCCGCCGCGGTGGGGCTCTACGCGCTGGGCCTGTTCGCGGTCTGCATGTTCGCCCACGGCGAGCTCGCGCGCGCGAAGCCCGCGCCCGAGCGGCTCACGCGCTTCTACCTGATGGTGGCGGTCGGCGGCGCGCTCGGCGGCCTGTTCGCGGGCGTGGCCGCGCCGCACCTGTTCGACGGCTATTGGGAACTGCCGCTGTGCCTCGCGCTGCCGGGGCTCCTGATGCTGTGGCTCACGCGCGGCCAGCAGCGCGGCCCGTGGCCATGGTTCGCCTTCGGCGTGGTCGCGGGCTTCGCGGCCTGGCTGCGGCTGGCCTCGGTCGCGGTCTCCAGCGGCGTGTACCACGCCATGGTGGCGGCGCTGGCGCTCGTGGCCGTGGCCTACACCGCGCGGCGCGCGCGCTCCTGGTCGGCGGGCGCGGGCCTGATGGGCGCCTTCGCGGCAGCCGCGGTCGCCTGGTTCACGCTGTCGAACCTGCGCGAGACCGACGGGCGCACCGCGCTGCGGGCGCGCAACTTCTACGGCGCGCTGCGCGTCGAGCAGTTCGGTGCCACCGATTCGCCCACCGCCTCGCGGCGGCTGATGCACGGCGTGATCTCGCACGGCGAGCAGCGCCTGGGCGCGGTGGCGCGCAGGCTGCCGAGCACCTACTACGGGCCGGGCTCGGGCGCCGGGCTGGCGATCGCGGCGCGCGGCACGCAGCCGCAGCGGGTGGCGGTGATCGGCCTCGGCGTGGGCACGCTCGCGGCCTACGGCCGGCCCGGCGACACCTACCGCTTCTACGAGATCAACCCGCTCGTGATGGCGGTCGCGCGCTCGCACTTCAGCTACCTCGCCGATTCGCCTGCCACCATCGAGATCGCGCAGGGCGACGCGCGGCTGCTGCTGCAGCGGGAGCTCGAGGCGCGCGGGCCGCAGGGCTTCGACGTGATCGTGGTCGACGCCTTCTCGGGCGACTCGATCCCGATGCACCTGATGACGCGCGAGGCGCTCGCGCTCTATGCCAGGCACCTCGCGCCCGGCGGCGTCGTGGCCTTCCACATCAGCAACCGCCACCTGGCGCTGGCGCCGGTGGTGCGCCGGCTGGCCGACACGGCCGGGCTGCAGGCGCGGCGCGTGCACCACGTGCCCGATGCCGACAGTCCCGCGCTCGAGCACACCTCGGAGTACGTGCTGCTGTCGCGCGACGCGGGCTTCATCGAGGGCGCGGCGATGCGCGAGCACGGCGAGCCCGTCGAGGCGTCCGCGGCCGCGCCCTGGAGCGACGACCACGCCAACCTGCTGGCCGCGATGCGCTGGACGCCGCGCTGACGAGCCTCAGCGCGCCGGCGGCAGGTGCCAGCGCCCGAGCAGCCGCGCCACCGCGCGCACGCGCTGCGTGTCGCGGCCCCAGCGGCGGCTCGCGGGCAGCTTCTGCGCCCACTTCATGCGCCGCGCCGCGTTCGCGATGCGCTCGCGCACGTCGGCGTTCACCTCGGCCAGCGCCGCATGCCAGTGCTGGCCGGCGGCGTCGGGCGCGGCGGCCTCGAGCATCATGGCCGTGGAGTGCAGGTAGCTGAGCCAGTCGCGCGCCTGGCATTCGGCCAGCGTCATCACCTCCGAGGGGTCGTCCTCGAAATCGATGTAGCCGATCACGCCGTCGGGGCACTGCACCAGGTTGCGGTCGAAGGCCTGGCTCAGGTGCTGGCCGTGCGCATGCACGGTGGCGATCGCCGCCAGCCCCTCGCGCCAGACCGCGAGCAGCGCGGCCGGGCCGGCGGCCGCGGCCTGGTCGAGCCGCTCCTGCAGCACCACGGTGCCGCGCCCGCTGGCGCCCAGGTCGGAGATCAAGAGGCCGTCGGCCTGTTCGGCCAGCACCCGCGGCACGCGCAGGCCGGCCGCGGCCAGCTGGCGCAGCCGGCGCGCCTCGGTCGCGATGGCGGCCTCGCCGCCGGGATTGGGCACCGGCTTGATGATGTCCAGCCCCGCCATGCGCGCGACCGCGGCCATCACCCGGTAGCCCCACTTGCCGTGGCGCGGGCCGGCCTTCTTGAGCCACACGCGCTCGTCGCCGAAGCGGTGGCTGGCCACGTTCCTGGCCTGGCGCGGCAGGGTGGCGCGCAGGAAGGCCGCGTAGTCGCCCGGCGCGGGCGCGGAGGGGATCGCGTCCAGCGGGGCCGGGCCCGAGGCCGCGCCCTTGCGCATCGAAAGGCGCGCGCCGGCGCCGCCACGTCGCAGCGGATTCATGCGGCCAGCGCGAGCCCCTGGGGCGCCGTGGCGAGCGCCTCCTGCGTGCCCTGGACCCCCTGCGTCAGGGGCTGGAAGCTGTCGGCGCTGGCCAGCGGCCAGTAGGTGCGGAACACGTTGTGCTGCGCGTCGAGCGGGCCCAGCAGCGCGCCCGGCTGCACCTGCATCACCAGGTTGCTCAAGAGGCGCACCTCGGTGTCGGAGATGCGGCGCACGATGTGGTGGGCCGTGATCTGCTGCGGATGGTCGAGGCCGGCGGCCTGCACCAGTTCCTTGAGCGCATGCAGCGTGCTGTGGTGGAAGTTGCGCACCCGCTCGGCCTTGGTCGGCACCACCAGCGCCTGCTGGCGCACCGGATCCTGCGTGGTCACGCCGGTCGGGCAGTGGCCGGTGTGGCAACTCTGCGCCTGGATGCAGCCCAGGGCCATCATGAAGCCGCGCCCCGCGTTGCACCAGTCGGCGCCCAGCGCCATCATGCGCGCCAGGTCGAAGGCCGTGATGACCTTGCCGGCGCAGCCCAGCTTGATGCGGTGGCGCAGGTTCACGCCCAGCAGCGTGTTGTGCACCAGCAGCAGCCCTTCCTGCAGCGGCGCGCCCACGTGGTCGCTGAACTCGACCGGCGCCGCGCCGGTGCCGCCCTCGGCGCCGTCGACCACGATGAAGTCGGGCGTGATGCCGGTGGCCTGCATCGCCTTGACGATGCCGAACCATTCCCAGGGATGGCCGAGGCAGAACTTGAAGCCCGTGGGCTTGCCGCCCGAGAGCTCGCGCAGCCGGGCCACGAAATGCATCATCTCGGTCGGCGTGGAGAAGGCGCTGTGCGAGGACGGCGAGATGCAATCCACGCCGATCGGCACGCCGCGCGCGGCCGCGATCTCGGGCGTGACCTTGGGCGCCGGCAGCACGCCGCCGTGGCCGGGCTTGGCGCCCTGGCTCAGCTTGATCTCGATCATCTTCACCTGCGGGTCGCGCGCGTTGGCGACGAAGCGTTCCTCGCTGAAGGTGCCGTCCTCGTTGCGGCAGCCGAAGTAGCCCGAGCCGATCTCCCAGATCAGGTCGCCGCCGTGCACCCGGTGGTGCTGCGAGATCGAGCCCTCGCCGGTGTCGTGCGCGAAGCCGCCGCTCTTGGCGCCCTGGTTGAGCGCGAGGATGGCGTTGGCCGAGAGCGCGCCGAAGCTCATGGCCGAGATGTTGAACACGCTGGCGCTGTAGGGCTGCGTGCAGACCTGGGCCGGGTTGGCATCGGCCGGCTGCGGCGTGCCGCCGATCACGATGCGGAAGTCGTGGCCGGCCAGTTTCGTCGGCTGCATCGAGTGGTTGATCCACTCGTAGCCCGCGATGGTCACGTTGAGCTGGGTGCCGAAGGGCCGGTTGTCGGGCTCGCCCTTGGCGCGCTGGTAGACCAGCGAGCGCTGGGCGCGCGAGAAGGGCGCGGCCTCGGCATCGCTCTCGATGAAGTACTGGCGGATCTCGGGCCGGATGAATTCGAGCAGGAAACGCAGGTGCCCGATCACCGGGTAGTTGCGCAGGATCGCGTGGCGGGCCTGCCGCAGGTCGTGCACGCCGGTGCCCGCGAGCACCGCGAACACCACCAGCGCGATCCAGGCGAACCAGAGATGGGGGGAGGCCAGGACGAAGGCCAGGCTGGCCGCGAAACCGGCCACGCACAGGGCGAAGGCGGTGTAGCGGACCGGAAATGGAGTGATCGTGGGCATGGTTGTTGGGGGTCTGCCGAAGCCTGCTGCATCATAGAGGGCTGCTTCGAACTTGCCATGACGACCTCCCCACCCGACTCCGCCGGCACCAGCCCGGCCCCCGCCACCGACCTGCAACCCCTCGGTCCCGACGACTTCGACGCCCTCGACCGGGCGCTCGACGCGATGCGCGAGCACGACGAGGAAATCCCCCAATGGGAGTTCTGCGAGGGCTTCATGGCGGCGCTGATTTGTACCCGCCGCGTCATCGAGCCCTCGGAGTACTGGCCCGTGCTACTGGGCGATGGCTTCGTGCCGGCCCAGCAGATGGAATTCGTCTGGCACTGGAAGCGCCGCTGGCGCGAGATCGAGACCGGTCTCGATGCCGACGTCGAGACGCTCGAGGACGAGCGCAGCTGGCAGCCCGAGGTGCTCGACACCCGTGGCGCCATCGCCATGCTGCCGCCCGAGGAGCGCGCCGAGATGGACGGCGAGTCCCTGCCCTCGTTCGCCCAGGTCTGGGCGCTGGGCTTCATGTACGCGGTCGAGAACTGGCCCGAGGACTGGACCCCGCCGCGCGACAAGGAGGCGGCCCGGATGCTCGACGACGCGCTCGAGAACATCGTCGTGCTGACCGAGGACGACAAGGCCAAGCCTGTGCTCTCGATGTACGACGAGAACGGCCCGCCCAGCGTGAGCCAGCAGCGCCTGGACGACTTCGGCGCCGCCATCTGGGCCGTGTACGACCTGCGCCAGCTCTGGAAGAGCCTGGGCCCCAAGGTCGAGACCCTCCGCAAGGAAGCCACGCCCGGCCGCAACGACCCCTGCCCCTGCGGCAGCGGCAAGAAGTACAAGAAGTGCCACGGTGCCGGCTGAGGGCGCCAGTACCGCTTCACCACCGGCCGCGGCGCTGAACGCGCGCGCGGCCTGGGCCATGGTGCTCGCGCTGTGCGCGGGCGTGGCGCTGAGCCAGGCCTTCCGCACCGTCGGCGCCATCATGGCCAGCCCGCTGCAGGCCGAGTTCGGCCTGTCGCCCCAGGCGCTGGGCATCTTCTCGGGCGCCTTCCATTTCGCCTTCGGCGCGATGCAGCTGTTCATGGGCATCGGCATCGACCTGCACGGCGTGCGGCGCACCGTGCTGGTGGCCTTCCCGGTCGCGATCGCGGGCGCGCTGCTGTCGGCCCTGTCCGCGAACTACCTGGTGCTGGTGCTGGCCCAGGCGCTGATCGGCGTGGGCTGCGCGCCGGCCTTCCTGGTCTGCACCGTGTTCATCGCGCGCCACTTCCCGGCCGAGCGCTTCGCCACCGTCTCGGGGCTGGTGCTGGCGATCGGCGGCCTGGGCATGCTGGTCACGGGCACGCCGCTGGCCTGGCTGGTGCAGGCGCACTCCTGGCGCGCCGGCTTCGTGCTGCTGGCGCTGGCCGCGGCGCTGGCCTGGCTCGCGATCTGGCACTGGGTGCGTGAGCCCGCGGCGGCCGTGCCGGCGCGGCGCGAGTCGGTGCCCGAGGCGATCCGCCAGTTCGGCGCGCTGCTGATGCTGCGCCACACGTTGGGCATCGTGGTGCTGGGCGGCGTGACCTACGCCGCCTTCATCTCGCTGCGCGGGCTCTGGCTCGGGCCGCTGATGATCGAGCGACACGGCTTCTCGCTGGTGCAGAGCGGCAACGTCGCGCTCGCGGTGTCGGTGATCTCGCTGGTCGGCGCGCCGCTGTTCGGCCGGCTCGACAGCGCCGATCCCGCCGCGCGGCGCCGCCGCATCGTGCTCTGGGCGCTGGCCTACACGGGCCTGTTCGCGCTGATCGCCTTCGTGCACTCGGCCTGGCTCGACATCGCCGGCATGCTGCTGATCGGCCTGCTCTCGGGCTTCATCGTCTGGCAGTACGCCGACGTGCGCGGCGCCTACCCGGCGGCGCTCACGGGGCGCGCGATGGCGGTCTTCACCATGGCGATGTTCATGGGCGTGGCGCTGATGCAGTGGGGCACGGGCGTCGCCGCCTCGGTGGCGGTGGCGCACGGCGGCGATCCGCTCACGGCCGTGCTGGCCACCATCGCCGTGCTGCTGCTGGCGGGCATCGCGGCCTTCGCCTGGCTGCCGGCGCCTGACGGCGAGCGCGCTGCTAGATCTTGAACGCGCGCTGGATGTCCGGCCGCACCAGGTCGGCGTACTCGCGGTGCTTGCGGATGTAGCCCGCGATGAACTGGCACACCGGGATCACGTGCAGGCCGCGCGCGCGGGCTTCGTCGAGCACGTGCTTCGCGATCTTCGAGCCCAGGCCCTTGCCCTCGTGCGCGGGCATCACCTCGGTGTGGGTGAACATGATCGCGTCGGTCAGCAGGTTGTATTCGGCCAGCGCGGCGAGCTCGCCGCCGATGCGGGCCTCGTAGCGGTGCTCGGCCTCGTTGTTCGAGAGGATCGGGGCGTTGTCGTCGGTGCTCATGGTTGTCCTTGCAATGGTCGTGTTCAGGCGGGTCGGCTCGCGAGGTACCTGGCGAGGTTGGCGGCGGCGGTGGCGCGCACCTTCTTGCGCAGCATCGGCGACCAGCCCAGCAGCAGCCCCGGCGTGCCCAGCGCCTGGCGCGACCAGGTCCAGAACGGGAAGCTGTCGCGGTGGGTGGCGATCAGGCCCTCGGGCGTGAAGCCGAAGCGCGCGTCGATGCTGTTGTCGACCAGGCGGCCGGTGGCGCTGAAGCGGTAGTGGGCGTCCCAGTGGGCGCTGCCGCCGCGCTCGTCGGCGCGCACGTCGCGATGGCGCAGGCGCCAGACGTCGGCGCCCTTGGCCTTCGTGGCCTCGCACAGCATGCGCCACATGCCGCCGATCTCGCGCCGCCCGCGCAGCGAGAAGGCCTCGTCGTCGAACACCGCGTCGGGTGCGTAGCAGGCTTCCATGGTGGCGGCGTCGAGCTGGGCGAACGCGCCGTAGAAGCGCTCGATGGTCTGCGCGTTGGTGGTGGCTGTCATGGGGCCTCGGGCGCCGGGAGCGCGGTGGTGGGGGAAGAAGGTCAGAGCGCGGCCGGAAGGGCGCGCACCAGGAAATCATAGACCGCGCGGATGCGCCGGTCGGTGCGGACCTCGCGGTGCACCGCCAGCCACACCGGCAGCGCGGGCAGCTTGAGCGCGGGCAGCACGCGCACCACCTCGGGGTCGCTGCGCGCCAGCGATTCGGCCACGAAGCCGATGCCCATGCCGTGGCGCAGCGCCTCCCAGTAGACGCTGACGTCGTCGGTGCGGAAGCAGAAGTCCTCGCGCTGCAGCGGCGCGCCGAGCTCGGCCGAGCTGCGCAGGATGCTCTCGTCGCGGTCGTAGCCCAGCAGGTCGTGCCGCAGCAGGTCGGTCCAGTGGCGCGGCGTGCCGCGGCGGCGCAGGTAGTCGCGCTGCGCGAAGGCGCCGAGCGCGAAGCGGCCCACGCGCCGCGCCACCAGGCTCGCGGTCTCGGGCCGGGTCATGCGCAGCGCGATGTCGGCCTCGCGCCGCAGCAGGTTGCTGACCTCGTTGCTGGCCACCAGCTCGATCTGGATCTCGGGCAGCTCCAGCCGCATGCGCGCCAGGATCGCCGGCAGCAGGTGGCGCGCCGTCGCCTGGCTGGCCGACAGCCGCACCGTGCCCGCGGTGGCGGCGTTGGCGCCGGCCACGCTGCGCGACAGCGCGAGCGCGCCGTTCTCCATCACGCGCGCCGATTCGGCCAGCTGCGTGGCCATGGCCGTGGGCTGCAGCCCCTGGCCGGTGCGCTCGAACAGCACCACGCCGAGCTGCGATTCGAGCTCGGCGATGTGCCGCCCCAGCGTCGGCTGGCTCGCATTCAGCAGCCGCGAGGCGGCCAGCAGGCTGCCGCTGTCGAGCGCCGCGAGGAAGGAGCGGATCAGCCGCCAGTCGAAATCGAGGTCGGTGCCGCGCCGCATGGGGTATTCAATTCTGAATATCTGTTGTCAATGGTTGTCTAATTGTGATCTGAGTTTCGCCTTCCGATAATTCCCGGCATGGACGAGCGAAGAAACTTTGTCCGGCTGCTGGGAGGCGGTGTGGTGCTGGCCGCGGGCGCCGCGGCACTGGCCACCTGGTGGCTGCACGACGACATGCCGGCCGCGGCCCTCGAGATCTGGAACGGTCCGGGCGACGAGCCCGACGTGCGCCGGCGCGCGCTCGCCTATGCGGTGACCGCCCCCTCGGCCTACAACCGGCAGCCCTGGCGCGTGGACCTGCGCGAGCCCGATGCGATCGTCCTGTACTGCGACCGCGAGCGCCTGCTGCCCGAGACCGACCCCTTCGGGCGCCAGGCGGTGATCGGCCAGGGCGCTTTCCTCGAGCTGCTGGTGATGGCGCTGGCCCAGCAGGGCGTGGCGGCCAGCGTGCAGCTGTGGCCCCAGGGAGAGCTGCCTGCCGACCCGCGGCAGTGGGGCCACCTGCCGGTGGCGCGGCTGCGGCTGTCGAGCGGCGGCACGCCCGATCCGCTGTTTTCCCAGGTGCTGCGCCGGCGCACGCCGAAGCAGCGCTTCGACACCGCGCGGCCGGTCTCGGCCGAGCTGCTGCAGGGCGTGCTCGCGGCGGTGCCCAACGGCAGCGCGCTGCGCGCCGACGGCACGGTCGAGATGGGCCGCGTGCTGCCGCTGCGCCGGCTCTGCCTGGCCGCGGCGCGGGTGGAGATCGCCACGCCGAACACAGCGCGCGAGAACCTGCGGCTGCTGCGCGTGGGCCCCGAGGAGATCCTCGCGCACCGCGACGGCTTCTCGCTCAACGATCCCGCGCTGCGGCTGGCCGTGGCGCTGGGCCGCTTCGACCGCGAGGTGCCCGCGCGCGAGGGCAGCCGTGCCTTCGAGCGCACGCTGGCGCTCTACGCCGACCAGGCCGGCACGGCCATGGGCTTCGCCTGGATCAGCAGCGCGGGCAACAGCCGCACCGACCAGCTCAACGCCGGCCGCGCCTACCTGCGCCAGCAGCTGCGCGCCACCGACCTCGGGCTGGGCATGCACCCGATGAGCCAGCCGCTCGAGGAGTTCGCGGAAATGGCGGCGCACCACGCGGCGGCGCACGAGATGCTGCTGGGCCTGCCGCCGCCGCGCGACGCGCGCGGCCGCACGCTGCAGCTGCTGTGCCGGATCGGCTATCCGATGGCGCTGGTGCCGCCTGCGCCGCGCCGGCCGCTGGGCGAGTTCGCGCTGGCCTGATCAGGCCGCGCTCGGGGCTTCGAGCAGTTGCACCAGCGTGTGCAGCGCATGCCGCACCGTGGCCGCGCGCACCGTGGCGCGGTCGCCGTCGAAGCGGCGCCGCTCGGTGCGCACCTGGCCGTCGACCGACCAGCCGAACCACACGGTGCCGACCGGCTTGTCGGGCGTGCCGCCGGTGGGGCCCGCGATGCCGGTGACCGCCACCGCGACGCGCGCCGGCGCCGAATGCGCGATCGCGCCCAGCGCCATCGCGCGCGCCACCGGCTCGCTGACCGCGCCGTGCGCCTCGACCAGCGCGGCGTCCACGCCCAGCAGCTCGGTCTTGGCCGCGTTGGAGTAGGTCACGAAGCCGCGCTCGAACCAGGCGCTGGAGCCCGCGAGCTCGGTGCAGGCGGCGCCGATCAGGCCGCCGGTGCAGCTCTCGGCGGTGGCCAGCAGCCAGCCCTTCTTCAGCAGCAGGCCGGCCAGGGCCTCAACCAGCTCGGGCGTGTCGAGGTCCTGCGACGAAGGGGGCGGGAAGGAGGATTCCATGGGTCGGGGTCTCACCAGGCGCGCCAGAGCGCGATCACCAGCAGCGCGCAGAAGGCCGCCACCAGGTCGTCGAGCATGATGCCGAAGCCGGCGTGCCACCAGCGCACCGGCGCGGCATCGCGCGGCTTGAACAGGCCGTCGGCCCAGGCCACGGGGCCCGGCTTGGCGGCATCGAAGAAGCGGAACAGGGCGAAGGCGACGGTCTGCGCCCACAGGCCGGCCGGCGTCACCAGCCAGAGCACGATCCAGAACGCGACCACCTCGTCCCACACCACCGCGCCGGGGTCGGCCAGGTTCATGTCGCGCGCCGTCAGCGTGCAGGCCCACCAGCCCAGCGGCAGCGAGACCCCGATGATCCAGCCGATGGCGGCCGGCGACAGCCAGTGCTGCATCACCGAGAACGCGGCCCAGGCCCACAGCGTGCCGACGGTGCCGGGCGCGAAGCGCGACAGGCCGGAGCCCAGGCCCAGCCCGATGAAGTGCGCGGGATGCGAGAACAGGAAGCGCGCGCTCGGGCGGCGGATGGAGGGCGGGGGCATGGCGCCGGAAGTGGGCATCGGACGGGCGGGATCGGAGACGGGAACGGCGGCGTGCATCAGCCGGGAGTGTCGCGCATCTTGCCGCGGCGGGCGCCGCCTTCGTTTTTATTTATCAAAGCAATTGCTTGTTTAATTCAAGGCACGGGCCTAGTATCCGGGCACCTTCCAGATCCGGGCCCGGGCGCTGCGCCATCGGGCCGCCGCTTCCATCATGGCCTCTTCCTCCTCTCCCGCCCTCGACCGATCCCGCGCCGACCCTCCGGCCACCGCCGGATGGGGCGAACTCTTCAGCGGCCGCAACGGCTGGCGCGCGCTCGCGCTGACCGGCGGCGTCGCGCTGCATGCGGTCAACGTCCACATCGTGACCACCGTGCTGCCCTCGGTGGTGCGCGAGATCGGCGGGCTGGACTGGTACGCCTGGAGCACCACGCTGTTCGTGCTCGGCTCGATCCTCGGCGCGGCGCTGTCGGTGCGCCTGCTCGCGGTGCTGGGCCCGCGCGGCGCCTGCCTCGCGGCGCTGGCGGTGTTCAGCGCCGGCTCCATCGGCTGTGCGCTCGCGCCGGCCATGCCGTGGATGCTGGCCGGCCGCACGGTGCAGGGCCTGGGCGGCGGGCTGCTGGCGGCGCTGAGCTACGGCCTGATCCAGCTGGTGTTCGCGCCGCGGCTGTGGCCGCGCGCGGTGGCGCTGGTGTCGGGCATGTGGGGCGTGGCCACGCTGTGCGGGCCGGCGGTGGGCGGGCTGTTCGCGCAGGGCGGCCACTGGCGCTGGGCCTTCTGGACCCTGCTGCCGGTGGCGGCCGCGCAGGCGCTGCTGGTGACGCTGCAGCTGCGCCCCGCGGCCGGCGTGCGCCACGAGCGCCCCGCCAGCGCGCCGCGCATCGCGCTGCCGCAGATCGCGCTGCTGCTGGCCTCGGTGTTGGTGATCGCGGCCAGCGAGTTCGGCGCCTCGTTGCCGGCGCAGGCCGTGGGCGTCGCGCTGGGGCTGGCGCTCGGCATCGCCGCCACGCGCGTCGACCGCGCCTCGGCCGTGCGGCTGCTGCCCACGGGCGCCTATTCGATCGCCGCGCCGCTGGGCGCGATCTACGCCAGCGTGGCGCTGCTGCTGATCGGCACCACCACCGAGATCTTCGTGCCCTATTTCCTGCAGCTGCTGCACGGCCACACGCCGCTTGCGGCCGGCTACCTCACGGCCGCGATGGCCGGCGGCTGGAGCGTGGGCTCGCTGCTGTCGTCGGGGCGCAGCGGCGCGGGGGCCGACCGCATGCTGCGCGCCGGCCCGGTGGTCTGCACGCTGGGCCTGGCGACGCTGGCCGTGCTGCTGCCCGCGCCGGGGCATCTGCCGGCCGGGCTCGAGACGCTGGCCGTCGCGCTCGCGCTGGCGGCCGTGGGGCTCGGCGTGGGCATCGGCTGGCCGCACCTGCTGACGCGCGTGATGTCGCGCGCGCCGGCCGGCGAGGAGGGCCTGGCCTCGGCCTCGATCACCACGGTGCAGCTCTACGGCATGGCGGTCGGCGCCGCGGTGGCCGGGCTGGTGGCGAACGCGGCCGGGCTCACGCAGCCGGGCGGCGTCGAGGGCGCGCGCTCGGCGGCCGTGTGGCTGTTCGCGAGCTTCGCGATCGCGCCGGCGCTGGTGGTGCTGCTGGCGCGGCGCGTGGTGTCGGCCACGCGCGCTGATTCCTAGGCCAGCACCCCTTCCCAGGGCAGCGCGCGCTTGGTCGCGCGCTCGCGCTGCGGCTCGCCGCGCAGCCGCGCCACCAGCGCATAGACGTCGGCCGGGATGTAGGCGCCGCGCCAGGCCACGTGCTGGTCGGCGCGGCACAGCACCAGCCGGTGCGCGTAGGCCGGCGGCACCACGGCGGCGTCGATGTCGAGCACCGTGAGCGGCATGCGGTAGGTGTCGGCCGCGCGTTCCAGCGCGCGCACGTCGGCGCTGCGGTCGAAGCGCAGCAGCGTGTAGCCCGGGCCGAAGGCGTCGTACAGCGAGCGGCCGTCGGCCAGCCAGAAGTGCGGCGCGCGGCAGCCCGGCACGGTCGAGGCCGTGAAGGCGCCCATCGAATAGGCCGGCGGCACGTGTTCGCCGTCGGGCACGATGATCGGCGAGCCGGTGTAGAAGTAGCCGAAGTTCAGGCCCGCGCAGCAGAACTGCTGCACGTTGAGCTCGTAGGCCTCCTGCCCGATGTCGGCGCGCAGCGCGTCGCCCTCGGGGCCGGGCGCCTCGATGTTCGGGGGCACCGCGCGGCGCGCGCGGATCATCTTCTGCGCATGGTCCATCGCGAACTGCGAGACCTGCTCGGTGATCGGCAGCCGCTCGGCCTCGTAGGCGTCGAGGATGCCCTCGTCGGCCCAGCCCTGCACGCTGGCCGCGAGCAGCCACGAGAGGTTGAGCGCGTCGGCGATGCCGGCGTTCATGCCGTAGCCCGCGTAGGGCACCCACAGGTGGGCGGCGTCGCCCGCGAGGAACACGCGGCCGTTGCGGAAGCGGTCGGCCACCAGCCGGCGGCCGACCCAGTCCTCCTTGCTGAGGATCTCGTACTCGAAGTCGGGGCCGACGCCGAGGATCTCGCGCAGCGAGCGGTCGCGGTCCACCGAATCGAACTCGGGCTCCTCGGCATTGAGGTGGTTGTGGACCAGCCAGGTCTCGTGGCCGTCGATGGCGAACATGGTGCCGCAACGGCGCGGGTTCATCGCGTAGTAGGACCACGCGGGCTTGCCCGGGATCAGCGCGCGCAGGCCGGGCGCGCGGATGCAGGTCGACTGCACGCGCTGGATCACCGCCGTGCCCTCGAGCTTCGCCCCCATCTGCTTGCGCACCGCCGAGCTGCCGCCGTCGCACCCCACCATGTAGCGCCCGCGCAGGCTGCGCGTCACGCCGCTGTCGAGGTCGGTGGCGATCGCCGTCACGCCCTCGGCGTCCTGCACGAAGCCCGCCACCTGCGTGCGGTTGAGCAGGGTCACGCCCGGCAGCGCGGCCGTGTGGCGCAGCAGGATCGGCTCGAGGTAGATCTGGTTGATGCGGTGCGGCGGCTCGGGCGTGGGCCACCAGGCGTCGGGTCCCTCGGTCTCGGTGTAGCGATCGCGCCGGCAGGGAATGGGGATGCGCGCGAGCTCGGTGCCGGTCACGCTGGTGCGGAACACCACGTCGTTCGGGTGGTCGGCCGGCAGGCCCGCGTCGCGCAGCTTCTGCGCCACGCCCAGGCGGCGGAACTGCTCCATGGTGCGCGACGCCACATGGTTGCATTTCACGTTCGGCGGCTCGGCGAAGGCGCGCGTCTCGCACACGATCGTGCTGACGCCGCGCGAGGCCAGGTCCATCGCGAGCGAGAGGCCCACCGGGCCGGCGCCGACGATCAGCACGTCGGCCTGGAGATCGAGGTCGTTCTTCATGCGCACGGGGTCTATTCGAGCTTGATGTTGGCGGTGCGGATCACCTGCGCCCACTTGCGGGTCTCCGCGCGGATGTAGGCATCGAAGGCCTCGCTCGACCCCGGCGCGGGTTCCACGCCGAGGTTACGCATCGCGGCCTTGATCTGTTCGTCGCCGAGCGCCGCGTTGATCTCGGCGTTGAGCCGCGCGACCACCGGCGCCGGCGTGGCCGCCGGCGCCACCACGCCGAACCAGCCGGTCGAGTCGTAGCCGGGCAGGCCGGCCTCGGCCACCGTCGGCACCTCGGGCAGCATCGGCAGCCGCGCGGGACTGGTGACCGCGAAGGCGACCAGCTTGCCGGCCTTGATCTGCTGCAGCGCCGAGGGCAGGTCGACCACCGCGAGCGGGACCTGTCCCGCGAGCGCGTCGAGCGCGGCCGGGCCCGAGCCGCGGTAGGGCACCTCGACCAGCCTGACCTCGGCCATCTGCGCGAACAGCGCGGCCGACAGGTGCATCGCCGTGCCGTTGCCGCCATGGCCGATCGACAGCCCGCCGGGCTGCGACTTCGCGAGCGCGATCAGCTCGCGCTGGGTGCGCGCCGCGACCGAGGGATGGCCCACGATCACGAACGGGATCGCGGCCAGCATGCCCACGGGCTTGAAGTCCTTCAGCGGATCGAAGGGCATCTGCGCATAGAGGCTCGCGTTGGCCGCGAGCGCGCCCGCCGCGCCCACGCCCAGCGTGTAGCCGTCGCCCGGTGCCTTGGCCACCAGCGTGAGCCCGACGTTGCCGCCCGCGCCGGGCCGGTTGTCGACCACCACCGGCTGGCCCAGCTTCTCGTTGAGCCGCGGCACCAGCATGCGCACCACCGCGTCGGCGCTGCCGCCGGGCGGGAAGGTCACGACCACGCGGATCGGCTTGTCGGGAAAGGCGCCCGTCGCGGGCGCCTGCGCGAAAGCGGGTCCGCCGCACAGCGCGGCGGCCGCGGCCAGCAGCAATTGCCTGCGCGGCGGTTGCATCGCGCCGCGGGCGATCGTTGCGGTCATCGGTACTCCTTGAATGTGCATCCGTGTTCTGGCGCCCGATTGAACGATGGGCGCATTCATTCGTAAATCAAGAAATTCAGAACCAAATATCATGTTTCCTGATGAAAGCGAACTTCAGTCCTACGATCCGCCAGCTGCGCGCCTTCCTCGCCGTCTACCAGCTGCGGCAGCTCAGCGCCGCGGCGCAGCGGCTGTTCGTCACGCAGTCGGCCGTGAGCATGCTGCTGCGCCAGCTCGAGGACGGATTGGGCACGCGGCTGTTCGACCGCACCACGCGCTCGCTCAAGCCCACGGCCGCCGCGCAGGAGATGCTGCCGGCGGCCGAACGCATCCTGCGCGACGTCGATGCGCTCGCTTCCGGCTTTCGCGACCTCGCCACGCTCGAGCGCGGCCGCGTCTCGATCGCGATCACGCCGACCCTGGCCTCCTTCCTGCTGCCCGAGGCGATCGGAGAGTTCCAGCGGCAGCATCCCAAGGTGCGCGTGGTGGTCAGCGACTGCGCGCCCGACCAGTTCATCGCGCGCATCCTCGGCGAGCACGTGGACTTCGGCATCGGCACGCCCGAGCGGCCCGGCGCCGAGGTCGAGACGCAGCGCCTGCTGCGCGACCATCTCGCGCTGGTCTGCCGCGACGACCATCCGCTGGCGCAGGCGCGCGTGGTGCGCTGGACCGACCTCGGCCGCCATCCGGTGATCACGGTGCGGCCCGGCTATGGCGTGCGGCCGCTGATCGACGGCACCGCCAGCGATGCGGGCGTGGCGCTCGAGGTCGCGCACGAGGTGTCCTTTCTCTCGACCGCGCTGTGGATGACCGCCTGCGGCATGGGGCCGTCGATCATGCCCTCGGCCTTCGCGCGCGCGGCGGGCGATCCCTCGCTGGTCATCAAGCTGCTGAGCGCGCCGCGCGTCTCGCGCGACATCTCGGTGGTCACCAAGCGCGGCCACACGCTGTCGGAGGCGGCGCGCCAGTTCCTCGACGTGCTCAAGCGCACGCTGTGAGGAGGACTGGCGTTCAGGCGAAGTGATCGAAGGAGCCGAAGCGCTGCGCCACCGGCGTGCCCGCGGCATCGACGAAGCGCAGCCCGCTCTCGGCATCGATGCGCCCGATGCGCGTGACCGGCGTCGCGCTGTCGCGGCCGGCCTGTTCCACCGCCGCGCGCGCCGAGGCCGGCGCGGTGAACACCAGCTCGTAGTCGTCGCCGCCCGAGATCGCCATCGCGCGCAGCGTGTCGCGTTCCAGCCCCGCGGCGGCGGCCGAACCGTCGGCCACGGCCGCGATGCAGTGCATCGCGGCGTCCACGTCGAGCGTCGCGCCCACGCGGCTCGCGCGCAGGATGTGGCCGAGGTCGCCCGCGAGGCCGTCGCTCACGTCGGCCGCCGCGCTCGCGATGCCGCGCAGCGCCTGGCCCAGCGCCACGCGCGGCGCGGGCTGCTCCATGCGTGCGCGCGTGCGCTCGAACAGCGGGCCCGGCAGCGACAGCGTGCCGCGGAAGTTCTCGAGCGCCAGCCGCGCATCGCCGAGCGTGCCGCTGATCCACAGCTCGTCGCCCGCGCGCGCGCCCGAGCGCAGCAGCGCCGCGCCGGCCGGCACCTCGCCGAATACGGTGATGCAGAGGTTGAGCGGGCCGCGCGTGGTGTCGCCGCCCACCAGCTCGCAGCCGTGCTCGTCGGCCAGCGCGAACAGGCCGCGCGAGAAGCCCTCGAGCCAGCCTTCGTCCACGCCCGGCAGCGCCAGCGCGAGCGTGAAGGCCAGCGGCTTCGCGCCGCAGGCCGCCAGATCGCTGAGGTTGACCGCCAGCGCCTTGTGGCCGAGCCGCGCCGGATCGACGGTCGAGAGGAAGTGCCGGCCCTCGACCAGCATGTCCGAGGAGACCGCGAGCTGCATGCCCGGCGCGGGCGCGAGCAGCGCGCAGTCGTCGCCCACGCCCAGCGGGGAACGGAGGGCGGGGCGTTGGAAATAGCGTTGGATCAGGTCGAATTCACCCATGCGCCGAGCATAAATGCATGCGTTCGGCTGTCCGCCTCTTACGCCGCCCCGCGAAAGCGCAGCGACGCCTGCCGCACCACCTCCGCCAGCAGCCGCTCGCGCCCCTGCCGCTCGCGCAGCCAGCGCGCGTCGTTGCGGTTGGTCTCGACGCTGGTGCGCAGCTCGCCCAGCGCCTGGGTGGCGTTGAGCGCCTCGCTGTGCCATTCGAGCTGGGTCATGGTCATCAGGATGTGGTCGCGCAGCGGCATGTGCTGGCCGCTGGCGGGGTCGACGTAGACCGCGTCGAGGCCGAAGCGGCAGGCCTGGAAGCGGTTGTAGGTGTAGACCAGGTAGTCGTCCTCGCTGGGCTCGAAGGGCTGCTCCTGCAGGAACCAGGCGGCCAGCGACTGCACGTAGCCCGCGAGCGCGGCGGCGCGCGCCACGGTCAGCGGGGTGTCGAAGACGCGGATCTCGATGGTGCCGAACTCGGGCTTGGGCCGGATGTCCCAGTAGAAGTCCTTCATGCTGCGCACGACGCCGGTGCGTGTCATGCGCTCGAAGTAGGCCTCGAATTCCTTCCAGCTCGTGGTGAAGGGCGCGCGGCCCGACAGCGGGAAGGCGAACACCGAGTTCAGCCGCGCCGAGTCGAACTGCGTGTCCTGCCCCTGCACGAAGGGCGAGGAGGCCGACAGCGCGATGAAGTGCGGGATGTAGCGCGACATGCGGTGCAGCATCAGGAGCGCCGAGTCGGCATCGGGGCAGCCGATGTGCACGTGCTGGCCGAAGATGGTGAACTGCTTGCTCAGGTAGCCGTAGAGCTCCGACAGCTCGCGAAAGCGCGGCTTGTCGTAGATGCGCCGCTCGTGCCACTGCTGGAACGCATGCGTGCCGCCGCCCACCACCGCGATGTTGAGCTTGTCGGCGTTCTTGATCAGCGCATCGCGGATCGGCGTGAGCTGCGCGATCACGTCCTGCGCCGAATGGCAGATGCCGGTCGAGATCTCGATCATGCTCGAGGTCATCTCGGGCACCACGCTGCCGGGCAGCGGCGTCTGCGCCATGAGGCGCAGCATGTCTTCCGCATACGGCGCGAGGTCGTAGTCGTGCGTGTTCACGAGCTGCAGCTCGAGCTCGACGCCGAGCGACAGCGCCTCCGACTTGTTGAAGGGCTCGAGCTTGACGGCGCGGCTCGCGGGATCGGCCGGCAGCGGCGCCGAGCGCACGTCGTCGCTGTCGGGGTCGATCGCGGCGGTCGGGGTGGGGGTCGTGTTGCTGCTCATCGCTGCGTGTCCTCGGCGGTGCTGCTGAAGGCCTCGGGCGCCCAGGGCACCGAGCTCTCACCCACCGCGTGGATCGCGACGGTGGCAAGCACGGCGCCCAGCAGCTCCATCAGCAGGATCGAGGGCAGCGCGACCTGGGTGATCATGGTGCCGAGCAAGGGCGAGGCGGTGGCGAAATTGGAGGCGATCAGGAGCGCGATCGAGGACAGCGGCGACATCGCGCAGCCGACCCAGAAGGCCTGCTTCCAGCTCGCGCCGCTGCCGGGATTGGCGATCGCCACGCCGGCGATCTTGGCGACCATGCGCACGGCGATCAGCGCCAGCACCACGCTGGCCACGGGCAGCGTCCAGTCGGCCTGCGCCGCGACGATCGACACCAGCACGAACATCAGCATGGTGAGCAGCGAGGCCGCGGTGCCGAGCTGGCGCTGCCAGGCCCAGGGCTTGGGGTTCAGGGTCTTGAGCAGCACGCCGCCGATCAGCGCGGCCAGCGGCGCGGAGCCGCCGATGTGCGCGGTGACGGCGGCGCCGGCGGCGATCAGCGCGAGCAGCAGCAGCGAGGTGTTCTCGCTGGTCGGGCTCATCACGCGCAGCGCGGTGCGCAGCGCCAGCGCCATCAGCGCGCCGACCACGAAGGACAGGCCCAGCACCACCGCGATCGGGTAGAGCTTCTGCAGCACGGTCTGCGGCGCGCGCTCGATCAGCCCGGCCTGCGCATAACCGAGCGCGAGCGCGTAGAAGGTGTTGAGCGTGGCCAGCGTCATCGCGCGCTCGGTCACCGGGCCGGCGGCGCGGGTGTCCATGATCACGCGGCTGAGCACCGCCGGCGAGGCGACGATCGCCATCAGCGCGAGCGGGTTGGCCACCGGGTCGGGCAGGCCCAGCAGGCGCAGCACCCAGAACACGCCGAAGTAGGTCAGCGTGGCCTCGAGCAGGCTCTGCACCAGCACCATCGGGTTGTGGCGGAACCAGCGCAGCGGCAAGCGGCCGCCGGCCTCGAACAGCACCACGGCCACGCCGAGCTCGAGCAGGAACAGGCTGATGCCGCGCAGCGGCCAGATCGCGCCCTCGAAGCCGGCGAAGCCGACGATGGTGCCCACGATCGAATAGCCGACCACCTTGGGCATGCCCATGTAGCGGCGCACCAGGTGGCCGGAGGCGGCGGCCGCTGCCAGCAGCAGCGACCACAGCACGGTGGGAAGGCCGGCCGAGGGGCGGGCCCATTCGGACCAGAAGCCCATCAGGTCGGCGGTGAGACTCGTCAGGTTCATGCGGGTAGGAAAAAGCTCGTGGGCCGGCTGCGCCAGCGCTCGCGCAGCGCGCCGCGGATGCGGGCGCGGTCGGCGAGGCTCACGCTGTGCGCGCGCAGCGCCAGCCGGAAGGCGAAATAGAAACTCACGCTCACGTTGAGCGCACCGATCACCGGGATCGCCGCCACCGCCCACCACAGCAGCGGCTGCTGCAGTGCCGGCAGGCCGAGCGACACCGCGGCCGCGCCGATCTGGCCGGCCGACAGCGTCACGTGGCGCACGTCGAGGCCGAGCCCGAAGAAGCCCGCGACCGCGGGCAGCAGTCCGAGCATCAGGCCCAGCGAAATGTTGGCGGCGAAGCCGGAGATATGGGTGCGCATGAAGTCGGCCCATCGGCGGGCCCGGGCGGCACCCAGGACGGCGCCGATGCGGGGGTTGTACCGCATGGCGGAGTCCAGCCTGTGCAGGACAAAGGCGTTTTCTGCCCAGCCCGCGATAAGGCTGGAGGCGAACAGCAGCACCCCCGTGAAGGCCGCGAACAGCACCGTGGGGCCCGCGATCGACAGCGAGCGCAGCACCGCGCCCGCGTGCGCGGCATCGAGCAGCGGCCGCTGCAGCGCCAGCTGCCAGGCGATGGCGAGCGCGGCCACCGCCGGCACCACCACCAGCACGTTGCCCAGCACCGCCGCCACCTGCGAGCGCACCAGGTTGGCGACCTCGTCGACGAATTCGTCGAGGCCGCTGTCGGCGCGGATCCCGCGCAGCCGCGCGGCCAGCGCCGGCGCCGTCATGGCCGGCTGCTTGGTGGCGAGCGTGAGGTGCAGCAGCTGGATCGCGACGAAGCTGGCGGCGTACATCACGCCCGAGCCCAGGCCGCTCCAGAAGGCCGACAGGCCCAACGCGTAGATGCCGAACTTCGCGAGCACCGTGAGCGAGGTCAGCGCGCCGCCGCCCGCGGCCTTGCGCACCATCTGCCGGTAGCTCGCGCGGTCGCGCGTGATGTAGTGCTCGCCGGTCTCGGCGCTGCGCTCCGTGACCTTGGCCGCGAGCATCGAGGAGTTCGAGGCGATCAGCGCGCGGATGCTGTTGCGCTCGCTGCCGGCCTGCACCAGCCGGGCCACCAGCCGCGCGATGCTGACCGCGGGCGTGGGCGACATCAGGCCGTCGAGCAGCTCGCGGATGCGCAGCACCCGCTCGCGCATCTGGCGCACGCGGAACACCAGGCCGACCGAGATGCCGTTGTCCTCGAGGTGCTCGTAGACCGAGGCGGCGCTCGCGCGGCAGGCATCGAGCCGGTCGCGGAACGCGACGAAGGCCGCCTGCACCGCGGCCTCGTCGCGCGGACGGTCGTCGAACAGCCGCTCGCGCAGCTCGTCGAGCTCGGCCATCAGCGCATGGAAGGGGCGGCTCTCCTCGGTGCTGCGCATGCGCAGCCGCAGCTCGGACGAGAAGCCCGCGGCCACCAGCTGGCTCGCGCAGTAGGTGATCGCGTCCATCAGCGTGGCGCGCCAGCGCGGCACGGTGGCGCCGTCGTCGCTCGTTTCATCGGCCAGCAGCGCGCCGATGCGCACCAGCTGCGAGGCTTCGAGCAGCGCGATCCAGCGCGCGTCGAAGACGCCCGGCAGCACCATGCGGAACAGCTCCGAGGCATCGGTGGTCTCGGGCGTGCCCGGCAGGATCTTGCGGCGCAGCCGCTCGTTGAATTCGCTGAGGAAGGCGGTGCGCGGCGCGAAGCCGTAGTCGGCCAGGAGCGTCGACAGGTCGACGTCGCGCGTGAAGGCGCGCCACCAGGCGCGCACGCGCTCGCGCAGCTCGGGCCGCGCCTCGATGGCGTCGAGCAGCAGCAGCACGCGGCCCATGGCCGCCTGCGGCGAGGCACGGTCGCCGCGCAGCCAGTCGAACAGGTCGATGAGCCAGATGTGGCGCCGAGCCACGTCGGCGGAAGGATCGAGGCCGGCGAGCAGCCCCTGCAGGTCGCGCGAAGCGGCAGCCATGGGAAGAGGGATCGAAAAGGGAGAAGAGGAGGGCGATGCCGCAGCGGGAAGGTGTCCGTGCGGGTGCCCGGGCGGGGGCTAGTGCAGCACGCGCGAGACCGGCGCGCCGCCGACGTCGGCCTCGAGCACGAACATCGGGATCGGCACGTCGAAGCGCTCGCCGTCCTCGGTCACCACGAGGTAGCTGCCATGCATGGTGCCGCTCGCGGCCTGCAGCCGGCAGCCGCTGGTGTAGCGGAAGCTCTCGCCCGGCGCCAGCAGCGGCTGCTGGCCGATCACGCCCAGGCCCTTGACCTCCTGCGCATGCCCCGAGGCGTCGTTGATCAGCCAGTGCCGCGCGATCACCTGGGCACCGGTGGAGCCGGTGTTGGTGATCGTGATGGTGTAGGCGAAGGTGTAGATGCCTTCCTTCGGCGAGGACTGGTCGGCGAGGTAGCGCGGCTCGACCTCGATGGAAAGGGGGCTGTGTGACATGCGCGCGATGGTAACTGCTGGTTTTTGGCGCGGGGGGAGCTTCCCGGTGCCGGGCCGGCTTTCTTGCGGAAATGGCGAAGAAGGGATAATCTGGTCGGTATGACCAGAATTTCTCTTCCAGGCCATTGGCCGCTGCAGGACGCCAAGGCGCGCTTCAGCGAACTGGTGCGCCGCGTCCACAGCGAGGGGCCGCAGCACGTCACGGTCCACGGGCGCGACGAGGTCGTGGTGATCGCGGCCGAGGAGTTCCAGCGCCTGCAGGGCGCGCGCACGGGCCAGGCCCTGGTCGACATGCTGCAGGCGTCGCCCCATCGGGACATCGAGCTGTCGGTCGGCGCCTCCGAAGCCTCGCCGGTGCGCAGCGTCGAGCTGTGATGCCGTGAGCGGCTTCCTGCTCGACACCAACGTGCTGTCCGAGCTGCGGCGCCCGCGCCCCGAGCCCCGGGTGGTCGCCTTCGTCGCGGCACAGCCGCTGGAAAGCCTGTTCGTCAGCACCGTCACCTTCGCCGAAATCCGCTTCGGCATCGAACTGGTGGCCGACATCCACAAGCGCGCCCAGCTCAGCGACTGGCTGCAACTGCAGCTGCGGCCGATGTTCGGCTACCGCGTGCTGCCGGTCAGCGAGGACGTGATGTTCAAGTGGCGGCTGATGGTCGAGCAGGGCCGCAAGGCCGGGCGCACCTTCTCGCAGCCCGACCTGATCATCGCCGCCACCGCCGCGCAGCACGGCCTCGCGGTGGTCTCGCGCGACGCGGCTGGTTATGTCGGCACCGGCGTGGCGCTCGTCGATCCCTGGCAGGCGTAGAAGTCCGGGAGCTCCGCTGCGCCTTTGGCCGGCTGCGACAATCGCCGCCCATGACCTTCCGCATCGCCCCCTCCATCCTTTCCGCCGACTTCGCCCAGCTCGGCCAAGAACTCTCGGACGTGATCGCCGCGGGCGCGGACTGGATCCATTTCGACGTGATGGACAACCACTACGTGCCGAACCTGACCTTCGGTCCGATGATCTGCCAGGCGCTCAAGCCGCATGCCAAGACGGCCGACGGCACGCCGGTGCCGATCGACGTGCACCTGATGGTGCAGCCGGTCGATGCGCTCGCGGCCTCGTTCGCGCAGGCCGGGGCCGACTACATCAGCTTTCATCCCGACGCCACGCCGCACGTGCACCGCAGCATCCAGGCGATCCGCGCGGCCGGCTGCAAGCCGGGGGTGGTGTTCAACCCGGCGCGCGGGCTCGAGGTGCTCGACTGGGTCATCGACGACATCGACCTGATCCTGATCATGAGCGTCAACCCGGGCTTCGGCGGCCAGAGCTTCATCGACTCGGCGCTGCGCAAGATCGAACAGGCGCGCAAGCGCATCGAGCAGAGCGGGCGCGACATCCGCCTCGAGGTCGACGGCGGCATCAAGGCCGACAACATCGCGCGCGTGGCCTCGGCTGGCGCCGACACCTTCGTGGCCGGCAGCGCGATCTTCAACGCCAAGGACTACGGCGCCGTGATCTCGCAGATGCGCACGCAGCTCGCGGGCGTGGCCGCCGCCTGAGCGGCCGCGGGCATTTCAATCAGCGCCTGGACTGCTCGCCGACCTTGTCGGCGCGCAGCCCCTGGTCGGTGTCGACCAGGCCGCGTTCCACGTCGTCATGCGCGCGGCGGCCACGTTCGGTCGGCTTGCCGTCGCGGGTCTGCTGGCTGTCCGAGGACTGGTCGTGCTCGTGCGGCAGCCGCGGCGACGACTCGCCGCCCTGTTCGACCTTGGTCTTGCCACCGCCCGCATCCTGCTGCGGATCGGCGGGCTGCTTGCGGGGCGCGGTGTTGTCCTTGGCCATGGAGAAGGTCCCTTCGGTCGTTGATCGACATCCAGCTTGCGCGGCCACCCGCGGGCACCTGGTAGGACAGTCCAGGGGGCCGCTGTAGGCTTCTGCTTTCCACGTTGCCGCGAGGATCGGCGCTATGAAAAGAGGAGCGTCTTTGCGCCCGTCATGGCGCCTCCCCATAATCCCCGCATGGCTTCCTCTCCCTTCGACGCCGTCGCGCACGACAGCATCCGTCTCCACGCCTTCGCCTCCCTGAACCCCGGTCCCCGGCTGCTCGTGATGGGCGGCGTGCATGGCGACGAGACCAGCGGCACCGCCGGCATCGAGCGGGTGCTGGCCGAATTCGCGGCGGGCGAGCTCGCGCTCTTGCGCGGCGAGCTCACGCTGGTGCCGGTGGCCAATCCGCTGGCGCGCCGGCGGTTGCAGCGCGAGGGCGAGCGCAACCTCAACCGGCTGTTCAAGCCCGCGGCCGAGCCGGCCGACTACGAGGCCCGCGTGACCAACGTGCTGGCGCCCGTGATCGCGCGCCACGAGGTGCTGCTCGACCTGCATTCGTTCCAGAGCGCGGGCGAGGCCTTCGCGATGATCGGCCCGCGCGACAACACCGGCACCCTCGAGCCCTTCGCGCGCGCCGCCGAGGAAGGCCGGCTGGCGCTGCACCTGGGCACGCCGATCGTGGTCGAGGGCTGGCTCGACATCTATGCCGCGGGCCTGGCGCAGCGCGGCGCCGCGGTCGACGAGGCCGCCATCGACTTCGGCCGCGGCACCAACGAATACATCCGCGGCTGCGGCGGCTACGGCGTCACGCTCGAATGCGGCCAGCACCAGGATCCGCAGGCGCCCGAGGTGGCCTGGCGCGCGATCCGCCGCACCTTGGCGCTGCTGGGCATGGCGGCGCTGCCGCCGGGCCTGTCGGCCGGGCCCGACGTGCCGCCGCGCCTGCTGCGCCTGGCCAGCGTGACCGACCGGCTGCACGCCGACGACCGCTTCGCGCGCGACTGGGCCACCTTCGATCCGGTGCGGCGCGGCGAGCTCATCGGCACGCGACACGACGGCACGCCCGTGACCGCGCCCGACGACGGCTGCATCGTGTTCCCCAACGCGCTCGCGCTGCCGGACACCGAGTGGTTCTACTTCGCGCGGCCCAGCGAACGGCGGCTCGACGGCACGGCCTGAGCGCGAGGAATACACGGCGCGCCGTCGCGTTCCTACATCCGCGGCCCCGGGCGAGCACGAACATGGCGGACCAAGGAAACGAACCATGGCCGCCGACCGCCAGCCATCCACGCCGCGCATCACCCATGCCGACCGCCTCGTCGACGCGAAGAGCGGCATCGTCAAGGGCGAGCTCGCCGCCTACTACGCGCGCGTCGCGCCGCTGATGCTGCCCCACCTGCGCGGCCGGCCGGTGGCGCTGGTGCGCGCGCCCGACGGCATCGCGGGCGAGCTGTTCTTCCAGAAGCATGCGCAGCACGGCGAGATGGCCGGCGTGGGCCTGCTCGACCCGGCGCTCGATCCCGGCCACGCGCCGCTGCTGCAGATCGACACGGCCGAGGGACTGCTCGGCGCGGCGCAGTTCAACGTGGTGGAGTTCCACACCTGGAACGCGCTCTCGCGCGCCTTCGCCCAGCCCGATCGCATGACCTTCGACCTCGACCCCGGCGAGGGCGTCGAATGGCCGCGCATGCAGGAGGCCGCGCTGCTGGTGCGCACCCTGCTCGACGAGCTCGGGCTGCCGTCCTTCCTCAAGACCAGCGGCGGCAAGGGCCTGCACGTGGTGGTGCCGATCCGGCGCGCGCACGGCTGGGACGAGGTCAAGGGCTTCTCGCAGGCCATCGTGCAGCAGCTCGCGCGCAGCGTGCCCGAGCGCATCGTCGCCAAGAGCGGGCCGCGCAACCGCGTCGGAAAAATCTTCGCCGACTACCTGCGCAACGGCTTCGGCGCCACCACCATCAGCGCCTGGTCGGCGCGCGCGCGGCCGGGCCTGGGCGTGTCGGTGCCGCTGGACTGGGACGAGCTGTTCGAGGTCGACAGCGCCGATCACTGGACCGTGGCGACCATCGCCGAGCGGCTCGACATCGGCAACGCGCCCTGGGCCGCGATGGAGCGCAGCCGCAAGGGGCTCGGCGACGCGATGCGCAGGCTCGGTCACCTGGTGAACTGAACGCTCTCGTCCCGCGCGGACGGCTGGCCGCGATCGAGCGACATCACATCGAATTCATCGATGTGTAACTCCCACTCCATCGATTGGGCAAATAAGCAGGTACTCCTAAAGTCCCCGTCCACGAGCCACCCACGATGAAATGCGGCGCTTCCCGCGGCGCCGGCCGGAGACAAAGAACACCATGGAGCGATCCTTCGCCGAAGAAGTCAAGCGCCTCTCGCTGGGCGCGAACGAGGAATTCCACGGCGAGGGCATCCTGGCCGTCACCAAGGCCCTGCTGCAATCGGGCGTGAGCTACATCGGCGGCTACCAGGGCGCGCCGGTCTCGCACCTGATCGACGTGCTCGGCGATGCGCGCGAGCTGCTCGACGAGCTCGGCATCTACTTCGAGAACAGCGCCTCCGAGGCCGGCGCGGCCGCGATGCTCGGCGCCTCCATCAACTACCCGGTGCGCGGCGCCGTCACGTGGAAGTCCACGGTCGGCACCAACGTCGCGTCCGATGCGCTGTCCAACCTGGCCTCGGCCGGCGTGCAGGGCGGCGCGCTGGTGATCCTCGGCGAGGACTACGGCGAGGGCTCGAGCATCATCCAGGAGCGCACCCATGCCTTCGCGATGAAGTCGCAGATGTGGCTGCTCGATCCGCGGCCCAACCTGGGCTCGATCGTCGACGCGGTGGAGCAGGGCTTCGAGCTCTCCGAGGCGAGCCAGACGCCCGTCATGCTGCAGCTGCGCATCCGCGCCTGCCACGTGCACGGCAGCTTCGTCTGCAAGGACAACCGCGCGCCGGCCATCTCCACGCGCGAGGCCATCGCGCAGCCGCGCTTCGACTTCGCCAACATCAACCTGCCGCCCTCGATCTACGCGCAGGAGCGCATGAAGATCGAGTCGCGCTGGCCGGCCGCGCTGGCCTACATCCGCGACGCGCGGCTCAACGAGCGCTTCGACGGCGACTGCGCCGACGTCGGCCTGGTGCTGCCGGGCGGCCTCTACAACGGCACCCTGCGCGCGCTGCAGCAGCTGGGCCTGGCCGATGCCTTCGGCAACAGCCGCATTCCGCTGCAGGTGCTCAACGTGGTCTACCCGATGGTGCCCGACGAGCTCGTCGATTTCTGCCGCGGCAAGCGCGCGGTGCTGATGGTGGAAGAGGGCCAGCCCAACTACATGGAGGACGCGCTGCACGCGATGCTGCGCAAGGCCGGCTGCGACACGCGGCTGCACGGCAAGGACATCTTCCCGATGGCCGGCGAGTACACCGGCGAGGTGCTGGTGCGCGGCCTGGCCGAGTTCATCCGCCAGGCGCGGCCCGAAGCGCTCGGCGACCAGGGCGCCATGCGGGTGGCCGACAGCGCCGCGCCGCTGGCCGCGCTCAAGCCGCGCGCGGTCGAGGCGCTGGGCGTGCCCGTGCCGAGCCGGCCGCCGGGCTTCTGCATCGGCTGTCCCGAGCGCCCGGTGTTCGCCGCCATCAAGCTGATGCAGAAGGAACTCGGCAGCGTGCACGTCAGCGCCGACATCGGCTGCCACACCTTCGGCACCCTGCCGCCGTTCAACACCGGCAGCACGGTGCTCGGCTACGGCCTGGGCCTCGCGAGCTCCTCGGGCATCGCACCGCTGATGGGCAACCGGGTCGTCAGCATCATGGGCGACGGCGGCTTCTGGCACAACGGCTTCACCAGCGGCGTGGTCAACGCGGTCTATAACGGCCAGGACTCGGTGCTCGTGATCCTGAAGAACGGCTACACCTCGGCCACCGGCACGCAGGCCATTCCCTCCTCGCCCACGCAGCCCGCGGCCAAGCCGCTGACCTTGGACATCGAGGCCGCGCTCAAGGGCGTGGGCGTGGGCTGGGTGCGCAAGGTGCGCAGCTACAGCGTGGCCGAGATGCGCGACACGCTGCAGGAGGCGATGACCACCGAGGAGGGCGGCCTCAAGGTCATCATCGCCGACGGCGAATGCCAGCTCGAGCGCCAGCGCCGCATCAAGCCCGTCACGGCCGCGAAGCTCAAGCGCGGCGAGCGCGTGGTGCGCACGCGCTTCGGCATCGACGACGACGTCTGCACCGGCGACCACTCGTGCATCCGGCTGTCGGGCTGCCCCTCGCTCACCATCAAGCCCAACCCGAGCGCGCTGCGCACCGATCCCGTGGCCACCGTCAACCAGGGCTGCGTGGGCTGCGGCCTGTGCGGCGAGAACGCGCACGCCGCCATCCTCTGCCCCTCGTTCTACAAGGCCGAGATCGTGCAGAACGCCGGCACCTGGGAGCGCCTGCTGCACCGGCTGCGCAGCGGCGTCATCGGCCTCATGGCCGGCAAGGCGCGCGACCGCGCGGAGGCACTGGCGGCATGAACGACACCCCCTTCGAAGACGCACCGCGCATCGTGACCGTGCTGGTCGCCGCCATGGGCGGCGAGGGCGGCGGCGTGCTGGCCGACTGGCTGATCGCCGCGGCCACGGCCCAGGGCTTCCCGGTGCAGAGCACCTCGGTGCCCGGCGTGGCGCAGCGCACCGGCGCCACCAACTACTACATCGAGATCTACCCGGTCGAGGCCGCGCGGCTCGGCGGCGCGCGCCCGGTGTTCTCGCTCACGCCGAGCCCGGGCGACGTCGACATCGTCGCCGCCTCCGAGCTGATGGAGGCGGGGCGCGTGCTGCAGGGCGGCTTCGTGCATCCGCGGCGCACCACGCTCGTGGCCTCGACGCACCGCGAGTTCGCGGTGGCCGAGAAGTCCGCCATGGGCGACGGCCGCTACGACGGCCGGCGCGTGAGCGAGGCCGCGCGCGAGCTCGCGCGGCACAGCCACCTGTTCGACATGCGCGCGCTGGCCTGGCGCCACGGCACGGTGATCAACACCGTGATGTTCGGCGCCATGGCCGGCAGCGGCGCGCTGCCGTTCTCGCGCGAGGCCTGCGAGCAGGCGATCCGCGCCTCGGGCAAGGCGGTGGAGGCCAGCCTCAAGGGTTTCGCGGCGGGCTTCGAGCAGGTGATTCGTCCTGCGCCGGAAGCCGCCGCCAGGGCCGCCGCGGCAACGCCGCGCGCGCCCGTCGACCCGCGCATCGCCGCCATGCCCGAGCCGCTGCACGAACTGCTGGGCCACGGCCTGCAGCAGGTGCTCGACTACCAGGACGCGCGCTACGGCGCGCTCTACCTGCAGCGCGTCGACGCGGTGCTCGCGCTCGAGCGGAACTTCGGCGGCGAGCTGCCCGTGACGCGCGAGACCGCGCGCTATCTCGCGCTGTGGATGAGCTACGAGGACGTGATCCGCGTGGCCGACCTCAAGACGCGCGGCGAGCGGCTGCAACGCGTGCGCGAGGAAGTGGGCGCACGCCAGGGCGAGCCGCTGCGGCTGACCGAATACCTGAAGCCGGGCCTCGACGAGGTCTGTTCGCTGCTGCCGCCGCGCGCCTCGGCCTGGCTGCGCCGGCGCCTGGCCCACAAGGCGCACCGGCTCAACGTGGGCCTGCACATGCGCACCGACACCGTGCTGGGCTTCGCCATGCTGTGCGGCCTGCGCTCGCTGCGCGTGCTGCGCCGCGCCGGCGCGCGCTACGCGATCGAGCAGGCCATGATCGCGCGCTGGCTCGACACCGTGCGCGCCGCGCTCGCGCTGAGTCCGCGGCTGGCCTACGAGATCGCGCTGTGCGGCAACCTGGTCAAGGGCTACGGCGAGACCAGCGAGCGCGGCCACCGCAACCTCGGCGCGGTGCTCGACGACATGCAGGCGCAGTTCGCCGCGCCCCCCGGCGATGCCGCCGCGCTCGCGCAGTCGGCCGAGCGCGTGCGAGCCGCGCGCGAAGCGGCGCTGGCCGACCCCGAGGGCCGCACCCTGGCGCGCGCGCTGGGCCTGCCGCCGCCCGCGCCGCGCGTCCACCCCATCCACATCGTGCGGCGAAAGCCGGCGCGCTGAGGGCCCGCATCCTTTCCCCCCAGAGAACGACGACAGGAGACAAGACGATGAGAAACAGCAAGACTTCCACCTCCCTCGGCCGCCGCGCCGTCAACGCGCTGCTGGCCGGCGCGCTGCTGCTGCCGCTGGCCGCGCAGGTCCATGCGGCCGGGCCGATCAAGATCGGCGCCGTGGTCTCGGCCACCGGTCCGGCCTCCTTCCTCGGCGATCCGCAGCAGAAGACGCTCGAGATGTACGTGCGCAAGATCAACGCGGCCGGCGGCGTGCTCGGCCGCAAGCTCGAGCTGGTGCTCTACGACGACGCCAGCGACGCGAACAAGGCCAACGCCTTCACGCGCCGCCTGATCATGCAGGACGAGGTCGACGCGATCCTCGGCGCCTCCACCACCGGCTCGACCATGGCGATGGTGCCGCAGGCCGAGGCCGCGAAGATGCCGCTGATCTCGCTGGCCGCCGCCTCGGTCATCGTCGAGCCGGTCAAGCCCTACGTGTTCAAGATGCCGCACTCCGACCGCATGGCGGCCGAGAAGGTGCTCGGCGAGATGAAGAAGCGCGGCTTCACGCAGTTCGCGCTGCTGTCGGACACCGGCGGCTTCGGCAAGTCGGGCCGCACCGAGACGCTCAAGCTCGCCGAGACGCTGGGCCTGAAGGTGGTGGAGGACCAGACCTACGGCGAGAAGGACACCGACGTCACGCCGCAGCTCACGCGCATCAAGTCCTCGGGCGCGCAGGCCGTGTTCGTGTTCGGCACCGGCCAGGCGCCGGCCATCATCGCGCGCAACCACCAGCAGCTCGCGATGAAGCAGCCGCTCTACACCTCGCACGGCCAGGCCTCGACCGAGTTCATCCGCATCGCGGGCAAGTCCTCCGAAGGCATCCGCATGCCTTCGCCCGCGCTGCTGATCGCCCAGGCGCTGCCCGATGCCGATCCGCAGAAGAAGGTCAGCGTGTCGTATGCCAAGGACTACGAGTCGACCGCGAAGATGGACGTGTCGACCTTCGGCGGCTACGCGCACGACGCGCTGTACCTGCTGATCGACGCGATCCAGCGCGCCGGCGGCACCGACAAGCAGAAGCTGCGCGATGCCATCGAGGCCACCAAGGACTTCGTCGGCGTGAGCGGCATCTATCGCATGTCGGCCACCGACCACATGGGCCTGGACGTGTCCGCGTTCCGCATGGTCGAGATCAAGGACGGCAAGTTCGTGGAAGTCCGTTGAGTTCGCGCGCATCGACGGAGAGCGCATGAATCTCAATGCGAACGATCGCCGCCGGCAGGCGCGCCGGCGGTTGCCGCGCTTCGTCTTCGACTACGTCGACGGCGGCGCGGAGACCGAGGACTGCCTGCGGCGCAACGAGGCCGACCTGGCCGCGCTGCACCTGGTGCCGACCGCGCTGCGCGACACCCGCCATGCCGACCCCGGCATCACGGTGTTCGGCCGGCGCTGGGCCGCGCCGCTGGGCGTGGCGCCCGTGGGCTTCTCGGGCCTGGTGCGCCCGCATGGCGACACCCTGCTGGCCTGCGCGGCCGCGGCCACCGGCGTGCCGCACGTGCTGTCGACGCCGTCGAACGACCGGCTCGAGGCTGTGCGCGAGGCCGCGCTGCGGCGCGACCCCGAGGCGCTGCAATGGATGCAGCTCTACGTGATGGGCGATCGCGCCATCGCCGAGCAGCTGGTGCGCCGCGCGCGCGCCGCCGGCTATTCGGCGCTGGTGCTGACGGTCGACGCGGCCGTGAGCGGCTTGCGCGAGCGCGACGTGCGCAACGGCTTTCGGCTGCCGTTCCGCTTCACGCCCTCGACCCTGCTCGACCTCGCGCTGCATCCGCGCTGGTCGCTCGCGATGGCGATGCAGGGCCGCTCGCCCTCGTTCGTCAACCTGGCCGAGGCCGACGACGGCGCCACCTCGGCCCAGCTGCAGGCCGCGCTGCTGTCGCGCACCATGGACCGCACCCTGGCCTGGGAGCACCTGGCCTGGCTGCGCCGGCTGTGGGACGGCCCGCTGCTGGTCAAGGGCCTGCTGCATCCGGGCGACGCCGCGCTGGCCGTGCGCCACGGTGCCGACGGCATCGTGGTGTCGAACCACGGCGGCCGCCAGCTCGACGCGGCGCCCTCGACCATCTCGGTGCTGCCGCGCATGGTCGATGCCGTGGCCGGGCGCATCCCGGTGTTCGTCGACGGCGGTTTCCGCCGCGGCAGCGACGTGGTCAAGGCGCTGGCCGCCGGCGCCACCGCGGCCTTCGTCGGCCGCGCCGCGGTCTGGGGCATGGCCTGCGACGGCGAGGCGGGCGCGCGCGGCGTGCTGGCCGGCCTGGTCGACGACATCGCCCGCACCCTGGTGCTGCTGGGCGCCGACCGCGTGGACGAGGTCGCGCCCCATCACCTGCTCGCCAACCTTCCCTTTCCCGGCAGCGCCGGGCTTTCCCACGCCGGAGCACGCCATGGCTGACTTCATGCAATTCGTCTTCTCGGGACTCACCACCGGCGCGATCTACGCGCTGGCCGCGCTGGGCTTCTCGCTGATCTACAACGCCAGCGGCGTCATCAACTTCGCGCAGGGCGACTTCCTCATGCTCGGCGCCATGATCACGGCCGCGCTGCTCGGCGCCAGCCTGCCTTACGGCGTGGCCGTGGCCGGCGGCGTGCTGGCCACCGTGGTGGCGGGCCTGCTGCTGTACCGGCTCGCGATCAAGCCCGCGGGCGAGGCCAGCGTGGTGTCGCTGATCATCATCACCATCGGCGCCTCGATCTTCATCCAGGGCGTGGTGCAGATCGTGCTCGGCAAGAACCAGCAGACCCTGCCGGCCTTCAGTGGCGACGCGGCGCTGTCGATCCTCGGCGCCTACGTGCTGCCGCAGAGCCTGTGGGTGCTGGGCACGGCCGCGCTGCTGGTGGCGCTGTGCTTCGCCTTCTTCCGCTTCACCATGGTGGGCAAGGCGATGCTCGCGGTGGCGGCCAATGCGCTGGCCGCGCGCGCGGTCGGCATCCCGACCTCGCGCGTGCTGCAGCTCTCGTTCGGCCTCTCGGCACTGCTGGGCGCCGTGGCCGGCGTGGTGGCCGCGCCGATCACCACCACGGTCTACGACATCGGCCTGATGCTGGGCATGAAGGGCTTCGTCGCCGCCACGCTGGGCGGGCTCGGCAGCGCGGGCGGCGCGGTGGTCGGCGGCCTCATCGTCGGGCTGCTCGAGGCGCTGATGGCGGGCTATGTCTCCTCGGCCTACAAGGACGCCGTGCCCTTCGTGCTGATCGTGTTCATCCTGCTGGTCATGCCGCATGGCCTGTTCGGCAGCAAGGCAGCGGAGCGCGTATGAAGGCGTCCTCGCGGGCGCTGCTGCGTCCCTCCCTGCTGCTGCTGGCCCTGGTGCTGGCGCTGCTGCCGCTGGCCATGCCCAACAACTACGTGATCGACGTCGCGGTGCGCATCGCGCTGGCGGCCATCGCCGCGATCGGGCTCAACCTGCTGATGGGCTTCGCGGGCCAGATCAGCATCGGCCACGCGGCCTTCGTCGCCATCGGCGCCTACGGCAGCGGCATCGTGACGGCGCGCTTCGGCTGGCCCGCGCTGCCGGCCATCTGTGCCGCGGCCGTGGGCGCGGCGCTGGTGGCCTGGCTGATCGCCAAGCCGATCCTGCGCCTCAAGGGCCATTCGCTGACCATGGCCACGCTCGGGCTGGGGGTGATCGTCAACATCGTGCTGATCAACGAGGTCGACTGGACCGGCGGCCCCGACGGCATGCCGGTGCCGCCGCTGGCGGTGGCCGGCTTCGCCTTCGCCAAGGTGCTGCACTGGTACGCGCTGGCGGCGGTGCTGCTGTGGCTCGCGGTGCTGCTGTCGCTCAACCTCTACGAATCGCCGGCCGGGCGCGCGCTGCGCGGGCTCAACGGCTCCGAGGTGGCGGCGCGCGTGATGGGCGTGGACGTGGCGCGCTTCAAGGTGCGCGCCTTCGTGGTGTCGGCCGTGTTCGCCGCGGTCTCGGGCAGCCTCACGGCGCACTACCTGGGCTTCATCAGCCCCTCGCTGGCGGCCTTCACGCATTCGGTGGAGCTCGCGACCATGGTGGTGTTGGGCGGCATGGCCTCGACCTTCGGCGCGCTGCTCGGCGCCGCGCTGCTGACCGCGCTGCCGCAGCTGCTGGGCGGCCTGCACGGCTACGAGATGGTGTTCTTCGGCCTGGTGCTGATGCTCACCATGATGTTCCTGCCCAAGGGGCTGGTGCCCACGCTCGCGCTGCGGCTGCGCAGGAAGGGCTGAGCCATGCTCGAAGTGAAGAACCTCAGCAAGTCCTTCGGCGGCGTGCATGCCATGCAGGACGTGAGCTTCAGCGTGCGCGCCGGCTCGGTGCATTCGGTGATCGGGCCCAACGGCGCGGGCAAGACCACGCTGTTCAACCTGATCAGCGGCGTCTACGAGCCCACGCGCGGCGAGATCCTGCTCGACGGCGAGAACGTGGCGGGCATGGCGCCCGACCGGCTCGCGCGGCGCGGCATGAGCCGCACCTTCCAGAACCTGCAGGTGTGCATGAACATGACCGCCTGCGAGAACGTGATGCTCGGCGCCCACCTGCACACGCGCAGCTCGCTGCTGGGCGGCATGACCGGCGCCACGCGCCGCGCCGACGCCGCGCTGCGCGAGGAGGCGCTGCGGCTGATCGACTACGTGGGCGTGGGCCGCCATGCGCATGCCCATGCCACGCAGCTCTCGTTCGGCCTGCTCAAGCGGCTCGAGATCGCGCGCGCTCTCGCGAGCCGGCCGCGCCTGCTGCTGCTCGACGAGCCGGCCGCGGGCCTCAACGACACCGAGACCCACGAGATCACCGAACTGATCCGCAGCATCGCCGCCTCGGGCGTGACGGTGCTGCTGGTGGAACACGACATGAAGCTGGTGATGAACATCTCCGACCACCTGCTGGTGCTCGACTACGGCCGCAAGCTCGCCGAGGGCACCGCCGCCGAGGTGCGCGCCAATCCGCAGGTGATCGCGGCCTACCTGGGCACCGAGGCGGAGGCTGCCGCATGAGCGATGTCGCACTGGAAGTCAGCGGCCTGCGCGCCGGTTACGGCCGCATCGAGGCGCTGCACGGCATCGACCTGCGGGTCGGCGCGGGCGAACTGGTGGCGCTGGTCGGCGCCAACGGCGCGGGAAAGACCACGCTGTTGCGCGCGGTCTCGGGCCTGATCCGCGGCAGCGTCGGCAGCGTGCGCCTGTTCGGCCGCGAGATCGCGCGCGACAGCGCCGACGCGCGCGTGCGCGCCGGCCTGGCGCAGGTGCTCGAGGGCCGGCAGGTGTTCGGCCCGCTGTCGGTGCAGGACAACCTGCTGCTGGGCGGCTACACGCGCGCCGAGCGCCGCGCGCAGCGGCTGGACGAGATGTACGCGCTGTTCCCGGTGCTCGGCGAGAAGCGCCTGCTGGCGGCCGGCACGCTGTCGGGCGGCCAGCAGCAGATGCTGGCGATCGCGCGCGCGCTGATGTGCGAGCCGCGCATGCTGCTGCTCGACGAGCCCTCGATGGGGCTGGCGCCGCTGCTGGTGAAGGAGATCTTCGGCGTCATCGCGCGGCTGAAGTCGCGCGGCATCCCGATCCTGCTGGTGGAGCAGAACGCGCATGCCGCCCTCTCGGTGGCCGATCGCGGCTACGTGCTCGAGACCGGCGCCATCGCGCTGGGCGGGCCGGCCGCGCAACTGCTCGGCGACGAGCGCGTGAAGGCCGCCTACCTGGGCCTGTGAGGAACGACGCACGCATGAACTCCATCCCCGATACCGGCCTGCGCGTGGCCGACGTGCAGGCGCGCTGCGTCAACGTGCCGCTCGAGCATCCGGTGCGCACCAGCGTGGGCGTGGTGGCGACCGCGCCGCTGGTGCTGGTCGACCTGCACGCCGACGACGGCACCGTCGGCCATGCCTACCTGTTCACCTACACGCCGCTCGCGCTGCGCGCCACCCGGCGCATGGTGCTGACCCTGGGCAGCGTGCTCAAGGACCAGCCGCTCGCGCCCTTCGACCTCGACCGGCTGCTGGCGCAGCGGCTGCGCCTTTTGGGCCGCACCGGCATCGCGCTGATGGCCGGCGCCGGGCTGGACATGGCGGCCTGGGACGCGCTGGCCAAGGCGCGCGGCGTGCCGCTGGTCGAGCTCTTGGGCGGCACGCGCCGCGCCATCGCCGCCTACGACAGCCACAGCATGGACGGCCTCGCGCTCGGCACGAAGCGCGCCGCGCTCGCGGCGGCGCAGGGCTTTCGCGCCATCAAGACCAAGATCGGCCATGCCACGCTGGCGGAGGACCTCGAGGTGGTGCGCGCGCTGCGCGCCGTCGTCGGCGAGCGTGTCGAGCTGCTGGTGGACTACAACCAGGGCCTGAGCGTGCCCGAGGCGGTGCGCCGCATCCGCGCGCTCGAGGACGAGGGCGTCGGCTGGGTCGAGGAGCCCACCTTGCAGGAGGACTACGCGGGCCATGCGCGCATCCGCGAGCGCGTGGCGCTGCCGCTGCAGATGGGCGAGAACTGGTGCGGCCCCGAGGAGATGGCCAAGGCGCTGCAGGCCGGTGCCTGCGACCTCGCGATGCCCGACGCGATGAAGATCGGCGGCGTGACCGGCTGGCTGCGCGCCGCCGCGCTGGCGCAGGCGCACGGCGTGCCGATGTCGAGCCACATCTTCCAGGAGGTCAGCGTGCACCTGATGGCGGTGACGCCGACGGCCCACCTGCTCGAGCGCATGGACCTGGCGGCGCCGGTGCTGGCGCGGCCGCTGGCCTTCGAGGACGGCATGGCGACCGCGCCGGCCGAGCCCGGCACCGGCATCGCGTGGAACGAGGAGGCCGTCAGGCGCTGCCTCGTGTGAGGTTCAGAGCTTGCCGAGCGTGCGCACGATCTCGTCGACCAGCCAGCGGTGCGCCGCGCTGTACTCGTGGCGCGCATGCCAGTGGGCCTGCACCTGGAAGTCGGGCAGCGCCAGCGGCAGCGGCAGCGCCTTGAGCCCGCCCTGGCGCACGTAGAGGTCGGCCACGCGCGAGGGCAGCAGCACCAGCAGGTCGCTCTGCGACAGCAGCTGCGGCAGCACGGTGAACTGCGGCACGCGCGCCACGATGTTGCGGTTGATGCCGCGCTCGGCCAGCATGTCCTCGATCAGGAAGTGGCCCGAGCGCGGCGACGACACCATCACGTGGCGCGCCGCCGAGAAGGCCGCGAGGCTCATGCGCTCGCCGATGCTCGGATGGCTGGCCGACATCAGGCACACGTAGTGCTCGCGGAACAGCAGCGCGCCGTGCATCGGCGAACCCAGCGCGGGGATGTTGCCGACCGCCATGTCCAGGCGCCCGGTCGACAGCTCCTCGCCCAGCGTGTCGGAGATCTGCGCGATCTCGATCTCGATGCGCGGCGCCACCTCCTGGAAGCGGCGCAGCAGCGGCGGCACGAAGTACAACACGCCGATGTCCGACATCGCGAGCCGGAAGCGCCGCGTCGAGCGCAGCGGATCGAAGCTGGCGTTCTGCTCGAGCGTGCCCTCGACCATGGTCAGCGCCTCGCGGAAGCGCTGGAACAGCTGCTCGGCCATGCCCGTGGGCACCAGGCCGTCGCTGCCGCGCGAGAACAGCCGGTCGAGGTAGACCTTGCGCAGTTTCGCCAATGCGTAGCTCACGGTCGACTGCGTGACGTCGAGCCGCTCGGCCGCATGGGTCACGCTGCGGGTTTCGTAGATCGCGACGAACACGCGGACGAGGTTGAGGTCGAGGTGGCTCATGCGGGGCTGAATGTGCCACATGAATGCGGGATCGGGCAGCCGTACGCAGAGGGCGCGAAGATTACGCGAAGGACGCGAAAGAACAGCCGAAATGTGTGGGCCGCGCCCAGGCGATCGCCGTGCGCCCAACATCGCAGGAACGGTGCGAGGCGGTCGTGCGACGACAGCCCACCTTTTGGGGTTTTCTTCTGCGTCCTTCGCGAAACCTTCGCGCCCTCTGCGTACGGCTGCCCGTATTCAGAACCCCCTAGACCTCCACAGTCGTCACCTCGAAGCGCGCCAGCGTGTGCGCGCCGAACATCATCGTGATCGGCACGTCGGCCGCGTCGCGCCCGCGCGCCACCGTCACGCGGCCGATGCGGCGCTGGTTGTGGCGCGCGTCGAAGGTGTGCCAGCGGTCGCCGAGGTAGACCTCGAACCAGGCGCTGAAGTCCATCGGCGAGCGCACCGGCGGCACGCCGATGTCGCCGAGGTAGCCGGTGACGTAGCGCGCCGGGATGTTCATGCAGCGGCACAGCGTGATCGCCAGGTGCGCGAAGTCGCGGCACACGCCGGTGCCCTCGCGCAGGCCCTGCGCGGCGGTGCGCGTGGCGCGCGCGCTCGCGTAGTCGAAGCGCAGGTGGCCGTGCACGAAGTCCGAGATCGCCTGCACGCGCGACCAGCCCGGCGCCACGCCGCCGAAGCGGTCCCAGGCGAACTGCAGCAGCTCGCTGTCGACCTCGCAGTAGCGGCTGGGCAGCAGGAAGGCCAGCGTCTCCACCGGCAGCGCGGCGGGGTCGTGCTCGACGGCGTCGCGCTCCACCGGGTCGGGCGTGCCGGGGTCGGCGATCACGGCCTGGTTGCGCAGCCGCACGTTCGTCACGCCCGCGGGGATCTGCACGCGCGCGCAGGCATTGCCGAAAGCGTCGAAGTAGTGGTCGGTGAACAGCGGCGGCTCGAGCGTGAGCTGCTCGCCGCCGCCGCGCAGGTCCGCCACGCGCGAGGGATGGACCTGCAGCATGTAGACCAGCGCGGTGGGAGCGATGGGGGCCATGGCGAGCGCGAGCTCGATGTCGAAGCCGATCCGGATGAGCATGGGTTCTTTCGCGGGGGAGATTCCCCGACACCCATCTTGGGGTCGAAGACATGCGCGCGCGCGGGGTCAACGCGCGCATCGCTCGTAGTCCGTCGCGCTGTCGGCGTCTTCCTACCGCAGCGGCGTCCGCTCTCCCACAGACGGGGGCGGGGCGCCACTACGGGTTTCGCGCGGTGCGACCCCTACGCTCGGTCTCCGCCCGTATCGAAGCCAGGCAGGGAGAGGTCGCAAGTCCTGGCCAGAGCGATCCATATCGCACGGGCGCGTTCAACCGGTCCGCTGGAGGGAATCATGGAGTTTTCGTCGCTGTTCGACTCGTTCGCCACCCATTGGGGCGACGAGATCCTGATCTGGTCCGTTGCCGCCGTCGCCGGCTGCATCTGCCTGGTCGCATTGGTGAATGTGCTGGACATGCTTCTCGACAACGGCGGCGCCGGATGAGCCTGAGCTCCTTCCAAGACACCCAGAAAGCCCCTCGATGACGCCACAGAACAAGGCCGCCGCCCGGCGCGCCAAGCCCGCCAAGACTTCCAGAGCGGGGGACGCCAGCGATGCCAAGCAGCAGCAGCTCGAGGGCTTCACGCTCGACCACGGGGCCGAGCTGACGACCAACCAGGGCCTGCGGATTCCCGACAACCACAACTCGCTGAAGGCCGGACGGCGTGGACCCACGCTGCTCGAGGACTTCATCCTGCGCGAGAAGATCACGCACTTCGACCACGAGCGCATCCCCGAGCGCGTGGTGCATGCGCGCGGCGAGGCAGCCCACGGCTACTTCCAGGTCTACAAGTCGATGTCGCAGTTCACCAGCGCCGACTTCCTGCAGGACCCCGATGCGAAGACGCCTGTGTTCGTGCGCTTCTCGACCGTGGCCGGTTCGCGCGGCTCGGCCGACACCGTGCGCGACGTGCGCGGCTTCGCCGTCAAGTTCTACACCCGCGAGGGCAACTATGACCTCGTGGGCAACAACGTGCCGGTGTTCTTCATCCAGGACGCGATGAAGTTCCCCGACCTGATCCATGCCGTGAAGCCCGAGCCGCACCACGAGATGCCGCAGGCCGCGAGCGCGCACGACACCTTCTGGGACTTTGCCTCGCTGATGCCCGAGACCACCCACATGCTGATGTGGGCCATGAGCGACCGCGCGATCCCGCGCAGCCTGCGCATGATGGAAGGCTTCGGCGTCCACACCTTCCGCCTCGTCAACGCACGCGGCGAGAGCCACTTCGTGAAGTTCCACTGGAAGCCCAAGCTCGGCATCCACGGCCTGGCCTGGGACGAGGCGCAGAAGATCGCGGGCAAGGACCCCGACTTCCACCGCCGCGACCTCTGGGAGGCGATCGAGAACGGCGACTTCCCCGAATGGGAGCTCGGCGTGCAGATGATTCCCGAGGGGAAGGAGGGCACGCTGGGCTTCGACCTGCTCGACCCCACCAAGCTGATCCCCGAGGAGATGGTGCCGGTGCAGAAGATCGGCCGCATGGTGCTCAACCGCAACCCCGACAACTTCTTCGCCGAGACCGAGCAGGTGGCGTTCCACCCGGGCCACCTGGTGCCGGGCATCGACTTCACCAACGACCCGCTGCTGCAGGGGCGGCTGTTCTCGTACACCGACACGCAGATCTCGCGGCTGGGCGGCGCCAACTTCCACGAGCTGCCGATCAACAAGGGCGTGTGCCCGTTCCACAACTTCCAGCGCGACGGGATGCACCGCCAGACCATCGCGCGCGGCCAGGTCGCCTACGAGCCCAACACGCTGGGCTCGGGCGCCGAGTTCCGCGTGGACGGCGACAGCGCCGGCTTCCAGAGCTATCCCGACGCCGACTACGAGGCGCCCAAGCTGCGCCGCCGCAGCCACACCTTCGACGACCACTTCACGCAGGCGCGCCTGTTCTTCGAGAGCCAGAGCGCGCCCGAGAAGGAGCACATCGTCGCGGCCTTCCGCTTCGAGCTGTCGAAGGTGGAGGTGCCGGCGATCCGCCAGCGCATGGTCGACAACCTCGCGCACGTCGACGAGAAGCTGGCGCGCCGCGTGGCCGAGCCGCTGGGCATCGGCGAGCCCGATGCGCGCGCGGCCGCCGGGCGCGCGGGCTTCCGCGAGCACCGCATCCACCTGCCGATCGAGGAGTCGCCCGCGCTCAGCATGGCGGGCACCGGCGACGGCTCGATCCGCACGCGCAAGGTCGCGATCCTGGTGGCCGACGGCATCGACTCGGCCTCGCTCAAGCCGATCCGCGAAGCGCTCGAACAGGCCGGCGCCCAATGCAAGGTCGTGGGCCCGCGCCTGGGTTCGGTGGTCAGCGGCTCCAAGCGCCAGGTCGACACCGACGCCACCTTCGCCAACATGCCCTCGGTGATGTTCGACGCGGTGCTGGTGCCCGCGGGCGCCGAGGGTGCGCGCGCGCTCGCCGCCAGCGGCGATGCGGTGCATTTCGTGCTCGAGGCCTTCAAGCATTGCAAGGCCGTGTGCACGGTGGGTGAGGGCGTGCAGCTGCTGTCCACCCTGGGCATCGCCGCCGACACGCCGGCCGACAGCCTGCCGCCGGGCGTGGTGGTGGCGGCCACGCCGGTCACCAACCTCGGCGACACCAGCGCCGCGCAGCAGATCGCGCAGGACTTCGTGGCCGCGATCGCGAAGCACCGGCACTGGGACCGGCCGAACATCGACGCCGTGCCGGCCTGAGCCCGCTCAGACCCGTGCCGAACGCCGCAGCTGCTTGAGCAGCAGGCCCAGGTACGGGTTCGGGTCGGCCTCGCGGTAGCCCAGGTGCAGCGCCGACACGGCGCTCTTCTCGCGCAGCCGCTGGTAGACCACGCCCTCGAGCCGGATCGACTCGGTGCCGCTGGGCACGATCGCGAGGCCCACGCCGGCCGACACCAGGCCGACGATGGTCGAGGCGTCGCGCGCCTCCTGCACCATGCGCGGGCGGAAGCCCGCCTTCGAACACAGCTCCTGCACCTTCCAGTACAGCCCGATGCCCGAATGGCGCGGGTAGAGGATCAGCGGCTCGTCGCGCAGGTCGGCGATGCGCACCGGGGCCCGGCTCAGCGGGTGCGTGGCCGGCACCGCCACCATCAGCGGCGCCTGGTACCAGGCCTCGATCGCGATGCCCGCGGGGATCGGCACGTTGGGATGGCGCAGGATGCCGAGGTCGAGCTCGTGGCCGTGCACCGCGTCGAGCTGGTCGAGCGAGGTCATCTCGTGCAGCGCCAGCGCGATGCGCGGATGCGCGGCCTGGAACTCGCGGATCGCGGCCGGCAGCGTGGCCGACAGCATCGACGAGGCGGTGTAGCCCAGCGCGATCTTGCCGATGCCGCCCGTCGCCGCGTCGCGCGCCTCGCCCTTGGCCGATTCCACCGAGGCGAGGATGGCCTGCGCGCGCTCGAGGAAGTGGCGCCCGGCCTGCGTGAGGTGCACGCGGCGCTTGTCGCGGTCGAGCAGGCGCACCTGCAGCTCCTCCTCGAGCAGGCGGATCTGCGTGCTCAGCGGTGGCTGCGCCATGTGCAGCCGCTGTGCCGCGCGCGTGAAGTTCAGCTCCTCCGCCACCGCCACGAAATAGCGCAGATGCCGTAGTTCCATCGATATCTCCTGCGTATGGGAATCTGTGAGCAATCAGTATTTCCAAATATAAGGCCGACTGCCTACAGTCGCCGCCATGGAGACAAGAGACACCCCTTCGCCGGCGTCCGCCGGCAGCACCAGCCCCGTGATGCAGCGGCTCGCGCGCCGCCAGTGGGTGGCCGCGCTCGGCGTGCGCCATGCGCGCGGCGCCGAGATCGCGCGGCTGGCCAAGGCCAGCGGCCACCATGCGATCTGGGTCGACCTCGAGCACAGCGCGATGCCGATCGACGCGGCCGGCGCCATCTGCGCCACCGCGCTCGACATCGGCCTGGTGCCCTTCGTGCGCGTGCCCGAACGCGAATACGGCGTGATCGGCCGGCTGCTCGACGCGGGCGCGGCCGGCATCATCGTGCCGCGCGTGGAAACGGCCGAACAGGCGGCCGACGCGGTCGCGGCCTGCCGCTTTCCGCCCGAGGGCCATCGCTCGGCCATCGCCGCGCTGCCCGCCTTCGGCTATCGCCGGCTGCCCGCCGCCGAACTGCGCGAACGCGCCAACCGCTCGACCGTGGTCAAGCTGCTGATCGAGAGCCCGCGCGGCATCGAGAACATCGAGGCCATCGCCCGCGTGCCGGGCGTGGACCTGCTGGCGATCGGCAGCAACGACCTCGGCGCCGAGATGAACCTCGCGGGCGGCCCCGCCGTGCATCCGCGGCTGCGCGAGGCGCACGACGCCGCGCTCGCGGCCTGCGCGCGCGCCGGCAAGCCGCTGGCCATCGGCGGCGTGGCCGACATCGCCTACGTGGCCGACTGCATCCGCCGCGGCGCCGCGCCCTTCCTCATGACCGGCATCGACACCGACCTGCTGCTCGCCGTGCTGCACGAGCGCGTGGCGCAGGCGCTCGATTCGGTGCGGCCGCTCGACGGCGCCGTGCTGCTCGACTGAGCTTCTTCACATATTCGATCCGACCTTTTCCATGACCGACCAGATCCTCGTTTCCAAGCCGATGCGCGACGCGCAGACCCTGACCCGCGCCGCCTTCGAGGTGCCCGCCGGTGCCTGCGACGCGCACGTGCACGTGTTCGGCCCCGAGGCACGCTACCCGCGCGTGCCCGCGCCGCACTACACGCTGCCCGACGGCGACCTGCCGCAGCTGCGTGCCGCGCTCGGCGTGCTCGGCCTCGAGCGCTTCGTGATCGTGCAGCCCAGCTTCTACGGCACCGACAACCGCTGCATGCTCGATGCGCTCGACCTCGCGGGCGATGCCGCGCGCGGCGTCGCGATGGTCGAGGACGGCACCTCGGCGGAGGAACTCGCCGCCATGCATGCGCGCGGCGTGCGCGCGCTGCGGCTCGACCTGTTCCTGCGCTCGGGCCTGCCCACGGCCGAGCTGCAGCGCTTCATCGCGCGCAGCGTGGAGCGCACGCGCGCGCTCGGCTGGCATGTCCAGTTCTACACGCCGGGCTGGGTGGTGCGCGACCTGATCCCCTTCCTGCCCGAGATCGAGAGCGACTTCGTGATCGACCACATGGGCTACATGCTCGAGAGCGACGGCCTCACGCGTGCCGACTTCGACCGCCTGCTGCGCGCGGTGCACGATGGCCGCGGCTGGTTCAAGCTCTCGGGCCCGTACCGGCTCGCCAAGGACGGCAACTACGAGCGGCTGCGGCCGCTCGCGCAGGCCATCGTCGAGGCCGTGCCCGAGCGCGTGATCTGGGGCAGCGACTGGCCGCACATTCCCGAGGGCGGGCGCGACACCGGCGAACTGCTGAACCTGCTGGGCGACTGGATCCCCGACGCCGCCGCGCGCCGGCGCATCCTGGCCGACAACCCGGCGCGGCTGTTCGGGTTCTGAGACCATGGCTGCCTCCACGATCGAAAGCCCGGCCATGCAACTGAACTGCATCCAGGAACTCGCCACCACCGGCGCGCGCGCGGTGGCCGGCTTCGTCCACGGCGGCACGCGCTACCTCGCGGTGCCGCAGCTGGCGCGCGACGTCGAGGGCCAGCCCGCGAAGATGACGCTGGGCGACAGTGACCTCGAGATGCCCGTCTACCGCTGGGAAGGCGGGCGCTTCGTGCCGCACGCCAGCCTGCCGGTGCCCGGCGGCGAGGACGCCGAGTTCTTCCGCATCGGCGAACGCGCCTTCCTCGCCACCGCGAGCCTGCGCAGCGGGCGCGATCCCTACACGCTGGCCGTGCCGTCGACGATCTTCGAGCTGGTCGACGGCCGCTTCGAGCCCTTCCAGCGCATCGACGGCTTCGCGGCCAAGCAGTGGCACCACTTCGCGATCGGCGAACGGCACTTCCTCGCGCTCGCGCAGGGCGTGACCCTGCCGGGCGAGCAGCCCGCGCGGCCGGTGTCGTCGTGCCTCCTCGAATGGGACGGCGCGCGCTTCGTGCCGTTCCAGGACGTGTCCTCGGCCTGGGGCTACAACTGGGCCTTCTTCGAGGTCGGCGGCGAGCGGCTGCTGGCCCATGCCGACCATGCCGTGCCCTCGCTGCTGCTGCGCTGGAACGGCGAGCGCTTCGAGCCGTTCCAGCAGCTCGACGGCCAGAGTGGCCGCGCCTTCTGCTTCTTCGAGACCCAGGGCCAGGCCTGGCTGGCCTTCGCCAACCTGCATGGCGACACGCTGCTGTACCGCTGGCAGGACGGCGGCTTCGCGGTGCACCAGGTGCTCGCGGGCCCGGGCGGGCGCGAGTTCGCCTGGCGCGGCGATGCCGAGGGCGGGCACCTGGTGCTCGTCAACTTCCTGCACGGCACGCGCGAGGCGCCGATCCCCGAGCTCGAGTCGATCGTGTTCCGCATGGACGACGGCCGGCTGGTCGAGGCCGCGCGCTTCGCGACCTCGGGCGGCACCGACGCCGCCTTCTTCGAGGCCGACGGCGCGCTGCATCTCGCGGTGGCCAACAGCCTGAGCGCGGCGGTGCGCTTCGCGACGCCCAGCCGCATCTACCGCGTCGACGCTTCCACCAACGGCTGACCCGCCATGGCCACCTACGCACCCCACGAAAGCCCCGAGCTGGTCCGCCTGTTCGAGACCTACACGGCCGGGCCCACGAGCATCGGCGCCACGCTGACGGCGCGCACCGCCGCGGCCAGCGCGCACGATCCGCTGATCGTCGCGACCAGCACCGACATCGTGCTGTTCCCCGGCGGCGGCCGGCCGCCCGAGATCGAGGGCTTCCGCATGTCCACGCGCGGCTTCAAGGAGCTCGCGGGCATCTCGCACCACGGGCCCGCGGTGGCCTCGCTGCTGCGGCTGCGCGAGCTCGATCCCGAGGGCGAACTCTGGCGCGCGGAGACCCGACGCCTGATCGACAGCACGCGCGCCGCGCGCGCCGCCAACTCCGAGGCGCTGTGGCGCGACACCGTCGCGGTGCCCGCCTACCGCGGCCGCGAGGCGCGCATCGCGCAGCTGGTCGACTACTCGTGCGCGCTGACCGAGCGCTACCTCGAGCGCGCGCTGCGCGAGCCCGACAGCTTCACCGCCGCCGACATGCGCGAGCACTACATCGAGGCGCGCGGCGATGCCGCGGGTGCCACGGTGCCGATGAACGCCGTGATGATCGCCACCTTCTTCCTGGTCGGCATGGACACCGGCCACCGCGTGATCGGCTGGTTCGACCGCCATGCGATCGACTGGTCGCGCGCCATGGTGCTGATCGTCGGCCGCCAGGGCCGGCCCACGGCCGGCGTGACCTGGACCACCAATTCGGTCGCCGCCATGATCCTCGCGGCTTCGGGCCAGCGGCTCGCGCTCGACCGGCTCTACATCGCGCCGCACGGCCCGAGCTTCAAGGTGGCCGAGCTGCCCGACCTCGCGGCGGTGCGCGCCTTCGAGGAGCCGCTGCGCCAGATCTGGGCCCACACGCGCACGGTGAGCGAACTCGGGCCGCTGATGTACGAGGGCTATCCGCGCTTCGAGCCCGGCGCCGCGGGGCGGCCCCGCATCGACGCGCGGACGGAGTCGGTCGGCGAGATGCCCGCGATCGCGAGTCCCGACGACTGGTTCGCGCTCAATACGCGGCTGCGCGTGGTGCTCGAGGATCCGCGGCAGCTGCTCTCGGGCTGCGTGGTCGACTACGCGGTCGACCAGCTGCGCGCCAACGGCAACGACCCCGCGCGGCTGGTGGTGCCGGGGCTGGACAACGTGAGCTATCCACCGTTGGTGCCGCGCACCGGCGGTTGAGTGGACTGCGGCGGGCCGATCGGGCTCGCGGAGGCGGGACAACCAAAGAAGAAGAGCAGGACGGCAGGCACGCCGGCGGCGACGCCGCGCGCATTCGATTCATAGAAAAGAGAACGGAGACAAGACCATGAGAAAACTCGCAACCCTGTGGGGCGCCGCCCTCGCGCTGACGCTGGCCAGCGCCGGCGCGCAGGCGCAGTCCGGCGCCTGGCCCCAGCGCCCGATCCGGATCGTCACGCCCACGCCGGCCGGCGTGGGCTCGGACGTGTTCGCGCGCGCCTATGCCGAGCGGCTCGGCCAGATGCTCAAGACGCCGGTGGTGGTCGAGAACCGCCCCGGCGCGCTCGCGGCGATCGGCACCGACGCGGTCGCCAAGGCCGCGCCCGACGGCTACACCATCCTGTTCTCGACCAGCAACCCGTTCACCATGACGCCGTTCCTGCTGTCGAAGCTGCCCTACAACCCGCAGACCGACCTGGTGCCGGTCACGCAGGCGCTCAAGGGCGGTTCGTTCATCGTCGCCAACCCCTCGGTGCCCGCGAAGAACCTGGTGGAGCTGGTGGCGCTCGCGAAGAAGGACCCGGGCCGCGTGAGCTTCGCCTCCTACGGCTCGGGCAGCACCGCGCACCTGGGCTTCGAACTGCTGCAGGATGCCGCGGGCATCGAGCTGCTGCACGTGCCCTACAAGCAGAGTGCCATGCCCGACGTGATCGCGGGCCAGGTGATGCTGGGCTTCGAGCCGCCGATCTCCGCGCTGCCCAACATCCGCGCGGGCCGCATCAAGCCCATCGCCTACACCGGCAGCCAGCGCAGCGCCGCGCTGCCCGACGTGCCCACGCTGGCCGAGCGCTATCCGGGCCTGGAGGTGTTCACCTGGCTGGGCTTCTGGCTGCCCGCGAAGACGCCGCCCGAGATCGTCGACCGCTTCAACCGCGAGATCCGCGCGGCCACGCAGTCGCCCGAGATGCAGAAGCTGATCGCCGAGGCCGGGCTCGAGCCGATGGGCACCACGCCCGAGGAGACGCGCGCCATCGTGCGGCGCGAGGCCGAGGCGATGGGCAAGCTCATCAAGGCCAAGAACATCCGCATCGATTGAGTGACGCGGCCGGGCCTTGCCCCGCGCCATCCCGCACCGCCTCTTTCCATTTCGACCGCGCCGCGCCGGCCCGAGGGCCGCAGCGCCGGCTTTCGCTCGCCCATTTCTCGGAGACACCCATGCGCAACATCCCCTTCGCGTTCCGCGCCGTCCTGGCCGCCGTGTTCCTTTCGTCCCTGCCGCTGCTCTCGCAGGCCCAGTCGAGCGTGCAGGTGTTCGGCACCGTCGACCTCAACTTCACCTACAGCAAGGCCGGCGGCAAGAGCGTGCGCGCCATGGACCAGGGCGGCAACATCTTCCCGAGCCGGCTGGGCTTTCGCGGCAGCGAGGACCTGGGGGGCGGGCTGGTCGCGAGCTTCTGGCTCGAGTCGGCGCTGCTGCCCGACACCGGCGAGTACCAGGGCGTCTACTGGCACCGGCGCTCCACGCTGAGCCTGTCGAGCCGGACCTGGGGCGAGCTGCGGCTGGGCCGCGACTACGTGCCCACCTTCTGGAACGTCTCGCAGTTCTCGCCCTTCGGCACGGTGGGCGTGGGCGGCTCGGCCGCGATGGTCGAGGGCTGGCCGTTCGGCCTGGGTGGCGCGCGCACGCTGGTGCGGGTCGACAACTCGGTCGGCTACTTCCTGCCGCGCGACCTCGGCGGCTTCTACGGCCAGGCGATGTACGCGATGCCCGAGGGCGCGGAAGGCATGCGCTATGCGGGCGCGCGCCTGGGCTATGCCAGCGGCCCGCTCGACATCGCGGCCGCCTATGGCCGCACGCCGGTGGCCAACGGGCAGGTCTACCGCACCGCGACCGTGGGCGGCACCTACGACTTCGGGCCGGTGAAGCTCTACGCCAACTACCACCGCCACCAGACGACCAACGACCGCCAGGTGCACCTGATGGTGGGGGCGAGCATGCCGGTGGGCCCGGGTGTCATCAAGGTGTCGGCCGCGCGTGCCAATCGCAGCGGCCCCGGCCTCGATGCCGACGACGCGACCCAGTTCGCGGTCGGCTACGTGCACTGGCTCAGCAAGCGCACCGCGGTCTACACGGCCTATTCGCGCATCCGCAACCGCGGCAACGCGGCCTACGTGGTCGCCGATTCCTCGCCGGCCGGCTCGCCCGGCATGCCCTCGAGCGGGCTGCAGTTCGGCATCTCGCACAACTTCTGAGGCCGTGGCCCTAGTCCATTTGCGCTAGACCGTATTGCGAATAGGCGGGGGTAGGGGCCGTCCCTAGACTTTCCCCACGAGGCCAGAACGGCGCGCACTTCCGCGGCGTCGATGCCCGCCAAGGCGGGCATGCCGGCCGCGCGCGGGGGTCCAATGGCGAGGTTTTCGAGAATGGGATGGGCGCTGGGATGGGCCGGCGTGGTGCTGCTGACGCAGCTGTCGCCGGCGCAGGCGCAGGAAGGCCCGAGCGCCGAGGCCGCGGCCAGCAAGATGGAGCAGGCCCGGCTCGCCGACACCGACACGCTGCTGGCGCTGACCAGCGAAGGCGCGGTGCTCTACGGCCAGGACAACGTCAAGCTCTCGGGCTACCAGTACTGCAGCCAGGCGGTGGCGCTGGCCGAGTCGGGCGAGTTCCGCCAGAGCGTGCGCGCCGCGAGCAAGGCGCTGCACCTGGCCAACACCACCAACGACCCGAACCTGCGTGCCATGGCCAACCGCGACCTGGCCATCGTCTACAGCTACTCGGGCCAGCTCGAGAAGGCCGAGCAGTTCGCCCGCGAGGCGCTCAAGAGCGAGGCGCGCGACCCCAAGCTGGTGGTGGGCCCGGTGCAGAAGGTGATCGGCGACGTGCGCACGCGCCGCGCCGACTACGAGGGCGCGATCCTCAGCTACGACGAGGCGCTCGCCAACAGCTCGCCGCGCTATGCGCCGCTGGTGCAGGCCTCGCTGGTCAATGCGCTGATCGAATCGGGCACGCCGGCCAACACGCAGCGCGCGCGCGAGCTGATCGGCACGCTGCCGCAGCCGAAGGACGCACCGCTGGCCGCGCAGCTCGACCGCACGCGCGCGCGGCTGCTGCTGGCCGAGAACAAGCCGGCCGAGGCACGCGACCTCTACCGCACGCTGGCCACGCGCCAGGTCGGCGCGGACAGCGGCTACTACCAGCTCTGGGCCTGGGACGGCGTGGCGCGCAGCGAGGTGGCGCTGGGCCAGAAGCAGGCCGCGGCCGAGGCCGTGGGCCGCGCGCTCGATGGCGTGGACAAGGTGCGCGCGAAGTTCCGCAGCGAAGAATTCAAGATGGGGCTGTTCTCCGACCTGCAGTCGGTGTTCGAGCGCGGCGTGGCGATCTACAGCGACGCGGGCGACAGCGCCCGCGCCTTCGAGGTCAGCGAGCACAGCCGCTCGCGCGCGCTGCTCGACGCGGTGCGCGGGCGCGCCAAGCTCAGCGAGCAGGCCGCGGCCACGGTGGACCTGGCGACGCTGCAGCGCACGTTGGCCGCCGACGAGCGCGTGGTGCAGTTCCATTCGCTGCCCGACCGGCTGATGGTGTGGGTGGTGAGCCCCGCGGGCATCGAGAGCAAGACGATCCCGGTCAGGCGCGAGGAACTCAACGAGTTGGTCGAGACCTTCCGCAACACCATCGTGCGCGGCCGCCGCACCGCGATCACCAACGCCGACAAGCTCGGCGCCGCGCTGCTCGGCCCGCTGAACCTGCAGCCCGGCCAGCGGCTGGTGATCGTGCCGCACGGCCCGCTGCACTACCTGCCGTTCCAGGCATTGCGCCTGAACGGCCGCTACGTGATCGAGACGCACCCGGTGGCGGTGGCGCCGTCGATCAGCATCGCGGTGCAGCTCGCGCAGCGCACGCCGCGCGTGAACGCCACGCTCACGGCCTTCGGCAATCCGCGCATCGAGGACAAATACGACCTGCCGGGCGCGGAGAGCGAGGTCAAGCAGCTCGCTCAGTACTTCCCGAGCAACAGCGTCTACATGGGCGCGGCCGCCACCAAGACGCAGTTCCGCGACGTGGCCGCGCGCTCGCCGCTGATGCACGTGGCGGCGCATGCGGAAGCCGACGAGGTCGATCCGCTGTACTCGCGCATCCTGCTGGCCAACGAGGGCGGCAAGCAGAATTTCCTCGAGGCGCACGAGATCCTCGAGCTGCCGATGCAGGGCACGGCCCTGGTGACGCTGTCGGCCTGCGAGTCGGGCCTGGGCCGCATCGCGCAGGGCGACGAGGTGCTGGGCTTCACGCGCTCCTTCCTCTCCGCGGGCAGCTCGAGCCTGATCGCCTCGCTGTGGCCGGTGTCGGACGACGCGACGGCGGTGCTGATGAGCACGCTCTACGGCGAACTCGCGAAGGGCCGCGACCTGCAGAAGGCGATGCAGGCGGGGCAACTGGCGGTGCTCAAGGATCCCAAGATGTCGCATCCCTTCTTCTGGGCGCCGTTCAATCTGATCGGCAACTGGCGTCTGACGGTGGGAGGCTGAAATGAAACACCAACAGCCGGACGCAGAGGACGCGAAGATTTCGCAAAGGGCGCGAAAGAGAAATTCAAAAATTTTCTTGCCTTCCTTTTGCGTCCTTCGCGCAACCTTCGCGTCCTCTGCGTCCGGAAGTCCGCTTTCGTTTTCGACCCCGTCTGTCGCTTCATGCGATGCGGGTGGCGCGCAGCGCAATGGATAACTGAGATGCGAAACGAAAACCTCTCGAAAAGCCCGCGCCCCGATGCGCGGCGGAGCATCCCCATGCGCGTCCTGCAACGCTCCACGCCGATCGCCCTCGCCGTCTCCGCCCTGTTCGGCGCCGCCTTGCTCGTGGCCGCCCAGCGTGCCCATGCCACCGAGGCCGAGGAGACCGCGCTGCTGCCCACGCAGGACCCCTGCGGCAGCTGCAACCGGCCCATCGCCCAGGCCACCGGCGGTGTCGCGCCGCAGACCCTGCCCGCGCCGTCGCGCAACACCTCCGCCACCGGTGCCTTCAAGCTCAACGACCTGCGCCTCAATGGCGTGAAGGCGCTGAGCAACGAGGAACTGCAGTCGATCACCACGCCCTACATCGGCCGCGACGTCACGCTGGCCGACCTCGAGGAGCTCGCGAAGGCGATCACCGCGCGCTACAAGGAGCGCGGCTACTTCCTCGCGCAGGCCGTGGTGCCCGTGCAGACCGTGCGCGACGGCATCGTCGAGATCAGCGTGATCGAGGGCCGGCTGGGCCGCGTCGACGTGCTGGTGGCACCCGAGGCGCCGATCGCCGAGGCGCGCGTGCGCGGCTTCCTCGCGCCGCTGCAGCCGGGCGAGGCCGTCAACGCGCCCGCCTACGAACGCGCGATGCTGCTGCTGTCGGACCAGCCCGGCGTCAAGGTGTCGTCGGCGCTGCAGGAGGGCACGCAGCCCGGCACCACCGATCTCTCGGTCGAGGTCGCGGCCGCGCCGCGCTGGGCCTTCACCGCCGAGGGCGACAACCACGGCACCAAGGAGTCGGGCCGCTACCGGCTCGGCGGCACCGTGCGCTGGCTCAGCCCCTTCGGCATCGGCGACAACCTCGATGCGCGCGTCATGGTGTCCGACAGCAATGCGCTGCAGTACGGCCGCATCGCCTACGAGGCGCCGATCGGCACCAGCGGCCTGCGCGCCGGCATGGGCCTGGCGCGCGTGAGCTACGACCTCGGTGGCCAGTTCTCCGACCTCGACGCGCAGGGCCGCGCCGACGTGCTCGATTTTTCGCTCAACTATCCGCTGATCCGCCAACGCCAGCAGAACCTGTTCCTGCGGCTGACCGCCGACTTCAAGGACCTGCGCGACGAGATCCGCGCCGTCGACTACGACGTCAAGAAGCGCGTGCGCGGCATCGGCCTGGGCTGGACCTGGGAGCGGCGCGACGAGGTCCTCGGCGGCGGCTACTGGGCCAGCACCGGCACTCTTTACCACGGCTCGCTGTCGATCCGCGACCCGCAGACCCTCGCGGCCGACCAGGCCTTCGGCGGACGCCAGACCGAGGGCGGCTTCACCAAGATGAGCTTCCAGCTCTCGCGGCTGCAGTCGATCGTGCCGCGCCATTCGCTCTATCTCTCGATCGGCGGCCAGTGGGCCAGCAAGAACCTCGATGCTTCCGAGAAGCTCGCGCTCGGCGGCGCGCGCGCGGTGCGCGCCTACCCCTCGGGCGAACTGCTGGCCGACCAGGGCGTGATCGGCACCGTCGAATGGCGCTGGTCGGTCAACGAGGAGCTCACGCCCTTCGTGTTCTACGACGCGGCGCGCGGCAAGCTCGCGCGCCATCCCTCGCCCTTCGACGGCGAGAACTCGCGCAGCCTGCGCGGCTACGGCATCGGCCTGAGCTGGTCGCGCCCGGGCAATTTCTCGATCAACGCGACGCTGGCCTGGCGTGACGGCACACCGCGGGCACAGACCGACGGCGGCGGCCACAACCCGCGGCTGTACGTCCAGGTTCAAAAGGCGTTCTGACCATGAAGCAACGCACGTCTCCTCTTCTTCGCACCACCGCGCGCCGCCTGCGGCTGCGGCCGGTCGCGTTCTCGCTGATCTGCGCGGGCGCCGTGCCCGCGATGGCGCAGGTGCTGCCCACGGGCTTCCTGCCCTCGGCGCTGCCGGGCAACATGGTCTCGATGACCCAGGCCGGCAACATCATGAGCATCGTGCAGGGCAGCCAGCGCGGCATCGTCAACTGGACCACGTTCTCGATCGGCGCCAAGAACATCGTCAACATCCAGCAGCCCAATGCCTCGGCGATCCTGCTCAACCGCGTCACCGGCAACGAGCTCTCGACCATCGCGGGCCAGCTCAACGCCAACGGCCGCGTGTTCCTGATCAATCCCAACGGCGTGCTGTTCGGTTCGGGTGCCAGCGTCAACGTGGGCGGGCTCGTGGCCTCGACGCTGGGCCTGACCACCAGCGACGCGAACTTCCTCGGCGGCACGACCAACTTCAGCTTCGAGCGGCTGAATGCCAACGCCAAGACGGTGGTGAACGACGGCGGCATCACGGCCACCGGCGGCCCCGTGGTGCTGATGGGCGCGGGCGTGAGCAACACCGGCACCATCACGGCCGACGGCCAGACCGTGGCGCTGGTCTCGGGCCGCAAGATCACCTTCGACCTCGCGGGCGACGGCCTCACCAACATCGCGATCGCATCCGACTCGATGGCGACCAACGCCTCGGTCGGCAACACCGGCACCGTGCAGGCCGACGGCGGCAAGGTCGTGATGGTGGGCCAGTCGACCACTCTCGGCGAACTAGTCGTGAACCAGGCCGGCGTGGTGCGCGCGCGTTCGCTCGGCACGAAGAACGGCGAGATCGTGCTCGGTGGCGGCGCCGACAACGAGGTGCATGCGGGCGGCACGCTCGACGCCACCTCCACCGGCACGGCGGTGGGTGGCCGCATCTCGGTGGCGGCGGGCAGCGTGCGCGTGATGGATGGCGCGCTGCTCGACGCGAGCGGCGACGCGGGCGGCGGCTCGGTGCAGCTCAAGGCGCTGAACGGGCTGTCGATCGCGTCGGCCCCGCCCGCCGCGCTGCTGGCGTCGGGCGCCGTGGTGCGTGCCGATGGCCGCGCCGGCAATGCCGCGGGCGGCGAGATCCGCATCGAGGAGGCGAGCTACGGCGCGCTGCCCGGCACCGGCAGCGAGGCGCCGCCGGCCACCCGGCTCGGCATGCACCTGTCGGGCACGCTGTCGGCCAAGGGCGCCGGCTCGGGCGCTGGCGGCAGCATCACCACCAGCGCCGATGCGATCCAGGTCGGCAGCGACCTCGCGCTGTCGGCCGCGGGCGGCGCGAACGGCGGCGCCAACGGCAAGTGGACGCTCAACTCGAACAAGCAGATCGTGGTCACGTCCGAGGCGCCGAACTACGACCCCGGCAGCTATCCCAGCGCCGGCGGCATGGCTTCCAGCCCGATCAGTTCGCAGGCGCTGGGCCGCGCGCTCGGCCAGGGCACCGACGTCACGCTCGCGAGCGGCGCGGCCAATGCCGAGGGCGGGCAGGAGATCTTCGGCGTGGTGTTCGACACCGCGGCCCAGGTGGTCAAGAACGAGGGCGGCAATGCCTCGCTGCGCGTGGATTCGGCCACCGGCATCGCGATGCTCGAGCGCTCGACCATCCAGTCGAAGACCGGCGCGCTCCACGTCGACTTCAACGCCGATGCCAACGGCCCCGCGCTGCCGGCCGGCGACGCGCCGATCGTCGGCGAGGGCGCGGCGCGCATCGCGCCGATCCAGATGACCGACGCCGTCATCGAGACCAATGGCGGCAACGTGCGCTTCTATGGCCAGGGCGACGCGCAGAACGGCCGCGCGCTCGGCTATGCCAACGTCAGCTTCTCCAGCCTGCCCTTCTCCAGTGCCGGCGTGCAGGTGACCGGCGGGCGCATCTCGACCTGCGCCATGGGCGCCGCGAGCTGCGCGCAGGGCGGCGAGATCAGCCTGCGCGGCGCGGGCCAGACCGTGCTCTCGAGCTCCTACCTGGTCGGCAGCACCGGCGTGCTGCTCGCGAGCACCGAGCTGATCAGCGGCAGCGGCGCCATCACCGTCGACGGGACGGGCGGGCTGGCCGCCACCGGCGTGGCGATGGGCCAGTCCTCCTCCGGCGGCACGCCGGGGCCGCGCAACCGCATCGCCTCGGCCAGCGGCGACGTGACGGTGCGCGGCAGCACGCGCGGCTGGACCGCGGGCGAGGACGTGGAGCGGTTGCAGTTCGGCGCCAGCGGCGCGGGCGTGCGCCTCGCGGGCACCGACATCGTCACCGGCGGCAATGCGCGCGTGGAAGGCAAGGGCGCCGACCTCGGCGCGCTGCTGGCCGATCCCGGCTTCGCCAAGCTCTCGGCCTCGTCCACCATCAATGCCTCGCACGGCGTGCTGATCGGCGACACCGGCATCGCGGCCGGGCAGGGCCGGCGCATCGACATCGTCGGCACCGCCGGCAGCGCGGGCCTGACCTACGACTTCAACGGCGTGCCGACGCCACCGCCGGCGGGCATCAACGAAGGCTTCACGCCCACCGCGGTGTGGATCCGCGCCAGCGGCGCCGGCCAGGGCCTGCGCGCCGAAGGCGGCCAGATCAACATCGTCGGCGGCAATGGCGACGTGCTGCTGCAGCGCGGCGCGCAGGCCGATGCGCTGCTGAGCACCGCGAGCAACAACGTCGCCGGCGGCGCCATCGCCGTCACCGGCCGCAACATCTACGGCGGCGGCCTCGCGGGCGCCACCGGCACGCTGGCCGATGCGAGCGGCGCGGGCACGGGCGGCAGCATCCGCTTCGAATCGACGGTCAGCGACAAGACCGGCGGCATGCTCGCGCTGGCCACGGGCATGACCCTGCGTGCCGACAGCACCTCGGCCAGCGGCAACGGCGGCGACATCCGGCTGCTCGCGGGCGACAGCCTGCGCGCGCACGGCACGCTGTCGGCGCGCGGCGGCAGCACGGGCGGCAACGGCGGCTTCGTCGAGACCTCGGGCACGCAGTTCGACCTGACCGGCATCCGCGTCAACGCGGGCGCGCCGGCCGGCACCGCGGGCCAGTGGCTGATCGACCCCTATGCGGTCACCATCGTCAATGGCGCGGCGGCCGGCACGCTGCCGACCAACCCCTTCGATGCCGTCACCAACTCCACGATCCAGGACGGCGACATCAATGCCGCGCTCAATGGCGGCGCGAGCGTGAAGATCACCACCGGCACCGGCGGGCCGGGCGCGGGCAGCATCACGCTCGCGAACAACGCGCTGATCGACTACACCGCCGCCTTCGGCCCGCTGAGCTTCGAGCTGGCCTCGGGCAACAGCATCCAGGGCGGGCTGGGCACGGTGATCCGCTCGTCGGGCAAGGGCGGGCCGCTCAACGTGCTGTTCAACGCGGGCGTCAATCCCGACGGCACGCCCTCGGCCACGCCCGGCTCGATCAGCTACAACGGCACCATCGCCACGCGCGGCGGCAGCGTCACGATGAATGCGCGTGGCGATGGCGGCGCCACCAGCGGCTTCATCCAGATGAATGGCGCCTCGGTGCAGACCGATGGCGGCGCGGTCACGCTCTACAGCGGCCAGCCCGGCGCGCCCACCGGCTACGTCACGCTGGTCGACAGCCAGATCGACACCCGCGTGGGCCAGACCGATGCCGGCGCGGGCGGCGCGGTGCAGATCGCCGGCGGCAACGTGACGCTGGCGGGCGCGCAGATCGCGACGTCGACCGGCAACGTCGACATTCGCGGCAGCTCGGCCGACTGGAACAGCGGCGTGGTCATCACCGACGGCCGCACGCCCTCGACCATCTCGACCACCAGCGGCAACGTCACGGTGCAGGGCGTGGCGCGGCGCCAGGCCTCGTCGACCTTCGCGGCGGCGCACGGCGTGCTGGTCAACGGCGGCAGCAGCATCACCACCGGCAGCGGCAGCATCGCGCTGCGCGGCTACAACTTCAACAACGACACCACCGTGCCCGCGGCCGCGCCCGATTCGGGCGTGCGGCTGGAAAACGGCGCGCGCATCGTCACCACCGGCGGCGGCGACATCGAGATCACGGGCCGCTCGCAGAACGGCGGCAGCGGCGTCTCGATCGAGGCCGGCGGCTCGCCCAGCGTGCCCGGCGCGGCGCCGGTGGTGCAGAGCAGCCGCAACCTGGTGCTGCGCGCGGTCAACGACGGCAGCACCGACGCGATCGTCATCGGCACGCCGGTGAGCGCGGCCACCGCGATCAACCTGCGGCCCGGCGGCATGGACGCCAACTTCGCGGTGTCGGACAGCACCAATGCGCCGATCGTGCTGGGCGGCGCGGGCACCGGCGGCTACTCGGTCTCGAGCGCGGAGTTCGCGCGCCTCGCCGCACCCACCATCGTGGCGGGCAGCGCCACCCATGCGGCCGACATCACGGTGGCCGGCGCCATCGCCACGCCGGGCGCGCTCACCCTGCAGAACGACGCGGGCGGCAACATCGCGCTCAACGGTACGGTCGGCGCCTCGCAACTGGGCCTGCTGTCCGACGGCAACATCACGCAGTCGGCCGCGGGCGCGATCACCGCCACCGGGCTGCTCGCGCGCTCGAGCGGCGCGGGTGTCGACCTGCGGAATCCCGCGAACAACGTGGCGACCGTGAGCGGCGGTGCCGAGGGCGGCTTCGCCTACGTCGACGCGAACGCCGTGACCGTCGGCGCGCTGAGCGTCAACGGCTTCGACGCCGCGACCAACCAGCTCGCGCCGACGGCCACCACCTCGATGTCGGCCGGCACGGTGTTCGTGCGCACGCTCGCGGGCGACCTCACGCTGGGCACCAGCGTCAACGCGAGCACCAGCGCAGACCTGGTGGCGGCGGCGCGCTTCCAGAATCCGGGCAGCTTCACCATCGGCGCCGGCACCTGGCGCGTCTGGGCCGACACCTGGATCGGCGAGACGCGTGGCGGCCTCGCGGGCTCGGGCCCCTTGCCCAACCTCTACCACTGTGCCTACCTGGGCCTGTGCACGGTGACGGTGCCGGCCACCGACAACCACTTCATCTACGCGCAGCAGCCGACCGCGATCGTGACCGTGGGCAATGCCTCGCGCCAGGAAGGCGCGCCCAACCCCACCTTCACCTACAGCGTCAGCGGGCTGATCCTCGGCGACAACGCCTCGAGCTTCAGCGGCACGCCGGGCACCGGCGCGAACGCCTCGAGCCCGCCGGGCAACTATCCGATCGACGGCGCCTTCGCCTCGGCGGCCGGCTATGCGATCCAGGTGGTGCCGGGCAACCTGCGCGTCGATCCGGGGCCGCCGCCGCCGCCCGCGCCCCCACCGCCGCCGGTGGCGCCGCCGCCACCGCCCTTCGTCTTCCTCGAGCGGCCCGAGCTGCCCTCGGTGGACGTGGTGCGCGACCAGCCCTCGACCTACCTGTACGACCGCAACATCGGCCAGGCGCCGATCTGCGTGGCGACCGGGCCGCTGGATGGCGACCGCGCGGCGCAGGGCGGCGACGTGTTGGCGCGCGAATGGTCGCGCGTGCGTTCGCGGCCGAACCTGCTGAGTTGCGTCAACACCGAGCGGCGCAACGGCTGCGCCGACTTCTAGGCGTCCCGTGCCGTGATGACGAACAGCTGCGCCATCAGGTCGGCCAGCAGGCGCAGCTGCGGATCGTCGGTCAGCGCCGCGTGGCGGTAGCCGGCCACATGGGCCTCGAGCCCGTCGATGGGGCCGGCGAAGAACAGCCGCCGCAGCGCGCCGCCGAGCGCATCGTTCTCCGCCGCGCGCGGCCGGTCGTCGATGGTGCTGTGCGCATGGCTCTCGAGCCGCGGCGTGGCGAGGAAGGGGGCGAGCACCGCCGCGCGCAGGCGGCCCTCGGCCACCCAGCGGTTCAAGGCCATGTCGAAGGCCTGCGCGGGGCCCTCGGCCAGCGCCTCGCGCAGCAGCGGCGGCAGGGCGCGCAGCCCCTTCGGCGTGGCGAGGTAGGCGACCGCGCCCCAGTTATAGAGGCCGCGCGCATCGAGCACCTCGATGCCGGCGATCGCATCGCGCGGCGCGGCCGGGTCGGCGGGCAGCTGCTTCTTCAGCGCCTGCCACAGCGCGAGCAGGCCGGGCGCCGAGGTGTAGGGCAGGCATTCGAGGAACACCAGGTCCCGGTCGGCGAGCTGCGCGAGCGCCTCGGGCCGCAGCAGCGGCGGCAGCGCGCGGCTCAGCAGCGCATCGTCCTCGAGCACCAGGAAGAAGTCATCGGGCGGCGCGCCCTCGAGCGCGCGTGCGTGCGAGAGGAAGCAGGCGCGTTCGCCGGCGCTGGTCGCGGCATCGGCGGGCACCGCGGGCAGGGTGGCCGCGTCGATCGCCTCGAAGCGCGCCACGCCCTCGATGCCGAGCGCGCGCAGCTGCGCTTCCATGGCCGTGCGGCGATCGCCACTGCGTTGCAGATTGATGAAGCAACCGTTCATGATGCGGGGATGAAGCAGGTCCTGCCATTGTCTCCCTTGTCTTGCGCCATCGCGCCGATCGCCGAGAGGCGGACCGCATGATGCTCAGCGTGGTGCTGCCGTTCTATCGCAAGCTCGCGGAGTTCGAGCGCGTGGCCGCGCTCAACGCGCCGCACTGGTCGCGCCCCGGCATCGAGGTGGTGATCGCGCTCGACGAACCGGCCGAGGAACAGGGCCTGCTGCAACTGCTCGCGCGCTTCGAGACGGTGTGCTGGCGCGTGGTCGTCAACGACCGGCCGCATGGCTGGCGCCCGCCCTGCCGGGCCATCAACGTCGGCGTGCGCCATGCGCGCGGCCGCTTCGTGCTCGTGCATTCGCCCGAGTCGGCCTATGTGGACGACGCACCCGCGCTCGCGCTGCAGGCCGCGCTGGCGGTCGAGCGCGGCGTGGTGCTGGGCCGCGTGGGCTTCGCGCGCTTCGACGAGGTCGACGGGCCGCTGCCCGTCCTGTTCGCGCGCCAGGTGCCCGAGGCGCTGTTCCTGCGCACCTTCTACGGCTCGCTGTGCGGCCCGCGCGAGGCCTTCGAGGCGGTCGGCGGCTACGACGAGTCCTTCGCCGGCTGGGGCGGCGACGACGACGACTTTCGCGTGCGGCTCGAGATGGCGGGCTGGCGGCTTTTGGCCTGCGCCGAACTGAAGCTGCTGCACCTGTCGTTCGAGACGCGCGACGGCGCCGAGCAGTTCGATCCCGACAACGACTGGCGCAAGTGCACGCCCGCGCAGGCGCGCGCGAACGGCGAGGACTGGGGGCGCGATTTCGCGCGCATCGCCCGCGACGACGCGCCGCCGGCCGATGCCGGGGCCGTGCCCGCGTGGCCGCCACCCGCGCCCGTGTTCGCGATGGGCTCGCGCCGCCAGTGCGAACTCTGCGCGCGCATGCTGCACCACGAGCCGGCGCCGCACTACTTCTGCCCGCGCTGCAGCGCCGAGCCGCCGAAGCCGCTGGCAGCGCGGCCGCGCATCGTCTGCGTGCTGCAGCTGCGCGACGAGGCGCGGCTGCTCGAGGGCTGCCTCGACCACCTGCGCGAGCATGTCGACGGCGTCATCGCGCTCGACGACGGCTCGACCGACGACACCGCGCGCATCCTGCGGCGCGAGCCCAAGCTGCTCGAGCTGCTGTCGAACCCGCCCGGCGGCGTCTGGAACGAGCCGGACAACAGGCGCCGGCTGCTCGAAGGCGCGCGGCGCCATGGCGCGGGCTGGGTGCTGGTCTGCGATGCCGACGAGCGCTACGAGCGCCTGTTTCTCCAGCACCTCGGCGCCATCGTCGATTCGCTGTCCGACACGCCACTCGGTTGCCTCTCGCTCGCGGTGCGCGAACTCTGGGATGCGCCCGACCGCTTTCGCGACGACGGCCCCTGGGGCGCCAAGTCGCGCGTGTGCCTGTTCCGGCTGCCGCGCGAGATCGCCTACGACGCGGCACCCGCGCTGCACGGGCCCTGGTATCCCGACGCGGTCGCGCGGCATGGCCGGATGTTCCGCAGCTACTTCCGGCTCTACCACCTGCGCATGATCCGGCGCGAGGACCGCATCGCGCGGCGCGACCGTTATCGGCAACTCGATCCCGGGCACCGCTGGCAGGCCGTCGGCTACGACTACCTCGCCGAGGAAGGGCCGGGACTGCGGCTCGAGAAGATCGCGCCCGATCGCGGCTACGACCTGGAGACCTTGCCGGCCGATCTGCGTCAGCCCGACGGCCCGGCGCTGGCCGCGAGCGAGCGCGCGTAGTCGCCGCGGTAGACGCGCGTGCCGGTGTGCGTGAGGCGCGAGCGCGTGTCGACGAAGACCTGGCCGCCGATCGATTGCCAGCGGCGGCAGAACGCGAAGTCCTCGCTGAGGTAGCGGCCGTTGCCGGGCTCGGCCCAGACGTCGAAGAAGCGGTGGTGCGGCCAGGCCGCGGCCGCCTCGTCCTCCATGCGGTCGGGCGTGTAGCGCAGCTCGGGCAGGGCCTGCGCGAGCCGCTCGAACACGGCGCGTTCGATCAGCATGAAGCCGGTGGGCGCGTCGAGCACCTCGACGAAGCCGTCGGCGTCGACGCGGGCCGCCACTTCGGGTCCCGTGAGGTTGACCGGGAACACCGCGTGCCGCGCCTCGAAGTCCTCGCGCGTGCTGCCCGCGGGCAGCGGCTGCGCGAGCCCGGCGCGCGGCCAGCCGTCGTTCTTGTGCGGATAGGCGCCGGCCACCACCGCGTGGCCGGCCAGCAGCAGGCGCAGCGCGGCCTCGGGCTCGAAGCCGATGTCGGCATCGATCCAGAACAGGTGGGTCCAGCGGCTGTCGGCCATGAACTCGGCCACCAGCCGGTTGCGCGCGCGCGGGATCAGGCTGTCGCCGTCGAGGAAGCGCGTCTGCATCGGGAAGCCGTGGCGCCACGCGAGGTTGACCAGCCCGAGCAGGCTGCGCACGTAGTCGCTGGTCATCGCGCCGCTGTAGCTGGGCGTGGCGATGAAGGGGCGGATGTCTTTCAGGGCGTCGATGGACAGCATCGTGGTGGAGCAATGACGGTGTTCATGCGGGCTGCGCATGCCGCCGCGTCGACAGCAGCGCCCGCAGCTTCGCCGGTGCCACCGGCTTCGTCAACAGCGTCGCGCCGCTGTGGCGCAGCCGCTGCAGCGCATCGGGCCCGGTGGCGCCCGAGACCAGCACCGCGAGCGCCTCGGGCTGCAGCCGCTTGGCGGCGTCGATCACGTCCATGCCGTCGGTGTCGCCGGGCAGCTGCAGGTCGCACAGCACGGCGTCGTAGGGGATGTCGCCGGTGCCCAGCCGCGCGATCGCCTCGGCGCCGGTGGCCACGCATTCGACCTGGCAGCCCCACTGCTCGAGCAGCGCGCGGCTGCCGTCGAGGATGGCCGGGTCGTCGTCCACCACCAGGCAGCGCAGGCCCGCGAGCGGCGCGGGCGCGGGCGGTGCCGGCTGCGGCGGCGCGATGTCGGCGGCATTGGCCGCGGGCAGGGTCAGCGCGAAGGTGCTGCCGGCGCCGAGCGCCGAGCGCAGCGCGATGCGCGTGCCCAGCAGGGTGGCGATGCGCGCGCAGATCGCGAGGCCGAGGCCGAAGCCGCGGCGGCGGTCGCGTTCGGTGTTCGCCACCTGGTAGAACTCCTCGAAGATGCGCTGCTGGTGGATCGGCGCGATGCCCACGCCGTTGTCGCGTACCTCGATGCGCACGCCGCGCCCGCCGTCGGGGCCGCTGCGCGCGCGGCGCGCGGCCACCAGCACGGTGCCGCCCGCGGGCGCGTGGCGCAGCGCATTGCTCACGAGGTTGCCGACGATGCGCTTGAGCAGCGCCGCGTCGCTGCGCACCGCGAGGCCGCGGTCGCTCCAGCGCAGCCGCACGCGCAGCTCGGCGGCGCTGGCCGCGTGCTGCGCATCGAGCTGGTCGAACAGCGCGGCCAGCGAGACCTTGGCGATGGCCGGCGTGAGCACCTGCGCGTCGAGCCGCGAGATCTCGAGCAGGTCGTCGAGCAGCACGCCCATGAACTCGGTGCTCTCCTGCAGCCGCAGCACGGCCGGGCGCTGCGCCTCGCTCGCGCCGGGCAGCAGACCGTCGATGAACAGGCCCATGGCATGCAGCGGCTGGCGCAGGTCGTGGCTGGCGGCGGCCAGGAAACGCGCGCGCGACAGCGCGGCCTGCTCGGCCTCGGCCATGCGCTGCAGCGCGACAGCGGTGGCCTCGCGCACGCGCTCCTCGCTGACCTGGCGGTTGTGCTGCAGCCGCTCGGCGAGGCGGTCGATGTCGTGCGCCAGCATGGCCAGCTCGTGCGTGCCGCGCGAGCCGCCCTCGACCACGCCGCAGCGCATCTCGAAATGGCCGGCCTCGAGCGCCGCCACGGTGCGCGACACGCGGCGCAGCGGCCGCGCCACCGTGCGCGCCATGTGGCGCACCGAGGCCCAGGCCGCGAGCAGCGCCACCATCGCGATGCCGATGCCCGCGAGCAGCGAGCGCGTGCGCTCGCGCGAATAGGCGGTGGTGTCGCGGAAGGTCTGCACCAGGCCGACCGGCGTCTCGCCCGCGGCGGTCGAGCCCGCGGGCGCGAAGGCGCTGGCGCGCGAGGCCTCGCGCAGCGTGACCGGCGCGGTGAACATGCGCAGCTGCGCGAGCGAGCCGGCCTTGGGCCCGGCCGTCACGTAGACACCGGCGCTGTTGCTGATCTCCACGCGCATCACCTGGCCGCCGCGCAGCGCGGCATTGGCCACGTTCTGCAGCGCGGGCAGGTCGCCGGCATAGAGGCTCAGGTCGGACATGGCCGCCACCTGGCGCGCCACCGCCTGGCCCTCGGCGTCGAAGGCGGCCTCCAGCGTCTGCAGCCGGTTGTGCGTGAACCAGGCGGTGAGCGCGAGCGCCACCGCCACGCAGGGCACGACGCCAAGGCGGAACAGGTCGCGCTGCAGGTTGCCGCGCACCACCAGGGCACCGGCGATGGGGGGCACGGCCGAACTGGGATCCGCGCCCTCGGGCGGCCGGGTGGCGCTCATCGCGTGGCGGTCAGGCGCTCGGTCAGTTCGCGTTCCTCGGGCAGCCGCAGCCCGAGTCCGCGCGCGACGGTGGGATTGATGCGCACGGTGGCGGGCGTCGCGGCCTCCACCAGCGGATTGCCGCCACCGCCCGCGCCGGCGCCGCCCGCGACCTTCTGCGCCAGCAGCCGCGCCTGCTGCGCGAGCTGCGCCGGCGTGGAGACCGCGGCCGCGAGGCCGCCCGAGCGCACCAGGCCCTCGCTGGCGCCGAACACCGGCAGGCCGGCGCCCGCGCCCGCGCGCAGCACCGACAGCGTGGCGGCCTGGTTGTCGCCGATCAGGTCGGGCAGCACCATCAGCGCATCGCTGCGCGGCACCACGGCGCGCAGCGCGGTGGCGAGCGAGCGCGCGTCGGGCGTGTACTCCACCTGCAGGTCCCAGCCGCCGCCGGGCTGTGCCTGCGCGGCGCGCTGCAGGTCGCGCACCAGCGGTTCGGATTCGGGCGTCGCGACCACGCCGAGGCGATGGCGCTGCGCCGGCAGCACCGCGCCCACCAGCGCGAGCTGGTCGGCCATGGCCGGGTCGCGCAGCAGCACGCCGACGCGGCGATCGGCGCGGCGCAGCGCGGGGCTGGCGCGCAGGCCCTCGTAGTCGAGCCGGCTCAGCATCGCGAGCACCAGCGGTTCCTGGCCCGGGCGCTCGATGGCGGCGCGCGCGGCCGTTGCACCCACCGCCATGGTCAGCGAGCCGCCGTCGGCGCTCGAGATCGAGGGCCGCATGCTGCGCGTGCGCACGCTCACGTTGACGTCGCCGGGCTCGGCGGCCGCGCTGTCGGAGGCATTGGGCGCGCCTGGAGAAAGGCGCACCAGCTCGAAGCGGCTCGCGGGGTCCAGCCCCTGGCGCAACTGCTGCACGAATTCGGCATGCGCGGCGAGGTCGTCGCCCATCAGGACCGTGAAGCCGCCGGCCGACGACAGCGCGGCGCCCAGCAGCGCGGCGCAGGCCAGCAGCGCACGCGTGGCGCCGCGCAGCAACCGGGTCGTGCAGGGGAGGATGGGAGAGGGGTTCGCGGCGACGGACATGAAGGCTTCTGCCACTGGGGGGCGATGGTTCAATGTACGGAAGCGCCCCCCTTCGCGCGATAAGGCGGAGGGCTTATGCCCGCGGCGCGCACCCTGCCGGGCTGTGAGGAAGTTCACGCGGCAACGGCCGCTTGGCCTATCTCCGATGGCGTATCGCCACCGAAGCCCGTTGCCCGGCGCGTTCTCAGGCCTGCACGGCCCGCGCCGCGGCCGCGCGTTGCGCGAGGATCGCCTGGCGCAGCACGCGCGGCGACACCGGCTTGTAGAGCACCGTGATGCCCGCGCTCTGCACCTCGCGCAGGCGGTCGGGCTTGGTCTCGCCGGTGACCAGCAGCCGCGCGGTGCCGATGCCGATGCCGCGCGGATGGCGTTCGAGCGCGGCGATCACGTCCAGGCCGTTGTCGCCGCCCTGCAGCAGCAGGTCGCTGACCACCACGTCGGGCGGCACGGGCCAGGTGTCGGCCATCGCGAGCGCCTCGGCACGGGTCTGCGCGGCCAGCACCTCGGCGCCCCAGTTCGACAGCACCACCGTCAGGCCTTCGAGGATGGTGCGCTCGTCGTCGATCACCAGGATGCGCAGGCCGGCGAGGCAGTGCGCGTCGTTCTCGAGCACGGGCTGCGCGGCCGCGGCCGGCGCGGGCAGCCCCGCGGGCGCCGAGCGCACCAGCACGCGCACGCAGGTGCCCCTGTTGACGCGCGAACTGAGCTCCACGCGCGTGTTGAGCAGCTCGGCCAGCCGCTGCACCGTGGCCAGTCCCAGGCCCATGCCGCGCGTGCCGCGCGAGGCCTGGCGGCCCGAGGGCTCGACCTGGTAGAACTCCTCGAACACCCGCGCCTGGTGCTGCTGCGCGATGCCCACGCCGGTGTCGACCACGTCGATGCGCACGCCGCGCCCGCGCTGGCGCGCGCCGATCAGCACGCCGCCCTCGAGCGTGTGGCGCAGCGAGTTCGACACCAGGTTGTTGAGGATGCGCGACAGCATCACGTAGTCGCAGCGCACCCACAGGTCGGTCTTGCGCGCCACCAGCCGCAGGCCCTGCTGTTCGGCCACCGGGCGGAAGTTGCGGCTGATCTCGTCGAACAGCCGATCGAGCGGGAAGTCGACCCACTGCGGCTGCAGCACGCCGGCGTCGAGCTGCGAGAGGTTCAGCAGCTCGGAGAACAGCCGGTCGAGCGAGTCCACGCATTCGCGGATGTGGCCGATGCGCTGCAGCCGCAGCGGATCGGTCTCGCCGTTGGCCAGGCCGTCGGAGAACAGCGTGAGCGCGTGCAGCGGCTGGCGCAGGTCATGGCTGGCGGCGGCCAGCAGGCGGGTCTTGGCCTGGCTCGCGACCTCGAGCTGCTGGTTCTTGCGCGCCAGTTCGGCCGTGGCCTCGGTGATGCGGCTCTGCAGCAGCCGGTGGCTCTCGGCCAGCGCGCGCGCGGCCTCGTTGAAGCCGCGCTGCAGGTGCTGCACTTCGGAGGTGCCCTCGATCGTCACGCTCGCGGCCTCGCCGGCGCCGAGCCGGTCGACCGCCTTGCCGAGCGCGCGGATCGGCTCGCTGATGCGGCGCGCCGCCCACCAGCCGGCCAGGCCCACGCCCACCAGGCTGGCGCCGAGCACCAGCACCACGTTGAGCCAGACCGAGCGGCGCGCGTTCTGCACCGCGCCGAGGCTGATCTCGACCATCACCTTGCCGCTGGCGCGGCCGTCGTCGCCGACGATCGGCACCACCACCTGCAGGCCCTCGCCGCGCGCGCGGTCCATGGTCTCGGAATTGGCCACGATCTCGCCGTCCTCCGACCAGATCTGCACCTGCTGCACGTGCGGCTGGTAGGTGCCCGACTGCGCGGTGCGCTGCAGCGCGCGCCGGTCCATGCGCACGATCGGCGCCTGCGCCACCGTGGCCACCTGCAGCGCCACCGTCTGCGCATTGGCGCGCATCAGTTCGGTGAGGTTGTCCAGGTGCTGGCGCGTGAGCACCGTGATCGCGACCAGCGTCGCCACCATGGCCGGCAGCATCGCCAGCAGGATCAGCTGCTGCGCGAAAGTGAGCCGCGCCAGGCCGCGGACGACGGCGAAGTTCCAGTTCATGGACGCGGGAAGGGCATGGCGACCGAGCCTACGGAGGCCGTGCGAGGCAGGGAAGACGGGAAAAACATCACGAAAACTGCTTCTGGTTGATATCTAATGGCGTCCGCTTCGCCATGTTAGACCGGCCGGTTCGCTGCGGCCGTCCTCGCCCGTCCAAATATGCCGGCTTTCCTGCGCTGTTCCCCAGGCCCCTCCGAGCCCACCGGTATCCGTCGCCCCGCCTGGCGGCGCTGGCTGGCGGCGGTACTGCTGGGCGCCTCGCTGCCTTGGGCCGCGATGGCGCAGGGCCCGGCGGCGCCCTCGCTGCCCTCGGTCTCGAACATCCCGCCCTCGGCCCAGTCCACGCCGGCCCAGACCGTCAAAGGCGGCTTCACGGCCCCGGGCGGCCATGGCGCCGAGGCCGCGCCGATGCGCTTCGGCATCCTGCCGCTGGGCGGCGCCTTCGAATCGCGCAGCGACTGGGATCCGCTGCTGGCCGAGCTCAGCCGCGCGCTCGGCCGGCCGGTGGCGGTGCTCTCTGTCAATTCGTACGAGGCGCTCGAGCAGGCGATCCAGCGCGACGACGTGGACATGGCCTTCCTGTCGGGGAAGATGGCGCTCGACGCCGTGAGCCAGCGCCGCATGAAGGTGGTGGCGCAGGTGGTGCGGCACGACGGCCTGCCCGGCTACCGCGCGCTGCTGCTGGCGCGCAAGGCGCCGCCCTTCAACACGCTGGCGGGCCTGCTGGCCGACCCCGACCGCTGGCGCCTCGCGCGCGGCGAGAAGCAGTCGGTGTCGGGCTTCATCGTGCCGCAGCTGCAGTTCTTCCTGCCCAACCACATCGCCATGGAGACCCGCTTCGCGAGCGAGGTGGTGGGCACGCACCAGGTCACGGCGCTGGCCGTGGCCAACAACGAGGCCGACGTCGCCACTAACAACACGGCCGACTTCGAGCGCTTCAAGCTGCGCTTCCCGGCCGAGGCCGGCCGACTGCAGGTGCTGTGGGAGTCGGAGCTGATCCCGCATGCGCAGATCGTGATGCGGCGCGACTATCCGCCCGAGCTGCGCCAGCGGGTGCAGGCCTTCCTCGTGGCCTACGGCCGCGCCAAGGGGCCGCGCGGCGATGCCGAGCGCGTGGTGCTGAAGTCGCTGCACGACCTCGCGGGCTTCGTGCCGGCCGACAACAGCTCGCTGCTGCCCGCCGCCAAGCTGGCCTACCAGCTCGCCACGCAGAACGCGAAGACCGCGCAATGGGTCAACGACGCCGCGCGCCAGGCCCGCCTGCAGCGGCTGGACAGCGGCTATGCCGAGCAGGTCGGCGTGCTGAAGGACGTCTCGCCTTGATCGCCTGGCTGCGCGCCGCGTGGCTGGCGGTGTTCGCCGTGCTGGCCTGCGCCGTGGCGCCCGCCGCGCTGGCCACGCAGCCGGCGCCCGTCAAGGGGATCCGCTTCGGCGTGCTGCCGCTGGGCGGCGCGGTCGAGTCGCGCGCGCTGTGGACGCCGCTCTTGGCCGACCTCGGCCGCGCCATCGGCGTGCCCGTGAGCGCCTACTCGGTCTCCTCGTACGAGGAGCTCGACCGCGCCATCGGCCGCGACGAGATCGACATGGCCTTCCTGTCGGCCAAGATGGCGCTCGATGCCGTGACCCAGGGCCGCATGAAGGTGATCGCGCAGATCGCGCGCCGCCCCGGCATGCCCGAGCACCGCGCCGTGCTGCTGATGCGCAAGGCGCCGCCCTTCAACAGCCTCGAGGCGCTGCTCGCCAAACCCGAGCAGTGGCGGCTCGCGCGCGGCGACAGCCGTTCGGTGACCGGCTTCCAGGTGCCGCAGAGCGAGCTGTTCCTGCCGAACCACATCGCGATGGAAACGCGCTTTCGCAGCGAGATCGTCGACACCCACCAGGCCACCGCGCTGGCCGTGGCCAATGGCGACGCCGACGTGGCGACCAACAACACGACCGACTTCGAGCGCTTCCGCGAGCAGTTCCCGGTCGAGGCCGAACGGCTGCAGGTGGTGTGGGAATCGCAGCCGCCGCCGGGCGCGCCGATGGTGGTGCGGCGCGACTGGCCGCCCGAGTTCCAGGCCCGGCTGCAGTCCTTCCTGACCAACTACGGCCAGGGCAAGGGCGCGCGCGGCGATGCCGAGCGCGAGGTGCTCAAGACCCTGCGCGCGGGCTTCGGCTACGCCGCGGCCGACGACGGCGCACTGCTGCCGCAGGCCCGGCTCGACCGCCAGCTCGGCCGCCAGCGCGCGATGGCCGCGCAGTGGGTCAACGAGGCCGCGCGCGAACAGCGGCTGCAGCGCATCGAGAAGGTCTACGCGGACCAGGTGCGGCAGCTGGGCGGTACTGCCGCGCGCTGAGGCCCGCCTCTCGCCGGGTGGCGCCGGCGCAACCATTGTTCGCAGTGCAAACGCGTTGGCGCTTGCACACTGCGCGACCTCGTTCCCTGGGAGGTCACGCCGATGTCGAATCTGCCGCGCACCTTGTCGGTCTCCGGACCGGCGCTTCCCCTTGTCGATGGCCAGTCCGCGCTGCGGGCCGTGCGGCTGTCGGGCCGCGAGGGGCTCGATGCGCTGTTCTGTTATGAGCTGCTGCTCGAGTCGCCCGATGACACCGACCTCGACCTCGATGCCTTCATCGGCCGCGAGATCCACTGCCGCATCGCACTCGACGACGGGCTGGACGGCGTGCGCGAGATCAACGCGCTCGTCACAGAGGCAGCCTTTCTGGGAGAGGCGGGCCGCCACGCCCAGTACCTGCTGACACTGCGGCCCTGGCTGCACCTGGCCGAACTGCGCACCGACTGCAGGATCTTCCAGGACCTGACGGTCGTGCAGATCCTCGAGGCCCTGCTCGCGCGCTATCCCTTTCCCGTGCGCTGGCGCCTGGCCGAGCACTATCCGCCGCGCGACTACCAGACCCAGTTCAACGAGAGCGACTTCGCCTTCTTCGAGCGCCTGTGCCAGGAATGGAGCATCGGCTATCACTTCGAGCATGCGGACGGGGCGCACCGGCTGGTGCTCGGCGATGGGACCGGGGCTTTTGCGCCCGCCGCCGGGCGTTACCGCGACCTGGACTTCCATCCGCCGGGCTGGAAGCTCGATGCGGAGTACGTCCACGGCTTCGTGCCCATGCACCGGATCGCCAGCGGGCGGTATGCGAGCCGGGAGTACGACTACATGCGGCCGCGGGCCGACCTTTCCGTCGGCCAGGGCGATTCACAGGCCGAGGTCTACAGCTGGCACGACCCGGTCGGCGGCAGCCACTGGGCGCAGCCTCGGGCCGGACGCGGGGGCTTCGAGGAAGCCGCGAACGATCCTTTCGCCGAGGGCCGCCAGCTGGCGCTGCTTCGCCTGCAGGCCCTGCGCGCCGAGGCGGTCCGCGCGCGGGGCTGCGGGCCCCTGCGGGGCCTGGCTCCTGGACACACCTTCCGCCTGCACGGCCACCCGCGCCAGGAGGTCGGGGCCACCGAGTACCTCGCGCTCGACACCCGCTTGCTGATCGAGGAGGTCGGCGCCGACAGCAACCGCCGCGCGCACTGGCGTGTGAATCTCGACTTCACCGCCCACCCGCTGGCCGAACCGCTGCGCCCCGCGCTCGTGCGGCCCAAGCCCGTGGCCGTCGGCCCGCAGGTCGCAAGAGTCGTCGGCCCCGCAGGCCGGAACCTCTGGACCGATGCCCTGGGCCGCATCAAGGTGCAGTTCCCCTGGGACCGCGAGGGCGCGCACGACGCCCACGGCAGTTGCTGGCTGCGCGTGAGCGCGCCCTGGGCGGGCAACCAGCTCGGCGGCGCCTGGCTGCCGCGCATCGGCCAGGAAGTGATCGTGAGCTTCATCGGCGGCGATGCCGACCTGCCGATCTGCACGGGGCGGGTGCATGACCGGGACAACCTGCCGCCCTGGGCCTTGCCGCAACAGGCCGCGCTCAGCGGGTTCAGGAGCCGGGAGCTGACCGAGGGCGGTGGCAATGCGGCGGCGGGACGCAGCAACCACCTGGTGCTCGACGACACGCCCGATCGCATCCAGGCGCAGCTCAGGAGCGACCACCAGTGCAGCGTGCTGAGCCTGGGGCGCTACGCGCGCATCGAGGACCATGCGGGGCGCAAGGAGGAGCGCGGCGAGGGCTTCGAGCTGCGCACCGACGGGCACGGGGTGCTGAGGGCGGCACGGGGGATGCTGATCACCACCGAGGCCCGGCCGAACGCGGCGAACCATGCGCTCGACATGGGCGAGACCACCGCGCGGCTCGCGAATGCGCGGGCGCTGCACCGCGGGCTGGCCGAAGCCGCCCTGGCCGCGAAGGCCCAGGATGCCGGCGACGACCAGTCGCGGGTGGCGCAGGTGTTGGCAGCCCAGAACGACGCGATCCGTGGCGGCCCCGGCGATCCGCCCGCTGGCCGTTGCCCCGAATTGCAGGCGGCGCAGCTGCTGCTCGCCAGCGCGGCCGGCATCGCCGCCACCACGCCGGGCAGCCTGCACCTGCAGGCCGGCGGTCCCCTCGCGCTCACGAGCGAAGGTCCCGCGAGCTTCAGCGCGCTGCGCCGGCTGCTGGTCGCCGCGCGCGAGGGCGTGCGCCTGTTCGCGCTGCGCCACGGCATGCGGTGGATCGCGGCCAGCGGCGCGGTCCGCGTCGAGGCGCGCGCCGGCGCGATCGGCCTCGAGGCCCGCGGCGCCGTGCGCATCACCAGCAGCACCGCGGACATCCGCATCGCGGCGCCGAAGCGCATCGTCGTCAACGGCGGCGGCAGCTTCAGCGAATGGAGCAGCGAGGGCATCGTGCACGGCACGCCGGGCCGCTGGGTCGAGCACGCGGCCAGCCACGTCAAGACCGGGCCGGTCGGTCCTCCCTCCTGAGCCCGCGTCTACTCCCTTCGCCGTACGTCCTCGAGCGCCGCCTATGCCGTTAGCTAGGCCTTAAGGCGGATTTGCCCATGACTTCTCGCGCCGGAAACTCACCGCTTCTTACAGGCAGCCCTTGCCGTTGACGGAGTGCGAGCGGATGAGTTGGCGAACAAAAGTGGTCTGGAGCGAGGGGATGCTGCTGCAGCCCCAGCACCTGCAGCAGAGCGAACGACATGCCGATCACGCGCGGCACGTGCTGCTGCGCTCCACCACGCCCTATGCCTGGGGCTTCGCCGAACTGGAGATCGACCAGGCCGCGCTGACGCTGGGCAAGCTGGCGCTGGTGCGCGCGGTGGGCGTGTTCGGCGACGGCACGGTGTTCGACATGCCGGCGGTCGATCCGCTGCCCGAACCGATCGACATCCCCCAGACCATGCGCGACGAGGCCGTGGTGCTGGCGCTGCCACTGCGCCGCGCCGGGGCGCGCGAGGCCGATGCCGAGGAGTACGAGGAGCTGGTGCGCCACCGCGTGCTCGAGTCCGACGTGCCCGACTCCAACACCGCGGGCGAGCGCACCGCGATGCTGCAGCTGGGCCAGCTCCACACGCGGCTGATGCGCGCGAGCGAGGCGACCGATGCCTGGACCACGCTGGGCGTGGCGCGCGTGGTCGAGCGCCGCGTCGACAACCAGGTGCAGCTCGAGCGCGCGATGCTGCCGCCGCTGCTCGACGTGGCGGGCCATGCGGTGATCCGCGCCTGGCTCGACGAGCTGCTGGGCCTGCTGCGCCAGCGCGGCGAGGCGCTGGCCGGGCGCATGACGCAGGGCGGCACCGGCGGCGTGGCCGAGATCGCCGACTTCATGCTGCTGCAGACCGTGAACCGCAACGAGGCGGTGTTCGCGCACCTCGCCAGGAGCGCGATGCTGCATCCGCAGCGCTTCTTCGAGCAGGCGCTGGGCCTGGCCGGCGACCTCGCGAGCTTTCGCGACTCGCGCCGCGTGGCGCGCTTCGGTCCCTACATCCACGACGACCTCGCGATGAGCTTCCGGCCGCTGATGGACGACCTGCGCCGCAGCCTGTCGATGGTGCTCGAGCAGTCGGCGATCCGCATCGACCTGCACGACCGCAAGCACGGCGTGCGCGTGGCCGTGGTCAGCGACGTCGAGCTGCAGCGCAACGCCACCTTCGTGCTGGCCGTCAACGCCCACATGCCCAGCGAGGCGCTGCGCGCGCGCTTCCCGACGCAGGTCAAGATCGGCCCGGTCGAGCGCATCCGCGACCTCGTCAACCTCGCGCTGCCGGGCGTCACGCTGACGCCGATGCCGGTGGCGCCGCGCCAGATCCCGTTCCACGCGGGCGCGAACTACTTCGAGCTCGAGACCCGCAACAGCGACCTCTGGCGCCAGCTCGAGCAGTCGGGCGGCGTGGCGATGCACATCGCGGGCGACTTCCCGGGCCTCGACCTCGCGTTCTGGGCGATCCGGTCATGAACACCTCGACGGAAATCCGGTCGTGCCAGACGGATGCGCTGCCGGATTCGGGCTGCCCGGACGCGAAGGGCGCGAAGGTTCCGCGAAGGACGCGAAAGAAGTCCGGGAATCCATTTCTTGTGTTCCTTTCGCGTCCTTCGCGGAACCTTCGCGTCCTCTGCGTCCGGAAGTCCGATCCCGTCTTTCTTCGCGGGACCCACGCATCATGAGCACACCTCCCGACCCCTTCGCCGCCTTCGAGTCCGAGCGCACGGTCATCAAGCCCAAGCCGCGCACGCCGGCCAATGCGCCGGCGGCCTCGGCCGCGCCCGCGCCTTTCTTCCCCGCCACCGATCCCACGCCGGTGGCCGACCTCGGCGAGCTCGGCCTGCTCAATCCGCTGGTGTCGGCGGCCGGCAAGCTGCTGGTGCTGATCGGCAAGCTGCGCAACCTGGTGCAGCCGCCCAACGTGCCGGCGCTGCGCGCCTCGACCGCCGAGGCCGTCAACCAGTTCGACCAGAACGCGCGCCGCGCGGGCGTGGGCAACGAATCGGTGCTGGCCGCGCGCTACGTGCTGTGCACCGCGCTCGACGAGGCGGTGGCCAACACGCCCTGGGGCGTGCAGGCCGGCTGGAACAAGCAGAGCCTGCTGGTGCAGTTCCACAACGAGACCTGGGGTGGCGAGAAGGTGTTCCAGCTGCTGGCCAAGCTCGCGCAGGACGTGCCCACGCACCGCCAGCTGCTCGAGCTGATCTACAGCGTGCTGGCGCTCGGCTTCGAGGGCCGCTACCGCGTGGTCGACAACGGCCGCGCGCAGCTCGACTCGGTGCGCCAGCGGCTGGCCGACCTGATCGCCAAGGACCGCCCCGCGGTCGAGCCCGAGCTCTCGCCGCACTGGCGCGGGCAGGGCGCGGGCACGGTGCGGCTGCGCGAGTCGCTGCCGCTGTGGGTGTTCGCGGCCGGCTTCGCGCTACTGCTCGCGCTGGCCTGGTTCGGCCTGCGGCTCACGCTCAACTACCGCTCCGACACCACCTACTCGGCGCTGTCGAGCCTGCGCGTGCCCAACATCCAGATCGCGCCGCCGGCCGCGCCGGCCAAGACGCCGCGGCTCGCGCGCTTCCTCGAGCCCGAGATCAAGCAGGGCCTGGTCACCGTGACCGACGAGGCCGACCGCAGCGTGGTGCGGCTGCGCGGCGACTCCTTCTTCGGCTCGGGCAGCGCCGACCCGATGGCGCAGTCGCTGCCGGTGCTGCGCCGCATCGGCCAGGCACTGGCCGAGGTCAAGGGCGAGGTGCTGATCACCGGCCACTCCGACAACCAGCCGATCCGCTCGCTGCGCTATCCATCGAACTGGCACCTGTCGGCCGCGCGCGCCGACGCGGTCAAGGGCGCGCTGTCGACGCTGGTCGATCCGGCGCGCATGCGCTCCGACGGCAAGGCCGATGCCGAGCCGGTCGCGCCCAACGACTCGCCCGCCAACCGCGCGCGCAACCGCCGCGTCGAGGTGGTGCTGCTGACCGAGCCCGAGCGCCTGGCGTCGGCGCCCGCCGCCGCCGCGCCGCCTGCGCCGTCGCCCGCCACGGGAGCGACCAAATGATCAAGAAAATCTTCGGCTTCCTGTTCAGCCCGCTGCTGCTGACGCTGCTCGCGCTGATCGTCGTCGCGCTGCTGATCTGGTGGATCGGCCCGCTGGTGAAGATCGGCGCGCTGGCGCCGCTCGAGAGCGAGACCGTGCGCGCCATCGTCATCGGCGTGATCGTGCTGCTGGTGCTGCTGCGCGCCATCTACCGCCGCTGGCGCGCGCGCCGCGCCAGCCAGCACCTGACCGACGGCCTGATGAAGGCGCCCGCGGCCAAGGCCGGCACGCCGGTGGCCGGCGAGCAGCAGATCCTCGACACCCGCTTCAACGAGGCGGTGGCCACGCTCAAGCAGATGAAGCTGCACGCGGCCGGCAAGAAGCCCGGCTGGCGCGACTGGCTCTCGATCTCGGGCGGCAGCTATCTCTACGACCTGCCCTGGTACGTGTTCATCGGCGCGCCGGGCGCGGGCAAGACCACCGCGCTGGTCAACTCGGGCCTGTCGTTCCCGCTGGCCGAGAAGTTCGGCCCCGGCGCCATCCGCGGCGTGGGCGGTACGCGCAACTGCGACTGGTGGTTCACCGACGAGGCCGTGCTGATCGACACCGCGGGCCGCTACACCACGCAGGACAGCCACCAGTCGGAGGACAAGAGCGCCTGGGAAGGCTTCCTCGGCCTGCTCAAGAAGGTGCGCCCGCGCCGGCCGCTCAACGGCGTGTTCCTCACGGTCAGCGTCGGCGACCTGCTGAGCCAGGGGGCCGAGGCGCGCTCGCAGCTCGCGGCCTCGATCCGCGCGCGCCTGCTCGAGCTCGACGGCAAGCTCACGACGCGGCTGCCGGTCTACGTGCTGGTCACCAAGAGCGACCTGCTGTACGGCTTCACCGACTACTTCGACGACCTCGGCAAGGAGCAGCGCGCGCAGGTGTTCGGCTTCACGCTGCCGCCCGAGGAGAACCAGCAGGTCGACGAGAAGGGCCTGTCGCTGGCCTTCCAGCGCGAGTTCGCGCTGCTGCACCAGCGCGTCAACGACGGCCTGATCGCGCGCATGCAGCGCGAGACCGACGGCACGCGCCGTGCCGCGATCTTCGGCTTCCCGGCGCAGTTCGGCGCCATCGGCCCGCTGCTGTCGGACCTGCTCGACCAGGTCTTCACCGGCTCGCGCTTCACCCAGCCGCCATGGGTGCGCGGCGTGTACTTCACCAGCGGCACGCAGGAAGGCAGCCCGATCGATCGCGTGATGGGCAGCCTGGCGCGCAGCTTCGGCATCGAGCGCGCGATGCTCGCGCCGCAGAAGTCGAGCGGACGCAGCTACTTCCTCACCACGCTGCTGCGCGAGGTGGTGTTCCCCGAGCAGCGCCTGGCCGGCGCCGACGTCAAGCTCGAGCGCCGCCGCCACACGCTGCGCTTCGCGGCCGTGGCCGCGATGACGCTGCTGACCGTGGGCCTGCTCGCGGCCTGGGGCTACAGCACGCTGCGCAACATGGACTACCTGAAGTCGGTCGAGGCGCGCGTCGATCCGGCCAAACAGAACCTGGCCGCGCTGCCGGCGCGGGTGCAGAACCTGGTCGAGGTGGCGCCGGTGCTGCAGAACCTGCGCGACATCTGGCGCACGCCCGAGAACCGCCTGGGCGACGAGCCGCTGGCCATGACCCTGGGCCTCTACCAGGGCGACAAGCTCGATGCCGCCGCCATGCTGGTGCACCAGCGCGCGCTCAACGAGGCCTTCCTGCCGCAGATCGCCAAGCGGCTGGAAGACCAGCTGCGCACCGCGCAGAAGGACAACCTCGAGTACACCTACGAGGCTTTGAAGAGCTACCTGATGCTCTACCAGCCCGAGCACTTCGATGCCGAGGCGCTCAAGGCCTGGATCACGCTCGACTGGTCGCGCAGCCTCGACCGCGGCATTCCCGAGGAGCAGCGCAAGCAGCTCGAGGACCAGCTCGACGTGCTGATCGCGCAGGGCCCGCCGCGCTCGCCGCTGAAGATGGACGAGAACCTGGTGCGCAGCGTGCGCGCGGTGCTCGCGAGCTATCCGCTCGAGCAGCGCGTGTTCAGCCGCCTCAAGCGCCAGCGCGCCTCGCGCGACATCCCGGCCTTCAGCGTGGCGCAGGCCACCGGTCCCTCGGGCCCGCTGGTGTTCGAGCGCATCAGCGGCAAGCCGCTGACCGAGGGCGTGCCCGGCATGTTCACCTACGACGGCTACCACAAGCGCTTCCAGAACGAGGTGGTGGTGCTGACCGGCCTGCTCGCGCAGGAGGACCCGTGGGTGCTGGGCCAGGACCGCAACACCGCCGACCGGCTGCGCGACGTGGCCGCGCTCGGCGAGCTCACCGACCGCGTGCGCCGGCTCTACCTGGCCGAGTACGTCAAGCAGTGGGAAGCGCTGCTGGCCGACGTGCGGCTGATCCGCGTCACCGGCCTCGACAAGAACATCGAGACCGCGCGCATCCTCTCGGGCGTGGATTCGCCGCTCGCGAACTTCCTGCGCGCGGTGGTCAAGCAGACCACGCTGATCCCCGCCGCCGATGCCAACAAGGACGTGGTGAGCAAGGCGACCGAGACCGTGCGCAACACGCGCAAGGGCCTGGAGGACCTGTTCGGCGGCGACCCCGGCCGCCAGGTCGCGCCGGGCAAGCGCATCGAGAGCATCGTCGACGACCGCTTCGAATCGCTGCGCCGCCTCGTCACCGCCGGCGGCCCGAACCAGCCGGCGCCGATCGACGACGCGCTCAAGCTGTTCAACGAGGTCTACGTCTACCTCAACGCGGTCGACACCGCGGTCAAGGGCCGCACCTCGCCGCCGCCCGGCGACGTGGCCGGCAAGCTCAAGTCCGACGCCGGCCGCCTGCCCGAGCCGGTGCGCAGCATGATCGAGAACCTGAGCCAGACCGGCGCCACGCAGGCCCAGGTGGCCGAGCGCGGCAACCTGAGCCAGGACCTGCGCCCCGTGGCCGAGTTCTGCGCGCGCGCCATCGCGGGCCGCTATCCCTTCGTGCAGAACAGCAAGCGCGACGTGCTGCCCGAGGACTTCGGCCAGATGTTCGGCGCCGGCGGCCTGATGGACGACTTCTTCCAGAAGCGGCTGGCCGCGCTGGTCGACACCAGCACGCGGCCGTGGCGCTACAAGCCCGTGGCCGAGCGCGGCGCCATCACCACGCAGGCGCTGGCGCAGTTCGAGCGCGCGGCGCGCATCAAGGAGATCTTCTTCCGCGGCGGCGGGCGCGGTCCGTCGATGCGGCTCGATTTCAAGCCGGTGGAGATGGACGCGAGCATCACGCAGTTCATCCTCGACGTCGACGGCCAGCTCGTGAAGTACGCGCACGGCCCGGTGGTGCCGATGGCGGTGCAGTGGCCCGGACCGAAGGGCAGCAACCAGGTGCGCGTGCAGGTGAGCCCGCCCTCGGCGACGGGCAGCTCGGGTTCGGCGGTCGATGGGCCGTGGGCGCTGTTCCGCACGCTCGACGACGGCCAGCTCGAGGCCGGCGACGCGCCCGAGAAGTTCTTCATCACCTTCCAGGTCGGCAACCGGCGCACCCGCTTCGAGGTGACGACCAACAGCGTGCAGCACCCGATCCGGTTGAAGGAACTGCGCGAGTTCTCGTGCCCGGAGGGCTTGTGAACCTCGCCTCGTCCCCGTTGTTCGCTTCCACGCAATTGCCGGGATGGTTCGGCAAGTTGCCGGGGATGGGGGACTTCGCGCATCGCCGCTTGCCCGAATCGTTTCGGGAGGTGTGGGATGCGTGGCTGCAGCGCGGGCTGGCGCGGTTGCGGGATCGGCATGCGGACTGGACTTCGCACTACCTCGAGGCGCCGGTGTGGTGCTTCGTGCTGGGGCCTCGGGTGGCGGGGGAGCGGGGGTGGATCGGGGTGTTGATGCCTTCGGTCGATGGGGTGGGGCGGTACTTTCCTTTCACCGTGGCTGTGGAGCTGGAAGACCCGTTGCTCTCTGAGCTCGAGGGGGCTGCGTTGGTGGCTGCCTTGCGGTGGTGGGGGGTGGCTACTCAGGCTGCTCTGGAAGGGCTGGAGCTGGATCTGGATGCGGCGCGGTTCGATGCGGCGCTGGCTCGGTTGTTCGGTGCTTCTGGTTCGGATGCTTCGTCCTCTGAAGGTGCGTTGGCTTTGCCTTTGGAAGGGGCCTCCTTGTGGATCGGGGATCCTGCCGTTGAAAGCGGGCTGCGGATGGTTTGCGTCGGGCTTCCGATGGATCTGCAGTTCGAGGCGCTGTTTCTTGGGGGAGGGGAGTGAGCTTTGTCTTCCTCTGATTGTTTTGCTGAGGCTGTCGGCCGGGAATTCGCCCCGGCGGGCGAGTCACTTTCTTTTGTCTCGCCAAAAGAAAGTAACCAAAGAAAAGGCGACCCCACTGTCTGTGTCCCTTCGCTTCGCTACGGGCAACCTGCGGTGCTCGGGGAAAGCGGGGGTCCGCAGAACTCGCTGCGCTGCGCTCCGCTCAGACAGCTGCGGCCCTTATCCCGCTTTCCCCTGCGCTCCTCGGCACAGCCAGAGGGGAGTGGGTCGGGCCATCGCTGCGCTCGGCCCCGCATGCCCAACGGGCCTTCGCTTCGCTCGGCCTTGGCTATCGGGCGTAGCGGTCGTGCTCGCACCCCCCACACAAGGACGCGCCATGGCGCGTTGACCCTGATCCCCTCTGGCTGCGCCGAGGAGCGCAGCGTTTCGCGGATCAGGGCTCGCAGCTGTTTGAGCGAAGCGAGTTCTGCGAGACCCCGCGAAACGCGAGCACCGCAGGTTGCCCGGAGCGAAGCGGAGGGTCGCAGACAGTGGGGTCGCCTTTTCTTTGCCTACTTTCTTTTGGCGAAGCAAAAGAAAGTAGGTCGCCCGCCGGGGCGAGACCCGGCCAACAGCCTCCCGCAGGGAGCAAGCCACCTCGAGGCCCCTATCCCATGACCGAGGAAATCAAGCCCGAAGGCAACGACGACCGCACCCGAGTCGTCCCCCGAACCACGCCCCTGGACGACAGCGCCACAGTCATCACGTCCGGCCAGCCCACGCGCACCAACAGCCCGTTGTTCGCCCCCACGAACCCCCCGACAAATCCAGCCACGGGCCCATCCCAAGGAACACCCCACGAAGCCGGCCTCCTCCCCGTAGGCAGCCGCCTCGCCGAATTCGAGATCACCCGAGTCATAGGCCAGGGCGGCTTCGGCGTCGTCTACGAAGCCTGGGACCACACCCTCGAACGCGTCGTAGCGATCAAGGAATACCTCCCCTCGTCCCTCTCCACCCGCCAGAACGACGGCAGCGTCGTCCCCCTCTCCGAACGCCACCGAGAGACCTTCGACCTCGGCATGCGCAGCTTCATCAACGAAGCCCGCCTGCTCGCCCAGTTCGACCACCCCTCGCTGCTCAAGGTCTACCGCTTCTGGCAGGAACGCGGCACCACCTATATGGTGATGCCCTTCTACCGCGGCGACACCCTGCGCCAGGCGCTGGTGTCGATCCCCGCGGGCGTCGACGAGGCCTGGCTGGTGCGCATCATGGACGGCGTCACGCAGGCGCTCGGCGTGATGCATGGCGCCAACTGCTACCACCGCGACATCGCGCCCGACAACATCATCCTGCTCGAAGGCTCGGGCCGGCCGGTGGTGCTCGACTTCGGCGCGGCACGGCGCGTGATCACCGACAAGACGCAGGCGATCACGGTGATCCTCAAGCCGGGCTATGCGCCGATCGAGCAGTACGCCGAGATGCCCGACATGTCGCAGGGCGCATGGACCGACGTCTACGCGCTCGCGGCCGTGATGCACGTGGCCGTGTGCGGCCGCGCGCCGCCGCCGTCGGTGGCGCGCCTCCTGTCCGACAGCTACGTGCCGCTCGCGGGCAACGAGATCCTGCGCCAGCGCTACAGCCCGCAGTTGCTCGAGGCGATCGACGCCGGGCTCGGCGTGCGGCCCGAGGCGCGGCCGCAGTCGATGGCCGAACTGCGCGCGGCGCTCGGGCTCGAGACCAGCCAGAGCATCGCGCCGCCCGCGCATCCCTCGCAGCACGCGCGCGCCACGTCGGCGGCGCCGGGGCCCAACAGCCGCAGCGGCGGTGGCGGCAAGACGGTGGTGCTGCCGCCCGCGCCGGCACCCTCGGCGGGTGCGCGCGCCGGTGGCAACAAGACCGCCGTGGCGCTGGTCTCGGCGGCGCTGCTCGCGGCCGCGGCCGGCGGCGGCTGGTGGTGGTTCCAGGGACGCGGCCATGGCGACACGCCGCCGATCGCGAGCGCGCCGCCGCCATCCGGTGGCGACACGCAGCAGGTCGCGCAGACACCGCCGCCTCCGCCACCCCCTCCGCCCGCGCCGCCCCCGGCACCGCGCACGGCGCTCGAATCGCTGCAGTCGCTGGCCGGCGGCGCCGCGGCCGGCTTCGATGTCACGGCCTCGGCGAAGAAGCCAGAGGTCGCGATCGGCAAGGACAAACTGGCCTTCGAAGTGCGCAGCAAGCGCGACGGCTACGTCTACGTGTTCCTGCTATCCAGCGGCGGCGAGATGTTCCTGCTGTTCCCGAACCTGCTCGACAAGTACAACAAGATCACCGCCGGCAGCCCCCTCGCGCTGCCGCGTGCCTCGTGGCCGATGGAGGCCGGCGGGCCCGCCGGGACCAACCAGTTCGCGGTGCTCGTCAGCGAGCACGAGCGCGACTTCGGCGCCTCGGGCGTGCAGAACGAGGGCGTGTTCCCGCAGTTCCCGCTGCCGGTGCTCGCGGCCCTCGAAGCCACCCGCGGCAGCGGGCCTTCACCGCTGCTGGGCAAGCCTGTGTGCGCGCCCGGCACGCCCTGCGACGACGTCTATGGCGTCGCCAATTTCAAAATCGTCGAGAAGTAATCGTCTGTAGAGCGTGACCCGACGGGCCACCTTTCCACGAAGGAGATCTTCACCATGAACAAGCACCTTCCGGCCCTCGCGCCGACGCCCGCGCCGGTCCTGCACCGCGCCGCCGTGGCCGCCGCGACCGCCGCCGCCGCCTTCCTCGCGGGCTGCGCCGTGCCGCCGCCCGCCGCCGCCCCGGCCCCCGCCCCCAGCACCGACACGGCCGCCGCGGCGCCGGCGCCCGCGCCGGCACCGCGCCCGCCCGCCAGCGGCAGCGTGGCCGGCCAGGCGCGCACCTTCTCGACCCAGCTCGCGACCTACACCGCGGTCGGCTTCGACGCGGTGCCGGGCTGGACCCGCGACGACTTCGCCGAGACCTGGCCCGCCTTCCTCGGCAGCTGCAAGGTGCTCAACGGCCGCGGCACCGAATGGAAGTCGGTCTGCGACCGCGCGACCAAGGTCGACGGCAAGAGCAATCCCTCGATCCGCAACTTCTTCGAGACCGAGTTCTCGGTCTACCAGATCCGCGACGACGACCGCCGCCCCGACGGCGTGGTCACCGGCTACTTCGAGCCCGAGATCCAGGGCAGCCGCAGCTACGCGCCGCCGTTCATCTACCCGGTGTACGGCCAGCCCGAGGACATGCTGTTCGCCGACGCGCGCAAGCTGCCCGCGGGCGACGGCACCGTGGCCGCGCGCGTGCAGGGCCGCAACGTGGTGGTGCAGACCGGCCTGAGCACGCGCGACATGGGCGCGCCGGGCCTCTACGCGCTCGACCTCTCGGGCATCGTGCGCGACACGCTCGACCGCAAGGTGCGCCTGCGCATCGAGGGCAAGCAGCTGCTGCCGTACTACACGCGCGAGGAGATCGAGACCAAGGGCGCGCCCAACGCCAAGGTGCTGGCCTTCGTCTCGAGCGCCACCGCGCTCTACGAGATGCAGATCCAGGGCTCGGGCCGCATCCGCCTGGCCAGCGGCGAGATGATCCGCGTCGCCTACGCCGAGCAGAACGGCCAGCCGTTCCGGCCCACGCTGGCGCAGGCCGCCAACGGCAAGCCGCGCAGCCCGGTCAAGGTGCGCGGCTCGTCGATCGAGCTCGACCTCGACGACGGCGACGACGACGATTCGGGCAACGTCTCGACCACCATCCGCACGCGCGGCTTCACGCTGGCGCGGCCCGCCGCGAGCGGAGCGGTGGTGGTGCCCGGGCGGCGCGCGGCCGGCCCGGTGGCCGGCACCGGCATCAAGGACCCGAGCTACGTGTTCTTCAAGGAGGCGGCCACGCCCGGCGGCCCGGTGGGCGCCTTCGGCGTGCCGCTGTCGGCCGGCCGCTCGATCGCGGTCGATCCGCGCAGCACGCCGCTGGGCTATCCGGTGTTCGTCTCGACGCGCACGCCCGGCAGCGGCGCGCCGATGCAGCGCCTGACCATCGCCCAGGACACCGGCGGCGCGATCCGCGGCGCGGTGCGGGCCGACTATTTCTTCGGCAACGGCCAGCAGGCCGCGACCAACGCGCGCCGCATGAAGGAACGCGGCCAGCTCTGGATCCTGCTGCCGCGCGGTCTGGCGGTGGCGAGCGCCGCGGCGTCCTCGGCGATCCGCACGCGCGGTGGGCCGGTGGGCGCCGGCCTCGCGCAATGCCTGGTGCCGACCGAGGGCGTCTGCGAGGACGACTGAGGAGACGACAGCGTGAATGCCGCCACGAGGCCCGGCCCCGGCCGTTGAATCCATGCAGGAAACGCTGTCGTCCGAGGAAAGCGGCGAACTCGTGCGCCTGTGGCGCCGGCGCCAGACGCTCACGTCGAACGACATGGGCCGCATGTACCGCATCGTCGGCGACGCGCTGGTGGCCTGCAATCCGCCCGAGCTGCAGGTGCTCGGCGAAGGGCGCCAGGAACTGGTGGCGCAGTTCATCTACGTCAAGGTGCTGCGGCTCGATGCCGATCCCGACGAGGCCGAGGAGCGCGCGGGCCACAGCGCCCCCTCGACCGCCTTCGCGCTGTGCGCCTATTTCCGCCGCTACCTGATCGACTGCACGCGCTCGGCCGCCTTCAAGCGCAAGCTGTCGATCGGCGACCAGATCACCGAGGCCCAGCTCGAGGACGAACTGGGCGCCGACGAGGACCTCGAGGGCTGCCTGGCCGAGCACGGCCTCAGCAGCCTCGCGGTGCAGCAGGCGGCGCGCGCCTTCATCGCCGAGCTGCCCGAGCCCGAGCGCATCCTGCTGTGCGAGGGCTTCGGCAAGGAGGCCGAGGGCGGCCTGTCGGGCATCGCCTCGCGCCATGCCATCGCCTCCTACCACTACCGCGCGGGCCGGCTCGGCCTGGTGCACAAGCGCGAGGGCCTGACCGCCGACTACGCCAGGACCCGGCTCGGCGGCTGGATCCAGGGCACCCTGGGCATCGCCATCGAGGCCGACAACATGGCGGCGATCCTGCAGGTTTTCAAAATCCTGGGCGCTGAAGCGTCTTATGCCTGAAGACATAGCCATTCAGGAACAGACGCCATGACCACCCATCTCTGGCCACCGCTCAGCGCGATCCGCAGCGCCTTCGAAACCGGGCCCGGCGCGGCCGCGGCCTTCGCGCCCGAGACGCCCGGGCTCGCGACCGTCGCCATGCCCGGCACGCGCGCCGCGGCACCCGAAGCAGCCTCGCCGCCGGTGGACCTGCTGCTGCCGCTGGCCGAGCTCGCGCGCCGCCGCGAGGCCGTGGCGCAGCGCAGCTTCGGCGCGCGCTGGGCGCCGGGCCGGCTGGTCAGCGTGGTGCACGAGGGCCGGCTGCTCGGCGTGCTGCTCGACCGTTGCATCCACGGCGAACTCTGGCAGGGCTGGATGGCGGCCGGCGAGGCCGACTGGGCCTCGGCCTTCGACGTGCTGCTCGAGCCCGACGACGAACCCTTCGAGCCGGCCTTCGGACTGATCCAGGCCTGGAACGTGCTGACGCTCGAGCCGAGCCCGCAACTCGCCGCGCGCGTGCTCGGCGAGGTCTCGGCCACGCGGCTCGCCGCCATCCGCGCGGTGCACGACGAGTGGGCCGCGCAGGCCGCGCCCGCCATCGCGCCCGAGCCCGGCCGCATCGCGCTGCGCACCGTGGGCGGCGTGTTCGCCGTGCTGTCGGGCACGCCGCTCGGCCCGAAGGATCCGCGCGTCGACTACCAGTCGCTGTACCGCGACGCGGCGTCGCAGCTCGGTGCCGCCTGGCTGCCGGCCGCGCGCAACGCATCGGGCCCGGCCGCCGCGCCGCGCGCGCGGCCCCAGCCCGGCCCCGAGGGCGGCTGGTGGGGCAGCGTGCGGCGCTGGCTCGGCGCCGACGGCTGGATGCGGCCCGCGTTCGCGGTGCTGGCCCTGTGCGTGGTGGTGCAGAACGTGGGCCTGTTCGGCGGCCACGAGGCGCAGGACGAGGTGCGCTTCCGCTCGGTGCCCACGGCCCCGGTCGCGGCCGCTGCCGATCTCACGGTGCGCTGGAAGGACGGCGTGCGCGTGGACGAGGCCGACCGGCTGCTGCAGGCGATCTCGGCCGACGTGGTCGGCGGCCCCGGCAGCAACGGCGTGTGGCGGCTGCGCGTGCCCGACGTGGAGAAGAGCCTGCAGGTGCTGGCGGCCTCGCCGCTGGTCGAGGCGGCGGGACGGGCGTCGGAGCGGCCATGAGCCCTGTCGCGCGGCGGTCGATGGCGACGCGGGAGGCCTGGCTTTCGTGGCTCCTGCTGCTCGCGCTCGCCTGCCTCGCCCCGCGCGCCTTCGCCACCCAGCGCGCGCTGCTGGTGGGTGTCTCCGAACTCGTCAACCAGCCGCAGTCGCTGTGGCTGCAGGCGCCGCGCAACGACGTGGCGCTGATGCGCGACGCACTGCTCCGGCAGGGCTTCGGCGCGGGCGACATCACGACCCTGGCCGACGGCGTGAGCGGCGCCGCGCTGCCCGAGTCGCAGGCCATCCATGACGCGCTGTCGCGGCTGCTCGCGCAGTCGCGCAGCGGCGACTTCGTGCTGCTCTATTTCTCGGGCCACGGCACGCGCTGGCGCGATGCCACCAAGCGCTACCAGGAGCCCGACGGGCTGGCCGAGAACTTCCTCGCGCGCGACGTGCGCGGTGCCGTCGGCGTCGACAGCGCGCTCGCGGGCGGCGTGCGCGACGTCGACTTCGACGGCTGGGTGCAGGCCTTCCTCGCGCGCGGCGTGTTCGTCTGGTCGGTGTTCGACACCTGCGCCGCCACCTCGATGACGCGCAACGCCGGCGCCGCCGTGCCCGCGGTCGCCGAAGGCCCGGCCGACGACGAGGTGCGCTGGCGCGGCCTGCGCGCGGGCCAGCTGCGCGCCGCGCCGGCGGCCGTGCCGCCTGCCGCCCCGGCCGCGCCGCCGGTGGCCGAGCGCGTGGCGCGCGCGCGCTACGTCGCCTTCTTCGCGTCCGAGAGCCACCAGATCACGCCCGAGCTGCGGCTGCCGCGCCAGGGCCGCAACGCGCGGCCGCAGGGCCTGCTGACCTGGGCCGTGGCCGGCGCGCTCGAACGCCGACCCGCCACCTGGCGCGAGCTGTTCGACGGCGTGCTCGCGCTCTACCCGCCGGTGATCGACGAACTGGCGCAGCGCTTCCCGACCCGCGAGCTGCCCTCGCCGGTGGCCGAGGGCAACCTCGACGCGCCGCTGTTCGCCAACAGCGCCGGTGCCGTCTCCACCTTGCCGGCCTGGCGCGCGCAGCGCAGCGGCGACAGCCTGGTGCTGCAGGCCGGCCTGGTCGACGGCCTGCAACCGCAACAGGAACTGCGCATCAACGCCACGCTCGAGGACGGCACCGTGCGCAGCGCACCGGCACGGGTGCCGCAGGTCGATAGCGACAGCGCGCGCCTTCCCGTGCCCGCGGCGCTGCGCGAACTCTCGGGCGGCGCGCTGTGGAGCGCCTCGCCGCTGGCCGCGCCGGCCGCGTTCGCGTTGCGCGTGCGCGGCAACGAGCGTGGCCTGCCGCAGCGGCTGAGCCTCGACTATCCGGCCTCCGTGCTCGCGCTCGGCACGGGCGACACCGCAGCGGCCGATGTGCGCTGGACCGACCTCGGCGCCGCCGGCCAGCGCATCGAGGTGCTGTCGGGCGCGCTCGGTGCCGGCACCCAGCTGCTCGCCGACGTGGCCGCCGCGCGGCGCCGCATCGAGACGCTGGCGCGCCTGAAGTGGTGGAACCAGCTGCTGGCGATGAGCCAGGCCAGTGCCTCGCCGATCGAGGGCTTCGAGGCCGTGTTCGAGGTCTGGCGCGGCGACCGCCTGCTGCGCAGCGAACCCGCGCAGCGCGCCGCCGCCGGCCAACTGCTGCCGCTGCGCGAAGGCGAGCGCGCGGCGCTGCAGGTGCGCAATGCCAGCGGGGCCTCGGTCGACATGGTGGTGGTGGGCATCGATGGCCAGGGCGGCCTGCGTCCCGTCTATCCGGACGACCCCGGCGAGACCAACCGCTTCGAGCGCGGCACGCGCGAAGCGCCCGCGGCCAAGCGCTTCGAGCTGCCGTGGCTGGAGGCGCCCGGCGGCCGGTTGCTGGTGCTCGCCACCGCGGCCAGCCCCTACACCACGCCGCGGCTGTTCGGTGCCGCGCCGCTCGAAGCCGCGCTGCCCGAGGTGCGGGTGCGCGGCCAACTGGCCCCCGACAAGGCGCGGCAGACCTATGCCGCGATGGTGCGCTGGACGGGCGAGGGCCCGTCCGCGCGATGACTGTTTCTGTTCTCAGGAGATCGACATGAGCTGGACATACGACGGAAGACTGGACCCCGATGAGGCGCTGCGCCTGCTCGATCACCTCTCGGGCGAATCGGGCAACGACTTCGCGATGATGATCGAGAGCAAGGGCTCGCCCATCGAGGGCGAATCCCAGCGCACCTACGAGGACGGCAAGCAGCGCATGGAGATCGGCGGCTACTCGTACAAGACCGACGTGATCGTTCCGCCGGGCTCGAGCAAGGGCAAGCTGCGCAACTATCCCTTCATCGTCATCCGCGACTGCGATGCCGCCACCGCGTCGATCGCGAGCCTGCTGAAGAACCAGGACGCGGACCTCAAGGTCACGGTGTCGGTCTTCAAGGCCGGCGGCGACAGCTCGAAGGACCAGCAGTCGCACCTGGAGTTCGTGATGGAGGGCGCGCGCGTGCATTGCCACGCCATCGTCACCGGCGGCATGCCCAAGCGGCCCTGCGACATCATCTTCTTCAGCTACCGCAAGCTCGAGATCCGCTCGGCGCCGCAGCAAAAGAGCGGCGCGCGCGGCGCGGTGCGCACCTGCACCTTCGTCGAGGCGGCAGCATGAGCACCGCCGCCGAACTCCTCAAGGGGGCCGATCCGGCCGCCGCCCTCAAGGCGCTCAGCGACGACGTGCGCGCCAGGCCCGCCGACAGCAAGCCGCGCGTCTTCATGGCCCAGCTGCTGTGCGTGCTGGGCCAGTGGGAGCGCGCGCTCAACCAGCTGACGGTCGCGGCCGAGCTCGATGCGCTCGCCGTTCCGATGAAGCAGGTGTACGGCGAGGCCGTGCGCTGCGAAGGCCTGCGCGCCGAGGTGTTCGCCGGCACGCGCACGCCCATGATCTTCGGCCAGCCCGACGAATGGCTGGCGCTGCTCATCGAGTCGCTGCTGCGGCAGGGACGCGGCGAGTTCGAGCTGGCCGAAGACCTGCGCCGGCGCGCCTTCGAGGCGGCGCCGGCCATCGGCGGCAGCATCGACGGCGTGCCCTTCGAGTGGCTGGCCGACGCCGACATGCGGCTGGGCCCGGTGCTCGAGGCCTTCGTCAACGGCAAGTACTACTGGATTCCCTATGCACGGCTCGCGCGCGTGAAGATCGAGCCACCCGAGGACCTGCGCGACTGCGTGTGGATGCCCGCGCACCTGGACTTCGAGAACGGCGGCCAGACGCTGGCGCTGATCCCCACGCGCTACGAGGGCAGCGAGAAGTGCGAGGACGGCGAGCTGCAGCTCGCGCGCAAGACGGCGTGGCGGGAACTGCGCCCCGAGGTCTGGGCCGGTCACGGCCAGCGCGTGCTCGGCAGCGACCAGGGCGAATACGCGATCATGGACGTGCGCGAGATCGTCTTCGCGTCGCGGCCCGCCGAGGCCGGGGACGAGACGGACGACGGCGCGGCGACGGCGCAGGGCCGCGACGGTGGCTGAGCTCGGCGCGCAGGAGCGGCTGCAGCCCTCGCTGCTCGACCGGCTCGTCGACAACGCGCCCGACGAGAAGCGCGAGGGCGACGAGAAGCGCACGCTGACCAAGCAGGCGTTGCGCGCGGCCGTGCTGCGCGACCTGAGCTGGCTGTTCAACGCGACCGGCTACGGGCTCGCGATGGACGATCGCCAGTACCCGAACGCCGCGCGCTCCGTCATCAACTACGGATTGCCTATGCTGTCTGGCCAGTTCACCTCGTCGGTTCAGCGTGTCAGCATGGAACAGGCTTTGAAGAACGCAATCCTGCAGTTCGAGCCTCGCATCTTGTCACGCACCCTCGAAGTGGAACTGGTCATGGAAGGCCCCGCCCTGGACTCGCACAACAGCATCGGCCTGCAGATCCGCGGCATGCTGTGGGCGCAGCCCGTGCCGCTGGAGTTCCTCATGCGCAGCCGGGTCGACCTGGAGGAAGGACGCATCGAGATCGAGGACATGGCGCACCCGCAAAAGTAGTCATGGATCCACGGCTGTTGAACCTGTACGAGCAGGAACTGCGCTACTTCCGCGAAAGCTCGTCCGAGTTCGCCCGTGCCTTCCCGAAGATCGCGCACCGCCTCGGCATCGAGGGCCAGGAGGTCGCCGATCCCTACGTCGAGCGCCTGATCGAGGCCACGGCCTTCCTCTCGGCGCGCGTCAACCTCAAGCTCGATGCCGAATACCCGCGCTTCACCGGGCATCTGCTCGACATCGTCTATCCGCAATTCCTCGCGCCCACGCCGGCCATGGCGGTGGTCGCGTTCTCGCACGATCCCGACGATGCCAACCTCGCCACCGGTCCGACGCTGCCGCGCGGCGCGGGCCTGCGCGCTCGCCATGCGGTGGGCCAGAACACCTATTGCGAGTTCCGCACCGCCGGCGCGATGCGCCTGTGGCCGCTCGAGGTGCAGCGAGCCCAGTACTTCACCTACGCGCCCGACCTGCCGCTGACGACGCATGCGCAGGCGCGCGCGATCCGCGGCGGCCTGCGCCTGGTGCTGCGCACCACCGCGGGCCTGAACTTCAGCCAGATCGCGCTCGACGAGCTGGTGCTGCACCTGGGCGGCGCCGAGGACGTGGCCTGGCAGTTGCAGGAATGCGCGCTGGGCCAGCCCATCGGCGTGATGGTGCGGCCGCTGGGCGCCGGCGGCGCGCTGCAGGGCGAGGCGCGCAGCCTGCCGCCGAGCGCCATCGGCATGGTCGGCTTCGAGGACGACGAGGCGCTGCTGCCGGTCACGGCCACGGGCTTCTCGGGCTTCCGGCTGCTGCAGGAGTACTTCGCCTTTCCGCAGCGCTTCCAGTTCCTCAAGATCGCGGGCCTGCAGTCGGTGCTGCCCTCGATGCCGGTGACGCAGGTCGAGATCGTGCTGCTGTTCTCGCGCGGCGATGCCGCGCTCGAGAAGCTGGTGAGCGCCGAGAACCTGCAGCTGCACTGCGTGCCGGCCATCAACCTGTTTCACAAGCGGCTCGACCGCGTGCCGCTCGGCGAGGGCGTGAGCCAGTTCCACCTGGTGCCCGACCGCACGCGACCGCAGGACTTCGAGGTGCATACCGTGACCGAGGTGATCGGCCACGGCGCGCCGGGCGCCGACCGGGGCGCGGCCACCGAGCAGCCGTTCCGCCCCTTCTATTCGGCCTTCCACGGCACGCGCCACAGCCATCCGGCCTACTACACGACCACGCGCGAGCCGCGCATGCTGTCGGTGCGCCAGCGCACCGAGGGCAATCGCAGCAGCCACATCGGCTCCGAGGTCTACATGCAGATCGTCGATCCGCAGCAGGCGCCGTACGCGGCCAGCCTGCGCCAGCTCGCGGTGTCGGCGCTGTGCACCAACCGCGACCTGCCGCTGTTGCTGCCGATGGGCCGCGACAACGACTTCGACTGCGTCGACTCCTTCCCCGCGCAGCGCGTGCGCATGGTGCGCGGGCCCTCGCGGCCGGTGTCGCCGGTGGTGAGCCAGGGGCTGGGCTGGCGCGTGCTCGACCACCTCGCGCTCAACTACCTGTCGATCTCCGACAGCACGCCGCAGCAGGGCGCGGCCGCCCTGCGCGAGACGCTGATGCTCTATGCCTCGCATGCCGACGAGATGCGCCAGGGCCAGGTGCGCGGGCTGCTGTCGGTCACGAGCAAGCCGGTGGCGCGCCGCCTGCCGATGAAGGGGCCGATCGCCTTCGGGCGCGGCCTGGAGGTCACGCTCGAGGTCGACAAGGACGCCTTCCACGGCCATAGCGTGTTCCTGTTCGGCGCCGTGCTCGCGCGCTACCTGGCGCGCCACGTCGAGGTCAACCATTTCGTCGAGACCGTGGTGCGCATCGCGGGCAAGGGCGAGAACATGCGCTGGAGGCCGCTGTGCGGGACGCGCCAGATCCTCTAGCCGCGCCCGCGGCGCCCGAGGGAACGGTGGCAGCGCGCGTCGATGCCGCGCTGCGCCAGTGGTCCGACCAGCCCTGGGCCTACGACTACTTCGCGGTGCTGCGCCGGCTCGAGTCGGCCGCCGCGACCACGCCGCGCTGGGGCCGCGCGCTGCTGCCGAGCGCCGAGCCGGTGCGCGTGGGCCAGGAGCCCTCGCTGTCGTTCGCGCCCGCCGCCTTCAGCCGCTTCGAGCCGGCCGGCGCGCATTCGCCGCCGCGGCTGCGCCAGCATTTCTTCGCCTACATCGGCCCCAACGGGCCGCTGCCGGTGCACCTGAGCGACTTCATCCGCGAGCGCAGCCTGAACCATGGCGACCCGACCTGGCTCGCCTTCCTCGACAGCTTCCTGCACCGCTTCTCGCTGCATTTCTACCGCGCCTGGGCGCAGGCGCGGCCCGCGGTCGCGCTCGACCGGCCGGGCGAGGACCGCTTCCGGCTGCAGATCGGCGCGCTGGTGGGCATCGGCACGCCGGGGCGCATCGGGCGCGACGAGATCCACGACGACGCGCGGCTGCACTTCTCGGGCTGGCTCGCGCGCCGCGTGCACAGCGCCGAGGGCGTGGAGTCGGTGCTGTGCAGCTACTTCGGCGTGCCGGTGAAGCTCGAGCGCTGGGTCGGCCACTGGATGAGCCTGCCCGATGCCGAACTCACGCGGCTGGGCCGCGGCGAGAGCTCGCGCGCGATGGGCCTGGGCGCGATGCTCGGCACCCGCGCCTGGGACCGCCAGCACCGCGTGCGCCTGCATGTCGGGCCGCTCGATCTCGCGCGCTACCGCATGTTCCTGCCGATCGGCGATGCGCAGCCGGTGCTGCAGCGCTGGATGCTGCAGCTGCTGGGCGGCGAGCTCGAGTGGGACGCCGAACTGGTGCTGCGCAAGGAGCAGGTGCCGCCCACGCGGCTCGGCCAGCAGCGCGGCAACGCGCCGCGGCTGGGCTGGATCTCGTGGCTCGGCGAGCGGCCGCGTTCGCGCGACGCGAGCGACGTGCGCATCGCGAGCCGGCCCGGCGGCGAGGCGCATCCGCGCGCGCCGGCTTTTCAATAAAAAACCCTTTCGTTCGTCTTGAAGAGATACGGAGTCCTCCATGAGTGAAATCAGCCGCACCGCCCTGTTCGGGAAACTCAATTCGCTGGCCTACAAGGCCATCGAGGGCGCGACCGTGTTCTGCAAGATGCGCGGCAATCCGTACGTCGAGCTCGAGCACTGGTTCGCCCAGCTGCTGCAGGCGCAGGACTCCGACCTGCACCGCGTGATCCAGCACTACGGCCTCGACGTCTCGGTGATCGCCAAGGACATGACGGCCGCGCTCGACCGCCTGCCGCGCGGCGCCACCGCCATCAGCGACTTCTCGCCGCACATCGAGAACGCGATCGAGCGCGCCTGGACCTACGCCACCCTGCAGTTCGGCGAGGCGCAGGTGCGCACCGGCTACCTGCTGGTGGGCATGCTCAAGACGCAGAGCCTGCGCAACCCGCTGTTCGGCCTGTCGAAGCAGTTCGAGAAGGTCAAGGTCGAGGACCTGGCCGAGAACTTCGTGAAGATCTGCGATGCCTCGCCCGAGGCCCAGATGCGCGCGCAGGACGGCACCGGCATGGGCAGCGGCGCGCCCGGCGAGGACGCGGGCGCGATGGCGCCGGCCGCCATGGGCAAGGGCGATGCGCTCAAGAAGTTCGCGGTCGACCTGACCGAGAAGGCGAAGAAGGGCGAGATGGACCCGGTGACGGGCCGCGACGAGGAGATCCGCCAGATCGTCGACATCCTGATGCGCCGGCGCCAGAACAATCCGCTGCTGACCGGCGAGGCCGGCGTCGGCAAGACCGCCGTGGTCGAGGGCTTCGCGCAGCGCCTCGCGCGCGGCGACGTGCCGCCGCAGCTCAAGGACGTGAAGCTGCTCACGCTGGACATCGGCCTCTTGCAGGCCGGCGCGAGCATGAAGGGCGAGTTCGAGCAGCGGCTGCGCCAGGTGATCGACGAGGTGCAGAGCTCGCCCACGCCGATCATTCTCTTCATCGACGAGATCCACACCCTGGTGGGCGCGGGCGGCGCTGCCGGCACCGGCGACGCGGCCAACCTGCTCAAGCCCGCGCTGGCGCGCGGCAACCTGCGCACCATCGGCGCCACCACCTGGGCCGAGTACAAGAAGTACATCGAGAAGGACCCCGCGCTGACGCGGCGCTTCCAGGTCGTGCAGGTGCCCGAGCCCGACGAGACCAAGGCCATCCTGATGCTGCGCGGCGTGGCCAGCGTGCTCGAGAAGCACCACCGCGTGCAGCTGCTCGACGAGGCCATCGAGGCCGCCGTGAAGCTGTCGCACCGCTACATTCCCGCGCGCCAGCTGCCCGACAAGGCCGTGAGCCTGCTCGACACCGCCTGCGCGCGCGTGGCCGTGAGCCAGCACGCGACGCCGCCCGAGGTCGAGGACTGCATGCGCCGCATCGAGGGCCTGACGGTCGAGCAGGAGATCATCGGCCGCGAGGAGGCGATCGGCATCGACGTCACCAGGCGCGCGGCGCAGGTGTCGGCGCTGCTGGCCGAGTCGAAGGCGCAGCTGGAAGTGCTCAATGCACGCTGGCAGGAAGAGAAGGGCCTGGTCGACCGGCTGCTGGAACTGCGCGCGAAGCTGCGCACGGGGAACAAGCCGGTGGATGCGGAGGCCGCGCCCGCCGAGGCCGCGCCCGACCGCGCCGCATTGCTCGCCGAACTGCACGAGCTGCAGGCGAAGATCCACGCGGTGCAGGGCGAGTCGCCGCTGATCCTGCCCTCGGTCGACGAGCAGGCCGTGGCCTCGGTGGTCGCCGACTGGACCGGCATTCCGGTCGGGCGCATGGTCAAGAACGAGGTCGAGGCGGTGCTCAAGCTCGCCGACACGCTCAACCAGCGCGTGATCGGCCAGAAGCACGGCCTCGAGATGATCGCGCGCCGCATCCAGACCTCGCGCGCGCGGCTGGACAACCCGCAGAAGCCGATCGGCGTGTTCATGCTGTGCGGCACCTCGGGCGTCGGCAAGACCGAGACCGCGCTGGCGCTGGCCGAGGCCCTGTACGGCGGCGAGCAGAACATCATCACCATCAACATGAGCGAGTTCCAGGAGGCGCACACCGTCTCCACGCTCAAGGGCGCGCCTCCGGGCTACGTGGGCTACGGCGAGGGCGGCATCCTGACCGAGGCCGTGCGCCGCCGGCCCTACAGCGTGGTGCTGCTCGACGAGGTCGAGAAGGCGCACCCGGACGTGCACGAGATCTTCTTCCAGGTCTTCGACAAGGGCTGGATGGAGGACGGCGAGGGCCGCATGATCGATTTCAAGAACACGATCATCCTGCTGACCACCAACGCCGGCAGCGAGCTCGTCATGAGCATGTGCCGCGATCCCGAACTGCTGCCCGATCCGAACGCGCTGGCCGATGCGCTGAAGGCGCCGCTGATGAAGGTGTTCCCGCCCGCGCTGCTGGGCCGCATCGTCACCATTCCCTACTACCCGCTGTCGCCCGAGATGATGAAGAAGATCGTGCGGCTGCAGCTGGGCCGCATCAAGAAGCGCGTCGAGACCAACCACGGCGTGCCCTTCGAGTACAGCGACGCGGTGGTCGACCAGGTGGTCGCGCGCTGCCAGGACCCGGAATCGGGCGGCCGCGTGATCGACGCCATCCTGACCAACACCGTGCTGCCCACGATCTCGGTCGAGTACCTGCAGCGCCTGGCCGCCGGCGGCGAGATCCGCCGCGTCGCGCTCGACGTCAAGGACGCCGATTTCACCTACGCCTTCGATTGAGGCTCCCCGAAGAGATCCACCCATGGCCGACCACGAGTTCCGCATCGAAACCGATTCGCCCGCCAAGGACGACCTGATGTTCTGGCGCATCGTGGGTCACGAGGCGCTGGCGCGCCCTTCGACCTACGAACTCACGGTGCTGTCGGAGAACAGGGCCATCGATGCCACGGACATCCTCGGGCGCGCCTTCGACCTGGTCGTCGAGTTCGAGGACAAGGATGGCGGCAAGCACGAGCGGCACTGCCAGGGCCATGCGGTGCGCTTCGTGCGCGCGGGCCACGTGGGGCGCCACTTCGAGTACCGCATCACGCTGCGATCGTGGTTCTGGCTGCTGAACAAGCGCATCAACTCGCGCATCCTGCAGGACAAGAAGGTGCTCGAGGTGCTCGACGCGGTGTTCGAGGACAGCCCGATCAAGCGCTTCAAGAAGACCAAGACCGGCAACGTCATCGGCACCCACAACCCGCGCCGCTACTGCGTGCAGCACCAGGAGAGCGACTACCAGTTCCTTTCGCGCCTGATCGAGGACGAGGGCATCTACTACTGGTTCGACGCGCACGATGCGCCGGGCACCATGCACCTGTCGGACGCGAGCGATCTCGCGCACGAGAAGCTGCCCGTGGCGGCGACGCTGCGCTACGTGCTCGGGGGCGCGAGCGAGGCGCGCCACGAGGAGATCTGGCACTGGACCCACGCGCGCCAGTTCGACACCGGCAAGCAGGCCTCGCGCGACAGCGACTTCAAGGCGATCCGCAAGAAGCTGGGTGCCGCCATCGATGCCTCCGACAGCCACGAGCTGGCCGATTTCGAGGCCTTCGAGTTTCCCGGCGGCTACTTCAAGGGCGACGAGGCCGAGAACCGCACCAAGCTGCGCGGCGAAGAGCTCAACGCGCGGCGCGACCGCCACTGGGCGCTGACCGGATGGCCCGACGTGGCGGCGGGCCGCAGCTTCAAGTTCGAAGGCGATCCCGACGGCACCCGCGACGGGGACTACCTGATCGCGGCCTGCACCTTCATGCTCAGCCACCCCGGCTACGAGAGCGCGAGCGCCGACGCCACCGCGCCGCGCAAGCTCTACACGGCGCTGGCCGAGGCACTGAAAGACGATGCGGTGAACGCCGACACGCTGCAGGAACTCGAGAACCTGATCGCCGAGACGCCGATGCTCGAGGGCTCGCAGCCCGGGACCAGCGTGTTCCTGATCACCGCGATTCCGCTGGAGCGCAGCTACCGGCCGCCGCGCCTGACGCCGCGCGTGACCATGCCGGGGCCACAGACGGCCATCGTGGTCGGCCCGGCGGGCGACGAGCTGCACGTGGACGACCATGGCCGCGTGAAGGTGCATTTCCACTGGGACCGCTACGACGAGAGCAACGAGAAATCCACCTGCTGGGTGCGCGTGTCGCAGCCCTGGGGCGGCAAGGGCTGGGGCGGCTACTTCATCCCGCGGATCGGCCAGGAGGTGATCGTCGACTTCCTCAACGGCGACCCCGACCGGCCGGTGATCGTGGGCCGCGTCTACAACGACGACCAGCCCATCCCCTACAAGTCGCCCACGCAGAGCGGCTTCCGCACCCGGTCCACGCCCGGCGGCGGCGCGAACAACTACAACGAGATCATGTTCGAGGACAAGAAGGGCGAGGAGAACATCACCATCCACGCCGAGCGCAACATGAGCCGCAGCGTGGAGCTCGACGATTCGACCTCGGTGGACCGCGACCAGACGGTGACGGTGAAGCGCGACCAGACCTCCACCGTCGTGCGCGACCGCAAGACCACCGTGGAGAACAACGACACCACGATCATCCAGCAGTTCCAGAAGCTGACCGTCGGCAAGAACCAGGACAACCACGTGGTCGGCTACCAGACCACGAACGTCGACATCGACCACGCGCTGCTGGTGAAGGGCCACCACAAGATCCACGCGGACGGCAACCGGACCGATTCCACCGGCGGCAACGAAACGCGCTCGGTCACGGGCACGCAGACCATCACGGTCAAGGGCGGCGTGAAGTACAAGGCGCCGACCATGCTGTTCGAGGCCGGGCACATCGAGTTCAAGGTGACCGGCGGCAACTCGATGAAGATCGATGCCAACGCCGCGCCTTACGCGGCGGCGTTCCAGAAGTACACGCTGGTGAGCAACACCGAGCTCAACATGGTGGCGATCGGGAACATCAATACCGTGTCGGTGGGCTCGAACACCACGGTGCTCGGCCCGAACACCAGCGGCTACATCGGCAACAACACCGACTTCAACCTCGGCGTCGCCCGCTCGACCTTCATGGGGCTGAGCATGGAGAACGCGCTGGGCGTGGCGATGTCGAACTTCCTCGGATTGAAGATCGAGAACACGCTGGCCGTCACCATGGAGTCGACCGCGGGCCTGAAGATCGAGCGCGACGGCACCTCGGTGCGCCAGGCGCCGCTGCATTCGATCATGCCCGGTGCGGGCGCCGGCGCCGGCACCGACGCCACGGCCGCGATGGCGAACGCCGGCACGGTGGGCGCCGTCGCGGGCCTGGGCTACGGCATCGTCTCCATGCTCAGCGGCGCCGCGTCCCTGGGCTCCCAGTACGGCGATGCGCGCAAGATGCTCAACGAGATCCTGTCGAGCCCGGACGTCGACAAGATCCCCGGCATGCGCGGGCGGCTCGAGCGCATGCGCAATCTGGTGGGCACCAATGTCAGCGACGGCCTCGCGCTGATCCTGACGGGCGGTGCCGCCGGGCCGGTCCTGGGCCTGCTGGGCATGGTGCCTGGCGTGGACGCGGTCGGCAGCGAGCGTGGCGCCAACGAGCTGCTGGAGCGGGACGACAGCGGCAATCCCAAGAACTGAACGGGCAGGCAGCCGCGCGAGCCACCATGCAAGTCGTCAAACCCCAGGCGCTGTGCCTGAGCACCCGACCGATCGAGTACCGCAAGCGCTTCGGCCTGTGCGTCACGGCCATGCTGCACGTGCCGTTCGCGCAGGCCGAGGGCGGCACGGTCTGGGGCGAGCAGTCGGCCTGGAACTTCATCGGCCGCGAGATGCCGGTACCGCTGGTCGACGAGGGCGTGGCCAAGCTCACGTCCGAGTTCCTGGTGCACGGCAAGGCCTTCGCACCGGCCGCGAACCCGCAGGCCTGCGCCGTGCGCGCCCGGCTCGGCGACCGCAGCAAGACCCTGCTGGTGTTCGGCGACCGCCGATGGGACGGCGCCCAGGCGACCCGGCCATCGGCCTTCGAGGCGATGCCCATCGACTGGGCACACGCCTATGGCGGTCCTTCGGTGCCGGCCAATCCCGAGGGCATCGGCGCGGCGGCCGAGAACGGCGTGCACCGGCTGCCCAACGTGGAGCGGCCCGACCAGCCGCTGCGCGATCCGGCGCAGGCCGTGGCGCCCGCGGGCTTCGGCCTGCGCGGGCCGATGCATCCGGAGCGCGCGCGCTTTCGCGGCACCTACGATGCGGACTACCTCAAGGAGCACGCGCCGGGCTTCGCCCCCGATCTCGACTGGCGCTACTTCAATCTCGCGCCCGAGGACCAGTGGTTCGACGCGCCGCTGCGGGGCGACGAGACCTTCCAGTTCGACCACATGCACCCGGACAAGCCCTCGATCGAGGGCCGGCTGCCCGGCCTGCGCGCGCGCGTGTTCGCCGACTACCGTGCCGCGGGGGCGGCCGAGCCGCGCCTGCGCGAAGTGCCGCTGCGGCTGACGACGGTCTGGTTCTTTCCGCATGCGGAGCGGGCGTTGCTGCTGTTCCAGGGACTGGCGGAGGTCGCCACCGACGACGGCTCCGACGTGCATGGGCTGCTCGGTGCGATCGAGCGGCTCGATGCAGCGCGCTCCGATGCCCACTACCTCGATGCGCTCGCGCGCCGCGCCGATCCGCGCTGGGGCGGGGTCGAGAGCCTGGACGACGGCGACCTGCTGCCCGAGGGCATCGACGCCAGCGACCCCGAGGCCGAACGCGCCGCCGAGGCCTTCGCGAGCCAGGGCCTGCAGGCGCAGGCGCAGTACCGCCGCGCCGAGATCGACGTGGCGCTGGCGCGCGAGGAACTGCGTGCCAGCGGCCGCGATCCCGACGCGCTGGGCGTCGTCATGCCCCCGCGCGAGCAGCCGCCCGCGCCCGCGCAGCGCGTGGCCTACCTCAAGAAGAAGACGCTCGAGGCCGAGCAGCAGAAGCTGGCGGCCATCGACGACGCGCTCGATGCGCTCGAGAAGGCCGTGGCCACGCACAAGGCGAACAAGGCGATGAAGCCGCTGGAACATCGCGGCCCGCCGGTCTTCAATGCCGACGTGGCGCTGGAGCGCCTGAAGGCCGCGAACGCCGGCGCCACCGGCGGCTTCGACCTCGCGGCCACGCATGCCCAGTTGCTGCGACAGGAGGCGATGGAGCGGATCGGCTACCTGCAGGGTGCGCACGAACAGCTGGCCGCGCCCGCGATGCAGGCCGCGCAGGCCGCGACCTTGAAGGAGGGCATGCGGCAGGCGCTGGCCGGCGGCTTGCGCTTCTTCGTCGGCATGGACTTCACGGGCGCCGATTTCTCTGGACTCGACCTGCGCGACGTCAACTTCACCGGCGCCTGGCTCGAGGCCGTGGACTTCAGGCAGGCCAATGTCTCGGGCGCGAACTTCTCGGCCGCCGTGTTGGCCCATGCCTGCCTCGAGGGCGCGATCGGCATCAAGGCCACGCTGCGCACCGCGAACCTGGGGCGCTCGCGCTGGAAGGGGGCGGTGTTCGACGAAGCCGACTTCACCGACGCCCAGCTCTCGCATGCCGACCTCGGCGGGGCGTCCCTGCGCCGCGCGCGGATCCAGGGCGCGATGCTGATCGGCACCCGCTGGGAGGGCGCCGATGCGCATGGGCTGCAGGCGACCGAGCAGCTGTTCTACCGGCTGTCGCTCAAGGGCCTGTCGTTCGCCGAGGCCGCGCTCGCGGCCTGCCAGTTCGTCGAATGCGAGCTCGCGGGGGCCGACTTTCGCGAGGCCGACCTGACCCAGGCCAACCTCGTGTCCTGTGCGCTGGACGGCGCCAGGTTCGGCGGCGCGCAGGGCAAGGGCATGGTGTTCGCCCGGAACTGCAGCCTGGTCGAGGCCGATTTCTCGGGGGCCCGGATGCAGGGGGTCAATTTCGGCGCGGCCGACATGTCGCGCGCGCGCCTGGTGGGCAGCGTGCTGGACGGCGCCAACCTGTGCGAGGCTGGCCTGTCCGACAGCGATTGGCGGCTGGCCAGCGCCAAGGGCGCGCTGCTGCGCCGTACCGTGCTGCGGCGCGCCCGGCTGGCCGGCGTGAACTTCAGCGAGGCGATCCTGCAGCATGCCGACCTGCGCGGCTGCGACCTGCGCAACAGCAACCTGTTCGCGGCGGACCTGTCGCGCGCGCGGCTCGACGGCGACGTGCGCCTCGACGGTGCGCTGCTCAAGCGCGCGCGCACCTGGCCGCGGCTCACGCCCGAGCAACAGGCGGCCGCATGAGGAGCGCGACGCCATGAATGCCACCACGCTCGCGCTGGCCGTGCTGCTCGGCGAATCGATCCCCGGCCTGGACCTGTCGGGCGGGCACTACGCGCAGGCGCAACTGGCCGGGGGCCTGTTCGACCGCGTCGATTTCTCCAAGGCCGACCTGCGCGGCGCCGACCTGCGCGAGGCGGTGTTCAACCAGTGCGACCTGCGCGGCGCGCTGCTGGGCGGCGCGCGGCTGCAGCGCGCCGTGTTCAGCCAGTGCCGCATGGACCACGTCGACCTGAGCGCGGCCGCGCTGCATGCGGCCGTGCTGAGCGAATGCCAGGCGCCGCATGCCGATCTGCGCGAGGCCGACCTCAGCATGCTCGCCTGCACCAAGACCCGGCTCGACCATGCCACGCTGCGCGGCGCGCTGCTCGATGCCTGCGTGCTGAGCGACAGCAGCCTGCTCGACCTCGGTGCGGAGTCGACGCGCTGGGTGCATGCGACCGTGGCCGGCTGCGACCTGCGCCACGCGGCATGGCGCGGCGCCAGCATGTTGCGCGTGGCCTTCTCGACCACCCGGCTCGCGGGGCTGTCCTTCGACGGCGTGACGCTCGAGGGCTGCCAGTTCGCGGGCGCCGACCTGCGCGGCGCGCAGTTCAGCGGGGCGCCGCTGCGCCAGTGCAATTTCCAGGGCGCCAAGCTCGACGAGGCCCGCTTCGACCGCATCGACGCGCCGCTGGCCCTGTTCTGCGAGGCCGAGGGCGCCGGCGTCGATTTCTCCGATGCGACCTTGACGCAGGCGCTGTTCACCGGCGCCAGGCTGCCGCAGGCGAAGTTCGGCGGCGCGCGCCTGCATCAGGCCCATTTCGCCGGCGCCGTGCTCGATGGCGCGCACTTCGCGGGCGCCGACCTCGGCTATGCCGACCTGCGCCACGCGCGCCTGCACCGCGCCGACCTGCGCGGCGCGACCCTCGTGCGCGCCTGCCTGCACCGCGCCATGACCGAGGAGGCGCAGATCGACGATCGCGCCCGCGCGCTCGAGACCGACCCCCAGCTGGCGCAGTCCGAGGACTGGCGCCCGGTGCCGGTCTGACCGGCGGCCGGCACCGGCTTTCTCCCTTTCCACCGATTTCCCCGCAACGGAACTCCCGCCATGAAGACCACCGCCCACCACTCCGCGCGCCGCCGCACGGCCGCCGCGCGCGGCACCCGACCGACCGAGACCGAGACCGAGACGCCGTCGCCGGCCGCGCTCCCCGAGCGCTGCTGGACCGCGTTGCTGGAGGCCGGGCCCGATGGCGCGCCGTGCATCCGCGAGGGCGGAACGCTCCGGCCGGTGCGCGCCGCCGCGGGCTGCCTGCTGGTGCCGATGGCCGGCGACACCGTGCTGTGCTTCGGTGCGGCCACCGGCGAGCGCTGGGTGCTCTCGGTGCTCGAGCGCGGCGCGGGCGCGCGGGAGCGGGTGCTGCGCTGCGAGGGCGACACGCGGCTCGTGGTCGAAGGTGGCCGGCTCGCCCTGGAGGCCGAGCGGCTGCAACTGGGCGCGGACCACCTGGCGCTGCGAGCGAAGACCGCCGCGGTTTCGCTCGACGCGACGGAGTTCGTCGGCGAGCGCGTGCGCATGGTGGCGAGCACCTTCAAGCTCGTGGGCAGCGTGCTGAGCACGGTGATGGACCGTGTCAACCACTTCAGCCAGCACTACCTGCGCACGACCAAGGGGCTGGACCGCGTGCACGCGGCCCACATCGAGCGCGATGCGTCCGAGCTGCTGCACCTGCGCGGCGAGCACGCGCTGATCAATGGTGCCAAGCTCGTGAAGACGCGCGGCGCGCAGATCCACTTCGGCTGAAGCGCCATGTTCGCCAACTGCCAGCTGATGGGCATGGACATGGGCTTCCCCGATGTCTGCATCACGCCCGCCGCGCCGTCGCCGATCCCGGTGCCGTATCCCAACATCGCGATGGGCCCGATGGCCATTCCGAACTGCCCGACGATCCTGTTCATGGGCATGCCGGCCCACAACCTCGGAACCACCATTCCCATGACCAACGGCGACAACGCGGGCGTGCTGCTGGGCGTGGCGTCGGGCACGGTCATGGGGCCCAGCCGCCATCTGACGGGGGCCTTCACGGTGCTCCTCAACAGCATGCCGGCCACGCGGCTGACCAGCAGCTCGCTGCAGAACAGCACCAACTGCCCGGGCGTGCGCACGGTGCCGAGCCAGACGCTGGTGCTGCTGCTGGCGCCCTGAGCGCCGCGGCGGGAACGGCCTATCTCTTAAGGCGAGATTGCCAAGGCGTCTTGCGGAATGAATACTCCTCGCGAGATTCTTCGCGTGCTCGTGCGCAGTTGTATGGGCGTCGCCCTGGGGGCCGGTTCATGATCCAGATCACTGTTGTCACCCGTCAAGGCGTCCCGGCGGGACCGTCGCTGTCGGCGGACTTCGGCCCCAATGGCGGCACCATCGGCCGCGCCGACACCAACACGCTGGTGCTCGACGATCCCGACCGCACGGTTTCGCGCGTGCACGCGCAGGTGCTGTGCCGCGACGGCCGGTACTTCGTGATCGACCGCGGCAGCAACCCCATGCAGTGCAACGGCGTGTCGCTGGGCGCGGGCAAGGAGGCGGCGCTCGCCGATGGCGCGCGGCTGGTGGTCGGCAGCTTCGAGCTCGTGGTGCGCGCGCAGGCGGCCGCGAGCGCGCCGGTGCCGGCCGCGGCGCCGCTCGCGATTCCCGAGACGATCATGGGCCTGTCGGGCGCGAAACCCGCGGCGGCCGCGAGCGACGATCCCTTCGCCGACCTGCTCGCTGGCCTCGCGCCGCCGGCGGCACCGGCCGCGTCGCCCGCGCCTTCCCCGGCCGCGCCGGCCGCCGCGGATCCGCTGCTCTTTCCCGATCCGATGGCCACCGGTTCGCGCAACGCGCAGGCCGCGCAAATCGATCCCTTCGCCAACCTGCTCGGCCCCGACCCGTCGTCGGCGCCCGCGGCCGGCCTCGGCGCGCTCGACGACTTCTCCGACCTGGGCCGGCCGCCCGCGCACGGCAAGGCCGCGAGCATCGACGACCTGTTCGGCGGTGCGCCGGGCACCGGAGGCATCGGCGGCGATCCGCTGGCGCTGTCGCCGCTGGCCGATCCGCTGTTGCAGCCCAACACCGCCGCCGATGCCGATCCGCTCGCCGCGCTGCAGCGCGCGGCGCCGTCCACGCCGCTGCCGCGGCCGGACCACCTGCCGATCGAGCAGTTCGGCTTCACGCCGCCGCGGGCCGTCACGGCGCCGCCCGCGCCCGCGCTGGCACCGCCGCCGCCGGCCGCGCCGCCACGCCCGGTGCCCGTGGCCGAGCTGCCGGCCTTCGACGACATGACCGGCCTGCCGATCCGCATCAGCGGACCCGACACGCCGGCGCGCGAAGCGCCGCCGCTGCCGCCGCCGCCCGCGCCGCCCTTCGCGTCCCAGGCCGCGGCGCCGGCCGCGCGCAGCGCGAGCGACGACGAGCTGCTGGCCGCGTTCCTGCGCGGCCTCGGCGGCACGCACCAGCCGCCCGAGATGCTCACGCCGGGGCTGATGGAGCGCATCGGCGCGATGCTGCGCAGCGCCACCGAGGGCACGCTGCAGCTGCTGCTCACGCGCCAGGAGTTCAAGCGCGAGGTGCGCGCCGAGGTCACGATGATCGCGGCGCAGGCCAACAACCCGCTGAAGTTCTCGCCCACGGTCGAGGTCGCGCTCGCGCACCTGCTGGGGCCGGGCGTGCGCGGCTTCATGCCGGCCGAGGCCGCGATGCGCGATGCCTTCGACGACCTGCGCGCGCACCAGTTCGGCGTGATGGTCGGCATGCGCGCGGCGCTGGCGCACGTCATCGCGCGCTTCGAGCCCGACGAGCTCGAGAAGAAGATCAGTTCGAAGTCGGCGCTCGACGCGCTGTTCTCGGCCAACCGCAAGGCCAAGCTGTGGGACCAGTTCGTGGCGCTGTACGGCGGCATCGCGACCGAGGCCGAGGACGACTTCCACAACCTGTTCGGCAAGGCCTTCCTCGAGGCCTACGAGGCCCAGATGGCGCGCCTGAAGTCCGACGCCTGAGGCGCGCCTTCGCACCCGACGACACCCGATCCCACGACAAGAACGCCCGACGCGAGGAGCCCGCTTGGAAATCGAAATCGTCACGCTGTCCCGCCAGGGCGGCCGCAGCTACAACGAAGACGTTCATGGCCACTGGCACGACGATCGCCACGTCGCCTGCCTGGTGGCCGACGGCGCCGGCGGCCATGGCGGCGGCGACGTGGCGGCGGCCACGGTGCGCGCGAGCGTGCTCGGTGCCTTCTCGGCCGGGCCCAGCCTCGACGAGGGTGTGCTGCGCGGCCTGATCGAACAGGCCAACCGCGACGTGGTGGCGCGCCAGGCCGAGGGCGGCACGCTCGCGGGCATGCGCTCCACCGTGGTGTTCGCGGCCATCGACCTCGAGGCCCATGCACTGGCCTGGGTGCACAGCGGCGACAGCCGGGCCTACCTGTTCCGCGGCGGCGCGATCGTCGCGCGCACCACCGACCACAGCCTGGTGCAGCAGATGGTGGCCGGCGGCATGCTCGACGAGGAGGGCGCGCGCCTGCATCCGCAGCGCAACATGCTGCTGTCGGCGCTGGGTTCGCTCGAGGAAGCACCCGACATCGCGGTGTCGGACCGCATGCGGCTCCTGCCGGGCGACGTGCTGCTGCTGTGCAGCGACGGCGTGTGGGAACCGCTGGGCGACGAGTGCCTGGTCGAGACCCTGCATGCCTCGCGCACGCCGAGCCAGTGGACCGAGCAGCTCGACGGCCAGATCAAGGCGCGCGCCAAGCCCGGCCACGACAACTACACGGCGCTCACGCTGTGGGTCATCGCCGATCCCGAGGACGACGAGGCCACGCGTCTGATGCCCGAACTGCTGCCGGCGCAGGGGCCGGCAGCGGGTTCCCGGGACGACGGCTAGAAGCCGTAGTCGAACCAGCTCTGCGGCAGGATGAATTCCCAGTACTCCTTGAACAGGGTCTCGGGAATGCCGTTCTTCTTGGGGCTGTTGCTGCGCGCGTAGTTGAGGGCGCGGATGTAGGCCGCGCGGTCGTTGGCGTCGAAGGCATCCTCGAGCATCGAGGCGCCGGTCATGAACAGCGGCTTGTACTGCACGTGCCGCCCGACCTGCGCCGACAGGCAGCCGTCGAGCCGCAGGCCCTTGACCTCGGTGAGGTACTGGAAGTACTGGCAGTGCACGCCGAGCGAGAACTCGCGGTCGCCGAGCATTTCCTTGGCGAGCCGGTGGTAGTCGGTCTCGACGCCGGCCCACTCGTAGAAGTCCTTCTTCTCGGGATTCTTCACCTCGAGCTGGCCGAAGCCAACGCCCAGGCCGCTCGGCGTCTCGGCCTGCTGGATGTTGCAAAAGCCCGTCTCCTCGAAGCAGATCACGGCGATCATGAAGTAGGAGACCGGGTGTTCCCCGGGATGCACGCGCTGCAGCGTGCTCCAGAACGTGGGGAAGTCGTAGGCCGCGACCTGGTTCCAGGCGAACGGCGTCTTGCTGACGTGCATGGGGTACTCGCTTTCCTGAAATGAAAAACGGCGGCCGGGAAACGAATCCGCGGCCGCCGCCTGGGGAGAGGAGGAGAGGAGCTTGCGCTCAGACCTTCTTGTTGGCGGCGATGTCCCAGCCGGTTTCCTTGGTGCCGTCGCCCGAGCCGTCGGCCTTCTGCGGGGTGTATTCGTACTTGAACTTCGAGAAGTTCAGCGTGATGGTCTCGGTCAGGCGGTCCTCGCCGCCGCTGCCGCCGGTGCTGATGTGGGTCACCAGGATGTCGTCCATCGACAGCTTGATGTACTCGAGCGGAGTGGCGCCGGCCTTGCGCACCGTGAGCACGCCCTTCTTGATGTGGGCGCCGTTGCAGCAATCGAGAAGCAGCAGGTGCGAGGACGAGTCGACGTACTTGGTGATCGACAGATCCTGCACGCTGACCTTGCCGGCGCCCGAGCCGCCACCGACGTGGCCGGTGCCCGACTGTGCGGCACCCCAGCTCCACGACAGCACGTCGATTTCCTTCTTGTGCGAATCGTCCTTGGATTCGCCGTCGACGCCTTCGAGCTTCAAAAACATGTCTGCAGCCATGATGCTTACCTTTCAGTTGTGTGAGAGTCGGAAAAAAGGGCTTCCGTGCGGTGCCTAAGCGTTGGTGCCCGGGAGCTGTCTTGAGAACGAGCGAGCGGCGTTTTTTTCAAAAGGCCGCGCACCCGTTTTTTTCTTACTTGCCGCCCTTGGCGGACGGCAGCTTCGACACCAGCCGCAGCGAGACCGTGAGGCCCTCGAGCTGGTAGTGCGGGCGCAGGAAGAACTTCGAGCTGTAGTAGCCCGGGTTGCCCTCGACTTCCTCGACGACCACCTCGGCGGCCGCCAGCGGCTTGCGCGCCTTGGTCTCCTCGGAGGAGTTGACCGGGTCGCCGTCGACGTAGTTCATGATCCATTTGTTGAGCCAGCGCTCCATGTCGCTCTTCTCCTTGAAGCTGCCGACCTTGTCGCGCACGATGCACTTGAGGTAGTGCGCGAAGCGGTTGCAGGCGAACAGGTAGGGCAGGCGCGCGGCCAGGTTGGCGTTGGCGGTGGCGTCGGGGTCGTCGTATTCGGCCGGCTTGTGCAGCGACTGGGCGCCGATGAAGGCCGCGAAGTCGGAGTTCTTGCGGTGGATCAGCGACAGCAGGCCGGCCTTCGAGAGCTCGGCCTCGCGCCGGTCGCTGATCGCGATCTCGGTCGGGCATTTCTGGTCCACGCCGCCGTCGTCGCTCGGGAAGGTGTGCAGCGGCAGGTTCTCGACCGCGCCGCCCGACTCGATGCCGCGGATGCGCGAACCCCAGCCGTAGAGCTTGTACGAGCGGTTGATGTTGGTGGCCATCGCATAGGCCGCGTTGGCCCAGGCGTACTTGCCGTGATCGGCACCGGCGGTGTCTTCCTCGAAGTCGAACTCCTCCACCGGGTTGGTGTTGGCGCCGTAGGGCGTGCGCGCCAGGAAGCGCGGCATGCACAGGCCCAGGTACTTCGCGTCGTCCGAGTCGCGCAGCGAGCGCCAGCCGGCGTATTCGGGCGTGAGGAAGATCTTGGTGAGGTCGCGTGGATTGGCGAGCTCCTGCCACGACTCCATCTGCATCAGGTTCGGGCTCGCGCCCGTGATGAAGGGCGCGTGGGCCGAAGCGGCGATCTTGGCCATCTCGCCGAGCAGCTCGACGTCGGGCGGGCTCTGGTCGAAGTGGTAGTCGCCCACCAGCGCGCCGAAGGGCTCGCCGCCGAACTGGCCGTACTCCTGCTCGTAGATCTTCTTGAACATCGGGCTCTGGTCCCAGGCCGCGCCCTTGAACTTCTTCAGCGTCTTGGCCAGCTCCTGCTTGGAGATGTCCATCACGCGGATCTTCAGGTGCTCGTCGGTCTCGGTGTTGTTCACCATGTAGTGCAGGCCGCGCCATGCACTCTCGAGCTTCTGGTAGTCGGGGTGGTGGATGATCTTGTTGACCTGCTCGGTGAGCTTGGCGTCGATCGCCGCGATCATCGACTGGATCGACTTGGTCACGTCCTTGCCGATGACCTCGGTGTTGGCCAGCGCCTGCTGGGCCAGGGTGAGCACGGCGGCTTCGACCGCGCTCTTGGCTTCGTCGCTGCGCGGCTTGAATTCCTTCTGCAGCAGCGACGAAAAGTCGCTGCCCGCGTACGCGACGTCTTTCAACGCGCTCTGTTCGAGTGCTTCGGCCATGGTGGGTTACTCCTCGTGAACCGGATGTGGATGGCGGGGTGTGGAAGGGGTCAGGCGGCCGGCGGGGTGGCGCCGTCCTCGGGCTTCTTGGTCGCGGCCAGCGACTGCAGCAGCGCCGGGTCCTCGAGCACCTTGGCCAGCAGCTCCTCGGCGCCGTTCTTGCCGTCCATGTAGGTGACGAGGTTCGACAGCTGGGTGCGCGCCTCGAGCAGCTTGTTGAGCGCGCCGACCTTGCGCGCCACGGCCGCGGGCGAGAAGTCCTCCATGTTCTCGAAGGTCAGCTCGACCTTGAGCTCGCCCTCGCCGGTCAGCGAGTTGTCGACCGCGAAGGCCGCGCGCGGCTTCATGGCCTTCATGCGCGAGTCGAAGTTGTCGACATCGAACTCGAGGAACTTGCGGTCGGCCACGGGCGCCAGCGGGTCGGCGGGCTTGCCCGACAGGTCGGCCAGCACGCCCATCACGAAGGGCAGCTGGATCTTCTTCTCGGCGCCGTAGAGTTCGACGTCGTATTCGATCTGCACCCGGGGCGCCCGGTTGCGGGCGATGAATTTCTGACTGCTCTTGGCCATGGCGATGCTCCTTGCGGGGGTGAAACGGGGTGGGTCGATCCAGGGATGGAAAGGGGAGGGGACGAGGAAGAAGAGGCGCGGCCTTATTCCGAAGCGCGGCGGCCGGTCACGTTCTCGATCGTGTCGAGCGCGTTCGGCGCGAGGTTGGCCATGATCTCGAGGAAGCTCACGCCGATCAGCTTCTTGGCGCGCTCGATCAAAAGCGGCGCGGGATTGCCGGGCTCGGTGGTCTCGAGGAAGCGGATCACGCGGTCGAGCATCTGCAGCGCGTCCTGGCGGGTCTGGATCTCGCCGCGCGCCGCCGCGGGACGCGCCCCGCCGCCGCCGCCCGCGGCGCCGTCGACGCCTTCCTCGGTGCCTGCCTCGCCGGCCTCCTCGGGCGCGCCGAGGGCGGCGCTGCAGGCTTTCTGCAGCGTGCGGGCGATACCGCGCAACGCGGCCAGGTCGATGGCGTCGGCGCGGCCGGTGCGTTCCACCAGCAACGCCTGCAATTGGTCGATCAGTGCCGGCGCGCCGATCGCGGCTTCGATGCGCTCGGGCTGCTCGGCCTGCAGCGCCTCGAGGCCGCCCTGGATCTGCGCCGTGGAGTAGGCGGGATCGCCGCTGGCGGCGAGCGCGCCGGTGGCCACCGCGATATCGCGCACGCGGATCGGGCCGACGCCCGGCGCCATGCCGACCTGGGCGTCGTAGAGGTCGCGCAGCACCATGCTTTCGTCGCTCAACGGCGCGAGCGCGTTCAGGCGCATCGTCGGGTCGTTGTCGTCGTCGGCATCGAGCATTGGATGTATGCCGTCCCAGAAGCGGTCGAGCAATCCGGTCAGCAGGCGCAGGCCGGCGACGAAGCCCGTCACGCCCTGCAAGCGCGTGGAGGCGCGCAGCAGCAGCACCGCCGCGCGCACGTCCTTGCTGCGGCGCAGGATCGCGTCGGACTGCTCGGCCACCTCCCGCCATTCCGGCTCCACCGCGGGAATGACGGTGTCGCCGAACTGCTGTTCGGGCTTGCCCTGCGACGCGGTCACGAGCGCGGTGAAGTCCGCGTCGTACTCGAGGTCGGCTCCGCTCGGCGCGCTGTCGCCGATCGGTGTGAGCAGTGCATCTGCGAGTTCGTTGGTGAGCATGTTGCCTGTTGAATGTGGCTGGTGATAATCAAAGATGCCTCTCAACCGGTCAATGCAACGAAGGGAATAGCATGCGAGCGCTCGGTACACACCATTCGTCCTATGGAGGCCTGTTGGCCACGGCTTCGCGCCGGCACGTGGCGGCCTTCGGCCTCGCTGCCGCGGGGCTCTTTCTCGCGGGCTGCGCGAGCAAGCCGCCACCCGAGGTGAAGACGCCGGTGTCCCTGACGCTGGTGGCGGGGCCCGATGCCAATCCCGACGCGCGCGGCCGCGCATCGCCGCTCACGGTGCGGGCCTACATCCTCAAGACGCCAGGCGCCTTCGAGGGCGCCGACTTCTTCTCGCTGTTCGAGAAGGACCAGGCCACGCTCGGCGCCGAGATGGTGCAGCGCGAGGAAGCGCTGCTGCGCCCCGGCGAGAGCCGCAAGTTCGATTTCGTGCTGCAGCCCGACGCCAAGACGATCGGCGTGATGGGCGCGTTCCGCGACCTCGACCGCGCGCGCTGGCGCGAGGTGCGGCCGCTCGAGGTCGGCAAGATCAACACCATCACCGTGACCTACGGCGCGCGCCAGATCCGCATCGACCAGAAGGCGGAGCCGACCAAGAAGGAATAGCCGTCGCGCACCGTGCGCGCGGGCGGCGTTCACATCGCTTCCAGTCCCGCGTCGCGGTCCTCCGGCGGCAGCCGCCCCGGCCGCGCGAGCGACTGGTCCGCCGGCAGGAAGCGATCGAACAGATCTGCGACGAAGGCCCCGTTGCCGCCCGACGTGCCGGCCGCCGCGCTCAGGTAGAGGCCGCGCCAGCGCAATCCCCTCGCTTCGCGCGCCTTGCGGCCATGGCTTTCGAACAGGGCCTCGGCCGCGAGCCGCAGGCCCGGCCGCAGCGAGCGCACCCCCTCCACGAATGCATGCACCGCGAGCCGGCCCGCCGCGCCGGGCTGCTCGCGCTGCAATCCCATGCGCAGCGCATGCAACCGGGTGGCGATCGGCTCGAACACCGCATCGAGCCTGGCGCCGCCGTCGGCCTCGGGTGCCGCGTTTTCCAGCGGCAGCCGGTGGCCCAATGCCTGCGCCAGCACCTCGGGCGGCAGCGCGCCGCGCAGCGCGCCATAGCCTTCGAGTCCTTCGAGGCCCGTGACCACGAGGTAGAACGGCAACTGCAGCCGCAGCGTGCGGCCGATCTCCTCGACCAGCCGGCGCAGCCGCGCGATGCGCATGCGGAAGGCGACCGCGTCGGCCGGGGCCTCGCGCAGCGCCTGCGCGCCGATGCAGGCCACGATGCCGTGCAGTGGAATGCGTTCGCGGCGCTCGGCCAGCGCGAGCAGCGACGCGAGCCACAGCGCGCGGGCCTGCGGCGCGTCGGCCACGTCCTCGAGCACGCGTGCGTCGATCTCGATGGCGGCCATCGCGCCGCCGGTCCACCAGCGCCAGCCGTCGCGCACCGGGCCGGCCGGTGCGTCGTCCGACGGGTCCGCATCGAGCGGCGACGCCGCGAGCAGCCCCGGCAGCCCGGCGGCCGCATCGCCGAGGAACAGCAGCCACGGCGCTCTCGGCGCCGTGCCGCCGCCGAAGTCCCCGTCGTCGGCGTTCTCGCCGGCGGCACGCGGGCGCGGCGCCAGCCGCAGCCGCTGCTGCGCGCGCGCCATCGCCTCGTGGAGGCGCTCGACGGCCTGCGCATCGGCCGCGCGCGCGGGCGGCCGCAAGGTGGCGATGCGCTGCTTCAGCGCACGCTGCCGCGCGCCGCGCCCGGCGTCGCGCACCACGGCGCAGAGCACCGCGAAGCCGAGCGCGCACAGCGCGAGCAGCGGCCAGAAGAGGTGGGCGGGCGGCAGGGTGTGCATGGCGGCGGCGCGGTCCTCAGCGCGCCTCGGTCTCGAGAAACACGAAGTCGGCGATCAGCCGCTCGCCGCCCTTGTTGGCCGCGAGCGCCTCGCGCAGCTGCAGCAGGTAGGCCGAGGCCAGTTCGAACGGGGGCCGGTCGGCGGTCTCGTGGAAAGGCATCGGCGAGGAGATCACGGTCACCAGCACGCTGCCGAAGGGCGGGCTCACGAGCCAGCTCGAGGGGATGTCGCGCCCGAGCTCCAGCTTCTCGCCGGCGCGCAGCCGGGTCGGCGCCTGGCCCGCGTTGAGGTGCATCACCGAGCCGTCGGCGGTGTAGTAGTCGACCCACAGCACGCTGTCGTGGCGCGGCGCCGTCACCTCCACGCGCACGGCGTCGCCCTCGCGCAGGCGGCCCTGCCGCGCGGAGGGCAGGGCCAGCCCGAGGCCGTAGGCCTTGTCGGCATTGCGCGCCTGGTAGGGCTTGAGGATCGCGAACACCTCGCAGTGCGGCCACACGCGCACGCCGAGCTCGAAGCGCGGCGCCTTCACGCCCGGCAGCCGGCCCACGTCGTGCTGCACGTTGGCGACGTCGGCCGGCAGCGAGACGAAGCCGCTGACCTTGAGCGCGCCCTCGGCATCGACCGTCACCGCGAGGTCGGCGCAGGCGTAGCTCTGGAGCTGCTGCTCGACGCGCTGCGCGAGGTCGGCCTCGGGCCGCGGCGCGCCGGCCAGCCAGGCCCACAGCAGGTAGAGCAGCGGCACCAGCAGCGCCAGCGCCGCGCTCGCGCGCAGCAGCGAGCGGTCGCGCCGCCGCATGTCGATCGGGGCGGGCGGATCGGGCTCGGCATAGGGCTGCGGCGTGATGCGCTGCTGCGCGAGGCTGCCGAGCGCGAGCGGCGCAAGCCGCAGCTGGCGCCCGTGCAGCTCCTTGAGCTTGCCGAGCTCGCCGCGGTCGCCGTGCTCGAAGTAGTACTGGCCCTTGAAGCCCAGCGCCAGCGCATGCCAGTAGACCTCGCGCACCTCGTCGTCGCGCGCGCCCAGCGCCGACAGGTGGTGGAAGAACTCGCTGTGGGCGTTGTTCGAGGCGAACAGCTGCACCTGCAGCGGCGCCGCGCCCCGGGCCGCGCCCGGGTGGCGCGCGAGGATCTCGTCGATCCAGGCGACCATCGCGAAGGCGGCCGATTCGAGTTGCGCGGGCGACAGCGGTGTCGCGTTCGCCCGCGCGCATGCGCGCGCCTCGTCGAGCAGAAGGCGGGCCTGGCGCTGCGCGGCGTCGTGGTCGAGCGTGGGGCGGTTCGCGGCGATCGCGGCATCGAGCGCGAGCCCGAACGAGACGAAGGCCGAATGGCAGTCGATCAGGCGGGCCATGAAGACACGCGCGCCGGCTCAGGCCGCGGCGAGCCGCCGCGCGAGAGCTGCCCTGCACCGGCGCCTGCTTCGTTGGCACATGCCCATGTCTCGCTTCCTTCGGGTTGGCGATCATTCTTCTCAGCGGCCCCGGGGCGCGCCATATCGCTTGGGGCCTATGCCGTTCGGGCAGCGCGCCAGCCTTGCTGCGCGGGGCATTCGCCGGTATCGTCGGCGGTCGCTGAGTCAATGCACGCTGGGGTTAAGCCATGAAAATTCTGATCGCCGACGACCACCGGCTCGTCATCGAGGCGGTCAAGGCCAAGTTGTCCGAGCTGGAGCCCGGCATCGAGTTCGTGCTGGTCATGAGCGTGGACGAGCTGCTGGCCGGTGCCACCGACGACCTCGACCTGGCATTGATCGACCTCAACATGCCCGGCGCCGACGGGCAGGCCCACATCGACGAGATCCGCCGCCGCCACCCGGCCGTGCCGGTGATCGTGCTGTCGGGCTACGAGGATCCGGCCATCATGCGCGCCGCCCTCGAGCGCGGCGTGCTCGGCTTCATTCCCAAGGCCTATTCGCCCGAGGTCATGCTGTCGGCCGTGCGGCTGGTGCTGGCCGGCGGCGTCTACGTGCCGCCGATGATGCTGACCGCGCTGCCGCCCGGCATCGTGGCCGGCGTGGCGCCGCAGCCCGGCGCCGACGCCGCGCGCGCGCCCGGTGCCCCGGCCGCCTCGCAGACGCTCGAGCACCTGCGCAACGTGCTGACCGAACGGCAGGTGGAGGTGCTGCAACTGCTGTCGCAGGGCAAGCCCAACAAGCTGATCGGCCGCAGCCTCGGCATCAGCGAGGGCACGGTCAAGATCCACCTCGCGGCGATCTTCCGCGCGCTCAACGTGCGCAACCGCACCGAGGCGGTGGTCGCGGCGCAGGCCTTGACCGAAGCGCAGGCCTGACACAGACCCGAGACCGTTCGGGCCGCCCCTCTCGTTTCAGCGCCGTTGCGCCGCCTGCGCCACCGCGCGCGGCACCTTCACCCGCATGTCGAGCAGCATCTGCCCCATGCCCTTGCCCAGCGGGTCCATGCGCATCGACGAGGGCCCGCCGCCGTCGAGCGCCCCGTGCAGCAGCAGGTTCATCGCCGCGATGCCCGGCAGGTGGAAGCGCTCGACCTTGCCCCGCACCAAGTGCGCGAAGTAGGCGCCCACCGCCTCGGGCGTGACGCGCGACCACAGCAGCGGCAGCCATTCGGGCCGGCGCGCCACCAGGCCGATGTTCGAGAGGTCGCCCTTGTCGCCGCTGCGGGCCCAGGCCAGGTCGATGAGCCGCAGTTCGACCTGTTCGCCGTCGTCGTCGGCGAAGGGCGGCGGTTCCGCCACCGGCGGCGCGGTGCCATCGCCCTCGCCGGACGGGACCGCCACCGCCCGCCGCTCGCCGTCGATCACGAAGGACACCGGCACCTGCGCCTTGGCGAGCAGGAAGGCGAAGGGCTTGACCAGCGGCGACACCGAGGGCCGGCCACCCCCGGGGCCGGTGGTGCCCGGCGACCACGAGGTGCCCGCGGGCGCGATCTCGCGCGCGAAGATCTCGAGCGCGGCCTTCTGCGGATGGTCGACCGCCACGCGCATCATCGCCTCGCGCACGCCATGGGTGCGCGCATGCGGGCCGTAGAGCGTCTCGGCGCCGATCGCCTCGATGTGGCTGCGCGTGAAGGGCGCGAGGCCCAGGCGCGCGAGGATGCCGCCGGTGCGCTCGAGGATCGCCTCGGCCGTGCGCCGTGCCTTGCGCTCGGCATCGATGCCCACGATCACCAGGCTGCCCGCGCAGCGGAAGCCGTCGAGCTGGGTGGCCGAGACCTTGTAGGCCGGCGTCGGCGCGCGGCCGCGCGCGGGGCTCACGCGCACGCGGTCGGGGCCCTCCTGCTCGATCGTCACGGCGCGGAAGTCGCAGCTCACGTCGGGCAGCAGGTAGGCGCCCGGGTCGCCGATCTCGTAGAGCAGCTGCTCGGCCACCGCGGCACGGATCACCTTGCCGCCCGTGCCCTCGGGCTTGGTCACGACGAAGCTGCCGTCGGCCTGGCATTCGACGATCGGGTAGCCGATGTTCGCCCAGTCGGGGATCTCTTCCCAGTCGGTGTGCAGGCCGCCCGTGGCCTGGCAGCCGCATTCGATGATGTGGCCCGCGAGGCTGCCCGAGGCCAGCCGGTCGAAGTCGCCGGGCTGCCAGCCGAACTCGTGCATCAGCGGGCCGAGCGTGACCGCGCTGTCGACGCAGCGACCCGTGATCACCACGTCGGCGCCCGCGGCCAGCGCGGCGGCGATGGGCAGCGCGCCCAGGTAGGCGTTGGCGCTCAGCACCTTCTCGGGCAGGGCCTCGCCCGTGAACATGTCGCGCGTGCCGGCGGCACGCAGTTCGGCCATGCGCGCGCCGAGGTCGTCGCCCTCGACCACCGCGATGCGCAGCGGCACGCCCTGGGCCTCGGCCAGCGCGCGCAGCGCGGCGGCGCAGCCCTGCGGATGGATGCCGCCCGCGTTGCTCACCACCTTGATGCCCTGGCGCTTGATCTCGGCGAGCACCGGCTTCATCGCGATCTCGACGAAGTCGGTGGCATAGCCCTGCTCGGGCTTCTTCGCGCGCGCCGCGGCCAGGATCGCCATCGTGGTCTCGGCCAGGTAGTCGAACACCAAGTAGTCGAGCCGGCCGTGCTGCACGAGCTGCGGCGCGGCCACCATGCTGTCGCCCCAGAAGCCCGAGGCGCCGCCGATGCGGACGGTCTTGGTCGGTGCGGCGGTGGATGAAGGCATGGCGGTCCTCGGGTGGCGGATGGAAGGGCCAGCTTAGCGAGGCGGCCGCGGCGCGGCTTGCGTCGAGTCGCTGCGCCTCGCGTCGCCGGGCGCAGCCTGTTGGCGCAAGACCCGACCGGCGCCCGCCGCTAGCCTCGTGCGCCAAGGAGACACCATGGAATTCCTCGACGCCCCACCGCTGCCCTTCTACTTCTCCGCCGAGCACGAAGCCTTCCGTGCCGGCCTGCGCGCCTTCGTGGCACGCGAGATCGCGCCCTTCGTGACCGAATGGGACGAGGCCGAGACCTTCCCGCGCGAGCTGTACCGGCGCGCGGCCGGGCTCGGCGTGCTGGGCCTGGGCTATCCCGAGGCGCTCGGCGGCACGCCGGCCGACCTGTTCCACCAGCTGATCGTGGCCGAGGAGTTCGCGCGCTGCGGCGCGGGCGGCGTGCAGGCCTCGCTGAACTCGCACAGCATCGCGCTGCCGCCGATCCTCAAGGCCGGCAGCGAGGAACTCAAGCAGCGCGTGATCCCGCCGGTGCTGGCCGGCGAGAAGATCGCCGCGCTCGCGATCACCGAGCCCGCGGGCGGCTCCGACGTCGCGGCGCTTCGGACCACCGCGGTGCGCGACGGCGACCACTACGTGGTCAACGGCGAGAAGACCTTCATCACCTCGGGCGTGCGTGCCGACTTCATCACCACCGCCGTGCGCACCGATCCCGCGAACAAGGGCGCGGGCGGCATCTCGCTGCTGGTGATCGAGGGCGACGCGCCGGGGCTCGCGCGCACCTCGCTCAAGAAGATGGGCTGGTGGAGCTCCGACACCGCGCACCTGCGCTTCGAGAACTGCCGCGTGCCCGCGCGCAACCTCGTGGGCACGGAGAACCAGGGCTTCAAGCTCGTGATGAACAACTTCAACGGCGAGCGCCTGCTGATGTCGGCCCTGGCCTGCGGCTTCGCCGAGGTCTGCCTCGAGGAAGCGGTGGACTGGGCGCGCCAGCGCGTGACCTTCGGCGTGCCGCTGGCCGAGCGCCAGGTGGTGCGCCACAAGCTCATGGACATGACCCTGCGCGTCGATGCCGCGCGCACCCTGGTCTACGACCTGGCCTACCGCATCGAGCACGGGCTGGCCGATCCGGCGAAACTCGTGGCGCGCGTGTGCCTCGCGAAGGTGCAGGCGACCCAGGCCATGCAGTTCTGCGCCGACCAGGCGGTGCAGTTGCTGGGCGGCATGGGCTTCATGCGCGGCACGCGCAGCGAACGCATCTACCGCGAGGTCAAGGTGATGATGATCGGCGGCGGATCGGAAGAGATCATGAAGGACCTGGCGGCCCGGCAGCTCGGGCTCTGAAGAACGAGAAGGACGACACCCACGATGAACGATTCGACGAACGGCCCCAACGCGGAGACCGCGCGCGACCTGCGCGACGAATACGCCGAGCTCGCCGCGCTGTGCGCCACGCTCACGCCCGAGCAGTGGCGCGCGCCCAGCGTGTTCTACGGCTGGTCGCCCTGGGACGAGATCGCCCACCTGTGCTTCTTCGACGAGACCTCGATGCTCGCGCTGAACGATCCCGATGCCTTCGTGCGCGATGCCGCGGCGCTCAATGCGCAGTTCGCGCAGGGCCGCGAGATCAGCTCGCTGGCACGTGAGAAGTACGGCTCGCTCGACGGCCCCGCGATGCTCGCGCTGTGGCGGCCGATCTCGATGCAGCTGGCCGACGCGCTCGCGGCGCTCGACCCGAAGGCGCGGCTGCCCTGGTACGGGCCGATGATGAGCGCGCGCTCGTTCGCGACCGCGCGGCTGATGGAGACCTGGGCCCATGGCCAGGACATCTGGGACCTGATGCGCCGGCGTCGGCCGGCCAGCGCACGGCTGCGCCACATCGCCCACATCGGCGCCACCACCTTCGGCTGGACCTTCGTCAACCGCCAGCTGCCGGTGCCCGAGCCCGCGCCCTTCATCGAGCTCGACGCGCCCGGCGGCCAGACCTGGCGCTGGGGCGATCCGGCCTCGGCGGAATCGGTGCGCGGCAATGCGCTCGACTTCTGCCTGGTCGTGACCCAGCGCCGCCACCTCGCCGACACCGCGCTGCGCTGCACGCCGGGCAGCGCCACGCAGTGGCTGTCGATCGCCCAGTGCTTCGCGGGGCCGCCGGCCGATCCGCCGGCGCCGGGCGTGCGCGCGGTGGCCTACGACGCTGCATGAAGGTGGGGCAGCCGCTGTCGCTGGCGCTGCGCGAGGCGATCGAACCGGCGCTCGCGCGGCTGCGCGCGGGCAGCGCCGAGGGCTGCCTGTCGGACCTGACGTTCTCGAACCTCTGGCTGTTCCGCGAGGCCCACGACTACCGCTACATCGGGCCCGAAGACGACGGCTGGCCGCGCATCTCGGGCCGCACCTACGACGGCACGCGCCACCTGGTCCCGCTGTTCGCGCTGCCGCAGGCGCCGCCCGAGGCGCTGGCCACGATGCTCGAGGACCACGACTGCTTCTACCCGCTGTCGCGGCGCGACATCGAAGGCCTGAGCGCCGACCGCTTCGCGCTGAGCGCCTCGCCCGACGACGCCGACTACCTCTACGACGCCAGCCGCTTCGCCGACTACGCCGGCCGCGCGCTGGCCTGGAAGCGCAGCCAGGTGCGGCAGCTGCTCGCGCAGTGCACGCCGCGCGCCGAGGCCTTCGGTCCCGCCTCGGCCGGCGCCGCGCTGCGCGTGCTCGAGGCCTGGATGGCACAGAAGGGCAAGGCCGCGGGCGAAGCCGACGAGGCGCCATGCCGCGCAGCCATCGCCGACGCGGCGGCGCTCGGGCTCGAAGGCTTCGTGCATTTCGCGCACGACGAGCCGCTGGGCTTCGTGCTCGCGCAGGAACTGCAGCCCGGCGTGTTCGCGATGCGCTTCGCCAAGGGGCTCGACAGCCACGCGGGCATCTACCCGCACATGTTCCAGCACTTCTGCCGGCAGTTCGAGGCCCGGTTCGGCCGGCCGGTGCGCTGGCTCAACTTCGAGCAGGACATGGGCATCGCGGGCTTCCGGCGCAGCAAGCGCTCGTACGCGCCGGCGGCGATGGTGCAGAAGTTCAGGGCACGGTTATTGCGCTGAGCCGGCGTGGCGGCGGGTATTCTTCCGCCGCCCACCGTACCGACCGCATCCGCCGCGAGGAGCCCGCATGACCCGGACCACCGATTCCCTTCATCGACGCTGGACGCGCGCCGAGCTGGTCGCTGTCGCCGCCGGCTTCGCATTCGCGGCCCAGGCCGCCGACTACACCGGCCCGCTGTTCGACACCCACCTGCACTACAACGAAGAGGCCTGGAACGGCAGCAGCGGCCCGTTCCCGCCGGCCGAGGCGCTCGCGCGCATGCAGCGCAACGGCGTGCGTGCCATCGTCGGCAACTCGCGGCCCAACGACGGCACGCGCACGCTCGCGGCGCTGCGCGAGACCCGCGAGGCCGGCGTCACCGTGGTGCCCTTCGTGCGGCTGTACCGCAACCGCGCCGACTACAGCAACTGGTTCCGCGACGAGAGCATCCACGAGATGGTGCTGGCCGAACTCGAGCGCGGCACCGCGAGCGGGCCCTACCGCGGCATCGGCGAGTTCCATCTCTACGAGAGCGCCAATGCCAACGGCCCGGTCGCGAAGAAGCTGATGGCGCTGGCCGAGCGCAGGCAGCTCGCCGTGCTCGCGCACGTGGACGACGAGGCGGTCGACCTGCTGATGGCCAACACGCCGAGCCAGGGCCGCGACACGCGGCTGATCTGGGCCCACACCGGCATCGGCGGCACGCCGGTGGCGCGCGTGCGCCAGATGCTAGAGCGCTATCCGAAGCTGATGGGCGAGCTGTCGTACCGCCCGGGCCTGGTCTGCGAGGGCGGCACGCTGTGCGCGCCGTGGCGCGAACTGATCCTGGCCTTTCCCGATCGCTTCCTGATCGGCTCCGACACCTGGGTCAACCAGCGCTGGAGCGCCTACGACGAGCTGATGCGCGGCTACCGCGGCTGGCTCGGCGAGCTTCCGCCCGCGGTGGCGCAGCGCGTGGCCTGGGACAACGCGGCCGGGCTGTTCGGCGTGCGCTGATCCCCAGCCACTGGGCACAAGACGCCCCGGGGGGCGCTGCCTAAGCTGCCATGGACTCTTCCGCAGACCCATGGCCACCATCGAATCGACCCTCTCCCCCCACGGCGAAGCCTTCCAGGCCAATCGCGCCCACATGCTCGCGCTGCTCGAGCGCGTACGCGGCTGCGAGCAGCGCGCCGCCGCCACCTCGGAGCGCTCGCGCGAACGCTTCGAGAAGCGCGGCCAGCTGCTGCCGCGCGAGCGGCTGTCGCTGCTGCTCGACCCCGGCACGCCCTTCCTCGAGCTGTGCTCGCTGGCCGGGCTGGGCCTGGACAACCCCGACCTCGACAAGAGCGTGCCCGGCGGCGGCGTGATCGCGGGCATCGGCCAGGTCTCGGGCCTGCGCGTGATGGTCAATGCCTCCGACTCGGGCATCGACGCCGGCGCGCTGCAGCCCATGGGCATTCCGAAGCAGTTGCGCATCCAGGAGCTCGCGCTCGAGAACCGGCTGCCCTACGTGCAGCTGGTCGAGAGCGCGGGCGCCAACCTCATGACCTACAAGGTCGAGGAATTCGTGACCGGCGGCAGCCTGTTCCGCAACCTCGCGCGGCTGTCGGCCGCCGGCCTGCCGGTGCTGACCGTCACGCACGGTTCCTCGACCGCGGGCGGTGCCTACCAGACCGGCTTGTCGGACTACATCGTGATGGTGCGCGACCGCTCGCGCGCCTTCCTCGCGGGGCCGCCGCTCTTGAAGGCCGCCACGGGCGAGATCGCGACCGAGGAGGAACTGGGCGGCGCGCTCATGCACAGCTCGGTGTCGGGGCTCGGCGACTACCTGGCCGAGGACGACCGCGACGCGATCCGCATCGCGCGCGAGATCCTCGCCCACATCGACTGGAACCGCGAGCTGCCGGCAGCGCCGCCGCGTCGCTTCAAGCCGCCGCGCTTCGACGCCGAGGAACTGCTGGGCATCATGCCGGCCGACCTCAAGCGGCCGGTCGACATGAAGCAGGTGATCGCGCGCATCGCCGACGACTCCGAGTTCCTCGAGTTCGGCGCCGGCTACGGCAGCGCCACCGTGGTCGGCCACTTCAAGATCGAGGGGCTGCCCGTGGGCGTGGTCACCAACAACGGCCCGATCGACAACGCGGGCGCCACCAAGGCCGCGCACTTCATCCAGGCCTGCTGCCAGTCGCGCACGCCGATCCTCTACCTGCAGAACACCACCGGCTTCATGGTGGGGCGCGCGCACGAGGAGGGCGGGATGATCAAGCACGGCTCGAAGATGATCCAGGCCGTGACCAACGCGACCGTGCCGCAGATCACCATCCATTGCGGCGCTTCGTTCGGCGCCGGCAACTACGGCATGTGCGGGCGCGGCTTCCATCCGCGCTTCTGCTTCTCGTGGCCCAACGCGCGCACGGCGGTGATGGGCGGCGAGCAGGCGGCGCAGACCATGGTCAACGTGACCGAGGCCGCGATGCGGCGCAAGGGCGGCGAGATCGACCGCGCGAAGCTTGCCGAGATGGAGCGCCGCATCGTCGAGCGCTTCGACAGCCAGATGAGCGTGTTCACCACCAGCGCGCACGTGCTCGACGACGGCGTGATCGATCCGCGCGACACGCGCGCCGTGCTCGCGAAGCTGCTGGCCGTGTGCCGCGAGGCCGAGCTGCGCGAGCCGCAGCCGATGCAGTTCTCGGTGGCGCGGCCATGAGCGAGGGGACGCAGTCCATGACCTTCCACAAGATCCTGATCGCCAACCGCGGCGAGATCGCGCTGCGCGTGATGCGCAGCGCGCGCGCCCTCGGCTACCGCACGGTGGCGGTGTATTCGAGCGCCGATGCCGGCGCGCGCCATGTGCGCGAGGCCGACCAGGCCGTGTGCATCGGCGAGGCGCTGCCCGCGCAGTCCTACCTGCGCATCGAGGCCATCGTCGAGGCCGCGCGCCGCACCGGCGCCGACGCGGTGCACCCGGGCTATGGCTTCCTGGCCGAGAACGCCGCCTTCGCGCGCGCCTGCGAGGAGGCCGGGCTGGTCTTCATCGGCCCCTCGGCCGAAGCCATCGAGGCCATGGGCCACAAGGCCGGCGCCAAGGCGCTGATGCAGGCCGCGGGCGTGCCCTGCATTCCGGGCTACCAGGGCGAGGACCAGGGCGAGGAGCGGCTCGCGCGGGAAGCCGCGCGCATCGGCTTCCCGGTGATGATCAAGGCCACGGCCGGCGGCGGCGGGCGCGGCATGCGGCTGGTGCCGTCGGCCGAGGAGTTCGCACCCCTGCTGCGCAGCGCGCGTTCGGAGGCGCAGAGCGCCTTCGGCGATCCCGAGGTGATCCTCGAGCGCGCGATCGCGCAGCCGCGGCACATCGAGATCCAGGTCTTCGCCGACCGCCACGGCCATGCGATCCACCTGGGCGAGCGCGACTGCTCGGTGCAGCGGCGGCACCAGAAGCTGATCGAGGAGGCGCCTTCACCGGCGGTGGACGCCGCGCTGCGCGAGCGCATGGGCGCGGCCGCGGTGGCGGCCGTGAGGGCGATCCGTTACGAGGGCGCGGGCACGCTCGAGTTCCTGCTCGATGGCGACGGCCATTTCTACTTCATGGAGATGAACACGCGGCTGCAGGTCGAGCATCCGGTGACCGAGGCCGTGACGGGCCTCGACCTGGTGGAACTGCAGCTGCGCGTGGCCGCGGGCGAGCCGCTGCCTCTCGCGCAGCAGGACGTGCGCTTCGAGGGCCATGCGATCGAGGTGCGGCTGTGCGCGGAAGATGCGGCGCAGGGCTTCGTGCCGCAGAGCGGCACGCTCGCGCTGTGGCGGATGCCGCCGCAACTGCGCGCCGAGCATGCGCTGCATTCGGGCGCCGAGGTGCCGCCGTATTACGACTCGATGATCGCCAAGCTCGTGGCCCATGGCCGCACGCGCGAGGAGGCGCGGCGCAAGCTGGCCACGGGGCTCGAGGATGCGGTGGCGCTGGGCGTGACGACCAACCAGGCCTTCCTGCGCGCCTGCCTCGTGCATCCGGTGTTCGCGGCGGGCGGTGCCACCACGGCCTTCATCGGCGAGCATCAGGCGGCGCTGCTGCAGGCCGACGAGGCCGCGGCCGCACGCGCGGCCGCGCTCGCGGCGGTGCTGCTGTACGAGCGCGCCGACGACGCGCAGGCGCGGCGGCTGCCGCACAAGCTGCCGATCTCGCTGCGCTTCGAGCTCGCGGGGCAGACGCGGCATGCGAGCGTGGTGCTTACCGGGTCGCGCCAGTTCCGGGTCACGCTCGATGCGCAGCCCTTTGCGATCGAACTGATCGAGCACGGCGGCGACAGCGTGCGCTTCGCCTGCGATGGCGTGCACGAGAGCGCCGCGTACTGGCGCGACGGCACCCAGCTGTGGCTGCAGTACCGCGACCGTGCGCTGCGCATCGAGGACACCACGCGCGCGGCTTCCGCACGCCAGGGCGGCGCGGGCGGCGGCGACGGCAAGCTGCGCGCCTCGATGAACGGCCGCGTGGTCGCGGTGCTGGCCGAGCCCGGCCAGGTCGTGCGCGCGGGGCAGCCGCTGCTCACGCTCGAGGCGATGAAGATGGAGCACGTGCATGCCGCGCCGGTCAGCGGCCGGCTGGCCGCGCTGCATGTGCGCATCGGCGACCAGGTCGAGGCGCGCCGCGTCGTGGCCGAGATCGAGGTCGATGCCCCCGTTGCCGAAGGAGTCGCGCCATGAGCACCGCCGCCGTATTGCACGAGAAGCGCGACCGCGCCTTCTGGATCACCATCAACCGTCCCGACAAGCGCAATGCGCTCAACGCCGAGGTGGTGGCCGGCCTGCGCGAAGGCTGGCGCCTCGCGCATGCCGATCCCGAGGTGCGCGCCATCGTGCTGACCGGCGCGGGCGAGAAGGCCTTCTGCGCCGGCGGCGACCTGCAGCCCGGCGCGGGTTTCGCGTTCGACCTCGCGCAGCCCACGCTGGACTACGCCGACCTGCTGCGCGAGACGCAGGCCGGCACCCTGCCGAGCATCGCGCGCATCAACGGCACCTGCATGGCCGGCGGCATCGGCCTCCTGTGCATGACCGACCTCGCGGTGGCCGCGGACACGGTGCAGTTCGGCCTGCCCGAAGTGAAGATCGGCCTGTTCCCGATGCAGGTGCTGAGCCTGCTGCAGCGCATCGTGCCGCGCCGCATCCTGCGCGAGTGGTGCCTGAGCGGCGAGCCCTTCGGCGCGGCCGAGGCGAAGGACGCCGGCCTGCTGAACCACGTGGTGTCGGCCGACGCACTCGATGCCAAGACGCAGTGGCTGCTCGCGCGCCTGACCGACAAGTCGCCGACCGCGATCCGCCGCGGCAAGTACGCGATGCGCGCGCTCGAGGCCATGTCCTTCGACGAAGGCATCGCCTTCACCGAGGGGCAGATCGCGCTGCTCGCGGGCACGCAGGATGCGAAGGAAGGGTTGGCCTCGTTCAACGAGAAGCGCCGGCCGGTCTGGACCGGGCGCTGAGCGCGGCGGGCAGGCTCACACCTTGTCAGGCGAAGGGCGCGCTGGCGACCTCGTCCATGAGCCACTGCGTGAACGACTGCAGCGCCGCGCTCGGCGCGCGGTCCGCGGGACGCACGAGGTAGTAGGCGCTCCCCGGATCGACGGTGTGCGCGAACGGCGCCACCAGCAATCCGGCATCGAGGTCCTCGCGCACCAGCGCCGTGAAGAACAGCGCGAAGCCATGGCCGTCGAGCGCGGTGCGGCGCAGCGCGTGGGAGTCGTCGATGCGGGTGGTGTCGAGCGGGCCAGCCTCCACTCCCGCCGTTGCGAACCAGGCGCTCCAGTGCGCGGCATCGAACTCGTGGAACAGGCGGCGGCCGCGCAGGTCGCGCGGCCTGGGCTTGCGCGGCAGCGTGGCCAGGAGGGCAGGGCTGCACACGGGCGCGAGCGTGCCCGGCACGACCAGCCGGGCCTCGACGCCGGGCCAGCGCCCGTCGCCCCAGCCGATGCCGGCATCGACCGGATCGCGCAGGAAATCGGCGGGCTGGTAGGCATGGTGCAACTGCAGGTGCAGCCGTGGATGCCGCGCCCAGAGCCGCCCGAGGCGCGGCGTGAGCCAGCGCGCCGAGAAGTACGGGGCGACGCTCAAGGTCAGCGTGTCGGGCCGCGCGGCGCGGCGCAGCCGGTCGATCGCGGCCTCGAGGCCCTGGAAGCCCTGGGCGCAATCGGCGCAGAGCTGGCGTCCCTCGGCCGTGAGCTCGATGCGGCGGTGCGAGCGCAGCACCAGCGGCATGCCGAGCTCGGTCTCGAGATGGCGCACGTGGTGGCTCAGGGCCGACTGCGTGACGTGCAGCTCCTCGGCCGCGCGCTTGAAACTGCCGTGGCGGGCCACCGACTCGAAGGCGCGCAGCTTCGTGAGCAGGAACAGGGGCAGCGGCATGCCGGCGATCCTAGAAGTGAGTTTGCTTCACGTCAATGCAGAACGAATCAATTGAACGAAGCAAGGCGGCTTCGCAGAATTCCCCTTCACATCAATGAAGGAAATTCACATGAGCAACCAGCCTGCGGCGTTCGAGATCGCGAAGGGACCGCGCCGCGTCATGACGCTGAGCGAAGCCGAGGTGGCGCGCCTGCTCGATCCGCGCGCACTGCTCGACGGCCTCGAGGATGGCTTTCGTGCGCTCGCGCGCGGCGAGGTGCAGTCGCCGGCGCGGCCCGAGCTCACGGTGCCGGGCCAGGGCTTCTCGCTCGCGATGCCCGCGTGGCGCCCGGGGATGCAGATGGCCATCAAGGTGGTCAACGTCTTCGACGGCAACCTCGCGCTCGGGCTGCCGAACCACCTCGCGATGATCCTGCTGTTCGAGCCCGAGACGGGCATGGCCTCGTGCGTGATGGACGGCACCTTCATCACCGGCATCCGCACGGCCGCTTCGGCGGTGCTGTCGGCGCGGCTCTTGGCGCGCCCGGACGCGCGCGTCGCGACCATCGTGGGCGCGGGCGTGCAGGCGCGCGAGCACCTGCGGCTGCTGCCGCTGGTGCGCGACCTCGAGCGCATCCATGTCTGCGCGCTGCATCCCGAGGAGGCGCGGCGGCTCGCGGCGCGGCATCCGCTCGCGCAGGCCGGCGAGGACATCGAGGCGGCCGTGCGCGACTCGGACATCGTCTGTCTCGCGAGCCACAGCGCCCAGCCGGTGATCCGGCCCGAGTGGCTCAAACCCGGGGCCCACGTGTCCTCGGTCGGCTACCACCCGCCGGCGGGCGAACTGCCGGTGGCGCTCGCGCGCGAGGCGCGCCTGTTCGTGGAGACGCTCGATGCCTTCGAGCCGGTGCCCGTGGGTTGCGCCGAGCTCGCGGGCTGCGACCGCCGGCGCGCGACCACGCTCGGCGAAGTGGTGCTCGGCACTTCGCCGGGGCGGCGCGATGCGCGAGAGATCACGGTCTACAAGGCCATGGGCATCGCGATGGAGGACATGGTGGCGGCCAACCTGGCCCATGCGGCCGCGCTGCGCGAAGGCGGCGGCGCGGCGATGGCGTGGTGAGCCACGTCATCCGCCAGCGGGGCTCTGTAAAGTCGCGGGCAGTCTTCGCAACGCCATGAGCCCCTCTTCCTTGAACTCCATCGATTTCGACTCCACCCGCTTCGACGCCGCCATCGTCGACCTCGACGGCACCACCATCGACACGCTCGGCGATTTCGCCGTGGCCCTGAACCGCATGCTCGAGGACCTCGGCCTCGCCACGCTGCCGCGCGAGCGCATCGAACTGATGATCGGCAAGGGTTCGGAGCACCTGATCCTGTCGGCGCTGCAATACGTGGCCGCGGCGGACGGTGCCGACGCACCCGCCGCCCTGGCACGCGCGCAGGCGCAGTTCGAGCGCGGCTGGGAGCGCTACCAGCACCACTACCTCGCGATCAACGGCCAGCATGCGGCGGTGTATCCGGGCGTGGTCGAGGGGCTGCGGGCGCTGCGCGACCGGGGGTTGAAGCTGGCCTGCCTCACGAACAAGCCGACGGCCTTCGCGAAGCCGCTGCTGGCCCAGAAGGGGCTCGATGGCTTCTTCGAACTCGTGTTCGGCGGCGATGCCTTCGAGCGCAAGAAGCCCGATCCGCTGCCGCTGTTGAAGACCTGCGAGGCGCTGGGCACGCAGCCCGCGCGCACGCTGATGATCGGCGACTCGAGCAACGATGCGCGTGCCGCGCGCGCGGCCGGCTGCCCGGTGGTACTGGTCACCTACGGCTACAACCACGGCGAGCCGGTGCGCGCGGTCGATGCCGACGGCTTCGTCGATTCGCTGGCCGAACTGGCGGCGCCGCGCGACTGAAGCTTCGGCCGCCGCTCAGGATGGCTTGCCGAGCAGCGCGTCCTTGAGCTTCCAGTCGGCCGGGCTCGGGCCGAGCCAGATGCGCAGCAGCGCGTTGAAGAAGGCGGGCTCCTTCACGGGATCGGGCTGCGGCACGCCGCGCACCGTGATCAGCGTGCCGGTGCCGGGCAGCCAGTCGATGGTGAAGGTGTCGCCGGCCTTGAGCTGCTTCTGGTCGGCGAACATCTGGCCCATGCGCAAGAGGCCTGGGATCAATTGGCCCATCTCGCTCTTGGGCGAGTTGTCCTCCACGCCCTTGATGAAGAGCTTGCCGAGCTCGTTGGCGTCGATGTCGCGCAGCATGGTGATCGCCACGCGCTTCGGGCCGGGCACGGCCAGCGCTTCCTCGGGGGTCGAGGCCTTGCGGCCCAGGTAGAGGCCGGCCGTGTAGACCTTGAGGATGGCCTTGTAGCGCACGCCGGCGCCATTGAGCTGCAGCGGCGTGCCGCGCAGATCGAGGCTGTCCTCGAGCTTGACGCCCGCGACATCGACCGGGGCGGCGCGCGCCGGAGAGGCGATGGCCAGCGCCGCGGCGAGACCGGCCAGCAGGCACAGGCGCGCGAGCGGTCGTGACACGAGCGGAAGTGCGGTCGAGCGTGCGGACAAGGCGGCCTCCTCTGGAATTTGCGAACGGTCGTGCGAATGTATCTTTTCGTTTTATCGCTTCGGCTCCGGGGGAACCCTGAAGCCCGGCCTTGCGCGTGCTGTCGTTTTCGTGGGCTAAACTCCGGCCCTCATGTTCGTTCATCACATCCATCAAACAGGTGAAGGCAGCCGGGGAGCCTGGCCCTGGCGTACGCCATCGACGCTGCCTGTTTGATTGCACGGCGCACGCCGTGCGCCCGCGGTTCCGGACGCATCGACGCCGAACCACCTCCTCTGTTTGTGAATGAGACCGCTCCCGGCCGATGAAAGCGCGCCGGGCCGGCTTTCCGGAGAACGACACGTGATCACCGAACTCGAATTCAAGAGCCTCAGCGCCCAGGGCTACAACCGCATCCCGCTGATGGCCGAGGCCTTTGCCGACCTCGAAACCCCCCTGTCCCTGTACCTCAAGCTGGCCCATTCGCAGGGCGGCGGCAAGCACAGCTTCCTGCTCGAATCGGTCGTGGGCGGCGAGCGCTTCGGCCGCTACAGCTTCATCGGCCTGCCGGCGCGCACCCTGCTGCGTGCCAGCGGCTTCGGTGCCGAGGCCGTCACCGAAGTCGTGACCGACGGCCAGGTGGTCGAGACCGCCGCGGGCAATCCGCTCGACTTCGTGGCGCAGTACCAGAAGCGCTTCAAGGTCGCGCTGCGGCCCGGGCTGCCGCGCTTCTGCGGCGGGCTGGCCGGCTACTTCGGCTACGACACCGTGCGCCACATCGAGCGCAAGCTCGAGCAGAGCTGCCCGCCCGACACGCTCGGCTGCCCCGACATCCTGCTGCTGCAGTGCGAGGAACTGGCGGTCATCGACAACCTCTCGGGCAAGCTCTACCTGATCGTCTATGCCGATCCCAAGCAGCCCGAGGCCTATGCCAACGCCAAGCGCCGGCTGCGCGAGCTCAAGGAGAAGCTCAAGTACTCGGTGAGCGCGCCGATCGTGAAGCCCACGCAGCCGCATCCGGCCGAGCGCAGCTTCGCCAAGGCCGACTACCTCGCGGCGGTGGAGCGCGCCAAGGAGATGATCGCCGCCGGCGACTTCATGCAGGTGCAGGTGGGCCAGCGCATCAGCAAGCGCTACACCGAGTCGCCGCTGTCGCTGTACCGCGCGCTGCGCTCGCTCAATCCCTCGCCCTACATGTACTACTACCACCTGGGCGACTTCCACGTGGTGGGCGCCTCGCCCGAGATCCTGGTGCGCCAGGAGCACACCGGCGAGGGCGAGCAGAAGATCACCATCCGCCCGCTGGCCGGCACGCGCCCGCGCGGTGCCTCGATCGAGCTCGACAAGGCGGCCGAGGTCGAGCTGATCAGCGATCCCAAGGAACGCGCCGAGCACGTGATGCTGATCGACCTCGCGCGCAACGACATCGGCCGCATCGCCAAGACCGGCACGGTGAAGGTGACGGAAGCCTTCGCGGTGGAGCGCTACAGCCACGTGATGCACATCGTGAGCAACGTCGAGGGCACGCTGAAGGACGGCATGACCGCCATCGACGTGCTCAAGGCCACCTTCCCGGCCGGCACGCTGACCGGCGCGCCCAAGGTGCATGCGATGGAGCTGATCGACCAGCTCGAGCCCACCAAGCGCGGCCTGTACGGCGGCGCCTGCGGCTACATCAGCTACGCGGGCGACATGGACGTCGCGATCGCGATCCGCACCGGCATCGTGAAGGACCAGGTGCTGCACGTGCAGGCCGCGGCCGGCGTGGTGGCCGATTCGGTGCCCGAGCTCGAGTGGAAGGAGACCGAGGCCAAGGCGCGCGCGCTGCTGCGTGCGGCCGAACTGGTCGAGGAAGGCCTGGAATGAGCAACGCACCCGATATCCAGAACGATTTCTCGCACGAGATCATCGGCGCCGCCGTCGAGGTGCAGCGCGTGCTCGGCACGGGGCTCGACGAACGCGCCTATGCCGCGGCGCTGGCCATCGAGCTCGCCGAGCGCGAGATCGGCTTCGCGCGCGATGTGCCGCTGTCGGCGAGCTACAAGGGCCGTTCGCTCGGCGAGGTCTATCGCGCGGGCTTCGTGATCGAGCAATCGGTCATCGTCGAACTCAAGGCGGTCGACGCGCTGACCGACCTGCATCGCGCGCAGGTGCTCGCCGCGCTGCGCCTGTCGGGCCTCAAGCTGGGCCTCCTGATCAACTTCAACGTGTTCCCCGTCGTCAAGGGCGTGCACCGGATTGTGAGCAAGCCATGAAACTGCTGATGATCGACAACTACGATTCGTTCACCTACAACATCGTCCAGTACTTCGGCGAGCTGGGTGCGGATGTGCAGGTGCATCGCAACGACGAGATCACGGTCGCGCAGATCGGCGAGCTGATCGCCTCGGGCGTGACGCGGCTGGTGGTGTCGCCCGGGCCGTGTTCGCCGGCGGAAGCGGGCGTGTCGGTGGCGGCCATCGAGGCCTTCGCGGGCAAGCTGCCCATTCTCGGCGTGTGCCTCGGCCACCAGGCCATCGGCGCGGCCTTCGGCGGCAGGATCGTGCGCGCGCAGCAGCTCATGCACGGCAAGACCAGCGAGATCACGACCACGCAGGAGGGCGTGTTCGCGGGGCTGCCGAAGACCTTCGTCGTCAACCGCTACCACTCGCTGTCGATCGAGCGCGCGAGCTGCCCCGAGGCGCTGGCCGTCACGGCCTGGACCGACGACGGCGAGATCATGGGCGTGCGGCACACCGGGTATGCGCACGACGTGCGCATCGAAGGCGTGCAGTTCCACCCCGAATCGATACTCACCGAGCACGGCCACGCCATGCTCAAGAACTTCCTGGACTGAAGCCATGACCGACCGCAGCGCCATCGTCGACCTTCGCAGCGACACCGTCACGCAACCCACGCCGGCGATGCGCGACGCCATGATGGCGGCGCCGCTGGGCGACGACGTTTTCGGCACCGATCCGAGCGTGAACGCGCTGCAGGAGAGGATCGCGGCGCTGCTGGGCTTCGAGGCGGCGCTGTTCGTGCCGACCGGCACGCAGAGCAATCTCAGCGCGATCCTCGCGCACTGCGGGCGCGGCGACGAGTACATCGTCGGTCAGATGGCGCACTGCTACCGCTGGGAAGGCGGCGGCGCGGCGGTGTTCGGCAGCGTGCAGCCGCAGCCGCTGGACCACGCGGCCGACGGCACGTTGCCGCTCGCGCAGATCGAGGCGGCGATCAAGCCCGACGACGCGCACTTCGCGCGCACCCGGCTGCTGGCGCTCGAGAACACGCTGGGCGGCAAGCTGCTGCCCTTCGACTACGTGCAGGCGGCGACCGAACTCGCCGCGCGCCACGGGTTGCAGCGACACCTGGATGGCGCGCGGCTCTTCAACGCGGCGACCGCGCAGGCGGCGAAGAACGGAAGCACCGACGTGCGCGCCGAGGCGCGCCGCATCGCGCAATGCTTCGACAGCGTGTCGGTGTGCTTCAGCAAGGGCCTGGGCGCGCCGATCGGCTCGGCGCTGGTCGGTTCGCGCGACTTCATCGCGCGCGCCCACCGCATCCGCAAGATGGCGGGCGGCGGCATGCGCCAGGCCGGGCTGCTCGCGGCCGCGGCCGCGCATGCGCTCGAGCACCACGTCGACCGGCTGGCCGACGACCATGCGCTGGCGCTGCGCCTCGCGCAGGGGCTCGCGGGCATCGAGGGGCTGAAGCTCGAGATGCCGCACACCAACATCGTCTTCGTCGACCTCGAGGGCGAGGCCAGGGCGCGCTCGGCGGGGCTGATCGAGAGCCTCGAGCGCCAGGGCATCCTGGCCACGGGCCTGTACCGGCTGCGCTTCGTGACGCACCTCGATGTCGATGCCGCCGGTGTCGACCGCGCGGTGGCCGCGATCCGGGCCTACTTCGCCGCCTGATCCGTCGTTCGAGGAGAGGAGAACGCCATGCCCGATCTTCCCCATCTGCTGGCCTTCATCGCCGCCGGCTGGCTGCTGAACCTGACGCCGGGGCCCGACGTGCTCTACGTGGTCACCAACTCGCTGCGCTCGGGCGTGCGAGCCGGCATCGTCGCCGGGCTCGGCATCACCGCCGGCTGCTTCGTCCACATCTTCGCGGCGGCCATTGGCGTCGGCACGCTGATGGCGACCTCGGCCGCGGCCTTCGCGGTGCTCAAGTACATCGGCGCGGCCTACCTGCTGTACCTGGGCGTGCGCATGCTGCTGTCGCGCGCCGCGCCGCCGACCGACCTGGCGCAGGCCGCGGCGGCCACCGGGGCGCGCAGCCTGGAGGCGATCTTCCTCGGCGGCTTCTGGACCAATGTGCTTAACCCCAAGGTGGCGCTGTTCTTCCTGGCCTTCGTGCCGCAGTTCATCGCGCCCGGGGCGGAAAACAAGGCGCTGTATTTCGTGCTGCTCGGCGTGCTGTTCAACCTCAACGCGATCCCCGTCAACGTGGGCTGGGCGCTGGCGGCGGGCTGGATGGCGCGCCGCGGTGCCGTGCAGAAGGGCATGCACTGGCTCGACCGCGCCGCCGGCGTTCTTTTCATCGGCTTCGGCCTCAAGCTCGCGTTCACCGACGCCCCCGCGGCGCGCATCGGCCGCTGATTCATCCCGAGGAGACTTTCCATGATCACCCCCCAGGAAGCGCTGCAGCGCACCATCGAGCACCGCGAAGTCTTCCACGACGAGATGCTGCACATCGTGCGGCTGATCATGAGCGGCGAGTGTTCGCCCGTGATGATGGCCGCGCTGATCACCGGGCTGCGCGTGAAGAAGGAGACCATCGGCGAGATCACCGCCGCCGCGCAGGTGATGCGCGAGGTGTCGACCAAGGTGCCGGTGTCCGACAGCACGAACCTGGTCGACATCGTGGGCACCGGTGGCGACGGTTCGCACACCTTCAACATTTCGACCTGCTCGATGTTCGTCGCGGCCGCGGCCGGCGCCAAGGTCAGCAAGCATGGCGGGCGCAGCGTGTCGAGCAAGTCGGGCAGTGCCGACGTGCTGGAGTCGCTGGGCGTCAACATCAACCTCAAGCCCGAGCAGATCGCGCGCTCGATCGAGCAGTCGGGCATCGGTTTCATGTTCGCGCCGAACCATCATCCGGCCATGAAGAACGTGGCGCCGGTGCGCAAGGAACTCGGCATCAAGACCATCTTCAACATCCTGGGCCCGCTGACCAACCCGGCCGGCGCCCCCAACATCCTGATGGGCGTGTTCCATCCCGACCTGGTGGGCATCCAGGTGCGCGCGCTGCAGCGCCTGGGCACCGAGCATGCGATGGTGGTCTACGGCCGCGACGGCATGGACGAGATCTCGCTGGGCGCGGCCACGATGGTGGGCGAGCTCAAGAACGGCGAGATCAGCGAGTACGAGCTGCACCCCGAGGACTTCGGCTTCCAGATGTCGAGCAACCGCGCGCTGCGCGTGGAGACGCCCGAGCAGTCGAAGGCGATGCTGCTCGGCGTGCTCGACAATCAGGCCGGCCCGGCGCTCGACATCGTGCTGCTCAACGCCGGTGCGGCGCTGTACGCGGCCAACGTGGTCGACTCGGTGGCCGCGGGCGTGACGCGTTCGCGCGAGGCCATCGCTTCGGGCGCGGCCAAGGCGAAGCTCGCCGAACTGGTGCGGGTCACCACCTCGGTCTGAGCCAGGAATCCAGCAGGAGCAAGAGAGAAGCCATGTCCGACATCCTCGACAAGATCGTCGCCGTCAAGCACCAGGAAGTGGCCGCCGCGAAGCAGCGCAGCCCGCTGGAGGCGGTTCGCTTCGACGCCGAAAGCCGCGTGCTGACGCGCGATTTCGAAGGCGCGCTGCGCGCCAGGATCGCGGCCGGCCAGGCCGCCGTGATCGCCGAAGTCAAGAAGGCCAGCCCGAGCAAGGGCGTGCTGCGCGCCGATTTCATTCCGGCCGACATCGCGCAGAGCTATGCCGAAGGCGACGGCAAGATCAGCGCGGCCTGCCTCTCGGTGCTGACCGACAAGCAGTTCTTCCAGGGCGGCATCGACTACCTGAAGCAGGCGCGCGCCTCGTGCGAGCTGCCGGTGCTGCGCAAGGACTTCATCGTCGATGCCTACCAGGTGTACGAATCGCGCGCGATCGGCGCCGATGCGATCCTGCTGATCGCCGCCTGCCTCGACGACGCGCAGATGAAGGACTTCGAGGCCATCGCGCACGGGCTGGGCATGGCTGTGCTGGTCGAGGTGCACGACGCGGCCGAGCTCGAGCGCGCGCTGCGCCTCAAGACCCCGCTGGTGGGCGTCAACAACCGCAACCTGCGCAATTTCGAGGTCTCGATCCAGGCCACCATCGGCCTGCTGCCGGGCCTGCCGAAGGAGCGCCTCGCGGTGACCGAATCGGGCATCGCCACGCGCGAGGACGTCGCCACGCTGCGCGCCGCGGGCGTGCATGCCTTCCTGGTCGGCGAGGCCTTCATGCGCGCCGAGGAGCCTGGCGAAGCCCTCGCGGCGTTGTTCAAATGAGCCGCGCGGATCAGCTGTCGAGCAGCGATCCCGCCGACTGGCCGGTGGCGCCGGGCTGGCAGCCGCTGGTCGATGGCTTCTTCGGCGGTGCCGTGGGGCAGAAGCTGCAGGCCTTCCTGCGCGAGCGTCTCGATGCGGGCACCGTGATCTTCCCGCCGCAGCCGCTGCGCGCGCTGGAGCTCACGCCGCCCGAGGACGTGCGTGTCGTGATCCTGGGGCAGGACCCGTACCACGGGCGCGGCCAGGCCGAGGGGCTGGCCTTCTCCGTGGCGCCCGGCGTGGCGCTGCCACCCTCGTTGCGCAACATCTTCAAGGAGCTTCAGCGCGACCTCGGCACGCCGCCGCCGCCGTTCCCGAACCCGGGCGGCAGCCTGGTGAAGTGGGCGACGCATGGCGTGCTGCTGCTCAACACCTGCCTCACGGTCGAGGAGGCCCAGCCGGCCAGCCATTCGGGGCGCGGCTGGGAGGTGCTGACGGACGCCGTGATCCGCCATGTCTCCGACGGCCCGAAGCCTGTTGTTTTCATGCTATGGGGCTCGCACGCGCAGAGTAAGCGTGCGTTGATCGACGTTGGCCGCCATAAGGTGCTGATGTCGAATCATCCGTCGCCGCTCTCAGCCTTGCGCCCGCCCGTTCCGTTCATCGGATGCGGACATTTCGGCGAAGCGCGCGCCTGGCGCGAGGCGCACCAGAAGGGGGCCTGAAAATTCGCGGATAATCGCCCGCAGTTCATTCCTCGAACGGTTTCCTTCGCTCCTTTCGGTGCTCGGGTTTCTGCATAGTCACAAAACCGTGCTATATTTCGAGGTTCGCCGGAGAGGTGGCCGAGTGGTTAATGGCAGCAGACTGTAAATCTGCCCTCTAACGAGTACGCTGGTTCGAATCCAGCCCTCTCCACCAGCGATGAATTTGGTTTCTAAGAGCGATTGGATCTAGCGCTTTGGGTGCCTTGAAGTGCCCCCGATGCGGGAGTAGTTCAATGGTAGAACCCCAGCCTTCCAAGCTGATGACGCGGGTTCGATTCCCGTCTCCCGCTCCAGAGACCGAGTTTGATGCAGGTTATGGCAAATGCCCTTTTGGCTCAGTGGTAGAGCACTCCCTTGGTAAGGGAGAGGTCGCGGGTCCGATTCCCGCAAAGGGCACCAGTTTTTCCCAGGGGTTGCAAGAGCAGCGTTGCGACCTTATCTGCGTACGTTGATATCGTTTTTTTCGGAGTCGAAAAATGGCAAAAGGTAAATTCACCCGCACGAAGCCGCACGTGAACGTGGGCACGATCGGTCACGTTGACCATGGCAAGACGACGCTGACGGCCGCGATCGCGACGGTGCTGTCGTCGAAGTTCGGCGGCGAAGCCAAGGCCTACGACCAGATCGACGCTGCGCCCGAAGAGAAGGCTCGCGGCATCACGATCAACACCGCGCACGTCGAGTACGAAACGGCCAACCGCCACTACGCACACGTCGACTGCCCCGGCCACGCCGACTACGTGAAGAACATGATCACCGGCGCCGCCCAGATGGACGGCGCGATCCTGGTGTGCTCGGCCGCCGACGGCCCGATGCCCCAGACGCGTGAGCACATCCTGCTGGCTCGCCAGGTGGGCGTGGGCTACATCATCGTGTTCCTGAACAAGTGCGACATGGTCGACGACAAGGAACTGCTCGAGCTGGTCGAAATGGAAGTCCGCGAACTCCTCGACAAGTACGAATTCCCCGGCGACGACACCCCGATCATCCACGGCTCGGCGAAGCTGGCCCTGGAAGGCGACAAGGGCGAGCTCGGCGAAGGCGCGATCATGAAGCTGGCCGAAGCCCTGGACACGTACATCCCGACGCCCGAGCGCGCCGTGGACGGCACGTTCCTGATGCCCGTGGAAGACGTGTTCTCGATCTCGGGTCGCGGCACGGTGGTGACCGGCGCTGTCGAGCGCGGCGTGATCAAGGTCGGTGAAGAAATCGAAATCGTGGGCATCCGCCCGACGGTCAAGACCACCTGCACCGGCGTGGAAATGTTCCGCAAGCTGCTGGACCAGGGTCAAGCCGGCGACAACGTGGGCGTGCTGCTGCGCGGCACGAAGCGCGAAGAAGTCGAGCGCGGCCAGGTGCTGTGCAAGCCCGGTTCGATCAAGCCGCACACGCACTTCACCGCCGAGGTGTACGTGCTGTCGAAGGATGAAGGCGGCCGTCACACGCCGTTCTTCAACAACTACCGCCCGCAGTTCTACTTCCGCACGACGGACGTGACCGGCGCGATCGAGCTGCCGAAGGATAAGGAAATGGTCATGCCTGGCGACAACGTCAGCATCACCGTGAAGCTGATCAACCCGATCGCGATGGAAGAAGGCCTGCGCTTCGCCATCCGCGAAGGCGGCCGTACCGTGGGTTCGGGCGTCGTGGCCAAGATCCTCGACATCTAAGTCGGGCAAGAGTAGCGGAGGGGTATAGCTCAATTGGCAGAGCGTCGGTCTCCAAAACCGAAGGTTGTAGGTTCGATTCCTACTGCCCCTGCCACCTAGGGTGGCCTCCGAAAACGACCCGCCGGCCTCCGGCGGGAAGGCAAAAAAGCCCGTCGAGACCCGACGGGCTTCGCCGTCTCAACGCGGCGACATGAATTGAGGCCGAAGGGCCGCAGGAAATCAGCCGAACATGGCCACTTCTCAAATCGAAACCGTGAGCACCGGTGCCGACAAGGCCAAGCTGGCCGTGGCGGCGCTGCTGGCCGTGGGCGCCATCGTGGCGTTCTACCTGCTGGCGCGCCAGGGCTCGCTGGTGCAGTGGGCCGCGCTGCTCGTGGGCCTGGCCGCCGCCGTGGCGACCTTCGGCAGTTCCGAGAACGGCCGTCAGCTCTGGGCCTTCGGCCGCGATTCGTGGCGCGAGGTCAAGAAGGTCGTCTGGCCGACCCGCAAGGAAGCGATGCAGATGACGGCTTATGTGTTCGCCTTCGTGGCGATCATGTCCGTCTTCCTCTGGCTCACCGACAAAACGCTCGAATGGGTGTTTTTTGACCTCATCCTGGGCTGGAAAAAGTAAGAACCAATGACCGACGACGCTGTTGAAACCACGCCGCCGGAGGAAAACGCCTCCGTCCTTGCGCCTGCTGCCAATCCCGATCTGCGTTGGTATGTGGTGCATGCCTATTCGGGCATGGAGAAGGCCGTCGAGCGGAACATCACCGAGCGCATCAACCGCGCCGGCATGCAGGACAAGTTCGGCCGCATCCTGGTTCCGACCGAGGAAGTGGTCGAGATCAAGAACGGCCAGAAGCGCACCACCGAGCGCCGCTTCTTCCCGGGCTACGTGCTGGTCGAAATGATCATGGACGACGAGAGCTGGCACCTGGTGAAGCACACCAACAAGGTGACGGGCTTCGTGGGCGGCGCCAAGAATCGTCCGGCCCCGATCTCGCAGAAAGAGGTCGAGGACATCGTCAGCCAGATGCAGCAGGGCACCGAGAAGCCGCGCCACAAGGTCGAGTTCACCGTGGGCGAACTCGTGCGCGTCAAGGAAGGTCCGTTCACCGACTTCAACGGCTCGGTCGAGGAAGTCAACTACGAGAAGAGCAAGGTGCGCGTCTCGGTCATGATCTTCGGCCGCGCCACCCCGGTGGAACTCGAATTCAGCCAGGTCGAAAAGACCTGATGCCCGCCCGGTCTTCGGATCGGGCCATATTCCGGCAGCGCGCTATCCGACTCGGCGCGCGGCCTTGATCGAAGAGTCGTTCACCCCGGGGAGCCCAGGCCACAGGCCTCGGCGATATCACCCGCAAGGAGTAAAGCATGGCGAAAAAAATCGTCGGCTTCATCAAGCTGCAAGTGCCAGCTGGTAAGGCCAACCCGTCCCCGCCGATCGGTCCCGCACTCGGTCAGCGCGGTCTGAACATCATGGAGTTCTGCAAGGCGTTCAACGCCCAGACGCAGAGCTACGAGCCGGGTCTGGCGCTGCCGGTGGTCATCACCGCTTTCGCCGACAAGAGCTTCACCTTCATCATCAAGTCGCCGCCCGCTGGCGTGCTGATCAAGAAGGCCATCAAGCTCGACAAGGGCTCCAAGCGCCCGAACACCGAGAAGGTCGGCAAGATCACGCGCGCCCAGCTCGAAGAGATCGCAAAGACCAAGATGAAGGACCTGACCGCTGCCGACATGGACGCCGCGGTTCGCACCATCGCTGGTACGGCCCGTTCCATGGGCGTGAATGTGGAGGGCGTGTAAATGGCCAAGATCACCAAGAAGCAGAAGTCGCTCGAAGGCAAGGTCGACAGCACCAAGCTGTACCCGCTGACTGACGCGATCACCATCGTCAAGGAAGCCGCCACCGCCAAGTTCGACGAATCGATCGACGTGGCCGTGCAGCTCGGCATCGACGCGAAGAAGTCGGACCAGGTCGTGCGTGGCGCCGTCGTGCTGCCCAACGGCACCGGCAAGACCAAGCGCGTGGCCGTGTTCGCCCAAGGCGCCAAGGCTGAAGAAGCCAAGGCCGCCGGCGCCGACATCGTCGGCATGGACGACCTGGCTGCCATGGTCAAGGCGGGCGACATGCCCTTCGACGTCGTGATCGCCGCTCCCGACGCGATGCGCGTGGTCGGTACGCTCGGCCAGATCCTCGGCCCGCGCGGCCTGATGCCGAACCCGAAGGTCGGCACCGTGACGCCCGACGTCGCGACCGCCGTGAAGAACGCCAAGGCCGGCCAGGTGCAGTTCCGCGTCGACAAGGCCGGTATCGTGCACGGCACGATCGGTCGCCGTTCGTTCGACAGCGACAAGCTGCAAGGCAACCTCGCCGCGCTGATCGATGCCCTGGTCAAGGCCAAGCCGGCCTCGAGCAAGGGTGTCTACCTGCGCAAGGTCGCCGTGTCGTCGACGATGGGCGTGGGTGTCCGCGTGGACACGCAGACCATCGCCGCTGCCTGATCCCAGGCAGGAGCGAAGGCAAAAGTAGATTGGCCCGGCTCCGGTTCCGCAAGGGACGGGGCAGGGCGAATGTGGTGGGTCGCGGCGGCTTCGGTTGCCGCGGGCCATCCAAGACCGCTGGTGTGCAGGTCGCCTGCACTTAATCGCCCGGCCCCCGCCGGGCAGCCAGCGCAGATGGCGATCCCGCTGCAAGGAATTCGAGTTTTCCGACGAATGGGTTCCGAACAGTTGGTCGCTGCATGAGGCGCGGTCCGAGGTTCATGAAACAGCCGAAGACCGCATTGAAAAGGAGTAGACCTTGAGTCTGAATCGCAGTGAGAAAGAAGCGGTCATCAATGAAGTGACCAGCCTCGCCGCAAAAGCTCAAACGCTCGTGATGGCGGAATACCGTGGCATCACGGTGGCCGACATGACCAAACTGCGCAGCGAAGCTCGCAGCAAGGGTGTGAGCCTGAGTGTTCTGAAGAACACCCTGGCCCGCCGTGCTGTGGCTGGCAGCGCGTTTGAGATCGTCGGCGACCAGATGACCGGTCCGCTGATCTATGGCTTCTCCGAAGACGCCGTGGCCGCCGCGAAGGTGGTGGCCGATTTCGCGAAAACCAACGACAAGCTGGTGATTCGCGGTGGCGCATTCGGTGGCAAGGCCCTGGACGTCGACGGCGTGAAGCAACTGGCCAACATCCCTTCCAAGGAAGTGCTGCTGGCGCAACTGCTGGGCTTGATGCAATCGCCGATCTCTCGTACCGCCCGCGTGCTCGCGGCGCTGGCCGAGAAGCGCGGTGGTGGCGAAGCTGCACCCGCCGATGCACCGGCAGAAGCGCAAGCGGCTTGATCGCCAAGCCTTGCGTTTGAAAAATTCAACCCAATTGTTAGGAAACCAAAATGGCATTCGATAAAGACGCATTTCTGACCGCGCTGGACAGCATGACGGTCCTCGAGCTCAACGACCTGGTCAAGGCCATCGAAGAGAAGTTCGGCGTGAGCGCCGCTGCAATGGCTGCTCCGGCTGCCGGTGGTGGCGGTGCCGCCGCTGCCGCGGTCGAAGAGAAGACCGAATTCAACGTCGTGCTGGCTGACGTCGGCGCGAACAAGGTGTCGGTCATCAAGGCCGTGCGCGAAATCACCGGCCTGGGCCTCAAGGAAGCCAAGGACCTGGTGGAAGCCGCTCCCAAGGCCGTCAAGGAAGGCCTGTCGAAGGCTGACGCCGACGCTGCCAAGAAGAAGCTGGAAGAAGCCGGCGCCAAGGTGGAACTGAAGTAATTCGGTCCCCCTCGAGGGCTGGAGGTGCCTGAAAAGGCCCTCCAGCCTTTGCCGCTTTCAGAGCGCACTCAAAAGTCGGCTCGATGCCGGCTTTCCCGGAGACCGAAGGGTCGAAGGAAAAGCCAAATCAAGACGTTTTTTGAGTGTCTTCTGACCCCGACTGCAGAAGACCCCTTGGTTCGGGCGATGTGCAACGCATCGCTGTCCGCCAACGGCTGGTAGTGGCCAGCCGCCAAGCAGTGGTGCCGTTCGTCCCGGCATTGCTGACAAGTCGCTGAAGATCTCAAGCACCGGAGCTCTCATGGCCCAATCGTCCGCGTACAGTTACACCGAACGCAAGCGCATCCGAAAAAGTTTCGGCAGCCGCGACAGCGTCGTCGAAATTCCCTACCTGCTGCAGATGCAGAAGGACGCGTACACCGCGTTCCTGCAAGCGGGCATCGCTCCGCAAAAACGCACCGTCGAAGGCCTGCAGGCCGCGTTCGACGCCGCCTTCCCGATCGTCTCGCACAACGGTTTCGTCGAGATGAAGTTCCTCGAGTACAACCTGGCGAAGCCGGCGTTCGACGTGCGCGAGTGCCAGACCCGTGGTCTGACCTTCGCCTCGGCGGTGCGCGCCAAGGTCCAGCTCATCATCTATGACCGCGAGTCGTCGACCTCGCAGTCGAAGGTGGTCAAGGAAGTGAAGGAGCAGGAGGTCTACATGGGCGAAGTGCCGCTCATGACCGAGAAGGGCTCGTTCATCATCAACGGCACGGAACGCGTGATCGTTTCGCAGCTGCACCGTTCGCCGGGCGTGTTCTTCGAACACGACAAGGGCAAGACGCACAGCTCGGGCAAGCTGCTGTTCTCGGCCCGCGTGATTCCCTACCGCGGTTCGTGGCTCGACTTCGAGTTCGACCCGAAGGACATGCTGTACTTCCGCGTCGACCGTCGCCGCAAGATGCCGGTCACGATCCTGCTGAAGGCCATCGGCCTGAACCCGGAATCGATCCTCGCGAACTTCTTCGTCAACGACAACTTCCGCCTCATGGACAGCGGCGCGCAGATGGAGTTCGTCTCCGAGCGCCTGCGCGGCGAGGTCGCGCGCTTCGACATCACCGACAAGTCGGGCAAGGTCGTGGTCGCCAAGGACAAGCGGGTCACCGCGCGCCACACGCGCGAACTCGAGCAGGGCGGCACCACGCACATCAGCGTGCCGGAAGACTTCCTGATCGGCCGCGTGATCGCGCGCAACATCGTCGACCCCGACTCGGGCGAGATCCTGTCGAAGGCCAACGACGAGCTGACCGAATCGCTGCTGAAGAAGCTGCGCGGCGCCGGCGTGCAGGACATCCAGGTCATCTACACCAACGAACTCGACCAGGGCGCGTACATCTCGCAGACCCTGCGCATCGACGAGACGGTGGACGAGTTCGCCGCGCGCGTGGCGATCTACCGCATGATGCGCCCCGGCGAGCCGCCGACGGAAGACGCGGTGCAGGCCCTGTTCCAGCGCCTGTTCTACAACCCGGACACGTACGACCTGTCGCGCGTCGGCCGCATGAAGTTCAACGCCAAGGTCGGCCGCGACGAGTCGACCGGCCCGATGGTGCTGACCAACGAGGACATCCTGGCGGTCGTCAAGATCCTGGTGGACCTGCGCAACGGCAACGGCGAAGTCGACGACATCGACCACCTCGGCAACCGCCGCGTGCGTTGCGTCGGCGAACTGGCCGAGAACCAGTACCGCACCGGCCTGGCCCGTATCGAGAAGGCCGTGAAGGAGCGGCTGGGCCAGGCGGAGCAAGAGCCGCTGATGCCGCACGACCTGATCAACAGCAAGCCGATCTCGGCCGCGCTGAAGGAGTTCTTCGGCGCCTCGCAGCTGTCGCAGTTCATGGACCAGACGAACCCGCTGTCCGAGATCACCCACAAGCGCCGCGTGTCGGCCCTTGGCCCGGGCGGTCTGACGCGCGAGCGTGCCGGCTTCGAAGTGCGCGACGTGCACGTGACCCATTACGGCCGCGTCTGCCCGATCGAAACGCCCGAAGGCCCGAACATCGGCCTGATCAACTCGCTGGCCCTGTATGCCCGCCTCAACGAGTACGGCTTCATCGAGACGCCGTACCGCCGCGTGGTCGACAGCAAGGTCACGAACGAGATCGACTACCTGTCGGCCATCGAGGAAGGCAAGTACGTCATCGCCCAGGCCAACGCGGCGCTGGACAAGGACGGCAAGCTGACCGGCGACCTGGTGTCGGCGCGTGAAGCCGGCGAATCGATCCTGGTCGGCGCCGAGCGCATCCAGTACATGGACGTGTCGCCCGCGCAGATCGTGTCGGTGGCCGCTTCGCTGGTGCCGTTCCTCGAGCACGACGACGCGAACCGCGCGCTGATGGGCGCCAACATGCAGCGCCAGGCCGTGCCCGTGCTGCGTCCCGAGAAGCCGATGGTCGGCACCGGCATCGAGCGCGTCTCCGCGGTCGACTCCGGCACCGTGGTCACGGCCACCCGCGGCGGTATCGTCGACTACGTCGACGCGACCCGTGTCGTGGTGCGCGTGAACGACGACGAGGCCGCGGCCGGCGAAGTCGGCGTGGACATCTACAACCTGATCAAGTATCAGCGTTCGAACCAGAACACCAACATCCACCAGCGTCCGATCGTCAAGCGCGGCGACAAGATCGCCAAGGGCGACGTGGTGGCCGACGGTGCATCGACCGACCTCGGCGAACTGGCCCTGGGCCAGAACATGCTGATCGCGTTCATGCCCTGGAACGGCTACAACTTCGAAGACTCGATCCTGATCTCCGAACGCATCGTGGCCGACGACCGCTACACCTCGATCCACATCGAGGAACTGGTGGTGATGGCCCGCGACACCAAGCTCGGCGCCGAGGAAATCACGCGCGACATCCCGAACCTGGCCGAACAGCAGCTCAACCGCCTCGACGAGTCCGGCATCATCTACGTGGGTGCCGAAGTCATGCCCGGCGACACGCTGGTGGGCAAGGTCACGCCGAAGGGCGAGACCACGCTGACGCCGGAAGAGAAGCTGCTGCGCGCCATCTTCGGCGAGAAGGCTTCGGACGTGAAGGACACCTCGCTGCGCGTGGACCAGGGCTCGCAAGGCACCGTGATCGACGTGCAGGTGTTCACCCGCGAAGGCATCCAGCGCGACAAGCGCGCCCAGCAGATCATCGACGACGAGCTCAAGCGCTTCCGCCTCGACCTGAACGACCAGCTTCGCATCGTCGAGGCCGATGCCTTCGACCGGATCGAGAAGCTGCTGACCGGCAAGGTCGCCAACGGCGGCCCGAACAAGCTCGCCAAGGGCACCAAGCTCGACAAGGCCTATCTGTCGTCGGTCGAGAAGTTCCACTGGTTCGACATCCGTCCGGCCGACGAGGAAGTGGCCTCGCAGCTGGAGTCGATCAAGAACTCGCTCGAGCAGACGCGCCACAGCTTCGACCTCGCGTTCGAAGAAAAGCGCAAGAAGCTCACGCAGGGCGACGAGCTGCCCGCGGGCGTGCTCAAGATGGTCAAGGTCTACCTGGCCGTCAAGCGCCGCCTGCAACCCGGCGACAAGATGGCCGGCCGCCACGGCAACAAGGGCGTGGTGTCGAAGATCGTTCCGATCGAGGACATGCCGCACATGGCCGACGGCACGCCGTGCGACATCTGCCTGAACCCGCTGGGCGTGCCCTCGCGGATGAACGTGGGTCAGGTGCTCGAGGTGCATCTGGGCTGGGCCGGCAAGGGCATCGGCCAGCGCATCGGCGACCTGCTGCAGCAGGAGGCCAAGGCGGCCGAGCTGCGCCAGTTCATGGAGCAGCTGTACAACGGCTCGGGCCGCGAGGAGAACATCGCCTCGCTGAGCGACGCCGACGTGCTCGAGATGGCAGCGAACCTGCAGAACGGCGCGACCTTCGCGACGCCCGTGTTCGACGGTGCCTCGGAAGAGGAAATCCGCGGCATGCTGAAGCTCGCCTACCCGGACGACATCGCCAAGGCCAAGGGCCTGACCGAGAGCCGCACGCAGGCCTACCTGTTCGACGGCCGCACCGGCGACCAGTTCGAGCGTCCCGTCACCGTCGGCTACATGCACTTCCTGAAGCTGCATCACCTGGTGGACGACAAGATGCACGCGCGCTCGACCGGCCCGTACTCGCTGGTCACGCAGCAGCCGCTGGGCGGCAAGGCGCAATTCGGCGGCCAGCGTTTCGGGGAAATGGAAGTGTGGGCGCTGGAAGCCTACGGCGCTGCCTACGTCCTGCAGGAAATGCTGACCGTGAAGTCCGACGACGTGCAGGGCCGGACCAAGGTCTACGAAAGCATCGTCAAGGGCGAGCACTCGATCGAAGCCGGCATGCCGGAATCGTTCAACGTGCTGGTCAAGGAAATCCGTTCGCTGGGTCTCGACATCGAGCTCGAGCGTTCGTAAACGAAGGGGATAGAGTCTTATGAAATCGCTACTCGACCTGTTCAAGCAGTTCACCCCGGATGAGCATTTCGATGCCATCAAGATCGGCATGGCTTCGCCCGAAAAGATCCGCTCGTGGTCTTTCGGCGAGGTGAAGAAGCCCGAGACGATCAACTACCGCACGTTCAAGCCCGAACGCGACGGCCTGTTCTGCGCCAAGATCTTCGGCCCGATCAAGGACTACGAGTGCCTGTGCGGCAAGTACAAGCGCCTCAAGCACCGCGGCGTGATCTGCGAGAAGTGCGGCGTCGAAGTCACGCAGACCAAGGTCCGCCGCGAGCGCATGGGTCACATCGACCTGGCCGCTCCCTGCGCGCACATCTGGTTCCTGAAGTCGCTGCCGTCGCGCCTGGGCCTGGTGCTCGACATGACGCTGCGCGACATCGAGCGCGTGCTGTACTTCGAAGCCTACGTGGTGACCGACCCCGGCATGACCCCGCTGAAGAAGTTCAGCATCATGTCCGAGGACGACTACGACACGAAGCGCAAGGAATACGGTGACGAGTTCATCGCCAAGATGGGCGCCGAAGGCATCAAGGACCTGCTGGAGGGCATCGAGCTCGACAGCGAGATCGAGAAGCTGCGCGGCGACCTGACCGGTTCCGAAGTCAAGGTCAAGAAGAACTCCAAGCGCCTGAAGGTGCTCGAGGCCTTCCGCAAGTCGGGCATCAAGCCCAACTGGATGGTGCTCGACGTGCTGCCCGTGCTGCCGCCGGACCTGCGTCCGCTGGTGCCGCTGGACGGCGGCCGCTTCGCGACCTCCGACCTGAACGACCTGTACCGCCGCGTCATCAACCGCAACTCGCGTCTGCGCCGCCTGCTGGAGCTCAAGGCTCCGGAAATCATCGCGCGCAACGAAAAGCGGATGCTGCAGGAAGCCGTCGACTCGCTGCTGGACAACGGCCGCCGCGGCAAGGCCATGACGGGCGCCAACAAGCGCGCGCTCAAGTCGCTGGCCGACATGATCAAGGGCAAGAGCGGTCGCTTCCGCCAGAACCTGCTGGGCAAGCGCGTCGACTACTCGGGCCGTTCGGTCATCGTGGTGGGCCCGACGCTCAAGCTGCACCAGTGCGGCCTGCCGAAGCTGATGGCGCTCGAGCTGTTCAAGCCCTTCATCTTCTCGCGCCTCGAAGCCATGGGCATCGCGACCACGATCAAGGCTGCCAAGAAGGAAGTCGAATCGGGCACGCCGGTGGTCTGGGACATCCTGGAAGAGGTGATCAAGGAGCACCCGGTGATGCTGAACCGCGCACCGACGCTGCACCGCCTGGGCATCCAGGCCTTCGAGCCGATCCTGATCGAAGGCAAGGCGATCCAGCTGCACCCGCTGGTCTGCGCGGCCTTCAACGCCGACTTCGACGGCGACCAGATGGCCGTCCACGTGCCGCTGTCGGTGGAAGCGCAGATGGAAGCCCGCACGCTGATGCTGGCCTCCAACAACGTGCTGTTCCCCGCTTCGGGCGAACCCTCGATCGTTCCCTCGCAGGACGTGGTGCTGGGTCTGTACTACACGACCCGCGACCGCATCAACGGCAAGGGCGAAGGCCTGATGTTCTCGGACATCGGTGAAGTGCAGCGCGCGCTCGACGCCAACGTGGTCGAGCTGACCGCCAAGGTCGCCGTGCGCATCACGGAGTACACCAAGAACAAGGAAACCGGCGAATTCGTGCCGTCGACCTCGCTCGTGGACACCACCGTGGGCCGTGCCCTGCTGTCCGAGATCCTGCCGAAGGGCCTGCCGTTCTCGAACATCAACAAGGCGCTGAAGAAGAAGGAAATCTCCAAGCTCATCAACGTGAGCTTCCGCAAGTGCGGCCTGAAGGAGACCGTGGTCTTCGCCGACAAGCTGCTGCAGAACGGCTTCCGCCTCGCGACCAAGGCCGGCATCTCGATCGCCATCGACGACATGCTGGTGCCGGCCGAGAAGCACGGCATCATCGACCGCTCGGCCAAGGAAGTGAAGGAGATCGAGCAGCAGTACGTCTCCGGTCTCGTGACCTCCGGCGAGCGCTACAACAAGGTGGTGGACATCTGGGGCAAGGCCGGCGACGAAGTGTCGAAGGTGATGATGGCCAAGCTGTCGAAGCAGAAGGTCATCGACCGCCACGGCAAGGAAGTCGAGCAGGAGTCCTTCAACTCGATCTACATGATGGCCGACTCGGGTGCCCGCGGTTCCGCGGCCCAGATCCGCCAGGTGGCCGGCATGCGCGGCCTGATGGCCAAGCCGGACGGCTCGATCATCGAGACGCCCATCACCGCGAACTTCCGCGAAGGCCTGAACGTGCTGGAGTACTTCATCTCCACCCACGGTGCCCGAAAGGGTCTGGCCGACACGGCGCTGAAGACGGCGAACTCGGGCTACCTGACCCGCCGTCTGGTCGACGTGACGCAGGATCTGGTCGTGATCGAGCAGGATTGCGGCACGCACGACGGCGCGCTGATGCGCGCGATCGTCGAGGGCGGTGAAGTCATCGAATCGCTGCGCGACCGTATCCTCGGCCGTACCGCGGCCGAAGACGTGGTGCACCCCGAGACGCGCGCCGTGCTGGTCAAGGCCGGCGACATGCTCGACGAGGACACGATCGAGGCCATCGAGGCCGACGGCGTGGACGAAGTCAAGGTCCGCACCGCGCTGACCTGCGCCACGCGCTTCGGCATCTGTGCCAAGTGCTACGGCCGCGACCTCGGCCGCGGCGGCCTGGTGAACAACGGCGAAGCGGTCGGCGTGATCGCGGCGCAGTCGATCGGCGAACCGGGCACGCAGCTCACGATGCGTACCTTCCACATCGGTGGTGCGGCTTCGCGCGCGGCTGTCGCTTCGAGCGTCGAGGCCAAGTCCAACGGCGTGATCGGCTTCAACGCCACGATGCGCTACGTGACCAACAGCAAGAACGAGCTGGTGGTGATCGCACGTTCGGGCGAGATCGTCATCCATGACGAGCACGGCCGCGAGCGCGAGCGCCACAAGGTGCCGTACGGTGCGACGCTGACGGTCAAGGCCGACCAGCAGATCAAGGCCGGCCACGTGCTCGCCAACTGGGACCCGCTGACGCGTCCGATCATCACGGAATTCGCCGGCAAGACCCAGTTCGAGAACGTCGAGGAAGGCCTCACGGTCGCCAAGCAGGTGGACGACGTGACCGGTCTGTCGACCCTGGTCGTGATCGACCCGAAGCGCCGCGGCGCCGCCAAGGTCGTGCGTCCGCAGGTCAAGCTGATCGACGCCTCGGGCGCCGAGGTGAAGATCCCCGGCACCGACCACTCGGTGACGATCGGCTTCCCGATCGGCGCGCTGATCCAGGTGCGCGACGGCCAGGACGTGGGCCCCGGCGAAGTGCTGGCGCGTATTCCGGTCGAAGGCCAGAAGACCCGCGACATCACCGGCGGTCTGCCGCGCGTGGCCGAGCTGTTCGAAGCCCGTTCGCCGAAGGACAAGGGCATGCTGGCCGAGATGACCGGCACCGTGTCGTTCGGCAAGGAGACGAAGGGCAAGATCCGCCTGCAGATCACCGACCCGGAAGGCAAGGTCTGGGAAGAGCTCGTGCCGAAGGAAAAGAACATCCTGGTGCACGAAGGCCAGGTGGTGAACAAGGGCGAGAGCGTGGTCGACGGTCCGGCGGACCCGCAGGACATCCTGCGCCTGCTGGGTTCGGAAGAACTCGCGCGCTACATCGTGGACGAGGTGCAGGACGTGTACCGCCTGCAGGGCGTGAAGATCAACGACAAGCACATCGAGGTGATCGTTCGCCAGATGCTGCGCCGCGTCGTGGTCGACAACGTCGGCGACACCAACTACATCTCGGGCGAACAGGTCGAACGCAGCGAAATGCTCAACACCAACGACGCCCTGCGCGCCGACGGCAAGATCCCCGCGACGTACACCAACCTGCTGCTCGGTATCACGAAGGCCTCGCTGTCGACCGACTCGTTCATCTCCGCCGCTTCGTTCCAGGAAACGACGCGCGTGCTGACCGAGGCCGCGATCATGGGCAAGCGCGACGAGCTGCGCGGCCTGAAGGAAAACGTCATCGTCGGCCGCCTGATTCCCGCGGGCACCGGCATGGCGTACCACCAGGCACGCAAGGCCAAGGACGAGATGGACGAGGCCGAGCGCCGCGCCATCGCCGAGTCCGAAGCCGCCGAACTGGCTGGTTCGTCCAGCGATGCCACCACCACGGCCGACGCCAGCGAAGGCGCCGCGACCGAATAACTGGTTAGCATCGCCCGGCCATGACCGGTCGTGAACGCCTCCCGGCCCTCGCGGTCGGGAGGCGTTTTTTCATGGGGGCGCCGGTTTTCCGCCGGCCTTCCCGTCCTTCGTTTCCGCTTTTCCTGGAGTGCCGTCGATGAGCGTGTTGCCCGATTCGCTGGCCGGCTGGGTCGTCGTGGCCGTGCTGCTGTTCTGGTTTGTCGGCGCTTACAACCGGCTGGTGCGGCTGCGGGCCGCGGTCCTGCAGGCCTATGCCACGCTGGACGCCGCGCTGGCGCGCCAGCTCGACTTCGTGCAGACCAGCCTGAGCGCGCCGTCGGCCGCCGAGGAATCGACCGATACCGCGGCAGGCGCCGCATCGCTGCAGGCCGCGACCACGCAGATGGCCACCCTGCTCGGCGCGACTCGGCAGCGCCCGCTCGAGGCCGGCAGCATGTCGGCGCTCGCGACCGCGCTGCAGGTGCTGCTGACCGCCTGGCAGCGCCGGCATCCGGATGCGGTGACCTCCTTCCATCCCGACGGCACGCTGTCGCGTCCCGCGGGGCAGGCCTCGACGGCGAACGCGCTGGTGCCGGTGGCGGCCGCGGGCGCGATCGCGGTCGAGCCGATGGCCTGGCCCGAGCCGTCGGCCGCCGCCGAGATCGCGCGCACCCAGTTCAACCTCGCGGTCGCCAGCTACAACGCGGCGATCGCCCAGTTCCCGGCGCTGCTGGTGGCATGGGCCGTGCGTCTGAGGCCCGCGGCGCCGCTGCACTGAACTTCGGCCGCCCGTTTCGTTCTTCATATTGCCCGGGTGGCGGACATCCGGGCCCTTTAACATCGCCCGCATTGCCTGCTCTTCCTTCTGACCCCTCGCACGGCGGCGCTTCGCCGCTGCAACCGCCGCTCTGGCGCCAACTGCAATTGACCGCGGGGGCGCTGGCGTCGATCCGCGCCGGCACCTCGGGCTCGGTCGCTTTCGAGGCCGTCGAACCGGCGTTGCGTCCCGGCGTCCAGGCGCTGGGCTTCCAGGTGCTGCGCTGGCTCGGCCGCGCCGAAGCCCTGCGCCGCCATCTCGCCAAGCGCACGCCGCCGCCGCTGCCCGATGCGCTGCTGTGCACCGCGCTCGGCCTGGCCTGGGACGCGGCGCAGTCGCCCTACGAGCCTTTCACGCTGGTCGACCAGACCGTGGAGGCCGCCAAGCGCAACCCGGCCACGCGCGCGCAGGCCAGCTTCATCAATGCCTGCCTGCGGCGCTTCCTGCGCGAGCGCGACGAGCTCGTGGCCGCCACCGATGCCGAACCGGTGGCGCACTGGAACCATCCGCGCTGGTGGATCGAGAAGCTCAAGCGCGACCATCCGCGCGACTGGCAGCGTGTGCTGCAGGCCGACAACGCCCAGGCGCCGATGACCCTGCGCGTGAACGTGCGCAAGACCGCCGCCGGCCCCTATCGCAACGAGCTCGCGGCGCTCGACATGCCGGCCACGCCGGTCGCCCTCAACGGGCTGCAGCTCGCGCGCGCGCGGCCGGTGCAGCAACTGCCCGGTTTCGCCGATGGCGCCTGCTCGGTGCAGGACGCCGCCGCCCAGCTCGCCGCGCCGCTGCTGCTCGACGGGCTCGCGGCGCCGTCCGGCCGGCGGCTGCGCGTGCTCGACGCCTGCGCCGCGCCCGGCGGCAAGACCGCCCACCTGCTCGAGTTCGCGGGCCCCGATGCCCTCGAGCTGACCGCGCTCGAGGTCGACGCCGTGCGCAGCCGCCGCATCGACGAGACCCTGGCGCGCCTCGACCTGCAAGCCAAGGTGGTGGTGGCCGACGCGGCGCGGCCCGCCGACTGGTGGGACCGGACGCCGTTCGACGCCATCCTGCTCGATGCCCCCTGCACCGCCTCGGGCATCGTGCGCCGCCATCCGGACGTGCGCTGGCTGCGCCGCGAGAGCGACACCGCCCAGCTGGCGCTGCAGCAGGCCGCGCTGCTGGCGGCGCTCTGGCCCCTGGTGCAGCCCGGCGGACGGCTGCTTTACTGCACCTGTTCGGTGTTTCGGGAAGAGGGTTCGCAACAGATCGATGCGTTTCTTGCACACAACACCGACGCCCGATTGCGGCCATCGCCGGGGCATTTGCTGCCTCAAAGCGGGGCGAATGCCCGTGGCGTCCAGGACAATCCCCTGGGTGACCACGACGGCTTTTTCTACGCCCTGCTTGAAAAGCACCCGGGTTGAACCGCGCAAGCCCCGGTGGCTGGTGCTGCTGGCGCTGGTGGTCGTGCTGCTCGTCACGGTGCTGGCGCCGCCCGTGCTGGCCCAGACGCGCAATGCCGCCGCCGTCACCCAGATGCGGCTCGAGCAGTCCGACGATGCCGTCTACCTCAATGCCGCCGTGCAGTTCGAGCTGCCCGCGCTGGTCGAGGACGTGCTCGACAAGGGCATCGCGATCTACTTCGTGGCCGAGGCTGAGATGTTCCAGGAGCGCTGGTACTGGACCGACCGCAAGGTCGCGCAGGCCACGCGCCACATGCGGCTGGCCTACCAGCCGCTGACCCGCCGCTGGCGGCTCAACGTCTCGCCCCTGCCGCTGTCGGGCTCGGCCAGCTTCAGCCTGTCGCTGAACCAGAACTTCGACAGCCTCGCCGATGCGCTCGAGGCCGTGCGGCGCGTGGGCCGGCTGCGCATGGGCGACTCGGCCGAGATCGGCGACGACCCGCTGCACCAGGTCACCTTCCGCTTCCGGCTCGACACCTCGCAGCTGCCGCGGCCGTTCCAGATCGGCGTGGCCGGCCAGGCCGACTGGAACATCTCCGCCGAGCGCAGCGCGCGCCTGGCGGTGGAGAAGCAGCGGTGAGTTCCAAGCCGCGCAGCGGTGCCGCGGCCACGCCCGCCGCGCGCCGCTCGCGCGCGATGCGCTGGGCCGTGGGCGTCGGCGCCGCGCTGGTCACCGCCATCGGCCTGGTGCTGATGTTCCTGCTGGCCCAGGCCACCAACAACCGCGAGCTCTACGAGCGCTACTACGTGCGCCTCTTCGGCATCAACGTCGTGGTGGCGGTGGTGCTGGTGCTGGTGATCGGCTGGGTCGCGTTCCGGCTGCTGCGCCGGTTGCGGCAGGGCAAGTTCGGCAGCCGCCTGCTGATCAAGCTCGCCGCCATCTTCGCGCTGGTGGGCGTGGTGCCGGGCGCGCTGGTCTACGTCGTGTCCTACCAGTTCGTCGAGCGCTCGATCGAGAGCTGGTTCGACGTCAAGGTCGAGGGCGCGCTGAACTCGGGCCTGAACCTCGGGCGCGCCACGCTCGACGCGCTGTCCGACGATCTCGCGGCCAAGACCCGAGCGGCCGGCGGCCAGCTCGCGCAGGTGTCCGATGCGAGCGCGGGCCTCGCGCTCGAACGCATCCGCGACCAGCTCGAGGCGACCGACGTGGTGCTGTGGACCAACGCGGGCCAGCTCATCGCCACCGCGGGCGCGTCGCGCTTCCAGCTCAATCCCGAGCGGCCCACGCCGCAGCAGCTGCGCCAGGTGCGCGCCGACCGCGCCATCGCCCATGTCGAGGGACTCGACGAGCCGCCACCGGGCATCCTGCTGCCGCCGGCCACCGTGCGCGCGCTCGCGATGGTGCAGCGCCCGGGTTTCGACCTCGATGCCGCGCCGCGCTTCCTGCAGGTCACGCGGCCGCTGCCGCCCAACGTGGTGGCCAACGCGCTCGCGGTCGACAAGGCCAACCGCGAGTACCAGGAGCGCGCGCTCGGGCGCGTGGGCCTGCGCCGCATGTACATCGGCACGCTCACGCTGAGCCTGTTCCTCGCCGTGTTCGGCGCCGTGCTGCTCGCGGTGCTGTTCGGCAACCAGCTCGCGCGGCCGCTGCTGGTGCTGGCCGACGGCGTGCGCCAGGTGGCCGCGGGCGACCTGCGGCCCACGGCCGTGTCGCAGGGCAAGGACGAGCTCGGCGGCCTCACGCGCTCGTTCGCCGTCATGACGCAGCAGCTGGCCGAGGCGCGCACCGCGGTCGAGAAGACCATGGGCCAGCTCGATGCCGCGCGCGCCAACCTGCAGACCATCCTCGACAACCTGACCTCGGGCGTGATCGTGCTCGATGCGGCCGGCACCGTGCTGTCGACCAACCCCGGCGCCACGCGCGTGCTGCGCGCGCCGCTGGCCGCCTACGAAGGCCAGCCGCTCGCCGAGGTCCCGGGCCTGGCCGACTTCGGTGGCGCGGTGCAGCAGCAGTTCGAGGACTTCCTCGTCGAGCGCATGCAGCATGGCCTCGACCACTGGCAGCATGCCTTCGAGCTGCATGCCACCGGCACCGACCTGCCGCAGCAGGAGGGCGCCATCAACATCGTGGCGCGCGGCGCCGAGCTGCCCGGGGCCGCGCGGCTGCTGGTGTTCGACGACATCTCCGAGATCGTCTCGGCGCAGCGCGCGCAGGCCTGGGGCGAGGTCGCGCGGCGCCTCGCGCACGAGATCAAGAACCCGCTCACGCCGATCCAGCTCTCGGCCGAGCGGCTCGAGATGAAGCTTTCGGGCAAGGTCGCCGCGCCCGAGCAGGCGGTGCTGGTCAAGTCGGTGAAGACCATCGTCGACCAGGTCGATGCGATGAAGCGGCTGGTCAATGAATTCCGCGACTACGCGCGGCTGCCGGCCGCCGACCTCAAGCCCGTCGATCTCAATGCGCTGCTGGTCGACGTGCTCCATCTCTACAACGCCGAGACCATGCCGATCGCGCTGCGCTTCGAGCCCGACGAGCGCTGCCGTCCGATCCGTGGCGATGCGCAGCAGCTGCGGCAGGTCATCCACAACCTGCTGCAGAACGCGCAGGATGCCGCCGAGGCCGCGGCCGGCGCCACCGGGCAGCGCGGCGAGGTCGTGATCCGCACGCGGCTCGGCGATTCGGGACAGCGCGTGCGGCTCACCGTGCAGGACAGCGGACCGGGCTTCGCCGAGAACATTCTCAAGCGCGCGTTCGAGCCCTACGTCACGACGAAAACAAAAGGTACAGGTTTGGGCCTCGCGGTCGTCAAGAAGATCGCCGACGAGCATGGCGCGCGCATCGAGCTGTCCAACCGCGTCGTCGACGGGGCTATAGCGGGGGCGCAAGTCTCGCTATCATTCGCGCTGGCAGGCGAGCCGCAGGCAGCGGCCGCTCACACCGAAGATTCCAAGTAAGTCTTCCGCCGCGCGGCGCGACCGAAAGAGGCCGTCGCACCAACACACCAGCGCACACAACAAGCAGCACTCATGGCAAACATTCTCGTGGTCGATGACGAGCTGGGCATCAGGGACCTGCTCTTCGAAATTCTCAATGACGAAGGCCACAACGTCGAACTCGCGGAGAACGCGGCCGAGGCACGCGCCGCGCGCCAGCGTGCGCGTCCCGACCTCGTGCTGCTCGACATCTGGATGCCCGACACCGATGGCGTGACCCTGCTCAAGGAGTGGTCCACCGCGGGCCTGCTCACGATGCCCGTCATCATGATGAGCGGCCACGCCACCATCGACACCGCCGTCGATGCCACGCGCATCGGTGCCTTCGCCTTCCTCGAGAAGCCGATCACCCTGCAGAAGCTGCTGAAGGCCGTCGAGCAGGGCCTCGCGCGCGAGAGCGCACGCCGCGCCGCGGCCGGTGTCGTGCCCACGCCCACCGGCCATGGCCAGCCCAGCGCCATCACCACCACGGGCGACAGCCTGCTGATGGCCTCGCTCGCGTCGGTGCCCGTGCCCGACCAGGGCCCGCAGTCCACGCAGAGCTTCGATCTCGATCGTCCGCTGCGCGATGCGCGCGACGGTTTCGAGAAGGCCTACTTCGAGTTCCACCTCGCGATGGAGAACGGTTCGATGACGCGCGTGGCCGAGAAGACCGGCCTCGAACGCACCCATCTGTATCGAAAGCTCAAACAACTTGGCGTGGATCTTTCGCGGGGCCGCAGAAGCGCTGTATAATCGCAGGCTCCACACTGCAACACAGTGGTTGAACAGGCCTTCAAGGCCAGGTTCTTCCGGTGAATCGGTGAGGTGCCATCCCAGGCCCGGTAGCTCAGTTGGTAGAGCAGCGGATTGAAAATCCGCGTGTCGGTGGTTCGATTCCGCCCCAGGCCACCAAATTGCAAGGCGCTGCAACTTTCCAGGTTGCAGCGCCTTTTGCTTTGGGCCGTCGCCCGAGGTGGTTCAGCGATAGGCCACGAGCAGCAGCAGAACCAGCGTCAGCCCCGCGGCGAGCATGCCGGCCTTCAGCAGTCGGGCGCCCAGTCCCTGGTGCGGCAGAAACTGCCGGTCCGCCAGCGAACGCAGGTCCAGGGCTTCGGGATCGAAACGCGCCAGGCCGACGCGGCGCCGGGCCTCGGTCTCGAGCAGATGGGCCGTGCCCCGGGCGTGCAGCTCGCCCTCCAGCGCGCGCTTGCGCCAGACACGGGCCAGCTCCTCGAGCTCGCGGTCGGACAGTCCCTCTACGTTTCGCATGCCCCGGATTTTGCCTACGGAATTCCGTCGGCGTTGTCGCGCGCGCTTTCAGGCCCCGGGGCGGCAGGGGCGCGCGGGCCGAAAAAAAAGCCCGCACGAGGCGGGCCGAAGGGTCCGTACTCGCATCGGACCGGGAGGAAAGCCCACCCCCGAGGGAGGAGGAGAGAGAGGTGGGCAGGCGGATTCTGGCGGGCGATCTGGGAGACATCTTGTCGTTGCGAGACGCGTCGAACTTGCACGGCCGTGACCGATACTGCCGCGCCGCCATGAACGCCCAGCAGCCACCCGACCCCGACCTTCGCGCCGACGAAGGCCGCGACACCGCCCGCGCACGCGGCTCGGTGCTCGAGGTCTTTTTCGCCTTCCTCCAGCTCGGCCTCACGTCCTTCGGCGGCCCGGTGGCCCATCTGGGCTACTTCCGCGCGGCCTTCGTCGAGCGCCGCGGCTGGCTCGACGACCGGAGCTATTCGGACCTGGTGGCGCTGTGCCAGTTCCTGCCCGGGCCCGCGAGCAGCCAGGTGGGCATCGCGCTCGGGCTGGGGCGCGCGGGCTGGGGCGGGGCGATCGCGGCGTGGATCGGGTTCACGCTGCCTTCGGCTGTCGCGCTCGTGCTGTTCGCGGCCGGTGTCGCGCAGTGGTCCGCGCTCTCGCAGTCGGGCGCCGTGCATGGGCTCAAGGTGGTCGCGGTGGCCGTGGTCGCGCAGGCGGTCTGGGGCATGGCCAGGACCTTGTGTCCCGATCGCTTGCGCGCGGGCGTGGCGATCGTCGCGGCGCTGCTGGTGCTCGCGGTGCCCTCGGCATGGGGGCAGATCGCGGCCATCGTCGCGGGTGGCGTGGTGGGACGATGGGCGCTGCAGCTGGTCCCTCCGCCCGCGGCCCGGCATCGCGACTACGGCGTGGGCAAGACGACCGGCGCCGTGCTGCTCGGGCTGTTCGTCGTGCTGCTCGTGGCACTGCCCTTCGTGGCCGCCGCATGGCACTCGCCAGGGCTTGCCGTCGTTGCCGACTTCTACCGGGCCGGTGCTCTGGTGTTCGGCGGCGGGCACGTCGTGCTCCCTCTGCTGCAGGCCGGGGTGGTGCCAAGCGGGCTGGTCTCGAACGATGTCTTCCTCGCGGGCTACGGCGCCGCGCAGGCGGTGCCGGGGCCGCTGTTCACCTTCGCCGCGTTCCTCGGCGCCGTCATGCCCGGCCCCTTCGGCGGCTGGCTCGGTGGACTGGCCTTGCTGCTCGCGATCTTCCTGCCCGCGTTCCTGCTGGTGGCGGGTGCGCTGCCGTTCTGGGAGACGCTGCGCCAGCGCGATGGCGTGCAGCGCGCGATGGCCGGCGTCAACGCGGCCGTGGTCGGCGTGCTGGCGGCGGCGCTCTACGACCCGGTGTGGACCAGCGCCATCCACACGCGCGCCGATTTCGGATTGGCGCTCGCGGCCTTCGGGTTGCTGGTCTGGGCGCGCATGTCGCCGGTGCTGGTGGTCGCGCTGGCGGCTGTCGCCGGCGGGTTGATGGCGCTCTGAATCAGGCGCCGAGCAGCGCGAGCGTCGCTTCGTCGCGCACCCCGCCGTAGTAGCGCGCGAGCACCTCGCCGAAGACCGGCTCGCCGCGCGCGGCGACCTCGAACAGCGTCATGCACGAACACAGCTTCAGATCGTCGGGCGAGCCGAAGATCTGGTGCGCGCTCTTGCCTTGCACGTCGAGCACGAGCTGCGTGCACTGCCGCAACCGTTGCGAGAGCACCGGATGCGCCCAATAGGCCACCGCCTCAGCTATGCCCTCGAGCCCGAAGAAGCGCGCCGTCGAACTGCGGCCCAGCGCCGCGAGCTGCGGGAACACGAACCAGATCCAGTGGCTGCGCTTGCGCCCCGCGGCGAGTTCGGCGCAGACCTCGGCGTACACCGGGTCCTGCGCGTTCACGAAGCGTTCGAGGTCCCAGGGGGTCGATGTCATCTCGAGGTCCTTGGTGGATGCGGCGTGTGCATGCCCGCATCAGACGCAAGCCCGGCGCGCGCGTCAACCCCGCGCGCCGGATGTCCCGCTCAGGACTTGATGAACGCGAGCAGGTCCGCGTTGAAGCGATCCTTGTGCGTGTCGGTCAGGCCGTGCGGCGCACCGGGATAGACGATCAGCTTGTTGTTCTTCACGAGCCTGGCCGAGGCCAGGCCGGCGGCGCCGATCGGCACGATCTGGTCGTCGTCGCCGTGCACGATCAGCGTGGGCACGTCGAACTTCTTCAGGTCTTCGGTGAAGTCGGTTTCCGAGAAAGCCTTGATCGAGTCGTAGGTGTTCTTGTGGCCCCCTTGCATGCCCTGCGCCCACCACGAGTCGATCAGGCCCTGCGAGGGCTTGGCACCGGGCCGGTTGAAGCCGAAGAAGGGACCCGAGGGCACGTCCTTGTAGAACTGCGAGCGGTTCGCGAGCTGCGCCGCGCGCAGGCCGTCGAATACCTCGATCGGCAGGCCACCGGGGTTGGCGGCCGTCTTGAGCATCAGCGGCGGCACGGCCGAGATCAGCGCGGCCTTGGCCACGCGCTTCGTGCCATGGCGGCCGATGTAGCGCGCGACTTCGCCGCCACCGGTCGAGAAGCCGACCAGCACCACCTTCTTCAGGTCCAGCGTCTCGATGACGGTGGCGAGGTCGTCGGCGTAGGTGTCCATGTCGTTGCCGTTCCACGGCTGGCTCGAGCGGCCATGGCCGCGGCGGTCGTGCGCCACGGCGCGGAAGCCCTGCGAGGCGAGGAACAGCATCTGCGATTCCCAGCTGTCGGAATTCAGCGGCCAGCCATGGCTGAAGACCACGGGCTGCCCGCTGCCCCAGTCCTTGAAGTAGAGCTGCGTGCCGTCCTTGGTGACGATGGTGTTGCCCGAGCTGCGCTGGCCCTTGGCCGCGCGCGCGGGCGCGGCCTCGGCGTTGCGCGCGAGGCCCGCGCCGGCGAGGGCACCGGTCGCGAGCGTGGCGGCGCTGCCGGTCAGCAGGCTGCGGCGCGTGGTGGAAGAAGAGGGGGTCTGGTTCGAGGACATGGTGATTTCCTTTGGCTGGAGGGGTGGGAACGGGTGGACGGGAGAACTAGCGGATGAATGAATATCGCATGCGATATAAATGCCTTGAAAAAAGGCAGCCGGCAACGACTGCCTCGCGAGAGATGGTGGTGGTCATGCGTTCCTGTCGAGGCTGGCGCGCAGCGTCTGCAGTTGTTCGCGCAGGCCGTCGATCTCGTCGCCCGACAGCTCCATCGCCTGCGCGACGCAGGCCGGGATGGCCTTGGCCTTGGTGCGCAGCGCGCGCCCTTCGGCCGTGAGCGACACGATGACCTGGCGCTCGTCGAGGGCCGAGCGTGCACGCGCGATGAACCCGCGGGCCTCGAGCCGCTTGAGCAGCGGCGTGAGCGTGGTGGTCTCGAGCGAGAGGCGGGTGCAGATCTCGGACACGTTGAGGCCGTCGCGCTCCCACAGCACCAGCATCACGAGGTATTGCAGGTAGGTGAGATCGAGATCGCGCAGCAGGCCGCGGTAGACCTTGTTGAGGCTCAACATGGTCGAGTAGACGGAGAAGCACAGCTGCTCGTCCAGCGTGAGCCGGTCGGCACTGGGGGCGACGGCTCGGGCGGAGGTGCTTCTCTTGGCTGGCATGGGCCGAATATTAGATCGCATGCGATTCAATTGCAAGCGCTTTGTTTGCCGGGGTGCGACGCGGTCCACGAACAGGCACGCCCGCCTGCGACGGCGCCGCGCGCCTTTCTCCTACGGCATCGCGCCGCTCGGCCGCTATCTTGAAGCTTCGCGGCGCAGGCCTTCGGCCCTTCGAGCCAGGCGGATCCTCGATCCGCCCGCCGGCGCCATTCCCCGATCCCAGCCCTTGCATCCATCATGAAGACTTCCCGCACCCTCTGGCCCCTGGGCCTCGCCGCCGCGCTCGCGCTCGGCGCCTGTTCCACCGGCACGCCCAAGGTCTCGGCCGTCGACAACCAGGCCGAGCCCACCGTGCTGCTCGTGCCGCTGCGCGTCGAGGACCCGGCGCACGGCTCCGGCTGCTGGGCCCAGTTCTATTCGAAGCGCGACTTCCAGGGCGATGTCGTGACGCTGGTCGGCCCCGCCACCCTGCAGAGCCTCGACAAGGGCACGGCGCGCCAGCTGCAGCGCGACATCGATAGCGTGACCGTGGGCCCGCGCGCCACGCTCGAGGTCTACCAGCACGCGATGTTCCGCGACCGCACCGTGAGCTTCCCGGCCAACAGCCGCGAAGGCGGGCTGATCAGCCGGCTCGGCTTCGGCGGCCGCATCGAGGCGATGAAGCTCAACTGCAAGTAGCCGCCACGCGGCCGCAAAAAAAGAGCCCGGCATGCCGGGCTCTTCGTCGTTCAGGGCACCGCGATCAACGCGCCGCGCGCTCCGCGTTGCGCAGGTCGCGGATCTGGTCATGGTTGCGCTGCGCCCCGCGCGCCTGCGCCTCGACGATCTCGCGCACGCCGGCCGGCAGCATCTGCTTGAGCGCCTTGCGGTAGCGCGCCACGGCCGTGTCCTCGCCGCGTTCGCTCTCCTCGAGGATCGAGAGCCGGCTGTTGGCGCCGACCGCGCCCTTCACATGCACCCAGCCGCGATGCATCGCACCGCTGGCCGTGCCGCCCGCGGCCGGTTGCCCGCCATAGGACTCGACGATGCGCACCAGTTGCGCCGCCGCGCTGGCGCACTCGGCGGAGCGCGCCGCGAACATCCGCTGGAGCTGCGCATCCTCGATCTCCTCGGCGCAGACACGGAAGCCGTATTCGCCATCGCGGCTGGTCTCGAGCAGGTCGTTGATCACGTCGACCACGTCGTCGTTGGCCAGCGGCGGGCCGTCCACCGCGGGAATCGCGCTGTCCTCGTCGCTGTAGTAGAGGCGGTCGGCGCGTTCCCAGGCGGCCTGCGACGCAGGCCGGGCACGCGTCCAGTCGAGCGTCGAAGCACCGCGGCGCGCTTCCCATTCGCGTGCGAGCGTGGGCTCGACGGACGCGAACTCATCGTGGCCCGCGGCACGTCCGCTCCAGCCCAGCTCGTAGGCCGGCGCATAGTCGTCGTAGCTGCGGCCCGCCTCGTAGTAGGGCTCGCGCTCATAGGCCGATGCCCAGTGCGCGCGCTCGACGCTCGGGTTCACGCGTTCCGCGACGGCCTTGCCGCCCATGCCGCCGAGCACGGCGCCGGCGATCAGGCCGGCCGCCGCGCCCGCGGGGCCACCGACCGCGCCGACCGCCGCGCCGGCCAGCGCGCCACCGGTGGCGCCGACGCCGGTGCCCACCGGGTGCGAGCCGGGCTCGCCGGTGATCGGGTCGCGGTGCAGGTTGTTGTTCGTGTCGAGCAGATGCTTTTCCTTGGCCATGTCTGACTCCTTTCGGTGAGTGAGGTGTGTGGATGAAGTGGGAAAGAAACTTCATCCTGGGACCGCACCGGGCGCGCATCGTCGGTGCGCCACCTGCATCGCTGTAGGCGATGGCGCGCGCCGCTCAGGCGCGTTTGGCCGCGGGCAGCGCCGCGGGCGAGCCCATCGATGCGTTCTCGCAGAAGCTCAGGAACTCGTTGATCTCTTCGGACTTGTCGAACACCGCGTCGGCGCCGAGCTGCAGGCATTGCGCGCGGTTCGCGCGCGTGGCCGCGTTGGTCAGCGCGATCACCGTGCGGCCGTTCTTCAGCGGCGCGAGCCACGACAGCACGCCCAGTCCGGTGCCTTGTTGCAGGAACAGGTCCACCACGGCGAGCCGCCAGGCATCGTCGTGCGCCTGCAGCCACGAGATCGCCTCGGCCTCGCTGTTCGCCGACCCCACCACCTCGGCGCCAAGGAAACCGCCGAGCACCACGCGCAGACTGTCCTGCACCAGCGGCTCGTCCTCCACCATGAAGATGGAGATCGGGCCGCGCGGCGGGCGCGCGCGGCGAGTCGTATCGGGTGCGGTGGGCATGGCGAAGGGCGTGGAGCGGTGTGATGGCACTGTGCGGCCGCGCCCCCGCGCAACGACAAGCCCTTCGTCGCGACAGCACGTAGGACCGCGCCGCCGCGCGCGCCTCAGTCGCCCGGTGCGCCGCGCCACAGCGCGGCCCATGGCAGGCGCGCGAACAGCAGCGCGAGGTCGACCTCGCTGTCCGAGTCGAACGGCGCATCGGTCAGCAGCTCGGTGAAGCCCGCGCCCGCATCGACCGCGCCTTCATCGGACAGCCACACCCGCGTGCCGCGCCAGGCCTCGCCCACCGGCAGCTCCGGCGCGGCCTCGTCGGCCATGCCGCCGCACAGCCCCGCGAAGAAGCGCGCGGCCACCACCACCAGCGTGCGTCCCTCGTGGCGCCGCTCGAACGCGACCACGTGGCGCGCGAGCGGTCCTTCCACGCGCAGCCCGCGGTAGCCGGCATCGCGGAAGAACGCGTCCTGCGCACGGCGCAGCGCCAGCAGCCGCCAGGCGAACCAGAGCTTGGCGCGGCCGTCGTGCGGTGCGCGCGCGAACGCGTCCACGCTCTCGGCGGACCGCGCGCCCGCCGCGCGCTGCTCGAAGTCCTCGAGCAGGTCTTCGCGGCACCCATAGTCCACGGGCCGCCGGTTGTCGGGGTCCACCAGCGTCAGCGGCATCAGCTCGGTGCCCTGGTAGACATCGGGCACGCCCGGCGAGGCGAACTTCAGCAAGGTCAGCGAGAGGCTGTTCCAGGCCCCGAACAGCGCGATGCGCGACGCGAAGGCCCGCAGGTCCGCCCACCAGGCGGCCGGCTGCGCCGCATCCAGCGTCAGCGCCACGAAGCGCCGCAACGCGTCCTCGTAGCCCGCGTCGGGCCGGGTCCACGCGGTGCGCATCTTGGCCTCGCGCGCGGCCTTGTGCATGTACTGCACGATGCGCTCGCCGTAGTCGGCCAGCGCTTCGCCTTCGAGCCCTTCGGCGGGCAGCGTGCCGACCAGCGTCTGGCACAGCAGGTAGAGATCGGCGCCCGAGGGCGCGTCGGCCGGCGCGCCCTCGGCGGCCATGCGCTCGCGCAGCGGCTGCTGCAGCCGGCGCCAGCGCATCAGCGCGGCGCGCCATTCGCGCGGAATCTCCGACAGCACGTCGATGCGCGTGCGCACGTCCTCCGAACGCTTGTTGTCGTGCGTCGAGGTCGCGAGCATGGTGTGCGGCCAGCGCGCGGCGCGGTCGGCGCTCGCCGCGTGGAAGTCCTCCACGTCGACGCCGAACACGTCGGGATCGCCGCCCACCTCGTTGAGCGCGGCGAGCGGGAAGTAGCGGTAGAAGGCCGTGTCCTCCACGCCCTTGGCGGCCACCGGCGCGCTGAACTGCTGGAAGCGCACCGCGAAGCGCCGCACCCGGTCGCGCAGCGCGGGGCCGGCCGTGGGCACGGCCTCGCCGCTCAGCGTCTGGCGCAGGAACTCGTAGACCGAGGTGTCGCCGTCGCCGTAGTGCCGCTCGGCCTCGGCCACCGCCTGGTCGATGAAGCGGCGGTCCTGCGCCGAGGGCAGGTCGACGATGTAGCTGCGGTAGACCGGCAGGCAGGCCACCACCGCCGCGAGCGCGCGGCGCAGCGTGTTGAGCGTGTGGTCGCGCGTGTCGCGGTCGGCGCGCGCGATGCGCAGCAGCGCGTTCGACAGCACCGAGAGCTCCGAGGCCAGCGCATGGCGCATCACGGCCGCCTTGCCGTCGCGCACATGGGCCTCGAAGTGCGCGGGCGATCCGGTGAAGCGATGCCACAGCACCGCGAAGCGCCCGGCCGCGGCGGTGTCGATCAGCACGCCGTTGGCCACGTTCGCGAAGCGGTAGCCGGTGGTGCCGTGCACATGCCAGTCCTCGGGCACCTCCTCGCCGCGCGCCACGATCTTCTCGGCCACCACGTACAGCGGCCGCGCCGGGCGGCCTCGCGCATCGTCGCCGGCCAGCGGCAGGCCGGCGCGGCGCGCATAGCCTTCCTGCAACTGCAGGAAGTAGCGTGCCGGGTCGTGCAGGCCGTCGGGATGGTCGATGCGCAGCCCGTCGACGATGCCCCGCGCCGCGAGGTCCAGCGCCATCGATTGCGTGGCCTCGAATACCTCGTCGCGCTCCATGCGCAGCGCCGCGAGGTCGTTGATGTCGAAGAAGCGCCGGTAGTTGATCTCGTCGGCCGCCACGCGCCAGTAGGTCAGGCGCCAGTGCTGGGCCTCGATCAGCGCATGCAGCGCATCGCGCGCGGCGCCGTCGTTGAAGCCGGCCGTGGCCTGCGCCAGTGCCCGCGCTACCTCGGCATGCGTGTCGGCGAGTTCGCCCAGGCGTGCCTTCAGCAGCGAATGTTCGCGCGCGCGCGCCTCGCGCTCTGCGGAATCGGTCGCCTCGTCGGTGCCGGCATCGTCGGCCGGCCACGGCGCCCAGGCTTCGGCCAGCGCCTGCAGCCGCGCGCGCGGCCCGGCGTCCGACACCGCCTCGACGGCGCGCGCCAGCACGCTGGCATGGCTGCGCGGCGCGAGCGGGAAACGGTGCTCGTAGTAGCGCAGCGCGAAGCCGGCCTCGCCGCGCGCCGTGCCTTCGCCGCGCTCGAAGTGCAGCACCAGTTCGCCCTTCGAGAGCGCCTCGCCGTAGGGCACGCCGAGCACCGGCAGCAGCACCTTGCCGCGCAGCTCCGGGTTCAGCGGCTCCCAGTCGATGTCGAAGTGCTGCGCGTACACCGAGGCCGGCCCATGCTCGAGCACGTCCATCCACCAGCCGTTGTCGGCGCCGAACACGCCCATGTGGTTGGGCACCATGTCGAGCAGCAGCCCCAGGCCTTGCGCGCGCAAGGTGCGCGTGAACCGCTCGAAGCCCTCGGCCCCGCCGAGCTCGGGATTGATCTGGTCGTGCGCGACCACGTCGTAGCCGTGCATGCTGCCGGCGCGCGCGCGCTGGATCGGCGAGCAGTAGACGTGGCTGATGCCCAGCCGCGCGAGGTAGGGCACGATCGCCGCCGCGGCATCGAAGCCGAAGTCGCGGTGCAGCTGCAGCCGGTAGGTGGCGCGCGGAATGCGCGCCTCGGGCACGCGCTGCCCGACGTCCTGCGCGGGGTTCGCGCGCGGCCGTTCGGCGGCCAGCCGCGCCGCCACCGCGCGCACCGTCTCGCGCGTGGCCAGGGTCTCGAGCTCGGCCTCGAGCTTGCGCCGCCAGTTGGGCTGCAGCTCGTCGGTGGTGCCCGGCAGGTTCGCCTGGTCGAGCGTGCCCAGGAGGTCCTCGGGCTGCACCATCGCCAGCGCGCAGGGCGTCGCGCCGATGTAGGCATGCACGGCGGCCGTCAGCGCGGCATCGGGCTGCGTGGCCGTGGCGGCCGCGGCCATCTGTTCGGTCGACAGCAGGCCCTGCCGGTGCAGCGCGTGCAACAGGCCCACGCGCTGCGCCGCGCGGTCGGCCTGCTGCTTCTCGAACAGCTCCTGCGAGGGGAACAGCCCGAGCTGCGCGCGCAGCCGCAGGTCGTGGCCCGACCACCAGCCGGCCAGGGTCGCGAGGTCGTGCGTGCCGAAGGTCGCGAGCGCCGCGCCCGGGTAGTCGCCGGGCGGCAGGAACTCGCTGCCGCGCGTCTCGAAGACGAGCACGCGGTACGACAGCACGTCGGCCTGCGCCAGTGCCTCGCGCACGCGCGGCGCCACCGTGCCCAGGTCCTCGCCGATCACCATGCAGCGGTGGCGGTGGCTCTCGAGCGTGAGGATCGCGAGCATCTCCTCGAGCGGGTACTGCACGTAGGCACCGTCGCGCGGCGAGCTGCCCTCGGGAATCCAGAACAGCCGCATCAGCCCCATCACGTGGTCGATGCGCAGCGCGCCGCCGTGGCGCATGTTGGCGCGCAGCGTGTCGGCGAACAGCCGGTAGCCGCTCGTGCGCAGCCGGTCGGCGCGCAGCGGCGGCAGGCCCCAGCCCTGGCCCTGGGGATTGAACTCGTCGGGCGGCGCGCCCACGCTCGCGCCGAGCGCGAACACCGACTGGCCGCCCCAGGCGTCCGAGCCCGCGCGGTCGACCGAGATCGCGAGGTCGAGGTACAGGCCCACGCGCATGCCGAGCGCTCGGCAGCGCGCGCCGGCCTCCGCCAGCTGCATCGAGGCCAGCCACTGCAGGTACTGGTGGAAATGCAGCTCGCTCGCATGCGTGCGCTCGAACTGCGCCACCGCCTCCGAGGCCGGATCGCGCCAGGCCTCGGGCCAGCCGGTCCAGCCATGCACCGAGGCGTCGGCGGCATGAAAATGCGCCTGCAGCGCCTCGAACAGCGCATGGCGGTGCAGCGCCTCGCCGCGGTCGGCCACGAAGGAACGGAAGATGCGCGCGCGGTCGCTGCCGGGCTCGGTGTCGGGGCCCAGGTGCGCGCGCTCGAAGTGCGCGAACAGGCAGCGCAGCACCTCGTGCTTGGCCCGGGCCACGCCCGCGCGGTCGACCAGCGGCGCGGCGCGCAGCGCCTTCAGCCGGGTCTGGAACGCGGGTTCGGCGACCATGCGCCGCGCCTCCTCGCATTCGGCGAAGTCGGGCACCGCTTCCACCGCGATGTAGAGCGCGTCGATCTGCTGCCGCGTCGACGGGCTGTAGGGGCTCGCATGCAGCGGGTTGTGGGCGAACAGCGCATGCAGCGGATTGAGGCCGATCGCATCCACGCCCAGCGGCGCCATGCGCGCGGCCAGCTCCGAGAGATCGCCGAAGTCGCCGATGCCCCAGTTGCGCCGCGAGCGCAGCGCGGGCAGCTGCACCGCGAGGCCCCAGGCGCGGCCGCCGCCTTCGGGCGCGAGCGAGGGCGGCCGGTAGCAGCGCCCCGGTGTCGCGATCAGCAGCGTCTCGCCTTCGGCGCCCTCGATCGAGAGGCGGTGGTAGCCCGGTTGCAGCTCGACGTCGAAGGCCAGCGAGCCATCGGTATCGACCCGCGCATCGCCCGTGCTCGGCTCGCCGTATTCGTCGCGCAGGTGCCAGCGGTGGTGGCCGTCGGCCGCGGGCGGCAGGATCGTCGGATCGAGCGCCAGCGACCACGGGGCCTGCTCGGCGCGCACCACGTGCACCGCGGGCAGCACGGCGCCGGTCTCGGGCGGCACCGTGGCCGGGGTGTCGTCGTCCTCGCCGTGCCAGGCCACGCCGAAGGCGGCCAGCAGCGCGCGCAAGGTGGCGCGCGGCACCCGGTGCTCGTGGCCGAAGACGTCGTGGTAGCGGGTGTCGATGCCGAAGCGCGCACACAGCGCATCGATCGTGGGGTGCTCGCGGGATTCACTCGACATCGGACACCTGCAGGCTCAGATGCACCGCGCCGCGCGCGAGGCGCAGCCGTTGCGGATGTTCGTCGGGTGCGCTCGCGGCATCGACCGCCTCGCCGAGCGCGCCGACCGAATGCAGCGTCTCTCCCGGTGGCGCATCGACCGCATGTCGATGCTCGCCGAAGCAGGCCAGCAGATGCAGCACCGCGCCGTCCGACAGCGTCCAGCGCACGCGCAGCAGGTCGTCCTCGACGTCGTATTCGCCGCCGTGCTGGCGGCCGCCGAAATGCGGCACCAGCCGCTCGCGGCGCAACTGCAGCAGCTGCCGCACGCCCTCGAGGGTCTCGCGGTGCGGCGAGCGCTCGCGCTCGCTCCAGTCGAGCTTGGCGAGCGCGAAGCTCTCGGGCGCGTTGCAGTCGGGGATCGCCGCGCGCGCGGCCTCGTCGGCGAAGGCGGCGAAGCGGCCGAACTCGTCGCGCCGGCCTTGCGACACCGCGGCCGCGAGCTCGGGCCCGAAGTCGCAGAAGTAGGGGAAGGGCGTGGCGGCCGCGTACTCCTCGCCCATGAACAGCATCGGCGTGTGCGGCGACAGCAGCAGGCAGGCGCGCGCGGCGCGCACCAGCACCGGGTCGGCCAGCGCGTCGATGCGTTCGCCGAAGGCGCGGTTGCCGACCTGGTCGTGCGTCTGCAGGTAGGACACGAAGGCGCCCGAGGGCAGCGCCGCGCTCGGCTCGCCGCGCGTCTCGCCCTCGCGGAACACCGAGGCCTGGCCCTGGTAGACGAAGCCCTCGGCCAGCGCGCGCGCGAACAGCTCGAGCGGCCGCTGCGCATAGTCGGCGTAGTAGCCGTCGCGCTCGCCGGTCAAGAGCACGTGCGCCGCATGGTGCAGGTCGTCGTTCCACTGCGCGGTGGCGATGCGTGGCCGGCCTTCCTTGTCGCGCTCGAGCAGGTGCGCGAGGTTGCGGTCCTCTTCCAGCACCACGTGCACCTCGCGCGTGCGGCCCGGGCCTTCGCGCAGCGCATCGCAGATGGCCTGCACGATGCCCACGGGCGAGTCGTCGCGGATCGCGTGCACCGCGTCCATGCGCAGGCCATCGGCATGGAACTCCTCGACCCAGTAGAGCGCGTTGTGGATGAAGAAGTCGCGTACCGTCGCGCTGTCGGGGCCGTCGTAATTGATCGCGGCGCCCCAGGGCGTGCGGTGCGCGTCGTTGAAGAACTGCGGGCAGCAGGCATGCAGGTAGTTGCCTTCGGGCCCGAAATGGTTGTAGACCACGTCGACCAGCACCATCATGCCCAGGCCGTGGGCCTCGTCGATCAGCGCCTTGAGCGCCTCGGGCCGGCCGTAGGCGGCATCGGGCGCGAAGGGCAGCACGCCGTCGTAGCCCCAGCCGCGCCGGCCCGGGAAGTCCGCCAGCGGCATCAGCTCGATGGCCGTGATGCCCAGCGCCGCGAGCTCGGGCAGCCGCGCGCGCGTGGCGTCGAACGTGCCCTCGGGCGTGAAGCTGCCCACGTGCAGCTCGTAGATCACCGCCTCGGACCACGGTCGGCCGCGCCAGCCGCCGTCGCGCCAGGCGTAGGCGGCCGGGTCGATCACCTCGCTCGGGCCGTGCACGTCCGCGGGGTTGAAGCGCGAGGCCGGGTCGGGCACCTGCAGCCCGTCGGGCATGCGGAAGCGGTAACGGTCGCCGGCGCGCGCCTGCGCGAGCCGCAGCCGGTGCCAGCCCTCGGCATCGCGCACCATCGGATGCGCCTGCGTGCCGAGCTCGAGCAGCACCTGCGGCGCATCGGGCGCCCAGAAGCGGAAGTCCACGCCGCCGGCGGGATTCGGCAAGGCGCCGAAGGGCATCGCGTGCGTGCGTGGCAGCGTGAGGATCGCGTCGTTCATGCAGTGGCTCCCGTGTTGTCGCGGCCCAGCAGCACCAGCGAGCGGCTCGGCAGCGCATAGGCCGGGCCCTCCAGCTTGCCCGCCTCGCCGGCGCCATCGTCCTGGGTGGTGTCGAGCAGCACGCGCCAGGGCGCGGCGCTCGGCGGCAACCGGAACGGGATCGCGTCGTGGTGCGCGTTGAGCAGCAGCAGGAAGTCGTCGTCGCGCAGCGTCTCGCCGCGCGGCCCGCGGTCGGGCAGGGCGCTGCCCGAGACCAGCGCCGCGAGGCAGCGCACGTGGTCGGTGTTCCAGTCCTCGGAGCTCATCTCGTCGCCGTCGGGGCGCAGCCAGCAGATGTCCTTGGCCGACTGCCCCTCGGGCACGCGGCCCTCGAAGAAGCTGCGGCGGCGGAACGCCGGGTGCCGGCGCCGCAGCGCGATGGCGCGCTGCACGAAGCGCGTGAGCGCGGTGCGCTCGGGCGTGTCGCTCCAGTCGATCCAGCTCAGCGCGTTGTCCTGGCAGTAGGCGTTGTTGTTGCCGTTCTGGCTGTGGCCGCGCTCGTCGCCCGCCAGCAGCATCGGCACGCCCTGCGACAGCAGCAGGGTGGCCAGCAGGTTGCGCTTCTGCCGCGCGCGCAGCGCGTTCACCTCGGCATCGTCGGTCGGGCCCTCGGCGCCGCAGTTCCACGACACGTTGTGGTTGCTGCCGTCGCGGTTCTCCTCGCCGTTGGCCTCGTTGTGCTTGTCGTTGTAGGAGACCAGGTCCTCGAGGCAGAAGCCGTCGTGCGCGGTCACGAAGTTGATGCTCGCGAACGGCCGCTTGCCCGACCAGCCGTAGAGGTCCTGCGAGCCCGTGAGCCGCTGCGCCATCTCGCCGGTGACGCCCGCGTCGCCCTTCCAGAAGCCGCGCATGCCGTCGCGGTAGCGGTCGTTCCACTCGGCCCAGCCGAGCGGGAAGTTGCCGACCTGGTAGCCGCCGTGGCCCAGGTCCCAGGGCTCGGCGATCAGCTTCACGCGGGCGAGGGTCGGGTCCTGGCGGATCGCGTCGAAGAAGCCGCCGAGGTTCTCGACCCGGCCCGACTCGCGCGCCAGCGCCGAGGCCAGGTCGAAGCGGAAGCCGTCGACGTGCATCTCCTCGACCCAGTAGCGCAGCGAGTCCATCACCAGCTGCAGCGCGCGCGGATGCTCGAGGTTGACGGTGTTGCCGCAGCCCGTGAAGTCGTCGTAGTAGCGGCGCTGCTCGGCGTTGAGGATGTAGTAGGAGGCGTTGTCCACGCCGCGCATCGACAGCGTGGGCCCGAGCTGGTTGCCCTCGCAGCTGTGGTTGTAGACCACGTCGAGGATCACCTCGATGCCGGCCGAGTGCAGCGTCTTCACCAGCGTCTTGAACTCCTTCACCTTGCCCGAGGCGCTGTAGCGCATCTCGGGCGCGAAGTAGGTCAGCGTGTTGTAGCCCCAGTAGTTCTGCAGGCCGCGCTCGGCCAGGTGGCGGTCGTTGAGGAAGCCGTGCACCGGCAGCAGCTCGACCGTGGTCACGCCCAGGCGGCGCAGGTGGTCGATCACCGGCGCGCAGCCCAGGCCCGCGTAGGTGCCGCGCAGCTGCGGCGGCACCTCGGGATGCTGCATCGTGAAGCCGCGCACGTTCAGCTCGTAGATCACCATGTCCTGCCAGGGGATCGACGGCCGGCGGTCCTCGCCCCAGGTGAAGGCGGTCTCGAGCACGCGGCTCTTGGGCATCAGCGGCGCGCTGTCGCGGCGGTCGAAGGACAGGTCCTCGCGCCGGCCGCCCACGGTGTAGCCGTAGAGCGCGTCGCCCCAGCGCAGCGAGCCCACGAGGTCCTTGGCATAGGGGTCGACCAGCAGCTTGTGCGGATTGAAGCGGTGGCCCTCCTCGGGCTTGTAGGGGCCGTGCACGCGGTAGCCGTAGGCCAGGCCGGGGCGCGCCTCGGGCAGGTAGCAGTGCCACACGTCGTCGGTGCGGTCGCGCAGCTCGATGCGCTGCAGCTCGCGCCGGCCGCTCTCGTCGAACAGGCACAGCTCGACCTTGTGCGCATGCTGCGTGAACAGCGCGAAGTTCACGCCCTGGCCGTCCCAGGTCGCGCCGCGCGGATAGGGCTGGCCGGGCCAGACGGCCGAGATGGGGCTGTAGGTGGCCTTCTTCATGAATGGGTCAATGCGAGGAATCGGTCGGGGTCGGGAAACACGAAAAAGGTCGGAGTGCCGATGGCGGCGTTCAGCGCGGCGGCGGCCAGCGCTCGCCGCTGTCGTACGGGCCCGGCGCGTGGTCGCTGCGCGGCGCCACGGGCTGGCGCACGGCGGGCGCGGGGGCGCTCTCGGTGCCGGCGGCGGGCGTCGTCGGCGTGGCCGGCGTGACCGGTGCCGGCGTCACCGGCGTGCGCGCCGGCGCCACCGCGTGCCCGCGCGGGCGCTCGCGCGGCCACCAGTGCTCGATGCGCTCGGCGGCCCAGTCCTTGCCCGCGAGGCCGAAGGCCAGTGCAAGGGCGAGGACGATGCCGGCGAGCATCACGAGGAAGGTCTCGCGCACGATGTCGCCGCCCACCTTCACCTGGTCGAGCGCGATCAGCACCACGAACACCATCACCGCGTACTGCGCGGCCTTGCCCAGCAGCTGGCCGTCCTGCATGCCGGCGTTGCGGCAGTAGGTCTGCACCGCGCCGCCGACGAAGCGCGCGAAGTAGGCGCCGAAGGCCAGCACCAGCAGCGCGATGAAGATGTTGGGCACGAACCAGACCGCGCGCCCCAGCAGGTCGGCGATGTAGCTCAGTCCCAGCCCGTTGAAGGCGATCAGCAGCGCGGCCAGGATCACCACCCAGTAGAACAGCGCGCCCACGATCGCCGAGGTGTCGCTCATGAGCCCGCCCTGGCGCCAGAAGTTGTCCAGCCCCGAGCGCTCGGTCAGCACGTTGAAGTTGAACGCGCGCAGCGCCTTGATGACCGCGAAGCGCACCACCTTGGCGATCAGCCAGCCCGCGAACACGACCACCAGCGCCACCAGCAGCCGCGGCAGGAAGGCGCCGATCTGGTAGAGGATCGCGCGCAGGGGTTCCAGGTGGAAGCCGAAGTTGTCCATGATGAGTTCCTCCTTCTGTGGACCGTCGCGTCAGCGCGCGGTGGGATGGTTCGGCGCAACGAGGGCGAGCAGGCCGTGCAGCGGCACCTCGACCCAGTCGTTGCGGTTGTTGAGCTCGTAGCGCAGCTCGTAGAGCGCCTTCTCGATCTCGAACAGGCGCAGCAGCCCGGCATCGGCCGGCACCGCCTCGGCCGCGCCGGCCAGCGTGCCGGTGTAGGCCGAGAGGAAGGCATCGCGCGTCACGCGCTCCCATTCGCGCACCGCGGCGTCGAGGCGCACCGCCTCCTCGGCGTTCTGCGCCACGCGCCGCAGCGCGGTCCAGCGCGCGTAGTTGAACGAGCGCAGCATGCCCGCCACGTCGCGCAGCGGCGAGGCCTTGGCGCGGCGCTCCTCGAAGTCGCGCGCGGGCTCGCCCTCGAAGTCGATGATCACGAAGTCGTTGCCGCTCACCAGCACCTGGCCCAGGTGGTAGTCGCCGTGGTAGCGGGTCTTGCGGCCGCCGCCCTGCGCGGGCACGCTGGCGGCCACCGCCGCGTGCAGCGCCTCGCGCAGGCCCAGCAGCTGCTGCGCCTGCTCGCGCACCGGGTCGCTCAGCTGGCCCAGCCGCTGCTGCAGCAGCGCCAGCGTGGTGTCGACCTCGGCCTGCGCATGCGTCTGCAGCGCCGTGGCGTCGGCCGCGCTGGTGGGCTCGGGATCGAAGGCCGGGTCGCCGGTGGGGCGCGCCAGCGCGAGGTGCAGCTCGGCGGTGCGCTGGCCCAGGGTCGCGGCCAGCGCCATGAAGCCGCCGTGCGCATCGGCGGGCGCCGGGGCGTCGGGCAGGTCGGCCGGCGCGGTGCGCAGCTCCTCGAGGTAGCGCTCGACGTAGTCGCGCGTGAAGGTCCAGCCGTCACCCTGGTTCGTCACGTACGACTGCACCATCGCGAGCGCCATCACCTGGCCGTCGTTGCCCACGTACTCGAGCGCGCCGAGCACCGGCACGCAGTTCGCGTACTGCACCACGTCGGTCAGGAAGCGGCCCATCTCGAGCTCGGGATTGATGCCCTTGCGCGCGCGGCGGTAGCCCTTGAGGAACAGCGTGTCGTTGAGCGTCACCACCGTGTTGCTGCTCTGCGCGCTCGGACGGCCCACGGGCATGGCTTCGATGTCCAGGCCCAGCTTCGCGAACGCGGCCGTGGGCCGGAACTGCAGCCGGCCCGCGGCCGTCGGCAGCTCCATGCCCTGCTGGATGGCGCGCACCAGCGCGCGGCAGAAGGGTTCGTCGTAGAAGGCATCGCCCATCAGTCCCACCTGGGCCTGCTGGCGCACCTTCGCGAGGCCGGCCTGCGCGAGCCGGTTCATGCGTTCCTCCTCGCGCTCCTCCCAGGCCAGCGTCAGCGGCATGAAGTAGGTGGCGCTCTCGCGCGGGCCCTCGAGATCGAACAGCGGCAGCAGGTAGCGGTCGGCGCCGTCCTCCCACACCGCATGGTCGGCCAGCCGCGCGCGCGCGATGGTCTCGCCCTTGGAGGCGTACCAGCGCTGGATCTCGATGTGGCGCGGCAGCGTGTCGGTCTCGAACTGCGTGCGCATGCGCTCGGCCATGCCGATGCGCCACGGCATCACGCGTTCGCGGAAGAAGCTGTCCCAGCCGTCGAACAGCACCAGCGTGGGCTGCTCCTGCAGCGACACGCCCTCCTGGTGCCACACCGGCATCTCGGCGTCGAGCGTGAGCTTGAACCAGTAGAAGCCGTACGAGGCCAGGGTGAGCAGGTAGGGCAGCTCGCCGATCGGCGGGAAGGGCGCGCGCCCGAGCATCTCCACCGGCACCCGGCCCTTGAAGGCCGAGAGGTCGAGCTCGACCGGCTGCGCCGCGCGCGAGAGGTTGAACACCGTCAGGATGATGTCGTCGTCGTACTCGCTGACATAGGCCAGGATCTTGCGGTTGCCGGGCTTGAGGAAGCGGCGCCGGCCGCGCCCGAAGGCATGGCTGGTCTTGCGCACCGCGAGCATGCGGCGGGTCCAGTTCAGCAGCGAGCTGGCGTCGCGCGCCTGCGCCTCCACGTTGAGCGCCTCGTAGCCGAACATGGCGTCCATGATCGGCTGCAGGTACAGGCGCTGCGGGTCGGCGCGCGAGAAGCCGGCGTTGCGGTCGGGGCTCCACTGCATCGGCGTGCGCACGCCGTTGCGGTCGCCCACGAACACGTTGTCGCCCATGCCGATCTCGTCGCCGTAGTAGATGATCGGCGAGCCCGGCATCGACAGCAGCATGCCGTTCATGAGCTTCACGCGGTCGAGGTCGTTCTCCATCAGCGGCGCCAGCCGCCGGCGGATGCCGAGGTTGATGCGCGCGCGCTGGTCGGCCGCGTACATGTTGTACATGTAGTCGCGCTCCTTGCTGGTCACCATCTCGAGCGTGAGCTCGTCGTGGTTGCGCAGGAAGATCGCCCACTGGCAGCCCTCGGGGATGTCGGGCGTCTGCTGCAGGATCTCGACCACCGGATGCCGGTCCTCCTGCGCGATCGCCATGTACATGCGCGGCATCAGCGGGAAGTGGTAGGCCATGTGGCACTCGTCGCCGTCGCCGAAGTACTCGCGCACGTCCTCGGGCCACATGTTGGCCTCGGCCAGCAGGAAGCGGTTCCTGTACTCGGCGTCGATCGCCGCGCGCAGCTTCTTGATCACCGCGTGCGTCTCGGGCAGGTTCTCGTTGCTGGTGCCGTCGCGCTCCACCAGGTAGGGAATCGCGTCGAGCCGGAAGCCGTCCACGCCCATGTCGAGCCAGAAGCGCATCACCTTGAGCACCGCCTCGAGCACCGCCGGGTTGTCGAAGTTCAGGTCGGGCTGGTGGCTGAAGAAGCGGTGCCAGTAGTAGGCCTTCGCCACCGGGTCCCACGACCAGTTCGAGGTCTCGGTGTCGGTGAAGATGATCCGCGTGCCCTGGTAGAGCTGGTCGGTGTCGCTCCAGACGTAGAAGTCGCGCTCGGGCGAGCCCGGCGGCGCCTTGCGCGCGGCCTGGAACCACGGGTGCTCGCTCGAGGTGTGGTTGATGACCAGCTCGGTGATCACGCGCAGCCCGCGCTTGTGGGCCTCGTCGAGCATCTCGCGGAAGTCCTCGAGCGTGCCGTACTGCGGGTTCACGTCCTCGTAGGCCGAGATGTCGTAGCCGTCGTCGCGCAGCGGCGAGGGATAGAAGGGCATCAGCCAGATCGTGTTGACGCCCAGCTCCTTCACGTAGTCGAGCTTCGCGGTCACGCCCTTGAAGTCGCCGACGCCGTCGTTGTTGGTGTCGAAGAAGGCCTTGACGTTGAGCTGGTAGATCACCGCATCGCGGTACCACAGCGGATCGTCGCTGTTGTCGATCTCGACGGTTTCCAGCGCGATGCGCGAGACGGGTGCATTCATCGCTCTCTCCCTCAGAGGAAGTAATCGAAATCGCGCTCGCTGCGCACGCGCCGGCGCACCACGAGGATGTGGGCGGGCACGCTGTGCGGATCGAGCTTCACGTAGTGGTGGTGGCCGCGCCAGGTGAAGCGCTGGTTGGTCAGCAGGTCGTGCACCTGGAACTCCTCGTCGGGGCCGACGCCGATGCTGGCCGGGTCGAGGTGGATCCAGCCCCACTGCGCGTGGTGCGGATCGAGGTTGACCGCGACGATCACCACGTTGGCCTCGAGCGCGTCGTTCTCGGGCGCCGACTCGCGCGCATAGGCCAGCAGCATGTCGTTCTCGACCGGCAGGAAGCGCACGCCGCGGTGCGTCTGCAGCGCGGGGTTGTCGTGGCGGATGCGGTTCACGCGCGCGATGAACGGCGCGAGGCTCTCGGGGTCGTCGTGGTTCCAGTGCCGCAGCTGGTACTTCTCGGAGTCGAGGTACTCCTCGCTGCCGTGCTCGCGCGGCCGGTGCTCGCGCAGCTCGTAGGCCGGCCCGTAGATGCCGTAGCTGCCCGAGAGCGTGGCCGCGAGCACCAGCCGCGCCATGTAGGTCGGCGCGTCGCCGGCCTGCAGCTGCTCGTGCAGGATGTCGGGCGTGTTGGGCCAGGCGTTGGGGCGGAAGTAGTCGGCGCCCGGGCCGCTCGACAGCTCGGTGAAGTACTCGACCAGCTCGGCCTTGCCGGTGCGCCAGGTGAAGTAGGTGTAGGACTGCGTGAAGCCCAGCTTCGCGAGCCGGTGCATCACCTTCGGCCGCGTGAAGGCCTCGGCCAGGAAGATCACCTCGGGATGCTCGCGGTTGACCTCGCCGATCGCCCACTGCCAGAACGCGAAGGACTTGGTGTGCGGGTTGTCGACGCGGAAGATGCGCACGCCCTCGCCGATCCAGTGGTCGAGCACGCTCTTGAGCTCGGCCCACAGCGCGCGCCAGTCATCGCTCTCGAAGTGGAAGGGATAGATGTCCTGGTACTTCTTCGGCGGGTTCTCCGCGTACTGCACGCTGCCGTCGGGGCGGCGGCGGAACCACTCGGGGTGTTCCTTCACGTAGGGATGGTCGGGCGCGCACTGGAAGGCGATGTCGAGCGCGATCTCGATGCCCTGCGCGTTCGCGGCCTGCACCAGGTGGCGGAAGTCCTCGGGCGTGCCGAGCGCGGGAAGGATGGCCTTGTGGCCGCCTTCCTTCGCGCCGATGGCCCAGGGGCTTCCCACGTCGTCGGGCCCGGCCACCAGCGTGTTGTTCGGGCCCTTGCGCTGCTCGCGGCCGATCGGATGGATCGGCGGCATGTAGAGCACGTCGAAGCCCATCGCGGCGATCGCGGGCAGCCGCGTCTCGACGTCGCGGAAGGTGCCGTGGCGGCCCGGCTCGGGCGAAGCCGAACGCGGGAACAGTTCGTACCAGGTGCTGAAGCCCGCGCGCGTGCGCTGCGCCCACAGCGGCAGCTCGGCCGAGGTCACGGCGAGACTGCGGTCGGGATGGCGGCGCGCCACCTCGGCCAGCGTCGCGTCGAGCGCCAGCGCCTGCACCGCGCGCAGCTCGGTTGCGCCATCGGCCGCGGCGCGTGCCAGCTCCTCGCCCCAGCGCGCCAGTGCTTCGCGGTCGGCGCCGTCGGCGCGGCCCGCGGCGGCCACGATGTCCTTGGCCGCGGCCAGCGCGGCGATGCGGATGTCCTCGCCCACGCGGCGCGCCATCTCGTGGCGCCACGACTCGAAGGAATCGACCCAGGTGCTGACGCTGTAGAGGTAGCGCCCGATCGCGGGCGGCGAGAACGCGGCCTCCCAGACATCGTTGCCGAGCGCGCGCATCGGCAGCTCGCGCACCTCGTCGCTCGCTTCGGGGCGCCAGCGCAGCATCACACGCAGCACGTCGTGGCCGTCGGTGAAGCAGTGCGCCGTGATCGTCGTGCGCTGGCCCACGATGGCCTTGACCGGGAAGCGGCCCTCGTCGACCGAGGGCAGCACCGCGCCGATCACCGCGCGGATGCGGCCGTCGGAGCCGTCGGCGGGCGCGGGTGCACCGGGTGCCGGCGCGAAGCTCAATGGCGGCTCCGGCGGCGGCAGCGAGCGCTTGCGCGCGGGGGCCTTGGTCTCGCTGCGGGGGATGGGGGTGCTTTCGCTCGCGGTCTGGGTCTTGCCCTTGGGCGCCTTGGCGCCGATCGGGGTGGTTTCACGCTTCATCGTTGGCCCTCGGATTGCAGGATCACGGTGGACAGCGGCGGCAGCGTGAGGCTCAGCGAGTGGCGCCGGCCGTGCGAACGCACGGGCGATGCCTCGACCCCGCCGAAGTTGCCCCAGCCGGCGCCGCCGAATTCGGTGGCGTCGGTGTTGAGCACCTCGCGCCAGGTGCCGCCGCACGGCACGCCCACCAGCAGGTTGGTGCGCGGCACCGGTGTCATGTTCACGGCCACCAGCACCGGCGGGCCGTCGTGCGCGGGCTTGCGCAGGAACAGGAACACGCTGCGCTCGGCATCGTCGGCATCGATCCATTCGAAGCCCGCGGGCGTGAAGTCCTGGCTGTGCAGCGCCGGCTGCTCGCGGTAGACGCGGTTGAGCTGGCGCACCATGCGCTGCAGCCCGGCGTGGGCCGGCAGGCCGCAGACCCACCATTCGAGCTCGCCGTCGTGGGTCCATTCGCGGCGCTGGCCGAACTCGGCGCCCATGAACAGCAGCTTCTTGCCCGGATGCGCCCACATGAAGGCCAGCAGCGCGCGCAGGTTGGCGAACTGCTGCCAGTCGTCGCCCGGCATCTTGTTGATCAGCGAGCCCTTGCCGTGCACCACCTCGTCGTGCGAGAGCGGCAGCACGAAGTTCTCGTGGAAGGCATAGACCAGCGAGAAAGTCAGCGCATGGTGGTGGTGGCTGCGATGCACCGGGTCGTGGCGCATGTAGTCCAGCGTGTCGTGCATCCAGCCCATGTTCCACTTGAGGCCGAAGCCCAGGCCGTCCATCTCGGTCGGGCGCGACACGCGCGGCCAGGCGGTCGATTCCTCGGCCACGGTGAAGGTGTCGGGATGGTCGCGGTAGACCGCGCGGTTGAGCGTCTGCAGGAACTCGATGGCCTCGAGGTTCTCGCGCCCGCCGTGGCGGTTGGGCACCCAGCCACCGGGGCCGCGCGCGTAGTCGAGGTAGAGCATCGAGGCCACCGCGTCCACGCGCAGGCCGTCGATGTGGTACTTGTCGAGCCAGAACAGCGCCGACGAGACCAGGAAGCTGCGCACCTCGGGCCGGCCGTAGTTGAAGATCGCCGAGTTCCATTCGGGATGGAAGCCCTGGCGCGGATCGGCATGCTCGAACAGGTGCGTGCCGTCGAAGAAGGCGAGGCCGTGCGCGTCGGTCGGGAAGTGCGAGGGCACCCAGTCGAGCACCACGCCGATGCCGCGCTGGTGCAGGTGGTCGACGAAGTACATGAAGTCCTCGGGCGTGCCGTAGCGCGCCGTGGGCGCGAAGTAGCCCGTGGTCTGGTAGCCCCAGGAGCCGTAGAACGGATGCTCGGTCACGGGCATCAGCTCCACGTGCGTGAAGCCCATGTCGCTCACGTAGTCGGCCAGCGCATGGGCCAGCGCGCGGTAGCCCATGAACTGGCCGTCCTCGCGCCGCCACGAGCCCAGGTGCACCTCGTACATCGCCATCGGCGCATCGAGCGCGTTGCGCGCATGGCGCGTGGCCATCCACTCGCCGTCCGCCCAGTCGTGGCCCTCGCCGAGGCGGTGCACGCGCGAGGCGGTGGCCGGCGCGAGCTCCGACGAGAAGGCGAAGGGATCGGCCTTGTCCTCGACATGGCCGCGCAGGCGCGAGCGGATGCGGTACTTGTAGGTCTGGCCCGGCCGCACGTCGTCGACGTGGCCGTGCCATACGCCGCTGTCGCCGGGCACGGGGCTCAGGGCATCGGCATCGCCGTTCCAGCCGTTCCAGTCGCCCACCACCGAGACCGACTCGGCATTGGGCGCCCAGACCGCGAAATCGGCGCCGCCGTCCTCATGCGGATGGCAGCCGAGCTTGTCGAACAGGCGGGCGTGGGTTCCTTCGCGAAAAAGATAGGCGTCGGTGTCGTCGAAGACGGCGAGGGGGTGGACAGCAAGCACGGTATTTCCTTGGAGCGGTGTCCAGGGCGCGGACCTTCTTTGCGAGGCCATGGCCGAAGACCGTTAAGGCGGGGAGAAATGCATTTCCCCCGATGCGCGCGGGCTTGCGTCGAAGCGTTCACCGCTTCGATTTGTCGGAGAAGAAGCCGTCCGAAAAAATGGAACACCGGTGCGGCGCGCGGGCGCCGCGAAGCAGAGGCTTCGCTCGCGCGACGGCGAGCGGGAAAGGAGGAAAGAGGAAGCGCGCCGCGCGGGCCCGCTCGACCGATCAGGCCGCGTCGCGCACCGGGCCCGAGCAGGCGCGCGCCAACGCGCGGTCGAGATCCTCGAGCGCATAGGGCTTGCGCAGCCACACGCTGCCGGCCGGCGGCTGCGCGGGCTCGGGTTCGCCCGAGGCGAAGATCACCGGGATGCGCTCGATCGCCATCAGCTTGGCCGCGAGGTCCTTGCCCGAGAGGCCCGGCAGGCCCACGTCGAGCATCAGCAGGTCGAAGGCGCCGCGCATGTAGCGCGTGATCGCCGACTCCGCGCTGCGCACGCCGGTGGCCCAGTGACCGAGTGCGCGCAGGGCCTCGAGCGAGGTGGCCATCGCGTCCGCGTCGTCCTCGACCACGAGGATGCGCAATCGGTTCGGGTCGGCGGACGGGGGTGTATCGGAGGACAAGGAGGAAGGGCGGTCGACGAAGCTCGGTGCGTTCGCGGAGGGTGCCGAAGGTGCGGAGGGCGTGCTGGCGTTGGGGTTCATGTCGGGATGACGGAAGTACCGTGAGCCCGGGGCTTCGGCGCGGGACGTCGATGCGACAGGCGGCAGGGCTGTGCCGAATGAATGTGTGCGGTGGATGAAGGGATTGCATCCCAAGCTAACCAGCGTAAGTAGATGCGTCTGTCGGACGGCACCGCGTGCCCGCGCGGGGAATGCGCCGCGCGCCCGAAGGCCGGGCACAGGCGAGAGGCCGTGTCGACAGCCAAGGAATCCCGCCTTTCCCACCCTTTTCGCAGCCGCGGGCGGTGCCGTGTCGGCGCAGTCCGTCGATCGCGCAAGACGCCGTTCCATTCCCGTGCAGGACAAGGGCCCGTGTTGGTCCCGGGGCCTGCCGGACCGGCCTTCGCTATGGCATCGTTGCGCCCTGCCCGAATTCCGGGCGCCTTATGTGAATGGACCAGGAGAAACGCATCATGATCAAGATCGGAATAGTGGATGACCATGCCGTGGTTCGCGAGGGCCTCAAGGCGCTGTTCTCGGGCTTCGTCGAATTCCGCGTCGCCGGCGAGGCCTCGTCGGGCCGCGAGGCGATCGACCTCGTGCGCACCACCGAACTCGACGTGCTGCTGATGGACCTGTCGATGCCCGGCCAGAGCGGCATCGACGCGCTGGGCATGATCCGCGCGAAGGCCCCCGACCTCGGCATCCTCGTGCTCAGCGCCTACCCCGAGGAACATTACGCGGTGAACCTGATCCGCCAGGGCGCCTCGGGCTACCTCAACAAGGACTGCGAGCCCGAGGAGATCGCCAACGCGATCCGCACCGTGGCGCTGGGCCGGCGCTACATCACGCCCTCGGTGGCCGAGATCCTCGCCAACCAGCTCGACCGCAAGGACGACGCACCGCCGCACAAGCACCTGTCGGAGCGCGAGTTCCAGGTGTTCCTCAAGCTGGCCAAGGGCGAGTCGGTGGGCAGCATCGGCGACGCGCTGTCGCTGTCGGTCAAGACCGTGAGCACCTACCGCACGCGGCTGCTCGAGAAGCTGCATCTCAACACCAACAGCGATCTCACCTATTACGCGATGAAGGCGCAGCTGATCGACTGAAGCGCGGGCTTCAGAACCAGATGCGCGCCGCGTAGTAGGCGCTCATGAAGAGGCCGGCCGCGATCACCGCGCGCCGCACCGCCCGCGCTGGCAGCACCCGCACCAGGTGACCGCCGGCCCAGCCGCCCGGCAGCGCGCCGGCCAGCATCGCGAGCGTGGCGCCCCAGTGCACCGCGCCCTGTACCACGAAGATGACGATGGCCGCCAGGCTCACGGCGGTGGCCAGCAGGTTCTTCATCACCTTCACGCGCCGGATGTCGTCGGGATCCTCGATCGCCAGCAGCGCGCTGAGCATCACGCCGAGTCCCGCGCCGAAGAAGCCGCCATAGACCGAGACGGCGGCCAGCGCGGCCGTGCCCGCGAGCGCGTTCGGCGCCGCACCCTCGCGCCGCCGCGCGGCCCGGGCCTGGATCCGCGGCGCGAACGCGAACAGCGCGGTCGCGAGGCCGATCAGCAGCGGCACCGGCTGCAGGAACGCGGCCGCGGGCAGCGCGAGCAGCAGCAGCGCGCCCGCGATGCCGCCCAGCGTGGCGGCCGCCAGCGAGAGCGCGAGCCGGCGGTCGGCCGCTGGCAGCCTCTCGCGGTCGGCCACCGCGGCGAGCAGATGGCCCGGCGAGATCGCGACCGCGTTCGATGCATTGGCCACCACCGGCGGCAGGCCGGCCGCGAGCATGGCCGGAAAGGTGATCAGCGTGGCGCCGCCCGCGATCGCGTTGACCGCGCCGCCCACCGCGCCGGCCGCGAACAGCAGCGCCATGACCCTCGGTTCCATCGCCCACCTCCCGTGCGAAAAGACGGGATGCTAGGAACGCGCGCGGCGCCGATCTAGGACGTTTGTGCGCGGGGCCGCATGCCGCGCCGGTAGCGGCCCGGCGACACGCCGAACACGCGGCGGAAGTGGCGGCCCAGGTGACTCTGGTCGGTGAAGCCCAGCTCGAGCGCGAGATCCGCCAGATCGGCATCGCCGCGCAGCCGCTCGCGCGCGACGTTGAGCCGGTCGACCAGCCGCCAGGCATGCGGCGGCAGCCCGGTCTGCGCGGCGAAGCGGCGCGTGAAGGCCTCGCGGCTCAGCCCGAGCCGGCGCGCGATCCCCGACACCGGCCCGTGCCACTCGAGCACGCCGGCCGTGCCCGCGCTCGCGTTTTCGGCCGGCATGTAGACGTTGAGGCAGACCGTGCCTTCGTGCGCATGCGCGAGGCCGCGGTGCGCCACGCCCGCCGGGATCGCGAGGCAGTCGCCCGCGCGCAGCTCGAAGCGCTGGCCGCCGGCCTCGACGACGCGGCTGCCGCGCAGCACGAAGCTCAGCTGCGTCTCGCGATGGAAGTGCGCCTGCAGCAGCGGCACCTGCGTGCCCCGCCAGCGGGCGAGCTCGACGCCGCCGTGCGGCGCCGGCGCGTAGTGCCAGCAGGGCGGGGCGGCATCGGGCCTGGTCATGGCCCGATTATTGGCTCGACTCTCGGCGCGGCTCAGGCGCCCGGCGCGCTCGCCGCGGCCGGATCGTGCTGCAACCGGGGTGGCAGCCGCTCGTCGAGCCAGTCCATGCGCCAGGCCAGCACCGCCACCGCGCCGACGATGCAGGCGGCGGCCACCGCGCCCGTGAGGCCGTGCCGCTCGCGGTAGGGATCGGGCGCGATCCGCCGTGCGCCCGGCGGCACGTGCGCGGTCTGCGACAGCATGCCGCCGAGCCGCACGTTGACCTTCATGCGGCCGTTGATGGCCCAGCCGCTGGCGTCGAGGATCGGGCCCAGGCTGCGCTGGCGCAGCTTGAGCCAGGCGATCAGCATGCTCGGACCCGAGATCGCGATCACGATGCCGACCAGCGCCACCGGGATCCACTGCCCCAGGTCGATGAACTTGCCGAAGATGCCGACCAGCACCGCGCTGATGCTGCCGAGCGCCACGCCGATCGCGGCCACCGTGCCGACGTCGACGCGGCTGGTGGCGGGCAGCGGCGGCTTGGCCGGCGCCTTCGCGGGATCGGCGCCCGCGGCCTGGTCGGCGGTCGCGACCTTGCCGGCCAGCGACTGCAGCGCGGTCTGCGAACCGGCCTCGCTCGCGGCCGCGCGCTTGGCCACCTGTTCCTCGATCATGCGAACGAACTTCTTGTAGGGCGCGAAGAAGGCCTGCGCCACGCTGGTCGGGTTCTCGATCAGCTTGGTGATGGTGGCGTCCCAGTCGCGGCCCTGGCGGTCGTAGAACACGCCGTTGCGGCCGACGAACAGGAAGTCCACGTCGCCCGCGGTGAAGGCCGCGACGATGCTCATCTTCTGCCCCTGGCGCGTGCAGTCGCAGTAGGCCAGGCAGGTCTTCGCGAGGCCCGCGAGCACCGCGTGCTTGGCCGTGTCCTGCACCTGCACCGTGAGCTCGCAGCTGCGCCCGTCGAGGTAGAGCGTGCCGGCCTGGAAGATCGCGCCCTCGCGCCGGTAGAAGGCCTTGAACGAGACGAAGTTGTCGAGCAGCAGCTTGAGGTCGCGCTGCAGCCGCAGCAGCTTCTCGAGGTCGACCAGCAGCTTGTTGTGGGTCTCGGCCGCCTCGTCCTCGGCGATCAGCGCGAGCAGCGCCTCGCGCGTGGCGAGCAGCGCCTCGATGCGCTCGCGCGGCAGGGCCGCGAGCGCATTGGCCGGCCGCGACGCGATCCAGCCCTCGCAGGCGCCGAGCTGCTGGCGCAGCGCCTGCCATTGCTCGTCCTCGAGGCTGTCGCGCTCGCCCAGCAGCGGCGCGACCGCATCGCGCGCGAAGGCCGCGATGGCCTCGGCCCAGGCCGGATTGAGGCTGGTGCCGCGCAGCGGCAGCGAGCGGTGCGGCGTGATCGGCGCCAGCGGCAGCTCGGCGATCGGGTGCGCGTTGGCATCGAGCGTGTGGCCCGCGAGCGCGTCGTAGGCCTCGGGCGAGGGGTTGAGCGCCGTCACGGCCTGCACGTCGTAGGCCGCCACGCGGCAGCGCGCGAAGAAGTCGTCGACCTTGGCCGCCACCTTGCGCATGGCCTCGGCCGCGGCCAGGGTGCGGTCGCCCAGCGCCAGCAGCGCGGCATCGCTGCCCTTGGCGTACCAGTCGCGCATCGCGGCCGCGTCGGCCATGAAGGCCTCGGCGCGCGCGCGGTCGATGCCGGCGGTCTGCTTGTGGCGATCGGGCGTGCTGCCGTGGCTGCGCATCGCCTCGGCGATGGTCGCGCGCAGCGCCTCGTCCTCGGCGGTCTCGGGCGTCACCACGCCGTCGCCGTTGAAGCGCATCGAGGCCAGCCATTCGCCGCGGTCGGAGATGTCGGCCAGCGTGAGGGTGTTGGTGCCTTCCTTGCCGAGCAGGTCGAGGATGCGCCGGCCCTCCTTCGCGAGCTCGGCGCCGGGCGCCTTCGCGCCATCGAGGTCGTCGAGCGACAGCGTGCCGCCGCCCGAGAGCAGCACGTCGGCGCTGCGCAGGCGCTCGCAGGCCCACTGGCAGGCCGCGATCACCTCGGGCGGGCGCACGCGGCCGTCATGGTCGGTGTCGATCAGGTCCAGCGTGCGAGGATCGAAGTCGATGCCGCGCGTGGGGCAGGCCAGCGCGACCCAGAGCTTCTGGTCGAGCTCGGCGATGCGCGCGATGTCCTCGCCGTTGCGGAACACCACCTGGTCGACGCCGCCGGCGCGCATGAACTGCCAGCGATGCGGCGCTGGCGCGGGGGCCGTGGCGCCGGGCGTGCCGGCGGCTTGTGCGGTCGTTGCCTCCGTCATCGTTCCGGCTGCCCTCAGACCGCGACCTTCTTGTGCTCGCCGAGGTTCTTCGGCGGTTCGCCGGTGAGGGCGGCCTTGGCCATCTTGTAGAGCTGGACCATCTTGCTGTCGTCCACGTCCCAGTACTCGGCCTCGACCACGTTCACGGCCAGCAGGCCGAGGTTGGGATCGTCCACGCCCTTCGGGAACCAGGCCTCGACCATCTTGCTGAAGAGGGCGCGCTTCTTGGCCGCGTCCTCGCGCAGCTCGGCGCGGCCCGACACCGACACGTAGCTGTCGCTGTCGGTGTTGGCATAGGCGATGTTCACGACCGGATCGCTCGCGACGTGGCGCGCGATGTCACCGTTCTTCGGCACGAAGAAATAGAGCGTGCCGGCCTCGTCGCCGTCCTTGTTCTGCGTGGTCAGCGGATGGCTGTGCAGCTGGCCGTCGCCGTGGCGGTGCGTGAGCATGCCGAAGCGCGTGTCCTTGATCAGGTCCCAGAGCTTGCTTTGGTCGGTGGTGGTGGCGGTCATGGGGTCTCCTTCAAGACGAAAGGGATGGAAGAAAAAAGCGGGGCTCGATCGGCGGAATGCCGAGGCCTGTGGAGCACCGTAAGGTGCGGGCCGGCACGGTCGCGCGGTCACACGGCGCACGGCCGTGTCATCCGATGCCGACAGCGGGCAGGGTGCGATGGAGAACCGGCGCGGGACAGCGGCGCTCAGGCCGCGGTGGCCGTGCGCTGGCGTATCTCGCTGTGCAGCGCGCGTTCGCCGCTGGCGAGCGCCACTTCGTAGCTGTCGGCAGGGTCGAAGGCGCTGCGCAGCACGCGGGGATGGCCCCCGCCGTCGTCGGTCTCGAGCAGGCGCCAGACAAAGGATCCGGGTGCCGGCTCGTCCACGATGAGTTCGATCGGATGTGTCATGGCCCGACCTTGATCCGATCGGCGGACCGTGTCTGTAGGCCGTGAGCGACGAATCTTCCTCAGCCGCGCGCCGCGGCGCGGAACTCGCCCGGCGTCATGCCCTTGATGCGCCGGAAGTGCCGGTTGAAGTTCGAGATGTTGTTGAAGCCCACCTCGTAGCAGATGCTGCTCACGTGCTGGCGCGTGGAGGCCAGCAGGCGGCAGGCGCGCGCCACGCGCAGGCCGATCACGAAGTCGGTGAAGGTCTGGCCGGTGGCGCGGCGGAAGCTGCGCGAGAAGGCGTTCTCGCGCATGCCGACGATGGCGCCCACCTCGGCCAGCGACAGCCCTTCGGCATAGTTGTCGCGGATGTGGTCGAGCGCCTTGTGGATGCGCAGCGCGGCGCCATGCTCGCCGAGCGAATCGTCGGTGAAGGCGGCGTCGGCCAGCAGCCGGTACTCGGACCATTGCGAGAGCTCGTTGAGCAGCACGGTGAACTCGGCGAAGCGCGCCAGGCCCTGCAGCATCTCGATGCGCCGCAGCCGCGAGACGATGCCTTCGCCCAGGCCCACGAAATGCACGCCCTGCCGCGCGCGCGCCAGCAGCGGCGCGGCGTCGCGCAGTTCGGGAAAGAGCTCCATGCCGCGGCGCAGCGGCTCGTCGCCGAAGCGCAGCACCAGGCCGCCGGCATTGCCGCCGCCGTGCAGCGGATGGTGCTCGAAGGCGAGGCTGTGCGGCAGCCGCGGCCCCAGCAGCACCAGGCTGCCGGGCGCGAAGCGATGGGTTTCCTCGTCGAGGCCCTGGCCCACGCGCAGGCGCGCGGGCGCGGCGCCGATCAGGTGCAGCTCGTGCTCGTGCAGGCAGTTCGTTTCCTGGCCGCGCGCCGACGAGGTGGGCGAGCTTTCGCAGTGGAGGGTGACGCGCGTGTCGGCCGGCTCGGGCGTGGCGGCGGCCGCGTTGCGCCGCGCATCGAGCGCGCGGGCGCGCGCGCCGCCGCGCGGGCGCGGTGCCACCGCGGGCAGCGGCAGCTTGGGGCGCGGCGCGCTGGGCGTGTGGGGCCGGGAGGCGGAGGCCGGGGGGATCGTGTTCAGCAAGACCGAATCTCCAACGGACGAATGGGAATGGCGCCTCAGCTGCGGCGCGGCGGCGGCGGCGCGGCCGTCTGCTGCTGGAACGCGGCCAGCAGCCGGTATTCCTCGCCGAGCTTGCGCGGCAGCGAGAGGTACACCGGCAGCAGCTGCCGGTAGAGCGCGGCGTTGCGCGCGTTGGGCGTATGGCGGTGCGTGGCGCCGACCATGCCCGCCACCACGTCGAGCGAATCGACATGGCCCAGCGCATAGAGCCCGAGCACCGCGGCGCCGAGGCAGGAGCTCTCGAAGCTCTCGGGCACGACCACCTCGCGGTCGAACACGTCGGCCATCATCTGGCGCCACATGCCAGAGCGCGCGAAGCCGCCCGTGGCCTTGATGTGGGCGCTGCGGCCCGCGATCGCCTCGACCGCCGGCAGGATGCTGTGCAGGTTGAAGATCACGCCCTCGAGCACCGCGCGGATCATGTGCTCCTTGCGGTGGTGGATGCCCAGGCCGAAGAAGGAGCCGCGCAGGTTGGCGTTCCAGTAGGGCGCGCGCTCGCCGGTGAGGAAGGGATGGAACACCAGCCCCTCGCTGCCGGCCGACACGCGTTCGGCGATGCGCGTGAGCACCTCGTAGGTGTCGATGCCCAGGCGCTTGGCCGTCTCGGCCTCGGCCGCGGCGAACTCGTCGCGCACCCAGCGCAGGATGATGCCGCCGTTGTTCACCGGACCGCCCACCACCCAGCGCCGCTCGGCCAGCGCATAGCAGAAGGTGCGGCCCTCGGGGTCGGTCATCGGATGGTCGACCACTGTGCGCATCGCGCCGCTGGTGCCGATGGTCACGGCCACCTCGCCGGGCGACACCGCGTTGACGCCGAGGTTCGACAGCACGCCGTCGTTGGCGCCGATCACGAAGGGCGTGTGCTCGGCCAGGCCGAGCTTGGCGGCCACGTCGGCCTCCAGGCCCTCCACATGCCAGGTGGTGGGCACCGGCCGCGAGAGCTGCTCGGCGCGCACGCCGGCCAGCGCGAGCGCGCCCTCGTCCCAGGCCAGCCGCTCGATGTTGAAGAGGCCCGTGGCCGAGGCGATCGAGTGGTCGACCTGCCACTGGCCGAACAGCCGGAAGAACACGTACTCCTTGATGCCGACGAAGCGCTCGGCGCGCGCGAACAGCTCGGCGCGCTCGTGGCGCAGCCAGACCAGCTTGGCCAGCGGCGACATCGGGTGGATCGGCGTGCCGGTGCGGCGGTAGATCGCCAGGCCGTCCCATTCGTCGCGGATGCGCTCGGCCCAGGGCGCGGCGCGCTGGTCGGCCCAGGTGATGCTGGGCGTGAGCGGCGCGCCCGCGCCATCGACCAGGATCAGGCTGTGCATGGCCGCGCTGAAGGACACGGCGAGCACGTCGGCAGGCGCGGCCTTGCTCTCCTGCACGCAGCCCGCGATGGCCGCGAGCACGGCCTGGAAGATCTGCTCGGGATCCTGCTCGGCGGCGCCGGCCTCGGGCGCGAGCAGCGGGTAGCCGACCGCGTGATGGGCCAGCACGCGCCCGGCGGGGGTGAAGGCCACGGCCTTGGTGCTGGTGGTTCCGATGTCGACGCCGATGACGGTGCGGCCCATGGGTGCTTCCTCCTCAGACCACCATGCTCAGCAGCATGATGAAGACGATGCCGACGACCGAGATCAGCGTTTCCATCACGGTCCAGGTCTTGAAGGTCTCGGCCACCGTCATGTTGAAGTACTGCTTGACCAGCCAGAAGCCCGCGTCGTTGACGTGCGACAGGATCAGCGAACCCGCGCCCGTGGCCAGCACCAGCAGCTCGCGGTTCACGCCCGGCACCATGGTGGCCAGCGGCGCGACGATGCCCGCGCCCGTGATGGTGGCGACCGTGGCCGAGCCGGTGGCGATGCGGATCAGGCCCGCGACCAGCCAGGCCAGCAGGATCGGCGAGACCTGCGCGTTCAGCGCCATGTGGCCGATCGCGTTGCCCACGCCGCTGGCCACCAGCATCTGCTTGAAGCCGCCGCCCGCGCCGATGATCAGCACGATGGCCGCCGTGGGCGCCAGGCTGTCGTCGACGAACTTCATGATCTGCTTGCTCGTGAAGCCGCGCGCATAGCCGAAGGTGTAGAGCGACAGCAGGAGCGCCGCCAGCAGCGCGGTGATCGGATGGCCGATGAAGTCCATCCACTGGCGCACGATGTTCTTCTCGTCGAGCGCCACGTCGGCGAAGGTCTTCAGCAGCATCAGGCCCACGGGCAGCAGCACCGTCAGCAGCGTGACGCCGAAGCCCGGCAGCTCGCGCGCCTCGGGCTCGCGCGCCAGCTGCTCGAGCAGCTCGGGCGAGGCCTCGCCGGGCACGTACTTCGAGATGAACTTGCCGAAGATCGGGCCCGCGATCATCGCGGTGGGCAGGCCGACGATCAGGCCGTAGAAGATGGTCTTGCCGATGTCGGCGCCGAACACGCCGATGGCCAGCAGCGGCCCCGGATGCGGCGGCACCAGGCCGTGCACCACCGACAGGCCCGCCAGGAGCGGAATGCCGATGCGGATCAGCGACACGCCGGTGCGCCGCGCCACGATGAACACCAGCGGGATCAGCAGCACGAAGCCGATCTCGAAGAACAGCGGGATGCCGACCAGGAAGGCCGCGAACATCATCGCCCAGTGCACGCGCTCCTTGCCGAAGGCGTCGATCAGCGTGCGCGCGATGCGGTCGGCGCCGCCCGACTCGGCCATCATCTTGCCGAGCATGGTGCCCAGGCCGAGCACGATGCCCACGAAGCCCAGCACGCCGCCGAAGCCGTCCTGGAAGGACTTCATCACCAGGTCCACCGGCATGCCCGAGGTCAGGCCGAGGAAGCCCGCGGCCAGGGTCAGCGCGATGAAGGGGTGCACGCGCCAGCGCGTGATCAGAAGGATGAGCCCGAGGATCGCCACCAGGGCGTCGACGAGCAGGAACACCTCTTTGCTCATTCCGAACATGTCTGTCTCCTGAAGCCGGGCGCTGCAAAGGCGGCCGGCGGGGTCGGGATAGCGCTATCCTGCACAACCCAAAAAAACCAGCCTCTGAAGCATCCTCGGGTTTTTCCGAGGCGGCAAGGGCCGGGACAGCGCTATCCTAGGACAGCGCTGTCCAATTCCGGATCGGTAGTAACCCTAGATTTCGCCATGGCCGATGTCCCCGAGCGCCCGCGCTCCCGTTCTTCCAGCCGCGTGACCCTCGACGACGTGGCGCGCGTCTCGAGCGTGAGCCCGATCACCGTCTCGCGCGCGCTGCGCGGCGCGCGCAACGTGGCGCCCGAGCTGAAGGCGCGGGTGCAGGCCGCGGTCGACGAGCTCGGCTACGTGCCCAACGTGGCGGCGCGCGCGCTGGCCTCGGCGCGCAGCTCGCACGTGGCGGTGCTGATCCCGTCGCTGACCAACCAGCTGTTCGTGGAGCTGCTCGAGGCGGTGCAGGACACGCTGGCGCCGCATGGCTTCCAGTCGCTGATCGGCGTGACCCACTACGACCCCGCGCAGGAGGAGGCGCTGCTGCGCAGCTATCTCTCGCAGCGGCCCGCGGGCCTCTTGCTGACCGGTTTCGACCGCAGCGCGGGCGCCACCCGCCTGCTCGAGGCCAGCGACGCGCCCTGCGTGCACCTGATGGAGACCTCGGAGGCGCCCGGCATCCACAGCGTGGGCTTCTCGCAGCAGGACGCGGGCCGCGCCATCGTCGAGCACCTGCTCGCGCGCGGCCGCCGCCGCATCGCCTATGCCGCGGGCCAGCTCGATCCGCGCGTGCTGCAGCGCCTGGCCGGCTACCGCGAGGCGCTGCGCGCGGCCGGCTGCCACGATCCGGCGCTCGAGTTGCTGACGCCCGGGCCCACCTCGCTCGCGCTCGGCGGGCGCCAGTTCGAGGAACTGCTCGCGCGCCATCCCGACCTCGACGCGATCTTCTATTGCAACGACGACCTGGCCCAGGGCGGGCTGCTGGCCGCGCTGCGCACCGGCGTGCCGGTGCCCGAGCGCGTGGCGATCGCGGGCTTCAACGACCTCGGCGGCAGCGACCAGATGCTGCCGCCGCTGACCACCGTGCGCACGCCGCGCCGCGAGATCGGCGAGCGCGCGGCCGGCATGCTGCTCGCGCTGATGCGCGACGAGCCCGTGGCGGACGCGCGGCGCACCGTGGACCTGGGCTTCGAACTGGTGGTGCGGCAGAGCAGCTGAGCCGCGCCCCGTTGCTCACTGCCCGTAGAGGCCCACCACGCTCTGTCCCATCAGCGTGCGGCCCTTGAGCGCCGCCAGCAGTTCGTCGCGCGTCAGGCCCTCGGGCAGCGAGCCCGGCTCGACCTCGGTGGCGATCACCGTCAGCACATAGTGGTGCGGCAGGTCGCCGGCCGGCGGGCACATGCCGCGGTAGGCGGTGGCGCCGGCCACGTTCTTGCCGACGCTGAACTCGGCGTTCGCCGCCTGGCCCTCGCCCTGTCGCAGTTGCCCCTTGGCGGCCGGGATGTTGTAGGCCACCCAGTGCGAGACGCCGAGGCCCTTGCCGCCATCGGGATCGCTCATCAGCACCGCGACCGAGCGCGTGCCCGCGGGCAGGTCGCTCCAGGCCACGGGCGGCGACACGCCCTGGCCGCCGCAGCCCGGCGCGTCGCCCGCATGGATCTTCGGCATGGTCGCGCCGTCGGCGAAGGCGCTCGACGTGACCTTCATGCCCGCGGCCTGGGCGCCGAGCGCGAGGCCGGCCAGCAGGGCCGTGCAGAGGATGCGTGTCGTGTTCCTCATGGCCTCAGACCACCTTGACCGACAGGTTCGGCAGCCCGTCGATGTGGATCTCGATCAGGTCGCCGCGCACCACCGGGCCCACGTTCTCGGGCGTGCCCGCGTAGATGATGTCGCCGGGCTGCAGCTCGAAGGCCTGCGACAGCCGGCTGATCTGCTCGGCCACCGACCAGATCATGTGCTTGAGCGTGGCGCTCTGCTTCGTCTCGCCGTTGACCTTGAGCCAGATCGCGCCGTCGCTGAAATGGCCGACCTGCGCCACCGGATGGATCGGGCCCACGGGCGCCGAATGGTCGAAGCTCTTGCCGATCTCCCAGGGCTTCTTCTGGTCGCCCATGCCGCGCTGCAGGTCGCGCCGCGTCATGTCCAGGCCCAGCGAGTAGCCGTAGACCAGGCCCAGTGCATCGTCGATCGAGACGTCGCGTCCGCCCTTGCCGAGCGCCACCACGAGCTCGGCCTCGTAGTGGTAGTTCTTCGTCAGCGTGGGATAGGGGTGGTCGGCCACGGTGCCGGGCAGCACCACCTGCACCGCGTCGGCCGGCTTCTGGAAGAAGAAGGGCGGTTCGCGCGTCGGGTCGGAGCCCATCTCGCGCGCATGCGCGGCGTAGTTGCGGCCGATGCAGTAGATGCGGCGCACCGGGAACACCTGGTCGCTGCCGGCGATCGGGATGGTCGCGGCTGGCACGTCGAACGGCGTCTTCGCATTGCGCGCGGCGCCCGCGGGCAGCGCGCAGCCGGCGATGGCGCCCGTGGCCATGGCGGCGCCGGCCAGCAGGCCGCGGCGGGAGGAATTGCTCATACGGTGGTCTCCTTCGGTAGTAGCCGGACGATTCTGGGAGCCCGGGTGCGCGCGCTTGCGCACGCATCTACGCAAAAGCAGGACGCAGGCAACACCCGGGGCCCGGGCGTACCATCGCGCGATGCCCGCTTCGAGCTCGAGCCATCGCCTCTACGGCATGCAGGAGCGCGCCGACCACCTCGATTTCGACATCCGCTTCGAGGGCGCGCGCGACGTGCTCGCGCGCCCGCACCGCCACGAGTACTTCCAGATCCAGGTCGGCATCGAGGGCGAGTCGCGGCAATTGATCGGCGGCGCCGCGCGGCCCTTCGGCGCGGGCCACCTGAGCTTCGTGCTGCCGTACCGGCTGCACGTGGTGCCGCATCCGCCGGGCGCGCGCTACGCCATCGTCAACTTCGACCAGTCCTTCCTCTGGCCCGAGCTCGCGGTCGAGCCGCTCGATCTCGAGGAGGTGCCGATCGCGCGCCATCCCGAGCTCGCGCCTTTCCTGTTCCAGGAGTACGTGGACTTCCGCTTCGAGGCCGAGGACTTCGCGCGCATCCTCGGCTGGCTCGAGGAGCTGTCGGCGCTCAACCGCGAAGGGCGCTTCGCGGCCGGCGGCGCGATCCGCGGCATCCTGCTGCAGCTGCTCTCGCTGGCCTGCCGCCGCCACGAGGCGGCGCTGCGCGAACAGGCGGTGCGCCACCGCGGCCACAGCTCGCGGCGCGATGCGCTGCAGCGCGTGCTGCACTACGTGCGCGAGCACCTGGGCGAGGAGATGTCGCTCAACGACGCGGCCGCGGCCGCGATGCTGTCGCCGAACTACCTCGCGCACCTGCTGAAGAAGCAGACCCAGCGCACCTTCACCGAGCTCGTGACCGAAAGGCGGCTGGAGCGCGCGCGCGAACTGCTGCTGGCCTCGGACGGCCGCATCGCCGACATCGCGCGGCAATGCGGCTTCGCCGACGCGGTCTATTTCAGCCGGCGCTTCCGGCAGCACATGGGGCTGACGCCGCGCGAGTTCCGCGCGCAGTCGGTGGCGCGGCCCGGCGGGCCGCCGTAGCTCAGGCCGCCGGCGGCTCGACCGGCAGCGCGCGCTTGTGCGCGCTCTTGCGGTGCGTCGCGAGGATGATCTCGCGCGCCGCGGCCGATACCGGCTTGCCCTCGAGGAAGTCGTCGATCTGCTCGTAGGTCACGCCGAAGGCGTCCTCGTCGGGCTTGCCCGGCACCAGCGACTCGAGGTCGGCCGTGGGCACCTTGTAGACCAGCGCATCGGGCGCGCCGAGCAGCTGCGCCACCGCGCGCACGCGGCGCTTGTTGAGGCCGGTCAGCGGCGTGATGTCGGCCGCGCCGTCGCCGAACTTGGTGAAGAAGCCCATCAGCGCCTCGGCCGCGTGGTCGGTGCCGATCACGATGCCGTTGTGCGCGCCCGCCACCGCGAACTGCGCGATCATGCGCTGGCGCGCCTTGATGTTGCCGAGCACGAAGTCCTCGTGCGCCGCGTCGCGGAAGGCGAGGTCGCCGGCCTTGAGCGCCGCGAGCATCGCGTCGGCCGCGGGCCGCACGTCCACCGTCAGCAGGCGGTCGGGGCGGATCACGGCCAGCGAGGCCTGCGCCTCGGCCTCGTCCTTCTGCACGCCGTAGGGCAGCCGCATCGCGATGAAGGTGGCCTCGCGGCCCTCGGCGCGCAGCCGCTCGACCGCGCGCTGGGCGAGGCAGCCGGCGGTCAGCGAATCCACGCCGCCGCTGATGCCCAGCACGTAGGTCGACAGACCGGTGCGGCGCAGGTAGGCGGCGAGGAACTCGACGCGCCGCTCGAGCTCGGCGGCGGCGTCGAACACGGGCGCGACGGACAGCGCCGCGATGATCTCGCGCTGCGTGGCGTCGACGGGGGACAGTTCGGTGCTCATGGAAAAGGTCTCCGTGGGTTCGCGGACATCAGAAGTCGACCAGGCTCAGGCCGATGCTCAACACCGTGCGCTTGCGGTTGTAGTCCACCAGCGTGTCGCCGTAGCCGTGGAACAGCTGCGTGTGGAAGCGCAGGTTGCTCTTCGTCGGGTCGCCGATCGCCTTCATCCACTCGAGCCGCACCGAGCCGCGCCCGCTGTCGCGCAGGTTGTTGCGCACCGTGATGCCCAGCGTGTTGTTGCGGTCGAGGTTCCAGCGGCCGGTGATCTCGGCGCGGCCGACGTAGTCGGCGATGTCGGGGTTGTCGTCCTTCTCCGGGTTCTCCGACAGGCGTTTCCAGATCCGGCCCGTGATGCTGAAGCGGTCGTCGAGCTCGGCGCCGCCCATCAGGTAGACGCGGTTCCAGCTGCGCGACAGCGGCAGGCTCTGGCCGTTGGACTGGTGCACGATGCCCAGTCCGGTGTAGCGCCAGCGCCAGCCGCCCGGCAGCTTGAAGTCGGTCGGGTAGACATACATCAGCTCGGGTTCGTGGTCGGTGGTGCGGAAGGGCCGCGAGATCGCGCCGTTGAACAGCTGCCAGGTCGACTGCTGCGTGTAGGCGAACCACAGCGAGTCCTTCCTGATCGGGTCGTTCTGCGTCAGCAGGCCCTGCGCGAGCTTGGTGCGCACCGACAGGCCGATGCGCATCTCGTTGGCCTGGTAGGCCACCGGGTCGGCGGTGTGGCCGGCCGAGGGCGAAGTGGGCGTGTCGGGCTTGTGGGTCGCGGCCGAGACCGAGACGTTGAGCGGCCGGTAGCCGCGGAAGCCGAAGGTGCCGCAGTCGGTGGCGGTCTCGAGTTCCCAGAAGCGCGACAGCGCCGAGTACTGCCGGTCGCGGCAGCCCTCGGTGGTGGCGACCGAGACCACGCGCGTGGCCGGGATCGAGCCGTCGACCGGCGGCGCGGGCTGGGTGTTGGCGAGCACCGGCGGCGCGACCGGCACCGACACCGAGGGCAGCGTCTGCTGCTGGGCCCAGCGGTCGTAGCAGGCCAGCCGCGCGGCGTTGTCGGCGCCGAGCGCGGCGCAGCTCTGCCAGGTGAGCTGGTTGTCGGCCAGCGGGCTCTTGGGCTGATCGACGGCCTGCGCCTGCGCGGCGCCGGCCAGCAGCAGCGCCGCGGTGGCCAGGACCGCGCGCAGGCGGCCTTGCATGGTGGTGTTCATTTCCCCGACCCTTCCTTTTTCGTCAGCACGAAGGGATGCGTGCTCTCATCGGTGGCATCGCGCCAGGTGCCGCGGAATTCGCGGCCGCAGCCGCCGGGCGCCATCGCGCCGACCCAGACGCCGCTGATGCTGCGCCCGTCGAGCGATTCGTCGATGGCCAGCGTGCCGTCGTCGCCGATGTCGCCCGCCAGTTGCGCTACCGCGGCCGGCCGGCCGGTGGCGGCGGGGCGCGCGACGGTGCCGCGCACGCCGGCGTATTCGGGATGGCGGCCCAGCTGCACGACGGCCACGGCCGGCAGGCCGTCGAAGCGCGCCTCCCAGCGGCCGTAGAGCGCCTCGGGCGGCAGGTCCTGCACGCTCTCGGGGCAGGCGCTGCCTTGGGCGAGCGCGCCGGCCGAAGCCGCAAGGGCGAGGGCCGCGAGGGCCAGTCCTCGAACGGGCCGCTTCATGGCGCGGTCGACGAGGCCGCGGCGGCGGCCGCGCCTTCCTGTGCCTTGCGCGCGAACTCCGCGCGCAGCGCCTTGAGCTTCTCGCGCGGGTCCTCGCGCGTGGTGCTCTTGTCGAGCGCCATCTCGGCGATGAAGCGGCTGGGCTGCGCGAGCACCATCTCGCGGCCCTTCTTGCGGCGCTTGGTCCAGCTCACCGCGAGGCTGCGCTGCGCGCGCGTGATGCCCACGTACATCAGCCGGCGCTCTTCCTGCAGCCGCTCGAGCGTGCTCTCGCTGACCTGCTGCTGGCGGCCGTCGTCGTCGTCGAGCTTGAAGGGCAGCAGGCCCTCGTTGCAGCCGATCAGCATCACGTGCGGCCACTCGAGGCCCTTGGAGGCGTGCAGCGTCGAGAGCGTGACCACGTTCTGGTCCTGCTCGCGCTCGCTGATGGTCGACAGCAGCGAGATCGTCTGCGCCACCTCGAGCAGGCTCTTGGGCTCGCTGGTGTTGTTGACGCCGGCCGCGTCGTCGAGCTCGCCGCCGCAGCGCTGCGCCATCCAGTCGCAGAACTCCATCACGTTGGTCCAGCGCGTGGCCGCGGCCTGCTCGCTGTCCTCGCCGTCGTAGAGGTGCTTCTCGTACTCGATCTCCTTGAGCCAGGTGTCGAGGAAGGCACGCGCGTTCTCGGCGCCCAGGGTCTGGCGCGCGCGGTATTCGAGGTCGTTGATGTAGCGGCCGAACTCGTGCAGGCTTTCGAGCGCGCGCTTGGGCATCACGCTGGGCAGCGAGGACGAGAACAGCGCCTCGAACAGGCTCAGCTTGTACTGGCTGCCGAAGGTGCCCAGCGCCGCCAGCGTGGTGTGGCCGATGCCGCGCTTGGGCGTGGTGATGGCGCGCAGGAACGCGGGATCGTCGTCGTTGTTGACCCACAGGCGGAACCAGCCGCAGAGGTCCTTGATCTCGGCGCGGTCGAAGAAGCTCTGACCGCCCGAGACCTTGTAGGGCACCTGCGCGCGCCGCAGCGCCTGCTCGAACACGCGTGCCTGGTGGTTGGCGCGGTAGAGGATCGCGAAGTCGCGGAACTCCTTGTGGGTCGAAGTCTCGCGCAGGCTCACGAGGCGCGCCACCGTGCGCTCGGCCTCGTGCATCTCGCTGTCGCAGTCGACCACGCGCACCGGCTCGCCCTCGCCGAGCTCGGAGAACAGCGTCTTCGGGAACAGCTTGGGGTTGGGGCCGATCACGTTGTTGGCCGCGCGCAGGATGGCGCTGGTCGAGCGGTAGTTCTGCTCGAGCTTGATGACCTTGAGCGTGGGGTAGTCGACCGGCAGCTTGCGCAGGTTGTCGAGCGTGGCGCCGCGCCAGCCGTAGATCGACTGGTCGTCGTCGCCCACCGCCGTGAAGTGGCCGCGCGTGCCCGACAGCGCCTTGAGCACCTCGTACTGGGTGGCGTTGGTGTCCTGGTATTCGTCCACCAGGATGTGGCCCAGCGTGGCCTGCCACTTGTTGCGCACTTCCTCGAAGTCGCGCAGCAGCTTGAGCGGCATGCCGATCAGGTCGTCGAAGTCCACGCTCTGGTAGGCGGCCAGGCGCTCCTCGTAGCGCGCCATGATGGTGGCCGTGATGCGCTCGTTGTCGTCGGCCGCGATGGCCTCGGCCTGGGCCGCGTTCAGGCCCATGTTCTTCCACTTGCTGATGGTCCACTGCCAGATGCGCGCGGTGGCGAGGTCGCTGGTGCCGCCCGCGTCCTTGAGGATCTTGGTCACGTCGTCGGCATCGAGGATGCTGAACTGCGACTTCAGGCCCAGCACCGCGCCGTCCTCGCGCATCATGCGCACGCCCAGCGCGTGGAAGGTGCAGATCACCACCTTCTTGGCATCGCGCCCGATCAGCCCCTTGGCGCGCTCGCGCATCTCGGCGGCCGCCTTGTTGGTGAAGGTGATGGCCGCGATCCGCTGGGGCTCGAGCCCGGCCTGGATCAGGCGCGCGATCTTGTGCGTGATCACCCGCGTCTTGCCCGAGCCCGCGCCCGCCAGTACGAGGCAGGGGCCGTGCATGTAGTTGACCGCTTCTTGTTGCGCGAGATTGAGACCGTGGGACATGGAAAGGGGAGGGGGAGCCGGCAGGGGCCGCGGGGCGCGGCGGGCGCGAAAGCGCGCAATGATACGGGGGCCGCAGGGGCCGCGGCGTCGGCCGATACCGCGATGTGGGAAGCGCGGTAAACGCACCGTAAAGGGGCATCGGCGGCCTTCGGCGAGGGCCGGGGCCGGCGGCGACAATCGCGCCGTGCTGCCCGTATTTCTCGTTACCTTTCCCTTCTTCGCGTTGATCGCCGCCGGTTACGGCGCCGCCCGTGCCCGCATCCTTCCGCTCGATGCGATCCCCGGCCTCAACACCTTCGTCCTCTACTTCGCGCTGCCCTGCATGCTGCTGCGCTTCGGCGCCGGCACGCCGATCGGCCAGCTGCTCGACGGCAGCGTCGCGCTGGTCTGGGGCCTGAGCGCGCTCCTGGTGGTGGGCTGCGTGGTGGCGTTCACGCGCAACGCGCGCATCGGCTGGAACGACGCCGCCTTCGGCGCGCTGGTGGCGGCCTTCCCGAACACCGGCTTCATGGGCGTGCCGCTGCTGGTGGCCATCCTCGGCGCGCAGGCGGCCGGGCCGATGATCATCACCATCGCCTTCGACCTCGTGGTCACCTCCTCGCTGTGCATCGCGCTGTCGCGGCTCGACGGCGCCAGCGGGAGCGGGACGCACCACGGGCCGCGGCAGGCCGCGCGCCAGGCGCTGCGCGGCATCCTGGTCAATCCGATGCCGTGGTCGATCCTGCTCGGCGTGCTGCTGTCGGCCGCGCGCTGGAAGTTGCCGGGCCCGGTGGAGCGCACGGTGGCGATGCTGGCCGATGCGGCCTCGCCGGTGGCCCTGTTCACCATCGGCGCGGTGCTCGCGCGCTCGGCGCTGGTGGCGCGCGAGCACGGCGCGAGCGCGGCCGTGGCCCAGGCCATGGGCAGCGGCGCGCGGCCCCTGCCGAAGGCGCCGCTGGCCGACGTGCTGCCGGTGGTGCTGGTGAAGTTGCTCGTGCACCCGCTGCTGGTGTGGGGACTGGGGCTCGCGGCGATCGCGCTGGGCCTGCCGCTGTCGGGGCCGGCGCTGGTGGCGATCGTGCTGGTGGCGGCGCTGCCGAGCGCGAGCAACGTGTCGATGCTGGCCGAGCGCTTCGGCGCCGACAACGGGCGCATCGCGCGCATCATCCTGTGGACGACGGTGGCGGCCTTCTTCAGCTTTCCGCTGGCGGTCGGCTTGCTGAAGTGAAGCGTCTTACGGGCTCAGCACACCGAGCTTGAAAGGATCGGCATCGGGCAGGCGCTCGCACTTCGAGAAATCGCGGCCCTGCGTGCCGTCGCAATAGAAGGCGTTGTAGATGCGGCCGAACAGCGAGGGGCTGGCGGTGAACAGCACGCCGTGCTCGGGCTGCCAGTTGTCGTGCGCGCCACGGCCGTCGGCCGAGGCCTCGATCACCTTGGGCGCATTGGCGCCCGTCGTGAAGTCGGCCGGCGTCCTGTGCGCGTCGTCGCGCCAGCGCACCGCGAGTTCGGCGGCCGTGGGCCGCGCCGCCACCGGCAGCATCAGGCCGTTGACCTGGAAGCCGTCGCTGAAGCGGTGCGTCTTGCCCGCGAGGAAGGCGTAGGCGCAGGCCGCCATGCACTGGCCGCGCACCTCGGTCTCGACGCCGCTCGCGCGGATCGCGTCGGCATAGGCGCCGGCCGCCTCGGCGGTGCCGCCAAGGGAGTCTTCCAGCACCACGGTGCGCACCGTGCCGCTGTTCAGGTGGTCGATGAAGCTCGCGAGCTCGCTGCCGTCGAGCATGCCCGAGACCAGCAGCAGCCGGCCCTGGCGTTCGATCTCGGCGGCGTGCGCGGCCACGGGTGCGAGCATGAGGAAGCAGGCCCAAGCGGAGGCCGCGACAGACAGAATCCCACTTGCGAAATGGAGAGGTTTCACGAGCGACCTTTGCCTTCCGGAGAGCGGGCTCGATGGGCGCCCAGGGCCCGGAGGAGCGCCGCGTCGCGGACTCCTCCACGGAGTCTTTTGCAGCGCCGCTCGCACGGCGTCAACTCTTTTTTCAGAATTTTTCCCGCGCCCCATGCCGGCCGTAAGACATAGCTACCCGATACCACTTCGGATGAATGCTTGAGTTCGCATCCGCGCTGCTAAAGTGGGCCGCAGACCGGAAGATGGCATGGGAGCTCGCACGATGATGGCAACACTGTTCCGAATTCTTTTATGGCTGGCGTGGCTCGCCGGCGCGGGCTGGCTCTGGCAGGCCGGCAAGCTCGGCACGGCGTCGGCGCTCGCGCTCGGCGCGCTGAGCCTGGTGGTGTTCGCCTGGCCCGGCAGCGTCGCGCGGCGGCGCCATGCGGACCGCGAACTGCGCTATGTCGAGATGGGCAAGGAGCCGATGAGCCTGCACTGAGCGCGGGCCCATGGCGACGAGGTTCAGATCCCCTGCGGATCGACGTCGATCAGCCAGCGGATCACGCCCTTGCCCTCGGGCGTGCGCCGCAACGCATGCAGCTGCGGTTGCCACAGCGCGAGCATGCGCTGCAGCGCGGCGCGCGACGCGCTCTCCAGCAGCATCTGCGCGCGCTCCACGTTGGCCACGCGCTGGATCGCCAGCGGCACGGCCGGATAGCGCATCACCTGCGCCGCTCCCTCCAGTCCATCGGCCGCGGCGCTCGCCGCATTGAGAAAGGCCTGCGCCGCCTCCTGCGTGCGCGCATCGGCGCGCACCAGCGCCTGGTAGGCGAAGGGCGGCATCGCTGCGGCCTGCCGCTCCTCGAGCTGCTGCGCCGCGAAGGCCGGGTAGTCGTGCCGGCGCAGCGCCTGGAACAGCGGATGCTGCGCATGGTGCGTCTGGATCCACATCTCGGCCGTGCTGCCCTGCGTGGCCAGGTAGGCGGCATCGCGGCCCGCGCGGCCGGCCGACTGCATCAGCAGGCTGAACAGCCGCTCGGGCGCGCGGAAGTCGCTCGAGAACAGCGCGCCGTCGGGGTTGACCGCGGCCACCAGCGTGATGCGGCGGAAGTCGTGGCCCTTGGCGATCATCTGCGTGCCGACCAGCACGTCGACCTCGCCCGCATGCACCGCCGCGAGCTGCGATTCGAGCGCGCCCTGCTTCTTGGTGCTGTCGGCGTCGATGCGCGCGATGCTCACCGCGCTGCCGTCGGGCCGCTTCACGGCCGAGAACAGCTCGGCCAGGTGCTCCTCGAGCCGCTCGGTGCCGCGGCCCACGGGCGCGATGTCGAGGTTGCCGCAGACCGGGCAGGCGCGCGGCACGCGCTCGGTGTAGCCGCAGTGGTGGCAGCGCAGCGTGCGGTCGATCTTGTGGAACACGCGGTAGGCGCTGCAGTGCGGGCACTCGCTCTTCCAGCCGCAGTCGCCGCAGGCCAGCACCGGCGCATAGCCGCGCCGGTTGAGGAAGATCATGCTCTGCTCGCCGCGCGCGATGCGCTGGCCGATGGCATCGAGCAGCGTGGCCGAGAGCACGGTCTTCGCGGGCTGCAGCGTCATGTCGACCAGCCGCACCGTGGGCAGCTCGCCCGCGCCGATGCGCGAGGGCATGGCCAGCCGCACGTAGCGCCCGCCGAGGTCGCCGTCGGCGGCCGGGCGGCTCTGGTGCCAGCTTTCGAGCGAGGGCGTGGCCGAGCCCAGGATCACCTTGACCTTCTCGCGGTGGCCGCGCCACACGGCGAGGTCGCGCGCCGAATAGCGCGCGCCTTCCTGCTGCTTGTAGCTCGGGTCGTGTTCCTCGTCGACCACGATCAGCGCCAGCTTCGGCATCGAGGCGAACACCGCCATGCGCGTGCCCAGCACGATGCGCGCGGCGCCCGCGTGCGCGGCCAGCCAGCTCGCGAGACGCTGCGGGTTCGTCATGCCGCTGTGCAGCGACACCACCGCCTGCGCGCCGAAGCGCGCCTTGAAGCGGGCCTCGAGCTGCGGCGTGAGGTTGATCTCGGGCACCATCACCAGCGCCTGCGCCTCGGGCGAGCGCGCCAGCAGCGCGGCCACGCAGCGCAGGTAGACCTCGGTCTTGCCGCTGCCGGTGCTGCCGGCCAGCAGGAACGGGCCTTCCTCGGCCTCGATGCGCGCGAGCGCGGCCGCCTGCTCGGGGCTGGGCTCGACCGGGGAGGGCGTGCCGGTGTCGGCCGCGGCCTCGTCGTCGGCCCCCTTGCGCTTGAGCCGGCGCGCGAGCTGCACCGTGCTCAGGTCGCGCAGCTGCGGCGGCAGCGCGGCCAGCGCGATCTCGCCGATCGAGCGCTGGTAGTAGCGCCCGGCGAAGGCCACCAGGTCGCGCCAGGCCGGGCCCAGCGGCGCGAGCGCGTCGAGCGCGGCGCCCACCGGCTTGAGCGCCAGGTCGGGCGCGGCCAGTTCCTCGGCCGTCCGCGCCTCGGCATGCCAGACCACCCCGAGCACCTCGCGCCGGCCCAGCGGCACCCGCACCAGCGTGCCGGCCGGCAGCGGCGCGTCGCCGCCATAGCTCAGCACGTCGCCCAGCGCGCTGTGCGCGGGCGTCTGCACCGCCACGTCGATGCGCCAGGGCAAGGCGGCGCCGGACGTGACTGGGCCGCCGTTCGTCGGCTCGCCGAGCAGGTCTTCGCTGGGAATGGGGCGGCTTGGGATGGTGTCCTCGTTGGCGGGGTTTGTTAAAGCAGTGTTGAGCAAAGTCACTTAAGTCGTTGATTTTTCAGTGCTTTGCGGCCCGTCCAGAGTTTCTGTGGATAACTTTGTTGAAAACCGGGCTGGACTCGTCGCCAGGCCTTGAAAATCAAGGCTCTGGCTGGATTGCCCGCAAAAAGGGCAAAGTTCAAACTCCATATAAATCAACAACTTAGCTTCGCTATTGCTTTGGTAGCGGCGCCAGGACCGCCTAACGCAATCTTGCGCACTGCAACACGCGTTTTGTGCATAAGTCGGTCGCCGAAGCCCGTGTTGGGCCTTGACAAAGCCGCTGCGCCGCATTCTGGCCATCTTCTTTTCCACATCCGCCGCGCTGGCGGGTGGCTGCGGCCGGCGGCTGGCGGGCCGTGTCAGACGGGCTGCCGCAGCCGGCGCGATTGCGCGTGCACCGCCTGCACCAGCGCCGACACGTGTTCGGGCGGCGTGAACTGGCTGATGCCGTGGCCCAGGTTGAAGATGTGGGTCGGCCCGGCGGTCGCGCGGTCGGTGTGCGGCGCGCCGAAGGCCTGCAGCACCTTCGCCACCTCGGCCTCGATGCGCGCGGGCGGCGCGAACAGCACGTTGGGGTCGATGTTGCCCTGCAGCGCCTTGGCCTGGCCGTCGCTGCCCTCGGCCACGCGGCGGCGCGCGGCGCCGAGGTTCACGGTCCAGTCCACGCCGAGTACCTGGCAGTCGAGCGCGCGCATGTCCTCGAGCCAGAGCCCGCCGCCCTTGGTGAAGACGATGCGCGGCACCGGCTGGCCGTCGGGGCCGTGGCGCTTGAGGCCGGCGAGCACGCGCGCGGTGTAGGCCAGGCTGAATTCCTGGAACGCGCCGTCGGCCAGCACGCCGCCCCAGCTGTCGAACACCATCACGGCCTGCGCGCCGGCGTCGATCTGGGCGTTGAGGTAGGCGGCCACGGCATCGGCGTTGATCGCGAGCACGCGGTGCATCAGGTCGGGGCGGCCGTAGAGCATGCTCTTCACGAGCCGGTAGTCGCTCGAGCCCGCGCCCTCGACCATGTAGCAGGCCAGCGTCCAGGGGCTGCCCGAGAAGCCGATCAGCGGCACGCGGCCGTCGAGCGCCTTGCGGATCGAGGCCACGGCGTCGAAGACGTAGCGCAGCTTGTCCATGTCGGGCACCTCGAGCGCGGCCACGGCCGCCTCGTCGCGCAGCGGGCGCGCGAAGCGCGGGCCCTCGCCGGCCTCGAACGAGAGGCCCAGGCCCATCGCGTCGGGCACGGTGAGGATGTCGGAGAACAGGATCGCCGCGTCGAGCGGATAGCGCGCCAGCGGCTGCAGCGTGACCTCGGTCGCGTGGTCGACGTTGGTGGCCAGTCCCATGAAGCTGCCGGCCCGCGCGCGGGTGGCGACGTACTCGGGCAGGTAGCGGCCGGCCTGGCGCATCAGCCAGACGGGCGTGTGGTCGGTGGCCTGGCGCCAGCAGGCTCGCAGGAAGGTGTCGTTTTGCAGGGGGGCGAAGGGCATCGGGCGATTGTCGCAGGGCCCCCGCCGCGCGCCCGTCAGACCGCCGGCACGCGCCGCGCGTCGGCCGGGCTCACGTTGCGCCGGTAGAGCACCAGTGTCGCGACCAGCCCGCAGATCGCGGCCGCCGTCATCCACAGGCCCGGCGCGGCCTTGTCGCCGGTCATCTCGATCAGGCCGGTGGCCACGGCCGGCGTGAAGCCGCCGAACAGCGCGGTCGCGAGGCTGTAGGCCAGCGAGAAGCCGGCGGTGCGCACGCTGACCGGCATCACCTCGGTCAGCGCCACCACCATCGCGCCGTTGTAGCTCGCGTAGAGGAACGAGAGCCACAGCTCGACCTCGAGCATGCGCGCGAAGTTCGGCGCGCCGACCAGCCACTTGAGCGACGGATAGGCCGTGAGGATGGTCAGCACGGTGAACGCGATCAACAGGGGCTTGCGGCCCACGCGGTCCGACAGCGCGCCCATGATCGGCAGCCAGATGAAGTTGGAGATGGCCACGCACAGCGTGACGACCAGCGCGTCGGTGGTGCTCAGGTGCAGCACGGCCTTGCCGAAGGTGGGCGTGTAGACCGTGATCAGGTAGAAGGACACGGTGGTCATCGACACCAGCATCATCCCGGCGATCACCAGGCCCCAGTTGGCGACCATCGAGCGGAAGATCTCGCGCGCGTCGGGGCGGTGCTTGCGCGCCATGAACTCCTCGGTCTCCTGCAGCGAGCGGCGGATCACGAACAGCACCGGCACGATCAGGCAGCCGACGAAGAAGGGCACGCGCCAGTAGAAGTCGCCGATCTCCTGCGCGCTGAAAGTCACGTTGAGCCAGTAGCCGAGCGCGGCCGCCACCACGATGGCGACCTGCTGGCTGGCCGACTGCCAGCTCACGTAGAAGCCCTTGCGGCCCGGCGTGGCCATCTCCGACAGGTAGACCGACACGCCGCCGAGCTCCACGCCGGCCGAGAAGCCCTGCAGCAGCCGCCCGATCAGCACCAGGAGCGGCGCGGCGAAGCCGATGGTGGCGTAGGACGGCACGCAGGCGATCAGCAGCGTGCCCAGCGCCATCAGCGCGAGCGTGACGATCAGGCCCTTGCGGCGGCCCACGCGGTCGACGTAGGCGCCGAGGAAGATCGCGCCCAGCGGCCGCATCAGGAAGCCGGCGCCGAAGGTCATGAAGGTCAGCATCAGCGAGGCGAACTCGTCGCCGGCCGGGAAGAAGGCCTTCGAGATCTGCGTGGCGTAGAAGCCGAACAGGAAGAAGTCGAACATCTCCATGAAGTTGCCGCCGGTCACGCGCAGGACGGTGGCGAACTTGGAGCTGGAGGCAGTCGCGCCTTTGGACGCTGTGGTCATGTGTGGGGTCCCCTGGATGCGCGTGCGAGATGCATGCACCCCAAGGGTAGGAAGGGCTCCCCGACCGCAAGCTGACGCGCGCGGTCAGGTACCTGTCAAAGCCGGCGCCAAAGAAAAAGAGGCGCCGCGGCGCCTCTTGCTGAGCGACGGGCCCGGGGTCGGGCTCAGGTCTTGTACTTGATCGAGCAGCCGTAGGGTCGCGTGCTCGCCGCCGTGATCGGCTTGCTGCCGAAGGCCTCGCCGAGCGCCTGGTTCACGTAGTTGACGGCGGTCTTGATGTCGTCCACGCGCGCCGAGGCGATGGAGTCGATGCCGCCCGCATACACCAGCGTGCCCTTGGGATCGATGATGAAGATGTGCGGCGTGGTGCGCGCGCCGTAGGCCTGGCCGATCATGCCGTCCTCGTCCATCAGCACCGCGGTGGGCGCGGCCGACTGCGACTTCATCCAGTCGGCCAGCGCGGCCGGCTTCAGGTAGTCGCTGGCGGCGCGCTCGGTGGAGTTGATGGCCAGCCAGACCACGCCCTTGTCGGTGGCGGCCTTCTGGGTGGCGGGCATGTTGCCGCTGCCGTAGTGCTTGCGCACGAAGGGGCAGCCGGGGTTGGTCCATTCGAGCACCACGAACTTGCCCGCGAAGTCGGACAGCTTGTGCTTGGCACCGCTGGTATCGACGGCGACGAAGTCGGGCGCCTGCTGGCCCACGGCGGGCGCGGCGAAGGCGTTGTTGCTCACGAGGAAGGTGGCGCCCAGCGCGACGGCGGCGGCCATGACGGCGCGGCGCGAGGCACGGCTGAGGGCGGCGCGGGCTCGGCGCGCGGCGCGCACCGAGCGCGAGTCGGGGCGCAGCTCGGTAGACGGGGGGAGGGACATGGGCTGATCGAACTCCATGGAGATATTTCCGAATGACGGCGACAGCTTAGAGCGGTTTTTTCATGTGCCTGTGACAACCCATGTCACAGCCGTGGTCAAAGCGCGGCGAGGGCCGCGCGGACCTCGTCCTTGCCCAGGATCTCGGTCAGCACCACGGGCGGTTTGCCCGGGGCCTGCAGCACGTAGACCGGCACGCCGCTGCGGCCGAGCGCGGTCAGCGCGGCGGTGATCGCGGGGTCGCGGCGGGTCCAGTCGGCGCGCAGCATCGCGACCTTCTTGGCGTCGAAGGCGGCCAGCAGCTCGGTGTCGGACAGCGTGGTCTTCTTGTTGTATTGGCAGGTCACGCACCAGGCGGCGGTGAAATCGATGAACACCGGGCGGCCGTCGCCGGCCAGCTCGGCCACGCGCTCGGCCGACCAGGGCTGCCAGCGCGCTTCCTTCGAGCCCGCGGCGCTCGCGAGCTTCGCGGGCTCGACGGTGGTCAGCACGTTGCGGCCGATGGCGCTGGTGAGCACCGCGGTGAAGCCGATCAGCACGGTGGCGATCACCAGCCGCGAGCGGCCGCGCAGCGTGAGCGCCCAGACGATCGCCGACAGGCACACCAGCAGCGCCAGCAGGGTGCCGGCGCCGTCGATGCCGGTCTGCTGGCCCAGCACCCAGACCAGCCAGGCGACGGTGGCGAACATCGGGAAGGCCAGCAGCTTGCGCAGCGTGCTCATCCAGGGGCCGGGCTTGGGCAGCAGCCAGGCGATGGCCGGCACGAAGCCCGCCACCAGGTAGGGCAGCGCGAGGCCGAAGCCCAGCGCGGCGAACAGCAGCAGCGCCTGGCCGGCCGGCAGGCCGATCGCGAAGCCCAGCGAGGCGCCCATGAACGGCGCGGTGCAGGGCGAGGCGATGACCACCGCGAGCACGCCCGAGAGGAAGTCGTTGGCGATCGGGTGCTTGGCCTGCGCGCTGCACACCGACGAGGGCACGGTGCGCATGAACTCGAACACGCCCACCAGGTTCAGGCCGATCAGCGTGAACAGCGCGGCCAGCACCACCACCACCGCGGGCGACTGGAGCTGGAAGCCCCAGCCCAGGCCGGCGCCGGCCGCGCGCAGCGCGAGCATGGCGCCGCCGAGCGCGAGGAAGGACAGCATCACGCCGGCCGTGTAGGCCAGCCCGGCCTGCCGGTGCGCGCTGCGGTTGCCGGCCTGGCGAGCGAAGCCCAGCACCTTGATCGCGAGGATCGGAAACACGCAGGGCATGAGGTTGAGAAGCAGGCCGCCGAGGAAGGCGCCGAGCAGCGCGGCCAGCAGCGTGCCCATGGGCTGGGGCGCGATCTCGTTCGAGGCCGCGGCGGTCTTGACGGCATCGGCCGCGTTGGCCGCCAGCGCCGCCTGCAGCGCGGGCGAGACCTGGGCCGCGGGCGCGGCGGCCGCCGCGGGCCAGCTGCCGCTCACGGGCGGTTCGGCGCGCCAGGCGATCGGCTGGCCGGGCTGGCGGTCGGCCTCGGCCAGCGCCACCACCACCGGCATCGCCGTGGGGCTCGCGCTGCGCTGGTCGGCCAGCGGCAGCGTGGCGGTCCAGGTGCCGCCCTGCCAGGATTGGGTCCAGTCCTTGCCGGAGACGGCCGCGGTGCGGATCACCTCGGGGGTCTCGGGGAAGAAGGCCAGCGTCTTTCCCTGGGCGGCCGCCGGCAGGCCCTCGAGGCGCACCTGCAGGTTGTTGCCCTGCACCTCGATCGCGCCCGGCGCGGCGAGCTGTGCCGGCTGGGCGGCCTGGGCGGCGTCGAACTCGGCCTTGTGCAGCGCGGTCGAGCCCTGCACCGGCAGCGCCAGCGAGAACTCGCCTTCCTCGGGAATGCATTCCTTGCGGCAGACCAGCCACGAGGCCTTGAGCCGCACCTGGAGTTCGGCCGGCCCGCCCGCGCCCGTGAGGGCCAGCGGCGGCTTGAAGGTGCTCGCCACCTCGAGCGGCACCGGCAGCAGCACCGTGTCCTCGTAGCCGTAGTTGGCGAGGTTGCCGACCGGGATCTTCTTCGGCACCGGCCAGGCGATGTCGCCGGCCGCCACGCCGGGCGGCAGCGTCCAGCTCAGCTCGGTGGGCAGGCCGGAGTCGCCGGCGTTCTTCCAGTAGGTGTGCCACTCGGGCTGGTGCGCGATCTGCAGGCCGACCCAGACCGGCGCGCCGGGCGTCACGCCATCGGGCGCGTGCGCCACCAGTTCGGCGCGCACATGCGGCGTGGTCACGACCGCGCTCGTCTTCGCTGGAGTCAATTGGGCCAGAGCCGGCATCCAGGCTGCGGATGCTGCTATCAGGAGCGTAGCGAATCGAAGGCGCGGGAAGGTCATGCCGTCAGTCGGAGCGTTCAGGGGAGGCGAAGTTCCGGGCCGGCCTCAGGCCGCGGCCCAGCCCAGCCCAGCACCACGCGCCGGCTGTTGGCGCTCTTCTTCTCGATCTTGGTGACCACCACGGCGCCGATCTCGGCGGTGTTGGCCACGTGCGTGCCGCCGCAGGGCTGGAAGTCGATCTGGGCCTCGCCCTCGCCGCCGATGCGGATGGTGCGCACCGTGCCCGTGCCGCGCGGCGGCTGCACGCTCATGCTCTTGACCAGCGCCGGGTTGGCGTCGAGCTCGGCATCGGTGATGGCGCCGACGGTCAGCGGATGGGCCGCGCCCACCAGCGCCGCGAGGCCCTGGGTCAGCGCTTCCTTGTCGAGCGGGTCGGTCATGTGGAAGTCGAGCCGCGCGTAGTCGGGCGTGATCGAGCAGCCGTTGACCGGCTGCGGCACCAGGTAGCAGAGCAGGTGGGTGGCGGTGTGGAAGCGCATCAGCCGGTGGCGGCGCTCCCAGTCGATGGTCGCGGTGACGCTGTCGCCGGGCTTCAGCGCGGCCAGCAGGACCTCCTGGCCCGGCGCGGGCACGTGCACGATCTCGTCGGTGGCGCGGCCCTCGGCGTCCTTGCCCTTGCGCGTGTCGGCGATCGCGATCCCGCCGCCGCCGGCCGGCGCCAGCACGCCGCTGTCTCCGGCCTGTCCGCCGCCCAGCGGGTAGAACACGGTACGGTCCAGCACGATGCCGGCCTCGTCGATGCGCTCGACGCGCGCTTCGCAGGAGCGCAGATAGGCGTCGGCGCGGAACAGGTCGTGGGTCATCCCGGCGATGGTAGCGGCGATGCGCGAACGGGGTGCGCCCACGCCGGAAAGCGCCCACGACCGACAGCCCCGGGGCCGCCGCCCGCTCGAAGATCGCCCGACGCGCGGCGTCCGGCCGCGCCGCAACGCATGAAGGATGGCGCATGAAGACACGGCAGCAAGCACCCACCCCCAAGACGGCCGCGGCCCTGCTGGCGGCGGTCCTGGTCCCGCTGGTGCTGGCGGGCTGCGGCGAGGCGGCCAAGCTCACGCCCGAACTGACCACCGGCCCGCGGCCGCAGCTGGTGGAGCCCAACAAGACCCTGATCCCCACCGTCAACGTCGCGCCCGTGGTCGGCTGGAACGACACCGCCGCGCCCACGCCGGCCGACGGCCTCAAGGTGGCGGCGCTGGCGCGCGGGCTCGACCATCCGCGCTGGGTCTACACCCTGCCCAACGGCGACGTGCTGGTGGCCGAGAGCAACAAGCCGCCCAAGCCCGAGGGCACGACCGACGGCGGCAGCGGCCTGATGGCCAAGGCGCGCAACTTCGTGATGAACAAGCTGATGGCGCGTGCCGGCGCCGGCGTGCCCAGCGCCAACCGCATCACCCTGCTGCGCGACGCCGACGGCGACGGCGCGGCCGAGGTCAAGCAGGTGTTCCTCTCCAACCTCACCTCGCCCTACGGCATGGCGCTGGTGGGCAACGAGCTCTTCATCGCCAACGCCGATGCGCTCGTGAAGGTGCCCTACACCGAGGGCCAGACCTCCATCGATGCCAAGCCCACCGTGGTGACGCCGCTGCCCGCGGGCATCAACCACCACTGGACCAAGAACGTGATCGCCAACGCCGACGGCAGCAAGCTCTACGTGACCGTGGGCTCGAACAGCAACATCGGCGAGAACGGCCTGGCCGCCGAGGAGGGCCGCGCGGCCATCTGGGAGGTCGACACCAAGAGCGGCGAGAAGCGCCTGTTCGCGAGCGGCCTGCGCAATCCCAACGGCCTGGGCTGGGATCCCGACACGCAGGCGCTGTGGACCGTGGTCAACGAGCGCGACGAGATCGGCAGCGACCTCGTGCCCGACTACCTGACCTCGGTGAAGGACGGCGCCTTCTACGGCTGGCCCTGGAGCTACTACGGCGGCGTGGTCGACGTGCGCGTGCAGCCGCAGAACCCCGAGATGGTGGCCAAGTCGATCGCGCCCGACTATGCGCTGGGCTCGCACGTCGCGCCGCTGGGCCTGGCGTTCTCGCGCCCGGGCGGCATGCCCGAGCAGTTCGCCAGCGGTGTCTTCATCGGCGAGCACGGCTCGTGGAACCGCAAGCCCAAGTCGGGCTACAAGGTGGTGTTCGTGCCCTTCATCGGCGGCAAGCCCAGCGGCCCGCCGGTCGACGTGCTCACGGGCTTCCTCGATGCCCAGGAGAAGGCCCAGGGCCGGCCGGTGGGCGTGGCGCTCGACAAGAGCGGCGCGCTGCTGGTGGCCGACGACGTGGGCAACGTCGTGTGGCGGGTATCGCGCGCGAAGCAGAACTAAGGACGCTCAGCCGCCGCGCACCGACGAGGGCCGCGCCACCAGCTGCGCGGCCGGGCCCTCGACCCGATGCCGCGAGACGTCGCCGCGCAGGTGGTCGAACAGCAGCGCGATCGCCTGCTGCGCCACCTCCTCCAGGTGCAGGTCGACCGCGGTGAGCGGCGGCACGCTGGTGCGCGCGCGCAGGCCGTCGTAGCGGGTCGCGACCATCACGTCGTCGGGCACGCGGCGCCCGCTCTGCACGATCGCGGCCAGCGCGCCGGTGGCGAAGGCGTCGACCGGTACGCAGAAGGCGTCGATGCCGGGATGGGCCGCGAGCAGCGCCCGCGCCGCCTCGTGGCCGCCGGCCTCGCCGCGCACCTCCTCGACCAGCGACAGCAGCGGCGGCTGGCCGCGCGCGGCCATCGCTTCTTCATAGGCCGTGCGCGCCTCGAGGTAGGAGTTGCGCTGCGCCGCGCCCAGGATCATCGCGATCTGGCGCGCGCCCTGGCCGTGCAGGTGCTCGAGCAGCAGCCGCGTGGTGCGGCCCGAATGGATGTCGACGTAGGGCGGCATCACCGGTCCCTCGGCCGGCTTGCCGATGGCCACCACCGGCAGGCCGCGGCGCAGCAGGTTCGCGAGGTTGGGGTCGCCGGCCGAGGGCTCGATGACCAGCGCGCCGTCGACGTCGAGCAGCTCCATCGGCACCAGGCCGTTCTCCATCGCGGGCGCCAGCACCAGCGCGAGCCCGCGGTCGAGCGCCGCCGCCGCGGCCACCGCCGCCACCTCCATCAGGAAGCCCAGCCGCGAGGGCCCGCCCGCCACCGCCAGCGGCATCGAGGACAGCAGGGCGATCATGTGCGCCTGCCCGGTGCGCAGCCGCTGCGCATTGCGGTTCGGCCGGTAGCCCAGCCTGGCGGCCGCGCGTTCGACGCGCGCCCGGGTCTCGGCATCGACCTGCCCGCGCGCGTTGAGGGCGTGCGACACGGTGGTCGGCGAGACGCCGGCCTCGCGCGCCACGTCCTTGATGTTCGCCCGTGGCGTTCGCTCGGTGTTCATCCCGTATTGACCTTCCACGAAAGCGGTGCTTCAATTCCCAAATCGTTTTGGGCGCCTGCCCGGAATGTACTTCACCCGCTGCGGCGGATTTTTTTGCCAGTGCGCCCAAATCGATTTGGGCGCGGACCGATCCAAGGAAAAACGATCATGTCCCGTGCGAACGAGCCAGCGCCCGTCGATGCCGTGCTGCCCTTTTCCCAATTGCTGCTGTTCGGCCTGCAGCACGTGCTGGTGATGGCCGCGGTGCCGATCACCTCGGTGTTCCTGGTGGCCAAGGCGCTGGGCCTGTCGGCCGCGCTCACGGTCAACCTGATCAGCGCCACCTTCCTGCTGTGCGGGCTGGGCACCCTGCTGCAGTCCTTCGGGCCGTGGAAGTTCGGCGCGCGGCTGCCCTTCGTGATGGTGCCGGGCGGCGCGCCGATCGTGATGTTCGTGACCATCGCCCAGCAGCGCGACCTGCAGACCGCCTCGGGCGCGGTGATCCTCACGGCGCTGTTCTATTTCCTGATCCTGCCGGTGTTCGCGCGCTGCCTGCGCTTCTTCCCGAAGATCGTCATCGGCACGCTGCTGCTGCTGGTGTCGATCAACCTGGTGAAGGTCTACGGCGGCATCATCGCCGGCAAGGCCGGCACGCCCACCTTCGGCGATCCGGTGAACATCGGCCTGGCGCTCGCCACCATCGGCTTCACGGTGCTGTTCGCGCGCCTGTTCAAGGGCATGCTGGGCCAGCTCGCGGTGCTGCTGGGCCTCTTGGCCGGCACGCTCTTGGCGGCCGCCTTCGGGCTGATGGACTTCTCGCCCGTGGCCGCCGGCCCGGTGTGGAGCAGCCCGACCTTGCTGCCCTTCGGCCTGCCGCATTTCGACCTCGTGGCCGCGGTGCCGCTGCTGATCTTCAGCGTGATCTCGATGGTCGAGGCCACCGGCCAGACGGTGGCCGTGGCCGAGGTGGTGGGCCGGCCCATCGACCCGCGCGACGCGGTGCCGCGCACCGTGCGCGGCGACGCGCTGGTGTCGCTGCTCGGCGGCCTGTTCGGCACCTCGATGATCATCACCAGCGGCGAGAACATCGGCATCGTGCGCGCCACCAACGTGCGCTCGCGCTACGTCACGGCCATGGCCGGCGCGATCCTGGTGCTGATCGCGCTGTCGGCGCCGCTGGGCCGGCTCGCGAGCGCGATCCCGGCCGCCGTGGTGGGCGGCACCGCGATGGTGGTGTTCGCGATCATCGGCACCATGGGCATCGACATGCTGCGCCGCACCGACCTGCACGAGCGCGGCAACATGTTCGTGCTGGCGGGCGCGCTGACCATGGGCCTGCTGCCGATCCTGGTGCCGGGGCTCTACAGCCGCTTTCCCGACACGCTGCAGCTGGTGCTGGGCAACGGCCTCGCGATGGGCTCGATCACCGCGGTGGTGCTCAACCTGCTGTTCAACCGGCCACCGGCCGAACGCGCGGCGCCCCTGCCGTCGACGGTGCCGCCGCAGTGAGCTTTTCCTTTCCTTCTTCTTCTCTCCCGGATCCAGACATGTCCCCTGACCACGAGGCCGCGCCCTTCGCGGCCCCCGAGCTGCTGCTCGTGCCCGACCACCTGATGCTGCGCGACGGCCCGGCCACCGGCCACGCCGTGCACATCGCCGACGGCCGCTTCGCCGACATCGGCCCCGCCGAGCTGCTGGCCGCGCGCCACCCTCGACTGGTGCCGCAGCGCCTGCCCGGCCGGCTGCTGATGCCCGGCATGATCGACGCGCACCACCACCTCACGCAGTCCTTCGGCAAGTCGCTGGCCTACGGCGAGCCGTCCGAGATCTTCCGGCGCGTGTGGGTGCCGCTGGAATCCAGCCTCGACGACGAGTTCGTCTACCTCGCGACCAAGCTCGCGGCGCTCGAGTCGCTGCGCGGCGGCTTCACCACCGTGTGCGACGCCGGCACCCGCGCGCCCGGCGACATCGGCGCGATGGCGCGCGCGCTGCACGAGACCGGCCTGCGCTGCATGCTCGGGCTGATCTGCAACGACGGCGGCAACGAGAGCAGCGCCGCCGAGCGCCACGCGCTGAAGGCGCAGGCCGAGCGCTTCCTCGCGCGCTGGCAGGGCGATGCGCTGGTGCATCCCTCGCTCGCGATCTCGGTGCCCGAAGCGGCCTCCGACGAGATGCTGACGACCGTCTCCGCGCTGTGCGCCGAGGCCGGCACCGTGTTCCAGACCCACGTCAACGAGCACCTGGCCTCGGTCGAGCGCTCGGTGGTCGCGCGCGGCCGGCGCCCGCTGGAACTGCTCGCGCAGCTGGGCGCGCTCGGCCCGCAGGTGCTGATCGCGCACGGCACGCTGGTGACGCCGCCGGAGCTCATGCTGCTGCGCGACACCGACACCGCCGTCAGCTACAACCCGGTCGCGAGCCAGTGGAAGGGCAACGCGGTGGCGCCGGCCCATCTCATGGCCGCGCTCGGCATCCGCTTCGGCCTGGGCACCGATGCCACGCGCAGCGACGGCTTTCGCCTGATGGATGCGGCCGAGGCCGCGCAGAAGATCGCCTTCGGCCTGGCCGTGGGCGATGCCTCCAGCGGCGGCGGCTGGACCTGGTTCGACCATGCGACGCACGAGGGCGCGCGTGCCGCGGGCCTGGGCGCGCGCACCGGCGAGATCGCCGTGGGCAAGGCCGCCGATTTCCTGCTCGTGGACGTCGACACGCCCGAGATGTGCACCTCGGTCGACCTGACCTGGGACCTGGTGCGCCTGGGCAACCGCGACCAGATCGAGGCGGTGTTCGTCGATGGGCGGCTGCGGCTGTGGAAGGGCTGGCCCACCGACTGGGACGCGCGCGCGCTGCAACGGCAGCTCGCGCGCACCGCCCAGGCCGCGATCGCGCGCGCGCCGATCGTGCGGCTGCATCCCACGGCCGCCGAGCACCGGCGGCAGGCCGCCCGATGAGCGCGCAGCACCTCGTGCTGATGTCGCTGGCCGTGCTGGTCGCCGCCTTCGTGCAGGGCGCGACCGGCGTCGGCTTCGCGCTCATCGCCGCGCCGGTGATCGGCCTCGTGCGCCCCGAGCTGCTGCCGGTGTGCGTGCTGGTGCTGATGCTGCCGTTGAACCTCTACGTGGCCTGGCGCGAGCGCGGCGCGATCGACGGCACCGGCGCGCGCTGGATCACCGGCGGGCGCGTCGCGGGCACCGCGGGCGGCCTGTGGGTGCTGGCGGCGCTCAGCGCGGGCCAGCTCTCGCTGTTCGTCGGCGCCTCGACCGTCGCGGCCGCGCTGGTCACCCTGCTGATGCCGGCCTTCTCGCCGGGGCGCGGCGCTTTCGTCGGCGCCGGGCTGGTCACCGGCATCACCGAAACCGCCACCGGCATCGGCGGCCCGCCGCTGGCGCTGGTCTACCAGCACCAGCCGGCGCCCACCATGCGCTCGACCATCGCGCTGTGCTTCCTGCTCGGCGAGCTGGTCTCGCTGGCCGTGCTGCTGGCCACCGGCCGCGTCGGCCTGCCGCAGCTGCAGGCCGCGGCGCTGCTGCTGCCGGCGCTGGTCGTGGGCGCGGTGCTCAGCCGCCTCGTGCATCGCCGCGTGAACGGGCGGCTGCTGCGCATCTTCGTGCAGGTGTTCGCGATCGTCTCGGGGCTGGTGCTGCTGGTGAAGGCCTTCTGATTTCAGGCGCCTTGTTGCGCCTGCCAGGCCGCGCGGTCGAGCCGGTAGAGGCAATGGCGGCGCAGCGGATGGCCCTCGGCCAGCAGCGGGTGGTCGAACGCGCCGGCCGGGTCCTCGCGCATGCCCAGGCGCTGCATCACCGCGCTCGAGCGCCGGTTGGGCAGCGCGGTGAAGGACACGATCTCGTCCAGCCCGAGCCGCTCGAAGCCCGTGGCCAATGAGGCGCGCGCCGCCTCGCTCGCGAGGCCCTGGCCCCACCATTGGCGCGCGAGCCGCCAGCCGATCTCCACGCAGGGCGAGAAGGGCAGGGGATAGGCCGGCGCATTGAGGCCGGTGAAGCCGATCAGTTCGCCGGACTCCTTGTGCTCGGCGGCCCAGAAGCCCCAGCCGTTCTGCGCGATGCGCTCGACGAAGCGCGCGACCAGCACGTCGCTCTCCGCGCGCGACAGCGTGGCGGGAAAGAATTCCATCACCTTTGGATCGGCGACCAGCGCGGCGAAGGGCGCGAGGTCGCTCTCGCGCCACTGGCGCAGGCGAAGGCGGGGCGTTTCGGGTTCGATGAGCGTGCGGTCCATTAGGCGATTCTGGCGCAGACGCAAGGCGCCGCCGATCGCTCATTTATGTCATGAAGTGATATATTTGCGCGCTTTCGCGCCACCGGCTTCCGGCCCCTCCATGTCCACCTCCACCCATCGCCGCGGCGACTTCGCGCTCGATGCGCGCCTGCTGCGCATCGCCACCCTGGCGGCCGTCATCGGCGCCGCGAGCACCGGGGCCGCGCGCGTGCTGCTCGACCTGATCCGATTCTTCACCAACCTGTTCTTCTTCCAGGACTTCTCGCTGGCCGACCGCTCGCCGGCCGGCCACACGATGGGTGCCTGGGTGATCGCGGTGCCGGTGCTCGGCGGGCTGGTGATCGGGCTGATCGCGCGCTACGGCTCCGAGAAGATCCGCGGCCATGGCATTCCCGAGGCCATCGAGGCGATCCTGTTCGGCCGCAGCAAGATGTCGCCGAAGGTGGCGGTGCTCAAGCCGCTGTCCTCGGGCATCGCGATCGGCAGCGGCGGGCCCTTCGGCGCCGAGGGGCCGATCATCATGACCGGCGGCGCCATCGGCTCCCTGATCGCGCAGCACTTCCACCTGTCGGCGGCCGAGCGCAAGGCGCTGCTGGTGGCCGGCGCCACCGCGGGCATGACGGCGGTGTTCGGCACGCCGGTGGCCGCGGTGCTGCTGGCGGTCGAGTTGCTGCTGTTCGAGCTGCGCCCGCGCAGCCTGCTGCCGGTGGCGATCGCCTGCGCGGTCGCGGGCTTCACGCGGCCGCTGCTGATGGAGGCCGGGCCGCTGTTCCCGTTGCAGACCGCGGCACCGGGCCCGCTCGCGCTGCTGTCGTGCGTGGTGGCCGGACTGTTGTGCGGCGCGCTCTCGGCCAGCCTCTCGCTGTCGCTCTACAAAGTCGAGGACCTGTTCGGCAAGCTGCCGCTGCACTGGATGTGGTGGCCGGCGCTCGGTGGCCTCGCGGTGGGCCTCGGCGGCTGGTTCGAGCCGCGCGCGCTCGGCGTGGGCTACGACGTGATCGGCGACCTGCTGCACAACCAGCTGGCCTGGCAGGCGGTGCTGGCGCTGATCGCGGTCAAGGCGATCATCTGGGTGATCGCGCTCGGCTCGGGCACCTCGGGCGGCGTGCTGGCGCCGCTCCTGATGATGGGCGCGGCGCTCGGCGCGGTGCTCTCGCACCTGCTGCCGGGCGGCGACCCGATGCTGTGGCCGCTGGTCTGCATGGCCGCCACGCTCGGCGGCACCATGCGCGCGCCGCTGATGGCCACCGTGTTCGCCTTCGGTCTCACGCACGACAGCAATGCGCTGCTGCCGCTGCTCGCCACCTCGGCCACCGCCTACGGCTTCACCGTGCTCACCATGCGCCGTTCGATCCTCACCGAGAAGATCGCGCGCCGCGGCCACCACATCTACCGCGAGTACGGCATCGATCCGCTCGAGCGCCAGTTCGTGGAAGAGGTGATGACGCGCGAGGTGCGCACCATCGACGCCGCCCTGCCGGTGGCCGAGGCGCTGGCCATGTACTTCGGCGAAGGCCAGGCGCACCGCGCGTTCCCGGTGCTGCGCGGGCGCGAGCTGATCGGCGTGGCCGACCGCGCCGTGCTCTCTGCCTGGAGCACCGGAACCGTCGGCGATGCCGTGGCCGGCACGCCGCCGGTGGTCGCGCTGCCCGGCGAGAACTGCCGCGCGGTCGCCACGCGGCTCGCGCGCCACGGGCTCGAGCGGCTGCCGGTGGTGCGCGATGCCGATTCGCGCCTGCTGGTCGGCATCGTGGCGCGCAGCGACCTCATCAAGCCCTCGCTCGCGCACTTCCACGAGGAAGAGCAGCGCGAGCGGGTGCGCAGCCTGCGCTGGAGACGCTGAGCTTCGCTCAGAACCCGGCCAGCACCACCTTGCCCTGCGCCTTGCCGCTTTCGATCAGCGCATGGGCGCGGCGCAGGTTGGCGGCGTTGATGGTGCCGAAGCTCGCGTTCGCGGTGGTGCGCACGCGGCCGGCGTCGACCAGCGCGGCCACCTCGGCCAGCAGCGCGCCCTGTTCGGCCATGTCGGTCGTCTCGAAGCGCGAGCGCGCGAACATCATTTCCCAGTGCAGCGACAGGCTCTTGGTCTTCAGCGGCATCGCATCGAGCACCTTCATGTCGTCGATCACCGCGAGCTGGCCCTGGGGCTTGAGGCTCTCGATGATCTGCGCGTAGTGCTGCTCGGTCTGCGTGAGGCTCGCGACCATGTCGACCTCGGCGATGCCGGCGGCCTTGAGCTCGGCCGCGAGCGGTTTCGAATGGTCGATGACGAGGTGCGCGCCCAGTTCCAGGCACCAGGCGCGGGTCTCGGCGCGCGAGGCGGTGGCGACCACGCGCAGTTGCGTGAGCTGGCGCGCGAGCTGGATCAGGATCGAGCCCACGCCACCGGCACCGCCGGTGATCAGCAGGGTCTGGCCCGCGCCGCCGCCCTTGGGCACGCGCAGGCGGTCGAACAGCAGCTCGTAGGCGGTGATGGTGGTCAGCGGCAGCGCGGCGGCCTGGGCATCGTCGAGCGTGCCCGGCGCGATCGCGGCGATGCGTTCGTCGACCGCGTGCAGTTCCGAATTGGCGCCGGGGCGCACGATCGAGCCCGCGTAGTAGACGCGGTCGCCGACCTTGAAGCCTTTCACGCCCGCGCCGATGGCCTCGACCGTGCCGACCGCGTCCCAGCCCAGCACCTTGGCCTGGCCGGCCTCGGGCGCGGCGTTCCTGCGCACCTTGGTGTCGACCGGATTGACCGACACCGCCTTCACGCGCACCAGCAGGTCGCGCGCGCCGGGCTGGGGCGCGGGCAGCTCGATGTCCTGCAGCGCCTCGGGGTTGTCGATGGGGAGGGGCTGGTAGTAGCCGACGGCTTTCATGGCGGTTCCTTTGTGGCGGATCTGGAGATGGATCGAATGTAGGGGGACAATCCTGATTTGATAAGAATGGCTAGGCGAGCAACACTTTCAAATGAAAATTGAAAATACCTCGGACCTGCGGGTGCTGGTGCAGACCGCGCGCGCCGGCACGCTGACGGCTGCGGCCCATGCGCTGGGCATCACGCCCGCGGCCGCCAGCGCCACGCTCAAGCGGCTCGAGACGCAGCTCGGCGCGCGCCTGTTCGAGCGCTCCACGCGCGCGATGCGCCTCACGCCGCAGGGCCAGACCCTGCTCGACTACGCGGTGCGCGCCTTCGAGCTGCTGGCCGAGGGCGAATCGCTGGTCACGGCCGACCGCGGCGAGCTGGTCGGCACCTTGCGCGTGGCCGCGCCCTCGGACCTCACGCGCAGCACCCTCTTGCCCTGGTTCGACGAGTTCCTCGCGCTGCACACGGGGGTGCAGCTGTCGCTGTCGGTGGGCGACCGGCCGCTGGACGTGATGCGCGACGAGGTCGACGTGGCGCTGCGCTACGGCGCGCTGGCCGATTCGCGGCTGGTGGCGCGGCCGTTCGCGATGACCAACCCCTTGTTGACCGCCTCGCCCGACTACCTGCGGCGGCATCCGGCGCCGAAGGTGCCGCAGGACCTGGTGCATCACAACTGCCTGATCTTCAACCGCGGGGGGCGGCTGCATCGGGTCTGGCGATTTGCGCAGAACGGGCAGTGGACGGAGGTGCGGGTCGATGGGAACCGCAGCGTGGACGATGCTTCGCTGGCGCGCGAATGGGCGGTGGCGGGGTATGGGGTGACGTTGAAGTCGGCGCTCGATGTGCGTGGCGATATCGAAGCCGGCCGGCTGGTGCATCTGATGACGGATTGGGAGACGGAGCCTTATCCGTTGCATGCGTTGTTGCCTAGTGGGCGGTTTGTTGCGGCTCGGGTTCGGGCCTTGGTCGATTTTTTGGCGCTGAAGTTCGAGGGGTTGGGGCGGGATGTGTTCTCTGCTTAGGCTGTTGGCCGGGACTCGCCCCGGCGGGCGACTCACTTTTCTTGTCTCGCTGTATGGACCGGGCACATGGTGGACAGGTGTGCGAGGACATGGTGGACACATTCTGCATGGTGGCTCAGGCCTCGCGCAGGTCGATCTCGCGCAGCTTGTGGTGCACGAAGTAGACGTCGTAGCAGCCCTCTCGCCCGGGCTGCGCGCGCAGCGCGATCTCGTGGTCCTTGAGTGCTGCGGACACCTTGAAGCGCTTGCTCTTGAAGCGCACCTCCCCCAGCCAGCCGACCTTCACCACCGTGTCGTTCGGGCCGTACTCGAGCGGTGGCAGCGTCCTCGGATAGGCCCTCTCGCTGGCGCGATACCGGCTCGCCGGGGTGTTCATGCCCAGCGCCTGGTGCGGGCGCTCATGGTTGTAGATACGCCTCCAGCGATCGAACTGCTGCTGTGCCTGCGCCAGATCCTGGAAGCTGCGCCCGGCCAGCAACTCCGCCTTCAGGCTGCGATGGAAGCGCTCGTCCTTGCCGTTGGTCTGCGGGTGATAGGGGCTGCTGAAGCTCACCCGCACGCCCAGGCGGATGAGCCACAGCGCGAGTTCGCTGAGCTGGCCCGGCTCGCGCGGACTGCCCCAGGGTGCGCCGTTGTCCGCATTGATGCGCACCGGCAGACCGTAGCGGGAGAAGACGTCCTGCAACTGCTCCTTCACGCTGGCCGTTTGCTGGCGGGCACAGGCGCGCAGGGCCAGGTTGTAGCGAGAGTGGTCGTCCAGCAGCGTCAGCGGATGGCAGGGCCCCGCTGCGGTGGACACGTAGCCCTTGAAGTCGATCTGCCAGAGGCTGTTGGGCGCCTCGTGCTCGAAGCGCTGCCAGGCGGTGGCCGCACTGCTGGCCTGGGCGCTGATGAGGCCGTGGCGCTTGAGGATGGAGTTGACGGTGCTCGGAGCCAGGCAACCCTGTCCGAGGTCGCTCAGGCGCCGTGCGAGCTTGCGTGCGCCCCAGGCAGGGTGCTGCTGGCGCAGCGAGACGATGGATTGTTGAAGTTCGGGCGAGGTCTCGCCGGGGCTGTGGTGCGGGCGGCGACTGGCATCGCCCAGGCCGGCGGCACCCAGCGTAGCGCTGCGTGCGAGCCATTTGTAGCCGGTCTGTGGGCTGATGCCGAAACGCCGGCACAGCTCACGCCGGTTGGCGCCTTCCTGGCGTGCCAGGGCAACGAACTCTTCTCTCAGGCTCATGGTGTCTCGGGTGCTCCAGGGCATGGTCGTCTTCCGATCGGGCGATACGCCCGATGGTGTCCACCATGTCCTCGCACACCTGTCCACCATGTGCCCGGTCCATACATCTCGCCAAGAAAAGTAAGCAAAAGAAGGCGACCCCACTGTCTGCGACCCTCCGCTTCGCTACGGGCAACCTGCGGTGCTCGCGTTTCGCGGGGTCTCGCAGAACTCGCTTCGCTCAAACAGCTGCGAGCCCTTATCCGCGAAACGCTGCGCTCCTCGGCGCAGCCAGAGGGGAGTGGCTCGGGCCATCGCTGCGCTCGGCCACAAAGACCCAACGGGCCTTCGCTTTGCTCGGCCCCGGTGGAAGAAGACCCCGGACCTTTGCATTCCCCCACCCCACACAAGGACGCGCCACGGCGCGTTGACCCTAGTCCCCTCTGGCTGTGCCGAGGAGCGCAGGAGAAAGCGGGATCAGGGCCGCAGCTGTTTGAGCGAAGCGAGTTCTGCGGACCCCCGCTTTCTCCGAGCACCGCAGGTTGCCCGCAGCGAAGCGGAGGGACACAGACAGCGGGGTCGCCTTCTTTTGCTTACTTTTCTCGGCGAGACAAGAAAAGTAAGTCGCCCGCCGGGGCGAGACCCGGCCAACAGCCTCAACAAAAAACTGACAACCAGGCCGCCAAAACGCCACTCAAATCATCGGCGTAACCGCCCCATCCATCGCCACGATCGCCCCCGTCACATAACTGGCCTTCCCCGAAGCCAGAAACAGCACCGTATTCGCGACTTCTTCCGGCGTAGCAATGCGCCCCAGCGGCAGCCGAGCGGTGGCCCGCTTCAGCGCCTCGTCGGTATCGATGCCCTGCAGCTTCGCATCAGCCTTCATCCCTTCGGCCAGCCGCGCAGTCAGCGTGAGTCCAGGATTCACCGCATTCACGCGCACCCCCTTGGCGGCATAAGCCGCAGCCATGCCAGCACTGACCAGCATCAGCGCCGCATTGGCGGCACCACCGGCCATGTGCACGGGACTCGCGACCTTGCCGCCCTGCCCGATGACATTGACGATGGCCCCCCTGCCGTGCTGCCCCATGCGCTTGACCACCGGGTCGATCATGTGGATGTAGCTGAAGTACTTCGCATCCATCGCGTCGTGCCAGGCGGTGGGCGTGAGGTCGTCGGGCGGGGTGCGGCGCGCGGCGCCGGCCGAGTTCACGAGCACGTCGACGGCACCTAAGGCCTGCTCGGCGGCGTCGAGCGCGGCCAGGGCGGCCGCCGGGTCCTTGAGGTCGGCGGCATGCAGCGAGACGCGGCCCTCGGCCTGCGCGTGGGCCGCGAGCAGTTCCCTGCGGCCCTGTTCCAGGTTGGCCGGATCGCGCGACACCAGGCTCACGCGGGCGCCCTCGCGCAGGAAGCCGAGCGCGCAGGCCAGGCCGATGCCCTTGCTGCCGCCGGTGATGAGTACGTGGCGGTCCTGGAGTTCGAGATCCATCTGAGTGTCCTTGTGGGTGGTTGGCGAAGTCGCGTGGATTGAATCACCGCTCTAAGATCGCCGGATGAACGCTCCCACGGTATCCCTGCCCCGCTTCTGGTCACAGCTGTCCACGCGCGACTTCGCCGCGCTCGATGTGGCAGCCACGGTGGCGGTGCTGCCGCTGGGCGCCACCGAGCAGCACGGGCCGCACCTGCCGCTCGGGGTCGACACGGTGCTGGCCGACGGCATCGTCGCGGCGGCGCTGCCGCTGCTGCCGCCCGAGCTGCCGGTGCTGTTCCTGCCGACCCAGCAGATCGGCCTGAGCCCCGAGCACGCGCGCTTCGCGGGCACGCTCACGCTGTCGGCCGAGACGCTGATCCGCATGTGGAGCGAGATCGGCGCCGGGGTGGCGCGCGCCGGGGTGAAGAAGCTGGTGCTGTTCAACGCGCATGGCGGCCACGTGGGCGCGATGGACATCGTGGCGCGCGAACTGCGCGCCGCGCACGGGCTGATCGTCTATTCCGCGAGCTGGTTCAACCTGCCGCTGGGCGAGGCGGGTGCCCGGTTCAGCGCGCACGAGCACCGCTTCGGCGTGCATGCGGGCGAGATCGAGACCTCGATGATGCTGGCGCTCGCGCCGCAGCTGGTGCGCATGGACGCGGCACAGGATTTCCGCTCCAGCTCCGAACAGCGCGCGGCCGACTACGCGATCCTCGGCAACGGCAGGAGCGCGAAGCTGGGCTGGGCGATCGAGGACTACAACGCGCAGGGCGCGGCGGGCAATGCGGCGGCGGCTACGGCGCCGGCGGGTCAGGCGGTCGTCGATGCCGCGGCGGCGCAGCTCGCGCTGCTGCTGGCCGAGGTGTCGCGCCTGCCGCTGAGCACCGCGAACACCGGCCCGCTGCCCTGAAAAAAAGCGAGAGAAGAGCGGGGGCCGCTCAGGCCTTCGCCAGCACCTCGGCGAACATGCCCGAGTCGACGTTGCCGCCCGTCAGGCTGATGCCCACCGTCTTGCCGCGCCAGCGTTCGCGCTGCTGAAGCGCGCCCGCGAGCGCGGCGGCACCCGCGCCCTCGGCCACGTTGTGGGTGTCGCTGAAGAGGATGCGCATCGCCTCGGCCACCTCCTCGTCGCTGACCGCGATCACGTCGTCGGCCTCGCGCAGCAGCGCCTCGAGCGACTCGGGCACGGGCACGCGGCAAGCCATGCCGTCGGCCAGGCGCGTGCTGACCGGCGACTCGACCGGACTGCGCGCGCGGAACGAATCGAGATAGGCGGTGGCATGGGCCGATACCACGCCGACGATCTTGGTGGCGACGCCGCAGTACGCGCGCGCCGCGGCCGCGCCCGCGAAGCCCGAGCCCAGGCCGATGGGCACGAACAGCACGTCGGGCGGCGCGTGCTTCAGCGCCTCGAAGAACTCGACGTAGGCGGTCGACACGCCGCGCACCAGCTCGCGGTGGAACGAGGGCACGCGGTGCAATCCGTCGCGCTCGGCCAGCACGGCCGCATGCTCGGACGCGGCCTGGAAGTCCTCGCCGTGCTCGACCAACTCGACGCCCAGCGCGCGCATCGCGGCGTTCTTCTCGACCGAGTTGCCGTGCGGCACCACGATGGTCGCGGCCAGTCCATGGCGGCGCGCCGCGAAGCCCAGCGACTGGCCGTGGTTGCCGCGCGTGGCGCTGATCACGTGGCGCGCCCCGGGCTGCTCGCGCGCCAGCGTCTCGAAGTAGGTCAGGCCGCCGCGGATCTTGAAGGCGCCGACGGGCGTGTGGTTCTCGTGCTTGGCCCACAGCTTCGCGCCCAGGCGCCGCTCGAGCAGCGGCCAGGCGTACTGCGGCGTGGGCGGCATGGCCGCGTGCACGGTGGCGAGCGCGGCTTCCATTTCTTCGCGGGTGAATCGCATGGGGATCACTTTCTTTCGGTCAAGGCCACGCGCACCGCCAGCGCGGCCAGCACGCTGCCCATCACGTAGCGCTGCGCGCGCAGCCAGCCTTCGCTCTTCGACAGCACGGCCGTGATGCTCGCGGCGCCGACGATCATCGTGGTGTTGACCACGGCGCTGCTGGCCATCTGCGCGGCGCCGAGCTGCAGGCTCTGCAGCAGCACCGAGCCGCGCTCGGGATGGATGAACTGCGGAAAGAACGAGAGGTAGAACATCGCCACCTTCGGGTTCAGCAGATTGGTGAGGAAGCCCATGCGGAACAGCTTGCCCGGCGGGTCGGCCGGCAGCGCGCGGGCCTCGAAGGGCGCCGCGCCGCCGGGACGCACCGCCTGCCAGGCGAGCCACAGCAGGTAGGCCGCGCCCGCGAAGCGGATCGCGTCGAAGGCCAGCGGCACCGCGAGCAGCAGCGCCGTGAGCCCGAGCGCGGCGGCGCACAGGTGCACCAGGAAGGCCATCAGCACGCCGCCCAGCGAGATCAGCCCGGCGCGGCGGCCCTGGATCAGGGTGCGCGAGACGCAATAGATCATGTTCGGCCCGGGCGTGAGCGCGAGCAGCAGCGAGGCGAGCGCGAACCAGGCGATTTCGGTCAGGGTCAGCATGTCAGAGTCCTCGGGATTCCAGGGTGACGGGGCCGCGCGGCGTGTCGAGCACGGCCACGAGGTTCGGTGGGCCGGCCTCGACCTGCAGCGCGCGCAGGCCGATGGCCGAGAGCGCGGCCGACAGCGCCGGCGCGCGCGGATGCGTGGCGTGCAGCGAGCGCAATGCGAGGCCCGAGGTCGGCATGGCATCGACCGGATGCACCGGGCCCCACTGGATCAGCGTGGGCAGCGCGCCGTAGAACAGCCGCTGGCCGTCGTCGCGCACCGCGATCTGCCATTCGAGCCGGCCGGCCGCGGTGTCGCGCGAGGCCTCGAGCAGGTGGCCGCGGTCGATGTGCGCATGCTCCTCGCGCGCCAGGGCCTGGATGGCGGCGCGCGCATCGGGCACGCGGGCCACGAAGTGGATCAGCCGCGGGCCGTGCCGAGCGAGCCCGGCCTGCAATTCGGCGTCGTCGAGATCGAACCAGCGGCGCGTGTTCGGGCGCGACGGCGTCTTGCCCGGTTCGATCGCGATGATCTCGGCATAGGCGCGCGGAAAGGTCTCGCTCGCGACCTTCAGCAGCCGGTTGTGGGTGCCCATCAGCGGATGCGCGCCGCCGGGCGCGGGCACCACGCCCAGCGTGGCCTCGCACCAGGCCACGCCCTCGGCCAGCGAGGCGGCGGCGATCACGAGGTGGTCGACTTCGGCGTGCATGGCGCGGTCTTCCGGGTTCAGAGCGTGACGTTGCCGTCGATGCAGGTCACGGCATCGCCGCCGACCCAGATCCGGCCTTCGGCGTCGCGCTCGATGTGGACGCGGCCCGCGCGGCCCAGGCACTGGCCCTGCGCGGCCAGGTAGCGCGCGGGCATGTGGCCGTCGGCGATCAGCCATTCGGCCAGGCTCGCGTTGAGGCTGCCGGTGACCGGATCTTCCTGCACGCCGACCGGCTCGGCGAAGGCGCGCACCTCGAGGTCGATCCTCGCGCCGTCGTCCAGCGGCACGGCGGGGCGGTTGCCGAAGGCGCGCGCCTCGCGGTTCGAGCGGCCGATCAAGAGCGAGGTGTCGTGCACCGTGGGCACGCCGGCCACGCCGGCCTTCACGCCCAGTTCCTTCAGCGCGCGATGGTCGGGCGCGAGCGCGAGCACGGCGTCGGCATCCTCGAGCAGCAGGCCGAACCAGACCGGGCCGTTGTCGAGCACCTGCGCGGCGATCACCTGCTGCGCCTTCAGGCCCAGCGCGCCGGCCACCTTGGCCAGCAGCGCGGGGCTCGGCGCGCTGCGCTTGAGCGGCGGCGCCGCGAAGGCCAGCCGCGTGCCCTCGCGCCGCAGCGGCAACAGGCCGGCGCCGCATTGCTGCACCACCTGGCCGGAGGCCTTGGGCTGGCCGCCGGCCTGCAGCCAGGCATGGCAGCTGCCGATGGTGGGATGGCCCGCGAACGGCAGCTCGCCGCCAGGCGTGAAGATGCGCACCCGGTAGTCGGCCGCGGGATCGGTGGGCGGCAGCAGGAAGGTGGTCTCGGACAGGTTGGTCCACTGCGCGAAGCGCTGCATGGCCGCATCGTCGAGTCCGTCGCCGTCGATCACCACGGCCAGCGGATTGCCGAAGTAGGGATGGGCGGTGAAGACGTCGACTTGCTTGAACGGGCGGGATTTCATTTCTTACTCGAGAGGGAGATCGAGCACGCCGCGCGCGCCCGGACGGAGGAGCAGGTCGTTGAACCAGCGCTCGACATTCGGCCAGCCGGGCCGGCGGTACTCGGCGGCCGGCAGGTTGAACCAGCGGTGCGCCTCGCAGCCGATCGGGATGTCGGCCATGGTGAAGCGCTCGCCGGCGATGTAGGGATGGCGCGCGAGATGGGCGTCGAGCAGGCCGAACAGCGCCTCGCTCTCGCGCACCGAGGCCTCGATCAGCGCCGGCTGGCGTTCGGCCGGCGGCGTGCGCACCCATTGCACGAAGGCATCGCGGCTCGCGCGGTTGAGGGTGGTCTGCTGCCAGTCCATCCAGCGCTCGGCGTCGAAGCGCGCGGGCAGGTCGGCCGGGTAGAAGGCGCCGTGCGAGTACTTGGCGCAGAGGTAGCGCACGATCACGTTCGATTCCCAGAGCACCACGCGCTCCGCACCCTCGCCGTCGTCGATGGTGGGCACCATGGCGTTGGGATTCAGCGCCAGGTATTCCTCGGTCTGCACCACGCCGAAGCGGCCGCCGGCCTCGGTGCGCTGGAAGTCCAGCCCGAGTTCCTGCGCGCACCACACCACCTTGCGCACGTTGATCGAGCTGATGCGGCCCCAGATGTTGAGCATGTCGTCGTCTTTCCTTGATGTTTGGGGGTTCGTGTTCGGGTCAGTCCCGCATGATGCGCGCGGTGCCCGAGACGCGGATCGAGCTGCCGGGCGCGGCCGGGATGTCGGCGTGCAGGCGCGACAGCATGCCCATGTCCTCGCCCTGCACCACGTCGATCGCGCCGCCGTGCGGCCAGCCGATGTCGCGCAGGTAGCCCGCCAGCGCGGCGGTGGCGGCGCCGGTCGCGGGGTCTTCGTAGACGCCGCCCGAAGCGAAGGGATTGCGCGTGTGGAAGCGCTGCGCGCTCTCGGCATGCAGCAGCACGATGGTCGTGAGATCGAAGCGGGCCATCAGCGCGCGGCCGGCCTCGAGCTCGTAGCGCATCGCCGCCAGCGCCGCGCGGCTCCCGAGCGCCAGCACCAGGTGATCGGCGCCCGCATGGGCGACGGCCGGCGGAATGCGCGCATCGAGCGCGGCCGCGTCGAGGCCGAACAACGCCAGCGCGGCCGACAGCAGGGCCGGCACGGCGGCGGCGCTGCGCGTGGGCGGCGACTGCAGCGAGGCCTCGACGGTGGCGCCGTTGCGGCGGCCCTCGACCGTGATCCGCGCCTGGTTCAGCGTGAGCGGAAACACGCCGTCGCCGTGCTGCAGCGCGAGCGCCGCGCCGAGCGCGATCGTCGCGTGGCCGCAGAACGGCACTTCGGACTGCGGCGCGAAGTAGCGCACGCGCCAGCCGTCGCCGGTGCGCGCGGCGAAGGCGGTCTCGGAGAAGCCCACGTCGGCGGCGATGCGCTGCATCTGCGCCTCGGGTGGCAGGGCCTCGGCGATGACGACGCCGGCGGGATTGCCGCCTTGCTCGCCATCCGAGAAGGCCGCGATCTTCAGGACATTCATGGGGACCTCTTCAGCGCGGCACGGGCCGGTCGAGGAACAGCAGGCGCACCGCGAGCGCCAGCATCACGCTGGCGAGCAGGCCGCGCTGGAACTTCTCGGCGCCGGGGCGGCGTTGCAGCCAGCGGCCGACCTGTCCGCTGCAGGCGCCCAGCAGGGTGTTGAAGCCCAGCGCCGCCAGCGACAGCACGATGCCGAGCTGCACCAGTTGCAGCGGCACGCTGCCGCGCGCGGGATCGACGAACTGCGGCAGGAACACCATGAAGAACAGCAGCGCCTTCGGATTGACCAGGTTGTTCAGCAGGGCCATGCGCACGATGCGGCCGAAGCCGGCCGGCCGCGCCTGCACGCCCGGGCGCAGGCCGCCGCCGCTGCGCAGCGCCTGCGCGGCGAGCCACAGCAGGTACAGCGCGCCCGCGTAGCGAAGCAGGTCGAAGGACGGTGGCCAGGCGGCCACCAGCGCGGTCACGCCGGTGGCGGCGAACAGCGTGTGCACCAGGTCGGCGGCCGAGATTCCGAGCGCCGCCGCGAAGCCGCCGCGCGGGCCATGGGCCACGCCGTGCGAGAGCACGAAAGCCATGTTCGGGCCCGGCGACAGGAACAGCGCCAGCACCGCGAGCAGGAACAGCGATAAGGTGGCGAGGCCGATCAAGACAGGCTCCGGTGGCTGCGCGCGCTCAGATCTGCGCGGCCGCGAGCTGCTTGTCGCCGGCCAGCGCGAGCTCCTCGCGCACCGTTTGCGCCAGCGCGGCGATCGCGGTGTCGATCTCCTCGACGCTCGCGGTCACGAACGACAGCCGCAGCGTGCGCGCGTCGCCTTCGCCGGCATAGAAGGGCGCGCCGGGCACGAAGGCCACGTTGCGCTCGACCGCCTTGGGCAGCAGGGTCACGGTGTCGATGCCCTCGGGCAGGCGTGCCCACAGGAACATGCCGCCCTTGGGCGCGTTGAACTTCACGTCCAGGCCGGCCATCTCGCGCGTGAGCGCGGCGCTCATCGCATCGCGCTGGCGCTTGTAGAGCGCGCGGATGGTGGGCACGTGGCGCTCGAGGAAGTTGTCCTTCATCACGGCCGACACCATGCGCTGCGTGAAGATCGGCGTGTGCAGGTCGACCGCCTGCTTGGCCTGCAGCAGCTTCGGGTAGATGGACTTGGGCGCCACCAGGAAGCCCAGGCGCAGGCCCGGTGCCAGCACCTTCGAGAACGAACCGAGGTAGATCACGCCCTCGGGGTTGCGCGCGGCCAGCGGCAGCGGCGGGGCTTCGTCGAACCAGAGCTCGCCGTAGGGGTTGTCCTCGACGATCGGCAGGCCGGCCGCGGCGGCGGCGGCCGACACGGCGGCGCGCCGTTCCTCGGTCATGGTGCGGCCGGTGGGGTTCTGGAAGTTGGGCAGCAGGTAGATGAAGCGTGCATCCTTGGCCTTGGCGACCAGGTCCTCGACGATCACGCCGTCGTCGTCGCTGGCCACGCCCACGGGGTTGGGTTCCATCGGGCCGAAGGCCTGCAGCGCGCCGAGGTAGGTCGGGGTCTCGACCAGCACCTTGCTGCCCGGATCGATCAGCACCTTGGCGACCAAGTCGAGGCCCTGCTGCGAGCCGGTGGTGATCAGCACCTGCGAGGGATCGACGTTCCACGGCAGCATGTCGGCCACCGCCTGGCGCAGCGGCGCGAAGCCCTCGCTGGCGGCGTACTGCAGCGCGGCCTGGCCGTCGTTGTGCAGTACCTCGGCGCAGGCGTCGGCGAAGGCCTGGATCGGGAAGGTCTTGGGCGAGGGCAGGCCGCCGGCCAGGCTGATGATGCCGGGGCGCTCGGTGACCTTGAGGATTTCACGCAGCACCGACGGGTTCATCTTGGCGGCGCGGGCGGCGAGTTTCCAGTTCATGGGAGTCTTCTTTCTGACGGTGAGGGGCGATGCGAACGAACGGGGTGCGGATGCGAGGGTAAGACGGCGGGCGCGATCAGTCCACGGCGCCGACGGGCCCGCGAATGGCGGGGGCGGCGGGCGCCGGCGGCTGCGACAGCCGCTTGCCGACCACCACCGTGGCCACCACCGCGGCCGCGAAGCCCAGCGTGACCACGTCGAGCGGCTCGCCCAGGAGCGGGATCGACACCAGGATCGAGAGGAAGGGCTGCAGCAGCTGCGTCTGGCTCACGCGCAGCGCGCCGCCGAGGGCCAGGCCGCGGTACCAGGCGAAGAAGCCGATCCACATCGAGAACATGCCGACGTAGACGAAGCCCAGCCAGGAGGCGGTGGCGATCGGCTGCACGGGCCACAGCACGAGCGTGGCCGGCAGGGTGACCGGCAGCGCCATCACGCAGACCCAGCAGATCACGCGCTCGGCGCCGAGCGCGGGCGTGACCTGCGCGCCGTAGATGTAGCCGAAGGAGGCGGCGATCACGGCGCCGACCAGCAGCAGGTCGGCCCATTCGAAGCCGAAGCCGTGGCCGTTCTGGCTTGCGCGCACCAGCGAGAACACCACCACCAGCAGGCTGCCCGCGATGGCGCAGAGCCAGAAGCCGAGCCGCGCGCGCTGGTGCAGCACCCAGGCCGCGACCGCGGCCGTGACCAGCGGCAGCAGCGCCGTCACCACCGCCGCATGGCTGGCCGTGACCACGCGCAGCGCATAGGCCAGCAGCAGCGGAAAGCCGATGCAGTTGCCGAGCACCGCGATGCCCAGCGGCCTCCACTGGTGGGGCGCCGGCCGCGGCGAGCGCGTGACCAGCAGGAACACGGCCGACAGCAGGCCCGCGAGCGCGGCCCGGCCGAGCGTGACGAACCACGGCGAGAGCTGCGGCTGCGCCTGCGTGCCGGTGGCCAGCCGCGTCATCGGCAGCGTGACCGCGAACAGCGCCACGCCGATCACGCCGAGCCACATGCCGAGGGTTTCGTCCTTGATCTTCATGGCGGACCTAGACGCGCAGCATCCACCAGGCGGTGAGCACCAGCACGGCGGCCATCGCACGGTTGAACCAGGCGAGGCGCTGGCCCTTCGACAGCCATTCGCGCAGCAGCGCGCCGGCCAGCGCATAGGTGAAGTTGCTCGCGAAGGCGTAGACCAGCATCACGGGCGCGACGATCGCGAAGCGGTGCAGCGGCTCGGCCTGGCCCGCGATCCAGCCGGCCACCAGCGTGAGCGCCAGCAGCCAGGCCTTGATGTTGAGGAACTGCAGTGCCACGCCCTGCACGAAGCCGACCGACAGATTGGCATCGTCGGCGCGGCCCAGCGTGGTGCTGGTGGCGAGCTTGAACGCGAGGTACAGCAGGTAGGCGATGCCCAGCGCCTTGATGGCCCAGCGCAGCGCGGGCGCCGCCATCACCAGCGCGCCCAGGCCGGCCGCGCACAGCGCGAGCAGCAGGGTCCAGCCCACGGGCACCGCGACCACGAAGCGCATCGCGCGCGGCAGGCCGCCGTTGGCCGCAAGGGTGGTCGACAGCGTGGTGTTGGGGCCGGGCGAGAAGCTCATCGCCGTGGCCAGCACCAGCAGGGCGGTGAATTCTTGCCAGTTCATGACACACACTCTAAACTTTGGACCATTACAGTTCCAGTACAGATGGCCGTACACACAGCCAATCTGTATCGGGCTTGCGTACAACACAGATCGAACGTCGATGCTGACACGAACCTCGTCCCAGTCGCTGACCGCCCAGCTGGCCGATCGCCTGGCCGAACGCATCCGCAACCGGCTGCTGCTGCCGGGCGCGCGGCTGCCCTCGGTGCGCGAGTGCGCGCGCCAGCAGGGCGTGAGCCCCTACACCGTGGTGGCCGCCTACGACCAGCTCTTGGCGCTCGGGCTGGTGGAGGCGCGGCGCCAGCGCGGCTTCTTCGTGCGCGATTCGGGCCGCGACCCCGGCCGCGACCCGGCCCAGCCGCCCGGCGACCCGCTGCAGGTCAGCGCGCTGTCGATGGTCACGCAGATGATGGCCTCGCGCACGCCGGCCGACGCCAGCTCGCTGATCCGCAGCATGTTCCACCGCCCGAGCGACAAGCCGCAGCCCGGCATGGGCGTGTTCCCGCCCGACTGGCTCGACTCCTCGTTCATGCCGACGGCGGTGCGGCGCATGACCAGCACCGCGATGCTGCAGGAGCTGTCGCTGCAGTACGGCGAGCCCGCGGGCGACGCGGCGCTGCGGCGCAGCCTGTCGCAGAAGCTGGTGGGCATCAACGTGCCGGCCGCGCCCGACCAGATCGTGACCACCATCGGCGCCACCCATGCGCTGGACATCGTGAGCCGCACCATGCTGCGCGCCGGCGATCCGGTGATGGTCGAGGAGCCCGGCTGGGCGCTCGAGTTCGCGCGCCTCGAGGCGCTGGGCATGCGCATCCTGCCGGTGCCGCGCCGCGCCGACGGGCCCGACCTCGACGTGATGGCGCAGTACTGCGCGCTGCACAGCCCGAAGCTGTTCGTCAGCGTGAGCGTGCTGCACAACCCGACCGGCTACAGCCTGTCGCCCAACAGCGCGCACCGCGTGCTCAAGCTGGCCAACGAGCACGACTTCCACATCGTCGAGGACGACACCTACAGCCACCTCGCGCCCGAGCACGCGACCCGGCTCAGCGCGCTCGACGGGCTGCAGCGCACCATCTACGTCAGCGGCTTCGCGAAGATCCTCGCGCCCAACTGGCGCATCGGCTTCCTGGCCGCCTCGCCCGCGCTCAAGGAGCGGCTGCTCGAGACCAAGCTGCTGGCCACCCTGACCTCGCCCGCGCTGTTCGAGCGGGCGCTCTCGTGGTGCATCGACCAGGGCCAGCTGCGGCGCCATTCGGAGCGCGTGCGCATCCGGCTGGAGGGCGCGCGCGCGCGCGCCGCCAAGCTGGTGCTGGCGCACGGCTGCACCTTCGCGTCCGAGCCCGCGGGGCTGTTCGGCTGGGTCGACACCGGCGTCGACACCGACGTGCTGACCCAGCGCATGCTCGACCAGGGCTACCTGCTGGCGCCGGGCTCGCTGTTCCATGCCCGCCGGCCGCCCACCACGCTGATGCGCATCAACTTCGCCAGCTCGCAGGACGCGAGCTTCTGGAAGGTCTTCGCCAGGACGCGCGACGAGCTTTGAGTCGGGCGGGGCGGGCCCTGCCTTGGAGTAAGCTGGCAGCACAACACCCGCCAGACCGGAGACCTGCCGCATGAACAAAGCCAGCCAACCCTTCGATTTCAGCCAGTTCGTACCCGGCTTCGACTTCCTCAAGAACCTCGCGGCCGGCGCGAGCGGCGCCGGTTCCGTGCCCGGCATCCCGAGCATGGCGAGCTGGGTGGCGCCCACCATGAGCGTCGAGGAGGTCGACAAGCGCATCCAGGAACTCAAGACGGTGCAGTACTGGCTCGAGCAGAACGGCCATGCGCTCAAGGCCACGATTCAGGCGCTGGAGGTGCAGAAGATGACGCTGTCCACCCTGCGCGGCATGAACGTGCGCATGGAGGACCTCGCGGGCGCGTTCACGCGGCAGGCGAATGCGGCGGCCGCGGCGGTCAGCCCGGCGCCGGCAGCCGCGGCGCCCGAACCCGAGGTCGAGCTCGAGGACGAAGAGGAACTCGACGCGGAGGAGGAAGAAGAGGAGGAAGAGGCACCGCCGCCGCGCCGCAAGGCCAGGCCGGCCGCCAAGGCCTCGGCCAAGTCCGCCGCGGGCGATGCCGCCGGCGGCGCGGTCGACCCGCTCAAGTGGTGGGGCTCGCTGACCGAGCAGTTCCAGCAGATCGCGAGCACCGCGCTGCAGGACGCGGCCCAGCTCAAGATGCCGGCCGTGACCCAGCCGCTGGCCGACGCCGTGGGCAAGGCCATGGGAACCGCGAGCGCCTCGCGCAAGTCCACCCCCCGCAAGGCCTCGACGGCCGCCAAGCGACCGGCGGCGAAGAAGCCGGCCGCGGCGCCCGCGGCCCGCAAGCGAACGGGCGGCCGACGCTGAGCCGCCTTGTCCTGAACATCGAACGAAGCAGGTTGGCACGATGAAGTTGTTTCCCTCCGGTCACGCCACCCATCCGCAATGGCGCATGGCGGCCGGCCTCGTGCTGGCCCAGCTGCGTGCGCAGATGGCGCTGCCCGACTACGCCTCGGCACCCACCCTCGGGCTGCTCTACATCACCGACCACTATGCGGTCGACGCGCAGGAGATCCTCGACCACCTGAGCGCCGAGCTGCCCGAGGTGACCGACTGGGCCGGCACCGTCGGCGTCGGCGTGTCGGCCAACAATGCCGAGTACTTCGACGAACCCGGCCTGAGCCTGATGCTCTGCGCGCTGCCGAGCGACCAGTACCGCGTGTTCTCGGGCGTGGCGCCGCTCGCCAGCTCCGAGATGAGCGGTTTCGAGGCCCACACGGCGCTGGTGCATGCCGATCCCGCCACCCCCGACCTGACCGAGCTCATCGGCGAGATGGCCGGGCGCACCGACACCGGCTACCTGTTCGGCGGCCTTTCGTCGGGCCGCGGCGGCGCGCTGCAGTTCGCGGTCGGCGGCAACGGCAACATCCGCGGCCAGGGCGCGGCCGGCGGCGTGTTCTCGGGCGGCCTGTCGGGCGTGGTGTTCGGCGAGGGCGTGCGGCTGGTGTCGCGCGTCACGCAGGGCTGCCAGCCGCTGCGCTCGGGCAGCGCGCGCGAGCGCGAGATCACCGAGGCCGACGGCAACCTGGTGCTGCAGCTCGACGGCGAGCCCGCGCTCGACGTGCTGCTGGCCGACCTGCAGGTCTCGCTCGAGCGGCCGCAGGAAGCCATCGAGGCCGTGCGCGCCACCCTGGTGGGCCTGGTCGATGCCGGCAGCGACGGCATCCGCCGCACCGGCGACCTCGGCGCCGACGTGCTGGTGCGCCACATCATCGGCCTCGACCCCACGCGCCGCGGCATCGCGATCGCCGACGTGGCCGAGGCCGGCATGCGCCTGAGCTTCTGCCGCCGCAACGCCCAGGCCGCGCGCGCCGACCTGATGCGCATCTGCGCCGAGATCCGCGAGGAACTCGAGCCCGAGGAACAGACCCTGGCCACCGCGCGCGCCGTCGCCGCCGGCGAGGCCGAGGCGGCACCGCATCCCGCGCGGCGCATCGCCGGCGCCGTCTACGTGAGCTGCTCGGGCCGCGGCGGCCCGCACTTCGGCGCGCCCGGCGCCGAGCTGCAGATCGTGCGCCATGCGCTGGGCGACGTGCCGCTGGTCGGCTTCTTCGCCGCGGGCGAGATCGCGCGGCACCACGTGTATGGCTACACGGGGGTGCTGACGGTGTTCACGGCGGACGACTGAGCGTCCGCCTTGCTTCGGAGGCTCAGCCCAGCGCGGGCTGGGCAACGCCTGCAACGCCCCTGGGCATCCCCGCGAACGCGAAATCCACCTCCGGCGCCAGCCCGCTCACGATGCGCGCGATCGACTTGCCCGAGCCGCAGGCATGGGTCCAGCCGAGCGTGCCGTGGCCGGTGTTGAGGTAGAGGTTCGCGAGCTTGGTGCGGCCGATCAGCGGCACGTTGCTCGGCGTGGCCGGGCGCAGGCCGGTCCAGAACTGGGCTTGCGCGGTGTCGCCGGCGCCGGGGAACAGCTGCTCGACGCGGCGCACGATGGCTTCGCAGCGCACGCGGTTCAGGTCGCGGTCGTAGCCGTTGAGCTCGGCCGTGCCGGCGATGCGCATGCGGTCGCCCGACTCCGAGGTGTAGCGCGAGAACACCAGCTTGTATTCGTCGTCGGTCAGCGAGACCTGGTAGGCCTTGCTCGCGTCCTTGACCGGCAGCGTGACCGAATAGCCCTTGGCCGGATAGATCGGCAGCCGGATGCCCAGCGGCGCCGCCAGCAGCGGGCTCAGCGAACCCATCGCCATCACGAAGGCATCGCCGCGGATGCGCTGGAAGCGGCCCTCGGCATCGGTGGCCTCGACGTGGTCGATGGCGCCGCCCACCTCGCGCAGCGCGGTGATGGTGTGGCTCATCAGGAACTTCACGCCGGCCTCGGCCGCGCGCTTCGCGAGTTCGCGCGCGAAGCGGTTGGCGTCGCCCGATTCGTCCTCGGCCGTGTAGGTGGCGCCGGCGAGCCGGGGCCGGATATGGGCCAGCGCGGGCTCGAGCTTCACGGCCTCGTCGGCCGAGATCACCTGGCGCTCGCAGCCCAGCGCGCGCATCTGCTCGGCGGGCGCGAGGGCGCCGTCGAACTCCTTTTGCGTCGTGTAGAAGTGCAGGATGCCCTGCGTGCGCTCGTCGTAGCGGATGCCGGTGTCGCGGCGCAGCTGCTGCAGGGTGTCGCGGCTGTAGGTGCCCAGGCGCACGATCTGCTCGATGTTGTGGCGCGTGCGCGCGGGCGTGCACTCGCGCAGGAACTGCAGGCCCCAGAGCCACTGGCGCATGTCGGCGCGGATGCGGAACAGCAGCGGGGCGTCTTCCTTGCCCAGCCACTGCAGCACCTTGAGCGGCGCGCTGGGATTGGCCCAGGGCTCGGCATGGCTCACCGAGATCTGGCCGCCGTTGGCGAAGCTGGTCTCGGCGGCCGGCGTGGCCTGCCGGTCGATCACGGTCACGTCGTGGCCGAGTTGCTGGAGGTAGTAGGCCGAGGTCACGCCGAGCAGGCCGGCGCCCAATACGATCACGCGCATTTCAAGTACCTTTCGAGGTCGAAGCGCTTGAACGGCGTGAAGGTTGTGCTACTGAATAGATAGCGCGCAACCGGACGGCCGTCCAATTGCCGCTCCCCCTGTCCTCGGTACCTGAGAGTTTCATCCGCTGCACCTCGCAGCGGACTTGCTCCTTCGGCGCAGCACGGCCGCGATGGGCGATGTGCTGGCTCTCCAGACGGCGTTTCAGTGGTTGCAGTACAGGTCCCGCGCGAAGCGTGGAGCCGACCTGAGCGTTTATGGGAGTTTGCGCCTTCGGTGGGGCTGCCTGCGCGATGCATGCGGCCCGCTCTCCTGCAATGGGTGGCGATTGTAGGCGGGCCGCGGGCACCGGCCAACCCCGGGATTCGGCCTTGCGCACGGGTGGGATAATCCACGCCCGGCCGCGCCCGCGCGGCTTCGGGCTTTCGACCACGCGACTCAGCAATCACACAGCACAGGGGACTCCATGATCCTGGTTACCGGCGGCGCCGGCTTCATCGGCGCCAATTTCGTCCTCGACTGGATCGCGCAAGGCGACGAACCGGTCGTGAACCTCGACAAGCTCACCTACGCCGGCAATCTCGAGACCCTGGCTTCGCTCAAGGGCAATCCGCGCCATGTCTTCGTGCAGGGCGACATCGGCGACAGCGCGCTGCTCGACCGCCTGCTGGCCGAGCACAAGCCGCGCGCGGTGGTCAATTTCGCGGCCGAGTCGCACGTGGACCGCTCGATCCACGGCCCCGAGGATTTCGTGCAGACCAACGTGCTCGGTACCTTCCGACTGCTCGAGTCGGTGCGTGGTTACTGGAACGCGCTGCCGGCCGACCAGAAGGCGGCCTTCCGCTTCCTGCACGTGTCGACCGACGAGGTCTACGGCTCGCTCTCGAAGACCGACCCGGCCTTCACCGAGGAGAACAAGTACGAGCCCAACAGCCCGTACTCGGCCAGCAAGGCCGCCAGCGACCACCTCGTGCGCGCCTGGCACCACACCTACGGCCTGCCGGTGCTCACCACCAACTGCTCGAACAACTACGGCCCCTTCCATTTCCCCGAGAAGCTGATCCCGCTGATGATCGTCAACGCGCTGGCCGGCAAGCCGCTGCCCGTGTATGGCGACGGCATGCAGGTGCGCGACTGGCTCTACGTCAAGGACCACTGCAGCGCGATCCGTCGCGTGCTCGAAGCGGGCCGGCTCGGCGAGACCTACAACGTGGGCGGCTGGAACGAGAAGCCGAACATCGAGATCGTGAAGACCGTGTGTGCGCTGCTCGACGAGTTGCGTCCGCGTGCCGACGGCAAGGGCTACGCCGAACAGATCAGCTACGTCACCGACCGCCCTGGCCATGACCGGCGCTACGCCATCGACGCGCGCAAGCTAGAGCGCGAGCTCGGCTGGAAGCCGGCCGAGACCTTCGACACCGGCATCCGCAAGACGGTCGAGTGGTACCTCGCCAACGGCGACTGGGTGCGCAACGTGCAAAGCGGCGCCTACCGCGCCTGGGTCGAGAAGCAGTACGACGCGAAGGCTTCCGCATGAAGCTGCTGCTGCTGGGCAAGGGCGGACAGGTCGGCTGGGAACTGCAGCGCAGCCTCGCACCGCTGGGCGAGCTGGTCGCGCTCGATTTCGACAGCACCGACTTCCACGCCGACTTCAGCCGGCCCGAGCAACTGGCCGACACCGTGCGGCAGGTGCGCCCCGACGTGGTCGTCAATGCCGCCGCCCACACCGCCGTCGACAAGGCCGAGAGCGAGACCGAGTTCGCGCGCAAGCTCAACGCCACCTCGCCCGGCGTGGTGGCGCAGGCCGCGCAGGAGCTCGGCGCGCTGATGGTCCACTACTCGACCGACTATGTCTTCGACGGCAGCGGCACCGCGCCCTGGAAGGAAACCGACGCGACCGGCCCGCTGAGCGTCTACGGCCGCACCAAGCTCGAGGGCGAGCAACTGGTGGCGCGGCACTGCGCGAAGCACCTGATCTTTCGCACCAGCTGGGTCTATGCGGCGCGCGGCGGCAACTTCGCCAAGACCATGCTGCGGCTGGCCAGGGAGCGCGACAAGCTGACCGTCATCGACGACCAGTTCGGCGCGCCCACCGGTGCCGAGCTGCTGGCCGATATCACGGCCCATGCCATTCGCGCCACCTTGCAGGACCCGTCCAAGGCCGGGCTCTATCACGCGATCGCGAGCGGCGAGACCACCTGGTACGGTTACGCGCGCTACGTGCTCGAACTCGCGCAGCAGGCCGGCGTCGAGCTCAAGGCCGGGCCGCAGCAGGTCGAGGCCGTGCCGACCAGCGCCTTTCCCACGCCGGCCACCCGGCCGCACAACTCGCGCCTCGACACCTCGAAGCTGCAGGCCGCCTTCGGGCTGGTGCTGCCGCCGTGGCAGAACGGCGTCGCGCGCATGCTGCGCGAGATCCTCTGAGTCCGGCATCCGCGCCGAATACGACACCCGAAGAGAAGAGATACCAACGATGACCATCCAGACGACGCAGCGCAAAGGCATCATCCTGGCCGGCGGCTCGGGCACGCGGCTGCACCCGGCCACGCTCGCGATCAGCAAGCAGCTGCTGCCGGTGTACGACAAGCCCATGATCTATTACCCGCTGAGCACGCTGATGCTCGGCGGCATGCGCGACATCCTCGTCATCAGCACGCCGCAGGACACGCCGCGCTTCCAGCAACTGCTGGGCGACGGCAGCCAGTGGGGCCTGAACCTGCAGTATGCCGTGCAGCCCAGTCCCGACGGGCTGGCGCAGGCCTTCATCATCGGCGACAGGTTCGTCGGCAATTCGCCGAGCGCGCTGGTGCTCGGCGACAACATCTACTACGGCCACGACTTCGTGCACCTGCTGTCCGACGCCGATGCGCAGGCCAAGGGCGCGACCGTCTTCGCCTACCACGTGCACGACCCCGAGCGCTACGGCGTGGTGGCCTTCGATGCGCAGGGCAAGGCCAGCAGCATCGAGGAGAAGCCGCTCGAACCCAAGAGCAGCTACGCCGTGACGGGCCTCTATTTCTACGACAACCAGGTCGTCGACATCGCCAAGGCCGTCAAGCCCAGCGCGCGCGGCGAGCTCGAGATCACCGCGGTCAACCAGGCCTACCTCGACCTCGGCCAGCTCAACGTGCAGATCATGCAGCGCGGCTATGCCTGGCTCGACACCGGCACGCACGAGAGCCTGCTCGAGGCGGGCCAGTTCATCGCCACGCTCGAAAATCGCCAAGGCCTGAAGATCGCGTGTCCCGAGGAGATCGCTTGGCGCAACGGTTTCATCGATAGCGCGCAGCTCGAGAAGCTCGCCGCGCCGCTGGCCAAGGGCGGCTACGGCAAGTACCTGCAGCGTCTCTTGAAAGAAGAGGGGCGGCCGTGAAGGTCATTCCCACCACCATTCCCGATGTCCTCGTCATCGAGCCGAAGGTGTTCGGCGACGCGCGCGGCTTCTTCTTCGAGAGCTTCAACGGCAAGGCCTTCGACGAGGCCGTGGGGCGCCATGTCGAGTTCGTGCAGGACAACCATTCGCGCTCGGCCCAGGGCGTGCTGCGCGGCCTGCACTACCAGATCCAGCAGCCGCAGGGCAAGCTGGTGCGCTGCGTGCGCGGCGCGGTGTTCGACGTGGCGGTGGACATCCGCCGCTCGTCGCCGACCTTCGGCCAGTGGGTGGGCAAGGAGCTCAGCGAGCACAACCACAAGCAGCTGTGGGTGCCCGCGGGGTTCGCGCACGGCTTCCTGGTGCTGACGGAGACGGCGGAGTTTCTCTACAAGACGACCGACTATTACGCGCCGGTGCATGAGCGGGCGATCCGCTGGGACGATCCGAGCCTGGCCATCGCCTGGCCCGAACTCGGCGCGGCCTTCACCTTGTCGGACAAGGACCGCGCGGCGTCGACCCTGGACGGCGCCGAACTGTTCGCCTGACGACGTTGCCCGCTGGACTCAGGCGCTGGCGCCCGGCGGCGCGTAGCCGTCGACGACTTCCATGATCTGGTCCGCGGTCACCTCCCACGAGGTGATCCGGTACTGGGTGGCGATCAGCTTTTCCCGCGCTTCCAGCGCCGCGGAATCGGCGCAGTAGTGACGGATCTTCTCGGCCCACTCCGGCACGTTCCACGGGTCCGCATAGTCGATGATGTCGCCCGCGATCTCGGGCACCGAGGCTGCGTGCGACGCGAGGCAGAACTTGCCGTGCGCCAGGCTCTCGGCGACCGGCAGGCCCCAGCCTTCGTACAGCGATGGATAGAGGGTGAACAGGCAACGCTGGTAGAGCAGGTTCAGCTCGACATCAGTGACGTTGTTCAGGATCACGATCCTGTCCTCGACCCGCAGGTCCTGCTGCAGCGAGGCCATGAAGTCGTCGACCCGCCAGCCCTGCATGCCGACGAACACCAGCTTCGGCGCGTCGAAGCCCGATTCGAGCAGGCGCAGGTAGGCCCGGTAGAGCGTTTCGTGGTTCTTCCGGATCTCGACGGTGGAGACGAACAGGAGGAAGCGTTCGCCGGCGAGCTTTCGAACGGCGCTCGAATAGTGTTCCTCTCCCACGACCTTGGGCAGCGTGTCGCCCTCGCGGATCACCGTCATCGGCGGCATCGGCGTTTCGATCTCGCGCAGCAGTGCCTTCAGGTCCCGGGCCGTGCATTGGGAATTGCACAGGATATGGTCCGAGGCCCAGGCCATCGTCGCGTAGAAGCTCGCGAAGAACTGGGCCTTGCCAGCTTGGTAGAAGTGCGGGAACAGGACCGGAATGATGTCGTGGATGACGTTGACGACCTTGAAGGCGCTGCACTTCTTCTCGCGATAGAGGCAGGCCATCTTGTTGCCATGGTCCCAGTCCAGGCCCATCGTGAGATAGAAGTCGCCCGGCTGGAACAAGCCGGGCGAGCTCGGGCCCGCGCCCTGCGCCGGCACGAGTCCCGCGGGACCCTCGGCGGCAACCAGCGGCACCAGTCGTGCCGCCTTCCATTCATGATACGCGAAGGCCAATGTGCGGCGCACCGCGATCATGCGGCGCCGCACGCCCGACTCGTATCTGGCGGGCAGCGCGCTCAAGGTGCCCAGCACCGCCTTGCGCAGGAGCCGTTCCAGCCGCCGTGCCAGGCGCACCGGCGGTGGCCCCGATGCGGCTTCGGGTGCCGCCGGTTGCGAGGCCTTGCGGGTCGCCGCGGCCTGCTCGTCGGAGGCGCGATTCAGGATGGCCCAGGCCTCGCTCTGCGGCATCTCGAAAAACTGCTCCTTGCCCCAGTCGAAGACGCACAGCCGCACCCGGTCCGGCCATTTGGTCAGCATCCAGCGGCAGCATTCCTGCTCCATCCGGACGATGCCCACGGGCGCGCGCGTCCAGTGGAGCGAGGTGGTGAAGTCGAGCCAGAGGGTGCGTCGCTCAAGCATGGGCATGGCGTGCGAAGGTGGCGAGGAGGTGGGCGGGCATCGGTGCGAGTGTCGACTCCCAGAGCAGTCGTCGTCGGTGGTTCAGCTCGGCCTCGCCGATGGCGAGGCGTTCGCGGTGCAGCAGCTCGAACAGCCGGGCGCGGAACGCATGCGGATCGTCCTCGACGAAAACGCCGGGGTCTCCGATGAAGTCCTCGAAGCCGCGGAACGCCGTCGAGGTCCCGATCACGTAGGCGCCGGTCAACAGTGCTTCGGCCGTCTTGATGTTGGACCCGCCGCCGGCCGTGATCGGCAGGATGTAGACGTGGCCGAGGCGGCGCAGCGCCACGATGCCCGCGTCGTCGACGATGCCGAGGCGCAGTGTGCGGTCGTCGTTGATGCCGGCCCAGCGCCTGTACTCGCGATGCTTCTCGAGCAGGCTCGTGACGCCCCCCGCGATGACGAGCTTGCGGTCCGGTGGGAGGAAGGCCAGCGACTGGCTGAAAACCGAAAAGAATCCCACCGCGTTGGGCGGGTGCGCACTGCTCACGAAGACCGCGAACGGTTCCCGCGGCAAGGCACGCTTCCACGTCTCGATCGCGTCGGGCGAGGCGTCCGGTGGCGAAGTACCGTTGGGCGCGAGAACGGCGTCTTCGCGCTGGCCGAGTTCGTTGAGATAGGCCCGGTCGGCGGCGGTGACAGCGAAGACGATCTCCGCTTCCAGCGTGATCTCGCGCTCCAGCGCGAGGATGTCCTCGCCATGCTGCGCGACCAGCGCCTCGGTCGCCCCCGACTGCGCGAGGATCTGCCGCTTCATCGCGTGCTCGATGTTGTGCGCCGAGTGGACGATCCGGGGGCGATGCTCCTGCGGCCCGAGTTCGGCCAGGCAGGCGCGCACCAGCGGCCACAGATAGAGGTGGTCGATCTGGATGAAGTCGTAGGGCTTGCTGCGCAGCACGCGAAGCAGCGCGTCGCGGGCCTGCCGGGTGGTGGCGATGTGCAGTCCCCAGAGATGGTCGTAGACGACGTGCTCGCACTCTTCCAGCGGCCGGCCGCCCAGGGTGCCGGGCAGCACGATGTCCGTCGTCGCATGCCGCGGGTAGGAGCCCTCGGGAAAGAAGCCGACATAGTCCACCTCGATGCCGGCCTTCCTGTACGCCTCGTAGATGTGCCGCGTCCTGAGCTGCCCGCCGTGCCGGGGCTCGATGATCGGGAAGGTGGCAATGATGAGGACTTTGGCTGCGGACATGAAGGCAATGGCTCCTGGCGACGACGGCATGGACTGCCCTTGCGGCGGGCGGGTCAGCGGTCCGCCCCGGACGATCGGATGAAGCGGGCGCACTCCGGCGGTGCGGCCCGCGCGGGAATCAGAAGGACTTGCCTTCGGCGTTGCGCCGCAGATCCGCTTCCACCATCATCGTGCACAGCTGTTCGAGCGTGGTCCGCGGCGCCCATCCGAGCTTTTCCTTGGCGCGCGCCGGATTGCCGATCAGCAGGTCGACTTCGGCCGGGCGATAGAACTTCGGATTCACGCGTACCAGCGTCTTGCCCGACTGGATGTCGATGCCGACCTCGTGCTGTTCCTCGCCTTCGAAGCGCAATTCATAGCCCGCCGCCTTGAACGCCATGTCGACGAACTGGCGAACGGTCTCGGTCCGGTTCGTGGCCAGCACGAAGTTGTCGGGCGTGTCGGCCTGCAACATCATCCACATGCCTTCGACGTACTCCTTGGCGAAACCCCAGTCGCGCTTGGCGCCCAGGTTCCCGAGCTCGAGCACATCGGCCTTGCCGAGCTTGATCTTGGCCACGCCGTCGGTGATCTTGCGCGTCACGAACTCACGACCGCGCAACGGACTTTCGTGGTTGAACAGGATCCCGCTGCAACCGAATATGTCGTAGCTTTCCCGGTAATTGATCGTCATCCAGTGCGCGAAGAGCTTGGCGACGCCATAGGGGCTGCGCGGATAGAACGGCGTGTCCTCGACCTGCGGAATGGCCTGCACCTTGCCGAACATCTCCGAGGTGGATGCCTGGTAGAAGCGGATGCCTGGATTGGTCAGGCGGATCGCCTCGAGCAGGTGCAGCGCACCCATGCCCGTGATCTGCGCCGTGGCATCGGGCTGGTTGAAGCTCACGCCCACGAAACTTTGCGCCGCGAGGTTGTAGACCTCGTCGGGTGCGGTTTCCTTCATCAGCATCAGCGAATTGCCGAGGTCGGTCAGGTCGTATTCGACGAGGTGGAGGTCGGGATGGTCCTGAATGCCCAGTTCCTCGATGCGCCAGAAGTTCACCGAGCTGGTTCGGCGATAGGTGCCGTAGACCACGTAGCCTTTGTTCAGCAGCAACTCGGCCAGATAGGCCCCGTCCTGCCCTGTGACGCCCGTGACGACCGCGCGCTTTTTTGTCATGAATATCCTCTCGAAACGAAGCGGCGCCTTGTTGGCCCGGAACACTCAATTGTGCCCCAACTGCCAGTGCGCTCCGGCCGCCGGAGCCGGTGCGGACTCGCCGTCAGGAAAGTGCGGATCGGCCTGACCTAGAATTTGTCATCGTGCAATCGCTGCCGCTCAGGGTGGCCGAAATTCCAAGAATGACTGAACAAAAACCGCGGCTCGCGCTGGACCTGGATGTCCTGACCGAGGGGGGGAAGACCGGCGCGTACCGGGTGTGCGAGAGACTTTGCGAGGGCTTGGCCCGGTCGCCGCAATTGGCCGTGCAATTCATGGCGGATGCGATGCGCGTGGCAGATGCGGATGCGCGTCTTCGCTCTGCCGGATTCGTTGCTTCGCTGCAGCCGATCGAGGCACTTCCCTCCAGGAAGACCGATATTGCACTGTCGTTCTTTCGGCCGGAATCGCAGGCCTGGCGCGAGGATCGCACCGTTGTGCATGCTCACGTCATTTACGACTTGATTGCAATCGCACGGCCCGAACTCTTTTCTCCGGCCGTAGCAAAAAGCGCTCACGATCTGGTATCGAGCCTCGATCAGCGCTCATTGGTATTCACCTTGTCGGAATTCGCGCGGCGGCAATTGCTGCGCTTCCGGCCCGATCTCAGTCCCGCCCAGGTCGCGGTCATCCCGCCGGCGGTGAGTGCCTGGTTCGAGCCCTGCGAGGATGCCGCGCGCCGGGCTGCTGCGCGCTCGAAACATGGCATTCCCGCGGCCGTGCCCTATGTGGTGGCGAGTGCATCGGCGCAGCCCCCCGAGGTGCTCGATCGACTGGTGCGCGCATTCCTGCAGGCGGCCGACCATGCGTCCGCGAGCGATCTCCACCTCGTGCTCGTGGCCGATCCGGACGAGCAGTCCTCGGCCATCGGGGCCGCGCTCGCTTCCGCCGGCGAGCGGCGGGCGCGAATCCTCGTCGTGCCGGCAGCACGGACCGAGAACGCGGATCTGGCCGCGCTCTATGGCGACGCCCTGTGCTTTGTCGACCTCTTGCATGGCGCGGGCGCTGGCCTGGCACCGCTCGAGGCGATGGCGTGCGGCACGCCCGTCGTGTGCGCTGGCGATGCGGCCTTTGCGGAAACGGTGGCCGATGCCGGCGTGCTGGTGGAGGCCCGCGATGTCGACGCCGCGGCTCGCGCGATCGCGCAGTTCGCGATCTCGCCGGAGGCGCGGCAAGCGGCGGCGGCGAGCGCGCTGCGGCGTGCGCGCACCTTCGATCGCGCGCATTGCATCGAGCGCGTGACAGCGGTGCTGCTGGATGCCTGCGAGCGCTACCGGGTCTGGCCATCGTCCCTCCTGTGGCAACGGCAGACCGGCCCGGTGCGCGAGGGCCGCGCGCCGGTGCTCGAGCAAGGGCCGTCCCCCCTCGCCACTTACCTGGCCTACGAGAACGGCGCCCAGGGACCGGACTTCGGCATCCCCTTGAGCATCCTCGAGGCGCCGGGCCGGGAATGGCCCCTGTGGCGCGACACGCTCGCGGCCTCCGGGGCGGCGGGGCGCGTCGAAGGCGGCCTGCGCACACGCGGTGTCCTGAAGTCCGGCACGCCGGACGAACCCCTGATCAGCTACGTGACCGTGGTGCGCAACAACGTTGCAACACTGGAACGGGCCATCGAGAGCGTGCAGCGCCAGACCTATCGCAACGTGGAGCACATCGTGCTCGACGGTGCATCCACGGACGGCACGGTGGACCTGATCCTGCGCCATGCTGAGCGATTGGACTACTTCGTCTCCGAACCGGACCGCGGACTCTACGACGCCATCAACAAGGCGGTGCCGCTGGCGCGCGGGCAATTGATCTGCATCCTCAATTCCGACGACTGGCTCGAGCCGCATTCGGCGGAGATCGCCGTGCATCGCATGCGAGGCCTGATGGATGCTCCGACGCTGCTGTTCACGGGCGCCCTGGTGCATGAAGTCGGCGGCAAGCCGGTCGTCGAATGGCCGCCGGCTTTCGTCCATCCCGGCAGCTATTTCACTTGCGCCAGCGATTGCCACAACGGCATCTATGCCACGCCCTCGGCCTACGAGCATTCGGGGCCTTACGACGCCAGTTACAAGATCGCGGCGGACTTCAAGTGGATCATGACCAGCCTCGATGCGGGCATCCGCTTCGTCTACACCCAGGAGGTCGCGATCCATTATTCGCTGGGCGGAACCTCGGGTGATGCCGTGGGACACAGCCGGGACTGCCTGCGTGTGGTCAGCGACCGCTTTCCGTTCCTGACGCGCGAAGAGGTGCGCGGTCTCTACGACGGCTACTTCGGTTTCGAGCATCAGTTGCCCGATGAGCCGGTGCCGAGAAGCGAGTCGTTGACGCTCTTCCTGCGGCGCGTCTTCGCGGACCACGTCGACCGCCCCGATTTCCAGACGGCGGTGGCCTGGGCGGCCATGGTCACGCTGCAGCATCCCAAGGACACCCCGGCGGCCGTGCCCATCGCGCCGAACGCGGTGCCTTCCATCCGCCGTTCCGCGAAGGACCTGGCCAAGGGGCTGCTGCATCGTTCTCCGTTCCTCTACAACGTGGCGGTCCGTTGCTACGCCCGGCTCCGGAGGTGAACGAGATGGCGCGCATCGCTTATGTGGACCATTCGTACCACCGCTCGACGCTGTCGACGGGTTTCCTCGTCGAGATCCTGCAGCGTCGCGGGCATGTGGTCGACCGCTTCTGGGACGAGGCCTGGCGCGGGGGCGCGCCGGTGCCCTGGTCCGACGTGCAGGGATATGACGTGGTCATCATGTTCCAGTCCTATTGCACGCCGCCCGCCAGGCATTTCCGGCACGTGCATCCCAACGTGATCTACGTTCCCATGCTGGACCAGTTCGCCTTGTGGCAGGGACCGGTGACGCCCCTCTCGGAATTCTGGGAGCCGTTCCAGGGTTCGAAGGTGCTGAACTTCTCCACGGCATTGCACGGCCTGACGAAGAGTTTCGGCATCGCCAGCCACTTCGTCCGCTACTACCAGCCGACGCGCCCTCCCGTGGCGCCGTCGGAGGGATTGCACGGCTTCTTCTGGGTGCGCCGGCAATCGCAGCTGCCCTGGGACTCGATCCGGCGCCTGATCGGAACGGCGCGCTTCGATTCGATGCACCTGCACCTGGCCGGCGATCCGGGATCGCCGCCGTCCGAAATGCCGCCCGAGGAAGACATCGCGCGGCATCGCATCACCACCTCCACCTGGTTCGAGGACAAGAAGGATCTCGAGGCCGTGCTGGATCGAGCCAATGTCTTCTTCGCGTCCCGCCTCGACGAGGGGATCGGGCAGGCGTTCCTCGAAGCGATGGGGCGCGGTCAATGCGTGGTCGCGCCGAATCAGGGCACGATGAACGAATACATCCTGCCGGGCTTCAATGGCCTGCTCTACGAACTCGATGCATTGCAGCCGCTGGATTTCTCGCAAGTGCATGTCTTGGGCGCGCGCGGCTGGGAAAGCGCGCGAGCCGGCCGCGTGCAATGGGAAGAGGCCGAGGAAGCGCTGATTCGTTTCATTCTGGCGCCGAGCGAGGGCCTCTATGCCGGCAAGTACCAGCATCCTTCCGTTCATGTCCAGGGTGCCGCCGCGGCCGGCGCGGTGAAGGTGGATGTGATGTCGCGCAAGATCGCAACCAGGTTGCGTCGCGTGGCTGGTTACGCTTTTTTCAGAAAGACGCGCTCGCTCTGGCATCCTCTGTTGCAATGGATGCGGCGACTCGTATCGCGCTAAAACCCCAGACCTCGATTCCAGGTACCCTCCAATCCAGAAACCTGGAGAACCCATTGCCATGACAACAAGAAAAGTCTTCGTCGCCGGACACAGCGGTCTGGTCGGATCCGCCACGCTGAAGGCACTCGCCGATCGCCCCGACATCGAACTGGTGACAGCCACCCATGCCCAACTCGATCTCGAGGACCGGGCTGCCACACGCGATTTCTTTCTGCGCGAGCGCCCCACCCATGTGGTGATGAGCGCGGCCAAGGTCGGCGGCATTCTGGCCAATTCGAACTTCCCGGTCGACTTCCTGCACAAGAATTTGCGCATTCAATTGAACGTGTTCGACGCAGCGCACGAAGCGCAGATGGAGCGGATGATCTTTCTCGGTTCCTCCTGCATCTATCCGCGGGACTGTCCGCAGCCGATTCGCGAGGACTATCTGTTGACCGGACCGCTCGAAGCCACCAACCGTCCGTATGCGCTCGCGAAGATTGCCGGCGTCGAATCGTGCTGGGCGTTCAATCGGCAATACGGGACCCGCTATCTCGCGCTGATGCCCACCAACATGTATGGCCCCGGCGACAACTACCACCCGGAACATTCTCATGTGCTTCCCGCGTTGATCCGGCGCTTTCACGAAGCCAAGCTGCGCAACGACCCGTCGGTGATGGTGTGGGGCTCGGGAAATCCGCGCCGGGAATTCATGTACTCGTCGGACCTGGGCGAGGCGATCCTCTTCCTGCTGACCTTGCCGCAGGATCGATTTGCCGAGTTGACGCGTGCCGATGTGACGCCGCTGATCAATGTCGGCGTCGGCACCGACGTCACGATCCGCGAGGTGGCCGAGCGCGTGAAGCAGGCCGTGGGCTATACGGGGGAATTGCGCTTCGATGCGAGCAAGCCCGATGGCACGCCGCGCAAGCTGCTCGACGTCCAACGCATGGCCGCGCTGGGCTGGACCGCGAAGACATCGCTGGAGACCGGTCTGCAGGCAGCGTACGCTGATTTCCTGCAGCGGCATGGGTAAGCCGCAGGGCTCGCTGAAACGCAGCGCCCTCTGGGCCGCCCGGGGAGCATGGTGGCTCGTCACGCCCTGGCGCTGGCCGGAGCGCGTGCGCTTCGTGCGCGCGCGCGCGGCCGCCGAGCTTCGCGAGCTCGAACTCGCCCGGTTGCTTGCGCGCACGACCGAACGCGGCGCATCGGCCGCTTTCATCGAACCGGTCGATCTCTTCGACAACGAGGCCGTCGCACGCCGCGTCGACCTGCCGTTGGATTCGATTTTCTGGCCGCCGGTCTCGGCGAGCGAGGTGGTCGATCTGCCATCGGCGGCGCGCTTCTGCATCGACCTGTGGCGTGAAGACGATCGGCTGCGACAGCGATTTCCACGCGCCTTTTCCGCGGATGCCTCGTCCTTCCTCGCTTCCTTGGGTGAATCGGATGGTCGAGGATTCGGCCTGTCTCCCGCCGCGCTGGCGCAATTGCAGCAGTTGCTGCGGTCGGACTTCGCGAGCCGCGCGCGTCAATACCTGCTCGTCGATTTTCCCGCGCGCGCCGAATTGCCCGACGGCTTGTTGCCGACCGGCAATGCCGAATTGCTGCGCTGGTACCTGCGCCATGCAAGATTCGATGCCAACCTGAGTCTGGAGGAAGTCTGGTGGCTTTTTCTCGAAGCCGCCCAGGACCCGCAGCGTGAACTCACGCGTGCCTATCTGTTCACGCCCGCCTGGCAATCGGAGCGTCCCGATGCCCTGACCGTCTTTGGCCGGGAGGGGTTCGTGGCCTGGTTCAGGTCGGCATTCGGCGCCGATGGGAATTGGCTCGATGTCTCCCATTGGCCCGAATGGCAGGCGCCCGCCATGCAGCTTCGCATCGGCTATGCGGCGCATGGCGATTGGCGCGAAGCATTCCCGGATGCGTTGTTCTCGGCGGATCGCGCGCGCGAATGGCTGTCCTGGCTCGCATCGTTCGAAGGCCCGCTGGACGAGGCGCCGCGCAACTGGTGCCGGCAATTGGACGTCGATGCCACCGTCGAGGCGCTCATGCGGCCGGGCGCCAACATCGTGGGGCACTTCTGCTATCCCTCGGGCCTTCGGGTGTCCGCCGAAAGCCTGGTCCAGGGATTGGCCGCGGTCGGCATTCCCGCCTCGCTGCGCGACCTGCACACGGACTTCACCGACGATCCGCGGCATGTCGATTTCGACGGAATGGAGTGTCATGACGTCACCATCATCCATGCCCAGCCGGTGCCTTTTTTCGAGCGGGCTTTCGAGCTTGCCAATCTGAGCGAACGCGTACCGCGCACCTATCGCATCGCCTACTGGTATTGGGAATTCGACACCATTCCCGTGTCATGGCTCGAGCAGGCCGGAACCGTCGACGAGGTGTGGACCGCCACCGAGTTCGTGGCGCGCGGGCTGCGCGAGCGCCTGCCGGTGCCCGTGCGCACGCTGTTCCCCGGCGTGAAGCTGGCTCCCTTCGAGCCACGCGGCCGCCGACATTTCGGCCTGAGCGATGATCGCTACACCTTCGTCTTCAACTTCCACATGATGAGCGTGATGGAGCGGAAGAATCCGCTGGGTTTGATCCGCGCGTTCAGGCAGGCCTTCCGGCCCGACGAGCCGGTCGAACTGGTGCTCAAGACTTCATCGGGCGAGCGCCATCCGCAGCAGTTCCAGCAGTTGCGCGACGCGGCTGCGCAAGCCGGCGTCACGCTGATCAACGAGGTCTACAGCGCGGCGGACGTGCTCGCGCTGATCGATGCCTGCGATGCCTACGTTTCCCTGCACCGCAGCGAAGGGCTGGGGCTGACGATGGCCGAGGCGATGCTGCTCGGGAAGCCGGTGATCGCCACGAACTTTTCAGGCAATGTCGATTTCATGGACGAGGACAACAGCCTGCTGGTCCCCTATGAGATCGTGACGCTTCACGAGGCCATACCGCCCTACGGTGCCGGACTGAAATGGGCGCAACCGTCGGAAGCGCATGCGGCGCAATTCATGCGCCGGTTGTACGAGAACCAGGCATGGGGCCGCGAGCTCGGCGCTCGTGCACGCGAGAGCGCCAGAACGAGCATGTCCCTCGAGGCCAGCGGCCGGCGCGTACGCGCGCGGCTGGAAGAAATACGCGCGGCCCGCGGCCCCGCGCGGCATCCCGGCTGATCGTCGTCTGGTCCGCCCGCGAGCAGGCGGAGCGGTTCAGGACTCGGGCTCGGATCGGGACTCGGAGACGATCCGGCCGTGCTCGAGGTGGATCACGCGATTGCATTCCTTTGCAATCAGATCGGGCGAATGAGAAGCCAGCACCAGGATGCCCGATTTGGTCACCACTTCGCGCATCCGCTTCTCGGCCTTCTCGGTGAATTCCGCATCGCCGACCGACAGCCATTCGTCCATCAGCAGGATGTCGGACTGGATGCTGGTCGAGATCGAGAACGCCAGCCGCATCAGCATGCCGGTGGAGTAGGTGCGCACCGGCATGTTGACGTACTCGCCGAGGCCGCTGAACTCGCAGATGTCCTGCGTCAGCTTGTCCACCTGCTTGCGGCTCATGCCCATCACGAGGCCGCGCAGCATGATGTTCTCGATGCCCGTGGCATCGACCTCGATGCCGAGCACAGGATCGATCAGGCTGGAGACGGTGCCCTGGCGCGTGAACGAGCCCGAGGTCGGTTCGTAGACGCCCGCGAGGGTGCGCAGCAGGGTCGACTTGCCCGCGCCGTTGTGGCCGACGAGCCCGAGCCGGTCGCCGCTGCGCAGCTCGAAGCTGACGTCGCGCAACGCCTGCACGACCGTCACGCCGGTCTCCTTGCCGAGGCGCCCACCCGTCACCGAGGCGGCCAGGGTGTTGCGAAGCGAACTGGCACCGGCGCCGTAGATCGGGAAGCTGACGGAGACGTTCTGGAGGGAAATCAGGGCCATGGGCAATCAGAGCCAATAAACGACGCGGCGTCGGTACTTCACGAACAACAGGCTGGCGCCCACGATGCTGACGACGGTCCAGCACAGGATGCCGAGCCAGTCATGCACGCTGGCCATGCCGCCCATCAGCGGGGTGCGCAGCAGGTCGAGCATCTGCGCCAGCGGATTCCACAGCACGTAGCGCGCGCGTCCCGGCAGGTTCTCGGGCAGCCAGAACACCGGCGTCAGGAACATCAGCATCTGCATCAGGCTGGTGACGATCTGCGTGATGTCGCGAAAGCGCGTGCAGACCAGGCCCAGCACCAGGCCGATGGCGTGTGCGTTCACCAGCAGCAGCAGGAAGGCGGGAAAGAACAGCAGCACGTGCCACGACAGCGAAATGCCGGCCCACAGCGCCACCGGCACGTACAGCACGATCTGGTGGGCGAACTGGATGATGTTGCGCCCGAGGCTGCGCCACACGAACAGCGTGATCGGGAAGTAGCCCTGCTTCAGGTAGTGCGAGGAATTGACGAAAGTGTGGCAGGCGTCGGTGACGATGCTGGAGAACAGCCCCCAGAAGATCACGCCGAGCGCGAGGTGGGGGAAGAAGCGCGACAGCTCGGTGCCGAACAGCGCGCTGTACAGCGGGCCCATGCCCGCGATCATCACGCCCATGCTCAGCGTGAGCCAGATCGGTCCGAGCAGCGAGCGGCGATAGCGCAGGACGATGTCGAACCAGGCCAGGGTCCACCAGATGTCGACGCGGCGGGATCCTTCCCACCAGTCGGTCCACGCGTTGCGATGAAGATTCGAATGTGCTGTTGCGCTCATGCTCGCCCATAGGTGTCCGCGAGGCGGACGATGTCGTCTTCTCCCAGGTAGCTCCCGCACTGCACTTCGATCAGCACCAGCTCTTCGTGGCCGGTGTTCGTCAGGCGATGTTTTTCCTGGAGTGGAATGTAGCGGTATTGGCCGCGCACGGTCTCGTGCTCGACCTCGCCGATCTGCACGATGCCTTTGCCTTGGACCACGACCCAGTGCTCGGCGCGCTGGTGGTGGTATTGCAGCGAAAGCGACTGGCCCGGCTTGACCGTGATGCGCTTGACCTTGTAGCCGTCTTCTTCCTTGAGCGACGCATAGGTGCCCCAGGGACGATGGACGGTGGCCGGCAGCTGAACGGTCTCGTGCTTGCGCGATTTCAGCAGGTCCACGACCTTTTTGACCTGCTGCGCGCTGTTCTTGTGCGCCACCAGCAGCGCGTCGGGCGTGTCGACGATCACGAGGTCATGGACGCCGAGCGTGGCCACCACCTTGGCGCCATGGCTCTCGACCTGGACGTGCGTGCCGGTGGTGTCCACGGCCACGACGTCATCCGGCAGCGTGTTGCCGTTGGCATCCGCCGGATGGGCACTCGCCACGGCGGGCCAGGAGCCCACGTCGTTCCAGGAGAACTTGGCGGGCACCACGTGCACGTTGTCGGCCCGCTCCATGACGGCGTAGTCGATGCTGATGTCGGGTTGCAGTCCGAAGGTGTGCAGGTTGAAATCGAGGGTGCTGCCGTTGCGCGTGGCATTGCCCATGGCGTTGCGGGCGGCACGCAGAACCTCGGGGGCCTGCTTTTCGAACGCGGCCAGGATGCTGGCGGCGGTGAAGCAGAACATGCCGCTGTTCCAGTAGTAGCGCCCGGTTGCCAGATATTCCTGGGCCGTGGCGAGGTCGGGCTTCTCGACGAAGCGCTTGACCGGCTGGCTCTGGCGCGAGACGCGGTCGACCTCGACGTAGCCGAAGCCGGTTTCGGGCGCGGTGGGCGCGATGCCGAACAGCACCAGCGAGCCCTCGTTGGCCAGTCGGAAGGCTTCGCTCGCGCTGGCGACGAAGGCCTCGACGTCGGGGACGAGGTGGTCGGCGGACAGCACCAGCATCACCGTATCGCCACCGAACTGCTGTTCGCATTGCAGTGCAGCAAGCGCGATCGCCGGCGCGGTGTTGCGGCCCTTGGGCTCGAGCAGATAGGTGGTGTCCGGCGGATCGCTCATGCCGTCGAGCACGTCCTTGGTCAGGAAGAAGTGATCCTTGTTGGTCACGATCATCAGATCGCCCGTGCCGCAGGCCTGGCCCCGCTCGATCGCCTGCTGCAGCAGGGTCGAGCCCCCGAGCTTCATGAAAGGCTTCGGGAAGGCCTGGCGCGAAGCTGGCCATAGTCTCGATCCGGCGCCTCCCGACAGCACGACTGAAAGCACCCGCATTTTTCGAACCCTGTTTCTTTATGGAGCGATAATTTTACCGACCCCTGCCGGGGCGAGCCGTGAGCAGGCGTTCGTTGCGACGCCCCGCGCTGAAAGTGCGCACCACCGGCCTTTTCTTCGCGCGGCCATGGCCTCGGCGCGAGTTTTCGGAATGATCGACCGTATTTTATGAGGCCCACGCTGCCCGCCGCATCCACAGGGAGACGCCGACCCGCACGCCCCGCCGAGCTGACCAAGGCCCAATTGCAGGCCCGGGTGCATGCGCTCGAGCAGCAGGTGGCCGCCATGGAGCGCTCGACCAGCTGGCGGCTCACGGCCCCGGTGCGCTGGGCCAGCCGGGTGGTGCAGCGCCTGCGCGGCGGGCCGCCGCTGCCGGCGGGCATCGCGGGCGGCAACTACGCGGAATGGATCGCGCGGTCGGCGGCGCTGCAGGCGGGGCCGCTGGCGGCACTCGCGGCCGAGACGCAGGGCTGGTCCGAACGCCCGCTGATCTCGGTGCTGATGCCCACCTACAACCCCCAGCCGGCCTGGCTGCGCGAAGCCATTGCCTCGGTGCGCGCGCAGACCTACGACCGCTGGGAGCTCTGCATCGCCGACGATGCCTCGACCGATCCGCAGGTGGCGGCCCTCCTCGAGGCCGCGGCCGCCGAGGACAGCCGCATCCGCTGGGTCCGCCGGCCGGTCAACGGCCACATCTCCGAAGCCTCGAACAGCGCGCTGGCGCTGGCCGGTGGCGACTGGGTGGCGCTGATGGACCACGACGACCTGCTCGCGCCCGATGCGCTGCTGCGCGTCGCGCACGAGCTGCGCGCCCATCCCGAGGCGCGCATGGTCTATTCGGACGAGGACAAGATCGACGCCGCCGGCCGGCGCTACAACCCCTATTTCAAGCCCGACTGGAACCCCGAGCTGTTCCGCTCGCAGAACATGTTCTCGCACCTCGGGGTCTACCAGCGCGCGCTGGTGCTCGAGGTCGGCGGCTTCCGCAAGGGCTTCGAGGGCGCGCAGGACTACGACCTCGCGCTGCGCTGCATCGAGCGCATCGACCCGCTGCGGCAGGTGCGGCACATCCCGCACGTGCTCTACCACTGGCGCGCGCATGCCGAGAGCACGGCCCAGTCGGCCGGCGCCAAGCCCTATGCCGAGATCGCGGGCGAACGGGCCCTCGACGAGCATTTCGAGCGCATCGGCCTGGCCGCGCGCACCGAAAGCACGTCGCATGGCTACCGCACCCGGCTGGCGTCACCCGCGCGCTGGCCGAAGGTGTCGCTGGTGATCCCCACGCGCGATGCGCTGGGCCTGGTGCGTCAGTGCATCGAGAGCATCGTGGCGCTCTCGACCTACCCCGACTACGAGATCCTGCTGGTCGACAACGGCTCCACCGATCCCGAGGCGCTGCGCTACTTCGCCGAGCTGCGCGAGCAGCCGGGCTTCCAGGTGCTGCGCGACGACGGGCCGTTCGACTACGCGGCGCTCAACAACGCCGCGGTGGCACAGGCCCGGGGCGAACTGGTGGCGCTGATCAACAACGACATCGAGGTCATCACCCCCGACTGGCTCGAGGAGATGGTGGCGCTCGCGCTGCAGCCCGACGTCGGCGCGGTGGGCGCGAAGCTGCTCTACCCCGACGGCACGGTGCAGCACGCGGGCGTGGTGCTGGGCATCGGCGGCATCGCCGGCCATGCCCACAAGCACCTGCCGCGCGCGGAGGGCGGCTACTTCAACCGCGCGCAGCTGATCCAGTCCTTCGAGGCCGTGACCGCGGCCTGCCTGGTGGTGCGCAAGGCCGTCTACCGGCAGGTGGGCGGGCTCGATGCCGACCACCTCAAGATCTCGTACAACGACATCGACTTCTGCCTGCGCCTGCGCGAGGCCGGCTACCGCAACGTCTGGACGCCGCATGCGGAGCTCTACCACCATGAATCGGCCACCCGGCCGCGCGACCTGGATCCGGCCCAGCGCGAGCGCGCGGCGCGAGAAGAGAACCACATGAAGACCCGCTGGGCCGCCGTGCTCGACCGAGATCCCGCCTACAACCCGAACCTGAGCCTGGCCTCGGAAGACTTCGCGCTGGCCTGGCCGCCGAGGCCCGTGCCGGAGGTGCGGCCATGAATCGCCTCCTGCGTGCCTTGAGCTTCATCCCGAACGCTCTCTACAAGGGCGGTGGCCTCGGCGGCACCGCGCGCCGCGCCGTGAAGATCCTGCGCCAATCGGGCCTGCGCGGCGTGGTGCGCTCGGTCGGTGTGCTGCTGCGCAACGACGGCCCGCCGCTGATGGCCGATGCCTCTCGGCCCGACCGCTTCCAGTACCGCGAATGGGTCAAGCGCCACGACGCGCCGCTCGCGCCGGCGCAGCGCCAGGCGCTCGAGGCGCAGGCCGGCGGCTGGCCGCGCCGGCCAGGCTTCGTGCTGGTGATGGCGCTCGATGGCGCCGATGCGCAGCAGGCGGAGCGCGCCGTGGCTTCGGTGCGCGACCAGGTCTTCGCGCACTGGCGGCTGGTGCTCGCGGCCGGCCCGGGCACGGCGCAGGAGGTCAAGGTGCTGGCCGGCCGGCTGGCCGCGGCCGAGCCGCGCATCGAGTTCGCCGAGGCGACGCTCGCGCAGGCCTTCAACGCCGCCGACCCCGGTGCCGACGGCTGGCTCGCCGCCTGCGATGCGCGCGATGCGCTGGCCGCCGATGCGCTGTGGCGCGTGGCCGAGGCCGCCGTGGCCCATCCCGAGGCCGCGCTGATCTACACCGACGAGGACCGGATCGCGGCCGACGGGCAGCGCTCGGCGCCGTACTTCAAGCCCGACTGGAACCTCGACCTGCTGCGCTCGCAGGACTTCGTCTCGCGGCTGGCCTTCTTCGCGGCGCCGCTGCTGCGCGAGGTGGGGCGGCTCGACGAGCGCTTCGGCGACGCGGCGCGCTACGACCTGGTGCTGCGCGCGGCCGAACGCCTCGATGCGGCGCGCATCGTCCATGTGCCGAAGGCGCTGTACCACCGCCATGTGGCTTCCGAAGAGGCGGTGCATGCGATGGACCCGGCCGAGTACGCGCCCGAGGGCGGCGAGCGCGCGCTGCAGGCGCACCTGGCGCGCGGCGGCATCGAGGCCACGGCCGAGCGCGCGGGCGCCGGCTTCCGCGTGCGCCATGCGCTGCCGGCCGAGCTGCCGCTGGTGTCGCTGTTCATTCCCACGCGCAACGGCCTGAAGCTGGTGCGCCAGTGCATCGAGAGCATCCTCGAGAAGACCCTCTACCCGCGCTACGAGATCATCCTGATCGACAACGGCTCGGACGACCCCGAGGCGCTGCGCTACTTCGAGGAGATCTCGGCGCGCGCGGGCGTGCGCGTGCTGCGCGACGACAGCCCCTTCAACTACTCGGCGCTCAACAACCAGGCCGCGGCGGTCGCCAGGGGCGAGGTCTTCGGCCTGATCAACAACGACATCGAGGTGATCTCGCCCGACTGGCTCGGCGAGATGGTCTCGATCGCGCTGCAGCCCGGCGTGGGCGCCGTGGGCGCGCGGCTGTGGTATCCCGAGAACACGCTGCAGCATGCGGGCGTGGTGCTGGGCTACCGCGGCGGCGTGGCCGACCATGCGCACCGCCGGCTCGGCCAGGGCGACGCCGGCTACTTCGGGCGCGCGGCGCTGCTGCAGGGCTTCTCGGCCGTGACGGCCGCCTGCCTGATCGTGCGGCGCGCGCTCTACGAACAGGTGGGCGGGCTCGACGAGAAGAACCTCAAGGTCGCCTACAACGACGTCGACTTCTGCCTGCGGCTGCGCGAAGCCGGCTACCGCAACGTCTGGACGCCCCATGCCGAGCTCTACCACCACGAGTCGGCCACGCGGCCCTCGGACCTGTCGGAGGCGCAGATCCAGCGCTTCCTCGGCGAGGAGGGCTACATGAAGCAGCGCTGGGGCGAGTTGCTGTTCAACGACCCGGCCTACAACCCGAACCTGAGCCTCGCGATCGAGGACTTCAGCTATGCCTGGCCGCCGCGCGCGCCGAAGGGGCTGGCGCCATGAGCGAGGTGGCGGCTTCTTCCGCCGGGGCACTGACCGTCTCGGTCGCCCTGTGCACCTACAACGGCGAGCGCTTCGTGCGCGAGCAGGTCCGCAGCATCTGCCTGCAGACCCGGCCGCCGATGGAGATCGTGCTGTCCGACGACGCCTCGCGCGATGCCTGCGTCGAGGTGGCCCGCGCCACTGTCGAGGAATGCCTGCGCGAGCGGCCCGGCCTCGCGATCGCGCTGCGCGTCATCGTCAATCCCGTCGGCCTGCGCGTGGTCAAGAACTTCGAGCAGGCGGTGCGCGCCTGCGGCGGCACGCTGATCGCGCTGTCGGACCAGGACGATGCCTGGGTGCCCGAGCGGCTCGAGCGGCTGGTGGCCGAGTTCGAGCGCCGGCCCGAGCTGCGGCTGCTGCACTCGGACGCGCGCCTCGTCGACGCCCAGGGCGCGCCGCTGGGTGGCACGCTGTTCCATGCGATCGAGGTCACGGCCAGCGAGCTCGAGCGCATGCATGCGGGCCAGGCCTTCGACGTGCTCCTGCGCCGCAACATCGTCACCGGCGCGACCACGGTGTTCCATCGCGAGCTGCTCGACGCGGTGCTGCCGTTCCCGGTCGAATGGGTGCACGACGAGTGGATCGCCACGGTGGCCTCGGCCTTCGCGCGCATCGACACCGTCGAGGCGCAACTGATCGACTACCGCCAACATGGCGGCAACCAGATCGGCGCGCGGCGCGACACCTTCATGGAGAAGGTGCGCAAGGCCCTGGCCTCGCGCGGCACCACCCACGTCGAGCGCGCGCGCAAGGCCGAGCTGCTGCTCGAGCGCCTCGAGCAGGTGGCGCGCGCGGGCCGCCCGGTGACCGCCGACACCCTCGACAAGCTGCGCGGCAAGATCGTGCACCAGCGCTTCCGCACGCAGCTGCCGGCCTCGCGCTGGGCGCGCGTGCTGCCGATCCTGCGCGAGGCCCGGACCGGTCGCTACGACCGCTTCGGCCGCGGTTTTCGCGGCGTGGTGCGCGATCTGTTCGAATCCGTCTGATCCATTCCCGAGCCCTCCGTGAGCCACATCCCCCAGACCCCCGCCTCCGCGCCGCCGACCGTGGTGGTCGTGATCCCGTTCTACAACGGCTCGGCCTTCATCGAGCGCTCGGTGGCGAGCGTGTTCGCGCAGTCGATGCCGGCCAGCGAGGTCATCGTGGTCAACGACGGCTCGCGTCCCGAGGAGCGTGCCAGCCTCGACGCGCTGGCCGCGCGCTTCCCGTTCCGCATCCTCGACAAGGAGAACGGCGGCCAGGGCTCGGCGCGCAACGCCGGCGTGGCGGCCTCGACGGCCGAGTACATCTGCTTCCTCGACCAGGACGACTTCTACCTGTCGAATCACATCGAGATTCTGGTCAAGGGCATCCCGGCCGACGACCCGCGCCTGGGCTTCGTCTACGCCGACCTGGCCGAGGCCGATGGCGAGGGCAACATCATCCGCGCGGCGATGGTCAAGGACCACACGCTGCATCACCCGAAGACCAACATCTTCGAGATGCTGCGCCACGACATCTTCGTGCTGCCCTCGGCCGCGATCGTGACGCGCAAGGCCTTCGACGCGGTGGGCGGCTTCGACACCCAGTTCATGGGCTTCGAGGACGACGACCTGTTCCTGCGCATCTTCCGCAAGGGCTTCACGAACCACTTCATCGACAAGGTGGTCACGGTCTGGTGCATCCACACCGGCAGCACCTCGTTCGACATGCGCATGATCCGCAGCCGCTTCAAGTACTTCAAGAAGCTGGTCGGCATGTTCCCCGACGAACCCCGGCGCAACCGCTACGTGCTGCGCGACTGCCTGATGCCGCGCTTCGGCCGCTTCTTCATGGACCACGTGATCGAGGCGGTGAAGGCCAACGACCCGAACCGCGCCGAGATGAGCGCGGTGCTCGCCGAATACGCGGCGATCGTCTATGCGAGCCCGGCGGTCAGCGGCCGCAAGAAGCTCGAGCTGCGCGCCACCGTCTTCATGGCCGAGCACAGCCCGCCGGGGCTGATCCGCGCCATCGGCAAGCTGACGCGGCTGCCCGGGGTGCGCTCGTTGCGCCGATTGCTGGGCTGAGGGGCGGGGCCGATCAGGCCGCCTGGCGGCGCAGTCGGCGATAGCGCCAGAACGCGCTCGAAGCCCAGATCTTCAGCAGGCTGGTGACATGCCAGTAGAGGTACTTGCCGCTGCGGTGGCTCGCGCGCTGCGCGTCGTGCCGCGCGCGCAGCTGCTCGCCGACCTGCAGCCGCCAGCCAGCCAGCTGCACCCGCGCGCAGATGTCGAAGTCCTCGCCGTACATGAAGAAGCGCTCGTCGAAACCGCGCACGGCGGCATAGGCCTCGGCGCGGAACAGCATGAACAGGCCCGGCACCCAGGCCGGAACCGTGGGGCGTGCATAGCCGGGCTTCTTGCGCGTGAGGATCTCCAGCGGCGTCAGGATGTCGCGGTGCTGCTCGGGCTCGCGCTTGCCGGGCTCCATGATGCGCGGCGTGAGCAGCCCCGCGTCGGGCGCGGCCAGGGCGATCAACGGCGCCAGCACATCGGCATCGAAACGGATATCGGGGTTGAGCACCAGGAACCATGGCGTGGCGCAGCGCTCGAAGGCCTGGTTGTGGTTGGCGCCGAAGCCCTTGGGCTGCGCGTTCTCGATGCGTTCGAGCGCGAAGCCCCAGGCGGCGCCGGCCAGCGGCGCGTCGGACTCGGGGATGTTCAGCGTCAGCACCACCTTGGCCACCTGTTCGCGGCTGAAGCGGTCGATCTGGTCGAGCAGGGGGCGCACGAGTTCGAGCTGCCCGTGGCTCACGATCGAAATCGTGACGGCGGGGGAGGTCGTAGCGGGGATGGCCATGGTCTAATTTCGCCCGGGGATTCTAGGGGCCCCGCTACCACCCATGATTGCCCTGATCGTCATCAGCTTCTTCGTCTCCGCCTTCGCGGTCCAGATCTTCATGCGCCGCGCGCGCCGCCATGCGCGGCTGTACGGCGCCGACATGCCGCAGCGCTTCCACAAGGGCCATGTGCCGCGGCTGGGGGGCGCGGGCATCATCCTCGGCATGGGCGTGGCCTGGCTCGCGGCCGGCATCACCGGCACCGATCCGTTCAACGTCTCGTGGCCCGTGTCGGCCTCGATGCTGATGCTGGTCTGCATCCTGCCGGCCGTGCTCGGCGGCATCGTCGAGGACGTCACGCAGCGCGTGCAGGTGCGCTGGCGGCTGATGCTCACCCTGGGCGCGGCGCTGCTCGTGTGCTGGGTGCATGGCCTGAGCCTCGCGCGCACCGGCATCCCGCTGGTCGACGGCTGGCTCGCGGCCGTGCCCTATGCCTCGGTGCTGTTCGCCGCGCTCGCGATCGGCGGCCTGCCGCATGCCTTCAACATCATCGACGGCTACAACGGCCTCGCGGGCACGGTGGCGGTGCTGGTCTGCCTCGCGATCTCGCACGTGGCACTGCAGCTCGGCGACCGCCAGCTCGCGGCCATGATGGTCTGCCTGGTCGGCGCGACCTTCGGCTTCCTGATCTGGAACTATCCGCGCGGCAAGATCTTCGCGGGCGACGGCGGCGCCTACGTCTGGGGCATGGTGATCGCCGTGGCCTGCGTGACACTGGTGCAGCGCCACCGCGTGGTCTCGCCCTGGTTCCCGATGCTGCTCTTGATCTACCCGGTGTGGGAGACCCTGTTCTCCATCTACCGCAAGCTCGCGCGCGGCCAGTCGCCGGGCACGGCCGACGCGCTGCACTTCCACCAGCTGATCTTCCGCCGCATCGTGCGCGTGGCCTTCGCCGACGACGAGGCGCGCCAGCTGCTCGCGCGCAACAACCGCACCTCGCCCTACCTGTGGATCTTCGCCGCGATGTCGGTGGTGCCGGCGGTGCTGTTCTGGAACAACACCCTGGTGCTGATGTTCTTCTGTCTTCTGTTCGTCACGACCTACGTCGGCGCCTACCTCATGATCGTGCGCTTCAAGGTGCCGCGCTGGCTGCGGCCCTGACCGTTCGTCTTTGCGAGAATCCCGTCCCATCGTCCACCGTCCCGGAGCCTGACCGCCCATGACCGACCCCGTCCTCAACATTCCCCCGCGCGACAAGGCCGAGATCCTGGCCCAGGCGCTGCCGTACATTCGCAAGTTCCACGGCAAGACCATCGTCATCAAGTACGGCGGCAACGCCATGACCGACCCGGCGCTGCAGGCCGACTTCGCCGAGGACGTGGTGCTGCTCAAGCTGGTCGGCATGAACCCGGTGGTGGTGCACGGCGGCGGCCCGCAGATCGAGGCCGCGCTCAACCGCCTGGGCAAGAAGGGCAGCTTCATCCAGGGCATGCGCGTGACCGACGCCGAGACCATGGAAGTCGTCGAATGGGTGCTGGCCGGCGAGGTGCAGCAGGACATCGTGGGCCTGATCAACCAGGCCGGCGGCAAGGCCGTGGGCCTGACCGGTCGCGACGGCGGCCTGATCCGCGCGCAGAAGCTCAAGCTGGCCGACCGCGCCGATCCCAACGTGCAGCACGACGTGGGCCAGGTCGGCGACATCGTCTCGATCGACCCGAGCGTGGTCAAGGCGCTGCAGGACGATGCCTTCATCCCCGTCGTGAGCCCGATCGGCTTCGGCGAGGAGAACGAGAGCTACAACATCAACGCCGACGTGGTGGCCGGCAAGCTGGCCACCGTGCTCAAGGCCGAGAAGCTGATGCTCTTGACCAACACGCCCGGCGTGCTCGACAAGGACGGCAAGCTGCTCACCAACCTGAGCGCGCGCGAGATCGACGACCTGTTCGCCGACGGCACGATCTCGGGCGGCATGCTGCCGAAGATCGAGGGCGCGCTCGACGCGGCCAAGAGCGGCGTCAATGCCGTGCACATCATCGACGGCCGCGTGCCGCACGCGATGCTGCTCGAAATCCTGACCGACCAGGCCTACGGCACGATGATCCGCGCGCGCTGAAGCCGCGCGTGTCGATGACGAACGTGTTCCGGCGCGCCGGCCTGCTGCTGGCGTGCCTGTTGCTGGGCGGTGCCCTGTCGGTGGCGCTCGGGCAGGATGCCAACTGGGACCTGCGCAACTACCACCTCTACAACGCCTGGGCGCTGCTCACCGGCCGTTGGGGGCTGGACATGTACGCGGCTGGCATCCAGACCTATTTCAATCCGCTGCTGGACATTCCCTACTACCACGCAGCGTTCATCCATCTCGTGGACCGCCCGCGGGTCGTGGCCTTCCTGATGGGGCTGCCCTTCGGCCTGCTGGCGTTCGCGACCGCGTCCATTGCCCGTTCCGCGGTACAGGATCTGCCGCTGCGTTCGCCGCGTCCGCTGCTGCTGGCCTTTTGCGCCGCCATCTTCGGCCTGTCGGGCGCCGCGACAGTGAGCCAGCTCGGCACCACCTTCAACGAGATCCAGGTCGCCGCGCTGGTGCTGCTGGGCGTGATGTGCCTGTTGCGCGCGCTGTCCGGCGAGGCCGATGCCCGCGGGCGCGGCCTCGGCTTCGTCCTGCTCGGCGGGCTGTTGTTCGGGCTCGCGGCGGGCGCCAAGCTGACGGCCGCTGTCTATGCGCCGGCAGCCGTGCTGGGGTTGTTCTGGGCCCGGCGCGGCTGGCGCGCCGGGCTGGTCCGCGGCGTCGCCTTTTCCGCGGCCTGGTCGGCGGGCTTCGCGCTCACCTATGGCTGGTGGGGGCTCTTTCTCTATCGGCAGACCGGCAATCCGGTCTTTCCGTTCTTCGAGTCGTTCTTCCGCTCCGGCATGGTGCCGCCGGTCAGCGCCCGCGAGATGCGCTTCATGCCCGAGACGACGCTGGAAGTGCTGTTCTACCCGTTCCACTGGATGGACGACTCGACACTGACGGTGGCCGACGTCGCATTCAAGGATCCGCGCTTCGCGGTCGCCTATGGTGCCTTGATCCTCGCGGGCCTCGGCCTGCTCGCCACGCGCCTGCGGGGTCGCGCGGATGCCGTGCGACCCCGGGTCCTGCTGACCGCTCGCCTGCGCTTCCTGCTGATCTTCTGCGGCAGCGCCTTCCTGGTCTGGATGGGGCTCTTCTCCATCCTGCGCTACCTGGTGCCGGTGGAAGCGCTGCTCGGCGTGCTGCTGCTGGTCGCCGTCGCCGTCCCGTTGGCCCGCGCCACGGGCCGTCCGGCATCGGGAACGGGCATGGTGCTGCTGCTGGTTGGCGCGGGCGTCGTCTCCGCCGCGGTCACGCGCTACCCCGAATGGGGCCGCCTCGAGCATGCGCCGCCGACGGCCGAGTTGGCCAATGTCAATTTGCCGCCGCACAGCCTGGTGCTGGCGTGGGCGCCGCCGCAGGCCTATGCGATGCCGTTCATCGAGCGGGCCAATCCCGGCACGCGTTTCCTCGGCGTGACTGGCGAGCTCGTGAGCGCGCGCGGCTACGGGCTCTGGACGCAATGGACGGCGCGGCTGCGCGCGCACCAAGGACCGGTGTTCATCATGCTGATCGACGACGAATTGCACTGGCCCGAGGTGCTGGGCGAACTGGGCTTCTCGCTGCCGCGCGAGCACTGCCAGAAGTTCAGCAGCCGGGTGTCGGGCGAGCTGAAGCTGTGCCCGCTGGTGCGCGAGGGTGCGGCGCCGGGCTGAGCCCTGGGATCGATGTCCGCCTTTCGGGGCCTCCGGGCGCACCGGAGGATGCGCTCACTGCTGTGCGAGAATCAATTGTTTACATCTTCCGCACGCGCCTCCCATGCAAAACGAAGAGACAGTCGTCCCCGGTGCAGAGACCCAGGCCGAAACCGCGCCGGCCGCCCCGGCGCGCAAGCGTCCCAAGCCCGGCGAGCGGCGCGTGCAGATCCTGCAGGCCCTGGCCGCGATGCTCGAGCAGCCCGGCGCCGAGCGCGTGACCACCGCGGCGCTGGCCGCCCGCCTCGAGGTCAGCGAGGCCGCGCTCTACCGCCACTTCGCGAGCAAGGCGCAGATGTTCGAGGGCCTGATCGACTTCATCGAGCAGAGCGTGTTCACCCTGGTCAACCAGATCCTCGAGCGCGAGGCCACGGGCAAGGAACAGGCGGCCCGCATCATCGCGATGCTGGTGCAGTTCGCCGAGCGCAATCCAGGCATGACGCGCGTCATGGTCGGCGATGCGCTGGTCTACGAGAACGAGCGGCTGCAGCAGCGCATGAACCAGTTCTTCGACAAGATCGAAGCCAGCATCCGCCAGGCGCTGCGCGAGGACCGCGCCGCCGAAGGCTCGGCCACGCCGAGCGTCGATGCGCAGGTGCGCGCGTCGGCGCTGACCTCGCTGGCGGTCGGCCGCCTGCAGCGCTTCGCGCGCTCGGGCTTCCGCCGCGAACCCTCCGAACACCTCGACGCGCTGCTCGCGCTGGTGCTCTGAACCGCTGAGGACAGGGCCGCACAGCGGCCGCGACTTATCGCCGGCATAGGCAATCGCAATCGAAACTGGTCATTCGATTGTTGAAAATAAACGGGCTCCCACAACCGATAGGAAAAGCCCAATGACCGAATCCCGCAAGCTCACCACCGAGAACGGCGCGCCCGTCGAGAACAACCAGCAGTCGCAGACCGCGGGCGTGAACGGCCCCGTGCTGATGCAGGACCATCACCTGATCGAGAAGCTCGCGCGCTTCGACCGCGAGCGCATCCCCGAGCGCGTGGTGCATGCGCGCGGCTCGGGTGCCTTCGGCACCTTCGAGGTGACGGCCGACGTCACGAAGTGGACCAAGGCGAAATTCCTCGGCCAGGTCGGCAAGAAGACCGAGGTGCTGGCGCGCTTCTCGACCGTGGCGCTCGAACTGGGCTCGGCCGACACGGTGCGCGATCCGCGCGGCTTCGCGCTCAAGTTCTACACCGAGGAAGGCAACTACGACCTGGTGGGCAACAACACGCCGATCTTCTTCATCCGCGATCCGCTCAAGTTCCCCGACTTCATCCATTCGCAGAAGCGCGACCCCTACAGCCACGTGCAGGAGCCCGACAACGCCTGGGACTTCTTCTCGCACTCGCCCGAGGCCACGCACCAGTTCACCTGGCTGTTCGGCGACCGCGGCATTCCGAGGAGCTACCGCCACATGGACGGCTTCGGCTCGCACACCTTCCAGTGGGTCAATGCGCAGGGCGAGGCCTTCTGGGTCAAGTACCACTTCAAGACCAACCAGGGCATCGAGACCTTCGTCGCGGAAGAAGCACAGCGCGTGGGCGGCGAGAACCCGAACCACCACCACCTCGACCTGCTGCACTCGATCGAGCGCGGCGAGTTCCCGAGCTGGCGCGTGCAGGTGCAGGTCATGCCGGTGGCCGAGGCGCAGAGCTACCGCTTCAATCCCTTCGATCTGACCAAGGTCTGGTCGCACAAGGACTATCCGAAGATCGACATCGGCATCCTCACGCTGAACCGCAACCCCGACAACTACTTCGCCGAGATCGAGCAGGCCGCGTTCAACCCGGCCAACTTCGTGCCCGGCATCGGCCCCTCGCCCGACAAGATGCTGCAGGGCCGCCTGTTCAGCTACGGCGACACGCAGCGCTACCGCCTGGGCATCAACCACACGCAGCTGCCCGTGAACCGGCCGCATGCGACCACGGCACGGAACTACGGCCGCGATGGCGCGATGCGCGGCGACGGCAACGGCGGCCGCGGCCCGAACTACGAGCCCAACAGCTTCAGCGATGCGCCGAAGCAGAGCAACGAGCCGGTGTATGCGCCACTGCAGATCCACGGCTGGACCGGCAGCCACCAGTGGCAGCAGCACCCCGAGGACACCGATTTCGTGCAGGCCGGCGACCTCTACCGCCTGATGGACGAAGCCGCGAAGCAGCGCCTGGTGAACAACATCGCGGGCGGACTGGGCGCGGTCCGGCGGCAGGACATCATCGACCGTTCGCTGAGCTACTTCCGCCAGGCCGATGCCGACTACGGCGCGCGGCTCGAGAAAGCGATCCGGGCCGTGCAGGCCAGGATCAAGGGCGACGACACCAGCGTGCAGGTCGGCAAGCCTGCGCACGACGCCAGCAAGAGCTAGCGATCTCAGGCGGCGACCGCGACCCCCACCTTCGCGCCCGCCGCCACAATCTCCCCCCAGGTCGCATCGTCGACCCAGATCCCGTCGCGCTGGCGCGCCGCGCGCGCCTTGCGTTCGGGCTCGCCCGCGATCTGCACCGCGTCGAAGCCCTGGCCCGGTGGGCTGCGGCGCAGCCACTCGACGAATTCGCGTGACTCCTGGTCGAAGCTGGCCTGGGTGCCCAGGCGCTCGGGATCGATCAGCACGGTGAGCATGCCGTTGAGCACGCTGCGGCTGGTGTCGGCCGGCCGGTGCCAGGTGCCGCCGCCGGTCAGCGCGCCGCCCAGCAGCTCGCAGGCCAGCGCCATGCCGTAGCCCTTGTGCTCGCCGAAGGTCATGAGCGCGCCGAACAGGCCGTTGCCCTGCGGCACCACCACCACGCCGGGGTCGTCGGTGGGCGCGCCGTTCTCGTCGATGAGGTAGCCCGGGGGCACGCGCTCGCCCTTGTTGTGGGCCACGCGCATCTTGCCCTGCGCCACGCGGCTGGTGGCGTAGTCGAGCACGAAGGGCTCGGCGCCCGCGAGCGGTATGCCGATGCAGCAGGGGTTGGTGCCGAAGCGCCCGTCGCCGCCGCCCCAGGGCGCGACCACCGGGCGCGAGAGCACGTTGACGAAGTGCATCGACACCAGCCCGTGCGAGGTCGCCATCTCGGCGAAGTGGCCGATGCGGCCCAGGTGGTGCGCATGCGCGAGCGTGAGGATGCAGCTGCCGTGGCGGCGCGCGCGCTCGATGCCGAGCTCCATCGCCTGCACGCCCACCACCTGCCCGTAGCCGTGCTGGCCATCGAGCGAGAGCATCGTGCCGATGTCGAGGTTGATGCGCACCGCCGCATTGGGATGCAGGCCGCCTTCGGCCACGGCGTCGATGTAGCGCGGCAGCATGCCCACGCCGTGCGAGTCGTGGCCGCTGAGGTTGGCGATCACGAGGTTGGCCGCGACCTGTTCGGCCTCGGCCTGCTGGCTGCCCGCGGCGCGCAGGATGCTCGCGACGGTGGATTGCAGGCTGTCGGCCTGCAGTGTTCTCGGCATGGTTCAGATTCCTTTGGCGTTCACGGTGATGGCGTAGAGCGAGGTGGTGGCGCAGACGAACAGGCGGTTGCGCTTGGGCCCGCCGAAGCAGACGTTGGCCACGCGCTCGGGCACGAGCAGCTTGCCCAGCAGCGTGCCGTCGGGGTGGTAGACATGCACGCCGTCGGCGGCGCTGGTCCAGATCCGGCCCTCGGTGTCGAGCCGGAAGCCGTCGAACAGGCCCGCGCTGCATTCGGCGAACACCTCGCCGCCGCGCAGGCTCTTGTTGTCGGGGTTGACGAAGAAACGGCGGATGTGCCGCGGCCCGTTGGGGTCATGGCTCGCACCGGTGTCGGCGATGTAGAGCATGTGCTCATCGGGCGAGAAGGCCAGCCCGTTGGGCTTCACGAAATCGTCGGCCACGCGCTCGACCGCGCCGCTGGCCGGGTCGATGCGATAGACATGGCAGGCCCCGATCTCGCTGTCGGCGCGCAGGCCCTCGTAGTCCGACAGGATGCCGTAGCTCGGGTCGGTGAACCACACGCCGCCGTCCGAATGCACCACCACGTCGTTCGGCGAGTTCAGCCGCCGGCCCTGCCAGTGCGAGGCCAGCACGGTGATCGAGCCGTCGTGCTCGGTGCGCACCACGCGGCGCGCCAGGTGCTCGCAGCTCACGAGCCGGCCCTGGCGGTCGACGGTGTTGCCGTTGGTGTTGTTCGCGGGTTCGCGCAGCACCGCGGCCTGGCCGTTGCGCTCGTCCCAGCGCAGCATGCGGTCGTTCGGAATGTCGGACCACACCAGCGTGCGCAGCGCGCCGAACCAGGCCGGGCCCTCGCACCAGCGCCCGCCGGTCCACAGCCGCTCGAGCCGCTCGGGCTTGGGCACCAGGCCCGTGAAGCGCGGGTCCAGCGCCTCGAAGCCGGTGCCTTCCAGTGCACCGAAGGGGAGTGTCGTCATCGGCCGCGTGCTCCTACATCACCGCGCCGACCTGCCAGGGCACGAACTCGTTCTGCCCGTAGCCGTGCTGCTCGCTCTTCGAGGGCGTGCCCGAGGCCGTGGCCAGCACCAGCTCGAAGATGCGCTGGCCCATCTCCTGGATCGAGGCCGTGCCGTCGACGATCTCGCCGCAGTTGATGTCCATGTCTTCCTCCTGCCGCTTCCACAGCGCCGAGTTGGTCGCGAGCTTGAGCGAAGGCGAGGGCGCGCAGCCGTAGGCCGAGCCGCGGCCGGTGGTGAAGCAGATCAGGTTGGCGCCGCCGGCCACCTGGCCCGTGGCGCTGACCGGGTCGTAGCCCGGCGTGTCCATGTAGACGAAGCCGTGCGCCGTCACCGGCTCGGCGTATTCGTAGACCGCCTCGAGGTTGCTGGTGCCGCCCTTGGCCACCGCGCCCAGCGACTTCTCGAGGATGGTGGTGAGGCCGCCGGCCTTGTTGCCCGGCGAGGGGTTGTTGTTCATCTCGCCCTCGTTGATGGCCGTGTAGTGCTCCCACCACTTGATGCGGTCCACCAGCTTCTGGCCCACCTCGCGCCGCACCGCGCGCCGCGTCAGCAGGTGTTCGGCGCCGTAGACCTCGGGCGTTTCGCTGAGGATCGCGGTGCCGCCGTGCGCCACCAGCAGGTCGACCGCCACGCCCAGCGCGGGGTTGGCGCTGATGCCCGAATAGCCGTCGGAGCCGCCGCACTGCAGCCCGATCGTGATGTGGGCCGCGCTGCAGGGTTCGCGCGTCACGGCATTGGCGCGCGGCAGCATCTCCTCGATCAGCGCCACGCCCTTGTCGACCGTCTTGCGCGTGCCGCCCGTGTCCTGGATGTTGAAGACGCGCAGGTTCTCGCCCTCGGCGAGGTTGCCGGTCGCGAGCCAGGCGTTGATCTGGTTGGCCTCGCAGCCCAGGCCCACCACCAGCACGGCCGCGAAGTTGGCATGCGTGGCATAGCCGGTCAGCGTGCGCTCGAGGATCTGCATGCCCGTGCCCTGCGTGTCCATGCCACAGCCGGTGCCGTGCGTCAGCGCGATCACGCCGTCAACGTTGGGATAGGCCGCGAGCGCCGCCGGGTTGGTCTTGCGCGAGAAGTGGTCGGCGATCGCGCGCGCGGCCGTGGCCGAGCAGTTCACGCTGGTCAGCACGCCGATGTAGTTGCGCGTGGCCACGCGGCCGTCGGCACGCCTGATGCCCATGAAGGTCGCCTCGCGCTTCGCGGGCGCGGGCTTCACGTCGGCGCCGAAGGCGTAGTCGCGCGCGAAGTCGCCCTTGTCAGGGCCCATGTCGAGGTTGTGCACGTGCACGTGCTCGCCGGGCGCTATCGCCTTGCTCGCGAAGCCGATGATCTGGTTGTAGCGGCGCACCGGTTCGCCGGCCGCGATGGCGCGCATCGCGACCTTGTGGCCCGGCGGTATCAGGCCGTGGACCTTGACCTCCTCGACGACGGTGCCGCCGAGCAGTTGCGAGCGCGCGATGACGACGTCGTCGGCGGGATGGAGTCTTATGTAGGGATTCATCGTCAGTAGAACATCTTCGGCAGCCACAGCACGAGCTTGGGCATGTAGGTGATCAGGCCCAGGCTCAGCAGCAGCGGCACCAGCCAGGGCAGGATGGCCATGGTCGTGCGCTCGAAGCTCAGGCCGGCCACGCGTGCCAGCACGAACAGCACCATGCCCATCGGCGGGTGCAGCAGGCCGATCATCAGGTTGAGCACCATCACGAGCCCGAAGTGGATCGGGTCGATGCCCAGCTGGGTGGCGATGGGCAGCAGGATCGGGACCAGGATGGTGATCGCGGCGGTCGGCTCCAGGAAGCATCCCACGAACAGCATCAGCAGGTTGGCGAGCAGCAGGAAGACCCAGGCCTCCTTGGTGAATCCCAGCACCCAGCTGGCGATGTCGGTGGTGACGCCGGTGGCCGTCAGCATCCAGCCGAAGATCGAGGCGGCCGCCACGATGAACAGCACCGTGCTCGTGGTCTCGATGGTGTCGAGGCAGACCTTGACGAACATCTTCCACGACAGCGTGCGGTACCAGGCGAAGCCCAGGATCATCGCCCACACGCAGGCCGCGATCGCGCCCTCGGTGGGCGTGAACAGGCCGGTCGTCATGCCGCCGATCAGCAGCACCGGCGTCATGATCGGCAGCAGCGCCTCGAAGCGGAAGAGCTTGTCGAGCACGAACAGCGAGGCCAGCCCGACGAACACCGAGAGCTGCGCCGGCGCGTCGAACTTCGCCACCACCACCCACAGCAGCAGCGGCCAGCCGATCACCACGGCCAGCTCCACCAGGGCCTTGAACAGCCGGGTGCTCGAGAACTTGATGTCCGCGCCCCACTTGTTCTTGTGCGCGTAGTAGGCCACCGTCAGCATCATCAGGATCGCCAGCAGGATGCCCGGCAGGATGCCCGCGAGGAACAGCGCGCCCACCGAGACGTTGGCCATCATCCCGTAGATCACGAAGGGCAGGCTCGGCGGGATGATCGGCCCGAGCGTGGCCGAGGCGGCGGTCACGCCCACCGCGAACTCGGTGGAGTAGCCGTGCTCCTTCATGGCCTTGATCTCGATGGTGCCCAGGCCGGCCGCGTCGGCGATGGCCGTGCCGCTCATGCCCGCGAAGATCACCGAGCCCAGCACGTTCACGTGGCCCAGGCCGCCCTTGAGCCAGCCCACCAGCGCGAGCGCGAAGTTGTAGATGCGCGTGGTGATGCCGGCGTTGTTCATCAGGTTGCCGGCGAGGATGAAGAAGGGCACCGCCAGCAGCGGAAAGCTGTCGATGCCGCCGACCATCCGGTGGATCACCACGAAGGGCGGCAGCGTGCTGTCGCTCACCAGGATGTAGACCAGCGAGGCGCCGGCCATGGCGATGGCCACCGGGATGCCGCCGGCCATGAAGACGAGGAAGATGATTTTCAGCATGGTGTGGGAACCGGGTCTGCCGTGGCCTCAGCGGTCGGCGAGGGTGGATTCGGGACGCTCGAGCACGCTGTAGCCGCGCCGCCAGTGGATGCGCAGCACCTGCAGCGAGCGCCAGGCCATCGCGGCGAAGCCGGCCAGGCACAGGCCGTAGACGATGTTCATCGGCGCATCGACGATGGTCATGCGCGTCTGGTTGCCGATCTTCATCATCATCTGCACCGTCATCACGATGGCCGCGACGAAGAAGGCCACGCGCAGCAGGTCGACCAGCCGCGACAGCCACAGCCCGGGCGCGCCGCGCAGGTAGCGGTAGAAGAAGTCGACCTGGATCTGATTGTTCTTGGCCACGCCGATCGCCGCGCCGATGAACACCACGCCGATCAGCATGTAGCGCGCGACCTCCTCGGTCCAGGCGGCCGAGTCGTTCATCACGTAGCGCGTGACGAACTGGTAGAACACGGTGAGCCCGAGCAGCCAGAACAGCGCGAGGGAGATCCAGCCCTCGGCGATGGTGTCGGAAAGGTCCACGACCTCGTCCTGCGCATGGAAGTGGCCTTCTTCGTCGATGATTTTCTCGTCGCTCAAAACGATCTCCTCGTGGGTGGTCGGCGCTCGCGGCACGGCCCTCCTCGCGCGCGAAAGGAGGCCGGCCGCGCGAAGCGGAAGGGAAGGGCGGGCCTACTTGATCGCCAGGATGCGGTCGTAGTCCTGCTGGCGGTAGCCGTTGTCGGTGGGCTTGGTGGCCTTGAGCACGGCCTCGCGGAACACGTTCTTGTCGACCGTGATCACGTTGTTGCCCTTCTTCTTGAACTCGTCGACCAGCCGCGCCTCCGAGGCGATGATCTCGCGGCCCGTGCGCTCGGCCGCTTCCTCCATCACCTCGCTGAAGATCTTCTTCTCGTCGGCCGACAGCCGGCCCCAGAGCTGGCCTGAGCAGATGGTGAGCAGCGAGTCGACGATGTGACCGGTCAGCGAGATGTTCTTCTGCACCTCGTAGAACTTCTTGGCCTCGATGGTCGGCAACGGGTTCTCCTGCGCGTCGACCGTGCCGTTCTGCAGCGCGAGGTAGACCTCGGCGAAGGCGATCGGCGTCGGGTTCGCGCCCAGCGACTTGGGGAAGGCGAGGTAGGCCGGCGCGTCGGGCACGCGGATCTTCAGGCCCTTCATGTCCTCGGGCTTGCTCACCGGCCGCGCGGCGCTCGAGGTGACGTGGCGCGCGCCGTAGTAGCTCAGCGCCGTGATGTGGTTGCCGCTCTTGTCGTCGTAGCCCTTGGCGAGTTCCCTGAACACGTCGCTCTTCGCATACTTGAGCTGGTGCTCGGCGTCGCGGAAGATGAACGGGAAGTAGGAGATGGCGAGCGGCGTGTAGGTCCGCCCCGCGAAGCTCGCGCCCGACAGGATGATGTCGACCGTGCCCAGCGTCAGGCCCTGGTTGATGTCGGCTTCCTTGCCGAGGCTGGAGGCGGGGAACACCTGGATGTCGTACTTGCCGTTGGTGCGCTTCTTGATCTCCTCGGCGGCCCACAGCGAGTACTTGTGAAAGGGCTCCGAGGTCTCGTAGACGTGGGCCCACTTGAGCTTGGTCTGGGCCGAGGCGAGGCCCGGCGCGCTGAGCGCGCCGGCCGCGAGGGCGCAGGCGGCGAGGGCCTTGAGGGTGGTGCGTTTGCTGTTTCCGCTGCTGCTGATCATGTGGCTTGTCTCCGTTATCGTCGTGGCAGGAAGAAGAAGGAACGCTGGCGAGAAGTCAGGAAGGCTTCGCGCGTCGCCAGCTCGCGCTGAATCGCTGGTGGGACTTGTCCATGTGCTCGTGCATCGCGGCGCGCGCGGCCTCGGCGTCGCGCGCGGCCACCGCGTCGCGGATCGCCTCGTGCTCGGCGATGGCCGAGCGCCACGAGGACACCGTCTCGAAGTAGCCGCCCAGGCGCGTGAAGATCGGGCCCTTGCGCGAGTCCCAGAAGTTCTGCACCGTCTCGATCAGCACCGCATTGCCGCTGGCGCCGACGATCGCGAGGTGGAAGGCGCGGTCGCCCTCGAGCGGCATCACCTTGCGGTCGGCCAGTTCGCGCATGACCTCGATGGCGCGCGTCATCGCGTCGACGTCCTTGCGCTTGCCCATCTGCGCCGCGATGGCCGCGGTCTCGCCCTCGATCACGCGGCGCGCGCGGATCAGCTCGAGCGGTCCCCACTCGGTGGGCGCCACCGGCGCGCTGGCGCGGTGCGAGCGGTCGAGCACGTATACGCCCGAGCCGGTGCGCACCTCGACCCAGCCCTCGACCTCGAGCGCGATCAGCGCCTCGCGCACCGAGGGACGGCTCACGCCGAGCTGCTTGGCCAGGTCGCGCTCGGCCGGCAGGCGCGCGCCCACGGCGAACTCGCCCTGGCCGATCAGCGCACGCAGCTGGTCGGCGATCTGGCGATAGAGGCGTTGGGGTTCGACGGTCTGCAGGGGCACGGAGAAGAGAAGGTGAGCAGGTTTAAGGGTTGTCCTGAATTGGACAAGTGGTAAGGCCAATTCAGAATACGATGCGCGGCCCGTGCCACCCATCGGGCCAAACCCGAATCGGAGACACCATGAGATTGAAGGGAAAGACCGCGCTCGTCACCGCGGCCGGCCAGGGCATCGGCCATGCGAGCGTGCTCGCGCTCGCGGCCGAGGGCGCGCAGGTCTGGGCCACCGACGTCAACGCGCAGCTGCTCGAGCGCTACGCCGGCGTGCCGAACGTCACCGCCGCCAGGCTCGACGTGCTCGACAAGGCCGCCATCGGCGCGCTGGTATCGACCCTGCCGCCGCTCGACGTGCTGTTCAACTGCGCGGGCGTGGTGCACAACGGCACCATCGAGCAGGCCAGCGACGACGACCTCGCCTTCGCCTTCGCGCTCAACGTGCGCGCCCAGATGTGGACCATCCAGGCCGTGCTGCCCGGCATGCTCGCGGCGGGCCGCGGCAGCATCATCAACATGGCGAGCGTGTGCTCGAGCATGAAGGGCCTGCCCAACCGCTTCGTCTACGGCACCACCAAGGCCGCGGTGCTGGGCCTCACCAAGAGCGTGGCGGCCGACTACGTCACGCGCGGCATCCGCTGCAATGCGGTGTGCCCCGGCACGGTCGACACGCCCTCGCTGGGCGAGCGCATCAACGCCAACGCCGACCCCGAGGCCGCGCGCAAGGCCTTCGTCGCGCGCCAGCCCATGGGCCGGCTCGCGCGCGCCGAGGAGATCGCGCCCGTGGTCGTGTTCCTCGCCAGCGACGAATCCATCTTCGCGACCGGCCAGGCCTTCACCGTCGACGGCGGCATCACCATATGAACCAGCTCGACTTCGCCGGCCGCCACGCGGTGGTCACCGGCGGTGCGACCGGGCTGGGCTTCGGCATCGCGCAGCGGCTGGTCGCCTCGGGCGGCACGGTCACGCTGTGGGACCGCGACGAGGCCGCGGCCGCGCGCGCCGCCGAGTCGCTGGGCCCGGGCAAGGCGCGCGCGCTGAAGGTCGACGTCTCACAGCAGCCCTCGGTGGCCAAGGCGGTGGCGGCCACGCTCGCGCATGCGCCGCGCATCGACGCGCTGGTCAACAGCGCCGGCATCACCGGCCCCAACGCCAAGCTCTGGGACTACCCGGTGGACGACTGGCGCCAGGTGATGGAGGTCAACGTCAACGGCGTGTTCCTGTGCTGCCGCGAGGTGGTGGCGCAGATGCGCGCTCAGGGCGGGCAGGGCCGCATCGTCAACATCGCCTCGGTGGCCGGCAAGGACGGCAATCCCAACGCCAGCGCCTACAGCGCCAGCAAGGCCGCGGTGATCGGCCTCACCAAGTCGCTCGGCAAGGAGCTCGCCGACACCGGCATCCGCGTCAACTGCGTGACGCCGGCCGCGGTCAAGACCGCGATCTTCGACCAGATGACGCCCGACCACATCGCCTTCATGCTGTCGAAGATCCCGCAGGGCCGCTTCGGCACCGTCGAGGAGGTCGCGGCGCTGGTAGGCTGGCTGTGCACCGACGACTGCTCGTTCTCGACCGGCGCGGTGTTCGACCTCTCGGGCGGCCGCTCGACCTACTGATCGCCCCTTCTCACAGAACCATCCAACCACCCCAAGGAAAAGCAAGCATGAAACTCGTCCGCTACGGCAACCCCGGCAAGGAGAAGCCGGGCCTCGTCGACGCCAACGGCCAGCTGCGCGACCTGAGCGCCGTCGTCAAGGACATCGGTCCCGAGCAGCTCGGCGATGCCGCCATCGCCAAGCTGCGCAAGCTCAAGACCGACAAGCTGCCGCTGGTCAAGGGCAAGCCGCGCTACGGCAGCCCCGTGGCCCGCGTCGGCAAGTTCATCGCCATCGGCCTCAACTACGCCGACCATGCGGCCGAGTCCGGCCTGCCGGTGCCCAAGGAACCCGTGGTCTTCATGAAGGCCACGAGCTGCATCCAGGGTCCGAACGATCCCGTGATGCTGCCCAAGGGCTCGGTCAAGAGCGACTGGGAAGTCGAGCTCGGCGTGGTCATCGGCACGCGCGCGCGCTACGTCTCGCAGAAGAGCGCGCTCGATCACGTGGCCGGCTACTGCGTCATCAACGACGTCAGCGAACGCGAGTTCCAGATCGAGCGCGGCGGCACCTGGGACAAGGGCAAGGGCTGCGACACCTTCGGCCCCATCGGCCCCTGGCTGGTGACGCGCGACGAGGTCGAGAACCCGCAGAAGCTCGCGATGTGGCTCGACCTCAACGGCCAGCGCGTGCAGACCGGCAGCACCAAGACCATGATCTTCAGCGTGGCGAAGATCGTGAGCTACGTGAGCCAGTTCATGACGCTGGAACCCGGCGACGTGATCACCACCGGCACCCCGCCTGGCGTGGGCATGGGCATGAAGCCGCCGCTGTTCCTCAAGAAGGGCGACGTGATGGCGCTCGGCATCGAGGGCCTGGGCGAGCAGCGCCAGGAAGTGGTGCCCTTCAAGCTCTGAGTCCGGCGGCAGCCGAGCTTCTCGTTTCCTGCCATCGACGGCCCCTTCGGGGGCCGTTTTTCGTTTCCGTGCGCCTTTAAATGTCCCATTGACAGAACATTGAAACTGCAAAAACATCGCTTGCATGTCGCAGATGCCCTTGCCCAAGTACCACCAGATCTACCTGGTGCTGCGGGAGCAGTTGCATGAGGGCCGCTTCGCCGCCGACGGGCTGCCGGGCGAGCTCGCGCTCATGCAGCAGTTCGGCGTGGCGCGCGTCACCGTGCGGCGCGCGCTCGAGCAGCTCGCCGCCGAAGGGCTGATCTCGCGCACGCCGGGCCGCCGCACGCGGCCCATCGGCCCGGTCGCGGGCGAGGCGCCGAGCGCGCCGGCCAGCGAGCGCGCGAACCTGCGCGGCCTGCTCGAGAAGCTCGTCACCATGGGCCTGCACACCTCGGTCAAGGTGCTCGAGGTCGCGACCATCACGGCCTCCTCGCAGGTGGCCGAGGCGCTGCAGCTGCAGCTCGGCGACCCGGTGCAGAAGGCGGTGCGCGTGCGGTCCGCGCGCGAAGGCCCGCTCTCGCACATCACGACCTACGTGCCCGACACGATCGCGCGCCGCTTCGGCCGCCGCGAGCTCTCGAAGAAGCCGATCCTGGTGCTGCTCGAGGAGTCGGGCGTGAAGGTGGGTCGGGCCCACCAGACCATCTCCGCGCGCCTGGCCGACAACGTGCTCGCGCAGCACCTCGACGTCTCGGTCGGCTCGGCCCTGCTCGCGGTGCGCCGCCTGATCTACGACGAAGACGAGCGCCCGGTGCAGTGGCTGCACGGCTTCTACCGTCCCGACCGCTACACCTACGAGATGCAACTGTCCCGCGTCGGCAGCATCGACGCCAAGGTCTGGGTCAGCCGGGACGTGTCGGCCAAGTTCAACTGAAGACAAAGAAAAGGAAACGCCCCATGCAGACCCGCCGCCGCTTCGTTTCGCAGTCCGCCACCCTGGCCTCCGCGCTCGCCTTCCCGCTGATCGGCGGGGCCCAACCCAAGCCGCTGAAGGTGGGCGTGCTGCACCCGGTGACGGGCGCGCTCGCCTACTCGGGCCAGCAGTGCCGGCTCGGCGCGCAGCTCGCGATCGAGGACATCAATGCCGCGGGCGGCATCAAGTCGCTCGGCGGCGCGAAGCTCGAGGCCCTGCTGGGCGACGCGCAGTCGCAGCCGCAGGCGGGCGCGGCCGAGGTCGAGAAGATGAACGAGGCCGGCGTCAGCGCCATCGTCGGCGCCTACGCCTCGGCGATCTGCCTGGCCACCACGCAGGCCGCGGCCAAGTACAACCTGCCGCACGTGGTCGACGTGGGCGTGGCCGACCAGATCGTCGAACGCGGCCTGAAGAACACCTTCCGCTTCGGCCCCGGCTACCGCAAGTCGACCGAGGTCGCGATGGCCAACCTGCTGGTGCTCAACAAGGCCGCGGGCAACCCGGCCAAGACCGTGATGGTGATCCACGAGGAGTCGCTGTTCGGCGCCGGCACCGCGCAGTTGCTGGCGCGCGAGCTGCCGGGCTACGGCTTCGAGGTGAAGGAGGTGGTGAAGCACGCCAACCCCACGCGCGACTTCAACAACATCGTGCTGCGCATGAAGTCGATCAACCCCGACATCGTGATCCCGGCCAACTACTACAACGAGTACGCGCTGCTGGTGCGCACCATGCAGCAGCAGAAGGTGGTGCCCAAGGCGATCTTCTCGGTGCTCGGCGGCGCGGCCTCGAGCTACAAGTTCGTGAAGGAGTTTCCCGACGCGGCCAACGGCATCATCGACTGCAACCACTGGTTCAATCCCAGGGACAAGCGCGCGCAGGAGCTGCGCAAGCGCGTCGAGGCCAAGGGCCAGTTCTTCAGCTACGAGGTCTTCATGACCTATGCCTCGATGTGGCTGCTGGCCGATGCGCTGGAACGCGCCAGGTCGGGCGAGCGCGCCGCGATCGTCGACGCGCTCGAGAAGAGCACCTTCTCGAACCACTTCATGCCCTATGGCCCCACGAAGTTCGTCAATGGCCAGAACGAGGGCGCGCAGCCGCTGATGACGCAGGTGGTGAAGAACGACATCAAGGTCATCATCCCGCGCGACTACCGCGAGGTGGAGCCGCTGTTCCCGCTGAAGGCATGAGCGTGAGGGCAGTGATCTCCCGGGGCCCCTGCGGCCCACAACCCACGCGCGACGAACAAAAATGCTAGACCCCAGCATCCTCTTCCCCTCGGTGCTCAACGGCCTCACGACAGGCGCCGTCTACGCACTGATCGCGCTGGGCCTCACGCTGATCTACGGCGTGCTGCACATCATCAACTTCGCGCACGGCGCCTGCCTGATGGTGGCGCTGTACGCGGTGTACTTCCTCAAGGAGCGGCTGGGCATCGATCCCTACCTCGCGCTGCCCGTGGTGGTGCTGGGCATGTTCGCGCTCGGCTATGCGCTGCAGCGCGTGGTCATCAACCGCGCGGGCCACGGCAAGGACGAGAACATCCTGCTCGCCACGCTCGGCATCGCGATCGTGATGGAGAACCTCGCGCTGCTGTTCTTCAAGTCCGACACGCGCAACATCGACACCGCCTATTCGCTGAGCACCGTGGCCATCGGCCCCGCGATGATCGCCGTGCCCAAGCTGGTGGCCTTCGCGGGCGCGCTCGTGGTCTCGGGCATCCTGTTCTGGATCATGGGCCGCACCGACCTCGGCCGCGCCATCCGCGCCGTCGCCAAGGAGAAGGAGGGCGCCAAGCTCATGGGCATCGACGTCGACCACGTCTACGCCATGAGCTTCGGCATCGGCCTGGCCTGCCTCGGCGCGGCCGCCTGCTTCCTGCTGCCGGCCTACTACGTCAACCCGCAGGTCGGCGGCGGTTTCGTGCTCGTGGCCTTCACCATCGTCGTGCTCGGCGGCATGGGCAGCTTCGTCGGCGCGCTGATCGGCGGCTTCCTGGTCGGCGTGGTGGAGTCGCTCGGCGGCCTCTATCTCGGCGAATCGCTGGGCCAGATCGGCATCTTCGCGATCTTCATCGGCGTGGTGCTGTTCCGGCCCCAGGGCATGTTCGGGGCCAAGGCATGAGCGCAGCGAAGCAACTCGCGGGCATCGCGCTGTTCGCCGTTCTGGTGGCATGCGTGCCGCTGGTCACGACCTCGGGCGTCACGCTCAACTTCGTGATGATGGCGCTCTACGCCACGCTGATCGCGCAGGCCTGGAACATCCTCGGCGGCTTCGGCGGCCAGTTCTCGTTCGGCCACGCGCTGTTCTTCGGCACCGGTGCCTACATCCAGGCCATCGCGCAGCTGCAGGGCGGCATCAACGCCTGGGTCGCGCTGCCGCTGGCCATCGCCGGTGCCGCGCTGGTCGGCCTCTTCATCGGCGCGCTGAGCTTTCGCTACGGCCTCAAGGGCTCGTACTTCGCGCTGGTCACGCTGGCCTTCGCCGAGGTGTTCCGCATCCTCGCGCTGTCGGTCGACTTCACGGGCGGCGGCGTCGGCCTGATGGTGCCGCTGCGCGAATCGGTCGCCAACCTGCAGTTCGCCACGCGTGCCGGCTACCTGTGGGTGGTGCTCGCGATGGTCGTGGTGGCGCTGCTCGTCACCTGCTGGCTGCGCAATGGCCGCTTCGGCGCCTACCTGCAGGCCGTGCGCGACAACGAGGACGCGGCGCGCGCCGTCGGCGTCGACCCCTTCCGCGTCAAGCTCGCGGCCATCGGCCTGTCGGCCGCCTTCATGGGCGCGGCCGGTGCCTTCTACGTGCAGGTGTTCCAGTACATCGATGCCGGCATCGCCTACGGCCCGGCCGTGTCGGTCGAGGCGCTGGTGGCGGCCATCGTCGGCGGCATGGGCACCGTGTGGGGCCCGGTGCTCGGCGCGGTGGTGCTGCACCTGCTGTCGGACTTCACGCGCAACCTGTTCGGCGAGCTGCCGGGCATCAACATGGTGATCTACGGCACCGTGCTCGTGCTGATCGTGATCTTCGTGCCGCGCGGCATCGCGGGCATCGGCCAGTCGGTGCGGCAGCTCTGGAGCGCGAAGGGAGGCCGCGATGAGTGAATCTTCCCTGCTGGTGCTCGAGGGCGTCTCGCGCTCCTTCGGCGGGCTCAAGGCGGTGCAGAACGTGAGCCTCGCCGTGCGCGAGGGCAGCCTCAGCGCGCTGATCGGGCCCAACGGCGCGGGCAAGACCACGCTGTTCGCGCTGATGTCGGGCTTCCTCAAGCCCGACGCCGGCAGCGTGCGCTTCGCGGGCCAGGACATCACCGGCCGCGAGCCGCACCGCAATGCCGCGCTCGGCATGACCCGCACCTTCCAGATCGTGAAGCCCTTCGCCGCGCAGACCGTGCGCGAGAACATCGCGGTCGGCGCGCATCTGCACCTGCGCGGCCGCACCGAGGCCCTGCGCGAGGCCGAGGCCGTGGCGCAGCGCGTGGGCCTCGCGCCGCAGCTCGACAAGCCCGCCTCCGACCTCACCGTGGCCGGCCGCAAGCGCCTCGAGCTCGCGCGCGCGCTCGCCACCCGGCCGCGCCTGCTGCTGCTCGACGAGGTGCTCGCCGGCCTCAACCCGCAGGAGATCGCCGAGATGATGCCGGTGGTGCGCGGCATCGCCGCGAGCGGCGTGACCGTGCTGATGATCGAACACGTGATGCAGGCCGTGATGAACCTCGCCGAGCACGTCTGGGTGCTGGCGCAGGGCCAGCTGATCGCCGAGGGCAGCCCGGCGCAGGTGACCTCCGACGACCGGGTGGTCGAGGCCTACCTGGGCCATGGCACCGCGGCGCGGCTGCGCAAGGCCGCAACGGGAGCCGCAGCATGAGCGCACTGCTGGAAATCGAAGGCCTGCGCGGCGGCTATGGCCGCGTCGAGGTACTGCGCGGCGTCGACCTCAAGGTGAACGCCGGCGAGATGGTCGCGCTGCTCGGCAGCAACGGCGCGGGCAAGTCCACGCTCAACAAGATGGTCTGCGGCCTCACCCCGGCCTGGGGCGGCACGGTGCGCTTCGACGGCAAGGACCTGAGCGGCGCGCACTACCGCGACGTCGTCAAGGCCGGCCTGATCCAGGTGCCCGAGGGCCGCAAGGTGTTTCCCAACCTCAGCGTGCGCGAGAACCTCGAGCTCGGCTCGTTCACGCGGGCGCGCGAGCGCCGCGCGCAGAACCTCGAGAAATCGTTCGCGCTGTTCCCGCGCCTGCGCGAGCGCATGGACCAGCATGCCGGCACCATGAGCGGTGGCGAGCAGCAGATGCTGGCCATCGCGCGCGGGCTGATGGCCGAGCCGGTGCTGCTGATCCTCGACGAGCCTTCGCTCGGCCTCTCGCCGCTCCTGGTCGAGGAGATGTTCACGCTGATCCGCGAGCTGCGCGACGGTGGCCTGGCCGTGCTGCTGGTCGAGCAGAACGTCGGCCAGTCGCTCGAGATCGCCGACCGCGCCTACGTGCTCGAGAACGGCAGCGTGCGCTTCTCGGGCCTGCCCGGCGAGCTGCTCGTGAGCGACGAACTGCGGCGCGCCTACCTGGGACTTTGAGGCGCGCGCTCCCCCCACGATTTTCCGGAGAACAACACATGAAAAGACGCGACATCCTCCTCTCGTCGCTGGCCGCCGCATGGGCCGGCCACAGCCTGGCGCAGATCGGCGGCGCGCCGGTGCGCATCCTGGTCGGCGCGCCCGCGGGCGGCTCCACCGACACGCTGGCGCGCTCGCTCGCCGTGAGCATGGGCCCGGCGCTGGGCCGCAACGTCATCGTCGAGAACAAGCCCGGCGCGGGCGGCAACATCGCGGCCGATGCCGTGGCCAAGGCCGTGCCCGACGGCAACACGCTGCTGATGAGCTTCACCAGCCACGCGATCAATGCGACGCTCTATCCGAGCCTGCCCTTCGATCCGGTGAAGGACTTCACCGCGCTCACCTGCGTCGCGACCTCGCCCTCGATCCTGGTCGCCCATCCCTCGGTGCCCGCGAAGGACGTGCGCGAGCTGATCGCGCTCGCCAAGGCCAAGCCGGGCCAGCTCAACTTCGCGATCGGCGCCGTGGGCTCGTCGCTGCACATGGCGGGCGAGGCCTTCAAGATGCAGTCGGGCGTGGACATCGTGAACATCCCCTACAAGGGCACCTCGCCCGCGGTGCAGGACGTGCTCGCGGGCCAGGTGCAGCTGATGTTCGCGGCCGTGGGCAATGTCAAGGCCCACATCCAGGCTGGCAAGCTCAAGGCGCTGGGCGTGACCACGGCGAAGCGGCTGCCGGCCTTCCCCGAGGTGCCGGCCATCGCCGAGGCGCTGCCCGGCTACGAATCGAGCGCCTGGTTCGGCCTGTTCGGCCCCACGCGCATGCCCGCCGAGCGCATCAAACAGATCGGCGATGCCGCGCGCCATGCGCTGCAGCAGGCCGACATGCGCCAGCGCCTCGAGATCGAGGGCGCGATCCCCGTCGGCAATTCGAGCGAGCAGTTCTCGGCCTTCGTGCAGAGCGAGATCGTGCGCTGGGCCAAGGTGGTCAAGTTCTCGGGAGCCAAGCCCGAATGACCTCGACGGCTTCAGCACAGACCCTGGCGCAGAAGCTCATCGCGCGCGCCAGCGGCCGCGAGCGGGTGGCGGTGGGCGAGATCGTGACCTGCGGCGTCGACCTCGCGATGTTCCACGACTCCTCGGGACCGCGCCGCCTGCAGCCCATGCTCGAGGAACTGGGCGCGCGGATCTGGGACCGCTCGCGCGTGGTGCTCGTGATGGACCACTACGTGCCCGAGCGCGACGACGACTCGCGCCGCATCGTGCGCATCGCGCGCGACTGGGCGCGCGACCAGCAGCTGCCGCATGTCTACGACAGCCAGGGCATCTGCCACGTGGTGGTGCCGCAGCATGGTCACATCCGCCCCGGCATGCTGTGCGTGGGCGGCGACTCGCACTCGCCCACGGGCGGTGCCTTCGGCGCCTACATGTTCGGCGTCGGCAGCACCGAGATGCTCGGCGTGGTGGTCACGGGCGAGATCTGGCTGCGCGTGCCCGAGACCCTGCGCATGTGGTGGGACGGCGCGCTGCCCGCGGGCGTGACCGCCAAGGACATGATGCTGCACATGATCGGCCGCTTCGGCATGAACGGCGGCCGCTACCAGGCCGTGGAGTTCGCGGGGCCGGCGGTGGTCGCGCTGTCGATGCAGGAGCGCATGACGCTCTCGAACATGAGCGCCGAGCTCGGCGCGCAGGCCGGGCTGATCGCACCCGATGCCACCACGGCCGCGTTCCTGGCCGGTGCCGGCGCGCCGCCGGTCGACATGGCGCCGTGGTTCACCGACGCCGATGCCGCGCTCACGGACCATCGCTTCGATGCCACCACGCTCGAACCCCACGTGGCCGCGCCGCACAGCCCGGCCAATGCGCATGGCGTGAGCCGCTTCGCGGGCACGCCGGTCGACGTGGCCTACATCGGCGCCTGCACCGGCGCCAAGCTCGACGACCTGCGCGCCGCCGCGCAGGTGCTGCGCGGCCACAAGGTCGCGAACGGCATCCGCCTGATCGTGGCGCCCGCGAGCCTGCGCGACCAGGAACAGGCGCGCGAGGAGGGTGTGCTGCAGGTGCTGATGGAGGCCGGCGCCGAGCTGTTCCCCACCGCTTGCGGCGCCTGCTCCGGCTATGGCGATCCGATGGGCGACGACATCACCGTCATCTCGACCACCGCGCGCAACTTCAAGGGCCGCATGGGCTCGCCGACCGCGCAGGTCTACCTGGGCTCGCCCTACACGGTGGCGGCCGCCGCGCTGCGCGGCTGCGTGACCGATCCGCGCGAGGTGCTGGCATGAGCGGTCAGGACCTGAATCGGCTGCACCGTGTCTGGCGCCTGGGCGCCGACATCGACACCGACGCGCTCGCGCCCGGCCATGCGATGAAGCATGGCATCGATCGCATCGCGCGGCATTGCCTCGAAGCCATCCGCCCCGAGTTCGCGCGCGAGGTCCGAGCGGGCGACGTGATCGTGGCCGGACCCAACTTCGGCATCGGCTCCTCGCGCGAGCAGGCCGCGGCCGTGCTGGTGCAGCTGGGCGTGGCCGCGGTGATCGCGCCCTCGTACAGCGGGCTCTTCTTCCGCAATGCCTTCAACGTCGGCCTGCTGCTGCTGACCTGCGCCGAAGCCGAGTCGCTGCACGACGGCGAACAGATCGCGCTCGACATCGGCACGCCCGCGCTGCGCGGCGCCGATGGGCGCACCCTGGCCTGCGAGCCCGTGCCGGCCTTCCTGACCGAGATGGTCGAGGCCGGTGGCCTGCTGCCGCTGCTGCGCCGTCGCATGGCGGCGAAGAAGGAAGCCGATGCCGCCTGACATCGATCCACGACGCGCGGTGCTGCAGGCCGTGGTGGCGCTGCATGCGGCGCGACCGGCCGATGCCGAAGCCGCCTCGCAGGCGCGCCGGCTGCTGGTCGACACCGTCGGCTGCGCGCTCGCGGGCCGGCAGGCAGGCGAGGTGCGCCGGCTCGAGGCCGCGCTCGCCGCCTGCGAACCCGGCGGCTTCGCGTTTCCCGCCGGCCCGTCGCTGGCCGTGCAGGCGGCCGCGCAGGTCATCGCCATGGCCGCGACCTGGGACGAGGCCTGCGAAGGCCATGCGCTCGCGCACGGCCGGCCCGGCGTGCCGCTGGTGGCGGCGCTGCTGCCGCTCGCGTTGCGGCGCGATGCCAGCCTCGGCGAATTCGTCGATGCCTTCGTGCTCGGCTACGAGGTCGGCGCGCGCTGCGGCGCCTGGCTGCGCATCCGCCCCGGCATGCACGTCGATGCCAACTGGCCCGCGCTCGGTGTGGCGGCGGGCGCGGCGCGGCTGCTGGGCCTGGCGCCCGAGGCCATCGTGCAGGCCATCGACATCGCGGCCTGCCAGCTGGCCACCAGCCTCTACCTGCCGGTGGCGCAGGGGCGCACGGCCCGCAACACCTACCTGGGCCACAGCGCCTCGCTGGGGCTGCAGGCGGCCTTCGCGAGCGCGGCCGGCATCGACGCGCCCGAGGGCGCGCTGGCCCACTACGCAGCGAACCATGCGGCCGCCGCCGCGCAGCCCTTGCCCGATGCATCGACGCTGCTGCTGCGCGACGCCTACCTCAAGCCCTTCGCGGCCGTGCGCCACGTGCACTACGGCGCGACCGCCGCGCGCGCCCTGCGCGAACGGCTGGGCGGCGACACCACGGGCATCCGCCGCATCGTGCTCACGGTCTACGAGGAGGCGATCGTCTATTGCGGCAACCGCGCGCCGCGCACGCCGATCCAGGCGCAGTTCAGCCTGAGCTTCGGCCTCGCGGCGATGCTGCGCTTCGGCGATGTCGATCCCTCGGTCTATGCCGCGCCGCGCTTCGACGACGCCGAGCTGCGCCGCCTCGAGGCGCTGGTCGAGCTCGAGGTCGACGCCGGTCTCACGGCGCGCCGCGAGCGCGGCGCCACGCTCGCACTGACGCACGACGGCGGCACGCTCGAAGAGACCGTGACCACCATCGCGGGCGATGCCCAGAACCCGCTGGACCGCGCGGCCCTGCTCGCCAAGTTCGCGCACTACGCAGCGCAGTCCGTCGCGCCCGCGCGCGCCCAGGCCTTCTGCGACGGCGTGCTCGACGCGCCCGCCGGCACCGCGCTCGGCGCGCTGTGGCAACGGCTCTGACCCGATTCCTCTTCACCACCTTCACGCCCCACCCACCATGAAACTCCTGCGCTATCTCGCCAGCACGCTGCTCGTGTGCCTGCCGCTCGTCGCCGCCGCCCAGGCCGGCGGCTTTCCCGACAAGGCGATCCGCATCGTCGTGCCCTTCCCGCCGGGCGGCGCCACCGATGCCGCGGCGCGGCTGGTCGCGGTGAAGATGAGCGAGCACTGGGGCCAGCCCGTGGTGGTCGACAACCGCGCGGGCGCGGGCGGCAACGTGGGCTCGGACCTCGTGGCCAAGGCGCCGGCCGACGGCTACACGCTGGTGATGGGCGTGACCGGCTCGCATGCCATCAACACCTCGCTCTACAGCAGGATGCCCTACGACCCGGTGGCCGACTTCGTCGCCATCAGCCAGGTGGCCGTGGTGCCCAACGTGCTGGTGGTGCATCCCTCGGTGCCCGCGAAGAACCTGGCCGAGCTGGTCGCGCTCGCGAAGAAGGAGCCCGGCAAGCTCAACTACGCCTCGCTGGGCAACGGCACGGCCGCGCACCTGGGCATGGAGATGCTCAAGGCCGAGGCCGGCGTCGACATCACGCACGTGCCCTACAAGGGCAGCGCGCCCGCGGTGTCCGACTTGCTGGCCGGCCAGGTGCAGATGATGGTCGACGGGCTGCCCTCGGCGCTGCCGCACGTCAAGGCCGGCAAGCTGCGCGCGATCGCGCTCACCAGCCTGCGCCGTTCGCCTTCGCTGCCCGATCTGCCGACCATCGCCGAGAGCTACCCGGGCTTCTATGCCGATGCCTGGTCGGGCCTGTTCGCGCCCAAGGGCACGCCGCAGCCGGTGGTCGACAAGCTCTCGGCCGAGGTGCAGCGCATCCTCAAGTTGCCCGAGGTGCGCGAGAAGCTGGCCGCGCTCGGCGCCGAACCGGTGGGTTCCACGCAGGCGGAATTCGCCGCCCACGTGAAAAAGGAAATCGACAAGTGGGCCAAGGTCGTGAAGACCAGCGGCGCGAAGGTGGACTGACCATGAACGACACACTCGACCCCGTCACGCTCGCCGTGCTGCGCGGCCGCCTCGAGCAGGTGGCTGACGAGATGGACGCCACGCTCTACCGCAGCGCGTTCAATCCCATCATTGCCGAGGCGCACGACGCCTGCCACGGCCTGTACGACGCGACCAGCGGCGACACGCTGGTGCAGGGCAAGTCGGGCCTGCCGGTGTTCGTCGGCGCCATGGCTTTCGCGGTGCGCGCCACCCTCGCCGCGGCCGAGCCGCGCGGCGGCATGAAGGACGGCGACATCTGGATCAGCAACGATGCCTACGACGGCGGCACGCACGCCAACGACTTCAAGCTGGTCAAGCCCTTCTTCCGCAATGGCAAGCTCTACTGCCACATGGCCTCGGCCGCGCACTGGCACGACGTGGGCGGCGCGGTGCCCGGCAACTACAACCCCGCGGCCACCGAGTGCTGGCAGGAGGCGGTGCAGATCCCGCCGGTGCGCATCGTGCGCGACGGCAAGCTCGATGCCGACGTGCTCGCGATCCTGCAGGCCAACACGCGCCTGCCCGACAGCCTCTGGGGCGACCTCAACGGCCAGCTCGCGGCGCTCGAGCTCGGCGCCAAGCGGCTGCACGGCCTGCTCGACGAGTACGGCGACGACCTGGTGCTGGCCGCGCTCGGCGAGTTGCGCGGCCGCGCGCTGCGGCTGATGCGCTCGCACATCGCCTCGCTGCCCGACGGCCGCTACAGCTTCGAGGACCTGCTCGACAACGACGGCATCGCGAACGAGCCGCTGACCATCGCGCTCGACATGACGGTGGCCGGCGACCGTCTGCTGCTCGACTTCTCGCGCACCTCGGCGCAATGCGCGGGTCCGGTCAACATCTCGCGCGCCACGGCCGTGGCGGCCTGCTACGTCGCGCTCAAGCACCTGTTCCCCGACGTGCCCGCCAATGCCGGCGTGCTCGACGCGGTGGACTTCGATATCCCCGACCGGCTGGTGATCAGCGCCGAGCGCCCGCGCCCGGTCGGCGGCTACACCGAGACCATCCTGCGCATGATCGACGTGATCTTCAGCGCCGCCGCGCAGGCCGATCCCACGCGCGCCGTCGCGCAGGCCTACGGCACCATCAACGCGCTGTCGATCGCGGGCCACCGCAGCGACAAGGGCCGCGAGGGCCAGCGCTGGGTGATGTTCAGCTTCTTCGGCGGCGGCCATGGCGGCCACTCGGGCGGCGACGGGCTCTCGCACGGCAATGCGCCGATCTCGACCGCGACCATCCCGCCGCTGGAGATCCTCGAGGCGGCCTATCCGGTGCGCTTCACCGAATGGTCGCTGCGCGCCGATTCGGGCGGCGACGGCCGGCACCGCGGCGGCCTCGGCGCCGTCTACGAGATCGAGCTGCTCGAGAAGGACGCCGAAGTCTTCGTGTTCGGCGAGCGCGGCACCTCGCCGCCCAAGGGCATCGCGGGCGGCGGCGCAGGCGCGGTCAACGTGTTCCGCTACGAGAACGCGGGCGAATGGCACGTGCCGCCGATGGTCTCGAAGATGCGCGGCATCCGGCTCGAGCGCGGCGAGCGCGTGCGGCTCGAGACGCCGGGCGGCGGTGGCTGGGGCGAGGCCGCCGAGCGGCCCGCGGCGCAGCGCGCGGCCGACCGCGCGATGGGCTATGTGACGACCGGCAACGACAAGAACGACAAGGACGAGGCATCCGAATGAGCTCCCCTGGCAACCCCCGCAATTCCCTGGTCGTCGGCGTCGACGTCGGCGGCACCTTCACCGACCTGTTCGTGCTCGACGAGGCGAACGGCACGGCGCGCATCGTCAAGGTGCCGTCCACGCGCGGCGAGGAAGCGCGCGGCTTCATGAACGGCGTGGCACGCGTGGCCGATTCGGCCGCGGCCATCGCCACCATCGTGCACGGCACCACGGTCGGCACCAATGCGCTGCTCGAGCGCAAGGTGGCGCGCACCGGCATCATCACCACGCGCGGCTTCCGCGACGTGCTCGAGATGCGCCGCCGCGACCGGCCCCAGACCTGGGGCCTGCGCGGCAGCTTCCTGCCCGTGGTGCCGCGCGACCTGCGCCGCGAGGTCGACGAGCGCGTGCTGGCCGACGGCACCCTGCACACCGCGGTCGATCTCGACCAGGTGCGCGCCGAGGCGCGCGCGCTGCTCGAGGCCGGCTGCGAGGCGGTCTGCGTGTTCTTCATCAACACCTATGCCAACCCGGCGAACGAGCGGCTCGCGGTCGCGGCGGTGCGCGAGCTCTGGCCGAATCCGCATGTCACCTCGGCCAGCGAGGTGCTGCCCGAGATCCGCGAGTTCGAGCGCTGCTCGACCGCCACGCTCAATGCCGCGCTGCAGCCGGTGGTGGGCAGCTACCTCGGCCGGCTCGAGTCGGACCTGCGCGCGCAGGGCTTCGCGGGCGAGCTGCTGGTGGTGCAGAGCAACGGCGGCGTGATGTCGCGCCAGACCGCGAGCGACCTGCCGGTGCGCACCGCGCTGTCGGGCCCGGCGGCCGGCGTGATCGCCTGCGCGGCCATCGCGCGCGCGGCCGGCTTCCCGAACGCGATCACCGGCGACATGGGCGGCACCTCGTTCGACGTCTCGCTGGTGGCCAGCGGCGAGGCCGCGCTGGCCGCGCAGACCGCGATCGAGTTCGGCATGGTGATCCGCTCGCCGATGATCCAGATCGAGACCATCGGCGCAGGCGGTGGCTCCATCGCCTCGGTGGATGCGAGCGGCATGCTGCAGGTGGGCCCCGAGTCGGCCGGCAGCGTGCCGGGCCCGGCCTGCTACGGGCGCGGCAACATGCGCCCGACCGTGACCGACGCCAACGTGCTGCTGGGCCGCATCGCCGCGGACCGGCCGCTGGGCGGCGGCCTGCTCGCGGCGCTCGACGGCGAGAAGTCGCGCCAGGCCATCGAGGAACACGTCGCGCGCCCGCTGGGCCTGGACGTGCACGCGGCCGCCGAGGCCATCCTCACGGTTGCCAACGCACGCATGGCCGGCGCCATTCGGCTGGTGTCGATCGAGCGCGGCCACGACCCGCGCCGCTTCGCCTACATGCCCTTCGGCGGCGGCGGCGCGCTGCACGTGTGCGCGATGATGCGCGAGGTCGGCGTGGCCACGGGCATCGTGCCGCGCTATCCCGGCGTGACCTCGGCGCTGGGCTGCGTGATCGCCGACATGCGCCACGACGCGGTGCAGACCCTCAACAAGCCGCTGGCCGAACTCGACGTGGCCGAGGTCCAGCGCCGCATCGACGAGCTGGCCGCGAGCTGCCAGCAGCGCCTCGACTCCTCGGGCGTGCGCTTCGACGAGGTGCGCGAGGTGATCGCGCTCGACATGCTCTACGCGGGCCAGACCCACACGCTGCCCGTGGTGCTCGGCAGCGCGCCGCTCACGGCCGCGGCCATCCGCGCCGCCTTCGAGGCCAGCTACACGGCCGCCTTCGGCCGCGTGCTCGAGGGCATCGCGATCCGCGTGATGAACCTGCGCTATGCGCGCATCGGCGTGCGGCCCAAGTTCGACCTCAAGGTGCTCGCGCCCGAGGGGCAGGGCAGCACCACGCCGCTGGGCACGCAGCGCGTGTTCCACGACGGCCGCTGGCACGAGGCGCAACGCTATGCGCGCCTGGAGCTGCCGGTGGCCGCGCGCATCGAGGGACCCGCGATCCTCGAGCAGGCCGACACCACCGTGTGGCTCGAACCCGGCTTCCATGCCGAGGTCGATGCGCACGGCAACCTTCTCGTGAGGCTGTCATGAGCGAAACCAGGCAACCGACCGCGGCACGGACCGCGCTGGTCGTCATCGACCTGCAGAACGACTTCCTCGATGCCCGGGGCGCCTATGCGCGCGGCGGCGACACCAACCCGCCGGCGCTGCTGCTGCCGGCGCGCGTGGCCGCGGTGGCGCGCGCGCTCAAGGCCGCGGGCGGCATGGTGGTGGCGAGCCAGTTCACGCTGTGGCCCGATGCGGCGGGCGAGCCGATGGTGTCGCCGCACCTGAAAGCGCTGCGCCCCTACCTCGCCAGGGGCGACTTCGCGCCCGGCAGCTGGGGCCAGGCCAACGTCGACGCGCTGTCCGGCCTGGTCGACGTGAACGTGAGCAAGGTCGCGTACTCGGCCTTCTTCAACACCCAGCTCGACTGGGTGCTGCGGCGCGCGGGCATCGACACCGTGGCGGTCTGCGGCATCGTCACCAACGGCGGCGTCGCGAGCACGGTGCGCGATGCGCACATGCGCGACTACCGCACGCTGGTGCTGGCCGACGGCTGCGCGGCCTTCGGCGAGGAGCGCCACCATACCTCGCTGGCCGACATGCGCAACGTGGCCGAGGTGACGGACTGCGCGGCCTTCGCCGCGTCGCTCGCATGAGTTCGAACCCGTCGCGACCGGTGCGCCGCGCGGCCTCGGTCGAGGCCGAGGTGCGCGTGCCGGTGGCGATCGTCGGCGGCGGCGCCTGCGGGCTCACTGCCGCGCTGATGCTGGCCGATGCGGGCGTGGACTGCGTGGTGCTCGAGCGCGATGCGCTGCCCAGCGGATCGAGCGCGCTGTCCTCGGGCTTCATCCCCGCGCCCGGCACGCTCGCGCAGCGCGCGCACGGCGTGCTCGACGACAGCGCCGAGCGCTTCGCCGCCGACATCCAGGCCAAGGCCCATGGCCGCGCGGCACCCGCGCTGGTCGCGGCCTATGCGGGGGCCATCGGCCCGGCGCTCGATGCGCTGCAGGCGCGGCACGGGCTGCGGTGGCTGCTGCTCGATGGCTTCCTCTATCCCGGCCATGGCGTGCACCGCATGCATGCGCTCGAACAGAAGACCGGCGCCGCGCTGATGGCGGCGCTGCAGTCGGCCGCCGAGGCGGCGGGCGTTCCGGTGCTGACGCAGGCGCTGGTCGACACGCTGGTGCTCGATGATGGCGACCGCGTGGTCGGCGTCGAGTACGCGCGCCCCGACGGCAGCCGCGAGACGCTGGGCTGCGATGCGCTGCTGCTGGCCTGCAACGGTTTCGGCGGCAATGCGCGGATGGTGCGCGCGCTGCTGCCCGAGATGGCCGAGGCCGCGTTCGGCGGCCACGTGGGCAACGACGGCAGCGCGATCCTCTGGGGCGAGGCGCTGGGCGCGCGGCTGCGCGACCTCGGCGGCTACCAGGGCCATGGCTCCTGGGTCACGCCGCAGGGCGCGCTGATGTCCTGGGCCGTGATGATGGAAGGCGGCGTGCAGCTCAACTGCGAGGGCCGGCGCTTCCACGACGAGACCCAGGGCTACTCGGAAGCCGCGGTGCATGTGCTCGCGCAGCCGGGCGGCATCGCCTGGAACGTGTTCGACGCGCCGCTGCTCGCGCTGGCGCGCGGCTTTCCCGATTTCTGCGAGGCTGAAGCCGCGGGTGCCGTGCGGCGCTGCGAGTCGGTGACGGCACTGGCCGACTGCATCGGCTGCGAGGCCGCGGTGCTGCAGGCCACGCTCGACGCTATGCGCTCAGGCGAACCCGCACCCGACGGCCGCGTGTTCGCGCGCGGACTCGACGCACCGTACTTCGCGGTCAAGGTCACGGGCGCGCTGTTCCACACCCAGGGCGGTCTCGACACCGCACCCGACATGCGCGTGCTGCGCCACGACGGCACGCCCTTCGACAACCTGCTGGCCGCGGGCGGCGCGGCGGGTGGCGTGTCGGGCGACGCGGTCTGGGGCTATCTCTCCGGCAACGGCCTCCTGAGCGCCGTGGCCGGCGGCTACATCGCGGCGCGCACGCTCGCCGCATCCATCCCAACCAGGACGAACTCCGCATGACGAATCCCTCCTTCAAGACCCGGCTCGCGCGCAACGACATCGTGCTCGCGCCCGGTGTGTACGACGCGCTCAGCGCGCTGGTGGCCGAGCAGGCCGGCTTCGAGGCGCTGTACCTCTCGGGCGCCTCCATCGCCTACACGCGGCTCGGCCGCTCCGACGTCGGCCTCACGACCTTCACCGAGGTGGCCGACACGCTGGCGCGCATCACCGAGCGCGTGCGCGTGCCGGTGATCGTTGATGCCGACACCGGCTTCGGCAATGCGCTCAACACCCAGCGCACCGTGCGCGGCTTCGAGCGCGCGGGCGCGGCCATGGTGCAGATCGAGGACCAGACCTTTCCCAAGCGTTGCGGCCACCTCGACGGCAAGGCCGTGGTGTCCGAGCGCGAGATGGTCGGCAAGCTCAAGGCCGCGCTCGATGCGCGCAGCTCGAGCGAGACCCTGATCCTCGCGCGCACCGACGCGGTGGCGGTCGAGGGCATGGAGGCCGCGCTCGACCGCGCCGAGGCTTATCTCGCCTGCGGCGTGGACGCGCTCTTCATCGAGGCGCTGCGCTCGCCCGAGCAGATGGACGCGGCCTGCCGGCGCTTCGGCGACCGCGTGCCGCTGCTGGCGAACATGGTCGAAGGCGGCAAGACGCCGATCGAGGATGCCGACGCGCTGCAGCGGCACGGCTTTCGCATCGCGATCTTCCCGGGCGGCACGGCGCGCGCCGTGACGCACACGCTGCAGGGCTACTACGCGAGCCTGCACCGCCACCGCACCACGCAGCCGTGGCGGCCGCAGATGCTGGACTTCGATGCGCTCAACGCGGTGATCGGCACGCCCGAGTTGATGCTCGAAGGACAGAAGTACGAGTAGGTCTCAGCGCAGCGCGCGCACGAGTTCGTCGTAGACCAGCCGCACGCGCGCCGGCACCGGCGCGCGCTGCGAGCGGTAGACATGGATCGGCCAGGACTCGGGCGCGTCGGCCTCGAGCACCTCGACCAGCTCGCCCAATGCGATCAGCGGCTCGGCCAGCGGCCCCGCGAGCTGGCCGAAACCCAGGCCAGCGCGCACGGCGGTGCACTCGGCCTCCACGTCGTCGCTGATGAAGGCCGGCGCCGCCACCGGCATCTGCCGCCCCTTGCTGAAGAACCAGGACCAGGGCCGGCCCACGCTGCGGTCGAGCAGCGCGGTGAGCGGAAAGCTCGGCAGCGCCTCGATGTTCTCGGGGATACCGGTGCGCGCGATCAGCGCCGGCGCCGCCACCACGCGCAGCTGCATGCGCCCGACCGTGCGCGCGACGAAGCGCGCATCGCGGATCGGGCCGGCGCGCACGCCGATGTCGATCTGCTCGTCGACCACGTCGGCATGTTCCTCCGACAGCCGCAGGTCGAGCACCAGCCCCGGATGCGCCGCCAGCATCGGCGCCAGCGCCTCGGGAATCAGCCGCCGGCCGTAGACGTTGGGCGCGGTGACGCGCACCGTGCCCGCGTGCTGCGACAGCGCGCGCCGGTCGGTGCGGTGGAACAGCGCATCGACCCCGCCGACCGCGGTGCGCGCGCGCTGCGCGAGCTGGCGGCCGAAGTCGGTGAGCTGCACGCCGCGCGTGCTGCGGTGGAACAGCGGCTCGCCCAGTTCCTCCTCGAGCTCGCGCACGGCGCGCGTGACCACCTGCGGCGAGACCGCCAGGCGCACCGCGGCATCGCGGAAGTTGGCCGCATCGGCGGCGGCGCAGAACACGCGCAGGGCTTCGAGCCGGTTCGACATGGGGGTGGGTTGAGTGTTCCTGAATCAGGAATTCTGAAGTCGTGAGAGTTTCATTTACGGGAACGCCCGGATTTTCCACACTGCATGCACTTCTTCAAGTTCTTCAACGCCCACCCAAGGAAAACACCATGACTTCCGTTCAAGACAACATCCGCGGCAAGGTTGCCATCGTCACCGGCGCCAGCAGCGGCCTCGGCGAATCCACCGCCCGCCACCTGGCCGCCCGCGGCGCGAAGGTGGTGCTGGCCGCGCGCCGTACCGACCGCCTCGAGAAGGTGGTCGCCGAGATCCGCGAAGCCGGTGGCGAGGCCATCGCGGTCGCCACCGACGTGGCGAAGCGCGAGGACCTCGAGCGGCTCGCCGCCGTCACCGTCGAGGCCTTCGGCCGCATCGACGTGCTGGTCAACAACGCGGGCGTGATGCCGCTGTCGCCGATCGAGAAGCTCAAGGTCGACGAATGGGACCGCACCATCGACGTCAACATCAAGGGCGTGCTCTACGGCATCGCCGCCGTGCTGCCGCGCATGCAGGCGCAGGGCAGCGGCCATATCGTCAACGTGGCCTCGATCGCCGGCATCAAGGTGTTCACGCCGATCGGCACCGTCTACAGCGCCACCAAGTACGCGGTGCGCGCCATCTCGGAAGGCCTGCGCGTGGAGGTCGGCAACACCGGCATCCGCGTGACCATCGTCTCGCCCGGCGCGGTCGAGTCCGAACTGAAGTTCGGCACCACCGATGCCGAGACCGCCGCCGGCGTGCAGGCCTTCTACGAGGCCAGCCAGATCCCCTCGGACTCGGTGGCGCGCGCGGTGGTGTACGCGGTGGAGCAGCCCGCGAACGTGGACATCAACGAGGTGGTGCTGCGGCCGGTGGCGCAGGACTTCTGATCCTCGAGCCCGATGGCGCGGATGCCGCTCAGAACGGCATCTGCGCCGAGAAGGCCACGCTGCGCGGCGCGCCCACGTAGTAGCTGTTGAGCCAGTAGCTCTTGTTGGCGACGTTGTTCACGTTCAGCCGCAGGGTCAGCGGACGGCCCGAGAGCTTCATGGCGTAGCGCAGGCCGAGGTCGGCGGTGGTGACGGCGGGCAGGCGGTCGGTGTTGTCGGCATTGGCCCATTGGCGGCCCGTGTAGTAGAGGCCGCCGGTCAGCACCAGGCCGGGCACCGGCAGCTCGTATTCGGCATAGACCTTGGCGATGAGCTTCGCCACGTTCTGCGGCGCCTTGCCGTCGAACTCGGAGCCCCTGACCTTGGCATCGAGCGCGGTCAGGCCGCCCACCACCGTCCATTTGTCGGCCGGCTTGCCCGAGACGTTGAACTCGAAGCCCCGGTGCTTCTGCCGGCCGTTCTGCGTGTAGGTGTTGGCCGTGTCGATGTATTCGTAGGCCTTCTCGATGTCGAACAGCGCGCCGGTCAGCAGCAGTTCGCCGACCGTCGCCTTCAGGCCGATCTCCTTCTGGCGGCTGACCATCGGCGGCAGCACGGCGCCGAAGTTGGCGGCGGTGTCGGGCGCGGTGCCGCCGGCTTCCAGGCCCTCGATGTAGCTCGCATAGGCGGTCAGCCAGGGCACGGGCTTGTACATCAGCGAGACCGAGGGCGAGCTGCGGCTCTTGTCGTAGTCGGGCTGCGATTTCGCGCCCTCGCCGTCGAGCGCGACGGTGCGGATGTTGCTGCGCGTCACGCCCAGCAGCATCGACCATTGCTCGCCGAACTGCAGATGGTCGCCGATCACCTGGTTGCGGTTCATCACGCGGCCCGCGTAATAGGGCGTGTAGATGTTCGGCGTGAAGTAGGGCTCGGGCACGTAGGTCGGCTGCGAGAACGGGTAGGGCCCCTGCCAGCCGGTGTTGGGGCTGCTGCGCGTGGCCCAGGACTTGTCGGAATACATGTAGGCGCCCACCGTGAGCTTGTGCGACACGGGGCCGGTCTCGAAGCGGATGTCGGCCAGCGCCGAGCCGGCCTCGAAGGTGTCCTCGGTGCGGCCCGAGCGGATGCGGATCTGGCTGAAGCCCTCGGCCGAGCTCACGCTGTTCATCGTGTGGTCCTGCACCGGGCGGTCGATGCCGTCGCGCATGTAGGCGGCGCGCAGCGTGATGCGCTCGTCGAGCCGGTAGGTGGCCTTGGCCATCAGCTTGGTGTTCTCGAATTCGTCGCGCACCCAGGGCTGGCTCCAGTTCCTGCGCGCGTCGGGCGCGCGGCCGCGCGGGATTTCGTAGAACCAGTAGGCCGAGGTGCCCGCGCTGCGGTACTTGTTGTAGACCGCGTTCATCTCGACCAGCAGGCGGTCGGTGAGCTGCCAGTCGACGGCCGCGCTGACCAGCGTGCGGTCGATCTTCTGGTCGTCGATGGCGGTGTTGCCGTCCTGGCGGACCACGTTGAGCCGGTAGCCGGCGCGGCCGGCCTCGTCGAGGCGGCCGCCGAAGTCGCCGTGCACGTAGGCCTGGCTGCCGCCGTAGTTGCCCACGGTCATGCTGTTGAGCCGCTCGAGCGTCGGGCGCTTGTAGACGTAGTTGATCATCCCGCCCGGCGAGGCCGCGCCGTAGAGAAAGCCCGAGAGACCGCCGAGGATCTCGACGCGCTCCTTGTCCTCGACCACCGCCGCATGGTTGTAGGCGCGGCGCAGGCCGTCCTCGGCCGTGTCCGAGCTGTTGAAGCCGCGGATGCTGACCACCGGCGTCCAGCTCGAAATCTGCGGCGTGGCGGTGCGCGTGGACGGGTTGAGCTTGTAGATGTCGTCGGGCGACTGCGCCTGGATGTTCTGCACCAGCTCGCGCGGCACCACGCTGATCGAGAACGGCGTGTCCTGCAGCGCCATGCTGCCGAGCGCGCCGACCGAGGAGACGGTCTTGGCGCGGTAGCCGTCGGCGGCGTTGCCGTCCTGCTGCAGTTCGGCGGTCGCGTCGGCGGCGGCGGCGTTCACCACCACCGGCGGCAACGTCGCGCCGCCCGCCGCGGCGGGCAGGGCGCGGATCACGGCCGCGTTGCCGTCGAGGCTCGCACCGAGGCCGCTGCCCGCGAGCACGCGCTCCAGCGCCTGGCTCGCGGTGAACTGGCCCGACACCGCTGGCGCCTGCTTGCCGGCGACCAGCTCGGGATGGACCATCAGCTGCAGCCGGGCCTGGCGCGCGAGTTCGTTGAGCGCCGCGCCCAGCGGCTGGGCGGGCAGCGCGATCGGATAGACGGCCGCGGCCTGCACGGCGGCAGCGGGCTGGGCGCCGACGGATGAGGTGCCCCAGGCGGCGAGGACGAGGGCCGCCGCGAAGGCGGTGGCGGCGGGGCGGAAGCGCGGGTGCGGCATGAAGGCGGACTCCGGAAGGTCGGTGGGTAGAGGAAAAGAACTACCCATGCAGACGCATCAGTTCCGGCGCAGTGGAGGTCCGCCTCGAACTTTTTTGAAAAAACTTTCGCCCGGGGCCTGGCGGGGCCTCAGCGCGGCGCGATCTCGGTCGTGCCCTCGCGCGGCTGCAGCCGTACCGGCAGCACCTGCGGCAGCGCCTTGGCGAAGGCATCGAACTGCCGCAGGTCGAAGCTGCCGTTGATGCGCATCGCGGCCACCGCGGGGTCGCGCACCGTGAGGCCGGTCGGGCCGTAGCGCTCGAACTCGGCCAGCGCCTGCGCGAGCGGCGTGTTCTCGAAGTTGGCGCGGCCTTCGCGCCAGAGCAGGGCGCCCGCGGCGGGCGAGGCGGGCGCGCTGCGCAGCCGGCCGCCCGCGTCCCCGGCGACGGCTTCGCCCGGGCCCAGCAGCCGCGGCTCGGCACCGGCTGCCGGGTCGGCCGGGGCCACGCGCACCCGGCCTTCCTCCACCGTCACGCGCACGCCGCCGGCATCGAGCCCGGCCTGCGTGTGGCGCACCGAGAAGCGCGTGCCGACCACCGTGATGCGCAGCGGGCCGGCCAGCACGTCGAAGGGCCGCTCGGCATCGGCCTGCACGCTGAAGTGGGCCTGGCCTTCGGGCAGCCGCACCTCGCGCCGCTGGCGATAGAGCGTCACCTCGGCGCGCGTGGCGGTGTCGAGCCTGAGCACGCTGCCGTCGGGCAGCGTCACGTCGAGCTGCTGGCCGCGCGCGGTGGCGAAGGTCTTGGCATAGACCGGCTGCTGCTGCCACAGCGCCCAGCCGCCCGCCACCACGAACAGCGCGCAGGCAGCGGCGGCCAGCGGCATCCAGCGGCGCGTGCCCTGCCAGCCGCGGCGCGGTGGCGTGGCGGCCTGCGTGCGCGCGCGCAGCGCGGCCAGCTCGGCGGCGGGCAGCGTGTCGAGCCGCCGCCAGGTGCCTTCGAGCCGCTCGAGCGCGGCGCGGTGCGCGGGCGCGGCCGCGAGCCAGGCCTCGAATTCGGCCGTCTCGTCCGGCGCCAGCCCGTCCTGCCGGCGCACCAGCCAGCGCGCGGCGGCCTGATCGGCATCCGGCGCGGGATCGGTGGGCGGGGTGGCTGTCATGCGGGGAATTTCTCTGTTCTGGATGTAGACGCGCGGGCCGCCTCGAAGTGGAGGTCGGCACGACGCCGCGCTATCGATTGTGGTCGCTGGTCCCGGTGCCGAAGGCGTCCTCGCAGGCCTTGCAGGCCAGCACGCCGCGGATCACGTGCTGCGCCACCATGTTCTTCGAGATGCCCATGCGCTCGGCCACCTCCTGGTGCGACAGGCCCTCGAAGCGGTTGAGCACGAAGGCCTCGCGGCAGCGTGGCGGCAGGGCCTCGATCGCCGCGAGGATCGCCCGCGCATGCTGCGCCGAGGCGTAGGCCTCCTCGGGCTGCGCGTGGACGGGCGCCATCGCATGCGCGGCGTCGGCCAGCGCGTCGATGTCCTCGTGGTCGCGCAGCACGGCGCGGCGATGGCGGTCGATCACCAGGTTGCGCGCCGTGCGATAGAGCAGCGCGCGCACGTTGGAGATCGCCTCGCCCGACTGCCGCAGCGCGAGCACGCGCGCATAGCTCTCCTGCGCGAGGTCGGCCGCGGCATCGCGGTCGTTCACCGTGCGGGAGAGGAAGTTCAGCAGTTCGCGGTAATAGCGCTCGAGCAAGATCGACCCATGCCATGGAGGGGATGCGTTCCGACGACCGGCTGGCGTGGGGATGTGGCGGCGGCTGATCTCGCGCGCGTCGTGGATGGGAACTCTTCTCATTATCAGCGAGCCAAGGCGCGGCAGCCCGGCTTGTCATCCGCCGGTTGCTTTTCGTTGATAACCTTTTCCGGCTCAAGGTCTTTGCCGGCCAAGAATCGAAAGCCCCTGCAAAATAGAACGACCGTTCGTTTTTGTCTGGAAGTCCCACGATGTCCGTCAATGCCGTTTCCGCCAAGCCGGCCCGCGCCGCCCAGAAGGGCCAGCAGACCAAGGCCGTGATCGTCGATGCCGCACTGGCGCTGGCCGCGCAGATCGGGCTCGAGGGCCTGTCGATCGGCGCTGTGGCCGAGATCACCAAGATGAGCAAGTCGGGCGTGTTCGCCCACTTCGGCTCGCGCGAGGAACTGCAGATCTCGGTGGTGCGCGAGTACCACGCGCGCTTCGAGCAGGAAGTGTTCTTCCCCGCCATCGAGGCCGACCGCGGCCTGCCGCGGCTGCGTGCGATGTTCGCCAACTGGATGAAGCGCACCTCGACCGAGATCGACTCGGGCTGCATCTACATCAGCGGCGCTTCCGAATTCGACGACCGCCCGGGCCCGGTGCGCGACGCGCTGGTGGAATCGGTCTCGATCTGGCAGGCCGCCGTGCTGCGCGCGATCGTGCAGTCGAAGGAGGAGGGCCACCTCAACGCCGATGCCGACGAGCGCCAGGTCGCGTTCGAGATCCACGGCCTGATCCTCGCGCTGCACTACGAGGCCCGCTTCCTGCGGGTGCCCGGCTCCATCGGCCGTGCCAACACCGGCTTCGACAACATCCTCGGCCGCTATGCGGCGGCCGGGACGCCCGCGCCGACCGCTGCCGCCGCGCCCTCGCGCGTGCGCCGCCTCAAGACCGTGCGCTGAGCGCGCGGCACCGTTTTTTTCTTCCCTTTCATCTTTCAGTTCGACCAGGAGAGTTCCGGATGCCCAGCTACAACCCGCCCGTGCGCGACATGCAATTCGTGCTGCACGAAGTGCTCAACGTCGCCGAGGAACTCAAGGCGCTGCCCGCGCACGCCGAGACCGACGCCGACACCATCAACGCGGTGATCGAGGAGGCCGGCAAGTTCGCGGCCGAGGTCACCTTCCCGCTCAACATCAGCGGCGACGAGGAAGGCTGCGTGCTCGACAAGGCCACGCACGAAGTCAAGACGCCCACGGGCTTCAAGGAGGCCTACGCCAAGTACGTCGAGGGCGGCTGGCCCGCGCTGTCGTGCGACCCGGCCTTCGGCGGCCAGGGCCTGCCCTTCGTGGTCAACCAGTGCCTGTTCGAGATGCTCAACAGCGCGAACCAGGCCTGGACCATGTACCCGGGCCTCTCGCACGGCGCCTACGAGGCGCTGGTGGCGCACGGCACCGACGAGCAGAAGAAGACCTACCTGCCCAAGCTGGTGAGCGGCGAATGGACCGGCACCATGTGCCTGACCGAACCCCACTGCGGCACCGACCTCGGCCTGCTGCGCACCAAGGCAGAACCGCAGGCCGACGGCACGTACCGCATCACCGGCAACAAGATCTTCATCTCGGCCGGCGAGCACGACATGGCCGGCAACATCATCCACCTGGTGCTGGCCCGGCTGCCCGACGCGCCCAAGGGCAGCAAGGGCATCAGCCTGTTCGTGGTGCCGAAGTTCCACGTCAAGGCCGACGGTTCGCTCGGCGAGCGCAACCCGATCTTCTGCGCCGGCCTCGAGCACAAGATGGGCATCCACGGCAACGCCACCGCGCAGATCGTGATCGAGGGCGCCACCGGTACGCTGGTGGGCGAGCCCAACAAGGGCCTGGCCGCGATGTTCGTGATGATGAACGCCGCGCGCCTGGGCGTGGGCAACCAGTCGCTGGGCCTGACCGAGGTGGCGTTCCAGAACGCGCTGGCCTATGCCAAGGACCGCCTGCAGATGCGCTCGCTGTCGGGCGTGAAGGCCAAGGACAAGGAAGCCGATCCGATCATCGTGCACCCCGACGTGCGCAAGATGCTGCTGACCGCCAAGGCCTATGCCGAGGGCGGCCGCGCGCTGCAGGTGTTCTGCACCCTGCTGCTCGACAAGGAGCACCACCATCCCGACGAGAAGGTGCGCAAGGACAGCGGCGAACTCGTCGCGCTGCTCACGCCGATCGTGAAGGCCTTCATCACCGACAACGGCCACATCGCGACCAATGCCTGCATGCAGGTCTTCGGCGGCCATGGCTTCATCAAGGAATGGGGCATGGAGCAGTACGTGCGCGACAACCGCATCAACATGATCTACGAAGGCACGAACACCGTGCAGTCGCTCGACCTGCTGGGCCGCAAGGTGCTGGGCAACAACGGCGCCTCGCTGAAGAAGTTCGGCAAGCTGGTCGCGAAGCTGGTGGAAGAAGAGGGCGTGAACGAGAAGATGGCCGAGTTCATCAATCCGATCGCGGGCCTGGGCGACCAGCTCACCAAGTTCACGACCGAGATCGGCTTCAAGGGCTTCCAGAACCCCGACGAAGTCGGCGCCGCCGCGGTGGACTACCTGCGCGTGGCCGGCCACTTCGTGTTCGGCTACCTGTTCGCCCGCATGGCGCAGGTCGCGCTGCGCGAGATCGCGGCCGGCAACACCGACCCGTTCTACGTCGCCAAGCTGCAGACCGCGCGCTTCTACTTCGCCAAGCTGTTCCCCGAGACCGCGACGCTGATGCGCACGGCCCGTGCCGGCAGCAAGGTGCTGATGGACACCGACGCCGCGCTGGCCTGAGTCCGCGCCTTCCCTTCCTCGACCACTTCCCGGAGCCGACCATGAAAGCAACGCTTGCAGCCCTCGTCCTCGTCGCGACCTCGGTCACGGCCCTGGCCCAGACCACCCCGGTGGGCCTGTGGCGCAACGTCGACGACAAGACTGGCGAGGCCAAGGCCGAGATCCGCATCGGCGAGACCGGCGGCGCGCTCGTCGGCCGCATCGAGAAGTCGTTGAAGAAGGACGGCAAGCCCGACGCGGTCTGCGACGAATGCTCGGACGACCGCAAGGGCCAGCCGATCGCCGGCCTGGAGATCATCCGCGGCGGCAAGAAGGCCGACGGCAAGGACGTCTGGGAGGGCGGGAAGATCCTCGACCCCGAGAACGGCAAGGAATACCGCGCGAGCTTCACGCCGATCGACGGCGGCAAGAAGCTCGAAGTGCGCGGCTATCTCGGCCCCTTCTGGCGCACCCAAACCTGGAACCGCGTGCAGTAAGCAAGCCTGCGCGCAACCTATCCAAGAAATACCAAACATGTCCCGATTTCAAGTGAAGAAGGTCGCCGTGCTCGGCGCCGGCGTGATGGGCGCGCAGATCGCGGCCCACCTCGTCAACGTGCGCGTGCCGGTGGTGCTGTTCGACCTGGCGGCCAAGGAAGGCCCGAAGAACGGCATCGTCACGCGCGCCATCGACAACCTCAAGAAGCTCAAGCCCGCGCCGCTGGGCGACGTGGCCGACGTGGGCCTGATCGAACAGGCCAACTACGACGACAACCTCGACCTGCTCGGCGAGTGCGACCTGGTGATCGAGGCGATCGCCGAGCGCATGGACTGGAAGCTCGATCTCTACAAGAAGATCGCGCCGCACGTCGCCAGGCACGCGATCCTGGCCTCGAACACCTCGGGCCTGTCGATCACCAAGCTCAGCGAGGCATTGCCCGAAGCGCTGAAGCCGCGCTTCTGCGGCATCCACTTCTTCAATCCGCCGCGCTACATGTTCCTGGTGGAGCTGATCAACACGCCCACCACGCAGCCGCAGGTGCTCGACGACCTCGAGGCCTTCGTCACCAGCACGCTCGGCAAAGGCGTGGTGCGCGCGCACGACACGCCCAACTTCATCGCCAACCGCGTCGGCATCGCCGGCATGCTGGCCACGCTCAAGGAAGTCGAGAAGTTCGGCCTCACGCCCGACGTGGTGGACGACCTCACGGGCAAGAAGCTGGGCCGCGCGAGCTCGGGCACCTTCCGCACCGCCGACGTGGTGGGCCTGGACACCATGGCCCACGTGGTGAAGACGCTGCAGGACAACCTGAGTGCCGAGACCGATCCCTTCTACGCCAACTTCGCGACGCCGCCGGTGCTCGCCAAGCTGCTGGAACTGAAGAACCTGGGCCAGAAGACCAAGGCCGGTTTCTTCAAGAAGGTGGGCCGCGACATCCTGCGCTTCGACCTCCAGAGCGGCGACTACGTGCCCGCCGGCGCCAAGGCCGACGAGGTCTACGGCCGCATGCTCAAGAAGCCCGCGGGCGAGCGCCTGAAGCTCTTGCGCGAGAGCGAAGGGCCGCAGGGCCAGTTCCTCTGGGCGATCCTGCGCGACGGCTTCCATTACGCCGCCGTGCACCTGGGCGACATCGCCGAGAGCGCGCGCGACATCGACTTCGCGATGCGCTGGGGCTTCGGCATGAAGCAGGGCCCGTTCGAGCTCTGGCAGGAAGCCGGCTGGGCGCAGGTCGCGAAGTGGGTGCAGGAGGACATCGACGCCGGCAAGGCGCTGAGCAGCGCGCCGCTGCCGAAGTGGGTGTTCGAAGGCCCGGTGGCCGAGGCCGGCGGCGTGCACACGCCCGAAGGCTCGTGGAGCGCCTCGCAGAACAAGTTTGTGCCGCAGCGCAAGCTGCCGGTGCATGCGCGCCAGCTGTTCCCCGAGAGCGTGCTCGGCGCGAACGCAGCCGATGCCAACACGGCCGGCACCACGATCAGCGACGAAGGCGACGTGCGCGTGTGGACGCTCGACGGCGAGGTGCTGATCGCGAGCATCCATTCGAAGATGCACGCCATCAGCCCCGACGTGGCAGAGGCGCTGGGCGCTGCGGTCGACCTGGCCGAGGCCGAATACAAGGGCCTGGTGATCTGGTCGCCCGACGAGATGTTCTCGGTCGGTGCCGACCTGCAGGCGATGCTGCCGGCCTTCGTGGTCGCGGGCATCGGCGCGGTCGAGGGCGCGGAGGAAGAGCTGCAGAACGTGATGCTCAAGATCCGCTATGCCAACGTGCCGGTGGTCTCGGCCGTGCGCGGCCTGGCGCTGGGCGGCGGTTGCGAACTGGCCGTGTACTCGTCGAAGCGCGTGGCGGCGATGGAAAGCTACATCGGCCTGGTCGAGGTCGGCGTGGGCCTGATCCCCGGCGCCGGCGGCCTGACCTACATCGCGCGCCGCGCGGCCGAGAACGCCTCGGCCTCGACCGGCACCGACCTGCTGCCCTTCCTCACCGAAGGCTTCACGGCCGCGGCGATGGCCAAGGTGGGCACCGGCGCGCTCGATTCGAGGAAGCTCGGCTACCTGCTCGACAGCGACGTGATCGTGCCGAACAAGGACGAGCTGCTCTACGTGGCGCTGCAGCAGGCCAAGGCCATGGCCGACGCCGGCTACCGCCCGCCGCTGCGCCGCACCTTCCGCGTGGCGGGCCGCAGCGGCGCCGCGACGATCAAGGGCCAGCTCGTGAACATGCGCGATGGCGGCTTCATCAGCGCGCACGACTTCCACATCGCGAGCCTGATCGCGAACGTGGTCACCGGCGGCGACGTGGACGCGGGCTCGCTCGTGACCGAGGAATACCTGATGGCGCTGGAACGCAAGGCGTTCTGCTCGCTCATCGTGCACCCCAAGACGCAGGAGCGGATCATGGGGATGCTAAGTACGGGGAAGCCGGTGCGGAACTGATGCGGACCCCTCTTCCTCCTTCCCCCTCTGGGGGAAGGCCGGGATGGGGGCAAGCAGCCCATGCAGAACCAATCCTCTTCCAATGCACAGCGGAACGCCCGCGCCCTGAGGCGCGAGATGACCGACTCGGAGCGCAAGCTCTGGAGCGGTCTGCGTGGCGAGCAATTGGGCGTGAAGTTCCGCCGGCAGCATCCGCTGGGCAATTACATCGCCGACTTCGCATGCCTCGATCCGAAGCTGATCGTCGAACTCGATGGATCGCAGCATCAGGCGCAAGCAGACTACGACGCTCGGCGCGACGCCTTCCTGCGTGCCCAGGGATTCGATGTGCTGCGTTTCGGATCGAACGATCCATTCGTGAATCTTGAAGGGGTGCTGCAGGCGATCGTCAACCGACTCGCCGAATTGACGGCCGCGTGCCCCCATCCCGACCTTCCCCCAGAGGGGGAAGGAGCCAAATCCAGGAGCCTTCCATGAAACAAGTACAAGACGCCTACATCGTCGCGGCCACCCGCACCCCCATCGGCAAGTCGCACCGCGGCTACTTCCGCAACCACCGTCCCGACGACCTGCTCGCGACCACGCTGAAGGCCGCGCTGGCGGCAGTGCCCGGTCTCGACCCGAAGGCCATCGAGGACATCATCTGCGGCTGCGCGATCCCCGAGGCGCAGCAGGGCCTGAACGTCGCGCGCATCGGCGCGGTGCTCGCGGGCCTGCCGACCAGCGTCGGTGGCATCACGGTCAACCGCTTCTGCGCCTCGGGCCTGTCGGCGGTGCAGATGGCGGCCGACCGCATCCGCGTCGGCGAGGCCGACGTGATGATCGCGGCCGGCGTCGAGAGCATGAGCATGGTGCCGATGATGGGCAACTCGCCCTCGCTGTCGCCCTCCATCTTCGAGCGCGACGGCGACGTGGGCATCGCCTACGGCATGGGCCTCACGGCCGAGAAGGTCGCGCAGCAGTGGAAGGTGAGCCGCCAGGCCCAGGACGAATTCGCGCTGGCCTCGCACCAGAAGGCGCTGGCCGCGCAGAAGGCCGGCAAGTTCGCGGACGAGATCACGCCGATCGAGGTGACCGACCGCGCGCCCGACCTCGAGAGCGGCGAAGCGATCGCGACCACGCGCACCGTGAACCTCGACGAAGGCGCGCGCCCCGATACCAGCATCGAAGGCCTCGCCAGGCTGCGCACCGTGTTCGCCGCGCGCGGCACGGTCACGGCCGGCAACAGCTCGCAGACCTCCGACGGCGCGGGTGCGCTGATCCTGGCGAGCGAGAAGGCGGTCAAGCAGTTCGGCCTGACGCCGCTGGCGCGCTTCGTGAGCTTCGCGAGCAAGGGCGTGCCGCCGCACATCATGGGCATCGGTCCGATCGAGGCGATTCCCGCGGCGCTGCGCTATGCCGGCCTGAGCCAGCAGGACATCGACTGGATCGAGCTCAACGAAGCCTTCGCGGCCCAGTCGCTCGCGGTCATCAACACCCTGGGGCTCGACCCGTCGAAGGTCAACCCGATGGGCGGCGCGATCGCGCTGGGCCATCCGCTGGGCGCGACCGGCGCGATCCGCTCGGCCACGGTGGTGCACGCGCTGCAGCGCGAGAAGCTCAAGTACGGCATGGTCACGATGTGCGTGGGCATGGGGCAGGGCGCCGCCGGCATCTTCGAGCGCGTCTGATCGATCACGCGCCAGGCCACGCGACGAGGGCCGGCGCCAGAAGGAGACAAGCCATGCATCAGACGCAGCAGTTGCCGGTCGACGGCGGCACGCACGAACTGGCGGTGCGCCGCTACGAACCCGCGGGCGCGCCGCGCGCCAGCATCGTGATCGGCGGCGCCATGGGCGTGCGCCAGTCCTTCTACGAGGCCTTCGCGCGCTGGCTCGCGGGCCAGGGGCTGCGCGTCTGGACCTTCGACTACCGCGGCTCGGGCGACTCGCGCCGCGCCGCCTCGCTGCGCGGCTTCGAGGCCGACCTGTTCGACTGGGCGCGCGACTACGAAGCGGTCATCGACGCCGCCAAGGCCGCGCTGCCCGCGCAGCCGCTCTACCTGCTGGGCCACAGCCTCGGCGCGCAGCTGCCGGGCTTCCTGCAGCGCCCCGAGCAGGTCGACGGCCTGGTGAGCATCGCGGCCGGCAGCGGCTACTGGCGCGAGAACGCGCCGCGGCTCAAGCGCAGCATCCTCTACTTCTGGTTCGTGCTGGTGCCGCTGGTCACGCGGCTGTGCGGCTACTTCCCGGGCCGCAAGCTCAGGAAGGTGGGCGACCTGCCGCGCGGCGTGATCCTGCAATGGCGGCGCTGGTGCCTGAACCCGCGCTACAGCGTGGGTGCCGAGGGCGAGCTGGCGCAAAGGAGCTACAGCCGCGTGCGCTTCCCGGTGCTCGCGCTGTCGATGACCGACGACGAGCTGATGACGCTGGCCGGCACGCACAGCCTGGTGAGCTTCTACGATCAGGCACCGCGCGCCATCGAACGCATCGCGCCGGCCGACGTGCAGGCGCGGCGCATCGGCCACTTCGGCTTCTTCCGCGAGCAGTTCAGCCAGAGCCTGTGGCCCGCCACGGTCGACAAGCTGCATCGGCTGGGCGCGTTGACGACCGCCCCCGGCGTCCCGCACACGACTGCCTGAGGCCGCGCGCCGGAGCACACTGCGGCCATGAGCACGAGCACTCCCCACCCCTTCGACAAGGCCATCGCGCTGCAGCACAGCGACCTGCGCGCGGGCCACTTCACCGGCACCACCAGCCCCGACTACTGGAACATGGTCGGTCCCTTCGGCGGCACCACCGCGGCGGTCGCGCTGCAGTCGGTGCTGCAGCATCCGGACCTGCTGGGCACGCCGATCGCACTGACCGTGAACTACGCGGCCGCGCTCGAGGCCGGTGCCTTCGACGTGCAGGCGACCGCGGTGCGCACCAACCGTTCGACCCAGCACTGGACCGTGCAGATCACGCAACCCGGCGCGGGTGGCGCGCCGAACATGACGACCACCGCCACCGTGGTGACGGCCGCGCGGCGCGAGACCTGGAGCCGGAGCGACCTCGCCATGCCCGAGGTGCCGAAGCCCGAGGCCGTCGAGCCGATCCGCATCGGCCCGGCCGGCGTGGCCTGGGTGCAGCAGTACGAGATGCGCCCGTTCAGCGGCGGCATTCCCGCGCAGTGGGACGGCAGCCTGCAGCACAGCGAGACCCGCATCTGGGTGCGCGACGCGCAGGCGCGGCCGCTCGACCTGCCCTCGCTCGCGGCGATGAGCGACGTGTTCTATCCGCGCATCTGGCTGCGCCGCGCCAAGCACGTGCCGGCCGGCACCGTGTCGATCACCACCTACTTCCACGCCGACGCGGCGCAACTGGCCGAGGTCGGCACCGGCTTCCTGCTCGGGCAGGCGACGGGGCAGCAGTTCTTCAACGGCTTCTTCGACCAGACCGCGCAGCTGTGGAGCGAGGCCGGCGTGCTGCTCGCGACCTCGAACCAGATCGTCTACTACAAGGAATAGCCTCCGGTTTCGCAAGGCCCGCGGCCGCCCGGAGAGAATCCAGCCCACCCAGGAGACAACGCCGCATGACGAAGACCGTCGAGTTCTATTTCGATTTCGGCAGCCCCGCCGCCTACCTCGCCGCGACCCAGCTGCCCCACGTGTGCGCAGACACCGGCGCCGAGCTGGTCTGGAAACCGATGCTGCTGGGCGGCGTGTTCCAGGCCACGGGCAACCACTCGCCGGCCGAGATCGCGCCCAAGGGGTCGTACATGACGACCGACCTGCAGCGCTTCGCGAAGCGCTACGGCGTGCCCTTCGTGCACAACCCGCACTTCCCGATCAACACGCTGCTCTTGATGCGCGGCGCCACCGGCGTGCAGATGGAACAGCCCGCGCGCTTCGCGGCCTATGTCGACGCGATCTACCACGCGATGTGGGTCGAGCCGCGCAACCTCAACGATCCGGCCGAGGTTGGCGCGGTGCTGCAGGCCGCGGGCTTCGACCCGGCCGCGCTGCTCGCGCTCGCGGGCCGGCAGGACGTGAAGGACCGCCTGAAGGCCGTCACGCAGGAGGCCGTGGCGCGCGGCGTGTTCGGCGCGCCCACCATGTTCGTGGGCAGCGACATGTTCTGGGGCCAGGACCGGCTCGACTTCGTGCGCGAGGCGCTGGCGGCCTGATCCCTTTTCTCTTTCTTCTTTCCACAGGACACAAGCCATGAGCGACATCCTCGTCCACGCCGAAGCCGGCGTGATGACCATCACCTTCAACCGCGTCGACAAGAAGAACTCGATCACCAGCGCCATGTATGCCGAGCTGGCCGATGCGCTGGCCAAGGCCGAAGGCGACGCGGCCGTGCGCTGCGTGCTGATCCAGGGCGACCCGACCATCTTCAGCGCCGGCAACGACATCGGCGACTTCCTCAACGCGCCGCCCGCGGGCAAGGACTCGCCGGTGTTCCGCTTCCTGCGCGGCATCGCGACCTTCCCGAAGCCGATCGTCGCGGCCGTCTGCGGCCCGGCCGTGGGCATCGGCACCACGATGCTGTTCCATTGCGATCTGGTCTACGCGGGCGACAACGCGGCCTTCTCGATGCCCTTCGTCAACCTCGGCCTGTGCCCCGAGGCGGCCTCGAGCCTGCTGGTGCCGCAGATGCTCGGCTACCACCGCGCGGCCGAGGCGCTGCTGTTGGGCGAGCCCTTCATGGCCGAGGCCGCGCTCGAGGTCGGCCTGGTCAACCGCGTGGTGCCGCCGACCGAGGCCAATGCCATCGCCCAGACCCAGGCGCGCAAGCTCGCGGCCAAGCCGCTGAGCGCGCTGGTCGAGACCAAGCGGCTGCTCAAGAAGGCGCAGCTGCCCGCGGTCATCGAGCGCATGGACGAGGAGGGCGCGAGCTTCGGCCGCATGCTGCGCGAGCCCGCGGCGCGCGAGGCCTTCGGCGCCTTCATGGAAAAGCGCAAGCCGGATTTCTCGAAGCTCTGAGCGCGCTGCGGGTCGGTACCTACAACCTGCGTTCTACGGGCTTTCCACAAGCCGCCGGGGCCCCTTCGGCGGGGTCGCACGCGTACACTGATTCGCGTGCCAGTCCTCCAGTTACACACGCCAGCAGCCCGCACCCAGCGGTCGTTCGATGCTACTGAAAAGGTAGCAACTCGACCGACCCGCAGGCAAGCCCTGGGCCTGCTCGGCGCCACATTGGCGGCGCCCTCGGTGGTGCTCGCGCGCGTGCGGCCGCTACGCATCGGCGTCATCGGCCCCTGGTCGGGCGCCTACATCGGTGGCGGGCGGCAGTTCGACGCCGGCATGGCGATCTGGCTCGGTGCGCACAACCAGCAGATCGCGGGCCGCCCGGTCGAACTGCTGCGGCGAGACGTGCCCGTGAGCGCACCCGACATGGCGCGCCGGCTCGCGCTCGACCTGGTGGAGAACGAGCGCGTCGACCTGCTGACCGGCCTGCACTTCAGCTCCAACGCCTATGCGGTGGCGGCCGTCGCCACGCAGGCCAAGGTGCCCACGGTGGTCATGAACGCCGCCTCCTCGGGCATCACCGCGCGCTCGCCCTACACGGTGCGCGTGTCCTTCACCATCGCGCAGGTCACGCTGCCGCTGGCGCGCTGGGCGCTCAAGGAGGGGCTGCGCGAGGTCTGCACCGTGACGGCCGACTACGCCTCGGGCGTCGATGCCGAGACCGCCTTCGTCTCGGGCATCACGGCCGGCGGCGGCAATGTCGGCGCGATGCTGCGCGTGCCGCTGGCCACGCAGGACTACACGGCCTACATGCTGCGGCTGCGCGAACTCAAGCCGCAGGCGGTGTTCTTCTTCCTGCCCTCGGGCCAGATGCCGGCGGGCTTCCTGCGCGCCTGGCGCGACCGCGGCATGGCCGACACCGGCATCCGGCTGCTGTCGACCGGCGAGGCCACCGACGACCACTACCTGCAGAACATCGGCGAGCTGGCCGAGGGGCTGGTCACCAGCCACCACTACTCGTACGCGCACGAGTCGCCCGAGAACCGGCGCTTCGCCGCGGCCTTCGAGACCGAGTACGGCTCGCACCTGCGGCCCGGCTATTTCGCGGTGGCCGCGCACGATGCCTTCGCGGCGCTCGACCTCGCGATGGCCTCGCCGCTGATGCGCGGCGGCGGCAGCCCCGAGAAACTGATCGACGCCTTCCGCGGCCTCAAGCTCGAGAGCCCGCGCGGCCCGATCGAGATCGACGCCTACACGCGCGACATCGTGCAGACGGTCTACATCCGCCGCACCGAGCGCCGCGACGGGCGCTGGATCAACCGGGAGTTCGAGCGTTTCGAGAAGGTGCGCGATCCGGCGCTGTGAGGCTGCCCGGGCCGATCAGGCCGCCGGCTGCTCGATCGCCCGCGGCCGCCCGCTGTCGTCGATCGCCACGTAGGTGAAGGTGGCCTGCGTCACCTTGATGTACTCGCCCTGCGCCCGGAAGCGCTCGGCGAAGACCTCCACGGTCACGGTGATCGAGGTGCGGCCGATGCGCACCAGCTTCGAATAGAAGGACAGGATGTCGCCGATGCGCACCGGCTGCTTGAAGATGAACTCGTTGACCGCCACCGTGGCCTGGCGCCCCTTGGCGTAGCGCGCCGGGATCACCGAGCCGGCCAGGTCGCACTGGGCCATGACCCAGCCGCCGAAGATGTCGCCGTTGGCATTGCAGTCCGCCGGCATCGGGATCACCTTGAGCACCAGCTCCATGTCGGTGGGCAGGCTCTTCAGGGTGGCGGCGGCGTCGGCACTGGGGGAATCGGACATGGGCAACAATCAGGGCAGAAAAACGACCACGATTGTCCCTCATGCGCCGCGCCGGCGAAGCCGTTTCCACCCCCACCTCCTCCCCACCGCACGCCGGCGGCCATGCGCCCGCGCGCGCCGACCGCTCCGACTGGGCCACGCTGCGGCGCCTCTTTCCCTACCTCTGGGACTACAAATGGCGCGTGCTGTTCGCGCTGGGCTTCATGGTGGCGGCCAAGGTGGCCAACGTCGGCGTGCCGCTGCTGCTGAAGAACCTGGTCGACGCCATGACGCCCAAGCCCGACATGGCGCAGGCGCTGCTCGTGGTGCCGATCGCGCTGCTGGTGGCCTACGGGCTGCTGCGCTTCAGCACCTCGCTCTTCAACGAGCTGCGCGAGCTGATCTTTGCCAAGGCCACCGAGGGCGCGGCGCGCCGCATCGCGCTCGAGGTGTTCGGCCACCTGCATTCGCTGAGCCTGCGCTTCCACCTCGAGCGCCAGACCGGCGGCATGACGCGCGACATCGAGCGCGGCACGCGCGGCGTGCATTCGCTGATCTCGATGTCGCTCTACAGCATCGTGCCGACCATCATCGAGCTGGTGCTGGTGCTCGCCATCCTCGGCGTGAAATTCGATGCGCTGTTCGTCTGGATCACGCTGGCGGCGCTGGTGCTCTACATCGGCTTCACGGTCACCGTGACCGAGTGGCGCACCCAGTTCCGCAAGACCATGAACGAGCTCGACTCGCTGGCGCAGAGCCGCGCGGTCGATTCGCTCCTGAACTACGAGACCGTCAAGTACTTCAACAACGAGGCCTTCGAGGCGAAGCGCTACGACGCCAGCCTCGACCGCTACCGCAAGGCCGCGATCACCAGCCAGCGCACGCTGAGCATGCTCAACGCGGGGCAGCAGGCGCTGATCGCGATCAGCCTGGTGCTGATGCTGTGGCGCGCCACCTCGGGCGTGGTCGACGGCCGCATGACCCTGGGCGACCTGGTGATGGTCAACGCCTTCATGATCCAGCTCTACATCCCGCTCAACTTCCTGGGCGTGATCTACCGCGAGATCAAGCAGAGCCTGACCGACCTCGACAAGATGTTCGTGCTGATGGAGAAGGAGCGCGAGGTGCGCGACGCGCCCGGCGCGCAGCCGCTGGCCGGCGCCGACGCCACGGTGCGCTTCGAGGACGTGAGCTTCGCCTACGAGGCCGCGCGGCCGATCCTCAAGCACGTGAGCTTCGAGATCCCCGCGGGCAAGACGGTGGCGGTGGTGGGCCCCTCGGGCTCGGGCAAGTCCACGCTGGCGCGGCTGCTCTACCGCTTCTACGACGTGCAGCAGGGCCGCATCACCATCGGCGGCGAGGACATCCGCGCGGTGCAGCAGTCCAGCGTGCGCCGCGCGATCGGCATCGTGCCGCAGGACACGGTGCTGTTCAACGACACGATCGAATACAACATCGCCTACGGTCGCCCGGGCGCCACGCGCGCGGAGGTCGAGGAGGCGGCCCGCGCGGCGCGCATCCACGACTTCATCGCCGCCACGCCGCAGGGCTATGCCACCACGGTGGGCGAGCGCGGCCTGAAGCTGTCGGGCGGCGAGAAGCAGCGCGTGGCGATCGCGCGCACGCTGCTGAAGAACCCGCCGATCGTGATCTTCGACGAGGCCACCTCGGCGCTCGACTCGGCCAACGAGCGCGCGATCCAGGCCGAGCTCAAGAGCGCGGCGCAGGACAAGACCACGCTGGTGATCGCGCACCGCCTGTCGACCGTGGTCGACGCGCACGAGATTCTGGTGCTCGAGGCCGGCGTGATCGTCGAGCGCGGCACCCATGGCGAACTGCTCGCGAAGCAGGGCCGCTATGCGCAGATGTGGGCTTTGCAGAAGAGCGAGGCGGCGCCCTTGCTCTAGCCCGATCATTCTTTTTTTGACGATTCCAGGAGTTCAGACGTGTCGACCAAGATTCCCCTGCTGGTGCTCAACAGCCTCTCGAGCGCCCACCAGGCCCAGATTGCCGAGGTCTACGACATGACCTATGCCTTCGGCGACGAAGCCCGCGCGGCCGCGATCGCCGCGCGCGGCCATGAATTCCGCGCCGTGCTGACGATCGGCGTGATCGGCATCACGCCGGCCGAGATCGAGGCCATGCCCCAGGTGGAACTCATCTGCTGCCTGGGCGCGGGCTTCGAGGGCGTGCCGCTCGAGGTGACCCGCGCGCGCGGCATCGTCACCGCCAACGGCGCCGGCACCAACGACGACTGCGTGGCCGACCATGCCTTCGGCCTGCTGATCGCCATCGTGCGCGGCTTCCGCACCCTCGACCGCCAGTGCCGCGAAGGCGTGTGGCGCGAGTCGATCCCGCAGCCGCCGAACGTGTCGGGCAAGAAGCTCGGCATCCTCGGCCTGGGCACCATCGGCCAGAAGATCGCCAAGCGCGCGGCGGGCTTCGACATGGAGGTCGGCTATCACAACCGTTCGCCGCGCGAGGGCTCGCCGCACCGCTACTTCGGCGACCTGAAGTCGCTGGCCGCCTGGGCCGACGTGCTGATGCTGGCCGCGCCCGGCGGCGCCGCCACGCGCCACCTGGTGAATGCCGAGGTGCTCGACGCGATCGGCCCCCGGGGCTACCTGGTGAACATCGGCCGCGGCAGCGTGGTCGACACCGAGGCGCTGGCCGCGGCGCTGCGCGAGAACCGCATCGCGGGCGCGGCGCTCGACGTCTACGAGAGCGAGCCGAAGCCGCCGCAACAGCTGATCGGCCTCGACAACGTGCTGCTGACGCCGCACCTGGCGGGCTGGTCGCCCGAGGCGACGCAGAAGTCGGTGGACCATTTCATCGCGAATGCCGAGGGGCACTTCGCGGGACGTGGGGTTCTCACGCCGGTCTGAGCGAACTCAGCCCAGCACGGGTGGCTTGCGGTCGCCCCACCCGCAGGCCTCGTCGTACGCATGCCCGAGCCGCAGCACCTCGAGGTCCGCATGGATCGGCCCCGCGAGCTGCAGCCCCATCGGCAGGCCCGCCTCGCCGAAGCCCGCGCGCACGTTGAGCGTGGGCAGTCCCGCCAGCGTGAACGGCGTGACGATCTCCATCCAGCGGTGGTAGGTGTCGCTCGGCACGCCGGCCACCTGCGCGGGCCAGTGCAGCTCGGCGTCGAAGGGGAAGACCTGCGCGGTCGGCGCCAGCACGAAGTCGAAGCGCTCGAACAGCGCGAGGAAGGCGCGGTAGACGTTCGAGCGCCACACCGAGGCCTGGAACAGCGAGGCGGCATCGAGGTGCCGGCTCTGCTCGATCTCCCAGCGCGCCTCGGGCTTGAGCTGCTCGACCAGCGCGGGCGTGTTCATGTAGGCACCGAGCTTGCCGCCCACCAGCAGCTGGCGCAGGCGCAGCCAGGCGCTCCAGTTGTGGGCGCGCGGCACGTCGAGGGTGCAGGGCTCGACCTCGCAGCCCAGCGCGCGGAAGGTGGCGAGCGCCTGCTCGCCGAGCGCGAGCACGCCGGGCTCGAGCGGCAGGTCGCTCCAGATGCTGCCGAGCCAGCCGATGCGCAGGCCGCGCACCTCGCCCTCGATCCGCAAGTCGTCGGGCGCGGGCAGGGCGTGCGGCGAGGACAGCGGCACGCGGCCGTCGAAGCCGGCCTGCACCGAGAGCAGCCGCGCGGTGTCCTCCACCGTGCGCGCCATCGGGCCTTCGCAACCGAGCTGCTGGAAGAACAGCTCCTCGTCGGGATCGCCGGGCACGCGCCCGCGCGAGGGCCGCATGCCGATCACGTTGTTGAAGGCGGCCGGGTTGCGCAGCGAACCCATCATGTCGCTGCCGTCGGCCACCGGCAGCATGCCGAGCGCCAGCGCCACGGCCGCGCCACCGCTGCTGCCGCCCGCGCTGCGCTCGGGCGCGTAGGCGTTGCGCGTGGTGCCGAACACCGTGTTGTAGGTGTGGGAGCCGAGGCCGAACTCGGGCGTGTTGGTCTTGCCGATGACGACCGCGCCGGCCGCGCGCATGCGCGCCACGTGCAGGCTGTCGGTGCGCGCGGGCGTGCGCGGCGGCAAGGGCGAGCCCTTCGAGGTCGGCAGGCCGGCCGCGTGGCTCAGGTCCTTCACCGCGAGCGGGAAGCCGTGCATCCAGCCGCGGCGCTCGCCGCGCGCCAGCTCGGCGTCGCGCTGGTCGGCCTCGGCCAGCAGCGCGCCGGGGTCCCGCAGCGAGACGATGGCGTTGAAGCGCGGGTTCAGGGCGTCGATGCGCGCCAGCGTGGCTCGCATGAGCTCGCGGCACGAGAGGCCGCGATCGGCGATGCGGCGGGAAAGCTCGGTGGCGCTGAGGTCGAGGAAGTCGTCGGTGGGCATGGCGTGGAGGGAGGAAAGGGCGAGCCGCCAGTATGTGGCAGCCGGGCGCGGGTTGTCCCCGAGCACCGCCGGCCGCGGCTTCGCGCGCGGCGGCAGATAATCGCCCGCCATGGAAACCAAGTGGCTCGAAGACTTCATCAGCCTGGCCGAAACGCGCAGCTTCAGCCGCTCCGCCCAGTTGCGGCACGTGACCCAGCCGGCGTTCTCGCGCCGCATCCAGGCGCTGGAGGGCTGGGCCGGCACCGACCTCGTCGACCGCAGCTCCTATCCCACGCGGCTCACGCCCGCGGGCCAGACGCTCTACAGCCAGGCGATCGAGATGCTGCAGGCGCTGCAGAGCACGCGCGCCATGCTGCGCGGCCATTCGGCCGCCGGGCAGGACGTGATCGAGTTCGCCGTGCCGCACACGCTGGCCTTCACCTTCTTCCCCTCGTGGGTCACCAGCCTGCGCGAGCACTTCGGCCCGATCAAGAGCCGGCTGATCGCGCTCAACGTGCACGACGCCGTGCTGCGGCTGGTCGAGGGCAGCTGCGACCTGCTGATCGCCTACCACCATCCCTCGCAGCCGCTGCAGCTCGACGCCAACAAGTACGAGATGGTGAGCCTGGGCGAGGAGACCGTCGCGCCCTGGGTCAAGGCCGACGCCGAGGGCGCGCCGCGCTACCGGCTGCCGGGCCGCGCCGGCCAGCCGCTGCCCTACCTGGGCTATGCGCCGGGCGCCTACCTGGGACGCGTGGTCGACCAGCTGCTCAAGGAATCGGGCACCGCGATCCACCTCGACCGGGTCTACGAGACCGACATGGCCGAGGGCCTGAAGGTGATGGCGCTCGAAGGCCACGGCATCGCCTTCCTGCCCCAGAGCGCGGTGCGCAAGGAGGTGCGCATGCGCAAGCTGGTGAGTGCGCTGCCGCCCGAGATCGACCGGCTCGAGGCCACGATGGAGATCCGCGCCTACCGCGAGCGCCCGCAGGCGCCGCTGCAGCCGCGCACGGGCGGCCGGGCCGCCGCCAAGTCCGCCGGGCTCGAGTCGCTGCAGCCCAAGAGCTCGGCCGACGCGCTGTGGTCGTACCTCGTCGGGACCCAGCCGCCGCGCTGATTCCGGGAACCCGTAGGGGGAGCGCCGCTGGTCGGGCCGGGCGTTTGGGTATAGCCTTTGGCAACGGGTTTGTGCACTGCACAATCTATAAAAGTCAGGCATAAGTGTTCCCGTAAACAGCATTGGCGTCCGTGCCATGACGCCCCTACAGTCCGGGCAGTTTTTCGGCCGCGGGTCGAACGACCGCAAATCCATGGCACGCGTTCTCGCGTGCTTTTTTTCAGCCGAGAGGTGGGATATGGGCTCCAACTTCAGAACCGAACACGACTTCCTCGGCGAGAAGCAGATTCCCGTTGCCGCCTACTGGGGCGTGCACACGGCCCGGGCGGTCGAGAACTTCGCGATCTCCGGCACCCGCGTGTCGGCCATGCCCGACCTGGTGCGCGCGCTGGCCTTCGTGAAGAAGGCCGCCACGCGCGCCAATGCCGACCTCGGCGCGATCGACCGCGACCGCGCGGCCGCGATCATCCTGGCCTGCGACGACCTGATCGAGGGCAAGCTGCTCGACGAGTTCGTGGTCGACGTGATCCAGGGCGGCGCCGGCACCTCGACCAACATGAACGCCAACGAGGTCATCTGCAACCTCGCGCTCGAGAAGCTGGGCCACGAGAAGGCACGCTACGACGTGCTGCACCCCAACGACCACGTCAACGCCTCGCAGAGCACCAACGACGTCTACCCGACGGCCGTGCGGCTGGCGCTGTGGTTCGCGATCGGCAAGCTGCTCGAGGCCATGGCGGCGCTGCGCCGCAGCTTCGAGGCCAAGGCGCTCGAGTTCAAGGACGTGCTCAAGATCGGCCGCACCCAGCTGCAGGACGCGGTGCCGATGACCCTGGGCCAGGAGTTCCTGACCTACGCCATCATGATCGGCGAGGACGAGGCCCGCCTGGGCGAGGCGCGCGCGCTGATCGAGGAGATCAACCTCGGCGCCACCGCCATCGGCACCGGCATCAACGCGCCGCACGGCTATGCCAACCTGGCCTGCCAGTACCTGGCCGAGCAGACCGGCGTGCCGCTCAAGCAGGCCGCCAACCTGATCGAGGCCACGCAGGACACCGGCGCCTTCGTGCAGTTGTCGGGCGTGCTCAAGCGCGTGGCCACCAAGCTCAGCAAGACCTGCAACGACCTGCGCCTGCTCTCGAGCGGCCCGCAGGCCGGTTTCGGCGAGATCCGGCTGCCCGCGCGGCAGGCCGGCTCGTCGATCATGCCGGGCAAGGTCAACCCGGTGATCCCGGAGGTGATGAACCAGGTGGCCTTCGAGGTGATCGGCAACGACATCACCGTGACCCTGGCGTCCGAAGCCGGCCAGCTGCAGCTCAACGCCTTCGAGCCGATCATGGGCTGGAGCCTGTTCAAGAGCATCAAGCACCTGGGCAACGCCTGCAGGACGCTGCAGCTGAACTGCGTCGACGGCATCGAGGCCAACCGCGAGTTCCTGGCGAAGCGGGTGCGCGAGTCGGTCACGCTGGTCACCGCGCTCAATCCGCTGATCGGCTACGAGAAGGCCGCGCTGATCGCCAAGACCGCGCTGGCCACGGGCGGGCCGATCGACCTGGTCGCCGAGTCGCTGGGCATCATGACGCGCGCCGAGATGGATGCGCTGCTGGTGCCCGAGAACCTGACCCAGCCCGTGCGCCTGTCCGTGCCGGTGCCGCCGGCCGCGGAACCGTCGGGCACAAAGGCTGCTTTGTGAAAGCCCGACAATGCCGAATCCCGTGTCCGCACCAGTGCAGCGCCTTATGCGCCCGCCCGGTGCGTGGCTCGGGGAAAATGCACCGGGTTGGTCCGGGTATTCCCCCGAGACATCATGTCTAGAATTTCGTTGTATCTCTCATTTCCGTCACCCTCAGGAGTTTTCCGTATGAAAAAGCAAGTACTGGCATTGGCAATCGCGGCGCTCGCCGCCGGCGGCGCGATGGCGCAGGCCAATGACACGCTGGCCAAGATCAAGGCATCGGGCGTCATCACCGAAGGTGTGCGCGAATCCTCGGGTCTGTCGTACACGCTGGGCAACGGCCAGTACACCGGCTTCCACTACGACGTCTGCGCCAACATCATCAAGGACCTCGAGAAGGCCGCCGGCAAGAAGCTCGAAGTCAAGTACCAGCCCGTGACCTCGCAGAACCGCATCCCGCTGGTGCAGAACGGCACCGTCGACATCGAGTGCGGCTCCACCACCAACAACGCCACGCGCCAGAAGGACGTGGCCTTCGGCGTGACCACCTACGTCGAGGAAACCAAGATCGTCGTGAAGGCGAACTCGGGCATCAACTCGCTGGCCGACCTGAAGGACAAGACCGTCGCCACCACCACCGGCACCACGCCGCTGCAGACCGTGCGCAAGCAGAAGCGCGCCGAGAACCTGACCTTCAAGGAGGTCTACGGCAAGGACCACTCCGACAGCTTCCTGCTGCTCGAGACCGGCCGTGCCGACGCCTTCGTGATGGACGGCTCGATCCTGGCCGCGCTGGCCGCCAAGTCGAAGTCGCCCAAAGACTACAAGATCCTGCCGGACGTGCTGGCCGTCGAGCCCATCGCCATCATGATCCGCAAGGACGACCCCGCCTTCAAGAAGGCCGTGGACGACAGCATCAAGGCCCAGGCCAAGTCGGGCGAGCTCGCCAAGCTCTACGACAAGTGGTTCCTGAAGCCGATCCCCCCGGCGAACGTCACCATCAACCTGCCGCTGGGCGAAGCCACCAAGAACGCGTGGGCCAACCCGAACGACAAGCCTGCTGAAGAGTACGTCACCAAGGAATAAGCGTCGCGTCGCTGCGTGAATGACGCCCACCTTTCGCGGTGGGCGTTTCTTTTCAGGGACTGATTTTCGGAAGAAGGCGAAGGAGTAAGAAAATGGGCAACTGGGATTGGCAGGTCTTCCTGCAGGACCCCGGGGGGGAATATCCGACCTACCTGCAATGGATGCTGTCGGCCTGGGGCTGGACGGTGTCCGTGGCACTGTTGGCGTTGATCGTCGCGTTGGTGTTGGGCTCGCTGGTCGGCATCGTCCGCACCTTGCCCGACAACCCGTGGCTGGTGCGCCTGGGCAATGCCTGGGTCGAGCTGTTTCGCAACATTCCGCTGCTGGTGCAGATCTTCCTCTGGTACCACGTCATCCCGGCGCTGATTCCGGTCATGAAGGGCGTGCCCAGCTTCATCCTGGTGGTGCTGGCGCTGGGCTTCTTCACCTCGGCGCGTATCGCCGAGCAGGTGCGCTCCGGCATCCAGGCGCTGCCCAAGGGCCAGCGCTACGCGGGCATGGCGGTGGGCTTCACCACGACGCAGTACTACCGCTACGTGATCCTGCCGATGGCCTACCGCATCATCATCCCGCCGCTCACGAGCGAGACGATGAACATCTTCAAGAACTCGTCCGTCGCGTTCGCCGTGTCGGTCACCGAGCTCACCATGTTCGCCATGCAGGCGCAGGAAGAAACCTCGCGCGGCATCGAGGTCTACCTCGCGGTGACGGCGTGCTACGTGGTGTCGGCCCTGGCCATCAACCGGCTCATGGCCTTCATCGAGAAGAAGACCCGCGTGCCGGGCTTCATCGTCTCGGCCAGCGGCGGCGGAGGACACTGACATGATGAATCTCGACCTGTCCTTCTACAACTGGGACGTCATCAGCAACTTCGTCATCAAGGGCTTCTACTTCAGCATCATGCTGACGGTGGTGGCCACGATCGGCGGCGTGATCTTCGGCACGATCCTCGCGCTCATGCGCCTGTCGGGCAAGAAGTGGCTCGATGCGCCCGCGGCGCTCTACGTCAACGGCATGCGCAGCATCCCGCTGGTGATGGTGATCCTGTGGTTCTTCCTGCTGGTGCCGGCCTCGTTCTATTCGCTGTTCGGCTCGGTGGGTTCCAACTACCGCTCCGAGATCTCGGCCGTGATCACCTTCGTCGCGTTCGAGGCCGCCTACTTCAGCGAGATCATGCGCGCGGGCATCCAGTCGATCCCGCGCGGCCAGGTGAACGCGGGCCAGGCGGTGGGCATGACCTACGGCCAGAACATGCGCCTCGTGGTGCTGCCGCAGGCCTTCCGCAACATGCTGCCGGTGCTGCTCACGCAGACCATCATCCTGTTCCAGGACACCTCGCTGGTCTACGCCATCGGCGCCTACGACATGCTCAAGGGCTTCGAGACCGCGGGCAAGAACTTCGGCCGCCCGATCGAGGCCTACCTGCTCGCCGCGGTCGTGTACTTCGTGATGTGCTATGCGCTGTCGTACCTGGTGAAGCGCCTGCACAAGAAAATCGCCATCATCCGCTGACAGAGCACTGAACCGGAGAGAAAGAAATGTCCGAAAAAATGATCGAAATCAAGAACGTCTCCAAGTGGTACGGCCCCGTGCAGGTGCTCAACGACTGCTCGGTCAGTATCGCCAAGGGCGACGTGGTCGTGGTCTGCGGTCCCTCGGGCTCGGGCAAGTCCACGCTCATCAAGACCGTGAACGCGCTCGAACCCTTCCAGAAGGGCGAGATCACCGTCAACGGCATCCCGCTGCACGACCCCAAGACCAACCTGCCGAAGCTGCGCTCCAAGGTCGGCATGGTGTTCCAGCACTTCGAGCTGTTCCCGCACCTGTCGGTGACCGAGAACCTCACGATCGCGCAGATCAAGGTGCTGGGCCGCACGCCCGACGAGGCCAAGACCCGCGGCCTCAAGATGCTCGACCGCGTGGGCCTGATGGCGCACAAGGACAAGTTCCCGGGCCAGCTCTCGGGCGGCCAGCAGCAACGCGTGGCGATCGCCCGCGCGCTGAGCATGGACCCGATCGTGATGCTGTTCGACGAACCCACCTCGGCGCTCGACCCCGAGATGGTCGGCGAAGTGCTCGACGTGATGGTGAGCCTGGCCAAGGAAGGCATGACCATGATGGTGGTCACGCACGAAATGGGCTTCGCCCGCAAGGTCGCGAGCCGCGTGATCTTCATCGACGTCGGCGGCCGCATCCTCGAGGACTGCACGAAGGACGAGTTCTTCGGCCAGCCCGAGAACCGCCAGCCGCGCACCAAGGACTTCCTCAACAAGATCCTGCAGCACTGAACGCTGCGCCTTGCGGCGAACGACGAGGGCCATGCCGGCGACGGCGTGGCCCTTTTTTCATGGCGCCGGGGACTTCGGCAATGCCTCGTCGAAGAAGGCCGGAACCTCCCGCCCCAGGCGCGCCAGCAGCGCCTGCCGGTCGAAACCCGGCGGATCGGCGGCGATGTCGCCGTCGGGCGTCTGGATGGGCATGGACGGCGTGTCCATGAACGCGAAGTGCCAGGCATTCGGGATGCGCCGCAGCTCGGCGGCCGGCATGTTGCGCGCGATCCATTCGGCATGGAAGCGCGGCACCAGGAAGCGGTCCTGCTCGGCTTCGTAGATCCGCGTGGGCACGCGCACCTGCGCCAGCGACGCGGCCGTGAAGGGCACGCCGGCCGGGGCCATGGCCACGACCGCGCGCACGCGCGGGTCGCGCAGCGAAGGCAGCAGCGATGCGGACGGGGCGGTGGGGGCGGTGGGCGTCGCGGCCGTCCCGCCATCGCGGCCCACGCCACAGAAGATCGGATCGGCGGCGCGCTCGCTCGCGCAATGCGTGGCGATGCGCGACAGGTCGGCCTGCGCGCCCGCGAGCGCGAGCACCGTGTAGCCGCCGGCCGAGTGGCCCACGGCGCCGATGCGCGGGCCCTGGTCGTCGCGCGCGATCCGGTCCTTCCACTGCGGGTCCTGCAGCAGGGCGTCGATCACGCGCGATGCCTGCCGCGGCCGTTCGCCGAAGTAGGCGGCCCCGCCCTGCTTCAGCAGCGAGCCGTCCTGCCAGTTGTCGCCCGGATGGCGCAGTGCCGCCACCAGGTAGCCCGCGCGCGCGAGCGCCTCGGCCAGGCTGTTGTGTCCCAGCTCGGTGCCGGCGAGGCCGTGGCTCAGCAGGATCAAGCCCTTGAACTTCTCGTCGGGCGGTGCCTGGATCGCGGCGCGCACGGTGAACGGCCCCATGGCCGTCGTGCGGGGCGCGGCCTGCGTCGGGTAATAGAGCGCGACCACGGTCGGCGCGGCATCGGGCGTGGCGCCCGGAATGCGGAGCTGCCGCCAGCCGGCCTCGGCGGCCAGCAACTGGCAGGACAGCAGCAGGCCCGAGGCGAGCAGCAGGGCGTGGCGAGAGAGGAGGGTGGTGGCGCGCATCGAGGTCTCCGTGGCGAGTCGGTGGAGTGCGCATGGTTGCCGCGAGACGCTGCGGCTGCCAGGCGAATGCGATGAAGTGCGCGAAAGGCGGCGCCAAGCGACGGGAGCGGTCGCGGTCTTCGCATCGCGGGTTTCGTGCGACCATCTTCCGCTGTCGTATTGGCACGGAGGTGAAAAGAATGGGCTTCCATCCATCCAGGTATTGCGCGGCGGCGGTTTGCACGGCGCTCGCGCTGATGACGCTGATGCCGGCGCAAGCCGCCGAGGACTGGACCGAGATCGCGTCCACCGCGCGCAAGAAGGTGCTGCTGCAGCGCGATTCGATCCGTCCGCACGGCGATGCCGTCGAGGCCTGGACGCTCTACCGCTACGACGAACTGCAGACCGATGTCGGCAAGACCCCGTACCGCACTTCGCGCTACCTCTACGACTACGACTGCAAGGGCGCGCGCGAGAAGATGCGCCGCGTCGTGAGCCACAACGGGCCGCTGGAAGCGCACGACATCGACCTGAGCCGGCGCAGCGAGTGGAAGGCGGTGGGTGGGCCGACGACGGTGAGCGGGATCGTGTTCAAGAACGTGTGCGCCAAGGGGCGTTGACCGGTGCGTGACGACGCCACGATGGCGCCGTCCTACCTGAGCCCTTCGGTATCGAGCGCCTTGCGGACCGCGGGCCGTGCCCGCACGCGTTGATACCAGGCCCGCAGGTTGTCCAGCCCATCGAAATGGATGTCGGCCCTGTAGACGGACGCCAGCCACGCGGCCTGGCCCCATTGGGTCAGCGCATAGAGGTACGCGTCGGCCGCCGTGAATGTGTCGCCCATCAGGTAGTCGCGGCCGGCAAGCTGCGCGTCGATCCAGGCATAGCGCTGCTCGAGCTTGGGCTTCGCGGTCTCGACGCCGTACTTTCCGGCGAGCACGGCATAGAGCAGGGGAATGAAGCCCTTGTGGATTTCCGAGGTCAGGAAGCTCAGCCACTCCTGCAGGCGATAACGCTCCAGGGTGCCGTTCTCCGGCGCCAGGCGCGATGCCGGCTTCAGGTCGGCCAGGTACTGGACGATGGCGGGGCCTTCGCGCAGCATCGTGCCGTCGTCGAGCTCGAGCAGCGGGACATAGCCGAAGGGACTGAGTTCGCGGAAGTCGCGGCCGTCCTGCGTCCTGTGCGTCTTGTGGTCGACCTTGACGAAGTCGAAGTCGAGGCCGAGTTCGTTCAGCACGATGTGGGGCGAGAGCGAGCAGGCGCCGGGGATGTAGTAGAGCTTCATGGGTTCTTCGATGGTCGAGGGGCATGGCGCTGGAGAGCGCCTCGGGCCATGTTAGGAACCGGGCGTGGATTTGGAAGAAGGAACATAAACTGCCTCTAGGTTAAAAAAATATACCTGCGGCCCCTTCTCCATCGCGTGCTATGAAATCGAACGTCTCGGGTTGTTCCGTCGAGGAAGCCATGCGCCTCCTGGGCGGCCGCTGGCGGCTTCTGCTGGTGTCCTATCTCGTCGACGGACCCAAGCGATTCAACGAGTTGCGCCGCGACGTGCCCGGCATCTCCCAGCGCTCGCTGACCCTGGACCTGCGCGCGCTCGAAGAGGCTGGGCTCGTGCAGCGAACCGTCCATGCCACGGTGCCGGTCAAGGTCGTGTACCAGCTCACGCCCGATGGGGAACGGCTGAAGCCCGTCGTCAGCGTGATGATGGAATTCGGCCTGTGGCTGAAGGCCAGGGCCGCGGTCTGAGCCGCGCGTTCGAGCGCTGACCCGGCCCTCTCAACGCAAGCGCGATATCCCCTGCGTCAGCAAGTCGAAGAACCCCTGCGCATCCCCCTCCGCGATCCAGCGCACGTTCGCCGGCTTCTTCAACCCTCCGTACCAGTCCACCACCGTCTGCCCGAACCCCAGCCCCTCGCGGCTGTCGATCGCCACGTTGACCCATCGGCCGCCGAACAGCGAAGGCTGCAGCAGGTAGCCGATCACGGTGGCGTCGTGCACCGGCCCGCCGGGCAGGCCGTAGTACTGCATGTCGTGCCGCACATAGGCATCGAGGATGTCGGCCACGATCCGGCCCGCCTCGTTGCCGAGGCCGCGCAGCTGCGCGATGCGCTCGGGGGTGGCCAGCACCTTGTGCGTGAGGTCCAGCGGCAGCATGGTGATCGGCACGCCGCTTCCGAGCACGATCTCGGCCGCATGCGGATCGGCGAAGACGTTGAACTCGGCCGTCGGCGTGATGTTGCCGCCGTTGAAATGCGCGCCGGCCATGAGCACCAGCTCGCGCAGGCCGCGCACGATGTCGGGCGCCTGCGCGAGCGCCAGCGCGAGGTTGGTCTGCGGGCCGAGCATCGCGAGCGTCACGCTCTGCGCGGGCGCGGCGCGCAGGGTGTCGATGAGGTAGTCGACCGCATGCCCCTCGGCCAGCGGCTGCGCGGGCTCGTGCACCTGCACGCCGGTGATGCCCTCGCTGCCGTGGATGTCGGCCGCGTAGATCGGCGTGCGCAGCAGGGGGCGCTGCGCGCCGCCGTAGATAGGAACGTCGGGCCGCCGCCCCCACTCGCGCGCCAGCCGCGCGTTGCGCGAGGTCTTGGCGAGCGGCACGTTGCCGGCCACCGTCGTCAGCGCCTGAATCTTCAAGCGCTCGGGCGAGGCCATGGCGAGCAGCAGCGCGATCACGTCGTCGGCACCGGGGTCGGTGTCGATGATCAGCGTGTGGACGGTGGTGTCGTCGGAAAGCGGGGGCGTGTTCGTCGGCATGCGGGCTCCATGCAGGCACGACGGAGCGCGCGCCTGCGGGCAGCCAGTCTGCCAGAGCTTCAGCCCAGGAGCCGCCTCGCGAAGAAGGCCAGGATCTCGTCGCGCGCCTCGATGGTCGGCTGCCCGGCCTCGTCGATCAGGTGCGCGGTGACCACGCTGTGCGGGCTCGCGACCACCTGGGCGAAGAAGGGCGGCGTGTCGGGGTTGGCCGCGCTGTCGGGCAGCACGCGCGCCACGAAGCGGCCGCCGAGCGCCTGCGAGAAGGCGGCGAAGCGCTCGGCCTTGCAGAACCTGTCGCCATCGAAGCGGTAGGCCATCACCGTCAGGTCCTCGCGTTCCAGCCGCTCGCGCACGGCGGCCAGCTCGTCGGCCGCCACGTTGGTGCCGGCCGGGTCGTCGAGCGGCAGCGAGGGCTGGCACACCACGGGCGCGAGCACGGCGCGCTCGAGCATCATCGACAGCGCGAAGTTGCCGGTGAAGCACATGCCGATCGCGCCCACGCCGGGGCCGCCGCATTCCGCGTGCGCGAGCCGCGCGAGCGCGCGCAGCCACTGCGTGACAGGGCTCGAGGCATTCGACGCGAAGGCGCGGAACTCGGCGCTCACGCAGGCGCGCTTGAACACCGCCGCGCCTTCCTCGGCCTGCGGCACGGCCCCGTCGCGGCCGAACAGCGAGGGCATGTAGACGGTGAAGCCCGCATCGCGCACCCAGCGCGCGAAGCGCGCCACCTGGGGGCTGATGCCGGGCATCTCGGTCATCACGATCACGGCCGGGCCGCGGCCCATGAGGTAGACCTTCTTGGCGACGCCGTCGAGTTCGATCTCGCGTGAGGAGAAATCGTCGAGCGGGTCGTCGCGGTCGAGCGGGCGGGTTGCGGGTGCGTGGGACATGGCGTGGGCAGTGGGGTGGATGAAGCTTGTATTGGGCCCACCGGCCGTTCAGAATGGCAGTGTCCTGTTTGACTGTTTCAGGGCCAAATCGGACAACACCTCCCCATGCATGACTTCACGATCCTGGTGCTTCCCGGCGCCTTCGCCTCCAGCGTCGCCGCCACGGCCGACATCCTCGGCGCCGCGCGCTCGGTGGCCGCGCGCGCCGGCGTGGCGCCGCCGCGCTGGCGGCTGTGCTCGCCGGCCGGCGGCATGGTTGCGCTGCGCTCGGGCATGCACATCGACACCGTGCGCCTGCCGACTCGCGCGCGCGACGACCGCTCGACCTGGGTGGTGCCGGGGCTCGGCCTCGACACGCCCGAGCAGATCCGCCGCTGCCTCGAGAGCGAGGACGCCGCACGCGCCATCGACGGGCTCGCGCGCCATGCACGCGCCGGCGGCCAGGTCGCGGCCTCGTGCTCGGCGGTGTTCCTGCTCAATGCGGCGGGCCTGCTGCAGGGCCGCCGCGCGACCACCTCGTGGTGGTACGCCGCGCTGCTCAAGCGCATGGCACCCGACTGCACGGTCGACGTCGACCGCATGGTCTGCGCCGACGGCCCGGTGGTCACGGCCGGCGCGGCCTTCGCGCAGACCGACCTGATGCTGCACCTGCTGCGCGAACGCTGCGGCAGCGCGCTCACCGACCTGGTGTCGCGGCTGTTGCTGATCGACGGGCGCCAGGCGCAGGCGCCGTTCATCGTTCCCGAGCTGCTGGCCAACGGCAACGACCTGGTGGCGCGGCTCGCGGCGCGCGTCGAGGCGGCGCTGCCCGCGCCGCCCTCGGTGAGCGAGCTGGCGCGCGAGTTCTGCATGTCGGAGCGCACGCTCGCGCGCCACGTGATGAAGGCCACCGGCAAGAGCACGCAGGCGCTGCTGCAGGGCGTGCGGCTGCGGCGCGCGCGGGCGCTGCTCGAGTCCAGCCGCATGACGGTCGACCAGGTGGCCGGCGCCGTCGGCTATCAGGACGCCACTGCGTTGCGGCGCCTGATGAAGAAGGTGGCGGGCGCGAACCCCAGCCGCTATCGCAACTGAGGCGCGCCGGCCTGCGCGGCGCTGCGCTTACTTCTTGCGCGCCGCGATCGCCTTCTCGGCGCGCGCCACGAGGTCGGCGCCCACCGTCGGCTTCCACTTCTCGTACACCGGGCGCGTGGCCTTCACGAAGGCCTCGCGCTCCTCGGGCGTGAGGCTGGTGACCGTCACGCCCATGCCCGCGATGTCCTTGAGCACGGGCTTGTCGGCTTCCACCAGGCCCTTGCGCGCGATGACGATTTCTTCCTTGCCGGCGTCGATCGCGGCCTGGCGCACGATGGCCTGGTCGGCCGGCGTCCACGAAGCCCAGATCTCCTTGTTGACCACGAACACCAGCGGGTCGGCCACGTAGCCCCAGGTGGTCACGAACTTCTGGCCCACGGTGTGCATCTTGAGCACGGTGAACAGGAACAGCGGGTTCTCCTGGCCGTCGACGGCGCCACTCGCGAGCGCGGGCTGCGCATCGGCCCAGCTCATCTGCGTGGGATTGGCGCCCAGCGCGGTGAACATGTCGGAGTAGATCGGCGAGCCGACCACGCGGATCTTCATGCCCTTGACGTCGGCCGGCGACTTGATCGGGCGCTTCGAGTTGGTGATCTCGCGGAAGCCGTTCTCGCCCCAGGCCAGCGGCACCACGCCGGCCTTGTCGAGGGTCTTGAAGATCTCCTGGCCGACCTCGCCCTGCGTGAGGGCGTCGATGGCCGCGTAGTCGGGCATCAGGAAGGGCATCGAGAACAGGTTGAGCTGCTTGACCTGCGGCGACCAGTTGATGGTCGAGCCCACGGCCATGTCGATCACGCCCTGGCGCAGCGCGCTGAACTCGCGCGTCTGGTCGCCTTGAATGAGCGATACGCCCGGGTACAGCTTGATGTTGATGCGGCCCTGGGTGCGCTCCTTCACGAGGTCGGCCCAGATCTTCCCGGCCTGGCCCCACGGCGTGGGCGGGCCCAGCACCAGCGACATCTTGTACTCGGCCTTGTAGGTGGCCTGCGCCATGGCGCCGGTCGTGAATCCGAGAGCGGTGGCGGCCATCGCGAGGCCCAGCAGAGTGCGGCGGAATTTCATCTGATCTATCTCCTCGTTGAAAAAATCGGGCAGCCGGACGCGAAGAACGCGAAGGTTTCGCGAAGGACGCGAAAGGAACATCCTTTTTCTTTTTTGCGTCCTTCGCGAAACCTTCGCGTCCTCTGCGTCCGGCTGTCCGCGTTCAATACCCCAGCTTCCTGGGCAGCCACAGCGCGAGTTCGGGGAAGGCGATCACCAGCACCATCACCACGAACATCGAGAACAGCATCCAGCCGACCCAGCGCACGGTCTCCTCCATGCGCACCTTGGCGATGCGGCACGACACCATCAGGTTGACGGCCAGCGGCGGCGTGAACTGGCCGAGCGCGACCTTGAGCGTGAGGATCACGCCGAACCAGACCGGGTCCCACTTGTAGTACTGCACGATCGGCAGCAAGAGCGGCACGAAGATCAGGAAGATCGAGACACCGTCGAGGAACATGCCGACGGTGATGAGCAGCAGGATCAGCAGCGCGAGCACGCCGTATTCGCCGAGGCCCGAATTGACGATGGCGCGCGTCACCGGATCGATCACGCCGAGCGTCGACAGCGAGTAGGCGAAGATGCCCGCGAGCGAGACCACCAGCAGGATCACCGCCGAGAGTTCGCCCGATTCGCGCAGGATGACGAACAGGTCGCGGACCTTGATGGTGCGGTGGATGCACATGCCGACGAAGAGGCCGTAGAACACGGCGACCACCGCCGCCTCGGTGGGCGTGAACCAGCCCGCGCGCATGCCGCCGAGGATCAGCACCGGCGCCGCCAGGCCCCAGGTGGCTTCGCGGAAGCTCTTCCAGAACGGCGGGCGCGGCAGGGTGGATTCGAGCGCGCCCATCTTGTGCTTGCGCGCCAGCCACACGGCCGGAATCATCAGCGCCAGGCCGGCCAGCACGCCGGGCACCATGCCGGCGGCGAACAGCGCCGGCACCGAAGCGCCGGGCACCAGCACCGAATAGACGATGAAGGCCACCGAGGGCGGGATCAGGATGTCGGTGGCCGCGGCGGCGCCGACCACGCTGGCCGAGTAGGCGGCCGGATAGCCGGCGCGCGACATGGCGGCGATCATCACCGCGCCCACGGCGGCGGCATTGGCCGGACCCGAGCCTGAGATGCCGCCGAGGAACATCGCGACCGCGATCGCCACCAGCGGCAGCATGCCGGAGCCGCGGCCCACGATGGCGATGGCGAAGTTCACGAGGCGCAGCGCGACGCCCGAGCGGTCGAAGATCGAGCCCACCAGCACGAACATCGGAATGGCGAGCAGCGGGTACTTGCCGAGGCCGGCATAGAAGTTCTGCGGCACCGCGAGCAGGCCGAACCACTGGGCGTCGGTGTTGGCGAGCGCGATGCAGGCCGCGCCGGCCAGGCCGAGCGCCGCGCCGATGGGCACGCCCACCAGCATCATCAGCAGGAAGGCGACGAACAGGAGCGTGGCGATCATTCGGCGGCGTCCTGCTGGTCGTTGTTCTTGTGCTTGCGGCCGCGCCGCACGAACAGCCCGATGGCGCGCAGCGCGATGGCCAGCGACACGATCGGCAGCCAGATCGAATACCACCAGGCCGGCACGCCGATGCCCGGCGAGGTCTCCTCGAAGCGGTAGTCGTCCCAGACCATGCGCACGCTGAGCGCGGCGATCAGGCCGAACAGCGCGGCGATCATCAGCGCGCCGAACTGCGCCAGCCGGCGGCGCCGGGCCATCGAGCCGCTCTCGGCGAAGTATTCGATGCGGATGTGGCGGTCGCGCGCGACTGCGGCCGAGCCGGCGACCAGCGCCAGCATGATCATCAGGAACACGGAGAACTCCTCGGTCCAGGCGAAGGAGGAGTCGGTGAAGTAGCGCACCAGGACGTTGGCGAAGGTGATGAGCGCGAGCGCGCCCATGATGAGCACGGTGAGCCAGTCCTCGATGCCCAGGGGCACCTTGGTGGGCTCGTCGGCGGCTTCGATGTCGGGGGGGAGGGGGCTGGCGGCGTCCAGCGTGGGGCCGGACTCAGGAGGAGTGGTCATCGGAGAAAACGGGCAGCTGGGGCAGGCGCCATGTCACCGGGCGGTCGCCGGGACGCGATCCGTACACCTCGACAGGGGAGCTGGCGTCGATTCTGGGGCGTCAATGTCCACTGATATATCGGGGGTTTCCTTTAGCTGTTGTTTGTGCTTTAGGGGCGCTGGAAGGGGCGGTTTTCTGCTTTTTGGCGGCTATGGGCAGTTGCCTGGGGCGTCCGGGGCGTGCACAGGACACCGGGTGCTTCCCTCCGCGAATGTCCCCCGGCCTTCGGCCTCCTCCTTGATTTCGCTGCGGGAAGCACCCGGTGCCCTGTGCATGGTGGGTGCGGCTGTGAGATTGGCGGGTTGGATCGCTGCGGAGGACTGCAGCTGAACGTTTCCACATCGAGAGGCTGGAATCGCTCCTTGATTTACTGAACGGCTACAGTTTCTTGCCTTCGCCCTGAAGCGTCACATCGTTACTGGCGCTGCGAGTTGGGTAGATGGTCTTCTTGATGACGACTTCGTCGAAGCCTACGGGTTGAGAGTTGGCGTAGCTTTTCCGTGAACAATGGCTGGGATGCCTGCCGTCAGATGTCCTACCGCAGACAGAGTGCGCTGTTCTCACCGTACTGGAAATCCTCGACCTCGAGCTGGACCGATGCGATAGCGTTCTTTAGGATCGAAGCCATGCGCCAAATCGATCATGGGGTAGGTAGTCCTAGTTTGGGCCCGAGACGTCATGGGGCAGATAGCTCGTTCATCTCGTTCAAGTTGCGACTCGAACCTGCTGCCTGATGCCTTCACGCAGGTGGGTGTAGATCGGAACTGCCACGCCCTCGCCCACCTCAAGCGTGATCGCAAGCGCGTAGGGAATCCTTTCGTCAAGGCGCGAGGTCGCATCTGGCTTGCATGTGACCCTGAGTGCCAGCGTCTCGCCATCAACGATCGCCGCGATGAGGTCGTCCGCCTCAAGCACTTCATGCTGAACTGTGCCGCGCAGGACCTGATTGTGATCGGCGTTGACGCGGCCAAGTCTCAGCGGCACATCTTCCCACTTGCCGATCGGCTGAACCTCCAGCCGTGCCTCACGAAGGTTGCGATGAGCGAAGTTCATCGGCGAGAACCATGCCAATGTCACGACCAAGCGTCGCCAAAGGGTGCTTGCCGATAGCTCCATCGGCAATGGGAGACGGTATTCGTGGATCTCGTTCTCACTGATATCGTCGCAGGCTATAAGGGTTCCGCGCTGCTCGGTGCATTCAAGTACCCGCTGAAGATCGAGCGCTCCGTAGCCAAGATAACGGCCGGTGATCTCTCGGAACTTGCGTCCGTTCTGTGGAGTATGCAGAGCCGCCCGAAGAAGACTGGCTGTTCCCTCGTCATGTCGTGCGCCATGGACGAGTAGCGCTTTGACGACGACGCTTTCTTTGTCGGCGGGCAGAGGCCGACCATCAACCGTGCTCACCTCCCCCAGCATTTCATGGAGGAGCGAAGCAGCGCGTGTCGCCAGTGCCGCTGCGTTACTGGTCCCGCGTGTGTGCACGATGTGGCTCAGTTCGCCGGGCGCGTCACTATCAAAGGCAACTGGCTGCCCTGGAGGCCGAAATTGAAGCGATGGCACATAGCTCTGGCCTGCTTCGACCGGTGTTTCATAGAGCTGCCGGCCGCCAGGAACAAAGATCTCAGGCTTCATCGATCGCCTGAAGCCGTGACCGAAACGGGTAGCCGGACTGAAGACATTGACCTGATCGATGAGGTCTGCGCGCTGGCCTAGTACATAAGCTCCCGACTCGTCTGCATGAAGGGCTCCGACGGTGACGACGTTGAGTGCTTCGGCTGGTGCTAGGAGCCGCCTTGCACTCAGCTGATTGCTGATCGCGCGGACGACTCGCGAGTGACGCTCCGCGGGCGCGAGCTCCGAAAACGCAGCGTGTGTCAACCCCAGGTCGATGGGGTCTGTGTAGTTGCCAGCGCTCACGCAGAAGAGAACCTTGTACCGCCAGGCGAGATAGTCAAGGAGGCGCGCCAATGGGCTTGGCGAGTGGATGAAGGGGCGGTCCGGATCTCCGATCGAGAGATTGATGAACTTCACACCGGGCGCCTGAGGCGCTAAGTTGCCGTCGCCCTCCAGCATTCGGCGAACCGCCCGTTCAATGCGATCTTCAAGGAACGCTGTGTCCGGCACGTGCTCCCGGCGACGTCCGAAGTCCCTCGCGTGCTCGTCCGGCTGAAGCACAGGCACGTGATAGACCTGCCGCACGAGGGCGCTATCGCCGCCAGGTCGCTCACCGTGAATGACCAGTGAAGCGATCGATGATCCGTGTCGCCGCTCACCTGGTTGATAGAGTCGCACGAGATCGAACGCGTCATCGATTTGTACCCGGCCACGAAGTGCCGCATGCTGGATGTTCGGGACACCATCCAGAATGGCCACAACAGGAGGAGCAATTTCCTCCGCTTCCGCGAACGCCACTTCCTCGGGCGCCGCCTCGCCGTCAAACGGGATCGCCTGTCCGGTTGGGCGGACGTACATCACGCCTTGAAAGTTGAAGAGCTGGGCGTCGACATCGACCCTGCCTTCGTCGAGCGCGCTAATGAGATCCTTCACGCGGCCGGCAGGCAGCCCCACCTTCACGGCATGGAAGTTGATCGGCGGCATGTCGATGAAGCCACCGAGGGGCGTGCCATCAAGCTCGGCCGTCAAACGCCGGATGGCATCTTCGTTGGCCCGCCGCCGATAGGAGCGCTGGCGGTAGAAGAGTTCTATCTGGCAGGGCACGATCGCATCGTCATCGAGCGGCTCGACGAGTTCCCGCCAGCGCGCGAGCATGCCGGTCTCGTCGAGCGTCTCCTGAATACCCCAACGTCGTATGACACGGGTCTGGGCGAAGACATCACGCCATTTGGTGCGTCCGTGCGGTAGCGCTTGGCCTCGCTGCCACGTGTCCCACAGGCCAAGCAGCTCACGCATGCCAGCTTCGTTGACCATGGATATGAAGAGCCTGCCTGTGACAGGCACCTGTCGGGGCTCGCCTCGGGCATTGACCTCGTAGAAATCATCGTCAGCTTCGCCCTCCGCATCCCATTCACCTAACCACTCAAGACCCTCAGTACTATCGACGGCCTGCTTGAAATCTTTCACGCTTCCCGCGATCTCGATCACTAGGACGGTCTCGGGCTCAAGTCCATCGACCGTCTGCCGGATGCTGGCGCTGTAGCGTTGGAATTCATCGCGGAACCGGGCCACCTGCGGTGTCAGTCGTTCGGCCTGACGACCCCGCTCCGGGACGTGTGGTTTGTTGCTCGGGCGGGGACGTCCTGCTTCGGGTTCGACCCGCCGCGCGATCGGGAATACGAGTAGTGGTCGTTCAGGCATCGCGTGCGTCCTTGCCGTTTGCTGCGATCTCGTTCTTCACGTCCTTGGGCTTCAGGCGACTTCGCCACTCGTCGAGCTTTCGCTTTGTAATTGCGAGCGCGTTCTGAGCCTGATGGTCGAGTACGGCGCGACGAACGATGCCGAGGCAAAACTCCTCTACCTCCGCGAAGTTCTGCCCGAGCATGTGCTTGGCGAGCGTCTCCGACGTGTAGCCGAAATCAACCTCGCAGCGCTTGCCGATCGCGTCGATCTGACGAGCAAGCTGCTCGCGCGTCGGTAGAGGTAACTCCAGCCGCAGCTGGAAGCGGCGCCAGACGGCTCGATCAAGAAGCTCGGGATGGTTGCTCGCCGCGACCACCACGACGTAGTCGGGCAGTTCGTCAATCTGCATTAGGAGCGAACTCACCACGCGCTTGATCTCGCCGGTCTCGTGGGTATCACCACGCTCTTTGCCGAGGGTCTCGAACTCATCGAAAAAAAGCACGCAGCGCTGCGTCTTTGCGAATTCGATCAACTGCCTGAGGCGACTAGATGTTTCGCCGAGGAAGCTGCCAACGAGCGTGTCGTAACGCACCACGAGAAGCGGATACATCAGTTCTGAGGCGAGCGCCTCCGCTAGCGTCGTTTTGCCATTTCCCGGTGGCCCAGCGAGCATGACGCGGCTCCGCGCGCGCAGATTGTGCGAGTGCAGGAGTTCGGCCCGATGCTGTTCCTCAACGAACTCAGTCAGTTGGTCCCGGGCGCTGTCAGTGAGAACTAGGCTGTCGAAATTACGCTCCGGCGTCACATCGAAGAAGAGGTCACGAGGGGTGGCGTGGCCGTTCTGTTTTGGGATGACCGTCGGTTTCATGGGCACTACCGTGGGTTCGAGAGACTTCACAAGACGCGTGGCGAGGATGCGGTGACCCTTCGAGCGCTCTTCTTCGATGAGTGCTTGGGCTGTCCGGCGAAACCCGAGTTGGTCGCCATTACTGGCGCTCCGGAAGAGATTGACGAGAAGATCGGCTTGGGCCATGGCGCGTATGCCTTACTGGGATTGCGACGTTACGTGCAACGTGAGCCCAGCCTCGCGCTGCAGATGACTGATGACGGCGAACAGATTGCGAGCCTGCGGATTGCCCCGCGGCCCAAACATGCGGATGAGACTCTTGGCGGACGCGCCGGTCGCGGCCCCTAGCTGCTCGAAGCCGACGACGGCCTTAATGTAGTCGCGTAGCACCGCCTTGCCGGACTCGACATCTCCACCCAACATGCGCTCGACTCCATCGCGCAGGAGCGCATCGCGGAACGGGCGATCTGCACGTACCCGTGCCTGGATTGTTTCCTTAAACTCGCGGGTGAGTGCCACGTTGGTCTCCGGAGGCATGCGACGCGAAGAAGCGTCGTGTTTGGATCATAGGTAACGCAGATGTTACCTTGCGGCAACCGCCAGTTGCCCTGCGTTGCAACCCTTCAGAGCATCGCGCCAGCGCTGCCGCCGCTGGTTAACAGACTTGGCAGGCGCAGGGAGATCGAGTCGGTGGCAAGCGTCGCGGGCGCACCCCGCCACCTCGGGCACGCTTACGCCGCCACACGACCTTCTGCTGCGACTGAATGGATCAGCTTCAGCCCGCCAGCGGGTTGCAGTGCGTTTTGGATCGTGCGTTCGACCGTAGGCGGCGGCCCATCGCCGGCAATCGCAGCAAAAAGATGCTCGCCTTGTATGTCGACGATCAGCACTAAACACATAGCTGCCATTGACGCCCACCCTGCAAAAATCAACCGAACCGAATCCGCTCGATCACGAAGGCTCTAGTGATCGCGCCCAAGAACCCGCTCCACAGAGCGGGCCGCGAACCCGCAGCCCGCAGACCAGCCCTTACCCGCCAGTCTCAAGCGCTCCACGTCGCGCCATCTCGCTCAACTGAAACAGCTCCCCAGCCTTGCGAGCGAGGTCCGCAGCGAGCCACAGCAGGTTGTCCAGTTGGCGAGGCCCGTCACCGCTACACCAATCGATGTCTCTTCCGTGGGAAGCCCACAGAAGCGCTTCGAGTTGGGAGAGGGTGTTTTCGAGGAGATCCGCCGGGCCTTGGGCGTTGTCTCCGGAAGCTACCGGCGTGCGACGCCGGGCTATAGTCTTGGTAGCCATTTTTGTGCGGTTCCTTTCGGGGGTGTGCACGAACTTGGTTAGACGGCCGGGGTGCTCGTTACACCTCGGCCGTCGCCTTTTGATACCTCGCATCCGCATCGCTGCTTTCGCACCGACGACCTGCCGCGAGGCAAGCAGCCTTAGAACATCTCGTTAGTGGATTGGTGTGTTGCGCCTTTCTGCTCCCACGGTTGGGGTAGCGAGTGACAGGGGCATCAACTCTAGGGAAGAAGTGGGCGGGTTGCCGTGCCGTTCGGCACGAAGTCGCGGCAACCGCCAATAAATGCAGCTTCCGCAATGCACGGCGCACGGGCCTCGAAGAGGCCGTGGCGCGAATGTCCCGGTCGGCTTGAGCGCCGCCGGGATGCGGGCAGGAAAAGACTCAGTCCATCCAGGACCGCGCCCGGTCCAGATGCTCGCGGCACTCGCGCACCATGCGTTCCAGCAGTTCCGCGCAAGTCGGGATGTCGTCGATCAATCCGATGCATTGGCCGGCCGAGACCACGCCGTCCTGCACCGCGCCCGACTCCAGCGCCGCGCGGCCGCGCGCGCCTGCCACCAGCGGGCGGATCTCCTCGAACTCGCAGCCGCCCGGACGGTTCTCCGTGGCCACCACCTCTTCGGAGATCGCGTTGCGGAACACGCGCGCGGTGTTGCGCATGGTGCGGAACATCAGCTTGGTGTCGCGCTCGCTCGCATCCACCAACGCCTGCTTGATGTTGTCGTGGATCGGCGCTTCCCTGGTCACGCAGAAGCGCGTGCCCATGTTCACGCCCTCGGCGCCCAGCGCGAGCGCGGCCGCCATGCCGCGGCCGTCGGCGATGCCGCCCGAGGCGATGATCGGAATGCGCAGCTTGCGCGCCGCGATCGGCAGCAGGATCAGGCCCGGCACGTCGTCCTCGCCCGGATGGCCCGCGCACTCGAAGCCGTCGACCGACACGGCGTCGACGCCATTGCGTTCGGCCGACAGCGCATGGCGCACCGAGGTGCACTTGTGGACGATCTTCACGTCGTGGCGCTTGAGCGCCTCGATGAAGTCCTTCGGGCTGTTGCCCGCGGTCTCCACGATCTTCACGCCGCTGTCGATGATCGCCTGCACGTACTCGGCATAGGGCGGCGGCTTCACGGCCGGCAGGATGGTGAGGTTCACGCCGAAGGGCTTGTCGGTGAGCGCGCGGGTGCGCTCGACCTCGCGGCGCAGGTCGTCGGGCGTGGGCTGCGTGAGCGCGGTCACGATGCCCAGGCCGCCGGCGTTGGAGACGGCCGCGGCCAGTTCGGCGCGGCCCACCCACTGCATGCCGCCCTGCACGATCGGGTAGCGGATGCCGAGCAGCTCGGTGATGCGGGTCTTCATGCGGGCGCTTCCTCTTACAGCGTCTTCACCAGTTCCGGCACGGCCGTGAACAGGTCGGCCACGAGGCCGTAGTCGGCCACCGAGAAGATCGGCGCTTCCTCGTCCTTGTTGATCGCCACGATGACCTTCGAGTCCTTCATGCCCGCCAGATGCTGGATCGCACCCGAGATGCCCGCGGCGATGTACAGCTGCGGCGCGACGATCTTGCCGGTCTGGCCCACTTGCCAGTCGTTGGGGGCGTAGCCCGCGTCGACCGCGGCGCGGCTGGCACCGAGGCCCGCGTTGAGCTTGTCGGCGAGCGGGGCCATCACTTCGGTGAACTTCTCGGCGCTGCCCAGCGCGCGGCCGCCCGAGACGATGATCTTGGCGGCCGTCAGTTCGGGGCGTTCGCTCTTCGTGACCTCGCGGCCCACGAAGCTGCTCTTGCCGCTGTCGGCCACGCCTTCGGCGGTTTCGACCGATGCGCTGCCACCGGTGGCGGCCGCGGCATCGAAGCCGGTGGTGCGAACGGTGATCACCTTGGTCGCATCGCTGCTCTGCACGGTGGCGATCGCATTGCCCGCGTAGATCGGACGCTCGAAGGTGTCGGGGCTGTCGACCTTGGTGATGTCGCTGATCTGCGCGACGTCGAGCTTGGCGGCCACGCGCGGCGCGACGTTCTTGCCGTTGGCGGTCGAGGGGAACAGGATGTGGCTGTAGTTGGAAGCGATCGCGAGGACTTGCGCCGCGACGTTCTCGGCGAGGTTCTCGGCGAGGCTGGCGCTGTCGGCCGCGATGACCTTGGAGACACCGGCGATCTGGGCAGCGGCCTTGGCGGCTTCGGCCGCGTTGGCGCCGGCCACGAGCACGTGGACGTCGCTACCGCAGGCGAGCGCGGCGGTCACGGTGTTGAGGGTGGCCGGCTTGATGCTGGCGTGGTCGTGTTCGGCAATGACGAGTGCGGTCATGTTCGTTGTCTTCCTCAGATCACTTTGGCTTCGTTCTTCAGCTTGTCCACCAGGGTCGCCACGTCGGGCACCTTGATGCCGGCACCGCGCTTCGGCGGTTCCGAGACCTTGAGGGTCTTCAGCCGCGGCTTGACGTCCACGCCGAGGTCCTCGGGCTTGAAGGTGTCGAGCTGCTTCTTCTTGGCCTTCATGATGTTGGGCAGCGTGACGTAGCGCGGCTCGTTGAGGCGCAGGTCGGTCGTGATGACGGCCGGCAGCGTGAGCGAGACGGTCTCGAGGCCGCCGTCGACTTCACGCGTCACGTTGGCCTTGTCACCGGCGACTTCGACCTTGCTCGCGAAGGTGGCTTGCGGCAGGTCGGCCAAGGCAGCCAGCATCTGGCCGGTCTGGTTGGCATCGTCGTCGATGGCCTGCTTGCCCAGGATGATGAGCGAGGGCTGTTCCTTGTCGACCAGCGCCTTGAGCAGCTTGGCGACAGCCAGCGGCTGCAGTTCTTCCGAGGTTTCGACCAGGATGCCGCGGTCGGCGCCGATGGCCATCGCGGTGCGCAGGGTCTCCTGCGACTTGGCGTCGCCGCACGAGACGGCGATGACCTCGGTCACCACGCCCTTCTCCTTCAGGCGCACGGCCTCTTCGACGGCGATCTCGTCGAAGGGGTTCATGCTCATCTTGACGTTGGCGATGTCCACGCCCGTGCCGTCGCTCTTGACGCGCACCTTCACGTTGTAGTCGACGACCCGTTTGACGGGAACGAGAATCTTCATGGCTGGTCCTTCAATGAGAAACGGAGGGGGTTCACTCGAGCTTCGCGCCCGACTGCTTGATGAGGCGCTCCCAGATCGGCCGCTCGGCCTTCCAGGCGGCGGCGAAGAGTTCGGGCGAGCTGTCCTTGATCTCGAAGCCCATGGCCGCGATGCGCTCGCGCACGTCGGGCTGCTGCGTGGCCTTGCGCACTTCCTCGGCGATGCGGTCCACGATGGGCTTGGGCGTCTTGGCGGGCACGGCGATGGCGAGCCAGCCGGTGACGCGGTAGGCCTCGTCCTTGAGGCCCTGCTCGGCCAGCGTGGGCACGTTGGGCAGGGTGCTCATCCGGCGCTCGCCGCTCACGCCGATGGCGCGGATCTTCCCGGAGTCGATGTGCGGCTTGGCGACCAGCGCGCTGGCATAGGCCATCTGGATCTGGCCGCCGATCAGGTCCTGCATCATCGGCGCCTCGCCCTTGTAGGCGACGTGGCTCATGTCGGACTGCGTGGCAAGGCTCATGTGCGCGCCGGCCAGGTGCGGATAGGCGCCGATGCCGTACGAGCCATAGGCCACCTTGCCCTTGTTGGCGACGACGTACTTCAGCAGCTCGGGCCCGGTCTTGGCGGGCACGCTGGGATGCACCACCAGCACCAGCGGCGCGGCCGCGATCTGGTAGACCAGCGTGAGGTCGCGCTGCGTGTCGTAGGGCAGCTTCTCGTAGAGGAACTCGTTGGTCATCAGCGAATTGCTCAGCCCCAGCACGATGGTGTAGCCGTCGGGCGCCGACTTGGCGACCGCATCGGTGCCGATGATGCCGGCCGCGCCGGGCTTGTTGTCGACGACGATGGGCTGGCCGAGGCCGGCCGACATCTTCTGGCCCAGCACGCGCGCGAGCACGTCGGTGGCGCCGCCGGCCTGGAAGGGCACGACCATGCGGATCGGCTTGTTCGGATAGGGCGCCTGGGCCTGGGCCGGCGCATGGGCCAGCGCGAACAGGGCGGCAGCACCTGCGGTGGTGGCGGTGGCGCGCAGCAGCGCGCGACGGGTCGGGTGTCGGGTGATGGTCATGGTGTCCCTGATGGTTCTTGGGGTCGGAGAAACGAAAGGCGGCGGGCCGTGCGCTGCGGCCCGCCGTGCGGCGGCTTCAGGCCGTCGCGACGCGGGTCTTGAAAGGCAGTGGCTCGAGCGCCTTCTGCAGCCGCTCCGAGAGAGCAGCGGACTGCGCGCCGGCGGCGGCGGAGTCGATGGTCACGCGCACCAGGCTCTCGCCCTCGTGCGTCACGCCCGGGCGCGCGGCCTCGGGCAGGCCGAGTTCGGTGCACAGCTCGGCCACGGTCGCGGCCACCACGCGGCTCGCGGCCATCGCGCGCAGCTCGGGCTTGTAGATCTTGCCGACGTTGGTCATCGGCAGCGCATCGACCAGCGCCACCCACTTGGGCTTGGCCGGTGCCTCGTCGACGCGCGCGGCGGTGAAGGCCAGCAGCTCGTCCTCGGTGGCGGCGCCGCCGGGCACCAGCGTCGCGAACACCACGGGCAGTTCGCCCGCGTAGGCATCGGGCGCGCCGACCGCGGCGCAGACCTGCACCGCGGGGTGCGCGCTCAGTGCGTCCTCGATCACCTTGGGATCGATGTTGTGGCCGCTGCGGATGATCAGGTCCTTCGAGCGGCCCGTGAGGTTGAGCCGCTCCTCGCTGTCGATCCAGCCGAGGTCGCCGGTGGCGAGCCAGCCGTCGGCCGTGAAGGCCTTGGCGTTGTCGGCCGGGTCGACGAAGCCCGAGAACACGTTGGGCGACTTGAACAGCACCATGCCGGTCTCGCCGCGCGGCACCTCGCGGTCGCTCGCGTTGCCGTTCTCGTCGAGCGCCACCACGCGCATCTGCATGTAGGGCAGCCGAAAGCCGACGCAGCCCGCGGGGCCGTCGACGCCGGGCGGCGTGATGGTCGAGATGCCGGCCATCTCGGTCATGCCCAGGCTCTCGTGCACGTGCAGGCCGAACAGGCGCTCGAAGCGCGCGGCGAGTTCGGGCGAGAGCACGGCCGCGCCGGTGCGGCAGTAGGTGATCGAGGAGATGTCGGCGCCGTCGAGAGGCACGTTGGCCAGCGCCGCGAGCACCGTGGGCACGGCCGACAGCGAGGTCGGGCGGTACTTCGCGACCAGCTTCCAGTAGTTGGCCAGCACCTCCTTGTTGCGCAGCAGCGAGGGCGTGGGGATCACCACCTCCACGCCGGCCGACAGCGAGGCCAGCGAGGCCGGCAGCACGCCGGCCACGTGGAACAGCGGATAGCCGTTGATCGAGATGCCGTGCTCGTTCATGCCCGCGACCTGCACGCTGGCCCAGGCGGTGAACACCTGCGCGCCATGGCTGTGGCGCGCGAGCTTGGGCGCGCCGGTGGTGCCGCCGGTGTGGAAGTAGGCGGCGATGTCGCTCGAGGCGATGTCGCGGCCGCTCACGAGGCGGTCATCGGGCTGAGCCGTACGCAGCGCGTCGAAGTCGGCCACGCCCTCGGGCAGCGCGCCCGCCGCGCCCGGTGCCTCGTCGTGCGGTGCCACGCGCAGCAGGGTGGTGAGCCCGGGCACCTGGCCGCGCAGCCGCAGCGCCTTCGACCACATGCCCGACTCGGCGTCCGAGCCGTAGGCGATCAGCACCTTGGCGCGGGCCGCGGTCATCAGCGCGACCAGCTTCTCGTCGGTGAGCAGCGGATTGAGCGGCTGCACGATGCCGGCCGCCTCGCCGCCCCAGAGCGCGAGGTGGTATTCGAGGCAGCCCGGCAGCAGCACCGCCACCGCGTCGTTCGGGCCCACGCCCAGGCCATGCAGCAGGTTCGCGGTCTGGTGGATGCGCGCGAGCAGTTCGGCATACGACCAGCGGATCGGCGCGTCGTCCGGGTTGCCGGTGCGCAGGAAGGTCAGCGCCGTCTTGTCGCCGAAGGCATGGCCCGCGTTGCGGAAGATCTCGTAGGTGCTGCGCACCGTGAGCGCCTGCGCGAGCGGCGTCTGCTCGAGCGCCTGGATGTCGGCGAGGCTGCGCACGGGGCGCGCGGGCCGGAACGGCGCGCCCACGGGCGTCGCGTAGTCGTTGTCGTGCCGGTCGTTCCTGTCGGTCATGGCCTGTCTCCTTGTTCCCTTGAAATCGTCGCCGTGTCGGCCCGGCTGTTTTACTGGTTCGTGATGTGGTTGTCGCGGATGACCTTGCCCCAGCGCTCGAAGTCCTGGCGCATGCGTTCGGCGGTCTGGTCGGCGGTGCGGTAGGCCGCGAACGAGCCCACGCCCTGCAGCTTGTCCTGCACTTCCTTGTCGGCCAGCGCCTTCTTGAGTTCGGCGCTCATGCGCTCGACCACGTCCTTGGGCGTGCCGGCCGGTGCCAGCAGGCCGCCCCACGAGGTGGCGTCGAAGCCCGGGAAGCCCTGCTCGGCCACCGTCTTCACGTCGGGCAGGAGGCTCACGCGCTGGCCCGAGCCGACCGCGATGGCGCGCAGCTTGCCTGCGCGGATGTGCGGGATCACGGCCACGAGGTCGGAGAACATCGCGGGCACCTGGCCGCCGATCAGGTCGGTCACGGCCGGCGCGCTGCCGCGGTAGGGCACGTGCTGCATCTCGAACTTGCCGATGTTCTTGAGCTGCTCGGTCGTCAGGTGGCCGAAGCTGCCGGCGCCCGCGGTCGTGTAGTTGAGCTTGCCGTTCTCGGCCTTGGCCTTGGCGATCAGGCCCTGCAGGCCGGTCACCTCGGGCAGCGCCTTGGGATTGACCACCAGCACGATCGGCAGGTCGTAGACGCTGCCCACGGGCGTGAAGTTCTTGAAGATGTCGTAGCCGGTCGGGCCGTAGAGGTGCGAGGCCAGCAGCGTGGGCGTGGCCAGCATCACGAAGGTGTAGCCATCGGCCGGCGCGCGCGCGGCGGCGGCCGCGCCCACGGTGCCCGAGGCGCCGCTGCGGTTGTCGATCACGATGTTCTGGCCGAGCGCGGCCGACATCTTCTGCGCCACGATGCGCGAGGCCACGTCGGTGGGACCGCCGGGCGGGAAGGGCACGATCAGCGTGATCGGCTTGGCCGGCCAGGCCTGCGCGAAGGCGGCACCGGCGGCGAGGGGAAGGGCGAGCGCGAGGAGTGCACGGCGAAGGGGACTGCGGAGGGTACGGAGAGAGAGGGAGGCCATGGACTTCTGCTTCAGGGGAACAAAGTGGCGCCGTCAGACGACGCCGCTGCTTTTCAGCGCTGCCAGCTTTTCATCCGACAGGCCGAGCAAGGACTGGAGCACGTCGTGCGTGCCTTCGCCCAGGGTGGGCGGCGCGCTGCGCACCGGCAGGCGCTCGCCATCGAAACGGTAAGGGGGCGCGAGCACGTCGACCGTGCCCGCGACCGGATGCGGCTGGCGCGTGACCAGGCCGGCGTCGGTGGCGCGCTTCGATTGCAGCGCCTCGAGCAGGCCCAGTACCTCGCCGCAGGGAATGCCGGCGGCACTCAGCTTTTCGAGCAGCGCGGCGCGCGGGCGCTTCGCGAGTTCGGCATGCAGCTGCGGCAGCAGCACCGCGCGGTTGGCCGAGCGCAGGATGTTGGTCTTGAAGCGCTCGTCGGCCGCGAGGTCGGGCCGCTCGATCACCTCGGTGCAGAAGCGCGCGAACTGCGCGTTGTTGCCCACGGTGATGACCAGCGGGCCGTCGGCCGCGTCGAACACGCCGTAGGGCACGATCGAGGGATGCGAGTTGCCGTAGCGCGGCGGGTCCTCGCCCAGCAGCAGCGCCTCGAGGCCGTAGTAGGCGGTGATCATCAGGCCGCAGTCGAACAGCGCCATCTCCACGTGCCGGCCGTGGCCGGTCTTCTCGCGCTGGTAGAGCGCGGCGAGGATGGCCTGCGCCGAGTACATGCCGGTGAACAGGTCGACGGCCGCCACGCCGAACTTCAGCGGCGGCTGGTCGGCCTCGCCGTTGAGCGCCATCAGGCCGGCCTCGCCCTGCACCACGAGGTCGTAGCCGGGGCGCGCGGCCTCGGGGCCGGTGCGGTCGTAGCCCGAGATCGAGCAGTAGACGAGGCGCGGGTTCTCCTTGCTCAGCTGCTCGTAGCCCAGGCCCAGCTTGTCGATGCCGCCGAACTTGAAGTTCTGGATCAGCACGTCGCACTGCTTCGCGAGATCGCGCGCGAGCTGCTGGCCCTCGGGCGTCTGCAGGTCGAGCGTGACCGAGCGCTTGTTGCGGTTGACGCTGTTGAAGTAGGCGGTCTCGGTCTTGCCCACGCGCAGGCCCCAGTCGCGCGTGTCGTCGCCGCGGCCCGGGTGCTCGACCTTGATGACCTCCGCGCCCATGTCGGCCAGCACCATGCCGCACCAGGGGCCCGCGAGGATGCGGGAGAGGTCGAGGACGCGCACGCCGGCGAGCGGCAGCGAGGAATTCAGCGAGGGCATGGGGGCTCCGGAAAGACGTGAGGCCTCGGCGCGGGTGCGCGCGAGGCCGGGGAAGAAGCGGTGGCGGCCAGCGTCAGGACTTGTCCTGCCGACGCAGCGCGGCGAAGTCGGCCTTGCGCTTGCCGAGGAAGGCACCGATGCCTTCGGCGGCCTCGGCATCGGCCTGCGACTCGACCATGTAGACGGCCTCGGCCTCGAGTTGTTCCTCGAGCGTGGCGCGATGCGCCTGGCGGCATAGCGACTTGATGCGCGCGCTCGCGCGCTGCGGGCCGTTCGCGACCTTGGCCGCGAGCGCGATCGCCTCGGCGAGTGCCGCGCCCTTGTCGGTCAGGCGGTTGACCGCGCCCAGCGCATGCAGGCGCTCGGCCGGCAGGCGGTCGCCGGTCAGGCACAGCTCGGTCAGCAGCTGGCGCGAGACGAACTCGGCCAGGAAGGCGGTGGCGCCGCCATCGGGCGTGAGACCGACCTTGACGTAGGCCACGGTGTAGAAGGCATCGCGCGCCGACACGAGCATGTCGCAGGCCAGCGCCATCGACAGGCCCGCGCCCGCGGCGCCGCCCTCGACGGCCGCGATCACGGGCTTGCCGCAATCGCGGATCGCGCGGATCAGGTTGTTCAGGCCCTCGAGCTTCTCGCGGCGTTCCGACGCGGGCAGCTCGCGGCGCTTGGCCAGCAGGTTGAGGTCGCCGCCCGAGCAGAAGAAATCGCCGGCACCGGTGAAGACGATGGCGCCGACCTCGGGGTCGTCCTGCGCATCGGCCAGCGCGGCCGCGAGCTCGGCATACAGCGTGGGCGTGATCGCGTTGCGCGCGGCGGGGTTGCTGTTGGTGAGGATGCGCACGGCGCCTTCCTGCGAGATCAGCACGGTCTTGTTGTCGCTCATGCCGCCACCTCCTTGCCGAGTGCGATGTAGCGCTGCAGGTGATGGTCCTCGTCGCCGAGCTGGTGGTCGATCATCACGAGCCGCTTGGCGTAGTGGGGCAGCGGCAGTTCCCAGGTCATGCCGATGCCGCCGTGCATCTGGATGCTTTCCTCCGCCACCAGCGCGCCGATGCGGCCGATGCTGAACTTGGCGGCCGACAGCGCGCGCTCGCGCGCGAGGCGGTCGCCGCCGTCGATGGCGGCCGCGGCGTTGATGACCGCCGAGCGCGCCTGCTCGATCTCGAGCAGCAGGTCGGCCATGCGGTGCTGCAGCGCCTGGAAGCTGCCGATCAGCGTGCCGAACTGCTTGCGCGTGCGCAGGTAGTCGAGCGTCGCGGTCTTGGCCGCTTCCATCGCGCCCACGGCCTCGGCGCACAGCGCGAGCACGCCGCGGCCGATGGCGCGCTCGAGCGTCGCGGCGCCCTGGCCCTCGGCGCCCAGCAGCGCGTCGGCGTTCAGCTTCAGGCCGGCGAACGAGAGTTCGGCGACACGGCCGCCGTCGATCGACGGGCAGCCGCGCACCGTGAGGCCTGCGGTCTTGGCGGGCACGAGGAACAGCGAGATGCCGGCTTCGTCGTCCACGTTGCCCGAGGTGCGGGCCGAGACCAGGAACAGGTCGGCCTGCTCGCCCTGCGGCACCACGGCCTTGGCGCCGTTCAGCACCCAGCCGTCGCCACTGCGCTCGGCCTTCGTCCGCACGCGCGTGCGTTCGTAATGCGTGTCGGCCTCGTCGTGCGCGAAGGCCGCGACGGTCACGCCGTTGATGATGTCGACGAGCTTCTCTTTCTGCGCATCCGTGCCGGCCGCGCCGAGCGCCTCGCCGACCATCACCGCGCCCAGCAGCGGCTCGACCACGAGGCCGCGGCCCAGGGCCTCGAAGACCACGGCGATGTCGAAGCCGCCGCCGCCGAAGCCGCCATCGGCCTCGCCGAACAGCGCGCCGATCACGCCGAGTTCGGCGAACTGCTGGAAGATCTCCTTGCTGAAACCGTGCTCGGACTTCGCGATGCGGTCGCGCGCATCGAAGGCGTACTGCTCGCTGATGAAGCGGTTGAGGCTGTCGGCGAGCATGCGCCGGTCTTCGCTGTGTTCGAAGTTCATTGCATCTCTCCTTTACAGGCCCAGGATCATCTTGCTGATGATGTTCTTCTGGATCTCGTTCGAGCCGCCGAAGATCGACAGCTTGCGGTTGTTGAAGTAGCGCGAGGCGGCGGCCGAGGCGTAGGCCGGGCCGAAGGTCTCGCCGGTGAAGCCGTCCTTCAGCGCCTCGGCGATGAAGGGGCGGCCATGCACGCCCATCGCGCGGCGCGCCAGCGACGAGATCTCCTGGCGGATCTCGGTGCCGCGGATCTTGAGCATCGAGCTCTCGGCGCCCGGCACGCCGCCGCCGGCCACCGCCGCGATCACGCGCAGGTTGGTGGTCTTCATGTTCTCGAGGTCGATCTCCACGCGCGCCATGCGCGCCGCGAAGGCCGGGTCGTCCGACAGCGGCTTGCCGTTCTTCGTCTGCTTGGCGGCAATGCCCTTGAGCTGTTCGAGCGCGGCCACCGAGAAGCCCACGCCCGCGATGTTGGTGCGTTCGTAGGTCAGCAGGTACTTGGCGCAGGTCCAGCCCTTGTTCTCCTCGCCCACGAGGTTCTCGGCCGGCACGCGCACGTCGGAGAAGAACACCTCGTTGACCTCATGCTCGCCGTCGAGCGTGATGATCGGGCGCACTTCGACGCCGGGCGACTTCATGTCGATCAGCAGGAAGCTGATGCCCTCCTGCTTCTTCGCCTCGCGGTTGGTGCGCACCAGGCAGAAGATCATGTTGGCGTGCTGGCCCAGCGTGGTCCAGGTCTTCTGGCCGTTCACGATGTAGTGGTCGCCCTGGGCATCGATGCCGCGCACGGCCGAGGTCTTCACGGCCGCGAGGTCGGAGCCCGCGCCGGGTTCCGAATAGCCCTGGCACCACCAGTCGGCGCCGTTGAGGATGCGCGGCAGCCAGTGCTTCTTCTGCGCCTCGTTGCCGTACTTGATCAGCACCGGACCGAGCATGTTCACGCCGAAGGGCACGATGCGCGGCGCGAAGGCCAGCGCGCATTCGTTCTCGAAGATGAACTTCTCCACCGCCGTCCAGCCCGGGCCGCCGTACTGCTCGGGCCAGTGGTTGGCGAGCCAGCCGCGCGCGTCGAGGATGGCATGCCATTCCTCCATGTCGGCCTTCTCGAGGATCTTGCCGCTGCGCACCTTGTCCGACAGCCGCGCGGGCAGCTTGTCGGCCAGGAAGGCGCGCACCTCGCCGCGGAAGGCTTCTTCTTCGGGAGTGAAGTTCAGGTCCATCGCGCGCTCCTCAATAGATTTCGAACAGGCCGGCCGCGCCCATGCCGCCGGCGATGCACATCGTGACCACGGCGTACTTGGCGCCGCGGCGCTTGCCTTCGATGAGCACATGGCCCGCGAGGCGCGCGCCGGTCATGCCGAAGGGGTGGCCGATCGAGATCGCGCCGCCGTCGACGTTGAGGCGTTCCGAGGGAATGCCCAGCCGGTCCTGGCAGTAGATCGATTGCGAGGCGAAGGCCTCGTTGAGTTCCCACAGGTCGATGTCCTCGACCTTGAGGCCGTGGCGCGCGAGCAGCTTGGGTACGGCGAACACCGGGCCGATGCCCATCTCGTCGGGCTCGCAGCCCGCGACCGCGAGGCCGCGGAAGGCGCCCAGCGGCTTGATGTTGGCGCGTTCGGCGTCCTTGGCTTCCATCAGCACGCAGGCCGAGGCGCCGTCGGAGAGCTGCGAGGCATTGCCCGCGGTGATGAACTTGTCGTCGCCCATCACGGGCTTGAGCTTGGCCAGCGCCTCGTAGGTGGTGCCGCGGCGGTTGCAGTTGTCCTCGGTGGCCGTGACCTCGCGGTGCGTGACCTCCTTGGTCTCCTTGTCGGTCACCGCCATGGTGGTGGTGCAGGCGACGATCTCGTCCTTGTAGCGGCCGGCGAGCTGTGCTTCCTCGGTGCGGCGCTGGCTCTCGGCCGAGAAGCGGTCCTGCGCCTCGCGGCTGATGTTGTAGCGCTGGGCCACGATGTCGGCGGTCTCGATCATCGCCATGTAGAGCGCGGGCTTGTGCTCGACGATCCACGGGTCCATGCCGTTGTCGCCGCTGTCGGTCGCGCTGCGGCTGCGGATCTGCGAGATGCTTTCCACGCCGCCCGCGATCATGGCCGGCGCGCCGTCCACCACGATGCGGCCCGCGGCCATGGCGATCGCCTGCAGGCCCGAGGCGCAGAAGCGGTTGACGGTGGTGCCGGCGATCGAGATCGGCAGGCCCGCGCGCACGATGGCCTGGCGCGCGATGTTGCGACCGGTGGTGCCCTCGGGATAGCCGCAGCCGAGGATGGCGTCCTCGATCAAGGCCGGGTCGAGGCCCGAGCGCTCGACCGCGGCCTTGACCGCGAAGGCCGCCAGCGTGGGGCCGGGGGTGATGTTGAATTCGCCGCGGTGCGCCTTGGTGAGCGGGGTGCGGGCGGTGGAAACGATGACGGCTTCACGCATGGGGATGTCTCCTGGAGGCTGGCTCTGTGATTACTCGGATTGGTTGAGGCTCGCGAAGTCGGCGCCGCGCTCGACCAGCTGCACCAGCAGCGGCGACGGCTTCCAGAAGATCGGGTCTTCCTTCGCGAACTCCTGGATGTCGGCCAGCACCTTCGGCAGGCCCACCATGTCGGCGTACTTCATCGGGCCGCCGCGGTGGCGCGGGAAGCCGTAGCCGTAGAGGAAGGTCACGTCGACGTCGAGGGGGCGCAGCGCGATGCGCTGCAGCACGACGTTGGCGCCCTCGTTGATCATCGCGGCCATGTAGCGGCGCATGATTTCCTCCTCGGTGAAGGCGCGTGGCTTGACACCCGCGCGTTCGCGCTCGGCATCGATGATCGCGAGCACCTCGGGGTCGGGCTGGCCGGTGCGCGCGCCTTCGGGATAGAGGTAGTAGCCGCGCTGCGTCTTCTGGCCGAACCAGCCGCGCTCGCAGATGCGGTCGGCCACCTGCACGTAGCGCGCCTTCGGGTCGCGCGTGGCGGCCTTGCGCTTGCGCGTGGCCCAGCCGATGTCGCCGCCCGCGAGGTCCGAGACCTGGAACGGGCCCATCGGGTAGCCGAAGTTGCGCACGGCGGCGTCGATCTCGTAGGGCGAGGCGCCGTCCTCCATCATGTGGTCGGCGGCCTGGCGGTACACGGCCAGGATGCGGTTGCCGATGAAGCCGTCGCACACGCCCGCGCGCACCGGCACCTTCTTGAGCTTCTTCGCGAGTTCGAAGCCGGTGGCAACCACGTCGGCGCGCACCTTGGCGGGCACCACGATCTCGAGCAGCTTCATGATGTTGGCCGGCGAGAAGAAGTGCAGGCCCACCACGTCCTGCGGCCGCGAGATGCTGGCGGCGATCTCGTCGATGTCGAGGTAGGAGGTGTTGGTGGCCAGCACCGCGCCCTGCTTGCAGACGCGGTCGAGCTCGGCGAACACGGCCTTCTTCACGCCCATGTCCTCGAACACGGCCTCGACCACGATGTCGACGCCGGCGAGCGCGTCGTACGAGGTCGAGCCCGAGAAGCGCGCCATCACGGCGGCCTTGGCCTCGGGCGTGATGCGGCCCTTGGCGATCAGGCCGTCGTAGACCTTCTCGACGTTGGCGCGGCCGCGCGCGAGCTGGGTGTCGTCGCGCTCGATCATGGTCACGGGCAGGCCGGCGTCGAGCATCGCCACCGCGATGCCCGCGCCCATGGTGCCGCCGCCGACGATGCCGGCCGACTCGAGCGGCCGCGGGCTGGCGGAGCGGGTCTCGGGTGCCTTGAGCACTTCGCGCTCGGCGAAGAAGGCGTGGATCAGGCCGGCGCGCTGCGGGCTGTCGATGCACTGCAGGAACAGCTTGCGCTCGAGCGCCATGCCTTCGTCGAAGGGCAGCGTGAGCGCGCCCTCGACCGCCTCGACGATCTTCATCGGCGAGAACAGGCCGCGGCTCTTCTTGGCGGTGTCGGCGCGCGCGGCCTCGAGGGCGGCGCGGCTGGCTTCCTGGTCGGCCAGCGCGCCGGCCTCGCGCGTGCGGCGCACCGGGGCGTTGGCGGCGATCAGTTCCCTGGCATACGCCAGGCCTTCGGTGCGCGCGTCGGCCTCGCTGCCGAGGCGGTCGACCAGGCCCAGCGACAGCGCTTCCTTCGCGAGCGCGTGGCGGCCGCTGAGCATCAGCTCGATGGCGGGCTTCACGCCGATCAGGCGCGGCGTGCGCTGCGTGCCGCCCGAGCCGGGCAACAGGCCCAGCGCGACTTCGGGCAGGCCCAGCTTGGCGGTGGGGGAGGCCAGGCGGTAGTGGGCCGACAGCGCCACCTCGAGGCCGCCGCCGAGCGCGGCGCCATGGATGGCGGCGATCACGGGCTTGCTGCAGTTCTCGATCTTCAGGCAGGCCTCGGGCAGCGAGGGCGGCTGCGGCGCCTGGCCGAACTCGCGGATGTCGGCACCGGCGATGAAGTTGCGGCCCGCGCCGACGATCAGCACGGCCTTGGCCGCGGCGTCGGCCTCGGCCGCGTCGATGGCGGCCACGAGGCCGCGGCGCACGTCCACGCCCAGGGCGTTGACGGGCGGGTTGTCGATGGTCACGACGAAGACGTCGCCCTGGCGCTCGAAGGCGACGGGACCGGAGGACGTGGAGGGGCTGGAGGTCGGGGTGGCCATGTGCGTGTCGCTTGTCTCGGTGACGCGCCGGAGCGGCGCGAGGCTCTGGAGGGGTGAACCCCGCATTCTTTGCACCCATCCCCGTTTTGACAATTGCATAGCCGGTTGACAGACTGTCAAAGGATTTTTGACAAAATCCCGGCCATGGACCTCCAATCGCTGACCCTGCTGGTCGAAATCATCGATGCCGGCAACCTGAGCGCGGCCGCGCGCCGGCTCAAGATGACCCGGGCCAACGTCAGCTACCACCTGAACCAGCTCGAGCGCTCGGTCGGCGCGCAGCTGGTGCGGCGCACCACCCGGCGCGCCGAGCCCACCGAGATCGGCCTGCGCCTGTACCAGCACGGCACCGCGATCCAGGGCGAGCTGCGCGCGGCGCGCGAATCGGTCACCACGCTGGGCGAGGGGCTGCAGGGCCAGGTGCGGCTGAGCGTGCCCAGCGGCTACGGGCAACTGGTCATGGCCGACTGGCTGATCGACTTCAAGCGCCGCTACCCGGGCATCGTGCTCGACGTGGTGTTCGAGAACCGCATCGAGGACCTGCTGCGCGACGAGGTCGACATCGCGATCCGCGTGATCCCCGAGCCGCCGCAGAACCTGGTGGCGCGCGCGATGGGCCCGGTGCGCTACGTGGCCTGCGCCTCGCGCGACTACGCGGCGCGGCATCCGCTGCCCGAGCAGCTCGACGGGCTGCATGGCGCGCCGGTGGTCACGGCCGCGGTCATCGGGCGGCAGCTGCGGGTGTCGGCCTACCAGGGCGAGATCCGGCGCGAGGTGGTGCTCGAGCCGACCCTGATCTCGGAGAACTTCCTGTTCCTGCGCCAGGCCATCCTCGCGGGCCTGGGCATCGGGCTGGTGCCCGACTACGTGGTGGCCGAGGACGTGCGCCGCGGCGAGGTGCTGACCACGCTCGACGACTGGCGGCTGTCGATCTTCGGCACCCAGATGTTCATGCTCTACATGCCGAACCGCCAGCACACGCGCGCGATCCGCACCTTCATCGACTACACGCTGGAGCGCGTGCGCGAGGTCAGCCCCGGATCGTGACGTGCGAGTGGAAGCGGTCCGACGGGCCGCGCAGGCGCTGGAACTCGAAGGGCCGGTCGGCCTCGTCGTGGCCGATGCGCAGCACGTCGACCAGCGCCGAGGCCATCGGCACGCCGAGCAGCGCGGCCAGCGGCGCGTCGGCCAGCGTGGCGCGCGTGAGCATCTCGATGCGGCCGTAGCGGATGCCCTGGCCCTGCAGCAGCTCGGTCAACGACAGCCGCGAGAAATCGGCCCGCGCGAAGCGCCGGCCCACGTCCTCGATGAGGTGGACGATGCTGTGCAGGATCGGCAGCCGCCCGGTGCTGCGCAGCCGCACCACCTGGAGCACCGGCGTGCCTTCCTCCAGCCGCAGCGCGGTGGCCACGTCGGCGGGCGCGGGCACGAAGCCGAACTCCTTCACCGACGGCTTGCTGCGCGAGCGGCGCTCGGCCATGGTCGCGAGGAAGGACTCCATCGGCATCGGCAGCGGCGCCGAGCGCAAGGGCGCCGACACGTAGGTGCCGCGGCCGCGCTGGCGTTTGAGCAGGCCGCGTTCCTCCAGCGACTGCAGCGCGCGCCGCACCGTGACGCGCGAGACGCCGTACTTCTCGCGCAGCTCCTCCTCGGTGGGGAGCTGGTCGCCGTCGCGCAGCCGCCCGCTGGCGACCATGTCCTCGATCAGGGTCGAGATCTGGTGATGCAGTGCCACGCCGGGCTGCCTGTTGAGGTCCATGTCCAAATCTTAGCGGTCGATGACGGGGCGGACCGGGGTGTTGGCTAAAAGTATTGATGTCAATACAATAGTACCAACAACGCTCCACGACGGCTCACGCCGACCGACCCCGCATGCCCGGCCGCACGCTCTTCGAGAAGATATGGGACGCCCACGTGGTGTCCGACCTGGGCGGCGGCTTCTCGCTGCTGCACGTCGACCGCCACCTGGTCAGCGATCCCGGCAGCAAGGCGCTCGCGGCGCTGCGCCGGCGCGGGCTGCCGGTGCGCCATCCCGAGCTGACCTTCGCGATGCCCGACCACACGGTGTCGACCGCGCCGGGCCGCGAGGGCCACACGCCCAACGCCATCCGCTACCTGGCCGATCTGCGCCACGAGACCCGGCTGCAGGGCATCCGCCTGTTCGACGTCGGCCAGCCGGGGCAGGGCATCGTGCACGTGGTCGGGCCCGAGCTCGGACTCACGCTGCCGGGCGCCTCGGTGGTCTGCAGCGACAGCCACACCTGCACCCACGGCGCGCTCGGCGCGCTGGCCTTCGGCATCGGCGCCACCGAGTTCCAGCACGTGGCCGCGACCCAGACCATCGTGCTGCAGCGTCCGCGCCAGATGCGCATCCGCTTCGAGGGCACGCTGCCCGCGGGCACCAGCGCGAAGGACCTGATCCTGCATGCCATCGGCCGGCTCGGCGCCACCGGCGCCTCGGGCTGCGCGGTCGAGTACGCGGGTGCGGCCATCGACGCGCTCGACATCGAGGCGCGCATGACGGTGTGCAACCTGTCGGTGGAGATGGGCGGGCGCTTCGGCATCGTCGCGCCCGACGCGCGCACGCTGGCCTACGTGCGCGGCCGGCCGTTCGCGCCCGGCGGCGCGCAATGGGACCAGGCCGCGGCGCACTGGGCCACCTTGCGCAGCGACGACGACGCGGTGTTCGACCGCGAGGTGAGCATCGACGTCTCGGAGGTCGTGCCGCAGGTCACCTGGGGCACGAGCCCGCAGGACACCATCGGCATCGACGCGCGCATTCCCGACCCGGCCGCCGCCGGCGATCCGGCGCAGCGCGCCGCGCGGCAGGCCGCGCTCGACTACATGGGCCTGCGCGCCGGCGATGCGATCGCGGGCACGCCGGTGGACTGGGTGTTCATCGGCTCGTGCACCAACGCGCGCATCTCCGACCTGCGGCTCGCGGCCGAGACCGTGCGCGGCCGGCGCGTGGCGAGCGGCGTGCGCGCCTGGATCGTGCCGGGCTCGGAGCTGGTCAAGCGCGAGGCCGAGGCCGAAGGGCTGGCGCAGGTGTTCCTCGACGCCGGCTTCGAATGGCGCGAGCCGGGCTGCTCGCTGTGCGTGGCGGCCAACGGCGAGGCCGTGCCGCCGGGCCTGCGCGTGGTGTCGACCTCGAACCGCAACTTCGTCGGCCGCCAGGGGCCGGGCGCGCGCACCCATCTCGCGAGCCCGCAGCTCGCGGCCGCCTCCGCCATCGCGGGCTGCCTGGTCGACCCGCGCGCCATGGAGGTCCGGCCATGAGCCCGTTCGGCGTGCTCACGGCCACCGCCGCGCCGCTCGTGCGCGACAACATCGACACCGACCTGATCGTGCGCGTCGAGCCGCTGTTCGGCGGCGTGCCGCGCGAGGAGCTCGGCCCCCATGCGCTGGCCGCGCTGCGCTTTCGCGCCGACGGCAGCGAAGACCCGGCCTGCGTGCTGAACCAGCCGCGCTACCGCGGCGCGGGCATCCTGCTGGCGGGCGACAACTTCGGCTGCGGCAGTTCGCGCGAAGGCGCGGTGTGGGCGCTGATGGCGCTGGGCATCCGCTGCATCGTCGCGCCGAGCTTCGGCGACATCTTCCAGGGCAACTGCTTCCAGAACGGCTTGCTGCCGGTGCGCCTGCCGCGCGCGCAGGTGGAGGTGCTCGCGCGCGCCGTGGCCGAGGGTGCCGATGCCGTGCTCACGGTCGACCTGCAGGCCTGCACCGTGCGGCGCGAGGGCCTGCCGACGCTGCCCTTCGCCCTGCCGCCGCGGCGCCGCGAGGGGCTGCTGCGCGGCCTCGACGACCTCGAGCTCACGCTCGCGCGCAGCACCGAGATCGACGCCTTCCAGCGCCGCGACCGGGCGCTGCATCCCTGGCTGCACCTCGACGGCGCCCGGCGCCCGAGCCTTGCCGCCGACCCCGCCCCCCATACCGATAAGGAGACACCATGACACCCGAACAACCCCCGCGCCCGCCACCGGCAGCCGCCACCCGCCGCGGCCTGCTGCGCGCCGGCGCCGCCCTCGCCGCGAGCGGCGCGCTGCCGCTGCGCGCGCTGGCGCAGGAGCCCGCTTCCGCCTTCCCCTCGCATCCCGTGCGGATGGTGATCCCGCTGCCGCCGGGCGGTGCCACCGACGTCATCGGCCGCCTGCTCGGGCAGAAGCTCGGCGAGCTCTGGCGACAGAGCGTGATCGTCGACAACAAGCCCGGCGCCGGCACCATCGTCGGCACCCAGGCCATCGCGCGGGCGCCGGCCGACGGCTACACCTTCGGCATCGTCATCAGCGCCTTCACCATCAATCCCTCGCTGCGCAACGACCTGCCGTACGACGCCACGAAGGACTTCACGCCGCTGAGCCTGCTGGGCTTCCCGGTGATCGCGCTGGTCGCCATTCCCTCGTTCCCCGCCAACGACGTGGCCGGGCTGATCGCGAAGGCGCGCGCCAGGCCGGGCTCGGTCAGCTATGCCTCGCTGGGCATCGGCACCGCCACTCACCTGGCGGGCGAGATGATGAACGTGCGCGCCGAGACCGGCATGGTCCACATCCCCTACAACGGCAGCGCGCCCGCGTACAACGACCTGCTCAGTGGTCGGGTGCAGGTGGGCTTCGTGCTGCTCGACTCGGCGCTGCCGCACGTGAAGGCCGGCAAGCTCAAGGTGCTGGCCGTGACCAATGCGAAGCGCAGCCGCATCTATCCCGACTACCCGACCGTCGGCGAGACCATCCCCGGCTATTCGCTCGAGAGCCTGTTCGGCTTCGTCGCGCCGCGCGGCCTCCCCGCACCGATCGCGGCCAGGCTGTCGGGCGACCTCGTCAAGGTGATCCAGCTGCCCGAGGTGCGCCAGCGCCTGGCCGAGCTCAGCGTCGAGCCCGTGGGCTCGAGCGCGTCCGAGTTCGAGGCGACGATCCGCAGCGAGATCGTGAAGTGGGCGCCGGTGGTGAAGGCCGCGGGCGTGAAGGCCGACTAGTTAAGGGTGCCACTGGCTGCGCGCGCGGCCTTCGAGCGGTTCGTAGCGCGTGGCCGCGAGCGCATCCGACAACCTGCGTGCCGCCTCCATCAGCGTGGCCGCATGGCGCGCGAGCTCGCCGGCCGCGGCCGCGTCGGCCGGCACCGCCACGCTGAGCGCGCCCAGCACCGTGCCGCGCGCGGCGAACACCGGCGCGGCCACGCTCGCGGCGGCCGCGTCGGCTTCGCCCACGGTCAGGTGATGGCCACGCTGGCGGATCGCGTCGAGCGCGGCGCCCGGCGCGCCCGAGAACGCGAGGATCACCTGGCCGGCCGCGCCGCGCTCCAGCGGCAGCGGTTCGCCGACGCGGCTCGGGCTCACGAAGCCGTCGGCGCCGCGCACGCGCAGCAGGCGTACGCGCTGGCCTTCCTCGAGCGCGAAGAAGGAAGCGCTGTGGCCGGTCCGCTCGGCCAGTTGCTGCAGGGCCGGCTCGATCACGTTGCGCAGGTCGAAGGCGCGCTGGTAGCGCGCGCCCAGCCGCGCGGCCGCCGGGCCCAGGCGCCAGGCACCGCCCTCGAGCGCCACGAGGTAGCCGGCCGTGGCCAGCGTGCGCGCGAGCCGCAGCGCGGTGGGCTTGGCGAGCGCGGTGCGGCGCGCGATCTCGGCCAGCGCGAGCTGCGCGTCGGCGGTGCCGAAGGCATCGAGGATGGCGAGCGAACGCGCCACCGCGGTCACGCCCTCGGCGCGCGGCACGGGCTTGGCGGTGCGGGTGGGAGCGCGTGCGGAGGAGGCCATCGTTTCGCGGAGTGGAACGGCATTGTGCGGCCGCGTTGCGAATCCTAGGCTCGCGGCTTTCCCGGGGCACTGGGCCCCTTCGCTTCCACGTCGCTTCGAACATCCGCAGGAGACCCGCTCATGACACCCATCGCCCCGCTGCGCCGCCGCCTTGGCGCGCTCTTCCTGGCCTGCCTCGCCGCGCCCTCGCTGGCGCTCGCGCAGGCGCCGTATCCGAGCAAGCCGATCCGCCTGGTCGTGCCCTTCGCGGCCGGCGGCGCGGTCGACACCGTGGGCCGCGTGGTCGGCGAGCGGCTGTCGACGCAGATGGGCCAGCCGGTGATCGTCGACAACCGGCCCGGCGCCAACGCCAACATCGGCACCGAGAACGTCGCGCGCTCGGCGCCCGATGGCTACTCGCTGCTGGTGGCGGCCAACGGCGTGGTGACCAACAACACGCTCTATCCCAAGCTGTCGTTCAACGGCCTGCGCGACTTCGTCGCCGTGGCGCGCCTGGGCTATGCGCCGCTGGTGCTGGTGGTGCCGGCCAGCGCGCCCTACAAGAGCGTGCCCGAGCTGCTCGCGGCCGCGCGCGCCAAGCCCGGCGACATGAGCTACGGCTCGGCCGGCAACGGCAGCTCGGGCCACCTGGCCGGCGCGCTGCTGGCCTCGGTCGGCAAGTTCGATGCGCTGCACGTGGCCTACAAGGGCGGCTCGCCCGCGCTGGTCGACCTGATCGCGGGACGCACCTCGTTCATGCTGCTGAATCCGCTCGAGGTGCTGCCGCACATCCAGTCGGGCCGGCTGCGCGCGCTGGCGGTCAGCGGCGCCCAGCGCGCGCCGATGCTGCCGAACGTGCCCACCATGGCCGAGGCGGGCCTGCCGAACTTCGACGCCAGCGTCTGGTGGACCTTGCTCGCGCCGGCCGGCACCGCGCCCGAGGTGGTCGCGAAGCTCAATGCCGAAACGCGCAAGGCGCTGGCCGATGCCGGCACGCGCGAGAAGCTGGGCGCGCTCGGCGCGGTCATCACGCCCTCGAGCCCGCAGGAGGCCGCGGCCTTCCTCAAGAGCGAATCGGCCAAGTGGGAGCAGGTGATCCGCGCGGCCGACATCAAGGCCGATTGAGCACGGCGCCGACTTCATGATCATCGACTGCCACGGCCACTACACCACCGCGCCGGCCGCGCTCGAGGCCTGGCGCCGGCGCCAGGTCGAGGCCTTCGGCGCGGGGCGGCCCGCGCCGGCCGCGTCCGAGCTGCGCATCGGCGACGACGAGCTGCGCGAATCCATCGAGGGCAACCAGCTGCGGCTGATGGACGAGCGCGGCATCGACCTCACCGTCTTCAGCCCGCGCGCGAGCTTCATGGCGCATCACGTCGGCGACTTCGCCGTGTCATCGGCCTGGGCCGCGATCTGCAACGAGCTGTGCCACCGCGTGAGCACGCTGTTCCCCGAGCGCTTCGCGGGCGCGGCCATGCTGCCGCAGTCGCCGGGCGTGCCGGTCGCCTCGTGCGTCGCCGAGCTCGAGCGCTGCGTGCGCGACTACGGCTTCGTCGGCGTCAACCTCAACCCCGATCCCTCGGGCGGCTTCTGGAACAGCCCGCCGCTGACCGACCGCCACTGGTATCCGCTCTACGAGAAGATGGTCGAGCTCGACGTGCCGGCCATGATCCACGTGAGCACCAGCTGCAACGCCTGCTTCCACACCACGGGCGCGCACTACCTCAATGCCGACACCACGGCCGTGATGCAGTGCATCGAGGGCGACCTGTTCGCGGATTTCCCGACCCTGCGCTTCGTGATCCCGCACGGCGGCGGTGCCGCGCCCTACCACTGGGGGCGCTTTCGCGGCCTGGCGCAGGCGATGAAGAAGCCGCCGCTCGCGCAGCACCTGCTGCAGAACCTGTTCTTCGACACCTGCGTCTACCACCAGCCGGGCATCGACCTGCTCGCGCGCGTGATCCCGGTCGAGAACATCCTGTTCGCCTCCGAGATGATCGGCGCCGTGCGCGGCATCGATCCCGAGACCGGTCACGCCTACGACGACACGCGGCGCTACATCGAGGCCGCCGCGCTGAGCGCCGGCGAGCGCGCGCAGGTCTACGAAGGCAATGCGCGCCGCGTCTTTCCGCGGCTCGATGCGCAACTGAACGCGCGCGGCCGGCTGTTCGATCCCCAATCTCATTCCTCGCAAGGAGCCCGCCATGCATGAACTCGGCGTCGTCCATCGCCACATCGAACGCGCCGACGCGCAGGTCGTCGACGCCCTCGCGGCCCTGGGCTCGGCCACGGTGCACGAGGCCATGGGCCGGGTCGGCCTGCTCGCGCCGTACATGCGGCCGATCTATCCGGGCGCGCAGGTCAGCGGCAGCGCCGTCACCGTGCTGCTGCATCCGGGCGACAACTGGATGCTGCACGTCGCGGCCGAGCAGATCCGCCCCGGCGACATCGTGGTGGCGGCCGTCACCGCGCCGAGCAGCGACGGCTTCTTCGGCGACCTGCTGGCCACCAGCTTCCAGGCCCGCGGTGCGCGCGCGCTGGTGATCGACGGCGGCGTGCGCGACGTGCACACCTTGCAGCAGATGGACTTTCCGGTCTGGAGCAAGGCCATCAGCAGCAAGGGCTGCGTGAAGGCCACGCTGGGCTCGGTCAACATCCCCGTGGTCTGCGCCGGCATGTCGGTGCAGCCCGGCGATGCGATCGTGGCCGACGACGACGGCGTGGTCTGCGTGCCGCGCGCGATGGCCGCGGCCACGCTCGAGAAGGCGCGCCAGCGCGAGGCGCTGGAGACGTCGAAGCGCGAGAAGCTCGCGAGCGGCGTGCTCGGGCTCGACATGTACGACATGCGGCCGGCGCTGGCGGCGGCGGGGCTGCGCTACATCGACTGAAAGGGCGCGGCGGGCAATGCCCGACCCGCGCGCATGGCCGCAGGGCCATCGGGGCGACGGGACGGTTAACATCTGTATAAACGTACAGTGTTTTCCGCCCGCCAGCCCACCCCATGGACCTCCAGCACAAGCTCGCCATCCTGGCCGATGCCGCCAAGTACGACGCCTCGTGCGCGTCGAGCGGCTCGCAGCCGCGCGACTCGGTGGGCGGGCGCGGCATCGGCTCGACCGAGGGCATGGGCATCTGCCACAGCTATGCGCCCGACGGCCGCTGCATCTCGCTGCTCAAGGTGCTGCTGACCAACCACTGCCAGTACGACTGCCTCTATTGCGTGAACCGCGCCTCGAGCAACGTGCCGCGCGCGCGTTTCCGCGCCGACGAGGTGGTGCAGCTCACGCTCGACTTCTACCGCCGCAACTGCATCGAGGGGCTGTTCCTCTCGAGCGGCATCGTCAAGTCGCCCGACCACACGATGGAGCAGGTGGTCGAGGTCGCGCGCTCGCTGCGCGAGGACCACGACTTCCGCGGCTACATCCATCTCAAAACCATTCCCGATGCCAGCGACGAGCTGATCGCGCGCGCCGGCCGCTATGCCGACCGGCTCAGCATCAACGTCGAGATGCCGACCACCGAGGGCCTGCGCTCGCTGGCGCCCGAGAAGGACGAGAGCGCGATCCGCCGCTCGATGGCGCGGCTGCGCTTGCAGATCGACGACACGCGCGAGGAGGCGCGCCGCGTGGTGCCGATCCGCGCGCTGCCGGGCGCGGCGCCCGTGGCCGCGAAGCCGCCGCCGTTCGCGCCCGCGGGCCAGAGCACGCAGATGATCGTGGGCGCCGACGCCACCGACGACCGCGCCATCCTCGCGACCAGCGCCACGCTCTACGGCGCCTACCGGCTGCGCCGCGTCTACTACTCGGCCTTCAGCCCGATCCCCGACGCGGCGCGCGCGCTGCCGCTCGCCGCGCCGCCGCTGCTGCGCGAGCACCGGCTCTACCAGGCCGACTGGCTGATGCGCTTCTACGGCTTCGAGCACGGCGAGATCGTGGCCGAGCGCGACGGCCTGCTGCGGCTCGACGTCGATCCCAAGATGGCCTGGGCGCTCGCGCATGCGGAGCGCTTCCCGGTCGACCTCAACCATGCGCCGCGCGAGCTGCTGCTGCGCGTGCCGGGCCTGGGCGTGAAGGCGGTCGATCGGCTGCTGCAGGCCAGGCGCGTGCGCCGCGTGCGCGCCGACGACCTGCGGCGGCTGCACGTGCCCGCGCGCAAGGTGCTGCCCTTCGTGGTGGCCGATGGGCACCGGCCCGCGGCCGGGGCGATGGCGGCGTCGGCGCGCGCCGAGCCCGCGCGGCAGGCCTCGCTGTTCTGAGCGCCATCGCGATGCAGGTGCGGCTCGACGACGCGGTCGACCTCGACGGTTTCCGGCGCCGCGCGCGGCAACTGCTGACCGACGGCGTGCCGCCCGAGCGGGTCGAGTGGGGCGTGGCGCGGTCCGATGGCGGAGAGGGCCTGTTCGGCGATGCGTCCGAGCAGGCGATCGCACCGCCGACCGCGGCGCTGCAGCCCGTGCCCGCGGCTTTCGTCGCGCTGTGCGCCGACGTGATCCTGCACCGCGATCCCCAGCGCTTCGCGCTGCTCTACCGCCTGCTCTGGCGCCTCGCGCACGAGCCCGCGCTGCGCCACGATCCGCTCGACGCCGACATGATGCGGGCGCAGCGCATGGCCAAGGCCGTGCACCGCGACATCCACAAGATGCGCGCCTTCGTGCGCTTCACGCAGGTGACGGACGACGACGGGCTCGAGCGCCATGTCGCATGGTTCGAGCCCGAGCACCGCATCGTCGAGGCCAATGCCGACTTCTTCGCGCGCCGCTTCGCGCAGATGCGCTGGGCCATCCTCACGCCCGAGCGCTGCGTCGAATGGGACGGCCATGCGCTGTCGTTCCGCGCGGGCGCCGACCGCCGCGAGAAGCCGCCGCCCGATGCGGGCGAGCAGCTCTGGCTCACCTACTACGCCCACATCTTCAATCCCGCGCGGCTCAAGTTCGCGACCATGCAGCGCGAGATGCCGCGCCGCTACTGGCACAACCTGCCCGAGGCCGCGCTGATCCAGCCGCTGGCCGACGCGGCCGACGCGCGCAGCCAGTCGATGATCGAAGCGCCGGCCACGCCCGCGCGGCGCATCCGCGCGCCGATGGCGCTGCACGCGCGGCCGGCCGAGGGCGTGGCGCCGGCCGACCTCGGCGAACTGCGCGCGGCCGCCCATGCCTGTCGCGCCTGCCCGATCGGCGCGCACGCCACCCAGGCCGTGTGCGGCGAAGGGCCGCTCGCGCCGCGCCACATGCTGGTCGGCGAGCAGCCGGGCGACCAGGAGGACCTCGCGGGCCGGCCCTTCGTCGGCCCGGCCGGCCAGCTGCTCGAGCGCGCGATGGCGCAGCTCGGCTGGGCGCGCGAGGGCGTCTACCTCGCCAATGCCGTGAAGCACTTCAAGTACGAGCTGCGCGGCAAGCGGCGCATCCACAAGACGCCGGGGCAGCGCGAAGCCGAGGCCTGCGCCCATTGGCTCGATGCCGAGATCGCGCTGGTGCGGCCGCGCTCGCTGGTCGCGCTCGGCGCCACGGCCGCGCGCGCGTTGCTGGGCCGGCCGGTGGCGGTGCAGGCCGAGCGCGGCGCCTGGCTGCGCGAGCGCGCGGACGGGCGGCCGGTGTTCGTCACGCTGCATCCGTCGGCGCTGCTGCGGCTGCCCGACGCGGAGCGCGAGGCGGCCCAGGCGCGCTGGCGCGAGGAGCTGGCCCGCGCGCGCGACACGGCGCCGGTTGCCTGAAGGGGCTCAGGTGCCGGGCTCTTCCGCGCGGCGTTCGGCCGGCACCAGCTCGGCCATGGCCTGCATCAGCATGGCCGCGGTCACGGGCTTGAACAGCACCGGCACGCCCGAGGCGCGCACGCGCTGCAGCCGCTCGGGCGCGGTCTCGCCGGTGATCAGCAGCATCGGCGCGTCGAGCCGGAAGCGCTCGCGCAGCCGCAGGCCGAGCTCCAGCCCGTCGACGCCGCTCGACAGCCGGTAGTCGCACAGCAGCAGCGCGACCGGCGGGTCCTGCGCCGCGGGCCCGGTCAGCAGGGCCACCGCCTCGGCCTCGTCGGCCACCGCCGCGACCTCGATGCCGTAGGCGCTCATGAGCTCGGTCATGGCCTTGCGGATCTCCTCCTCGTCGTCGATCAGCAGCACGCGGCCGCGCAGCGCCGGCACCTCGAAGCGCTGGCGCACCGGCAGCTCGAGGTCCTGCGGACTGAAGGCGCCCGCCGAGCCTTCCGAGGCCTCGGCGAGCGGCAGCACGACCCGAAAGCGCGTGCCGCGCCCGATGTGGGAGCGCAGCTCGATGCGGTGGCCGAGCAGGCGCGAGAGCCGCTGCACGATCGACAGGCCGATGCCCAGGCCGCGCGAGCGGTCGCGCCCGAGGTTGTCGACCTGGTAGAACTCCTCGAAGATGCGGTCGCGCTGCTCGGGCGCGATGCCGATGCCGGTGTCGCGCACCTCGATCCACGCCTGGTCGCCGCGCGGGCGCGCGATCACCGTGACGCCGCCCTGCGTCGTGTACTTGAGCGCGTTGTCGACCAGGTTCGACAGCATGCGGTAGAGCAGTTGCGGATCGCTGTGGATCCACAGGCCGCTGGCGCGCACGCGCAGCTGCAGCCGCTTGCGCTCGGCCTGTGCCGAGAAGGTGTGGTGCAGCGGGATCAGCAGGGCATCGAGCGACAGCGCGCGCGGTGCCGCCTGGACCACGCCCGCGTCGAGGCGCGAGATGTCGAGCATGGTGTCGAGCGAGGCGCCCAGCGCATCGACCGCGCGCATCAGCCGTTCCACGTTCTGGATCTCGGGCCGCCGCCGCAGCGTGCTGCCCAGCGCCGCGCCGAACAGCGCGATCGCATGCATGGGCTGGCGCAGGTCGTGGCTGGCGGCGGCCAGGAAGCGGGTCTTCTCGGCGCTCGCGCGCTCGGTGGCCGCGACCTGCTCGCGCAGCTGGGCGGCCAGCGCCTCGTTCTCGAACTGCAGGATCAGCGAGGCCGTCAGGCGCTCGTTCTGCTTCACGCCCTCGCGCAGCGTGAGCACCAGGTTGAGCAGCGCGAAGCCGGCCAGGAACCAGTTCAGCATGTGGCCGTACCAGACCAGCGCGGCGATCAGCCCGCTCATCATCGGGATGCCGTAGCCGAACATCGCGCCCTTGAGCGGCCAGCGCGCCTGCACCGCGCGGGTCCAGCTGCCCATGATCACGACCGTCACGAAGGTGGTCATGGCGGGGCTCTGCAGCGCCACCAGGAACAGGCTGGCCGGCGCGGTCACCGTGCTGACCAGCGTGACGTGGACGGTGTAGCGGCGCGCCCAGCGCGGGCTGTCGGCCAGCGGCACCTCGGGCGTCCAGCGCTTCGACAGCAGCACGTACAGGTCCATCAGCACGATGGCCGAGACGATGCCCAGCACCAGCGCGCGGTGCTCGGGCAGCACGTTGAAGTAGCCGAAGACGCCGATCGCGAGCGCGAAGACGCCGTGCGCCGCGATCGCGGTCGTGTGGCCGGCATAGACCGAGGCCAGGTGCTCGCGCAGCACGCGCAGCTCGAGCGTGGCGTCCCGTGCCAGGCGTCCCGGCATCGTGTCTTTCATCAAGCAGTCTCCCCGCGGGGTGGTTCCCCCGTCTCGCGTTCGCGGCCCGGCCGGGCCCATGGCCGGCTGCCGATGGTGCCCGCCGGCATGGTCATCGGCGCATCCTAGGCGACCCCCTCGCCCCATGGTAAGTGCCCAAAGTCATGCCCGGCCCGGGCGTCCACACGGTGCGTGAGGGCGGGTGCGACAATCGCCGCGCCATGACTGACACCCTCACGATCACCCGCCCCGACGACTGGCACCTGCACGTGCGCGATGGCGCCGCCCTCGAAGCCGTCGTGCCCCACAGCGCGCGCCAGTTCGGCCGCGCGCTGATCATGCCGAACCTGCGTCCCCCCGTGACCACTGCGGCCCAGGCCGTGGCCTACCGCGACCGCATCCGCGCCGCCGTGCCCGAGGGCAGCGGCTTCGAGCCGGTGATGTCGCTCTACCTGACCGACAAGCTGCCGCCCGAGGAGATCGCGCTGGCCGCCGAGGCCGGCGTGCGCGCGCTCAAGCTCTATCCGGCCGGCGCCACCACCAACAGCGATGCCGGCGTGACCGACATCCGCAAGACCTACAAGACGCTCGAGGCGATGCAGAAGCACGGCCTGCTGCTGCTGGTGCACGGCGAGGTCACCGATCCCGCGATCGACCTGTTCGACCGCGAGGCCGTGTTCGTCGATCGCGTGATGATTCCGCTGCGGCGCGACTTCCCCGAGCTCAAGGTGGTGTTCGAGCACCTGACCACGAAGGAGGGCGCCCACTACGTGCGCGACGCCGGCCGCTTCACGGCCGCCACCATCACCGCGCACCACCTGCTGTACAACCGCAACGCCATCTTCACCGGCGGCATCCGCCCGCATTACTACTGCCTGCCGGTGCTCAAGCGCGAGACCCATCGCGTGGCGCTGGTCGAGGCCGCCACCAGCGGCAGCGACCGCTTCTTCCTGGGCACCGACAGCGCGCCGCACCCGGCGCACCTGAAGGAACACGCGCTGGGCTGCGCCGGCTGCTACACCGCGCTGACCGCCATCGAGCTCTATGCCGAGGCCTTCGACAACGCCGGCGCGCTCGACAAGCTCGAGGGCTTCGCGAGCTTCCACGGTCCCGACTTCTACGGCCTGCCGCGCCATGCCGACAGCATCACGCTGAAGCGCGAGAGCTGGACCGTGCCCGAGACCGTGCCTTACGGCGATGCCACGCTCAAGCCGCTGCGCGGCGGCGAAACCATCCACTGGAGACTCGCATGACCCCCACGCTGCGGGTGATGCTGCTGATCGACGCCGACAACGTCTCGGCCGACGTGATCGAGCAGGCCGTGCAGCGCACGATGGACGAGTACGGCGCCATCCACGTGCGCCGCGCCTACTGCAATGCCGAGATGGCCGTGAACCGGCAGGCGCTGTTCAAGCGGCTGTCGGTGCGGCCGATGGTCAACCTCTCGGCCGGCAAGAACAGCACCGACATCGCGCTGTCGGTCGACGCCATCGACCTCGCGATCGCCGAGCGGCCCGACGTGGTGGTGCTGGTGTCCTCCGATTCCGACTTCGCGCCGCTGGTGATCCGGCTGCGCGAGAAGGGCTGCCGCGTCTGCGGCATCGGCCAGCAGGGCAAGACGGGCGAGGAGACGGTCGGCATCTACGACAGCTTCATGGACCTCGCGCACCACGGCGTGGCGCCGGCCGCGCGCACCGTGCCCGCCAGGAAGACGGCGGCGAAGAAGGCCGCCGCGAAGACCGCGCCGGCCAAGAAGGCGCCGGCGAAGAAGGCGGCCGCCAAGACCGCGAAGAAGACGGCGGCCAAAAAGGTGGCGAAGGCCGCGGCGCCGGCACCCGTGGCCGCCGTGCCGGTGCCGCCGCCCGCGCCCGAGATCTCCGAGGCCGCCGAATTCGTGCTGCGCGCCGTGCCCGCGCTGCGCGCCGGCACCGACGTGCCGCTCAACGAGGTGGCGAAGGCGCTGCGCGAGGCGGGCCTGCTCGGCAAGAACGGCAGCTCGCTCAAGCTGTTCGACAAGCTCACGGCCGAGTTCAGGCACACGCAGCATCCCGACCGCATCCGCTGGACGGGCGCGGACGCCGCCTGATCCTGCCGGCGATGGCGGGCACGGCCGCGATCGACTGGACCCGGCCCTGGCTCGCGCCCTACCGCGCGCAGGGCGAAGCGGCGGCCAGTGCCATCGCGCAAGGCCTGCCGGTGGCGCGGGCGCTGCAAGGCGCGGGGCCGCCGGGCTTCGTGCCGCAGCATGCGCTGCCCGCGGGCCGGGCCTACGAGGCCCACGTCTTCGCGACCGGCACCGTGCCCACGCGCGACAACCTGCACGACTTCTTCAACGGCCTCGTGTGGCGCGCCTTTCCGCGGGCCAAGCGCCGTCTCAACGAACTGCAGGCCGCGGAGATCGAACGCGCCGGCGTCGGTGCCACGCGCGGGCCGCTGCGCGACGCGCTCACGCTGTTCGACGAGAACGGCGCGCTGCTCGAGGCGCCGCCCGAACTGTGGCGCGCGCTGGCGGCGCGCGACTGGCCGGCGCTGTTCGTCGCGCGGCGCGGGCTGTGGGCGCAGGCGCGGCTGCGCGTGTTCGGCCATGCGCTGCTCGAGAAGCTGGTGGCGCCGCGCAAGGCCGCCACGGCGCACGTGCTGCTGACCGAAGGCATCGATGGGCTGGACGACGAGGCGCTCGCGCGTCGCCTCGACCCCGCCTGGCTCGCCGCCAAGCCCTTCGTGCCGCTGCCGGTGCTCGGCGTGCCGGGCTGGTGGGCCGGCAACGAGGCGCCCGATTTCTATGCCGACGCCCAGGTCTTCCGCCCCGCGCGGCCGGCCACCGAATCCCCCGCGCCAGGCCCCGGATAGCGGGCTGCTAGAACTTTTGCTCCTATCATCTGTCTACCCGCCTGCCGCCGCACGGCCGCGCGCGACGCCTTCCTCCAGAACCAACAACAACCCAGGCAGGGAGGCGGACGCGGCAGGAACGGCTTGAAGCGGGCCGCAAGGCCCTCATCTGGTCGGCAGCGTTCCCCCACGGAGAATTCAACTTGAAACGTATCCTTCTGTTCGTCCTGACCAATGTGATGGTCGTCGCGGTGCTCGGCGTGGTCGCCAGCCTGCTCGGCGTCAATCGCTTCCTCACGGCCAACGGGCTGAACCTCACGGCCCTGCTCGGCTTCGCGCTGATCATGGGCTTCGGCGGCGCGATCATCTCGCTGCTGATCAGCAAGCCCATGGCCAAGTGGACCGCGGGCCTGCAGATGATCGACAACCCCCAGACGCCCGACGAGGCCTGGATCGTCGGCACGGTGCGCAAGTTCGCCGACAAGGCCGGCATCGGCATGCCCGAGGTCGGCATCTTCGAGGGCGAGCCCAATGCCTTCGCGACCGGCGCGTTCAAGAATTCCTCGCTGGTGGCGGTGTCCACCGGCCTGCTGCAGAACATGACGCGCGAAGAGGTCGAGGCCGTGATCGGCCACGAGGTGGCCCACATCGCCAACGGCGACATGGTCACGATGACGCTGATCCAGGGCGTGATGAACACCTTCGTCGTGTTCCTCTCGCGCGTGATCGGCTACGCGGTCGACAGCTTCCTGCGCCGCGGCGACGACCGCTCCTCGGGCCCCGGCATCGGCTACTACGTGAGCACCATCGTGCTCGACATCGTGCTGGGCTTCGCCGCCGCGATCGTCGTGGCCTGGTTCTCGCGCCAGCGCGAGTTCCGCGCCGATGCCGGTGCCGCCGCGCTGATGGGCAACCGCCAGCCGATGGTCAACGCGCTCGCGCGCCTGGGCGGCCTGCCGGCCGGCGAACTGCCGAAGGCGGTCGAGGCGATGGGCATCACCGGCGCCATGGGCAAGCTGTTCGCCACCCACCCGCCGATCGAGGAGCGCATCGCGGCGCTGCAGAACGCGCGCTGAGAGCGACCTCGGAACATGCCTCGAGGCATACGGCCGCCACCTTCGGGTGGCGGCTTTTTTCATGGTGCTTCTACACTGCGGCCCCCTCGATTCTCAGGAGTGTCGCACCATGTCCAAGTCGCCCAGCCAGCAGATGTCCGCCGCGCTCAAGGCCGTCCTGGTGCCCGTGTTGAACGAGAGCGGGTTCGACGGCCGCTTTCCGCGCTATCGGCGCGACCGTGCCGAGGTGCTGCATTTCATCAGCATGCAGTACGACAAGGCCGGTACTTCCTTCTTCCTCGAAGCCGCGTGGCAGCCGCCGGGCGACAAGATGACGAGCTGGGGCGAACTGGTGCCGCAGCGCGACCTGCTGCTCGAGCACGCACCGCTCGAGAACCGCGCGCGGCTGCAGCAGGTCGGCGGCCTCAGCAGCCAGCCGTCCGACTGGTTCTCGTACGCGGGGCGGGGCGACGATGCCGCGGGTTACCGGGCGGTCGCCGCCACGGTCGCCGGGTTGCTGCCGCAGGTCGAGGCCTGGCTGGCGCGCGGCGAGGTGGGGCCGAATCTCTCGCCCTACGGCGCGATGCCGTAGGGCCGGGCGCTCAATCCGCGGAGGGCGCGGCTTCCGGAGCGGGCGCCGCCGCCTCGGGCGCAGCCACGGTTTCGGCTTGCGCCACCACCGCCGCAGCGGGCGCCGGTGCCTCGCGTTCCTTGCGCGCGCGCTGCAGCGTGCGCGTCACCTCGCCGGGCTTCATGCCGTACATGTCGGCGAACTCCTGCTCGCCGCGGCCGCTGGCCTCGAAGGCGCGCAGCAGGGCTTCGCGCTTGGCGGCCTGCGCCGCCAGTTCGGCCAGCGCCTCGTCGACCACGGCATTGGCCTTCTCGTCGCGCGAGCGCACGAGCACGGCGTAGGCCTCGCGGTCCAGGCCCGAGCTCTCGATGGCGCGCGCGATGCGCGCCACCAGTTGCGGGCGCAGGTCGCCCTCGGTGCGCTGCGAGCGGCGGCGGTGCAGCTCGAGGATGGCGTGGTGCACGTGCTCGGGCGCGACCGGATCGAGCGCGTTGCCGTCGAGGTCGTGGCGCGGATGGCCGGCGGCCACGCTCTCGAGGTAGCGCGTGGAACGCGCATGCTGGCCCATCGCGACCTTGAGGTCCTCGGCCTTGAAGTCCTCGGGATGGCGCGCGAGCAGGTCCTCGTAGACGCCGAGCTTCAGCGGCACGAAGCGCGCGCCGAACAGCTGCGGATAGAGCTCGAACAGGCGCTCGAGCACCGGGTTGACCTTGCGCGCCGGGCGCTCGGGCTGTTGGGGCTGCGCCTGGGCCAGCGGCTGGCGCTGCGGCGCGGCGCCTTGCGGGCCGCGCGGGCCCTGGCCGCGCTGCGGCCGCTGGGGCTTGCGGCGCGGGTTGTTGTCGCGCTGCGCCTGGCCCTCGGGGCGGGCGCCGGCCGCGGGCGCGGCTTCGGCGCCGGGCTCCTGCGCGGCATCGGCACCGCCGCGCAGTTGCTGCAGCTGGGAGGCCAGGTCCGGGCGAGGGCCACGCGGCTTGTTGCGCGGATTCGTCTTCGGGGCGGTGGTGGGGGCGTCGGTCATGCTCGGGATTCGGCGCGGGGCGCGAAGTCGGAATTAGGGGTTGGAAGTCGGTGGGCGGCGCGCGGTGCGCGTCAGCGGGGCCGGAACATCTTGAACAGATTGTCGTGCCGGATCTCGAAATAGTCCGCCGGGCCGCCGCCGCGCAGGATCGGCTGCGCCGCGGCGGTGTCGTAGATGCCTTCGCGCAGCAGTTCGCGCGCGATGTGCACGCCCACCACTTCGCCGAGCACCAGCCAGGTCTCGATGGCGCGGCCGTCGGCGGCCTGCAGCTGCACGATCTGGGTCAGCCGGCATTCGAAGGACACCGGGCTCTCGGCCACGCGCGGCACCGCGATGCGGCGCGAGGGCGCGGGCGTGAGCCCGGCGAGCGCGAACTCGTCGACCTCGGGCGGCACCGCGGCGCAGCTCTGGTTCATCGGCTCGGCCAGCGGGCGCGTGGCGAGGTTCCAGCCGAACTCGCCGGTCTCGCGGATGTTGCGCAGGCTGTCCTTGGCCGTGATGCTCGCGAAGCCGACGATCGGCGGCGTGTAGTTGAAGCCGTTGAAGAAGCTGTAGGGCGCGAGGTTGAGCACGCCCCGCGCATCGCGCGAGGAGATCCAGCCGATGGGCCGCGGGCCGACGATCGCGTTGAACGGATCGTGCGGCAGGCCGTGGCCCAGCGCGGGCTCGTAGAAATGGAAGCGGTCGTCGTCCTGCATGGAAGGGATCCCGGGTTCTTCGGTCAGCGCAGGGCCGGGCGCATCGCCTGGCGGCCGATCAGCAGGCGGAACGGCAGCAGCATGAACACGCCGACCGCCAGCTTCACGCCGAGGTCGCCGAGCGCCCAGGTGAGCCAGGGGCCCTCGGTGCCCGCGAAGGCAATGCCCCAGAACACGATGCTGTCGAGCACCGCCGCGACCACGGTGGCCACCAGCGGCGCGCGCCACCAGAGGCCGCGGCGCAGGCGGTCGAAGACGCGGATGTCGAGCAGCTGCGAGGCGATGAAGGCGCTGCCCGAGGCCAGCGCGATGCGTGCCGGCGCGAGCAGCAGCGACACCGCCACCGCCACCGCGAAGCCGATCCAGGCCACGCGGCGCGCCATGCCGGGGCCGAAGCGCCGGTTGACGAGGTCGCTCACGAGGTAGGCGACCGGGTAGGTGAAGGCACCCCAGGTCAGCCAGTCGTTGATCGCGAACTGCACCAGGATGTTGGAGGCGAGCACCACCAGCGCCATCGCGCCGATGGCGAGCGCGAGGGCGCCGGTGCCCGGTCGTGCGAAGGCGAGGGGAGCGCGGTCGTGCGTCGTCGTCATGGCGTTCTCAGACGGCGGCGGTGCGCTGCCGTTCGGCCTCGGCACGCAGGCCGCGCGCCACGGCCTCCGCGACCTTGATGCCGTCCACGCCGGCCGACAGGATGCCGCCCGCGTAGCTCGCGCCTTCGCCGGCCGGATAGAGGCCGCGCACGTTGAGGCTCTGGAAGTCCTCGCCGCGCGTGATCTTGATCGGCGAGGAGGTGCGCGTCTCGACGCCGGTGAGCACCGCGTCGTACAGGTCGAAGCCCTTGATCTTGCGGCCGAAGGCCGGGAAGGCCTCGCGCATCGCCTCGATCGCGAAGTCGGGCAGCGCGCGGTGCAGGTCGGTCGGCGTCACGCCGGGCTTGTACGAGGGCATCACCTCGCCGAGCTGGGTGGAGGGCTTGCCGGCGATGAAGTCGCCCACCAGCTGGCCCGGCGCGCGGTAGTCGCCGCCGCCGAGCACGAAGGCATTGGACTCGAGCGCACGCTGCAGCGCGATACCGGCCAGCGGGCCTTCGGGATAGTCACGCGGGTCGATGCCCACCACGATGCCCGCGTTGGCGTTGCGCTCGGCGCGCGAGTACTGGCTCATGCCGTTGGTGACCACGCGGCCCGGCTCGCTGGTGGCCGCGACCACCGTGCCGCCCGGGCACATGCAGAAGCTGTAGACCGAGCGGCCGTTGCTCGCGTGGTGCACCAGCTTGTAGTCGGCCGCGCCCAGCATCGGGTGGCCCGCATGGCGGCCCCAGCGCGCGCGGTCGATCAGGCCCTGCGGATGCTCGACGCGAAAGCCGATCGAGAAGGGCTTGGCCTCGATGTGCACGCCGCGCTCGTGCAGCATCGCGAAGGTGTCGCGCGAGCTGTGGCCGAGCGCCATCACGACGTGGTCGGCGCGCAGCTCGTGGCTCCGGCCGGTGGCCTGGTCGAGCACGGTGAGGCCGCGCAGCTGGCCGTCCTCGATGCGCACGTCGGTCACGCGCTGCTCGAAGCGGATCTCGCCGCCGAGCGCCACGATCTGCTCGCGGATGTTCTCCACCACCTTCACCAGCTTGAAGGTGCCGATGTGCGGATGCGCGACGTAGAGGATCTCGGGCGGCGCGCCGGCCTTGACGAACTCCTCCATCACCTTGCGGCCGAGGAAGCGCGGGTCCTTGATCTGGCTGTAGAGCTTGCCGTCGGAGAAGGTGCCGGCGCCGCCCTCGCCGAACTGCACGTTCGACTCGGGGTCGAGCACGCTCTTGCGCCACAGGCCCCAGGTGTCCTTGGTGCGCTGGCGCACGGTCTTGCCGCGCTCCAGCACGATCGGGCGCAGGCCCATCTGCGCGAGCATCAGCGCCGCGAAGATGCCGCAGGGGCCGAAGCCGATCACCACCGGGCGGCTCGCGCCCGCGGGTACGTCCGCCGGCAGCGTGTGGCGCATGTCGGGCGCGTTCTGGATGTGCGGATGGCCGGCGTGCTTGGCGAGCAGCGCGGCCTCGCGTTTCGCGTCGGCGAGCGCCACGTCGCAGATGTAGACCGTCAGCAGTTCGGCCTTGCGGGCATCGAAGCTGCGCTTGTAGACGGTGTGGGAGGCGATCGCCTCGGGCGGCACCTCGAGGGTGCGGGCGATCAGCGCGGCCAGCGCCTCGGGCGCATGGTCGAGCGGAAGTTTGAGTTCGGAGATTCTCAGCATGTCGTGGGGCTTGTGTTTATCAAGCAGGCCGACGATTTTACGCGTTGGGCCGCTATCAAAGGGATAGCTGGCCGCAACGCGGGGAAGCGAGGGGATCAGGCGGGCAGGAAGCCTTCGACCGACAGGTAGCGCTCGCCGGTGTCGTAGTTGAAGCCCAGCACCACCGCGTTCTCGGGCAGCGAGGGCAGCTTCTGCGCGATGGCCGCCAGCGTGGCGCCCGAGGAGATGCCCACCAGCATGCCTTCCTCGGTGGCGCAGCGGCGCGCCATCTCGCGCGCGGGCTCGGCATCGACCTGCAGCACGCCGTCGAGCAGCGCGGTGTCGAGGTTCTTCGGGATGAAGCCGGCGCCGATGCCCTGGATCGGGTGCGGCGCAGGCTGGCCGCCCGAGATCACGGGCGAGGCCACGGGCTCGACCGCGAACACCTGCAGCTTCGGCCACTTCTTCTTGAGCACGCGCGCCACGCCGGTGATGTGGCCGCCGGTGCCCACGCCGGTGATCAGCACGTCGATGCCCTCGGGGAAGTCGGCCGCGATCTCCTCGGCCGTGGTGCGCACGTGCACCTCGACGTTGGCGGGGTTGTTGAACTGCTGCGGCATCCAGGCGCCGGGCGTGCCCGCGACGATCTCCTCGGCGCGCGCGATCGAGGCCTTCATGCCGCCCGCGCGCGGCGTCAGGTCGAAGGTGGCGCCGTAGGCCAGCATCAGCCGGCGGCGCTCCACCGACATGCTGTCGGGCATCACCAGGATCAGCTTGTAGCCCTTGACGGCCGCGACCATCGCCAGGCCGATGCCGGTGTTGCCCGAGGTGGGCTCGACGATGGTGCCGCCGGGCTTGAGCGCGCCGCTCTTCTCGGCGTCCTCCACCATCGCGAGCGCGATGCGGTCCTTGATCGAGCCGCCGGGGTTGGCGCGCTCGGCCTTGACCCAGACCTGCTGCTTCGCGTTGCCGAACAGGCGCTGGATGCGCACGTGCGGCGTGTTGCCGATGGTCTGGAGGATGTTCTGGGCCTTCATGGATGGAATCTCCTTGGATGCGTTCGGTTCGATGGTTGTCGCAACGACAGCGCGCATTGTGAGACCAGCCCGCGGACCTTTCAGCGCGAAGGTGTTGCAACCGGCAGCAGCCGGCCGCGCACCAGCAGCGCCACGGTGCGCGCCACGAGCAGTCCGACGATCGCGTTGGCGGCCACGAACAGCAGCGGCGCGAGCCAGCGCACCGGCCCCGTGGCGCCGGCCGCCACCAGCCGCATCGCGAGCGTCGGCAGCGCGCCCACGCCGAAGCTGAAGGCCCAGTAGCCGGGCGTGAACGACTGGCGCGAGATCCACGGCAGCAGGCGCAGCAGCAGCAGGGCCTGGTAGAGGCCGTAGCCCAGCAGGATCTGCGCGAACAGGTCGGGCACGCCGCCATTCACCGCGAGCCAGGTGCCGCCGCCGACCACGGCCGGCGCGAGCTGGATGCCCAGCAGCGGGCGCTGCGCCTCGGGCAGCGGCTCCTGCGTGGCCGCGCGGTGCAGGATCAGCGATTCGAGCGCGAGCCACGAGAACAGCCCCGCGCCGAAGAACAGCAGGCCCAGCTGCGGCCAGCCGAAGGCCGCGGCCGCGGTGCCGGCGACGAAGTTCTGCGCCACCGCCGGCAGGTAGATCGCCGGCGTGACCGAGGCCGGCGTGCGGCCGCCCTGCCAGGTGCGGCCATAGAGCCGCAGGCCGAGCGCGAGCTGCGCCGTGACCGCGAGCGCGAACACGGCCAGCGCCACCGGGCGTGCGTAGGGCAGCAGCGCGACCGCCGCCAGCATGCTGGCCACCGGGCCCAGCGCCGCGAACGACGACTGCACCGGGTGTTCGAGCTCGGCGCGCGCCTCGTCGGGATGGCGCAGCCACTTGGCGGCGTAGAGCACCAGCAGCACCAGCCACACGACGATGCCGGCCCAGGTCAGGGCCTGCGCGGCCTCGGGCGGCAGCTGCCACAGCGGCGTCGCCACGCGCCAGGCCGCGGCCAGCGCGAGCAGGCCGACGGCGATGCTGAAGAAGGAGACGGGAATCGGGCCGCGGGCCGATGCGGCGGCCGGTGCGGCGGTGGGGGCGAGATCGGAAGTCATTCTGTTCACCTCGTGGAAGTCGGTGAATCAACTGTAGGCCTGCGTGCTAGGATTTTGAATGCCGATCCGGCTGAAAAAATTGCTCCAACGTCTCACACCATGGATGCCCTGAGCGAACTCGTAGCCTGGCTGGCCCCGCGCGGCCGCATGGACCTGCGCTGCCTGTTCGGCCAGGACTGGGCCGCGCCGCACGAGGCCATCGGCCCGTGGCGCGCGCCCTTCCACATCCTGATGCGCGGGCGCTGCGAGCTGTGGCTGCCGGCCAGCGGCACGCTGCTGCCGCTGGAGGAGGGCAGCCTCGTGATCCTGCCGCGCGGCCAGGCGCACGTGCTGCGCACCGCGGGGCGCGGGCCGGAGCCGCGCGAGCCGCAAGAGGACATGCGCCCGATCCGCCTGCGCAAGGGCGAGCTGGTCGACCTCAAGACCAACCTGCCGCGTCCCGCGAAGGCCGACACCGACATCCTCTGCGGCGAGTTCGAGTTCCCGGGCCGGCGCCGCAGCACCTTGCTCGAGGCGCTGCCCGATCCGCTGGTGATCCCCTTCGGCCAGCGGCCCGAGTACGGCTGGCTGCAGGGCCTGGTGCGGCTGATGGCGCACGAGATCGAGCAGCAGAACGCCGGTGCGCAGGCCATCGTGGCGCAGCTCTCGGGCACGCTGTTCACGCTCGCGGTGCGCGCCTGCCTCGACACCCGGCCCGAGCTTTCGGGCGTGCTGGGTCTCATGGCCAGCCCGCGGCTGGCGGGCGCGCTCAAGGCCATGCTCGACGAACCGCAGCACGACTGGACCGTGGCCTCGCTGGCCGAGCGCTGCCACCTCTCGCGCGCCACCTTCGCGCGCGAGTTCGCGCGCCGCACGGGCACCGGCCCGCTCGAGCTGCTGACCAGCCTGCGCATGGAGCTCGCGTCGCGGCTGCTCGCGCAGGGCGGGCAGGACACGGCCTCGGTCGGCGAGGCCGTCGGCTATCGCTCCGAGGCCGCGTTCAACCGTGCCTTCGCGCGCCATGCGGGCCTCACGCCGGGGCGCTTCCGGCGCGCCGCGGCGGCCGGCTGAAGCGGCTCAGGACCCGGCCAGCACCGGGCGCCGCAGTGGCGCCTTCCACAGCTCGGCCAGCAGCACGCCGGCCACCGTCAGCACGCCGCCGACCGCGTGATAGGCCGCGAGCGATTCGCCGATCACCGCCGCCGCGATCAGCGCGGTGAACAGCGGGATCAGGTTGAAGAACATGCTCGCGCGGCTCGGACCGATGTGGGCCACCGTGTGCATCCACACCAGCGGCGCGAGCATCGAGGCGCCGAGGCCCGCGAAGCCGATCAGCGGCAGGTTGGCGGCCGACAGGCCCATGCGCGGCGTCAGCAGGTACAGCGGCAGCAGCACGATCACCGCGCACACGATCTGCAGGTAGAGCAGCTGCAGCGCGGGCACTTCCTTCATGCCCCAGCGCTTGAGCAGGATCACGTAGACCGCATAGGCCAGCATCGCCAGCAGCATCAGGCCGTCGCCCAGGTTGGCGCCGCTCTCGAGCAGCGTGCCGAGGTTGCCCGACGACACCACCACCGCCACGCCCGCGATCGACACCAGCGAGCCCGCCACCGCGCCGGCCGTGAGCCGCTGGCCCAGCAGCAGGATCGACAGCGCCAGCACCATCATCGGCGTGAGCGAGCCGATGATCCCCATGTGCGTGGCCGTGGTCATGTAGGCCGCGTAGTAGGCCAGGCTCTGGTAGACCACCATGCCCAGCAGGCCGAGCACCGCGATGCGGCCCAGCTGCGGGCGGATCGCGCGCCAGTTGCGCAGCACCGGGCGCAGCGCCAGCGGCGTGAACAGCAGGGCCGCGAGCAGCCAGCGGTAGAAGCTGATCTCGGCCGGCGCGATGGTGCCGGCCGCCATCTTGCTGACGACGGTGTTGCCCGACCAGATGACGACGGCGAGCAGGGGGAAGGCATAGGGCCACATGGGACAGGACTTTCAGGAGGAGGCGGGGCTATCATCGGTGCGTCCGTCCTGCGGCATATAGCTCGATCAGGACAACCGGTCCGGAATTCCGGACGCTCTTTCGAGGAACCGCCCCGCCATGGCCGATCGCGCGCGCTACCTGTCGATCCAGGACGTGGAGCACAAGGCCGGCCCGTTCTATTTCAACTGGGACGAATTCGGCGCCGACACCCTGGCCGCGCCACACAGCCACAGCTGGGGCCATCTCAACTACACCGCGCACGGCACCATGCAGATGGAGGCCGAGGGCCTGCGCTTCCTCTCGCCGCCGCAGTACGCGGTGTGGATCCCGCCGCGGGTGGTGCACAGCTGCACGCTGCGCCATGCGGTGGTCTACCGCACCGTCTACATCGTGCCCGCGCTGTGCGCCGAGCTGCCCGCGCAGCCCTGCACCGTGCGCATCAGCCCGATCATCCGCAGCGTGCTGGCCGACTTCGCCGCGCGCGATGTGAACGAGCCCGTCACGCCGGCCGACCTGCGGCTCGCGCAGGTGGTGGTCGACCAGCTCGCGCGCGCCGAGGTGCTGCGCTGCTACCTGCCGGCCGCGGCCTCGCCCGCGCTGGTCGGCGTGCTCGAGGCGCTGCAGGCCGAGCCGGGCGACCACCGCTCGCTGGCCGAGTGGGCCGCCACCGTGCACATGACCGAGCGCACGCTCGCGCGCCAGTGCCAGCGCGAACTCGGCATGTCCTTCGGCGACTGGCGCCAGCGGCTGCGCTTCCTGCGCGCCATCGATGCGCTGGAGGCCGGCCGCACGGTGCAGGAGATCGCCTTCGACCTCGGCTACAGCACGGCCTCGGCCTTCATCGCGATGTTCCAGCGCGAGGCGGGCACGACGCCCGAGCAGTACCGGCGCGAGTTCTGCGGCATCGCGGGATGAGGGCATGCGCGAAGCGGCGATAATCCGCCCCGTGAAGCGTGCCAGACCGCCGCTGGTGCAAGCCCGCAAGGGGCGATGCCTTCGGGCACCGCGTCGAAAGACCGCACTGGAGGAACGTCCGGACTGCACAGGACAGCGCAGGAGCTAACGGCTCTCCACCGTGAGGTGAGGATCAGAGCAACAGAGACGAGCCGATTCAGTTCGGGTGAAACGGGCAATCTCTGCGCGCAGCAACACCAAGTAGGCCAGTATCGAGGTGGTTCCGCTGAGCTGGCGGGTAGGTGGCATCGAGCCGTCTGGCGACAGACGGCCCAGAGTAATGGCGGTCACGCCGGGCATTTCGCAAGAGATGTCCGGTGCACAGAATCCGGCTTATCGGCGCGCTTCACACTTTTCTTTCTTCCCCCAACGTTCTTCGTCGGGTCATGCCGGGCAGCGCATGACCCGCCCGTCGGCATGGCCGGCACGATCTGGGGTAAACCCGTATAATCGATAGCAAGCTAACTAATTGGGAGCCTTGCCATGGCCGAACCGGTCACTCCGCCCGCCGGCCGGAAGAAGAAAAAGGAAGCGCGCGAAGCCGCGCTGATGAAGCTCGGCATGCAGTTCTCGACCCTGCAGCGCGGCTACCGCGCCGCGGCCGACAAGGCGGTCGCGCACGTGGGCCTGTCGCAGACCCTGGCCTGGCCGGTGGTGATGATCGGCCGCATGGAGCAGGGCGTGCGCCAGGGCGTGCTGGCCGAGGCACTGGGCATCGAGGGACCTTCGCTGGTGCGTTCGCTCGACCAGCTCGTCGAGGCCGGCTATGTCGAGCGCCGCGAGGACCCGGCCGACCGCCGCGCCAAGACCCTGCATCTCACGCCCGCGGGCGAGGCCGCCTGCGAACCCATCGAGGCCGCGCTGAGCCTGATGCGCGCCGCGCTGTTCGAGGGCGTGTCCGACGAGGACCTCGCGGCCTGCCTGCGCGTGTTCGCGGTGCTCGAGGAACGGCTGGGCCGCGGCGCACCGGCCGAGGGGCGACGCTAGATGCCCTCGTTGAGCCTGCCGCGCTTCAGCCGCGCCGAGATCGTCTTCTCCACCAAGAGCTTCGCCGCCGCGATGCTCGCGATGTACCTCGCCAGCCGCGCCGGCCTGCCGCGTCCGTTCTGGGCCCTGATGACCACCTATGTCGTCGCCCATCCGCTGGCCGGCGCGGTGCGCTCCAAGGCGGTCTATCGCTTCTGCGGCACGCTGATCGGCAGCACCGCCACCGTGCTGCTGGTGCCCGCGCTGTCGAACGCGCCCGAGCTGCTGACGCTGGTGCTCGCGCTGTGGGTCGGCCTGTGCCTGTGCATCTCGCTGTTCGACCGCACGCCGCGCTCCTACGTCTTCATGCTCGCGGGCTACACCGCCGCGCTGATCGGCTTTCCCTCGGTGCAGGCGCCCGAGGCGCTGTTCGACACCGCCGTCGCGCGCGTCGAGGAGATCGGCCTGGGCATCTTCTGCGCCACGCTGCTGCACAGCCTGGTGCTGCCGGCCGGCATGGGCCCCACGGTGCTGGGCCTGCTCGACCGTACCCTGCAGGACGCGCGCAAGTGGCTGGGCGACCTGCTGCAGCCGCCCGCGAGCGCCACGGGCACGCCCGCGCGCCGCGCCGATGCCGACCCCAGGCGCCTGGCCGACGACCGGCGCCGCCTCGCGGGCGACATCACGCAGCTGCGCATCCTGTCGACCCATGTGCCCTTCGACACCACGCACCTGCGCTGGACCGCCGGCGCGATCCGCGCGATGCAGGACCGCGTGGCCGCGCTCACGCCCGCGCTGTCGGCGGTCGAAGACCGGCTGCTCGCGCTCGAGCAGGCCGAGGGCGCCATCGCGCCCGACGTGGCCGCGCTGCTCGCGCAGACCGGGCAGTGGCTGCGCGAGGAGGGCGCCGGCACTTCGGACGATGCGCGCCTGCAGGCCCTGCGCGCGACCCTTGCCACGCTCGCCGCCACGCGACCCGATGCCTCCATCTCCCCCTGGGGCCGCGCGCTGCGCATCGCGCTCGCGGGCCGGCTCGAGGAACTGGTCGAAGGCTGGCGCGCCTGCGCGCGGCTGCGCGCCGACATCGACGACGGCCTGAAGGGCGCGGTGCCGCCGCGCCGCATCGCCGCGCTCGGCAACCGCGTGCTGCACCTGGACCGCGGCATGGCGCTGCTGTCGGCGCTCGCGGCCGTGCTCGCCATCTGCCTGTGCGGCGCGTTCTGGATCCTCACCGGCTGGTCGATGGGCTCGGCCGCCACCATGATGGCCGCGGTCTTCTGCTGCTTCTTCGCCACCATGGACGACCCGGTGCCCGCGATCCAGGGCTTCCTCAAGTGGACGCTGTGGTCGATCCCGATCTCCGCGCTCTACGTGCTGGTGCTGCTGCCGCTGGTGCACGACTTCGGCATGCTGGTCGCGGTCTGCGCGCCGGTGTTCCTGGCACTGGGCCTGTACATGGCCCGGCCGGCCTACTTCATGGCCGCGATGGCGCTGCTGTTCGGCGTCGCGGGCACGTTGGCGATGCACGACACCGCCACCGCCGACATCGTGAGCTTCATCAACAGCATGCTGGGCCAGGTCTTCGGCGTGGTGGCCGCGGCCTTCGTCACACGGCTGGTGCGCTCGGTGGGCGCCGACTGGAGCGCGCGCCGCATCCAGCGCGCCACCTGGCGCGAGCTCGGCGAGATGGCCGGCGCGGCCGCGGCCACGCCCGCGAGCCTGTCGCCGTCGGCCCAGCGCCGTGGCGTGCCCGGCGACGCCTACGCGGTGCGCATGCTCGACCGCATCGGCCTGCTGGCACCGCGCATCGCGCAGGCCGGCGGCCGCATCGAGGGCGTGGCCGCCGACGACGCGCTGCGCGACCTGCGCATGGGCGCCGACATCGATGCGCTGCAGCGCGTGCGCGCGCAACTGCCGCTGGCCTCGGCGAGCGCGCTGCTCGGCGACATCGCGCGCTTCTTCCGCCAGCGCGCCGGTGGCCGCGTGGCCGCGCGGCCCGCGAGCCTGCTGGCGCGCATCGACGAGGCGCTGGCCTCGATGCTCGGCACCGCGGGTGCGTCGAGTGCCGACGCGCGCTCGGCCGTCACCGCGCTGGTGGGGCTGCGCCGCAATCTCTTTCCGGAGGCACCGCCGATGCGCGCGGCCTCCGCTGTTCCAGTTCCCGCGCAAGGAGTGTCCCGATGATCGGCGAAGCGAGTTTCTACGGCCTCTACGTGCCCTGGCTGATGCTGCTGGCCGGCGCCGCGCTGCTGGCCCTGTGGGGCGTGCGCCGGCTGCTGGCCGCCACCGGCCTTTACCGCTGGGTCTGGCACCCGGCCCTGTTCGACATGGCGCTCTACCTGCTGCTGCTCTATGCGCTGAGCCGCGCCACGACCTCCCTGCAATGACCACACCATGACCGCCAACACATCCAACGACAACAACAAGGCCGGCGCCCGCACCTGGCCCGCCAGCGCGCTGCGCATCCTCGTCACCGCGGCCGTGGTGGCCGCCGCCGTCTGGGCGGGTTTCCGCCTCTGGGACCACTACGAGCTCGCGCCCTGGACGCGCGACGGCCGCGTGCGCGCCAACGTGGTCCAGATCGCGCCCGACGTCTCGGGCCTGGTCACCGCCGTGCCGGTGCAGGACAACCAGTCGGTGGCCGCCGGCACCCTGCTGTTCGAGGTCGACCGCGCGCGCTACGACCTGGCCGTGCGCCAGGCCCAGGCCGCGCTCGCCGCGCAACGCGCCATGAGCGCGCAGGCCCAGCGCGAGAACGCGCGCAACGCGGGGCTCGAGGCGCTGGTCTCGCAGGAGGCGCGCGAACAGACCCGCGCGCGTGTCGAGCAGGCGCGCGCCGCCGTCGCGCAGGCCGAGGTCGCGCTCGATTCGGCGCGGCTGAACCTGCAGCGCGCCGAGGTGCGCGCGCCGGCCGACGGCCTGGTCACCAACCTCGACCTGCGCCAGGGCAGCTACGCGGCCGCGGGCCGGCCGGTGCTCGCGCTGGTCGATGCGCGCTCCTTCTACGTCGAGGGCTACTTCGAGGAAACCAAGCTGCCGCGCATCCACTTAGGCGACCGCGTGCACGTCATGCCGATGGGCGGCGGCGCGGTGCTCGGCGGCACCGTCGAGAGCGTGGCCGCCGGCATCGCCGACCGCGACCGCTCGACCAGCGCCAACCTGCTGCCGAGCGTGAATCCCACCTTCAACTGGGTGCGGCTCGCGCAGCGCATCCCGGTGCGCGTGAAGCTCGATCCGCTGCCCGCGGGCGCGCGGCTGGTGGCGGGGCAGACGGTGACGGTGCAGGTGCTCGAGCAGGCCCAGGCGCAGCGCGAGAAGACCGCCGCCGATGCCGACGCCAAGACCGGCGCCAGGAAGGAGGGATGATGACCACCGCATCGCGTACCGTGCTGCGCATCGCCACGCTGGCCGCCGCCACGGCGCTCGCGGCCTGCGGCAGCGTCGGCCCCGACTACCGCCAGCCCGACGAGGCCATCGCGAGCCAGCCCGCGGCCGGCCGGCCCTTCGCCGAAGCCGATCCCGCCGCCGGCCTGCAGGCCGTGCCGCTGCCGCCGCACTGGTGGCGGCTGTACCGCGACCCGCGGCTCGACCGGCTGGTGGAGCAGGCGCTCGTGCACAACACCGACCTGCGCCAGGCGGTCGCCAACCTCGAGCGCGAGCGCGCCATCGAGGCCGAGGTGGCCGGCGGCAAGCGCCCCGTCATCGGCGTGAACGGCGGGCCCTCGTTCGGCCATGTCTCGGGCCTGCAGCTGCTGCAGAAGGACTACGAACCGCCGGACCGCTTCAACTACAGCAGCGGCCTGTCGCTGTCCTACCAGGTCGACCTGTTCGGCCAGATCCGCCGCGCCGCCGAGGCCGCCGAGGCCGGCACCGCGTCGGCCGCCGCCGCGCTCGACCTGGTGCGCGTGAACGTCGCGGCCGGCACCGCGCGTGCCTATGCGGAGGCCTGTTCCACCGGCCTGCGGCTGGAGATCGCGCGCAAGTCGGTGCGGCTGCAGCAGGAGGCGGTCGACGTCACCGAGAAGCTGCACGACGCCGGCCGCGCCGGCGCGCTCGACACCGGCCGTGCCCGCGCGCAGCTGCAGCAGCTCACGGCCGCGCTGCCGCCGCTCGTGGCCGAGCGCCAGAACGCGCTCTACCGCCTCGCCACGCTCACGGGCGAACTGCCGCAGGACTTCCCGCGCGAGCTCGCCGACTGTGCCGTGCCGCCGCGCGTGGCCGGCACCGTGCCGGTGGGCGACGGCGCCGCGCTGCTGCGCCGCCGGCCCGACATCCGCCAGGCCGAGCGCAGCCTGGCCCAGGCCACCGCGCGCATCGGCGTCGCCACGGCCGACCTCTATCCGAAGATCACCCTGGGCCTGTCGGCCTCGTCGGCCGGCCCGGCCGAGGACTTCGGCCGCAAGGGCACCTTCGGCTGGAGCCTCGGCCCGCTGATCTCGTGGACCGTGCCCAACACCGGCATCGCGCAGGCCCGCATCGCACAGGCCGAGGCCGGCACGCGCGCGGCGCTCGCGAAGTTCGACGGCACCGTGCTCACCGCGCTGCGCGAGACCGAGTCGGCGCTCGGCAACTACGCGCGCGAGCTCGACCGCCGCGCCGCGCTGCAGGCCGCGCGCGACGAGAGCGCCACCGTCGCCGCGCAGGCGCGCCAGCTCTACCGCAACGGCCGCACCGCCTACCTCGACGCGCTCGATGCCGAGCGTGCGCTGGCCGCGAGCGATGCCGCGCTGGCGGCCAGCGAGGCGCAGCTGTCGGACGACCAGATCGTGCTGTTCATGGCGCTCGGCGGCGGCTGGGAGACGGACGACGGCGACCGGCTCGCCGCCACCGGCAGCGAGGCACGCAAGCAGTGAGCACGAACGCCATTCCCGTGCCGCGCGCCGCGCACGCGCCGCTGTGGCTGCTCGCGCTCGTCACCTTCAGCGGCACCCTGGCCATGCACATCTTCGTGCCCGCGTTGCCGATCGCCGCGCGCAGCCTCGGTGCCGGCATCGGCGAGATGCAGATGACGGTGAGCCTCTACATCTTCGGCCTGGCCGTCGGGCAGCTGGTGTACGGCCCGCTGGCCGACCGCTTCGGCCGCCGGCCGGTGCTGCTCGCGGGCCTCTCCCTCTACACCGCCGCCGGCCTGGCCGCCGCGCTCGCGCCCGAGGTGCATGCGCTGATCACGGCGCGGTTGTTCCAGGCCATGGGCGGCTGCGCGGGCCTGGTGCTCGGGCGCAGCATCGTGCGCGACACCGCCGAGCCGCAGGAGGCCACGCGCCGCCTCGCGCTGATGAACCTGATGGTGACCGTGGGCCCGAGCATCGCGCCGCTGGTCGGCGGCGCGCTCGCCACCGCCCTGGGCTGGCGCTCGATCTTCTACGGCCTGTTCGCGCTCGGCATCGTCGGCCTGCTGTTCACCTGGCGCCTGCTGCCCGAGACCGGCCGGCCCGGCGCCGCCGTCAGCGCGCCCGCGCTCGCGCGCAACTACGCGCGCCTGCTGCGCTCGCCGGCCTTCCTCGGCTTCTCCGTCGGCGGCGGCTGCGCCACCACCTCGATGTATGCCTTCGTCGCCTCGGCGCCGTTCATCTTCGTCGACCAGCTGCACCGGCCCGCGCACGAGGCCGGCATCTACCTCGCCATCCTGGTCTCGGGCGTGTGGCTCGGCAGCTTCCTCACCAGCCACCTGATCGCGCGCGTGCGCGTCGACCGGCTGATGATCCGCTCCAACGCGCTCAGCGTGCTCGCGGCCTTCGTGCTGCTGGGCGCCGCGCTCACCGACCGGCTGTCGGTGCCGCTGATCGTGGCCAGCATGTTCCTGTTCACCGTCGGCGTCGGCATGGCTTCGCCGGCCGCGCTCACGCAGGCCATCGGCGTCAACCCGCAGATCATCGGCTCGGCCTCGGGCCTCTACGGCTTCACGCAGATGGCCGTGGGCGCGCTGTGCACCGCGCTCGCGGGCATGGGGCACCGCAATCCCGCGCTGGCCTCGGCGCTGGTGCTCGCGGGGGCGGGGATCGTGGCGCAGCTGTCGTTCGCGGTGGCGCTGCGGTCGCAGCGCAAGGTGGTGCCCGTTTCAGCTCATTCGGGCTGAGCCATCCCCACCCGTTCGGGCTGAGCCTGTCGAAGCCTCGCGCAAGGCTTCGACAAGCTCAGCCTGAACGGTGACGGGCTCACTTCGCGAACAACCACCCGCCCTTCGGCTGCCGCACCAGCTCGTGCCGCTTCACCGAACGCTCCTCCCCGTCGTCGCCCACGTAGACCACGTCGAAGCGCAGCAGCTTCGGCGACACCATCTTCCAGTTCTGGATCCGCTTGACGGTCACGCAGGCCGTCTTGTCGTGGTACTGCATCTGCGCCATCGGCCCGCCCTGGAAGCCCTGGGCGTCGAACAGCCGGCCCGGCGCCGCGAAGGGGTTGAGCACCGCGCCGTTGCGCGCGGTGATGCAACCCTCGGTGCGCAGGAAGGACTCGATGGTCGGCGAGGCGCTGCGCACCACGCGGCCCACGGCCGGGGTCGGCGGCTTGGCGGCGATCTGCTCGCGAATGCGCTCGACCTGGTCCTCGGTGATCGGCGCCAGGCCGTCCCTCGACACGATGGGCGGCGGCGCGGGAGCCGGCGGCGGCGGGGGCGCGGGCATCAGCGGCTCGAACACCGAGCAGCCGCCGAGCGAGGCGAGGGCGAGGGCCGCCACCGTGGCGGGCAGGCGGCGCGGGAAGGGCGCGGCCTCGGTGGCGGGAATCGATCCGGACTTCATGGCTTGGGGTCTCCTGTCGGCGGCGCGAAGCCGCTGGCTGAAAAAGCAGGCCGCGAACATGCGGTGCGAGGGTGGAAGCGCGCCGGCTTCCCGTTCTTCTTTCTTCTTCTTCGGGGGCGTCAAAAGCGTTCCTGCGGCGCGAGGTAGCGCCACTGGCCGGGCGCGAGGCCGGCCAGCGGCACGCGTCCGATGCGGATGCGGCGCATCGCGAGGATGCGCAGCTCCATGCGGTCGCACAGGTGCGCGACCTGGCCCGGCTGCGCGCCCTTGAGCGCGAAGCGCAGCCCGGTCTGCTCGGGCGTCTGGCGGCCGATGCTCACGCGCGCGGGCGTGCGCTCGAAGCGCGCGAGCTGTTCGGGCGACACGGCACCGGCCACGTCGACCATGATCTCGTGCTCGATGACGGCGGCGTCCTCGTGCAGCTTGCGCTCGATGCGGAATTCCTGCGTGAACGCCACCAGGCCGCTGGCGCCGGTCTCCAGCGGCGTCATGCAGTGCTGGCCGCGTGCGAGCGCGGGCAGGAAGCGCGGCGTTCCGTGCGCGGGCGCGAGGTTGGCGGCCACCAGCAGCGTGTGCGCCTGCTCGATGCGCAGGCCGGCCGGCTTGTGCAGCAGCAGCGTCACCGGCAGCACCGGCTCGGGCCGCGCGCCCGCCTCGATCTCCACCTGCTGGTGCGGCTGCACGCGCGATTGCGGCAGCAGCGCCGGCTGGCCGTCGACGCGCACCGCGCCGTTCTCGATCAGCAGCTCGGCCTCGCGCCGCGAGCAGCCCGCGAGCGCGGCCACGCGCTTGGCCAGTCGGATGCCCTCGGCGTCCTGCCTTTCTGGAGCGCTCATGAACCGACGGCCGCCTGCTGCCGGATGCGCGCCACGTGCGCCGCCAGCGAGCGCGCGGCCACCGGCCACAGCCGCTCGGGCACGTCGTCGTAGGCCAGCGGCAGCCATTGCTCGGGCGTGCCCTCGGGCAGCTTCTGCATGGCGGCCGCGATCTTGGCCTCGCGCTTGAGGCGGTGCGCCTTCAGGTAGGCGATGGCCGTGCGCGCGAAGCCGATCACGTGGCCGTGCGCGGGCAGGATGAATTCGACGCCGCCGGCCTCGCAGTTCGCGTCGAGCTTGTCGAGCGAATCGAGGTAGGCCGTCATGTCGCCGTCGGGCGGATCGACCACCGTGGTGCTGCCGTTGAGGATGTGGTCGCCCGAGAACAGCAGACCGTCCTCCTCGAGCACCAGGCACAGGTGATTGGCCGCGTGGCCCGGCGTGTGGATCACGCGCAGCGTGTGCGTGAGCGGCTGGCCCTCGGCATCGGTGCCCGCGAGCACCAGCCGCTCGCCGTCGGCCAGCTCGCGCTCGGCCGAGAAGCGCGCGCTCGAGCGCGCCGTGGGCGCCGACGACAGCCCCAGGATCGGCGGCTTCGCGGCGCCGGCCAGCGCCTGCAGCGGCGCCGCGCCCGGCGAATGGTCGGCATGCGAATGCGTGCAGACGATCATGCGGATGTCGCCCCTGGCGGCCTGCCACAGCCGCTCGATGTGGGCGGGGTCGTTCGGGCCCGGATCGATCACGATGTGGCCGGTGGCCGCGTCGCCCACGATGTAGCTGTTGGTGCCCGGGCCGGTCATCGCGCCCGGGTTGGGCGCGGTCAGGCGCTGCACGTTCTTCAGCAGCGCCACCGGTGCATCGCTCTTCCAGTCGAGCGAGTGCAGCATCTGGCCGTCGGGGCAGACCAGCGCGAGCTCGCCGAAGGGCGGGTCGTTCTCCATGTAGCGCTCGTCGCGGCCGTTGACGAAGCCGCCGCGCGGGCAACTGGTCCACAGCGGCTGCTCGCTCGCGCAGGCCGCCAGCACCGCATCGACGCTCGCGTACGAGGCCATGCGCTGCAGCGTGCGCACGGTCGGGAAGATCATGAAGAAGCTGCCGGCCGCGTGGCGCGCCAGCGCATCGGCCGGGCGCACCCAGCTCGGCTCGAACTGCTCGCTCTCGTCGGCCGAGGGCTCCTGCCCCTCGGGCATGCGCGCCACCAGGAAAGGCACGTCGAAGCGCTTGGGCAGGTCGCGGTCGGTGATCCAGTGCGCGAAGGTGAACACGCGGTCGGCCTCGAGCACCAGCCCGCGCGCCGCGCACTGCTCGGCGAAGGGCACGGCCGCGTGGCCGTCGCGGTCCATCGCGGCGATGTCCTCGGCGCCGGCCGGGCGGCCGTCGGCATGGTGCGCGAGCAGCACGCCGAGCTCCTCGAAGCATTCGCGGATCGCGGCCACCGCCTGCGTGGCCTGCAGCGGGCTCTGCGTGGGGCGGCGCGCGGCCGTGCGCGCGGCGACCTCGTCGGCCGCGTCGATGTGGCCGCCGGGAAAGACGTAGGCGCCGGGCGCGAAGCTGGCCTTGGCCGAGCGGCGCGTCATCAGCACCTCGATGCCGGACGCGGTATCGCGCAGAAGCAGCACGGTGGCCGCGGCGCGCACCGCCACCGGTTCGCGCTGGGGATGGATGAGTTGTGTGGGACGAACCATGGGGCGATTATGGAGAGGCGGCGCGCCGGAGGTGTGTCGCGCATAAGCACATGCCGAAGCGGGTATGAGCATCGCGCCAGAATCCGGGCCTGCACCGCCCGAACCGAGGACCACCGCCATGCCCCCTTTCCACTTTCCGAGCCGGCACCTGCGCGCGCTGCTGACGGCCGCTGCATTGTGCGCGTCGATCGCGCCCGCGGCGCATGCGCAGGCCGATTGGCCGCAACAGCCCGTAACGCTGATCATGGGTTTTCCCGCCGGCTCCGGTGTCGACGTGGTGGCCCGCACCATCCAGGACCCGCTGACGCGCCAGCTCGGCAAGCCCGTGATCATCGACTACCGCTCCGGCGCGGCCGGCAACATCGCGAGCGAGTACGTGGCCCACGCGAAGCCCGACGGCTACACGCTCTCGTTCGGCACCGCCGCCACCCACGGCAGCAATGCCGCGCTCTACAAGAAGCTGCCCTTCGACGTCGAGGCCGACTTCGTGCCGGTGGCGCCGGTGCTCGACGTGTCGAACGTGCTCACGATCAATCCCGACGTGATCAACGTGAAGACGCTCAAGGAGTTCGTCGCGCTCGTCAAGGCCAACCCCGGCAAGTACAACTACGCCTCCACCGGCAACGGCGCCGGCACCCACATGGCCTTCGCCGAGTTCAATGCGCGGCTCGGGCTCGACATGGTCCACGTGCCCTACAAGGGCGGCCCCGAGGCCATCACCTCGGTGGTGCGCGGCGAGACCTGCTGCATCATGAACCAGGTCCAGACCATCCTGCCGCACTACAAGGCCGGCAAGGTGCGGCTGCTCGGCGTGACCACCGCCACGCCCGTGGCCGCGGTGAAGGAAGTGCCCACCATCGCCTCGAGCGGCCTGCCCGGCACCCAGGGCTTCGACAGCTCGATCTGGTTCGGCATCTTCGCGCCCAAGGGCACCGACGCGCGCATCGTCGAGAAGCTCAACGCCGCCGTGAAGGCGGTGCTCGAGCAGCCCGAGATCCGCGAGAAGTTCGAGAGCCAGGGCAACACCATCCGCATCGAGACGCCCGCGCAGTTCAGGAAGACGGTGCACGACAACCGCGTGAAGTGGGCGGAGGTCGCGAAGACGGCGAACATCAGCATCGATTGATGCCGAGGGCCGCCGGCGTCTTCGTCAGAGCGCCTTGGCCAGCGTGAGGATGAAGCGCGGCTTGTTCGGCGAGTAGACCTGCTGCACGGTGTAGAAGCCGAAGTCGTACAGCGGGCCGGCCGCGGCGTTGAAGGCGTTCTTCTGGTTCGCGCCCTGCACCGAGCCGGCGAGCGTGAGTCCGCCGCCGAAGTCGTAGCTGGCGCCCACGTTGTAGTCGACATAGCTCTTGTAGGCCGTGTTCCTGCGGATGTCGCTCGACAGGGCCGTGTAGCCCACCGCGGCCTTGAGCGTCACCTTGGGCAGGATCTCCTTGCTGTACGACAGGTTCAGGTAGCCGGTGTTGGTGCCCTTGAGGCCCGAGCCCAGCTTGTTGCCGGCGAAGCCGAAGTAGTCCTTCGACACCGTGTGCGAGTACTTCAGGGTGAAGGAACCGAGGCTCTCGTCGGCATAGGTGGCCGCGCCATAGAGCTCGGTGGTGTTGCCGACCGAGTTGCCCGGATAGATGTAGGTCAGCGCACCGATGTCCATGTCCAGCGGGCCGGCCTTGAACTTGTAGCCGCCGTACAGGTCGACCTCGACGCTGTTGCCCTTGAGCCAGTTGACGCTGGAGTTCCAGTTGCCGACGTAGAAGCCGCTGTCGCCGAAGGCGTAGTCGAAGCCGCCCTGGATCGCAGGCTTGACGGCGCGGGTCTTGGCGAAGTCGTTCCGGCCGAGCATGTCCTGGTCCTGGCCGCGGAACTTGTAGTTCGTGGTCAGCGAGATGTTGGCCGTGACCGGCGAGGCGGCCGGTGCCGGCGTATCGCCGGCCGCTTGCGCGAAGGCCGCGCCAGGCAGCGCGAAGGCGGCGGCGATCAAAGTGGGGAGGGTGAGTGCCGAGGAGGCGGCGCGGATCGATCTTTGCATCGAGAGAGCTCGGGGATGAAGGAAGAGCGACAGCGTAGGAGGGGGCGTATCAAAGCCGTGTAAAGACTTCGGGCCGCGGCGCAAAAATCGCGCATGCGGCGGGCGGGCAGAATCGCTGGCCCGCAGACGTTCCATTCCTCTTCGATCCGAACACCATGTCCCTGCCCGACACCGGCGAGCATGACCGCCGACTGGACGAATCGCTGCTGCGCTCACTCCACGCGCTGCTGAGCGAGGCCAGCGTGTCGCAGGCCGCGGCCAAGCTCGGCGTGGCGCAGTCCGCGCTGAGCCGCCACCTCAAGGTGCTGCGCCAGCTCACCGGCGACGAGCTGCTGGTGCGCGTGGGCAACCGCATGGTGCTGACCGAGCGCGCGCAGGCGCTGGCCGCGCCCACGCGGCGCATCCTGGCCGACATGTCGCTGCTGACCGCCGAGGCCGGCCCCGTCGAGCCGCGCGAGCTGCGCCAGAGCTTCCGCATCGCGACCTACGACTTCCTGCCGCGCCAGTTCTTCGCCGACGTCGCCGAGCGCGTGGCGCGCCAGGCGCCCGAGTGCGACGTGGTGATCCGCGGCCTGGGCTCGCGCTTCGAGCACTACCGCCAGCTCGCCGACGGCGAGGTCGACATGGTCATCACCATCTGGCCCGAGCTGCCCGGCCACCTGCGCGCCGCCAGCCTGCTGACCGAGCCCATGGTCTGCCTGGTGCGCGAGGGCCATCCGCTGGCCAGGGCGCCGATGACGCTCGACGACTACCGGCGCGCGCGCCACCTGTCCTCGCTCGAGCACGTGCCGGGGCAGGGCACCATCATCGATGCGCAGCTGGCCGAGCTCGGCGTGTCGGTCCACACGGCGATGCACACCCAGTTCCTCGGCATGGCGCCGGCCATCCTCGCGCGCACCGACCTGGTCTTCACCACCGGCCGCCTGCTGGCCGAGGACTTCGCGCGCCAGTACCCGCTCGCGATCGTGCCCTTTCCCGCGAAGATCAAGCCGCACCGCTACCGCCTCGTGTGGCACGAGCGCACGCACAAGAACCAGGCCATGCGCTGGCTGCGCGGCGAGCTGACGGCGGCCGCGCGCGAGCTGGCGCACCGGCCCAGGTCATGACGGCGCTGTCATAACCTGCTGCACAGCGCTGTGCTGGGCGCGGGCGGTGGGCGTGGCTATCGTCGCCGTCCATGTCCACCCCTTCCTCCCCCGCGCCGGTCCGTCCGGACCTGCTCGCCCGGCTGCCCAAGACCGACCTGCATTTCCACCTGGCCGGCACCCTGCGCCCGGCCACGCTGGTCGCGCTCGCGCGCCAGTACGAACTGCCGCTGCCGCGCCCGGTCGACACGCTCTACAGCTACCGCGACTTCTACGACTTCATCGACGTGCTGCGCATCGCCGCGCAGGCGGTGCGCAGCAGCGCCGATTTCGAGCGCGTGGCCTACGAGGCCGTGGAGGACGCCGCGCGCAGCAGCAACGCGCGCCATGTCGAGCTGTCGTTCAACCCGCAGTACTTCATGCCCACGGGCGTGCCGTACCGCGTGCAGGTCGAGGGGCTGGTGGCCGGCCTGCGCGCCGCGCGGCAGGACTTCGGCTGCTCGGGCCTGCTGATCGCCTCCTTCGACCGCGGCCTGCCGCTCGACAGCGCCGAGCGCGCGATGGACGACATCCTCGGCCTGCGCTCCGACCTCGTCGTCGGCGTGGGCCTCGACGGCCCCGAGCGCGCGGGCCCGCCCGCCAGCTTCGCGGCCCTGTTCGAGCGCGCGGGCCGCGCCGGCCTCCAGCGCACCGCCCATGTCTGCGAGGACAACCAGACGCTCGAGGAGGCGCCGCCTTCGAACGTCGACGACTGCATCCACCTGCTGGGCTGCGACCGGCTCGACCATGGCTACAACCTGCTCGCCAGCGACGACGGCCTGCGGCGCGCGCGCGACCGCGGCGTGCATTTCTGCGTCTGCGGCATCACGAGCGTGGTGCGCAACCAGCGGCGGCGGCTCGACAGCGTGAAGCGCATGGTCGACGCGGGCCTGCCGGTCAGCCTCAACACCGACGACCCCGCGATGTTCCACACCGACCTCAGCCACACCTACGCCACCGTGCTCGAGGGCGGCGGCTGGGGCTGGGAGCAGGCGCGCGCCTTCAGCCTCGCGGGCGTCGACGCCTGCTGGCTCGACGACGACGCGAAGCGCGACCTGCGCGCCGACTTCGAACGCGAGATCGCCGCGCTCGAGCGCGAGCAGGCTGCTCCCCTGGAAACGAACCGCGACTGAAGGACCCCACGATGCACATCGACACCGCACGCCGCCGCGCACTGCTCGCCGCCCTGGCCTTCGCCGCCTGCGCCACCACGGCCCTCGCCGAGCCCGCCTGGCCCGCGCGCCCGATCACCCTGATCGTGCCCTACGGTGCCGGCGGCAACGTCGACGTCATGGCGCGCTGGATCGCGCCCGAGCTCGCCACGCGGCTCGGGCAGCCGGTGGTGATCGAGAACGTGTCGGGTGCCGGCGGCGTCATCGGCACCGAGAAGGCCGTGCGCGCCAGGCCCGATGGCTACACCCTGCTGCTGTCGGTCGAGAGCACAGTCGTCATCGCCAAGATGGTGACGCCTTCCACCGTGCGCTACGACGGCCTCGCCGATCTCGTGCCCGTCACGCTGCTTGGCGCCCAGCCGCTGGCGCTGGTCGGCAAGCCCGCGCTGCAGCCGAAGACCAGCGAGGCGCTGTATGCCGACCTCAAGGCCGCGCCCGGCAAGTACAGCTACGCGAGCTCGGGCGTCGGCACCTCGCTGCACCTGGGCGGCGAGCTGCTCAAGCAGCGCGGCGGCGTCGACATGGTCCATGTGCCATACCGCACCGGCGTGCAGATCGTGAGCGACCTCAGCGGCAACCAGCTCGACCTCGCCGTGCTGCCGCTGTCGATGGTCATCCAGCAGGCGCGCGCGGGCAAGCTGCGCGTGTACGGCGTGATGGCGGAGAGCGCCTCGGCCGCCATGCCCGAAGCGCCGCCGCTGGCCAGCGTGCCCGCATGGCGCGGCGCCGACGTGTCGGTCTGGCAGGGCATCTTCGCGCCCAAGGGAACGCCGCCGCAGATCGTTTCGCAGCTGCATGCCGCGCTGGCGCAGGTGCTCGCGAACCCGGGCGTGCGCAGGAATTTCCAGGAGGGCGGCGTCACGCCGCTGGGCGCGGGGCCGAAGGAGTTCGCGGCCTTCCTGAAGGGCGAGGATGCTAAGTTCGGCGCGATCGTCGCGAAGGGGAACATCAAGGCCGAGTAGCGCGATGCCTCAGAATGCCGCAGCGCCCCAGGCGCTCCTCGTTCCTTCGCATTGATTCCCTTCGTTCATCTCATCGGCCCCGGCGGCGCCGGCAAGACCACCGTCGGCCCGCTGCTCGCGCAACGGCTGGCCCGGCGCTTCGTCGATCTCGACCAGGTCTTCATCGCGCAACAGGGCGATGTCGCGGCCTTCATGGCGCGCCATGGGTACGCGGGCTATGCGGCGCGCAACATCGAAACCTACGAACAGCTTCGCGCCGCGGCGACCGTGCCGACCGTGCTCGCGATGTCCTCGGGTTTCATGACTTATCCGGCCGACGCGAGCAAGCGCTACCCGGCCTTGCGCGACGCGATCGAAGCCGATCCGCTCACCGCGCTGCTGCTGCCATCCTTCGAGTTCGAACGCTGCGTCGAACTCGTGGTCGAGCGCCAGCTGTGCAGGCCCTATCTCCGCGGTGATAGGGCCAGCGAAACGCGGCGCATCCGGGAGCGGCATCCGGTCTTCATGGCGCTGCGGTGCGAGCGCTTCATCAGCGAGGGTGAGCCTGCCGCAATCGCTTGCGAGGTCGAGCACTTCGTGCGCAGCCGCCTGTCGAGCTAGCGTTCGGCCGGCGGAATCCGCCGCACCTTCTCGATGAAGGCCTCCAGCTCCGCCCCGCGCTCCCACTTCAGATGCTTGCGCTGCACCGCGGCCGGCTGCTTGCCCAGGAACACCCCGGGCCGCCTTTCGGTCGCCGGCCGGATCGGCCGCGGCGCAAAGCCGCCGCCGCAGTTGGGGCAGACGTCGTGCAGCACGTGCTGCGCGCAGTCGGCGCAGTAGGTGCATTCGTAGCTGCAGATGCGCGCATCGGTGGCGTTCGGCGGCAGGTCCTTGTCGCAGTATTCGCAGTTGGGCCTGAGTTCGAGCATGGGTTCATCTCCGGAGAAAGGGCAGGGGGATGCCGCCGCGCGCGGGCAGCGTCATCGCGATCACGCCGGCCATGATGCATGCAAGCCCGGCCCACGCGGTGGGCGCGAGCCGCTCGCCGAGGAGCAGCACGCCGATGGCCACGCCGATCGGCACGCGCAGGTAGGCCTGGGCGGAGGTCGACATCGGGCCGAGGGTGCGGATCAGCCGGAAGTAGATCGTGAAGGCCAGCGCGGTCGAGACCACGGCGAGCGCGAGCACGGCGGCCAGCGACGCGGCCGAGGGGGCGAGGGTCCAGGGGCGGTCGATCAGCAGGCTCGCGGGCAGCAGCAGCGCGGCGCCGCTCACGAGCGAGCCCGCGGCCGGCAGCATCGGGTCGAGGCCCTTGAACACGCGGCCGAACATCGCGGCGCAGCCGTAGCAGACCGCGGCCGCGACCAGCGCGAGCTGGGACCACAGCGACCGGCCGAGCCCGCCGAGCGCCTCCACGCCGACGATCAGGCAGATGCCGATCAGCCCCGCCGCCACGCCGAACAGCCGCCGCAGCGTGGGCCGCTCGGCGCCGGCCAGGCCCAGGCTCAGCAGGAAGATGAAGATCGGCGAGGTCGAGTTGAGGATGGTCGCGAGGCCGGCGTCGACGCTGCGTTCGGCCCAGGCGATCAAGGTGAAGGGCAGCACGCTGTTGAGGCCGGCCTGCAGCGCGAAGCGGCGCCAGCTGGCCGCGTCGCGCGGCAGCCGCAGGCCGCGCAGCCGCAGCACGGCCAGCAGCAGCAGGCCCGCGACCAGCGTGCGCGCGGCGATCAGCGTGACCGGCGGAAGGGTCGCGACGCCGATCTTGATGAAGGTATAGGAAGCGCCCCAGCAGGTGGCGAGCAGCACGAGCAGCGCCCATTCGAGGGCGGGGGCCTGGGGTTTGGCTGAAGCGGCGAGGGTGGTGGCGGTCGGCATGGCGCGCCGATCATCGCGAAGGCCGCGCGCGGACACTTCGGCCGCGGCCGAAACGTGCCTGCCTCAGTGGCCGTGCCCGTGGTGCGGGTCGTCGGCGCCGCCGTTGAGCAGCGTCGCGAGGTCGGTCTCCTGCTCGGCCGCCGCGCCCGCGATCACGCGCCGCTCGAGCTCGTCGAGGTGCTCGAGCGCCACGGCCAGTGCCTTGTCGAGCGACTTGCCGGCAGTCAGCGCATCGATGATCTGCTCGTGTTCGCGCGGCGCGCAGCTCGCGGCCTCGGCCGAGTCGTAGAGCGCCTTGTAGAGCTCGGTGTTCGCGATCAGCCGCCCGATGTACGACAGCAGTTCCTCGCTGCCCGCCATCTGCGCGAGCAGCAGGTGGAAGTCGCCGGCCAGGCGCACGGCGTCTTCGCGCCGGCCTTCCTTGAAGGCCTTCTGCTCGGCCTGCACGTGCTTGCGCAGGGTGGCCACCTGCTCGCGCGCGAGCTGGCCGAACAGCGTGGTCACGAGCCCGGCCTCGACGATGCGGCGCGCGCGGTAGGTGCCGCGCATGTCCTCGATCGAGGGGTTGGGCACGAAGGCGCCGCGGTTGTGCTCGAGCACCAGCCGCTTCTCGGAACCCAGCCGCGCCAACACCTTGCGCACCGCGCCGCGCGTGCAGCCCAGCGCCTCGGCCAGCGCGCGCTCGCGCAGCGGCGTGCCGGGCCGCAGCTTGCCGCTGAGCAGCGCCTTGGAGACGGCGGCATAGACGCGTTCGTCCACGTTGGCGCCGTCGGCGTCGGTGGGCTCGGGGGAGGGTGCGGGCGCGGAAGTCTTGCGGGTGGCGGGCATAGGCAGGCGGATTTTGCCTGCGTCGCGCCACCCCGGGGAAAGCCCCCGGATTGACGCGGCCCCGTCCGCTTCGTACCATTCGCGGAAATTTGGTTAACCAAAATAAAATGATATGGTTGACCAAAATACCAGGTATCCACAACCACACACGACAACGGAGACACACATGAAATCCGCCAAATGGCTGGCCGCGCTGCCGGTCGCCGCCTTCTTCAGCGGGGGCTGGCTGTCCTCCGTCGCGCCCACCTTCGTGCTCGGCATGCCCTTCCTGATGGTGTGGAACGTGCTCTGGCTGGTGCTGACCTCGCTGATCATGGTGGTCATCGACCGCGCCGAAGGCGACCTCGACGCACCCGCAACGCAGGGAGACGCGCGATGAACGCCGCGCTCGGCGTGATCGCGCTGTTCGTGGTCGGCGCGCTGGCCCTCGCGGTGCTGGCGCGGCGCGGCCGCACCATGAGCCTCGAGCAATGGGCGCTTGGCGGGCGCGGGCTCGGCGCGATCATGGTGTTCCTGCTGATGGCGGGCGAATCGTTCTCCACCTTCACCTTCCTGGGCGCCAGCGGCTGGTCGTACAGCAAGGGCTCGCCGGCCTTCTACATCCTGGCCTATGGCGGGCTGGCCTACCTCATGGCCTTCTGGATGCTGCCGGCCGTGTGGCGCTACGCCAGCGCGCACAAGCTGGTGTCGTTCTCCGACTTCTTCGCCCACAAGTACGACAGCCGCCCGCTCGGCGTGCTGGTGTCGGTGGTCGCGCTCGGCGGCATGGTCGCGCTGCTGACCATCCAGTTGCGCGGGCTCGGCATCATCGTCTCGGAGGCCTCGTACGGCTCGATCGCGCCGCCGGTGGCGATCTGGATCGGCACGCTGGTGATGGTCAGCTACATCCTGTTCTCGGGCATCCACGGCTCGGCCAGCATCGCCATCGTGAAGGACGTTCTCATCCTCGCGCTCGCCGTGTTCCTCGGCCTCTACCTGCCGTGGCGCTACTACGGCGGCGTGGCGCCGATGTTCACGGCCATCCACGCGGCCAACCCGGGCTTCTTCGAATTCCCGAAGGAAGGCCTCAACCTCAGCTGGTACAACTCGACCATCCTGCTGACGGCGCTGGGCTACTACCTCTACCCGTTCAACCTCACTTCGGTGTATGCCGCGCGCAGCGCGAGCGCGGTGCGCCGCAACACCATCCTGATGCCGCTGTACCAGGTGGTGATCGCCTTCCTGTTCCTGGTCGGCTTCGCGGCCATCCTCCAGGTGCCGGGGCTCAAGGGCTCCGACGTCGACCTGGCCCTGTTCGGCCTCGTCAAGCACAGCTTCGACCCCTGGTTCGTCGGCGTGATCGGCGGCACCGGCGTGCTCACGGCGCTGGTGCCGGGCTCGATGATCCTGCTCACGGCCTCCACCGTGATCGGCAAGAACGTCTACAAGGAAGGCTTCGCGCCGCATGCCACCGACCGCCAGGTGTCGCGCGTGGCGCGCGGCGTGCTGCCGCTGTTCGCGCTGGTGGCGGTGTACTTCGTGCTGCGCGGCGGCACCACCATCGTGGCGGTGGCGATCTTCGCCTCCAGCCTGCTCACGCAGCTGCTGCCCTCGCTGCTGTTCAGCCTCATGAAGAAGCCCTTCGGCAACAAGCACGCGGCCTTCGCGGGCATCGTCGCGGGCGGCGCGGTGCTCGGCTTCCTGATGACCACCGGCGCGAACCTCGCTACGCTGTTTCCCGCGGCGCCGCTGGCCTTCAAGTCGCTCAACACCGGGCTGGTGGCGCTCGCGACCAATGCGCTGGTGTTCGTGATCGTGGCGCTGGTCACGCCGGGCCCGGCGCCGCGCGCGGCCGCGGCGCAGCCCGCCTGATGCTTCGGACAACAAAAGGAATCCCCATGCCATCGCTCCTGATCCGCAATGTTCGCCCGCTGGGTGCCGCGCCGGTCGACGTGCGGGTGCAGGACGGCCGCATCGCCGAGCTCGGCGCCGCGCTCGCCGCGCCGGCCGCGCCGGCCGATGCTGCCGTCGAGGACGGCCGCGGCGCGCTGCTGCTGCCCGGCCTCGTCGAGGGCCACACCCACCTCGACAAGACGATGTGGGGCCTGGACTGGTACCGCAACGAGGTCGGCACGAACCTGATCGACAAGATCGAGAACGAGCGCGCCTTCCGCCATGCCAGCGGCCACGACGCGGCCGCGCAGTCGCTGGTGCTGGCCAAGGCCTTCCTCGCGCTCGGCACCACGCGGCTGCGCACGCACGTCGACGTCGACACGCAGGCCGGCCTGCGTCACCTCGAGGGCACGCTGCGCACGCGCGAGACCCTGCGCGATCTGCAGCAGATCCAGGTCGTCGCCTTCCCGCAGTCGGGCCTGCTCGCGCGGCCCGGCACGGCCGAGCTGCTCGACCGGTCGCTGGCCGCGGGCGCCGACGTGCTCGGCGGGCTCGACCCCTGCGCCATCGACGGCGATCCCGTGAAGTCGCTCGACCTGCTGTTCGACATCGCCCACCGGCACCAGCGCGCTATCGACATCCACCTGCACGAGCCCGGCGCCATGGGCGCCTTCTCGCTCGACCTGATCCTGCAGCGCACCGAGGCGCTGGGCATGCGGGGCCGGGTGGCGATCAGCCATGGCTTCTGCCTCGGCGACGTGAGCGAGCGCGAACGCGATGCCCTGCTCGCGCGCATGGCGAAGCTCGGCGTGGTGCTGATCACCAGCGCGCCGCCCTCGCGCAACGTGCCGCCGCTGCTGGCCTGCCGCCAGGCCGGCGTGACCGTGCTCGGCGGCAACGACGGCATCCGCGACACCTGGTCGCCCTATGGCCGGCCCGACATGCTCGAGCGCGCGATGATCATCGGCCTGCGCTACAACCTGCGCCGCGACGACGAGATCGAGGTCGCGCTCGACACCGTGACGCACGCCGGTGCGCGCGGCTGCGGCTTCGAGGCCTATGGCCTGGGCGTCGGCGACCGTGCCGACCTGGTGCTGGTCGATGCGCAGACCGTGGCGCATGCCGTGGTGGAGCGCCCCGTGCGCCGGCTCGTGGTGGCCGGCGGCCGCATCGTGGCGCGCGACGGCGTGCTGCAGGACGACGTGGCCGCCTTGTGAAGGCGGAGGTTCGCCGCGATGCCGGCACCGCCTTCGCGGCCGTGATCGTTCTGGTGGCGCTGAACCTGCGCGCCTTCCTCACCTCGAGCAGCCCGCTGCTCGGGGCCATTCGCCTCGACACCGGCATCGGCTTCCATGCCGTGGCGCTGTTCACGGTGCTGCCGATGTTCGCGATGGGCGCCACCTCGCTGTGCGGCGCGGCCGTGGGTCAGCGCATCGGCGCGCGCGCCGGTGTCGCGCTGGGCCTCGCGGCCATCGCGCTCGCCTGTGCGAGCCGTTATGGCGCGAACGGCGCGGCGCCGTTGCTCGCCAGCGCGGCGCTCGCGGGCGCTGGTGTCGGGCTGGTGCAGGCGCTGATGCCGGGCGTGGTCAAGCAGGCCTATCCGGCGCGCATCGGCGTGATGACCGGGCTCTATTCGGCCGCGATCATGGGCGGCGGCGGCTTCGGCGCGATCGCCAGCCCCTGGGTCGCGCAGGCGCTCGGCGGCCCGCATCCCGACTGGCACGCGGGCCTCGCGATCTGGGCGCTGCCCGCGGTCTTCGCGCTGCTGTATTGGCTCAACATGCGGCGCATGGAGTTCACGGCCGATGCGCCGCGCCGCGGCCTCTCGTGGCTGCGCTGCTTCGCGAGCCCGCGCGCCTGGCTGCTGGCGATCTGCTTCGGCCTCGTCAACGGCGGCTACACCAGCCTCGTGGCCTGGCTGCCGCACTTCTATGCCCAGCAGGGCTGGAGCGCGCAGCAGGGCGGCTCGGTGCTCGCGCTGATGACGCTCGCGCAGGTGGTGGGCGCGCTCGCCATGCCCGCCATCGCGCGCAGCCGCGGGCGCGATATGCGGCCCTGGCTCGCGCTCACGCTGGCCGCGCAACTCGCTGGCTTCTGCGCGCTCGCACTGCATGCGCCCGTGCCGGCGCCGGCCATCGCGCTCGTGCTGGGCTTCGGCCTCGGCGGCGCGTTCTCGCTGTGCATGGTGCTCGCGCTCGACCACCTGCCCGACCCCGCGCAGGCCGGCGCGCTCGCGGGCTTCATGCAGGGCCTGGGCTTCATGATCGCGGCGCTCGCGCCCTTCGTCACCGGCTGGGTGCGCGAGCACACGGGCGGCTTCGCGCTCGCCTGGGCCTACCTCGGCGCCGTGGTGCTCGTGCTGTCGCCGCTGCTGCTGCGCTTCGATCCGCGCCGCTATGGCGCCGCCACCGCGGAGCTGTTCGCGCCGCGCGCCATGCCATCCTCCTCCCTCGCGCCCGAGGGCGCAGCCACTCGAAAGGTCTGAACACCATGTACCAGGAACGCTTCATGCAACGCGCGCTCGCGCTGTCCGCGCAGGCGCTGCACGAACCCGGCACCGAGCCCTTCGGCGCCGTGGTCGTGAAGAACGGCGCCATCGTCGGCGAGGGCTTCAACCATTCGGTCGCGCACCACGACCCCACCTCGCACGGAGAGGTCGAGGCCATCCGCGACGCCTGCCGCAGGCTCGGCAGCGTCGACCTCTCGGGCTGCGAGCTCTACACCTCGTGCGAGCCCTGCGCCATGTGCGTGGCGGCGATGCACATCGCGGGCATCGCGCAGCTCTACTACGCGGCCTCGCTCGCGCAGTCGGGCGAGGCCTTCGACGGCGTGACCGTGGCCGCGCGCCATCCCATCGACGTGGAGGCGCTGCGCATCGAGTCGGGCGCGACGCTCGCGCAGCGCAGGCTGCCGGCCGAGCAGCGGATGGAGGGGGAGGCGGTGCGGATTCTGGCCGAGTGGGCCGCGACGCGGCGATAGCGTCGCGCCGGCCGACGGCGAAGAAAGTACCAGCCGCCGGACAAGAGCGGCACGACAGGATGCGCCCGATGCAAACCGCCATGCCGCATCCGCATGGGAACTCCAGGTAAGCCTCGATTCCTGGCACATGTATTGCGCCCGACAGTGAGAGCCGCCAACGCAACACGGTGGCGATTTCCTGCCTCCAGGCAGTTCACTTTTGGGAGATATGTAATGCATAAATGCAAAAACGGTCGACGGGATGCGCACTCCAGTTTTAAAAAGCACAGCATCCATGCCGCCGTGGTGCTCGCGTTCGGTCCGGCCCTGTCCCTGCAGGCCGGCGCGCAGAGCTACCTGAACTACGACGGTTCCAGGAGCGGCGACCTCGGCGCGGCCGCCGCCACCTGGGCCAATGCCGCGGAGTTCAAGTCCGACTGGGGCCTCGGCGCCCTGAATGCGCAGTTCGCCTATGCGCTGGGCTTCAGCGGCGCGGGCGTGAAGACCGGCGCGGTGGATTCCGGCTACCTGCCCACGCACCAGGAGTTCGCGAGCCGCGGCATCACGGGCGTGGTGGTGTCGGGCACCTATGCCAACGACGGCCGGCAGCTCGAGAGCGGCGGCGACACCTGGAAGGCCGGCGATCCCTTCCTGCGCAACCCGGTGCCCGGCAGCTACATCCCCGGCGTGAACGACAACCACGGCAACCACGTCTCGGGCACCATCGCCGCCGCGAAGAACGGCCTGGGCATGATGGGCGTGGCTTTCGCAAGCCAGTACTACATCAGCAATTCCAACGGCACCGACGGTTCGATCTACGGATCGAACATGGACTACAACTACTTCCACGCCGCCTACGGCAACCTGGCCGCGGCCGGCGTGCGCGTCATCAACAGCAGCTGGGGTTCGCCGCCGGGCGCCGACGACTACGGCAGCGTGGCCGGCCTGGTGCAGGCCTATGCGCGCATCAACGGCGCGGGCAAGAAGTCCTGGCTGGAAGCGGCCGCCGACGTGACGCGGCAGTCCGGCGTGATGCAGGTGTTCGCGGCCGGCAATGCCGGCAAGGCCAACGTCAACATTCGCTCCGCGCTGCCCTACTTCCAGCCCGAGCTCGAGAAGAGCTGGGTCACGGCCGCGGCGCTGAACCAGAACCTCACGCTCGCGAGCTTCAGCAACCGCTGCGGCATCGCCAAGTACTGGTGCGTGTCCGCGCCGGGCGTGGACATCAACAGCGCCTCGGTGGCCGGCGACGACAAGTACACCAAGTCCTCGGGCACCTCGATGGCCGCGCCGCACGTCACGGGCGCGGTCGGCGTGCTGATGGAGCGCTATCCCTACCTCGGCAACGAGGAGATCCGCACCATCCTGCTGACCACCTCGAAGCACCTGGGCAGCGGTCCGGCGGACCAGCCCGACACCGACTTCGGCTGGGGCATTCCCGACCTGCAGAAGGGCATGGACGGCCCGGGCCAGTTGCTCGGCACCTTCACGGCGAAGCTGTCGGCCGGCAGCGCCGACACCTGGCGCAACGGCATCTCCGACGCCGCATGGCGCCAGCGCAAGACCGAGGAGGCGGCCGAGATCGCCGCCTGGGCCGTCGACAAGGCCGCGCTGCAGGCCAGGGTGCAGGCCGTGCCGGAAGCCGGCGCGCCCACGCCCGACCTGATCGCCGGCATGGCCCGCGGCCGCGCGCTGCTGCAGGAGGCGATCAAGTCGAACACGCGCGAGTTCTACACCGCCGCGCGGCTCGATGCCGCGCTCGCGGCCGCGCGCTCCGACCCCTACGGTGCCGTGCTGCTCGGCATGTACGAGGCGGCCCATCCCAACTGGACGGGTCCCTACAGCACCGCGACCGACTACGCCAACTTCATCGCGGGCCGCAGCGACACCGAGCTCGCGACGGCCAGCGTGAACGCGCAGCGCGACGCGATCCTGGCCGCCAACGCGGCGGCCCGTAGCGAGATCGAGATCCGCGGCGCGCGCATCGCCGCGCTGCAGACCAAGACCGATGCCGACTACGTGGGCCGCCTCGTGAAGGCCGGCGCCGGCACGCTGATCCTCACGGGCGACAACAGCTACACCGGCGGCACGCGGCTGCAGGGCGGCACGCTCGGCGTCGGCAGTTCGACCGCGCTGGGCACCGGCACGCTCGCCATGGCCGATGCCACCACCCTGCAGGCCGCGGCCGACGGGCTGGCGCTGGCCAATGCCATCACGGTGTCCGGCATCGGCAACATCGACACCCAGGCCTTCGGCCTCACCTTGGCGGGCGACATCGCCGACGGGGCCAGCCCGGGCGGCCTCGCCAAGCTCGGCACGGGCACGCTCACGCTGTCGGGCCGCAGCAGCTACTCCGGGCCCACCGGCGTGGTCGAAGGCGGCCTGCGTGCCGGCGCCGCGGGCAGCTTCTCGCCGCGCAGCGCCTTCTACCTGGCGAGCGCGGGCCGGCTCGAGCTGGCCGGCTTCGACCAGACCATCGGTTCGCTCGCGGGCGCGGGCGAGGTCGCGCTCGGCACGGGCACGCTCACCACGGGCGGCGACGGCACGTCGAGCGCCTATGCGGGGCGCATCGGCGGCAGCGGCGGGCTGGTGAAGACCGGCGCGGGCGCGTTCGAACTCGCGGGTGCCAACAGCTACAGCGGCGACACGGTCGTCGCGGCGGGTGCGCTGCGCGCGGGTGCCGCCAACGCGTTCAGCGCCGCGAGCGCGATGCGCGTGCAGTCCGGCGCGGTGCTGGACCTCGCGGGCCACGGCCAGCGCATCGCGGGCATGACCAACGCCGGCCTCGTGTCGCTGCAGGGGGCCGTGCCCGGCACCACGCTCACCGTGGCCGGTCCGTGGGTGGGCCAGAACGGCCTGCTCGGCCTCGGCACGGCCGGCGCCGACCGGCTGCTGCTCAGCGGTTCCACCGCCATCGCCAGCGGCCTCACCACGGTGCGAATCGCCAGCGTGGCGGGCCTGGGCGCACCGACCCTGGGCAAGGGCGTGACGCTGGTGGGCACCGAAGGCGGAGCCAGCGTGCAGGGCAATGCCTTCGTGCTGGCCGGCGAGCATGTCGATGCGGGCGCCTTCCAGTACCGGCTCCACAACGACACCAGCGGCAGCTACCTGAGTTCGTCCACGCCGCTCGGCCTCACGACCTACCGTGTCGAGGCACCGCTGTTCGCGGCGCTGCCCGCGCAGTTGCGCCAGGGTAACCTCGCGATGCTCGGCAACATGCGCCTGCGTGTCGGCGACGACCTGCGCGCCACGGGCGATGCAGCGTCACCCGGTGGCGATCGGCGCGCCTGGGGCCGCGTGATCTCGGCCGACCTCGACATCCGCCAGCGCGGCCCGGTCTCGCCCGAGAGCGAAGGGCGCCTCAACGGCTTCCAGGCCGGCACCGACCTGCTGGCCACGCCGAACTGGCGTGCCGGCCTCTACGTGGGCCAGCTCGAGGGCAATGTCGCGGTGCGCGGTTTCGCGGGCGGCGTCGCGGGACTGGGCGCGGGCTCCAACGACCTGCGCAGCCAGTACTTCGGCCTCTACGGCACCTACACCGCCGAGAGCGGCTTCTACGCCGATGCCGCGCTGCAGGCCGGCCGTCACCGCTACACGCTGCAGCCGCTGCTGAACGCCGGCGTCGCTGGCAAGGGCCGCAGCCTGCTGGCCTCGCTCGAGATCGGCCAGTCGGTGGCCCTCGGCGAGGGCGGCTGGAAGATCGAGCCGCAGCTGCAGCTGATCCACCAGCGCCAGAGCCTCGACGACGCGAACATCGCCGGCGCGCTGGTGCAGCAGCGCCCCGACAGCGGCTGGATCGTGCGCACCGGCGTGCGCGTCAGCGGCACGGTGGCCACCGGCGCGGGCAGCCTGCAGCCCTATGGCCGGCTGAATGTCTACAAGGCCCTCGACGGCAGCGATGTCGCGCGCTACCTCACGCCGAGCGCCGGCGCGGGCATCGCCACGCCCACCGGCGGCACGAGCACCGAGCTCGCGGCCGGCTTCACGCTGGCGCTGAGCCAGACCACCAGCCTCTATGGCGAGCTCGGCAAGCTCTGGGCTTCGGGCGGCGCGGTGCGTGCGCAGAGTGGTATCAACGGGTCGCTGGGTGTGCGCATGCGCTGGTAGCACGGGTCGGGAAGGGGCGAGGCTGTAGGGCAGCCCGCCCAGCGATGCGCGGCTGTCGCCGACAGTCCGCGCATGCCGATGGCATCACCATGGGTTCATCGACAACCTTTGGAGGACGCTTCCCATGATCAACAAGACCCTGCTCGCACTCGCCACCTCGCTGACCCTGCTGGCCGCCGGCACCGCCAATGCACAGATCGGCAAGGCCGCCTCCGAGGCGACCGATGCGGCCCAGCACAAGATCGACGAGAAGCAGGCCGACAGCAAGGCCAAGAAGAGCGGCCCGGTCGGCAAGGCCGTGAACAACGTGAAGTCGGGCTATCACAAGAACCGCTCGAAGGCTTCGGCAGAGAAGGCCAAGCAGTCGCTGAAGAACGCGGGTTGATCCGCGTCCTTCGATACCGCGCGGCGGCGGCTCAGGCCTGACGGGCCTGCCCCGCCGCTTCCTTCGCTTGCGCCGCCTCCCGCGCGCGCACGACCGTCGTCGTCTCGCCCGCATAGCCCCAGTCGTCGGTGTCGATCTCGTCGATCACGATGTGGGTCAGGTGCGGGTCCTTGCCGAGCACGCGCTGCAGCGTGTCGGTGATCTCCGCGATCACGGTGGCCTTCTGTGCGCGCGTGACGCCGTCGCGCGTGATGCGTACGTTGACGTAGGGCATGGCGTTCTCCTTCAGGCGACGTAGTTGCCCGCGCTGCCCGCGCCATCCACCGGCAGCACCGCGCCGCTCGTGAAGCCCGCATCCACCAGGTAGAGCACTGCATCGGCGATCTCGTCGACCGTGCCCAGGCGGCCGGCCGGCTGCAGGGTCTGGAGGAAGCCGTGCGTCTCGGGCGCATGCATCGGGCTGTCGATGATGCCGGGCGCCACCGCGTTCACGCGCACGCCATGCGGTGCGAGCTCGAGCGCCAGCGCGCGCGTGGCCGCGTTCAATCCACCCTTGAGCAGCACCGCCATGAAGGCCGGCACGTTGCCGCGCGGCTGCATCGCGATCGAGGCCGTGATGTTGACGATCGCGCCCGCGCCGCGGCCGATCATGTGGCGCGCCGCGGCCTGCGAGGCGTAGATCGTGCCCTTCACGTTGGTGGCGATCTGCTGCTCGACCTCCTCGGGCGAGAAGTCCACGAAGGGCTTGGCCAGGAAGATGCCCGCGTTGTTGACCAGCGCGTCGACGCCGCCGAAGCGGGTGACCGCATGCTCGACCAGCGCGGTGGCGATGCGCGGATCGGCGATGTCGCCGGCCACGCCGGCAAAGCGGTCGCCGGCGCCGAACTGGCGCGCGGCCTCGACCAGCCGCGCGTCGCTGCGCGCATTGCCGACCACGCTCCAGCCTTCGGCCAGCAGGCGGCGCGCGATCGCGAAGCCGATGCCGCTGCTGGCGCCGGTGACGACGGCGGTGCGGGCCTTGCCGCCTCGGGAATGGTGGGTGCTCATGGTGAAAGTCCTTCCGGTATTGCGCCGTGCGAGATGCGGCGGCGTCGTGGAAGGAAGTGTGGAGTCGCTCGATCGAGGAGTGAATGGCCGCGATTCGGCACTCACTCTTCCGCCGAACGAGCGAATCAGCCGGTGCGGCGCCTGGCGCGCGGGGTTTCGGCCTTGGGCGTGCAGACCCTGCACCAGTCCGCGAAACCCGCGCGCAGCTTGGGCAGCGCGAAGTCGACGAAGGCCCGCACCTTCGGCACCGACAGCCGGCCGTGCGGCACCACCAGGTGCACCGGCAGCGGCGGCGGCTCGTCCTGCGCGAGGATGATGCGCAGCCGCCCGTCGGCCACCTCGTCGGCCACGTGGTACGAGAAGGAGCGCAGCACGCCGCGTCCCTCGGCCGCCGAGGCCACCGCCGCGCGCAGGCTGTTGACCACGAAGCGCGGCGCGAACTGCACCGTGCGCGGCAGGGTGCCGGCACCGCTGTTGCCGCCCGCGGGCGGAAAACTCCACGAGTCGATGCCGAAGTGCGTCATCGCCACCACCTGGTGCTCGGCGAGGTCGGCCGGCACCGCGATGCGCGGATGCTTCGCGAGGTAGCGCGGCGAGGCCGTCGTGACGCGGCGCACCTCGCCCACCGGCAGCGCCACCAGCGTCGAGTCGGCCAGGTGCGCGATGCGCAGCGCCACGTCGATGCCCTCGTCTATCAGGTTGGCCGGGCGGTCCAGCAGGTGCAGCCGCACCGACACCGTGGGGTGCGCGTTCATGAAGGCGTCGAGGATCGGTCGCAGCAGCGCCTCGCCCACCGCGACCGCGGCCGTCACCGTGAGCCGGCCGCGCGGCGCCGAGCGTTCGCCGGCGGCCGCGATGTCCGCTTCCTCGAGGTCGGTGAGGATGCGCCGGCAGGCCACCGCATAGCGCTCGCCGGCATCGCTGAGCCGGATCGAGCGCGTCGTGCGGTGCAGCAGCTCGGCGCCCACATGGGCCTCGAGGAAGGCGATCGCGCGGCTCACGGCGGCGGGCGACTTGCCGAGCTTGCGGCCGGCACCGGCGAGGCTGCCTTCGGCCAGCGCCGCCACGAACACCTTCATGGCGTCGATGCGGTCCATGATTCTTCCTCTTCGCGAAATACTGAATGCCCGAGGATAGGGATTCATTCGCGCACCGGCAATCCGTAGCATCGAATCCATCGATTCGCCGGAGCACATCATGGCCACCCCCCGCAGTGCGGACGCGCGCACTGCCACCGCATCGCACCCGCGCGCCGCCTCCAACTGGCCTGCCATCCTCGCGGGCTTCTGCGCCACGCTCGTGGGCCTGGGCCTCGCGCGCTTCGCCTACACGCCGCTGCTGCCCGCCATCATCGACGCGCACTGGTTCGACGCCTCGGCGGCCACCTACCTCGGTGCCGCCAACCTCGTGGGCTACCTCGCGGGCGCACTGCTGGGCGGCCCGATGTCGGCGCGCTGGCCGGTGCGCGGCGTGCTGCGCGCGATGATGCTCGCCACCGTCGCCTCGCTCGCGGCCTGCGCCTGGCCGCTCGACTTCGCATGGTTCTTCGGCTGGCGCATCGTCTCGGGCATCTCGGGCGGCACGCTCATGGTGCTGGCCGCGCCCACCGTGCTCGCGCACATTCCGCCGCGCCAGCGCGGCCTCGCGAGCGGCCTGGTGTTCGCGGGCATCGGCCTGGGCATCGCGGCCTCGGGCACGCTGGTGCCGCTGCTGCTGCGCCAGGGGCTGGGCGCGACCTGGCTCGGCCTCGCGCTGCTGGCCCTGCTGCTCACCGCGCTCGCATGGAACGGCTGGCCCGCCGCGGCGCCGGCACCCGTGGCCACCGCGCACGCCGCCGTCGCGTGCAAGCCGGCCACCGGCGCGTTGCGCGCGCTCACCGTCTCCTATTCGCTCAATGCCGTGGGCCTCGTGCCGCACATGATCTTTCTCGTCGACTTCGTCGCGCGCGGTCTCGGGCAAGGCCTCGCGGTCGGCGCGCAGTACTGGGTGGTGTTCGGCCTCGGCGCGCTCGTGGGGCCGGTGCTCGGCGGCTGGCTCGCCGACCGCGTCGGTTTCGCCACCGCGTTGCGCATCGCCTTCGTGCTGCAAGCCGGCGCGCTCGCCTTGCCCGCGTTCGGCCTCATCGGCCATGGCGGGCTGATCGTGTCGAGCGCCGTGGTCGGCGCCTTCACGCCGGGCATCGTGCCGCTGGTGCTGGGCCGCGTGCAGGAGCTGCTCGCGCATCACCCTGCGATGCAGAAGCCCGCATGGAGCCGCGCCACCACCGGCTTCGCGGTGCTGCAGGCCAGCGGTGCCTACGGAATGTCGTGGCTGCTCGCGCACGCGGGCGGCGGCTACGCGCTGCTGTTTGCCGTGGGTGGCGTGGCGATCGTGCTGGCGCTTGTCACCGACATCGTCGCGCGGAGGCTGCATCCCACCGCCTGAGCTGGTTTCCCGCGGCGCATCGCTCTTACACTGGGGCGATGAAGCGAGCCCTGGAAGTCGAGCGCACCCTTCAGCCCGTGGTCGAGCTGAAGGAGCAGGGCGCCGCCTACGGCTACTCGGTACGCGCGCCGCGCTCCAAGGGCGTGATCCCGCCGAGCTCCTACCGCGACAGCGGTTTCGCCACGCTGCCCGACTGCCTGCGCGACGTGGCCAAGGCGCTGGGCGGCGACTTCAAGCGCATCTACATCCGGCTCGAAGGGCATTGCGTGGGCGAGCGCGACATCGTCGAGCTGCGCGATGCGCCCGATGCGGTGGCCGAGGCGTTGAAGGCGGCTTGCCTCGAGGCCGATGCGGCGGTGAAGCCCGTGGGCGATGCCGCGTCGAAGGACTGAGGAACCGGCACCGCCGGTGCGCGCATTCAGCCCGCTGCCGCGTCGCGCGCCACCGCGATGCACTTGATCTCCACCAGCAACCCCGCGTGCGCGAGCGAGTGCACGCCGATGCAGGTCCAGGCGCACTGGCCGCGAGGAAAGAGGCGGTCCTTCACCGCGCGAAACACCGGCATGTGCGTGGCCATGTCGACGTGGTAGGTGGTCATCTCGACCACGTCCTCGAAAGTGCAGCCGGCTTCGGCCAGCACCGTGCGCAGGTTGTCCCAGGCCGCGACGAACTGCGCCTCGGGGTCGGCGATGACCTCGAGTTCGGGCGTGCGGCCGACCTGGCCCGCGCAATAGACCGTGGCACCGACCTTGACGGCGGGCGCGTAGCCCGCGCGTTCGGCGAGGCGTTGCATCGAGGCGGGGATGATGAGTTGTCGTTCCGTCATGAGGGGGCGATCGTCGTTCGAGAGGAGCGATGGAGGCTACCGCTTCGGGTCGCGATGCAATTTACTGTGAGCGTTCGCCCCCGCAGATACACAGGCATACGCAACCGCGTTCGCGAGGGGCGTGCCGCTCAAACAATCACTTCCGTCAGCAGCAACAACCCTCTCCTTCCGCCACTGACGACTGTCCGTCTCCTTCTTTTTCTTCAACCTTCGAGAAAGTCCATCATGAAGTCTTCCGTCCTCCTCTCCGTCGCCGTCCTCGCTTCCGTGTTCTCGCTCGGCGCCAGCGCCGAGCAATACCAGGGCGTGCTGCAGTTCCAGTCGACCGCGAGCCGCGCCGATGTGCGTGCCCAGGCCGTGGTCGCCGCCCACAGCGAAGACCCGTACAGCGAAGCCGCCCAGGCCGGCGTGCCGCCGGTGTTCCAGAGCCAGGTCGCCCGTTCGGACGCCCGCTCGCAGGCCGTGGCCGCCGCACGTGCCGGCAACCTCTATGGCGACGTGAGCGGCGATGGCGTGGCCCGCGTCGTGGCCGGCAATGTCGACCGCCAGGCCGTGCGTGCCGAGGCGCGCGCCACGGCGGCGCGTGGCGTCAGCGAAGGTTCTTGATGCGGGCAGCATGCCGCGCCTCGGGCGCAGCAGCTCCAGCGTGCGGGCCGGCCTTCAGGGCGCGGCCCGCCGCGCTTTCTCTTTCTTCTTGTTCCCTCAATCCCACGCCGGCGACAACCCGGCCGGATCCGTCAGCCGCTCGCCACGGTCGAGCGCCGCGATCTGCGTCATCTCCACGTCGCTGAGCCGAAGCTGCCGCGCCTTCAGATTGCTCTCGAGGTTCGCGCGCTTGGTCGACGACGGAATCACCGCATAGCCCAGCTGCATCGCCCAGGCCAGCACCACCTGCGCCGTGGTCGCGCCATGCGCCTTGGCAATCGCCTCGATCGCGGGGTCGTGGATGACCTTGCCGTAGGCCAGCGTCATGTACGAGGTGATGTGGATGCCCTGGCTCTTCGCGAACTCGGCCACCTTGCGGTTCTGCAGGTAGGGGTGCAGCTCGACCTGGTTGGTGGCGATCTGCGCCGCGCCCACGGCCGCGATGGCTTCCTTCATCAGCGCGATGTTGAAGTTCGACACGCCGATGCGTTTGGTGAGCCCCTGCGCCTTGGCGTCGGCCAGCGCGCTCATGAACTCGGCCACCGGCACCGCGTTGCCGGGCGAGGGCCAGTGGATCAGCGTCAGGTCGACGTGATCGGTGCGCAGCTTCGCGAGGCTGTCCTTGAGGCTGGGCACCAGCTTGTCCTTGGCGTAGTTGTCGGTCCAGATCTTGGTGGTGATGAAGAGCTCGCTGCGCGCCACGCCGCTTTCGGCGATGGCCTGGCCCACCTCGGCTTCGTTGCCGTAGATCTGGGCCGTGTCGATGGTGCGGTAGCCGAGCTCGAGGCCGGTCTTCACCGAGTCGATGACCACCTGGCCCTTGAGGCGGAAGGTGCCGAGGCCGAAGGCGGGGATGGGGGAGGGGGTGTTGTCGTTGCTCATGGTTGGGTCCTTGGTTGAGAAGTACGTGGGTCGAATCGATCGACCGGTGAATGGATGGGTGGATGAAGGCGAAAGAAGGGAGAAGACGCCGCGCCCTCGTCGCGCGGCGCAGGCGCGCACCGCGCCTCAGTGTCCGACCGGCACCGGCCCCGAGGCGCGCACCGGGATGCCGCTGCGGCGGTCGAGCACGCCGCTCCACTGCGTGAGCGCCAGCGACACCAGCACCACCAGCGCGCCGATCCAGGGCGTGTGCATCAGGCCGAGGTGCGTGACGATCAGGCCGCCGGCCCAGGCCGCGCCGGCAATGCCGAGGTTGAAGGCCGCGATGTTCAGGCCCGAGGCCACGTCGACCGCCTGCGGCGTGAAGCGTTCGGCCTGCTTCACCACGTAGACCTGCAGGCCCGGCACGTTGCCGAAGGCCACCGCGCCCCACAGCAGCACCGCCACCACGGCAAACCACTTGTGCGGCGCGGCGAAGTTGAACAGCAGCAGCACCGCGGCCAGCAGCGCGAAGATGATCTTCAGCGCCGGGATCGGGCCGAGCCGGTCGGCCAGCTTGCCGCCCCAGATGTTGCCCACCGCCACCGACACGCCGTAGACCAGCATCACCCAGCCCACCGCGCCCGCGCTGAAGCCGGCCACGTCGGTCAGGATCGGCGCGAGAAAGGTGAAGGGAATGAACGAGCCGCCGTAGCCGATGGCCGTCTTGGCATACACGAGCAGCAGGCGCGGCTCGGCCAGCACCTTGGCCTGCTGCGCCAGCGAGGCCGGCGCCGTGTGGCGGATGTCGCTGGGCACGAAGATCCAGCTGCCCACGAAGGCGATCACGCCGAGCGCCGACACCGCGAGGAAGGTTTCACGCCAGCCGAAGTGCTGCCCGATGAAGGTGCCCAGCGGCACGCCCGTGACCAGCGCCACCGTGAGGCCCGTGAACATGATCGCGATCGCGCTGGCCGCCTTTTCCTTGGGCACCAGGCCGGTGGCGATGGTCGAGCCGATCGAGAAGAACACCCCGTGCGCCAGCCCCGTGAGGATGCGCGCGGCCACCAGCGTTTCGTAGCTCGGCGCCTTCCAGGCCAGCAGGTTGCCGACCGTGAACAGCGCCATCAGGCCCAGCAGCAGCGCCTTGCGCGGCAGCTTGCCCGTGAGCGCGGTGAGCACCGGCGCGCCGATGGCCACGCCCAGTGCATAGAGGCTGACCAGCAGGCCGGCGGAGGGAAGGCCGATGCCTAGATCGGCGGCGACGGTGGGGATGAGGCCAACGATGACGAACTCTGTGGTTCCGATGGCGAAAGCGCTGAGGGTTAGCGCTAGTAGGGCGATGGGCATGGGGCACTCCTTCTGGGATGTGAAGGAGTGTCTCGCGGCTATCTTTGCGGATAAATGGGGTTTAAGGCAGAAGATAGTTGCCTGTGGGTCAATTATTTGTGCGGATATCTCTTGTGCTCATCCGAGAAAAAGGGCGCTACTGAAATTCGGTGCAGATAGATACACTGCCCGGGTCGTGCCAAGTGGCGCGGCCGGGTTTGGAAGCCTGATGAACCTCTGCGCAACTAGGAGTCCATCACATGGCTGAATCCGTTTGCGCTTCCGCGCAATCTTCCGATCCCTCGACGTTTATTCGTCTCATGTCGCTCGACCTGAGCACCCTCGCACTCCAAACCTGCGACGACGCCGATCACCTCAACGAAGTCCTGCGCGCCTACACCGCGCTGGAAAAGCTGGTAGCACCTGCCGGCCTCCAGGATTGCGAAACCCTGGCCCCCACCCGCACCGAGCTCAGCGCCTTGCTGTATCTGCTCAACCAGGCCCTGATGTGCCGCATCGACACGATCCACGCCGCGGCCCTCACGCTGCGCGAGGCGATCGAAGACGCGAGCCAGCCCCCGACCCCGGCCATCGCCGCGCCATGAAAAAAGCCGCCGGCAGAACCGGCGGCTTTCACCAATAGATCAATCGGCGCGGCGCCAACTCAAGCCGCCATCGGCTCCGGCAACACCGAAGTCAACGCGAAGTCGATCAGCCGCAGCCAGGTTTCCTCCAGCCCCATGATGTTGTGGTGGTCGGAGTTCGCCACGGTCTTCACGCTCACGGGCGTGGGCCAGGCGTCGATGAGCTTCTGCGAGCGTTCGTGCAGCACGACGTCGTCGCGCTCGGCCAGCAGCACCTGGGTCTTGGCGGCGACCTCCTTGCTGTGCTCGATCGAATTGAAGCGATGGCGCAGCAGCAGCGACAGCGGCACGAGCGGAAAGCGCTTCTTCGCGACTTCGAGCATGGAGTCGTAGGGCGTCACGAGCTGCAGGCTCTCGAAGGGCTGGCGCGCCGACAGCTGGATGGCGACGCCGGTGCCGAGGCTGCGGCCGACGACGTGCAATCGCGCCTGCGGGAAGGCGCGGCGCAGGTGCCGCGCGAACTGCTCGGCGTCGGCCACGGAGGCGACCTCCGACGGGCTGCCCTGCGAATCGGCCACGCCGCGGTAGTTGATGGCGGCCATGCCGAAGCCCTCGGGCAGCCAGTGCAGGGCCTGGGCGGTCACGCGCACGTCCTCGCCGCGGCCGGCCAGGTAGAGGAAGAGGTCCTGCACGGCGGCCTCGCCCTGCGGGTGATAGACGTAGCCGCGCACCATGCCGCCGGGCACGGGGTGCGAGTAGGTGGAGAAGTCTTCCGACAGATGCACCACGGGCCGCTTGCGGGCATTGAAGAGGATGTGGCCCTGGCGCGTGGCCAGCAGGGTCCAGTAGGCGGCGAGGCTGCCGATGACGGCGGCCGAGGTCGACAGGGCGAAGCGGGCGATTCTTGCGTTGGTGTTGTATGAGGGCAAAGGGGCTCCCGAGAAAAAGGCCGGCGTTGTGTGACGCGGGCGGGAAGGCGATAGTTTCGCCGCGTTGGGAAGACAGCGCGTAGCGCGGTGTATGACGGTGTTCGCCGATGTACGGCGAGGTTGGCTGCGCGATGTGGAACACGGCGCCGCGCGACGCCGGTTTTTGTCGGCTTGCGCTGACGCCGGGCGCCAGGGCGCTGCAGATAATCCGGCCCCATGACGACCCTTGCCCTCGACTGCTTCTACAGCCTTTCCTCGCCCTGGGCCTACCTCGGTGGCCCGCAGTTGCAGGACATCGTGCGCCGCCACCACGTGCGGCTGGCGCTCAAGCCCTACGACTTCCAGGCGGTGGTGCCGCAGACCGGCGGCATTCCGCTGAAGACGCGGCCTGAGCCGCGCCGCACGTACCACGCGCTCGAACTGGCGCGCTGGCGCGACTACCTCGGCATGCCGCTGAACCTGGAGCCGGCGCACTACCCGAAGGGCGCGCCCAGCGACCCGAACTGGAACAAGTACGCGGGCTGGATGGTGATCGCGGCGCAGCTGCAGGGGCTCGATGCGCTGCAGCTCTCGCATGCGCTGCTGCGCGCGCTGTGGGCCGAGGAGCGCGACACGTCGGAGGCGGCGGTGCGCATCGCTGTGGCCGACGAGAACGGCTACGACGGCGCGACCCTGCAGGCGATGGAGCAGTCGGCCGAGGTGCTGGCCGTGTACCGCGCCAACAGCGCGGAGGCGGTGGAGCTCGGCGTGTTCGGGGCGCCGACCTTCATCCTCGGCGACGAGCGCTTCTGGGGACAGGACCGGCTGGGCTTTCTCGACCGGGCGCTCGACAAGCTGCGCGCGGCGGGCTGAGGCCCCCGGGCAAGGCGGGCAGGGCTCAGGCCGCGAGCCGCAGCCAGATCCACGCCTCGGGCGCCTCGTCGAGCAGGCGGCTGGCCTTCCAGATGTTGCGCCCGCGCAGGTTGGAACCGCACTCGAGGCCGAGCTGGCCGCCCTCGGGCGCGAAGAACTCCAGCAGGTTCGAGCTGCACCAGTCGATGCGCAACTGCAGGGTGTGCGAGCCGGCCTCGACCTCGGTCTCGAAGCGGCCGCCGTTGCCGATGGTGCCAGCCTCCTCGCCGTCGATCAGCACCTTGTACTTGCGCGTGAAATCCATGAAGCCGCTGTCGCGGCGCAGCACGATCCGTGTCCTCATGGTGCCGATCCTCGCTTGAAACCGTTCGCGCGCGAAGGCCGCTCATGCCGCATGCATGTCGGCCATCGGCTCATTGCACCCACATCGAGCGCGGCAGCAGCGCCGGCACCAGCGCCCGGTTGAGCCGCTCACGCCACCAGCGCAGCGCCTGGCCCTTCGCGCCGGTCTTCCACGCGAGCCAGAAGGCCTCGGGCGGACGCGGCTCCTCGGTAGGCAGTTCGACCAGGGTGCCGCGCGCGAGCTCGAGCGCGATGCAGGCGCGCGGCAGGTAGCCGTGGCCCAGCCCTTCGAGCTGGCAGGCGATCTTGGCGACCATCGAGGGCACGGTGATGCGCGGCTGCCCGGCCAGCAGGCCGACGGTGCGGTCCGACAGGGTGCGCGCGCTGTCGCCCACCACGATGGCGTTGTGCTCGAGCAGGTCGCCGCGCTGCAGCGCTCGGCCGATGCGCGTGAGCGGATGGGTGGGCGCGACGCAGAAGGCGAACTCGAGGCTGCCGACCTGCGTGGCCTGGTAGCCGCCGCCGGCCGGGCCTTCGCCCGCGGCGATGACGATGTCGGCGCGGCCTTCGCGCAGCGCCTCCCAGGTGCCGGTGAGGGCCTCGCAGCCGATGCGCAGCCGGGTGCCGCAGCGCAGGTCCTCGAAGGCGCGCACGTCGCCGATCAGCGCCTGGGTGGGAATCAGCGAGTCGTGCACCAGCCGCAACTCGGACTCGAAGCCGGTGGCGATCTGGCGCATGCGTGATTCGAGGTCGCTCGCGGCGCTCAGCAGCCAGCGGCCTTCCTTGAGCATTTCCTCGCCCGCGGCGGTGAGGGTGACGCGCGGGCCGTTGCGCTCGAACAGCAGCATGCCGAGCTGCTCCTCGAGCTTGCCCACGGCGTACGAGATGGTCGAGGGCACCTTGTTCAGGCGCGTGGCGGCGGCCGCGAAGGAGCCGTGGCGCGCGATGGCGTCGACGACCTCGATGGCTTCCAGGCTGAGCTTGAGCACGGGGCGGTTTCCTGTGGATGAGTACGAAGGTTGAACGATCGAAATAGATGATCGAAAACTTCGATCATAGAAGCTGAAAAGTTTCGCCGATGACCGGGTTTCGGCCCGCGATGATTGATCCATGCCTAGGGGATGATCCCCGAAAGCGATTGTGAATCACATCGATCAAAAACGTCATCGAAAGGTCATCAACCATGTTGGAACTTCGCGCCGCCGCCGACCGTGGAACCGCCAATTTCGGCTGGCTCCAGTCGCGCCACACCTTCTCCTTCGGCCACTACCACGACGCGCAACAGCAGGGCTTCTCCGACCTGCTGGTGATCAACGACGACCGCGTGACGCCGGGCCGCGGCTTCGGCACCCATCCGCACCGCGACATGGAGATCTTTTCGTACGTGCTCGAAGGCGCGCTCGAACACAAGGACTCGATGGGCACGGGCTCGGTGATTCACCCGGGCGACGTGCAGATGATGAGCGCCGGCACCGGCGTGCGGCACAGCGAGTTCAACGCCTCGGCCGTGGACCCGGTGCATTTCCTGCAGATCTGGATCGTGCCCGGTGCGCGCGGCGTGGCGCCGCGCTACCAGCAGGTGCACTTCGACGCCGAGCAAAAGCGCGGCCGGCTGCGGCTGATCATTTCGCCCGACGGCGACCAGGGCTCGCTCGCGGTGCACCAGGACGCCCGCGTCTACGCCGGCCTGTTCGACGGCGCCGAGACCGCCTCGCTGCAACTGGCCGCCGACCGCTATGCCTATGTGCACGTGGCCCGCGGCAGCGTGGAAGTCAACGGCCAGCGCATGGCCGAGGGCGACGGCGCCCGCATCCGCCTCGCGCAGCAGCTCGACTTTGCCAACGGCGACGACGCCGAGGTGCTGGTGTTCGACCTGCGGCCGAACGAGCTGCCGGCGCTCTGATTTCGTTTCTCCCCCTCTGTCTTTTTTTCAACCTCGTTTTTCAGGAGTCTTCCCATGTCCATCAAAGCCACCCCCACCGCCGGCGCCACCCTGCTGACCCCCACCGACCACACGCTGGTGATGATCGACTTCCAGTCGCAGATGGCCTTCGCCACGCACTCGATCGACGCGGTGAACCTGCGCAACAACGCCGCGCTGGTGGCGCAGGCGGCGGCAGGCTTCGGCGTGTCGACCATCCTCACGACCGTGGCCGAGAAGAGCTTCTCGGGCCCGATGTTCGACGAGATCACGGCCGCCTTCCCCGAGCAGAAGATGCTGGACCGCACCTCGATGAACACCTGGGAGGACGCGGCCGTGATCGAGCGCGTGAATGAGATCGGCAAGCCGCGCATCGTGCTCGCGGGCCTGTGGACCAGCGTGTGCATCGTGGGCCCGGCGCTGTCGGCGCTGGACCAGGGCTTCGAGGTCTACGTGATCGCCGATGCCTGCGGCGACGTGTCGGCCGAGGCGCACGAGCGCGCGATGCAGCGCATGGTGCAGGCCGGCGCGCGGCCGATGACCTCGCTGCAGTACCTGCTCGAGCTGCAGCGCGACTGGGCGCGCAGCGACACCTACGAACTCACGACCGGCATCGCGAAGAAGGTGGGCGGCGCCTACGGCATCGGCATCAACTACGCCAAGAGCATGTTCGGCGCCCACGAAGGCTGAGCCCCGGCAACGAACGGAACAACGAACAGAGAGCGCCGGCCATGAAGCCCTATGTCGTCTCCCTTGCGCTGGGCCTGCTGGTCGGCGTGATCTACGCGCTGTTCCAGGTGCGCTCGCCGGCGCCGCCGGTGATCGCGCTGGTCGGCCTGCTCGGCATCCTGCTCGGCGAGCAGCTCCCGCCGCTGGTGCGGCAGGTGTTCGAGCGGCCCGCGGCCACCTCGTGGCTGCATCACCAGGTCAAGCCGCATGTGTTCGGCGAACTGCCGAAGTGCGTGCAGCCCGAAGCGGCGAAGACCGCCGCCCACTCGTCCGACAGGAGCGATGCATGAGCACCCCCGACCCGCAACGCCGCCAGCTCCTGGGCGCCCTCGGCGCCTTCGCCGCCACCTCCCTCGCATCCACCCCGACCATGGCCAACACCCAGACCCCCGACCTCATCCTGCGCAACGGCCGCTTCACCACGCTGGACCGCGCCAACCCCACGGCCGATGCCGTGGCCATCAAGGACGGCCGCTACACCCGCGTGGGCCGCGCCGAAGACGTGCTGCCGCTGGCCGGCCCGAGCACCCGCGTGATCGACCTGCAGGGCCAGCGCGTGCTGCCGGGGCTGATCGACAACCACCTGCACATCATCCGCGGCGGCCTCAACTACAACATGGAGCTGCGCTGGGACGGCGTGAGGAGCCTGGCCGACGCGATGGGCATGCTCAAGCGCCAGGTGGCGATCACGCCGGCGCCGCAATGGGTGCGCGTGGTGGGCGGCTTCACCGAGCACCAGTTCGTGGAGAAGCGGCTGCCGACCATCGCCGAACTCAACGCGGTGGCGCCCGACACGCCGGTGTTCATCCTGCACCTGTACGACCGCGCGCTGCTCAACGGCGCCGCGCTGCGCGCCGTCGGCTACACCAGGGACACGCCGGCGCCGCACGGCGGCGAGATCGTGCGCGATGCCGCGGGCAACCCGACCGGCCTGCTGCTGGCCAAGCCCAATGCCGCGATCCTCTACGCGACGCTGGCCAAGGGGCCGAAGCTGCCCTTCGACTACCAGCTCAATTCCACGCGCCACTTCATGCGCGAGCTCAACCGCCTGGGCGTGACCGGCGCGCTCGACGCGGGCGGCGGCTTCCAGAACTATCCCGACGACTACGCCGTGATCCAGAAGCTGGCCGACGACGGGCAGCTCACGATCCGCCTGGCCTACAACCTGTTCACGCAGAAGGCCAAGGAGGAGAAGGCCGACTTCCTGAACTGGACCCGCACCTCGAAATACAAGCAGGGCGACGACTACTTCCGCCACAACGGCGCGGGCGAGATGCTGGTGTTCTCGGCCGCCGACTTCGAGGACTTCCGCGAGCCGCGGCCCGAGATGGGCCCCGAGATGGAAGGCGAGCTCGAGGAGGTGGTGCGCATCCTGGCGCAGAACCGCTGGCCCTGGCGCATGCACGCGACCTACGACGAGACCATCAGCCGCTCGCTCGACGTGTTCGAGAAGGTGAACAAGGACACGCCGCTGGCCGGCCTGAACTGGTTCTTCGACCATGCCGAGACGATCTCCGAGGAATCGATGGACCGCATCGCCGCGCTCGGCGGTGGCGTGGCGGTGCAGCACCGCATGGCCTACCAGGGCGAGTACTTCGTCGAGCGCTACGGCGCGGGCGCGGCCGAGGCCACGCCGCCGGTCAAGAAGATGCTGGAGCGCGGGCTCAAGGTCTCGGCCGGCACCGACGCGACGCGCGTGGCCTCGTACAACCCGTGGGTGTCGCTGTCGTGGCTGGTCACGGGCAAGACGGTGGGCGGCATGCAGCTCTACCCGCAGCGCAACTGCCTCGACCGCGAGGGCGCGCTGCGCATGTGGACCGAGAACGTCACCTGGTTCTCGAACGAGGAGGGCAAGAAGGGCCGCATCCAGGCCGGCCAGCTGGCCGACCTGGTAGTGCCCGACCGCGACTACTTCGGCTGCGCCGAATCGGAGATCGCCGACATCACGGCGCTGCTGACGATGGTGGGCGGCAAGGTGGTCTATGGCGCCGGGCGCTTCGCGTCGCTCGACGAGGGCGCGCCGCCGCCCGCGATGCCCGACTGGTCGCCGGCGCGTACCTTCGGCGGTTATGCCGGCTGGGCCGACACCCAGGGCGTGCACGGTGCCGAGGGCGCGCCGATGCAGAAGGTCATGCGCAACGCGGCGGCATCCTGCGGCTGCGCGAACAATTGCAACGTGCATGGTCACAGCCACGCGACGGCCTGGAGCAGCAAGCTGCCGATCGCCGACCTCAAGAGCTTCTGGGGCGCGTTGGGCTGCGCCTGCTGGGCGGTGTGATGGCGATGCGCTGGACCACTTCTTCGGCCGTGCGCTGGATCGCCTTGCTGCTGTTGTGCGCGGCCTACCTGCAGGGCGGGCTCAACAAGGCGATGGACTTCGACGCGGCGATCGCCGAGATGAACCACTTCGGCCTGTCGCCGGCCGGCCCGCTGGCCGCGGCGGTGATCGTGCTCGAGCTCGGCGCCGCGGCGCTGATCCTCGCGGGCTTCTGGCGCTGGCTCGGCGCGCTCGCGCTGGCGGGCTTCACGCTGATGGCGACCTTCGTCGCGCTGCGTTTCTGGGAGATGCCGCTGGGGCATGAGCGCTTCATGGCCGCCAACTCCTTCTTCGAACACCTGGGACTGGTCGGCGGCTTCGTGCTCGTGGCCTGGCTCGACCTCAAGGAACGCCGCGATGACTGAAGCCCTCAAGACCGCCAAGCCCGGCGCCTTCGCCCCGCTGCGCCAGCCGGTGTTCGCGGTGCTGTGGGCCGCCACGGTGCTCGGCAACATCGGCAGCTTCATGCGCGACGTGGCGAGCTCGTGGCTGGTGACCGACCTCTCGGCTAGCCCGACCGCGGTGGCGCTGATCCAGACCGCGGCCACCTTGCCGGTGTTCCTGCTGGCGATCCCGGCCGGCGTGCTGTCGGACATCCTCGACCGGCGCCGCTTCCTGATCTTCGTGCAGCTGGTGCTGGCGGCGGTCAGCGGCACGCTGCTGGTGCTCTCGCACACCGGCGCGCTCACGGTCGAGTACCTGATCGCGCTGACCTTCGTGGGCGGCATCGGCGCGGCGCTGATGGGGCCGACCTGGCAGTCGATCGTGCCCGAGCTGGTGCCGCGTTCGGACCTCAAGGGCGCGGTGGCGCTGAACTCGCTGGGCATCAACATCGCGCGCTCGATCGGCCCGGCCGCGGGCGGGCTGATCCTCGCGAGCTTCGGCGCGGCCGTGACCTACGGCGTGGACGTGCTGAGCTACGTGTTCGTGATCGCGGCGCTCCTGTGGTGGAAGCGGCCGGCGGCCGTCGACAGCGGGCTGTCGGAGAACTTCCTCGGTGCCTTCCGCGCCGGCCTGCGCTACACGCGCTCCAGCAAGGAGCTGCACGTGGTGCTGCTGCGCGCGGCGGTGTTCTTCCTGTTCGCGAGCTCGGTGTGGGCGTTGCTGCCGCTGGTGGCGCGCCAGATGCTCGGCGGCAGCGCCGGCTTCTACGGCGTGCTGCTGGGCGCGGTGGGCGCGGGCGCCATCGGCGGCGCGCTGCTGATGCCGCGGATGCGCGAGCGGCTCGATGCCGACGGCATGCTGCTGCTGGCCTCGGTGCTGACGGCAGCGGTGATGGGCGCGCTGGTGCTGGCGCCGCCCCAGTGGCTGGCCGTGGCGCTGCTGCTGGTGCTGGGCCTGGGCTGGATCGTGGCGCTGACCACGCTCAACGGCGTGGCGCAGTCGATCCTGCCGAACTGGGTGCGCGGACGCGGCCTGGCGGTCTACCTCACGGTGTTCAACGGCGCGATGGCCGCGGGCAGCCTGGGCTGGGGCCTGGTGGCGCAGCAGATCGGCGTGCCGTTCACGCTGGTGGCGGGCGCCGTGGGGCTGGTGGTGGCGGGGTTGATCTTCCACCGCGTGAAGCTGCCCGCGGGCGAAGCCGACCTGCAGGCCTCGAACCACTGGCCCGAACCGCTGGTGGCCGAGCCCGTGGCGCACGACCGCGGGCCCGTGATGATCCAGGTCGAGTACCGCATCCGCAAGGACGACCGGCCCGCCTTCATGGCCGCGATGAAGCGCCTGTCGCTCGAACGCCGCCGCGACGGCGCCTATGCCTGGGGCCTGCACGAGCACACGGCCGACCCGGAACGGATCATGGAATGGTTCCTCGTCGAGTCGTGGGCCGAGCACCTGCGCCAGCACCACCGCGTGTCGCAGGCCGATGCGGACCTGCAGGGCGAGGCGCTGCGCTTCCATGCGGGGCCGGGCAAGCCGGAGGTGCATCACTTCCTGTCGCTCTGAGCCTTCCTTCTTTCCCCTTCCGTTTCTTTCAACCCCTCACCAAGGAAAAACCATGACCACACTGACCCTTCGCGACGGCACCGAGCTCTACTACAAGGACTGGGGCAGCGGCCAGCCGATCCTGTTCAGCCACGGCTGGCCCCTGAGCGCCGACATGTGGGACAGCCAGATGCAGTTCTTCGCCGAACGCGGCTACCGCGCCATCGCCTTCGACCGCCGCGGCTTCGGCCGCTCGAGCCAGCCCTGGACCGGCTTCGACTACGACACCTTCGCCGACGACATCGCCGAGCTGATCGAGAAGCTCGACCTGAAGAACGTGGTGCTCGCGGGCTTCTCGATGGGCGGCGGCGACGTCACGCGCTACATCGCGCGCCACGGCTCGGCGCGGGTGGCGAAGCTGGCGCTGATCAGCGCGGTCACGCCGCTGTTCATGAAGACGGCCGACCATCCGGTGGGCCCCGAGAAGTCGCTGTTCGACGGCATCCGCTCCGGACTCGCGGCCGACCGGGCGCAGTTCCTCGACGACTTCAGCACCATCTTCTACGGCACCAACCGGCCGGGCGCGGCGGTGTCGCAGGGCGTGTTCAAGCAGACGCTGCAGATTGCGCTGCAGGCCTCGCTGAAGGCGACGATCGACTGCGTGACCGCGTTCTCCGAGACCGACTTCCGCCCCGACATGGCGAAGATCGACGTGCCCACGCTGGTGATCCACGGCGACGACGACCAGGTCGTTCCCTTCGAGGCCACGGGCAAGCTGGCGCACGAGCTGATCGCGGGCAGCCGGCTCGAGGTGTACGCGGGCGCGCCGCATGCGACCTGCACCACGCACCGCGACCGTGTGAACGCGGACCTGCTGGGCTTCGTGCAGGGCTGAGCGGGGGGCGGCCGGGCGCGGCGGCGGCGCCCGGCCGTTTTTCCTTTGGGCCCGCTGGCGCCAGGGCCGGTGCCGCTGGCGATAATCCGTCGATGCGAATCCGCTTTACCAAGATGCAGGGGGCCGGCAACGATTTCGTCGTGCTCGACGAAACCCGCGGCACGCTGGGCCTCACCCCCGCGCAGTACCGCTTCCTGGCCGACCGCCACTTCGGCGTCGGCGCCGACCAGATCCTCACGGTGCGGCCCGCGCGCGCCGCGGGCACCGACTTCCAGTACGTGATCCACAACGCCGACGGCGGCGAGGTCGAGCAGTGCGGCAATGGCGCGCGCTGCTTCATGCGCTTCGTGCGCGAGCACGGCCTGACCGACAAGGACACGGTGCGCGTCGAAACCCTGGCCGGCGTGATCGAGCCGCGCATGGGCGACGACGGCCGCGTGACGGTCGACATGGGCGCGCCGATCTTCGAACCCGAGCGCGTGCCCTTCGACACCGCCGGGCTCGACCCGCAGCCCGAGGGCGGCTGGCACACCTGGCACCTGGCGCTGGGCACGCAGGCCGAGAGCGCTATCGTTTCGGTAGCGGTGCTGTCGATGGGCAACCCGCACGCGGTGCAGCTCGTCGACGACGTCGAGACCGCGCCCGTGGCCGAGCAGGGGCCGCAGATCGAGCACCATCCGCGCTTTCCGCAGCGCGTGAACGCCGGTTTCCTGCAGGTGGTCGACCGCACGCAGGTGAAGCTGCGCGTGTTCGAGCGCGGCGCGGGCGAAACCCTGGCCTGCGGCACCGGTGCCTGCGCGGCGGTGGTGGCGGGCATCCGCCTCGGGCTGCTGGACCGCCGGGTCGACGTGCGGACGCACGGCGGCATTCTCACCATCGAATGGCAGGGCGAGGGCCGGCCGGTGCTGATGACGGGCCCGGCCACCACGGTGTTCGAGGGCGACATCGAGGTGCCGGACCTGCCATGACCTCCTTCACGAACAACCAAGACGCGAACGCCATGAACCCGATCACCGAAGACGACATCGCGAACTACCTGGCGAACACGCCCGACTTCTTCGAGCGCCATGCCCAGCTGCTGGCGCAGGTGCAGCTCACCAGCCCGCACGGCAACCGCGCCGTGAGCCTGCAGGAGCGCCAGGCCGAGATGCTGCGCGAGAAGATCAAGGCGCTCGAGCACCGCGTGATGGACATGGTGCGCCACGGCACCGAGAACGTGGTGATCGCCGACCGGCTGCAGCGCTGGACCGCCGGCCTGCTGACCACGCGCGACCCGCGCAGCCTGCCCTACCGCATCGCGGTCGACCTGCAGTCGCTGTTCCTGGTGCCGCAGACGGCCATCAAGGTCTGGGACTGCGGCACCGAATACCTCAACGAGGCCTATGCGCAGTGGGTCAGCGACGACGTGAAGGCGCTCGCGACCTCGCTGACCGCGCCGTACTGCGGCCTGAACGCGGGCTTCGAGGCGGCCAACTGGCTGCCCGAGCCCAATGCCGCGGCCTCGATCTCGCTGATTCCGCTGCGCGCCGAGCCCAATGCCCCGGCCTTCGGCCTGCTGGTGCTGGCCTCGCCCGACGCGCAGCGCTTCAACGCCGAGATGGGCACCGACTTCCTCGAGCGCATCGCCGAACTGGCCTCGGGCGCGCTGTCGCGGCTGCGGCCTTGATCCATCCCGTCGCGGCGCTGGGGCGCCTGTGGCGCCGGGTGCCGCGCGTGCTGCGGATCGCGGCCTGGACGGTGTTCGGCGTCGGCGTGGTGGTCTATGCGGCCGCCTGGACCGTGGTGTGGCAGGGCGCGCGCGAGGCGCTCGCCAACCCGCCGCAGCGCGCGGCCGACGCCGCGCTGGTGCTCGGCAACCGCGCCTACCTGCGCGGCAAGCCCAATCCCTGCCTGACCGGGCGCGTCGACGAGGGCGTGGCCCTGGCGCGCGCCGGGCTGGCGCGCGAGCTGCTGTTCTCGGGCGGAGTCGACACCGAGGACGGCCGCATCGAGGCCGAGGTGATGGAGCAGCATGCGCGCGCCGTGGGCCATACCGGGCCGATGCGGCAGGAGCGCGTGTCGAGCTCGACGCGGCTGAACCTCGCGCTGTCGACGCCGATGCTGCAGGCAGCCGGCGTGCGCAGCGTGATCGTGGTGTCGGAGCCCTACCACCTGTGGCGCGTGAAGCGGCTGGCGCGCAACAGCGGTTTCGACCGCGCCTTCGACGTGCAGTACGCGGCCGCGCCCTCGAGCTGCTGGCGACGCTGGGGCATGGTCTTCAAGGGCGCATTGCGCGAGCCGCTCGCGGTCGTGAACAATGCCGCGCATGGCTACCTCTTCTAGCGCGGCCGGGGCCGAGGCCCCGCCCGCCGACTCGGGCTGGATCGAGAAATACCTGGAGTACGTGCGCGTGGAGCGCCGGCTGTCGGCGCGCACGCTCGAGCTCTACAGCTACCACCTGAAGGAACTGGCGGCGAACGCGGCCGAGGCAAAGCTGCCGCTGGATCGCGTGCAGACCGCGCACGTGCGCCGCTGGATGGCGCAGCTGCATGGCTCGGGCCGCGAGCCGCGCGGCATCGCGCTGGTGCTGTCGTGCTGGCGCAGCTTCTACCGCTGGCTCGGGCACGAGAAGCTGATCGGCTTCAACCCGGTGCAGGACGTGCACGCCCCCAAGGCCGACCGCCCGCTGCCCAAGGCGCTGGGCGTGGACGACGCGGTGCGGCTGGCCGAGCTGCACGACACCGAGGCCGACCCCTGGACCGAGACCCGCGACCGCGCGATCGTCGAGGTGCTCTACGGCTGCGGCCTGCGCGTGAGCGAGCTCACGGGGCTCGACGCGCGCGCGAGCCAGACCGCGCGCGGCTGGATCGACATGGACGCCCACGAGGCCAGCGTGCTCGGCAAGGGCAGCAAGCGGCGCATGGTGCCGGTGGGCTCGAAGGCCATCGAGGCCCTGGCGGCCTGGCTCGCGGTGCGCGGCGACTGCGCGGCGCTCACGGCCGCCACCCTGCGCGAACCGGCCGAGGCGGCGGCGCTCTTCATCAGCGCCAAGGGCGTGCGCATGTCGTCGCAGGCGGTGTGGAAGCTGCTGCGCGGGCGCAGCCTCAAGGCCGGCCTGGCGACGCCGGTGCATCCGCACATGCTGCGCCATTCCTTCGCGAGCCACATGCTGCAGTCGAGCAGCGACCTGCGCGCGGTGCAGGACCTGCTGGGGCACGCGAACATCGCGACCACGCAGGTCTACACGAGGCTCGATTTCCAGCACCTGGCGCGCGCCTACGATGCGGCGCATCCGCGCGCGCGGGCCCGCGACGACGATGGCGGCAGTGGCAGCAGCCGTGGCGCCAGGAAAACTCCCGACAAGAAAACATGAAAACCCTCCGACTCAAGCCCGGCAAGGAGCGCTCGCTGCAGCGCCGCCATCCCTGGGTGTTCGAATCCGCCATCGCGCGCGGCGGCGCCGATGCCGGCGAGACCGTGCGCATCGAATCGCACGACGGTGCCTTCCTCGCCTGGGCGGCCTTCAGCCCCGATTCCAAGATCCGCGCGCGTGCCTGGAGCTTCGTCGAGACGCAGCGCATCGACGCGGCCTTCCTCGCGTCGGTGGTGGCGCGCGCGGTCGCGGCGCGCGGCCTGTTCGAGCTTCAGAGCGACGGCGTGCGGCTGGTGCATGGCGAGGCCGACGGCCTGCCGGGCCTGATCGTGGACCGCTACGGCGACACGCTGGTGGCGCAGTTCCTGTCGGCCGGCGTGGAGCGCTGGAAGGCCGTGCTGGCCGATGCGCTGCTGAAGGCGACGGGCCTGTCGAAGCTCTACGAGCGCTCGGACGCCAGCGGGCGCGAGCGCGAGGGGCTCAAGCCCGTGACGGGCTGGCTGCGCGGACAGGACGAGGCGACCGAGATCGTGATCCGCGAGCACGACTGGAAGCTGTCGCTCGACATCGCCACCGGCCACAAGACCGGCTTCTACCTCGACCAGCGCGACAGCCGCCGGCGCTTTGCCGAGATGGCGCGGCACCGGCGCTTCCGGCGCGTGCTCAACTGCTTCTGCTACACGGGCGGCTTCACGGTGGCGGCGCTCGCGGGCCTGAAGGCGGCGGACGCGGTGAAGGGCGCCTCGCTGGTGTCGGTCGATTCCTCGCTGCCGGCGCTCGAGCGCGCGCGCGGCCACCTGGCGCTCAACGGCTTCGACGCGGCGGCCGACGGCTTCGAGGCCGAGTTCCTCGACGCCAACGTCAACACCGTGCTGCGCGAGTTCCTCGACCAGGGGCGCAGCTTCGACGCCATCGTGCTCGATCCGCCGAAGTTCGCGCCCACGGTGGCGCATGCCGAGCGCGCCGCGCGCGCCTACAAGGACATCAACCGGCTCGCGCTCAAGCTGCTCGAGCCGGGCGGGGTGCTCCTGACCTTCTCGTGCTCGGGCGGCGTGGGCGCCGACCTGTTCCACAAGATCGTGGCCTCGGCCGGGCTCGATGCCGGCGTGGACGGCTACATCGCCGAGCGCCTGGGCGCGGCGCCCGACCATCCGATGACCATCGAATTCCCCGAGGGCGAGTACCTCAAGGGGCTGGCGGTGGTACGAAAACCCGCTTGACCGTGCCGGCCGAAGGGGGCTTGGCCCCCGCGGCAACGCAACTCAGTGGCACTGGCTACACTGCCCGCCAGTTTCCCGCTTTCCGATCCATTCCATCCGTTTTCCGCTTCCGGAGCACCCCATGGCCTTGATTCCCGCCACCATCCTCACCGGCTTCCTCGGCTCGGGCAAGACGACCTTGCTCAAGCGCATCCTGACCGAGGCCCACGGCCAGAAGATCGCGGTCATCGAGAACGAGTTCGGCGAGGAGAACATCGACAGCGACATCCTCGTGACCGAATCGAAGGAGCAGATCGTGCAGATGAGCAACGGCTGCGTCTGCTGCACCATCCGCGAAGACCTGCGCGAGGCGCTGCAGCTGCTGGCCGCCAAGAAGCGCCAGGGCCTGCTGGAGTTCGACCGCGTGGTGATCGAGACCACGGGCCTGGCCGATCCCGGCCCGGTGGCGCAGACCTTCTTCATGGACGACGAGATCGCCGAGAGCTACCTGCTCGACTCGATCCTGACGCTGGTCGACGCCAAGCACGCGCCGCAGCAGCTCAACGACCGCCAGGAGGCGCGCCGCCAGGTGGGCTTCGCCGACCAGATCTTCATCAGCAAGAGCGAGCTGGTGTCGGCCGAGGAGACCGAGGCGCTGATCCATCGCCTCAAGCACATGAACCCGCGCGCGCCGCAGCAGAAGGCGCATTTCGGCGACGTGCCGCTCAAGGACATCTTCGACCTGCGCGGCTTCAACCTGAACGCCAAGCTCGACATCGACCCCGACTTCCTGAAGGAAGACGACCACGACCATCACGACCATGACCACGCGCATGGCGAGCACTGCGACCATCCTTCGCACAAGCACGAGGGCCATGGCCACCATCACCACACGGACGACGACGTCAAGAGCTTCGTCTACAAGGCCGACCGCGCCTTCGACCCGGCCAAGCTGGAAGACTTCCTGGGCGCGATCGTCAACATCTACGGCCCGCGCATGCTGCGCTACAAGGGCGTGCTGAACATGAAGGGCACCGAGCGCAAGGTGATCTTCCAGGGCGTGCACCAGCTGATGGGCAGCGACCTCGGTCCCGAATGGGGCAAGGACGAGCAGCGCCAGAGCCGCATGGTGTTCATCGGCATCGAGCTGCCGCGCGAGATTCTCGAGCAGGGGCTCGAGCAGTGCCTGGTGTGAGCTGAGTTTTCCGAATGAAGAAAAGGCGCCGGCCGCGAGGCCCGGCGCCTTTTTTACTTGGCGGGCAGCTCGACGGGCTTGCCGATCAGCTTGAGCTGGCCGCCGCTGAATTCGACCTGGCTGGTCACGTCGTCGCCCGTGCGCTTGAGGTAGCCCTGTTGCTCGAACTGTTCGATCATCAGCGCAGCCATTTCGGGGGACGCGGCCTGGTCGCCGCTCGCGGTCCCGGCGATCTTCTCGATCCATTTCACCGGCAGCCGCGCGTCGGCCTTGAGCACGCCGCGCTTGAGCATCAGCGCGCTACCGGGCAGCTGCAGGTCCTCCTCGGTCACGCCGGCCATGGCGGCCGAATAGCTGAACTCGGCGCGCTGGCCATCGATCTCGAGCCGCAGCCGGTCGAGGCCGATCTCGGGGCCGTGGCTGGCCATGGTCTTGAGGTCGGGCGCGACCCGGTCGAGCAGCGCACGCAGCGCGGCCTGCGAGGCCTTGCCGCCGCGGATGCAGCCGTTGGCGGCGGCCGAGCGGGTCCAGATCTCGGCCAGCTTGCGGTAGGCGCCGACGTCGATGCGGCGCATGCTGCTGGCCATCTCGAAGTCGTCGATGCGCGTCGCGCCGACCGAGCCCGTGCCCTTGAAGGTGGCGGTGCCGGCGTAGAGGCCGTTCTCGATGGTGGCGTCGCTGGCGGCGTCGAGGCCCTGCAGCACGATGGCGGGGAAGGGCCTGGCGGGGGCGGCGTCGGGATCGGCCTCCCTGCCGGTCGCCGTGAATTCCAGCGCCTCGAGCCGGCCCGTGCTCTTGCCGGTGGCCAGCATCCAGCCGTGGCGGATGTCGAGGTCGGCCCGGGCGCCGAGCTTGCCCATCTTGAGGTTGACGCCGTTGCGCAGGTCCGCGGCCTCGAAGCCGGGCAGGGCGAGTTCGTAGTGCGCCTCGGTGCGCGCGCCGTCGACCCGTACGCGCAACTGCGCGCCCTGCCAGGAGACGCGGGTCCTGTCCTCGTCGACGAACTGGCCGGGCGCGAGCGCGATCTCGCTGGCGTAGCCGCCGTCGAAGCCGACCCGGGTGTGGGCGCTGAACGGCCGGGCGTCGCCGAACACCTTCCTGGCCTCGGCCTGGCCCTTGATGTCGAGCCGCAGTTCGCTGTCGATGGTGGCCGCGGCCAGGCTGCCGCCGGCCAGCGGGCCGTGGCGGATGGTGTCGCGAAAGCTCAGGCGCAGCGGCTTGGCCGGGGCGGGCGCGGCGTCCTCGCCGTCGTCGTCTTCCGAGGCGTCGGGCCGCGCGGCATCGGCCGGGCAGCCCAGTTCCAGCGTCACGGTGCTGACCGCGCCGAGGAAACCGCGCTCGTAGTCGCGCTCGACCACGCGCACCAGCGCGGTCTGCTCCGGCAGCTCCGCGAAGGCGTTGTCATAGACGGATTTCACCTTGTTGCCGGCCCACCAGGTGCTGCCGGCATAGGCCAGCGCGATCGCGGCGGCCAGGACTCCCAGGACGGTCTTCTTGCTCAAGTTCGGCTTTCTTGTAGGGGTATCCGGGGCCATGAGGCCCCTGGCGCCGGCCCTCCGCCGGCGCGGCGCGATGCTACCGGAGCGCCGTGGGGGTCAAACGCATCGCCCGCGCATTCGAGTTCTCTATACAATCGCGCGCCTGTTGAAAACGCCAGGTCCCCCCGCAAGGGGGCGGCAGGGGTCGACGACAGGAGGGCGCCGCATGTTTGCGGCGGGCTTTCGGGGGTATAACCCCGGGGTTCGCCGACCGGCGGATGCCCTCGACAACGTGGAGCCCGCGCGGCCGACCAGGTCCGCAGTGGCTCCCATGGGAGGAGACACCAGTGAAAGCGCGTTCCAGTTCGTCCAAGGAGCCAGTCACCGTGAAGAAGCCCGCCGCCAAGGCCACGCCAGCATCCAGGACCGACGCCACCAAGGCGACGGCCGCGAAGCCGGCTGTACCGGCGGCCAAGAAAGCATCTTCCGCGACGGCGACCGTGGCGAAGAAGGAAGGCGCCGCAGCGAAGAGCGTCAAGACAGAGAAGACCGCAACGCCCACGGCCAAGGCCGCGAGCGCAACGGCGAAGAAAGCAGTTCATCCCGCCACCAAGCCTGCCAGCGAGCCGGCGGCAAGCGTCCCGGCCAAGAGCGCGAGCAAGACAGCCAAAGCGGGTCCATCGTCCACCAAACCCGTCGGCCCGCGTGCCGTTTCACCTGTTCCCTCGATCCCCATGAAAAAAACGGCTGCCGCCTCTTCCCCCGCCCCGGCGACACCTTCGACCCCCGAGCCCGAAGTCGCCACGGCAACGGCCGCGCCCGCTCCCGCCCGCGGCGGCCGGGTGTCCCGCCTGTCGCAACTGACGGTGCCCTCGATGCCGCAATCGGTGGCATCGACCGCCGCCAAGTCCAGCTTTATCCAGACCGCCTCGCAGGCGCTGGTGCCGCCTCCCCCCGTGAATGTGAAGAAAGATCCGAAGTTGGCCAACAACTGGAAGACCAAGTCCGTCGAAGAACTCAGCGATGCCGAAGTCATCGCGATGCCCGATTCCGAGTACATGAACGAAAAGCAGATGGCGTTCTTCCGCCTGAAGCTCGTCGAACTCAAGCGCGGCATTCTCGAGAATGCCGGCGAAACCACCGAGCACCTGCGTGAAGACACGGTGGTCGTGCCCGATCCGGCCGACCGCGCCACCATCGAGGAAGAGCATGCCCTCGAGCTGCGCACCCGCGACCGCGAACGCAAGCTGCTGAAGAAGATCGAGCAGTCGATCCAGCGCATCGACGCCGGCGACTACGGCTACTGCGACGAAACCGGCGAGCCGATCGGCGTCGGCCGCCTGCTGGCCCGCCCGACCGCCACGCTGTCGCTCGAAGCGCAGCAGCGCCGCGAGCTCAAGCAGAAGATGTTCGGGGACTGAGCGCCGGTTCTCCGGCCCGGCCCCGACCGTCGTCCATCGCCCGCGAATGCCAAAGGAAGAAACGGGCCGCCTGCTCTCCAAGGTGGCGAAGTTCGTCCGCAATCCGCTCAAGGATTGGTCGGAGCTGGACAACCCCCCCTCGAATTCGAACGCCTCCGACTCCTCGCTGCCCGACCCGGCCTACAGCCGGGAAATGCTCAAGGAGATGATCGAGCGGCGACAGCGCAACGATTTCGTGCGCCGGCGCGAGTTCGACATGCTGCGCAAGCTGCGCCAGCGCGAGGCCGCCGCCCACGCCTTCGACGCGACGGTCACGCCGTCGTCGTTCAACATCAACAGCACCTCGGAGAAATCCGAGGGCCGCGCGCTCACGCTCAAGAAGATCGACGAGATCGAGGAGCAGATGTCGCAGCAGTGGTGGAAGGGGCGCGGGCCGAACGGCGAGACGCTGGTCAAGTCGCCGCCCGACGCGGGCGCCGAGACGCTGGCGCCGGCGGACACCGACGCGCTGCTCGAGCCGCCCTCCCGGCCGGTGCCCGCACCGGTGGCGCCCGCGGCCGTGGCCACGGCCTCGCCGAGCGGCAGCCACATGGCGAGCCGGCTCGCGCAGGACGGCGCGCTCGAGGAGGCGGTGATCCGCTTCGCGCACGGCGATGACGTCGGTGCCGAGGCGATCCTGCTGCAGGCGTTGGCCTCCGAGGGTGCGAGCGGCACCGACGAGACCCATGCCGCGACAGTCGAGCGCGACGACGCCCGCTGGCGCGCGCTGTTCGATCTCTACCGCGCCACCGGCGACGCCGCCAAGTTCGCGGCCGCGCGCATGCGCTATGCCCAGCGCATGCGGCGCATGGGGCCCGACTGGGTGGCGCTCGACGAACTGGCGCGCAGCGTGAAAGCGGTGGCGGCCAGCGAGGAGGGCGACAGCGCCCCCGCCGAAGGCGCTGCCGACTGGGCCGCGCCGGCGAAGCTGGGGCGCGATGGCCTGGTGGCGCTCACGCGGGCGCTGTCGCAGGCCGGCTCGGTCTGGACGCTCGACTGGCGCGCGCTGGGCGCGATCGGCTCCGATGCCGCGGCGCCGCTGCGCGTGCTGTTCGCGCACTGGGCCGATTCGCCGGTCAAGCTGCGCTTCATCGGCGCGGCGCAGTTGCTGGCGGTGCTGGCCGAGTCCGCGCCCAACAACAAGCGCGGCATCGACGACGTCTGGTGGCAGCTGCACATGGCCGCGCTGCGCCTGATGCACCTGCCCGACGACTTCGAGCTGGTGGCGCTCAACTACTGCATCACCTACGAGGTGTCGCCGCCGTCCTGGCAGGACCCGCGCGGCGAATACAGCGCCGTGGCCGCGCCGGTGTCCACGCCGTCGCGCATGGGCTCGGTCTGGTCGCTGCTGTCGGTGGGCGGCGAGTCCGAGAGCTTTCCCTCGGCCGGCAGCGGCTTCGCGGCGCTCGCGGGTGACCTGCGCGGCGAGGCGCCCTCGAACCTGCAGCGGCTCGACGCCGACCTGCGCGGGGGCACCGCGCCCGTGATCTCCTGCGCCGCGCTGCTGCGCATGGACCTGGCCGCGGCTGGCGCGCTGCTGGGCTGGGTGCGCGAGCGCGACGCCAAGGGCGAGCGGGTGCAGTTCGTCGACGCGCACCGGCTGATCGCGACCCTGTTCGGCCTGGTGGGCATCGCCGACCACGCGACGGTCGCGGTGCGCAAGAACTAGGCTTCCAAGCCGCCCTGCGCGGACTTGCATTGCCCCGTCCAGGCCCCAGATGGCTGCGATGGAACAATTTCACGGCACCACCATCGTGAGCGTGCGCCGCAAGACCCCCCAGGGCGACCAGGTCGCCATCGGCGGGGACGGGCAGGTCACACTCGGAAACATCGTCATCAAGGGCACGGCGCGCAAGGTGCGGCGGCTCTATCACGGCAAGGTGCTGGCCGGCTTCGCCGGCGCCACGGCCGACGCCTTCACCCTGTTCGAGCGCTTCGAGGCCAAGCTCGAGAAGCACCAGGGCCACCTGTCGCGTGCCGCGGTCGAACTGACCAAGGACTGGCGCACCGACCGCGTGCTGCGCCGCCTCGAGGCCATGCTGGCGGTGGCCGATGCCACCACCTCGCTGATCATCACCGGCAACGGCGACGTGCTGGAGCCCGAGAACGGCGTCATCGCCATCGGTTCGGGCGGTGCCTACGCGCAGTCGGCGGCCAAGGCGCTGCTCGACAACACCGAGCTCACGGCCGAGCAGATCGTGAAGAAATCGCTGGAGATAGCGGGCGAACTCTGCATTTACACGAACATGAACCACACCGTCGAGACGCTCTGAGGCCCGCCACCATGTCCATGACCCCCCAGGAAATCGTCTCCGAGCTCGACAACCACATCGTCGGCCAGCCGCAGGCCAAGCGCGCCGTGGCCATCGCCCTGCGCAACCGCTGGCGCCGCCAGCAGGTCGACGACAAGCTGCGCGCCGAGATCACGCCCAAGAACATCCTCATGATCGGCCCCACGGGCGTGGGCAAGACCGAGATCGCGCGCCGCCTCGCGCGGCTGGCCGACGCGCCCTTCATCAAGGTCGAGGCCACCAAGTTCACCGAGGTGGGCTACGTCGGCAAGGACGTCGACTCGATCATCCGCGACCTGGCCGAGATCGCCGTCAAGCAGACCCGCGAGGCCGAGAGCGCCAAGGTGCGCGCGCGCGCCGAGGACGCGGCCGAGGAGCGCATCCTCGACGTGCTGCTGCCGCCCGCGCGGCTGGCCGACGGCGCCGCGCCCGACAGCGGCAACGCCACGCGCCAGGCCTTCCGCAAGAAGCTGCGCGAGCACCAGCTCGACGACAAGGAGATCGAGATCGACCTGGTCGAGACGCGCGCGCCGCTCGAGATCATGGGCCCCGCCGGCATGGAGGAGATGGCCGAGCAGCTCAAGGGCATGTTCGGCCAGATGGGCCAGGGCAAGCGCAAGACGCGCAAGCTCAAGATCGCCGAGGCGATGCGCTTCCTGATCGACGAGGAAGCGGCCAAGCTGGTGAACGAGGACGAGATCCGCACCCAGGCGATCGCCAACGCCGAGCAGAACGGCATCGTGTTCATCGACGAGATCGACAAGGTCGCCACGCGCAGCGAGGCGCAGGGTACCGACGTCTCGCGCCAGGGCGTGCAGCGCGACCTGCTGCCGCTGGTCGAGGGCACGGCCGTGAGCACCAAGTACGGCGTGGTGCGCACCGACCACATGCTGTTCATCGCGAGCGGCGCCTTCCACCTGAGCAAGCCCAGCGATCTGATTCCCGAGCTGCAGGGGCGCTTCCCGATCCGCGTCGAGCTGCAGTCGCTGTCGGTGGCGGACTTCGAGAGCATCCTCACGCAGACCCGCGCCTCGCTCGTGAAGCAGTACCAGGCGCTGCTGGCCACCGAGGGCGTCACGCTCGACTTCACGCCCGAGGGCGTGACCCGTCTCGCGAGCATCGCCTTCGAGGTCAACGAGCGCACCGAGAACATCGGCGCGCGCCGCCTGTCGACGGTGATGGAGCGTCTTCTCGATGAAGTAAGCTTCGACGCGGCCCGTCTCGAGGGCCAGACGATCCGCATCGATGCCGCCTACGTGGACCAGCGCCTGGCGGCACTAAGTCACGACGAAGACCTGTCGCGCTTCATCCTCTGAAGTCGCCGCCCTTGCCCCTGTTACAGGGGCAATGCTTCACGCATCACATTCACTGCGTGAGCTAAGTCCTTCTTCCTCAACGAAATTCGCCGATTCCAGAATCTTGGAATCGGCGCTAAGTCGTTGATTCCATTACAAAAAATACCCCGCACGCCTGGTTGCGCCGGAAGTGTTTCCTGCTACAGTGCAAAAAAGTGCAGTTAAGTGGGAAAAAGTGCGAGTAGTGTGCCCTTCGGGCGCTGCGGCCTTCCCACCACAGGGGTTTCTCGGTCGTGTTTCAAGGCGCGTCATCGCTCAGTCTGGATGCCAAGGGGCGGCTTTCGGTGCCGACCCGGCATCGCGACGTCCTGAGCGCCACGGCGGGCGGCCAGCTCACGATCACCAAGCACCCCCATGGCTGCCTGATGGTGTTCCCGCGCCCGGAATGGGAGAAGTTCCGCGAGCGGATCGCCGCGCTGCCGATGTCGGCGCAGTGGTGGAAGCGGGTGTTCCTCGGCAACGCGATGGACGTCGAGATGGACGGCACCGGCCGCATCCTCGTGTCGCCCGAGCTGCGCGCGGCCACGGGCATCACGCGCGACACCCTGCTGCTGGGCATGGGCAACCATTTCGAACTCTGGGACAAGGCCACCTACGAGGCCAAGGAGGCCGAGGCCACCCAGGGCGAAATGCCGGATGTGTTTCAGGACTTCGCGTTCTGAGGGGCATCGTGAATACCGCATGGACCCACACGACCGTTCTTCTGGACGAAGCGGTCGAAGCCCTTCTCGCAGGCCGGACGGCCGCGCCCGGCACCTTCGTGGACGCGACCTTCGGCCGGGGCGGGCATTCGCGCGCGATCCTCGCGCGGCTGGCGCCGGAAGGCAGGTTGATTGCCTTCGACAAGGATGCGGAAGCGGTGACCGAAGCAGCGCGCATCTCGGATGCGCGTTTTTCCATCCGGCACCAGGGATTCCGTTCGCTGGGCGAGCTGCCCGGCGCGAGCGTGGCGGGTGTGCTGCTGGACCTGGGCGTGAGCTCGCCGCAGATCGACAACCCGGCGCGCGGTTTCAGTTTTCGTTTCGACGGCCCGCTCGACATGCGCATGGACACCACGCGCGGCGAGAGCGTGGCCGAGTGGCTGGCAACGGCAGAACTCCAACAAATTGCAGAGGTGATCCGTGACTATGGCGAAGAACGGTTTGCTGTTCAGATTGCAAAGGCGATTGTTGCTCGCAGACAAGAACGGGGCGCAATTTCAACCACCACCGAACTGGCCGAGCTCGTGGCTGGCACGGTCAAAACCCGCGAGCCGGGCCAGAACCCTGCAACGCGCACATTTCAGGCTCTTCGGATTTTCATCAACGCCGAGCTTGAAGAGCTGCAACAGGCGCTAGAGGCGAGCCTGTCGGTGCTGCAACCCGGCGGCCGGCTCGCGGTGATCAGTTTCCATTCGCTCGAAGACCGGATCGTGAAGCAGTTCATCGCGAAGCACTCGAAGGAGGTCTACGACCGCCGCGCGCCGTTCGCGGCGCCGAAGGCGATGCGGCTGCGCGCGCTCGAGCGCATCAAGCCTTCCGAGGCCGAGGTCGACGGCAATCCGCGCTCGCGCAGCGCGATCCTGCGCGTGGCCGAACGAACGGAGACGCCATGACACGGCCCCGCGTCCACGGCCTCGGCCGCCCGATTTCCAGCCGCCGCATCCCGGGCGGCTTCGTGCCTTCTGCGCCCGCCACGCGCGGCGAACGGGGAGGCCGCTGAGATGGCACGCCTGAACCTGCTGCTGCTGCTGTCCGTGATCGCCACGGCGCTCTACCTCGTGCACACGCAATACCTCTCGCGCCAGCTCTACACCGAGCTCGACCGCACGATGCAGGAGACGCGCCGCCTCGAGCTCGACCACGACCGGCTGCAGGTCGAGAAGCGCGCGCAGGCCACGCCGCTGCGCGTGGAGAAGCTCGCGAAGGAACAGCTGCAGATGCGCACCACCTCGCCGGCCATCACGCAGTACGTGCGTCCCGACGGCAGCGTGATCCCGGCCGTGGTCGCGCCGCCGCCCGCACCACCCGTCAACAAGCCGGCCGCCAACAAGCCGGCCGCCGCCGCAGCCGCAAGGGGGCAGCGATGAGCCGCCGCAGCGTGCGCTACACCACCAGCCCCCTGCTGGCGAGCAAGACGCCGGTGTGGCGCAGCAAGTTCATCGTCGGCGGCATCGCGCTGGGCTTCGTCGTGCTCGCGGGCCGCGCGGCCTACGTGCAGGTGTTCGGCAACAGCTTCTTCCAGCGCCAGGGCGAGGTGCGCTTCGCGCGCACGCTCGAGCTGCCGGCCAACCGCGGCCGCATCCTCGACCGCAACGGCCTGATCCTCGCGTCGAGCGTGGTGGCGCCCAGCATCTGGGCCATTCCCGAGGACGTGGAGCGCGACGATCCCGAGGTGCGCGCCAAGCTCAAGCAGGTGGCCAAGCTGCTCGAGATGCCGCAGAAGGACTTCGACAAGAAGCTCGAGGACGAGGACAAGACCTTCGTCTGGATCAAGCGCCAGGTCGACGAGCCGATCGCCAAGCAGATCGCCGCGATGAACCTCAAGGGCATCTACCAGCGCAAGGAATACAAGCGCCAGTACCCCGAGGGCGAGGCCGCCGCGCACGTGGTGGGCTTCACCAACGTCGAGGACAGCGGCCAGGAAGGCATCGAGCTCGCGTTCGACAAGGACCTGGCCGGCAAGGCCGGCTCGCGCCGCGTGATCAAGGACCGCCTGGGTCGCGTGGTCGAGGGCGTGGGCGAGCAGGTGCCGCCGCTCGACGGCAAGGACATCCAGCTCAGCGTCGACAGCAAGGTGCAGTTCTTCGCCTACCAGAAGCTGCGCGACGCCGTGACCGCGCGTAAGGCCAAGGCCGGCAGCGTGGTGGTGCTCGACGCCGTCACCGGCGAGGTGCTGGCGCTGGCCAACTACCCGAGCTACGTGCCCGACAAGCGCCAGAACCTCACGGGCGAGCAGCTGCGCAACCGCGCGATGACCGACACCTTCGAGCCCGGCTCGACCATGAAGCCGATCACCGTGGCGATGGCGCTGGAGGCCGGCCGGGTCAAGCCCACGACGCCGATCGAGACCGCGCCGGGGCGCTACCAGCTCGGCGGCTTCACCATCAGCGACACCCACAACTACGGCACGCTGACGGTCGAGGGCGTGATCCAGAAGTCGAGCAACGTCGGCGCGCTCAAGATCGCGCAGAAGATGACCCCGCACGAGATGTGGGACACCTACACGGCGCTCGGCTACGGCCAGAAGCCGCAGATCCAGTTCCCCGGCGCGGTCACCGGCCGGCTGCGGCCCTGGAAGACCTGGAAGCCGGTCGAGCAGGCCACCATGGCCTACGGCTACGGCCTGTCGGCCTCGCTGTTTCAAATGGCACATTCGTACACCGCGTTCGCGCACGATGGCGCGATCATTCCGGCGACGATCCTCAAGAACACCGAGCCGCCGGCCGGCGTGCGCGTCTTCTCGCCGTCGAATGCGCTCGCGGTGCGCAAGATGCTGCAGATGGCCGCGGGCCCGGGCGGCACCGGCACGCGCGCGCAGACGGTCGGCTACTCGGTCGGCGGCAAGTCGGGCACGGCCCACAAGCAGGTCGGCAAGGGCTACGCGAGCAACAAGTACCGCGCCTGGTTCACCGGCATGGCGCCGATCGAGAAGCCGCGCATCATCGTCGCGGTGATGATCGACGAGCCGACCGACGGCCAGTACTTCGGCGGCCTGGCCGCGGCGCCCGTGTTCAGCGAGGTCGTGCAGCAGACGCTGCGCATGATGAACGTGCCGCCCGACCTGGCGGTCAAGCCCCTGGTGATGACCCAGGGCGTGGACGAGAGCTTCTGAGCATGCTGACCTTCACCTCCCCCCCACTGGCCGCGGCCTGGCTCAAGGAGCGGGTGCCGCAGGGCGCGCTGCATGCCGACAGCCGCTCGGTCGGCGCGGGCGACGTGTTCGTCGCCTGGCCCGGCGCCGCGACCGACGGCCGCAAGCACGTGGCGGCGGCGCTGGCGCGGGGCGCGGCGGCCTGCCTGGTCGAGCACGAGGGCGTCGAGGCCTTCGGCTTCGACTGCGACGAGCGCATCGTCAGCTATCCCGGCCTCAAGGCCGCCACCGGCCCGATCGCCGCGGCCTTCTACGACCATCCCTCGGCCCGGCTCGACCTGCTGGCCGTGACCGGCACCAACGGCAAGACCTCCACTGCCTGGTGGCTGGCCGAATCGCTGTCGACCCTGCGGCCGGCCGGCGGCGTGCGCCCGATGCGGCCCGACGGCACCGTGCAGCGCGATGCGCCCTCGCCGTGCGCCGTGATGGGCACGCTGGGCATCGGCGTGCCGCCCGAGCTGACCTACACCGGCCTCACCACGCCCGATCCCGTGATGATGCAGCGCGAGCTGCGCGCGCTGGTCGAGCGCGGCTTCGGCGCCTGCGCCATCGAGGCCTCGTCGATCGGCATCGCCGAGCGCCGGCTCGACGGTGCCCGGATCGCGGTGGCCGTGTTCACCAATTTCACGCAGGACCACCTCGACTACCACGGCAGCATGGATGCCTACTGGCAGGCCAAGGCCGAGCTGTTCCGCTGGCCCGGCCTGCGCGCCGCGGTGATCAACATCGACGACACCCATGGCGCCAGCCTGTGCGCGAACCTGATCGATGCCGGCGTCGGCGCGCTCGACGTCTGGACCGTGTCGGCCGACGGCAACCCGGCGCGCCTGATGGCGCGCGACATCGGCTACGACGCCCAGGGCCTGCAGTTCTCGGTCGCCGAGCACGGCACCGCGGCCGTCGAGCGCGTGGCGACCGGCCTGATCGGCCAGTACAACGTGGCCAACCTGCTCGGCGTGCTCGGCACGCTGCGCGCGCTGGGCCTGACGCTCGCGCAGGCCGTGGCGGCGTGCGCGAACCTGAGCAGCGTGCCGGGCCGCATGGAGCGCGTGGGCACCGGGGCCGGCGTGCCGCTCGCGGTGGTCGACTACGCCCACACGCCCGACGCCATCGACAAGGCGCTGGCCGGCCTGCGCCCGCTCGCGCAGCAGCGCGGCGGCAAGCTGTGGTGCGTGTTCGGCTGCGGCGGCGACCGCGATCCGATCAAGCGTCCGATGATGGCCGCCGTGGCCGAACGCCAGGCCGACCACGTCGTGGTGACCAGCGACAACCCGCGCGGCGAGAAGCCCGACGCGATCATCGCGCAGGTGCTGCGCGGCTTCGCGCGGCCCGAGCATGCGCGCGTGCAGGTCGACCGCGCCCTCGCCATCGCCGACACGATCGCGCAGGCCGCGCCCGAGGACGTGGTGCTGATCGCCGGCAAGGGCCACGAGGCCTGGCAGGAGATCGCGGGCCAGCGCCTGCCCTTCTCCGATCGCAGCCATGCGCACGACGCGCTCGAGAAGCGGAGGGGTGTATGAGCGACACCACCTCCCTCGCGCTGACGCTGGCGCAACTGCAGCAGTGGATTCCGGCCGCGCGCCTCGTCGGCGATCCCGCGACCGTGATCGCGCGCGTGCACACCGACACCCGCACCCTGGCCGCGGGCGACCTGTTCGTCGCCCTCAAGGGCGAGCGCTTCGATGCCAACGACTTCCTGCCGCAGGCGCGTGCCAGCGGCGCAATGGCCGCGGTCGCGCACGGCGGCCTCGAGGCCGCGGGCCTGGCCGGCCTCGAGGTGCCCGACACCCTGGTGGCGCTCGGCGCCATCGGCGCGCACTGGCGCGCGCAGTTCTCGCTGCCGCTGATCGCCGTGACGGGCAGCAACGGCAAGACCACCGTCACCCAGATGATCGCGGCCATCCTGATGGCCTCGAAGCCCGAGCGCGCGCTCGCGACCGCCGGCAACTTCAACAACGAGATCGGCGTGCCGCTGACCCTGCTGCGCCTGCGCGCGCAGCACCAGCGCGCGGTGGTCGAGCTCGGCATGAACCACCCGGGCGAGATCGCGCGGCTGGCCGCTATCTCGCGCCCGACCATCGCGCTGGTGAACAACGCCCAGCGCGAGCACCAGGAGTTCATGGTCAGCGTCGAGGCCGTGGCGGTCGAGAACGCCGCCGTGTTCGCGGCGCTGCCCGACGACGGCACGGCCGTGTTCCCGCACGGCGACGAGTTCACCACGCTGTGGAGCGACATGGCGCGCGACGGCGCCGCGCGCCGCTGCCTCACCTTCGGCGAGCACGACGATGCCGACATCGGGCTCGAGCACGCCGAATGGACGCAGGGCGCCTGGCAGGTGCGCGTGCGCACGCCGCTCGGCGGCTTCGCCACGCGGCTGCGCATCGCGGGCCGCCACAACGTGATCAATGCGCTCGCGGCCACCGCCTGCGCGCTGGCCGCGGGCGTGTCGCTCGACACCATCGCGGCCGGCCTCGATGCCTTCGAGCCGGTCAAGGGCCGTTCCAAGGCCAGCGCGCTCGCGCTGGCAGGCGGCCGCGCCATCACGCTGGTCGACGACAGCTACAACGCCAACCCCGACTCGGTGCGCGCCGCGATCGACGTGCTCGCCGCGCTGCCGGGCCCGCGCCTGCTGGTGCTGGGCGACATGGCCGAGGTCGGCGAGCGTTCGGACGAATTCCATGCCGAGGTCGGCGACTGGGCGCGCCAGCGCGGCATCGAGACCGTCTACACGCTCGGCAGCGCCTCCGAGCACAGCATCGCCGCCTTCCAGCGCGGCGACGCGGCCACGGTCGGCGGCGGACGCCATTTCGAGGACATCGACACCCTGAACGCCGCGGTGCTCGCGCGGCTGCCGCTGGTCGGCAGCGTGCTGGTCAAGGGCTCGCGCTCCATGAAGATGGAACGCGTGGTCCAGGCCATCGCGGCGCAGGGTGCGACCCCGCAGACACAACCACAACAAGAAGGAGGCCGTCCCTGATGCGGGGGCGGTGCGCAATTTCATGTTCATGAGCCTGGCCCAATGGCTGCAGACCCTCTCGCCGGAACTCGGGTTCCTGCGGGTGTTCCAGTACCTGACCTTCCGCGCGCTGATGGCGGCGCTGACCGCGCTCGTGGTCGGCCTCGTGGCCGGTCCGTACGTGATCCGGCGCCTGACCGCGCTGAAGATCGGCCAGCCGGTGCGCGGCTACGCGATGGAGACCCACCTGAGCAAGAGCGGCACGCCCACCATGGGCGGCGTGCTGGTGCTGTTCGCGATCGCCTTCGCCACCATCCTGTGGTTCGACCTCTCGAACCGCTTCGTCTGGATCGTGCTGTGGGTCACGCTGGGCTTCGGCGCGATCGGCTGGGTCGACGACTGGCGCAAGGTGGTGCACAAGGACCCCGAGGGCATGCGCTCGCGCGAGAAGTACTTCTGGCAATCGGTGGTGGGCCTGCTCGCGGCCTTCTACCTGCTGTTCAGCATCTCGGAGAGCTCGAACTGGCGCGTGCTGCAGCTGTTCTTCGCCTGGGTGCAGTCGGGCTTCGACCTCGACTTCCCGCCCAAGATCAACCTGCTGGTGCCCTTCTTCAAGGAAGTCAGCTATCCGCTGGGCGGCATCGGCTTCGTGATCCTGACCTACCTGGTGATCGTGGGCGCGAGCAACGCGGTGAACCTCACCGACGGCCTCGACGGCCTGGCGATCATGCCGGTGGTGATGGTGGGCTCGGCGCTGGGCGTGTTCGCCTACGTGACCGGCAGCGCGGTCTACTCGAAGTACCTGCTGTTCCCGAACATCCCGGGTTCGGGCGAGCTGCTGGTGTTCTGCTCGGCGATGGCCGGCGCGGGGCTGGCCTTCCTCTGGTTCAACACCCATCCGGCGCAGGTCTTCATGGGCGACGTGGGCGCGCTCGCGCTCGGCGGCGCGCTGGGCACCATCGCGGTCATCGTGCGCCAGGAGATCGTGTTCTTCATCATGGGCGGCATCTTCGTGGTCGAGGCGATCTCGGTGATGGCCCAGGTCACCTACTTCAAGTACACGAAGAAGCGCTTCGGCGAGGGCCGCCGCGTGCTCAAGATGGCGCCGCTGCACCACCACTTCGAGAAGAGCGGCTGGCGCGAGACGCAGGTCGTGGTGCGTTTCTGGATCATCACGATGCTGCTGTGCCTCGTGGGCCTGTCGACGCTGAAGCTGCGCTGAGAGACAACGCATGCGGCACCTGAAAGACCTCCCCGTCCTCATCCTCGGCCTCGGCGCGTCCGGGCTGGCGATGGCGCGCTGGTGCGCGCGCCATGGCGCGCAGGTGACGGTGGCCGATACGCGCGAGGCGCCGGCCCTGCTCGACACGCTGCGCGCCGAGTGGCCCGAGGCGGTGTTCGTCGGTGGCCCGTTCACGGCCGCGCTGATCGAGGGCACGCCCATCCGCGCCGTCTACCGCTCGCCGGGCCTGAGCCCCGAGACCATCGCGCCGGTGGCCGATGCGGCGCGCGCGGTCGGACTGCCGGTCGGCGGCGAGCTCGACCTGTTCGCGCGCGCGCTGGCGGATCTCGCGATCGTCGAGACACCGGCGGTGGTCGAGGTTGAAGAAGAAAGCGCGGCGCAAGGCGAGCTGGCGCTGGAGGCGGCGGTGCCGGCCGAGAGCGAGCCGGTGCCAGAGGCGCAGGCGCCTGCCGTGCTGCCCGAAGTCCAGGCGCCGGCGGCGGAAGAAGCTTCCGTTGCGGCAGAAGAGGCCGTGGTCGAGACGCCGGCAGTGGCCGAAGCCGTCGAAGCCGTGGCGCCCGCGATCGAGGCACAGCCCGCCGAACCCGAAGCCCTCGAACAGACCTCCGAAGCACCGCGCGCTCCCGCCGCCTTGCCCGAATCGATGCCGCGCGATCCCTCGCTGAGCGTCCCCGTGCTGCAGCCGCCGGAACCCGAGGCGCCGGTCGCTGATGCGCCCGTGGTTCAGGAAGGCGTCGAAGCAGGCGCCGAACCCGTCGCGGCCGAAACGCCGGATGCCGCCGAAGGCACCCAACCCGAGCCCGCCGAGCCCGCGCCCGTCGCCGCACCGGCCCCCAAGCCCGCGTCGAACCTGCCGGCCTTCACGGTCGGCAAGCCCTACGTTCCCACGGCCGCGAAGGAAGCGGCCGACTTCGTCGCGAAGATCGCCGAGTTCGCCGCCACCAATCCCGCCTCGGCCGTGGCCGAGGAGGAGCCGGCGCCGCAGGCCGAGGCCCAGCCCGAGCCGGCCCCCGCGCCCGAGCCCGCCAAGGGCTACACGCCGGTGGTGCTCGCGATCACCGGCACCAACGGCAAGACCACGGTCACGGCGCTGACCGGCCAGCTCATCGAGCGCGGCGGCAAGAGCGTGGCGGTGGCCGGCAACATCGGCCCGACGCTGCTCGATACGCTGAGCGCGCACCTCGATGCCGGCACGCTGCCCGAGGCCTGGGTGATCGAGCTCTCGAGCTTCCAGCTCGACGGCGTGCAGGGCTTCGAGCCCGCGGCCGCGACGGTGCTCAACCTCACGCAGGACCACCTCGACTGGCACGGCGACATGCCGGCCTATGCGCAGGCCAAGTCGCGCATCTTCGGCAAGACCGCGCTGATGGTGCTCAACCGCGACGACCCGGCCGTGATGGCGATGCTCGCCACCGCGGGCCAGGAACCGGTCAAGCCCGTCGAGGAGGTGGTGAACGCCCGCGGCGCGCGCCGCGCGCCGGCCAGGCCCAAGGCGCAGCGCGTGCAGGTGCGCCCGCACGTCACCTTCGGCGCGAGCATGCCGCAGCGCCCCGGCGATTACGGCATCGAGCGAGTCAACGGCATGAGCTGGCTGGTGCGCGCGCACGAGGCCGACGAGACGCAGAAGCGCAAGCGCGGCCAGGTGGTCGAGGAGGAGATCTTCGTGCAGCGCCTGATGCCGGCCGACGCGCTGCGCATCCGCGGCCGCCACAACGCGATGAACGCGCTCGCCGCGCTGGCGCTCGCGAACGCGGCCGACTGCCCGCTCGGCCCGATGCTCTACGGCCTGCGCGAGTACCGCGGCGAGCCGCACCGCGTCGAGCCGGTGGCGCTGATCGACGACGTCGAGTACTTCGACGACAGCAAGGGCACCAACGTGGGCGCCACCGTGGCGGCGCTCGGCGGCCTCGGCGAGGACCGCCGCGTGGTCGTGATCCTCGGCGGCGAGGGCAAGGGCCAGGACTTCGAGCCGCTCGCGCTGCCGGTGCGCCAGTACGCGCGCGCCGTGGTGCTGATCGGCCGCGACGCGCCGCTGATCGAGGCCGCGCTGGCTGCCACCGGCGTCACGCTGATGCATGCGGGCTCGATGCACGAGGCCGTGCAGCTGGCCGCGCGCCGCGCCCATCCGGGCGATGCCGTGCTGCTGTCACCGGCCTGTGCGAGCTTCGACATGTTCAAGAACTACCCGCACCGCGCGGCGGTGTTCCGCGAGGCCGTGCAGGCGCTCGAGGACGAGCCGCGCGACTTCGGGGAACCCGATTCGACGGAAGGACCGGCATCGTGAACTCCGCCGCCGCGGGCGCCACGCCCAACACCCGGCCCGGCCGCTTCAGCGGCTGGTTCCGGCGCGCGCGCAGCGGCATCGATGCGCTGCCGGTGCACCTGCCGGTGCGCCTCGGCGGCGCCGGCTTCACCCAGACCAAGGCCGCGCCGATCCGCGTGCTGGGCTTCGACCAGGCGCTGGTGTGGGTCACGGTCGCGCTGCTGACCTGGGGCCTGATCATGGTCTATTCGGCCTCGATCGCGCTGCCCGACAACCCGCGCTTCGCGCGCGCCGGCTACAGCGCCTCGTACTTCCTCACGCGCCATGCGGCCTCGGTGGTGTTCGCCTTCATCGCCGCGCTGCTGGCCTTCCAGATCCCGATGAAGACCTGGGAGCGCGCCGCGCCCTGGCTGTTCGTGGCCTCGCTGCTGCTGCTGGTGGCGGTGCTGATCCCGCACATCGGCATCAGCGTGAACGGCGCGCGGCGCTGGCTGCCGATGGGCTTCATGCGCTTCCAGCCCTCCGAGCTCGCGAAGGTCGCGATGGTGCTCTATGCGGCCAGCTACATGGTGCGCAAGATGGAGATCAAGGAGCGCTTCTTCCGCGCCGTGCTGCCGATGGGCATCGCGGTGGTGGTGGTCGGCATGCTGGTGATGGCCGAGCCCGACATGGGCGCCTTCATGGTGATCGCGGTGATCGCGATGGGCATCCTGTTCCTGGGTGGCGTGAACGCGCGCATGTTCTTCGTGATCGCCGCGCTGGTGGTGGTGGCCTTCGGCACCATCGTCGCCACCAGCCCGTGGCGGCGCGAGCGGATCTTCGCCTACCTCGATCCGTGGAGCGAGGAGCACGCGCTCGGCAAGGGCTACCAGCTGTCGCACTCGCTGATCGCCATCGGCCGCGGCGAGATCTTCGGCGTCGGCCTCGGCGGCAGCGTCGAGAAGCTGCACTGGCTGCCCGAGGCCCACACCGACTTCCTGCTGGCCGTGATCGGCGAGGAGTTCGGCCTGGTCGGCGTGCTGCTGATCATCGGCCTGTTCCTCTGGCTCACGCGCCGCGTGATGCACATCGGCCGCCAGGCGATCGCGCTGGACCGCGTGTTCTCGGGCCTCGTGGCCCAGGGCGTGGGCGTGTGGATCGGCTTCCAGGCCTTCATCAACATGGGCGTGAACCTCGGCGCGCTGCCGACCAAGGGCCTCACGCTGCCGCTGATGAGCTTCGGCGGCTCGGCGATCCTGATGAACATGGTGGCGCTGGCGATCGTGCTGCGTATCGACTATGAGAACCGTGTCCTCATGAGAGGGGGCCGCGTATGACGGGTCGTACCGCACTCGTGATGGCCGGCGGCACCGGCGGCCACATCTTCCCGGGCCTCGCCGTGGCCGAGGCACTGCGCGAGCGCGGCTGGCGCGTGCACTGGCTGGGCGCGCCCGGCGGCATGGAAGAGAAGCTGGTGCCGCCGCGCGGCTTCGCCTTCGAGCCGGTGCAGTTCGGCGGCGTGCGCGGCAAGGGCCCGCTCACGCTGTTCCTGCTGCCGCTGCGCCTGCTGCGCGCCTTCTGGCAGAGCCTGCGCGTGGTGCGCCGCGTGAAGCCCGACGTCCTCGTGGGCTTGGGCGGCTACATCACCTTTCCGGGCGGGATGATGGGCGTGCTGCTCAACAAGCCGCTGGTGCTGCACGAGCAGAACTCGGTCGCGGGCCTCGCCAACAAGGTGCTGGCGAGCGTGGCCGACCGCGTCTTCACGGCCTTCCCCGACGTGCTCAAGAAGGCGCAGTGGATCGGCAACCCGCTGCGCGCGGCCTTCACCTCGCAGCCTGCGCCGGCCGAGCGCTTCGCGGGCCGCAGCGGTCCGCTCAAGCTGCTGGTGGTCGGCGGCAGCCTCGGCGCCAAGGCGCTCAACGCGGTGGTGCCGCAGGCGCTCGCGCGCATCGAGCCGGGCACGCGCCCGCAGGTGCTGCACCAGAGCGGCGCCAAGCAGATCGACGAGCTGCGCGCCAACTACGCGGCCGCCGGCGTCGAGGGCGAGCTCACGCCCTTCATCGAGGACACGGCCCTGGCCTATGCCGAGGCCGACCTCATCGTCGCGCGCGCCGGTGCCAGCACCGTGACCGAAATCGCGGCCGTCGGCGCCGCGGCGCTGTTCGTGCCTTTTCCTTCCGCGGTCGACGACCACCAGACCACCAACGCGCGCTTCCTCGTCGATGCCGGCGGCGGCTGGCTGGTGCAACAGACCGATCTCACCCCTGAATTGCTGGCCGATTTGCTACAGAAGACACAACGAACCGAATTGATCGAACGCGCCGAACGCGCCAGGACGATGCAGAAAACCGAGGCCGTCGAGGCGATGGTGCGCGCTTGCGAGGAGCTGGCACGATGAAGCACGCGATCCATCACATCCACTTCGTGGGCATCGGCGGCTCCGGCATGAGCGGCATCGCCGAGGTGCTGCTGAACCTCGGCTACCGCATCACCGGCTCCGACCTCTCCGACAGCGCCACGCTGCGCCGGCTCGCGGGCCTGGGCATCGGCACCTTCGTGGGCCATGCGGCCGCGAACGTGGAGGGCGCCGACGCGGTCGTGACCTCGACCGCGGTGCAGGCCGACAACCCCGAGGTGCTGACCGCGCGCGAGAAGCGCATCCCGGTCGTGCCGCGCGCCGTCATGCTGGCCGAGCTGATGCGCCTGAAGCAGGGCATCGCCATCGCCGGCACGCACGGCAAGACCACCACCACCAGCCTGGTGGCGAGCGTGCTCGCGGCCGCGGGGCTCGATCCCACCTTCGTGATCGGCGGCCGGCTCAACAGCGCGGGCGCCAATGCGCAGCTCGGCAGCGGCGACTACATCGTGGTCGAGGCCGACGAATCCGACGCCTCGTTCCTGAACCTGCTGCCCGTGATGGCGGTGGTCACGAACATCGACGCCGACCACATGGAGACCTACGGGCACGACTTCGGCAAGCTGAAGAAGGCCTTCGTCGACTTCCTGCACCGCATGCCCTTCTACGGCACGGCGATCCTGTGCACCGACGATCCGGCGGTGCGCGAGATCGTGGCCGACGTGACCTGCCCGGTCACCAGCTACGGCTTCGGCGAGGACGCCCAGGTGCGCGCGGTCGACGTGCGCGCCGTCGGCGGCCAGATGCACTTCACCGCGCAGCGCCGCAACGGCGTGACCCTGCCCGACCTGCCGGTGGTGCTGAACCTGCCGGGCGAGCACAACGTGCGCAACGCGCTGTCGGTGATCGCGGTGGCGGTCGAGCTCGGCATCGCCGACGAGGCGGTGCAGCGCGGGCTGGCCGGCTTCAAGGGCGTGGGCCGGCGCTTCCAGAGCTATGGCGAGGTCGCGGCCAAGGCCGGCGACGGCAGCTTCACCGTGATCGACGACTACGGCCACCACCCGGTGGAAATGGCCGCCACGCTCGCGGCCGCGCGCGGCGCCTTCCCGGGCCGGCGCCTGGTGCTGGCCTTCCAGCCGCACCGCTACACCCGCACGCGCGACTGCTTCGAGGACTTCGTCAAGGTCATCGGCACCGCCGACGCGGTGCTGCTCGGCGAGGTCTACGCGGCCGGCGAGCAGCCCATCGTGGCGGCCGATGGCCGCACGCTGGCGCGCGCGCTGCGCGTGGCCGGCAAGGTCGAGCCGGTGTTCGTCGACGACATCGCCGCGATGCCGCGGGCCATCCTCGACAACGCGCGTGCCGGCGACGTGGTGCTGTGCATGGGCGCGGGCTCCATCGGCGCGGTGCCGGGCAAGGTGGTCGAGCTCGGCGCGGTGCCGGTGGTGGCCGCTTCTTCTTCATCCACGACATCGCAGCACGCTGCGCACAAGGGGGAGGCGTCGTGAGCCTTCAGGATCCCACACTCTTCGGCAAGGTCGCCGTGCTGTTCGGCGGCAGCTCGGCCGAGCGCGAGGTCTCGCTGATGTCGGGCACCGGCGTGCTCGAGGCGCTGCGTTCGCGCGGCGTCGACGCCCATGCCTTCGACCCGTCGCAGCGCGACCTGTCCGAGCTCCGGCGCGAAGGCTTCGCGCGCTGCTTCGTGGCGCTGCATGGCCGCCACGGCGAGGACGGCACGGTGCAGGGCGCGCTCGAGATGCTCGGCATTCCCTACACCGGCTCGGGCGTGATGGCCTCGAGCGTGGCGATGGACAAGGTCATGACCAAGCGAATCTGGCAGGCCGACGGCCTGCCCACGCCCAAGTACGTGCGCCTGGCCTTCGACCAGCAGAGCCGCGAACAGGTGATGGCCGTGCCCGACGTGCTGGGCCTGCCGCTGATCGTGAAGCCGCCGCGCGAGGGGTCCTCGATCGGCGTGACCAAGGTCGAGGGCTACTCGCAGATGCAGGACGCGGTGACGCTGTCGGTCAAGTACGACGCCGACGTGCTCTGCGAGGAGTTCATCGAGGGCGAGGAAGTCACCTGCGCCGTGCTCGGCAGCGGCCTCGACGCGCATGCGCTGCCGGTGGTGCGCATCGCCGCGCCCGAGGGTGCCTACGACTACCAGAACAAGTACTTCACCGACGACGTGAAATACCACTGCCCGAGCGGCCTGCCCGAGGCGGAGGAGCGCGAGATCCAGCGCATCGCGCTGGCGGCCTATCGCACGCTCGGCTGCCGCGGCTGGGGCCGCGCCGACGTGATGATCCGCGCCAGCGACCGCAAGCCCTTCCTGCTCGAGATGAACACCTCGCCGGGCATGACCAGCCATTCGCTGGTGCCGATGTCGGCGCGCGCGGCGGGCATCGCCTACGAGGAACTCTGCCTGCGCGTGCTGGCCACGGCCACGCTCGACGCCACGGGAGGCGCGCACTGAAGATGGCCGACAGCATCCCCACGCCCTTCGACGTCAAGCTCATGAACATCGTCGCGAACCTCGCATTCGTGGCGGTGGGCCTGATGCTGCTCGCCGCGGGCGCCTGGTGGGTGCTGCGCCAGCCCTTCTTCCCGATCGCGGGCATCAAGGTCGACGGCGAGGTGACGCACAACAACGCCGTCACCCTGCGCGCCAACGTGGCGCCGCAGCTCAAGGGCAACTTCTTCACCGTCGACCTCGCGCGCGCGCGCACCGCCTTCGAGTCGGTGCCGTGGGTGCGCAGCGCGGTGGTGCGGCGCGAGTTCCCGAACAAGCTGCGCGTGACGCTGACCGAGCAGGTGCCGGTGGCCAACTGGGGCGACGAGTCGAGCTCGAAGCTGATCAACGGCTTCGGCGACGTGTTCGAGGCCAACGTGGCGGAGGTCGACGACAAGCTGCCGCGGCTCGATGGACCGATCGAGCAGGCCGGGCAGGTGCTGGGCATGTACCGCGTGCTGCAGCCGATGTTCGAGCCCTACGACCTCGGCCTCGACGCGCTCACGCTGTCGAGCCGGGGCAGCTGGCGCGCGCAGCTCGACAGCGGCGCGACGATCGAACTGGGCCGGGGCCAGAGCGAGGAGGTGGCGGCGCGGCTGCAGCGCTTCCTGAAGACCGTGACGCAGGTCGCGGGGCAGTACCGCCGCACCATGGACGACGTCGAGGGCGCCGATCTGCGCCACAACGACGCCTATGCGTTGCGCTTGCGCGGCGTCACCACCGTGGTGGCCGACCCCAAGACGCCCAAGAAGAAATAGACGAATACCGAGGACATATCGATGCCCAAAGAATACAAGGACCTGGTTGTCGGCCTCGACATCGGCACCGCGAAGGTGATGGTGGTCGTGGCCGAGGTGCTGCAAGGCGGCGAGCTCAAGCTCGCGGGCCTGGGCATCGCGCCCAGCAACGGCCTCAAGCGCGGCGTGGTGGTGAACATCGACGCCACCGTGCAGAGCATCCAGCAGGCGCTCAAGGAAGCGGAGCTCATGGCCGACTGCAAGATCGGCCGCGTCTACACCGGCATCACCGGCAGCCACATCCGCGGCATCAACTCCAGCGGCATGGTGGCGGTGAAGGACAAGGAAGTGACGCCGGCCGACGTGGCGCGCGTGGTCGAGACCGCGCGTGCCATCAACATCTCGAGCGACCAGCGCCTGCTGCTGGTGGAGCCGCAGGAGTTCGTGATCGACGGCCAGGACGTGAAGGAGCCGATCGGCATGAGCGGCATGCGTCTCGAGGCCAAGGTGCACATCGTGACCGGCGCGCAGAGCGCGGCCGAGAACATCATCAAGTGCGTGCGCCGCTGCGGCCTCGAGGTCGACCAGCTGATGCTGAACCCGCTGGCCTCGAGCCAGGCGGTGCTGACCGAGGACGAGCGCGAGCTCGGCGTGGTGCTGGTGGACATCGGCGCGGGCACCACCGACGTCGCGATCTTCACCAACGGCGCGATCCGCCACACGGCGGTGATCCCGATCGCGGGCGACCTGATCACCAGCGACATCGCGATGGCGCTGCGCACGCCGACCAAGGACGCGGAAGACATCAAGGTCGAGAACGGCTTCGCCAAGCAGCTGCTGGCCGATCCCGACACGCAGGTCGAGGTGCCCGGCCTCGGCGACCGCGGTCCGCGCATGCTGAGCAAGCAGGCGCTGGCCGGCGTGATCGAGCCGCGCATCGAGGAGATCTTCTCGCTGGTGCAGCAGGTGGTGCGCGAGTCGGGCTACGAGGAGGTGCTCTCCTCGGGCGTGGTGCTCACCGGCGGCAGCGCGGTGATGCCCGGCATGGTCGAGCTCGGCGAGGACATCTTCCTCAAGCCCGTGCGCCGCGGCATTCCGAAGTATTCGAGCGCGCTCTCGGACATGGTCGCGCAGCCGCGCGCGGCCACCGTGATGGGCCTGCTCGAGGAGGCCCGCTTCGCGCGCATGCGCGGCTTCAAGGTGGCGCAGAAGAACGGGTCGGTAAAAACCGCGTTCGGACGTTTCAAGGACTTCATCGTGGGGAACTTCTGACCATGAACCATTCCCCACTCTGGCTCGCGCGCGGCAGCCCTCCCTTGCATTTCAACGAGCGATGGCGACGAACAGGTCCACCATCGCGACGATGAATTCGTTCTCGTCGGGTACCCCCAAAAAGATTCATTCATAGACAACGGCAACTGCAAGATTCAAGGAGTAGAAGATGACCATCGAAATGATCGAAGTCGAAGAGTTCAACCAGGGCACGCAGATCAAGGTGATCGGTGTCGGCGGTGGCGGCGGCAACGCGGTCGCGCACATGATGGAACGCGGCGTGCAGGGCGTGCAGTTCGTCTGCGCGAACACCGACGCGCAGGCCCTGCAGCGCAGCAGCGCGCAGCGCAACATCCAGCTCGGCCTGAGCGGCCTGGGTGCCGGCAGCAAGCCCGAGAAGGGCCGTGAAGCGGCCGAGGCCGCCGTGGACGAGATCCGCGCGGCCATCGATGGCGCCCACATGCTGTTCATCACCGCCGGCATGGGCGGCGGCACCGGCACCGGCGCCGCGCCGGTGATCGCGCGCGTGGCGAAGGAGATGGGCATCCTCACCGTGGGCGTGGTGACCAAGCCCTTCGACTGGGAAGGCGGCCGCCGCATGACCAACGCCGAAGCCGGCCTGGCCGAGCTCGAGGCCAACGTCGACTCGCTGATCGTGGTGCTCAACGAGAAGCTGCTCGACGTGCTGGGCGAGGACATCACCCAGGAAGAAGCCTTCGCGCAGGCCAACGACGTGCTGAAGAACGCCGTGGGCGGGATCTCGGAAATCATCAACGAGTACGGCGGCGTGAACGTCGACTTCGAGGACGTGCGCACCGTGATGGGCGAGCCGGGCAAGGCGATGATGGGCACGGCCGTGTCCTCGGGTCCCGACCGCGCGCGCATCGCGGCCGAGCAGGCCGTGGCCTGCCCGCTGCTCGAAGGCATCGACCTCTCGGGCGCCAAGGGCGTGCTGGTGCTGGTGACCGCATCGAAGAATTCGCTGAAGCTCAACGAGTCGAAGCTCGCGATGAACACCATCCGCGCCTACGCCTCGCCCGATGCGCACGTGATCTATGGCGCGGCCTACGACGACGCCCTCGGCGACGAGATGCGCGTGACCGTGGTCGCCACCGGCCTGTCGCGCGCCGACGCGCGCCGCCAGGCACCGACGCTCGAGGTGATCCGCACCGGCACCGACAACATCCCGTTCAACGTGCCCTCGATGGGCACCGGCCACGGCGGTGGCGGCAACCAGCCCAACTACGAAGGCATGGCCGTGCCCAGCGTGTGGCGCACCAACCGCACGATGGCCGCGGCCAAGGTCGATGCGCTGTCCTCGGGCGGCATGGACGACTTCGAGATCCCGGCCTTCCTGCGCCGCCAGGCCGACTGAGAACCGGACCAGGGCCCGTCGCGGGCATCTCGAAAGAGATGCCGCGCGGCGGCCCGACCGGACGCAGAGGGTTTGAAGAACTCGCAAGAGGCGCAGGAGGAGGCCCAGATAAAGCCTTCCCGCCTGTATCAGGCGCGTTTTCTTCATCCCTTTGCGTCCATTTCGGGGCTATGCCATACGAACGATGCCAATGGGTGTAATAGCCAGGGGATTGGCGCGCCACGCACGCCGCGCGCCTAAAATCGCAGGCGTGCTGCAACAACGAACCCTCAAGTCGATCAGCCGCGCCGTGGGCGTGGGGCTCCACAGCGGGCAGCGCGTGGAGCTCACGCTGCGTCCCGCCCCGGCCGACACGGGCATCGTGTTCCGCCGCGTCGACCTGCCCGAGCCCGCCGAGATCCGCATGACCGCCGAGGCGGTCACCGACACCCGGCTGGCCTCGACCGTCTCCACCGGCGGCGCCAAGGTCCAGACCGTCGAGCACCTGATGTCGGCCTGCGCCGGCCTGGGCATCGACAACCTCTACATCGACATCACGGCCGACGAGGTACCGATCCTCGACGGCTCGGCCTCGTCCTTCGTGTTCCTGCTGCAAAGCGCGGGCATCGAGTTCCAGAAGGCACCGCGGCGCTTCATCCGCGTGCTGCGCAAGGTCGAGGTGCGCGAGGGCGACGGCGCCAACGAGAAGTGGGCGGCGCTCGAGCCGTACCACGGCTACAAGCTCAGCTTCGAGATCGACTTCGATCACCGCGTCGTCAACTCCACGGGCCAGCGCGTCGAGTTCGATCTCGGCAGCGGCTCGTACAGCCGCGACATCGCGCGCGCGCGCACCTTCGGCTTCACGAAGGAAGTCGAGTACATGCGCAGCAAGGGCCTCGCGCTCGGCGGCGGACTCGACAACGCCATCGTGATGGACGACACCAAGGTGCTCAATGCCGGCGGCCTGCGCTACGACGACGAGTTCGTGAAGCACAAGATCCTCGATGCGATGGGCGACCTCTACATCATCGGCAAGCCGCTGCTCGCGGCCTACACCGCCTTCCGCTCGGGCCATGCGCTCAACAACAAGCTGCTGCGCGAACTGCTTTCGCACAGCGACGCCTACGAGATCGTGACCTTCGCCGACGAGAAGCGCGCGCCGCGCGGCTTCAACGAAGTCGCTCGCGCCTGGTAGGCGACGCCGCGCCGATCCACGCATGCTCCTCTTTCGCTGGGCCCTGCTGTTCCTCCTGCTGATGGCCGGCGTCTCGTTCGCGTTCTATGCGGGCACCGGCCAGCCCAAGTACCGGCGCTTCGGCTGGATCGTGCTCAAGTGGACCCTGCTCGCGGCCTGCGGCTTCTTCGCGGTGCTGATCGCCGAACGCGTGGCCTGATCCGGACCGGCACCGCCGGTCTCCCGTCGCCGGGTGAGCGGCGATCCACACTCCTCCGTCCGGAGGAGATTTCATTAAGAATTCCTTTTGTAATATCCGCCCCGAAAATTTGATCGGGGAGGGGACGGATGACTCCATCGCAACAGGGTGGCGTTGGCGGCGTGGCCGGGGCGGAGGCAGAAAAACAGGGCGGGGAACGGGTTTTCGGGCTGGATCTGCTGCGGGCACTGGCGATCGGTGGCGTGCTCGTCAGTCATCTGCAGCTGGTGTTCTGGGGCGGCGGCTCGGCACTTGCGGGCATCTCGGGCAGCCTGGGCGTGGAGCTCTTCTTCGTGCTCAGCGGCTTCCTCATCGGCGGCCTGCTGCTGGACATCCTCGAGCAGGGCGCCGGCCCGCGGGCCCTGTGGACCTTCCTGGTGCGGCGCTGGATGCGCACGATCCCGCTGTACTACCTGTGGCTCGGCGTGCTGCTGCTGTGCGGGACCTGGGCCGGTGCCACCCGATGGCCCTGGTTCTTCCTGAGCTTTACGCAGAACCTGGCCTGGCCCATGACCAGCGCCTGGTTCGACGTCTCGTGGTCGCTGATGGTCGAGGAGTGGTTCTACCTGCTGTTCGCCAGCCTGCTGATCGCGCTGGCCGGCGTCATGCGCGCCTCGCGGGCCCTCGGGATCAGCTGCGCGCTCTTCATCGCGCTGCCCTTGCTGGCGCGCTGGATCGCCGACGACGCGGTCGCCGCCGACTGGGACGCGCGGATTCGCAAGGTCGTGCTGCTGCGCCTCGACGCAATCGCCTATGGTGTGGCCATGGCCTGGCTGATGCGCAGCCGGCGCCGGGCCTGCGATGCGCTCGCGCAGCCGATGCTGGCGCTGGGCCTCGCGCTGGTCGGGGCCTCGGTGCTGAGCAGCCTGGAGCCGGCCTCCTACCAGAGCGCGTCGTGGCGCGCGGGCTTCTTCAGCCTGACCTCGACGGGCTTCGCGCTGTGCTTCCCGGCCGTCGCGCGGATGCGGCAACCGGGCCGGGGCACGGAAGCGCTGGTGCGCTGGGCCAGCCAGCGTTCGTACGGCATGTACGTCGTCCACCTGTCGGTGATGGAGTTCGCGCGCCTGCTCGTGCTCGACGGCGTGCTGCAGCCACGCGAGGGCGTGCTGCTGGCCGGCCTGGCGACCGCCGTGCTGGCCGAGTTGTCGTACCGGCTGGTGGAGGTGCCGCTGCTGGTCCGGCGTCCGCCGCAACATGCGCGCGCCGATCGCGGCCATCGAAACCGCCGCGGCATGCGGGTCATCGCTTTCTGAGCGTGCCGGCGGCTCAGCGCGAGCGGCCCTGCCGGTAGCGCCCGGTCGTCGAGTGCGACAGCGTGGCGGCTTCCGCCAGCCGCTCCAGCGTGCGCCCGACCTGCGCATGCGTGATCGCGATGCCCAGCGCGTCGGCCGCGTCGCTGCCGGGCAGGCCCGGCAGCTCGAGCAGGCGCTTCACCATCTCCTGGATTTGCGCCTTGGCCGCCTGGCCGTGGCCCGCGACGGCCTTCTTCATCTGCAGCGCGGTGTACTCGGCCACCGGCAGGTCGTTGCTGACCAGCGCGGTCACGCAGGCACCGCGCGCCTGGCCCAGCAGCAAGGTGGACTGCGGATTGACGTTGACGAACACGATCTCGACCGCCGAGGCATCGGGCCGGTAGCGCTCGGTGATCTCGGCGATGCCGTCGAACAGCACCTTGAGCCGCTGCGGCAGGCTGCCGCTGGTGACGCTGCGCGTGCTGATGGTGCCGCTGGCCACGTAGCGCAGCGCGTGGCCATCGACGTCGACGATGCCGAAGCCGGTGGTGTTGAGGCCGGGGTCGATGCCCAGGATGCGCATGTGTTCCCTAGGCCCCGAAATACCAGCGCACGGAATGGAAGAAGATCGGCGCCGCGAAGCACAGCGCATCGACGCGGTCGAGCAGGCCGTTGGCACCCGTGACGCCCACGCCCTTCTGGCCCCAGTTGGGAATGCCGCGATCGCGCTTGAGCGCCTTCATCACGAGGTGGCCCATGGAGCCCGCGATGCAGGCGATGACCGAGACCGCGAGCGCCTGGCCGAACTTGAAGGGCGTGATGAAGGAGAACAGCGCGCCCACCAGGCTGGCCACCGCGATGCCGATGCCCCAGCTGGTCCAGTTGAAGCTGCGGCTCACGTTGGGCGCGAAGGGCGTGCGCTGGCTGCGGCGCGAGATCAGGTGCTGCACCAGCACCGAGGTCTGGACCACGAAGACCAGGAAGAACACGAGAAAGGCGCTCTTGCCCTCGTAGCCCGGAAAGCTCAGCAGCAGCAGCGCGGGCACGTGGCTCATGCCGTAGACGCAGACCATGATCCCCCACTGCAGCTTGGCGTTGCGCTCGAGGAAGTGGCTGGGGTCGTCTGCCAGCGCGCTGGCCACCGGGATCGCGAGGAACACGTAGACCGGGATGAACACGGTGAACAGGTCGAAGCGCGCGGTGGCCACGAGCCAGAACTGCACCGGCAGCACCACGAAGAAGGCGAGGATCAGGCTGCGGTGGTCGCCGCGCCGCGTGGGCGAGAGGGTGATGAACTCGCGCAGCGCGAAGAAGGAGATCAGCGCGAACAGCACCGTGGCCACGGTCTCGCCGAGCGCCCAGCCGATCCAGAAGATCACGGCCATGAACCAGGTGGTGCCCAGCAGCTTGCGGAAGTGCGCGAGCTCGGCCTGCCAGGCGGCGTCGTGCACCGGGTTGCGCCGCTCCCTGAAGCTCAGGAAGAAGGCGGCGGTGCTCACGACCACGAGCACGCCGAAGACGATCAGGAACAGCGCCGCGACTTGCTGCGTGGGGCTGAGGCTGCGGAGAAATTGATTCATTCAGACGTCGCGCAAGGCGATCACTGCGGCACGCGCGCGGTCGAGGAAGGGGCGCCGCTCCTCGCCGGCCTCGACGCGGATCGGCGCGCCGAAGGTGACGGAGCAGAGGATCGGCACCGGCACGATCTCGCCCTTGGGCATCACGCGCTGCACGTTGTCGATCCATGCCGGCACCAGCACCACCTCGGGGAATTGGGTGGCGAGCGCATAGAGGCCCGACTTGAATTTCTGCGGCTCGCCGGTGTGGCCGCGCGTGCCCTCGGGGAAGATGATGATCGAGTCGCCGCTGCGCAGCGCCTCGACCAGCGGGGCGAGCGGGTCGACGGCACGGGCTTCCTCGGGCGCCGCGGCGGAGGGCTCTGGCGCGGCCGCCTGCCGTTCGACGTACACCGCGTTGAACACCTCGGTCGTGATCCAGCGCTTGACCGGCGTGTTGGCCCAGTAGTCGCGCGCCGCGATCGGGCGCGTGATGCTGCGCAGCTCCTCGGGCAGCGCGGCCCAGATCATCACCAGGTCGGCATGGCTCTGGTGGTTGGCGAAATAGATGCGCTGCTCGGCCTTCGGCGGGCAGCCGTACCAGCGCGCCTGGGCACCGGTGAGCAATCGCACCACGCCCAACAGCAACCATCCCACGAGCTTCGCCAACATGGAGGCGATGATACGGGCCATGCGATGGCGTCTTGCTCCTCTTCCCCTGGCCGGGGCACTGGCCCTGTTCGTGCTGCTGGCACTGCTCGCGACCGTGGGCGCGCGCTGGGGCTGGGTGCGCAGCTTCCTCGGCGACGTGCTGGCCGTGGTCTGGGTCTACCTGGTGTTCAAGGCCTTCATCGAGGCGCGCGTGCTGCCGCTGGCGCTCGCGGCCTTCGGCGTGGGGCTGCTGGTGGAGCTGGGCCAGTACCTGGCGGCCACCTGGCAGCTGCATATTCCCAACCGCGCGCTGCGCATCGTGCTCGGCAGCACGGCCGACTGGTGGGACGTGCTGGCCTATGCGATCGGCTTCGCGGCGGTGCTGGCGGGCGAGGCCCTGTTCAGGGCAGGTCGGCCGAAGGCATCCGCGCCACGATCGTCGACGCCCGCCCGTTGAGGTAGGGCGAGTTGGGCCGGCGCTCGTAGAACTTCGGGCTCGGCAGCATCACCGCGAGGCGCGCGGCCTCGTACGAGCTCAGGCGCGCGGCCGGCTTCCTGAAGTAGTACTGCGCGGCCGCCTCGGCGCCGAACACGCCTTCGCCCCATTCGACGCTGTTGAGGTAGATCTCGAGGATGCGCCGCTTGTCGAGCAGCGTCTCGAGCAGCACGGCGAGCACCAGTTCCTGGCCCTTGCGCAGCATGGTGCGCTCGCCCGACAGCAGCAGGTTCTTCGCGAGCTGCTGCGTGATGGTGGAGCCGCCGCGCAACGGTGCCGCCTGCGCCGTCTTGCCGCGCGCCGCGGCGCGTGCCATGCGCTTGGCGGCCAGTTCCTCGGCGCGCGCATTGCGCTGGCGCGCGCGCTCGATGGCTTCCCATTCCACGCCGTCATGGTCGATGAAGCTGGCATCCTCGCTCGCGATCACCGCGCGCTTGAGGCTGTCGTTGATCTGCGCATAGGGCACCCACTCCTGGCGCCAGGCACCCTCGCTGCCCTTGTGGGTGGCGATCTGCCAGGCCTCGGAGCGCTGGAAGGCGGTGCTCTGCGGATCGATCGCCGCCATGGCCGCGATGCGCACGACGAAGAACAGCTCGAGCGCGAGGCCGGCCAGCAGCAGGCAGGCGATCCAGCGCAGCGCGGCCTTCATGAGGTGCTTCAGGCGGCGGCGAGCCGCGCGCGCAGCTCGTCGAGCACCTGGGCCGAAGGCGGTCGCACGCCGCGCCAAATCTCGAAGGATTCGGCCGCCTGCTCGACCAGCATGCCGAGGCCGTCGCGCGCCACGGCGCCGTGGGCCTGCGCCCATTGCAGGAAGCCCGCGGCCGCGGGGCCGTACATCATGTCGACCGCCAGCGCGCCCGCGCGCAGCACCTGCGCGCCGACCGGCACCGCGTCGCCCGCGAGGCTGGAGGCGGTCGCATTGATCACGACATCGAAGTCGCCCGGCACCGCGTCGAGCGCCCAGGCCTCGAGCGAGGCGCCGTGGGCCAGCGCGAGCGCCGCATGCCGGCGCACCAGCGCCACCGCCTTGTCGACCGTGCGATTGGCCACCACCACGCGCGCCGCGCCCGCGTCGAGCAGCGGCCCGAGCACGCCGGCCGCGGCGCCGCCGGCACCGATCAGCAGCAGCGACCTGCCGGCCAGCGGCACGCGCGCATTGCGCTCGATGTCGTTGACCAGGCCGATGCCGTCGGTGTTGTCGGCATGGATGTCGCCATCGGCCGCGAAGCGCAGCGTGTTGACCGCGCCCGCGAGCGTGGCGCGCTCGCTGGTGTGCTGCGCGATGGCGGCGGCGTCGAACTTGAAGGGCACGGTGACGTTGCAGCCGCCCGCGTGGTCGCCGCGTTCGGCGGCCTCGCGCCGGAAGGCGGCGATGCCCTCGGCGAAGGCGCCGAGCGCGACCAGCCGGCGCTCGTAGGCGATCGGCTGGTTGCAGAGCTCGGCGAAGCGGGCGTGGATCCACGGCGAGCGGCTGTGCTCGACCGGGTTGCCCATCACGCAGTACAGGTCCATGGCGCGGGTCTCCTGGCTTCTTCTTCTCTTCGGGCCGTCGCCGCTACTGCGACGACAGCTCGATGGTCTCGTCGCGCGTGAAGCGGAAGCGCGACTGGATCACGATCTGGTCGGTCTGGCGGCGCATCGCGTCGGTGAACTTGCCGAAGCTGCCGATGCTGCGCACGATGGCCTGGGCACGGCGGTCGAGCGTGGTGTTGCCCGAGCTCTCGTCGATCACGGTGTCGAGCAGGCTGCCGTCGTGGTTGATGGTGATCGTCATCTTGAGTTCGCCGTAGAGCTTCTTGCCGGCCGCGGTCGGGAAATTCTCGGTGCCGCGCACCTCGATGCGCCGGCGCAGCGAATCGACGTACAGCGCATAGGCGGCCTCGCGCGTCGACGGGCTCAGGTAGCGCTTCTTGGGGCGCGCGTTCTCCTCGTTCACGCGGCGCTCGATCTCGGCCAGCAGCTCGACCATCTGGCGGCGCTTCTCCTCGCGCGCGGTGGCTTCCTTGGGGTCGCCGCTCACGCGCGGATCGGGCGGGGGCATGGCCGCGAGGTCGCGCTTGAGCTGGGTCAGCAGCTGCATCTGCTGCTGCTGCATCAGGTCGACCTGGCGCTGCGCCTCCTCGGCGGAATCGCCGACCGCGCTGAAGGAGGAGGGCGGTAGCGGACTGGTGGCGCGGCCGCGCTCGAGGTCGCCACCGCCGGCGAGCGAGGTCTGGGCCATCACACGGGTCTTGGGATCCGGCGCTTCGTGGGTCTTCGAGTTGACGAGGATCACTTCGAGCGGCGTTTCGGTGAACGCGCGGTTGAAGGCCTCGGGGTCGACGAAACGCACCGCCAGCAGCGCGGCATGCGCGATGACGGACACACCCAGCGCAATCTGCAGGGTGCTCAGATCCTTGAGGTTCATGCGGGCGCGTTCTCCGCGGCCGCTCCCGCGTCGGGGGCGGCGTCGCCATCGGCCAGGTCGACCGCGATCGCGATCGGGCCGGCGACCACCTCTTCCTCGTCCTCGGCGTCGTCCACCGCGCCGGCCGCGGGCGCATCGAGGCGCTCGAGCACGGTGCCGCTGACGTCGAGCGCGATCTCGTCGATCTCGCCGAGCTTCACGCGCAGGCGCGCGCCGCGTTCCTGCTGGCCGGCCACCGGGAACACCAGCGGCAGCGCGTCGGCGCGCACCAGCGCGCCGTTGGGCAGGTCCTTGATGACGGTGGCCTCGAGCTCGGTGATGCCCTGCTGCTCGAGGTACTTGAGCGTCCAGAAGCGTTCCATGCCGCCCTGGTAGCCGTTGTAGGCCGCATAGGCCGCGTCGAAGCCCGAGAGGATCGAGAACAGGTCGGCGTCCTTGGGCTTGAACGGCGCGGCCAGCGCGGCGGTCTTGCCGTGGCGCGCGGCCGCGATGATCTGCCACTGGTTCACCAGGTCGGTGTAGCGGCGCAGCGGCGAGGTGCTCCAGGCATAGCTCTTCACGCCCAGGCCCGCGTGCGGCAGCGCGCGCGTGCCCATGCGCACCTTGATGCCGGGCGCGAGGCTGGCCTGGCTGCGGTAGAGCCCGGGCACGCCGAGCTCGCCGAGCCAGCCGCCCCAACTGCTGTTGGCCAGGATCATGGCCTCGGACACGATCAGGTCGAGCGGCGCGCCGCGCTGGCGCGTCGTGATCTGCACCTGCTCGGTGCCCGTGGGTTCGGCGCCGTCGTTGCCGACCAGGCGGAAGTTGTAGTCGGGCCGGTTGAAGTTCTCGGGCTTGCCGCGCACGACCTCGCGCTGGGCCTTCAGCTGGCGCGCGAGGCGGTGCAGGAACGAGAGCTGGGGACGGAAGCGCGCGGCGGCGGCCGGCGTGTCCTCGTGCGTGATCGAGCCGTCCTCGAGCCAGGGCTGCGTCACCACGCTATCGAGCTGGTCATGCCGCAGGTTGGCGGCGATCGGCACGCGCTCGAGCTTCGTCTCGGTCGACTGCAGTTCGAGCGTGACTTCGTCGAAGCGCGCATAGAGCGACACGGCCGGGCGGTCGGCGCCCTCGAGCAGCGTGTAGGTGTCGACCACCTCGTCGGGCAGCATCGTGATCTTGTAGCCCGGCATGTAGACCGTGGACATGCGCGCGCGCGCCACCTGGTCGATGGCGCCGCCGGGCGCGAGCGCGAGGCCCGGCGCGGCGATGTGGATGCCGACCGTGACCGTGCCGCTGCCCAGGCCCTGCACCGAGAGCGCGTCGTCGATCTCGGTGGTCTGCGAGTCGTCGATCGAGAAGGCCTCGACGCCCTCGGCCAGCGGCAGTTCGTCGGCGATGGCGGGCGCCACGAGCGCGGGGAAGCCCGTGCCCTTGGGGAAGTTCTCGAACAGGAAGCGGCGCCAGTGGAACTGGTAGGGCGAGTCGATCGCGCCCGCGCGCTCGAGCAGTTCGAGCGGCGCGCGCTGCGAGGCGCGCGAGGCTTCCACCACCGCCTTGTATTCGGGCGCGTTCTTGTCGGGCTTGAACAGGATGCGGTAGAGCTGCTCGCGCACCGGCGCGGGGCACACGCCCTCGGCGAGCTGGCCGGCCCATTCCACGATCTGCGCCTGGATCGCCTTCTTCTTCTCGATCGCGGCCAGCGCCTGCTGCACGATCTCGGCCGGCGCCTTCTTGAAGCGCCCCTTGCCCGCGCGGCGGAAGTAGTGCGGCGCCTCGAACAGGGCGAACAGCGCCGCGGCCTGCTGCGCCAGCGAGGGCTTGTCGCTGAAATAGTCGGCCGCCAGGTCGGCGAAGCCGAACTCGCCCTCGGCCGCGAATTCCCAGGCCAGGTCGAGGTCCATGGAGGCCGCGAGCGCGCGTCCCTCGGCGATCAATTCGGCGGGCGAGGGCTTCTCGAACCGCAGCACGATGTTGGCGCCCTTGACCTTGACGCGCTTGCCGGTCTCGAGCTCGACCTGCGCCGAGGCTTCCGCCTCCGACAGCACGCGCCCGCCGAGGTATTTGCCGGCTTCTTCAAACAATACAAACATGGGCCGGATTCTCCCATGCAGGCGGGGCGGGCCTGTGGCGCCGCCGCCGCAGGCGCCGATCGGCGCGTCAGGGCACTGGGTTGATGAAGGCCATCACGTCGTCGAGGTGGCTCTTCTTGAAATCCGAGAGGGCGTGGTCGCCGCCCTCGATCAGCTTGACGCGGCTGTCGGCGTAGCGCGCCGACATCTCGTGCCAGTCGAGCACCTCGTCGCCCTTGGCGATGACCGCGAACACACGCTCGGGGCGGGTCAGCGAGCCGACCTCCATGGCGCGCAGCTCGTGGATGTACTCGGGGCGGAAATAGAAATGCTCGGCCGGATCGTGCCAGGCGCTCTGGTCGCCGATGTAGAGCGTGAGGTCGCGCGCGGGATGGACGGCCGGGTTCAGCAGCACGGCGCGGCAGCGCGTCATGCCCGCGACGTAGGTGGCGTAGAAGCCGCCGAGTGAGGAGCCCACCACCGCCATCGACTTGCGCGGCCAGTCGGCGATGCCCTTCATCACCATGTCGATCGCATCCTTGGGCGAGGGCGGCAATTGCGGGCACCACCAGTGCAGGTTCGGATGCCGCTGGGCCACCCGATCCGCCACCGCGCGCGCCTTGGTGGAGCGGGGCGAGGAACGAAAGCCGTGCAGGTACAGCAGATGGGTGGTTTGTGGTTCCATGCGGGGGGGCGACGGAAAGCGCGTCGATGGCGCGCTGCTTGCGAAGTCCAGGTAATTTTGCATGAGGTCCGTGCCCATCAGATGGCGTCGAGGCGACAAAAACCCCGCGGTGCGGGCTTCCCGGAACGGGAGAGGGTCCTCGATGCCAGCGTGGCGCGGCAGGGGCGCAACGCGAAAGTATTCATCGCGTGTTCCTCCCATCGTGCAAAGTTCGAAGACGATTCGAGTGTGTGTGCAAGCCTCCCGATGCACATCCCATGAAAGGGTGAGGATTCGCGGACCTGCGAAAGCGTGCGCCGGCTTATGCTTCGGCCCCATGACTACCGAGGACCCCCATGACGCTACGCCCCGCCGCTGGGGCGTGCTCGTGGTCGAGGACGACAGCCGCGCCCGTGCCTTCTTCGAGACCAGCGTGCAGCGCAGCCCGCAGCTGTTCTGGCTCGGCAGCGCCGGCACGGTGAGCGAGGCGCTGGGCTGGCTCGCGCGCACCGCCACCATTCCCGACGTGCTGCTGGTCGACCTCGGCATGCCCGACGGCACCGGCCTGGACGTGATCCGCGATGCCGTCGCGCGTTTCCCGGGCTGCGAGCCGCTGGTGGTGTCGGTGTTCGGCGACGAGGAGAACGTGCTCGCGAGCATCGAGGCCGGCGCCGTCGGCTACATCCACAAGGACGCGGCGCCCGAGGACATCGCCCAGACCATCGTCGAGATGAAGGCCGGCGCCTCGCCGATCTCGCCCATGATCGCGCGCCGCGTGCTGGCCAAGTACCGCAGCCTGCAGTCGGCCAGCGTGCCGGGCACGGCCGAACCCGAAGCCGCGCCCGACGCGGGCGAGCGCGCGCTGCTGTCGGCGCGCGAGCACGAGGTGCTGACGCTGATCGCGCGCGGCTTCTCGTACGCCGAGATCGCGCGCCTCAAGGGCCTGAGCGTGCACACGGTGCAGACCCACATCAAGAACCTCTACGGCAAGCTCGCGGTGCATTCCAAGAGCGAAGCCGTGTTCGAAGCCACGCGACTGGGGCTGCTGTCGCGTTCCGGCTGAGACGGGACATCCGTGCTCCGGACCCTGCGCGGGCGGCTGCCCGCGATGCCGATCGCGCCGTGGCTGCTGCTGCTCGTGCTGGCCCTGTGGACCGGGTGGGCCATGGGAGCCGGCGCCGCCGACCGTCCGCTCGAACTGCGCCGCGGCACGGTCACCGCCGAGGTCGACGGCGCGGTGCGCAGCGAGCCGGTCGAGCTGTCCTACCACTGGGACCGGCTGCACCGCGGCCGGCCCGGGCTCGCGAGCTTCGACCTGCCCTTCGTGCTGCCCACCGCCCCCGACAGCCCCTGGGGCATCTTCATTCCACGCACCGGCAACGTGTTCGAGGTGCAGCTCAACGGCGCGCTGCTGCAGGTCTACGGCGACCTCTCGCGGGGCAACGGCGCCGATTACGCCAAGGCGCCGATCTACGTGCCGGTGCCCGGCGAGCTGCTGCGGGCCGGCGAGAACCACCTGCAGATCCGCATCCGCGCCGACAGCGCGCGCCGCGCCGGGCTGTCGCGCGTGTTCATCGGCCCGGCCGACGCGGTGCGCAACGGGCTGTTCGAGCCGGCCTATGCCTGGCGCTTCACCGCCTCGGTGCTGCTGACCGCCTTCAGCCTGATCGTCGGCGCCATCGCGCTGGCGCTGTGGCTCACGCAGGTCGATGCGACCGCGACCGGGCAGCCGCGCCGCGACGGCATCTACCTGTGGGCGGCGCTGGCCGAGTTCTGCTGGGCGATCCGGGTGGCCGACGGCGTGATCGCCGAACCGCCGCTGCCGTGGGTACCCTGGGGCGTGCTGATGGCGACCTGCTATGCCGGCTGGGCCGCCTCGGCCATGATGTTCTGCTACCACCTCGCCGACTGGGGCCGCACGGCCCACACGCGCTGGCTGCGCTGGCCGCTGCTGGCCGTGGTGCTGGGCACCGTGGTCTCGACCGCGCTCGCGCTGCAGCGCGAGCAGCCTATCTGGCTCACCGGCTGGCTCGCGATCGAGATCGTGGTGATCGCGGTCTTCGTCGGTGCCTTCGTCGGCTCCACCGCGCGGCGTCCCAGCGCCGAGCGGCTGCTGGTGGCCGCCGCGGCCCTGCTCACGCTGGCCTTCGGCGTGCGCGACTGGCTGGTGATCCGCCTGAGCGACGCCTACGGCGAGACCACCTGGGTGCGCTACTCGTCGGTGTTCTTCGGCATCGCGCTGCTCCTGATCGTGCTGCGGCGTTTCCGCGCGGCCAGTGTCGCGGCGCGCGGCGCGGTCCGCACTCTGGCCGAGCGGGTGGCGCAGCGCGAGCGCGAGCTGGCTTCGACCTATGCCGAGCTCGAGCGGGCGGCGCGCGACCAGGCGCGCACCCACGAGCGCGAGCGCATCCTGCGCGACATGCACGACGGCGTGGGCTCGCACATCAGCTCGGCGATCCGCCAGCTGCAGTCGGGCCAGACCAGCTCCGAGGAGCTGCTGCGCACGCTGCGCGACTCGATGGACCAGCTCAAGCTGTCGATCGACTCGATCCACCTGCCGCCGGGCGACGTCGGCGCGCTGCTGGCGGCGTTCCGCTACCGGCTCGAGCCGCGCCTGGCCACGGCCGAGGTCGCGCTCGACTGGGCCGTGGACGAGGTCGCGCCGGTGGCGCACCTCGACGCGCACGGCATGCGGCAGCTGCAGTTCCTGTTGTTCGAGGCGATCTCGAACGTGCTGCAGCACGCGCAGGCGCGGGTGCTGCGGCTGGAGGCGCGCATGGAAGGCACGGCGCTGGCGCTGCGCGTGATCGACGACGGGCGCGGCTTCGACGCCACCCGGGCGCCGCGCTCGCTGGCCGAGCGGGCGGGCGCCATCGGCGCGCGGCTGGCGCTCGAAAGCCGACCGGGCCGCACGGTCGTTCAGCTGGTTTTCGACTGAGCGGGCCCGGCGGGCGCGGATAATCCGCGCCCATGTCCGCCGTGTTCAATCAGCCCTCCCTGGCGCGCCGGGTCGCGCCCATCTTCCAGGGCTTCGACGGCTTTCTGGCCTTCGCCGTGCTGCTGCTGGCCTTCGCGGGCCTGCTGACGATGTATTCCTCGGGCTACGACCACGGCACCCGTTTCGTCGACCATGGCCGCAACATGCTGCTGGCCGGCTTCATCATGTTCGTGGTGGCGCAGGTGCCGCCGCAGAAGCTCATGCTCGCCGCCGTGCCGCTCTATGCGGCGGGGGTGGCGCTGCTGGTGGCGGTGGCGCTGTTCGGCATCACCAAGAAGGGCGCCACGCGCTGGATCAACGTGGGCATGGTGATCCAGCCCAGCGAGATCCTGAAGATCGCCATGCCGCTGATGCTGGCCTGGTGGTTCCAGCGCCGCGAGGGGCAGCTGCGGCCGCTCGACTTCGTGGTGGCGACCGTCCTGCTGGCGGTGCCGGTCGGCCTGATCATGAAGCAGCCCGACCTCGGTACCTCGCTGCTGGTGCTGGCGGCCGGCCTGGCGGTGATCTTCTTCGCGGGGCTGCCCTGGAAGCTGATCGTGCCGCCGGTGCTGCTGGGCGCCGTGGCGATCACGCTGATCGTGAGCTTCGAATCGCAGCTGTGCACCGACGGCGTCGACTGGCGCGTGCTGCACGACTACCAGAAGCAGCGCGTGTGCACGCTGCTCGACCCGAGCAAGGACCCGCTGGGCAAGGGCTTCCACATCATCCAGGGGATGATCGCCATCGGCTCGGGCGGCGTCGGAGGCAAGGGCTTCATGCAGGGCACCCAGACGCACCTGGAGTTCATTCCCGAGCGCACCACCGACTTCATCTTCGCCGCCTACTCCGAGGAATTCGGCCTGGTGGGCAACCTGGCGCTGATCTCGGCCTTCATCCTGCTGATCTTCCGCGGGCTGGCGATCGCGCTCAACGCCACCACGCTGTTCTCGCGCCTGCTGGCGGGCGCGGTGACCATGATCTTCTTCACCTACGCCTTCGTGAACATGGGCATGGTCAGCGGCATCCTGCCGGTGGTGGGGGTGCCGCTGCCCTTCATCAGCTATGGCGGCACGGCCATGGTCACGCTGGGGCTGGGGCTCGGGATCCTGATGTCGATCGCGCGCGCCCGGAAGCTGGCGCAGAACTGAGCGCGGCCCGAGCATCCCGCCGTCCCCGCGGAATGGGGCGGCTGCCTAGAATGGCTCTTATGATCTCCCGCGAACCCACCATCGAGCGCCTCGCCACGGCGCAACAACTGCTGCTCACGCCCTTCGGCCTCGACGAATCGCACCTGAGCAAGGCCCTGGCCGAGATCACCGCGCACCGCGTGGACGACGCCGACCTGTACTTCCAGTACACCCGCAGCGAGGGTTGGAGCCTCGAGGAAGGCATCGTCAAGACCGGCAGCTTCAGCATCGACCAGGGCGTCGGCGTGCGCGCGGTCAGCGGCGAGAAGACGGCCTTCGCCTATTCCGATGACATCTCCGAGGCCTCGCTGCTCGACGCGGCGCGCACCGTGCGCTCGATCTCCGCCGCGGGCCGCACCGGCCGCGTGAAGACCGTGCCGCGCAAGATCGCCTCGAGCCGCTCGCTCTACGCCGGCCTCGATCCCATCGCCACGCTCGACAGCACCGCCAAGGTGAAGCTGCTCGAGAAGGTCGAGCAACTGGCCCGCTCGCGCGACCCGCGCGTGTCGCAGGTCATGGCCGGCCTCGCGAGCGAGTACGACGTGGTGCTGGTGGCGCGCGCCGACGGCACGCTGGCGGCCGACGTGCGGCCGCTGGTGCGGCTGTCGGTCACCGTCATCGCCGAGCAGAACGGCCGCCGCGAGGTGGGCTCGGGCGGCGGCGGTGGACGCTTCGGTCTGGCCTACTTCGACGACGAGCAGATCGCCGAGTACGTCGACCATGCCGTCAAGTCGGCGCTGACCAACCTCGAGTCGCGCCCCGCGCCCGCGGGCGAGATGACCGTGGTGCTCGGCCCGGGCTGGCCCGGCATCCTGCTGCACGAGGCCATCGGCCACGGCCTCGAGGGCGACTTCAACCGCAAGGGCTCGAGCGCCTTCTCGGGCCGCATCGGCCAGCGCGTGGCCGCCAAGGGCGTGACCGTGCTCGACGACGGCACCATCGCCGATCGCCGCGGCTCGCTCAACGTCGACGACGAGGGCAATGCCAGCCAGCGCAACGTGCTGATCGAGGACGGCATCCTCAAGGGCTACATCCAGGACGCGCTCAACGCCCGCCTGATGAAGGTCAAGCCCACCGGCAACGGCCGCCGCGAGAGCTACGCCCACGTGCCGATGCCGCGCATGACCAACACCTACATGCTCGGCGGCGACAAGGCGCCCGAGGAGATCGTGGCGAGCATCAAGAAGGGCCTGTACGCCGTCAACTTCGGTGGCGGCCAGGTCGACATCACGAGCGGCAAGTTCGTGTTCTCGGCCAGCGAGGCCTACTGGGTCGAGAACGGCAAGATCCAGTACCCGGTCAAGGGCGCGACCATCGTGGGCAACGGCCCCGACGCGCTGACCCGCGTGAAGATGATCGGCGACGACATGGCGCTCGATTCGGGCGTGGGCACCTGCGGCAAGGAGGGCCAGAGCGTGCCGGTGGGCGTCGGCCAGCCCACCTTGCGCATCGACGGGCTCACTGTAGGCGGAACGGCTTAAGACTTTCGTCACTTGCGGAGCGTTTCCTCCCGTTGCTAAGCTGCGCCCTTTTGCGACGACGCATTCAAGGAGCATTTCAATGGGGAACAGGATCCACTCGCCCGCCGCCCTCTGGGCCATGACCGCCCTGGTCGCGCTGGCCAGCGCCGGCTGCGCATCGCGCGGCGGCTCGGGCAGCCAGAGCGAGGCCGCGCCCGCGGCGGCCGCGGCCCCGGCCGCCCCCGCGCGCAGCGGTTCCAAGGCCGGCATGGACGCCCAGGGCAATGTCGTCGATTCGTCCAAGGTCGAGGCCGGCAGCGGCCGCACCGTCAAGGGCCTCAACGGCTACGAAGGCGAGATCACCGGCAACCCGGCGCGCAACAGCAAGTTCGCCCGGCTGCAGATCGGCATGAGCGCGCGGCAGGTCACCGACCTCGCGGGGCAGCCCACCGACCAGGGCGCCTACGTGACCGGCAAGGCCTTCATCCCGTTCTATTTCGGCAGCGACCGCCATCGCTTCGAGATGACCTACAAGGGCCAGGGCCGCCTGATCTTCGCGGGTGGCGGCATGGGCGACTACTCGAGCGGCAACCTGATCTGGATCATCCACAACGCCAACGAGTCGGGCTACCGCTGAGCCCGTGTCCAGGCGCCGGCTCCGTCGGCGCCAAAACAACGAACGCCCGGCCTCGAAGCCGGGTTTTGTTTTTCCGTGCTACATTCGCGCCCATGTCCGCCGCTCTCCGCGCCTATTTCTTTGCCTACTTTTGGTTCCCGGTTTCCGGCGGACGAGAGGCGAGCGCGTAAAGCAGACAGGCACCCCTCCCAAAACCGCCGGCGCAAGCAGCCCCGGCGGTTTTTTTATGCCCTGACGATATTCAATCCAACAAGGAACCTTCATGAGCACGAACACTGCCCCGGCCAGCGAGAGCTGGTATGCGAGCGTCGAAAAAACCAGCAAGACCGACGACGAACGCATCAAGGACATCAACGTGCTCCCCCCTCCCGAACATCTGATCCGCTTCTTCCCGATTCGCGGCACGCCGGTCGAAACGCTGATCACGGGCACGCGCCGCAGCATCCACAACATCATGGGCGGCAAGGACGACCGGCTGCTGGTGGTGATGGGTCCCTGCTCGATCCACGATCCGGCCGCCGCGCTCGACTACGCGCGCCGCCTCAAGGTCGAGCGCGAGAAGTACGCCGACACGCTGGAGATCGTGATGCGCGTGTACTTCGAGAAGCCGCGCACCACGGTCGGCTGGAAGGGCCTGATCAACGACCCCTACCTCGACGAGAGCTACCGCATCGACGAAGGCCTGCGCATCGCGCGCCAGCTGCTGATCGACATCAACCGCCTGGGCCTGCCGGCGGGCAGCGAGTTCCTCGACGTGATCTCGCCGCAGTACATCGGCGACCTGATCGCCTGGGGCGCGATCGGCGCGCGCACCACCGAGAGCCAGGTGCACCGCGAACTGGCCTCGGGGCTGTCGGCACCGATCGGCTTCAAGAACGGCACCGACGGCAACATCCGCATCGCCACCGACGCCATCCAGGCCGCGGCGCGCGGCCACCATTTCCTCTCGGTGCACAAGAACGGCCAGGTCGCGATCGTGCAGACCAACGGCAACCGCGACTGCCACGTGATCCTGCGCGGCGGCAAGGCGCCCAACTACGACGCGGCCAGCGTCGAGGCGGCCTGCAAGGACCTCGAGGCGGCCAAGCTGCCGCCCACGCTGATGGTCGACTGCAGCCATGCCAACAGCTCGAAGCAGCACCAGAAGCAGATCGACGTCGCGAAGGACATCGCCGGCCAGATCGCCGGCGGTTCGCGCCGCGTGTTCGGCGTGATGGTCGAGAGCCACCTGCAGGCCGGCGCCCAGAAGTTCACGCCCGGCAAGGACAAGATCGCGGGCCTCGAGTACGGCAAGAGCATCACCGACGCCTGCCTGGGCTGGGACGATTCGACCCAGGTGCTCGAGACGCTGTCGCAGGCGGTCAAGCAGCGCCGCGGCTGATCGCTCAGATCAACGCGGCGAGTTCGGGCCAGTGATGGCGCACCGCGGCGGCCTCGTCGCCGTCGGGCGCCATCAGCGAGAAGTCGGCGAAGTCGAAGCCCGGCCCGACCATGCAGGCGACCAGCGTGAAGTCGCCCGCCGAATGGCTTTCGATCGGCCGCGCGGCCTGCCACTGGCCCGCGGGCACCACGTGCTGCGGCCGCGTGCCGTGCACGTCGACCGGCCCGAGCCGCACATGCGCCGGCGCGGTGCGCAGCGCGGCATCGCAGGTCCACAGTGCCAGCGGCACGCCTTCGAGATGCACCCAGACCTCGTCGGACAGCACCCGGTGCCAGCGCGAATGCTGGCCGGCTTCGAGCAGGAAGTAGATGCTGGTGAGCGCGCTGCGGGCCGCGCGCTCGTCGGCGGGAGTCACCAGCACCGCGGAGCGGAACACCTCGCGGTACCAGCCGCCCTCGGGATGCGGCTGCAGCCCCAGCGTGTCGATGAGTTGGGTGGCGCGCTGGGTCATGGGCGGATCCTCGTTCAGGGTGTGGCCGGAAAGTGCCAGCCGGCCAGGTGCTTCAGGTCGCTGGCCTGGCCGCCGGGAATGCGCTCCGGCAGGGGCTGGGCATGCGATGGAGCCGGCACGCCGACCGCGATCCGCGTCACGCCGGTGGTCTTGCCGAGCCCGGCGACCCAGCTCTGCCAGCGCTCGCCGTTGCGGCGGTCGCGAAAGCCGATGCCGGCGATCTGCCCGGCGGTGGGCGGCGTGGGCGAGAGCAGGTCCAGGTATTCCACGCGGCCGCGCACGATGCCGCGATGGTCGGCCTTCACTTCGTGGCAGTAGGCGGCGGTCCACAGGTCCTCGCGCAGCCGCACGGCATGCACGTCGCCCGCGGCCGGTGGCCCGGGGATCGACTTGGCGCGCGCGCCGGCGGCGGCTTTGCGCCGAATGGGCTCGGCGGCCTCGGCGGGCGGTTCCTGCCCGGGACGTTTCAGATGGCCGAACAGCCGCTCCACCAGTTGCTCGTCGAGACCATCGGCCGCGCGCCACCAGCCCAGTGGGGCCGGTGCCTCGACCTTGGTGGAAGGCCGCTGGTCGCGCTCGATCGCGGGGGTCCAGCGCGTGAAGAGGCCCGGATGCTCGGGCGTCTGCATGACGCCGAGCGTGGCCAGGGCCTCGAGCACCGTCTCGCAGCGGTAGGGATTGTTCACGCGCAGCAGCTTCGCGTCCTTGAGCGCAGTGCGCGCCTTGCCGTAGCGCGTGTCGGCCGGCAGGGCGCGCAGCAGGTCGAGCAGGCGATGGAAGACCCAGATGTCGCGCGGCGTCGGTTGCGGCCAGCCTTCGGCCGGGCCCGCGGCTTCCAGCGCGAGCAGGCCTTCGACCGGTCCGCCGGTGCCCCAGCCCGCGCCCTGCAGATGGCGGAAGTAGGCGCGCAGCGTCGGATCGGCGCGCTCCTCGCGGTGGAAGCAGACACGGCAGCTGCCGCCGCCCATGGCGTCCATCGGATGCGCCGGCATCGCGAGGCCGAAGGCGGTGGCGGGCAGCACCGTGAGCCACGCCAGGTCGCTCGAGGTCATCGAGGCGACGAAGGCATCGGCCGCGCGGCGCAGGTCCACGCCGACCGCGGCCTGCCGCAGGCGGTTCACCGCCTCGTCGTGCGGGATCGCGACGAAGCGGTTGGGCTCGAGGCCCGCATCGGCCAGCGCCTGCCGCTCGGCCGCGCCGAAGGTGTCGGGAATGCGGTGGCAGTGGTTGCCGTCGGCGTCGAAGTAGCTGTTGCCGCTGTCGTACACGCGGCGCAGCAGGCCGAGCAGCGTGTCGTCGGGTGCCGCGGCCGCCATGCGCGATCCCGCTCAGGCGATGCCGTCGCGCAGGGCCTGCAGCAGCTTGTCGTGCACGCCGCCGAAGCCGCCGTTGCTCATGCAGACGATGTGGTCGCCGGGCCGCGCCGCGGCGACCAGTTGGCCCACCAGCGTGCCGATGTCGCCAGCCACCCGGGCGCGCTCGCCCATCGGGGCCAGCGCCGCGGCTGCATCCCAGTCGAGCCCGGCCGTGTGGCAGAACGACAGGTCGGCCGACTCGAGGCTCCAGGGCAGTTGCGCGGCCATCACGCCGAGCTTCATCGTGTTGCTGCGCGGCTCGAAGGCCGCGAGGATGCGCTCGCCCTGGCGACCCGCGGCGTCGAGCTTCTGGCGCAGGCCGTCGAGCGTGGTGCGGATCGCGGTGGGATGGTGGGCGAAGTCGTCGTAGACCGTGATCGCGCCGCCCGCGCGCTCCACCGTGCCGCGCAGTTCCATGCGCCGGCGCACGTTGCGGAAGCTGCCGAGCGCGCGCGCCGCGTCGGCCGGCGATACGCCCACGTGCTCGGCGGCCGCGATCGCGGCCAGCGCATTCATCTGGTTGTGCAGGCCCGACAGTGCCCATTCGACGCGGCCGACCTGCTCGCCCTCGTGCAGCACGTCGAAGGCGTCGTGCGTGCCGCGCGCCTCCCACTGCGCGCCCGGGCCTTCGCCGCCGAAGCGCGCGAGCTCGCTCCAGCAGCCCTGGGCCAGCACGCGCTCGAGGCTGGGCTCGGTGGCATTCACCACCAGCCGGCCGGTGGACGGCACGGTGCGCACCAGGTGATGGAACTGCCGTTCGATGGCCGCGAGGTCGTCGAAGATGTCGGCGTGGTCGAACTCGAGGTTGTTGAGGATCGCCGTGCGCGGGCGGTAGTGCACGAACTTGCTGCGCTTGTCGAAGAAGGCGGTGTCGTACTCGTCGGCCTCGATCACGAAGGCCGGTCCGTCGCCGAGCCGGGCCGAGACGCCGAAATCGAGCGGCACCCCGCCGACCAGGAAGCCCGGCGCCTTGCCCGCGCGCTCGAGCACCCAGGCCAGCATCGAGGTGGTGGTGGTCTTGCCGTGCGTGCCGGCCACCGCCATCACGTGGCGACCCAGCAGCACGTGCTCGGCCAGCCACTGCGGGCCGCTGGTGTAGGGCTTGCCGGCGTCGAGGATGGCTTCCATCAGCGGAAACTTCGGCCTGCCGTCGGCCAGCCGGGCGCGCGACACCACGTTGCCGACCACGAACACGTCGGGGGCCAGCGCGAGCTGGTCGGCGCCGAATCCCTCGATCAGGTCGATGCCGAGTGCGCGCAACTGGTCGCTCATCGGCGGGTACACGCCGGCGTCGCAGCCCGTGACCCGGTGGCCTGCCTCGCGCGCCAGGGCGGCCAGACCGCCCATGAACGTGCCGCAGATGCCCAGAACATGAATATGCATGGGAGGCGATTCTAGGGAGGCCGATCGTCCGGGCCCGAGGCCACGGCCTTGGCCGCGGTACTGATGTTCATCGTACGGACCATGCTCTGCGGGCAAAATGCCTCGATGGACACGTCCAAGCGCGAAATTGCTGCCTCCGCCGCCCGTCTCGTGGTCGAGGAGGGGCTCGAATACGGCCCGGCCAAGCGCCGGGCGCTGCGCGACCTGGGGCTCTCGGCGCGCACCGCGCTGCCGAACAACGACGAGGTCGAGGCCGAGGTGCGCGACTACATCGCCCTGTTCTGCGCCGACACCCAGCCCAAGGAACTCCATGCGCTGCGGATGCTGGCCCTCGAATGGATGGAGCGCATGGCGGCGTTCCGGCCCCATGTCGGCGGTGCCGTCTGGCACGGCACGGCCACCCGACTGTCAGACATTTATATTCAATTGTTCTGCGATGATTCGAAGTCGGCCGAGATCGCGCTGATCGACCATCACGTGGACTACGAGCCGCGCATGGTGACCGGCTTCCATGGCGAGCAGGTCGAGGCCTTGAGCGTGCATGCGCCGAGCCGGGCCCTCGGCGAGGAAATCGGCGTGCACCTGCTGGTCTACGACCTCGACGACCTGCGCGGCGCGCTCAAGCCCGACGCCCAGGGCCGTTCGCCGCGTGGCGATCTGGCGGCGCTGCGGCGGCTGATCGAAAGAGAAAAGGACAACGGATGACTTCTTCGGCCACACGACGCGGCCTGTTGTATGGCGGCGTGGCGGTGGCGGCTGCCGCGGCCGGCCTGGGCGGCGCCTGGTGGCGCCATCGTGGCAGCGGAACGGCCGGCGAAATGCTCGGGGCCGATTTCTGGGCCCAGCGTTTCGAGCGGCCCGAAGGCGGCGAACTCGCCATGACCAGTTTGCGCGGCAAGCCGCTGCTGCTCAACTTCTGGGCCACCTGGTGCCCGCCGTGCGTGGAGGAAATGCCGATGATCGATCGCTTCTTCCGCGATCATGGTGCCAACGGCTGGCAAGTCGTGGGCTTGGCGATCGATCAGCCGAGCTCCGTGCGCAAGTTCCTGCAGCGCACGCCGGTCACCTATCCGACCGGATTGGCTGGTTTGCAGGGCACCGAACTGGTCAAGAATCTCGGCAATACCGGCGGCGGCCTGCCGTTCACGCTGGTGCTGAACGCCGATGGGTCGGTGGCGGCCCGTAAAATGGGCAAGCTCGAAGAGGCCGACCTGGAGGGTTGGCGACGTGAACTCGTTCACAGTTAGAATTAGATACACAGGTCGGCGTTAACCGCCGAAAGCCGACAATCAACGATGTTCGGCCTAGTTGTATCCTAATAACCGGAAAACCCGGCACTGGAGTCCCATGGATCTGCGCAAACTCAAGACACTGATCGATCTGGTGTCCGAATCGAATATTTCCGAGCTGGAAATCACTGAAACCGAGGGCAAGGTCCGCATCGTCAAGGGTGGCGGTGCCGCGCCCGTCCAGTACGTGCAGACCCTGGCGGCGGCGCCCGCCGCGGCACCGGTCGCAGCGCCCGCCGGTGCTGCAGCGCCTGCCGCCGCCCCGGTGGCCGAAGCCGCTCCAGCCGGCCATGCCGTGAAGTCGCCGATGGTCGGTACCTTCTACCGCGCCGCGAGCCCGGGCGCTCCGTCCTTCGTCGAGGTCGGCAGCAAGGTCAACGAGGGCGACACGCTCTGCATCATCGAGGCGATGAAGATCCTCAACGAAATCGAGGCCGACAAGGCCGGCACGGTCACCCAGATCCTCGGAGAAAACGGTCAGGCGGTCGAATACGGCCAGCCGCTGTTCATCATCGAGTGACCATGTTCAAGAAGATCCTGGTCGCCAACCGCGGCGAGATCGCGCTGCGCATCCAGCGCGCGTGCAGCGAACTCGGCATCAAGGCCGTGATGGTCTATTCCGAGGCCGACCGCGACGCCAAGTACGTCAAGCTGGCCGAGGAGGCCGTCTGCATCGGCCCCGCGCCCTCGGCGCAGAGCTACCTCAACATGCCGGCCATCATCTCGGCGGCCGAAGTGACCGATGCCGAGGCGATCCATCCCGGCTACGGCTTCCTGAGCGAGAACGCCAACTTCGCCGAGCGCGTCGAGCAGAGCGGCTTCCAGTTCATCGGGCCGACGCCCGAGAACATCCGCACCATGGGCGACAAGGTCTCGGCCAAGCAGGCCATGATCAAGGCCGGCGTGCCCTGCGTGCCCGGTTCCGACGGCGAGCTCTCCGACGACGCCACGGCCAACAAGCGCATCGCGCGCGCCATCGGCTACCCGGTGATCATCAAGGCCGCGGGCGGCGGCGGTGGCCGCGGCATGCGCGTGGTCCATACCGAGGCCGCGCTGATCAACGCGATCCAGATGACCAAGGCGGAGGCCGCGGCGGCCTTCAACAATCCCTCGGTCTACATGGAGAAGTTCCTCCAGAACCCGCGCCACGTCGAGATCCAGGTGCTGGCCGACAAGCACCGCAACGCGGTCTACCTCGGCGAGCGCGACTGCTCGATGCAGCGCCGTCACCAGAAGGTGATCGAGGAATCGCCCGCGCCGGGCATTCCGCGCAAGCTGATCGAGAAGATCGGCGAACGCTGCGCGGCCGCCTGCAAGAAGATCGGCTACCGCGGCGCCGGCACCTTCGAGTTCCTCTACGAGAACGGCGAGTTCTACTTCATCGAGATGAACACCCGCGTGCAGGTGGAGCATCCGGTGACCGAGCTCACGACCGGCATCGACATCGTCAAGACGCAGATCATGGTGGCGGCCGGCGAGAAGCTGCCGTTCACGCAGCGCCAGATCCAGATGCACGGCCACGCGATCGAGTGCCGCATCAACGCCGAGGACGCGTGGAAGTTCACGCCGTCGCCGGGCCGCATCACGATGTGGCACCCGCCGGGTGGCCCGGGCGTGCGCGTGGATTCGCATGCGTACACCAACTACTTCGTGCCGCCCAACTACGACTCGATGATCGGCAAGATCATCGTCTTCGGCGACACCCGCGAGCAGGCCATGGCGCGCATGCGCACCGCGCTCAACGAGACCGTGATCGAAGGCATCCAGACCAACATCCCGCTGCACCGCGAGCTGATGGTCGACGCCAAGTTCATGGCCGGCGGCACCAACATCCACTACCTCGAAGAGTGGCTGGCCGCGCACAAGCGCTGAGCCGTCCCTGCCCGCCATGTTCGAACTCCGCCTGCTGGCCCCCGAGGAACGCATCGAGACCCTCGGCGACGCGCTCGATGCGCTCGACGCACTGAGCATCTCGGTCGAGGATGCCGACGCGCAGACCGACGCCGAGCAGGCGCTGTTCGGCGAACCCGGCATGCCGCCGCCCAAGGAGGGCTGGCAGCGCTCGCGCGTGATCGCGCTGTTCGCCACCGAGGAACTGGCGCGCGACGCGGGCTCGGTGCTCGCGCTGCAGGACTTCTTCGAAGGCTGCACGCTGCTGGGCATCGCCGAGCTGCAGGACCAGGACTGGGTGCGGCTCACGCAGTCGCAGTTCGCGCCGGTCGAGATCACGCCCGAGTTCTGGATCGTGCCGAGCTGGCACGAGGCGCCCGCGCAGGCGACGCAGGTGATCCGGCTCGATCCGGGCCTGGCCTTCGGCACCGGCACCCATCCCACCACGCGCATGTGCCTGCGCTGGATCGCGACCCGCGGTGCGCTCGCGGGCCAGCGCGTGCTCGACTACGGTTGCGGCTCCGGCATCCTGGCCATCGGTGCCGCGAAGTACGGTGCGAGCGAGATCGACGCGGTCGACATCGACGAGGCCGCCGTGAGTTCGACGCGCCTCAACGCCGAGGCCAACGGCGTGACGCTCGACGCGGGCCTGCCCGAAGCGGCGCAGGGTCAGTACGGCACGGTGCTCGCGAACATCCTCGCGACCCCGCTCAAGGTGCTCGCGCCGCTGCTGTGCGAGCGCGTGGCGCCCGGTGGCTCGCTGGTGCTCGCCGGCATCCTCGAGCGCCAGGCCGACGAGCTGAAGGAAGCCTACGCGCCCTATGTGGCGCTCGAAGTCAGCGACAGCGAGGACGGCTGGATCCTCATGACGGCACGCCGCTGAACGCGCTCGCGCCGGGGGCTTTCTCCGGCGCAAACGGCGCCGCCGGCATCGCGTCGCGCCGAGGGCCCAACCCTACAATCGCCCCCTCATGAGCCTCGTCACGCGTTGCCCCGCCTGCGCCACCACCTTCAAGGTGGTGCGCGACCAGCTCCGGATCTCGGACGGGTGGGTGCGTTGCGGTCGCTGCAGCCACGTGTTCGATGCGACGCTCGACCTGCAGGAGACGCCGGATGCGGCCGGCGTCGCGCCGCCGCCGATGCAGCAGATGCCGCCGGCGCCGGCTCCGATGCCGGCTGGTACGCCGGATACTCGGCCCGATGAATCGGGTGTCGCGGACGATGCGAATTCGCCCGTCCCGCCCCGCGTCGAGGAGGCCGACTTCCTCGATGACGAGGTCGGCGAGGAAGCGCCGCCGCCGCCAGGCGCCGAGCCGATGCCGCCCGTTGCGCCCGCGCCGCCGCCGGCCATGGACACGCGCGAAAGCGCGGACTTCGCGCCGCCCGCGCACGGCATCGTCGCCGACGAGCCCTGGTCCGACCTCGAGGTGCGCGAGCCGCAATGGCGGCCGCCGCCGAGCTCGCTGCCACCGTTTCCCGACATCGATCTCGATCTCGCCGCACCGCCATCGTCGCCGCCCTCGCCGGCACCGCCACTGCCCGCGGTGTGGACGCGCCGTTCCAGCGCGCCCGCGATCCCGTCGAATGAAAAGCCCGCGGGCTTCGCGACGCTGCGCCGTTCCGGGTCCGACGAAGACAGCGACGAGGACGCCGAGCTCGAGCGCGACGACGCCGATGCGCCCGAGGAAGGCGACGACAAGGACCGGCTGCAGATGCAGAAGGCGCTGCGCCGGGCGCGCGCCAAGTCGGCCAAGATCGCCGCCAGCGCCAAGGCGCGCGACGAACGCGGCGAACCGGAGGAGCGCGCGAAGAGCGATGACCCTGCGCTGCTGCCCTTCGCCTCCGTGCTCGACGCGGCGGACGAGACCGAGGAACGCGCGGCGCACCGTTTCGCCGACGAGATCGACGACGACGAAAGAGACGATCGACCGAAGCCCTTCTGGCAGCGCATCGGCAAGCGGCGCGGGCTGATCGCGCTCGCGGCGATCGCGGGCCTGCTGCTGGTCGTGCAGGTCCTGCGGCACGAGCGCGACGGCATCGTCGCGCGCCAGCCCTCGCTGCGTCCCGCGCTGGCCGCGCTGTGCCAGGCGACGGGCTGCGAGCTCGCGCCGCTGCGCCGCATCGGAGACATCGTCATCGAGGGCGCCGCCTTCGCGCGCGAGAAGAGCGGCGGCAACGACTACCGCTTCAGCTTCAACCTGCGCAGCAATGCCGCGGTGCCGCTCGCGATGCCGTCGATCGAACTGGTGCTGCTCGATACGCAGGAGCGAGCCGTCGTGCGGCGCGTGCTCTCGCCGGCGGACTATGGCGCGCCTGCGGTGCTCGCGGCACGCGGCGAACGCGTGGCCTCGCTGCCGATGACGCTGACGGGGCCCGAGGCCGCGGCTCTGCCGCCGATCGCAGGCTATCGTGTCGAGGCCTTCTATCCCTAGGCGCCTGGCGAGCCGCCGGTTGCGCGCCCGCGCCTTCTTTTCTTTTCTCTCACCTCAACGGATCAGCCCATGGCAGCAGTGATTTGCGGTTCCCTCGCCTTCGACACCATCATGACCTTCGAGGGCCGGTTCGCCGACCAGATCCTCCCGGACCAGTTGCACATCCTCAACGTGTCCTTCCTGGTGCCGGGCCTGCGCCGCGACTTCGGTGGCTGCGCCGGCAACATCGCCTACAGCCTCAACGCGCTCGGCGGCACGGCGCTGCCGATGGCCACGCTGGGCAGCGACGGCGCCGACTACATCGAGCGCATGCGTTCGCTGGGCATCAGCACGGAGTTCGTGCGCCAGCTCGACGACACCTTCACCGCGCAGGCGATGATCATGAACGACGCCGACAACAACCAGATCACGGCCTTCCATCCGGGCGCGATGCAGCAGGCCCACGTCACGAAGGTCGCGGCGCGCGAGGACATCCGGCTCGGCATCGTCGCGCCCGATGGGCGCGAGGCGATGCTGCAGCACGCCGAGCAGTTCGCGGCCGCCGGCATTCCCTTCGTGTTCGATCCGGGCCAGGGCCTGCCGATGTTCGACGGCGAGGCGCTCAAGCATTTCGTCGAGCTCGCGAGCTGGGTGGTGGTCAACGACTACGAGGGCAAGATGCTCTCGCAGCGCACGGGCTGGAGCCTGGCGGAGATCTCGCAGCGCGTGCAGGGCCTCGTGGTCACGCTCGCGGCCGAGGGTTGCGAGGTGTGGACGAACGGCGAGCGCGAGCACGTGCCGGGCGTGGTGCCGACCGCGGTGGTCGAGCCCACGGGCTGCGGCGATGCATGGCGCGGCGCGCTGTTGTTCGGTCTGGAAAAGGGCTGGCCGCTCGCGCAGTGCGCGGCGCTCGGCAACCAGGTCGGCGCGCTCAAGATCGCGCAGCGCGGCCCGCAGAACTACCAGGTCGATCGCCAGGCACTCGGCCTGGCTTGACGGGCGATGGCGCGGCGGCGGATGCCGCCGCCTCGTCGTTTCGCGATCGTCTTTGCCCAATGAAAAAGCCCGACACCTTGCGGTGCCGGGCTTGATGCCTTTTCAGGGCTGCCGAGAAAACTCAGGGCTTGCTGGCCGTGGGGAACGGCCAGGCTGCCTGGGGATTCAGCGTCGTCTGCGCAGCGGGGGCGGGCGCAGCGGCAGCCTTGGCGGGCGCCTTGGCAGCCTTCTTCGCAGCAGGCTTCTTGGCAGCAGCGGCAGGCTTGGCAGCAGGCTTCTTCGCGGCTTTCTTGGCCGCAGCCTTCTTGGCAGGGGCCTTCTTGGCGGCAGCCTTCTTCGCAGGCGCCTTCTTGGCAGCGGCCTTCTTCGCCGGTGCCTTCTTCGCTGCGGCCTTCTTGGCCGGAGCTGCCTTCTTCGCCGGTGCCTTCTTCGCGACGACCTTCTTCGCGGCTACCTTCTTGGCAGCGACCTTCTTGGCCGGAGCCTTCTTGGCAGCGACCTTCTTGGCCGGAGCCTTCTTGGCGGCGACCTTCTTGGCCGGGGCCTTCTTCGCTACGACCTTCTTGGCCGGAGCCTTCTTCGCTGCGGCTTTCTTAGCCGGTGCTTTCTTTGCAGTTGCCATTTCTGTTTTCTCCTTGATCAAGTTGAAAAAATCAACCTATTGAAGCACTCCGCGCATGTTGGTAGCGCTGGAGCGATTCATGGCGTTGGATTCCGTGCTCCAGCACCATGAACACCTGAGCCCTCGTCCATGCCGCGCTCTTCGGCGCGGTCGGTGGCAAGAGCAATTCTTGAATTCATTTATTGTTATCGAAATATTCAATCCCAGGAGAGCGCACCACCCGATTGGTATTCGATCACGCGGGTCTCGAAGAAATTGCGCTCTTTCTTCAGGTCAATCATCTCGCTCATCCACGGGAACGGATTTTCCTCGTTCGGGAAGAGCGTTTCGAGGCCGATCTGCTGCGCGCGCCGGTTGGCGATGTAGCGCAGATAGCCCTTGAACATGGAGGCGTTCATGCCGAGCACGCCACGGGGCATGGTGTCTTCGGCGTACTTGTATTCGAGCTCGACGGCGCGCATGAACAGCGCCTTGATCTCGGCCTTGAACTCTGCCGTCCAGAGGCCGGGGTTCTCGAGCTTGAGCTGGTTGATCAGGTCGATGCCGAAGTTGCAGTGCATCGACTCGTCGCGCAGGATGTACTGGTACTGCTCGGCGGCGCCGGTCATCTTGTTCTGGCGGCCCAGCGCGAGGATCTGCGTGAAGCCGACGTAGAAGAAGAGGCCTTCCATCAGGCAGGCGAACACGATCAGCGACTTGAGCAGCGTCTGGTCGGTCTCGTGCGTGCCGGTCTTGAAGTTCGGGTCGCTGATCGCGTCGATGAACGGAATCAGGAACTGGTCCTTCTCGCGGATCGACGGCACCTCGTTGTAGGCGTTGAAGATCTCGCTCTCGTCCAGGCCCAGCGACTCGACGATGTACTGGTAGGCGTGCGTGTGGATCGCTTCCTCGAAGGCCTGGCGCAGCAGGAACTGGCGGCATTCGGGGGCCGTGATGTGGCGGTAGGTGCCCAGCACGATGTTGTTGGCGGCCAGCGAGTCGGCGGTGACGAAGAAGCCGAGGTTGCGCTTGACGATGCGGCGCTCGTCTTCGGTCAGGCCGTTCGGGTCTTTCCACAGCGCGATGTCGCGCGTCATGTTCACTTCCTGCGGCATCCAGTGGTTGGCGCAGGTGGCGAGGTACTTTTCCCACGCCCACTTGTACTTGAACGGGACCAGCTGGTTGACGTCGGTCTCGCCGTTGATGATGCGCTTGTCGGCGGCCCTGACGCGGCGCGTTTCAGCCGGAGCGCTGGCGCCGGCGGATGCGGGCGCGGCCTGGCGGGCAGGCTGCTGCACGGGTTGCAGCGAAGGTTGTGCCATCGATGAAGCCGACACATCCGCACGGCCGGCGGCGACGCCGGTCGATGCGTGATGCTGCAAACCTTGTTGCATGTCCTTTGGCAAGGAGGGCTTGACTTCTTCGTCCCAGGTCAACATAGAAAAATCCAATGCTCAAATTATCCGAGCAACGATGTGAGTTGCAAAGTGCTCGTTCACATCGCACTCCATTTATGTGGTTGTTATGTTGCTCGCATGCATCGCGCGATGTCGGTCAATGCCTTCAACCGGCCTCCGTCATCGCACGACATCGCATGCGCCTCACGCTTCGTCGCGCAGCGCACCGCGCTGTGTTCGCGGTGCGCTGCGTGCATCACTGGCAGGCTTCGCAGGTCGGATCGTCGACGCCGCAGAAGGCAATGTCGGTCGCGGGGATCGCGCTCATCTGTGCCTTCGCCGCGGCGGCCGCGGCCTCGAGTGCGCTCATGCCCGACGGTGCGTCGCTGCCCGAGGACACCGCGTTGAGGCGGCCCGACTGCACCGTCGACTTCTCGGCGTGCGTCGCGCTCTGCGTGCGCAGGTAGTAGGTGGTCTTCAGGCCGCGCAGCCATGCGAGCTTGTAGGTGTCGTCGAGCTTCTTGCCCGAGGCGCCGGCCATGTAGATGTTCAGCGACTGCGCCTGGTCGATCCACTTCTGGCGGCGCGCGGCGGCTTCCACCAGCCACGTCGTCTCGACTTCGAACGCGGTGGCGTAGAGCGCCTTCACGTCCTGCGGCACGCGGTCGATGGGACGCAGCGAGCCGTCGAAGTGCTTCAGGTCCATCACCATCACGTCGTCCCACAGGCCCAGGCGCTTGAGGTCGCGCACCAGGTAGTGGTTGATCACGGTGAATTCGCCCGACAGGTTCGACTTGACCGAGAGGTTGCCGAAGCACGGTTCGATCGAGGCGTCCACGCCGATGATGTTCGAGATGGTCGCGGTCGGGGCGATGGCCACGCAGTTCGAATTGCGCATGCCGTCGGCCTTGATCTTGGCGCGCAGCGCGTCCCAGTCGAGCGTGGCCGAGCGGTCGACCTCGACGTAGCCGCCGCGTGCCTTCTCGAGCAGGTCGAGCGAGTCGATCGGCAGGATGCCCTTGTCCCACAGCGAGCCCTTGTAGCTCGAGTACTTGCCGCGTTCGCGCGCCAGCTCGGTCGAGGCCCAGTAGGCGTGGTAGCAGATCGCTTCCATCGATTCGTCGGCGAATTGCACGGCTTCCTGCGAGGCGTAAGGAATACGCAGGTCGTACAGCGCGTCCTGGAAGCCCATCAGGCCCAGGCCGACCGGACGGTGGCGCAGGTTCGAGTCGCGTGCCTTCTTCACGGCGTAGTAGTTGATGTCGATCACGTTGTCGAGCATGCGCATCGCGGTCGAGATCGTCTTCTTGAGCTTCTCCTGGTCGACCTTGCCGTCCTTCAGATGCTGCAGCAGGTTGACCGAGCCGAGGTTGCAGACCGCGGTTTCGGTGTCGCTGGTGTTCAGCGTGATCTCGGTGCAGAGGTTCGACGAGTGCACCACGCCGGCGTGCTGCTGCGGCGAGCGCACGTTGCAGGCGTCCTTGAACGTGATCCAGGGATGGCCGGTCTCGAACAGCATCGTGAGCATCTTGCGCCACAGGTCGGTGGCCTGCACGGTGCGGCTGGGCTTGATCTCGCCGCGCGCGGCCTTCTCTTCGTAGGCGACGTAGGCCTTCTCGAAGTCGGCGCCGAACAGGTCGTGCAGGTCGGGCACGTTCGAGGGCGAGAACAGCGTCCAGGAACCCTTTTCCATCACGCGGCGCATGAACAGGTCGGGGATCCAGTTGGCGGTGTTCATGTCGTGCGTGCGGCGGCGGTCGTCGCCGGTGTTCTTGCGCAGCTCCAGGAACTCCTCGATGTCGAGGTGCCAGGTCTCGAGGTACGTGCAGACGGCGCCCTTGCGCTTGCCGCCCTGGTTCACGGCCACGGCGGTGTCGTTCACCACCTTGAGGAAGGGCACCACGCCCTGCGATTCGCCGTTCGTGCCCTTGATGTGGCTGCCGAGCGCGCGCACGCGGGTCCAGTCGTTGCCCAGGCCGCCCGCGAACTTCGAGAGCAGCGCGTTTTCCTTGATCGACTCGTAGATGCCGTCGAGGTCGTCGGGCACGGTGGTCAGGTAGCAGCTCGACAGCTGCGAGCGCAGCGTGCCGCTGTTGAACAGCGTCGGCGTGCTCGACATGAAGTCGAAGGACGACAGCACTTCGTAGAACTCGATGGCGCGGGCTTCGCGGTCGATCTCGTTGAGCGCCAGGCCCATCGAGACGCGCATGAAGAAGGCCTGCGGCAGCTCGATGCGGTTCTTGCGCACGTGCAGGAAGTAGCGGTCGTACAGGGTCTGCAGGCCGAGGTAGTCGAACTGGTTGTCGCGCTCGGCCTTCAGCGCCGCGCCCAGGCGGGGCAGGTCGTACTGCAGCAGCTTCTCGTCGAGCAGCTCGTTCTCGACGCCCTTCTTGATGAACGAGGGGAAGTAGTCGGCGTAGGCGGTGGCGCGGTCGGCGGGCATGACTTCGCGGCCGACGATCTCCTTGAAGATCGTGTGCAGCAGCAGGCGCGCGGTGGCGAAGGTGTAGTCGGGATCCTTCTCGATCAGCGTGCGGGCCGCGAGGATCGAGGCCTTGTAGACCTCGTCGAGCGGCACGCCGTCGTACAGGTTGCGCATGGTCTCGGCCACGATCGGCGCGGCCGTGATGCTGTCGCCCAGGCCCTGGCAGGCCGATTCGATCAGGCCCTTGAGTTCGCTGACGTCGAGCGCGACGCGTTCGCCGCGGTCCAGCACGTGCAGCGCGGGGGCCGCGATCTGGGCTTCCTGCTCGCCCTGCTTCGCGCGTTCCTGGGTGCGGCGCTCGCGGTAGAGCACATAGGCGCGCGCCACTTCCTGGTGGCCGCCGCGCATCAGGCCCAGTTCGACCTGGTCCTGCACGTCCTCGATGTGGAAGGTGCCGCCGCCCGGACGCGAGCGCACCAGCGCCTTCACGACGGCCTGGGTCAGCGCGTCGACGGTCTCGCGCACGCTGGCCGAGGCCGCACCCTGGGTGCCGTGCACGGCCAGGAAGGCCTTCATCATCGCGATCGCGATCTTGTTCGGCTCGAACGGGACCACGGCGCCGTTGCGGCGGATGATCTGGTAGTGCGCGAGGTTCTGTCCGGTGGGCGAACCGGCGGTGTCGCGGGGGGACTGGGGCGGCGTGGAGGGGATGGCACGCGCGGCGGTGGGTGTGTTCAGTGCTGTTTGCATTCGCTTCCTCTCGGTTGGCAAAATTCTTGTTGGATGAGCGGCGCTGCTGGGGCCGCTTCGTCGGCGCTGAGGCCGGCCGGGAGACACTATATCTAGGGTGCAGGGGGTGTACAACCCACTAGATGTAGCGTTTTCCTTCAGCCTTCAAGAGGGAGAGGAAAACAGTTTTCGTGATTCGCGGCCATCTTTGCCGCATGAACACTGGCTCATCCTCTCGCAACCCGCGCCCCATGCGGCTTCCGAGCCGATTTGGGCCTGCAAGGCGCATGGTTGCTACGCATCGCGTTTGCGAATGGAGCGATTGCTGCACCGCGATTCCAGCGCATCGCACGGCGCGCATCGATTGAAAAAATTAGCGATCCACCACCTGCGAGGGAAACATGTGTGGACCCCAGCCGAGGTGATCGCGCAGCCGGTGCCAGTCGAAGCCGGCGCCGGGATCCTGCTTGCGGCCCGGTGCGATGTGCTCGTGGCCCGCGATGTGCGCGATCGGATAGTGCTGCGCGATCGCCGCGGCGAGGCTCGCGAGCGTCTCGTACTGCGCGTCCTCGAACGGCCCGCCCTCGAGGCCCTCGAGCTCGATGCCGATCGAGTCGTCGTTGCAGTTGTCCCGGCCGCGCCACGACGACAAGCCCGCATGCCATGCGCGGTCGTCGCCGCTCACGAACTGCCAGAGCTCGCCGTTGCGGCGCACGTAGAAATGCGAGGACACCTCGAGCCCGCGAATGCTTTCGAAGTAAGGATGCGCGTCCCAGTCGAGCCGGTTGGTGAACAGTTGCTGCACCGCGTCGCCGCCGTACTCGCCGGGCGGCAGGCTGATCGAATGCAGCACCACGAGGTCGATGCGCGCGCGCGCAGCCGCGGGGCGCGGCCCGAAGTTGGGCGAGGGCAGCGCCTTCGCGAAGCGGTACCAGCCGTCGCGCCAGAGCGCATCGTCCTTGGGGCCGAGCGCGCCGTCTTCAGTCGTCGACATGGCTGCTCGCGCCATCGTCGCCGTTGGGCGTGCTGATGCCCAGGCGCGCGATGCGGTAGCGGATCTGGCGCAGGCTCATGCCCAGGCGCGCGGCCGCGGCCGTGCGGTTGAAGCCGCTCTCGTGCAGCGCGCGCACGAGGATCTCGCGCTCCTGCTGATCGAGGTAGGCCTGCAGATCGGAGGGCAGCGGCGTGGGTACCACGGGGCGCGGCGCGGGCGGGGGCGCGGCCACGACGGGCTTCGCTTCGAAAGCCTCGGGTGGAGAGGTTGCCGCGGTCGTCGCGGCCGCTGCGGCGTGCGGCGCGGCGGGTCCGGGCGCGGCCGCCATCCAGCCGCCGCTGCCCGCGCCATCCATCAGGTCGAGCTGCAGTTCGTCGCCGTCGTACAGCGCGACCGCGCGGTGCAGCAGGTTCTCGAGCTCGCGTACGTTGCCGTGCAGCGGATGCTGCGCGAGCTGCCGCAGCAGCGCGTCCGACAGGCGCGGCGCGGGCAGCCCGCCGTCCTGCGCGATGCGCGCGAGCAGCGCGACGCACAGCGCGGGCAGGTCCTCGCGGCGCTCGCGCAGCGCGGGCACCGCGATCTCGATCACGTTGAGCCGGTAGAACAGGTCCTGCCGGAAGCGGCCGGCCTGCACCTCGGCGTGCAGATCCTTGTGGGTCGCGCTCACGATGCGCACGTCGACCGCGTCCTCCTGCGTGGAGCCGATCGGCCGCACGCTGCGTTCCTGGATCGCGCGCAGCAGCTTCGACTGCATCGCCAGCGGCAGGTCGCCGATCTCGTCGAGGAACAGCGTGCCGCCGCGCGCGGCCTGGAAGTAGCCGTCGCGGTCCTGCGCCGAGCCGGTGTAGGAGCCCTTGCGCGCGCCGAAGAATTCGGCCTCGAGCAGGTTCTCGGGAATCGCGCCGCAGTTCACCGCGACGAAGGGGCCTTCGCTGCGCTGGCTGCAGGCATGGACCGCGCGCGCCACCAGTTCCTTGCCGGTGCCCGATTCGCCGCGCACCAGCACCGGCGCCATGCCGCGCGCGACCTTGGCGATGCGCGACTTCACGAGCCGCATCGGTTCCGAATCGCCGACCAGCCGTTCGAGCGCGGAAGCGCCCGCGCTGCCCGCTGCCGCCAGTGCCGGAGCGCCGTCACCGGCATCCGCAGCCTTGGCCGAACGTAGGGCGGCCTGAGCGACCGGCTGCTGTTGCTGCGCCTGCACCGCGGAGGCGACGACCGCGCGGAACTGCTTGAGGTCAACCGGCTTGGTGAGGTAGTCGAAGGCGCCGGCCTTCAGCGCCTCGACCGCGTTCTCGGCCGAACCGTAGGCGGTCATCACGACGCAGCGCTCGCTGCGCTGGTTCTTCTGGATGCGCTGGATGATCTCCATGCCCTGGCCGTCGGGCAGCCGCATGTCGGTGATCACGGCGTCGAAGCGCGTGGCCTCGAGGTGCTGCCAGGCTTCGGAGACGCTGCCCGCGGCCTCGACCCGGTAGCCTTCGCGCAGCAGCGTGAGTTCGTAGAGCGTGCGAAGGTCGGGTTCGTCGTCGATGACGAGGATCTGCGCGGGACGCTGGGAGGGCGGATGGGAGCTGCTCACGCCGCTATTGTGTCAGCCGGTTTTCGCTCGCGGCGAAGCCGACGAAGAATTCGTTGCCCTCGGGCGCCTCGCCCGCCAGCGCGCGCCGCTCGTAGCCGATGGTCGCGCCATGGCGCCGGCACAGCTCGCGGCACAGGAACAGTCCGAGTCCGCTCGAGCGGCTTTCCGACGAGAAGAAGGGTTCGAACAGGTGGCGCTGCACCGCGGGCTCGAGCGGTGCGCCGTCGCTCCAGACCTGCAAGGTCGGCCGGCCCGGGCTGCCCGCGCGCTGCAGCGTGGTCACGACCTGGATCGCGCCCTCGCGCAGGCTCGCGTAGCGCGCCGCGTTGTCGAGCAGGTTCACCAGCAGGCGGCGCAGATGCTCGACGTCGAAGCGCACCTCGACGCCCGGCGCGTCGAGCGCGAGGGTCACGCCCTGGCGCCGGGTCTGGCGCATCCACTCCTCGGTCAGTGCCTGCACCGTGGGGTCGAGCACCACCTGCTCGCCGAGCGACAGCACGCGCTGCTGGCGCGCGCGCGAGACGTCGAGCACGTCGTCGACGATGCGCGCGAGGCGCTGCGCGTTGTGCTGCACCATGTGCGTGAGCTGGCGGTGCGCGGGGTCGGTCAGGTCCTCGTTGAGCAGCGCGCTGGCCTGCGTGATGGCCGCCAGCGGGTTGCGGATCTCGTGCGCCACCGCGGCCGACATGCGGCCCATGGCGGCCAGCTTCTCGGTGCGGATGCGGGCCTCGAGCTCGCGCAGGTCCTGCAGGAACATCACGCACAGGCTGCCCATGCGGCGGTCGCTCGAGGGCGTGAGGCGGGTGCGCACGCGCACCTCGCGCGCCGCCCCGCGCGCCTGCGCGACCGGGATCTCCTCGGACTGCGGCTCGCGGCGCGCATAGGTCTGGCGCGCCAGCGCGGCCAGCGCATGCCAGGCTGGCTGGGCATGCAGCGGAAAGGGCAGCCGCAGCTGGCCCAGGCCCTGGCCCAGGATCGCGTCGGCCGCCGGATTGGCCGCGTGCACCAGGCCCTCGGCATCGATCACCAGCACGCCTTCGCTCAGCGTTTCGATCACCAGGTCGTTGACCTGCGCCTGCATCTGCGCGCTGCTGCGGTTGTGTTGCGACACCGCTTCCTCGCGCGCCAGCCGTCGCGCGAGCTCGTGCGCCAGCAGCGCCACCACGAACAGCCCGGTGCCGGTCAGCGCCGCCTGCACGAAGCGCGCGGGCGAGTCGCCGGGCTGCTGGGCCCAGTGCCAGGCGGCATCGGCCAGCAGCAGCAGCGTGACGCCGGCGGTGGTGCCCATGCTCACCATCACCGTGCCGAGCACCGCGCTCATGAGCACCGGCAGCGCGAACAGCGGCGTGTAGTTGATGTTGCCGCCCTGCGTGACCTGCAGCGCCGCGAAGACCGCGAGGTCGATGCCGGTGCTCAGCATCCAGGTGGCGCCGAAACCGCGCATCGGTGGCTCGAAATGCACGTAGCGCGCGCCCAGCGCGGCCGCCGCGAGGTAGCTCGCCGACAGCGCCACCGCCACCGGCTGCATGGTCTGGCCGAGCGCGAAGCTCACGCCCTGCAGCAGCACCAGCACCAGCGCGACGAAGCAGCGCGCGCCCATGAAGCCGCGCCACAGCCGCAGCAGCGCGGCGCTCTCGCGCGCGCCGGGTTCCAGCACGTCCCAGTCGGTGACCGGTTCGCCGCTGGCCCAGAGGGAGGAGCTGCTGCCCATCGCTGCGACGAAGCCGGCGCGGCGCCGTTCAGGCGCGCTCGGCGAGCTGCCGGTGCGCGGCGCTGCAGAAGGGGGTGCCGTCGGCGCCGCGCACCGCGTCGCTCGCGGGCAGGTGCAGGCCGCAATGCGCGCAGCGCACCATCGCCTGCGGCGCGCCCACCGCGGGCGGCGCGGCGGGACGCGGCGCGCGGGCGGCGCGCTCCTGCATTTCTTCGCGGCGGTTCTTGCGCCAGAGCCAGATCGCGACCCAGACCACCGCGAGGACGAGAAGGTATTTCATCGAATGTTTTCAGACGGGCGGACGCGCCAGCACCACTTCGAGCACGAAGCGCGAGCCCACGTAGGCCAGCAGCAGCAGCGCCGAGCCCGCGTAGAGCACGCGCCGCGCGGTGCGCCCGCGCCAGCCGAAGCGCGCGCGGCCGATCAGCAGCACCGCGAAGCTGATCCAGGCCAGTACCGAGAAGGCCGACTTGTGGTCCCACTTCCAGGCCCGGCCCGCGGCGCCGTAGAGCTGCTCGCTGAACAGCAGTCCGGCCAGCAGCGTGGCCGACAGCAGCACGAAGCCGGCCGTCACGAAGCGGAAGGTCAGGCGCTCGAGCGTCAGCAGCGGCACGCCGCCCTGCGGCTCGGTGGCCAGGCGGATCTGCTTTTCGGCGCGGGTCGTGAGCCAGGCGTGCACCACCGCGGCGGCGAACAGGCCATACGAGGCGATGCCCAGCGCCAGGTGCAGCGGCAGCCAGGGCGAAGCCGACACGTGCAGCGGCGTGCCGGGAAAGAGGATCGCCAGCAGCACCGCCGCCGCGCCGAGCCAGGCCAGCGCGCGGCGCACCCGCAGTTGCGGGTACATGCGGCTTTCGACCGCGTAGACGGTGAGCACCAGCCAGGCCGTGACCGAGAGCGCGGGCGCGAAGCCGAAGCGGGGTTCGTGGCCGACCATGCCGTGGCCGAGCGCCGCGGCATGCAGCAGCCAGGCCAGGCCGAGCGCCCACTGGGTGGCCTGCCGGCTCAGCCGGGCGCCTGCGGCGGCGGCAAAACCGTAGGCGGCCGCGGCGGCGATGCCCAGCGCCACGCCGAGTGGGGAGGGGATCGCTAAAATCATCGATCGGAGTTTAGCCGCTCACCCTTGCATTTCCGGGTGCCGCGCGCCAGCTTCCCTCCTACCCGTCTCCCGCGACTTCTCCCATCCGTCCCGCCGCAGCGGGCAGCAAGCAAGGCATCCCCTCCATGGCCAGCGCTCTCACCGAAAAATTCTCCCGCCTCGTCAAGACGATGAGCGGCCAGGCGCGCATCACCGAAAGCAACGTGCAGGACATGCTGCGCGAAGTGCGCATGGCGTTGCTCGAAGCCGACGTGGCGCTGCCCGTGGTGCGCGACTTCGTCGCCCGCGTGAAGGAAAAGGCGCTCGGCCAGGAAGTGCTGGGCTCGCTCAAGCCGGGCCAGGCGCTGGTCGGCATCGTCAACCGCGAGCTCGCCGCCACCATGGGCGAGGGCGTCTCCGACATCAATCTCGCGGCCCAGCCGCCGGCGGTGATTCTGATGGCCGGCCTGCAGGGCGCCGGCAAGACCACCACCACCGCCAAGCTCGCCAAGCACCTGATCGAGAAGCGCAAGAAGAAGGTGCTCACGGTCTCGGGCGACGTCTACCGGCCCGCCGCCATCGAGCAGCTCAAGACCGTCACCAGGCAGGCCGGCGCCGAATGGTTCCCGAGCACGCCCGACCAGAAGCCGCTGGACATCGCGCGCGCCGCGCTCGACCATGCCAAGCGCCACTTCTTCGACGTGCTGCTGGTCGACACGGCCGGCCGGCTCGCGATCGACGAGGTGCTGATGGCCGAGATCCAGCAGCTGCACGGCGCGCTGAACCCGGTCGAGACCCTGTTCGTGGTCGACGCCATGCAGGGCCAGGACGCGATCAACACGGCGCGCGCCTTCAAGGAGGCGCTGCCGCTCACCGGCATCATCCTGACCAAGACCGACGGCGATTCGCGCGGCGGCGCGGCGCTGTCGGTGCGCCAGGTCACGGGCGTGCCGATCAAGTTCGCGGGCGTGAGCGAGAAGATCGACGGCCTCGAGGTGTTCGACGCCGAGCGCCATGCGGGCCGCATCCTGGGCATGGGCGACATCGTCGCGCTGGTCGAGCAGGTCACGGCCGGCGTCGACGTGGCGGCGGCGCAGAAGCTCGCGGCCAAGGTCAAGAGCGGCGCGGGCTTCGACCTCAACGACTTCCTCGGCCAGTTGCAGCAGATGAAGCAGATGGGCGGCCTCTCGAGCCTGATGGACAAGCTGCCCACGCAGATGGCGGCCAAGGCCAGCGAGGCCGACATGACGCGCGCCGAGCGCGACATCCGCCGCAAGGAAGGGATCATCCAGAGCATGACGCCGCTGGAGCGCCGCAAGCCCGAGCTGCTCAAGGCCACGCGCAAGCGCCGCATCGCGGCCGGCGCGGGCGTGCAGGTTCAGGAAGTGAACCGGCTGCTCAACGAGTTCGAGCAGATGCAGGGGATGATGAAGAAGATGAAGGGCGGCGGCCTCATGAAGATGATGAAGAAGATGGGCGGCATGAAGGGCATGGGCGGGATGGGTGGTCCCGGCGGGCCGAAGCTGCCGTTCTGAGCCGCGTACATATATAGAGAGATGTACGAAGCCCGCCGGGGATGACCCGGCGGGCTTCGTCGTTTTTTCAGGTCTGCACCTCGTAGACCGTCGCATGTGCCTCGATCGGCGTCGGCAGCTCCCAGCGGTGCAGCATGCGCTCGATGCCCGCGTTCGACAGCGTCGTGTCGCGCTCGCGGTTGCGGCGCATCAGTTCGGCATGCGGCACCTCGAGGTACACCAGCTCGATGTGCGCGTGATAGGCCCACAGCAGGTCCAGCGTCTTGGTACGCATCTGCTGGCTCAGGTGGGTGGCGTTCCAGACGAAGTGTTCCTGCCTGCGCAGCAGCGCCTTCGCCTGGTCGACCGCATGGTGCGCGGCGAGCCCGTCGTTCTCGCCGTGCTTCAGGCCCAGCTCGGCGCGCGCATCGTCGAAGGACACGACCGGCCAACCCTTGCGCTGCTGTGCCACCCAGTGGTTCTTGCCGCTCGCGGGCAGGCCGCACATCACCGTCACGCGCGAGCCCGGGTTCTGGAACAGCGGGTAGTCGGGGCTGGTGTCGGCGCCGCGGAAGTAGGCCAGGCGCGTGTGGGCGTCGACCATCCGTCGCGGGCCGTCCCAGCAGCCTTCCTCCTGCGCGAGCTGCTCGAACAGCGCGATGTCGGCCAGGCTGTCGGAGCGCTTCTCGTAATGGCGCCCCAGCATGTCGCAGCGCGCGACGCAGCACAGGTCGGGCAGGCTCAGCTCCCACGACAGTCGATGCACCAGCCGCTCGGGCCGCTCGCCCTTGCGCGAGGCGAAGGCATGGAACGGCAGCTGGTGCACCGCGACGATCCGGCACACGGCCTCGCGCAGCGCGAAGGGCACGCGCGCCTTCCACATCAGCACGCGCACATCGACCGCGCCGCGACGCGAATGGCCGGGCTGGCCGATGCGGCCGCTGGCCTCGTCGATCACCGTGGTGTCGGGCTTGGCGATGTCGTGCAGCAGGCAGGCCATGAACAGCACGAAGCGGCCGTCGGCATCGGCGCGCCGGTAGTGCTCGTCCTGCGCCAGTGCATCGAGCACCATGCGCGTGTGGATGCCGACGTTGCCCTCGGCGTGGTAGTACGGATCCTGCGGCGTCTCCTCGAGGCGCAGCAGGCCCGGCAGCAGTTCGCAGCAGCGTGCCCAGTCGGCGCCTGCGCCGGGCGCGGGCACCAGCGTGCGAAGTTCGTCGAAAGTCATCGCGGCCTCCCGGTGGTCGTGAGTTCGGCGGGATCGCGCAGCGTGCGCAGTCCCAGGTCGTGCCAGCCGAGCGGCGGCACCGGCGCATGCAGGTCCGCGCCCGGTGCCAGCCGGTTGGGCAGCAGCGGCCGGCGGCTGTGGTGCGAGCCCGAGTCGAGGATGGTCTGGACGAAGTCCGGGCGCACCCACTTGTAGCGGCCCGTCACCTGGCCGTTCGACTCGGTCTTGAGGTACAGGCCCTCGGCCAGGTCCGACAGGTCGGTCTGCTGCCGCGCCAGCGCGAGCGGCTGGCCCTCGTCGGCCACGGCCTGTTCGAAGGCCGAGCGCCAGCCCGTGCTGCGCGCGAGCGAGGGCCGCACGAGCGAACGCAGGGCCTTCGGCTGGCGCGGCATCGCGCCCTCGTAGAGCACGGGCACCGACAGCACCGGGCCGCCCGCGAGCAGCGCCTGCCGCGCCGGCGTCGAGAGAAAACGCTGCGCCTGGCGGTCGTAGAGATCGAACTCCAGGAAGAAGGCCGGCAGCCGGTCGTACCAGCAGCTGTGCTTGGCGAAGCACCATTCGCCGTACATCACGTAGCGGTCCTCGAGCCGTTCGAGCAGCGCCGCCTCGTGCGTGGCGGCCCAGTGCTTGAACAGGTTGAACTGGCGCTCGCCGGCACCACCCGCGAGGTAGTGGCCGCGCGACTGCAGCAGCAGCTCGCCGGCCGCGCTGAACGACACGGCGGCGTTCGCGCCATCGAGCTTTTCCTCGATGACCACGTGCAGTCCGTGCAGCGCCGCCTGCGGCGTCTGGCCGTCGTCGCTGTCGCCGGGCTGCAGCCGCGAGCCTTCGAGGTGCGCGGTCCGCGGGTACTTCAGCAGCGGCAGCGACGAGAGGGAGGAAGAAAGGGGAAACACGTTTGTTCTCCGGATGGAAACCAGGAAGAACCGACAACGTGCGGGAGCGAAGCTGAGAGGGATCGGGAGCGACTTCGACGGCCGCTGTTTCCAGCGAAGGGCCGTGTCCGGTCAGCGGATGCGCAGCTTGGCGCCCGACATGACCAGTGAAGTGGTGTTGTCGGCGTCAGAGGGTGGTGACGGCGAATCGGGGCACTTGGCGCTCCAGGGGATCGGGAGGATCCGTGGGTTGAAAAAAGGAAGGCGCGATTCTAGGCGCGCCATGAAAAAAGCCGGCCCCTCGGGGCCGGCTTCGTGCGAGGCGTGTGGCGTGCGCGCGTCAGGCGGTGGCCAGCGCCGCGGGGCGCGAGAGGCGCAGCGCATGCATCCAGGCGCGGCGCAGCACGGCCGGCGAACGCGATTCCTCGGGAATCAGCAGGAAGCCGCGGTCGCGCAGCGTGGTGCCCAGTGCGATCTGGCTGGTCAGCACGGTCAGCGGGATCGCCAGCAGCAGCGGCAGGCCGACCGGCATGAGCCACATCAGGGCGCTCGGGTCGATCATCGCGACGCCGATGGCCAGCAGTGCGATCACCAGCGTCATGGGGGCCAGCTGCGAGGCGGCGACCTTCCACGGCACGGCGGCGGCTTCGCGCGGGGGCGACTTCCAGTCGAGCTTGATGCCGGTGAGGGCGACCAGCACGAACAGCGAGTGGGCCAGCATGCGCACCGGGGCCTGCACGATCGCGAGACCGCTTTCCATCACCGAGCTCTTGACCAGGCCCCACAGGCCGCCGAACTGGCGCTGCTCGCCGCGCATCAGCACGGCGGCGACGCCGAGCACGCGGGGCAGGAACAGCAGGCACAGGGTCCAGACCCAGAGGCCGGCGAGTTCGGCCGGCAGCACGCTCCAGCTCGAGATCAGGCTGGAACCGCTGAGCCACAGCGCGGTGCCCAGCGTCAGGAACGCGAGCCACAGCGGGGCGGAAACATAGGCCATGGTGCCGGTCACGAACATCGCGCGGTGCACCGAGTGGATGCCGGGCTCGGCCATCAGGCGGGCGTTCTGCAGGTTGCCCTGGCACCAGCGGCGGTCGCGCTGCAGTTCGGCCAGCAGGTCCGGCGGTTGCTGTTCGTAGCTGCCGACCAGGTCGGACACCAGCCACACGTGGTAGCCGGCACGGCGCATCAGCGCGGCTTCGACGAAGTCGTGCGACATGATGCCGCCCGACATGCCGCCGGTGCCCTTGATCGGGGCCAGCGCGCAGTGCTTCATGAAGGGCTCGACGCGGATGATCGCGTTGTGGCCCCAGTAGTGCGATTCGCCCAGTTGCCAGAACTGCATGCCCAGCGTGAACAGGCGGCCCGTCACGCGGGAGGCGAATTGCTGTGCGCGGGCATGCAGCGTCACGTGGCCGATGGCCTGGGTGGCGGTCTGGATGATGCCGGCGGTGGGATTGGCTTCCATCAGCTTGACCATCGAGGTCAGGCAGTCGCCGCTCATCACGGAGTCGGCGTCGAGCACGACCATGTAGCGGTAGTCCTTGCCCCAGCGGCGGCAGAAGTCGGCCACGTTGCCGGCCTTGCGGTGCGTGCGGCGGGTGCGCAGGCGGTAGTAGACCTCGACCTGCGGCTGGTTCGGGCTGTCGGCCAGCGCGGCGCGCAGGTCTTCCCAGGCGGCGCGCTCGGCGGCGGCGGTCTCGGGGTTGTAGCTGTCGGACAGCACGAACACGTCGAACTGCTTCGCGTGGCCCGTGGCCGCGACCGATTCGCAGGTGGCGCGCAGGCCGGCGAACACGGTGGCCACGTCCTCGTTGCAGATCGGCATGATGATCGCGGTGCGGGCTTCCGGGTTCATCGGGTGGTTGGCCACCTGCTTCGCCGAGAGCGCGTGCTTGTCGCCGCGCACCGAGACGTAGAAGCCCATGAGGGCGGTCACGAAGCCGGTCACGACCCAGCCCGAGAGCAGGCCGTAGAGGCCGATCTGGCCGTATTCGAGCCAGACGTTGTCATAGTCGGGCTGCACGCCCGCGAACAGCGTGGAAGCGACCACGGTGCTCAGCACGGTCAGCAGCATGAAGGCCAGGCGGCGCTGCGAGGCGGCGCGCTGCCACGGCTGCCTGGCTTCGGCCGGGGCGCCTTCGCGCTTGCCGCCGGCGCCCAGGCGGACCAGCAGGGCGGTGCCGAGGCTGTTCCAGAAACCGCGCCAGGGGCGCGGCGTCATCGAGCCGCGGTTGAGCGGGGGCGCGGTGACGGCGTTGGGATGGCGTTCCTCACGCACCGGGCTGCGGTGCGAGAAGTCGGAATCGGCCAGGACATTGAGTTGGGAGAAGTCGTTCGGCTTCATGGTGTTTACCAACGTTGCTTGTCGAGGGAGGAGGAGGTGTCGCCGATGGCCGGAAAGCGCTTGAAGACGCAATCGGTCGCGACGCCGCCGGCGCTGGCGAGCGCGGCTGGCGAATGGCCCGCGGCACGGGGCCGCGAGGCGGAAAACTGCTTTTGACGCAGGCCGTCGCGCTGCGGACGCAGTGCGAAAGATGGGCTGTTGAATGCTGTCATGCGACTACAGGGGCAAACCCTGTGCCAGCATGGAAAAGTGCTTTGGAATCAAGCACTTGGGCCACTTCGACCGGAATTTCCCGGGGCCGGAGGGCCAAAGGGGCCTCAAAACCCCCGTTTTTGTCGCCGAATCCCGACAGGCCTGCCGGCCCGCCGAAAAACACCCATATGAATCAACGACTTAGGGGCGTCGCTCGTCGGCGACACCCTCGCCACCGGCAGCGACAGCGTCGGCCTTGAAGTGGCCCGGAGTGAGCTCATGCTTCTGCAGCAGGCGGTAGAACTCCGTGCGGTTGCGGTCGGCCAGGCGGGCCGCGTCGGCGACGTTGCCGTCCGTCAGTTTCAGCAGACCGACCAGGTATTCGCGCTCGAAGCGCTGCTTGGCCTCGGCATAGGTCTGGACCTCCACGGTCGGCACCCGCAGCGCCCGCTGCACCAGCGCCAGCGGGATCAGCGGCGAGCTCGACAGCGCGCAGACCTGCTCGACCACGTTGTAGAGCTGGCGCACGTTGCCGGGCCAGGCCGCGGTGGTCAGCGCCTTCAGCGCCTCGGGCGCGAAGCCCGACAGCCGCTTGCCGTACTTGGTCGAGAGCTTCTGCAGGAAGTGGTTGGCCAGCAGCGGGATGTCCTCGCGGCGCGCCGACAGCGGCGGCAGCGTCAGCGTCACCACGTTGAGCCGGTAGTAGAGGTCCTCGCGGAACTGGCCGGCTTCCATCGCGGCGTCGAGGTCGCGGTGGGTGGCCGAGATGATGCGCACGTCGACCTCGATCGACTGGCTGGCGCCCAGCGGGCGCACCGCGCGCTCCTGCAGCACGCGCAGCAGCTTGACCTGCAGCGCGGGCGGCATGTCGCCGATCTCGTCGAGCAGCAGGGTGCCGCCGTCGGCCTGCTGGAACAGGCCCTTGTGGTTGGCGTGGGCGTCGGTGAAGGCGCCCTTCATGTGGCCGAACAGCTCCGACTCGAGCAGGGCCTCGGGGATGGCGCCGCAGTTGACCGCCACGAAGGGCTTGTCGGCGCGCGCGCTGGCCTTGTGGATGGCGCGCGCCAGCATCTCCTTGCCGGCGCCCGAGTCGCCGCGCAGCAGCACCGAGGCGTCGGACTTGGCGACCATGCGCGCCTCGGCCAGCAGCTCGGCCATGCGGTTGCTGCGGCTCACGATGTCGGCGCGCCAGCTGTCGTCGCCGGCCTTGCTCGGCACCGTGGCCGGCGCGCCCAGCGCGAGCGCCTGGGCGATCTTGTCGAGCAGCTCGCGCCCGTCGTAGGGCTTGGTCAGGTAGGTGAAGACGCCACGCGCGGTGGCTTCCACCGCGTCGGGGATGGTGCCGTGCGCGGTCAGCAGGATCACCGGCAGCGAGGGATGGCGCTTGCGGATCTCGTCGAACAGCGCCAGGCCGTCGCGGCCCGGCAGGCGCACGTCGCTGAGCACCAGTTGCGGATGCTCGATCTCGAGCTGCGTGAGCGCCGTCTCGGCCGAGGTCACGGCCGTGACCTGGTAGCCCGCCGAGCTCAGCCGCATCGACAGCAGCCGCAGCATGTCCGGATCGTCGTCGACGACCAGGAGGCGGGCGCCCGAAGTACTCATGGGGTGGACCTGCTTCCGTTCGGTGCCGAGGCCGGGGCCGCGGGCGTGTTGGGCCGCGCGAAGCTGCGCTCGATGGCGCGCAGGGCTTCGATGCGGTCGTTGAGCTGATCGATGCGGCGCTGGCTGTCGCGCAGCTGCTGCACCTGCTTGTCGCGGTCGTCCTCGACGCGGCGCTGTTCGACGTAGCGCGCGGCCAGCGCGCGCGCCAGCGGCTGCAGCTGCTGGGCCTCGGGCGCGGGATTGGCGATCACGCGCTGCAGCAGGCCCAGCGCGCGCGCCAGGTCGGCCGGCACGCGGGTCTGCGACAGCAGGATCGCGAGCTGCATCTGCGCCGTGGGCGCGTCGCCGGGGTCGCCCAGGCGCTGGATCTCGGCGCTGAGTTCGCCGCCGTTGAGCGGGCGCACCTTGTCGGCGTAGGCCAGCATGGCGGCCACCGGGCCCTGGGTCATCAGCGTGAACAGCGAGGCCGGCTGGGTGGCCGGCGCTTTCGGCTCGGCCTCGACCGGCATCACGCGCGGCAGCACCGGCGGCGGCGGCAGCGCATCGGCCTCCGCGGGCGGCTTGGGCGGCGCGCTGCAGGCGACCAGCAGCAGGAGCCACGGCGCGGCCAGCGCAGCCAGTGCGCGGGTGGCGGTGGAGGGGCGTACGGACGGAAAAGACATGGACGAAGAAGGACGACGCGGGGCGTTGGCGATGGCTACGGGGAGGTGGGGGCGCCGGGAAGCTCAGGCCGTGCGCGGCAACTCGATGCGGAAACGCGCGCCGGGCCCCTCGGGCAGCAGGGCGATGCGGCCCCCATGGGCTGCAATGTACTCCTGCACGATGGAAAGTCCGATGCCCGTGCCCTTGACAGCGTGTTCCGGCTGGCGCTCGCCGCGGTAGAAGGGCTCGAAGATGCGGTCGCGGTCGCCCTCGGCGATGCCCGGGCCGGCGTCGTTGACGTCGATGCGCACCGCCTCGGGCGTGCCCGAGACCGCGAGCGTGATGGTGCCGCCGCGCGCCGAGAAGCGGATCGCGTTCGACAGCAGGTTGGCGATCGCGGTGCCGAGCTTGGTGCGGTCGACCGTGAGCGCGATGCGCTCGCCCTCGGCGCGCACCGTGAGGCCGTGGGCCTGCCACTGCAGCCGCTGCGACTCGATCTGCTCCTCGATCAGCGGCAGCAGGTCGGTGCGCTCGCGGCGCAGCTCGCGCGCCTCGAAGGCGGCCGCGTTGAAGCGCAGCAGCGCCTCGATCTGGCCCTGCAGCGCCACCGTGTTCTGGTTCAGGATCTGCGCCACCTCGAGCTGCGCCGGGTTCAGCGCGCCGGTCACGCCGTCCTCGAGCAGCGACACGCCCTCGCGCAGCGCCGCCAGCGGCGTCTTCAGCTCGTGCGACACGTGGCGCAGGAAGCGCGCCTTGTCGGCATCGAGCTCGGTCAGCCGCAGCCGCAGCCATTCGAGCTGCTGCGACACGCGCCGCACGTCGGCCGGGCCGCGGATGTCGATCGGCTCGTCGAGCCGGTTCTGGCCCAGGCCGACGATGGCGTGCTCGAGCCGCTTGAAAGGCCGCGCCAGCCAGATGCCGAAGGCCAGCGCCAGCGACACCGCGAGCACGCTGGCCGCGACCACCTCGCGCATCAGCCGGCGGCGCGCGTTCTCGATGCGCTTGGACAGCGCGTCGTTCTGCATCTCGATCAGGAACTGGGCCTGCTGCGCGATGTTGGTGTTGAGCGCGTCGAGGTCGCGGAACTGCATCGCCATCGTGCTCTCGCGCTGCAGCGCGCTGTCGGCGCTGCCGCTCATCAGGCCCTCGATCACGCCGAGCTGGGTGCGCCAGGCCTCGGTGCTGGCGGGGGCCAGGCCGTTCTTCTCGAGCCGCTCGAGCACGCCGTGGGCCTCGCGCGCGGCATCGTCGAAGCGGCGCCGCAGCACCGAATCGTTGAGCACCAGCGACTGGCGCCCGGCACGCTCCATCGCCGCGCTGCGCTCGGCCAGCGACTGGGCCGCGCCCGACAGTCGCAGCGCGCGCGCCGCGGCGTCGCGGCTTTGCGTCATCAAGGTGTCGTACTGCAGCACCGAGCGCAGCGCCACGCCCACCAGCAGCGCGGTGATCAGCAGGAAGGCGAACAGCAGGAGCTGCTGGAACGAGCCCCGTATCGATCGCTTCGCCATCAGGCGAGCGCCCCGGCGGCGGACGCGCTCTCGCGCGTGGGCACTTCGCCGCGCAGCGTGTAGGCCAGCGAGCGCGTGATGCGCAGGTCGGTCATTTGGCCCACGAGCCGTGCGTCGCCCTCGAAGTTGACGACCCGGTTGCAGGCCGTGCGGCCCATCAGCTCGCTCGCGTCGCGGCGCGAGGCGCCTTCCACCAGCACGCGCTGGGTGCTGCCCACCAGCGCCTCGCCGAAGCGCTTCACGTTGCCGTCGATCACGGCCTGCAGCTTCTGCAGCCGCGCCAGCTTGACCTCGTGCGGCGTGTCGTCGTGCAGCGCGGCGGCCGGCGTGCCGGGGCGCGGGCTGAAGATGAAGCTGAAGCTGGCGTCGAACTGGCAGTCGTCGATCAGCTTCATCATCTTGTCGAAGTCCGCCTCGGTCTCGCCGGGGAAGCCGACGATGAAGTCGCTCGACAGCGCGAGCTCGGGCCGGATCGCGCGCAGCTTGCGCACCGTGCTCTTGTATTCCATGGCGGTGTAGCCGCGCTTCATCGCCATCAGGATGCGGTCGCTGCCGTGCTGCACCGGCAGGTGCAGGTGGCTCACGAGCTGCGGCACCCTGGCATAGGCTTCGATCAGCCGCGGCGTGAACTCGTTCGGATGGCTGGTGGTGTAGCGGATGCGCTCGATGCCGGGGATCTCGGCCACGTACTCGATCAGCAGCGCGAAGTCGGCGATCTCGGCCGTGTCGCCCATGCGGCCGCGGTAGGCATTGACGTTCTGGCCCAGCAGCGTGACCTCGCGCACGCCCTGGTCGGCCAGGCCGGCGATCTCGACCAGCACGTCGTCGAGCGGCCGGTTGACTTCCTCGCCGCGCGTGTAGGGCACCACGCAGTAGCTGCAGTACTTGGAGCAGCCTTCCATGATCGACACGAAGGCGGTGGCGCCTTCCACGCGCGCGGGCGGCAGGTGGTCGAACTTCTCGATCTCGGGAAAGCTGATGTCGACCTGCGGGCGGTCGAGCCGCTCGCGCTCGGCCAGCATCTCGGGCAGCCGGTGCAGGGTCTGCGGGCCGAACACGATGTCGACGTAGGGCGCGCGCGCGATGATGGCGTTGCCCTCCTGGCTGGCCACGCAGCCGCCGACGCCGATCTTCACGCCGCGCGCCTTCAGGTGCTTGACGCGGCCCAGGTCGGAGAACACCTTCTCCTGCGCCTTCTCGCGCACCGAGCAGGTGTTGAACAGGATCAGGTCGGCCTCGTCGACGTTCTGCGTCGGCTCGTAGCCCTGGGCCGCGTTGAGCACGTCGGCCATCTTGTCCGAGTCGTACTCGTTCATCTGGCAGCCGAAGGTTTTGATGAAGACTTTCTTGGCGGTCATGGGGAGCTCTTCTATATGGGAGGGGCCCTCGTCTCGCGGAGGGCCGGGCGGACACGGGGCTTTCGTGGCGAAAGCGGCGGGGCGTGTCCGCGAGAGGAATGCCGGTGCGGCCGAGGGCCTGCGGGCGAGATGCCTACTGCGTGTTGACCGTGTCGTTCTGCACGAACGGCCAGATGTTGAGGAAGGGCTTGTTCAGCGATTCGCGGCTGGCGGTGGCTTCGTCGGGCGTGAGGATCCAGACCTCGCGCAGCATGCCGGCGGCATCGCGCGTGTAGTTGACCAGCAGGTTCTGGCCGACGATCGCGCCGCTCATCACCAGCATGTTCTGGCCGCTGCGGATGCGCGCGCCGGGCGCGAGCCGGTCGGGGCGGCCGTCGAGCATCACGTCGTTGCCGTCGATCACGCGGAACTTGCCGCGCAGGGTGCCGACCGGGAAATTGCGCCCGCCGACCAGCGATTCGTTCTGGGTCTGCGGCCGGGGCACCGCGTCCTGCGCGCTCGCCTGAAGCGGAAAGAAGCTGGAAGTGGCTGCCAGCGTTGCGCAAGCTGCTATGAAATGAAGAGCATTCGTGGGTGTCTTGCAGCGGTTCATGGGGTTCATCCAGAGGCTGTGGAGCGGGGATTCTAGCGAGCGGGGTGCCTGTCCATCGGTGCTTATCCCGACCGTTTTTACCGGGCGCGGCGCCCTGGCCTTTACTTTTCTTTACGGTGCGGATGGACACTCGGAACCCCCCGCGATCCAATAGCCGCTGTCAGCCCAAAGTGCACAAAAACCCATGAAGAAGAACGCAGTCATCGCCCTCGTGGGCGTGTCGATCGTCGCCGCCGCGGGATGGTGGTGGAGCGGCTCGGGCGAGCGCGCCGCGGCGAAGAGCGCCAAGGGGCCGGCCGCCGCGCCGACCGCGCTGGTCACGCTCGCCACCGCCGTGCGCCAGGACGTGCCGGTCACGGTGCAGGTCAACGGCAGCGTGGTCTCGCTCAACAGCGTGGACCTGCGACCGCAGGTGACCAACACGGTCGACGTGGTGCACGTGAAGGAAGGCCAGTTCGTGAAGCAGGGTCAACTGCTCTTCACGCTCGACGACCGCAACGACCAGGCCAACCTGGCGCGCGCCCAGGCCCAGCAGAAGCGCGACGAGGCCACGCTGGCCGACCTCGAGCGCCAGTACAAGCGCAGCCAGGAATTGCTGGCGCAGAACTTCATCTCCAAGAGCGCGACCGATGCCACGCTGTCGCAGCTCGAGGCGCAGCGCGCGGCGGTCGCGGCCGACCGCGCCGCGGTGCAGTCGGCCCAGGTGGCGCTGAGCTACACCAAGCTGCATGCGCCGATCGCGGGCCGCATCGGCGCCGTCAACATCTACCCGGGCACGCTGGTGCAGCCCACGCTGTCGCTGGTCACGGTCACGCAGCTCGATCCGATCGCCGTGAGCTTCCCCGTGCCCGAGGCCAACCTGCAGGACCTGCTGGCCGCCGCGCGCACCCGCTCGCGCGTCGAGGCCGTGGTCACGGGCCGCAAGGACACGCTGCAGGGCACGCTCAACTTCGTCGACAACACGGTCGACCCGCAGATCGGCACCGTGCGCGCCAAGGCCGTGTTCGACAACGCCGACCAGAGCCTGTGGCCCGGCCAGTTCGTCGGCACCCGCATCACGGTGCGCACGCTCGAGGGCGTGACGGTGGTGCCGGCGGCGGCGCTGATGATGCTGCCCGAGGGCACCTCGCTCTACGTGGTCGACAAGGAGCGCAACGCGAGCCGCCGCAAGGTGAAGACGCTGCACACCTTCGGCACCAAGGTCGCGGTCAGCGGCGTCGAGCCGGGCGAGCAGGTCGTGATCGAAGGCAGCCAGAACGTGCGGCCCAACGGCAAGGTGCGCGTCGACGACAAGCCGCGCGGCGACGCGCCCGCGACCCCGGCCGCGCCCGGCGGCACCACGGGCGTGACACCAGGCAGCGCGGCTTCGTCCGATGGCGTCGACATCCGGTCGACGCAGCGGGAACGCGCATGAACATTTCCGAGCTGTGCATCCGCCGTCCCGCGATGACGGTGCTGCTGTCCGCGGCCGTCGTGGTGGTGGGCATCTTCGCCTACTTCAGCATCCCGGTCGCCGCGCTGCCCAGCTACAACACGCCCGTCATCAACGTCAATGCGCAGCTGCCGGGCGCCAGTCCCGACACCATGGCGAGCTCGGTTGCGCTGCCGCTCGAGAAGCAGTTCTCGACCATCCCGGGCCTGCAGACCATCAGCTCGGTCAACACGCAGGGCGTGACCTCGCTCACGCTCGAGTTCGTCAGCAGCCGCGACATCGATGCCGCCGCGGTCGACGTGCAGGCCGCGTTGCTGCGCGCGCAGCGCCAGCTGCCGCAGGAGCTCACGCAGCTGCCCTCGTACCGCAAGGTCAACCCGGCCGATGCGCCGGTGCTGTTCATCGCGCTGATCTCGCCGTCGATGAACCCCTCGGAGCTCAACGACTACGCCGAGAACCTGATCTCGCCCACGCTCTCGACCATCGACGGCGTGGCGCAGGTGGGCGTGTACGGCCGCAAGGCCTTCGCGGTGCGCATCAAGGCCAACGCCGACCTGCTCAACGCGCGCAACATCACGCTCGACGAGCTCGCGCGCGCGGTCAACTCGGCCAATGCCAACACGCCGGTCGGCGTGCTCGACGGCCCGCGCCAGACGCTCACCATCCAGGCCAACCAGCAGCTCACGCGCGCGGCCGACTTCGCCAAGCTGATCGTCGGCCAGCGCAACGGCGCACCGGTGCGGCTCGACGAGGTCGCGACCATCGAGGACAGCTTCGAGTCGGTCAAGACCGCCAGCAGCTTCAACGGCCAGAGCTCGATCTCGCTGGCCGTGCAGCGCCAGCCCAATGCCAACACGGTGCAGGTGGTCGACGCGGTGCGTGCGCTGATCCCGCGCTTCAAGGCCGAGCTGCCGCAGTCGGTCGAGATCCAGATGGTCAACGACCGCTCGCTGTCGATCCGCGAGGCGGTGCACGACGTGCAGCTCACCCTGCTGGGCACCATCGCGCTGGTGGTGCTGGTGATCTTCCTGTTCCTGCACCGGCTGGTCGCCACCTTGATCCCGGCGGCCACCATTCCGATCTCGCTGATCGGCGCCGTTGCGCTGCTCTATGCCTTCGGCTACAGCCTCGACAACGTCTCGCTCCTGGGCATCACGCTGGCCGTGGGCCTGGTGGTGGACGACGCCATCGTGGTGCTCGAGAACATCATGCGCTACGTCGAGAAGGGCATGGACCCGCTGGCGGCCTCGCTGCGCGGCGCGCGCGAGGTGGGCTTCACCATCGTCTCGATCTCGATCTCGCTGGTGGCGGTGTTCATCCCGATCTTCTTCATGCCGGGCGTGATCGGCCTGCTGTTCCACGAGTTCGCGGTGGTGGTGGCGCTGGCGGTGCTGGTGTCGGCGATCGTCTCGCTAACCCTGGTGCCGATGCTCGCGAGCCGCCTGCTCAAGCAGGTGCCGCGGCCCGAGGGCGGCGCGCGCCACGACCATGAGGAGGAGCATCCCGAGCCCGGCACCGCGATCGGCCGCGCCTTCGAGCGCGGCTACCGCTGGGTGCACGGCAGCTACATGCGCACGCTCGACTGGACCCTGGCGCACCGCGGGCTGATGCTGCTGATGGCCGGCGCCACCTTCGTCGTCACGGCCTGGCTGTTCATCACGATCCCCAAGGGTTTCTTCCCCGAGGAGGACATCGGCCAGATCCAGATCACGACCGAGGCCGCCGAGGACATCTCCTTCACCGCCATGAAGGCGCTGCAGGACCGCGTGTCCGACGCGCTGATGGCCGACCCCAGCGTCGACTACGTGAGCTCCTTCGTCGGCGTGGGCGGCCCCACGGCCACGCAGAACTCGGGCCGGTTGTTCGCGGTGCTCAAGGCGCGCGGCGAGCGGCCGAAGATGTCGAAGGTGCTCGAGTCGCTGCGTCAGCGCTTCCGCGAGATTCCCGGCATCGCCGTCTACATGCAGCCGGTGCAGAACCTGCGCCTGGGCGGGCGCCAGAGCAAGGCGCGCTTCCAGTACACGCTGCAGAGCGTGAACGCCGGCGAGATGGTGCCCTGGGCCACGCGGCTGATGGAGCGCATGCGCGCCGACCCCGACTTCCGCGACGTCACCAGCGACTCGCAGAACCGCGGCCTGCAGGCCACGCTGAAGATCGACCGCGACAAGGCCGGCGTGCTCGGCGTGGCCGTGGGCGACCTGCGCACCGCGCTCTACAACGCCTACGGCGACCGCCAGATCGGCAGCATCTACGCGGCCAGCAACACCTACCAGGTGATCCTCTCGGCGGCCGACAACGACCGGCAGTTCGAGGACGACGTCTCGCGCCTGTCGGTGCGCAGCACCACCGGCCGGCTGGTGCCGCTGTCGGCCTTCTCGAGCATCGAGCGCACCGTGGGCCCGACCTCCGTCAACCACCAGGGCCAGCTGCAGGCGGTGACGGTGTCGTTCAACCTCGGGCCCGACGTGCCGCTGGGCAACGCCACCGCCAAGATCGACCGCTTCAAGGAAGAGCTCAAGATGCCGCAGTCGATCATCACCACCTACGGGGGCGATGCCGCGGTGTTCCAGAGCTCGCAGTCCAGCCAGGCCGTGCTGCTGGTGCTGGCGGTGCTGGTCATCTACGTGCTGCTGGGCGTGCTCTACGAGAGCTACATCCATCCGATCACCATCCTCGCGGGCCTGCCCTCGGCGGCGGTGGGCGCCTTGATCTCGCTGAAGATCTTCGGCTTCGACCTGACGCTGATCGCGACCATCGGCATCCTGCTTCTGATCGGCATCGTGAAGAAGAACGCGATCATGATGATCGACTTCGCGCTCGACGCGCAGCGCACCGAGGGCCTGCAGCCGGTGGAGGCGATCCGCGAGGCCTGCCGGCTGCGCTTCCGCCCGATCCTGATGACCACGCTGGCCGCGCTGATGGGCGCGCTGCCGCTCGCGCTGGGCCTGGGCGCCGGCGCCGAGCTGCGCCAGCCGCTGGGCGTGGCGGTGGTGGGCGGGCTGATCTTCTCGCAGGTGATCACGCTCTACATCACGCCCGCGATCTACCTCGCGCTCGACCGCTACAGCGGCAGCGGGCCGATGGTCGACCTGCCGAAGGAAGCGCAGGCCGAGGTCTCGCACGCCTGAGCGAGCGCGGCGGGCTCAGGCGCGCCCGCGCCCCTGCCGCGCCGACGCGGGATCGAGGAACAGCTGGCGGAAGTAGTCGCGCAGCGCCGTCATCGCGGGCGAGAACTCCACGCCCTGTTTCCAGCCCAGCCCGATGTTCATGGTCGGGATCGGGTCGCGCAGGTTGATGGTCTCGATGCGCTTGCCCTCGAGCGACCACGGGCGGTAGACCATGTCCGACAGCACGGTCACGCCGCCGCCGTTGGCGACGGTGCTGCGCACCGCCTCCACCGAGCTGGTGCGCAACCGCACCTTCGGCTGGTGCGGCGTGCGGCCCCAGTACTTGAGCGCGGTGGCCGCGGCCTCGTCGACCGTGAGCATGATGTAGGGCTCGGCCGCCACGTCGGCCAGCGTGACCTCGGCCTTGTCGAGCAGCGGATGCTTGGCCGGCACCCACAGCCGGCGCTGCGAGCCGAAGAAGGTCTCGAGCGAGAGCTCGCGCAGCACCACGTTCGAGGTCAGCACCACGCCGAGGTCGTAGCGCCGCGTGATCAGCCCTTCCTCGATCGCCTCGCGCGCCACCTCGTGCACCTTCAGCGTGACCTGCGGATGCAGCTGCTCGAAGCGCTGCAGGTGGTGCGGCAGGAAGTAGCCCAGCACCGTGTAGCTCGCGGCGATGGTCAGCTCGCCCTGCACGGCGGCGTCCTCGTGGGGCATGCGCTGCGCCTCGTCGGCCGCGGCGAGCACCGCGTAGGCATGGCTCAGGAAGCGGCGCCCGCCCTTGGTCAGTTCCACGCCGTGCGGATGGCGCTCGAACAGCTGCTGGCCGAGCATCTCCTCGAGCTCGCGGATCGCGGTGGTCACGGCCGACTGCGAGATGTTGAGCTGCAGCGCCGCGTGCGAGATGCGGCCTGCCTCGGCCACCGCCGAGAAGTACTTGAGCTGGCGAAGGGTCAGGGACATGGCGGGGCTTCGGGGAGTGGATCGGTATCGGCAACGCGGCGCAGCCGGTGCATGGGTTGGTGAAAACCCGATACCGCGCGATCGAATGGCGCCAGCGTAGCAAGGCACGCGCCGCAACGCAGCATCTGTTTTTCAGATACCGAGCGCGCGGAAAACAATGCTTTTCAGCCTTTGGACCGCTCACTAATCTTCGGCCCGTCCATCGAACAAAGGCTGTCACACGTGAAGAAGAAGCGGATCGATCTGAACTCCGACATGGGCGAGGGCTTCGGCCCCTGGACCATCGGCGATGGCGTCGACGCGGAACTGATGCCCCTGATCAGTTCGGCCAACATCGCCACCGGCTTCCATGCCGGCGATCCGAACATCATGCGGCGCATGGTCGCGCTGGCGCGCGAGCACGGCGTGGGCATCGGCGCGCACCCGGGCTTTCGCGACCTCGTGGGCTTCGGCCGGCGCCACATCCAGGCGCCGGCCGAGGAACTGGTCAACGACATGGTCTACCAGCTCGGCGCGCTGCGCGAGTTCGCGCGGCTCGAGGGGCTGGCGCTGCAGCACATCAAGCCCCATGGCGCGCTCTACATGCATGCGGCGCGCGACGAGGCGCTGTCGCGCACGCTGGTCGAGGCGCTGCAGCGCATCGAGCCCGGCCTGCGCCTGTTCTGCATGGAGTCCTCGGTCACCTGCCGCGTGGCGCGCGAGCTGGGCCAGCCCGTGGTGCGCGAGTTCTATGCCGACCGCGACTATGACCGCAGCGGCTCCATCGTCTTCACGCGCCGCGTCGGCGCGCTCGACCCCGAGGCGGTCGCGGCCAAGGTGCTGCGCGCCTGCACCGAGGGCACGGTGCGCACGGTCGAGGGCGAGGACCTGGCCATCGGCTTCGACTCGGTCTGCATCCACAGCGACACGCCCGGTGCGCTCGCGCTGGTGCAGGCCACGCGGCGCGCGCTGGCCTCGCATGGCATCGAGGTTGCAGGGCTCGCCGCGCAGGGCTGATCCCCTCTTTCCCTTCTCCGTTTTCCGTTTCGTCCCCAGGAGTGCATCCCATGTCCGCTACCCATGAAGTCCTGAGCCCGCTGCCGGGCACCTTCTACCGCCGCTCGGCGCCCGACGCGCCGCCGTTCAAGTCCGAGGGCGACACGGTGGCCGTGGGCGACGTGCTAGGCCTGGTCAAGGTGATGAAGCAGTTCAGCGAAGTCACGGCCGACGCGGCCGGTCGCCTGCTGCGCTTCGCGGTCGAGAACGCCGAGCCGGTCGATCCGGGCCAGCCGCTGGCCGTGATCGAGACCGCCTGAGAAAGACGACGCGATGACCGCCGCATTCGACAAGCTGCTGATCGCCAATCGCGGGGAGATCGCGGTGCGCGTGATCCGCGCCGCGCAGGAGCTGGGCCTGAAGACCGTCGCCGTCTACAGCGACGCCGACGCCCAGAGCCTGGCCGTGCAGATGGCCGACGAGGCCGTGCGCATCGGCCCGGCCCATGCCGGCAAGAGCTACCTGAGCGCCGACGCCATCCTGCAGGCCGCGGCCGAGAGCCGCGCGGGCGCCGTGCATCCGGGCTACGGCTTTCTCTCGGAGAACGCCGACTTCGCGGCGCGCGTCGAGGCCGCGGGCCTGGTGTTCGTGGGCCCGACGCCGCATGCGATCCGCACCATGGGCGACAAGGCGGCCGCGCGCGCCGCCGCCATGAAGGCCGGCGTGCCCACCGTGCCCGGCAGCGCCGGCGTGGTGAGCGATGCCGGCGTGGCGGTCGAGCTCGCGCGCGACATCGGCTACCCGATCATGATCAAGGCCTCGGCCGGCGGTGGCGGGCGCGGCATCCGCGTGGCGCACGACGAGGCCGAGCTGCGCCAGCAGTTCGCCACCGCCACCGCCGAGGCGCAGGCCGCCTTTGGCAACGGCGAGGTCTACCTCGAGCGCTTCATCCGCAAGGCGCGCCACATCGAGGTGCAGATCCTCGGCGACGGCCAGCGCGTGGTGCACTGCTTCGAGCGCGAATGCTCGCTGCAGCGCCGGCGCCAGAAGGTGTGGGAAGAGGCGCCCTCGGCCGCCATCGATGCCGCCACGCGCGCCGCGCTGTGCGAATCGGCGCTGCGCCTCGCGAGCGCCGTGGCCTACCGCGGCGCGGGCACGCTCGAATACCTCTACGACGACGACACGCGCGAATTCTTCTTCATCGAGATGAACACCCGCATCCAGGTCGAGCATCCGATCACCGAGATGGTCACCGGCATCGACCTCGTGAAGGAGATGCTGCGCATCGCGCTGGGCCAGCCGCTGCGGCTGAAGCAGGAGGACATCCGGCTCGCCGGCGCCGCCATCGAGGTGCGCATCAACGCCGAGAACGCCGCGAAGAACTTCATGCCGAGCCCCGGCCTGGTGACGCGGCTCGCGGTGCCGGGCGGGCCCGGCGTGCGCTTCGACACCCTGATGTTCGCGGGCTGCAACGTGCCGGCCTACTACGACTCGCTGCTCGGCAAGCTGATCGTGCACGACAGCGACCGCGTCGCCGCGCTCGCGCGCATGCGCCGTGCGCTCGGCGAGCTGCGCGTGGAGGGCATCCACACCACGATCCCGCTGCACCGCGCGCTGTGCGACGACGCCGAGGTCGCGGCCGCGGCCTTCCACACCGGCTTCCTCGAGCAATGGCTCGCGGCGAACCCGCTGGCGGAGCCCGCCGCTTCCGTCCCGACTCTCGAGAAGGTGCCCGCATGACCGCCGCCATCCTCCCGGCCCAGGCCCGCTACAGCTTCGGCGGCGACGAGCACCTGTTCGTCGAGATCAGCGAATCGATGTCGCTGCCCGCCTTCTTCAAGGGCATGGCGATCTGCAACGAGCTGCGCCGCCGCGTGCAGGCCGGCGAGATCGCGGGCGTCACCGAGATCTGCCCGGCCAACGCGGCCTACCTGGTGCGCTTCGATCCCGACCTGATCGCGCCCGACGCGCTGCAGGCCGTGCTCGAGGGGATCGAGGCCGGCATCGGCGAGGCCGACCTGCGGCTTTCGACCCGCATCGTCGAGATCCCCGTGCTCTACAACGACCCGTGGACGCACGAGACCCTGATGCGCTTCCGCGAGCGCCACCAGGACCCGGCCAGCACCGACATCGAATACGCCGCGCGCATCAACGGCCTCGATTCCGTCGATGCCTTCATCGCCGCGCATTCGGGCGCGCCGTGGTTCGTCTCCATGGTGGGCTTCGTGGCCGGGTTGCCCTTCCTGTTCCAGATGGTCGAGCGCGAGCGCCAGCTCGAGGTGCCCAAGTACCTGAGCCCGCGCACCGACACGCCGCGGCTCACCCTGGGCCATGGCGGCTGCTTCAGCTGCATCTACTCGGTGCGCGGTGCCGGCGGCTACCAGATGTTCGGCGTCACGCCGGCGCCGATCTTCGATCCGGCCCAGCGCCTGCCGTACCTCAAGGAGCTGATGGTGTTCTTCCGTCCCGGCGACATCGTCAAGTGGAAGCCGATCGACCGCGCCGAGTACGACCGCCAGGTGGCGCAGGTGGAGGCCGGCGACTACGCCTTGCGCATCGCGCCGGTGTCGTTCTCGCTCACGGAATTCCTGGCCGATCCCGATGGCTACAACCAACAGCTGCTGAAGGTGCTCCATGGCGATTGAAGTGCTCAAGCCCGGCCTCGCGACCAGCGTGCAGGACGCGGGCCGTCCCGGCTACTACCACCTGGGCATTCCGCTGTCGGGCGCGCTCGACCAGCAGGGCCTGGTGCTGGCCAACCTGCTGGTGGGCAACGACGAGGGCGCGGCCGTGATCGAGAGCACGCTGCTCGGGCCCGAGCTGCGCTTCGACGCGCCCGCGGTGGTGGCGGTGACCGGCGCGCAGGCCAAGGTCAAGCTCAACGGCGCCGAGATGCCGCGCAACGAAGCCTTCGCGGTTCGGGCCGGCGACGTACTGGGCTTCGACTTCATGCTGCTGGGCGCGCGCATGTGCATCGCGGTGGCCGGCGGCATCGACGTGCCGCTGGTGCTCGGCAGCCGCTCGACCTACGGCCTCGGCGCCTTCGGCGGCTTCGAGGGCCGCAAGCTGCTGGCCGGCGACCGGCTGCCCGTGGGCACGCCCTCGGCGCGCGCGCGGCCCGGGCGCGGCGTGGCGGCGAATCTGCTGCCGGTGCTCGCGAAGGAGGTGACGCTGCGCGTGCTGCCCGGCATCTACTTCCACCGGCTGCAGCAGGACTCGGTGCGCAGCTTCTTCGCCGACACCTGGAGCGTGGGCTCGGAGGCCGACCGCATCGGCTACCGCTACAAGAACGGCACGCCGCTGAAGTTCATCGAGCGCACGCCGCCCTTCGGCGCGGGCGCCGATCCGTCGAACATCGTCGATGCCGGCTATCCCTACGGCTCGATCCAGGTGCCGGGCGGGCGCGAGCCGATCATCCTGCACCGCGACGCGGTCTCGGGCGGCGGCTACGCGATGGTCGGCACGGTGATCAGCGCCGACATGGACCTGATCGCCCAGATGCAGCCCAACCACAAGGCGCGCTTCGTCGCGGTCGACATGGCGCAGGCGCTGGCCGCGCGCGCCGAGCGACGACGGCGCATCGAGCGCCTGCGCGCTGCGCTCGCCGACTGAGCGCCCGGGCGGCAAGGCCGCCCACCCCTTCCTTTTCTTCCCCGTTGCCACCTAGGAGTTCTTCATGAACAGCTTGCCCCTGCGCGTTTCATTGACCGCCGCCTTCGCCGCCACCGTGCTGTGGCACGGCGGTGCCTCGGCCGCCGACTGGTTTCCCTACAAGGCCGAGGCCACCGAGCCCGCCTTCTCGGCCGAGGGCACGCGAAAGCCCATCGACTACGTGCCGCTGCCCAAGGCCTCGAAGAAGTGGGACCTCTGCGTGTCGTTCCCGCACATGAAGGACGCCTACTGGCTCGGCGTGGACTACGGCGTGATCGAGGAGGCCCGGCGCCAGGGCGTGAAGCTGCAGGTGGCCGACGCGGGCGGCTACACCAACCTCGGCAAGCAGGTCTCGCAGATCGAGGACTGCGTGGCGCGCGGCGCCAACGCGGTGATCATCGGCGCGATCTCGGGCGACGGCCTCAACAACGTCATCAAGGCCACGGCCGCGAAGAAGGTGCCGGTGATCGACCTGGTCAACGGCATCAACTCGCCCGACCTCTCGGCCAAGTCGCTGGTGTCCTTCCACACCATGGGCCAGTCGACCGGCGCCTACCTCGCGAAGAAGCATCCGGCCGGTTCGCCGCCGGTCAAGGTCGGCTGGTTCCCGGGCCCGGCCGGCGCGGGCTGGGTCGAGGCCGCGCACAGGGGCTTCATGGAGGCGGTCAAGGGCAGCGCGGTGGTGGTGCTCGATCCGAAGTACGGCGACACCGGCAAGGAGGCGCAGAGCAAGCTGATCGAGGACGTGCTGCAGGCCAACCCCGACCTGGCCTACCTGGCGGGCACGGCCGTCACGGCCGAGGCCGCCACCGGCATCCTGCGCTCGCGCAACCTCGACAAGAAGGTGCAGGTGCTGTCCTTCTACATGACGCCGGGCGTCTACGAGGGCATCCAGCGCGGCCGCATCGTGGCGGCGCCGGCCGACTCGATGGTGATCCAGGGCCGCATCGCGGTCGACCAGGCGGTGCGCCTGCTCGAGGGCAAGGAGGTCGCGAAGCACGTGGGCCCGAAGATCTTCGTGGTCGACAGCAGCAACATCCAGAGCGTGAAGCAGGCCGACATCCTGCCGCCGACCGGCTTCAAGCCGGTGTTCGAGGTCAAGTAAGGCCCGCGATGCCACCCCTGCTGCAGACCCGCGGACTCGGCAAGCGCTATCCGGGCGTGCTGGCGCTCGACGGCGTGGACTTCGAACTGGGCGCGGGCGAGGTGCACGTGCTGTTCGGCGAGAACGGCGCCGGCAAGTCGACGCTGATCTCGCTGCTGGCCGGCGCCAATGTGCCGAGCGCCGGCGAGATCCGGCTGCGCGGCGAGCCGGTGCGCTTCGCGAACGTGCACGAGGCGCGGCGCCACGGCATCAGCGCGGTGTTCCAGGAGTTCTCGCTGATCCCCACGCTGTCGGTGGCGCAGAACCTGAGCCTCGGCGAGGAGCCGCGCCGCGGCGGCCTGCTCGACCGCGGCGCGCTGCGCGAACGTGCCCGCGCGATGCTGGCCGACCTGGGCTTCGCGATCGACGTCGATGCGCCCGTGGCCGGCCTCACGCGCGCGCAGCAGCAGATGGTGGAGATCGCCAAGGGCCTGCGCGGCGAGGTCTCGGTGCTGATCCTCGACGAGCCCACGGCCTCGCTGACCGATGCCGAGACGCAGCGCCTGTTCGCGCTGGTGGCGCGGCTGCAGGCGCGCGGCGTGGGCATCGTCTACATCTCGCACCGCATGCAGGAGATCGCGCGGATCGCCGACCGCATCACGGTGCTGCGCGACGGCCGCCAGGTGACGACGGTCGAGGCGCGCGAGACCGATGCCGACCGCCTGATCGAGCTGATGAGCGGGCGTGCCATCGAACAGGTCTATCCGCGCATCGCCTTTGCGCCGGGCGAGACGGTGCTCGAGGTCGAGGGCCTGCATTCGCCCAACGGCGTGCGCGGCGCCAGCCTCAGGGTGCGGCGCGGCGAGGTGGTCGGGCTGGCCGGCCTCGTGGGTTGCGGCAAGTCGGAATTGTTCCGCGCGGTCTGCGGGCTCGATGCGGTGAGCGCGGGCCGCGTGCTGTTCAAGGGCCAGCCGCGCACCGGCGCCAGGGTGCGCCGGCTGCTCGACGAGGGCCTGTTCTACCTGCCGCCCGACCGCAAGGGCGAGGGGCTGGTGCTGGGCTTCAGCTCGCGCGCCAACATCACGCTGCCGCTGGTGCACGGCCCGCTGCGCGGCCATGGCGGCTGGCTGCGCAAGCGGCTCGGGCGAAGGCTGTCGACGGCCGCGGCCGAGCGCGTGGAGCTCGCGCCGCGCAACCTCGAGCGGCCGGTGGCGCTGCTGTCGGGCGGCAACCAGCAGAAGGTGCTGTTCGGCAAGGGCATGACGCGCGACGCCGCGCTCTACGTGTTCGACGAGCCCACGGTGGGCGTCGACATCGGCACCCGCAGCGCGCTCTACCAGGTGATCCGCAAGCTTTGCGAAGGCGGCGCGGCGGTGGTCGTGATCTCCTCCGACCTGCCCGAGGTGCTGCACCTGAGCCACCGTGTCTACGTGATGTGCCGCGGCGAGATCGCCGGCGAGCTGCAGGGCGACGCCATCGGCGAGAGCGCCGTGCTCAATCTCTTCTTCGGTCCCAGCGAGAACAACAAGCCATGACTTCGTCTTCCTCCGTCGCCACCGCCGTGCCTTCGGCACCGGGGCCCGCCGGCCGCGCGCTGGCCCTGCTGCGCGCCCTGTTCCTGCGCCTGGGCGTGCTGCCCTTCATGCTGGCGATCGCCTTCGTGGTGTTCGGCACCCTGTCGGACCAGTTCCTCACGGTGCAGAACCTGGTCAACCTGCTGCGCCAGTCGGTCTACCTGATCCTGGTGGCCATGGGCCAGATGCTGGCGCTGGTGACCGGCGGCTTCGACCTCTCGGTCGGCACCGTGATGGCGATCACCTCGGTGGTGGCGGCGCTGGCCATGCAGTTCTTCGGCGCCGCGCTGCCCGACGCCGCCTGGCTGGCCATTGCCCTGGGCTGCGCCTGCGGCATGCTGGCCGGGCTCGCGGTGGGGCTGGTCAACGGCATCGGCGTGGCCTTCATCGGCGTCTCGCCCTTCATCGTCACGCTGGGCGTGCAGTCGATCGGCTTCGGCCTGGCGCTCTACCTCACGGGCGGCGTGCCGGTGTCGGGCCTGCCCGCGGGCTTCAGCGAGCTGTTCGGCTTCGGCACGCTGCTGGGCGTGCCGGTGCCGATCTGGGTCACGGCGGTCTGCGTGGCGGCCATGGGCGTGCTGATGGGCCGCATGCCGACCGGCACCCACCTGCTGGCCGTGGGCGGCAATGCCAAGGCGGCGGCGCTGTCGGGCATCGACACCCGGCGCGTGCTGCTCGTGGCCTACCTGCTGTGCGCGGGCCTCGCGGCCGTCAGCGGCCTGCTGCTGACCGCGCGCGTCGAGACCGGCGAGGCCAACCTCGGCGGCACCGTGGCGCTGGAGTCGATCGCGGCCTGCGTGATCGCCGGCGTGAGCCTGCGTGGCGGCATGGGCCGGGTGCCGAACGTGGTGATGGGCGCGATCTTCATCGGCCTGGTGCAGAACGGCATGAACCTCGCGAGCGTGGGGTCGTACCTGCAGATGGTGGTGCTGGGCGCGCTGCTGATCGTGGCGGTGGTGGCCGACCAGCTGCGCCACCGGATGGTGGCGCCCGGCTCGCACTGACGCACTGAGCTAGTTGGCGAACTCGTCGCGCGGCCCGCCCTCGGCCGCGAGGTGCGAGATGTCGCTCCAGCCCACGAGGCTGAAGCCCTCGCTGCTCCACAGCATGCGGTTGATGGCCGCGTTGCCGAGCTGCCAGGTGCGCGGCGCCTGCAGCTCCTGGCGCGTGGCGGCGCGGTAGAGCACGTCCATCACGCCGCCGTGCGCGACCAGCGCCACCAACTCGCCCGTGTGGCGCGAGGCCAGGTCGGCGGCCACGCGCGTGATGCGCTCGCGGAACACCAGCAGGCTCTCGCCGCCCTCGGGTTCGAACTCGGGATCGCGCTCGCGCCAGCGCCTGGCCTGTTCGGGCAGCTCGGCCTCGATCTCGGCGAAGCTCATGCCCTCGAAGCGGCCGAAGGCGCGCTCGCGCAGGCCGGGCTCGGGCCGGACCTCGAGGCCGTGCGGCCTGGCGATCTCGAGCGCGGTCTGCCAGGCGCGCGAGAGGTCGCTCGCATAGATGGCGGCCAGCGGCTCGTCGGCCAGCGCCTGGCCCACGCGCTGGGCCTGCCAGACGCCGGTGGGATTGAGCCCGATGTCGAGCTGGCCCTGGATGCGCGTGTCGACGTTCCAGGCGGTTTCGCCATGGCGAACGGCGATCAGGCGGGTGAGGTCTTCCATGGTCGAAATTCTAGGAGGGCGGCATTTCGGATCGTGCCGCCGCTCCAGGCCCGAGGCGGGCCCTTACTGTTGCTTCTTCGCCGTGGGCAGCTCGATGTTGACGCGCCGCACGCCCTCGGGCGGCTTCGGGAAGCCCTGCAGCGCGGCCTGGAACATCACCGGCAGCACCGCCGCGCTCGAGGTGTAGGGGCCGTCGTTGCGCGCGCGGGTCTCGTAGACCACGCGGTTGCTGCCGAGCTCGCGCAGCACCACGCCGACCTCGCGCTCGTACCAGGGGTTGGAGGCCTGCGGGATCATCGGCGCGCCATACCAGCCGCCGCCGTACCAGCGCCGGCCGTAGCCGTAGGGGCCGTAGCCATAGCCGTAGCCGAAGGGGCCGTCCCAGAGCCAGGGGTCGGCCCAGGGCGACAGCGTGGTGGTCACGCGGGCGCTGATTTGCGCCGTGTAGCGCGGGTTGGCGTCGTCGCGGCGCAGGCCGACCTGCTCGAGCGCGGCGGCGGCCATCGCCTCGAGCGAGGCCTGGCGCTCGCCGTTGGCCTGCTGCGAGGGCAGGCGCTCGAAGCGGTAGGTGGCGCCGGCGGGAACGGTGTCGATGGCGGAGAAGCTCTTCACGTCGCTGTCGACCACCCAGGAGGTGGCGCAGCCGGACAGGGTTGCTACCAAAAGGAGAGCGGGAAGAGCAGAGAAGGCGCGTTTCATGAGGGTCTCCGGGCCGGTGGGCCCAAAATTCCCCTGGGTAGCCGGATCAGCCCTGGACGATGCGCAGGGCGGCGGGTGCCTGGGAGAGCGGGTCGAAGGAGGGCGTGTCGAAGGCCTTGTCGCCGTTCTCGTCGGCCACGCCCGTCGGCTTCAGACCCTTGAAGTCGTGCAGCGTTCCGTCGAGCAGGTGCGAAGGCACCACGTTCTGCATCGCGCTGAACATGTTCTCGATGCGCCCCGGGTACTTGCGCTCCCATTCGCGCAGCATCTCGCCGACCTGCTTGCGCTGCAGGTTCTCCTGGCTGCCGCACAGCGTGCACGGAATGATCGGGAACTCGCGGTGCTGGGCCCAGCGCACCAGGTCCTTCTCGGCCACGTAGGCCAGCGGCCGGATCACCACGTGGCGGCCGTCGTCGCTCACCAGCTTCGGCGGCATGCTCTTGAGCTTGGCCGCGAAGAACATGTTGAGGAAGAAGGTCTGCAGCATGTCGTCGCGGTGGTGGCCCAGCGCGACCTTGGTGGCGCCCAGCTCGTCGGCCACGCGGTAGAGGATGCCGCGGCGCAGCCGGCTGCACAGGCCGCAGGTGGTCTTGCCCTCGGGGATCACGCGCTTGACGATGCTGTAGGTGTCCTGGTTCTCGATGTGGAAGGCCACGCCGAGATCGCTCAGGTACTTCGGCAGCACTTCCTCGGGGAAGCCGGGCTGCTTCTGGTCGAGGTTGACCGCGACGATGTCGAAGTGGATAGGGGCGCGGGCCTTGAGCTTGAGCAGGATGTCGAGCAGGCCGTAGCTGTCCTTGCCGCCCGACACGCAGACCATGACCTTGTCGCCTTCCTCGATCATGTTGTAGTCGACGATGGCGCGGCCCACCTCGCGGCACAGGCGTTTCTCGAGCTTGTGCGTTTCGCGCTCGATCTTCATCGAGTTGGCGGGCGGGGGCGAGGCGGAGGCGTCGGCGACGGGCGCCTCGTCGATCCAGACGGCGTTCATGGCAAAAGGGCTGCCCGGGGCAGCAAAAAACGGGGGAAGGGGGCGATTTTGCCCCGGATCACCATTCCCCGGCTTCGATGCGGATCGCGACCTCGCAGTCCTCGAAGATCTCGAGCTTGGCGATCTTCACGCGCACGCCCAGCACGCCGGGCAGCTGCAGCAGGCGCTGCGCGAGCTTGCCGATCAGGCTTTCGAGCAGGTTCACGTGCTCGGCCGTGCACTCGTCGATGATGATCCGGCGCACCTTGCGGTAGTCGAGCACGTGGAAGATGTCGTCGTCCTTGGGCAGCAGCGGCTGCGGGCCGAGGTTGAGCTCGGCATCGACCTGGATCGGCTGCGGCGCGACCTTTTCCTGCTCGAGGATGCCGAGGTTGGCGTCGAAGCGCAGGCCGTTGAGGGTGAGCGTCTGGCGCCCGAGGGGGGTGGTGGGTGACATCGGGTGGGGCTCGAAAAAGGGGGCCGCGGGCGGCGGGTTCAGCTCACATGTGCGAGAAATCGCGCTCGAACTTCATCAGGTGCTGGCCGCCGTCCACCAGCAGCGTGGTGCCGGTGATCGAGCCGTTCTCGAGCGCGAAGCGCACGGTGGCGGCCACGTCGGCCGGCGTGGACGAGCGCCCCAGCGGCGACAGCTTGTGCAGCTGCGCGAACTTGTCGTCGTCGTGCATGTGGCTCGGCAGCGTGAGGCCGGGCGCCACGCCCACCACGCGCACGCGCGGCGCGAGAGCCAGCGCCAGCATCGGCGTGGCGGCCTCGAGCGCGGCCTTGGAGAGCGTGTAGCTGAGGAAATCGGGGTTGGTGTTCCACAGCTTCTGGTCGAGCATGTGGACCACCGCGCCGGTGAGCGTGCCTTCTGGATCGCGTTGCGCGAGGTGCGCGTGCAGCGCCTGCGCCAGCACGATCGCGGCCCCCGTGTTGCCGCGCGCATGGCGGTCCATCAGCGCGTAGCTGAAGCTGGCCGCGTCGTCGTGCTCGAACAGCGCGGCGCTGTGCACCACCGCGTCGACCCGGCCGAAGTGCGCCGCCACCTGCGGCAGCAGCGCGCGCGTGGCGGCCTCGTCGAGCAGGTCGGCGCCGAAGGCATGGGCCTCGCCCGCGAGCGCGGCGCAGTCGGCCACCGTCTGCTCGGCCTCGGCGCGCGACTGGCGGAAATGCACCGCCACGCGCCAGCCGCCCGCGGCCAGCGCCAGCGCGATCTCGCGCCCCAGCCGCTTGCCCGCGCCCGTGACGAGGACGGTGCGGCGCTCGGGTGGCGTGGCGGTGGAGGAGGGCGCGGCGCTCATGCGGAAGGTGGGGGTTGGAGGATGCGAGGAGAATCGGTGCCCGTGACGACACAGACCCACAGCAGTTTACCCATCGCCCTCGACACCCTGATCGCCCGTGCCGTCGAGCGCGCCGGCGGCTGGATCGGCTTCGACCGCTTCATGGCGCTCGCGCTCTATGCGCCGGGCCTCGGCTACTACGCCAACAGCCTCGCCAAGTTCGGCCAGATGCCCGAATCGGGCAGCGACTTCGTGACCGCGCCCGAACTCACCCCGCTGTTCGGCCGCGCGCTGGCCGCGCAGCTGGCCGAGGCGCTCGAGAAGACCGGCACCGCCACGGTGTGGGAATTCGGCGCCGGCTCGGGCGCGCTCGCCGCCCAGTTGCTCGATGCGCTCGATGCCCTGGGCCGCGGCGACGTGAACTACCGCATCGTCGACCTCTCGGGCACCCTGCGCGCGCGCCAGCAGCAGGCCTTGGCGCGCTTCGGCGACCGCGTCGAATGGCGGCTCGAGCTGCCCGCGGCGATGCAGGGCGTGGTGGTCGGCAACGAGGTGCTCGACGCGATGCCGGTGCAACTGCTCGCGCGCCACGGCGGGCGCTGGTTCGAGCGCGGCGTGGTGCGCAATGCGGCCGGCGACGGCTGGGCCTGGGCCGACCGCGAGACCGAGCTGAGGCCGCCGGTCGAGGTGCCGGGCGAGCACGACTACCTGACGGAGATCCATCCCCAGGCCAAGGCCTTCGTCGCGACGCTGGCGGACCGGCTCGAGCGCGGGGCCGCCTTCTTGATCGACTACGGCTTTCCCGAGAGCGAGTACTACCACCCGCAGCGGCACATGGGGACGGTGATGTGCCATCGGGCGCATCTCTCGGATGGGGATCCGCTGTCCGACGTGGGGCTGAAGGACATCACTGCTCACGTTGACTTCACGGGGGTGGCGTTGGCTGGGCAGGAGGCGGGGCTTGCCGTGCTGGGATATGCGAGTCAGGCGCGCTTTCTGTTGAACTGCGGGCTGGTTTCGTTGATGGAGACGGCTTCCGTGGGGGAGAGGGCCATGGGTGCTCGGCTGGTGCATGAGCATGAGATGGGGGAGCTGTTCAAGGTAGTGGGGTTTGCTGTGGGTGATGCTTGGGAGGCGCTTGGGTTTGTTGAGGGGGATCGGAGTCATACGCTCTGATCTTTTTTGAAGACGTGCTTTTGTTGAGGCTGTAGGCCGGGACTCGCCCCGGCGGGCGACTCACTTTTCTTGTCTCGCCAAGAAAAGTAAGCAAAAGAAGGCGACCCCACTGTCTGCGACCCGCAGCGAAGCTGCGGGCAACCTGCGGTGCTCGCGTTTCGCGGGGTCTCGCAGAACTCGCTTCGCTCAAACAGCTGCGAGCCCTTATCCGCGAAACGCTGCGCTCCTCGGCGCAGCCAGAGGGGGTGGGTCGGGCCATCGCTGCGCTCGGCCCAGCAGACCCTTCGGGCCTTCGCTTCGCTCGGCCTCGAAAGAAGACCCGGAGCGGAAGCATTCCTGCACCCCACACAAGGACGCGCCATGGCGCGTTGACCCTCATCCCCTCTGGCTGTGCCGAGGAGCGCAGGGGAAAGCGGGATAAGGGCCGCAGCTGTCTGAGCGCAACGAAGTGGAGCGAGTTCTGCGGACTCCCGCTTTCCCCGAGCACCGCAGGTTGCCCGTAGCGAAGCGAAGGGACACAGACAGCGGGGTCGCCTTCTCTTTGGTTACTTTCTCTTGGCGAGACAAGAGAAAGTGACTCGCCCGCCGGGGCGAGACCCGGCCGACAGCCTCACCAGAGAGAGCCAAAGAAAAAACGCCCCAGACAGTCATAAGCATTCAACGAAGAGTTCGTTGCCCAACCCCCCATCCCCGCCTACATTGCGGCACATGAGCCAAGTCCTCGTCCCCGAGCGCACCCAATCCTTCGAGATCCGCCCCTTCCCCGCCCCCGTAGGCGCCGAAATCGTCGGCCTCGACATCGCGCGCCCCATCCCGGGAGAAGACTTCGCCCGCATCCACCGCGCCCACCTCGACCACCACGTCCTGGTCTTCCGCAACCAGCAGATCACCCCCCAGCAGCACATCGACTTCAGCCGCCGCTTCGGCCCGCTCGAGATCCACGTCCTGCACCAGTTCCAGCTCGAGAACCACCCCGAGATCCTCATCGTCTCCAACATCAAGGAGAACGGCGAGCCCATCGGCCTCGGCGACGCGGGCGTCTACTGGCATTCCGACATCTCCTACAAGCCCAAGCCCAGCCTCGGCTCGTTGCTTCACGCGCAGGAACTGCCCAGCGAGGGCGGCGACACGCTGTTCGCCGATCAGCATTTGGCCTGGGAAGCACTGCCGACTGAACTGCAGCAGCGCATCCTCCCGCTCAAGGCCGAGCACAGCTACCTCGCCAAGTACGAGGAACTGCGCGCCAGGAACCCGTGGCGGCCCAAGCTCTCGCAGGCGCAGATCGACCAGGTCGCGCCCGCGGTGCAGCCGGTGGTGCGCACGCATCCCGAGACCGGGCGCAAGGCGCTGTTCGTCAGCGAGCACTTCACCACCCGCATCGTCGGCCTGCCCAAGGAAGAAAGCGATGAACTCCTGTCCGAGCTGTTCGCGCACAGCGTGAAGCCCGAATTCGTCTACCGCCACCAATGGGCGCCCCACGACCTCGTGTTCTGGGACAACCGCTCGCTGATGCACCTGGCGGCGGGCACGCCCGACCACCTGCGCCGCCGGCTCAACCGCACCACCATCGTGGGCGACGAGCCCCGATAGACCGACCACCTCCGCAGACGAACGTCCTCGACGGACCGGCGACGCCGGGTCCGCGCGGAGCGCTGCACCCCGAATTTCTTCCCCTGGAGTCCTTCCCGCCATGAACCGCTTCACCCGCCAGGCCACATCCCTCGTCGCCGGCCTCGGCCTGCTGGCCGGCAGCCTCGCCGCGCACGCCGAGGGCCAGATCCGCATCGCCGAGCAGTTCGGCATCGTCTACCTGCTGCTCAACGTGGCGCAGGACCAGAAGCTGATCGAGAAGCACGCGAAGGCCGCGGGCGTCGACGCCAAGGTCGAATGGGTCAAGCTCTCGGGCGGCTCGGCGGTCAACGACGCGCTACTGTCGGGCAACATCGAGATCGCGGGCGCGGGCGTCGGCCCGCTGCTCACGCTGTGGGACCGCACCAAGGGCAAGCAGAACGTCAAGGGCGTGGCCTCGCTGGGTAACTTCCCCTACTACCTGGTGAGCAACAACCCGAACGTGAAGACCATCGCCGACTTCACGGACAAGGACCGCATCGCGCTGCCCGCGGTCGGCGTGTCGGTGCAGTCGCGCGTGCTGCAGTTCGCCTCGGCCAAGCTCTGGGGCGACAAGGAATTCAACAAGCTCGACAAGATCAGCGTGGCGCTGCCGCATCCCGACGCGGCCGCGGCCATCATCAAGGGCGGCACCGAGATCACGGCCCACTTCGGCAACCCGCCGTTCCAGGAGCAGGAGCTCGCGGGCAACCCCGCGGCGCACATCGTGCTGAACTCCTACCAGGTGCTGGGCGGCCCCTCGTCGGCCACGGTGCTCTACGCCACCGAGAAATTCCGCAACGAGAACCCGAAGACCTACAAGGCCTTCATCGACGCGCTCGACGAGGCCGCGAAGTTCGTCAGCGCCAATCCCGAGAAGGCGGCCGACATCTACCTCAAGGTCAGCAACGCCAAGCTCGACCGCGAGCTGCTGCTGAAGATCATCAGGAACCCCGAGGTGCAGTTCAAGACCACGCCGCAGAACACCTACGCGCTGGCCGACTTCATGCACCGCGTGGGCGCGATCAGGAACAAGCCGGCCTCGGTGAAGGACTACTTCTTCGACGACGCGCACAACGCCTCGGGCAACTGATGACGAGCACGGCGGCGGTGCTGGATTCGCGGGCCGATGCCCTGGCCCACCGGCAGCGGGTGGCGCCCGCGGCCGGGTCCTCCTTCCCGGAGCTGGCACGCGAGGAGGCGCGCGCGCGGGAGGCCGCGGCGCCGCTGCTGCAGGTCGACGGCGTCAGCCTCGAGTACCGCACGCCCGAGCGCGTGGTGCGCGCCACGCACCGCGTGAGCTTCGACGTGCACCAGGCCGACCGCTTCGTGCTGCTCGGTCCCTCGGGCTGCGGCAAGTCGACTCTGCTGAAATCGGTCGCGGGCTTCATCGCGCCGGTCGAGGGCGAGATCCGGCTGGCCGGCGAGCGCGTGCTGCGGCCCGGGCCCGACCGCATCGTGGTGTTCCAGGAGTTCGACCAGCTGCCGCCGTGGAAGACCGTCCGGCAGAACGTGATGTTCCCGCTGCTGGCCTCGCGCACGCTGGGCCGCAAGGAGGCGGCCGAGCGCGCGCTGCACTACCTCGACAAGGTGGGCCTCTCGAAATTCGCCGACGTGCATCCGCACCAGCTCTCGGGCGGCATGAAGCAGCGCGTGGCGATCGCGCGCGCGCTCGCGATGCAGCCGCGCGTGCTGCTGATGGACGAGCCCTTCGCCGCGCTCGACGCGCTCACGCGCCGGCGCATGCAGCAGGAGCTGCTGGCGCTGTGGGACGAGGTGCGCTTCACGCTGCTGTTCGTCACCCATTCGATCGAGGAGGCGCTGGTGGTGGGCAACCGCATCGCGCTGCTGTCGCCGCATCCCGGGCGCATGCGCGCCGAGATCAACAGCCACGGCTTCACGCTCGACAGCCTCGGCGGCACCGAGTTCCAGCAGACCGCGAAACGCATCCACGACATGCTGTTCGACGAAGCACACGACACCGAGGCCGGCCGATGAGCGCGATCCTTCCCCCCGTGCGCCCCGAGTACGAGCGCACGCTCGAGCCCTTCACCGCGCTGCCGGTCGAGCGCCGGCTGCCGCTGGGCGCGCGCCTGGCCTCGCAGGCCTGGCTGCGCAAGGGCCTGATCCTGGTCGCGATCGCGCTGCTGTGGGAACTGGCGGCGCGCTGGCAGGACAACGACCTGCTGCTGCCCACCTTCAGCGCCACCGCGCGTGCGCTGGTCGAGGGCCTGGCCAGCGGCGAGCTGCTCGAGAAGGTGCGCATCTCGCTCGCGGTGCTGGTGCAGGGCTATCTCGCGGGCGTGGCGCTGGCCTTCGCGCTGACCACGCTCGCGGTCTCCACGCGCATCGGCCGCGACCTGCTGGACACGCTGACCTCGATGTTCAACCCGCTGCCCGCGATCGCGCTGCTGCCGCTGGCGCTGCTGTGGTTCGGCCTGGGGCGCAGCAGCCTGGTGTTCGTGCTGATCCACTCGGTGCTGTGGCCGCTGGCGCTCAACACCTACGCGGGCTTCCAGGGCGTGCCCGAGACCCTGCGCATGGCCGGGCGCAACTACGGCCTCACGGGCCTGCGCTACGTGCTGCAGATCCTGGTGCCGGCGGCGCTGCCGTCGATCCTCTCGGGGCTCAAGATCGGCTGGGCCTTCGCCTGGCGCACGCTGATCGCGGCCGAGCTGGTGTTCGGCGCCTCCTCGGGCAAGGGCGGGCTGGGCTGGTACATCTTCCAGAACCGCAACGAGCTCTACACCGACCGCGTGTTCGCGGGCCTGGTGCTGGTGGTGCTGATCGGTCTGCTGGTGGAAAGCCTGGGCTTCAAGACGCTCGAGCGCCTGACGGTGCGCAAGTGGGGCCAGCAGCGCTGACGCGCTTCAGCCGGCCTTGCCGGTCTTCTTCGCGTCCTCGCGCAGGCTGCGCAGCTCGGCGCGCAGGAACTCGTTCGATTCCCTGACCACGCCGTTGGTGAGCTTCACGCGGTAGGCCTGGCCGGTCATCTCCGAGCGCGTGGCGCAGCGCTCGATGAAGTCCTCGGCGGTCACGATCTCCTTTTTGAAGTGCTCGTACTTGGCCTGCATGTGCTTGGCGGCGTCGGCGGCGTTGTACTCGCTGCCGTTGCGCAGGAAGGTCATCGAACCCATCTTCGCCACGCGCTGGATCAGCGTGTCGATCAGCCGGTGCTCCGATTCCGACGGGGTGGCGTGGGCGAGGGCGGCGGCGGTGCCGAGCAGGGCCGCGAGCAGCGCGCGGCGCAGGGGCTGGAAGCTGGTCATGTCGTCTCCGCTTGGCAATTTTCGGACCATGCTAGGACGCGGTGCGGCGGCGGTCAAACCCCGGGCCGATCCAAGTTCGGCCTGGACCCCGGCGCAAGGTCGGGTCTAATCCGGGGTCCGCGGCAACCCCGCCGCCTTGCCCGCAGTCCTTCGCCATGAGCACTTCCAACGCCGATCTCCCGAGCCTCGCGCAGGCGCTGGCCGACGCCGCCGCCGCCCAGTCGATGCGCCATTTCCGTACCCCGCTGGACATCATCACCAAGGCCGACGAAAGCCCGGTCACGCTGGCCGACCGCGCGGCCGAGAGCGCCATGCGCGAGCTGCTCGCGCAGCGCGCGCCGGCCGACGGCATCTACGGCGAGGAACACGGCGCCGAGCGCCTCGAGGCCGAGCGCGTCTGGGTGCTCGACCCGATCGACGGCACCCGCAGCTTCATCACCGGCTCGCCGCTGTGGGGCACGCTGATCGGCGTGCTGCAGGGCGAGCGCGTGGTGTTCGGCATGGTCGACATGCCGGTGCTCAAGGAACGCTGGGTCGGCCAGGCCGGCGTGGGCGCCACGCGCGACGGCCAGCCGGTGCACGCGAGCGCCTGCGGCGAGGTCGCCAAGGCGCGCATCGTCACCACCTCGCCCGACATCTTCGCGCCCGCCGACTGGCAGGCCTTCGACCGGCTGAGCCGCCAGTGCGCGATGCGCCGCTTCGGCGGCGACTGCTACGGCTATGCCCAGCTCGCGGGCGGCACCATCGACCTGGTGGTCGAGACCGGCCTGCAGCCCTACGACTACCTCGGCCCGGCCGGCCTGATCGAGGCCGCGGGCGGCGTGATCACCGACTGGGAGGGCCGGCCGCTGGGGCTCCAGTCCGACGGCCGCGTGATCGCGGCGGCCACACCCGAACTTCACCGACAAGCGCTGGCCGTCCTGCGGGGCTAGACTGGTTTCATGCTTCGCTGGCTGATCGTCGTCGTCCTGGCGCTGGTGCTCATGAGCGGCCTGACCGCCTGGCTGCGCCGCTTCGGCTTCGGGCGATTGCCCGGCGATTTCGAGTTCCGCGCCTTCGGCCGCGAATGGCAGCTGCCGATCGCGAGCACGGTGGTGCTCAGCATGCTGGCCGCGCTGGTGGCCCGGCTGCTGTAGGCGTTTCGCCCCTGAAAGAGAAGACAACCGCAATGAGAGCCTGCGTCGACATCGGCGGCACCAAGGTGGCCGTGAGCCTTTCCACCTCGAGCGACGCGCCGCTGATCGGCCGGCGCAGCGAGCCGACCGCGAAGACCGGCGACAACGATGCCGTGGCACGGCAGATCATCCGCATGATCGATGCCGTCTGTGCCGAGCAGCACATCGATCCCGCGAGCATCGACCGCGTGGGCGTGTCCTCGGCCGGCCCCTTCGAGCTGCGCGAGGGCAAGGTCGAACTCGCCACGCCCAACATCTGCGGCGGCATCGCGGGCCCCGCGCGTGGCCTGCCCAACGACTGGATGACGGCACAGGTCGAGGCGCCGCTCGCGCAGCGCTACGGCTGGGTGCGGGTCGAGAACGACGCCGTGGCCGCGCTCGAGGCCGAGCGCCACTGGGGCGCGCTGCAGGGCTTCGACCATTGCGCCTACGTCACCTGGAGCACCGGCGTGGGCGTGGGCCTGTGCGTGGACGGCCGCGCGCTGCGCGGCAAGAACGGCAACGCGGGCCATGCGGGCCACAGCTTCGTGGTCGACGACGGCAGCGGCGCGCTCTGCGGCTGCGGCAACATCGGCGACGTCGAGGCGCTGGTGGCCGGCAACTCCATCGACCGCCGCTTCGGCCAGCCCGCGCCCGACCTGTTCGCCGCCGCCTCGGCCGGCGAGCGGCATGCGCTCGAGGTGGTCGACGCGCTCAGCCGCGTCATGGGCCGCATGCTCTACAACCTGGTCGCCACGCTCGACCTGCAGCGCATCAGCCTCGGCGGCAGCGTGTTCTGGCACCACCGCGATTTCCTGCTGCCGCGGCTGCAGGCGCAGATCGACGGCCGGCTGCCGCCGCTGACGCGCGGCGTCGAACTCGTGCCCGCGGGCCTCGGCGACAAGGTCGGCGACTACGCCGCGCTCGCGCTGCTCGATTGAATCAGGCCTTCGGGCGCGGTGCCTCGCGCGCGCGGCACCGCGCCGCGAGTTCGCCCAGCCGCTTCAGGCCCGCGTCGACGGCCGGCGAATAAGGCCAGCCGCAGTTGATGCGCAGGTAGTGGTCGAAGCGCCCCGAGTTCGAGAACTGCGCGCCCGGCGACACCAGCATGTGCTCGCGCAGCGCCGCCTCGAACACCTCGACCGAGGAGCGCTGCTCGGGCAGCTCCACCCACAGCTGCAGCCCGCCGCGCGGCAGGTTCAGCCGCGTGCCGGGCGGGAAGTACTTCGCGATGGCATCGGCCGTCTGGTCGCGCTGCACGTGCAGGCGTTCGCGCAGGCGGCGCAGGTGGCGGTCGTAGGCGCCGCTGGCGATGAACTCGCCCGCGGCGATCTGCGCCAGCGCCTCGTTGTTGCGCGTCTGCGCGTACTTGAGCATTTCCACCTGCGCATGCCAGCGCCCGGCGGTGATCCAGCCCAGGCGCAGTCCCGGCGCCAGCACCTTGTGCAGCGAGGCGCAATAGATCACGTTGCCCGTGCGGTCCCACGACTTCACCGCGCGCAGCGGCACCTCGGTCTCCACCAGGTCGCTGTAGGTGTCGTCCTCGACCAGCGCGATGCCGTGGCTCTCGCACAGATGCGCCAGGCGCTGCTTGTGCGCATCGGGCATCACGCTGCCGATGGGGTTCTGCAGGTGCGGCACCACCACCACGGCCTTGATGTGGTCGTAGGTGTGGATGGCCAGGTCCAGCGCCTCGATGGAGATGCCGGTCTGCGGGCTGGTCGGGATCTCCAGCGCGCGCATGCCCAGGCTCTCGAGCACCTGCAGCAGCCCGTAGAAGGTGGGCGACTCCACGGCCACCGTGTCGCCGGGCTTGGCGACGGCGCGCAGCGCGAGGTTCAGCGCCTCGATGCAGCCGTTGGTGACGAGCACCTCGTCGGGCGACACCGTCATGCCGATGCGCAGGTTGCGCTGCGCGACGGCCTCGCGGAACTGCTCGTGGCCCTTCTGCGACGAGGCGGTGGTCAGCAGCTCGGGCCGCTGGCGCAGCGCGCGCGTCATGGCGTTGCGCAGCGCTTCGGCGGGGTACAGCTCGGGCGCGGCGCGCGCGATGGCGAAGTTCAGCTTCACGCCCGCATGCCGCCCGCGCGCCATGAAGGTGGCCATGCGGGTGCGCATGCTGACGAACTGCGCCGGGTCCGGCGGCATGTCGGCCACCGGCTCTTCCATCGGCGCGATGGCCATGCGCTGGGGCCGTCGCACGAAATAGCCCGAGCGGTCGCGCGCCTCCACCCAGCCGTCGCTCTCCATCGCGCGGCACAGCTGCAGCGCGGTCGAGAGGCTGATGTCGTGCAGGCGCATCAGGCTGCGCAGCGAGGGCAGCTTGTCGCCCTGCTTGAGCGAGCCGGTGTGGATCGCGTCCACGTAGTGCGCCGCCAGTTGTCGGTAGAGCGGTAGCGAGTCCATGGCCTCGATGCTCGCGCGATCGTTCATTGAAAAACAGATGCAGTTGCGAGGGAAAACGACCATAACAGATGGCCGCCGGCCCTGGCTGTTGCGGTGCGAATCGCGCGGCGGTGTGCCTGTTTTCCGGGCGGGGGAATTCCTACGATCGAAGCGCTTCCAGCCCTTCCTTCACCGATTTCCGAACCCCCGAGGTACCGCCATGATCACCACCCTCTCGCAAGCCCCCGATGCCGTCTTCCTCGAGGCCGGCGACTCCTTCCGCACGGCGGTGGACGCCGGCACCTGGCTGCAGGTGGCCGAGGGGCGCGTGCGGGTGTCGTCGCCGCCGCGCTGGATCGGCGAGGCCGTGTGGACCGCGCACACGGTGCTCGGCGAGGGCGAGATGCATGGCGTGGAGCACGGCGGCTGGATTGAGCTGACGGCGCTGTCGCCGGTGCAGCTGCGCCTTCATGCGCCGGTCGCCGCGGGGCGCCGGCTGCCCACGCGGGCCGAGCCGCCGGCCGAGCCGGTGTCGGCCACCTGGGCCCTGCCGCGGCGGCCGGTGATGCGGCTGATGCAGCTGCTCACCGGCTGGTGAGCGGCCGCCTCAGCGCACGCTGGCCGCCTCGCGCAGCGTCTCGAGGAAGCTGCGCCGCCACCAGTGGATGTCCTGCGCGCGGATGCGCGAGAGCAGCGCCTGGTGCCGTTCGCGGCGTTCCTCCAGCGGCATCTGCAGCGCCTGCTGCACCGTCTCGGCGGTGCCGTGGGTGTCGTAGGGATTGACCAGCAGCGCTTCCTGCATCTGCTCGGCCGCGCCCGCGAAGCGCGACAGCACCAGCACGCCGGGGTCGGCCGGGTCCTGCGCCGCCACGTACTCCTTGGCGACCAGGTTCATGCCGTCGCGCAGCGGCGTCACCAGACCCACGGCCGCGGCGCGGCACAGGCCCGGCACGCGCTTGCGCGCCACCATGCGGTGGATGTAGCGCACCGGCATCCAGTCGAGCTCGCCGTAGTCGCCGTTGATGGCGCCGCACAGCGACTCGAGCTCGCGCCGGATGTCGGCGTAGGCATCGACCGTCTCGCGCGTGGGCGAGGCGATCTGGATCAGGGTGGCGCTGCGCCGGTTCTCGGGGTAGTGGGCCAGCAGCTCGCGGAAGGCGCGCACCCGGTTCGGGATGCCCTTGGAGTAGTCGAGCCGGTCGATGCCCAGCAGCAGCCGGCGCTGCGAGTACTCGCGCTTCATGGTTTCGTACATGTCGCGCGCTTCCTTGGCATGGGTGAGCGCCGCGAACTCGTCGACGTCGATGCCGATCGGGAAGGCCGCCGCGCGCACCGTGTTGCCGTAGGCGCGGTACATCTCTGCGCCCAGGCTCTCGCCCTTGGCCTCGTTGTGCACGTAGTGCTCGAAGTGCTGCACGTCCTGCTGCGCCTGGAAGCCGATCAGGTCGTAGGCGAACAGCGAGCGCATCAGCCACTCGTGCTGCGGGATCGCCGCCAGGATGATCTGCGGCGGCAGCGGGATGTGCAGGAAGAAGCCGATGCGCTGCCTGCAGCCCATGGCGCGCAGCTCGGCCGCCAGCGGGATCAGGTGGTAGTCGTGCACCCAGATGACGTCGTCCTCCTTCAGCAGCGGCATCAGCTTGCGCGCGAACAGCTGGTTCACGCGCCGGTAGCCGCCGATGAAGTTGGCGTCGAAATGGGCCAGATCGAGCCGGTCGTGGAACACCGGCCACAGCACGTCGTTGCTGTAGCCCAGGTAGTAGCTGTCGTGGTCCTCGCGGCTCAGGTCGATGGTGGCCAGCGTGACCTTGCCGGCCTGCTGGCGCCGCAGCTCGCCTTCGCCGGTCGGCCCGTCCTCGACGATCTGGCCGCTCCAGCCGAACCACATGCCGCCCGACTGCTGCAGGCTTTCGCCGAGCGCGACGGCCAGGCCGCCGGCGGCGGGCTTGCGCGGATCGGCCACGCGGTTGGAGATGACGACGAGGCGGCTCATATCGCTGAATCCCAAGGAGCGGACAAGCGCATGGCCGCGTTGATGATGCCGACCATCGAGTAGGTCTGCGGGAAGTTGCCCCACATCTCGCCCGTGACCGGATGCGTGTCCTCGGACAGCAGCCCGAGCGGATTGCGCGCGGCCAGCATGGTCTCGAAGATCTGGCGCGCCTCGGCCTTGCGGCCGATCTTCGCGAGCGCGTCGATGCGCCAGAAGGTGCAGATGTTGAACGCGGTCTCGGGCTTGCCGAAGTCGTCGGCCGCCTCGTAGCGGCGCATGTAGGGACCGTCGCACAGCGTCTTCTCCATCGCGTCGACGGTCGAGACGAAGCGCGGGTCGCGCGCGTCGATCAGCCCCACCTCGGCCATCAGCAGGATGCTGGCGTCGAGCTCGCGGCCGCCGAAGCTCTCGGCGAAGGCCTGGCGCTCCTCGCTCCACGACTTGGCGAGGATCTCCTCGCGCATGCGCGAGGCATGGCCGTGCCAGTAGGCGGCGCGCTCGGCGAAGTTGATGCGCGTGTCCACGGGCTTGCCGGCCGAGGCGGCCTCGGCGCGCGCGTTCTTGTCGAGCGCGCGCGCGATCTTCGCGAGCCGGTCGCAGGCGGCCCAGCTCATGAGCGCCGAGCTGGTGTGCACGCGCGCGCGGGTGCGCAGCTCCCACATGCCGGCGTCGGGCGTGCCGTAGACGGCGATCGCGCGCTCGCCCACGGCCTCGAGGTGCGGGAACTCCGCCTCGCCCGCGCGCTGCAGCAGCCGGTGGTCGTGGAAGGCCTGCGCGGCGCCCAGCACGATGTTGCCGTAGACGTCGTGCTGGAAATGCTCCTGCGCCTGGTTGCCCACGCGCACCGGGCCCATGCCGCGGTAGCCGGGCAGGCTCTCGACGAAGGACTCGGGCAGCTCGCGCTCCAGGCCGATGCCGTACAGCGGCTGGATGTGCTCGCCGTGCGATCCGATCACCACGTTGCCGAGCCAGCGCAGGTAGTCCTCCATGGTGCCGACCTCGCTCAGCGAGTTGAGCGCGCGCACCACGAAGAAGGCGTCGCGCAGCCAGCAGTAGCGGTAGTCCCAGTTGCGCTGGCTGTCGGGCGCTTCGGGGATGCTGGTGGTCATCGCGGCGACGATGGCGCCGGTGTCCTCGTAGAGCGACATCTTCAGCGTGATGGCCGCGCGGATCACCGCGTCCTGGTACTCGAAGGGGATCGCGAGCCGCTTGGACCACACGCGCCAGTAGGCGATGGTCTCCTGCTCGAAGCGGCGCGCGGTGTCGGCGATGCCGTCGAGCAGCGTTTCGTCGACGCCGAACATGAAGTTGTATTCGCGCGAGACCACGAAGGGCTGGCGCGAGAGGATGTGCGAGATCGAGGCGTCGGTGTTGAGCCTGAGCGTCACGTCGGGGCCGACGTAGCGGATGTGGTTGCTGCCGCGCGTGACCTCCACCGGCTCCTGCGCGCCCCACTGGAAGCGCGGATCGAGCGCCACGCGCATGCGCGGCGCGCCCGCGATCGGGCGCACGCGGCGCACCAGCATCAGCGGGCGGAAATAGCGCGCGCGGCTGTAGAAGCGCGGCGCGAAGTCGGTGATCTCGATGCCCTGGCCCGCGCTGTCGAACAGCTGGGTACGCAGCACCGCGGTGTTCGGCTCGTACCACTGCTTGGCATGCGCGAAGTCCTCGATCTCGAAGCCCCAGGCCGCCGCGCCCTCGCCCGGATGCAGCAGGGCGTTGAACACCGGGTCGCCGTCGAAGCGCGGCAGGCAGCACCAGACCACGCGCGCGCGCCCGTCGATCAGCGCGCTGAAGGCGCAGTTGCCGATCACGCCGAGGTTGAGCGAGCAGTCGGCCGGGCGCGGGAACTCGCGCGCCTTGGGCGCGGTGGCCGTGCCTTCGTCGACCGGGGCATCGTCGTCGGGACCGGCCGCGCCGGCCACCGATTCGCCGCCGCGGTCCTCGGGGGCCTTGGGCATCTGCCGCGCCTGCGGGTCCTCGTGGCGCGCGGTGGGCACGTCCTGTTGTTTTTCCTGCTGCGGGGTGTCGCTCATCCGGGGTTCCTTGGCGATGCTTCTTCGGGGGCGGGCCGGGGCGCGTTGGCGAGCCGGTCGCGCGCCTGCACCAGCCATTCGTAGACGGCGCGCGGCGACTCGAGCCGGTGCAGCGCCAGGCTCGGACCCGAGCCGACCTTGATGCCGATGCCGCCGCGCGGCTGCACCACGGCGAAGCCGCTCTCGTCGGTGGTGTCGTCGCCCGCGAACACCGGCACGCGGCCCGCGAACGGCGGCTCGTGCATGAAGGCGTCGATGGCGATGCCCTTGTTGACGCCGGCGGGCTTGACCTCGAACACGAACTTGCCGTGCAGCAGCTCGAGCTGCGGCTGGTCGGCGATGGCGCGCGACATGGCGTCGCCGCACACGGCCTCGAGCTGCGGCGCGAGCCGGTAGTGCAGCGCGATGGCCGCGTGCTTGCGCTCGACCAGCAGGCCTTCGTGCACGCGCGCGAGCTCGTTGGCGATCTCGAGCACGGGCACCAGGTCGGGCGGATGCTGCTCCTGCATCGCGCCCTTGGCGTCGCGACGCTGCACGCCGTGCTCGCCGGCGGCCGGCAGGCGCAGGGGCGCGAGGAAGCGGTCGAGCACGTCGATCTGGCGGCCCGACACCACGGCGAGGGCGCCGCCGAGCTGGTCCTTGAGGTCGCCGAGCAGCGCGACCAGGGCGGGGGGGACTTCGATCGCCTCGGGCGTGGCCGCGAGGCCCACCAGGGTGCCGTCGAAATCGAGGAAGAGGGCCGCGTCCCGGCCCAGGGGAGGAGGCAGCGAATCGTTGCTGCGGATGGGATTGGACATCGGGAAAGACCTTAGCACGGCCTCCGCGCGCACCGTGTCGGCCAAAACCGGACGTGCCCCGGGGCCGGGGCCGTGACCCGCGCGAGCGGTTCAGCGTGTGCCGTGGGGCGCGAGTTCGGCCAGCGCGCGCAGCAGCGCCATGGCTTCCACCGGCTTGAACAGCACCGGCACGCCCGAGGCGCGCACGCGCTGCAGCCGCTCGGGCGCGGTCTCGCCGGTCACCAGCATCAGCGGCGCCGCGAGCGCGAAGCGCGCGCGCAGGCGCTGGCCGACGTCGAGGCCGTTGTCGCCGTTGGCGAGCCGGTAGTCGCACAGCAGCGCACGGAAGGGCGCCGGGCCCGAGGCCAGCAGCGCGGCCGCTTCCGCCTCGCCGGCCACGGCCTCCAGGTCGATGCCGTGGGCCCGCAGCAGCTCGGTCATCGCCGCGCGGATCTCGGCGTCGTCGTCGATCAGCAGGATGCGCCCCGGCACCGGCACCGCCGGGGCGGGTACGGCCTCGGCGCGGACGGCCCAGGGCCCGGGGGCGGCCTGCGCGTCGCAGCGCGGCAGCACGAGCCGAAAGCGCGTGCCGCGTCCCACGCGCGAGCGCAGCTGCACCGGATGGCCGAGCAGCCGCGAGAGCCGGCGCACGATGGCCAGGCCGATGCCCAGCCCGTGCGAGCGCTCGCGCCCGGGGTTGTCGACCTGGTAGAACTCCTCGAACACGCGCTCGAGCTGGCCCGGCGCGATGCCGATGCCCGAATCGACCACCTCGATCCACACCGAATCGCCGAGCCCGTCGCCGTTGCGCCGCATGCGCGCGCGCACCGACACGCCGCCGCGCGCCGTGTACTTGAGCGCGTTGTCGAGCAGGTTCGACAGCATGCGGTGCAGCAGCCGCGGATCGCTGCGCACCCACAGGCCGCTCGCGCGCAGCCGCAGCTGCAGCTGGCGCTGCTCGGCCTGCGCCGAGAACATGGGGTTGAGCGCGCGGAACAGGCCGTCGAGCGAGACCGGCTCGAGCACCGGCTCGACCACGCCGGCATCGAGGCGCGAGACGTCGAGCATGGTGTCGAGCGAACTGCCGAGCGCGTTCACCGCGCGCATCAGCCGCTGCGCGTTGCGGCTGCCCGGATGCTCGTTCTCGAGCGCGGCGCCGAACAGCGCAATCGCATGCAGCGGCTGGCGCAGGTCGTGGCTGGCGGTGGCCAGGAAGCGGGTCTTCTCGATGCTCGCGCGCTCGGCCGCGGCGATCTGTTCGCCCAGGCGCGTGGCCAGCGCCTCGTTCTCGAAGCGCAGCACCAGCGAGTCGGTGAGCAGCCGGTGCTGCTGCCGGCCCACGCGCAGCGTGAACAGCAGGTAGGCCAGGCTGAACATCGACAGGAACAGGTGCATGCCGTCGCCCTGCCAGGCCAGCGCGACGATCAGGCTCAGCATCATCGGCAGCGTGTAGCCGTAGAGCGCGGGCTTGAGCGGCCACAGCAGCTGCATGGCGCGCGCGCAGCTGCCGATGATGACGACCGTGAGCACCGAGGTCGCGGACAGGTCGTCGCGCGAGATGAAGAGCCAGGGCGCCGTGGCGGTCGCCAGGCTCACCAGCATGACGGTGCGCGCATGGCGGCGCGCCCACAGCGGGGTTTGCCGCAGCGGCAGGCCGGCGTGCCAGCGCGGCATCAGGAACAGCGCCAGGCCGAGCAGCAGGTGGGCCGCCATCCAGGCCAGGATCCAGGCGCGCGGCGAGGCGATGTACATCGCGGCCCCGAGCGCGGCGCCGAGGCCGAAGTGCACCACGATCGAGGCGTCGTAGGCGCCGTACACCGCGGCCAGGTGCTCGCGCAGCACGCGCAGTGCCAGGTCCTGCGGCACGGCGGCCGCGACCGGCGCCGCGGCGTGCGTGGCGGTCGGGTCCGGCGAGGAGCGGGGGGGCGGGGCGGCGATCACCCGACCCATGCTAGCCATGGCGCGCGGCGTCGGAAGTGCCCTAAGTCATGGAACCTCCGCCATAGGCATGAAGACATGCCGCGGCGCGCGTGGTATTGCGCGCGCCGCCTGGGTGCTCAGCCGGCCGCGGCCTTCACCGCGTCGATGCGCGCGCGGTGGATCGCCTCGCCGATCCTCGGCCCGGTGGCGCCGGCCTGCTGCGCCTGGCGCGCGACCGCGTCGGTGGCCACGGCCGCGGCCGCGGCCAGCACCGAAAGCAGCCGCTCGCGCTGCGGATAGTCGCGCTGCTCGAAGCCGAGCCGGCCGCGCGCGTCGCATTCGCAGGCCAAGAGCGCCTCGGCGAAGCGCGCGGGCTTGCGGAAGGCATCGCAGCGCTCGAGCAGCCGCACCAGCGCGGCGGCATCGAGCTCGCCGCTGCGGTGGATGTTGCCGTGCTCGCGCGCCACCACCTCGGCCAGCTCGCGGATGTCGACCGGCACGCGCCAGCGGTCGCACACCGATTGCAGCAGCTCGGCGCTGCGCTTCTCGTGGCCGATGTGGCGCGGCAGGATCTCCGGCTCGGTGGTGCCCTTGCCGAGGTCGTGCATCAGGCAGGCGAAGCGCACCGCGAGCGAGGCCGCGAGCCGCGCGCTGGTGTCGAGCACCATCATCAGGTGCACGCCGGTGTCGATCTCGGGATGGTGCTGCGCGGGCTGCGGCACGCCCCAGAGCCGGTCGACCTCGGGCAGCAGCACCGCGAGCGCGCCGCAGGCGCGCAGCACCTCGAACATGCGCGAGGGCCGCGTCTCCATCAGCCCCCGCGAGAGCTCCTGCCACACGCGCTCGGGCACCAGCGCATCGACCTCGCCGGCCGCGACCATCTCGCGCATCAGTGCCTGCGTGTCGGGCGCGACTTCGAAGTCGTCGAAGCGCGCGGCGAAGCGCGCCACGCGCAGGATGCGCACCGGGTCCTCGCGGAAGGCGTCGGTGACGTGGCGCAGCCGCTTCTCTCGCAGGTCGCGCTGGCCGTGGAAGGGATCGGCCAGGTCGGTGGGGGCGGGGTCGAAGCTGCCGTCGGCGGCCACGCGCTCGGCCGGCAGCGCGATCGCGTTGATGGTCAGGTCGCGCCGCGCGAGGTCCTGCTCGAGGCTCACGTCGGGCGACGCATGGATCACGAAGCCGCGGTAGCCGGGCGCGCTCTTGCGCTCGGTGCGCGCGAGCGCGTATTCCTCGCGCGTCGATGGATGCAGGAATACCGGGAAATCGCGTCCCACGGGCAGGAAGCCCTGTGCCACCATGGCCTCGGGCGTGGCGCCGACCACGAGCCAGTCGTGGTCCGACACCGGGCGTCCGAGCAGGCGATCGCGCACCGCGCCGCCGACGAGATAGGTTTTCATGCGCCCAGTGTAGGGATACCCCGCAGGGCTTAAAAAGAACGGTCGTTCGATAATCGACGGGCAAATCGAACGACCGTTCGCTCGTTCGAGGCGCTCGAACGCCTCACCGGCTGCAGACCGGCACCGCGTTTGGAGGGGGCATTTCAACCAAAGGAGTATTCACATCATGAAAAAGACCATGTTGGCGTTGGCAGCCCTGGGGGCACTGACGTCCGGCAGCGCCTTTGCACAGAAGGCCGGCGACTGGGTCGTCGGCGCGGGCTGGTTCCATCTGTCGCCGCAGGACAAGAGCAAGCCGCTGACGCTCACCGCGCCGGTGCAGAGCGTGCTCGCGGGTTCGGGCGCGAGCGTGAGCGATTCCGACACGCTGGGCCTGAGCGCCATGTACTTCGTCGACGACCACTGGGCCGTCGAAGGCGTGCTGGGCATTCCGCCGAAGTTCAAGCTCAACGGCACCGGCACGCTGGCACGCGTGGGCCAGCTCGGCGAAGCGCGGCAGTGGAGCCCGACCATCCTCGGCAAGTACTACTTCAACGAGGCCAACTCGGCCTTCCGTCCCTTCGTGGGCCTGGGCGCCACCTACGTCTGGTACAGCGACATCAACCTGACGTCGAACCTGCAGGAAGCGCTCGGCAGCCAGCTGCACCAGCGGCCGCTGTCGACCGTGACCACGGCCAAGCTCGACAGCTCCTTCGCGCCCGTGCTCAATGCCGGCCTGGCCTACCAGTTCGACAAGCACTGGGGCATTTCCTTCTCGGTCTCCTACATCCCGCTGAAGACCAAGGCCAAGCTCACGACGACCTCGATCACGGGCCTGCCGATCGCGACCAGCGAGGCGCGCCTGAAGCTCAACCCGATCGTGACCTACGTGTCGGCGACCTACCGCTTCTGAGCGGCGCGACGCGGCCTGGCCGGCTCGCGCCGATCGCGAACGACGATCAGCGCGAGGTCCGGTAGGGCTCGTCGAAGGCCACGAAATCCTGCTCCGCGAGCGCCTGCTCGATCCACGCGGCGACGCCCGGCAGGGCCGCCACCCGCTCGATGTAGGCCCGCGCCGCGGGCGGCACCGGCAGCCCGTAGCTGCGGATGCGCATGCACACCGGCGCGTAGAAGGCGTCGGCGATGCTGAATTCGCCGAACAGCATCGGGCCGCCATGGGTGTCGAGCAGCTCGCTCCACATGCCCGCGATGCGCTGCAGGTCCTCGACCACGCCGGGCTGTTCCTTCAGCACGCGAGCGCCGACCTCGGCCAGCGAGGCCTCGATGTTCATCGGGAAGTGGTTGCGCAGGCTGCCGAAGCCCGAGTGCATCTCGGCGCTGATGCTGCGCGCGCGGGCCCGCGCGGCCTTGTCGCGCGGCCACAGCGCCTTGTCGGGGAACTGCTCGGCCAGGTACTCGGCGATGGCGAGCGAATCCCAGACCGTGAGGTCGCCGTCGATCAGCACCGGCACGCGCGCCGTGGGGTTGACCGCGCCGACCACGGCCTTGAAGTTGGAACCGGCCTCGAAGGCGTCGAAGCGCACCATCACTTCCTCGAAGGGAATGCCGGCCTGCTTGAGCAGCACCCAGGGACGCATGGACCACGACGAGTAGTTCTTGTTGCCGATGTAGAGCTTGAGCATGGGATTCCTCCGGTTGGTTCGTGGCAAAGCCTTCGATGCTAGGGCGCTGGCGCCGCGCGATTGATACCGTTTGCGGCGCGCATTGATGACGGGCGCGGGCGGCGCGCCGCTGTCTATCGCCGGTCGCTGTCGTCGGTGCGCGGCACGGGCTCGGCGCTCGAGGCGATGACGCGCGGTGCCGCCTGGCCTTCGCCCTTGGGCGGCCCGATCGCGCGCTCGATCAGGCTCACGAGCTTCGGCACGAACTGCAGCACCACCAGCGCCAGCAGTGCGCTGATCACCGCCGTGGCCTCGCGGCCCAGGCCGCAGGCCATGCCGATCGCGGCCGTCATCCACAGCCCGGCGGCGGTGGTGAGGCCCTGCACGTGATGCTCGTCCTTGCCCTGCTTGAGGATGGTGCCCGCGCAGAGGAAGCCGACGCCGGCCACCAGGCCCTGGATCACGCGGCTCATGTCGGCCGGCACGATGCCGGTTTGCTGCGGCACGAGCACGAACAGGGCCGAGCCGATGGCCACCAGCATGTGGGTGCGCACGCCGGCCGCCTTGCCCTGCTGCTCGCGCTCGAAGCCGAGCACGAAGCCCAGCAGCGCCGCGAGCAGCAGCCGCACCAGGATGCGCGTGAGCTGGGCGAGGTCGCCCACGTCCGAGAACTCCGCGGCGATGGTGTCGAGGACCTCGTCGCGCCAGCTCATCTCAGGGCAGGTCCTTGTTGGGCTCGGGCATCGCGGCGTCGCGCGGGCCGACCCGGCCCAGGCGTTCCTTCAGCGACTGCGGCCGGCCGGTGATGATCGCGGCGTAGTTGGTGGTGTTGGCCAGCACCTTCTTCACGTAGTCGCGGGTTTCGTTGAACGGCACGTTCTCGGCCCAGATCGCGGCATCGAGCACCGGGCCGTTGCGCCAGCTGCGCGGGCGGCCCGGGCCGGCGTTGTAGGCCGCGGCGGCCAGCGCCATCGAGTCGTCGAAGTCGTCGAGCGCGAGCTTCAGGTAGTTGGTGCCGATGGTGATGTTGGTCTCGCGGTCGTTGATCTGGCCCGGCGTGAAGTCGGTCATGCCGATCTTGCGCGCGGTCCAGCGCGCGGTGGCGGGCATCACCTGCATCAGGCCCGAGGCACCGACGCCCGAGCGCGCGTCCATGATGAAGCGGCTCTCCTGGCGGATCAGGCCGTAGACGTAGGCCGGGTCGAGGCCGATGTCCTGGCTCTTGCGCAGCACCGTGTCGTGGAAGGGCATCGGGAAGCGCTGCTCGACGTCGATCACGCCCTTGGTGCGCTCGCTGGTGTTGATGCAGCGGTCCCAGACCTCGCGCTGGCAGGCGAAGTCGGCCGCGGCCAGCAGCGCGCGGTCGTCCATGCCGCCGCGGTCGTGCAGGTTGGTGGCGTAGTTCCATTCGCGCGTGCCCTCGGGGCGCAGGCCGATCGCGATGGCGTAGAGGCCGCGGTTGAGCGAGGGGTTCATGCGCGCGGCATTGCGTTCCTCGGGCGTGAGCGGCGCGGGCCGGGTGGCGGCCATCACGCGCTGGCCCAGCTCCTCGAGCGCCAGCATCTCGTAGAAGCCGCGCGTGCCCGCGATGCCCTGGTAGAGCTCGCGCGCCTGGGCGCGGCGCTCGTCGCCGCCGGCATTGACCAGTGCGCGCGCCTTCCAGTAGGTCCAGGTCGGGTCCTGCTGGCTGGCCTCGCTCATGGCGTTGATGGCGGGCGCCACGTCCTTCCACTGGCCGGCGCGCAGCGCCGCGCGCACGCGCCAGCCGAGCATGTCGTCCGACAGGTCGGCGTTCTTGGTCACGTTGCCGAAGTAGCTCACGGCCTGCGGCCAGAGCTTGATCGCCGACTGGCGGCCGATGATGCCCCAGATCCAGTTGCGCTCCTCGGCCGAGAGCATCGCGCTCCACTTGGCGTCGAGCTGCGAGGCGGCCTGCTCGGGGTCGGCCATCGCGATCTTGATCAGTGCCAGCGTCACCAGCTCGCGGCGCGACTTGGCGGCCACCGGCCCGCGCGCGACCAGGAACTTGGCCGCGCTCGCGTTGACCTCCTCGAACAGCGGCAGCGCATCGGGCGAGGCCAGCGTGACGGCGCCGCGCGCGGCCTGCGGCCGGTTGGCCTCGATGGCCAGGCGCGCCTTCTTCCAGGCGTCGTTGGGCGTGAGCAGGCGCGCGGCGATCATGCGGTCGGCGGCCGTGAGGCAGCCGTCGTCGCTGTCGCGCTGGGCGAACCAGTTGCGCCGGATCTCGTCGGCCTGGGCCTGCGTGGCGCTGCCGCTGCGCAGCGCGTCGACCAGGATCGCGTAGCAGCGCACCTGGGTGTCGTCGCCCATGCGGAAGCCCGCGATGGCGGCCGAGAAGTTGTCCCAGTCGCGGCGCTGGCCCGTGAGCAGCAGCCAGTCGTTGCGCAGCCGGTCTTCCTGGTAGGTGCCGGGGTAGCGCGCGAAGAAGTCCTGCACCTCGTTCGCGCCGGCTTCCTGCAGCCGCGCCTTGAGTTCCCAGTAGGCGGCCCAGGGTTCGAGCACGTGGCCGCGGGCCTGAGGCAGCAGCGCCGCCAGCCGGGCCTTGTCGCCGCGCTGGAAGGCCTGCTTCATCTGCAGCAGCACCTCGTCGTTGCTGTTGTTCTGCGCCAGCGCCGCGGCGGGCGCGAAGAGGGTCAGCGCGCAGGCCGCGAGGGCCGAAAGAACCAGTGCCGGCGCGACGCTGCGCGGGCGGCGGCACATGGATGCCAAAATGCTTGGAAACTGCATCGGGAGATTATGGACAAGTCAAAGGATGCCGCCACGTCGGCGACGGCGAGTTTTCTCAAGGATCAGCTGCGCAAGGCGTTGATCGAACAACGTCTGGGGATGCCGGACCGGCTGACACGCGCGGACCTGCTGCAGCGCGTGATGCGCATCTGGCTGGTCGGCCGCCCCGACACCGTGATCGGCGCCTACTGGCCGATCAAGGGCGAGTTCGATCCGCTGCCCGCGCTGCATCGGTGGAAGGAGGACGGCGAACTGATCGACGAGCCGCAGCGCCGCCGCATCGGCCTGCCCGTGATCGACAAGGTCCACAAGACCCTGACCTTCCATGCCTGGTACCCGGGCTGCCAGATGGAAGAGGACGCCTACGGCATTCCCAAGCCCAAGGACACCGAGCTGATCGTGCCGACCCTGCTGTTCGTGCCCTGCGTGGGCTACAGCGCGGGCGGCTACCGGCTCGGCTACGGCGGCGGCTTCTACGACCGCACGCTGGCCGCCCTCGAGCCGCGGCCCTTCACGGTCGGCCTGGGTTTCGCGAACGGCTTCCTCGAGGACTTCGAGCCCGAGGCGCACGACCTGCCGCTCGACGCGATCCTCAACGACAACGGGGTGGTCTGGCCGATCGGCTGAGCGGCTGCTTCCTGCGCATACGGGCGCCCGGCCTCGAGCCGCGGCGCCCTTTTTCTCGTCAGTCCAGGTCGTCGACGGTGTCCGGGTCCGGCACCTCGCCGATGGTCTCGCGCGTGGTGCCGGCCTGCGCCAGCAGCCAGTCCCAGAAGGCCTTGATCTCGGGCCGCAGCGCGCTGCGCGGGCCGGCGATCAGCCAGTAGGACATCGGCGAATCCATGCGGTGCTGCGGCAGCACCTCGATCAGGTCCCCGTTGGCCAGGCTCTCGGCGATCAACGAGCTGCGCGCCAGCACCACGCCCTGGCCGGTGAGCGCGGCCTGCACCATCTGGTAGGCGTAGTTGAAATAGAGCCAGCGCTTGGGCTGGGCGCGTTCCAGGCCGTGCAGCTCGAACCAGCGCCGCCAGGTCAGCCACTCGAGGTGGGTGCGGTGGGCGTCGCCGGCCTCGATCAGCGTGAAGCGTGCGATGTCCTCGGGCTTCTTGATCGGCGGGCTGCTCTTGATGAGCCAGGGGCTCGCCACCGGCGTGAGGTTTTCGCCGAACAACCGCACGGCCTGCGGGGGCATGGCCTCGCGCGGGCCGTAGCGCAGCGCGATGTCGACGTCGGCCACCTCGAGGTCGACCGCGAGGTCGCTGGCGTCGATCCGGATGTCGATCTCGGGGTTGTCGCGCTGGAAGGCCTCGAGCCGCGGGATCAGCCACATCGAGGCGAACGAGGCGAAGGTGGTCAGCGAGACGCTCTTGCGCCCGGCGCTCTGGCGGATCTGCCGCACCGCGGTGTCGACGCGCGGCAGCGCCTGCTGCACCGCCAAAAGCAGCTGGGCGCCCGCGCTGGTCAGCTCGACCGCGCGCGTGTGGCGCAGGAACAGCGGCACGCCCACTTCCTCCTCGAGCGACTGGATCTGGCGGCTCACGGCCGACTGGGTCAGGGCCATTTCCTCGGCCGCGGCGCGGAAGTTCAGGTGTCGCGCGACCGCCTCGAAGGCCCGCAGGTGGCCGGCGGAGATCGGGCGGGAACGCAGGTGGGTTTGCGAATGCTGCATGGATCGGGGGCCGGCGCCTGCCTCGGGATTGATGCGAAACCGGAATCAGTAGGCTACCTCCTTTTCATTGGACTGCCAACGGCCGGGAAACGATCATTCATTCCCGAACCGCGCCATTGCTGCCTCCTTCTCCAAGCACCCATTGATTCGCGATTCGGCAAACACCTAGGAGCCCATCATGTCCACTGCCGTCTGCACCACCTCTACGCTGTCCACCCTGTCGCTGCCCAACCGCAACACCGCCGCCGCGATTCCGCCGGCCGTGCGCCGCGGTGCCTGGCAAATCGCGCCCGGCGAGGCGATGAGCCTGAAGGCGCGCGGCGAGAGCGTGCTGCGCGTACGCCAGGGCCGGGTCTGGATCACGCCCGATGCCACGCTCGAGAGCCCGAGCGAGGACCTGGTGCTCGCCCCCGGCGAATCGCTCACCGTGGCGGCCGGCCAGCGCATCGTGATGGAAGCCTGGGACGGCTACGGCGCCACGTACACGTGGGACGCCGCCTGATCCCGCGGGTTTCCTGATCGATCCTGGGCCATCGGGCGGCGGCGCGAGCCGCGCCCGTCATACAAGGGGCCGGACGGCGCTTCGCGCATCGTCCGGCCCTTTTTCTTTGGCGCGGCCGTCTTCAGCCGTTGATGTCGAAACTGCGGCGCAGCGCCAGGAAATGCTTGAGCGCGACCTCGCCGTCGAGCGCATGCACGCCGGCCATCAGGTCGGGGCCCTCGCTCTCGGCCAGCCCGAGCCGGAAGCCGCTGTAGCGGCGCGCGGCCAGTTCGCCTTGCCAGGCCACGCGCACGTCGACATGGCGCGGGTCGCGCGCGATGCGATCCATCAGCGAGCGCAGGGCGTCGGGCGGTCCCTCGATGTGCTGGCAGAAGCGCTGGCCGTCGAAGACCAGCAGCCCGGTGATGCCGAGTTCGCCGTTGCGCACGCGGGCGCGCGCGACGATGCTGGCCACCGTGTCGGGCGGCAGGTCCGGCGCAAGCTCGCTGCAGTAGAGGATCTCGGAGAGCGCCGGGGCGGGCGCGGGAGCTTGCGTCTGTTCGTCGGAAATCATGGGCCGGGATGGGAAAGGCGAGCGCAGTGTAGGCAGCCGTCCGACATCACGAAATGTAAAAAGACATACCGGGACCACCCCCCTCGATGCCTATAGTCGGTGGTGCTCGACCAGTACCCCACACCCGCCGCCCCGGAGAACGGGCCCCATCCCTGCAGCCGTTGCGCGCTGCGTCAGCTGCCGGCCTTTTTGCCGGTGTCCGCCGACCAGTTGCGCACCATCGAATCGTTCCGCATCGGCGCGCGCCGCGTCGAGGCCGGCGGCTCGATCATCGAGGAACACCGGCGCAGCCCGCAGCTGTTCACGCTCTATTCGGGCTGGGCCTTCCGCTACAAGACCCTGAGCGACGGCCGGCGGCAGATCCTCAACGTGCTGCTGCCCGGCGACTTCGTCGGGCTGCAGGACGAGTTCGCCGATGGCCAGACCCATGGCGTCGAGGCCCTGACCGAGGTCTCGCTGTGCGTGTTCGCGCGCGACCGGCTGTGGGAGCTGTTCCATGCCGAGCCCAAGCTCGGCTACGACATCACCTGGCTGGCCGCGCGCGAGGAAAAGATGATCGACGACAACCTCGTGACCACCGGCCGGCGCAGCGCCGTCGAGCGCGTGGCGATGCTGCTGATGCATCTGTACCGCCGCGCCGAGCGCGTGGGCATGGTGCGCGACGGCTGGGTCGAGTTCCCGCTCAACCAGCAGCACATCGCCGATGCGCTCGGGCTGTCGCTGGTCCACACCAACAAGACGCTGCGGCGGCTGTCGCAACTCGGGCTCTACAAGCTCGACGACCGCTGGCTGCGCATCCTCGAGCCGCGCGCGCTCGAGGCGCTGGGCGACTACTTCGAGCGGCCGCTGCGGCCCACGCCGCTGATCTGAGGCCGGGGCCGGCTCAACCGGCCGCCTCCGAGAGCTGCCGCAGGTCCTCGCGGTAGCCCTGCAGCCGCTTGACCGCCTGCGCGCGCTGCGCCGCGCTGGTGCCGTTGTGCAGCGCGGCCAGGTTGCGGCAGCCTTCCTGCAGCAGCGCCTGCTGCTGCTCGCGCCAGGGGCCGGGTGGCGGGTCGGCGATGCGCTGCAGGTAGGCATGCAGCGCGGCGCGCGCCTCGGCCGGCGGCGTGCGGTTCGCGACGAAGCCGCGCAGCAGCACCAGCGCCTCCTGCTGGCGCTTGCGGCGCTCCACGTCCTGCAGCTTCGGGTCGAACACCGACTGCGCCACCTGCTGGCGCAGCAGCTCGCGCTGCTCGGGCGAAAGCCGGCCGTAGAAATCCTCGAAGCGGTCGAGGAACTGGTCGTAGCGCTTCTCCTGCACCCGGGCCGGCGAGCGGTCAAGCCAGTCCTTGCGGTAGTCGGCGTTGTTCTTCGCGTACTTGCGTTCGAGCTGCTGCAACTGGGCCTCGCCGAGGCTCAACGCCAGCTCGGTGCCCGCGGGCTCGGCGCGCTCGCTGACCGCCAGCAGCCGGTCGCGGATGCGGTCGGTCATGGCGCAGGCCTGGGCCGGCGTGATGTCGCCGGGCGCCAGCGCCTCGGCCTCCTGCAGCAGCGCCGCGATCTTCGGCAGTTCGTTGCGCCGGTGCCATTCGAGCAGCCGCGCCAGGTCGTCGCGCACCTTGGGCGTCTGCGAGCCGTCGAAATCGAGGTAGCCGTCGAGCCACCAGTAGCTGAGCTCGGGCAGGTTGTTGTAGGCCAGCCGGATCGCGCTGCAAGCCCCCAGGACGGCCGCCAGCGCCAGCACGCCGATAATCCGCGCCAGCTTGAAACAACGCATCCGGGTAGAAAAAGGCATGAATCAGATTCCGAAGCAGGGCGACCAGGGACCGGTCGACGTCGTGATCATGGCGGCCGGCAAAGGCACGCGCATGAAGAGCAGGCTTCCCAAAGTGTTGCATCGTTTGGGTGGGCGCGCACTGTTGTCGCACGTGACCGGCACCGCCGCGCGCATCGGCGCCCGGCACGTGGTGATCGTCACGGGCCACGGCGCCGAGCAGGTCGAGGCCGCCATGGCCGCCTCGCCCGAGGCCGCCTCGCTGCGCTTCGCGCGCCAGGAGCCGCAGCTGGGCACCGGCCACGCGGTGCAGCAGGCCACGCCGCTCTTGCCCGACGACGGCACGGTGGTGATCCTCTCGGGCGACGTGCCGCTGATCGCCGAGGACACCTTGCGCACCCTGATTGCCGCCAGCGGCGGCGAGCGGCTGGCGCTCTTGACCATCGAGCTGGACGACCCCACCGGCTACGGCCGGATCATCCGCAACGCCGCGGGCGGCGAGGTGACCGCCATCGTCGAGCACAAGGACGCCAGCGAGGCGCAGCGCGCGGTGCGCGAGATCAACAGCGGCGTGATGGCCGCGCCCGCGAAGCTGCTCAAGGGCTGGCTCGAGCGGCTGGACAACCGCAATGCCCAGGCCGAGTACTACCTGACCGACATCGTCAAGCACGCCGCGGCCGACGGCGTGCCGGTGGTGGCCCACATCACGACCGACGGGCTGCAGGTGGCCGGCATCAACAGCCCGGTGCAGCTGGCCGAACTCGAGCGCGCCTTCCAGCGCCGCCAGGCCGAGGCCCTGATGACCCAGGGCGTGCGGCTGGCCGACCCGGCGCGCTTCGACCTGCGCGGCACGCTCGAATGCGGCGGCGACGTCGAGATCGACGTCAACTGCGTGTTCGAGGGCCAGGTCGCGCTCGGCGAGGGCGTGCGCATCGGCGCCAACTGCGTGATCGCCAATGCCCGCATCGAGGCCGGCGCCGTGATCCATCCCTTCACCCACATCGACGGCGAGAAGGCCGGCGTGACGGTCGGCGAGCGCGCGCTGATCGGCCCCTTCGCGCGGCTGCGCCCCGGCGCCCAGCTCGGCACCGAGGTGCACATCGGCAATTTCGTCGAGGTCAAGAACTCCACCCTGGCCGCCGGCGCCAAGGCCAACCACCTGGCCTACCTGGGCGACGCCACCGTGGGCGCGCGCGTCAACTACGGCGCGGGCAGCATCACCGCCAACTACGACGGCGCCAACAAGCACCGCACCGTGCTCGAGGACGACGTGCACATCGGCAGCAACTGCGTGCTGGTGGCGCCGGTCACCATCGGCGCGGGCGGCACGGTGGGCGGCGGCTCCACCGTCACCAAGACCACGCCGGCGGGCGCGCTGACCGTAGCGCGCGGCAAGCAGATCAGCCTGCCGAACTGGCAGCGGCCGCAGAAGAAGCCGAAGGCCTGACGCGCCTCAGCCCGCGGGCGCCAGCGGTGCCAGCGGCACCCGCGGCTCGAACTTCGCGCGCTTGAGGCTGAAGAAGGCCTTGACGTTGCGCACGTTGGCGTCGGCGGTGAACAGCCGCTGCACCAGCGCGCCGTAGCCGGGCATGTCGCGCGCCGCCACCACCAGCACGAAATCCGGTCCCGGCGACACGCGCCAGCACTGCTGCACCGCGTCGTCCGCGATCACGCGCGCTTCGAAGGCCTCGAGCGACCCGGCGTCCTGCCGGTCGAGCGAGATCTCCACCACCGCCTGCAGCCCGTGGCCCAGCACGGCGGCCAGCCGGTCGGGCGACAGCAGCGCCACCTGGCGCTCGATCAAACCCTCCTGCCATAGCCGCTGCACCCGCCGCAGGCAGGTCGGCGGCGAGATGCCCACGGCCGCCGCCAGCTTCTGGTTGGTGGCCGAGGCGTCGCGCTGCAGGGCGTCGAGCAGCTTCAGGTCGATGGCGTCGATTGCGATGGATTCCATGATTCGTGAAATTATGGAATAAAAATTCATTGACCTGAATTTATGAAAGAAAAGTCCAAATTCATGGAAATTTAGACGGCAAATTTCTTTTCACCCTCCCTACCATTCGCAGCAATTCTTTTCGTTCTCCCTCATTCCTTTCCAAAGGCAAGACAACCATGTGCGGCATCGTCGGCGCGGCTTCCCATCGAAACATCGTCCCGGTCCTGGTCCAGGGCCTGCAGCGGCTCGAATACCGCGGCTATGACTCCTGCGGCGTGGCCGTGCACGCGGGCGGCCTGACGCGCGCGCGCACCACCTCGCGCGTGGCCGACCTCCAGGCCCAGGTGGCCGAGGACAGGCTCGAAGGCCTGACCGGCATCGCCCACACCCGCTGGGCCACGCACGGCGCGCCCGCGGTGCACAACGCGCATCCGCACTTCAGTCACGGCCCGGGCGCCGGCGCGCAGGAAGCGCGGCCCGGCCGCATCGCGCTGGTGCACAACGGCATCATCGAGAACCACGAGGCGCTGCGCGCCGGCCTCGAAGCCAAGGGCTACGTGTTCGAGAGCCAGACCGACACCGAGGTCATCGCCCACCTGGTCGACAGCCTCTACGACGGCGACCTGTTCGAGGCCGTGAAGGGCGCCGTGCGCCAGCTCACGGGCGCCTATGCCATTGCCGTGATCTGCCGCGACGAACCGCAGCGCGTGGTCGGCGCGCGCGCCGGTTCGCCGCTGATCCTGGGCGCCGGCAAGGACGGCACCGAGAACTTCCTGGCCAGCGACGCGATGGCGCTGGCCGGCGTCACCGACCAGATCGTGTACCTCGAGGAAGGCGACGTGGTCGACCTGCAGCCCGGCAAGTACTGGATCGTCGACCGCGCCCACAAGCCGGTGCAGCGCCCGGTGCGCACCGTGCAGGCCCACAGCGGCGCGGCCGAGCTCGGCCCCTACCGCCACTACATGCAGAAGGAGATCTTCGAGCAGCCGCGCGCCATCGGCGACACGCTCGAGGGCGTGGAAGGCATCGTGCCCGAGCTGTTCGACGGCATCGGCCAGGACGGCAAGCAGAGCGGCGCCAGCGCGCACCGCGTGTTCAAGGAGATCGACCGCATCCTGATCCTGGCCTGCGGCACCAGCTACTACAGCGGTTGCACCGCCAAGTACTGGCTCGAGGGCATCGCGAAGATCTCGACCCAGGTCGAGATCGCGAGCGAGTACCGCTACCGCGACTCGGTGCCCGATCCGCGCACCCTGGTCGTCACCATCAGCCAATCGGGCGAGACCGCCGACACCCTGGCCGCGCTCAAGCATGCGCGCTCGCTCGGCATGGAGCAGACCCTGACCATCTGCAACGTCGCCACCAGCGCCATGGTGCGCGAATGCAAGCTGGCCTACATCACGCGCGCCGGCGTCGAGATCGGCGTGGCCTCGACCAAGGCCTTCACCACCCAGCTCGCGGGCCTGTTCCTGCTCACGCTGGCGATCGCGCAGTCGAAGGGCCTGCTGAGCGCGGAAGACGAGGCGCGCTACCTCAAGGAGATGCGCCACCTGCCGGTCGCGCTGCAGTCGGTGCTCGCGCTCGAGCCGCAGATCATCAACTGGGCCGAGGACTTCGCGCGCAAGGACAACGCGCTGTTTCTGGGCCGCGGCCTGCACTACCCGATCGCGCTCGAGGGCGCGCTCAAGCTCAAGGAGATCACCTACATCCACGCCGAGGCCTATGCCGCCGGCGAGCTCAAGCACGGCCCGCTCGCGCTGGTGACCAGCGAGATGCCGGTGGTCGCCGTGGCGCCCAACGACGCCCTGCTCGAGAAGCTCAAGAGCAACCTGCAGGAAGTGCGCGCGCGCGGCGGCGTGCTCTACGTGCTGGCCGACGGCGACTCGAAGATCAAGAGCAGCGAAGGCCTGCACGTGATCCACATGCCCGAGCACTACGGCGCGCTGTCGCCGCTGCTGCACGTGGTGCCGCTGCAGCTGCTGGCCTATCACACGGCCTGCGCGCGCGGGACGGACGTGGACAAGCCGCGCAACCTGGCGAAGAGCGTGACGGTGGAGTGAGCGGGCGGGATCGGCCCGAATGGCTTCCCAAGGCCTGCGGGACCTCCTGGCCCCCGGCCTCGCCATCGTCTTCTGCGGCATCAACCCGGGCCAGCGCGCGGCCGCCTCGGGCCTGCACTTCGAAGGCCGGGGCAACCGCTTCTGGCGCGTGCTGCACCTGGCCGGCTTCACGCCGGTGCTGTTGCAACCCGCCCAGGCGCCGTTGCTGCTGCAACGCGGCTACGGCCTGACCACGGCCGTCGACCGGCCGACGGCGCGCGCGAGCCAGTTGGCGGCGCATGAGTTCGCGGCCGCCACCGAGGCCTTCACCCGCAAGATCGCCGCCTGCGGCCCGCGCCGCCTCGCGTTCCTCGGCAAGGCCGCCTACGCGGGCATGACGGGACACCGGCAGATCGCCTGGGGCCGCCAGCCCGAGCCCTTCGCCGGCATCGAGACCTGGATCCTGCCCAATCCCAGCGGACTCAATCGCGCGTTCTCGCTCGATGAGCTGGTGGCTGCCTACAAGGCGCTGCGCGAGGCCGCCTCGCCGAGTTGACCGGTATTCCATCATGTTGGAAAATAAATCCAACATGAAAGAACAAGAGCCCGTCCCCCTCAACGACCGCATCGCCCGCCGCGTGCGCGAACTGCGCGCCGCGCGCGGCCTCTCGCTCGAGGCGCTGGCCGCGCAGAGCGGGGTCAGCCGCTCGATGATCTCGCTGATCGAGCGCGGCGAGAGCAGCCCCACGGCGGTGGTGCTCGAGAAGCTCGCGACCGGCCTCGGCACCATGCTGGCCTCGTTGTTCGACGAGCCGCGCCCGCGCGCCGATCCGGTCGCGCGCCGCGCCGACCAGCCGCAATGGCGCGATCCCTCGTCGGGCTACCTGCGGCGCAACGTCTCGCCCGGCGGCATCGCCTCGCCGCTGCAGATCGTCGAGGTGCTGTTCCCGCCCAAGGCGCGCGTGGCCTACGAATCGGGCGCGCGCGAGTCGCAGGTGCACCAGCAGGTCTGGATGCTCGAGGGAACGATCGAGATCGCGATGGGCGAGGAGCGCCACCGGCTCGACGCCGGCGACTGCCTCGCGATGGTGCTCGACCGGCCCGTCGCCTACTTCAATCCCACGCGCGAGAACGCCCGCTACGCGGTCGCGATCGTGAGTCCCCATCCCGATGTCTGGAAGTGAGAACGAACGCCATGAACCCCACCAGCCTCCACCCGGTGCGCCGCCTGCGGGCGGTGGACGCGGCGCAACTGCAATCGCTGGCCGAGCTGCTGATCGACTGCGTCGACGGCGATGCCTCGGTGAGCTTCATGCATCCGCTGTCGCTCGAGCAGGCGCTGGCCTTCTGGCGCAAGGTGGCCGACGGCGTGGCGCGCGGAGAGCGCGCGCTGATGGTGGCGGAGGACGCGCGGGGCATCGTCGGCACGGTGCAGCTCGTGCTCGACCAGCCCGACAACCAGCCGCACCGCGCCGACCTCGCGAAGATGCTGGTGCACCGGCGCGCCCGGCGCCAGGGGCTCGGCGCGCTGCTGATGCAGGCGGCCGAGCAGGCCGCGCGCGACAGCGGCAAGACGCTGCTGGTGCTCGACACCTCGAGCCCCGAGGCCGAGCGGCTCTACGAACGCTCGGGCTGGCAGCGCAGCGGCACCATCCCCGGCTATGCGCTGCTGCCGCGTGGCGGCTTCTGCGACACCACCTACTTCTATCGCACGCTCGCGCCCTGAGGCCGACATGCGGCGGACTGGCGCGATGACCGAATTCGATCGACTGCTGGCCGAGGCTGCGCGCAAGCCGCTGGTCGGCTGGGACCTGTCCTGCGATGGCCGCATCGCGACCACCGCCGTGCCCTGGGATTTCGAACGGGCGGTGGTCCACCGCGCGCGCGAGTCGCCCGACCTGCTCGACATGGGCACGGGTGGCGGCGAGTGGCTCGGCCGGCTGCCGCTGCGGCCCGCGCGCACCGTCGCCACCGAGGGCTGGGCGCCCAACGTCGCGGTGGCGCGCGAGCGGCTCGCGCCGCTGGGCATCGAGGTGGTGGCGGTGGAGGGCGCGCTCGACAACGGCGCGCGAAGCGATGGCGATGACGATGCGCACGACGACGCACCGCTGCCCTTCGCCGATGGCGAGTTCCACCTGGTGGTCAACCGCCACGAGTCCTTCGTGCCGGCCGAGGTGGCGCGCGTGCTCGCGCGCGGCGGCCACTTCCTCACGCAGCAGGTGGCCTCGGACTTCAATGCCGACCACCACCGGCTCGCGGGCCTGGCACCGGCCGAGCCGCCGCCCGAGTGGCGGCTCGACATCGCGCGGCGCCAGCTCGAGCGCGCGGGCTTCGAGATCCTGCGCGCGGAGGCGGGCGCCGAGCTGCTGCGCTTCGCCGACGTGGGTGCCTTCGCCTGGTACCTGAAGAACGTGCCCTATGTCTGCCCCGACTTCACGATCGAGGGCACGCGCGATGCGCTCGAGCAGCTGCATCGCCGGCAGCAGGCGGGCGAGGCGATCGAGGTGCGGCAGACCTTGTTCTGGCTCGAGGCGCTGCGCTGAAGGCGTTCAGCGCGCCCCGAACTTCGCGTTCTCGAACAGGTCCTTGAACTCGCGCGGCTGCGAGCGCCAGTACTGCACCGGCGCCTTCACCTGCGCGCCGAGTTCGGCGGCCGCGTGCCAGGGCCAGCGCGGGTCGTAGAGGATCGCGCGCGCCAGCGAGATGGCGTCGGCCCTGCCCTCGGCGAGGATGGCCTCGGCCTGCCGCGCCTCGGTGATCAGGCCGACCGCGATCACCGGGATGCCGACCTCGGCCTTCACGCGTTCGGCGAACGGCACCTGGTAGCCCGCGCCCAGCGCGATCGCCTGCTTCGGCGACACGCCGCCGCTCGAGACATGGATGGCCGCGCAGCCGCGCGCCTCGAGTGCCCGGGCGAAGGCCACGGTGCCCTCGAGGTCCCAGCCGCCTTCCACCCAATCGACCGCCGACACGCGCACCCACACGGGCCGCTCGGCCGGGAAGACGGCACGCACCGCGTCGAACACCTCGAGCGGAAAGCGCAGCCGGTTCTCGAGGCTGCCGCCGTAGGCGTCGTCGCGGTGGTTGGCCAGCGGCGACAGGAACTGGTGCAGCAGGTAGCCGTGCGCGGCATGGATCTCGATGCCCTCGATGCCGAGCCGCGCGGCACGGCGGGCGGCGGCCACGAAGGCCTCGCGCACGCGCGCCAGGCCCTCGGTGTCGAGCGCGAGCGGCATGTCCTCGCCGGGCGCATGCGGCACGGCCGAGGGCGCGAAGGCCTTCCACCCGCCGGGCTCGCCGGGGCGGATTTGCGCGCCGCCTTCCCAGGGCGCGCGGCTCGAGGCCTTGCGCCCGGCGTGGCCGAGCTGCATTGCCACGGGCATCGACGAATGGGCGCGCATGGCGGCGAGCACGCGTGCCAGGCCTTCCTCGTTGGCGTCCGAATAGAGACCGAGGTCGCCCGGCGTGATGCGGCCCTCGGCCTCGACCGCGGTGGCCTCGAGGATCAGCAGTCCCGCGCCCGACAGCGCGAGATGGCCGAGATGGATCAGGTGCCAGTCGCCCGGCGTGCCCTCGCTCGCCGAGTACTGGCACATCGGCGCGATCAGGATGCGGTTGTCGAGCGAAAGCGGGCCGAGCTGCATCGGCTCGAAGAGGCGGGGGGTGTCGCTGCTCACGGTGTCGTGGCTCCAGGGGTGCGGTAGGTGCAGGGATTCTGCGGGGGCGGCGCGATCCTTGCCGCGGGCAGGGCGTTGGCCTTGCGGTTCAGGGCGGTATGGATCAGGAGCGCAGCCACCACCATCGCCATGCCCAGCAGTTCGTTCGCCGTGGGCAGGGTGCCGAGCGCCGCGCTCATCAGCAGCGCCGATACCGGCACGAAGTTGAGGAAGGCGGTGCCGGTGACGGCGCCGAGCGTGCGCACGCCATGGTTGAAGGCCAGCACCGAGGCGGCCGAGGGCACCACGCCGACGAACAGCAGCGCTTGCCACGAGAGCCGCAGCCCTTCGAGGCTGGGCGCCGCCGACCAGCCGAGCAGCGCGGCACCGACCGCGGCCGCCAGCAGCACCGGCCACGCGGCCAGCACCGTGAGCGCGCTGTACTCGACCGCGTCGAGTTCGGGAAAGCGCGCCGCGCCGCGCGTGTACCAGACCCAGCCCAGGGTGCCGGCGAAGGCGATGGCGTCGCCGAACAGCGTGGCGTTGCCCGCGCCGCCGTGGCCGCCATGACCGCCGATGAGACCCGAGACGATCGCCACGCCCGCGAGCGCCAGCGCGGTGGCGAGCAGCGCGGCGCGCGTGGGGCGCACGCCGTCGAGCAGCCAGCGCACGAGCTGCGTGGTCATCGGCGTGGTGGCGATGATCACCGCGCCGTGCGAGGGCACCGAGTGCGCGAGGCCGATCAGCAGCAGCACGCTGAACACCCCGAAGCCGGCCGCGCCGCGCAGCGCCAGCGCACCCGCATGGCGGCGCAGCCTGCGCCAGGGTGCGGCGCCGCGCGGCAGCACCAGCAGCGCGAACAGCAGCGCCGACAGGCTGTAGCGGATCAGCGTGAACCACACGGGTTCGACGTGGTGGAGCACGCCCTTGCTGACGAGGAACAGGGAGCCCCAGCCGGAGGTGGCGAAGAGCAGGGCGGCGATGCCGTACAGGCGTTGGGATCGGGACATGGGGGGCTTTCGGACGATGAAGGAGTCGATGTGTCCGAGGATCGGGGCGGGGCCGCGCGAATGCCATTCGCTTCTTTGGAGCGGGCCCTCCGAAAAAACGAAGGGACCGCGCGCCGCCGCGCGCTCACAATCGGCCGCCATGGAGCTCTACCAGCTGAAGACCTTCGTCGCCATCGCCCGCGAGGGCAGCCTCACGCGCGCCGCCGAGCGCGTGTTCACCAGCGCGCCCGCCGTGAGCGCGCAGCTCAAGGCGCTCGAAGACGAACTCGGCGTGCGCCTGTTCGAGCGCACGCCGCGCGGCATGACGCCCACGCCCGCGGGCCAGAGCCTGCTCGAGGAGGCCGAGCGCACGCTGGCCTCGGCGCTGCGCATGCGCTCGGCCGCCGAGCAGCTGCGCGGCGCCGCGCAGGGCGTGGTGCGCTTCGGCACCGTGGTCGACCCGGTCTCGCTGCGGCTCGGCGACGTGCTCGTGAAGCTGGCCGAGCGCCATCCGCAGGTCACGCTGCAACTGCGCCAGGGCCTGTCGTACGAGACCGCCTCGGCGGTCGAGCGCGGCGAGCTCGACTGTGCCTACACGCTGAGCGACGTGGCTTCGCGCGAAGGCCTGGCGCTGCACCGCCTGGCGCCGGTCGACCTGGTGGTCGTGCTCCCGCTGCCGATGGCCGACGCCCATCCGGGCCTGTCGCTCGAGACGCTCACCGAGCAGCCCTGGGTCGGCACGCCGCCCTCCTGCGTGCTGCGCGCGCACCTCGACCGCCTGTTCGCCGGTGCCGGCCGCGAGTACCGCCAGGGCCGCACCGCCGACAGCGAGAGCGCGGTGCGCAGCGTGGTCGCGAGCGGCATGGGCGCGGGGCTGATGCGGCTCGACCAGGCCGAGCAGGGCGAGCGCCACGGCGAGCTCGCGATCTGGCCCGGCTGGCGCGCCCACACCTGGCTGTGCTGGATCGAACCGGCCGCGGGTGCGCGGGCGCCGGCGGTCGAGGTGGTGCGGCAGGCGGTGTTCGAGGCCTGGGGCGTCTGAGGCCTTTCGCCCCTGTGGCAAGGCGGCCCCTGTCAGCCTCCGGTCAGCGCGAAACGCCGGCACGCGGGTACGATGCGCGCGGCCTGCCGCTGGCGGGGTCTTCCTCCTTTCTCGCATGCCCGAACCGACCCTTTCTCTCGCCGAACTCCTGAACCGCGCCAGGCAGGCACTGGCGGGTCCCGAGGGCGTGCTGCCCGCGCTGCCGCCGGCCACGCCGGTCACCGGCAGCGTGGTCTTCCTCGCGATCGGCGAGGGCGGCAGCCGCGCGCGCGTGGTCTCGGGCCGCGGCGCCGATGCCGCGCAGGCCTGGGAGGAAGCGGCCGAGGCGCTGGCCGATGCCGCGCAGCGCGGCGAGCGGCCGCCGCAGCGGCTGCGCGCGGAGCTGGTCGAGCACGTGCTGCCGATGCACTGGGGCGAGTTCAAGGAACTGCTCGCGAAGACGCGGCGCAACTACTTCCAGCAGGGCGTGTCCTTCGACAGCCGCTTCGAGTTCGCGTTGCTCGCGCCCGAGGCCAACGGCAGCGCGGTCTTCTACGACGGCAGCGTGGACCACTGCCTGCCCAATCCCGGCAACCTGCGGCTGCACACCCGGCGCCGCTTCGGCAAGGAGCTCGACTTTCCCGACGACGATGCCGCGCCCGTGTGGTGCTTCACCACGCGCGCGGTCTACGTCGATGCGGGTGGGGCCTGGCCGATCGTGCCCGAGGGGCAGGAGGCCAACCTGCGCCGCCTCGACGACTGGAACGCCGCGCGGGTGCGCGGCATGGTGGAGGACGCCAGCCGCTATCTCGCGGCGCAGGTCAAGCCCACGGGCGAGTTCCACTACGGCTGGTTCCCCTGCTTCGACCGCGCCATCCCGACCTACAACACGCTGCGCCACGCGAGCTCGACCTATGCGCTGCTCGAGGCCTGGGAGCTCACGCGCGATGCCGCGCAGAAGGAGGCCATCGACCGCTCGCTGGCCTTCCTCGCGGGCTCGCTGATCCGGCCCGCGGTGCTGCCCGACGGCAGCCGCGCGGCCTTCCTGGTCGACGTGGCGCACGAGATCAAGCTCGGCGGCAACGCCGTCTGCCTGCTGGCCTTCGTCAAGTACACCGAGCTCACGGGCGACCGCCGCTTCCTGCCGCTGCTCGAGCAGCTCGCGCTCGGCATCCGCCACATGCAGGACCCCGAGAGCGGCCGCTTCGTGCACGTGCTGCACCGGCCCAGCCTCGCGGTGAAGGAGGCTTTCCGCGTCATCTATTACGACGGCGAGGCCGCGTTCGGCCTGATGCGGCTGTACGGCCTCACGCGCGATCCGCGCTGGCTCGCGATGGTCGAGAAGGCCTTCGACCACTTCATCGCCGCCGAGCACTGGCGCGCGCACGACCACTGGCTCGGCTACTGCGTCAACGAGCTCACGCGCCACCGGCCCGCGCTGCGCTACTACGAGTTCGGGCTGCGCAACGTGGCCGACTACCTCGACTTCGTGCTCGAACGCGTCACCACCTTCCCGACCCTGCTCGAGCTGATGATGGCCGCGCGCGAGATGGTGCTGCGCATCGAGGCCGATCCCGAACTGCGCCCCCTGCTCGAGGGCCTGGATCGCGACAAGTTCGAGCGCGCGCTCGAGCACCGCGCGCGCTACCTCGCGAACGGCCACTTCTGGCCCGAGCTCGCGATGTTCTTCCGCCATCCCGAGCGCATCGCGGGCGCGTTCTTCATCAAGCACCACAGCTTCCGCGTGCGCATCGACGACGTGGAGCACTACCTGTCGGGCTACGTGGCCTACCACCGGATGCTGAAGGCGCGCGAGGGCGGCGAGATCGCCGCGCCGTCCGTGCCGCAGGCCGCCACGCAGGCGCCGGCCGACACGCCCGCGACGCGCACCGGCACGGTCGCCTTCGGCGGTGACGTGAACCTCGCCCGCCGCCTGCACTACCGGCGCCTCGAGCTCGGCGGCGCGCGCCGCATGCTCAGCGGCATCCCCGCGCTGCGCGAGGCCGACCTGCGCATCGTCAACCTCGAATGCGTGGTCGCCACCACCGGCGAGCAGGGCGTGGACAAGGGCGAGGCCGGCTCCTACTACTTCCGCGCGCGGCCCGAGATGCTGGACGTGCTGACCACCGCGCGCGTCGGCATCGTCGCCACCGCCAACAACCACAGCGGCGACTACGGTCCGGGCGCGCTGATGGAGCAGCAGTGGCACCTGCGCGCCGCGGGCATCGCCTGGGCCGGTTCCGGGCGCGACCTCGAGGCCGCGCTGCGCCCGGCCTTCGCGATGGCCGGCGAGGTGCGCGTGGCGCTGTTCTCGCTCGACGCCACCCAGCCCCAGTTCGCGGCCGGCCCCGACAGGCCCGGCGCCGCCTACCTGCCGCTCGACGAGCCCGCGGCCTGGACCGCGCTGCTCGCGCCGCGCATCGCGAAGGCGCGCGAGTCGGCCGACGTGGTGCTGGTGGCGGTGCACTGGGGCGACAACCTCGAGACCGAGCCCTCCGAGGCCGAGATCGCGGTCGGCCACGCGATCGTCGACGCGGACGCCGATGCCGTGCTCGGCACCTCGGCGCACGTGCTGCAGGGCATCGAGGTCTACCGCGGCCGGCCGATCGTGCACGACGCGGGCGACCTGCTGTTCGAGGCGGTGCGCAACGATTTCGTCGACGCGGGCGTGTTCACGCTCGCGCTGAGCCCGCGCGGCGTCGAGCAGCTGGTCTTCACGCCGATCGGCGTGGGCTTCGGCCGCTCGCGCCAGTACGCGAACGAACGCGCGCGCGGCGCGGCCGCGCGCTTCGCGCGCCAGTGCGAGGCGCTGGGCACCGCCATGACGGTACAACCCGAGGGCCGCTGCACGCTCGCGCTGGCGCCGCCCGAGCGCGCCTCGCGGCTCGCCGCCGACGCGCCCGCGCTGCCCGAGCAGGTGTTCGCGCGCGTCGCGCCGATGCTCGCGCCGCGGCCCGAATGGCTGGTCGACGTGCTGCCGCCCGATTCGCGCCACATCGCGCCGATGCGCTTCGGCCCGCTCGAGCTGCTCGGCATCCGCTGCACGCCGACGCAGATCTCGGGCCGCCGCATGCTGTGGGTCGAGTCGTTCTGGCGCGCGGTCGAACCGGTGGCCGACGACCTGCGTATCCAGTTCCGTGCCATGCCGATGCGCAGCACCCACATGCCGCCCTGGGGCGAGAGCATGGACCACGATCCCTGCGACTGGATGTGGCCCACCAGCCGCTGGCAGCCGGGGCGCATCCACCGCGACCGCTACGGACTGCGCCCGCCCGCGAGCAGCCTGCTGCGCAGCGACGTGCTGCAGCTCGAGGTGCGGGTGGTCGGCAGCGCCCGGCCCGCGCGCCTGGGCGAGGAGAGCGAGGAGACCGTGCCCGCGCCCGAATGGCCGGCGCGGCGCCTGCCCGTGTGGTGCGGGCTGCGTGCCTCGCAGGTGGCGCTGCCGCTGCCCGAGCGGCCCGCGCCCGTGCTGTTCGCGCTGCGTCCCGGCGCGTCGGCCACGCCCGAGCCGGTGTGGACCGCCGAGGCGCTGCAGCGCATCACGCACGGCCAGTGGCTGGTCGAGCCGCCGCCCGGCTGGCTCGCGCGCTCGGTGGTGCGCGGGCCCAAGCACATGGAGCTGCTGCCGGCGCCGGCGCTGTTCGTCGCCTCCGACTACGAGACGCTGGCCGCGCACGAGCGCTACAGCCGGCCGCGCAGCACCGTCAACTGGGACCGCCACCTGCTGCTGCCCGGCCTGCAGGACCAGCTCGCGGGCGCGATCGTGCAGCACCCGGTCGAGGGCCTCGCGAGCGACTTCCCGCTGCTGCAGGTGGAAGACCCGATCCGTGCCCTGCTGCGCCTGGGCGCCGCCGCGCGCGAGCGCTACCGCGGCCTGCTGGTCGGCGTGACCGGCACCGTGGGCAAGTCCTCCACCATCGCGATGCTGCGCGACCTGCTGCCCGCGCAGGCGCGCGTGCACACCACCATCGACAACTACAACTCGCGCGTCGGCGTGCCGGCGATGCTGGCCAGCCTCGGGCCCGACGTCGACGTCTGCATCCTCGAGATGGCGCAGAGCTCGCTGTGGATGGACCGCGGCCCGATCTCGCTGATGGCGCGCCCGCACGTGGCGATCGTCACCGAGATCGGCCTGTCGCAGACCCGGCAGGCCGTGAGCGTCGAGCAGACGGCCGAATACAAGTCGCGCATCTTCCTCGGCCTCGAGCCCGGCGGCGTGGCGATCGTGCCCGACCACATCCCCTGCCTGCTGCCGGTGGTGCAGGCGGCCGCGCGCACCGCCGGCGCGGTCTGGGTGGTGGGGCCGGGGCCGCAGGCCGACGTGCGCGTGCTCGGCATCGAACCCGAGGGCCACGGCTGCCGCGTGCGCATCGCGCTGCGCGGGCGCACCCATTCCTACCTGTTCCCGGTCGCGAGCGAAGGGCTGGTGCGCAACTCCACGCTCTCGTTCGCGGCGCTGGTCGCGATGGGCTTCGATCCCGAGGCCGCCTGCGCGCGCATGCCCGGCGTGCGGCTGCCGGCCTCGGTGATGCAGGTGCATGCGCTGCGCACCGGCAACGGCGTGCAGGCCACGCTGATCGACGACAGCTGGAACGCCGAGGTGATGTCGATGCGCAATGCGATGGCGTTCGTGCGCGACTACGGACGCGGGAATGGTGCCACGCCGGTCGCGCGCCGCATCGCCATGCTCGGGCGCATCGTCAACCTCGACCACGAGTCCGAGGCCATGCACCGCAGCCTCGCGGCGCCGCTGCTGGCCTCGGGCATCGAGCACGTCGTGACGCACGGCCACGAGATGCGCTGGCTGCGCGAGGAGATGCCGGCCGCGATGCTGGGTCCGCACTTCGAGAGCGCGGCCGAGGCCGCCGGCTATCTCGGCGCCTTCCTGCGCGACGGCGACCTGCTGCTGGTGAAGGGCGACCGCGACCGCTCCGACTTCGGCGACATCCCCGAACTGCTGCAGAAGCTATGAACCTGCGTTCGACCGCCATGCTGCTGTGCGCGCTCGCCGTGGCGCTGGTGCAGGCGGCCTGCGCGCAGCGCGCCGAGATCCGGCCGCCCGCGATCCGCGCCATCGGCGACGAGGTGCTGCACTGGAACCAGCCGGCAGTGCGCGAGAACTGCCCCGAGGGCCGCTTCGGCTTCCTCTGGGTGCAGCCGGTCGAAGGGCCGGCCTGCATCCGCTATTTCGCGAGCAGCGACATCGAGGGCGCGCGCGTCGCCATCGTGCAGTTCTCGGGCGACCGCGACGCCGTGATGGACCAGCCGCCCGCGCGCATCTCGGGCAACACCGAGGCGCTGCGCACGGCCGATGCGCAGAAGAACCGCGACCGCGCCGGCGTGCCGTGGATCTTCGTCGCGCGGCCCGGCACCTACGGTTCCTCGGGCAACCACCGCCAGCGCCGCCAGCCGGTGGAGTTCCATGCGCTCGATGCCGCGCTCGACGCGCTGATGCAGCGCCACCGGATCCAGCGCCTGGTCATCCTCGGCCACAGCGGCGGTGCCACCGCGGGTGCCGCGCTGCTCACGCTGGGCCGCACGCGCGTGGCCTGCGCGGTGCTGACCTCGGGCGCCTACGGCCTGCTCGAGCGCGCGCGCCTGCTCGGGCGTTCGCGCGACGGGCGCACCGACACCACCGGCAGCACGCGCTTCTACGACCCGCTCGACCATGTCGACGGCGTGGTGCCCGATGCGGCGCGCCGCATCGTGCTGATCGGCAACCGCGAGGACCAGAACACGCCCTTCGCGCTGCAGGAGCGCTTCGCCGAGGCGCTGCAGCGCGCCGGCCATCGCGTGGAGATCCGCACCGCGGCCGCGGAGCCGCCCGACTTCCACGACCTCAAGGACCGCGCGGGGCCGAACGCCGCCGCGGCCTGCGCGCGCGAAGCCATGTACCCGGAACCGCGCGGCATGGAGCACTGAGCCCGGGCCGCTCCATTCACACCAGACGTCATTCGATGAGCGAACCGAGAATCTCCCAGCGCAGCTACGGCCGCATGCCCGACGGCCGGCCCGTCATCGAGTACACGCTCGACAACGGCCTCGGCCTGCGGCTGCAGGCGATCAACCTCGGCGGCATCGTCACCGCGCTGCTGGTGCCCGATCGCCAGGGCCGCGCCGCCAACGTGGTGCTGGGCCTGCCCGACCTCGCGGCCTACCTCGGGCCGCATCCGCACCTGGGCACCATCGTCGGCCGCTTCGCCAACCGCATCGCGGCCGGGCGCTTCGAGCTCGACGGGCAGGCGCACCAGCTCGCGCTCAACGACGGGCCGAACTCGCTGCACGGCGGGCCGCAGGGTTTCGGCAAGCGCTTCTGGAGCATCTACGCGCTGCCGGGCGAGCCCGGGCGCATCGGCATCGAGCTGCGCCATGTCAGCGCGCATGGCGACGAGGGCTACCCGGGCGAGCTGCGGCTCGCCGTGCGCTACGAGCTGAGCACCACGGCCAACACCTGGCGCATCGGCTACCGCGCCGAGACCGACCGGCCGACCGTGCTGAACCTGAGCCACCACGACTACTTCAACCTCGCGGGCGAGGGCAGCGCGATGGCGCACCGGCTCATGCTGCCGGCCAGCCGCTACTGCCCGGTCGATGCCACGCTGATCCCGACCGGGCTGGCCGAGGTGGCGGGCACGCCCTTCGACTTCCGGCAGCCGATGCCCATCGGCGAGCGCATCCGCGACGGCCATGCGCAGATGCTGATCGCGCGCGGCTACGACCACAACTGGGTGCTCGACCGCGCGCAGGAACGCGATGGCCTCGCGCTGGCCGCGCGGCTGGCGCACGAAGCCTCGGGCCGCACGATGGAGGTGCACACCACCGAGCCCGGCGTGCAGTTCTATTCGGGCAACTTCCTCGACGGCAGCCTGCTGGGCAGCGGTGGCGCGGCGATTCGCCAGGGCGACGGCCTGTGCCTGGAGACGCAGCACTTCCCCGATTCGCCGAACCGGCCGGAATTTCCCTCCACGGTGCTGCGGCCCGGCGAGGTGTTCCGCAGCGTGACCGAGCACCGCTTCGGCATCGCCTGAAGCCCGGCGCCGGGCTCACGAGGTGTGAAGAAACCATAGCGAGCGCCCCGAGGTCGCGCCGAGGACCGCAGCCGTACTCACGTACGGTGAGGACCGCAGGTGCGAGATCGGGGCGCGCAGTAGGTTTATTCATACCTTGTCAGGCCGCCGACAGCCGGTCGTCGGGCACCGTGCCGAAATCCGTCAGCGCGAAATCCTCGGGCACGTGCACGGCGCGCGCATCGCGCCGCAGCAGGCCGCGCTGTTCCATGGCGCGCATGGTCTTGTTGACCACCTCGCGCGACAGCCCCGAGTACGAGGCGATCATCGATTGCGAGATGCGCTTGTCGAAGCCGCCCGCATGCGCCGGCGCCAGCTGCGTGAGCTGGTGCAGCACGTGGCCCACCAGCGCGCCCGAGGACAGCGTGGAGACGCGCCGCAGCCGTCCGCGCAGCAGGGCCAGCCGCTTCGCGACCAGGCCCAGCAGGCGCAGCGCGATCTCGGGCCGGCGCGCGCACAGCTCGCGCAGCGCCGCCGCCGACACCAGGTGCACCGACGAGGGCAATGCGGCGACCAGCGCCTGCGTCGAGCGGTAGCGATCCTCCGGCAGCCCGAGATCGAGGAAGAAGTCGTCGGCGCGGATGAACTCGCTCGTGAAGTCGGCGCCCGGCGTGCGGCCGCGCGCCACCACGCGCAGCAGTCCGCTCGCCACGCAGTAGACGCGGTCGGTGTCTTCGCCGGCCTCGAGCACGGTCTCGTTGCGCCGGAAGTAGCGCAGCTCGCTGTGGCGTGTCAGCCATTCCCGTTCCGCCATCGGAAGGCCGGCCGTGAGGGGATGCAGGTACATGGCCGCGATGATTGGCGAGCGCGGCCGCCGCGTCTTCTCATTGCGCGCAGGCGCCCCGCGGCGAAACGATCAGTGGCCGCCGGCCCGTGCGCGCGCGTCGCGCGGCGTCATGGCATAGGCGGCGCGGAAGGCGCGGTAGAAGGTCGCGAGGCTGTCGAAGCCGCTGCGGTAGGCGATGTCGGTGACCGAGCGTTCCGGTGCCGCCGCCAGCTGCCGCGAGGCGTCGGCGAGCCGCAGCGCCGTCAGCGTGCGCGCGAACGAATGGCCGGTGGGCTCGAACAGCACGTGCACCTGGCGCAGCGAGATGCCCAGTTCGCGTGCCACGCCCGAGGGCGAGAGTTCGGGCAGCCGCAGGTCGCGCTGCAGGATCTCGCGCGCCGCGTGCAGCAGGCCCGCGCGCAGCGCGGCACGGCTCTCGGGCAAGCCCGGCGCGAGGCGGCCGCGCGCCAGCAGCGTCAGCCGCACGGCATGCACCACCTCGGCCCCGGCGTTGGCGAGTTCACCGGGTCGCGTCGTCAGCGCGCGGAACAGCGCCAGCAGTGGTCGCGCGAAGGCGGCCGTGCGCGTGAGCGGTGCCGCGAACAGGTCGTCGGCGCGCGCGCCCAGCAGCATGCCGGGCGCGAGCGGTATGCGCAGCGAGCGGAAGTCGAAGCCGTCGCCGCGGATCGGCGTGGCCTCGAACGGCAGGTCGGCATGGTGGACCACGAGGTCGCCCTCGCGCACCAGCAGGGGTTCGCCGCGGCCGCTGCCGACCCAGCCCGGGCCGCGCACCTGCAGGCCGATGCACAGGCTCTGGCCCGCGACGCGCGCGATGTCGGCGCGCGTGCGGCTCACGCGGTAGGAGGAGGCGCGCAGCTCGGAGACGCTGGCGGAGATGCTCGCGTCGCCGACCGGCGTGGAGAGGAAGTGCCCTTCGAAGGCCGTGCGCCGTTCGCGCGGCACCTCGATCGTGACGCCGAACAGGTGCTTGCCGCGCACTTCGCACCAATGGTCGAAGCGGTCCTGCGGGCGGAGGTCGTCGGTCGAGAAATGCAGCATGGCCGTCGGAGCGAAGCGACGGATTCTCCGGCGACTTCGCGTCGCCGGCATGGCAATCCCCGGTGTCCGTGGGGCCGACGGGGTCGGGTCAGCCCGCGAACAGGTTCGCCGCTACGCCAGGGCCGTCGATGCGCACCGCGAACAAACCGCCGGCCAGCGGCTCGGCGGCGAGTTGCGCCTCGCTGCGGCCGTTGCGCGCGGTCGAGATGTAGAGCGTGCGCAGGTCGGGCCCGCCGAAGGCGCAGTCGGTGACGTTGCCCGCGGGCAGCGCGATGCGCGCGAGTTCCCGCGCGCTCACCGGATCGTGGCAGCTCACGCAGGCGCCGTCCCAGTGCGCGATCCACAGTCGGCCGGCCGCGTCGGTGGTCATGCCGTCGGGCAGGCCGTCGGTGGCGGGGAAGCGGTGCCAGAGGCGGCGGTTCGCCACCGTGCCGGCCTCCATGTCGAAGTCGTAGGCGTAGAGATGGTTGAGCACCGTGTTGTTGAAGTACAGGGTGCGGCCATCGGCCGACCAGGTCGGGCCGTTCGTGACCTCGAAGCCGTCGTCGTGACGGCCGCAGCGGCCGTCGCCGTCGAAGCGGTAGAGCGCGCCGGTGGGCGCCTTGCAGTCGAAGTCCATGCTGCCGCCCCAGAAGCGGCCGCGCGCGTCGCACTTGCCGTCGTTGAAGCGGTTGCCCGCGCGCTCGGGCTCGGGCTGGTGCAGGTAGGCGGGCGAGGCGGTCTCGTCCTCGGGCGCCGTCGCGGGATCGAAGAAGGCGAAGCCGCGGCGCTGCGTGATCACCAGGCCCGGGGCGGCGGCGCGCTCGGCGATGGCCGTGATCTCCTCGGCGAAGCGCCAGCTCCGGCGCTCGCCGCTCGCGGGGTGGAAGCGGAACAGCCGCGGCGTGAGGATGTCGATCCAGTAGAGCGCCTGTTCGCGCGGCGACCACATCGTGCCTTCGCCGAGGTTGGCGCCGGCATCCCAGATGCATTCGGGCGTGCCGAGGATCGTCGGCGCGGGGAGGGGGCTTGTCTCTGCGGCGGTCATGCGTGCCTTCTTGGTTGGGTGCCTCGTGGCGGGTCTTCTTGACGCCGCGGATCGTATCAAGGCATATTGATAACTGAAATCAAAAATAACGGTATGCATTGATATTCAATTTGCAATGCATCAAGACCACCCCGTCCGGAGACCTCCTTGACCGCTTCCTCCTCCCTTGCCATCCACCCCAGCCTCTCGGGCCGCACCGTGTTCGTCACGGGCGGCGGCAGCGGCATCGGCGCGGCCATCGTGTCGGCCTTCGCCGCGCAGGGCGCCAGGGTGGCCTTCGTCGACATCGCCGAAGCCGCCAGCGCCGAACTCGCGCAGCGCATCGCACAGGCCGGCCACGTGGCGCCCTGGTGGCGTGCCTGCGACGTGCGCGACATCGCCGCGCTGCAGGCCGCCATCGCCGATGCGGCGGCCGAACTCGGCGACTTCGCCGTGCTGGTCAACAACGTCGCGAGCGACGACCGCCACACGCTCGAGTCGGTCACGCCCGACTACTACGACAACCGCATGGCGATCAACGAGCGCCCCGCGCTGTTCGCGATCCAGTCGGTGGTGCCGGGCATGAAGCGCCTGGGCGCGGGCTCGATCGTCAACCTCGGCTCCACCGGCTGGCAGACCAAGGGCTCGGGCTACCCCTGCTACGCGATCGCCAAGTCCTCGGTCAACGGCCTCACGCGCGGGCTCGCGGTGGAACTGGGCCGCGACCGCATCCGCATCAACACCGTCTCGCCCGGCTGGGTGATGACCGAGCGCCAGGTCGCGCTGTGGCTCGACGCCGAGGGCGAGCAGGCCCTGAAGCGCAACCAGTGCCTGCCCGACAGGCTGATGCCCGAGGACATCGCGCGCATGGTGCTGTTCCTGGCCTCGGACGATGCGCGGATGTGCACGGCGCAGGAGTTCACCGTGGATGCCGGGTGGACCTGAGAGAGACAGCCGAACAGCCGGACGCAGAGGACGCGAAGGTTTCGCGAAGAGCGCGAAAGGAATACCAAATTTTTTGAGGTCTCTTTTGCGTACTTCGCGAAACCTTCGCGTTCTTCGCGTCCGGCTGCCCGCCCCCGAATTCAGTCGATCTCGAGCTTGCGCCCGTAGACGCCCAGGCTCGCCGTCTTCAGCGCCTTCATCATCACCTTGGCCGCCGGCGACAGCAGCCGGTCGGTGCGCGTGATGATGCCGAAGGCGTCCATGTGGCAGGGCATGTCCAGCGGCAGCAGCGACACGATGCCGTGCGCGGCGTAGTAGCGCGCCACGTCGGTCGCCAGCACCGCCACCATGTCGCTCTGCTGCAGCATGCGCGTGATGAACAGCAGCGCCGAGCTCTCGATGGTGTTGATCGGCGGCTGCAGCCCCTCCTCCTGGAACATCAGTTCGAAGCGGTGCCGCAGCACGCTGCCGGCCGGCGGCACGATCCAGCCCTCGCCGACCACGTCGCGCAGCGTGAGGCCGCTCACGCCCAGCAGCGGATGGCCGGGGCGCACCAGCGCGCACACCGGCTCCTCGGTCAGCGCCTCGTAGCGCAGCTGCGACTTGTCGTGCTCGGCGAACAGCCGCGCCACCAGGATGTCGAGCTTGCCCTGCTCGAGCCGCTCGATCAGCACCGGGCTGGTCTCGATCTCGAGCGAGATCCGCAGCTGGGGCTGCTCGCGCTTGACCATTGCCACCGCGGGCGGCAGCAGCGTGAGGCCGGGCGCGGTGATCGCGCCCACGCTCACCTGGCCGAAGCGGCCGGCCTTGAGCGCGGTGAGCTCGTCGTGCGCCTGGTTCAGGCTCGCGAGCGCCACCCGCGCGTGGCGGATCATGGTCTCGCCGTACCAGGTCGGCCGCATGCCGCGCGGCAGCCGCTCGAACAGCGGCACCTCGAGCACGTCCTCCAGGTCCTTGAGCAGCTTGGAGGCCGCCGGCTGCGTCATGTTGAGCACCTGCGCGGCGCGGTGGATGTTGCCTTCCTCGGCCAGTGCCACCAGCAGCAGCAGCTGGCGCGTCTTGAGCCGCGCGCGGATAAACCAATGGGTGTAGTTCGTCATGAAGGCTGAGAACCTCGGTTCGCCCGGGTTTTCCAGAATGTCTCGATCGATATTCATTTTGTCGAAAAAATGATTGGATCGATATCCGTTTCATTCCTAGACTGCCGCCCACCCCCCACAACAACAGAGACAAGGTCGGCGCCACGGTGTTCCACGGCGAGATCCATCAGAACGTGCGGCAGTACATCAACGGCCGCTGGGAAACCAGCGCGACCACCGGTGTGAGCACCAATCCCTCGGACACCAGCGAAGTGGTGGCCGAGTACGCACGGGCCGACCGCCGCCAGACCGACGCGGCGATCCGCGCCGCCTCCGACGCCTTCCCCCACTGGAGCCACAGCACGCCGCAGCGCCGCGCCGACGTGCTCGACCGCATCGGCGCCGAGCTGCTGGCGCGCAAGGACGAGCTGGGCCTGCTGCTGGCGCGCGAGGAGGGCAAGGTGCTGCCCGAGGCCGTGGCCGAGGTGGCGCGCGCGGGCCAGGTGTTCAAGTTCTTCGCGGGCGAGGCCTTCCGTGGCGGCGCGGGCGCCGGCGGCGGCGAGAGCCTCGCCTCGGCGCGCGCGGGCGTGCAGGTCGACGTCACGCGCGAGCCGCTCGGCGTGGTCGGCCTGATCGCGCCCTGGAACGCGCCTTTCGCGGTGCCGGCCTGGAAGATCGCGCCCGCGCTCGCGCATGGCAACAGCGTGGTGTTCAAGCCGGCCGAGCGGGTGCCGGCCTGCGGCTGGGCGCTGGCCGAGATCATCAGCCGCGCCGCGCTGCCCGCGGGCGTGTTCAACCTCGTGATGGGCAGCGGCCGCGAGGTCGGCCAGGCGCTGGTCGACAGCCCGCACGTCGACGCGCTGAGCTTCACCGGCTCGGCCGCCGTCGGCGAGCGCGTGCTGCGCGGCGCCACCGCGCGCCGGGCCCGGGTGCAGCTCGAGATGGGCGGCAAGAACGCGCTGGTGGTGCTGGCCGACACCGACCTCGAGCGCGCGGTCGACTGCGCGGTGCAGGGCGCCTACTTCTCGGCCGGCCAGCGCTGCACGGCCTCGAGCCGGCTGATCGTCGAGGCCGCGGTGCACGATGCCTTCGTGGCGCGGCTGCGCGAGCGGCTCAAGGCGCTGCGCGTGGGCCATGCGCTCGAGCGCGGCGTGGAGATCGGGCCGATCGTCGACGCCGAACGGCTCGCGGGGCATCTCGCCTGGGTCGACATCGCGCGCGCCGAGGGCGCCGAGCATGTCTGGGGCGGCGAAGCGCTGGAGCGCGCCACCACCGGCCACTACATGAGCCCCGCGCTGTTCCTGGCCGAGCCCGGCCACCGCATCGCGCGCGAGGAGATCTTCGGCCCGCTGGCCTGCGTGCTGCGCGCCACCGACTACGAGCATGCGCTCGCGCTGTGCAACGACACGCCGTTCGGCCTGTGCGCCGGCATCTGCACCAACTCGCTGAAGCACGCGATGCATTTCAGGCGCCATGCCGAGGTCGGCATGACCATGGTCAACCTGCCGACCGCGGGCGTGGACTTTCACGTGCCCTTCGGCGGCCGCAAGGGCTCGGGCTACGGCCCGCGCGAGCAGGGACGCCAGGCCGCCGAGTTCTACACGCAGGTCAAGACCGGCTACATGCTGGCCTGACCCGCACCCAGGTCCCCCTAAGGTTTCCGACAAGCAGCCCCCCATCCACAACAGGAGACGACCCATGACCATGAACCGCCGCACCCTCAACGCCGCGCTCGCCGCCGCCGCCCTCGGCGGTCTGCTGCCGGCTTCCGTCCTCGCGCAGAAGAAGCTCGTGCTGGGCTTCGCGCAGGTCGGCGCCGAAAGCGAATGGCGCACCGCCAACACCGAGTCGATCAAGGCCTCGGCCAAGGAGGCGGGCATCGAGCTCAAGTTCTCCGACGCGCAGCAGAAGCAGGAGAACCAGATCAAGGCGATCCGTTCGTACATCGCGCAGAAGGTCGACGTGATCGCCTTCTCGCCCGTGGTCGAGTCGGGCTGGGACACGGTGCTGCGCGAGGCCAAGGCCGCGAAGATCCCGGTGGTGCTGACCGACCGGTCCGTCAACAGCAAGGACGACACGCTCTACGTGACCTTCATGGGCTCGGACTTCGTCGAGGAGGGCCGCAAGGCCGGCCGCTGGCTGGTCGAGAAGATGAAGGACCAGAAGGGCGAGGTCAACATCGTCGAGCTGCAGGGCACGGTGGGCTCGGCGCCCGCCATCGACCGCAAGAAGGGCTTCGAGGAAATCATCAAGGCCGACCCGAAGTTCAAGATCGTGCGCTCGCAGACCGGCGACTTCACGCGCGCCAAGGGCAAGGAGGTGATGGAAGCCTTCCTCAAGGCCGAGGGCAAGAAGATCAACGTGCTCTACGCGCACAACGACGACATGGCGATCGGCGCCATCCAGGCCATCGAGGAGGCCGGCCTCAAGCCCGCAAAGGACATCGTGATCATCTCCATCGACGGCGTGAAGGGCGCCTTCGAGGCCATGATCGCCGGCAAGCTCAACGTCTCGGTCGAATGCAGCCCGCTGCTGGGCCCGCAGCTGATGCAGGCGGTGAAGGACATCAAGGCCGGCAAGACGCTGCCCAAGCGCATCGTGACCGAGGAGGGCATCTTCCCGATGGAAGTGGCCGCCAAGGAATTCCCGAACCGCAAGTACTGAGGACGACCATGAAGCGCAACTTCCTCAAGGCGGCCGTGGCGGGCCTCGCGCTCGCCGCCGCCGGCATCGCGCCGCTGGCCCGGGCGCAGGACAAGGGCCTGATCGCGATCTCGATGCCCACCAAGTCCTCCGCGCGCTGGATCGCCGATGGCGCCAACATGGTCAAGTACTTCAAGGAGAAGGGCTACAAGACCGACCTGCAGTACGCCGACGACGACATCCCGAACCAGCTCGCGCAGGTCGAGAACATGGTGACCAAGGGCTCGAAGGTGCTGGTGATCGCGGCCATCGATGGCACCACGCTGTCCGACGTGCTGCAGAAGGCTGCCGACAAGGGCGTGAAGGTGATCGCCTACGACCGGCTCATCAAGGGCTCGAAGAACGTCGACTACTACGCCACCTTCGACAACTTCCAGGTCGGCGTGCTGCAGGCGCAGTCGATCGAGAAGGCGCTCGACCTCAAGGCCGGCAAGGGACCGTTCAACATCGAGCTGTTCGGCGGATCGCCCGACGACAACAACGCCTTCTTCTTCTACAACGGCGCGATGTCGGTGCTCGACCCCTACATCAAGAGCGGCAAGCTGGTGGTGCGCAGCAAGCAGACGGGCATGGACAAGGTCGGAACCCTGCGCTGGGACGGCGCGGTGGCGCAGGCGCGCATGGACAACCTGCTGTCGGCCTTCTACACCAAGGAGCGCGTCGACGCGGTGCTCTCGCCCTACGACGGGCTGTCGATCGGCATCCTGTCGTCGCTCAAGGGCGTGGGCTACGGCTCGGGCTCGCAGCCGATGCCGGTGGTGTCGGGGCAGGACGCCGAGATTCCCTCGGTGAAGTCGATCCTGCGCAAGGAGCAGAGCTCGACCGTGTTCAAGGACACGCGCGAGCTCGCCAAGGTCACGGTGGCGATGGTCGACGCCATGCTCTCGGGCAAGACGCCCGAGGTCAACGACACCAAGACCTACAACAACGGCGTCAAGGTCGTGCCCTCGTACCTGCTCAAGCCGGTCAGCGTCGACGGCAGCAACTGGAAGCAGGTGCTGGTCGACAGCGGCTACTACAAGGAAAGCCAGGTCAAGTGAACGAGCGCGACGCGCACGGCGGCGGCACGATCCTCGAGATGCGCGGGATCACCAAGACCTTCCCGGGCGTGAAGGCGCTGTGCAACGTCAACCTCGCGGTGCGCGCGGGGGAGATCCACGCGGTGGTGGGCGAGAACGGGGCCGGCAAGTCCACGCTGATGAAGGTGCTCAGCGGCGTCTATCCCTGCGACTCGTACGACGGCGAGATCCTGTTCGAGGGCGAGCCGCGCCGCTTCCGGGGCATCGCCGACAGCGAGAAGCTCGGCATCATCATCATCCACCAGGAGCTCGCGCTGGTGCCGCTGCTGTCGATCGCCGAGAACATCTTCCTCGGCAACGAGATCGCGCGCGGCGGCGTGATCGACTGGTTCGCGGCCTATGCGAGGACGCGCGAGCTGCTCGCCAAGGTCGGCCTGAAGGAAGCGCCGACCACGCTGGTGACCGACCTCGGCGTGGGCAAGCAGCAGCTGGTTGAAATTGCGAAGGCGCTCGCGAAGGAGGTGCGCCTGCTGATCCTCGACGAGCCCACCGCGAGCCTCAACGAGACCGACAGCGACGCGCTGCTGCGGCTGCTGCTCGAGCTCAAGCGCCAGGGCATCGCCTCGATCCTGATCTCGCACAAGCTCAACGAGATCGCCAAGGTGGCCGATGCGATCACCGTGCTGCGCGACGGCGCCACGGTCGAGACCATGGACTGCCGCGCCCAGCCGATCAGCGAGGACCGCATCGTGCGCGGCATGGTGGGGCGCGACATGGCGCACCGCTATCCGCCGCGCGAGCCGAAGATCGGCGAGACGGTGTTCGAGCTGCGCGACTGGCGCGTGCACCATGCGCAGCATGCCGACCGCGAGCAGATCCACGGCGTGGGCCTGCGCGTGCGCCAGGGCGAGATCGTAGGCATCGCGGGCCTGATGGGCGCGGGCCGCACCGAGCTCGCGATGAGCGTGTTCGGCCGCTCCTACGGCCAGCGCATCAGCGGCGAGGTGCTGATGCACGGCAAGACGGTGGACGTGAGCACGGTGCGCAAGGCCATCGACCACGGCATCGCCTACGTGACCGAGGACCGCAAGGGCCTGGGCCTGGTGCTCGAGGAGGAGATCCGCAAGAACGTGAGCCTCGCGAACCTCGGCGCGGTGGCCGACGGCCTGGTGATCGACCCGGGCCGCGAGTTCCAGGTGGCGAACGAGTACCGCAAGGCGCTCAAGATCCGCTGCGCGGGCATCGAGCAGCCGGTGGTCAACCTCTCGGGCGGCAATCAGCAGAAGGTGGTGCTGAGCAAGTGGCTCTTCACGCAGCCCGAGCTGCTGATCCTCGACGAGCCCACGCGCGGCATCGACGTGGGCGCCAAGTACGAGATCTACACCATCATCGACCGGCTCGCGCGCGAGGGCAAAGGCATTCTCATGATCTCTTCCGAACTGCCGGAGCTGCTCGGCATGTGCGACCGCATTTACGTGATGAACGAGGGGCGCTTCGTCGCCGAATTCACGGCCGCCGAGGCCACGCAGGAACGCATCATGCACGCCATCGTGCGCGCGGGGAGCACGGTCCATGTCGCGGCCTGAAGCACAGGCGGTGACCGCCGCCGTGGCCGCCGAGCCCCGGGGCCTGCACGCGGGCTTCCTCAAGAACAACCTGCGCGAATACGGCATGCTGATCTCGCTGGTCGCGATCATGGTGCTGTTCCAGGTGCTGACCGACGGCACCCTGCTGCGGCCGCTGAACCTCACGAACCTGCTGCTGCAGAACAGCTATGTGGTGATCATGGCGCTGGGCATGCTGCTGGTGATCGTGGCCGGCCACATCGACCTGTCGGTGGGCTCGGTCTGCGGCTTCATCGGCGCGCTGGCGGCGGTGCTGATGGTGGAGTACGAATGGCATTTCGTGCCGACCGCGATCGTGAGCATCCTCGCGGGCGCGCTCATCGGCGCGGCGCAGGGCTGGTTCGTGGCCTTCCGCAAGATCCCCTCGTTCATCGTCACGCTCGCGGGCATGCTGGTGTTCAAGGGGCTCACGCTGGCATTGCTCGCGGGCCAGTCGGTGGGGCCGTTCCCCGAGGCCTTCCAGCGCCTGAGCTCGGGCTTCATCCCCGACCCGATCGGCGGCGCGGCGCTGCGCACCACCTCGCTGGTCGTGGGCGCGCTGGCGGCCGCGGCGCTGGTGTTCTTCAAGCTGCGCGGCCGTGCGAAGCTCGCGGCGCACGGCATGGCGCAGGAGCCCTATGCCTTCTTCCTCGTGAAGAACCTGTTCTTCGCGGCCATCATCCTGTTCTTTAGCTACCTGCTGGCCACCTACAAGGGCCTGCCCAATGTGCTGATCGTGATGGCGGTACTGATCGTGGCCTACGACTTCGTCACCAACCGCACCACCATCGGCCGGCGCATCTATGCGCTGGGCGGCAACGAGAAGGCGGCGCGGCTGTCGGGCGTGAAGACGCAGCGCCTGGCCTTCCTGACCTTCGTGAACATGGGCGCGCTGGCCGCGCTTGCGGGACTGGTGTTCGCGGCCCGGCTCAACACCGCCACGCCCAAGGCCGGCCTGGGCTTCGAGCTCGACGTGATCGCGGCCTGCTTCATCGGCGGCGCCTCTGCCTCGGGCGGCGTGGGCAAGGTGATGGGCGCGGTGATCGGCGCCTTCATCATGGGCGTGATGAACAACGGCATGTCGATCCTCGGCATCGGCATCGACTACCAGCAGGTGATCAAGGGGCTGGTGCTGCTGGCGGCGGTGTTCATCGATGTCTACAACAAGAACAAGTAGCGCCATGGCCGACTCCGCGACCTCCGCGCCCCTGCCCGTGCTCGCGCTGCGCGGCATCCGCAAGCAGTTCGGCGGCATCGCCGTGCTCGACGACGTGCAGCTCGAGCTGTACCCGGGCGAGGTGCATGCGCTGATGGGGCAGAACGGCGCGGGCAAGTCGACGCTGATCAAGGTGCTGACGGGCGTGCTGCCCTCGAGCGGCGGCGAGATGTTCCTAGACGGGCAGGCGATCCATCCGGCCTCGCCGCTCGATGCGCAGAAGCTCGGCATCAGCACGGTCTACCAGGAAGTGAACCTGTGCCCGAACCTGTCGGTGGCCGAGAACGTGTTCGCGGGTCGCTATCCGCGCCGTGGCGCGCTGCAGGGCTTTCGCATCGACTGGCGCGCGGTGAACCGCCGCGCGGAGGAACTGCTCGCGCGCATCGGGCTCGAGATCGACGTGACGCGCTTGCTGTCGAGCTATTCGGTGGCGGTGCAGCAGATGGTGGCGATCGCGCGCGCGCTCGGCGTGTCGTCGAAGGTGCTGATCCTCGACGAGCCCACCTCGAGCCTGGACGACGACGAGGTCGAGAAGCTGTTCGAGGTGTTGCGGCGGCTGCGCGCGGAAGGCATGGCGATCGTCTTCGTGACGCACTTTCTCAACCAGATGTATGCAGTGTCCGACCGCATCACGGTGCTGCGCAACGGCCACTGGGTGGGCGAATGGAAGGCGGCGGACCTGGGGCCGCAGGCGCTGATCGCGGCGATGCTCGGGCGCGAGCTGGCGGCGCAGTCGGCGCGGCCCGCGGCATTGCCGGCCTTCGACGAGGCGGCCCCCGCGCTGCTGCAGATCGAGGGGCTGGCACAGGCCGGCCAGCTGCAGCCGACCGACCTGCGCGTGCGTGCCGGCGAGGTGGTCGGCATCGCGGGCCTGCTGGGCGCGGGCCGCACGGAACTGGCGCGGCTGCTGTTCGGGCTCGAGACGCCCGACCGCGGGGTGTTGAAGATCGAGGGCCGCACGCTGAGCTTCTCGAACCCGGCCGATGCGATCCGCGAGGGTCTGGCGCTGTGCCCCGAGGAACGCAAGACCGACGGCATCGTGGCCGAGCTGTCGGTGCGCGAGAACATCGCGCTCGCGCTGCAGGCGCGCCTGGGCACGCGCAAGTTCCTCTCGCATGCCGAACAGACGGCGATGGCCGAGCGCTTCGTGGCCTCGCTGGGCATCAAGACGGCAAGTGTCGAGACCCCCATCGGATTGCTGTCGGGCGGCAACCAGCAGAAGGCCATGATCGCGCGCTGGCTCGCGACCGAGCCGCGCATCCTGATCCTCGACGAGCCCACGCGCGGCATCGACGTGGCGGCCAAGCAGGAGATCATGGAAGAGATCCTGCGGCTCGCGCGCGCGGGGATGGCGGTGATCTTCATTTCTTCCGAGATGAGCGAGGTGGTGCGGGTCGCGCATCGCATCGTGGTCCTGCGTGACCGGAAGAAGGTGGGGGAGTTGCCGGGCGGGGCCACCGAAGACGAGGTGTACGACATGATTGCTGCGGCATGAAGCGCTTGTCTTGCTTTGTTCGTTCGGGACGGGCGCGCGCCGATGGGGTACTCCCCTCCGCGAATGTCCCCCGCCTTCGGCTCCTCCTTTATTTCGCTGCGGGGAGTACCCCATCGACGCGCGCCTGGACGCAGCGGTTGTTGAACCGCCGGCACCACCGCAGCGCCTCTCGTGCACAGGGCAGTGGGTGCTTCCCGCAGCGAAATCAAGGAGGAGCCCGAAGGGCGGGGGACATTCGCGGAGGGAAGTACCCGCTGTCCTGTGCACGCGCCCCAGCCCTCAAGCAGAGACCCTACCAATGACAGCAACAAAAAGCCGAGTGCACAAGGCCATGCACCACCGCCTGACCTGGCCCCTGGTCACGCTGTTCCTCTTGCTGGCCGTCAACACAGCCTTCAACCCCAGCTTCCTCCACCTCGAATGGAGAGAGGGCCATCTCTACGGCAGCCTCATCGACATCCTCAACCGCGCCGCCCCCCTGGTGCTGGTGTCGCTGGGCATGACCCTGGTCATCGCCACGCGCGGCATCGACATCTCGGTCGGCGCCGTCGTGGCCATCGCGGCGGCGCTCGCGGCCTGGATGATCGGCGGCTCGGTGGCCAGTGACGTGAGCCGCTTTCCCATGAGCCTGGCCATCGTGGCGGCCATCGGCATCGCGTTGCTGTGCGGCCTGTGGAACGGCCTGCTGGTGGCCAAGGTCGGCATGCAGCCGATCATCGCCACGCTGATCCTCATGGTGGCCGGGCGCGGCATCGCCCAGCTCATCGCCGACGGCCAGATCATCACCATCTACTACAAGCCCTTCTTCTTCCTCGGCAGCGGCTACCTGCTGGGCCTGCCGTTCTCGCTGTTCATCGTGGCCACCGTGTTCGTGCTGCTGTATCTCGCCATCACCCGCACCGCGCTGGGCCTGTTCATCCAGGCCGTGGGCATCAACCCGACGGCCGCGCGCGTGGCGGGCGTGCAGGCGCGGCGGCTGATCGTCGGGGCCTATGCCTTCTGCGGTGCCTGCGCGGGCGTGGCGGGCCTGCTGATCAGCTCCAACGTCAAGAGCGCGGACGGCAACAACGCCGGCCAGCTGATCGAGCTCGACGCGATCCTCGCCGTGACCCTCGGCGGCACCGCGCTGACCGGCGGGCGCTTCAGCCTCGTGGGCAGCGTGATCGGCGCGCTGATCATCCAGACCCTGACCTATGCGATCTACTCGCTCGGCGTGCCGCCCGAGATCAACCTCGTGGTGAAGGCCGGCGTGGTGTTCGCGGTGATGCTGCTGCAGTCGCCCGAGTTCAGGGCGGAGATACGGACGCTGGTGCAGCGGCCGGCGCATGACGGAGCCAAGGCATGAGCGCGGTGATCGAGGCGGCACCACAGTCCTCCGCCGTGCGTACAGGGGGGAAGGAGCGCAGCAGGCTCAATCCCAAGTACCTGCCGCTGGCCGCGACCATCTCGCTGTTCGTGCTCGTCGCCACGCTGGGCTCGGTGTTCTACGACGGCTTCTTCTCGGCCCAGGTCTTCCTCAACCTGCTGATCGACAACGCCTTCCTGATCGTCGTCGCCGTCGGCATGACCTTCGTGATCCTCTCGGGCGGCATCGATCTTTCGGTGGGCTCGGTGATCGCGCTCACCACCATGGTGTCGGCCGCGCTGGTCGAGAAGCACGGCTGGAGCCCGGCGGTGGTGATTCCGCTCGTGCTCGCCATGGGCACCGCCTTCGGCGCCTTCATGGGCCTGCTGATCGAGCGCTACCGGCTGCAGCCCTTCATCGTCACGCTGGCCGGCATGTTCCTCGCGCGCGGCCTGTGCTACCTGATCAGCATCGACTCGATCAGCATCACGAACGAGTTCTACACCGAGGTCTCGCAGATCCGCATTCCCATCTGGGGCGAGGCCTCGATCTCGCTGAGCGCGGCGATCGCCGTCGGCGTGCTGCTGGCCGCGGTCTTCGTCGCCCACTGCACGCCCTTCGGCCGCGCCGTCTACGCCATCGGCGGCAGCGAGCATTCGGCCATGCTGATGGGCCTGCCGGTGCGTCGCACGCTGATCGGCGTCTACACCCTCTCGGGCTTCTGCTCGGCGCTGGCCGGCGTCATCTTCACCTTCTACATGCTCTCGGGCTACGGCCTGCATGCCGTGGGCCTCGAGCTCGACGCCATCGCGGCGGTGGTCATCGGCGGCACCCTGCTCACCGGCGGCGTGGGCTATGTCGCCGGCACGCTGTTCGGCGTGCTGATGCTCGGGATCATCCAGACCCTGATCTCCTTCGACGGCACGCTGAGCTCGTGGTGGACGCGCATCGTCGTCGGCGCGCTGCTGTTCGTGTTCTGCCTGCTGCAACGCTTCTTCACCTCGCGCGCCCCGCGCCGCTGATCGACCTCCCCATGACCCAGAAGAAATTGCGCTCCGCCGAATGGTTCGGCACGGCCGACAAGAACGGCTTCATGTACCGCAGCTGGATGAAGAACCAGGGCATCCCCGACCACGAGTTCGATGGCCGGCCGATCGTCGGCATCTGCAACACCTGGTCGGAACTCACGCCCTGCAACGCCCACTTCCGCAAGATCGCCGAGCACGTCAAGCGCGGCATCTCGGAGGCCGGCGGCTTCCCGGTCGAGTTCCCGGTGTTCTCCAACGGCGAATCGAACCTGCGGCCCACCGCCATGCTCACGCGCAACCTCGCGAGCATGGACGTCGAGGAAGCCATCCGCGGCAACCCGGTCGATGCCGTGGTGCTGCTGACCGGCTGCGACAAGACCACGCCCGCGCTGCTGATGGGCGCGGCGAGCTGCGACATCCCGGCCATCGTGGTCACGGGCGGGCCGATGCTCAACGGCAAGCTCGACGGCCGCAACATCGGCTCGGGCACGGCCGTGTGGCAGCTGCACGAATCGCTCAAGGCCGGCGAGATCGACCTGCACCAGTTCCTCTCGGCCGAGGGCGGCATGTCGCGCTCGGCCGGCACCTGCAACACCATGGGCACGGCCTCCACCATGGCCTGCATGGCCGAGGCGCTCGGCACCTCGCTGCCGCACAACGCGGCCATTCCCGCGGTCGACGCGCGGCGCTACGTGCTGGCGCAGATGTCGGGCATGCGCGCGGTCGAGATGGCGAAGGAGGGCCTGACGCTCTCGAAGGTGCTCACGCGCGAGGCCTTCGAGAACGCCATCCGCGTCAATGCCGCCATCGGCGGCTCGACCAATGCCGTGATCCACCTGAAGGCGATCGCGGGGCGCATCGGCGTCGAACTCGAGCTCGAGGACTGGACCCGCATCGGCAGCCACACGCCGACCATCGTCGACCTGATGCCCTCGGGCCGCTTCCTGATGGAGGAGTTCTACTACGCGGGCGGCCTGCCCGCGGTGCTGCGCCGGCTCGGCGAGAACGGCCTGCTGCCGCACCCGGGCGCGCTCACCGTCAACGGCCGCTCGCTGTGGGACAACGTGCGCGACGCGCCCAGCCTTGACGACGAAGTGATCCGCCCGCTCGACAAGCCCCTGATCGCCGACGGCGGCATCCGCATCCTGCGCGGCAACCTCGCGCCGCGCGGCGCCGTGCTCAAGCCCTCGGCGGCCACGCCCGAGCTGCTCAAGCATCGCGGCCGCGCGGTGGTGTTCGAGAACCTCGAGCACTACAAGGAGCGCATCGTCGACGAATCGCTCGAGGTCGACGCCAGCTCCGTCCTCGTGCTGAAGAACTGCGGCCCCAAGGGCTACCCCGGCATGGCCGAGGTCGGCAACATGGGCCTGCCGCCCAAGCTGCTGCGCCAGGGCATCAAGGACATGGTGCGCATCTCCGACGCGCGCATGAGCGGCACCGCCTACGGCACCGTGGTGCTGCACGTCGCGCCCGAGGCGGCCGACGGCGGCCCGCTGGCGGCGGTGCGCGACGGCGACTGGATCGAGCTCGACTGCGATGCCGGCCGGCTGCACCTGGATATCGGCGACGAGGAACTGGCCGCGCGGCTGGCCGCGCTCGGGCCCTCCGACGCGCAGCCCATGAACACGCGCGGCGGCGGCTACCAGAAGCTCTACGTGAACCACGTGCTGCAGGCCGACGAGGGCTGCGACTTCGATTTCCTGGTCGGTTGCCGTGGGGCGGCCGTGCCGCGCCATTCGCACTGAAATGAAACACCAACAGCCGGACGCAGAGGACGCGAAGATTCCGCAAAGGGCGCGAAAGAGAAATTCAAAAATTTTCTTGTCTTCCTTTTGCGTCCTTCGCGAAGTCTTCGCGTCCTCTGCGTCCGGAAGTCCGCTCCCGTCTTCGGCCGTAGCGCAATGAACAACCGACCTCTTCGACACACCATGACCCCCCGATACCGCGGCATCTTCCCGGTGGTGCCCACCACCTTCGACGAACAGGGCGCGCTCGACCTCGAGAGCCAGAAGCGCTGCGTCGACTTCATGATCGACGCCGGCTCCGACGGCCTGTGCATCCTGGCCAACTTCTCCGAGCAGTTCGTGCTGTCGGACGAGGAGCGCGAGGTGCTCACGCGCACCGTGCTCGAGCACGTGAAGGGTCGCGTGCCGGTGATCGTGACCACCACCCACTACAGCACCCGGGTGTGCGCCGAGCGCAGCCGCCGCGCGCAGGACATGGGCGCCGCGATGCTGATGGTGATGCCGCCGTATCACGGCGCCACTTTCCGCGTGCCCGAGGAACAGATCTTCGCGTTCTACGCGCGGCTGTCGGACGCCGTGGGCATTCCGATCATGGTGCAGGACGCGCCGGCCAGCGGCACCGTGCTGTCGGCGCCGTTCCTCGCGCGCATGGCGCGCGAGATCGAGCACCTGGCCTATTTCAAGATCGAGACCGCGGGCGCGGCCGCCAAGCTGCGCGAGCTGATCCGCCTGGGCGGCGACGCGGTCGAGGGCCCGTGGGACGGCGAGGAGGCGATCACGCTGATGCCCGACCTCGATGCCGGCGCCACCGGCTCGATGACCGGCGGCGGCTATCCCGACGGCCTGCGCCCGATCCTGGTGGCGCACCGCGAGGGCCGGCGCGAGGAGGCCTTCGCGCGCTACCAGCAGTGGCTGCCGCTGATCAACTACGAGAACCGCCAGGCCGGCCTCCTGGCCTGCAAGGCGCTGATGAAGGAGGGCGGCGTCATCGCCTGCGAGGCGCCGCGGCATCCGCTGCCGGCGCTGCATCCTGACACGCGCGCGGGACTGATCGAGACCGCGCGGCGGCTCGATCCGCTGGTGTTGCGCTGGGGGCGCTGAAGAACGACTGCCGCGTCAGCGGTAGTAGACCTCGACCGTGCCCTTGAGCTTGAGCAGCAGCGGATGGCCCTTGCGGTCCACCGTCTTGCCGGCCGGCACCTTGATCCAGCCTTCGCTGATGCAGTACTCCTCGACGTCGAGGCGTTCCTTGCCGTTGAAGCGGATGCCGATCTCGTGCTCGAAGGCCGTGGGCAGATGGAAGGGGCTGCGCGCGTCGGTCGAGAGGCGGTCGGGCAGGGGCGGGCGTTCGGTGGCGTCGGTCATGGCAAGGATTGTCGGTCGAAGGGGCCGGCCGCGGCAGTGGGCGCGCGGCGGCGTGCAATGATAGTGGCCGACCGACCCCCGCCCCCATGAGACCCGACCTGGATTCCCTTGCGCTGTTCCTGCGCGCCGTCGAATGCGGCAGCCTCTCGAAGGCCGCCGCCGAGAGCCACATGGTGCTGTCGGCCGCGAGCCGGCGCATCGCGATGCTCGAGAGCCAGTTCGGCGTGACCCTGTTCCAGCGCAGCTCGCGCGGCGTGACCGTGACGGGCGCGGGCGAATCGCTCGCGGTACATGCGCGGCTGATCCTGCGCGACGTCGACCGCATGCGCGCCGACCTGTCCGACTACGCGCAGGGCGCCACCGGCCGCGTGCGGCTGCAGGCCAATGCCTCGGCGATGGGGCAGTTCCTGCCCGACGACGTGGCGAGCTTCCGGCGCGCCTATCCCGAGATCCGCGTCGACGTGGAGGAGCACCGCAGCGTGTGGATCGTGCAGGCCATCCGCGAGCGCCAGGCCGACGTCGGCGTGATCACCGGCGAGACCTCCGACGCCAGCCTCAACTTCATCCCCTACCGCATGGACCGGCTGGTGGCCGTGGTGCACCGGCGGCATCCGCACCGCGGCCGCGAGGTCTCGTTCGAGCAGCTGCTCGATTTCGACTTCGTCGGCCTCGAGAGCGACTCCGCGATCGCGCGCACCATCGAGGACGCGGCCGCGCTGGCGCGCAAGGTGCTGCGGCTGCGCGTGCAGGTCAAGAGCTTCGAGGCCGTGTGCCGGATGATCGAGGCCGGCATGGGCGTGGGCATCCTGCCCGAGGGCGCGGCCGCCACCTACCGCAAGGAGATGGGGCTGCGCTTTTTGAACCTCACCGACGCCTGGGCCTCGCGCCGCATGTACATCTGCACGCGGCAGGAGACGCTGGGCTTTCCGCAGCGCCGGCTGGTGGACCACCTGCTGGCGCGCAGCGTCGCGCCCGTCACTTCATCAGGTCGCTGAGGTTCACCGGCTTGATCTTGCCGCCTTCCACCGTGGCCACCAGCGGGTCGACGATGGTGCCGCCCACGCTGTCCACGCCCTTGAAGCTGCCGGCATTGATCTTCTCGGGCAGCGCCTTGAGCGCGTCGCCGAGCTTGGCGCGGATCGCCGCCGCGTCGCTGGTGGTGCCCGCGAGCTTCATCGCGCCGGCCAGCGCGTGCACCAGCGTGTAGTTGTAGGAAGACTCGGTGGTCGCGTCCTTGTCGGCGCCGTAGGCCTTGCGGTAGGCCTCGGCGAAGCTCTTCGGGCCCACGCGCTCGTCGTAAGCCACCGGCAGCACGCCGATCGAGCCCTCGAGCGCGCCGAGGCCGCCCGTGACCTTGGCCATCTCGTCGAACTTGGCCTGGTCCATCACCAGGAAGCCGCCCTTGAAGCCGAGCTCGCGCGCCTGCTTGGCCACCAGCGCGGTGGGCTCCGAGGGGCCGCCGACGAACAGCACGTCGGGCTTCTCGGCCAGCACGCGGCTCACGCCGCTGTAGAAGTCGGCCGAGCGGTTGTAGGACATGGGGTTGTTCGAGGCGATGGTGCCGCCGGCCTTCTCCCAGGCCGGGCCGAACAGCTGGCTCCAGTTCTTCGCGTACTCGTGGTCGCCCGGCAGCATGCCGACGCGCTTGCCGAACTTCTTCATCTCGTAGCGCGTGAAGGGCTCGATGTAGGAGTTGAAGGTCGGCGGGATACGGATGGTGAGCTTGTTGCCGGTCTCGGTGATCTTCGGCGTGCTCGAGTACGCCATCACGATGAACTTCTCCTGCTCGTTGAAGGCCTGCATCGCGTAGATGCCGCCCGAGTGCGGCACGAACACCGCCGGCGCCTGGTGCTGCTGCACCAGCCGGCGCGCGTTGATGGCGGCATCGGCCGGCGAGTACTTGTCGTCGAGCGCGACCAGCTCGAACTTGTACTTCTTGCCGCCGACCTCGAGGCCCGCGGCATTCACTTCCTTGATCGCCATCTCCATGCCGTTGACCACGTTCTTGCCGTAGAGCGCGGCGCCGCCGCTCAGCGGGCCCGTGAAGCCGATCTTCACCGTGTCCTGCGCGAAGGCGGAGCCGGCACCGAAGGCGGCGGCCAGCGCGGCGGCCACGGGCAGCGCGGCGAGGCGGCGGCGGGTGCGAAGGGGCGTGGTGGATGTCATGGCGTTGTCTCCTGTAGTTGGGGGGCGAGGAAAAAGCGGGGGACCGGCGCGCGGCTCAGGCGCCGATGTAGGCGGCGCGCACCGCCTCGTTGTGCAGCAGCGATTCGCGGTCGCCCTCGAGCGCGATGCGGCCGCGCTCGATGACGTAGGCGCGGTGCGCGATGGCCAGCGCCGAGTAGGCGTTCTGCTCGGCCAGCAGCACCGTGGTGCCCTGCTGGTTGATGCGCTGGATCACCTCGAACACCTGCTTCACGATCAGCGGCGCCAGGCCCAGCGAGGGCTCGTCGAGCAGCAGAACCCTGGGCCGCCCGAGCATCGCGCGGCCGATCGCCACCATCTGCTGCTGGCCGCCCGAGAGCGAGCCCGCGGGATCGTTCTGCTTGGCCGCGAGGATCGGGAACAGCGAGAACACCTCGTCGAGCGAGCGCTGGATGCCGGCCTTGTCGCCGCGGTGCACGTAGGCGCCCAGCGTGAGGTTCTTGCGCACCGTCATCATCGGGAACAGCTTGCGGCCCTCGGGGCAGTGCACCAGGCCCGAGGCCACGATCTGCGCCGGGCGCTGGCCCGTGATGTCGCCGTCGCCCAGGCGGATGCGGCCCGCGCTCGGGCGGCGGATGCCGCTGGCGGCCATGAAGATCGAGGTCTTGCCCGCGCCGTTGGCGCCCAGCAGCACCACCAGCTCGCCCGGATCGGCATGCAGGCTCACGCCGCTGAGCGCGCGGAAGCTCCCGTAGTGGAGGTCGACGCCCTCAAACCGCAGCATGGTCGGTCCCCAGGTAGGCCTCGATCACCTGCGGATCGCGGCGGATCTCGGCGGGCGTTCCCTCGGCGATCTTGGCGCCGTTGTTGAGCACGACGATCTTGTCGGCCAGCTGCATGATCATGTCCATCTTGTGCTCGATCAGGCACACGGTCTTGCCGTGCGCCACCAGCTTGCGGATCAGCGCCGCCAGGCCCACGGTCTCCTCGGGGTTCACGCCGCCCGCGGGTTCGTCGAGCAGGAGCAGCTGCGGGTCGGTCGCCAGCGCGAGCGCGAAGGCCACGCGCTTGCGCTCCTCCTGCGTGATGTCGGCCGCGATGCGGTGGGCGATGTGCGAGAGGCCCACGAAGTCCAGCGCCTCCTGCGCCTTGTCGCGGCACAGCTTCTCTTCCTCGCGCAGGCGGCGGCTGCCGATCAGCACGTCCCACAGGCCCGAGTGGGTGCGCAGCCGGTGGCCCACGATCAGGTTGTCGAGCACGGTGGCGTTGTCGAACAGGTGCGTGGTCTGGAAGGTGCGCGCGATGCCCAGCCGCGCTACGTGGTCGGGGCGCATGCCGGTGACGTCGCGGCCCTCGAAGGCGATGCGGCCCGCGCTCGGCTTGTGCGTGCCCGCCACCAGGTTGAAGAAGGTGGTCTTGCCGGCGCCGTTGGGGCCGATGATGGCGCTGATCTGGCCGCGCTCGAAGCGCGTGCTCACGCTGTCGACCGCGGTCAGGCCGAAGAACTGCTTGGTGAGGCCCTCGATCTCAAGCATGGCGCCGCACCTCCTGCACGGTGGCGGCGGAAGCCGCGGCCCGCCGCGCGTCCGCCTTGCGCGCCCGGCGCTTGAGCCAGGTGCCGACGATGCCGTCGGGCAGGAAGATGATCAGCGCGATCAGCACCGGGCCGAACACCACCATGCGGTAGTCCTGCAGGAACTGCAGGCTCTGCGTGAGGCCGGTGACCAGGAAGGTGCCCACCAGCGGCCCGAGCAGCGTGCCGATGCCGCCCACCAGCACGAACATCACGAGGTCGAAGGTCACGGCCTCGCTCGCGAGGTCGGGGCCGAGGAAGCGCACCTGGCCCGCGTAGAGCGCGCCCGCGAAGCCGGCGTAGATCACCGACAGCACGAAGGACAGCGTCTTGGTGCGCATCAGGTCGGTGCCCAGCGCCTCGGCCAACTCGTCGCTGTTGCGCACCGCCATGAAGCTGCGGCCCAGCAGCGAGCGCACGATGCGCGCCATGACCCAGATGCCCAGCGCGAGGAAGGCCAGCACCAGGTAGTACTGCGACAGCGGCGTGCCGAACTGCAGCGGCCCGATGCCCGTGGGCGAGGGGATGCCCATGATGCCCACCGGACCGTGCGTGAGGCTCTCCCACTTCTCGATCAGCAGGAACATGATGTAGCTCACGCACAGCGTGAAGATCGAGAAGTAGTGGCCCTTCAGCCGCAGCGACAGGATGCCGATGAAGAAGCCCAGCACGCCCGTGACCACGCCCGCGAGCGCGAAGGCGATCCAGAACGGCACCTGGTGGTCGACCGTGAGGATGCCCACCGTGTAGGCGCCCACGGCCATGAAGGCGCCGTGCGCGAGGTTGAACTGGCCCGTGTAGCCGGTGATCAGGTTCAGGCCCAGCGCGGCGATGGCCATGATGAAGGCCTGCGTCGCGACCGAGATCAGGTAGTTGTTGGGCGCGAACAGCGGAAAGGCCAGCGCGATCAGCGCGAGCACGGCCCAGCCGGCCTTGCCTTGCAGCAGCGATCCCATCAGCGCGCTCCCTTCGGCGTGAACAGGCCCTGCGGGCGCAGCGACAGGATCACCACCAGCAGCACGAAGGCGATGATGTCCTTGTAGTCGGTCGAGAAGTAGAAGCCGCCGAAGCTCTCGGCCATGCCGATGATCAAGCCCCCGACGATGGCGCCCGGGAAGCTGCCCATGCCACCGAGGATGATGATCACGAAGGCCTTGGTGATCACCAGGTTGCCCATGCTCGGGTAGACCAGGTTGATCGGCGCATAGAGCACCGCGGCCACCGCCGCCAGCGCGCCCGAGATCGCGAACACCAGCAGCGTGACGCGCGTGGCGTCGATGCCCACCAGCGCCGCGCCGTCGCGGTTCTGCGCCATCGCGATGATGGTCGAGCCCAGCACCGTGTGGTTGAGGAACAGGTGCAGCAGCACCATCAGCCCGAAGGCGCCCGCGATGATCAGCAGGCGCTGCAGCGGCGCCGTGAGCCCGAACACCTCGACGATCTGGCCGTAGGGCGTGGGCATGCGGTGGAAGTCGGCGCCGAAGATGGCCTGCGCGCCGGCCTCGATGAACAGCAGGATGCCGATGGCGGCGATCATGTCGTGCAGCTCGGGCGCGTTGCGCAGCGGATGGAACACCAGCCGCTCGGCCAGCATCGCGATCACCGCGACCACCACCGCCGCGCCGGCCATCGCGAGCCAGTAGTTGAGGCCCAGCCGGGCCATCAGGTAGTAGCCCGCGAAGGCCCCGGCCATGTAGAAGGCGCCGTGCGCGAAATTCGGCACGTGCAGGATGCCGTAGACCAGCGTGAGGCCCAGGGCCACCAGGCTGTAGACACCGCCCACGGTCAGGCCGTTGAGCAGTTGCTGAAAGAACAGTTCCACGTCGATCCTCGCAGTTGCCGTCAAGGCATTCACCCGCGCACCGGCTCTGGAGGTCGGTGTCGCCGGGGTCCAGCGGGGGATTGTGGAAGCGCGGTGTGGCCGCGTCGACTGAGGTTTGCCCGAACTTGCCTTGTCGCTTCAGCGACTTCGAAAAACGGGTATGGGGTTGCGCGGGGCCCGGCGGTCACGCGGGCGTCGCGCGGATCTGCGCAGGAAACGCCCGCGCGAGGGCGTTCCCGCGCGGGTGCTCAGCGCTTGAGCGCCTCGACCAGGTCCAGCACCATGCGGTCGCCGCCGAAGGTGTCGACGCCGCGCGTGAGCAGCGCGTCGACCGCCTGCGCGATGCCGTGCGCGGCCGCGGACTGCTCGGCCATGTCGTTGTAGTAGCCCAGGTCCTTCTTGGCGTTGGCCATCGAGAACTTGAGCGAATCGGTGCTGCCGGTCAGGAGCTTGGGCTTGACGCGTTCGAGCGCGACACCGTTGCCGCCGCCCTTGGCGAGCACGTCGACGAAGACATCGGGCTTGACGCCCGCGCGCTCGGCGCAGGCCGCGGCCTCGCACAGCAGCGCCACGGTGCCCAGCGAGACGAAGTTGTGCAGCAGCTTCATCGCATGGCCGGCGCCGATGCCGCCCACGTGCGTGACGTTCTCGGCGAAGGCGCGCAGGAGCGGCAGGCAGGAGGCCAGCACCTCGGCGTCGCCGCCCACCAGCAGGTTGAGCCGGCCCTCGGCCGCTTCCTTCGCGGTGCGGGTCATCGGCGCGTCGAGGAAATGGCCACCCCTGGTCTCGACGGCGCGTGCCACGCGCGAGGTGGATTCGGGCACCGCGGTCGAGCAGTCGACCACCACGGTGCCGGGGCGCAGGGCGGAGAGCGCGCCCTTCTCGCCGAGCATCACGGCCTCGACCTGCGGCGTGCCGGTCACGCAGAGGATCAGCACGTCGACCTCGGCCGCGAGCTTCGCCACGTCGGGCGTGGAGGTCGCGCCGGCCGCGAGCAGGGCGTCGATCGGCTGGTTGCCCGGGTGCTCGAGCACCGTGAGCGCATGGCCGTGGCCCACGATGTTCTGCGCGATGCCGCTGCCCATCAGGCCCACGCCCACGAGGCCCACGCGGCGCTTGGGAGCGGCCGCCTTCTCTTGTTCGTTCAATGCCATGGTCTGGTTCCGCCTTGCTTATCCGTGCTTGATCGCGATGGTCTTGAGGGTGGTGAAGCCGAGCAGGGCCTCGAAGCCCTTCTCGCGGCCGAAGCCCGATGACTTCACGCCGCCGAAGGGCAGTTCCACGCCGCCGGCCGCGCCGTAATTGTTGATGAAGACCTGGCCGCAGTGCATCTTGTGCGCCATGCGCAGCTGGCGCGCGCCGTCGCGCGTCCAGATGCCGGCCACCAGGCCGAAGTCGGTGCCGTTGGCCAGGCGCACGGCCTCGGCCTCGTCGGCGAAGGGCGTGAGCGCCAGCACCGGGCCGAAGATCTCGCGCTGCGCGATGTCGCTGTCGCCGGGCACGTCGCGGAACAGCACGGCCTCCTGGTAGAAGCCCTGGGCCGATGCACTGGGCGCCACGCTGCCGCGCGCGGCCACCTTCAGGCCCTGGGCCTCGGCGGTGGCGACCATGTCGCGCACCTGGCGGAACTGCTTCTCGTTGATCAGCGGGCCCATGTCGAGGTCGTCGGCCGGCGGGCCGGCGCGCACGGCCGAGAAGCGCTTCGCGAGCCGCTGCACCACCTCTTCGTAGATCGACTGCTCGACCAGCACCCGGCTGCCCGCCGAGCAGGTCTGGCCGGCGTTCTGGATGATGGCGTTGACCAGCACCGGCTCGGCCGCGTCGAGGTCGGCATCGGCGAACACGATCTGCGGCGACTTGCCGCCCAGCTCCAGCGTCACGGGGCAGTGGCGCTCGGCGGCCGCCAGGCCCACGCTGCGGCCGGTGACGGTGGAGCCGGTGAAGGAGATGTGGTCGATGCCCGGGTGCGCGCACAGCGCCGCGCCGGCTTCCTTGCCGTAGCCCGTGACCACGTTGAGCGTGCCGGCCGGAAAGCCGACCTCGGCCGCCAGCTCGGCCAGGCGCAGCAGCGAGAGGCTCGCGTCCTCGGCCGGCTTGACCACGCAGGCATTGCCCGCGGCCAGCGCGGCGCCCACGCTGCGACCCGCGATCTGCATCGGGTAGTTCCAGGGAATGATGTGGCCGGTCACGCCGTGCGGCACGCGCACGGTGAGCACGGTGTAGCCGCGTTCGTAGGGCAGGGTGTCGCCATGCAGCTTGTCGCAGGCGCCGGCGTAGTACTCCATGTAGCGCGCGAGCGCGGTGGCGTCGTTGCGTGCCACGCGCAGCGCCTTGCCGGTGTCGCGCGCCTCGAGCTGGGCCAGTTCCTCGTGGTGGGCGAGCACGGCCGCGCCGAGCTTGGCCATCAGCCGGCCGCGCTCGAGCGCGCTCAGAGCGCCCCAGGGGCCGTCGAAGTTCTCGCCGACCGCGCGGCGCGCGGCCTTCACGGCGGCATCGATGTCGCCCGCGGTGCCGCGCGCGAGCTGGCCGAAGCGCTCGCCGTCGCTGGGGTCGATCACGTCGATGGTGGCGTTGCCTTCCGAGGGCACGCGACGGCCGTCGATGAAGTGGGTGGGGTTCATGGGGGTGTCTCCTTGCGGGCGGCGCCGGCGGGGCGGCGCGGAAAAACGGGGGGCGGTGCGCGAGAGGCTCGCGCGCCGCCCAGTGTCGGACAAGCGCTTCAGCCGAGTTCGGGCCAGGGCTTCTGCGGCTCGCGGATCTGCTCGAAGGCGCGGCTGAACTGCAGCACGCCGAGGTCGTCGAAGCGCCGGCCGATGATCTGCAGGCCGATCGGCAGGCCCTCGGCGGAGTAGCCGCAGTTGATCGAGGCCGCCGGCTGTTCCGACATGTTGTAGGGCACGGTGAAGCCGATGTGCTCGAGCGAGCGCAGCGGGTCGTTGGTGGGCGAAGCATGCTCCGCGGGCGCGGGCATGTTGGGCGACACCGGCGAGAGCACGAAGTCGAAGCCGACCGTGGCCGCCACCGCCGCGGCGCGCGTGGCGATGAACTGGCTGTAGGCCTCGTAGATGTGCTCGCCCGAGAACTCGGCCGCGCTCTCGGCCCAGGTCAGGATGTAGGGCAGCATCTTCGCGCGCTGCTCGGCGCTCATCGTGCGCAGGTCGCTCAGCGAGCGCATGCGCCAGAAGTGGTCCATGCCCTGCAGCATCTTCGGCGTCATGAAGGGCTGCATCGGCTCGACGTGCGCGCCTGCGTCCTCGATGCGCTTCGCGGCGCGGCGCACCGCCTCGGCGATCTGCGGATCGAGCGGCAGGCCGCAGCCCGCGTCCATCAACAGGCCCACGCGCTTGCCCTTGATGAAATCGGGCTCGACCGCGAAGGCGGCCCAGTCGATCGCGCCGGGCGGCAGCTCGGAGTAGTCGCGCGCGTCGGGCTGGGCCATCGAGGCCATCATCAGCGCCGAGTCCTCCACGGTGCGCGTCATCGGGCCGGCGCAGCGGCCCATGTAGGGCGTGCTCAGCGGGATGCGGCCGAAGCTGGGCTTGAGCGAGTAGATGCCGCACCAGCTCGCGGGCAGGCGCAGCGAGCCGCCGATGTCGGTGCCCACGTGCAGCGGGCCGTAGCCGGCCGCGGCGGCCGAGCCGGCACCGGCGCTCGAGCCGCCCGGCGTGCGCGACAGGTCCCAGGGATTGCGCGAGAGATGGTGGAAGGTCGACAGGCCCGAGGACAGCATGCCCACGTCGGGCATGGTGGTCTTGGCCACGAGCACCGTGCCGTCCTCCTTGAGGCGCGCGGCGGGCGGCGAGTCCTGCGCCATCGGCACCAGCGGATAGGCGGCGGTGCCCAGCGGCATCGGGTCGCCCGCGGTCGCGAGGTTGTCCTTGATGGTCACGGGCACGCCGTCGAGCGCGCCGCGCTGCGTGCCGGCCTGCCAGCGCGCCTCGGAGGCGCGCGCCTGCTCGAGCGCGAGCTCGGGGCGGAACAGCCAGGTGGCGCAGAGCCTGGGCTCGAGCGCCTCGATGCGCGCATTGACCGAGCGCGCCACCTCCACCGGCGAGAGTTCGCGGCGCGCGTAGGCGGCGCCGAGTTCGGCCGCGCCGAGGTCGTACAGGTTCTTCGTCGTCATCGCATCAGCTCCACGAGATGGCCGCGAGGTCGTTCACCACGATCGGCATGCTGGGCCACAGGCCCTTGACTTCCTTGCGCGCGATGGTCGGGAACACGGCCTGGTAGAGGAAGCCGTTGACCGCGTCGGTCGCGAGCATCTTCTGCGCGTCGCCCAGCAGGTCGGCGCGGCGCTTCTTGTTCTCCTCGTTCTGGATCGCGGCGAACAGGTCGCGGAACTTCTTCGAGTCGTAGCCCCAGTAGTAGTCGGGCTCGGTGTACTTCACGAGGTCGAAGGGCTCGACGTGCGCGACCATCGTGAGGTCGAAGTCGTGCGCGCCGCCGAAGGTGCCGCTGAGCCACTGGGCCCATTCCACGTTCTGGATCTTCACGTTGATGCCGATCTGCGCGAGCTGCGCGGCGATCACCTCGCCGCCCTGGCGCGCGTACGACGGCGGCGGCAACTGCAGGCGCAGCTCGAGCGGCGTCTTCACGCCGGCCTCGGCCAGGAGCTTCTTCGCCTTTTCGACGTCGAAGGGATTCATCGCGGTGGTGTCGACGAAGCCCGGCGCGCCCAGCGCGTAGTGGCTGCCGATGGGCTTGCCGAAGCCGTCGGCCGCGCCCTGCACGATCGCGTTGCGGTCGATCGCCGCCAGGATCGCGCGGCGCACGCGCACGTCGTCGAGCGGCTTCTTGCGGTTGTTGATGGTGAGGATCACCTTGCCGCGCGTGCCGACTTCGATCACCTGGAAGCGGTTGTTGCCCTTGAACTGGCTCACCGAGCGCGTGCCCGCGCGCGGGAAGATGTCGATGTCGCCCGACAGCAGCGCGGCGGTCTGGGCCGCGGTGTCCGACATGAAGCGGAACACGAAGCGCTCGATCTTGGCCTGCGCGGGATCGCGGTAGGTGGTGGACTTGACCAGCGTGCACGAGGCGCCGCGCTGCCAGCCGCCGAGCTTGTAGGGGCCGGTGCCCACGGGCTGCGTGGCATTGGTGTCGGCGCTCTTGGGCTCGACCAGGCAGGCGGTGGACTGGCCCAGCATGAAGGGCAGGTCGGGATTGGGCAGCGTGCTGTTCACGCCCACCGTGTGCTCGTCGAGCACCACGGTGCCGATCTCGCTGAAGAAGCGCTTGTCCTTGTTGGTGCTCTTGGCGTTGCCCGCGCGGTCGAAGGAGAACTTCACCACCGCCGCGTTGAAGGGCTCGCCGTTCTGGAACTTGACGCCGCGCTTGAGCTTGAAGACGAAGGTCTTCATGTCGGGCGAGGAGGTCCAGCTCTCGGCGAGCATCGGCGTGACCGAGCCGTCGGCGTTGACCTTGGTCAGCGTCTCGAAGATGTTGTACTGCGTGATCTCGGCGATGGCCGAGGCCGCGCCCGTGGTCGGGTCCAGGCCCGGCGGTTCGAGCGGCATGCCGATGGTCAGCGTGTTCTTGCCGGCCTGCGCGCGCGCCTGCGGCAGGAAGACGCCCGGGATGGCCGCGGCCATGGCGGACGTCATGAGGGTGCGACGCTTCAACATACTTCGATAGCTCCTGGAAAAGACAACAGAAAAAATTCAGTGGGCCGGTGCCTGCAGCACGGCGCCGAGCAGCGTGCGCGTGTAGGGATGCTGGGCGTTGGCGAAGAGCTCCTGCGGCGTGCCGCACTCGACGATCTGCCCCTTGAAGACCACGCAGACTTCGTCGCACAGGTGGTTGACGACGGCCAGGTCATGGCTGATGAGCAGGTAGCTGATGCCGAACTGCTGCTGCAGGTCCTGCATGAGGTTGAGCACCTGGGCCTGCACGGAGACGTCCAGGGCGCTCACGGGCTCGTCGGCGACGATGAGCTTGGGGCGGGTGATCAGGGCGCGTGCGATCGCGATGCGCTGGCGCTGGCCGCCCGAGAACTCGTGCGGGTACTTGTCGAGGTCGGTGGGGCGCAGGCCCACGGCGGCCAGGGATTCGGCGGCGCGCTCGCGCTGCTCCTTCTTCGAGACCTGGGCCAGTGCCTCCAGAGGCTCGGCCACGATGCGCGCGACGGTCTGGCGCGGGTCGAGGGAGCCGTAGGGGTCCTGGAAGACCATCTGGAAGTCGCGCCGAGCGGTGCGAAGTTCGTCTCTTGAGAGGGCATGCAACTCGCGCCCTTCGAGCTTCACGCTGCCCGAGGTGGGCTTGTCCAGGGCCATCACGAGCCGTGCGATGGTCGACTTGCCCGACCCGGACTCCCCGACGATCCCCACGCTGCGCCCGGCCTGCACCTCGAAGCTCACGCCATTGAGGGCCTTGACGGTGGGCGGCGGGCCCAGCAGCTTCTCGCGCGGCAGCGCGTAGTGGCGAACGAGGTCGGTGACTTGCAGCAGCGGTGTGTTGGTGGTGGTCGTGCTCATGCCACGGCCTCCGCTTCGATCTCGTCGAGTCGGATGCAGCGCACCGCATGGTCGTCAGGCAGCATCACCGCGGGCGGGCGCGTCGACTGGCAGGCATCGACCGTGTAGCTGCAGCGCCCCGCGAAGGGACAACCCGCGGGCAGGTCCACCAGCTCGGGCACGCTGCCGCGAATCGTCGCCAGCCGCTGGCCCTTCGGCGCCCCGATCACCGGCCGCGCCGCGAACAGCCCCTTGGTATACGGATGGGCCCGGTTCGCGAAGAGCGCGCGCGTCGGCCCGCTCTCCACCACGCTGCCGCCGTACATCACGAGCATGCGCTGCACGCTGTTGGCGATCACGCCCAGGTCGTGCGAGATCAGGATCAGCGCCATGCCCATCTCGGCCACCAGGTTCTGGATCAGGTCGAGCACCTGCTTCTGGATCGTCACGTCCAGGGCGGTGGTGGGTTCGTCGGCGATCAGCAGGTCGGGCCCGCAGGCCAGCGCCATGGCGATGCCGATGCGCTGGCGCTGGCCGCCCGAGAACTGGTGCGGATAGGCATCCAGGCGCGAGGCCGCGTCGGGAATGCCCACGCGCTGCAGCAGGTTCAGCGCCTCGGCGCGAGCCTGCTTCGCTGTCAGCCCGCGGTGCAGCCGCAGCGGCTCGCCGACCTGGCGCGCGATGGTGTGGACCGGGTTCAGAGCCGTCATCGGCTCCTGGAAGATCATGCCGATGCGGTTGCCGCGGATCTGGCACAGGGCCGACTCGGGCTGCCCGATGAGCTCCTGGCCGTCCAGGCGGATGCTGCCCGTGACCTTGGCGGTGGCCGGAAGCAGGCCCATGAGGGACATGACCGTGATGGACTTGCCGCAGCCCGACTCGCCCACGATGCCGAGGGTCTGGCCGCGCTCGAGCGAGAAGGAGACGCCGCGCACGGCCTGGGCGGGGCCGCGCTGGGTCTGCAGGCCGATGTGGAGGTTGTCGACTTCGAGGAGGGGCATGGGATTGTTGGTGGCCATGTCGCTCACCTCGCACGCGCCAGACGCGGATCGAGCAGGTCGCGCAGGCCGTCGCCCAAGAGGTTCAGGCCCAGCACCGCCAGCGCGATGGCCATGCCCGGGAAGACGGCCAGGAGGGGCTGCTGGAACATCAGGGTCTGCGCCTCGCTGAGCATGCGGCCCCAGGAGGGCTGGGGCGGCTGCGTGCCCAGGCCGAGGTAGGAGAGGGCGGCCTCGGCCAGGATCGCGATGGCGAAGCGGATGGTGATCTGCACGATCAGCACCGCCGAGATGTTGGGCAGCACGTGCTGCATGGTGATGGCGAATGATCCCTTGCCGCAGGCACGCGCGGCGGCCACGTACTCGCGCGACCAGATGGCGTTGGCCGAGGCGCGCGTGATGCGCGCGAAGGTGGGGATGTTGTAGATGCCGATGGCGATGATGGCGTTGACGATGCCCGCGCCGAAGACGGCCGTCATCATGATGGCCGAGAGGATGGCGGGGAAGGCCAGCGAGAAGTCGGAGAAACGCATGATGGCTTCTTCCACCCAGCCCCGCCTGGCCGCGGCCAGCAGGCCCAGGGCGGTGCCCACCACCAGGCCGATGCCCACGGCGATGACGCCCACCAGGATGGAGGCACGGGCGCCCACCAGCAGCAGCGAGGCCACGTCGCGCCCGAAGGCGTCGGTGCCCAGCCAGTGGCTGGCCGAGGGCGCCTGCATCTTGTTGGCCATGTCCATGGCGTAGGGCGAGTAGGGCGTCCAGAGGTAGGAGACCAGGGCCGCGAGCAGCAGCAAGGCGGCGAGCACGCCGCCGATGACGAAGCTGCGGTGGTGGCGCGCGCGCTGCCAGAAGCCGGGCAGCTTGAGGGCGGCGGCCGAAGGCACGGCCAGGGAGGCGGGAGTGGCGCTCATATGTCGCTCGCCTTGATGCGCGGGTCGATGACGGCATAGAGCACGTCGACCACGAAGTTGACGATGACGACCATGGCCGCGAGCAGCATGACGCAGTTGCGCACGACGATGAGGTCGCGGTTGCTGATGGCCTGGAAGATCAGGCGGCCCAGGCCCGGCAGGTAGAACACGTTCTCCACCACGATGGTGCCGGCGAGCAGCTCGGAGAACTGCATGCCCATGACGGTGATGACGGGGATCAGGGCATTGCGCAGCACGTGGGTCCAGAGCACTGCCCGCTGGGTCACGCCCTTGGCGCGCGCGGTGCGCACGAAGTCCTCGCGCATGACCTCGAGCACGGCCGAGCGGGTGATGCGCGCGAGGATGGCCGCCTGCACGACGGCCAGCGACAGGGCGGGCAGCAGGAGCGACTTCAAGCCGGCGAAGACGCCCTCGCCCCAGCCGTCGAAGCCGCCGGCGGAGAACCACTGCAGCTGCACGGAGAAGACGAGGATCAGCAGGATGGCGAACCAGAAGTTGGGGATGGCGATGCCGACCTGGGTGAGGCCCATGAGGCCGACGTCGCCGAGCTTGTTGTGGCGGGCGGCGGCGGTGACGCCCACGAGCAGGGCGAGCACGGTGGTGAAGGCCATGGCCAAGAGGGCCAGGGGGACGGTGAGTGCGAGGCGCTCGAGGATGAGGTCGAGCACGGGGGAGCTGTAGGCGTAGGAGTCGCCGAGGTCGCCGGTGAGAAGTCCGGCGATCCAGTGCCAGTAGCGGGTCCAGGCGGGTTGGTCGAGGCCGAGCTTGGTGGCCAGGGCGGCGACGGCTTCGGGGGCGGCGTCCGGGCCCATGAGCATCTGCGCGGCATTGCCGGGCAGGATCTCCAGGACGAGGAAGACGATGATGGAGGCGCCGATCAGCGTGCCGATCAGCGTGGCAAGGCGCTTGATTAAGAAGAGGCTCATCGCTTTGCGTGTTTGTTTCTGTTCGGGGTGCTTTTGTCCGGGGCGCGTGCACAGGACAGCGGGTACTTCCCTCCGCGAATGTCCCCCGCCTTCGGCTCCTCCTTTATTTCGCTGCGGGAAGCACCCACTGCCCTGTGCACGGAGGCGCTGCAGTGGTGCCGGCCGATCACGCCGTCGGAGCGCGCCCGCCCCGACCCACGCACCTCATCCAAGGCACGACGAACCGTACGGCAGGCGCGAGAACTCATGCCGAGATGCACTCGGCGATCGCACGCCCCACGTCGACGGTGTTGGCGGTGCCACCCATGTCGCGGGTGCGCGGACCTTCGCTGAGCACGGTCTCGATCGCCGAGAGCACGGCGGCCGAGGCTTCGGCGTAGACCGGGTTGTCGCCGCCGAGGTGGTCGAGCATCAGCGCGGCCGACCAGATCTGGCCGATGGGGTTGGCGATGCCCTTGCCCGCGATGTCGGGGGCCGAGCCGTGCACGGGTTCGAACAGCGAGGGGAACTTGCGCTCGGGGTTGAGGTTGCCCGAAGGCGCGATGCCGATGGTGCCGGTGCAGGCCGGACCCAGGTCCGACAGGATGTCGCCGAACAGGTTGGAGGCCACCACCACGTCGAACCAGTCGGGGTGCTGCACGAAGTGCGCGCACAGGATGTCGATGTGGTACTTGCTCGTCGCCACGTCGGGGTAGCGCTTCGCGATCTCGGCCAGGCGCTCGTCCCAGTAGGGCATCGTGATCGAGATCCCGTTGGACTTGGTCGCGGCCACCAGGTTCTTGCGCTTGCGGCGGCTCGCCAGCTGGAACGCGTAGTCGATGATCCGGTCCACGCCGGTGCGCGTGAACACCGCTTCCTGGATCGCCATCTCGCGCGGCGTGCCCTCGAACAGGCGACCGCCGACCGAGGTGTATTCGCCCTCGGTGTTCTCGCGCACCACCAGGAAGTCGATGTCGCCGGGCTGGCGGTGCGCCAGCGGGCCGGGCACGCCGGGCATCAGGCGCACCGGGCGCAGGTTCACGTACTGGTCGAACTCGCGGCGGATCTTGATCAGGAGGCCCCACACGGCGATGTGGTCGGGCACCTTGTCGGGCGCGCCCACCGCGCCGAAGTAGATCGCGTCGTGGCCCTGGATCTTGTCGTCCCAGTCGGCCGGCATCATCAGGCCGGTGCGCACGTAGTGGTCCGAACCCCAGTCGAAATGGTCGAACGAGAAATCGATGCCGAAGCGGCGGCCCACGGCATCCAGCACGCGAAGGCCCTCGGGCATCACCTCGACGCCGATGCCGTCGCCGGGAATGACGGCGATCCTGTGTTTTGCTTGCATTTGATCCAGTACCCGGTTGATGAGGGAGGGCGCGGGGCGCCCGTCATGCGGGGCGCGCGCCTGCCGCGTCGGAGTCTAGGACTGGATCGGCGGGGCGGGATCGGGAATGGCACGTACGCCGGCTTGCCAATATTGGAAGGGGCTGAGGCCGGTCTTTCCAGGGAGGCTGCCGAAAGACCGGGCTCGTTTCAGCGATCGGTCTTCGAATATTTGGAAGGCTGGAGGCCGAATCGGCGACCGCTGGACATGGGCACGACACGCGCGCGTGCCAGCGCCGCGGCCGCCCGCGCTCCCGCCGCGCGCCCGCGCAAAGGCAGGCGCGTCGCGTGGCGCGGGTTCGGGAAGCGGAAGGGAAGCGGATCGGCCGGCTGCGACGGTGCAGCGGTCGCGTCGAACGCGAGGGGAATCGGGGGAAGGGGAGAGGCGGGGAGCGGGAGCGAGGAAAACGAAAAAGGCGCGGGACCGTCGGATCTCAGTTGCTGCTGCTCTTGGTGTCGAGCTCGCTGACCTGCAGCGACAGATCGAACAGCTTGGACTTGCTGGCGTAGTAGCGGTCGAGGCGCCACTCCTTGAGGATGTCCATCGCCAGCTGGAAGCTCTTGTAGTCGAGGCTGTAGAGCGTGACGAGTTCGAAGCTGCGTTCGGATTCGAGGGCCAGCACGAGCTGGGCGAGGATCTTGGCCGATTCGTTGGCCGGGTCCGTTTCGATGAATCGGCGAGCGACCTTGATGGCATTCATGGGTGGAAAGTTTCTCGGTAAGGCAGGAGCCGAGAACTATAGCTAGCAGCCCCCAGGGCTTTTATGACAATTCTGTGACATTGCGGGGCATCGATTTGCAGTCCTGCAAGACCTCGCCAAGAGGGAAAACACCCGGATTTCGGGGCGTCGAGGCGGTTTTTCGCAGGAAAAAGGCGCCCCGAAGGGCGCCTCGTGGCGGATGCCGATGGCGATCAGCGGATCGGCTGCGGTGCCGGGTAGGGCATCGGCGCGGCCGGATAGGCGGCCGGCGGCACCATCACGGGCTCGGGCGCGCGCATCATCGGCGCGGGCGGTGCCACCGGGTAGGGCGCGGGCGCCGGCATCACGACCGTGGTGACCGACTCGCGGATCACGCCGCCGCCCATCACGCTGCCGTCGACCGCGGCACGGGTGTTGCCCTCGCCACCGAGCACGCGGGCCTCGCAGTCGGCGCGATCGCCCGGCGGCTGCAGCGCGCAGCGTTGCAGCGCGTTGCGGCGGTAGTCGGGCGCGCTCGTGAGGCCGCCGCGCGCCGCTTCCTGGCGTGCCGCGCCGGCTTCGCGGATGCAGGCCGCGCGGTCCTGCTGGTTGTGGCCGCAGACGGCCAGTTCGCGTTCGTAGGTGGCGTCGCCACGGCGCGATTGCGCGCTGGCGGTGCCCGCGCTGGCCAGGGCGCCGAGCGCCACGAGGGCGGCGATGGCGCCGCGGGTGAAAAGAAGACGGTGGGTCATGGTGTGCTCCTCGAAATGAGCCGATGGAACGGGTGAAGGGTTCAGCGCGCCGGTGCCGGCTGCGCGGGCAGGGGCGTCACGGTCTCGCGGATCACGCCGCCGCCCATCACGCTGCCTTCGGTGGTGGTGCGGCCGGCGCCCGCGCTGCCGCGGATGCGCGCTTCGCAGTCGGCGCGATCGGCCACCGGCTGCTCGCGGCAGCGCGCGAGCGCGTTGGCGTCGTAGCCGCCGGGACTGGCGCTCGTCAGGCCGTTGCGGCCGGCCTCCTGCCGTGCCGCGCCGGCTTCGCGCAGGCAGGCCGCGCGGTCCTGCTGCACGCCGTCGCAGGTGGCGCGCTCCTTCTGCATGCGGGCGTCGGAACCGGGCGCCTGGGCATGGGCGCCGAGCGCGACCAGCCCGGCGGCGAGCGCGAGGATGCGAAGGGAGCGCAGCGGCCGCATCGGCCGGCGGGACGGGATCGTTCCCGCGTGAATCGTTGGGGTCATCGGGCCTCCTGGAAAGGACGCGACTTCCTCGAGAGCGAGGCAGTGCGCGACTGGAGGCCCAGTGTCCGGCCGCGCGGCGCGCGCGGCCTGTGGGACGGCACAGATTGCGGACCCGGCGGGACGCGCCCCCGCGTGTGGGACGAATCCCGCAGGCCGAGGGCTCAGCCCTCGGCGATGCGCTTCGCGAGGTGAGCGAGCGCTTCGTCGACCTGGTCGACCAGGATCAGCGAGAGGTCGCCGGGCTGCAGCCGGGCCAGCGCGGCGTCGATGGCGATGAATTCGCCGCGGATCTCGTCGATCTGGCGCGTGCGGGTCGCGCCCTGCAGGCCCTGGCGCAGCAGGCCCATCACCTCGCCGTCGGCGCGGCCGCGCTGGGCCGCATCCTGGTAGAGGATCACGTCGTCGAAGGCCTGGCCCAGGATCGCGGTCTGGTCGCGGATGTCGGAATCGCGCCGGTCGCCCGCGCCGCTGATGACCACCGAGCGCTTCTTCGCGGGCATGGTGTCCACGGCCGAGACCAGCGCGCGCATGGCGTCGGTGTTGTGGCCGTAGTCGGCGATCACGGTGGCGCCGCGGTAGTCCATCACGTTGAAGCGGCCGGGCACGCCGGCGGCGTCGTTGAGGAAGCTCGCGAGGCCGCTGCGGATGGTGTCCCAGTCCAGGCCCACGGCCCAGGCCGCGGCCACGGCGGCCATCACGTTGTCGACCTGGAAGCCGATGCTGCCGCCGCGCGTGATCGGCACGTCGCGCAGCGCGATGCGTTCGCGCCACGAGCCCTCGGCCGCCACCACCGTGTCCTGGTCGACGTAGACGGTGCGCTTGCCCTGCGCGCGGTGCGTGGCCATCACCGGATGCTGGCGGTCGGCCGCGAAGAAGATCACCTCGCCCGGGCAGTTGGTGGCCATCGCGGCGACGTTGGGGTCGGCCGCGTTGAGCACGGCGTAGCCGCCGGGCGCCACGTTGCGCACCACCACGCGCTTGAGCACCGCGAGGTCCTCGACGGTGGTGATGTAGTTCAGGCCCAGGTGGTCGCCGCTGCCGATGTTGGTGACCACGGCCACCGAGCAGCGGTCGAAGCCCAGGCCCTCGCGCAGCACGCCGCCGCGCGCGACCTCGAACACGGCCGCGTCCACGTCGGGATGCAGCAGCACGTTGCGCGCGCTCTTCGGGCCGCTGCAGTCGCCGCTGTCGGTCTGGCGGCCATCGACGTACACGCCGTCGGTGTTCGTCATGCCGGTGCGCAGGCCGCTGGAGGCGACGATGTGGTTGATCAGCCGCGTGGTGGTGGTCTTGCCGTTGGTGCCGGTGACCGCGATCACCGGGATGCGGCCGTCGTCGCCATGGGCGAACAGCGCATCGACCACCGCCTCGCCGACCGCGCGGCCGCGGCCGAACGAGGGCGAGATGTGCATGCGCAGGCCCGGTGCGGCATTGACCTCGACGATGCCGCCGTGCTGCTCTTCGAGCGGGCGCAGCACGCTCTCGCAGACCACGTCGACGCCGCAGATGTGCAGGCCGACCATCTGCGCCGCGTCGACCGCGCGCGCCGCCACCTCGGGGTGCACGGTGTCGGTCACGTCGGTGGCGGTGCCGCCGGTCGAGAGGTTGGCGTTGTTGCGCAGCACCACGCGCTGGCCCAGCGCGGGCACGCTATCGGGCGTGAGGCCCTGGGCCTCGAGCCGGCCGACGGCGATGTCGTCGAGGCGGATCTTGGTCAGCGAGGTGGCATGGCCCTCGCCGCGGCGCGGATCGAGGTTGACCGTGTCGACCAGCTGGCGCACGGTGGCGCTGCCGTCGCCGATCACGTGCGGCGGATCGCGGCGCGAGGCGGCCACCAGGCGGTCGCCCACCACCAGCAGGCGGAAGTCGAAGCCCGGCAGGAATTTCTCGACCATCACCTCGCCGTAGGCGTCGGCGGCCTTGTAGGCGGCGTCGAGCTGCTCGCGCGTCGTGATGTTGACGGTCACGCCCTTGCCCTGGTTGCCGTCCTGCGGCTTCACCACCACGGGCATGCCGATCTCCTGCGCGGCGGCCCAGGCGTCGTCCATGTCGGCCACCGGGCGGCCCAGCGGCACCGGCACACCGGCGGCGTTGAGCAGCTGCTTGGTGAGCTCCTTGTCCTGCGCGATCGACTCGGCCACGCCACTGGTGCTGTCGACCTCGGCGGCCTGGATGCGGCGCTGCTTCGAGCCCCAGCCGAACTGCACCAGGCTGCCGGTGGTGAGGCGGCGGTAGGGGATGCCGCGCGCGACGGCGGCATCGACGATGGAGCCGGTGCTCGGGCCCAGGCGTTCCGATTCGTCGAGGTCGCGCAGCTCGGTGATGGCGGCGGTGGCGTCGAAGGCGGTGCCGTTCTGCGCCGCGGCGATCAGCGCCTCGGCCAGCTCGAGCGCGCGGCGGCCCACGGCCTCCTCGGTGTATTGCACGACCACCTGGTAGACGCCTTCTTCCAGCGTGGGCGAGGTGTGGCCGAAGTTGACCGCGCAGCCGGCCTGGGCCTGCAGCGCCACGGCCGCGTTCTCCAGCACGTGGGCCAACGCCAGCGGCTGGCCCAGCACCATCGGGTGCAGCTCGCCGATGGTCGGGAAGGCCGCGCGCAGGCGGTCCTCGAAGCCGGCCAGCCGGCCGATGGCGTTCTCGTCGCCTTCGCAGGCAACGACCGCCTCGATGGCGGTGTGGCGGCTCCAGAGGTTGGGGCCGCGAAGGGCGCGGGTGCGGGTGACTTTCATGGGGCGGCGCGGTTCTTCAGGGGGTATCGGCGGGTGCCCCCGCGCGGATGCGCGGAGGAACCGGGTGGATCAGGCGAGCTGGAGCTGGGGCGAGGGCTGGCTCTGCGAGAGCTGCAGCGAGGCCAGTGCCGCCTGCAGGTCGGCCTCGAAGGCCTCGATGCCCGCGCCGATGAGGTTGAGCGGAATGCCCAGCGCCCAGGCCGCGGCCACGGCGGCCAGCAGGCTCTCGAGGCTCACGCCGGCATGGGTGGCGCGCCACACGGTGAGGCGGCCCAGGCCCGGCAGGAAGGACTCGCTGGTGCCGTTGGCCAGCACCACGCGGTCCTGGCGGATCAGCACCGCCTTGCCGCCGGAGGCCTGGTGGGCCGTCAGCGACGCGGCCTGCGCGTCCACGCTGTAGAGGATCACGGCGCCGTCGCACAGCGGCGCCAGGCCGGCCACGCGTTCGTCGTCGGCGTTGAGCACCGCGGTGCCCTCGGGCAGCACCACGTCGACCTGGGTGCGCAGCACCTTGACCATGTGGTCGCTCTCGCGGATGTCGAAGTCGCCCAGCTGCTCGAAGCCGCCGAGGTCGGTCACGATGCCGACCTCGCAGCGGTCGTAGGGCAGGCCGTCCTGCAGGATGGTGCGCGCGCCGTTCTCGATCACCACGGCCTGCACCTGGCGGTTCATCAGCAGGCGGTGGCCGGCTTCCCAGTTGGCGCTGTCGCGCGCGTCGACGCGGCGGCGCTCGAGGAACAGGCCGTCGCGGCAGGCCAGGCCGGTGTGGCGGCCGCCGAGGCCGACCAGCCAGGCCACCAGGCGGGCGATCACCGCGTTGTCGCGCGAACCGGCCACGCCCACCACGGGGATGCGGCCTTGCGAGTCGTCGGGGAACAGGTGGTCGCAGATCGCGCGGCCCACCGGGCGCGGCGAACCGACGGCCGGCTTCAGGTGCATCAGCAGGCCGGGGCCGGCGTTGACTTCGACGATGGCGCCGCCCTGCGGGCCGAGCGGCTTGGAGATGTCCTCGCACACCAGGTCGATGCCCGCGATGTCCAGGCCGACCACGCGCGCGGCCAGCTCGACCATGTGCGCGACCTCGGGATGGACGCTGTCGGTGCAGTCGATCGCGACGTTGCCGTTGCGCTGGATCAGCACGCGGCGGCCGGCTTCGGGCACCGATTCGGGCTCCAGGCCCTGGCGGCGCAGGTCCGACAGGATCGCGCCGTCGCGCGCGCCCAGGAAGGACAGCGGGAAGTCTTCCGTGTCGCCGCGGCGCGGGTCGCTGTTGATCTGCAGGTCGATGAGCTCGCTGCAGTTCGACTTGCCGTCGCCCGTGACCCAGACGGTCTCGCCGCGCGCGGCCGCCACCATGCGGCCGCCGACGACCAGCACGCGGTGCTCCTCGCCGCGGATGTAGCGCTCGACCAGCACTTCGCTGCCGTGGCGCTCGGCCACGGAGAAGGCGGCCTCGATGTCCTCGCGCTTGGTCAGGTCCAGGATCACGCCGCGGCCGTGGTTGCCGTCGGAGGGCTTGACCACCACCGGCACGCCCATGTCCTCGGCCACTTCCCAAGCCTCGGCCGGGCTGGCGACCGCCTGGCCGCCGGGCACCGGGATGCCGCAGCCCGCGAGCAGCGACTTGGTCAGCACCTTGTCGCTGGCGATCGATTCGCCGATGGCGCTGGTGTAGTCGGTCTCGGCGGTCCAGATGCGCTGCTGGTTGGCGCCGTAGCCCATCTGGACCAGGTTGCCGCTGTTCAGGCGCATGTAGGGGATGTCGCGGTCGATCGCGGCATTCACGATCGCCTCGGTGCTCGGGCCGAGGTAGCAGTCGTCGACCTTCGACTTGATCGCCTCGATCGCGGCCTGCACGTCGGCCGGGCCGATGGGGTCGTCGTTGATCGCGGCCATCATGATGCGGTGGCCCTCGGCCAGCGCCACCCGCGCCACCTGCTCGTCACGCGAGCGGAACACCATGCGGTAGGTGCCCGAGACCGAGGTCTCGCGGGTCTGGCCGAAACCGGTGGCCATGCCGGCCAGGTTCAAGAGCTCGATCACCACGTGCTCGAGCACGTGGCCCGACCAGGTGCCTTCGCGCAGCCGCTGGATGAAGCCGCCGCGCTCGCCGACGCCGCAGTGGTGCTCGATCAGCGCCGGCAGCAGGGTCGTCAGCCGGTCGCCGAAGCCTTCGATCTTGTTGGAGGGGAATTCCTCGAGCCGGCCGAGGTCCAGCCAGACTTCGAGCACCGGGCGGTAGGTCCAGATGCTCGGGCCGCGCAAATAGTTGATGCGCAGCAGGCGAATGTCGTCGAAACGGGTCATGCAAACGTTCGATGTGCTTTGGCCGAGCACCGCGGCGCCTTCAAGCGCGCCCATGGCGATCGGTCAGAATCGGCGCCCCGCGAAGGGCGTCATGGCGCGGTCCCAACGGGCCGCGACGGGCAAGAGTCAAAGAAACACAATGCAACATCACGATCCAGTCGGCACCCAGGAGGGCGAAAACGAAGCGGTTTCAGAGGCTCTGAAAAGCCGGCTCGCAGTCGCGGAAAACGTTCTGGCAACACTGTCGGTTGACCTCGATGAAGAACTTCGTTTCGGTTTTGGCCTGGTGGCGCTCACAGATCGCCGGCTGCTGGCGCTGGACCCCGGCGGCAAAGGCGTGTGGCGTGAGTGGTCGCTCGCCGACCCGGCGCTCGAACTGCAGCTGAGCGACCAGTCCGGGGTCGGCCTGCTCGATCTCGTCGACGGGCGCGGGCGGCTGGTGCGCTGGCGCTACACCCTGGCCCAGCAGGTCGCCGCGCTGCGCCTGCTGCGGCTGTTCGGCCAGCGCGCCAACGCGGCGGGTGTCGCGCGCGCGACACCCGAGGCCGACGGCGACGAGGTCGACACCGAGCTCCAGACCCCGCCCTCGACCTGGGTGCTGCTGCGGCTGGGCCGCTTCGCCCGGCCCTACCGCAAGCAGCTGATCGCCGGCTTCTTCCTCACGGTGCTGTCCACGGCCGCCACCCTGGTGCCGCCCTACCTCACGATCCCGCTGATGGACGACATCCTGATCCCGTTCCAGAACGGGCAGAAGATCGATCCGATGCGCGTGGGCCTCTACCTGAGCGGGCTGCTCGGCGCGGCGCTGGTCGGCTGGGGCCTGGGCTGGGCGCGTACCTACCTGCTGGCGCTGGTGTCCGAGCGCATCGGCGCCGACCTGCGCACCACCACCTACGAGCACCTGCTCACGTTGCCGCTCGACTACTTCGGCGGCAAGCGCACCGGCGACCTGATGGCGCGCATCGGCTCCGAAACCGACCGCATCAACGTTTTCCTCTCGTTGCACGCGCTCGATTTCGCCAACGACGTGCTGATGATCGTCATGACGGCGGCGATCCTGATCTCGATCAATCCGCTGCTGGCCGTGGTCACGCTGGTGCCGCTGCCCTTCATCGCCTGGATGATCCACGTGGTGCGCGACCGGCTGCGCACCGGCTTCGAGAAGATCGACCGCGTCTGGTCCGAGGTCACCAACGTGCTGGCCGACACCATCCCCGGCATCCGCGTGGTCAAGGCCTTCGCGCAGGAGCGCCGCGAGGCCGAGCGCTTCCGCGCCGCCAATGCCTACAACCTGCAGGTCAACGACAAGCTCAACCGCACCTGGTCGGTGTTCACGCCCACGGTGTCGCTGCTGACCGAGATCGGCCTGCTGGTGGTCTGGGCCTTCGGCATCTGGCAGGTGGCGCGCGGCAGCATCACGGTGGGCGTGCTGACCGCCTTCATCGCCTACATCGGCCGCTTCTACACGCGCATGGACTCGATGAGCCGCATCGTCTCGGTGACGCAGAAGGCGGCCGCCGGCGCCAAGCGCATCTTCGACATCCTCGACCACGTGAGCAACGTGCCCGAGCCCACGAACCCGGTGAAGGTGGAGCGGGTGCAGGGCGCGATCGCGATGCGCGGGCTGGGCTTCCGCTACGGCTCGCGCGCCGTCATCCACGACCTCGACCTGCGCATCGAGCCCGGCGAGATGATCGGCCTGGTGGGCCACAGCGGCTCGGGCAAGAGCACGCTGGTCAACCTGATCTGCCGCTTCTACGACGCCACCGAGGGTGCGATCGAGGTCGACGGCACCGACATCCGCCGCTTCGCCGTGGCCGACTACCGGCGCCACGTCGGGCTGGTGCTGCAGGAGCCCTTCCTGTTCTTCGGCACCATCGCGCAGAACATCGCCTACGGCAAGCCCGACGCCACGCGCGAGGAGATCGTGGCCGCGGCGCGCGCCGCCCATGCGCACGACTTCATCCTGCGGCTGCCGCATGGCTACGACTCGCTGGTGGGCGAGCGCGGCCAGGGCCTGTCGGGCGGCGAGCGCCAGCGCATCAGCATCGCGCGCGCTCTCTTGATCGACCCGCGCATCCTGATCCTCGACGAGGCCACCTCGGCGGTCGACACCGAGACCGAGAAGGAGATCCAGAAGGCGCTCGACAACCTCGTGCAGGGCCGCACCACGATCGCGATCGCGCACCGGCTCTCGACCCTGCGCAAGGCCGACCGCCTGGTGGTGATGGACCGCGGCGAGATCGTCGAGGTCGGCCCGCACGACGCACTCATGGCGAAGCAGGGCGCCTACTGGCGCCTCTACCAGGCGCAGCTGCGCCAGGGCGACGACGACGCCAGCGAAGGCGCGGCCAACGAGCGCGTGGGCGCGCAGGGCATCCCGGTGAGCCATGCGGCGCATCCGGCGGGAGAGGCATGATGGAAACGACGACGATCACCCCGCCCGACTTCGGGCTCGAGCGCGATGCCTTCGGCCGGCTGGTGCTGACCGATGCGCAGGGCCAGCGGCACGTGGGCATTTCCGCGGTGCGGGCCTTTCCGCTCAGCGCGCCGGGCGAGGGCATCTCGCTGGTCGGCGGCGAGGGCCGCGAACTGGTGTGGATCGACCGCGTCGATCAGCTGCCGTCCGCGGCGCGCGCGCTGCTCGAGGAAGAACTCGCGGTGCGCGACTTCGCGCCCACGCTGCTCAAGCTGCACGCCGTGTCGAGCTTCGGCGTGCCCAGCACCTGGACCGTGAGCACCGACCGCGGCGACACCCGCTTCGTGCTCAAGGCCGAGGAGGACATCCGCCGGCTCGAGCATGGCGCGCTGCTGATCGCGAGCGCGCATGGGGTGCAGTTCCGCATTGCCGACGTGAAGGCGCTCGACCGGGGGTCTAGAAAGTTGCTGGAGCGCTTTCTCTGAATTCGGGAACCGGACGCAGAGGACGCGAAGGTTTCGCGAAGGACGCGAAAGAACAGCCTTGAAGGTGTGGGTCGCGCTCGTGCGCAAGCACTGCCCCGTAGCGAGACCGAAAGTGCCGCAGCGTTAGCCCAGCAGCAGCCCACTTCATTGGGTATTCCTTTCGCGTCCTTCGCGAAACCTTCGCGTCCTCTGCGTCCGGCTGCCCGATCCCGCTTTCCAGCCGACCCTTCAGTCCAGCAAATCCGAATAGTCGCCGCGCTCGTAGGCCTCGACCGCCTGCCAGGGCAGTGTCTTCGGCGCCGCGATCGGCATGGCGGTCATCGTGTTGAGCGAGGTGCCGTGCGCGTTGCGCTGCTCGATCCTGCGCGCATAGCGGCCGGCCACGTCCCAGTCGATGCGCACCGTGCTCTCGCCCTGCTGCTGCTCGTAGCGCTGCACGCCCGGGCCCGCGGCGCCCAGGGACTTCATGCGCGGCAGCACCGCCGGATCGACCAGCCAGTAGGCAGGCGCCCACGAGCCGCCGTAGCCGACGTTGCCATAGTTGGCCGCGTCGACCTCGATCAGCTTGCGCTGCGCGCGCAGCACCATGCCGACCTCCACCTTGCCGCTGGCATCGCGGCGCAGCCACAGCGGCGCGGCCGTGTTGTCGGCATGCGCATGGCCGATGTGCACCTTGGCGTCGCGGGCCTCGTGCTCGTGGTCGGCGCGCAGCGCGGCCGGCAGCTCGCGTTCGATCCACACCGTGCCGGCGCGGCGGAACATGCGGTCGGCGTAGCGGCTCTCGCGCTGCACGCCGTCCTTGCCGATCGACAGCACGTGGTGCTGGATGCGCAGGTTCTGGTCGGGTGCCTGGGCGTCGCCCGCGGCACCCGCCGCCAGCGGGACGGCCGCGAGGACCGCCGCCGCCAGCAGCGCCTGGAGTTTCGAGCCCGCCGTCACAGGCCCGCCGCCTGCCGGACCTTGTCGAACACCTTGATGTTCTCGAGGGTGCCCTTGAAGATCTTCGAGCCCGCGCCGCCGGCGAACAGCATCACGTCGCCGCCGCCATGGGTTTCGGAGCCGGGCGCGCCGAGGTTGATGCCGACCTCCTGCAGGAAGTTGTCGTCCTCGGTGTTCATCGCGCTCTGGTCGTCGCGGTTCGGCGCGCGCGCCGGCGCGATCCACGGCTTGTTGCCGTCTTCCGGGTTGACCTGGCTGGCCGCGCTCGCGTTGGGCCGGCCGCCGTTGCCGAACACCAGCGTGGTGTAGGGCTTGCCGTCGGCCGCCTTCGAGGGCTTGCCGTCGGCGTAGCCGTTGACCTTGCCGAGGATCGGGTTGCCGATCTTCGGATAGCCGTTGAAGGCGATCGCATGGTCGTGGTCGGCCGTGACCACCACCAGCGTGTTCTTCAGGCCCGGGTCCTTCCTGTTCATGTAGTCGAGCGCGGTCTGGATCGCGGCGTCGAAGGCCAGCGTGTCTTCCAGCGCGCGCTTGGCGTTGGTGCCGTGCAGCGCATGGTCGATGCGCCCGCCCTCCACCATCAGGAAGAAGCCCTTGTCGTTGCGGCTGAGCACGCCCAGCGCCTTCTCGGTCATCTCCGAGAGGCTCGGCTGGTCGAGGTTCTGCTTCACGCGGTCGAGCTCGTAGGCCATCTCGCTCTGCGAGAACAGGCCCAGCAGCTTGCCGGTGGCGGCGGTGTCGACGGCGCGCAGCTTGGTGCCGGTGTCGACATAGGCGTAGCCCTTGGCCTGCATCGCGGCCACCAGGTCCACGTTGTCGGTGCGCTTGCTGCTCGGGTTGAGCGACTTCGGCAGGTAGTTGCGCTGGCCGCCGCCCATCAGCACGTCGATGCCGTCGAGCAGCTTGGGGTTGTAGTTGGCATGGCCCGGCGCGCTCTGCTCGGCGATGGTGTTGTAGCCGTTGCGGTTGCAGATGTGGGCGTAGGTGGTGGCCGGCGTGGCGTGGCCCACGCGCGTGGTCGACACCGCGCCCACCGCGCGGCCCTTGGCCTTGGCGAGCTCGAGCAGCGTGTCCACCGCCTTGCCGTTGGTCGGCGGGCAGGTGGTGTTCTCGCCGTTGATGTACTGGGTGCCCGTGCCGTCGACGGCGGTGGTGTCGCTCGACATCGAGATCACCTCGTTGCGCATCTTCACGCCGGTCATGTAGGCGGCCATCGAGGGCGCGCTGTCGGTGGTCTGGCCGTCGAGCGAGAAGGTCTTCACGCGCGCCGCGAAGGGCAGCGACTGCATGACGAGGTGGGCGCGCTCCGGGCTCGCGAGCGAGCCGGGCCTGGCCGCGAGCTGCTTCTCGCCCTTGTAGATGCGCGCGGCCGTCACGGTGACCGGGCCCATGCCGTCGCCGAGGAAGAAGATGACGTTCCTGGCTTCGCCGGCGGCGTGCGCGCTGCCGGCCAGGGTGCCGGCGGCGGCGCACAGGATCGCGGCGGCCAGGCGGGTGTTGCGGGTGATGCGGTTCATGGTCGTGCTCATGGTGATGGGGTCGGTGGCTGCGGTGCGTGCCTCAGAGGCCGACCGCCTTCCGGATCAGGCCGAACACGTCCGTGTTGGTGATCACGCCGGAGAAGTTCTCCGCGCCCAGGCCCTGCGCGCCGAGGAACACGTCGGCGCCGCCATGCGTCTCGGAGTCGCTGGCCGCGTCCATCGGCACCACGGCTTCCTGCCTGTAGTCCTTGCCCTCGAGCTCGGCGTCGCCGATCGGGCCGCGCGAGGACAGGCGGCGCGGGCCGTTGCCGAAACCGATGATGGTGTACGGGTTGCCGTCCACGTCCTTGCTGGTCTTGCTGGTGTCGACGTAGTCCTTCACCAGGCCGAGCACGCCCGGCTTGCCGGCCTAGGTCTTGCCGGTGCGCGCGGCATAGCCGTTGAGCTGCAGCGTGTGGTCGTGGTCGGCCGTGACCACCACCAGCGTGTTCTTCAGGCCCGGGTCGATGGCCTTCATCTTGTCGAGCGCGAGCTTGATGGCGTCGTCGAAGGCGCCCGTGTCCTGCAGCGCACGGCGCGCGTTGGTGGCGTGCAGCGCATGGTCGATGCGACCGCCTTCCACCATCAGGAAGAAGCCCTTCTTGCGCGCGGCCAGTGCGTCGATGGCCTTGCCGGTCATCTCGGCCAGGCTCGGTTCCTTGCCGGCATCGCGGTCCAGGTCGTAGGCCATGTGGCTCTTGGTGAACAGGCCGGCGATCTTGGTCGTGCCGTCGGCCGGCAGCTTGTCGAACTCGGCCTTGCTGGCGGCGAAGCCGTACTTCGCGCTCTTCAGTTCGGCGATCAGGTTGCGCTTGTCGTTGCGCTTGCCGCCGTCTTCCTTGGGCGTGAAGTAGTCGGTGCCGCCGCCGAAGACGACGTCGACGCCGTCGCCCAGCCTGGTGTTGTAGCCGGCGCCGCCGGGCACCAGCGCGGCGGCGATGGTGTTCTCGGCGTCGCGGTGGCACACGTGCGCGTAGGTGGCCGCGGGCGTGGCGTGCGTGATGCGCGTGGTGGTCACCACGCCGGTCGCGTAGCCGCGCGCCTTGCTCTGCTCGAGCAGCGTTTCCACCGCGCGGCCGTTGCTCGGGGGGCAGGTGCTGTCGAAGCTGGTGTGGTAGGCCTTGCCCGCGGCATCGGTGGCCTGGGTGTCGGGGCTCATCGAGATGACTTCGTTGTTCATCTTCACGCCGGTCATGTAGGCCGACATCGAGGGCGCGCTGTCGGTCACCTGGGCGTCGTTCGAATAGGTGTGGACGAAGGCCGTCTCGGGCAGCGTGTCGATCGTGAGGTCGCCGTCCTCGCCGACCTTGTAGATGCGCGCGGCGGTCAGCGTGGTGATGCCCATGCCGTCGCCGAGGAAGAACAGGATGTTCTTCGGCGCTTCCGCCGCCGGCGGGTTGGTGGTGGGTGGAATCAGCGGCAGCAGGCCGCCGTGGCTGTCGCTGCCGCCGCAGGCGGACAGCAGCAGTGAAACGCCCAGCAGCGCCGGGGCAATGAAGTGTCGGGTCATGCGACTCCCTTGGTGGTTATCCGTTCGGCGCGCCTCCTGCGCGCCGTTTCTGGAGAAGCAATCTAGGGAGGCCGCATGACTCTCGCGTGACGCGATGCACGCGGGCATGAAAAGTTCGACGCGCCGTTAAAAAAAGCGCGCCATGCCCGGCCAGCGCGATTTCAGCGGGATGCCGCCCAGCGCAGCGCCGCCCCGCCCGCCGTCGCCGCCACGCCGCTCGCGAAGGTGCCCCAGGCCATGTCGAGCAGCGACAGGCCCAGCGGCCAGCCCTTCATGATCGAGAGGTTGGTGAGGTCGTAGGTGGCGTAGGCGAACAGGCCGAGCAGGGCGCCCAGCAGCGCGGTGCGCGCGAGGCTCGCGGCCTCGGCGCCGGGCAGCACCGCGAAGAACACCAGGCCCACCGGGTACAGCAGGTAGAACAGCGCCGCGAAGCCCAGCTTCGGCTCGGAGGCCATCAGGTGGCCCAGCCCCTGCTGGTAGAGGTTCTTGGCGATCACGCCGAGCCAGAGCGAATCGATCAGCGCCATCACCAGGAAGGTGGCGGCCCAGGCGGCGAGGTGTTTGGTGGTCATGGCAGCGGTGCGGATGGGTGGGGTGTCGCGGCCATCGTAGCGAGGCCCGGGGGCCGCGGGTAGCGCCGGCGGCGCGGGCTGCGAAAATCGCGCGTTCGGACTACAGCTCCGTCGTTCCCGCGCACCGATGCGCCTTGCCATTCATTCCTCGAGCCCATCATGCCCCTGCACACCACTGCCCTCGTCCTGTTCTCCGGCGGGCAGGACTCCACCACCTGCCTGGCCGATGCCCTCTCGAAGTACCAGCGCGTCGAGACCCTGGGCTTCGACTACGGCCAGCGCCACCGCGTCGAGCTCGACGTGCGCGCCGGCATCCTCGCCTCGCTGCGCGAGCGTTTTCCCGACTGGGCGCCACGCCTGGGCCAGGACCACGTGCTCACGCTGGCGGCGCTGGCGCAGCTCGGCGGCTCCTCGCTGACCGAGGAGGTCGCGTTCGAGATGCAGGCCGACGGCCTGCCCAACACCTTCGTGCCGGGACGCAACCTGCTGTTCCTCACGCTGGCCGGCGCGCTGGCCTACCGGCGCGGGCTGCAGGTGATCGTCACCGGCGTCTGCGAGACCGACTTCTCGGGCTATCCCGACTGCCGCGACGACACCATGAAGGCGATGCAGCTCGCGCTGTCGCTGGGGCTGGAGCGCCGGCTGGTGATCGACACGCCGCTGATGTGGATCGACAAGGCCGAGACCTGGCAGCTCGCGCACCGCCTCGGCGGCCAGCCGCTGGTCGACCTGATCGTGGAGGAGACCCACACCTGCTACCTGGGCGACCGCACGCACCGGCAGGCCTGGGGCTATGGGTGCGGCGAGTGTCCGGCGTGCGAGCTGCGCGCCAAGGGCTGGGATCGCTACGTGGCCGCCGCCGGAGCCGCCGAGGCTTCGAGCCGGTAGCGCGCGCCGCCGGCCGCGCCATCGGCCTGCGGCACCAGCGTCCAGCGCTGGCCATGGAACTCGCCCACCGCCGCGCGGTGCGCGATCGACACCATCGAACCGCCCGCTGCCTGCACCATCGCGCCCAGCCGCCGGTAGAGCGTGCTCTCGGCCTGGGCATCGAGCGCGCTCGTGATCTCGTCGGCGAACAGCCAGGCCGGCTTGCGCAGCAGCACGCGCGCGATCGCCAGGCGCTGCTGCTCGCCGCCCGAGAGCTTCTGGCTCCAGGCATCGCTGTCGTCGAGCCGGCCGGCAAGGTCGGGCAGCAGGGCGTCGTTCAGGGCCTGGCGCAGCTGGTCGTCGCTGAAGTCGGTGGCGGGGTTGGGGTAGGTCAGCGCATCGCGCAGCTTGCCGTCGGGCACGTAGGGGCGCTGCGGCATGAAGGCGACGTTGTCGGGCACCTGCAGGCGCCCCTTCGAGAATGGCCAGATGCCCGCGAAGGTGCGGAACAGCGTCGACTTGCCGCTGCCCGAGGGGCCTTGCAGCAGCACGCTCTCGCCGGACTTCACGGCCAGCGCGGCGCCGGCGAGCAGCGGTGTGCCGTCGGGCAGCGAGACCGCGAGATCGTCGGTGCGCAGCTCGGCGTTCTGCTCGCGCTGCAGCGGCATGGACTGGGCCGCGTGGGCGCGCATGGCGTCGTCGAAGCTGGTCAGGCGGTCGGTGGTCGCGCGCCAGATCGCCACGCGGTCGTAGTTGTCGACGAACCAGCTCAGCGAGCCCTGCACCTTGTCGAAGGCCGAGCCGATCTGCATCAGCTGCCCCAGCTGGATGGCGCCGCCGAAGAAGCGCGGGCCGGCGACCAGGAACGGGAAGATCACCGCGGCCTGGCCGAAGAACGAGGTGAAGGTGACCAGGTTCTTCTGCTGCTTGATGAGCAGCAGGTAGTTGCGCAGGACGCTGCCGAAGCGCAGGTCGAGCTGGGCGTGCTCCACTTTCTCGCCCTTGTCGAGCGCGATGGCCTCGCTGTACTCGCGCACCCGCACCAGGTGATGGCGGAAGTCGGCCTCGAAGCGCTGCTGGCGGAAGTTGATGCCGATCAGCGGCCGGCCGACGAAGTGGGTGATGGCCGTGCCGACCACGCAATAGACGACGGCCAGCCAGACCATGGCGCCCGCGATCTGGTAGGTGCTGCCGCCCAGCGAGAAGGAGAAGTTGCCCGACAGGCCCCAGAGGATGCCGACGAAGCTCACCAGCGTGACCACGGCATTCAGCAGGCCCATCGACAGCGTCATCGTGTAGTCGGTGAACAGCTGCATGTCCTCCTGGATCCGCTGGTCGGGGTTGTCGGGCGCATGGCCGTTCTGGTTCGCGTAGCGCGCGAGCTCGAGGTGATAGAAGGTGCGGTCGGACATCCAGCGCGACAGGTAGTCGCGTGTCATCCAGGTGCGCCAGCGCAGCTGCAGCAGCTGCGTCACGTAGAACTTGAGCACCTGCACCGCGATGTTGAAGAAGGCGATCCAGCCGAAGACCCGGACCTCGCGCCAGAAGCTCACGGCGTCCTTGTTCTGCAGCGCGTCGTAGAAGCGGCCATACCACTGGTTGCCCAGCACGGCCACGTACACATAGAACAGGTTCAGTGCGACGATGCCCAGCAGCATGAGCCGCGCCCGCCATTTCTCCTCGGATCGGAAGTAGGGCGCCGCGAGCGCGAAGACGCGCCGCAGCACCTGCAGGAAGCTGCGGGCGCGTTCGTTGACGGTGGGAGACATGCTGGCTTTCCTCGCTGGCGCAGGCGCGCCGGTCATCGTGAGGAGGCCATAGTAGACAAATGTTTCTTAAACCGGGCTGAAACATGCCGGCACGGCATGCGACCCGCGTCCAGCGCCCTTCAGTACGTGTCCAGCATCACGCGCGCCGCGGTCGCCAGGAAATGCGAGAGCGGCGGCGTCTTCAGGCCTTCGACCTTCGCCTCCTCGTCCCACAGTCGCAGCCGGATCGCATCGCCCGACCACGGATGGTCGGCGAAGCGCCGCGCGGCCGCGTCGTTCATCGGCCCGCCCTGCAGTTGCAGGCTGCGCACCGAATCGGGCGACAGGCGCGCGAAGTAGTCGGGCCGGGTCGCGCAGAGGTAGCGCTTGGCATCCACGTGCAGCCGGATCGGTTCGCGCACCTCGAGGCCGAAGGCGCCGCGCAGCAGCGGCAGCGCGATGTACTGGTGGCGGTCGTCGATGCCGAGCTCGGTCGGCGAGCGCTCGAGCGTCTGGTGCTCGGTGATCAGCATGTGGCCCAGGTCGTGCAGCAGCGCGGCCGTGACCAGCGCGTCGCCGGCCTCGGCCTGCTCGGCCAGCCAGGCGCATTGCAGCGCGTGCTCGGCCTGCGACACGGGCTCGCCCGCATAGGCCACGCCGCCGCGTTCGGCAAAAAGGCGGGCGATCTCGGCGAGGTCGAGTGTCATTGTTCTGAAACGAAGCGCGGGCGACAGCACACCGAAGTTCGCGGATCTCCATGACAAGGCCGTGACCGCTGGTGCGGGCCGCGTCGAAAAGAGGGTCTTGGCGGGCCCTGGCTCATGCGTTTGACAAATCCCTGTCACACGCCGCTGCCAGCATCGCCGCGTCCACGGCAGGCCTGCGCCACCGTGTTGCGTTTTCGTTTTTCTTTCGCTTTCCGCTTCATTTCTTTCCCGAGGGATCTCACCATGCTGCGTCGTTGTCTTCGCTGGGCCGCCGTGCCCGCCCTGCTTTCGCTGGCCTTCGCCGCCACCGCCCAGGGCCGCACCGAGCTGCTGGTCTATACCGCGCTCGAGGCCGATCAGGTGCAGGCCTACAAGGCCGCGTTCGAGAAGGAGAACCCGACCATCGAGCTGAAGTTCGTGCGCGACTCCACCGGCATCGTCACCGCCAAGCTGCTGGCCGAGAAGGCCAACCCGCAGGCCGACATGGTGTGGGGCCTGGCCGCCACCTCGCTGATGCTGCTCGACAAGGAAGGCATGCTGCAGCCCTACGCGCCCAAGGGCCTCGACGCGGTGAAGCCCACCATGCGCGATCCGGCCAACCCGCCCAAGTGGGTGGGCATGGACGTGTGGTCCTCGGCGATCTGCTTCAACACCGCCGAAGCGACCAAGAAGAACCTGCCCAAGCCCACGAGCTGGGCCGACCTGACGAACCCGGTCTACAAGGGCCAGATCACGATGCCGAACCCGGCCGCTTCTGGCACCGGCTACCTGATGGTCTCGGGCTGGATCCAGATGATGGGCGAGGACAAGGCCTGGAAGTACATGGACGCGCTGCACCAGAACATCGGCATCTACAGCCAGTCGGGCAGCAAGCCCTGCCGCCAGGCCGGCGCCGGCGAGTTCGCGCTCGGCATGTCCTTCGAATACCGCGCCAACAAGACCAAGCGCGACGGCGCGCCGATCGACATCGTGCTGCCCAAGGAAGGCCTGGGCTGGGACATGGAAGCCACCGGCATCATCAAGACCAGCAAGAAGCAGGAAGCCGCCAAGGCACTGGCCGACTGGGCCGTGACGAAGCAGGCCAACGAGCTCTACGCGAAGAACTTCGCAGTGCTGGCGCTGCCGGGCATCCAGGAGAAGCTGGAATTCGTGCCGGGCGACGTGGAGAAGCTGCTGGCCAAGAACGACTTCACCTGGGCCGCCGCGAACCGCGACCGCATCCTGGCCGAGTGGTCGAAGCGCTACGAATCGAAGTCGGAAAAGAAGCCGATGTGATCTGAATACGGGCAGCCGGACGCAGAGGACGCGAAGGTTTCGCGAAGGACGCAAAAGATGCAGCAGAAATCCTTTCATGGATTCCTTTCGCGCTCTTTGCGAAATCTTCGCGCCCTTCGCGTACGGAAGTCCGATCCCGTATTTGCCTCAGCTTGACCATTGACATGACCAGCTTCCTGTCCCTGCGCGGTATCGAAAAATCCTTCGGTGCCACCCGTGTGCTCGACGGCATCGACCTCGACATCGAACCCGGCGAGTTCGTCTGCCTGCTCGGCCCCTCGGGCTGCGGCAAGACCACGCTGCTGCGCATCGTCTGCGGCATCGAGCGCGCGGACCGCGGGCAGATCCTGCTCGGCGGCCAGGACATCGCGGGCCTGCCGCCGGCGGCGCGCGGCTTCGGCGTGGTGTTCCAGTCGTACGCACTGTTCCCCAACCTGACGGCGGCGCAGAACATCGCCTACGGCCTGCATCCCACGGGCGCGCTGGCGCGCGAAATGGCCAAGCGTTCGCGCGAGATGCTCGACCTGGTGGGCCTGGCGGCGCATGCCGACAAGTACCCGGTGCAGCTCTCGGGCGGCCAGCAGCAGCGCGTAGCGCTGGCGCGTGCGCTCGCGCCCAATCCGCGCCTGCTGCTGCTCGACGAGCCGCTGTCCGCGCTCGACGCGCAGGTGCGAGCGAGCCTGCGCACCGAGATCCGCGCGCTGCAGAAGCGCCTGGGCATCGTCACCATCATGGTCACGCACGACCAGGAAGAGGCACTCTCGATGGCCGACCGCGTGGTGCTGATGCACGACGGGCGCATCGAGCAGGCCGGCACGCCCGACGAGCTCTACCGCCAGCCGCGCACGCGCTTCGTCGCGGGCTTCGTGGGCCGCATGAACATGCTGCCGGCCACGGTGCTGGCCGATGGCAAGGTGCGCGTGCGCGATGCCGAGCTGTTCTGCGCCCCCGGCAACCTCAGCGTGGGTTCGCAGGCCACCGTGGGCATCCGTCCCGAGCATGTGGTGGTGAAGCGCTTCGGTGCCGAACTCGGCGCCAACAGCTTCGCGGCGCGCCTGCTCGACACCGAGTTCTTCGGCAACCGCACCGCCGCGCGCCTGTCTTGCGAGCCGCTGGGCATCGAGATCGAGGCCGAGCTGCCGGCCGATGCGCAAGGCAATGGCGGCGAGCCGCTGGTGCCGAGCAGCATGGTGCATATCCAGTTGCCTTTGCATGCGCTGTCGGTGCTGGCGCATTGAATGACGAACCGCTTTGTCGTTTGTTCGACGATGGAGCGATGGGGCCGGACTCACGCCGACGGGGTACTCCCCTCCGCGAATGTCCCCCGGCCTGCGGCCTCCTTCTTGATTTCGCTGCGGGGAGTACCCCATCGACGTGAGTCTGGAGCAGGTCGGTTGAACCGGTTGGCACCACCGCTGCGCCCACGTGCACAGGGCAGTGGGTGCTTCCCGCAGCGAAATCAAGGAGGAGCCGAAGGCGGGGGACATTCGCGGAGGGAAGTACCCGCTGTCCTGTGCACGCGCCCCGGACACACACAATGAGCAGCACCCCCGAAGCCATCGCCATCATCCCTGTCACGCCGATACGCGCCAATGCCATCGACCGCGAGCGCTGGCTCACGGGCGCTGCCGTGGCATTGGTCGTGCTGTTGTTGCTCGTGATCGTTGCGTTGCCCGTAGGTGCACTCGTCGGCCAGAGCTTCTTCGACCGCGAAGGCGCCTTCGTCGGCCTCGCCAACTTCGCTCGCTACCTCGACAACCCCGCCCTGGTCCAGTCCGCCTCCAACAGCCTCTGGCTGGCCGCGATCAGCGCCGTCATCTGCACCGCCATCGCCTACGTCTACGCGTATGGCCTCACGCTCTCGTGCATGCCGGCCAAGGGCGTGCTGCGCGCTGTCGCGCTGATACCGCTGCTCGCGCCCTCGCTGCTGCCCGCCATCAGCCTGGTCTACCTGTTCGGCAACCAGGGCCTCTTCAAGGGCCTGCTCGGTGGCGCGTCCATCTATGGCCCGCTGGGCATCGTGCTGGGCTCGGTGTTCTGGACCCTGCCGCATGCGCTCCTGATCCTCACCACCGCGATGGCGACCTCCGACGGCCGCCTCTACGAGGCCGCGCAGACCCTCGGTGCTTCGCGCTGGCGCATGTTCCGCACCGTCACCCTGCCGTCCACGCGCTACGGGCTGATCGTGGCCGCGATGGTGGTGTTCGTGCTGGTGATCACCGACTTCGGCGTGCCCAAGGTGGTGGGCGGCCAGACCGGCGTGCTCGCGACCGACATCTACAAGCAGGTGGTCGGGCAGCAGAACTTCCAGATGGGCGCGGTGGTGGGCTTCGTGCTGCTGATCCCGGCCGTGCTGTCCTTCCTGGTCGAGCGCCACGTGCGTCGCAAGCAGGCGGCCGCGCTGTCGGCGCGCGCCACGCCCTACCAGCCCGAGCCGGTACGCACGCGCGACCGCGCGCTGCTGGTGTTCTGCGCGCTCACGGCCTGCGCCATCCTCGTGATGATCGGCATGGCCGTGTTCGCCTCGCTCGCCACCTATTGGCCCTACCAGCTCGCGCCCTCGCTGAAGAACTACGACTTCAGCAACATGGACGGCGGCGGCTGGGGCAGCTACTTCAACTCGCTGCGGCTCGCGGTCTGCGCCGCCGTGGCGGGCGCGCTGCTCAGCTTCGTCTCGGCCTACCTGGTCGAGAAGCCGCGCCACTTCGGCCTGCTGCGCGAACTGCTGAACCTGCTGGCCAACCTGCCGCTCGCCGTGCCGGGCCTGGTGCTCGGCGTGGGCTACATCTTCTTCTTCATCTCGCCCTCGAACCCGCTGCGCGCCATCTACGGCAGCATGACCATCCTCGTGGTCTGCACCGTGGCCCACTTCTTCTCGGTTGCGCACCTCACCTCGCTGACCGCGCTGCGCCAGCTCGACCGCGAGTACGAACTGGTCTCCGAATCGATGGGCATCCCGTTCTGGCGCACCCTGTGGCGCGTGCACCTGCCGGTGGCGCTGCCCACGGTGCTCAACGTCGGCGGCTACTTCTTCGTCAACGCGATGACCACCGTCTCGGCCGTCGTGTTCCTCTATTCGCCGCAGACCACGCTGGCCGCCATCGCCGTGCTCAACATGGACGATGCCGGCGACGTGGCACCCGCCGCGGCCATGGCCTCGCTGATCATGCTCACGGCCGCCGCCGGTCGCGGCCTGTTCGCGCTGGCCGGCCGCTGGGCGCTCGTGCGCACCCAAGCCTGGAGACACCGTTGACCGCCGCTCCCAACTCCTCCTCCTTCGACGTCATCGTCGTCGGCGCCGGCATCGTCGGCCTCGCGCATGCCTACACCGCCGCCAGGCGCGGCCTGCGGGTCTGCGTGGTCGAGCGAGACGCCGCCTGCATCGGCGCCTCGATCCGCAATTTCGGCTTCATCACCGTGACCGGCCAGGCGCCGGGCGACAGCTGGCGCCGCGCCATGCATTCGCGCGACGTGTGGCAGGAGATCGCGCCGCAGGCCGACATCGACATCGTGCACCGCCACCTGTGGCTCGCGGCCTACCGGCCCGAGGCGCATGCGGTGCTCGAGGCCTTCATGCGCACGCCCATGGGCGAGGCCTGCCAACTCATCGATGCCGCCGAGGCCCAGGCCAAGGCGCCCGCGCTGCACCTGGCCGAGGCGCGCTCGGTGCTGTTCAGCCCGCACGAGCTGCGCGTGGAATCGCGCACCGCGATCGGCCGGCTCGCCACCTGGCTGGCGCGCGCGCACGGCGTGAGCTTCCGCTTCGGCGAGGCCGTGCTCGAGGTGCAGACGCCGCGCGTGCGCACCTCGCGCGGCGAGCTGCATGCCGAGCGCGTGGTGGTCTGCACCAACAGCGAACTGCACGGCCTGTTCGCCGATCGCATCGCGGCCCACGACCTCACGCTGTGCCGGCTGCAGATGCTGCGCGTGCAGCCCGAGGCCGGCTTCCGGCTGCCGGGCGCGGTGATGATGGACCTGAGCCTGGTGCGCTACGAGGGCTACAGCACGCTGCCCGAGGCCGCCGCGCTGCGCGAGCGCCTGCAGCAGGAAGAAGCGGCTTCGCTCGCGCACGGCATCCACCTGATCGTGGTGCAGAGCGCCGACGGCTCGCTGGTGGTCGGCGATTCGCACCACTACGCCGCCGCGCCCGAGCCTTTCGCGCTGGAGGAGGTCGACCGCCTGATCCTGCGCCACCTGCGCAGCACGCTCGACCTCGAGAGCGCGCAGATCGTCGAGCGCTGGAACGGCGTCTATCCCTCCTCGAAGACCACGCCCTGCGTGATCGACGCGCCCGACGACGCGACCCGCGTGGTGCTGGTCACCAGCGGCACCGGCGCCAGCACCGGCTTCGGCATCGCGCACGACGTGTTCGCCGGCTGGTGATCCCTTTTCATTCACGCGAGTTCTTCTTCATGTCCGCCACGCATTCCTCCAGGCTCCAGGCCGTCGTCTTCGACTGGGCCGGCACCATCCTCGACTTCGGCTCGTGCGCGCCCATGGGCGCCTTCGTGAAGCTGTTCGAGCAGTTCGGCATCGAGATCACCATCGCCGAGGCGCGCGGCCCGATGGGCATGGCCAAGTGGGACCACATCAAGGCGCTGGGCTCGCAGCCGCGCATCGCCGCGCAGTGGGAGGCGAAGCACGGCCATGCCTTCAACGATGCCGATGTCGACCGGCTCTACGAGGTGTTCACGCCGATGAATGCCGCCAGCGCGCGCGACCATGCCGACTTCATTCCGGGCGCGCTCGACGCCGTGGCCGCCGCGCGTGCGCGCGGCATGAAGATCGGATCGACCACCGGCTACAACCGCCCGATCATGGAGGTGGTCGCGGCCATCGCCGCGCAGGGCGGCTACGTGCCCGACAACCTCGTGTGCGCGGGCGACCTCGCGGCCGGCCGGCCTTCGCCGCTGATGATGTACCGCTGCTTCGCCGACCTCGGCGTGTGGCCGGCCCACGCCGTGGTGAAGGTCGACGACACCGGCGTGGGCCTCGAGGAAGGCCTGAACGCGGGCACCTGGGCCGTGGGCCTCGCGGTCAGCGGCAACGTGATGGGGCTGACCCTGGCCGAATGGCAGGCGCTCGGCGCCGACGAGCAGCAGGCACGCCGCGAGCAGGCCACCGAGCAGCTGAAGGCGGCCGGTGCCCACTACGTGATCGACAGCGTGGCCGAGCTCATGCCGGTGCTCGACGACATCGAGCGCCGCCTCGCGGCCGGCGAGCGGCCCGGGCGCTGAGTTCCGTTTTCACGGCGGCGCGATCGGGCCCGCGTCCGACTTGACCGCCCATCGGGCGGGCCTAGCATGCCCGCCATGCGACACCTCTTCCTCGCACTCTGCTGCTGCCTCGGCCTGATGGCCGCCGGTTGCGACGACAAGCCCAGGCCGGGCGGTCCGATGCCCAAGGCCTCGGCCGCGCAGCCGCTCGTCGCGCCGTCGCTGGCCTGACGCGCACCGGCACATGGCGGCGCCGCCGACGCGCGGCGCGGGGCGCTCGTGCGCCAGCGCGGCTTGCCTTGTATGCTCGACCTCGCCGTCGCCCTGACGGACGCATGCAGGACAAGAAAGAGAACGATGACGGAGACGCTCGCCGCACGCCACCCCTCCCACCAGCCCGATTCGCGCTACGCCATGGTGCGGCTGGGCCTCACGCTGCTGATCATGACGGTCGGCAGCAGCGGCATGTACGTGGTGTCGGTGATGCTGCCCTCGGTGCAGGCCGAGTTCGGCATCGACCGCGCGCAGGCCTCGCTGCCCTACACGCTGCTGATGCTGGGCTTCGGCATCGGCGGCGTGCTCATGGGCAAGCTGGCCGACCGCTTCGGCATCATGTGGCCGCTGCTCGGCGGCGCCGTCTGCCTCGGTCTCGGCTACGTCGCCTCGGGCCTCGCCGGCGGCATCGTCTCCTTCACCATCGCCCAGACCCTGCTGGTCGGCCTGCTCGGCAGCTCGGTGGCCTTCGCGCCGCTGGTGGCCGACACCTCGCTCTGGTTCGTCAAGCGGCGCGGCATCGCGGTGGCGATCTGCGCCAGCGGCAACTACGTGGCGGGCGCGGTGTGGCCGCCGATCGTGCAGCACTTCATCGAGACCGTGGGCTGGCGCCAGACCTACATCGGCATGGGACTGTTCTGCAGCGTCACGATGGTGGCGCTGGCCTTCTTCTTCCGCGCGCGTCCGCCGGCGGCCGTCGCGGCACCGCCCGTTGCCGGTCCCGGCGGCGCCGCGGTGCGCAACCTCGCGCGGCCCTTCGGCTTCAGCACCGGCGCGGCGCAGGGCCTGCTGTGCGTGGCGGGCGTGGCCTGCTGCGTGGCGATGGCGATGCCGCAGGTGCACATCGTGGCCTACTGCAGCGACCTCGGCTTCGGCGCCGCGCGCGGCGCGCAGATGCTCTCGCTGATGCTGGCCTTCGGCGTGGTGAGCCGGCTGGTGTCGGGCGCCATCTGCGACCGCATCGGCGGGCTGCGCACGCTGCTGCTCGGCGGCGCGCTGCAGTGCGTGGCGCTGCTGCTGTTCCTGCCCTTCGACGGGCTGGTGCCGCTGTACGTGGTGTCGGCGCTGTTCGGCCTGTTCCAGGGCGGCATCGTGCCCTCGTACGCGATCATCGTGCGCGAGCACTTCCCGGCCTCCGAGGCGGGCGCGCGCGTGGGCACGGTGCTGATGTTCACGCTGTTCGGCATGGCGCTCGGCGGCTGGATGTCGGGCAAGGTGTTCGACCTCACGGGCAGCTACCACGCGGCCTTCCTCAACGGCATCGGCTGGAACCTCGTCAACGTCTCGATCGCGGCCTTCCTGCTCTACCGCGTCATGGGGCGCGGCCGCCGCGTCGCGCCGGCCTGAGCCGCCGTCCGGGAGGCCTGGGGCGGCAGAGTATATTCAAGCGACAGATTCTTCGAGCCGACCCCCGATGCCCGCCTCCAAGCCCACCGCCCGCCGACCCGACGTCCGCCCGCGCGCGCGCCGCGCCGCCCATGCGGAAGCGGTGCCGCCGGACGACGCGCAGGGCGCGCGCGCCGACACGCTGACCGATCAGGTCTACCAGCAGCTTCGCCAGTCGCTGATGACCGGCGCGCTGCTGCCCGAGCAGGTGCTGACCGTGCGCGGCGTGGCCGAGAGCCAGGGCGTGAGCCTGACGCCGGTGCGCGAGGCGGTGCAGCGGCTGGTGGTGGAGCACGGGCTCGAGGTGGTCAACGGCCGCACCATCCGCGTGCCGCGCCTCGACGTCGAGACCTACCGCGAGATCCTCAAGATCCGCATGGAGCTCGAATGCCTGGCGGCCAAGGAGGCCGCGCCGCGCATCTCGAACGACGAGATCGAGCGCCTCGACGGCGTGGTGCAGGCGCACCTGGCGGCGATCCAGGCCGGCGACGCGCACCGCACCCTGCTCGAGAACACCGAATTCCATCTCTCGATATATCGAGCCTCGGGCCAGGCCATCCTGATCCGCATCATCGAGAGCCTGTGGTTGCGCGTCGGCCCCACGCTCAACCTGCTGTTCCCGCAGTACTGCGGCAGTCTCACGGGCCACGAGACGCATCTGACCGCGATGGACGCGCTGCGCCGGCGCGACGGCGACGCGCTCGGACAGGCGATGCGCGACGACCTGACGCACGGCTCGCGCTACCTGATCCGGCTGCTCAAGCCCTGAAAAAGCGGCTGGGTCGGGTTTTTGCGTAGACAGAATATATTCTGATCGCCTAAAGTGCGGCCCAAGGCCTCGTTGCCGGGGCTCCAGTTCCTTCGTCTGTTCGAAGAAAGGCCGTCGCATGAAGTTGAATCTCTCCCGCCGCGAGTTCCACCTGGCCAGCGCCCACATGCTGCTGGCCTCTTCCGCCGGCTCGCTGCTGCTCGGGGCTTCGGGCCCGGCCGCCGCGCAGGCGCGTTCGGTCAAGCTCGGCACCTTCGGCGCCATCGATGCGCAGAACTACATCCGCGCGAAGAACATGGCGGCCAAGACCTTCGGCGCCGGCACCAGCGCCGACTTCGTGACCGTGCGCGCGGGCTCCGAGGTGATCGCGGCCATGGCCGGCGGCAGCCTCGACATGTGCAACATCGGCTCCAGCCCGATGATGGTCGGCTACGCCAACGGGCTGAAGGCCTCGATGGTCTACGTCTACAAGAACATCGTCGACAGCGAATGCCTGGTGGTGCAGGGCAACTCGGGCATCACCACGGTGGCGGGGCTCAAGGGCAAGAAGATCGGCCTGCCGTTCAACACCTCGGTGCACTTCGCCGCGGTGGCGGCGCTCAAGACCGCGGGCATCGGGCTGGCGGACGTGCAACTCATCAACATGCGCGCCGACCAGATCGCCTCGGCCTGGCAGCGCCGCGAGATCGATGCCAGCTACATCTGGGTGCCGGTGCTGCCGCGCCTGACCGAGGACGGCGGCAAGATCATCTTCAAGACCGGCGACCTCAACAAGAACAACCTGCTGATCTTCGACGGCCTGCTGGTGCGCGACGAGTTCAAGCAGAAGTCGCCCGACCTGGTGCTGGCCTTCCTCAAGGACTACGAACAGATCGCGCGCACCTTCAAGCAGGAACCGAAGGAAGTGGTCGAGACCATGACGAAGTTCCTCAACGTCGACGAGGCCGCGGTGATGCGCTCGCTCAACACCTTCTACCCGGTGCCCGCGCGCGAGCAGCTGCAGAGCCATTGGATGGGCAAGCCCGGCGAGAAGGACACGGGCGTGCTCAAGACCTTGCAGACGCAGGCGCAGTTCCTCCTGGAGTCGGCGCAGATCTCGGCCATGCCCAAGGACCTGAGCGGGCTCGTCGATTCGAGCTTCGTCGCCAAGATGGCCGCCTGAGGCCATGGGACTGCCACCGCAGCAGGCGGGCACGCCCAAGGTCCGTTTCGAGGAAGTCTCCAAGCGCTTCGGCGACGGCCCCGACGCGGTGCAGGCGCTGGAGCCGATCACGCTCGACATCGCAGAGGGCGCCTTCGCCTGCCTGCTCGGCCCCTCGGGCTGCGGCAAGAGCACGCTGCTGAACATCCTCGCGGGCTTCGAGCAGCCCACGGCCGGCCGCGTGCTGATGGACGGCCAGCCGGTGCGCGGCCCCGATCCGCGCCGCGGCGTGGTGTTCCAGCAGGGCGCGCTGTTCACCTGGATGCGCGTGATCGACAACGTGGCCTTCGGGCCGCTGGCCACGGGCAAGTCGGCCGCCGAGGCCACGCGCATCGCCTCGCAATACCTCGAGATGGTCGGCCTCGCGGGCTTCGCGAAGCGCTATCCCTACGAGCTCTCGGGCGGCATGCAGCAGCGCGTGGGCATCGCGCGCGCGCTCGCCAATTCGCCCGAGATCCTGCTGATGGACGAGCCCTTCGCCGCGCTCGACGCACAGACGCGCGAGCTGCTGCAGGAGGAGATCAAGCGCATCTGGCACGAGACGCGCAAGACCGTGCTGTGGATCACCCACAGCATCGACGAGGCGCTGTTCCTCGCGACCGAGATCGTCGTGATGTCGGCGCGCCCGGGCCGCATCAAGGCGAAGTTCCATCCGGGCTTCGCGCAGAGCGACGACCCGGCCGTGGTCGCGAGCGCCGAGTTCGCGCGCATGAAGGCCGAGATCTTCGGCCTGCTGCGCGAGGAGGCGCTGGCCGCGCAGCACCAGGAGGCCCAGCGATGAGCGCCGCGCCCAACCGGCCCAACGGCGCACGCACCCGCGCGCGCTGGATCAACCTCGGCTCCTTCGCCGCGCTGTTCGTGCTGTGGCTGCTGATCACCGTGCCAATCGTGGGCGACCAGCCGCTGGTCGCGCCGCTGTTCCTGCCTTCGCCGATGTCGGTGTGGAACACCTTCCTCCAGCTCATGCAGAACGGCTACCAGGGCAAGACGCTCGCGCACCACCTGGGCATCAGCCTGTTCCGCTTCGGCGCCTCCTTCGTCCTCACCGTGCTGGTGGCGGTGCCGCTGGGGCTGTGGATGGGCATGAACGAGACCGTGAAGGCGGTGCTCGATCCGCCGATCGAGATCACGCGGCCGATGCCCAAGCTCGCGCTGCTGCCGCTGCTCATCATCTGGTTCGGCATCGGCGAGGTCTCGAAGATCGTGATCATCGTGCTCGCGCTGTTCCCGATCCTCTCGATCAGCGCCATGCAGGCGGTGCGCGCGGTGGGCCGGCGCAAGGTGCAGGCTGCGATGGCGCTCGGTGCCTCGCGCGCCATGATCTTCCGGCGCGTGATCTTCCCGGCCAGCCTGCCGGGCATCTTCACCGGCATCCGCGTGAGCATCGGCCTGGGCGTGACCATGCTGGTGGGCGCCGAGATGATCGCCACCAACGCGGGCATCGCCTACATGGCGATGTCGGCCTCCGACTTCCTGCTCACCAACGTCGTGATCGTCGGCGCGCTGATCATGGCGATCCTCGGCTACCTGCTCGACCTGCTGGCGCGGGCACTCGAAAACAAGGTCGTCCATTGGGGCGGCAAGGAAGGATGAAGCGACCATGGCACTGACACTCCCCGAGCAAGGCACGTCCTGGCCCGAGCTGCAGCGGCGGCTCGAGGAGGCCGGCCGCGGCGACGCCGACTGGCGCAACGGCCGCGTGCCGATGTTCATCCACTATGCGGGCGAGGACGTGCTCGAGGTGGCCAAGAAGGCCTACCTGATGTACTTCTCCGAGAACGGCCTGGGCCCGCGCGCCTTCGCGAGCCTCGCGACCTTCGAGCGCGAGGTGGTGGAGATGGGCCTTTCGCTGCTGCACGGCGGCCCCGAGTCGCGCGGCGCCATGACCACCGGCGGCACCGAGAGCATCTTCCTCGCGGTCAAGTGCGCGCGCGACCGCGCGCTGGCGCGCCGCCCCGGCATGGCCAAGCCCGAGATCCTGATGCCCCGGAGCGCGCATCCGGCCTTCGACAAGGCCGCGCACTTCCTCGGCCTGGTGCCGGTGCGCACGCCGCTGGCGGCCGACTTCCGCGCCGACCCGGCGGCGATGCGCGCCGCCTTCACGCCCGACACCGCGATGGTGGTGGGCTCGGCGCCGGCCTTTCCGCACGGCGTGGTCGATCCCATTCCCGAGATCGCGGCATTGGCGCGCGAGCACGGCTGCTGGATGCATGTCGATGCCTGCGTGGGCGGCTACTTCGCGCCGTTCGCGCGCGAGCTCGGCGCCGACATTCCCGACTTCGATTTCGCGGTCGAGGGCGTGACCTCGATCTCGGCCGACCTGCACAAGTACGGCTACACCGCCAAGGGCGCCTCGACCCTGTTCTTCGCCGATCCCGAGGCCTTCGCGCTGATGGGCTACTACTTCGACGACTGGCCGCGCGGCCAGTACTTCACCCACACGCTGGTGGGCACGCGCGCGGGCGGCGCCATCGCCGCGGCCTGGGCGGTGATGAACTACCTGGGCCATGCGGGCTATCTGCGCGTCACCGAGCGCGTGCTCGCGACGCGGCGCGCGATGCAGCAGGGCCTCGATGCGCTGGGCCTGCCCACGCTGGGCCGGCCCGAGCTGTCGATCTTCGCTTTCGGCTCGCCCGAACGCGACATGGGCGCCATCGGCCGCGGCCTCGGCGCGCGCGGCTGGACCGTGGGCTACGTGAAGAACCCCGACGGCATCCACCACATGCTGAACCTCACGCACGAGCCGGTGGTGGGGCAGTACCTGGGCGACGTGGCCGCGGTGCTGGAGGATCCGGCGACGTTGGCGGATGGCGGTGCTGGCGGGGTGGTGGCGCAGTATTGAACGCGGGAGCGGACGGAAACCCGAATTCGACAACCTGTCCAGCGTCCGCTCAGATGTTCGTGCTCGACGGAATCCGGCTCGGCAGCAGGTGCTCGTAGGGCCGCGAGCGCGTCGTGTTGCGCTGCTTGATCGTCGTTTCGATGTTCGCCAGCGCCGCGCGGAAGCGCTCGAGCGGCCCGCCCTGGCCCGCGATCGCGGGATCGATCAGCACCGGCAGGTGCGGAAAGGCGTTGTCCTTGTACTCGCCGAGCGGCCGGTAGTAGACGCCGCCGAGGATGTGGAACAGCAGGATCTGCTCCTGCGCCGCGAGCCGCGCGGGCAGCATCTGCGACCAGGTGGCCTCCGACTGGCCGGCCGTCGAGGCGGGCGCCGGCGTGCCGGCCATGCCCGCGCTGAAGGGCGCGTAGGTCATCACCGAGAGCTGCGGGAAGTTCACGGCCGCATGCTGCGCGCTGGTGTTGAAGACGATGGCCGTGATCACGTCGGCCAGCCTGGCGCGCGTGGAAATGGCCGGCAGCCCCTTCACCTTGCCGTGGGTCGATAGGTCGACGGCCCAGGCCTGCAGCTCGTGGTCGCCGCTCACGTCGGCGTCGCTGAGGTAGTAGGTCGCGACGTACTCGCCCACCCATTGCGCGATCGCGTTCCACAGCAGCAGCGCGTCGTCGCGGTACGGGTACTCGGGCAACTCGTTCGGGTTGTCGACGCCGCGCGCGCGCAGCTCGTCGGGCAGCATCAGGTTGGCCTGGAAGTCGTAGGCCAGGCGGTCGCGGCCGCACTCGCGCTGCAGGGTCTCGATCGGCGCCGCGAGGATGCCGTCGCCCGTGGTCAGCGGCGCCATGATGATCAGCGTGGCCGCCTCGTTGATGAACATCGCGCCCTCGAGGTGCGGCGACAGCAGGCGGCTCAGCGGATGCGCGGTCGCGAGCTGGCGCTGCGTGGCCATCGCGAAGGCCTCCGACATCAGGTGCGTGCGGCCCAGGTGCACGAACATCTCGTGGTAGTTGAAGTCGGCCACCTGCACCGTGGTCTTGGCCGACTGCCAGGCCCAGTAGGCCTCGGCGTTCGAGGCGTCGTCCACGCGCAGGAAGATCGGATGCTGCGCCGGGTTCTGGCCGCACTGGATGGCCACGGGCACCAACGAACGGCCCGCCCTGGGCCGCGCGAACAGCGCGATGGGCATGAAGACATAGGCGGTGCCGGTCAACGGCTTGGTCACCGGGCCCGTGGGCGCCATGTCGCCCAGGCCCTCGTAGTCGAGCAGGTAGAGGCGGCCCTCGGCGGCCGCGTCGGCGAGGCTGTCGGCGTTGCCCATGGCCTGCCGGTACTGCGCGTCGGTCAGCGGGAACTTCGAGGGCAGCACGCTCGCCTTGCGGATCAGCATCGGGTTCGGGCCGGCCACGCGCATCCAGGCGAACAGCGCGTTGTCGCGGAAGACCTGCGCGATCGACGGCTTCTCGATGGTCGCGAACAGCGCGTCGTACTGCGCCACGGTGCGCGGCCCGCCGAGCAGGCCCTGCGTCATCAGGTCCTGGTGCACCTGGCGCAACTGGGTGGCGATGTCGCCCGCGGTGCCGGTCAGCGTGCCCAGCAATGCGAGCGCCGCGGCCGGCAGCGTGAGCAGGCCGGCGTTCTGCGACAGCAGCTGCGCGAAGCTGGCCTGCAGGCCCGAAAGCCGCGTGCGCAGGTTGTCGAGCGTCTGCAGGCTGCCGCTGGCGAGCGGGCTGGTGGCGAAGGAGGCCGCGAAGTTCACGGCCGCCTCGAGCGCGCGCGACAAGGTCAGCAACTGGTGCTCGAGCGCCGGCAGTTCGGCCGGCGGCACCACGGTGCCCATCGGCACGCCCGCGAGGTTGAGGTGCGACTCGGTCCAGAGGTAGGTGGCCTGCCGGCTCACGAGTTCGAGCCGGCGCAAGGTGGCGCTGATCGGATCGATCTTCTGCGGCAAGGTGGGCCTGGGCACCGGCAGCGCGGCCGAAGCGGTGGATGGCGCGCCGGCCAGCAGGCTGCCGAATCCCGCTGCGGTGCCGGCCGCGGCCGCGCCCTTGAGGAGTTCTCTGCGTTTCATCGCTGGTGTTCCCTGTTGTTGTCGTGCATCTGGAACATCGGCCGATGGTTCTCGCCCTGGCCGACAAAATCGAACGCTCGTTCTATTCGAGCCAGCGGATTCTGCGGACGAGGCATGACGCCCGCAATGCGGGTAGCTGCCTAGGGCGAAGGTTCGCATCCGGCGTTGCGAAAGCGCACGCCGGTCAGGTGCTGTTCAGCGTCTCAGGCCGTGTGCGGATGCCGCGCGCGCTCGTACAGCGTGCGCGCGAGCTCGCGGTGCCGCGCGAGCAGCGGCGGCAGCTCGAGATCGACGAAGCGGCCGTCGCGGATGCGCACCTGGCCGTCGATGATGCTGAGCGCGGCCGAGGCCGGCGTGCAGAACACCAGCGCCGCCACCGGGTCGTGCCCCGCGCCCGCGTGCGACACGCCGCGCAGGTCGAAGCCCACCATGTCGGCCGACATGCCCGGCGCGAGCGCGCCGATGTCGTCGCGGCCCAGCACGCGCGCGCCGCCCAGGGTCGCGATCTCGAGCGCCTCGCGCGCCGTCATCGCGGCCGGGCCATGGCCCACGCGCTGCAGCAGCATGGCCTGGCGCGCCTCGCCGAGCAGGTGGGCGCCGTCGTTCGAGGCGCTGCCGTCCACGCCCAGGCCCACCGGCACGCCGGCGCGGCGCATGGCGCCGATGGGCGCGATGCCCGAGGCCAGCCGCATGTTCGAGCACGGGCAATGGGCCACGCCGGTGCCGGTGCGGCCGAAGAGGGCGATGCCCGCGGGGTCGAGCTTCACGCAGTGCGCATGCCAGACGTCGCGGCCGACCCAGCCCAGGTCCTCGGCGTACTCGGCCGGCGTCATGCCGAACTTCTCGCGCGAGTAGGCAACGTCGTTGTCGTTCTCGGCCAGGTGCGTGTGCAGCGACACGCCGCGCTCGCGCGCGAGCAGTGCCGAGTCGCGCATGAGCTCGCGCGAGACCGAGAACGGCGAGCAGGGCGCGAGCACGATGCGCCGCATCGAATGGCGCGAGGCGTCGTGCCAGCGATCGATCAGCCGCTCGCTGTCGCGCAGGATCGCGGCCTCGCTTTCCACCACCTCGTCGGGCGGCAGGCCGCCGGCGCTGCGGCCCACGCTCATGCTGCCGCGCGCGGCATGGAAGCGCATGCCCATCGTGGCGGCCGCCTCGATCGAATCGTCGAGCCGCGCGCCGTTGGGGAACAGGTAGAGGTGGTCGCTGGTGGTGGTGCAGCCCGAGAGCATCAGCTCGGCCATCGCGGTCTGGGTCGACACGCGGATCATCTCGGGCGTGAGCCGCGCCCACAGCAGGTAGAGGTTGGTGAGCCAGCCGAACAGCTCGGCGTCCTGCGCTTCGGGCACCGCGCGCGTGAGGCTCTGGTACATGTGGTGGTGGGTGTTCACCAGCCCCGGCATCAGCACGTGGCCGTGCAGGTCGATGGCCTCGGCACCGCCGCTGCGCAACGCCTCGAGGTAGATCGGCGGCAGCTCGGCCGTGGCACCGACCCAGGCGATGGCCGGCCCGTCGATCACCAGCGCGCCATCGGCGATCTCGCGCCGCGCGGCGTCCATGGTGACGAGCACGTCGGCGTGGCGCAGCACGCGCAGCGGCCGGGGCGAGGAGGCGATGGAGGAAGTCATGTCATTCGGTTCCGTGCGAGGTGCGTGCCGCCAGTGTGAAGGAACGCTCCCTCGACTGCACGCCGTTGTAGAAGAGATTGAGCAGCACCGCGGCGACCGTGCCGAGCACGATGCCGCTGTGCGTCAGCGGATGGGTCCAGGCCGGGAAGTGCTGGAAGAAGTTCGGCGACAGCGTGGGGATCAGCCCGAGGCCGACCGAGATCGCGATCACGTAGAGCGCGTGGCGCTCGCGTGCGTAGTCGATGCTGCCGAGGATTCGGATGCCAGTGGCCGCGACCATGCCGAACATCACGATGCCCGCGCCCCCGAGCACGAAGGAAGGCACCGAGGCCACCACGTGCGCGACCTTGGGGAACAGCGCGAGCGCGATCAGCAGCACGCCGCCGCCGGCCGCCACGTAGCGCGAGCGCACGCCCGTGACCGTGACCAGCCCCACGTTCTGCGAGAACGAGGTGTAGGGGAAGGTGTTGAACACGCCGCCGATCACCGTGCCCAGGCCGTCGGCGCGCAGGCCGCGCGAGAGCGCGTCGGTGTCGATCTTGCGGCCCGTGATCTCGCCGAGCGCGAGGAACATGCCGGTCGATTCGACCAGGGTGATCAGCATCACGATGCACATCGAGGCGATGGCCGTGAGCTCGAAGCGCGGCAGGCCGAAGTGGAAGGGCGTGGTCACGGCCATCCAGCTCGCTTCCTCGAGGCCGTCGAACTGCATGCGGCCGAGCGCCAGCGACAGCAGCACGCCGAAGACGATGCCCAGCAGCACCGCGATGTTGGCGATGAGGCCCTTGCCGAAGCGCGTGATCGCGACGATCGCCGCCAGCACGGCCGCGGCGATGGCGAGGTTCACCGGCTCGCCGTAGGCCGGGTTGGCCACCGCATGCGCCACGCCCTCGATGCTGCGCGTCGAGGTGGGCTGCCCGCCCGCGGCCCAGTGGATCGCCACCACCATCAGCGAGACGCCGATCAGCGTGATGACCGTGCCCGTCACCAGCGGCGGGAACACGCCGAGCACGCGTCCCATCAGCGGCGCGAGCGCGATGCCGAACAGCCCCGCCACGATGGTGGCGCCGTAGATCGCGGGCAGGCCCAGCGAGGGATCGATGCCGATCGCGATCATCGGGCCCACGGCCGCGAAGGTCACGCCCATCATCACGGGCATGCGGATGCCGAAGCGCCAGAAGCCGATGGCCTGCACCAGCGTGGCGATGCCGGCGGCCAGCAGGTCGGCATTGATGAGGAAGGCGATGTCGGCCTTCGAGAGGCCGAGCGCGCCGCCCACGATCAGCGGCACCGCCACCGTGCCCGCGTACATCACGAGCACGTGCTGCAGGCTCAGCGCGCCGCAGCGCATGAGGGGAAGCTTCTGGTCGACCCCTTCGCCGTCTCCTGCGGGGGTCTTTTTCTTGTCGTTCGAAAGCATGGGACTTTTCCTTCCGGCCGATGACCGGCGCGGCAGTCTAGGAGCCATGCCTTCGAACGCGCAAAGTCAATAAATGGCGCGCCCCGTGCACAAAAAGTGGACAGCCCCCGGCGCCGTGTTCAGGGCGCGAGCAGCTCGTCGAGGCAGGCCGTCACGTGGTTGGCGAACAGCTCGGCCGCGGGGCTCGGTGCCTGCGCGGCGCGGGTCTCGAGCGTGAGCGTCTGGGCCGGCAGGGTCGCGTCGCGCAGCGGCACGAAGACCAGCGAGCCGTCGTGCATCTCCTCGGCCACGTCGAGCCGGTTGAGCAGCGTGATGCCCTCGCCCTCGCGCACCAGGCGGCGCATCAGCGCGGTGGAGGTGGTCTCGATCGCGGGCGAGGCGCGCAGGCCCGAGCGTTCGAAGGCTGCATCGATGATCGGCCGGATCGACAGCGAGGGCGCGGGCAGCAGCAGCGGATGGCCCACGCACTCGGCCAGCACGGTGCTCGCATGGGCCGTGAGCGCATGGCCGGGAGGCACCACCGCGCCGATCGGCCATTCGCTCGCGAACAGCGTGCGAAAGCCCGCCGTGGCGGGCACGTCGTAGGCCAGCGCGAGGTCGGCATCGCCTTCGCGCACGCCGTGCAGCACGGCCGCGATCGGCAGGCCCAGCAGCTTGAGCTGGATGCCGGGATGCGCCGCGCGAAAGCGCCGCACCACGCCCGGCAGGAAGGCGTCGGCGAGGCCGGCGGTGGTGGCCAGCGTGACCTCGCCCTGGCGCAGCCCGCGCATGGCCTCGATGCGCTGGCGCACCCCGTCGAACTCGCGCAGCGTGCCGCGCGCATGCGCGAGCACCAGCTCGCCCACCGGCGTGAGCTTGAGCGTGTTGTGGATGCGCTCGAACAGCGGCGCGCCCAGCTCCTCCTCGAGGTTGAGGATCTGCCGGTTGATCGCGGTCGGCACCACGTGCAGCTGCGCGGCCGCCTTGCGGATCGAACCCGCGCGAACCACCTCGACGAAGTACCGGACCACCTTGGCGTGCATGACATCTCCCGCGCCACCGTGGGCGCGGGGGGATCATGCATGCGGGCTCAGAGGTCGGGCAAGCCCAGCGCGGGATCGCTGACCGAATGCTTGCCGGTCTCGACGCGGCCGGCGAAGCGGCGGTAGTAGGCCGGATCGGCATCGCAGTTGACGGCGAAGTCGTACCACTGGCCGCTGGCCGCGAGCTCCCAGTGCAGCTCGGCCTTGGCGCCGCCCGCGACGGTCGCGGTCCACGGGCCGTCGTCGCGGTAGGCCTTGGCGCGCACGCTGAACTTCGCCGCGGCCTGGCCGCCGTTCATCATCTCGAGGTAGACGTTGCCGTTGGCGATGTCGTAGCACACGCGCACTTCGGGCGCGGCCGCGCCGCCGGCGCGCAATGCGTTGAGGTCGCCCTGGAAATGGCGGTGGTAGCCGTTGGGGCCGAGCACCCAGAGGTCGTAGCGGCCGGCGTTGTCGGCGGTCGCGTTCCAGCGGTCGTCGAGCGACTTGCCGGCTTCGACCATGTAGCGGCGCGGCAGGCGGTCGAGGTTGAGCCGGTCGTAGACATGGAACACGGCGGCCGCGCTGCCGGTGTTGGCGAACAGCAGCTGCAGCGTGCCGCCGGCCGCGTCGGCCCTGGCGCTGGTGTGCAGCTCGTAGGGCAATGCGCGCGAGGGCCGCGTGCCCGTGGCCTGGCGCGGCAGCAGGCCATTGGCCGGCGGCGTGACCTGCGGCAGCGCCTGCTGCGCGGCGCGCAGCTGGTCGGCCTCGGCCTTGGTGCGGCGGCCCGCGAGCGTGGGCAGCGCCTCGCCGTTGGGATCGGCGAAGTTGAAGGCGCTCGTGAGGTCGCCGTTGACCGCGCGGCGGAACGGGCCGATGTTGCTTTCCTTCACGCCGAAGCGGGCCTCGACGAAGCGCAGCACCGAGGTGTGGTCGAAGGTCTGCGAGTTGACCCAGCCGCCGCGGCTCCACGGCGAGATCACGTACATCGGCACGCGCATGCCGGGGCCGTAGACGTTGCCGTCGGGCGCGGGCTGCGACTGCGTCATGCCCGGCGGCTTGGGATGGTTGAAGTACTCGAAGCTCAGGTCCGCGTCGGACATCGTGGTCTTGCCCGCGAAGGCCTTCGCCGAGGGATCGGCCGATGCGATGGGCGAGGGCGCCGAGGCCGAGGGCACGTGGTCGAAGTAGCCGTCGTTCTCGTCGAAGTTCACGAACAGCACGGTCTTGCTCCAGACCTCGGGCACGGCGGTGAGCGCCTCCAGCACCTGCTGGATGTACCACGCGCCCTGCACCGGGCTCGAGGGGCCGGGGTGCTCGGAGTAGACGTCGGGCGGGATCACCCACGACACCGCCGGCAGCCGGCCGGCCTTCACGTCGGCGCGGAAGGCATCCATGATCGCGCCCGCGTCGAAGGCCGCCTGGTCGGCCACCGGCAGCGTGTTGGCCGTGCCCTTGTAGAGCGGGTTGCCGGCGTCGTCGCCGGGCGCGTAGGCCGGCGATGCGCCCTGCGGCAGCGAGGTGCTGACCGGCTTGGCCGAGGCCTCGTTGGCCTTGCGGAAGTTCTTGAAGCCCAGCAGCGGATTGCAGCCGTAGTTGTTCGGGATGTTCTGGTAGACCATCCAGCTCACGCCCGCGTCCTGCAGCCGCTCGGCATAGGTCTTCCATTCGTAGCCCTCGGTCGAGGGACCGGTCGAGCTCCAGGCATTGACGTTGTTCACGTAGGCCACGTTGCCGCCGGTGGGGCCGTTGGTGCCGGTCCAGTGGAACGAGCGGTTGGCGTGCGTGCCGGTGTGCATCGCGCAGTGGTAGTCGTCGCAGATCGTGAAGGCGTTGGCCAGCGCGAACTGGAACGGCAGCTCGGCCTCGGCGAGGTAGCCCATCGACTGCACGTAGGGCGCGGTGCTGCTGACCTTCTTGTAGCGCGGCCACTGGTAGAGGCGGCCGCCGTCCCAGGCGTTGTGCGAGTCGACCCAGGTGTGCGGCGTGCTGCTCACGCGCTGCGCGTTGCCTTTGCTGCCGTCGAGGTGATAGGGCAGCACCACCTTGCCGTTCTCGTCGAGCTGCTGCCACACGTTGAGGCCGTTGGGCAGCGGGATCGGGAAGCGGTCGCCGAAGCCGCGCACGCCCTTGAGGGTGCCGAAGTAATGGTCGAACGAACGGTTCTCCTGCATCAGGATGACGATGTGCTCGACGTCCTGGATGGTGCCGGTCTTGTTGTTGGCGGGGATCGCGAGCGCGCGGCGGATGGCGGGCGGAAAGGCCGAGAGCGCGAGCGCGGCGGCGCCGGTGGTGGCGCTGCCGGTGAGGAATTTGCGGCGTGAGGTCATGGTCTTGTCGTGTTGTTTTTCGGGCCGTTGTATCAGGGCGCGCAGCGCATCACGGGCTGCGTGGTGGCGGGCGGGTTCTGCGTGCCGCCGTCGCCGCCGCCGGGGTTGCCCGTGCCCGGCAGGCCGCCGAAGCCGCCGCCGCTGCCGCCACCGCAGGCGGCGAGGGTGCAGGCCAGGATCAGCGCCGGCAGCAGCCGCGCGCGCGAGAAGAAGAGATGCATGGGGAAATCCTCGCAGGTGTGTTTTCTTGTGAAGAGGCGACGAGGAGCGCGCCGCCACTGCCCACGGTAGGAAGCGGCAATGACAGTCGAGTGAAGAACGCGGCCGAGGTGTAAGCGCGCGTTGCGCCTGCGCGCGCGATGAATACCAAAGCCGGACAGGCAGCGCGCGAAGGGCTCGCGCGTACCGTGTCCGGCCTGGTGGGAAGGCTGCGGAAGCCCTCAGCGATGCATGGGCCTCAGAGGTCGGCCATGCCCATCGCGGGATCGCTGACCGAGTGCTTGCCGGTCTCGACGCGGCCCGCGAAGCGGCGCGCGAAGGTCGGATCGGCATCGCAGCCCACGACGAAGTCGTACCAGGCGCCGCTCGACGAAAGATCCCAATGCAGCTCGGCCTTGGCGCCGGGCTGCACGGTCGCGGTCCACGGGCCGTCGTCGCGGTAGGCCTTGGCGCGCACCGTGAACTTCGCGGCCTTCTTGCCGCCGTTGAGCAGCTCGAGGTAGACGTTGCCGTTGGCGATGTCGTAGCACACGCGGACTTCGGGGGCGGCCGCGTCGCTCGCGCGCAGGCTGCCGAGGTCGCCCTTGAAGTGGCGGTGGTAGCCGTTCGGGCCGAGCACCCACAGGTCGTAGAAGCCGCTGTTGTCGCGGCCCGCCATCCAGGTGTCGTCGAGCGTCTTGCCGGCCTCGACCATGTAGCGGCGCGGCAGGCGCGCGAGGTTGAGCTTGTCGTAGACGTGGAACACGGCGGCTGCCTTGCCGGTGTTCGCGAACAGCAGCTGCACCGTGCCGTCGAGCGGTGCCGTGCGCGCGCTGGTGTGCAGCTCGTAGGGCAGGGCGCGCGAGGGGCGCGTGCCGGTGGTCTGCCGAGGCAACTGCGGATCGAGCGGCAGCGGCACCTGCGACAGCGCCTCCTGGTTGCGCCGGATCTGGTCGACCTCCGCGCGGGTGGCGCGGCCGGTCAGCGTGGGCAGCGCCTCGCCGTTGGGGTTGGCGAAGTTGAAGGCGCTCGTGAGGTCGCCGCACACCGCGCGCCGGAAGGCGCTGATGTTGGGCTCCTGCACGCCGAAGCGGGTTTCGAGGAAGCGCAGCACCGAGGTGTGGTCGAAGGCCTGCGAGCTGACCCAGCCGCCGCGGCTCCACGGCGAGATCACGTACAGCGGCACGCGCGGGCCCGGGCCGTAGACGCGGCCGTCGGCCTTGGGCTGGCCGCCGCTGCCCAGCGGCGCGGCATGCGTGAAGTACTCGGGACCCATCGCCGAGTCCGACAGCGTGGTCTTGCCCGCGTAGCTGCCGTCGCCGTTGGGCGAAGGCGCCGAGGGCGAGGGCAGGTGGTCGAAATAGCCGTCGTTCTCGTCGAAGTTGATCAGCAGCACGGTCTTGCTCCACACCTCGGGCACGGCGGTGAGCGCGTCCAGCACCTCCTGCAGGAACCAGGCGCCCTGGATAGGGCTCGAGGGACCGGGATGCTCGCAGTAGATCGACGGCGCGTTCATCCAGCAGACCTGCGGCAGCTTGCCTTCGCGGATGTCGCGCTTGAACGCGTCGAGGTAGTCCTCGGGCTTCGTGCCGGGCAGCGTGTTGGCCACGCCCTTGTAGAGCGGGCTCTTCGCGTCGTCGGTGGCGCGGTCGTAGGCCTTGTAGGGCAGCGCCTGGCCGGTGTCGGCATAGGGCTTGTTGGGCTCGCCGCCGCTGGAGACCGGATAGCCCGAGTCGATGTTGGCCTTGCGGAACTGCCGGAACGCGCCGAGCATGTTGTCGCCCCATTCGTCGGGCATGTTCTGGTAGCTGATCCAGCGCACGCCCGCATCTTCCAGGCGCTCCGCGTAGGTCTTCCAGGTGTAGCCCACGTTCAGCGAGCCGGGCTTGCCGTCGATCCAGTCCCATTCGTTGCGCACGAAGGCGGTGTTGGTCGCGGTCGGGCCGTTGGTGCCGGTCAGGTGGAAGGAGCGGTTGGCGTCGGTGCCGGTGTGCATCGCGCAGTGGTAGGCATCGCAGATCGTGAAGGCGTTGGCCAGCGCGAACTGGAACGGGATCTCCGTCGCCTTGTGATAGCCCATGGCCTTGCTGGTCTTGTAGCGCGCCCACTGGTACATGCGCCCGCCATCCCAGGCGTTCTGGCTGTCGGCCCAGTCGTGCGGCGTGCCGCCGTCGCGCTGCGCATTGCCCTTCGAGCTGTCGAGGTGGTAGGGCAGGATGGCCTTGCCGCTGGCATCGCTCTGCTGCCAGACGTTCATGCCCTTGGGCAGCGGGATGGTGAAGCGGTCGCCGAAGCCACGCACGCCGGCGAGCGTGCCGAAGTAGTGGTCGAACGAACGGTTCTCCTGCATCAGGATGACGACGTGCTCGACGTCCTGGATGGTGCCGGTCTTGTTGTTGGCGGGGATCGCGAGGGCGCGGCGGATGCTCGGCGGGAAGGCCGAGAGTGCGAGCGCGGCGGCGCCGGTGGTGGCGCTGCCGGTGAGGAACTTGCGGCGTGCGTTGTCGGTCATGGTGCGTGCCTCCTTCACAGATCGCCCAGGCCCATGGCCGGATCGCTGACCGAATGCTTGCCGGTCTCCACGCGGCCCGCGAAGCGGCGCTGCCAGCTCGCGTCGGCGTCGCAGCTCACGACGAAGTCGTACCAGGCGCCGCTCGACGAAAGATCCCAGTGCAGCTCGGCCTTGGCGCCGCCCGCGACGGTCGCGCTCCACGGGCCGTCGTCGCGGTAGGCCTTGGCGCGCACCGTGAATTTCGCGGCGGCCTGGCCGGCATTGAGCATCTCGAGGTAGACGTTGCCGTTGGCGATGTCGTAGCACACGCGCACCTCGGGCACGGCGGTGCCGCCGGCGCGCAGCCGGCTCAGGTCGCCCTTGAAGTGGCGGTGGTAGCCGTTCGGGCCGAGCACCCAGAGGTCATAGAAGCCGCTGTCGTCGCTGACCGCGTTCCAGGCGTCGTCGAGCGTCTTGCCCGGTTCCACCATGAAGCGGCGCGGCAGGCGGTCGAGGTGCAGCCGGTCGTAGACGTGGAACACGGCGGCCGCCTTGCCGGTGTTAGCGAAGATCAGCCGCACGCTGCCGCCGATCGCATCGCTGCGCGCGCTGGTGTGCAGCTCGTAGGGCAGCGCGCGCGAGGGCCGCGTGCCGGTGGCCTGGCGCGGCAGCTGCGGGTCCAGCGGCAGCGGCACCTGGGGCAGCTTCTCCTGGTCGTTGCGCAACTGAGTGGCCGCGTTGCGCGTGGTGCGGCCCGCGAGCGTGGGCAGCGTCTCGTTGTTCGGATTCGCGAAGTTGAAGGCGCTCGTGAGGTCGCCGCACACCGCGCGCCGGAAGGCGCTGATGTTGGTCTCCTTCACGCCGAAGCGCGCCTCGATGAAGCGCAGCACCGAAGTGTGGTCGAAGGCCTGCGAGTTGACCCAGCCGCCGCGACTCCACGGCGACACCACGTACATCGGCACGCGCACGCCGGGGCCGTAGACGCGGCCGTCGGGCGCGGGCTGGCCGGTGGTGCCCGGCGGCTTCGGATGGTTGAAGTACTCGGGCTTGAGCGCGTCGACCGGCAGCGTGGTCTTGCCCGCGGGCGTGCCGTCGGGGTTGATCGAGGGCGCGGCGGGCGAGGGGTAGTGGTCGAAGTAGCCGTCGTTCTCGTCGAAGTTGATGAGCAGCACGGTCTTGCTCCACACCTCGGGCACGGCGGTCAGCGCATCGAGCGTTTCCTGGATGTACCAGCCGCCCTGCACCGGGCTCGAGGGGCCGGGGTGCTCGGAGTAGGTGGCCGGCGCGACGATCCACGACACCTGCGGCAGCTTGCCGTTCCTGATGTCCTGGCGGAACTGCTCGAGGAAGCCGCCGTCGCCCATGGTGTTGGCGATGCCCTTGTAGAGCGGGTTGCGCGCGTCGTCGCTCGCCGGGTCGTAGACCGGCGAGGGGTCGTCGTTGCTGACCGGCTTGCCCGAGGCCTCGTTGGCCAGGCGGTACTGCTTGAAGCCCGCGAGCGGGTTGTCGCCGAAGTTCTCCGGCATGTTCTGGTAGACGATCCAGCTGACCTTGGCCTCCTGCAGGCGCTCGGGATAGGTCTTCCACTCGTAGCCCTTGGCCGAGCTGTCGATCGAATCCCACTCGTTGTTGACCGTGGCCACGCCCGCGCCGGTCGGGCCGTTGGTGCCGGTCCAGTGGAACATGCGGTTCGAGTTGGTGCCGGTGTGCATGCTGCAGTGGTACTCGTCGCACAGCGTGAAGGCGTTGGCCAGCGCGAACTGATAGGGCAGTTCGGCTTCCTTGAAGTAGCCCATCGCCGCGTTGGTCTTGTAGCGCGCCCACTGGTAGGTGCGCCCGCCGTCCCACGCGTTCTGGCCGTCGCTCCACGAGTGCGGCGTGCCGCTCACGCGCTGGGCGTTGCCCTTGGTGCTGTCGAGGTGGTAGGGCAGGATGGCCGTGCCGCTGGCATCGCTCTGCTGCCAGACGTTCATGCCCTTGGGCAGCGGAATCGTGAAGCGGTCGCCGAAGCCGCGCACGCCCATGAGCGTGCCGAAGTAGTGGTCGAAGGAGCGGTTCTCCTGCATCAGGATGACGATGTGCTCGACGTCCTGGATGGTGCCGGTCTTGTTGTTGGCGGGAATGGCGAGGGCGCGGCGGATGCTCGGCGGAAAGGCCGAGAGCGCGAGCGCGGCGGCGCCGGTGGTGGCGGCGCCGGTGAGGAATTTGCGGCGTGCGTTGTCTGTCATCGCGGGGTCGTCCTTGGCGTTCTTCCGGTTTGGAAAGCTCGAACGCTCAGGGCGCGCAGCGCTTCACGGGCTCGGTGGTGGCCGGCGGATTCGGCGTGCCGCCGCCGGGGTTGCCCGCGCCGGGCAGGCCGCCGAGGAAGCCGCCGCCGCCATCGCCGCCGCCGCAGGCGGACAGCAGGCAGGCCAGCAGCAGGGCGGGCGCGAAGCGAAGCAGGTGAAGGGGACGTGGGACTTGCATGGTGATCCTCTCTCTCGGGGTCGTTGTGTGTGGGGGAACGGAATGCGATGGCGCTCAGGGCTCGAGCGTGGACAGCGGCTGGCCCGACTTGAAGATGCTCGTGAGCTCGTCGGCCGCGAGCGCGCGGTTCCAGATCGCGAACTCGTTGAAGTCGAGCGGGCCGCGCGGCGAGCTGGTCCAGCGCTTGTAGTACTGGCCGGTGCCGTCCTCGTTGAGGCTCAGGCCGTTCTTCAGGCCGCCGAGCTGGGCCACGATGTCGGCGTTGAGGGTGGCGCTGCCGGTCTGCAGCGCGCGCGCGGCGTCGAACAGGTAGCCGGTCATCTTCAGGTTGGCCTTGTCGATCACGACCGCCACGTAGGCCCACTGGCCGGCGCTCAGGCGGTAGCCGTTGCTGTCGGCGCGGCCGCCGCCCTTGCCGACGTTGAAGCGCAGTTCGCAGCCGTCGAACAGGCCGATCGCGAGGCCGGCGTTGCTGCCGCTGTCGTAGTTCTTGTTGGCGATCACCGAGGCGCCGTCGCCCGCGCCCACGCTGCAGCTCGCGTCGGTGCGCAGCCAGAAGCCGATGGTGTAGGCCGTGACCGAGGGCGCGGTCGCCACGTCGGCGGTCTGCACCAGGCGATAGCCGGCGGTGCCGTCGGCGGTCTTCACGCTGCTGTCCACGCGCAGGGCCTTGGCCTTGTACGGGGCCTTGAAGCCATCGTCCACGAGGCTGCCGCCGTCGGCGCCGGCGGCCCAGGGCGCGAGCGTGGAGGCGCTCTTGCGGTCGGCGGGCGGCAGCGCGTCGAGCGGGTAGTAGTTGACCAGGCCGTTGCGCAGCGTGGGCGCGAGCGTGGCGGGCTTCACGTAGGTGACGCGCGCCGGCAGCGCGAGGCTCGCATCGCCCGCGACCACGGTGTAGTCGAAGGCCAGGATGCCGTCGCTGGCCGCCTCCACGGGATCGTTGTTGGCGGTGGCACCGGCCGCGAGCGTGGCGACCAGCTTGCCGTCGCGCAGCACCTTCACCGGCACGTTCGCGTTGCCCGCGAGCGTCCACGAGAGGTCGACGCTGGCCTTGTCGGCGCCGGTCGTTGCCACCAGGCCGCGCAGCGCGGTGGCGGCCTGCAGCGGCTGGCCGTTGAAGCGATAGGCCTCGGCCGCGGGCAGCGCGCCGAGGTGGCGCAGCACGGTCGGCGCGATGTCGGTCGCGGCGGCCAGCTTCGTCAGCGTGGCGACGTCGGCGGGCGCGGCCTCGCCGGTGGCGGGCAGCGCGGCCAGCGTCTTGTTGCTCGCGACGAAGATCGTCTTGGTCTGCGCGCTCTGCGTGCCGGTCGCGTTGCCGAAGGCATCGAGGCCGTTGGGCGTGGTGAGCACCACGAGCCAGTCTTCCTTCGCATCGTTGGCGCTGCGCCGCGCGATGCGCGCGAGCAACTGGCCGACCGCGGCGGCGGTGTCGGACACGGCGCGCTGGTAGGCCTCGCCGCGCGGGCCGGAGGGCGCGGCCGCGGCGGGCGCGCCGTACTGCGCCACCAGCAGGTCCCAGCCCTGGTCGATGAGCTGCGCGGTGCGTTCGGTCACGCAGGCGTCGGCGCCCGCGCAGTCGACGGCGGCATCGAGCGTGCCGCTCTCGTTCGCGAGCAGCGAGCGGTAGTTGGCGCCGGCCGTCACCGAGGCGGTGAGGTAGCCGGCGTCCTTCTTCAGCTTCGCGAGCGCGAACACCGAGGGCGCGAGCTTGGCGTCGATGCGCTGGTCGGCCGTGTCCCACTGCACCGAGTGGCGCTGCGCCCAGGTGCCGGTCACGAGCGTGGCCCAGCCGGGGCTCGCGGTGGTGCGCTGCTCGGTGAGCGCGCCATTGGCGCCGCCGGTCCAGGCCGGCGCGAGCTTCAGGCCCTGCAGCGCGGGCACCTTGTTCTGCGCCATCGCATCGCGCAGCGCGGCGTGGGTGAGGCCGTCGATCTGCACCACCAGGGCCTTGGGGCCGCTCTTGCCCTGGTTGGTGGTGGGCAGGTTGCCGTCGCCGTTGCCGCCGCCGGCGGGTGGTGTCGCGACCGGCGGGAAGACCACGCCGCCGCCGCCACCGCCGCCGCATGCGGCGAGCGCCATGGCCGCGGTCAGCGGCAGCAGCCAGCGGGTCGCGGCGCGTGATCGGAATGCGGGGAGCGCGTGAAGTTTCGGACGCATCGTGGAGCCCTGGAATGAGATGGAACGGAGTGCCGGTGACAGTCGGCTGGAGGCAAAAAAAAGTGCCCGGAGGGCACGTGTGCGGACGCCGCGAAGATTAGGGAGAACCCGTGACGCAGCAGTGAATCGCGCATGACAATGCGAAGGCATGCGCGTGACAGCGCATCGCCGGTTACTGCGAAAGAATGAAGTTGGCGGTGGCCGGCGGGTTCGGCCCCGCGCCCTTCGCGCCTAGCGCGAGCGCGGCTTCGCGGGCTTCGCCGCGGCCTTGGGCGCGCGTTGCTTCGATGGCGCCTTCGCGGCCTTCGCCGCTTCGCGCGCGGGCTCGTTGCTGATCCCGCTCGAGACATGCCCCGCCGGCACATGCCGCGCCGCCGCATCGACATGCCCGGTCTGGTCGTCGAAGAAGAAGTCGGGCTCGAACTCGCGCAGGAACTCGCCCTTGGGCAGGCCGCCGAGGAACATGGCCTCGTCGACGCGGATGTTCCAGTTCATCAGCGTGCGGATGGCGCGTTCGTGCGCGGGCGCGCTGCGCGCCGTCACCAGCGCGGTGCGGATGCGCATCTGCGCATTGCCCGCCATCTGCAGCCGGTGCAGCGCGGCCAGCAGCGGCTTGAACGGGCCGCCGGGCAGCGGCAGGTCGACCTTGCTCGCCTCGTGCGCCTGGAAGGCATCGAGGCCCTCGGCCTGGAACACGCGCTCGGCCTCGTCGCTGAACAGCACGGCGTCGCCGTCGAAGGCGATGCGCACCTCGTTGGGCCAGGCATCGCTGGCCTTCACCGATTCGACCAGCACGCGCGCGGCCGGGAAGCCCGCGGCCAGCGCCTCGCGCACGTCCTGCGCGTTGACCGAGAGGAACAGGTGGGCGCGCAGCGCGCGCAGGTAGCCGAAGGGCGGGCGGCCCTGCGTGAACACGCCGCGCTGCAGCTTGATGTCGGCCGCGGCGCTGGAGCGGAAGATGCGCATGCCCGAGACCGGGTCGTTGCGCGAGAGGATCACGACCTCGACGCGCTGCACGCCATCGTCGTTGAAGCGCAGCAGCTTGCGGATCAGCGAGTAGGCGATACCGGGCGCGGCCGGCACGTCGAGGCGCTCGAGCTGCAGCTTCATGTAGCCCGCGTCGTCGCCCGACTCGAAGATCTCGTTCTCTTCTTCGAGGTTGAACAGGGCGCGCGAGGAGATCGCGACCACGAGCTTGTCTTCGAGGGTGACGGGCATGGCGTGCGGTTGGACGGTCAGGAGTCGTCGCGGCCATCGTCGGCCGCATCGAACGAGAAGTAGAGCGTATCCGACCAGTGGCCCAGGCCGAGCTCGCGGATCGGCGCCTCGACCACCTGCTGCGCGGGCGGCAGCAGGCGTTGCCAGATGTTCTTCGGCCGCGGCGCGAGCGTGGCGAGCGTGCGCTCGATCTCGGCGTCGAGGTCGCCCAGGCCCAGGCGCAGCTTCTCGACCGCTTCGGCCACGGGCGCGTCGCCCATGCCCAGCACCTCGGCCGGCTCGAGCACGAACCATTCGTCGGGCCGCGTGTGTTCGTTCAGGAAGCGCAGCGCCTCCTCGCGCATCGGCGAGATCGCGGGATGCTCGATGCGCGCGAGGAAGGCGGCCGCGCGCGCGATGCCCGGGCCGCAACGCCCGGCCAGCGCGAGCGGCCCGGGCTCGTTCCAGATCGCCGAGCGGCAGGGCCGCGTCTCGCACGAGACCAGCAGCCGGAACAGCAGCGGCACCGCGTACGCATGCTCGGAGATGCCGCGCAGCGTGGACGGGCTGGCCTGCGCATCGGGCAGGGCGGTGCTGGCATAGAGGTAGCTTCGATTCGCCATCGGCTTGCTCCTTGCCCGCGGCCGGACCGCGCGCGGGCGCTACTTCACGAACTGGTTGAGCTGGATGATCGGCAGCATCACGGCCAGCACGATCAGCATCACCACGCCGCCCATCGCCACGATCAGCAGCGGCTCGAGGATGGTGGCCAGGTGCATGGCGCGGCGCTGCACTTCGGCGCCGAGCTGGTTGGAGGCGCGCTGCAGCATCAGCGGCAGCGTGCCGGTCTGCTCGCCGAGCCGCGCGAACATCGACACCAGGCCCGGAAAGCGTTTCTTCTGCGCCAGCGCCGAGGCCAGCGGCGCGCCCTCGCGCACCAGCACCAGCGCATCGAGCGCGTCGGCGCGCATGGCGCGGTTGCTCAGGGTCTCGGCGGCCGCTTGCAGCGCGCGCAGGATCGGCACGCCGGCGGTGGCCAGCATGGCGAGCGTGCTCGCGAAGCGCGCCGCGTTGTAGCCGCGCGCGAGCTTGCCCACCAGCGGCAGCTTGAGCCAGGCGGCGTCGAACTTGAGGCGGAAGGCCTCCTGCGCCAGCGCCAGCCGCGCGCCGATGGCGGCCAGCAGCACGGCGCCGAGCATCCACCAGCCGTAGTTGCGCACCGCGGCGCTGAGGCCCAGCATCACGGTGGTGAGGAAGGGCAGCGAGCGCTTGGTGCCCGCGAACACCTGCGCCACCTGCGGCACCACGTAGCTCACGAGGAAGATCACGATCACGATCGCCACCAGCGTGACGATGGCCGGGTAGAGCGCCGCGCCGACCAGCTTCTGCTGCAGCGCCTGGCGTTCCTCGAGATCGTCGGCCAGGCGGTCGAGCACCAGGCCGAGGTTGCCGCTCTGCTCGCCGGCGCCGATCACGGCGGTGTAGATCGGCGAGAACTCGCGCGAATGCGCCGACAGCGCGCGCGCGAACGGCGAGCCGGCGTTGACCTCCGCGCGCAGCGAGGCCACGAGGTTGCGTTGCTGTTCCGATTCGGCCTCGTCCGTGAGCGCCGTGAGCGCGCGCTCGAGCGGCAGGCCCGAGGAGACCAGGCCCGCGAGCTGGCGCGTCCAGACCGCGAGACCGGTGGAATTGAAGACCCGCTTGCCGCCGCCGAGCCAGCGCGACAGGCCGCTCGCCTGGCCGGTGCCGTTGACGTGGTCGCTGCCGACCGGCTTGACCGACAGCGGGATCAGCGCCTGGGCGCGCAGCATGCTGCGCGCGCTGCGCGCGGTGTCGGCTTCGAGCACGCCTTCGCGCGACTGGCCGGCGGCATCGATGGCTTCGAAGGAATAGGCGGGCATGGCGGAACTCGCGCGCTAGTCGCGCGTGACGCGCAGGAGCTCGGCGCGCGAGGTGATGCCGGCCTGCACCAGCCGTTCGCCGTCCTCGCGCATCAGGCGCAGGCCGCCCTGCGCGCCGGCCTTGAGCAGCTCGCTCTCGGCCGCCTTGCTGTGGATCAGGCCCTGGATGGTCTCGTCGGCCACCAGCAGCTCGAAGATGCCGGTGCGGCCCTGGTAGCCGGTCTGGCCGCAGGCCTCGCAGCCGGCGCCGCCGCAGCTGGTGCAGACCTTGCGCACCAGCCGCTGCGCGAGCACGCCCAGCAGCGAGGAACTCAGCAGGAAGGGCTCGACGCCCATGTCGGTGAGACGCGTGACGGCGCTGACCGAGTCGTTGGTGTGCAGCGTGGCCAGCACCAGGTGGCCGGTGAGCGAGGCCTGGATCGCGATCTGCGCGGTCTCGAAGTCGCGGATTTCGCCGATCATGATCACGTCCGGGTCCTGCCGCAGGATGGCGCGCAGGGCCTTGGCGAAGGTGAGCTCGATCTTGGCGTTGATCTGGGTCTGGCCCACGCCCGGCAGCTCGTACTCGATCGGGTCTTCCACCGTCATGATGTTGCTGCGGCTCGCATCGAGCCGGGCCAGCGCGGCATACAGCGTGGTGGTCTTGCCCGAGCCGGTGGGGCCGGTCACGAGGATGATGCCGTGCGGCTGCGTGATCAGCTTCTCGAAGCGCTCTAGCGTGTCGCCCAGCATGCCCACCGATTCGAGCGTGAGCTTCGACTCGCTCTTGTCGAGCAGGCGCAGCACGGCGCGTTCGCCGTGCGCGCTCGGCAGCGTCGACACCCGCACGTCGACCGCGCGCGTGCCGATGCGCAGCGAGATGCGCCCGTCCTGCGGCAGCCGCTTCTCGGAGATGTCGAGGTCGGCCATGATCTTCAGGCGCGAGATCAGCGCGGCATGCAGCGCGCGGTTGGGCTGCACCACTTCGCGCAGCGTGCCGTCGATGCGAAAGCGCACCGACGACGTGCGCTCGTAGGGCTCGATGTGGATGTCGCTGGCGCCGTCGCGCGCGGCCTGCGTGAGCAGCGCGTTGAGCATGCGGATGATGGGCGCGTCGCCCGCGCTTTCCAGCAGGTCCTCGACCGCCGGCAGCTCCTGCATCATGCGCGAGAGGTCGGCGTCGCTCTGCACCTCGCTGACCACCGCGGCGGCGCTCGATTCGCCCTGGGCGTAGGCGGCGCTGATGCGCTGCGCGAGCGGGCCGTCGGCCAGCACCTCGAAGGCCTGCACGCCGTACTTGCGCGTGACCTCGCCGACGGCGCTGCGCGCGGGGTGGCTCGACATCCACAGCGTGTAACGGCCGTCGTCGGCTTCCTCGAGCAGCAGTTGCTGGCTGCGGGCGAAGGCGTAGGGCAGGGGATAGCGCATGGGGCGGGTCGGCGGGGCGTGGTCGGTGCGTGGTTCGAGCGGGGCGGGCGGCCTTCGGGCCTCAGGGCATTTCGCGTTGCGTGGCCGGGTCGGCGGTGGGCGGCAGGGCGCCGCGCAGCGGGCTGGCCGGCAGCTTGCGGTTGTCGGGCGCGGGGATCGGTGGCGGGATCAGCTGCGTGCCTTCCTCGCGCAGGCTGCCCGAGGGAGCGCGCGGCGCGCGCGTCAGCGGCGTGTCGGGCAGGATCGGCGCGGCGTCGACCTTGTTGAGCATCGGGTTGCCGGTGTCGGGCTGGGCCTGGACCTGCAGGGCGCGGATCTGGTCGTAGCGGTCGAAGGCGAAGGCCTCGGTGGAGGCGGCGTCGCGCATCACGACCGGGCGCAGGAACATCATCAGGTTGTTCTTCTCGCGCGAGCGGGTCTCGTTCTTGAACAGGTTGCCCACGACCGGGATGTCGCCGGCCAGCGGCACCTTCTCGATCTTGTTGCCGTAGTTGTCGGACAGCAGGCCGCCCAGCATGACCAGGCCGCCGTCTTCCACCAGCACGCTCGATTCGAGCGAGCGCTTGTTGGTGGTGGGGCCGTTCGGGTCGGTCAGGCTGCCGGGCAGCACGGTCGAGATCTCCTGGAAGATGCTCATCTTCACGGTGCCGTTCTCGTTGATGGTCGGGCGCACGCGCAGCGTGAGGCCGACGTCCTTGCGTTCGACGGTGGTGAAGGGGTTGAGGCCGCCCGTGGTGGGGTTCGAGTAGGAGCCGGTCGGGAAGGGCACGTTCTGGCCGATCACGATCTTGGCCTCCTCGTTGTCCAGCGTCAGCAGGTTCGGCGTGGACAGCACGTTCGTGTCGTTGTCGCTGGCGAAGAAGTTGGCGATGGCGCCCAGCACGTAGTGGCCGCCGATCTTGCCGCCGATGCCGATGTTGAAGCCCTGCGGCAGCGAGATGCCCTGCGGGTTGCGCGTGGCGATCGCCGCCGTGAGCGCCAGCAGGTTGGTGCCGGTCAGGCTCGAGTTGGTGCCGAGCACCGCGTTGTTGCCGAGCGCGCTCTGCCATTGCACGCCGAACTGCGCGGCCTTGGTCGCGTTCACCTCGACCACCAGCGCCTCGATCATGACCTGGGCGCGGCGGCCGTCGAGCCTGTCGATCACGGCGCGCATCTGGCGGTACTGCGGCTCGGGCGCGGTGATGATCAGCGAGTTGGTCGACGGGTCGGCCTGGATCTGGCCGCCGGTCGAGGGCTGGTTGGCGTTGTTGAGCGGCGCGCTCGCCTGCGGCGAACTGCCGTTCTGCGAGTTGCTGTTGCCGAAGTTGACCGGCATGGCGGCCGACAGGTTGGGCTGCGACTGTGCCGCGGCCGCGCCGGCGCCGCCGGCCGCGCCGGGCTGGCCCTGGTTGTTGGTCTGCGCCGCCGCCATCGCCGCGCGCAGCGTGGCCGCGAGCCGTACCGCGTCGGCGTTCTTCAGGTAGACCACGTAGATGTTGCCGGCCGCGCCGTTGCTGTTGTCGATGGCGGGGCGGTCAAGCTTCTCGACCAGCGTGCGCACCAGCGCCGCGCGCGCCGGGTTGGCCGCGCGCAGGATCAGCGCGTTGCTGCGCGGATCGGCCATCAGCGTGGTGCGGAACGAGGCATCCGTGCCGCCCGGGGCCGCGGCCGCGCCGGGCTGGCCGGTGGCGCCGCCGCCGTCGACCAGGCGCTGGATCAGCGGCACGATGTCGGTGGCGATCGAGTGCTTGAGCGGGATCACGTCGATGTCGGAGGCGTTGGGCACGTCGAGCGCCGCGATGATGCGCGCGAGGCGGCGCATGTTCTCGGCGTAGTCGGTGATCACGAGCGAGTTGTTGCCCGGGTTCACGTTGATGGTGTTGTTCGGCGGGATCAGCGGCCGCAGCACCGGCAGCAGGTTGTTCGGCGATTCGTAGTTGAGGCGGAAGATCTGCGTGATGATCTGGTTGCCCGCCACCGCGGCGGTGCCGCCCGTGGTGGTGGTGACGGTGCTGGTCTGCAGCTTGGCGTCGGCCTCGGGCACGATCTTGTAGAGGCCGTCGGCCTCGACCACCGCGAAGCCCTGCAGCCGCAGCGCCGAGGCGAACTGGTTGAAGGCGGCCGAGGGCGGGATCGCGCGGTCGGTCACGAGGTTCATCGTGCCCTTCACGCGCGGATCGACCACCACGTCGCGTCCCGTGACCACCGCCATGGTGCGCGCCACGGCCTCGATGTCGGCGTTCGCGAAGTTCAGCGTGATCGGCTCGCCGCGGCGTGGCGCCTCGCCCTGCGCGAAGGCCGGCATCAGCGCGAGCGGCGCGGCCTGCAGGAAGGTGGCGGCGATCAGCAGCCGGACCGCATGCGCGACCAGGCCACGGGGGGCGCGGGGGAGGGAGCTCAGGGGCGTCGTCATGGTCAGGTCAACCCAGGGTGATGATCGAGCGCGCGTTGTCGCGCCGCCCGATGATGTTCAACAAGTTGGAGAGAGCGTCTTCGCTGCCCGGCGCGGCACTGGCCTCGCCGTTGAAGCGGAATGCGGTGCCGTTCCAGCTGCCGCTGCCGTTGAGCTCGAGGCTGCCCTGGCGCGTGCTCAGCAGCAGCGAGGGGCGGTTGCCGCCCTCGAGCGCGAGGCGGTAGCTGCCCATCGGCCGCAGGGTCGAGAGGCTGGAGGAAACGTCGGTGGCGTCGAGCGTGGCCTGGCCCGCGATGCGCAGCACCGGGCCGTCGGTGCGCAGCGAGAAGGCGCGCGTCGAGAGGTCGAGCGTGCCTTCGAGCTTGAGCGTGTTCCAGGGCGCGCCGAGGCCGCTGAGCATGGTGGCGGGCCAGCGCGAGCGGCCGTCGCCCCAGTCGATCTGCACGCCGCCGGCGCGCGGGCCGGCGCGCAGCTCGAGCGGCTGGGCGGCGCAGCAGGGCAGGTCGAGCGATGCGGACACGCCGCCCCAGCCCGGCCGCAGGCGCCAGTTGAGCGTGCCGGGCAGCGAGACGGCTTCGCCGCCGCCCGCGCCGCTCGCGAACACCACGGCCGCGGCGCCGTTCCAGACCGTGCCGCGCGGATTGACCAGCAGCAGCCGGCCCTCGCTCCAGCTCGAGAGGCCGGCCGCGAGCCAGCGCGCGGGCGCGAACAGCACCAGCGCGACCAGCGCGCCGACGACGATGCCGAGCACGGCCCAGCGCCAGCCGCGGCGCGGCTTGGGAGAAGACAGCGGGGCGCGCGTCAGCATGGACGGGGGCACCGGTGGAGGGGGCGGCTCATCGCGCGGCCGGCAGCGTCATGACGAGGGTGCCCTCCCAGCGGATCTGCGGCGGCTCGGGCGTCTTGTCGCGCGCGGCGGCCTGCGCCGGGCCGGTGGGCGGGGTCGGCGTGGCGGCGACGGCGCGCGTGAGATGCGCCTCGCGCGGCACCGCATGCGCATTGCCGCGCGCCTGCGCGAGCCATTGCGCGAGCGCGTCGGCGGCGGTGGGACGCAGCGTGACGGTGGCGACGTCGCCGGAGCCGCCGCCACCGGTCATCAGCTGGCCGCTGGCGCCGATGCCCTGGCGCACCGAGGTCTCGAGCGCGCGCAGCGCGTCGTCGCGCGCCAGCCGCGGTTGCGACTGCAGCGCCTTGGCGCGGTTCTGCAGGGTGGCCATCTGCTGCAGCTGCGCGTCGAGCTTCGCGTGCTCGGCCGGCGCGGCCCAGAGGGTGCGCAGCGCGGGCGCGAGCGCGATCCACCACAGCAGGGCCAGCGCCACCAGCGAGACGGCGGCGATCACCATGCGGCGCTCGCGCATCGCGAGGACGGCCCAGCGGGCCTTGAGTTCTTCGGTGAATTTCATCGGGTGGCCTCGGCCTGTACCAGCAGCAGATCGCCCTCGGTGCGCACGCCGTAGCCGCGCGGCGCCATCGCGGACGTGAGCTGCGAAACCTCGGAGGGCTGCAGCCCGAGGCCGCGCAGACGCAACTGGCCGGCCACGTAGTCGATGGCGCTCGGCACGCGGCCCGGCGGAAGATTGCCGGCGAGCGCGCCGAGCATGGGTTCGAAGTCGCCGCTGGTCACATCGCCCACGGCGAGCTGCAGCGCGGCGACTTCGCGCTGCATCTGCACCGGCGCGTCGACCACCAGCTTGACGGCGGGGAAGGTCTGCGTGAGCACGCCCTTGACGGCTTCGCGCTTGGCCTCGAGCGCGCTGCGCTCCTTCCAGGCCCAGGCGTTGAGGCCGACGAGCTGCACCAGCACCAGCACCACCGCGCCCCAGCGCGCGGCGCGCCATTCGGGCGCGTAGCGCAGGGTCTGGACCACGGAGGCGAATTTCTTGCCGGCGCGCGCGCGGCCCGTGACCGCGAGGTCGAACTGCGCGAGCTCCCAGCGCGAGCGCGCGGCCTGCAGCCAGCGCTGCGGCGCCTGCACGATCGGCACGCGCTGCTCGAGCAGCCGTTCGGCCGCCGCGGCCACGGCCGGCTCGGCCGAGATCACGGCGGTGTCGGCCGGCAGGCCGGCCGAGAGCGCGAGGCCGGCGCCCGCGAGCGGCAGCGAGACCACGCCGTCGGCGTCGCAGACCGTGAGCTGCGGGGCTTCGGGCTCGCCGGTGATCAGCAACTGCGGCGGGCCGTCGGCCGGCTGCGGCGCGAACTCGGGAACGATGCGGGTGACGCGCCGGCCGCTGGCCTCGAGCGCCTGCACCACCGAGCGCAGCCAGATGCGGTTGCAGGCCGCGACCCACACCGGATCGCCGGCGCGCGCCTCGGGCTCGAGGGCGAAGTGCAGCGCCTCGGGGTCGTCGAGCAGGTGTTCCTCGAGCAGGCCATCGAGCACGGCGCGCAGCTTGGAGGCGCTGCCCATGCTGCCCTTGGGCAGCGTGACGCGGTGCCACGAGAGCGCGGTCGACGGCACGCCGAGCGTGACCTCGCTGCCCGAGGGCAGCAGCGCGAGCAGTGCGCGGCCATGGTCGCGCAGCACGATGCCGTCGTCGCCGGCCTGGGCCCAGTCGTACTCGCCCGCGGCGTCGGCCGGAGGCAGGGGAGCGATGAGCAGCAGCGGGGTCATGGGGGTGTGGGGAAAAGCCGGTGATTGTAGGTGGGCGTCTTACAAAGGCGCACTACGTTTTTCATAGCGTACCTGACAGATGTGACGGGCGTTGGAAGGCTTTTATGCTCGGAAAAATGTAACGGGCCTCAGGGTTTGACCGAGGTGTAGGTGGCGCCGGTGCCGCGCGTACGCCACAAGGTCTTGACGGTGACGCCATCGCGTTGCAGCAGCGAACGCTCGTCGACCCAGGTGCGGTCGATGCGCAGGCGGCCGTAGACCTCGAAGAACTGCGTGGCGACGCCGTGCTGCTCGGCGTTGAACAGGCCGCCGTCGGCGGGCAGGCCGGCATTGGCGTCCGCGAAGGTCTTGAAGTACGTGCGCGTGCGTCGTTCCACCAGCTGGCGCGCGTTGGCGATGGTGAGCGAGGGCAGGCTGGCGGCAATGACTTCGGCGGACGCCGTGTTGAGGTTGATCGGCGTGCGGATCGGCAGCACCGTGACGTAGGGCTCGAGCGCGGCCGCGGTCGCAGGCGAGAGGCCGAGCCACACGAGCTGCGACACCTCCTGCGGCATCAGCGGCGCGCTGGCGCCGTCGTCGGCCGGTGCGCCGGCCGAGGCATCGGTGGTGGTGTTCAGGGTGCGCGTCAGCGAGGCGACCATCGCGTTGAGTTCGGCGCCCGGCAGGTTCAGCAATCCGAACAGCTTGGTGAAGGCGGCGACCGCCGCTGGCACCGGCTTGCCCGCATTCACCAGCGTCAGCACGTTGAGCTTGGACTGCGCATCGACGATGCGGCCCGAGAGGAAGGCATCGGGCAGGCCCTCGAGCTGGTCGCTCGAGACGTTCTTGTCGGCCGCCAGGAAGCTGGTGAGCCGCGCTTCCTCGAGCGGCACGGCCCAGGGCTCGGCCAGGTGGTCGGGGCCGCCGGCGCGGCCGTCCTCGCGCAGGATCAGGCGCGACCAGTCGAGCGCGCCGACCAGCACCCAGGCCGCCTGCACGCGCGCGCGCTCGGCCGATTCGACCTCGGACGCGCGCCACTGCTGCCACAGCGCGGCGGCGGCGAAGGTGGCGACCAGCGTCACGGTGAGCATCGCGGCCAGCAGCGCGGCGCCGGCCTGCCGATGGCGTTGGTGGTGGCGTGGCGTCATGAGCGTTGCGATCCCACGGTGGGCCGCACCCAGTCGCGCGTGAGCGTGCCCGAGAGGCCGTCGCCCGGCGGCAGGGTGAGCACCAGCCGAACGCCGTCGGGCATGCTGACGATCGAGCCGGTCGGTGCCTGCGGATTGGCCGGCGTGGCCTGCAGTTCGCTCGCGGGCACCCAGACGTCGTTGCGGAAGTAGTAGAGCTGCCAGCTCTGCACCGGGATCAGCACCGTGTCGCTGAAGCCGTTGGGGCCGCCGTAGCTGCCCTGCGCGCCGCCGTTTTCCTGCGCCCACGCGGCGGCCTGGGTCCAGGCCTGCTGCCAGGCGCCACGGGTGCTGAAGGGAGGCGATTGCCAGCGGCGCCAGCGCACGCCGTCGGGGCCGGCGCGCAGCGTCCAGGCCACCACCAGCACGCCGGGGTTGGCGGCGTCGCCGCCGCTGCGCGTGAGGCGCAGCACGCGGCCGTCCCAGTCGATCGGCCGCGTCTGCGCGAGCGCGACCACCGCGTCGAGGTCGGTGCTCCATTGCGCCAGCGTGGTCTGCAGCGTGAGCACCGCGTCGGCGCGCAGCTGGTTCTGCGAGGTGGCGCGCGACATGCCGTCGAGCCCACGCCAGCTGACCAGCGCGAGCAGCGCCATCACCGCGATCGCGACCAGCAGCTCGATCAGCGTGAAGCCGCGGGCGCGGGTTGTGCGGGCAGGCCTGCGGTTCATCAGTAGCGCCCCACCACCGTCGACAGGCGCAGGATCGGCGCATCGACCGCGTCGCGCACCTGCACGTCGACGCGGTTGAAATTGGGATTCAGCGTGGGGGACACGGTGGTCGTCACGTTGAAGCTCGCGCCGGCCTGGGCGCAGATGGAGCCCGAGATGCCCACGCCCGGCATCTGGCGCGCGAGCCGGGCCTTGGCCAGTTCGTTCTCGGCGCACAGGTCGGCCAGCAGCAGGTCGGACTGGCGCTGCGCGTTGCGCGTGAGCGCCATCGTCGCCTCGGAGCCCGCGGCCAGCGCGAGCGCGACGATGCCGAGCGCGATCAGCACCTCGATCAGCGTGAAGCCGCGGCGGCGCCGCGCGGCGGCCGCGGCGCGGGGGGCGCGCTGCCTCATGGATTGCTGACCGAGAAGGGGCGCAGGCCGTCGGTCGCGATGCGCAAGGTGCGCGCGGGCGGGCCGTCGGAGGACAGCAGCACCTGCTGGGGCGCGATGATCGGATCGGGGCCGAGCAGCAGCGCCGCGACCGGAATGCCGTTGGCGAAGAAGGCCTGCGCCGTCATGCCCTGCGAGGCCCAGCCGTTGGGCAGCGTGCCGGGCGGCAGGCCGTCGAACACGAAGCTGCCGCCCTCGACCAGGCGCCAGCGCACCGCGATGCCGCTGGCGCGCGACTGGGCGCGGGCCGATTCGAGCAGCGCGGCGAGGCGGTCGGCCTCGCGGTCGAGCCGGGCCTGGCCGCTGTCGCGCATCGCGAAGCTCACGCCGGCCGTGGCGATCGCGATCACCGCGATCACCACGATCAGTTCGATCAGCGTGAAGCCCGCGGCCCGGCGGCCGGCGCGGCGTCTATTGCCAGCTGCCGATGTCGGCATTCTTGCCCTCGCCGCCGGCCTGTCCATCGGCGCCGAGCGAGAGCACGTCGATTTCGCCCTTGATGCCTGGGTTCATGTACTGGTAGGGATGACCCCAGGGGTCGTTCGGGAGCTTTTCGACGTAAGGCTTCCAGTTGGGGGCCGCCGGGCCGGTGGTCGGGCGCACCAGCAGCGCCTGCAGGCCCTGTTCGGCCGTGGGATAGCGCTGGTTGTCGAGGCGGTAGAGCTTGAGCGCCTGCATCAGGTTGTTGATGTCGGTCTTGGCGGCCGTCACGCGGGCGTCATCGGCCCGCTCGATCACGTTCGGCACGATCAGCGCGGCCAGCACGCCGATGATGACGAGCACCACCATCAGCTCGATCAGCGTGAAGCCGCGCTGGGCGGAACGGGTGGCGGCGCGAAGGAGTTTGGTCATGGATTTCGGTGACATGGTTCGGAAAGCGCGCTGCATGATAATCCGCGGCCATGACAAGTCCCTATACCGCCGCGCGCTGGCATGCGCCCCTCGCAACCACGGGCCTGTGGGCGCTCGCGGCCGGTGCGGCCGTGTTCTGGGGCCTGCGGCTGGCGTCGCCGGTGCAGACCGTCGCCGCGGCCGCTGCCGCCGGACGGCCCGCCGCGGCCGCCGATAACGACGCGGTGGCGCGGATCTTCGGCGTGCTGCCGGCCTCGAACAACGCGCCGGTGGCGCCCGAGGCGGCCAGCCGCTTCGCGCTCGCGGGCGTGGTGGCCGACCCCTCGAGCCAGGGCGCGGCGCTGATCGCCATCGACGGCAAGCCGCCGCGGCCCTTCCGCGTGGGCTCGCGCGTCGGCGAGGGCTACGTGCTGCAGTCGGTCGGACTGCGCTCGGCGACGCTGGGCACGCGGATGGATGCGCCGGCCGCGTTCACCTTGCAGCTGCCGGTGAAGGCGCCGATCAACGTGAGCGTGCCGCCGCCGATCGGTTCGGCACCCGTGATGCAGGCGCCTCCGAATCCGGGCGTGCTGCCCGCGACCATGCCCGCGATGGCGCCTGCCGCCGCCGCGCTGCAGCCGCAGCCGCAGCCGCAGCCGGACGGGGCGGCAATGCCGCAGCCCGGGCAGGGCGGGGCGACCGCGCAGTAGCGCCGCGTTGGGCGGAAAGAAAAAAACCGGCAGCGCGCCGGTTTTCTTCTTTCAGGCCTGGAGGAACAGGCGGTACGCGGGGTTCGCGGTTTCTTCCACGTAGGGATAACCCAGGGTTTCGAGGAAAGCGTCGAATGCTTCGCCGTCGCCGGCGGGCACCTGCAGGCCGACCAGGATGCGGCCGTAATCCGCACCCTGGTTGCGATAGTGGAACAGGCTGATGTTCCAGTTCGGACGCATCAGGCTCAGGAACTTGAGCAGCGCGCCGGGACGCTCGGGGAAGATGAAGCGCAGCAGGCGCTCGTCGTGCGCGAGGCCGGTGCGCCCGCCGACGAGGTGGCGCAGGTGTTCCTTGGCGAGTTCGTCGTGCGTGAGATCGAGCGCGTCGAAGCCGTTCTCGCCGAAGGCCTTCGCGATGACCGCCGACTCGCCGCGCGTCGAGGTCGTGAGGCCGACGAAGACATGGGCCTGGGCCGCGTCGCTGATGCGGTAGTTGAACTCGGTCACGTTGCGCAAGCCGCCGCCCGGAGTGGCCGCGTTCGTGTCGGCGTCGCCGATCGGCATCTGGCCGACCAGCTCGCACAGGCGCCGGAAGCTGCCGCGCTCCTCGGGGATCGTGACCGCGAACAGCGCTTCGCGCTCCTCGCCGACTTCCGCGCGTTCGGCCACGAAGCGCAGGCGGTCGAAGTTCATGTTCGCGCCGCTGAGGATCGCCGCGTAGGTCTCGCCATGGCGGCCATGCTGCGCCGCGTACTGCTTGATCGCCGCCACCGCCAGCGCGCCCGAAGGCTCGACGATGCTGCGCGTGTCGACGAACACGTCCTTGATCGCGGCGCAGACCGCGTCGGTGTCGACCGAGACGTAGTCGTCCACCAGGTCGCTCGCGACGCGGAAGGTTTCCTCGCCCACCAGCTTGACGGCGGTGCCGTCGGCGAACAGGCCCACGTCGGACAAGGTCACGCGCTGGCGCGCCGCGACCGATCGCATCATCGCGTCGGAGTCGTTCATCTGCACGCCGATCACCTTGATCTCGGGACGCACGGCCTTGATGTAGTTGGCCACGCCCGAGATCAGGCCGCCGCCGCCGATCGCGACGAAGACCGCATCGAGCCGGCCCTGGTGCTGCCGCAGGATCTCCATCGCGATCGTGCCCTGGCCCGCGATCACCTCGGGATCGTCGAAGGGGTGGACGAAGGTCAGCTTCTGTTCGGCCTGCAGTTCGAGCGCGCGCGTGTAGGCGTCGGAATAGCTGTCGCCATGCAGCACGACCTCGCCGCCGAAGCCGCGCACCGCATCGATCTTGAGCTTGGGCGTCGTCACCGGCATCACCACCACCGCGCGCGCGCCGAGCTTGCGCGCGCCGAGGGCCACGCCTTGCGCATGGTTGCCGGCCGATGCGCAGATCACGCCGTTGGCGAGTTGCTCGGCGCTCAGGTGCGCCATCTTGTTGTAGGCACCGCGCAATTTGAAGCTGAAGACGGGCTGCTGGTCCTCGCGCTTGAGCAGCACCGTGTTGCCGATTCGCTCGCTCAGCGCGCGCGCTTTTTCGAGGGCCGATTCGACCGCCACGTCGTACACGCGGGCGTTGAGAATTTTTCGGAGATAGTCGGCAGGTGTCAGTGCCGACGAGGGTGCATGGCGCACGATTGTTCCTGGGGAGAATTTTGTTAACAACGAATGATAAGAGGCATCGGGATTGCATACGGGAGATGACATGGACACAAATGTCATAACTCTCTTTCCCAACGCGCCTGCCGCCAATGATTCCGGTTTTTTTGGACGCACCTATCCCGCAGTCCCACCGGCCGCCGAAAAGTTCAAAGACGGACAGAATCTGTTATCAATTTCTGTCAGTGATCTTTCCGAAAAGTTGATGCATGCGGAGGCCGCGCGCGTTCAACGTGGGGAGATAGGACGCGCCACCTGGCAGGTGATGGGCAACAGATTGCGTGCGCATGTCCTTCCGCTGCTGGGGGATTTGCCCGCGCAGGCGTTCGGCACGCGCGATGCGCAGCGGCTCATCGATCGGCTCGGCGACGAGGGCTTCACGAGCACGACGATCGCGCAGTACCTCGTGCTGCTGCGCAAGGTCGTGATGCATGGCGTGCACATCGGTGTGTTGCGCGAAGCGCCGCTGTTTCCGAAGGTGAAGGTGCGCAGCCGGCCGCGCGGAAGCTTCAGCGTGGCCGAGTACCGCGCATTGATCGCCGCGGCGCGCAGGTTGCGCGGCCGATCGCATCCCGTGCTCGATGCACTCGCGCCCGGCGAGCGCTTCTGGATCGCGCGCGAGCTGCTGGTGATGCCCGACGAGATGCCGTGGCTGATCCGCTGGATGGTCAACACCTTCGTGCGGCCGAGCGACATCAAGCTCATGAAGCACAAGCACATCGAGGTGGTGCGCGCGAAGCATGTCTACCTGCGCATGAACCTGCCGGAGACGAAGCGCCACAGCCAGCCCATCGTGAGCCTGCAGCCCGCGGTGCGTGTCTACGAACGCCTCGTCGCGCACCGCGCGAGACACGGCTTCGATGGCGCGGACGACTACATCTTCCTGCCGCAGCTCAAGAACCGCGAGCACGCGCTCGCGGTGCTCAACTTCCTCTTTCACTGGGTGCTCGAGGTCGAAGGCATCGAGAAGGGGCCGCTGGGGCAGGACCGCACGCTCTACTGCCTGCGCCATACCGCCATCACGTTGCGTTTGCTCTATGGGCAAGGCATCGACATGCTGACCTTGGCGCGCAATGCAAGAACGAGTGTCAACATGGTCGAGCGCTTCTATGCGTCGGTGCTCAATGGGGAAATGAATGTGGGGCTGTTGCAAAGCCGTCGGGGACGCACGGTGTGAGAGGGCTGCGATGAACCCGCCGGTCCTCGAGGCTTGAGGCCGGCGCCGCAGGCGCGGAAGAGGCGGATTCGGAAAGAGCGTCGACACAACGCTCGACACGGACGACCAAAAAGCCGCCCGGCGCGAACCGGGCGGCTTGGGATGGGAAGGATTCGATCTGGCGGGAGCCAGCATCGGAATCGGCTTCTTTCAGATCGGCTTAGAACGCGTGGCGGATGCCGATGTCGTAACCGGTGGCCGTGCGCGGAGCCCAGCCGAGGTTCTTCGCGGCGTCCAGGTAAGCGGGGGTGCCGCCCGTGGTCGCGCCCATCACGCCGGGGTTGTTCTGGCCGTCCTTGATGCGGATGCGAGCCACCGTGGCGTACAGCGCGGTGCGCTTCGACAGGTTGTGCACGTAACCGATGGCGAGCTTGTTGGCCGAAGCATCACGGTTGCCGCCGAAGAGCGCTTCCGCGACGCTGAGCGGCGCGCCGTTCTTGAACTTGACCGTCGAGTACGAAGCGCGGATCAGGCCCGGGCCGACCGGCACCGTCACGCCCAGCAGGTAGCCGTTGTACTTGTCGCTCTGCGAGCTGGTGGCGAAGTAGGGGACCGACTGCAGCGTGAGGGGGTTCACGAAGCTCGAGCTCGCGCCCGTTTCGTTCTTGTCCTTCACGCGGGACACCTCGCCGAAGAGCTTGACCGGACCGAAGTCGTACGAAGCGCCGAGGTTGAAAGTGCTGATCTTGCGATCCTGCGAGCCGGTGATGAGCGACAGGTTGTTGATGGTCACGCTGTCGGCGGCGGTGCTTTGCCCGTAGGCGGCAGCCACGTCGATCGGGCCGTTGGCGTAGCCGAAGCGGCCGCCGACGTAGCGACCCTTGGTCGACGGGCTTTCGGGCAGGCCGCTCGACTTCACGTTCTCGTGCAGCGCGTACTGGATCTGGCCGTAGAAACCGCCCAGGTTCGGAGGCAGGAAGTATCCGATGCTGTTGCTGGCGCGGTAGTAGTTGTCGGTCTTGTCCACGGCGGAGCCGGGGCCGGACGAGGTCGACAGGTTGCTGTTGATCGTGGCGATGAGGTTGGTGCCGACGCCATTGGTGCCGAACGGATCGAACACGGTGTCGTTCCAGAAGGTCGAGGTGTAGTCGCGACCGAGGCGGACTTCACCGAAACCACCCGACAGGCTCACGGTCGAGCGGCGGCTGAAGTCGGCGACGCCCTTGGAGCCGTCGTCGTTGCTGATGGGGGCCTCGAGCCAGAAGCTGGCGGCCAGGCCGCCGCCGAGGTCCTCGGTGCCGCGGAAGCCGAGGCGGCTGGAGTTGTAGCCCGAACGCGAGAGCGCGGTCTGGCTCTGTTTCACGCCGACGGGTGCCACCAGGAAGGGGTTCGCGAGCGGGCTGTAGTAGGTGCTCTTCGTCGAGTAGTTGCTGACTGCGGCATCGACCACACCGAACAACGTGACGGAAGACTGGGCCGAGGCAACACCGGCAACAGCCAGGGCAGCCAGAGCAACTGCCCTTCGGAGCGGATGGCTAGAGTGGGCGCGGCGCCCAAGAAAAAAGCCCCGGGCCTTGCGGCTCGGGGCTAAATCCACCAATTGGAAGGGTGGAGGAGACAACTTGCACGCACCGGGGTGCGCAATGAAATAAAGTATATCGGTTGTTTGTTGCGATGCAACAAGCGAGTGACGCTTTTCCCACACAGATAACGATGCCGGGCGTGATTTTTGCCAGACATCCGGAACCGGAGTTCAAAAAAAGATGGAATGCACTGTAAGTTGGACCGGCAATGCGGGCGCGCGGTCGTCGATGGGCTTCGTGGCCGAGACGGGCAGCGGCCACGTCCTGATGATGGACGGGGCGCCCGATGCGGCCAAGCCCGAGAACGGCGGCCAGAACCTGGCGGCGCGTCCCATGGAGACGGTGCTGGCCGGCACCGGCGGTTGCACGGCCTACGACGTGGTGCTGATCCTCAAGCGCGGCCGCCACCAGGTGGAGCGCTGCAGCGTCAAGCTGACCAGCGAGCGGGCCGAGAAGGATCCCAAGGTGTTCACCAAGATCCACATGCATTTCACCGTGGCCGGCAAGGGAATTCCGGCCTCCGCGGTGGAGCGAGCGATCGCTCTCAGCCATGAGACCTACTGTTCCGCCAGCATCATGCTGGCCAAGACCGCGGAGATCACGACCAGCTTCGACCTGATCGAAGCCTGATCCTCCCGGGGGTCAAATCCGGTGCGCCACGGTCGTCATCACCCGTGAGGCGACGCGCATCAGGGCCTTGGCGGGCGGCGGCAGCTCGGCGGCGCCCGCGGCCACGGCGTTGTCGGCGTGCCGGGCCTCGTCGGCCTTCATCTGTTCGACCACCGCGCGCGAAGCGCTGTCCGCGGGGGGGAGCCGGTCCAGGTGGCTGTCCAGGTGGGCCTCGACCTGGCGCTCGGTTTCCGCCACGAAGCCCAGGCTCAGCGGATCGCCGAGCCGTCCGGCGACCAGGCCAAGCCCGAAAGCACCCGCGTACCAGAGTGGATTGAGCATCGAGGGGCGTGCGCCGAGCGCGTCCAGGCGCTCGCGCGTCCAGGCCAGGTGGTCCGTTTCCTCGTGCGCTGCCTCGAGCAGTTGCGCGCGCAGCAGGGGATCGCGCGCCACGGCCGCCTGCGCCGTGTAGAGCGCCTGCGCGCACACTTCCCCGACATGGTTGACGCGCATCAGCGCACCGGCCTCGCGCCGCTCCGTGTCGCTCAATTCCCCGCCAGGCTGGGCGGGGACGGGGCTCGCGCGGGTGGCATGCGGACGGGCGAACAGCGTCCGCAGCGCGGAATCGGCGGCGGTCAGCAGGGGGTCGAGCGAAGTCGTCATGAAGGGATTGGAACGCAACTTGCCAAAGCACCAATTCCGGCAAGTTTGTTTCACATCATGAGATGGAAAGGCCCTAAGTCCTTTGTTGCATCACTGCAACGAAACGCAGGGAGGGTAGGAGATTTCGGCCGAATTGTTTTGCCCTGCCGCAGCGGCTCTGGTGCAATAGCGACAACTTCCCAAAAGGAGGTTGGCCCGGGGTCCGGTGGGAGCACAGAAGTGCCAGTCACGGTGAGCCCTTCGCGCCGGAGCCCTATGTTTAACCTTGGAGAAACTTGCAATGAAAAAATCTCTAGTTGCTCTGGCTGCCCTGGCTGTTGCCGGTGTTGCCTCGGCGCAATCGTCCGTGACGCTGTTCGGCGTGGTTGACGCTGCAGTCAGCGGCTATTCGACCAAGAGCAATCTGTACTACACGAACCCGTTCGCGGTTCCGTTCACGGTGCCGGGCTCGCTCAAGCGCAGCCAGACCGCTCTGTCGAACTCGGGCTACAACTCCAGCCGCATCGGCTTCCGTGGTACGGAAGACCTCGGTGGTGGCCTGGCAGCCAGCTTCTGGCTCGAAGCCCCGATCACGAACGACGACGGCAAGGGTGGTATCTCCAACTTCGCTCGCCGCTCGACCGTGAGCCTGTCGGGTGGTTTCGGTGAAATCCGTCTGGGTCGTGACTACACCGCCACGTTCTGGAACGACACCGTGTTCGACCCCTTCGGCACCAACGGTGTCGGTTCGAGCGCGATCTTCCGCACCAACGTGAACCTGGCTGCTACGCACGGCGGTACGCCGAACGGCGCCGCAGGCTCGGACAGCTATGTCCGCACCAGCAACGCCATCGCCTACTTCCTGCCCCCGAACCTGGGCGGTTTCTACGGCCAGTTCCAGTACGCTCTGCATGAGAACGTCAAGACCGACGAGCTCAACGGCAGCCCGTCGAAGAAGGGTCGCTACATCGGTGGCCGCTTCGGCTACGCGAATGGTCCCCTGGACGTCGCAGCCGCCTACGGCATCGACACCAAGGACAGCCTGACCGACCTGACCGTCGCTGGCAAGGATCGTCTGAAGACCTTCAACCTGGGCGCTTCGTACGACTTCGGTCCCGTCAAGCTGTTCGGTGAACTGTCGCAAGTCAAGGACGCGTACAACCTGAGCTCGACGGTCACCCTGGGTGGCTTCCCGTACCTGCTGACGCAAGGCGTGTCGAACAAGTACAACGGCGCTCTGATCGGTGCGACGATCCCCGTCGGCCCCGGCCTGATCCGCGCTTCGTACTCGCAAGTGAAGTACAAGCCTGACTCGGCCATCGTGCCGTTCAACTTCTACAACAACGGCAGCAGCCGCGCCAGCCAGTTCGCTGTTGGCTATGTGCACAACCTGTCGAAGCGTACGGCTCTGTACGCTACGCTGTCGCGCATCTCCATCAAGGACGGCCAGAACAACCCTGGCGTGATGGGCATCACGACCGGCGGTTCGCCGGCCTACGGCACCCTGACGGGCTACACGTACGCTCCGAAGAGCGCCACGGGTTACGACTTCGGTATCCGTCACGCTTTCTAATTTGATGCTGGCGCAAGCCAGCTTCGAATCGAAAGATCAAAAAGCCGCTCGACGCAAGTCGAGCGGCTTTTTTTCATGGGCATTCCATCGGCCCTGGCGATGCCGGGATACCCTCGCGCACCGTTGCGAGATCGCATGCGCACCAAGCGCGTGCACCCCGGGGGAACCCCCGTGCGGGCACGCAGTTTGCACTGCTAGCATGCCTGCTCTTTTTCAGAACTGAATGATTGCCTTCGTACTGCGCCGCCTGATCCAGGCCGTGATCGTGATGGTCGCGGTCGCGTTCATTGCCTTCCTTCTCTTCCAATACGTGGGCGATCCGGTCGTGTTCCTGCTGGGCCAGGACGCCCGGCCCGAGCAGATCCGCGAAATGCGCTCCGCGCTGGGGCTCGATCGGCCCTTCTTCGTGCAGTTCTGGCATTTCCTGGTGAATGCGGCGCAGGGCGAATTCGGCCTGAGCCTGCGCCAGGGCGCCAAGGTCTCGCGCCTGATCGGCGAGCGCTTCCCGGCCACGCTCGAACTCGCGCTGGTCGCGGCCGTGCTCGCGCTGCTGATCGGCATACCGATGGGCGTGTACACCGCGCTGCGCCGCGGCACCTTCATGAGCCAGGTCTTCATGACCGTTTCGCTGCTCGGCGTGTCGCTGCCCACCTTCCTGATCGGCATCCTGCTGATCCTGGTCTTCGCCGTCACGCTCGGCTGGTTCCCGAGCTTCGGCCGCGGCGACACCGTGCAGATCGGCTGGTGGTCCACCGGCCTGCTCAAGCCCGACGGCTGGATGCACATCGTGCTGCCCGCGATCACGCTCGCGATCTTCCAGCTCACGCTGATCATGCGGCTGGTGCGCGCCGAGATGCTCGAGGTGCTGCGCACCGACTACATCAAGTTCGCGCGCGCACGCGGCCTCTCGAACCGCGCCATCCACTTCGGCCATGCGCTCAAGAACACGCTGGTGCCCGTGATGACCATCACTGGCCTGCAGCTCGGCGGCCTCATCGCCTTCGCGATCATCACCGAGTCGGTGTTCCAGTGGCCGGGCATGGGCCTGCTGTTCATCCAGGCCGTGACCTTCGCCGACATCCCCGTGATGGCCGCCTACCTGTGCCTGATCGCGCTGATCTTCGTCACCATCAACCTCATCGTGGACCTGCTGTATTTCGTGGTCGATCCACGGCTGCGCATCGGCAAGGCGGGAGGACACTGACATGAGCGCCACCCCCACCGCGGCCACTCCGCGCCTGCAGGCCAACGGCCGCGCCTTCGCCCACATCGCGAGCTTCTATCCCGAGATCGAGGCCTTCCGGCGCGACCTGCACGCGCATCCCGAACTGGGCTTCGAGGAGGTCTACACCTCGGGCCGCGTGCGCGAGGCGCTGCGTGCCTGCGGCGTCGACGAGATCCACGACGGCATCGGCAAGACCGGCGTGGTCGGCGTGATCCGCGGCCGTTCCACCGCGAGCGGCCGCATGATCGGCCTGCGCGCCGACATGGACGCGCTGCCGATGCGCGAGGACAACGACTTCGGTTGGCGCTCGTGCACCGAGGGCCTGATGCACGGCTGCGGCCACGACGGCCATACGGCGATGCTCGTGGGCGCGGCGCGCTACCTGGCCGAAACGCGCAACTTCGACGGCACCGCGGTGCTGATCTTCCAGCCCGGCGAGGAGGGCTACGCCGGCGCGCGCGTGATGATCGAGGACGGCCTGTTCGACCGCTTCCCCGTGCAGTCGGTCTATGCCATGCACAACTGGCCCGCGATGCCGGCCGGCACGGTCGGCATCAACCGCGGCGCGATGATGGCCGCGGCCGACCGCATCACGATCGAGATCAAGGGCAAGGGCGGCCACGGCGCGCATGCCTATCTCACGGTCGACCCCGTGGTCGTGGCGGCGCACCTGATCACCGCGGCGCAGACCATCGTCTCGCGCAACGTGCGTCCAATCGACGCGGCCGTGATCAGCATCTGCGCGATGCAGGCCGGCGACCTCGGCGCCTTCAGCGTGGTGCCGGGCGAGGCCACGCTCGTGGGCACCGTGCGCACCTTCAGCGCGCGCGTGCAGGCGCAGGTCGAGCAGCGGCTCGGCGAGCTCTGCAAGGCCGTGGCCGCGGGCTTCGGCGCCACCGCCACGCTGAAGTACGAGCGCATCTACCCGGCCACCATCAACACCGCGCCCGAGGCGATGTTCGCGGCCGACGTGGCCGAGTCGCTGGTCGGTGCTTCCAACGTCGACCGCAGCCTCGAGCCCAGCATGGGCGCCGAAGATTTTTCGTTCATGCTGCAGAAGAAGGCCGGTGCCTACCTGCGCCTGGGTCAGGACGCGCGCCGCGGCGCCTTCCTGCACAACAGCCGCTACGACTTCAATGACGAGATCCTGCCGCTCGGCGCCGCGCTGCACGCGGGGCTGATCGAGCGGGGCATGCCGCTCGCCGCGACCCGCGGCGGGCAGCCGGAAAAAGCTGCCGCCACCGCGGCGCCTTGATTGTTTTGATCCCAACCCGAGGAGTGTTTCCCATGAGTCTCAGAAGAAATGTGGCCGCGGCCGCGGTCGTGTGCGCCCTGGGCGCCGTCAGCATGGTCGCCGGCGCGCAGACCATCCGCATCGCCAACCAGGGCGACGCGCTGTCGCTCGATCCGCACTCGCTCAACGAATCGCTGCAGCTCAGCGTGACGGCGAACGTCTACGAAACCCTCGTGGGCCGCAACAAGGACCTGAGCCTCGCGCCGCTCCTGGCCACCAGCTGGAAACAGACCTCGCCCGACGTCTGGCGCTTCGAGCTGCGCAAGGGCGTGGTGTTCCACGACGGCACGCCGTTCACCGCCGACGACGTGGTGTTCAGCTTCGCGCGCGCGCAGGGCGACGGCTCCGACATGAAGGCCACGCTCAGCGAGATCAAGGCCGTGCGCAAGGTCGGCGAGCTCGCCGTCGAGATCGAGACCAACGGCCCGTTCCCGATCCTGCCCGACGTGATCTCGCTGACGATGATCATGAGCAAGAAATGGTGCGAGGAGAACCAGGCCACCAAGCCGGTCGACCGCCGCAAGGGCATCGAGAACACGGCCTCGTTCAAGGCCAACGGCACCGGCCCGTTCCGCGTGCGCGAGCGCCAGCCGAACGTGCGCACGGTGTTCACGCGCAACGGCACCTACTGGGGCAAGATCGACGGCAACGCGCAGGAGATCGTCTTCACGCCGATCGCCAACCCCGCCACCCGCGTGGCCGCTCTGGTCTCGGGCGAAGTCGACGTGATGGAGCCGGTGCCCGTGCAGGACATCGCGCGCATCAACGCCGCGCCCAACGCGCGCGTGATCACCGGCCCCGAGCTGCGCACCATCTTCCTGGGCATGGACCAGAAGCGCGACGAGCTGCAGTACTCGAACATCAAGGGCAAGAACCCGTTCAAGGACAAGCGCGTTCGCCAGGCCTTCTACCAGGCCATCGACATCGCCGGCATCCAGCGCACCGTGATGCGCGGCGCCTCGCGGCCCACGGGCCTGCTGGTCGGCCCCGGCATCAACGGCTGGACCGCCGAGCAGGACAAGCGCCTGCCCTTCGACGTCGAGGCCGCCAAGAAGCTGCTGACCGAGGCCGGCTATCCGAACGGCTTCGAGGTCTCGCTGAACTGCCCGAACGACCGCTACGTCAACGACGGCCAGATCTGCCAGAGCGTGGCCGCCAACCTCGCGAAGATCGGCGTCAAGATCAACCTCGTGGCCGAGACCAAGGGCACCTACTTCCCGAAGATCCTGCGCCGCGACACCAGCTTCTACATGCTGGGCTGGACCCCGACCACCTACGACTCGCACAACGCGCTGAGCTCGCTGACCTCCTGCCCCGACGACAAGGGCACGGGCCAGTTCAACCTGGGCGCCTACTGCAATCCGAAGCTCGACGAGGTCACGAAGAAGATCCAGTCCGAGAGCGACAAGACCAAGCGCAACGAGCTGATCAAGGAAGCCTTCAAGATCCATGCGGACGACGTCGGCACGCTGCCGCTGCATCAGCAGTCGCTGGCCTGGGGCGTGAGCAAGAAGGTCGAGCTGGTGCAACTGGCCGACAACTTCATGTATTTCAAGTGGATGAGCGTCAAGCCCTGATCGGGCTTCCCGCTGCCTTCGCGGCCTGACCCATGGGCCCGCTTCTTGCGGGCCCATTCCTTTTGCTTCCACGATGAAAAAAAACTTAGTTCGCTGGTTCGACAGCGATGTCGGCTACAGCTTCCGCACCTCGCCGGTGGCGATCGTCGCGGCGCTGATCGCGCTGACCTGCCTGTTCTGCGCGGTGTTCGCCGGCTGGGTGTCGCCGCACAACCCCTTCGATCTCGCATCGCTCGAACTCGGCGATGCGCGCCTGCCGCCGGCCTGGACCACCGACGGTTCGGCCAAGTACCTGCTGGGCACCGACGATCAGGGCCGCGACATCCTCTCGGCCGTGATCTACGGCGCGCGCATCTCGCTGATCGTCGGCGTGGTGTCGGTGGTGCTGTCGGTCTTCGTCGGCGTCGTGCTGGGCCTCTTGGCCGGCTTCTTCGGCGGCTGGCTCGACACCTTCCTCATGCGGCTGTGCGACGTGATGCTGTCGTTTCCGCCGATCCTGGTCGCGCTGCTGATCGCCGGCGTGGGCCGCGCGCTGTTCCCGCATGCCAACGATTCGCTGGCCTTCGGCGTGCTCATCATCTCGATCTCGCTGACCGGCTGGGTGCAGTACGCGCGCACCGTGCGCGGCTCCACGCTGGTGGAACGCAGCAAGGAATACGTGCAGGCCGCGCGCGTCACCGGCGTCGCGCCGCTGCGCATCATGCTGCGCCACGTGCTGCCCAACGTGCTCGGGCCGGTGATGGTGCTGGCCACGATCCAGGTCGCGACCGCGATCATCACCGAGGCCACGCTGTCCTTCCTCGGTGTCGGCGTGCCGCCGACCTCGCCCTCGCTGGGCACGCTCATCAGCATCGGCAACCAGTACCTGTTCTCGGGCGAGTGGTGGATCACCGTGTTCCCCGGCGCGATGCTGGTGCTGATCGCGCTCAGCGTGAACCTGCTGGGCGACTGGCTGCGCGATGCGCTCAACCCGCGGCTGCGCTGAAGAAGCGGGAGACACGCCATGACACTGCTCCAGGTCAAGAACCTCGTCGTCGAATTCCCGAACCGCCGCGGCACCCTGCGCGCGCTCGACGACATCTCCTTCGACATCGCGCCCGGCGAGATCCTCGGCGTGGTCGGCGAATCGGGCGCGGGCAAGTCGCTCACCGGCGCCTCGATCATCGGCCTGCTCGAGCCGCCGGGCCGCGTGGCCGGCGGCCAGATCCTGCTCGAGGGCCAGCGCATCGACAACCTCGGTTTCGACGCCATGCGGCCGATCCGCGGCCGCAAGATCGGCGCGATCTTCCAGGACCCGCTGACTTCGCTGAACCCGCTTTACACGGTGGGCCGGCAGCTCGTCGAGACCATCCGCACCCACCTGCCCGTGACCGAATCGGAAGCGCGCAAGCGTGCCATCGGCCTGCTGCAGGACACCGGCATTCCCGCCGCCGAGCAGCGCATCGACCATTTCCCGCACCAGTTCTCGGGTGGCATGCGCCAGCGCGTGGTGATCGCGCTCGCGCTCGCGGCCGAGCCCAAGCTGATCGTGGCCGACGAGCCGACCACCGCGCTCGACGTGTCGATCCAGGCGCAGATCATCCAGTTGCTCAAGCGCGTCTGCAAGGACCGCGGCGCGGCCGTGATGCTGATCACGCACGACATGGGCGTGATCGCCGAGACCTGCGACCGCGTGGCCGTGATGTATGCGGGCCGCATCGCCGAGATCGGCCCGGTGCACGAGGTCATCCACCAGGCGGCGCATCCCTACACCGCGGGCCTGATGGCTTCGATCCCCGACATGGCGAGCGACCGCGAGCGGCTGAACCAGATCGACGGCGCGATGCCGCGGCTCAATGCGATCCCCAGGGGCTGCGCCTACAACCCGCGCTGCCCGCGCACCTTCGCGCGCTGCCTCGAGGAGCGGCCCGAGCTGATGCACGCGGGCGCCACGCGCGCCGCCTGCTGGCTGCACGACGCGACCGATCCGCACACCGGCCAGGCCGAGATCGCGGCGAAGCATCACGACGTGCTCGCGGCCGACGAACGCGCCACGCCCGAGGCGGCCGAACCGATCGTGGAGGTGACGCGATGAGCGCCGTGATCGAACCCGGCAAGGCCACCGGCGGCGAACCGCTCGTGGTGGCCCACGACCTCGCGCGCACCTTCGACGTCTCGCCGCCCTGGCTCAACCGCGTGCTCGAGCGCAAGCCGCGCGTGCTGCTGCATGCGGTCGATGGCGTGAGCTTCTCGATCGAGCGCGGCAAGACGCTCGCGCTGGTCGGCGAATCGGGCTGCGGCAAGAGCACGGTCGCGCGCCTGCTCGTGGGCCTGTACGCGCCCACGCGCGGCGGGCTGCAGTTCGACGGCCAGGACGCGCACGCGGCCTTCAAGACCGCCGAGGGCCGCAAGCTGCGCCGCCGCATTCAGATGATCTTCCAGGACCCCTACGCGAGCCTCAACCCGCGCTGGATCGTCGAGGACATCATCGGCGAGCCGCTGCGCGAGCACGGCATCCTCAGCGACAAGGCCCAGTTGCGCGAGCGCGTGGGTCAGCTTTTGCAGTCGGTGGGCCTGTCGCCGCTGGACATGAGCAAGTACCCGCACCAGTTCTCGGGCGGCCAGCGACAACGCATCTCGATCGCGCGCGCGCTGGCCACGCAGCCCGAGTTCCTGGTGTGCGACGAGCCCACCTCGGCGCTCGACGTGAGCGTGCAGGCGCAGGTGCTCAACATCATGAAGGACCTGCAGCGCGAGCAGGGCCTGACCTACCTGTTCATCTCGCACAACCTCGCGGTGGTGCGCCACGTGGCCGACCAGGTGGGCGTGATGTACCTGGGGCGGCTGGTGGAGGTGGCGGACAAGCAGAAGCTGTTCGCGACGCCGCAGCATCCGTACACGCGCATGCTGCTCGACGCGATCCCGCAGATGAAGCACACGGGGCGCGCGCGCACGCCGGTGCAGGGCGAGGTGCCGAACCCGCTCAATCCGCCCGCGGGCTGCGCCTTCCATCCGCGCTGCCCGCATGCCAATGCGCGCTGCTCGGCCGAGCGGCCGAAGCTCCAGAGCATCCGCGGCGTGCAGGTGGCATGCCATGCGGCGGAGGAGGGGCGGATCTGAGGATCGGGACCGGCGCGCAAAGATGTGCGCAAAGGCACAGCCCGGCGCGCCGCATCGCGGCACAGTGGCGCGGCCTCTTCCGCACCGCGCCATGCCCCTTCCGATGACCTCTCTTCCTTCCGACGCCAGCGCGCTGAGCGCGCTCGGCCGCCGCGGCTTCCTCATGGGCTCGGCGCTCGGCGCGACCGCCGTGCTGGGCGCGCTGGCTTCCGTCTCGCAGGCGGCGTCGGCCGCCGGCGGTGCGCCCGCGCGGCGCATGCCGGTGATCTTCATCGGCCATGGGTCGCCGATGAATGCGCTGGCCGACAACGGCTTCACGCGCCGGCTCGCGGCCTGGGGCCGCGAACTGCCGCGGCCCACGGCCATCCTCAGCGTCTCGGCGCACTGGCTCAGCAGCGGCGCGACCGGCGTCGGCGTGCAGGCCCGGCCCCGCACCATCCACGACTTCGGCGGCTTTCCGCAGGCGCTGCACGACATCGACTACCCGGCGCCCGGCCATCCCGCGCTCGCGCGCGAGGCGGCCGCGGCGGTGAAGCAGTCGCCGGTGGTCGCCACCGAGCAATGGGGCCTGGACCACGGCACCTGGACCGTGCTCAGGCATCTCTATCCGAAGGCCGACGTGCCGGTGTTCCAGCTCAGCATCGACTACGACAAGCCCGCGGCCTTCCACTACGCGGTGGGGCGCGACCTCGCCGCGCTGCGCGACAAGGGCGTGCTGGTGATGGGCAGCGGCAACGTGGTGCACAACCTGCGCGCCACCGACCGCGGCACGCCCGACGGCCCGGCGGCGAGCCGGCCCTGGGCCCAGTCCTTCGACGATGCGGTGAAGGCCGCGCTGGCCGGGCGCGACGACCGCGCGCTGATCGGTTATGAAAGGCTCGCGGGCGCATCGACCGCGGTGGCCACGCCCGATCACTACTTCCCGTTTCTCTACGCGCTCGGCGCCGCGGGCGCGGGCGAGCGCGCGAAGACGGTCCACGAGGGCTTCCAGTCGGGCACGCTGAGCATGCGCTGCGTGCAGTTCGGCTGAGCTACTGCTCCTCGCCCCACGAGAACCCGTCGCGCGCGATCATCGCGCTCGACGCGCTCGGGCCCCAGGTGCCGGCCGCGTAGGGGCGCGGTCCGCCGTCGCTGGCCCAGCTGTCGATCAGCGGCTCGACCCAGCGCCATGCCTCCTCCTGCTCGTCGCTGCGCACGAACAGGTTGAGCCGGCCGTCGATCACGTCGAGCAGCAGCCGTTCGTAGGCGCCCACGCGCTCGGAACCGAAGCGTTTGTCGAAGTCGAGGTCCAGCTGCACCGGCGCGAGCTGCGCCGCGCTGTCCTGGCGGCCGTTGCTGCGGCGGTTGTCCTGCGCCTGCGCGAGCATGTGCAGCTCGAGCCCGTCCTTGGGCTGCAGGTTGATCACGAACTTGTTCGCGCTGCCGGCCGGCGCGCGGAAGATCGCGTGCGGCGTCGGGCGGAAGTTGACCTCGATGCGCGCGTCGCGCGAGGCCAGTCGCTTGCCGGTGCGGATGTAGAAGGGCACGCCGGCCCAGCGCCAGTTGGCGATCTCGGTGCGCAGCGCGACGAAGGTCTCGGTGCGGCTCTCGCGGTCGACGCCGGGTTCGTCGCGGTAGCCGGGCACGCGCTCGCCGTAGGCCGTGCCGGCCGTGTACTGGCCGCGCACCGTGTGCAGGCCCAGCGTCTCGGGCGTCCAGGGCTTGAGGGCGCGCAGCACCTTGAGCTTCTCGTCGCGGATCGCATCGGCGTGCGAGTTGATCGGCGGCTCCATGCCGATGGCGCACAGCAGCTGCAGCGCATGGTTCTGCACCATGTCGCGCAGCGCGCCGGTCTGGTCGTAGAAGGCGCCGCGCTTCTCCACGCCGAGGTCTTCGGCGATGGTAATCTGGATGTTGGCGATGTGCTCGCGGCGCCAGATGGGCTCGAACAGCGCGTTGCCGAAGCGCATCGCGAACAGGTTCTGCACCGAGGGCTTGCCGAGGTAGTGGTCGATGCGGAAGACCTGCTTCTCCTCGAGCACCTTGCCCACCGCGGCATTGATCGCGCGGTTGGAGGCCAGGTCGTGGCCCAGCGGCTTCTCGAGCACGATGCGGGTGCGCGCGCCGTTGAGGCCGGCGGCCGCGATCTGCTCGACGACCTGCGTGAACAGGCCCGGCGCGGTGGCGACATACATCACGACCGTTTCGGCATCGCGCTGCTTGAGCAGGTCGGACAGGCGCGCATAGTCGTCGGGCTTCGACAGGTCCATGCGCAGGTAGTGCAGCATCGAGGCGAACTTCTCGAACTCCTCGGGCGAGGGCCGCTTGGCGCCCTCGACGGCATTGAAGCGCGACTGAATCAGCTCGCGGTACTGGTCGTCCGACAGGTTGTCCCGCGCCACGCCGACGATGCGCCCATCCTTCGGCAGGCTCCCGTGCCGGAAGGCCTGGAACAGAGCGGGCATCAGCTTGCGCCATGCGAGATCGCCGGTGCCGCCGAACAGAACGAGATCGAAGCTCATGGGAACACTTTCCTTGGGTCTGGGGCGAGAGCAGGCAATGCGCCGGTCCGCCAATCGCGATGGTACTTGTACCGATTCCACGCACTTGTACTAAAGCTACGCTGCACCCACGGCCGGGAGGCCTTTTTTTATTGGACAAAGCGGAGAACTCCATGAAGAAGCTTTTTGTTGCGGCGGCGCTGCTGGGTGGATCGGCCATGGCATCGGCCCAGGGCACGGTCAACGTGATCTGCTCGGTGCAGGCCGAGTGGTGCAGCGTGATCTCGACCGTGTATGCGCGCACCACGGGCACCCGCATCAACATGGCGCTCAAGGGCTCGGGCGAGGCGCTGGCCCAGCTCATCGCCGAGAAGGACAACCCCAAGACCGACGTCTGGTTCGGCGGCACCGGCGACCCGCACCTGCAGGCGGCCGAGCAGGGCCTGACGCTCGAGTACAAGTCGCCCTCGCTGCCGCAGTTGCATCCCTGGGCCCAGCAGCAGGCCAAGCAGTCGGGCTACAAGACCGTGGGCATCTACTCGGGCCCGCTGGGCTTCGGCTACAACCCCGAATTGCTGGCCAAGAAGAAGCTGCCCGTGCCCAAGACCTGGGCCGACCTGCTCAAGCCCGAGTACAAGGGCGACATCCAGGTGGCCAACCCCGCCTCGAGCGGCACGGCCTACACCATGATCGCCACGCTGGTGCAGCTCATGGGCGAGGACAAGGCCTTCGAGTACCTCAAGGCGCTGCACAAGAATGTCGGCCAGTACACGCGCTCTGGCACCGGCCCGATCAAGGCCGTGGCGCGCGGCGAGACCGCGGTGTCGATCAGCTTCGTGCACGACGGCCCGGGCGAGAAGATGCAGGGCTTCCCGGTCGAGACCATCACGCCGAGCGACGGCACCGGCGCCGAGATCGGCTCCATGAGCATCATCAAGGGCGCGCGCAACCTCGAGGCCGCGAAGAAGTTCTACGAATGGGCGCTCACGCCCGCCGCGCAGGAACTCGGCGCCGCCAACAAGCAGTTCCAGCTGCCGAGCAACGTCAATGCCAAGCTCGATCCGCGCATTCCCGACTTCAAGAAGATCAAGTTCATCAACTACGACTACGCCAAGTACGGTGCCAGCGCCGAGCGCCGCCGCCTGATCGCGCGCTGGGAGAAGGACGTCAACTCGCTGCCGCGCTAAGTGGAAGCGCGTTCCATCGGAGCCTCGCCCCGCGCGGCGGCCCCGCGCAATCCGGCATCGGAGGCCGCGGCGCGGCGCACCCAGCGCTGGATCCGCGCCTGGGTCTTGCTGGGCCTCGCGGCCTACCTGCTGCTGCCCTGGTATGCGATCCAGGATGCGACCTGGTACGAGGCCGTTCCGCAGGTCTTCGGCGGCGCCGAGGGCGCCAATGGCCTGATGCAGGCGGCCCTGCAGGGGCGCGTCTGGCTGTTCGTCGGGCTGGCGGGCCTGCTGGTCTGCGCCATCGGCGCCTGGCTGCCGCCGGGCCGCGCGCAGGGGCGTTGGCTGCTGGCCGGCGGCGCGGGCGGTGCGCTCGGGCTCGCGCTCGCGGGCTTCGCGATCGGCGCGCGCGGCTGGGCCTTCGCGGCGCTCGAGGCGCGCTTCGGCGAGCTCGGGGTCAACCAGTTCGGCATCGGCGCCGGCGGCTTCGTGGCGCTCTGTGCGCTGGTGCTGCTCGCGGCCTTCGGCATCGCGCGGCTCGGCCGCTTCAAGGGCGACCTGTTCGTGGCCGCCTCGGTGCTGGGCTGCGGCGTGCTGATGGCGCTGTTCATCGCCTATCCCGTGAGCCGCGCGCTGTCGGGCGCCTTCCTCGACGAGGATGGCCGCGTGTCGATGGCCGCCTTCCTCGCGCGGGTCTTCACCGAGCGCATCTGGGGCCTGGGCTGCCTCGCGGGCGGAGTGCGCTGCGGCGTGGCCTGGAACACGCTGGTGCTGGCGCTGCTCACGGCCGCGGGCACCACCTTCCTCGGCACGCTGATGGCGCTGATGGCCGAGCGCGGCAGCCGGCGCGGACAGGGCGCGCTGCGGGTGCTGGCGCTGCTGCCGATCATCACGCCGCCCTTCGTGGTGGGCCTCGGCCTGATCCTGCTGTTCGGCCGCGCGGGCATCGTCAACCAGGTACTCGAAAACCTGTTCGGCATCGAGCCCACGCGCTGGTTCTACGGCATGCCCGGCGTGCTGGTGGCGCAGCTGTTCGCCTTCACGCCGATCGCCTTCATGATCATGCGCGGCGTGGTGCAGGGCATCGCGCCCAGCCTCGAGGAGGCGGCGCAGATGCTGCGCGCCGACCGACGCCGCGCCTTCTTCACCATCACGCTGCCGCTGCTCAAACCAGGGCTGGCCAATGCCTTCCTGGTGGGCTTCATCGAGAGCATCGCCGACTTCGGCAACCCGGTGGTGGTGGGCGGCCAGTTCTCGGTGCTGTCGACCGACATCTTCTTCGCCATCGTCGGCGCGCAGTACGACCAGGGCCGCGCGGCCTCGCTGGCCTGGGTGCTCACCTTGTTCGCGCTCGGCGTGTTCGCGCTGCAGCGCGGGCTGCTCGGCAAGCAGAACTACACCACCGTCAGCGGCAAGGGCGACGCCGGCATCCCGATGGCGCTGCCCGACGGCGTGCGCCGCACCATCCACTGCATCGCGCTGCCGTGGATCGCCTTCACGGCCGTGGTCTACCTGTTCGCGTTCGCGGGCGGCTTCGTGCAGACCTGGGGGCGCGACTACAGCTTCACCTTGCAGCATTTCAAGACCGCGTTCGCGCTCGAGTGGGGCCAGTTCGGGCTGGTGTGGGCCGGCACCGCGTGGAACTCGCTGCTCACCACGCTCAAGCTCGCGGGCATCTCGGCGCCGATCACCGCGGCACTGGGCCTGCTGATCGCCTGGCTGCTGGCGCGCAACGAGTTCAAGGGGCAGGGCGCCTTCGAGTTCGGCGCGCTGCTGGCCTTCGCGATCCCGGGCACGGTGCTCGGCGTGAGCTACATCCTGGCCTTCAACGTGCCGCCGTTCGAGCTCACGGGCACCGGGCTCATCATCGTGCTGTGCTTCATGTTCCGCAACCTGCCGGTGGGCGTGCGCGCGGGAACCGCGGCCTTCAAGCAGCTCGACCGCTCGCTCGACGAGGCCTCGCTGATGCTGCGCGCCTCGACCTCGCAGACGCTGTTCAAGGTGGTGCTGCCGCTGCTCAAGCCGGCGCTGGTGGCGGCGCTGGTCTACAGCTTCGTGCGCGCGATGACGACCGTGAGCGCGGTGATCTTCCTGGTCACGGCCGAGAACGAACTCGCCACCACCTACATCATCGGCCGCGTCGGCAACGGCGACTACGGCATCGCGCTGGCCTACTGCACGGTACTGATGATCCTGATGTCGCTCGCGATCGCGCTGGTGCAGTGGGTGGTGGGCGAACGCAGGCTGGGACGGCGCGGCACGGCGCCGGGGCACCAGGGGCATCACAAGATGGAGGGGCTGGCATGAGCACGGGCATCGAGTTTCGCGACGTCACCAAGCGCTACGGTGCCGACCGCAACGCGCCGCTGGCGGTCAAGGGCATCAGCTTCGAGGTGCCCGAGGGCACGCTGACCACCATCCTCGGCCCCTCGGGCTGCGGCAAGACCACCACCCTGCGCATGATCGCGGGGCTCGAGTCGCCGACCTCGGGCGCGATCTTCATGGGCGGGCGCGACGTCACCACGCTCGGACCGGCCGAGCGCAACGTCAGCATGATGTTCCAGAGCTATGCGCTGTTCCCGCACATGGACGTGATCGGCAACGTGGGCTATGGCCTGCGCATGAGCGGCGTGAAGAAGGACGAGGCCACGGCGCGTGCGCGCGAGGCGCTGCGCGGCGTGGGCCTGGTCGGCTTCGACCAGCGGCTGCCGAGCGAGCTCTCGGGCGGCCAGCAGCAGCGCGTGGCGCTGGCGCGCGCGCTGGTGCTCGAGCCCGCGGTGCTGCTGTTCGACGAGCCGCTGTCGAACCTCGACGCGCGGCTGCGGCGCGAGATGCGCGAGGAGATCCGCTCGCTGCAGCAGCGGCTCGGGCTCACGGTGGCCTACGTCACGCACGACCAGAGCGAGGCGCTGGCCGTGAGCGACCAGATCATCGTGATGGACCATGGCGTGATCGCCCAGCGCGGCACGCCCGAGCAGCTCTACGGCCGGCCCGAGAGCGAGTTCGTCGCGGGCTTCATGGGCGAGGCGATGGTGTTCCCGGCCGTGGCCGGCGCCGACGGCGACGTCACGCTCGGGCCGCTGCGGCTGCGGCCGCGTCATGCGGTGGCGCCGGGCGCGGTCAAGGTGGCGGTGCGGCCCGAGGCCTGGCGCATCGGCGAGGCTTCGGCGGCCGGCACCGGCCTGCCGGCCACTCTGAAGAAGGTGGCCTACCTCGGCAGCTTCTACGAGTACGGCTTCGACACGCCGCTGGGCGCGGTCTTCGTGGTCTCGACCGACCTGTCGAACCCGCTGGCCGCGGGCGCGCAGACCCGGCTCTCCCTGGGGGCGCACGGCGTCAGCGTGGTGTAGCGCGCGCATGGAACAATGGCGCCATGAACGTGGTTTTCGATCTTGGCGCCGTGCTCTTCGCCTGGGAGCCCACCCGGCTGGTCCAGGCCCATCTGGCGGAGCATGCTCCCACTGAATCCGCCGCCGCGGCCCTGGGCCGCGCGCTGTTCCATCACGACGACTGGACCAGCTTCGATTGCGGCACCCGCACGCTCGAGGAATCGGTCGCCCGCATGGCGGCGCGGCTCTCGCTGCCGGCCGACCGCCTGCTGGCCATGCTCGACGGACTCGGCGAACGGCTGGTGCCGATCGATGTCACGGTGGCGCTGCTCGAGGAACTGTTCGAGCGCCGCGAGGCCGGCGAGCCGCTGAAGCTCTACTACCTCTCGAACATGCCCTCGCCCTATGCGCGCGCGATCATGGCGCGCCACGGCTTCATGCGGCGTTTCGACGGTGGCGTGTTCTCGGGCGACGTAAAGTTCCTGAAGCCGCACCGCGAGATCTACGAACTGCTCGCGGTGCGCCATGCGCTGGCGGCGGAGCGGACGGTGTTCATCGACGATTCGGCGCCCAACGTGGAGGCCGCGCGCGCCTTCGGCTGGCACGCGATCCACTGCACCGCGCCGGCCGCGCTCGCGACCCAGCTCTCGCGCTACCTGCCAGTGCGCTCGACCTTGTCGATGTCGAAGCCCAGGCTGCCCGCGTAGTCGAGCTCGGCCTGCAGGGTCGCGTCGTCCAGGCAGGGGGCGCGCGACAGCACCCACAGGTACTCGCGGTTCGGCGTGCCGACCAGCGCCACCTGGTAGTCGCGGTCCAGCTTCAGGATCCAGTAGTCGCCCCACACCACCGGCAGCCAGGCCAGCCACGAGGGCGCGAAGCGCACCTCGAGCCGGCCCGCGCCGGGCTGGCCGGCCACCGGCACCACGCGCGCGGTGCCCAGCGATTCCTCGAAATTGCCGTCGGCGCGCTCGCAGCGGTTGAGCACCTCGATCGTGCCGTCGGGCCGCGGCGTGTAGTGGGCCGTGACCGGGCCGGCGCAGGACTTCTGGAAGCGGTTGGGCAGCCGCGCCTGCTCGTGCCAGAGACCCGCATAGCGGTGCAGGTCCACCGGCGCCACCACCTGCAGCGGCGCGCGCATCAGCGGGGCGCCGTCGGCCGGGCCGGCCAGCCGCACGCGCGAGCGGCGCGCGGCATCCAGCGCGAGCCAGGCCGCCGCGCCGCCGATCACGAAGGCCGTGGCCAGCGTGCCGATGGCGGCACTGGTGCGGCGGTCGTCGAAGGGGGCGAGGTCGGTGGAGGCTGCGGGAGGAAGTCTGCGCTGCATGGAGGGGGCTCCTGGGTCGGGACGGGACGGCGAATCCGACGATTCGCGAAGGAAGGACTCGCCAGACTAGACGCGCCCGCCAGCCGTCGCCGTCAGCCGTGGACCACAGCGCCTGTAGGGCGGCACGGGGCCGAAACCCTGCTGGCCGCATGTTGTTCGCGCCGTCATGGAGCCGGGCCTGAAGCCGTGCTACGGTGCGCATGAAAGCATCGGCCCGCATGCAACAACGTGCAGGCCACGTCGCCATCACCGCAACATAATCATTGCCATGAACCAACTCGATGCACTCCGTCAATGGACCACCGTGGTCGCCGACACCGGCGACTTCAAGCAGCTCAGCGCCTCCAAGCCGCAGGACGCGACCACCAATCCGTCGCTGATCCTCAAGGCGGTGCAGAAGCCCGAGTACCGTCCGCTGCTCGACGAGAGCGTGAAGAAGCATGCGGGCAAGCCGCTCGACGAGGTCATCGACCGCCTGCTGGTGCGCTTCGGCACCGAGATCCTCTCGATCATCCCGGGCCGCGTCTCGACCGAGGTCGATGCGCGCCTGTCCTTCGACACCGCCGCCACCGTGGCGCGCGGCGAGCGCATCACTGCGCTCTACAAGGCCGAGGGCATCGACACCGAGAAGCGGCTGCTGATCAAGGTCGCTTCCACCTGGGAAGGCATCGAGGCCGCGCGCCAGCTCGAGAAGAAGGGCATCCGCACCAACCTCACGCTGCTGTTCTCGTTCGCGCAGGCCGTGGCCTGCGGCGCGGCCGGCGTGCAGCTGATCTCGCCCTTCGTCGGCCGCATCTACGACTGGTACAAGAAGTCCGAGGGCGCCAAGTGGGACGAGGCCGCCAATGCCGGCGCCAACGACCCGGGCGTGAAGTCGGTGCGCCAGATCTTCGAGTACTACAAGGCCAACGGCATCGAGACCGAGGTGATGGGCGCGAGCTTCCGCAACGTGGGCCAGATCAAGGCGCTCGCCGGCTGCGACCTGCTGACCATCAGCCCCGAGCTGCTGGCCGAACTGGCCGCCAGCAACGAGCCGCTCGAGCACGCGCTCGACGCCAAGGCCGCCGCCCAGGGCAAGGCCGAGAAGATCGCCTACGACGAGGCCGGTTTCCGCTTCGCGCTCAACGAGGACGCGATGGCCACCGAGAAGCTCGCCGAGGGCATCCGCGCCTTCGCGGCCGATGCGATCAAGCTCGAAAAGCTGATGCAGGAAAGCGGCCGCTGATCATGGCGACCCCGCTTCGCTGCGACCGCGCGCCGGCCTGGGCGCAGCTGCAGTCCTACTTCGAGACCGCGGGCCGCCAGTTCGACCTGCGCCATGCCTTCGTCGACGACGCCGGCCGCTTCGCGCACTTCAGCCAGGAGGCGCCGTACCTGTTCGCCGACCTGTCGAAGAACCTGATCGATGCGCGCGTGGAAGCGCTGCTGTTCGCGCTCGCGCGCGAGTGCGGCCTCGAGGCGCACCGCGACGCGATGTTCGCGGGCGAGCACATCAACAACACGGAAGACCGCGCGGTGCTGCACACGCTGCTGCGCGCGCCGGCCGATGCCAAGGCCGGCAAGACCGCGCCGCAATTGCGCGAAGTGCACGAAACGCTCGACGCCATGCTCGCCTACGCCGAGAAGGTGCGCGGCGACCACACCATCACCGACGTGGTCAACATCGGCATCGGCGGCTCCGACCTCGGCCCGCAGATGGCGGTGCTGGCGCTCGCGGAGTTCGCGGCGCCGGGCAAGCATTTCCATTTCGTCTCGAACGTCGACGGCCACGAGCTCGACGGCGTGCTCGAGGGCCTCGCGCCCGAGCACACGCTGTTCCTGATCGCCTCGAAGACCTTCACCACGGCCGAGACGATGACCAACGCGCAGTCCGCCAAGCGCTGGTACGAGCAATCGGGCGGCACCGACATCGCGGGCCACTTCGCGGCGCTCACCACCAACGTGGAAGCAGCCAACAAGTTCGGCATCGAGACCACCTTCGGCTTCTGGGACTGGGTGGGCGGGCGCTATTCGCTGTGGTCGGCCATCGGCCTGCCGATCGCGCTGGCCATCGGCGCCGAGGGCTTCCGCCGGCTGCTGGCGGGCGCGCATGCGATGGACGAGCACTTCCGCACCGCGCCGCTGGCGCAGAACCTGCCGATCCGCCTCGGCCTGCTCGACGTCTGGTATCGCAATTTCCACCGCTTCACGAGCCGCTGCATCGCGCCATATCACAGCGCATTGAAGCGGCTGCCGGCCTATCTGCAGCAGCTCGAGATGGAGAGCAACGGCAAGCAGGTCGACGCGACCGGTGCCGCGCTGCCGCCGGGCCTGGGCACCTCGCCCGTGCTGTGGGGCGAGCCGGGCACCAACGGCCAGCATGCCTACTTCCAGATGCTGCACCAGGGCACCGACGTGATCCCGCTGGAGTTCCTCGCGGTGCGCGATGCCTCGCACGACCTCGAGGGCCACCATCCGAAGCTGCTGGCCAACGCGCTCGCGCAGGCGCAGGCGCTGATGGTGGGCAAGCTCGACGCGGGCGGCCACAAGAACTTCCCGGGCAACCGGCCCAGCAGCTTCTTCGTGTTCGAGAAGCTCACGCCCGAGGCGCTCGGCGCCTTCATCGCGATGTACGAGCACCGCGTGTTCACCAGCGGCGCGCTGTGGGGCATCAACAGCTTCGACCAGTGGGGCGTGGAGCTCGGCAAGGTGCTCGCGAAGGACATCGAGCCGCGGCTCGCCTCGGGCGACGTCACGGGGCTCGATGCCTCGACCGCGGGGCTGCTGCAGCGCCTGAGTCCGCCCGCGCAATAGCTGCTTGGCCATTTGAAGTACGCCATTCGTTGCCATTGCCGTTGAAGAAGGCGCCGATATGATGGCCCCGGGAAATTTCCCGGGGACCTCAAGAGGAGCCGAGCAAATGGATTTTCAAACAGCGGTCAAGACCTGCTTTCAGAAGTACACGGATTTCAGTGGGCGCGCCTCGCGCTCCGAGTTCTGGTGGTTCATATTGGCCGAGGTGGTCGTGCTGATCGTCGCCAGCCTCATCCACCAGATCGTCTACCTGATCGCCGCGCTGGGTTTCCTGCTGCCCGTGCTGGCCGCGGGCTCGCGCCGCCTGCACGACATCGGCAAGAGCGGCTGGTTCCAGCTGCTGATGATCATTCCGCTGGTCAACCTCGTGCTGATCTATTTCTTCGTGCAGCCCAGCCAGCCCGAGGCCAACGCCTACGGCCAGCCGCCGGGCGCCTGAAGCCCCCCGGGACTCGCAGAACAACGATTCGACAGGGCCGCGCATGCGGCCCTTTTTTCTGGTCGCCCGCCGACTCAGGCCTCGGCCGTCGCGGCCGCGCGCACCGGCGCGCCGCTGGCCATGCGCAGGCACAGGTCGAAGGCCTGCTGCAGGCCCTCGATCTGCGCGATGCCCTGGCCCGCGATGTCGAAGGCGCTGCCGCTGGCCGAGGTGGCCACGGGCACGGGCAGGCCGCCGTGCAGGGTCACGCCCTGCTCGAAGCCCATGAGCTTCATCGCGATCTGGCCCTGGTCGTGGTACATCGAGACCACCGCGTCGACGTCGCCGCGCCGCGCGCCGATGAACACCGTGTCGGGCGAGAACGGGCCGCGCGCGTCGTAGCCCTCGGCGCGCAGCTTCTCGATGGCCGGGCCGATGATCTCGATCTCCTCCATGCCGATCGAGCCGCCGTCGCCGGCATGCGGGTTGAGCCCCGAGACCGCGATGCGCGGCTGCGCCACGCCCGACTGCCGCAGTGCCGCGGCGATGATCTTCACCGCGTCGCGCACGCCTTCGCCGGTGATGTGGCTCGCCACGTCCTTGAGCGGAATGTGCGAGGTCACGCGCGAGGTCCACAGCGCGCCCGTGAGGTTGAACTCGCAGACGAAACCCGGCACCGCGAAGCGCGCCTGCATGTAGCGCAGCTCATCCTCGTGCACCAGGCCGCCCAGGCGCAGCGAATGCTTGTTGAGCGGCGCGAACAGGATCGCGTCGACCTGGCCGCGGCGCACGGCCGCGGTCGCGAGCTCGAGCGCCTGGAATGAGGCACGGCCCGAGGCCTCGTTCGATTCGCCGAGCACCGGCTCGGCGCCCTCCATCCAGTCGCAGGCCAGCAGCGAGGGCCGGCCGTCCTCGAAGCGCAGCGTGTCGAGGCTCTCGGTCGCGAGCGGATCGAGCTTCGCGCCGGCGATGCGCTCGCCCGCAGCCAGCACCACCGGGTCGGCGATCAGCAGCACGCGCGCGGCGTCGAGGTTGCGCTGGCGCGCGAGCAGCTTGACCGCCATCTCGGGGCCGACCCCGCTGGGGTCGCCGAGCAGCACGGCGATGCGGGGCTTGGCGGAGGTCACGGTCGGGATCTTCGAAGGAGTTGACATGGCGATCGTCGGTGGAGAAAAAGCGGGGGACGGCCTCATTCGGCCTTGATGTTGGCGGCGCGCACGAGCTGGCCGTAGTGCTCGAACTCCTGCCGGTTCATGGCCGCGAAGGGCTCGCCGATCAGGTTGCCGGGCTCGCCGCCCAGGGCCTTGATGCGGGCCTGCACGTCGGGCAGCTGCAGGCTGCGCGCGAGCTCGGCGCTCAGGCGCTCGACGGCCGGGCGCGGCGTGCCGGCGGTCACGTAGAGGCCGTACCAGGTCGAGACGTCGGCGCCCTTGACGCCCTGCTCGGCCAGTGTGGGCACGTCGGGCAGCTCGGGCGAGCGCTGCGGCGCGCTCACGGCCAGCGCGCGGAACTTGCCGGCCTTGATCTGGCCCATGGCCGAGGAGGTGCTGTCGAACATCATCTCGACCTCGCCCGCGATGATGTCGATGTGCGCCTGCGAGCTGCCCTTGTAGGGCACGTGCACCGACTTCATGCCGGTGGCCAGGTTGAAGGCCTCGCCGCCCACGTGCTGCGTGCTGCCGATGCCCGAGGAGGCGTACTTGAAGCCGCCGGGCTTGGCCGCCATCGCGGCCAGCAGGTCCTTCACCGACTTGTAGGGCGAGCTGGCCGACACCACCAGCACGTTGGGCATCACGGCCACCAGGCCCAGCGGTTGCAGGTCCTTGAGCGGGTCGTACTTGAGCTTGAGGATGTGCGGCGCCACCGCCTGCGCGGTGTTGGTGGCCAGGAGCAGCGTGGCGCCGTCGGCCGGCGCGCGCGCCGTGAGCTCGCCCGCGATGGTGTTGGAGGCGCCGGGCCGGTTCTCGACCACCACCGGCTGCTTGAGCGCGGGCGAGAGCTTGTCGGCCAGCACGCGCGCCAGGATGTCGGTGCCGCCGCCCGGCGAGGCGCCGACCATGATGCGCAGCGGCTTGTCGGGGTAGGCGGGCGCGGTCTGGGCGGTGGCGAGGCCGGTGGCCAGCGCGAGCGCGGCGGCGAATGCGATGGCGCATCGCTGGCGGAAGGCCGGGGAAAAGGGGCGCATCGGGGTTGTCTCCTGCTTGTTGGTCTTGGATGCCATTGCTTTCCATGCATGGCGAGGCCGCAGGTTAGGCCGTTCGCTCCCCTCGATCCAATCGAAATTGGCGGGGTCTTCATATACTTTTGGTGATGACCATCCAGAAAGCCTCGCCCGATGCCTCGCTGATGCTGCAGGTGCGACCGCGCCAGCTGTTGCTGCTGGTGCGCCTCGACGCTCACCGCCACCTGGGCCGCGCGGCCGAGGCCATGAACATCAGCCAGCCCGCGGCCACCAAGCTGCTGCAGCAGCTCGAGGATTCGCTCGGCGAGAAGCTGTTCGAGCGGCTGGCGCGCGGCATGGAGCCCACCGCCTACGGCGAGATCCTGGTGCGCTACGCCCACCGCGTGGTCAGCGACTTCGGCAGCGCGCGCGAGGAGATGCTGGCGCTGCGCTCCGGCCTCAGCGGCGCGCTGCGCGTGGGCAGCGTGCCCGGCGCCGTGCCCGAGCTGCTGGCGCCCGCGCTGGTCGAGTACCGCCGGCGCCATCCGCAGGTGGCGGTGTCGGTGGTGGTCGAGACCAGCGACGTGATGCAGGCCCAGCTCGAGCAGGGCGAGGTCGACCTGGTGCTGGGCCGGCTCACCGACGGGCACGACGAGTCGCGCTACGCCAGCGTGCCGCTGCTCGGCGAATCGCAGGTGGTGGTGGTGCGCGGCGGCCATCCGGCCTTCGAGCGCGAGGGCCTCACGCTGGCCGACCTGGCGGCCTGGCAATGGGTGCTGCAGCCGCCGGGCTCGCCGCAGCGCGGGCGCTTCGAGGCCGCCATGCGCGAGGCCGGCGTGCAGGCGCGGCTCGACATTCTCGAGACCGCCTCGCCGATCGCCATCACGGCGCTGCTCGAGAGCTCCGACATGGCGGCCGTCATGCCCGCCTCGCAGGCCCGGCACTATGCGCGGCTCGGGCTGCTGCGGGTGGTGCCGATCGAGCTGCCGGTGCGCGTGCCGCCGATCTGCCTGGTCACGCGCGAGGGGCGGCCGCTCTCGCCCGCGGCGGCCCAGTTCCGCCGGCAGCTGCTGGGCACCGGCTGAACGCTTTGGATTGCACAAAACACATGCTGTATTGCATTGACTAGGGATTTCACTAGCCAATCGGTGCATGAAAGTACTGTCGATGACATTCGAAGTACCAAAATCGCAAGCCGGTTTATCCAGAATCCGGGCACGGCGACCCAAGGGGGCGTCGCTCACCCTCTAGGAGACAACATGCAGCGTTTTCTGAAAGCGGGCCTCGTCCTCGCACTCGCCGGCACCGGCCTCGTTGCCCAGGCGGCCACCGAACTCGTGATCGCGACCGTCAACAACGGCCACATGATCGAGATGCAGAAGCTCACGCCCTTCTTCGAGAAGGCCAATCCCGACATCAAGCTCAAGTGGGTCACGCTGGAGGAGGGCACGCTGCGCCAGCGCGTGACCACCGACATCGCCACCAAGGGCGGCCAGTTCGACGTGATGACCATCGGCCTGTACGAAGCGCCGATCTGGTCGAAGAAGGGCTGGCTGCAGCCCATCGCCACCGATGCCGCCTACGACGCCGACGACCTGCTGCCCGCGATCCGCGACGGCCTGTCGTACCAGGGCAAGCTCTACGCCGCGCCGTTCTACGGCGAGAGCTCGATGCTCATGTACCGCAAGGACCTGGCCGACAAGGTCGGCTTCCAGATGCCCGAGCAGCCGACCTGGACCCAGGTGAAGGAACTGGCCGGCAAGATCCACGACCCGAAGGCCGGCGTCTACGGCATGTGCCTGCGCGGCAAGCCGGGCTGGGGCGACAACATGGCCTTCCTGACCACGCTGGTCAACACCAACGGCGGCCAGTGGTTCGACATGCAGTGGAAGCCGCAGATCGACACCAAGCCCTGGAAGGACGCGATCGGCTTCTACGTCGACCTGATGAAGGCCTACGGCCCGCCGGGCGCCTCGGCCAACAGCTTCAACGAGAACCTCGCGCTCTTCAACGAAGGCAAGTGCGGCATGTGGGTCGACGCGACCATCGCGGCCTCGTTCATCAGCGATCCCAAGCAGTCGAAGGTGGCCGACAAGGTGGCTTTCGCGCAGGCACCGGTGGCCGTCACGCCCAAGGGCGCCAACTGGCTGTGGACCTGGAACCTGGCGATCCCCGCCAGCTCGACCAAGGCCGCCGCCGCCCAGACCTTCGTGAAGTGGGCCACCTCCAAGGACTACATCAACCTGGTCGCCAAGGAGCAGGGCTGGGGCGCGGTGCCCACCGGCACGCGCAAGTCGACCTACGCGAACCCCGAGTTCCAGAAGGTCGCGAAGTTCGCCGCCGCCGAGAAGAAGGCCATCGACAGCGCCAACCTCAGCGACAGCACGCTGCCCAAGTCGCCTTATGTCGGCGTGCAGTACGCGGCCATCCCCGAGTTCCAGGCCATCGGCGTGGCGGTGGGCCAGCAGATGAGCGCGGCGCTCGCGGGCAAGGTCACGGTCGACCAGGCGCTGAAGACCTCGCAGACCACGGCCGAGCGCGAGATGAAGAAGGCCGGCTACTACAAGTAAGCCGCGCGGCCTGCGCCCTCCCCCTGGGGGAGGGCGCCAGACAGAAGAGAGAAGGGATCACCCATGAAAAGACTCCTGCCCCGCGCGCTCATGGCGCCGGCCGTGCTCACGCTCTTCCTCTGGATGATCGTGCCGCTCGCGATGACGTTGTACTTCTCGTTCGTGAACTACAACCTCATGCAGCCCGGCGACCATCCCTTCGCGGGCCTCGCCAACTTCGAGTACTTCGTCACCGACCCGGACTTCTGGCCCGCGACCTGGAACACGCTGCTCCTGATCGGCAGCGTGATCGGCATCACCGTGGTGCTCGGCGTGCTGCTCGCGCTGCTGGTCAACGAACCCTTCCCGGGCCGCGGCATCGTGCGCGTGCTCTTGATCTCGCCCTTCTTCGTCATGCCCGCGGTCAACGCGCTGCTGTGGAAGCACATGATGATGAACCCGATCTACGGCATCCTGGCCGACGTGTGGCGCATGTTCGGCGCCCAGCCGATCGACTGGCTCACCGACGTGCCCCTGCTGTCGGTGATCATCATGGTGGCCTGGCAATGGCTGCCCTTCGCCTGCCTGATCTTCATCACCTCGCTGCAGTCGCTCGACCGCGAGCAGATGGAGGCCGCGCGCATGGACGGCGCGAGCGCGTTCCAGCGCTTCTTCTACCTCACCGTGCCGCACCTCGCGCGCCCGATGGCGGTGGTGATCATGATCGAGATGATCTTCCTGCTCAGCGTGTTCGCCGAGATCGCCATCACCACCAACGGCGGCCCGGGCAACGAGAGCACGAACATGACCTACATGATCTTCAAGCAGTCGCTCATGAACTTCGACGTGGGCGTGGCTTCCGCGGGCGCGCTGTTCGCGGTGGTGCTGGCCAACATCGTGGCCGTGTTCCTGATCCGCATCATCGGCAAGAACCTGGACTAGTCATGTTGCACACCCCCAGTCTTCGCGCACTTCGTGTCGCTTCGCCAACCCCCTTGCAGGGGGCAACACCAACGGCCCGGCAAAGCCGGTTCCGTGGTGTTCCTGGAATGGGCCGTGTCTTGCCCACCGCACGATGGAGTAGCTGAACCATGCAACAACAAGCTCCCAGCAACTTCCTGCCGCAACTGCTGCGCACCGTCGGCGCCTGGGCCGTCGCGTTGCTGCTGTTCTTCCCGCTCGGCTGGCTGTTCCTCACGGCCTTCAAGACCGAGCTGCAGGCGATCCACGTGCCGCCGCTGTTCATCTTCGAGCCCACGCTCGACAACTTCGGCGAAGTGCAGCGGCGCAGCGACTACCTGCTGTACGCGCGCAACTCGCTGATCACCAGCCTGGGCTCGACCATCCTCGGCCTGTTGATCGCGGCGCCGGCCGCGTACTCGATGGCCTTCTTCCGCACGAAGAAGACGCGCGACATCCTGATGTGGATGCTCTCGACCAAGATGATGCCGGCCGTGGGCGCGCTGGTGCCGATCTACGTGCTCGCGCAGACCGCGGGCATGCTGGACTCGCTGAGCGCGCTGACCATCGTGTTCACGCTGTCGAACCTGCCGATCATGGTCTGGATGCTCTACAGCGCCTACAAGGACATCCCGAACGAGATCCTCGAGGCCGCGCGCATGGACGGCGCGAGCCTGTGGACCGAGTTCCGCCATGTCGTGATGCCGCTGTCGGTCGGCGGCCTCGCCTCCACCGGCCTGCTGTGCCTGGTGCTGAGCTGGAACGAAGCCTTCTGGGCGCTCAACCTCACCTCGGCCAAGGCCGGCACGCTGGCCACGCTGATCGCCTCGTACTCGAGCCCCGAGGGCCTGTTCTGGGCCAAGTTGTCGGCGGCCTCGCTGATGGCCATCGCGCCCATCGTCGTGTTCGGCTGGTTCAGCCAGAAGCAACTGGTGCAAGGCCTGACCTTCGGCGCCGTCAAGTAAAGAAAGGGAGACACCCCATGGCCTACCTCGAACTCAAGAACATCAAGAAGAGCTTTGGTGACGTCAACATCATCAAGGGCGTCGACCTCGAAATCCAGAAGGGCGAATTCATCGTCTTCGTCGGGCCTTCGGGCTGCGGCAAGTCGACCCTGCTGCGGCTGATCGCGGGACTCGAGCCGATCACCAGCGGCAACCTGCTGCTCGACGGCAAGGACATCACCTGGGCGCCCTCGGGCAAGCGCGACCTCGCGATGGTGTTCCAGAGCTATGCGCTCTATCCGCACATGAGCGTGTACGACAACATGTCCTTCGCGCTCAAGCTCGCGGGCACGAGCAAGTCCGAGATCAAGACCAAGGTCGAGCATGCGGCCAAGACGCTGAACCTCACGCAGTACCTCGACCGCCTGCCCAAGGACCTCTCGGGCGGCCAGCGCCAGCGCGTGGCCATCGGCCGCGCCATCGTGCGCGCGCCCAAGGTGTTCCTGTTCGACGAGCCGCTGTCGAACCTCGACGCGGCGCTGCGCGGCAACACGCGCGTGGAGATCCACAAGCTGCACCGCGCGCTCGGTGCGACCACCATCTACGTCACGCACGACCAGGTCGAGGCCATGACCCTGGCCGACCGCGTGGTGGTGCTCAAGGACGGGCTGATCGAGCAGGTCGGCACGCCGCTCGAGCTCTACGACCGCCCGGCCAACCAGTTCGTCGCGCAGTTCATCGGCATGCCCTCGATGAACATGGTGGCGGCCAGCGCCATCCCGAGCTTCTCGGCCGCCACCGGCGGCCGGCTGCCGAGCGACGGCTTCCTCGGCGTGCGGCCCGAGGGCCTGCGCGTGCATGCGAAGGCCGGCGCGCCGGTGTCGGACGTGCAGGGCCGCGTCGAGCTGATCGAGGCGCTGGGCGCCGACACGCTGATCCACGTCGACGTGGGCGGCGTGCCGCTGGTGGCGCGCCAGAACGACCGCACGCCGCTGCAGGCCGGCGACGACGTGGCGGTCGAACTCGATCCCTCGGTGCTGCACCTGTTCACGCGCGACGGGCGCGCGGTCGCGGCCTGAATCCCCTCTCTCGTTTCATTCCTCTTCCGGGACATTCTTCGTGACTCTCGCAGCAGCACCCCTTCCACCCGCTCCCTCGGAGTTCACGGTGCTCCACCTCGGCCTCGGGTCCTTCCACCGGGCGCACCAGGCGGTCTACCTGCAGCGGCTGATCGACGCGGGCGACACGCGCTGGTCGATCTCGGGCGCCAACATCCGGCCCGACATGGCCGAGGTCGTCGAGGCGCTGCGCGCCCAGGGCGGCCGCTACACGCTCGAAACGGTGTCGCCCGCGGGCGAGTACCGCTACGAGCAGATCGAGGCCATCCGCGAGGTGCTGCCCTACGAGCCCTCGCTCGCCGGCCCGATCGCGCGCGGCGCCGCGTCGTCGACGCGCATCGTCTCCTTCACCGTCACCGAGGCCGGCTACTACCTCGACACCAAGGGCCGGCTCGACCTGTCCTTCGCCGACCTCGCTGCCGACATCGCGCGTGCCGCCAAAGGCGAGGCGGGTGGCGCGGGCGTGACCATCTACGGCGCCGTCTGCGCGATCCTGCGCGCGCGCAAGGCCGCCGGCGCGGGCCCGCTCACGCTGCTGAACTGCGACAACCTGCGCCACAACGGCGAGCGCTTCCGCGCCGGCCTGCTCGAGTTCATCGAGCGCGCGGGCGATGCCGAGCTGCTGGCCTGGACGCAGGCCAACACCCGCTGCCCCAACGCCATGGTCGACCGCATCACGCCGCGCCCGCCGCCCGAGCTGCGCGCGCGCGTGCAGGCCGCCACCGGTCGCGACGACGCGGCCGCGATCACCGGCGAGAGCTTCATCCAGTGGGTCATCGAGGACGACTTCGCGGCCGGCCGCCCCGACTGGGCGCGCGTGGGCGTCGAACTGGTCGACTCGGTGCAGCCCTACGAGGAAGCCAAGATCCGCATCCTCAACGCCACCCACAGCTGCATCGCCTGGGCCGGCACGCTGGTGGGGCTCGGCTTCATCCACGAGGGCACGCACGACGCCGCCATCCGCAAGATGGCCTTCGACTACGTGAGCGACGATGTCATCCCCTGCCTGAGCCCGAGCCCGATCGATCTCGCGGCCTACCGCGACGTGGTGCTCGACCGCTTCGGCAATCCCGCCATCCGCGACACCAACCAGCGCGTGGCCGCCGACGGCTTCTCGAAGATCCCTGGCTTCATCGCACCGACCGTGCGCGAGCGGCTGGCCGCGGGCCAGCCCATCGACAGCGTGGCGATGCTGCCCGCGCTGTTCCTGGCCTTCCTGCAGCGCTGGCACCGCGGCGCCTTGCCCTATGCCTACCAGGACCAGGGCATGGACGAAGCCGTGGCTCATGCGATCTGCGATGCGGCCGACCCGGTCGCCGCGCTGTGCGCGGACGCGGGCCTGTGGGGCCCGATCGCGGGCGATGCGCGGCTGGTCGATGCGGTGCGCCGCGCGAGCGGGCGCGTCTCGGACTTCGTGAGCGCGAAGGCATGAGCACCCGGCTGCAGGATCGCCATGTTCTGCTGACCGGCGCGGGCGGCGGCATCGGCCTGGCGGTCGCCGAGGCCTGCATCGCCGAAGGCGCGCGCTGCAGCGTGGTCGATCGCGCGGCCGCGCCCTCCGAGGCGGTGCGCGCGCTGCAGCAGCGCCATCCCGATCGCCTGGCCTACATCGCGGCCGACGTGACCGACATGCAGGCCATCGCGCGCCTGCTGGTCGAGGCGCAGGTGGCCTTCGGGCCGATCCACGTGCTGTTCAACAACGCCGCCGTGTTCGATCTCGCGCCGCTGCTGGACAGCGACGAGGCCTCGTTCGACCGCCTGTTCGCCGTCAACGTGAAGGGCATGTTCTTCGTCATGCAGGCCGTGCTGCGCCACATGGTCGAGGCCGGCACCCGCGGTGCCTCGGTCATCAACATGGCCTCGCAGGCGGGGCGGCGCGGCGAGGCGCTGGTGTCGCACTACTGCGCCACCAAGGCCGCCGTGATCAGCTACACCCAGAGCGCGGCGCTCGCGATGGCACCGCACGGCATCCGCGTCAACGGCATCGCGCCCGGCGTGGTCGACACGCCGATGTGGGACCAGGTCGACAGCCTGTTCGCCCGGGCCGAGGGACTGGCCCTCGGCGAGAAGAAGCGGCGCGTGGGGCTCGAGGTGCCGCTGGGCCGCATGGGCCTGCCGGGCGACATCGCGGGCGCGGCCGTGTTCCTGGCCAGCGACGAGGCGCGCTACATCACGGCGCAGACCTTGAACGTCGATGGCGGCAACGTCATGAGCTGAGGTGGCGATGCACTCTGCAGCGAAGTCAGGAAAGTATCGGAGCGCTTGCCTTCCTTGCGGTGAAGCGCGGGCCGCCCGGTGAGAAGATAGCCGGCCCCCGCCGCACGCGATCCATGAACGACGATTTCCATCTCTACCTCGACAGCGCCGACCTCGCGGAGTTGCGGGCCTGCCTGCCGCACCCGGTCGTCCATGGCGTGACGACCAACCCGACCTTGCTTCGGCGCGCCGGTGTCGGTCGCGCCGACGTGCCCGGCCTGCTGCAGCGCTGCATCGAGCTGGGTGCGCGCCAGGTGCAGGCTCAGGTGTACTCGAGCGAGGTCGACGGCATGCTCGAGGATGCGCGCTCGCTGCTGCCGAAGTTCGACGCCGGCCAGCTCGTCATCAAGATTCCCGCCACGCGCCAGGGCCTGGTGGCCGGCGCGCGGCTGATCGCGCAGGGCGTGCCCGTGACCTGGACCGCCGTCTACGCGCCCGAGCAGGCGCACTTCGCGGCGCAATTGGGCGCGGCCTATGCGGCGCCGTACCTCGGGCGGCTCGAGGATGCCGGCCAGGACGGGCTCGCGCTGATCGCGCGCATGCAGTCGCTGGTCGCGCAACGGCCCGCGTCGGGCACGCGGCTGCTGGTGGCGAGCATCCGCTCGCGCGAGGCCTACCTGTCGCTGCTCGCGCTGGGCGTCGGCGCCATCACGATCCCGCCGCGCCTGTTCGCCGAACTGCTCGACCATCCCGCCACCTTGGCCGCCGAACGCGGCTTCCTGGACGACGCTGGCGCCCTGAACTGACCGAAGAAAATCCTTTCTCCACCATGCGCATTGCACTCACGGGCGAAGCCCTGATCGATTTCACCGCCAGCGAGGCCGGCGCACTGGCTTTCCTCGGCCATGAGGGCGGTTCGCCGCTCAACACGGCCGTGGCCTGCGCGCGCCTGGGCCAGCACACGGGCTTCTTCACGCAGCTGTCGACCGACCTGTTCGGCGAGCGGCTGATGGCCTTCCTCGAACGCAATGGCGTCGACACCGGCTTCATCCTTCGCAGCAGCGCGCCCTCGACCCTGGCCTTCGTCGAGCGCACGCCGCAGACCAACCGCTATGCCTTCTACACGCACGGCAGCGCCGACGCGACCTGGGCGCCCGAGCCGCTGCCGCAGCTGCCGGCCGACTGCCGCTTTCTGCACTTCGGCTCGATCTCGCTGCTGCAGGAGCCGGCCGCGACGCGCATCGCCGACCTCGTGAGCGCCAACGCGGGCCGCTGCGTGATCGTGTTCGATCCCAACGTGCGGCCCAGCCTGATCCCCGACCTCGCGGCCTACCGAGCGCGTGTCGCCAACTGGTTCGCGATGGCCGACCTCGTGAAGCTCAGCGACGAGGATGCCGCGCTGTTGGCACCGGATCGCCCGGTCGATGCGCTGGCCACCGAGATCCTGGCCGCGGGCGCGCGCGCCGTCATCGTCACGCGCGGCGGCGAGGGCGCCACGCTGTGGCGCGCGGGCAAGGCGCCGCTGTCGGTGGCCGCGCCGCGCGTGCAGGTGGTCGACACCATCGGCGCCGGCGACACCTTCACGGCCGGCCTGTCGGTCGCGCTGCTCGAACAGGGCGTCGAGCACCGCGACCAGCTCGCGGCGCTCGGCGACGACGGCTGGCGCGCGGTGATGCGCTTCGCCGCCACCGCCGCGGCCCTGAACTGCACCCGCGAGGGTGCCGATCCACCGGTGCTGGCGGCCGTGCAGGCGGCGCTGGCGCAGGGAGACAATCTCTAGCACCCTTGCATTGGCAGCGGGCGCGGCCCGCGAGCGAGCATGCAGCCATGACCACCACCACCCGCAAGCGTTCGATTCCCCGCCAGCGCCAGCCCGAGCTGGAGCGCGACTTCGCGCGCTCGCCCTCGCTGGGCTACGAGGCGCCCGAGGAGACCGGCCTGGTGCGATGCCTGGCGCACGGCTTCCCGAGCCCGCTGGTGCGCTGGCACTTCCACGAGGACTACGAGCTGCACCTGATCACCGAGACCTCGGGCAAGGCCTTCATCGGCGACTGGATCGGGCCGTTCCAGCCCGGCCACCTGGTGCTGTGCGGCCCGCGGCTGCCGCACAACTGGATCTCGCTCGACGTGCCCGAAGGAGGTGCCGCCGGGCGCGACCGCGTGATCCAGTTCCGGCACGAGCCGATCGAGCAGGCCGCGGCGCAGATTCCCGAGCTGCGCGAGGTCATGCAGCTGCTCGAGCGCGCGCGCCACGGCATCGAGTTCTTCGGCCTCTCGCAGCAGGCGCAGCAGCACTGGGACGACATCAAGGCCGCGCGCGGCGTGCGCCGGCTCGGGCTGTTCCTGGGCTTCCTGGCCGACCTCGCGCAGTGCACCGACTACCGGCTGCTGTCGAGCGTGCAGATGCAGGGCGCGCAGGGCGCCGACGGCGATGCGCAGGTCGACCAGATCAACGGCATCGTCAACCGCATCACCAACAACATGACCGAGCAGCTCTCGATGGCCGACCTGGCCGCCGAGCTCGGCATGAGCGAGAGCCGCTTCAGCCGCTTCTTCCGGCGTTCCACCGGCAACAGCTTCACCGACTTCGTCAACCGCGTGCGCATCAACAGCGCCTGCCACCTGCTGATGCAGACCGACCATTACGTGACCGACATCTGCTACCAGGTCGGCTTCAACAACGTGGCGAACTTCAACCGGCGCTTTCTCGAGATCAAGGGCATGACGCCCAGCGAGTTCCGCCGCCAGGCCGACACCCGCTTCGGCAACGGCATGGCCTGAACGCCGCCTTTCATCCAAACCCACCGGGAGCTTCTCTTGTATCTGGGACTCGACCTCGGCACGTCCGAGCTCAAGGCGCTGCTGCTCGCCGACGATCACCGCATCGTCGGCGTGGCGCGCGCATCGCTGACCGTGGACCGGCCGCATCCGCTGTGGTCCGAACAATCGCCCGCGCAATGGTGGCAGGCGCTCGAGCAGGTGATGGCGCAACTGCGCGCCGACCAGCCGGCGGCGCTCGCGCAGGTGCGCGCCATCGGGCTGTCGGGCCAGATGCACGGCGCCACCTTGCTCGACGCGGCCGGCGAGGTGCTGCGCCCGGCCATCCTCTGGAACGACGGTCGCAGCGGCGCGCAGTGCGAGGCGCTGACGCGCGCGGTGCCGCGCCTGGGCGAGATCGCGGGCAACCTCGCGATGCCGGGCTTCACGGCGCCCAAGCTGCTGTGGGTGCGCGAGCACGAGCCCGAGCTCTTCGCGCGCGTGGCGCGCGTGCTGCTGCCCAAGGACTGGCTGCGCTTCATGCTGAGCGGCGAGGCGGTCGGCGAGATGTCCGACGCGGCCGGTACGCTGTGGCTCGACGTCGGCGCGCGCGACTGGTCCGACGAGCTGCTCGCGGCCACCGGCCTCACGCGTGCGCAGATGCCGCGGCTGGTGGAGGGCAGCGAGGTCTCGGCCACGCTGAAGTCCGCGCTCGCCGAACGCTGGGGCCTGGGCGCGGAGGTGAAGATCGCCGGCGGCGCGGGCGACAACGCCGCCAGCGCGGTCGGCATGGGCATCGTGGAGCCGGGGCAGGGCTTCGTCTCGCTCGGCACCTCGGGCGTGATCTTCGTCGCCTCGAGCCGCTTCGAACCGAATCCCGCGCAGGCGGTGCATGCCTTCTGCCATGCGCTGCCGGGCCGCTGGCACCAGATGTCGGTGATGCTCTCGGCCGCGAGCGCCGTGAGCTGGGCCTCGCGGCACCTGGGCTTCGGCGACGAGGCCACGCTGCTGGCGGCGGCCGCGCGGCTCGACGACGCGGCGCGTGCGCGCGCGCCGATCTTCCTGCCCTACCTGTCGGGTGAACGCTCGCCGCACAACAACGCGAACGCGCAGGGCGTGCTCTTCGGGCTCACGCAGGCGCACGGCGCCGACGACATCGCCTATGCCGTGGTCGAGGGCGTGAGCTTCGGCCTGCGCGACGGGCTCGACACGCTGGCGCGGCCCGCGGGCGCGCTGGCGCTGGTGGGGGGCGGCGCGCGCAGCAGCTGGTGGGCGCAGCTGCTGGCCGACATCCTCGAGGTGCCGCTGACGCTGGCCGAGGGCGGCGAGGCCGGTGGCGCGCTGGGCGCCGCGCGGCTGGCCTGGCTGGCCGACGGCGGCGCGATCGCCGCGGTCTGCACCGCGCCCGCGGTGCGGCAGCGCTTCGATCCGAAGGCCGAGGCCGCGGCGGGGCACCGCGCGCGGCATGCGCGCTTTCGCAAGCTCTATCCGCTGCTGCGCGCGTCCTTCGAGGCCTGAGTGCCTCCGCGGCCTCAGTGCGCCGCGACGATCGCGATGCCCTTGATCTGCCCCGCGGCCTTGGTCGAGGCCGGCGCCGGATAGCGCTGCGGCCGCAGGCGGTGCAGCAGTTCGGCTTCGCGTGCACGCGCCAGCGCGAGGTTGCCGATCTTCACGTGGCCGTAGCCGCGAATCGTCATCGGCAGCGCGGCGATGTCGGCCAGCAGCTTCTGGTCGGCGGCCGCCATGTCCTGCGCCAGTTCGTCGAGCCGGGCCTCGAAGTGGGCGATCAGCTCGCGCTCCAGCCGCCGCTCCTGCGTACGGCCGAAGGGATCGAAGGGCGTGTGGCGCAGCGCCTTGCCGCGCGCGAGCACGCGCATCGCGGGCAGCATCCAGGCACCGAAGCGGATCTTGCGCGGCGCCTGGCCGTTCTTCGGCGGTGCGAGGAAGGGCGGGGCCATGTGGAACTCGAGCTTGATCTTCTCGCCCTCGAACTGTTCCATCAGGCTGCGCTGGAAGCTGCCGTCGGTGTACAGGCGCGCCACCTCGTACTCGTCCTTGTAGCTCATGAGCTTGAGCAGGCTGCGCGCCGCGTTGCGCGTGAAGGGCAGCGAGGCATCGCCGCCGAGCGCCGATTCGCGCTGCTGCAGCGCGCGGATGCGGGTCTCGAAGCGCCGCGCCCAGGCGGCGTTCTGGTAGCCCGAGAGATGGGCCACGCCGCGCGCGACGATGGCCTCGAGGTCGTTGCCGTCGGCCGCGTTCGCGAGGTCCATCGTCGACGCGGGCTGCAGCGTGTCGCCCAGGCGCTCGAGCCCTTCGGGATCGGCCGCGGCCATGCGGCCCAGCGCGAAGGCCAGGCGATTGGCGGCGACCGCCACGCCGTTGAGTTCGATGGCGCGCATCAGCGCCTCGAAGCCCAGCGGCACCAGGCCGAGCTGCCACGCATAGCCCACGGCGAGGATGTTGGCGGCCAGCGTGTCGCCGATGAACTCCTCGGCCAGCGCCTGCGCGTCGAAGGTCTTCACCTGTTCCTCGCCGGCCGCGAACTGCAGCTTCTCGAGCAGCAGGTCGATGTGCAGCTCGGCGTCGGGATTGCGCAGCGACTCGGCGACCGGGATCTCGTGCAGGTTCGCGAGGATGCGCGTGCGGCCGTGGCGCACGGCCTGCAGCGCCTCGGGCGAGGAGCCGACGACGAGGTCGCAGGCCAGCACGGCATCGGCCTGCTGGGTGTCGATGCGGGCCTGGTTCAGGCGCTCCGGATGGCTGGCCATGCGCACGAAGCTCAGCACCGAGCCGCCCTTCTGCGCGAAGCCCATGAAGTCGAGCACGCTCGCGGCCTTGCCCTCGAGGTGCGCGGCCATCGCGACCAGCGCGCCCACGGTCACCACGCCGGTGCCGCCGACGCCGGTGACCAGCAGGTCGTAGGGCGCGTTGTCCCAGTCGTGGCCCGGGGGCTGCGGCAGCGCGGCGGCGCGCGCCAGCACGGCGTCCTTCTCGCGCTGCAGCGCGCCGGCCTTGCGGCGCAGCGAGGCGCCCGTCACGCCGACGAAGCTCGGGCAGAAGCCCTGGGCGCAGGAGTAGTCCTTGTTGCAGTGGGTCTGGTCGATCTGGCGCTTGCGGCCCAGCGGCGTCTCGTGCGGCACCACCGCCACGCAGTTGCTCTGCACCGTGCAGTCGCCGCAGCCCTCGCACACCGCCTGGTTGATGAACAGGCGCTTGGGCGGATCGGCCAGTTCGCCCTTCTTGCGCCGGCGGCGCTTCTCGGCGGCGCAGGTCTGCTCGTAGATCAGCACGGTGACCCCCGCCACCTCGCGCAGCTCGCGCTGCACCGTGTCGAGCAGGCTGCGGTCGTGGAAGCCGGTGCCGGCCGGGAAGCGATCCTTCTGGCCGTCGTACTTGCGGATGTCGTCGCTGACCACCACCACGCGCGCCACGCCTTCCGATTCGACCTGGCGCGCGATCGCGTCGACGGTGATCACGCCGTCCACCGGCTGGCCGCCGGTCATCGCGACCGCGTCGTTGAACAGGATCTTGTAGGTCATGGTGGCCTTGGCCGCCACCGCCTGGCGGATCGCCAGGTAGCCCGAGTGGTAGTAGGTGCCGTCGCCGAGGTTCTGGAACACGTGCGGCACGCGCGTGAACTTGGAATGCGAGATCCAGTCCACGCCTTCGCCGCCCATCTGCACCAGGCCCGCGGTGCCGCGCTCCATCCAGCTGGCCATGAAGTGGCAGCCGATGCCGGCGCGCGCGGTCGAGCCCTCGGGCACCTTGGTGCTGGTGTTGTGCGGGCAGCCGGCGCAGAAGTAGGGCAGGCGCTTCACGGCATCGCTGGCGTTGGCCAGCAGGTCGGGCGGCGTGAAGTCGCGCACGCGCTCGGTCGGGCGGCCGATGCCGTCGGCGCCGCCGACGTGGCGCTCGAGCCATTCGGCCACGCGCTCGATCAGCCGCGAGGGCCGCAGCTCGCCGAGCGCCGAGATGAAGGGGCGGCCGTCGCGGTCGTGCTTGCCGACCAGCGCCGGGCGTGCGTCGGCCGGCGCGTTGTAGAACATGTCGCGCAGCTGGCTCTCGACGAAGGCGCCTTTCTCCTCGATCACCAGCACCTCGGCCAGGCCCGCGGTGAAGGCGCGCATGCGCGTCTGCTCGAGCGGGAAGCTCAGGCCCACCTTGTAGATGCGCACGCCGGCCGCGGCCAGGCGTTCGGTCGGGATCTCGAGCCGGCGCAGCACCTCCATCAGGTCGTAGTGGGCCTTGCCGCAGGTCACGATGCCGACGCGGGCCTCGGGGCTCTCGACCGCCACGCGGTCGATGCTGTTGACGCGCGCGAAGGCGGCCACTGCCTCGTGCTTGTCGGCCAGCCGCGACTCGATGCGCAGCGAGGGCAGGTCGGGCCAGCGGTAGTGCAGGCCGTCGGCCGGCGCGCGGTGGCCGGTGGCCTCGCGCACGCCGTCGGCATCGAGCCAGGCGGCGCTGCGCGCGAGGATCAGGTCGAGGTCGACCGTGCTCGAGCTCTCGACCACCTCCGACAGCGCCGGCATGCCGACCCAGGTGCCCGAGTAGCGCGAGAGCGCATAGCCGTAGAGCCCGAACTCCACCAACTCGGCCACGTTGGCCGGCTGCAGCACCGGCATGCCCCAGGCCGCGAAGGCCTGGTCGGACTGGTGCGGCATCGACGAGGACACGCAGCCGTGGTCGTCGCCCGCCACCACCAGCACGCCGCCGTTGGGCGAGGCGCCGTAGGCGTTGCCGTGCTTGATCGCGTCGCCCGCGCGGTCCACGCCCGGGCCCTTGCCGTACCACATGCCGAACACGGCCTCGACCTCGCGCTCGGGGTCGGACTCCACGCGCTGGGTGCCGAGCACCTGGGTGGCGGCCAGTTCCTCGTTGATGGCGGGCACGAAGCGCACGCCCTCCTGCTCGAAGCGGCTGCCGGCCTTCCAGATCGCCTGGTCGACCATGCCGAGCGGCGAGCCGCGGTAGCCGCTGACGAAGCCGCGGCTGTCGAGGCCGCGCGCGGCATCGCGCTGGCGCTGCATGCACAGCAGGCGCACCAGCGCCTGCGTGCCGGTGAGGAAGACCACGCCCGAGCTCGCCCAGAGGTTGTCGGCGAGCTGGTAGCCCGGACGGGCGAGGGTGGTCGTGGCGGCGGTTTCGGCGGCGCGGGTGGGGGCTGCGGCCGAAGAGAGGTCATTCGAATTCATTGCGAGATTGTTGTTCTCGCTCAGGAGGAATATTCTCTTGAATCACTACAGGGTGACCCTGTAATCAGGAATATACATCTCGAAAATCGCCATGAACGACGAATTCATTCCTCTCGACCATCATTCGCTGCGCATCCTCGACGAACTGCAGCGCGACGCGCGCCAGACCGTGCAGCAGATCGCCGACGCGGTGGGACTGTCGCCCACGCCCTGCTGGCGCCGCATCAAGGACATGGAGGCCAGCGGCGTGATCCGCGGCTACACGGTGATCGTCGACCGCGAGAAGGTGGGGCTGAACCTCGCGGCCGTGACCGAGGTGAACCTCGACCGCCACAGCGAGGCCAAGGTGCGCGACTTCGAGCGCGCCGTGGCCGCGAGTCCGCAGGTGGTGCGCTGTGCCTCGGCCACCGGGCCGGCCGACTACATCCTCACGGTGCTGGTGCCCGACATCAAGCACTACGAGCAGTTCCTGCACACCACGCTGTTCGAGCAGGCCGGCGTGACGCACGTGCGCTCGGCGATCGTGCTGCGCGAGGTCAAGGCCGATGCGCCGCTGCCGATCGACATGGCGTCGACCGCGGCGGGGCCGAGACGGCGCTCGAAATGAAAAAGGCCGGGGCGAACCCCGGCCTTCTTCGTGTCTGGACGACCCGCCCGCCGAACGCCGAAGCGCTCGCCGGGCGAGAGGCAATTACATGCCCATGCCGCCCATGCCACCCATGCCGCCCATGTCGGGCATGCCGCCGCCGGCAGGAGCTTCGTCCTTCGGAGCGTCAGCCACCATGGCTTCGGTCGTCAGCAGCAGCGAGGCCACCGAGGCGGCGTTCTGCAGCGCGGTGCGGGTCACCTTGGTCGGGTCCAGGATGCCCAGCTCGAGCATGTCGCCATACGAGTCGTTGGCGGCATTGAAGCCGTAGTTGCCCTTGCCGGCCAGCACCGCGTTCACCACCACCGAGGCTTCGCCGCCGGCGTTGTTCACGATTTCGCGCAGGGGGGCTTCGATGGCCTTCAGCACCAGCTTGATGCCGGCGTCCTGGTCGGCGTTGTCGCCCTTGACCTTGTCGCCCACGGCTTGCTTGGCGCGCAGCAGGGCCACGCCACCACCGGCAACCACGCCTTCTTCCACTGCAGCGCGGGTGGCGTGCAGGGCGTCTTCGACGCGAGCCTTCTTTTCCTTCATTTCGACTTCGGTGGCGGCGCCGACCTTGATCACCGCAACGCCGCCGGCCAGCTTGGCCACGCGCTCTTGCAGCTTTTCACGGTCGTAGTCGCTCGTGGCTTCCTCGATCTGCACGCGCACTTGCTTCACGCGGGCTTCGATGTCGGCAGCAGCGCCGGCGCCGTCGATGATGATGGTGTTTTCCTTGCCCACTTCGATGCGCTTGGCCTGGCCCAGGTCGGCCAGCGTCACCTTCTCGAGGGTCAGGCCGACTTCTTCGGCGATGACCTTGCCGCCCGTCAGGATGGCGATGTCTTCGAGCATGGCCTTGCGGCGGTCGCCGAAGCCAGGCGCCTTGACGGCCACGACCTTCAGGATGCCGCGGATCGTGTTCACGACCAGCGTCGCCAGGGCTTCGCCCTCGACTTCTTCGGCAATGATCAGCAGCGGACGACCGGCCTTGGCGACTTGTTCCAGCGTGGGGAGCAGGTCACGGATGTTGCTGATCTTCTTGTCGAACAGCAGCACGAAGGGGTTGTCGAGCAGCGCCGATTGCTTCTCGGGGTTGTTGATGAAGTAGGGCGACAGGTAGCCGCGGTCGAATTGCATGCCTTCGACGACGTCCAGTTCGCTGTCCAGCGACTTGCCGTCTTCGACGGTGATCACGCCTTCCTTGCCGACCTTGTCCATCGCGTCGGCGATGAGCTTGCCGATGGTTTCGTCGCTGTTGGCCGAGATCGAGCCGACTTGAGCGATTTCCTTCGACGTGGTGGTGGGCTTCGAAGCCTTCTTCAGCTCTTCGACCAGGGCCGTCACGGCCTTGTCGATGCCGCGCTTCAGGTCCATCGGGTTGATGCCGGCGGCCACGTACTTGAAGCCTTCGCGAACGATGGCTTGTGCCAGCACGGTCGCGGTGGTGGTGCCGTCACCGGCGTTGTCCGAAGTCTTGGAAGCCACTTCCTTCACGAGCTGGGCGCCCATGTTCTGCAGCTTGTCCTTGAGTTCGATTTCCTTGGCGACCGACACACCGTCCTTGGTCACGGTGGGGGCGCCGAACGAGCGCTCGAGCACCACGTTGCGGCCCTTGGGGCCCAGGGTGACCTTGACCGCGTTGGCCAGGATGTTCACACCCTCGACCATGCGTGCGCGGGCTTCACCGCCGAAGACTACGTCTTTTGCTGCCATGTTCTATTACTCCGAATGGGGATCTGTTGAATTACTTCTCGACGACCGCGAACAGGTCGTCTTCCTTCATGACCAGCAGTTCGTCGCCGCCGACCTTGACGGTCTGGCCGCTGTACTTGCCGAACAGGACGCGGTCGCCGACCTTGACGGTCAGTGCGGCCAGTTCGCCCTTGTCGTTGCGCTTGCCCGGGCCCACGGCCAGGACTTCACCCTGATCGGGCTTTTCGGCGGCGGCGTCGGGAATGACGATGCCCGAGGCAGTCTTGGTTTCGCTGTCAACACGCTTGACGATCACGCGATCGGCCAAAGGACGAAGTTTCATTGCATCTCCTGGATAAGAAACTGGGTGGTGGTTTTTTGGGCGCCCATCCCGCAGGACCGGTTGCCCGTCGACTGGAGGCGAGGCTTGTTAGCACTCAACCACAGCGAGTGCTAATCATAAGGGCAATCGCCGGGGTTTCAAGCGCCGGAGCGGGCCGAGCCGGAAGTCGGTTGCCACGATTCAATATTTCAACGATGATTGAAATATGGAAGAAGAAGTCGTCATCCGTTCCCTCATGGCACTCGCCCAGAGCGTGCGCCTGCGCGTGTTTCGCGCCCTGGTCGTGGCCGGCCCGCAGGGCATGACGCCTGGCGCGCTGACCGAAACGCTGGGCGTTCCGGCCACGGGCCTGTCGTTCCATCTCAAGGAGCTGGGCCGCGCGGGCCTGGTGTCGCAGGAGCGGCAGGGGCGCCACTTGATCTACCGCGCCTCGTTCGACCAGATGAACGGGCTGCTGGCCTATCTGAGCGAGAACTGCTGCCAGGGACAGCCCTGCGAAGTCGATGCGCAAGGCGCGTCCTGCGACTGCTGACGGTCGGCGCCGCATCGTTTCCTCGCCCCATGCTCACCGCCGTTCTCATCTTTCTCGCGACCCTGGTGCTCGTCATCTGGCAGCCGCGCGGCCTCGGCATCGGATGGAGCGCCGCGCTGGGCGCGCTGGTGGCCCTGGCGCTCGGCGTGGTGCATCTGCCCGACGTCGTGCGGGTCTGGCAGATCGTCTGGAATGCCACCGGGACCTTCATCGCCGTGATCGTCATCAGCCTGCTGCTCGACGAGGCCGGCTTCTTCGAATGGGCCGCGCTGCACGTCGCGCGCTGGGGCGGCGGCAGCGGCGGCCGGCTGTTCGCCTTCATCGTGCTGCTCGGCGCGGCCGTCTCGGCGCTGTTCGCCAACGACGGCGCCGCGCTGATCCTCACGCCGATCGTGATGGCCATGCTGGTGGCGCTGGGCTTCACGCCGGCCACCACGCTGGCTTTCGTGATGGCGGCCGGCTTCATCGCCGACACCGCGAGCCTGCCGCTGATCGTCTCGAACCTCGTCAACATCGTTTCGGCCGACTTCTTCGGGATCGGTTTCAGCGCCTATGCGGCGGTGATGGTGCCGGTCAACCTCGTTGCGGTGGTCGCCAGCCTGCTGGCCTTGCTGCTCTACTTTCGTCGCGACATCCCCGCGCGCTACGACGCCAGCCGCCTCAAGCGCCCGGCCGATGCCATCCGCGACCCGGCCACCTTCCGCGCGGGCTGGGTGGTGCTGGTGCTGCTGCTCGTCGGTTTCTTCGGCCTCGAGCCATTGGGCGTGCCGGTCAGCGCCGTGGCGGCCGCTGGCGCGCTGCTGCTGCTGGCCGTGGCGGCCCGCGGCGAGGTCATCGCCACGCGCAAGGTGCTGCGCGGCGCGCCCTGGCAGATCGTCGTGTTCTCGCTGGGCATGTACCTGGTGGTCTACGGCCTGCGCAATGCCGGCCTGACCGAGCGGATCTCGACGCTGCTCGACGTGTTCGCGCAAGGCGGCATCTGGGGCGCGGCCCTGGGCACGGGCTTCCTGGCGGCCGCGCTGTCTTCCGTGATGAACAACATGCCGACGGTGCTGGTCGGCGCGCTCTCCATCGATGCCTCGGGCGCCACCGGCGTGGTGAAGGAGGCGATGGTCTACGCCAACGTCATCGGCTGCGACCTGGGCCCGAAGATCACGCCGATCGGCAGCCTCGCCACCCTGCTGTGGCTGCATGTGCTCGCGAAGAAGGGCACCACCATCGGCTGGGGCTGCTACTTCAAGGTGGGCGTCGTCATGACGGTGCCCGTGCTCGCGCTGACCCTCGCCGCGCTCGCACTGCGCCTGAGCTTCGGCTGATCTGCTTTCTCACCAGCGACATCCCTCCCTTCCATGAGCGACATCACGATCTATCACAACCCCGACTGCGGCACGTCGCGCAACGTGCTCGCGCTGATCCGCAACAGCGGCGAGGAGCCGACCGTCATCGAGTACCTCAAGCATCCGCCGAGCCGCGCAACGCTCGAGCAACTGGTCGCCGACATGGGCATCGGCGTGCGCGACCTGCTGCGCCAGAAGGGCACGCCCCACGACGAGCTCGGGCTGGCCGATGCAAAGTGGACCGATGCGGAGCTGATCGGTTTCATGCTCGCGCATCCGATCCTCATCAACCGCCCGATCGTCGTCACGCCGTTGGGCACGCGCCTGTGCCGGCCATCGGAGGCCGTGCTCGACCTGCTGCCGCACGCCCAGCGCGGCGCGTTCTCGAAGGAAGACGGCGAGCCCGTCATCGATGCGAAAGGCCAGCGTGTCGCCAAGCCCTGACCTGCCGAACCTGGATGCGGAGGCCTTCCGGCTGCCGGACCCACGACACCTGTGGCCCGCCGAGCGTTCGACGCATGCGCCGCGCATCCTGTTGCTCTACGGCTCGGTCCGCGAGCGCTCGTACAGCCGCCTGCTGACCGAAGAGGCCGAGCGGCTGCTGCGCGCGCTGGGCGCGCAGACCCGCGTCTTCGATCCGCGCGGCCTGCCGTTGCCCGACAGCGAACCCGAGGACCATCCGAAGGTGCAGGAACTGCGCGCGCTCGCGCAGTGGTCCGAAGGCATGGTCTGGTGCTCGCCGGAACGCCATGGCGCGATGACCGGCATCATGAAGGCGCAGCTCGACTGGATCCCGCTGTCGGTCGGCTCCGTGCGGCCGACGCAGGGCAAGACGCTGGCCGTGATGGAGGTGTCGGGCGGCTCGCAGTCCTTCAATGCGGTGAACCAGCTGCGCGTGCTCGGACGCTGGATGCGCATGATCACCATCCCGAACCAGTCCTCGGTGGCCAAGGCCTACCTCGAGTTCGACGAAGCCGGGCGCATGAAGCCCTCGCCGTACTACGAACGCGTGGTCGACGTCATGGAGGAGCTGGTCAAGTTCACGCTGCTGACGCGCGACTGCGCCGGCCATCTGGTCGATCGCTACAGCGAGCGGCGCGAGAGCGCCGAGGCCTTGTCGCGGCGCGTGAACCTGCGAAGCATCTAGCGCCGTGCCTTGCCGGGCGCGGTCCAGCCCGACGGCAGGGCCGGCGCGCCCGCGACCAGCGCATCCCAGAGATGGCGCGACGCGTTCGTGTGATGGCGTGTGCGCGAACGCACGAGGCAGGCCTTGCGCTGCAGTTCGACGCTGTCGATCGGCACCGCGTCGTGCACCGCCAGGCTCGATGCGGCCGCGGCGTTGAGGATCGCGACCATGCCGCTCTCGCGCGCGGCCGCCACCAGGTCTTCGAGTGCATCCGATTCGAGCCGGACCTGCGGCTTGAGGCCCTGCGAGGCGAAGGCCGCGTCGAGCTCGCGGCGCATCATGTATTCGCTCGGCAGCAGCGCGAGCCCGAAAGGCGCGAGCTGCGCCAGCGTGAGCCGCCGCGCGCGCCGCGGCAGGGCGCCGACGGCGACGGCCCGCTCGACGAAGCACTGCGCGATCTCGAGGTCGGCATGGGGATGCGGATCGAAGCTCACCGCGAACTCGAAGTCGCCGCGCAGCACGCCTTCCTCGAGCGCGTGCGCGGTGCGCCGCCGCAGCGCCACGGACAGCGCGGGCCAGCGCGCCTGCGCCGCGCGCATCACCGGCACCACCCAGCAGGCGCCGTAGGACTGCACGAGTCCCACGCGCACCAGGCCCGAGATGGTGTCGGCCCGCTCGGGCACCTCGCGCAAGGCCGACTGCAGTTCGAGCAGGCTGCCCGCGATGCGGCGTTCGAGTTCGTGCCCCGACAGCGTGGGGACCGCGCGGCCGCCGGTGCGGTCGAACAGTGGCACGCCGAGCACCTGCTCGAGCAGCGCGATCTGTTCCGACAACGCGGGCTGCGAGATCGAGCATTCGCGCGCCGCCTCGTTGAAGCTGGGCGCGCGCATCGCGGCGCTGAAGTAGCGCAGTTGCCGCAGCGAAACGAGCTCGAGGGGATCGCGTGCGCGCTGGGCGCGGCTGCTGGGGCGTGCGGTCATGGCTATCGGATTATCCGATGGGGCGTGCCGAAAAATGCGATTTGCCGCAGCCGGCGCATCCTCTGAAACTGCCTCCCAAGACGAGACATCAGGAAGCACCGATTCATGCAGCGACGAAATTTCCTCCAGGCCGGCGCGGCCCTTGCCATCCCCGGCCTTGCCGGCGCATCGCACGCACAGGCCTTTCCCTCCAAGCCGATCCGCATCGTCTGCCCGTATCCGGCCGGCGCCACCACCGACGCGATCTCGCGCCTGATGGCGCATGCGCTGCAGACGGAGAGCGGCGCCACGGTGCTCGTGGACAACCGCGGCGGCGCGGGTGGCAACATCGGCACCGAAGCCGTGGCGCGCGGCGAGGCCGACGGCCACACGCTGCTGCTCGCGGCGCTCGGCCCGATGGCTGCGAATGCCGCGCTCTATCCCAAGCTCAACTACGACCCGGCCAAGGACTTCGCGCCGCTGGCCTGGGCCGCATCGGTGCCGCTGGTGATGGTGGCGCATCCCTCGTTCCCCGCGCCGAACCTGCGCGCGGCGCTCGAGGTGCTGCGCAAGGCGCCGGGCCGCTACTCCTACGCCTCGGCGGGCAACGGCACGCCGCAGCACCTGGCGGCCGAACTCTTCAAGCGCGAGGCGCAGGTGTCGATCCTGCACGTGCCGTACCGCGGCTCGGCGCCGGCGCTCAATGATCTGATGGGCGGCACCGTGCAACTGCTGTTCGAGGCCACGCCGGCGGTGCTGCAGCACATCGTGTCGGGCCGGCTCAAGGCACTTGCCGTGACCAGCCCCGCGCGCATTCCCGCGTTGGCCGAGGTCCCGACGCTCAAGGAGAGCGGCGTCGATGCGCAGATCGGCGGCTGGTACGGCTTCGTCGCGCCCGCGGCCACGCCGAGCGAACGCCAGGCCTGGCTGGTCGAGCACATGGGCCGCGCGCTGGCGCAGAAGAACACGCGCGACAAGCTCGCGGAACTGGGATCGATCACGGTCGACAGCTCGCCGCAGGCCTTCGCGCGGATGATGGCCGGCGAGCGCATCCGCTGGCAGCAACTGATCCGCGAGGCCGGCATCAAGCTGGATTGAGGTCGCGCGCCATGCCCCACATCGTTGTCGAGGCGTCGCCTCCCCTGCTCGCGGCCATCGATTGGCCGCGGACCCTGCGGACGCTGCACCGCGCACTCGCGGACAGCGGATCGGCCGCGCTCGGCGATCTGAAGTCGCGCGTGCAACCCATCGTGGCCGAACTCTGCGGCGACGAGCCCGGCGCGCAGCAACTGATCGCCACGCTGGTGCTGACGAATCCGCGCGCGAGCGAGGTGAGCCAGCGGATGGCCGACACAACGTTCACGGTGCTGTCCCGCGCGGTCGAGGCGCTGTCGCCCGGCCAATGGGTGCAGTGCTGCGTGTTCCTGCGCGAGCACCCCAAGGCGAACTACTGGAAGCAGCAGTGGAACCCGCCCTCGAAACCCCACCATCCATGAAAGGGATCCTCCAGATGAACGCCAACCCCTCCATCGGCAGCCTCGAGCGCCGCAACATCCTGCGCGGCGGCGCGGGCACGGTGGCGGCCGCCGCGCTGTCCGGCCTCGCGGCGGGCGAAGCGCGGGCCCAGGCGCGACCGAAGGCCGCTACCGGCCGCCACTGGCCGAACGGTGCGCGGCTCGTGATCTCGGTGTCGATGCAGTTCGAGTCGGGCGCGCAGAGCGAGCACGACAACGGCTCGCCGTTTCCGCCGATGGATGCGAAGTACCCGGACCTGCCGGCGCGCACCTGGTTCGAATACGGCGTGCGCGAAGGCATCCCGCGGCTGCTCGACCTGTGGGACCGGCATGGCGTGAAGGTGACTTCGCACATGACCGGCCAGGCCGTGGAGCGCAACCCGCAGCTCGCGCGCGAGATCGTGCAGCGCGGCCACGAAGCCGCCGCGCATGGCCAGACCTGGACCCCGCACTGGGACATCTCGCCCGAGCAGGAGCGCGCCTCGTACCAGGCCAACATCGATGCGCTGCTCAAGGCCACCGGCACCCGTCCCGCGGGCTACAACGCGTTCTGGCTGCGCGGCACGACACGCACGCTCGGCATCCTGCAGGAACTGGGCTTCACGTACCACATCGACGACCTCTCGGCCGACGAGCCGATGACCACGCAGGTCAACGGCAAGCCCTTCGCGGTCGTGCCCTACACGCTGCGCATGAACGACATCGCGCGCTTCGGCGCGGAGGGTCCGCTCACGGCCGCGGCCTTCGGCCAGGAGCTCAAGGACGAGTTCGACCAGCTCTATGCCGAGGCGGCCGGACGCCGGCGGATGATGTCGATCTCCACCCACGACCGCATCGGCGGCACGCCCGCGCGCGTGAAGGCGCTGGGCGAGTTCCTGGCCTATGCGAACAAGCACCCGGGCGTGGCCTTCGAACGCAAGGACCGGATCGCGCAGTGGGCGCTGTCCATGCAGGGCGTGCCGAGCCGCACCTATTGAACGGGAGCCTCGGCTCAGGGACTGAAGAGGAGCAGCCCGAAGATCGCGAATAGCGCCAGGTGCATCCAGCCCTGGACCGCCGAGGTCTTCTGGCCGTTGAAGCTCAGCATGCCCAGCGCCACGGTGGCGATGTAGAGCACCGTCTCCGTGTTCGAGATGCCCATGATCACCTGCTTGCCGGTCACGAGGCCGATCACGAGCACGGCCGGCACCGTCAGTCCCACGGTGGAGACGAAGGCACCGAGGCACAGGTTGATGGCGCGCTGCATCTCGTTGTTCATCGCGGCCTTCACGGCCGTGATGGACTCGGGCGTGAACACGATGATGGCGATCAGGACACCGCCCAGGGCGGTGGGCGCGCCCGCCGCCGCGATGCCGTAGTCGGTGACCACCGCGAGATGGTGGGCGAGCAGCACGATCGGCAGGATCAGCGCGATCAGCAGGGCCGAGCGCAGCACGAGGAATTTCGTGTCCGTCCGCGCGGGCTGGGGCAGCAGGCCGACGGCATGGCGGGCCGGGTCGGCATCGTCGCCCGGCGCGGGCTCCATGTAGAGCTTGCGGTGGCTGCGCATCTGCAGGCCGAGGAAGACCGCATAGACCACGGCGGTGATGGCCGAGATGCCGATGGCCTGGACGCGTGTGAACTCACCCGCGCCGCTCAGGTACTTCGGCAGCACCAACGCGATGCTGGCGAGCAGCACCACCATCGACAGGTACGAGGCGGTGCCCTGCGCGTTGTAGCGCTGATGGCCGTTGCGGCCGTGGCCCGCGATCAGGCACAGGCCCATCACGAGGTTCATGATGATCATCATGACGGCGAAGATCGAGTCGCGGCCGATGGTGGGGAAGTCGCCCGGCCCCAGCAGCACGGAGGCGATCAGCACCACCTCGATCAGCACGATCGACAGCGTCAGGATCAGGGTGCCGTAGGGCTCGCCCAGCGCATGCGCGAGATGGTCGGCTTCCTTCACCACGCCGAAGGACGCGGCCAGGATCGTGACGAACAGCGCCGCGAACGCGATGCCCGCGGTGACCGGTGTCATCGAGGGGCCGAGCCAGCCGGCGCCGAAGACGGTGAACGCGCCGACGACGGCCCAGGCTGCTATCAGCAGCAGCCAGGTCTGCGGTGGGACGGAGGAGGTGGCGGCGGTGAGGGGCTGCGCGCTGCGAGGATGGACCATGGTTGAACTTCACAGGAAGTGCAGGGTCGTCCCCGGGGCGGCGATCGCGCCCTGGAGTCGTCCCCGGGGCCGAGCGTGGCAGTCACGCTGCGGCGGACTCTATCACGGGGAGCGCGCGTCGCCGGGACCCGGCTGCCCTCAGGTCGCCTTGCGTGGCGGCGAAGGGGCCACCATGGCCATGAGGCTGTCCATGCTCTTCTCGACGATCTCCATGTCGAGGTCGGGCTCGCGCGCCGCGCGAAGCACCAGGCCGTCGATGAAGCAGCCGAGGGCCATGGCGCGGATCTGGATCTCCTTCTCGCTCACTGTCTCCCCGGCTTGGACGGAGAGGTCCGTCAGCCAGGCGATCAGCGACGCCCTGGCTTCCTTGTCGGCGTCGACGATGTGCTTGGCGATCGCCTCGTTGCGCGTGCTTTCCGCGCTCATTTCCAGGATCAGCGGCGGGCTTGGAACATCGGGGTCGCCCGCGAGCCACCGGCGCAGGTATTCGCAGATGCGGGCCGTCACCACCTTCGGCGTCAGTCCGGCGATGCCCGGGCCGAAGCCGGCCTTGACCTGCAGGCGCATGAGGCCGAGAACGATCTCCTCCCGGCTCGAGAAGTAGCGGTAGATCAGCCCCGGGCTCATCTGCGCGGTCTCGCTGATGCGGGCGATGGTGCCCGCATGCAGCCCGTCCTGGATGAAGCAGGTTCTCGCGGCCTTCAGGATCCTCAGCTTCTGCAACTCGGCCCGCTGTTCGCTGCTGGGAGACGAGCGCTTGATCTTGTTATTCACGCGTGAATTTCCTTGAGGTGTGGTGTCGGCTGGCTGGGGAGCTTACGTCGGCGCTCATGGAGTAAAGAAAGTATAAATGCTCATTCATTTTTCATGATCTGAGAGGCAAGCTTTCGCGGCGCTGGCGCCCTTGTTTCTGCTGTTTGCGGTTGCATTCGTTTTCCCCGAAGAAGGCCGCTGTTTGCTGACAATCGACTGATCTTGCCGAGGGGTGGGCGAGAACTAGTTCCTCCTTTCCGGGGAAATATGACACTTGTCCCTAGGAATCTGGTCAGCAGTGTCGTGGTTGCGCGAAGACTGGAGTAACCTAACAAAAACTGAATGTTCACTCTCTTTTCGTGGCGCGGATTGTGTTTACGAAGAAGTGGGCCGAAAGGATTCAATTGCAGGGAAACAAATTGCAGGCGGCTGGCGCGGTACGGGAGGGTACGGTCCGCGATCGCATTCTCCTGGCCGCGAGTGCGTGCTTCGCGGAGCGCGGCATCCGGCCTGTCTCCATGGTGCATATCTGCGACGCGGTCGGCATGAGCCCTTCCGAGATTCGCCTTCACTTCGAGACCAAGGACGACATCGTGCTGGCCTTGCTGGAGCGCCTGCAGGGCATGGGCCTCGGCGACTTGCCGGATTCTGCGGCCCGAGACCGTGGCAGCGTTCGTCTGCGAGCGGCTGCGCAGTTGGCGCGCAACGGGGGCATCGAATGCCGCCTTCGTGCTGGAGGCGGTCGCCGAAGGTACTCGCAGGGCGCGCGTGGCCGGCGCGACGGCCGAAGCTCTGGCGCTCGAGCGTCATGCGCTCGTCGCGCTGTTGCAGGCCCGCATGCGCCAGGCCTGCAAGGCGCTGCCCGAGGCCGAGGTGCGCGGCCGGGTGTTCGCCTTGCAGTGCTTCGTCGAAGGCGTGGTGCTGCGCGTCGCTCGCGAGCCGGACATGGATCTCGACATCGTCGGTGAAAGCGTCAGGCGCTTCGTCGCCCAGGCGGTCCCGAGCTTCGAGCCGGAAACACCGACCCTCGGAGTCTGCGCATGAGTCCCGCCACCAACACCGGGCAGGGCCTTTCGAGGTCCATTTCCTCGCTGGCGCTGGTTTTCGGCGACGAGCGCAATCGCGGCACCCTGCGCAGCGCGCTCGACTCGCAGGGCTTCGCCTCGGCTGCCTTCGATTCGGTGCAGACCTTGTGGGAGTCGATGTCCTCGGGCCGTCACTACGACGCGCTGATCGCATGTGCCGACAAGGGATGGAGCCAGCGGCGCTGGGCGAATCTTCGGACCATGGTGAAGCTGCCCATCCTGGTCGTCGTGTCGCGCGATGCCCTGGAACTCGCGGCCACCTTCGACGAGGACTCGCTGAATGGCGAGCGGATCGAATTCGCCACGGCGCCGGTGGATGGCGCCGAACTGGCGATGCGGTTGCGATTGCTCCACACGCGCAGGCAAGGGGGGCATGTGCCGTCTGCCGAGGAAGACCTGATCTGGGGCAGTTTTCATTTCAAGCGGGCGGCGCGCGTGGTGTTGGTCGATGGCGTGGAAGTGCGCTTGCAGCCGCGCGAATTCGAGGTCGCCTGCATCCTGTTCCAGAACCTCGGCAAGGTCGTCGCCCGCACGGAGATCGAGGAGCGGTTGTTCGACCGGCCCAGCAGCCCCGGTTCGCGGGTGCTCGACGTGCACGTGACGCGTGTGCGCCGCAAGCTGGGACTGGGCCCGGAGAAGGGTATCAGGCTGTTGACGATCTACGGAGTCGGGTACCGCCTGGTCGCCCTGAACCCATCGCCCTAGTTGCCGGCCTGGCGAGGCCTTCGCTGCCGTCGACGTGGGTGGGCAGCGTGGCCGATGGTCGTCCGTGACGCGAGCCACGGGGCTTCGTCATCGCGACTCAATCGTCTGAATCGACGTCAAGCCATGCGGGATTCATGCTCAATTCAACTCAATGGGAGATCGCTGAACGAAAACTCGTAGTCAAAAAAAATCAACCAAGGAATATCAATTCATCTCCGGGCTTTCCGCGTTCCCGCGGCAGCCGGCGATGTTCGTCTCGCAGGGCCTGCCGCCATCGAGCGGGCTCTCATCGATTGAAATCAAGGAATCCAATGCTCAAGCATCCCCTCTCCAAACTCTTCGCGTTCGTAGCTGTCGGCGTTCTCTCGCAAGCCGCGATGGCCTATGACGGCACCATCAATTTCCAGGGCGAAATCATCGACGCCACCTGCTCGGTGGCGCCCGGCAGCCAGAACAAGACCGTGCAACTCGGCAAGATCGTGAGCCGGACGCTCACCGGTCTCGGCAGCACTTCCACGCCGGTCGACTTCACCATCGATCTGCTCAACTGCGACACCGCCTCGGCCAAGAATGCGCAGGTCACGTTCTCCGGCACCGCCGATGGCACCAACCTGGCCATTGCCAATTCAGGGCAGACGGTGGCGGCCGCAACGGGCGTGGCGATCCAGTTGAAGGATTCGGCTGGCAATCCGATCAAGCTGGGCGTGGCATCTCCCAGCTACATCCTGGGCAACGGCACCAACTCGCTGCAATTCAAAGCGAACTACCTCGCGACCAAGGATTCGGTCACGGTCGGCCCGGCCAACGGCATGGCCCAGTTCACCGTCGCCTACAACTAAGTTCGGGTGATCCGCGGCCGCGGCTCTCGCAGCCACCGGCCGTTGGCGCCGCCTCGAGGCGGCGCTCCTCTTCGCTTTCCTTTTTCTTCATGTTTCGTACGGCGGCGTACCGCCGCATGGGCGCGTGCGCCCGAAAACTCCTATGTGCAGCAAGCAGACATTCGGTTGGGCCCTGGCCATGGCATTGGGACTGGGCATTTCATGGCACGCCGATGCGGCGGTATCGCTCAGCGGTACGCGCGTGATCCTCGGCGAGAAAGAGCGCGAGGCCTCGATCCCCATGCGCAATACCGGCGGCGCGCCCTATGTCATCCAGGCCTGGGTCGATGCGGGCGAGGGCCTGACCGACGTGCCGCTGCTGGTCACGCCGCCGCTGTCGCGGCTCGATCCCGGCAAGGAAAACATCCTGCGCATCCTGCGGATGCCCGGTGAATTACCGCGCGACCGCGAATCGGTGTACTGGCTCAACGTCAAGGAGATTCCCGAGAAGACGCAGGAAGAGAACGTGCTGCAGATCGCGGTGCGTACCCGCATCAAGCTGTTCTATCGTCCCGCCGCGCTGTCGGGCCAGCCGGCGGATGCGCGCACGCAGCTGCGCTGGAGCGTCGCTGCCGGTGCGCAGGACCAGGGGGCGGTGCTGAAGATCCGCAATCCCACGGCCTATCACGTGACCTTCACCGGCTTGACCGTCAACGCCGGCCAGCAGGTGATCCGGGCCGTCATGGTCGCGCCGCTCGCGGAGTCGAGCTTTCAGCTCGATGCCATGAAGACACCGCAACCGATCGAGGTCCGATTCACCACGATCAACGACTACGGTGGCGAAACGCCCGAGGAACGCGTGCGCGTGCCCGTGGCCGTCGAGCCCGTGGCCTTGACGCCCGAGGTCGTCGATACGCCATCCACGAGCGATGCAGCGCGCTGAGGCCATGCGCCGCATCCTGCGCGCCGCGCCGTTCCGTCGCACGCTGTGCGCGACGGTCATCGCGAGCCTCGGCATTCCTGCGTTGGCGCAGCAGCTCGCCGGTTCGCGTTTCGAGGAGGAATTCCTCGGCATCGGCGGCGGCAAGCAACCGCGCGCCGATCTCTCGATCTTCGCCTTCGGCAATCGAGTGCTGCCCGGCACCTATGCCGTCGACGTGACGGTCAACGGGCGGGGCGTTGGCCGCAGCACCATCCGGTTCGACGACGTGCCGGGCAAGACCGATGCCGTGGCCTGCCTCACGCGCGGCATGCTGGACGGATGGGGTGTCAACGTCGAGGCCTTCCCCGCGCTGGCCGGTGCGGCCGACGACGCCTGCGTCGACCTGCCGGCCAGCATTCCCGAAGCGACCGTGAGCTACGACGCGGGCCAGCTCGCGCTGTCGCTCGGCATTCCGCAGGCGGCGCTCAAGCGCGCGGCGCGCGGCGCGGTCGAACCGGCGCGCTGGGACAGAGGCATCACCGCCGCCATGCTCGACTACCAGCTGAACTTCGCGCGCCACGGCGGCGACAACCAGCGCGAGCGGCCGAACCTCTTCGCGAACTCGCCGAGCCTCTTCGACGCCAATCCTTTCCTCGACCGCGGGCGCCAGGATGCCCAGCGCAACACGCTGTTCGCGGGCCTGCGCGGCGGCTTCAACATCGGCGACTGGCGCCTGCGCCACTACTCGACCTACAACCGCGACACCGACGGCCGCGGCCGCTGGCAGGCCGTCACCACCACGCTGCAGCGCGACCTGCCTTCGATCCAGGGGCAACTGCAGATCGGCGACGGCAACACGCCCGCCAACTTCTTCGACAGCGTGCCGTTTCGCGGCGTGCAGATCGGCACCGACGAGGCCATGCTGTCCGACAGCCAGCAAGGCTACGCCCCCACCATCCGCGGCATCGCGCAGACGAACGCGCGCGTCACGGTGCGCCAGAGCGGCTATGTCGTCTACAGCACCTTCGTCGCGCCGGGGCCGTTCGTGATCGACGACCTCTATCCCACGGACTCGGGTGGCGACCTCGAAGTCACGGTCACCGAAGCCGACGGGCGCGAAAGCCGATACATACAGGCCTTCTCGGCGGTGCCGACGCTGCTGCGCGAAGGCACCTGGCGCTACGGCGCCACGGTGGGCAAGTACCGCAGCGCCTTCGGCTACAGCAGCAGCTACATCGGCGACATGCGCCAGGGCGGTCCCAGCACGCTGCTGGCACCGTGGCTGCGGGAACAAGGCGCGCGCATCGAGCCGGTCTTCGTGCAGGCGACCCTGGCGCGCGGCCTGGGCAACGACTACACGGTCTATGGCGGCTTCATGGCCTCGAGCCGCTACCAGTCGATGCTGGCCGGCGTGGGCAAGAACATGCGCAGCTTCGGCGCGCTGTCGCTCGACCTCTCGACCGCCAGCACCACGGCGCCGCGCGGCCTGCCGACCGATCCGGCCGGCACGCCGATGGCGTTCGCGCTCGGCGGGAAGGAGCGCCAGAGCGGCCAGTCGCTGCGGTTCCTCTACGCGAAGTCCTTCGTCGACAGCGGCACCAACTTTCGCGTCGCGGGCTACCGCTATTCCACCAGCGGCTACCGCACCTTCCAGGAAGCCGTGGACATGCAGGCGCTGTCGCCGTCCGAGCGCCTGCACAGTCGGCGCAACGAGCTGCGTTTCGAGCTCGCGCAGAAGGTCGGCGACTGGGGCTCGCTCTTCGCCTCCGCGCGCCAGCAGAGCTATTGGGGAACCTCCTTCAAGGATCGGCTGGTGCAGCTGGGCTGGTCGGGCAGCTACAAGCAGTTCAGCTACAGCGTCTTCTACAACCGCAGCGCCTACCAGGACCGCCGTGCCACGAGCCAGCTCATGTTCACGCTGAGCATTCCGCTCGGCACTTCCGCGGCCAGCGCGCAGTACGCGGTCTCGCGCGATCGCGAGGGAAACACCAGCCAGCAGGTGAGCCTGTACGGCGCGGCCCTGGAGGATCGCCGCCTCAGCTACAGCGTGAGCGCCAGCCATGCGAGCGAGCAGGGCGCCGGCGGCAGCGTGGGGGGCAGCTATCTCGCGCCTTTCGGCCGCTTCGACCTCGGCCACTCGCAGGGCCGGGGCTTCCGCCAGACCACCTTCGGCATGGCGGGCGGGCTGCTGGTGCATGGCGGCGGCATCACGCTGTCGCAGCCCCTGGGCGAGACGGTCGCGCTGGTGCAGGTGCCCAAGGCCGGCGGGGTCGGTTTCGACGCGCGTCCGGGCGTGGTGACCGATGGCTCGGGCAGTGCCGTCATCCCGAACCTCAGCCCCTACCGGCTCAACCGCGTGGCGGTGCGCACGCAGGACCTGGGGGACACGACGGAAGTGAAGTCCGCCGCCACCGAACTCGTGCCGACGCGCGGCGCGGTGGTGCTGACGACCTTCGAGACCTCGGTGGGCTACCGGCTGATGCTGACGCTCACCGACGGCCGTGGACAGCCGCTGCCCTTCGGTGCGCGCATCGAGAACGACGCCGGCCAGGAGGTCGGCATCGTCGGCCCCGAGGGCCGGGCCTATGTGACCGGCGCGGGCCAGAACGGCCGCCTCGCGGTGCGCTGGGGCCAGCGCTCGGCGAACCAATGCGCGGTGTCGTACAGCCTGCCCGAAGATGCCAGTCCCTCGCCCGTTCGCCAGTTCGCGGGCCGGTGCACCGATGAGGCGCAGGCCGTCTCGCTCAAGGGCCGTCGATGAGATCGCGTCCTTCGTTCGTCCAGGCGAATTGCTACAGGGGCGACGCGTGCCCGAACTCCCACGTTTCATGAAGTAGAGAAGACATGTCAATCAGAACGATGGCGCGAAAGATCCGCGTGTTGGCGCTCTGGACTGCTGTCGCCGTGGCGGCGACCGCGGCGCAAGCGGCCGATTGCTTCTATTCGGACGCCATACGAATTGGCGACTTCAGCTTCGACTTCGGCCAGGTGATCGTGGACAACAATCAACCTGTAGGAACTGTCCTGGCGCATCGGGAGGGCAACCTGAGAAATGCCTGGATCGCCGACTGCGGCCTGGGTCAGTCGCTCGCCGTCCAGGCTCGAGGAGGGCAGGGCGCGCTCGTGAGCAACACTTCCATGTGGGAGAAGGTCTACTCGACGAATGTGCCTGGAGTGGGATACCGGATCCAGGTCATGGGAGGACGAGACGATGCCCAGGGCGCTCTTCCCTACGATTTCGTGGTCTACAACGTCATTTCGAGCAATGTCTCGTCGCAGTACCGAGGCTGGTTCAAGTTCAACTTCGATCTGATCAAGACGGCAAAGCGCGTCGGCAACGGGCCGTTGACGCCTGGGCTCTACGGAGAAGTAAACGTCGCCAACAAACCGCAGGACTATTATTTTCGTATTCGCCTGAATGGCGGCAAGGTCGTCGCACCTTCGTGCACCGTGACCGAGCCATCGCGCAAGCTCCTCGTTCCGATGGGCCGCGTGCCGATCCGCGATCTCACCGGTGGCATCGGAACCGTTGCACGCGATACGCCGTTCAACATCGAGGTCGCTTGCCAGGCGGCACCGGGCTCCGTGCAGTCCACCGTATCGATGACCATGGACCCCACGAACGCGACCACGCTGCCGGGCGTGCTGGGGATCAACGAAGCCGGCTCGGCGGGAACCACGGCCAGCGGCGTCGGCATCCAGGTGCTCGACGCCCAGCGCCGACCCGTGGAGTTCGGCAAGGCGATGAGGGTGGGTGAGTCGAAAGACTTCACCTATGCCGTGCCCTTCGTCGCGCGCTACATGCGCATCGGTGGCGAGTTGAAGCCGGGCATTGCCAACGGGACCGCGACCATCACGCTGACGCATCAGTAGGCGGCTTCGTCGCATCCCGCGCTTGCGCCGGTGCGGTGCCCTGTCATTGCGTTCTTGCAAGGCGGCTGCGTTCGTCTTCTGCCTTGCATTTCGAGACTTCTCGCGTCGATCGCTAATAAATCCTAGTTAAATTGAATGATGAAAATAAATTCACTATTTCAAATTAACCATTGGTCGCTAATATGAAGGATAGTTAATCACGTTGCTGTTCCATATTGTTTTGTGGAATGCATTTTTATTGCATGGGTGGATAGGATCGCATTGGTCTGCAGGACGTGCAGGCTAATTATTAGTATCTACTTTTATTAAGGAATCCAATGCTGAAGAATGCATTCACCAAGCTCGCAGTAATCGCCGCTGTCGGTGCCCTGTCGCAAGCCGCGATGGCCGCCGACGGTACGGTCAACTTCACGGGCGAAATCACCGACAGCATCTGCTCGGTGGCGCCTGAGAGCGTGAACATGACCGTGCCTCTCGGCAAGGTGTCGAAGAACGCCTTCCCCGCAGTGGGAACGGGCTCCACCGCGGCCAAGTTCACCATCAACCTGCGCGACTGCCCCGCCGGTACCAACAAGGCCAAGGTGACCTTCTCCGGCGCCGGTGTCCCCGGCAACATCGCCGCGGCCGAAGGCCTGCTGAAGGTCAACAACTCCGGCTCGACCGTCGAAGCCGCCAAGGGCGTCGGCATCGAGATCGGCGATGCGAATGGCCTGAAGATCCCCCTGGGCGCGGCTTCGTCCGAATACATCCTGGGTGCGGGTGACAACAACCTGAAGTTCCAGGCGCGCTACGTGTCCTTCTTCCCGGTGACGCCGACGGCGCCGTCCACGGACGCCCTGACCGCCGGTCCGGCCGACGGTACCGCGCAGTTCTCGATTGCCTACAACTAATCGGGCTTGATGGCATGGGGTCCTTGCGGCCCCATGCCTTCATCGACGCGCTTTCGGCGGCGCAAGGCCGCGCAGCTTTCGCGTCGAAATTTCCTTTTATCGGCTTTTTCTTCGAGGCGTCGTTGTCGATGCGTCGGGGTGCTTGCGTGCGCGTGATGGGCGTGGCTCGCGCAGGGGACTAGATATGTGCAGCAATCAAAGAATTCGGTGGGTCTTCGGTGCCCTGGTGATGTTCGGGCTTCAGGCGCTGGCGGGTGCGAGCGTGATGCTCTCCGGCACGCGCGTGGTCCTGAACGAGAAGGACCGCGAGACTTCCCTTCCGATGAAGAACACCGGTACGTTGCCCTATGTGGTCCAGGCCTGGGTCGACGCCGGCGAAGGCAACAACAAGACCCCGCTGATCGTCACGCCGCCGCTGTCCCGGCTCGATCCGGGCAAAGAGAATCTCTTGCGCATCATGCGTGTCGGCGGCGAATTGCCGAAGGACCGCGAGTCGGCGTTCTGGCTCAACGTCAAGGAGATCCCCCAGAAGCCGAACCAGGAGAACGTGCTCCAGGTGGCGATACGCAACCGGCTCAAGCTGTTCTACAGGCCCTCCAATCTTCCGGGCTCGGCCGCGGAGGCGCGCGGCCTGCTCAAGTGGTCCGTGAGCGAGGGGCCCGGGGGGCAGGGCGCCGTGCTCAAGGTCGGCAATGCGAGTGCCTTTCACGTCACCTTGCTGAAACTCACGGTCAACAAGGGTCAGGGCCAGGACAAGAAGGACCAGGAGGAGCTCGATGCGGGCATGGTCCCGCCGTTCGGAGAGTTGAGCTTTCCGATCCGCACCCTCAAGAGCCCGCAGGCCATTCAGATCAACTTCACGACGATCAACGACTACGGCAGCGAAACGCCCGAGGAGTTCGTCAGGGTGCCTGAAGGCGCTCAACCCGTGGCCTTGACGCCCGAACTGGTGCCGAAGGCCGAAGCCTCCACCATCAACCGCGCACAGCGCTAGGCCGATGCGGTGCATGTATGTCCGGCGGACGCGCGCAGGCGCGCCATTCCGCCTCAGTCTGTGCGCACTCGCGCTCGGTGCCATGGGCGTCCCCGCCTTTGCGCAGCAATTCGCCGCCTCGACCTTCAACGAAAGCTTCCTCGGCGTTGGCGGCAACCAGCAGAGCGCCGACCTGTCGCTGTTTGCCTTCGGCAATCGTGTACTGCCGGGTCAGTACACCGTGGACGTGTCGGTCAACAGCCGAGGCGTGGGGCAGATGTCGATCCGCTTCGATGCCAAGGAGGGCAAGAACGACGCCGAGCCTTGTCTCACGCGCGGCATGCTCGACGAGTGGGGCGTCAACGTGGCGGTGTTTCCCGCCCTGGCGACGCTCGCGGACGAGGCCTGCGTTGATCTGGGCGCGGCTGTTCCCGATGCCTCCTTCAGCTACGACAGTGGCAAGCTGCACCTGGCACTCAGCATTCCGCAGGCGGCGCTGAAGCGCTCGGCGCGCGGTGCCGTCGATCCCGGCAAGTGGGATCGGGGCATCACGGCCGGCATGGTCGACTACCAGATCAACTTCTCGCGCCATGGCGGCGACAACTACCGTCGCGGGCCCGATCCCTTCGCCATACCGCGCAGCGCGTTCGACGGCAACCCCTTCCGCGAGCCCTACGAAGAGCCTCGGCGCAACAGCCTGTTCGTCGGCTTGCGCGGCGGCTTCAACTACCGCGACTGGCGCTTTCGCCACTTCTCGACCTACAGTCGCGGCACGGACGGCAAGTCCCGCTGGCAGGCGGTCAACACCTATGCCCAGCGCGATCTGAGTTCGCTCAATGCCCAGTTGCTGATCGGCGATGGCAACACGCCCGGCAACATGTTCGACAGCATGCCGTTCCGTGGCGTGCAACTCGCCTCCGACGAGGCCATGCTCCCCGATAGCCAGCAAGGCTATGCCCCCACCATCCGCGGCATTGCGCAGACCAACGCGCGCGTGACGGTGCGGCAGAACGGCTACACGATCTACAGCACCTTCGTGGCGCCCGGTGCGTTCGTGATCGATGACCTTTATCCCACGGCGTCGAGCGGCGACCTGGAAGTGATCGTCAAGGAAGCGGATGGCCGCGAGATCAAGTACATCCAGGCCTTCTCCGCAGTGCCCACGTTGTTGCGCGAAGGCACGTGGCGCTTTTCCGCCACGGTCGGCAAGTACCGCCGCGCGCCCGGTGACGACTACTTTCCCTACGCCGGCGGAATCGCGCAATCGCCATGGGGCCTGCCGCTGCGATCGCGTGCCGAGCCGGCATTCGTGCAGGCCACGGTGGCGCACGGCCTGGGCAACGACTACAGCGTCTACGGCGGGTTCATCGCCTCCGGGCGCTACCAGTCGGTGATGGCCGGCGTGGGCAAGAACATGCGCGCTTTCGGCGCCATTTCCGCCGACCTGTCGGCCGCGCGCGCCGTCATGCCGCTGCCGCTGCTGGTCGACAGGACCTACAACGGCCAGTCGGTGCGCTTCCTCTACTCCAAGGCCTTCGATGCGGGGACCACCGTTCGCGTGGCGGGTTATCGCTATTCCACCAGCGGCTACCGCACTTTCCAGGAAGCCGCGGACATGCAAGGCCTCGATCCGAGCGAGCGTCTCAACAACCGTCGCAATGAACTGCGCCTGGAGCTCTCCCAGTCGCTGGGCGACTGGGGCTCCATGTTCGCCTCGGCGCGCCAGCAGAGCTACTGGGGTACCAGCGCCAAGGACAGCCTGGTGCAGATCGGGTACTCGGGGAACTACAAGCAGTTCGGCTACAGCATCTACTACAACCGCAGCAGCAGCTACCGAAGCAACAAGCCCAGCAATCAGATCATGCTCACCGTGAGCATTCCGCTGGGTGCCTCCGGTGCCAGCGCCCAGTATGCGATGACGCAGGAGCGCAAGGGCCGCACCAGCCAGCAGGTCAGCGTGTTCGGCACCGCGCTCGAGGATTCGCGTCTCAGCTACAGCGTGTCGGCCAATCGGGTCGATGACTCCGGATCGACCGGCAGTGCCAGCGCCAGCTATCTGTCGCCGGTGGGGCGCTTCGACCTCAGCCATTCGCAGGGCTCCAGCTACCGGCAGACCAACTTCGGCGTGGCGGGTGGCCTGTTGGCGCACGGCGGTGGCGTGACCCTGTCGCAGCCGCTGGGGGACACCATCGCACTGGTCCAGGTCCCCAAGGCTTCCGGCGTGGGCGTCGAATCGCGCCCCGGGATCGCCACCGACTGGGCGGGAAATGCCGTGATCGCCAACGTCAGTCCCTATCGGGAGAACCGTCTGGCTCTGCGCACCCAGGACCTGGGCGAAACCGTGGAGGTCAAGAACGCGGCGATTGCGGTCGTCCCCACGCGCGGTGCGGTGGTCCTGGCGAAGTTCGAAACGGCCGTGGGTTTTCGGCTGATGTTGACCCTGAAGGACCGCAAGGGCGAGCCGCTGCCTTTCGGCTCGGTGGTCGAGAACGAGACAGGCCAGGAAATGGGCATCGTGGGTCCGGATGGACAGGCCTTCGTGACGGGGGCTGAACAGAGCGGGCGCCTCACGGTGCGATGGGGGCAGCGCGAGGAGGACCGCTGCACGGTGGTCTACAGCCTGCCCGAGGAACCCAACCCGCCTCCCATCCGGGAACTGAACGGCCAGTGCGAGGCGCCCGCCGGATCGACAGGTGCGCAACCGAAGGAGATCAAATGAACCGCTGCCATCCATTCCATGCCATGAAGGCCGCGCGCCGTTCCCTCGGTGTGGCCGTGACGGCGTTCGCGCTGTCGTCCGGTGCCCAGGCCGAGTGCTACGTCACGCCAGGCTACATCGAGAAGACGGTCAACATGTCGATGGGGCGGGTGTACATCCCTAACGATCTCCCGGTTGGCGGCCTGATCAGGCGCGGGCTCTTCCCGCTGACCTTCACTGGCAACGACAGGCCCTGGACCTGCTCTGGCGGCGGTGCCGTGAGAGGCGTGATGCTGCAGGGCACTGCGGTGCCTGGCTACGACCATGTCTTCACCACCGACGTACCTGGCGTGGGCATCCGGCTTTCGCGTTACTTCAGTGGGTCCGAAGCCAGCTACTACCCGCACGACCGCGTGACCACGAACGACTTCGGATGGTTCAATCAAGGCTCGCAATTTCAAGTAGAACTGTTCAAGATCGCAGCCCGCACGGGCAGCGGCCCCTTCGCGCAGGGGACCTACACCCGGTATTTCTCCCTGGGGTCGGACCAGCGCTCGGTGCTCACGACCTTCCTGCTGGGGGAAGGCATCACGATCATCACACCCACCTGTTCGGTGGACGCCGGCTCGCGCAACATCCTGGTGGATTTCGGCAAGGTGGCCAAGGGCGACTTCAGGGGCAAAGGCAGCACCGCGGCCGAGCGCAAGTTCAGCATCAAGCTCAACTGCCAGTCGGGACTGGGCGTCCAGAACATGGTGCTGCTGCGCATGGATGCCGTGCAGGACCCGTCGAACGAACCAGGCGTGCTGCGCATCACCCCGAGCGGGACCGTACTGACGGCGCAGGGTGTCGGTATCCAGATCGTCGACGACAAGCAGATGCCCGTGAAGTTCGGCGATGACGCGGAGGTCGGCCCGTCGAAGGACGGCTCTTACATCGTGCCCTTCACGGCGCGCTACTACCAGACCGGCGACAAGATCGGGGCGGGGCGGGCGGATGGCACCGCGACCTTCACGATCATGTACAGGTGATCGCGCCGGCGATCCTTAGAGCTGGTCCGTCGGCACGAACCACGAGAACAGCAGCAACTGCAGCCGCGTCAGCATGCTCGAATCGGGCTCGCTGTCGAGCACCTCGTTGTTGACGTCCCCCGTGCCGATCCACTGCACGTTCTCGCCATCGGGCTTGAGCACGACGCGGTAGACGCCCTCGATGTCGTCGAGCTGGTAGGCATAGAGCAGGGCCTGGGTCAGGTCGAAGCTGCGCACGCGCACGCCGAACTCGGTGTTGAGCAGGGCCGAGCGCGGGTCGAGGTTCATCGAGCCCAGCATCACCCATTCGCGGTCGATCAGCGCGAGCTTGGCATGCAGCCGGCCGCGCGCCTTCTTCAGCAGGTCGCGGAACTGGCCGCTGCGCTTGAGCTGCTGGGTGCTGACCTCGTAGAGCTCCACGCCGAGCTTGAGCATGTCGACGCGGTAGCGGTTGTAGTTGATGTTGACCAGCGGCTCGTCGCTGTCGGCCAGCGAGTTGGTGATGACGCTGACCTGCACGCCGCGCCGGCGGCCTTCGCGGATGCGCGCCATGCCCTCGTCGCCCGGGATGAAGTAGGGCGAGATCACGAGCACGCTCGAGCGCGCGGTGGCGGCCAGTTCGTGGAAGCGCTGCGCCACCGATTCGGTGGGATGCCGCATCACACCGAGCGCCTTGTTCGGGCTGTCGGCGGTGGCGTGCGCATCGGCGCGCATCCATTGCAGGGTGGGGATGTTCAGCAGCTGCAGGCCGAGCGGCGGATCGCCGAGCACGTCGCTGTCGCCCGGCGGGTCGGGCCAGGGCGCGAAGCGCAACGAGGTGGCGGTTTCGAAGTCGGCCTTCAGCACGGCCGGCGTGCGGTGGTTGATGGCCACGGTCTCGATCGGATAGACGACGTCGCTGTTCCAGTAGGTGTCGAAGACCGCGGCCGATTCGGCCACCACCGGGCCGGCCATCAGCAGTTCGAAGTCGATGAAGTTGGCGACCTCGCTGCGCAGGAAGTATTCGTCGGCGAGGTTGCGCCCGCCCGCGATGGCGATGGCACCGTCGGCCACGAACAGCTTGTTGTGCATGCGGTGGTTGAGCCGCCGGAAATCGCCGAAGAACTCCATCCAGCGCGTGGCCGAGTGGTCGCGCGCGTTCACGAAGGGGTTGAACAGCCGCACCGAGGCGTTCGACTCGGCCGCCAGGCCGAGCAGCAGCGGGTCCATGCCGGAGGTATAGAAGTCGTCGAGCAGCAGCCGCACGCGCACGCCACGGCGCGCGGCATCGCGCAGCTCGCGCAGCAGCAGGCGGCCGGTCTTGTCGTTGCCGAGCTGGTAGGTCTGGACGTCGATCGAGCTCTGGGCGCGGCGGATCAGCTCGAGCCGGGCATCGAGCGCGAACGAGGCCTCGATCAGCGGCCGCACGCTCGACAGCCCGTCGCGCGGCGCATCGAGATGGGCGGCGGCGCGGCCGAGCAGGGTGGCATTGGACGCGGGGATGGCGAGCACCGGCGTGTCAGCCGCCCGTGGCGGCAGGCCGGCACAGCCTGAGAGCACGAAGGCGGCCGCCAGCGCGAGCAGCCATGCCGCGGCGCCGCGCGGCGCGGGGAAGCGGGAGGCGAGGGAGGTGTGCATGACGGCGGACGCGAATGTTGCAGGGGCGGCAGGCGAAGCTTGACGGGACTATCCCGCGCCTGGTGCGTGCCGATGCCAGCTGCGTTGCGCCGGAACAACGAATCGCCATCTTCCGCAGCGCCCCCTGCACCCTCCCGGAATTGTCAAAAATGTGAACTACTTCGTTCTAGAATGAGAATGATTCTTAATGTCTTGTGAGGAGCGGAGTGGGAATGGCGGTCTTGTTGACGCGGCGCAACGGTTTGGCGCTGATGGGGTGTCTCGCGATTTACGCGAACCAGCAGGTGCTGGCGCAAACGGCCGCCACGACGGCACTGCCCGAAATCCGGGTCGAGGCCCCGGCCGAAACGGCGACCACGCCGGTGAACGGCTACCGCGCGAGGAATGCGGCGACCGCCACCAAGACCGACACGCCGCTGGCCGAGACGCCGCAGTCGGTGACGGTCGTGACCCGCGACCAGATCCTCGACCAGGGCGCCACCAACCTGCAGGATGCGCTCACTTACGCGGCCGGCGTGCGCTCCGATGCCTACGGCCTGGACTCGCGCTCCGACAGCTTCCTGGTGCGCGGCAGCGATGCCTCGGTCTACCTCGACGGGCTGCAGCTCTTCTCCGCGGGCTGGTACACCGCGACCGCGCGGCCCGACCCCTACACGCTCGAGCGCCTCGAGGTGCTGCGCGGCCCGTCGGGCATGCTGTTCGGCGCCGGCACGGCCGGTGGCGTGATCAACATGGTCAGCAAGCGGCCGCAGACGCAGGCCGCGCGCGAAGTGGGCGTGCAGTTCGGCTCCTGGGGCCGCAAGCAGATCCAGGCCGACCTGACCGGACCGCTGACGGCCGACGGCGACTGGTCGTACCGCCTCGTGGCGCTGCAGCGCAAGTCCGACACGCAGGTCGACTACGTGCCCGACGACCGCACGCTGGTCATGCCTTCGCTGACCTGGCGCCCGAGCGCCGCCACCTCGCTGACCCTGCAGGGCCTCTACCAGAAGGACAAGACCGGCAGCACCTCGCAGTTCCTGCCGTGGCAGGGCACGATCCTGCCGAACGTCAACGGCAAGCTGCCCGTGAGCCGCTTCATCGGCGAGCCCGGCGACGGCTACGACACCGAGCGCAAGACCTTCGGCTGGCTGTTCGAGCACCAGTTCAACGACAACTGGTCGTTCCGGCAGAACTTCCGGATGTCGCGCACCTACAACGACTCGCACTACCACTATGCGGACTTCTTCTCCATCCCCGGCGGCTGGGGCATGGACCCGATCGGCCAGCGCGTGATCGGCCGCATCAACGACAAGTCGCTGACCTGGACCCGCATGACGGGCATCGACAACCATGTCGAGGGCCACTTCGACACCGGCGCGCTGCGCCACACGCTGCTGGTGGGCGCCGAGTACTCGCGCCAGCGCCAGGACAAGTACGAAGGCTCGGCCTATAGCGCCATCGACGCCTACGCCCCGGTCTACGGCCTGGGCTACGTGCCGGTGACCGACCTGAGCTGGAAGCCCCGCACCACGCAGCGCAATGCCGGCGTGTACCTGCAGGACCAGATGAAGCTCGACAACTGGATCTTCGTCGCGGGCCTGCGCCATGACCGCAGCACGGCCGGCACCGAAGGCAGTGCCTCGGAGACCACCACCGCCACCTCGCGCCGGCTCGGCGTGATGTACACGCTGCCCTCGGGCTGGGCGCCCTACCTGAGCTACACCGAGTCGTTCACGCCGCAGGCCGGCACGGACGCCAACGGCCGGCTGTTCAAGCCGCTGCGCGGCGAGCAGGTCGAGGCCGGCGTCAAGTACCAGCCCATGGGTTCGCCGACCAGCTTCACGGCCTCGGTCTTCTCGCTCAAGGAAAAGAACCGCACCGTCTCCGACAGCACCAATCCGAACTACGGCCGCCAGGTCGATTCGAGCAAGAACAAGGGCCTCGAGCTCGACCTCAAGACCACGCTCGCGCGCGACCTCGACCTGATCGCCAACTACACCTACATCGAGGTCGATCCCAAGCTCACCGACACGCCGCGCAACCAGCTGTCGGTCTGGGGCAAGTACCGCTTCGCCGTCGGCGGCATCACGGGCTTCTCGGCCGGCGCCGGCGTGCGCTACATGAGCGGCTTCCGCGACATCGAAAGCACGGGCGCGGGCCCGCGCGTGCCGTCGGTGGCGCTGCTCGACCTGATGCTGGCCTACGAGTCGGACCGGTGGCGCTATGCGCTCAACATCAACAACGTGACCGACAAGATCTACTTCAGCACCTGCCTGGCCCGCGGCGACTGCTGGTACGGCACGCGCCGCAACGTGGTCGCCACCGCGACTTACAAGTTCTGAGGCTTTTGCAGCCGCCGCCACGCCGAGCCTCGGGGACAATTCCGCCATGTCGATGAACAGCCGAAAAATCAAGACCTGGGCCTGGGTGCACAAGTGGAGCAGCCTCGTGTGCACGGTCTTCATGCTGCTGCTGTGCCTGACGGGCTTGCCGCTGATCTTCCACCACGAGATCGGCCACCTGCTGGGCACCGAGGTCGAGGCGCCGAAGATGCCCGCGGACACGCCGCGCGTGAGCCTCGACCGCGTGCTCGAGGTGGCGCGCGCGCAGCACCCCGACCGCGTGGTGCAGTTCGCCTCGCAGCCCGAGGACGACGACGGCCTCTGGTTCGTCACGCTCACGCCCACGCCCGCGCCCACCGACGACTTCAAGTCGGTCGCGGTCGATGCCCGCACCGGTGCCATCCTCGCGCAGCCGAAGTTCGACGAGGGCTTCATGTACGTGATGTTCAAGCTGCACGTCGACCTGTTCGCGGGCCTGCCGGGCAAGCTGTTCCTCGGCTTCATGGGCTTCCTGCTGCTGGTCGCGATCGTCTCGGGCGTGGTGCTCTATTCGCCGTTCATGCGCAAGCTCGACTTCGGCACGGTGCGCCGCGAGAAGCGCCCGCGCCTCAAGTGGCTCGACCTGCACAACCTGCTGGGCATCGTCACGCTGGTGTGGCTGTTCGTGGTGGGCGCCACCGGCATGATCAACACCTGGGCCGACCTGGTGATCAAGTACTGGCAGTACGACCAGCTCAGCACGCTGCTCGCGCCCTACAAGAACGAGCCCGTGGTCGCGGTGAGCGAGCGCGGCTCGGTGCAGCGCTCCTACGAGGCGGCGATGCAGCAGGCACCGGGCAACCGGCTGTCGTTCATCGCCTTCCCGGGCACCTCGTTCTCGAGCCCGCACCACACCACCTTCTTCCTGCAGGGCAAGGAGCCCTTCACCTCGAAGCTGCTGCAGCCGGTGCTGGTCGATGCGAAGACCGCGCAGGTCACGGCGGCGCCGAAGCTGCCCTGGTACCTCACGGCGCTGCTGGTGTCGCAGCCGCTGCACTTCGGCGACTACGGCGGCATGCCGATGCAGATCCTCTGGGCGCTGCTCGACATCGCGACCATCATCGTGCTGGGCAGCGGCCTGTACCTGTGGCTCAAGCGCGGCAACACCGTGCCCGCGGCGACTTCCAGGGCGACCGCCGAACGTCCGCAGCGCGAGGAGGGCGGCGCACCGCAGGCCGATCCCGCACCCGCATTGAAAGCCTGAGCCCATGACCGCAAAGCATCCGCAGCACCACGGCTTCTGGCGCCTCTGGGGCTGGCCGATCGCCCTCGGCCTGCTCACCATCTTCGGCCTGATCTCGGCGCTGTTCAGCGATGGCGGCCTGGGCGACGTGCTGGCCTGGATCACGCTCGGCATCCCGGTGGCGGTGGGCGTGTGGTACGGCTGGTGCCGGCCGCGTCCGGCCAGCGAGTAGCTCGTCGCATCGCATCGATGCGCGCATGGCGCGCGCCACGGTGAGAAACCCCGAGGTCCGGCCGCGGCGCGACACCGCAGAATCGGCGGCATGAAACCCGTTGCCGCCGCTGCCGTCGCCTGTCTCCTGCTCGATCTCTCTGCGGCTTCGCGTGCGCAGTCCGCCACCGAGGCGCCGTCGCCGTTCGCGGGTGCCTCTCTGCGCGAGATCACCGTCTCCACGCCGCGCGGCGAGGTCGCGCCTTTCAACGTGCCGGGCTCGGTCGATCGCGTCGACGGCGAGTCCATGCGCGATGGCCGCCTCGGCGTGAACCTGTCCGAGAGCCTGGGCGCGGTGCCCGGGCTGCAGGTGCAGAACCGGCTCAACTACGCGCAGGACCTGCAGCTCTCGATCCGCGGCTTCGGCGCGCGCTCGACCTTCGGCGTGCGCGGCGTGCGACTCTATGTCGACGGCATTCCCGCCACCCTGCCCGACGGCCAGGGCCAGACCTCGAACATCGACATCGGCTCGCTCGACCGCGTCGAGATCCTGCGCGGACCGTTCTCGGCGCTCTACGGCAATTCCTCGGGCGGCGTGCTGCAGGCCTTCACTGCCTCGGGCGAGGGCCGGCCGAAGCTGGCCTACTCGGCGGCGGGCGGCAGCAACGGCACCTGGCGCCAGTCGCTGCAGGCCAGCGGCTCGCAGGGCGCCGTCGACTACCTGCTGGGCGCCAGCCGCTTCCAGACCGACGGCTGGCGCGAGCACAGCGCCGCGCGGCGCGACATCGCCAACGGCAAGCTCGGCATCGCGCTCGACAACGGCGACCGGCTCACGCTGGTCGTCAACAGCGTGCGCATCGATGCACAGGACCCGCTGGGCCTCACGGCCGACCAGTACGCGCTGGCGCCGCGCCTCGCGCCGCTGGCCGTGCAGTACGACACCCGCAAGACCGTCGAGCAGACCCAGGCCGGCCTGCTCTACGAGCGCCGCCTGAGCCAGACGCAGCAGCTGCGCCTGATGGTCTACGGCGGCGAGCGCAAGACCACGCAGTACCAGTCGATCCCGCCCTCGGCGCAGCAGAACCCGCTGCATGCGGGCGGCGTGATCGACCTCACGCGCCAGTACGGCGGCCTCGACCTGCGCTGGACCGGTGCCTTCACCCTGGCGGATCGTCCGTTCGAGCTGGTGGCGGGCCTGGGCTACGACAGCCTGCGCGAATGGCGCCGCGGCTACGAGAACTACCTCGGCAGCGGCGCGGCCCAGATCCTCGGCGTGCAGGGCCGGCTGCGGCGCTACGAGCGCAACGAGGTCTGGAACCTCGATCCCTATGCGCAGGCCACCTGGCGCTTCGCCGAGCGCTGGACGCTCGAGGCCGGCCTGCGGCGCAGCAACGTGCACTTCGATTCGGGCGACCGCTACATCGTCGGCAGCAACCGCGACGACAGCGGCAGCGCGCGCTATGCCAAGACCCTGCCCGCGGCCTCGTTGCGCTTCCAGGCCACGCGCGACATCGCGCTCTACGGCTCCATCGGCCGCGGCTTCGAAACGCCGACGCTCAACGAGCTGTCGTACCGCGCGGGCGGCGCGAGCGGGCTCAACTTCGCGCTGCGGCCCTCGGTCAACGACAGCCTCGAGCTCGGCGCCAAGGCGCGGCTCGGCGGCGGGCTCTTGACCGCGGCGCTGTTTCGCACCCGCACGCGCGACGAGATCGTGACCGACACCAACATCGGCGGCCGCGCCACCTTCCAGAACGCGGGCCGCACGCGGCGCAACGGCTTCGAGTTGGCCTGGCAGCACGAGACCGAGAACCACTGGCGCACCCAGCTCGCCTACACCTGGCTCGACGCCACCTACCGCGATGCCTTCTGCTCGCCCTCGCCGTGCGCGGCCGCCAACACGGTGGCCGCGGGCAACCGCATCCCGGGTATCGCGCGGCAGTCGCTGTTCGCCTCGTTGGGCTGGGTACCGCCCGAGGGCTGGCGCGCGGGCGTGGAGATGCGCGCGCTGGGCCGCATCCAGGCCAACGACCTCAACAGCGCGAGCGCGCCGGGCTATGCGGTCGCGGCGGCCTATGCCGGCTATCTCAAGAAGTGGGAGCGCTGGGAGTTCAACGCCTTCGCGCGCGTGGACAACCTGTTCGACCGCCGCTATGCCGGCTCGGTCATCGTCAACGAAGGCAATGCGCGCTATTTCGAGCCCGCGCCGGGGCGCAACTGGACGGTGGGCATGAGCGGTTCGTACCGCTTCTGAATCTTCGAGCCACCATGAAGAACGGCGGGCACTGCCCGCCGTCGCGATGGATGGCCAAGCGCCTCAGAAGGCCGCGGGCCGCCACTTCAGCAGCCGCTTCTCGAGCGAGCTCAAGAGGAAGTCGGCCGCCAGCGCGACCACCGCGAGCACGATCATCGCCGCGAACACGCCGCTGGCATTGAAGGCGCCCTGCGCGGTCGAGATCAGCAGGCCGATGCCTTCCTTGGCGCCGAGGAACTCGCCGACCACCGCGCCGACCAGCGCGAAGCCGAAGCTCACGTGCAGGCTCGCGAGGATCCACGACATCGCCGAGGGGATCACCACCGCCATCGTGAGCTGGCGCGGCGAAGCGCCGAGGATCTGTGCGTTCGCGATCATGTACTTGTCGGCTTCGCGCACGCCCTGGAAGGCATTGCCGAAGACCACGAAGAACACCATCACCACCGCGAGCGCCACCTTCGAGGCCATGCCCAGGCCGAGCGCGATCACGAAGATCGAGCCGAGCACCACGCGCGGGATCGAGTTGGCGATCTGGATGTAGAGGCTGAACACGTCCGACAGCAGCTTGTTGCGACCGAGCACGATGCCGCAGATCACGCCGGCGATGGAACCGATCAGGAAGCCGATCACCGTCTCCTCGAGCGTCACCGCGACCTGCATCCACAGCGACCCCTGGGCCGTGCCGTCGCGCATCCACTCCACGAGCTGGTCGTAGATCATGGTGGGCATCGAATAGAAGAAGGGGTCGATCCACTTGAGGCGCGCCGCGATCTCCCAGCCGCCGAGCGCGACCACCAGCACGACCAGCCGCAGCGCGATGATCATGCGGCGCCGGCCGCGGATGGCGGCCTGCGCTATCTCGGATTCGCGCGCGAGCGCGGCGTCGCTGAGGGCCGAGGGAAGTTGCGCGGCGGCAGGCGTGGTGGTGGATGTGCTCATGGCGGCGTGGGAGGGTGTGACAGCGTTATTCATTGGATGACGACCTCTTCGCGCAGGTCGTCCCAGATGTGCTTGGACAGTTCGATGAACTGCGCGTCGTAGCGCACCTGCGCCATCACGCGCGGTCGCGGCAGGTCGATCTCGTAGACGCGCTTGAGCGTGGCGGGCCGCGCCGAGAGCACGAACACGCGGTCGGCCAGCGCGATCGCCTCCTCGAGGTCGTGGGTCACGAAGACCACGCTGCCGCCGTTGTTCGACCACAGCTGCAGCAGCTCGTCCTGCATCAGCGTGCGGGTCTGCATGTCGAGCGCGGAGAAGGGCTCGTCCATCAGCAGGATCTCGGGGTCGTTGATGAAGGTCTGGGCCAGCGCCACGCGCTTGCGCATGCCGCCCGAGAGCTGGTGCGGGTAGTGCTTGCCGAACTTGGCCAGGCCCACGCGGTGGATCCACTGCTGCGCCAGTTCCATCGCTTCCTTCTTCGGCTTGCCGCGGAAGATCGGGCCGGCCGCCACGTTGTCCTCCACGCTGCGCCACGGGAACACCGCGTCGGCCTGGAACACGAAGCCGATGCGCGGATCGACGCCGGTCACCGGCTGGCCCATCACGCGCACATTGCCGACGGTGGGCTTGAGCAGGCCGGTGATCATGTTGAGCGTGGTCGACTTGCCGCAGCCCGTGGGCCCGACGATGGCGACGAACTCGCCGCGCGCCACCGACATGCTGAAGTTGCGCAGCGCGACCGTGGCGTTGCCGTCCTGCGAGATGAAGCGCAGCGACACGTCGTCGAAGTCGATCGCTGAGGTGGCCGCGACGTTGCCGCCGCCGGAGGAGGGAGAGCCGTGGCGCATGGTCATTTCGCCGCCGCGAGGTAGGCGTTGCTGTAGGTCTTCGAGAGGTCGATGTTCTTGCTCTTCACGAGCGGCTTGTAGGTGGCCAGTACCTTGAGCACGGTCTCGGGGCCGCCCGCGGGCATCTTCGCGTCGGCGGTGAACATCGGCAGCGAGGCCTTGAGCGCCTGCACGTAGAGTTCCTTGTCGTTGCCGTAGTAGTCGCGCGGCACCTTCTCGGCGATCTCCTCGGCGCTGTGCGACTGGATGTACTGCATGGTGCGCGCGAAGGCGCGCGCCAGCTTGCCGGCCTCGGCCTTGTGCGACTCGGCCCAGGCGTTCTGCACGTAGAGGCTGGCGGCCGGGTAGAGGCCGCCGAGCGCCTTCACCGTGTCGGCCTCGGTGCGCAGGTCGACCAGCACCTTGGCGTCGCCGCTCTTGATCATCTGCGACACCGTGGGCTCGGTCGTCATGCCGGCCTGGATGCGGTCCTGCTTCATCGCGGCGATGAAGGTGTTGCCGGCGCCCACGGGCAGCAGCGAGTAGTCCTTCGAGGCCACGCCCGCGCGGTCGGCGAGGTAGCGCGTGAGGAAGTCGGTCGACGAGCCCAGGCCGGTCACGCCCAGGGTCTTGCCGCCCTTGGCGTCGGCCATGCTCTTGAAGCCGGCCGCGTCGGCCTTGGTGCTGACCAGCTCGACCTCGCCGGGCACCTTGCAGAAGACGGCGATCGCCTGGATCTCCTTGCCCTTGCTCTGCAGGTCGATGGTGTGGTCGTAGAAGCCGACCACGCCCTGCACGGCGCCGGCGATCAGCTGGTTCTCGGCATCGACGCCCGCGGGCTGCGACTGCAGCTCGACGTTCAGCCCCTCGTCCTTGAAGTAGCCCAGCGCCTCGGTGAGCTTGGCCGGCAGGTAGATGATCTTGTTGATGCCGCCCACCATGATGGTGATGGGCGCGTCGGCGGCTTGGGCGAAGGGCGTGGCGAAGGCGGCGCAGAGCGCGGCGGCGAGCAGGGTGCGGCGGGTGGCGGACATGGGGTCGGGTGTCTCCGGTCGGGGTTGTTCGGTCGGGCCAGTCTAGGAATCGCGATCCTTCGGCCAGCTTTCAGCGCCGGGCGCGATTCCTCATGGTTATCCCTAGGCTGCCGCCTTTCCCGTGGCCCTTCCTAGAATCCACGGCCACTCCCGCCGACCGCATGAAGCTGCTGCTGATCGAAGACAACCCGCAACTCGCGCACTGGCTTGCCAGCCTGCTGCGCGAACAGGACTTCGTGGTCGACCACGTCGCCAACGGCGAAGCCGCCGACCTGCAGCTGGCCCAGGCCGCCTACGACGTGGTGCTGCTCGACCTCAACATACCCGGCCTGCCGGGCAAGGCCGTGCTGCGCCGGCTGCGCGAGCGCGGCGACACGGTGCCGGTGATCATCCTCACGGCCACCGCCTCGCTCGACCAGAAGGTGCTGTGCCTGGAGATCGGCGCCGACGACTACCTGGTGAAGCCCTTCGAGATCCGCGAACTGGTGGCGCGCATCAAGGTGCTGGTGCGCCGGCAGATGCCGGGCAAGGCCAACGACATCGCCTGCGGCGACCTGCGCTACGACCTGCGCACGCGCCAGTTCGCGCTGGCCGGCGAGGAACTGGCGCTGCCGCCGCGCGAGCGCACGCTGCTCGAGACGCTGATGCTCAAGGCCGGCAGCACGGTGTCGAAGCAGGCGCTGATCGATGCCATCTTCGGCCTCGACGACGAGCCCAGCGCGGATGCGGTGGACATCTACATCCATCGGCTGCGCAAGAAGCTCGAGGCCAGCCAGGCGACCATCATCACGCTGCGCGGCGTGGGCTACCTGCTGCGCACGCGCCAGGAAGAATGAAGCGCTCCAGCCTGCGCCTGCGCCTCGCGCTGTGGCTGCTGCTGCCGCTGTCGCTGTTCGTGGCGGTCTGCGGCTGGCTCAACTGGCGCAATGCGGCGGAAGTGGCCGACTACGTGCAGGACCACGACCTGCTGTCCTCGGCCAAGGTGCTGTCCGACCGCCTGATCTGGGAGGACGACGACGTGCGGGCCAGCGTGCCGCCATCGGCGCTGAGCCTGTTCGTCTCGCCCGAGCACGACCGCGTGTTCCTCAGCGTGACGGGCGCCAACGGCGAGGTGCTGGCCGGTTCGCCCGACTTCCCGCTGCCGGCCCGGCGCAAGCCCGAGGGTGTGGACCGCGCCCAGTGGTACGACGCGGAATTCGCGGGCCTGCCACTGCGCGCGGTCGTCACCACGCGCTCGATGTACGAGATCGGTGGGGCGCGCGACATCACCATCGCCGTGGGCAAGACCGAGCGCAGCCGCGACCACATGCTGCGCACGCTGTGGTGGCCGTCGATGGAGTACCTGCTGATCGCGCTGGCGCTGGCCATCGCGCTCGCCGTGGCCGCGCTGACGCTGGAGCTGCGGCCCATCGTGCGGCTGAGCCAGCAGCTCGCGCAGCGCGATCCCCTGCATCTCGACCTGGTGGTGGATCCCGGCGCGCTGCATACCGAGCTGCGGCCGGTGGCCGACACCATCAACCGCTTCGTCGCGCAGTTGCGCGCGCACTCGGAGGCACAGCGGCGCTTCATCGCCGACGCGGCGCACCAGCTGCGCACGCCGCTGGCGATGCAGGCCTCGCAGATCGAGTACGCGCGCTACACGCGCCAGCACCGCGGCGAATGGGACACGCGCCGCGCCGACATGGATGCGATGTGGCTCGCGATGCAGACCAGCAATCGGCGGCTGGTCGACGTCACCAACAAGCTGCTGCTGCTCGCGCAGGCCGAGCACGGCGATGCGCACACGCGGCTCGAGCGGGTCGACCTCGCGGCGGTGGCGCTGCGCTGCGTCGAGCAGCTCGCGGCACTAGCCGACCGGCGCCGCATCGACCTGGGACTGGAAGCGCCCGGCACGGCGTTCGTGCGGGCGCAGCCGGCGCTGCTCGATGCGCTGGTCACCAACCTGCTCGACAACGCGTTGCGCTACACGCACGAGGGCGGCCGGGTGACGCTGGGCGTGGGCGTAGGTGAGGCCGCGGACGCGGTCGTGCTGAGCGTGGAGGACAACGGTCCGGGCATCCCCGCCGAGGCACGCGAGCGCGTGTTCGAGCGCTTCTACCGGGTGGCGCAGGACAGCGAGGGAACGGGGCTGGGGCTGGCCATCGTGCGCGAGATCGCGCGGGCCTTCGATGCCGACGTGGACCTGGCGGCCAACCCGCGCGAGGCGAGCGGGCTGCTGGTCACGGTGCGTTTTCCGCCGGTGGGGCCGGCGGAAAACGCGGGGTAGGCCTCAGAGGCCGGCGGCAGCGCGCAGGGCCGCGGCCTGCGTGGTCGCTTCCCAGGTGAACTCGGGCTCCTCGCGGCCGAAGTGGCCGTAGGCCGCGGTCTTCTGGTAGATCGGGCGCAGCAGGTCGAGCATCTGGATGATGCCCTTCGGACGCAGGTCGAAGTGCTCGCGCACGAGCTCGGCGATCTTCTCGTCGGGGATCACGCCGGTGCCTTCGGTGTAGACCGTGATGTTCATCGGCTGGGCCACGCCGATGGCGTAGGCCACCTGGATCTGGCACTGGCGCGCCAGGCCGGCGGCCACGATGTTCTTGGCCACGTAGCGCGCGGCATAGGCGGCCGAGCGGTCGACCTTCGACGGGTCCTTGCCCGAGAACGCGCCGCCGCCGTGCGGGCAGGCGCCGCCGTAGGTGTCGACGATGATCTTGCGGCCCGTGAGGCCGCAGTCGCCCTGCGGGCCGCCGATGACGAAGCGGCCGGTCGGGTTGATCAGGTAGCGCGTGTTCTGCAGCCATTCCTTGGGCAGCACGGGCTTGATGATCTCCTCGATGATGGCTTCGTTGAACGAGGCCTTCATCTTGGTCGGCGTCTCGCTCTGGTCGGGGCTGTGCTGGGTCGAGAGCACCACGGTGTCGATGCTGTGCGGCTTGCCGTCGACGTAGCGCATCGTCACCTGGCTCTTGGCGTCGGGGCGCAGGAAGGGCAGGCGGCCGTCCTTGCGCAGCTGGGCCTGGCGCTCGACCAGGCGGTGCGCGTAGTAGATCGGCGCGGGCATCAGCTCGGGCGTCTCGTCGCAGGCGTAGCCAAACATCAGGCCCTGGTCGCCGGCGCCGGTGTTCAGGTGGTCGTCCGATGCGTGGTCGACGCCCTGGGCGATGTCGTTGGACTGCTTGTCGTAGCAGACCATGACCGCGCAGCCCTTGTAGTCGATGCCGTAGTCGGTGTTGTCGTAGCCGATGCGCTTGATGGTGTCGCGCGCGACCTGGATGTAGTCGACGTGCGCGTTGGTCGTGATCTCGCCGGCGAGCACCACGAGGCCGGTGTTGGTCAGCGTCTCGGCGGCCACGCGGCTGCGCGGGTCCTGCTCGAAGATCGCGTCCAGGATGGCGTCCGAGATCTGGTCGGCAACCTTGTCGGGGTGGCCTTCGGAGACGGATTCGGAAGTGAAGAGGAAGTCGTTCGCCATTTGTTCAAAGCTCCTTGAAGTGGTTTGGCGCGTTGCCAACTCTGCGGAGCCCTGGCGAACGCTTTAGCAGATTGCCGATGAGCCATCGGCGGGCACAATCGCCATGCGGCGCCTGTGCTTGTCGCCCTGCAAGTTGTTCCGTAACTCGGCGACAATTTCGATTCTATTCGAGCCGCGCCAAACCGTGCGCGCGCGTCCTTGACCCCATTCCCGACCTGTCCATGATCGCTCTCTTCCGATTGCTCGCCCGCGTACCGATGCCCGTGATGCATTGGTTCGGCGCGGGGCTCGGATGGCTGGTATGGGCCCTCGCGCCCGGCTACCGAAGGCGCTTCCGGGCCAATGCGCAGAGCGCGGGCTTCGGGCCCGGCGCCTATCGCCCGGCCATCGCCGCGGCCGGCAAGATGGCCTCCGAGCTGCCCTGGTTGTGGCTGCGTCCCCATGGCGAGACGGTGCTGCCGCGCGTGCTGCGCTGGGAGGGCGTCGAGGCCTTCGAGGCCGCGCTGCAGGCGAAGAAGGGCGTGATCCTGGTCGCGCCCCACCTGGGCAGCTGGGAGATGTGCGGCCAGGCGATCGGCGAACGCTTCCACGAGCGTTACGGACCCATCACCGCGCTGTTCCGTCCCGCGCGCAAGAAGTGGATGGCCGAGTTGATCGCCGCCGGCTCGCGCGACCGGCCCGGGCTGCAGACCCTGCCGACCAGCATCACCGGCGTGCGCGGCCTGATGCGCACGCTGCGCAACGGCGGCTACACCGGCATCCTGCCCGACCAGGTGCCGCCGCTGGGGCAGGGCGTGTGGGCGCCGTTCCTCGGCCGGCCCGCCTACACCATGAGCCTGCTGCCGCGGCTCGCGCAGCAGACCGGCGCGGCCTGCTTCCTCAGCGTGTGCGAGCGGCTGCCGCGCGGCGCGGGCTACGTGATCCGCTTCGAGCCGATCGTGGGCACCGCGCTGACCGATCCGAAGGCGCCGCTCGAGGACGCGGCCGCCGCGATGAACGAGGCCATCGGCCGGCTGATCCGCAGCCTGCCGGGCCAGTACGTGTGGGACTACGCGCGCTACAAGCAGCCGAAGGCCGATGCGCCCGAGATGGCCGAAGTCGGGGGGGCGGCACGATGAGCCTGGGTTCCCGTCTGGGCATCGGCTTCATGCGCGCGATCGCGCCGCTGCCGCTGCCGCTGGTGCGCGGCTTCGGCGCCTTCCTGGGCCGCGTGCTGCACACGCTCGCGCTGCCGCGCCGGCGCGTGGTCGACACCAACCTCGCGGTCTGCTTCCCCGAGAAGTCCGAGGCCGAGCGGCGCGCGATCGCGAAGCAGAGCTTCGTCTACGTGGCGCAGTCGTGGCTCGACCGCAGCTGGCTCTGGCATGCGCCCGAGAAGGTGGTGGCGAGCCGGCTGAAGATCGTGGGCGCGGCGCCGGAGATCCGCGAGATCGCCGAGGGCAGCGCGCCCATGATCCTGTTCGCGCCGCACTTCTACGGCCTCGACGCCGCGGCCACCGCGCTCACGATGCACACGGCGCGGCCCTCGGCCACCATCTACACGACCCAGCGCGATCCGATGGTCGATGCCTGGATCCGCGAGGGCCGCACGCGCTTCGGCGACGTGGCGGCGCTCAACCGGGTCGACGGCATCAAGCCGGTGCTCGCGGGGCTGCGCAAGGGCGGGCTCCTGTACCTGCTGCCCGACATGGACTTCGGCCGCGACCAGACCATCTTCGTGCCCTTCTACGGCGTGCAGGCGGCCACCGTGCCCTCGCTCTCGCGCTTCGCGCGGCTGGGCAAGGCGAAGGTGGTGCCGATCGTCGCGAAGCTCACGCGCGGCGGCTACGAGATCGAGGTGCTCGAGACCTGGCGGAACTTCCCGACCGACGACGTCGAGGCCGACACCGCGCTGATGAACACGCGGCTGCAGGGCTACATCGATCCGATGCCGGCCCAGTACTACTGGGTGCACCGGCGCTTCAAGACCCGCCCCGAGGGCGACCCTCCTATTTACTGAGGAAGGCCTCGATCTCGCCCGCCACGAGCCGCGGCTGCTCGTGCACGATCCAGTGGGTGGCGCCCGGCACCTTCTTGACCACCAGGTCGGGCACGTACTCGTCGAGCCCCTCGAGCAGGCCCGGCAGCAGCGCGGCATCGTCGAGCGCCCAGAACACGAAGGTCGGGACGTTCACCACCAGCCGCTCGCGCGGCAGCACCGGAATGCCGTCGACGGTCTGGCCCGGCAGCGGCGGCTTCATCGGCGTCACGCGGTAGAGGTTGCAGGCACCGGTGAGGCCCGCGCTCCAGACCTCGCGGTACTGCTGCTTCACTTCCTCGGTGAGCCAGCCGAAGCCGTCGGGGCCGGCCTTCATCAGCAGGAAGAAGGGCCACATGCGCTTGAAGTCGTCGGCCGCGAGCAGGGCCTCGGCATCGGGCCGCGCGAGGAAGTTCATGTAGGCGCTGGCCTGCTGCTGCGCCGGGCTGTTGCGCAGCTCGCGCGTGAAGGTGCCGGGGTGCGGCGAGTTGAGGATCACCAGCTTGCCGACCTGCTGCGGGAAGGCGTTGGCATAGCCCCAGCCGAAGGCGCCGCCCCAGTCGTGCGCGACCAGCGCGGCCATGGTGCCGTCCTTGCTCTCGGTGGCCACCAGTTGCTGGATGTCCTGGATCAGCAGGTGCGCCTTGTATTCGGCCACGTCGGTGGGCGCGCTCGACTTCTCGAAGCCGCGCAGGTTCGGTGCGACGCAGCGGTAGCCGCCATGCGCGGGATCGGCGAAATGGGCGAGCAGTTCGTCCCAGATGAACGCGGCCTCGGGAAAGCCGTGCAGGAACACCATCAGCGGGCGGCCGGGTTCGCCGGCGGCGCGGCAGCTCAGGGTGGTGCCGTTGGGCAGGCTGCGTTGGAAGGTCTCGATCATACGTCTGTCTCCTCTTTGCTATCGTTTCAATAGTGAATCAGGCAGAAGGGACGGCCGCTGCAGCCGGGTCTGCCTCAGGACTCTTCGGGCGGCTCGGGCTCGGCGGCTGGCTCGTCCGTATGGACCCAGCGCGACAGCAGCTCCGCCGCTTCGCCCACGCCCTGCTTCTTCAGCGCCGAGAACAGTTTGACCTCGCCGCCGCCGGCCTGCAGTCGCACGATGGACAGCACCTTCGCGCCCTCGGAGCGCGTGAGCTTGTCGGCCTTGGTCAGCAGCACCAGGAACTTGAGGCCCTGCTCGACGCGCGGGCGGATCACCTCGAGCAGGATCTCGTCGAGCTCGGTCAGGCCGTGGCGCGGATCGCACATCAGCACCACGCCGCGCAGGTTCTCGCGCGTCATCAGGTAGTTGCCCATCACGCGCTGCCAGCGCAGCTTGGCCTCGCGCGGCACGGCCGCGTAGCCGTAGCCGGGCAGGTCGGCGAGCACCGCGTCGTCGACCTTCTGCCGGCCGATGCCGAACAGGTTGATGTGCTGCGTGCGCCCGGGCGTCTTCGAGGCGAAGGCCAGCCGCGTCTGCTGCGTGAGCGTGTTGATGGCGGTGGACTTGCCGGCGTTGGAGCGGCCGACGAAGGCGATCTCGGGCAGGTCGAAGGGCGGCAGGTGCTCGAGCTGCGGGGCACTGGTCAGGAAGTGCGCGGTGTGCAGCCAGCCCAGCGCGGCACGTTCGCGTTCGGCGGTCTGGGGGTCTTGGGCGGGGGCCGCGCGGGAAGGAAATGCGGTGCTCTTGCGCGACGGCGTGGTCATCAATGGGCTTTCGGAACGGGGCGCCATTGTAGAATCGCGGGGTTTTGCGCCAATAAATTCGAGCCCCCGATATGAAGTTGTTTGCCAATTTTCTGCTTGCGGCCCTCGTGGGGATCGCTGGTACCGCAGTCAGCACTGGTGCTTTTGCCGAGGAGACGGCAGCCGCACCGACCACACCGGTCAAGGCCAAGCCCGACCCGGCCAAGGGCGACACCATCTTCAATGCCACCCCGGCCAACAGCCAGAGCTGCGCCTCCTGCCACAACGCGGACGGCAACTCGGCGATCCCGGCCAACCCCAAGCTGGCGCAGCAGCACCCCGAATACATCCTCAAGCAGCTCGAGGACTTCAAGTCCGGCAAGCGCAAGAGCGCGATCATGAAGCCGCTGGCCTCGGCGCTGTCCGAGGAGGACATGCGCAACATCGCCTGGTTCGTCGGCTCCAAGAAGATCAAGCCCGGCTTCTCGAAGGACAAGGACACGATCGCCCTGGGCGAGCGGATCTACCGCGGCGGCATCGCCGACCGCCAGATCCCGGCCTGCGCCGGCTGCCACAGCCCGAACGGCGCCGGCATGCCCGCGCAGTACCCGCGCCTGGGCGGCCAGCACGCCGACTACACGGCGGCCCAGCTCACGGCCTTCCGCGGCGACGGCACCACGGTGCGTGCCAACAACGCCGTGATGACCGGCGTGGCCGCCAAGCTCAACGACCGCGAAATCAAGGCCGTGGCCGACTACATCGCCGGTCTGCGTTGATCCCGCACGCGCGAGCGTGAACTAACCGCCGAGAACAACCCCAAAACAGGGCGGGCCGATCCAGCAGGATGGCCCGCCCTTTTGCGTTTCGCTTCTTCCGGACGCCTTTTCTTCTCTCTTCTCTAGCAACCGATGTCAGTTTCCACTCACGGCCTTCGCGTCCATCGCGGCCCGCAAGCGCTTCGCGCGGCGGTGGAACTGCTGTCGTCGATGCGCTTCGCGATCGCGCTGCTCACGATCATCTGCATCGCCTCGATCATCGGCACCGTGCTCAAGCAGCACGAGCCGATCAACAACTACATCAACCAGTTCGGGCCGTTCTGGGCCGAGGTGTTCCGCGCCGCGCGGCTCGACTCGATCTACAGCGCCTGGTGGTTCCTGCTGATCCTGCTGTTCCTGGTGATCAGCACCACGCTGTGCATCGTGCGCAACACGCCGCGCATCGTGGTCGAGCTGCGCACCTTCAAGGAAGACATCCGCACCCAGAGCCTCAAGGCCTTCGGCCAGCGCGCGCAGACGCAGCTCGGCGAAACGCCCGACATGGCGGCCAACCGCATCGGCCAGCTGCTCGTGAGCGGCGGCTGGAAGGTCAAGCTGCAGCAGCGCGAAGCCACGGGCGACGGCAAGACGCCGGCCGGCTGGATGGTCGCCGCGCGAGCCGGCGGCGCCCACAAGCTCGGCTACATCGCGGCGCACAGCGCGATCGTGCTGGTGTGCATCGGCGGCCTGCTCGACGGCGACCTGGTGGTGCGCGCGCAGACCTGGTTCAACGGCAAGAGCGTGTTCACCGGCGGCGGCATGATCGCCGACGTGCCGCCGCAGCACCGGCTCTCGGCCAGCAACCCGACCTTCCGCGGCAACATCCTGGTGCCCGAGGGCGGTCAGGGCAGCGTGGCGATCCTCAACCAGGCCGACGGCGTGCTGCTGCAGGAGCTGCCGTTCTCGATCGAGCTCAAGAAATTCATCGTCGACTACTACTCGACCGGCATGCCCAAGCTGTTCGCGAGCGAGGTGGTGCTGCACGACCGCGAGACCGGCGAGCAGGTGCCCGCGCGCATCGAGGTCAACCACCCGGCCAGCTACAAGGGCGTGGAGATCTACCAGTCGAGCTTCGACGACGGCGGCTCGACGGTGAAGCTCAAGGCGGTGCCGATGGCGGCCGCGGCCAAGCCCTTCGAGGTCGAGGGCGTGATCGGCGGACCGAGCAGCGAGATCACCAACGGCAAGGAGAAGCTGACGCTGGAGTTCGCCGCGCTGCGCGTGATCAACGTCGAGAACTTCGCCGACGGCGGCGCCATGGGCAGCGGCGCCGACGTGCGCAAGGTCGACCTGCGCCACGACATCGAGTCGCGCCTGGGCGCGGCCAACAAGACCAACAAGCCCAAGGTGCTGCGCAACATCGGCCCGAGCATCGGCTACAAGCTGCGCGACGCGGCCGGCCAGGCGCGCGAGTACCAGAACTACATGGTGCCGGTCGACACCGGCGACGGCCAGCCGGTGTTCCTGCTGGGCATGCGCGAGAAGCCCGAGGAGCCGTTCCGCTACCTGCGCGTGCCGGCCGACGAGCAGGGCTCGATGGACGGCTTCGTGCGCATGCGCGCCGCGCTCGAGGACCCGGCCACGCGCGCGCGCGCCATCGAGCGCTACATCGCCAAGGCCAGCGATCCGAAGCGCCCCGAGATGGCCGACCAGCTGCGCGTGTCGGCCACGCGCGCGCTGGCGCTGTTCGCGGGCAGCGAGCCCGCGCGCGCCGATGCCGCTTCCGCGGGCGGCTGGCAGGCGATCGCCGAGTTCATGGAGAGCAACGTGCCCGAGGCCGAGCGCGAGCGCGCGGGCGCGGTGCTGGTGCGCATCCTCAACGACGTGCTGTACGAGGTGCTGAACCTCAGCCGCGAAGGCGCGGGCCTCGCGGCGCTGCCGGGCGACGAGAAGTCGCAGGCCTTCCTCACGCAGGCGGTGATCGCGCTGAGCGACGCCCACTTCTACCCGGCCCCGGTCGCGATGATGATGACCGACTTCACCCAGGTGCAGGCCAGCGTGTTCCAGGTGGCGCGCGCCCCTGGCAAGAACGTCGTCTATCTGGGCTGTCTGTTGCTGATCGTCGGGATTTTTGCCATGCTGTACGTGCGCGAGCGTCGGCTCTGGGTGTGGCTGACACCCGCCGGCGCCGCCGGAGACAACACCACCGAGACCGCCGCGACGATGGCGTTCTCGGTCAATCGCAAGACCATCGACAGCGATCGGGAGTTCGAGCACCTCAAGCACAAGCTGCTCGCCCTGAAGAAAGAAGAGCCCGCCTCACCATGAACACCACCACCCTCACGCTCAACGAAAGCTGGCTCTCGCGGCGCAACCTGTTCGACTGGGTGTTCGCGGCGCTGGTGCTCGCGGGCGGCCTGTTCGCCTTCGCGCGCCATGCGGGGTCGATGGATTCCTACGAGAAGCCGATCCTGGTGGGCGCGCTGGTCTGCGTGATCGCCATGGGCTGGTTCTGGCGTCCGCTGCGGGTGCTGGCGATCGTGGTCGCGGCAGCCTCGCTGCTGGCCATCGCGTCCTACCAGGGCGACCTGGCGCGGGCCGACACCGTGTTCTGGCTCAAGTACTTCCTCTCGAGCCAGTCGGCCATCCTCTGGATGAGCGTGCTGTTCTTCATGAGCACGCTGTTCTACTGGCTGGGCTTCTTCGTCGGCAAGCAGGGCGACGCGCTCGAGGCGATCGGCTCGCGGCTGGCCTGGGCCGCCATCACCATGGCGCTGATCGGCACCATGGTGCGCTGGTACGAAAGCCACCAGCTCGGCCCCGACATCGGCCACATCCCGGTCAGCAACCTCTACGAGGTGTTCGTGCTGTTCTGCTGGCTCACGGCCGCGTTCTACCTCTACTACGAGGAGCACTACCGCACGCGCGCCCTCGGCGCCTTCGTGATGCTGGTGGTCAGCGCGGCGGTCGGCTTCCTGCTCTGGTACACGCTGGTGCGCCAGGCGCACGAGATCCAGCCGCTGGTGCCCGCGTTGCAGAGCTGGTGGATGAAGCTGCACGTGCCCGCCAACTTCATCGGCTACGGCACTTTCTCGCTCGCGGCCATGGTGGCCTTCGCCTACCTGGTGAAGGAGCAGGCGGGCGAGACCCGCTGGTACAAGCTCACGCCGATCTGGCTGCTGGGCATGGCGCTGTGCTTCGTGCCGGTGGCGTTCCGCCAGCGCGTGCAGGAAGCCGGCGGCAGCTACTGGGTGGCCTATGCGGCGATCTCGGCGCTGATCGCGGCCGGCATCCTGCTGGGGCGCAAGCGCATCGCGGCGCGCCTGCCGGCCAACGAGGTGCTCGACGACGTCATGTACAAGTCGATCGCGGTCGGCTTCGCCTTCTTCACCATCGCCACCGTGCTGGGCGCGCTGTGGGCCGCCGATGCCTGGGGCGGCTACTGGAGCTGGGACCCGAAGGAGACCTGGGCGCTGATCGTCTGGCTCAACTACGCGGCCTGGCTGCACATGCGCCTGGTCAAGGGCCTGCGCGGCACCGTGGCGGCCTGGTGGGCGCTCGCGGGGCTGGCGGTCACGACCTTCGCCTTCCTCGGCGTCAACATGTTCCTGAGCGGCCTGCACAGCTACGGCACGCTGTAGACACGCGCGAACGGGCTTTCGCGAAGAATTGAAACCGCGCGCCCCGCGTGCGCGTAACCGAATCGGGGGTGGCCACGAACTACCTTCCGAACACAAAGATTCCAGCGAAAGGCCCGTCATGTCGTTCCATTCCCGTCCGTCGCGCCGCAACAGCGGCTTCATCCATCCGCGCTCCAGCGAGATCACGCCGCGCGCCCTCTACGAAGGGCGGCGCGACCTGCTCAAGCTGATGGCGGGCGGCGCGGCCGGTGCCGCGCTGGCCTCCTTCGCGGGCCGCGAGGCGCTGGCGCAGACGGCGCGGCCGAACAAGCTCGAGGCGCTGCCGGGCGCGAAATCCGCAGTGCCCGGTGCGCAGACGATGGAGAAGCTCACCGACTACAAGGACGCGACGAGCTACAACAACTTCTACGAGTTCGGCACCGACAAGGGCGACCCGGTCAAGAACGCCGGCACGCTCAAGACCCGGCCCTGGAGCGTCGAGGTCGAGGGGCTGGTGAAGAAGCCCGGCAAGTACACGATCGAGGACCTGCTCAAGCTCAGCGCGCAGGAAGAGCGCATCTACCGGCTGCGCTGCGTCGAGGGCTGGTCGATGGTGATCCCGTGGGTCGGCTATTCGCTGGCCGAACTCATCAAGAAGGTCGAGCCGCAGGGCAACGCCAGGTTCATCGAGTTCGTGACCCTGGCCGATCCCAAGACCATGCCCTTCGTCGGCTCGCGCGTGCTCGACTGGCCCTACACCGAGGGCCTGCGCATGGACGAGGCGATGCACCCGCTCACGCTGCTGGCCTTCGGCATGTACGGCGAGGTGCTGCCGAACCAGAACGGCGCGCCGGTGCGGCTCGTGGTGCCGTGGAAGTACGGCTTCAAGTCGGCCAAGTCGATCGTGAAGATCCGCTTCGTCGAGAAGGAGCCGAGCACGGCCTGGAACAAGGCGGCGGCGCAGGAGTACGGCTTCTATTCGAACGTGAACCCGAACGTCGACCATCCGCGCTGGAGTCAGGCGACCGAGCGCCGCATCGGCGACGGCGGCGGCCTGTTCGCCAAGCGCAACAAGACGCTGCTGTTCAACGGCTACGAAGCACAGGTCGGCCAGCTCTATGCGGGCATGGACCTGAAGAAGAACTACTGAGGCGGGCGCGCACCCCCGCAACCCGCGGGGGCGCGACCCGGACGCCATGAACAAGCTGCTGCTGCATCCCGCCGCCAAGCCCTTCGTCTTCGTGCTGTGCCTGCTGCCGTTCGCGTGGCTGGCCTACGGCGTGGTGGTCGACCAGCTGGGCCCCAATCCCCAGGAGTACCTGATCCGCGCGACCGGCGACTGGACCCTGCGCTTCCTGTGCATCGTGCTGGCGGTCACGCCGCTGCGCGTGACGACGAAGTGGAACGGCCTCGCGCGCTTCCGGCGCATGCTGGGTCTCTACGCCTACTTCTACGTCGTGCTGCACCTGCTGTGCTACGCGTGGTTCGACATGGGGTTCGACTGGGGCGAGATCGCGAAGGACATCGCCAAGCGGCCGTTCATCCTCGTGGGCTTCTCGGCCTTCGTGCTGCTGACGCCGCTGGCGCTGACCTCGTTCAACCGCGCGATCAAGGCCATGGGCGCGAAGCGCTGGCAGCTGCTGCACAAGCTGGTCTACCTGATCGCGGGGCTGGGCCTGCTGCACTTCTTCTGGATGCGCGCGGGCAAGAACAACTTCGCCGAGGTGTTCGTCTACGCGGCGATCATCGGCGTGCTGCTGGCGTGGCGTGCCTGGCGCTGGCTGCGCGGCCGCAAGGCCGGCGTGCCGGCGGCGCAAGCCGGCGCGCGGGCGCGGCCGTCGAACTAGCCGCGGCCCGGTTCAGCCCCTGGCAGCCTGCAGCTCGGCCTGCAGCTGGTCTTCCATCGTCTCGCGCCGGCGGATCAGCGTGGCCGCCGCGCCGCTCACGAGCACCTCGGCCGCGCGCGCGCGGGTGTTGTAGTTGCTCGCCATGCTCATGCAATAGGCGCCGGCCGAGAGCACGCCCAGCAGGTCGCCGGCCACCACGTTGAGCTCGCGGTCGCGGCCGATCCAGTCGCCGCTTTCGCAGACCGGGCCCACCACGTCGTAGGTGGCGCCTGCGCCGGCGCGCTCGCGCAGCGGCACGATGCGGTGGAAGGCCTGGTACATCGCGGGACGCGGCAGGTCGTTCATGGCCGCGTCGACGATGCAGAAGTTCTTGTCCTCGCCGGGCTTGGTGTAGAGCACCTCGGTCAGGCACACGCCGGCATTGCCGACCAGTGAGCGGCCCGGCTCGATCACCAGCTTGCGCTGGCCGAAGCCGCGCGCGTCGAGCCGTGCGAGCAGCTGCTGCCACAGCGCATCGGCCTGCGGCGGCGTGTCGCCGTTGTAGTCGATGCCCAGGCCGCCGCCGAAGTCCAGGTGATGGATGGGAATGCCCGCGGCCTCGATCGCCTCGACCAGGTCGAGCACGCGCTCGACGGCGTCGAAGTAGGGCGAGGCGTCGGTGATCTGCGAGCCGATGTGGCAGTCGATGCCGACCACCTCGAGACCCGGCAGGCTGGCCGCATGGCGATAGGCCTGCACCGCGCGGTCGTGCGCGATGCCGAACTTGTTGCCCTTGAGGCCGGTGGAGATGTAGGGATGGGTCTTGGGGTCGACGTTGGGATTGATGCGGATGCTGATCGGCGCGCGCGCCTTCTCGGCCAGCGCGACCTCGTTGAGCACGTCGAGCTCGGCTTCGCTCTCGACGTTGAAGCAGGCGATGCCGGCCGCGAGCGCCTGGCGCATCTCGGCGCGGGTCTTGCCGACGCCCGAGAAGATGATCTTCTCCGGATCGGCGCCGACCGCGAGCACGCGCGCGAGTTCGCCGCCCGAGACGATGTCGAAGCCGCAGCCGGCCTCGGCGAACACGCGCAGCACGCCGAGCGAGGAGTTGGCCTTCATCGCGTAGCAGACCAGCGCGTCGCGGCCCTCGAAGCCGCGCTGGTAGGCGGCCAGGGCGTCGAGCATCCACTGCTTCGAGTAGACGAACAAGGGCGTGCCATGCTCGCGCGCGAGCGCGTCGAGCGACACGCCTTCGACCTGGAGCGCGCCGTCGCGCTGCGCGATGTGGGGATGGCCGGGCAGGGGAAGGGTGCTCATCGGGCGGCTCCGCTGCTGGCGGTGGCGGGCTTCGGCGCGGCCTGGCCGGCGCCGGAAGACGGCGTGGCATTGCTGGTGCCGCCGGGCATGCTGGGCGTCAGCAGGTCGGGCAGCGTGGCGCGTTGCGAGGCGGCCGGATCGGTCGGCAGATAGAGGGCACCGCGCTGTCCGCAGGCGGCCAGGCCGAGGGTGGCGGCGGCGAGGCAGACCATGAGCGCAGTGCGGCCGCGGGCGCTCACTAGAATTTGGTGGACATTCAACATAACGAAATTGTAATGACGGACTCCGAATACATGGACCGCGCCGAAGCCGCGCTGGCAGCGATCGAGCAGGGCTGCGATCGCATCAACGACGCCACGGACGCCGACATCGACAACCAGCGCGTGGGCGGCATGATCACGATTTCGTTTCCCAACGGCAGCCAGCTGATCGTGAACCTGCAGAAGCCGCTGCAGGAGATCTGGCTCGCGGCGCGCTCGGGCGGCTACCACTACCGCTTCGACGGCCGGGCCTGGATCGACACCAAGAGCGGCGAGGAGTTCTTCGGCAACCTCTCGCGCGAGGCGACGCTGCAGGCGGGACAGTCGCTGAGCTTCGCCGCGGGCTGAGGCCCGCGGCTCGGACTCAGTTGCGGAACAGGTCGAGGATGCGGCTGCGCTCCTCGGGCGGTGCCGGCGGACTCACCGGCGCGCCGCTCAGCGATTCGGCCGGCGCCGCCGGTGCCGTATCGACCCCCAGGCTGGCCACGCCGCGGCCCGGCGCATAGTCGTCGTAGTACCACTCGCCGCCCACGTTCACCACGCCGGAAGGCGGCGCCGTCGAGAGGTCGGTGACCGGCGTGCCCTTGATGGCGGTTTCCATGAAGTTGATCCAGATCGGCAGGCTCAGGCCGCCGCCGGTCTCGCGGTCGCCGAGGTTGCGAGGCGTGTCGTAGCCGATCCACGAGATCGCGGTCATGGTCGGCTGGAAGCCCGCGAACCAGGCATCGAGCGAGTCGTTGGTGGTGCCGGTCTTGCCGTAGAGGTCGGGCCGCTTGAGCATCGCCTGGGCCTTGGCCGCGGTGCCGGCGCGCGCCACCGACTGCAGCAGGCTGTCCATGATGAAGGCGTTGCGCTGCGGGATGGCGCGCAGCGCCTCGTTGAGCAGCGGCGGCTGCTTGTCGACCAGCAGCTTGTCCTTGTGGTCGGTGATGCGCGTCACGAGGTAGGGATTGACGCGGTAGCCGCCGTTGGCGAACACCGAATAGCCCACCGCCATCTGCATCGGCGTGACCGAGCCCGCGCCGAGCGCCATCGGCAGGTAGGCCGGGTGCTTCTCGCGCTCGAAGCCGAAGTTGGTGATCCAGTCCTGCGCGTAGCGCGTGCCGATCGACTGCAGGATGCGGATCGAGACCAGGTTCTTCGACTTCATCAGCGCGGTGCGCATCGACATCGGGCCGTCGTAGCCGCCGCCGTAGTTCTTGGGCTCCCAGGGCTGGCCGCCGGTGGTGCCGGCATCGAAGAACAGCGGGCCGTCGTTGATCACGGTGGCGGGCGTGAAGCCCTTCTCGAGCGCGGCCGAGTAGATGAAGGGCTTGAAGCTCGAACCGGGCTGGCGCCAGGCCTGGGTGACGTGGTTGAACTTGTTCTTGCCGAAGTCGAAGCCGCCGACCAGCGCCTTGATCGCGCCGTCGCGCGGGTCCATGGCGACGAAGGCGCCCTCGACCTCGGGCAGCTGGGTGATCTCCCAGGTGTTCTTGGGCGTCTTCACCACGCGGATCACCGCGCCGCGGCGGATCTTGATGTTGGGCGGTGCCTTGTCGGAAAGGCCCGACTGCGCGGGCTTGAGGCCTTCGCCCGTGATCTGCACCGCGTCGCCGTTGCCGCGCACCGCGTCGATCTGCTTGGCCGTGGCCTTGAGCACCACGGCGGCCATCACGTCGCCGTTGTCGGGATGGTCGCTGAGCGCGTCGTCCACCGCTTCGTCGAGATCCTTGGCGTCGTTCGGCAGCTCGACGAACTTCTCGGGGCCGCGGTAGATCTGGCGGCGCTCGTAATCCATGATGCCCTTGCGCAGCGCCTTGTAGGCGGCGGCCTGGTCGGCCGCCACGAGCGAGGTGTAGACCTTGAGGCCGCGCGTGTAGGTGCTGTCGCCGTACTGCGCGTACATCAGTTGGCGCACCGTCTCGGCCACGTACTCGGCATGCAGCCGGTTCGGGTCGGCGGCATCGCGCAGGTGCAGTTCTTCCTTCTTGGCGGCCGCGGCCTGCTCGGCGGTGATGAAGCCTGCTTCCTGCATGCGGTCGATCACGTAGAACTGCCGGCCGCGCGCGCGCTGCGGGTTGTTCACCGGGTTGTTCGCGCCGGGTGCCTTGGGCAGGCCGGCCAGCATCGCGGCCTGGGCGATGGTGAGCTCGGACAGCGGCTTGCCGAAGTAGGCCTCGGAGGCGGCGGCGAAGCCGTAGGCGCGGTTGCCGAGGTAGATCTGGTTCAGGTAGATCTCGAAGATCTGGTCCTTGCTCAGCAGGTGCTCGAGCTTGAAGGTCAGCAACACCTCGTAGATCTTGCGCGTGAGCGTCTTCTCGGAGCTCAGGTAGACGTTGCGCGCCACCTGCATGGTGATGGTGGAGGCGCCCTGGCTCTTCACGCGGTTCATGTTCGCGAGGCCGGCGCGGATCATGCCCTTGTAGTCGACGCCGCCATGGTCGTAGAAGCGCGCGTCCTCGGCGGCCAGCACGGCGTCCTTCACCACCTTGGGAATGGCGGAGATCGGCGTCAGGTTGCGGCGCTCCTCGCCGAATTCGCCGATCTGGATGCCTTCGGCCGAGAACACGCGCAGCGGCAGCTTGGGCCGGTAGTCGGAGAGCTCGGAGATGTCGGGCAGGTTCGGATAGGCGACCGCCAGCGCCACCGCGACCACGCAGATCACCGACAGCACGCCGGCCGCGGCGATGCCCAGGCCCCAGAACACGAAGCGCAGCAGCCATTTGAGCCAGGCGGGCCGGGTGGAGGCGGGTGGGGTGTTGGCTGGGCGCTTGGAGTTTGGCGTTGGCCGTGTGTTTTCTTGCATGGAGGGCCCGAGAGTCACCGCGCATTATAAAAAGCCACCCCCTCGGCGGGCCCTCTTGTTTGCCAGGGTCCCAAGTCCTAATCCGAAAGTTACAAAGCGAGGCTTTAACGTCAGGTTTTGGCAACGATCGGACCTGCCGTCCCGATGCGCCCCTTGGATGGCGTCGGGCGTGCTGCTAGCATGCAACCGAATTCAATTTTTTCCATTGGTTACAAATGCAGGGGAAGAGGGACAGAACTTGGCTGCTCTTGGAACATTGTTTCGTCGTCAGAACGCCCCCCTGCTCGGGCTGGATGTCAGTTCGTCCAGCGTCAAGCTGGTCGAGCTCGGCCGTGAAGCCAGCGGCAAGCTGATCCTGGAACGCTGCGCCATCGAGCCGCTCGAGCGCGGCTGGATCACTGATGGCAACGTCGAGAAGTTCGACGAAGTCGCCGAGGCCGTGCGCCGCGTGGTGCGCAAGAGCGGCACCCGCACCCGCAATGTGGCGCTGGCGCTGCCGCCCTCGGCGGTGATCACCAAGAAGATCATTCTTCCGGGCGGCATGAGCGAGCAGGAGCTCGAGATCCAGGTCGAATCGGAAGCAAATCAATACATTCCTTTCTCGCTCGATGAAGTGAGTCTCGATTTCTGCGTGACCGGGCCGAGCCTGAGCTCGGCGGGCGACGTCGAAGTGCTGATCGCCGCCTCGCGCAAGGAAAAGGTGCAGGACCGCGAAGGCTTGGCCGAAGCGGCGGGCCTCAAGGCCATGATCCTGGACGTCGAGTCCTATGCCTCGCGCCTCGCCACCGCGCGCCTGATCGAGCAGTTGCCGGGCAAGGGCCAGGATGCGATCGTCGCCCTGTTCGAGGTCGGCGCCTTCACCACCAGCATGCAGGTGCTGCGCAACCAGGAAGTGCTGTACGACCGCGACCAGGCTTTCGGCGGCGCCCAGCTGACCCAGATGATCGTGCGCCAGTACGGCTTCTCGGCCGAGGAGGCCGAGGCCAAGAAGCGCAGCGGCGACCTGCCCGACGACTATGGCTCGGGCGTCCTCAAGCCCTTCGTCGAGAGCATCGCCCAGGAAATCGCGCGCGCGCTGCAGTTCTTCTTCACCAGCACGCCGCACAACCGCGTCGACTACGTGATGCTGGCCGGCGGCTCGGCCTCGCTGCCGGGCCTGAGCAACGCGGTGACGCGGCAGACCTCCTTCGCCTGCTCGCTCGTGAATCCCTTCGACGGCATGGAGCTCGGTTCGAACATCCGCGAGAAGAAGGTCCGGCGCGAAGCGCCTTCCTACCTGACCTCCTGCGGCCTGGCCATGCGGAGGTTCCTGCAGTGATCCTGATCAATCTGCTCCCTCACCGCGAGGCCGCGCGCAAGCGCCGGCGCGAGGCCTTCTTCGGCACCCTGGCCGGCGCCGCGCTGCTCGGCGGCCTGATCGCCTGCCTGGGCTACCTCTGGTTCGAGGCCCAGATCTCGGCCCAGCAGTCGAAGAACCGCTTCCTGCAGGGCGAGATCAAGAAGCTCGAGGTCGAGATCAAGGAGATCTCGACCCTGCAGGACGAGATCGCGGCGCTGCGCGCGCGCCAGCAGGCCGTCGAGGACCTGCAGGGCGATCGCAACCTGCCGGTGCATTTGCTCAACGAGTTGGTGCGGCAACTGCCCGACGGCGTCTACCTGTCGAACATGAAGCAGGACAACCAGACCGTCACGCTGCAGGGCATGGCGCAATCGAACGAGCGCGTGTCGGAGCTGCTGCGCAACCTCGGCAACAACAGCCCCTGGCTGGTGAAGCCGGAGCTGGTCGAAATCACTTCCGCCACCGTGAGCCTGAGCGCGAACCAGCGCGACCAGCGTCGGGTGGCGAACTTCACCATGCGCATCGGCCTCAAGCGGCCGACCGACGCGCAGAAGGCGGCGGCCGACAAGGCGCTGGCCGCCGCGGCGCAGTCCAAGGGCTAGGCGATCATGGCAAGCACCCGCTCCTCTCCCAAGGTCGATGTCGGCGCCGCGATGCGCCGCTTCGGCGACCAGTTCCGTGGCCTGAACACCAACGACCCCGCGAGCTGGCCTTCCGTGCCGCGCTATGCGCTGTGCCTGGGGCTGACCGTCGTCGTGGTGGTGGCCCTGTGGTTCGTCTGGCTCACGAATTCGAACGACGAGCTCGAATCGGAGCGCGGCAAGGAAGTCGCGCTCAAGGCCGACTACCAGAAGAAGGTGGCCCAGGCGGCCAACCTCGACCTGCTGAAGAAGCAGCGCGAGCAGGTGCAGCAGTACGTCACGCTGCTCGAGAAGCAGTTGCCGAGCAAGGCCGAGATGGATGCGCTGCTGTCGGACATCAACCAGGCCGGGCTCGGTCGCAGCCTGCAGTTCGAACTGTTCCGTCCGGGCCAGGTCGTGGTGAAGGACTACTACGCCGAATTGCCGATCGCTGTGCGCGTCACCGGCCGCTATCACGACATGGGTGCGTTCGCGGCCGATATCGCGAGCCTCTCGCGCATCGTCACGCTCAACAACCTGAGCGTGACGCCGCAGAAGGACAAGGATGTGCTGACGATGGATGCGACCGCGCGCACCTATCGCTATCTTGATGAAGAAGAGCGCCTGGCCCAGAAGCGTGCCGCGGCTCCGAAGGGCGCGAAGAAATGAAGGCGATAGTCAAGCTGTTGTGGCTGGCGGTGGCTGCCTTGGGATTGAACGCTTGCGGCGATTCCGACCAGGAAGATCTGCAGCGTTGGATGGTCGAGCAGCGCGCGCAGGTCAAGCCGAGGGTTCCGCCGATCGCGGAGCCGAAACGATTCACGCCGCAGGCCTACACGGAAGCCTCGTCGTTCGAGCCCTTCAACAAGCTCAAGCTCACGCAGGCGCTGCGTCGCGAGTCGAGCCAGCAAGGCAGTTCCGACCTGATCGCTCCCGAGCTGGCGCGCCGCAAGGAGGCCCTCGAGGCCTTCCCGCTCGATTCGATGGCGATGGTCGGCACCATGAACCGCAACGGGCAGCCCGTGGCCCTGCTGAAGGTCGACAAGCTGCTCTACAAGGTGCGCGTCGGCGAGTACCTCGGCCTCAATTACGGCCGCATCACCCGAATCAACGAAAGCGAAGTCGCCCTGCGTGAGATCGTGCAGGACGCGGCTGGCGAATGGATCGAACGCGCAGCATCGCTGCAGTTGCAAGAGAGTGCGAAATGAACCTAGAAAAATCGAAGATGGCGCGGCGGCTGCGAAGCGTCGCCCTGGGACTGCTGGCATGTGGCGCGTTCGCCGTGGCCCAGGCGCAGAACGCCATCGAGGCGGTGACCAGTTCGACGCAGTCGGGTGCGGAGGTGGTCCGCATCGATCTGGCGCAACCGCTGACCGCGGTGCCCAATGGGTTCGCAGTCCAGACGCCCGCGCGCATCGCGCTCGATTTTCCCGGTGTCACGAATGCCATCGGGCGCTCCGCGATCGAGATGAATCAGGGCAACCTGCGTTCGGTCAACGTGGTACAGGCCGGTGAGCGCAGCCGCGTGGTGCTCAACCTCAAGCAGGCCACCGCGTACAAGACCGAGATCCAGGGCAAGTCGCTGCTGGTGACGCTCGAGCCCGTGGCCGGCGTCGCGCTCGCGGCATCCGCCTCCGCGGCCTTCGCCGAGAACCGCAACCGCGACATGCTGCCGTTGCGCGACGTCGATTTCCGCCTGGGCCCCGACAACACGGGCCGCGTGATCATCGACCTGGCCAACAACCAGGTGGGCGTCGATCTGCGGCAGCAGGGCAAGACCCTGGTGGCGGAGTTCACCAAATCCACCTTGCCCGAGGGGCTGCGCCGTCGCCTCGACGTCGCCGACTTCAATACGCCGGTGCAATCGATCACGGCCCAGCAGGCCGGCGATCGCGTCCGCATGACGATCGAGGCCAAGGGCGACTGGGAGCACAGTGCCTACCAGAGCGACAACCAGTTCGTGGTGGAAGTCCGCGCACGCAAGGTGGACCCGACCAAGCTGACGCAGGGCGTGGGCTACACGGGCGAGAAACTGTCGCTGAATTTCCAGAACATCGAGATCCGCTCGCTGCTGCAGGTGATCGCCGACTTCACGAATTTCAATATCGTGACCTCCGACTCGGTGACCGGCGCGCTGACCCTGCGGCTCAAGGACGTGCCTTGGGACCAGGCGCTCGACATCATCATGCAGGCCAAGAACCTCGGCATGCGCAAGAACGGCAGCGTGCTGTGGATCGCGCCCAAGGACGAGATCAATGCCAAGGAAAAGCTCGAGTTCGAGGCCAAGGCCGCGATAGAGAACCTCGAGCCGCTGCGGACGCAGTCGTTCCAGTTGAACTACACCAAGGCCATCACGATCGCCCAGGGGTTGACGGGAACGGGAACCTCGGCCGGGGGCGGAGGCGGTTCCGGCTCGGCCACGCGCATCCTGAGCCCGCGCGGCAGCGTGATCGCGGAAGCGCGCACCAACCAGCTCTTCGTTTCGGACATTCCCTCCCGCCTTGCCCAGGTGTCGGAACTGATCCAGAAACTGGACGTGCCCGTGCGCCAGGTGCTGATCGAGGCCCGCATCGTCGAAGCGACCGATACCTTCGGCAAGTCGCTGGGCGCGCGCCTGGGGGGCGGTATTGCGGGCGAACGCGTGGCGTCGGCCAACGGCAATCGGGCATTCGGAAACATCGGTGTGATGCCGGTCGTGACCCAGGGCACCAACGGCAGCGGAAGCACGGCCACCACCACCTGGACCAACTCGAACTTCGTCAACATGCCGGCGTCGGACCCCACCGGCAACGGCGTCGCGGCGGGCACCTTCGCCATCTCGCTGTTCAACTCCAGCTTCTCCCGCATGCTGAACCTCGAGATCTCGGCGCTCGAAGCCGACGGCAAGGGCAAGCTGGTCTCCAGCCCCCGCGTCATCACGGCCGACCAGACGAAGGCCCTGATCGAGCAGGGCGAGGAAATCCCCTACCAGCAGGCGACCTCGAGCGGCGCCACCTCGATCTCGTTCCGCAAGGCCGTGCTCAAGCTCGAAGTCACGCCCCAGATCACGCCCGAGGGCAACATCATTCTGACGCTCGACGTGAGCAAGGATGCCCGGGGTATCAACACCACGGCCGGTCCGGCCATCAACACCAAGCACGTCCAGACCGAGGTGCTGGTCGAAAACGGCGGCACGGTCGTCATCGGTGGTATCTTCGAGCTCAACGAATCCAATGACGAGTCGCGCGTGCCGGTGCTGGGTGAAGTGCCCTATCTGGGGGCGCTGTTCCGCACACGCACTCGCATTGCGAACAAGACCGAAATGCTCGTCTTTATCACCCCGAAGATGATTACCGACCGCAACGCCGCGCGCTGACGCGCGGGCGTAGCAGCCACGGCGTGGCCGTCGCACTCGTCGGATTGCCCGGCGCCGGAAAGTCCGCGGTGGGCCGGCGGCTGGGGCAGCGTCTCGACCTTCCCTTCGTCGACACCGACCACGAGATCGAGCAGCGCATCGGCTGCTCGATCCGCGACTACTTCGAGCGCGAAGGCGAAGCCGCCTTCCGTGACCTCGAGCAGCAGGTGATCGCCGAGCTGGCTGCTGGCGCGCACGGCGTGCTGGCCACCGGGGGAGGCGCGGTGCTGCGCGAGGCCAACCGCCGGCAACTGCGCGGTCATTTCCACGTGATCTACCTGCGGTCCTCGCCCGAGGACCTGTTCCGGCGGCTGCGCCACGACGTCAAGCGCCCGCTGTTGCAGGTGGCCGATCCGCTGGGCCGGCTGCGCGAGCTGCACGACGCGCGCGATCCCTTCTACCGCGAGACGGCCCACGACGTGGTCGACACCGGCCGTCCCACGGTCGCGACGCTCGTGAATATCATCGTGATGCAGCTCGAGCTGGCGGGCATCGTGTCGCCCGGCGCGCATCCCGAGGGGCCCGAGCCGACCGTGTCTTCGGACTGAGCCCGCGCGACCCGAGGCGCATCGACCCTCGCGCGCCCGGGCGCTTGGCGCCGGCGTTCCGGCCCGTCGGCGCCGCACCGCCTAAACTCCCGCCATGCCATCGTCCGCCGCCTCCGTTTCCCCGCCCCCCCTCGAACGCGTCGACATCCCGCTCGGCGACCGCAGCTATCCCATCCTCATCGGCGCCGGCCTGTTCGACGATCCCCGGACCTACGGCGTCGTGCCGCAGGCGGCCAGCGCGCTGATCGTCAGCAACACCACGGTCGCGCCGCTCTACGCCCAGGCGCTTCGCGAGGCGCTGGCCGGCCGGTTCCGGCAGGTGCATCTGCTCGAGCTGCCCGATGGCGAGGCCTACAAGAACCTCGAAACGCTGAACCTGATCTTCGATGCGCTGCTCGGTCACGGCAGCGACCGCAAGACCGTGCTGTTCGCGCTCGGCGGCGGCGTGGTGGGCGACATGACCGGCTTCGCGGCCGCCAGCTACATGCGCGGCGTGCCCTTCGTCCAGGTGCCGACCACGCTGCTGGCGCAGGTCGATTCCTCGGTCGGCGGCAAGACGGCCATCAACCATCCGCTGGGCAAGAACATGATCGGCGCGTTCTACCAGCCGCAGCTGGTGGTCTGCGACCTCGGCACCCTGCAGACCTTGCCGCCGCGCGAGCTCAGCGCCGGCCTGGCCGAGGTCATCAAGTACGGACCGATCCACGACATGGCCTTCCTCGACTGGATCGAGTCGAACATCGAGGCCCTGGTGGCGCGCGATCCCGCCGCGCTCGCGCATGCGGTCAAGCGCAGCTGCGAGATCAAGGCGCTGGTGGTTGGCCAGGACGAGCGCGAGACCGGCCTGCGCGCGATCCTCAATTTCGGCCACACCTTCGGCCATGCGATCGAATCGGGCCTGGGCTACGGCGAGTGGCTGCACGGCGAGGCCGTGGGCTGCGGCATGGTGATGGCGGCGCGGCTGTCGCAGCGCCTCGGCGGCGTGGATGCGGCCTTCGTCGAGCGCCTGACCCGGCTGATCCAGCGCGCCGGCCTGCCCACGGTCGGCCCCGACCTCGGCGCCGACCGCTACCTGGAACTGATGCGCGTCGACAAGAAATCCGAGGGCGGCGAGATCCGCTTCGTCGTGATCGACAAGCCGGGTTCCGCGATCATGCGCGGCGCGCCCGACGCGCTGGTGCGCGAGGTGCTCGCGCAATCCTGCGCGGCGGCCTGAACCCCCTTCCGATGGCCGGCATCGCCCCCGCGGATCCATGAGCCTCGCGCCCTACGCCTCGCATCCCGCGCGTTCGCGCGGCCGACGCCATCCCGAGCCGCCCGCGCCCACGCGCGACGCCTTCCAGCGCGACCGCGACCGCATCGTGCATTCGACGGCGTTCCGGCGGCTGGTCTACAAGACCCAGGTGTTCCTCAATCACGAGGGCGACCTGTTCCGCACGCGGCTCACGCATTCGCTCGAGGTGGCGCAGCTCGGCCGTTCCATCGCGCGCGCGCTGCGGCTCAACGAGGACCTGGTGGAAGCCATCGCGCTGGCCCATGACCTGGGCCACACGCCCTTCGGCCATGCGGGGCAGGACGCGCTCAATGCCTGCATGGCCGAGCACGGCGGCTTCGAGCACAACCTGCAGAGCCTGCGCGTGGTCGATGCGCTCGAGCACCGCTATCCGCAGTACGACGGCCTCAACCTCGGCTTCGAGACGCGCGAGGGCATCCTCAAGCACTGCTCGCGCGCCAACGCCGAGAAGCTCGAGGCGGCCGAGCCCGGCGGCGTGGCGCGCCGCTTCATCGACCGCACCCAGCCCGGCCTCGAGGCGCAGCTGTGCAACCTGGCCGATGCGATCGCCTACAACGCCCACGACATCGACGACGGCGTGCGCTCCGGCCTGATCGCGGTCGAGCAACTGGCCGAGGTCGAGCTGTTCGAACGCTACCGGCGCGAGGCGCTGGCCGAATACCCGGCGCTCAGCGGCCGCCGCGTGCTCTACGAGACCATCCGCCGCATGCTCAGCGCCCAGGTCTACGACGTGATCGACGCCACCCGCGCCACGCTCGAGGCGCTCGCGCCCGGCGATGCCGATGCGGTGCGCCGCGCGCCGCCGGTGGTCGCGTTCAGCGAGGGCATGCGCGCGCAGTCGGAGACGCTGCAGCGCTTCCTGTTCCGCAACCTCTATCGCCATCCGCAGGTGGTGCAGACCACCGACCAGGCGCGCGAGGTGGTGCGCGAACTGTTCGATGCCTACCTCGAGCGCGGCGCCGAGATGCCCGAGTCCTTCGCCGAGCGCGCGGACCGCCCGCGTGCCGTGGCCGACTACATCGCGGGCATGACCGACCGCTTCGCGATGCGCGAGCACGAGCGGCTGACCGGCCGGCGCGGCATTGCGCGCGCCGACGGGCCGGCGGCATGACATCGCCCGGCGCGCGCCCGCGCATCCCCGCGGCCGCCTTCGCGGTCGTGGTCGCGGGCGTCAGCGCCGCGCTGCACCTGGGCAAGCTGCCGCCCGCGGTGCCGGCGCTGCAGGCTTCGCTGGGCATCGGCCTGGTCGAGGCCGGCTTCCTGCTGTCGCTGGTCCAGGTCGCGAGCATGACGCTGGGCCTGCTCGCGGGCCTGGCGGCCGACACCATCGGCCTGCGCCGCAGCATGCTGGGCGGACTGGCGGTGCTGACCCTGGCCAGCCTCGCGGGCGGTGCGGTCGGCAGCCATCTGCCGGCCGAGCAGGCCGTGCCCTGGCTGCTGGTGCTGCGCGCCGTCGAGGGCGTCGGCTTCCTGCTGGCGGTGATGCCGGGCCCGGGCCTGATCCGCGCCCTCACGCCCGCGGGCGCCGACAAGGCCGCACTGGGGCTCTGGGGCGCCTACATGCCGTTCGGCGTGGCGCTGGCCCTGTTGCTCGGCCCGGTATTGATCGGCTGGAACGGCTGGCCCGGCTGGTGGTGGGCGCTGTCGCTGGTGTCGGCGCTGGCGGCGGCCTGGCTGTTCGTCGCGGTGCCGGCCGACCGGCAACGCGCGCCGATCGCCGCCGCCGTGCCCGAGAGCGGCTGGTCGCGCCTGCGCACCACGGTCGGCGCGCGCGGCCCCTGGCTCACGGCGCTGAGCTTCGCCGTCTACTCGGCGCAGTGGATGGCAGTGATCGGCTTCCTGCCCGCGATCTATGCCGGCGCGGGCGTGCCGGCCGGCTGGAACGCGGTGCTCACGGCGCTGGCGGCCGCGATGAACATCGTCGGCAACATCATGGGCGGGCGCTGGCTGCAGCGCGGCATCGCGCCCGAGCGGCTGCTGCAGTGGGGCTTCCTGATCATGGCGCTGGGCGGCATCGCGGCCTTCGCGGAACTGCGCGGGCCGGGCGCCGATGCCATCGGGCTGCCCGCCTCGCTGCGCTTCGTGGCCGTCTGCGCCTTCTCGCTCGCGGGCGGCATGGTGCCGGCCACGCTGTTCCTGCTCGGCGTGCGCTTCGCGCCCGGGCCGGCCACCGTCTCGACCACCGTCGGACTGATGCAGCAGGCCTCGTCGCTGGGCCAGTTCCTGGCGCCGCCGACTGTTGCCTGGGTGGCGCACCGCGTTGGCGGATGGCACTGGACCTGGGTCGCGACGCTCGCCTGCTCGCTGACCGGCATCGCGATCGCGCGCCGGCTCGGCCGCGCGCGGCTGGCGCTGGAGGCGGCGACGCCATGAGCGGCGGTGCCTTCGTCACGGCCGAGCAGGCCATCGCCGACATGCGCCGCTGGCTCGAGCGCGCGGTGATCGGCCTCAACCTGTGCCCGTTCGCGAAGGCCGTGCACGTCAAGGGCCGGATCCACTACGCCACCTATCTGCCCGCCGAGCATGACGACCTGCTCGACGCATTGCTCGCCGAGGCCCGGCAACTCGTCGCGTTCGATGCCACCGAGCGCGACACCACATTGCTGATCGCGCCGAACACGCTTTCGGACTTCCTCGATTTCAACGACTTCACGGCGCGTGCCGAGCGCCGGCTCGCCAAGGCCGGCTTCGACGGCGCGCTGCAGCTCGCGAGCTTCCATCCGCAATTCCAGTTCGGCGGCACCGAGCCCGACGACATCGGCAACGCCACCAACCGCGCGCCCTATCCCACGCTGCACCTGCTGCGCGAAGAGAGCGTGGACCGCGCGGTCGAGGCCTTTCCCGACGCCGAGGAGATCTTCGGCCGCAACATCGACACCCTCGAGGCCCTCGGGCCCGAAGGCTGGGCCGCGCTCGATGTCGGCCCCGGGAGCACCCCCACATGAATGCCCACGCTTTGAAAAAGATCCGCGACGACCATTCCGCCAAGGGCGGCAAGACCGCCAGAATGGCGAAGGCCGATGCCGAGCTCGCCGAGGCCTTGCGCCCGGGCCAGTCGGTCGAGCTGCTCAAGGAGCTGCACATCCTCACGCGCGAGGGCCGGCTCAACCAGGACTCGCGCCGCAAGCTCAAGCAGGTCTACCACCTGTTCCAGTTCATCGAGCAGCTGCTGCGCGAGCTGCCCGAGGGCGGCGCCAACGCCACGCTGGCCGACCATGGCGCGGGCAAGTCGTACCTGGGCTTCATCGTCTACGACCTGTTCTTCCGCGCGGGGCAGGGCGGTCACGTCTACGGCATCGAGACGCGCGCCGAGCTGGTCAAGAAGTCGCGTGAACTCGCGCAGCGGCTGGGCTTCGACCGCATGTCCTTCCTCAACCTCACGGTGGCCGAATCGGCCACCGCGGGCGAGCTGCCGCCGCGGATCGACGTGGTGACCGCGCTGCATGCCTGCGACACCGCCACCGACGACGCGATCGCCTTCGGCCTCGCGAAGAAGGCGCGCTGCATGGTGCTGGTGCCGTGCTGCCAGGCGGAGGTGGCGGCCTGCCTGCGCGAGACCAAGGCACTGGCGCTCTCGCGCACGCCGCTGGCCGAGCTCTGGCGCCATCCGCTGCACACGCGCGAGATCGGCAGCCAGCTCACCAACGTGCTGCGCTGCCTGTACCTCGAGGCCAACGGCTACAGCGTCACCGTGACCGAGCTCGTGGGCTGGGAGCACAGCATGAAGAACGAGCTGATCCTCGCGCGCCACACCGGCCAGCGCAAGGCGAGCGCGGCGGCGCGGCTGCGCGAACTGCTGGCGCAGTTCGGGCTCGATGCGTTGGGCGATACGCGCTTTAGTCTCGACTGAGCCTGACGCCGCGCCGGCTCAGCGCGAGGCGAGCAGCGCAGGCAGCGCGTCGCGCGTGGGCCAGGCCAGCGTCTTCCACGGGCTGCGCTCGTCTTCCAGCAGCTGTTCGGTCACCGAAGCCAGCACCTTGCGGCCCATGAAGTTGCTGCCCGCGGCATCGCGCTCGCCCTCGAGGAAGCTGCGGCCGTAGCTCTCCCAGCCATCGAAGCGCTCGACCGCCAGCGCGATCGCCGGCTCGAGCGCGTCCAGCGCCTCGCGCGCTTCCAGGTAGCCGACCGCCGCCGAGCCGGTCGCGAGGTGCGCGAAGCGGGCGATCCACACGGCCAGTTCGCCATCCGTGCTCCGGGCCATCGCCTCGGCCGCGTCGTGGGTGTCGGCGATGGCTTCGCGTGCCTGTGCCTCGCCGTCCGCGTCGAAGTCGCGTGCCAGCAGCTTCTTCCACGGCCCGACTTCCTCGTCGGGGATCGGCACGCACAGCAGGTGCACCGCGCCGCGGTTCGCTTCCCTGGCGGCCTTGAGCTCGGGGGCGAAGGTCTCGCGGTAGATCGCGGCCAGCGCCACGGCCATGTTCTCGTAGCGCGACGAGGCAGCGAGCCGGGCCTCGAGCGCCGCGCCGTCCTGCTGCGCCTTGGCCTCGCGCTCGGCGGTTTCCTGCGCCAGCTCGGCGCGTCCCTCCGCCATGCCTTCCTTGACCGTATCGAGCATTTCCTTGAAGAACTTGAACATCGAATGGCTCCTCCCCCGCCAGGATGGGATGGTTCGGCGGGCGGCTTAGGATACAAGTCCCGCGCGTCAACCCCTTCCTGGCCCATGGCCCGCCTTCCCCGCCTCACACTTGCCGGCCTGCCGCACCATGCGATCCAGCGCGGCAACAACCGCCAGCCGATCTTCGTGGACCGTGCCGACCACGAGAAGCTGCTCGCCCTGCTGGCCGACAGCGCCACGCGCTTCGGCGTCGCGGTGCACGCCTACGTACTGATGGACAACCACTTCCACCTGCTGGCCACGCCCGACACCGCCACGGGGCTGCCGCAGCTCATGCAGTCGGTCGGGCGCAGCTACGTGCGCTACTTCAACGACCGCCATGGCCGCAGCGGCACCCTGTGGGAAGGGCGCTACAGGTCGACCCTGATCCAGACCGAGCGCTACCTGCTGACCTGCATGGCCTACATCGACCTCAACCCGGTGCGCGCGGGGCTGGTGATCGATCCGCGCGACTTCGCGTGGTCCAGCCATGCGCACTACGCGGGGTTGCGGCACGACCGGCTGCTCACGCCCCATCCGCTGTACTGGGAGCTCGGCAACACCCCGTTCGCGCGCGAGGCGGCGTATGTCGAACTGGTGCGCGCGGGGGTCCGGGCCGCCGACCAGTCGGCGCTGACCGAGGCCACGCTGCGTGGCTGGGCGGCCGGCGACGCCGATTTCCTGGAAGCGTTGCAGAAGAACACCGAGCGCCGAGTGCTGCCGGCCAAGGCCGGGCGGCCGCCTTCCGACATCAAGAGCTGAGCTGAAGAGGGCGGAAACCGCCGTCCAGTGGCTGTCTTTCGCTATCTAATTTGATGTGTCCCCAATTAAATTCTGACAAGAAAACTCAAGATTTAATCGGAATCTGACCCCTATTAAAGTGTTTGGCATTCTTTGTGCATCGCAATATGCTCCCAATCCCTGCGAAAACTGAAGGAGTGCGCCATGACGACGGCTGCCGAGATTCAACATCTCCAACAACACGGTCTGTATTCCGGTGCCGACGAGCACGATGCCTGCGGCGTCGGCTTCGTGGCCCACATCAAGGGCGAGAAGAGCCACGCCATCGTGCTGCAGGGCTTGAAGATCCTCGAGAACCTCGACCATCGCGGCGCGGTGGGCGCCGACAAGCTGATGGGCGACGGCGCCGGCATCCTGATCCAGCTGCCCGACCACCTGTACCGCGACGAGATGGCCAAGCAGGGCGTCACGCTGCCCCCGCCGGGCGAGTACGGCGTCGGCATGATCTTCCTGCCGAAGGAACACGCCTCGCGCCAGGCCTGCGAGCAGGAAATGGAACGCGCGATCAAGGCCGAAGGCCAGGTGCTGCTGGGCTGGCGCGACGTGCCGGTCAACCGCGACATGCCGATGTCGCCCACCGTGCGCGAAAAGGAACCGCTGCTGCGCCAGGTCTTCATCGGCCGCGGCAACGACGTGATCGTGCAGGACGCGCTGGAACGCAAGCTCTACGTGATCCGCAAGACAGCGAGCGCCAACATCCAGCGCCTGAAGCTCAAGCACAGCAAGGAATATTACGTTCCGAGCATGTCGAGCCGCACCGTGGTCTATAAGGGCCTGCTGCTCGCCGACCAGGTCGGCACCTACTACCTCGACCTGCAGGACAAGCGCTGCGTCTCGGCCCTGGGCCTGGTGCACCAGCGCTTCTCGACCAACACCTTCCCCGAGTGGCCGCTGGCCCACCCGTACCGCTACGTCGCGCACAACGGCGAGATCAACACGGTCAAGGGCAACTACAACTGGATGAAGGCGCGCGAGGGCGTGATGTCCTCGCCCGTGCTCGGCGCCGACCTGCAGAAGCTCTATCCGATCAGCTTCGCGGGCCAGTCCGACACCGCCACCTTCGACAACTGCCTCGAGCTGCTGACGATGGCCGGCTACCCGATCAGCCAGGCCGTGATGATGATGATTCCCGAGCCCTGGGAACAGCACAGCACCATGGACCCGCGCCGCCGCGCGTTCTATGAATACCACGCCGCCATGCTCGAGCCCTGGGACGGCCCGGCCTCGATCGTGTTCACCGACGGCCGCCAGATCGGCGCCACGCTCGACCGCAATGGCCTGCGTCCCTCGCGCTACTGCGTGACCGACGACGACCTCGTCATCATGGCTTCGGAGTCGGGCGTGCTGCCCGTGCCCGAGCAGAAGATCGTGCGCAAGTGGCGCCTGCAGCCCGGCAAGATGTTCCTGATCGACCTCGAGCAAGGGCGCATGATCGACGACGAGGAGGTCAAGGCCACCCTCGCCAACAGCAAGCCGTACAAGCAGTGGATCGAGAACCTGCGCATCAAGCTCGACAGCGTGCAGGCCGAGCCGGTCGCCGCGCCGATCTCGCAGGTCGCGCTGCTCGACCGCCAGCAGGCCTTCGGCTACACCCAGGAAGACATCAAGTTCCTGATGAGCCCGATGGCGCAGGCCGGCGAAGAGGGCATCGGCTCGATGGGCAACGACAGCCCGCTGGCCGTGCTCTCGAGCAAGAACAAGCCGCTGTACAACTACTTCAAGCAGCTGTTCGCCCAGGTCACGAACCCGCCGATCGACCCGATCCGCGAAGCCATCGTGATGTCGCTGGTGTCCTTCATCGGCCCCAAGCCCAACCTGCTCGACATCAACCAGGTCAACCCGCCGATGCGGCTCGAGGTGAGCCAGCCGATCCTCGACTTCGCCGACATGGCGAAGCTGCGCGACATCGGCAAGTACACGCAGGGCAAGTTCAAGAGCTACGTGCTCGACATCACCTACCCGCTCGCCTGGGGCGACGAAGGCGTCGAAGCCAAGCTGGCCTCGCTGTGCGCCGAAGCCGTCGATGCCATCAAGGGCGGCCACAACATCCTGATCGTGAGCGACCGCGGCGTCGGCCCGACGCAGGTCGCGATCCCCGCCGTGCTGGCGCTGTCGGCCGTGCACCAGTACCTGGTGCGCGAGGGCCTGCGCACCACGGCCGGCCTGGTGGTGGAGACCGGCTCGGCGCGCGAGGTGCACCACTTCGCCGTGCTCGCGGGCTACGGCGCCGAGGCGGTCCATCCCTACCTCGCGATGGACACCCTGGCCGGCATGCACGCCGACCTGCCGGGCGCGCTGAGCGCCGAGAAGGCGATCTACAACTACGTGAAGGCGATCGGCAAGGGTCTGTCGAAGATCATGTCGAAGATGGGCGTCAGCACCTACATGAGCTACTGCGGCGCCCAGCTGTTCGAGGCCATCGGCCTGAACAGCGAGACCGTCAGCAAGTACTTCACCGGCACCGCCAGCCGCGTGGAAGGCATCGGCGTGTTCGAGATCGCCGAGGAAGCCATCCGCATGCACAAGGCCGCCTTCGGCGACGATCCGGTGCTCGCCAGCATGCTCGACGCCGGCGGCGAATACGCCTGGCGCACGCGCGGCGAGGAGCACATGTGGACGCCCGACGCGATCGCCAAGCTGCAGCACAGCACGCGCGCCAACAACTGGAACACGTACAAGGAATACGCCCAGCTCATCAACGACCAGAACCGCCGCCACCTCACGCTGCGCGGCCTGTTCGAGTTCAAGATCGATCCGGCGAAGGCGATTCCGGTCGACGAGGTCGAGTCGGCCGCCGACATCGTCAAGCGCTTCGCCACCGGCGCGATGTCGCTGGGCTCGATCAGCACCGAGGCGCACTCGGTGCTGGCCGTGGCCATGAACCGCATCGGCGGCAAGAGCAACACCGGCGAGGGCGGCGAAGACCCCGCGCGCTACCGCAACGAGCTCAAGGGCATCCCGATCAAGCAGGGCGACACGCTGCGCAGCGTGATCGGCGCCGAGAACGTCGAGGTCGACCTGCCGCTGAAGGACGGCGACTCGCTGCGCTCGCGCATCAAGCAGGTGGCCTCGGGCCGCTTCGGCGTCACGGCCGAGTACCTGCATTCGGCCGACCAGATCCAGATCAAGATGGCCCAGGGCGCGAAGCCGGGCGAGGGCGGCCAGCTGCCGGGCGGCAAGGTCACCGAGTACATCGGCAAGCAGCGCTACGCGGTGCCGGGCGTGGGCCTGATCTCGCCGCCGCCGCACCACGACATCTACTCGATCGAGGACCTGGCCCAGCTGATCCACGACCTGAAGAACACCGCGCCGCACGCCAGCATCAGCGTGAAGCTGGTCAGCGAGATCGGCGTCGGCACCATCGCCGCGGGCGTGGCCAAGTGCAAGAGCGACCACGTCGTGATCGCCGGCCACGACGGCGGCACGGGCGCCTCGCCCTGGTCGTCGATCAAGCATGCGGGCAGCCCGTGGGAAATCGGCCTGGCCGAAACGCAGCAGACGCTGGTGCTCAACCGCCTGCGCAGCCGCATCCGCGTGCAGGCCGACGGCCAGATGAAGACCGGCCGCGACGTCGCCATCGGCGCGCTGCTGGGCGCCGACGAGTTCGGCTTCGCCACCGCGCCGCTGGTGGTCGAGGGCTGCATCATGATGCGCAAGTGCCACCTCAACACCTGCCCGGTGGGCGTGGCCACGCAGGACCCGGTGCTGCGCAAGAAGTTCTCGGGCAAGCCCGAGCACGTCGTCAACTACTTCTTCTTCGTCGCGGAGGAAGTGCGCCAGATCATGGCCCAGCTCGGCATCCGCAAGTTCGACGACATGATCGGCCGCGCCGACCTGCTCGACATGCGCAAGGGCATCGAGCACTGGAAGGCCTCGGGCCTCGACTTCAGCCGCCTGTTCGCGCTGCCGAACGTGCCGGCCGACGTCTCGCGCTTCCATGTCGAGAACCAGGACCACGGCCTCGACAAGGCGCTCGACGTCCGGCTGATCGAGAAGTCGCGTCCCGCGATCGACAAGGGCGAGAAGGTGCAGTTCATCGAGGTGGCGCGCAACGTCAACCGCTCGGTGGGCGCGATGCTCTCGGGCGCGCTGACCAAGGTGCATCCGCAGGGCCTGCCCGACGACTCGATCCGCATCCAGCTCGAGGGCACGGGCGGGCAGTCGTTCGGCGCCTTCCTGGCGCGCGGCATCACGCTGTACCTGATCGGCGACGCCAACGACTACACCGGCAAGGGCCTGTCGGGCGGCCGCGTGGTAGTGCGCCCCAGCCTCGACTTCCGCGGCGAGGCCGCGCGCAACACCATCGTCGGCAACACCGCGCTGTACGGTGCGACCACCGGCGAGGCCTACCTGTGCGGCGTGGCCGGCGAGCGCTTCGCGGTGCGCCTGTCGGGCGCCACGGCGGTCATCGAAGGCACGGGCGACCACGGCTGCGAGTACATGACCGGCGGCACGGTGGCCGTGCTCGGCAAGACCGGGCGCAACTTCGCGGCCGGCATGAGCGGCGGCGTGGCCTTCGTCTACGACGAGGACGGCCAGTTCGCCTCGCGCTGCAACATGGCGATGGTCTCGCTCGACAAGGTGCTGACCTCGGCCGAGCAGACCGCCAGCGTGCACCGCAAGATCTGGCACGGCGGCGAGACCGACGAGGCCCAGCTGAAGAAGCTGCTCGAGGACCACCACCGCTGGACCGGCAGCAAGCGCGCGCGCGAGCTGCTCGACACCTGGGCCGTGTCGCGCACCAAGTTCGTCAAGGTCTTCCCCAACGAGTACAAGCGCGCCCTGGCCGAGCTGCACGACCGCAAGGTCGAGCTCACCAGCACCGGCAACAACGCGCACGTCGGCCTCGAGCCGCATGCGATCGCCGCCGCGCCCAAGACGGTGCCGGCCGCCGCCTGAAGGCGCGGGTGAACGAAGACACAACGAAGGAACAGCACGATGGGAAAGATCACCGGTTTTCTGGAGCATGAGCGCATCGAGGAGGGCTATCGCCCGGTCGAGGAGCGGCTCAAGCACTACAAGGAATTCGTCGTCGGCCTGGACGCCGACCAGGCGAAGGTGCAGGGCGCGCGTTGCATGGACTGCGGCACGCCGTTCTGCAACAGCGGCTGCCCGGTCAACAACATCATTCCGGACTTCAACGACCTGGTGTACCGCAACGATTGGCGCAACGCCTTCGCGGTGCTCGACTCGACCAACAACTTCCCGGAGTTCACCGGCCGCATCTGCCCCGCGCCCTGCGAGGCCGCCTGCGTGCTCAACGTGAACGACGACGCGGTCGGCATCAAGTCGCTCGAGCACGCCATCATCGACCGCGCCTGGGACGAAGGCTGGGTCGCGCCGCGCGTGGCCAAGCACAAGACCGGCAAGAAGGTCGCCGTGGTGGGCGCGGGCCCGGCCGGCATGGCCGCCGCCCAGCAGCTCGCGCGCGCGGGCCACGATGTGACGCTGTTCGAGAAGAACGACCGCATCGGCGGCCTGTTGCGCTACGGCATCCCCGACTTCAAGATGGAGAAGTCGCACATCGATCGCCGCGTCGAGCAGATGAAGGCCGAGGGCGTGGTGTTCCGCACCGGCGTGGTCGTCGGTGCCGCCAAGGATCCGCTGGGCAAGGGCTCGAAGGTCACCAACCTGGCGAAGGAAAGCGTCACGCCCGAGCAGCTGCAGAAGGACTTCGACGCCGTGCTGCTGACCGGCGGCGCCGAGCAGTCGCGCGACCTGCCCGTGCCCGGCCGCGACCTCGACGGCATTCATTTCGCGATGGAGTTCCTGCCGCAGCAGAACCGCGTCAACGCGGGCGACAAGGTCAAGGGCCAGCTGCGCGCCGATGGCAAGCACGTGATCGTGATCGGCGGTGGCGACACCGGCTCCGACTGCGTGGGCACCAGCAACCGCCATGGCGCCGTGAGCGTCACGCAGTTCGAGCTGATGCCGCAGCCGCCCGAGGAAGAGAACCGTCCGCTGACCTGGCCCTACTGGCCGATCAAGCTGCGCACCAGCTCCAGCCACGACGAGGGCTGCGAGCGCGAGTTCGCGATCTCCACGAAGGAGTTCATCGGCGAGAAGGGAAAGATCACCGGCCTGAAGACCGTTCGCGTCGAATGGAAGGACGGCAAGATGCAGGAAGTGGCCGGCAGCGAGCAGGTGCTCAAGGCCGACCTCGTGCTGCTCGCGATGGGCTTCGTGAGCCCCGTGGCGACCGTGCTCGATGCCTTCGGCGTCGAGAAGGATGCGCGCGGGAATGCGAAGGCCAGCGTCGACTTCATCGGTGGCTATGCCACCAACGTGCCGAAGGTCTTTGCCGCCGGCGACATGCGCCGTGGCCAGTCGCTGGTGGTCTGGGCGATCCGCGAGGGTCGCCAGGCCGCGCGCTCGGTCGACGAGTTCCTGATGGGCTTCAGCGACCTGCCGCGCTGATTCCGGGCACCGCGCCCGCCGTCTCCAGGGCGGCGGGCTTCTCCTCCAAACGGAGCAGGCTGCCACGGCTGAAATTTGTTTCAATTCGGCGGGGCTTCTCGCGGCTCCTTTATCATCCGCGGAAACCGCATGCCGGGATGCCTCCTCAGGGCGCCCGGCTTTTTTATTGAGATGGACCCAGCCGCACAGCCACAGCCCTTCGTAGAGTTTCGCGACGTTCGCTTCGGTTATGGCGCGCGCGCGATCCTCGATGGCGTCTCGTTCTCGCTGCCGCGCGGCAAGGTCACGGCGCTCATGGGCGCCTCGGGCGGCGGCAAGACCACCGTGCTGCGCCTGATCGGCGGCCAGCAGCGCGCCCAGCGCGGCGAGGTGCTGTTCGACGGCCAGGACGTCGGCCGCATGGACCCCACCGCGCTCTATGCAGCGCGGCGCCGCATGGGCATGCTGTTCCAGTTCGGCGCGTTGTTCACCGACATGAGCGTGCTCGACAACGTGGCTTTTCCGCTGCGCGAACACACCGAACTGCCCGAGGCGCTGGTGCGCGACATCGTGCTGATGAAGCTCGACGCCGTCGGCCTGCGCGGCGCGCGCGACCTGCTGCCCAGCGAAGTCTCGGGCGGCATGGCGCGGCGCGTGGCGCTGGCGCGCGCGATCGCGCTCGACCCCGACTTCGTGATGTACGACGAACCCTTCGCCGGCCTCGACCCGATCTCGCTCGGCACCGCGGCGCGGCTGATCCGCCAGCTCAACGACACGCTGGGACTCACCAGCATCATCGTGTCGCACGACGTGGAAGAGACCTTCCGCATCGCCGACCAGGTGATCGTGCTCGCCAACGGCGGCATCGCCGCGCAGGGCACGCCCGACGAGGTGCGCAACAGCAGCGATCCGCTGGTGCACCAGTTCGTGCATGCGCTGCCCGACGGGCCGGTGCGCTTCCACTATCCGGGCGTCAGCATCGAGGACGATTTCGGTCCCGCGCATGGAGGCCATCCATGAGCTGGTGGAACCCGCGCGACGTCGGCTTCGCCGTGCGCAGCAAGCTGGCCGATCTCGGCCATGGTGCCAAGCTGTTCATGCGGCTGGCCTTCCAGGGCTCGCGCAGCCTGCGCCGCTTCGCGCTGGTGCGCGACCAGATCCATTTCCTCGGCAACTACTCGCTCGCGATCATCGCGGTGTCGGGTCTTTTCGTGGGCTTCGTGCTCGGGCTGCAGATGTACTACGCGCTGCAGCGCTACGGCTCCTCCGAGGCGCTCGGCCTGCTGGTCACGCTGAGCCTGGTGCGCGAGCTCGGGCCGGTGGTGGCGGCGCTGCTGTTCGCGGGCCGCGCCGGCACCTCGCTCACGGCCGAGATCGGCCTCATGAAGGCCGGCGAGCAGCTCAGCGCCATGGAGATGATGGCGGTCGACCCGGTGCAGCGCATCCTCGCGCCGCGCTTCTGGGCCGGCGTGATCACCATGCCGCTGCTGGCGGCCGTGTTCAGCGCGGTCGGCATCCTCGGCGGCTACGTGGTGGGCGTGCTGATGCTCGGCGTCGATCCCGGCGCGTTCTGGGGCCAGATGCAGGCGGGCGTCGATGTCTGGCGCGATGTCGGCAACGGCGTCATCAAGAGCATCGTGTTCGGCTTCACCGTGACTTTCATTGCGCTGCTGCAGGGCTACGAGGCGCAACCCACGCCCGAGGGCGTGTCGCGCGCCACCACCCGCACCGTGGTGGCGGCCTCGCTGTCGGTGCTGGGGCTCGATTTCCTGCTCACCGCCATGATGTTCAGTATCTGAAGGGGCTCGCCCCGATCGTTCTAGATAGAGAGTGCAACCATGCAACGTTCCAACAACGACATCTGGGTCGGCCTGTTCGTGCTGCTCGGGGCGGCCGGGCTGCTGTTCCTCGCGCTGCAGTCGGCCAATCTGCTGAGCCTGAACTTCCAGAAGACCTATACCGTCACCGCGCGCTTCGACAACATCGGCGGCCTCAAGCCGCAGACGGCCGTCAAGAGCGCCGGCGTGGTGATCGGCCGCGTGCAATCGATCTCGTTCAACGACAAGACATTTCAGGCCGACGTGACGCTGGCTTTGCAAAACCGTTACAGTTTTCCCAAGGACAGTTCGCTGAAGATCCTCACCAGTGGCTTGCTCGGCGAGCAGTACATCGGGATCGAGGCGGGTGTCGAGGAGAAGAACCTGCAGGCCGGCGACACGATCACCGCCACCCAATCGGCGGTGGTGCTCGAGAACCTGATCAGCCAGTTCCTCTACAGCAAGGCCGCCGAGGGGAGTTCCACGCCGGCCAACACCAACAAGAAATGAAAAACCGTCACCCCATGTCGAATGCTATGAAGAACATAGCGACCTATGCCCGCTGGATGGGCATTTCTGCTCTTCTGTCGGTGCTCGCCGCGTGCGCCACCGGCCCGCAGGCCAATCCGCTCGATCCGTTCGAGCCCTTCAACCGAGGCGTGACCCGCTTCAACGACACCGTCGACGAGAACGTGCTCGTGCCGGTGGCCACCACCTATACCCGCGTGCTGCCTTCGCTGGTGCGCACCGGTGTCACCAACTTCTTCAACAACGTGGGCGACGTCTGGAACCTCGCCAACAACGTCGCGCAGGGCAAGGTGCAGAACAGCGCCCAGACCTTCATGCGTTTGAACGTCAACACGATCTTCGGTCTCGGCGGCCTGCTCGACATCGCCACCGAGGCGGGCATCGACCGCCACGACGAGGATTTCGGCCAGACGCTCGGCTACTGGGGCGTGGGTTCGGGTCCGTACCTCGTGCTGCCGCTGCTCGGCCCTTCGACCGTGCGCGATGCCGCGGCGCTGCCGGTGGACCGCTGGGGCGATCCGATCTCGCACATGAACGACGTGGCGTGGCGCAATTCGCTCAACGTGCTGAACCTGGTCGACACCCGTGCCAAGTACCTGCGCGCCGGCCGCCTGCTCGACGATGCGGCGCTCGACAAGTACACCTTCACGCGCGACGCCTATCTGCAGCACCGCCGCAGCGACATCTACGACGGCAACCCGCCCGACGAGCGCGAGGACATCGACCCCAAGGACGGCGCCAAGGGCGGCGACGGCAAGTAGGCCTTTGCCGCTGCCCGGAGCGCGGCTTTTCGAGGTCAGGAGGCCACGGCCTTCGCTTGCATCCGGTTGCAGGCTTCATCCGACGTTCAGGAACCCGGTAGGCCGGTAGCCTGTCGAAACCGTTCCAGACTTGGCGCGGCTGCTCTCTTTTTCGAAGGGCCGCGCGGCAGATTCAACCAGAGGGACTCACGATCATGACAAAAACCCAGACCTTGATTCAACGACGCAGCCTCGGCCGCCTGGTGCTGGCCGGCGCGCTGCTGATCGGCGCCGGCGTCGCCTTCGTGCGCCCCGCGCAGGCCGCGGACGAAGCGCCCGACGCGCTGGTCAAGCGGCTGTCGACCGACGTGCTCGAGACCATCAAGGCCGACACCTCGATCAAGGCCGGCGACGTCAACAAGATCATGCTGCTGGTCGACAGCAAGATCATGCCGAACGTCAACTTCCAGCGCATGACCGCCTCGGCTGTCGGCCCGGCCTGGCGCCAGGCCACGCCCGAGCAGCAGAAGCGCCTGCAGGAAGAGTTCAAGACCCTGCTGGTGCGCACCTATGCCGGCGCGCTCGACCAGGTGAGCGACCAGACCGTCACGGTGCGCCCGTACCGCGGTTCGCCCGACGACAAGGAAGTGCTGGTGCGCACCGAGGTCCGCGGCCGCGGCGACCCGGTCCAGCTCGACTACCGCCTCGAGAAGACGCCCGGCCAGGGCGGCGGCTGGAAGGTCTACAACCTCAACGTGCTCGGCGTGTGGCTGGTCGATACCTACCGCACCCAGTTCTCGCAGGAGATCAACGCCCGCGGCATCGACGGCCTGATCACCGCGCTGGCGGCCCGCAACAAGGGCGGCGGCAAGGGCTGAGCCCGGCCGGGTCCATCGAGAAGGAGCCGAGGCCATGCTGGTCCTGCCGACGAAGCTCACGCACGACGAGGCGCCCGCCTGCATGCGCATGCTGCAGAAGGGCCTCGCCGGTCAGGGCGACGCCTCCGCCACCGTGGTCGACGCCAGCGCGCTGGTGCAGTTCGACTCGTCGGCGCTGGCGGTGCTGCTCGAATGCCGCCGCGAGGCCAGCGCGCTCGGGCGCGGCTTCGCGGTGAAGGGCCTGTCGCCGCGGCTGCGCGAGCTGGCGGCGCTCTACGGCATCGCCGGACTGCTGCCGGCCGCGCCCTGAGGGCGCTCCTCATCCTCAGGAGGCGGGAATCGCCTCCATCAGCAGCTTCAACGCATCGTTCAGCGGCCGGCCATAGGCCGGCGCGCCCTTCGAGTGCCCGATGCGCACCACCACCAGGTCGTGCGAGGGCACGATCAGCACCACCTGTCCGTCCGCGCCCAGCATGTAGTAGGCCGAGGTCGGCACCGGGAACGCTGTGGTGTTGTTCATCGTCCCGTTGAGCCAGAAGAAGCCGCCGTAGATCGGTCGCTTGTCGGCCGCCCAGCCTGGCGCCACGGTGCGCACGAAATTCACGAAACCCTCGGGCAGGATGCGCTCGCCGTTCCAGACGCCGTCCTGCAGGTACAGGTTGGCCAGCCGCGCCCAGTCGCGGCCCGACATGAAGTCGTAGCCCTGTGCCAGGAAGTTGCCGTAGGGATCGGTCTCCAGCACCATCGAGCGGATGCCGATCCGGTCGAACAGCTCGCGCTGCGGGAACGAGAGGTACTCCTCGCCGCGCTTCTCGACCGCGAGGCGCACCAGGTAGCTGGCCAGCACGGGATCGGTGTTGCGGTAGCGGCCCACGAGGTTGGGCTGCCATTGCTGCGGCCGCGTGGCGGCGTAGTTGAAGGCGTTGATGCGCCCCGTGTAGAAGTAGATGTGGTCGGGGTAGGTGCCGTTCGGGTCGAAGTCCGGATCGTCGGGCGCCTTGATGCGCAGCCCGCTCGACATGTGCAGCAGGTCCGAGATGCGGATCTTCTGGCGGCCGTCGCCTTCGCCCTGCCACTCGGGGATCGGTGCCGGCTGGTCGAGGGTGTAGACGCCCTGCCGGATCAGCACGCCCATCATGGTGGCCACCACGCTCTTGCCCATGGACCACGACTCCAGCGGCGTCGTCGGGCCGATGCCCGGCATGTAGCGCTCGGCGAGGATCCGCCCCTTGTGCGTGACCACGAAGGCCGAGGTGTAGGCCTCGGGCACGCCGAAGGCGGCGCTCACGGCCTGGTTCACCTTGGTCATGTTCACGTTGGCCGGGAACGGGGTGCTCGGCAGCACGTCGCCCATCGGCCAGGGCTGGGTGGACGGGTCGGGCAGCGCGCTCTTGACCTCCAGCGGGGTGAAGAAGACGTCGTCGCGCCCTGGCGGCAGCGTCACGCAGCCTTGCGAGCCGAACTGGCGCGCGGTCAGCGTGGGCCCGCCCGGGATGGCGATGCGCACTTCGCGCTTCGCGCGGTCGACCACCGGCTTGCCGACCTTCTTGCGCTCCGAATAGGGCCCGACGAAGTAGCCGACGGTCTCGGCGGCGACGTCCGGGTCGAGCCCGGTGATGAAGACCGCCGAGCACATCGCCTTGGCATAGCCCGAGGTGTTGTGCTCGAGCACGTTGCCGGGCGGCGGCACGTAGGGGGTGGCGAGTTCCAGCGACCGGGCGCGCGCGATCAGGGCTTCGCGCGAGGGCAGTTCGGCCGTGGTGTTGGTCGGCGGGTTGCCCCCGACGATGGGCAGGCCGCCGCCCCCACCACCGCCGCCTCCACCGCCGCAGGCGGACAGCAGGCTTGCAAGAACCAGGACTCCGGCGGCCAGCCAGGGCCGGGGAGGACGGTGCAACGATCGCATCACGAGGGCTCCTTGCGACGGCCGGCGGTGGCGGTGCCCCGCCCGGCGTCGGGCGCGATTCTGACCCCAACCGGCCTCGCGGTCCTTAAGGGTCCGCCGGGCTTGCATTCCCGCACGAACTGCGCTGGAGGACCCGCGCCCTTAAAATCCCGGCCTCCCATGCCCGCGATCTCATTCCAATCGGTCTCCAAGACCTATCCTCCCTCACGACAGCAGCGGGCCCAGGGCAAGACCGGGCTGCGGGCGGTCGACGAGGTCAGCTTCGACATCGAGCCCGGCGAGTTCTTCGGCCTGCTCGGTCCCAACGGGGCCGGCAAGACCACGCTGATCAGCATGCTCGCTGGCCTGTCGCGGCCCACCGCCGGGTCGATCCGCGTGCATGGCTTCGACGTGCAGCGCGACTACGCCCAGGCCCGCCGCCAGCTCGGCATCGTGCCGCAGGAGCTGGTGTTCGACCCCTTCTTCAACGTGCGCGAGTCGCTGCGCATCCAGTCGGGCTACTTCGGCATCACCAACAACGAGGCCTGGATCGACGAGCTGCTGCAGAGCCTGGGCCTGGCCGACAAGGCCACCGCCAACATGCGCCAGCTCTCGGGCGGCATGAAGCGCCGCGTGCTGGTGGCGCAGGCGCTGGTGCACAAGCCGCCGGTGATCGTGCTCGACGAGCCCACCGCGGGCGTCGACGTCGAGCTGCGCCAGACGCTGTGGCAGTTCGTCGCGCGGCTCAACAAGCAGGGCAGCACGGTGTTGCTGACCACCCATTACCTCGAGGAAGCCGAGGCGCTGTGCAGCCGCATCGCGATGCTCAAGCTCGGGCGCGTGATCGCGCTGGACCGCACCAGCGAGCTGCTGAAGTCGGCCGCGAGCAACGTGCTGCGCTTCAAGACCGATGCGATGCTGCCCTGGGAAATCGCCCAGCATGCGCGCATCACGGGCCGCATCGTGCAGCTGCCGGCGCAGAACGCGCACGAGGTCGAACAACTGCTGGCCGCCATCCGGCAGGCCGGCGTGGCGGTGGAAGACGTGGAAATGCGCAAGGCCGACCTGGAAGACGTGTTCATCGACCTGATGGCGGGCGAGCAGACGCCGCTGGAGGTCGCGCGATGATGGCTGTCACGGGTTGGCGCGCGCTGCTCTACAAGGAGACGCTGCGCTTCTGGAAGGTCGGCTTCCAGACCGTCGGCGCGCCGGTGCTCACCGCGCTGCTCTATCTGATGGTGTTCGGCCATGTGCTCGAGGACCACGTGAAGGTCTACGGCACCGTCGGCTACACCGCCTTCCTGATCCCGGGCCTGGTGATGATGAGCGTGCTGCAGAACGCGTTCGCCAACAGCTCGTCCTCGATCATCCAGAGCAAGATCATGGGCAACCTCGTGTTCGTGCTGCTCACGCCGCTGTCGCACTGGGGCTGGTTCCTGGCCTACGTGGGCTCCTCGGTGATCCGCGGGCTGGCGGTGGGGCTCGGCGTGTTCCTGGTCACGATCTTCTTCGCCATGCCGGATTTCGCGGCGCCGGTCTGGATCCTGGTGTTCGCGCTGCTCGGCTCGGCCATGCTCGGCACGCTGGGCCTGATCGCCGGGCTCTGGGCCGAGAAGTTCGACCAGATGGCCGTGTTCCAGAATTTCCTGATCATGCCCATGACCTTCCTGTCGGGCGTGTTCTATTCGATCGGCTCGCTGCCGCCGTTCTGGCAGTCGGTGAGCCACCTGAACCCCTTCTTCTACATGATCGACGGCTTCCGCTACGGCTTCTTCGGCGTCAGCGACGCCTCGCCGTGGCTGAGCTTCGGGATCGTCGGCAGCGCCTGGCTCGTGGTCAGCGCGATCGCGGTCCACCTGCTGAAGATCGGCTACAAAATCCGAGGCTGAACGGCCCACCCCACACTCCATGACCGCAGACCAACTCAAGGCCATCATCCAGTCCCACCTGCCGTGCGAGCACATCGCGCTCGAGGGGGACGGCCGACATTGGTACGCCACCATCGTCTCGGCCGAATTCGAGGGCAAGCGCTCGATCCAGCGCCATCAGCGGGTCTACGCCACCCTCGGTGCGAAAATGCACACCGACGAGGTGCATGCGCTCTCGATGAAGACCTACACGCCGTCCGAATGGGCGGCGGCTGAAAAATAACTCTCCGGGCCTGCGGGCCCTTTGCGAGCCACTCGCTGGACCTTCGATGGACAAACTCCTGATTCGCGGCGGGCGCCAGCTCCGCGGCGAAGTACTCATTTCCGGCGCCAAGAACGCCGCGCTGCCCGAGCTGTGCGCGGCCCTGCTGACCGACCAGCCCGTGGTGCTGCACAACGTGCCGCGCCTGCAGGACGTGTCGACCATGCTCAAGCTGGTGCGCAACATGGGCGTGTCGGCCGAGCGCGACGACAACGGCACGGTGCGCCTGAACGCCGGCGACCTGACCCGCCCCGAGGCCCCGTACGAACTCGTGAAGACGATGCGCGCCTCGGTGCTGGCGCTGGGCCCGCTGCTGGCGCGCTTCGGCCACGCCAAGGTGTCGCTGCCGGGCGGCTGCGCCATCGGCTCGCGGCCGGTCGACCAGCACATCAAGGGCCTGCAGGCCATGGGCGCCGAGATCGTGGTCGAGCACGGCTACATGGTCGCGCGCCTGCCCGCGGGCCGCACGCGCCTGAAGGGCGCGCGCATCCTGACCGACATGGTCACGGTCACCGGCACCGAGAACTTCCTGATGGCCGCCGCGCTGGCCGAGGGCGAGACGCTGCTCGAGAACGCCGCGCAGGAGCCCGAGATCGTCGATCTGGCCGAGATGCTGATCCGCATGGGCGCGAAGATCGAGGGCCACGGCACCAGCCACATCCGCATCCAGGGCGTGGAGAAGCTGCACGGTTGCGAGCACGCCGTGGTGGCCGATCGCATCGAGGCCGGCACCTTCCTGTGCGCCGTGGCGGTCGCGGGCGGCGAGGCCCTGCTGCGCCATGCGCGCGGCGACCACCTCGACGCGGTGATCGACAAGCTGCGCGACGCCGGCTGCGAAGTGGGCTGCGAGCAGGACGGCATCCGCATCGCCTCGAAGGGGGCCGAACAGCTCGAGGCCCAGAGCTTCAGCACCACCGAATACCCGGGCTTCCCGACCGACATGCAGGCGCAGTTTATGGCGCTCAACGTGATCGCGCACGGCGCCTCGATGGTCACCGAGACCATCTTCGAGAACCGCTTCATGCATGTGAACGAGATGGTGCGCCTGGGCGCGCGCATCCACGTCGAGGGCAAGGTGGCGATGGTCGAGGGCGTGCAGCAGCTCTCGGGCGCCACCGTGATGGCGACCGACCTGCGCGCCTCGGCCAGCCTGGTCATCGCCGGCCTGGTGGCCGAGGGCGAGACCCTGGTCGACCGCATCTACCACCTGGACCGCGGCTACGACCGCATGGAAGCCAAGCTGCGCGGCCTGGGTGCCGACATCGAACGCGTGACCGGAGCCATCGCATGATCACCCTGGCGCTTTCCAAAGGCCGCATCTTCGAAGAGACCATGCCGCTGCTGGCCGCCGCCGGCATCGAGGTCACGGAAGACCCCGAGAAGTCGCGCAAGCTGATTCTCGGCACCACCCGCCCCGACGTGCGCGTGGTGCTGGTGCGTGCCTCCGACGTGCCGACCTACGTGCAGTACGGCGGCGCCGACCTCGGCGTGACCGGCCTGGACGTGCTGCTCGAGCACGGCAACCAGGGCCTGTACCAGCCGCTCGACCTGCGCATCGCCGCCTGCCGCCTCAGCGTGGCCGTGCGCGCCGACTACGACTACGCCTCGGCCGTGCGCCAGGGTTCGCGCCTCAAGGTCGCGACCAAGTACGTGGGCCTGGCGCGCGACTTCTTCGCCAGCAAGGGCGTGCACGTCGACCTGATCAAGCTCTACGGCAGCATGGAGCTCGCGCCGCTGACCGGCCTGGCCGACGCCATCGTCGACCTGGTCTCGACCGGCAACACGCTCAAGGCCAACCAGCTGGTCGAGGTCGAGCGCATCATGGACATCAGCGCGCGACTGGTCGTCAACCAGGCCGCGCTCAAGCTCAAGCGCGAACCCATCCGCCGCATCATCGACGCCTTCGCGTCGGCCATTCCCTCCGCCTGATCCCTCGAACCGCACTTCGCCAAATGACCCTGCAAGCAGCCCCCGCCCGACTGTCCACGACTTCAGCCAGCTTCGATGCTGAATTCAAGGCGCGGCTGCATTGGTCCGCGGATGCCGATGCCGCGATCGAGAAGACGGTGGCCGACATCCTGGCCGACGTGCAGGCGCGCGGCGACGCGGCCGTGCTCGAGTACACGCGCCGCTTCGATGGCCTGGGTGCCACCGCCGTGAGCGAACTCGAACTGACGCAAGCCGACTTCAAGCAGGCCTTCGACTCGCTGCCCGCCGTGCAGCGCGAGGCACTGCAGGCCGCGGCCGACCGCGTGCGCAGCTACCACGAGGCGCAGAAGAAGGCCTCGGGCGAGAGCTGGAGCTACCGCGACGCCGACGGCACGCTGCTGGGCCAGAAGGTCACGCCGCTCGATCGCGTCGGCATCTACGTGCCCGGCGGCAAGGCGGCCTATCCGTCGAGCCTGCTGATGAACGCGATTCCGGCCCACGTGGCCGGCGTGGGCGAGATCATCATGGTCGTGCCGACTCCAGTGAAGGGCAGCGTCGCCACCGGCGGCGCCGGCGGCGAATCGTCCGGCAAGGGCGAGCGCAACGTGCTGGTGCTGGCGGCCGCCTACGTGGCCGGCGTCACGCGCGCCTTCACCATCGGCGGCGCGCAGGCCGTGGCCGCGCTGGCCTACGGCACCGCGACCATTCCCGCGGTCGACAAGATCACCGGTCCCGGCAATGCCTACGTGGCCGCCGCCAAGCGCCGCGTGTTCGGCACCGTGGGCATCGACATGATCGCGGGCCCGAGCGAGATCCTGGTGCTGGCCGACGGCAGCACGCCGCCCAACTGGGTGGCGATGGACCTGTTCAGCCAGGCCGAGCACGACGAGCTCGCGCAGAGCATCCTGCTGTGCCCCGACGCCGCCTACATCGACCGCGTGCAGGCCGAGATCGACCGCCTGCTGCCGGCCATGCCGCGCGCGGCGATCATCGCCGCCTCGCTCAACGGCCGCGGCGCGCTGATCCACACGAAGAGCATGGAAGAGGCCTGCGAGATCAGCAACCGCATCGCGCCCGAACACCTCGAGGTCAGCAGCAGCGAGCCGCAGCGCTGGGAGCCGCTCTTGCGCCACGCCGGCGCGATCTTCCTCGGCGCCTTCACCAGCGAGAGCCTCGGCGACTACTGCGCCGGCCCGAACCACGTGCTGCCCACCAGCGGCACCGCGCGTTTCTCGAGCCCGCTGGGCGTGTACGACTTCCAGAAGCGCTCGAGCCTGATCGAGGTCAGCGAGGCCGGGGCCCAGGTGCTCGGGCCGATCGCCGTCACGCTGGCCGAGGGCGAGGGCCTGCAGGGCCACGCCGAGGCCGCGCGCATGCGGCTGCGCAAGCTTTGAGGGGCGCGCCCGCGCGTCCGGTCCGGATTCCGTTTCCGTCCACAACCCGCTCGGGAGGAGCAAGCCTGATGATGAATCAACGTCTGCGTCGTTCGCGCCTGTTCAAGTTCGCCCTCGGCCTGCTGGCCGGTGCCGCGCTGCTCGTGGCCTGCACCCCGATGCCGCGCACCCAGACCCAGAGCCAGGCCGAGGCGGTGCCGAGCACGGCCGCCGCCGCCGCACCGGCGCCGCGCCTCGGCACCCAGTGGGGCGAGGGCCGTGAATCGAACACGCGCAGCGTGCAGGTCCAGCGCTACACGCCCGACCAGCCCGACGAGGTCGCCTCCATCGGCTACAACGACGCCGCCAGCGTGCGCCGCGGCGTCGGCGCCAACCCCGAGCGCCGGCTCAACCTGCAGCTGGCGCAGGGCGACGTCGAATGGTCGGTGATCGACGAATCGGGCCGCGCGATCCCGCTGCAGCGCGCGCGCCGCGGCAGCGGTGGCGACGAGAACTTCCGCCTCGCGGGCGCCGAGGGCGCGCGCTACACGCTGCGCTTTCGCAACCTCAGCGACCGCAGCTACGAGGTGATCGCCACGGTCGACGGCCTCGACGTGCTCAACGGCAAGCCCGGCAGCCTGCGCAACGGCGGCTACGTGCTGCGGCCGCTGCAGGTGATCGACATCGAGGGCTTCCGCAAGAGCCAGTCCGAGGTCGCGGCCTTCCGCTTCGCCACGCCGGGCCGCGCCTATGCCGCCAACACCGAGGCCGGCGACGCGCGCAACATCGGCATCCTCGGCGCCGCGCTGTTCGAGATCGCGCAGCCCGACGCCCCGCGCCGTCCGCGCCGTGGCCCCGATGCCGCGCAGCCCAATGCCTTCCCGGCCGACGGCGCGACCGGCTACGCGCCGCCGCCGCGCTACGCGAAGTGAGGTCCGCCATGCAGCGCATGCGTCTCCTGCTGCTGCCGCTCGCGCTGGCCGCGGCCAGCCTGGGCGCGCAGGCCATGAGCATCCGCGAGTTCCACACCCTCGAGGTGAAGGAGAAGAAGCAGGGCAAGGCCTACGCCAGCTACTACCTCGTGGGCGTGCTCGAGGGCCTGCGCGAGGCTGGCGATGCCGCGCGCCGCGCGGGCCAGAAGCCGCTGTTCTGCGTCGACGGCCGCCGGCTCGAGCCCTCGATGGCACGCTCGCTGTTCGAGGCCGAGCTCAAGCGCAATGCCGAGCTCTACGAGGCCGACATGCCGGTGCAGCTGGTGATGTCGACCGCGCTGCAGAACAGCTTCCGCTGCGCTTCCTGATTTTTTCCATCGACCGTTTTTTCTCCGAGCTCCCGATGTCCGACACCACCGCCCCCGTTCCCGCGCTCCAGCGCATCCGCGCCGACGTGCGCGCCATGCATGCCTATGCCGTGCAGGACGCGCGCGGCCTGGTCAAGCTCGATGCGATGGAGAACCCCTTCGGCCTGCCGCCCGCGCTGCAGGCCGAGCTCGGCGCGCGGCTCGGCGCGCTGGCGCTCAACCGCTACCCGGGCGAGCGCGGCGCCGACCTGCAGCGCGCGCTGGCCGCGCAGGCGCGCCTGCCCGAGGGCTTCTCGCTGGTGCTGGGCAACGGCTCGGACGAGTTGATCTCGCTGCTCGCGATCGCCTGCGACCTGCCGGGTGCCAGCGTGCTGGCACCGCTGCCGGGCTTCGTCATGTACGCCATGAGCGCCCAGCTCCAGGGCCTGCGCTTCGTGGGCGTGCCGCTCACGGCCGACTTCGAGCTCGACGAGGCCGCCATGCTCGCCGCGATCGCGCGCGAGAAGCCGGCCATCGTCTACCTGGCGTACCCGAACAACCCGACCGCCAACCTCTGGGACGACGCGGTGCTCGAGAAGATCGTCGAGGCCCAGGGCGCGCAGGGCGGCCTGGTGGTGATCGACGAGGCCTACCAGCCCTTCGCCGCGCGCAGCTACATCGACCGCCTCGCGAAGCACCGCCACGTGCTGCTGATGCGCACCCTCAGCAAGTTCGGCCTGGCCGGCATCCGGCTGGGCTACCTGATGGGCCCGGCCGCGCTGATCGCCGAGATCGACAAGGTGCGCCCGCCCTACAACGTCAGCGTGCTGAACTGCGAGTGCGCGCTGTTCGCGCTCGAGCATGCCGAGGTGTTCGAGGCCCAGGCGAAGCAGATCCGCGAGGAGCGCGAGCGGCTGATGATGGGGCTCGGCCGGCTGCCGGGCGTCAAGGTCTGGCCCAGCGACGCCAACATGATCCTGCTGCGCGTGCCCGATGCTTCCCGCACCTTCGACGGCATGAAGGCGCGCGGGGTGCTGGTGAAGAACGTTTCTAAAATGCACGAACTGCTCGCGAACTGCCTGCGCCTGACCGTCGGAACGGCCGACGAGAATGCCAGGATGCTCGCGGCGCTCGAAGCCTCACTATGACCACCCCCCAAGCCGCTCCCGCGGCCACCCCCGACGCCCTCGCCGCGCGCACCGCCACGGTCGCGCGCAATACCGCCGAGACGAAGATCACCGTCAGCGTCAACCTCGACGGCACCGGCCGCGCCAAGCTGGCCACCGGCATCGGCTTCTTCGACCACATGCTCGACCAGATCGCCCGCCACGGGCTGATCGACCTCGAGATCGACTGCCAGGGCGACCTGCACATCGACGGCCATCACACGGTGGAAGACGTGGGCATCACGCTGGGCCAGGCCGTGGCCAAGGCCGTGGGCGACAAGAAGGGCATCCGCCGCTACGGCCATGCCTACGTGCCGCTCGACGAGGCGCTCAGCCGCGTGGTCATCGACTTCTCGGGCCGGCCCGGCCTCGAGATGCACGTGCCCTTCACCAGCGGGATGATCGGCGCCTTCGACAGCCAGCTCACCTACGAGTTCTTCCAGGGCTTCGTGAACCACGCCTTCGTCACGCTGCACATCGACAACCTCAAGGGCGTCAACGCGCACCACCAGTGCGAGACCGTGTTCAAGGCCTTCGCCCGCGCCCTGCGCGCCGCGCTCGAGCTCGATCCGCGTTCGGCCGGCGTCATTCCCTCGACCAAGGGCTCGCTCTGATCCTGCAAGCGGAACAGCGTGCCATCGCACGCTCCGCCTGTCATTGAAGCTATGAAAACTGTAGCAAACAACGCCAACACCGTCGCCGTGGTGGACTACGGCATGGGCAATCTGCACTCCGTCGCGCAGGCGGTGCGCCATGCCGCCGACCAGGTCGGCGTCGAGGTGTTCGTGACTTCCGATCCCGAGGTGGTGCGCAAGGCCACGCGCGTGGTGCTGCCGGGGCAGGGCGCCATGCCCGACTGCATGCGCGAGCTGCGCGATTCGGGCCTGCTCGAATCGGTGCTCGAGGCCGCGGCGACGAAGCCGCTGTTCGGCGTCTGCGTGGGCATGCAGATGCTGCTGTCGCGCAGCGACGAGGGACCGACCGACGGGCTCGGCCTGATTCCGGGCGAGGTGGTCCGCTTCGAGCTCGAAGGTCGGTTGCAGCCCGACGGCAGCCGCTTCAAGGTGCCGCAGATGGGCTGGAACCAGGTGCGCCAGGCGCAGCCGCACGCGGTGTGGGCCGGGGTGCCCGACGGCAGCCACTTCTATTTCGTGCACAGCTTCTATGCGCGGCCGGTCGATGCGCGCCACAGCGTGGGCGAAGCCGAATACGGGGCATGCTTTACCGCCGCCATCGCACGCGATAACATTTTTGCCACCCAGTTCCACCCGGAGAAGAGTGCGGACCACGGGTTGCAGCTCTACCGAAACTTCCTCCACTGGAATCCCTGATCACCTCGTTCCCCTGACCGGGCGCCGCCGGCCGGCGCCCTTTCGTTGCACTCTCGCGTCACTTTCATGCTCCTCATCCCAGCGATCGACCTCAAAGACGGCCATTGCGTACGCCTGAAACAAGGCGACATGGAACAGTCCACCATCTTCAGCGAAGACCCCGCGGCCATGGCGCGCAAGTGGGTCGAGGCGGGCGCCCGGCGCCTGCACCTGGTCGACTTGAACGGGGCTTTCGCGGGCAAGCCGCAGAACCACGCGGCGATCAAGGCGATCCTGAAGGAGGTCGGCGACGACATCCCGGTGCAGCTCGGCGGCGGCATCCGCGACCTCGACACCATCGAGCGCTACATCGACGACGGCCTGCGCTACGTGATCATCGGCACCGCCGCCGTGAAGAACCCGGGCTTCCTCAAGGACGCCTGCAGCGCCTTCGGCGGCCACATCATCGTGGGCCTCGACGCCAAGGACGGCAAGGTCGCCACCGACGGCTGGAGCAAGCTCACGGGCCACGAGGTGGCCGACCTGGGCAAGAAGTTCGAGGACTACGGCGTCGAGTCGATCATCTACACCGACATCGGCCGCGACGGCATGCTGTCGGGCATCAACATCGACGCCACGGTCAAGCTCGCGCGCGCGCTGAGCATCCCCGTCATCGCCTCGGGCGGCCTGTCGAACATGGCCGACATCGACCAGCTCTGCGCGGTCGAGTCCGAAGGCGTCGAGGGCGTGATCTGCGGCCGCGCCATCTATTCGGGCGACCTCGACTTTGGACAGGCGCAGGCGCGCGCCGACGAACTGGCCGGCGCCTGAGGGGGCTTCGCGGCGCGTGCTGTCCGCGCTCGCCATCGCCAACTACCGCTCGCTGCGCCAGCTCACGGTGCCGCTCGCGCGGCTCACCGTGGTCACCGGGCCCAATGGCAGCGGCAAATCGAGCGTCTACCGCGCCATGCGCCTCTTGGCCGAGATCGCCAACGGCGGCGCGATCCGTTCGCTGGTGCGCGAGGGCGGGCTGTCCTCCACGCTGTGGGCCGGGCCCGAGCGCTTCTCGGCCGCCATGCTGCGCGGCGAGATGCCGGTGCAGGGCACCACGCGCAGCGAACCGGTCGCGCTGAAGCTGGGCTTCGCGGGCGCCAGCGCCGAAGACTTCGGCTACGCGATCGACATCGGCCTGCCGCCGCCGATTCCCTCGACCGCCTTCTCGCGCGACCCCGAGATCAAGCACGAGGCCATCTGGGCCGGTCCGCTGCTGCGGCCGTCCACGCAGCTGGTCGACCGCAAGGGCGCCTCGCTGCGGCTGCGCGACGGCCGAGGCTGGCAGCCGGTGGGCCGGCCGATCCCGTCCTTCGCGAGCATGATGACCGAGCATGCCGACCCGCGCGATGCGCCCGAGATGCTCACCTTGCGCGAGCAGATGCGCTCCTGGCGCTTCTACGACCACTTCCGCTCGGACGCCGAGGCGCCGGCGCGCCAGCCGCAGCTCGGCACCCGCACGCCGGTGCTGGCCAACGATGGTGCCGACCTCGCCGCCGCGCTGCAGACCATCCGCGAGATCGGCGACGGCGAGGCGCTCGATCGCGCCGTGGACGACGCCTTTCCGGGCGCGCGCATCGAGATCGACGCCGCGGGCGACCGCTTCCAGACTCTGATGCACCAGCACGGCCTGCTGCGCGCGCTGACCGCCGCCGAGCTGTCCGACGGCACCTTGCGCTACCTGCTGTGGATCGCGGCGCTGCTCACGCCGCGCCCGCCCGCGTTGCTGGTGCTCAACGAACCCGAGACCAGCCTGCATCCCGACCTGCTGCCCGCGCTCGGCCGGCTGATCGCGCATGCGGCGCGCGAGTCGCAGGTGATCGTGGTGTCGCATGCCTCGCGGCTGATCGCCGCGCTCGAGGAGGCGGCCGCGGGTGGCGTCGAGCTGCAGTCGGTGGTGCTCGAGAAGCGCCTGGGCGAGACCCGCATCGCGAACCTCGACATGAGCGAGATTCCGCGCTGGGAGTGGCCGGCGCGCTGAAAGCGGCCCCGGCTACTCGGCCTTCACCGACATCGTCTTGATGATCGTCTCGAGCTGCGCGCTCATCGGCAGGTCGAGGCTGGCGCCCGTGGGCAGCTTGCGCAGGAACCAGCGCTTGTACTGGCGCTCGATCTCGCCGTCCTCGGCCAGCACCTGGAAGCTGTCGTTGATCACCTTCGCGAGCTGCGGATCGCCCTTGCGGTACATGATCCCGTAGGGGTCGTAGGAGAGGAAGTCGCCGACCACGCGGTAGTCGGCCTGGGCGTTCTCCTGCGCGATCAGGCCGTAGAGCAGCACGTCGTCGGTCGCGAATGCATCGGCCTGGCCGCTCTTCACGAGCGCGAAGGACTCGGCATGGTCGCGTGCCACCTGCAGCTGGATGCCGAGCTTGAACTTCTCGGAGAGATCGCGCAGCGTCTTCTCGTTGGTGGTGCCGGCCGTCACAGCCACCTTGCGGCCCGCGAGGTCGCGGAACGAGGCGATCGGCGTGCCCCTCTTCACCAGCACCTTGGTGCCCGAGACGAAGATCGTCGGCGAGAAGCTCACGCGCTTCTGGCGTTCGAGGTTGCTGGTGGTCGAGCCGCATTCGAGGTCGACCTTGCCGCTCGTGACCGCGTCGAAGCGCGAGTCGGAGGTGACCGGTTCCCACCGGATCGCGAGCGTGCGGTCGACCGCGTTGCCGATCGCCGTGACCAGCTCGCGGCACAGTTCGATCGAATAGCCGACCGGTTCCTTGCGCGTGTTGAGGAAGGAGAAGGGCACCGAGGATTCGCGGTAGCCGATGGTGATGGCGCCGCTGGCGCGCGCCTTGGCGAGCGTGCCGGTGAGAAGCTCCTGGGCTTGCACCGCGCCGGCCGCGAGCAGCAGGGCCGCGCAGGCCAGGGCGGTCCTGCCAGGCATCGTTGTCATGCCGTGCATCGCCTCAGCCATGCGCCGGATGCGCGAGCGTCGCGGCCGCTTCCTCGTCGAGCCGGGCCGCGTTGAGCTCGGCCTCGCTCTCCGGCAGCAGCTCGCCTTCCCACTTGGCGACCACCGCGGTGGCGATCGAATTGCCCACCGCGTTGGTGGCCGAGCGGCCCATGTCGAGGAAGGTGTCCACGCCCAGGATCAGCAGCAGGCCGGCCTCGGGAATGTCGAAGTGGTTGAGCGTGGCGGCGATCACCACCAGCGAGGCGCGCGGCACGCCGGCCATGCCCTTGGAGGTGAGCATCAGGATCAGCAGCATCGTGATCTGCGTGCTGATCGGCATGTGGATGTTGTAGGCCTGCGCGATGAACAGCACGGCGAAGGTGCAGTACATCATCGAGCCGTCGAGGTTGAACGAGTAGCCCATCGGCATCACGAAGCTCGAGATCTTGCGCTTGACGCCGAAGCGGTCGAGCGCCTGCAGGATCTTCGGGTACGCGGCTTCCGAACTGGCGGTGGCGAACGAGAGCAGGAAGGCTTCCTTGATCAGCACCAAGAGCTTGAACACGCGCGGCCCGAGGAAGGTGAAGCCCGCGAGGATCAGCACGCCCCACAGCACGAACAGGCCGAGGTAGAAGTCGCGCATGAACACCGCGAACTTGATCAGGATGCCCAGCCCGTTGACCGCCACCGTGGCGGCCATGGCGGCCAGCACCGCGAGCGGCGCGAGCTTCATCACGTAGCCCGTGATCTTCAGCATCGCGTGCGAGAGCTCCTCGGTGGCGGCGACCAGCGTCTTCGCCTTGTCGCCGAGCGAGGCCAGCGCCACGCCGAAGAACATCGAGAACACCACGATCTGCAGGATCTCGTTGTTGGCCATGGCCTCGACGAAGGACTTCGGCACCGTGTGGCTCACGAAGTCCTTGAAGGTGAACTTGGAGGTCGCGAGGTTCGCCGAGGCGCCGATGTCGGGCAGCGGCAGGCCCAGGTTGGCGCCAGGCTCGAGCAGGTTGGCCATCACCAGGCCGATCACCAGCGAGATCAGCGAGGCGGTAAGGAACCAGCCGATGGCCTTGCCGAACACCCGGCCCACCGACTTGGCGTCGCCCATGTGCGCGATGCCGACCACGAGCGTGGAGAACACCAGCGGCCCGATCAGCATCTTGATCAGGCGCAGGAACACGTCCGAGACGATCGAGACGTAGCCCGCGATCTCCTTGGCGGTTCCCTTGTCCGGGAAGCTCGCGAAGATCATGTAGCCGAGGATGATGCCGAGCACCATGGCAATCAGGATCCACGCCGCCATCGGCAACTTCTTCTTCATTCGATTCCCCTTGTCCTTGGTTGTGTGAGCGTTTTTTTGGGCAGGCACAGGGTATCCAAGAAGGCCCCGGGCTTGCAATCGGGGCCTGACCATGCAGTCTTTAGGCCCCATGGCCGCGCCGCGCGAGGCGCCGATGTTGCGCGAAGCCGGAGCGATCGGAGCGCTGCCTACAATTCCTCACATGCACACCAGCTCGATCGAGTTCCGCGGCCAGCCCGCGCTGCGCGCCACCGGTGCCGACGGCAGCACCCTCACCGTGGCCCTGCACGGGGCCCATCTGCTCTCCTGGACCACGGCCGACGGCAGGGAAAGGCTCTACCTGAGCCCGCGCGCCGTGTTCGACGGCAAGACCGCGATCCGCGGCGGCGTGCCCATCTGCTGCCCGCAGTTCAACCAGCGCGGCATGCTCCCCAAACATGGCTTCATGCGCAATGTGCCTTGGGAGAACCAGGGCGTGGATGCCGAATCGGGCGCGCTGACCCTGCGGCTGCGCGACGACGATGCCACCCGGGCCCTGTGGCCGCATGCCTTCGAGGCGCGGGTCGCGTTCACGCTCGAAGCCGGGCAACTGCGCACCGCGCTGAGCCTGCGCAATCTCGGCGGCGGGCCCTTCGCATTCACGGCGGCACTGCACACCTACCTGGCGGTGGACGACATCGCCGAGGCCCGGCTCGAAGGCCTGCAGGGCGCCAACCGCTGGGATGCGGTGCGCGACGACCGCCATGTGGAAACCGCGCCGGCCCTGCGCTTCGAATCCGAGTTCGACAGCGTCTATGCCGCGCCGGCCCAGCCGCTGCGGCTGGTGCAGCCCGGCGGCACGCTCGAGATCGCCCAGGGCGCCACCTGCACCGAAACCGTGGTCTGGAACCCGGGTGCCGCGCTCGGTGCGAAACTCGCCGACATGCCCGAGGACGGCTTTCGCCACATGCTCTGCGTCGAGGCCGCGCGCATCGACGAGCCGGTGCAACTGGCGCCCGGCGCCGAATGGCAGGGCTGGCAGCAACTGCGCGTCCTCTGATTCCTTCTTTTCCCCGTTACCCCACCATGCTCGCGAAACGCATCATTCCCTGCCTCGACGTCACCGGCGGCCGTGTCGTCAAGGGCGTCAACTTCCTCGAACTGCGCGACGCGGGCGACCCGGTCGAGATCGCCGCGCGCTACAACGCGCAGGGCGCCGACGAGCTGACCTTCCTCGACATCACCGCCACCAGCGACGGCCGCGACCTGATCCTGCCGATCATCGAGTCGGTCGCCTCGCAGGTCTTCATTCCGCTGACCGTGGGCGGCGGCGTGCGCACCGTCGAGGACGTGCGCCGGCTGCTCAATGCCGGTGCCGACAAGACCAGCTTCAATTCGGCCGCCATCGCCAATCCGCAGGTGATCAGCGACGCCTCGGCCAAGTACGGCGCCCAGTGCATCGTGGTCGCCATCGACGCCAAGCGCCGCACGCCCGAGGAAGCGGCCAGCCGCGGCCCGGGCTGGGACGTCTACAGCCATGGCGGGCGCAAGAACACCGGCCTCGACGCCGTCGAATGGGCCACCGAGATGGCGCGCCGCGGCGCCGGCGAGATCCTGCTGACCAGCATGGACCGCGACGGCACCAAGAGCGGTTTCGACCTGGCACTGACCCGCGCGGTCAGCGACGCCGTCAGCGTGCCGGTGATCGCCTCGGGCGGCGTGGGCAACCTCGACGACCTGGCCGACGGCATCCAGAAGGGCGGGGCCGACGCCGTGCTGGCCGCGAGCATCTTCCACTACGGGCAGCACACGGTGGGCGAGGCCAAGGCGCGGATGGCCGAGCGCGGCATCCCCGTGCGGATCGAATGACCCTTCGGCGCCGGGTTTCGCCGGCCGATCGCCGACAATCCTGCCCATGATCTGGCTCGATGAAGTGAAATGGGACGCCAACGGCCTCGTGCCGGTGATCGCCCAGGAACAAGGCACCAACGACGTGCTGATGTTCGCGTGGATGAACCGGGAGGCGCTCGAGAAGACCGCCGAACTCGGCCGCGCGGTGTATTTCAGCCGCTCGCGCGGCAAGCTCTGGTTCAAGGGCGAGGAATCGGGCCACGTGCAGACCGTGCACGAGATCCGCCTCGACTGCGACAACGACGTGGTGCTGCTCAAGGTCACCCAGCTGGGCCACGAGCCCGGCATCGCCTGCCACACCGGCCGCCACAGCTGCTTCTTCAACAAGTACGAGAACGGCCAGTGGACCGTGACCGAGCCGGTCTTGAAAGACCCGGAATCGATCTACAAATGAGCGGCACCGTGAACACCAACGACGCCCTCGCACGCCTGGCCGCGGTCATCGAAAGCCGCCTGCCCGCCAATGGCGGCGATCCCGAGAAGAGCTACGTCGCGCGGCTGCTGCACAAGGGCCCCGACGCCTTCCTCAAGAAGATCGGCGAGGAAGCCACGGAAGTGGTGATGGCGGCCAAGGACGCCGACCACGGCGGCGACCGCACGAAGGTGGTCTACGAAGTGGCCGACCTCTGGTTCCACACCATGGTGGCGCTCGCGCACTACGGCCTGTCGCCCGCCGAGGTGGTGGCCGAGCTCGAGCGGCGCGAAGGCACCAGCGGCATCGAGGAAAAGGCGCTGCGCAAGGTGCAGGCCCGCGAAGCCGCCAGCGAGTGACCGCCTGAGCGCCGAGGGATGACTCTGACGACCGAAAGGACATCGCCATGCCCAACGACATCGTGAACGTTCAGCCCGACGACTCGCTCAAGACCTGGGGCTGGGTCAGCTACATCCTGCACCTGATCGTCGCCATCGGCGCCGTGGTGCCCGGTGCCCAGGCCTCGGTGCTGCTGCTGCTGGTGGCGCTGGTGATCGACTTCGTGAAGCGCGACGACGCGGCCGGCACCTGGCAGGCCTCGCACTTCAGCTGGCGCATCCGCTCGGTGCTCTGGGCCGGGCTGCTGTACATCGTCACCTCGTGGCTCTGGCTGCTGCTCTTCGTCCCGGGCTGGATCGCCTGGAGCCTGATTTCGCTGTGGTTCCTCTACCGGATCGTGAAAGGCATGATCCGGATGAACGACGGCCGTCCCATGGAACCCAACGATGTCATCTGATCCGAACTGCATCTTCTGCAAAATCGTCGAGGGCAAGATCCCGTCGCGCAAGGTCTACGAGGACGAGGACGTTTTCGCCTTCCACGACATCGCGCCCTGGGCGCCGGTGCATTTCATGCTGGTGCCCAAGAAGCACATCGCCTCGATGGCCCAGTTGACGCCCGACGACGCGGCGCTGATGGGCAAGATCATGACCCTGGCGCCCAGGCTGGCGCTGGAGCAAGGGTGCAACCCCTACCCGGAAGGCGGCTACCGGGTGGTGGTCAATACGGGGACCGAAGGGGGGCAGGAGGTGCATCATCTCCATGTCCATGTCATGGGCGGTCCGCGCCCCTGGCTTCGCGGCTGAGCCGTTAAGTAAATTTGTCACATTCGCCGCGACTAAAATCGGCACATTCTTAGGAGTCTTCCATGGGTTCTTTTTCCATCTGGCACTGGCTGATCGTGCTGCTCGTCGTCGTCATGATCTTCGGTACCAAGAAGCTTCGGAACATGGGTTCCGACCTCGGCGGTGCCGTCAAGGGCTTCAAGGACGGCATGAAGGACGGCGCTTCTTCCGACGCACCGACCGCCACCGACCCGGCCGCCCAGGTCACGAGCCAGTCGGCCGCCACCGACAAGCCGACGATCGACGTCGAAGCACGCCACAAGTCCTGATCCGGGCGACACGTGCTGGACCTCGGCATTGAGAAGATGGCGCTGATCGGCGTCGTCGCGCTGATCGTCATCGGACCCGAAAAGCTGCCGCGCGTGGCGCGCACCGTCGGCACGCTGCTCGGCAAGGCGCAACGCTACGTCAACGACGTCAAGGCAGAGGTCAACCGCTCGATGGAGCTCGACGAGCTCCGCAAGATGAAGAGCACCGTCGAGGACGCGGCGCGCGACGTGGAGCAGAACATCCACTCGGGCGTGAGCGACCTCGAGAAGCAGTTCTCCACCCCCGCGGGCGAAACCCTCTCGGCGCTGGCCGAACCGGAACCGGTGATGCCGGTCTACAAGCATCCGCGCAAGAACTGGCGCCTCAAGCAGGGCGCCACGCCGCAGTGGTACAAGTCCCGCAACGGCGTGCGCACCAAGGCACTGTCGGGCGCGGCGCGCGTCGCGCGCTACCGGCCGCACAAGGTCAGCTAGCAGCGGCGCGGCGCGTTTTCCCCTCCACCCAGCGTTCCCACGCGCGCCGCCCGTCGGCAGCCCACGCTTTCCATCTCCTCAATGGCTGATTCCGACTCAAAGAACAAAGAAGACGAGCTCGCCGGCACCGAGCAGCCTTTCGTCGCGCACCTGATGGAGCTGCGCGACCGGCTGCTCTATTGCGTCTACGGCATGGCGATCGCCGGCATCCTGCTGGCGATCTGGCCCGGCCCGGGGGGGCTGATCGACATCATCGCGATGCCGATCCGTGCCCACATGCCGCCCGACGCCAAGCTGATCGCCGTGGGCGTGTTCTCGCCCTTCTTCGTGCCGCTCAAGGTACTGATGATGGCCGCCGTGCTGCTCGCGCTGCCGTGGCTCATGTACCAGGCCTGGATGTTCGTGGCGCCCGGCCTCTACACCCACGAGAAGCGCTTCGCGCTGCCGCTGATCATCTTCGGCAGCCTGCTGGCCTATGCGGGCATCGCCTTCGTGCAGCTGTTCGTGCTCGACAAGATGTTCGGCTTCATCCAGAAGTTCACGCCGGCCGCGGTCGCGGCCACGCCCGACATCTCCTCGTACGTCGAGGCCATCCTGTCGCTGTACCTCGCCTTCGGCGTCGCCTTCCAGGTGCCGATCGTCGTGATGCTGCTGGTGCGTTTCGAGATGGTGACCATCGAGAAGCTGCGCTCCTTCCGCGGCTACTTCATCGTCGTGGCCTTCATCGTGGCCGCCGTGCTGACGCCGCCGGACGTGGTGTCGCAGCTCGCGCTGGCGATCCCGATGTGCGTGCTGTACGAGGTGGGGATCATCGGGGCCAAGTACTTCTCGCGCGTCTCGAAGGCGCCGGAGGACGAGGAAGCGGATTCCTCGTCGACCACGCCGCCCTGAGCGGCTGGGATCTTCCGGATCCGGCAAAGAAAAAGCGGCCTGTCGGCCGCTTTTTTCATGGCGCCGCGGACCCCGGGCCCGCGCGTCTCGTTCGTCACTCCTGCTGGTTCGGCACCTGCCGCACCGGGCTCTTCGGCCGCAGGCCCGGCATCACGTCCAGTTCCATCTTGTCGCTGCCGCGCTGCAGCGCGAAGCGCGCGGTGCTGCCGGGCTTGAGGCCGGCCACGGCGGTCAGCAGCGCCTGCACGCTGTCGGTCTTCTTGTCGCCCACCGCGGTGATCACGTCGCCGGGGCGGATGCCGGCCTTGGCGGCCGGGCCGTTCTGCAGCACGCCGGTGATGATCACGCCCGCGTCGGCCTTCACGCCGAAGGTCTCGGCCAGTTCGGGCGACAGCTCGTTCGGCTCGACGCCGATCCAGCCGCGACGCACCTGGCCTTCCTTCACGATGCCCTCGAGCACGATCTTGGCCATCGACACGGGAATGGCGAAGCCGATGCCCATGCTGCCGCCCGAGCGCGAGTAGATCGCGGTGTTGATGCCCAGCAGGTTGCCGTTGACGTCGATCAGCGCGCCGCCCGAGTTGCCGGGGTTGATGGCCGCGTCGGTCTGGATGAAGTTCTCGAAGTTGTTGATGCCGAGCTGGTTGCGGCCCAGCGCCGAGACGATGCCGCTGGTCACGGTCTGGCCGACGCCGAAGGGATTGCCGATGGCCAGCACCTGGTCGCCCACCTGCAGTTCGTCGGAGCTGCCCAGCACGATCACCGGCAGCTTGTCGAGCTCGATCTTGAGCACGGCCAGGTCGGTGTCGGGATCGGTGCCGATCACCTTGCCGCGCGCATGGCGGCTGTCGTTGAGCGTGACCTCGATCTCGTCGGCGCCCTCGACCACGTGGTTGTTGGTGAGGATGTAGCCGTCGGTGCTCACGATCACGCCGCTGCCCAGGCCCACCTGGGGCTGGTCGTCCTGGTCGCCGAAGAAGAAACGGAACCAGGGGTCGTTGCTGCGCGGATGGCGCTGTGCCGCCTTGCTGGTGTTGATGCTCACCACCGCCGGCGAGGCCTTCTTGGCTGCGGCGCTCAGGCTGCCGGGCGCGGGCACGCCGGGCGTCGAGCTCGCGGGCGCCTCGATGATCGATACCACGCCGCCCAGCGAGGTCGTGCGCCGGTTGATCCATTCGGGCTTGAGCGTGGCGACCACGAAATAGGCCGCCAGCAGGACGGTCACGGCTTGGGCGAAGAGCAGCCAGGTGCGTTTCATGAAAACTTGGTGAAAAGGCGCGAAGGCGAAGGCGCTGAGGGGGAAAAGGCCGCGGAGCGCGGCATCGTCGACGATTGTCTCTCAACGGCAGGGGGCGAAGACCGCGCCGGCCGGTCGAGATTCACTGAAGGTCGAGGCGCCAATAAGGGATAACCCCTAGCATCGTGGCCCCGGGCCTACCGGCCCGGCTCTCCTTCGCCCCCGCCCCGCCCATCCGGTGGACGCGGCCGGGCATTTCGTCGGCGCACCGCTTTCGCTTCCCATCCGGCCCCGCGGCCCCGGTGCGCGGCCACGACTTTCCGCCCGCCATGACTTCACACGCAACCACCCCGGACGGCGCAGCGCCGGCCCCGGCCCGCGCGCTCGATGCCCGCGACTACAAGACGCTCGCCCTCTCCGCCCTCGGCGGCACGCTCGAGTTCTACGACTTCGTCATCTACGTCTTCTTCGCCACCGTGCTGGGCGCGCTCTTCTTCCCGGCCGACATGCCCGACTGGCTGCGCCAACTGCAGACCTTCGGCATCTTCGCGGCCGGCTACCTGGCCCGCCCGGTCGGCGGCATCGTGATCGCGCATTTCGGCGACCTGCTCGGCCGCAAGCGCATGTTCACGCTGTCGATCTTCCTGATGGCCGCGCCCACGCTGGTGATCGGCCTGCTGCCCACCTACGCCAGCATCGGCGTGGCCGCGCCCCTGCTGCTGCTGGCCATGCGCGTGCTGCAGGGCGCGGCCATCGGCGGCGAGATGCCCGGTGCCTGGGTGTTCGTCGGCGAACACGTGCCCGCGCAGCGCTACGGCTTCGGCATCGGCACGCTGACCTCGGGCATCACCGGCGGCATCCTGCTGGGCTCGCTGGTGGCCGTGGCCATCAACCGGCACTACGCGCCCGAGCAGGTGCACGACTTCGCCTGGCGCATCCCCTTCATCCTCGGCGGCGTGTTCGGACTGGTGTCGGTGTACCTGCGCCGCTTCCTGCACGAGACCCCCGTGTTCCGCGAGCTGGCCGACCGCCGCAGCGTGGCGCGCGAGCTGCCGCTGCGCACCGTGCTGCGCGAGCACCGCGGCGCCAGCGTGTTCGTCGCGCTGCAGACCTGGGTGCTGTCGGCCGCGATCGTGGTGGTGGTGCTCTACACGCCCACCTACCTGCAGAAGGTGCACCACATCCCGGCCGCGCTGGCGCTCGAGGCCAATGCGCTCGCCACCCTCACGCTGACCATCGGCTGCGTGATCGTCGGCTGGGCCAGCGACCGCATCGGCACGCGTGCCGTCATGCTGATCGGTTGGGGCGGCCTGTTCGCGACCGCCTATCTCTTCTACACCGGCCTGCCCGGCACGCCGGCCACGCTGTTCTGGCACTACGGATTGGTGGGGCTGTTCGTGGGCACCATCGCCACCGTGCCGATCGCCGGCGTGCGCGCCTTTCCGGCGCCGGTGCGCTTCACGGGGCTTTCGTTCGCCTACAACATGTCGTATGCCGTCTTCGGCGGGCTCACGCCGGTAATCCTCACGCTCTGGCTGCAGCACGACCCCATGGCGCCCGCGCACTACGTGGCGGTGCTGGCCGCGCTGGGCTTCGTGCTCGCGCTCTGGCCCCTGGCCGCCCGTGGCCACCCCATGCGGGCTGGCGTCGCGTCGGGCGGGGGCGCGACAATGTCGCGATGAGCACCACCCGCCACGAACTGCTTCACGCATTCGACCTGCTGCTCGCTCCCGAGCGCTTCAAGGACTACGGACCGAACGGCCTGCAGGTCGAGGGCCGCACCACCGTGCGCAAGATCGTCTCGGGCGTGACCGCGAGCCGCGCGCTGATCGAGGCCGCGATCCGCGCCGAGGCCGATGCCATCTTCGTCCATCACGGCCTCTTCTGGCGCGGCCAGGACGGCCGCGTCACCGGCTGGATGAAGCAGCGGCTGGCGCTGCTGCTGAACCGCGACATCAACCTCTTCGCCTACCACCTGCCGCTCGACGCGCATCCCGAGCTCGGCAACAACGCGCAACTCGGCCTGCAGCTCGGCCTGCTGGCCCATCCCGGATCGGCCGGGCGCTTCGGCGAGCAGGAGCTGGGTTTTCTCGGCGGCCTTGAGGACGGCGAGACCCTGGCCAATGCGAAGGCGCTTGCCGTCCATGTCGAGAAGGTGCTCAAGCGGCCTGTGACGCTGGTCGACACCGCCCATCGTCCGATCAAGACCATCGCCTGGTGCACCGGCGGCGCGCAGGGCTACTTCGAGGCTGCCATCGCGGCCGGCGCCGATGCCTTCATCACCGGCGAGATCTCGGAACCGCAGGCGCACTACGCGCGCGAGATGGGCGTGGCCTTCCTGGCCTGCGGCCATCACGCCACCGAGCGCTACGGCGCGCCCGCTGTGGCCGAGCACGTGGCCGCGCAGCTCGGGCTGCAGCACGAGTTCATCGACATCGACAACCCGGCATGACGGGCGAGGCATCCGTGGGCGGAAGGCCCGTCGCCATCACGCTCGGCGATCCCGCGGGCATCGGGCCCGAGATCATCGGCAAGGCGTTTCGCGATGCGCCCGAGGCCGCGCGGGGCGCCTTCGTGGCGGGTGATGTGGGGACGATGCGGGAGGCGTTGCAGGTCCTGTCGGCGCCTGGACAGCCGACGTGGCCCGTGGTCGAGATTGCTTCGCCAGCCGAGGCGCTGGAGATCCCGCCGGGTTGCGTGCCCGTGCTGCAGACGATCGCGCCGCCCGTGGGGGTGGTGCATGGCCGCATCAGCGCCGAGGCGGGGCGCGCGGCGGGCGACGCGGTGGTCTGGGCGGTGCGGGCCGCGCTGCGGGGCGAGATCGCCGCCATCGTCACCGCGCCCTTGCACAAGGAGGCGCTGTCCGCCGCGGGATTCCCTTTTCCGGGCCACACCGAACTGCTGCAGGCCGAAGCCGCTGCGCATCTGGGCCGCGACGTGGCCGAGGTGCCCGTGCGCATGATGCTGGCCAACGACGAGTTGCGCACAGTGCTCGTCAGCATCCACATGTCGCTGCGCCAGGCGATCGAGGCCGTCACCTTCGACGGCGTGCTCGAGACCTTGCGCATCACCCATCACGCACTCTCGCGCACCCTGGGCCGCGCGCCGCGCATCGGTGTCGCGGGGCTCAATCCGCATGCCGGGGAGGGCGGACTCTTCGGCTCGGAGGAGCAGGAGATCATCGTGCCCGCCATCGCCGCGGCGCGCGCCGAAGGCATCGCCGCCGATGGCCCGCATGCGCCCGACACCGTGTTCATGCGCGCGCGCGCGAAGCAGCCGGGCGTGGCCGACAGCGGCGAGTTCGACGTGGTGGTGGCGATGTACCACGACCAGGGACTGATCCCGGTGAAGTACCTGGGGGTGGAGAAGGGCGTGAACGTGACGCTAGGGCTGCCGCTGGTGCGGACCAGTCCCGATCACGGGACGGCGTTCGATATCGCGGGCACCGGTCGCGCGGATGCATCGAGCCTGATCGAGGCGCTGCGCATGGCGCGCGCGCTGGCCGGTATCTGAGGAGTGATGCGCGGCCCGCAACGGGCCGCGCTGCGCATCAGGAGCGCTTGAGGCTGTCGCGGATCTCGCGCAGCAGCACGATGTCCTCGGGCGGCGCGGCGGGGGCGGCCGGCGCGGCTTCTTCCGTGCGGCGCAGGCGATTGATCTGCTTGACCATCATGAAGATGATGAAGGCGAGGATCACGAAGTTGACCACGATGGTGATGAAGTTGCCGTACGCCAGCACCGGCACGCCGGCCTTCTTCAGCTCCGCCAGCGTGTTGGCGACACCTGCCGGCACCGTGCCCAGGACCACATAGAGGTTCGAGAAGTCCAGCTTGCCGAACACCAGGCCGATGACCGGCATGATGATGTCGGCCACCAGCGAGTCGACGATCTTGCCGAAGGCCGCGCCGATGATCACGCCGACCGCCAGGTCGACGACGTTGCCCTTGACGGCAAACTCCTTGAATTCGCTGAGGATGGTCATGGTTGGGAGGGTGCTGGAGCACTGGGGTTGAGAGAGGCGCCAGTATGCACGGGGAGGCTGGGGTCTTCGGCGCGGCGTGGTGCTTGAGTCCCATGAAGTCCTTCACAAAGCTGAGCCGAATCTGGATCGCTGCCGGCGCGATGGATTGGCCGTGATCCGAAGCGGGTCGGGTCCAATTTGTTTCTGGTTGTTTCTAATTTTGTCCAGTCGGAGCGAGCCCTCACGACCTGTGCTCCCTCAAGCGGGGGATGCACGAACTTTTTCGCAACTTTACATTCGCGCGGAGGGCTTCTTTCGCAGCTTTTTCGTGGGTGTTCAGCAACGTGCCCTACGGAAAACGGTGCTAACACAGGGATCGCTAACACTTTGGCAATGCTACAAAGGTTATAAAAAAGTCTTCTTCTTCGAGTAGATTGGTTTGCTGGGCAGGGAGTGTTGAACGAGAGAAGCCAGGGGGGACTCGCCTATGATCGGCCTGCTGAGCAAGGTTGGACACAATCTTTTGCAACTTACAAGCCGGGATAGCAGTCGTCACGTGCAGCGACAATGCCGGGTTGGCCTGGGGAGGGAAATCCCGCAGGTCTCTTGACCAACAGCCAAACAGGGAGGCTGCTGACCACCGCGTCAGATGCCAGGCGTAGATGCGCCTGGGGGTCTGGGTTGTTCAACAATCAATCAGTCGTGCGATGAGGATCGTTTTGAGAAGACGCTATGTGCACCCCATTGGGCCAGCCAATCTTTTGGTTCGGGTTTTGTTGAGGTAGGGCTTGTCCCGAATTCGAAATTGACGATGGCGAAAATTGACTTTCCGTGGGGGTTGAATTGAAAAAAGAAGCGAATTTTCTGAGGTGGGCTCTGCTGGCGTCCGTGGTGGTGTTGCAGGCGTGCGCCATTGCACCGGGCATGGGGAACGTCGAGCCTTACGACGCGGCCGGTCCGTTGCCGAACGACTTCCGTTATCTGCCGGATGGTGCGCCTGAGGGGGAGATCACGCCTATTTCTCTTGCGCTGGTTCGTACCTTGGCGGAGGCTGCGCCGAAGGGTGTGCCGCCGGAGGTGCAGGCGCTGTTTGGCAAGGGCGCGCGGTACACCATTGGGTCGGGCGACGTGGTGGGTGTGATCGTGTATGACCATCCGGAATTGCTGCCGAATGCCGGGGCCGTGATCTCGCAGTCTGTGGATCCGACCGGTGTGCAGGTTGCGCCAGGATTCATCGTCGATGCTGATGGTGAGATTGCATTCCCTTATATCGGCCGAGTGCGCGTGGCAGGATTGAGCGAAGGTGATGCTTCGGATCTGCTGGTCAAACTGCTCAGGCCGCATATTCGCGATCCGCAGGTCACGGTGCGAATTCAATCCTTCAGAAGTCGTCGCGCCTACGTGGAAGGCGAAGTTCGCAATCCCGGCTCGCAGATCTTCACGGACGTGCCGATGACACTGAACGAAGCCATTAATAGAGCTGGTGGCATCACCGCGGCGGGCAATCGATCTGCCGTGACGCTTGTTAGGAATGGCCAATCCATTGCCATCGATTTGGTCAAGCTGAGAGAGGCCGGTTATGACGGTAACAGCATTCCTCTGAAAAGCGAAGACACCGTCCGAATCGCGAACAGGGAGGATTCCAAGGTCTTTCTCATGGGAGAGGTTTTGGCCCCACTGGCACTGCCCATGCGTAGCAATGGGCGCCTCAGCTTGAGCGAGGCCTTGGGCGAGGCGGGTGGCCCGCTGAATGCCACGGCAAGCGCCGGCCAGATCTATGTCATTCGCCAAGGCGCAACTGGGGCACCCGCAATTTTTAATCTCAACGCCAAGAATCCGGCCGCACTTGCTATCGCGAGCCAATTCCGGTTGCAGTCCCAAGACGTGGTCTATATCGATCCCGTTCCCTTGGTCAAATGGAACCGCGTGATCAACTTGATTCTGCCATCTGCGTCGATAGCGAATACAGCGAGCGAAATCTACGTTCGGCACAACAACTGACATATAGAGCCTCATTCATTGCCTGAACGGCGAATGCAGTGACTGGGGCTGTCAAAAAACCGTTCAGGCACTAAGGCGACGTCTTCGATTGAAGGCGCGTCGACAGGTTTTTGACTTTGATGTTCTCGGTATGCAAATCCTCTCTCCCAAACAACCCGTTGCGATCATCGGCCTAGGCTATGTAGGACTGCCTCTTGCCGTGGAGTTCGGCAAAAAACGCCAAGTTATTGGCTTCGATATCAATGCTAAACGCATTACCGAACTGCAAGGTGGACAAGATCACACGCTTGAGACTACGCCTGAAGAGCTGAAGGCGGCAACGCAACTTGCTTTTACATCACACGTCGATGATTTGCGCGATTGCTCCGTCTTTATCGTGACCGTTCCCACGCCAATCGACAATGCCAATAGACCTGATCTGACTCCACTGATCAAGGCCAGCGAAACCATCGGCAAGATCATGAAGGATGGCGCGATAGTGATCTTCGAATCGACGGTGTATCCGGGTGCCACTGAAGAGGTCTGCGTTCCCGTACTGGAGAAGTTCAGCGGAAAGGAGTTCAACGTCGAGTTTTTCTGTGGATACAGTCCAGAGCGGATAAATCCTGGAGATAAGGTCAATACGCTCACCAAGATCAAGAAGATCACCAGCGGAAGCACCCCTGAAGTGGCTGACCTCGTGGATGGCCTCTATAACGAGATCATCGCCGCGGGGACACACAAAGCTGCCAGCATCAAAGTCGCCGAGGCCGCCAAGGTGATCGAGAACACGCAGCGTGATCTGAACATCGCGTTGGTCAACGAACTTTCCGTGATTTTCGAGCGTTTGGGTATCGACACACTCGACGTGCTTGAGGCGGCTGGAAGCAAATGGAACTTCCTGCCGTTCCGGCCGGGTCTCGTGGGTGGGCACTGCATCGGTGTGGATCCCTACTATCTCACGCACAAGGCTGAACAGGTTGGCTACCACCCACAGGTGATCTTGGCCGGACGTCGCATCAACGACAACATGGCGCGTTATGTGGCACGCAGCACCATCAAGCTCATGTTGAAGAATGGTATGGACGTGCCGCGTTGCCGCATTGGGGTGCTGGGCGTCACTTTCAAGGAAAACTGCCCCGACATCCGCAATAGCAAGATCGTGGACATGGTGCGGGAGTTCGAGGCGTGGGGGGCTTCCGTCGAGATCGTGGACCCTTGGGCGGATGCAGCAGAGGTGGCCCACGAGTACGGCCTTCGGCTTGGACAGGTCGATGTGGACCATCCGGTCGACGCGCTCGTCGTGGCTGTGGGCCATAACGAATACCGCCGCGCGAGCTTGGCCGATCTGCGTGCGCTCTGTCGGGGCGAGCAGCCCGTACTGGTTGACGTCAAGAGCCTATTCAACGCCCAGGATGCACGCGACAGCGGCTTTACCGTATTTCGTCTCTAAGTCACTTCCCGTCTTTTTCCTCGACATGAAAAACTTTGCTCTTATCGGTGCCGCCGGCTACATCGCTCCGCGCCACATGCGTGCCATCAAGGACACGGACAATCATCTTGCGGTCGCATACGACATCAACGATTCGGTTGGCATCATCGACAGCATCTCGCCGCAAAGCGAGTTCTTTACGGAGTTCGAACGATTTTCCGAGTATGCACAGCAACTCAAGCGCAACCCTGCGACTGCACTGGACTATGTGGCGATCTGCAGTCCCAATTACTTGCATCACCCCCACATTGCCGCAGGTCTGCGCTTGGGCTGCGACGTGATCTGCGAGAAGCCCTTAGTGCCCACGCCCGATCTGGTCGATGAACTGGAACGCGTGGAAAAGGAAACCGGCAAGCGCGTCTTCAACATTCTTCAGTTGCGTCACCACGATGCCATCCTGAAGCTGCGCGACAAGGTCGCTGCCGCGCCGACAGATACCAAGTTCGATGTCGAACTGACTTACATCACTTCGCGTGGCAAGTGGTATATGGAAAGCTGGAAGGGAGACAGCCGCAAGTCGTTTGGCGTGGCAACCAATATCGGCGTGCACTTCTATGACATGCTGCATTTCATCTTCGGCAAGCTGCAGCGCAATGTGGTGCATCACAGTAGCGCCGCGAAAGCGGCAGGCTATCTTGAATACGAGCGTGCGCGGGTGCGCTGGTTTCTGTCCATCGACGCCAATGATTTGCCAGCCGATGTCAAAGGAAATAAGACCACTTTCCGCAACATCGATATCAGCGGCGAAAAGCTCGAATTCTCCGAAGGTTTCACCGATTTGCACACTGTAAGCTACAAAGAAATTCTGGCCGGTCGTGGCTATGGGCTTGTGGACGCACGCCATTGCATCGAAACTGTTGACGTAATTCGCAGGGCGATGCCCGTTAAAGGCGAACAGGGCGAAGTGCATCCGTTCGTGCGCCATCTGACCTGACGGAAGCCGGCTTGCCATGACGTACAAGTCTCACCCCACCGCGATTGTCGACGAGGGGGCCCGGATTGGCGATGGCACTCGTATCTGGCATTGGGTACATGTCAGCGCGCAGGCGTCGATCGGCGATGGCTGTTCGCTCGGCCAGAACGTCTATATTGGCAACGACGTGAGCATCGGCCGCAATGTCAAGATCCAAAACAACGTCAGCGTATATGACGCGGTCACCTTGGAAGATGACGTGTTTTGCGGACCAAGCATGGTCTTTACCAATGTCTATAACCCGCGCTCGGCTGTCACCCGCAAGGACGAATACCGTCGAACTCTCGTAAAGCGTGGCGCGACGCTCGGCGCTAATTGCACCATCGTCTGTGGTAACACGGTAGGCGAATATGCCTTTGTCGGCGCTGGCGCCGTGGTCAACAAGAATGTGCCGGCCTATGCGCTCATGGTGGGTGTGCCAGCTCGGCAAATCGGCTGGATGAGCGAATTTGGCGAACAACTCGCGCTGCCGCTTGAAGGCGAAGCGGAAACCGTCTGCGTACACACCGGCGCGCGCTATGTACTCGACGGCAATGCCGTAACTAAGTTGGATACAAAAAAGCCATGATCGAATTCATCGACTTGAAGACCCAGCAGGCCAGAATCAAGAGCGAGATCGACGCGGCCATTCAACGCGTGCTTGCTCATGGGCAGTACATCCTCGGGCCCGAAGTTGCAGAGTTGGAAGAAAAACTCGCCGCCTATACGGGCGCCAAGCATTGCATCACCGTTGCAAATGGCACTGATGCATTGCAGATTGCGCAAATGGCACTTGGCATTGGCCCGGGAGATGAAGTTGTAATGCCGGGCTTCACATACATTGCAACTGCTGAAACCGTCGCGCTGCTGGGAGCTAAGCCCGTATACGTCGATATCGATCCTCGTACCTACAACTTAGATTCCGCATTGCTTGAGGCCGCTATCACCCCGCGGACCAAGGCGATCGTTCCGGTGAGCCTGTACGGTCAATGCGCAGACTTCGATGCGATCAATGCCGTCGCCGCCAAATACAGGATTCCGGTCATCGAAGATGCAGCGCAGAGCTTTGGTGCTACGTACAAAAGCCGCAAAAGCTGCAATCTTTCAACTATTGCGTGCACTAGCTTCTTTCCCAGCAAGCCCTTGGGGTGCTACGGAGACGGAGGCGCTATTTTTACCAATGATGATGGACTCGCCAAGGTAATGCGGCAGATAGCAAGGCATGGCCAAGATCGGCGGTATCACCATGTTCGCGTAGGTGTGAATAGCCGGATGGATACCCTTCAGGCCGCAATTCTATTACCAAAGCTTACGTTGCTTGAAGAAGAAATTCAGTGCCGTCAAAAAGTAGCCGACTGGTATGGAGAGTTATTTGGCCAGTTTGAGGTGGGAGGCATTCCGTTTATTGATTCCTGCAACAACAGTGCGTGGGCGCAGTACACGATGCGTTTCAGTTTTCGTGAGAAGGTGCAAGAAAAACTTCGGGTCGCCGAGATTCCTTGCTCGGTGCACTATCCTATCCCACTGAATAGACAACCTGCGGTTGCAGACTTGGACGTTCAATTGAAAAACGGCGATTTGATGGCGGCGCAGGTGTTGAGCTTGCCGATGCACCCATATCTATCAAAAACGCAAGTTGAAAGAGTTGTAAATTCCATTTGCGGCGAATAATGATTTTGCACCTGGCAACTCCCGCAGCCATCACTAAGAATTTTTTCCTATTCTTGGAGGAAAATTTAGATTGTTCTGGAAATTTTTTGCTCTCTGCTAGCAATCCTGCTGCGTGGCCGTCTCTGAAGATTGTGAAAAATGTTTCCAGCGAAAAGAGCATTTGGTGGTTTGTAAATTTTCTCAGCCATGCTAATAGAGCGGAAAAAATAATAATACATGGCCTTTGGGAGTCGCGCGTACTGTTGATGCTGGTGTTGAATCCCTGGCTGCTGAAGCGTTGCTATTGGGTCATCTGGGGCGCTGATCTTTATTCCTATAAGAGTAAAAAGAAGAGCATGCGCTCGAATTTCGTAGAAGCTCTTCGACGATTTGTTATTCGACGCATGGGTTTCATGGTGACCTTCGTCGAGGGAGATGTGAATCTGGCTCGCAAATGGTATGGGGCAACCGGGCGCTACTTGGAGTGCTTCATGTACACAAGCAACGTTTTCCGCCATCCAAATGACTCGGCGGAAAATGATTCCGCCGTGCATATTCAAGTTGGAAACTCGGCAGATCCTAGCAACAACCACTTGGAAATATTTGATCAATTGATGGAGTACCGCGATCAAAATATTTTCATATATGCCCCTTTGTCCTACGGCGATGCTAAAAATGCACAGGCTATTGAGGAGGAAGGTTTTAGGCGATTCGGCGAGAAATTCGTGGCGCTGAAAGAATTGATGCCGATCGAGGCGTATTTAAAATTCCTCGGAAAGATGGATGTTGCAATATTCAATCATAAGCGGCAACAGGGGATGGGAAATACCATTTCATTGCTCGGGATGGGCAAAAAGGTCTATTTGAATCCCGAAGTCACGCCATGGGATACATTCAAATCTATTGGAATAGAGATATTTGATTCGAGAGAGGTGTCGTTGGAGCCTATGACCTCGGATCAGAAAAAATCGAATCGTGAGGCTGTAGAAAGAAATTTCTCGGAAAAAAAGCTGATCAGTCAGCTGCGTGATGTTTTGAAAGGCTAGCTTGATGGCTTATTACACTGAACAACAATTGGGCGAGATGGGTTTCAAACGCGTCGGAAAGAATGTAAAAATCAGTAGCAGGGCTAGCATATACAATGCCGATCAAATAGAGATTGGCGATTATTCGCGGATTGACGATTTTTGCGTAATTTCTGGGCGAATAAATATTGGTCGATTCGTTCATGTGGCCCCGATGTGTCTGGTTGCGGGCGGGGAAAAAGGAATTAACCTGGAGGATTTTTCCGGTCTTGCTTACCACGTGCAAGTATTCACTCAGTCGGATGACTACAGTGGCGCCACATTAACAAATCCTACAGTAAGCACAAAATATAAGGCCGAAAAGAAAATTGAAGTCAGCGTGAGGCGCCACGTCATCATCGGCGCGGGATCGATCATATTTCCAGGTGTGGATATTGCTGAAGGGTGTTCGGTCGGAGCAATGTCTTTGGTACACAAGAGCACCGAGCCCTGGGGTATCTACTTGGGAAATCCGGCTCGAAGAATAAAAGAGAGAAAAAGAGATTTGCTGGAATTGGAAAAAAAGTTTCTCGAGGATTTTTCAAGTGATTAATTTTAACGTTCCTCCCCGTACCGGAAATGAGGATCAGCATGTTCTGGCAGCCATGCGAAATCCAAAAATGGCTGGCGACGGTGAATATAGTCGACGCTGCCAGGCATGGTTTGAGGATCAATTGGCCTGCAAAAAGGCGCTTTTGACGCCTTCCTGCACGCAGGCTTTGGAAATGGCTGCTATCTTGATCGACACAAAGCCTGGCGATGAAATCATCATGCCGAGCTATACGTTTGTCAGCACCGCCAACGCATTTGTGCTACGAGGTGCGAAGATCGTTTTTGTCGACATTCGCCCGGACACGATGAATATAGATGAGCAGCTAATAGAGGCTGCCATCACGCCAAAAACTAAAGCCATCGTCCCTGTGCACTACGCCGGCGTCAGTTGTGAGATGGATGCAATTATGGATATTGCTCGTCGTCACGAACTATATGTGATTGAAGATGCAGCCCAAGGCATGATGTCGACCTACAAAGGCAGGCGGCTTGGGAGCATCGGCCATATGGGGGCATTTAGTTTTCATGAAACAAAAAATTATACGAGTGGTGGAGAAGGCGGGCTGCTGATTATCAACGATGAACGCTTCGTGCACCGAGCAGAAATCATTCGCGAAAAGGGGACCAATCGGAGTCAATTTTTTCGCGGAATGGTCGACAAGTACTCGTGGGTAGATGTCGGAAGTAGCTATCTGCCGTCGGAGATTCAAGCTGCATATCTGTGGGGACAACTTGAGATGGCAGAGCAGATAAATGCGAACCGGCTTGCGACATTTACGGCATATACTGCTGCTTTGCGTTCCCTAGCCGAGGACGGATATATAGAGTTGCCCAACGTGCCCAATGGTTGCGTTCATAACGGGCACATGATTTACCTAAAAGTGCGTGATTTGGCTCAACGAGCCGCTTTTCTCGATCACATGCAGAAAAGAGGCGTGATGGCTATTTTCCATTACGTGCCATTGCATACCGCGGCCGCAGGATTACAGTTCAGCCGTTTTCACGGTCCAGACTCTTTCACCACACTGCATAGTGAGCGCCTCGTTCGTCTTCCCATGTGGTATGGGCTACCGCGAGTGAACCTCGATCACGTGGTGAAATCTGCTTCTGAGTTTTTCGCTTGAACCTCAAAACTGTTATAGGTTTTGCACTTGGTCCCTTGGCCAGTGCTGTGCTTGGGGTCGCGACGGTTCCCGTGATTGCTTGGGCATTTAGTCCTGACGATGTAGGTCGGTTAAATGTCCTCCAAGTTCTGCTTTCGTTCAGTTTGCTTCTACTGGTACTAGGCCTAGATCAGGCCTACGTGCGCGAATTTCATGAGTCCAATGATCGAACTCGCTTGTTGAAAGCGTGCTTCACTCCTGGTTTTTTGCTGCTTTGCATTGGAGCAGCGATCGCTATGGCTTTTGGTGGCTACGTTACGGTATGGCTTTTTGGGGAAACCAATACTTGGTATTTCCCATTAACGCTTATTTGCGTCGTTGCCACGTATATTTCGCGTTTTCTTTCGTTGATTTTGCGCATGCAAGAACGGGGACTGGCATTCTCGATGAGCCAGATAATTCCCAAGATCGTGCAGCTTGTGCTACTCTGCGGCGCAATTTTCTCAGGTTTTTCTCGTGGTTTTTCGACGTTGCTTTGGATTTCAACGACATCTACGCTCGTAGTCGTTGTCGTTTATGCTTGGAATACACGGCAGCAGTGGATGCTCGCCATTCCGGCTCAAGTGAAATTCGAGGAATACCGAGGGCTGCTTAAATTTGGATTTCCACTGGTTTTTTCGGGGTTGGCATATTGGGGATTGACGGCCAGCAGTATTGTTATTTTGCACAACCGCTCAACGCTCGCTGAAATCGGTATTTATTCAGTTGCCAGTAGCTTTGCCGCCAGCGCAGCCATTTTCCAATCAATTTTTACCGTCGTATGGGCTCCCGCGATATATAAATTGGCGGCGAGGGAGCTTGAGGCAAGCCGAGTAGAAGGAATTGCGCGCCAAGCATTGGCACTGGTATGCGCCATTTTTTCGATCGCGGGAATATTTTCATGGCTTGTTGATTACATGTTGCCTCGTCATTATGTGGGCGTCAAGTATCTTATTTTGTGTGCAATTACACCGCCAGTGTTTTATACCCTGTCTGAGATTACCGGAATCGGTATCGGAATTTCCCGTCGAACCGCCTTGACGATCTGGGTTACCCTTGCAGCGCTTGCCGCAAATCTACTGCTTGGCTTTTGGTTGATTCCAACGCAAGGTGCAGCCGGTGCTGTTCTGGCAAATGCTTTCTCATACTTGATTTTTTTCGTTGCACGTACCGAAGCTTCCGTATTTGTTTGGCAAAAATTTTCGAGAAAAAAACTTTATATTTTCACCGTTTTGATGACCACGCTAGCCATGTTTGGTGTCGTGCGAGGAGCGCAGCTGTCGATACCTATTGCATTTATTTGGTTGGCCATATTCCCATTCCTTTTTTGGTGTTTTAGAAGCGAATGGATTGAGATTTTTGCCTATTTTAAAAAAAGAGGAATTAAAAAAGCCTAGCTGCCAACTGGCCTTCAAGATGGACATCTTGAGGATCAAAACGCTCGGCGTATTGAAGATAACTAGACCCTTATGGGTCGTCGGCGGTAAAATCCAATTCTTTAGTCGGGTTGCATGATTTATACAACGATCATGAGCGTGTTTTTAACGCTCATCACCTTCGCTGCACTACGCAGCTATGGCATCAGATGGATCGTTGCCTCGCCCCCAATCTTGATGAACATGTTCATCATGGGGTACACGGTGATCGGGGTCCAGCTTTATTATCAGGGTGAATACTATTTTTTAGGTTCGGACTTTGAGCCATATCTGAATGATCTGTACCTCGTAATCAACATATTCAACTTGTTGTTTGTCTCGACATTTCTTTTAGGGGTAAAAACTTCGAAAATTCGACGCGTGAAGAGAGTAGACCGCAGGGTTACGAGCTCATTTTTGTTGCTTTATGCTGCACCGCTCTTTTTGTATGCTGCGCTGAGACTGTCTTTGCTTTCTGAGTCAGGCAACGCGCTGCTAAATTTACTGATGATTTTGTTCAATTCGCTGATTCCGATCATCGGATACGCTCTATTGAAGTCCGTCAGATTTTCAAAAATTTTTCTCCTTGGTTTTGTGCTCCTGGCCGTATTTTTTGGTTTCCGGTATCGAATAGTTTTACTGCTTCTTCCGATTGCGTTGTACTTTTTCGTTTTGCATTCCTACAGTCTGCGAAATAGAATCATTCTGGCTTCGTCCATTATCGGAGGGGTATTTTTAATTGCAGTGGTGGGCGTCACGCGCGAATATTCGACAGGGCTCACACTATCTAGGTTGGACAGTCTAAGTATCGGGGATGTATTGATTCACGGCGTGTTCAACGATACATCCACGGCCTTGGTGTCCGGCGCGGTAATTGATCAGATCCGAGTGAGCGGAAATTATGCGGGGCTTGCGCAATTTTATTATGTGTTGTCATATTTTGTGCCAAGCTCATTCTTTGAAAACAAAGAATATTCACCTATTTTCTCATTTGTCTCGCAGGTTACAGGGCAGTACTCAAATCAAAGCGGGGCCGCAGTTTTGGGATTTGTAGAGTATTACCATACGGCTGGTTATTTTGGCGTCGCTCTATTTGCTTTGGTCCTTTCGTTCACTCTTGCTCGACTATACAAATCAGCTGTATATGGAGGCAGTTACGAGGTTTTCTTTTATCTCGTGATTGTGTCTTGGTTTATTAATTCGTTGACAAGAGGGTATCTGCCGCAAAACTTTCAAGATTTGATCTCATTGTGTATTGGGCTGAGGTTGATAAAAATGAAGATTTCTTCTTCCTCGTTTCGTATATTCCCTGCTCGGACTATATGAAAAGCACTGTGTTGCTGGTTATGTGCGGTCGCCGTGTTGAAAAGCTGGGGGGGCAAGACCGTCGTTGGCTTAAAGTGGCCAAACTGATTTCGGAAGCATGCAGTGCGCGCATTCTCATTAACGAATCTTATGCGGCGCTCGCAAAAAAAACGGAAATCCCTTTGCCAAACGAAATGGACGTAGTTTCTGAAAAGAGAAACAAATATGTCGCTTATCTTTGGTTGAATCTAGTAATTTTCTTTCGAGCATTTCGATGCGAAAAGATCCACTATTGTGGAAACGCACTGGAAATGACACCCTCCGCTGTGCTTATTTGGATCTTGCTTCGAAAGAACATTACTTTTTCGTTTAATGGCGTTTCGATCGATTACCTCAAGGAAACGGGGCAAAAAAAAGCGGTAATGCTATTGCGAGTCATGAATTGCATCGCATATCGAATAGAAGTTCTCAACAAAACTGTCGTTTCTGAGAATTTCTTTAATCCGAAAAAAATTCGCTTGTCGAACGCCATGTATGCAGGGCCAGAGACTTTGGTGTCGGCCATTGAAGATTCAAAAAAAATTGTATTTGCCGGGCATCTATACGCCGCAAAAGGGGCTTATCTTTTGATGCGCATCGTAGAGACATGTCCCGACCTAAAATTCCGATTCGTCATCTACGGGGAGCGCCCTTCCGATGCCGATTTAAATGTCAACGAATGGATTGCCAAAATTTCTAGTTACGCGAATGTTTCATTTATGAATCACGCGAATGACATGTCTGAGGCTTATTCCGATGCTTCGGTAGTTTTAAGCCTGCAAACGATTTCAAATTATCCTTCTCAAGTCGTTATGGAAGGGCTTGTCCAAGGGGCTGCGGTGGTAATCGTGAAGAGCGGGGACAGCGAGAGATTTGGCGATGGGCCAGGGATTTTTTATGTGCCGGCAGAATTTGATTCTTATGCCTATTGGCAGGCAATATCCCTTGCTTCGGAATGTTCGGCATCGAAGAGAATCTTAATATCCAGTGCTGCGTTAGAAAATTTTGGAGCTGGCACCTACGTTAGAAACTTCATGAACAATATGGGAATTGCCGCTAATGCCAACGGTCTTTGTAACTAATATTCCCACTCCCTATCGAATCTCAACATTCAACGCTCTTAAGGCAGAAGCAGATGAGCTGGGGAGAGATTTTTCTGTTTTTTTCATGAGCAGAACTGAGTCGAATAGAAATTGGCTTATAGATGAAGAGTTCGCCTTCCCATATAAGCAGTGGGACATGCCGGCAGTTGCGCTTCGGGGTATATATTTTAGATTCAGCTTTTCATTTATCAGAGCTGCTATCACGAAGGCCGATCACCTGATTTTGGGTGGAAGCTGGAATGACTTGAACGTTGTCGTTATTGCGCTGTTGAAACGCATTCATTTGGTCAAGGCCAAAGTTTCGTTTTGGACGGAAGCCAATTATCTGACGGTAGGAGCTCAGAGGACTTCGAAGCTCAAGCATTTTGCGAGAAGGTTGATCTTGCGGAGTGCTGATGGAAATTATTTCATTCCAGGTAAAATGGCGTCACTGACTCTGGAAAGATGGGGAATTGGCCGAGAGGAAAAATACGTTTCATTGCCAAATTTACCAGATGTTCGGTTTGATAAAAATTTGGCGACATGGCACGATAAAAAAGGCGAGGAGCCTGTTTTTACAATCGTAGCGAGGCTCGATGAGAAAACTAAGGGGATAGAGAACTTTGTCAAAAATTTAGGGGCGGACCGCATCAGAAAAATCAGGTTGAATATTATTGGTTCGGGGCATGATCTTTCTCGATATCAAGATTTTGTGAAAAGCCAAAACCTGGAAAAACATGTTTTTCTGTTGGGCGAGCTCTCCGGGGACGAGGTGGTCCGCCACCTCCAGAGCTCCAGCGTATTTGTTCTGCCTTCGTTTTCTGATCCAAGTCCCTTATCTTTGATTGAGGCTTGCAAGATTGGTTTGCCGCTGCTGGTTTCAGATAGATGCGGCAATCACCATGAGTGCTTGGTTGTTGGGAAAAATGGATATTTATTTGATCCGACAGAGGCTGAACAAATTATTTTTGCCTTCGACCAAATTCTTTTCGATCGAAAGAGTTGGGCTAATTTTTCTGAGTTTTCTGTTGGGTTGGCGAAAGAGAAATTCAATTCGAAGGACGTGCTGAGGCGATTGGCATCGTATCTGTGATTGCCCGGGGAAATGAAAAAAATTCTTATAAACGCTTCCAATCTCCATCATGGTGGTGGCGTACAGGTGGCAGCCTCTTTCATTGCCGAGCTCGCGGAAATGTTGGAACGGCTTCCGCCGGGCGAGCTTGTTGTGTATGTTTCCAGTGCCGTTCATTCGGCGCTTTCCGCTCAGGGGTTTGACGCTGGCCTGATTCCTGGGTACACGGTCTTTAATGTCCACGGTACTGAAGCGTTCGCGCGGAAAGTCACAAATAAATTTCTGGGATATGATTTGATTTTCACGATATTTGGGCCATTGTATCTATCGCGAAAAATTCCAAATCATGTTGTTGGTTTTGCGCAGCTTTGGATTTTATGTCCGGATAATGAGATCAGCAGAAAATCCAGCGTATATAGCAGGCTGAGGGTTGCGTTGGCCTATAAGATAAAATGGATTTTCTTTAAATGGTCGAGCGCAAGATTGATTGTTGAGTTGCCTCATGTTAAGTCAAAGCTCGTGGCATATAAGGGTTACCCGGAGGAGAAAATCGATGTTGCATACAACTGTGTTGCCGCACTTTATTTCGATCGACCCTCTTGGTCGCCGGTAAAATTTTCTTTTTCAAAAAAAGCAGAGATAATTAAGATTGGTTATCCTGCGCGCGCGTATTCGCATAAAAACCTAGAAATCCTCCTTGCAGTTGCTCTTGAATTGAGGCGCGTGGCGGGCGATGTTTTTGAATTTTACGTTACTCTGCGTCCCGACGAGTGGAGTCATTTTTCGGATGAGTATAGGTCGGTAATAAAAAATGTCGGCGAGCTTAGTCCGGCTCAGTGCCCAAGCTTTTATGAAGCCATGAACGGCGTGCTATTTGTCAGCTTGCTGGAATGTTTTTCTGCCACCCCGCTGGAGGCCATAGCAATGCGGCGAGCGATTTTTGCATCTGACCGAGAGTTCGTGCGCGATTGCTGCGGGCCCCATGCGGTTTATGTAGATCCTCTTGATCCTGAAGACATTGCCGCGGCAATTCACCGCTGGTTCTTTTTGATTCCTGATGAAAGTAGAAAACACCATTTGGAGGAAGCGTATGCATATTTGCTTGACTTACCCAACAGTAAGAGCCGTGCCATCAAATACATAGAAGTGATGAAGAATCAGTTAAATTTTGGGGTGCTGCAATGACTTCTGTTTTTAAGGGCAAGGTTTTGCTCGTGACGGGCGGAACGGGTTCCTTTGGTAAAGCCTTGCTGCATCGTGTATTGCATTCTGAGATATCCGAGATTCGCATATTCAGCCGCGATGAAAAAAAACAAGACGATATGCGAAAAAATTATAACAATGCTAAGTTGAAGTTTTATATCGGCGACGTGCGCGACTCTCGCAGTGTTGAGCAAGCCATGCGGGGGGTGGATTATGTTTTTCATGCCGCAGCGCTCAAGCAGGTACCTTCGTGCGAATTTCACCCTATGCAGGCTGTGCGCACGAATGTTCTAGGGACGGAGAATGTTCTGCTAGCTGCAATTCGAGCGAACGTAAAACGCGTGGTTTGTCTCAGCACGGATAAGGCGGTGTATCCAATCAATGCCATGGGTATCAGCAAGGCAATGATGGAAAAGGTGATGGTGGCTGCAAGTCGCAATCTTGAGTCTACGGAAACAGTAATCTGTGGGACGCGCTATGGGAATGTAATGGCGTCACGGGGGTCGGTGATTCCGCTATTCGTAAAGCAGGTGCTGACTGATCAGCCGATCACGATTACCAATCCTGAAATGACGAGATTCATGATGACGTTGGACTCGGCCGTAGATCTGGTGTTCTACGCTTTTGAGCACGGCAACAATGGTGACATATTTGTGCAGAAGGCGCCTGCTGCGACAGTACAAGTGCTTGCTCGTGCTATTCTGGAATTGATGAGTCGACCTGGCCATGCAGTGCATAGCATTGGAACTCGGCATGGAGAGAAGCTCTATGAAGCCTTGTTGAGCCGCGAAGAATTGGTTTGCGCCGAAGATATGGGCGAATACTTCCGTGTCCCGCCGGATGGGCGAGATTTAAATTACGCCAAGTATGTGGAATTGGGGGAGGAGCGCCTCACGAGGATTGCGGAGAGCGAAGACTATAACTCTCACAATACGCAAAGACTGGATGTGGAAGGGATGAAAAGTCTGCTACTCAAACTTGACTTCATGCAAAGAATAATAGCGGGAGACGCGGCCGAGTTGGATGGGTCTTGATAGCCAATCATGAAGCTTATTGTTACCGGTGGCGCTGGCTATATTGGATCTCATGCGGTGGTGGCCTTGCTGCAGGCTGGCTATGAGGTCGTGGTCCTGGATAATCTTATTAATGGTTCGCTCGAAACTTTGGCTCGAGTCGCACATATTGCGGGGCGCGCGCCGACTTTCATACAAGCTGATGTTCGGGATTCGATTGCCATGCGCAAAGTGTTTGATCAGCACCGCGTCGATGCTGTCTTGCACTTTGCTGGGCTCAAGTCTGTTGGAGAAAGTGTGAATGACCCTATGCGTTATTACGACAATAACGTAACGGGTACTTTGACGCTGTGCCAGGCCATGGCTGAAGCTGAAGTATTTCAGTTGCTCTTCAGTTCGTCGGCAACCGTATATGGTGAACAGGCAGATATGCCGATCACGGAAGTGACGCCTACTGCACGTCCAACCAACCCTTATGGCAGGTCAAAGTTGATGGTGGAGGAAATGCTGGCGGACTTAGCCGGTTCCGATGTGCGGTGGAGTGTTGGGGTGCTGCGTTACTTCAATCCCGTCGGGGCGCACTCAAGTGGGTTGATTGGTGAGGATCCCAAAGGTATCCCGAACAATTTACTTCCCTATATCGCTCGAGTCGCAGCCGGTACGTTGGAAGAACTCTCGATTTTTGGTAATGACTACCCTACTTCCGATGGTACTGGTGTTCGTGATTACATCCACGTCGTAGATCTAGTTGAAGGTCACATCAGGGCGCTTGATGCGTTGAAGGTGCGTAGCGGTTGGCAGGTGTGGAATTTGGGAACTGGTCAAGGCTATAGCGTGCTAGAGGTTGTGCGGGCGTTTGAAGAGGCGTCAGGCCGTCGGGTGCCTTGTCGTATCGCCTCTCGCCGGGCGGGCGACGTAGCTCGTTGCTGGTGTGATCCAACTAAAGCTCAAAGAGAGTTGGATTGGGTGGCGCGACGCGGTTTGCCCGAAATGATGATCGATGCTTGGCGCTGGCAGTCGCGTGATTTGGAAAATCACGCTGCATTGATCGATTTGCGTTAAGCCGCAGCCCGTAAATAAAGGGTTTTAAAATGACTCGAAAAAAAGTATTGATTACTGGTGCAAACGGTTTCATCGGTAAAAATCTTCAATTGCGTTTGGACGAGCGCAAGGATATCGATGTCAGCTGCTTTGCTCGCGGCGATGATATCAGTCAATTGCGGCATTTGTTGCAAAAGGTGGATTTTGTTTTTCATTTGGCGGGGGTTAATCGCCCGCAAGATTCAAGTGAGTTTGCCGTTGGAAATGCTGATTTTACGAAGAGCTTGTCTCAGGCTCTTGGTGATGTTGCTGAAATAATGGGTAAAAGAGTGCCAATTGTCTACACTTCTTCTACTCAGGCAAAAAATAACAATCCTTATGGTGTCAGCAAACGCGAGGCGGAAGAAGCCCTGCAAAATGTAGCCCGTAGCCACAATATTCCTGTGCATATTTTTCGACTGCCTAACGTGTTTGGTAAATGGGCTCGACCAAACTACAACTCAGCCGTGGCTACGTTCTGCTACAACAGTACGCGTGGGTTGCCGATTCAAATTCGCGATCCGGCCGCGCCAATAGTGCTGGTATATGTAGATGATGTCGTCGAACACTTCGTTCAACTGATGGACGGTGCCGCCGCCGAAGTGGATGCGGAAGGTTTTGCGACTGTATCAACTCAATATGCGACCACTGTCGGTGAAGTGGCCCAACGAATTGAGTCTTTCAAGGATGGTCGCATCACGCTTTTGACTGATCGTGTTGGAACTGGACTGACTCGCGCGTTATATTCAACATATGTAAGCTATTTGCCGCCTGAGTCATTTTCTTATTTAGTGCCGCAACATGGAGACTCGCGCGGCGTGTTCGTTGAGATGCTAAAGACGCCTGATTCAGGGCAATTTTCATTCTTCACCGCACATCCGGGCATCACACGGGGCGGTCACTATCATCACAGTAAAACCGAGAAGTTCCTCGTCATCAAAGGGCATGCGCGCTTTAAGTTCCGGCACATGCAAACAGGTGAGACCCACGAACTACTGACTGCTGGCGACAAGTCGGAGATTGTCGAGACCGTTCCCGGATGGACGCACGACATCACGAACGTTGGTAACGAGGAAATGGTCGTGATGCTCTGGGCCAATGAAGTGTTCGATCGCGCTCGACCGGACACTTTCGCTTGCCCGCTATAGCTCTGAGACTTTGGATCTCCTGCAATGAAAAAACTCAAAGTCATGACCGTGGTCGGCACGCGACCCGAGATCATTCGCCTTTCGCGCGTGCTGGCCCGACTCGACGAGCATTGCGACCATGTACTGGTGCATACCGGCCAGAATTACGATTACGAACTTAACCAAGTTTTCTTCGACGACTTGGGCGTGCGCAAGCCCAACCATTTTTTGAACAGCGCAGCCAATGCCAGTAGCGCGGCACACACGATCGGTAACCTCATCATCGCGGTGGACCAAGTGCTGGGTGAAGTGCAACCCGAGGCCATGCTGGTGCTGGGCGACACCAACAGTTGTCTCTCGGTGATTCCGGCCAAGCGCCGCAAGATCCCGATCTTTCACATGGAAGCGGGAAACCGCTGCTTCGACCAGCGTGTTCCCGAGGAAACCAACCGTCGTATCGTCGACCACACGGCTGATGTCAACCTCACTTACAGCACCATCGCGCGCGACTACCTGCTGCGCGAGGGACTGCCACCCGACTTGGTCATCAAGACCGGGAGCCCGATGTTCGAGGTGCTGGCGCACTATCGTTCGCGCATCGACGCTTCCGACGTACTCAAGCGCTTAGGGTTGCAAGCCGGGCAGTATTTTGTGGTGAGCGCCCATCGTGAAGAGAACATCGAGTCCCCAGAGTCCTTTGCCAAGCTTGTAGCGGTGCTGAACGCTGTTGCAGAAGACAACGGCCTGGCGGTGATCGTCTCTACCCATCCGCGCACGCAAAAGCGCATCGACGCAACAGGTACGCAATTCCATAAGCGGGTGCGTCTGTTGAAGCCACTGGGATTCCATGACTACGTCAAGCTGCAACTGTCGGCACGCGCCACTCTGTCCGACAGCGGCACGATCAATGAAGAGTCATCGATCCTCAATTTTCCGGCGCTCAACCTGCGCGAAGCGCACGAGAGGCCCGAGGGAATGGAAGAGGCCGCTGTGATGATGGTTGGTCTCGAGGTAGACCGTGTGCGCCAGGGCCTGGCCATTCTGGAAACGCAATCGCGAGGTGAGGCACGTGACCTGCGCCAAGTCGCTGACTACGGTATGCCCAATGTGTCGGACAAGGTCCTGCGCATCATCCACAGCTATACCGACTACGTGAATCGCGTGGTTTGGAAGAAGTACTGACGCATGGCAACTCGCGTGTTGTTGCTGACGCAGTGGTTCGACCCCGAGCCAACCTTCAAGGGCATCGTGTTTGCCCGTGAATTGGTGCGCCAGGGTTTTGAAGTCGAAGTCTTGACGGGTTTCCCCAACTACCCGGGTGGCAAGGTGTACGCTGGCTACCGGATCAAGCTGCTGCAGCGCGAAGTAATAGATGGCGTTCAGGTGACTCGTGTCCCTCTCTATCCCAACCATGACCAGTCGGCGATCAAGCGGGTATTGAACTATGCGAGCTTCGCTGCCTCCTCGCTTTTCTATGGCTTGTTCATCGCGCGGCGGGCCGATGTGATCTATGCCTATCATCCGCCACTCACGGTAGGTATCACTGCCGGGCTGCTGCGGCTTTTTCGCCGCATCCCGGTGGTCTATGACATCCAGGATATGTGGCCCGACACTCTGCGTGCCACCGGCATGATCACCAATGCCCGGGCTCTGAGCGTAGTAGCCGGGGTATGCCAATGGGTGTATGGGCGCGTGGATCACATCGCAGTGCTTTCGCCGGGTTTCAAGCGTTTGCTGCAGCAGCGCGGCGTGCCTGAGACCAAGGTGGACGTGATCTACAACTGGGCCGATGAGGCCGCACTGACGTCGCCTCGGGGTCATCCACCTGCGAGCTTTCCTGGGCCGGACCGACTCCGCATCCTCTTTGCAGGAAACATGGGTAAGGCTCAGGCCCTGGATACCGTACTCGACGCGGCGGCTCTCTTGCAAGCCCGGGATGCTCGGGTGTGCTTCGTATTGCTGGGCGGCGGCGTCGAAGTGACTCGACTCAAGGAACGTGCCGCGGACCTGCAGTTGAGCAACGTGATCTTTCTGCCTCCCGTTCCTATGTCGGAAGTTGGTGCCCTGTTGAATGCAGCCGAGGTTCTGTTGGTTCACCTTCGCAAGGATTCTCTGTTCGAGATCACTATCCCGTCCAAGACACAGGCCTACATGGCTGTCGGCAAACCGCTTCTGATGGCGGTCGATGGTGACGCGGCAGGTTTGGTTTCGGAGTCCGGTGGTGGTGTGGTCGTTGAATCAGAGAACGCTCAGGGACTCGCCAATGCCGCAGAGGCGTTTGCAGCGATGCCACCCGACGCCTTGGCCGTCATGGGACGCCAAGCGCAGCGGTACTACCGTGAGCAGCTTGCCTTGAAAGTCGGCGTGTCCAAGTTCGGCGCGATATTCACGCGATTGACGGCAGGATGACATCGAAATGAAGCGTCTTTTCGACTTTGTGCTTGCCTGCCTGGCGTTGCTGCTCCTTGGTCTTCCGTTGCTGTTCTTGGCACTGCAAGTTCGTCGCAAGCTGGGTGACCCGGCATTCTTCCGCCAGACGCGGCCGGGCCTCGGCGGGCGGCCATTCAAAATGGTCAAGTTCCGCACGATGACCGACACTCGTGGTGCCGGTGGCGAACTGCTTCCCGACGCAGACCGTTTGACCCCGTTTGGGCGTTTTCTGCGTGCGAGCAGTCTTGACGAGTTGCCCGAACTCTGGAATGTGATCAAGGGAGACATGAGCTTGGTCGGCCCCCGCCCGCTGTTGATGGACTACCTTCCCTTTTACTCCGCGGAACAAGCCCGACGCCATGAAGTGCGTCCTGGCATCACGGGTTGGGCTCAGATCAATGGGCGAAATGCATTGAGCTGGGAAGAAAAGTTCAAGCTCGATGTCTGGTATGTGGACAATCGTTCACTCTGGCTCGACATCAAGATCCTATGGCTGACGGTGCGCAAGGTTCTGGTGCGCGATGGCATTAGCGCGGCGGGCGAGGCCACGATGCCGCGCTTCACTGGAGCGCGAGTGGAGCGCGAGCAATGAGATTGCCTCTTTTTGCGATATTCGGTGCCAGTGGCTGTGGTCGAGGCGTAATGCCGCTCGCTCGTGCACAACTGGCACGCGAAGGCATTTCGGCAGAGCAGTTGGTGTTCGTTGACGATCGGCCCGAAGTCCGGAGTGTCAATGGCCATCGCGTGCTGCGCTATGAAGAATTTCTGAGGATCAATGCAAGCACGAGGCAAGTCGTGATTGCCATCGCCGACGGCACGATTCGTGAAAAGCTGGCCAGCCGTTGTGCGGCCGATGGTGTGATGCCGTGGACAGTTCAAGCGGCCAATGCAGTGATCATGGATGATGTCTTGCTAGGTGAGGGCGCTGCGCTCAGCCCGTTCGTGACTCTCACGTCCAACATCCGCATTGGCAAGCATTTTCATGCCAATCTGTATAGCTATGTTGAACATGATTGCGTCATCGGTGACTTTGTTACCTTTGCGCCAGCGGTCAAGTGCAATGGCAATGTGCACATTGCGGATCACGCATACATCGGCGCTGGAGCCGTTATCAAACAAGGCATGCCGGGGCGCCCACTTGTGATCGGTCGGGGCGCCTTAGTCGGCATGGGGGCGGTAGTCACGCGCGACGTACCAGCCGGAGCTACCGTCGTCGGAAACCCTGCCAAGCCATTTCTGAAAAAAGGTTGAATTGTTGTGTTGAACACCCCCTTCTCCCCTTGGCCCAGCTTTACTTCTGAAGAGGTGGATGCCGTACAGCGCGTGCTGCTGTCTAACAAGGTCAACTATTGGACCGGCCAGGAATGTCGTATGTTTGAAAAGGAGTTCGCAGCATGGGCGGGCACAGCACATGCGCTGGCGTTGGCCAATGGAACGCTGGCATTGGACGTAATTCTCAAATGCATGGGAATCGGTCCTGGTGATGAAGTGATTGTTACTCCGCGGACGTTTATCGCAAGTGTTTCCTGTGTGGTAAATGCGGGAGCGACTCCGGTTTTTGCAGATGTAGATGCGGAAAGCGGAAACCTTTCGGCGAAAACTATTGAGCAGGTCGTCACATCCCGCACTAAGGCCGTAATTTGTGTACATCTCGCTGGTTGGCCCTGCGACATGGATCCCATTATGGATTTGGCCGACCGGCATGGCTTCAAGGTAATTGAGGACTGCGCACAGGCACATGGCTCGCGTTATAAGGGCCGCTCCGTTGGCTCCATCGGGCATGCGGGTGCGTGGTCATTTTGCCAAGACAAGATCATGACCACTGGAGGTGAAGGTGGCATGGTTACCACCAACGATGAGTCGTTGTGGCGCGCCATGTGGGAATACAAAGACCATGGCAAGAGTTATGAAGCTGTTTATGAACGCGAGCATGCCGCCGGCTTTCGTTGGCTTCACGAAAGTTTTGGCACAAATTGGAGAATGCTCGAGATCCAAGCTGCTATTGGTCGCATTCAATTGAGGCGTATGACGGATTGGACAAGGATTCGCGCACGCCATGCGGAAGCTCTGTGGGCGGCGGCGCGGCCGTACGCTGCAGTACGGGTTCCGGAGTTCACAAACAAGGGCGGTAGCGGGAGCGTACATGCTCACTACAAGTGCTATATGTATGTACGATCAGAGTGCTTGACTCCTGGCTGGACGCGTGATCGGATTATTGACACCGTACAGTCAAACGGGGTGCCCTGCTATCAGGGGTCATGTTCCGAGGTGTATCTAGAACGCGCCTTTGACGGCACAGGGTGGCGTCCGGCCCAATCGCTGCCTGTTGCGCGTGCTCTCGGTGAGACGAGCTTGATGTTTCTTGTTCATCCCACGCTGACTTCGACTGAGGTCGAACAGGCCTCGAAAGTCATCGAGCAAGTGCTTTCCGCGGCTTCAGGCGCAAGTCGCTCGGGCTGAAGATCGGCTGCCCATGACCGCCTCGCTCTGGATCAAGACCGTCATAATCGCATTCGTCTGCTGAATGCTGGTCGGTAAATAAAATAGCAAATAGGGAGAGCGTTTTTGTTGTGTTCGATTGTCAAACTGTCTGCGCGTGCCGCTGATCTGATGAGTTACTCTGTGTCATGAAGTCTGTGCTGGTTGTATGTATCGGAAATATCTGTCGTAGCCCAATGGGCGAGGCACTACTTAGTGCAGCTTTACCGCACTTGAGCGTGTCATCGGCAGGTGTGGGAGCGCTTGTAGGCCAGCCCGCTGATGCCTTTGCATGTGAGTTAATGGCTGAACGTGGATTAAACATTCAGTCTCACCGCGCTCGCCAGTTGACGACTCCTATATGTCAACAGGTCGATTTAATTTTAGCAATGGATAACGAGCAGTGCGCGCACATCAATCAGCTTCATCCTCTCGCGCGAGGGAAGGTCTTTCGCCTGGGGGCGGTGGCGGGTATTGACATTCCCGACCCTTATCGTCGAGGGCGTCCGGCCTTTGAACAAGCTTTGCAACTTATTGAAGCCGGCGCCAATGCGTGGGCCGAACGCATCAAGAAAATCTCATGAACGCCATTGCTAATCAATCTAATTCGCCGGTTCTCGCCGCAGCGCCTTTGCGGGACGATAACGATGATGTGATTCATTTATCCGAATATCTGGATATTTTGGTCGATCGTAAATGGTTGGTAGCAGTGATCACCTGCGTTGCCATCGCTATTGGCGTTGTCTATGCATCACTCTCGACCCCGATCTATCAGTCGAATCTTCTTGTTCAGGTCGAAGATTCATCGCCAGATTCAAAGAATTTTCTTGGAGACACAGCAAATCTGTTCGACGTAAAGACGCCGGCTTCTGGGGAAATTCAAATCATTCGATCTCGGATGGTGATGGGCGGGGCGGTGGAGGCTACTCGTCTATATATCAGTGCGAGGCCTCGTTACGTGCCTATTGTCGGAGAGTGGCTGGCGCGCCGATCGAAGACGCTATCAGAGCCTGGCTTTTTTGGCATGGAGGGATACGTAGCGGGCAGAGAGGCAATTGAAGTTGAAAGGCTCGATGTTCCCTTGTCATTTGAGGATCAAAGCCCTTTTAATATCGCGGCTCTCGGAGGTGGAAGATATGTCCTTTCGCACCCTGATCTGCCTGAACCGTTGACTGGTTCGGTAGGAGAGTTGCTAAGTGAGAAAGTACCTGGCGGTGATATCGAGTTAATTGTCTCGCGACTCGATGGCAAGCCAGGAGCGCAATTTGTCGTTGCCCGTGCGTCTCTTCTTGCGACGACTGAAAGTCTTCAGCGGCGAGTGCAGCTGACCGAGCAAGGCAAGCAATCGAATGTGATTAGCGTGGCGCTTGAAGACAGCGATCGTGGCCGACTGCGGCGAATTCTTGACGCAATTGGTGCGCAATACGTTCGGCAAAACGTTGAGCGCAAATCCGCCGAAGCAGAAAAAACACTCGAATTCCTGGATAAGCAGTTGCCTGTCTTTAAGGGTCAGCTTGAAAGCTCCGAGGACGTTTATGCAAGTTTTCGTAATAAAAACGGAACGATCGCTTTTGATGAGGAGGCCAAGGTAATCCTTACGCAGGCCGTACAGCTTCAAACTAAACTCCTCGAATCCGAGCAACTGCGCCGAGACTTGCTGTCGCGCTTTACCGAAACTAATCCCAAGGTAAAAGTCATTGATGGGCAAATTGCGGCATTTCGGCACGAACTCGATGGTGTTGACCAACGAGTAAGTGCAATGCCTGTACTGCAACGCGACGCGTTACGACTCGAGCGAGATGTCCGCGTTAATGGTGAATTGTACAAATCACTTTTGAACAGTTCGCTGCAGTTGCGTCTCGTTAAAGAGGGAAAGGTCGGAAATGTTCGGGTACTGGACAAAGCCACTGAGCCTAAAAGCCCTGTAAAGCCTCAGCAATCACTGATTGTTGCGGTGGCACTTGGATTGGGTTTGTTGGCAGGTGTCGCGTTGGCAATTATTCGCAGCAAAATGTCTAGCGGTATCCACAATCCTCAGGAGATTGAAGATCGATTGGGGTTGAACGTTTTTTCCGTGGTGCCACAAGCGGCAGAGCAGGATGCGCTTATTCAACTAATCGCGACGGGAGCCGCCGGAGCTCAGGTTCTTGCGGTTACAGCTCCTGAAAGCCTTGCTATCGAGAGTTTGCGGAATTTGCGCATTTCCCTTCAGTTGACATTGCTGGAGTCGGGCAGTAATCGAGTACTGGTAACTGGCGCCACGCCGGGCGTTGGTAAGACTTTCGTATCGAGCAACTACGCAGTCATCATGGCTCAAGCCGGCAAGCGTGTGCTACTGATCGATGCGGACTTGCGCAAAGGTCATATCAACAAGTCCTTTGGACTTCCGCGACAGAGAGGTCTTGCAGATGTCTTGGCCGGTGATATGACCTGTGAACAGGCCATACATTCTCAGGTGCTTCCTAATTTGGACGTTCTCACGACGGGGAATTACCCATTTAATCCAGCCAACATGATGTTGTCCTCTGCATTGGCCGACGTTTTGGATGGGGTGTCGCAGCGATATGATTTGATCGTGATCGATAGTCCGCCGGTATTGGTGGCGGCTGACGCCGCAGCAGTCTCTGCTCATGTGGGCGCCGTTTTGTTGGTCGCCCGCGATGGGCTGACACAGATTGGTGAATTGGGAGAAAGCGTCAAGCGGCTGGCTCAAGCCAATCGGCGTGTTAGTGGCGTCGTTTTTAATGGGATGGATCTTTCGCGCAGGCATTACGGAAGCTATGGTTACAAGTATGGCGGCTATCGCTATACAGAGTACAAGTACAAGCAAGCGAATTGACAAGGTGCGGGTAATGCTCGCTAACAGGGTATTTGCTTTTTCATGGGTGGGTTAGGCGAACTTCTTATGTCTTTCGGAGGGTGCTTACAAACGCGATAGTTTGTACACTTCCTGACAATCGAGTGTTTTCAAGGCGAGAGTGACCTGCGGCATGGCGGTCACAATGGTTCGCAAGTCCGAGCGTGATCTCGGGTAGGAGTTTCTGTGTGATCAATCGTCTGGCAGAGCAGTTGCTCGCGTTGCCTAGACCTGCCAAACGGTTACTGGCGTTGTGCGTGGACGCGCTCGTGTGCGTCCTATGCGTCTGCTTTGCGTTGAGCTTGCGCTTCGAACAATGGATGCTCCCTCGTGGGTCGCAATGGTGGGCAGGCGCGATGGCGGTGCTGATTGCGCTTCCACTGTTTACTGTATTTGGTCTTTACCGCGCGATATTTCGTTATGCAGGTGCGCCAGCGGTCTTGGCCATTTTGCGGGCGTGTGCATTGTTCGGGCTTGCCTACGCCGCGCTATTCACGGTCTTCGGCGTTAGCGCGGTACCGCGCACGGTCGGGTTGGTGGTCCCCCTGTTACTTTTCATGTGCATCGGCGGATTGCGCATGCTGGCGCGCTACTGGCTCGGCGGGATGTACATGAGCGCAGTCCAGCGCAAGTCGCTGCCGCAGGTGGTCATCTATGGCGCTGGCGGCGCTGGGCTGCAACTCGCGGCAGCGCTCGCGCAGAGTCGCGACATGCTGGTGCGAGCCTTCATTGATGATGCAAAGCATCTTCATGGCAGCACTCTCAACGGCATCAGGATTCAGCCGCCAAGCTGGTTGCGAGAGAACGCCGCGATGCTCGGGATTTCGGATGTCTTGCTAGCGATGCCCTCTACCAGCAGGGCACGGCGAGCCGAGATCCTGCATGATTTGCTTCCGCTCCATCTGCATGTACGTACGCTGCCCGCGCTCGCCGATCTGGCCAACGGCCGCGTTCAAGTTCATGACTTGGTCGAGGTCGATATCGAGGATCTGCTGGGCCGTGACCCCGTTGCGCCGGTCGACGATCTGCTGCACAAGCACATACGGCACCAGGTGGTGTTGGTCACGGGCGCTGGCGGCTCGATCGGCAGTGAGCTCTGCCGGCAGATCGTCAAACTTTCGCCGTCGAAGCTGCTGTTGGTGGAGCTGACGGAGTTTGCGCTTTACGCCATCCACCAAGAACTGGAGGCGATGAGTCCGGAGGTCCAGATCATCCCGCTCCTGGCTTCGGTGCGCGACCCCGCACGCCTGCGCGAAATCATGCGGACCTGGCGGCCCGATACCGTCTACCACGCAGCCGCCTACAAGCATGTGCCGCTCGTGGAGCACAACCCTGTCGAAGGCGTTCGGAACAACTCGCTGGGTACGCTTCTGGCGGCGCAGATCGCAATGGAATGCCAGGTTCGCCGATTCGTGCTGGTGAGTACCGACAAGGCGGTGCGGCCGACCAACATCATGGGAGCAAGCAAGCGCTTGGCCGAACTCGCCTTGCAAGGTTTGGCGCAGCAGCCATCCGGCACCTGCTTTTCGATGGTGCGCTTCGGCAATGTGCTGGGCTCCAGTGGATCAGTGGTTCCGTTGTTCCGTCGACAGATCGAGGCTGGTGGCCCAATTACCCTGACGCACGCCGATATCACCCGTTACTTCATGACGATCCCGGAGGCGGCGCAACTCGTCATCCAGGCGGGCGCCATGGCGCAAGGCGGAGACGTCTTCGTTCTCGACATGGGCGAACCGGTTCGAATCATCGATCTGGCCCGGAGACTGGTGGAGCTGTCGGGGCGAACCGTTCGTGACGAGAATACCCCTGACGGAGACATCGAACTTCGCATCACAGGTCTGCGACCGGGAGAAAAACTCTATGAAGAGCTTCTCATCGGGGACAACGCGATGCAGACCACGCACTCTCGGGTGATGAAGGCTCACGAGCCTTGCCCGCCGGCCGAGGAGCTCTGGCGGCAGTTCGCAATGTTGGGGGGCATTCTCGATCGCAACGATGTGCCGGCGCTCAAGCACGCGTTGTTGCAGATGCTGCCCGGATATCAGCCGCACGCGGAGGTGGTCGACTGGGTGCATTTGGAAAGGCACTCGGCAAACGCAGTGCTGTTGCAAGACGTCGATTCGGAGTCGAATGCCATTGTTGGTGCTGAGGTCCTGCTGGACGGCTCTCCTCGGGTTGCCGGGGCTGCTCTGGTGGCTTGATCGAATTGCTTGACTCGCGCCCTCAGCACGACTGAGAACAAACGACAAGGCGGCCCGTTGCTGAAGCAACGGGCCGCCTTGTTTCTGGTGTGAGTGTCTTTGAATGCAGTGTGGAGGGATTGAAATTCTCGACCCGTTCCTCAGCGCGAAGTAGCCAACCAGCCTTCCGCCTCAGCGAGCACCCTCGAAGTTCAAAATATTGTCCCCCGCTCGCGGCGGACTGCTCTCCGGAGCCCCAATCGAGAACGCCTTCGGATCCCTGATCGACGTCATGTCGTACAGCGGATTGATCCGGCCCAGCTTCGCGCCACCGTCCCGAATGAGCGGCGACCAATTGAAGGCGGCGGTGAACTTGCTCGACTTCGGCAGGAAGGCGTCGAAAGGCACCGCCACGTAGATGCCCTTGTCGAAGCTGCCTTCGCCGAACTCGCGTGACGACACGTTCGTCTTGGTCGCATAAGCGCCGAGCACCACGCCGTTGTCGAAGCTCTTGCTGACGTTGAGCGTGACGCCCTTGTCGCCCGCGAGGTACTGACCCACGCTGATGGTTGCGCGAACGCCGTTCCAGCCCGTGTCCCAGTACAGCGTGGCATGGCCGGTGTTGACCTTGTAGTCGCGCAGACCGAAGTCCTGCGCGAAGTCGCGTTGCCGCACGTGGTTGATGTCGATGCCGAAAGCGACACGGCTGCGTGACGGGCGGTAGAGCCATTCGGCCCCGACACCTGCGAACATGGGCTCGAGTGCACCGCCGTAGACGCTGTAGTACTGATCCTCGGCGAGCCGGCCCACATGGGTGAGCTGAAAAACCGGCATGGTCAGCCGCTTCGTCGTCGCGTATTCGCGCTGGAAGGTCCGCACGCGCGGCAGATTGCTGGGCGCGGTATAGGTGAACTTGTCGAAGTTGTCGAACATGCGCCAGTTGAGCGCGCCGTTGAACCAAGTGCTGTCTGTGAATCGGTACTCAAGAACTGCTTGAATGCCGATTTGGTAGAGCAGGAAGGCGTCCGGGCCGCCGACGATCTGCGAGGTGCTGGGCGTGATGCCGAAGGTGTAGCGCTCGCGCTTGCGTTCCCATGGCGCCATCGGTGCGGGCGCTACGGTCGTGGCCGTCGAGGATGTAGCTGCTGCATTCTGCGACGAATTGACGGATTCACTCGCCGCCGTGGCAACCACTGCCGGCAGGGGCTGCATGTCTTCGCTGCTGTCGACGTTCGGCGCGTACTCGCGCTGGCCGACCGCACGCTTCTCGCTGGGGGTCATCGCCTTGTAGTGCTCGTTGACCCATTCGTCGCGGTTGACCACCTGTGCATGCAGCGAAAGTCCGCGCTCGCGGTAGTGAAGCACGAAGTACTTGATCGAAGCCGGTGCATCGCGATGCAGCAATGCAGTGATGGTCTCGACGCGCGCTTCGCGGTAGACCGTCATGCTCTCGCTGATCCAGACATGGAGCTTGTCGCCCTGCGGGGCGATGCGCTGCACGGTCCATTCGGTGCGGGCTTCGATGTCGGCAGCAGTCGTCGGCCAGCCGGGCGGTGCCTTGGGGGCTTCGGGCGTGAAGCGCGGTAGCGGCGCATCGGCCACTTTGGGTGACTGAAGCTTGGCAAGGTTGGTCGAGAGCGACACACCGAGCATGACCTTGTCGCCACGCTCGAAGCCCAGCGAGAAGGAAACAGCCGGCGAGTAACGATACTCGAGGCCCACGTTGAAAGGGGTGCGCTGGCGCTGATTGATGCCCGACGGCTCGTGCTGATAGTCGTTGCCGTCGTATTCGAGCTTCAGGGTCAGCGGATCCCATGGGGTGCGCCATTCGACGCCGCCGAAAAGCGCTGAGGGTCCGCGGAAGAAGCTGTTGAAGTTGGCCTGGCCTCCGGTCGAGGCGGTGCTGCCGGGGCGCGTTCTGAAGCGATTGCTGATCGCGATCAACGGATTCTTGATGTTGCCGCTGCTGCCCATGTAGCCCCAACCGATGCCGAGGCTGAAATCGAAGTCGCCGTAGCGCTTGCTGGCGACGAGATATTCGGAAGAGAACAGGCCGGTACCGCCGAAGTCGCGGAAGCCAAGGGCGAGTTCCGGCACGTAGGCCGACTCCTTGGCGAGCCGGACCTTGAAATCGATACTCTTGTCCTTGTTCGATTGGCCTGTGGTACTGGCCGCGTAGGCTTGGTTGCTGATCGAGGTGTAGCGAAAGCCCGCTTCGAACCATTCCAGCGGCTGGAACATGAAGTTCAGCCGCGAGTAGGGATAGACGTTGGTGAACGAAAACCGGAAGTCGCCGAGCTCGCCCATGCGGGCCGTGGGCGTCTGCAGGAGGCCGGTTTCGCCCCAGTCGTTGGTGCTGGTCCTGAAGGCCTTGGGGGTGGACACGGGCTCGGGCAGCACGGAGCGGACCGGCGAGTAGTGGGCGGGCGCGGTGTCTTTTCCGGCGCCGAGACTCGTGGTCAGTGGTGGGCGCTTGTCTGAAGCGGTGGTCAGCGCGACCGTATCGAGCGCCGCGGCATCCAGCGCCTGGGGCGACGGTCCCTGGGTCGCCAGGAACTTGATCATCCCCTCCGAGGCCGCGACCAGGTCCGGCATCTGTCGAGGCGCGGCCCAGATCCAGGAGCCGGGGGCGGGTTCATCGGAGGGCTGGGCGTTCCAGGGGGCCACACCGACGCGCGCCGTGCGGCCGTCGGGCTGTGCCACCCAGGCCCAATCCGCGGTGGGCAGGTCGCAGGCCTTTGCATAGTCCCAGGCGCTGCGCCCGGCCTCGTGCCGGACATGGCAAAGCTCGCCGTTGGGGCGCACCACGGCAATGGTCTTCAATTCTCGCGGTCCAGGCACGAGCTGCTGGCCGGCCGACAGCACGGGATCTTCTGCGGGATGTGTTTCCAGCCATCGAGGATCGACGATGCCGAGGGCTACGCGTCCGGTCACCGGCAAGCCTTGTAGCCAGGTGATCAGGGCAAGCCGGTCGACCTGGCTCTCGCGTGAGGCGCGGCGGGCTTCGGCTTCGAGGCGAACCAGCAGTGTGTTCTTTAGGAACTGCTGGGCCAGCCGCTCCTCGGGGACGCGCCACGAGAGCCCGGGGGAGGCCGTTTCCGGTGGCTGCCGCAGCAACCATGTGCTGAATCGTTCGCCGGCGCGGACATCGGTGTCGGAGCGGGGCGTCTGGTCGTTCGAATTCGCCGGCATCGCTTGCTGTGCCCATGCGCCGCATGTGACGACCAGTGCGCACGCCGCCGCGATGTGACGAGGCCAGTAGGAATGCCGGGGATGCGGACCTCGGGAGGTCATGTCCCAGCGCTCGCCGGGGCGCCGGCTACCGGCGTGGGGGGTGTCCACCGCTCGAAGCTCATACACAGATTGTTGGAGATGCACTGCTCGGAATAGATGACAACAGGTGTGCCTGTCTTGTACGAGATTCCGAACCGGGCGGTAGGGAGCGAGCCAGTCGCTGGGCGCGAGACGCTGCGCTCCTCGTACCACTGTAGCGACTTCGGGTCCGCGCCCGCGATGGCTGTGTCGCCGGGCGCCGGGATGGAAATGCGGGTAATCTCGTCACTGATGCCGAATCGATAGCCTGGCATAACGTCGCGCTCGCGCACATAGTGCTGCGCGATGGGCGCATTGCCGGGTGTCGAGGCAACTGCAGGCCAGGCGGGCCAATCGGCGATGCGAACGGCGCGCCAATCCGTGGTGAGCCCGGTAGTGCCGACCAGGCGACCGTTCTGCAGTCGCACGACTTCACCGCCACCGCTGTACCAGACCTCGACGGTGCCTTCCGGCCGCGGGTCCAGATAGCCGAGCACCATATAGATGGTGCGACCCGAGATATTGGCTCTCAGGTAAGCAAAATTGGGATTGAAATTCGGTGTGGCTGCAGACGGCTGCCCCCGATAGAGCGCGCGTGCCGTCTCCACAATGGCCGAAGAACCGGAAGAACAACCGCCAACGCCCAAAAAAAACGTTGCCCAAAGGCAACATTTAATAAGTCGCGTGGCGATACCGACGCGGGGACCTTTCAGCGAGTGCCCTCCGTCTAGGAGGGCTCGCAACATCAGCGGTGAGTGCCGGTGGTGCCAGTCGTGCCGGTACCAGGGATCAGGCCGAAGCCGCCGCCCGAATTGCCGCCATTGCCGCTCACGGCGGCGACGAAGACGGCTGCACCTGCGCCAGCGGCAACCCACTGTTCGGTCGTCAGTCCGCCTTGGGCGTTGTTTGTGGCGGCATTGCCGCCGGCGGGAGCGCCTTGAGCGAACGCGGAAGAAGCCGCCAGAGCGGAAAGGGCGACAGCTGCAACCAGTTTGGTGGTCTTCATAAGGGATCCTCTCAAAGATTTTTATGCAATCGCGTCGAGGGTAGCAGTATTGAAAGTGGGTAGCAACCCGCTTGCACTTGGTTTCTTCTTTCTGAAGAAGTCATGGCGGCGATCGTGAAAAGGTTACGGATGTGATGTTACGTAGCAACGACCGCGATGTCGGCCGTAACGAGGCCTCCAAAAGGCCTCCAGTCCACCGGGTTCCGGGGGCATTCAAGTCGAGTGCCTTCGAAAAAATCCAATGAAATCAACAGTGTGGGCGATCTCATGGCCGCGCTGGCTCTGGGGTGGCACGCGCAGGCATCGATCCTGCGTTTGCGTAAACCAACGTTAACTTTTTTCAGACCCGCAACCCAGTTGCCGCATCGGGAGATTCAAGGTGGAAATTCTGTTGGAAAAGACCGACGCCAGCGTGATGGCGAGGAATTCGAAGTTCCAGAGCGTGCTGATCGTCCACGACGATCTTCAAGTGACCGAGCGCCTGCGCAGCGTCGTGTCCGTGCTCGAGCCGCGGGCCCGTGTGCTGGTCGCCCGTTCGTGCGCGCAGGCTCGCGAGATCCTGGCCCGCAGTTCCTGCGCGCTGGCGCTGATCGGCATGGACCTGCCCGAGGACGGCGGCGTCTCGACGATCCTGCATCTGCGCGAAGCGCACCCGCACATGGAGCGCATCGCCGTCTCGGCGCTGCCCGACACGCAGCGCGTGCGCGCCGCGGTGTCGGCCGGGGTGGCGGGCTACCTGCTCACCGATGCGCTCGACACCGAGCTGGTCTTCCTGCTGCGCTCGCTCGAGCGCGGCGGTGCGGCCATGGATCCGCGTGTTGCCCGCTGCGTGCTCGAACGCATGTTCGGCACCGCACGCCGCGCGCCGGCCAGCAGCAGCACGCAAGTACCGTCGGCGGCTGCCGAAACCGAGGCGCCGAAGTCCGTGCTGTCGGTCAGCGAGCTCAAGGTGCTGAACCTGATCGCGCAGGGCTGGAGCAATCGGCAGATCGCCGAGGCCTTCTATCTCTCGATCAACACGATCGAGTTCCATGCCAAGAGCATCTACCGCAAGCTCGCGGTCAAGTCGCGCACGCAAGCCGTTCGCGAAGCGATGCAGCACGGCCTGCTGAACTGAATCTCCCCTCGTGAAACGCCCGCGGCGACGAGCCGCGGGCGTTTTCGCGTGCGCGCCTTCCGCGCCCCGCCGATGTCGGATCGGAGCGTCATTCGCGCGACCGCGCGGTCTTGCAACCGTTGAATTCGCACGTTGCGCCCCGCTACAATCGTCGGTTGACCCTGCTCCAGCGAAGAAGATAGAGGATCCCCATGAGTGACATGACCGCCGGCTCCCCCCGGATCGACACAAGCAAGCGGACCTGGTTGATCGCGTCCGGCTGTGCCGGTGCAGTGGGAGGCGTGGCCACCGCGATTCCCTTTGTCAGCACGTTCCAGCCCTCCGAAAAGGCCAAGGCCGCCGGCGCTGCCGTCGAGGTCGACATCTCCGGCCTGAAGGTCGGCGAGAAAGTCACCGTCGAGTGGCGCGGCAAGCCGGTCTGGATCCTCAAGCGCTCGCCCGAGCAGGTCGCCGAGCTCCCGAAGCTCGATGCGCAGCTCGCGGACCCGCAGTCCAAGCGTCATCCCGACGAATTCACGCCCAAGTACGCCCAGAACGAGCACCGCTCGATCAAGCCCGACGTGCTGGTCGTGGTCGGCATCTGCACCCACCTCGGCTGCTCGCCGGTGGACCGCCTGCAGGCCGGCCCGCAGCCCTCGCTGCCCAACGACTGGGAAGGCGGCTTCCTCTGCCCTTGCCACGGTTCCACGTTCGACCTGGCCGGCCGCGTCTTCAAGAACAAGCCCGCGCCCGACAACCTGCCTGTGCCGCCGCACATGTACCTGTCGGACACCAAGCTCCTGATCGGTGAAGACTCCAAGAAGGCCTGAGGCAGAAGAAGAACATGGCTGAATTCCACGAAATCTCCCCCAACGCCCCGGCCAGCGCCAAGCTGCTGAACTGGGTCGACAACCGCTTCCCGCTGAGCAAGCTGTGGAACGACCAATGGGGCAAGTACTACGCGCCGAAGAACTTCAACTTCTGGTACATCTTCGGCTCGCTGGCGATGCTGGTCCTCGTGATCCAGATCGTCACCGGCATCTTCCTCGTGATGCACTACAAGCCCGACGCGAACCAGGCCTTCGCATCGGTCGAGTACATCATGCGCGATGTGCCATGGGGCTGGCTGATCCGCTACATCCACTCGACGGGCGCGTCCGCGTTCTTCGTGGTGGTCTACCTGCACATGTTCCGCGGCCTCATGTACGGCAGCTACCGCAAGCCGCGCGAGCTGATCTGGGTGTTCGGCTGCGCGATCTTCCTGTGCCTGATGGCCGAAGCCTTCATGGGCTACCTGCTGCCCTGGGGCCAGATGTCCTACTGGGGCGCCCAGGTGATCGTGAACCTGTTCGCCGCCATCCCGTTCATCGGTCCTGACCTGGCCCTGCTGATCCGCGGCGACTACGTGGTGAGCGACGCCACGCTCAACCGCTTCTTCAGCTTCCACGTGATCGCCGTGCCGCTGGTGCTGCTCGGCCTGGTGGTGGCCCACCTGATCGCGCTGCACGAAGTGGGTTCGAACAACCCCGACGGCATCGAGATCAAGGCCAAGCGCGGTGCCGACGGCCATCCGCTCGACGGCATCCCGTCGCACCCGTACTACACGGTGCACGACATCTTCGGCGTGGTGGTGTTCCTCACGATCTTCTCGGCGGTGATCTTCTTCGCCCCCGAAGCCGGCGGCTACTTCCTGGAGTACAACAACTTCATCCCGGCCGACTCGCTGAAGACGCCGAACCACATCGCGCCGGTCTGGTACTTCACGCCCTTCTATTCGATGCTGCGCGCGACCACCGACGACATGGTCAACGTGTTCTCGCTGATCATCGCCGCGGCCGCGATCTGGAACTTCGTCAAGGGCAAGTCGGGCGTGGCGCTCAAGGTCGCGATCATCGTCGTGGCTGCCGTGGCGATCTTCCTGCTCAAGACCTTCGACGCGAAGTTCTGGGGCGTGGTCGTGATGGGCGGTTCGGTCATCATCCTGTTCTTCCTGCCGTGGCTCGACCACAGCGAAGTCAAGTCGATCCGCTACCGTCCGGGCTGGCACAAGTACGTGTACGGCGTGTTCGTGTTCTTCTTCCTGATCCTGGGCTACCTCGGCATCCAGCCGCCCGGCGTCTGGGGCAACCTCGTGATCGGCTCGTTCGCGCTCGACATCGCGCAGACCATCTCGCAGATCGGCACGCTGTTCTATTTCGGTTTCTTCCTGCTGATGCCGTGGTGGAGCCGCAAGGGCGAGTTCAAGACGGTGCCCGACCGCGTGACCTTCGCCGCCCACTGACCAGCGCAAGACAGCTCGAGAGACACACGATGAAGAAAAGCATTTCCGGCTGGCTCGCGGCCCTGGGTTTGGCACTGGGCCTGACCTTCTCCGCGGCCGCTTCGGCCGAGTCCGGCGGCCTCGCCTGGGACAAGGCACCGAACAAGACGAACGACGTGGCCGCGCTGCAGAACGGCGCCAAGCTGTTCGTCAACTACTGCCTCAACTGCCACTCGGCCGCCTTCATGCGCTTCAACCGCCTGCAGGACATCGGCATCAGCGAGCAGCAGATCAAGGACAACCTTCTGTTCACGACCGAGAAGGTCGGCGAGACCATGAAGGCCAACATCGATGCGCGCCAGGCCAAGGAATGGTTCGGCACCACGCCGCCCGACCTGACGCTGGTGGCACGCTCGCGCGCCGGCCACGGCGGCACCGGTGCCGACTACCTCTACACCTACCTGCGCACCTACTACCGCGACGACACCAAGGCCACCGGCTGGAACAACCTGGCCTTCCCGAGCGTGGCCATGCCGAACCCGCTGTGGGAGCTGCAAGGCGAGCGCCGTCCGGTCTACACCAAGGTCGAGCAGCATGGCCATGAGGTCGACGTGTTCGCCAACAAGTGGGAACAGGTCACGCCCGGCACCATGACCCCGCTGCAGTTCGACACCGCCGTGGGCGACCTGGTGAGCTACATGCAGTGGATGGCCGAGCCCGCGCAGAACACGCGCATCCGCATCGGTGTCTGGGTGCTGCTGTTCCTCGCGATGTCGGTGGTTTTCGTGTGGCGACTGAACGCCTCGTATTGGAAAGACGTCAAGTAGTTCCATCCTTGCCGACCGGAGCGTCAAGTGCGCCGGTCCCGTGGAGTGGGTTGCCAACGCGACCCACTCTTTTTGATTTTTAGGAGTCTTTCGCCATGATGGTGCTGTATTCAGGTACGACCTGCCCCTTTTCCCACCGCTGCCGCTTCGTGCTGTTCGAGAAGGGCATGGACTTCGAAATCCGCGATGTCGATCTCTACAACAAGCCTGAAGACATCAGCGTGATGAACCCCTACGGCCAGGTTCCGATCCTGGTCGAGCGCGACCTGATCCTGTACGAGTCGAACATCATCAACGAGTACATCGACGAGCGCTTCCCGCATCCGCAGCTGATGCCCGGCGACCCGGTCGACCGCGCGCGCGTGCGCCTGTTCCTGCTCAACTTCGAGAAGGAGCTGTTCGTTCACGTGTCCACGCTCGAGAACCGCACCGCCAAGGGCAACGAGAAGGCGCTCGAGAAGGCACGCTCGCACATCCGCGACCGCCTCACGCAACTCGCCCCGGTGTTCCTCAAGAACAAGTACATGCTGGGCGACAACTTCTCCATGCTCGACGTGGCCATTGCGCCGCTGCTGTGGCGCCTGGACTACTATGGCATCGACCTCAGCAAGAACGCCGCGCCGCTCCTGAAGTACGCCGAACGCATCTTCTCGCGCCCGGCCTACATCGAAGCACTCACGCCCTCCGAAAAGGTCATGCGCAAGTAATCCTCGCGCAGGTCCGTTTTCCGCTTCGCTTCATCGCCGTCCTTCATGATCAACGCGCTCGAGTCGTCTTCCACCCGCCCGTACCTCATCCGGGCGTTGTACGAATGGTGCACCGACAACGGGTTCACGCCCTATGTCGCGGTGCAGGTCGACGACACCGTCCAGGTGCCGCGCGAGTATGTGAAGAACGGCGAGATCGTGTTGAACATCAGTTTCGACGCGACCAGCTCGCTGAAGCTCGGCAACGACTTCATCGAGTTCAAGGCCCGTTTCGCGGGCACGGCGCGCGAGATCAGCGTGCCCGTGGGCCGCGTGATTGCGATCTATGCGCGCGAGAACGGCCAGGGCATGGCCTTTCCCGCGCCGCCTCCCGCGGCCGATACCGGCATGGGACTCGACTCTCCGGCCGCCACGGGCGTGCCGGCGCCGGCGAGTCCCGTCCGTTCGGCACTGCGCGATGCCTCGCGCGGCGCTGGCGAGAGCGAGGCCAACCGGGTCGTGCACCTGGTGACGGCCGACGATGCGGGCAGCGACGTGACGGAGATCGGCGACGGCCCGGATGCCGACCCGACCGACGAGCCGCCGCGCCCTCCGGCCGGTGGTGGCGCGCGGCCTTCGCTCAAGCGCATCAAGTAGTCGGCCTGGGCCCTGCTGGGGTCCCCCACTAGAATCCGCTGCAGGTTTTTCTTTTCGGCCGCTTTAGCTCAGTTGGTAGAGCACCCGCCTTGTAAGCGGAAGGTCGTCCGTTCGATTCGGACAAGCGGCACCAAACACCCCCTCCCAAACCGGAATCGGCCCCGCTCAGCGCTTGGGTTGTTCGCGCAGCCTCAGCACGAAGGTCTTCGCGCTCGGCACCAGGAAGAAGCGCCGTGCCTGCCAGCGTGCCTGACGATGCGCCTCGAGCCAGGCGGCCGCATGCTCCAGTTCGGGTCCCTGCAGGTTCGCGGCGCCTTCGCGCTGCAGCCGGGTCCAGGCCTTGAAGCACTGGACCACGCGCGCCGAGCTGCCGAGTTGCGATTCGAGCTGGATGCGATAGGTGAAGCCGGCCACCATCGTGTCCTGTACGGTGACTTCCTCTCCCTGCACCTCGATGACATAGGGGCGCTCGCCGCCCAATGTTTCGACCGTCATGGGGGCCGAGTATGCCAACACGCCATGGCGTCATGGCCGGATCTCGAGAATGGCCACTTCGCGGTGGCTCTGGTCGTCGCCATGCAGGTGCAGCGGGTAGCGGCCCGCATGCAGCGCCGCGAGGCGCAGCGTGGCCGTCTGGCCCGCGGCCACCGGCACCATCTCCTGCATGTAGCCGTGGATCATCAGCTGGCCGGCCTGCGCCGAGCTCACGGCGATCGAGACGATGTCGCCGCGCGCGACGGGCAGCACCGGCAGCGGCGTGCTCTCGGCCTCGGCGGCCGCGCCGATCCGCACCTCGAACTGCGTGCCGGTGCGCGCGGGTGCCGCGGCGGACGTGGCCGGGTCGGTCGACGGCCGCGCCGCGAGATAGCCGAGCGCCATCAGCGCGACGATGGCGAAGCCGCCGAAGGCGTAGACCAGTGAGGATTTCATGGCGGTTCCAGGGGAATGAACAAGGACGCGGCGCCTATCCCGCCAGCGGCAGCGAAAGGATCCACAGCCCCACGGCCGTCAGCGCGACCATCAGCAGCAGCATCGGCACCTGGCTCGCGAGCGCGCGGCCCGTGTGGCGGAAGATCCGCAGCGCCTCCGCATGGGCCAGCACCACGCTCGCGATATGCCCGGCCAGGATCAGCCCGACCTGGGTGTGCCAGACGATGTTGAGATCGATGATGCGCGGCGGCATCGCGGCGCGTGCCGTGCCGAACAGGTTCCAGCCCCGGCCCAGCGGATCGGACAAGAGCGGCAGCAACTGCGCGCCCTGGGACCACAGCAGCGTGTAGTAGTGGGTCGCGTGGTAGACGAAGGCGATCGGCACCAGCGTCAGTGCGAAGCGGCAGGCCAGCGCGCGCGTGGAGAGCTCGGAGGCCGCCACGCGCCGCGTGAGCGCGAGGAAGAACAGGTAGACGCCGTGATAGACCCAGGGCGAGAGGCACAGCGCCAGCCACTGCCAGCCATGGAACAGGCTGGCCGCCGTCGCATAGGGCTGGGCGCTGTGGGCCTTCACGGCCGGCTCGACCAGCGGATAGAGGGTCTTCCAGAACAGCCGGCTCCAGGGCCAGGTTTCGTGCGCGCCGTCGTAGGCGGTCGACGAGAGCATGAACAGGATGAACAGCACCAGGCTCACATGCCCCGGATGGCGCTCGAGCAGCCCCGACAGCGGCAGGCGCCAGCGCAGCGCCACGCCGCGGCAGCCGGCGCGCCGCCACGCGATCGGCGCCATGCGGCCCACGAGCGAGAGGAACAACCCGAAGAACTCGCCATGCCGGAACCAGGCCGCGCTGCCGAAGAGCCAGGCCATCGCCACGGTCAGCAGCGTGTAGGCGGTGAGCATCAGCGCCAGTTGCCGCGGCGTGCCATGGCCGAACAGCTCGATCCAGATGAAGGCGATGTAGAGCGCCAGTGCCGGGTAGTAGGCGAGCCACGCGGGATAGGCGATGCGTCCGCCGAAGCAGATGCCGCAACGCGCGCGCAGCAGCTCGCAGAGCGCGCGCCACGGGTTGCAGAACACGAACAGGTCGCCGACGACCGCGGTGGCATAGGTCAGGCCCAGCACGAACACGATCCAGAACAGGGTCATGTTGAGGTTGCGGAACGGGTTGTCGGTGCCGAGGAAGCCGCAGGCGATGGTGAGCGCGAGCAGGCCCACCGACAGGGCGCGCAGGCCCTGCACGACGAAGGCCGGGACGAACACATGCGTGCCCACGCGGCGCGCGTTCGACAAGGTCTCGCTCCGCGCGGGCGGCACGGCCGCGAAGATCCCCACGATCACGAACGACAGCACCAGCGCCGCGGTCGCGCCATAGGCATACATCCAGAACGGCACCGGCAGCGTGTATTGCACGCCGAAGGAATGCGCGAACGCGAGGCCCGGCACGGCCGCGGCGGCGAGAAGAAGGGCGGGGCGGCAGCGGACGGGCGAACGCATCAGCGCGATGCCTTTCGCGGGTCGGCAACAGTGGCCGCGGACGACAAGGCCAGGGGTTGGACCGCCCCGGGCACATGGCAGACCTGCGTCTCTACCAGGTAGAGAAAGCGCGCATCGCGGTCCGCGCGCTCCAGCCCGAGCGCGAGCAGGCCCGCCAGTGTGGCCCAGGTGGCGGCCAGCAGCAGCGCGACCGCATGCCGGCCGATCCATCGGCGTGCGTCCATCGCCATCAGTGATCCCTCACGCCCTGCAGCGACACCACCGACCAGCGCCCCGCGCGGCGCTGCGCGACCAGCAGCAGCTCGTCGTAGGGCGCATGCCGCAGCTTCGCGATCGCGAGCATCCGGGGCTCGCCGTCCGCGAGCGCGGGCAGCGGCCGCACGATGTAGGGCAGCAACGGCGGCGCATAGGACTCGATCGCCATGAGCGGAAAGAAGGCATCGGCCAGCCGCGGATAGCGCGCGTAGGCGGAGCGGTCGCGCGCGAGCGCATCGACGCGCTGCAATTGCGCGCGCGTGAGCGCGGACGGCGCATGGGCCAGCGCGGCCGCGGCGCCGTGATCGTGCAGGCGCCACAGGCGCAGCCGCGCCGCGAGGTCGCGCTGCGCGGGCGTGCCTTCGCCCCTGGCCAGGCCCAGCGCGGCGGCCGGATCGCCATCGCCGAGCCAGGCCGCGAAGAAGTCGTCGAAGAAGCGGCGCACCTCCTCGGGCACGCCATGCTGCGTGGAGGCCGCCTCCTGCAGCCGCGGCAGCCGGCGCCCCGACCAGGTCGCGGTCCAGGGCTGTGCGCCATCGGGCAGGCTGATGCCTTCGAGAAAGCCCGTGTCCTCCATGCCGTGCTCGCGGAACCACGCGGCCTTCGCCGCCTTGGTGGAAGCCGTCAGGAAGCCACCGAGTTGCGCTTCGACGCGCGGCCAGTCGGCGGCCACGCGCGGCGCGTCCGCGATCGGCGGATAGCGCTGCAGCCATTCGAAGCTCGCGCGCGCCATCGCGAGCGCGGCGGCCGGGCGCGCCGCGGTGAGGTCGGCGCGATGGGCCTGCTCGCCGCCCGATGCCGCGGCCGGCGGCGGCGGATCGCAGGGCAGTCCCGCGATGGCGGGCGCGCCGATCCCGGCCGCGTCCGTTCCTTCATGGGCCGACGTATCCTGCAGCGGATGCAGCGCCTCGCCGAACTTGAGCAGCAGCAATCCGGCCTTCGGCCCCGCATCGCGCAGCAGCGTGCGCAGCGCCTCGGTCGAAGCCTCGCCGGCGCCGGGGGCGTGCAGGCGCCGCGCCGCGTGAGCCGCCTCCGCGCGGCCCTCGGCATCGGCGCCGGTGCAGGCGTACTCGGTCACGAGCAGCATCGTCTCCATCGCGCCGAAGTCCACGCGCTGGTTGCCGGTCGCGATCGCATCGGCCTGCGGCGCGCTGAAGCCCGCCTGCACCGCGAGCCAGCGCGTGAGGCCGAAATGCACGTCGGCCTCCCAGGCGGCGGCGGTGAGAGGCAGGCCGCTCGCCAGCATGAGGGCGGCGCTCATCCATGCGCGCAAGTGTCGATCGAGGGTGCGTGTCATCGTCAGTTCTGCAGCATGGAAGGCGTGCTCTGCGCGAAGGGCCAGGTGTTCTCGGCGAACTTCAGCATAAGCAGGCCGTTGTCCTGGCACATGGTCGTCAACAGCTTGCGGTCGAAGTCGAAGTCCACGCGCGAGGCGCACCAGTCGGGGCCGCCACGACCAGCCCAGGACATCTGCCGGTGGATGGAGCCGGCGCGCGGCGCGGTCACGCCCGCGGGGTTGTAGTAGGCGATCTCCTTGGGTCGCGCGGGATTGCGGATGTCGAACACGCGCACGCCCGAGTTGAAGTACGAGCAGGCCAGCGCCGTGCCGTTGTTGCGGTTGTCGACCGAGCAGTAGTGGCTGCCGTAGGTGAAGGTCGACAGGCCCGCGATGTCGGGCAGCACCTTGTCGCAGTTCGCGGGGTCGTGCGTCTCGAGCATCAGCTTCGACACCAGCACGGGCTTCTTCTCGTCGCTGATGTCGTAGATGCGTGCCATCGGATAGGGCGACAGCTTCGCCTCGCAGGCCAGCTTGGCGTTCGCGGTGTCGCTCAGGCCCGCGGCGCCGCCTTCGTCGACCATCACCAGGTGCGGCTTGCCCGCGATCGTCACGGGGATGGTGTGCTGCGCCACGCTGCCGTCCTTGAAGGTCGTGGTCGAGATCACCTTCATCTGCGCGTTGGGCACGCGCGCCTGTACTTCCGAGGTGTCGAGGATCAGGAAGCCGTTGAGGGTCTTCGCGTCGGGATCGAGCACCTCTTGCGCCGTGGGCGTGCCGGCCGACACCACATAGGCGCGCCTGCCGTCCTCGCTGACCGAGAGCCCGTGTGCGGTCACCGGGCCGATGGGGGCCATGTCGAACGCAGCCACCATCCGCGGCCGGGTCGAGTTCGTGATGTCGACCGCGTGGTAGCGCTGGCTCATGATGTCGCCGATGTAGTAGGTCAGGCCATCGGGCGACACGTTCCCTTCGTGCCCCCTCGGACTCTTCGGCGACTGGATGCCACCGTCCTTGCCGGTGCCCACCTCCATGCTCGCGAGCAGTTGCGGCGTGCGGCAATCGGCCGAAAGGTCGTAGATGTCGACCTCGGCGCCACCGAACAGGCCACTGTTGCCACCGTTGTCGGCCAGCAGCAGCTGGCGCCGTGCATTCACGCGCAGCGATTCCCACGGATCGATCATCGCGGCCGTGGTGAGCGACATCGAGCGCCAGGGCCTGGCCGGGTCGGTGATGTCGATGACCGGCACGCCGGGGTTCACGCGTTCGAGCGGCTTGCCGCTGACGAAGCCGATCGGGTGCGCGGTCGCATGGTAGGCACAGGTGCGCCCACCAGGATCGCGGAAGAACGCCGACGACCAACTGCCGCCTTCGCCCTCGAACTGCCCGGCCAGCTTCAGGTTGCACGAGAAGCCCTTGAAGCCGGCCTGCCGCAGCGCCGCGGGCACCTGGCCCTGCAGCGCCGATTCGGGGCTGCCGCCCTCGGCGCAGACGGCCTTGGGCACCGTGAGCGGTGGCGGCACTTCGGTGACCGGTGACGGTGCGGGTGGCTCGACGATGCCCGTGGGCGGTGGTGGAAATGCCAGCACCGAAGTGCCGCCATCGCCGCCACCGCAGGCAGCGAGAAATGCCGTGGCCATCATGGTGGCCACGGCGCGAGGATGTCCCTGGAATCTCATGGTTTGTCTCCTTGATGAACCGGGCACGGCCTTCGCGCATGTGCGCGAAGGACCGGTGGCGCCAGGTCCGGCGGGAGTCTTTGCATGAGCACTTACTGCACTCTTACTGCAATAGCGGAAGGAATAAATGGGGCTGTCTGCTGGCAAGATTCGTTGTCCATTGCGACGAGATGCGATCGAGCGCGAGCGGGGAATGCCATTCCGGGAATTGCATTCCCCGCGTCCCATGGTCTTCAGTTCTGCAAGGTCGAAGGCGTGCTCTGCGCGAAGGGCCAGGTGTTCTTCGCGAACTTCAGCACCAGCAGCCCGTTGTCCTGGCACATGGTCGTGAGCAGGCCGCGATCGAAATCGAAGTCCGCGCGCGAGGCGCACCAGTCGGGTCCGCCGCTGCCGGCCACGGTCAGCTGGCTGTGGAAGGAACCGGCGCGCGGCGTGGTCGCGCCCGCGGGGTTGTAGTAGGCGATCTCCTTGGGCCGCGCGGGATTGCGGATGTCGAACACGCGCACGCCCGAGTTGAAATAGGAGCACGCCAGCGCCGTGCCGTTGTTGCGGTTGTCGACCGAGCAGTAGTGGCTGCCGTAGGTGAAGGTCGACAGGCCCGCGATGTCGGGCAGGACCTTGTCGCAGTTCGCGGGATCGTGCGTCTCGAGCATCAGCTTCGATACCAGCACGGGCTTGGTCTCGTCGCTGATGTCGTAGATGCGCGCCATTGGGTAGGGCGCCATCTTCGCTTCGCAGGCCAGCTTCACGTTGGCCGTGTCGCTCAGGCCCGCGGCACCGCCTTCGTCGACCATCACCAGGTGCGGCTTGCCCGCGATCGTCACGGGGATGGTGTGCTGCGCCACGCTGCCGTCCTTGAAGGTCGTGGTCGAGATCACCTTCATCTGCGCGTTGGGCACGCGCGCCTGTACTTCCGAGGTGTCGAGGATCAGGAAGCCGTTGCGGTTCTTCGCGCCGGGGTCGAGGAACTCGCCCGGCGCCGGGATGCCCGTCGACACCACGTAGGCGCGCTTGCCGTCCTCGCTGACCGAGAGCCCGTGCGTGCCGCCGAGGTCCACGGTCTTCATGTCGAACGAAGCCACCATGCGCGGCCTGGTCGAGTTCGTGATGTCGACCGCGTGGTAGCGGCCGGTGGCGATGTCGCCGATGTAGTAGGTCAGCCCGTCGGGCGACACATTGCCTTCGTGCCCCTTGGGACTATCGGGCGGCACGATGCCGCCGTCCTTGCCGGTGCCCACCTCCATGCTCGCGAGCAGCTGCGGCGTGCGGCAGTCGGCGGAGAGATCGTAGATGTCGATCTCCGCGCCGCCGAAGCCCGCGAAGACGCTGCCGTTGTTGCCGTTGTCGGCCAGCAGCAACTGGCGCCGCGCGTTCACGCGCAGCGATTCCCACGGGTCGAGCATCGCGGGCGTGGTCAGCGACATGCTGCGCCAGGGCTTGGCCGGGTCGCTGATGTCGATCACCGGCACGCCCGGGTTCACGCGTCCGCGCGGCTTGCCGTCGAAGCCCACCGGGTACGCGGTCGCGTGATAGGCGCAGGTGCGCCCGCCGGGATCGCGGAACGACGCCGCCGACCAGTTGCCGCCTTCGCCCTCGAACTGGCCCACCAGCTGCAGGTTGCACGAGAAGCCCTTGAAACCCTGGCGCATCGCCGCGGGCACCTGGCCCTGCAGGGCCGATTCGGGCGTGCCGCCTTCGGCGCAGACGGCCTTCGCGACCGTGAGCGGCGGCGGGCCTTCGGGCGGCGGCGGTGGCGCGGGCGGCTCGGCCACGCTGCTGGGCGGCGGCAGGATGGGCAGCACCGCGCCCCCGCCGCTGCCGCCACCGCATGCCATGAGAAGTGCCGCCGCCGAGGCGGCGGCGCCGATGAGTCTTGCGCGTTTCATTCCTGCGTGTCTCCGTTGTTGTGATCCACGCACCGTTCGCGCGGCGCGGGCCGCCGCGCTTCGTTGCGTGTGGGAGAAGTATTCGCGGCAGGGCGTTTCGGCGCTTCCGGGGAATTGCAGGCGCATGCGCGCCGCGCCGGCCCCGCGCGGCGGCGGTGCGGCTTCCGGAAAATTGCAGCGGCGCGGCATCGGCGACCCGTCAGCGCGCTGTAAGTCCGCTCGCAAACCATCGCCGCCCGGAGACATACATACAACCACAAGGACCAGGCCATGGGCGTTCGGCAGCGCGTGCAAGGCCGCGGCCAGCCGGTCGGCATCGACCGCGGCTGCGGCAGGCTTCTCTTCGAGGCCCGCTGGGAAGGCATCGTTCTCGAGCACGAGGCGGCCGATCCGATGGACAACGTCGAGGGCGGCCTGATCCGCCACTGCATCTCGGTCAACCTCGGCGGTCCCACGCGCTTCGAGATGCGCCTGCACGACGAACGCTTCTGGTCCGCGACCGCGCAGCCGCTGGGCATCAGCATCCTGCCGGCCGGCGCGCAGATCAAGGGACGCACCTGGGACCCGTGCGAGGCGCTCACGCTGAGCATCGATCCGCGCCATTTCCAGAGCACCGGCGAGGGCGATGGCGGCGATCGCGCGCTGGTGCCCTGCTGCAATGTGTCGAGTCCGCTGATCGCGCAGCTGCTGCTCGCGCTGCATGCCGATGCGAAGACCGGCCAACCCGAGGGGCCCGGCTATGGCGAGACGCTGCTGATCGCGCTGCTCGCGCACCTGCGGCAGACGCACACGGCCGCGGCCAGCGAGGCGCAGGCCGAGGGCCTGCTGTCGAAGGCCGCGCTCGAGCGCGTCAAGGAGCACATCCGCGGCCGGCTCGAGATCGGCGTGTCGCTCGGCGCGCTGGCCGCGCTGCTCGACATGGATCCCTATGCCTTCCTGCGCGCCTTCAAGCGCAGCACCGGCGTGACGCCGCACCAGTACCTGATCCGCGCGCGCATCGAGCATGCGAAGCAGATGCTGCACCTCACTCGGCTGCCGGTGACCGACATTGCGCTGCGTTGCGGCTTCGCGAGTCCCAGCCACTTCGCCGACACCTTCAAGAAGGTGGAGCGGCGCACGGCGCTCGAGTACCGCAACTGCTGCGCTGTCTAGTCCCTACTGCCCCACGCCCTGCATCCACAGGCTCAGCAGCGCGAGCTGGCTCACCAGCGCGCCGCGCTGCGCCGCGCGCAACTGGGCGGGCACGCCGCGCAGCAGCCTGGCGCTGCGCGCGAGCCCGGCCCGCTCGAGCTGCGCGGCCTGCGTCTCGGCGCGCGAAGCGCCGCCGCCGCCCTGGTGGCGCAGGCCCTGGCGCAGCCACAGCGCGAGCAGGTCGAGCGTGTCGGTGGCGAGCGCGTTGAGCGCGGGCGGCGCCTCGTGCTCGCCCTGCAGCGGCAGCGGTTGCGGCGCGGGTGCCTCGGCCTGCAGCACCACGGCGCGCTGCACGGTCAGCAGGGCCGTCGGCTGCATCACGGGCTCGCCGTCCTGCAGCCGCACGCTGCCGGCCACGGCGCGCAGCGCGCCCCATTCGCCGGCGAGCGCGCGCGCGAGCGCATCGACGGCGCCGGGCGCGGCCGCGCGATGGGGCAGGGCGAGATGCAGCGGCGGGACATCATCGGCAGGCGCGGCCGCGTCCGTGTCGTCCGCCGCGCGCCCGAGGCGCGCATGCAGCACCTGCGCCGCCGCATCCCAGTGGCTGGCCAGCACCGCCATGTGCTCGAAGGCCGCCACATGCAGCTGGCCCGAGGCGCCCGCCGCGGCACCGCTCGCCGCCTGGCGCGGCCGCACGAAGTCGGGCGGCGTCTCGCGCAGGTGCGCGACCAGTGCCTGCACGCTCGGCTGCTTGAGCGGCGCGACGAGGTCGTCCCAGGACTTCGGCGACAGCGGCATCACGCCGGTCTGGCGCGCGCCCGGCGCGATGTCGATCTGGCCGTTGGCGCGCCGGGTCGCGGTCTTGGTGATGACCTGCCCGCCCGCGAGCTGGCGCAGCGGAAAGCCCGCGACGCGGCGGCCCAGCAGGTTCGCGGGCGTGCCGCCGGCCGTGGCATCGTCGGCGCGCGACCACTGGCGCTCGAGCACGGTCACGGCCTGCGTGTCGGGGTCGGCGAACATCACGCTCGCGCCTTCGCCGCTCTCGTCGGACCAGAGTTCGGCGCCCAGCGACACCAGCCGCAGGTGGTCGAGCGCGACCTCGCCCTTCACGCCCACGCCGAGGATCTGGCTCGCGGGCAGCGGCGGCGGTCCGGCCGCGCTGTCGGCATGGGCAGCCGCGCGCAGCCGCGCCCAGAGCTCGGCCATCACGTGCAGCAGGCGCCGCGGATCGAAGCGGCTGCTGCGCGCCTGCTGCGCCTGCAGCAGCATCCAGAGTTCGTCGATGCCATCTTCCACCCAGCGCCAGCCCAGCGCGCGCGCCTGCTCGCGCGCGGCCTCGAAGCGCGCCGCCAGCGCCATCAGCGGCTGGCTCGAGCCATCGAGCCAGAGCGAGAGGCTGAGCGCCTCGAGCTGCGCCTGCAGCGCGCGCGCGGCCTCGCCCTGCATCAGCGCGGTGGGGCGGTGGCCGTCGCCGGTCGCGTCGCCGTCGGCTGGCGCGCGCACCTCCACCATGCGCTCGGGCGAGCCCGCGGCCAGCGGCCCGGCCTGGCGGAAGGCCCACAGCGCCACCACCACGTGGGCGCAACCGCTGCCCTGCTTGCAGTCGCAGCGCGCATGCACCAGCGAGCTGCGCGAGAAGAAGCGCACGCTGCACATCGGCAGCCGCGCGATCGGCGGCGCGCTCGCGCTGCGCCAGGCCTGCACCGCGACCACGGGCCGCGCGGCGGCCAGGCGCTGGGCCTGCTCGATCACCGAGGGCGCGAAGCTCGCGGCGAGCGCGGCATCGTCGAAATGGGCCGGGCTCCATTCGCCGCCCGCGGCCGAGGCGTCGACCTCGTCCTCCGCCGGCGTGGCCGAGGGCGCGGGCGCGGCGCTCGCCGCCTGCGCCTGGTAGGCCAGCACCAGCATCACGCGGTGCCGGCACATGCCGCTGGCCGGACAGCTGCACTGCGCATCGCGCAGGGTGCGGCCCGGCGGCAGGCTGGTGCGCACGCCGTCGTCGAAGCGCGCGCTCACCGTGCCGTCGTCGGCGGTCTCGAGCAGCGGCAGCAGGCCGGCCGCCACGTCCTTCTGCGCGCGCTTCACGAAGCCCGCGTTGGCGAGCGCGGTCAGCGCCTCGGGCGTGAGTTCGAGCAGGTCGCCGCGCACCGCCGTCATGCCTGCACCTTCTCGGCCAGCCAGCCCGCGAGCTGGCCCGGCGTCATGGCGCCGATCTGCGCGCCCTCGCGCACCAGCCGCGCGGCCATCTCGCGGTCGTAGCTCGGCTCGGCCTTCGCATCGAGCGCGGCCAGGCCCAGCACCTTGGCGCCGGCTTCCACCAGCGCCTTCACGCGGCGCACAAGTTCGTAGGGGCTGCCGCCTTCGTAGAAGTCGCTGACCAGCACCACGATGGTCTTCGCGGGATTGGCCACCAGCGACTGCGCATAGGCCACGGCCTTCGCGATGTCGGTGCCGCCGCCGAGCTGCACCTTCATCAGCAGCTCGACCGGGTCCGAGACGTCGGCCGTGAGGTCGACCACCGCGGTGTCGAAGGCCACCAGCCGCGTGCGCATGCCGGGCAGTTGCCAGAGGCAGGCGGCCATCACCGCGCTGTGGATCACCGAGTCGACCATCGAGCCGCTCTGGTCGATCAGCAGGATGATGTCCCAGGGTTCGGCATGGCGCTTCGTGCGGCTGATGAACACCGGCCGCTCGACGTAGAGCTTGCGCCGCTGCGGGTCGTAGCGGTGCAGGTTGGCCGCCAGGGTCTGCTTGAAGTCGAAGTTGCGCGCCACCTTCATGCGCGAGCGCCGGCGCCGGTCGAGGCTGCCGCTGAAGGCCTGCCGCACCTCGGTCGCGAGCTTCTCCATGATGCGCCGCACCACTTCGGCCACCAGCTTGCGCGCGGCCGCGAGCACCTCGGGGTTCATCAGGTGCTTGGTGTGCAGCACCGCGCGCAGCAGCGACTCCGAAGGCTCGATGCGCTCGAGCACCTCGAGGTTGGTCACCACCTCGTCGATGCCGTAGCGCTCCACCGCGTCCTGCTCGAGCCGCTCGATCACTTCCTTGGGAAACAGCGTGTGGATGGCGTTGATCCAGTCGGGCGTGCTGAGCGCCGAGGGCCCGAGTCCGGCGCTGCGTTCGCCGCGCTCGGCGCGGTCGCCGTCGCGGCCGTAGAGCCAGTCGAGCGCGGCGTCGGCGGCCTGCGCCTCGGCGCTCAGGCCGCCGCAGGCCCGCTCGGCCGGATCGCCGAGCAGCAGGCGCCAGCGCTGCAGCGGATCGGGGATGTCGAGGCTCATGGCTGTTCTTCCGTATCGAGACTCAGGCCCCAGCCCGCGAGGCGTGCGATCGCCGCGTCCTCGGCGGCGCGCGCCGCGGCCAGCGCCTCGGGCGCGGCCTCGCCTTCGTGCCGGGCCGTGAGCGCGCGGCGCGACAGGTGGGTGGCATCGTGCAGCGCCAGCACCTGGTCGGCGAGCCGGCCGCGTTCCTGCGGCGGCAGCCAGGCGAAGGCGGCGCGCAGGCTCGGCATGGCGCGCACGAAGTCGGCGTTGTCCAGCGCCTGCACGGTGCGGTCCATGCCGGCGGCGAAGGCGGGTTCGGACGACAGCGTCTCGCGCGCGAGCGCGAGCAGGCCCGTGAGCGCATCGCCGAGCACTGGCGCGGGCATCGCGTGCAGCAGCTGCATCGCATCGGCCACGCCGGCCTGCGTGGCCTGCGGCACGCGGTGCGCGAGGCTCAGCGTCGCGCCCAGCGCCGCGCCCCGGCTCAGCGGTGCCGCGCCGGCATCGGCCGCCTTGCGCTGCCATACGGCGAGCGCGCGCGCGGGTTCCACGTCGAGCGGCCCGGCCTGCGCGGCGTCCTCGCGGTCGGCCAGCACGTCGGCGACGATGCGGCGCAGCGCGAGGTGGCCCTGCAGGTGCGCGTCGATGTCGGCAGGCGCGATCGCCGCGGGCGGCTCGAGCAGCCACAGCGCGCGGTCGAAGCCGGCCTCGATCGCCACCCGCAGCACCGGCGCGTCGGCCATGCCGAGCAGCTGGCCGTGGCGCAGCAGCGTGTGCATCACCGCGAGGGCCGGGCCCATGGCCTCGAAGCGCGGCTCCCGCGCCATCGCCTGCTGCAGCTCGCGCAGCAGCGCGCCGCTGAGCGCCGGCAGGCCGGCCCAGGCGGCCTGGTTGAGGCCCTCGGCCAGCGGACCGATGCGGCCCTGCGCGTGGCGCAGCTCGTCCTCGAGCCGCGCGCGCGCCGCGTCGTGCAGGTTGGCGCCCCAGGCGCCGGCCTCGATCAGCGCGGCCTGCTGCTCGAAGGGCTGGCCCAGGGTCCAGACCTCGGTGCGTTCGCCCGACATCGCGAGCTTCGGTCCCTGGCTGCGCACCACGCCGGGCAGGCGCAGCAGCGCGAGCCGGTGCAGCACGCGGCTGCGCGCGCGGTCGGCGGCATCGAGCAGGTCGAGCTTGCGCTGGCCGCGCAGCTCGAGGCCGTGCGCCGCGAGCTCGTCGCGCACCGCCTTCACCAGCGGCGGCTGCGGCGTGCCGTCGGCGAGCTGGCCCGCGATGTCGCCCGCCAGCACGTCCATCGCCTGCACCAGCACCGGCGCGGTGCCGGGTCGCATCGGGCCGCGGTAGGTCCAGGGCAGCGGCGCGTCCAGCGCTTCCTTGACCAGCGCGCCGGCCAGCGCATCGAGCCAGTCGGAGCGCAGCGGCTTCTCGTGGCCGCGCAGCCGCGCCAGGCCCTGCGCGCGCAGGTGCACCGCCATCAGGTCGGCGGTGGAGGCCGGCAGTTTCTTGTCGCGCAGCCGCTGCATCACCTGCTGCAGCGCGCGGTGCGCGGCGCCCTCCGGGCCGAGCTCCCACATCCACTGGTAGTAGGCCGGCGAGGGCATGCCCGAGGCATAGCCCGCGAAGGCGTCGAGCCGCTTGAAGCTGTAGGGCACGAGGTAGGAGCCGTAGCGCACCACGGTGTCTTCGTCGTCGGTATCGGGCGTGTCCTCGACCTCGGGTTCGGGCGTCTCGGGAAGCTGCGCCGGCAGCCCGGGCCACAAGCGCGCGAGCGCGGGCGCGTGGTAGCCGCCGCAGACCACCAGCACCGGCGCGCCGGCCTGCACCGCGGGCTGCGCCATGGCCCAGGCGATCCAGCGCGCCATCATGGCTTCGCGCGCCTGGTTGCCGAGCGAGCCCGGGTCCTCGCCGCGCAGGTGCTCGAAGTAGGTGGACAGCCGCTGCGCGAGTTCGGCGCTGTCGCAGCCGTCCTCGAACAGGTGGTCCCACAGCGCGTCGCGGCCCTGCACCGAGAGCTGCTCGGTCAGCGCGCGCTCGTAGGCCGCGGCGCGTTCCTCGTGCTGGGTGTCGGCCACGTCGGCATAGCGGTTCTCCATGCGCGAGAAGGCGTCGTGCCAGGCCGGCAGGTCGATGAAACGCACTTCGGCGCCGACCTCGCGGCCGGCCTGCAGCGCCTGCCATTCGGGCGAGTGCTCGGCGAACGGCGACCACGAGCCGTGGTGCGTCTCGCCGGCCGACAGGTAGCTGTAGATCGCCACCGGCAACCGGTGCGGCAGGTAGAGCTCCTCGAGCCGCGCGTTGAAGTCGGCCGGCCCTTCGATCAGCACATGGGCCGGGCGCAGCGCGCGGATGCGCTCGGCCACCAGCCGCGCGCAGGCGGGGCTGTGGTGGCGCACGCCGACGATGTGGGGCGCGTTCATCTCAGGGCAGGCGGTGGCGGGCCTCGTAGTAGGCGCGCCAGTGCTCGCCGCTGCGCTTGGCCGCCTTCTGCTCGAAGTAGCGGCGCAGCTTGGCGCGGTCGTCGGCGTTGTCCTTGACCACCGTGCCCGCGATGCAGTCGACCAGGTCGGCCGGCGAGCCCTCGCGCTGCTCGAGGAACCAGGCGCGCACGCCCACCGCGTGCGCCACGTTGACCGCCTCGGCGGTCGACATCACGGCCGTGAGCCGGTCCATCGCGGCGTCGCCGCCGCCGCCGTTCTTCTCGGAGGAAGCGGGCGCGCCGCGCAGGTCGCGGAAGGTGGCCACCAGCAGCTCGAGCACCGGCTGCGGCACGGTCTTCGGAATGCCGCTCTGCGCGAGCAGGCGCGCCGACGATTCGCGCACCAGCGCGAGCTCGCGCTCGAAGTCGAGGATCGGGAACACGGTCTCGAAATCGAAGCGGCGCTTGAGCGCGGCGCTCATCTCGTTGACGCCGCGGTCGCGCGTGTTGGCGGTGGCGATGATGTTGAAGCCCTCGCGCGCATAGAGCATGCCGTGCTCGCCCGAGAGCTCGGGCACGGCCATCACGCGGTCGGACAGCATGCCCAGCAGGCAGTCCTGCACCTCGAGCGGCGCGCGCGTGATCTCCTCGAAGCGCACCACCTGGCCCTGCTGCATGCCGATGTACAGCGGCGCCGGCACCATCGCGCGCGGGCTCGGGCCCTCGTTGATCAGCAGCGCGTAGTTCCAGCCGTACTTGATCTGGTCCTCGGTGATCGAGGCGCCGCCCTGGATGGTCAGCGTGGACACGCCCGAGATCGCGGTCGCCAGCAGCTCCGAGAGCATCGACTTCGCGGTGCCCGGCTCGCCCACCAGCATCAGGCCGCGGCCCGTGGCCAGGGTGACCAGCATGCGCTCGATGCTCGCGACCGGCGCCACGATCTTCGGCGCGATGCCCAACTGCGCATCGCCGAGGATGAAGGCGCGCGCGGCCTTCAGGCTCATGGCCCAGCCCGGCGGGCGCGGGTCCTTGTCCTGTGCCTGCAGCTGCGCGATCTGCGCGGCGTACTGGATCTCGGCGGGCGGGCGCTGCAGGGCAGGGGAACCGGTGGATGAGGTGTCTGTCGGCTTGCGGGAGGTGGCCATGGTCGGGATCGGTGTCGGATCTGAAAAGGGGCGCGGGGCGTGCCCGCGCAAACATAGCAGAGCGATAGCGGAACGGTGTAGCGCGCCTCAGCGCGCGCCCAGCGCGTCGATGTCGCGCACCGCCTCGCTGAAGACGATGGGATCGAGTTCGCTGAACGGGTGACCGTGATGCAGCACGTCGAGCGTCTGGTCCTCGCCGGCGCCCGTGTTGTCGAGGCCGGGGCCGAAGCGCAGCGCGAGCGCGCGGCCGCCGCCCAGCTCCTGCCAGGCATGGTCGTAGGCACCGCCGCCGCCGCGCCCGCGCAGCCAGCCGCGCGACTCCAGCGCCCACAGCGGCCCGGGCCGCGCGATGCGGCCCGACCAGCGCGTGAGCGCGGTCAGCGCACGTTCGTCCTCGCGCGGCGCATGCACGGCGCGGTGCAGCTGCTCGAAGGGCTGGATCAGCTCGTAGTCGGCGAACTGCTGCGCGAAGGCCGCGATCTGCGCGGCACTCAGCTGCAGCGGATGGGCGACGACGATGCGCGCGGCGGCGTTGTCGTCGAAAGCCTGCGGCGTTTCGTCGGCATCGACCCATTCGCCCTCGGCGCTCACGCGGAAGGCGGCGCGCAGCAGCGTCAGACCGCGCGCGTCGCGCCCGCCCTCGGTCACGCCCCAGACCAGCCGCTCGGCCAGGTGGCGCATCAGCGGATGCCCGGCGATGAAGCGGCGGAAGTCTTCCACCGGCCAGCCGCGGCCCGTGCGCATCGCGCGTTCCAGCCGCAGCGGCTGCTGGGCCGCGACGGTGGCGGCATCCTGCTTGAGCGCCTTGAAGCGTTCCGCGGCCGCGGCCGCGCGTTCGGCATCGTCGCTCGCGCGCGGGCGCGGTGCCGTGGCCAGGCGCGGACCGGGCCGGCCCTCGACCGATTCGCGCACGAAGGGCACCAGCGCCTCGTCGAAGCCGACATGGAACTGGCGCGGCCCGAAGTCCAGCAGCAGGCCGCCGCGTTCGTCCAGGCCGAGGTCGGGCGCGATCCGGTCCTCGAGTTCGTCGCCGCTCAGGCCGCGTTCGGCCGCGGCCTGCGCCAGCTTCTCGGCGGCCGACTGGCGCACCGTGGCGATGCGGTTCTTGCGCGCGATCGCGTCGAGCTGCATCAGCGCGACGTCGCTGCCCAGCCGCGCCAGCGCCTCGAGCACCCAGCCGATGCGCGTGGCGGTGCCGCCGGCGCCGGGCGCGCTCCAGCGCCGCACGAGGGCGCCGAGCCGGCGCGCCGTGTCGTCGATGCCGATGAGGCCGAGCGCGCGCAGCGCCCAGTTGCCGGGCGCGCCGGCGCCCGCGGCCTCCCACGATTCGCAGACGTCCCAGCCGAAGTCGGCCAGGCTCTGGGGCTCGCAGGCGGCGCGCACGGCGTCCAGGCCCGCATAGCCCTGCGGCAGGTCGGCCGCGAAGCTCAGCATCAGGCCCAGCGGCTGCAGCGCCTCGTCGGGCAGCGCGAGGCCATCGTCGCGCAGCCGCGGCTTGCGCCAGCCGGCCGGTTGCCAGAAGGCCGGGAGCTTGCTGCGCGCGTTGATGCGCGACGGGAAGTCGCGCAACGGGTCTTCGGCCAGCAGCGCATCGACGGCGGCCGCCACGGCCGGATCGTCGTGGCGGCGCGCGATGGCGCGCAGCGCCTCGGCCTGTCCCAGCGCGGTCATGGCGCGCAGCGCGGCGCGGGCCTGCTGGCGTGCCTCGCCCTCGGGGCCCAGCGCGGCGGGCAGGAGGCCGGCGGCGGCATGCGACGCGAAGCGCACCAGCCACTGGCGTGCGTGCGCGCGGCGCGTCGGCCGGCGCGCGAGCGCCTGCGCCATGAAGGGCGCGAGCTGCGTGGCGCCGATGAAGCGCGCGACGAAATACTCGTCGCCGTCGTTGGCCAGCGCCTGCAGCAGGCCCGGCAGCGCGGCACTTCCGAAGCGCGCCACGAAGCCGCCGGCGCGCGGCGCTTCCTTGCCGCTGCCCACGGCATTCCAGAACGCCAGGCCGGTGGCCGGCGGCAGGAACCAGGCGGCCTGCACCGCGATGAAGGCGCCGTACTGGCGGCGGTCGGGCGCGGCATCGTCGTGCACGCGTTGCCAGTCGGCGATGAAGCGCTCGAGTTCCTGCGGCGGCTGCGTGTGCAGCGCGGCGACGCGCTCCGGCGTCCATTCGCGCAGCCGCTCGCCGATGGCGCGCTCGGCCTCCATCGGCTGGCGGTAGACATAGGGCGTGTCGCGGTCGATCCAGTCCTGGCGGACCTCGTCGCCCCAGTCCTCCTCGGGCGGCAGCTCGAGCACGGGCAGGCCGGCCAGCACCAGCGGCGGCGCCGCATCGGCGGCACGCCGCGCCCAGGGCGGGTCGGCGAGCACCGCGGGCCAGCGCGCGCGTTCGGCGAAGGCCTCGGGTGCCGCGCCGGCCTGGTCGGCAACCGCGCCGAGCTGGCGCCGCACGGCGGCCGGCAGCGCCGGCAACAGCGCGGGCAGGCGCTCGCCGAGCGTGCCGGCCAGGGTCTTGAGCTGCGGCACCAGGCGCGCGGCGCCGGCCTTGGGCAGGCCGCCGTCCTCGAGCACCTTCGCGAGCGCGAGGAAGCAGCGCTCGGGCCGTTCGCCCGCGACCCAGCCCAGCGCCTTGGCACAGGCGGCATCGGCGGCGGTCATGCGCACCAGCGCCTCGGTGGCCTCGGGCGTGTCGAAGGCGGCCAGCGTCCAGGCCACGGCCACGCTGCGCTGGCGCGCGCCGAGGTCCAGCAGCAGCGGCAGCATCGCCTCGCCGTGTTCGCGCAGCAGCAGCGCGAGCAGCGACGGCTGGTCGAGCAGCCGCGTGCCGTCGCCCGCCACCTCGGCCAGCGGCAGGCCGGCGGCCCAGCGCAGCCAGGGACCGCAGCGCTCGAGCTGCTCGGGCGTGGCCTGGTCGAACAGCTGCCGCGCGAGCGGGCGCCATTCGGGCAGCGCGATCGCGAAGCGGGCGCGCGCGGCCAGCGGCACTTGCGGGTCCAGCGCGCGCAGCCGCTCGATGCAGGCGGCGCGCGTCGCGGCGTCGGCCGCCATCCAGTGGCCGCGGAACTGCCACAGCGAACTCGCGGGCTGGCCCCAGAAGGAATGGGCGCCATCGTCGGGCGGCGCATCCTGGCGCAGCGGCTTGTGGCCGATGCGTTCGCGGCGCCAGCGCGCCGCATGCAGCAGCGCGTCGAAGGCCGTAGTAAGACCGTGCTGCAGCACCAGCCAGTGCACCAAGGCCTCGGCCGGCTCGTCGCGGCCGGTGTAGGCCTGCTCGCGGAAGCGCGCGATCATCAGGCCCAGCAGCCGTGTGTCGCCCGCGTCCATCGCGGCCTCGAGCCAGCCGCGCGTGGCGGGCGAACGCACTTCGAAGGGCTCGGGCAGCAGCGCTTCGATCAGGTACTCGCCGCACTTGTCGAGCACGCGCTTGCGCAGCGTGGGCAGCGAGGCGGCCCTGGGCGGGGGCTTCGCGCCGGGCTCGCCGGGCGGCAGCGCGTTCTGGAGTTCGGGTGGCAGCACGAGCGGCGCCGCGCTCATGCCCTCAGTCCCTCCATGTCGCGGATCAGCTCGCTGGCCGAGATCGGATCGAGCCGGTCCAGCGTCTCGGCGTTCTGCATGTTGCCCCAGCCCGAGGGCTTGCCGACCTGCACCTCGCCGAGCTTCTGCTCGGGGTACTCGTCGACCATGCCGACGATGATGCCGGGGTCGAGGTAGAGCTCGATCACGCGGCTCGGGCCCAGCGGCTTGGTGAAGTACCAGATGCCGCCGCCGTCCTGCGCCTCGCCGCGGCGCCAGCCCTTGTTGACCAGGCCCAGCACGCGGCCGGTGGGCACGGTGGCGTCCTTCCAGCGCTCGAGCTTCTGGCTCTTCTTCTCGTCCTCGGTCAGCACGTAGGTGTCGCGGCCGATCTGCGCGAAGGGCTGCAGCAGCTCGTAGTCGGCGAACACCTGGCCGAAGGCGCCCGCGTCGGCCGGCGAGATTTCGAGTGCATGCGGCACGCCGATGCGGATGTCCTCGCCCGCGGGCAGCTCGAAGGGATCGTCCTCGGCGGTGGTGAGGCTGCCGTCCTCGGCCACGCGGAAGCACGCCAGCAGCTCGCCGCCGTAGCTGGCCTCGCCCTGCACGTGGTAGGCGCCCCAGATCAGCCGCTGCACCAGGTGGCGCACCAGCGGATGCTCGACCAGGAAGGTGCGGAACACCTCGGGCGTCCAGCGCCGGCGCGCGCACATCGCGACCTCGAGCCGCAGCAACTGCTGGCTCGCGATGGTGCGCACGTCCTTCTTGAGCAGCTTGAAGCGCTCGACCGCCTCCTTGCTCTTCTCGGCGTCGTCGGTCTTCTTGGGCTTGGGCAGGTCGGACAGGCGCGCGCCGTCGACGCCGTCGGCGCGCTCGCGCACATAGGGCTTGAGCGCCTCGTCGAAACCGACCTTGAAGCTGCGCGGGCCGAAGTCCAGCAGCAGGGTGCCCTGTTCGTCGAGGCCGAGGTCGGGCGCGAGCCGGTCCTCGAGCTCCTCGGTCGAAAGGCCGCGCGCTTCGGCGATCGCGTCGATCTTCTCGCGCGCGCGGTCCTGCAGGCCCTTGAACTTCACCTTCTGCGCGATGCCGTTGAGCAGCATCAGCGCCACGTCGGAGCCGATGCCGGCCAGCACGTCGAGGCCGGTGACGGCGCGCGCATGCGCGGCCTCGCCGGGCCAGGCGCGGATGAAGGGCGTGAGCCGGCGCGCCGTGTCGTCGTTGCCGAGCAGGCCCAGCACGGTGAGCGCCCAGCCTTCCTTGCTCGGGCCGCCGGCCTCGAGCCAGGCGCTGAACGCATCCCAGGCGAAGTCGGCCAGCGACTCGGGCGCGCAGGCCTCCTTGACCACCGCGATGCCGCCGTAGACCTCCTCGTTGGTCGGGAAGGTGAACATCTGGCCCAGGTGGTCGAGCGCCTCGTCGGGCAGTGCCTTGCCGTTGCGCAACACCGGCCGGCGCCAGCCGCGCGGCTGCCAGAACTCGGGCAGCTTCGCGCGCTTGGTGGGGAAGCGGTCGAGCGGGCTCTCCTCGAGCACGGCGCGCAGCGCCTGCACCACCTCGTCCTTGCCGTAGCGGCCGGCCACTTCGAGCAGCAGCTCGGCATGGCCCTCGGACTGCAGCAGGCGCAGCGCCGCGCCCGCCACGTCGCGCGCCTCGCCGGCCTTGCCGAGCGCGGGCGCGATCAGGCCGCAGGCCGCGTGCTCGGGGTACTTGAGCAGCCAGTCGCGGCCGGCCTGGCGCACGGTCTTGAGCTTCGCGAAGGCGCGCGCGGCCGGTGCCGCGAGTTCCACCGCGCCGTAGTTCAGCGCCAGCTGCAGGTTCTCGCCGGGCTTGGCGCGCACCACCGACAGCAGCCCCGGCAGCGCGGGCAGGCCGAAGTTCGCCATCACGAAGTCGGCGCCCTGGGTCTCGGCCTGGCCCGCCACCGCGTTCCAGAACGGCACGCCGAGCTCGGGCGGCAGCAGCGCCGCATAGCGCGCATCGAACCAGAAGAAGTAGTAGCGCTCCTGCTTGCGCGCGGCCAGCATGCCGCGCCAGGCGGCGATCAGCTTGCCTGCATCGCCCGTGCGGATGCCTTCGCGCGCGGTGTCGAGGATCGGGTCGCGCAGGCTCGCGAGCAGTTCCTTCTCGCGCGCCTCGCCGCGCTGGTGGATGTCCTGCAGCACCGCGGCATCGGGCATGTCCTCGGCCTCGTAGGCGGCCTGCATCAGCTTCACCTGTTCCTCGTGCGCGAGCTTGCTGGCCTTGCTCTCGAAGCCCAGCTCCTTGAGCATCACTTGCACGTCGTTGCGCGCGCTCGCGAAGCGGTTCACCTGCCACGAGGTGCCGGGCCGCTGCGCCTCCTCGCGCGCGCCCGGTGCCCACTGCTCGACCGGCGCGAGCGCGAGCGGCTCGAGCGCGAGCACCGCGGCCGCCTTCTTCTGCACCTTGGCGAGCCAGGGCGGCGAGGCCAGCACGCCCGGCAGCTCGCTGGCCTCCGCGACTTCGCTCGGGCCCGACAGCAGCGCGAGCTGGCGATCGATCGCGCCCTGCGCGCCGGCATCGAGCCAGGGCCTGAGGCCGTCGACCAGGCCGCCATGCGCGCGCAGCAGCCGCGTGAGGCTGGGCGTGAGCAGGCCCGCATCCTTGCCGCCGGCGGCCACCAGCCGCGCCAGCGCGACGATGGCGGCCTGCGGCCAGCGGTCCACCGCGAGCGACAGCCGCGCCAGTGCCGCCTTCGAGCCGCTCGCGACCTTGGCGAGCGCCGCCACTGCCTCGGGCGTGCCGATGGCCGCGAGCGTCTCGCCCGCGTGTTCCTCGGCCGCGCCGCGCTCGAGCAGCGCCACGGCCTCGGTGCCGCGTTCCAGCAGCGCCGTGGCCGTCATCTTGTAGTGGCCCCAGAAGCCGCTCGAATAGCTGAGCCGCACCTTGGCGGCCTGCGCGGCGGCGGCGGCATCGGTGATGGTCAGCAGCAGCCAGTGCAAGGTCTCGCCGCTGTCCTTCTCGCCGGCCAGCCGCAGCGCGAGCGCGTTCGAGAGTTCGGGGCGTTCGGGCAGCAGCAGCGCCGCCAGCGGCTGGCGGCTCGGATGCAGCGAGGGCAGCGCGGCCTCGATCAGGTCGGCGCACTGCTGCCACTCGGCCTCGGGTGCGGTCGAGAGCTGCTCGCGCAGCACTTCCTCGGCATCGCCCACGGCGCCGTACCAGCCGTGGTTGACCGCGTGGCCGGGGTTGCTCGAGAAATGGCTGCGCCACTTCTTGGCTTTCTGGTCGTAGCTGCCCTCCACCTGCAGGCGCAGCGCCGACAGGTAGACCTCGATCGCGCCGGCCAGGCCGTACTGCGCGACCAGGTACTGGATCAGGAACACCACCGAGCCGGCCTTGTCGCGGCGCGTGTTGTGGTCCATGAAGGCCAGCAGCAGCGCATCGGCCTCGGCATCGGGCGTGGGCGTGGCGGGCTTGTCGCGCGCGAGCATGCGCTCGGCCGCGGGCCGCAGCGCGGCATCGGTCGCGGCCAGGTCCAGCGGCAGCTCGAGGTCGTTGCAGGCGCGGATCCAGGCCTGCGCGAGATCGAGCACCGGACGGGTCGAGGGAAAGCGCCGCGAGGCATAGGCGAAGTCGCGCGTCTGCGCCGTGATGCGCAGCGGCGCGCCCTGCGCGAGCCAGGGCGGCGCGCCTTCGGCCACGGGCTGGGCGGGCGTCTCGCCGTGCGCGGCCACCGTGCGTTGCGCGAGTTCGCGCGCCGCATCCTGCGCCTTCTCGCGCACCTCGGCGGTGGTGCCCCAGCCCGACAGCAGGCCATGGGACTTGAGCTCCTCGAAGGCCATCGTGGCGCCTTGCTCGCTCACGCCGTACTGGCGCTTGAGCGCGGCGGCCGAGAACTTGTCGCCGGTCTTGACGCTGCCGTCCTCGATCGCTGCGCGCACGGCCTCGACGACGCGCTCGCACTGGCTGTCGAGGCTTTCGCTCGCGACGGGCGGCGGTGCCGGCGTGGCGGGTGCGGGCGCGGATGCGGTGACCTTCGCCGCTGCCTCCACGGGTGCGCTTGCAGGTGCCTCGGCAGGCGCTTCCGCCTTCGGCCTGGCCTCGGTCTTGCCGATGCTCGCATCGGCGCTCACGCCGACTTCCTTGTAGCCCTTGCCGGTCTTCTCGCTCACCAGCTTGGTCAGCGCGGTGGCGGTCTTCGCGGCATCGGCAAAGGACTTGGTCTGGCTCTGGCCCGCGGTGCCGATGCGGCCCCAGCGGATGTTGAGATCGTTCTCCGCCTGTTCCACTTCCCAGAACTTGCTGGCGGTACCCTCGATCAGTTCAAAACGGCGCATGGAAAGAAAATCCTCCTGGGGTTCGTCGGTGAGCGGACATCGAGAAGCGTTGCCGCAGGCAAGCCTGAGGGCAGGATAGGCGCGCCATGTGAACGCCGCGTGCCAGCGGCGTTGCGAAGGGCGCGGGGGTTCAAGACGCAGGCGCCCGATGGGCATCCGGTGGTCGCATGCTGCGCGCCGGAGCGATCGGGAAAGGACAACGCATGGGCGCGATCATGCCCGCGGTGCACGCTCGCGTGCACCTCCAAAAGTCGCAAGGCCGCGTAGGGCGTCGGGAATGTACGAAGAAGGTCTGCGGTTCGCGCGCCGACGCCTCGAAAAAGCTCAAGAAGGTGCGTGCGCGCTGCCCGGTTCCGCGATCCTGCGGTGCTGCTCGGCCAGCGCGGGCGAGGGCATCACGCGCGACAGCGCCACCTGCATCTTGTTGCGCCAGCCCGCGATCACGCCGCTCTCGCCCTTCATCAGCGCCTCGAAGCCTTCCCTCGCCACCTCGGCCGGATCGGCCTTGTCGGACTGCTGGCCCACGCGCGTGTCGAGCATGTCGGCGCGCGCGAAGAAGTGGGTGTCGGTCACGCCGGGCATCAGGCAGGTCACGGTCACGCCCGTGTCCTTGAGCTCGTTGCGCAGCGCCATCGCGAAGGAATCGATGAAGGCCTTGGTGCCGTTGTAGACCGCCTGGAACGCGCCGGGCTGGAAGCCCGCGATCGAGCCCGTGATGAGGATGCGGCCCTGGCCGCGCTCGCGCATCGCGCGGCCCACGCGCTGCACCAGGTAGAGCGTGCCGGTCACGTTGGTGTTGATCACGTGCTGCACGTCGTGGAACTCCTGGTCGAGGAAGCCATGGCCCAGGCCGTGGCCCGCGTTGGCGAACAGCACGTCGATCGGCCGGTCCTCGCAGGCCGCGAGCAGCGCATCGACGCCGTCGCGCGTGGCGAAGTCCTCGCGCACCGCGAACACGCGCGCGCCCATCGCGCGCAGCTCGGCCTCGGCCTGGGCCAGCGATTCGTCGGCGCCGATCAGCAGGTCGTAGCCATGTTCGGCCGCGCGCCGCGCGAGCTGGTAGCCGATGCCCGAGGAGGCGCCGGTCACCAGCGCGAGCGGTCGGCGTTCGGCGCCGGGGAACACGTCGGGGGAGGGTGTCTGCATGCCGGTCTCCTGCGTTGCACCGCGTGGACGCTGCCGGAAATCGGCCGTGGCGCGCCGTGCATGGAGACCAGCGTAGAAGCGCCGCGTGCCTTCCATGTAGGAATGTGTACCGAGCGCGCGCCCGCCGAGGCGGGACGGCGCATGCAATTGCTTGCAGCGGAAACCCCGGCGTAACCTGTGGCCGGGGCTCGAAGGCTTCAGAATCTCCGCGCCCTCGACCAGGAAGCGCACGCGCCGCACGCCCTGCCATTCGTCGGCATCGAGCCGGAATGCCAGCTTCACGCGCGGCGGCAGCGGGTCGGTGTGGCCGAACCAGATGCCGTCGATGGGCTGGCCCTGGTGGCGCAGCTTGAGCGCGAGATGCCGTTCGCCGACCAGCCGCTGCGACACCACCTCGACCTCCTCGCTGAAGGTGGGCGGCGCGAAGCCCTGGCCCCAGACCTCGCGGTGCAGGGTGTCGATCAGGTCCACGCGCAAATACTCGCGCGAGATCGGGCCGTCGGTGTCGATGCGGCGCGTGAGCGTGGCGGCATCGAGCCATTCGTCGGCCACCTGCGCGAGCGCGCGCTCGAAGGTCTGGAACTGCTCGCGCGCGACCGTGCAGCCGGCCGCCATCGCATGGCCGCCGAAGCGCAGCAGCACGCCCGGATGCCGCTTGGCGACAAGGTCCAGCGCATCGCGCAGGTGGAAGCCCGGGATCGAGCGGCCCGAGCCCTTGAGCTCGTGCTCCTTGCCGGGCGCGCCGCTGGCCGCGAACACGAAGGTGGGCCGGTGGAAGCGCTCCTTGATGCGCGAGGCCACGATGCCGACCACGCCCTCGTGGAAGTCGGCGTCGAACACGCTGATGGCTGCGGGCACGGTCTCGGTGCCTTCGCCGTCGACCGTGAACAGCGACTCGGCCAAGAGCAGCGCCTGGTCGCGCATGCCGCCCTCGATGTCGCGCCGCTCGCGGTTGATGCCGTCGAGCAGGCGCGCGAGCTCGTCGGCGCGCGCGGCGTCCTCGGTCAGCAGGCACTCGATGCCCAGCGTCATGTCGGCCAGCCGGCCGGCGGCATTGATGCGCGGGCCGAGCGCGAAGCCGAAGTCGAAGGTGGTGGCCGCGGCGGCCACGCGGCCCGCGGCCTTGAACAGCGCCGACACGCCCGCGGGCATGGCACCGGCGCGGATGCGGCGCAGGCCCTGCGCCACCAGCCGGCGGTTGTTGGCGTCGAGCTTCACCACGTCGGCCACGGTGCCCAGCGCCACCAGCGGCAGCAGCGCGTCGAGCTTGGGCTGCGTCGCCACGTCGAACACGCCGCGCCGGCGCAGCTCGGAGCGCAGCGCGAGCAGCACGTAGAACATCACGCCGACGCCGGCGATGCACTTGCTCTCGAAGCCGCAGTCGGGGTGGTTGGGATTCACCAGCACGTCGGCCACCGGCAGCTCGGGGCCGGGCAGGTGGTGGTCGGTCACCAGCACCTGCAGGCCGCGCGCCTTGGCCGCGGCCACGCCGTCGACGCTGGCGATGCCGTTGTCGACCGTGATCAGCATGTCGGCGCCGCTCGCGGCCACGCGTTCGGCGATCGGCGGCGTGAGGCCGTAGCCGTCGACCACGCGGTCGGGCACGAGGTAGCTCACGTTCTTCGCGCCCAGCAGGCGCAGGCCGCGCACGCCGACCGCGCAGGCGGTGGCACCGTCGCAGTCGTAGTCGGCCACGATGCACAGGCGCCGGTCGGCGGCCATTGCGTCGGCCAGCAGCACCGCGGCCTCGTGCGTGCCGCGCAGGGTGTCGGGCGGCAGCAGGCGCGCCAGGCCGTCGTCGAGCTCGTCCTTGGCGCTGACGCCGCGCGCGGCGAACAGCCGGGCCAACAGCGGATGCACGCCGGCCTGCTCGAGGGCCCAGGCGCTGCGCGGGGGAATGTCGCGGGGATGGATCTTCATCAGAGCGCCTCCAGCACGGCGGCGGCGCGCGGTCGGTCGAACAGGCTGCGGGCCCAGCCCACGAAGCCGCGCGGCTGGATCTCGTGGCGCTGCGCCGTGCGGTCGCCGCACAGCGTGATCGCGACCGGCGCGCCCGCGTTGTAGTGGTCGAGCAGCGCGGCGATCGGACCCGCGTCGAGCGCCTGCCAGGCCTCGGCCCAGCCGATGCCGTCGTCGTGCAGCGCGGCGGTGCGCAGCGAATCGTCGACCTGCGGTGCCGGGCCTTCGGAGCTGATGGCACCGGCCGCGAGCGCGCCGGTGCCGCTGAGCCAGAAGGAGTTGATCGGCGGCGCGCCGCGCGCGGCGCGGTCGTCGTTCACGCGCTGGGTGTAGAGCAGCATCTGCATCTCGTTCTGGAGCCGGCGCAGCGGCCGCGCGGCATCGGCCAGCGGCGACCATTGCGAGATCGGATGGCCCACGGCGCGGTCGATGGCGGCGGTGGCGAGGTCCTGGAAGATCGGCGCGCGCGCGAGCCAGCGGCCGGGGCGCGCGGACGGATGCAGCGCGATGCCGTCCTCCTCGAAGAAGGGGCGCGCCGCGGCCAGCAGCGCGGCCGACTCCTCGGCGTCGATCTCGATCGCGGAGGGATCGCCGAGCACCACGTCGTCGATGCCGACCTGCCAGTGGCACAGCGTGACCAGGCCCCAGGCGGCGGTGTCGTCCGCCGCGGCGGTGCCGTTGCGGCGCGCCTCAAGCGCGGCCCAGGGGATGCAGCCGTCGGTCGCGTCGATGCCGAGCGCGCGCGCCAGGGCGCGTTCGTGCGGCGGGGAGCGGGTGCTTTCGTCCTGGGTGTCGGTGGCCGTGACGGCGAGCCGGCCGAGCAGGGCCTCGAGCTTCGGCAACCTTAAGGTTGGGAGGGCTGCGCGGCAGGACGGGGAACCGCGGCCGGCAAAGGGAATCAGGAGATGACGGGCGGGAGCGGGTTCGGCCATGGGCCTATTGTCCGGGATGCCACAATTCCGCCCGCCTTCCTCTTCGTCTTCACCCTTTTTCCCATGAACCGACCCATGCCGTCGCCCCGAGCGCCGCAGGAGACCTGATGCGACTCCCCTACGAACTGCAGCTCGGCTGGCGCTACACGCGCGCGGGCCGCGCGACCCGGCGCAACGGCTTCATCTCGTTCATCTCGGGCGTCTCGATGCTCGGCATCGCGCTCGGCGTGGCCGCGCTGATCATCGTGCTGAGCGTGATGAACGGCTTCCAGAAGGAAGTGCGCGACCGCATGCTGGGCGTGGTCTCGCACATCGAGATCATCTCGCGCGACGGCCAGGCCCTGCCCGAGCTCGACACCATCATGGCGGCCGCGCGCAAGTACCCCGAGGTGGTCGGCGCGGCGCCCTTCATCGCGACCCAGGCGCTGATCGCGCGCGGCGAGGACATGAAGGGCACGCTGGTGCGCGGCATCGAGCCCAGGCTCGAGCCCGAGGTCACCGACATCGCGGCCGCCGCGCCCAAGGGCACGCTCGACAAGCTGGTGCCCGGCGAGTTCGGCATCGTGCTGGGCGGCGAGCTGGCGCGCTCGCTGTTCGTGCAGCCCGGCGACCAGGTCACGCTGGTGGCGCCGGGCGGCCAGGTCACGCCGGCCGGCGTGGTCCCGCGCCTCAAGCAGTTCACCGTGGTCGGCACCTTCGACTCGGGCCACTACGAATACGACTCGGCGCTGGCCCTGATCAACGAGCAGGACGCGGCGCGCGTGTTCCGGCTCGAGGGCCCGACCGGCATCCGCATCCGCCTGAAGGACCTCAACCAGGCGCGCGACGTGGCCGACGAGATGGCCGTCTCGCTGCCGGGCCAGTTCCTGATCCGCGACTGGACGCGCCAGAACAAGACCTGGTTCGCGGCCGTGCAGGTCGAGAAACGCATGATGTTCATCATCCTCACGCTGATCGTGGCGGTGGCCGCGTTCAACCTGGTCTCGACGCTGGTGATGACGGTGACCGACAAGCGCGCCGACATCGCGATCCTGCGCACCCTGGGCAGCTCGCCGCGCAGCATCATGGGCATCTTCGTGGTGCAGGGCGCGATGGTGGGCGTGATCGGCACCGTGCTGGGCCTCGCGCTGGGCCTGGGCATCGCCTACAACATCGACGTGATCGTGCCCTTCCTCGAGCAGCTGTTCCATGCGAGCTTCCTGCCCAAGGACATCTACCTGATCAGCAAGATGCCCAGCGACCCGCAGCGCAGCGACATCATGCCGATCGCGATCATCTCCCTGGTGCTGGCCTTCCTGGCCACGCTGTATCCGAGCTGGCGCGCCAGCCGCGTGAATCCCGCCGAGGCGCTGCGCTATGAGTGAAGTCGTATTGAAGGCGCGCGGTCTGACCAAGCGCTTCCACGAAGGACGCCTCGACCTGACCGTGCTGCACGGCATCGACCTCGACGTGAATGCCGGCGAGACGCTGGCCATCGTCGGCGCTTCGGGCTCGGGCAAGAGCACGCTGCTGCACCTGATGGGCGGGCTCGATTCGCCGACCTCGGGCAATGTCGAGCTGCTCGGCAAGGACATCGCGCATGCCGACCCCGCCGAGCAGGGCCGGTTGCGCAACCTGCACCTGGGCTTCGTCTACCAGTTCCATCACCTGCTGCCCGAGTTCAGCGCGCTCGACAACGTGGCGATGCCGCTGAAGATCCGCCGCGTCGACCCGGCCACGGCCGCGCAGTCGGCGACGAAGATCCTCCAGAGCGTGGGCCTGGGCGAGCGGCTGCATCACCGGCCGGCCGAACTGTCGGGCGGCGAGCGCCAGCGCGTGGCGATCGCGCGCGCGCTGGTCACGCAGCCGGCCTGCGTGCTGGCCGACGAGCCCACCGGCAACCTCGACCGCGGCACCGCCGACACCGTGTTCGAGCTGATGCTCGACCTCGCGCGCCGCCATGGCACGGCCTTCGTGATGGTCACGCACGACCAGGACCTGGCGCGGCGCTGCGACCGGGTGCTGCAGCTGGTGGCGGGGCGGCTGGCCTGAGTGTCTTTCTCCCTCCCCCGCTGGGGGAGGGCCGGGGTGGGGGCAGCGGGCGGTCGATATGGTCGTGGCCTTGCCATCGCCGCTTGCCCCCATCCCGGCCTTCCCCCACAGGGGGAAGGAGCAGATACAGCGATTCAGAGCGAGAGCGCTTCCGCCTCTTCCTGCCGCGCCTCCAGCGGCAGCACGCACAACAGCTTCCCGCCCAGCGTCAGCACCAGCCCGAGCCGGCCGCCGATCTGCACCACCTGGCAGGCCGCGCGCGGCGAGCCCGAGTCCGAGGCCGAGCCCGGGGTCGGCGCGGCATGGGCCGACAGCCCGATCGCCCGTGCCGGCGGCTGGCGCAGCATCGCGAACAGCAGCCGCGCATCGGCATCGCGCAGCGCCTGCTGGTAGAGCGGGAAGACGGCGTTGCGTCCGGTGCTGTCGGGCGCCTTCTCGCGGGGCTCGCGCAGCCGCAGCAGCGCGCGGTGCATCTGCTGGCGCCAGGCCGCCTCGGTCCGGCCTGTGGCCTCGGCCAGTTCCTTGAAGCTGACTTCGAACACCTCGCGCAGCAGCACCGCGGCGCCATCGGCGGGGCTCAGCCGATCGGCCAGGAGGCGCAGGGCCTGCCCGGTCTCTTCGGCGCGCGCGGCCTCGGTTTCGGCCGATTCCGCCGTCTCCGGCGTCGCGCCGGCCTCGTCGAGCCAGCGTCGCATCCAGCCTTCGCGCCGCAGGCGGTCGATCGCGAGGTGCTGCATCACCGTCGTGAGCCAGGCCTGGACGGTGTCGATGCCGGCGTGTTCGCCGGCCTCGAGCGCGCGCAGGTAGCTGTCCTGCACCAGGTCCTCGGCCTGCGCCGTGCCGCCGGCCAGCCGCGCCGCTGCGCGCACCAGGCGACCGCGCAGGGCCGGGAATTGCGAGAGATAGCGTTCGTCGAGCATCGGCGCAGCTTGCCACGGCCGGCGATGTCACGAAAGCGTGGGCTTGTTCGTCAAGACAGCTCCCACCCCCTGGAGCTTTTCATGACCGCCATGTTCACGCTGGAATCCGAAGACGACACCCGCCCGGCCGCCACCGCCGAGCCGCGCAATTCCTACCTCGAGGAGAAGGCCTTCCGCTCGCGCACGCTGCTGATCTTCGGCAGCATCACCGACGCCGTGGCCGCCGACGTCACGCGCCGGCTGATCGCGCTCGACGCCGACAGCGCCGACAAGCCCATCGACATCCTCGTGAGCTCGCCCGGCGGCCACCTCGAATCGGGCGATGCGATCCACGACGTGGTGCGCTTCATCGCCGCGCCGGTGCACATGATCGGCACCGGCTGGGTCGGCAGCGCCGCCACCCACCTGTTCCTGGCCGCGCCGCGCGAGCGCCGCGTGTGCCTGCCCAACACCCGCTTCCTGATCCACCAGCCCTCGGGCGGGGCCGGCGGCCAGGCCACCGACATCGCGATCCAGGCGCAGGAGATCGTCAAGGCCCGCCAGCGCATCGCGCACGAGATCGCGCGCGAGACCGGCAAGCCCATCGAGGTGGTGCTGGCCGACATCGAGCGCGATCGCTGGCTGTCGGCCGAGGAGGCGGTCGACTACGGGCTGGTCTCGCGCATCGTGCAGCGCAAGAGCGAGCTGCGGGGCTGACGCTGGACGGAAATCCGAACAGCCGAACGCAGAAGAAAAACCAAAGCCACGCAGAAGTCGCAGAAAAGACCGAAGACATTTTTCGGTTTTTTTCTGCGACCTTCGCGCAACCTTCGCGACCTCTGCGTTCGGCTGCCCGATCCCCGTGTCTCAAGCCTTCGGCTTGTACGCCACCACGTCGATCTCGACCTTCGCATCGACCATCAGTCGCGCCTCGGTGGTCGAGCGCGCGGGCTTGTTCTCGCCGAAGTAGCTCATGTAGATGCGGTTGAAGGCGCCGAAGTCGCGCGCGTCGTCGAGCCAGCAGGTGGTCTTGCAGACGTCGTCGAGCGTGGCGCCGGCCAGCGCGAGCACGGTCTTCAGGTTCTCCATCACCTGGCGCGTCTGCGCCTCGATGCCGCCGGCCACGATCTCGCCCTGCGCATTGGCCGGCACCTGGCCCGACACGTAGATGAAGTCGCCCGCGCGCACGGCCGGCGAGAAGGGACGCACCTGGCGGTCGGAAGCGGTGGGCGGGGCGCCGAGGTATTCGAGAGGCATGGACGAGCTCCTGTCTGAAGAAGGGAAATGAAAGGGGAGGGGATGAAAACGGCCGCCAGTATCGGCCGAAACTGAAAATCTATTTCAGTGATAACGCTGAATCAAGGGTTTTCACGGATGATTTGGCATAGATACTGCTTCAAAGTGCGGCCCGCAACGAAAGTTTTTTTCACAAACGCGTCTCGCCCCATGAAGGAGAACTCCATGCCCCACGCCGGCTCTTTCCCGCGCCTGCCCATGCTGTCGAAGCGCACCCTTCTGGGTGCCACCCTGCTCGCGGCGCTGTATGCCGTGGCGCCGCTGAACGCCCAGGCGCAGGGTCCGCGCAACTTCGCCACGCTGGCGATGGTGGCCGAGCCGCAGACGCTCGATCCGATGGCCTCGACCGCCGACCTGGTCGGAACCATCATGCAGCACGTCTACGAGACGCTCTACACCTTCGACGCCAAGTGGAACGTGGTGCCGATGCTGGCCGAGGGCATGCCGAAGATCTCGGCCGACGGCAAGACCTATGCGATCGCGCTGCGCAAGGGCGTGATGCTGCACAGCGGCCGCGAGCTCACGGCCGACGACGTGGTCGCGAGCCTGCAGCGCTGGATGGACCAGTCGCCGCGCGGCAAGGCCGTGGGCAAGGAGATCGACAGCCTCAAGGCCAAGGGCCCGCTGGCGGTCGAGATCGTGCTCAAGGAACCCTATGCGCCGCTGCTGTCGCAGCTCGCGCTGCCCAGCGGCATGGCGGCGATCATGGCCAAGGAATCGATCGCCTCGCCGCTCAAGGACTTCGTCGGCACCGGCCCCTACAAGTTCAAGGAACGCCGCCCCGACCAGTTCGTGCTGCTCACGCGCTTCGACAAGTACGCGGCGCGCAAGGAGCCCGCGAGCGGCTACGGCGGCAAGCGCGAGGCCGCGATCGAGGAACTGCGCTTCGTGCCGGTGCCCAACGCCAGCACGCGCGTCGAGGGCGCGCTGGCCGGCCAGTACGACTTCGCCGACCTGCTGCCGGTGGAGGCGCTGCCGCGCCTCGAGAAGTCGGGCGGCAAGACGGTGCCGATCATGACGCCCTCGTTCGGCTTCCCCTACCTGGTGCTCAACACCAAGGAAGGCGTGGCCGCGAGCCAGCCGGTGCGCCAGGCGATCCAGACCGCGCTCGGCGAGGGCGAGATGCTCGCGGCCGGCTTCGGCGACACGCGCTTCTTCGTGGCCGAGGCCAACCACTTCCCAAAGGGCTCGCCCTTCTATTCGACGGCCGGCGCCGACCAGTACAACCAGCGCAACGCCGCCAAGGCCAAGGAGGCCGCGGCCAAGGCCGGCTACAAGGGCGAGCCGATCCGCGTGCTCACGAGCCGCCAGTACGACTTCCACTACAACATGTCGCTGCTGATGGCCGAGCAGCTCAAGCGCGCCGGCTTCAAGGTCGACCTCAACGTGGTCGACTGGGCCACGCTGGTGCAGCGCCGCAACGACGCCAAGCTGTGGGACATCTACGTCACCCACTCGGGCCAGTTCCCCGAGCCGATGCTCTCGCCGCCGCAGCTCGGCGACGGCGCGCCCGGCTGGTGGGACACGCCCGCCAAGAAGGCGGCGCTGCAGGCCTTCAACGTCGAGAGCGATCCGGCCAGGCGCGGCGCGCTGTGGGGCAAGGTGCAGCAGGTGGTCTACGAGGAGGTGCCGTACATCAACGTCGGCAAGTTCAACGGGCTGTCGGCCAGGAGCCCGGCGCTCGACAACTACCAACCGGCGACCTGGCCCTTCTTCTGGAACGCTCGTATCAAGTAACGCGGCTGCCGGATACGGGTACCGGACGCAGAGGACGCGAAGGTTTCGCAAAGGGCGCGAAAGAACAGCCAAGGAGATTCTTCAGATGAATTTCCTTTTGCGTCTTTCGCGGAACCTTCGCGTCCTCTGCGTCCGGCTGTCCGATCCCGCATTTCCCGAAAAGAACCACATCCCATGATCCGCTACATCGCATCCCGCGCCGCCGGCATGCTCATCGTGCTCGCCCTCGTGGCGGTGCTGGTGTTCGTGCTCACGCGCGCCGCCTCGGGCGACCCGGTCTCGGTGCTGCTGGGCGACCAGGCCACCGCGGCCGACATCGCGCGCGTGCAGAAGGAATACGGCCTCGACAAGCCGCTGCCCGTGCAGTTCGGCTACTGGCTGCGCGAGGTGCTGCAGGGCAACCTCGGCACCTCGATCTTCCTGCAGCGCCCGGTCACGCAGGCGCTGTGGGAGCGCGCCGAGCCCACCGCGCTGCTCGCGCTGATGGCGGTGGCCATCGCCGCGCTGATCGGCGTGCCCTGCGGCATCGTCTCGGCCGTGTTCCGCGGCCGCGCGGTCGACCAGCTGTTCACCGGCATCGCGATGCTGGGCGCGAGCATCCCGAGCTTCTGGCTCGGCATCGTGCTGATCCAGATCTTCGCGGTCTCGTCCGGCTGGTTCCCGGTCTCGGGCTACGGTGCGCCCGACGCGGCGCTGGCCGAGCGGCTGCATGCGCTGGTGCTGCCGGCCACGGTGCTGGGCCTCTTGAACTCCGCGCTCATCATCCGCTTCACGCGCGCCTCGATGCTCGACGTGCTCGGCGAGGACTACGTGCGCACCGCGCGCTCGAAGGGCCTGAGCGAGACGGTGGTGGTGCTCAAGCATGCGCTGCGCAACGCGCTGGTGCCGATCGTCACGGTGATCGGCCTGACGGTGGCGCTGATGATCGGCGGCGCCGTCATCACCGAGACCGTGTTCGGCCTGCCGGGCGTGGGCAACCTCGTGGTGAGCGCGGTGCTGCGGCGCGACTACCCGGTGATCCAGGGCGCGCTGCTGGTGATCGCCGCGATCTACGTCCTCATCAATTTCTCGATCGACCTGCTGTATGCGGTGGTCGATCCGCGCGTGAAGGTCTGAGCCATGCGGATGCCAAGAATGCTTCGCCAACTGATGCACCGCCGCATCGTGATGCTGTCCGCGCTGGTGCTGCTGGCGATCGCCATCCTCGCCATCGGCGCGCCGCTGTTCGCCTCCATCGATCCCAACGACACGGCCGTGCTGCAGCGCCTGAAGGCGCCGAGTGCCGAGCACCTGCTGGGCACCGACGAGCTGGGCCGCGACCTCTATTCGCGCATCGTGCACGGCGCGCGCTACTCGCTGGCGATCGCGGCGCTCACCGCGCTCGGTGCCGTCGTCGCGGGCACCGTGCTGGGCCTCGCGGCAGGCTTCTTCCGCCGGCTCGACGCGCCGCTGATGCGCGTGGTCGACGCGATGATGTCCTTCCCCGACATCCTGCTGGCGATCGCGCTGGTGGCGATCCTCGGGCCCTCGCTGGTCAACACGGTGCTGGCGCTGGTGCTGGTCTACACGCCGCGGGTGGCGCGCGTGGTGCGCGCCTCCACGCTGGTGGTGCGCGAGCTGCTGTTCGTCGAGGCCGTGCGCGCGCTCGGCGTGCGCACCTCGCGCATCCTGTGGCGCCACATCCTGCCGAACCTGATGTCGCCGATCCTGGTGCAGGTCTCGTTCATCTTCGCCTACGCGATCCTGGCCGAGGCGGGGCTGTCCTTCCTCGGCGTCGGCGTGCCGCCCGAGATCCCGACCTGGGGCACCATGGTCGCGGGCAGCCAGCAGTACGCGCACCAGGCCTTCTGGGTGGTGCTGTTCCCGGGGCTCGCGATCATCCTCACGGCGCTGTCGTTGCAGCTGCTCGGCGACGGCGTGCGCGACCTGCTCGATCCCAAACTCAAAAAGACCGCGTGATGACGACCGCCACATCCTCCCCGCGCCTCGTGGTCGACAGCCTGAGCACCAGCTTCCCCACCGAGGACGGCCTGATCCGCTCGGTGGCCGACGTGAGCTTCGCGATCCAGCCCGGCAAGACCACCGCGCTGGTCGGCGAGTCGGGCTCGGGCAAGTCGGTCACCAGCCTCACGCTGATGCGCCTGCTGCCCAGGACCGCCAATGCCCAGGTCAGCGGCGGCGCGCGCTTCGTCACGCGCGAAGGCAGGACCGTCGACCTGCTGACCCTGCCCGAGCGCGAGATGCGCGCATTGCGCGGCAACCAGCTCTCGATGATCTTCCAGGAGCCGATGACCAGCCTGAACCCGGTGTTCACCATCGGCGAGCAGATCGCCGAGAGCGTGCGGCTGCACAAGGGGCTCGACCGCCAGGCCGCGCTGGCCCATGCGAAGCGCATGCTCGACCTGGTCGAGATCCCGGCCGCGGCGCAGCGCCTGCACGAGTACCCGCACCAGCTCTCGGGCGGCATGCGCCAGCGCGTGATGATCGCGCTGGCCATGGCCTGCGACCCGACGCTGCTGATCGCCGACGAGCCCACCACCGCGCTCGACGTGACCATCCAGGCGCAGATCCTGGTGCTGATGCGCCGGCTGCAGGCCGAGACCGGCATGAGCATCCTGTTCATCACGCACAACCTCGGCGTGGTCGCGCACCATGCCGACGACGTGGTCGTGATGTACGCGGGCCGCGTGGTCGAGAGCGCGCCGGTGCGCCCGCTGTTCGCGCAGCCCGAGCATCCGTACACCCAGGGCCTCTTGGCCTGCCTGCCGGGCAAGGCGCGCCAGCCGGGGCAGCCCAAGCCCAGGCGCCTGTTCGCGATCCGCGGCCAGGTGTCGAGCCCGCTGGCGCCGCCGCCGGGCTGCGCCTTCGAGCCGCGCTGCGACCATGCGCAGGCCGGTTGCGCCACGGCGATGCCGCCGCTGATCGACATCCGCCTGGACCGCCAGGCCCGCTGCACCCGCGTGCAGCCCGACGCCCACTTCGCGAGGCTCGCATGAACGCCGTCGTTTCCCCCCTGATCGAAGTCCGCGGACTCAAGAAGTATTTCGGCAGCGGCGAACGCCCCGTGCGCGCGGTCGACGGCGTGTCGTTCGCGATCCAGCCCGGCGAGACGCTGGGCCTGGTCGGCGAATCGGGCTCGGGCAAGAGCACCATCGGTCGCACCGTGCTGCGCCTGCTCGAGCGCACCGAGGGCCAGGTGCTCTACCGCGGCGACGACATCGGCGCGCTGTCGGGCGAGCGCATGCGCAAGCTGCGCAGCAAGCTGCAGATCATCTTCCAGGACCCGTACGCGAGCCTGAACCCGAAGATGCGCATCGGCGCGATCCTCGGCGAGGCGCTGGCCACGCACGGCCTGCACAAGGGCGCGGCCGCGCGCGACAGGCGCATCGCCGAGCTGCTCGAGACCGTGGGCCTGCGCGCCGAGCATGCGAGCCGCTTCCCGCACGAGTTCTCGGGCGGCCAGCGCCAGCGCATCGGCGTGGCGCGCGCGCTCGCGGTGGAGCCCGAGTTCATCGTGGCCGACGAGCCGCTGTCGGCGCTCGACGTGTCGATCCAGTCGCAGGTCATCAACCTGCTGGCCGACCTGCGCGAGCGCCTGGGCCTGACCATGCTGTTCATCTCGCACGACCTCGACGTGGTCGAGTACCTGTGCGACCGCGTGGTGGTGCTGTACCTGGGCAAGGTGATGGAGGTGGCCGAGACCGAAGAGCTCTTCGCGCGCCCCTCGCACCCCTACACCCAGGCGCTGCTGGCCGCGAGCCCGAAGCCCGATCCCGAGCTCGCCACCGAGCGCATCGCCCTCAAGGGCGACATCCCCAGTCCGATCTCGCCGCCCTCGGGCTGCGTGTTCCGCACGCGCTGCCCGCATGCCATCGAGGCCTGCGCACGGACCGTGCCGCCGCTCGAGCAGGTTTCGAGCGGACACTACAGCGCCTGCATCCGCAAGGACCTGCTTTCCCCCATCGCCGCATGACCATGACCGACACCGCCGCTCCCTCCTTCGACGACCCGCTGCTGGGCAGCAGCTTCAAGGGCTATCCGCGCACCCAGGCGCCGCGCCGGCGCAGCGAGATCGGCGCCGCGGGCTGGAACGTGCTCGCGGGCGACCTGCCGCTGCCGCTGGCCGTGCTCAAGCGCGAGGCGCTCGAGCACAACCTGGCCTGGATGCAGGCGCGCGTGCGCGAATGGGGCATCGACCTCGCGCCGCACGGCAAGACCACCATGTCGCCGCAGCTGTTCCAGCGCCAGCTCGATGCCGGTGCCTGGGGCCTGACCTTCGCCACCGTGACCCAGCTCGCGGTGGGCGTGGCCGCCGGCGCGCGCCGCACCCTGATCGCCAACCAGGTGGTGAGCGACGAGGACCTGGCCGGCATCCAGCTGCTGCTGCGCGACCATGCGGGCCTGCGCATCGTGTTCCTGGTCGATTCGCTGGCGCAGCTCGCGCTGATCGAGGACTGGGCGCGCCGCCACCCGAACAGCGTTCCTTTCGAGGTCATGCTCGAGATCGGCGTTGCGGGCGCGCGCACCGGCTGTCGCACGCATGAAGAGGCGGTGGCGCTCGCCACGCGGCTGCGCGCGAGCGACGCGGTGCGGCTGGTGGGCATCGAGACCTACGAAGGGCAGGGCGCCACCGGCGCCAGCGAGCCCGACGCGGCCTATGCCGCGACCCTGATGGACCGCGTGGAAGCGGTGGCGCGCCATTGCGACACGCAGCAGCTGTTCGAGACCGACGAGGTGCTGGTCTCGGCCGGCGGCTCGGCCATCTTCGACCTCGTGGCCGGGCGACTCAAGCCCGCGCTGGCGTCGCCGGTGCGCGGCCTGCTGCGCTCGGGCTGCTATGTCACGCACGACCATGGCTTCTACAAGCGCATGGTCAGCGCGGTCGACGAGCGCCTCGGTTGCGATTGCGGCGAGAGCCTGGTGCCCGCGATGGAGGTCTGGGCCACGGTGCAGTCGCGGCCCGAGCCCGGCCTCGCGATCCTGGCCGTGGGCAAGCGCGACATCTCCTTCGACCTCTCGCTGCCGGTGCCGATCGCGCGCGCGGCGCGCGGCGTGCTGGTGCCCGAGGCCGTGCCCGCCGGCTGGAAGATCACGGCGCTCAACGACCAGCATGCCTACCTGCGCTGGGAGGCCGACGAGGAGGTGCGCGCGCCGGCCGTCGGCGACCGCGTGGGCCTGGGCATCTCGCACCCCTGCACCACCTTCGACAAGTGGCACTGGATGCCCGTGGTCGAGAACGACTACCGCGTGAGCGACGCGGTGGCGATGCACTTCTGACCGCGCGGCCGATGACTCCCTCGCTGCTCCAGAAGATCGCGCAGACCCGCGAGGGCGCACCCGCCACGCGGCGCGCGATCCTCGACCTGATCCTCGAGGACCCCGACCGGGTGCTCGAGGAGAGCTTCGAATCGCTGGCCGAGCGCTCCGGCAGCTCGGTGCCGACCATCATGCGCACCTGCCGCGACCTCGGCTTCGCGGGCCTGCGCGAGTTCAAGCTCGCGCTGGCGCAGGAGCTCGCGCTCGGCGGCTCGCCGCTGCACCGCCGCGTCAACATCGAGGACGCCGCCGACGAGGTGGTGTCAAAGATCGCGCGCAGCGCGGCCGCCTCGGTCTCGGGCGTGCGCGGCCAGCTCGACATGCAGGTGCTCGACGGCGCCGTCTCGGCCATCGCGGCCGCGCCGCACGTCGACCTCTACGGCGCCGGCGCCACCTCGTGGTTCATGGCCAACGACCTGCAGGCGCGGTTGTTCCGGCTCGGCCTGTCGGCCAATGCCTGGGCCGACTACCACCTGCAGCAGGTGGCCGGCGCCGCGCAGCGCCCGGGCGGCGTGGTGATCGCGATCTCGCACGTGGGCGGCATGCCCTCGCTGCTCGACGCGGTCGACATCGCGCGCGGGCAGGGCGCCAAGGTGGTCGCGCTCACGCGGCCCGGCACCGCGCTCGCGGCCAAGGCCGATTTCCTGCTCGGGCTCTCGGTGCCCGACGACGCCGTGATGCACGTGGGCATCGATGCCTACCTGACGCACCTCACGGCGATCGAGATCCTCACGGTGCTGGTCGCGCAGCGGCGCGGCGAGCCGGCGGTGCAGCGCCTGCAGCGCGCGCGCGAAGCCTTCCAGCGCCACGGCATCGACGCCACCACGCACCCGCTGCAGAGCTGGGACGGCGGCGGCATCAACGAGAAAGGACACCGGTCGTGAGCGCTCCCCAAGCCGTGCTGCTCGAGGCCGGCCTCGTGGTCGACGGCTCGGGCGGCCCCTCGTGGCCCGGCGACGTGCTGCTGCACGGCGACCGCATCCTCGCGCTCGGCGAGGGCCTGCGCGCGCGCCTGCCCGAAGGCCTCGAGCTGGCCGATGTCGAGGTCGTCGACTGCCGCGCCAAGGTGATCGCGCCGGGCTTCATCGACGCCCATACGCACGACGACGCGATCGTGCTGCGCGACCCGCTGTGCCTGCCCAAGGTGTCGCAGGGCATCACCACCGTGGTCACGGGCAACTGCGGCATCTCGCTCGCGCCCTACCGCACGCCGCAGTCCAAGCCGCCGCTCACGCTGCTGGGCGCCGACTCGTTCCGCCACGCGAGCATGGCCGAGTACCGCGCCGCGGTCGACGCCACGCAGCCCGCGCTCAACGTGGCCGCGCTGGTGGGCCACACCACCCTGCGCTTCGCGGCCATGGAGGCGCTCGACCGGCCCGCCAGCGCCGACGAGCTCGCGCGCATGGCGGCGCTGCTCGAGGCCTGCATGGAAGAGGGCGCGCACGGCATGTCCTCGGGCCTGTTCTATGAAGAAGCCTTCGCCGCGCCCGCCGAGGAGGTGACCGCGCTCGCGCGCGTGGTGGCGCGCCATGGCGGCGTCTACGCCACCCACCTGCGCAGCGAGATGCAGCAGATCGTCGAGGCGCTGCACGAGGCCGGCGACTCGGCCTTCGCCGCCGGCGTGCCGCTGGTGATCTCGCACCACAAGTGCGCCGGGCCCGCGAACTGGGGCCGCACCAGGGAGACGCTGCCGCTGATCGAGTCGCTCGCGCAGCGCCAGAAGATCGCGATGGACGTCTATCCCTACGTCGCTGGTTCCACCGTGCTGCGCGAGGACCTGGTCGACGGCGTGATCGACGTGCTGCTGACCTGGTCCGACCCGCATCCCGAGATGACCGGCCGGCTGGTGTCGGACATCGCGCGCGAATGGGGCGTGAGCGAGCAGGCGGCCTGCCTGCGGCTGAAGCCCGGCGGTGCCTGCTACTTCCAGATGCATGAAGATGACGTGGAGCGCGTGATCGCGCATCCGCTGACCATGATCGGCAGCGACGGCCTGCCGCACGACCGCCATCCGCATCCGCGGCTGTGGGGCGCGTTCCCGCGCGTGTTCGCGCGCTACTGGCGCCAGCGCCGGCTGTTCACGCTCGAGCAGGCGGTGCACAAGATGACCGGCATGAGCGCGCGCAACCTGCGCATCGCCGAGCGCGGCCTGCTGCGCGCGGGCCACATGGCCGACGTGGTGGTGTTCGATCCCGAGACCATCGCCGACACCGCCACCTACGACCGGCCCAAGGGGCTGAGCCTGGGCATCGAGCGCGTGTTCGTGAACGGCGTGCTGGCCTACCGCGGCGGCGCGACGGTGGACGAGGCGCGCGTGCTGGCGCGCGCGGGGCGCATGCTGACGCGCGGGACCTGAGCGCGGCGGCGCGCCGCGCCGCTGTCATCGGACTGTCACGAACCGTCATATTGCGTGGCTAGGATGTTCCTCGAACCCCGATGAAGGGGCCGAGGAGCAGCACCGTTGGAAATCCGCAAACTGATCGCGCCGGCGCTGGCCGTGGTCCTGCTGGCCGCGGTCGCGGGCGGCGTCTGGTATTCGAACCAGCGCGTGCGCGACGACACGGCGGCCGGCAACGCCGCGCGGATCGAGCAGGCGCGCCATGTGGCGCTGCGCGGGCTGATCGGTTCCGAAAAGGAATCGTTCTTCGCCGACGAGCGCGTGCAGCAGGCGCTGGCCGCGCAGGGCATCACGGTCACGGTGGAGAAGGCCGGCTCGCGCACCATCGCCGAGCGCTACGACGCCGGCAGGTTCGACTTCGGCTTTCCCTCGGGCGCGCCGGCCGCGCAGCGGCTCAAGGAGCTGGCGAAGGCGCCCAATGTGTACAACCCCTTCTACACGCCGATCGTGCTCGCGAGCTGGCGGCCGATCGCCGAGATCCTGATCGCCAACGGCGTGGCCGAGAAGCAGGGCGACTTCTACTACGTGGTCGACCTGCCCAGGCTGATGGCAATGATCGAGAAGGGCACGCGCTGGAAGGAGCTCAAGGCCAGCGCCGCGTTCTCCACCAGCAAGTCGCTGCTGATCAATTCGACCGACGTGCGCACCTCCAATTCGGCGGCGATGTACCTGGCGCTGGCGAGCTATCTCGCGAACGGCCAGCAGATCGTGCAGAGCCAGCAGGACGTGGACCGCGTGCTGCCGACGGTGGCGCCGCTGTTCCTTCGGCAGGGCTTCCAGGAGCAGTCCTCGGCCGGCCCGTTCGAGGACTACCTCGCGCTCGGCATGGGCAAGGCGCCGCTGCTGGTGGCCTACGAATCGCAGCTGGTGGAGTTCTGGCTCAAGCATCCCGACCGGCTGCGCGGCGACATGGTGCTGCTCTATCCGCGGCCCACGGTCTATTCGAAGCACGTGCTGGTGCCCTACACGCCGGGCGGCGCGCGCCTGGGCGCGGCGCTGGAGAACGATCCCACGCTGCGCGAGCTCGCGCACGAATACGGCTTTCGCACCGGTGGCGATGCCAAGGGGCCGGAGAACTGGGCCGGACGCGGCGTCAAGGTGCCCGACGTGCTGGTCGACGTGATCGACCCGCCCAGCTTCGAATGGCTCGAACGCATGACCACCGCCATCGAAGGCCGCTTCAAGTGAACCCGAGGAACCCATGAACACTTCCCGTCCCGAGTCCGCTCCCGCCACGGCGGTCGCCGTTGCCGCGCCCGACGTGCTGCAGCCGCCGCAGTCCTTCGTGCTCGAGCCACCCGCGCCCGTCGCGCCGGTGCCGGTCGAATCCGCCAGCGGGCGGGTGCGGCTCAAGCCCGAGGAGGTCGGCGAGCTCGATGCGCAGGTCGATCGCTTCATCGACGACATCACGGCGCACGACAGCCAGCATCCGCAGTTCAAGGAGGCGGTGGCGCGCATCCACTCGATGGGCAGCAAGGAGATCGAGGCCTCGGCCTCGGTCTCCAACCGCATGCTCGAACGCCCGGTGGGCTCGCTGCGCAACGGCCTGTTCGGCCAGGGCTCGCAGATCGGCCAGTCGCTGATCGACCTGCGCCACCAGGTCGAGGACCTCGATCCCTCGAAGCAGGGCGACCTGTTCTCGGCGCGCAAGCTGCTGGGCCTGATCCCGCTGGGCAACAAGCTGGTCGCCTACTTCGAGCGCTACCAGTCCTCGCAGTCGCACCTCGACGCCATCATCGAATCGCTCAAGCGCGGCAAGGACGAGCTGCTGCGCGACAACGCGGCCATCGAGCAGGAGAAGGTCAACCTCTGGACGCTGATGGAGCGGCTCGAGAAGTACGTGCACATCGGCAAGGCGCTCGACGCGCGCCTCGACGCCAAGGCGCGCGAGTTCGACGCCACCGATCCCGAGAAGGCGCGCGTTGTGCGCGAGGAGATGCTGTTCTACGCGCGCCAGAAGGTCACCGACCTGCTGACGCAGCTCGCGGTCAACATCCAGGGCTACCTGGCGCTCGACATGATCCGCAAGAACAACCTCGAGCTGACCAAGGGCGTGGACCGCGCCACCACCACCACGGTGTCGGCGCTGCGCACCGCGGTGATCGTGGCGCAGGCGCTGGCCAACCAGAAGCTGGTGCTCGACCAGATCGGCGCGCTCAATGCCACCACCGGCAACCTGATCGCGACCACCAGCGAGCTGCTGCGCGAGCAGACCGGCCAGATCCACCAGCAGGCGGCCTCGGGCACGATCGAGATCGCCAAGCTGCAGCAGGCCTTCGCCAACATCTACCAGACCATGGACGCGATCGCCGACTTCAAGCTCAAGGCGCTCGACTCGATGCAGACCACGGTCGACACGCTGAGCGACGAGGTGGCGCGCAGCCGCGGCTACCTCGACCGCGCGCGCCGCGAGACCTCGGCCGTCGCGCTGCGCGAGCCGTCGGCGGGCAGCGGGGTCGTGCTGTGAGCCTGGCGCCGGCACGGCGCTTCGCGCTCGGTGCGCTGCTGGCGCTGGCGCTCGGGCTGGCCGGCTGCGGCCGCGACGAGGCGGCCACGCCCACCGCCGCCGCGCCGCAGGTCAGTCCGCCATCGACGGCCTTCACCGTTCTCGCGGGCTCCGAACTCAAGGACCTCGAGGCGCCGCTGGTCGAGGCCGCGCGCGCCGCCGGGGTGGAACTGCAGCTGTCGTACGCGGGCACGCTGGACATCGTGGAGCGCGTGAATGCCGGCGAGCGCTTCGATGCGATCCTGCCGCCCAACGGCGCCTATCCCGCGCTGGCGCTCGCCAAGCCGGCGGTGGCGCGCGAGAAGCTCTTCTACTCGCGCATCGCGCTCGGGGTGAAGGCCGCCAAGGCCGCGCGGCTCGGCTGGGACAAGCGCGCGCCCGGCTGGGCCGACATCGCGCGGGCCGCCAGCACGGGCCAGCTGCGCTACGGCATGACCAACGCGACCAGCTCCAACACCGGCATGAGCGCGCTGTTCGCGGTCGCCTCGGCACTCGCGGGCAAGACCGAGGACCTGGCGGCGCAGGACGTGGACGAGAAGACGCTCAAGGCCTTCCTCTCGGGCCAGAAGCTCACGGCCGGCAGCTCGGGCTGGCTGGCCGATGCCTACCTGGCGGATCCCGCGTCCATCGACGCGATGGTCAACTACGAGGCCGTGATCCTGCGCCTCAACGAGCGGCTGCCCGCGGCCGACCGGCTGCTGCCGATCTATCCGCGCGACGGCATGATCTCGGCCGACTATCCGCTGATGCTGCTCGACGAGGCACGGCGCGAGCCCTACAACCGGCTGGTGGCGGCCTGGAAGGGGGCCGCGTTCCAGCGCGACGCGCTGTCGGCCGCCTTCCTGCGCCCGGCCAATCCCGAGGTGCAGGCCGCGAGCGCGCTGCCCACGGCGGCGGTGTCGGAGCTGTCCTTTCCGAACCGGCTCGAGGTGATCGACGCCGTGCTCGGCACCTACCAGGCGCGCTGGCGCAAGCCCTCCACCTCGATCTTCGTGCTCGACCTCAGCGGCTCGATGCAGGGGCAGCGCCTGGAAGCCATGCGCGAGGCGCTCAAGCGGCTGTCGGGGGCGGAGGCCGGCGCCGCGGCGAGCGTGCGCTACAGCGCGTTCCAGAGCCGCGAGCGGGTGGTGCTGGTTCCGTTCGCCACGCGCGTGTCGGAGCCGGTGTGGGTGCGCTTCGAGCCCGAGCGCATCGGCGCCGCGCGCGAGGAGTTGCGCCGCCAGGCCGACGCGATGCAGGCCGATGGCGGCACCGCCATCTATTCCGCGCTGGCCGTGGCCGAGGACCTCGCGCGCGAGGAGCAGCGCAGCGATCCCGATCGCTTCGTGAGCATCGTGCTGCTGACCGACGGCCAGAACAACGCGGGCCTGAAGCCCGAGGAGTTCCAGGCGCGCTATGCGAGCGGGCTGCCGGCGCGCATCTTCCCGATCCTGTTCGGCGAGGGCAACGTGGCCGAGATGCGGGCGCTCGCGAAGGCCTCGGGCGGGCGCGAGTTCGACGGGCGCCGGCTGGTGCTGGCGCAGGTGTTCAAGGAAATCCGGGGCTACCAGTGACCCTGTGCAAAGGCCTGGCGTGGCGCGGCGTTCGCTGAAGCTGCGCGCGCTGCTGTTCCTCTACGGCAACGGCAACATCCTCGGCTGCGCGCTCGCGCTGGCCGGTCCGGCGCTGCTGTTCGCGGGCGTCATCGACCGCGGCTGGCTCGCCATCACCGCCGGCCTCTACGTCGTCGGCTGGCTGCTGGGCCGGCGCGCGCCCGAGCTCGAGCGCCGCATCGAGGACAGCCTGAGCCTGGAGGAGACGCTGCGGCGGCTCGACGAGGTGGTCGCGCGCGCCTCGCCGCACCTCACCGAGGACATGCGGCACAGCCTCGAGAGCGTGCGCGGCCTGGTGGTCGAGGTGCTGCCGCAGTTGATGGACGTCGGCGCGGGCGGCGACGACCTGTTCACCGTGCGCGAGACCGTGTTGCGCTACCTGCCCGAGACCCTGGCCAACTACGTGGCGCTGCCGCCGGCCTTTCGCGTCACGCAGCCGCTGAAGGACGGCAAGACCGCGCGCCAGCTGCTCGGCGAGCAGCTCGGCCTGCTCGATGCCAAGCTGCGCGAGGTGGTCGCCAACCTGGCGGCGAGCGATGCCGCGGCGCTGGTGGCCAACGGCCGGTTCCTCGAGAAGAAGTTCAGGCAGCCCGACTTCCTCGAAGGCTGAGGCGCCCCCGGCAAAGCCCTTGCAAACGTGGGGCCGTGCGAGCGCTTCGGTAGACTGCGCGGGTGACAACCTCCTCCGAGCCTCCCAGTCCGTTGCTGGCCTGCGCCAGCCGCCTTGCTCCCCGCCGCCGTTTTCCGCGCGTGCTGTCCCCGCCCCTGACACGGCCTCCGCCGCGTCCGCCGGCCCCGTCTCCTTCCCCCATCCCCTCTTCATCGCCCGCCATGGTTCGCGCCATGCCGGGCCGCATGCGCTCGCGCACCGCCTTCCATGATTGAACTGCTGTCCGACCCCGCCGTCTGGATCGGTCTCCTCACGCTCGTCGTGCTCGAGATCGTGCTGGGCATCGACAACCTGATCTTCATCGCGATCCTCGCGGAGAAGCTGCCGCCGCACCAGCGCGACCGCGCGCGGCTCATCGGCCTGAGCCTGGCGCTGCTGATGCGCCTGGGGCTGCTGTCCATCGTCTCGTGGCTGGTGACGCTGACCACGCCGCTGTTCAGCCTGTTCGGCCAGGGCTTCTCGGGCCGCGACCTGATCCTGCTGCTGGGCGGCCTGTTCCTGCTGTTCAAGGCCACGGCCGAGCTGCACGAGCGCATCGAGGGCGTGACCCATGCCGTGACCGGCACCGCCGCCTATGCGAGCTTCGGCGTGGTGGTGGCGCAGATCGTGGTGCTCGACGCCGTGTTCTCGCTCGACGCGGTGATCACGGCCGTCGGCATGGTCGACCACCTGCCGGTGATGATGGCCGCGGTGATCATCTCGATCGCGATCATGCTGTGGGCCTCGAAGCCGCTGACGCGCTTCGTCAACGCCCATCCCACGGTGGTGGTGCTGTGCCTGAGCTTCCTGCTGATGATCGGCCTGAGCCTGGTGGCCGAGGGCCTGGGCTTCCACATTCCCAAGGGCTACCTCTACGGCGCGATCGGCTTCTCGGTGCTGATCGAGGCGCTCAACCAGTGGGCGCGCCGCAACGAGCTGCGCCACGAGGCGCGCCGGCCGCTGCGCGAGCGCACGGCCGAGTCGGTGATCCGCCTGCTCGGCGGCCGCACGCGCGGCGAACCGGTGCCGGTGGGCGCCGCCGCGGCCGATGCCGATGCGCCCGTGGACGAACCCGCCTTCGGCATCGAGGAACGCAACATGGTCAGCGGCGTGCTCTCGCTGGCCGAGCGCAACGTGCGCTCGGTGATGACGCCGCGCGCCGATGTCTCCTGGGTCGACCTCGACGACGATCCCGAGGCGCTGCGCGAGCAGTTGCTCGACACCCCGCACGGCCTGTTCCCGGTGTGCCGCGGCTCGCTCGACCAGGTGGTGGGCGTGGCGCGCGCCAAGGACCTGCTGGGCCAGCTGCTGCGCCACGGCCGCATCGACGAGGGCCATGGCCTGCGCGCGCCGATCTACGTGGCCGAGTCGACGCGCGTGATCCGCCTGATCGATACCCTGCGCGGCGCGCGCGGCCAGCTCGCGCTGGTGGCCGACGAGCACGGCACGCTGACCGGCGTGGTCACGCCGATCGACGTGCTGGAGGCGATCGCGGGCGAGTTCCCCGACGAGGACGAGTCGCTCGAGATCCAGCAGACCGGCCCCGAAGCCTGGACCGTGGCCGGCAGCGCCGACCCGCACCTGCTCGAACAGGCGCTGCAGACCGACGGCCTGGCGAGCGAGGACGACAGCTACACCTCGGTGGCGGGACTGCTGCTCGACCGCTTCGGCGGCCTGCCCGCGGCCGAGGCCACCTGGGTGCACGACGGCTGGGAGTTCGTCGTCACCGGCGTGGATGCGCAGCGCATCCGCGAGGTGGCGGTGCGGCGCGTGCCCGTGGTGCCGCCCGAGGCCTGAAGCGCGCGGGGCGCCGCTTTGGTAGGCTGGCGCCCCCGCTTCCCGACCCGCTTCGCGCATGACCTCCAACGCCTCCCACCGCCAGCCCGTTCCCCTCGCCAAGGCCTACCGCCTGCTCAACCACGGCCCCACGGTGCTGGTGAGCGCGGCCCACGCGGGCCGGCGCAACATCATGGCGGCGGCCTGGGCCATGCCGCTGGACTTCGATCCGCCCAAGGTGGCGGTGGTGCTCGACAAGAGCACCTGGACCCGCGTGCTGCTCGAGGGCGCGGGCAGCTTCGCGCTGCAGGTGCCGGTGCGCGCGCAGCTCGACCTGACCGAGGCGCTGGGCAGCAGCTCGGGCCGCGAGCTGGTCGAACGCGACGGCCGCGACAAGTTCGAGGCCTACGGGCTGCACAGCTTCGCGGGCAGCGCCACCGAGGCGCCCCTGCTCGAGGGCTGCGCGGCCTGGCTCGAATGCCGGCTGCTGCCCGAGCCGCCGATCCAGCAGCGCTACGACCTGTTCCTCGGCGAGGTGATCGCGGCCCAGGCCGATGCGCGCGTGTTCTCGAACGGCCGCTGGCACTTCGAGGGCCACGACGAACTGCGCACGCTGCACCACGTGGCGGGCGGGCACTTCATCGTCGATGGCGAGGCGGTGGACGCGAAGCCGCTGGCGCAGGCCGGGCGCTGAATCAGCCCTCGCTGGTCCGGCCCGAGGCCACCAGCAGCTGCCGCAGCACCACCCCGCCGCACAGCGCGGCCGCGCCCGCGAGCAGCACGAAGCTCAGCACGCCGGCGGGCGAGGCGTCCTCGAGCCAGCCGGCCACCAGCAGCGTGGTGCAGTTGTAGGCCGCGTGCAGCGCGATGCAGGGGATCAGCGAGCGCGTGCGCTCGTAGAGCCAGCCCAGCACCGTGCCCATGGCGACGCCGACCACGAACTGGTAGATGTTCATGTGGGCCGCGCCGAACAGCAGCGCCGACATCAGGATCGCCTGCCAGCGCCCGTAGCGCTGCAGGAAGCCGCGCAGCACGATGCCGCGGAACAGCATCTCCTCGAGCAGCGGCGCCATCACGCAGACCGCGAGCACCGCCGCCACGCTGCCGTCGGCCATGCGGCTGAACATCGCCTCCTCCCAGGCCGACAGCGGCAGTGCCAGCGTCAGCAGGTTGATCGCGCAGGTGATCGCCAGCATCAGCGCCGGCACCAGCAGCAGCGCGGGCGGCACCACCAGCATCAGCGTGGCGCGCATCGAGGCACGCGAGGGATGGAACAGCGCGCGCCAGCCCAGCTTCTGCTGCTGCATCACGACCGCGAACACCAGCCCGTTGCCCAGCACGGCCGACAGCACGCCGATCTGCATCGTGCTCAGGCCGAACACCCGGTTGGCATCGCGCAGCACGGCGCCCACGAGCAGCTCGCACAGGAACAGGGCGAGGTACAGCAGGACGGCCTGCGTCGCCGAGGGGAAGGCCGGGCGTTGGGGGGAGGGCATGGCGCGGGCGGGGCGGTGGCGCGCATGTTAGCCGCGCCCGGCCAGGCCCGCCTGACCGGCGCGTTCAGCCTTTGCGCGGCGGCGGCAGCTGCCGCAGGAACAGGTACAGCGCGCGCATGTCGGTGTCGCTGATCTCGCGCAGCGACTCGAAGGGCATCACGCGCACCGGCGTGCCGTCGGGGCGCAGGCCGCTGCGGAAGAGCCGGATCATCGACTCGGCGTCGGGATAGCGCGCCAGCGCCGAATCCTCGCCGGGCGCGAGCCGCGAGGCCGCGGGCCAGTCGGGCGGGCCGCCCGGGACCTTGCCGCCCGCGAGCTGCGGACCATGGCAGCCCAGGCACATGTTCGCCACATAGGCGCCATGCGCCACGCTCACGCCCTCGGCCACCGGCAGCGCGGGCGGCAGCCGGTGGTCGATCCTGGCGGCCGCGTCCTGGATCAGGCCGAAGCCGTAGAGCGCGCGCACCGGCAGCGGCAGCTCGACCACGGCGGGCGTGCCCTGCACCGGCGGCAGGGCGCGGATGTGGGCCACCAGCGCGGCGAGGTCCTCGTCGGTGAAGCGGTTGTAGTCCTCGCTCGGCATGATCATCAGCGGCCGGCCGGCCGGATCGACGCCGTGCCGGATCGCGCGCACCCAGTCCTCGGGCCGGTAGGCGGCGGTCGCGTTCGCGGCGCCGGGCGCGATCTGCGGCCCGGCCACGCGCAGGCCGTTCGGCGCGTCGATGAAGAGACGCCCGCCGCCGTCGGCGCCGTGGCAGTCGACGCAGCCGCGCGAGGCATAGAGGTAGCGCCCGCGCTCGAGCGCCGCGGTGTCGCCGCGCGGGCGCAGGGCCACCGGCTTCACGTCGACGTCGACGCGGCGTTCCATCTTGTGGTGCGCCATCAGCACGGCGCCGGACAGCGCGGCCGCGGCGAGCAGGGCCAGCGCCAGCAGCGCGAGCACGCCGCGGCGCAGCCAGCGGGCGGTGTTGTTTTTCTCGGTCATGGGGAATCGTGGGATCGATGGCGGCGGCGGATCCGCGCGCGCCCTTCAAGCCCGAACGATAGGAGAAAGCACCGCGGCTGGGCATTGGCCGGATTGCCTATGCCCGGCGCCGCGCCGGCCGCGCCGTCAGAGCAGGAAGGGCACGAAGCGCCTGGTGCCGCGCATGTAGGCGCGGTAGGCGTCGCCGAAATGCGCGATGCATTCGCGTTCGTCGCTGAGCGCCGTCAGCACCAGCAGCACGGTGGCCGCGAGCGCCAGCGCGAGGCCGGGGCCGCCGATGTCCTTGAGGCAGGCGCCCCAGGCCAGCAGCATCAGCGCGGTGTACATCGGATGGCGGATGTAGCGGAAGGCGCCGTCGGTGACCAGCGAGTCGGTCTTCTCGAAGCCGAGCAGCGCGGCATCGTCGTCGCGTGCCGCGCCGGGCCGCACCGCGGCCCGCAGCCGGCGCCAGGCATGCACCGGCAGCCAGGCCGACAGCGCCAGCAGCAGCCACGATGCGAGCTGGTGCGGCGCCAGCGGATCCACGTGCCACACGGGCAGGTTCAGCAGGATCAGCGCCAGCATGCACTCCCAGGCGAAGAAGCGGTAGAAGCCGTGCGAGCCGCGCCGGCGCAGCGCGCCGCGCGAGACGTACAGCAGCGCGGCCGAGACGGCGACGAAGAGGGCGATCTGGATCCAGGCGAAAGGCATGGGGCCCGAATCTACACGCCGGGCCGCCGGCGCCCTCAGCCCATCGTCGAGTAGCCGCCGTCCACCGGGATCGCCACACCGGTCACGTAGTCGGCCGCGGGGCTCGCGAGGAACACGGCCGTGCCCGCGATGTCGGCCGGCCGGCCCCAGCGGCCCGCCGCCGTGCGCGCGACCACGCGCTCGTAGAGGCCCGCGACCTGGGCGCGCGCGCCGTCGGTCATCTCGGTCTGGAACCAGCCCGGCAGGATCGCGTTGACCTGGATGTTGTCGGCCGCCCACGAGAGCGCGGTCGACTTGGTGAGCTGCACCACGCCGGCCTTGCTCGCGGCATAGGCGGGCGAGTAGGCGGCGCCGAAGATCGACATCATCGAGCCGACGTTGACGATCTTGCCGCCGCCCGCGCGCTGCATGTGCGGATGCGCCGCGCGGCTCACGAGGAAGGCGCTGGTGAGGTTGGTCTGGAGCACGAGGTTCCACTCGTCCAGCGTGAGCTGGTCGACCGGCTTGCGCACGGTGGTGCCGGCGTTGTTGACCAGGATGTCGAGCCGGCCGCAGCGCGCGGCCACGGCGTCGACCGCCTGCCGCACCGAGGCCTCGTCGGCCACGTCGATGGCGACCGCGAAGCTGTCGCTGCCGAGCGCCTTCAGCGTCTCGACCGCGGCGGCCGATTTCTCGGGGTTGCGCGCGGCGATCGCCACGCGCGCGCCGGCCCGCGCCAGGCCCTGGGCCATGCCGAGGCCCAGGCCGCCGTTGCCGCCGGTGACCAGCGCGACCTTGCCGCCGAGGTCGAACATCAGGCCGCCGCCGCCGGCACCGGCTTCTTCGCGACCAGCGTCAGGATGTCGTAGCTCGCGACCAGCTCGCCGTCCTGGTTCGTCACCTCGACGTCCCAGGCCACCACGCCCTGGCCCTGGCCGTTGGCGTCCTTGCGGTTGCGGTCGATCTTGCGCTTGCAGGTCAGGCGCGCGCGGATGGTGTCGCCGATGCCCACGGGCTTGACGAAGCGCAGCGTGTCGAGGCCGTAGTTGGCCAGCACCGGGCCCGGCGCGGGCGAGACGAACAGGCCCGCGGCCGCCGACAGCACGAAGTAGCCGTGCGCGATGCGCTTGCCGAACGGCGACTCCTTGGCCGCGATCTCGTCGAAGTGCATGTAGAAGTAGTCGCCCGATAGGCCGCCGAAGGCCACGATGTCGGCCTCGCTCACGGTGCGGCGGTGCGTCAGCAGCGAGTCGCCGATGCGCAGGTCCTCGAAGTGGCTGCGGAACGGATGCACCTCGGTCTCGCGCACCTTGGCGCCGCGCACGTGCTCGCCGGTGACGGCCGCCAGCATGGTGGGCGAGCCCTGCAGCGCGGCGCGCTGCAGGTAGTGCTTGACGGCGCGCAGGCCGCCGAGCTCCTCGCCGCCGCCGGCGCGCCCCGGGCCGCCGTGCTTGAGCGGCGGCAGCGGCGAGCCGTGGCCGGTCGATTCGGCCGCGGCCTCGCGGTCGAGCACCAGCAGCCGGCCGTGCCAGGCCGCAGCAACGGGGATCGCCTTGGCGGCGGTCGCGGGATCGCGCGTGACCAGCGTGCCGACCAGGCTGCCGCGGCCGCGCGCGGCCAGCGCCAGCGCCTCGTCGATGCCCTCGTAGGGCATCAGCGTGCTGACCGGGCCGAAGGCCTCGATGTCGTGCACCGCATCGTGCTCGAGCGGCTTGCGGCTCAGCAGCAGCGTGGGCGCGAAGAAGGCGCCCTCGGCCGTGCCCTCGCCCACGGGCGAGAAGCCGTCGCCGCCGCCGTACACCAGCTCGGCGCCCTTGCGCAGCTCGGCCACGCGCTCGGCCACGTCGGCCTGCTGCGCATGCGAGGCCAGCGCGCCCATGCGCACGTCCTCGCGCGAGGGATCGCCCACCACCGTCTTGGCCAGCCGCGCGCGCAGGCGCTCGGCCACGGCGTCGAGGTGCTGGCGCGGCACGATGGCGCGGCGGATGGCGGTGCACTTCTGGCCGGCCTTCACCGTCATCTCGCGCGCCACCTCCTTTACGAACAGGTCGAACTCCTCGTCGTCGGGCGTGACGTCGGGCGCGAGGATCGCGCAGTTGAGCGAATCGGCCTCGGCGTTGAACGGGATCGACTGGCGCACCAGGTTCGGATGCACGCGCAGCCTGGCGGCGGTGTCGGCCGAGCCGGTGAAGGTCACGACGTCGGGCCCTTCGAGGCGGTCGAGCAGGTCGCCCGTGCCGCCGATGACCAGCTGCAGGCTGCCCTCGGGCAGGATGCCCGACTGCACGATCAGCCGCACCACCGCCTCGGTGAGGTAGCTGGTGGCGGTGGCCGGCTTGCCGATGCAGGGCATGCCCGCGAGGAAGCTGGGCGCGAACTTCTCGAGCAGGCCCCAGACCGGGAAGTTGAAGGCGTTGATGTGCACCGCCACGCCGCCGCGCGGCACCAGGATGTGGGTGCCCGCGAAGCCGCCCTTCTTGCCGAGCGGGAAGGCCGGGCCCTCGTGCACCAGGTTGCCCGAGGGCAGCTCGTTGCTGCCGATGCCCGCGTAGGCCGCGAGCGTGCCGGCGCCGCCCTCGATGTCGACCCAGCCGTCGGCGCGCGTCGCGCCGGTGTGGGCCGAGACCGCGTAGAGCGTTTCCTTGTTGGCGGCGATGTACTTGGCCAGTGCCTTGAGGCGTTCGGCGCGCTGCTGGAAGTCGAGCGCCATCAACGCCGGGATGCCGACGCGGCGCGCATGGGCCAGCGCCTCGGCGAAGTCGATCGCCTCGGCGTGCGTGCTGGCGATGGCCTGGCCGTTGACGGCGCTGCGCAGCGACTGCGCGGCCTCGCGGCCGATCCAGCGGCCGGCGATGTAGCTTTGGAGGGTGGTGCTCATGGTGCTGGGTCCTTTGCTCTCTCTGTGTTGGGCCTTCCCCTGCGGGGGAGGGAGACATTCGTCAGTGGGCGTCGTCCTTCTTGCCGATGCCCAGGTAGGTGTCGATGATCCGCTGGTCGTGCAGCAGCTCGCGCGCCGGGCCCTCGAGCGCCACGGCGCCCATCTCGAGCACGTAGGCGCGGTCGGCCACCTGCAGCGCGGCACGCGCGTTCTGCTCCACCAGCAGCACCGACACGCCGTGCTTGCGCAGCTGCGCCACCACGCGCAGCACCTCGCGCACCACCAGCGGCGCGAGGCCCAGCGAGGGCTCGTCGAGCATCAGCAGGCGCGGGCGCGCCATCAGCGCGCGGCCGATCGCCAGCATCTGGCGTTCGCCGCCCGAGAGCGTGGAGGCCATCTGCGGCCGGCGCTCCTTCAGGCGCGGGAAGATCTCGAAGATCTCGTCCATGCGCGCGCGCTGGTCGCGCTTGCCCTTGCGCCACTGGTAGAAGCCGCCGAGCAGCAGGTTGTCTTCCACCGACATCTCGCCGAACAGCTCGCGCCGCTCTGGCACCAGCGCCACGCCGCGCGCGACCATGGCCTCGACGCCGGGGCGCGCGATGCGCTCGCCGTGCAGCGACAGGCTGCCGGTGGAGGGCAAGAGGCCCATCGCCGCGCACAGCAGCGTGGTCTTGCCGGCGCCGTTCGGGCCGATCACGGTGACGATCTCGCCTTCGTTCACGTGCAGGCGCACGCTGTGCACCGCCTCCACCTCGCGGTAGGCGACGCAGAAGCCGTCGAGTTGAAGCAGGGGTTGGCTCATCGCGATGCGTCCTCGAGCAGTTCGTCGTCGGCGCCGCCGAGGTAGGCCTCGAGCACGCGCGGGTTGGCCTGCACTTCGGCGGGCGAGCCGGTGGCGATCACGGTGCCGAACTCGAGCACGGTGATGCGGTCGGCGAGGTTCATCACGAACTCCATGTCGTGTTCCACCACCAGGATGCCGAGGCCTTCGGCGCGCAGCTGGCCGAGCAGTTCGGACAGCGCGCGCTTCTCGAGGTGGCGCAGGCCGGCCGCGGGCTCGTCGAGCAGCAGCACCGAGGGCTGGCCCGCGAGCGCGCGCGCGATCTCGACCACGCGCTGCTGGCCCAGCGAGAGCGAGGCCGCGGGCGTGTCGGCATGCGCGCCGAGGCCGCAGCGCTCGATCTGGCGCCGTGCCTCGGCCATCAGCGCGGCTTCCTCCGCGCGGTCCAGCCGCAGCATCGCCGAGACCCAGCCGCGTTTGGCGCGCAGGTGGGCGCCGAGCGCCACGTTCTCGATCACGCTGCGCTGGCCGAGCAGGCGCACGTGCTGGAAGGTGCGGCCCAGGCCCAGCGCGGCGAAGGCGCGCGAGGGCTTGCCCGACATCGGCTGGCCGACCAGCCGCACCTCGCCGGTGGTGGGATCGTCCACGCCCGAGATCATGTTGAAGAAGGTGCTCTTGCCGGCGCCGTTGGGGCCGATCAGCGCGTGCACCTCGCCGGCCTTCAGGGTCATCGAGATGTCGTTGTTGGCGACCAGCCCGCCGAAGCGCTTGCTCACGCCGTCGGCCTGCAGCAGCAGGCTGCCCGCGGCCGGCAGCGCGCGCTGCGCGAGCTGCTCGGTGCTCGAGACGGCCGGGCCGGCGCCGGCGGCGCGCGGCAGCTCGCGCACCCAGCGGCGCGTGAGCCGCGCCAGCGTGGGCCACAGGCCGTCGGCGAAGCGCTGCAGCACGAACAGCATCAGGAGGCCGAACACCACCACCTCGAAGTTGCCGCTGGTGCCCAGCAGCGCGGGCAGGATGTCCTGCAGCTTTTCCTTCAGCAGCGTGATCAGCGTGGCGCCGAGCACCGCGCCCCAGAGATGGCCCGCGCCGCCGACCACCGCCATGAACAGCATCTCGATGCCGATGTTGAGGTTGAAGGGCGTGGGGTTCACGAAGCGCTGCATGTGCGCATAGAGCCAGCCCGAGATCGCGGCCAGCAGCGCGGCCAGCACGAACAGCTTGATGCGGTGGCGCGCGGTGTCCACGCCCATCGACTCGGCCATCAGCCGGCCGCCCTTGAGCGCGCGGATGGCGCGGCCCTCGCGCGAGTCGAGCAGGTTGTGCATGGCCCACAGCGCGAGCAGCAGCACGGCCCAGATCACCACGCCGAGCATGCGCGGCGTGGCGAACGAGACGCCCGCCACCACCAGTGGCGGAATGCCGGTGATGCCGGTCTGGCCGCCGAGGAACTCCATGTTGCCGAGCAGGAAGTACAGGCTCAGGCCCCAGGCGATGGTGCACAGCGGCAGGTAGTGGCCCGAGAGCTTGAGCGTGACCGCGCCGAGTGCCCAGGCCAGCGCGAAGGTCAGCACCAGCCCGAGCAGCAGGCCGAGCCAGGGCACCAGCGCGGAACCCGCGAGGCCGCCGAGCCAGCCGGCCGCGGTCGGCGAGGTGCAGATCCAGGCCGTGGCATAGGCACCCATGCCGACGAAGGCGGCCTGGCCGAAGGAGGTCATGCCGCCGACGCCGGTCAGCAGCACCAGGCCCACGGCCACCAGCGCGTAGAGGCCGATGTTGCTGAGCACGGTGACGGTGAAGGGCGGCAGCCAGCCCCAGGCCAGCGCGAGCGCGACGATGAAGACGAGCGTGAGCACGCGCGGCGTGACCAGCGGTCGGCCCTCGGGCACGGCGTTGGCGGAAGAAGTCACAGGGGTCGATGAAGACGGGTTCATTCCTCGTCCTCCACGTGATGGCTGCGCAGCGAACGCCACCACAGCACCGGGATGATCAAAGTGAAGACCAGCACTTCCTTGTATGCACTGGCCCAGAAGGAGGAGAAGGCCTCGAGCAGGCCCACCAGGAGCGCGCCCGCGAGCGCCAGCGGATAGCTCGCGAGGCCGCCGACGATGGCGGCCACGAAGCCCTTGAGGCCGATCAGGAAGCCGGTGTCGTAGTAGACCGTGGTGATCGGCGCGATCAAGAGGCCCGAGATGGCGCCGATGACGGCCGCCAGCGCGAAGCTCAGGTCGCCCGAGAGCTCGGTGGGAATGCCCGACAGGCGCGCGCCCACGCGGTTGATGGCGGTGGCGCGCAGCGCCTTGCCGATCATCGAGCGGCCGAAGAACCAGAACATCGCGATCACCAGCACCAGCGTGACGCCGACCACCACCAGCGACTGGCCGCTGACGGGAATGCCGCCGAGGTCGAGGCGCAGCTCGGAGAACGCGCTGGTGCGCGAGCCCTCGGCGCCGAAGAAGAAGAGCCCCAGGCCGACCAGCACGCCGTGCAGCGCGACCGAGACGATCAGGAGCATCAGCACGCTGGCATCGGCCAGCGGGCGGTAGGCGAGGCGGTAGAGCAGCGGGCCCAGCGGCGCGATCAGCACCAGCACGGTGAGCGCCTGCGCGGCCAGCGAGGTGGGCTTGAGCACCAGCACCAGCGCGGCGGCGACCGCGGGGAAGGCCACGCACCAGGTGAGCGCCGAGCGCCAGTCGACCGTGGCGCCGCGTTTCCAGCGCCAGGCCTCGACCGCCAGCACGACCACCGCCAGCGCCAGCAGCAGCCACAGCGTGGACGGCGCGCGGCCGCCCTGCAGCGCGGCCATCGAGAGCGCGCCGAAGGCGACGAACTCGCCCTGCGGGATGAAGATCACGCGCGTGACCGAAAACACCAGCACCAGCGCGAGCGCCATCAGTCCGTAGACCGCGCCGTTCACGATGCCGTCCTGCCCGAGCAGCAGGGCGATCTGCAAATCCATACGACCAACTTTCCTTCAGAAAACCTGGGGGCGAAAGAAAACCGTGCCCCTCTTGCAGGAACACCGCGGGCCGGTGGCGCCGGCCCGCGGTGTCCGTCGTTCAAGCCCGTGCGATCAGGGCTGGTATTTCCAGGCGCCGTTCTCGATCTTGACCATCACGCGCGCGCGCTGGTCCAGGCCCAGGTGGTCGGTGGCGCTCATGGTGAACACGCCGTGCGCGCCCGCCACGTCCTTGGTCTGCTCGAGCGCGTCGCGCAGCGCGGCGCGGAACTCGGGCGTGCCCGGCTGGGCCTTCTTGAGCGCGACCGGCACGGCCGAGCTCATGAGCAGGCCGGCGTCCCAGGCGTGCGCGCCGAAGGTCGAGACCGAGCCCTTGCCGTAGGCGGCTTCGTAGGCGGCCACGTAGGCGAGCGCGGACTTCTTCACCGGGTTGGCGGCCGGCAGCTGCTCGGCCACCAGCACCGGGCCGGCGGGCAGGAAGGTGCCTTCCACGTCCTTGCCGCCCACGCGCAGGAAGTCGGCGTTGGCCACGCCGTGCGTCTGGTACATCTTGCCGGTGTAGCCGCGCTCCTTGAGCGTCTTCTGCGGCAGCGCGGCCGGCGTGCCGGAGCCGGCGACCAGCACCGCGTCGGGCTTGGCGGCCATGATCTTCAGCGCCTGGCCGGTGACCGAGGTGTCGGTGCGCGCATAGCGCTCGTTGGCCACGACCTTGATCTTCTTGAGTTCGGCGGCCTTGGCGAATTCCTGCGACCAGCCTTCGCCGTAGGCGTCGGAGAAGCCGATGAAGGCCACGCTCTTCACGCCGTTGGCGGCCATGTGCTCGGCGATGGCCAGCGACATCATGATGTCGTTCTGCGGCGTCTTGAAGACCCACTTCTTCTTGGCGTCCATCGGCTCGATGATGCGGGCCGAGGCGGCGACCGAGATCATCGGCGTCTGCGCCTCGGCGGCCACGTCGATCATCGCGAGCGAGGCCGGCGTGGTGGTCGAGCCCAGGATCACGTCGACCTTGTTCTCGGCGATCAGCTTGCGCGTGTTGTTGACGGCGGCCGTGGTGTCGGAGGCGTCGTCGAGCACGATGTAGTTGATCTTCTGGCCGCCGATGGTCTTGGGCATCAGCGAGATCGTGTTCTTCTCGGGAATGCCCAGCGAAGCCGCCGGGCCGGTGGCCGAGATGGTCACGCCGACGTTGACGTCGGCCCAGGCCGACAGGGCCGTGGCGCACAGGGCGGCAATCAGCAGGGGCTTGAAGAATTTCATGGTTGGCTTGTCTCCGGTTGAAAAAAGGTTGAGGCCTGAAGTATCTCAGCGCTCGTCGAACGAGAGCGTGACGCGTTCGGTAAGGGGATGGGCCTGGCAGGTCAATACGAAGCCCGCGGCCACTTCATTCTTGTCGAGCGCGAAGTTTCTTTCCATGCGGACTTCCCCGTCCACGCACTTGGCGCGGCAGGTGCCGCACACGCCCGAGGTGCACGAGAACGGCACCTCGAGGCCGGCCGCCGAGGCCGCGTCGAGGATGCTGGGCTGGCCCTCGGTGTAGGTGATCTCGCGCTGCAGGCCGTCGCGCACGATGGTCACGCGCGCTTGCTTGGCGTCGCCGGGCTGGGCCTCGTGCACCACGGCGCCGACCTGGGCGGTCGAGCTCGCCGAGGGCAGCGCGACGCCGAAGCGCTCGATGTGGATGCGTTCCTCGGGCACGCCCGCGGCCAGCAGCGCGGCCTCGGCCTCGTCGTTCATCTGGAACGGGCCGCAGATGTAGACATGGTCGATGCTGCCCGCGGGCACCAGGCCCTGCAGGAACTCGCCGATCTTCTCGCGGTTCATCACGCCGAAGCCCAGCGGCGAGTCGGTGTGCTCGTCGGAGAACACGTGCTGCAGCACCAGGCGCGTCATGTAGCGGTTCTTCAGGTCCTCGATCTCTTCCTTGAACATCGTGGACTGGAGCTGGCGGTTGCCGTAGATCAGCGTGAAGCGGCTCTTCGGCTCGCGCGCCAGCACGGTCTTCATGATCGACAGGATCGGCGTGATGCCGCTGCCGCCCGCGATGCCGACGTGGTGGCGCGTGGACTCGCCCTCGATCGGCACGAAGAAGCGGCCTTGCGGCGCCATCACCTGGATCGAGTCGCCGGGCTTGAGGTGGGCGTTGATCCAGTTCGAGAACTGGCCGCCGCGCACCTTGCGCACGCCCACGCGCAGCTCGCCGTCGTCGACGCCGGCGCAGATCGAATAGGAACGGCGCAGGTCCTGGCCGTCGATCTCGTTGCGCAGGGTCAGGTACTGGCCCTGCGTGAAGCCGAAGACTTCGCGCAGCGTCTCGGGGACCTCGAAGGAGACGATGACGGCCTCGGGCGTGTCGGGCTCGATGGCCTTCACGCGCAGGGGGTGGAACAGGGTACTCATCGGCGTGGGGCCTAGATCGGCTTGAAATGTTCGAAGGGTTCGCGGCAGGCCATGCAGCGGTACAGCGCCTTGCAGGCGGTGGAGCCGAAGGCCGACAGCCGCTCGGTGCGCTCGCTCGCGCAGCGCGGGCAGGCGATGCGCTCGCCGGCGAGGCGGCCGAACAGGCGGATCGGCACCGCGGTGCCGGCGGCCTGCTCGGGCGTGAGGTGGGCGGGCGGGGCGATGCCGTAGGCCTTGAGCTTGGCGCGGCCCTCGTCGCTGATCCAGTCGCTGGTCCAGGCCGGCGCGCGGCGCAGGGTGGCCCGCGCGGGGCCGAGGCCGGCGCGCTCGATCGCGGCCAGCACGTCGTGCTCGATGGCCTCGGTCGCGGGGCAGCCCGAATAGGTCGGCGTCAGCACCACCTCGAGGCCGTCGTCGTGCTCGATCACGTCGCGCACGATGCCGAGGTCGCAGACCGACACGGCCGGCACCTCGGGGTCGGGCACCGAGTGCAGCACCTCCCAGGCGGCGTCGATGCGCGAGGCGGCCATGGTGTCGGCAGTCACCACACGCCCCCGGGGAAGGCGCGCTGCAGGTGCTGCATCTCGGCCAGGATGTAGCCCATGTGCTCGCTGTGCACGCCCTGCTTGCCGGTGCTGCGGAACTTGGCCTCGGCCGGCGCGGCGAGGCCGGCGGCGTCGAGCACCTGCTGCATCTCGGCGAACCACGGTTCGCGCAGTTCGTTCCAGGCCGGGCCCAGGCCGCTGGCGCTGGCCTCGCGGTCGACGGCGTCGGCCTCGAACAGCTCGGGCATGTAGAGCCAGGCCTGCTTGAGCGCGGCCTCGGTGCGGCGGCGCGATTCCTCGGTGCCGTCGCCCAGGCGCACCACCCAGTCGGCCGAATGCTGCTGGTGGTAGCGCGCTTCCTTCAGCGCCTTGCCGGCGATGGCGGCCACTTCCTCGTCGCTCGAGCTCGCCAGCCGTTCCCACAGCAGCTTGAGCAGGGTGGCGATCATGGTGTTGCGCACCACCGAGAAGGCGAAGTCGCCGCGCGGCAGCTCGACCAGTGTGAGGTTGAAGTAGTCGCGCTCCTCGCGCAGGTAGGCGAGCTGGTCCTCGTCGTGCTCGCGGCCGGCGCCTTCGAGCTTGCCGGCGTGGGTGAGCAGCGCGCGCGCCTGGCCCACGAGGTCGAGCGCGATGTTGGCCATCGCGATGTCCTCCTCGAGCACGGGCGCATGGCCGCACCATTCGCCCAGGCGCTGGGCCAGCACCAGGCAGGTGTCGCCGATGCGCAGCAGGTACTGCACGGCGGGCGTGCGGTTCAGTTCGATCGATGCTTGCATGGCCGGCCGCTCACATGTGGTCGACGGACTTGGGCAGCGCGTAGAAGGTCGGGTGGCGGTAGACCTTGTCCTCGGCGGGATCGAAGTACATGTCCTTGTCGCCCGGATCGCTCGCGACGATCTGCTCGGAGCGCACCACCCAGATGCTGCAGCCTTCCTGGCGCCGCGTGTAGACGTCGCGCGCCATCTGGATCGCCATCTTCGAGTCGGCGGCATGCAGGCTGCCGCAGTGCTTGTGGTCCAGGCCGGCCTTGCTGCGCACGAACACTTCCCACAGGGGCCATTCTTGTTTCTGTTCGACGGTCATGCCGCCTCCTTCATCGGTTGCTTGTTGGCATGGGCGAGTGCGGCTTCGCGCACCCAGGCGCCGTCTTCCCAGGCGTCGACACGGGCCTGCAGGCGTTCGCGGTTGCAGGGGCCGTCGCCGCCGATCACGCGCCAGAACTCGCTCCAGTCGATGGTGCCGAAGTCGTGCGCCTGGCGTTCCTCGTTCCACTTGAGGTCGGGGTCGGGCAGGGTCACGCCGAGGATGGCCGCCTGCTCGACGGTGGCGTCGATGAACTTCTGGCGCAGCTCGTCGTTGCTGAAGCGCTTGATGCCCCAGCGCATCGACTGCGCCGAGTTGGGCGACTGGTCGTCGGGCGGGCCGAACATCATGATCGAGGGCCACCACCAGCGGTTGACCGCGTCCTGCACCATCGCCTTCTGCGCGTCGGTGCCGTGGGTCATCATGGTCAACAGCGCCTCGTAGCCCTGGCGCTGGTGGAAGCTCTCCTCGCGGCAGATGCGGATCATGGCGCGCGCATAGGGCGCGTAGGAGCAGCGGCAGATCGGCACCTGGTTCATGATGGCCGCGCCATCGACCAGCCAGCCGATGGTGCCCATGTCGGCCCAGGTCAGCGTGGGGTAGTTGAAGATCGAGCTGTACTTGGCCTTGCCGGTGTGCAGCGCGTCGAACATCTGGTCGCGCGAGGTGCCCAGCGTCTCGGCCGCGGCATAGAGGTAGAGGCCGTGGCCGCCCTCGTCCTGCACCTTGGCCAGCAGGATCGCCTTGCGCTTGAGCGTGGGCGCGCGGCTGATCCAGTTGCCCTCGGGCAGCATGCCGACGATCTCCGAGTGCGCATGCTGGCTGATCTGCCGCACCAGCGTCTTGCGGTAGTGATCGGGCATCCAGTCCTTGGCCTCGATGAAGTCGCCGGCGTCGATGCGCGCGTCGAAGCGTTCCTCGAGCCGCAACTCGTCGGCCGAGCGCAGGGCCTTCTTGCCGTCGCCGGCGTCCTTGCCCATGGTGTCCATGGCTTGTGTGTACATCGCGGTTCTCCTTGAGAGGTGAAGAGGTCGTCGATCGGTTGTCAGTAGCTCAGCTGCTTCGTGGACTGCGCGCGGCGGTCCACCTCGGCCGGTGTCAAGGCCTCGCTCTTGCAGCCGAAATCCTTGAACAGCGCCATCTGGTCGGCGTAGTGGGGCGACTTGCGGCCGTCGGGTCCGACGAAGCCGCTCTGGCCCGGCGGGGCGGCGGTGCACAGCACGACGCCCTTGGCGCCGAGCACCACCTTGTCGTTCTGCGTGCCGCGGTTCATGTAGCTCGGCAGGGTCAGCTGCTCGTCGGCCCCGGCCTGCGGCGCGCCGATGAAGTTACTGGTGAGGAAGACATGCTTCGTCACCGGCGTGCGCCACTTGGCGGTGTCGCTGCCGAAGCGCTTGTCGAGCTCGGCCACGGCCTGCGCGAGCGTGGCGCGCAGCACGGCGTTCTTGTCCTCGCCGTTGAAGAAGTCGTAGCGCTGCGGCACGCCGGCCTTGGGGCCGAGCAGCGCGTTGTAGACCAGCTTCAGGCCGTTGCCCGGGCGGATGCTGGCCACCTGCGTCTCGCCGGCATAGCCGGTGCCCGCATAGGCCGCGAACACCTCGGGCGGCAGGTCGTCGGCCAGCACCTTGCGGTAGAGGATCGGCAGCCAGGCCGTCATGAGCGTGGTGGCCGGGCTGTCGTAGACGCCGCGCTCGGCCGGGTCCTCGTTGAGCATGTTCCAGTCCGCCAGCACCTGGGCCGCGCGGCGCGCCGGGTCGGCGGCCGGCAGGCCGCGCGTCGCCTCGAGCGCGAAGGGCACGAGGTAGCGCGCGTTGGTGTCGGCGTAGGCGGTGGTGCGGTTGAGCGCCCAGAGTTCGTCGGGCGTGAGCCGGGGCTTGGCCTCGAGCCGCGCCGTGAACTCGCGCACCCGGTCGACCACCGAGTAGTTGCCGCCGTCGCTGACCGCGCCCGGCGCCGACTGGTTGTTCCAGTTGGCGACGTAGCCCTGCGCCGGATTGAAGGTCTTCGGGTCCTCGCCGAACGGGCGGATGCCGAGCCATTCCATCGAGCCGTCGCCCACGGCGGGCAGGCGGATGTCCTGCGTGGCCGGGCGGATCGGCAGCCGGCCCGGCGAGACGTAGCCGATGTTGCCGGCGGTGTCGGCGTAGTACCAGTTGATGGTGATGGCCACGCGCGAGGCCTGCGCCAGCCACTGTTCCCAGTTCTGCGCGCGCATCGCGTGGATCCAGCCCAGCAGCGACTCGAGTTCGTAGCCGTCCCAGCTGCGCTTCATCGAATACGCGGTGCCGTTGGGCAGGTCGAAGTTGGTCACGGTGCCGTGCACGGTGGCGTAGACGTCCAGGCTCTGGTCGGGCTGGCCCTTGACCTTGATGAGCTCGGTGCGCTTGCTCATGGCGCGCATCGCGCCGTTGAAGCGGTACTGGTGGGGGTTGGCCGGGTCCAGCTTCTCCTGGTACATGTCGTTCACGTCGAGCGGGCCGGCGGTGGCGCCCCAGGCGATCTTGCCGTTGGTGCCGAACAGCACCACGGGATGCGCGAACGGCGTGTTGCCGGTCACGTCGAAGCCGGCGCCGTGCAGGCCGATGCCGAACACGTACGAGGGATTGAACCAGTTGAACTGCGGACCGTTGATGAAGACGGTGCTGCCGTCGGTGGTCTTGTTCGGGCCGGCGATCCAGAGGTTGCTGGCGATCGGGCGGGTCCAGGGCTCGGCCACGCCGCGCCGCGCGGCATCGATCTCGTTGCGCGCGACCAGCAGCTCGGGCGAGACCGGCGCCAGCGCCGCGCGATGGGCGGCGTGCGCATCGTCGGCGGCGCCCTGCGCCACGACCTTGGGACGCGGCACGGTGGTGGGCGCGAGCGGGTCTTCCACCCAGCGGATCTGGTCGAACAGCTGGCGGCCGGCCTCGTCGCCGCGCGCCTTGCGCAACTGCTCGAGCAGGCGCAGGTTGGCGAGTTCGCTGCTCACGTTGGAGTAGCGGTTGGCCATGGTGCCGACCCAGATCATCGCCACGTCGTAGCCGGTCCAGTCGGCCTTCGGGCGGAAGCCGGCATCGGCGAACTGCTTGGGCAGCAGGGTGGCCGGCGCGGCCAGCACTTCGTTCACGCGCGCATTGAAGCCGGCGGCATAGCCGTCGAAGATGGCCTTGTCCTCGCTCGACAGGCGCGCCATCTGCGCGCGGATCGAGGCGGGGTCGAAGCTGGCGCGGCTGCCCTTGTCGAGCGCGACATAGGCCGGGCCCATCACTTCGGCGACGGTGCCCAGCACGGCGCGGCGCGCCATCTCCATCTGGAACAGGCGGTCTTCCGCGACGGCGTAGCCGAAGCCGTGGAACAGGCCGCGCACGTCGTTGGCATAGACGTGCGGCACGCCGTAGTCGTCGCGCTTGATCGTGACCTTGCCGGCCGGGGGCATGGCCGCGCCGGTGGCCGGGGCGGTGGAGTTGGCGGCGCAGCCGGCCAGCGCCACCAGGGCGCAGGCGAGGGCGATCGATCGGAAATTCAGTGTCATCGGTGGCGGTTCGGGGGAAAGCGGCGGCGCCTCAGCGCGGGCGGTTGTCGACGACGCGCCGGGCCTTGCCGGTCTGCGTGCGTTCCATCTCGTTCGGTGCATGCACCACCACGCGGGTGGAGATGCCGACCAGCGTCTTCACGCGGTGCTGCACCCAGCCGGCGATGGCCGCGCGGTCGGCCGCGGCGGCTTCGTTCGGCGCGAGCTCGCAGTGCACCTCGACCTGGTCGAGCAGGCCTTCGCGGCTCACGTGCACCTGGTAGAGGCCGGTGAGGGCGCCGTGCGCGAGCACGATCTCCTCCACCTGGGTGGGGAACACGTTCACGCCGCGGATGATCATCATGTCGTCGCTGCGCCCGACGATCTTGCCCATGCGGCGGAAGGCGCGCGAGGTGGGCGGCAACAGGCGCGTGAGGTCGCGCGTGCGGTAGCGGATGATCGGCATCGCTTCCTTGCTCAGCGAGGTGAAGACGAGCTCGCCTTCCTCGCCGTCGGCCTTCAGTTCGCCGGTCTCGGGATCGATGATCTCGGGATAGAAGTGGTCCTCCCAGATCACCGGGCCGTCCTTGCTCTCGACGCATTCGCTGGCCACGCCCGGGCCCATGACTTCGCTCAGGCCGTAGATGTCGACCGCGTCGATGCCGGCCTTGGCCTCGATGTCGCGGCGCATGGCCTCGGTCCAGGGCTCGGCGCCGAAGATGCCGATGCGCAGCGAGCTGTCCCTGGCGTCCAGGCCCAGGCGCTCGAACTGCTCGATGATCACCTGCATGTAGCTCGGCGTGACCATGATGATGTCGGGCCGGAAGTCCTGGATCAGCTGCACCTGCTTCTCGGTCTGGCCGCCCGACATCGGGACCACGGTGCAGCCCGCGCGCTCGGCGCCGTAGTGCGCGCCCAGGCCGCCGGTGAACAGGCCGTAGCCGTAGGCGATGTGGATCAGGTCGCCGGCGCGGCCGCCCGCGGCGCGGATCGAGCGCGCGACCAGGTCGGCCCAGGTGTCGATGTCCTTCTTCGTGTAGCCCACCACGGTCGGCTTGCCGGTGGTGCCCGAGGAGGCATGGATGCGCGCGACCTGCTGGCGCGGCACCGCGAACATGCCGAAGGGATAGTTGTCTCGCAGGTCGCTCTTGACCGTGAACGGGAATTTCGCGAGGTCGGCGAGGGTCTTGAGGTCGCCCGGCTGCACGCCCTTGGCGTCGAAGGCCTGACGGTAGTGCGGCACGTTGTCGTAGGCGCGCTGCAGCGTGTCGCGCAGGCGCTGCACCTGCAGCGCGGTGATCTCGTCGCGGCTCGCGGTCTCGATCGGTTCGAGATCGCCGGGGGCGGGGCGGGGTGCTGGCATGACGGGGTCCTCGGTTCTTTTGCGTTCGGTTCAGGCCGCGACGGCGGGGCGGCCCTTGGCGGTGTAGGAGCGGCCGCGGAAGATCGCGACGCGCTCGCCGCGCTGGTTGGTGATCTCGGTGTCGTAGACGCCGGTGCGGCCGGCCTTCGAGACCTCGAAGCAGCGCGCGGTCAGCAGGTCGCCTTCGCGCGCCGGGGCGATGAAGTCGATCGCGAAGCCCGAGGCCACGGTCAGCTCGTTGTACGAGTTGCAGGCGAAGGCGAAGGCGGAATCGGCCAGCGTGGCCATGAAGCCGCCGTGGCAGATCGCATGGCCGTTGAGCATGTCGGGGCGCACGCGCATCTCGATCGTGGCCTGGCCGGGGCCGACCTCCACGATGCGCATGCCCAGGCCCTTGGAGGCGTTGTCGTTGGCGAACATGCCGTCGCGCACGTATTCGGCGGTCTGTTGCGGGGTGCGTTCGGTGCTCATGGCTCAGCGGTCCTTGAAGACGGGGGCGCGCTTGGCGCGGAAGGCCTCGACACCTTCGCGGTAGTCATTGGCGGCACCAAGCTCGCGCTGCAGGCGGGCCTCCTCGGCCAGTGCGGTGTCGAGGTCCATGGTCTGCGCGGCATTCATCGCGGCGCGCGTGGCGACCAGCGCGCGCGAGGGCATGGCGGCGAGCCGGCCCGCGAGCGCGGCGGCGGCGTCGGCCAGCGCGGCGTCGTCCACCACCTGCCAGATCAGGCCGATGCGCGCGGCTTCCTCGGCCGGCAGCTTGTCGCCGAGCATCGCGATGCCCAGCGCGCGCGCCGGGCCCACGAGCCGTGGCAGCAGCCAGGTGCCGCCGGTGTCGGGCACCAGGCCGATCTTGGTGAAGGCCTGGATGAAGCTGGCCGAACGCGCGGCGAGCACCAGGTCGCAGCACAGCGCGAGGTTGGCGCCGGCGCCGGCCGCCACGCCGTTGACCGCGGCGACCACGGGCACGGGCATGCTGCGGATGCGCTTGACGAGCGGGCCGTAGAGCTTCTCGATGACGTGGCCCAGGTCCTTGGGCGCGGCGCCGGGCGTGGTGTCGGGCGCGACCATCGGGTCGGCGAGGTCCTGGCCGGCGCAGAAGGCGCGACCGGCGCCGGTCAGCACCACGCAGCGCACGTCGGCATCGGCCGCGGCCGCTTCGAGCGCCGCCAGCAGTTCGGCGTGCAGTTCGCTCGTGAAGCTGTTGAGCGCCGCGGGGCGGTTGAGGCTCAGTGTGCGGACGGCGCCGGCATTGCCGACGAGGACCAGGGGTTCCGACATGGGCTTGTCTCTCATCTGTGTGGGGGATGACTTCGGGTCAATTACTATTGACCGACCGTTCGGTAGATTTTAGGATCGCGAACGAATCCGGCACAAGTCCAAAGCATTCAGGGAAAACCCTGAATTGCGAGACGGAGGACCGGCACCCCACAGGAGACCGCACCCATGCCCAGCTACGCCATCGACGGCGTGATCCCCGTCGTCGACCCCACCGCCTACGTGCATCCGTCCGCCGTGCTGATCGGCGACGTGATCGTGGGCCCGAACTGCTATGTCGGCCCCTGCGCCAGCCTGCGCGGCGATTTCGGCCGCATCGTGCTCGAGGAGGGCTCGAACCTGCAGGACAACTGCTGCGTGCACGGCTTTCCCGACAACGACACGGTGATCGAGGTCAACGGCCACATCGGCCACGGCGCGATCCTGCACAGCTGCGTGGTGCGGCGCGACGCCATGGTGGGCATGAACGCCGTGGTGATGGACGAGGCCGAGATCGGCGAGAAAGCCATCGTGGCCGCCAGCGCCTTCGTGCCGGCCGGCATGAAGGTGCCGCCGCGCACGCTGGTGGCGGGCATGCCCGCGCGCGTGAAAAGAGAACTGAGCGAGGCCGAGATCGCGTGGAAGCTCGAGGGCACGCAGGTCTACCAGGCGCTCGCGGTGCGCAGCCTCGCGACGATGCGCGAGGTCGAGCCGCTGGCACAGGTCGAGGCCGGGCGGCCGCGGCTGCCTTCGATCGACGTCAAGCCGCTGATCGCGACCAGGCGCAGCTAGGATCGCGCGCTGCCCGTCACACCCCCTCAACGCCAGAACAGAAAGAACACCGATGCCCAGAGGAAGATCCGCCAGCTACGACGACCAGCGCGAGCTCATCCTCGAGCGGGCCGCGCGGCTGTTCGCGCGCCAGGGCTACCCGGCCACCTCGATGAACCAGGTGGCCGAGGCCTGCAATCTCTCGAAGGCCACGCTCTACCACTACTACAAGGACAAGCGCAGCCTGCTGATCAGCATCGCCGAGACGCACGTCTCCAAGCTGGCGGCGCTGGTGGCCGAGGAGGAGGCCTCGACGCAGACCGACGAGGAGCGGCTACGGCGCTTCATCTACCGCATCGTCGAGGAGTACGCGGGCGCGCAGGACGCGCACCGGGTGCTGACCGACGACGTGCGCTTCCTCGAGGAAGAAGACCGCGAGCGCGTGCTCGACAAGGAGCGCGAGGTGGTCGCGGGTTTCGCGCGCGCGGTGGCCGCGCTGCGCCCGGGCACGCCGAGCGACGACCTGGCCAAGCCGCTGACCATGCTGCTGTTCGGCATGATCAACTGGATGTTCACCTGGATGAAGCCCGGCGGCCAGCTCGACCATGCCTCGATCGCGCCGGTGGTGGCCGATCTGTTCCTCGGCGGCATCGGTGCCGTGAAGGCACCGCCGGCGCACGCGAAGAAGAAGCCGAAGCCGGCCGCCTGAAGGGCGCCGCCCGGCGGCCGCTTCAAAGAATCCGGTTGAACCAGAGCAGCGAGAGCCCGGCCGACAGCAGCGTGAGCACCGCGGCGCCGAGCGCGAACAGCGCCGAGATCTCGGTTTCCTTCTTCTCGACCGTGAGCCGCGAGCTCAGCGTCTCGTAGACCTTCTTGAGGTCGGCGGCGGTGCCGGCATAGAAGTAGTCGGCCTGGGTCTTGCTGGCGACGGCCTTGAGGGTTTCCTCGTCGAGCCGCACGCGCATCGACCAGCCCTCGAAGCCGATGGTCTCGCCGTCGACCGTGCCGATGCCCACGGTGTAGATGCGCACGCCGCGGTCGGCCGCGGCCTTGGCCGCGTCGAGCGGATCGACGCCGGTGGTGCGCTGGCCGTCGGTCAGCATGATGATCGCGGCCGAGGTGAAGGAGCCCGGCGCGACCGGCGTGAATTCCTTGGCCGGCTTGTCGGCCTGGTCGATGGCCACGCCGCGCTGGCGGCTCGGCGCGCTGAACTGCGAGACGTCGATGCCGGCCTCGGGGAACAGGGTGGCGAGCGACACCACGATGGCATTGCCGGTGGCCGTGGCGCGCTGCAGCTGGAAGCTGTCGATCGCGGTCACGAGGTCGTCGTGGTTGGTGGTGGGCAGCTGCGCCACCTGCGCGCTGCCCGCGAAGGCGACGATGCCGACCTTCACGTTGCGCGGCAGGTCCTTGATGAAGCTCTTGGCGGCATCCTGCGCCGCCACCAGCCGGTTGGGCTGCACGTCGGCCGCGCGCATGCTGCCCGAGACGTCCATCGCGAGGATGATGGTCTGCTGGTTCGACGGCAGCATCACCACCGCCATCGGCCGCGCGGCCGCCACCAGCATCGCTGCCAGCGCGAGCAGGAACAGGAAGGGCGGCACATGGCGCCGGATGCTCTGGCCGGTGCCCATCGCCTCGCGCACGATCGACAGGCTGGCGTAGCGCACCGCGAGCTTCTTCTTGCGGCGCAGCAGCCAGAGGTAGAGCAGCACCAGCAGCGGGAGCGCCAGCAGCAGCCAGAGGAATTGGGGCCAGAGGAAGGTCACGGCGAAATCCTCGCGCTCGTCGTCGCCAACGTCAACTCGATATACCCGATGGTCGTCATGCAGCCACCGCCTTTACAGGACGCGAGGCACCCGAAGTGCGCACGCGCCGCTTGCGCATGTCGGCGAAACGCACGATCGCCTCGACCAGGTCGTCGGCGGTCGACAGCTCCAGCGTGTCGACGCCGGCACGGGCCAGCGCGCCGCGCAGCGCATCCTCGCGTTCGCGGGCGATGCGCGCGAAGCGGCGGCGAAAACCGGCATCGTGGGTGTCGACCCAGAGCTGCTCGCCGGTCTCGGCATCGCGCAGCGGCACCAGGCCCAGGTCGGGCATGTCGAGCTCGAGCGGGTCGAACAGGCGCACGGCCACCACCTCGTGGCGCTGCACCAGCTGGCCCAGCGGCTTCTCCCAGCCGGGCTCGCTGAGGAAGTCGGACACCACGAACACGGTCGAGCGGCGCGGCATCAGGGTGGCGGCCGACTTCAGCAGGTCGTCGAGCCGGGTCATGCCCTTCTGCGGCGGCGCCTTGTCGGCCTGGCCGGCGCGGCGCTCCATCGCATGCAGCAGGTGCAGCACATGGCGCCGGCCGCTGCGCGGCGGGATCACGGCTTCGAGATCATGGCCGTAGACCAGCGCGCCGACGCGGTTGCCGTGGCGCGTGAGCAGCCGTGCCAGCACGCCGACGAAGCCGGCCGAGATCTCGCGCTTGGCCTTCAGGCCCGAGCCGAAGTCGACCGAGCGGCTCAGGTCGAGCACGAACCAGGCCGACATCTCGCGGTCTTCGGTGAAGACGCGCACGTGCGGCGTCTGCAGCCGCGCCGTGACGTTCCAGTCGATGTGGCGCACGTCGTCGTGCAACTGGTATTCGCGCAGGTCGGCCAGGTCGAGGCCGGTGCCGCGCATCAGCGTGCGGTAGTCGCCCTGCAGCAGGCCGTCGAGCCGGCGGATCACGGTCCATTCGAGGCGGCGCAGCGCGCGCTCGGCGCCGCCGGCCTCGAGCGCGGGGCGTTCGTCGTTCGCGGCGGCCTCGGGGGCCTTGCGCCACCAGCTTTTCTTCATGGCGGGTCGTGTCGTGCGGTGCGGTTTCAGGCGGCGAGCTTCTCGTGCTCGAGCGGCTTCGGCGGCGCGGGCACCGCCCGCATGATCTTCTCGATCAGGCCATCGGGCGTCAGGCCCTCGGACAGGCCCTCGTAGGACAGCGTCACGCGGTGGCGCAGCACGTCGGGCACCAGCGCCGTCATGTCCTCGGGCAGCGCATAGCTGCGCCCGCGCAGCAGCGCCAGGGCGCGCGCGCCCTCGGTCAGGCTGATGCTCGCGCGCGGGCTGGCGCCGAAGGTGATGAAGCGGCCCATGTCCTTGAGTCCGTGCTTGTCGGGTGTGCGCGTGGCCGAGACCAGCTTCACCGCATACTGGATCAGCGAGGGATCGACGTACACGCGCCGCGCCTCGGCCTGCAGCGAAGCGAGCTGCTCGGTGGTGGCGACCGGCACGGCCTCGACCGGCGCGCCGATCACGCGCTGCACGATCACGAACTCCTCCTCGTCGGTCGGGTAGTCGACCAGCACCTTCATCATGAAGCGGTCGACCTGCGCCTCGGGCAGCGGATAGGTGCCCTCGGTCTCGATCGGGTTCTGCGTCGCCATCACGAGGAAGGGGCGCGGCACCTTGTGCGTCTCGCCCGCGATCGTGACCTGGCGCTCCTGCATCACCTCGAGCAGCGCGCTCTGCACCTTGGCCGGCGCGCGGTTGATTTCGTCGGCCAGCAGCAGGTTGGCGAACACCGGGCCCAGCGAGGTGCTGAAGTCGCCGGTCTTCTGGTTATAGATGCGCGTGCCCACGAGGTCGGAGGGGACCAGGTCGGGCGTGAACTGGATGCGCTTGAACTGGCCTTGCACGGTGTCGGCCAGCGTCTTCACGGTCAGCGTCTTGGCGAGGCCCGGCACGCCCTCGACCAGCAGGTGGCCGCCCGCGAGCATCGCGACCATCACGCGCTCGAGGAAGCGGTCCTGGCCCACCACCACGCGCTTCACCTGGTAGAGGATCTGCTCCATCAGCTCGGCGGTGCTGGCGGGCGTGGCGAAGGAGGAGGTCTCGGTGCTGCTCATTCGGGGCTCTTTCTGGATCGGATGAAAGGAAGAGGAAGGCGGGTCAGAACGGCGGCGAGCCGGCCGCCGAGGCGGCGTTCTCGATCGGCACCGCGAAGCCGATGCCGATGAAGGTGCGCTGCTGCGTGGGATTGAGGATGGCAGTGACGATGCCGAGCACCTCGCCGTCCATGTTGACCAGCGGGCCGCCCGAATTGCCGGGGTTGGCTGCCGCGTCGAACTGGATCAGGTTGCCGAGCTCCTGCTTGCCCTCGGGCGAGCGGAACGAGCGCTTGAGGCCCGACACCACGCCGGCCGACACCGAGGGGCCGATGCCGAAGGGAAAGCCCACCGCCGCCACCTGGTCGCCGGGGCGGAGGTCGGCGGTCGAGCGCATCACGGCGGGGATCAGGTCGTCGGGGATCTTCTGCGCCTGCAGCACCGCGAGGTCGTTCTCGGGCTGCACGCCGGTGATGACGGCCGGCGCCTCCAGGCCGTCGGCGAAGGTCACCTTGATGGTCTCGGAGCCCGCGACCACGTGCAGGTTGGTGAGGATCACGCCCTTGTCGACGATCACCACGCCGGTGCCCACGCCGCGCTCGACCTGGCCCGGCGGGCCGTCGTCGGCCGGCGCCTCGGGCGACTTGCCCTTGGCCATGTTGCGGCCGCGCTTCTGAGTCTTCGCCTCGGGCGTGGCCTTCTCTGAACCGTAGCCGACCACGCGCACCACCGAGGGCCGCACGATGTCGGCGGCCTTGGCGGCGGGCGAGGGCAGGGTGTTGGTCTGCAGCGTGCGCAGCACGGCCGCGTCGATGTCCTTCTGCGTGAGCTGGCGCGTGTTGCCGCGCTGCCACCAGGCCGCGCCGCCGGCCGCGAGGGCCGCGCACAGCGCGAGGCTCAGCAGCGCGAAGCTGCGGCGCCCGGGTTGCCAGCGCTGGCGCGCGGCGGCGGGCTGCGGCGCCACGGGATCGGCGCCGACCTGCCCGGAGGCCCCGTCGTCGGACTCGATCGGCGTGCGTGGCGAGCGGCTGTACATGGCGGGCCTGCGCATGGGTGCACCTCCGGCAAAAGGATGTCGCGTGGTGGGTGTCACGCGATGAGCGTGATGAAAAGCACGGTAGCACGCTTTCTTCTGCCTTGCATCCCTTCGGGCATCATGACGCGATGGCTCTTTTCGTCGACACCCACTGCCACCTCGACGCGCCCGAATTCGGTGCGCAGATGCCCGAGATCCGCGCCCGCGCGGCCGAGCGGGGCGTCGCGCTGTGCGTGATCCCGGCCGTGGCCGCCTTCAATTTCGCGACCGTGCGTGAGCTGGCAGAGCGCCAGGGCGACGCCTATGCGCTGGGCATCCATCCGCTGTGCACGGGCGAGGCCAGGGAAGAGGACCTGGCCCTGCTCGACGCCGAGCTGGGCGCGCGGCGCGGCGACCCGCGGCTGGTGGCGGTCGGCGAGATCGGGCTCGACTACTTCGTCGAGCACCTCGACGACGACAAGCAACAGCACTTCTTTCACACACAGTTGCAATTGGCGCGCAAGCACGACCTGCCGGTGCTGATCCATGTGCGGCGCTCGGTCGACAAGGTACTCAAGCATCTGCGGCAGACCGCCGGCGGGAAGCCGTGGCGCGGCATCGCGCATGCCTTCAACGGCAGCGAACAGCAGGCGCAAGCCTGCATCGCGCTCGGGCTCAAGCTGGGCTTCGGCGGCGCCGTGACCTTCGAGCGCGCGCTGCAACTGCGCCGGCTCGCGGCCACCTTGCCGATCGAGGCGCTGGTGATGGAGACCGACGCGCCCGACATCCAGCCGCACTGGCTCTACCGCACGCAGGCGCAGCGCGACGCGGGCGAGCCGCAGGGCCGCAACGAGCCCGGCGAGCTGCCGCGCATCGCCGATGTGGTGGCTCGATTGCGCGGCATCGGCGTGGATGAACTGGCCGAAAAAACCACGCGCAATGCCATCGAGGCGATGCCGAAGCTCCAAAGTCTTCCGGGCCTGTCGGAGGGGTCCTTACCCGGGCCGTAGGCCAATGCCTTGACTTGGGGCCAAGTGCTTTCCGGGCCTGCATTTGCTGTCATCCTTGAACCGTGGAGCTTCGTTGGACAGGGGTGGCGACCTTCGTCACCGATGTCGAACGACAACGGCTCCCAGCATTTCATCCAAGAAAAGGAGTTCATCCATGAAAGCAACTTTCGCTCGCACCCTCCCCGTCGTGCTCGCACTGGCCTTCGGTGCCGTGGGCATCTCCGCCGTGGCACAGACCACCGCACCCGCAACCGCCGAACCCACGACCACCGAAAAGGTGAAGGAAGCCGGCAAGGACGCCTACGACGCGACCAAGAACACCACCAAGAAGGCCGTGAACGCGACCGAGCGTGGTGCAGAGAAGGCCTGGGACGCGACCAAGCGCACCACCAAGAAGGCCGCCAACGCGACCGAGTCGGGCGCCGAGAAGACCTGGGACGCGACCAAGAAGACCACCAAGAAGGCCACCAACGCCACCAAGAAGGCCGCCACCAAGACCGGTGAAGTGGTCGAGAACGCCGGCCACAAGACGGCCGACGGCATGCGCAGCACGGGTCACGCCATCGGCGAGAAGATCCCGGGCACGGCCGAGAACGAAGCCGCCAAGAAGTAAGCAGACGGCACGCGCCGCGCCCTCGGGCCGGCACGGTCGATATGGAAACCCGCTGCGGCGGGTTTTTCTTTTGGGGCGCGCCACGCCCGTCCCGGCCGATCGCTTGCGGCCAGAATGCGCATCCATGCCCAGATCCAGACCCCCCGCAAGCCCGGCCCCGACCGAGCGCGAAGCCACCCCCGGGCCGTTGCTCACAGGACTTGCGCCGATCGTTTCGCCCGCCACCGTGCTGCTGATCCTCGGCAGCTTCCCGGGCGCGAGATCGCTCGAGCTGCAGCAGTACTATGCGCATCCCCAAAACCAGTTCTGGAAAATCTTGCAAGCCTTGTGGCCCCACGACCCTCTCCCCACGGGAGTAGATAGCTATCGAAAGCGTAGCGATTGGCTGATCGAGCACGGCCTCGGCGTGTGGGACGTCTATGCGGCCTGCGAGCGCGAGGGCAGCCTCGATTCGGCGATCCGCGCGGCCGTGCCCAACGACATCGCGGCGCTGCGGCTGCCGAAGCTGGCGGCCGTGGCCCACAACGGCGGCGAGAGCTTCAAGCACGCCCGGCACACCCGAACCCTGGGCGTGCCGGTCCATCAACTGCCTTCCACCAGCCCGGCCAATGCGTCGTGGAGCTTCGAGCGCAAGCTCGCCGCATGGCGCGAGGTGTTCTCTGTCCACGGACTGGTCTGACCCGATGGCCGCACGCAAGCAATCCACTTCCCGCCTTCCCGCCGAACTGCCCGAGGTCAACTTCTCCGACTGGGGCGACATCCGCTACCTGCACCTGGGCACCGAATGGGTCCAGGGCTCGATGAAGCTGGACGCGCCCTACGAGATCGAGCTCGAGTACGTGCAGCGCATGATGGCCTGGCTGCTGTTCGTCGACGGCACCGGCATCGGCAACCGCCATGCGATGCAACTCGGCCTGGGCGCGGCCACGCTCACCAAGTTCTGCCGCAAGACCTTGCGCATGCGCACCACCGCGGTCGAGCTCAACCCGCAGGTGGTGTCGGCCTGCCGCGGCTGGTTCAAGCTGCCGCCCGACGATGCCAAGCTGCGCGTGGTCATCGCCGACGCGGCCGAGGAGATCCGCCGGCCCGAATGGCAGGGCACGGTCGATGCGCTGCAGGTCGATCTCTACGACCACGAGGCCGCGGCGCCGGTGCTCGACAGCGAGGACTTCTATGCCGACTGCCGCGCGCTGCTCACCGAGGACGGCGCGATGACGGTCAACCTCTTCGGCCGCTCGTCGAGCTACGAGCGCAGCCTCGAGAAGATCCAGGCCGCCTTCGGCGCCGACGCGGTCTGGGCCTTCAAGCCGACGCGCGAGGGCAACACGGTGGTGCTCGCGCAGCGCCAGCCCAGCCGGCCCAGGCGCGAGGCGCTTGCCGAGCGTGCCCAAACCATCCAGACTCGCTGGGGCCTGCCCGCGCCCAAGTGGCTGCGGGTCTTCAAGCCGGTCCTTTCCATCTGAATCCATGAGCGCCGTTCCCGCTTCCGCCGCACCGGCCACCCGCCCCGAAGGGCCGCTCGAGCTGCGTCGCCTGATCGAATGGCTGGCCGCCGACGGCGTGATCTCGCCGCTGGAAGCCAAGCGCACCATCGCGCGCTGCGCCCAGGCCGAGAGCCGCCAGCATCCGCTGGTGCGGCTGGCCAATGTCGCGATGACGCGCGAGAGCGACAGCAAGCCGCTCGACCTCGAGACGCTCGCGCAGTGGCTCGCGGGTCGCGCGGGCCTGTCCTATCTGCGCATCGATCCGCTCAAGGTCGACGTGGGCAAGGTGGCCGACACCATGAGCGCGGCCTATGCCGAGCGCCACAAGGTGCTGCCGGTGCAGGTGCTGCCCAACGAGGTGGTGGTGGCCACGGCCGAGCCCTTCCTCACCGACTGGATCTCCGAGGTCGAGCGCCAGTCGCGGCGCACGGTGCGGCGCGTGGTCGCGAATCCGGCCGAGATCCAGCGCTACACGGCCGAGTTCTTCGCGCTCGCGAAATCGGTGCGCGCGGCGCAGAAGGCCGGCGGCAACACCGGCGGCGCGAGCTTCGAACAGCTGGTCGAGCTCGGCAAGAGCAACAGGCAGCTCGATGCCAACGACCAGAGCGTGGTGCAGGTGGTCGACTGGCTGTGGCAGTACGCCTTCGACCAGCGCGCGAGCGACATCCACCTCGAGCCGCGGCGCGACCAGGGCGTGATCCGCTTCCGCATCGACGGCGTGCTGCACCCGGCCTACCAGATGCCGATGGGCGTGATGAACGCGATGGTCGCGCGCATCAAGCTGCTGGGCCGCATGGACGTGGTCGAGAAGCGCCGCCCGCTCGACGGCCGCATCAAGACCCGCAACATGCGCGGCGAAGAGATCGAGATGCGGCTGTCGACCCTGCCCACGGCCTTCGGCGAGAAGATGGTGATGCGGATCTTCGACCCCGACACCGCGGTCAAGGACCTCGACGCGCTGGGCTTCGCGCAGCACGATGCGCAGCGTTGGGAGCAGCTCGTCACGCGGCCCAACGGCATCATCCTCGTGACCGGCCCGACCGGCTCGGGCAAGACCACCACGCTGTACTCCACGCTCAAGCGCGTGGCGACCGAGGAGGTCAACGTCAGCACGGTGGAAGACCCGATCGAGATGATCGAGCCTTCGTTCAATCAGACGCAGGTGCAACCGCAACTCGATTTCGGTTTCACCGAGGGCCTGCGCGCGCTGATGCGCCAGGACCCGGACATCATCATGGTGGGAGAGATCCGCGACCTCGCCACCGCCGAGATGGCGGTGCAGGCCGCGCTGACCGGCCACCTCGTGTTCAGCACCCTGCACACCAACGACGCGCCCAGCGCCATCACGCGGCTGATGGAGCTCGGCGTGCCTTCGTATCTCATCAATGCGGTGATGCTGGGCGTGCTCGCGCAGCGGCTGGTGCGCACGCTGTGCCCGCACTGCAAGCAGCCCGACGACGGCATCACGCGCGAGAAGCTCGAGGCCATCGTCAAGCCGTGGCAGATCACGGGCTCGGTGCGCGCCTACAAGCCGGTGGGCTGCGTCGACTGCCGCATGACCGGCTACATGGGCCGCATGGGCCTGTACGAACTGCTGAGCATCAGCGAGACCTTCCGCGCCGAGGTCACGAAGGAGCCCAACCTCGCCGCGCTGCGCCGCCAGGCCGTGGTCGACGGCATGCGGCCATTGCGCCTCGCGGGCGCATTGCGCGTGGCCGAGGGCCTGACCACGATCGAGGAAGTGCTGAGCGCGACCCCGCCGCTCGACGCTTGATGTGTCCCGGCGCAGCCTCGCGCCGAACACGAACTACCTACATTCGAGGCGCCCCGTGCACCGGGGTTATCCCTAAGTTCTCGATAGGTGGAACCCACATGAGGCTGACTTCCACCTGACTCCACAATCCCGCATCGAAATTTGTTCGAGGAGACTGTTCGTGAAAATCAAGAGTCAGAAAGACTTTTTCTCGGGCCTGATGTTCACCGTGGTCGGGGTCGCCTTCGCTTGGGGCGCCACCAACTACAGCGTGGGCACAGGCGCTCGCATGGGCCCCGGGTACTTCCCGCTGGTGCTCGGCATCCTGATGGCGGTGATCGGCCTGGGCATCATGTTCAGCGGCCTGACCGTCGAAACCACCGACGGCGAGAAGATCGGCAAGTGGGCCTGGAAGCAGGTGGTGCTGATTCTCGGCGCCAACCTGATGTTCGGCATCCTGCTCGGCGGCCTGCCGAGCATCGGCCTGCCGGCCATGGGGATGATCATCGCGATCTATGCGCTGGTGATCATCGCGAGTCTCGCGGGCCACGAGTTCAAGCTGCCCAGCGTGCTGATCCTGGCCACCGTGCTGGCCGTCGGCAGCTACGTGGCATTCATCTGGGCGCTCAAGCTCCAGATCCAGGTCTGGCCGACCTTCATCGGCTGAGGACGCAAGCACCATGGAACTCTTTCAAAACCTCTCGACCGGCTTCGGCGTCGCGTTCACCTTCACGAACCTGCTGTACTGCCTGGTCGGCTGTATCCTGGGCACGCTGATCGGCGTGCTGCCCGGCATCGGCCCCGTCGCGACCATCGCGATGCTGCTGCCCGCGACCTACGCACTGCCCCCGGTGTCGGCCCTCATCATGCTGGCCGGCATCTACTACGGCGCGCAGTACGGCGGCTCCACCACCGCGATTCTCGTGAACCTGCCAGGGGAGTCATCCTCGGTGGTGACAGTGATCGACGGCTACCAGATGGCGCGCAAGGGCCGGGCGGGGCCGGCGCTTGCCGCGGCGGGCCTGGGCTCGTTCTTCGCGGGCTGCGTGGGCACGCTGATCCTGGCCGCCTTCGCGCCGCCGCTGACCGAGCTGGCCTTCAAGTTCGGCCCGGCCGAGTACTTCTCGCTGATGATCCTGGGCCTGATCGGCGCCGTGGTGCTGGCTTCGGGCTCGCTGCTCAAGGCCATCGCGATGATCGTGCTGGGCCTGCTGCTGGGCCTGGTGGGCACTGACGTGAACTCCGGCGTGGCGCGCTTCAGCTTCGACATCCCCGAACTGACCGACGGCATCGGCTTCGTGGCCATCGCCATGGGCGTGTTCGGCTACGGCGAAATCATCGCGAACCTCTCGCGTCCCGACGAAGAGCGCGAAGTGTTCACCGCCAAGGTGAAGGGCCTGTTCCCGACCAAGGAAGACTTCAAGCGCATGGTGCCCGCGGTGCTGCGCGGCACGGCCCTGGGCTCGGCCCTGGGCATCCTGCCCGGCGGCGGTGCGCTGCTGGCGGCCTTCGCGGCCTACACCATCGAGAAGAAGACCAAGCTGAAGCCGGGCGAAGTGCCCTTCGGCAAGGGCAACATCCGTGGCGTGGCGGCTCCCGAGTCGGCCAACAACGCCGGCGCGCAGACCTCCTTCATTCCGCTCTTGACGCTGGGCATTCCGCCCAACGCCGTGATGGCGCTGATGGTGGGCGCGATGACGATCCACAACATCCAGCCCGGCCCGCAGGTGATGACCAGCAACCCCGAGCTGTTCTGGGGCCTGATCGCCTCGATGTGGATCGGCAACGCGATGCTGATCATCCTGAACCTGCCGCTGATCGGCATGTGGATCAAGCTGCTGTCGGTGCCCTACAAGTACCTGTTCCCGGCGATCGTGCTGTTCTGCGCGATCGGCGTGTACTCGACCAACAACAACACCTTCGACATCTGGATGGTGGGCATCTTCGGCTTCGTGGGCTACACCTTCTTCAAGCTCGGCTGCGAACCCGCGCCGCTGCTGCTGGGCTTCATCCTGGGCCCGATGATGGAAGAGAACCTGCGCCGCTCGCTGCTGCTGTCGCGCGGCGACTGGAGCGTGTTCATCACGCGTCCGATCTCCGCCGGCCTGCTGGCTGCCGCCTTGCTGCTGCTCGTGATCGTGCTGCTGCCGGCCGTGAAGTCGAAGCGCGAGGAAGCCTTCGTCGAGGAGTGATCGACGACTGCCCGGCATGCGTGCCGGGCTCGTTCCAGCCAACGGCGCCTGCGGGCGCCGTTCGTTTTTGGCGAAGGCCGTTCAGCCCTTCGCCGCGCGCGGCTTCAGGTGCTGCCGCGCGATGTCGAGGAAGGCCATCGCCGCCGGGCTCAGCGGATGCTTGGCCAGCCGCACCGCCACCAGCGGGTATTCGAGCACCGGCCGCGTGACCGAGAGCGCGCGCAGGTTCGGCGGCATCAGCACCTCCACGTAGCGCGGCAGCAGCGCCACGCCCGCGCCGGCCTGGATCAGGCCGAAGGCGGTGGAGAGCATCGACACGTGGTGCGCCACCTGCGGATAGACATTGGCCACGCTCGAGAGCTGCCGGCTCACCGCGCGCCAGACGTTGGCGTCGGGGTTGACGTGGATGAAGGGCAGGGCCTCGAGCTGCCGCGCCTCGATGCTGGTGCGCTGCGCGAGCGGATGGTCCTCGCGCACGAACAGCGCCATGCGCTCGACGAACAGCGGCTCGGTCGCGAGCTCCGAATGCGCCTGGCCGATGTCGGAGCCGAAGCCCAGGTCGGCCTCCTGCGAGAGGATGCGCGAGATCATCTGCTCGGCGGTGCTGTCGAGCAGCGTGGTGGCCAGCTTGGGGTGCTTGTGCGCGAAGCGCCCGAGCAGCGGCGGCATCAGCGCGCCGGCCGTGAGATGGCCCACCGCCAGCACCACGCGGCCCTCGCGCAACTGCGCCTGCGAGCGGCAGGCATTGACCGATTCATCGATCAGCCGCAGCGCGCGCACGGCCGTGTCGACCATCATCTGGCCGGCATCGGTCATGCGGATGCGCCGCCCGCGCACCACCAGCGGCTGGCCGAGGTCCTCCTCCATGCGCTTGACGAGGTGGCTGATGGCCGGCTGGGTCAGCTGCAGGCTCTCGGCGGCCAGCGTGAAGCTGCCCGTTTCGGCCACCGCCGCGAGCGCGCGAAGCTGCTGCAGCGAAACCTCCTCGGCGGCGATCCGTGCCATAAATTGTGCTCATAGTTGAATAAGCAGGATTATCTGGCTTGATGCGCCCGCGCTGCTTAGCATCGAATGTTCGCCATCTTGCGAAGGGAATCCAGCACCATGCAACGCCACCAGTTTCTCCACGGCCTCGCGGCCGCCTTCGCCGCGCTGTGCCTGGCCGCGCCGGCCACCGGCCTCGCGCAGGGCTACCCCAACAAGCCGATCCGCCTTGTCGTGCCCTTTCCCGCGGCCGGTGCCACCGACCTGTTCGCGCGCACGCTGGGCCAGAAGATGGGCGAGAAGCTGGGCACCACGCTGGTGGTCGACAACAAGCCCGGCGCCGGCGGCGCCATCGGCTCCGACATCGCGGCCAAGGCCGCGCCCGACGGCTACACGCTGCTGCTGGCCACCACCAGCACGCACTCGATCGGCCCGGCCATCACCAGTCGCCTGCCCTACGACACGGTGCGCGACTTCACGCCGATCGCGCACGTGGGCGACGCGCCGAGCATCATGCTGGTGCCCGTGAACTCGCCCGCGAAGACGGTGCGCGAGTGGATCGACTACGCGAAGAAGAACCCCGGCAAGCTCAACTACGCCTCGAGCGGCAACGGCACCATCGTGCAGCTCACGGCCGAGCTGTTCAAGGCGCAGGCCGGCGTGTTCGTCACCCACATCCCCTACAAGGGCACGGCGCTCGCGATCCCCGACCTGATCAGCGGCAAGGTCGACGTGCTGTTCGATTCGCTGCCCACCGGCATGCCGCACGTGCGCGACGGCCGGCTGCGCGCGCTGGGCGTGACCTCGCTCAAGCGCAGCCCGCTGGCGCCCGAGCTGCCACCGATCGCCGACACGCTGCCGGGCTACGAATCGAACACCTGGTTCGGCTTCTACGGCCCCAAGGGCCTGCCGGCCGATCTCGTGGCGCGCGTGAACAAGGCCGCCAACGAGGCACTGGCCGACCCCGAGGTCAAGGACAAGCTGTCGCGCCTGGGCATCGAGCCCGCCACGGCCGGCACGCCCGAGCAGTTCGCGAAGATGGTGGCCGCCGACGCCGCCAAGTGGAAGAAGATCGTCGTCGAACGCAAGATCACCAACGACTGAAGACACACGAGAGCACCACCGCCATGAACTTCGATTTCGGCAACCCCTACACCTCCACCCGCATCCCGGTGTTCGCGCGCAACGTTGTGTCGACCTCGCATCCGCTGGCCGCGCAGGCCGGCCTGCGCATCCTGCAGCAGGGCGGCAACGCGGTCGACGCGGCGGTCGCCACCGCGGCCGTCATGACCTTGGTCGAGCCCGTGAGCAACGGCCTGGGCAGCGATGCCTTCTGCATCCTGTGGGACGGCAAGGCACTGCACGGCCTCAATGCCTCGGGCCCCGCGCCCAAGGCCTGGACGCCCGAGTACTTCAAGGCCAAGTACGGCGCCGACGCCGCCACCCCGCCGATGCGCGGCATCGATTCGGTCACCGTGCCGGGCGCGGTGCGCGGCTGGGCCGCGCTCAGCGAGCGCTTCGGCAAGCTGCCCTTCGCCGACCTGATGGCGCCGGCCATCGACATCGCCGAGCGCGGCTACCTGGTGCCGCCGGTGGTGCAGGGCAAGTGGCTCGCGGCCACGCCGCTGCTGCAATCGCAGCCGGGCTTCGCGCAGGCCTTCCTGCCCTGGGGCCGCGCGCCCGAGGTCGGCGAACTGTTCCGCTTCGCCGCCGCCGCGCGCGCGCTCAAGGCCATCGCCCGTACCAAGGGCGAGGCCTACTACACGGGCGAGATCGCCGAGGCGCTCGCGAAGTTCTCCCAGGAGCAGGGCGGCGCGCTCACCGTGGCCGACCTCGCGGCCTACCAGCCCGAGTGGGTCACGCCGATCTCGCGCGACTACCGCGGCCACACGCTGCACGAGATCCCGCCCAACGGCCAGGGCATCGCGGCGCTGATCGCGCTGGGCATCCTCGAGAAGTTCGACATCGCCTCGCTGCCGGTCGACTCGGTGGAGTCGCAGCATCTTCAGATCGAGGCCATGAAGCTGGCCTTCGCCGACGTCTACCGCTACGTGTCGGAGCGCGGAACCATGGAGGTCACGACCGAGCAGATGCTCGACGATGCCTACCTGGCCTCGCGCGCGCGGCTGATCGACCGCAGCAAGGCGCAGGACTTCAAGGCCGGCAACCCCGTGAAGGGCGGCACCATCTACCTCACCGCGGCCGACGAGAGCGGCATGATGGTGAGCTTCATCCAGAGCAACTACATGGGCTTCGGCTCGGGTTGCGTCGAACCCGAGTTCGGCATCAGCCTGCAGAACCGCGGCCACGGCTTCAGCCTCAAGGCCGAGAGCCCGAACGTGGTGGCACCGGGCAAGCGCCCGTTCCACACCATCATCCCGGCCTTCCTCACCAGGGACGGCCAGCCGGTGATGAGCTTCGGCGTGATGGGCGGCAACATGCAGCCCCAGGGCCACATGCAGACGCTGGTGCGCATGCTCGACTACAAGCAGAGCCCGCAGGCCGCCTGCGACGCGCCGCGCTGGCGCTTCAACGCGGGTCTGGAGATCAACGTCGAGGCCGCGATGAACCCCGCCACCGTGCAGGGCCTGCGCGGGCTGGGCCATCACCTCGAGGTCATCAACGACTCCTACCAGGACTTCGGTGCCGGCCAGTTCATCTGGCGCGCGGGCGATCCCTCGGTCGAGGGCTACGTGGCCGCCAGCGATCCGCGCCGAGACGGAGCGGCAGCAGGGTATTGAGCTTTCACGCGATGATCGGGGGATGACCAAGACGGCCGCGAGCACCGGCATTCCCCTTCCAGACGGCGCGAAGAGCATCGCGCCCGGCCTCGTCCTCGCCTCGCTGGGCGCGATCGCGTTCAGCGGCAAGGCGATCATCGTCAAGCTGGCCTACCGCCACGGCGTCGATGCCGTGACGCTGATCATGCTGCGCATGCTGTTCGCGCTGCCGCTGTTCGCGCTCATGGCCTGGTGGGCCGGGCGCGGCAAGCCCGCCTTGAGCGTTCGCGACTGGCTCGGCGTGATCGGGCTGGGCTTCTCGGGCTACTACCTCGCGAGCTTCCTCGACTTCGCCGGCCTGGCCTACATCTCGGCCAGCTTCGAGCGGCTGATCCTCTATCTCAATCCCACGCTGGTGCTGTTCTTCGGCTGGGTGCTGTACCGCCGCCGCGTCACGCGGCCGCAGCTCGTCGGCATGGTCATCAGCTACGCGGGCGTGCTGCTGGTGTTCGGCCACGAACTGCTGGCCGGCGAGAGCAAGGGCGGCGGCCTCGCGGCGGCCTGGGGCGCGTTCCTGGTGTTCCTCAGCGCGGTGAGCTATGCGGGCTACCTGGTCTACAGCGGCGAATTCGTGCAGCGCCTCGGTTCGCTGCGGCTGGTGGGCCTCGCGACCACCGTGGCCTGCCTGTTCTGCCTCGCGCAGTTCGCGCTGCTGCGGCCACTCGGCGCGGCGCTGCAGGTGGCGCCCGAGGTGATCTGGCTGTCGGTGCTCAACGCCACCCTGTGCACCGCGGTGCCGGTGCTGATGGTGATGATGGCGATCGAGCGCATCGGGCCGGCCATCGCCGCCCAGACCGGCATGATCGGACCGCTGTCGACCATCCTCATGGGCGTGGTCATACTCGGCGAACCGTTCACCGCCTGGATCGCCGCCGGCACGGCGCTGGTGATCGCGGGCATCTTCGTTTTCACGCGCAAGGGCCGCTGAGGCCGTCGCGCTTTTCTTCTTTCTCTTCTGGAGTCGAACAAATGGATCTGGGCATTGCAGGCAAGACCGCGCTGGTGTGCGGCGCGAGCAAGGGGTTGGGCTACGGCTGCGCCGAGGCGCTGGTGCGCGAGGGCGTCAACGTGGTGATCGTGGCGCGCGGCGCCGAGGCGCTCGAGGCGGCCGCCAAGCAGCTGGCCGACGCGGCCACGGCCGCGGGCACGCCGGCTCCCTTCGTCAAGGCCGTGGCGGCCGACATCACGACCGAGGCCGGCCGCGCCGCGGTGTTCGCGCTGGGCCATGCCTTCGACATCGTGGTCACCAATGCCGGCGGCCCGCCGCCCGGCGACTTCCGCAACTGGGAGCGCGAGGACTGGATCAAGGCGGTCGACGCCAACATGCTCACGCCGATCGAGCTCATCAAGGCCACGGTCGACGGCATGGCCGAGCGCGGCTTCGGGCGCATCGTCAACATCACCTCGAGCTCGGTGAAGTCGCCGATCGAGGTGCTGGGCCTGTCGAACGGCGCGCGCAGCGGCCTCACCGGCTTCGTGGCCGGCGTGGCGCGCAGCAGTGTCGCGGCCAAGGGCGTGACCATCAACAACCTGCTGCCCGGCTCCTTCGAGACCGACCGCCTCAAGGGCACGATGAGCGGCGCGGCGCAGAAGTCGGGCCTGGACTTCGACACCGTGTGGGAGAACCGCAAGAAGTCCGTGCCCGCGCGCCGCTTCGGCACGCCGGCCGAGTTCGGTGCCATCTGCGCCTTCCTGTGCAGCGTGCAGGCCGGCTACATGACCGGGCAGAACGTGCTGGCCGATGGCGGTGCCTACCCCGGCACCTACTGAGCCGGACCGGGCATCACGCGGAACGAAGAATTCGCGGGGCAAGAAGATGAGCAGGGAGTCGTTTCAGAAGATCACGCTGGTGTCCGTCACCGGCCTGCCGGATGCGCGCGGCGCCGCCATGGCGCTCGAACTGAGCCTGGCGCAGATGCCCGGCGCGCGCGCGCTGCTGTGCAGCCCGCAGGCGCCGGCCGATCTGGGCCGCGGCATCGCGCACCGCGCGATCGCGCCGCTCGATTACCACGAGTACAGCTGGTTCATCATGTTCGCGCTCTGGCGCCTGGTGGACACCGAGTTCGCGTTGATCGTGCAGGAAGACGGCTGGGTGCTCGACGCGGCCAACTGGAACGAGGCCTTCCTCGACCACGACTGCATCGGCGCGCCGATCCACCTCGCGCGAATCGAGCCGCCGCAGGGGCCGGCCTACTGGCGCAACCGCTTCGAATGGGCCGACGAGTACGCGCGGCCCGACCACCGCGTGACGCCGGTGCTCAACGGCGGCTTCAGCCTGCGCAGCCGGCGCTTCCTGCGCGCGCTGGTCGACCATCCCGAGATCCGCGTCGAGATTCCGCCGCCCGACGCGCTCGAGGGCGAGCCGCTGCGGATGCACTGGCACCACAACCCCTTGCTGGAAGACGTGCAGCTGACCGGCGTGCTGCGGCCGGCGCTCGAGGCCCGGGGCCTGCGCTTCGCGCCGGTCGAGCTGGCGCGCGAGTTCGCGATCGAGCATGCGGGCCCGCAGCTGCACCATGGCTTCGATGCGCTGAAGATCTTCGGCCATCACTCGAAGGTGCGTCGGCTGGTGTCGCTGTCGCCGCCCACGGTGCGTTCGCTGGTGCCGCTGTCGGAGCTCGACGGCTGGTACGGCGAGCGCGACCTGCTGACGATGTTCGAGCGCCGCGGCTACCGCATCGAGTTCCCGCCCGAGGCGCAGGCCGCGGCCGTGTCGCCCGGTCCCACGCGCAGGGTCTACGACTGCTTCACCTACAACGGCGAGGCCGACATCCTCGCGGCGCGGCTGCACGAGCTCGACGAGGTGGTCGACTGCTTCGTCGTGGTCGAGGCCGACCGCAGTTTCACCGGCGCGCCCAAGCCGCTGCGCTTCGATGCCGCCGATCCGCGCATCGCGGCCTTCCTGCCGCGCATCCGCCATGTGACGGTGCACGACATGCCCGAGGTCGACGCGGCCGCCGATGCGATCGCCGTGCCCGGCGACTGGCATGCCGACGCGCCGAAATCGGGCTTCTGGATCCGCGAGAAATTCCAGCGCAACCAGATCCTGCGCGGCCTGCACGACGCGGCGCCGCACGACCTGGTGATGGTCTCCGACGCCGACGAGATACCGCGCGCCGAAGTCGTGCGCGCCATGCGCGACGACCGCCGCCACGAGGTCTTCGGGCTGCGCCAGGCCTTCTATTACTTCTACGCCGACTACCGCAACGTGCGGGGCCCCGAGGCCGCCGCGATCTGGACCGTGGCGGCCACGCGCGCGCGGCTCGACGGCCTCACGCCCGACCAGCTGCGCCTGCGCGTGCGCAGCGGCGCCCAGCCCGCGCGGCTGATCGACGACGCGGGCTGGCACCTGTCGTACCTCGCGATGGACGAGGAGGCGGTGCGCGCCAAGATCCGCGGCTTCGCGCACCAGGAATACAACCGGCCCGAGCTGCTCGAGTCGCTCGACATTCCCGCGCTGCTGGCTTCGGGACGCGACCTCTATGACCGGCCCGGCTACGCGTGGCAACTGGTGGGCCGCGAGGAGGCGCCGCGCTGGCTGGCGAGCCAACCGGAACTGGCGCACCTGTTCGCGCCCGCCGCGCCGCCGCAGGCGCGCTATGCCAAGGAGTCGTACCTCACGGTCGAGCCGAGCCCGTTCGGCTTCTGGGAGCGGCATGCGAACCGCCGCATCCTGCAGGCCTACGCGCCCTTCATCCGGGGCCGCGTGCTCGACATCGGCTGCAACCACGGCGCGAGCACCTACTGGCTGCGCGAAAACCCGCGCGTGCGCGAAGTGGTCGGCGTGGACCTCAACGAACAGGCGCTGTCGCTGGCACGCGAACTCTTCGAAGCCGTGCCCCTGCCGAGCCTGTTCGTCGAGCACGACCTCACGGCCGACGGCCCGATCGTGCCGCCGGCCGACACCGTCGTGAGCTTCCATACGCTGGAGCACATCTACGCCGACGACGTGGCGGACTTCCTCTCGTCGGCGTGCCGGTCGCTGGTGCCGGGCGGCCACTTCGTGATCTCGATCCCCTACGACCGCGCCTATCCCGATCCCTGCCACGTGGGCTTCTACACCGAGGCCAGCCTGGCGCGGGCGATGGAAGCGGCGGGACTGGAAACCATCGAGTGCTTCAAGGACGACCGCTTCGACGAGAAGGGCCTGCTGACGGGCCTGTTCCGCAAGCCCTGAGCAGCGCGCGCGAGCGCTCGTTCAGCGCCGTGTCGACACCACGATCCCGCCCACGATCAGCACGAAGGCCGCGCCGTGGTACCAGTGCGGCGCCTCGCGCAGGAAGGCCGCCGACATCACGGCCGCGAACAGCGGCGTGAGGTTCATGAAGATGCCCGCCACCTGCGGGCCCGCGCGCTGCACGCCGGTGCCCCAGCAGCGGTAGGCCAGCACGGCCGGGCCGATGCCTATGAAGGCCATGGCGGCGGCCAGCGGCCAGCCCAGGTCGAGGTGGGCCGGCGTCAGCGCCCATTCGCCGGCCGCGAGCGCGCCCGACCAGGCGATGCCGAACACCAGCTGCGCCATCAGGAACGCGGCCCAGTCGCGCCGCAGCGCGGCGGGCTCGTGCGTGCGCGCGAGCAGCCAGCTGTAGAAGGCCCATGCGATGGTGCCGAGGATCATGTAGAGGTCGCCCGGCACCAGCCGCAGCGCCAGCAGCTGGCGCCATTCGCCGCGGCTGAGCACCAGCAGCACGCCGAGCATCGACAGCAGCGCGCCGCCGATCGCGCGCCCATGCGGGCGGGCGCCGAAGAACAGGCTGCCCACCGCCAGCATCCACAGCGGCAGGCTCGAGCCCACCAGCGTCACGTTGATCGGCGTGGAGGTCTGCAGCGCCAGGTACTGGAAGGCGTTGTAGAGACCGATGCCCAGCAGGCCCAGCAGCGCGTAGCGCTTCCAGTGCGCCCACAGCGGGCTCGCGGGCCGCAGCACCGGGGCCGCGAGCGGCAGCAGCAGCACGAAGGCGATCACCCAGCGCACGAAGTTCAGCGTGAGCGGCGACACCAGCTCGCGCACCAGGCGGCCGACCACCGCGTTGCCGGCCCACAGCAGCGGCGGCACGACGAGCAGGAGGACGGTCAGGGGCGTGAGGCGCTGCGGCTGTGACATGGGCGCCGACTCTAACGGCTGGATGCAATGACCCGTGTCGCCGCGGAAACCCCCAAACATGGCAGGATGCGCCTCTTCTTTTTTCGCGCGTGGAGACAGCACCGATGTTGAGCAAAGCCGTTCGTATCGACCGCCATGGCGGTCCCGAGGAACTGAAGATCGTCGAGGTCGAGGTCGGCGAGCCCGGCCCCGGCGAGATCCGCATCCGCCACAAGGCCGTGGGCCTGAACTTCATCGACACCTACCAGCGCAGCGGGCTCTATCCGTTCCAGATGCCGCTGCAGCTGGGCATGGAGGCCGCGGGCGTGGTCGAGGCGGTGGGCGAGGGCGTGACGCACCTGAAGGCCGGCGACCGCGCCGCCTATGCGAGCCAGCCGCCCGGCGCCTACAGCGAGCTGCGCGTGATGCCCGCCAAGTGCGTCTGCAAGCTGCCCGACGACATCTCCTTCGAGACCGGCGCGGCCATGATGCTCAAGGGCCTGACCACGCAGTACCTGCTGAAGAAGACGCTGCCGGCCGAGGGCCTGCAGCCCGGCGACTTCGTGCTGTTCCATGCCGCGGCCGGCGGCGTCGGCCTGATCGCCTGCCAGTGGGCCAAGGCGCTGGGCCTGCAGCTGATCGGCACCGCCGGCAGCGACGCCAAGTGCCAGCTCGCGCTCGACCACGGCGCGGCGCACGCCATCAACTACGGCAGCGAGAACTTCACGGCCCGCGTCAAGGAGATCACCGGCGGCAAGGGCGTGAAGGTGGTCTACGACTCGGTCGGCAAGGACACCTTCGAGGGCTCGCTCGACTGCCTGCGTCCCTTCGGCCTGCTGGCCATGTTCGGCAACGGCTCGGGCCCGGTGCCGCCGGTCAACCTCGGCGTGCTGGCGGCCAAGGGCTCGCTGTACCTGACGCGCCCCACGCTGTTCTCGCACCTGGCCACGCGCGAGAGCACGCAGGCGATGGCGGACGACCTGTTCGCCATCGTGCAGAGCGGCGCGGTGAAGATCCCGATCGTGCAGCGCTATGCGCTGGACGACGTGCAGCAGGCGCACCGCGACCTCGAGGCGCGCAAGACCACGGGCTGCACGATCCTCACGCTCTGAGCGGCGCCCCGGCCTTGTCCTACCCGGGCAGGGGTGTCATGCCTGCGTCTTGTGGCGGGCGCACTTTGTAGCCTCGTTGGCAACAAAGCCCCGCCGGCCATCCCGCCTGATCGGGATCGCCGCCCGCCGCCATGAGCACCGTCCGCACCTTCATCGTCGAAGACAACCCCACCATCCGCGAGAACCTCGTGGGCACCCTGCGCGAGGTGGCGCGGGTCGATCCGGTCGGCCTGGCCGACACCGAGGCCGAGAGCACGCGCTGGCTCACGCGCAACATGGCGTTGTGGGACCTGGCGATCGTCGACCTGTTCCTGAAGGACGGCACCGGCCTCAGCGTGCTGCAGGCCTGCCGCCACCGCGATCCGTCGCAGAAGATGGTGGTGCTGAGCAATCACGCCACGCCCGACATGCGCCGCCGCTGCCTGCAGCTCGGCGCCGACGCCGTGTTCGACAAGGCGACCGAGGTCGACGACCTGATCGACTACTGCCTGCGCTGCCGCCAGGCACGCTTCACGGCCGCCCCCACGGGCTATCCCCCACCGTCCGCGTCGCCTTCTTCGCGCCCCGCCGCCTCGACGGCGCACTAGCGCGAAAATACGGGTAATCCCTTATTCGAGCGATCGTCCCCGTCCCGGGGCCGGTCGCGCTTTGCCTTTCCATGTCCCGTTCCCGCCTCCTGCCCGACAACTTCACCCTCGCCCTGCTGTCGGTCGTCACCCTTGCGAGCCTCGTTCCCGCCAGCGGCCGTCCCGCCCAGTTCTTCGAGGGCCTGACCACGGTGGCCATCGGCCTGCTGTTCTTCCTGCACGGCGCCAAGCTCTCGCGCGAGGCGATCCTCGAGGGCATCACCCACTGGCGGCTGCACCTGCTGGTGTTCGCGAGCACCTTCGTGCTGTTCCCGCTGCTCGGGCTGGCGTTGAAGCCGGTGCTGGTGCCGCTGGTCACGCCCGAGCTCTACACCGGCGTGCTGTATCTGTGCGTGCTGCCGGCCACCGTGCAGTCGGCGATCGCCTTCACGGCGATGGCGCGCGGCAACATGCCGGCTGCGATCTGCAGTGCTTCGGCATCGACGCTGCTGGGGGTGTTCGTGACGCCGGTGCTGGTGGGGCTGGTGGTGTTGCCGCATGGCGGGCACGCGGCTTCGTCCTCGCTCGATGCGATCGGGCGGATCCTGCTGCAGCTGATGGTGCCGTTCGCGGCGGGGCATCTGCTGCGGCCCTGGATCGGGGGCTGGGTGAAGCGGCGTGCTTCGGTGCTGAAGTTCGTGGACCAGGGGTCGATCCTGCTGGTGGTCTATACGGCGTTCAGTGCTGCGGTGATCGAGGGGTTGTGGCGGCAGGTGCCGGGGCATGCGCTGGTGGGGTTGCTGGTGGTGTGTGCGGTGATCCTGGCGTTGGCGTTGAGCCTTACTACCTTGTTGGCGCGCAAGCTTGGCTTCGATACGGAGGACGAGATCACTATCGTGTTCTGCGGGTCGAAGAAGAGTCTGGCCAGCGGGATTCCGATGGCGAAGGTTCTGTTTGCTTCGCATGCGGTTGGCGCCATCGTTTTGCCGCTGATGTTGTTTCATCAGATGCAGTTGATGGTTTGTGCTGTGTTGGCGCAGAGGTATGCGCGGCGGCAGGTGCGTGTTGCTGTTGAGCCTGATGCATTGGGGGCTGCTACTTCCTCTAAATAGCGGTTTGCTTTTGCTGAGGCAGGAGCCGGGAATTCCGCCCGGCGGCGGACCTACTTTCTTTTGCTTCGCCAAAAGAAAGTAGGCAAAGAAAAGGCGACCCCACTGTCTGCGACCCGCAGCGAAGCTGCGGGCAACCTGCGGTGCTCGCGTTTCGCGGGGTCTCGCAGAACTCGCTTCGCTCAAACAGCTGCGAGCCCTGATCCGCGAAACGCTGCGCTCCTCGGCGCAGCCAGAGGGGGTGGGTCGGGCCGTCGCTTCGCTCGGCCTCGGTGAAAGGTCCAGGGCCTACGCATGCGCACTCACCACACAAGGACGCGCCACGGCGCGTTGACCCTCATCCCCTCTGGCTGTGCCGAGGAGCGCAGGAGAAAGCGGGATAAGGGCCGCAGCTGTCTGAGCGCAACGAAGTGGAGCGAGTTCTGCGGACCCCCGCTTTCTCCGAGCACCGCAGGTTGCCCGTAGCGAAGCGGAGGGACACAGACAGTTGGGGTCGCCTTCTCTTTGGTTACTTTCTCTTGGCGAGATGTATGGACCGGGGACCTGGGTAACAGGTGTGCGCGGACATGGGAAACACGTTGTCAGGTTAAGGCTTCGTGGGGATCGATTTCAAGTCGATCTGCATGAATGGGTGGTGGCAGAACAGCACGTTGAAGCGCCCGTCGTGCGCGGGATCTGCCCGGAACGCGATGGGCAGCTTGAGCAGGCAGTTGGGTACCTTGAGCCTGTGGCCTCGGAAGTTGGCTTCCCCGTTGTGCTTGACGGCGACCACCGTGTCGCCGCGCTCGTACTCGATGGGCGGCAAGTGCTTCGGATAGGGTCTTGGGCTGACCGTATAGCGCTTGGCCGGGGTGAGCAGACCCAGCGCATCGTGCGGGCGCTCATGGTTGTAGATGCCGCGCCAGCGCTCGAAGGCTGCCTGGGCCTGGTTCAGATCGCTGAAGCTGCGTCCTGCGAGCAGTTCGGCCTTCAACGAGCGATGGAAGCGCTCGATCTTGCCGTTGGTCTGTGGGTGGTACGGCGCGCTGTGGCTGACGCGGATGCCCAGCCTGATGAGCCACACGCTCAGCTCGGACAGGCCGTGCTCGGGCTGGCGCGGAGCGCCCCAAGGCGCACCGTTGTCGGAGTTGATGCGAACCGGCAGCCCATAGCGGCTGAAGGCCTGCACCAGGTGGGGGCGAACGCTATCTATGCCCACGCTCGCACAGGCCTTCAGGGCCAGGTTGAAGCGGGAATGGTCGTCCAGCAGGGTCAGGGGATAGCAACGAGCCGTGGCCATGCCGAAGTCGCCCTTGAAGTCGATCTGCCACAAGGCGTTGGGGTGTTCGTGCTCGAAGCGATGCCAGTGTTCGCTGGCCAAGCTGGCCTCGGGCGTGATGAGCCCGTGGCGATGCAGGATGTTGGTCACGGTGCTGGGGGCGGGAACGTCGCTCATGCCCAAGTCGGCCAGTCGGCGGGCGATCTTGCGCCCGCCCCAGGTGGGGTGTGCGTGGCGCAGTTCGATGACGGCCTGCTCGAGGTCGTGAGGGCTGCGCGTGGGCGAGTTCAGCGGCCGCGTGCTGCGAGGCGTACATGCCTGGGCGATACCCTGCTGCGCATAGCGCTTGAGCAGCGCATAGCCGGTCTTGGGGCTGATGCCGAATCGCCGGCACAGCTCACGCCGATTGGCGCCGTCTTGCAGGGCCAGCTCTACGAACTCTCGCTTGGTGTCCATCAGGTCTCTCGGCTGCCAGGGCATAGGGCACTTCCTCGGGCGTATCGACCCAGAAAGTGTTTCCTATGTCCGCGCACACCTGTTACCCAGGTCCCCGGTCCATACAGCGAGACAAGAGAAAGTGACTCGCCCGCCGGGGCGAGACCCGGCCAACGGCCTAAACAAGAAGAGCAACCTCACCCCACCCGCAGCACGCCCTCAACAGCCAATGCAACCCCAGCCAACCGCGAGTCATCCCCTCGAACAGAGGAAAGCATCAACCCAACAGGCAGTTCCCCAGCTGAATGACAAGGCAAGCTGAACGAACACCCATCCATCAAATTGATCGCAAACGTATTCCGCAACAACAGTCCGTTCGCCTGGAAGAACGCCGAATCCTCAGCCAGCGAATCGATGGCGGGCGCCACGATAGGCACGGTGGGACACAACAGCGCATCGAAGCCTTCAAGCCGTCCTTCGACCCGAGAAATCCATTCCCGCCGCCGATCCAGCAGCGCGATGTAATCGGCCGCCCGCACCTCGGTCCCCAAGGCAATCCGCGCCGCAACCCGAGAGTCGAAAGCCTCGCGCTTAGAAGCAAACCGTTCCCGATGCACAGCCGAAGCCTCGATAGGCGACAACCCCCCCGGCGCATTGACCGTCCCGATCTCCGCCAGTTCGCTCAAGGGAATTTCGACGATCTGCGCCCCCGCCTTCGACAGCGCCTGAACAGCCCGCTCGAAAGCCCGCGCCACACCAGGCTCGATCGCATCGAACATCAGCGTCTTCGGCACCGCAAGCCGCAACCCCTGCGCCGGCCGGCGCCGCACCACGAGCGGCGCGTCGGCGATCGCGGCGTCGGCAATCAGGCAGTCCTCCACGCTGCGCGCCATCGCGCACACCGTGTCGAGCGAACGCGCGAGTTCGAAGGCGCCGGTGCGCGGCACGCGCGACTGCGTGCTCTTGAAGCCGACGATGCCGCACAGCGCGGCCGGAATGCGGATCGAGCCGCCGGTGTCCGAGCCCAGGCCCGCGACCGCGAGGCCCAGCGCCACCGACACCGCGGCGCCCGACGAGGAGCCGCCGGGAATGCGCGCGACCTCGGCATCGGCCGGGTTGCGCGGCGTGCCGTAGTGCGGGTTGATGCCCACGCCCGAGAACGCGAACTCGGTCATGTTGGTACGGCCCACGATGGCCGCGCCCTGCGCGCGCAGCCGCGTCACCACGGTCGCGTCGCGCGCGGCCGGAGGCTCGCCCCGGCAGGCGATGGAGCCGGCCAGGGTGGTCTCGCCGGCCACGTCGTAGAGGTCCTTGATCGAGACCGGCAGGCCGGCGAGCGGCGCGGTCTGCACGCCGGCCTTGCGGGCGGCATCGGCATGGCGCGCGGCGGCCAGGGCGGCGTCGGCGTAGAGACGGGTGAAGACGTGCGCGGCCGCGGGCTGCGCGGCGCCGTCGAGCACCTGCTCGATCAGCGCCTCGTGCGTGAGTTCGCCGCGGGCGATGCGCGCGCGCAGCGCGCCGATGGTGGAGTCGTTCTGTGTCATGAAAGAGTTGGCGTTCAGGCGATCACGGGCAGGACGCGCACCGCATAGCGGTGGACGATGCGCCGCTGCAGGCGCGCGTCATGCAACTCGATTTCCATCTGCGCGGCGGGGCGGATGGCCTCGCCGCGCGCGTTGGGCAGCGCCGCCAGTGTGCCGCAGGTCATGAAAAGTCCCTCGGGCTCCTTGCCAAGACCCGGCAGGCCGTCGCGCAGCGAAGCCAGCGGGCGGATCGCGGCCAGGGTGCCGCGCTGGTAGTCGACCCAGCGGCCGTCCTCGAAGATGCGCGAGCGCAGCTCGATGGCGTCCTGGTGCGCCTGCACGTCGCGCCAGCGCCAGGCCGAGGCGGCCAGCGGCTTGGCGCACATCTGCTTGGAGACGGCGACCGAATAGCTCTCGACCTGGCGGTCGGTGTGGTCCGAGGCCACGCCGAGCCACCACTCGCCCCGCGAGAAGAACAGCAGCGGTTCGGCCTCGCCCGAGCTCTGGTCGCCCAGGGCCTCGATCTCGGCGGACTGCGTGAGCAGCAGCGAGGCCATGCGGTAGTACAGCGGCACGCTCGAAGGGCGCGGCACGCCGAGCGCGGCCAGCTCCTCGATGTGGTGCTCGATGGCGGCGCTGTCGCGGCCGGTCCAGCCGGCCACCACCAGCGCGCTGGGCGCGACGGCGTGCAGCGCGCTGCTGCGGGTGCCGTCCTCGGCGATGCTTTCGCACGCGATGTGCAGGGTGTTGCGGGTCATCGCTTCAGGCCTCCAGCGGTTCGTGCGCGGTCTCGCGCGCCACCAGCAGCGCGACCAGCGTGAGGCACAGCGCGCCGGTCACGTAGAGCGAGACCGCGAGCGTGCTGCCGTAGGACTTGAACAGGCTGGCGATGATCAGCGGCGCAAAGCCGCCGCCGAGGATGCCGGCCAGCGTGTAGGCCAGCGAGGAGCCCGCATAGCGCACGCGGTTCGGGAACTGCTCGGTCACGAAGGCGGCCTGCGGGCCGTACATCATGGCGTGGATCACGAGGCCGACCACCACGGCGGCGCAGATCGCGAGCGGCTTGGCGCTGTCCATCAGCACGAAGAACACGAAGGCCCAGACGATGCCGCAGAGCGCGCCGATGATGTAGACCGGACGGCGGCCGATGCGGTCCGACAGGCTGCCGAACCAGGGCACCGAGATCGCGTTGCAGGCCGCGCCGATCATGGTCGCGGTCAGCGCCAGCGGGCGCGACAGGTGCAGCACGGTGGTCACGTAGGTGAGGGTGAACACCACCACCAGCGCATAGAGCACGTCGGAGCCGATGCGCGAGCCGCCGGCCACCAGCAGGCGGCGCCAGTGCTGGCCCAGCACTTCCTTGATCGGGGTCTTGGCGGTCTCCTGCTTCTGCTCCATCTCGCGGAACACCGGCGTTTCCTCGACGCCGCGGCGCAGCCACAGGCCGAACAGCACCAGCGCCACGCTCGAGACGAAGGGGATGCGCCAGCCCCAGGACTGGAAGTCCTCGGGGCTGAGCCAGGCCGAGACGGCGGCGATGAAGCCGGTGCCGATCAGCGTGCCGGCCGAGGGGCCGACCTGCGTGAACGAGGCGTTGCGGCCGCGCTCGTTCGGCTTGCCGTGCTCCATCGACAGCAGCACCGCGCCGGCCCATTCGCCGCCGAGCGCCACGCCCTGCACGAAGCGCAGCGCGACCAGCGCCACCGGCGCCCAGATGCCCCAGCTCGCGTAGGTCGGCAGCAGGCCCATGAGGCCGGTCGACACGCCCATGATCACCAGCGTGGCGACCAGCACGAAGCGCCGGCCGAGCCGGTCGCCGAGGTGGCCGAAGACGACGCCGCCGAGCGGGCGCGAGATGTAGCCGACCGCGTAGGTCGAGAAGGCGAGGATGGTGCCGGTCAGCGGATCGAAGGAGGGGAAGAAGATCGCGTTGAAGACCAGCGCCGCCATGATGTTGTAGACGGTGAAGTCGTACCACTCGAGCGTGGTGCCGATGGAGCTGGCCATCGCGAGGCGGCCCATCTTGGCGGGCTTGGCGCCGTGCGCGGCGGACGCGGCCGGGAGAGCGTGTTCGGTCATGAGGATCCTGGAACGAGGAAGAAGGTGAAGGAGGCGGTCGGTCAGGCCAGCTCGCCGGCGTGCAGCTTCCAGCCGAGCGCGAGCAGCCAGCCGCTCGCGGGATCGGCATCGAGCGCGGCGGCGGCCGTGGCGCGCGCGGCGCGGGCCGCGTCGGCGCCGCTGGTCTCGACCACCAGCATCGGCTGCAGCACGCGGCCTTCGCTGCGCTCGCGCGGCAGCGGCGTGCTCAGGGCGACGTCGGGTTGCAGCAGGAAGGACTGGACGAAGCCCGGCTGCCCGGCGAGGCGGCGGCCGGCCTCGACGGCGCGTTCGGCGAGCGCCGCTGCATCGGTGGCCACCTCGAGCGGCAGCACCGCGATATGGCTGCCGCTGCCGAAGCCGGTGACGGCGCGCACCGCGCAGACGCGGCGGATCGGGTCGCGCATGCGGTCGAGGTTGGCGATCGACCACGGCGTCTGGCGCTCGAAGGCGGCGCGGTAGCCGGCCGAGCGGAACACCTCGAGCGAGGCGGTGCGGTACAGGCCGAGGTAGCGGCGGCCGCCTTCGAGCGAGAAGTAGCGCGCGCCGGAAAGGAAGCCGGGAATGCGCACGCGTTCCTCGACGTGCTCGCGGTCGTACCAGCGGTTGAAGTCGGCCTCGTCGGCCGCGGGATCGACGTCGCAGGCGACGAAGAGCAGGCCGTTCTCGGCGGCGGAAGGTTCGGAAGCGGTGGCGGTGGAAGTCATGGCGGCGGAAGCGGGAGCGGGCCTTCGAAAAAAGAAGGCGCGATCTTCCGTCGCGGGGTCAGGCTGTCACAAACGAGTTTTTCTGGGCGACAGCCACAAGAATTACTGGCCCCTCGCTGGGGCGCAAATGCGCTGTTTCGAGGGTTAACCCTCTATGGTTCCGCTCCAGATTGGTGCGACCGCCGCGGCCGTGAACTGGTCGGAGGCCCGGCAGGCCAGTTCGGCCACGAGCCGGATGGCGTCGGAGTCGGCGGCCTCGAGATGGCTCACCACCAGCCGCTGCGGCGAGATCAGCGCATCGCATTCGATGATGCGCACGTCGCCGGCCGCCACGTACTCGTAGACCGGCGGCAGCGGCACCAGCGCATTGCCGAAGCCGGCCTTCACCAGCCGCGCGAGCGCCGAGATCGAGCTCACGCAATGCACCTTGCCCAGCGGGATGCCCACCGCGCGGTAGAGGTTCTTGAGCGCCTCGTGCGGCTGCGAGCCCGGGCTCATGGTCAGCACCGGCTGGCGCAGCAACTGCTCCACCGTTTGCGTGCCCTCGGCGCTCATCTGCCCGACCCAGCCCATGGGCATCGGCAGGCAGGGCGTGCTCACGATGCCCGCGCCCGCGATGTGGTCGGTCTGCAGCGCGATGTCGAGCGCGCCCTCGCGCAGGCCGCGGTGCAGCGCCAGCGTGGTCTCGGAGGTGAGCTGCACCTCGATGCCCGGATAGGTGGAGCGCAGGTTGGTGAGAAAGCCCAGCAGCCAGGTGTGGACCACGGTCTCGATCGCGCCGATGCGCACCAGGCCCAGCAGGTCCTCGCGCGGGCGGCCCAGCGAGACGATCTCGCGGCGCAGCTCGAGCAGCCGCTCGCCGTAGTCCATCAGGCGCACGCCGACGGGCGTGAGCCGCAGCTCGCGCGCGTCGCGTTCGAACAGGCGCGCGCCGATGTCTTCCTCGAGCGAGGCGACGCGGTTCGACACGGCCGCCTGCGTGATGTGCAGCCGGTCGCTCGCGGCCCGGAAGCTGCCCAGCCGCGCGGCCCAGAGAAAGGCTTCGACGAATCGTGTGTTCATGCAGGTGTGTCCGCGGGGATTGTGCCGGCAATCGCGCGGCGGCCACCCCGGGACGGCCCGCATGGCTACTTCGCGGCGAGGGGGAGGGTGAGCGCGTCCAGCACCGGCACCACCGCGGCCGCGTCGTTGCTCGCGAGCAGCACCAGCGCCCCGTTCGTGGCCGGCGAGAACGCGAGCAGCGCGCGGTAGCCGCCGGTCTGGCCGGTGTGGAAGTAGATGCGCCGCTGCGCGCCGCCCGCGGCCGGATCGCGCATGCGCAGCGCATAGCCGACGTCGTACTCGCCCTGCGCCGACAGCGGCTCGCGCAGCCGCTCGGCCGCGGCGCCCAGCGGTCCTGCGCGGCCGGCCATCAATGCGCGTGCGAACAGGAGCAGGTCGGGCACGGTGCTGCGCAACGCGCCGGCCGCGGCCAGCGCGCCGAATTCCCAGGGCGCGCGCGCCGCATCGCCGGCGTAGCCCTGGGGCAGCCGCTTCGCGCGCGCCGCGTCGAGGTGCTGCACCGTGTCCTTCATGCCCAGCGGCACGGCGATGCGCTCGCGCACCAGCTGGTCCCAGGGCCGGCCATAGCGCTCCGACAGCAGCTGCCCGACCAGCGCGATGCCGAGGCTGCCGTAGCGCGGCGCGCACGGCGGCGACTGCGCGAGCTCGAGCGAGGAGAGCGCCACCATCAGGTGGGCGCGCGTGGGCCTGGCGAAGGGATTGGAGTCGGGCCCCGGCGGGCGCGCCGGCAGCGCGGGCAGGTTCGGCAGACAGGCCGTGTGGGTGATGAGCTGGCGCAGCGTGATCGCGGCCACGGGCGGCGGCAGCGTGGCCTTGTCGGCGAGCAGCCGGCCCAGCGTGTCGTCGAGCGAGAAGTCGCCGCGCTCCACCGCTTGTGCGAGCAGCAGGCCGGTGAAGACCTTGCTGATCGATCCGATCTCGAACACCGGTTGCGCTTCGCCGGGCGTCATCGCCCTGGCCGTGCCGGTGTGCCGGGGCGCGTTGCGCAGGATGGCGAGGTGCGCCATGCCCTCGCGCCAGGTGCCGGCGACGACGGTGCCGGGGCGCTGGCCCAGCACCTCGGCGGCCAGCCGCGCGGGCGCGGTGTCGAAGCCCGTCGCGGGCTGAGCGTGGGCCGCGGCGAAGGCGAACGAGGAGAGTGCGAGCGCGGCGAGGCGGGCGCGCGGGAGCGGATGGCGAAGCATGGCGATGAGGGCTCGGTGTGGCGGATGGCCGCGCATCTTCGGGCGCCGGCCCATCGCGCCGCAACGCGCCCGCGGCCGGGCTTCGTCACCCGCGTAACGGCCGTAACCGGCCGGGCGCCGCGTGGCCTCATGCATAATTAAATGAGAAACGTTCTTATTAACTTGCAAGCCGGCGCGATCGAGCCATCCGCCCGGCCCGTGCCCGAATCGCCATGTCCGCCCCTGCCACCACCGCCGAATCCGCCGGCGACGTCGCGAGCCTCTATGCCGAGCACCACGGATGGTTGCGGCACTGGTTGCGCGCGCGGCTGGGCAATGCCTGCGACGCGGCCGACCTCGCCAACGACACCTTCGTCCGCATCCTCGCCAACCGGCGCCGCCAGCACTGGGGCGAGGAGCCGCGCGCGCTGCTCACCCACATCGCCAAGGGCCTGGTGATCGACCACTGGCGGCGCGCCGAGGTCGAGCGCGCCTACCTCGAGGCGCTGGCCCACCGGCCCGAGGCCGAGGCGCCGTCGCCCGAGACGCGGCTGCTGGTGCTGCAGACGCTGCAGCGCGTCGATGCGCTGCTGCGCGCCATGCCGGCGCGCACGCGCGAGATCTTCCTGCTGGCGCAACTCGATGGCCTCGGCTACGCGGCGATTGCCGCGCAGTTGCGGACCTCGGAGGTCACCGTCAAGCGCCACATGCGCAAGGCCTTCGTCGCCTGCCTGGCGGCCGCATGAACCGCGTGGGCGTTCCGCAGGAACCGGGTGCGGCGCTGCTCGGCGAGGCCGCCGACTGGATGGTGCGCCTCGGCGGCGGCCCGGCCGATCCGCGCGAGCACGAGGCCTTCGCGCGCTGGGGCCGGCAGAGCGCCGCCCATGCCGAGGCCTGGCGCCGCGCGACCTCGGTGCAGTCCCTGTTCGCGCAGGTGCCCGAGGGCGTGGGCGGCGACGCGCTGCGCCGCGTGCGCCCGCGTGGCCGGCGCCAGGCGCTGCATCTGCTGGCCACCGTGGCGCTCGCCGCGCCGCCGGCCTGGTGGCTGTGGCGCGAGCAGCCGTGGCAGGACTGGGTCGCCGACCTGCGCACCGCCACCGGCGAGCAGCGCCGGCTCACGCTGGCCGACGGCACGACGGTGGTGCTCAACACCGCCACCGCGCTCGACGTGCGCTTCGATGCCGAATGGCGCAGGCTCTGGCTGCATGCGGGCGAGATCCTGCTGACCACCGGCCACGACGCCTTGCCGGCCTCGCTGGCGCGGCCTTTCGTGGTGCAGGCGCCGCAGGGCACGGCGCGCGCGCTCGGCACGCGCTTCACCGTGCGCCGCGAGGCCGACAGCCTGCGCGTGGCGGTCTACGAGGGCGCGGTCGAGCTGCGTTCGGCCGCCACCGGGCAGACGCGGATCGTGCCCGCGGGCATGCAGGGCGCGATCGGCCCCGCGGGGCTCGGCGCCGAGGCGCCGGCCGACCCGGCGGCGCTGATGTGGGAGCACGGCATGGTCGTGGCCAAGGACATGCGCCTCGACGCGCTGGTGGCGGAGCTCTCGCGCTACCGCGGCGGCGTGCTGCGCTGCGATCCCGCGGTCGCCGCGCTGCGCGTGTCGGGCGCCTTCCTGCTGCGCGACACCGATGCCAGCTTGGCGCTGCTGGCCAAGACGCTGCCGGTGCGCATCGGCGGCATCACGCGCTACTGGACCGTGGTCGAGGCGCGCTGAAAAAAAGCTGATCCCTTTTTCGCGCTCGCGCGGTGTACCGGAAGAAGGGCCTCGAGACCGAGGCCTGCCCTTTCGTCCACCGCCTGCATGCAGCACCAAGAAGGAAGCATCTTGTCCGTCCGCCGTTCCTCCGCGCCCCCTCCACTCGCCCGCACCGCGCGCGCCCTGTGCCTGGGGCTTGCCTTCGCCGCCCTCGGCTCGGCCGCCGGCGCCCTCGCGGCCGAGCCCGCGCCGCCCGAGGCGCGCGCCGACTACGACATTCCCGCCGGCCCGCTGAGCCATGTGCTGGCCCAGTTCGCGGCCCAGGCCGGCGTGCCGCTGTCCTTCGACCCGGCCACGCTGGACGGCCTGCGCAGCCCCGGCCTGCGCGGGCGCTTCGGCATGCGCGAGGGCTTCGCGCGGCTGCTCGCGGGCAGCGGCCACGCGCTGGTCGACAAGGGCAGCCGCAGCTATTCGCTCGGGCGCGTGGCCGCGCCGGCGGCGGTGGCGCCGCCGCCGTCCCCGGCGGGCGCCGCGCAGTTGCCCGAGGTGCGCGTGAACGCCGACCCGGCGCCGCCCACGCTGGCCGACGACACCGGCTTCGTCGCCCGCCGAAGCGCCATGGGCACCAAGACCGACACCGCGCTGGTCGAGACGCCGCAGGCGATCTCGGTGATCAGCCGCCAGGAGATGGATGCGCGCGGCGTGCAGAGCGTGACCGAGGCGCTGCGCTACGTGCCCGGCGTGGCGATCGAGACCTACGGCCCCGACTCCAAGGGCTACGACTGGCTGATGATCCGCGGCTTCAACGGCCAGGCCACCAGCGACTACCGCGACGGGCTGCGCCAGGCCAGCTACAGCTACGCGTTGTTCCGCACCGAGCCTTACGGCATGGAACGCATCGAGGTGCTGCGCGGCCCCTCGTCGGTGCTCTACGGCCAGGCCGAGGCCGGCGGGCTGGTGAGCCGCACCAGCAAGCGGCCCACCGGCACGCGCCTGCGCGAGGTCGAGGCGGGCGCGGGCACGCACGAGGTGAAGCAGGGCGCCTTCGACATCGGCGACGTGGCCGGCGAGGACGGCCGCGTGGCCTGGCGCCTGACCGGCTTCGCGCGCGACGGCAACAACGTGTTCGACGACCGCAACGACCGCGCCTACCTCGCGGGCGCGGTGCGCTGGAAGCTCTCGGGCGACACCGAGATCACCTTCCTGGCCGACTACCTGCGCGACCGCAGCACGCTCGCGAACAACTGGTCGTGGACCTGGCCCGGCCCGGTGCCCACGCACATCTCGTACTCCGAGCGCGGCTTCGACCGCTTCCACCAGAACCAGGGCTCGGTCGGCTGGGAGCTCGAGCACCGCATCGGCGAGCAGTGGCGCCTGCGCCAGAACGCGCGCGTGGGCGATGTCGACGTGCCGGTGTTCAACAAGACCATGCTCAACGGCCTGCGCGCCGATGGCCGCACGCTCAACCGCTATGCGTTCCGGCGCGAGGAGAACCTGCGCCAGGTCGCGATCGACAACCAGCTCGCGGGCCGCGTCGCGCTCGGCGACACGGTGCACGAGTTGCTGCTGGGGCTGGACCTGTCGCGCGTGAAGGCCCACGCGCAGCGCTGGATCGGCGCCGAGCCCACGCTCGACCTGCTGGCGCCGGTCTACGGCCAGGCCTTCGCGCTGCCGGCCACGGCCCAGCTCGACAGCCGCGTCGCGCAGTACCAGAGCGGCATCTACCTGCAGGACCAGGTCCGCTTCGGCGAGCGCTGGCTCGCCACGCTCGGCGGCCGCTGGGACCGCGCGCGCACCACCACCGACAACCGGCTCAACGGCCAGCGCCAGGCGCAGCGCGACCAGGCCTTCTCGGGCCGCGCCGCGCTCAGCTACGGCTTCGCCAGCGGCCTGGTGCCGTACGCGAGCTATGCCACCTCGTTCCTGCCGCTGATCGGCACCAACACCGCCACCGGCGCGGCCTTCGAGCCGACGCGCGGCAAGCAGTTCGAGCTCGGCCTCAAATACCAGCCGCCGGGCAGCGACAGCCTCTACACGGCCGCGCTGTTCGACCTGCGCAAGACCAACGCCGCCACCACCGACGGCCTGACCGGCTTCACGCGCCAGGTCGGCGAGACGCGTTCGCGCGGCCTCGAGCTCGAGGCCAAGACCAGTCCGGCGCGGCGCTGGAACCTGGTCTTCAACTACACCTACAACGACGTCGAGGTCACGCGCAGCGACGTGAAGAGCGAACTGGGCCGCCGCCCCGCGCTGGTGCCGCGTCACATCGCCTCGGTCTGGAGCGACTACCGCTTCGACGGCGCGCTCGCGGGCTTCGGCGTGGGCGCCGGGCTGCGCTACGTCGGCAAGACCTACGGCGACGCGGCCAACCAGATCGCGGTGGGCGGACGCACGCTGCTCGACCTCGCGCTGTACTACGAGCTGCCGCACTGGCGCTTCGCGCTCAACGTGAGCAACGCGCTCGACAAGCGCTACCTCTCGACCTGCGCGAGCAGCGCCTGCTACTGGGGCGCCGAGCGCAGCGCGCTGCTGAGCGCCAGGTACAGCTTCTGAGCCCGCGGCGGTTCAGCCGCGCGCGGGCAGCACGTTGCGCGGGTCCTGCCGCAGCACCAGGTCCCAGAGCTGTTGCCCGGTCGGCGCGCGCGACTCCTCGCAGACATGCGCGACCAGCCCGGCCGCGCGCCCGACCAGCGCGAGGCCGCGGCCCAGCAGCGGGTCGAGGCCCATGTCGGCGAGCACCGCGCCGTTGGCGCCGGCCGCGTTGAGCGGCAGGTGGCGGCCATGGTCCTCGCGCAACACCTCGACCAGCGCGAGCGCGAGGCGCCAGTGGCGCCCGAAGTAGCCGTTGGCCTTCGACACGGCCAGGAGCGTCGGCACGCGCGGATCGCCGTCGACATGGATCGGATGCCCGATGCCCGGGATGCTGCGCTTCGCCTGCCGGCGCTCGCGCACCAGCGTGGCCGCGCGTTCGCGCACTTCGGCATCGCTCGCGTCGTCGGCCAGGCCTTCGGCGGCCGCGAGCAGCATCTCGCTGACGTTCTGCACTGTGCCGAGGAAGTTCGAGCCCGCGCCCAGCAGGCCCGCGGCCACCGCGCCCTGCAGCGACTCGGGCGCGCCGAGCCAGGTCATGCGCGTGGCGATCGCGCTCGGCGTGAGGCCGTGGTCGGCCGCGGTCACCAGCAGCATGTTGACCATGGCCTTCTCGCGCGGCTCGGGCAGCCGCGCCATCGCGAGCAGCCACAGCATCTCGACGAAGTCGAGCTTGCCGATGATCTCGGTGGCGAGGTTCATGCCGCGCACGTGGATCGCGTCGGGGGTGGTGTAGCCGATCTCGGTCCTGATCGTCATCGCCGGCCCCTCAGCCCGCCAGGCCCACGGTGATGCCGCCGCAGACATAGAGCACCTGGCCCGTCATGAACGAGGCCATCGGGTGCATGAAGGCATCGACCGCGTGCGCCACCTCGGCGGGCTCGCCGAAGCGCTGCACCGGAATGCCCTCGGCGATGCGCCGCGTGCGCGGGCTGTCGGCGGGATTCGCGGCCTTGAAGGCCTCGGTGGCGATCGGGCCCGGCGCCACCGCGTTGACCGTGATGCCCTGCGCCGCGAGCTCGAGCGCCCAGGTGCGCGTGAGCGCGTTGAGCGCGCCCTTGGCGGCCGAGTAGCCGCTGCGCAGCTCTTTGCCGAGCGCGGCGCGGCTCGTGATGTTGACGATGCGTCCGCCGCCGGCCGCGCGCATCGCGGGCAGCACGGCCTGCACGCACTGCAGCGCTGCGCGCGCGGTCACGCCGATCTGCAGGTCGAAGTCGTCGAGCGAGGTGGTCTCCAGCGGCGCCGGGCGGATCGCGGCCACGTTGTTCACCAGGCCGGTGAAGCGGTGGCGGCCGCAGGCCTCGGCGAGCGCGGCCGCGAGCGCCGCGCGGTCGCCCATGTCCACGCGCAGGTGCGTGCCGCTGCGCGCATCGGGCGGCGGCTGGAGGTCGAGGCTGGTGACCTGCCAGCCGCTCTCGATGAGGCGGCGGCAGATCGCGAGGCCGATGCCCGAGGAGCCCCCGGTGACGAGGGCGTGGCGGTCGGTGCTTGGCGTGGAATTCATGGCGTGGCGTGATGCGGTGAGGAGGTCTCGCTGCCGGCGCCCATGCGCCGCAGCACTTCGATGCGTGCATCCTTCTTCGAGGCCTTGCCGTTCGCGGTGCGCGGCAGCGCGTCGAAGAAGTGCACCGCCTTCGGCGTCTTGACGGGATCGAGCCGCTCGCGCACCCAGGCGACGAGCTCGGCGGCCTCGCAGGCCGCGCCCTCGCGCAGCTGCACCGCGGCATGCACGGCTTCGCCCCACTTGTCGTCGTCGACGCCGATCACCACGCAGTCGTACACGGCCGGATGGCGGCCCAGCACGTTCTCCACGTCGGTCGGGTAGACGTTGAAGCCGCCGGTGATGATCAGGTCGCGGATGCGGTCCTTGAGGAACAGGAAGCCGCGCTCGTCGAGATAGCCGCCGTCGCCGGTGCGCAGCCAGCCGTCGTGGAAGGCCTCGGCGGTCTTCTCGGGCTGCTTCCAGTAGCCCGACATCACGAGGTCGCCACGCACCACCACCTCGCCGCCCTGGCCCGGCGGAAGCAGCGTGCCGGACGCGTCCATGATCGCGACCTCGGTCATCAGCGCGGCGCGGCCCACCGACTCGAGGTTGCGCGGATCGAGCGCGTCCTCCACCGGCATGTAGGAGATGATGGCCGGCGCCTCGGTCTGGCCGTAGCCGGTCTCGACATGGCCGAACACCTGCTGCGCCTCCACGATCTTCGCGCTGCGCATCGGCGCCGCCGCATAGACGAAGTGGCGCAGCGCGCGCCAGTCGCGCCCGCGGGCCGTCGGGTCCTCGAGCAGGCTGTAGATCAGCGTGGGCGGCATGAACACCGCGGTCACCCGGTCGTGCTCGAGCTGGTCGAGCACCTCGCGCGGCTTCGTCGAGCGCGGCAGCAGCACCGTGCCGCCGCTGCCGAGCACCGGCAGCAGGAAGGTCGAGGTGCCGTGCGTGATCGAGGCCACCGCGAGGTAGCGCTCATCGGCGTCGAGCTTCATCGCCTGCATGATCGAGACGATGGTCGTGTTCCACGCGCGGTAGCTCTGCATCACGCCCTTGGGCGCGCCGGTGGTGCCGCCGGTGAACTTGATCGCCTGGATCTCGGCCAGGTCGTGGCGCACCGGCACGGGCCGGTGGCCCGCATGCGCGGCCAGCAGCGCCGAGAGTTCGCAGTCGGTGGGCGCCGTGCCGAGCGCGCCCGGCCGGTAGACCACGCGCGGCGCGCCGGTGGCCTCGAGCTTGGGCGCCTGCTCGTGCTCGGCGATCACCAGCGCGGCCTCGGTGAAGTCGACGATGCGGCACAGCTCGTCGGCGCCGGCGCGCGGATTGAGCGGTACCCAGATGCGGCCCGCGAGCAGGGTCGCGAACAGCGACACCACGTGGGCGAGGTGGTTGCCCGCGCAGATCGCGATGCGCCCGCGCGGATCGGGCACCAGTGCCTGGAACGCGGCGGCCAGCGCCTCGGTGCGGGCCAGCAGCTCGGCGTAGCTCAGCGCGCCCTCGGGGCCCGAGAGCGCGACCTTGTCGGGATGGCGGCGCGCGGCGCGCAGCAGGAAATCGATCGGCCGCATCCGCTCACTCCGCCTTCGCGCCCGAGACGCGCACGATCTCGGCCCACTTGTCGTACTCCTTGCGCACGAACTGGTCGAAGGCCGGCTGCGGCATCGGCAGGATGTCGGCGCCGAGGTCGCGGTAGCGCGCCTTCACGCGCTCGCTGCGCAGCGCCTTGTCGACCTCGTCGTGCAGCCGCGCCACCACCGGCGCGGGCACGCCGGCCGGCACGAACAGGCCCGACCAGGCGGTGGACTCGTAGCCCGCGAGGCCGGCCTCGGCCATCGTCGGCACCTCGGGCAACAGCGGCGAGCGCTGCGCGCCGGTGACTGCCAGCGCGCGCAGCGAGCCCTTGGCGATGTGCGGCAGCGAGGTCGGCAGGTTGTCGAACATCAGGTCGATCTGGCCGCCGATCAGGTCGGTCAGCGCGGCCGCGCCGCCGCGGTAGGGCACGTGCAGGATGCTCACGTGCGCGAGGTGCTTGTAGAGCTCGCCCGACAGGTGGATGCTGCTGCCGTTGCCCGAGGAACCCATCGTGAGCTTGCCCGGCGAGCGCTTCGCGAGCGCCGTGAGCTCGGCCACCGTCCTGGCCGGCAGCGCGGGATTCACCACCAGCACGTTGGGCACCGAGCCCACCATCGCCACCGGCACGAAGGCCTTGCGCGTGTCGTAGGGCAGGTTGCCGTAGAGCGTGGGATTGATGGCGTGCGTGCCGACCGTGCCGAGCATCATCGTGTAGCCGTCGGCCGGCGCGTTGGCGACCTCGCGCGCGCCGATGTTGCCGCCGGCGCCGGGACGGTTGTCCACGATCGCCGGCTGGCCCAGCGCCTGCGCGAGCTCGGTGCCCACGAGGCGCGCGAACAGGTCGGCCGCGCCACCGGGCGGGAAGGGCACGACCAGGCGCAGCGGCTTGGCGGGCCAGGCGGGGGTTTGCGCCATGGCGCCGGTGGCGAGGGCGGCCAGCGCGAGGGCGCCGGCGCCCAGGAGGGAACGTCGTTTCAAGGCTTGTCTCCGAAAAGCGGGAAGAAAAAGAGAGGAAGGGCTCAGGCCGATGCGCCGGGCGCGCGCGCGATGCCGTGGCGCAGGCCGCCGTCCACCGGCAGCTCGGCGGCATTGATGTAGGCGGCCTCGTCCGAGAGCAGGAAGCAGGCGGCGTTGGCGATGTCCCAGGCGCTGCCCTGGCGGCCGAAGGGCAGCGGCCCGCTCGCGCGGCCCGGGCGCGCGGCGCTCGCGGCGCGGCCCATGGGCGTGTCGATCAGGCCCGCGCGCACGATGTTGGCGCGGATGTCGCGCCCATGGCCCTCGAGCGCGACCGCGCGGCACAGCGCCGAGAGCGCGGCCTTCGAGCTCTCGTAGGCCGGGTTGCGGCCCGCGGGCATCAGCGCGGCCAGCGAGGAGACGAACACGATCGCGCCGCCGTGCTGCATGGCGGGCAGCGCCGCCTGCGCGCACAGCAGGTGGCCGCGCAGGTTCACGCCGAGGATCGCGTCCCAGCTCTCGGGCGTGACCTCGGCCAGCGGCCGGCGGTCGCTGATGCCGGCGTTGAGCACCAGCGCGTCGAGCACGATGTCGCCCTTGGCCAGCGTGGCGAACAGCGCGCGCACCTGGGCCGGGTCGCCGATGTCGGCGGCCAGGGCCACATGCCGCGCACCGGGCGCCTGCGCCTCGAGCGCGGCCACCGTGTGCCGCGCGGCCTCGAGGTCGCGATCGGCGCACACCACGCGCGCGCCGCGCCGCGCGAGCCGCACGCAGATCGCGCGGCCGTTGCCCACGAGCTGAGGATCGCCGCTGGCGGCCTGGCCGCCACCCACCACCAGCACCGTGCGGCCGGCGAAATCGCGCCTTGTTTCTGAGAACGTTTCCATATCGATTCCAAGGTTAAAGTGAGCGCCCAGGAGGCCGCAATCCATGGAACGTTTGCATAAGGGAAAACTATGAGCCGAACGCCCAGCCAGGCGGTCTCGCTGCGCGACGTGGCGCGCGCCGCCGAGACCTCGGTGGCCACCGTCTCGCGCGTGCTCAACCACAGCGGCTATGTCAGCGCCGAGGTGCGCAAGCGCGTCGAGAAGGCCGCGCAGGGCATCGGCTACGTGCCGAACTTCAGCGCGCGGCACCTGAAGACCGGGCGCAGCAAGGCGATCGGCTTCATGGTCTCGAACATGGCCAATCCCTTCCTCTCGGCCTTCTTCGCGGCGGTCGAGGCGCGGCTGCAGTCCGAGGGCTTCTCGGTGCTGGTCGGCAGCACCTTCGACCAGCCGCAGCGCGAGGCGCAACTGCTGCACCTGTTCGAGAACCGCCGGCTCGAGGGCGTGTTCGTCTCGCCGAGCCGCGAGGACCTGCCCGCGGCGCAGGACGCCTTCGCGCGCTGCAAGCTGCCGCTGGTGGTGCTCGATCGCGAGACCGGCTTCGAGGCCGACGCGGTCTGCCAGGACCACCGCCAGGGCGTGGCCACGGCGGTCGACTACCTGGTGTCGCTGGGCCACCGGCGCATCGCGCTGTTCGGCCCCAATCCCGCGATCCGGCCCGGGCGCGAGAAGCTGCTCGGCTACCGCGACGGCCTGCGGCGCGCGGGCCTCGGCTACGACGAGGCGCTGGTGTGCATGCTGAGTTCGGCCATCGAATCCTCGGCCGCGCAGATGGACGCGATGCTCGCGCTCGCGGCACCGCCCACCGCGCTGATCGCGCTCGGCACGCGGCTGCTGTCGGGCGCGCTGCGCAGCGCGCGCGAGCGCGGCCTGCGCATCCCGGCGCAGCTCTCGGTGGTGGGCATCGGCACCGACGACGCCTTCGCGCTGATGGATCCGCCGTTGACCACCTTGCGCTTCGACATCGAGGGCGCCGCGCATGCCGCGGCCGAACTGATGCTCGAACGGGTGGAAGGGCGCGCGCCCGAGGCGCGGCGCAGCGTGCACGTGCCGCTGGCGCTCACCATCGGCGCGTCGTGCGCGGCGCCCGCGCGCTGAGGCGCGGCAGGGCGGCGTTCAGGCCGCGTAGAAGAATTCCTCGCGCACGATCTTGCCGTCCTCCACCGTGTAGAGCGCCATCTCCTCCATGGTGAAGCGCTCGCCGCTGGTCTTGAAGGTGGCGTCGATCTTGAAGCCGACGATGAAGCGGTCGTCGTGCGGCCACGGGCCCGCGACGATCATGCCGTGCACCTCGTGGTTCGAGGTCCACCATTCGCCCTTGCCGCGGATCGCCTCGATGCCGCGCACCTCGCGCGCCATGTCGGGCGGGCCGCCGGCCTCGACGCTCACCGCGTCGCTCGCATAGAGCGCCAGCGCTTCCTCGTAGGCGCCCTGGCGGCACAGCTCGACGAGCGTGTTGGCGATTTCCATCGTGTCCATCGTGGTCATGGGTAGCGGCCTTTCTGCGGATCGCAGCAACGGGGTTGGGGGGAATGGGAACGGCTGGAGTCAGTGTAGGCCGCCGGTCGCGCGGCGCCCATCGGGAAAGACCGGGAATGACAAGCGCGCCGGGCCGGACTCAGTCCGGCGCGTTGAGCGCGCGCATGCTGTCCACCGCCTCGCCCGAGGCCCAGAGCAGCGTGTTGAGGTAGGTCTCGATGCGGTCCACCAGCGCGGCGCGCGGGCCCTCGCGCCATTCGGTCGAGCCGTAGAAGGCCGACTGCTCGGCCTCGAGCGCCGCGCGATCGGCATAGGCGCGCACGAGGTGGTAGCTCTCTTCCTCGTGGTCGCTGCGGCCGTAGCTCACCACGTCCATGCCCCTGGCGCGCAGCATGGGCACGGCGCGCGCGTGCATGGCCTCGTGGAAGGCTTCGAGGGTGCCGGGTTTCAGCCGGTAGGTGCGGATCTCGAGCAGTCGCCGGGTCATGAGGATGTCCTTCCTGGGTGCCGGCCACCGTTGTACCGCGTGCCGCGCCGGCGAGCCAGCGCGGCGTGCTTCAGCAGAACACGATCGCCGTGCGATGCGCGATGCTCAGCCGTGCCGCCTCGTACAGCAGCAGCCAGGCCGCGTACTCGCGGTAGAGGCCGTTGTCGTCCTCGATCAGCGCGTCGATGCGCTCGGCCTCCTCGTCGCCGAGCTTGCCGTTGTTCAGGTGGATGCCCAGCGCGGGCGCCACGTAGACCAGTTCCTCGAGCAGGCGGTACGAGGAGCCGAGCATGCCGCCGGGCAGGCCCAGGGCTTCGTCGTCCTCCTCGTCCTCTTCCTCGTCCTCGATGTCGTCTTCCTCGGGGCCGCGCGAGAGGTCGACGTCCTCGTCGTCCTCTTCCTCGTCCTCTTCCTCGGCTTCATCGTCCTCGTCGCGCTCGTCGAACAGCACTTCCTTGAAGTCCACCGGCACGTAGAAGCCCTCGGCATCCGAATGGCACAGCAGGTGGCTGTCCTCGCTGTCGAGCAGGGTCTGGATCTTCGGGTCGGCCGTGGGATCGACGTCGTCGGCCAGCGGCGTGGCCACCCAGTCGGGCGCGAGCACGCGGTGCGCGTAGGCGCGGCGCAGGTAATGGATGAAGGAGTAGGGGAAGCTCTCGATCGAGGCGCGCGAATCGAACTCGATCGCCTCGCGCGGTTCGGTGTGCGGCGGCAGGCCGGCGGCGGCCAGCACGCGGTTGACTTCCGCCAGGTCCTCCTCGAACGCCTCGGCGCCCTCGGGATCGTCTTCGAGCAGCTCGGCAAGCATGCCGACGCAGATGGCCAGGCCCATGGATCACTCCTCGTGGTTCGTGGCGGCGATGGTGACGAACCCAGATGAAGGCGGGATGACGGCCGGCCGCGCGTTGCGCCGGGCCGTCACCCGCGGCGGCGGCCTCAGCGCGCCGCTTCGACCTTGATGCGCTCGTTCGGCACCTCGCCGAACATCTCGGGCGCGTACATCGCCTCGACGCGGCTCGGCGGCAGCGCGAAGTCGCCGACGTTGTTCAGCCGCACCGTGTACTCCATCTTCACCACGCCCTTGGGCAGGTACTGGTAGTAGCTGCGGAAGGCCTCGAAGCTGCGTTCCTCGAAGGCCGGCCAGCCGGCGCCCGACTTCTTCTCGCCCTGGGTGGCGATCTGCGAGTCGCGGCCCAGGCCGCTGCCGAGGATGGTGGCGCCGCCGGGCACCGGGTCGCTGATGACGACCCAGGTCATGTCGGCGCTGGCGTTGACCTCCAGGCTCACGCGCAGCACGTCGCCGCGCGTGTACTTGCCGGCCACCGCCTGCTCGACCGGCGTCACGGTCTTCTTGATCGCATAGCCGGCCGCGAACGGCGCCTTGAGCTGCACCGCCGCGATCGACTGCATCGTGAGCCAGGGCTTGCCCGTGCCCTGCTGGGTCACGAGCAGGGTGTCGCGCACCGGCGCGCCGCCGGGCGATGCGGCCCACGGCAGGAACATGCCGTTGTTGCGCAGGTTGCCCGGCGAGGCCGGGGCGCCGAAGAAGGTGGTCTGGTTCGGCGCGCCGGTCGCGTCGCTGGCCTTCACGCGCTCGACCTTGATCCAGTCGACCTGCGCCTTGGCCGCGCCCAGGGTGGCGGCGGTGATGCCGGCCACCGGCGTGCTCTCGAACACCTTGCTGAACTTCTCGAGCGCCAGCCCGCCCCAGAGGTTGGCGGTGGTGGTGTGCCAGGCGCCGTTCTGCTGCCGGCCGATGAAGCCGTTGGCCAGCTTGCCGATGTCGTCCTTCCAGGCCGGGTCGTCCATCACGGTCAGCAGCAGGCGCGCGGTGTTGACGTCGCCGTTGGTCATCAGCCACCACCAGTAGTCGTCGCGCTCGGTGCTGAAGATCAGCTTGGTGCCCTGGTAGGACAGCCGCGCCTTGAGCACGTTGTTGGCCTCGTCCAGGCGCTGCTGGCGCTGCGGCACGTCCTGCACGCGCTTGAGGATGTTGAGCCAGTCGATCACCGCGCTGGTGGGCCACTGGTTCGGCGCGATGGTGATGCTGCCGAGCATGGCGCCCGAGGCCTTGCCGTAGCGCGACAGCGCCTCCAGCGCGGCCAGCTTGCGCACGTCCAGGTCCTTGCGCGGGCTCCAGAAGTCGCGCGTGAGGCGGCCTTCGACGAAGGCGATCAGGCCGGCTTCCATCGGCGCGCGCACGTCGTCGGCGAGCGCGAAGGCGGGATCGAGCGAAGCCGCTTCGTTGGTCGCCGCCAGCAGGTACGAGGTCAGGATGTCGCTGCCGCCGTTGGCCTCGCCGTCGCGCGGCGGGAAGTAGCTCGCCAGGCCGTCGCTGTCGAGGTAGGTGGGCAGCTGCGCGAGCACGCCCTGCCACATCTTCGCGTCGCGCAGGCCGACCGACTTGCTGGTCTTCTGCTCGAGGCAGATGAAGGGGTAGTTGGCGAACCAGTCGCGCACGCCCGGCAGGCCTTCGGCCAGCTTGGGCTGCAGCGACAGCTTCAGGCCGCCGCGGCCGGGCAGGGCGTCGGCCGGCGGCGCGACGTCGATGGTGAACGGGCCGTCGACCTGCACCAGCGTGGCCTGCTGCACCGTGAGCGGCACCGAGGGCACGATGCGCTGGCGCACCTTGAGCGCGTCGCGTGCGCCGCCCAGCGTGTCCTTGGCCTCGATCTCCCACAGGATCGCCTCGGCGCGCGTCTGCGCGAGCTGCGCCGGCGCGGTCACGTTCCAGGCCACCTCGCGCGCCTCGCCGGCGGGGATGTCCACCGTCTGCGGCTGCAGGGTGAGCAGCGTGGCGCGCGGCGTGGCTTCCACCTTCATCGCCTTCTGCGTGGTGTTGCGCAGCGTGATCTGGGCGCGGAACTGGTCGTCCTCGCGCACCAGCGGCGGCAGGCCGCTGATGATCTGCAGGTCCTGCGTGGCCTGGATGCTGGCCTGGCCGGTGCCGAACAGGTCGGCGCCCGAGTCGGCCACCGCCACGATCTTGAAGGTGGTCAGCGCGTCGTTGAGCGGCACCGTCACCACGGCCTGGCCGTTGGCGTCGAGCACCACGCGCGGGTTCCAGATCAGCAGGGTCTCGAGCAGCTCGCGCGTCTGGCCCTTGCCGCCGCCGCCGCCCGCGGGCACGGCCTTGCGACCGTAATGGCGCCGGCCGACGATCTCCATCTGCGCGGTCGAGGTGCTGACACCCCAGCTGCGCCGCTGCAGCATCGCGTTGAGCAGGTCCCAGCTGTCGTTGGGCATCAGCTCGAGCAGCGCCTGGTCGACCGCGGCCAGTGCGACCTCGGCGCCGGCGGCCGGCTTGCCGTCGGGCAGCTTGGCCGTGATCGTGACCTGCGCCTTGCCGCGCACCGGGTAGCTGGGCTTGTCGCTGGCCACCGTCACGTCGAGCTGGTGGGCGCGCGTGCCGACCCGGATCTCGGCCATGCCGAGGCGGTAGGCCGGCTTGCTGAGGTCGACCATGGCGGTCGGCGCCACGTACTCCTTGCCCTCGTACCAGAAGGCGGTCCACCATTCGCGCGGCGCCTTCCAGCCCCAGCTGAAGAAGCTGTACCACGGCACCTCGCGCAGCCGTCCGCGCAGCGCGAGCACGCTCACGTAGGCGTTCGGGCCCCACTCGGGCTTGACCTGCAGCGTGACCGTCGGATCCTGGCCGTTGAGCTGCACCACGTGGGTCTCGATCACGCCCTCGCGCTCGACCGACACCAGCGCGGTCGCGAAGCGGAACGGGCTGCGCACCTGGAACTTGGCGGTCTCGCCGGGCTGGTAGCTCTTCTTCTCGGGCAGCACGTCGATGCGGTCGTTGTCCTCGCCGCCGAACCAGAGTTCGCCCTGCTTGGTCACGTAGACCGAACTGGCGGCGCGGGCGTCGCGGCCCTCGCTGTCGGTGGCGCTGGCGACCAGCTCCACCTCGCCGGCGTCCTTGAGCTCGGTCTCGCACAGCAGCAGGCCGCGCGCGTCGCTCTTGCCGCTGCAGACGGTGCCGATGTCCTTGGTCTCGGTCTTGTTGTCGTAGGTGTAGAAGCCGCCCACCATGCGCTTGCGGCTGGTGGTGGTGATGCGCGCCACCGCGCGCACGTTGAGCGTCACGCCGGCCTGGGGCTTGCCCGCGAGGTCGAGCGCGAGCGCCTGGAACTTGACCTTCTGCGCGGTCGAGACCCAGCCCTCGGTCTTGATGCCGGCGATCACGCCCGCGGGCCACAGCGTCTGCGTGCTGCGGATGGTCTGCACCTCTCCGTTCGGGTCGGCGTAGGTGGCTTCCAGCAGCAGCTCGCGCGCGGCCTTGACCTTGGGCACCTTGTCGATCGTGAGCTTGCCCGCGCCGTCCTTGTTGAGCGTGAGCGGCAGCTTGTCGGCGATCACGCGCGTGTCGCTCGCGCTGTTGAGGTCCTCCTCGCCGCCCGTGGCCTCGGGGCCGGCCGCGGTGGCCGCCTGCAGGCCCGCGGCCTCCACCGGCCGCGGCGGGCTGAAGCTGAAGGCGTCGTAGTCGGAGAAGCTCAGGCTCTTGCCGCGCACCATGGCCGACACGCGCACCGGCAGGTTGGCCGCGCCGCCGCCGGCCACGTAGTTGATCTGCACGTCGGTGGGCACGGCCGTGGCCGCCACCAGCGGCTTCTTGTCGCTGGGCGCGATGCGGCCCTCGAGCACCGGCAGGCGGAATTCCTCGACGCGGAAGATGCCGGTCGCGAAGCTGCGTCCGCCGCCGTCCTCCTCGTCCCCGTCGCTCTCCTCGCTGTTCTTCTTCGCGCCGCCGCTGCGCAGCTGCACCTCGTAGACGCCGAGCTTGGCCGCGGCCGGAATGGCGAAGCTGTTCTCGGCGCTCAGGCCGCCGGTGGCGGTCTTGCGCCAGGCCAGCGGCTGGGTGAACTGCTGGCCGCTGCCCTGGTGGGTGATGACCAGCGTGTCGGGCGTGCCCTCGGGCAGGCCGAAGCCCTTGCGGGTCTGGGTGCGGATCAGGCTCTTCATAGACACCGTCTCGCCGGCGCGCAGCAGCGTGCGGTCGAAGATGGTGTGGGCGATGCGGTCGGGCTCGGGCTGCAGGCTGGTGGGCACGTTGAAGCGCCAGGGCTCGATGCCGCGCTGCCAGTCGCTCTGCGTGAAGGCGAGGTCTTCCACGCCCTTCTCGTCCTTGGCGCGCGCGCTGACGAACCAGAAGCCCTCGCCGTACTCGTCCTCGCCGTTGCAGTTGGGCGCCTTCGAGGGCACGCCCTCGAGCATCACGGTGCCGTCGGCGCCGGTGGTACCCGAGGCCACGGCCTTGCCGCGGCAGTCGGACACGCGCACCTGCGCGTTCGCCACCACCTTGCCCTTGTCGAGCGTGGTGACCCAGGCCATGGAGTTCTCGCGGCCCAGCTTGAAGTGCACCGCGAGGTTGGTGGCCAGCGCGCTGGTGCGCACGTACATCGTGCGGTTGGCGCCCAGGCGCTCGTCGAGCAGCGCGTCGCCGAGCTTCTGCGAGGCGATCTCCAGCACGTGGAAGCCCGGCGTCAGCGGGATGCCGATGACCTCGAAGGGGCGCGGGTCGCCGCTCTCGGCCTTGGGCATGTCGAGGGTTTTCACGCCGGGCTGGCCCGAGAGCAGCGACAGCGTGCGGGTCTGCACGTAGCTCTTGTCGCTGCTGTCGAGCACCGGTGGCAGCGGCGTGCGCAGGTCCTTGCGCGCCTCGGTGCGCGCGATGGAGTAGCTGTCGTAGCGGCGCACCTTGCGCAGCCACTCGATGATCTCGGCGTCGGTCTTCGGGTTGATGTCGCTGACCTTGCCGGGCGTGAGCGCCTGCACCATCAGCTGCGGCTCCACGCGGCGCACCGTCACCGGCATCATGGCCGGGGTGTCGGGCTCGGCCAGGCGCTCGATCACGCCGAAGGGCGAGGCCGCGAACTTGGCCAGCGGCGGCATGGCGCCGGTCGCCACCTTGAGCGGGAAGCTGTCGGGCGAGGCCAGCGGCCGGCCCGAGGCGTCCTCGAACTTCGAGGGCAGCTCGATGGTGAAGGAGGTGCTCTCGGCCAGCGGCGGCGCGAAGTTGATCGAGCTCACCACGTCGTCGGCGTTCTGGGACGAGCCCTCGTCGTCGAACTTGGGCGCGAGGGTCTTGCCGCCGCCCTTGAGCTGGATCGCCGCGGCCATCTTGCGCGTGACCGGGGCGTTGAACTGCAGCGTCATCGGGCGCAGCGGCAGGCAGGCGGCCTGCGCGTTCTCGCGCTCGCAGGTGAAGGAGGCCGCGAAGGGCTCGCGCACCTCGAAGCTCAGCCGGCGCTCGACGCTGTTGGCGACGCCCGAGGGCGTGGCCACGCCCTTGCCGTAGACGATCTGCAGCTTGCTGCCGGGCGTCAGCGTGCGGTTGCACTGCAGCGTGACGAAGCGCAGCGGCTCCTTGGCGGCGGCCTTGTCGCGGCCATAGGCCTTGAGCAGCTCGGTGCGCTGGGCGCCCTCGATCAGCTTCACGGGCACGCGCTCGCCGATGCCGTCGGCCGCGCACCAGACGTTCTCGCGCACGCTGTCGAGCGTGGCCGGGCCGTTGAGCTCGAGCACGAACATCTGCTGCTCGTCGATCTTGCCGTAGCTGCCGGGCTGGAAGCTGCGCACGAAGGGACCGCCGGTGGAGAACTGGTAGCGCTCGGGGCCGGTCAGCTCGCCGTTGGCGGGCTTGAAGGAAGCGATGCGGCCGATGGTGCAGCGCACGCCGGGCGGCAGGTCGTTCTCGAAGTCGTAGACCCACTGCTTGGCGTCGGTCCAGCGGCCCTGGCCCTTGCCGGCCTGCGCGTCGGTGCAGCTCACCGACAGCGGCGGCGGCGCCTTCGGATCGCCGAAGTTGACCGCGGCCTGGTCGAACTTGGCGACCACCTGGCGCACGCGCGAGACCTCGCCCTGGGGCGTGAGGCTGGTGATCTGCAGCGCGAACGCGGGGGCGGCCAGTGCCGCCGCGCCGAAGGCCAACCAGAGGGACCGCGCACTCATCGAACTGTTCACAACTATCTCCTCCTGAGGACAGCGCACGAGGGTAGCCGATTTGCATGGCGCCACGGCAGTGCCGTCCGTCATAGGCCGGTGGGCCGGCGCCTGCGAAGTCGCCCCTTCTTCTTACAATCGTTGACCCGGGCGAGCGTCGCGCGGACGAAGTCAGGAAACCGCCGCCAACCGATGAAACGCTACTGGGAAATCGACGCCTTGCGCGGGCTGATGCTCGTGCTGATGACCGTCACCCACCTGCCGACGCGGCTGACGGACCCGCTGGGCCAGCCCTTCGGCTTCGTCTCGGCGGCCGAGGGCTTCGTGCTGCTGTCGGCCTTCGTCGCCGGCCTGGTCTACAGCCGCATCGGCCATGCGCGCGGCCTCGAGTCGATGCGCAGCGCGTTCTGGCGCCGCGTGCTCAAGGTCTACCTCTGCCAGGCGGCCACCCTGCTGTTCCTGTTCACCGTCATCACCGGCGTGGGGCTGCACATCGACCAGCCGGCGGTGAAGAACCTGGTCTCGTACTACCTGGCGGCGCCGCGCGACGGCTTCATCTACGGGCTGCTGCTGATCTACGAGCCGGCGCTGCTCGACATCCTGCCGATGTACATCTTTTTCATGCTCATGAGCCCGTGGGTGCTGGCCTTCGCGATGCGCCATGGCTGGCTGCCGGTGATGGCGCTGAGCGCGGTGCTGTGGGCGGCGGCGCAGTTCGGCTTCAGCGAATGGGTCTACGGGCTGGCGGTGCGCCACCTGGGGCTGCCGGTGCCGTACCACGAGATGGGCGCCTTCAACACCTACGCCTGGCAGTTCCTCTGGTTCGCGGGGCTGGCCATCGGCGCCAGCCGCAATGCGCCGGGCGTGAAGCCGCTGCGCTTTCCGGCCTGGCTGCTGCTGCTGGCGGCGGGCGTGGCGCTGTACTGCTTCTACTGGCGCCACACTGGCATCAACGGCCAGGCGCCGTTCGGCGGCGACGTGGAGCGCAACCTGCTGTTCGACAAGTGGCTGCTCGGGCCGCTGCGGCTCGTGAACCTCGTGGCGCTGGGCATCCTCGCGGTGCGCTTCGGTCCCTGGCTGATGCGCAGGCTGCCTCGGCTGGGCTGGCTCGAGGCCATGGGCTCGGCCTCGCTGCCGGTGTTCTGCGCGCACCTGGTGGCGGTGCTGCTGGTGCTGGCCTTCTATGGCGACAGCCAGACCGCGCGGCCCTGGTGGGGCGACGCGCTGCTGCTGGCGGCGGTGTTCACGGGCATGTACCTGGTGGCGCGCGTCTCGCGCGGCGCCGATGTGCCGCCGCCGGCCGACGAAGTGCCGACCGAGCCGGCGCGCGCCTGAGGGCGCGGCGGCCGGCCCGCCCCCTCCCGGCTCCTTCTACGCTTCCTCGAACGAGCCCGCGATGTGGCCGCGCCATTCGCTGCGCTCGATCTCCTCGAGCGTCGGGTCGGTGGTCTCGTAGTCGCTCAGTAGCGTGAGGAAGCCCTGGGCCACGTCGCCGAGGCCCTCGGGATGCAGCCAGCCCCATTCGCATTCCTCGCAGTGCACGTACACCCGCGCGTTGGTGATGTCGTTCTGGAACAGGAGGCGGCCCTGGTTGCAGTTGGCGCAGGTGCTGGACCAGTAGAGGGTTCTCATTTGACGGGGTAGGAGGTGATGATCTGGTTGGTGCCGGGCACGAGCTTCATCTCGACCGAGCGAAAGAGCTCGCCGGTCGCCGCGGCGTTTCCGCCCGCGCGGCCCACGATCTCGTCCATCGGAACCCGGAGCATACCGGTGGCGTCGGGCTTGAGGCCCAGGTCCTGCGCCCGCTGCCAGGCCCGGTTGGTGGTGTCGACGCCGTCCTTGTAGAACACGCCGTGGCTGTCCTTGCCCGGCACGTCCTGGTTGTGGCGGCGCACGTGGTCCTCGCGCTTCTCGCCCTTGTAGGGGCCCTTCTTCGGCACCACGGCCTCCCAGTCGAGCGGCGTGTACTTGCGCTGCACCACCGTGCCGCGCGCCGCGGCCGCGGGATCGAGCGGCTCCAGCGGCGCGCCGCGGTTCATCTCGCGCGACCTGGCGAGCGCCTCGCCCGAGGCCGCGCGGCGCTCCGCCGCGAGCCGGGCGAAGGTGCGCGTGCGGGCGACCCCCACGAGGCTGCCCGAGAGCTGGTTCACGCCCGCGACCGCCTGCTCCGAGCCGCCGAGCAGGCGCGTGAGCGCGCCCGGGCCGCCGTAGACCGGTCCCAGGAAGGCGATGCCCATGGTGTTGCCCCAGCGCAGGTTGCGCTCGTCGAGCCAGCCCTGCTCCTGCGGCGTCAGCGGCGCGCTGTAGCGCGGGCCCGGGTTGTAGACGTCGCTGACGAAGTCGAGGTCGCGCCGCACCCGCAGCGATTCCTCGGGCGGCAGCGGGGCCTTGCCGGTCAGGTGGTCGGCGAGCCGCTGGCGCTTGTCGTCGATCAGCGATTGCGGCACCTCGTCGGGCCACTTCTCGCATTCGCGCTGGAACTCCTTGGCGCGCATGAGTTCGTCGGTGGGCTCCACGCCGACGGGCCGGTCGGTGCCGGCGGTCCAGCGCACGTACCAGGGCTTGGCGTCGAACTCGGCCTTGGCGCGCGCGTAGGGTTCGCCGCAGATGCCGGGGCGGCGGCGCACCATCGGTCCCTTGGGCACCTCGAAGGTCAGCACCCGCCCGGGCGTGCCGTTGCCGAGGAAGGGTGGCGTCGTGAGCAGGGAGGACAGCGAGGGCGCGGGCACCGCCTGCCCCGGCGCCTTCTCCTCGTCCTCCGGGATCGAGCTCATCAGGCGGCCCCGTTCATCTCGCAGAGATCGCCATGGCGCGCCACGGCGCGGCTCTCGACGAACACCGTCTGCGAACCGGCGACGATCTTCACGTTGCCCGCGCCGAGCGAGACGCCCGAGCGCACGCCGCTGCCCGCGTTGCCCGCCACGCCCTTGACGATGCTGTCGACCATCAGCACCTTCTCGCCGCGCGCGAACACGGTGTGCGAGTAGGCGGCCTGCTCGGGCGGCAGCATCGAGACGATGTCGAAGGGCACGACCTGGTTGCCGACGATGCAGAAGTCGGGCGCCACGTTGACCACCATGAAGCGCGACTCCGCGTCGGCGATGTGTTTCTCGGCGCTCATCCGGTGGTCTCCATGGCTGCCGGTGCGCCGCCGATGCCTTGCGGGAGCGCTCGCTCGAACAGGTCGACCGCGACCGTGTCGAGCGCCTGGTCGAGCGTGAGCCGCCAGGTCAGGTGCACGAGCATCTCGTCCAGGTCGATGTGCACGGTGTCGAGCTTCATCGCCGTGCTGCGCTCGGTGCCGTCGCCGCCACGGCACAGGGCCTCGATCCACAGCCGCGGGAGCCGGGCCTCGAGGTCGGGCGCCGAGGCGAAGAAGCCGCTCAGCCGCAGGGTTTCGTCGCCGCGCAGGCCGCCGGCCACGACCTGGTCGGCCGGGGCGTACTGGAAGAAGCCTTCGTCGAAGTCCTCGGCATAGTCCATGTAGGGCTGGTCGCGATGGCGCTCGCGCCAGGCATCGTCGTAGGTGCCGGCCAGCGCGAGGCGCGGCTGCCAGAAGCGCGCGATCGGCGCGAAGCCGGCCGGCCGCGCGTCCTCGTGGTTGGCCTGCGAGAGCGGCGCGTCGGCATGCTCGATCTGCGGTCCGGGAAAGGGCTGCTCGACCGCATGGCGCGCGCCGGGATGCTGCCCCTGCGCCGCGCCGGCGAACCAGCCGCTGCCGCAGGGATTGGCCGCGTGGGTGCGCGGCGCGGCCGATGCGTCGTCGCCCGGGTCGAAGCCCCAGCCGCCATAGGCGAGCTCGTAGCGCAGCGGGACCGCGAGCGCGGGTTGCGGGGCGCTCAGGGTGCGCTGCGCGGCCTCGGGCTGCCAGTCCCAGTGGCGCGGCCCGGTCAGCCGCAGCGTCTTGTCCAGCAGCGGCGTCTCCTCGCGAGACAGCCGCAGCCGCGCCTGCCATGCGTCGCGCGGCGTCCAGTCGAGCGCGTGCGCGGTGCCCGTCAGGTAGACGTCGGCGCCGGGCTTGACCAGCAGCAGGTCGGTGGCGGTGCGCAGGCTCGACAGCGCCGGCTGCGCGGCATCCCAGGGTTCGTCGGCGAAGACCGGGCCGCGGTGCGAGGCCGCGGCCTCGAGCCGGCCGGGCGCGAGCACGAAGCTCGCGCACAGCACCACCACGTCGTGGAAGCGCCGCCCCTTGCCCATCTTGTCGAACTGGAAGTGCACGAAGGACGTGGCGTTGCGCAGCTGGCGCAGCCGCGGCGCGGGGATCGGCGGCGCGGGCTCAGCCATGGGCGCCGGACTTGTCGATCGCGCCGACGCCGCTGGCGACCGCGCTCGTGACCGTGCCCAGGACCTGCGTCGCATGGGCCGCCGCGTCGCCGCCGCCGGCGGCCACCTGCTGGGCGATCGATGCGAGCTGCCCGGCCTTGCCGAGCAGTTCGGCGGGGTTGCCGCCCATCAGCGCGCCCAGGCTGGCCAGCGGGCTGCCCGGCGGCTCGGCCGGCGGCGCGCTCGGCACCGCCGCGGGCTGCAGCGCCGCCGCGCCGCCCACGGGGTTGAGCCAGATGTGCTCGCCGTTGACGGTCACGTCGTCGCCCTGCGCGGTGATGTTGATCTTCTTGCCGGTGACCGCGATCGAGCCGTCGGCCTTGAGCTGCACCACCGAGGCGCCCACGCGCAGCGAGATGGTCTTGCCGTCCATCTCGATGTGGCTGCCCTTGTCCCCGCCCACCGAGAGCAGGTATTTCTCGCCCACCTTGGTGGTCTGCGTCTTGCCGACCATGGTGTTGTCGACCATGCCCACCAGGGTGTTGCGCAGCATGCCGACGTTGAACGAGTAGGCCAGCCCGATGTTGACCATCTTGGCGAGGCCCACGTTGTGCATGTAGGCCATGCCGATGGTGCCGAGCTGGTTGCGGCCGACCTTCTTGCTGCGGTCGCGCCCCACCGAGTGGGTTTCGTCGTGCTCGACCTCGATGTCCTGGTTGCGCTCGGCATGCAGCCACACCTGCTCGGCGCCCTTCTTGTCCTCGAAGCGGAAAGCGTTGGCATTGGCTTCGCTGCCGTCCTCGGTGCTGCGCGAGAGCAGGCCGCTCTGCGTGGCGTTGGCCGGCAGTTCCCACGGCGGCATGTTGTCGGCGTTGTAGACGCGGCCCGTGACGATCGGCCGGTCGGGGTCGCCGTTCTCGAAGTCGACGATCACCTCCTGGCCGATGCGCGGAATCTGGATGCCGCCGAAGTTGGTGCCGGCCCAGGGCGAGGAGACGCGGACCCAGCACGAGCTGTTCTCGTCCTTGGTGCAGTAGCGGTTCCAGTGGAAGCTCAGCTTCACGCGGCCGTACCGGTCGGTCCAGAGCTCGCGCCCGGCCGGGCCGGTGACGATGGCGGTCTGCGGTCCGGTGGTGCGCGGGCGCGGCACGGCGGGCGCGTCGGCGCGGTAGACCTTGCTGGTCGGGATCACCTCGAAGTCGACGCGGCACTCGAACTGTTCCTGCCCCGAGGCCTCGCCGGGCTCCTGCAGGCGCAGCCGCGCGGCGGTGACGAGGTATTCGCGGTTGGCCTCGTTCTGCGGATGGCGCTCGAGCGTCAGGGTGCAGCCCGGCACCACCGCGCGCAGGTTGCCCGAGCCGCTCGCGCGCTCGCCGCGGCTGCCGGTCTCCTCCATGCGGCGGCGCACCAGCTGCTCGCCTTCGGACTCGACCGTGTAGTCGCCGGGCCAGCCATAGCGTTCGCGTTCGTTCTGCGCGGTCTTGCGCGGCATCGCGCTGACCTGCTGCAACCGTGCCTTGGGCCGCTCGAAGTCGAAGTCGTCGGTGACCCAGCGCCCGCTCTGCAGCGCCTCGAAGGCGCAGAAGCTGTCGCAGTGCTCCTCGCGCACCGTGTCCTCGGCCGCGTGGAACGGGATCTTCTCGTAGCCCGCGTTCGCGAAGGGCCGGTGCGCGTCCATCTCGTCGACGATCGCCAGCGTGTGCTTGTCCTCGGCATGCTCGAAGTGGAAGTACAGCCCCCATTCGTGCAGCAGCCGCGCGACGAAATCGAAATCCGTCTCGCCGTACTGCACCTGGAAATCGCGCGCCGGATAGCTGCGCGAGGCGCGGATGTCGAGCGCGAAGCCGTAGGGCGAGAGCACCTCGCGCACGATGTCCAGCACCGTCTTGTGCTGGAAGATGCGGTAGTCGCTGCTGCGCGTGGCGAGCGTGAGCCAGGGCTCGATCTCGGCTTCGTAGAGCGCGCGGCGGTTCTCCAGCCGCAGGAAGCGCACCCGCGTGACCAGCCCCGAGAGATGGCGCCACTCGCCGTTCGCGCCCGGACGGCCGTCGAGCAGGATGTGCACCGCCAGCGGTTCGCCCACGAGCTGCTTGATGGCGACGTTGGCGGCCTGCCGCTCGTTGAGGCCGGGCTGCTCGCGCGTGCTCAGCGTGACCGTGTAGGCGAACAGCCGGCTCAGTCCCTCGTGGCCCTCGACCGCGACCGGCTCCAGCGCGGAGTCGCCGCCCCATTGCGGCATCGCGGGCGAAGTGACTCGCAGGACGCGTTGGGCTCGCGAAGCGCTCGGCATGGATCTCTCCCTGAACGTCCCGCCGTGGCTGCATGGCGCCCGGCGGGTGTTGACCATGCGTCGTTTTTACACGGCCGGCGCGGGTCCTCGATGACCGGGCGTGCGGGCCCGACGTAGGACACCGCCGGCAATGGGCGAAAGCCGGCGGGAAAGTTCAGTCGAAAGAATTCGAATCCGCGCGCGACCGCCTCAGGGCGCCGGCACGAGGTGCGAGGCGATCACCGACTGCCACAGCCGGTAGCCCTCGTCGGTCATGTGCAGCCGGTCGCCGCGGAACAGCTCGGGCCGCGGCTTGCCGTCGGGCCCGAGCATCGGCGTGAAGATGTCGATGTACTCGCTGTTGGGCAGCCGGTTGAGGTAGGCCGAGACCATGTGGTTGGTCTCGCGGATCAGCGGCATCAGGTGCTCGCGCGAGGGGCTGGGCTTGACCGAGACGAAGCTGATGCGCGCATCGGGCAGCTCGTTGCGCACCGCGTTGGCGAAGCGAACGAAGGCATCGAGCACCTGCAGCGGCGTGCGGCCCTCGGCGAGGTCGTTGTCGCCCGCGTAGACGATCACCTGGCGCGGCCGGTAGCGCACCACGAGGTCGTGCGCGAACAGGCTGCAGTCGGCCAGCGTGGAGCCGCCGAAGCCGCGGTTGACGATGCCGGGCACGTTGGCGAAGTCCTGCGAGAGGCGGGTCCACATGCGCACCGTGGAGCTGCCCACGAACACCACGCCGCCGGGCGGCGGCAGGCCGTCCTGGTCGGCGCGCGCGAAGGCCTCGAGCTCGCGGTGCCAGCGCACGCGCGCGGCGAGGTAGTCGGCCGAGGAGACGACCGGGTCGAAGCTGGCGGCGGGCGCCGGGGCGAGGGCGGGTGCCTGGGCCTGGGCGGCGAGCGAGGCGGCCAGCAGGCACAGCGCGGCGAGCGCGGTCTTCGTCGAAAGCATGGAACGAAAAGAAAAAGCGGGCGGGCGGACCATCGGGAAAGCCGAAGCTGGGCGAACAACGGGCGCCGCGCACGGCACCCGCCAGGCCTCAGATTGTCTTCTCGATCAGTGCACCCTTGAAGAGCACCGGGCCGGTCGGCCCGCCTTCGCTCGGTACGCCGCCCTTGGGCTCGAGGCTGATCGCGAGCGTGGGCACGGCGCGCACGTCGGCTTCGCTGGCCGGCAGCCGCAGGCCCGGCGCGCGGTCGAGCACGCCCAGCGAGCGCGGCGCGCCGCCCGGGGGCAGGGCCCACAGCTGCAGCGACTTGTCGGCGCCTTCGCTGAAGCCGCCCACGCGCTGCAGCACCAGCTGGCGTTTCTTCGGATCGAAGGTCACGAGCATCGAGGCCGCGTCCTTGTCGTCGGACAGCACGGCCACGTACTGCACCGCGGGCGCGTTCTGCAGCTGGTCGCGCAGGTTCAGGCCGACCGTGACCGCGAGCACCGTGGCCAGCGCGCCGGCCGCGGTCGCGCCGCGCCACAGCGCGAGGCTGCCGAGCCAGCCGCCCGCGGGCTTGCGCTGCTGGGCCGCCGCGGCCGCCTCGCGCTGGCGCGCCAGCGCGAGCTGTGCCTGCTCGGCGTCGATCATGTTGCGGATGCGGGTCCAGACGGCCGGGTCGGGCACGACCGGGCTCTGCAGCTCGGTCATGCTGGCCAGTCGGCCCTGCCAGACCAGCGCGGCGGCGCGCACCGGCGCCTGTTCGCGCGCGAGGGTCTCGAAGCGGCGGCGCGCGCCGCCACGCAGGGTGCCGAGCGCGTGGCTCGCGGCCAGCAGCTCCAGCAGTTCGGGATGGGCGGTGAGTTTCATGGCGGGGCTACTTTCTCTGCGCCTACGCGAAGCGTCCCATGCAGACGCGCAGTTTCTCCAGGCCGCGCCGGATCCAGGTCTTGACCGTGCCCAGCGGCAGCTTGAGCTGGTCGGCCAGTTCGCCATGGCTGAGCTCGCGCAGGTAGGCCAGGCTGACCACCTCGCGCTGCCGGCCCTCGAGCTGGCTCAGGCACTGGTGCAGCGCCCAGGCCTGCTCGCTGGCATCGGCCGTGTCGGCCGGGTTCGGTGCCTCCGATTCGAGCGTGTCGGCCATCAGCTCGTCGAATTCCTGCGTGAGCTGGGCCCGGTCGGCGGTGCGGCGGCGCAGCAGGTCGAGCGCGCGGCTGCGCACGATCAGCCCGAGCCAGGCCAGCGGCGGGCTCAGGCTGGCGCGGTAGTCGCCGGCCACGCGCCAGACGGTGAGAAAGCTCTCCTGCAGTACGTCCTCGGCCCATTCGCGCTGCCGGACCACGCGCATCGCGAGGCCCATGAGCTTCGGGGCGGTCCGGTCGTACAGGATGCGCAGGGCGGCTTCGTCGCGATGGCCGATCCGGTCGATCAGCGCCATCAGCTCGGCGTCGGGGCTGGGTGCGGTCATTCGCCGATTGTGGGGCATCGCTTTGCATCCCTGGAATACGGCCGCGCGGCGGCGCCGGATTCAACCGGCCTTGCGCGCGTGCTGAATCCGTTCGGCCGTCGCGCGCGTACAGGGGCAGGAGGCCGTCGAAACGTACGACAACAACGGACCGCTTCTTCTTTCACCTCTCCCGAAGCCGATCTGAAAAAGGAAACGATCATGCATATCCGCACCCTGAACGCCCTGGCCGCCGCGCTGGCCGTGGTCGGGCTCGCCGCCTGCTCCGGCATGGGCGCCAAGCCCGCCGCGACGTTCTCGCAGGCCTCCCTGCCCGACGCGGTGAAGGTGCCGGCCGGCCACAAGGTGGCCATGGAAACCGTGGGCACCGGCGATATCACCTACGAATGCCGGGTCAAGGCCAATGCCGCCGGCCAGTACGAATGGTTCTTCGTCGGCCCCGATGCCAAGCTCTGGGATCGCGGCGGCAAGCAGGTCGGCAAGTACTACGGTCCGCCGGCCACCTGGGAAAGCGCCGACGGTTCGAAGGTCACGGCCACGCAGGTCGCGGTTGCTCCGAACGGCAGCGGCAACATCCCGCACCAGCTCGTGAAGGCCAATCCGGCCACGGGCGCCGGCGCGATGCAGAACGTGAGCTACATCCAGCGCGTGGCGACCCAGGGCGGCGTCGCGCCGGCCGCGGCCTGCGGCGCCTCGAACATGGGCCAGAAACAGGTCGTCAAGTACCAGGCCGACTACATCTTCTACCGCGCGGGCTGAGCCTCGCGCCGCCATCGCGAAGACCGGGGCGTGCCCCCGGCTTCCGGTGGCTTTTGCGCGCGCGAACCACCCATTTGGGTGGGCGTTGGAAACATTTGCGAACGTATACTGCCCCGCACATAGAACAGCAGCGGGAGCGCCGAGGCGCGCGGGGTGGAGCATGAGGAACATCGCGATCGTGATCGCGCGCCGCGTGGGCGCGTGCCATGGCTTCATCGGCGGGCGCGCGCGTGCGCCGATGGCCCGCCGCTGCGAGGCCCGGACAGCGGGGGCCGCGCCATGAGGGCCCATGACCGCCGGCTCGACGACGAGCCGCCCGCGCCACCGCCGTTCTGGCACCGCCTCAACAGCTTCTTCGCCTTTCCCTTCCAGATGCGCCCGCTCATGTACGGGCTGGCGCTCGCGCTGTGCAGCCTGCTGTTCGAGGCGGTGTTCTTCCTGCCCGACGTGCTCGCGATCCTTCTGATCGAGCTGGGCATCGTGCTGGCCGCGAGCCGCTACGGCTTCAAGGTGGTGGCGCTGGGCTCGCGCGGCATCTGGCGCTCGGCCGACTTCCCGCGCACGCTCGACGACGAGTGGGTCAACCTGCCGTGGAAGCTGTTCGCGATCTCGCTGGTGCAGGGCATCGCGATCGGCGCGCTGGCCAGGCTCGATCCGATGCTCGCCACGGTCGGCGTGTTCGTCATGTCCTTCACCTTTCCGGCCGCGGTGATCGTGCTGGTGCAGTCGTGCAGCTTCTTCCAGGCGATGAACCCCGGCTACGTGTGGGAGACGATGCGCATCATCGGCTGGCCCTATGCGCTGCTGTGCTTCTTCCTGTTCCTGCTGAGCACCGGCGCGCAGATCGCGATCGCCATGCTGCTGCCGGTGATCGACGGGCGCATCGCGCTGCCGATCATCAACTTCGCCTTCATCTACTTCGGCTGGGTGATGGCCAGCCTGCTGGGCTACGTGATGTACCAGCACCATGCGGCACTGGGCATCGACCTGCTGCCCGGCGGCGGCGTGGACGACGGCGCGCCGGTGGACCGCCGCACGCCCGAGCAGATCGCGGCGCAGCGCCTCGACGCCGAGGTCGCGCAGTGCATCACCGAGGGCGACCTCGCGGCCGCGCTCGGCCTCGCCTACGAGGCGCAGCGCACCGCGCCTTCGGACGACCTCGCGGCGCAGCGCCGCTACCACCGCGTGCTGGCGCTCGTGCCCGACAAGAAGGACGCGATGCTCGACCAGGCGCGCCGCTTCATCCCGCTGCTGATGCGACGCGACCTCGCGTCCGAGGCGCTCAGGGTGTTCAAGGCCTGCCGCGAGAAGGACAAGGCCTTCGCGCTCGAGGACCCCGCGATGGTGATCGCGATGGCGCGCGCCGAATGGCGCGGCGGCGATGCCCACGGCACGCTGGCGCTGCTCGCGGGCTTCGACCGGCGCTTCCGCGGCCATGCCGCGATCCCGCAGGCCTACGAGCTGGCCGCGCGCGTGCTGGTGCAGGGGCTGGGCCGTTCGGACATGGCGCAACCGATCCTGACCACGCTCGAGAACCGCTACCCGGACAGCGAGCAGACGCAGGAGGTGCGCTGGCTGCTGCGGCCGGCGCCGGGCGTGGCGGCGTCGGCCTGAGCGGCCTCAGCTCTCCTTCCAGCCCCCGCCCAGCACCTTGTAGATCGTGAGCCGGTTGGTCTGCTCGGTGAGCTGCAGGCCGATCAGCGTCTGCTGCGCGGCGTAGTAGGCGCGCTGCGCATCGAGCACGTCGAGGTAGCTGCTGGCGCCGCTGCGGAACAGCGACTGCGACAGCGAGAAGCTGCGCGAGGTGGCGTCGAGCAGCGAGCGCTGCGCGTCCAGTCGCTCGGCCAGCGTGCGGCGCTCGGCCAGCGCATCGGCCACTTCGCGGAACGCGGTCTGCACCGTCTTCTCGTAGCTCGCGAGCTGGATCTTCTGCTGCGCCTCGGCCACGCGCAGGTTGGCGCGGTTGGCGCCGCCGTCGAAGATCGGCACGCTGATCGAGGGCGCGAAGCTCCAGGCGTTGCTGCCGCTGGCGAACAGGCCCGACAGCGTGCTGCTGGCCGTGCCCGCCGAGGCGGTGAGCGCGATGCGCGGGAAGAAGGCGGCGCGCGCGGCACCGATGTCGGCGTTGCTCGCGCGCAGCGCATGCTCGGCCGCGAGCACGTCGGGCCGCTGCTGCAGCACGCTCGAGGGCAGGCCGGCCGGCGGCACCAGCAGCCGCGCGGCGCGCGCGGGCTCGGCGGTGGCGGCCGTGGCCGTGCTCGGGTCGGTCGCGGCCGGCGTGGGCAGCAGCTCGGCCGGCGGCGTGGCGCCGACCAGCAGCGCGAGCGCATTGCGGTCCTGCTCGACCTGGCTGTCGAAGGCGGCCGCGTCGGCGCGCGCCGCGTCGACCGTGCTCTGGGCCTGCGCGAGCGCGAGGCCCGACTGCGCGCCCAGCCCATGGCCGCGCTGGATCAGGTCGAAGGAACGGCGCTGGCTCTCGAGCGTGTGGCGCGCGAGCTGCAGCCGCTGCTCGTCGGCCGCGAGCTGCAGCCAGGCGGTGGCGACCGAGGCCACCAGGCTGATCTGCGTGCCGCGCTGCGTGGCCTCGGTCTGGAAGAAGCTCTGCAGCGCCGACTCGCTCAGGTTGCGCACGCGGCCGAACAGGTCGATCTCGTAGCTCGTGAGGCCGAGGTCGGCGCTGTACTGCGTGGCGTAGCGCGGCTCGCCGCCGGTCGAGAGGCTGCCCGGCGTGCGCGAGCGGCTGCCGCCGGCGCCGGCATCGATGGTGGGAAAGAGCCCGGCGCGCGCGATGCCGTACTGGGCGCGCGCGCGCTCGATGTTGAGCGCGGCCACGCGCAGGTCGCGGTTGTTGGCGAGCGCGAGTTCGATGACGGCGCGCAGCTTCGGCTCGACGAAGAAGTCGCGCCAGCCCGCGTCGAGCGGCGTGGTGGCTTCGACGTTGGCCGAGGGCAGGGTCTGCGGCACCGGCAGCGCGGGCGCCTGGTAGTCGGGCGCGAGGTTGACGCAGCCCGCGAGCACGGCGGCGGCGACGAGCGTCAGCGAACGCAAGGGGAGGGCGTGGCGCATCAGTGGCCTCCTTGCCCGGCGGTCTGCGCGGGTGCGAGGGGCTCGTCCTTCGGCGCCGCCTTGCGCCGCCCCGCGAGCCAGCCGCGGATCAGCGCGAAGAACAGCGGCACGAAGAAGATGCCGAGCGCGGTGCCCACCACCATGCCGCCGAGCACCGCGGTGCCGATCGACTGGCGGCCGCCCGCGCCGGCGCCGGTGCCGATGGCCAGCGGCAGCACGCCGAAGCCGAAGGCCAGCGAGGTCATCAGGATCGGGCGCAGCCGCAGGCGCACCGCCTGCAGCGTGGCGTCGAGCACGCTCCTGCCCTGTTCCTGCAGCTGCTTGGCGAACTCCACGATCAGGATCGCGTTCTTCGACGACAGCCCCACGGTGGTCAGCAGGCCGACCTGGAAGTACACGTCGTTGCTCAGGCCGCGCAGGCTGGTGAACAGCAGCGCGCCCACGATGCCCAGCGGCACCACCAGGATCACCGAGAACGGCACCGACCAGCTCTCGTAGAGCGCGGCAAGGCACAGGAACACGAACAGGATCGAGATCGCGTAGAGCAGCGGCGCCTGCGCGCCCGACAGCCGCTCCTGGAACGAGGCGCCGGTCCATTCGTAGCCGATGCCCGGCGGCATCTGCTTCATCACCTCCTCGACCGCGGCCATCGCGTCGCCCGAGCTCACGCCCGGCGCGGCATCGCCCACGAACTCGTAGCTCGGGCTGCCGTTGTAGCGCTGCAGCTGCGGCGAGCCGTAGCTCCAGCGCGAGCTCGAGAAGGCCGGGAACGAGACCATCTGGCCCAGGCTGTTGCGCACGCTCCAGCGGTCGATGTCCGAGGGCAGCATGCGGAAGTCGGTGTCGCCCTGCATGTAGACGCGCTTCACGCGGCCCTTGTCGAGGAAGTCGTTGATGTAGGTGCCGCCCATGGCGCTCGACAGCGTGCTGTCGATGTCGGCGGTCGCCAGGCTCAGCGCGCCGGCGCGCGCATCGTCGATGTCGACCGCGAACTCGGGCGTGTCGTCGAGGTTGTTGCTGCGCACGTTCGCCACCTCGGGCCGCTGGCCCAGCAGCTCGATGGCCTGGTCGCGCGCCTTCACGAGCGCGTCGTGGCCCAGGCCGTTGATGTCCTTCAGGTGGAAGTTGAAGCCGGCATTGGCGCCCAGGCCGCGCACGGCCGGCGGCAGCAGCACGAAGATGCGCGCATCGCGCACGGTCGACAGGTCCTTGTTGGCGCGGCGCGCGAGTTCGGCCGCCGACTGGCCCTTGCCGGTGCGCTCGGCCCAGTCCTTGAGCTTGACGAAGGCGCGCGCCGAGCTCTGGTCGCCGTTCTGGCCGGTGATGACGTTGACGCTCAGCACCTCGGGCTGCTTGGCGAAGTACTGCTGCACCTGCTGCGTCACGGGCTGCAGCCGCGCGTTCGAGGCGCCCGGCGGCAGCGTCACCTGCACCTGCAGGAAGGCCTGGTCCTCGTCGGGCAGGAAGGAGGTCGGCAGCCGCATGAAGAGCAGCGCCATCACCCCCGCGATCAGCAGGTAGACCACCAGGCTGCGCTTGCCGCGCCGCACGATGCCGCCGACCACGCCCTCGTAGCGCGCGGCGTTGCGGTCGAAGCCGCGGTTGAAGGCCGCGAAGAAGCGGTCGACCCGGCCCAGCAGGCCGGCGCGCGGCGCCGCGTGCCCGCCCTTGGCGACCGGCTTGAGCAGCGTGGCGCACAGCGCGGGCGTGAGCGTGAGCGCCACGAACACCGACAGCGCCATCGCCGAGACGATGGTGATCGAGAACTGGCGGTAGATCACGCCGGTGGAGCCGCCGAAGAAGGCCATCGGCACGAACACCGCCGACAGCACCAGCGCGATGCCCACCAGCGCGGGCGTGATCTCGGCCATTGACTTGCGCGTGGCCTCCTTCGGCGAGAGCCCTTCCTCGTGCATCACGCGCTCGACGTTCTCGACCACCACGATGGCGTCGTCCACCAGCAGGCCGATCGCCAGCACCATGCCGAACATGGTGAGCGTGTTGATCGAGTAGCCGGCCATCGACAGCACGCCGAAGGTGCCCAGCAGCACCACCGGCACCGCGATCGCGGGGATCAGCGTGGCGCGGAAGTTCTGCAGGAACACATACATCACCAGCACCACCAGCAGCATGGCCTCGAGCAGCGCCTTCACCACCTCGTCGATCGAGGCGCTGACGAAGGGCGTGGTGTCGTAGCTCACGAAGGTCTGCAGCTGGTTCGGGAACAGCGGCTTGAGCTCCTCGACCTTGGCCTTCACGGCCTCGGCCACCTGCACCGCGTTGGCGCCGTCGGCCAGCACCACGCCGAGGCCGGCACCGGGCCGGCCGTCGAGCTGCGAGCGCACCGTGAGGTTCTCGGCGCCGAGCTCGACGCGCGCCACGTCCTTCAGCCGCACCACGGCGCCGTCGGGCGTCACGCGCAGCACCACGTTCTCGAACTGCTCCGCGGTCTGCAGCTTGCTGCGCGCGGTGATGGTGGCGTTGAGCTGCTGCTGCGCCGCCGCCGGCAGCGCGCCGAGCTGGCCGGCCGACACCTGCGCGTTCTGCGCGGTGATGGCGGCGTTCACGTCCGAGGGCATCAGCGCGTACTTGCGCAGCTTGTCGGGGTCGAGCCACAGCCGCATGGCGTAGCCGGTGCCCAGGGTCTGGACCTCGCCCACGCCGTCGATGCGGCTGATGACGTCGACCAGGTTGCTGCTGATGTAGTCGCCCACGTCCACGGCCGAGGCGCTGCCGTCGCCCGAGAACATCGAGACGATCATCAGGAAGTCGTTGCCGCCCTTGGTGACGGTGACGCCGCGGCTCTGCACCTGCTGCGGCAGCCGCGACATGGCCTGCTGCAGCTTGTTCTGCACCTGCATCTGCGCCACGTCGATGCTGGTGCCGGGGTTGAAGGTCAGCGACAGCCGGGCCACGCCCGAGGAGTTGCTGGTCGACTGCATGTACAGCAGGTTGTCCAGCCCCTTGAGCTGCTGCTCGATCACCTGCGTGACCGAGTCCTCGACCGTCTTGGCCGAGGCGCCGGTGTAGGTGGCGTTGATCGACACGCGCGGCGGCGCGATGTCGGGGTACTGCTCGAGTGGCAGCGTGCGGATCGCCATCAGGCCCGCGAGCATGACGACGATGGAGAGCACCCACGCGAAGATGGGTCGGTCGATGAAGAACTGCGCCATGGCCCGACCTCAGCGCGCCACGGGGTCGGTGGCGGCATCGGCCGCGTCGGGCGCGACGGCGGCCACCGGGCCGGCCGCGGCGCGGGCGCCGAGGTCGACCACCTTGACCTTGTCGCCGACCTTCACGCGCTGCGAGCCCTCGGTCATCACGCGGTCGCCGGGGGCGAGGCCCTCGAGCACCTGCCAGCGCGTGCCGATCGCGCGGCCGACCTGGATCGGGCGCTTCGCGACCTTGTTCTCGGCATCGATCACCAGCGCCGAGGCGCTGCCGTCGGGCGCGCGCGTCACGGCCTGCTGCGGCACCAGCAGCGCGGCGGCGTTCACGCCCTCCTGCAGCACGGCGCGCACGTACATGCCGGGCATCAACAGCCGGTCGGGGTTGGGCACCACCGCGCGCAGGGTCACGCTGCCGGTGCCGGCATCGACGGTGACGCCGCTGAAGGTCAGGCGACCGGGGTGCGGGTACTTGCTGCCGTCCTCGAGCACCAGCTGGATGCGCGCCTCGGCATCGCTGGCGCGCTGCAGCCGGCCGCTGGCGAGCTCGCGCTTCAGGCGCAGCAGCTCGCTGCTCGACTGGGTGACGTGCACGTGGATCGGGTCGAGCTGCTGCACCGTGGTCATCGCGGTGGCCTGGTTGGCCGTGACCAGCGCGCCCGGCGTGACGCTCGAGAGCTCGGCCCAGCCGCTGATCGGCGAGGTGATGCGGGTGTAGCCGAGCTGGATGCGCGCGGTCTGCTCGGCCGCGCGTGCCACGCCGAGGTCGGCCTCGGCCTGCTGCTCGGCGGCCTGCGATTCGTCGAACACCTGGCGGCTGATGGCGTCGATCTTCACCAGCTCGGCATTGCGGCGCGCCACGGTGCGCGCGGTGGCGAGCGCCGACTCGGCCTTGCGCACGCTGGCCTGCGCGCTGGCATGGGCCGCCTGCAGCGAGGCCGGGTCGAGCTGGTAGAGCACCTGGCCGGCCTTGACCTGCGAGCCTTCGGTGAACAGCCGCTCCTTGAGGATGCCGCCGACCTGCGGCCGGATCTCGGCGATGACGGGGGCCGCGGTGCGGCCCGGCAGCTCGGTGCTCAGTGCCAGCGTCTCGTGCTTGAGCGTGACGGTGCCGACTTCCCGTTCGGGCGCCGCGGCCGCCGCCGGCTTTGGTGCGGCGGCCTCGTTGCGCGAGCAGCCGGCGAGCGTGATGGCGGCGGCCAGCGCGAGGGCTGCGATGGGCAGCGGGAAGGGACGGCGTAGGTGATCGGGCATGGGCAGGGGGAAGTGACGAAGGCCCCAAATGGAGCGAACGGGCGCTCCCGAGTTCAATGCGGCGGGAGGCCGGAGGCGAGCTTTACAGAGAGGCCCTGCAAGTCCAGTGCCAAAGATTGACAAAGTCCTGTGACAGACGCTTTGCCGGAATGCAAAGTTAGATGTACTTGGGGCGCCTTCGGGCGCGCTTCATGCGCGTTGAAGCGCGCGCGTGACCATGTCGTCGGGCGCGAGCCGCAGCAGGTGCGGCAGCAGGCCCACGGCCTTGTCGCGCTCGCCCGCGTGCAGCAGGCCGTTGGCGCACACCGACAGCGTGTCGGCCAGCTCGGGATGGTCGGGCGCGGTCTTCAGCAGGATGGTGCAGAGCCGGCGCGCGTCCTCGAACTGGCGGATGCGCACGAAGCGGCGCGCGAGCCGCGCCATGTCGTCGGGCTTGAGGCGCACGCCGGGCTTCGCCTGGTCGAGGTAGGTGGTGAAGCTCGCATGCTGCAGCGCGAGCGTGTCGGGGTCGGTGGCGTTCAGGCGGAAGATGCGCCGCGCCGCGGCATGGAAGTCGTCGCCGGCCGGCTGCAGCCGCGCGGTGTTGAACCAGGCGCGCAAGGTGTCGGCGTCGTTCGGGCGCAGCGCCGCGGCGGCGCGCCATTCGACGCTGGCCGACTCGAACTTCATCGCCGCGCCGAACCGCCGCGCGTTGGCGACGCGGCGCTGGAACTCGCCGTCGCCGTCCCCATCACGGCCGCGCTCGGTCGCCAGCGCCTCGGGCGCCTTCACGCGCCCGAGCGCCAGCGCGAGCGTCATCAGTGCCGCGCCGCTGAGCAGCCCGCCCAGGTGCGCCATGTAGGCGATGCCCTGGCCGCCCACCAGGTGCTGCAGCAGCTCGTTCGCGATCCAGGCCGGCAGCAGCAGCAGGGCCGGCGCCGTGACGTAGTTGAAGTAGAAGAACAGCTGGTAGAAGAAACGGATGCGCCGCAGCCGGTACATCACGGCATACATGCCCATCAGCGCCGACACCGCGCCCGAGGCGCCGAGGCCGTAGTTGCCCTTGCCCGCATAGGCCCAGTCGGCCAGCGCCGAGGCGCCGACGGCGCCCAGCAGGTAGAAGCTCAGGAAGGTGGTGCGTCCGAGCGCCAGTTCGACCGAGAAGCCGAACAGGAACAGGAACAGCATGTTGCCCAGCAGGTGGCCGGTGCTGCCGTGCAGGAAGGCGGTCGTGATCCAGGTCCAGGGCTTGAACTCGGCGTCCTTCGCGTAGTCCTGCGCCCAGCGCTCGGTGAAGGGCGCGGGCCACTGGGCATCGAACTCCCGGCGGTCGCGCTTCCATTCGTCGAAGCGCGGATGCGCGGGCGTGATCACCTCGTCGGCGCGCAGCTGGCGCAGGAAGACGCGCTCGTGCTGCAGGCCCTCGAGCAGCTCGTCGGTGCGCTTGCGCTCGAGCAGCTGCCGCGCGGCCTCGGCGCGCGGCGACCGGGTGCGCTCGAGCCAGTCGACGAAGGCCGGCAGCTCGAGCGCCGGCAGCGAACTCTTCGCGTAGTAGCGCGCGGCGCGCTCCTGCGCGTTCTCCTCGCTGCGCTGCGGGCCCCAGAACACCAGCATGTTCACGAGGATCAGCAGCACCGTCATCCACGGCGGGTTGCGCCAGCTCGGGCGGTTCTCGAGCGGGATGGCGTAGAACATGGCGGGGCCCCGCGGTGCCGAGGGCCGGTGCGGTCAGCCGAGGCGGGCGCGGTGGCGCGCGATCTGCGCCTTGACCTGCGCGGGCGCCGTGCCGCCGAGGATGTTGCGTGCGTTGAGCGAGCCGCGCAGGCTCAGCACGTCGTACACGTCCTTCTCGATCTTCGGGTTGAACTGCTGCAGCACCGCCAGCGGCAGCTCGGCCAGGTCGACCTTGTGCGAGGTCGCGGCCTTGACCGCGTGGGCCACGATCTCGTGCGCGTCGCGAAACGGCAGGCCCTTCTTCACCAGGTAGTCGGCCAGGTCGGTGGCGGTGGCGTAGCCGCGCAGCGCGGCCAGTTCCATCGCCTCGGGTTTGACCGTGATGCCGCCGATCATCTCGGCGAAGATGCGCAGCGTGTCCTTGAGCGTGTCGACGGTGTCGAACAGCGGCTCCTTGTCTTCCTGGTTGTCCTTGTTGTAGGCCAGCGGCTGGCCCTTCATCAGCGTGATCAGCGCCATCAGGTGGCCGACCACGCGGCCGGTCTTGCCGCGCGCCAGCTCGGGCACGTCGGGGTTCTTCTTCTGCGGCATGATCGACGAGCCCGTGGTGAAGCGGTCGGCGATCTGGATGAAGGCGAAGTTCTGGCTCATCCAGAGGATCAGCTCCTCGCTCATGCGGCTGATGTGCACCATGCACAGGCTGGCGGCGGCGCTGAACTCGATCGCGAAGTCGCGGTCGCTCACGGCGTCCAGGCTGTTCTGGCACACGCCTTCCATGTTCAGCGTCCTGGCGACCAGCTCGCGGTCGAGCGGGTAGCTGGTGCCGGCCAGCGCGGCGGCGCCCAGCGGCAGGCGGTTGACGCGGCGGCGCACGTCGGCCAGGCGCTCGGCGTCGCGGCTGAACATCTCGACGTAGGCCAGCATGTGGTGGCCGAAGCTCACGGGCTGCGCCACCTGCAGGTGGGTGAAGCCCGGCAGGATCACCTCGACGTTCTTCTCGGCGATGTCGACCAGCGACTTCTGCAGGGTGACCAGCAGCTCGGCGATCAGGTCGATCTCGCCGCGCAGCCACAGGCGCACGTCGGTCGCGACCTGGTCGTTGCGGCTGCGGCCGGTGTGCAGGCGCTTGCCGGCGTCGCCCACGAGCTGGGTCAGGCGGGCCTCGATGTTCAGGTGCACGTCTTCCAGGTCGAGCTTCCACTCGAAGGCGCCGGATTCGATCTCGGCGCGGATCTGCGCCATCCCACGCTCGATCTCGGCGTGGTCCTGCATGGTGATGATGCCTTGCGCGGCCAGCATGCCGGCATGGGCGAGCGAGCCTTCGATGTCGGCCTGCCACAGGCGCTTGTCGAAGAAGACGCTGGCGGTGTAGCGCTTCACGAGGTCGCTCATGGGTTCCGAGAACAGGGCGGACCAGGCTTCGGATTTCTTGTCGAGTTGGTTTTGGGTCATGGGAGCCGTTCGGGAGGCAATAATGGGCTGGTTACCCAATGTATCTGCGAATGCGCAAGCCGGCGATTTTATCGGCCACCCCATCCGCCGCGTCCTCCGACCGCACGCGCCCGTCCGCGCGCGCGCAGGCCGTGCTGTTCGACGCCTGCCAGATCGGCGTGGTGCTGCGCACCGTGGTCTTCGTCGAGGCGGTGGTGGGTGTGGCCGCGATGTTCGTCTCGGGCTCGCCCGGCGAGTGGCTGGTGCAGGCCGCCACCGTCACGGGCGGCGCGCTGCCGGCCACCCTGCTGTGGCTGGTCGCGGCCTGCGGGCTCAAGAAGCCGCTGCGGCGGCTGCCGGTGCCGTGGCAGTACGCGGTGGGCGCGGTGCTGGGCGCCATCTCGGCGCTCTACGGCTGCGGGCTGCTGCGGCTCACGGGCGTGCTGGGCAGCGCGCCCTGGTTCGCGAGCGCGCTGGCCGGGGCCTTCTTCGCGGGCATGGTGATGGCGGCGATGGTGCTGCGCGCGCGCGGCCAGACACCGGCCGCCACCACGGCGCGGCTCGAGGAGCTGCAGTCTCGGATCCGGCCGCACTTCCTGTTCAACACGCTCAACAGCGCCATCGCGCTGGTGCGCGAGGAGCCCGCCAAGGCCGAGACCATGCTGGAGGACCTGAGCGAACTGTTCCGCCAGGCGCTGGCCGATCCCGGCGAATCGGGCACCCTGGCCGACGAGATCGCGCTGGCCGAGCGCTACCTCGCGATCGAGCAGGTGCGCTTCGGCGAGCGGCTGCGCATCCGCTGGGACCTCGATGCCGCGGCCAGCGACGCGCGGCTGCCGCCGCTCTTGCTGCAGCCCCTGGTCGAGAATGCGATCAAGCACGGCGTGGAGCCGAGCCCGGACGGTGCCAGGCTGCGCATCCGCACCGAGCGGCGCGGCTCGATGGTGGTGATCGAGGTGGTCAACAGCCTGCCGCCGCTGCGCTGGGCCGACGAACCGCTGCCGCGCGGCCACGGCATCGCGCTGGCGAACGTGAGGGACCGGCTGCGGCTGCTGCACGACATGCGCATGCAGTTCAGCGCCGGCATGGACCAGAAGAGCTACCGGGTGCGCATCGCGATACCCGCCGAATCATGAACGCATGCCATTGCGTGGGGGGACATGAATGAGCCTGAGGACATTGATCGTCGACGATGAAGCGCTGGCCCGCTCGCGACTGCGCACGCTGCTGCGCGACTGCAGCGCGCCCGCGGCCGAGGTGGTGGCCGAGGCCGCGCAGGGCGCCGAGGCGCAGGCGCAGCTGGCGTCGATGAAGCTCGACGTGGTGCTGCTCGACGTGCACATGCCCGGCATCGACGGCATCGAGGTGGCGCGTGCGCTGCGCGAGCGCGCCGACGCGCCGGCCGTGGTGTTCGTGACCGCTCATGCGGCGCATGCCGTCACCGCCTTCGAGCTCGACGCGGTCGACTACCTCACCAAGCCCGTGCGCGCCGAGCGGCTGCAGCAGGCGCTGCAGAAGGCCGAGCGCTACCTCAAGGAGCGCGCCAGCGACAAGGTGGCGCAGGAGAGCGTGCTGATCCAGGACCGCGGCCGCGCCGAGCGCGTGCCGCTGGCGGAGATCGTCTACCTGAAGTCCGAGTACAAGTACCTCACGGTGCGCACGGCCGCGCGCAGCCACATCCTCGACGGCTCGCTCAACGATTTCGAGGAGCGCTATCCCCAGCGTTTCCTGCGCGTGCACCGCAACGCGCTGGTGGCGCGCAGCGCGATCCGCGCGCTCGAGCGCTACGACGACGGCGAGGACGCCGAGGGCTGGGCGCTGCGCCTGTCGACCGTGCCCGAGCTGGTCGCGGTGTCGCGCCGGCAACTGGCGGCGGTGCGCGAAGTCATCAAGGACGCACGATGAACGACAAGGCGCGCGAGGACGACGACGCCCCGCGGCCGCCGGCCGCGCCGGAGGAGGTGCCCGCGCCCGACCTTGCGCCGCGGCCCGAGGAGCCCGTGGTGGCCGCGGCTTCGCCCGCGCCCGCGCTGCGTCCCGAGCCGCCGCCCGCGCCGAAATCCGAGGCCGATGCCGAGCGCGACCTGCCGGTGCTGCGCGTGCCGGTCGACGTGCGCAGCTTCTCGCTGGTGGTGCTCGCGGTGCTGGCCAGCGTGTTCGCGCTGCAGTGGGCGCAGTCGGTGTTCATCCCGCTGATGCTGAGCCTGCTGCTGAGCTATGCGCTGTCGCCGCTGGTCGACCGACTCGAGCGCTGGCGGCTGCCGCGCTGGATCGGCGCGGCCGTCATCCTGCTCGGGCTCAGCGGCGCCATCGGCTGGACCGGCTATTCGCTCTCGGGCAGCGCCTCGGCGCTGCTCGATTCGCTGCCGGCCGCCGCGCAGAAGCTGCGCCAGGCCACGCGCACCGACAAGAGCACCGGCGGCACGCTCGACAGCGTGCAGCAGGCGGCCTCGCAGCTCGAGCGCGCGGCCGAGGAGAACTCGCGCGCGCTGGCACGCCGCGGCGTCGCGCGCGTGGTGATCGAGCGGCCGCCGTTCAACGTGCGCGACTACCTCTGGACCGGCACCGTCGGCCTGCTCGGCGCGGCCGGGCAGCTCACGCTGGTGGCCTTCCTCACCTACTTCGCGCTCTGTTCGGGCTCCACCTTCCGGCGCAAGCTGATCAAGATCTCGGGCTCCAGCCTCGAGAAGAAGAAGATCACCGTGCACGTGCTCGACGACATCACGCGCAACATCGAGCGCTACCTGCTGGTGCAGATCTTCACCAGCGTGCTCGTGGGCGTGGCCACCGGCCTGGCCTTCTGGGCCATCGGGCTGCAGAACGCGGCTGTCTGGGGCATCGTGGCCGGCGTCACCAACCTCATTCCCTACATCGGCTCGGTGATCGTGCTCTCGGCCGCGGGGCTCGTGGCCTTCCTGCAGTTCAACAGCCTCGAGATGGGCATCCTGGTGGCCGGCACCTCGCTGCTGATCCACACCCTGGTCGGCAACCTGCTGATGCCCTGGCTCACCAGCCGCACCAGCCGCATGAACCCGGTCGCGGTGTTCGTCGGCGTGATCTTCTGGGGCTGGCTCTGGGGCGTCTGGGGGCTGCTGCTGGGCATCCCGATCACGATGGTGATCAAGGCCATCTGCGACCGGGTCGAGGACCTGCAGCCGATCGGCGAATTGCTGGGCGAGTAGGCCGCGGGCAAGGCCGTCGAGGCCCTGTGATACAAGAGCCGGACACCTGATCTTCATCGTTTCTGTTCCGGGGTAGTTCAGTGGCAGAACGCTCGGCTTGTAACCGAGAAGGCGCTGGTTCAACCCCAGCCCCCGGACCCCACTCATTTCGCATGACCATGGAAGACGATCCGTCCCTGGCGGCCGGCGGTTACTCGGCTTTCCAGCTGGCCCGCGCGCTGGCCGCGACCGAGCATGCCGACGAGACGGTGCGCCGCAACGCCGCGAAGCGCGTGCGGCAGTGGACTGCCGTGATCGAGGGGCAGCGCGGCGGCGCGATCGCCACGGGCTCGCGCACGCCGCTCAAGGACATGCCCGCCTGGGTCACGCCCGAGGTGGCGACCGGCGGGTTCGCGACCGGCGCGCTGCTGGCGGGCGGGGCGTTCCAGGCGCATGAACGCACGTTGCGCGACGAACTCGCGCCGGGCGTGCCCGAGGCCGATGCACGAGGGGCACTGAACAGCTTCTTTCTCACGGACGCGGGCCTCGAGCGGCTCGGGCTGCTGCTCGATGCGGGACGCTTCGAGGTCGCGGTGCCCGAGGAGGGCGCCCTGCTCGCGGTGGCATGGCTGCTGCGCGCTGGCCATGTGGAGCAGGCCTGGGAACTGGTGGAGGCGATCGCGCCCTGGTTCTCGCGGCTGCGCTTCTACCCGGTCGAGCTGGCCGAGGCGCGCACGCAGGGCACGCTCCTGTGGGTCGACGATGTCGCCACCGTGATGCAGCGCTTGCGCGCGGTGAAGCCGAACGCGGCGATCCTGGCGCAGAAGGAAGCCGTCGAGGTCTGGGCTCCGCTGCATGACCGCATGGCGGCGCTGCTGTTCGAGACCGTGCGGGGCGATGCCCCCATCGCGCTGCGCACCGCCGATGGCGCCTGGCAGCGCGGCGAGGCGAACAGTTTCGTCGTGTCCGGAGGCTGGCCCTGTGCCCACTATCCCGAAGGCTGGCACGAGCGCGCCGCGATGCTGCTCGACCAGTACCGGCAGGCACGCGCGCTGCACGCGCGATGCGGGCGGCCGGAGCGCGAAGGTGACAGTTTCTTCACGCTTCGCGAAGGGTTGCGGCGCTGCGTCGAGAAGCCCGCGGCCTTGAGCGGTAGGGAGGTGGGGCGGCTGCGACTCGTTCTCGCGCGCTACCGCGCGACACACGGCCTGCCCGGCGCTGCCGAACGCCTGACGTTCAGGCAACGCCAGCGCGACGAAGCGGGCGCGCCTCCCTTCGAGCAGATCGGCCGCCAGGTTGCGCACCGGCTCGAGGCTGTGCCGCCCGAAGCGGGGCTCGACGACATCGAGCCCTTTCTGGCCCCTGTCGATGCATCGGAGGCCGCGGCGAGCGGCATCCGCGAAGGAACGACCATTCCGCACTCGGTTCGCCGCAAGCTTGCGCGCGCCCTCGAGGGAACCGCCGGCGAGCTCGTCGAGCGCGGCGCGATTCCCTCGGGCGAGGCGCTGGCCCGCGTGCTGCCTCGATGGACCGCCGCGCTGCGCGCCGCCGATATCGCCGACCCGGCGCTGCGGCGGCTCCAGGCCGCCATCGACCAGGCGTTTCGCCGTCGGCGCTCGCTGCTGCTGCTGAATCTGGAACGACAGGTGCAGCTGGCGGAACTGCCCTGGGTGGCCGCGACCGCGCGTTTCCGCGCGCCGGGTTCGGCCTCGCGCGAGGCGGCGCGGCAGGCGCTGACCGAGATCGCGCGCCTGGCCCTGACGTCGTTCCCGCAGGCGATCCTGCCGAACAAGCTGCTGCAGGAGCTGGGGGCCCTGGCCGAGATGGCCGGGCTGCCACTGCCATTCGTCGAGGAGATCGCGGCCGACATCTTCATGGGTCGGTTCTCGCCGAAGTTCCTCGAGGCCGCCAGGCTGGCCGCGGATGTCGTGGAGGGCAGCCTCTATGCCCGCTACTACGGCATCGACGGCCCGGTGTTGCGGGCGCTGCGCGCGCCGCAGGACGCCGCATCCAAGCGAGGGGCGAAGGACGCGGTCGATGTCCTGGCCCGCCTGGGCGCGTCGCGCGCGGGCATCGAGTGGCCGGCGCGGAACGTGGTGCGCAACGGCATGGTGATCGAGCAGGTGCAGGTGCTGACCACCCACAACCTGGCGCCCCTGCTTGCCGGGTCGGGCCTGCGCGAAAGCCTTGCCGCGCAATTGCCCGCGATGGCACGCCGATGCTTCGAATGGATCTGCGCGCAGCTCCAACTGCCCGCGGCGGACCGGCATGCGAGCCTGATCCGGATCAAGGGCTCGGCCTATGCCTGGCGCCAGATGGTCTTCTTCCTCTCGCAGTGCCGCGACGACGAAGTCATCGAGTTCCTGGGCTGGTCACGGGCGTGCCTGGGCGGGCAGGCGAAGGCCTTCAAGCGCCGCTTCGAGCCGATCCTTTCCGGATTGGTGGCCGCCGCCACCACGGAGGACCCGCGCGTCCAGCCTTTCATGGGATGGACCGAAGGAACGCATTGGCTGATGCAGGACGACAACCCCGGCCGCTGACACGGATGCCGCCTAGGCGGTGCCGCGCGCGGCCTTCGGTTGCAGCTTCTTGACGAAGGTCGCCGCCGGCGCCAGCGGCTTCCCGTCGTGCGTGCGCAGATCGATGCGCTTCACCGGCTTGCCGCTCTCGCGCTCGACCAGCACCGAGTGCGGCTCGCCCTTGGCATAGAGGTGCTGCTCGCCCCAGTGGCGCAGCCCCACCACGACCGGGAAAAGCCCCTCGCCCCTTGGCGTCAGCAGGTACTCCTGGTAGAGCGAGCCGTCGGAGGCCGGCGCCTGGCTCAGCACGCCTTCGTTCACCAGGTTCTTGAGCCGGTCCGCGAGGATGTTCTTCGCCACGCCCAGGCTCTGCTGGAACTCGCCGAAGCGCTTCATGCCGTCGAAGGCGTCGCGCACGATCAGCAGCGACCAGCGGTCGCCGAGGATGTCGAGCGTGCGCGCCATGGGACAGGCGTCTTCCTTGAGGCTTTTGCGGCGGGCCATGGCGATGCGTTGCGGGTGGATGTGGTTGCAGGATTAAACCATTTCGGCGCTGGCCGCATGCGCGCTGCCGCAAGACCTTGCGGCGCGGTGGGGCTGGTCGGCCCATCAGGTTGCAAATAAAAACCGATCTGCCTACGATCAATCAGGTTTTAAATAAAAACCAGATAGCCGATTCGATCCCTCCCTTTGCCATTGCGCAGAAAGCCATCCATGACCGTTTCATCCGATACGCAACCGTCCCCCGCCGCCGGCATCGCCCGCGGCGCCGATGCCGTTCCCGGCCTGCGCGCCAGCCCCGTGCGCGTGGCCGTGGTGCAGTTCGACCCGCAGGTCGGCGTGGAGAACCTTGCGCGCAACAGCGCGGCCATCTACCAGCGGCTCGATGCCGCGGTCGCCAACGGCGCGCAGCTCGTGGTGCTGCCCGAGCTCGCGACCACCGGCTACTGCTTCAGCGGCCGCGCCGAGGCCTATGCCCATGCCGAGCCCGTGCCCGGGGGTGCCACGGTGCAGGGGTGGGTGTCGTATGCGGCGAAGCACGGCATCCACATCGTCGGCTGCCTGGTCGAGCAGGACGGGCTGCAGCTGTTCGACACCGCGGTGCTGGTCGGGCCCGAGGGCTACATCGGCCGCTACCGCAAGACCCACCTGTGGAACAACGAGAAGCTGTGGTTCACGCCCGGCGACGAGGGCTATCCGGTGTTCGAGACCCGGATCGGCCGCATCGGCCTGCTGGTGTGCTGGGACATCTGGTTTCCCGAGGTGCCGCGCATCCTCGCGCAGCTGGGCGCCGACATCGTCTGCGCGCCCACCAACTGGGTCTGGACGCCGCCGCCGCTGTACGACGCCAGCGGCACCTGCATGGCGGCCTACCTCACGATGACGGCGGCCCATGCCAACGGCATCTTCATCGCGACGGCCGACCGCATCGGCACCGAGCGCGGCGCGGGCTTCATGGGCAACTCGCTGATCGCGGGCACCAACGGCTGGCCGATCGGCCGCATCGCGGGGCCCGACGAGGACACCATCCTCCATGCCGACGTCGACATCGGCGCGGCGCGCTCGGCACCGATCTGGACGCCGCTCAACGACCTGCACCGCGACCGCCGCACCGACCTCTACGACCCGCTGCTCGGCTACGTCGGTGCGCGGGCGCTGCCGCGATGAGCGAGACCTTCGGCTTCTTCGCGCGGCAGACGATCGCCGCGCTCGCGAACGACCTGCGCGCGGGCCGCCGCACCTCGGCGCAGTTGGTCGAGGCCTCGCTGGCCGCGATCGAGTCTCGGAACCCGCGGCTCAATGCCTTCGTGCGCGTGGATGCGCAGGGCGCGCGCGCCGCCGCGCTGCGTGCCGACGACGAGCTGCGGCAAGGCATCGACCGCGGCCCGCTGCACGGCATGCCGGTGGCGATCAAGGACCTGATCGACATCGCGGGCCAGCCCACCACGCAGGGCTCGGCGCTGTACCTCGAGCACGTGGCGCATGACGACGCGGCCTGCGTGCGGCGGTTGCGCGCGGCCGGCGCGGTGCCGGTGGGCAAGACCACGCTGCACGAGTTCGCCTATGGCGCCACCGGCGACCGCTCGGTGCATGGCGCGGCGCGCAATCCGCATGCGAGCGCGCGCATGTCGGGCGGCAGCAGCGGCGGCAGCGCGGTCGCGGTGGCCGCGGGCATGGTGCCGCTGGCGCTGGGCACCGACACCGCGGGGTCGGTGCGCGTGCCCGCGGCGCTGTGCGGCGTGGCGGGCTTCAAGCCGGCCCATGGCGCGATCTCGTGCGAGGGCGTGCGGCCGCTGGCCGCGTCGCTCGACCACGTGGGGCTGTTCGCGCGCGACGCCGGGGACGTGGCGCTGGCCTATGGCTGCCTCGCGCCGCTCGATGCGGCCGTGGCGCCCGCGACGCGCATCGGCTGGATCGTTCCTTCGCTGCTCGCGCGCACCGATCCACGCATCGCGCGCGCCGTGCACGAACGCCTCGGTGCCGCCGGCCTGCCGGTCGACGAGGTGGACCTGCCCGCGCGGCTGCCGCAGGCGCACGAACTGTTCGAGCTCTTCTCCACGCTGCAGGCCAGCGAGGCCTTCGCCGTGCATGCGGACGATGTGGCGCGCGGCGCCGAGGCCATCGATGCCGAGGTGCTGCAGCGCCTGCGCCGCGGCGAGGCGATCCCGGCCTGGCGCTATGTGCGCGCGCTCGCGCAGCGCGAGGCCGTGGCGCGCGCCGTGGCCGAGCTGCTGCGGCGGCACGAGGTGCTGGCGCTGCCGACCGTGCCGATGCTGGCGCCCGCCATCGGCGAGCGAACGCCCCGCATCGATGGCGCGGCCGTCGAGGTGCGCGCCGCGCTGCTGTCGCTCACGAGCCCGTGGAACCTGGTCGGGCTGCCCGCGATCAGCGTGCCCGTGGGGCGCATCGACGGCCTGCCGATCGCGCTGCAACTGGTGGCCGCGGCCGGCAGGGAAGCCGCGCTGTTCCGCCTCGCTTCCACCCTCGAAGGAGTCGCCTGACATGCCCTATCTGCAACTCGACGTGAACGGCCGCCATGCGGCCACCGACAAGCGGCGGCTCGCGCAGCGCCTGTGCGAAACCTATGCCGCGATGATGAGCGTGGACATCCGGCGCATCAGCGTGGCGGTGCGCGAGGCGGGCGAGGGCGGCGTGTGGCGCATGGTCGATGGCCAGCCGGTCGAGGTCTCGGTGCTGATGTGCGACATCCGGCGCGGCCGTTCGGCCGAGCTGCGGCTCGCGGTCGCGAAGGCGCTGTGCCGCGACTGCGCGGAGATCCTCGGGCTGCGCGAGGACCGGCTCAACGTCGAGTTCACCCAGCATGCGGGCGACGAGATGTACCACCCGACGCTGGGCGGCTACAGCCCCGAGTGGGCGCAGGGCGAGGGCGGCTGAGGACGCTCAGCGCGGTGGCCTGGCCAGCCGCGCGAAGCGCGCGATCATCAGCGGCCCGAGCAGCGCGCCCAGTCCGACCGTGGTCCATGCCGCCACCCAGGCGTGGGTGCTGCCCACGCCGAAGCGCGCCTGCCCCCAGTCGAGCGCGAGGCCGAACACCCAGGGGCTGACCGCGCCCGCGCCGAAGCCCATCACCGAACGCACCGAATAGGCCACGCCCAGGCGATGCGGCGCCACCACGTCGGCCAGCGCGGTCGAGTAGACCGAGGAGTCGGCGATCGCGAACAGGTTGTAGAGCGCGGCCGCCGCCGCCAGCAGCCACAGCGGCCAGCTCCACATCCAGCCGAAGGCGAAGGACATGCACAGGCTCGCGAGGGTGGCGACCATCATCACGCGCGCGCGGCCCCAGCGGTCGGAGGCGGCACCGCCCGCGATGCTGCCGAACACGCTGACCAGGTGCGCCAGCGCCGCGAGCGCGATGCCCGCGCCCTTCCAGGCCGCGGGCACATCGCCCGACGCGGCCACGAGGTAGGCGGGCAGCCAGGCCCACAGCGCCATCAGCTCCCAGCAATGGAAGGCATAGGCCCAGTTGCCGGCCATCGCGGGCTTGTCGCGCACCGTCTCGGCCAGCGCGCGCAGCGTGCTTTCGCGCGCGGCCTGTGGCGGTGCCGTAGGCAGTTGCATGCGGCGCAGCGCGGGCACGGTGAGCAGCGCGCCCACCGCGGTGCACAGCGCCGCCGCGATCAGGCCATGGCGCCAGTGCGCGAGGCTCGCGAGCGCGGCCACCACCGCGAGCGAGAGCGCATAGCCGAGCGACGAGGCGCCGAGGAACAGCCCCATCGCGCGGCCGCGCACGGCGGGTTCGGCATTGCGCGCGAGCAGCTGCAGCCCCGGCGTGTACGAGGCACCGGCGCACAGCCCCGCGAGCCCGTACAGCAACAGCGCCGAGCGATGGCCGCTCGCGAACAGCGCGAAGCCCAGCGCCGCGATCGCGCTGACCGCGCTGCCGAGCAGGAACACGCGGTGCGCGCCGAAGCGGTCCGCGAGCAGGCCTACGGCGAACAGCGAACTCATGTAGCCCACGTGCCAGGCGCTCTGGATCGAGCCGGCCTGCGCGGCACTCATCCGCCAGTCGACCATGGTGAAGGGCAGCACGCCGGCATAGGCCGTGACGATCATGGCCTGCAGCAGCCGGCTCGCGCAGAGCATCGCGAGCCAGCCCGGCGCGGGCAGGGATGGCTGTGCCGCCATCAGGCCAGCGCGCGCTGCATCAGCACGGTGTCGACCCAGCGGCCGAACTTGAAGCCCACGTCGCGCAGCACGCCGACCTGTTCGAAGCCCAGGCTCTCGTGCAGCCGCGTCGAGCCCGCGTTGCCGCTGTGGCCGACCACAGCGACCATCTGGCGCAGGCCCCGCGCGGCGCAGCGTTCGATCAGCGCCGCCAGCAGCGCCTTGCCGATGCCGCGGCCATGCTCGCCCTGCGCGACGTAGATCGAGTCCTCGACCGTGTGGCGGTAGGCGGAGCGCGCGCGGTAGGCGCCGGCATAGGCATAGCCGACCACGCGGCCTTCGCGCAGCGCGACCAGGTAAGGCAGGCCCAGGCGCAGCACCTCGAGGCGGCGCGACAGCATCTGGGCCACGGTCGGCACCTGTTCCTCGAAGGAACAGAGGTCGTGCAGCACGTAGTGGCTGTAGATGGCCTGGATCTGGTCCAGGTGCTGGGGCTCGGCGTCGGCGATCTCGAACGCGGCGGAAGCGGAAGAAGGGTCGGAAGAAGGCATGGCGCGATCTTGACGCGCGGCGATCGATAAATGAAGCTTCGATCACCTATGCAAGCCATGAGAAAAACTTTGGAAAAACCGCTGCAGCGCTCGCTCAACCTCGACCAGCTGCGCGCCTTCGGCCTGGTGGTCGAGACCGGCAGCTTCTCGGCCGCGGCCGAGCGCCTGGGCCTGACCCAGCCCGCGGTGAGCCTGCAGGTGCGCCAGCTCGAGCGCCGCCTCGCGGTGCGGCTGGTGGAGCGCGTGGGCCGGCGCGCGCGGGCCACGGCGGCCGGCAGCGAGCTGCTGCGGCATGCGCAGCACATCGATGCGGCGGTCGAGAACGCGATCGAGGCCTTGGGCGACCATGCGAGCGCGGTCGCGGGCCGCGTGCGGCTGGGCACCGGCGCCACGGCCTGCCTGCACCTGCTGCCGCCGCTGCTGCGCGCGCTGCGCGAGCAGTACCCCGCGCTCAGCGTGGTGGTGAGCACCGGCAACACCGACGACTGCGTGCGCAAGGTGGAGGAGAACAGCATCGACCTCGCGCTCGTCACCTTGCCGGCCACGGGGCGTTCGCTCGAGGTGACGCCGGTGCTCGACGACGAGTTCGTGGCCATCGGCCGCGCCGACCTCGCGCCGCTGAAGGCGCGCGTGGGACCGGCCGACCTGGCGCCGCTGCCGCTGGTGCTGTTCGAGCCCGCGGCCAACACGCGCCGGCTGGTCGAGCGCTGGTTCGCGGCCGAAGGGCTGCAGCCGCAGCCGGTGATGGAACTCGGCAGCGTCGAGGCGATGAAGGAGATGGTGGCCGCGGGGTTGGGCTACGCCATCGTGCCCGGCATGGCGATGCGCGGGCGCGGCGCCCATCCCGAACTCAAGATCAGCCGGCTGGTGCCGCCGCTGTCGCGCAGCTTGGCGATCGTGCTGCGGCGCGACAAGCCGGTGGGCAAAGGCCTTCGCGTGGTGCTCGATGCGATCGCGCGGGCCGGGGCCGAAAGCAGACGGCCGGGCACGCCACGCGGGCGTCCCGGCCGTTGAGGGAGAAGCTGCCGCTCAGGCCGCCACGGCGGCGCCGCGCGCACGGCCCAGCGTGACCACGATCAGCGCCGCGACCAGCACCAGCCCGCCGCTCATCACCATGGTGCTCGAGATGCCCCAGCCGTCGACCACGCGGCCGCCGAGCAGCGCGCCCGAGGCGATCGCCACCTGGAAGCCGCTGACCAGCAGCGCTTGGCCGGCCTCGGGCGCATCGGGCACGGCCTCGAGCATCCAACCCGTGAGCGCCACCGGGATCAGGCCGAAGGCCACGCCCCAGATCACGACCACCACCGCGCCGGCCACCAGGCCGGTGCCCAGCAGCGTCGACAGGATCAGCGCCGTGGCCAGCAGCAGCGCGGCCAGCAGGGTGGTGCCGCGCACGCTGCGCGCCACCATGCTGCCGCCCAGGAAGGTGCCGAAGAAGCCCACGGCGCCGTAGACCAGCAGCAGCGTGGTCACGCCGTTGGGGTCGAGGCCGAAGACCTGCTGCAGCAGCGGCTTGAGGTAGGTGTAGGCGGCGAAGTGGCCGGCGATGAAGAACAGCACCGCGAGCAGCCCGACCTGCGCCATGCGCCGCGTCAGCGGGATCAGCAGGTCGCGCGCGCCGATGGCGCGTGCCGAGGGCAGCGGCGGCAGCAGCCACAGCTGCACCAGCAGCACGGCCCCGGCCAGCGCGCCGGTGGCGGCGAAGGAGGCGCGCCAGCCGAAGGTGGTGCCGAGGAAGGCACCGGCCGGCACGCCGAGCACGGTGGCGGCCGACACGCCGGCCAGCACCAGCGACATCGCGCGCGCCTGCTGGGCCGGCGGCACCAGTTGCGTGGCGGCCGGCGGCGCGAAGGTCCAGAAGCCGCCCACGCACAGGCCGAGGATCAGCCGCGCGATCAGCATGGTGGCGAAGTTGGGCGCGAAGGCCGCGAGCAGGTTCGAGGCGATCAGCGCCACGGTGAGGCCGATCAGCAGGGTGCGGCGGTCGAGCCGGCCCGAGGCCACGATCAGGCCCGGCCCCGCGAAGGCCGCGAGGATGCCGGGCATGGTGATCATCAGGCCCGCCGTGCCGTTGGAGACGTTGAGGGTGCTGGCGATGTCGGTGAGCAGGCCGATCGGCATGAACTCGGTCGAGACCATGGCGAAGGAGCCGACCGAGAGCGAGCCGACCGCGAGCCAGGTCGAGCGCGAGGTCTTCGCGGAATCGGGCGGCAGCGCGTCGATGCAGGGGGCGCCGCTGGGTGCGTTCATCATGAGGAGGAAGTCCGGTGGGCATCGGCCGGCGCGGCGGTCGATGCTTGTTGCAAAGGGCTTCGCAGTGTGGTCGCACGGGCGCCCGCGACAAAGGGGCCGCGCGGCAGTTGTCAGTTTCCCGGGGGCGAACAATCGAGGGGTTTGCGTGTCCTCGACCGCACGCAGGCGGCGCATTGCCGTCCATCGACGGCAATGCGCGCTCAGGGCTTCGGCGGCGCGCCTTCGGCGAACGAGGGCAGGTCCTCGCCGCAGGCCATCCACGGCACGTCGTGCGAGCGCCAGATGTGCTGGCTGGGCCGCACGCCGGGATCGTCGTCGAGCGAGCCCACGCGCAGGATCACCTGCGGCTGGGCCTCCCACTCGGCCACGAGGTGGCTGCCGCAGCGGCGGCAGAAATGGCGCAGCTTGCCGGGCGTCGACTCGAAGGCCGCGAGCGCGTCGTCCTGGCCGCGCAGCCAGCGGAAGTCGGCGCGGTCCACGCGCGCCGTGCTCGCGAAGGCGGCCGCATGCGCCTTGCGGCAGGTCCGGCAGTGGCAGTGGCCGATCGGGCCCGCGAGCTTCGCGGCCTCGTAGGCCACGGCGCCGCAGAGACAGGAGCCTTGCATGCCGTGCCTCCTCAGCCGGTGTTGCGCAGGCCCGCGGCCACGCCGTTGATCGAGATGTGGATGCCGCGCTGCAGCCGCTCGCCGCCGTCGCCCGCGCGGTAGCGCCGCATCAGCTCGACCTGCAGGTGGTGCAGCGGGTCGATGTAGGGGAAGCGGTGGCGCACCGAGCGCTGCATCTCGGCATTGCCCTCGAGCCGCTGCTTGGCGCCGGTGATCAGCGTGAGCGCGTCCGAGGTGCGGTGCCATTCGGCATCGATCATCGAGAACACCTTCTGGCGCAGCTTGCGGTCGCTCACCAGCTCGGCATAGCGCGAGGCCAGCGCGAGGTCGCTCTTGGCGAGCACCATGTCCATGTTCGACAGCAGCGTGCGGAAGAAGGGCCACTGCGCGTACATGCGCTGCAGCAGCGCCTGGCGCTCCTTGCGGCCCGCGGCATTGCCGGCGGCCGCGAGGAACTGCTCCACGCCCGAGCCGAAGCCGAACCAGCCCGGGATGGTGAGGCGGCACTGGCCCCAGCTGAAGCTCCAGGGCACGGCGCGCAGGTCGTCGATCTTGTGGCTGGGGTTGCGCGAGGCGGGGCGCGAGCCGATGTTGAGCTCGGCGATCTCGCGGATCGGCGTGGCGCTGAAGAAGTACTCGCCGAAGCCCGGGGTCTCGTAGACCAGCTTGCGGTAGGCCGCCATGCTCGCGCTCGAGAGCTCGCCGGCCGCCGACAGGAAGGTGGCGGGCGCCGACTTGCCCTGCGGCAGCAGCGTGGCCTCGAGCGTGGCGGCCACCAGGGTCTCGAGGTTGCGCCGGCCGATCTCTCGGTTGGCGTACTTCGAGCCGATGACCTCGCCCTGTTCGGTCAGGCGGATCTGGCCGCGCACCGTGCCCGGGGGCTGCGCGAGGATCGCCTGGTAGCTCGGGCCGCCGCCGCGGCCCACCGTGCCGCCGCGGCCATGGAACATGCGCAGGCGGATGGGGTTGGCCTTCTTCCTGTTGAGCTCGTCGAACAGCGCCACCAGCGCGATGCCGGCGCGGTAGAGCTCCCAGTTGCTCGTGAAGATGCCGCCGTCCTTGTTGCTGTCGCTGTAGCCGAGCATCACGTCCTGCTCGGCGCCCGAGCGCTCGATCAGCGCCTGGATGTTCGGCAGCGCATAGAAGGCGCGCACGATCGGCGCGGCATTGCGCAGGTCCTCGATGGTCTCGAACAGCGGCACCACGATCAGGTCGCAGGTGGCGTCCTTGTCCATCGCGCCGCGCAGCAGGCCCACTTCCTTCTGCAGCAGCAGCGCCTCGAGCAGGTCGCTCACGGTCTCGGTGTGGCTGATGATGTAGTGGCGGATCGCCGCGTCGCCGTAGCGCGCGCGGGCCACGCGCGCGGCCGCGAAGATCGCGAGTTCGCTGCGGGCGAGCGGCGAGTAGTCGGCATCGGGCACGCGCAGCGGGCGCGCGTCGTCGAGCAGCTTGAGCAGCAGCGTCTGCTTGGCTTCCTCGGCCAGCGAGGCGTAGGCGGGCTCGATACGCGCGGTGGCCAGCAGCTCGGCGATCACCGCCTCGTGCTTGTCGGAGCTCTGGCGCAGGTCGACCGTGGCGAGGTGGAAGCCGAACACCTCGACCGCGCGGATCAGCGGCTTGAGGCGCGGCGCGGCCAGCAGGCTGCCGTGCTTCTCGCCGAGCGAGTCCTCGATGGTGCGCAGGTCGGCGAGGAACTCCTCGGCCGTGGCATAGGGGTTCTGCGGCGCCACCGCGTGGCGCGCGGCCTCGCCGCCCGTGAGCTCGCGCAGCGTGGCCGCGAGCCGCGAATAGACGCCGGTCAGCGCGCGGCGGTAGGGCTCGTCCTTGCGGTGCTCGCTGGTGTCGGGCGAACGCTCGGCCAGCGCCTGCATCTCGACCGACACGTCGATCAGGGTGGCCGACAGCGAGAGCTCGCCGCCCAGGTAGTGCACCTCGGTGAGGTAGTGGCGCAGCGCCAGCTCGGCCTGGCGGCGCAGCGCGTACTCGAGCGTCTCGGCCGTGACGTTGGGGTTGCCGTCGCGGTCGCCGCCGATCCACTGGCCCATGCGCAGGAAGGTCGCGACCGAGGGCGTCTGGCCGCCCTGCGCCAGCGCCTTCTCGAGGTCGGCATAGACGCGCGGGATCTCGCGCAGGAAGGTGGCCTCGTAGTAGCTCAGCGCGTTCTCGATCTCGTCGGCCACGGTGAGCTTGGAGAAGCGCAGCAGGCGCGTCTGCCACAGCTGCGTGACGCGGATGCGGATCTGCGCCTCGTTGTCGGCGAATTCGAGCGGCGACAGCGCGTCGGTGCCGCCGGCATAGGCCTGCTGGCGCAGGCGGATCTCGTCGCGCGTGGTCAGCAGCAGCGCGATGGCGCGCTCGGCGTCGAGGATGCTCTTGCGCTGCACCTCGGTCGGGTGCGCGGTGAGCACCGGCGACAGGTAGCTGTGGGCCAGCGTGGCCACGATCTCGTCGGGCTTCACGCCGGCCTTGCGGATGCGCGCCAGCGCGGTCTGCAGGTCGCCGTCGGCGCTTTCGCCGGCGCGTTCGGCCTCGGTGCGGCGGCGGATCAGGTGGCGGTCTTCCGCCAGGTTGGCCAGGTGGCTGAAGTAGCTGAAGGCGCGGATCACGCGCACGGTCTCGGCCGCGGTCAGGCTCTTGAGCAGGTTCTTGAGCGCGCGGTCGGCGGTCTGGTCGGCATCGCGGCGGAAGGCCACCGACAGCGTGCGGATCTTCTCCACCAGTTCATAGCTCTCCTTGCCCTCCTGCTCCCGGATCACATCGCCGAGGATGCGGCCCAGCAGGCGGATGTCGTCGATCAGCGGCTGGTCTTCGGCTTGCCTGCGCTTCGGTGGGGCGACAGGGGTCTTGCTGGCTTTCATTCGATGTTGTTCCTGGAGACTTGGAGTGCTGTTGGAATGGAGCGTCGCCGCCGTTGCTGCGGCGCAACATGCTAGCATCCCGCCGGTTTCTGTTCATGTACTTTTCGGGGGCGGTTTTGAGCAATATCGTGATTGCCACGCGCGAAAGCCGGCTGGCCTTGTGGCAAGCCGAGCACGTGCAAGCGCTGTTGCAAGACAAGGGCCACACGGTCCGCCTGCTGGGCATGACCACGCGTGGCGACCAGATCCTCGATCGCACCCTGAGCAAGGTCGGCGGCAAGGGCCTGTTCGTGAAGGAGCTCGAGCTCGCGCTCGAGGAAGGGCGTGCCGACATCGCGGTCCATTCGCTCAAGGACGTGCCGATGGAACTGCCCGAGGGCTTCGTGCTGGCCTGCGTGCTCGAGCGCGAGGACCCGCGCGACGCGCTGGTGTCGCCGCGCTACGCCTCGCTCGACGAACTGCCGCAGGGCGCCGTGGTCGGCACCTCGAGCCTGCGCCGCGTGATGCTGCTGCGCGCGCGCCGGCCCGACCTGCGCATCGAACCGCTGCGCGGCAACCTCGACACCCGCCTGCGCAAGCTCGACGAAGGCCAGTACGACGCCATCGTGCTCGCCGCCGCGGGCCTTAAGCGCCTGGGCCTCGAGGACCGCATCCGCGTCGCCTTCGAACCCGAGACCATGCTGCCGGCCGCGGGCCAGGGCGCGCTGGGCATCGAGGTGCGTGCCGACCGCGCCGACCTGATCGAACTGCTGGCGCCGCTCGCGCACCGCGGCGACTGGCTCGCCACCGCCGCCGAGCGCGCCGTGAGCCGCGCGATGGGCGGCAGCTGCTCGATGCCGCTGGCCGCGCATGCGCGCTGGCAGCCCGACGGCAGCCTGCGCATCGACGCCGCCTGGGGCGACCCCGAGGGCGCCGAGCCGATGCTGCAGGTGAGCGCGCGCGCCGAGGCCGGCGATCACGCGCAGGCCGATGCGCTCGGTTTGCACGCGGCCTCGCTGCTGCGCGACGCGGGCGCCCACTGAGGCGCGTGGGGACCGTGGCGACGACCGTCCTCGTGACACGGCCGGCGCGCGAGGCACCCCCGTGGATCGATGCCCTGCGCGACGCGGGCTTCGACGCGCGTGCGCTTCCCTTGATCGAGATCGCGCCGGTCGCCGATGCCGCGCCGTTGCGCGCGGCCTGGAGCGACGCCCATGCGGCGCGGATGTTCGTGAGCGCCGCGGCGGTCGTCCGCTTCTTCGAGGCCAACGTCGGCGCCGCGCCGCCAGCCGGCTGCCGCTTCTGGGCCACCGGCCCCGGCACCGCGCGCGCGCTGCAACGCAACGGTGTTCCGCCCGAGGCCATCGACACGCCAGCGGCCGACGAAGGCCGCTTCGATTCCGAAGCCCTGTGGGCGATCGTGGGGCCGCGGGTCGTGCCCGGCATGCGCGTGCTGATCGTGCGCGGCGGCGACGCGCAGGGCCGGCCCGCGGGCCGCGACTGGCTCGCGCAGGCGCTCGACGCTGCGGGCGCCCAGCGCGACACGGTGGTCGCCTACCGCCGGCTCGCGCCCGTGTTCGACGACGCCCAGCGCCGGCTGGCCGGGGAGGGCGCGGCCGGCCGCGCGCTCTGGCTCTTCAGCAGTTCCGAGGCGATCGCCAACCTGCGCGCCGCGCTGCCGTCCACCGATTGGCGGGCCGCGCGCGCCATCGCCACCCACCCGCGCATCGCGCAAGCCGCGCGTGGCGCGGGTTTCGGCACGGTGCGCGAGAGCGCGCCGCTGCTGGAAGCGCTGGTCGCGTCGATAGAATCCCTCGCATGAGCGCCGTGCCTCCGTCCGACGAGTCTTCTTCCGCCTCCGCCGCACCCCAGGCACCCGTGCCGGCTCCGCTGACGACTTCCTCCCAATCTCCCGCTGCCCTCGCCGCGGCCGCCACCACCCTCACGCGCATCGGTCTCGGCCTGCTGGCCCTGGTCTCGCTGGGCGCGCTGCTGACGTCGATCGCGCTGTGGCAGAAGGTCGGCAACATGAAGGAGCAGCTCGCGCGCCAGAGCAGCGAGGCGCTGATGCAGTCGCTCGAGGCGCGCACGCTGGCACGCGAGGCCAAGGACACGGTGCGCGACACCGCCGCGCGCGTGGCGCTCACCGAGACCCGGGTCGCCGAGGTCGCGCTGCAGCGCTCGCAGCTCGAGGAACTGATGCAGAGCCTCTCGCGTTCGCGCGACGAGAACCTGGTGGTCGACATCGAATCCACGCTGCGGCTCGCGCTGCAGCAGGCGCAGGTCACGGGCAGCGTCGAGCCGCTGCTGGCCGCGCTGAAGGCCGGCGACCTGCGCATCGCGCGCGCCGCCCAGCCGCGGCTGGCGCCGCTGCAGCGCGCCATGCAGCGCGACGCCGACCGGCTGCGCAGCACCGCCAGCGCCGACGGCGGCGAGGCGCTGCAGAAGCTCGACGAACTGATGCGCGGCGTGGACGACCTGCCGCCGCTCAACGCGGTCGCGATGCGCGGCACCGGCCTCAATGCCTGGCAGTCCGACCCGGTGCCGGCCGACGCGCCCTGGTGGGAGCGCGCGCTGCTCACGGTGCGCAACGAGGCGCGCTCGCTGGTGCGCGTGGGCCGCATCGAGCGGCCCGAGGCGATCCTGCTGGCGCCCGACCAGACCTACTTCCTGCGCGAGAACCTCAAGCTCAAGCTGCTCAACGCGCGGCTGTCGCTGCTGTCGCGCCAGGTCGACGTCACGCGCAGCGAGCTCGCCACCGTGGCGGCCTCGCTCAACCGCTATTTCGATCCCGCGTCGCGCCGCACGCAGACGGCCGCCACGCAGTTGCAGCAGCTGCAGGCGCTGGTGAAGACCACCGAGCCGCCGCGCATCGACGACACGCTCGCCGCCCTGGCCACCGCCGCGGCCGGACGCTGAGGAGGCAGGGCTTTCCATGCGCGCCGCACTCTGGCTCCTCGCGCTGTTCGCCGTCGCCGCGGCGGTCGCGCTGTTCGCCGGCAACAACCAGGGCACGATCACCGTGTTCTGGCCGCCCTGGCGGGTCGACCTCTCGCTCAACCTCGTGCTGGTGATCCTGCTGACGCTGTTCGTGCTGCTGCACGCGGCGCTGCGCGCGCTGGCCGCGCTGTTCTCGCTGCCGACGCAGGCGCGCCAGTGGCGCATGCAGCAGAAGGAACGCATGCTGCATTCGGCGCTGCTCGATGCGATGGTGCAGCTGATCTCGGGCCGCTTCTCGCGCGCGCGCAAGGCCGCGCAGGCTGCGCTCACGCAGGAGAAGACCCTGGCCGCGCTCGGCGCCAGCCTGCCGCAGGCGCAGCAGGTGCGCGTGCTGTCGCACCTGCTGGCGGCCGAGAGCGCGCAGGCGCTGCAGGACCGCCCGGCGCGCGACGCCCACCTGCAGCAGGCGCTCAACGAGAGCGCCGACCGCAACCTGCTGGCCAGCCCCGAGACCCGCGAGGGCGTGCAGCTGCGCGCCGCGCGCTGGGCGCTCGAAGACCGCGATCCGGCCGCCGCGCTCGCACGGTTGGAGGAACTGCCGCAGGGCGCGCAGCGCCGCACGCTGGCGCTGCGGCTGCGGCTGAAGGCCGCGCGCCAGGACCGCCGCACGCTCGAGGCGCTCGAAACCGCGCGGCTGCTGGCCAAGCACCGTGCCTTCTCGGAGGCCGCCGCGCAGAGCATCGTGCGCGGGCTCGCGACCGAGCTGCTGACGGGCGCGCACGATCCGGCGCAGCTGCTGCGCGCCTGGTCCGAACTCGAGACGGCCGAACGCGAGATGCCCGAGGTCGCCATCCACGCCGCGCAGCGCATGGTGCTGCTCAAGGGCGACCTGCCGGTGGCGCGCGGCTGGCTGCTGCCGGTCTGGGAGCGCATGGTGTCGGTGCCGCGCGGTCTCGGCGACGCGCTGCGCGTCAAGCTCGCGCTGGCGCTCGAGGCGGGGCTCGATCCGGTCGATGCCGACTGGCTCGCGCGCATCGAGAGCGCCCAGCGCAACAACCCGCGCGATGCCAACCTGCAGTACCTCGCGGGCATGGCCTGCATGAAGCGCCAGCTCTGGGGCAAGGCGCAGCAGCTGCTGTCGCAGGCCGGCATGGGGCTGCAGGATCCCGAGCTCTACCGTCGCGCCTGGCTCGCGCTCGCGCAGCTGGCCGAGGACCGCGGCGATGCCGAGCAGGCCGCGCTGGCCTGGCGCAACGCGGCGCAGATCGAGAACCACCCGGTTTCGTTGCGATAGCTCAGGGACGCGAGGCACAGGCGACCGCCGGCCGCCTGCTTCCGCCGTGGAAGGCCAGCGCGCTCAGCGCCGCGAGCATCCACACGCCGAGCGCGCCGTAGAGCATCACCCCGCCGAAACCCCGCAGCAGTGCCGCGTGGGCGATGGTGCCCGAGGGGTCGAGCGCGGCAAGCGCCGGAAACTCCCGATGCAGCGTCGCGAGGTGCCCGGCCGCGATCCGCTCGGCGAGCGCGGGCAGCGACACGGCCAGTTCCGGCAGCGCGCGGCGCAGCGCGTCGGCGATGCCCGCGAGCAGCAGGAAGCCCATCAGCGCGATGTTGACCGCCAGCGTGATGAGCCGCGCGCTCATGTCGATGCCCGAGGCCATGCCGGCGCGGCTCGCGGACACCGAGCCGGTGGTGGTGTTGGTCACCGGCGTGTTGATCACGCCCAGGCCGAGGCCCGCCAGCAGGCAGCCCGGGAGCAGCGTGAGCCAGCTCGCGTCGGCGGCGCCGCTGCCCCAGCGCATCAGCAGGAAACCCGCGCCGATGGCGAACAGGCCCGCCGGGATCACGATGCCGGCGCGAAAGCGCGTGGCGAGCCGCTCGCCCAGCGGCGGCGCGAGCAGGGTCGGCAGCGTGTAGGCCAGCAGCGCCGTGCCCGCCTGCACCGCGTCGTAGCCCAGGCCGGCCTGGAAGTAGATCGGCAGGTAGATCATGAAGGGCCAGAAGCTGAAGTTCATGCCGACCGAGCCGAGGATCGCGCCCGAGAACGCGCGGATGCGGAACACCGAGAAGTCGAACATCGGATGGGCGCGGCTTCGCTCGATCGCCACGAAGGCCGCGAAGCTCGCGGCCGCGGCGCCGAGCAGGGCCAGAGCCGCCGCGCTCGCGAAGCCGAGTCCGGGCCCCTGCGTGATGTAGCCCGTGAGGCCGAGCACCGCGAGCGACAGCGTGACGATGCCCGCGAGGTCGAGCCGCTTCGCCTCGGGGTCGCGCGACTCGCCGATGCTCGCGGCCGCGAGCAGCCAGGCGATGGCGGCCAGCGGCGCATGGACCAGGAACACCCATTCCCAGCGCCACAGCGCGGCGATCGCACCGCCGACGATCGGCCCGAAGCCCAGGCCGACGCCGAACACCACGCCCCAGATCGCGAAGGCCCGGCTGCGCTCGCGGCCCTCCTGGAATTGATGCGAGAGGATGGCGATCTGGCAGATCAGCATGGTGCCGCCGCTCAGGCCCTGCAGGAAGCGCGCGCCGATCAGCAGCGGCGCGCTCGGCGCCAGCCCGCAGGCCAGCGAGGTGAGGCCGAACAGCAGCAGGCTGATCGCCAGCACGCGCTTGCGACCGTAGCGGTCGGCCAGCGTGCCGGCCGCCATCAGCACCGTGGTGCAGGCGATGGTGTAGGCATTCATGATCCATTGCATGGCCTCGAAGTCGGCGTGCAGCGTCTTCTCGAGCGTGGGCAGGATCACGGGAATGCTGGAGATCTCGAGGCCGAACATCGCGGCGACGAGGCAGAGGGCGACCAGCGCGAGGCGGTTGCGTGCGGTGGGTGAGAGGGTCATGGGGTGTCCGGTTGGCGCGGCGCGGCGAGGAGGCCGGCCGTGAGGAGCGCGATTCTGGGCAAAGGGTATTCATGAGGGAAATGATTTAATTTCGTGAGATTCATTAATCTCCATCACTACTCGAACGACCCGCCCGCCCCGCCATGGACTTCGATCCCACCCTGCTGCGCGCCTTCGTGGCCGTGAAGGAGACCGGCAGCTTCACGCGCGCCGCGCAGCGCCTGCACCTGACGCAGTCGGCCATCAGCCACCAGATCCGCCGGCTCGAGGAGCAGGTGGGCCGCGCGCTGCTGCACCGCACGACGCGCCGCCTCACGGTGACGGAGGACGGCGAGGATTTCCTGCGCTATGCCGAGCAGATCCTGACGACGCTCGATGCCATGACGCAGCGCTTCCAGCCCTCGCCGATCTCGGGTGTGGTGCGTTTCGGCGCACCCGACAACTTCCTGGGCGAGCGCCTGGCGCCGCTGCTGTCGCAGTTCGCGCGCGCCTTTCCGTCGGTGCGCATGGAGGTCTGCGTGAGCATGCACGTCGACCTGCGCGCGGCGATCAAGGCCGGCGAGCTCGACCTCGCGGTCGTGATGTCGCCGCCCGAGGTGGAGGAAGGCACGCGGCTGCGGCGCACGCAGCTGGTCTGGGCCGCGGCCGAGACCTTCGAGCCGCCCAGGGGTGGCTCGCTGCCGCTGGCCTTCTTTCCCAAGCCCTGCGTCTACCGGCAGGTGGCCGGCTCGGCGCTCGACCTCGCGCCGATCGACTGGCACGTGGTGTTCACCTCGGCCAGCCCGCAGGGCATTCGCGCGGCGGTGCTCGCGGGGCTCGCGGCAACGGTGATCACGCGCGAGGACGTGGAGCCGGGCATGAAGATCGTCGACGGCCGCTATGGGTTGCGGCCCTTGCCGAGCGTGGACTTCTCGCTGATCTGGAGCGAGAACGGCCGCACGCCCTGCGCCTGCCGCTTCGGGGAGCTGATCCTCGAGATGCCGGCCCCATGAAAAACGGCGCCCGAGGGCGCCGTCTTCATGGCAGTCGAGCGGATGCTCAGAGCGCGCGTTGCTCCGGCTGCGCTTCGCCAGCGGTCTGCTCGAACGGCAACGTCATCGCGGCCAGTTCGCGGCGGGTTTCGACCAGCACCAGCGGGCCTTCGTCGAGCACGATCACCGGCGGGCGCTCGCGCGGCACGTGGACCGGCTTCGGCTCGGCGGCGATCGCGGCGCGCGCCTGCGCGATGCGTTCGGCGTCGGAGTTGACCCACTGCAGGCCCGAGCTCTGAGCGATCTGCGCGAGCTCGTCGAGCGGCAGTTCGAAGGACTGGACCTTCGGCAGCGCGCGGCCGTTGGCGGCCGGCTGCGGAGCGCTCGCGCGTTCGACCACGATCGGTGCCGCGGGCGCCGCGGGTTGCTGCGGCTGCTCGAAGCGCGCTTGGGGTGCGGGCTCGCGCACCTGCGGCGCGGCGACCGGGGCTTCGGCGACGACCGCGACGCTGTCGGCGGCCTGGGCCACCGCTTGCTCCGCGAACGGCTGCGGCTGGCGCGCGACGGGCGCGTCCTGCAGGTTCTGCGCCTCGGCGGGCGCGCCGTCGAAGGCGGCCACGGGTTGCTGCGCTTCGCCTTCTTCGCGCGGGGCGCGTTCGCGGCGGTCACGGCCGTAGCGGTCGCGCGAACGGCCGCGGCGCTCTTCGCCGTCGCGGCGCGGTGCCTGCTCGGCGCCGTCCTGCGGTGCGGCTTCGCGGCCGGCTTCGGCGTCGGCCGATGCGGTGGTGGCGGCTTCGCCTTCCTCGTTGAAGCGCGGCTGGCCGTCGTTGCGGCGCTCGCGGCGGCCGTCGTTGCGTTCGCCACGCGGGCCACGCTCTTCGCGGCCGTTGCGCGGTGCACGCTCGGTGCGTTCGCCCTGCGCGGCGTTGCCGTCTTCGCCGGCGGCGGTTTCGCCGCGCGGAGCGTCGCCGTTCAGGTTGCGCTCGCCGCGTTCGGCGTTGCGTTCGCCACGTTCACCGCGCTCGCCGCGTTCACCCCGTTCGCGACGGGCGCGCGGTGCGCGTTCGCCGCCAGCCGTGCCTTCCTCGCCCGGCACCGCGTTCGGTGCGAGCTGCTGGGCTTCGAGGCTGACGCCTTCGAGCGCTTCGGCCGGCACGTTGCGGCCCTCGCCCTCGCGGCGTTCGCCGCGACCACGGCGCTGATCGCCTTCGCGCGGCGGACGGCCTTCGCGGTTGTTCTCGCGCGGCTGGCCATCGGCGCGCAGCTCGGCGCCGCGGTTGTCGCGGCCTTCGCGACCCTCACGGCCCTCGCGACCGCCTTCGCGGCGCTCGCCATTGCGGCCGCCGCCACGGCGTTCGCCGTCGCGGTTGCCCGAACGGGCACCGTTCTCGCCACGGCCTTCGGCATTGCGGCCTTCGCCGCCGCGGCCGCCACGGCGCTGTTCGCCATCGCGTGCACCGCGCGATTCGCCATCGCGGCCCGGACGGCCGTCACGCCCTTCGCGGCGCGCGGGCTTCGGCGGCTCGACCGGAATGGCCGAGGGCGCAGGTGCCGGCGCGGCCGCCGGCGTGCCGCCGCCGAACCAGCTCTTGATGCGGGCGAAGAAGCCCAGCTCGGCCGGCGCGGGCGCCACCGCCACCGGCGGCGCGACCGGCGCGGGTGCGGCGACGGGCGCGCGCACCGGCTCGGGCTTGACCGGCACCACGGGTGCCGGCGCGTCGGGCAGCACGCCCTTGATGACCGGCGTCTGCTTGTTGGTGGGCTCCTGCGAGCGGCGCGTGACCGAGGTCGGATCCTCGATCTCGTCGGCCATCTTGTAGCTGGCCTCGATGTGGTCGAGGCGCGGGTCGTCGTGCTTCAGGCGTTCGAGCTTGTAGTTGGGCGTCTCGAGCGTCTTGTTCGGCACCATCAGCACGCTCACGCGCTGCTTGAGCTCGATCTTGGCGATCTCGGTGCGCTTCTCGTTGAGCAGGAAGGACGCGACTTCCACCGGCACCTGCACGTGCACGGCGGCGGTGTTGTCCTTCATCGACTCTTCCTGAATGATGCGCAGGATCTGCAGCGCGCTCGATTCGGTGTCGCGGATGTGGCCCGAGCCGCCGCAACGGGGGCAGGGGATCGACGAGCCTTCGGACAGTGCCGGCTTCAGGCGCTGGCGGCTCATTTCCATCAGGCCGAACTTGCTGATCGAACCGAACTGCACGCGCGCGCGGTCCTGGCGCAGCGCGTCGCGCAGGCGGCTTTCGACCTCGCGGCGGTTCTTCGACTCGTCCATGTCGATGAAGTCGATGACGATCAGGCCGCCGAGGTCGCGCAGGCGCATCTGGCGCGCCACTTCGTCGGCGGCTTCGAGGTTGGTGCGGGTCGCGGTTTCCTCGATGTCGCCGCCCTTGATGGCGCGGGCCGAGTTCACGTCGACCGAGACCAGCGCCTCGGTGTGGTCGATCACGATGGCGCCGCCCGAGGGCAGTTGCACGGTGCGGGCGTAGGCCGATTCGATCTGGTGCTCGATCTGGAAGCGGCTGAACAGCGCGGCATCGTCGCGGTAGCGCTTCACGCGGGCGGCATGCTCGGGCATGACGTGCGCCATGAACTGCTGCGCCTGGTCGTAGATGTCGTCGGTGTCGATCAGGATGTCGCCGATGTCGTGATTGAAGTAGTCACGGATCGCGCGGATCACGAGCGAGGATTCCTGGTAGATCAGGAAGGCGCCCTTGCCGCCCTTGGCCGCGCCGTCGATGGCGCTCCAGAGCTTGAGCAGGTAGTTCAGGTCCCACTGGAGTTCGGGCGCCGAGCGGCCGATGCCGGCGGTGCGCGCGATGATGCTCATGCCCTTCGGGTACTCGAGCTGGTCCATCGCCTCCTTGAGCTCGGCGCGGTCGTCGCCCTCGATGCGCCGCGAGACGCCACCGCCGCGCGGGTTGTTCGGCATCAGCACGACGTAGCGGCCGGCCAGCGAGATGAAGGTGGTGAGGGCCGCGCCCTTGTTGCCGCGCTCTTCCTTCTCGACCTGGACGACCAGTTCCTGGCCTTCCTTGATGACGTCCTGGATCCGGGCCTGGCTGGCCGAGACGCCTTCGGCGAAGTATTGCTTGGAGATTTCCTTGAACGGCAGGAAGCCGTGGCGGTCCTCGCCGTAGTCGACGAAACAGGCTTCGAGGCTGGGCTCGACGCGGGTCACGACGGCCTTGTAGATGTTGCCCTTGCGCTGTTCGCGTCCCTCGATCTCGATTTCGTAGTCGAGGAGCTTCTGCCCGTCGACGATGGCCAGGCGGCGTTCTTCGGCCTGCGTGGCATTGATCAGCATCCGCTTCATGATGCGTTGTCCTTATATGTATCGTTCTACCGGCCCTGGAGGGCCAACGATGCACGGACGACGCCCGCGAAACTTGGGGAATTGCCGCTTGGCTCCGGATGCTGGGTGCCGCGGCGCGCGAGCGCGAGCGGCCGTCTCGAGCGTCAGCTCGGTGACGACAGCCGGAGTGGGGGCGCGTGGATGGGGGCGAGCCCTTCGTGGTGCTGAGAAGCTGTCTGTTCGACAACTCGTTGCGCAAGGGTGGCGCGCGGTTCTGGCGATTCGATGCCCGAGGCCGCTGGTCGGGACCAGGTCAGCCAGCGCAGGCACATTTGAATCAGCAGCATCAGCACAAAGGGACTCGCTTCGATCCGCCGGCAGCTGAAGGCTGCAGGCTGGTATTCCGTATCGGTGTTTCGTGGGTGTCGGCTTGACTTGGGCGTCTGGCCTGCCACTTTGCGCAGTTGCGCGGGGTTTGCAGGCTCGTCGCCAAAGCGGCATCGACCTCGCAGCGCCGCCGGGGTGTTTGACAGCAGTGCTCTAAACTTCTGTCTAATCAAGCACTTACACGACCGCGCTGGTGAAAAACATTATAGGTGCGAAGCAAGCCCCCGCGGCTAAGGAGTTTGCCGGACAGCCGGCGGCCATCCGCTTGCTCACGATCGACGCCGAGTCGGCCGGGCAGCGCCTCGACAACTTCCTCTTCCGCCATCTGAAAGGCGTGCCGAAGACCCACGTCTACCGGATCATCCGGTCGGGCGAGGTGCGCATCAACAAGGGGCGGGTGCAGGCCGAGACCCGCGTCGAGGCCGGCGACGTGGTGCGGCTGCCGCCGATCCGCGTGGCCGAGCGCGCCGAGGAGGCCGCGAGCGCGGCGCCGGCGCGCGAATTCCCGCTGCTGCTCGAGGACGAGGCCGTGCTGGCCGTCGACAAGCCCGCCGGCGTGGCGGTGCATGGCGGCAGCGGCGTGAGCTTCGGCGTGATCGAGCAGCTGCGCACGGCGCGCCCGGGCGCGAAGTTCCTCGAGCTGGTGCACCGGCTCGACCGCGAAACCTCGGGCATCCTGCTGGTCGCCAAGAAGCGCAGCGCGCTGGTGGCGCTGCAGGAGCAGTTCCGTGAGCGCGAGACCGGCAAGACCTACCTGGCGCTGGTCGAGGGTGCCTGGCCCGCCAACAGGAAGGTGCTCGACGCGCCGCTCGCCAAGTACCTGCTGCCCGATGGCGGCACCGGCGCCGGCGAGCGCCGCGTGCGCGTGGTGGCCAAGGACCATCCCGACGCGATGCGCGCCGTGACGCTGGTGCGAGCGCTGGCCACGCTGTCGCTGCCCGGCGATGCCACGCCGATGTCATTGCTCGCCGTCACCATCAAGACCGGCCGCACGCACCAGATCCGCGTCCACCTGGCGTCGGCCGGCCATCCGATCGCCGGCGACGACAAGTACGGCGAATCCGAGCGCCGGCGCGCGCTGCAGAAGCTGGGCCTCAAGCGCATGTTCCTCCACGCCTGGCGGCTGCAGTTCAACCATCCCGCCACCGGCGAACGCGTCGCGCTTCAGGCCGAGTTGCCGCCCGAGCTGCGCTCGCTGATGCCGCCCGCCGCGCTCGACGCGATGGCGCTCCACCCCACGCCCACGACCCCATGACCGAACCTCTCGCCAACGACCGTCCCCCGCGCTTCGACCTGATCGCCTTCGATTGGGACGGCACCCTCTACGACTCCACGCGCCTGATCGTGCGCTGCATCCAGGCCGCCGTGGTCGACGTCGGTGGCGCCAAGCCCAGCGAGGACGACGCCGCCTGGGTCATCGGCCTCGGGCTGGCCGAGGCGCTGGCGCGCGCCGCGCCCGACGTGCCCAAGGAGAAGTACCCCGAGCTCGGCGCCCGCTACCGCTATCACTACCTGCAGCACCAGGACGACATCGTGCTGTTCGACGGCGTGCTGCCGATGCTCGATGCGCTGCGCGCGCGCGGCCACAAGCTGGCCGTGGCCACGGGCAAGTCGCGCCGCGGCCTCAACGAGGCACTGAAGACGGTGGCGCTGCGCGACCGCTTCGACGCCTCGCGCACCGCCGACGAGACCTTCGGCAAGCCGCATCCGCGCATGCTGCTCGAGCTGATGGAGGAACTGGAGGTGCCCGCCGAACGCACGCTGATGATCGGCGACACCACCCACGACCTGCAGCTGGCGGTGAACGCGGGCTGCGCCGGCGTGGGCGTGAGCTACGGCGCGCACGAGCCCGACAGCTTCGCCGAGTTCAAGCCGCTGCACATCGCGCATTCGATCGCCGACCTGCGGGACTGGCTGCTGCGCAACGCCTGAATCGGGACAATGGGGTCATGAGCGACGACAGCATTCCACTGTGCAGTTCGGCCGACCTGGCCGAGGGCGGCCGGGCCGTGTCCTTCGACGTGGTCTACGGCGGCGAGACCTGCCGCGCCTTCGCGGTGCGCTTCGAGGGCCAGCCGCATGCCTACCTCAACCGCTGCAGCCATGTGGCGATGGAGATGGATTTCCAGCCCGACCGCTTCTTCGACGACACCGGCCAGTGGCTGCTGTGCGCCACCCACGGCGCCGTGTACCGGCCCGACACCGGCGAATGCGCGGGCGGCCCGTGCCGCGGCGGCCTGGTGAAGATCGCGCTGAGCGAACGCGACGGCGTGGTGCACTGGCATACTGCCTGGAACCTCCAACCCTTCAATTTCTAGCATGCGCCGCGCTTCGCGACTGCCTGTTCGCCCGCCGCTCCCATGAACGACCAGAACCGCACCGATCCCCAGGGTTTCGAGCCTTTCGAGCCGAGCCCGCCCTCGCTTTCGTCCTCGACCGACCCCCAACGCACCATGTCCAAAGATCCCACTCAGCGCGCCGGCTGGGAACGCGCCACGCTCGAGAAGCTGGCCTTCGCGGCCCTCAACGAGCAGAAGGCCACGCGGCGCTGGAAGACCTTCACGCGGCTGGCCTGGCTGGCCTTCTTCATCTTCCTGGCCTGGTTCGCGCTGTCGCGCGGCACGCCGAGCACCGCCAAGACCACGGCCCACACCGCGGTGGTCGAGATCAAGGGCGAGATCGCCAACGGCGGCGATGCCAGCGCCGAGTTCGTCGTGGCGGCCATGAAGTCCGCCTTCGAGGACGACGGTGCCAAGGGCGTGGTGCTGCTGATCAACTCCCCGGGCGGCAGCCCGGTGCAGGCCGGCATCATCAACGACGAGATCAAGCGCCTGAAGGCCAAGTACAAGAAGCCGGTCTACGCCGTGGTCGAGGAAACCTGTGCCTCGGCGGCCTACTACATCGCCGCCGGCGCCGACAAGATCTACGTCGACAAGGCCAGCATCGTGGGCAGCATCGGCGTGCTGATGGACGGCTTCGGCTTCACCGGCGCGATGGAGAAGGTCGGCGTCGAGCGCCGCCTGCTGACCTCGGGCGAGAACAAGGGCTTCCTCGACCCCTTCAGCCCGCTGAACGACGCCCAGCGCGAGCACGCGCAGAAGATGCTCGACCAGATCCACGAGCAGTTCATCGGCGTGGTGAAGGCCGGCCGCGGCGACCGCCTCAAGCTCGACACCCCGGGCCTGTTCAGCGGCCTGTTCTGGAGTGGCGAACAGGCCGTGAGCTACGGCCTGGCCGACCAGCTAGGCAACGTCGACTACGTGGCGCGCGAGGTGATCAAGGCCGAGGAGGTCATCGACTACACCCGCCGCGACAACGTGGCCGAGAAGCTGGCCAAGAAGTTCGGCGCCGCCATGGGCGACGCCACGATCCGTTCGCTGAAGTCGGTGCCGGCGCTGCGCTGAAGCCTGCGCGGCCTCAGCGGGCCGGCTGGTCGGCCGCGGCGTAGCGCGCCGAGGCCGCCAGCGCGATCGCGAAAACCACCACCACGTAGAGCGCCGCCGTCAGCGAGGTGGCGCGCGCGATCAGCCCGATGACCGCCGGGCCTGCCATGAAGCCCAGGTAGGCGATCGCCGAGACTGCCGCGATGCCGCGCGCCGGCTCCACGCCCGGCACCTTGGCCGAGGCCGCGAACAGGATCGGCACCACGTTCGCGAAGCCGATGCCCACGCCCGCGAAACCCACCAGCGCGAGCCAGGGCCAGTCGGTGAGCAGCGCGAGCGTCATCGCCGCCGCCGCCAGCAGGCCGCTGCCGCGCAGCAGCACCGCGGGCGCGAAACGCGCGCGCAGCGCGTCGCCGCCGAAACGCGCCGCCGCCATGGCGGCCGAGAAGCTCGCATAGGCGAGGGCGGCCTGCTTCTGCGGGCTGCCCAACTCCTGCTGCAGGTAGAGCACGCTCCAGTCGTAGATCGCGCCTTCGGCGATCAGCCCCAGTGCCGCGAGCACGCCCAGCACCGCGAGTGCGCCGCGCGGCAGGCGGAAGCCGTGATCGGCCTCGGCCGCTCCGGGCGTCGCGGGCGGCTTCGGCAGCATGCGCGTGGCCGAGAGCGCGACCAGCGCCACCATCGCGGCAGACACCAGCAGCAGATGGTTTTGCGGGGCCAGCCCGGCCGCGAGCGCCGCGCTGCCACTGGCCGCGCCGGCCATGCCGCCGAGGCTGAACATGCCGTGCATGCCGCTCATCAGCGGCTTGCCGTCGCGCAGCTCGAGCTGCGCGGCCTCGGTGTTGATCGCCACGTCGAACACGCTGGTGACCAGGCCGAACACCGCGAGCAGGCCCAGCAGGGCGGCGTAGCCCGGCATCGCGACCAGGCCGCAGAGCAGCAGCGCGTAGACGCAGCCGCACAGCGCGGCCATGCGCCGCGGCCCGTGGCGGCCGATCCAGCGGCCGGCGCTGGTCAGGCCGTACATCGCGCCGGCGCCGGCCGCGAGCATCGCGAGGCCGAGCTGGGCCTCGTCGATGCCGTAGTGCCCCTTGACCGTGGGCACGTGCACGCCCCAGGTCGCGAAGATGAAGCCCGAGGCGAAGAATTGCGCGCGCGAGGCCCAGCGCGTGGCGGCGGTCACGGCCATCGTCAGCGCCCGATCGCGAACACGGCGGGCAGGCGTTCGTCGACGCCGGCCGGCGGCTTGTTGGCGCGCCAGCCCTTGATGGTCTCGCTGCGCAGGTTCGCCTCGGCCAGCGTGAGCCCGCGCGCCACCGCCAGCCGCGTGTTGTGCTGCAGCGTCTGCACCAGGGCCTGCAGCAGCGCGGCGTTGCGATAGGGCGTCTCGATGAACAACTGGGTCTGCCCGGTCTTGAGGGCCAGCGCCTCGAGTTCGCGGATGCGGCGCTGGCGCTCGTCGGCATCCTGCGGCAGGTAGCCGACGAAAGCGAAGTTCTGGCCGTTGAGGCCACTGGCGGCCAGCGCCAGCAGCAGCGAGACTGGGCCGATCAGCGGCACCACCGAAATGCCCAGGTCGTGCGCCGCGCGGGCCACCGACGAGCCCGGATCGGCCACGGCCGGCATGCCGGCTTCGCTGAGCAGGCCGATGTCGTGGCCCTCGAGCGCCGCGGCCAGCAGCGGGCGGGCATCGAACTGGCCGGCGTGGTCGCCTTTCTTGTGCACCTCGCGCGGCAGTTCCTGGATCGCCTGCGCCTGCAGCGGCGCCGCCAGCGGGGCCACGGCGTCGATGCGCTTGAGGTAGGCGCGCGCGGACTTGGCGTTCTCGCAGATCCAGTGCGTGATGCCGGCGGCGGTCTGCAGCGTGCCGAGCGGCAGCGCGTCCTGCAGCGGGGCCTGGGTGTCGCAGCCGAAATCGAGCGGCGCCGGCACGAGGTAGAGCTTGCCGCGGCTCACAGCAGATCGATCCCGGCGGCGCGCAGCATGCGGGCGGTGCGGATCAGCGGCAGGCCCACCAGGGCGCTGGGATCGTCGCTGTCGATGGCCTCGAGCAACGCGATGCCCAGGCCTTCGCTCTTGGCGCTGCCCGCGCAGTCGTAGGGCTGCTCGGCCAGCAGGTACTGCTCGATCGCGGCGTCGCTGAGTTCGCGGAACACCACGCGCACGGGTGCCAGGTCGCGCTGGACGAAGCCGGTGGCCCGGCAGACCACCGCCACCGCGGTCTGGAAGACCAGCGTCTGGCCGCGCATGCGCCGCAGCTGGGCGGTGGCGCGCGCATGGTCGCCGGGCTTGCCGAGCGACTCGCCGGCCAGGTCGGCCACCTGGTCGGAGCCGATCACCACGGCGTCGGGGAAGCGGGCGGCCACGGCGTTGGCCTTCTCGAGCGCGAGCCGCTGGGCCAGGGCCTGCGGGGCCTCGCCGGCCCGCGGCGTTTCGTCGACTTCGGGCGCATGCACCTCGAAGGGCAGGCGCAGGCGGGTGAGCAGCTCGCGGCGGTAGCGCGAGGTGGAGGCGAGGATCACGGTGCGTTGCATGCGGCGATTGTGAAGGAGGCGCCGCAACCCTTCGGGTCGGCCCGACGGGCAAGCCGGCGTCGGCGCGCTAGACTGGGGCGGATGAAGAGAGAATTTGCCCCCGGCCGGCTCGATGTCGCCGGCTTTGCCGCCGCGGCGGCCACCCTGTCCGCCGACGATCCGGTGCGCAACTACACCCGGCTGGTCGACGAGATGGCGGCCGAAGCCCCCGATGCCGTGGTGCACTGGGAGGCCGACGGCGAGCAGCGCGTCGGCGCGGGCGGCCGCGAGGAGCCCTGGCTGCATCTGACGGCCGAGGCCACGGTGCCGCTGGTCTGCCAGCGCTGCCTGTCGCCGGTCGACACGCCGGTGCAGGTCGACCGCTGGTTCCGCTTCGTGGCCGACGAGGAGACCGCGGCGGCCCAGGACGAGGACTCCGAGGAAGACCTGCTGGTCGCGAGCCGCGATTTCGACCTGCATGCGCTGATCGAGGACGAGCTGCTGATGGAGATTCCCGTCATGCCGGTGCACGAGGTGTGCCCCGCGCCGGTCCGGCTCTCGGCCGTCGACCCCGATTTCGAGTCGCCCGACAAGGAGCGCGAAAACCCCTTCGCCGTGCTCGGGGCGTTGCGTTCGCGCAAGCCCGGGCAGGGCGACTAGCCCGATCCGGGCAGTCTGGGCTATAATCATGGGCTTCGCGCGCGCCGCCGTACGCAGCAGTGCGGGTTTCGGTCAAGAACCTCGGAACCTGGGCATGTCCTTCATGCCGCCTCACTGCTTCAGCCTGAGCCCGCATCCTCTCACCCACCTTACCGTCCAGGAGCCATCATGGCCGTCCAGCAAAACAAGAAGTCGCCTTCCAAGCGCGGCATGCACCGTTCCCACAATGCCCTGGGCGTGCCCGGCATCGCCGTCGAGCCGACCACCGGCGAAACGCACCTGCGTCACCACATCAGCCCCAACGGTTTCTACCGTGGCCGTCAGGTTCTCAAGAACAAGTCCGAAGCCTGATTTCGCACTCCAAGGCCAAGGCCCGAAGCTACTTTTTTTGTAGCATCGGGCCTTTGTTTTGATGGCTACGCCTTCCTCTTCCCCGGCTTCCACTGCTGCGCCTTCGGCAATCACGCTCGCCGTCGATTGCATGGGGGGCGACCATGGCCCGCGCGTCACGCTCGCGGCCTGCCGTGCCTTTCTCGAGCGCCATCCCGAGGCCTCGTTGTTGCTGGTCGGCGCCCCCGCCGCGCTGGCCGGCTTTGCCGCGCATCCCCGCGCCCGGGTCGTTCCGGCCAGCGAAGTGGTCGGCATGGACGATCCGATCGAGATCGCGCTGCGCAAGAAGAAAGACTCGTCGATGCGGGTCGCGATCCAGCAGGTGAAGGATGGCGCGGCCCAGGCCGCGATTTCCGCCGGCAACACCGGTGCGCTGATGGCGATCGCGCGCTACCTGCTCAAGACGCTCGATGGCATCGACCGACCCGCGATCGCGCCGCAGTTGCCCAACGCGAAGGGCGGCGCCACCACGGTGCTTGACCTTGGCGCCAACGTGGATTGCGATGCCGAGGATCTGCTTCAGTTCGCCGTGCTCGGCTCGGCGCTGGTGTCGGCGCTGACGGGCAACGAGTCGCCTTCCGTCGGCCTGCTCAATGTGGGCGAGGAAGCGATCAAGGGCAGCGAAACGATCAAGAAAGCCAGCCAATTGCTGCGTACAGCAGCCAACTCCAAGGATCTGAACTTCTACGGCAACGTGGAAGGCAACGACATCTTCAAGGGCACGACGGACATCGTGGTCTGCGATGGCTTTGTCGGCAACGTGGCGTTGAAGGCCAGCGAGGGTGTGGCTTCGATGATCGGCGAGTTCATCCGCGTCGAATTCTCGCGGAGCATTTTTACGAAGATTGCTGCTATCGTTGCTTATCCGGTTCTAAAAGCGTTCAAAAGCAGGTTGGATCACCGTCGTTACAACGGTGCGGCGCTGTTGGGCCTGCGAGGGCTGGTTTTCAAGAGCCATGGTTCGGCCGACGAGACGGCTTTCGGCCATGCGCTGGATCGCGCTTATGATGCCGCTCGCAACAACCTGCTCGACCGCGTTCGGGCCCGCATCGCCCACGCCGCGCCTTTGCTCGCGCGGCAGGAATCGGCGGCGACGGCCGACGCGGTCTAGCTTCACGTTTTGATGAGCCCATATTCACGCATCACCGGCACCGGCAGCTACCTGCCGCCGCGCCGGGTGACCAACGACGATCTCGCCAAGGAACTGGCGGCGCGCGGCATCGAGACCTCCGACCAGTGGATCGTCGAGCGCACCGGCATCCATGCGCGCCATTTCGCGGCGCCCGACGTGGGCAGCAGCGACCTCGGCCTGCATGCCGCCCGCCATGCCCTCGAGGCAGCCGGGCGCAAGGCAACCGATGTCGACCTGATCATCGTCGCCACCTCGACCCCCGACATGGTGTTCCCCTCGTCGGCGGCCATCCTCCAGAACAAGCTCGGCATCGCCGGCTGCCCGGCTTTCGACGTGCAGGCCGTGTGCAGCGGTTTCGTCTATGCGCTGACCGTGGCCGACGCGATGATCCGCACCGGCAGCGCGCGCTGCGCGCTGGTGATCGGCGCCGAGGTGTTCTCGCGCATCCTCGATTTCAACGACCGCACCACCTGCGTGCTGTTCGGCGACGGCGCCGGCGCGGTGGTGCTGGAAGCCAGCGACGAGCCCGGCATCCTGGCGACCGACCTGCATGCCGATGGCAAGCACGTCGGCATTCTTTGCGTGCCCGGCCACGTGTCGGGCGGCAACGTGCTCGGCACGCCGCTGCTGCACATGGACGGCCAGGCGGTCTTCAAGCTCGCGGTGCGCGTGCTCGAGGAAGCCGCGCGCGCTACCCTGGCCAAGGCCGGCAAGACCGAGGCCGACATCGACTGGCTGATCCCGCACCAGGCCAACATCCGCATCATGGAAGGCACGGCCAAGAAGCTGAAGCTGCCGCGCGAGCGGCTGGTCGTCACGGTCAACGAGCACGGCAACACGTCCGCGGCCTCGATTCCGCTGGCGCTCGACGAAGCGGTGCGTTCCGGCAAGGTGAAGAAGGGCGAAACCCTCATGCTCGAAGGCGTGGGTGGCGGTTTCACCTGGGGCGCGGTGCTGCTGAATCTGTAGTTATTAGTGGGCGAGACAGCCGGTCCTGCCTTGGCGGGCCGCGCGACGTGACGCATACAACAATGAAATCCTTTGCTTTTGTCTTTCCGGGTCAGGGTTCGCAGGCGGTCGGCATGCTCGATGCCTGGGGCGATCACCCGGCCGTGGCCGAAACGCTGCGCGAAGCCTCCGAAGCGCTCGGCGAAGACATCGCCGCGCTGATCAAGACCGGCCCGAAGGAGGCGCTGGCGCTCACGACCAACACCCAGCCCGTGATGCTGGTGGCCGGTGTGGCCGCCTGGCGCGCCTGGCTGGCCGAAGGCGGCGCCACGCCGTCGGTGGTGGCCGGCCATTCGCTCGGCGAATATTCGGCGCTGGTGGCATCGGGCGTGCTGACGCTCGCGCAGGCAGCGCCGCTGGTGCGCTTCCGCGCCCAGGCGATGCAGCAGGCCGTGCCGGTCGGCACCGGCGCCATGGCTGCCATCCTCGGGATGGAAGCCGCCAAGGTCATCGCCAACTGCCAGGAGGTCACCGCCTCGTTCGGCGCCGGCAGCGCCGAAGTGGTGGAGGCCGTGAATTTCAACGACCCGATGCAGACCGTGATCGCGGGCAGCAAGGCGGCGGTCGAGAAGGCCTGCGAGACGCTCAAGGCCAACGGCGCCAAGCGCGCGCTGCCGCTGCCGGTGTCGGCCCCGTTCCATTCGAGCCTGATGAAGCCCGCGGCCGAGGCGCTGCGCGAGAAGCTGGCCTCGGTGACGCTGGCCGCGCCGCAGATTCCAGTGCTCAACAACATCGACGTGGCGGTCGAGACCGACGCCGACCGTATCCGCGACGCGCTGGTGCGCCAGGCCGCCGGCCCGGTTCGCTGGGTCGAAAGCGTGCAGGCCTTGAAACTGCGCGGTGTAGCCGCCATCATCGAGTGCGGTCCGGGCAAGGTGCTGGCCGGCATGGCCAAGCGCATCGTCCCCGAGCTCGAAGCCGCGTCGGTGTACGACCCGGCCACGCTCGCCGACGTTCGACAATCGCTCGCCGGCTGACCGGTGCCAGGCCCCAAGACCTTCTTCTTTTTATGAGCATTCCCAAATTCGAAGGGCAAGTCGCCCTGGTCACCGGCGCATCGCGCGGCATCGGCGCGGCCATCGCCCTGGAGCTCGCGCAGCGCGGCCTCAAGGTGGTCGGCACCGGCACCACGGAAGAGGGCGCGTCCAAGATCACCGCCATGCTCAGCGCCTACGACGGCCGCGGCCGTGCGCTGAACGTGAACGACGGCGCGGCCGTCGAGGCGCTGATCGACGAGATCGTGAAGGCCTACGGCGCGATCCACGTGCTGGTCAACAACGCCGGCATCACGCGCGACACGCTCGCGATGCGCATGAAGGACGACGACTGGGACGCGGTGCTCGACACCAACCTGAAGGCCGTCTTCGGCCTGTCGCGCGCCGTGATCCGTCCGATGATGAAGCAGCGCTACGGCCGCATCATCAGCATCACCAGCGTGGTCGGCGCTTCCGGCAATGCCGGCCAGGCCAACTACGCGGCCGCCAAGGCCGGCGTGGCCGGCATGACGCGCGCGCTGGCGCGCGAGCTCGGCAGCCGCAACATCACGGTCAACTGCGTCGCCCCCGGTTTCATCGAGACCGACATGACGGCCAGCCTGCCCGAAGCACAGCAGCAGGCGCTGCTGCAGCAAATCCCGCTGGGCCATCTGGGCAAGCCCGCCGACATCGCGCATGCGGTGGCGTACCTCGCATCTCCCCAGGCCGCCTACGTGACGGGGCAGGAACTGCACGTCAACGGCGGCATGCACATGTAGCCGCAAGGCGCCAAGCTTTTCGTCGTGCCGGGCCTGCGGGGAAGCTCGCAATCCGCCCGGCTAAAATCCACCGGTTACCTACAACCCTCAGAGGGAATCAAATGAGCGATATCGAAGCACGTGTCAAGAAAATCATCGCCGAGCAGCTCGGCGTGGAAGAGTCCCAAGTGACGAACGAAAAGGCTTTCGTGGCCGACCTCGGCGCTGACTCGCTCGACACGGTCGAACTCGTGATGGCACTCGAAGACGAATTCGGCATCGAGATCCCCGACGAAGACGCCGAGAAGATCACCACGGTGCAAAACGCCGTCGACTACGCCACCAAGAATCAAAAGGCCTGATCGGCCCCAACTGACGACACTGCGGCGGCCGGCGGTCTTTTCCCAGACCCGCATGCGCCGAACGCACGTCGTCCAGCGCTTCCAGAAAGGTTTGCCGGCATGACCAAACGCCGCGTCGTCGTGACCGGACTCGGTTGCATCGCTCCCGTCGGAAACACGGTGGCCGATTCCTGGGCCAACCTGTTGGCGGGAAATTCGGGCATCGCGAACATCACCGCGTTCGATGCGAGCGCCTTCGCCTGCAAGTTCGCGGGCGAGGTGAAGGGTTTCGACATTGCCCAATACATCTCCGAGAAGGAAGCGCGCCACATGGACCGCTTCATCCACCTCGGGATGGCCGCCGCGATCCAGGCGGTGCAGGACAGCGGGCTCAAGACCGGCGAGGAACTGCCGTACGAGGAAGCGGTCCGCATCGGCTGCAACATCGGCTCGGGCATCGGCGGCCTGCCGATGATCGAGGCCACGCACGGCGAGCTGGTGAACCGCGGCCCGCGCCGCGTGTCGCCATTCTTCGTGCCGGCGTCGATCATCAACATGATCTCGGGCCACGTGTCGATCAAGTACGGCTTCAAGGGCCCGAACATCGCCGTGGTCACCGCCTGCACCACCGGCCTGCATGCCATCGGCACCTCGGCGCGCATGATCGAGTACGGCGACGCCGACGTGATGATCGCGGGCGGCGCCGAGTCGACCATCTCTCCGCTCGGCATCGGTGGCTTCACCGCGCCGCGCGCGCTCAGCACGCGCAACGACGATCCCGCCACGGCCTCGCGCCCGTGGGACAAGGACCGCGACGGCTTCGTGCTCGGCGAGGGTGCCGGCGTGGTCGTGCTCGAGGAGTACGAGCATGCCAAGGCGCGCGGCGCCAAGATCTACGCCGAAGTCGCGGGCTTCGGCCTGACGGGCGATGCGTACCACATGACGGCGCCCGACGTCGACGGCCCGCGCCGCTCGATGGTCATGGCGCTCGCCAATGCGGGCGTCAACCCCGATCAGGTGCAGTACCTCAATGCGCACGGCACCTCGACGCAGCTCGGCGACCTCAACGAGACGAACGCGATCAAGAACGCATTCGGCGACCATGCGAAGAAGCTGGTCGTGAATTCGACCAAGTCCATGACCGGCCACCTGCTGGGCGGCGCGGGCGGCATCGAATCGGTGTTCACGGTGCTGGCCCTGCATCACCAGAAGAGCCCGCCGACGATCAACATCTTCAACCAGGATCCGGAGTGCGATCTCGACTACTGCGCCAACGAGGCGCGCGATCTGAAGATCGATGTCGCGGTCAAGAACAACTTCGGCTTCGGCGGCACCAACGGCACGCTGGTGTTCAAGCGCGCTTGAGTCTTCACCTCCCATGCACGGCGCACCGTCGGTGACCTATCCGGTGGGGCGCTCGCGTGGCGCTGCCCGCCTCCTGACCGTGGTCTGGGCCCTGGGCGCGCTTTGCGCCGGGGCGTCCTGCTACTTTTTCGATAGCGTCGGCTGGCGCCACGCGCTGTTGTTGCTCAGCGTGCTGTTCGCGGGCGCGGCCGCAGGCATCGGCCTGCGCCGCGACGGAGCCGGTTTTCTTCATTTCGACGGCCGCGCCTGGTCGCTGGCGCCCGCGGCCTCCGACGCCGCGGACCCGGCGCGCTCGGTCCTGGCCGCGCGCGCTTTCGTCGCGCTCGACCTGCAATCGCTGCTGCTGTTGCGCCTGAGCGAGCCGGGCCGGCCGCAGCGCTGGCTCTGGGTCGAGCGGGAGGCGATGCCCGAGCGCTGGCGCGATCTGCGCCGTGCGGTATATTCGCGCCCCCCCGCTGCCGACACCGGCGGCGATGTCTGGCGCGCGACCGCACCCGCCGACGCACCCTGAAATCCCCCTCTCGATGACCACGTCCCCGCCGCCCGTGCCGCCGGATTCCGGCCTGACCGACGCCGCGGCGGCGCCGCGTCCGGGCGAGGTCGACTTCCAGCTCGTGCAGCGCACGGTGGCGGGCGATCAGAAGGCCTTCGAACTGCTGGTCATGAAGTACCAGCGCCGCATCGAGCGCCTGATCGGCCGCATGGTGCGCGACGTCGACCTGGTCGAGGACATCGCGCAGGAAACCTTCATCCGCGCCTATCGTGCACTGCACCAATTCCGCGGCGAGGCGCAGTTCTACACCTGGCTCTACCGGATCGCGGTGAACACGGCGAAGAAGGCGCTGGTCGACATGAAGCGCGACCCGACCATCTCGGAAAGCGCCCTGCGGCCGTCTTCCGAGGACGACGATGAAACTTACCGTCCGGGAAACGAACCAACCACCGACGAAACCCCCGAATCCGTCATGGCGGCCAACGAAATCGCGGCCGCGGTCGAGTCCGCCATGGAAGCGCTCCCCGCGGAGTTGCGCCAGGCAGTCACGCTGCGCGAGATCGAGGGCATGAGTTACGAAGAGATTGCCGAAGTCATGGATTGCCCCATCGGCACCGTGCGTTCCCGGATCTTCCGTGCGCGCGAGGCCATTTCGGCCAGGGTCAAACCGCTGCTCGACAACCAGTCGGGCAAGCGTTGGTAAGCAAAATCAGGTGAACGAAATGAATCAGACGATGACGGTTCGAGAACAGGTGTCGGCGCTCGCGGATGGTCATTTGCAGGGCGACGAGTTCGCGCAGGCCATCGACAGGGTCTGCGGCGACGAGGAATACCGCGCGGCGTGGCAGGCCTACCATGTGGTGGGCGACGTGCTGCGTTCGGGTTCCACCACGGCGTGCAGCGACGGCAATGCCTTCCTCGCGCGCTTCCAGCAGCGGCTGGCGGCCGAGCCGGTGGCGATCCGGCCCGTGGCGGCCGTTCCCGAAGCCCAGGTGGTGCCGCTCCAGCGCCGCGCCGACGCGGCCAACGAGCCGGTCTTTCGCTGGAAACTCGTGGCCGGCGCCGCCTCGCTGGTGGCCGTGGCCGCCATCAGCTGGAGCTGGGTCGGCAGCGGTGTCGTCAACGGCCCGGCCGGCGCCCAGCTCGCGCAGCAACAACCCGTGTCGGGCCCGGTGCTCGCATCGGCCGCGCCCAGCGGCGTGCAGCAGGCCTCGACGCTCACGCCCACGCGCGTGATCGTGGGCAACGGCAAGCCGCAGGTGATGCTGCGCGATCCGCGCCTGGACCAGTTGCTCGAGGCGCATCAGCAGGCCGGTGGGGCCTCGCAGATGCCTTCCGGTTTCCTGCGCAACGCCACCTTCGAAGGACCCACGCGCTGAGCGCGCGACACCGCCTCCTTCCCTGCCAATGACCGTTCAGATGCCGATCTCCGCACGCGCGTTCGTGCTCGTGCTTGCCGCCTTTTGCCTCGCGCAGATCGCCTCCGCGCAGACCCGTTCAAGCGCGGCGAACACCCGGGGCGCGGCATCGGCCCAGGCGGCGGGCGAGCCGCCCGGCATGAGCGTGACCGAGTGGCTGCAGCGCATGCACGCCGGCGCGCGCCAGCGCAACTACGTCGGCACCTTCGTGGTGTCCGCGCCCGGCGGCGACTTGTCGAGTGCGCGCATCTGGCATGTGCGCGACGGCGAGCAGCAGATCGAGCGCATCGAGGCGCTGAGCGGCCCGCAGCGCTCGACCTTCCGCCGCAACCAGAGCGTGATGACCTTCCTGCCCGAGGCGAAGGTGGTGAAGGTCGAGAAGCGCGAGAACCTGGATCTCTTTCCCAACCTGCCCGACAAGCAGGACTCGTCGATCGGCGAGTTCTACGACGTGCGACCCATCGGCAAGGACCGCGTGGCGGGCTTCGATGCCGACGTGGTGCAGCTGAATCCGCACGACGGCCTACGCTTCGGCTATCGCATCTGGAGCGAGCGCCGCACCGGCCTCGTCGTCAAGCTACAGACGCTCGACGACCAGTCGCGCGTGGTCGAGCAGTCGGCGTTCTCCGAGCTGCAGCTCGACGTGCCCGTGAAGGCCCAGGCGCTGGCCCAGATGATGGCCAACACCGCGGGCTACCGCATCGAGAAGCTCGAGCTCGAGCGCACCAGCGCGCAGGACGAGGGCTGGACCCTGAGCGCGCCGGTGGCAGGCTTCAAGCCGCGCAGCTTCTTCCGGCGGCCCGCGGCCGACGGCGACAAGAATGCCGCGACGCAGGACCGCACCGTGCAATGGATCTTCTCCGACGGCCTCGCCTCGGTGTCGCTGTTCATCGAGCGCTACGACGCCAAGCGCGCGCCGCGCGACGGCGTGCTGACCATTGGCGCGACGAATGCGATCCGCAGGCGCCTGCCCGAGCCGGCCAACGACTGGTGGCTGACCGCCGTCGGCGAGGTACCGCAATCGACCCTCGACGCATTTGCCCAGAGCCTTGCACGCACGCGCTGACGGGCGCGAATTGCATGGAACCAAGTCCATGGTTCGACTCATAGTCTTTGTTGTTGCAACCGCTCTTTGATCTTTTGAAAGAAAACCCATGATGTTCAAAGTCGAGGGACACAAGCTCCGTTCCTGCCTCTTCGCATTCGGCCTGGCGTGTTCCGTCGCCGTGGGGTTCCTGCCGGCGGCGCCGGCCAGCGCGCAGACGCGCGGACTGCCCGATTTCGCCGACCTCGTGGAGCAGGTCGGTCCCGCGGTCGTCGGCATCCGCACCGTCGAGAAGGTGTCGACGCGCGGCAGCGGCGAGATGGACGAGGAGATGCAGGACTTCTTCCGTCGCTTCTTCGGCCAGCCCCTGCCGGGCAACCCGCGCCCGGGGCCGCGCCAGAACCGTCCGCAGCAGCAGCCGCAGGAAGAAGAGCGTCCGCGCGGCGTGGGCTCGGGCTTCATCCTCACGGCCGACGGCTATGTCATGACCAACGCGCACGTGATCGAGGACGCGTCCGAGATCATCGTCACGCTGACCGACAAGCGCGAGTTCAAGGCCAAGCTCGTCGGTGCTGACAAGCGCAGCGACGTCGCGGTCGTGAAGATCGAGGCCACGGGCCTGCCGGTGGTGAAGATCGGCGACATCTCGAAGCTGCGCGTGGGCGAATGGGTGATGGCGATCGGCTCGCCGTTCGGCCTCGAGAACACCGTGACCGCGGGCATCGTGAGTGCCAAGCAGCGCGACACCGGCGAGCTGGTGCCGCTGATCCAGACCGACGTCGCGATCAATCCGGGCAACTCGGGCGGCCCGCTGATCAACCTGCGCGGCGAAGTGATCGGCATCAACAGCCAGATCTACTCGCGCTCGGGCGGCTACATGGGCATCTCGTTCTCGATCCCGATCGACGAGGCGATCCGCGTCAGCGACCAGCTGCGCACCACCGGGCGCGTGTCGCGCGGCCTGATCGGCGTGTCCATCGGCTCGGTCTCGAAGGACGTGGCCGAGTCCATCGGCCTGGGCAAGGCGCGCGGCGCGCTCGTGAGCGCCGTGGTGCCGGGTTCGGCGGCCGAGAAGGCCGGCGTGCGCGAGGGCGACATCATCACCAAGTACGGCGACAAGGTCATCGAGACGCCGAGCGACCTGTCGCGCTCGGTGGCCAGCACCAAGCCAGGCGTCAAGAGCACGCTGACCGTGTTCCGCAACGGCGCCTCGCGCGAGCTTTCCATCACCGTGGCCGAGGGCGATGCCGAGGCCAAGCCCGCCAAGAAGCCGGCCGATCGCGAAGAGCCGCAGGCGAAGCCCTCCGCGGCGGGCAAGTCGCTCGGCCTCGCGGTCAGCGACCTGACCGAGGCGCAGAAGAAGGAGCTCAAGGTCCGCGGCGTGCGCATCGACGCCGCCACCGAGGCCGCCGCGAAGGCCGGCCTGCGCGAGGGCGACGTGATCCTGTCGATTGCCAACTCCGAGGTGGGCAGCGTCAAGGAATTCGAGGCCGCGGTGGCCAAGGCCGACAAGAGCAAGCCGGTCAGCGTGCTGTTCCGTCGCGGCGAATGGGCGCAGTACGCGCTCATCCGGCCCGCACGCTGATCCCGGCGGTGCCGTCAAGTGGCCCCACCCGTCAGTCGGGTTTGGGGCCATTTTTTTGAGCTGTTTGCGACGCTTCGGCGCGCCGCTTTAAAAAAATCTGCATCGATCCAAAGCCGTCGATTTGTCAGTATTTACTAACTTAAAGAAGGGCTAAGGACCGTTTTCGGTAGAATAGCGGCCTCTCGGCGGCCAGTCGGCGCATAAGCGGGACAGTCTCCTCCACCATGCGAGATGTCAGGTGACAGTCCACCGACGCTCCACAGATCGCCCACAAGTTGTTCAGAGAGTGCTCCACCAAGCCTGTTGATAAGTTGTTTATAAGTTGCTTGTTGTTGACCCGCAACGACCCGTTTGGACCCTGTTCCCGGATGTACGCGCTTCCCTTTTTGCCTACAATGAAGTTCCAACTACTGCAGTTGCCATTGCTTGTTGGTTCAGGGCGCGTCTCCGGGAGACGCGCCCTTTTTTCTTGCCTGCTGCCCTCTGTGCACGAGCCAATTCAAGTACTTAAGCGTTCCCGTTGATGAATCACATCAGAAATTTTTCGATCATTGCGCACATCGACCATGGCAAGTCGACGCTCGCTGACCGTTTGATCCAACGCTGCGGCGGCCTCGCGGAACGCGAGATGGAAGCGCAGGTGCTCGACTCGATGGACATCGAGAAAGAGCGTGGGATAACCATCAAGGCGCAGACCGCCGCACTGCACTACAAGGCACGCGATGGACAGGTCTACAACCTCAATCTGATCGACACGCCGGGCCACGTCGACTTCTCGTATGAAGTGAGCCGCTCGCTGTCGGCATGCGAAGGCGCGCTGCTCGTCGTCGATGCATCGCAAGGCGTCGAAGCGCAGACGGTGGCCAACTGCTACACCGCGCTCGACCTCGGCGTCGAAGTGGTGCCCGTGCTCAACAAGATGGATCTGCCGAACGCCGATCCCGACAACGCGCGCACCGAGATCGAGGACGTGATCGGCATCGACGCGACCGATGCGATTCCATGCTCGGCGAAGACCGGCATGGGCATCGACGACATCCTCGAGGCGATCGTGCACAAGATGCCGGCGCCGCGCGGCAATCCCGACGCCGCGCTGCGCGCGATGATCGTCGACAGCTGGTTCGATCCGTACGTCGGCGTCGTGATGCTGGTGCGCGTGGTCGACGGCCGGCTCGCGAAGGGCGACCGCATCAAGATGATGGCCTCGGGCGCCAGCTACAACGCCGACAACGTCGGCGTCTTCACGCCGGCCAACGAGCCGCGCGCCTCGCTCGAGGCGGGCGAGGTGGGCTACATCATCGCGGGCATCAAGGAACTGCAGGCCGCGAAGGTCGGCGACACCGTCACGCTGATCAAGCCGGGCACGGGCGGCGCGGCCGCCACCGCGACCGAGGCGCTGCCGGGCTTCAAGGAGATCCAGCCGCAGGTGTTCGCCGGTCTCTATCCGACCGAGGCCAGCGAGTACGACTCGCTGCGCGATGCGCTCGAGAAGCTCAAGCTCAACGACTCCTCGCTGCGCTACGAGCCCGAGGTGAGCCAGGCGCTGGGCTTCGGCTTCCGCTGCGGCTTCCTCGGCCTGCTGCACATGGAGATCGTGCAGGAGCGCCTGGAGCGCGAGTTCGACCAGGACCTGATCACGACCGCGCCGAGCGTGGTCTACCAGGTGGTGCGCAGCGACGGCGAGGTCATCATGGTCGAGAACCCGTCCAAGATGCCCGAGGTCGGCCGGATGAGCGAGATCCGCGAGCCGATCGTGACCGTGCACCTGTACATGCCGCAGGAATACGTCGGCGCCGTCATGACGCTGGCCAACCAGAAGCGCGGCGTGCAGATGAACATGGCCTACCACGGCCGCCAGGTCATGCTGACCTACGAGATGCCGCTCGGCGAGATCGTGCTCGACTTCTTCGACAAGCTGAAGTCGGTCAGCCGCGGCTATGCCTCCATGGACTACGAGTTCAAGGAGTACCGTGCCTCCGACGTGGTCAAGGTCGACATCCTTCTGAATGGCGAGAAGGTCGACGCGCTCTCGATCATCGTGCACCGCACGCAGTCGCAGTACCGCGGCCGCGCGGTGGTGTCGAAGATGCGCGAGATCATCTCGCGCCAGATGTTCGACGTGGCCATCCAGGCCGCCATCGGGGTCAACATCATTGCGCGTGAGACAATCAAGGCGCTGCGCAAGAACGTGCTGGCCAAGTGCTACGGCGGCGACATCACCCGCAAGAAGAAGCTGCTCGAGAAGCAGAAGGCGGGCAAGAAAAGAATGAAGCAGATCGGCTCGGTCGAGGTCCCGCAAGAGGCCTTCCTCGCGATCCTGCAAGTCGAAGACTGATCAACATGGCATTCATCACCTCCCTCATCCTCGCGGCATTCGCCGGCTACATCGGCGCCTGGTACTTCGGAGCGATCGAGGGCAACTTCGCCTTGCTGTTGTTCCTGGCCACGGTGGTCACCGGCCTCTATTGGCTGGCGGAGCGCTTCTACTTCCTGCCGCGGCGCGAGCGCGCGGCCGCCGAGCTCGAGAGCTCGCTGGCCGAGCGCAATGCGCGGCTGGCCGGCCAGGGCATCAAGCAGGTCGACACCGCCGATGCCAAGGCCAGCGAGCGGCTGCTGATGCAGCCCTGGTGGCTCGACTGGACCGCCGGGCTGTTTCCCGTGATCCTGGTCGTGTTCCTGCTGCGCTCCTTCCTCTACGAGCCGTTCAAGATTCCCTCGGGCTCGATGATGCCCACGCTGCTCACCGGCGACCTGATCCTGGTCAACAAGTTCACCTACGGCCTGCGGCTGCCGGTGATCAACACCAAGATCACCGACGGCACGCCGCTGGCGCGCGGCGACGTGGTGGTGTTCCGCTACCCGCCCAAGCCGAGCCAGGACTACATCAAGCGCGTGGTCGGCATTCCCGGCGACGAGGTGGCCTACCTGAACAAGAAGCTCACGATCAACGGCCAGCCGGTCTCGAAGGAGGCCGCGCCCGACTACCTCGATGGCGAGTCGATGCGCCTGCTCAAGCAGTTCGACGAGAACCTCGCGGGCAAGCAGCACAAGATCCTCAACGACGACGCCGGCCCCGCCTTCGTGCCCGGCGCCAGCGACTTCCCCTTCCGCGAGAACTGCCGTTACTCGGTCGAGGGCGTCACCTGCAAGGTGCCGGCCGGCAACTATTTCATGATGGGCGACAACCGCGATAATTCGGCCGACTCCCGTTTCTGGGGCTTCGTGCCGGACAAGAACATCGTGGGCCGGGCCTTCTTCGTCTGGATGAACTTCGGCGACCTGGGACGTATCGGTCCATTCCAATAAGTCAGCAAATCGTTCGAGGGGTATGAGGGTATGAGAGCTGTTCGGTCGATCCGGAACAGTGCGGCGCGCCAGCGCGGCATCTCGTTCATCGGTCTCGTGTTCGTGGCCGTCGTGCTGGCCTGCGTGGGCGTCGTCGTCGCCCAGGTCATCCCGACGCTGATCGAGTACCAGGCGATCTACAAGGCCGCCAACAAGGCCAAGGAAGGCAGCACCGTGCCCGAGATCCGCGCCATCTTCGACCGCGCCCAGGCCATCGACGACTTCACGTCGGTCACGGGCAAGGACCTCGACATCAAGAAGGTCAACGACAAGGTCGTGGTGGCCTTTTCCTACGAGCGCGAGATCCCGCTGTTCGGCCCCGCCTACCTCGTGCTCAAGTACAAGGGCGAGACCAACTGAACGCCCAGGGAAGCAAGGTGGACGGCGGCCTCACGGCGCTCCAGTCGCGCCTGAAGTACACGTTCGCCGACCCGCGGCTGCTGCAGCTCGCGCTCACGCACCGCAGCTTCTCCGCCGACCACAACGAGCGCCTCGAGTTCCTCGGCGACTCGGTGCTGAACCTGGCGGTCTCGCACCTGCTCTACACGCGTCTCGCGGCCCTGCCCGAAGGCGACCTGTCGCGCGTGCGCGCCAACCTCGTGAAGCAGGACACCCTGCACCGGCTGGCGCTGGGCCTCGCGCTCTCGCCGCTGCTGCGGCTGGGCGAGGGCGAAGCCCGCTCGGGCGGTCCGAACCGGCCGTCGATCCTGGCCGATGCGCTCGAGGCGCTGATCGGCGCGGTCTACCTCGATGCCGGCTTCGCGGCCGCGCAGGCGCTGGTGCACCGGCTCTACGAGGCGGTCGAGATCAATCCGCGCATGGAGGCGGTGGGCAAGGACCCGAAGACCGAATTGCAGGAATGGCTGCAGGGTCACAAAATGAAGCTGCCCGTCTACCGCGTCGCGGGGACACTGGGGGCAGCGCACAAGCAGACCTTCGACGTCGAGTGCGAAGTGCCCGAGCTGGGCCTTCGCGAACGCGGCATCGGCGGTTCGCGCCGCGCCGGCGAGCAGGCGGCAGCCGCCGCCATGTTGATCCGCCTCAAGGCACGCGGCGGCGCGTGAAAACGAAATGAACGACGCTATCAAATCAGCAGCACAGCCCCAGGACCCGGCGGGCGAATCCAAACCGGCGGAAGCCATGGGCCCGCAGCACTGCGGCCTGGTGGCCATCGTCGGCAAGCCCAACGTGGGCAAGTCCACGCTGCTCAACGCGCTGGTCGGCCAGAAGATCAGCATCACCTCGCGCAAGGCGCAGACCACGCGCCATCGCATCACCGGCATGCGCACGATCGGTGCCACGCAGTTCGTGTTCGTCGACACGCCGGGCTTCCAGACCCTGCATGGCAACGCACTGAACAAGTCGCTCAACAAGACCGTGCAGGGCGCAGTCGGCGACGTCGACCTGATCCTGTTCGTGGTCGAGGCCGGCAGCTTCACGCCGGCCGACGAGCGCGTGCTCAAGCTGCTCGGCAAGGGAATCCCGACGATCCTGCTGGCCAACAAGCTCGACAGCGTGGGGCGCCGCGCGGACGTCGCGCCCTGGCTGCAGCAGATGCAGGCCAAGCACGAGTTCGCCGAGTTCGTGCCGATGTCGGCCAAGAACGCGAAGGACGTCGAACGCCTGTTCGGCATCTGCGAGAAGTACCTGCCCGAGCAGCCCTGGTTCTACGACGAGGACGAGCTCACCGACCGCAGCGAGAAGTTCCTCGCCAGCGAGCTGGTGCGCGAGAAGCTGTTCCGCCTCACCGGCGACGAGCTGCCCTACACCTCGACCGTCGTGATCGACAAGTTCGACGAGGAAGCGCCGCAGAAGAAGGGCCACAAGCGCCTGCTGCGCATCGCCGCCACCATCGTGGTTGAGCGCGACAGCCACAAGGCGATGGTGATCGGCGACAAGGGCGAGCGCATCAAGCGCATCGGCATGGAGACCCGCGTCGAGCTCGAGAAGCTGGCCGACGCCAAGGTGTTCCTCGAACTCTGGGTCAAGGTGCGTTCGGGCTGGGCCGACGACGAGGCCCGCGTGCGCTCGTTCGGCTACGAATGAAGTGGCCGCCGCCCATCGCGTTTCGCACGAACCGGCCTATGTGCTCCATCGCTACGACTGGAGCGAGTCGAGCCTGATCCTCGAGGTCTTCACCCGCCACCATGGGCGCATCGCGCTCGTGGCCAAGGGGGCGAAGCGGCCGAGCTCCAACTTCCGCCCGGTGCTGCTGCCGCTGCAGCCGCTGGAGATCAACTATGGCGGCGATGCCGAGATCCGCACCCTGAAGGGCGCCGAATGGATGGGCGGCCACGTCATGCCCACCGGCGATGCGCTGCTGTCGGGCTACTACCTCAACGAGCTGCTGCTGCGCCTCTTGGCGCGCGACGACGCGCACGAGGCCCTGTTCGACGCCTACGGCGGCGTGGTGCAGGTGCTGGCCGGCGACCACGGCGGCGCCCAGGCCACCACCCAGGCGGCCGCGTTGCGCGCCTTCGAGCTGCTGCTGCTGCGCGGGGTCGGCCTGCTGCCCCAGCTCGACGTGCAGACCCTGACGCTCGAGGCGCTCGAAGCCGGCACCCGCTATGCCCTGGTCGCCGAGGCCGGCCTGCGCGTGGCGGCCGACGACGAGGCCGCGCTGGCCGGTGCCGACTGGCAGCGGCTGCAGGCCGCGCTCGACGACCGCGCGCCGTTCACGGCCACGCTGCGGCTGGTCGCGACCCTGAGCAACGGCAGCAACAGCGCGCTGCGCAACCAGCTGCGCGTGCTGCTCAACTACCATTGCGGCGTGTCCATGCTGCGTACGCGGCAGTTGATGAGAGATATACAAGCACTATGAGCACTTCCTCCGTCTCGGCCGGCACTACCGCGCTGTCGGTCAATCTCAACAAGGTCGCGCTGGTGCGCAACACGCGCCACCTGGGCATCCCGAGCGTGACGAGGGCCGCCACCCTGTGCCTGCAGGCCGGCGCCCAGGGCATCACCGTGCATCCGCGCCCCGACGCGCGCCACATCCGCGCCCACGACGTGCACGACCTCTCGGCGCTGCTGGCGAAAGATTGGCCCGGCATCGAGTTCAACATCGAGGGCAACCCGTTCCAGAACCTGATGGACTTCGTGCGCGAGCTGCGTCCCCACCAGGCCACCTTCGTGCCCGACAGCGAGACCCAGTCCACCAGCGACCACGGCTGGACCTTCCCCGACGACGCCGAGCGCCTGCGCCCGCTGATCGCGGAAGCCAGGGCGCTGGGCGTGCGCGTCAGCCTGTTCATGGACCCGATTCCCGAGATGATGGCCGCGGCCAAGGCCGTCGGCGCCGACCGCGTCGAGCTCTACACCGAATCCTTCGCGGCCTCGCGCGGCACGCCCGACGAGAAGGCCGTGCTCGAGCGCTACGCGGCCACGGCGCGCGCCGCGCTCGCCGCCGGCCTGGGCCTGAACGCCGGCCACGACCTGAGCCGCGACAACCTCACGCCCTTCCTGAAGGCGGTGCCCGGCGTGCAGGAGGTCTCGATCGGCCATGCCTTCGTGGCCGACGCGCTCGAGCTGGGCTACGAGGCCGCCACGCGCGACTACCTGCGCTGCATCGCCGAGGCCCACGCCGCCGCATGATCTACGGCATCGGCACCGACATCTGCGACGTCCGCCGCATCGCCGCGACCTTCGAGCGCCAGGGCGAGCGCTTCGCGCGCCGGGTGCTCAGCGACGCCGAATTCGCGGTCTGGAAGGCCCGCAGCGAGCGCTGGCCCAAGCGCGGCCTCAGCTACCTCGCCACCCGCTTCTCGGCCAAGGAGGCCTTCAGCAAGGCCATCGGCATGGGCATGCGCATGCCGATGAGCTGGCGTCTGTGCGAGATCGCCAACCTGCGCAGCGGCAAGCCGGTGATCGTGCTGCACGGCGAGCTCAAGACCTGGTTCGAGGCGCAGAACCTCACGGCCCACGTCACCGTCACCGACGAAACCGAATACGCCGCGAGCTTCGTGGTGGTCGAACGCAAGGATGGGCCCGCGCCATGAGTGCGAAGACCGAAGACGTGCTCCTTTCGCCGCTGGTCGTCGACGTGGCCGGCACGGCGCTGACCGACGACGACCGCCGCCGCCTGGCGCATCCGCGCGTGGGCGGCGTGATCCATTTCGCGCGCAACTGGGAAAGCCGTGCGCAGATGACGGCGCTCAATGCCGAGATCAAGGCGATCCGGCCCGACCTGCTGATCTGCGTCGACCACGAGGGCGGGCGGGTGCAGCGCTTTCGCAGCGACGGCTTCACCCACCTGCCGACGATGCAGTCGCTGGGCGAACTCTGGATGCGCGACGCGATGCGCGCCACCCAGGTCGCGACCGCGGCGGGCCAGGTGCTGGCCGGCGAACTGCGCGCCTGCGGCGTCGACTTCAGCTTCGCGCCGGTGCTCGACCTCGACCATGGCCGCAGCACCGTGATCGGCACGCGCAGCTTCCACCGCGATCCGCGCGTGGTCGCGCTGCTGGCCAAGAGCCTGATGCACGGCATGCTGCTCGCGGGCATGCGCAACTGCGGCAAGCACTTTCCGGGACACGGCTGGGTCAATGCCGATTCGCATGTGGAGATCCCGGTCGACCGGCGCAGCCTCAAGGCCATCCTGGCCGACGATGCGCGGCCCTACGACTGGCTCGGCGGCGCGCTGGCGGCGGTCATGCCGGCGCACGTGATCTATCCGAAGGTCGACAGCCGGCCCGCGGGCTTCTCGCCGCGCTGGCTGCGCGAGATCCTGCGCGGCCGCTTCGGCTTCGACGGCACCATCTTCAGCGACGACCTCAGCATGGAGGCCGGCCGCTACATCGACGGCGAACTGCTGAGCTTCGCCGACGCGGCGCTGGCCGCGCTGGGCGCCGGCTGCGATCTCGCGCTGCTGTGCAACCAGAGCATCGGCGAAGGCCGGCCGCTCGACGAGTTCCTCGACGGCTTCGAAGCCGCCGAACGTGCCGGCCGCTGGCAGCCCGGTGCCGAGGCGCGCGGCAGCGAGACACGGCGCCGAGGGCTGCTGCCGCAAGGCGAGGCCGCCGGCTGGCAGGCGCTCACGCGTTCGCGCGGCTACCTCGATGCGCGCCGCTTGCTCGACATCTAGCGCGACGCCATCGTCGCCCGCGGCGGTCCACTGCCTGGAGTGACCCATGCCCCTGTGCCTCAGCCTTCTTCAGCGCGCGGACGAGGCGGTGCTGCGCAACCACGCGCACTACTGCCGTCTGTTCGGCTATCCGCACCAGTGGGTCGACACCGGGCGCATCGCCCATCCGGCACTGCGCGCGAGCGCCAGGTACAGCCAGATCCTGCGCCACCTGCGCACGCTGGCCGAGGGTGACTGGCTGCTGTTCCTCGACGGCGACTCGGTGGTGTTCCACCCGGTCGCGGTCGAGGCGCTGATGCAGGAGCGCGACCTCGTCGCGTTCGAGGGACCGTCGACCGGCGACCGCGCCGGTCCCGCCATGACCAACATGCTGGTGCTGCGCAACACGCCCGGCAACCGTGCGCTGCTGCATCAGCTGATCATCGATGCGGGCCACGTGGTCGCGCTCGAATCGCCGCGGCTCGACGAGACCGCGCGCCTGGCGCCGGCGGGGCTGCTGCCCTGCAACAGCGTGCTGGCCGAGGCCTGCGTCAACGTCTCGTGGCGCGTCTCGCAGTGGCACGACGCGCGGGTCTTCGTGGTGAACCTCGCCGCGCTGCCGGTGCCGCTGCCTGGCGGCGGCTGGCGCGACGAGATCCTGCACGACCTGAACCTGCAGGCGCTGCTGGTGCGCGAGGTCAACGGCGCCCTGATGCAGGGCCGGCCGGTGCTGCAGCCGCCCGCATATCCAGCGTTGTCCGACGACGCACTCACGAGCTTCAATCCGCAGGCGCGCATCGCCTTCCTCACGCTCTACACGCACCATGTCGCGACCTACGCGCGCGTGTCGGAGCACAACGTGCGCCGCTACTGCGAGCGCCACGGCCATGCGTACCACGTGTACCGGGCGCTGCCCGAGGCGATCGGGCCCGGCATCAACGGCTCGTGGGTGCGCACCTGGCTGCTGCAGCGGCACCTGGCGCAGCACGACTGGGTGATCTGGGTCGATGCCGACGTGATCTTTCGCAACCCCGCGCGTTCCATCGAACCCCTGCTGCAGGGCCGCGACCTGCTGCTGGCCAAGGACGTCGGCGCCTGGCGCTTCAATTCGGGCGTCATGGGCTTTCGCAACACGCCGGCCAATCTCGCGCTGCTCGAACGCATCTGGGCGCGCATCGGCGAGGTGGCCGACAAATCCCAGGTCTACAGCAGCCTGGGCGACCAGCACTACACCAACGAGGTGCTGAAGGAGGAGGGCCTGCTCGGCGAGCACAGCGTGCTGGACAACCTCAGCCTCAACACGCCGCCGCTGCTGGCCGACGAGGACACGCTGCTGGTCCATTTCGTGAGCTTGTCCGAGCCCTACCGCTCGGTGTACATGGCGGCCATGGACGCGGCCTCGCAGAAGAGCCGCTAGCCACCAGCCGCGGCGGTCAAAGCCCGCGCAACCGTGCAGAACCTGACGCCGCGGCGGCAGCCTCGCCGGGGTGTTCCTGTACAGTCGTACGCCCCAGAACAGCAGCGAAAAGCGGAGGGATTCCCATGGCGCACATAGGCTATTCCTGGCCGACCTTCGACACCCTGACGCAGGAGATCGTGCGGGCGATCGGCCCGCAGCGCATCCTCGACATCGGCGCCGGCGGGGGCAAGTACGGTGCGCTGCTCAAGGACATCGTTCCGGACTGCGAGCTCACCGCGCTCGAGTGCGACGAAGCCGCCTTCCCGGGCCTGCGCGAAACGGGCTACCACCACATCCTGCCGATCACCGCCGATGGGCTCTACAAGCGCAGCAGCGACCTGTACGACGTCGTCATCCTCGGTGATGTCATCGAGCACATGCTGCATTCGCAGGGCCGCGACCTGCTGGAGTTCCTCAACTACCGCTCGCGCTACATCCTCATCTCCACGCCCGAGTGCATGCCGATGAGCCGTCCCGTCTTCTTCGAGGGCCACAACTCGCTCTGGCGGCCCGACTCCTTCTCGTGGCACGACTACTGGGCGCACCAGCAGTGCGGCGTGATGCATTTCTACCTGCTGCGCGGCCACGACAATTGGGCCGGCCCCGGCCTGGCGGAAGTGGTCGAGAAGGTGAACGGCGCGGGCATCTTCAACCGCTACCAGGACGAGAAGACCCAGCCGGTGCAGCTCGAGATCCGGGACACGCGCTTCAAGCAGCCCGCGGGCGACGACAACTTCATCCTCTACCGACCCTTCTGAGGGGAGCAACGCCATGGCCGAAGCGACCAAGACCTCCCTGCGCGACATCGACATCATCGTGTCGTACCGCGAGGCCAACGAGGAGCGGCGCGAAAACCTCTACACCGTGCTCGCGCACCTGGCGCACACCTACACCGACTACCGGCTGTGGCTGCTCGAGGCCGCGGCCATGCCGAGCTTCGACTGGAACCGGCTCGGCGATCCGAACATCCGGCATGTCTTCGTGCCGCACGACGGCCCGTTCCCCAAGTCGATGCTCTACAACACCGGCGTGCGGCTCGCGCGCAGCCCGGTGATCTGCTTCCACGATGCCGATTCGATCGCCATGCCTTGGGCGATGCGTGCCTGCGTCGATGCACTGCTGGAAGGTCCGGACAGCGATGCGCTGTGTCCCTACTGGTCGGTGATCAACATCGCCGGTGCGCTCAAGCAGGACTTCATGGCCGATCCGGACCATGCGCGTCTGGCCGCGATCGATCCGAAGAACCTGCCCGAGGACGCGATCGTGCTCTACCCCAATGCAAACGGCGGGATCGTGTTTTTCAAGCGCGGCGAATACATCCGCGTGGGCGGCTACAACGCGCGGCTCGAAGGCTGGGGCGGCGAAGACGACGAACTGCTGCGCCGCGCCTCGCGGCTCGGCGTGCGCTGGCACTCGATGAACGTACCGATGTTCCACCTGCACCATGACTCGGTCTCGCGCGGCGAGCACATCGAGCGGATTCGCGATACCGAGAATGCGCGTGCGCCGGAGGCGATCGCCGACATGTCGCAGGAAGAGGTCGAAGCCCTGGCCGTCGAGCTGTCGGCCTTCTTTCGCTGAACCGGGGCGCCGGCCTGCGCACTCGCGGTCGGCTCAGCCGCCGGCTTGTTGCGAGCGCCACGCGAAGAAGCGCTCGATCGCGGGCTGGATGAACATCGCCTGCGAGGTGGCCGTGAAGAGCCGGTGGCCCAGCTCGGCGCGTTCCCGGCGTTCTTCCGGTGCCGACAGCAGCCGCTCGGCCGTGTCCGCGAGCCGCTCATAGGGCTCGCCGAAGACCCCCGGGCGCAGTTCGGTCCGCAACTCGCTGTCGTCGTAGATCTCGGTGAGGATCGGCTTCTTCGCGACGAAGCCCACGGCCAGCCGCGGAATCTCCACCGTGCGCGTGGCGTCGAGATAGCTCACATTGAGCAGCAGCCGGCTGCGCGCCAGCAGGGCGGCGCGCTCCGCCAGCGGGATCGTGTGGTGTGCCGCGACGGTCATGCCGCGCGCTCGGAGCGCCTCCAGCAGGCGCATGCGCCGATCGTTGAGGCTGCCGAAGAAGAGAACGTCGATGTCCTCGGCCACGGGCGGGTCGGACACCGGCGGCGGCAGGATGGCGCCAGCCTGGTAGCCATAGGGCACCAGGTCCGCGCGGGGGATTCCGAGCTCCGCATAGCGCCGGAAATTCAGTTCGCTGTATTCCCACACGTAGCTGTTGCGCAGGATCTCCAGGTAGGCCGGCGTGAACGCATTGCCGCCCTCGACCAGTTGCTCGATGTTGACGACGATGCAGTCGGGCCCGAGATGCGCCAACTGGTTCCAGGTCAGCCCGGCGGCGAACATGACGATGTTGACGCGGCTCGCGTCGACCTGTGCCTGCTGCCAGCTGACGTCGTAGCCGAGTTCGACGAGCCCGAGCCTGAAGCCCTCGACGATCTCTCCGATGAACTGCGGATCGCCCGCCGATGTCAGGTGCAGTGGATGTTTCATGGACTCCCTCTTTCTCTTGGGGGCGCGCCTCCCGAATCGCGCGCCATGCGGGGGCGATTGTGTGCACGGCCGCGGCCCCACGCAAGCCGCCGCGCCCTGCTCAGGATGCGGCGGGCGGCGTGGCCGCCGATTCCCACAGGCGCATCCCGCCCGCCTCGATGTGCGTCAGGTACAGCCGCAGATCGAACTCCAGCTGGTGGTAGTCCGGCTCCATGTGCGTGCACAGCGCATAGAAGGCCTTGTCGTGGTCGCGTTCCTTCATGTGCGCGAGCTCGTGCACGACGATCATGCGCAGCCAGGGTGCCGGCACGGCCTTGAACAGGTTCGCGACGCGGATCTCCTGCTTGGTCTTGAGCTTGCTGCCCTGCACGCGCGACACGGTGGTGTGGGTGCCCAGCGCATGGCGGATCACGTGCAGCTTGCTGTCGAAGATCACCTTCGACAGCGGGCCGGCCTTGCGCATGAACTCGTTCTTGAGCCCGGTCGTGTAGAGGTAGAGCGCCTGGTCGGTCTGCACGGCATGCGCGCCCTCGGGATAGCGCTCGCGCAGCCACGTACCCAGGCGCTGCTCGTCGAGCAGCCGGCGCACCTGCGCCTGCAGCGTCGTCGGATAGGCCGAGAGGTACTTCATGCGCGATGGCGGGACCGATGAGGCGGGGCCCGCCGCTCAGCGCGCCGCGAAGGCCAGCCCCGAGGCCACGCCGCCGAACAGGTCGCCCTCGACCAGCGGCACGCCCGCGAAGCTCTTGCGCAGCGCCTGCTGGAAGGGCCGCAGCGCCGAGGAGCCGCCGGTGAGGTAGATGGCATCGAGCTCGTTGCTGCGCAGGCCGGCGCGCTTGACGCAGGCATGGGCGCAGGCGATCACGGCCTCGAACTGCGCCGCGAGCTGCTGCGCCATGTCGGCCGGCGACAGGGTGCTCGTGAGGCCGGGCTCGGCGCAGTCGAGGTCGATGGTGGCGGGTGCATCGCCGACCGAGGCGTCGATCTTGGCCTGCTCCACCGCGCCGAGCACGCGATGGCCGTGGCGTTCGTCGAGCACCGCCATGAGCCGGTCGTGCAGCCGCGTGTCGGCATAGCTGGTGCGCAGCTCGCGCGCCTGCCGGGTGGCTTTGGCGAGGTAGAGCCAGTTGATCAGGTGCCAGGACGACAGGTCGAAGAACACCTTGCTCGGCACCTCGCGGCCCTGCGGTCCGTGATGGCCGAAGCCCAGCAGCGGCATCACGCGGTCGAGGTTGAGCCGCTGGTCGTAGTCGGTGCCGCCGATGTGCACGCCGGTCGTGGCCAGCACGTCGTCGCCGCGCTCCTCGCGCGCGGCGCGCTCGGGGCCCAGGCGCACCACGGTGAAGTCGGAAGTGCCGCCGCCGATGTCGACGATCAGCACCAGCGATTCCTTGCGCACGCGCTGCTCGTAGTCGAAGGCGGCCGCGATCGGCTCGAGCTGGAAGGCGATGTCGCGGAATCCCGCGGCGCGCGCGGCGGCGCGCAGGCTCTGCTCGGCGCGCTCGTCGCGCTTGCTGTCGTCGTCGACGAAGTGCACCGGACGGCCGATCACCACGCGTTCGGGCAGGCGGCCCATCTCGCGCGCGGCCCGCTCCGCCATCTCGCGCAGGAAGCGCGCGATGATGTCCTCGAAGCTCACGAGGCCGTCGAAGATCGCGGTCTTCTCCTGCATCAGCGGGCTGCCCAGCAGGCTCTTGAGCGAGCGCATCAGCCGGCCTTCGACGCCGGCGAGGTAGAGCGCGATCGCGTCGCGGCCGAAGTGCGTGCTGCGGTCTTCGGCGTTGAAGAAGATCGCGGTGGGCAGGGTGGTGGCCGCGCCTTCGATCGGCAGCAGCCGGGTGGCGCCCGCGATGCGGCAGGCGACGGCCGAATTCGAGGTTCCGAAGTCGATGCCGATCGCGGTGGCGTTCGCGGCCGCGGTGCTCAAGATTCCCTGCGCAGCGCGGGGAACAGGATCACGTCGCGGATGCTCGGCGAGTCGGTCAGCAGCATCATCAGGCGGTCGATGCCGATGCCGCAGCCGCCGGTGGGCGGCATGCCGTACTCGAGCGCGCGCACGAAATCGTGGTCGTAGTACATGGCCTCGTCGTCGCCGCCGTCCTTGGCCGCCACCTGCGCGTTGAAGCGCGCGGCCTGGTCCTCGGCGTCGTTGAGCTCGCTGAAGCCGTTGCCGAACTCGCGGCCCGTGATGTAGAGCTCGAAGCGCTCGGTGACCTCGGGGCGCTCGTCGTTGGCGCGCGCCAGCGGCGAGATCTCGGTCGGGTGCTCCATGATGAAGGTCGGCTGCCAGAGCTTCTCTTCGACGGTCTCCTCGAAGTACATCACCTGCAGGCTGGCCAGGCTGCGCTGCGAGAGCCTGTCCTTCTCCTCGCTCAGGCCCAGCTTGCGCAGGGCGTTGACGAGCCAGGCGCTGTCGTCGACGCCGTCGCCCGCATCGGTGTACTTGAGGATCGCCTCGCGGATCGTCAGGCGCTCGAAGGGCTGCGTCAGGTCGACCGGCTTGCCCTGGTAGCTGAGCTGCTGCGTGCCCACGGCCTTGTCGGCGATGGTGCGGATCAGCGTCTCGGTGAAGTCCATCAGGTCGCGGTAGTTCCAGTAGGCCGCGTAGAACTCCATCATCGTGAACTCGGGGTTGTGCCGCACCGAGATGCCCTCGTTGCGGTAGCTCCGGTTGATCTCGAACACGCGCTCGAAGCCGCCCACGATCAGGCGCTTGAGGTAGAGCTCGGGCGCGATGCGCAGGAACATCTCCTGGTCGAGCGCGTTGTGGTGCGTCTTGAAGGGCTTGGCGTTGGCGCCGCCCGGAATGGGGTGCAGCATCGGCGTCTCGACCTCGAGGAAGTCGTTGGCCACCATGAATTCGCGCAGCGCGCTCACGGCCTTGCTGCGCGCGGTGAAGCGCACGCGCGCCGATTCGTCGGTGATCAGGTCGACGTAGCGCTGGCGGTACTTCTGCTCCTGGTCGGCCATGCCGTGGAACTTGTCGGGCAGCGGGCGCAGGCTCTTGGTCAGCAGGCGCAGCGCGGTGACCTTGACCGACAGCTCGCCGGTCTTGGTCTTCATCAGCGTGCCTTCGGCGCCGAGGATGTCGCCGAGGTCCCAGCGCTTGAATTCGGCATAGACCTCTTCGCCGACCGCGTCGCGCGTGACGTAGAGCTGGATGCGGCCGGTGGCGTCCTGCAGGGTCGCGAAGCTGGCCTTGCCCATCACGCGCTTGAGCATCATGCGGCCGGCCACGCTCACGGCGACGTTCTGCGCCTCGAGCGCTTCGGCTTCGACGGCGTCGTGCGCCTCGACCAGCGCGGCGGCGCGGTGGCCCGGCTTGAAGTCGTTGGGGAACGCGACGCCCTTGCCTTCGGTCTGCGCGGTGCGCAGCAGCTTGAGCTTCTCGCGGCGTTCGGCGATGAGCTGGTTGTCGTCGACGGCGGGCGTGGTCGCGGCCGGAGCAGGGGTGTGCGGCTGTTGTTCGGACATGGGAGGCGGTGGGGGAGGCGCGCGCAGGAAGGAAGAATCGGCGCGAAAGGCGGGATTTTAACTGAGGCAAAGGCGAGCGAATCCCCGCCCGCACGTCGCCGCCCGTGCGCTGCCAGCTATCAAATCCGAAGCGCGAAACGAGGCTGGGCGTGCCTTCAGGCGATACCGGTGCGCGCCAGCAGATCGCTGACCAGCTCCAGCCGCATCAGCGGACTCTCGAGCTCCATCAATCGCTGCCGCAGCTCGAGCTGCATCGGCACCAGCTCGCACCAGCGGTTGGCGACCCAGCCGCAGTCGTCGTAGCGGTAGGGCGCGCCGATCGGCAGGCGCACCGGCGGCGAGCCGGTGGCGTCCTGCGCGCGCTTGCGTTCCTCGAGCGTGTCGACCAGCCGGCGCAGCGCGGTGGCGGTGTGCCGCAGGTCCTCGGGGATCTCGAGCGCGACGTCGTCGGCGAGGATCGCGACGTCGGCGATCCACAGGCCATGCTTCTGCAGCTCGCTGTGGCGCACGCGAAAGCGCTGCGTGCCCACGCACTCGATCTGCAGCAGGCCGCTTTGCGGCGATTCGAATTCGCGGATCACGGCCAGCGTGCCGACCTCGGCGAAGCGCTCGGCCTGCGCGCCAGCCTTGCGCACCTCGGTGCCGCTCGTGAGGTTCACCACGCCGAAGGGCACGCCGCCCTTGCGGCACTTGCCGATCATGTCGAGGTAGCGCACCTCGAAGATGCGCAGCGGCAGCAGGCCGCCGGGGAAGAGGACCGTGCCGAGCGGGAACAAAGGCAGGGAGTTCAGAAGGGGTTGTGTCGTCATCGAAGAGCCTTGCGTGGCTATCATCGCACTCCGCTTCACCTCGCGCGCCATGCTCTATCAGATCCCATCGTTCCTCCTCGACGTGATCGTCGGCCTGCTCGGCGGCGCCTGCCTGCTGCGGCTCTACATGCAGTACCACCGCGTGCCCTTCGGCAATCCGCTGGGCCGCTTCATCTTCGCCATCACCGACTGGATCGTGCTGCCGCTGCGGCGCCTGCTGCCGGCCGTCAAGAAGTGGGACCTCGCGAGCGCCGTGGCCGCCTGGCTGCTGGTGATCGCCAAGTTCCTCGTGCTGTGGCTCTTGATCGGCAACCTCGGGCGCATCGGCGCGCTGCCGCTGGTCTCGTTCATCGGCCTGCTGCAGCTCGCGGTGTCGGGACTGACCGCGCTGCTGGTGGTGTACGCGGTGCTCTCGTGGGTGCCGGGCGCTTCGCCGATGCTGCTCGACCTGATCTCGCGCCTGGCCGAGCCGCTGGTGCGGCCGTTCCGCCGCGTCATTCCGCTGCTCGGCGGTGTCGACCTGTCGCCGCTGGCGGCGATCGTCGTGCTGCAGGTGATCGCGATCGTGCTGAACAACTTGCTGGTACTGGCCTACCGGCTCTGACCGTTTGCAGTCCCCATGAAAAAAGCGCCCGGAACCGCGAGGTTCCGGGCGCTTCGTCTTTCGGGAAGCCGGGACTTCAGCTCACCGCATCCGCCGGCTGGCGCAGCAGCATCGCGAGCGTGCTGGCGATGGTCTTGCGCAGTTCGCGGCGGTCGCTGATGAAGTCGATCGCGCCCTTGGTCTGCAGGAACTCGGCACGCTGGAAGCCTTCGGGCAGGGTCACGCGCACGGTCGATTCGATCACGCGCGGGCCGGCGAAGCCGATCAGCGCCTTGGGCTCGGCGATCACCACGTCGCCCATGAAGGCGAAGCCGGCCGACACGCCGCCCATGGTCGGGTCGGTCAGCACGCTGATGTAGGGCAGGCCCTTCTTCGCGAGGCGCGTGAGCGCCGCATTGGTCTTGGCCATCTGCATCAGCGACAGCAGGCCTTCCTGCATGCGCGCGCCGCCAGTGGCGGTGAAGCAGATGAACGGCACCTTCTGCTCGATGGCGGTCTCGACGCCGCGCACGAAGCGCTCGCCGACCACGCTGCCCATGCTGCCGCCCATGAATTCGAACTCGAAGCAGGCGACCACCACGCTGATGCTGTGGACCGAGCCACCCATCACGACCAGCGCGTCGGTCTCGCCGGTGTTCTCCAGGGCTTCCTTCAGACGCTCGGGGTACTTGCGGCTGTCCTTGAACTTGAGCGCGTCGACCGGCAGCACTTCCTGGCCGATCTCGTAGCGGCCCTCGGCATCGAGAAAAGCGTCGAGGCGCGGACGCGCGCCGATGCGGTGGTGATGGCTGCAGCTAGGGCAGACGTTCTGGTTGTGCTCGAGGTCGGTCTTGTAGAGCACCGTCTCGCAGGCCGGGCACTTGATCCACAGACCCTCGGGCACCTGGCGGCGCTCGGCGGGGTCGGTCTGGGCGATCTTGGCGGGTAGCAGTTTTTCAAGCCAGCTCATGGGCATTCCTAGGTTCGCGCGAAGGCGGGAGAGCCTTCGGGGCCGTCAGGGCCCCTTTCTTGCTTTTTCGCATGACGAAAGGGGCCTGACGAGGGCAGCGGCGATTATCGGCCAGCCGCATTCTTCGCGGTAGCCGCCGGCAAGGCATCGAGCGCCTCGCGGATGCCCGCGAGGAATTCATGCACCGCGGGCACCACCTGCTCGCGCGGCTGGCCGTCGATCAGCTGGATGATCTTGGTGCCGATCACGACCGCGTCGGCCGCCGAGCCCACCGCCTGCGCGGTGTTGGCGTCGCGGATGCCGAAGCCCACGCCGACCGGGATGCCCACGTGCTGACGGATGCGCGGGAGCATGCGGCCGACCGCCTCGGTGTCGAGGTGGCCGGCGCCGGTCACGCCCTTGAGCGACACGTAGTAGACGTAGCCGCTCGCGATGCGCGCGACCTGCGCCATGCGCTCGTCCGTGCTGGTGGGTGCCAGCAGGAAGATCAGGTCGATGCCGGCTTCGCGCAGCTCGGCGGCGAACTGCTCGCACTCCTCGGGCGGATAGTCGACCACCAGCAGGCCGTCGACGCCGGCCGCGGCCGCGTCGCGGATGAAGGCCTTCTTGCCGTGCACGAGGTCGTAGCGCTCGACCGGGTTGGCATAGCCCATCAGCACCACGGGCGTGCGCGTGTCCTTCGCGCGAAAGGCCGCGACCATCGCGAGCACCTGCTTCATGCCGATGCCCAGCGCGAGCGCGGCTTCGCCGGCCTGCTGGATCACCGGGCCGTCGGCCATCGGGTCGGAGAAGGGCACGCCGAGCTCGATCACGTCGGCACCGGCCGCGACCATGCCGTGCATGAGCTCGGGCGTGATGTCGGCATAGGGGAAGCCGGCGGTGACGTAGGGGATGAGCGCGCGGCGCCCGTCCTTCTTCAGTGCCTCGAAGGTGGCTGCGATGCGGCTCATCACTTGCCTCCCTTCACGCTCAGGCCGCGCATCGACGGTCGGTCGTAGAAGTCGACGCCCGCGAGGTCGGCGACGGTGCCGATGTCCTTGTCGCCGCGGCCCGAGAGGTTGACCAGGATCGACTGGTCGGGGCGCATGGTCTTCGCGAGCTTCAGCGCGTGGGCCACGGCGTGGCTGGATTCGAGCGCGGGAATGATGCCCTCCGTGCGGCACAGGTAGTGGAAGGCCTCGAGGGCCTCGATGTCGGTGACGCCCACGTACTCGGCGCGGCCGATGTCGGCCAGGTACGCATGTTCGGGGCCCACGCCGGGATAGTCGAGGCCGGCGCTGACGCTGTGCGTCTCGGTGATCTGGCCATCCTCGTTCTGCAGCAGGTAGGTGCGGTTGCCGTGCAGCACGCCCGGGCTGCCGCGCAGGATCGAGGCGGCGTGCTTGCCGCTGTCCAGGCCTTCGCCCGCGGCCTCGACGCCGATCAGCCGCGTGCCCGCGAACGGGATGTAGGGATGGAAGATGCCGATCGCATTGCTGCCGCCGCCCACGCAGGCGACCACCGCATCGGGCTGTTTGCCCTCGGCCTCGCCGGTGATGCCGTCGGCCGCCAGCATCGCGGGCATCTGCTCGATGCACTCGGTGCCGATCACGCTCTGGAAGTCGCGCACCATCATCGGGTAGGGGTGCGGGCCGGCGACGGTGCCGATGATGTAGAAGGTGTTCTCCACGTTCGTGACCCAGTCGCGCATCGCCTCGTTGAGCGCGTCCTTCAGCGTCTTGCTGCCCGATTCCACCGGCACCACCGTGGCGCCGAGCAGGTTCATGCGGTAGACGTTGGGGCTCTGGCGCTTCACGTCCTGGCTGCCCATGTAGACCACGCATTCGAGGCCGTAGCGCGCGCAGATGGTGGCCGTGGCCACGCCGTGCTGGCCGGCGCCGGTCTCGGCGATCACGCGCGGCTTGCCCATGCGGCGCGCGAGCATCGCCTGGCCGATCACGTTGTTGATCTTGTGGGCGCCGGTGTGGTTGAGGTCCTCGCGCTTGAGGTAGATCTGCGCGCCGCCCATTTCGCGGCTGGTGCGCGCGGCGTGGTAGATCGGCGAGGGCCGGCCGACGAAGTGCTTGAGCTCGTAGTGGAATTCGGCCAGGAAGGCCGGGTCTTCCTTGTACTTCGCGTACGCGTCGCGCAGCTCGTTGATCGCGTGGGTGAGCGTCTCGCTCGCGAAGGTGCCGCCGTAGTTGCCGAAATGGCCGGTGGCGTCGGGTTGCTGGTAGGTGCTTTGCATGGTTCTCGATCGTTGGGCCGCGGCCCGGTCGACAACCGGGTGCGGCGACTAACTGGAGAAGGACGAGGCGTCGGCCGCTCTCACCGCGGCGACGAATTGCCGGATCTTGCCGGCGTCCTTCAGGCCCTTGTTCCCGGGACCGTCGATCTCGACGCCCGAGCTCACATCAACGGACAGCGTCTTGCAGCGTGTCCGCAGCGTGCGAATGCCATCGCCCACGTTTGCAGGTGTGAGTCCACCACTCAAGACGAGGTGAGCGTCGACGGCGGGTGGAAGAAGTGACCAATCGAATGCCTTGCCGCCACCGCCATAACCGTCGACATGGGCGTCGAGCAGGATGGCCTGGGCGTTTGAGAAATCGGATGCGTATTTTACGAGGTCGAAGCGGGCGCCGGCCTCGCCGAGGGGAATGCGCGCCGCGCGCATGAAGCGGAAGCGTCCGTTTCCGCTCGCCGCGAGGCAGTCGGCGGGCGTTTCATCGCCATGGAACTGGGCGATGGCGCCCGGCACCCGGGCCAGGGCGGCGATGGCCTCGGCGGGTTGTGCATCGACGAACAGCAGCACCGGCGTGACGAAGGGCGGCAGGCGCGCGGCCAGCACGGCCGCGCGTTCGGGCGCGACGGCGCGCGGGCTCTTGGGGTAGAGCACGAAGCCGACGGCATCGGCGCCGGCTTCCACGGCGGCATCGAGGTCGGCCTCGCGCGTGAGGCCGCAGATCTTGATGCGGGTGCGCGGCGGGAGAAGGCTCATGGCGGGCCATCATAGGCCGCGCGGGCGGCCTGGAAGGTGGCCTCGGCCGGCAGACCCCACTTGGCGTCGTACAACGGGCCGAGGAAGTACAGCCCGTCGGGCGAGAAGGTCGGCGCCGCCGCGTCGCGGCTGCGCGCGGCGAGCACCTCGCTGATCCACTCGGGCGACTCGGCGCCCCGGCCCACGCGCACCAGGCAGCCCATCAGGTTGCGGATCATGTGGTGCAGGAAGGCATCGGCCTCGAACTCGAACTGCCAGCGGCAGCGCTCGCCCTCGCCGTGGCGCGTGATCTCGATGCGCCGCAGGTTCTTGACCGGCGAGCGGGCCTGGCAGGCCGAGGCGCGGAACGAGCTGAAATCGTGTTCGCCGATCAGCAGCGCGGCCGCGGCGCGCATCGCGTCGCCGTCGAGCAGGTTCATCGACCAGCCGACCCGGCCCGCGTCGAGGCTGGGGCGCACCGGCGATTGCGAGAGCACGTAGACGTAGCGCCGCGCGAGGGCGCTGGCGCGGCAGTGGAATTCGGCCGGCACCGGGTGTGCCCACTGCACGGCGATGTCGTCGGGCAGGTAGCGGTTGGTGCCGCGCATCCAGGAGAAGGGTTCGCGCTGCACCTCGGTGTCGAAGTGGATCACCTGCATCAACGCATGCACGCCGGCGTCGGTGCGGCCGGCGCAGAGCGTGGAGATGCGCTGGGCGGCGAATTGGGACAGCGCCTTCTCGAGCTTGTCCTGCACCGTGCGGCCCGAGGACTGGCTCTGCCAGCCGTCATAGGCCTGGCCGTTGTAGCGGATGCCGAGCGCCAGCCTCACGAAACCAGAAACGAAGAGGCCGGCGCCGCGCGCTCAGCGCAGCTCGGCGAGCAGCTGTCGCGCCTGCGACTTGAGTTCGCCGGCGCTTTCGGCTTCGACTTCCTCGACCAGCGAGCGCGCGCCCTCGACGTCGCCGATGGCCTGCAGTTCGCGCGCCAGCGACAGCTTGACGGCATGCGGGCTCTCGTCGTCCTCGTGGGCCGAGGCCGACGGCGCGGCATGGTCGGCACCGTTGCCCGCGCGGGCGGGCAGGCCGGCCAGGGCGCTCATGTCGAACTCGATGAAGCCCGAGTCGGCCGGCAGGCCGGCACCGCCGCGCAGCACGGCCGGGCGGGTGTTGTCGGCGTCGTTGAGCGAGCCGGGCAGGGTGTCGAGCTGCAGCGCGCCGGGGGCGGTGTCGAAATCGTTCTCGAGATCGACCGTCGGCTGCACGCCGAGGCTGGCGGACGGGGGCGTCGTCGGCTGCGCGGCCGGGGCGGGCGCATAGGCCGACTTCGGCAGGCTGGCGCCGACCGGTGCCAGCGGCGGTGGCGCGGGCGGCTGGCTCAGGTCCAGGTCGAAATCGAGCGGTGCCACCGAGGGCACGAAGGCAGGAGCGGCCGCCACCGGCGCGGGGGCGGGCGCGGGCTTGGCGGCGGCCGGCGGGCGGGCCGATGCGGCCGCCAGCGCGCTCGCGAGCGCGGCGCTCTCGGCGGGCGTGGCGCTGCGCGGCGTGCCCGATTCGTACAGCGGATTGCCCGGGTCGAGTTCCTTGCCCATGTCGACCACGCGGGTCCAGTCGGCGCCATTGCCGCCGGTGAGCTTGTGCACTTCGGTGGCGAGGCCCTCGTAGGCGCGCAGGTCGCGGCGCTTGGCGTGGATCTCGAGCAGCTTCAGGTGGATCGCGGTGCGGTCGGGATTCACGCGCAGCGCTTCGCGCAGGATTTCCTCGGCCTGCAGGTCGCGGCCATACGCCAGGTAGACGTCGGCCTCGGCCACCGGGTCGACATCGCCGGCGTCGAGCTGGCTCGGCGAGTACGAGAGCGACGAGACGGTGGAGTCGCCGCGGTTCTTGGTGTCGACCGACTCGCCGCCGCTGGCGCCGAAGAAGGAGTCCTTCGGGATGCGGCTCTCGAGGAACACGCTCTCGCTCATTTCCTCGCGCCGACGACCCAGCACGCGGTAGAGCAGGAAGCCGATCAGCAGCGCGATCAGCGCGATACCGCCCAGCATCAGCGGGTTGTCGAGCAGTTCGTCGAGGAAGCTGCGTTCGGGCGGCGGTGGGGGCGGTGCCACGACCTTCTTGGGCGCCGGCTTGGGAGCAGGTGCCGCGGCGCTGGCCGCGGGACTCGGGGCGGGCGCACCGGTGGCTGCGGCGCCCTCGGCGGGAGTGGCGGCTGCGACGGCGGCTGCTGTTGCTGGCGCGGCCTCGGCGGCGGGCGTCGCTGCGGCTGGGGCCGGCGCGGCCGCGGCAGCAGGCGTGGGCGCGGCAGCGGGAGCTGGTGCGGGGCTCGGAGCGGCGGGCGCCACGGCGGCGGCCGGGCCGGCGACGGGCACCGGAATGCCAGGCGTCGCGGCGGGCGCGGCCGCTGCGGGCGCAGGCGCTGCCGAAGGCGCCGCGGCGGTCGAGCCACCCGCGGCCTTGAGCTTGTTGAGCTCCTCGATGTTCTTCGACAGCTCGGCGACGCGGTTGCTGCGGTCTTGCGCCTGGCGGGTCTGCGCGACCTTTTCCTCGGCGGCGCGCGCGGTGGCGTTGCCTTGCGAGATGGTGAGCTTGTCGGGCGCCGTGGCCGCGGCATTGCGGTCCTCGACATTGGCCTGCACCCGGCCGCCGGCGCGGCGGCTGGCGGCGGCGACGTTCGAGGTCGGGGCGTTCTCGGCCAGCCGCTGGCGATAGGCGCTGAAGTCGCGGCTCTGGGCCGTGACCGTGCGGCGGGCTTCCGCGGCCGGCACCGCGCCGGCCTCGGTGGCGCTCGGCAGGTCGAGCACGGCACCGGCCCGGATACGGTTGACATTGCCGCCGATGAAGGCATCGGGGTTGGCCATCAGCAGCGCGACCAGCATCTGGTCGAGCGAGATGTCGGCCGGCTTGTTGGCCGCGGCGATCTTGCCGGCGGTGTCGCCACGCTGCACCGTGACCTGTTCGCCGCTGCCCGCGGGGCGGGGCGAGCGGGCCGTGGGTGCGGGGGAGGACGAAGCTGCCGACGGCGCCGGTGCCACGGCGACCGGCGCGGGCGCTGCGGCGGGCTCGCGGCGCGTGCGCGCGACCACCGGGCCGGGGCGCTCGGCGGGCGCCGCGACCTGTGGCGCTACCGGAGCGATCGGCGTGCCGGCATCGGCCGCGGTGCGCGCGGTGGGCGGATCGAGCAGCACGGTGTAGTCGCGCACGATGCGGCCGGTGCTGCCGTTGGCCTCGAGCAGCAGGTCGATGAAGGGGTCGTTGAGCGGACGACTGCCGTTGAGGCGCACCACGTACTGGCCGCCGGCGCGGCGCTGCAGCGTCGCGCGCACGTCGCGCAGGGCCGGGTTGTAGGGAACGCCGGCCGTCTTGAAGGCGTCGGCGGTGGCCACGTTGATCTTGAGGCTGTCGGCCTCGGCCGCCGTGATCTCGGTCACGTCGATCTCTGCCCGCAGCGGTTCGCCCAGCGCCGACTGCACCTTCAGCGGACCCAGCGCCAGCGCGCTGGCATCGGTGCTGGCCAGACCCATCGCCACGGCCACCGCCGCACTCAGGACCGACAGACGAACGCCGTTCAGGGGAAGGGGGGAGCGAGCGGCCGATGGGCGGGCCGCGGGCAACAGATGTCTTGTCATGCTGATAGGGGGCGGCTCAGGCCCAGAAATTGTAAGAGGACGTTAGCATCATCACCCCCTACTGACAAGGCAATGCGCCCGTTCTACCCAGTGCGCGCATACTTACGAACACATCTTCTGTCGCCTTTCGACAACAAGGGGGTAGGCAACGGGCGCGAACTGCCCCCATCAGGCTTCCAGCAGGATGCGCAGCATGCGGCGCAGCGGTTCGGCGGCGCCCCAGAGGAGCTGGTCGCCGATGGTGAAGGCACCGACGTACTCCGGGCCCATCGCCAGCTTGCGGATGCGGCCGACCGGGATGCCCATGGTGCCGGTCACGGCCACGGGCGTCAGGTCCTGCAGGGTGGCTTCGCGGGTGTTCGGCACCACCTTCACCCAGGCGTTGTCGGCGGCGATCATGGCTTCGATGTCGGCCACCGGCACGTCCTTCTTGAGCTTGAAGGTCAATGCCTGGCTGTGGCAGCGCATGGCGCCGATGCGCACGCAGAAGCCGTCGACCGGCGTGGCCGCAGTGCCGAAGCCCGCGCCCTGGCCGAGGATCTTGTTGGTCTCGGCGCCGCCCTTCCACTCTTCCTTCGACATGCCGTCGCCCAGGTCCTTGTCGATCCAGGGGATCAGCGAGCCGCCGAGCGGGGCGCCGAAGTTGGCGGTCTCGGCCGCGCTGAGGTTCTGCTGCTTGTGCAGCACCTTGCGGTCGATCTCGAGGATGGCGGACTTGGGGTCGTCGAGCAGCGAGCGGACCTCGGCGTTGAGCGTGCCGAACTGCGTCAGCAGTTCGCGCATGTGCTGCGCGCCGCCGCCCGAGGCGGCCTGGTAGGTCATGCTGGTCATCCACTCGACCAGGCCGGCCTTGTAGAGCGCGCCCACGCCCATCAGCATGCAGCTCACGGTGCAGTTGCCGCCGATCCAGTTCTTGCCGCCGTTGGTCAGCGCGTTCTGGATCACGGGCAGGTTGACCGGGTCGAGCACGATGATCGCGTCGTCCTTCATGCGCAGCGTGGACGCGGCGTCGATCCAGTGGCCGTTCCAGCCGGCGGCGCGCAGCTTGGGGAACACCTCGGTCGTGTAGTCGCCACCCTGGCAGGTGATGACGATGTCGCACTTCTTCAGGGCCTCGATGTCGTGCGCGTCCTTGAGGGCGGTTTCGTTCTTGGCCATCGCCGGGGCCTTGCCGCCGGCGTTGGAGGTCGAGAAGAAGACCGGCTCGATGAGGCCGAAGTCGTTTTCGGCCTGCATGCGGTCCATCAGGACCGAGCCGACCATGCCGCGCCAGCCTACGAGGCCGACCAGAGGTTGAGATGCGTTCGCCATTTGAGTGTGCCCTTTAAGAAAAAAGAAAGTCGCTGGTTTCTCTTTGCGCCCGACTCGTCAGGAGCCGGGTGGGCGTGACGAAGCGGGCTGCGGTTAGCCGGTAATCGTCTTTTTGGTGATCGAGGCCGAGAGTGCCGCCACCACGGCGTCGCCCATCTCGATGGTGCCGACCTTGCGGGTGCCCTCCGACCAGATGTCCCCCGTGCGCAGGCCGGAGGCCAGCACATGCTTGACCGCCGACTCGATCCGGTCGGCAGCTTCGGCTTGATTGAGGGAGAAACGGAGCATCATGGCAGCGGACAGTATTGTAGCCAGGGGATTGGCAACCCCTTTGCCGGCAATGTCGGGCGCGCTGCCGTGGCTGGGCTCGTACAGGCCCTGGTTGCTGGCATTGAGCGAGGCCGAGGGCAGCATGCCGATCGAGCCCGTGAGCATCGCGGCCTCGTCCGAGAGGATGTCGCCGAACATGTTGCCGGTGACCACCACGTCGAACTTCTTGGGCGCCTTCACGAGCTGCATGGCGGCGTTGTCGACGTACATGTGGTCGAGCTCGACGTCCGGATAGTCCTTGCCGACCTCGGTCACCACGTCCTTCCAGAACTGGAAGGTCTCGAGCACGTTGGCCTTATCGACGCTGGTCACGCGCTTGCTGCGCTTGCGGGCGGCCTCGAAGGCCACGCGCGCGATGCGCTCGATCTCGGGGCGCGAGTAGCGCATCGTGTCGAAGGCTTCCTCGGCGCCCGGGAAGTGGCCGTCGGCCGCGGTGCGGCGGCCGCGCGGCTGGCCGAAGTAGATGTCGCCGGTCAGCTCGCGGATGATGAGGATGTCCAGGCCCGCGATCAGCTCGGGCTTGAGGCTCGAGGCGTCCACCAGCTGCTCGTAGCAGATGGCCGGGCGGAAGTTGGCGAACAGGCCGAGGTTCTTGCGCAGGCCCAGGATGGCCTGCTCGGGGCGCAGCGGCCGGTCGAGCTTGTCGTATTTCCAGTCGCCCACCGCGCCGAACAGCACCGCGTCGGACTCCTTGGCGAGCTTGAGCGTCGAATCGGGCAGCGGGTGGCCATGGGCCTCGTAGGCGGCGCCGCCGACCAGGGCGGTCTCCATCTCGAACTTCAGGTCGAGCGCCTGGAGCACCTTGACGGCTTCCGCCACGATTTCGGTGCCGATGCCGTCACCAGGGAGAACTGCGATTTTCATTGGGTGGTTGTCGAAGGAAGTGAAACGGAAAACGCCTCAGGCGTTGGCGAGCATCGTGTGCGCGAGCCAGGGCTTCTGCGCCAGCCGCTCGGCCTCGAAGGCCTTGATCTTGTCCTTGTGGCGCAGCGTGAGGCCGATATCGTCCAGGCCGTTGAGCAGGCAGTACTTGCGGAAGGCCTGCACGTCGAAGGCGAACTCCTGGCCGTCGGGCTTCACCACCACCTGGCGCTCGAGGTCGATCGTCAGCGAGTAGCCCGGGAAGGCGAAGGTCTCGTCGAACAGCTGGGCCACCTGCGCCTCGGGCAGCACGATCGGCAGCAGGCCGTTCTTGAAGCTGTTGTTGAAGAAGATGTCGGCGTAGCTCGGCGCGATGATGGCGCGGAAGCCGTACTGGTCGAGCGCCCACGGCGCGTGTTCGCGCGAGGAGCCGCAGCCGAAGTTCTTGCGCGCCAGCAGCACCGAGGCACCCGCGTAGCGCGGCTGGTTCAGCACGAAGTCGGGGTTCGGCTTGCGGCTGGCCGGGTCCTGGCCGGGCTCGCCCGGATCGAGGTAGCGCCATTCGTCGAACAGGTTCACGCCGAAGCCGGTGCGCTTGATCGACTTGAGGAACTGCTTCGGAATGATCGCGTCGGTGTCGACGTTCTCGCGGTCCATCGGGGCCACGAGACCCTTGTGCACGGTGAATTTCTGCATGTCTTGTTCTCCTGGTCAGGCGAAGGTGCGCACGTCGACGAAATGGCCGTGCACGGCGGCCGCGGCGGCCATGGCCGGGCTCACGAGGTGGGTGCGGCCGCCCGCGCCCTGGCGGCCTTCGAAGTTGCGGTTGCTGGTCGAGGCGCAGCGCTCGCCGGGCTCGAGGCGGTCGGCGTTCATCGCCAGGCACATCGAGCAGCCGGGCTCGCGCCACTCGAAGCCCGCGGCCTTGAAGATCTGGTCGAGCCCTTCGCGCTCGGCCTGTTCCTTCACCACGCCCGAGCCGGGCACCACGAGCGCCAGCTTCACGTTCTTGGCGACCTTCTGGCCGAGCTTCTTCACCACGGCCGCGGCCTCGCGCATGTCCTCGATGCGGCTGTTGGTGCACGAGCCGATGAACACCTTGTCGATGAAGATGTCGTTCATCGCCTTGTTCGGCTCCAGGCCCATGTAGACCAGCGCGCGCTCGATGGCGCCGCGCTTGCTGCCGTCCTTTTCCTTGTCGGGATCGGGCACGCGGCCGTCGATCGCCACCACCATCTCGGGCGAGGTGCCCCAGGTGACCTGCGGCTTGATCTGCGTCGCGTCGAGCTCGACCACGGTGTCGAACTTCGCGCCGGGGTCGGACTGCAGCGTGCGCCAGTAGGCCGCGGCCTGGTCCCATTCGACGCCGCTGGGCGCCATCGGGCGGCCCTTGATGTAGCCGATGGTCTTCTCGTCGACCGCCACCAGGCCCGCGCGCGCGCCGGCCTCGATCGCCATGTTGCACACCGTCATGCGGCCTTCCATGCTGAGGTCGCGGATCGCCGAGCCGGCGAACTCGATCGTGTAGCCGGTGCCGCCGGCGGTGCCGATCTTGCCGATGATGGCCAGCACGATGTCCTTGGCCGTGCAGCCCAGGGGCAGCCTGCCCTCGACCTTCACGAGCATGTTCTTGGCCTTCTTGCCCAGCAGCGTCTGCGTGGCCATCACGTGCTCGACCTCGCTGGTGCCGATGCCGTGCGCGAGCGCGCCGAAGGCGCCGTGGGTGGATGTGTGCGAGTCGCCGCAGACCACCGTCATGCCCGGCAGCGTGGCGCCGGTCTCGGGGCCGATCACGTGCACGATGCCCTGGCGCTTGCTCAGGAACGGGAAGAACGCGGCGGCGCCGAACTCGGCGATGTTGTGGTCGAGCGTGGTGACCTGCTCCTTGCTGGTCGGGTCGGCAATGCCTTCGTAGCCACGCTCCCAGCCGGTGGTCGGCGTGTTGTGGTCGGCCGTGGCCACCACCGAGCTGATGCGCCACAGCTTGCGGCCGGCTTCGCGCAGCCCTTCGAAGGCCTGCGGGCTGGTGACCTCGTGCACCAGGTGGCGGTCGATGTAGAGGATCGCGGTGCCGTCTTCCTCGGTGTGGACGACGTGTTCGTCCCAGATCTTGTCGTAGAGCGTGCGTGCCATGTCGGTCTCTTCTCTTTCGTGGGGAAATGGATTGTCTTGTGTTTCAGGCCGCGAGCCGGTCGGCGCCGGCTTCGGTTTCAGCCTCGGTGGAGGAGGCCGCGTGCAGGTGGTTCACCAGCGTGCGGGCCGCCACCGGCAGCGTGGAGAAATCGCGTGCCACCAGCCGGATCTCGCGCGCGGCCCAGGCGTCGGACAGGGCCACGCTGACCAGGCCGCGGCCGATACCGTCCTGCATCAGCTCGAAGGCGCGCTGCGGCATCACGCCGATGCCCAGGCCGTTCTGGATCATCCGGCACATCGCATCGAGGCCGGTGACGTGGATGCGCAGCTTGACGCTGCGGCCCGCGAGCAGCGCGGCCTCGTGCATCGCCACGTAGATCGAGCTGTTGGTGTGCAGGCCCACGTGGTCGTAGTCGAGCGCGGCGATGAACTCGATCGCGCCCTGATCGGCCAGCGTGTGGCCCGCGGGCACGATCAGCGCCAGGCGGTCGTGCCGGTAGGGCAGGCTCTGCAGCTCGCCCGCGCCGCCGGCCACGTGGCACACGCCGAGGTCGGCCGCGCCTTCCTGCACCGCGCGGATCACCTCGGTGCTCAGGTGCTCCTCGAGGTCGATCTTGATCGCCTCGTGGGCGCGCGTGAACACGCCCAGGTCTTCCGGCAGGAACTGCACGATGGCCGAGATGTTGGCGTGCACCCGCACGTGGCCGCGCACGCCGTCGGCGTACTCGCTGAGTTCGCCCTGCATCTTCTCGAGGCTGTAGAGCACCGATCGCGCGTGGTGCAGCAGGCTTTCGCCGGCCGGCGTCAGGTCGACGCCGCGCGCATGGCGGTAGAGCAGGGTGGTGCCGAGCGTGGCCTCGAGGTCCGACAGCCGCTTGCTGATGGCCGAGGCGGCGATGAATTCGCGCTCCGCGGCGCGCCCGATGCTGCCCAGCTCGCACACGGCCACGAACAGCTGCAGCGACGTGAGGTCGATGCGGCGGGCAAAGTTGCGTTCGGACGTGCTCATGGGGGCTTGGGCATCGCATCTGGCGATGAGTCGGCTATTTTCTTCCTGTTTTCATGCAGTTGCCATCGTGATATGAGATGGCATTGCTGCCCGAGCGCGAGGAGGGCCATGCCGAACGGGCAATAAAAAAGCTGCCCGAAGGCAGCTTTTGCAGGGAGCGGTCGGAAGAGTCGATCAGCGGGCCGAGATCGGCTTCACGTCGCGCTTGGGCGAGCCTTCGAACAGCTGGCGCGGGCGGCCGATCTTGTACTCGGGGTCGCCGATCATTTCGTTGAGCTGGGCGATCCAGCCGACGGTGCGGGCCAGCGCGAAGATCGCGGTGAACAGCGGCACCGGGATGCCGATGGCGCGCTGCACGATGCCCGAGTAGAAGTCGACGTTCGGGTAGAGCTTGCGCGACACGAAGTACTCGTCTTCCAGGGCGATCTTTTCCAGTTCCTTGGCGAGCTTGAACAGCGGGTCGTTTTCCAGGCCCAGCTCGGTCAGCACTTCGTTGCAGGTTTCCTGCATCAGCTTGGCGCGCGGGTCGTAGTTCTTGTACACGCGGTGGCCGAAGCCCATCAGCTTGACGTTCGAGTTCTTGTCCTTGACCTTCTTGATGAACTCGCCGATCTTCTCGACGCCACCTTCCTTCTGGATGTCGTAGAGCATGTTGAGCGCCGCTTCGTTGGCGCCGCCGTGGGCCGGGCCCCAGAGGCAGGCCACGCCGGCCGCGATGGCCGCGAAGGGGTTGGTGCCCGACGAGCCGCACAGGCGCACGGTCGAGGTCGAGGCGTTCTGCTCGTGGTCGGCGTGCAGGATGAAGATGCGGTCGAGCGCGCGCTCGAGCACCGGGTTCACCTTGTACTCCTCGCAGGGCGTGGCGAACATCATGTGCAGGAAGTTGCCCGCATAGCTGAGTTCGTTCTTCGGGTACATGTACGGCTGGCCGATCGTGTACTTGTAGGCCATGGCCACGAGCGTGGGCATCTTCGCGATCAGGCGGATCGCGGCGATCTCGCGGTGCTCGGGATTGTTGATGTCCGTGCTGTCGTGATAGAAGGCCGACAGCGCGCCCACCAGGCCGGTCATGATGGCCATCGGGTGTGCGTCGCGGCGGAAGCCGCGCAGGAAGAACTGCATCTGCTCGTTGACCATCGTGTGGTTGGTCACGAGCTTGGTGAAGTTGGCCTTCTTGGCCGCGTCCGGCAGTTCACCGTACAGCAGCAGGTGGCAGGTCTCGAGGAAGTCGCAGTTGGTCGCGAGCTGCTCGATGGGATAGCCGCGATACAGCAGCTCGCCCTTGTCGCCGTCGATGTAGGTGATGGCCGACTGGCAGGCCGCGGTGGACATGAAACCCGGGTCGTAGGTGAACATGCCGGTCTGCGCGTACAGCTTGCGGATGTCGATCACGTCGGGACCGACGGTGCCCTTGTAGATCGGCAGTTCGACCTTGTCGGCACCGTTGCTGAACGATAGCGTGGCCTTGGTATCGGAGGCTTTCATTTCGGGTTTCTTTCAGAGGATTGTTCGGGAGGGCGAGGAGGAAGAGGTCGTGGAGGCTGCGGGCCGCTGCGCACCGTCGGCGCGCATCAGCTGCAGAAGCTCGACCACCTCGGCCCCGGCCCATGCGGGCTCGGGCTCCTTTCTGCGAAGGAGAAGATCGAGCAAATCGTTGTCCGAGAGGTCCATCAGAACCTCCATCGCGCCGGCCTGGCCGACGGTGATGCGAGATTCGTGCCGCTCGAAGAAGCGGGCGATGAACAGATCGTTTTCGAGCAGGCCGCGCCGGCAGCGCCACTTGAGCTTGCTGAGCGCCCGTTCGTCGAGCGGCTCGGCCGCCGCGCTTCCCGAGGAAAGCGCCGAGGGCGATGGAGTGCCGGGCAAAGCAGCCATGTCGGGTCAGATGGCGCGACGCACCATCAGTTCCTTGATCTTGCCGATGGCCATGGTCGGGTTCAGGCTCTTCGGGCACACGTCGACGCAGTTCATGATCGTGTGGCAGCGGAACAGGCGGTACGGGTCCTCGAGGTTGTCGAGGCGCTCGGCGGTGGCTTCGTCGCGGCTGTCGGCGATGAAGCGGTAGGCCTGCAGCAGGCCGGCCGGGCCCACGAACTTGTCGGGGTTCCACCAGAAGCTCGGGCAGCTCGTCGAGCAGCTCGCGCACAGGATGCACTCGTACAGGCCGTTGAGCTCCTCGCGCTCTTCGGGCGACTGCAGGCGTTCCTTCTCGGGCGGCACGGTGTCGTTCTGCAGGTACGGCTTGATCGAGTTGTACTGCTTGAAGAACTGGGTCATGTCGACGATCAGGTCGCGGATCACCGGCAGGCCGGGCAGCGGCTTGAGCACCACGGTGCCCTTGAGCGTGTTCATGTTGGTCAGGCAGGCCAGACCGTTCTTGCCGTTGATGTTCATCGCGTCGGAACCGCAGACGCCTTCGCGGCACGAGCGGCGGAACGACAGCGTCGGATCCTGCGCCTTGAGCTTCATCAGGGCGTCGAGCAGCATGCGTTCGTGGCCGTCGAGTTCGATCTCGATGGTCTGCATGTAGGGCTTCGCGTCCTTGTCCGGGTCGTAGCGGTAGATCTGGAATGTGCGCTTCATCGTTGTGACCTTGTGAATGCTTTTACGTGGCTGATCTGAGCTGGCGCTTAGAAGGTGCGAACCTTCGGCGGAACCGAGGCGACCGTGAGCGGCTGCAGCTTGACGGGCTTGTAGGAGAGGCGGTTGTCGGCGCTGTACCAGAGCGTGTGCTTCATCCAGTTGGCATCGTCGCGGCCCAGCGGCGCGACCGGATCGTCGGCCGGGCGCTCATAGTCCTCGACGGTGTGGGCACCGCGGCATTCCTTGCGGGCCGCGGCCGAGACCATGGTGGCCTGCGCCACTTCGATCAGGTTGTCGACTTCCAGTGCCTCGATGCGCGCGGTGTTGAACACCTTGGACTTGTCCTTCAGGCCGATGGCCTTCACGCGCTCGCGCACTTCGGCGATCTTGACCACGCCTTCGTCCATCGAGGCCTGCTTGCGGAACACCGCCGCGTGCTGCTGCATGGTCGAGCGGATCTGGTTGGCCACGTCCTGCGCGTACTCGCCGCCGGTGGAGTTCTGCAACTCGTTGAGGCGCTCGAGCGTGCGGTCGGCGGCATTGGCCGGCAGCGGCTTGTGTTCCTTCAGCTTGTCGTTGAATTCGACGATGTGGTTGCCGGCCGCGCGGCCGAACACCAGCAGGTCGAGCAGCGAGTTGGTGCCCAGGCGGTTGGCGCCGTGCACGCTCACGCACGAGCATTCGCCCACGGCGTAGAGACCGTTGACGACGGAACTGTTGTCCTCGCCCTTCTGGATCACGACCTGACCGTTGATGTTGGTCGGGATGCCGCCCATCTGGTAGTGGATGGTGGGCACCACGGGGATCGGCTCCTTGGTGATGTCGACGTTGGCGAAGTTGACGCCGATCTCGTACACCGAAGGCAGGCGCTTGTGGATGGTCTCGGCACCGAGGTGGTCGAGCTTCAGCAGCACGTAGTCCTTGTTGGGACCGCAGCCGCGGCCTTCCTTGATCTCCTGGTCCATCGAGCGCGAGACGAAGTCGCGCGGTGCCAGGTCCTTCAGCGTGGGCGCGTAGCGCTCCATGAAGCGTTCGCCGTTGCTGTTGAGCAGGATCGCGCCTTCGCCGCGGCAGCCTTCGGTCAGCAGCACGCCCGCGCCGGCCACGCCGGTCGGGTGGAACTGCCAGAACTCCATGTCCTGCAGCGGGATGCCCGAGCGCGCGGCCATGCCGAGGCCGTCGCCGGTGTTGATGAAGGCGTTGGTCGAGGCCTGGAAGATGCGGCCCGCGCCGCCGGTGGCCAGCAGCACGGTCTTGGCCTGCAGGATGTGCAGGTCGCCGGTTTCCATCTCGAGCGCGGTCACGCCGACCACGTCGCCTTCGTCGTCGCGGATCAGGTCGAGTGCCATCCATTCGACGAAGAACTGGGTGCGCGCTTCCACGTTCTTCTGGTAGAGCGTGTGCAGCATCGCGTGGCCGGTACGGTCGGCCGCGGCGCAGGCGCGCTGCACGGGCTTCTCGCCGTAGTTGGCCGTGTGGCCGCCGAACGGACGCTGGTAGATCGTGCCGTCGGGGTTGCGGTCGAAGGGCATGCCGAAGTGCTCGAGCTCGTACACGACCTTCGGTGCCTCGCGGCACATGAACTCGATCGCGTCCTGGTCGCCGAGCCAGTCGGAACCCTTGATCGTGTCGTAGAAGTGGTAGTGCCAGTTGTCCTCGCTCATGTTGCCGAGCGAGGCGCCCACGCCGCCTTGCGCGGCGACGGTGTGCGAACGGGTGGGGAACACCTTGGAGAGCACGGCCACGTTGAGGCCCGCGCGCGCCAGTTGCAGCGAGGCGCGCATGCCGGAACCGCCGGCACCGACGATCACGACGTCGAACTTGCGCTTGGTGATTTGTTCTTTTGTGTAGGTCATGGTGGGGATGGGGTCGTCAGATTTTCCAAAGCACTTGAATGGCCCAACCCGCACAACCGACCAGCCAGACGATGGTGAAGATCTGGAGCACGAGGCGGATCGCGACGGGCTGGATGTAGTCCATCCAGATGTCGCGCATGCCGACCCACACGTGATAGAGCAGCGACACGATGACGCAGAAGGTCAGGACCTTCATCCACTGGGCGGCGAAGATGCCGGCCCACAGGTCGTAGCCGATCGGGCCGCGCGTGAAGATCAGCTGCGCCAGCAGGATGATCGTGAAGAGCGCCATCAGGGCGCCCGTGACGCGCTGGCTGAGCCAGTCGCGCAGACCGTAGTGCGCGCCGACGACGATGCGCTTGGAGCCGTAGTTCACAGACATTTCAGGCTCCTTCTCAGTACAGGCCGAACAGCTTGGCGCCGAGCACGACGGTCAGCAGGACGCTCGCGGCCAGCGTGAAGATGGCCGAGCTCTTGCCGAACTCCTTGGTCACGGCCTTGTGGCTCACGTCCATCCAGAGGTGGCGCACGCCGGCGATGAAGTGGTGCAGGTAGGCCCAGATCAGCGCGAGCACCACGAGCTTGAAAAACCAGCCCGGAACGAAACCAAGGCCGCTGTTGAAGGCGGCCTTGAACTTGGCGAACGAATAGTCGGACGAGAGCGAGGTGTCGAACATCCAGATGATGAACGGCAGCAGCAGGAACATCAGCGCGCCGCTGACGCGGTGCAGGATCGACACGATGCCGGCCGGAGGCAGACGGTAGGTCGTGAGATCGGTGAAGGCGTTGATGTTGCGGAATTCGCGACGCCGTGGTGTGGAGGAGGATGCAAGCTCTGTCATGGAGGGGCTTTCGTGGCTTGTTGATTGACTTGTTCTGAGAGCGAACGCTTTTGTTTTCTCTTCGGGAAATGCAAACAACGCAAAATTCTATTGCAATGCACCATCGCGCATCGGTCGCGCTCGCGTCGACGCACCGCCGCAGTCGGATGCTCTTGACTTCATAGCGTGTTGCGCGCGCCGCACGGCGGCTCGAAGCGTATTCGTTGCGTGGTCCATCGTGAGGCGCATTCAGCCGAGCTGGTTGCGATAGTGGTGCGTGTCGGTGCGATAGAGACCGCGGCGCAGTTCCATCGGCATGTCGTGGTACGTGTGGGCCACGCGTTCGACGCTCAGCAGCGGCATCTGCGGCGTGACGTCGAGCAGTTGCGCCTGCTCGGCATCGGGCAGCACCGCGCGGATCTTCTCTTCGGCGCGCACCATGCGCACGCCGAATTCGGTTTCGAACAGCGCATACATCGGACCGGGCCAGGCGCGCAGCCGCTCGGCCGTGAGGCCCTTGAACGGCGTGCCCGGCAGCCACAGGTCCTCGAGGATGGTCGGCACGCCGCCGTAGGCGAGCACGCGCCGCACCTGCAGCACGGCGTCGCCGGTGCGCAGGCCCAGTGCGCGCGCCACGTCGGCCGAGGCGCGCAGGCGCTTGCAGTCGACGATGGTGCGTTCGGCCGGACCTTCCGCGTTCGGATGGCCGGTGTCGGGCACCAGCTTCAGGAAGCGGTACTGCACATGCTGCTCGGCATGCGTGGCGACGAAGGTGCCCTTGCCCTGGCGCCGCACCACGAGGTTCTCGGCCGCGAGCTCGTCGATCGCCTTGCGCACCGTGCCCTGGCTGACGCGAAAGCGCACGGCCAGGTCCATCTCGCTCGGGATCGGCTCGCCCGGCTTCCACTCGCCCGCCTGCAGGCTCTGCAGGATCAGGGTCTTGATCTGCTGGTAGAGCGGGCTGAACGAGGGTGTCGTGGGCTCGTCGAGGGTGGTGGTGGGGCTGTTCATGGCAGGGCGTGGGTAAGCGCCGTAGCGGAACCCGGAGGATATCTTATATAAGACATAAGACGGGGCTCATCGAATCGGCTTAAAATGCCCGCCGTTCCCGCGCCGCGGCCGTCCGGCCCGTTTCGGACCTTCCGGCCGCCCCGCGAGACTTCCGCCGCCGCGTCTCGCGCGTGCGTCGACACCGTCACATCACTTCTGGAGTCTTCCCATGAGCAAAAAGCCCGTCCGCGTTGCCGTCACCGGTGCCGCCGGTCAAATCGGTTATGCCCTGTTGTTCCGTATCGCGTCCGGCGAAATGCTCGGCAAGGACCAGCCGGTCATCCTGCAATTGCTCGAAATCCCCGACGAGAAGGCCCAGAAGGCGCTCAAGGGCGTGATCATGGAGCTCGAGGACTGCGCCTTCCCGCTGCTGGCCGGCGTGATCCCCAGCGGCGACCCGCTGGTGGCCTTCAAGGACGCCGACTACGCGCTGCTCGTGGGTGCCCGTCCGCGCGGCCCCGGCATGGAGCGCGCCGACCTGCTGGCCGCCAACGCGCAGATCTTCACGGCCCAGGGCAAGGCGCTCAACGCCGTCGCCAGCCGCGACGTCAAGGTGCTGGTGGTCGGCAACCCGGCCAACACCAACGCCTACATCGCCATGAAGAGCGCGCCGGACCTGCCGCGCAAGAACTTCACCGCCATGCTGCGCCTGGACCACAACCGTGCCGCCAGCCAGATCGCCGCCAAGACCGGCACCGCCGTGGGCGACATCGAGAAGCTCACCGTCTGGGGCAACCACTCGCCCACGATGTACGCCGACTACCGCTTCGCCACCGTCGGCGGCAAGAGCGTCAAGGACCTGATCAACGACCAGGTCTGGAATGCCGACACCTTCCTGCCCACCGTCGGCAAGCGCGGCGCCGCGATCATCGAAGCGCGCGGCCTGTCGTCGGCCGCCTCGGCCGCCAACGCCGCCATCGACCACATGCGCGACTGGGCCCTGGGCTCGAACGGCAAGTGGGTCACGATGGGCATTCCGTCGGACGGCCAGTACGGCATTCCGAAGGACGTGATCTTCGGCTTCCCGGTCACCACCGAAAACGGCGAATACAAGCTGGTCGAAGGCCTGGCCATCGACGAATTCAGCCAGGAACGCATCAACAAGACGCTCAAGGAACTGCAGGACGAGCAGGCCGGCGTCGCCCACCTGCTGTAAGCCAGGCACCGGCATGCTCGACTGGAACCCCGCGCTCTATCGTCGCTACGAGGACGAGCGCACCCGCCCCGCACAGGAACTCCTGGCGCGGGTGCCTCTGGCGGAGGCGGCCCGCGTGGTCGACCTCGGCTGCGGTCCGGGCAACTCCACCGAGCTGCTGGTCCACCGGTTCCCGAAGGCCCAGGCCCTCGGGACCGACAACTCCGAAGCCATGCTGGTCAGCGCGCGCGAGCGCCTGCCCGGCGCGCGCTTCGAGCTGAGCGACATCGCGACCTGGGCGCCTTCCGCGGAAGCGGCGCCCGACCTCATCTATGCGAACGCGTCGCTGCAATGGGTGCCCGATCACGAAACGCTGATCCCGCGCCTGTTCGACGCGCTCGCCCCCGGCGGCGTGCTGGCCATCCAGATGCCCGACAACCGCCAGGAACCCACGCACCGCCTGATGCGCGCGCTCGCGGCCGAAGCACCCTGGGCCGAGCCCATCGGCGATGCCGACCGGCTGCGCACCAGGCTGCTGCCGCTGGGCGGCTACTACGACCTGCTCGCGCCGCGCGCGGCCAACGTCGATGTCTGGCACACGATCTACCAGCACCGCATGGCCGATGCCGCCTCCATCGTCGAATGGGTGCGCGGCACGGGCCTGAAGCCCTTCGTCGACCGGCTGCCGCCCGACCTGCAGGCCAGCTACCTGGCCGAATACGAGCGCCGCGTGAACGAGGCCTACCCGGCACGCACCGACGGCAAGCGGCTGCTGGCCTTCCCGCGCATGTTCATCGTGGCGCAGAAGAAGGCGTGACCACCGTGAGCGAACGCGCCCCCGCCCATCCCGCCCAGGTGCTGCTCGGCGCGCAGGCCGGCGCCGTCAGCCTGCCGGTGTGCGACCACTACAGCGGCGTCGAGGCGCGCATGAAGAAGAGCCTCGCGCTCCAGGCCGAGATGGCCGAGGAGTTCGGCGCCTGCGTGTTCGACGTCACCCTCGACTGCGAGGACGGCGCCCCGGTGGGCGGCGAGGCCGAGCATGCCGCGCTGGTCACCGAGCTGGCGCTGGCCGCCAGGCCCGGCATGCGCGTCGGCGTGCGCGTGCACCCGGTCGACCACCCGGCCTTCGCGGGCGACGTGGTCACCATCGCGGGCCGTGCCGGCCAGCGGCTGAGCCACCTGATGGTGCCGAAGGTCGAGTCGGTGGCCGATGTCGAGCAGGCCGTGGCCGCGCTCGATGCCGCCGATGCGGAAACGCTGCCGCTGCACGTGCTGATCGAATCGCCTTTCGCGGTGCACAACGCCTTCGACATCGCGGCGCATCCGCGCGTGCAGTCGCTGAGCTTCGGCCTGATGGACTTCGTTTCGGCCCACGCCGGCGCCATCCCCGCCGAGGGCATGGGCGCCGCGGGCCAGTTCACGCACCCGCTGGTGGTGCGCGCCAAGCTGGCGATCGCCTCGGCCGCGCATGCGCACGGCAAGGTGCCCTCGCACTGCGTGGTGACCGAGTTCAACGACATGGACGCCATGCGCACCGCGGCCCGCAAGGCGGCCCGCGAATTCGGCTACACGCGCATGTGGAGCATCCATCCGAACCAGATCCGGCCGATCCTCGAGGCCTTCGCGCCCGACGAGGCGCAGATTCAAATTGCCACAAATATCCTGGTCAAGGCGGCGGCCGCGGATTGGGCGCCGACACAAATTGATGGCACATTGCACGACCGCGCGAGCTACCGTCATTTCTGGCAGGTACTGACGCGTGCCCACGCAACAGGGCGCGCGTTGCCGCCAGAGGCCCAGGCCTGGCTGACGCCCGCGGTCTCCTGAAACCTCCGAACCAGCCTCAAGGAAACCGTCACATGAAGAAAATCGCCCTGATCGCCGCAGTGGCCCTGGCTCTGCCGTTCGGTGCGCTGGCCCAGAGCAGCAGCACGCCCGCCAAGCCGGCCGCTGCCAAGCCCGCCGCCAAGTCCGCCGAAGCCAAGAAGGCACCGCCCAAGCGCCAGGTCACCCGCAAGGCCGCCAAGGCCGTCGAGGAAGTCACGCCGATCAGCGACGACACCAACATCGTGCTCACCGAGTCCGACCTCGAGGTCGCCAAGCGCGTGTCGACCGGCAAGGCCCAGTGCGAACTCGGCGCCGACGTGACCGTGACCGAGGACGAGAAGAAGCCCGGCTTCTTCACCGTGACCACCAAGGGCCTGCGCTACCGCATGCACCCGGTCGAAAGCCGCACCGGCGCCATCCGCCTCGAAGACCCCCGTGCCGGCGCCATGTGGCTGCAGCTGGGCAACAAGTCGATGCTGATGAACCAGAAGGCAGGCCTGCGCATCGCCGACGAATGCCAGACGCCGGCCCAGATCGCCTTTGCCGAAGAAATGAAGAAGAACCCGCCGAAGAGCCTTTTCGAAGGCGCTGACGGCGACAAGAAGTAAGTCGACCCCCACGAGGGGCGGCGCGGCTCTTGCTTGCCGACCGGCGAAGGCCGGGCGGCGGGCCGAGCACCGCGCCGCATGCCCTCCAGCCCCAAGTTTCCGGAGAAAAGAAGATGTTGCAAGCCTACGTTGACCATGTCGCCGAACGCGCCGCGCTCGGTATCCCGCCGCTGCCCCTGAGCGCGAAGCAGACCTCTGAAGCGATCGAGCTCCTCAAGAGCGCGAACGAAAAGGACGGTGCCTTCCTGCTCGACCTGCTGACCCACCGCGTGCCCGCGGGCGTGGACGACGCTGCCAAGGTCAAGGCCAGCTACCTCGCGGCCGTGGCGCATGGCACCGAGAAGAGTGCGTTCATCACGCGCGCCCGTGCCACCGAACTGCTCGGCACGATGCTCGGCGGCTACAACATCAGCCCCATGATCGACCTGCTGGACGACGCCGAAGTCGGCGCCGTCGCGGCCGAGGGCCTCAAGAAGACGCTGCTGATGTTCGACCAGTTCCACGACGTCAAGGAAAAGGCCGACAAGGGCAATGCCAACGCCAAGGGCGTGCTGCAGAGCTGGGCCGATGCCGAGTGGTTCACCAGCCGTCCCGAAGTGCCGCAGAGCATCACCGTCAGCATCTTCAAGGTGGCCGGCGAGATCAACACCGACGACCTGTCGCCCGCGCCCGACGCGACCACGCGTCCCGACATCCCGATGCACGCCCTGGCGATGCACAAGAACGCGCGCCCCGGCATCGTTCCGGAAGAAGACGGCAAGCGCGGCCCGGTGAAGTTCATCGAGGACCTGCGCGCGCGCGGCCACCTCGTGGCCTACGCCGGCGACGTGGTCGGCACGGGTTCGTCGCGCAAGAGCGCCACCAACTCGGTGCTGTGGTTCACCGGCGAAGACATCCCGTTCGTGCCCAACAAGCGCTTCGGCGGCGTCTGCCTCGGCGGCAAGATCGCGCCGATCTTCTACAACACGATGGAAGACTCGGGTGCGCTGCCGATCGAGCTCGACGTGACGCAGATGAACATGGGCGACGTGGTCGAGCTGCGTCCCTACGAAGGCAAGGCCCTGAAGGACGGCCAGGTCATCGCTGAATTCACCGTGAAGAGCGACGTGCTGTTCGACGAAGTGCGCGCCGGCGGCCGCATTCCGCTGATCATCGGCCGCGGCCTCACGGCCAAGGCGCGCGAAGCGCTGGGCCTGCCGGTCTCCACGCTGTTCCGCCTGCCGCAAAGCCCGGTCGACACCAAGAAGGGCTTCTCGCTGGCGCAGAAGATGGTCGGCCGCGCCTGCGGCCTGCCCGAAGGCCAGGGCGTGCGCCCGGGCACCTACTGCGAACCCAAGATGACCTCGGTCGGCTCGCAGGACACCACCGGCCCGATGACGCGCGACGAGCTGAAGGACCTGGCCTGCCTGGGCTTCTCGGCCGACCTCGTGATGCAGTCGTTCTGCCACACGGCGGCGTACCCGAAGAAGGTCGACGTCAAGATGCACCACGAACTCCCCGAGTTCATGGCCAACCGCGGCGGCGTTTCGCTGCGCCCGGGCGACGGCGTGATCCACAGCTGGCTCAACCGCCTGCTGACCCCGGACACCGTGGGCACCGGCGGCGACAGCCACACCCGCTTCCCGATCGGCATCAGCTTCCCCGCGGGCTCGGGCCTCGTGGCCTTCGCTGCCGCCACCGGCGTGATGCCGCTGGACATGCCCGAGTCGGTGCTGGTGCGCTTCAAGGGCAAGATGCAGCCCGGCGTCACGCTGCGCGACCTGGTCAACGCGATTCCCCTGTACGCCATCAAGTCGGGTCTGCTGACGGTGGCCAAGCAAGGCAAGAAGAACATCTTCTCGGGCCGCATCCTCGAAATCGAAGGCCTGCCCGACCTCAAGGTCGAACAAGCCTTCGAGCTCAGCGACGCCTCTGCCGAACGCTCGGCCGCCGGCTGCACGGTTCACCTGAACAAGGAACCGATCCAGGAGTACATCAACAGCAACGTCACGCTGATGAAGTGGATGATTGCCGAGGGCTATGCCGACGCGCGCACGCTGCAGCGCCGCATCGCCGCGCAGGAAGCCTGGCTCAAGGACCCGCAACTGCTCAAGGGCGACGACGACGCCGAGTACGCGGCGGTCATCGAGATCGACCTGGCCGACATCCACGAACCCATCGTGGCCTGCCCGAACGACCCCGACGACGTGAAGACGCTGTCGGACGTGGCCGGCGCCAAGATCGACGAAGTGTTCATCGGCTCGTGCATGACCAACATCGGCCACTTCCGCGCCGCGTCGAAGCTGCTCGAAGGCAAGCGCGACATCCCGGTCAAGCTGTGGATCGCGCCGCCGACCAAGATGGACGCGCAGCAGCTGACCGAGGAAGGCCACTACGGCGTGTTCGGCAATGCCGGTGCCCGCACCGAAATGCCGGGCTGCTCGCTGTGCATGGGCAACCAGGCCCAGGTGCGCGAAGGCGCCACGGTCATGTCGACCAGCACCCGCAATTTCCCGAACCGCCTGGGCAAGAACACCAACGTGTACCTGGGCTCGGCCGAACTGGCCGCCATCTGCTCGCGCCTCGGCCGCATCCCGACTCGGGAAGAGTACATGGCCAGCACCGGCGTGCTCGATGCGTCCAGCGCGCAGATCTATCAGTACCTGAACTTCGACAAGATCGAGGACTACAAGGGCGTGGCGGATTCGGTCACGGCCTGAGCCCGATGACGGCCGGACCGCTTCGGCCGGCATCGACGAAGCCCCGCACCCGCGGGGCTTTTTTCATGGCGCGTGCGCCAGGGCGGTCAGGTCAGGGCCGGGCAGGGCGCTCAGAGCGCCGGTGGGCGGTTCGGGCTCAGGTACTGCGTGCCCCTGAGTTCCATCGCCGCACCCGCGGGACCGCCCACCGCATGCGGCAGCGATGTCACCAGCGAGGTCGCGAAGTCGCCGCGGTAGAGCTTGGCCCCCTGGTGCGTGAGGTTGGAGTTGGCGTCGATGTGGATCGCCTCGCCCAGGCCCGACCAGAGGCGGCAGAAGCCGTAGTCCTCCGAGAGATAGCGGCGCGTCACGGGGTCGACCATCACGTCGAAGAAGCGGTAGTGCAGGCCGAGGTCGGCCTCGCCGATGCTGTCGGGCACGTAGCTGAGCTCGGGGTAGCTCGCCATCAGCCGCTCGAACACGCCGCGCTTGATCGCCATGAAGCCCGTGGGCGCTTCGGTCATCTTCATGAAGCCGTCGGGTTGCACCTCGAGCTCGACCTTGCCGCTGGCTTCCGAGGCGCCTGCATTGACGGTGTAGCGCGTGAAGGTGGCATCGAACTGCGCGCGCGTGGTGCCGGCCGCGACGCCTTCGGGTGGCCAATCCTCGCGCTTGAGCGGATAGACGCCAGCGGCGATGTCGTGGTCCGAGAGCAGCAGCCGGAACGCCGCCTGCGCCGAGAAGCCGATGTCCGCGTCGATCCAGAACAGGTGGGTCCATTCCGGGTTGGCGAGGAACTGGGCCACGCAGTTGTTGCGCGCCCGGGTCACGAGGCTTTCGCCCTGGTGGAACAGCACCTGCATGCGCATGCCGGCGCGCTCGGCCTCGATGGCGAAGTTCATCATCGACATCACGTAGTTCTGGAAGAACTTGCCGTCGTGGCTCGGCGTGACGATCACGGGAAAGAAGCGCTGGAGGGCGGAGGGTTCGAGCATGGCGGCTCCGGTTATCGGGCGGGGCGCTGCATCAGGCCGAGCAGCAGCGCGTTGTACACCTCGGTGGCGGCCGCGTTGCCGGGCAGGTAGCGGTCGATCAGGCCGCGCTGGCGCTCGCGGTAGGCGAGCGACTGCGCATCGTGCGTGTCGATCGCCTCGAGCACGCGCGCGCTGCCCGCGGCCACGTCGTTGGCTTCGTAGTAGTAGCCGAGGTCCGCGCACAGGTGGGCGTTGTGCACCAGCGGATAGCCCTGCCAGCAGGTCTCGAGATAGAAGTAGTTGAGCGGGTTCTCCCACTGGTGCGAGATCACGATGTCGGTGTTCTGCGCCAGGAAGGTCGGCGTGTCGTGCCGGCCCAGGAACACGGCCTTGTGCTCGCGCACCAGATCGAGCTGGTTCATCAGGGTGATGAATTCCATGTTCTCGCGCGCCATCTTCTCGGCGTTGGCCACCTGCAGCAGCGCGATCGCCTCGCGCCGCGCGCGGTAGGCCAGTTCGGCGACCAGGATCGGGTAGAGGCAGAACTTCACCACGTTGATGTTCGGCTCCATCACGCTGAGGCGCCGCGGGCCGACGCGCGGCTGGTAGACGCCGCCCTCGGGCAACCCGCGCGTGCGCTCCTCGAGGAACACCGGGCTCCAGACGAAGGGCACGGCGCGCGCCTCGATCCGGCGCAGCACCTCGAAGTAGGGCTGGCTGATGTGCGCCACCTGCGGAACCATCCAGATGTCGTCGTAGCGCTGGTTGACGAACAGGTTCCGGCCCCACAGCGGCTTGTTGAACAGCATCGACTCCATCGCGTGCACGTACTCGAAGCCGCAGCAGTACGACACCAGCCGGGCGCCGCGCTGCTTGAGGTAGTCGGTCTGCAGGTGGTCGATCTGGCCGCCCAGCTCGATCAGCACGTCGACGCTGTCCTTCGCTCCCTCGAAGTTCGTCGTGGGCCAGCGCGCCTGGTCCCAGGGCAGGGCCGACGTGATCGGCGTGGCCGTGGTGTTGACCAGCACCACCGAGGCCACGCCCGGGCAGTGCTTGAGCGCCTCGGCCAGAAACACGGCGTTCTGCTTGATGCCGTTGTTCCAGAGGGTTTCGGCTTCGTGGTGGAGGCCGATGGTGATGCCGATGCGGAGGCGGTTGGTTGAATTCACTTTTGTTGCCCAATTGTTAATTGATGCCGCCTGTGCTTTGTGGTGAGAAATAAATCACAGGTGAATAAGTTGTTATGTGAACAAGTTCCACATTGGACTGGCGTCGAGGGCGATTCCGCTCAATTCATCAAGCCATGCGCTGCGATGGCGATGTGAATTAATTCCATACGATTGAGAAAAAGTCCTTACGAAACATTGGCTTGCGGCGTGACTGTCACTGGTTTTGGCTGGCATCGAGATTCTATGTTTTCGCAGCCAAGAGACTATCCGGAGACAATTGTTAATCAGTGTGAATGTTAATTTCACGCTGTTCTGTGAACTAAATCATCGAAATTTTTCAAGCAATTTTTCTCGATGCATTTCGAATGTAAACAAGTATGTACATTCCACCGCTCTTGTGAACAGCGCGGTGATTGAGATCTCGGCGACGAGCGTCAAGCACGACCCTTTCACATTTTTGCCGGGACCTCCCGCGCCGGTCCCGAGATTCCACACGCAGTTGGCAGTCAATGAACAAGTCATATAGAAGTATCTGGAATGAGTCGCTCGGTGCATGGGTGGCTGCTTCGGAAATCACTTCCGCCCGAGGCAAGCGCAGCAGTTCGGCTGCCGTGATCTCGGGTGCCGTGCTGAGCGTCGCCCTGGCGTCCTTCGGTTTGATGGAGAGCGCGAACGCCTACATCGTCGGACCGCCGAACGGCGCCTGCAACACGGGTGCGAACACCGGCCCCGATGGCAAGGCCTACCCGGCGACGGTCGATCCGGTCGACGGCTCCGGCGTGTACTCGACGGTGGTGGGCGGGTGCTCGGCCAACGGTGGCGGCTTCCTGGGCGTGACGCTGTTCGGGTCGTTTACCAGAGCCACGGGCAAGGGCGCCAGCATGTACGGCATGGGGTCGACTGCCGCGCAGTTCGCCTCGGCCTTCGGCTTGCAGGCCAACGCCTCCGGCATCAGCAGCGTGGCGATGGGTCACAACTCCGTGGCCAGCGGCGGTACCAGCCTCGCGATCGGCTACTCCGCCAATGCGCTGGGGCCATCGGCCATCGCGATCGGCCCGAACGCCAACGCGGCGGCCCTTGGCTCGTCGAACCTGGCGATCGGCTCCGGAGCGCTGGCCACGGGCACGGCTGCAAGCCTGGGCGATTCGACCGCCATCGGCACCAGCGCCAAGGCCACGGGCCAGGACTCGACCGCCGTCGGCGGCCAGACCACCGCGTCGGGCAAGAACACGCTCGCGATCGGCAACAACGGCACGACGGCATCGGCGGATGGCGCCACCGCCTTCGGCGTCGGCGCGACCGCCTCCGGTCAGAACTCGCTGGCGGCTGGCAACGGTTCCCTTGCTTCGAACAACGGTTCGATCGCCATCGGCAGCAACGCGAACGGCGTGGCCACCTCGGCGGCGACCGACGGCATCGCCATCGGCGGGCAGTCCTCGGTCGTGGCAGCCGCCACCTCCGGCATCGCGGTGGGACGCGGCGCCGTGGTCAACGGCGCCTTCGGCATCGCGCAGGGCGATGGCGTGACCAGCGGCGCGACGGGCCGCAACGTGGCGATCGGCTCCAGCGGGACCATGGCCAACGGCGGCAGTGCGAACGGCGGCGCCGTGGCGATCGGCCGCAATCAGAAGGCGACAGGCGACGGCGCGGTGGCAATCGGCGATCCGAACACTGCCACTGGCACAGGAGCGGTGGCCGTGGGCGCCGACAACACGGCCAACGGGACCGGAGCGCTCGCGGTCGGTAACGCCAACAATGCAATCGGCACGGCCGCCATCGCGCTGGGCAGCACCTCGAACGCTACCGCGAACGGCACCGTGGCGATCGGTAATGTGGCGAATGCCTATGGCACCGAAGGCGTCGCGATCGGTTCGGGCGTACGGGCCAACACCTTCGGTACCGCGATCGGAACCGGCTCCAACGCTGCTGGCATGAGTTCCACCGCCATCGGCCAGGCTGCCAGCGCCCAGGGCCTCAATTCGACGGCGATCGGGCTCAACAGCCGCGCCCTGGCGACGCAGGGGGTGGCGATCGGCGCGATCGCCACCGCAGGCGACAACGCGTTGGCCATGGGGTATAGCGCGAACGCCTTGGGAGGCAGCAGCCTGGCTCTTGGGGCCCTTTCCACGGCCAATCAGTCCGGAGGGGTGGCGGTCGGCACGTTCTCGCAAGCGACCGGATCTTCTGCCACGGCCTTGGGCACCGCCGCCAATGCATTCGGCAACAGAAGCGTGGCGCTCGGGCGCGACGCGGCTGCCGGCAACACGGGCAGCGTCGCCATCGGCAACACCGCCAATGCCGTGGCTGCCAACGCCGTGGCGATCGGCACCGTGTCGATCGCCACGGGTGCCGACTCGCTGGCGCTTGGCACCAACGCGCGTTCCATCGCGGACGGCGCCATCGCCATCGGCAAGAACGCCGCCATCGGCTCGAACACCGACGTCAACACCATCGCGATCGGCACGAACGCGAACAGCTGGGGCGGCAGCATCGCGCTGGGTACCGGCGCATCCGCCGACCAGATCGGGGTGGCGCCGCAGAACGCCTCGATCGCGATCGGCGGCAATGCTACGACCGACGACCGGACCACCCGCAGCATCGCGATCGGCAACGGTGCCGTCGTCAAGTCGGCGGACCTGTCGGTCACCGATGCGGCGATCGCCTTCGGCGCCAACGCGATCAGCCTGGGCTCGAACGCGGTGTCGATGGGCACGGGCGCCAACGCCGCCTATGCCAACAGCGTCGCGCTGGGCGCGGGCAGCGTGACGGGCGCCAAGGCGCCGACCGGCAACGGCTTCCTCACCGGCACCAACGCACCCGCCTCCGAAGTCTCGGTGGGCTCGTCGTCGGCCCTGCGGCGCATCACCAACGTGGCCGATGGTGCGGCGCTGCAGGACGCCGTGACGGTGGCGCAGCTGAGCACGGGCATGAGCACGACCGCCAGCAGCATCGGCAGCCTGTCGACCTCGACCTCGACCGGCCTGAGCACCGCGACCAGCAGCATCGCCAGCCTGTCGTCGGGCCTGAGCACGACGAACAGCCGGGTGTCGAGCCTGTCGACCTCGACATCGACAGGGCTGAGCACCGCCACCAGTTCCATCAGCAGCCTGTCGACCTCGACATCGACGGGCCTGAGCACTGCGACGAGCAGCATCGGCAGCCTGTCGTCGGGTCTGAGTACGACGAACAGCAGCGTGTCGAGCCTGTCGACTTCGACGTCGACCGGGTTGAGCACGGCGACCAGTTCCATCGGCAGCCTGTCGACCTCGACCTCGACGGGCCTGAGCACGGCCACGAGCAGCATCGGCAGCCTGTCGTCGGGTCTGAGCACGACGAACAGCAGCGTTTCGAGCTTGTCGACTTCGACATCGACTGGATTGAGCACGGCGACCAGCGCCATCGGCAGCCTGTCGACCTCGACCTCGACGGGCCTGAGCACTGCGACGAGCAGCATTGGCAGCCTATCGTCGGGTCTGAGTACGACGAACAGCAGCGTGTCGAGCCTGTCGACGTCGACGTCGACCGGGTTGAGCACGGCGACCAGTTCCATCGGCAGCCTGTCGACCTCGACCTCGACGGGCCTGAGCACTGCGACGAGCAGCATCGGCAGCTTATCGTCGGGGCTGAGCACGACGAACAGCCGCGTGTCGAGCCTGTCGACCTCGACATCGACAGGGCTGAGCACCGCGACCAGTTCCATCGGCAGCCTCTCCACGTCGACTTCCACCGGCTTGAGTACGGCAAACAGCCGCATCGATGGCCTGTCGACCGGACTGAGCACCACGACCAGCAGCATCGGCAGCCTGTCGTCGGGCTTGAGCACGACGAACAGCAGCGTGTCGAGCTTGTCGACTTCGACGTCCACCGGCTTGAGCACGACCACGAGCAGCATCGGCAGCCTGTCGACCTCGACTTCGACCGGCCTGAGCACTGCGGCGAGTTCGATCGGTAGCCTCTCGACGTCCACTTCGACAGGCCTGAGTACCGCGACCAGCTCCATCGGCAGCCTGTCGTCGGGTCTGAGCACGACGAACAGCAGTGTGTCCAGCTTGTCGACTTCGACATCCACGGGGCTTAGCACCGCCACGAGCTCCATCGGTAGCCTCTCGACGTCGACTTCGACGGGCCTGAGCACGGCAACGAGCTCGATTGGCAGCCTCTCCACGTCGACGTCCACGGGCCTGAGCACGGCCACCAGCAGCATCGGCAGCTTGTCATCGGGTTTGAGTACGACGAACAGCAGCGTGTCGAGTCTGTCGACATCGACATCGACGGGTCTCAGTACCGCGGCCAGCAGCATCGGTAGTCTGTCTACCTCGACTTCCACTGGCTTGAGCACGGCCACGAGCAGCATCGGCAGCCTGTCCACGTCGACCTCGACAGGCCTGAGCACTGCAACCAGCTCGATCGGCAGCCTGTCGACCTCGGCCTCCACCGGTCTGAGCACCGCCACGAGCTCAATCGGTAGCTTGTCGTCGGGTCTGAGCACGACGAATAGCAACGTGTCGAGCCTGTCGACTTCGACGTCCACTGGCCTGAGCACTGCGACAAGTTCGATTGGCAGCCTGTCCACATCGACGTCGACCGGTCTGAGCACGGCAACGAGTTCGATCGGCAGCTTGTCTACTTCTACGTCGACGGGCTTGAGCACGGCCGCGAGTTCCATCGGTAGCCTGTCGACTTCGACGTCGACTGGCTTGAGCACGGCAACGAGCTCGATCGGCAGCCTGTCCACGTCGACCTCTACCGGTCTGAGCACGGCCACGAGCAGCATTGGCAGCCTGTCCACATCGACGTCTACGGGCTTGAGCACGGCGAACAGCCGGATCGATGGCCTGTCGACAGGACTGAGCACCACGACCAGCAGCATCGGCAGTCTGTCGTCAGGCCTGAGCACGACGAACAGCAGCGTGTCGAGCTTGTCGACTTCCAGTTCCACCGGCTTGAGCACGGCCACGAGCTCGATCGGTAGCCTCTCGACGTCGACGTCCACGGGCTTGAGCACCGCGACCAGCAGCATCGGCAGCCTGTCGACCTCCACCTCGACGGGTCTGAGCACGGCCACGAGTTCCATCGGCAGCCTGTCGACTTCGACCTCCACGGGTCTGAGCACTGCAACGAGCAGCATCGGTAGCCTCTCGACCTCCACGTCGACTGGCTTGAGTACGGCGACGAGTTCCATCGGTAGCCTGTCCACCTCGACTTCCACGGGCCTGAGTACCGCGACGAGCAGTATTGGCAGCCTCTCGACCTCGACGTCGACCGGTTTGAGCACGGCAACGAGTTCCATCGGCAGCCTGTCGACGTCCACGTCGACGGGCCTGAGCACTGCGACGAGTGCCATCGGCAGCCTGTCCACGTCGACCTCGACGGGGCTGAGCACCGCGGCAAGCAGCATCGACAGCCTGTCGACTTCTACCTCGACTGGGTTGAGCACGGCGACGAGCTCCATCGGTAGCCTGTCCACATCGACGTCTACCGGCTTGAGCACGGCGACCAGCAGCATCGACAGCCTCTCGACTTCGACGTCGACGGGCCTCAGCACGGCGACGAGTTCGATCGGCAGCTTGTCTACTTCTACGTCGACGGGCTTGAGCACGGCCACGAGTTCCATCGGCAGCCTGTCGACCTCGACGTCGACTGGTTTGAGCACGGCAACGAGCTCGATCGGCAGCCTGTCCACATCGACCTCTACCGGTCTGAGTACTGCAACGAGTTCGATCGGCAGCCTGTCGACCTCCACGTCGACGGGTCTGAGCACGGCCACGAGCAGCATCGGCAGCCTGTCCACATCGACGTCTACCGGCTTGAGCACGGCGAACAGCCGGATCGATGGCCTGTCGACAGGACTGAGCACCACGACCAGCAGCATTGGCAGCCTGTCGTCGGGCCTGAGCACGACGAACAGCAGCGTGTCGAGCTTGTCGACTTCCAGTTCCACCGGTTTGAGCACGGCCACGAGCTCGATCGGTAGCCTCTCGACCTCGACGTCCACGGGTTTGAGCACTGCGACCAGCAGCATCGGCAGTCTCTCGACCTCGACGTCTACCGGCCTGAGCACCGCGACGAGTTCCATCGACAGCCTGTCGACCTCGACGTCGACCGGTTTGAGCACGGCCACGAGCTCCATCGGCAGCTTGTCGACGTCCACCTCGACGGGCTTGAGTACGGCAACGAGTTCCATCGGCAGTCTGTCCACGTCGACTTCGACGGGTCTGAGCACCGCCACGAGCAGCATCGATAGCCTGTCTACCTCGACCTCCACGGGTCTGAGCACTGCAACGAGCTCTATCGGAAGCCTCTCGACGTCCACGTCGACGGGCCTGAGTACCGCGACGAGCAGCATCGATAGCCTCTCGACTTCGACGTCGACTGGCCTCAGCACGGCAACGAGCTCCATTGGCAGCCTGTCGACCTCCACGTCGACGGGTCTGAGCACAGCGACGAGCAGTATCGATAGCCTCTCGACTTCGACGTCGACTGGCTTGAGCACCGCAACGAGCTCGATCGGCAGCCTGTCCACCTCGACCTCCACGGGCCTGAGTACAGCGACCAGCAGCATCGATAGCCTGTCGACCTCGACGTCGACTGGCTTGAGCACGGCAACGAGTTCGATCGGCAGCCTGTCGACCTCTACGTCGACGGGTCTGAGCACCGCGACAAGCAGCATCGATAGCCTCTCGACCTCGACGTCCACTGGCCTGAGCACGGCAACGAGCTCCATCGGCAGCTTGTCCACCTCGACCTCGACGGGTCTGAGCACCGCTACGAGCAGCATTGGCAGCCTGTCGACTTCGACCTCCACGGGTTTGAGCACGGCGACCAGCAGCATCGATAGCCTGTCGACCTCCACGTCGACTGGCCTGAGCACGGCAACGAGCTCGATCGGTAGCCTGTCCACCTCGACCTCTACGGGCCTGAGTACAGCGACGAGCAGCATCGATAGCCTCTCGACTTCGACGTCGACTGGTCTGAGCACGGCAACGAGCTCGATTGGCAGCCTGTCTACCTCGACCTCAACGGGTCTGAGCACCGCTACGAGCAGCATTGGCAGCCTGTCGACTTCGACCTCCACGGGTTTGAGCACGGCGACAAGCAGCATCGATAGCCTCTCGACCTCGACGTCGACTGGTTTGAGCACGGCAACGAGCTCGATCGGCAGCCTGTCCACGTCGACCTCTACCGGCCTGAGCACCGCAACGAGTTCGATCGGCAGCCTGTCGACCTCCACGTCGACGGGTCTGAGCACTGCAACGAGCAGCATCGATAGCTTGTCGACTTCGACGTCGACCGGTTTGAGCACAGCGACGAGTTCCATCGGTAGTCTGTCGACCTCCACGTCGACGGGTCTGAGCACTGCCACGAGCAGCATCGATAGCTTGTCGACTTCGACGTCGACCGGTTTGAGCACGGCGACGAGTTCCATCGGTAGCCTGTCGACCTCCACGTCGACGGGTCTGAGCACCGCCACGAGCAGCATCGACAGCTTGTCGACTTCGACCTCCACGGGTCTGAGCACTGCGACGAGTTCCATCGGTAGCCTGTCGACCTCGACCTCCACGGGCCTGAGCACGGCAACGAGTTCCATCGGCAGCCTCTCGACCTCGACTTCGACGGGGCTGAGTACGGCAACAAGCAGCATCGATAGCTTGTCGACATCGACTTCGACTGGCCTCAGCACGGCAACGAGCTCGATCGGCAGCCTGTCGACCTCGACTTCCACGGGCTTGAGCACGGCCACGAGCTCCATCGGTAGCCTGTCCACCTCGACCTCTACGGGCCTGAGTACCGCGACGAGCAGCATCGATAGCCTCTCGACTTCGACGTCGACGGGTCTGAGCACTGCCACCAGCAGCATCGACAGCCTGTCGACCTCGACATCGACTGGCCTGAGCACTGCGACGAGCTCGATCGGCAGCCTGTCGACCTCGACTTCCACGGGCTTGAGCACGGCCACGAGCTCCATCGGTAGCCTGTCCACCTCGACCTCTACGGGCCTGAGTACCGCGACGAGCGGCATCGATAGCCTCTCGACTTCGACGTCGACGGGCCTGAGCACTGCCACCAGCAGCATCGACAGCCTGTCGACCTCGACATCGACTGGCCTGAGCACTGCGACGAGTTCGATCGGCAGCCTGTCGACGTCCACGTCGACCGGTCTGAGCACTGCGACCAGCAGCATCGATAGCCTCTCGACTTCGACTTCCACGGGCTTGAGCACGGCCACGAGCTCCATCGGTAGCCTGTCCACCTCGACCTCTACGGGCCTGAGTACTGCGACGAGCAGCATCGATAGCCTCTCGACTTCGGCGTCGACTGGCTTGAGCACCGCAACGAGCTCGATCGGCAGCCTGTCCACCTCGACCTCCACGGGCCTGAGCACAGCGACCAGCAGCATCGATAGCCTGTCGACCTCGACGTCGACTGGCTTGAGCACCGCCACGAGCAGCATCGACAGTCTCTCGACCTCGACGTCTACTGGCCTGAGCACTGCCACCAGCAGCATTGGTAGCCTGTCCACCTCGACGTCGACTGGCCTCAGCACTGCAGCGAGCTCCATTGACAGCCTGTCGACCTCCACGTCGACAGGTCTGAGCACGGCAACGAGCTCGATTGGCAGCCTGTCTACCTCGACCTCGACCGGCTTGAGCACTGTGACGAGTTCCATCGACAGCTTGTCGACCTCGACGTCCACCGGCCTCAGCACTGCAACGAGTTCCATCGGCAGCTTGTCCACCTCGACCTCGACGGGGCTGAGCACCGCTACGAGCAGCATTGGCAGCCTGTCGACTTCGACCTCCACGGGTTTGAGCACGGCGACGAGCAGCATCGATAGCCTCTCGACCTCGACGTCGACTGGTTTGAGCACGGCAACGAGCTCGATCGGCAGCCTGTCCACGTCGACCTCTACCGGCCTGAGCACCGCAACGAGTTCGATCGGCAGCCTGTCGACCTCCACGTCGACGGGTCTGAGCACTGCAACGAGTTCCATCGGTAGCCTGTCGACCTCGACCTCCACGGGCCTGAGCACGGCAACGAGTTCCATCGGCAGCCTGTCGACCTCGACTTCCACGGGCTTGAGCACGGCCACGAGCTCCATCGGTAGCCTGTCCACCTCGACCTCTACGGGCCTGAGTACCGCGACGAGCAGCATCGATAGCCTCTCGACTTCGACGTCGACGGGTCTGAGCACTGCCACCAGCAGCATCGACAGCCTGTCGACCTCGACATCGACTGGCCTGAGCACTGCGACGAGCTCGATCGGCAGCCTGTCGACGTCCACGTCGACCGGTCTGAGCACTGCGACCAGCAGCATCGGTAGCTTGTCGACCTCGACATCGACTGGCTTGAGCACGGCAACGAGCTCTATTGACAGCCTGTCGACCTCCACGTCGACCGGGTTGAGCACGGCCACAAGCTCCATCGGCAGCTTGTCGACGTCGACCTCTACAGGTCTGAGCACCGCAACAAGCAGCATCGGCAGCCTGTCCACGTCGACCTCGACGGGTCTGAGCACTGCGACCAGCAGCATCGATAGCTTGTCGACATCCACTTCGACTGGCCTGAGCACGGCAACGAGCTCGATCGGTAGCCTGTCCACGTCGACCTCCACGGGTCTGAGCACCGCGACGAGCAGCATCGACAGCTTGTCGACCTCGACGTCGACTGGACTGAGTACGGCAACGAGCTCGATTGGCAGCCTGTCCACATCGACGTCGACCGGATTGAGCACGGCGACCAGTAGCATCGACAGCCTGTCGACCTCCACGTCGACGGGGCTGAGCACCGCGACGAGTGCCATCGGGAGCCTGTCCACCTCCACCTCCACGGGCCTGAGCACGGCGACCAGCAGCATCGGTAGCTTGTCGACCTCGACCTCGACTGGCTTGAGCACCGCGACGAGTTCGATCGGCAGCCTATCGACCTCCACGTCGACGGGTCTGAGCACGGCAACGAGCTCTATCGACAGCCTGTCGACTTCGACCTCCACGGGGTTGAGCACCGCGACGAGTTCGATCGGTAGCCTGTCGACGTCCACGTCGACCGGTCTGAGCACGGCCACGAGTTCCATCGGAAGTCTGTCCACGTCGACCTCTACGGGCCTGAGTACCGCGACGAGCAGCATCGATAGCCTCTCGACTTCGACGTCGACTGGTCTGAGCACGGCAACGAGCTCGATCGGCAGCCTGTCCACATCGACGTCGACCGGATTGAGCACGGCGACCAGCAGTATCGACAGCCTGTCGACCTCGACTTCCACGGGCTTGAGCACGGCGACGAGTTCGATCGGCAGCCTCTCGACCTCCACGTCGACCGGTCTGAGCACGGCGACCAGCAGCATCGATAGCTTGTCGACATCGACTTCGACTGGCCTGAGCACGGCAACGAGCTCGATCGGTAGCCTGTCCACGTCCACCTCGACGGGCCTGAGCACCGCAACCAGCAGCATCGATAGCCTGTCGACTTCGACGTCGACTGGCCTCAGCACTGCAACGAGCTCCATTGGTAGTCTGTCCACGTCGACCTCGACGGGTCTGAGTACTGCGGCGAGCAGCATTGGTAGCCTGTCCACCTCGACTTCCACGGGGCTGAGCACCGCAACCAGCAGTATCGATAGCCTGTCGACTTCGACCTCCACCGGCTTGAGCACTGCGACGAGTTCCATTGGTAGCTTGTCGACCTCGACGTCGACTGGTCTGAGCACGGCAACGAGTTCCATCGGTAGCCTGTCCACCTCGACCTCTACGGGCCTGAGTACCGCGACGAGCAGCATCGATAGCCTGTCGACCTCCACGTCGACTGGTCTGAGCACGGCAACGAGTTCGATCGGCAGCCTGTCTACGTCGACTTCGACGGGTCTGAGCACGGCAACGAGCTCGATCGGTAGCCTGTCCACGTCGACCTCGACTGGTCTCAGCACCGCCACGAGCAGCATTGGCAGTCTCTCGACCTCGACGTCCACTGGCCTGAGCACGGCAACGAGCTCTATTGACAGCCTGTCGACTTCGACCTCTACGGGCTTGAGCACAGCGACAAGCTCCATCGGTAGCTTGTCCACCTCAACCTCTACGGGTCTGAGCACTGCGACGAGCAGCATCGACAGTCTTTCGACCTCGACGTCGACTGGCCTCAGCACGGCAACAAGCTCGATCGGTAGCCTGTCCACGTCCACCTCGACGGGCCTGAGCACCGCAACCAGCAGCATCGATAGCCTGTCGACTTCGACCTCCACCGGCTTGAGCACTGCGACGAGTTCCATTGGTAGCTTGTCGACCTCGACGTCGACTGGTCTGAGCACGGCAACGAGTTCCATCGGTAGCCTGTCCACCTCCACCTCTACGGGCCTGAGTACCGCGACGAGCAGCATCGATAGCCTGTCGACCTCCACGTCGACTGGTCTGAGCACGGCAACGAGTTCGATCGGCAGCCTGTCCACGTCGACTTCGACGGGTCTGAGCACCGCGACGAGCAGCATCGATAGCCTCTCGACCTCCACGTCGACTGGCCTTAGCACGGCAACGAGCTCGATCGGTAGCCTGTCCACCTCGACCTCTACGGGCCTGAGTACCGCGACGAGCAGTATCGATAGCCTGTCGACCTCCACGTCGACTGGCTTGAGCACGGCAACGAGCTCCATCGGTAGCCTCTCGACGTCAACCTCGACAGGTCTGAGCACGGCCGCGAGCAGCATTGGCAGCCTGTCCACGTCCACCTCGACGGGTCTGAGCACTGCGACCAGCAGCATCGATAGCTTGTCGACATCCACTTCGACTGGCCTCAGCACGGCAACGAGCTCGATCGGCAGCCTGTCCACGTCCACTTCGACGGGTCTGAGCACGGCGACCAGTAGCATCGGCAGCCTTTCGACTTCCACGTCGACCGGCCTGAGCACCGCGACGAGCTCCATTGGCAGTTTGTCCACGTCGACCTCGACGGGCCTGAGCACGGCCACCAGCTCTATCGGCAGCTTGTCGACCTCGACGTCGACTGGCCTGAGCACGGCCACGAGCAGCATTGGCAGCCTCTCGACCTCGACGTCGACTGGCTTGAGCACGGCGACGAGCTCTATCGGTAGCTTGTCCACGTCGACTTCGACGGGTCTAAGCACCGCCACGAGCAGCATCGGTAGCCTCTCGACCTCCACGTCGACTGGCTTGAGCACGGCGACCAGCTCGATCGGCAGCTTGTCGACCGGCCTCAGCACCGCCACCAGCAACATCGACAGTCTCTCGACCTCGACCTCCACCGGCCTGAGCACGGCGACCAGTTCCATCGGCAGCCTGTCGGTCGGTCTGAGCACCGTCAGCAGCGGCATCGGCAGCCTGTCGATCGGCCTGAGCACGACGAACAGCACCGTCAGCAGCCTGTCGACCTCCACGTCGAGCGGCCTGAGCACTGCGACGAGTGGCATCAACAGCCTGTCGACGTCCACCTCGAGCGGCCTGAGCACGGCGACGAGCAGCATCAACAGCTTGTCGACCTCGACGTCGACGGGCCTGAGCACGGCGACGAGCAGCATCAACAGCTTGTCGACCTCGACGTCGACGGGCTTGAGCACGGCGACCAGCAGCATCAACAGCCTGTCGACATCGACCTCGACCGGTCTGAGCACGGCCACGAGCAGCATCGGCAGCCTGTCGACCGGGCTGAGCACCGCGACCAGCAACATCGGCAGCCTGTCGACGGGCCTGAGCACGACGAACAGCAATGTCGCGAGCCTGTCGACCTCGACCTCGACCGGCCTGAGCACCGTCACCAGCGGCATCGGCAGCCTGTCGAGCGGGCTGAGCACGACGAACAGCAACCTCAACAGCCTTTCGACCGGCATCAGCAGTTCCGTCAGCGGCGTGAGCAGCCTGTCGACCGGCCTGAGCACCACCAACAGCACCGTCACCAACATCTACAACAACGGCACGAAGTACTTCCACGCCAACTCGACCGCAGGCGACTCGCAGGCCACCGGCCAGGAGTCGGTGGCGATCGGGCCGCAATCGGTGGCCAGCGGCGCGAACTCCTTTGCCGCGGGCAACGGCGCGAAGGCGACGGCCGACGGCGCGGTGGCGGTGGGCTTCGGGGCGCAGGCCACGGGCACGAACGCGATCGCGATCGGCAGCGGGGCACTGGCCACCGGTTCGCAGGCGATCGGTGCGGGCGCCAGCGCGGGCGGCAAGGGCGTGGCGATCGGCGACAGCGCGGACGCGGGCGGCACCTCGAGGAGCGCGGCGCCCAACGTCTCGAACGGCACGGCCGTCGGCTTCAACGCGGTGGTCCAGCAGACCGGCGGCGTGGCCCTGGGCTCGGGCTCGAAGTCGACCACGGGCGCCGGCGTGGCCGGCTACGTGCCAGGCAGCGCCAACGCAGCGCAGGAGGCGGCGATCAAGGCCACCACCAGCACGCAGGGCGCGGTGTCGGTGGGCGATGCGGCCAGCGGCCAGTTCCGCCAGATCACCGGCGTGGCCGCGGGCTCGGCCGACAGCGACGCCACCAACGTGGCGCAGCTCAAGGCGGCCTCGGCGGCTTCGAAGGCCAGCAGCGTGCAGTACGAGACCAACCCCGACGGGTCGGTCAACTACAACCAGATCACGCTGGGCGCCGGCCAGGCGGCGGGCGGCACGCGCATCAGCAACGTTGCACCGGGCATCCTGCCGGGCGACGCGGTCAACGTGCAGCAGCTGAACGACGTGCGCAACCAGATCGGCGACGTGGCGCGCGTGGCCTACTCGGGCACGGCGATGGCGTTCGCGATGTCGGGCACCTACCTGCCGACGCTCTACCCCGGCGAGAAGACCGTGGGCGTGGGCTTCGGCAGCTACAAGGGCTACAGCGCGGTGGCGCTGACCTTCAAGGCGCTGTCGGACGACGGCAAGATGTCCTGGGGCGCGGGCCTCTCGACCACGGGCAAGGAATGGGGCATCAACGCCGGCATCGGCTGGAAGTGGAAGTAAGTCACAGGGAGAGAAAAGCCCCCGCGAAGGCTCCCACGCCCCAGGGCGCGGGGGCCTTCCTTTTTTGAGGGACACTCATCGCCCATGCGCATCGGTATTTCAGTCCTCACCCACGCCGGCCAGAACATCTGGGAGAACGGCATGGGGCAGAACGTGCTGTTCCTGGCCCGGCTGCTGCAGCAGATCCCCTTCGTCGAGTCGGTCACGCTGATCGACGCGGGCGACCAGTCGGTGATGCCGCCGCAGGTCGACCTCGCCGCCCGCGGGCTCGCGATCGGCCGGGCGCGCGAGCTCACCGATGCGCTCGACGTGGTGTTCGAGATGGCGGGTGCGCTCGAGGTCTCGTGGCTGTCGTATTTCCGGGCCCGCGGCGGGCGCGTGGTGTTCCATTGCGTGGGCCAGCCCTTCGTGTCGCTGGCCGAGCCGATCGTGTTCTCCGACAAGGGGCACTTCAGCCGGCCCGACCGCTGCGACGAGGTCTGGCTGCTGCCCAAGGACGAAACCTTCGCGCCGATGATGCGCGTGTACAACCGCTGCCCGGTGCACGTGGTGCCCTACCTCTGGTCCCCCGAGTTCCTCGCGCAGCGCGTGGCCGAGGTCGAGGCGGCGGGCTTCCGCTTCGGCTACGTGCCGCGCACGGCCGAGCAGCCGGGCTTCCGGGTCGCTATCTTCGAACCCAACATCTCGGTGGTGAAGGCCGGCACCCTGCCGATGCTGATCTGCGACGGCGCCTACCGCGCCGATCCGAAGGCGGTGAGCTGGATGCATGCGCTCAACACGCTGCACATGAAGGACCACCCGACCATGCTCTACCTCGCGAACTCGCTCGACATCGTGCGCGAGCACAAGGCGATCTTCCATGGCCGGCACGACTTCGCGGGCTTCATGGTGCAGCACGCCGACGCGGTGGTGTCGCACCAGTGGCAGAACGACCAGAACTACAGCTACCTCGACGCGCTCTACGGCAACTACCCGCTGGTGCACAACTCGCCCTGGCTGCGCGACGCGGGCTATTACTACCCGGGCTTCGAGGTCGGCGCCGGCGTCGAGCAGCTGCTGAACGCGGCGCGCCATCACGACGCGCAACTCGACGGCTACAGGGCCCGCTCGCAGCGCGTGTTCGACGCGCTCGATCCGCTGGCGAGCGCCAACGTCGAAGGCTATGCGCAGCGGCTGCTGCACCTCGTGGACGGCGATGCGAACTTCCGCGCCGGAGGTGCCGCGCGATGAACGCCATGCCCGGCAAGCTGCGCGTCGGCGTCTCGATCTTCATCCGCAAGGGCGAGCAGAGCCTGTGGGAGAACGGCGTCTACCAGAACTGCCTGTTCCTCGTGATGCTGCTGCTGCGCTCGCCGCGCGTGGCCAGCACGGTGCTCGTGGCCGGCGGCGGCGACGGCGCGCCGGCCGATGCGGCCGGTTTCCTGGCCGATTCGCCGGTGCCGATCATCGACATGGCGACCGCCGCGCAGGAACTCGACGTGATGATCGAGATGAGCGCCCAGCTCGGGCGCGACTGGGCCGTGGCCTTTCGCGAGCGCGGCGGCAAGATCGTGTCGATGCGCGTGGGCAACGACTACGTGATCGACATCGAGCGCATGATCTTCGACAAGCCGCATGGCCTGCTGCTGACGCTCGCGCCTTACCACGAGGTCTGGACGCTGCCCGAGTACGAGGCCACCTGCAAACCCTATTTCGAGGCCGCGTTCCGCACGCCGGTGCGCCTGATGCCGCACCTGTGGAGCCCGATGGTGCTCGAGCGCGCGCTGGCGCGCAGCGGCGGCGGCAAGCCCTTCGCCTACGAGCCCGGGCGCCGGCACTGGCGCGTGGCGATCTTCGAGCCCAACATCTGCATGGTGAAGACCAGCTTCATCCCGATGCTGGGCTGCGAGGCGGCGCACCGCGCGCAGCCCGACCTGATCGAGCGCCTGTGGGTCTACAACAGCTTCCACCTGCGCGAGAAGCCGCTGTTCGTCGGCTTCGCCCAGAGCCTGGACCTGGTGCAGCACGGGCTGGCCTCGTTCGAGGGGCGTTTCCCGGTCTACCAGGTGGTGCCGCCCAATGTCGACTGCGTGTTCGCGCACCATTGGGAGAACGGCCAGAACTACCTCTACTACGAGGCGCTGTACGGCGGCTATCCGCTGGTGCACAACTCGCACCTGATCGGCGACTGCGGCTACCGCTACCAGGGCTTCGACTGCGAGGACGGCGGCCGGGCGCTGCGGCGCGCCTTCGCCGAGCACGACGCCGACCTGCCCAACTACCGCGAGCGCGCGCGCGCGCTGCTCGAGCGGCTGGACCCCGAAGGCGAGGAGAACGTGCGCATCTACACCGCCGCGATCGAGGCGCTCTACGCCTGAACGCGGCCGACTTCGGAACGACCCCCATGACCCCGACATCGCTTCTCCTTCGTCTGCTGCCGTGCGCCGCGGCCTGCACCCTGGCGGCCACCGCCTTCGCGCAGGGCGTGCTGGTGCCCCAGGCACCGCCCGCGCCGCCGCAGGACACCCTCACGCGCGCGGCCACCAGCGTGGGCGTCAAGCGCTGTCTGCCGGCGATCACGCGGCTGTCCTCGCTGACCGTGCAGGGCAGCCGCAGCCACGACGTGCTGCTCGACTGGGACCGCAAGCGCCCCGACAGCGGCCCGGTGTTCTCGCTGATCGGCATCGAGTTCCCGAATGCCGGCGTGGCGGGTTCGATCACCGCGATCCCCGACGACAGCGGCGCCTGCACCGTGGCGGCCGAGCGCATCTCGGTGGCGCCCTTCACCTGCGCGAGCATCGCCCAGCAGGAACTGCCGAACTACCGCGCGACCAAGCTGCTGCCGGTCTACACGGTCTACACCGACGACAAGGAGCCGACTTCGTCGGTGTCGCTGATCGATTCGCCGCCGGGCTGCCTGGTGATCCGGCGCTATGTCGAATACGGCTGGCGCGATCCGGCGGCTGCTGCGGCCGCGCCGGCAGCGGCGCCCGCACCGGCGGCACCGGCCGGGCAGCAGGCGCCGAAGCGGCGCTGAGCCGCGCGGCGCCGCGCGCGCCGGCAATGCAAGCCCGTCTCCGACACGCGCGGTCGTCCTCGGCCGGCCGGCCCCGGGCCGCCCCGGTCGCACCATGGTAGAGCGCCGCGCGCCTGCCTCGCGGCGAAGGAGACACGCATGCCGCTGGCCTCGTTGATCGGCCGCTGGGCCATGAAGCCTTTCTCGAAGGCGCTGCCGCCGCTGGGCGACACCGAACGCGCCGCGCTCGAAGCGGGCACCGTCGGTTTCGAAGGCCAGCTGTTCGCCGGCCGCCCCGATTTCGACGCGCTCGCCGCCTTCGGGCCCAACCGCCTGACCGAGCGCGAACAGGCCTTCATCGACCGCGAGGTGCGCACGCTGTGCGCGATGCTCGACGACCATGCGATCGACGAAGCGAAGGACCTGCCGCCCGAGGTGTGGCGCTACCTGCGCGAGCAGCGCTTCTTCGGAATGATCATTCCCGAGGAGTTCGGCGGCCTGGGCTTCGGCCACCATGCGCATGCCACGGTGGTGGCGCGCATCGCCACCGTCAACGTCGCGACGGCGGTCACGGTGATGGTGCCCAACTCGCTCGGCCCAGCCGAGCTGTTGCTGCGCTACGGCACCGACGGCCAGAAGCAGCACTACCTGCCGCGCCTGGCCGATGGCCGCGAGCTGCCGTGCTTCGGCCTGACCTCGCCCTACGCGGGCTCCGATGCCGCCTCGATCCCCGACCGCGGCGTGCTGGTGGAGCGCGAGTTCGAGGGCCGGCCAACGCGCGGCTTCCTGGTCGATTTCGACAAGCGCTACATCACGCTGGCGCCCGTGGCCACCGTGGTCGGCCTGGCCTTCCACGCGGTCGACGAGAGCCGGCCCGAGGGCCAGCGCGACCTCGGCATCACCTGCGCGCTGATCCCGGTGCCGCACGCGGGCATGGAGATCGGCCGGCGCCATCGTCCGATGGACAGCGCCTTCATGAACGGCCCCATCCACGGCCACCAGGTCTTCGTGCCGATGGACTGGGTGATCGGCGGCGAGCCGCAGGTCGGCCAGGGCTGGCGCATGCTGATGGAGTGCCTGGCCGCGGGCCGCGCCATCTCGCTGCCCGCGCTCGGCTCGGCGATGCAGCAGACCGCGCTGTTCGTGAGCAACGGCTATGGCCGCATCCGCGAGCAGTTCGGCCTGCCGGTGGGCAAGTTCCACGCGGTGGCGGGGCTGGTGGCGCAGATGTCGGCCGAGCTCTATGCGAGCGACGCCGCGCGCCGCTTCACCGCCTGCGCGCTCGATGCCGGCGAGCGGCCCAGCGTGGCGAGCGCGATCCTCAAGGTGCAATTGACCGAGGCCGGCCGGCGCGCGGTCAATCACGGCATGGACATCCTCGGCGGCAAGGGCATCATCTCCGGTCCCTCGAACCTGCTGGGCGTGGCCTATAGGCAGGCGCCGATCGCGATCACGGTGGAGGGCGCCAACATCCTCACGCGCGCGCTGATCGTGTTCGGCCAGGGCGCGGTGCGCTGCCATCCGCACGTGCTCGACGAGATGGCCGCGGTGCAGGCCAACGACGAGAGCGCGCTCGGCAAGGCGCTGATGGCGCATGGTGGGCACGTGGCGCGCAACCTCTGGCACAGCCTGTTCGGCGCGCCGGTGCTGGGCCGCCCGCCCGAGGCGCTGGCGCCCGAGGCCCGGTTGATCGCGCGCATGAGCGCCAAGTACGCGCTCACCGCCGACCTGGCCATGGGCATGCTCGGCGGCAAGCTCAAGCGCATGGAGCTGCTGTCGGCGCGGCTCGGCGACGTGCTGGCCCACCTCTATCTCGCCAGCGCCTGCGTGTGGCGCTATGGCGTGGAGGCGGCGCCCGAGATGCTGCCCTTCGCCCAGGCCGCGATCCGCGTGCAGCTCGACCAGGCGGCGGCGATCCTGCACGACCTCTATGCCAACCTGCCCACGCCGGGCCGGCGCTTCATCGGCGCGCTGGTGCTGCGGCGCACCGCGCACCTGGCGCCGCTGCGCGACGTGCAGCTGCTGGCGCTGGCCGAGACGCTGCGCACCCGGCCTGGCGTGGTCGAGCGGCTGGTGCCCGATCTCAGCGAGCCCGCGGCTGGCGGCCTGCGCGAACTGATGAGCGCGCTGGAACTGGGCGACCGGCTCGGCGAGGAAACCGCGGCGCTGAACAAGGTGCTGCGGCGCACGAACTCGCTCGAGGCCGCGGCCCGCGCGGCCGCCGATCCGGCGCTCGCGCTGGCCTACCTGCTCGCGGCCGACAAGGTGATCCAGGTCGACGACGTGCCGGGGCCGAAGGCGCGCGACGAAGACGAGGCGGGGGAGGGCGCGCTCAGCCCGCCGCAGCCGCCTGCGCCTTCGCCTGCGCAGCCAGCGCCGTCAGGGCCGCCGCCGTCTGCGCATCGGCCGGAAAGAACGACTCCACCGCGAGTTCCTGCAACGTGATGTCGACCGGCGTGCCGAAGATGGTGGTGGTGCTGATGAAGCTCAGCACGCCGTTGGGCGTCACGAGCTGGAACGGCACCACCACGCCCGACAGCTCGCCGCCCGCGGGCGGGGTGTCGTGGCCGACGTGGGGCACGGGGTAGGCCGCGAGCTCGTCGTGCAGCTCGACCAGCACGCGGTCGCCGGTGGCGGCGATCTGCTGCTGGAGCCGCTCGAGCAGGTGGGCGCGCCACTGCGCGAGGTTGGCGATGCGCGAGGCCAGCCCGTCGGGCCGCAGGCTCAGGCGCAGCACGTTGACCGGCGGCGTCACCAGCTCGGCCGACGCGCCTTCCATCAACAGCGGCACCAGTGCGTTGTAGGCCACCAGGTTCCAGTGGCGGTCCACCGCCAGCGCGGGGAAGGGTTCGTGGCCCTTGAGCACCAGGTCGACCGCGCGGCGCGCCGAAGCCATGGCCGGGTCGTCGAGCGAGCGCTGGCGGTACATGGGCGCGAAGCCCGCGGCCACCAGCAGCGCGTTGCGCTCGCGCAGCGGCACCTCCAGCCGCTCGGCCAGCCGCAGCACCATCTCGCGGCTGGGCGCGGCACGGCCGGTTTCCACGTAGCTCAGGTGCCGGGTCGAGACCTCGGCCTCCTGCGCCAGGTCGAGCTGGCTCAGGCGGCGGTGCGTGCGCCAGTGCCGCAGGTGCACGCCGAAGGGATCGCGCGCGCCCGGCTGGCCGGGCTTCGTGGGGTGGGGGCGGGGGGTGTTCATGGGGCCGCATTCTGGCGCGCGGGCCGCGCGTCGCCATGACCTGGCAGGTCATGGACGCTGTGCGCCGGTCCCGGAATCATCGACCCCAACGCAGCAGGACAGTCTTGCGGCGTACCACCCGAACCGAAGGAGAAACCTCATGACCGCACGTTCCACGCTCTTCGCCTCGCCGCGTTTCCTGCCCCGCGTGATGTGGGCCGACGCCGCCTCCTGCGCCGGCACCGGCGCGCTGCAGGTCGCTTTCACCGACACCCTGGCCCGCCTCACCGGCTTGCCGGCGGCGCTGCTGCTGGGCACCGGGGTGTTCCTGCTGGCCTATGCGGCGGCCGCCGCCTTCATGGCCAGCCGCGCCACCCCGCCGCGCACGCTGATCGGCGTGGTCATGCTCGGCAACCTGGGCTGGGCCGTGGGCTGCGCCGCCTTGCTGGCCGGCGGCCTGTTCCCGGTGACGGCCCTGGGCGTGGCCTGGGTGCTGGCGCAGGCGGTCTGCGTGCTGGTGCTGGCCGAGCTGCAATGGAGCGGACTGCGCGCGAGCCGGCCGGCGGCCCGGATGGCACTGGCCTGAACGCCTTCCGTCCGCATGCCGTCGAGGCGCCCGCGGGGCGCCTTTTTCATGGCCGCTCGAGAGGGCTTTTTGTCAATGGCGGCCATAGCCTTCGGTGGCCTTCCGAAGCGATGCCTGACTACAGCAATTGACATTCATCCCTGCTAACCTTTGAGGCGCTTCACGAACACATTCCCCAAGGAGTCCCACACATGGCCAAAGCACCGGCTCACGCCTTTGCGTCCACCCTCAAGACCTTCAAGACCGCATCGGGCAAGGCCGGCAAGTACTGGTCCCTCAAGGAACTGGCCAAGCAGCACCCGAGCGTCGAGCGGCTGCCGGTGTCGATCCGCATCGTGCTCGAGTCGGTGCTGCGCAACTGCGACGGCCAGAAGGTGTCGGCCAAGCATGTCGAGGAACTGGCCCACTGGGCGCCGAACGCCGAGCGCACCGACGAGATCCCCTTCGTCGTGACCCGCGTGGTGCTGCAGGACTTCACCGGCGTGCCGCTGCTGGCCGACCTGGCCGCCATGCGCAGCGTGGCCGCCAAGCTCGGCAAGTCTCCCAAGACCATCGAGCCGCTGGTGCCGGTCGATCTGGTGGTCGACCACTCGGTGATGGTCGACTACTACGGCACGCCCAAGGCGCTCGACCTCAACATGAAGCTCGAGTTCCAGCGCAACAACGAGCGCTACCAGTTCATGAAGTGGGGCATGCAGGCCTTCGACACCTTCCGTGTCGTGCCGCCCGGCTTCGGCATCGTGCACCAGGTCAACCTCGAGTACTTCGCGCGCGGCGTCTACTCGAACCCGAACGACAAGGGCGACGTCCCGGTCTACTACCCCGACTCGCTGGTCGGCACCGACAGCCACACGACCATGATCAACGGCGTGGGCGTGGTCGGCTGGGGCGTGGGCGGCATCGAGGCCGAGGCCGCGATGCTCGGCCAGCCGGTCTACATGCTCACGCCCGACGTGGTGGGCTTCGAGCTCACCGGCAAGCTGCGCGAGGGCGTGACCGCCACCGACCTGGTGCTCTACGTCACCTCGATCCTGCGCGCCGAGAAGGTGGTGGGCAAGTTCGTCGAGTTCTTCGGTCCGGGCGCCGCCTCGATCGCCGTGCCCGACCGCGCCACCATCGGCAACATGGCGCCCGAGTACGGCGCCACCATGGGCTTCTTCCCGGTCGACGAGATGACCGTCGCCTACTTCGAGGGCACGGGCCGCACCAAGGAGGAGGTCGAGCGCTTCGAGGCCTACTACAAGGCGCAGGGCCTGTTCGGCATGCCCAACCCCGGCGACATCGACTACACCAAGGTCGTGCGCCTCGACCTCGGCACCGTCTCGCCGAGCCTGGCGGGCCCGAAGCGGCCGCAGGACCGCATCGACCTGGGCCACCTGTCGACCAAGTTCTCGGAGCTCTACAGCAAGCCCAACGACGCCAACGGCTTCAACCAGCCGGCCGACAAGCTCAAGCTGCGCTATCCGCTCGCGCCGGCCGGTGCCGGCAACGACGAGGAAACCGCCGCGCCCGCCCCGGGCGCGCCGCGCGACCTGGTCGAGATGGTGGCCAACCGCACGACCAAGGCGGCCGCGCACGTGAGCGCCACCGCGCCGGCGGCGCCGTCCAAATCCAAGGGCGAGGTGACCATCGGCAACGGCGACGTGCTGATCGCCGCGATCACCTCGTGCACCAACACCTCGAACCCGAGCGTGATGCTGGCCGCGGGCCTGCTGGCCAAGAAGGCGGTGGAAGCCGGCCTCTCGGTCAAGCCGCACGTCAAGACCTCGCTGGCGCCCGGCTCGCGCATCGTGACCGAGTACCTCGAGAAGGCCGGCCTGCTGCCCTACCTCGAGAAGCTGGGCTTCTACCTCGCGGGCTACGGCTGCACCACCTGCATCGGCAACGCGGGCGACCTCACGCCCGAGATCAACGAGATCATCACGAAGAACGACCTGATCGGCGCGGCCGTGCTCTCGGGCAACCGCAACTTCGAGGCGCGCATCCATCCGAACCTCAAGGCCAACTTCCTGGCCTCGCCGCCGCTGGTGGTGGCCTTCGCGATCGCGGGCAACGTGATGGTCGACCTGATGACCCAGCCGGTGGGCAAGGGCAAGGGCGGCAAGGACGTCTACCTCGGCGACATCTGGCCCACGCCGAAGGAGATCGACGAGAACCTGCGCTATGCGATGAACGCCAAGTCGTTCCGCGCCAACTACGACAAGGTCAAGACCGACCCGGGCAAGTTCTGGAGCAGCATCAAGGGCACCACGGGCCAGGTCTACGACTGGCCCACCTCGACCTACATCGCCGAGCCGCCGTTCTTCGAGGGCTTCAAGATGAAGCCGCATGCCGCGGACGCGGGCTTCAAGGGCGCGCGCATCATGGCGCTGTTCGGCGACTCGATCACCACCGACCACATCTCGCCGGCCGGCTCGATCAAGGAAAGCTCGCCCGCGGGCATCTGGCTCAAGGCGCACGGCGTGCCCAAGGCCGACTTCAACAGCTACGGCTCGCGCCGCGGCAACCACGACGTGATGATGCGCGGCACCTTCGCCAACGTGCGCATCAAGAACCTGATGATTCCGCCGGACGCCAACGGCACGCAGGAAGAGGGCGGCGTCACGCTGTTCCAGCCAGGCAACGAGAAGATGTTCATCTACGACGCGGCCATGAAGTACATCGCCCAGGGCACGCCCACGGTGGTGTTCGGCGGCGAGGAGTACGGCACCGGCTCGTCGCGCGACTGGGCCGCCAAGGGCACGCAGCTCTTGGGCATCAAGGCCGTGGTGGCGCGCAGCTTCGAGCGCATCCACCGCGCCAACCTGGTCGGCATGGGCGTGCTGCCGCTGCAATTCCGCGGCGCGGATTCCTGGCAGACGCTGGGCCTCACGGGCGACGAGCAGATCGACGTGGTGATCGGCGGCGAGCTCAAGCCGCAGATGGACGTGAAGCTGGTCGTGCACCGCCCCGACGGCACGCACCAGGAGGTAACGGTGCGCCTGCGCATCGACACGCCGATCGAGGTCGACTACTACAAGCACGGCGGCATCCTGCCCTTCGTGCTGCGGCAGCTGCTGGCCGCCTGATTTCGGTGACGCGCGTCGGACTGATCTCCGACACCCACGGCCTGCTGCGCCCGCAGGCCGTGGCGGCCCTGCAAGGCTGCGACTTCATCGTGCATGGTGGCGACATCGGCAGTCCCGCCATCCTCGAGGCCCTGCGCGCGATCGCGCCGCTGACCGTGGTGCGCGGCAACAACGACCGCGAGGCCTGGGCCGAGGGCATTGCCGAAACCGAGCGCGTGGCCTTCGGCGGCGTGCATCTCTATGCCATTCACGACCTCGCGCAGCTCGCCATCGACCCGGCCGCGGCCGGCGTGCGCGTGGTGGTCTCGGGCCATTCGCACAAGCCGAAGATCGAGGAACGCGGCGGCGTGCTCTACGTGAACCCGGGCAGCGCGGGGCCGCGGCGCTTCAGCCTGCCGATCGCGGTCGCCGAGCTGCGCATCGAGGGCGGCGCGGTCGATGCGCGCATCGTCGAACTGCCGGTCTGACCCGTCCCGTCACAGAGCTTTCATTACCATCCGGTAAGAAAAGCCCATCGGATGAGAATGGTTCTTGTTTGATGGGTTATCCTCGTCCGCTCCTCCGTGGAGTCGACATGCAGCGCCGCTGATCGCGCCGGTTCCGGAGGGCTCCTCTCGCCCTGATTTCCGAAGCCGATGCTCATCCCCTTTCTCATCATGCTGCGCGAAGGCATCGAAGCCGCGCTGATCGTCGGCATCGTCGCCAGTTACCTCAAGCAGAGCGGGCGCGGCGCGCTGATGCCCGCGGTGTGGGTCGGCGTGCTGCTGGCCACCGCGCTGTCGCTGTTCGCGGGCGCCGGGCTGCAACTGCTCGCGGCCGAGTTCCCGCAGAAGCAGCAGGAGCTGTTCGAGGGCGTGGTCGGGCTGATCGCGGTGGTGATGCTCACTTCGATGGTGTTCTGGATGCGCAAGGCCGCGCGCTCGATCAAGGGCGAGCTGCAGGCCTCGATCGACCAGGCGCTCGCCAAGGGCTCGGACGGCCAGGGTTGGGCGCTGATCGGCATGGTGTTCCTCGCGGTCGCGCGCGAAGGCCTGGAGTCGGTGTTCTTCCTGCTCGCGATCTTCCAGCAGAGCAGCGGCTGGGAAGCGCCCGTGGGCGCGCTCGCCGGCATCGCGGTGTCGGTGGTGGTCGGCTACGGCCTCTATTCGGGCGGCGTGCGGCTCGACCTGCGGCGCTTCTTCCGCTTCACCGGCCTGTTCATCCTGCTGGTGGCCGCGGGCCTGCTGGCCGGCGTGCTGCGCAAGCTGCACGAGGGGGGCGTCTGGAATCACCTGCAGACGGTGGTCTTCGACATGAGCGAGACCCTGCCGATGGACAGCCCGCTGGGCGCCGTGCTGTCGGGCCTGCTCGGCTACCAGGCCGCGCCCGTGGTGGGCGAGGTCGTCGTCTACCTGGCCTTCCTGGCCGTCGCCCTGTTCTTCTTCCTGCGTCCGGCCGCGCCGGCGCCACGCGCGGCCGCGGCCCGCTGAAACCCCTCGATGTCCTCTTCCTCTCCCGAATCCAAGGCACCTTCTTCCCACCTGATGCGCGTGGCGGTCGCCGCGTCGGCCCTGCTGGCGCTCGCCGGCCTCGCGGCCTTCTGGTATGCCTCCAACCACGCGCGCCAGGCGCCGCCGAAGGCCGCCGACAACGCGGTCACCGTCACGATCCGCGGCAATGTCTGCGAGCCCAACGAGATCACGGTGCCGGCCGGGCGCACCACCTTCACCATCGTCAACCAGTCGAACCGCGCGCTCGAGTGGGAGATCCTCGACGGCGTGATGGTGGTGGAGGAACGCGAGAACATCGCGCCGGGCTTCTCGCAGACCATGACGGTGAAGCTGCAGCCCGGCGATTTCGCGATCACCTGCGGCCTCCTGAGCAACCCGCGCGGCAAGCTGCGCGTGACACCCTCGGCCGCCTCCGAGGCCGAGGCGGCGCGGCCTTCGCTGGTCAACTACGTGGGCGCGCTGGCCGAGTACCAGACCTTCCTGCGCCTGGAGGCCGGCTCGCTCGAGGACGCGGTGCGCGCGCTGGCCGACGCGGTCCAGGCCGGCGACCTGCGGCAGGCGAGGGCGCTCTATGCGCCCGCCCACCAGGCCTACAAGCGCATCGAGCCAATGGCCGAGCTGTTCGCCGACCTCGACACGCGCATCAACGCGCGCGCCGACTACTTCGAGAAGCGCGAGGCCGATGCCGGCTTCACGGGCTTCCACCGCATCGAGTACGCACTGTATGGCCAGAACGACCTGAAGCCGCTCGCGCCCGTGGTGGCGCAGCTGATCGCCGACATCGGCGTGCTCAAGGAGCGGCTGCGCGGCCTGAACATGCCGCCCGAGCGGCTCGCGAGCTCGGCCTCGAAGCTGCTGCGCCGCGTGGCCGACAACCTGCCCGCGGGCGGCGAGGACCACTACGGCCATGCCGAACTCGCGAACCTGCAGGGCAGCTACGAAGGCACGAAGAAGATCGCCGACCTGCTGCAGCCGCTGCTGGTAAAGGCCGCGCCCGCGCTGCAGAAGAGCCTGGACGAACGCTTCGCCGCCTTCGACGCCGCGCTCGCGCCGTACCGCGAAGGCGAGGGCTTCAAGCCCGCGCCGCTCGACGAGGCGCAGCGCAAGGCCCTGGCCGAACCCGTGCGCGCGCTGGCCGAGGAACTGGCCAAGGTGAATGCCGCGCTCGGCCTGGAATGAGGCTGCTGCCGACCGACCTCTCATGACCACGAAGAACGAATCTCTCCCCACCGACGGGCCACCCGCCTCCCCGCACCGCCGCCGCATGCTCGGCGCGGCCGGTGCCGCCTTCGCCGGACTGGCCGCGGCCGCGCATGCCGCCGCGCCTTCGGGCCCGCCCAGCGCGCCCGACGCCGGCGCCCAGGTCACCGACGCGCCGCAGAGCACCCACACGCAGGACCGCGTGCCTTTCCGCGGCAAGCACCAGGCCGGCATCGTCACGCCGCGACCGACGGCCGGCATGATCGCCTCCTTCTTCGTGCTGGCCGAGAACCGCGCCGACCTCGAGCGCCTGTTCCGCACCCTGACCGAGCGCATCGCCTTCCTCACGCAGGGCGGCCCGCAGACCGATCCCGATCCCAAGCTGCCGCCCGCGGGCTCGGGCATCCTCGGGCCGGTGGTGCAGCCCGACGGGCTCACCGTCACCGTCTCGGTCGGCACCTCGCTGTTCGACGAACGCTTCGGCCTCGCGTCGAAGAAGCCGAAGCGGCTGAACCAGATGCAGCGCCATCCGAACGACGCGCTCGATGCCGCGCTGTGCCATGGCGACCTGTCGATCCAGTTCTGCGCCAACACGCCCGACACCAACATCCACGCGCTGCGCGACATCATCAAGAACACGCCCGACCTGCTGGTGCTGCACTGGAAGCAGGAAGGCACCGTGCCGCCGATCCCGGCCGTGCCCGGCAAGCCGGCCGAGAGCGCGCGCAACTTCCTCGGTTTTCGCGACGGCTCGGCCAATCCCGACTCGGCCGACGACACGCTGATGGACCGCATCGTCTGGGTGCCGCCCGGCGGCGACGAGCCGGCCTGGGCCGTGGGCGGCAGCTACCAGGCGGTGCGCATCATCCGCAACTTCGTCGAGCGCTGGGACCGCACGCCGCTGCAGGAGCAGGAGGCCATCATGGGCCGGCTCAAGCCCACGGGCGCGCCGATGGATGGCGGCAGGACCGAGCACGACGTGCCCGACTACGCGAAGGACCCCGAGGGCAAGACCACGCCGCTCGACGCGCACATCCGGCTGGCCAATCCGCGCACCAGGGCGTCCGACAAGAACCTCATGCTGCGGCGGCCCTTCAACTATTCGAACGGCGTCACCAAGTCGGGCCAGCTCGAGATGGGCCTCTTGTTCATCTGCTACCAGGCCAACCTCGAGGACGGCTTCATCGCGGTGCAGACGCGCCTCGACGGCGAGCCGCTCGAGGAATACATCAAGCCCATCGGCGGCGGCTTCTTCTTCACGCTGCCGGGCGTGCGCGACGAGGCCGACTGGCTCGGCCGCAGCCTGATGGCGGCCTGAGCGCGCCGCGCGCCCCCAAAAAGTTTTTTCACCACCGTCAGAACCCAAGGAGATCCATGACCGTGCAGTTCCGCCGTCGCTTCCTCGCCACCTTCCTCGCAGGCATCGCCGGCCTCTACGCCGCCGGCGCGCAGGCCGCCGTGTCGCCGCTCGAGCTGGTCGGCCCGATCTCCGACTACAAGATCTACGTGGCCGAGAACGTGCGCAAGCTGGCCGCGGACACCCGTGCCTTCACCGCCGCGGTGAAGGCCGGCGACATCGAGAAGGCGAAGAAGCTGTACGCGCCGACGCGCACGAGCTACGAGCGCATCGAGCCGGTGGCCGAGCTGTTCAACGACCTCGACAAGTCCATCGACTCGCGCGCCGACGACCACGAGAAGGCCGAGAAGGACCCGGCCTTCGGCGGCTTCCACCGCATCGAGTACGGCCTGTGGGTGCAGAAGAGCACGAAGGAACTGAACCCCGTGGCCGACAAGCTGCTGGCCGACGTGCTCGAGCTGCAGAAGCGCCTGGGCGCGCTGACCTTCCCGCCCGAGAAGGTGGTGGGCGGCGCCGCCGTGCTGATGGAGGAGGTCGCGGCCACCAAGATCTCGGGCGAGGAGAACCGCTACAGCCACACCGACCTGTGGGACTTCCAGTCCAACTTCGAGGGCGCCTTCAAGATCGTCGAACTGCTGCGTCCGCTGGTGGCGAAGGAGAACAAGGCCTTCTCGGACAAGGCCGACGCCAACTTCAAGGTGGTGTTCGACACGCTCGCGAAGTACCGCACGCCCGACGGCGGCTTCGAGACCTATTCGAAGCTCAGCGAGCGCGACCGCAAGCTGCTGGCCGGCCGGGTCAACACGCTGGCCGAGGACCTGTCGAAGCTGCGCGGCATGCTCGGCCTGAACTGACCCGGTTCCGCCGGGGTCGAAACGGCCCGGCGCCCGGCGCGGTCGGCGCGTTTGTGGGGTCTTGGTCAGGTTTACGCGATTGAGAATTGATAGCATCCTGGTTTTGCTAACTGGCGCTCCCGGGGTTCCGAGCGCACTCCCACCGTGCAAACCAACAACACTGCGGCTACGCAGGCCTCCGCAGGCCTGCGCCTCGATCAGCTTCCCGACCACCAGTGGGCCACCGTGCTCGACGTCGCCCGCCCCGACGGCGCGGAGGACCGCGAGCTGGTGCTGCGCCTGACCGAGATCGGCTTCGTGCCGGGCGAGTCGGTGCGCATCGTCGCCAGCGGCATGCCGGGCCGCGAGCCGATCGCGGTGCGGCTGGGCCACACCACCTTCGCGCTGCGTCGCCACGAGGCCGCGCTGATCCACGTGGCGCCGGGCGCCGAGGTGGCCGGAGGTGCGCGCCATGGTTGAAGCCGTGATCCAGGGCCCGGGCGGTTTCGCCGCCACCGGCCAGCCCAACCGCATCGCGCTGCTGGGCAATCCCAACTGCGGCAAGACCGCGCTGTTCAACCTGCTGACCGGCAGCCGCCAGAAGGTCGCCAACTACGCGGGCGTGACCGTCGAGCGCAAGGAAGGCAGCCTGCGCACGCCCGCGGGCCGCCGCGTGTTCGTGCTCGACCTGCCCGGTGCCTACAGCCTCAACGCGCTGTCGGCCGACGAGGCCGTCACGCGCGACGTCGTCACCGGCCAGAGCCAGGAAGCGCTGCCCGACCTGCTGGTCTGCGTGACCGACGCCACCAACCTGCGCCTGAACCTGCGCCTGGTGCTCGACGCCAAGAAGCTCGGCCTGCCGATGGTGGTCGCGCTCAACATGACCGACATGGCGCGCAAGCAGGGCATCGCGGTCGACACGGCGGTGCTGTCGCGCGAACTCGGCCTGCCGGTGATCGAGACCGTCGGCGTGCAGTCCGGCGGCGCGAAGGCGTTGCTGGCCGTGCTCGACACCCCGGTGGCCGCGGCCACGCCGCAGCCCTGGCAGGCGCCCGGCCTCGACGACGTGCTCGCCACCCAGCGCGAGGTGCGCCGCATCCTCGGCCTGGCGGTGAAGGAGCCCGCGAGCAGCCTGGTCACCAGTGACCGCATCGACCGCATCGTGATGCATCCGGTCTGGGGCATGCTGGTGCTCGCGGTCACCATGTTCCTGATGTTCCAGGCCGTGTTCAGCTGGGCCAACGTGCCGATGGACGCCATCAAGGCGGCCACCGAAGGCCTGGGCGAGCTGCTCAAGGCCCACATGCCCGAGGGCATGCTGCAGAGCCTGCTGGTCGACGGCGTGATCGCGGGCGTGGGCGGCGTGATCGTCTTCCTGCCGCAGATCCTGATCCTGTTCCTGTTCATCCTGGCGCTGGAGGATTCCGGCTACCTGCCGCGCGCGGCCTTCCTGCTCGACCGCGTGATGGGCACCGTGGGGCTGTCGGGCCGCTCGTTCATTCCGCTGCTGTCGAGCTTCGCCTGCGCCATCCCGGGCGTGATGGCCACGCGCACCATCAGCAACTGGCGCGACCGCATCACCACCATCATGATCGCGCCGCTGATGACCTGCTCGGCGCGGCTGCCGGTCTATGCGCTGCTGATCGCGGCCTTCATCCCGGCGCGCACCGTGGGCGGCGTGTTCAACCTGCAGGGCGTGGTGCTGTTCGCGCTCTACGTCTTCGGCATCGTCTCGGCGATGCTGGTGGCCTGGGTGATGAAGCGCTTCCGCGACAACACGCAGCGCTCCTCGCTGATGATGGAACTGCCGGCCTACCGCTGGCCCAATCCGCGCAACCTGCTGCTGGGCCTGTACGAGCGCGCATGGATCTTCATCCAGCGCGTGGGCACGATCATCCTCACGCTGACCATCCTGCTGTGGTTCCTCTCGACCTTCCCGTCGCCGCCCGAGGGCGCGACCGGACCGGCGATCCAGTACAGCCTGGCCGGCATGATCGGCCGCGGCCTCGAGCACATCTTCGCGCCCATCGGCTTCAATTGGCAGATCTCGATCGCGCTGGTGCCGGGCATGGCCGCGCGCGAAGTCGCGGTGGGCGCGCTGGGCACGGTCTACGCGCTCTCGGCCACCGGCGACGACGTGGCCGGCGCGCTCGAGCCGCTGATCGCCGGCAGCTGGTCGCTCGCGACCGCGCTGTCGCTGCTGGTCTGGTACGTGTTCGCGCCGCAATGCATCTCGACCCTGGCCACGGTCAAGCGCGAGACGGGGCAATGGAAGTACGTGTGGATCATGGCGGGCTACCTGTTCGCGCTGGCCTACATCGCGTGCTTCATCACCTACCACGTTGCGGTGGCTCTCGGGGCGGGGTAAAACCGCCTCTGAAAGGCTAGCTTCCATGGCACAAGAACTGATCGTCGGATTGATCGTCGCGAGCGCCGCGTTCTACGCGGTCTGGCGCTGGATGCCCGCGGGCTGGCGCCGCAGCGCCGCGCGCAAGGTCGCCACCGGCACGCAGCGCGCCGGCCTCGTCGATGCCGAGCGCGCCGAGCAACTGGCGGCCTCGCTCGCCAAGACCTCGGGCTGCGGCTCGTGCGACAGCTGCAACAGCTGCGGTCCCAAATCCCCCCAGGCCCCGGCTTCCTCCTCCGCTTCTTCGTCCTCCGCGCGCTGAGGCCGATGCCCGCGCACATCCTCGTCGCCGGCGGCGGCATCGGGGGGCTGGCCACCGCATTGGCGCTGGCCGGCGGTGGCCATCGCGTCGACGTGTTCGAGCAGGCCGCCGCCTTCGGCGACATCGGCGCCGGCGTGCAGCTCGGCCCCAACGTCACGCGGCGCCTGTCGCAGCTCGGCCTCGAAAGCTCCCTCGCCCGGGTCGCCGCGCAGCCCGAAGCGCTGGTGGTGCGCAGCGCCGGCAGCGGCGCCGAGATCGGCCGGCTCGCGCTCGGCGCCGCCATGCGCCAGCGCTACGGCGCCCCCTACCTCTGCATCCATCGCGCCGACCTGCATGGGCTGCTGCTCGATGCCGTGCGCGCGCGCGGCACCGGCGCGCTCGTGACCGGCGCGCAGATCGAGCGCGTGGAGCTCAGCGACGAGCTCGTGTGCGTCTCGAGCAGCGACGCGCGCGCCTGGGAGGGCGAGGCGGTGGTCGGTGCCGACGGCCTCTGGAGCGTGGCGCGGCGGCGCCTGGACGCGGCCTCGGCCGGCCAGCCGCCGCGCATCACCGGCCACACCGCGTGGCGCGCGCTCGCGCGGCAGGACGCGCTGCCGCCCGCGCTGCGCCGCGGCGGGGTCGAGGTGTGGCTCGGGCCGCAGCTGCATGCGGTGGCCTATCCGGTGCGTGCCGGCGAGTGGCTCAACGTGGTGGTCATCGCCGAATCGGCGCCGGCCGGCAATGCGCACGATTGGGACCAGGCCAGCAGCCTCGCGGCGCTGCAGGCCGCCGCGGGCCGCACGGGTGCCTCGTTGCAGGCCTTGCTCGAAGCCATGCCGGGCTGGCGCGCCTGGAGCCTCAGCGATCGCCCGCCGCTGGTCTCGGCCGCCGAGATGGCGCACGAGCGGCTGGCGCTGGTCGGCGATGCCGCGCATCCGATGGTGCCGTACCTCGCGCAGGGCGCTGGCATGGCGATCGAGGATGCGGTGGCGTTGTCGGAGGCCCTGGGCGAGGGCGGCAGCGACGCCGTGCCTGCGGCCTTCGCGCGCTACGCGGCCGCGCGCTGGCAGCGCAATGCACAGGTGCAGGCGAAGGCGCGGCGCAACGGCCAGATCTTCCATGCCAGCGGGCCGGTGCGGCTGGGCCGCGACCTCGCGATGCGCGCGCTCGGCGAGCGGCTGCTCGACCAGCCCTGGCTGTACGGCGGCTAGAACCGCGGCGGCTAGAGCCTGAACGACTGCAGGTGCTCGATGCGCTCGGCCAGCCCCTCGGGCCCGAGGTAGTGCCCCATCGAGCCGCTGCGCACCTGCATCAGCGTGCCCTCGAGCTCGGCCAGCAGCGCATCGCGGTCGACGATGAAGGCGGCCGGCACGTCGATGCCCGCGCGCGCGCAGGCCTCGGCGATCAGCCGCGCGCTCGCGGGCGCGCCGCAGGCCACGCAGGCGACCACTGCCGTCATGTTGGGCTCCGCGCCGTTGGCCAGCAGCGCGGTCGTGAGCTCGGGCGAGATTTGCCCGTCGATGTTCGCGAGCACCTCGGCCGAGACCGGTGCCCCCGCGCGCACCAGCGCCGCCGCGGCCGCATAGGCGCTGCGACTCACCGCCATGTCGGTGGCCAGCGCGCTGCCCTGCAGCGGTCCTTCGAAGCGCACGCCCGCGGCCGCGAGCTCGACCACCAGCGCCGCGTCGTCGACCGCAATCGCATGGCGCAGCGCCGTGCGCGCCACCGCGGGCTGGCGGCGCAGGCTGCCCTCGGCCAGCGGCGTGCGCCAGTCGACCACGGCGCGGCAGTAGAAGGTGACCAGCTTGTCCATCAGGTCGATGTCCAGCCCGTGGGCCTGGTGGCGATCGTCGACGTAGGCCAGCAGCGCGTGGCCCGAGTAGCAGTCGCCGGTGGGCGCGAGCGGGTCCTCGTCGAGGTGCAGCGCGGCGAAGGCGCCGAACAGGTCGCTCGCGACCACGCTCAGGCCGTCCTCGTGCAGCGCATGGGTCCAGGCCGGCGGCAGGCCCTGCTTCCAGGCCACGACCTGCCCGTGCTCCGCGCCCGGCTCGACCACCGTGTAGATGCGGTCGCAGTACTCGAAGCCGCCGAAGGGCAGGTGCGCGAGCTTGCCGCGCCAGCGCAGGCCATGGGTCTGCGCGCCTTCCTCGGCCAGTTCCTGCTCGTGCTCGATCCAGCCCTGCAGGTCGCGGTAGCCGTCGCTGCCGTCCCAGAACAGCTCCGACCAGCTGATGTTCTCGATGTTGCCGTTCATCTCGAGCGCGAGGTCGTAGTCGAGGCGCCCGCCGGCCGTGAGCCGCCACAGCGCGAGCAGCGGTTCGGGCAGCGGGCCCGCGCACATCGCCTGGATCGCCGAGATGCGGTGCGCCGGCATCGGCGGCTGCGCCTCGAAGATCACCCGCTCCGCGAACAGCACCACGCCGTGTTCGCGCAGGGTGTCGAGCTCATCGGCCGAAAACTGGATGTCGTTCATGGCGGCGCCTCCGTGGTTCCCAAAAATGTAGCGTGCTGGGCGGGAGCGGCAAGGGGTGGCACCCGGGGGTGCCGCCGAGAATCTACAGGTCGGTGCGCAGCTTCCAGATCTCGGGGAACAGCACCACGTCGAGCATCTTGCGCAGGTAGCTCACGCCGCCGGTACCGCCGGTGCCGCGCTTGAAACCGATCACGCGTTCGACGGTGGTGACATGGCGGAAGCGCCAGAGCCGGAAGGCATCCTCGATGTCGGTGAGCTTCTCGCCGAGCTGGTAGAGGTCCCAGTGCCGGTGCGGCTCGCGGTAGACCTGCAGCCAGGCCGCCTCGACGCCGTCGCTGGCCTCGTAGGGCTGGGTCCAGTCGCGCTCGAGGCGGTCGGCGGGCACCGGCAGGCCATGGCGCGCGAGCAGGCGCAGCGACTCGTCGTAGAGCGAGGGCGAGCGCCAGGCGGCTTCGACCTGGGCCAGCAGGTCGGGGCGGTGCGCATGCGGCTTGAGCATGGCGGGGTTCTTGTTGCCGAGCGCGAACTCGATGCAGCGGTACTGCGCGCTCTGGAAGCCGCTCGAGCTCGCGAGATAGGGGCGCATCGCGGTGTACTCGGGCGGGGTCATGGTCGACAGCACGGTCCAGGCGCCGACCAGCTGTTCCATGATGCGGCTCACGCGCGCCAGCATCTTGAAGGCATCGGGCAACTGCTCGCTCGCGATGCAGGCGGTGGCGGCGCGCAGCTCGTGCAGCATCAGCTTCATCCAGAGCTCGCTGGTCTGGTGCTGCACGATGAACAGCATCTCGTCGTGCGCGGGCGAGAGCGGATGCTGGGCGTTGAGGATCTCGTCGAGGTGCAGGTAGTCGCCGTAGCTCATCGACGCGCTGAAATCCAGCTGCGCCTTCTCTTCGTGGACGATCTCTTCGGGGCGCTTCTCGGTGCTCATGTCACTGCGTTCTTGCGGTTGAATTCGGGGCGTCGCCACTCTCCGGTCTCGAGCACCTGCACCAGCTGTTCGACGGAGTTCCAGACGTCCTCGAAGCCGAGGTACAGCGGCGTGAAGCCGAAGCGCAGGATGTCGGGCATCTGCGCGTCGCCGGCGCGGAAGTCGCCGATCACGTTGCGTGCGATCAGCGCCTGCACGATCGCATAGGCGCCTTCGTCGCGACTGAGGCACACCTGCGAGCCGCGGCGCGCATGCTCGCGCGGCGTGACCAGCGACAGGCCGTGGCCCGCGCAGCGCTCCTCGACCAGCGCGATGAACAGGTCGGTGAGCGCGAGCGACTTGGCGCGCAGCGCGCCCATGCCGCCGCGTTCGCCGTCGAAGGGTTCGGCCGCGAGCACGGTGTCGAGGCCGCATTCGAGCGCCGACAGCGAGACGATCGGCTGCGTGCCGCAGAGGTAGCGCGCCACGCCCGGCGCGGGCCGGTAGTGCGGCGTGAACTCGAACGGCGCCGCATGGCCCCACCAGCCCGACAGCGGCTGCTCGAAGCGATCGGCATGGCGCGTGTGCACCCACGCGAAGGCCGGCGCGCCGGGGCCGCCGTTGAGGTACTTGTAGCCGCAGCCGATGGCGTAGTCGGCCTCGGCCTCGTTGAGCGCCACCGGCACCGCGCCCGCGCTGTGGGCCAGGTCCCAGACCGCGAGCGCGCCGGCCTCGTGCGCGGCGGCGGTGATGGCCTTCATGTCGTGCATGGCGCCGGTGCGGTAGTTGACGTGCGTGAGCATCAGCACCGCGACCTCGTCGGTCAGTGCGCCGGGCAGCTCGTCGGCCTCGATCAGCTTGAGCGTGAAGCCGCGCTCGCGGCACAGCGACTCGGCGATGTAGAGGTCGGTCGGGAAGTTGCTGCGCTCGCTCACCACCAGCTTGCGGCCGCTGTCCTTCTGCTGCGAGAGCGCGGCGAACAGCACCTTGTAGAGGTTGACCGAGGTGCTGTCGGTGCACACGACTTCGCCGGGCGCGGCGCCGACCAGGCGCGCTACCTTGTCGCCCAGGCGCTGCGGCAGGTCGAACCAGCTCGCGGTGTTCCAGGAGCGGATCAGGCCTTCGCCCCATTCCTTGGCCACCACTTCGGCGATGCGCGCGGGCGCGGCCTTGGGCAGCACGCCGAGCGAGTTGCCGTCGAGGTAGATCACGCCGTCGGGCAGCGTGAACTGGTCGCGCAGGGCGCGCAGCGGGTCTTGCGCGTCGAGCGCGCGGCAGTCTTCGAGGGTGGTCTTCATGGGTCTTGGCGGATCAGAGTTCGCGCAGCACGGCGCGAACGGGGGAGGCATCGGCGCTCACCAGCCTGAGCGGCAGCGCGATGAGTTCGTAGTCGCCCTCGGGCACCTCGTCGAGCACGAGGTTCTCGAGCACGCGCAGGCCGCGGCGGCGGATCGCCTGGTGGCTGTCGAGCGTCTTGCTGTCGGCCGGGTCGATGCTCGCGGTGTCGATGCCGATGAGCTTCACGCCCATGGCCGCGAGGCGCTCGACCGTGGAGGGCGCGTAGGCGGCGAGCTGGCCGTCCCAGCGATCGACCGGCATCGCGGCATAGGTGCGCACCAGCACCCGCGGCGGCAGCTGGCTCGTGATCGCGTGGGCGATGTGGGCCCATTCGACCAGCGGGCCGCGGCCGATGGCGTGGATCACGCGGCAGGGGCCGATGAAGGCGTCGAGCGAGACGTCGCCGATGGTGGCGCCCTCGGGGTCGTAGTGCAGCGGCGCATCGGCGTGCGAGCCCACGTGCGGCGACATCGTGATCGCGCTCACGTTGACCGGACAGCCCGGCCCGATGGTGGCGCACCACTGTTGCGTATAGGGCGTGTCGCCCGGAAACACCGGGCTGCCCGCGTGCACGGGGGCGGAGATGTCCCAGAGTCGTCGTGGTGCGGTCATGGTGGCTGAATCGGTGTCACGAAGGGTGGGGTTCGGGTGGCAACAATGCCGGTGGGCCGAGGCAGCCAGTGTGGGCCGGATGCCGGCTTGCCACAAGCCGTTGCGCGGAGCCGGATGCTATTCGCAAGAGCTGCTTGAAGTCGAGAAGTTATCCATAGGTTCGAATGAAATTGGATAATCCATTCTCAAACGACCGAATCTGGAAAAAATCATGCAAGCTGACCTCGATCGCACCGACCTCCAGCTGCTGCGCGCGCTGCAGGACAACGCCCGCCTGACCTCGGGCGAGCTCGCGCAGATGGCGCACCTGTCGCAGTCGCCGTGCTGGCGGCGCGTGAAGAAGCTCGAGGACGACGGCGTGATCGGCGGCTACCACGCGGGCCTGAACCGGCGCGCGCTGGGCTTCGGCGTGATGGCCTTCGTGATGGTGGGCATCGACCACCAGACCGAGATCTCGTCGCGCGCCTTCGAGGACGCGGTCTGCGCCATTCCCGAGGTCGTGATGTTCCACGGCATCTCGGGGCCCGAGGACTTCATGCTGGTGGTGGTGGCGAAGGACCTCGACGCCTATTCGGAGCTGCTGCAGCGCAAGCTGCACCGCCTGCCGGGCGTGCGCCACGTGCAGACCTATTTCTCGCTGCAGGAATTCAAGGGCCGCGTGGGCGGCCTGCCGGTGCCGGCGGCCTGACGCTCAGTGCAGGGTGTCGGGCAGCGCGCCGAGCCCGTGGCGCAGCCGCGCGCGCTGGCAGGCGTCGCTGCCGGCCTGCAGCTCGTGGCAGGGATTGGGCCGCCACTCGTAGATGCCGCAGGCCACCGACTGGCCGATCCTGCCGGTGAGGGCCGCGCAGCGCGCGGGCGTGTGATCGGTGCCGCGCATGCGGCACAGCGTGTCGTTGACCTCGACGGCCAGGCCCGAAGGCACCCGGCCGCCGTTGTCGTCGAGCTCGTGCACGCTGAAGTCGACGCGGTAGCTGGCGCAGCAGGCGCCGCATTGCTGGCAGGCGTTCATGGCGGGCCGGTGCTGCCGAAGCGGAAGAAGAGGGCGCTCAGAGCCTGCCGAGCAGCAGGAACTCCATCAGCGCCTTCTGCGCATGCAGGCGGTTCTCGGCCTCGTCCCAGACCACCGACTGCGGGCCGTCGATGACCTCGGCCTGCACTTCCTCGCCGCGGTGCGCGGGCAGGCAGTGCATGAACAGCGCGTCGGGCTGGGCCACGCGCATCATCTCCTCGTCCACGCACCAGTCGGCGAAGGCCTTGCGGCGCGCCTCGTTCTCGGCCTCGTAGCCCATGCTGGTCCAGACGTCGGTGGTCACGAGGTCGGCGCCGCGGCAGGCTTCCATCGGGTCCTTGTAGACCTTGTAGCTGTCGCCCGAGCGGATGCCGGCGATCGACTGGTCGACCTCGTAGCCGCTGGGCGTGCTCACGTGCACGGTGAAGCCGAGGATCTCGGCCGCCTGCAGCCAGGTGTTGGCCATGTTGTTGCCGTCGCCCACCCAGGCCACCGTCTTGCCCTGGATCGAGCCGCGGTGCTCGATGTAGGTGAAGATGTCCGCGAGGATCTGGCAGGGATGGAACTCGTTGGTCAGGCCGTTGATGACCGGCACGCGCGAATGCGCGGCGAAGGCATCGATCTTGGTCTGCTCGTAGGTGCGGATCATCACCAGGTCGACCATGCGGCTGATGACCTTGGCGCTGTCCTCGATCGGCTCGGCGCGGCCGAGCTGGCTGTCGCCCGTGGTCAGGTGCACCACGCTGCCGCCGAGCTGGTACATGCCGGCCTCGAAGCTCACGCGGGTGCGCGTGCTGGCCTTCTCGAAGATCATGGCCAGCGTGCGGTCGGTCAGCGGCTGGTGCTTCTCGTAGGTCTTGAACTTCTTCTTGATGACCGCCATGCGGTCGAACAGGTAGGCGTACTCGTCGGCCGAGAAGTCCGAGAACTGCAGGTAGTGGCGGATGGCTGGCGTCGCGCTGGCACTCGTCATTTGGGGGCGGGCTCCGAGAGGAAGGTCTTCACGATCGGCGCGAGGATGGCGACGATCTCGTCGGCCTCGGCGATGCTCAGGATCAGCGGCGGCACCAGGCGGATCACGCTGTCGGCGGTCACGCTCAGCAGCAGGCCGGCGTCGCAGGCGCGGTTGAGGATCGCGCCGCAGGGACGGTCGAGCTCGATGCCCAGCATCAGGCCCTGGCCGCGCACTTCCTTCACGCCGGGCAGGCCGCCGAGTTCGCGCTCGAGCGCGGCCTTCAGGTGGGCGCCGACGTTGGCGGCGTTCTCGAGCAGCTTCTGCTCTTCCATGATGCGGATGGTCTCGATGCCGGCGCGCATGGCGAGCGGGTTGCCGCCGAAGGTGGTGCCGTGGTTGCCGGGGCCGAAGATGTGGGCGGCCTTGGGGCCGGCCACCACGGCGCCGATCGGCACGCCCGAGCCCAGGCCCTTGGCCAGCGGCATGACGTCGGGCTTGATGCCGGCCCACTGGTGGGCGAACCACTTGCCGGTGCGGCCCATGCCGCACTGCACCTCGTCGATCATCATCAGCCAGTCGCGCTCGTCGCACAGCGCGCGTACCTGCTTCAGGTACTCGATGCGCATCGGGTGGATGCCGCCTTCGCCCTGGATGGTCTCGAAGAACACGGCGACCACGTTGGGGTTGCCCTCGGTGGCCTTCTTCAGGGCCTCGATGTCGTTGAGCGGCACGCGGATGAAGCCCTCGACCAGCGGGCCGAAGCCCTTCTGCACCTTGGGATTGCCGGTGGCCGACAGGGTGGCGATGCTGCGGCCGTGGAAGGCGGCTTCATAGACCACGATCTCGGGGCGCTCGATGCCCTTGTCGTGGCCGAACTTGCGCGCCAGCTTGAGGGCGGCTTCGTTGGCTTCGAGGCCGGTGCAGCAGAAGAAGGCGTTGGTCAGGCCCGAGATCTCGGTCAGCTTGGTGGCGAGCTTCTCCTGGCCGGTCACGTGGTAGTAGTTGGAGCTGTGGATCAGCTTGCTGACCTGGTCCTGCAGCGCGGGCACCAGCTCGGGATGGTTGTGGCCCAGCGTGTTGACGGCGATGCCGCCGAGGCCGTCGAGGTAGGCGCGGCCGTTCGTGTCCCAGACTCGGCAACCCTGACCGTGCGACAGCGCGATCGGAAGGCGGCCGTAGGTGTTCATGACGTGGGGCGAGGTGGGCTCGACGGTAGCGCTCATTCGGTTCTCCAGTAAGGGAAGGCGGATTCTAGGCGGCGAGTTTGACGCTGGCGTTGAGGATTCCGCATCACAGCAATGCCCTGCGCCCGGTGGGAAGGGGGAGGGCGCGGATAGAATCCTTGTTGCACCGCAACAGCTCGCTACGGCGTGCGGTCGCCTCTTCCCAAACGATGATTTCCCCCACCGCCACCGAGATCTTCATCCAAGGCATCACGCACGACGGCCGCACCTTTCGCCCGAGCGACTGGGCCGAGCGGCTGGCCGGCGTGATGTGTTCCTTCCGGCCCGGCGGGGCCTATCCGGGCAGCCACCTGAGCTACTCGCCGTGGTGCGTGCCGACCACCATCAATGGCGTGAAATGCGTGGTGGTGAACAGCGCGCTGCGCGAGGCCGAACCCATGGCCTGGGACTTCTGCGTGAACTTCGCGCGCGACAACGACCTGCAGGTGGCCGAGGCCTGCCTGGTGCCCGATCCGGATCACCAGCACAAGGACGGGCTCCAGCGGACCCCGCCGACGCCGGTCAAGAAGCCCTGAGCGGTCGACCGCTTTCCTTTTTCGACAAACCGTTCGCCCATGAAAAAACCGCCCGAAGGCGGTTTTTCACTTTGCTGCAGCGCACCCCGATCAAACGGCGGACCGGCGCGAACCGGTCCGGGCTTGCCTGACAGGTGTCAGGCGGCGGCCTTTTCAGGCGCGAGGGCCAGGGCCTTGACCTTGGCCGACAGGCGGCTCTTGTCGCGAGCGGCCTTGTTCTTGTGGAAGATGCCCTTGTCGGCGACCGTGTCGACGATGCTCTGGGCCTTGGCGAACAGCTCGGTCGCCTTGGTCTTGTCGCCGGCCAGAACAGCCTTTTCGACGTTCTTGACGGCGGTGCGGTACTTCGAGCGCAGCGAGGTGTTCGCTGCGTTCAGCTTGGTGTCCTGGCGGACGCGCTTGCGGCCCGACGCCAGGCGCGGGTTCTTCTTCTTGGGCTTGGTAGATGCCATGGTAGTGTTCTCTCAGTGTCTGAGGATGATGCAGCAAAGCCCTCCATTATAGGCCGGGCGACGAAATCTGGCCAGAACCGCCATTTCACGGGCTTTGCGGGGCCTACACTCCCCCCGTGTCGCTGCTCAAATCCGCCTCCACCGTCTCCCTGCTGACCCTCGCCTCGCGCATCACCGGCCTCGTGCGCGACGTGCTGTTCGCCTCGGTGTTCGGCGTCAGCGCGCTGACCGACGCCTTCAACGTCGCCTTCCGCATTCCGAACCTGTTTCGCCGGGTTTTCGGCGAGGGCGCGTTCAGCCAGGCCTTCGTGCCGGTGCTGGCGGCTACCCGCACCGAGCGGGGCGATGCCGGCGCCAGGGAACTGGTCGACCATGTCGCCACGCTGCTGACCTGGATGCTGGTGCTGGTGTGCGTGGCCGGCGTGGTCGGCGCGCCGTGGCTGGTCTGGGCCATGGCCAGCGGTCTCGCGGGCTTCGACGCCGCGGTCGTCATGACGCGCTGGATGTTCCCCTACATCGGCTTCATGTCGCTGGTGGCGCTGGCGGGCGGCATCCTCAATACGTGGCGCAGGTTCGCGGTGCCGGCGGCCTCGCCGGTGCTGCTCAACATCGCGCTGATCCTCTCGATCCTGCTCGGCGCGCCGCTGTTCCGGCGCTGGGGCATCGAGCCGATCTATGCCCAGTGCGTGGGCGTGATGGTGGGCGGCGTGCTGCAGCTCGGGCTGCAGTTGCCCGCGCTGCGCAAGCTGGGGCTGCTGCCGCGCATCGGCGCGAGCTTCAAGGCGCTGCGCACCGCCTGGGCCGACCCCGACACGCGCAAGATCGCGCGCCTCATGCTGCCCGCGCTGCTCGGCGTGAGCGTGGCGCAGATCTCGCTGCTGATCAACACGCAGATCGCCTCGCACCTGGCCACCGGCAGCGTGACCTGGGTCACCAATGCCGACCGGCTGATGGAGTTCCCCACCGCCATGCTGGGCGTGGCGCTGGGCGTGGTGCTGATGCCGCAGCTGGCCGGCGCGCGCGCGGCCAAGGACGATGCGCGCTATTCGTCGCTGCTCGACTGGGGCCTGCGCCTGGTGCTGCTGCTCGCGGCGCCGTGCGCGGTGGCGCTGCTGCTGTTCTCGCAGCCGCTGGTGGCGGTGCTGTTCCACAACGGTGCCTATGGCGGCGAGGACGTGCGCCGCACCACCGTCGCGCTGATGGGCTACGGCGTCGGGCTGGTCGGCATCGTGGCGATCAAGGTGCTCGCGCCGGGCTACTACGCCAAGCACGACACCCGCACGCCGATGCTGATCGCGGTCGGCGTGCTGATCCTGACCCAGGTGCTCAACCTGTTCCTGGTGCCGGTGCTGCAGCACGCGGCGCTGACCCTGACCATCGGCATCGGCGCGCTGGTCAACGCGAGCTGGCTGCTGGTCGGCCTGATCCGCCGCGGCAGCTACAAGCCCGAGCCCGGCTGGGGCCGCTTCGCGCTGCAGGTGCTCGCGGGCTCGCTGGTGCTGGCCGCGCTGCTGGCCTGGGCCTCGGGGCATTTCGACTGGATCGGCCTGCGCGAGCAGCGCTTCTGGCGCATCGGCCTGCTCGCGATGCTGGTGACCGGCGCCGCGCTGCTCTATTTCGCGGTGCTGGCCGCCGCCGGCGTGCGGCTGCGCAGCTTCATGCGGCGCTGAGCCTCCGACGATCGGCACCGCCGGATGCCTTGGCAATCCGCATGTCCCCCGCCTTGACGCTGCCGGCCCCGCTCCTCTACAAAGCCACATGACGACGTTCAGCTTCCAGGTCCCCACCGCACTCGAGTATTTCGAGTCGCTCGTGCAGAGCGACGACCAGTTCCCGCTGCTCGAGGCCGCCGCCAGCATCGCGCAGGACGAATACCCCGACCTCGACGTCCAGCAGGTGCTCGGCGATGTCGACCAGCTGCTGGCCCGCCTCAAGCGCCGCCTGCCGTCCGACGCCGCACCGCTCGCGCGGCTGCGCGCGCTCAACCAGTTCTTCTTCAACGACCTGAACTTCGGCGGCAACGTCAACGACTACTACGACCCCGACAACAGCTACCTCAACGCGGTGCTGCGCACGCGCCGCGGCATCCCGATCTCGCTCGCGGTGCTGTGGATGGAGCTGGCGCAGGGCCTGGGGCTGCAGGCGCGCGGCATCGGCTTCCCGGGCCACTTCATGCTCAAGGTGACGCTGCCCAAGGGGCAGGTGGTGATCGATCCCTTCACCGGCAAGTCGCTCTCGCGCGAGGAACTCAGCGAGCGGCTCGAGCCCTACAAGCGCGGCAACGGCCTGGTCGGCGAATTCGACGTGCCGCTGGGCCTGTACCTGCAGCCCGCGAGCTCGCGCGAGATCATCGGCCGCATGCTGCGCAACCTCAAGGAAGTACACCGCGCGCAGGAGGACTGGCAGCGGCTGATCGCCGTGCTCGACCGCATCATCGCGCTGCTGCCCGAGGCCTGGGGCGAGTACCGCGACCGCGGCATCGCCCATGCCGAGCAGGGCAGCACGGCCGCCGCGGTGCGCGACCTCGAGGCCTACCTGGCCCATGCCGAGGACGCGCTCGACATCGACGCCATCGCGGAGCGCGTGGCCGCGCTGCGGCGCGCCGCCAGCTGATGGCCACCCGGGCGGGCCCCACCGGCGCGCCCGCCCTCGGCGCCGTGCACGGCTTCCATGGCATGGAGCCGGTGCTGCCGGTGGCCGATGTCGGCCGCGCCGCGCGCTGGTTCTGCGAGGTGCTGGGCTTCGAGCTCGACTTCATCGCGGGCGAGCCGCCGAGCTACGGCCGCGTCAGGCAGCTGCCGGCCGGCGCCGGCCAGCCGATCTACCTGCGCCTGTGGCAGACCGGCGCGCGCGAGCCGCGTCCCTGGCGCGGCGAGTTCGTGATCCAGGTCGGCCACGACATCGACGGCCTGCATGCGGCCTACCTGAAGCGCGGCGTCACGGTCATCGAGGCGCCGGTGTCGCAGCCCTGGGGCACGCGCGAGTTCGCGATCCGCGAGCCCGACGGGCATGTGCTGCGCTTCTGCGGCCGCCCGTAGCGCCGGGCTCGCTGAAATTGAAACGCTTTTTTACAACTGGGCCGGTCGATTCCTGTCGATCCGGCCGGCCGTCGCTCGACGTGTCAACAGGAGCAGGCAGATTCGAGACTTCGACGCCGTTCCCGATTTACTTCCAACCCCTCTAGGAGCAACGACATGCGATTCATGATTCTGGTCAAGGCCAATGCGGATTCCGAAGCCGGCGTGATGCCCAGCACCGAGATCCTCACCGCGATGGGCAAGTACAACGAGGAACTGGTGAAGGCCGGCGTGCTGCTGGCGGGCGAGGGCCTCCATCCCAGCTCGAAGGGCGTGCGCGTGCGCTGCGAGGGCCCGACCAAGCGCACCGTCATCGACGGCCCTTTCGCCGAAACCAAGGAGTTGCTGGCCGGCTTCTGGCTGTTCCAGGTGAAGTCGAAGGAAGAGGCCATCGAGTGGATCAGGCGCAGCCCGTTCCAGGAAGGCGAGATCGAGATCCGCCAGGTCTTCGAGGCCGCCGACTTCGGCGATTCGATGACGCCCGAGCTGCTCGCGCAGGAAGACCGCCTGCGCGCCGAGACCGAGGCCCGCACCAAGCCCGGCCACTGAATCCAGGAGAACCGCCATGCGATTCATGCTGCTGATGATCCCCCACGGCTACGAGAACGCCGCGCCCGGCACCATCCCCGACGACGTCGACGCGGTGTCGGCCATGATGGCCTACAACGCATCGATGCAGGAGGCGGGCATCCTGATCAGTTGCGACGGCCTGCATCCACCCTCGATGGGCGCGCGCGTGAGCTTCCCGGGCCGCAAGCCCACGGTGGTCGACGGCCCCTTCGCCGAGGCCAAGGAAGTGCTCGGCGGCTTCTGGATCATCGACGTGCCCTCGCGCGCCGCCGCCATCGAATGGGCCACGCGCTGCCCCGGCGGCGAGAACGAGGTCATCGAGGTGCGCCAGATCCAGGAGGTCGAGGACTATCCGGCCGAGGTGCAGGCGCTGACCGCCGAGGCCTTCCCCTCGATGCAGACCCTCAAGAAGCCCGCGAACTGAGCCGGTGAGCCACGACCCGCGCACCGCCGCGATCCATCGCACCGTCGAGGCGGTGTGGCGCATGGAGTCGGCCAGGATCATTGCCACCGTCGCGCGCATGGTGCGCGACGTGGGCCTGGCCGAGGAGCTGGCCCAGGACGCGCTGGTCTCGGCGCTCGAGCAATGGAGCGAATCGGGCGTGCCCGACAACCCCGCGGCCTGGCTCACCGCCGTGGCCAAGCGCCGCGCGCTCGACCGCCTGCGCCACCTGCAGTTGGCCGAGCACAAGGCCGGCGAGATCGGCCGCGAGCTCGATGCGCGGCACGAGATCGCGCAGGCCGATTTCGCCGAGGCGGTCGACACCGCGCTCGACGACGACATCGGCGACGACCTGCTGCGGCTGGTCTTCACCGCCTGCCACCCGGTGCTGTCGACCGAGGCGCGCGTGGCGCTCACGCTGCGCCTGCTCGGCGGCCTCGCCACCGACGAGATCGCGCGCGCCTTCCTGGTCACCGAGCCCACCGTCGCGCAGCGCATCGTGCGCGCCAAGCGCACCCTGGCCGAGGCGCGCGTGCCCTTCGAGGTGCCGCGCCGCGCCGAGTTCGAGCCGCGGCTGGCCTCGGTGCTCGAGGTGCTCTACCTGATCTTCAACGAGGGCTATGCCGCCACCGCGGGCGACGACTGGATGCGGCCCGCGCTGTGCGAGGAGGCGCTGCGCCTGGGCCGCATCGTGGCCGAGCTGATGCCCGCGGCGTCGGAAGTGCACGGGCTGGTCGCGCTGATGGAGATCCAGGCCTCGCGCACCGCCGCGCGCGTCGGGCCATCGGGCGAGCCGGTGCTGCTGCTCGAGCAGAACCGCGCGCGCTGGGACCACGTGCTGATCCGCCGCGGCCTGGCCGCGCTGGCACGCGCCGAGGCGCTCGGCGGCGCGCTCGGCCCCTATGCGCTGCAGGCCGCCATCGCCGCCTGCCATGCGCGGGCGCGCACGGCCGAGCAGACCGACTGGGGCCGCATCGCCGCGCTCTACGACGCGCTGGCCCAGCTCGCGCCTTCGCCGATCGTCGAGCTCAACCGCGCGGTCGCGCTGTCGATGGCCTTCGGCCCGGCCGCGGGGCTCGAGGTGGCCGATGCGCTGCTGGCCGAGCCTGCGTTGCAGGGCTACCACCTGCTGCCGGCGGTGCGCGGCGACCTGCTGTTCAAGCTGGGCCGGCTCGACGAGGCGCGGCGCGAGTTCGAGCGCGCGGCCGGCCTGACGCGCAACGGCCGCGAGAAGGCGCTGCTGGCGGCGCGCGCACGCGCCTGCCTGGGCTGACTCAGCCGCGCGCCAGCCCGGCCGCGTCCGACGGCGAACCCGGCAGCCCGAACTGGTGCCAGGCGCGGCGCAACTGCGTGTCGGAACCGAAGCCCGACAGCTCGGCCGCCCGCGTGACGCTGGCGCCCGAGGCCAGCGCCAGTTGCGCGGCCGCCAGCCGCAGCCGGCGCAGGTAGGCCAGCGGCGCCACGCCCGCGTGCTCGACGAACAGCCGCGTGAGGTGGCGCGCCGAGGTGTGGGCCACCTCGGCCATGCGCGGCACGTTCCAGTCGGCCTGCGGCCGTTCGCTGACCGCGTCCTGCACGCGGTGCAGGGCGGCGTGCAGGTGGTTGCGGTAGGCCAGGAAGGGCGACAGCTCCGGGTCGTGCGGGCCGCGCCGCAGCGCCACCACCATGGTCTGCGCGACCTGCGCCGCCAGCGCCTCGCCGCAGGTGTCGGCGATGCGGTGCAGCAGCAGGTCGATGCCGGTGGTGACGCCGGCGCTGCTGTAGACCGGCGGGTCGAGCACGAACACCCGGTTGCCCACCACCTCGCAGCGCGGTTCCACGGCGCGCAGCTCGTCGAGGTGATGGTGGTGCGTGGTGGCGCGCCGCCCGGCCAGCGCGCCGGCATGCGCGGCCAGCAGGCTGCCGGCGCAGATGGTCAGCAGCTCGAGCCGCCCCGCCTCGAGCCGCAGGCCGCGCAGCCAGTGCAGCAGGTCCTGGGTCTCGGGCGTGTCGATCGGGATCGTGTCGCCCGGCATGCCGACCAGCACCACCCAGGCGGCGCCGTCGGCACCATCGGCGGTGAGCAGGTCCGGCAGCGGCGCCAGCCCGGTCAGCGCGATGCCGACCGAGCCGACCGTGTCGGGCCGCGGGCTCGCGAACTCGATCGCGAAGCGCGGCGGCGCCCCGCTGGCACGCAGCCGCTGGTTGGCGATGCGCAGCGCTTCGGCCGGCCCGGCCCAGTCGAGCACCAGGCTGCCGGGCAGCAGCACGAAGACGACGCGGATCAGGGGGGGTTGTGCGTCCATGCGTAGTCCATCTGGCGCGCGGTGCGCTCGGCCAGTTCGCGGCCGGCCAGGCGCTCGACCAGGTGCAGGCTCATGTCGATGCCGGCGCTGATGCCGGCCGAGCTCAGGATCCGGCCTCCGTCGACCCAGCGCACGCCTTCGCGCACCTCGAGCGCCGGGAAGCGCTCGCGCAGATCGGCCAGGTCCTCCCAGTGCGTGGTGACGGCCTGGTCGGTGACCACGCCGCTGGCCGCGAGCAGGAAGACGCCGGTGCAGACCGAAGCCACCAGCCGCGCGCCCGCGGCCTGCCGCGCGATCCACTGCAGCGTGGCGGCGCTCGCGAGCGGCGCGTCGACCACGCCGCCGGGCACGAGCAGCAGGTCGGCCTGCGGCGCGTCGGCCAGGTCGTGCGCGGCCAGCAGCCGCAGCCCGGCGCGCGCCTGCACCGGCCGCGCGGGCGCGCCCTCGGCCACGGCCGCGACCTCGAAGGGCGCCGGTTCGTCCGGCCGCAGTCGCCGGTGCACGCGGGTCGCGGTGGTGAACACCTCGAACGGGCCCGCGAAGTCCAGGGCCTCGATGCCGTCGAAGGCCAGGATCAGCACGCGCAGCGCGGCGGCCGGCGACGGACTCATGCCGCGCGTTCCAGCGCCTGCGCCACGCCGCAGAGGGTCGCGAAGCGCCCCGCCAGCACGGTCGCCGTGCGGGCCTTGATGTCGGCGGCCGAAAGCGGCTTGCCGTCGGGCTGCACCATGTCGAAGGTCAGCGTGGCGTCGGTCACGTAGTCGACCTCCCAGCCCAGGTCGGAGGCATGGCGGGTGGTGGTCTCGCAGCACTGCTCGGTGCGGATGCCGCTCACGATCAGCCGGCCGATGCCCTGCTGGGTGAGCCAGATGTCGAGCCCGCTGTTGACCAGCGCGCTGTGGCGGTGCTTGGTGAAGGTGGCGGCGGCGTCGAAGCCGGCCAGGCCCTCGATCGGGCGCACGAAGCCCGATTCGACCGCGAAGGGGTTGGCGGCGGTGGTCGGGCCGTCGACGTGGTAGACGCGCACGATCGGCAGGCCGGCCTCGGCCGCGCCCGCGATCAGCGCGTTCTGGGCCGCGAGATAGGGCGCTGCGAGGCTTTCGTCCCAGTACGGGCGCTGGCGGAATGATTCCTGGGCGTCGATCACAATCAGACAGGTCTTCATGGCGGATTTTCCGAAGGCGAAGTGGATGATGCGCCCGATTCTTGGCGGTTTCACGCCTGAGGGCCGCTCCGGAGCGGACCAGAATCGATCAAATCAGGACATCGCCAGGCGCGCGGGGCGCCCGCCGCCTCAGACCAGGCCGCCGGCCTGCAGCTCTTTCTTGAGGTAGGCGTAGAACAGCGGCGCCGCCACCAGCCCGGCCGGGCCGAACACCGCCTCGGCCACGAACATCACGGCCAGCAGCTCCCACACGCTCATCTGCGTGCGGCTGCCCACCACCTTGGCGTTGATCACGTACTCGGCCTTGTGGATCAGGATCAGGAAGGCCAGGCAGGCCGCGGCCGTGACCGGCGACACCGACAACGCCACCAGCGTGATCACCGCGTTGCACACCAGGTTGCCCACGATCGGCACCAGCCCGGCGACGAAGGTCAGCGTGATCAGCGCGGGCGTGTAGGGCAGGTGCGGGCCCCACAGCGGCATCAGCACCAGCAGGAAGATGGCGGTCAGCAGCGTGTTGAAGGCCGCGATCCAGAACTGCGCCGCGACGATCTGGCCGAAAGCCTGGCCGAACATCGTGATGCGCTGGTGCAGCTCCTCCGCCAGCGGCCGGCGCGGCCCGCGCGCATGCGCCACCGCGGCCAGCCCGCCGATGATCAGCCCCACGTAGGCGAACAGCAGCGCCCCGAGCCAGGCGCGGCCGGTGAGTGCCAGCATGCCGGCCTGGGCGCGCATGTAGTTCGCCACCATGCGCTGGATCTCGGCCGCGCCCTCGGGCAGGTAGACCGCGATCTCGGGCGGCAGCTTCAGCCGCAGCTCGAGCACGGTGCGCGCCGTGTAGTCGAGCAGCTCGCGGTACTGGTCGGGTGCGTCGATGACGTATTCCCGCGCCTGCGACAGCCCCACGGTGACCAGCGCGATCGGCGCCAGCAGCACCAGCGTGACCGCCAGCACGCGCGCGATGCCGTCGCCGCGCGCGCGCAGCGGGGCGAAGCGCGCCAGGCCGCGGCCGATCAGCCGCGCGAAGAAGCGCGTGGCCAGGAAGCCGATGCAGGCGCACAGCAGCCCCGGCAGCAGGTGCTGCCACATCACGAGCATCAGGCCCGCGAGCATCAGCAGGTAGCTGGCGATCACCACGTTGCGCGGGGCGCTGCGTGGCGGCACGGGGGCGATGGGAGCGGTGGGCAGGGGCTTGGTCATCCGGGAGGGCGCTTGCGCGTCGAAACCCGGTGGGTTCAGGCGACGACCACGGCGGCGCCTTCGCCGCGCTCGGCGATCGCGCCGATCTCGTGCACCGTCTCGCCGGCCGCGCGCAGCGTGGCGGCGCAGGCGGCGGCCTCGGCCGCGTCGATCACCACCACCATGCCGATGCCGTTGTTGAAGGTGCGGTTCATCTCGATGTCGTCGATGCCGGCCACCTTCTGCAGCCAGGCGAACAGCTCGGTCTGCGGCCAGCTGCCCTTCTTCAGGTGGGCGGCGGTGCCCTCGGGCAGCACGCGCGGGATGTTCTCGAGCAGGCCGCCGCCGGTGATGTGGGCCAGCGCCTTGATCGGGTGCTTGCCGAGCGCCTCGAGCACCGGCTTCACGTAGAGGTGGGTGGGCTCCATCACGGCCTCGCGGAAGGGCTTGCCGTCGAGCGTGGCGGGCAGCTCGGCGCCGGCACGTTCGATCACCTTGCGCACCAGGCTGAAGCCGTTGGAATGCACGCCGGCCGAGGCCAGGCCCAGCACCACGTCGCCGGGCTTGACGTTCTGGCCCGTGAGGATCTTCGACTTTTCGACCGCGCCGACCGCGAAGCCCGCCAGGTCGTACTCGCCGGCCGGGTACATGCCGGGCATCTCGGCGGTTTCGCCGCCGATCAGCGCGCAGCCCGAGAGCTCGCAGCCGCGCGCGATGCCGCCGACCACCGCCGCGGCGGTGTCGACGTCGAGCTTGCCGCAGGCGAAGTAGTCGAGGAAGAACAGCGGCTCGGCGCCCTGCACCAGCACGTCGTTGACGCTCATGGCCACGAGGTCGATGCCGACCGTGTCGTGCATGTTCCATTCGAAGGCCAGCTTGAGCTTGGTGCCCACGCCGTCGGTGCCGCTCACCAGCACCGGCTCCTTGTAGCGCTTGGGCACCTCGAACAGGGCGCCGAAACCGCCGATGCCGGCCAGCACGCCTTCGCGCAGGGTCTTCTTCGCGAGCGGCTTGATGCGGTCGACCAGCGCGTCGCCGGCATCGATGTCGACGCCGGCGTCCTTGTAGCTGAGCGGAGTGGGCAGAGGGGAGGTCATGGCTGGTTGGAAGCGAGAGGAATGGAAAGCGCGCCGGCCGCGATGGCACCCCGGGGGGAGGGTCAAAGGGCGAAACGGCCGGGCCGATAGAATTCCGGACGATTTTACGGGCGTTGACCGCCCCCTCCATGAACCTTCCCGGGATGAAACAGCTCGCGCTCGATATCGGCATCGCGACGGGCCCCAGCTTCGACGCCTTCTTTGCCGGCCCGAACGAGGCGGCGCTGCGGCACCTGCAACTGTGGGTGGGCGGCGCCGGCAGTCCGGCGCTCCACTCGCCCGTGCCCACCTACCTGTGGGGCGAAAGCGGCAGCGGCAAGACCCACCTGCTCGAATCGGTGCGCGTGGCGCTGCGCGAGCAGGGCGCCAGCGTGGGCTGGCTGCACGCCGGCCTGCTGGAGCCGCCCGAGTTCGACGAGCGCTGGGTCGCCGTGCTGCTCGACGAGGTGCACCTCTACACCGCCGTGCAGCAGCACGCGGCCTTCAACTGGTTCGTCAATGCGCAGAGCCTGCAGCGCGGCGTGGTGGCCGCGGGCGCGCTGCCGCCGGCCGATCTGCCGCTGCGCGAGGACCTGCGCACCCGCCTCGGCTGGGGCCACGTGTTCCATCTGCAGGTGCTCGGCGAGAGCGAGCGGCGCGCCGTGCTGCGCCAGGCCGCCGATGCGCGCGGCGTGATGCTGTCCGACGATGTCCTCGACTACATGCTGCACCGCTTCAGCCGCGACCTCGGCAGCCTGATGGAGCTGCTCACGCAGCTGGACGGCTATGCGCTGCAGACGCAACGCGCGATCACCATTCCGTTGATCCGCTCCATGCTCGAAAACGAATAAGAAGAACCCTTCTCAACCAATGATCAAGAAATTCATCGACAAGCTGCTCGGCAAATCCGCCGGCGGCGCACAGGGAAAGAGCCGCTTCGGCAAGCGCGAGGAAGTGCCGGCGGAGGTTCACCGGATCGATCCGGCCCTGGTCGACGAACGCGCGAAGAATGTGGTCACCACCCTGCAGCAGGCCGGTTTCGAGGCCTACGTGGTGGGCGGCGCGGTGCGCGACCTGCTGCTCGGCCTGCGGCCCAAGGACTTCGACGTGGCGACCAATGCCACGCCCGAGCAGGTCAAGGGGCTGTTCCGCCGCGCCTTCATCATCGGGCGGCGCTTCCGCATCGTGCACGTGGTGTACGGGCGCGGCCGCGAGCACGAGGTGATCGAGGTCTCGACCTTCCGCGCCTACATGGACGCGGCCGCCGCCGGCCAGGTCAGCGGCAACGAGCGCACCAGCAAGGGCGAGCTCGCGGGCATGACCCATGCCGTGGACGCCAGCGGCCGCGTGCTGCGCGACAACGTCTGGGGCCCGCAGGAGGAAGACGCCGCGCGCCGCGACTTCACCGTCAACGCGATGTACTACGACCCGGCGCGGCAGGTGGTGATCGACTACCACCACGGCATCCGCGATGCCCAGAAGCTGGTGCTGCGCATGATCGGCGACCCGGCCGTGCGCTACCGCGAGGACCCGGTGCGCATCATCCGCGCCATCCGCTTCTCGGCCAAGCTCGCGGCCCTGGGCTTCAAGCTCGAGCCCAAGACCGGCGCGCCGCTGGTCGAGTCGAGCAAGCTGCTGGCCGACGTGCCGCAGAGCCGCCTGTTCGACGAGATGCTCAAGCTGCTGCAGACCGGCCATGCGATTGCCACCGTCGAGCAGCTGCGCAAGCTGGGGCTGGCCAGGGGCATCTATCCGCTGCTCGACGTGGTGGTGGAGCGCGCCGACCTGCCGTTCGTGAAGGCCGCGCTGCAGGACACCGACCGCCGCGTCGGCGAGGGCAAGCCGGTGGCGCCTAGCTTCCTGCTGGCTTGCGTGCTGTGGGCCGACGTGCGCGACGGCTGGGCCCAGCGCCAGGAAGGCCGCAACGGCCAGCGCGCGCAGCCGCCGTTCCCGGCGCTGCAGGACGCGATCGACGACGTGTTCAACGCGCGCATCGGCGACGTCTCGGGCCGCGGCAAGCTGGCCGCCGACATGCGCGAGATCTGGATGATGCAGCCGCGCTTCGACAAGCGCACCGGCTCCACGCCCTACAGCCTGGTCGAGCAGGCGCGCTTCCGTGCCGCCTTCGACTTCATGCGCCTGCGCGCCGACGTGGGTGAGGTGAGCGAGGCCATCGCCGAGTGGTGGCAGGAGTTCAGCACCTCGGACGACACGCGGCGCCAGGACCTGCTGGACCAGGTGCGCGACGAACAGAAGACGCGCCAGCGCGTGCGGGTGCGCAACACCGCGCCCGCGGCCGGTCCCGTGGTCGTCAAGAGCGCCGCCGCGCGCGGCGACGAGCGCGCGGACGACGAGGCGGCCGACGGCGAAGCCGGTGCTGCCGTGCCGCCCGATGGCGAGGCGGCCGCGCCGCGCAAGCGCCGGCGCCGCCGCAAGCCGCGTACCGGTGGTGAGGGCGGCGCGCCAGCCGCGTCCGAATGAGTACCACCGGGCGCCCGTCGGGCGGCAAGGGCGCGGGCGGCCGCAAGCCCGCGGGGGGCGGCGAGGGCCGTCGCCAGGCACCGCGCGATGCCCGCGATGGCGATCGCAAGCCCGGCGGCCGCGGCGCCAGTTCCGCCGGCCCGGCCCGCAAGGGCGCCGCGCCGGCGCGCAGGCCGGCCGGTCGCTCGGGCGGCTCCGGCCCGGCCCGGCCTCCGAGCCGGTCCCGCGACGAGTACCCCACGGTCCAGGCCTTCATCGCGATCGGTGCCAACCTCGGCGATGCCGCCGCGGCGGTGCGCGCCGCGATCCTCGCCATCGGCGCGATCGAGCGCACCACCGTGACGGCCAGCTCCTCGCTCTATCGCAGCGCGCCGGTCGATGCCACCGGCCCCGACTTCATCAATGCCGTGGTCGCGGTGCGCACCGGCCTCACGGCCGAGGCGCTGCTGGCCGACCTGCAGCAGCTCGAGCTCGAGGCCGGGCGCGAGCGGCCGTTTCCGAATGCGCCACGCACCCTCGACCTCGACCTGCTGACGCACGGCAACACGGTCAAGGACACGCCCGCGCTCACGCTGCCGCATCCGCGCATGCGCGAGCGCGCCTTCGTGCTGAAGCCGCTGGCGGAGATCGCGCCCGACAAGGTGCCGCGCGCCGCGCTGGCGCGCGTGTCGAAGCAGGTCATCGAGCGGCTGCGCGACACCGATCCCCAGGCTTGAGCGGGCCGCCAGGGCGGGCCTCGATCCCGCCGGCGTCGCGCCGGTGATGCTGCTGGCGGCTGCGCGGCAGCCACGCCGCGCGCATATACAACGAAAAGATCAACCCCCCAAGGTCCGGATCGCACGATCCGCCCGTTTAAACTTCGCGGGTTTTTCATCAAGGCGTCATGAAACTGTGATTGACGTCCTCCAGGAGTCGCCATGTTCGGCAAGCTGCTGCCCCGCGAGGGCAATTTCTTCGAGATGTTCAACCAGCACGCCGAGCGCATCGTCGAGGCGGCCCGGGCGTTCGAGCAACTCGTCACCAACTACAACGACGTGCACCTGCGCGAGCAGTACAACCGCGACGTCGACAACGCCGAGCGCGCGGCCGACCGCGTCACGCACGACGTCAACCGGCTGATCCACAAGACCTTCATCACGCCGATCGACCGCGAGCAGATCCACAAGCTCATCAACACCATGGACGACGTGGCCGACCTGATCCAGGACTCGGCCGAGACCATGGCGCTGTACGACGTGCGCCACATGACCGAGGAGATCGTGCGCCTCACCACGCTGAGCGTGAAGTGCTGCGACCGCCTCAAGGACGCCGTGAAGTACCTCGGCAAGATCGCCGACCCGGCCGTGGCCGAGGCCACCCTGAAGACCTGCGAGGAGATCGACCGCCTCGAGTCCGACGCCGACCGCGTGATGCGCAGCGCCATGAGCAAGCTGTTCCGCGAGGAGCCCGACGTGCGCGAGGTCATCAAGCTCAAGGCGATCTACGAGCTGCTCGAGACGATCACCGACAAGTGCGAGGACGTGGCCAACGTGATCGAGGGCATCGTCCTCGAGAACTCCTGAGCGGGCACGACCGATGGCAACGGTGCAGGTCGCCCTCTGGGTGGTGATGGTGCTGGTCGCGCTCGCGATCCTGTTCGACTTCATGAACGGCTTCCACGATGCCGCCAACTCGATCGCGACCGTGGTGTCCACGGGCGTGCTGCGGCCCGGCCAGGCCGTGGTGTTCGCCGCCTTCTTCAACCTGATCGCGATCTTCGTCTTCCACCTGAGCGTGGCCGCCACCGTGGGCAAGGGCATCGCCCAGCCCGGCGTGGTCGACGTGCACGTGGTGTTCGGCGCGCTGATCGGCGCCATCAGCTGGAACCTCGTCACCTGGTACTACGGCATCCCCAGCAGTTCCTCGCATGCGCTGATCGGCGGCATCGTCGGCGCCGTGATCGCCAAGACCGGCACCAGCGGCCTCGTCGCCTCGGGCATCTGGAAGACCGTGGCCTTCATCTTCGTCTCGCCGGTGCTGGGCTTCCTGCTCGGCTCGCTGATGATGGTGATCGTGGCCTGGACCTTCCGCCGCGCAACGCCTTCGCGCATCGACCGCTGGTTCCGGCGGCTGCAGCTGGTCTCGGCCGGCGCCTACAGCCTGGGCCACGGCGGCAACGACGCGCAGAAGACCATCGGCATCATCTGGATGCTGCTGATCGCCACCGGCTACGCCTCGGCTGGCGAGGCCGAACCGCCGACCTGGGTCATCGTGAGCTGCTATGCCGCGATCGCGCTGGGCACCATGTTCGGCGGCTGGCGCATCGTCAAGACCATGGGCCAGAAGATCACCAAGCTCAAGCCCGTGGGCGGCTTCTGCGCCGAGACCGGCGGCGCGCTCACGCTGTTCCTGGCCACCGCGCTGGGCATTCCCGTGTCGACCACCCACACCATCACCGGCGCCATCGTCGGCGTGGGCTCGGCGCAGCGCGCGAGCGCGGTGCGCTGGGGCGTGGCGGGCAACATCGTGTGGGCGTGGATCTTCACGATCCCGGCATCGGCGTTCGTGGCGGCGATTGCTTACTGGGTGAGCTGGCAGATCTTCTGAGTCCGGTTCTTCGGGGTGCATCGACATCGCCCCGATGCCGCGCGATCGCCGTGCGGCGCAGTGCGTTTCAGCACATCTTTCTGAGCCTGTTGTTATCGCGCCAAAGAGTCCCGTTTCCGTGAACGGACTCTAAGGGTTGTCACGGACTCTTCACCCGCGCACGAGACCATCACTGCACCCGATTGCAGATGCATCGCGTGCAACGTCGCTCGGAGCCGGTCCCACGCCGGCGCCGCATGAAACGCGATCCGATGCACGCGAGAAACCGCGGCGAGCCGCCGCGGAATCCCCGGTGTCCCCCCGTTCCGGGGTGGTTCCTCGAAGAACCGCCCAGGACGCTTGTTGTGCTTAAGAAAGAGGAAGCTGAAATGAAAAAATCCCTGGTGGCATTGGCCGCCGTGCTGGCGGCCGGCGGAGCGGCTGCTCAATCGTCGGTGACGCTGTTCGGCGTGGTCGATGCGAGCGTGAGCAACTACTCGACCAAGAGCGAGTACCGTGGCACGAACCCGCTGCTCTACGGCGCTTCGCGCAAGCAGAGCCAAACGGCCCTGGCGAACGGCAGCAGCAGCTCCAGCCGCCTCGGTTTCCGCGGCACGGAAGATCTGGGCGGTGGCCTGGCAGCGAGCTTCTGGCTCGAATCGGGCATCACCAACGATGACGGCAAGACCGGCGTGGCCGCGTTCGACCGTCGCTCCACCGTGAGCCTGTCGGGTGGCTTCGGCGAAATCCGCCTCGGCCGCGACTACACGCCCACCTACTGGAACGACAACGTGTTCGATCCCTTCGGTCTGCGTGGCGTGGGCACGAGCCTGATCAGCCGCGTCGGCGACTCGCTGTCGCGCAAGGCAGGCACCGCGCCCAACGGCGCTTCGGCCAGCGACAACTACGCGCGCGCCAGCAACAGCATCGGCTACTTCCTGCCGCCGAACCTCGGTGGCTTCTATGGCCAGTTCCAGTACGCGCTGCACGAGAACGTCAAGTTCGACGAGAACGTGATCGAGTCGCCCTCGAAGCGCGGTTCGTACTTCGGCGGCCGCGTCGGCTATGCCAACGGCCCGCTGGACGTCGCCGTTTCCTACGGCCAGGACAACAAGGACACCACGCCGCTGACCGCGACCACGGTCCTGACCCCGGCGCTGGCTTCGCAAGCGTTCAAGAACCGCATCAACACCTTCAACCTCGGCGCGAGCTACGACCTCGGCGCGGCGAAGCTGTTCGGCGAGTACTCGCAAGTCCGCAACAAGTTCGACACGGCCACCGCCCTGGGCGCCCTGACCTTCGTCGACAGCGTGACCGACAAGTACGACGGCTTCCTGCTCGGCGTCAGCGTGCCGGTGGGCCCGGGCCAGATCAAGGCTTCGTACGGCTACGTGAAGTACAAGGCCGGCCAGAACGGCTTCGTGAACCCGGCCACCGCGCTGTTCGGCAACCCCGAGCTGTCGACCAAGGCCAACCAGTTCGCGCTGGGCTACGTGCACAACCTGTCGAAGCGCACCGCCCTGTACGCCACGATCGCCCGCGTGCGCATCAAGGATGGCCAGAACAACACGGCCGTGTTCAACCGCGTGACCACCGGAGGCGCTCCGGCCTACCTGGCGACCGCCGGCTGGGCACCGCGCTCGTCGACGGGCTACGACTTCGGGCTGCGCCACAGCTTCTGATTCCCGCGTCTTTTTTGTCTCCAAGGTTTGCCACCCGGCTCTGGTCGGGTGGTTTTTTTGGTTGGTACCCGGCGTCGGCGCCGGGTGCCAATCCCCGGATCTACTGGGAAATCTTCCGTCCCTCTTCGACCTGGTGCTCGAAGTAGCGCTGGAAGCTGAACACGATGCTCGCCATGAGGATCGTGCTGCCGAAGAACAGTGCCAGCACCACCGCGCCGATGGTGGCCCAGCTCGTGCGACCCGGTTCCGCGTCGGGTGCCGCGCCCGCGTTGTAGCGCGCATTCCACTTCTCGGGCGTCATCAGGCCATAGACGATGGCCGTGAGCGCGCAGCCGGCGATGGTGAAGCCGAGGAAAGGGATCAGCACCCAGCTCCAGCCGTCGTCCACGCCGAACATGCGCACGCGCTCGATGCCGTAGAGGCCCAGCGCGGTCGGGATCGGCAGCAGCCAGCCGAGCCAGTCGCCCAGTCCGCGCAGGTAGAAGCGGTGCAGGCCCAGCGGGCCGCCCAGGAAGGCCAGCCAGGCCGTGGTCGTCTTGCTTTTCATGCGGTGCTCGATCCTGCTTTCGTTGCTTCGTTCATTCGGGATGGGTGCTGCTGCCCGCGCCGATGCTCTTTTCCATCAGCACGACGTCGCGCCACTGGCCGAACTTCCAGCCGCAGTCCTTGAGCACGCCGACCTGGGTGAAGCCCTGGCCGCGGTGCACGCCGATCGAGCCGGCATTGGCCGAGTCGCCGATCACCGCGATCAGCTTGCGCACGCCGGCGGCCTCGGCCGCCTCGCACAGGGCGGCCAGCAGCCGCGCGCCCAGGCCCTGGCCGCGCGCGGCCTCGGCCAGGTAGATCGAGTCCTCGGCCGAGAAGCGGTAGGCCGGGCGCGGCTTGAACCAGTTGCAGTAGGCGAAACCCAGCAGCGCGCCGTCGCGCTCGGCGACCAGGTAGGGCAGCCCCTTGCCCAGCACGTCGGCACGCCGGGCGGCCATCTCGGTGGGGGAGGGCGGCTCGGTCTCGAATGTGCCCGTGCCGTGCAGGACATGGTGGGCGTAGATGGCGGCGATCGCCGGGATGTCGTCTTCCCGGCTGGGGCGGATCGTTGTCATGAGGGGAAATTGGAGCGGCGAAATGGCCGTGAATGGGCCGGAAACTGGCCAGTGCAGGCAAGAATTCTCGGCCGGAACACGGTGCGGGCTATAATCGTGGGCTTTTCAGCGTGTCGCTGGCCGGGTGGCCATGTCGCGTGTCTCGACGCTGGAAGAACATCGTGAGCAGGTTTTCATCTTCAAACACGAAGGCCTGCGACCCACCCAAGGATAAATCATGGTCGTCATTCGACTCTCCCGTGGCGGTGCCAAAGGCCGTCCGTTCTTCAACATCGTCGTGTCGGACAAGCGCGTTCGCCGCGATGGCCGTTTCATCGAGCGCCTGGGTTTCTACAACCCGACCGCCAAGGAAAACGAAGAAAGCATCCGTATCGCTCAGGACCGCCTGACGTACTGGAAGAGCGTCGGCGCCCAGCCCTCGCCCACCGTCGCGCGCCTGATCCGTCAAGCCGCCGCGGCCGCTCCCAAGGCTGCCGCCTAAGCAGCCCGGCCACCGGCGATGCTGCCCGCGCTCGAAGCCGCCGAATTGCCGGCGGACGCGATCGAAGTAGGCCGCATCGCCGATGCCTGGGGCATCAAGGGCTGGTTCAAGGTCCTGCCCCACAGCGCCCAGCCCGAGGCGCTTTTTTCTTCCAAGCGCTGGTTCCTGCAGGCCCCCGGGGCTTCGGCGGCCACCGCTTTCCGGCTCGCGATCAGCGAAGCCAAGGAACACTCCGACTGCATCGTCGCCTCGTCGCGTGACGTGCCCGACCGCAACGCGGCCGAGGCGCTGCGTGGCGCGCGCGTGTTCGTGCCGCGCTCGAGCTTTCCGAGCACCGCCGACGACGAGTACTACTGGGTCGACCTGATCGGCCTCGAGGTGGTCAACCGCGAAGGCATCGTGCTCGGCGCGGTGCGCGAACTGCTCGCCACCGGCCCGCAGACCACGCTGGTGATCGCGGCCGAGCAGGACGGCAAGGCCATCGAGCGCATGGTGCCGTTCGTCTCGGCTTTCGTCGACGGCGTCGACCTCGCGGGCCGGCGCATCACGGTCGACTGGCAGCCCGACTACTGACCCCGGCCCCGCCGCCGCGGTCCGCGCGCATGCGCTTTGACATCCTCACGCTGTTTCCCGAGCTGTTCGCGCCTTTCATGGCCAGCGGCGTGACGCGCCGCGCCTACGAATCGAAGCAGGTCGAGGTGGTGCTGTGGAATCCGCGCGACTACGCGAGCGGCAACTACAAGCGCGTGGACGACCGCCCGTTCGGCGGCGGCCCCGGCATGGTGATGATGGCCGAGCCGCTGTCGGCCTGCCTCGCCGCGGCGCAGGCCGCGCGCGGCGTGCCGGCGCCGGTGGTGCTGTTCTCGCCGATCGGCGAGGCGCTGCGCCACGAATCGGTCGAGCGCTGGTCGGCCAGCGAGGGCGCGGTGCTGATCTGCGGCCGCTACGAAGGCATCGACCAGCGCTTCATCGACGCCCATGTCACGCACCAGGTCAGCCTCGGCGACTTCGTGCTGTCGGGCGGCGAGATCCCCGCGATGGCGCTGCTCGACGCGGTGGCGCGGCTGCAGCCCGGCGTGCTGGGCGACGAGGCCAGCCATGTGCAGGACAGCTTCAATCCCGCGCTCGACGGCCTGCTCGACTGCCCGCACTACACGCGGCCCGAGCAGTGGAACGGGCAGGGCGTGCCGGCGCCGCTGATGTCGGGCCACCATGCGCAGATCGAGCGCTGGCGCCGCGACCAGCGGCTGGCGATCACCGCCCGGGAACGCCCCGAATTGATCGACGCGGCCCGCTCCGCCGGACGCCTGAACGCCGCCGATGAGGCGGTGCTCAAAAAAAAGCTATAATCGCAGGCTCCCCGATCCTCTGGCCGGCCGCGTCCGGTGCGAAGTCATCCCGCATGACTGCGCCAACGACGCCTTTTGTGCAGCGCGGACACGATCGATATCAGGAAATCATGAACCTCATCCAGACTCTCGAGCAGGAAGAAATCGCTCGCCTCGGCAAGACCATCCCCGATTTCATGCCCGGTGACACGGTCATCGTCAGCGTGAACGTCGTCGAAGGCACCCGCAAGCGCGTGCAGGCCTACGAAGGCGTGGTGATCGCCAAGCGCAACCGTGGCCTCAACAGCGGCTTCACCGTGCGCAAGATCTCCAGCGGCGAAGGCGTGGAACGTACCTTCCAGACCTACAGCCCGCTGATCGCCAACATCGAAGTCAAGCGCCGCGGCGACGTGCGCCGCGCCAAGCTGTACTACCTGCGCGACCGCAGCGGCCGTTCGGCTCGCATCAAGGAAAAGCTGCCCGGCAAGTCGTCGAGCGCCGCGGCCGCGTAAGCTGCCCGCAGGCTTGCCTGTTGCGAAAAAGCCGCCGCTCTGGCGGCTTTTTGCGTTTTGCCCCCGTTTCCCTTTCGTCCGTTCACCCTTCGCCTCACGATCGATCACTTGACCGCCTCCAGCGCCGCCCCGTCCATGTCCTCCGCCACCTCCGAACCCGTCAATGCCGTCGTGCCCACGATGCTGCCGCCATTCGACCCGCGCAAGGTCCCGGTGGTGGGTGGCGGCACGGCCGACGGGCTGCCCGCGGTGGCGCTGGAGCAGCTGACGGCGCAGGCGCTGCGCGCGCGCTTCGCTTCGCCGCCGGCCTGGGCGCCCGAACTGCGCCGCGAGCCGCGCATGACCGGCCGCGAGCCCGCGCAGGCGGCCGTGCTGGTGCCGATCGTGCAGCGCCCGCAGGGCCCGACCGTGCTGCTCACCGAGCGCACCGCGAACCTCTCGACCCATTCGGGACAGGTCGCGTTCCCGGGCGGCCGCGTCGATCCCGAGGACGCCAACATCGCGGCCGCCGCGCTGCGCGAGGCCTGGGAAGAGGTCGGCCTGTCGGCCAGCTACATCGAGGTGCTCGGCAGCCTGCCGACCTACACCACCGTGACCTCGTTCATCGTCACGCCGGTGGTGTCGCTGGTCGAGCCCGGCTTCGAGCTCACCATCAATCCCTACGAGGTCGCGCAGGCCTTCGAGGTGCCGCTGGGCTGGCTCATGGACCCGGCCAACCACCGCCGCCATGCCGTGCCCGCGGGCGACGGGACGCAGCGGCACTGGTACTCGATGCCCTACCAGGACGGCAGCGAGGAGCGCTTCGTCTGGGGCGCGACGGCCGGCATGCTGCGCAATCTCTACCGCTTCCTGAGCGCCTGAGCCGCCTGAAGAAACGGCGAGTTCTGTCGGCCTCATAGGCCCGCAAGCCCCGAACGACGGGGCTGTCTCGCTATCATCTCTGGATGAGCTTCTTCGCCATCCTGTGTGCGTTGCTGATCGAGCAGGTGCGGCCGCTGGCCCCGCACAACCCCGTGTATGGCGGCGTGCTCGCATGGATGCGCTGGACCAGCCGCAACTTCGACGCGGGCAAGCCGCACCATGGATGGATCGCCTGGGGTCTCGCGGTCTTCGTGCCGACGCTGCTCGCGCTCGGCATCCACTGGCTGCTGGTGCTCACGCTGGGGCTGCCGTTCGCGGTGCTCTGGAGCATCGCGGTGCTCTACGTCACGCTGGGCTTTCGCCAGTTCAGCCACCACTTCACCGACATCCGCGACGCGCTCGACGAAGGCGACGAGCCGCTCGCGCGCTCGCTGCTCGCGCACTGGCAGGGCGTGGACGCCGCCGAGCTGCCGCGCAGCGAGATCGTGCGCCATGTGATCGAGCATTCGGTGATCGCCGCGCACCGCCACGTGTTCGGCGTGCTGGCCTGGTTCTCGGTGCTCGCCGCGGTCGGCCTGGGGCCGGCCGGCGCGGTCTTCTACCGCATGAGCGAATTCGTCGCGCGCTACTGGGCGCACAAGAACGGCGCCGCCGTGCAGCCCTCGAGCGAATCGGTGCAACAGGCCGCCGAGGGCGCCTGGCATGCGATCGACTGGCTGCCCGCGCGCATCACGGCGCTGGGCTTCGCGGTGGTGGGCAGCTTCGAGGAAGCCATCGATTGCTGGCGCAACGATGCGCGCCGCTTTCCGAGCGAGAACGACGGCGTGATCCTCGCGGCCACCTCGGGCGCGGTCAACGTGCGCCTGGGCGGCGGCCGGCTACGGCCGATTCCCAGCGTCGATCCGCTGCCGCGCGCGCAGGCCGGCGAATCCTTCGCCGACACCCGTCGCACCGACAGCGGCAGCACGCCGGGCCGCGAGCCCGAGCCCGGCCACCTGCGCAGCGTGGTGGGCCTGGTCTGGCGCTCGGTCGTGATGTGGATGGTGCTGCTCGCGCTGCTCACGCTCGCGCGGCTGCTGGGCTGAGCCCATGGTCGACGCGATCGATCCGGTGGCGAAGCGCGCGCCCTCGTTCTGGAGCCCGCGCATCGCGGACCTCGAGCCCTACGTGCCCGGCGAGCAGCCGCGCATCCGGGACCTCGTGAAGCTCAACACCAACGAGAACCCGTATCCCCCGTCGCCGCGCGCCATCCAGGCCATCCGCGAGGCGGCCGAGAACGGCCTCGAGCTCTATCCCGACCCCACCTCGCTCGCGCTGCGTGAAGCCGTCGCGCGCCGCCACGGGCTCGCGGTCGAGCAGGTCTTCGCGGGCAACGGTTCCGACGAGGTGCTGGCCCACGCCTTCTTCGCCTTCTTCCAGCAGCGCGAGCCGCTGCTGATGCCCGACATCAGCTACAGCTTCTACCGCGTCTATGCGCAGCTCTACGGCATCGCCTGCGAGCAGTTGCCGGTCGACGAGGACCTGCGCATCGACGTCGATGCCATGGCCGATCGCGCGCGCGAAGGCTGCGCGGGCGTCGTGGTCGCCAACCCGAATGCCCCCACCGGCATCGGCCTGCCGCTGGCGCGCATCGAGGAACTGCTGCGCGCCTGTCCCGAGCGCGTGGTGCTGGTGGACGAGGCCTACGTCGATTTCGGCGCCGAGAGCGCGCTCCCGCTGATCCCGCACCATGCCAACCTGCTGGTGGTGCAGACGCTCTCGAAGTCGCGTTCGCTGGCCGGCCTGCGCGTGGGCTTCGCCTGCGGCCAGTCGCACCTGATCGATGCGCTGGTGCGCGTGAAGGACAGCTTCAACTCCTACCCGCTCGACCGGCTCGCGAGCGCCGGCGCCGTGGCGGCGCTCGAGGACGAGGACTGGTTCCGCAAGACGCGCGACGACGTCGTCGACACCCGCGAGGGACTGGTGCTGCAGCTCGAGGACCTGGGCTTCGAGGTGCTGCCGTCTCAGACCAATTTCGTGTTCGCGCGGCATCCGTCGCGCGACGCCGCCGAACTGGCCGCCGCGCTACGCGAGCGCGCGGTGCTGGTGCGGCACTTCCGCCAGCCGCGCATCGCGCAGTACCTGCGCATCAGCATCGGCACGCGCGCGCAGTGCAGCGTGCTGGTGGAGCGGCTGCGCGAGATCCTGCAGGCTCAGTAGCGCGTCTCGCTGAGCTCCGCGAACAGGTCGCCGTAGATCCTGTAGCGCGAGGCGCTGATCGGCCCGTCGTTGGCCGCCGATTCCACGTGCGCGATCACGCCGCAGCCCGGCTCGTGCAGGTGGGTGCAGTTGTAGAACTTGCACTCGCCCGCATGCTCGGCGATGTCGGGCATCAGGCCCGCGAGCTGCATCGGCGCGATGTGGTTGAGGCCGAATTCCTGGAAGCCCGGCGAGTCGATCAGCGCGGTGCTGCGCGCCGCGTCGACCCAGTACCAGGTGGTGCTGGTGGTGGTGTGCTTGCCCGAATTGAGCGCCTGCGAGATCTCGCCGGTGAGCGCGGTGGCGCCCGGCACCAGCAGGTTGATCAGCGTGCTCTTGCCCGCGCCCGAGGGGCCGAGCACCAGCGTGGTCTTGCCCGCGAGGCGCTGCATGAGCGAGGCGTGGTCGACCTCGCCCGAGGCCTTGAGCGACAGCGGCAGCACGCCGTGGTGCATGCGCCGGTAGGGCGCGAGCTTGCGCCAGGCGCGTTCGAAGGGCTCGACCAGGTCGCTCTTGTTGAGCGCGATGATCGGCGTGATGCGCTCCGCCTCGGCCGCGATCAGGGCGCGCGCGAGCTGGTGTTCGGAGAACTCGGGCTCGGCCGCGATCAAAATCAGCACGTGGTCGAGGTTGGCCGCGAAGGACTTGGTGCGGATGTCGTCCTGGCGGTAGAACAGGTTGCGCCGCGGCACCACCTGCTCGATCGTGCCTTCGTCCTCGCTGGCCTGCCAGCGCACGCGGTCGCCGACCACGGCCTGGCTCTTCTTGCCGCGCGGATGGCAGATGCGTCGTTCGCCTTCGGGCGTCTCGACCAGGCAGTGGCGGCCGTGGCTCGCCACCACGAGGCCGTCGTGCAGCGCATCGGCCGAGGCTCGGCCCTGCTGGCGCTCGCGGCCCGGCTTAGCCAAAGGCGATCGCTCCGGTCATGCCGTGGGCGCGGCCGCCAGCAGCGCATCGGCCTGGCGTGCGCAATCGAAGTCGGTGACCGAGATGCCGCCGACGTCGTGCGTGTTGAAGCGCACCACGCAGCGGTTGTAGTGCACCGACAGGTCGGGGTGGTGGTCCTGCGTGTGGGCCACCATCGCCAGTGCATTCACGAAGGCGATGGTCTCGAAGTAGTTCGTGAAGCCGTAGGTCTTCTCGATCGCGACGTTCGCGCCGTCGCCGCTGAGCTTCCAGCCTTCGAGCCGCGCCAGCGCCGAGACGATCTCGGTCGCGCTCAGTGCCTTGCGGGGGATGGACTTCCAGTCCTTGATCTTCAACATGCTGGCGGTGCTCATGGCGCTGCTTTCGAAAAGAGGTGCGGGGAGACGGAAAAGAGATGGCGCTCAGGCGGTCGCCAGCATGCGCGCGAGGCGCTCGGAGGCGGGCGGGTGGGAGTAGTAGAACTTGACGAACACCGGGTCGGGCGTGAGCGTCGAGGCGTTGTCCTGGTAGAGCTTGAGCAGCGCGGCCGAGAGGTCGGCGCCGCTGGTCTGGGCGATGGCATAGGCGTCGGCCTCGAACTCGTGCCTGCGCGACAGCCGCGCCGACAGCGGCGCGACGAAGAAGCCGAACACCGGCACTGCGAGCATGAACAGCAGCAGCGCCAGCGCGCTGTTGGGCGCCGCCGTCGACATGTTGGGCTGCACGCCCAGGCCGGTGTAGAACCAGGCCTGGGTCGAGACCCAGCCCAGCAGCGCGAAGCCCGCGAGGCTCAGCGCGAACATCGCGACCAGCCGCTTGACGATGTGGCGGTGCTTGAAGTGGCCGAGCTCGTGCGCGAGCACCGCCTCGACCTCGCCGGCGTTGAGCTGGCGCAGCAGGGTGTCGTAGAACACCACGCGCTTGCTGGCACCGAAGCCGGTGAAGTAGGCGTTGGCATGTGCGCTGCGGCGGCTGCCGTCCATCACGAACAGGCCCTTGGCGCGGAAGCCGCAGCGGCTCATGAGCGCGGTGACGCGGGCCTTGAGCGTCGGGTCGTCGAGCGGCTGGAACTTGTTGAAGATCGGCGCGATGAACATCGGGTAGACCAGCATCAGCAGCAGGTTGAAGCCCATCCACGCGGCCCAGGCCCAGAGCCACCACAGCGTGCCCGTGGCGCCCATGATCCACAGGATCAGCGCCGCGATCGGCAGCCCGATGGCCGCGCCGACCAGCGTCGAGACGACCGTGTCGCGCAGCCACAGGCCCCAGGTCATCTTGTTGAAGCCGAAGCGCTCCTCGAGCCTGAAGGTCTGCCACAGCGTGAACGGGAGTTCGAGCAGGCCGCCGACGGCCGCGAAGGCCGCCAGCAGCGCCAGCTGCTGCACCATGCCGCCGCCGAGCCAGGCCAGCAGCAGCTTGTTGAGCAGGTCGAGGCCGCCGAGCAGGGTCCAGCCCAGCAGCAGCGCCGTGCCCCAGGCCATCTCGATCAGCCCGAAGCGCGCCTTCGCCACCGTGTAGTCGGCCGCCTTCTGGTGCGCCGAGAGGCTGATCGTCTGCGCGAAGGCCTCGGGCACCTCGCCGCGATGCCGCGCCACGTGCCGGACCTGCCGCGAGGCCAGCCAGAACTTCACGAGCAGGCCGGCCACCAGCGCGGCGGCGAAGGCGAGGGTGAAGAGGAGCGAATAGGACATAGGGGGCGGAGTTTAGTCCCCGCACCCAAGGCCCCAGGACCATCGGCGACAATCCCGCGATGCCCGAATCCACCGCCTCCACGGCCGCCGCAGCGGTCCCCACCCTGAAGAAAAGCGACCAGAACCTGGTCTGGCTCGATTGCGAGATGAGCGGGCTCGACCCCGAGAAGGAACGCCTGCTCGAGATCGCCGTGGTCATCACCGGCCCCGACCTCACGCCGCGCATCGACGGCCCGGTGCTGGTCATCCACCAGAGCGACGCCGTGCTCGACGGCATGGATGCCTGGAACAAGGGCACACACGGCCGCAGCGGCCTGATCGACAAGGTCAAGGCCTCCACCGTCGACGAGGCCGCTGCCGAGCAGCAGCTGATCGAATTCATCGCGCGCTACGTGCCCAAGAGCGGCTCGCCGATGTGCGGCAACACCATCGGCCAGGACCGGCGCTTCCTGGTCAAGTACATGCCCAGGCTCGAGGCCTACTTCCACTACCGCAACCTCGACGTCAGCACGCTCAAGGAGCTCGCCAAGCGCTGGAAGCCCGCGGCCTACAACGCCTTCAAGAAGCAGCAGGCCCACACGGCGCTGGCCGACGTGCACGAATCGATCGAGGAACTGGCGCACTACCGCGAGACCTTCCTGCGCCTGACCGACTGAGGCTCGGAGGGCCGGAACAACGGCCGAATATCCGATTGCGCACGGGGATTAGGTAAAAACCCCGATGCATGTCATAATCGTGGGCTTCGCTGACCGGGGTGCCCGGCCATTCTCCAAGAGTGGCGCGTGCATGAGCAGAATCGGTTCCCCGCCGGCATATCCCGCATCTCCCTATCTTGCACACCGCGCCCGATCGCATGGATCGATCAAAAAGGGCCGCAGCCTCGGGTTTCAGAACCGGAAGCTGAATGTCGTTGGATGGTTGATGTTTTTAACCACCAACGGGGCGCCGCCCACGGCAGCGCTCGCGTTTGAAATTTGACATTCATGACCGACGCTTTTGAAGCGCAGGGCGAGCTCGCGCCTGTGCAATCGATTCACAACAACGAATTCTCCGCTGTCACCTCCGAAGTGCCCGTGCTCGAGGCGCTCGACGCCGCCAGCACCGAGGCCAACGAAGTCCTCGAGGTCGCCGATCAGGACGCGCAGACGTCCGACGCGCCCGAGGCACCGCGCGGCCCCAACGGATTCATTCCGCTGGGCCTCGCACCCGAACTGATCGCCGCCGTCGAGGACCTGGGCTTCCACCAGCCCACGACCGTGCAGGAAAAGGTGATCCCGCTGGCCCGCGGCGACGAATCGGCCCGTTTCGTCGACCTGATGGTCTCGAGCCAGACCGGCAGCGGCAAGACCGCGGCCTTCCTGCTGCCCGTGCTGCACACGCTGATCCGCCGCCAGGCCGAAGCAGCCGCCGCCGAGCGCGCCGAATTCGAGCGCCTGACGGCCGAAGCCGCCGAACGCGGCGAAGCGCCGCCCAAGCGGCCCAAGCGCGTCAACCCGACCAGCAACCGCAACTTCAAGGCCGCCACGCCCGGCGCCCTGGTGCTGTGCCCGACGCGCGAACTCGCGCAGCAGGTCGCGCACGACGCCATCGAGCTGGTGCGCCACTGCCGCGGCCTGCGCATCGCCAACGTGGTGGGCGGCATGCCCTACCAGTTGCAGATCGCGCGCCTGCAGAACGCCGACCTCGTGGTCGCCACGCCGGGCCGCCTGCTCGACCTGCAGCGCTCGATGCAGATCAAGCTCGACAAGGTCAAGTTCCTGGTGGTCGACGAGGCCGACCGCATGCTCGACCTGGGCTTCGCCGACGACCTGGCCGAAGTCAACCAGCTCACCATCGAGCGCCAGCAGACCATGATGTTCAGCGCCACCTTCGCGCCGCGCATCCAGCAACTGGCCACCCGCGTGATGCGCGAACCGCAGCGCGTGACCATCGACAGCCCGCAGGAAAAGCACGCCAACATCAAGCAGGTGCTGTTCTGGGCCGACAACGCCACCCACAAGCGCAAGCTGCTCGACCACTGGCTGCGCGACACCAGCATCAACCAGGCGATCGTGTTCGCCAGCACCCAGGTCGAGTGCGACGGCCTCGCCAACGACCTGCAGCAGGACGGCTTCAGCGCCGTGGCGCTGCACGGCGCGCTGAGCCAGGGCCTGCGCAACCGCCGCCTGATGGCGCTGCGCCAGGGCCAGGTCCAGATCCTGGTGGCGACCGACGTGGCCGCGCGCGGCATCGACGTGCCGACCATCACCCACGTCTTCAACTTCGGCCTGCCGATGAAGGCCGAGGACTACACCCACCGCATCGGCCGTACCGGCCGTGCCGGCCGCGACGGCCTGGCGATCACCTTCGCCGAGTTCCGCGACCGCCGCCGCATCATGGACATCGAGCAGTACAGCCGCCAGCAGTTCAAGGCCGAGGTGATCCCCGGCATGGAACCGCAGCAGCGCATGCCGCAATCGCGCCCGCAGGGCGACTTCGGCGGCCGCGGCCGCGGCGGCGATCGTCGTCAGGGCAATGGCGGCGGTGGCTACCGCGGCGGCAACGGCGGCGGCTATGCCAACGCCAGCGGCTTCAACGACCGCAATGCACGCGGCCCGGCCGGCGGCGCGCCGCGCGGCGGCTTCGGTGGTGGCCAGAACGCCGGTTTCGGCGGCGGTCGCGACCGTGACGAGTCGGCCGGCTTCGGCCGCAAGCCGGGCTGGGGCGACAGCGCACCGCGCGGCAATGCCGGCGGCAGCCGCAACGAAGGCTTCGGCGCCCGCAGCGGCGGCCCGCGCAACGAAGGCGGCTTCGCGCCGCGCAACGACGGCTTCGCGCCCCGCAAGGGCCCGGGCCACGCCGGCGGCCCCGGCAAGGTGTTCGTGCCGCGCGACGCGCAGAAGCGCGCGTTCAAGCCCAGCCGCTGATCGCTTCCTCCCCTTCGCAAAGCCCGCGTTCTCCGGATCGCGGGCTTTTTGCATTGGGGGTTTGCGAGCAGTCGAAGGCGCCGATTTTGATTGACGTCTGAATTGATGAAAAGTAATGTATTGGACGCGCGCAGTCCTGCATTCCGGTTCCGCATCGTCGGTGGCCGGTTCATCAACCTCAGCTTTTCGACCCTTCGACCATGAAAATCGCGATCCTGGGTGGCGGCCATGGGGCCTATGCGGCCGCCGCCGATCTGTCCGAAGCCGGGCATGAAGTGCGGCTGTGGCGCCGCGACGCGGCCGCGCTGCAGCCGGTCATCGACAGCGGCAGCATCGTGCTCAAGGATGCGCGCGGCGTGCGCGAGGTGCCGATCGCGCTGCCCACCGCCGACATCGGCGCGGCGCTGCGCGATGCCGAACTCATCGTGCTGCCGACCCCGGCCATCGCGCAGGACTTCATCGCGCGCGCCATGGCGCCGCACCTGGTCGACGGCCAGGTGGTATTCCTGCCGCCCGGCACCTTCGGCAGCTACGTGATGGCGCGCACCGTGCGCGAGGCCGGCAACCGCGCCGACGTGGCCTGGGCCGAGACCGGCACCTTGCCCTACCTGGCGCGCAAGCATGGCGAGCGCGAGGTCAACGTCACGATCCGCGCGATCCGCCTGCCCACCGGCGTCTATCCGGCACGCAAGGCCGCGCAGGCGATCGACACCATCCGCGTGGCCTACCCGAGCGTGCACGGCTGCGGCGACGCGCTCTCGGGTGCGCTGATGAATGCCGGCCCCGTCATCCATCCGCCGCTGATGGTGATGAATGCCGCGCCGCTGCAGCACTTCGAGCGCTGGGACATCCACAACGAAGGCACGCAGCCCGCGGTGCGCGCCGTGACCGACCGGCTCGACCGCGAGCGCATCGCGGTGCGCGAGGCCTTCGGCCACGGCGGCCCGCACTATCCGCTGGCCGACCACTACGACAACGACCGCTGGATGTACGGCGATGCCCACAAGCAGCTCGTGAAGTCGGGCGACTGGCGCGAGAACATCGACCTGCACGGCCACCGCTACATCACCGAGGACACCGAGCTCGGCCTGGCCTTCCTCGCCTCGGCCGCGCGGCATGCGGGCGTCGACGCGCCCATCGCCCATGGCCTGCTCGCGATCGTCGGCGGCTTCCTCGGCCGCGACCTGCGCCAGGGGCCACGCAGCTTCGAGGCCCTGGGCCTCGCGGACCTGTCGGCCGACGCGCTGCGTCAGAGGCTGCACGATGGCGAATGAGCCGGTCCGCTTCGCCGCGGTCGGCGCGGGGCGCATGGGCCGCGGCATCGCGATCGCCTTCGCCTACGCGGGCCATCGCATCGCGCTGGTCGACCTGCGCGTGCGCAGCGAGGAGGCCTGGAACAAGCTGCACGACGAGGCGCGGCAGGAGATCGCCGCCAGCCTCGCGGGCCTGGCCCAGCTCGGCGTGATCGATGCGGCGCAGGCCGAGGCCATCGCCGCGCGCGTGCAGTACGTGCGCGCCGCGCAGGCACCGGCGGCGCTCGCGCAGGCCGAGCTGGTGTTCGAGGGCGTGCCGGAAACGCTGGCGGCCAAGCGCGAGGCCTTCGAGCAGATCAACGCCCATTGCAGCGACGACGCGATCCTGACCTCGACCACCAGCAGCATCCTGGTCACGCAGCTCGCGGCGCTGGTGCGCAGGCCCGAGCGCTTCCTCAACATGCACTGGCTCAACCCGGCCTACGTGATCCCGGTGGTCGAACTGAGCTGCCATCCGGGCACCGACCCCGCCGTGCTGGCGCGCACGCGCGAGATCATGGAGGCGATCGGCAAGCTGCCCGTGGTGTGCGGGCCCACGCCCGGCTACATCGTGCCGCGGCTGCAGGCGCTGATCATGAACGAGGCCGCGCGCATGATCGAGGAGGGGGCCGCCACCGCCGAGGAGATCGACAAGGCCACGCGCCACGGCCTGGGCCTGCGCTTCGCGGCGCTCGGCGTGGTCGAGTTCATCGACTTCGGCGGCTGCGACATCCTGCACCACGCGAGCCGCGAGATGTCGGCCTCGATCGACAAGGGGCGCTACACCGCGCCGGCCATCGTCGACCGCATGGTGCAGGAGGGGCGGCTCGGCCTCAAGAGCGGCAGCGGCTTCTATGCCTACGAAGGCACCGACACCTCGGCCTATCGCCGCGACGTGCTGTCGCGCACGCTCGGCATGCTGCGCCATGCGGGCCTCTGGCGGCCCGCGGCCGAACGCACGCTGCCATGACGCCGGCCATCCGCCGCGCCTTCGCCGATCTGTCGGTCGGTCAGGTGCACTACGCGAGCTGCGGCGCCATCGATGCACCGCCCGTGCTGCTGCTGCATCAATCGCCGCGCAGCTGGCGCGAGTACGAGACGGTGCTGCCGCTGCTCGGCGCGCGGCATCGCGCGATCGCGATGGACACCGTGGGCTTCGGCGATTCGGCCGCGGGCGGCGAGCCCGCCTCGATCGCGCACTGGGCCCGCGTCGCGGCCGAGCTGCTCGATGCGCTGCGCATCGAACGCGTCGCCGTGGTCGGCCATCACACGGGCGGCGTGATCGCGATCGAACTCGCGGCCGCGCTCGGCGAGCGCGTGCGCGCGCTGGTGCTGTCCTCGACGCCCTACACCGACGAAGCCTTTCGCCGCGCGCGCGCCGAGCGTCCGCCGATCGACGAGGTCGAGCCCAGCGAAGACGGCAGCCATCTCGCGGCACTGTGGGGCAAGCGGCAGGGCTTCTATCCGCCGAACCGGCCCGAGCTGCTCGAGGCCTTCGTGCTCGATGCGCTCAAGGTCGGCCGGCGGCTCGAGGAAGGCCATCGCGCCGTGGCCTCGTACCGCATGGAAGAACGCATCGATCGCGTGACGCAGCCCGTGCTGATCGTGCGCGCGCCCGAGGATCCGTTCGCTTCGCCGCATGCGCAGGAACTCGCGCGGCATCTGCGCCACGCGGCCAGCGTGCGCATCGCCGACATCGAAGGCGGCATGGTGCCGCTGCCCGACCAGTTGCCCGAGGCCTTCGCGCGCTGCGTGGGCGACTTCCTCGCGCGCTGAGCCTTCAGCGTTCCTCGTCGTCCTCGTCCTGCGCCGCATCCGACGGCGCATGCGCATGCAGCTGGATCATCAGCCGCAGCGTGTTCTTGAGTTCCTCCGCGCGCGTGAGGCCGAAGGGCTCGAGCACGCGGCGCTCGTGCTCGCTCGCGAGCTGCATCAGATGCTCCACCTTGGCCGCACCCTTGCGGGTGATGCGCACCAGCGTGATGCGGCGATCGCTCTCATGGGGAATGCGCTCGACCTGGCCCTGCGTCTCCATGCGGTCGAGCAGCCGCGTCACGGTCGGCTGCTTGGTCACGGTGATCTGCGCGAGCCGCCCGATGCTCACCGCATCGCCGCCCGCGAGCGAGGCCATCACGCGCCACTCCGACACCGAGAAACCCTCCTGCCGCGCCACCTCGTGGAACTCCGAGGAGATCAGCTGGCTCGCCTGCGCGAGCAGCGCGGGCAGGTAGTTGTCGACGAAGCGCTGCGGCTTCTTTTCAGTGCTTCCCATGCGTTCTCCCGATGCACATCGAACGACCCGAAAGTGGCACGCGGCTTGCGTGTCTAGGGTTATTCATGATTGTGGATAGATTCATTTCTAAACAGTATACGTACCAAGGCCCGTACAAGCACTCATCGCTTTTCTGCAGGTGATGCATGAACGGGCCACCGCCCACACGGTGACGTCGATCCAGGAAAAGAGCAAGCCATGGCCGAGCGTTCGTTTGTCGAAGAAGTGAAGAAACTGCGGCTGTCCGCCGGTGAAGTGTTCCGCGGCGAAGGCATCCTCGCCGTCACCAAGGCGCTGCTCGAATCGGGCGTGTCGTACGTCGCGGGCTACCAGGGCGCGCCGATCTCGCACCTGATGGACGTGCTGGCCGATGCGCAGGACATCCTCGCCGACCAGGGCATCCGCTTCGAGAACAGCGCGAGCGAGGCCACGGCCGCCGCCACGCTCGCGGCTTCGGTCAACTATCCGCTGCGCGGCGCCGTGACCTTCAAGGCCACGGTCGGCACCAACGTCGCATCCGATGCGCTGGCCAACCTCGCCTCGGGTGGCGTGACCGGCGGCGCGCTGGTGATCGTGGGCGAGGACTACGGCGAAGGCTCCTCGATCATGCAGGAGCGCAGCCATGCCTTCGCGATGAAGTCGCAGATGTGGCTGCTCGACCCGCGGCCCAACCTGCCGAGCATCGTCGAGGCCGTGAAGCAGGGCTTCGAGCTCTCCGAGGCCAGCAGCACGCCGGTGATGCTGCAGCTGCGCATCCGCGCCTGCCACGTGCACGGCCAGTTCGTCGCCGCCGACAACCGCCGCGCCGCCTATTCGGTGCAGGAGGCGGCCGAGAACCCGCGGCGCGACGTGAGCCGCATCGTGCTGCCGCCCGCGAGCTTCGTGCACGAGCAGGAAAAAGTGAAGGAACGCTGGCCCGCGGCCGTGCGCTTCATCGAGGAGCGCGGCCTCAACGAGTTCTTCGCCGACGGCGCCGACGACATCGGCATCGTGGTGCAGGGCGGCAGCTACAACACGCTGGTGCGCGCGCTCGAGCGCCTGGGCCTGGCCGACGTCTACGGCAACAGCCGCATCCCGCTGTACGTGATGAACGTCGCCTACCCGGTGATCGACAGCGAGGTGGTGCGCTTCTGCGAAGGCAAGCGCGCGGTGCTGATGGTGGAGGAGGGCCAGCCCAACTTCATCGAGCAGAACATCGCGACCATCCTGCGCCAGCGCGGCGTGACCACCGCGCTGCACGGCAAGGACATGCTGCCGGTGGCCGGCGAGTACACGGCCGCCGAGCTGCTGCAGGGCGCGCGCGTCTTCTGCGAGCGCTACGGCCGCCTCGCGCCGCAACCGGCCGCGCCCGTGCCGGCCCCTGTGCGCAAGGTGATCCCGCTGATCGAACTGCCGAGCGAGCCGGCCGCGCCGCTGGCCGACAGCGTGCACGCGCGCCCGCCGGGCTTCTGCACCGGCTGCCCCGAGCGCCCGATCTTCAGCGCGATGAAGCTGGTCGAGCGCGAGCTCGGTCCGCACCACGTGAGCGCCGACATCGGCTGCCACCTGTTCTCGATCCTGCCGCCGTTCCACATCGGCAACACCACCATGGGCTACGGCCTCGGCGGCGCGGGCGCGGCGGCCATGGGCGCGCCGCGCGGCAAGCGCGCGATCGCGATGATGGGCGACGGCGGCTTCTGGCACAACGGCCTCACGAGCGGCGTCGCCAACGCGGTGTTCAACCAGAGCGACAACCTCACGATCGTCGTCGACAACAACTACACCTCGGCCACCGGCGGGCAGGACATCCTGTCGTCGAAGGCCGTCAACGCCACCCGCAGCACCGGCCACGCGATCGAGCGCGCGGTGCGCGGCGTGGGCGTGAACTGGGTGCGCACCATCCGCCGCACCTACGACGTGGCCGGCATGCGCGACGCGCTCAAGGAGGCGCTGACCACCAAGGAGAAGGGCCCGAAGGTCCTGATCGCGCAGTCCGAGTGCATGCTCAACAAGCAGCGGCGCGAGAAGCCGCTGGTGCGCAAGGCCATCGCCGACGGCAAGCGCATGGTGCGCGAGAAGTTCGGCGTCGATGCCGACACCTGCACCGGCGACCACTCCTGCATCCGGCTCTCGGGCTGCCCCTCGCTGTCGATCAAGACCAATCCCGATCCGCTGCGCACCGACCCGGTCGCCACCGTGCTCGAGAGCTGCGTGGGCTGCGGCAACTGCGGCGACGTCTCGCACGCGGCCGTGCTGTGCCCCTCGTTCTACAAGGCGCGCATCGTCAGCAATCCCACCGGCTGGGACCGGCTGCGCGAGCGCGTGCGGGGGGCCGTCATCGGCTGGCTGCAGCGCGGCGCTGCGCGCCGGCGCGAGGCCTATTCGTTCTGAGCGCGCCGATGACCACGCAACAACCGATCAAGATCGCGATCCTCGCCATGGGCGGCGAGGGCGGTGGCGTGCTGGCCGACTGGATCGTCGACATGGGCGAGGCCAATGGCTGGTATGCCCAGACCACCTCCGTGCCCGGCGTGGCGCAGCGCACCGGCGCCACCATCTACTACGTGGAGCTGTTCCCCGAGGCCGCCGCGCGCGCCGACGGCGGCCAGCCGGTGCTGGCACTGATGCCGCTGCCGGGCGACGTCGACCTGGTGCTCGCCTCCGAGCTGATGGAAGCCGGCCGCGCGGTGCAGCGCGGGCTGGTCACGCCAGACCGCACCACGCTGATCGCCTCCACGCACCGCGTCTATTCGATCGCCGAGAAGAGCGCGATGGGCGACGGCCGCGTCGACAGCCGCGAACTGCTCGCGCATGCGGGGCGCGCCGCGCACCGCTTCATCCGCTTCGACATGGCGCAGGCCGCCGAAGACGCGGGCAGCGTGATCAGCGCCGTGCTGTTCGGCGCGCTCGCGGGTTCGGGCGTGCTGCCCTTCGGCCGCGCCCAGTTCGAGGCCACCATCGAGCGCGGCGGCGTCGGCGTGAAGCCCAGCCTGCGCGCCTTCGGTGCCGCTTTCGCGCGCGCCCAGGCCGAGGAGGGCGAAGCGCCCGCGGCGGCCCTGCCGCCGGCCGCGCCGCCGCAGCCGCGCCATCCCGCGGTGCGCGCGCTGGTCGAGCGCGTGCAGAAGGACTTCGCGCCGGCGCAGCAGGCGCTGCTGCTCGAAGGCGTGCGCCGCCTCATCGACTACCAGGACCCGGCCTATGCGGGCCTCTACCTCGACCGCGCCGCCGCGCTGCAGTCGCTCGGCAGCCCGGCGCTGCTCGAGGTCGCGGCGCGCCACCTGGCGCTGTGGATGTCCTATGAGGACACGGCGCGCGTGGCCTCGCTCAAGATTCGCGCGACCCGCTTCGACCGCGTGCGCGACGAGTCGCGCGTGCAGGCCGACCAGCTGCTCGCGATCCACGAGTACATGCATCCGCGGCTGCAGGAGATCTGCGAGACCCTGCCCGCGGGCCTGGGCCGCTGGTTGATGCGCACCGGCTGGGCGCGCGGCCTGGTCGAGCGCTTCACGCGCAAGGGCCGCGTGGTGCAGACCAGTTCGCTGCACGGCTACCTGCTGCTGTCCACCGTGGCCGGCATGGGCCGCTGGCGCCGTTCCACGCTGCGCTACGCGGACGAGAACCGGCGCATCGAGGCCTGGCTGGCCGAGATCGCCGCCACCGCCGCGCGCAACACCGAGCTCGCGATCGAGGTGGCGCAGTGCCAGCGGCTGGTCAAGGGCTACAGCGACACGCACGAGCGCGGCCTGCGCAACTACGACACCGTGATGGCGGCCCTGCGCCGCGCCGGCGATGCGCTCGCGCCGGCCACCTTGCGCGAGCTGCGCAATGCCGCGCTGGCCGACGAGCACGGCCACCAGCTGCAGGCGGCGCTGGTGCGCCACGCGCTGGCCTGAACGACGAAGAAGAGACGACACCCATGGCCTCCGATCCCACGACCCTTCGCCTGCGCGTCGCCGAGGCGCGCGAACTCAATCCGCTGGTCCGGCTGTTCCGCCTGCGCGCCGACGATGGCGCCGCGCTGCCGGGCTTCGAGGCCGGCGCCCACATCCGCGTGCGCGTCGACCTCGGCAACGGCCAGTCGGACTGGCGCCACTATTCGCTGATCGACTTCGCGGCCGGCGGCCAGCCGGCACCGGCCGAGTACCTGATCGCGGTGCGCAAGGAGGCCGCGGGCCGCGGCGGCTCGCGCTTCATGCACGAGCGGCTGCGCGAGGGCGACACCATCGAGGCCGAGCCGCCGAAGAACGACTTTCCGCTGCACGCCGGCGCGGGCCGCGCGGTGCTGCTGGCCGGCGGCATCGGCATCACGCCGCTGGCGAGCATGGCCGCGCACCGCCGCGCGCAGGGCCTGCCGGTGGAACTGCACTACGCGGGCCGCAGCCGCGCGCTGATGGCCTTCCTGCCCGAGCTCGGCGAGCTGCTGGGCACCGACCTGCTGCTGCACGACGACGAATCGAAGGGCGCCTCCTTCGACGTGGGCGCGCTGCTCGCGCGTTGCGACCCGGCCGACCAGCTCTATGTCTGCGGCCCCAAGCCCATGCTCGACGCGGTGCTGGCCCAGACCCAGGCGCGCGGCTGGAACAGCGACCGCGTGCACTTCGAACTCTTCACCGCGCCGGTGGTGGAGGAGGGCGACCATGCCTTCGAGGTCGAACTCGCCATGTCGGGCCAGCGCTTCACCGTGCCGGCCGACCAGAGCATCCTCGACTGCCTGATCGAGCATGGCTGCGACCCGATGTTCGACTGCAAGCGCGGCGAATGCGGCGTGTGCGCCGTGCCCGTGATCGACGGCGAGATCGACCACCGCGACTACGTGCTCACGGCACGCGAGAAGGCCGCGGGCAACGTGATCCAGATCTGCATCTCCCGCGCCAAGGGCCAGCGGCTGGTGCTCGACCTCTGAACCCAAGGAGTCCACGCATGACCAGCTACCGAGGCAATCCCGACGCGGTCCGCGCGCTGGTGCGGCCCGACCGCGTGCACCGCGACCTCTACATCAGCGAGGAGATCTTCGCGCTCGAGCAGGAGCACTTCTTCGCCAACACCTGGAACTACGTCGGCCACGAGAGCCAGTTGCCCAAGCCCGGCGACTACATCACCAACGAGATCGCGGGCCGGCCGCTGATCGTGGTGCGCCATGCCGACGGCAGCGTGCGCGTGCTGATGAACCGCTGCGCCCACAAGGGTTCGCGGCTGGTGAGCGCGCCCTGCGGCAACACCGGAAAGTTCTTCCGCTGCCCCTACCACGCCTGGACCTTCAAGACCGACGGCTCGCTGCTGTCGATCCCGCTGAAGAACGGCTACGAGGGCACGCAGCTGCACGACTGCGAGGCCTCGAAGGGCCTGGTGCCGGTGGCCGGCGTGCGCAGCTACCGCGGCTTCGTCTTCGTGAAGATCAACGACGTCGGGCCCTCGTTCGAGGAGTACTTCGGCGACTCGCTGAGCTCGATCGACAACATGGCCGACCGCTCGCCCGAGGGCGAGCTCGAGATCGCCGGCGGCTGCCTGCGCTTCACGCACCAGTGCAACTGGAAGATGTTCGTGGAGAACCTCAACGACACCATGCACCCGATGGTGGCGCACGAGTCCTCGGCCGGCACCGCCAAGACCATGTGGGCCGGCAAGCCCGCCGACGAGCCCAAGCCGATGGCGATCGAGCAGTTCGTGCCCTTCATGTCGGACTACAAGTTCTTCGAGGACATGGGCGTTCGCACCTACGACAACGGCCACAGCTTCACGGGCGTCAACTTCAGCATCCACAGCAAGTACAAGGCGATCCCCGCGTACGACGATGCGATGAAGGCCCGCTACGGCGAGGAGCGCACGGCGCAGATCCTCGGCATGGCGCGCCACAACACGGTCTACTACCCGAACCTCACGATCAAGGGCGCGATCCAGGCGATCCGCGTGGTCAAGCCGGTGTCGGCTGGCATGTCGATCGTCGAGAGCTGGACCTTCCGCCTCAAGGGCGCGCCGCCCGAGCTGCTGCAGCGCACCACCATGTACAGCCGGCTCATCAACTCGCCGTTCTCGGTGGTGGGGCACGACGACCTGCAGGCCTACCGCGGCATCCAGGCCGGCCTGCATGCCAGCGGCAACGAGTGGGTGAGCCTGCACCGCAATTTCGAGGACGGCGAGGCCGAGCGCAGCGGCGAGGCCACCACCGTCGGCACCAGCGAGCTGCCGATGCGCAACCAGTACCGCAGCTGGGCGCGCTACATGACGGAGACGATGTGATGAGCGCCACCGTCACGCGCCAGCAATTGGTCGACTTCGTGGTGCGCGAGTGCCGCCTGCTCGACGCCAAGCGCTACGAGGAATGGAACGCGCTCTTCACCGACGAGGCCTTCTACTGGGTGCCGCTGATTCCCGACCAGGAGGACGGCATCAACCACACCTCGCACATGTACGAGGACAAGCTGCTGCGCGAGCTGCGCATCGAGCGCCTGAAGAGTCCGCGTGCCTTCTCGCAGCAGCCGCCGAGCCGCTGCCACCACCTGCTGCAGGCGCCCACGGTCGAGGAGTTCGACGAGGCCGCGAACCGCTACGTGGTGCGCACGGAGTTCCACTACACCGAATGCCAGGGCGACGAGCTGCAGTTCTACGTCGGCACCTTCTTCCACCACCTGCTGTGGCAGGACGGCGCGCTGCGCATGACGCTCAAGCGCGTGAACCTGCTGAACTGCGACGCGGCGCTGCCCGCGGTGCAGCTCTTCATCTGAACGGACGGACACCGCGATGACGCATCCCACCGTCCATGCCGCCTTCGCCGCCTCGGCGGCGCGCACGCCCGAGGCCGAGTTCCTGTGCGTCGAGCCGGTCACGGCCGCGAGCTATGGCATCGAGGCCGGCGGCATCCGCTGGCGCGAGGCCGTGGCCGAGGTCGACCGGCTGCGCGAGGCCTATGCACGCGCGGGCTACGGCCATGGCCACCGCGTCGGGCTGCTGCTCGAGAACCGGCCGGCCTTCCTGTACCACTGGTTCGCGCTCAATGCGCTCGGCGTGAGCGTGGTGCCGATCAATGCCGAGATGCGCGCGGCCGAGCTGGCCTACCTGATCGGCCACAGCGGGATCGAGCTCGCGATGAGCCTGCCGCAGCGCGCCGACGACCTGCGCGCGGCGGCGCAGCGCGAAGGCGCCACGCTCGACGTGATGCAGGCCTCGGACCTCGAAGTGCCGCCGGCCCGCGGCCCCGCACCGCGCGCGCACGAACCCGTCGGCCCGAACACCGAATGCGCGCTGCTCTACACCTCGGGCACCACCGGGCGTCCCAAGGGCTGCATGCTGGGCAACGAATACTTCATCCGCGCGGGCGAGTGGTACGCAGGGCTCGACGGCGTGTGCGAGGTGCGGCGCGACCGCGAGCGGATCATCACGCCGCTGCCGCTCAACCACGTGAACGCGATGGCCTTCTCGACCATGGTGATCCTGGTGGCCGGCGGCTGCCTGATCCAGCTCGACCGCTTCCATCCGAAGAGCTGGCTGCACAGCGTGCGCGAGACCGGCGCGACCATCGTCCACTACCTCGGCGTGATGCCCGCGATGCTGCTGGCCGCGCCCGCGTCGCCCTCCGACCGCGAGCACGCGGTGCGCTGGGCCTTCGGTGCCGGCGTGGACCGGCGCAACCATGGCGTGTTCGAGGAGCGCTTCGGCTTCCCGCTGGTCGAGGCCTGGGCCATGACCGAGACCGGTGCCGCTGCCTGCGTGATGGCGAACCACGAGCCGCGCCACATCGGCACGAGCTGCTTCGGCCGGCCCGAGGACTTCGTCGAGCTGCGGCTGGTCGACGAGGCCGGCGCGGACGTGCCGGTGGGCATGCCGGGCGAACTGCTGGTGCGCAGCGCGGGCCCCGATCCGCGCCGCTATTTCTTCTCGGGCTATCTCAAGGACGAGGCAGCGACCCAGGAGGCCTGGGCCGATGGCTGGTTCCACACGGGCGACATGGTGCGCCGCGAATCCGACGGCAGCCTGTGCTTCGTCGACCGCAAGAAGAACGTGATCCGCCGCAGCGGCGAGAACATCTCGGCGGTGGAGGTCGAGAGCGTGCTGAACCAGCACCCGGCGGTGAGGAGTTCGGCCGTGGCCGCGACGCCCGATGCGGTGCGCGGCGACGAGGTGCTGGCCTGCATCGTGCTGCACGAGGCGGTGAATGAGGATGCCCGCTCCGCCATGGCGCTGAGCATCGTGGCGCATGCGCTCGACCAGTTGGCCTATTACAAGGCGCCTGGCTATGTGGCGTTCGTCGATGCCTTGCCGCTCACGGCTTCTCAAAAGATCCAGCGCGGGGAGTTGCGTGTGCTGGCCCAGGGTTTGCCTGGGCAGGTGCATTGCATCGATACGCGTGGGTTGAAGAAGAGGCAGGGGTGACTATGGAAATCCTCTGCGTTGTTCGTTCGGGACGGGCTCACGCCGACGGGGTACTCCCCTCCGCGAATGTCCCCCGGCCTTCGGCCTCCTCCTTGATTTCGCTGCGGGGAGTACCCCATCGACGTGAGCCTGGGACGCGCAGGTTGAACCGGCTCGCACCACTGCTGCGCCTCCGTGCACAGGGCAGTGGGTGCTTCCCGCAGCGAAATAAAGGAGGAGCCGAAGGCGGGGGACATTCGCGGAGGGAAGTACCCGCTGTCCTGTGCACGCGCCCCCGGCCGAACAAAGTGGAGCCCAAACAATGACCCGCCGCCAATCCTACGAAGGCGTAGCCGTAGCGGTCCCCGTCACGGTGCCCTACCAACGCTACTCCACGCTCACAGCGCACTGGTTCCTGGGCCAGGCCATCGAGGCCCTCGTCAAGGACAGCGGCATCGAGAAGGACGCGATCGACGGCCTCTGCATCAGCAGCTTCTCGCTCGCCCCCGACACCGCGGTAGGCGTCACCCAGCACCTGGGCCTCTCGCCACGCTGGCTCGACCATGTGCCCACCGGCGGCGCCTCGGGCGTGATGTGCCTGCGCCGTGCCGCGCGCGCGGTGCAGAGCGGCGATGCCGACGTCGTGGCCTGCGTGGCGGCCGACACCAACCATGTCGATTCCTTCCGCCAGACCCTCGGCAGCTTCAGCAACTTCGCGCGCGATGCCACCTATCCCTACGGATCGGGCGGACCCAATTCGATCTTCGCGATGATCACCGCGCACTACATGCGGCGCTTCGGTGCGAAGCGCGAGGACTTCGGCCGCATCGCGGTGGACCAGCGCACCAATGCGCTGCGCAATCCCAATGCCATGTTCAAGAAGCCGCTCACGCTCGACGAGTACATGGACGCGCGGCCCATCGCCGAGCCCTTGCACCTGTTCGACTGCGTCATGCCCTGCGCGGGCGCCGAGGCCTTCCTCGTGATGAGCGAGGAGCGTGCGCGCGACCTGGGCCTCGCCCACGTCGCGATCCGTGGCGCGATCGAACGCCACAACGCCTATTCGGAAGACCCGGTGATGGTGCAGGGCGGCTGGCGCCGCGACCGCGACGACCTCTATGCCCAGGCCGGCGCCACGCCCGCGCAGGTCGACTTCATCCAGACCTACGACGACTATCCCGTGATCGCCATGATGCAGTTCGAGGACCTGGGCTTCTGCGAGAAGGGCGAGGGCCCGGCCTTCGTGCGCTCGCACACCATGACCTGCGAAGGCAGCTTTCCCAACAACACCAGCGGCGGCCAGCTGTCCGCGGGCCAGGCCGGTGCCGCGGGCGGCTTCCTCGGCATGACCGAGACCATCCGCCAGCTCACCGACACCGCGGGCGCGCGCCGCGTGCCCGACGCCAAGCTGGGCCTCGTGGCCGGCTTCGGCATGGTCACCTACGACCGCTGCCTGTGCACCGGCGCCGTCCTCCTGGGGAGAAGCCAATGACCATGCCCCTCATGCGCCCCCCGCGCAAGAACCCGGTGCTGCGCACGCGGCAGATGAACCTGCCGCCCTGGCAGCGCGGCCGCATCGCACTGGGCATCACCGCCGCCGCGGCCGAGGGCCGCTTCGAGCTGCAGACCTGCGAGGACTGCGGCACCGTGCAGTACCCGCCGCGCGCGGCCTGCCACAAGTGCCTGTCGCCGCACCTCGCCTGGCGCGAGCAGGACGGCGAGGGCGAACTGCTGAGCAGCACCACGCTGCATCACAGCAATGACCTGTTCTTCCGCGAACGGCTGCCCTGGCGGCTGGGCCTGGTGCACCTCGATGCCGGCCCGACGCTGATGGTGCACCTGCACGGCGAGGTCGGCGAGGCGCCCTCGCGCGTCAAGGTGGGCGCGCGGCTCGACCGCGCGGGACAGGCGGTACTGATCGGATTCCCGAACCAAGGAAGTGCACACATGGCCGACGACAGGATGCTCAGAGAAATGACCAGCGACCCCAAGTTCCGCAAGGTGCTGGTGACCGACGGCAAGACCGAGGTCGGGCAGGCGATCGTGCGCGCACTCGTCAAGGCCGGCGCCGACATCGTCTGGGTCGGCCATGCCGAGCCGTGGAAGAAGCTCGGCGACGGCCTCGACGACATCGGCGCGCTGCCGCAGGTCACGCTGGTGTCGCTCGACCTCACCAACGGCCGGCAGGTGACCGAGCTCGCGGGCTCCATCGGCGGCAAGGTCGACATCGTCATCAACAACGCGGAGGTGCACCGCACCTTCGGCATCGCCTCGCGGCGCGGCACCGACGTGGCCAAGGCCGAGATGGACATCAACTACTTCGGCGCGCTGCGGCTGGCGCAGGAGTTCGGCCCCGCGCTCAAGGGCCGTTCCGCCGACGGCACCACCGGCGCCACCGCCTGGGTCAACCTGCTGTCGATCTACGCGCTGAGCAACTACCCGGCGCACGGCACCTTCAGCGCCTCGAAGGCTGCGGCCTATTCGCTCGCCCAGTGCCTGCGCGCCGAGATGCGACCGGCCGGCATCCGGGTCGTCAACGTGTTCCCGGGCCCGATCGACGACGAGTGGAACCAGCACATGCCGCCGCCCAAGCTCGGCGCCCCGGCGCTCGCGAGCGCGATCGTGAAGGCGCTGCGCGACGGCGTGGAAGACGTCTACCCCGGCGACGTGGCGCAGGAGTGGCTCGAGCGCTGGCGCGACAACCCCAAGGTGCTGGAACGCGAACTCGCGGCCGGCGGCAGCTGAAGACAGACAGACAGAGACAGGAGCGCTCCCCGATGACCACCAGCAATCCCACGCTCACCCCGGCGCAGATCCTCGCGGGCCTGGCCGGCGCCCTGGCCGGCGGCGGCATCCGCGTGATCGACCTCACCCAGACCCTGACGCCCGAGTTCCCGCAGATCGCGCTGCCGCCCGAGATGGGCCAGTGCTGGCCGTTCCGCATCGAGGAGGTCTCGAAGTACGACGAACGCGGCCCGGGCTGGTACTGGAACAACTTCTCTTGCGGCGAACACACCGGCACCCACTTCGATGCGCCGATCCACTGGATCTCGGGCCGCGACCTGCCGAACAACTCGGTCGACACCATCCCCGTGCAGCACTTCGTGGCGCCGGCCTGCGTCATCGACTGCTCGCCCCAGGTCAAGGACGATCCCGACTACCTGCTCACGCCCGCGGACATCGAGGACTACGAGGCGAAGCACGGCCGCATCCCGGCCGGCGCCTGGGTGCTGATGCGCACCGACTGGTCGAAGCGCCACGACCCCGAGGCCTACCAGAACTTCGACGAGACCGGCCAGCACACGCCGGGCCCGAGCACCGAGGCCGTGCGCTTCCTGGTCGAGCAGCGCGACGTGCTGGGCTTCGGCTCCGAGGCCATCGGCACCGATGCCGGCCAGGGCTACCACCTGCGCCCGCCGTACCCCTGCCACTACTACATGCACGGCGCGGGCCGCTACGGCCTGCAGTGCCTGAGCAACCTCGACCTGCTGCCGCCCGCGGGCGCGATGCTGATCTGCCCGCCGCTGAAGATCGAGAAGGGCAGCGGCAGCCCGCTGCGCGTGCTCGCGCTGGTGGGAGCGACGGCATGAGCGAAGCACCGAAGACCGCCGTCGTCACCGGCGGCAGCGCCGGCATCGGCAAGGCCATCTGCCTCGACCTGCTCGAGCAGGGCTACGAGGTCGTCTCGCTCGCGCGCCGCAAGGCCGAGATCGACCATCCCAAGCTGCACAGCATCGAGGTCGACCTGGCCGACCGCGCGGCCACGGCCGCGGCCGCGAAGGAACTCGTGTCGCGCTTCGAGGTGACCACCGTGGTCCACAACGCCGGCGTGATCCGCGCCGCGCTGCTACCCGAAGTCCAGCTGTCCGACCTCGACGCGCTGGTCGACCTGCACCTGGGCTGCGCGATCCAGCTCGTGCAGGCGGCGCTGCCCGCGATGCGCGCGCGCCGCTTCGGCCGCGTGGTGCTGCTGTCGTCGCGCGCCGCGCTGGGCCTGGCCACGCGCACCAGCTATTCGGCCACCAAGGCCGGCATGCTGGGCATGGCGCGCACCTGGGCGCTCGAGCTCGCGCCCGAGGGCATCACCGTCAACGTGGTGGCGCCCGGGCCGATCCGCACCGACATGTTCTACGACGTGGTCGAGGCCGGCAGCGAGAAGGAACGCGCGCTGGCCGCCAGCGTGCCGGTGCGCCGCCTCGGCGAATCGGCCGACGTGGCACGCGCCGTGCGCTTCTTCGCCGACCCCGCCAACAGCTTCGTCACCGGCCAGGTGCTCTACGTCTGCGGCGGCACCAGCGTCGGCAGCCTCGCGCTCTGAATCCCCACCACCGAGTTCCCGTCACCCACCCCCTCACTCCAGGAGAAGAAGCATGACAGTCATGACCCGAATCCGTGCCCTCGCGGGCCTCGCCGTGGCCGCGGGTGCGCTCGCGGTATCGAACGCCTGGGCGGCAGACCTCAAGGTCGGTTTCATCACCTCGCTGTCGGGGCCGGTGTCCTCGCTCGGCATTCCCTACGACAAGGGCATCAAGGCCGCGCAGGCCTACAAGTCCGAGGTCGGCGGGCGCAAGGTGCAGCTGATCGCGCTCGACGACGCCTCCGATCCCTCGACCGCCGCGCGCAACGCGCGCAAGCTGATCGAGGAGGACAAGGTCGACGTCATCATCGGCACCGCCGGCGCGCCGGGCTCGCTGGCCATCGCCGGCGTGGCGCGCGAGACCAAGACCCCGCTGATCTCCATCGCCAACGCCGACCTGCCGGGCGAGGAGGGCGCGTGGATGGTGACGCTGCCGCAGCCCGCGCCGCTGATGATGGGCGCGATGGTCGAGAAGATGAAGCAGGCGGGCGTGAAGAGCGTGGCCTACATCGGCTACTCCGACGCCTGGGGCGACCTGGTCTACGACGCGCTCAACAAGGCCGCGCCCGCGGCGGGCATCAAGGTGGTGAGCAACGAGCGCTATGCGCGCAGCGACTCCTCGGTTGCCGGCCAGGTGCTCAAGATCGTCGCGCTGCGCCCCGACGCCGTCATCACCGGCGCCTCGGGCACGCCCGGCGCGCTGCCCTACCTCGCGCTGACCGAGCGCGGCTACAAGGGAAAGATCTACGGCATGCACTCGCTGATCAACCCCGACTTCATCCGCGTCGGCGGCCCGTCGGTCGATGGCCTGCTCGCGCCCACGGGCCCGGTGGTGGTGGCCGAGCAGTTGCCCGACACCAACCCGATGAAGAAGATCGCGCTCGATTTCCGTGCCGCTTTCCAGAAGGCCAACGGCGCGCCGCCGACCGACACCTTCTCGGCCTACAGCTTCGATGCCTGGCTGATCTACCTCGACGCCGCGCAGCGCGCGCTCGCCACCAAGGCCGAGCCCGGCACGCCGCAGTTCCGCCTCGCGCTGCGCGACGCCATCGTGAGCACCAAGGAGCTGGTGGGCACGCACTCGGTCTACAACTTCAAGCCCGACAACCGCTACGGCTCCGACGACCGCTCGCGCGTGGTGGTGCGGCTCGACAAGGGCCAGTGGAAGCTGGTGCCTTGAACGCCGCGCGGCCCGCCTCGCCGATGAACGCCATCGCTTCGCACCGCCCGCGCGCCCGGACCGTGGCCGGCGCGCTGCTGGCCGCGGCCTGGCTGGCCGGCTGCGCCACGCAGGCGCCGCCGGCCGGCGAGGTCACGATCAAGCGCGACGGACACGGCGTGCCGCACGTCTACGCCGGCACCACCTACGGCCTGTTCTACGGCTTCGGCTATGCGGTGGCCGAGGACCGGCTCTACCAGCTCGAGATGGCCAGGCGCTCGGGCAACGGCAGCGTGGCCGAGGTGCTCGGGCCGGACTACGTGGCGGTCGACACCGCCACGCGCTCGAACATCGACCCGGCGAGCATCCGGCGCCAGATCGATGCGCTGGGCACCGACGACCGCGCCCTGTTCGAGGGCTATGCGGCCGGCGTCAACGCGCGCATCCGCGAAGTGCTGGCCGACCGCGTGCGGCTGATGCCGCGCCAGTTCATCGACAACGGCTTCGTGCCCACGGCCTGGTCCGCCGACGACGTGGCGCTGGTCTGGATCGGGCTGATCCTCAACCGCTTCTTCGCCGGCACGGCCGAGGTCGCGAACCTCTCGCTGCTGCAGCAGCTCAAGGCGGCGCGCGGCGACGCGGCGGGCCTGCAGCTCTACGAGCAGTTGCGCTGGCTGGAGGATCCGACCGCGCCCACCATCGTGCCGCGCGGCGTGCCGTCCCCGCGCACGAGCGCGCGCGCCGAGCCCGGCGACGCGGCGCTCGCACCGCTGTCGCCCGTGGCGGCCGCCGACTTCCGCGCGACGCAGGTCGCGCGCCTGGGCCTCGCGGCGGCAGAGCAGATGCCGACCGCCAGCAATGCCTGGGTGCTCGGGCCCGGCCGCACCCGCGAGGGCGTGGCGGTGCTCTACAACGGGCCGCAGCAGGGCTTCAACAATCCGTCCTTCGTGCATGGCATCGGCCTGCACGGCGCGGGCTACGACCTGACCGGCCTCACGCCCGTGGGCCTGCTGCCGGTGCTGTTCGGCACCAACGGCACCATCGCCTGGGGCTCGACCGTGGGCTCGCTGGACACCAACGACAGCTACCAGGAAGAGCTGTCGCCCGCCGACCGCTACAGCTACCGCTACCAGGGCGCCTGGCGGCCGATGACGCGGCGGGTCGACGAGATCCGCGTCAAGGGCGAGGCGCCGCGCCGCATCGAGGTCCTTTCGACCGTGCACGGCTTCGTGCAGAGCTGGGACCTGCCCAACCAGCGCGCCTACACCGTGCGCAGCAGCTGGCAGGGCCATGAGGTCGAGACCATGCTGGGCTGGGCCCAGGCGGCCCGTGCGCGCGACTGGCCGCAGTTCCTCGCGCAGGGCGCGCGGGTCAGCGCCTCCATCACCTGGTTCTATGCCGACGTGGCGGGCAACATCGGCGTCGCCGGCCTGGGCAGCCAGCCGCGCCGGCCGGCCACGCAGGACATCCGCTTTCCCGCGCGCGGCGACGGCAGCATGGAGTGGCAGGGCCTGCTGCCCTTCGAGGCCAATCCGCGCAGCTTCAACCCGGCGCAGGGCTATCTCGCGAGCTGGAACAACCAGATCGCCGCGGGCCTGCGCGCCGACGGCGCGAACTTCTCGCACGTCGACCGCGTGGCGGAGATCCATGCGCAGCTGCAGGGCGACGCGAGGCTCGACGCCGACCAGGTCTGGCGCGTGAACGAGAACGCCGCGCTGGCCGACCTCAACGCGCGCTACTTCGTGCCGAAGATCGTCGAGGCCGCGGCGCGGCTGCCGCAGAACGATCCGGTGCGCCGTGCCGCCGATCTGCTGGCGCGCTGGGACTTCAAGAACCGGGCCGCGCCCGGCGACGCGGTCTATGCCGACAACGCCACCACCGTGCTGCGCGCCTGGCTCGCCGCCATGGGCCGCCGGCTGCTGTCGCAGGACCTGCCGGCGCCGGTGCTCGCGAACTACGCCAACCTCGGCTATCCCACGCTCACGCCGCGCGGCTCACCGGGCAGCGTGCAGCCGGCCGCGGTGTCCAAGCTGATCTGGAATGCGCTCGCGGGCCCGGCCTCGGGCGTGCCGCAGCGCATCGACTTCCTGCATGGGCAGGACCCGCAGGCGCTGGTGCGCGCGGCACTGGCCGACGCGGTGGCCGAGCTGTCGGCCGCGCGCGGCCCGGACATGGCGCGCTGGACCACGCCCGTGGTGCGGCACCGCTTCTCCAGCATCAACGCGATCGGCGTGCCCTGGGCCGGTGCCGACGAGCAGCCCGAGACCAGCCCCTACATGAACCGCGGCACGCTGAGCTACCGGGTGGTGCTGCGCCCGGGCGCGGTCGGCATGTGCTCGGTGGCCGCGCCGGGCCAGAGCGGCTTCGTCGATCCGGCCGGCCGGCGCGACAGGCACTACGGCGACCAGCTCGCGCTGTTCCAGGACTTCGGCTGCAAGCCGGAGCGGCTCACTCCGGCGCAGCTCGACGCCGACCTCGAATCCACGCGCACGCTGCGCTACTGACCCGCCCCCAGAAAGGACCACCCCCGTGACCCATCTCTTCCCCCGCCTGGCCACCGCCGTGCTGGCCGCCTGCATGGTCGCCGGCGCCGCCGCCGCCGACCTCAAGGTCGGCGTCATCAGCTCGCTCTCGGGCCCGGTCTCGGCGCTCGGCATTCCCTACGAGAAGGGCATCCGCGCCGCGCTCGCGCAGCAGCCGACCATTGCCGGCCACAAGGTCGAGCTGATCGTGCTCGACGACGCCTCCGATCCCACCACCGCCGGGCGCAACGCGCGCAAGCTGGTGACCGAGGACAAGGTCGACGTGCTGATCGGCACCTCGGGCGTGCCCGGCGCGATGGCGATCGCGGCGGTGGCGCGCGAGCTCGGCACGCCGCTGATCTCGCCCACGCCGGTGTCGCTGCCGGGGCCGGAGAACGTCTGGACCGTCTCGGTCTCGCAGCCCTTCGAGCTGATGGTGGCGGCGGTGGTCAAGCGCATGCAGCAGGCCGGCGTGAAGTCGGTGGCCTTCATCGGCTTCTCCGACGCGCTCGGCGACCTCGCCTACGACTCGCTGATGAAGAGCGCGGCCGCCGCGGGCATCAAGGTGGTGGCGAACGAGCGCTATGCACGCAGCGACTCCTCGGTGGCCGGGCAGGTGCTCAAGATCGTGGCGGCCAGGCCCGACGCGGTGTTCGCGGGCAACTCGGGCACGCCCGGCGCGCTGCCCTACCTGGCGCTGGCCGAGCGCGGCTACAAGGGCCAGATCTACGGCACGCACGGCCTGATCAACGCCGACTTCGTGCGCGTGGGCGGCAAGTCCATCGAAGGCCTGCAGGTGCCCAGCGGTCCGGTGCTGGTGGCCGAGCAGCTCGATGCTGCCAACCCGATCCGCAAGGTGTCGATGGACTTCCGCGCGGCCTACCAGAAGGCGCACGGCGCGGCGCCGGTCGATGCCTTCTCCTCGTACACCTACGACGCCTACCTGCTGCTGGCCAGCGCCGCGGCGCGCGCCAAGGGCGAGCCGGGCACGCCGGCCTACCGCACGTCGCTGCGCGATGCGATCAACAGCACCAGGGAGCTGGTCGGCACGCACGGCATCTACAACTTCAAGCCCGACAACCGCTACGGCTCGGACGAGCGCGCGGTGGTGATCGTGCGCATGGAAAAGGGCCAGTGGAAGCTGGTGCCCTGAGCGCCCGCATCCGACGCACGCCATGAGCCGCTACCGCGAACACCCCGAGGCGATCCGCGCGCTGGTCGAGGACCGGCGCGTGCACCGCGACGTTTACCTGAGCGAGGAGCTGTTCGCGCTCGAGCAGGAGCGCTTCTTCGCGCGCACCTGGCTGTTCGCGGGCCATGCGAGCGAGGTGCCCAAGGCCGGCGACTACCACACGCTCGAGCTCGCGGGCCGGCCGCTGGTGATGGTGCGGCAGGCCGATGGCGCGCTGCGGGTGTTCTACAACCGCTGCGCCCACAAGGGCAGCCGGCTCGTGAGCGACGAGCGCGGCAACGCGGGCAAGTTCTTTCGCTGCCCGTACCACGCCTGGACCTACAAGCTCGACGGCGCGCCGCTCGCGCTGCCGCTGAAGTCGGGCTACGAGAACACCGGCCTGGAGCAATGCGAGTCGGGGCGCGGCCTGTCGCCCGTGGCGGGCCTCGCGGTCTACCGCGACTTCGTGTTCGTGCGCCTGTCGCCGCAAGGCCCGAGCTTCGAGGACTATTTCGGCGGCGTGCTGCATGCCATCGACAACATGGTCGACCGCTCGCCCGAGGGCCGGCTCACGGTGGCCGGCGGCGTGCTGCGCAACATCGTCCACTGCAACTGGAAGATGTACCTCGAGAACATCAACGACACGGTGCATCCGATGTCGACGCACGAATCGGCCACCGCCGCCGCCGAGGGCCTGTGGGCCGGCATCACGGCGGCCGAGCCCGATGCGGCCAAGCCGATGGCGATGGAGCAGATCCTGCCCTTCGGCGCGGGCTACGACTTCTTCGACCGCATGGGCGGGCGCGTCTATCCCAACGGCCACAGCGTGCTGGGCATCCACTTCAGCATCCACTCGAACTACGCGCAGCTGCCGGGCTACGAGGCCGCGATGCGCGCCGCGCACGGCGAGGAACGCGCCACCGAGATCCTGCAGCGCTCGCCGCAGAACTCGGTGCTGTTCCCGAGCCTCTCGGTCAAGGGCTCGCCGCAGGCGATCCGCGTGATCCGCCCGCTCGCGGCCGACCGCACGCTGATCGAGGCCTGGAGCTTCCGCGCCGAGGGCGCGCCCGAGCTGCTGCTGGAGCGCTCGATGAACTACAACCGGCTCGTGTTCTCGCCGATGTCGGTGGTGGCGCACGACGACGTGCACCTGTTCGAGAGCATGCAGAAGGGCCTGCGCGGCGAGGGCAACGAATGGGTGAGCCTGCACCGCGACTTCGATCCGGCCGAACTGGCGCAGGGAACGGCCGAGACCAACGGCACCAACGAGCTGCTGATGCGCAACCAGTTCCGCGCCTGGGCGAAGTTCATGGGCGAGCAGGGGGAGGGTGCATGAACGACGCCATCGACCTGGTGGTGCGGGAGGCCGCGCTGCTCGACGCGCGCCGCTTCGACGACTGGCTCGCGCTGTACGACGCCGAATGCCTCTACTGGGTGCCGCTGCTCGGCGCGGCGCAGGCCGATCCGCGCAGCCACAACGCCATCGCCTGCGAGGACCGGCTGCTGCTGCAACTGCGCGTCGACCGGCTGAAGAACCCGCGCGCGCATTCGCAGCATCCCGCGAGCCATTGCCAGCATGTGCTGCAGCGCTCGGTGCCGGAGGCCGGCGAAGACGGCGAGGCCGTGCTGCGCACTCCCTTCATCTACATCGAGGCGCGGGGCGAATCGCAGGTGCTGCTGACCGGCAGCTACCGCCATCGGCTGGTGCGCATCGAAGACGGCTGGCGCATCCGCGAGAAGCGCGTCGACCTGCTCAACCCGGGCCAGGCATTGCCCGCTATCCAGCTTTTCATCTAGTTCCCTTCCTCGTTCCACTCCCCACCCTTTCCTCCAGGAGCTTCGACATGACCCGCTTGATGCAGTCCCTTCGCCACGCCGCCGTGCTCGCGCTGGCCGCCGGCCTCGGCGCCGCCGCCTTCGCGGCCGACCTCAAGGTCGGCCTGAGCGTGTCGCTGTCGGGCCCGAACTCCTCGCTGGGCGTGCCCTATGCCAAGGGCATGCAGGCCGCGCTGGCCTACAAGGGCGAGATCAACGGCCGCAAGGTGCAGCTGATCGTGCTCGACGACGGCTCCGACCCGACCACCGCGGGCCGCAATGCGCGCAAGCTGGTGGACGAGGAGAAGGTCGACGTGCTGATGGGTACCTCGGGCGTGCCGGCCGCGATCGCAATGGCGCAGGTCGGGCGCGATGCCAAGGTGCCGATGATCGGGCTCACGCCGATTCTGCTCGACCCGGCCGAGAACGGCTGGGTGATGACGGTGGCGCAGCCGACGCAGCTGATGATCGATGCGGTGGTCGAGCGCATGAAGAAGGACGGCGTGAAGTCGGTCGGCTACATCGGCTTCTCCGACGCCTGGGGCGACCTGGTCTACAACGCGCTGATGAAGGCCGCGCCGGCCGCCGGCATCCAGGTGCTGGGCAACGAGCGCTATGCGCGCGCCGACGCTTCGGTCACGGGCCAGGTGCTGAAGCTGCTCGCGATGAAGCCCGAGGCCGTGATGACCGGCGGCGCCGGCACGCCGGGCGCGCTGCCCTTTCTCGCGCTGCAGGAGCGCGGCTTCAAGGGCAAGGTCTACGGCCAGCACGGGCTGATCAACCCCGACTTCGTGCGCGTGGTCGGTGCTGCCGGCCAGGACGCGCTGATGCCCACCGGCCCGATCATCGTCGCCGAGCAGCTGCCGGCCGACCATCCCACGCGCAAGATCGGCCTCGAGTTCCGCAGCATCTTCCAGAAGGTCAACAACGCGCCCACCAGCGACGCCTTCTCGGCCTATTCCTTCGACGGCTACCTGGTGTTCGCCGATGCGGCGGCGCGCGCGCTCACGAAGGCCGAGGCCGGTACGCCCGAGTTCCGGGTCGCGCTGCGCGACGCGATCTTCAGCACCAAGGAGGTCGTGGGCACGCACGGCGTCTACAACTTCAAGCCCGGCGATCTCTACGGCGTGGACCAGCGCGCGCGCGTGATCGTGAAGCTCGACAAGGGCCAGTGGAAGCTGGCGCCTTGAGCGCGGCGTCCTCCATCCTCCATCCACCCAAAGCAAGCGAGAAGCGAGAGCGATGACGAAGCGAAGGACTGTGCAATGACCTGGGACGTGGCCCTCATCCTGGGCATCGACGGGCTGGCCAACGGGGCCATCTACCTGCTGGCCGGTCTCGGCCTGGTGTTGATCTTCTCGGTGACCCGGGTGGTCTTCGTGCCCTTCGGCGACATCGCGGCCTTCGCCGCGCTGACGCTGGCGGCCTTCGAGACCGGCAAGCTGCCGCCGACCATCGGCCTGGTGGCCGTGCTCGCGGCGCTGGCCGTGCTGACCGAGGTCGGCAGCCTGATCCGGCGCGGCGAGGCGCGGCGCATTCCGAAGGCCGTGGTGGCCTGGGGCGTGCTGCCGCTGGTGCCCTGCGCCATCGCCTGGGCCGCGGCGAGCGCCGGCGTGCCGGCGCCGGTGCAGCTCGCGGTGTCGGTGCTGCTGGTGGTGCCGGTGGCGCCGCTGCTGGCGCGCGTGGTGTTCCAGCCGATCGCCGATGCCTCGGTGCTGGTGCTGCTGATCGTCTCGCTCGCGCTGCACTTCCTGCTGTCGGGCCTGGGCCTGCTGTTCTTCGGGCCGGAAGGCTCGCGCACCAGCCCGCTGGCCTCGGGCACGCTCACGCTGGGCGACGGCTTCACCGTCAGCGGCCAGGTGATCCTGATGGTGGGCTCGGCGATCGTGCTCAGCGGCCTGTTCTTCCTGGTGTTCGAACGCACCGTGATGGGCAAGGCGCTGCGCGCCACGGCCGTCAACCGCGTCGGCGCACGGCTGGTCGGCATCCGGCCCGCGCGCACCGCGCTCTTGGCCTACGGCTGCGCCTCGCTGCTGGCGGGGCTGATCGGCGTGCTGATCGCGCCCGTGACCACCATGTACTACGACTCGGGCTTCATCATCGGCCTGAAGGCCTTCGTGGCCGCCATCATCGGCGGGCTCGTGAGCTACCCCATGACCGCCATCGGCGCGCTGGCCGTCGGCGTGGTCGAGAGCTTCGCCTCGTTCTGGAGCGGCGCACTCAAGGACGTGATCGTCTTCAGCCTGCTGATCCCCGTGCTCATGCTGCGCTCGTTCATGGCGCGGCACGTGGAAGAGGAAGAAGAGGAGGTGGACCAATGAGCCGCCGCCCGATGATCCTCTGCGCCGTGGTGATCGCCGCGCTGGCCGTGGTGCCGGCGCTGTTCGGCAGCTTCACCGTCTCGCTGCTCAACGACATCGGCATCGGCGCGCTGGTCGCGCTCGGGCTGGTGCTGCTCACGGGCGTGGGCGGCGCCACCTCCTTCGGGCAGGCGGCCTTCGTCGGCATCGCGGCCTACGCCACGGCCTGGCTCAGCACAACCCAGGGCTATTCGCCGTGGATCGGCCTGCTGTTCGCGCTGCTGCTGACCGGCCTCTCGGCGCTGGCCATCGGGCTGCTCACGCTGCGCCTGGGCGGGCACTTCCTGCCGCTGTCGACCATCGCCTGGGGGCTGTCGATCGCGATGCTGTTCGGCAACGTCGACGCGCTGGGCCGCCACACCGGCTTGTCGAACATACCGCCGCTCTTCATCGGCGGCTGGTCGCTGGCCGATCCGCGCGCCATGTACTACCTGATCTGGGCGATCGTCGGGCTGGCCTTCCTGTTCAGCCACAACCTGCTGCGCTCGCGCCCCGGCCGCGCGATCCGCAGCCTGCGCGGCGGCGCGACCCTGCTGGCGAGCGTGGGCGCCGATGCCTACCGCGTGCGGCTGTCGCTGTTCGTGACGGCGGCGCTGTTCGCCGGGCTCGCGGGCTGGCTCTATGCGCACATGAACCGCTTCGTGAGCCCCTCGCCCTTCGACGTGCGCGCGAGCATCGAGTACCTGCTGATGGCGGTGGCCGGCGGGCTCGGCAGCCTGGTCGGCGCGCTGGTGGGCGCGGGCCTGGTGCTGGTGCTCAAGAACGGGCTGCAGGACGTGCTGCCGCTGATCACCCAGCGCGCCGGCCAGCTCGAGGCGGTGGCCTTCGCGGTGCTGTTCATCGCGCTACTGCACTTCGCGCGCGGCGGGCTGATGGGCTTCGTGCGGCGGCTGCGCGCGCGCAAGGGCCCGGGAGCGGTACGCCCATCCGCGGCGCCGCTGGCGGCCGTCGAGCCGCTGCCGCACCGCGCGCTGCCGGCGCGCGGCACGCCGATCCTCTCGGTGCAGGGCGCGGTCAAGCGCTTCGGCGGGCTGGTGGCGGTCAACGACGTGAGCTTCGACGTGGCGGCTGGCGAGATCGTGGGCCTGATCGGGCCCAACGGCGCGGGCAAGTCGACCATGTTCAACCTGCTGACCTGCACCCTGCCGATGAGCTCGGGCAGCGTGCGCTTCCTGGGCCAGGACATCGCCGGCATGCCGCAGCGCGAGGTGGCGCGGCTCGGGCTGGCGCGCACCTTCCAGCACGTGAAGCTGCGCCCGCAGATGAGCCTGCTCGACAACGTGGCACTGGGCGCGCACTCGCGCACGCGCTCGGGCGTGCTGCGCGCGGGGCTGCGGCTCGATCGCGCGGAGGAGCGGCAGATATTGCAGGAGGCGCAGCGCCAGCTCGAGCGCATCGGCCTGGGCGATCGCGCGCACGAGCTCGCGGGCAGCCTGCCGCTGGGCACGCAGCGCATCCTCGAGATCGCGCGTGCGCTCGCGGCCGACCCGGTGCTGCTGGTGCTCGACGAGCCCGCGGCCGGCCTGCGCCGCAAGGAGAAGATGGCCCTGGGCGAGCTGCTGCGCAAGCTGCGCGACGAGGGCGTGACCATTCTGATCGTCGAACACGACATGGACTTCGTGATGAAACTCGTGGACCGCCTGGTGGTGATGAACTTCGGCGCCAAGCTGGTGGAGGGCGCGCCGGCCGCGGTGCGTGCCGACGAGCGGGTGCAGGCGGCGTACCTGGGGAGCGTGGCATGAGCGCGACGACCCCGATGCTGGAGATCGGCGACCTGCATGTCTCGTACGGCCAGGTCGACGCGGTGCGTGGCGTGTCGCTCGCGATGCAACCGGGCCAGATCGTCTCGGTGATCGGCCCCAACGGCGCCGGCAAGACCACGCTGCTCGCGGCCGCGATGGGCCTCTTGCCCTCGAAGGGCGTGCTGCGCTTCGAGGGCGAGGACCTGCACGGCCTGGACGTGGAGGCGCGCGTGGAGCGCGGCCTGTGCCTGGTGCCCGAGAAGCGCGAGCTGTTCGGCGAGCTCTCGGTGCTCGACAACCTGCAGCTCGGCGCCTTCTCGCGCCGGCTGCGCGGCAGTGTGCTCAAGAGCCGGCTGCAGGGCGTGTACGACCGCTTCCCGCGGCTGGCCGAGCGCCGCGCGCAGCGCGCCGACACGCTCTCGGGCGGCGAGCGTCAGATGCTGGCCGTGGGGCGCGCGCTGATGTCCTCGCCACGCCTCCTGATGCTCGACGAGCCCAGCCTGGGGCTGGCGCCGCTGATCGTGCGCGACATCCTCGCGATCGTGCGCAAGCTGCGCGAGGACGGCGTGTCGATCCTGCTGGTGGAGCAGAACGCGCGCGCGGCGCTCGAATCCTCCGACCACGGCTACGTGCTGGAAACGGGCGAGATCGCGCTCGATGGCGCCTCGCAGGACCTGGCCTGCGATCCGCGCGTGCAGGCGACCTACCTCGGCGGGGGTACGCACGATGAAGACTGAGCCGCACGCGCTGCCGCCCGCGCGACGCACGCTGCCGGCGATGCTCGAGCGGCAGGCGGCGCTGTTCGGCGACAAGCCGCTGCTGTCGATCGCCGGACGGCAATGGGCACATGCCGATGCGCGCGCGGCCGCCGCATCGCGCGCCGGCGCGCTGGCCGCGGCGGGCGTGGCGCGCGGCGATCGCGTGGCGCTGATGAGCGGCAACCGCCTCGAGGTGCTCGAGACGCTCGGCGGCTGCGGCTGGCTGGGTGCTGCGATGGTGCCGATCAACACCGCCTCGATGGCGCCGCAGATCGAATACTTCCTGGCCGACAGCGCGGCGCGGCTGCTGGTGATCGAGAGCGCCTTCCTCGACCGGCTGGCCGGCGTCGACCTCGCGCGCACCGCGCTGCGCACGGTGTGGGTGATCGGCGAGGGCGAGATCGCGCTCGAGGGCGTGGAGGTCAAGGCCTGGCCGGCCGATGGCGAGGCGATCGCCGCGGCCGAGGTGCAGCCGGGCGACACGCTCGCGATCCTCTACACCTCGGGCACCACCGGCCCGGCCAAGGGCGTGACCTGCCCGCATGCGCAGTACTACTGGTGGGGCGTGAACAGCGCGGCCGTGCTCGGCGTGGGCGCCGACGACGTGCTGTGCACCACCTTGCCGCTGTTCCATATCAATGCGCTCAACACCTTCGCGCAGGCCGCGATCACCGGCTGCCGCGTGGTGTTCGAGGCGCGCTTCTCGGCCTCGGGCTTCTGGGAGGCGATGCGCGCGCACGAGGCCACGGTGGTCTACCTGCTGGGCGCGATGGTGCCGATCTTGCTGGCGCAGCCCGAGGGGCCGGGCGAGCGCGCGCACCGGGTGCGCGTGGGCCTGGGCCCGGGCGTGCCGGCGCATGCGATGCAGAGCTTCCTGGCGCGCACGGGCGTGCGGCTGCTCGAGGGCTACGGCTCGACCGAGACCAACTTCGTCATCAGCACCGCGCCCGATTCGCCGCGCGGCGGCGTGATGGGCTGGGTGCGCCCGGGCTTCGAGGCGCGCGTGGCCGACGCGCACGACGTGGAACTGCCCGACGGCGAGGCCGGCGAGCTGCTGCTGCGCGCGAGCGAGCCCCATGCCTTCGCCAGCGGCTACTTCAACATGCCGGCCAAGACCGTCGAGGCCTGGCGCAACCTGTGGTTCCACACCGGCGACCGCGTGGTGCGCGAGGCCGACGGCGCGTTCCGCTTCGTCGACCGGCTCAAGGACGCGATCCGCCGGCGCGGCGAGAACATCTCCTCCTTCGAGGTCGAGCAGGTGCTGCTGAGCCATCCGGGCGTGGCGGCGGTGGCGGTCTACCCGGTGCGCTCGGAACTGGCCGAGGACGAGGTGATGGCGGCGCTGATCGCGCGCCCCGGCACGGCGGTGGCGCCCGCCGAGCTTGCGGCCTTCTGCGAGGCGCGGCTGCCGTACTTCGCGGTGCCGCGCTACATCGACATCCTCGAGGACCTGCCGCGCACCGAGAACGGCAAGGTCCAGAAGTACAAGCTGCGCGAGCGCGGCGTGACGACCGGCACCTGGGACCGGCAGCCGGCGCGGCGTACCTAGGCCTGTGGCCGATGTCCAGGGCGGCAAAACGCTAGAATGGTTTAGGACTAAATATTATTGCCATGCAAGCAAATTCTCTTTCCGGCCGCCATGCCCTGGTCACGGGGGCCGCGCGCGGCATCGGCGCCGAGATCGCGCGCACCCTCGCGGCCGAGGGCGCGGTGCTCACGCTGCTGGGGCGCGACCGCGAGGCGCTGCAGCGCGTGGCCGACACGCTGCCCGCCGCCGCCTCGCACCGCGTGGTGGCGGCCGACGTGGCCGACCCGGCGGCCGTGCAGCAGGCCTTCGCGCAGGCGCGCGCCGCGCTCGGGCCGCTCGCGATCCTGGTCAACAACGCGGGCGCGGCCGAGAGCGCGCCTTTCCTCAAGACCTCGGTCGAGCTCTGGCAGCGCATGCTGTCGGTCAACCTCACGGGCAGCTTCCTGTGCACCCAGGCGGCGCTGCCCGACATGCTCGAGGCCGGCTGGGGCCGCATCGTCAACATCGCGAGCACCGCGGGGCAGAAGGGCTATGCCTACGTCGCGGCCTACACGGCGGCCAAGCACGGCGTGATCGGGCTGACGCGCTCGCTGGCGCTCGAGGTGGCGCGCAAGGGCGTGACGGTGAACGCGGTCTGCCCGGGCTACACCGACACCGACATCCTGCGCAACAGCGTCGCCAACGTGGTCGGCAAGACCGGCCGCAGCGAGGCCGACGCGCTGGCGGAGTTCTCGAGCGTGAACCCGCAGCGCCGCATCGTGCAGCCCTCGGAGGTGGCCGACGCGGTGCGCTGGCTGTGCGGCGAGGGCGCCGCCTCGGTCAACGGGCAGTCGATCTCGGTCTCGGGCGGGGAGGTCACATGAAGCACAACGATGCCTCGCATGCCGCGCTGAGCGACGCGGAGGAACTGGGCCACGAGGCGCGCGCGCGCACCGAGGACCATGCGGCCCTCAAGCTGTGGCTGCGCATGCTGGCCAGCACCACCCAGATCGAGGCCGAGATCCGGCGCCGGCTGCGCGAGCGCTTCGGCATCTCGCTGGCGCGCTTCGACTACATGGCGCAGCTCTACCGCCACAAGGAAGGGCTGAAGATGCGCGTGCTCTCGCGCTACCTGATGGTGACCGGCGGCAACGTCACCGGCCTCACCGACGAGCTGGAGCGCGAGGGCGTGGTGGCGCGCGCGCCCAGCCCCGAGGACCGCCGGGCCTGGATCGTGAGCCTCACGCCCAAGGGCCGCGCCGGCTTCGAGGCGATGGCGAGCGAGCACGAGCAATGGATCCTCGAGATGTTCTCGGGCCTGGACATGAAGACCATCAAACAGATGCATGCCCAGCTCGGCGAGCTGCGCGTGCACGTGATGCGCAGCGAACCCGCGGGCGAGGAGGGCTGAGCGATGGCCGAGATGCCCGCGCCGCGCTTCGCCGAATTCAGCCGGCCGCGGCTGATCCGCTTCTCGGACTGCGACCCGGCCGGCATCGTCTTCTACCCGCAGTACTTCGTGATGCTCAACGGGCTGGTCGAGGACTGGGTCAACGAGGAGCTCGGCATCGGCTACGACGCGCTGGTCACCGGCCGCCGCGTCGGCCTGCCGACCGTGAAGCTCGAGGCCGATTTCCGCGCCGTGAGCCGCATGAGCGACCGGGTGGCGCTGGGGTTGGCGGTCGAGCGGCTCGGTTCGCGTTCCCTGAGCCTGCGGCTGCGTTGCTTCGAGCCGGTGTCGGGCGAAGTGCGCATGCAGGTCGGCCAGGTGCTGGTGACCACTTCGCTGGAAACCCACAAGGCAATCGAGATCCCGGCCGACCTGCGCGCGGCGATCCTGAAGGGCGCGATGCCTTCTTAAGCCCCGGGGAATGTCGATCCCTCTAAAGGAGGAGTTCCCCCGGGCTTGTACTACCAGCGTACTGCTTCCACAATTCCGGGCCTGGGAAAATAAGGCGGAGTTGAATGGGAACGGTTGATGAGAATCCTGCTGGTTGACGATCACGGCCTCGTGCGCGAGGGCGTGGCACTTCTTTTGCGCTCGCTCGACCCCAAGATCGGCGTGCACCAGACCGCCGACATCCACGATGCGATCGCGGCCATGCGCACGCATGGCCCGTTCGACATCGTGCTGCTCGACCTCGAGATGCCCGGCATGCGCGAGCTCGACTCGCTGCACCTGTTCCGCGGCCAGTTCCCCGAGCAGGCGGTGGTCGTGCTGTCGGCCAACGAAGACCCCAACACGGTGCGCCGCGCGATCGACGACGGCGCCATGGGCTACGTCAAGAAGTCGCTCGACCCGGCGACCATGATGCAGGCGCTGCGCGTGGTGCTCGACGACGGCATCTACGTGCCGCCGGTGTGCCTCGAGCCTCCGCGCACCGACGAGCCCTCGCCGGCCGACCGGCTCGCGAGCCTGCGGCTGTCGCCGCGTCAGGAGGAAGTGCTGCTGCGCCTGGCCCACGGCAAGTCGAACAAGGCGATCGCGCGCGAGCTCAACATCTCCGACACCACCGTGAAGTCGCACCTGAAGGTGGTGTTCGAGATCCTCGACGTCCACAGCCGCACCCAGGCCATGTACGAGCTCTCCCGCCTCGGCTGGCGCGCGATGGAAGCCGGATGAGGAACCGGGCCGCGGCGCTGGTCGCCGAGCAGGTCGGGTTGCTCGCGACCCAGTCGCGCAACGCCGTCCTCGGCTTGCTGGTCGGCTGCTCCTTCGTCTCTGCGATCCTCGCGCGGCACGTGTCGTGGGTGCTGATCGGAGCCTGGCTGGCGCTGTTCATCGGCGCCAACGCCTACCGCATGCGGCTGGGCGCGCGCCTGCTGAGCGACCGCGAGCCGCGCGACGCCGCGGCGCTGAGCAAGTTCTTCTACATCGCGCTGGTCAACGGCATCTGGATCGGGCTGCTGCCCGTGATGTTCTTCGGCGTGCTGCCCGACGAGTCGCGGCTCGCGCTGACCGTGATCGTGCTGCTCGCCGCGGCCGGCGGGGCCGCCACCTATGCCTCCTTCGCGCGCGGCTACCTGTGCTTCCTGCTGGTCGGCGTGCCGCTGGTGGCGCTGGGCTGGGGGCTGCACGGCGGTCCGCGTGCCTGGGCGGTGGTGCTGTCGCTGCTGATGTACGCGGTGGTGATGGCGCGCTTCTCGACCTATCTGGCGAGCGTGTTCGAGCGCTCGGTGCTGATCCGCTTCGAGGCCGACGCGCAGCGCGAGCAGGCCGAGCGGATGCGCGTGGTCGCCGAGGAGGAGCGCGGCAAGGCCGAGGAGGCGCGCCACGTGGCCGAGGAGGCGAGCGTCTCGAAGTCGCGCTTCCTGGCCAATGCCAGCCACGACCTGCGCCAGCCGGCGCAGGCGCTCGCGCTCTACACGGCGGTGCTGACGCACAACGCCGAGACCGACGAGCAACGCCAGATCGCGCGCAGCATCGCCGAGGCCAGCCGCGTGCTGGGCGATTTGCTCGACAACCTGCTCGACATGTCGCGCCTCGATGCCGGCGCGGTGCAGCCGCGCGCGCAGGCGGTCGACATCGGCCAGATGCTGGCGCGCCAGGGCACCGAGGCGCGCGCCATGCTGGCCGGGCGCAACGTGCGGGTGGAAGTGGAGGGCGGCGCTTTCGTGGCCCAGACCGACCCGGTGCTGCTCGAGCGCGCGCTGCGCAACATCGTGGGCAATGCGGTGAAGTTCACCACCTCGGGCCTGATCGCGATCCGCGCCCACATCGTCGGTCCGGTGATCCGCTTCGAGGTGGAAGACACCGGCCAGGGCATCGCGACCGAACACCAGACGCTGATCTTCGAAGAGTTCTTCCAGGTCGACAACCAGGAGCGCGACCGGGCCCGCGGCCTCGGCCTCGGGCTGTCGATCGTGCGCCGGCTGATCCACATGCTCGGCGGCGAGGTGAAGGTGGAATCGGCGGCCGGCAAGGGCTCGAAGTTCACGCTGACCATTCCCGCGCTGTTCACGCGCGCGCCCGACGAATCCGACCTGCGGCCGCGCCCCTCGGTGCCGATGCCCGATCTGCGCGGCCGGCGCGTGCTGGTGATCGACGACGAGCAGATGGTGAGCAACAGCCTGAGCGCGCTGCTCCAGACCTGGGGCGCCGACGTGGACACCGCCGACGGCCTGCATGCCGCGCTCGCGCTCGGGCCGCCCGGCAACTGGCAGCTGTGCCTGTGCGACCTGCGCCTGCGCGGTGGCGAGGACGGCATCTCCACGGCGGCGCGGTTGAACCGCGATGCGCCCGACCTGCCGATCGTCTTCATCACGGGCGACACGGCCCCCGCGCGCATCGAGCAGGCGACCCGCACCGGCCGGCCGCTGATGCACAAGCCGGTGGACGAAGTCCAGCTCGCGAGGCAGGTGCGCGCCTTGCTCTGAGTCCGTATTCGCCCCCCAGGTCCACCGTCGGCGGGCCACGATTTCCTCTCTCCCGTTTCCCGCCGTCCCATGTCCTCGCCCACCGCGCAGCCGCTGTCCATTCCCTTCGACGAATGGAAGCCTCCCGAGCCGCTGCAGCTCGATGCCGTCGTGATCGGCTCGGGCTATGGCGGCAGCGTGGCCGCGCTGCGGCTCGCGCAGGCCGGCCGGCGCGTGGTGCTGCTCGAGCGCGGCTCGGAGTTCCTGCCGGGCGAGTTCGCCAACGACGTGGGCCAGCTGCCCAAGTACCTGCGTTTCCAGGGCCCGCAGGGGCCGATGGGCAGCCCCTGCGGCCTGTTCGAATGGCGTGTCGGGCCGGGCATGGCTTCGCTGGTGGCCAACGGTTTCGGCGGCGGCAGCCTGATCAATGCCGGCGTGCTGGTGCAGCCCGACGACGACGTCTTCGCCCAGCCCGCGTGGCCGGCCCAGATCCGCCATGCGCTCGACGACGACAGGCCCGGCCTGCGCCTGCCGTCGGCCTTCGCGCGCGCCAGGGAACAGCTGCAGGGCACGCGCTTCTCGATCCGCACCGCGGACGGCGCCGAGGCCGAACCGCTGCCCAAGTCGCAGGCGCTGGCGAAGCTCTGCGAGACGCTGCAGCGCGACAAGACGCTGCGCAAGCACGCGCCACGGGTGCACGCGGCAACGCTGACCATCGACCCGGCGCGCTGCAGCCATTGCGGCGACTGCTTCACCGGCTGCAACACGCCCGGCGCCAAGCACACCCTGCCCACCACCTACCTGAAGCAGGCCGGCGAGCTGGGCGTGCAGTTCGTGAGCCGCTGCACCGTCTATGCCCTCGAGCCGCAGCGCAAGACCGGCCGCTGGCGCTTCACCGCGGTGGAGACCGAACGCAGCCGCGACCTGCGCAACATGGCCGACCTGGTGACGCAGCACGGCCGCAGCTTCGAGGCCGCGCTGGTGGTGGTCGCGGCCGGCACCTTCGGCAGCACCGAGCTGCTGATGCGTTCGCAGAAGGTGCACGAGCATTTCACGCTGTCGCCCACGCTGGGCACGCGCGTGAGCGCGAACGGCGACAGCGTGAGCGTGATCGCCGACCTCGAGACGCCGGTGGACAACGTGGGCCGCGGCGCGCTCCCCGAGGCCCAGGCCGGCCGGCCCGTGGGACCGACGATCACGACCCTGCTCGACCTGCGCGGCAGCGGCGACGACCGGCCGCCGCTGCAGGAGCGCGTGATGCTGCAGGACGGCGCGGTGCCCGGCCCGCTGTCGCGCCTGTACGAGGAGATGCTGGCCATCGCCTGGACCCTGCGCCACATCGGCGCGCGCGCGCCATCGCCGCGCGCGCACGGCCGCGGCATCGATCCGCTGGCCGCCTCGCCCGAGCTCGCCGCCCACAGCCAGCTGCTGCTGGCGATGGGCCACGACAGCTCGCAGGGACGGGCGGTCTGGGTGTCCGAGATGGACGGCATCGCCCCCTACTGGCCGCGGCCGCAGGAGGCGCCCACCTACGCCGCGCAGCAGCGCATGTTCGATGCGGGCACGAGGCGCGACGGCGTGCACCTGCACCTGCCGACCTGGCAGGCGCTGCCGCCGGGCGCCGCGACCTTGCTGTCCGGGCCGAAGCCCGATGCGCTCGCGATGACGGTGCATCCGCTCGGCGGCTGCCCGATGGGCGACAACCACGACTCGGGCGTGGTCGACCACCTGGGGCGGGTCTGGCGCGGCGACAACGAACTCTGGCACGGCCTCTACGTGCTCGACGGTTCGATCGTCCCGACCTCGCTGGGCTGCAATCCGCTGTGGACCATCACCGCGCTGGCGGAACGCGCGATGGCGCACCTGGCGCCCGGGCTGCGCGTCGCCGGCCCGACCGCCACGCCGACGCCCGTGCCGCAGCGCGGCCTGCCGCGCTCCACCGCGGGCTGGTCGCGGCCCGGGCCGATGCGGGTCGAGGCCCGCGCGCGCGAGCGGCTGGAGTGCCGCGCGCTGCCGCTGCAGGGTCCGCTGCGCCGCATGCTGGGCACGCCGACCGCCGACTGCGACATGGTGGTCAGCATGCACACCTTCGACTGGCAGCAGCTGTGGAGCGATGCACGGCATCGCTTCACGGGCGTGCGCGGGCTGTTGCGCTTCGAACCCCTGGTCGAAGGCGCGGCCCCCGATGCCAGGCCGGCCAGCGAGCGCTTCGTCAGCTACAAGATCCGCGGCGGCGCGGTCTCCATCCTCGCGGTGGAGCCAGGCGGTCCGCTCGCGACCCTGCGGCGCATCGCCAGCCTGCCGCGCACGGTATTGACCTGGTTCATCTTGCGCGGCTACCTCGACTGGCGGCGTGGCGACACCGAGATCACGCTCGAGCGCAGCCGCAACATGTTCTGGGCCTGGTGGGCCGCCACCGAGATCGGCATGTGGAGTACGACCTCGGGCTGACGCTGCGCCCGGGCGGCGTGCCTCGGCCCGATCCGGTCCGGCGGCTGCGGCTGCGCGGCACCAAGGAGGTCGTCTATGCCGCGAGCTGGCCGCAGCTCGTGGGGCATGGCGCGCGGCGGCTGTGGCAATGGCGGTGGGCCGACGACCGTCCGGGCAAGGCCGTGCCGGCCGACCTGCGGCCCGACCTGTTCACCCAGCTCACCTGCCCGGTCATCACGCTCGATGCCGACGACCGGCCGGCACCCTGGTGGTCGCCGTGGCGCAACCGTGTGGCGAAAGCGCACTTCGCGTTCGACGTGGCGCGCGCGGTGCGCGATACCCCGATCGAACTGCTCGGCGGCGCCGACGCCAGCTCGGCGATGGGCACGCTGGTGGCCTATCCGGCGCTGCTCGCGCGCTTCGCGCTGCAGTCGCGCATGCTCGATTTCCGGCTGCCCGACTACAGCGGCAGCCCGCTGGTCGACGTCGCCAGCCGCGAGGACCTGAAGCTGCGCGGCGAGGCCTGCGGCGGCACGCAGGGCGACGTCCATCCGCAGGCGCATTCGCTGTGGGTGCGGCGCGGCCGCTCGTCGAGCGACGACGGCACCGAGGCCGTGGAGAACGTGCAGCTTCGGCTGTGGCGCTACCGGCGGCCCGGCGCCGACGGGCTGCCCGAGTTCCTGGACGGCCAGTGGTGCGGCGTGCCCGTGCGGCGCGCGCGCTCGGTGCTGCTGACCCATGCCTTCGGCATGTCGGGCCACACCTTCACCTTCAAGGGCACGACGCAGAACTTCGCCGAGCACCTGTATGGCCTGGGCTGGGAGGTCTGGGTGCTCGACACCCGGCTGAGCCCGCGTTCGCGGGCCTCGCAGGAGCCGGGTACCGCCGACCAGGTCGCGATGGTCGACATCCCGGAGGCGGTCGATTTCGTGCTCGACCTGCTGCGCAACGAGCGCGACCGGGTCGTCGGTCCCGAGGCCGGGCTGCCGCTGCAGCTCCATGCCTTCGGCCAGTGCCTCGGCGCGGCGGCCTTCCAGATGGCGCTGCTGGCGGGGCGGCTGTCCTATCCGATCGAGAGCGCCGGCTACGTGTCGGCCACCGGCGTGCGTCCGCTGCTGCCGAAGCTCGCGGGCCTGGTGAGCGCGCAGACGCACCTGTTCACGGTCGGCTCGCGCTCCTCGCAGGGCAAGACCTGGCTGCCGGCCTTCATCCGCAACCTGGCGGGCCGCACCACGGTGCCGCTGGCGGTGCGCGGGCCGGTGGAGTCGCTGGTCGAATCGCTGGTCGACCGCCTGTTCGCGGCGCTGCCGGTGCCGCCCGGCGAGCACTGCCCGGGCGAGGGCACGCTGGGCCGGCCGCACGACGACGACTGCGCGACCTGCAGGCGCGTGCGCTTCCTCGACGCCGAGCTGTTCAAGCACCGCAACCTCAACGCCCGGACCCACCGCGAACTGCCCAAGCTGTTCGGCAACGCCTCGGTGCGCGTGTTCGCGCATGCGGCGCGCTTCGTCGAATACGAGCGGCTGGTCAGCGAGGACGGCTTCAACGTCTACGCCAACGACAGCGCGATCGCGCGCCACATGGCGCTGCCGATCCGCTTCGTGCACGGCTGCGAGAACGAGCTGTTCGACAAGGAAGGGGCGCTGCGCTCGTCGCTGCAGTTCGCGCAGATCCATCCCGACTGGGTGCCGCTGTTCGGCAAGGCGACCGAGGGGCAGCCGCCGCACATGTGCGACCTGATCGCGGGCCATGGCCACCTCGATCCGCTGATCGGCCAGGCGGCGATGGATCGCGTCGACGGCGAGGCCAGTCCCTACGAACGGCTGGCGGCCTTGCTGAACCAGGCCTGGGGATCGCGCGAACATGGGCCGGCCGTCGCCGCGCCCGGCGTCGACGAGGACATCCCGCCGGCGAGCCCGCATCCGAACCACGAGGTGCGCTTTCCGCGGGCCGGCCCCTGGGTCGGGCCGATGGAGCCGATGGACGTCGACCCGCAACTGGCCCTGTACTGCGCCATGCCGCCGGGCCCGTCGCGCGGCGTGCGCGTGGCCTTCGTGGTCGACGACACCGCCGCCGACGCGCTGCTCAGCCGCGGGCTGGCGGCCAGCGCCATCGTGCACCTGGGGCCGCGTCTCTATCGCGTGCCGCTGGAGATCGTCGACTTTCCCGCGCCGATGGTGGCGCGCGACGGCTTCCTGCTGCCGCCGCCGCGGCGGCCCTGGGTGCTCGGCAGCGCGCAGGGCCGCACCGATGGCAGCAGCGCGATCCGCGTGGCCTGCGGCAGCATTCCGCTGCCCGAGGGCGGGACGTGGGAGCGCGCGCGCATCGAGTGCGTCTCGCACGCACCGGCGCTCGATGCACGGACCGCGAGCCGGCCACTGCAGCGGCTGCCCGATGAGGTCGTGGAAGGGCCGCCGGTGGCGTTCTCGGCCGCCGCGGAGGCGGCCGAGCTGATGGCGCTGCAGGGCTCGATCCGCTTCGCGGCGGAAGCGGCGGTGCGCGAGCGCGAGGTGGGGCGCGGGCCCTTTCCCGCCTCGCTGTCGCACCAGCGTCGCAATGCACCGCTGGCGGAACACCGCTGGATCCGCCTCAGGCCGCGCATGCTGGCCGCGCGCGAGGGCGCGCTGTGCATCGCCATCGGCAGCTGCAGCTACCCGGGCTTCTCCTTCGACAGCGAACCGGCCTCGGCCTCGTTCGAGCGCTTGTTGAAGACCGTGCGCAAGCTGGGAGCGGGTGGCCCCGAGATGCTGTTCATGCTCGGCGACCAGATCTATGCCGACGCGACCGGCGGCATCATCGATTCGACCAATCCCGTCGAGCGCTACACCGACCGGCACCAGCGGGCCTTCACGCGGCGCGCCTTGCAGCAACTGCTGGCGCGGGTGCCGTCGGTGTGCACGGTGGACGACCACGAGTTCACCGACAACTACCCGCTGGCCCGCTCGCTGTTCAAGCCGCATCTCGCGCGCCGCGGCTACAGCCGCCTGCGCGAGCAACATGCGCTGCAGGCCGCGCAGAACGCGTTGACCGCCTACCAGCTGATGCACGGCAGCGAGAGCATGCGTCGCTTCGGCTTCGCGCGCTACGAGCGCGGCGGCGTGCGCTTCTTCGTGGCCGACACGCGACGCTGGCGCAAGGCCGCCCGGCACAGCGCGCCGGGCAAGCCGGTCGCGGTGCGCACGCTGTCGGACGAGGCGCGCGCGGCCTTCCACGCCTGGGTGGAGGAGGGCCGCGACAGCGACGCCTTCCATTGCCTGCTCACGGGCAGCGTGCTGCTGCCGGGGCTGGTGCCGGGCTGCGATCCCGCGAATCCCGGCCCGCCGGACTCGATGCAGGCCGCGCCGGCAGAACGCGCCGAGCTGCTGGGCCGACTGGCCGATGCGGTGCCGGGGCGCTTCGCCTGCATCTCGGGCGACTACCACCTGAGCTTCTCGGGCGCGGTCACGGTGGATGGCGTGCGCGTCGGCGCGGTGATGCTCGCGCCGGCCTTCTACGCGCCCCTGCCGTATGCCAACTGCTCGCCCGGCGATCTGTGGCTCGACGAGGACCTTTCATTGCCCGACGGTCGCACGTTGCGGCTCGAGGCGATCGATGGCGAGCTGCCGCAGCGTGGATCGGGCTACGGCCTGCTGCGCTTCGAGCGATGCGCCGAGGGCTGGTCGGCCGCGCTGTCGACCGACCTGCTGGTGCTCGAGGAGGGCGCGACCAGGAAGCGCTTCGACTGGCCGCGCGTCGACCTCTCGTAGCGCCGCGCGGCGTTTCTCCTCCAATTGGGGCATGCGCGCGGCGCGACGATGAACTCCAATCCCCGCATGCCGTGACAGGGCCGCGCGGGCCCCGCGTGCGGCGCATTGCAGTCATCAAAGAAAGCGCTCATGCCGGGACGGTTGGTTTCGATCGATGTGCCCTCGATCTACAAGGTGGCGGGCCAATGGCTCGCGCTGCCGCGGCCCCTGGCCTGGTGCACGCCCGACACGCGGCGCGCGCTCGCCGCGATCCGCAAGGAGGTCGAGCGCCGCGGCGGACGCCTGCTGCTGTCCGACCTGTTCCATGACCGGGCCGCCGGGCCCGGCCGGCAGCCATCGCTCGGCGCGTGCACGGGCGACGGCATGCACGAGGCCGGCCGCGCCTTCGACGTCGACCTCGGTGCGCTGCGCATGCCGCTGGCCGAGTTCTGGGCGCTGGCGCGCGGCTTCGGCGTGGTGCCGATCCATCGCACGCCCGACCCGGCGCTCAGCGAGGCCTGGCACTTCGAATGCCGCGGCAGCCATCAGCGCGTGTACGAGCAGCATGCGTCGAGGCCCGCGGGCCCGTTCAGGACGCCGTACCTCGCGATGGTGGCCAGCGCCATCCTCGCGGCCGGCCTGCCGCACGACCTGTTCGTTCACAACGCCGACGAGGCGCGCCTGCAAAGCGGCCTGATCCGCCTGGGGTACGACATCGGCGGGATCGACGGCCTGATCGGTTTCCGCTCGATGCGGGCGTTGCGCGCCCTGGCCCTCGATGGCCTGTCGCTCGAGGCGCAACTCAGTGGCGTCGAGTGGTGGCTGCGGGGGATGTACCCGTCGGAGTACGGCGACGAGGCGGCGGTGGAGACGGCGCTTGCGGCCTAGCTTCGAGGCGTCACTTCTTGTCCGCCGCGACGGGCCCCGCGTCTTCGGCGATCTTCTTCTTGAGCCAGCCGCCGAGTTCGCGCTTGCCCTTGGCATTGGCGGCACGCCAGGCTTCGCGCGCCATCGCGACGAAGCGCTCCTCGGCCTCGTCGGGCACTTCGGAGGGCCGGTCTTCCCTGTCGAGCCAGCCGGCCTCGACCTCGCAGTGCCGCTCGATCTGCCGCGCGAGGTTGTCGCCGATCGGCCGCGCGCTCTTGATCTGGCTCCACATGCTCGGCGACACCTCGATCTTCCGCGCGAAGGCCTGGTCGAGTCCCTTGGCGGGCAGGCCGGCGGCCACGGACGCCTCGAGAAAACGGCGATGCAGCGCGAGCACATTGCGGCGGCGTGCGACGGTGAGTTGGGGCACTGTTCAAAAACAACAACAAGACAAAAAAAGATTGTCCCGGTTGTTGACGCCCTCGTAAAGACTCTTTACAGTGCAAGGCACTCGCAGGCCCAGGCCGCGAGAGGCCCGATCCCTCCACCCCTTTTCAAAGCGCGACAGCTTCCACCAAGGTCCCATCGTGAACACCGCACGCCAACTCTCCAGCATTCGACCCGTCTCGGGCCGGGCGCTCGTGCGCGCGGGTTTCAGCAAGGGATTCGACCTGCCGTCGCCCGCCGCGAACCTGGGTCGCTCGTACGCCATGCATTCGCTGAACCACGCGAAAGCGCGCGTTGATGCATTCGAGGGTCGACTGCCACCGGGTGGAGGTTGCGCTTAGGCGCATGCCCTCCCAAGCTCTCTCACCAGAGGCCCGGACACCGAAAGGTTCCGGGCCTTTTTGTTTTTCGCGGCCATCGTGCCGCGGCGGTGGCGTCCACGGATGCCGCCGGTGTTCTTCGACAACTTGCCGCGAGGCGCAGCCGTCACTGGATCGGCGCGCAGCTTCGCCATTTCGGGTGTGCCTTCACCACACCGCCAGGATGAGCCGCGTGGACGGTCTGGCGGGATGTGCAGGAGCGTGGACCACTCCTGTGCGGCGATGTCGCACGGGGCCTCGAGCGAGAGCGCGGGGCCTGTCGCGTGAGGACACAACCGAAATGGAAAGCGCCTTTTCCTCGATCACGTTCCGCTAACTCAGCGGCCAGAGTGCCTCCCTGTCTGGGGCCTGTTGACACTATGCAAGGGGTCGCGTTGCCCCGCAAAGGGGCTGGATGCAAGGCGCCCGCGCGCAGCAAGGCTGATGCCTTGCAAGCGCGGGCAACGCCGCAGACGGCCCCTTTGCGGGGCAACCCGAAGGGAAGCTCGCCAGAGCCCGCCCCTCGGCGTTGCGCTCCTAGCGTGTGCGGACGCACACGCGTCGTCGCGCGCCTTGATGGGCGGGCTCTGGCGAGCTTCGCGACCCCTTGCATAGTGTTAACAGGCCCCAAGAGGAAGCCAGGGGTTCGACTCCCCTGCGGAACGCCAATGCTGTCACCACATCGCTCAACCCATACAACAAGGAGTCATCGCATGCGCAAGCGCAACAGCCCCATCCGCATGATCGCCGTGCATCCCGCGCCGGCGCGCAAGCCCTTCGTGTCCGCGCTGGCGCGGCGCCTGGGCTTCGGTCGCAAGACCGATGTCCTGCGCGAGCCCGGCTCGTTGCGCGAGCTGCGGCTCGATCAGCTCGACCTCGACCAGCGTGTGCGCGAAGTCGGGGAGTGGTAGCGGATCCTTCTTTCGTTTTTCCATGGTGCGCGTAGCTCAATGGCAGAGCCGCGGGTTGTGATCCCGCTGACGACGGTTCGATTCCGTTCGTGTACCCCAGACTTTTTCGACCATCGTTCGACATCGCCGCGAAAGGAGGCGAGCCATGCATTCACACGTCCTGCAACTCGACATCCAGGGCACGCCGCAAGCCTGGGTCTCGCTGGAGCAGGCGGTGCTGCACTACGCCTGCGACGACGTGGCCTGGGAAGACGGCGACACGCCGCTGGCCACCATGCGCGGCGGCTTCAACGTGGCGCGCGGCGTGCAATCGCGCATCGAGGTCGCGCCGATCATCGCGCTGCGCGGGGCCTCGAAGATCAACCTCTTCGATGTCGTGCCCGGCCTCACCAAGCGCAAGCTGCTGCGTCGCGACCGCCATACCTGCGCCTACTGCGCGGGCGTGTTCGCGGAGCAGGTGCTGCAGTGCGAGCACGTGCTGCCGGCATCGCGTGGCGGTGCCTGGAGTTGGACCAACCTCGTGACAGCCTGTGCCGCGTGCAACGGCCGCAAGGCCGCGCGCACGCCCGAGGAGGCCGGCATGCCGCTCGTGTACCTGCCGTATGTGCCGAGCCGCTTCGAGAGCTTCCTGCTCGAGGGCCGCCACATCCGCGCCGACGTGCACGAGTGGCTGGCCAGGCGGCTGCCGAAGGGATCGCGGCTGCAATGAACCGGTGCCAACGCAAAGGCCCGCCGTCCTCGCGGACGGCGGGCCTTTTTCATGAGTGTGTTCAGCGGCCGAGTCCGAAGTAGCGGTAGGCAATCGCACCGGCCGCCGCGAGGCCGCCGACGATCGCGAAGAGGACCCTGGCGGTGCGCCCGTTGCGGCGCCTGGAGCGGTGCCAGTGTTCCGGCCCGATCAGATCGATGGGCACGGTGGGTTTGCCGATGTCGGAAGCCTTTTCCATGGGGCGGAAATATAGCGTAGGCCCGAAAGGCCACCCGCGTGGCGGCTCATAGGACGGCGTTTCATTGGCGCGTACGCGGGCAAAAAAATACCCGCCGAGGCGGGTGTGGCAACGAGCTTTTTCTGGCTTCGGTTTCTGGTCCCTGTGGTCATTGTTATGGGGCGCTGTGTGACAGCAACAGCAAGATGCCATGGGGCACGCGACCCGCCACTGCATGGCCAGGGGCGGCGATGCAGCCGTCATTCAAAAATGTGAAATAGTGTGGAAATGGACAAGGAAATCATCCTCAAGGCCCTGAAGGCCGCGATGCAGAGCTGGATCCGCAGTGCCTCGCCGGCGCAGCTGTGGCGTGTGCATCAGAAGGGTGGACTCGGCGCGATCGTCGAGGTCGATGGCGACGACGTGCGCGTGCGCATCGCGCTCGACGGTCCGCGCAGCATGCTGTCGGAGATCGGCATGACGGGCGGGCGGCTGCCCATCACCGAGGCCTTCCGCGGCGAGGACGGCGCCACCTGGGGCACGCCGCCACCCCTGGGCAGCGGCGAGCGCGAGCGCTGGTTTCTTGCGAGCGAGGTCGCGCAGGCGCATGCGCGGCAGTACCTGGAGGCCGAGGTGGTCGACAGGCAGGCGTTGCTGGCGGCCTATGCCTCCGACTGGCTGGAGCGGCGGTCTGCGGGTTGAGGCCTTCACGCGAATGCGCGTGCTGTGTGACGACGCCGAATCGCTGCGACGTGGTTCACGATCGTTCAGCACCTTGATTCGGACCACGTGACTTATTCCTCCGTAAGGAGGTGTGCGCCCGCGAGGGTCAAACGTATTCTTCCGTGACAACTGCAAGTTTTTTTGTCGGTTGTTGTCACACAAGGGAGAAGTCATGAGAAGCGCAGATTTCAGCAGGATGCCGCGCGCGCGCCTGCTTTCCATCGCAGCCGCGGCTGCGGCAATTTCGGCCTGTGGCGGCGGCGGGGGAGGCGGGGGAGGCTTCCCGTTGCTGCCCATCGCGTCGGCACCCGCGCCGGCACCGGCGCCCGCACCGGACCCGCAGGCCGAGAGTTCCGCGCCTTGCTTCAACGAAGCCGATTTCCGCGAAGGCACTCTGCTCGACTTCGAGGCGGTCGTGCCAGGCAAGGATCCCGAGACCGACTCCTTCCGGAGGAAGAGCGTGACCGAAGGGCGCGAGGCCTTCGCCGGTGCCACGCCGGTGGCCTTCAACGTCGGCACGGAGGTCAGTTCCTATCCAGCCTTCGAGCAGCGCATCGTCAAGAAGGAATACAAGGACCTGGTCGGCGGCAATCTCTTCCTCTATGGAAAGTCGACCTCGTACCACAGCAAGATCGATGACAAGTTCGCCGACGACATGAAGCTTCCCGCCATCGTGCCCCGGGAGTACACAGGCTACGCATCGCAGGTGTTCGAACCGCCGTTCTCGTTCCCGATCGACATGAAGCCCGGGCAGGTCGTGAGCAAGGAGTCTTCCGTGACCAAGACCGACACCTCCAACGGCAGCGTCGTCTCGACGCGTACGCTGCCCGCGAAGGGCGAGCTCAGCTACAGCGGTCGCGAAAAGCTGGAGACGCCGCTGGGCACGTTCAGCACCTGCAAGTTCACGCTGAAGCTGACGCTGGGTTCGCTGGTCGGCCCATCGGCCACCAAGGAGTTCTGGCTGGCGGCCGAAGGACCTTATCGCGGCCAGTTGCTCAAGGGTGTCGATCCGAAGTCGCCGATGGTCGCGACCAAGATGACCTACTCGCCCAAGTAACGCCGGTGGATTGAGCATCGATCGTGGCAGGTCCGGCGGGCCTGCCACCCGCGCCAAGGCAAGCAGTACGGACGCACAAAGAAAAACGGCCGAAACCCAGAAGGATTTCGGCCGTTTTCAGTGTTGGTGGTGGGCCCTGAGTGACTCGAACACTCGACCTACGGATTAAGAGTTGTACAAATTGGGGCTCTCTGAGATTTATCCGGACTTTTCGAGACACCGGTAAATCATTGAAAATCAATAAGTTATGTTGATTTTTTGCTTCTCCTTGTCTCGTTCGATAGTATCCAAGCTCAGGATTTTTCGGACACGTATGGGACACGGAGGCACCAAATGCCGCTTTTGACGGTTCGGGCCATTGAGGCTCACAGGCCGCGGCCGCAACCGTACAAGGTCACCCTGGACCGGGGCCTGCAGATGCGGATTGCGCCGGATGGCGTGCGCACGCTGCTGGTGCGCTACACCGTCAAGGGTCAGGACGGTGAGCGCCAGTACCGCTTGCCGCAAGAGTACGGGGACGGTCCTGGCCAGATCAAGCTGGCTTCGGCCTGTGCGGAGGCGCAGCGCATCCGGGCGCTGGCGCGGGAAGGCGTTGATTGGCCTGCTGAAGAGGCAGCTCGCCTGCGCGCTGAAGCGGCGGCACGTGAGCGGGCTGAGCGTGAGGAGGGGGTGACCTTCGAGAAGGCGCTGCGCGACTATGTTGAAAAGAAGCGTCGCGCTAAGGACGGCTTGCCTCTGAAGGCACGTACCAAGGCCGACTACTTGGCAATGATCGAAGCGGGCCGGGTGTCCCTCAAAGGCCGCAAGTTCGCTGACGGCGAACTGTACCCATTGGCGCACAAGCTGCTGTCCAAGGTCACGGCTGAAGACATCCGGGGAATCTATGAAACCCAGATCAAGCGCTCGGAACGGCAGGCGATCTATGCCATGCAGGTGATTCGTGCCGTGCTGCGCTGGCACGGCGTCGTGGTGCCCAACAACCCCTTGGGGCAGGAAACCGCCGGCCGCGACCGTATCGTGCTGGCGCCGCCCAAGGGCAACCCTGCGCCGATCCCGCCGGAGCGGCTGGGTGCCTGGTGGCGGGCTGCTTGCGCATCCGACCGCGTAGCGGCCGATTACTATCGGTTCCAGTTGCTCACCGGCTGCCGCGGCGTGGAGATACTGGGCAGCAAGCGATACGGGTACGAGCCTATCAAGGTGGTAGACGTGAATTTGGAGGGGGGCCGCATCGTGCTGCGGGACACGAAGAACCGTAGCGATCACAAACTGCTGCTGTCCCGGCAGGCTCTGGCAATCGCGAGGGCGTATTGCACGGGCAGGAAGCCCGAGGATCGCTTGTTTGCGATCACCGACGCGCGCAAGACGCTGGCGCGGATCAACGCTGAGGCCGGTACCACCGTTCAGGGTCACGGGCTGCGGGCAACGTTCGCCAGCATTGCGGAGGAACTGGTGTCCGGCGGTGTGCTCAAGCGGATGCTCAACCACGTGGCGGGCAATGATGTCACTCTCGGGCACTACATCGGCAAGAGCGAGGCCCAGTTGAGGGCTGGGTGGCAGACCGTGGCGGATTTCGTGGAGGCCGCCGCAGCAGTGCGGGATGGACCTTCAGCTCTGCCGGCCTCAGATGAAGCGGTGCTTGAAAGCGCGATGGAAAGAGAGGCTGCACTTTGTGCCGCTTGAAACCGGTGATGGAATTTCCACCGCATCAAAGCTGCTGGGAATTTCGTGCCCCCGGAGTTCGAGGCCGAGTTTTGGAGTAAAATTGACAACATCCCGCCCCTCGAAGTAAGCCTCCAACCATCTTGGATGTGCCGAAACTTGGGGCGTTTTCATTTCCGGAGGAATCGTGCCCACGGCTGTGCTCATTGACGGCGGCTACTTCGTGAAGCGCTATCGCGCCATTTGCCGGGAGAGCACACACGATGCGGCGCGTGCGGCCGATCTGGCTTGGCGGTGGGCCATGCTGCACATGCGCGAGGGAGGCATGCGTGGAGAACAGCGGAAGCATGAGCTGTATCGCATCTTCTTCTACGACTGCCCCCCGCTGCTCAAGAAGCTGCACAACCCCCTGACCGGCAAGGTCGTGGATTTCTCGAAAACCGATGAAGCGCGCTTTCGCATCGAACTGCATGAGCGCCTGCGTTGCAAGCGCAAGGTTGCCCTGCGCATGGGCCATCTTTCCGGGGATACGCCATGGACGCTCGTGCCGTCGGCCATCCAGGACCTGCTCAAGAAGAAGCGCAGCTTCGAGGACCTGAGCGAAGCTGATCTGCTGCCCAATGTCCGCCAGAAGGGGGTGGACATGCGCATCGGCATCGACATTGCCTCGCTGGCCTTCAAGCGGCAGGTTGACCAGATCGTTCTCGTCGCCGGCGATGCCGACTTCGTTCCCGCCGCGAAACTCGCTAGGCGGGAGGGGATCGACTTCATCCTTGATCCGATGTGGCGCTCTGTCGACCCGGGGCTCAATGAGCACATCGACGGACTTCGGTCCACCTGCACTCGACCTCCTCCGAAGGCCGCAAGCGAAAGGCCCAACGATGGCATCGGTGCACAGCCGGCATGACGCTGGGTGCCCGGGCGGCCGCTTACCATCGCGCCGGCCTCCTGCCAGCCTCGACTGGCGCGCATGATGTTCGAGCGTCCGAGCTGCTGATCTCCTCTCGCCCGAGAAGCGCTGGTGTTCAGCAGCGACCCAGCACCTTTCAACCATCCCATCGACATGGCAGAAAAAAAAAGCATCGAGGTTTTCCAGAACCTGCATCTGAAAAGCCGTTCGTCCGCGAGCTCGATCCGGACCGGCATCCTGGCTCGGCTTCAGGCGCCATGGCGCCATGATTCCGAGCGCGAGGCCGAAATGCGCGGGGCTGCCACGGACGACGAGGACGTGATCGTCCTCGTGCGGGCGGAATTCGACGATATCGACGAGTCCGCCTTGGTGCTCTGGCAGGAAGAAGCCGACAGCTATAGCGTCTCGAACATCGTGCCGCGCCATGTCAGCGAGCTTGGCATCACCAAGTACAACGCAATCCTGCAGGACTTCGCGGACCGCATCGCGACACCTGCCGCTCAGGCCGGGGACTTCGAGGTCGAGATGACCTCGGCCAGCCGGACGCTGGACGACTGGCTGGCCGCGGGGCCAGCGGACGCGTTGCGGCGGTTTTCGCGCCTGGCCAACAAATCCACCGGAGCGGCCCACCCAATGGACCGCGAGCGCTGGTACGCGTTCCTGATCGCCACGCATCGCAGCACCCAGCGGCTGAATGCCGATCAACTGGCCCGATGGCTTGTCGAGGTCGAGAACTGGCCTGCCGAGAGAGCACAAGAACTGGCGATCGACTATGAGTCCGCGCTCGGACTGCTGGAGCAATACGACCAGTCGCCTCCATGAGCCTGAGTCCTCAGGAAATCGCCAGCCTGGCGGCGCTGGGCGCCCCGGTGTTGTGCGTCGACACATGCACGGTACTTGATGTGATCCGCGACATCACGCGAGAGACGGTGATGCCCAGCGATGTGGCTGCCGGGCTCGCCTTGCTCGCTGCAGCAGAGACGGGCTCGGACCTTGTCGTTCTCATGGCCGAGCAGGTCGACCTGGAACTCACAACCCACATCGAGGGTGTCGAGCAGGAGGCCTCAAACGGCCTGACCAGATTCCAGTCGCAGGCTCAACGCATCCACGATGTCGCCGTGGCCTACGGCGCCCGGGGCCTCCTGCAGGTCCTGAATCGCCCCGGGTTTTGAGGAGGCTCAACACTCTGAGAGGATTGAGCCATGAGCAAGTCAAACAAGTTCTCGCCCGAGGTGCGTGAGCGCGCGGTGAGGATGGTGCAGGAGCACCGGGGGGAGTACCCGTCGCTGTGGGCGGCCATCGAGTCCATCGCGCCGAAGATTGGATGTGTCCCGCAGACCTTGAACGAATGGGTCAAGCGCGCCGAGGTCGACACCGGCGTTCGTGAAGGCATCACGACCAGCGAGGCCCAGCGGATGAAGGAGCTGGAGCGCGAGGTCAAGGAACTGCGCCGGGCCAATGAGATATTGAAGCTGGCCAGCGCGTTTTTCGCCCAGGCGGAGCTCGACCGCCGGCTCAAGTCCTGAAGGACTTCATCGACAAGCATCGCGATACCTTCGGGGTCGAGCCGCTCTGCAAGGTCTTGCAGGTCGCCCCGTCGGCATACCGAAGACACGCAGCGCTGCTGCGCGAGCCCCACAAGCGCTGCGCCCGGGCGCATCGTGACGAGATGCTGATGCCACAGATTGAACGTGTCTGGCAGGCCAACATGCAGGTCTACGGCGCCGACAAGGTGTGGCGGCAACTGGCACGCGAAGGTGTTGTCGTGGCCCGCTGCACGGTCGAGCGATTGATGCGCAGGCTAGGCCTTCGTGGTGTGATGCGCGGCAAGGCCGTGCGCACCACCGTCGGCGATGCCAAGGCGCCATGCCCGCTGGACCGGGTCAATCGGCAATTTCGCGCCGAGCGGCCCAACCACTTGTGGGTCAGCGATTTCACGTACGTCTCGACCTGGCAGGGCTGGCTGTACGTGGCCTTCGTCATCGATGTGTTTGCCAGGCGCATCGTCGGCTGGCGGGTGAGCAGTTCGATGCGAACCGACTTCGTGCTCGATGCACTGGAGCAGGCTCTGTATGCCCGGCAGCCCGAACGCGATGGAAGCCTGGTCTGCCATTCCGACAGGGGCTCGCAGTACGTCAGCATCCGCTACACCGAACGCCTGGCAGAAGCGGGCATCGAGCCGTCAGTGGGCAGCAAGGGCGACAGCTATGACAACGCCTTGGCCGAGACCATCAACGGGCTCTACAAGGCCGAGCTCATTCATCGCCGAGCACCCTGGAAAACGAAGGAGGCAGTGGAACTCGCAACGCTTGAATGGGTGTCGTGGTTCAACCACCATCGCCTGCTCGAATCCATCGGGTATATCCCGCCAGCAGAAGCCGAGGCAAACTACTACCGGCAACTCGCCAGTCAGAACACCGAGGTGGTGGCCTGACTTAAACCAAACAGCCTCCGCGAATCCCGGGGCGATTCAATGTGCCTACATCCGGAATGTTGACGTAGTCCTCTACCATACCGTCAGGCGAGGCGGTAGCCGCCGACGGAAAGACGAAATCGTATGCGACAGGGGCAGCCTCGATCTTGTTGCCGTTCAACAAGATCAGGAAGTCATCCGCCTCAATGCCGTAAAAGGCCTCGGCCAAGGTATTGGCGATCTTGTCCTGTCGAGAACGGACCGCGTCAGGCTTGAGGCCTTTGAGCGTGATGGTCGTGCCGCTGGCCTCGATGTCAGCGTCGCTCTCGTATTCGGCAGGGATGGCGATTTCGCCAAGGTTCTCCACGTTCGCGAGTGCTGCAGCGTCCAGAGTGAAGACAGTCGCGAAGTCGTGCCCCGCTCGCTTCGTTCTGACAATGACTTGGCCGGCTATTCCGAATCCTGCAAGCTTACCGAGGCCCTTACGCCCCATCACCGGACGTTTGCCGCCTTCTGACTTCAGGTTCGTCTCTTCACCCGCGGCATCCGCACGGCGGCGTCGGTTGATTGGCAAGAACTTTTGGGCCACGTCTTCGGGGCTCATGCCGTGACCGTAGTCGTGGATGACGATCGCCAGATCTCCGGGGAGCGTCTTCTTGTACAGCGACACGTCCGGCGGAGCGATGGCGCCGACGATGGCTGGAGCGGCATCACCGCCGTCCGATAGCGCGGCGAGACTGCCCTCCGGACTCCCGTTCGTAGTAGCCGCCGTGGCAGGTTCAGCTACCGCTTTTTTCGCTTCCGCCTTCGCCTTCTTGTCGGCCTCTTTTAGCGCCAGTCGCTGAGCTTCGATCTCTTCGAACGGAATCGTGACTTCGACCTTCGGCGCGTTGCCATCGTACGCGTTTGCGACAAACTCAACCAAGCATTTGCCCAGCGTGGTGTACATATTGATGCCGAGGGCTTCGAGCATGCCGCCTTGGATAGCGAGCTTGAACTGGGCAGGTTTGACGAGAGCAGCCATGGTTGTCGTGACCGAATATGAGTCGTGTATCTCATTGTCTCAGACCATTGCGGGGTCGCTCCCAACACATGAGTTCACCGCGACGGCACGGCTTTCCGTGCAGATCTCTGGGCCTGACAGCCTGGGCACTACCTTTCACACGCGAGCAGTGATGGCCGTTCCGTGTCGACCGCATGTCGGTGGTGGGTTTGCAATCCCTTCACCGTATCACGACGTGCTCCCCCTTCTAGGGCGGCGCGCCGCTGGCGCTTGCGGCCTGGCGGCCGTCCGCGGTTGCGCCTTCGACCCCTGACGGCGTGCGCTGCGTCGTGCCGGTCACGGTTCCGGGCAATCCCGCCCGAGCAACCGGAGACCATCATGGACGACAAATCCTACGTTTCGCTGAAACAACGCCTGTGCCTCGTGTGCAGCACTTTTTTCGACACTCGCAACCTGCTGCTGGACAAGCGCCTGCGCGCGAGCATGAAGCGCCGCACGACGACGGGCTGGGCCTGTGTCCCGAGCACCAGAGGCTGGCCGATGAAGGCTTCGTCGCGCTGGTCGAATGCGATCCGCAGCGAAGCGGTGCGCCAGCGGCCAATGGCAACTTGAAACCCGAGCAGGCGTATCGCATGGGGCGGCTGGCGCATCTCAAGCGCGAAGCGTTCGCCCGGCTGTTCAACGTGCCGATCACCGAGAAGCAGACGTGCGTTTTTGTCGAGCCGGGCGTGATCGAGCAGTTGCAGTCGATGGTGCCGCCGACCACGGATTGATCACTCGCTGAAGCCCTCGGTGCGTCGTCCTTCGTGGCCGGCGCACCTTTTCTTTGGCTGCGCCTGGTGTCGATGCTTCGCGCCTGCGGCGCTGCGCTTGCCTCCGGGGGATCGACGGGTCAGCCCATCCCCGCCGCGCTTCGCTTGGCGCCCCCTGCAAGCCCGCCGAACCGGTGATGCCGGATCGGCCGGTTCTTCCTGTCTTTCGTGTCGAACGGGTTCTCTTCGGTGGCGCTGAGCGCCACCTGCGCGCCGCCTGCGGCGGCTTGCCTGGCCTTTGCGGGCGCTCCTCCCGTCAAGGACCGCTGCGGCGCCCGTGTCCTCGGCTTCGCCTGCGGGCCGCGCCAGCGCCTTCGCTTCCTCCCTTGACGGCGCACCCGCGCCGGCCCCAGCCGGCCGTCATGGCCGCGAAAGCGCTTCGCGGCCCCTGCGGAGCCCGAACTTCCAAGGAGAGCGCCTATGCAGATCAGCCAATGAATCCACCCCTTTTCCCTTTCTTTCATTCACCACGTCCCCGCGCGGGACAGGAGATTTCACATGAACACCGTTTCCCATTCCGAAGTCCAAGCCGTGGCCGCTGCGGCGGCTGCCGCCGCCAGCGCCCCGGCGCAGGCCGAGGCCCAGGCCACCACCGTGCCGGAGGTGGCACCCTATGAACTGCACCTGATCGCGCTGTCCAAGCTGCGGCCGTCCAATCGCAACGTGCGCAAGAGCGGCGGCACCAGCATTCCCTCGCTCGCATCGAGCATCCTGCGCGTCGGGCTGTTGCAGAACCTGACCGTCATCGCCTCGCCCGATGGCGAGTCCTTCGAGGTGGTGGCGGGCAAGCGGCGGCTGGCGGCCTTGAAGCTGCTGGCCAAGCGCCGCAGGATCGGGCGCGATCATCCGGTGCCCTGTCTGCTGGTGCCGGACGCTTCGGCGCGCACCGTGAGCCTGACGGAGAACGTGCAGCGGGTCTCGATGGGGGCCATCGAGGAACTGCGGGCCTGGAAGGCGCTGGCGGCCGAAGGCCGTGCCATCGAGGACATTGCGGCGGATTTCGGCGTCACGCCGCTGGTGGTGCGGCGGCGGCTCAGGCTTGCCAACGTCTCGCCCCGGCTGCTGTCCGCGTGCGAGGCCGGGGAGGTCTCCATCGAGCAGTTGATGGCGCTGGCGATCACGGATGACCACAAGGCCCAGGAGGCGGCATGGTTCGAAGCCCCGCAGTGGCAGCGCAGCCCGGATGCGCTGCGCGAGCACCTGACGCAGGACGAGATCGACGCCAGCCGCGATCCGGTGGCGCGCTTCGTCGGGGTGGAGACCTACGAGGCGGCGGGCGGCGGCATCCGGCGCGACCTGTTCGCGGACGAGCAAAACGGCGTGTTCCTTGCCGATGCCGGCCTGCTGGAGTCACTGGCGCGGGACCAACTGGAAGCGGTGGCCGATGCGGTGCGGGCCGAGGGCTGGCGCTGGGTGGAGGCCGTGCCGCGTGCCACGTCAGCGGAACTGCATCAGTTCCAGCGGGCGCGGCCCACGCGCCGGGCGCCCGGCAAGGCCGAGGCCAAACGCATCGCCAAGCTGGAAGCCGAGCAGGCGCGCATCCGGAACCGGCTCCATGATGAGGACACCGGCCTGTCCGACGGCGGCGCGCAAGCGCTGCATGAGGAACTCGACCGGCTGCGCGATGAACGGGACGCCATCGAGCAGGGGCTGCTGGTGTATGCACCGGGTGTGGTGCCGCTGGCCGGGGCCGTGGTGTCGATCGACCATGCGGGCGCGCTGGTGGTGCATCGCGGGCTGCTGCGCGAGGAGCAGGCCAAGGCGCTGCGGGAGCAGGCACGGCAGGAGGTCGGACAGGCGAGCGATGCGAGCGGCAGCGGCGACGGCGCCGCCGACGCGGAGCCAATGGGGCCGGGTATCTCGGAGAAGTTGGCCCGGCGCTTGAGCGCGCACCGCACCGTGGCCTTGCAGGCCGAGGTGGCGCGGCATCCCCGCGTGGCGCTGGTGGCCCTGGTGCATGTGCTGGCGCACCGGGTCATCCTGGACGGCTACGGCGGAGCGTCCATCAACATCAGCGCCTCACCGCAGGACAGGCTGTCGCAGATCGCGCCGGACATTGACGAGTCCCCGGCGGCGCAGGGGCTGGAACGCGTGCGCGAGGCCTGGGTGGCGCGGCTGCCGTCCGATCCCGAGGCGCTGTTCGGCGAACTGCTGGCGATGGAGCGGGAGGAACTGCTGTCGCTGCTGGCGCTGTGCGTAGGCCGCACCGTCGCGGCATTCGCGTCGAAGGAAACCGAAGTGCCTGCCCTGGCGCTGGCCCGAGCCGTGGGCCTGGACATGCACGGCTGGTGGACGCCCACGGCGGCGGGCTACTTCGGCCACGTATCCAAGGCCAAAGCGCTGGAGGCGGTGCGGGTGTTCGCGCCGGGCGAAGTGCACCGCCTCGCCAAGCTCAAGAAGGCGCAGATCGCCGCCGAGGCCGAGCGGCTGGCGGCAGGTTCCGGGTGGTTGCCGGCGATGTTCAGGACGCCGGAGGAAGCGGCCATCGGGCAGGCTGATGCCGAACCGGAAGTAGAGGCAGGCGCCGAAGCCGAAATCGATGTGGACGCCGAAGGCGCGGAGGAAGAAGCGCACGCCACGGCGTGAGCCTGTGCCCCGGCTTCGGCCGGGGCTTTTGCCGCGCCTCGGCCCAAGGCCTCGGCGCGGCGCGCGCGGCAGGTGTGCCGCGCGCGATGGGAACCCGACTCCCAAACCCCGACGCCAGCGGGCGTGGCCCGCGCATCAGCCAGGCGCCCCGCCGGTGCGGGGCGCGGGACATTCAGTGGCCCGCTGAGCGAGTGTGCAGGGGCATGCCGTCCTCGCCTTCGACCAGGCAGTCGCACGGTGAACGGCGACGGGACGCCGACGGGTTGGACGGTGGACGGAACTTGCGCAGGCGGCCCGGCTGTCAGGCGGGAACGATGCGGCGGTGCGTGGTGCCTTGCCGGGTGGTCAGCCGGCTTGGCATTCGGCGTGGCCGAATCCATGCCGGAACACTGCCGGGCGGCGGCGGTGCGTGAGCCATGCTGGTGTCCTGCGAGGTCTGGTCCGCTCCCACGGCCTTGTATTTGCCGTGAATCCTGGCGCGGGCACGGCGCACTCCCGCTGGTCAGGGCGCCTCGGGCTTGATCGCCGCAACCGGCCCGCCCAACAAGTTTCCCCTGCGCTGCGCGCATTCCTCGCGAGGCAAATTTCTTGGGCCTGCCGGTCCTCCACTGCGTTGCGGCCTTTCATTGCATTGCAGGTGCGGCGCGCCCGGCACCTTGCCTGATCGGATCACGCCAAGGCCGCGATGGGCGCGGACCTGGATCAACCTCGAAGGAGATTTCAATCATGGCTCACATCGGCACTTTCACCGCACAGAACGGCAGCTACACCGGCACGGTCCGGACCCTCACGCTGAACGTGAAGGTCAAGATCGTTCCGACCGACAAGGGCAGCGAGCACGCACCGGACTACCGCATCGTCGCCGCCGGCGGATTCGACATCGGGGCCGGCTGGCGCAAGGTCAGCCGCGCCGACCGTCCCTACCTGTCGGTGACCCTCGATGACCCGTCGTTCCCCGCGACGATCTACGCCCGCCTGGTCGAAGGCGAGGACGGCGCGCACAACCTGATCTGGTCGCGCAGCAAGGGCGACTGAACGCCGCCCTGGGCGCCCCGCTTCGGCGGGGCGCCTTGTCGTGCTCGGCGCGGTCCGCGCGTGAAGGCTTCACTTCGATGAGGCCGCCCGCATCGTCGTATAGCCGGCTTCGCTGAACTGCGCTTCTGCTTTTCTATGGCTTCGCGCTTTGCCGTGAAGGCGTGGAGCCGCTTCTGTGCTTCGTCGGGCTTCAGCAGATGCGCCATGGCGGTTTGGCGATTCCGTGCGTCTGCGGCGATGCCGCACCGCGCTCTTGTGCTGCGCATCGAGCCGCCTGGCGTCTCGACCCGTCGGGCGCCGATCGCTGACGCCTGCGCGCCTGCGGCGCTGCGCGCTTCGCTTGCGAGGCTGCAGGAGATGGCGGAACTGGGCTGGCTTGCTGTGGCCCCATCGTGCCACGGCGTTCTGGCCGTCAAGGTCGGCGCGTGCTGCGCACGCTGGCGGCCTGGCGGCCGTCCTGCGGAACCTGTGACGGCGGCGCGGCGCCGTGCCGCTCCCGGTCCCGGGCAATCCCGCCCGGACACCGTTCAAGGAGGACGACATGCAAGCACCTCTGATCACCGACGCGCAGCGCGCGCAGCTACTGGCCAACGGCCGACAGTCCCGCGAGAACCCGGACTTCGATCCGCCGCCCGTGGTCAAGCTGTTCACGCCCGATGCCGGCGCGACCTGGCTGCTGACCGAGATCGATCCCGACGATGAAGCCCGCTGCTTCGGGCTGTGCGATTTGGGCCTGGGCTGTCCGGAGATGGGCTGGGCAGATCCTCCCGAGATCGAAGCGCTGCGCGGGCCGCTCAGGCTGCCGGTGGAGCGCGACCTGTATTTCAGGGCCGGCAAGCCGCTGAGCGGCTATGCGCGCGAAGCGCGGCTGGCCGGGCGGATCGTGACGTAATCTACGCGGGCGCCGCCGGCTGCGGTGGCCCCCGCCAGACGGCCGGCGCACAATGCCCTCACTCGGCCCTGGCCCGGGCCCGCAGTTCCTTCTTGTATCGCTTCATGGTGGACTGGATCATCTCGTCCGGCTGGATCTCCAGGCCTTCGGCCAGGCGGAAGATCGTCGTGAGCGACGGGCTGGTCTGTCCGAGTTCGAGTTTGGCGACGAAGGTCCGCGTGACGCCCGAGGCGAAGGCCAATCCTTCCTGGCTGACGCCCGAGGCGGCACGGCGGGCCTTGATTTCGGCCGCGAACGCCTGGAGAAGGGCTGGATCCTGATTGGAGCGCACGGCAGCGAATCTCGTTGCCGTGCATCCTTTATGCACCCGCTTGTATGGTACAAAACGCGATGGCGCCAGAAGGAGAAGCCATGGCATTCCTGACCGACGAACAGCGCCGTGCCCTGCTCGCCAACGGCGCGGCCCGCGCCCGCGGCGAGAGCGTCGATCCCTATCCGGTGGTCAAGCTCTACACCCCGGACGCGGACGCCTGCTGGGTACTGGCAGCACTCGATGCCGATGGCGACCAGGCCTGGGGCCTGATCGACGCCGGGACCGGTTTCCCGGCGCTGGGCCATGTCAGCCTGACGATGCTGGCAGGGATCAAGGGGCCGAAGGGCCTGCCCGTGGCCGTGGAGCCGGGCTACCAAGCCCGCAAGACCCTCTCGGCCTACGTGGCCGACGCCCGGCGCGACGGGATGGTGACCGACTGATCCCGCGCAGGCAGGCGCGGTGGCCGTGGCCGACCGTGGCCTTTCATGCAATGGCCTGTCGCCGCTAAAGCCACCCGCGCCGCTTCGCTTTGTGGCAGCGTGTCCGCTCCGACGAACGGAGCACGCGCCATGACGATCCCTTTCCATAGCGATGCGCCCGCCGCGCCCTGGTGCGCCGGCGCGGCTTATCTCTACACGCTGGACCTGGACAGCCCGGGGCTCGCGTGGGAGTACCTGCGCCGCCATCCCGGCTACCGCCGGGCCTGGCATCGCGGCCAACTGCATGGGCGTTCACGGCGAATCCATCGATGGGGGTTGCGAAGTTGCCGCTGATCCAGCGCAGGATGCGTGCGACACGCATCCGCTGTGGCTCAGCGAGGACGAGGGACTGGTGCATGTGCGTGCGGCGCGCGCGCACCATGCACCAGCCCCTGCGCATTCTCAACACCACTTCGACCTCTGGCGCATCCCCGGCCGCAAGCACCTGATCGCCAGCGCTGGCTTCATCCTGAGCGTCTCGATCGGATCGCGCCACGTGCGCATCCTGCTCGACGCCGGCCTGGCTGACGGTTCGGCCTATGTCTGCACTGTCCCGCTGACCGCGCACCTTCGCGGCCAGCTTGCCGAGTTCCAGGCCCTCGGCGGGCTGCTCGAAGGCATGCCTCCGCACGGCGTGCGATCGCACGCCGTCTCCCGCGCCGGCCTGCTGCACCTGCGCGCCCTGCAGGCGCTCGATGCCATGCAGGCCGGCGCTTCGCACCGCGACCTCGCCGTCGCGCTGTTCGGCCTGGAAGCCGTGCGCGCCGGCTGGCACGCCGATGGCGTTTTGCGCGCGCAGGTGCGGCACCTGGTGGCGCGAGCCGAGGGTTTCATGCGCCAGGGCTACCTCTGCTTGGCTGGGCTGCGCCAGGAGGACGCTGGCGCCCACGGAGACGAATCGATGCGCTGAATATCTCCCTGCCCAGGCGCATGTGATTTCCCGAGACTGCCTCCATCGGGCTGCGGATGGATCGCGGCCCCCACCGCGAGATGGAGGCCCTCATGGCAGCAGCAGCTTCGCTTTTCCCGCACGGCGCACCGACGCCTGCGCCGCAGTCCGCCCCGGCCGCAAAGCCTGAATTCCTGAACACCGACGAGGCCGCCGAGATGCTGCGGCTGTCGGCGCGCACGCTGGAGAAGTACCGCGTGCTCGGCGGCGGGCCGCGTTTCCGCAAGTTCGGCGCGCGCGTGGTCTACGCGGCGGCCGACCTGCGAACCTGGGCCGACAGCCACACCTACGGCATGACCTCGGACCCCGGCCGCACGGTGCGCGGCTCGGCCCGCTGAACAGGTCATCGGATCGAACGGGAACGGCCATGTCCAGGCGCTCCAGCGAACGCGAACAGCTCGACCTGTTCCGCGCGCAGCCGGCCGAGGACATGGCGCTGCGCGATGCGCAGGACCTGATGGCCTATCCCTTCTTCAGCCTGGCCAAATCGCGGCGCATCGTGCCGATCCGCTTCCAGGCCGGCAGCGTCTCGCTCACGGTCGAAGGCGTGCCCGAGCACGGCATCGCCACCATCTGGGACGCCGACGTGCTGATCTGGGCCGCCAGCCAGATCGTGCAGGCGCGCGACGAGGGCCGGCCCACCTCGCGCCTGATGGCGGCCACGCCCTACGAGATCCTGCGCTACGCGGGGCGGGGCACGGCGCCCAAGGACTACCGCATGCTGCGCGCCAGCCTGGATCGCCTGCAATCCACCACGGTGCTGACCTCGATCCGCCAGGCCGGCAAGCGCATGCATCGCTTCTCGTGGATCAACGAATGGCAGGAGCACGTGCGGCCCGATGGCCGCTCGGACGGCATCGAGTTGATCCTGCCCGACTGGTTCTACTCCGGCGTGATGGACGAGGCGCTGGTGCTCACGCTCGATCCCACGTACTTCCGGCTCACTGGCGGTATCGAGCGCTGGCTGTACCGCCTGGTGCGCAAGCACGGCGGGCGCCAGCGCGGCGGCTGGCGCTTCGATCTGCGCTACCTGCACCTGAAGTCCGGCAGCTTGCAGCGCTACCGCGACTTCGCGCTGCACCTGCGCGCGCTGGCGTGGCGCCAGGCGCTGCCGGGCTACCGGCTCGCCATTGAATGGCGTGGTCACACCGAATGGCTGGCCTTCCGGCCGGCCGCGGAAGCCGGCAGCCCGGCCATCGAGTTTCCCGACTTATTCACAGGCGCTGTTGAGGAACCTGTGGATAGCGCGGGGACGGACTCGGGGAATCACCGGCGCGGCAGACAGGGAATCGCCGGCGCCCGGCACAGGGAATCACCGGCGAAAAACCGCCCGGAAGCCGCGCCTGGCAACGGTTTGGGCTCTCCGTAACTTTTATCCATAACAAGGATTAACTCTATGAATAAAAGATGGGGCGCGAACGCCGCTGCGCAAAAAACAGGCAGCGCGGCCTACGATGCACCGGAAGCCCGGCCATCAGAAGGGCCATCGGCGCTGGTGGGCAAGGTCATCGCACTGCTGAACCAGAAAGGCGGCGCGGGCAAGACCACGCTCGCCACGCACCTGGCGGGCGAGTTGGCGATGCAGGGGCAGCGCGTCACGCTGCTCGATGCAGATCCCCAGGGTTCGGCCCTGGACTGGGCGCAGCGGCGCCTGCAAAGCGGCCAGGGGCGCCTCTACGGGGTCTTCGGGCTGGCGCGGGACACCCTGCACCGGGAAGTGCCCGAGATAGCCCAGCAGGCCGACTACGTGGTCATCGACGGCCCACCCCGGGTGGCGGCGCTCGCGCGCTCCGCGCTGCTGGCCGCCGACCTGGTGCTGATCCCCGTGCAGCCCAGCGCGTATGACGTGTGGGCCACGCAGGAGATGGTGGGACTCATCCAGGAGGCCCAGGTGTTCCGGCCCGGCCTGCGCGCGGCGTTCGTCATCAACCGGCGCGTGGTCGGCACGGTGATCGGCCGCGAAGCGCGTGCCGCGCTGGCCGACCAGCCGTTCGCGACGCTGCGTGCCGACATCGCGCAGCGCATCGCCTTCGCCGACTGCGTGGCGGCGGGCAAGCTGGTGTGGGAAGTCACGCCCACCGGCGCGGCCGCGCGCGAAGTGGCGGCCTTCGCGCAGGCCGTGCGGGAGGCACTGCGATGACGGCCAGCACGCCGAAGCCGCCACGCCGGGCCGCCATCGGTCACCGGCCCGCGGCCGATCCGGCCAGCGCCTGGGTGCATCGCGAGGACGCCACCGCTACGCCGGCCAAGGCGGCGGTGTTCACCGCGCGCCTGACCATCGACGTGACGCCGGCGCTGCGCGGGCGCATCAAGGTGATCGCGTTCCAGCTCGGCGTCACGGCCGCCGACATGCTGCGCGAACTGCTGGAGCGCGAGTATCCGGAGGCACGGCCATGATGGCGGCCACACTGCCCGCGCAGTTGCTACCGCACGCGCAGGACAGTGCACACGCGGCGCTGCCGCCGGCTTCGCAGCCGATGCGCGTCTCGCTCGCCTTTGTCGCGCAGCACGTGAACGTCTACCTGCGCTTCGGCCGGCCCGCGCGCGAGATCGTGCTGGACCGCTGGCGGCGCGTGGCGGTGTTCATGCCGGGGGCGATCTGCTGCCGCATCAAGTGGCTGGGCGACGATTTCGGCACGGCGCTGTGGCAGCTCATGGTGTTGCAGGCGCCGACGCCGCTGGGCGGCGTGCAGCGCGTCAGCGGCGTGTCGCCGGGCGCGCGCATCCTGCTGCGCGCCGACGGCGAGCCGCGCGTCAAGACCGTGCTCGCCGCCATCGATGCCATTGAGGCGGCCGGGCTCGATCCCTGCGCGGTCGCGCCGGTCTACTGGCGCATGGTCGGCAACCGGCTGGCCGCGCGGCTGCCGCTGCCGGCGTACACGCCCGAGCGGCATGCCGCGCACCTGGCACGCGAGGCGCTGCGGTGACGGCCCTGCACCGCAGCGCGCTGCTGGCCTGCATGGGGCTCGCCTTGGCCGGGCTTGCCATGCCCGTCGCGCTGCCGCTGTCCGTTCGTGTCGTGTTCAACCCGAGCGACAGCGTGGCGCGCGGCTGGTATCGGGTCGATGCGCTCGACGGTGCCGGCTCGCTGCACCGCTCCTTGCGGGCCGGCAGCATCGTCCTGGCCCGGCTTCCCGCCGGCGTGGCCGCGTTCGCGGCGCAGCGCGGCTACCTGCCCGAGGGCGTGCCCATCCTCAAGCGCGTGGGCGCCGTGGCGCCGCAGGCGGTGTGCGTGCTGGATCGCCTGGTCTGGATCGACGGCGTGCCCGTCGCGGCTGTGCTCGCGCACGATGGCGCGCGCCGGCCCTTGCAGGCCTGGTCGTACTGCCGGTCGCTTGTGGATGGGGAACTGTTCCTGCTCAGCGATACGAATCCGGCGTCGTTCGACAGCCGCTATTTCGGGCCGATCGATGTCGCTGCGGTGCTCGGCATCGCGCGGCCGGTGTGGACGTGGTGATGGCCCCGCGCCTGCTTCGCGGAATGCATCCAACCATGCGCGCCGCGTGCCGCCGGACTGCGGCCGAAGCTGCGCTTCGCCTGCATTCCAGCGTGCAGGGAGGCCGGCGCCAGCGTGCAGCGCCTGCTGCACTCGCGCGGCCTTTCGGGCGGCGCTGCGCGCTCGCCGCGCGGCTGGCGGCATGCCGGAGCCGGGAGCGGAAGCGGGAGGCGCAGGCTTCGGGCCAGATAAAGGGGGCGGCACGCGGCGCCGCTCGAAGCCAGTCTGCACGTGGGCTCGCGGCGGCACCGCGAGGGGTGTCGCGCGTGCCGCGCGAACACCAGAATCCGCATCGGCGCTGCCGCTGCCGGGTGCCGTTTGCGCTGCATCGCGCCACGCTGCGCCAGGGACTGCGGCATGGCATCGCGTGACGATGACCGCTTCCGCATCCGGCCTTCGCCGCCGAAGTCGCGCGCCGGCCCGCGCCCGCAGCGTTTCATCTCCCAGGTGCTCAAGCAGGCGTCCAAGGCCGGCGCCAGCCGCTCGGGCAAGACCATCGGGCGGCCCGCCAACACCTTCGGCCGTGGGCGCGTGGCCGCCACACTGGCCGGCCGCGGCCTGGGCGCCAACGCCCGGCGCGTGATCGTCAAGGGCCGCTTCGTGGTGCTGCAACGCGCCAGCCCGCATTCGGTGGCCGTCCACCTGCGCTACATCGAGCGCGAAGGCGTCACGCGCGACGGGCAGAAGGGCCAGGCCTACGGCGCTGACACCGATGCCGCCGACCTGCGGGCGTTTGAGGAACGCGGCAAGGCCGATCGCCACCAGTTCCGCTTCATCGTTTCGGCAGAGGATGGGCTGGAGATGGAAGACCTCAAGGGCTTCACGCGCCAGCTCATGCGCCGCATGGAGATCGACCTGGAGACGCGGCTGGATTGGGTGGCTGTGGACCACTGGGACACCGACAACCCGCACACGCACATCGTGCTCACTGGACACACTGCCAGCGGCGAGCACCTGGTCATCGCACCGGACTACATGGCCCACGGCATGCGCCAGCGCGCCAGCGAGATCGCCACCGAGTGGCTGGGGCCGCGTACCGAGGCCGAGATGCGCCGCAGCCTGCTGCGCGAGGTGGACCAGCAGCGCCTGACCGGCCTGGACCGCGCGCTGATCCGACAGGCCGGCGCGAACGGGATCGACTTCACGGAGGGAAACCCGCAGGATCGCCAGCGCCAGAACGTCCTGCGCGCCCGGTTGCAGCGGCTCGAAGGCTTGGGCTTGGCCGAGCGCGTCAATGCGAACCGGTGGACGCTCAGGCCCGGCCTGGCCGGTGTGCTCAATACGCTGGGCGAGCAGCAGGACGCGCTGGACGCGATGCGCCGCGCCCTGAAGGGCGCGCAGCGCGAGCTGGTACTGGACGTGGACGGCAAGCAGCCCGTGCTCGGCCGAATTGCCGGCAAGGGCCTGGCCGACGAACTGAGCGACCGGGGCTATCTGGTGGTCGATGGCATCGATGGCCGGGCGCACTACGTGAAGCTGCCGGCCGGGGCCGATCTGGGCGGGTTTCCCATGGAGGCCATCGTGGAAGCCGGGGCGGCGGGCAAAAAGCGGTCCGTAGACCGAAACATCCTGGCTGCGTCGAGAGACGGGATCTACGCCACGGCGGACCACGCGGCCCAGCTCCGGCAGGCAGGCAATCGAGATCCACAGGCTACGGTCGAGATCCACGTTCGCCGGCTTGAAGCCCTGCGCCGGGCGGGCGTGGTGAAGCGTGTCGGCGATGGCATCTGGAAGGTGCCGGCGGACCTGCCGCAGCAGGCCCAGCGGCACGACCTGCGCAAGGTCCAGGGCCTAGCCATCGAACTGCGCTCGCATCTGCCCATCGAGCAGCAGGTGCACACCCTCGGCGCCACTTGGCTGGACCGCCAACTGCTGGACGAGGGCAAGGCCCTGGCGCCGCAGGGCTTCGGCGCCCGGGCGCGCCGTGCGATGCAGCAGCGCGCCGACTTCCTCGCAGGGCACGGCCTAGCCGAACGCCGGGGCCAGCGCATCGCCCTGGCCCGCAACCTGCTGCCAACCTTGCGCGACCGCGAACTGGCGCAAGTGGGCAAACAGTTGGAAGCGCAGACCGGCCGTAGCTACCGCCCACTACAGGACGGCCAGCAGGTCAGCGGCGTCTACCGCCAGTCCATCCAACTTGCCAGCGGCCGCTTCGCCATGCTCGACGACGGGACGGGCTTCAGCTTGGTGCCTTGGCGGCCGGCAATCGAGTCCCTCCTAGGGCAGCGACTCAATGCCGTGGTTCGAGGGGAGCCAGCTAACCTTGACTTGAGATGGCAACGCAGCCTCTCTATCTGACCTTATCGCACTAAAAAAGTAAGCGTCCGGGCAACCTTTCAATTACCCACATCTTCTTGAGTGAGCTGTATCCCGAGGACGATGTCGGTCAATCGGGTCATGCCACGCCACATGACGACGTTGCCTGGCGGCGGGTCGCTTTTGCGCGCGAGGTAGCCTCCGAGCTTAGCCAACTGAGTGGTGTAGTGCGATAGCGTGCGAGGCAGCCTGCTGCCGGGGGCGTCGGTGTTGGCGTTGGCGATGGAACAAGGCATCAACGCCAACCTGCTGTTCGCTTGGCGCCGGGCACACCTGAGGCAGCTGCATCGACGCCACCCGAGCAGCCCGAACGCTCCGGCAACGTTGGTGCCACGTTGCTGGCCGTGGAAGTGGTGTCCCAGGCCAAGCCCAGCGCGACGGCAATGGCCGCTACACCTTCGCCTCGCCCCAACATGGCGGCGGGCACCACGAGATCGAAAGGGCTGGTGTTCGCGTGCGTGTGCGCGGCGTGGTCGATGAGGACAGCCTGCGCACCGTGCTGGCGGCGCTGCGGGCCAGCCGGGTGTGGTCGGCCCGCCCGCCAACACCCGCGTGTGGCTGGTGTTCGGCGTCGGCGACACGGGCGCGGGCCAGTGCCGAAGATGTTGGTGCACCTCCAGCCGACGAGTGACGCATGGAGCCAGATCGATTGGAAACAGTTCACCGAAAAGGTCACGCGGCTACAGGCGCGTATTGCGAAGGCCACACAGGCTGGCAGATGGAACAAGGTCTAGGCCTTGCAACGCCTGCTGACCCGCTCGCGCAGCGGCAAGTTGCTTGCCGTCAAACGAGTGACGGAAAACGAACGCGTTCCGAACGACTTTCGTGATCAGTCGGACACCGCATGCGTCGCCCTTGAATCAATGTCGGTTATCGTAAACACCGATATGAGCTATGTATAACAAGCAAGTACGATTGCATCCCAGCGATAGGTAGCGACCGAGAAACTGCGCTGTCGCGTTGGGACGAACAACCACTGAGGAGACTTCATGGCAGCCTTGTTTGCGGACACCAACAAGTACGACGATGGAGAGGGCCCCCCCATCGTTGAGGCGTATCACAGCGCGATCAAAGATCTAATCCGACGCCGACTCGACGAGCGCAAGTGCTCCTGGGCCGACTTCGTCTTCGACGCGAGTTATGAGTTGCTCACGGCCGACGACATGCGCGCGATCGAGGCCCAGGTGCTTGAAAGCGGCTATCGCTTCACCAGCTCCGCCATGATCTCCGCGCTTGAACGGCCTGAGGCCTATCTGCCGATCCCAGGCAGCGAGGGCAATCCGGACGAATTCTCATTTCAGCATTCGGAGGCCCGCACTGCTGCTGCCGACGCACAGGGCCGTGAGCTCTGCGGTCAAGGCGACAACGTCGTGGAGTACGACAGCAACGTGACCGGAACTGCGCGCTACTTTCGCTCAATAAAGGATGTGGCAGACGCGCTTGCAGACGGCGTGGCGCCGAACACCATCGCAGTGATTGACGACAGCGGCGGCACGCTGACGGCGCCAATCCTGGAGCAGTTCGCTGGGGTCATCTGCGCGGGTGGCACGGTCCGTTCTCACCTTGGCATCCTGACCCGTGAGTACGGCATTCCCTGCCTCATGAACTCCAAGGTTGCTGGCATCCGCAACGGTGACCGTGTGGAGCTCGAGGTGAGCGGACACGCGAAGACGACAGAGGCTTATCAGACCAACACGGAAATGTCCGTGCGTGTCTGGAAGCTGCCCCGTTGATTGTTGGTCGACTACCACCCAAAGCAGGAGAAGTCATGCCGCGCCCGAACCTCAACTACACCCAGATTCTCGAAACCAACAACATCATGCGAGCTGCAGGGGAAGAGACGTACTTCCTCGGCGTGACGCGCACGGTGCAGGAGTCCAAGTTCTTCCCCGTGTCCGCGTATGTCATGCTGGGATACCTGAACGCGTTCTATCGCTACCCGGCATTGCTGCGCAAGATCGAAAAGCACATGTCGCCGGAAGACATTGCCGATCGCATCCGGAACTGCACCACCAAGCTGGAGTCGATGGGAATCAACTGGTGCATGATCAACTTCTATCTGCTAGGCCGCGAGATGCTGATCAACATGGGTGTTATCCGGCCTCACGATGCAGCCGAGGATCTCGCTTATGTGCTCAGCTTCTGGCGCCGCTTCCAACTCGCGCGGCGCCGCGAAGATGGCCACCTGACCTGCAAGGAGGCAGGGCACCGCTCGCAGATCCTTCCTGAGCGACGGATCCAGGTTTATCACGCAGACCTCCATCCCTGCACCGCAGGTGACGAGTTGCATACCGCCACCGACCAGTTCCTCGCAGCCCTGTCCCAGTACGCCGTCCTCGTGGCCTGCGAAAGCCGCGTTTGCATGACCAATCACGGACCCTACAACTTGGGCGAGGGCCGTGAAATGCTTGTGCGAGATTTCTTCGACCTGGCCGAAGGCGACATGCCCTGGCTCGACGGAATCGCCGCAGATGTGCCGTACTCACGTTTGACGGTAACGACAGCTGTGAAGGATACCCACTTCTACATCGTTGACGACTGGGGTAGCTTCGAGTCCAAGCCGGAGTACAAGGCCGACAATCTTTGCGGGGTGGGCCTGTATACCTCCGATGAGCTGTCTGAGACGCAGATTCCGGTGGGCATGGGAAGCAAGGAAGAGCTAACCAAGACCCTGCAGAACCTGACGGAAATCTTCAAGGACACCACCGCGAAGCTCTGGAAGCGCCTCGCCAGCTATCACCGCGAACAGTTGATGGATGCGGGCGCACTGACGTATTACAACATCATCAAGGACTTCGCCCACGTCGCCGGCTGCTATGAGGCCGACGACTGGAACAAGATCGACGAACGCGCTGACCGATTCCGCCCGCTGCTCAACGACGAGTATGGCAATCAGATCCTCGGCGCACTGTTCGTGCCGCTTTCGTGCCCCAGCCACCAGGTCAGCCCTTACGTGATGATGCAGCACTCCAACCTGCCCAAGCGTACGTACTCGCCGATTTCTGCCGCTGCAAGCTTCGACGAGGAGTGCGTGCCCAGCGTGGGCGATCGAATTTACCCGGGTGTGACCTACCTTCCTGAGAAGGTCGACAAGTACCGCACGACCCAGGGCGACATGACTCTTGAAGAGCTCAATCAGCGCTGCAAACAGTTCGTGCCAAAGCTGTGCACAGAGCCTTACCGGCACCTGGACGACACGTGGGTCAAGTATCACTACGACACCCCGCTAGCGGACGAGCTCTACAAGCTAGAGCAGCAAAGTTCGCGCAAACTGAAAGGAAAGGGCGCTGGCCTCGCGCGCTCAGACATCAACGCACTCGCCGACAGGTAAGTACATGAACGCAGAACAGCATCTGGTCCTTCACGGACTAGCCATTAAGAAGTACGCCTTGCCCGACGCGATCGCATCGCTGCTTGGTCTGCCTGAAGAGCGTGTGAAGGCGATCCTGGAGGAGGGGGCGGCGAAGGGAACCGTGATGGATGTTGGCGGCAAATATGCCGTCTCACCTACCGCACGCGTATCGCTTCGCTCGAACTACGGCCGCTTCTACTCATCGCTGAGAAGCAGCCAGGAGTTCAGGGAAGCCCACCTGGCTTTCGAAAAAGTGAACATCGATCTGAAGGCGCTCATCACCGATTGGCAGACCCTCAAGGTCGGCGGGAAGCTGGTGCCAAACGACCACAGTGATGAGGGGTACGACGAGCAGATCCTCAAGCGTCTGGCCAAGCTACACGTCAACGCGGAAAAGGCGCTGAACGCGCTTACTGCGGTACTTCCTCGAATGGGGATTTACCTGCAGAAGCTAGAGGAGGCGCTGGACAAGGCTGAAGACGGTGATATCGCGTGGGTCAGCGATGCGAAGACCGAGAGTTATCACACTGTCTGGTTCGAACTGCACGAAGACCTGCTCTGCCTGCTGGGTGAACAGCGTAAGGAATAGGCAATGCTTAGTTCGAAGGAAACGACCTCCACGCTTCTCTTGACTGGTGAGTGCGTGCCGGACCGGTCACTGATAGGTGGCAAGGCTTGGTCCATTGCCAACATGATGAGTCTGGGCTTGCGGGTGCCACCGGCTTTTGTGATCACGACGATTTCGAATGCGCGCTATGAGAAAGAGGGGGAACTTTGGCCGTCGCTCCTTGGAGACATTGAATCGGGAGTTCGCCATCTGGAGGCACAGAGCCGGCGCACATTTGGCGGCGGCAATAGGCCCTTGTTGCTTTCCGTACGCTCCGGCGCCGCTGTCTCGATGCCGGGAATGATGGATACCGTCCTTAACCTGGGCATCAACGACGAGACCAAAGCTGCCCTGGCGCTGGAGTGTGGTGATGCAGAGTTCGCGGAAGACACGCATCGGCGTTTTCTTCAGCTCTTTGCGAGCATCGTGCTGAAGGTGGACGTTGATGAGGAAGCTGCATCAACCGCTGACACGATCCGAGCAGCCTTGGCGCGCGACGGTCATCCGATGCCAACCGATCCGTACGAACAGCTCCACGCCGCAGTGGAAGCCGTTTTTCAGTCGTGGAACTCGCGCCGTGCCAAGCGTTACCGAGAGCATCATGGCATTCCGCACGACCTGGGGACGGCAGTCACCGTCCAGGCCATGGTGTTCGGAAATCTCAATGAAAGGTCCGGCACCGGGGTGCTCTTCAGCCGCAACCCGTTGTCAGGCTCCCCGGAGCCTTTCGGTGAGTTCTTGCTGAAGGCGCAGGGTGAAGACGTGGTTTCGGGCCGCTTCACGCCCCAACCGCTGGACGCGATGCGCCAGTCCCTACCTGAGGCACATCAAGGGCTTCTTCAAGCGTCCCGCGCACTTGAGGACGCCGGCGCCGAGGTTCAAGACATCGAGTTCACAGTGGAAGATGGCCAACTCTTCATCCTGCAGTCACGCTCGGCCAAACTGGCTCCGCTGGCAGCTGCGCGCACCAGTGTGGACCTAGTGGATGAAGGGCGCATCTCTCCGGAAGCGGCGCTGAAGAGGATCTCGTCTGATCGCCTTCGTCAGCTGCTCGCTCCTACTCTGAGTGAAAGTGTCACTGCTGAGCTGGCTCCGGTGGCCCGTGGTGAAGGCGCGTGCCCAGGCGTAGGCATCGGCTTGGTTGTCACAGATTCTGATGAGGCTGAAGCGCGGATTCGTCGGGGCGAGCGCGTGGTTCTTGCCCGGCCGAACACCAGCCCCAATGATCTCCATGGAATGATCGGTGCGGCAGCCGTCATCACTGAAGAGGGAGGTAGCACTTCTCATGCCGCGGTGGTCAGCCGGGCATTGGGCGTTCCCTGTGTCGTGGGTTGCGGCGCGGGTGCACTCTCAGCGCTGGCTGGGTCCACGGTGACCGTGGACGGCCAAGGCGGGTTTGTCTTCGATCGCGAGTTGCCGGTCGAGCGGCCCGATGAGTCTCGTGATCCTGTTCTTGGGCGCCTGTTGTCCTGGGCAAAGGAACGTGCTGCGCTGCGTGTGGTGCGGCCGGCCGAGGTGGCGCAGTTGTCGGTCCTGGATTTGGGCGTCGACGAAGAAGGCTGTGATGCGGCCACGATCGACCGTGCGCTCGCACGAATTCTGCCGACAGGGACCTTCAAAGGGGCCAAGGGTGGCGCGATTGCTACCGACGCTGGTGTCCAGGCCGCCTTGCGGCATGGACTCGAGTTCATCGTCGCGGACCCCGTGCTACCGCCACTGCTCGCTGCCGCCAACGCGCGGTGAGCTCGCTTCAAACCAGGCTGGCTATCCGCCCTTGACGGCGCGGAAGGACAGCTGTTCTCTTCACCATTATCAAGGAATATCTGTGTTAACCATCAAGCCCCAAGACGTCGCAGCACTCGTAGAGGCGTTCGAGCGAAGCTCCGCGCAAGATATGCGCATCGCAGCGGGAAGTTTCGAGCTGCAATTGTCCAAGAACGCCACAGGTGCACAGTCGTGGGCTCGCCGCTCGGGTGCGCACGAAGCAAGCGCGGCAGTCGTCGTTGCTCCACCTTCTGCTCCTGTCTCATCGCAGCTCGCGCCTGCTCCTGCCACTGTGCCCAAGGGCGAAAAGGCGGAAGCAGCAGGCAAACAACTTGCGGTGAGTTCGCAGCCTCCGGCCGGTCATGTGTTCGTGCGCGCCGCCAACCTCGGCACCTTCTACAGGTCACCGAAACCAGGTGCTCCCAGCTACGTCGAAGTCGGCGGCCGGGTATCCGGTGATACCGAAGTCTGTCTGATCGAGGTGATGAAGCTCTTCACGCCTTTGATCGCCGGCGTGCAAGGCGTCGTGCGCGAGGTCTATGTGACAGACGGGGCACTGGTCGAGTTCGACCAGCCGCTGTTCTTGATTGAAGTCGATGCCTGACAGGCTGACCAGCTGTGATCCATCGACTATTCATTGCCAATCGCGGCGAGATCGCTTTGCGTGCGGTGCGCGCTGCTCGCTCGCTGGGAGTCGAGTCCGTACTCGCGGTTTCCGCGGCAGATCGCGAGAGTCTGGCAGCTGAAGAGGCCGACATGGTCGTCGTTGTGGGCCCAGCGCCTGCCCGCCAGTCCTACCTCAACAGTGCAGGTCTCGTTCACGCTGCGAAGGCCAGTGGCTGCGACGCCCTCCACCCCGGCTACGGCTTCCTTTCGGAGCGGGCATCCTTTGCCAAGCTCTGTGAAGAAGAAGGAATCATCTTCGTGGGTCCTCGCTCAGAGACCATCGAGGCAGTGGGCGACAAGCTTGCGGCAAGGCGGCTAGCTTCCGCTGCGGGCATTCCGATGGTCACTGGGACCGGAAAGGTTTCCTCAACCGACGAGGCGCTCGCCATCGCTGCGCAGATTGGCTACCCGGTCATCACCAAGGCGTCTGCCGGAGGTGGCGGACGCGGCATGCGCGTGGCGCGAAGCGCCGCAGACCTGCAGGAATCGTTCGACCGGTCGTCCCAGGAGGCACTCGAAGCTTTCGGCGACGGGACGCTATACCTTGAGCGGTTTGTGGAGCGAGCCCGACACGTCGAGGTGCAGGTCATGGGCGATGGCTCAGGAGAAATTCTCCACTTCGGGGAGCGAGACTGCACTTTGCAGCGGCGCTACCAGAAGATGATGGAGGAGGCACCGGCCATTGCTCTTTCCGATGCGACGCGCAAGCGAGTGCACCAAGCGGCGATCGATCTGTTGAAGCCGCTGAACTATCGCAACGCCGGTACTGTCGAGTTTCTTTTCGACCCGGATCGCGATGAGTTCTATTTCATGGAAGTCAATGCACGAATTCAAGTGGAGCATCCGGTCTCGGAAATGCTTTGCGGTGTCGATCTGGTGCAGTTGCAGCTTCGCGTGGCTTCCGAGGGGAAGCTGCCGCTCAAGCAGTCTGACATCCAATTCAACGGACACGCCATCGAGCTGCGAATTCTCGCCGAGGACCCGAAGCGCGACTTCCTCCCATGCCCGGGGCGCCTGAGCGAATGGCAGTTCGATCTCGGCGATGCGGGTGTGCGACTGGACAGCGCCATGCGAGTGGGCACGCTGATTCCTCCTTACTACGACAGCATGATCGGAAAGCTGCTGGTTCACGGTTCAGACCGTGGAGCGGCACTGAACAAGATTAACTCCGTGCTCAATGCAGCCAAGGTCGCAGGCATTCGTAGCAATCTCGACTTGCTTTGCTTCCTGTCTGCCCATGGGGACGTGCTTTCGAACGACTTCGACACCCGCTGGGCCGAGCGGGTCCTGATGCCTCAATTTCTTCAAGCGAACTGATCTACTAGCCATGGCACACATTCAAATTCTCGACACCACTATCCGTGACGGCCAGCAAGCTCTCTGGGGTATGCGAATGAAGGCGGGGATGGCCTTGCCCGTCGCGCCGATCATCGACAAGACAGGCTATTGCGTGATTGACACGACCGCTTCGTCTCTGTTCGAAGTGCTCGTTCGCAGTTGCCAAGAGAATCCTTGGGAGGGCCTGGATGCGCTGGTGGAAGCGATGCCGCGCACCCCCAAGCGCGCAGGCATGCGCTCTAACGCCGCCGTGACCTTCTCCATCACGCCTGACGCTCTGATGGATGCGTGGATGCGTCAGTTAAATGCCCATGGCCTTCGCAGCTTCTGGGTCTATGACGTGCTTTTCAACATCGACAAGATGCTGAGGCTCGCGAAGGTGGCCAAGGAGTTCGGGTCCACGTGCGCAGGCGCTTTGATGTTCACGCTGTCACCCGTGCACACCGATGCCTACTACGCCGACAAGGCGCAGAAGCTTGCCGCTTCCGACGACATTGATTCGATCCTGATCTACGATACGGCCGGTGTACTGGAGAAGGAACGGCTCAGTACGCTGATTCCTGCGATTTTGGCTGTGTCGCGCGGCAAGCCCATCGAACTGCATGCAAACAACATCCTTGGCCAGTCCGGCAAGGCCTATCTCGACGCCGTGGATCTCGGCGTAACTATTCTCCATACGTCCTCGCGGCCTCTGGCGAACGGTCCAGCCGTGCCCTCCGTGCAGATGTTTGCGCACAACCTAGAAGTCATGGGCCACACCCATGACTTGAACCTGGACCTGCTTGACCCTGTGGCGAAGCACTTCGAACGCGTGGGACGCGCCGCAGGGTATTTGATCAACCAGAACAACGAGTACGACGTGCTTGCCGTCAAGCACCAGATCCCGGGTGGGATGGTTGGCACGTTGAAGGCCAACCTGGCCACTCACCGCATGGAGCACCGGCTGGACGAAGTGCTCCGCGAGACCGCTATTGTGCGCCGTGAGCTGGCCTACCCAGGCATGGCCACACCGTTCAGCCAGATCGTGGGCATCCAGGCAGTGCTGAACATCGTGACCGGTAAGCGCTATTCGATCGTTTCGGATGAGGTCATTGCGTATGCCGCGGGGCATTACGGGGAGATGGTTGCACCTATCGAGCCCAACGTCCTCGACATGATCATGTCCAACGCGCGTGCCAAACACGTGGTGGCGAATCCGCCGGAGCAGCCCACGATTCAAGAGCTGCGCAAGCGGCATGGCACAGAGGACGACGACGAACTGCTACTGCGGGCACTGGTTCCGGAGGCCGATCTCGAGCGGATGCGTGCAGCGGGTCCGCTGCGTCGGGACTACCCAATGTTCTCCAGTCCGGAGCTGGAGGAAGTGGCGCGTCTCATCCGGACCACGAAGCTGCCCAGCGCCCAAATTCGCATGGGTGAGGTCGAGCTCGAACTTTTCGGAGCAAAAGCATGAGCGCCGATCAACTGACTGCGCTGACGCGACGCATCCTGATCGTCAACGACGATGGAGTGCAATCTCGAGGGATTGCCTTGCTTGAACGTGCGGCGCGTACTTTCGGTGGCGAAGTCATCGTCGTCGCGCCCGACGAAGAGCGCTCGGGCGCAGGCCAGTCGATTTCGCTGTCGGTCCCGTTGCGTGTTCGTCAGATCGAACCCAATCGATTCGCAGTGAAAGGCTCGCCCGCGGACTGCGTCATGCTCGCAATTCGCGAGTTGCTCAAGGACGGGCCACCCACGCTGGTGTTGTCCGGTGTCAACCACGGCGAGAACTTGGCTGACGATCTGGCCTATTCGGGCACCTCTGGTGCGGCCATGGAGGCGTCCCAATTCGGCATTCCCGCGATTGCGTTCAGTCAGGTGCGCGAGCTAGGCCAGATGCCCAGTTTTGACGTGGCAGAAAAGCACATTGAGGAGGTTCTCACCAAGTTGCTGGCAGCGCCATGGCGAGAGGGCTTGGTGTTCAACGTGAACTTTCCAGCCGTTCCCGGTGGAGAGATCACGGGCATTGAAATGGTGCCCGTCGGACGCCGAGTTCGGCGCCCGTTCTTTCCGATCGCGGGCAAGGATGGGCGCAACATCCCTTACTACTGGGTGGGTGTGGACTATGCCCACGAAGTCGAGGCCACGCCAGGCACAGACCTCGCGTCTGTGCGAAAACGCGCGATCTCGGTAACTCCTCTGCGCAGAGACCCGACCGACGATTACATGTTGGACCAACTCGAGCATTTCTTTAAATCATGAGCAAGCCATCTCGGCCCAAGGCCATCATCACCTGCGCCGTGACGGGCGCCGTGCATACCCCGTCAATGTCAGCGGCTCTGCCTGTCACCCCGCAGGAAATTGTGGCGTCCAGTCTGGAAGCCGCCGAAGCGGGTGCCGCAGTCATCCATTTGCATGCCCGCAATCCGGTCGACGGTCGGCCGACCCCTGACCCGGATGTATTCATGCAGTTTCTGCCCGAAATTCACGCTCGTTCAGACGCTGTGATCAATATCACGACCGGCGGCAGTACGCGCATGACTTTGGAAGACCGACTCGCAGCACCGTTGCGCGTGAAGCCGGAACTGTGCTCACTCAACCTTGGGTCCATGAATTTCGTGTTCTCGCAGATGGCGCAGAAGTACGACTCATGGAAGCATGGCTGGGAAAAAGATTACGTCGAGGGGAGCGACGACGTGATCTTCTGCAACACGTTCAGGGACATCGAGAAGATCATTCGTTTGCTGGGACATCAGCATGGGGCTCGGTTCGAATTCGAATGCTACGACGTCGGGCATCTCTACGCGCTGGCGGACTTTGCGCAGCGACAGATCGCGAAACCCCCGTTCTTCGTGCAAATGATCTTCGGTGTCAGAGGCGGTATCGGCGCCGACGCATCGCACCTCACTCACATGAAAGACACTGCTGACAAGCTGTTCGGCAGCGACTATGTATTCTCAGTGATGGCGGCGGGGCGACATCAGATTCCCTTCGCGACCCAAAGTGCCACCATGGGCGGCAGCGTCCGAGTCGGCCTTGAAGATAGTCTATTCATTGCACGGCGTACCTTGGCGGAGTCCAACGCGCAGCAGGTGAGAAAGATCAAGCACCTGCTGGACGAGCTTGGTGTAGAGGTCGCCACACCAGCAGATGTCCGCAAGATGCTTCAGCTCAAAGGACGAAGCAATGTGGGCTTTTGAACGAGGTGCCAGACGCTTGGTTGCTCGTAGCCGCAAATTGTCTAGTCGTCTTGGGTCTCCCATTCAGCGCCTGTGTCAGTCTCGACGGCGCGAACGATTTCGTCCTCCATGGCCTTCGCTTCCGGCGTCTGATTCCTTTCCCTTAGCCGCGCAAGGTAGAGCGTGCGACTCAACGCTGGCTTAAGCGGCTTTGCGACGAACTCTCCCGAGTCGAGTTGTCTCGTGCAAGCCATGTTTGGCAGGATCGCGCAACCCAGCCCCTGAGAGATCATCGTCCTCATCAGAGACACACTGTCCATCCTAATCATGGGTTCAATTTCAATGTTGCCGTCTTGCAGGTATCTCTCAATGACGAACCGAGTGCCATGCACTGCAGCAGGAAGCAGAAGATCAGAAATAGCTTGCAGTCGCCCGCGTTCGATCAACGCTTCGCCAGCAAGCGCATGATCATGACGCATCGTGAGATAGAGGTGCTCAGTAACGATTTTTCGCGTCGCGATCTTCTGCGAGTTCGGGTTGTGCAGCACCACCGCAAGATCTACGGCTGCGTCGGCCAGATACTGATGCACATGTCCACTCGAAGCCTCAAGCACAGTGAGCTTTGTGTTGGGGTACTTCTGCGAGAACTGCTGGATCACCTTTGGGAAGTAGCGGCTGGAGAACGGGCGCGGAGCGGCGATCGTGACTCGGCCACGCACACCGCCCCGGGCCATGGTGATCTGTTCACGCGCGCTTTCCATCTCCCGAATGATCCGTTCAGCTTGCGCGAGCAGAAGTTCGCCTGCGTGGGTAAGCGTGACGCCACGGCTTTCCCTAAGCAGCAAGGGGGCGCCCAGCTCCTCCTCGAGCAACTGAATCTGACGGCTCAATGTGGACTGCGCAAGATCCAGGGCAGCTTCAGCCGCAGTGAAGCTGCCCATCTTCGCCACTTGAGAAAAGTAGAACAGCCGCCGGCTGTCGATGAGGTGTTGAGCAACTCGTTCGCCGAGGGCACTGCGTTTGCTGCGCGTGCTGGAGCCGCGCTCTTTAGGGGGGGGATCGCTTTCTCCAGAATTCATTTCTTTGAGCTGGCACGTAAGTGGAAGCCGGCTAAGAGATGCTCGTCGGAGAGATCAGCTCAGCGCCTGTACGGCCGCAGTTTATCGAACAGTTTGGAAGGTCATCTATGCAGGCTAGTCCCAGTTTGAATACGCCTTCCGCGCCGGAGCCGCCAGTGGCTGTGCAGCGCCGAAGTGTACTGTGGGCCGCCGGAGCGCTTCTTTGTGGCCGTTCTGCCCTGGCGCTTTCTGCACAAGCGAATGATCCCATCCGTCTAGCGCTGGTCGAAAGCCTCAGCGGCCCGTTCGCCAACACGGGCGAGGCGGTCTTCCGCAACCTGCTGTGGGCGGTGGAGCGCGTCAATGCGCGCGGCGGCATTGCCCTGCCCGGCGGCGCGCGGCCGCTGCAACTGGAGCGCTACGACAGCAAGGGCCAGAACGACGAGGCGCTGTCGGCCATGCGCGCGGCGCTGGACGGCGGCGCGCTGGCCGTACTGCAGGGCAATTCCTCGGCCACGGCCGCGGCCCTGCTCGATGGCCTGGCCAAGCACAACGAGCGCAACGGCTCGCGCCAGGCGCTGTACCTCAACTACTCGGCCGTGGATCCGGTGCTGACCAATGAGCGCTGCAGCTTCTGGCACTTCCGCTTCGATGCCCATGCCGACATGCGCGTGACGGCGCTGATGGATGTGCTCAGGGACGACCGAGAGGTGCAGGCGGCCTACCTGATCGGCCAGGACTACAGCTTCGGCCAGGCCGTGCTGCGCGAAACGAAGCGGCAGTTGGGCCTGCGGCGGCCCGACGTGCGCATCGTGGGGGAGGAACTACACCCCATGGGCCGCGTGAAGGACTTCGCGCCCTATGCGGTGAAGATCAAGGCCAGCGGCGCGCAGGCCGTGATCACGGGCAACTGGGGCAACGACCTCACGCTGTTGGTGAAGGCCGCGCGCGAGGTCGGCTTCGACGGTAAATTTTATACCTTCTACGGCAATGCGCTGGGCGCTCCTGCGGCGCTGGGCGAGGCGGGCGTCGGCAAGGTGATTGCCGTGGCCGACTGGTTGCCCAACGTGCCCACGCCGGAGTCCGCCGAGTTCTACCGCGCCTTTCGCGCACGCTTCCCGAACCCGGCTGAAGACTATGTGCACATGCGCATGCAACTGCTGATCGAGGCGCTGGCCCGGGCGGTGGCCGAAGCACGCAGCACCGAGGCTGTGGCGGTGGCCCGCAAACTGGAGCAGGCGCGCGTGAGCCTGGCGGGCCGCAGCGGCCACATGCGGGCCGCCGACCACCAGTTCCAACAGTCGCTGGTGGTGGGCGTGATGGACCGCCAGGGCACGCCCGGCGTGCCTTTCGACGTCGAAGGCTCGGGCTATGGCTTTCGCGTGATCAAGGACATCGCGCCGGCGCTGGCGGAGATGCCGCACTACTGTCGGATGGCAAGGCCTTAAACGAGCAGTGACAGCCGCTGGCGGTCCGAACACCCACCGCTCGGAAATGGTCGACTTCAGGGGGTGGTTAGACCTGGCTGCGCTTGAGCGGGAAGGTCGTGTGAGATTCAGAACATTGCAGAAACAGTAGCCAGCCGGAGACCGCATAGAGCGCAGCCAATGATCGCAGAACTCATTGCCTCGCGAAGTTGCTTGGTCCAACGGAAGGCGGCCTTTGCTGACCCAGAACTTAACGGTGACTTTTGGCCAGAAAGACAAGAATGTGGGGAGTACACGGCTTCTGAGCCACTCACTGATTGGAGTCATTCGAGCACGATGGATCAACCACCGCCACAGCGACGACGCGATCCGATCTCTCCATTCCTTGGCGGCTTGAAGCTGGCCCATACCATCACGCTGCGCGACCTGTCGCACTTCCGCGCCGTGGCTGCCACGCAGAACGTGCACCGCGCAGCGGACGAACTGGGCATCGACCCTTCGGCGCTGGCGCGCTCCATCCGCGAATTCGAGGAGAAGCTGGACGTGGCGCTGTTCGAGCGCACGCCCAGCGGCATGCGACTGACGCCGGCCGGCGAGGCGCTGAGCGAGCACAGCGACGAGCTGCTGCTGAACTTCGAGCATGCGCTGCGCATCGCGCAGGAAACAGATGAGCGGCAGAGCCTGCCGCTGCGCGTGGGCATCGCCGACGGACTGGTGCAGCCGCTGCTATCGCAGCGCCTGGCGCAGTGGCGTGCGATGGAGCCCCGCACGGGCCTGGTGATCAGCGAGGTGCGCGCCAGCGAGCTGGCGGCCGGCCTGCGCCGGTGGGAACTGGACGTGGGCTTTTCCTTCGGCGTGGACCAGGAGCGCGGTCTGGCGCAGGAGTCCGTGTGGTCTTATCCGCTGGTGGTGCTGGTGCCGACCGGGCATGCGCTGGCGGTCCATTCGGAGTTGACGCTGCCCCAGGTGATCGAGCATCCGCTGGTGGTCTGCGACCCGTACTACAAGCCGGGCGTGCACCGGCAGATCGACGCGCTGGTCCGCCGTGACGGCGCGAAACCTGCCATCGCCTGCCAGGCCGCCAGCCTGGCGGGCTTCATCACCCGCATCGGCAGCGGGGATGGCATTGGCCTGGCCGACGAAGGCCACATGCTCACCGTGAGCCGGCCGGACATCGTGTCCATCCCGCTGCGCGACGAGTCGGCTTCGCTGACGACCTTCGTGCTGTACCGACGGGCGAAGAAGCCTCTGCCGTTGGCACTTCGGCGGTTCATCGCGCACGTGAAGGCAGGGCAAAACCCGGCATAGCCTCAGCCGGCGACACGCTGGCATGGCCCGCAGCACGCGGGCCTGCGCCACAGCCTGCGGCAGATACGGCCATGGACATCGTGGGCGCTGCTGTTGATCCTTGCCGCAGAGACAAGCCCGCGGAATGCAGTGGCCAGCGGGAGCATCACAACAACATGAACTGACGCCACGCCGTTCGCGGCTCTGGCCTCGCCCTTCGGTGGCGACTTCCGAACAGCGTGCGCTGCGCTGCGCCCCGATGGGTGGGTCGCGCGGGCGCTTGATTCCAGACTCGTGCGATGCGTGCCACGGGGGCACGCCTGCGCAGAACGAGCGCTGGATGCGTCGGAAGGAGCGTGCATGCCGCAACCCGGAAACCATGCCGAAGGCAACGCGAGAACAGGTACCCACACGGGCATCCTGTTCGGCCAGATCGCGACGGTCACGGCCGTAGCCCTCGGCGGTGTGTGGGGAGCCACCCAGTGGACGGCGCAGACGCTGGGCCACCAGACGCGCTTGGGGCCAGCATGGTTCGACTTGTCGGGCAGGCCGGTGTATGCGCCCTGGAAGCTGTTCGAGTGGTGGTTCCTGTACGACGCCTATGCACCGCAGGTTTTCGCGCATGGCGGCGCCATCGCGGCGGGGAGCGGGCTGCTGGCCACTGGCGTGGCGATCGGCATGGCGGTGTGGCGTTCTCGTCTTGCTCGGCGCGTCACCACCTATGGTTCCGCGCGTTGGGCCGAGCGCGCAGAGATCGACAAGGCCGGGCTGACCAAGGCAGCGGGTGTCTTCCTCGGCCGCCTGGTGTCCAGTGGCGGTGCCTACCTGCGTCACGAAGGACCGGAGCACGTGATGGCCTTCGCGCCCACGCGTTCCGGTAAAGGCGTGGGTCTGGTGGTGCCCACGCTGCTGACCTGGCCGGGCTCGGCCGTGATCCACGACATCAAGGGTGAGAACTGGCACCTGACCGCCGGATGGCGTGCACGCTTCTCGCACTGCCTGCTGTTCAACCCGACCGATGCGCGCTCGGCCGCCTACAACCCGCTGCTTGAGGTGCGCCGGGGCGAGCACGAAGTGCGCGACGTGCAGAACATCGCCGACATCCTGGTGGACCCCGAGGGCGCGCTGGAGAGGCGCAACCATTGGGAGAAGACCAGCCACGCGCTGCTGGTCGGCGCCATCCTGCACGTGCTCTACGCGGGCGAGGACAAGACCCTCCGGGGCGTCGCGAACTTCCTCTCCGACCCGGCTTGCCCCTTCGAGGTGACGCTGCACCGGATGATGAGCACGCTGCACATCGGCGATGGCCCACATCCTGTCGTTGCGTCCGCCGCCCGCGAAGTCCTGGACAAAAGCGACAACGAGCGCTCGGGCGTGCTGTCCACGGCCATGAGCTTCCTGGGCCTGTACCGCGACCCCACGGTGGCCGAAGTCACTTCGCGCTGCGACTGGCGCATCGCGGACCTGATCTCGGCCGAGCATCCGGTGTCGCTGTATCTGGTCGTTCCCCCATCGGACATTTCGCGGACGAAACCGCTCATCCGCCTGATCCTCAATCAGATCGGCCGTCGCCTCACTGAATCACTGGATGGCAGCGACGGCATCGAACGCAGGCACAAGCTGCTGCTGATGCTCGACGAGTTCCCGGCCCTGGGCCGGCTGGACTTCTTCGAGTCGGCGCTGGCCTTCATGGCGGGCTATGGCCTGCGGGCCTTTCTGATCGCGCAGTCTCTGAACCAGATCGACAAGGCCTATGGCCCGAACCACTCGATCCTGGACAACTGCCACGTGCGCATCGCCTTCGCCACCAACGACGAGCGCACGGCCAAGCGCATCTCCGATTCGCTGGGCACCGCCACCGAACTGCGCGCCCAGCGCAACTATGCGGGGCATCGGCTGGCGCCGTGGCTGGGCCACCTGATGGTCTCGCGCCAGGAGACAGCCCGGCCGCTGCTCACGCCCGGCGAGGTGATGCAACTGCCACCCGACGACGCCGTGGTGATGGTCTCGGGCCATCCGCCGATCCGCGCGAAGAAGCTGCGCTACTACCAGGACCGCAACTTCACCGGGCGCGTGTTGGCGCCGCCTGTCCTTGCCGCCGGCACCTATGCCGACAAACCCACTGGCCGTGCGGACGACTGGAGCGGTCTCACTATTCCAGCCCCTGCATTCAGCACGGCAACAGGCGACGCCGCCGGCCTCGCCGATGAAGGCGGCCACCAGCTCAAGCCGGAACTGGATGTCGCGGAGCAGTCCAGACAGGAGCCCGAAGCCGGCGACCTGATCCTGCTGGACGACGAGCGCGACGACGACGGCACCCCGCTGCTGCCGCGCGACTTGGACCAGCAGATGGATCGCCAGCTCATGCGAAACGCCCGGCTGGCCGCGCTGGACCCTGACGACGGGATCGCGCTATGAGCCGGGCACGCCTGAACATCTTCATCGAACCCAAGCACGCGAAGCGGCTGGAGGACTTCGCCATCCACCGCGGCGTCTCGAAGTCCTCGGTGATCGCGGCGGCGCTGGCCTCGTTCCTGTCGCCCGACGCGATGGATCAGCGCGAGGCGGCCATCGCCAGGCGCCTGGACCGCCTCTCACGCCAGTTCGACCGGCTGGAGCGGGACCAGTCCATCCTGATCGAAACCGTGGCCCTGTTCGTACGGCACTACCTCACGCTGGCGCTGCCGGTGCCCGAGCAGCAGCAGGAGGCCGTGCGCGCACAGGGGCGTGCGCGCTACGCGCAGTTCATCGAACAGCTTGCCCGCCATATCCAGCGCGGGCGCAGCCTAGTCCGGGAGATCCATCAGGAGATCGGCCCGGACTTCACGGCACTGCATGAAGGCCATGGCGACCCGATGTCAGCCGCGACCAGCGTTGTGCCGGGAGAAGACGCACCGGCCTACCAAGAAGGAGACAAGCCATGAAGCGCACCGACCCACCGGACAACGATGCCGGAGGCGATGGCCGAAGGCATGCCGAGTCCGCCGAGCGCCGTATCCGCATGCTGCGCACCGCGATGGGGTCGGAGATCGCCGCCGCCCTGGAAGACCCCGACATCGTGGAGGTGCTGCTGAACCCGGACGGTACGCTGTGGGTGGACCGCCTGGGCACCGGCCGCGCGCCCACTGGGCACAAGCTGCCCGCGCCCGTGGCAGAGCGGATCATCCGGCTGGTGGCGGCGCACGTGCGCGCCGAGGTTCATCCCGGGGCGCCGCTGCTCTCGGCCGAACTGCCCGAGACGGGCGAGCGCTTCATGGGCGTGCTGCCGCCCATCACGCGGGCGCCGTCCTTCGCCATCCGCAAGTGCGCGCTGCACATCATGACGCTGGCCGACTACGTGGCCGATGGCGTGATGACCGAGGCGCAGGCCGCCTTCCTGCGCACGGCCGTGCGCGAGCGGCAGAACATCGTGGTGGCCGGCGGCACCAGCACGGGCAAGACCACGCTCGCCAACGCGCTGCTCGATGAGATCGCGGCCACCGGCGACCGCGTGCTGATCCTCGAAGACACCGTGGAATTGCAGTGCCGAAGCGACGACCACATCGCCATGCGCACCGAGCCGGGCGTCAGCACGATGGCCGACTTGGTGCGCGCCACGCTGCGGCTGCGCCCGGACCGCATCGTGGTCGGCGAGGTGCGCGGGTCGGAGGCCCTGGATCTGCTCAAGGCGTGGGGCACCGGCCATCCCGGAGGCATCGCCACGGTCCACGCCGGCTCCGCCCAGGGTGCGCTGGTGCGCCTCGAACAACTCGTGCAGGAGGTCAGCGTCACGGTGCCGCGGGCGCTGATCGCCGAGGCCGTGAACGTGATCGTCCACATCGCCGGGCGCGGCCATGCGCGCCGCGTGCGCGAGATCGCACGGGTCACCGGGCATGACCACCACGGCTACCAGCTCGACGCCTCGCTGGGGTTGCCGTTTCCCGAGATTTTTAACCCTCCGTCAGCCACCACAGGAGATGCGCCATGAAGACTTTCCGTAAAACCGCTTCGCCGTACCTGCCAGCGGCCACGCTTACCTTGCTGCTGTTCACAACGGCACTGCCCGCGCGCGCAGCCGGCTCCAGCATGCCCTGGGAAGCGCCGCTGCAGTCGATCCTGGATTCGGTCCAGGGGCCGGTGGCCAAGATCATCGCGGTGATCATCATCATCGCCACCGGGCTGGCGCTGGCCTTCGGCGACACCTCGGGCGGTTTCCGCAAGCTCATTCAGATCGTCTTCGGGCTGTCGATCGCGTTCGCGGCATCCTCGTTCTTCCTGACTTTCTTCAGCTTCTCAGGCGGAGCAGTGCTGGCATGACCGCAGCTTCCGATAGTCCGAGCTTCGCTGCCGGTTTCGAGGTTCCCTTGCATCGGTCACTGACGGAACCAATTCTGCTCGGCGGTGCGCCGCGCACCGTGGCGATCGCCAACGGCACGCTGGCCGCCGCCGTGGGGCTGGGCATGCAACTGTGGATTGCGGGCGTCGTGGTCTGGATCGTCGGCCACACGCTGGCGGTCTGGGGTGCGCGCGTTGATCCGCAGTTCATGCAGGTCTTCGCCCGGCACATCAAGCACAAGCCGCTGCTGGACGTGTGAGGGGATCCCATGCTGAACCTCGCCGAGTACCGCCAGCGGCCCGCGCCGCTGGCCGACTGGCTGCCCTGGGCCGGTCTGGTGGCGCCGGGTGTGGTGCTGAACAAGGATGGTTCATTTCAGCGCACGGCGCGCTTCCGTGGACCCGACTTGGACAGCGCCACCCAGGGCGAGCTGATCGCCACCACGGCGCGGCTGAACAACGCGCTGCGCCGGCTGGGGTCGGGCTGGGCCTTGTTCATCGAGGCCGAGCGCCGGCTGGCGGCGGACTATCCGCACTCGGAGTTTCCCGAGCCGCTGTCCTGGTTGGTCGATGAAGAACGGCGGGCCACCTTCGAGGACTCGGGCAATCACTTCGAGAGCGGCTACCACCTGACGTTGGTGTACCTGCCGCCCGAGGAGTCGCGTGCCCGCGCAGCCGGGCTGCTGTACGAAAACCGGCCCACCGAAGGCGTGGACTGGCGCGAGCGGCTGACCGCCTTTGTCGCGGAGACGGATCGCATCTTCGACCTGCTCAACGGCGTGATGCCCGAGATCGCCTGGCTCGGCGATGCGGCGACGCTGACCTACCTGCATGCAAGCATCTCGACGCGGCGCTACCGAGTCGGCGTGCCGGAAGTGCCGTTCCACATCGACGCGCTGCTGACCGATTCCCCGCTGGTCGGCGGCCTGGCGCCCATGCTGGGCGACCAGCACCTGCGGGTGGTCACCGTTCGGGGCTTCCCGACCTCGACCTGGCCGGGGATGCTGGATGACCTGAACCGTCTCGGCCTTGGCTACCGCTGGTCAACCCGCTTCCTCTGCATGGACAAGGCCGAGGCCGAGAAGGAACTGATGCGGCTGCGCCGCCAGTGGTTCGCCAAGCGCAAGAACGTCATTGCGCTGCTGCGCGAAACCATCTTCCAGCAGGAAAGCCCGCTGGTCGATACCGACGCCAACAACAAGGCCGCCGACGCAGACGCCGCCTTGCAGGAGTTGGGGGGCGATCAGGTGGCCTTCGGCTATCTCACCGCGACAGTGACGGTACTCGATGCCGATCCGGCCACAGCCGACGAGAAGCTGCGCATGGTGGAGCGGGCCATCCAGGGCCGAGGCTTCGTCACCATCCCCGAGACTCTGAATGCCGTCGATGCCTGGCTGTCGTCCATTCCGGGCAATGCTTACGCGAACGTGCGCCAGTCCATCGTGTCCACGCTGAACCTGGCCCACATGATGCCGGTGTCGGCGGTGTGGGCCGGCCAGGAGCGCAATCGCCACCTTGATGGCCCGCCGCTGATCGTCACGCGCACCGATGGCGCCACGCCATTCCGGTTGGTGACGCACATCGGCGACGTCGGCAACACGTTGGTGGTCGGTCCCATCGGCATGGGCAAGTCGGTGTTGCTGGCGACGATGGCGATGCAGTTCCGGCGCTATCCGGGCTCGCGCATCTTCGCCTTCGACATGGGCCGTTCGATCCGGGCCACCATTCTGGGCCTGGGTGGCGAGCACTACGACCTGAGGCCGGATGGAGGGGTGGCATTCCAGCCGCTCGCGCGCATCGACCGCGAAGGCTGGCGCACCTGGGCCGCCGAGTGGATCGAGGGGCGGCTGGTGCAAGAGGGCGTGGCGGTCGGGCCGCCGGAGCGCGAGGCCGTCTGGACGGCCCTGGGGAGCCTCGCCGGTGCGCCGCTGGAGCAGCGCACGATGACGGGCCTGTCGGTACTGCTGCAATCGAATGCGCTGCGCCAGGCGCTCGCGCCGTACGTGCTCGGGGGCGCGCACGGCAAGCTGCTGGATGCCGACCACGACCGGCTGGGCAGCGCGGATGTTCAGGCCTTCGAGATGGAAGAGTTGATGACGAGCAAGGCCGCCGTCATGGCCGTGCTGCGCTATCTCTTCGCGCGCTTCGAAGAGCGGCTCGACGGTGCGCCGACGCTGCTGATTCTGGACGAGTCCTGGCTGTTCCTGGACACCCCGCTCTTTGCGGCGCGCATCCGCCAGTGGCTCAAGACCCTGCGCAAGAAGAACGCTTCGATCGTCTTCGCCACGCAGTCGCTCGCGGACGTGAAGGAGTCGGCCATCGCGCCGGCCATCATCGAGAGCTGCGCCAGCCGCATCTTCCTGCCCAACCCGCAAGCGGCCGAGCCGCAGATCCGCTCGATCTACGAGGGTTTCGGATTGAACCGGCGGCAGATCGAGATCGTCGCCACGGCCGAGCCCAAGCGCGACTACTACTACCAGTCCCGCCTCGGCAACCGGGTGTTCGACCTCGACCTGGGGCCGGCCACGCTCGCCTTCGCGGGCGCTTCCACGCCGCAGGACCAGCAAGACATCGACCGCGTGCTTCAAGCCTCCGGCGTGCCCGGCTTCGCCGGCGCCTGGCTGCGCCATCGCGGCCTCGACTGGGCCGCGGATCTGCTGCCCTCGTTCCCTGGCGTTTCGCCGGCTTCCCTTCGTTTCGTTGACTCGCCCAAGGAGACCTTGCCATGAAGTCCCGCACCCCCAAGCTCGCCGCCCTGGCCGTGGCCTGCACGCTCGCCTTCGGCGCGGTGCAGCCCGCACACGCCATCTTCGGCATTGGCGACACCGTGTTCGACGCCTCCAACTTCATGCAGAACATGCTGACGGCGGCCAACACCCTGGAGCAGATCAGCAACCAGGTCAAGCAACTGCAGAACGAGGCGCAGATGTTGATCAACCAGGCACGCAATCTGGCCAATCTTCCGTCGAGCGTGGTGGGTCAGCTGCGAGCGAACCTGGCGACCACGCAGCGGCTGATCGCCCAGGCCAAGGGGCTGGCCTACGACCTGGCGAAGATGGACCAGGACTTCGCGCGCTTGTACCCCGAGCAGTACGCCGCCACCGTCAGCGGCGACCAGATGCTGCGCGATGCGCAGGAGCGCTGGAAGAACACGCTCAATGGCTTGCAGACCACCCTGCGCATGCAGGCGCAGGTGTCGCAGAACCTGGGCGAGGACGAAAGCACGCTGGCCGACCTGGTGGGCCAGAGCCAGTCGGCCTCCGGTGCGCTGCAGGCGATGCAGGCCACCAATCAGCTTCTGGCCTTGCAGGCCAAGCAGACGATCCAGGCACAGCGCCTGCAGATCACGCAGGACCGCGCCGTGGCGCTGGAGCAGGCGCGGCAGGCGGCGGTGCAGGAGCGGGCGCGGGAGGTACGCCGGCGCTTCATGGGCAGCGGCACGCCGTACACGCCGCAGACGGTGAACTTCTACAGCGGGCAGTGAGGCAGCCATGAACAGGCTGTTCATCATGGCTGCGGCGACGCTGATGCTTGCTGCCTGCGGCAAGCCGGCGCCGTTTGAATCGGTGGAATCGCTGGTGGGGAACCTCGAGCGGCTGAAGGAACTGCGCGCCGCCTGCAAGGCCGACCACGCCAAGATCGGTGACGCGCAATGCAACGCGGTGGCCGAGGCCACGCGGCGGCGCTTCATGCGTCCCACGCCGTCACCCTACGCAAACGATCCTGTGAGGCCGCCGGCCAGGGACGGGGCACCATGAACGACGTCGGCATCATCGACCGATTCCTCGACGTCTTCTCGCGCTACATCGACTCGGGCTTCGGGCTGCTTCAAGGCGAGGTAGGGTTCCTCACAGCCACCCTGGTGGCGATCGACATGACGCTGGCGGGCCTGTTCTGGGCCATGAGCCATGCGTCGGGCCAGGGCGACGACGTGATCGCCCGGCTCGTCAAGAAGGTGCTCTACGTAGGTGCCTTCGCCTACATCCTGGGCAACTTCAACCGGCTGGCGGCCATCGTCTTCAACTCGTTCGCTGGCTTGGGGCTGAAGGCGTCCGGCTCCACGCTGTCCCAGGGCCAACTGTTGCAGCCAGGGCGCCTGGCGCAGGTCGGCATCGACGCCGGCCGCCCGATCATGGAGCAGATCGGGAGCATGGCGGGCTTCCCCGAGGTGTTCGCTCATCTGGACACCATCGGGGTGCTGTTCCTGGCTTGGCTGGTGCTGATCGTGTGCTTCTTCGTGCTGGCGGTGCAGCTCTTTGTCACGCTGATCGAGTTCAAGCTGACCACGCTGGCCGGCTTCGTGCTGGTGCCCTTTGCCCTCTGGAACAAGACCAGCTTCCTCGCCGAGAAGGTGCTGGGCAACGTGGTGTCCTCGGGCATCAAGGTGCTCGTGCTGGCGGTGATCGTGGGCATCGGATCGACGCTGTTCTCGGAATTCACCGTGGCACCCGGTGCCGATCCCTTGATCGACCATGCGCTGGTGGTCATGCTGGCGTCCCTGGCCATGCTGGGGCTGGGTATCTTCGGCCCCGGCATTGCTACTGGGCTGGTGTCCGGGGCGCCGCAACTTGGGGCGGGCGCGGCAGCGGGCACGGCCATCGGTGCGGCCGGCTTGGCCGTCGCCGGTGGCGCGGCCGTCGCAGGCGCGGGTTCAGCCGCAGCAGCCGGTGCGCGCATGGCCCCCGGCACCGCGCGTGCCGCCATTGGCGGCGGGGCGGCCGCAGCCCGCTCGGCCTCGACCCTGGCCGCGGGTGCGAAGCAGGCCTACCAGGCTGGGGCGGCTGCTTCGGCCGGTGGCTCGGTCCGCGCAGCGGGCGCCGGCATCGCCAATGTGGCCAAGACCGGCGCCAGTGCGGCCGGGCAGCGCGTGGCCGCTGGCGCCAGGGCAGTCAGGGACCGAGTGGCGGGCTTTGTGGCCGAAGCGGCCGCGCCCGCTGCCGCTTCGGCCTCTGCCTCCGAGTCAGTGGCGCAGCCCGCCACCTCGGAGCCCGCCTGGGCGCAGCGCATGCGCAGGCGCCAGCACGTCGCGCACGCGGCCACCACCACCGCGCACGTGCTGCGCTCGGGCGATCACGGCGGCGGCGGCTCAGGCCCCAGCCTGCGCGATCCCTCGTCCTGATCTCAAGGAGACCTCATGCGATTCAAACGTCCTCTGGTGCGCTACGGCGACACGCCGCAGCCTGCCACGCCGTACCAGTCCGCCGCACAGGTGTGGGACGAGCGCATCGGCTCGGCCCGCGTGCAGGCACGCAATTGGCGCTTCATGGCCTTCGGCTGCCTGGGGCTGGCGCTGCTGATGGCGGGTGGCCTGGCGTGGCGCTCGGCGCAGTCCATCGTCACGCCCTACGTCATCGAGGTCGACCAGGCCGGTCAGGTGCGCACGGTGGGCGAAGCGGCCGCGCCGTACCGGCCTGGCGACGCGCAGATCGCCCACCACCTGGCGCGCTTTGTCTCGCTGGTGCGGTCCCTGTCCATCGACCCGATCGTGGTCCGTCAGAACTGGCTCGATGCCTACGACTACACCACCGACAAGGGTGCCGTGGTGCTGAACGACTACGCGCGGGTCAACGACCCGTTCACCCGCATCGGCAAGGAGTCGGTGACGGTACAGATCACCAGCGTCGTGCGCGCCAGCGACACGTCCTTCAACGTGCGCTGGACGGAGCGCCGCTACGTCAGCGGCGCAGCTGCCGGCCTGGAGCGGTGGACGGCCGTGGTGTCCATCGTGCTGCAGACCCCGCGCACCGAGGAACGGCTGCGCCGCAATCCCCTGGGCATCTACGTCAATGGACTCGCGTGGAGCCGTGAGCTGGACTCCGAAGGAGCGAAACCATGAGATTGTCTTTGCGTTTCTACGCTCTTGTGCTGACCGTGGTGGCCCTCTCGGGCTGCGCTTCGCAAGGCAAGCCGCCGCCGGTCATCTCGCTCGATGAGCCGGCGCAGGCGCAGCCGCTGCCGCTGCCGGACCCGCCCAAGCCCGTGGAGGTGGTCACGGTGCCGGAACCGCTGGCGCTGCCGGCGCAGTTGAAACCGCTGCCCGAGGCGGATGCCGCCCCGGCTGCGCCGGAGCCAGCTGACGAGAAGGTGCGTGTCTCGCGCGCCAATGCCGAGGCGCGCGTCGCGCCCACCCGCGAGGGCTACGTCAATGCGATCCAGGTCTGGCCGTACAGCGACGGCGCGCTGTACCAGGTTTATGCGGCCGTGGGTCGCGTGACCGTGATCGCCTTGCAGCCGGGCGAGGAGTTGGTGACGGTGGCCGCTGGCGACACGGTGCGCTGGATCGTGGGGGACACGTCCAGCGGCGCAGGGGCCGACCTGCGCGTGAGCGTGCTGGTCAAGCCGATCCGCTCGGGCCTCAAGACCAATCTGGTGATCACCAGCAACCGGCGCACCTACCTCCTGGAATTGACTTCGACCGAGAAGGCATGGATGGCATCGGTGTCCTGGGAGTACCCGAAGGACAGGATGCTGGCCTTGCAGCGACAGGCGCAGGCGGCCAGCGCCGCCGCGCCGGTGGAGTCCGGGCTGTCGCTGGAGAAGATCCGCTTCCGCTATGCCATCAGCGGCAGCAATCCGCCCTGGAAGCCGCTGCGCGCTTTCGATGACGGCGAGAAGGTCTATGTGCAGTTCCCGCCTGGCATCGCCCAGGGCGAACTGCCACCGCTGTTCGTGATCGGCGCGCAGGGCGACGGACAGTTGGTCAACTACCGCTTCCGCTCGCCATACCTGATCGTGGACCGGCTGTTCGGCGCGGCCGAGCTGCGCCTGGGCGGAGACAAGGGCGATGTGGTGCGCATCGAGCGCACGGACGGCCTCGCCAAAGGGAACTGACCATGAGCCAGGACGATTCTCCCGATCTTGCCGCGCCTTCGGCTGGCAAGGTCGCGCCCGAGGCGGTGGCGCTGCGCGCGCAGCCGCGTCCGGTGACACGCCTGAACCGGCGCACGCTGGCGATGCTGATGGGTGGCCTGGCCGTCGCCGTGCTGGGCGCCGCCATCTGGTCCTTGCAGCCACATCGGCGCGGCGCGGGCCAGCAGAACGAGCTTTACAACGTCGATCGCGTGTCGAAGACGGCGGGGCTGGATGGCCTGCCGGCGGACTACTCGAAGCTGCCGGCCAAGGTGCCCGAGAAAGTGCCTGAGCTGGGGCCACCGTTGCCGGGCGATCTCGGGCCGGCCATCGCGAAGTCTCAGCAGCCGGTGGTGCCGGCCTATGCACCGCCTGGACACGATCCTGCGGACGCATTGCGCAAGGAGGCCGAGGCGGCGGCGGCCTCGTCGGTGTTCTTCCGCACGGGGAACCAGGGCAAGGGTACGGCGACAGCCGCCCAGGCAGCGCCTGCGGCGCCGGGTGCTGCCAGTGCCCTGGCGGGCTTCAATCCGCTGGCGGCCGGACCGGCCTCGACAGCGGCGCAGGCCGACTCGACTGCCGCGCAGAACCGCCAAGACCAGAAGGAGGCGTTCCTGAAAGCCGGCTCTACTGAAACCCGCAACGCCGGCAGCTTGACGCTGCCGACATCGCCGTACCAGGTCATGGCCGGGACGGTGATCGCCGGGGCACTGGTGACGGGGATCAAGTCGGACTTGCCGGGCGACGTGATCGCCACGGTGACGGAGCCGGTCTACGACACGGCCACGGGCAAGTTCCTGCTGATCCCTCAAGGATCCCGCATCCTCGGCAAGTACAACAGCCAGGTCAGCTACGGGCAGAGCCGCGTGCAGGTGGTGTGGAACCGGATCATCCTGCCTGACACGTCCTCGCTGACGCTGGACAGCCTCGTGGGCACCGATCCGGCGGGTTATGCGGGCCTGGAGGACGATGTGGACTACCACTGGGGCCGGATCTTCGCTGGGGCGGCGCTGACGACGCTGCTGGGTGTCGGCGCCGAGTTGGCCTCGCCGGAGAACCGGCAGGACGGCAACCGCATCGTGATTGCCGGGCGCGACAGCCTGCAGGACAGCGTAAACCAAGTGGGGCAGGAGATGACCCGGCGAAACCTCAACATCCAGCCGACGCTGAGCGCGCGGCCCGGTTTGCCAGTGCGGCTGGTCGTTTCACGAGATCTCGTGTTGCGCCCTTACCAGCCCTTGTTCGTCCAGCGCGGGGGGGGCCGATGAGCAAGGCAGGTCATCGCCTGAGCCTGGGGCCGATCCCGAAGCCTGATGCGGTCAAGCTCACGATCGCGCTGTCGGCCGAGTTGAAGGCACAACTCGACGCCTATGCGCAGGTACATGCGGGCATGCACCAGGCGCCCGTGGATGCGGCCACGCTGATCCCGCACATGCTGGCGGCATTCATCGCGCGGGACCGAGGTTTCAGGGTGGCATGCAGGAAAGCCACGGCGCCCGAACCAGATTGAGGCAGCTCGGGACTGCATGACTCGCGGCGGTATCGCTGCCGTTCGCTAGGCCACGCTGGGATGGGTGGGTTATTGCATGCGCTGGCGGCACTCTGAGGGCCTGTCCATCAGGAGTTCGCCATGCCTCTTCGAGAATCATCAACAGTCCGCCAGCCCACGCGCAGAGAAGGCGCCGTCGCTCCCGCGTTCTACCGCATGGCCGACGTGTTGCGAATTACCGCGCTGAGTCGCGCCACCTTGTACCGCCGCATCGCGGATGGGAAGTTTCCGGCGCCCGTGCATTTGGGGGGGAGGGCGTGCGGCTGGAGCCCGGATGCGCTGCAGACCTGGATCGACGACCCGCAGGGATACGTCGCCCCAAGGCTTCATGTGTAGTACCGTGTGGGGCCGGAACGACGTCAGGGTGTACCGCGTGCGGTATAGACTCAAATTTCGGACACGACTCGGACACGGAGAGCAACGAGGTGCGCGAAAGAAAAAAACACCTAGATCTCTCGATCTAAGTGCTTGATTCTTTTCGGTATTTTGGTGGGCCCTGAGTGACTCGAACACTCGACCTACGGATTAAGAGTCCGCTGCTCTACCAACTGAGCTAAGAGCCCTTGCGTTGAAAACATATTCGTTTTCAGGCAAGTCTGCGAGTATAGCGTAGAAATTCGTTGTTCTCAAAATTTTTGTATGCGGCGTGTGTGGCGGATTAGCATTCGGCACCGACGAAGGGGGTTCGCCCCCTCTCTTTCCCATTCAGGAGAACTTCCATGAGCGATGCCAACACCGCGCCGCATGTCGTGATCACCGGTGCCGCGGGCGCACTCGGGCGCGCCGTTGCACAACACTTCCTCGCACAGGGCGCGCGCGCCGCGCTGATCGACCACCACGCCGGGCGCCTGTCCGAAGTGTTCCCGGGCCTCGACAACTCGCAGCACCTGCTGCTGGCCGGCGACGTGACCTCTGCCGCCTCGATGGCCGGCCTGTCCGAGCAGATCCTCAAGGCCTTCGGCCGCGTCGATGCGCTGGTGCACATCGCCGGCGGCTTCGAGATGGGCGAGGCGACGCACGCGCTCACGCGCGAGAGCTGGGACCGGATGATGAACCTCAACGCCTGGTCCTTCGTGGCCGTGACGCAGGCGCTGCTGCCCTCGATGATCGAACGCCGCGCCGGCCGCATCGTCGCGGTGACGGCGAAGGTCGCGGCGCGCGGCCTGCCCGCGATGGCGTCGTACATCGCGTCGAAGAGCGCGCTGCAGCGGCTGGTCGAGGCGATGGCGGCCGAGGCGGCGCCGCATGGCGTCAACATCAACAGCGTGGCGCCCAGCGTGCTCGACACGCCGGCCAACCGGCAGGCGATGCCCGATGCGAACCCGGCCGAATGGGTGTCGACCGCGGTCGCCGCGCAGACCATCGGCTTTCTCGCGTCGCCCGGCGCGGCGGCGCTGCACGGCCAGCACCTCGCGCTCGACTGATACGCGATGCACCAAAGCAAAAGGGCCTTGGCGGATGCCAAGGCCCTTTTTTGTCGGTTGGTGGAGAGGAGGAGGATCGAACTCCCGACCTCCGCATTGCGAACGCGGCGCTCTCCCAGCTGAGCTACCCCCCCAACGCGAGGCGAATTTTAGCCGGAACTCGCGGCAGCGTGCTCGCCGCATGCCAAGATGCGCGCCTCCCAGAAACGGCACCGGACCCCGGCAACCCCATGACCCCCTCGCGCGACCCCGCCTGGCTCGAAGGCATGTACAACAACCTCGCGCGGGTGAAGGAACACCCGGCGTACTTCGCGCGCTGGGCGCGCGAATCCGCCGCGGCGCGCGATGCGCTGCCGAGCCGGATCGACCTGCGCTACGGCGAGGGCGTCAACGAAACGCTCGACGTGTTCCCGGCGCCCGTGCCCGACGCGCCCGTGCTGGTCTTCATCCACGGCGGCTACTGGCGCGCGATGGACAAGAAGGACCATTCCTTCATCGCGCCCGCCTTCAACGACCGCGGCGTCTGCGTGGTGCAGCCCAACTACGCGCTGTGCCCCGGCACGCCCGAGCAGCCCGTGACGGTGCCGGGCATCGTGCTGCAGATGGTGCGCGCGCTCGCATGGACCTGGCGCCACATCGCGGCGCATGGTGGCGATCCCGCGCGGATCACGGTGGCCGGGCATTCGGCCGGCGGCCACATGGCGGCGGCGCTGCTGGCCTGCGACTGGAAGGCCGTGGCGCCGGACCTGCCCGAGCACCTGGTGCGCAATGCGCTGTCGATCTCGGGCCTGTACGACCTCGCGCCGCTGCAGCGCACGCCCTTCCTCGAGCAGGTGCTGCGGCTCAGCGACGAGGACGTGCGCCGCGCGAGCCCCGCGTACTGGCCGGCGCCGAAGCGCGGGCTGCTCTACGCGGTGGCGGGCGGCAACGAGAGCGAGGAGTTCATCCGCCACAACGCGATGATCCGCGAGGCCTGGGGCTCGCGGGCGGTGCCGGTGTGCGAGCTACTGCCGGGCCTCGACCACTTCGGCGTGGTCGACGCGCTGGCCGATTCCTCGCACCGGCTGCACCGGCTCGCGGTGCAGCTGCTCGAGTCCTGAAGGCCTACATCAGCAGGTGTTCGCCTGCGTTGTCGCCGCCCAAGGTGACGTAGTTGACCTTGCGGATGTCCATCAGCGTGCGGCCGCCCGCGTAGCTGATCGAGCTCTGCACGTCCTGCTCCATCTCGACCAGCGTGTCGGCCAGCTTGCCCTTGATGGGCTCGAGGATGCGCTTGCCCTCGACGTGCTTGTACTCGCCCTTGTTGAAGTCGCTGGCCGAGCCGTAGTACTCCTTGAACAGCGCGCCGTCGACCTCGACGGTCTGGCCCGGCGATTCCTCGTGGCCCGCGAACAGCGAGCCGATCATCACCATCGAGGCGCCGAAGCGCACGCTCTTGGCGATGTCGCCGTGGTCGCGGATGCCGCCGTCGGCAATGATCGGCTTGGTCGCCACGCGCGAGCACCACTTGAGCGCGCTGAGTTGCCAGCCGCCGGTGCCGAAGCCGGTCTTGAGCTTGGTGATGCAGACCTTGCCCGGGCCGATGCCGACCTTGGTCGCGTCCGCGCCCCAGTTCTCGAGGTCGATCACCGCCTCGGGCGTGCCGACGTTGCCGGCGATCACGAAGGTCGCGGGCAGCTTCTGCTTGAGGTAGCCGATCATGTTCTTCACGCTGTCGGCATGGCCGTGCGCGATGTCGATCGTCACGTACTCGGGCACCAGGCCCTGCGCGACGAGCTGGTCGACCGTGTCGTAGTCGGCCTTCTTCACGCCCAGCGAGATCGAGGCGAACACGCCATGGCCCTGCATGCGCTTGACGAGCGCGACGTTGTCGAGGTCGAAGCGGTGCATGACGTAGAAGTAGCCGTTCTGCGCCAGCCACAGGCAGATGGACTCGTCCACCACCGTCTTCATGTTGGCGGGCACCACCGGCAGGCGGAAGGTACGGCCGCCGAGCGTGACGCTGGTGTCGCACTCGGAGCGGCTCTCCACGCGGCACTTGCGCGGCAGCAGCAGGATGTTGTCGTAATCGAAGATTTGCATGAAACCAAGCTCCTGGAGGAAGTCGTTGAAAACGAGTGAGCGCTTGGTCTGGCCGGCTTCGGCGGCGTCGCTGCGAAAGCCCCTGCGGGGGCGGGCGACGCGCACAAAAAACCGGGCACAAAAACTTGGGCCCGGTGATTGATTCTACGCAGCCTCCCGTGGGGAGGTCTTCCGGAACTTCATATAACCCGCATACGCCGTGGTTTCTACAATCGATGGATGTTCGAAGAATTCGCGGCCGATGACCGCACCCCGCCGCCGGTCGACCTGCCGCTGCTGCACAACCTCAACGCCGAGCAGCTCGCAGCGGTCACGCTGCCGGCCGGCAACGCGCTGATCCTCGCGGGCGCCGGCTCGGGCAAGACCCGCGTGCTCACCACCCGCATCGCCTGGCTGCTGCAGACGCGCCAGGTGTCCGCCGGCGGCATCCTGGCCGTGACCTTCACCAACAAGGCCGCCAAGGAGATGATGACGCGGCTCACGGCGATGCTGCCGGTCAACGTGCGCGGCATGTGGATCGGCACCTTCCACGGCCTGTGCAACCGCTTCCTGCGTGCGCACTGGAAGCTGGCCAACCTGCCGTCGACCTTCCAGATCCTCGACACGCAGGACCAGCTCTCGGCCATCAAGCGGCTGATGAAGCAGTTCAACGTCGACGACGAGCGCTTCCCGGCCAAGCAGACGCAGTGGTTCATCGCGGGCGCCAAGGAAGACGGCCTGCGCCCCGACGCGGTCGAGATCCGCAGCGAGGACGACCGCAAGAAGGTCGAGCTCTACCGTCTCTACGAGGAGCAGTGCCAGCGCGAGGGCGTGGTCGACTTCGGCGAGCTGATGCTGCGCAGCTACGAGCTGCTGCGCGACAACGAACCGGTGCGCGAGCACTACCAGCGGCGCTTCCGCCACATCCTGATCGACGAGTTCCAGGACACCAACCGGCTGCAGTACGCCTGGATCAAGATGCTCGCGGGCAACACCGTCGCGGGCCAGTTCGTGCCGGGCGACAACAGCGTGGTTGCCGTGGGCGACGACGACCAGAGCATCTATGCCTTCCGCGGCGCGCGCGTGGGCAACATGGCCGACTTCGTGCGCGAGTTCGACGTGCGCCACCAGATCAAGCTGGAGCAGAACTACCGCAGCTACAGCAACATCCTCGACTCGGCCAACGAGCTCATCAGCCACAACAAGAAGCGCCTGGGCAAGAACCTGCGCACCGATCAAGGCCCCGGCGAGCCGGTGCGCGTCTACGAGTCCTCGAGCGACCTCGCCGAGGCGCAGTGGATGGTCGAGGAGATGCGCCAGCTGGTGCGCGACGGCATCGACCGCAAGGAGATGGCCGTGCTCTATCGCAGCAACGCGCAGAGCCGGGTGATCGAAACCGCGCTGTTCAATGCCTCGGTGCCGTACCGCGTGTACGGCGGCCTGCGCTTCTTCGAGCGCGCCGAAATCAAGCATGCGCTGGCCTACCTGCGCCTGCTCGAGAACAAGGACGACGACACCAGCTTCCTGCGCGTCGTCAACTTCCCGCCGCGCGGCATCGGCGCGCGCACGCTCGAGCAGCTGCAGGACGCCGCGCGCGCCGCGGGCCGCTCGCTGCACGACGCCGTGCACGCGGTCGGCGGCAAGGCCGGCTCCAACCTCACGGCCTTCGTCGCCAAGATCGATGTGCTGCGCGAACAAACGCAGGGCGTGAGCCTGCGCGAGATCATCGAGCTGGTGCTCGACCACAGCGGCCTGGTCGAGCACTACCGCGCCGACCGCGAAGGCGCCGACCGCATCGAGAACCTGGAGGAACTGGTGAACGCGGCCGAGAGCTTCGTCACGCAGGAAGGCTTCGGCCGCGACGCGGTGGCGTTGCCGGTCGACGAGCTGCGCCAGTCGCCCGCGAGCCAGGGCATCGACCCGGGCCGGCCGCTGCTCGACGAGCCGCTGGCGCCCGACGCCGAGACCGGCGAAACGCTGAGCCCGCTTGCGGCCTTCCTCACGCATGCGGCGCTCGAATCGGGAGACAACCAGGCCCAGGCCGGCCAGGACGCGGTGCAGCTGATGACGGTGCATGCCGCCAAGGGTCTCGAATTCGACTGCGTGTTCATCACCGGCATGGAAGAGGGCCTGTTCCCGCACGAGAACTCGATGAGCGACTACGAGAGCCTCGAGGAGGAGCGCCGCCTGATGTACGTGGCGATCACGCGCGCGCGCAAGCGGCTGTACCTGAGCCATTCGCAGACCCGCATGCTGCACGGCCAGACCCGCTACAACGTCAAGAGCCGCTTCTTCGACGAGCTGCCCGAGGGCGCGCTCAAGTGGCTCACGCCCAAGAACCAGGCCTTCGGCAACTCGGCCTTCGGCTATGGCAACGGCTATGGCAGCACGCGCGGCGCGGGTGGCGGCGGATACAGCGGCAAGTCCTACGGTGGCGGCGCCGGCAAGGAGACCTTCGCGAGCCCGCCCGTGCCGCCCCAGAAGGCCGCGCCCTCGCACGGCCTGCGCTCGGGCATGCAGGTGTTCCACAACAAGTTCGGCGAAGGCACGGTGACCGCGCTCGAGGGCAGCGGCGACGATGCGCGCGCGCAGGTCAAGTTCACGCGCCACGGCGTGAAGTGGCTGGCGCTGTCGGTGGCCAAGCTCACGCCGGTCTGAGCCGGGGCGCGGCCCGCGGGGCCGCCCGGCTCAGTTCGGGTCGAAGCTGTCGCGGAAGGTGAACCAGGTCGAGGCCAGCGACATCGCCGCCAGCACCAGCGCCGTGCCCACGATCAGCACGGTGCCGATCGCGGTGGCGCCCGAGCCCGCGCCCACGGCGCCGACGCCCACCAGCACGGTGGCGATCAGGCCGACCGCGATGCCGGCCAGCAGGAACACGCCGAACCAGGCGATGCCGAACAGCGCATAGGCGCCGAAGTTGCGGAACAGCGCCACGATGCTGAAGAAGATGCTCTTCACCGGCTCCACGCGGTGCCAGTGCACCAGCGCGGGCGCATGCCACATCGCGAGCGACAGCGGCAGGTTCAGGCACAGGTGGACCATGCGCGCGACCTGGAACTCGCTGCTGGCCAGCACCTCGGGCGAGAGCGCCTCGTCGAGCAGGTAGGCACGCGCGAGCTGGCCGCCGTCGACCAGCGCGGTGGCCAGCACCGCGAGCACGAAGTACACGGCCGAGATCAGGCCCAGCACCACCAGCGGGCGCCATTCGGCGCGCAGCGCGGCGAAGACCTCGACGAACATCGCCGAGCCGGTGGGCCGGCGCGTGCCGGCCACGCCGTCGTTGCCGGCCTGCTCGTCGTCATAGGCCACCGCGGTGGCGACCATCAGCCCCAGCGTCATGAACGGCAGCAGCACCGGCGCCAGCACGCTGCCCAGCAGCGGCACCACCGACAAGGTCGAGATCAGCGCCATCAGCAGGAAGAACAGCGACACGAAGGCCAGCGGCTGCCGCCAGAAGGTCTTGAGTCCGAGGCGGACCCATTGGGCGCCGGTCTTGGCCGGCACGAGGTGGAGTTTCATGGGGTACGGGTCAGGCGGCCACGGGCTCGAGGGCGCGGGCCATGACGTGCGGGTGCCGCACGCGCTCGCGCAGCACGCGCTCGAAGTGCGTCGGGTCGTGGGGCTTGAGCATGCTGGCCTCGCGCGGCAGGTGGAAGTCCCAGAGGCGGGAGATCCAGAAGCGCAGCGCCGCGGCGCGCAGCATGGCGGGCAGCAGCGCGCGTTCCGAGGCGTTGAGTGCGCGCACGCCCTCGTAGGCGGCGAGCAGCGCCTCAGCGCGCTCCTCGTCGTGGCGGCCGCTCGGCAGGTCGATGGCCCAGTCGTTGAGGCACACGGCGAGGTCGAACAGCCAGGTGTCGGTGCCGGCGAAGTAGAAGTCGAACACGCCGGTCAGGCGCGGGGTGGCACCTTCCTCATGGCCGGTCTCGAACATCGCGTTGTCGCGGAACAGGTCGGCATGCACCGGCCCGCGCGGCAGGGCCGCATAGGCCGAGGACTCGGCCACGTGGTTCTGGTAGGCCAGTTCGCCGCGCAGCAGCGCCGACTGGGCCTCGTCGATGTGGGGCAGCACCACCGGCACGGTGTCGTTCCACCAGGGCAGGCCGCGCAGGTTGGGCTGGATGCGCGGGAAGTCGCGTCCCGCCAGATGCATGCGCGCCAGCAGCGCGCCGAGTTCGGCGCAGTGCGCGGGGCCCGGCGCGAGCTCGCTGCGGCCCGAGAGCTTCTGCACCAGCGCGGCCGGCTTGCCCGCCACCTCGAGCAGCAGCTCGCAGGGCGCGTTGGCCGGCACCGACAGCGGATGCGCGTCCTGGGCGGCTATCGGCTGCACGGCCGGATCGGCCACCGGCTCGGGCACCGGCAGGCCGCGCGCGGCCAGGTGCTTCATCAGGCAAAGGTAGTAGGGGAGCTGCTCGGCGCTCAGGCGCTCGAACAGCGTGAGAACGTACTCGCCCGACTCGGTGGTGGCGAAGTAGTTGGTGTTCTCGATGCCGCCCTCGATGCCGCGCAGTTCGCGCAGGGGGCCCAGGCCGAGGCGCTGCACGAGCGCGTCGGCCTCGCCGAATTCGACTTCGGTAAAGACTGCCATGGAAAGCGCCCTCAGCGCGGTTGGGATGCGGCTGCCGCTGCGATGCGTCGCACGGTCAGAACTTCATGACGTTCCAGACCCGGGGCGAGGTGCCCGCGGGGCCGTCGGCCGCGTTGGGACGCGCGCCGGACGGATCGTTCGGCAGCACCTGGTAGCCGGGCATGTTGGCCTTGGGCGTCACGTTGATGCTCTGGGTGCGGCCGCCGTAGCGGACCTCGTCGACCGAGGCGCCGCTGTCCTCGGTGTGCAGGTGCTCGATCTTCTGGTTGCGTCGGGCGTCGGACTGCTGCTCCTGATTCTGTAGCGAAGGGTCCGCTGCAGCCGGCGCGGCCGCGGGCGCGTTCTGCGCTTGCACGGCGGCGAAGGGGGTGGCGAGGGCCAGCGCCAGCAGGAGGCGGCGGGCAACCAGGAGTGTGGAGTCGGGCATGCACGGATTGTAGGCGGCGCGCCGTACCGGGGTTGTCGTCGCAGGCCTCGCGGCGGCGTGGTCCGCAAGGACATTCGGGCGGCCATGGAGGCAGGCAAAATGCCCCGATGACCGACAAGAAAACGCTGCTGCTCGTCGATGGATCGAGCTACCTCTATCGCGCCTTCCACGCCATGCCCGACCTGCGGGCCGTGCCCGGCGATCCGAAGAGCCCGGCCACGGGCGCGATCCGGGGCATGATCAACATGATGACGGCGCTGCGGCGCGAGGTGCGCGCCGACTACGCGGCCTGCATCTTCGATGCCCCCGGCAAGACCTTCCGCGACGACTGGTATCCCGAGTACAAGGCCAACCGCTCGCCGATGCCCGACGACCTGCGCAGCCAGATCGACCCCATCCACGAGGTGGTCAAGCTGCTGGGCTGGCCGGTGCTCAGCGTGCCCGACGTGGAGGCCGACGACGTGATCGGCACGCTCGCCAAGGTGGCGGCCGCGCAGGGCGTCGAGGTGATCGTCTCCAGCGGCGACAAGGACCTGAGCCAGCTGGTCGACGAGCACATCACCATCATCGACACGATGAACGGCAAGAAGCGCGACGTGGCCGGCGTCACGGCCGAGTTCGGCGTGCCGCCGAACCTGATGGTCGACTACCAGACGCTGGTGGGCGACTCGGTCGACAACGTGCCCGGCGTCGAGAAGGTCGGTCCCAAGACGGCCGCCAAGTGGCTGCTCGAATACGGCTCGCTCGACGCGCTGATCGAGCGCGCGGCCGAGGTCAAGGGCGCCGCCGGCGAGAACCTGCGCAAGGCGCTCGGGCAATTGCCGCTGAGCCGCCGGCTCGTCACGATCCGCACCGACTGCGACCTGGCCGGCCACGTCGAGGGCCTGCCCTCGCTCGAAGGCCTGCCCGTGGGTGCGCCGCAGACCGGCGAGCTCAAGCCCTTCTACGAGAAGTTCGGCTTCAAGAGCCTGGTGAAGTCGCTCGAGGCGCAGGAGGTGCCGCCCGAGCTGATCGAGGAGAACATCAAGAAGCAGAAGTCCAAGGGCGGCGCCGCGAGCACCGACCAGGGCGGCCTGTTCGACGAGAGCACCGAGCTCGGCGCGCTCGAGGCCGCCGCGCCCGCGAGCAACCTGCAATACGACACCGTCTTCACCTGGGAGCAGTTCGACACCTGGCTCGCGCGCCTCGAGGCCGCCGAGCTCACGGCCATCGATACCGAGACCACCTCGCTCGACGAGATGGTGGCGCAGATCGTCGGCATCAGCTTCAGCGTGAAGCCCGGCGAGGCGGCCTACATACCGCTCACGCACAACTATCCCGACGCGCCCGCGCAGCTGCCGATCGACGAGGTGCTCGCCAGGCTCAAGCCCTGGCTCGAGAACGGCGCGAAGAAGAAGCTCGGCCAGCACATCAAGTACGACCGCCACGTGTTCGCCAACCACGGCATCGAGGTGCAGGGCTACGCGCACGACACCATGCTGCAGAGCTACGTGCTCGAGGTCCACAAGCCGCACGGCCTCGCCAGCCTGGCCGAGCGCCACCTGGGCCGCAGCGGCATCTCCTACGAGGACCTCTGCGGCAAGGGCGCGCACCAGATTCCGTTCAGCCAGGTCGACATCGCCAAGGCCGCCGAGTATTCGTGCGAGGACAGCGACCAGACGCTCGACGTGCACGGCACGCTGTGGCCGCAGCTCGAAACGAACGAGAAGCTGCGCTTCATCTACCAGCTCGAGATGGATTCGAGCGAGGCGCTCTACCGCGTCGAGCGCAACGGCGTGCTGATCGACAGCGCCACCCTGGCCGCGCAGAGCCACGAACTCGGCACGCGCATCATGGCGCTCGAGCAGGAGGCCTACGACATCGCGGGCCAGCCCTTCAACCTCGGTTCGCCCAAGCAGATCGGCGAGATCTTCTTCACCAAGCTCGGCCTGCCGGTGGTCAAGAAGACGCCGAGCGGCGCGCCCAGCACCGACGAGGAAGTGCTCGAGAAGCTGGCGGAGGACTATCCGCTGCCCGCCAAGATCCTCGAGCACCGCGGCCTGTCGAAGCTCAAGGGCACCTACACCGACAAGCTCGGCCAGCTCGCCAATCCGCGCACCGGCCGCGTGCACACGCACTATGCGCAGGCCGTGGCCGTCACCGGGCGCCTGTCGAGCAACGACCCCAACCTGCAGAACATCCCGATCCGCACGCCCGAAGGCCGGCGCGTGCGCGAGGCCTTCGTGGCGCCCGCGGGCAGCGTGATCGCGAGCGCCGACTACTCGCAGATCGAGCTGCGCATCATGGCCCACATCAGCGGCGATGCATCGCTGCTGCGCGCCTTCACCGAAGGCATCGACGTGCACCGCGCCACCGCGGCCGAGGTGTTCGGCTCCACGCCCGACCAGGTGTCGAGCGAGCAGCGCCGCTATGCCAAGGTCATCAACTTCGGCCTGATCTACGGCATGAGCAGCTTCGGGCTGGCGAAGAACCTCGGCATCGAGACCAAGGCCGCGGCCTCCTACATCGAGCGCTACTTCGCGCGCTACCCGGGCGTGAAGGCCTACATGGACGAGACCAAGGCCTCGGCCAAGGAGCAGGGCTATGTCGAGACCGTGTTCGGCCGCCGCCTGTACCTGCCCGAGATCAACTCGCCCAACGGCCCGCGCCGCGGCGGCGCCGAGCGCGCGGCCATCAACGCGCCGATGCAGGGCACGGCGGCCGACCTGATCAAGCTCAGCATGGTCAAGGTGCAGGACGTGCTCGACGCCGAGAAGCGCGGCACGAAGATGATCATGCAGGTGCACGACGAACTGGTGTTCGAGGTGCCCGAGGCCGAGGTCGAATGGGTGCGCACCGAGATCCCGCGCATCATGGCCAGCGTGGCCGATCTCAAGGTGCCGCTGCTGGCCGAGATCGGCGTGGGACCGAACTGGGACAAGGCGCATTGAGCCTGGCGCGGGCCCTCGCCGCGGCGGCCATCCTCGCCGCATGGATCGCGGTGCCCGCGGCCGCGCAGCCCGCGCTTTCCAAGGTGCCGCCCACCGGCGTGCGCATCTGTCTGGGCTTGACGAAGGAGGGCTGGCCCACGCCCCAGGCCTGCGCCGATGCCGGGCCGCTGGCCCTCGTTCCCAAGCAGGACGGCCGGCAGGGCGCGGGTCCGCTGGCCTACGAGGCCGTGCCGGGCCAACCGAGAACAGCCTGCGTGCGCGACCGCGTGTCGGGCCTGGTCTGGGAGGGCAAGCGCGACAACGGCCGGCCCGCCGATGCCGTGGCCTACGTGGCGCAGGTCAATGCGAGCCGGCTGTGCGGTTACGCCGACTGGCGCCTGCCCACGGTGGCCGAGCTGCACGGCCTGGTCGACCTGGGCAAGGAACGCGTGCCCGAGGTGCGCGCCGACCGGCCGCTGGCCGAGCAGTCGGTCATCGACGCGCGCTGGTTTCCGAACACCGTGCCGGCCATCTACCTGACGTCCGACATGCGCGATCCCGTGAGCCCGTGGTGCGTGAACTTCGCGAACGGCTTCGTCTACGACTGCGACCCCGACATGTCGCGCGAGCCGCCGCTCTTCGTGCGCCTGGTGCGCGGCCCCGAGGCGCCGAAGTCCGGCCGCTGGCGCGAGCTGCCCGACGAGCGCGGCGTGCCCGGCGGCGCGGTCGAGGATCGCCACACCGGCCTGGTGTGGCGCCGCTGCGAGGAGCCGCAGACCTGGAACGGCAAGCGCTGCACCTGGAGCGCGAAGCGCTACGACTACGTGCAGGCCCTGCAGCGCGCCGGCGAGCAGGCCGGCTGGCGCCTGCCCACCATCAAGGAAATCGACAGCCTCGCGCGGCGAGAGGCCGATCGCTTCGAGCTGCCCCCATCGGACTTTCCGGCGCAGGGCAAGGAGGCATTGCGCGCGGGCCAGTGGTCTTCCACCGTCTGCAACTCGAGCCCCGAGACATCGACGGCCCGCGCATCGATCAGCGCCTGGGTGCTGAGCCGCGAGGGCGCCATCTACTGCGAGGCACGCATCATGCATCTCGGCGTCCGGCTCGTGCGCGAATGAGAGGGTCGCGTCGCGGCCGCGCCCGTGCTTGAATCCGCCATTCGACCGTCATCATCGTCAGGAGACCAGAACATGCATTTCCACCCCTCCCGCTTCTTCGCGCGCGCACTGCTGCCGATGCTGCTGGCCGGCGCCGCCGCCACGGCCGCCGCCGCGCCCGACGCGCGCATCGCCGAGCTCGCCGCCGCGCAGAAGCAGCCGCTGCTCGATTCGCTCTCGCAACTGGTGGCCATCGAGTCCGGCAGCCGCGACCTCGAGGGCCTGGAAAAGATCTCCGACCTGATCGCGTCGAAGCTCAAGGCGCTCGGTGGCGAGGTCGAGCTGATCGACCCGAGCGCCGAGGCCTACCGCATGGAGGACACGCCCGAGAAGATCGGCCGCGTGGTGCGCGCCACCTTCAAGGGCACGGGCACGAAGAAGATCATGCTGATCGCCCACATGGACACGGTCTACACCATCGGCATGCTCAACAGGCAGCCGTTCCGCGTCGAGGGCGACAAGGCCTACGGCCTGGGCATTGCCGACGACAAGCAGGGCGTGGCCGTCATCCTCCATGCGGTGGCGATGCTGCAGGCGCTCAAGTTCAAGGAGTACGGCACGCTCACGGTGCTGATCAACGGCGACGAGGAGATCAGCTCGCCCGGCTCGCGCGCGCTGCTCACGCGCCTGGGCGGCGAGCACGACGCGGTGCTCTCCTTCGAGGGCGCCTCGGTCAAGGACGACAAGCTCTCGCTGGCCACCGCCGGCATCGCCTCGGTCACGCTCAACGTGAGCGGCAAGGCCTCGCATGCGGGCTCGGCGCCCGAGCTCGGCGTGAACGCGCTCTACGAGCTGTCGCACCAGATCCTGCAGATGCGCGACCTGTCCGACCCGGCCACCGGCCTCAAGATGAACTGGACCATCTCGAAGTCGGGCAGCAACCGCAACGTGATCCCGGCCTCGGCCACCGCGGGCGCCGACGTGCGCGTGCTCAAGGTCGCCGACTACGACCGCATCGAGCAGCAGGTCAACGAGCGCGTGAAGAAGCAGCTGATTCCCGAGGCCAAGGTCGAGCTCAAGTTCGAGCGCCGCCGTCCGCCGCTCGAGGCCACCGATGCCTCGCGCGCGCTCGCCAGGCATGCCCAGGCGATCTACAAGGACGAGCTCGGCCGCCCGCTGGGCGCCGACGACAAGGCCGCCGGCGGCGGCACCGACGCGGCCTTCGCCTCGCTCAAGACCAAGGCGCCGGTGATCGAGCGCTTCGGCCTGCAGGGCTTCGGCGCGCACTCGGCCGATGCCGAGTACGTGCTGATCGATTCCATCGAGCCGCGGCTGTACCTGGCCACGCGCATGGTGATGGACATCGCGCGCGGCAAGACCAGCGTGCGCTGATCCCGCCATGCGGCTGCGCCACATCGAGGTCTTCAACGCCATCATGCTCACGGGCAGCGTGAGCGCGGCGGCACGGCTCATCAACATCACGCAGCCGGCCGTGAGCCGCACGCTGCAGCATGCCGAGCTGCAGCTGGGCTTTCCGCTGTTCCAGCGCGCCAAGGGGCGGCTCACGCCGACCACCGAGGCGCTCACGCTGTATCCGCACATCGAGCGCCTGTTCGCGCAGCTCGACGAGGTGCAGCGGCTCGCGGCCAACCTGCGCGCGGGCGCCGACACCGGCGAGCTGCGCATCCTCAGCGTGCTGGCGCTGAGCTACGAGATCCTGCCGCGCGCGCTCAAGGCCTTCCGCGAGAAGCATCCGGGCTACGCGATCAGCGTGGAGTCGCTGCATTCGCCGCAGATCATGTCGGCGCTGCTGCTGCAGGAGGCCGACGTCGGCTTCGCGTTCAGCCCGGCCGTGCATCCCTCGCTCACGCAGGACACGGTGGCCGACAGCCGCATGGTCTGCATCGCGCCCAAGGGCATGCTGCCGCGCATGCTGGTGCGCAACGGCTCGGTGGCGCTGCACGACCTGGCCGAGCGGCCGGTGATCGGCCTCGACAGCCGCGACCCCGTGGGCACCAGCCTGAGCCAGGCCTGCCGCCAGGCCGGCGTGGGCTTCCAGCAGGCGGTGGTCACGGTGCAGACCTACCATGCGGCGCTGGCGATGGCGCACCACGGCCTGGGCGTGGCGCTGGTCGACGGCTGCACCGCACGCTCGGCCGACAAGGCCAAGGTCGATGTGCTCATGCTCGAGCCGCACATCCCGGTGCCGATCCGCGCGCTGCGCTTCACGGGCCGGCCCGATTCGGTGGCGGTGCGCGGCATCACGCGCTGCATGCAGCAGGCGATCGTGGAGGCGGGGGTTTAGCGGAGTCGGGAGCGGACAGCCGAACGCAGAGGGCGCGAAGGTTTCGCAGAAGTCGCAGAAGGAACAGCCGGAAAAATGGATGTTTCTTCTGCGACTTCTGCGCTTCTTGGTTTGCCTTCTGCGTTCGGCTATCCGATCCCGTGTTCGAGTGCGGCAGCGATGCGTCCCGCCGACCCGAAGGCCAGCGTGAAGCCCAGCGCGCCGTGGCCGGTGTTGAACAGCATGTTCGAGGGCGCGCCCTCGAGCCGGCCGACGATCGGCAGGCCCGTGGGCGTGGCCGGGCGCATGCCGGTCCAGGGATGCAGCTCGGCCAGCCGGCTCGCGCGCGGGAACACGGCGCGCGTGGCCTCGGCCAGGGTGTCGATGCGGGTGGCGGGAATGCTCGCGTCGTGCCCCACGAGCTCGGCCATGCCGGCCACGCGCAGGCGCGAGCCGATGCGCGCGAACACCACCTTGCGCGCGCTGTCGGTCACGTTCACGGTCGGCGCCGCACCGGGCGCCGGATCGACGTCGAGCGTGATGCTGTAGCCCTTGAGCGGATAGACCGGCAGGTAGGCGCCGAGCGCGCGCCCGAGCTTGTGCGAGGCGGTGCCGAGTGCCATCACGAAGGCATCGGCCTCGATGTCGCCCGCGGCCGTGCGTACCGCGGCGATGCGCCCGCCGGCCTGCGCGAAGCCGCGGGCCTCGGTGCCGAGCTCGAAGCGCACGCCGCGCGCGCGCAGCACCCGCATCAGCTCGGCGCAGACCTTGAGGCAGTCGGCAGCGCATTCGCTGGGCGTGTAGACCGCGCCCGCGATGCCGCGCGCGTAGTCCGCGAGCGCGGGCTCGATCGCCACGCACTCGTCGGGGCGCACGATGCGCTGTTCGCTGCCCATGGTGCGCTGCAGTTCGAGCTGCGCGCGCGCGCCGGCCAGCGACGCTTCGCTCGCATACAGCACCAGCTTGCCGGTGGCCGAGAAGTCGCAGTCGGGTGCGGCATCGGCCTGCATGGCCTCGAAGCCGGCGCGGCTCTCGGCCGCGAGCGCCAGCAGTTTTTCGGTGGTGTCGCGCGAGGTGCGCGCGTTGCAGGCCGCGAGGAAGGCCAGGCCCCAGCGCCATTGCAGCGGATCGAGCTGCGGGCGCAGCTTGAGCGGCGAAGTCGGCGAGAGCAGCAGCTTCGGCAACTGCCGCCAGATCGCCGGATCGGCCAGCGGCTGCACGTACGAGTAGCTGAGCTGCGCGCCGTTGCCGCCGCTCGCGCCCGCGCCGGGGGCCGCGCGATCGACGACGCTGACCTGGTGGCCCTGGCGTTCGAGTTGCCAGGCGGTGGCCAGGCCCACGATGCCGGCGCCGAGCACGCACACATGCATGAGGGGCAACTTTCGGGAACGAAGAGGGAAGGGGTGAGCCTCGACTGTAGGCGTGCCGCCGTCGGCGCGGAAATGCAAAAAGAGGCGTGGCCCATAGCCAAAGGGCATGACCCCTGTCGCCGCCGTCCCCGGACTCAGTGGCCGCGCGCCGCGCACTCGGGCGCGGCCGTGTCGAGCACCTCGACCAGCCGCGCGATCAGTCGCGCGGTGTAGGGCGGGCGCGGATGCAGGCCGTCGGCCTGGATATCGGCCGGATCGGCCGCGACCGACCCCCAGTCGGCGAACAGCGCGCCGGTCTCCGCGGCGACGCGGCGCATGGTCGCGTCGTGCGCGTCGCGCAGCGCGATCGGATGGCCGGGCGCCTGGCGCGTGAGGCCCGTCAGCACCACGCCGCGGCCCTCGGCCTGCACGAGGCCCACCATCGTGCGCAGCGGGTATTCGATCTGCCAGCCGCGCATCGCGTCGTTGATGCCGCGCTGCAGCACCACGAAGCGCGTGGTCAGCCGCACGCGCGGGAAGGCGGTGGCGCGCAGCGTGGCGGTCGAGCCGGCCACCGAGTTGTCGACCACCGCATAGGCCGGCCGCAGGCGCATCAGCAGCGCGGCGCCGCCGTCGAACATGATCGAGTCGCCTTCGAGCGTGACCGAGCAGTCGGGGCGCGGCGGCGGCACCGGCGCGGCGGCCGTGCGGCCGCCCGGCGCATCGCGGCCGCAGCCGGACAGCGCGAGCGCGCAGGCGCAGGCCAGCGCCGCGCGGCGCCAGGTGGGAAGCGAGAAGGGACTTGTCATGGCGAAGGCTCGGGAAGAATTCGGTCGGCGCGCGCGAGGGGCCCTTGCGCGCACTCGGGCGCCGCGGCATCGAGCACGGCCACCAGCCGCTCGACCAGCCGCGCGGAATAGGGCGTGCCGGGATGGATCCAGTCGGCCATGTCCTCGGGCCGGCCCTCGACCGCGCCCCAGTCGGCGAACAGCGCGCCGCGCGAACGCGCCACCTCGCGCGCGGTGGCGTCGTAGGCATCGCGGCGGCGCACCTTGCGCGCGCCGAACTGGCGCGCGAGACCGGTCACCACCGGCACGCGGCCCTCGGCCTGCACGCGCTCGACCATGCGCCGCAGCGGCGGCGCGAGGGCGGTGGCGTTCTGGGCGTCGTTGATGCCGTGCTGCAGCACCACGAAGCGCGTGCTGCGCCGCTCGGCGGCGAAGGGCCGTGCCCGCAGCGCGGCGGTGAGGGCGGGCACCGAGTTGTCGACCACCGTGTAGGCGGGCCGCAGCCGGTGCAGCAGTGCGGCCGGCGTCTCGGGCAGGCGCGGGCCGGGCACGAAGCCGCCGTACAGGATCGAGTCGCCCTCGAGCGTGACCGAGCAGCCCGCGCGCTCGGCCGGCGTGGCCGCGACCAGCGGGGGTTCGGGCATCGGCGGCGCGGCTTCGGTGTCCGCCGGCGGGCCCAGGCCGCTGCCGGCGCCGCCGCCGCAGGCCGCCAGCGTGAGCAGCCATGCGGCGCAGCCCGCCAGCGCGAGGGAACGCGGGCCTGGCCGCGGCGGGTTCGGGTCGGTCTTCGAGGTGGACATCACCCCGTTGCCGAGCGAACGCCCCGATACCGCAACGCGGCTTCAGGAAACGGGCGGGGTTTTCCCTCCCCATAACCTTTGGGTATGGCCCAGGCCGCTATTGGAATTGCCGCCTTGAGTCACTCTTTCTTACACTGGGCCTCCTGTTCAACCTCCCTCGAAGAAGGCACGCATGAAACTCTCCGCATTGATGGCCGCCGCCGCCACGGTCCTGCTCGCTGCCACCGGCGCCCAGGCCGCCGACACGCTGGCCAAGATCGCCGAGTCCGGCAAGATCACGCTGGCCTACCGCGAGTCGTCGGTACCGTTCAGCTACCTCGACGGTCCCAACAAGCCCATCGGCTTCGCGGTCGAGATGTCGAACGCCGTGGTCGAGGCGGTGAAGAAGAAGCTCAACAAGCCGAACCTGCAGGTGCAGCTGATGGCCGTGACCTCGCAGAACCGCATCCCGCTGATCACCAACGGCACCGTCGACCTCGAGTGCGGCTCGACCACCAACAACACCGCGCGCGGCAAGGACGTGTCCTTCGCGGTCAACCACTTCTACACGGGCACGCGCCTCTTGGTGAAGAAGTCCTCGAAGATCAAGGACTACGCCGACCTCGCGAAGAAGACCGTGGCCAGCACCACCGGCACCACCAACGCGCTGGTCATGCGCAAGTACAACACCGAGAAGAACCTCGACATGAACATCGTGCTCGGCAAGGACCATGCCGACGCCTTCCTGCTGGTGGAGAGCGACCGCGCCGTCGCCTTCGCGATGGACGACATCCTGCTGTTCGGCCTGATCGCCAACTCGAAGAACCCGGCCGACTACGAGGTGGTGGGCGAGTCGCTGCAGGTCGAGCCCTACGCCTGCATGCTGCCCAAGGACGACCCGGCCTTCAAGAAGCTGGTCGACGACACCTTCATCGGCATGATGAAGAGCGGCGAGTTCGAGAAGCTCTACACCAAGTGGTTCATGTCGCCGATCCCGCCGAAGAACCTGCCGCTGAACCTGCCGATGAGCCCGCAGCTCAAGGAGAACCTCAAGGAATTCAGCGACAAGCCGGCGACCTGAGCACGCCGCGATCGGACGCAAGGACATGGTCTCCACGCAGGTCGTAGGCATCCTGGGCGGCATGGGCCCGGCCGCGGGCGCCGACTTCGTGCGGCTGTTCGTGCAGGCCTGCGCGCAGCAGATGCGTGCGCGCGGCGAGCCGGTGCGCGACCAGTCCTTCCCCGAGCACTGGCTCGCGCAGGTGCCGGTGCCCGATCGCACCGGCGCATTGCTGTCGAGCGCCGAGAACGGCGCGCACCAGCCGCTCGAGCCGATGCTGCAGGCGCTGGGCCGGCTGGCCGCGCTCGGCAGCCGCAAGGTGGCGATCGCCTGCAACACCGCCCATGCCTGGCATGCGCGGCTGCAGGAGCGCTTTCCGCAGGTCGAGCTGCTGCACATGGCGCGCGAGACCGCGCAGCAGCTCGCGGCGCAGGGCGCGGGCGAGGTGGCGCTGATGGCCACCGAAGGCACCTACCGCATCGGTCTCTACGAGCAGGCGCTGGCCGAGGCCGGCCTGGGCTGCCACGTGCCGAGCGAGGACGAGCGCCGCACCATCGCGCGCGGCATCTTCGAGGGCGTGAAGGCCGGCGACATGGCGCTGGCCGAGCGCTGCTTCTCCGAGGTCGCGCTGCGGCTGGCCGAGCGCCACGGGCCGGTCACCATCATCATGGGCTGCACCGAGGTGCCGCTGGGGCTCGCGGGCTCGCCGGCGGTGGCGGGGCTGCGGCTGGTCGATCCGGCGCAGGTGCTGGCGGCGGCGCTGGCGCGCCGGGCCTACGAACCGCGCTGAGCGGCGCCGGGCCGCCCGCACGGGGACAACAACCCCGCGCGGACAGAGGACGGGCCGTTATCGCCTACATTGCGGCGTGCGTTTTTCCGCATCTGCCCCGCACTCCCCCTTGTCCGACGATCCCTCACCTGGAGCCTTCCTCATGCCCCAATTCGACGACCGCCGTTCCGACCTGCAATCCGACTTCGATTCGCTGCGCCCCGGCGACAGCACCGAGCAGGGCGCGACGCGGCGCACCGCGCTCAAGGCCGCCATCGGCGTGGGCTATGCCGCCGCCGTGATGCCGGTGATGGCGCAGACCGCCATCAGCACCCCGGCCGACGGCCTCAAGGCCGGCCCGATCAAGTACACGGTCAACGGCTTCGAGGTGCCGGCCTATGCCGCGGCGCCGGCCAACAAGACCGGCCTGCCGGTGATCCTGGTGGTGCAGGAGATCTTCGGCGTGCACGAATACATCGCCGACACCTGCCGCCGCTTCGCCAAGCTCGGCTACCTCGCCATCGCGCCCGAGCTCTATGCGCGCCAGGGCGATCCGCGCGGCTACACCGACATTCCCAAGCTGCAGGCCGACATCGTGAGCAAGGTGCCCGACGCGCAGGTGCTGGCCGACCTCGACGGCGCGCTGCAGTACGCCGCGGCCAACGGCGGCGACACCTCCAAGGCCGGCATCACCGGCTTCTGCTGGGGCGGCCGCATCACCTGGCTCTACGCCGCCACCGGCAAGGTCAAGGCCGGCGTCGCCTGGTACGGCCGGCTGGTCGGCCAGGCCAGCGACCTGACCCCGAAGCACCCGGTCGACATCGCCGCCAGCCTGCAGGCGCCGGTGCTCGGCCTGTACGGCGGAAAAGACCAGGGCATCCCCCTTGACACCGTTGATAAGATGAAATCGGCCCTGGCAAATGGCTCTCCGGCTGCCAAGGCGTCGAGCTTCGTCGTGTATCCCGAAGCAGGCCATGCGTTCCATGCCGACTACCGTCCCAGCTACGTCAAGAGCGCGGCCGACGACGGATGGCAGCGAGCCACCGCCTGGTTCAAAGCCAACGGCGTCGCCTGAGCGAATCCAGTTCAGACGACCCGAGAGCCAGCTTCCGCCGAAGGCCGTCCCCGCAAGGGGCGGCCTTTTTTGCTTTTTATGAATGGAACTGGGTGCCATCGGGCGCTCTTATTGCGTAAGCAGCTATGAACTTGATAGTGATCATCTTGGCGACCCTGGTCGCCGGCATCGGCAGCGTGTGGCTCGCGGCGCTGCTGCTGCGCGTGGGCGTGCGCAGCGGCTCGGGCGGCGTGAATCCGCAGCACCTGCTGAGCCTGGCGGCGGGCGCACTGCTCGCCACCGCCTTCATGCACCTGTTGCCCGAGGCCTTCGAAAGCCGCATCGAGCCCGCGCTGCTGTTTGCCGTGCTGCTGTTCGGCGTGGTGTTCTTCTTCCTGCTCGACAAGGCCGAGCTGTGGCACCACGGGCACGAGCACCATCACGGCGGCGACACCGCCGGGCAGCCGGCGCAGCTCGGCCCCATCTACGACAACCACGGCCACCACGATCACGCGCACGGCCACAACCATGCGCACCACGGCCACGACCACGGCCCGCGCGCCGGCGGCTGGGCCGTGCTCACCGGCGACAGCGTGCACTGCTTCGGCGACGGCATCCTGATCGCCTCGGCCTTCATCGCCGACCTGCGCCTGGGCCTGGTCGCCGCCCTCGCGGTGCTCGCGCACGAGGTGCCGCACCACATCGGCGACCTCGTGGTGCTGCGCCAGAGCTCGGCCAACCAGCGCGCCGCGCTCGTGAAGGTGTCGCTGGCCGGCACCATGACCATGCTCGGCGGCATCGCCGGCTGGTGGCTGGTCGACCAGCTGCATGGCTGGCTGCCGTACTTCCTCGTGCTGGCCGGCAGCAGCTTCGTCTACGTCGCGCTGGCCGACCTGATCCCGCAACTGCAGAAGCGCCTGCCGATGCGCCAGACCCTCGGGCAGATCGCCTGGCTGATCGCGGGCATCGCGCTGGTCACGGGCGTGAGCCGGCTCGCGCACAGCGGCGAGCACGGCCACGACCACGGGCACGACCACGCCGCGCATGCGCACGAGGAAGGACACGACCACGACCACGCGCACGAAGGCGAGGCCAAGCCTGGGGCGAACAAGGACGCGGCGAAGAACTGATCGTTTGCACAGGTGCGGGCGCGGGCGATACCTCCGGTCACCCGCGCCGACTTCCGGATGACGCGAAATCGGCGCAACATAGGGGCCTGCTTCGTCCTGCCATCCGTGAGAAAACGTGAGGAAACGACCATGACCACCCGTGCCGCCGCCACCAGCGCGCGCCCCGCGCCGATCCCCGAGGAAGTCGACGAGGACCTCGATGCCGACGGCCTGCCCGAGGACGACTTCGATGCCATCGACGCCGAGGCCGCCGATTCCCTGTCCGAGGAAACCGGCATCGACCTCACCGATGCCAGCGAGCTCGATGCCGACAACGTGCCGGCCGACGAGGAATTCGATCGCGTGATGAACGCGCCCGACTGAGGGCGCCTCTCCCGGGGCCGCTCGCTAGGCCGATGCGGGATGCAGCCAGCCCTGGTGCTTTTCCATCAAGGCGCCCACCACCTTGCGGATCTCCTCCATCGCCGCCCGCGCGATCGCCGACGTGCCGCCCTGCCTGCGCGTGACCATCCCCACCGAGCGCAGCGGCCCGTCTGAAATCGACGAGATCTTCATTCCCCGCAGGCTCACCATCGGCATCATGCCCAGATAGGGCAGCACGGCAACGCCCAGCCCTTCCTTGAGGAAGCCCGCGATCGTGCCGACCTGGTCGAGCTGCATCTTCGGCCGGAACTCCACGCCGCGCTGCAGGAAGGCGGCGCTGATGTAGCGCATCGCGGTGCTGGCGTCGGTCATGCTGATGACCGGCAGCCGCAGCAGTTCGTCGAGCATGACCTCGTCGGCGATGCGCTGGCGCCAGGCGCCGCACGACAGCAGCACGAACTGGTCGCGCAGCAGTTCCTCGTATTGCAGCTCCGGGTGCGAGGGCATGACGGACGCCAGCGCGAAATCCACCTGGTAGTTCAGCAGCCGCTGGATGCTCGCGCTGTTGGAGCAGTCGTGGATGGCGATGCGCGGCTGCGCGAAGCGCCGCTCGAGCGCGCCGCAGGTGGCGGGAAGGATCACGCTGGCCAGCGACGGCAGCGAGGCGATGCTCAGTTGCTGCGCCTCCTGCTCGGCCGATGTGCGCATGCGTTCGAGGCCGCTGTCGAATTCCCCGATCACGCTGCGCGCCATGCTGGCCAGCCGCGTGCCGCTCGCGGTGAGATGCACGCTGCGCGTGGTGCGCTCGAACAGCACCAGGCCCAGCGCCTCCTCGAGATCGCGGATCGCCTTGCTCAGCGAGGGCTGGGTCATGAACAGCTGCTCCGCGGTCTTGCTGAAGTTCAGCGATTCGCTGAGCGCGAGGAACAGGCGCAACTGGCGCGGGGAGATATTCATTCCTTGATTCTATAAATCGATAGATAGAAAGAATTTCAAAGATAAATCGGATCTTCCTACGATCGCCCCATACGCAAATCGAAGGAGACGACAAGGTGCTGGATCTGAAGGGAAAAGTCGCGCTGGTCATGGGCTGCGGCGCCGTGGCCGATGGCTGGGGCAATGGGCGCGCCACCGCGGTGCTGCTCGCGCGGCAGGGCGCGAAGGTGTTCGGCACCGACCTCGTGCTGGCCAACGCCGAGGCCACGCGTGCCCTGGTCGTGGCCGAGGGCGGCGAGGCCGAGGTCCAGGCCTGCGATGCCACCCAGTCGGCGCAGGTCGAGCAGGCGGTGGCCGCCTGCATCCAGCGCTTCGGGCGCATCGACATCCTGGTCAACAACGTCGGCGTCTCGCAGCCCGGCGGCCCCGTCGACATGGACGAGGCGGTGTGGGACGCGCAGATCCAGGTCAACCTCAAGAGCGCGTTCCTCGGCTGCAAGCACGTCATCCCGCACATGCGCGCGCAGGGCGGCGGCGCCATCGTCAGCGTGGCGTCCGTGGCCGGCCTGCGCTACATAGGCAAGCCGCAGGTCGCCTACGCCGCGGCCAAGGCGGGGCTGCTGCAGTTCACGCACACCTCGGCCGTCATCCATGCGCCCGAAGGCATCCGGCTCAACTGCGTGGTGCCGGGGCTGATGCACACGCCGCTCATCGAAGGGCTGGCGGCGAAGTACGCGAAGGGCGACACGCAAGGCTTCATCGACCACCGCAACAACCAGGTGCCCATGAAGCACATGGGCACCGGCTGGGACACGGCGCACGCGGTGCTGTTCCTCGTGGCGGACGAAAGCCGCTACGTGACCGGCACCGAGATCGTCGTCGACGGCGGCCTGGTCGCGGCCACGCGCTGACGGCCCGTTCCCTTCCCATCGCTTCCCCCAAAAACCAGGAGACATACATGCTCGAGACCGGGCGACGACTTCTATTGGCTTGCGCAGTCGCGACGGGAGCGGCTGCACTGATGCCGGCCGCCCATGCGCAGGGCTATCCCCGCCAGCCCATCCGCCTCATCGTGCCCTTCGCTCCGGGCGGCGCGGTCGACCAGACGGCACGCATCATCGGCAACACCCTGGGCGAGAAGCTGGGCCAGACTCTGGTGATCGACAACAAGCCCGGCGCCAGCGGTTCGCTGGGCGCGGGCGACCTGCATCGTGCCAAGCCCGACGGCTACACCCTCATGCTCGCGCTCGATTCGCAGGCGGTGAACCACCTCACGGTGAAGAACCTGCCCTTCGACACCTTCAAGGACTTCGACTACCTGAGCCTGCTCGTCACCACGCCGCAGGTGCTGGTCACGCGCAACGACCTGCCGGCGAAGAACTTCGACGAACTGGTGACCTACCTCAAGGCCAATCCCAAGAGCTCCTACGGCTCCGCGGGCACCGCATCGGCCGGGCACGTGAACAGCGCGCAGCTCTCGCTGGCCAAGGGGCTGCGCACCGAGCACGTGCCCTACAAGGGCGCGGGCCCGCTGCTCACCGACATGCTGGGCGGCCACATCGACTACGCGTTCGCGGGCCTGTCGGTGATGCTGCCGCAGATCAAGGCCGGCAAGGTCCGGGCGCTGGCCGTGAGCTCGCCGCGGCGCTCGGCGATGCTGCCCGACGTGCCCGCGATGAACGAGCTGATCCCGGGTTTCGAGTACCCCACCTGGATCGGCATCGTCGCGCCGCCGGGGATGCCGGCCGAGGTGCGCCAGAAGATCCTCAAGGCCGTGCGCGAGACGATGCACGATCCTCAGGTGGAGAAGCGCTTCGCCGAGAACGCCTACGACATCGTGAACGGCACGCCCGAGCAGTTCGCGCAGCGCGTGAAAAGAGACGCCGAAGTCATGGACGACCTGGTCAAGCGCAGGATCGTCACCAGCGACTGAACCCGATCCCCGAAGAAAGGAACACCCCATGGCCCGGATCCCCTACGCGGACAGCCAGAACCCCGCCGTCAAGCCGCTGGCGGATCGCATCGTCGCCGAGCGCGGCGAGGTGCTGCATCTCTATCGCATGCTGCTCAACAGCCCGCCCGTGGCCGAAGGCTGGCTCCACTACCTGACCGCGATCCGGCAGAAGTCCTCGCTGCCCGGCGCGCTGCGCGAGATGGTCATCATGCGCGTGGCGCAGCTCAACCACGCGCCCTACGAAGCGGACCAGCACGCGCCGATCGCGCTGAAGGAAGGCATGTCGCAGCCGCAGCTCGATGCGCTGGCGGACTGGGCGCAAAGCGACCTGTTCAGCGAACGCGAGCGCGCGGTGCTGGCCTATGCCGACGCCATGACGCTCCACGTGCAGGTGCCCGATGCGATCTTCGCCGCGGTGTCGGCGCAGTTCGAGCCGCGGCAGCTGGTGGAACTCACGGCGACGGTCGCGGCCTACAACATGGTCTCGCGCTTCCTCGAAGCGCTGCAGATCCATTCGCACGACGCGCGTTGAGAGCTGCCCCCGGCGTCAGCTCGTCTGCCGCACGATCACCTGCCCGTTGCGCGCACCGCTGTGCGCGCCATCGCGCCAGGTCAGCGCGCCATTCACGATCACCGCCTCGATGCCCTCGGCCGCCTGCGTCGGCTCCTGGTAGTTCGCGGTGTCGCGCACGGTCTTCGCATCGAACACCACCACGTCCGCGTGGTGGCCGGGCTTGAGCGTGCCGCGCTCGTGCAGGCCGAAGTTGCGTGCCGTGAGGCCGGTCATCTTCCACACCGCGGTCTCGAGCGGGAACAGGCCGACGTCGCGGCTGTAGTGGCCCAGCACGCGCGGGAAGGTGCCCCACAGCCGCGGGTGCGGCTTCTCGCCGAGCGGAATGCCGTCGGAGCCGATCATGGTCTCGTCGAAGGCGAGGATGCGCTGCACGTCGTCCTCGTCCATCATGAAATAGATCGCGCTGCCGGGCTGCAGCCGCTTCGCAGCTTCCTCGCCCGACACGCCCCAGTCGGCCGCGATGTCCTTGAGGTCGCGGCCCGCGCATTCGGGATGCGGCACGCTCGAGGCGATCAGCACGCGGCCGTCCATCATGCCGCGGTCGGTGCGGATCATGGTCGAGCCGGCCGTGTAGGGATAGCAGTCGAGGCCGATGCACTGGTGCTTCATCGCCTCCTGGATGAAGGGCAGCGTGACCTTGGTCTTGCCGTGGTTCTGCACGTTCTGCACCTTGTGGTGCGACACCACCACCGGGATGTCGAGCGCGCGGCCGATGGCGAAGGTCTCCTCGAGCGATTCCATCACGCGGTCGGCCTCGTCGCGCATGTGGGTCACGTAGAGCGCCTTGCGCGCCGTGAGCGGGCGACCCACCTCGATGATCTCCTCGGTCGTGGCCTTCACCGCGGGCGGGTAGAAAGTGCCGGTCGACAGGCCGATGGCGCCGGCCTGCATCGCTTCCTCGACCAGCGCCTGCATCGCCGCGATCTCGCTCGCGGTGGCGGGGCGGTCGAGGTCGGCCATGGTCACGGCGCGCAGCGTCGAGTGGCCCACCATCGCCGCCACGTTGACCGAGGAGGGCGTGGCGCGCAGCGCGTCGAGGTAGGCCGCGAAGGTGGTGAAGCGGCCCTCGACCGGCGAGTCGAGCAGGCTCAGCGGCATCGGCAGGTCCATGTCCTCGCGCAGCGGCGCGGCGCTGATGCCGCAGTTGCCCGCGATCACCGTGGTCACGCCTTGAGAAACCTTGAACGGCATCTGCGCCTGCGACAGCACCGCCTGGTCGTCGTGCGTGTGCGAGTCGATGAAGCCCGGCGCCACGATGCGACCCGTGGCGTCGAGCACCTGGTCGGCCGTGTGGCCCTCGAGCTTGCCGATGGCGGCAATGCGCCCGCGCGAGATGGCCACGTCGGCCTCGAAGCGCGGCGCCTTGGTGCCGTCGATCACGGTGCCGCCGCGGATCAGCAGGTCGTGGTGGGTGGGGTTCGACATCGCGTTCTTTCCTTTGTCTGTTGTGAGTGCGTGTTCAGCGGAAATGGCAGGCCACCAGATGGCCCTCGGCCTCGCGCGGCGTGAGCACGGGCTGCTGCTCCTTGCACACCGCCTGCGCCATCGGGCAGCGGGTGTGGAAGCGGCAGCCCGAGGGCGGGTTCGCGGGGCTTGGCGGATCGCCCTGCAGCAGCATGCGCTTGGCGGGCGTGCGCGGGTTGGGCACCGGCACCGCCGACAGCAGGATCTCGGTGTACGGATGGCGCGGCGCCGAGAACAGCGTGTCGCGGTCCGCGATCTCGACGATGTGGCCCAGGTACATCACGGCCACGCGGTGGCTGATGTGGCGCACCACCGCGAGGTCGTGCGCGACGAACAGGTAGGCGATGCCGAACTCGGCCTGCAGGTCCATCAGCAGGTTCACCACCTGCGCCTGCACCGACACGTCGAGCGCCGACACCGGCTCGTCGCAGACGATCAGCTTGGGCTGCAGGGCCAGTGCGCGCGCGATGCCCAGCCGCTGGCGCTGCCCGCCCGAGAACTCGTGCGGATACTTCTTCGCCGCCTCGGGCCGCAGGCCCACGCGCGAGAACAGCCAGCGCACGCGCTCCTCGCGCGCGGCCGCGTCGGCCCCGCCGAAGTTGCGCAGCGGCTCGGCCACGATCTCGCCCGCGGTCAGGCGCGGGTTGAGCGAGGCGTAGGGGTCCTGGAAGATGATCTGCAGGTCGCGCCGGCGCTGGCGCATCTGCGCCGGCGACAGTCCCACCAGCTCCTCGCCGTCGAGCTGCACCGAGCCCGCGCTCGGCTCCACCAGCCGCAGCACCGACTTCGCGGTGGTCGTCTTGCCGCAGCCCGATTCGCCGACCAGCGCGAGCGTCTCGCCGCGCGCCACCGAGAACGAGACGCCATCGACCGCCTGGATCGGCGGGCGCGCCGGCCGCAGCCAGCGCTTGGGCGAAACATAGTGCTTGCGCAGCTCGTGCACGCGCAGCAGCGGCGCGGCATTGGCTGTTGTTGTCGTCGTCGTTGTGCTCATGCCGCCACCTCCTGTTCGACCGAAGCCGTGGCCCAGCCTTCCTGCACCGCGAAGCAGGCCACCACGTGGCCGCCGTCGGCGTCGTTCGCATCGCCCTGGCGCGTGAGCCGCGGCGTCTCGTGCCGGCAGCGCTCGCGCGCCGAGGCGCAGCGCGCCGCGAAGGCGCAGCCGCGGCCGAGTTCGTGCGCGGCCGGCACCAGCCCCGGTATCTCGGTGAGCCGCGTGCTCGCGGTGTTCATCGCGGGCATCGAGGCCATCAGCGCGCGCGTGTAGGGATGCAGCGGCCGGTCGAACAGCTCGACCACCTCGGCCTCCTCGACCTTCTTGCCCGCGTACATCACGACCACGCGGTCGCAGCTCTCGGCCACCACGCCGAGGTCGTGCGTGATCATCACCACGCCCATGCCCAGCTCCTTCTGCAGCCGCTTGATGAGGTCGAGGATCTGCGCCTGGATCGTCACGTCGAGCGCGGTCGTGGGCTCGTCGGCGATCAGCACCTCGGGGTTGCAGGCCAGGGCCAGCGCGATCATCACGCGCTGGCGCATGCCGCCCGAGAGCTGGTGCGGGTACTCGTTCACGCGCCGCTCGGGCTCGGGGATCTGCACCAGCCGCAGCATCTCGACCGCGCGCTGCAGCGCCTCGGCGCGGCTGGCCTTCTGGTGCAGCTGCACCGTCTCGGCGATCTGCCGGCCCACGGTCAGCACCGGATTCAGCGAGGTCATCGGCTCCTGGAAGATCATCGAGATGCGGTTGCCGCGGATCTGGCGCATCTCGCGCTCGCTCAGCTGCATCAGGTCGGTGCCGCGCAGCCGCACCGCGCCCGCGTGATGGCCCGGCGGCGTGGGCACCAGCCGCAGGATCGACAGCGCGGTCACGCTCTTGCCGCAGCCCGATTCGCCGACCACGCCGAGCGTGCGGCCGGCGCGCACGGTGTAGGACACGCCGTCGACCGAGCGCACCACGCCGGCCAGCGTGTGGAAGTGGGTGCGCAGCGCGTCGACCTCGAGCAGCGGCTCGCCGGTCGCGAGCGCGACGCGGGACAGGGGAGTGGTCATGGGGCGTCGTCCCTCAGAGTTGGCGCGCCAGGCGCGGATCGAGCGCATCGCGCAGCCCGTCGCCCACGAGGTTGATCGCGAGCACCGTGGCCGCGAGCAGCAGGCCCGGGTACAGGATGATGTGGAAGGCCACGGCGACGAAGTTGCGCCCCTCGGCCATCATGTTGCCCCAGCTCGGCGTCTGCGCGGGCACGCCCACGCCGAGGAAGGACAGCGCCGCCTCGGTCAGCACCGCGGCCGCCGCGACGAAGGTCGACTGCACGATCAGCGGCGCCACCATGTTGGGCAGCACGTGGCGCCACAGGATGGTCGGCAGCCGCGTGCCCACCGCATGCGCGGCCTCCACGAACAGCTGCTCGCGCAAGGTGAGCGCCAGCGAGCGCACCAGCCGCACCACGCGCGGTATCTCGGGAATGGTGATGGCCACGATCACGGTCGTGAGGCTGGCGCGCGTGACCGCCATCAGCGCGATCGCCAGCAGGATGCCGGGGATCGCCATCAGCCCGTCCATCACGCGCATCACGAAGCCGTCGATGCGGCGCACGAAGCCCGCCAGCAGCCCCAGCACGATGCCGAAGACGGTGGCCAGCACGGCGACCGAGGCGCCGACGATCATCGACACCTGGCCGCCCCACACCGCGCGGCTGAACACGTCGCGGCCCAGCGCGTCGGTGCCGAACCAGTGCTCGGCCGAGGGCGGCTGCATGCGCGCCAGCGGGTCGATGTCCTGCGGGTCGTGGGTGGCGATCCAGGGCGCGGCGATCGACAGCGCGGCCACCGCGAGCAGCAGCAGCAGGCCGACGATCAGCGTCGGGTGCTTGCGCAGCCAGCGGAAGCGCGGCGGGACGAAGGGCGCGATGTCGGCCTCGGTGCTGGCCGAGATATTTGCCGGGACGGGGGGCGTGTCGCTGTCGCTCATGGGGAGTACGGTGGACATGGCGCGGTTCAGTACTGGATGCGCGGATCGAAGAAGCGGTAGCTCAGGTCGATCAGCAGGTTGATCAGCACGTACACGCCGGCCGACAGCAGCAGCACGCTCTGGATCACGGGATAGTCGTGGCGCTGCACCGAGTCGATGACCAGCCGGCCCACGCCGGGGATCGCGAACACCGTCTCGGTGACCACCACGCCGCCGATCAGCAGCGCGATGCCCACGCCCACCGTGGTGGCGATCGGAATCGCCGCGTTGCGCAGCGCATGGCCGAGCACCGGCAGCACGCCCAGGCCCTTGGCGCGCGCGGTGCGGATGTAGTCCTCGTGCAGCACCTCGAGCACGGTGGCGCGTGTCATGCGCGTGACCAGCGCGATGTAGACCAGCGCCAGGTTCACGCACGGCAGCACCAGCCCAAGCAGCCAGTCGGCCGGGCTCTGGCCGAAGCGCACGTAGCCCTGCACCGGAAACCACGGCAGCTGGATCGCGAAGGCGTAGATCAGCAGGTAGCCGACCAGGAACACCGGCACCGAGAAGGCCAGCACCGCGAACAGCATCACCAGCCGGTCGATCCAGGTGCCGGCGCGGTAGGCCGCGAGCGTGCCCAGCGGCACCGCCACCACCAGCGTGATCCCCATGGTGAGCAGCGCGATCGACACCGTGGGCTCGAGCCGCTGCCCGAGCAGCTGCGACACCGGCACCTGCGTGAAGATCGAGGTGCCGAGGTCGCCGGTGGCGAGCCGGCCGAGCCACAGCGCGAACTGCTGCCACAGCGGCAGGTTGAGGCCGAGCGCGGCGCGCAGCTTCTCGATGTCCTCGCCGGTGGCGAGGTCGCCCGCGATCAGCGCGGCCGGATCGCCGGGCGAGAGGTGGATCAGCAGGAACACCACCACGGCGACCACCGCCATGACCGGGAGCGTCGAGAGGAACCGACGGAGGATGTAGCCCATGGCTTCGAGGTTCTCGTGGCTGGGGAGGAGGGCTTACTTGTCGAGCATCCAGACCGTCGGCATGCCGGCCCAGAGCTTGTCCACGCCCTTGAGGCTGGAGCGTGCGGCGAACGCGGCCGAGTACTGGCCCGCGTTGATGTAGGGCACGGCCTCGTAGGCGCGCGACTGGAAGGCGTCGAGCAGTTCCTTGCGCTTGGCCGGCACCGTCTCCTTGAGCCAGGCCGTGCGCAGCTCGTCGAGCTTCTTGTCGCAGGGCCAGCCCGGCAGGCTGTTGCCGCAGGCCGCGCTCAGGTAGGCGTTGGCGATCGGCGAGTTGGCGTCGAACTCGCCGGCCACCGTCACGTACATGTTCCAGCCGCCGGCCTCGGGCGCATCGCGCTTGGCGCGGCGCGCGCCGATCGAGGCCCAGTCCATGGTCTGCGCGTCGACGTTCAGGCCGATGCTGCGCATGGTCTGCGCGGCCATCAGCGCCTCGGCGTTGAGGTAGGGCACGTCGCTGGGCACCAGCAGCACCACCTTCTCGCCCTTGTAGCCGGCGTCGGCCAGCATCTTCTTGGCCTTGGCCACGTCGGCCTTGCGGAAGGGCTCGGCGCCGGCCGCGGTCTCGTTCGGGCTGCCGCAGATGAAGTAGGTGGCGCAGTAGCTCATGCGCATGTCGAGCGGATAGCCCATGGCCGCGACGAAGCGTTCCTGGCTCACCGCCTGCAGCAGCGCCTGGCGCACCTTCGGGTCGTTGAAGGGCGCGTGCAGCTGGTTCATCACCAGGAAGGCCTGGTAGGCGCCGCCCGAGCCGATCTTGACGTTGCTGTCGGTGCGCAGCGGCGCGATGTAGTCGGGCGGCAACTGCTCGACCAGGTCGACCTCGCCGCGCTTGAGCGCCGCCACCGCGCTGTTGGCGTCGGGCAGGTAGAGCCACTCCACGCGGTCGAAGCTGGTCTTCTTGCTGCCCGAGAGGCCGCTCGGCGGCTCGCTGCGCGCCACGTAGTTGGTGTTGCGCACGAACACCGCCTTGTTGCCGGGCACCCACTCGTCGCGCTTGAACACGAAGGGGCCCGAGCCCACGACCTCGGTCAAAGGCGCCGTGGCCGGCATCTTCGCGATGCGCTCGGGCAGGATCACCGGCGGAAAGCCCGAGGGCTTGGCCAGCCCGTCGAGCACCATGCCGAAGGGCTCGGTCAGCGTGAGCGTGAAGCTGTGGGCGTCGACCGCCTTCCATTCGGCGCCGCTGGCCACCATCGCGCGGCCCAGGCTGTCGCGCGCGGCCCAGCGCTGCAGCGAGGCGATAGCATCGGCCGAGGTCACGGCGCTGCCGTCCGAGAACTTCAGGCCCGGGCGCAGCGTGAAGCTCCACTGCTTGCCGTCCTTCGAGGTGCTGTACTTCTCGACCATCTGCGGCTGCGGCTTGCCGTTCGCGTCCTGCGCGAACAGCGTGTCGTAGACCATGTAGCCGAAGTTGCGCGAGATGTAGGCCGTGGTGAAGGTCGGGTCGAGGATCTTCAGGTCGGCATGCGCGACCACGCGCAGCGTCTTGGGCTGCTGCTGGGCCGGCGCGTGCAGGCTCGCCGTGGCGAGGGCGAGTCCGCCGAGACAGGCGGCGAGAAGGCGGCGTGGTGAAGTCATCGCGGAACTCCGTGGCTGAGAAAAAGGAAAGGGAACGAGGGAGAAAGAAAAAACGAAGCGTCAGGCCGTGGCGCCGATCGGCCACTTGGGCAGCCGCGCCTTGCGGTAGGGCAGGGTGTTGAGGTCGAGCGTGACCGCGCCCGGCGCACCCGCGTAGATCACATGCCTGGCGACCTTCGAGTACGAGGCATAGAAGTGCTGCGAGGACTTCACCACCACGATCTTCCTGGCCGCCAAGTCGCAGCCCAGTTGCGTGAAGAGGTCGGTGCCCATCGCCTGGTTGCGCAGCGTGATCAGCACGATCTCGATGCCGTTGGCTTCCACCAGCGCGCTGTCGCCCATCAGCACCGGCGTGCCCGCCAGGCCGGTCATCACCAGGTCGCGCTGCAGCGCCTTCACCGTGCAATCGAGGTCGATCGGGTCGCCCGAGAGCGGGCTGATCTTGCCGCCGATGCGCATCGTGAGCTTCGCGCCCACGCCCGCGTCGAAGGCGATGCGCACCGCGATCGGGTCCCACATCGGGCCCAGCGCCGCATTGGTGATGCCGCGCTCGACCATGCGGCGCAGGATGAAGGTCGAATCGCTGGCCGCGCCGCCGCCGGGGTTGTCGGCGCCATCGGCCAGCACTACCGGGCCGCCGTCGAAGGCCAGCGCCGCGTCGAGCGAGGCGTCGATGCCGGGATAGGGGACCGTGAGCGCGTCGCGCATCGCGATCACCTCGTTGGCCAGCTGGCGCGCCAGGGCCTGCGCCTTGGCCGCGTCGCCGTCGGTGTAGACCAGCAGCTTGGTGCCCATCTCGGGCACGTCGCCCCACGAGAAGCCATGCGTGAGCGAGACCGAGAGCACGCCGTCCTTGCCCTCGAGCGACTGCATGCGCTCGACGAAGCCGCGCGCCGGCTGGCGCGAGGTGTGGACCGTCACGATCATGTCGCAGTCGACCATCGCGGCCACCGGCTTCACCTTGCCCTCGACCTGCGCCGCGCAGATGTCGACCAGTTCCATGCCGCGCTCGAGCACGTCGGTGTGCGGGTACTCCTTGAACGAGATCATCAGGTCGGCGTTGGCCACCATCTCGGGCGTGAGGTGGTTGTGCGGATCGAGTTCGGCGCCGATCACCACCTTCGGGCCCACGATCTCGCGCACCCGCTTCAGCAGGTCGCCTTCGCAGTCGTCGTAGCCGTCGGCCACCATCGCGCCGTGCAGGCCCAGCAGCACCATGTCGACCGGCAGCACCGCGCGCAGATCGGCCAGCAGCTCGTCGCGCAGCGTCTCGTAGGCATGGCGCGTGGTCGTGCCGCTGGGCTGCGCGCCGGCCACCATGCCTTCGAACAGCGTCCAGCCGCGCTCCTTGCCGCGGATGCGCGCGGCCCACAGCGGGCCCGAGAACAGCGTCATCGCTTCGGGATGCTTGCCGGCGGGGAAGTAGCCGCGGTCCTTGAACGAGGCCAGGCCCGTGGGCATGGGCGCGAAGGTGTTGGTTTCGGTGGCGAGGGAGGCACTGAAGACACGCATGGGGTTTCTCTTGTTCTCGGGGTAGAGGGAAGAAGGAAGGAAAAAGGGGCGCCGCGCCTCAGGCCGCGACCTTGCTGCGCAGCCGTTGCGGCCCGAGCATCTCGGCCGTGAGCCCGAAGCCCGCGATGCGCTCGGGCAGTGGCAGCCCGCGTGCCAGCGCCGCGCAGGCCTCGCCCATCGCGGCCGAGGTCTGGATGCCGTAGCCGCCCTGCGCCGCGACCCAGAAGAAGCCCGGCGCCTCGGGATCGAAGCCGCCGACCAGGTCGCCGTCGGCCACGAAGGAACGCAGGCCGGCCCAGGTGCGCGTGGGGCGGCGGATCGAGAGCGTGGTCACCTGCTCGATGCGGTCGATCGCGATCGCGATGTCGAGCTCTTCGGGCTGGATGTCCTGCGGCTCCACCGGGTCGGCATTGGCCGGCGAGCCGAGCAGCATGCCGGCGTCGGGCTTGATGTACCAGTCCTCGTCGGCGCCGAACACCATGGGCCAGCGCGCGGCCGTCGCGGCCTCGCCCTCGGGCGGCGCGAAGATGAAGGCCGAGCGCCGGCGCGGCTCGATACCGATGGGCGGCACGCCCGCGAGCCGAGCCACGGTATCGACCCAGGCGCCCGCCGCATTGAGCACCACCGGTGCCTCGTAGCCGCGCCCGCCGGCCTGCACGCGCCAGACCTCGCCCACGCGCTCGATGGCCGTCACGCCCGCATCGCACACCAGCTGCCCGCCCGCGCGCCGCATGCCGCGCAGGTAGCCCTGGTGGATCGCATGCACGTCCATGTCGGCCGCGTCGGGTTCGTAGACCGCGCCGATCACCTGCTCGGGCCGCAGCGCCGACACCATCGCGCATGCTTCGTCGGCACCGAGCCGGCGCGGATCGCCGGGCATGCCCTGCAGCACCTGCCAGTGTTCCTCGAGCTGCGCCTCCTGGCCCGGGCCCGCGATCATCATCGCGCCGCGCGGCGTCAGCAGCGGATGCTCGGCGAAGCCCGGCGGCGGGTTCTCGAGAAAGGCGCGGCTGGCCATCGTGAGCGCGCGCACCTGCGGCGTGCCGTAGCTCTCCATGAAGAGCGCGGCCGAGCGGCCCGTGGAGTGGTAGCCCGGCTGGTTCTCGCGTTCGAGCAGGATCACGCGGGCATGCGGCGCGAGCCAGTGCGCCACCGAGGCGCCGGCGATGCCGCCGCCGATCACGAGGAAGTCGGCGGTGGCGGTGGTGTGTTCGGTCGTTGTCATCGCGGCGCAGTGTAGGAACAAATTTGCGTATACGCAAATTATCGAAAGCCCTGAGTTCCTTTGGCATCGTCTCGTGCAGAGTGAGGACGCTGCGAAGGGCCCAGGACGTTCGTTGCACCATGGCGGTGAAATTTGCGTACTTGCAATTTGCGCATACGCAAATTTCGGGCCCGGCCGCGGCGGCCCGGCGGTGGAGGGGCGGCGGATGGACTGGCAGAATCCTGCGCATCACAAGAGAGAGCCAAGCGTGAATCCACATACAGGGACCAAGCAGGCGGCGAAGCCGAAGGAGGCCGCGCCCACGCTGGACCGCACCACTTTCGGTTATCGCCTGCGCACCGCGCGCAAGCGTTTCGGCTGGACGCTGGCGCAACTGGCCGAGCGTTCGGGCGTGTCGATCACCACCATCTCGCGCGCCGAGCGCGGCCAGCTCGCGCTGGGCTACGAGAACTTCACAGCCCTGGGCCGCGCGCTCGACATGGACATGAACGCCATGTTCGCGGGCGCCGGCGTCAAGCCCGCCCAGTTCGACGGCCCCGTCGTCACGCGCGCCGGCAAGGGCGTGGTGTACCGCGGCCTGTCGATCGCCTACGAGTTCCTCGGCACCACCGCCGCCGGCAAGCAGATGAGCCCCATCGTCGGCGTGGTGCACGCGCGGCGCATCCACGGCCCCGAGGACTTCGTGCGCCACTCGGGCGAGGAGTTCGCCTATGTGCTCTCGGGCGAGATCGAGGTGCACTTCGACAACGGCGAGGTGGTGCGGCTGGGTCGTGGGGATTCGCTCTATTTCGACAGCCGCCTCGGGCACGCGTACATCAGCGTGAGCAGGCAGTTGGCGAAGATCGTGGGGATGACGATCGGGGAGAGCGGGCACATGAAGTCGGCGCGGGAGGCGCCGGAGGTGGAAGCCGTGGAGGCGGTGGCGAAGAAGAAGTTAGGGCGCGCCGGCAAGGCTTGATGTTTCACTGAACAAGAGCATGTCCATTTCCGACGACACCTGGCCTTTCAGCGATGCACCGAATGTTGCGTGCTTCACCGTGAGGTCCATCATGAACGAGGCTGCGCCGATCCTGCTCGTGTTCCACGACGAGGACGACGGCGCCTGGCAGATGCTGCCCGGCGGCGGTGCGGATGCGTCAGAGGCAATGATCGTGGGGCTGAAGCAGCTGGTTCAGTTGGAAGAAACCCTCGTTGAACTCGCGAACCTGCCGCTGGGTTGGTTTGCTCGGCGCGAAGACAAGAACTCGCCATGGATATCTCGGCCAAGGGCGGAATTTCCTGCTGACTGAAAAAGCGACGCCGGGGCAGCAAGGCCCGACACCGACCCGCATTCGACTCAGGTATCTCCAAGCCCGAACTCCCATCTAATTCTTGCCGCGTAGCATCCGCGCCGCCCACGATGAAGCGATGCGCCGTACGCAAACCCGGCCGGGCAGGATGGACGAATGAACACGAGAAACAAGATCGCGACGCTGCTGGTCGTCGCGGCTGCTGCCGTTGGCGCGGCCTTTGCCTATGCGTGGGAGCCGGCCATCTCGGCCTTGCCCACGCCACCGCCGTCCAGTAGCGACCAGGCGCTGCTGGTGCGAGGCTCGCACGTGGCCAGCACGGGCGACTGCATGGTGTGCCACACGGCCGCCAACGGCAAACCCTTCGCGGGTGGGCTGCCGCTCAACACGCCCTTCGGCACCATCTACAGCACCAACATCACGCCCGATGCCGAGACCGGCATCGGCACCTGGTCGCTCGAGGCCTTCACGCGCGCCATGCGCGCCGGCGTGTCGCGCGACGGGCACCTGCTGTACCCGGCCTTTCCCTATCCGCACTTCACGCGCATGTCCGACGACGACATCGGCGCGCTCTATACCTACCTGATGGCGCGCACGCCGGTGCATGCGCCGGCCAGGGCCAACCAGCTCACGTTCCCGCTCGGCTTTCGGCCGCTGGTCGCGGGCTGGAACCTGCTGTTCCTGCAGAAGGGTCCGCTGCCCGCGCCCGGCACGGCGCAGTCCGACGAATGGCTGCGCGGCCGCTATCTGGTGGAAGGCGTGGCGCACTGCGCGGCCTGCCACACGCCGATGAACCTGCTCGGCGCCGAGAAGAGCAGCCAGCCCTTCGCGGGCAACCTCATCGACGGCTGGGAAGCGCCACCGCTGAATGCACTGGCCAGCGCGCCCAGGCCGTGGACGAAGGAGCAGCTCGTGTCCTACCTGCGCACCGGCCTCGCGAGCGAACACGGTGCGGCCGCGGGGCCGATGCTGCCGGTGACGCAGCACCTGGCCGACGTGCCCGAGTCGGACGTGCGCGCGATCGCGACCTACATCATGGGCATGCAGCCCGCAGCTCAGGCCGACCCAACCAAGGCGGCTGCGTCGGCTTCGGTCGCCGCCGCGGCCGTGCCCGCAGGCCAGCGCGTCGATGCCGGAGCCGCGCTGTTCAACGGCTCGTGCGCTGGCTGCCACGGCGCCGCTGCGCCCATGCGCACCATCGGCGACCGCCCCGCGCTCGGCCTGAGCACGGCGGTCAATGCCGACAGCGCGCGCAACGCCATCAATCTGGTGCTGGGCGGCAACCCGTGGGGCGGCTCGGCATCGGCGCACTACATGCCGCCGTTCGCCGATGTGCTGAGCGACGAGCAGGTCGCCGAGGTGCTGCGCTACGTGCGCGCCAGCGCCACGCAGCGTCCGGCCTGGCCCGATCTGCAGAACGAGGTTGCGAAGGTCCGCAAGGAGAAGGAGGCACTGCCGAAATGATCACGCTCACCGTCAACGGCGTCGACCACGCGCTCGACATCGACCCCTCCATGCCGCTGCTGTATGCGCTGCGCAACCACCTCAAGCTCAACGGCGCCAAGTACGGCTGCGGCCTCGGCCAGTGCGGCGCCTGCACCGTGATCGTCGACAAGCGCCCCGTGTTCTCGTGCCTGATGCCGGTGTCGGCGGTGGGCAAGCGCGCGGTGCGCACCATCGAGGGCCTGGGCAGCGCCGACAAGCCCGCGCCGATCCAGCAGGCCTTCATCGAGAAGCAGTCGGCCCAGTGCGGCTACTGCATCGCCGGCATGGTGATGCGCGCGCAGGCGTTGCTCGACGAGCGCCCGGGCGCCGACGAGGAAGAGATCCGCCAGCACATGCAACCCAACCTCTGCCGCTGCGGCACCCACATGCGCATCGTGGCCGCGATCGTCGAGGCCTCGAAGACGCTGGCCGGCACCGCACGGCAAGGAGCATCGCGATGAGCCGCCCCGCACAGCGGCACGATGCCACCCTGCGCAACCCGAGCCGGCGCCACTTCCTGGCCGCGGGCTCGCTCACCGTGAGCTTCTCGCTCTGGCCCGGCGCCGCCGCGCTGGCCCAGCAGGGCAAGCAGGCCACCGAGGCGGGCGCGCCCAGCGCGCTCGATGCCGGCGCCACCAAGCTGCCGGGCGACCTCACCGGAACGCCCATGCTCGACGCCTGGATCCGCATCGACGAGCAGGGCCGCATCACCGTGTGGACCGGCAAGGCAGAACTCGGCACCGGCATCCGCACCGCCTTCACGCAGATCGCCGCAGAAGAGCTGAGCGTGCCCTTCGAGGCGGTGCACTTGGTGACGGCCGACACCGCCATCACGCCCAACGAGGGCTACACGGCCGGCAGCCATTCCACCGCCGACAGCGGCACCGCCATCCTCAACGCGGCGGCACAGGTGCGCGTGCTGCTGGTCGGTTCGGCCGCCGGCAAGCTCGGCGTGGCGGCAGACACCCTCAAGCTGCGCAACGGCGTCATCTCCGCCCCCGACGGCCGCACCCTGAGCTACGGCCAGGCCGTGAGCGGCCTCGACCTGCACCGGCGCGCCGAGCCGCGCTCTGAGCTGGTCGACCCGAAGCAGCACCGCGTCATCGGCCAGTCGCGCCGGCGGCTCGACATCCCGGGCAAGGTCACCGGCGGTGCGAGCTATGTGCAGGACATGCGCCTGCCGGGCATGGTGCATGCGCGCATGGTGCGGCCGCCGTCGTACGGCGCCGTGCTCACCGGGGTCGACAGCGCGGCCGTCGAGAAGATGCCGGGCGTCGTCAAGGTGGTGCGCGACGGCAGCTTCCTGGCCGTGGTGGCGCAGGACGAGTGGCAGGCCATCCAGGCCATGCGCGCGCTCACCGAGGCCGCGCGCTGGCAGGAGAGCGCCGCGCTGCCCACCCCGGCCACCATCTACGACACCTTGATGAAACTGCCGCGGCAGGAGATCCACGTCGGCGACCGCCATGGCGAGACCGTGCCCGCGGCCAAGACCCTGCATGCGCGCTTCACCAAGCCCTACCTCGCGCATGCGTCGATCGGCCCTTCGTGCGCCGTCGCGCAGTTCGACGCGCAGGGCAAGCTCACCGTGTGGACCCATTCGCAGGGCGTGTTCCCGATGCGCGGCGCGCTGTCGGAACTGCTTTCGATGAAGCCCGAGGACATCCGCTGCGTGCACGTCGAAGGCTCGGGCTGCTACGGCCACAACGCCGCCGACGATGCAGGCGCCGAGGCCGCGCTCATCGCGCGCGCCGTGCCGGGTCGGCCGGTGCGGCTGCAATGGATGCGCGAGCACGAGTTCACCTGGGAGCCCTTCGGCCCTGCGATGGTCACCGACGTGAAGGCCTCGCTCGACGCCAGCGGCCGCGTGGTCGACTGGCAGTACGAGATCTGGAGCAACTCGCACAACCAGCGCCTGGACAACGCCGGGCGCTTCATCTCCGCGCAGTACCTCGCGAAGCCCTTCACGCCGGCGCCGCCCAAGCCCATTCCCATGCCCGAGGGCGGCGGCGACCGCAACAGCCTGCCGCTGTACAACTTCGCCAACTACAACGTCGAGCACCACTTCCTGCCCGACATGCCCGTGCGCGTATCGGCCATGCGCGGGCTCGGTGCGTACATGAACGTCTTCACCATCGAGAGCTTCATGGACGAGCTGGCCGCCGCCGCGGGCGCCGATCCGGTCGAGTTCCGGCTGCGTCACCTCGACGACCCGCGCGGGCGCGACGTGGTGCAGCTCGCGGCGAAGAAGTTCGGCTGGGACCCCAGGCGCAAGCGCGTGCCGAACCGCGGCGTGGGCTTCTCATTCGCCCAGTACAAGAACCTGATGAGCTACCTCGCGCTCGCGGTCGAGGTGTCGATCGTGCCGGAGACCGGCGAGATCCGCATCGAGCGCGCCATCGCGGCCATCGACTGCGGCCAGGTCGTCAACCCCGACGGCGTGCGCAACCAGGTGGAGGGCGGCATCCTGCAGTCGGCCAGCTGGACCCTGTACGAGCAGGTGCAGTACGACGCCCAGCGCATCCGCAGCTACGACTGGAGCCGCTATCCGATCATGCGGTTCTCGGACGTGCCGCGGAAGGTGGAGGTGCACATCATCGATCGGCCCGGGGCGCCGTTTCTTGGGACCGGTGAAGCTTCGCAGGGGCCGGCGCCTGCGGCGTTGGGGAATGCGATTGCGGATGCTACGGGGCGGAGGTTGCGGGGGTTGCCGTTGGCGGCGGGGCGGAGGCTGAGGGAATACAGCCAGGGTTGAGGCTGTGGAGGCTGACAATGGGTGCTACGACCTTGAAGATTCGGTGTGGGGAGGTCGCAGCTCGCGCTGGTGTTTGCAAATGATCCTCAGAAAAACCTTGGCTTTCGCGGGCTCAACTGGTTCAGTCTTTCGGCTCGATTTCCGAGCTGCTTACGCGGCAGCGAACGGTGTGCAGCACTCCAGCCCATCCAGGGCGAGTTTCTGAGCTGCCTACGCGGCAGTGAAAATATCGTCTGTTCGTCGCGGGGGCCGTGTTGATTCTTGAGCTGTCTACGCGGCAGCGCCCCCCTCCGTGCACCGCCAAGCCAGTGCGGGGCATTTCTGAGCTGCCTACGCGGCAGCGAACTCCACCACCGAAATCGCAACGCTTCTTGCCATTTTTTGAGCTGCCTATGCGGCAGCGAACCTCCGAGACCACTATCCTCCGCACGCCGACCTTTTCTGAGCTGCCTACGCGGCAGCGAACCACTCGGATGGCATCCCTCGAGCCTTCCAGTTTTTCTGAGCTGCCTACGCGGCAGCGAACCCGCAGCACTTCAGCCCACCCAGGGCGCGAAGTTTCTGAGCTGCCTACGCGGCAGCGAACTGCATCACCCGCGCCGCTGCCGCAATCGGAGATTTCTGAGCTGCCTACGCGGCAGCGAACCAGTAGCAGCAGAAGCGGTGGTTGTTCTCTGTTTTCTGAGCTGCCTACGCGGCAGCGAACACCCTGTTGGGGGCGGGGTCGTCGCCACCATATTTCTGAGCTGCCTACGCGGCAGCGAACAAGAAATTCGTTCTCACGCCGGCTCAGCACAATTTCTGAGCTGCCTACGCGGCAGCGAACGGCCTGCACAACGAAGGCAGCCGGATCATCATTTTCTGAGCTGCCTACGCGGCAGCGAACTGTCGCGCAGCGCCAGCAGCCGAGAGCGCATCTTTCTGAGCTGCCTACGCGGCAGCGAACGGCGCGATCGAAACCGACCTGCTGCCGTGCGATTTCTGAGCTGCCTACGCAGCAGCGAACTCACGCACATCATCGCTCATGGCCGTCAGTACTTTCTGAGCTGCCTACGCGGCAGCGAACGGCTCGGCGCTCGCGGCCGCGCCGGGCACGCATTTCTGAGCTGCCTACGCGGCAGCGAACGCCGGTGCCCTCCTGCGTGCTGGGCACGATCATTTCTGAGCTGCCTACGCGGCAGCGAACCCTCCAGTAGCCGTCGGCGTCGGGCGTCCAGATTTCTGAGCTGCCTACGCGGCAGCGAACCGATCGCGCGCTGCCGCATGGTTGGCGCGGCCTTTCTGAGCTGCCTACGCGGCAGCGAACCACCTGGGGCCGAGGGAGTTGCGAATGAGCGCGTTTCTGAGCTGCCTACGCGGCAGCGAACATCTACACGGCCTGCAGGAGTGTGATGCCATGATTTCTGAGCTGCCTACGCGGCAGCGAACGCCGGCGTCTCCGCATGGTTCGGCGTCAACAATTTCTGAGCTGCCTACGCGGCAGCGAACGAGGGCAAGCTGACGCGCTCGACCGCCGAGCTTTTCTGAGCTGCCTACGCGGCAGCGAACAGAGAACGCTTCATGAATCAGCCTTTCAAAGTTTTCTGAGTTGCCTACGCGGCAGCGAACAGCTCCGGATTCGCGCCCGAGCGCTTCGGGCATTTCTGAGCTGCCTACGCGGCAGCGAACCTTGCGGCCGTTCTCTTCGACCTGCGCCGTCTTTTCTGAGCTGCCTACGCGGCAGCGAACCGGAACAGCGCGCCTACCGCACAGAAGCACACTTTCTGAGCTGCCTACGCGGCAGCGAACTTGGGGCGGCCATCAGTCGGTCTCCGTGGGCCTTTCTGAGCTGCCTACGCGGCAGCGAACGTGATGTCGTCGGGTTCGACGTCGATGCGGAATTTCTGAGCTGCCTACGCGGCAGCGAACGAGCGCCACGCGATCGAGCGCGCCATGCCGGATTTCTGAGCTGCCTACGCGGCAGCGAACGTAGATCGCCGTCGGCTGCGGCAGCCCGAAGGTTTCTGAGCTGCCTACGCGGCAGCGAACCCAGTCGTCCGCCGCGTAGCGCACGGCCTTATTTTCTGAGCTGCCTACGCGGCAGCGAACAGCGAAGACTGAGCGCCTCGGCTGCCGTCATTTTTCTGAGCTGCCTACGCGGCAGCGAACTTGTCGAAGCGCCTGAACGACAAGACCCAGAATTTCTGAGCTGCCTACGCGGCAGCGAACGTCCGAGGTGATCGTGCTGCCGTTGTACGTGGTTTTCTGAGCTGCCTACGCGGCAGCGAACCATGTTGGGGTCGCACAGAATGAGCCGCAGTTCTTTCTGAGCTGCCTACGCGGCAGCGAACACGCGCCACGAGGTGTATTCGCGTGCTTCGATTTTCTGAGCTGCCTACGCGGCAGCGAACGCGATGTTGACCGTCAACGCCGACGGGCATCCTTTCTGAGCTGCCTACGCGGCAGCGAACGGCCGCTGCTGCTGGGCATGCTGGGTCTGGGTTTTCTGAGCTGCCTACGCGGCAGCGAACCAGGATAGAGGGGTGGGGGGGTACCCGCTCGATTTCTGAGCTGCCTACGCGGCAGCGAACTTCGCCGCCTCCTCCAGCGCCGCATTGCGCAGTTTCTGAGCTGCCTACGCGGCAGCGAACAATCCCGTCTTTCGGGCAGTCGGTGCACTGGCTTTCTGAGCTGCCTACGCGGCAGCGAACCTGACCATCGGCGTCGTGTCGGGGACGGTCAATTTCTGAGCTGCCTACGCGGCAGCGAACCTCGATGCGGCCGGACTTGCGCTGGGCCTGCATTTCTGAGTTGCCTACGCGGCAGCGAACCATCGGTTGCGGTGTTCATGGTCTGCGTCTCATTTCTGAGCTGCCTACGCGGCAGCGAACGGCGACCAGCGTGCCAATGCGGCGCTGGAGGATTTCTGAGCTGCCTACGCGGCAGCGAACGCCGCGGCCGGAAGCAATGCATTCGCAGACATTTTCTGAGCTGCCTACGCGGCAGCGAACAATCCCCCGATAGCCGTAACTCGTTGTGCCAAAAGAAGAAATCTACGACCTACAACCTCAGACCCAAATCCTGGACGATTTCGTAAGTGCTTGATTTCATTGGCTCAACGCCAAGCCTGGGAAAAAGGGTCAAAACCATGGAACGGTCGCGCCTTGACTCAACCCATAGGTATTGAATTCGCCCGGCCTTGCCTCCGCCTGCAATGGCCCGTGATCGACAAAGAGGCAGAAGGGCTGTCCGGTGCTGCTGCTTCGCGCCTGGACGTAGGGCAATTCCGGCCGGCGCTCTACATGGTCAGGGATTGCCATGGCGGCTTGTTCCGCAGTCTCGCCCTTGCGGCGCATCCGGCGGCGACGCAGGCGATCTACGTTGGTCTTGAACTGGCGCCGCAACACCTGCCGATGCGCTGCATCCGCAGGTGCCTGCATCACGTCGCCGACGTGCACATGATCCCGCATGCCCCGAAGCCAATCCATTTCGGTCAAGCGTCTCAAGGCCTCAGGCGTGCCGTGAAGTCGCATCTGCGCGCCAAGGCCACGCTTCGATAGAGGCTTCAACACATGTTCCGGATAACTCACTCCGATGTCGCTTGCCTGCAATTGCACAAGCGCGCGGTGCAGTTTGGCCACCAGAGCCCCCAGCAGATGAACCTGGCTGAATTCGGGATCGGGGCGCAGGCGGATGTCGATGTAGTGCGTGGTCATGGCGACTCAGCTCGCATCACCAAATACACCGCCACGGATCAGCACGGCCATCACGAAATGCTGTTGCTCGACAGGCGGGACCTGGTCCTTGAGAAGCCAATTGTCCAAAAGCGTGTAGAAGTCCTGCTTTTGCTTGGGCTGTCTATAAGCTTTTCCCTGCGTAGTCACCGAGCCATAGGGTTCCACGGCGATCGGGCCAAGCTCCTGCGCGCCTTCGTACCAAGTGTCGATGGAACGAATGGCATTGCCAATCTTCTGCGAGTGAATGGCGGCGACATTCTGCACGTCGTAGAGAGTCTTGCTTTTGCGCGTACCACCCTTGTCCAGGATCAACTCCTGTGAAGGGAAAACCTCCTGTCCAGCCCCGAGGCGCACGAAGGCACTCACCTGCAGCAGCACGTGCTCGGTACCTTCCAGCCCACCGGCAACCACCTGCGCCAGCTCTTGAAGCTCGTTGCCAGTGGCTGCCATCGCGCGGAGGTCATGGGAGAGCGCATCGAAGTTCCAGGACTTCGTGGCCTGTCCGTTCTGCAGGCGGTCGACGCGCACTTCGACCATTTCCGCACCGACGCGATTGCGCCAGAGAAAGCGGCCGTTTGCCAGGTTGGCGGCATAGCGCCTAGCCAGTTCGATGAAACCATTGGCTTGCACATAGCCTCGTACCGTGCTCAGCAACTTGGCTTGATAGACGGCGTTGTTGCAAGCCGATGGGGTGCCTGCACCAGCCAGCACACGTAAAGTGAACTGCACCCTCAGCGTGTCTGCACCGGCTGGAAGCGTAGCCACGTCCACAGTCTGCAGATTCGGGCTCTCAATGGCAGCATCGAGCTTGCTTGGGTCCTGATCCTTGGTCTTGAGACGGTTGGAAATGGTGCCCCGCACGGACTTGGGGTGGATCGCCACGGGACTCCATGCAGCGGGGCTGGAACGCTCTTCCCAACTGCCGGCGTGAAGCACTGCATCGGAGGGATCGAGCTTTCGCTCGAAGGCGAGGACGGAAGGGGTCGTGATCTTGTCGGACATGAGGTGTTCTTTCTGGGTAAAGATGATTGCGAGCAATCGCCAGTGAAGGCGAGCGAGCCGGAGTCAGTCGAAATCGGGCATGACCTCGTCGAGGCGTTGCGCATCGCTGCGCGCGTAGCCGCTATGGCAGCGGTACAAGCCCTTCTGCGCGTCGGTTTCCGCTCGCCATAGGAGGTCCTGCACGCGATCGAGTCGATGTGGACTGATCCATTCAGCCAGGGAGTAGACGGACTCCACGAAGGACACCGGCGTTCGCGCATCGCGCGCGTTGGCCACCAGCCCTGCTTGCACCGGTTCGGCAGTGAGTCGCGCATACCCCACGGGAATAGGGACAGTCCAGCCCGAGCCCTTGCCACGCAAGGGGTCGGCCCACCGCACCCCGGGACGCGAAGGTCCAACCTCTTCCGAGGCAGGCTCTACAGCACCAGCTTCGTGATTGAAGCGAGCGGCGTGCAGCCAGGCATCGAGCACAGTAGCTTGCGGTTGTCGCTCGCGCAGATGAGTCAAGCGCGAAGCCAGGAGGTCATCGCGTCCTACCAACGCATAGCCGGGCAGCCATTGACGTCTCCAGCGCGCGAAGCACTGAGCCTGGGCCTCGGCGTCTTCGGGTAGCACCGCCATCCAAGGCCGTGTGCGCTGTCCGGGTCGTGGCTGACTGGGCAACACAGTACCGCCCGCGACCCGCATGGTCGCCACGGTATCGCCGAGCTTGCGGGCCCATTCGTCCAGCGCGGACTGGTTGTCTTGTATCAGCAGAGCGGTTGAGCCGTCGGGCAGTGATGCCTGCTTGAGCAGAAATACCAGCGTGATTTTCAGGTGGATGCGGCCTTCCTCCACGATGGCCGCGGTGCTTCCATCTTTGTCCACGGGGTTGCGTGTGAGCCTGAAGGTCTTCACGTGACCATCCACCACCTGCTCCTCGTAGTCGTGGCATATCACGCCCACTTGCAACAGCTGCAGGGGAATGCCTTGCGTCGCCAGCTTGCGTTGAAGCGCCCACATCAGACCGATGAAAGCTGTGATGGAGGAGAACCCGTGTGTCAATGGACTGGAGATGGCATTGGCGTTCTGTATGCGGAGGTAGGGCAGGACCAGCAGCGCCCGAGAGGTCGGGAAGCTCACACGCCACCTCGCACCGTCGTCAACACGTCACCGGGCTCTTGAAGGTCGCGGTACTCCGGTACATGCAGTTGATTGCGCAATGCGCGCAACTGTTGCACCCAGCTACCGTCCTCGTCCAGCAAGACGTTTCGCCACTGCCGGGACTCAGCCACGCCGACGGTGGGAAGCCGACCCTTCAACTGGCCGTTCAACCAACGTCCGAATCGCGCACCCACCTGGGTCGGCCAATCCGTGCCGAGCCAGTCGCTGGCGAACTGGTGCTCATCCTCCAGTTCGCAGCGGAAGGGATCCAGCCAGAGCATCTCGGGACGGGCCAATTGCTGGAATCGTTCGTCACGTGTCCAGCCGGCCGGCTGGTGCAGCAGCTCTCCGGCATAGATCACCATCTCATCCACCAAAGCGTCCACCAAGCTTTCCACGCGCTGGCGCGTCGCCTGATTCTTTGGTGGGTCGCTCAGCAGAAAGGCTGACAGCACTTGAACTACGTCTCGCACAAGAGGACGTGCATTGAAGCTGCGATCGAAAATGGACGCCGCATGCACGGGCAGGTAGTTGCGCTCACCCTTCCATCGAGGCGGTAGCGAGGCCAGCAGATAGTTGTCTCCGCGTCGCTCGCTATTGAGCTGCGAAATATTGTGTGGCTTCGTCCCTCCCATCTTCTGCACCGCGAGATCTCGGTACTCGCGGTAGATGCCCTCGTGCGGTAGGCCATCGCGCCGAGCCTGTCGGGCCTGCTTGTTTACCTCGCCAAAGCGCGCATCCTGCAGCTCTTCGTAGATCGACTGCGCAAGCGAGGTGGCATGCAACGGAGCGAGCAGGTGATACTGGGTGTCATCAGTGGCATCCTCGCCCACCAACCAATAAAGTTGCTTTGCACGTACATGCGTACTGGCCTCGCCTCCTCGTTCTGCCATCAAGCCAAGCAAAGCTTCGCCGAGCACCTGTGCCTGCGCAGGGTCTTCGTTCAATGCCTTCCACGCGTCTGATTCACCAGCCTTCAGAGCCTGCAAAAGGCTGCACCCGTTCACTTCAAGCTTGAGCAGCTTGTAGACGTCCAACGCGGCGGCATTGCCCACCACGTCCATGGAAAAGCTGCGACCCAAGGCATGGCTGCCGACCTCGTTCAGAGGGGGAAGCGTTTGGGGCTCCACGTAAAGGTTGGTGCCGCGCGCGTCGGGATGCACGGGCTTGAGCGCGTGAGTCACGGCCTGGATCTGTCGCACCCTCGTGGCGGCGTTTTCCAGCCAAGGACCGCGTTGGTGCTGAGCAATCAGGTCGGGACGCAGGGGGTCATCGGGCTTGAGCTTGTCGAGCTTCGCATCCAGGCGTTCCTGCAGGAACGCATCGATCGCACTGTGAAAGCTCACGGCTTGCCCTGGGGAAGGGACATCAGACATGGGAACTCCTCCAGACATGACAACATTCCTCCAGTCGGCACCATGCCGACCGAGAGTGATAGCAACAGCTCTTCCAAGCCTCCTTAATCTTTGTTGAATCCAAGTACCGAGTGAAATCGCCAGCCTTCTCGAGATTCCGGGAGGCTTACGGTCGCGACTTTTTCTGCGCTCTCGCGCAGGCTCTCGTCTCGGTTCTCCGCCCACGATGCAAGCACGCCCAACAGCTCGGCGTGACACCAGGGGCTTATCCCCGGGCCTGCAAGATCACGATCGGCGAGGGTGTGCAGCAGATCGTTGATGTCCACGAACAGTGGCTCTCCCGGTTGCGCACCTTTCGCAACACGGTGCAGATGCAATTCAGCCTCGCCGTCATCGAGGGGCAGCAGCGCAACCTCTTCGCGCGGCAAAGGGTCGTAGCGAAAGCGCTGGAACTGCGGCAGCAGGCCGGTCAGCCACAAGTTTCCCGGATGCGCCCAATGAAGGGTGGTGTCTCGCGCTATCGGCGTAAAGAAGTGGCTGCCTTCTCCGCGCGGCAACAGGCTGTCTCGCATGCGGCCGTGCTCCAGGTCTACCATGCGTTCCTGGGGCTTGAGCGACTTGCGCGGGGCGATGCGCGGCCTTGCATCGAGGGGCATCGCATCCGTTGCGGACAATTCCGGCAGGCTTTTCTGCAACAGATGCGATGTCAGGTGGAACTGAGCGCTCGAGTTCCATTTGCCATCGGCACGTCGCTCGGATGCGCTGGCGTGCATCTCGAAACCCGGTTGACAGAAAGCCGCGTCTCCGGGTCTTTCAAGTGCGCGCAGATTGCTGTCCAGCACCAGCAGATTCAGTTCCTTCGCACTTCCGCTGCGGTGGCGGCGCACGCGACCTGCCAACTGAATGAGCGAGCGCATCGATGAGGGCTCGACGATGGCCCAGTCATAGTCATGATCGCGGCCCACCTCGGTGACAGGCGAACCCAGCACGATGAACATGTGATGCGCTTCGGGAAAAACATCGAGCTGTGCACGGATTGCCGGATGGCGCGGCAATGGATCGACGGTGTCGCCAGATGCTCGACGATTGAGCACGGTGTCCAACTGTGCTTCGATGGCCGAGCGCGCCAGCAACGGGAACTGCGAGTGATACACGCAAAGGTGCACGCGCACCCCAGGAGCTGGAGCGCCTTGACGGTACATCGCCAACGCGACATCGAACAGCGGCGCAATGTTGGCCATGCGTATCAGCCCCAGGCTCAACCGCTTGCCGCTGATCGGATCGACCATGTGATTCTGTTCGAGCTGATGGAGCTGCCAAGCCCGGTCCAGTACGAATCTCGCGAAATCGGTCCGCCGCACCGATTTTTCCATTGCATGCCACGTTGGCGGCAATTCGGCTATTCGAGCAAGGCGACGCACTTCGGCTTGAGCGAGCTTGGCAGCTCGTTTTTCCACAAAGGCAGCGTGCGCGTCTCGGAAGCCACTGGCGTCAGGGCAATCCTGCGCTGCCTGATGGAATTCATCGACCCACAGGCAGCAGATATTCACAGGCTCGGTCGGGCGTTCACCGCGGTTGCGCTGGAAGATCGCGCGCCCAACGCAGTAGGCCTGAAACAGGCCTTCCACCAGCGCTGGCGGCAACGTTGCCGACGACAGCAGTACACGTGTTCCCAAAAGTCCAGCCCAATGCACCAGCCGCACGAGCGCGGGTAGGTCGGCCATGTCGAAGTCGTCGGGTTCATCAAGTACCAGGTCGCCCGTCATCAAGCGCAGCATGGGAGCGATCTGTCGACCTCCACGCAGGCTTTCAGTCGCGGGCGTCAGATGATCGACGGTGCAGGCCAACAGTGGCGCGGCCAGAAGCGATCGCACCTGTGCATCGTCACTCAGCCGCTCCAGCAGCGGGTGCCGGGCATCGCCCTCGAAAAGCACTTGCCCGCCTTCGTCCAGCAGGCTCTGGCGAGATGCCGATCCGGTGGCTTCGGCCTGGCGTTCCCAATACTCGAGCAGGGCGCGACTGGAAGCACCGCCAACCCTGATGGCCAACTGCTCATCGTTCAGCCCCAGATCCTTTTGAAAGACACGGCCAGTCTGCAGGGTGAGGGTGCGCAAGCCGATGGCGAAGGCGCAACGCATGCCGATGGCGGGATCGGCCAGCGCGTCCATGATGCGGGCATTGCCCAACGTCTTGCCGCAGCCGGTGGAAGCCATATTGACGATGAACGCCCCGTGGGCAGCCGAACGTTGGCGCACAGCCGTCGCCAGAACCGCGGCCTTGTCTTGCCACTGAAAGCTCGCTTGGGTACTGCGCTTCTTCAGCTCCCGGTGATTCTGCAAAGCCGGCAAGCTGCTCGCCAGTGTCGGCAGCGAGCGGGTGATCAGTGTGGCATGAGCCTGCACGCCCAGAAGATGCTCATCCAGTGTTTGATTGAGCACACGGCGCCGCTCCTGGGTGTAGGTGGTGTTGGCCGCGAGCTTTGCCTCAGGCTGCAAGTAGAGCCGACGCGCTGCAACGGGCTGGTTCTGTTCGTCCAGGCCATGGCGTGAATAGTGATGATCGGCCAGCATCAGGCACATGCGGGAAACATGCATGACGAAGGGATCGTCCAGAACAGAAGAGGTGCTCCCCGCATCGCTCAAGATCAGCAGTTTTTTCGCATAGTGCGCAGCTTGCTTGCGCCATGCCGGCCCATGCACCGGAAGGCCATGCGGAAAATGCCAATAGGTCTCGATCTCTGCTCGCATCCGCCGCTCGCGCGGCTCGTTCCAGTCCGCATGTACCTGTGCCAGCAGGCCATCCAGATCGTCGGGATTGATGAACCTCGGTCGAGCGCCAAAAGGCCGCACGCGTAGCCTTCCATCTTGCCCTGCATCGTGATCGCTGCGGACCGGCTTGCAAGGTAGGCGATGGTGGGTGAGTACCAGCCAAGCCAGCGCCTGAGCCAGTGGCGGGAGAACGCGGAACGGATTGTTGGCACCGAGTGGCCCATCCTTCTCTTCGTCCGTGTCTAGGCCATCGCGCAACAACCGTCCACCGCCGTGATCCAACCACAGGTCTTCGAAGGCCGCATCATCGTGATCGTTGAGCGCGCCATCAGCTAGCCGTCTCAGCCAGGTACGGTCGTCCTCTCGCCCCACGAAGGCCTGAAACAGCCGAACGGATACCCATTCGTGACGATAGTGATTGCGCTCGCTCGCACCAGCCTCTAGTAGTCGTTGCTGAAAAGCCAGCGTGGCTTTGCCCAGGTCATGCATGAGGGCCGCCAGGGCGGTCAGAGCCGTCAGCAAAGGCAATCGATGCCAGTTGGCCTCGTCGCCGGCTCGGCAAACATCCTGACTGCTGGGGTCGGTTAGCGTGGCGTCTTCGGCTTTGAACCGACGCCCGTCACCTACCATCAAGATCGTGCAACGCGTACCTTTTTCCATTCGGTCTCCAATCTCTGCGAGCACAGTTTCCTGGAGCTGTCGGGCAGCGGCCAGACGTAATCCGTCATCGAACCAGGAGCTGACCCAAGACTGCAAGTACTCGGGGGAAAATACTTAGTCTGCGGCGTGAGCCACGCTATTTCCACATCCGCTTGATTGGCGCTGAAAAGCGGCGCACCGCCTCCGTGGCTGAACCGATGGGGCTCGGCTCGGGCTTGCTCGTCAGTTTGCCGGAGGCAACAGGTCTGCAAATGAAAAAAGCACTGCTGCATCGATTGCACGGCCGGTTGCGTTGAAGTCGTTGAGGCGCGGACTCCAGGCCACTCACTTTCCACGACGCGGCTCCATTCCCAGCGACGGCCCCTGCCGAATAGGATTGCGAACCAGCTGCGCCAGATCCAGGCTCGGGTAGCGCTGATTCACAACTTCCTCCAGGCTCGGGTAGCGCGGATCCACGGCTCCCGTGCGGCCGCTTTTCTCATACATCCCATCGGCATACATGGGTGGCACTGATTTGGACCCGATGCCACAGGCCTGATGGAAGTGCCCGATATAGACAGGCTTGCCAGCCTCCGCCACGAAGACTCTGTTTTCCGGCAGGCCGTCCGCAGGAACGACTTCCGGGTAGCCATCGCTCCAGCCGCTCGCCGGTGCGCGGCGGGCGGTCATGCCGGCTTCGATGGTGTGGCTTTGCAGGGTATAGCGGCCGCTGGGAATGACGTAGGCGACCGGCAAATGCGCATATGCAGTCTGCTTGCGTATCGTGGGTTGGGCTGCAGCCTTGGCGGCCCATTCGGCATCGGTTCTGGGAATGCGGATGCGCAGCGTTTTCCCGTGATCGTCAAGGAAGGTGAGTTCCTGAATGCGCGAGCCCTTGGGTGGCAGGCTGTCGGGGTTGCACATGGGCTCGATGTACGTCGTCACGGAGGCAATGACGACGGCATTGCGCCCGGTGAACCGCTGCGCGAGTTCCTCGCGTTCCGTGCCCGGGGTGAGGTAGGTGCCGACCGTGTCGGCATCGTTGGCGGCATGTGCGAGGGGCAGTGCCAGTGCAAGAAGAAGATTCAAGGCGAGTGCGCGCATGGGTCTTGTGAGTCCGCGAGGATTCGTGCAGTCGATCGGCCGAGTATTGCCGATGCCGTTCGACGCACCTCGCGCTACTCCCTCATCGCCTCGCACTGCGCCTCGATCCGCGCATGAAGCAACCCCAGCGACACCGCAACGAAGCGCTGCAGCGAACCGCGCTGGCACGTATCGAGCACAGGGGCGGGGTCGGTCTCGGATGACTCGGCATCGCGCAGTTCTTCATCCCACTGCAGCAGTTGAACCAGCAACAGCGCGCCTTGCACCACATCGCGCGCATCGTTCAAGAAGGCGGCTTGATGCTGTCGGCTGGGATCGAGTCCCCGAGGAGGAACCCATTCGAAGGGTTTGAACTGAGAGACGGGGCGTGCCCCTGAATCACCGGCGTCGGTGCCTGCATTGAAGTCTTTGGCCATGTGGGCCTCCAAAGTGAATCGCAGGATGTCTTCAGGCCGCCAAACCCGGCCTCGTTCACACGAGGCGAGGGCACTGTAGGTGGTCGCGGCGAGGGCCGTCAAGTTTCGTGTCCGGCGGCGCAACATTGCTTGAGCCGACCGGCGAACCTGTCGCCCATTTGCTCCGCATTCCGCCCCGCCTCGCTATCCTTCCGCTCGCCATTCACTTCAACAAAAGGGGACCCTCATGACTCAATCTTCCTCATCCATCTTCTCCCTGCGCTCCATCGCGCTGGCCTGCACCTTCGCCCTCGGCGCCGCGACCGCTGCTCACGCCGCCCCCGACGCCAAGCTGCTCGCCGCGGCCGAGAAGGCGCAGCCCGCCGTGATCGAGAGCCTCAAGGAGATGGTGCTGATCGAGTCGGGCAGCCTCAATGTCGACGGGCTGATGAAGATGGCCGACGTGGTGGAAGGCCGGCTCAAGGCGGCCGGTTTCAAGGTCGAGCGGCGCAAGGCGACGGCCGGGGCGGGGGCCGACATCGTGATCGGCACGATGAAGGGCAACGGCAAGCGCAAGATCATGCTGCAGGGCCACATGGACACGGTCTACCAGCCCGGCATCCTGAACTCGCAGCCCTACAAGGTCGACGGCAACCGCATCTACGGGCCCGGCATCGCGGACGACAAGGGCGGGCTCGCGGTGATGATGGCCTCGCTCAAGATCCTGGCCGACGCGGGTTGGCGCGACTACGACACGCTCACGGTGCTGATGAATCCCGACGAGGAAGTGGGCTCGGTGGGTTCGGGCGAGCTGATCGCGACCACGGCCGACCTGCACGACACGGTGCTGTCGTTCGAGCCGACGGCGGCGAAGTCGGTGGTGAAGGGCGAATCGCTGCTGCTCGGCGCGGCCGGCATCGCGCAGGCCACGCTCGAGGTGAAGGGCCGCGCCTCGCACGCGGGCGCGGCGCCCGAGCTGGGCCGCAATGCGCTGTACGAACTCTCGTACCAGATGCTGCAGACCAAGGACCTCGCGAAGGACATCCCGGGCGTGACGCTCAACTGGACGGTGGCGCGCGCGGTGGGCCCGATCAACCAGATCACCGAGAAGGCGCAGGCGCTCGGCGACGTGCGCATCACCGAGCCTGGCGCGGAGAAGAAGCTCGACGCGGCGCTGCAGGCGAAGATTGCGAGCGGCAAGCTGATCCCCGACACCGAGACGACGGTGAAGGTGGAGGTGGGCCGCCCGGCCTTCGTGGCGGGCGAGAAGGGCCGCGCGCTGGCCGAGAAGGCGCAGGCGATCTACAAGGAAATCGACCGCGACCTCGCGCTCACGCCGATGACCGGCGGCGGCACCGACGCGGGCTACGCGGGGCGCTCGGGCAAGGCCACGGTGGTCGAGAGCTTCGGCCTCGCGGGCTTCGGCTACCACGCGCGCGACGAGTACATCGAGGTCGACTCGATCGTGCCGCGGCTGTACCTGGTGACGCGGCTGCTGACGGAGATCGGCAAGGGCCGCTGAAGCACGCCGAACCCGACGTGAAAAAGGCGCATGCGAAGAACTCGCATGCGCCTTTTTGCTGGGGGCTGAAGGTTTCGATCGGGCGGCGCACCGGGGCGCCTGCCGTCACTGCGGACGCTGATCGCCGGGCGGGCGGTTGCGGTGCGCGGCGGCCTGGGCTTGTGCCTGGGCCTGCGCTTGTGCCTGCCGTTGCTGCATCTGCTGGGCCTGTTGCTGCTGGCGCTGCGCGGCCTGCTGCTGAGCCTGTTGGGCCTGCTGCTGTTGGCGCTGCATCGCCTGTTGCTGGGCTTGTTGCGCCTGCTGTTGCTGGCGTTGCATGGCTTGCTGCTGAGCTTGTTGCTGCTGGTGCTGCATGGCCTGTTGTTGCGCCTGCTGCTGACGGCGCATCTGCTCCTGTTGCTGCTGAGCCTGCTGCTGCTGACGCTGCATCGCCTGTTGCTGTTGCTGTTGCTGCGCCTGCTGGGCGGCCTGCTGCTGTTGCTGCTGCCTTGCCTGGTTCTGCGCGGCCTGCTGTTGCTGCATCTGCTGGCGGCGCATCTGCTCCTGCTGGGCCTGCTGCTGTTGGCGGGCCTGGTTCTGCTGGGCTTGCCGTTGCTGCTCTTGCTGGCGACGAGCCTGTTCCTGCTGCGCCTGTTGTTGTTGCTGCTGCCTGCGGCCCTGGTCTTGCTGAGCCTGCTGTTGCTGGCGTCGCGCCTGTTCCTGCGCCTGTTGTTGCTGCTGCTGTTGTTGGCGTCGCGCCTGTTCCTGTTGCGCCTGCTGCTGGCCGGCCTGGTTCTGGGCCAGTAGCTGCTGGCGGCGTGCCTGCTCCTGCTGCGCTTGCTGCTGCTGCGCCTGCTGGCGCGCGGCCTGGGCCTGCCGGGCTTGCTGCTCGCGCGTCTGCTGTTGCGACATCAGCTGCTGGCGCCGCGCCTGTTCCTGCTGCGCCTGTGCCTGTGCCTGCTGTGCTTGGGCCTGTTGCTGATGCGCCTGCTGCTGCATCTGCTGTTGGCGTGCCAGGGCGGCCTGCTGCTGCGCTTGTTGCTGCTGGGCCTGCAGTTGCTGGCCGTGTTGCTGCTGCATCTGCTGCATCTGCAATTGGCGCGCCTGCTGTTGTTGCGCGAGCAGCGCGGCGGCCTGCTGTTGCTGGGCCTGCTGCTGTTGCATCGCGAAGTTGGGCGACTGCCCCGGATGCGCGGCTTGCCAGGCGGCCACGCCCGCATCGCCGCGCGGGCGGTCACGTTCGCGGCCACCGCCGTTGTTGTTGTAGACGTTGTTGACGACGGTGGTCGAGCGCGAGACGTAGGTGTTGTTGTTGTAGACCACGGCCGGGCGATAGGCCGGCGGCGGAGGCGCGGCGCGCGGATAGTCGCGGTCGCGCGGACGGCCCCAGTTCACGTTCCAGGAGTTCCAGCCCCAGCCATGGCGCTCGAGTGCCGAGGCCACGACCACGCCGGCACCGAAGGCCAGCACGCCGGCCGTGGCGACCTGGGCGCCGCTGTAGCCGCGGTCGACGTAGACGGGCTGCGGTGGCGGTGCATAGGCATAGCCGGGGTAGACCGGCACGGGATCGCCATAGATCTCCTGCGGGTTGTAGCTCGGCACGTAGACCACGTCGGGCTGCGCCTGCTGGATGGTGATGAGCTGCTGCGGCGGCTCGACGATGAGCGGGCCCGCATAGGCGCCCTGCGGATCGGGCGCGGGCGTGTAGTTGGCCGGTGCCGCGGCGGTGGCGACCTTGATCTTGTCGTTGTTCTTGAGTCGGCCGGCCTTGGAGGCGCGCTGGCGCATGACCTGGATCGCGTTCATCACGTCGGCCGGGTCGTTGTAGTAGGCCTTGCCCAGTGCCTCGGTCCAGGGCAGGTTGCCGGCCATCTGGTCCATCACGTTGCGGAAGGCGGTCAGCGACTTCACGCTCGGGTCCCAGGGCTGCTGGTTGACGGCATCGGCCAGCGCGCCGGCCTTGAGCGTGGGGTTCTGCTTGAGCCAGTCCTGCGCGGCGGTGATCTGCTCGGGATAGGTGGCGCCGGCCAGCACCTGCGCCACGAGCTTGTCGGGGTACAGCGCGATGGGGGCGACCATCTGGTAGAGCTCCTCGGCCGCGGGTGGCACGTAGGCCACGGGCATGGGGGCCGCGGGTGCCGGTCCTGCGGCGGCGGGTACCGAAGCCGCTGCCTGTGGCGCGGGTGCCGCGGCGTTCTGCGCGGCGGGCGTCTCGGACTTGTCGCAGCCCGCGAGCACCAATGCTGCGGTGCACAGCGAGAGCGTGAGCGCACGCGCGAGGGGGGTGGGGTTGGAGGGGATCATGTGGGCCTTCCTGGGACGCTGTCGTGGCGCCCGCCCGTAGAGAACGGCTGCCGCAACTGAAGCGATGACGAAGGATGGCCCCAGGATGCAACGGCCTGTGTCGTCTGCCGGGCGCAGGCCGGGTAGGAACAGGCCTGTCAAGAAAGGTGAAGGGCCGGTGAATGCCGGCCCCTCTCGAACAGTCAGCTGGCGGTCAGAGCCGCGCGCAACCTACTTCGATCCGCCCGTGTACTTGGTGACGCTGCTCGCGCTCACGTGGTAGCCGCTCACGCCCATCATCGAATCGTTGCGCAGGGTCTGCAGCTTGCCCGTGACCCACACGGTGTCCATGGCGCGGAACTTGGCGCCCTTCTGCGGCACCACGTGCAGGATCTGGTTGGCCGGCGGCGGCGGGGTGTGGATGCAGGCGCCGAAGTAGGGCACGAGCAGGAACTCGGTGACCTCGCCCTTGGCTTCCTCGAGCGGCACGATGAAGCCGGGGATCTTCACCTCCACGCCGTTCATCGCGGGATTGGTCGGCGCGTTGTTCGACACCTCCTGCATCTTCATCAGCAGCTCGTTGGCGCGCGGGTCGCCGTCGTCGAGGGCGCTCAGGTCCATGCCCTTGAACTCCTTCGACGGGTCCCAGTCCTTGGGCACGAGTTCTTCCCAGGTGATCTGGCGCGGCTGGCCGGCCGGGGCCTTGGCGGTGGCCACGGGCGCGGCCTTGCCGCCGAGCGGGTTGGTGGCGGTGGTGTCCTTGGGCGCGGGCTCGGCGGCCCAGGCGGCGGCCGCGAGGCTGGCGCCGGCCATCAGCAGGGCGAAGCGCTTCGAGGCCTGGACGGCGGGATGGAGAGTCTTTGCGTGGCGCATGGGATCAGATCCTCGGTGAAAGCCCGTCGGCGAGCGAGAGCCGGTAGGCGCGAATGCCGGGCAGCAGGCTCGCCAGCCAGCCGGCGGCCAGCAGGCTCGCGAGCAGCAGCCATTCGTTCAGTGTAGGTTCGGAAAGCCGCAATGTCAGCCCGAACTGCGACTGCAGCCAGGGCGCAAGGCCGGCGATGCCCAGCACCGCCATCAGCACGCCCACGAGCACGCCGAGCACGGTGACCAGCGCGCCTTCGAGCGCGAGCAGCGCCAGCACGTGGCGCAGGCCCGCGCCCACGGCACGCAGCACGGCGAGTTCGCGCCGCCTCTCGTTGAGGCCGGCCATCACCACCGACACCAGGCCCGCGAGGCTCACGAGCGCGACCAGGCCCGACATCAGCAGCAGCGCGTTCTCGCCCACGCCGATCACGCTCCAGAGCTCGTCGAGCGCCACGCCGGGCAGGATCGCCATCAGCGGCTCGCCGGTGTAGGTGGAGATCCAGCGCTGCACCGAGAACACGGCCGCGCGGTTCTTCAGGCCCACGAGCGCGGCCGTCACGTTCTTGGGCGTGAGGTCGAACTTGCGCACCTGCTCGGCCGGGATCTTCACGCCCGGCATGGGCGCGCCGCCCACCCATTCGAGGTGGATCGCCTCCATGGCCGCGAGGCCGATGTGCACGGTGCGGTCGACCGGCGTGCCGGTGCGCGCGAGCACGCCCACCACGGTGAAGGGCTTGTCGGCATGCTCGGCCACGTTGAGCTCGCCGCTGCCGTGCGCCAGCGTGATCTTCTGGCCCACGTGGTAGCCGAGCTTGTCGGCCACCTCGGCGCCCACCACGGCGTCGAACAGCTCGCTGAAGGGCTTGCCCTCGCGCAGCGCGAGCGACTGGCGATCGCCGTAGCGAAAGCGCGTGAAGTACTCGGGCGAGGTCGCGAGCACGGCGAAGCCGCGGTGCGAATCGCCGAGCGACAGCGGCACCACCCAGTCGACGCCGGGGTGCGCCTGCAGGGCCTGCACGCTCTTCCACGAAATGTTGTTGGTGGCCGCGCCGATGCGGAACACCGAGTACAGCAGCAGCTGCGTGGAGCCGGTGCGCGCGCCCACGATCAGGTCGGTGCCCGAGACCGAGGACGCGAAGTTCTCGCGCAGCTCGGTGCGGATGCGCTCGACGCCCAGCAGCAGGAAGGTCGACAGCGCGATCGAGAACACGGTGAGCGCGAGCGTGAAGCGGCGGTTCCAGGCGCTGCGCCAGGCGATGGAGAAGAGGGCCTTCATTCTTCGGTCGCCATCGTCGCGCTCGAGGCGCGGTTGATCTCGGGCAGCAGCACGTGGCGTGCGAAGCGCTGCGCGATGCGCTGGTCATGGCTCACGAACACCAGCGCGCTGTCGTTCTCGGCGCAGGCGGTGAGCAGCACGTCGAGGAAGGCCTCGCGCCGGTCCTCGTCGAGCGCGGAGGTGGGCTCGTCGGCGATCACCACCTCGGGCTGGCCGATGAGCGCGCGCGCCGCGGCCACGCGCTGCTGCTGGCCCACCGAGAGCTGCATGGCCTGGCGCTGCCAGAGCTTGCGGTCCAGGCCCATCTGGTCGAGCAGGTGCTCGGCTTCCTCGCGCGCGCCGCGCTGGCGCGAGGCCTGCTCGCGGCGGCGCGCCGAGAAGCGGCACGGCAGCAGCACGTTGTCGACCACGCTCAGATAGGGCAGCAGGTTGAACTGCTGGAAGATGTAGCCCACGTGCGCCACGCGGCAGCGGTCGCGCGCGGCGCCCGAGAGCTTGGACCAGTCGTGGCCCAGCAGGCACACGCGGCCCTCGTCGGCCACCAGCACGCCGGCCAGCAGCGACAGCAGGGTGCTCTTGCCGCAGCCGCTGGGGCCATGCAAAAACACCGATTCGCCGGCCGTGATGCGGAAGGCCTCGATGTCGATGCAGGGCGTGGCGCTGCCGGGCCAGGAGAAGCGCAGCGATTCGGCCGAGAGCACCACGCGCAGCGGCGTGGATTCGGCCTGCGAAGGAAGGCTCACGACCTCACTTGCCCCAGGTCAGGCGGGCCGGTTGCGCGGCCTGCGCACCCGCGGGGCGCTTGAGCTGGCGCTTGAACTGGCCCTGCGCGGAAGCGATCTGCGCATCGATCTGGCGCGTGCCCTTGAAGGCGGCGAACAGGCCGATGTCGATGTACTTGGCGGCGGCCGCGTTGGCGCAGTTGAACGAGAAGGTGGCGTCGAGGTCGGCATGGCCCTCGGGTTCGTTCGGATCGGGCTTGCCCAGGCCGAGCGCGGCCGATTGCAGCTCGACCGGGCCGAGCTTGCAACTCGCGGCGGGGTCGATGGCGAACAGCTTGTCGGCGGCGCGCAGCTGGGCCACGGCGTCCTCGACGGTCTTCTTCTCGGCATCGGTCTTGGGCGCGCGCTCGAAGCCCACGATGTTGTCGAGCGGCGACTCCATGGCGATCACGACCGTGGGGCCGTCGATGGCGACATCGAGCTTGATCTGGCCGTGCACGTGGGCGTGCTGCTGCTGGGCCTGCGCGGCGGCGAACGGGGCCGAGGCGATCAGGGCGATGGCGGCGGAAGCGAGGATGCGTCGAGCGACGCTGGATTGGATCAGGGTCATGGTTGGGCGCCTTGCCGGGTCGGCAGCCCCGGGGTGTTGCTCCATTCGCTCCAGCTGCCGGCATAGAGCGCGGCCGTTCCGAGCCCCGCGATGCGCATCGCGAGCAGGTTGGGAACGGCGCTCACGCCGCTGCCGCACTGGTGGACGACCGTCGCCGGATCGCGGCCTTCGAGCAGCGTTTCGAACTCGGCGCGCAGTTGCGCGGCGGGCTTGAACTTGCCGTCGGGACCGAGGTTCTCGGCGAAGGGGCGGTTGAGTGCCCCGGGGATGTGACCGGCGATCGGGTCCAGAGGTTCCACCTCGCCGCGATAGCGTGCACCGGCCCGCGCGTCGATCAGGTTCTGGTCAGGCTGGCCCAGCCGGCGCACCACGGTGTCGGTGGTCACGAGCCGCACCAGCGGTTCGCCCGCGACGAAGTTCGACTGGAAGCGCGCGGGCTCCTCGCGGTCGGTGACCTCGCCGCCCTCGGCCTGCCAGCCCTGCAGGCCGCCGTCGAGCACGGCCACGGCGTCGTGGCCCATCCACTTGAGCATCCACCACAGGCGACCGCAGTAGTTGGCGCCGTTGCGGTCGTAGACCACGGCCTGCATGTCGTTCGAGAAGCCGATGCCGCTGAGCCAGGCCGCGAAGCGTTCGCGGCTGGGCAGCGGATGGCGCCCGCCCGAGGCGGGCACGCCGTCTTCCTGCGCCACCACCACCTCGCCATGCGCGCCGGGCTTGCCATGCTTGGCACTGAGGTCGGTGTCGAGGTCGGCATGCAGCGCGCCGGGGATGTGCGAGGCCGCGTACTGCTGGGCGCCGGCTTCGGGCTTCATGAGGTCGAAGCTGCAGTCGAACACCATGAGCGGCGTGCCGGTGGCCTGCAGGGCGCGCAGCTCGGCGGCGGAAACGAGGGTGGTGAAGGTCATGGCGAAGAACTCCTTGGCGCATGGGCCGCGCAACGGGCGCGGCGGACGGTGAAGGGACTGCGAACCGGCCTCAATGTTCCTCGGCCGGCGCTTGCGGAACTGTACGCTGACGCAACACGGTTGCGGCAACGCCGCTCGCGATGATGAGCGCCATGCCGGTCCAGCCGGCGGCGTCGATGCGGTCGTCGAACAGCACCACGCTGTAGAAGGCCGCGAAGATGATGCCCGAGTACTGCAGGTTGGCCACCACCAGGGTGCCGCTCTGGGTCTTGGCGGTGGCGTAGGCGCGCGTCATGCAAAGCTGTCCGAGAGCGGCCAGCAGGCCGATCGGCAGCAGCCACAGGCCGTGGCGCCAGTTCCATTCCGAAAAGCCCGTGAAGGCCGTGGCCAGCGCACCGGCCACGGCCGAGCCGAGCGCGAAATAGAACACCGTGCGCATCTCGGGCTCGCCGATGCGCGAGAGCGCCACCACCTGCATGTAGGCGAAGGCGGCGGTCAGGCCCGACAGCAGGCCCAGCAGGCCGGCGAAGCCCTGGCTCGAATCGACGCTGGGCTTGAGCATCAGCACCACGCCGACGAAGCCGGTGAGCACGGTCAGCACCAGCGGCGCCTGCAGCGGCGGGCGCGACACGCGGCCGTCGCGGCCCGGCACCGGCATCCAGGCCAGCAGCGCGCCGCCGACCAGGAAGGCGGCGATCCAGACGCTGCTCATGTAGTTGAGGGTGACGGCCGTGGCCAGCGGCATGTGGGCGATGGCATAGAACCACGCGCCCAGCGAGACCACGCCGATCAGGCTGCGCCAGGCATGCATGCCCGGGTACCGGGTGGCGAGCGAGACGCCGCGGCTGCGCGCGAGCAGCCACAGGAAGACGATGCCGATGACGCCGCGCCACAGCACCATCTCGCCGCTGGTGAACCAGGCCGAGGCGATCTTCACGGCCACGCCCATGGTGGCGAACAAAAAGGCGCCGAGCACCATCCAGAGCGCTTGCATCGTCTTGACTTCTTACAAAAGAAAAATAGCTGAAACGCCCGCCAATCGGACGTGTTCAGCTATCAAGAGAATAGCAGGAAACGAGGCGGAAGCAGTCGCTTCGACGCCTCAGCCGGCGGCCTGCAGCTCGCGCCGGTACCACTCGTGGAACTGCTGCATGCCGTCTTCCATCGGGCTCTGGTAGGGGCCGGTCTCGTTGTCGCCGCGCAGCATCAGCGCGCGGCGGCCGGCGTCCATGCGCTCGGCGATCTCGTCGTCTTCCACGCAGGTTTCCATGTAGGCGGCGCGCTGGGCCTCGACGAACTCGCGCTCGAAGGCGACGATTTCCTCGGGGTAGAAGAACTCCACCATGTTGAGCGTCTTGGTCGGGCTGACCGGGTGCAGGGTCGAGACGGTGAGCACGTGCGGATACCACTCGATCATCACGTGCGGGTAGTAGGTGAGCCAGATCGCGCCGTACTTGGGCGGCTTGCCCTCGCGGTACTGCAGCAGCTGTTCCTGCCACTTCTGGTAGACCGGGCTGCCCGCGCGGCCCAGGCGGTTGGCCACGCCCACGGTCTGCACCGAGTAGTTGCGGTTGAACTCCCAGCGCAGGTCGTCGCAGGTGACGAAGCTGCCCAGGCCCGGATGGAACGGGCCGACGTGGTAGTCCTCGAGATAGACCTCGATGAAGGTCTTCCAGTTGTAGTTGCACTCGTGCAGCTCGACGTGGTCGAGCGCGAAGCCCTCGAACGAGAGGTCGGCGCGCGGACCCAGGCCGGCCATGTCGGCGGCGATGTCGCGGCCGTTGGCCTCGAACAGCAGGCCGTTCCACTCGGTGAGCGGGTAGTTGTGCAGGTTCAGGCAGGGGTCCTGCGCGAAATGCGGGGCGCCGATCAGCGTGCCGGTGGTGCGCGCGTCGGCCGCGGCATAGGTCCAGCGGTGCAGCGGGCAGACGATGTTGCCGCCGGTGCGCGCGTCGAGTTCGCCGCGGCCCTGCAGGATCACGGCCTGGCGGTGGCGGCAGACGTTGGAGATCAGTTCCACGCCCTTGGGCGTGTGGACCAGCGCGCGGCCCTGGTGCTCGTGGGGCAGCGTGTGGAAGTTGCCGGCCTCCGGCACGGCAAGGCGGTGGCCGACATAGCGTGGGCCACGGGCAAAGAGCGTTTCCATCTCGCGGGCGAAGAGCGCCTCGTCGAAGTACGCGGAAACCGGAAGTTGGCTCGTGGCCTGCTGCAGTTGAAGACTTAAATCAGACATGGAGGACCTGACCAAGCTCCCCACAGGGAGGAAAACAAAATTGAAACGGAAGGTACCGACGACAGGAGAGGCGTGCCGGCCCGAGAGTTGCGCCGGCGTGACCGGCTGGGGGAGGGTGATTGTACCCGGGGGGCCTTCCTTGTGGCCCCTGGGGCTTTCACCCTGGTCGGGGCGGGCGTCCTGTACGGCCGTGCATGACGTCGCGGGCAGGTGTCGCGCAGGCCGTCGATGCGTCACTGGCCGAGACCTAAAATGCGCGGTTTCATCCTCGTTGCCCCCGCATGCCCAAGGTGCCTTCCTCTCCCGCGTCCAGTCCGGCGCCCACGCCCGACACGGGCCCGATGCCCGTCAGCTACGAAGCGGGACTCCAGGAACTGGAGCAACTGGTCGCGGAACTCGAATCGGGCCAGCTGCCGCTCGACCGGCTGCTGGGCAGCTACCAGCGCGGCGCCGCGCTGCTGGCCTTCTGCCGCGACCGGCTGCAGGCGGTGGAGGACCAGATCAAGGTGCTCGACGCGGGCAGCCTCAAGCCCTGGGCCGCCGAATGACCGCGGCCACCACGTCCTCCGCCTGGGATCAGGCCCGCCTCGCGCTCTGGAGCCGTCCGCACCTCGAGCGCGTCGAACAGGCGCTGTCGGGCTGGGTCGGCGTCGATTCGCCGGTGCTGCTCGGCGAGGCCATGCGCTATGCGGTGCTCGACGGCGGCAAGCGGCTGCGGCCGCTCTTGGTGCTCGCGGCCAGCGAGGCGGTCGGCGGCAATGCGGCCGCGGCGCTGCGCGCGGCCTGCGCCACCGAGCTGATCCATGCCTATTCGCTGGTGCACGACGACCTGCCGTGCATGGACAACGACGTGCTGCGCCGCGGCAAGCCCACCGTGCACGTGAAGTTCGGCGAGGCCGATGCACTGCTCGCGGGCGACGCGCTGCAGGCGCTGGCCTTCGAGCTGCTCACGCCCGATGGCGACGAGGTGCCGCCCGCGATGCAGGCCACGCTGTGCCGCATGCTGGCGCGCGCCGCCGGCAGCCAGGGCATGGCCGGCGGCCAGGCGATCGACCTCGCGAGCGTGGGCGTGGCCTTGAACGAAGCGCAGTTGCGCGAGATGCACCGGCTGAAGACCGGCGCGCTGCTGCAGGGCAGCGTCGAGATGGGGGCGGCCTGCGGCACCGGTGTTTCGCCGGCGGCGCTGACCGCGCTGCGCGGCTACGGCGCGGCGATCGGCCTGGCCTTCCAGGTCGTCGACGACATCCTCGATGTGACGGCCGATTCGCAGACCCTCGGCAAGACCGCCGGCAAGGATGCCGCGGCCGACAAGCCCACCTATGTGTCGCTGCTGGGGCTCGAGGGAGCCCGGGCCCAGGCCTCGCAACTGCTCGACGACGCTCTTGCAGCGCTCGATGCGAGCGGCCTGAACGACACCGCGGCGCTGCGCGCCCTGGCCCACATGGTCGTCGCCCGCGACCGCTAGACAAGAACGAACACCACGATCCATGGCCGCTCCGCTGCTCCCCACGCTCCACGATCCGTCCCCCATCCGCCAGTACGACCGGGCCCAGCTCAAGCAGCTGTCCGACGAGGTGCGCGCCTGCGTGCTCGACAACGTCTCGCGCACCGGCGGCCACCTGAGCTCGAACCTCGGCACGGTGGAGCTCACGGTCGCGCTGCACCACGTCTTCAACACGCCGCACGACCGGCTGGTGTGGGACGTGGGCCACCAGACCTATCCGCACAAGATCCTCACGGGCCGGCGCGAGCGCATGCCCACCCTGCGCCAGCTCGGCGGCATCTCGGGCTTCCCGCAGCGCAGCGAGAGCGAGTACGACACCTTCGGCACCGCGCACTCGTCGACCAGCATCTCGGCCGCGCTCGGCATGGCCATGGCCGCCAAGCAGAAGGGCGAGGACCGCTTCACCGTGGCCATCATCGGCGACGGCGCGCTCACGGCCGGCATGGCCTTCGAGGCGCTCAACAACGCGGGCGTGTGCGACTGCCGGCTGATCGTGATCCTCAACGACAACGACATGTCGATCAGCCCGCCGGTGGGCGCGCTCAACCGCTACCTCGCGCAGCTGATGAGCGGCAACTTCTACGCCGCCGCCAAGAACGTGGGCAAGAGCGTGCTGCGCGCCGCGCCGCCGCTGTTCGAGCTGGCCAAGCGCTTCGAGCAGCATGCCAAGGGCATGGTGGTGCCGGCCACGCTGTTCGAGCAGTTCGGCTTCAACTACGTGGGCCCGATCGACGGCCACGACATCGACTCGCTGGTGCCCACGCTCGAGAACCTCAAGCACCTCGAGGGTCCGCAGTTCCTGCACGTGGTGACCAAGAAGGGCCAGGGCTACAAGCTGGCCGAGGCCGATCCCGTGGCCTACCACGGCCCCGGCAAATTCGATCCGCAGGTCGGCCTGGTCAAGCCCGCGTCGGCGCCCAAGAAGACCTTCACGCAGGTCTTCGGCCAGTGGCTGTGCGACACGGCGGCCAAGGACGGCCGGCTGGTCGGCATCACGCCGGCCATGCGCGAAGGCTCGGGTCTCGTCGAGTTCGAGCAGCGTTTCCCCGACCGCTACTACGACGTCGGCATCGCCGAGCAGCATGCCGTGACCTTCGCCGCGGGCCTGGCCTGCGAGGGCCTGAAGCCGGTGGTGGCGATCTACTCGACCTTCCTGCAGCGCGGCTACGACCAGCTGGTGCACGACGTCGCGATCCAGAACCTGCCGGTGGTGTTCGCGCTCGACCGCGCGGGCCTGGTGGGCGCCGACGGCGCCACGCATGCGGGTGCCTACGACATCCCGTTCCTGCGCTGCATCCCGAACATGAGCATCGCCTGTCCCGCCGACGAGCGCGAGACACGGCAGCTGCTGACCACCGCCTACGAGCAGGACCACCCGGTGGCCGTGCGCTATCCGCGCGGCGCGGGTGCCGGCGTCGAGCCGCACCTCGCGCTCGACGGCCTGCCCTTCGGCAAGGGCGAGCTGCGCCGCCAGGGAAAGCGCATCGCCATCCTGGCCTTCGGCACGCTGCTGTATCCGGCGCTCACGGCCGCCGAGGCGCTCGACGCCACGGTCGCCAACATGCGCTGGGCCAAGCCGCTCGACGTGGAGCTGCTGCTCGAGGTGGCGCGCTCGCACGAGGCGCTGGTCACGCTCGAGGAAGGCGCGTTGATGGGCGGCGCGGGCAGCGCGGTGCTCGAGGCGCTGCAGGCCGCCGGCGTGCAGGTGCCGGTGCTGCAGCTGGGCCTGCCCGACCGCTTCATCGAGCACGGCGACCCGGCCAAGCTGCTGGCCTCGATCGGGCTCGATGCGCCCGGTATCGAGCAGTCGATCCGGCAACGCTTCGGTGCCGTCGCAGGGTAAACCCCCGCCGCCCGTGTGTAAGGGCGTTTTTACAATCGTCCAAGGCCTGTCGACGCACAGGCCTTAAGACTTACAAAAGTCCCCAACGCGGTCACAAGCCGCGTTTCGTTTTTCTTGAAGCACTCGGAGTGAAATCAATGGATCGTCGTTCCCTCATCAAAAACGCCGGCATCGCCGGCGTTCTGGCTGCCGGCATCGCGCCTGCCGTTCATGCGCAGGCCGCCGTGCGCTGGCGCCTGGCGTCGAGCTTCCCCCGCTCGCTCGACACCATCTTCGGCAGTGCCGAAATGCTTTCGAAGACGGTCAAGGCCCTGTCGGGCGGCAAGTTCGAAATCTCCGCGCACCCCGCGGGCGAACTGATGCCCGCGTTCGGCGTGGTCGATGCGCTGCAGGGCGACACTCTGGAGATGGCCCAGTCCGCGGCCTACTACTTCACCGGCAAGGATCCGATCTTCGCCTTCAGCTGCGCGGTGCCCTTCGGCCTGACGGCCCGCCAGACCGATTCGTGGAAAGAGTACGGCAACGGCCGCAAGCTGCTCGACGCCTTCTTCGCCAACTACAACTTCCGCACCGCCAGCGCCGGCAACACCGGCACGCAGATGGGCGGCTGGTACCGCAAGGAAATCAAGACCGTCGAGGACCTCAAGGGCCTGAAGATGCGCATGGGCGGCGGCGTGTTCGGCGAGGCGATGGCCAAGCTGGGCGTGGTGTCGCAGAACATGCCCGCCGGCGACGTGTACCAGGCGCTCGAGAAGGGCACGCTGGACGCGGCCGAATTCGTCGGCCCGCACGACGACGAGAAGCTGGGCTTCAACAAGGTCGCTCCCTACTACTACTACCCCGGCTGGTGGGAAGGCGGCGCCGACCTCGAGTTCTTCATCAACAACAAGGCCTACGCCAAGCTGTCGGACGAGAACAAGGCCATCCTCGACGCGGCCACCAAGGTGGCGGCGCGCGACATGATCGCCAAGTACGACGCCTACAACCCGGTCGCGCTGAAGAAGCTGGTGGCCGCCAAGACCCAGCTCAAGGCGTTCCCGAAGGCCGTGATGGATGCCGGCTTCAAGGCCTCGATGGACACCTTCGCCGAGCACGAGGCGAAGTCGCCCGAGTTCAAGAAGATCCACCAGGACATGCGCGCCTTCCAGCGCGACCAGATCCTGTGGAACCGCTTCTCGGAGTACCCGTTCAACCAGTACATGAACTCGGTCAAGATCTGAGTTCCACGGCCGGGAGGGCGCCAGCCCTTCCCGGACCGGGCCACGAAAAAGGCCGGCCGCTCGCGAGAGTGGCCGGCCTTTTTCCTGGGGGGCGCCCCGGAGGGCACCGCCCGCGCGTCAGGGCTTCTTGTCGCCCTGCTTGAGCGCGTCCTCCATCGCCTTGAGCGGGTCGCTCTCGGCCGGCTCGGCCGTGGGCGCGGGCGTTTCCGCGCCCTGCGGCGCGCCGGCATCGGGCGTGCTGCCCGGCGCCGCGTCGGGCGAGGCCGGCTGGTCGTTGCCGTAGGGCTCGGAGGACGGGGCGCCGTCTTCCGACTTCAGGCTGTCGCGCATCTGCGCGCCGATGTCCTCGAGGTTGACGTTGACCTCCTTGTCGAGGCTGCCGGTCACCAGCTGGGGGAAGGCGATCAGGATGCCCACCATCGTCAGCTGGATCAGCACGAAGGGGATCGCGCCCTTGTAGATCTGCATCGTGGTCACGGGCTCCATGACCTTCTGCGTCACGCGGTCCACGTACTGCTTCTCGGGCGCGACCGAACGCAGGAAGAACAGCGCGAAGCCGAAGGGTGGGTGCATGAACGAGGTCTGCATGTTCACCGCCAGCAGCACGCCGAACCAGATCAGATCGATGCCCAGCTTGTGGGCCACCGGCGCCAGCAGCGGCACCACGATGAACGAGAGCTCGAAGTAGTCGAGGAAGAAGGCCAGGAAGAACACCAGCACGTTCACCGCGATCAGGAAGCCCACCGGGCCGCCGGGCAGCGCCGACAGCAGGTGCTCGACCCAGATCGGGCCGTCGGCGGCCTGGAACACCAGGCTGAAGACCGTGGCGCCGATCAGGATGAACATCACGAAGCTCGAGAGCTTGGTGGTCGAGGCCAGGCCCTGCTTGAGCAGGGTCATGTTCATGCGCCCGCGCAGCCAGGCCATGACCAGCGCGCCCACCGCGCCCATCGCGCCGCCTTCGGTCGGCGTGGCCACGCCCAGGAAGATGGTGCCCAGCACCAGGAAGATCAGCAGCAGCGGCGGGATCAGCACGAAGGTGACGCGCTCGGCCAGCCGCGACAGCAGGTTGAGCTTCAGGCCCTTGTTGACCAGCGCGATCACCAGCGCGACGAACACGCCGCCGCACATGGCGACCACGACCTTCTCGTCGGTCGCGACCGAGGTCACTTCCTCGCCCTGGAACCAGGTGTGCACGGCCGCCATGTTGCGCGCCAGCACCACGGCCACCACGGCCGAGAGGGCCGTGAGCGCCACCAGCGAGACGTAGCCGCCGCTGCCGTTGGGTTCGCGGAAGGTGCGTGCCTCGGGCGGCAGCGCGGGCACCTGCGCGGGCTTGAAGATCGCGAGGAAGACCACGTACAGCACGTACAGGCCCATCAGCATGAAGCCGGGCAGGAAGGCGCCCTTGTACATGTCGCCGACGCTCTTGCCGAGCTGGTCGGCCATGATGATCAGCACCAGCGAGGGCGGGATGATCTGGGCCAGCGTGCCGGAGGCTGCGATGACGCCGCTGGTGAGCCGCCGGTCGTAGCCGTAGCGCAGCATGATCGGCAGCGAGATCAGGCCCATCGAGATGACCGAGGCCGCCACCACGCCGGTGGTGGCCGCCAGCAGCGCGCCGACGAAGATCACGGCCAGCGCCAGGCCGCCGCGCATCGGGCCGAACACCTGGCCGACGGTGTCGAGCAGGTCCTCGGCCATGCCGCTTCGCTCGAGGATCAGCCCCATGAGCGTGAAGAAGGGGACCGCCAGCAGCGTGTCGTTGGCCATGATGCCGATGAGCCGCTGGGGCAGCCAGGCCATCACCGAGGACTGGAACACGCCCAGTTCGATGCCGATCAGGCCGAAGAACAGGCCGCAGGCGCCGAGGCTGAAGGCCACGGGAAAGCCCAGCAGGAGGAAGCAGATCAGCCCCGCGAACATGATCGGGGCGAAGTTGGCGACGATGAATTCCATGGTGTGTGTCTGGTGCGCTCAGTGCTGCGGCTTGGCCGAGGTGCCGGCCTTGGCGGCATCCGCCTCGGCCTGCAGGCGCAGGGCTTCGATGAGTTCGGCCTCGGCCGTCTTGTCGGTCAGGCGGCCCATGGGATCGGGTCCCTGGCCGCGCAGGAACGCGATGCGCTTGATCAGTTCGGACCAGCCCTGCAGCAGCAGCAGCACGAAGCCCGCCGGCAGCGCCGCCCACACCGGCCAGCGGATCAGGCCGCCGGAATTGCCGGACACCTCGCCCGACTGGTACATCTGGATCACCACCGGGGTCGAGAGGTAGAGCACCGCCAGGCACAGCGGCGTGAGGAAGAAGGCGAAGCCGATGATGTCGATCCAGACCTGCTTGCGCTTGGACAGGCGGCTGTTGACCACGTCGATGCGCACATGCTCGCGGTGCAGCAGGGTGAAGCCCGCGGCGATCAGGAACGACCACGCGAACAGATACCACTGGACCTCGAGGAACGCGTTCGAGCTGGTGTTGAAGACCTTCCGCACGAGCGCGTTGACGGCGCTGATCACGGTGGCGGCCAGGATGAGCCAGATGGCGTATTTGCCCACTTGGGCGTTGAGCCAGTCGATGGCCCGGGACAGCTTGAGCAAGCCTTGCATCACATCTCCATTTTTGTAGTGGAAGCCGCCCCGATACGAATGCACCCGACGCACCGACGTTGTGCGCCGGCGGGTCGGGTGCGGGGAAGCGGGCTGAATTCTAATGAACTACCCCGGGGATTACCTTCAGGGGCTACCCCGGGGGCGGTGGCCATAATGGGCCATGGCCCAGACACCGCGCCCCGCGTCCGACCCGGCGGTTTCCATGCCCGCCAGCATCGACTCCCCCGACATGCTCCGCGCCGGCCGCGAACTGCTGTCGCTGGCGCTGATCGATGCGCGCAACCACACGCTGCACCTGCTGTCGCTCTACGAGCAGGCGCTGGGCTCGGCCGCGCTGCCGGTGCCGCCCGAACTGCAGCGCGAGGAGGGCATGCAGCCGCCGGTCTGGCTGGCCGGCCACATCGGCTGGTTCGCCGAATGGTGGATCGGGCGCAACACGCAGCGTGCCTTCGGCGCCGACTGTCCGGTGCGGCCGACGCGGCTCGCGGCCATCGATCCCGGGGCCGACGACTGGTGGAACCCCGCGCAGATCGGCCCCGAGCGCCGCTGGGCGCCCGGGCTGCCGGACCTGGCCCAGACCAAGGCCTACCTGCTCGAGACGCTCGAGAGCACGCTCGAACTGCTCGAGCATGCGGCCGAGACCGATGCGGGCCTGTACTTCTACCGCCTCGCGCTGTTCCACGAGGACCTGCGCGGCGAGCAGTTCGTGGTGATGGCGCAGACCCTCGGGCTGCCGCTGGGCATCGAGCAGGCGCCCGTGAGCGTGGTGCGCGAGCCGCTGGCGCTGCCGGCCACGCGCTGGGAGCTGGGCCGCGGCGAGGCCGGCTTCGCCTTCGCGCAGGAGCGCGGCGCGCACCGCGTCGACGTGCCGGAGTTCGAGATCGATGCCCAGCCGGTCACCTGGAACCAGTTCACCGAATTCGTCGACGACGGCGGCTACGACCGCGAGGAGCTCTGGCACGGCGAGGGCTGGCGCTGGCTGGCCGCGCAGGCCGAGGGCCGGCGCGGGCCGCGCCACGTGGAGCAGATCGGCGCGGCGCGCAGCGCCACCGGCGGCTCGGTGCTGCAGCAGCGCTTCGGCGCCACCGTGCGCGCGGCCGGCCACCACAGCGCGGTGCACCTGAGCTGGTGGGAGGCCGATGCCTGGGCCCGCTGGGCCGGCCGCCGCATCGCGACCGAGGTCGAGTGGGAGATCGCGGCCCATGCCGCGGCGCGGCGTGGTTTCCGCTGGGGCGACGTGCACGAATGGACCGCGGGCACGCTGCAGCCCTGGCCCGGCTACCGCGCCGATCCGTGGAGCGGCGGCGGCGAGTTCGATCCCGCCGCGGGCTTCGGCCGCGCGCGCGTGCTGCGCGGGGCCTCGTTCGCCACGCGCGCGCGGCTGCGCTCGATGCGGCGGCGCGGCTTCGCGCTGCCGTGGCGCGACGACGGCTTCCTGGGCTTCAGGACCTGCGCGCTGTAGCCGGCGTGGCGTTCAGTCCATCCGCTGCAGCTGCACGTCGGTGACGGCCACGCTGCCCGAACCCTTCGGGAAGCGCAGCGTGACCTGCCGGATGTGCGCGAGGTCCACGCCATGCAGCGCGAAGGCCTTCAGCGGAACCGCCACCATGTTCAGCAGCGGCCGGGTGGTGCCGGTGTCGGCATAGATCGCGTCCTCGGGCGCGTCGACCAGCGGGATCGCGCCGTCGGGCTTGCGCGCGATCCCGTAGAGCGCATCGCTGAAGTCGCTGCCCTTGAGCGCGGCCTTGCGGCCCTGCGTGTCGACGAGCGCGATCTCGACCTCCTGGCCGATCGGGGCCAGCACGGCGACGCGCACGCTCAGCGTGTCGAAGCCCTGGGTTGAAAGATCGCCGGTGTCGATGGCCATGACGGGGCCGGCCGCTTCCCATTGCAGCTGGGCCTGATCCGTGGTCGACCAGGTCAGCAGGGTCTTGCCGTCGTACGAGGATGGGCGGTACAGCTCGCCTTCCTTGAACAGGCGCTCGACCGGGCGCTGGCTCAGCGGATCGGTGCAGGCCGCCTTGCGGCCGCCCAGCAGGCCGTCGATGGCCAGGAACTGGCATTGGACGGTCGCCTTGAAGCGCTCGTAGCGCGTCACGAGTCCGCTCGCATTCCTGGCGCTGGCGTCGGCGTTGCGGAAGTCCTGGAGCAGCTTGCGCTGGGTGGCGGGCTGGTGCACCGTCAGCACGACGCGCTCGTCGCACTGGCGCTCGCCGGCCGGGCAGCCCGCGGAAGGAATGGGCGCCTGTCCCTTCCAGTACGGTGCGAACTGGAACTCGTCGCCCACGAAGTAGCGCAGGAACGACTGCATGAGGAACTCGCCGTTGCGCCGCTGGTCGTCGGCGCCGAGCCGCAGCGTCTCGATCTTTCCCGCCTTGCAATAGAGCGGCGCGTTCTTCTCGGAATCGTCGTTCTCGGACCAGTGGTCGTTGTAGAAGTTGTGGTTGGCGCCTCGCACGACCACCTGGTACTTGGGCGCGGTCTCGTCCGCCGCCGTGTTGCGGCTGTCGTCGAAGATCTGCGCGCCCGGCATGTTGTAGACGTCGCCGTCGCAGGTGGGCAGCAGCGTCGCGAACGGCACGTAGGTCACGTTCGACAGCCGCCGCGCGTTGATCGGCGCCAGCGAGAAGACCGCGCGGATCCGGTGCGGCGGCTCGCTGCCCGATGGCAGCAGCACGCCCGATTCGCGCAGGGCCTCGGGCGAGGAGACCTGCTCCAGCCACGCGCTGCTGCCCGCATTGATGAGCTTCGGCATCGAGCTCGCGTCCCGGAAACGGGCGCTGGCCTTTTCCAGCGCGGCCTTCTCCGCGTCGAGCACCGCCTGGGCCGCCGCGACCTGTTCGCTCCATCGCCGCAGGTCCTGCTTCAGCGCCTCGATCACCGCAGGCGCCGCGGGCGGCGACTGGCCCTGCATCGCCGTGAGCGCGGCCTGCGCCATGATGAGCTGCACGGTCAGCTGGCTGACGGTGGCCGAGGCGGCCTCGACCCGCTTCTGGATCCGCGCCTGCTCGGCCTCGGCGAGCGCGGCCGCCTGGCGGATCTCGCGCGCGGCTTCGACGTTCTGGTAGCTGATGCCGATGCGCTGCCGGTTCAGCTCGACCGCGTAGGCCACCGCCTCGGCGCCTCGGGAGTGGCCGACGATGCCCACGCGGTCGAGGTCCAGCTTCCCCTTGAGCCCGGGCAGTTCGACGCCGTTGAACACGCCCGTCGCATTGCCGGCGCGCAGCAGGTCGAGCGTGGTCATCAGCAACTGGCCGCGCGCGAGCGCGCCGGCGTCGGATGCGTTGATGTTGTTGAGGCCGTTGATCTTGCCCGCGTCGATCGAGAAGGCCACGTAGCCGTTCTCGGCCAGGCCCTTCTGCAGGTAGTCGTAGCCCTTGGCGTTGTTGAGGTCGGAGGCGTCGTGCATGCCGTGCAGGAACACCACCACCGGATGGCCGCCGGCGGCGGAGGGTTGCACCTTCGACGCGCCCGGCGCACCGGCCTGAGCCATCGGATAGCGCACCGTGCCTCGCAGCGGCACGGTATAGATCACGTCCTTGTACTGGGCATCCGACACCGCCGTGGTGCCGAAGCCGTAGACGATCTGCTCGGACGACAGGTAGCTGCCTTTTTCCCCGAACGGCACGGTCGAGGTGAAGCGCGTGATCGCCGTGGGGTCCGCCGGGTTGGGCGGCGCGGTCACGGAGATCGTCGGCGCGGGGTCGGCGGGTGCGATGGGCGGGACCGCGAGCGGCCGCACGGCCGTGTCATCGCCGCCGCCGCATCCGCTCGCGAGCACGCAGGCCAGGAGCATCGCGCAGGCTGCCGCCGCGCGTGTCGAACGCTTTGTTTTCAATTGCTTTCTCCCAAGATTTCTTAAGAATCGAGGCGAATCGCGACGGGGTTGCAACGCGCCTCTGGCGATGTCCGGATCGCGAAAGCAATGAATCGAAGACGGGGGCGTCGACGTTTGTAGGAGTCCTGCATCTCGCGGTGCGGACCGCGAGGCCGAAGCAAGTCACATGCCTTGCCGGTGCCGTGCCACGGTGCAGACGCAACCGCGTGGCGATGGCCGCGCCGGGCCTCAGCGCTCGCCGCCGTGCTCGGAGGCCAGCGGCGGTGCCACTTCCTCGAGCGGCTTGCGTTCCGCGTCGGCCGCATAGCGCAGCGCGAGCAGCCCGGCCACCACCACCAGCACCGAGGCCAGGCAGTAGCCGACCATCACCGCGCCGCGGCTGCCGGTCTCGATCAACAGGCCGAACAGCAGCGGCGCCGCGAAGCCGCCCGCGCCCATGCCGATGGCATAGAAGATCGCGATCGCCATCGCGCGCATCTCGAGCGGGAACACCTCGCTGACCGTGAGATAGGCCGAGCTCGCGGCGGCCGAGGCGAGGAAGAACACGGCCGACCAGCACAACGCCTGGCTGCGCGCATCGAGCCAGCCCTGCATGAAGGCCCAGCCGGTGAGGGCCAGCCCCACGCCCGCGAGCACATAGGTCAGCGCGATCATGCGGCGCCGGCCCACGCTGTCGAACAGCGGGCCCAGCAGCAGCGGCCCCAGCACGTTGCCGAGCGCGAACGGGAAGATGTAGAGCGCCACGCTGGCCTCGGGCACGGCGTAGAAGCGCGTCAGCACCAGCGCGTAGGTGAAGAAGATCGCGTTGTAGAAGAAGGCCTGCGCGATCATCAAGGCGAGCGCGACCACGCTGCGCTGCCGGTAATGCTGCAGCAGCACGCGCGCCACCTGCCGCATCGGCGGGCTCTCGCGGCGCGCGGCCGTGTAGTCGACGTAACTGCGCGGCGCGGACAGCGGCCCGTGCTGCGCCGAGACTTCGGCCTCGATGGCGCCGACGATGCGCTCGGCCTCGTCGGCGCGGCCGTGCGCGATCAGCCAGCGCGGGCTCTCGGGCACGTGGCGGCGCACCAGCAGGATCGCCACCGCGAGCACCGCGCCCAGGCCGAAGCCGGCGCGCCAGCCCCACACCGGACCGATCACGCGCGCGTCGAGCAGCACCAGGCTCAGCCCGGCGCCGAGCGCGGCGCCGATCCAGAAGCTGCCGTTGATCGCGAGGTTGACGCGGCCGCGCACGCGCGCGGGGATCAGCTCGTCGATGGCCGAGTTGATGGCCGCGTACTCGCCGCCGATGCCCAGCCCGGTGACGAAGCGGCACAGCGCGAAGAAGGCGAAGTCGGGAGAGAAGGCCGTGGCCAGCGTGCCCAGCGTGTAGACCACCAGCGTGACCAGGAACAGCTTCTTGCGTCCGAGCCGGTCGGTGAGCCGGCCGAACAGCAGCGCGCCGAGCACGGCGCCGGCCACGTAGATCGAGCCCGAGAGGCCGATCTCGCCGGCCGTGAGCCCGAGCGTGTCTGGCCGCTCGAGCACGGCGCCGATCGAGCCCACCAGAGTGACCTCGAGGCCGTCGAGCACCCAGGCCACGCCGAGGGCGATCACCACGCGCCAGTGCCAGCGCGACCAGGGCAGGCGGTCGAGGCGGGCGGGGATGTCGCTGCGCAGCGCCGTCATGCGCCCGATTATGGGAAGCGTGCCGTGCCCCGCGTTGTAGGACCGGCGCTGCAATGCGCCGGTGCCATGCGTTGTCCGTTCAGGCCGCGACGGCGGCCGATGCCTGCCGGATGCCCATGGCCTCGAGCGTCTCGGCGATGGCGGCGACCGCGCCCGGAATGCCCGCGTCGCCGAAGTGCCCCATGCAGCCCACGCGGAAGGTCTCCACCTGCGTGAGCTTGCCGGGGTAGAGGATGTAGCCGCGCTTCTTGACCTCGTTGTAGAAGGTCTTGAAGTCGTAGCGCGGATCGTCGGGCGCATGGAAGGTGACGATGATCGGCGCCTGGATGGCCGGGTCGAGGAAGGCGCGCAGGCCCAGCGCGGCCAGCCCGCCCACCAGCGCCTTGCAGTTGCGCGCATAGCGGCCGCCGCGCGCGGCCAGGCCGCCTTCCTCCACGTACTGCGCGATCGCGGTGTCGAGCGCGGCCACCACGTGGGTGGGCGGCGTGAAGCGCCACTGCGTGGTCTTCTCCATGTAGACCCACTGGTCGTACAGGTCCAGGCTCAGCGAGGGGCTGTGGCCTTCGCATTGCTCGAGCGTGCTGCGCTTGACGATCACGAAGCCCATGCCCGGCACGCCCTCGAGGCACTTGCCCGAGGCCGCGACCACGGCATCGAACGGCGTCTTGCGCGCGTCGATCTCGAGCGCGCCGAAGGAGCTCATGGCATCGACGATCAGGCCGCGCCCGTGCTTCGCAACGACCAATGCGATCTCGTGCAGCGGGTTGAGCACGCCGGCGCCGGTTTCGCAGTGCACCACCGCGACATGGGTGATGCCAGGATCGGCCGCGAGCGCGCGGTCCACGTCGGCGGGCGAGATCTGCTTCTCCTCGGTGTAGTCGATGGTGGTCAGCTTGCGGCCCAGCACCTTGCAGATCTTCGCGAGGCGCTGGCAGTAGGCGCCGTTGCTCGGCACCAGCACATGGCCGTCGCGCGGCACCACGGTGCCGATGGCGGCCTCGACCGAGAAGGTGCCGCTGCCCTGCAGCGGCACGCATTCGTGCGTGCCCGTGCCGTGCACGATCTCCAGCACCTGGCGGCGGATGCGCGCGGTGATCTGGTTGAAGTCGCCGTCCCACGAACCCCAGTCGCGCAGCATCGCCTGGCGCGTGCGCTCGGACGTGGTCAGGGGGCCGGGGGTGAGCAGGATCGGATGCGGGGCTTGACTCATGGTGTCTCCAGGCAGGGAAGGGGAATGAGAGGGGACCGTTCAGCCGCGGCCCAGGTTGCGCCAGGCCTGCGTGCGCGCGAGCAGCACGCGCGTGAGCAGCGCATAGGCGATGCACACCAGCGTCGAGGTGACCACGATCAGGCTGGCCAGCGCGGCGGCCGGGCCGATGTCGCCGGCGTCGTCCATGTGCATGATCGCGACCGACGCGAGGATGGTCTCGGGCGTGTAGAGGAAGATGGCGCACGACAGGCTGGCCATCGACACCACGAAGAAGTAGCGCCCGATGTCGAGGATGGCCGGCAGGCATACCGGCACCGTGACGCGCAGGAAGGTCTTGAAGAACGGCACCTTGAGCGAGGCCGAGACGGCCTCGAACTCGTTGTCGATCTGCTTGAGCGCGGTGACGGCCGTGAGGTGGCTCGAGGTGTAGTAGTGCACCACCATCGACACGATCAGGATCGCCATCGTCTGGTAGAGGAAGTTCAGCGGGTTGGCCGGATGGTTGAAGAACATCACGTAGCCCAGGCCCAGCACCAGGCCCGGCACCGCCATCGACAGCACGGCCATCAGGTGCATGCCCTTGCGCATCAGGCCGAGGCCGCGCGTCTTCTCGATCAGGTAGGCGCCCGTGAACACGATCAGCGAGCCGGCCACCGCGGTGGCCATGGCCACCAGCAGGCTGTTGCCGTAGGCCGCGGCCATGTCGCTCTCGACCAGCACGAAGTGGTAGTGCTTGAGCGTGAAGGTCTGGTCGTAGGGCCACAGCGCGATCAGCGAGGTGTAGACCGCCATGCCGATGGTGGCCAGCAGGAAGGCGCAGACCACGGTGCAGAACAGCGTGAGCAGGGTGTCGGCCACGCGCCGGCGCTTCGGGCTGTAGGGCACCGAGCGCGCCGTGAGCTGCGCCTTGAGCTTGCGCCGGACCACGTAGTCGATGACGAAGGAGACGATCGACGGCAGCAGGAGCAGCATGCCGACCACCGCGCCGATCGAGAAGTTGTGCTGCCCGACCACCTGCTTGAAGACGTCGACCGACAGCACGTTGAAGTTGCCGCCGATCACCTTGGGCGCGCCGAAGTCGCTGACCACGTAGGTGAAGACCACGGTGGCCGCGCTGATCAGGCCGTACTTGCACGAGGGCAGGGTGATGGTCATGAACTGCCGCAGCGGCCGCGTGCGCAGCGCGGTGGCGGCCTCGTAGAGCCGGCCGTCGGCCAGCGACAGGGCAGTGACCAGGATCATCAGCGCATGCGGGAAGGTGTTGTAGACCTCGGCCAGGATGATCCCGGGCGCGCCGTAGATCGAGGTGCCGCCCAGCAGGAACTTGAGCGCGCCCTGGTTGCCGAACCACTGCACGAACGAGATCGCCGACAGCAGCGAGGGCGCGAGCAGCGGGATCAGCGCGATGAGCCGGAACACGGCCTTCAGCGGTGCCGGCATGCGGCTGCGCGTGAGCGCATAGGCGAACACGAAGGCCGCGGGCACCGAGATCGCGACCACCGCGGCCGCGACCCAGACCGAGTTCCAGGCGGCGCGCAGCAGGCTCGGCGTCTGGAAGTAGGTGATGAAGTGGGCCAGGCCGACGAAGCGGCCGTCCTTGTCCTGCACCGCGTGCGCAAGGATGGTGAGCAGCGGCGCGACCAGGAACACGAACAGCATCGCCATCACGACGCACAGCACGGCGCGCGCGATGGTCTCGTCGCGGCTCCAGCGCAGGGCGGGCCGCGTGCTCATGGCCGGCTTGGCGGCGAGGGGATGGGCCAGCGTGTTCATGGTTGCGTAGCGCGCGCGGCGGAGAAGGCGCGGATGCGGTTGGCGCGCAGCGCGATGTCGACCGTGTGGCCCTCGCGGATGCCGAGGTCGTGCAGCTGGTTGAGCGAGAAGTGCAGCCCGAGCGTCTGGCCGTGCAGCGCGTCGGCCGTCACCTCGGCGATGCACAGGCCGCCGAGGAACTCGACCTTGGTGACCATGGCGCGCAGCCGGTTGGCCGTGTCCTCGCGCAGGTGCTCGACCGCGCGGTCCTCGGGCCGCAGGTAGAGGTTGACCGCCTCGCCGGGCTCGAAGGCGCCGTCGCAGGCATCGCACTGCAGCTCCATGTCGCCCACTTGAAAGCGGTGGTTGCCCAGCGCCACCGAGCGCAGCACGTTGACCTTGCCGACGAAGTCCGCCACGAAGGGCGTGGCCGGCTGCTCGTAGACCTCCATCGGCGTGCCGACCTGCTCGATCACGCCGTGGTTCATGACCACGATGCGGTCGGCCATCGACAGCGCTTCCTCCTGGTCGTGCGTGACCATGATGGTGGTGATGCCGACCTGCTTCTGCAGCCGGCGGATCTCGCCGCGCAGGCGGATGCGCTCGAGCGCGTCGAGCGCCGACAGCGGCTCGTCGAGCAGCAGCAGGCCGGGACGGGTGGCGAGCGCGCGCGCCAGCGCCACGCGCTGTTGCTGGCCGCCCGAGAGCTGGCTCGGGTACTTGGCGCCCGAGGTCGGCAGGCCGACCAGCTTGAGCAGCTCGTCGACGCGCGCCTTGACCTCGGCGCGTCGGGCGCGGCCGTTGACCAGGCCGTAGCCGATGTTCTCGGCGATCGTGAGGTTGGGGAACAGGGCGTAGGACTGGAACACGATGCCGTAGTCGCGCCGGTCGGGCGGCAGCCACGAGACGTCCTTGCCGTTCTGCAGGATCTGGCCCGCGGTCTGGGTCTCCAGCCCCGCGATGATGCGCAAGAGCGTGGTCTTGCCGCAGCCCGAGGGGCCGAGGAAGCACAGCATCTCGCCGGGGTTGACGCGCAGGTGCACGTCGCGCAGCGCGCTGAAGGTCTCGAAGTCCTTGCGGACCCCGATGACCTCGAGCGCCGCGGCGCCGCTCGCGGGCCGCCGGCCGGCCATGAACGGGGTGTCGGTCGTATCCATTGTTCGCACTCGTCGTTAGCGGACGCGGCGGGGCGCGTGTCCGCGGGTTGGAGGAAGACGGCAGGCGGGAGAGGCGGGGCGAGCTCTTACTTGGGTTCGGCCTTGCCCTCGTAGCGCTTGCTCCACTCGGCCAGGATGCGTTCGCGGTTCTTGGCGGCCCAGTTCAGGTCGTTCTTCGCGAGCAGCTTCTCGTAGTTGTCGGGAATGCCCTCGAGCTTCGAGACCACGCCGGGATAGGCCACCACGGCCCACCAGCGTGCGCTGATCTGGTTGGCCTCCTTGCTCGCCATCCAGTCGGCGAAGCGCTTGGCCTGCTCGAGCTTGGTGCTGGTCTTCATGAGGCTGGTGGCCTCGATGTCCCAGCCCAGGCCTTCCTTCGGGAAGATCAGGTCGACCGGGGCGCCCGACTTCTTGACCTGGTGGGCGCGGAACTCGAAGGAGATGCCGATCGGGAACTCGCCCGCGCCGGCCTGCTTGCAGGGCTTGGAGCCCGAGTGCACGTACTGCGCGATGTTCTGATGCAGCGCGTCCATGTACTTCCAGCCCTCGGCATCGCCCCACAGCTGCAGCCACGAGGAGACGTCGAGGTAGCCGGTGCCGCTGGAGGCCGGATGCGGCATCGAGATGGCGCCCTTGTAGACCGGCTTGGCGAGGTCCTTCCAGCTCTCGGGCTTGGGCAGGCCCAGCTTCTGCGCCTCGACCCGGTTGAAGCAGATGGTGGCGGCCCAGACGTCCATGCCGACCCAGGCCGGCGGGCGCGCGGCATCGGAGTAGGCGGGGTTCAGTTCCTTGAAGCCCTTGGGCTCGTAGGGCAGCAGCATGCCTTCCTGCTGCAGCAGCGCGAGGCTGCTGGCGGCCAGTCCGGCCACCACGTCGGCCTGCGGATTGGCTTTCTCGGCCAGCAGCTTGGCGGTGACGATGCCGGTGGAGTCGCGCACCCACTTCACCTCGATATCGGGATTGGCCTTCTCGAAGGCGTCCTTATAGAGCTTCATGGCATCGGTCTCGAGCGCGGTGTAGACCAGGAGCGAGGTCTTCTGCGCCCAGGCGGCACCACTGGTCGCGAGGCCGAGCGCCGCGGCGCACAGGACGGCCGCGAGACGGCGCGAGCTTGGTTTCATCGTCATCTGTTTCTCCTGAGAGGGCTTGCTGTCACGAAAGGGTGAGTGGCGGGCGTCCGGGGCCTGGCGGCCGGGATCCGGTGAAAGCAATGTAGATTGCCAACTTAAGACTGTCAATAAAAAATTGTTGACAGTTTTTAATCCGAGGCTGGAGAATGCGTTCCATGGTCACCAGCAATCCCTCCTCCGCCCTCGCGTTCCTCCAGTCCAGCTCGCTGCCGATGCTGATGCAGGAGGAGATCGAGCGATTGATCATGACGGGCGAGCTCCCGGTGGGCAGCCGCATCAACGAGAGCGAGCTCTCGCAGCGCTTCAACACCAGCCGCGGCCCGATCCGCGAGGCGCTGCGCGCGCTGGAGGAGGCGGGCCTGGTGCGCAACGAGAAGAACCGCGGCGTCTTCGTGCGCGAGATCGCGTTCGAGGAAGCGGACGAGATCTACGAGCTGCGCGAGGCGCTGGAGGAAATCATCGGCCGCCGCGTGGCGCTGGCGATCAAGCTCGATGCCGTCGAGCGGCTGCGCGCCATGCTCGACGCCATGCGCTCGGCGGCCCAGGCGCAGGACGTGGAGCAGTACGCGCAGCTCAACCTGCAGTTCCACGAGATCCTGCTCGACACCGCGGGCAGCAGGAAACTGACCGAGACCTACAAGCGCCTCGTGAAGGAGCTGCACCTGTTCCGCATGCGCGCGCTCGACAGCGGCGGCGGCCTGCGGGTCTCGGCCGACGAGCACCGCGACATCGTCGAGGCCATCGCCAGCGGCGACCCCGAGATCGCGGGCCGCGCGCTGCGCCGGCATGTCGCGGGCAGCCGCGCGCGCATGCACAAGGCCTTCGGCCGCGCCGATGCCGAAGCCGCCACCACGAACAACCCACCAAAGGAAGTCTGAAATGACACCGGAGACCCTCGAAGTCAATGCCAGGAGTTATCGCTGGATGGCGCGCCCGATCGTGGTCGTGTGCGTGGACGGCTGCGAGCCGGCCTACCTCGACGCGGCCATCGCCGCCGGCGTGGCGCCGTACATCGGCCGCATGCGAAAGGAGGGCGCCGACCTGCTGGCCGACTGCGTCGTGCCGTCCTTCACCAACCCGAACAACCTGTCGATCGTGACCGGCGCGCCGCCCGCGGTGCACGGCATCTGCGGCAACTACTTCTTCGACCGCGAGCTGGGCCAGGAAGTGATGATGAACGACCCCAGGTACCTGCGCGCCGGCACCGTGCTGGCCGCCTTCGCCGACGCGGGCGCCAAGGTGGCGGTGGTCACGGCCAAGGACAAGCTGCGCAAGCTGCTGGGCCACCGCATGAAGGGCATCTGCTTCTCGTCCGAGAAGTCGGACCAGGTGACGATGGAGGAGAACGGCATCGACGACGTGCTCGGCATGGTCGGCATGCCGGTGCCCTCGGTCTACAGCGCCGAGCTCTCCGAGTTCGTGTTCGCGGCCGGCGTGAAGCTGATGGAATCGCGCCGTCCCGACCTGATGTACCTCTCGACCACCGACTACGTGCAGCACAAGGCAGCGCCCGGCAGCGAGCAGGCCAATGCCTTCTACGCGATGATGGACCGCTACCTGGCGCAGCTCGATGCGCTCGGCGCCACCATCGTGCTGACCGCCGACCACGGCATGAACGACAAGCACGGCGCCGACGGCTCGCCCAACGTCATCTACCTGCAGGACGTGCTCGACGGCTGGTACGGCGCCGGCACCGCGCGCGTGATCCTGCCGATCACCGATCCCTACGTGGTGCACCACGGCGCGCTAGGTTCCTTCGCCACGGTCTACGCGCCCGACGAGGCCAGCGTGCCGGGCTGGATCGAGCGCATCCGGCAGGTGCCGGGCATGGAGTCGGTGCTGTCGCGCAAGGAGGCGGCGCAGCGCTTCGAGCTGCCGCCTGACCGCATCGGCGACATCGTGGTCGTGAGCGAGAAGAACACCGTGATCGGCACCGCGGCCAGCCGCCACGACCTGTCGGCGCTCGAGGTGCCGCTGCGCTCGCACGGCGGCGTGTCGGAGCAGCGCGTGCCGCTGATCTGCAACCGCCCGGTGGCGGGCATCGCCGCCGGCCGCCGCCTGCGCAACTTCGATGCGCTCGACATCGCGCTGAACCACGCCCAGTAACCGACCGCCGGAGCACCCATGAGCCAAGCCACGCTGAAGCCAGGCACCATCCACCGCGAAGCCCTGCGCATCGCCGGCGAGCGCGTCTACCGCGACCGCACGATCGAGGTCACCTATCCCTACACCGGCGAGGTGATCGCCACCGTGCCCAAGGCCACGCTCGACGACGTGCGCAACGCGCTGCGCATCGCGCGCGACTACAAGCCCACGCTCACGCGCTACGAGCGCTACAAGATCCTGATGCGCGCGGGCGAGATCATCGCCTCGCGCCTCGACGAGATCTCGCGCACCATCACGCTCGAATCGGGCCTGTCGCGCAAGGACTCGCTCTACGAGGTGGGCCGCGCCTCCGACGTGCTGCTGTTCGCGGCCAACCAGGCGCTGGTCGACGACGGCCAGGTGTTCTCGTGCGACCTCACGCACCACGGCAAGAGCCGCAAGGTCTACACGCTGCGCGAGCCGCTGCAGGGCGCGATCACGGCCATCACGCCGTTCAACCATCCGCTCAACCAGGTGATCCACAAGGTGGCGCCGGCCATCGCCACCAACAACCGCATCGTGCTCAAGCCCAGTGAGAAGACGCCGCTGGCGGCCTTCCTGCTGGCCGACATCCTCTACGAGGCCGGCCTGCCGCCGCCGATGCTGTCGGTGCTCACGGGCGACCCGAGCGAGATCGCCGACGAACTGCTGACCAATGCCGACGTCGACCTCGTCACCTTCACCGGCGGCGTGCCGATCGGCAAGTACATCGCGGCCAAGGCGGTCTACAAGCGGCAGATCCTCGAGCTCGGCGGCAACGACCCGATCATCGTGATGGACGATGCCGACATCGAGGAGGCGGCCACGCTCGCGGCCAGCGGCTCGTACAAGAACTCGGGCCAGCGCTGCACCGCGATCAAGCGCATGCTGGTGCACGAATCGGTGGCCGACCAGTTCGTCGAGCTGCTGGTGGCCAAGACCCGTGCATTGAAGTACGGCGACCCGATGGATCCCGACACCGACATGGGCACGGTGATCGACGAGGCCGCCGCGAAGCGGTTCGAGGGCGTGGTCAACGAGGCCATCGCGGCCGGCGCGAAGCTGCTGTACGGCAACGAGCGCCGCGGCGCGCTGTATTCGCCGACCGTGCTCGACCGCGTCGATCCCGGGATGACGGTGGCCAAGCACGAAACCTTCGGGCCCGTGTCGCCGGTGATCCGCTTCAAGACCATCGACGAGGCGATCCGCATCTCGAACGGCACGGCCTACGGCCTGTCGTCGTCGATCTGCACCAACCGGCTCGACCACATCACGCGCTTCATCCGCGAGCTCAACGTCGGCAGCGTCAACGTGCGCGAGGTGCCGGGCTACCGGCTCGAACTCACGCCCTTCGGCGGCATCAAGGACTCGGGCCTTGGCTACAAGGAAGGCGTGCTCGAGGCGATGAAGAGCTTCACCAACACCAAGACCTACTCGCTGCCCTGGTAACCATGAGCCTGAGCCTTCCCGACATCGTCGGCCTGTTCGAAACCAAGGGCCATGCCCAGTACGACGGCGAGCCCGTCACCCAGCTCGAGCATGCGCTGCAATCGGCGCACCTGGCCGAGCAGGAGGGGGCGGACAGCGCGCTGATCGCCGCCTCGCTGCTGCACGACCTGGGTCACCTGCTGCACGACTTCGGCGGCACGCCGACGCAGCAGGGGCTCGACGACCTGCACCAGTACCGCTGCCTGCCGTTCCTGCGCGCGCTGTTCGGCCCGGCCACGCTGGAGCCGATCCGGCTGCACGTCGATGCCAAGCGCTTCCTGTGCGCGCGCGAGCCCGGCTACCTCGAGGCGCTGTCGCCCGATTCGCAGCGCAGCCTGCAGCTGCAGGGCGGCGTGTTCGACTCGGCGCAGGCCAGTGCCTTCGAGGCGCTGCCCTACGCGAAGGACGCGGTGCGGCTGCGGCGCTGGGACGACACGGCCAAGTGCGCCGACGCGAAGACGCCGGACCTCGCGCATTACGTGCGGCACCTGGAGGCCGCGTTGAAGCCTACTGCCATCGCCGCATGAGCGCCGCGCCACCGGTCGTGCTGGCGCGCCGCCCGGCCACGCAGGAAGACGTTCCCTTCCTGCTCGCGCTGCGGCAGCGCACGATGAACGGCCACGTGGTGGCTTCGGGCGCCGAGGTCAGCGATGCGCACCACATGGCGCGGCTGATGCACCGCTTCGAATGCGCCGAGCTGCTGCTGCACGAGGGCGAGCCGGTCGGCCTGCTCAAGGTGTCGCGCGATCCGCACGAGTGGGTGCTGATCCAGATCCAGCTCGCGCCCGGCTATCAGGGCGGCGGCATCGGCACCGGGCTGCTGGCCGAGGTCGTCGTCGAGGCCGAGCGTGCCTGCGTGGACCTCACGCTCAGCGTGCTCAAGGCGAATCCGGCCCGCGCGCTCTACGCGCGCTTCGGCTTCGTCGTCGAGCGCGAGTCCGAGTTTTCCTACGAGATGCGGCGCAAGCCCTGACCCCTTCACGGAGCCGCCATGCGCCCCTTCTGGATCGAACAGGCTCTCTTCAACGACGGTGACCTCGCGCCCGCGCTGCAGGGCGAATGCGAGGCCGACCTCTGCATCGTCGGCGGCGGCTTCACCGGCCTGTGGACCGCGATCCAGGCCAGGCAGCAGGCGCCCGCGCTCGACATCGTCATCCTCGAGAGCGACCTCTGCGGCGCCGGTGCGAGCGGGCGCAACGGCGGCTGCCTGCTCACCTGGTCGGCCAAGTTCCTGACCCTGCGCCGGCTGTTCGGCGAGGACGAGGCGGTGCGCCTGGTCAAGGCCTCGGAGGCGGCGGTGCAGCACATCGCCGACTTCTGCGCCGCCCACGGCATCGACGCCGAGCTGCGCCAGGACGGCACGCTCTACACCGCCACCTCGCCGGCCCAGGTCGGCACGCTCGATCCGATGATGCGCGCGCTCGAGGCGCGCGGCATCCATTCCTACCGCACCCTGCCGCCCGAGGAAGTGGCGCGGCGCTCGGGCTCGGCGCGCAACCTCGCGGGCGTGTATTCGCCGATCGCCGCCACCGTGCATCCGGGCAAGCTGGTGCGCGGGCTGCGGCGCGTGGCGCTGGCGATGGGCATCCGCATCCACGAGCGCACGCCGATGCTCGATTTCTCCACCGCCCATCCGGTCGTGGTGCGCACGCCGGCCGGCAGCGTGCGCGCGCAGAAGCTGGTGCTCGCGATGAATGCCTGGATGGCCAGCCGCTTCGCGCAGTTCGAGCGCACCATCGCCATCGTGTCGAGCGACATGGTGATCACCGAGCGCTGCCCCGAGCTGCTCGCGCGCAGCGGCCTGACCGACGGCGTGTCGGTGCTCGATTCGCGCACCTTCGTCTATTACTACCGCAGCACCGCCGATGGCCGCCTCATGCTGGGCAAGGGCGGCAATACCTTCGCCTGGGGCGGGCGCATGGCCAAGGTGTTCGACGAGCGCTCGCCCTACGAGGCCGAGCTCACGCAGGCGCTGCGTTCCTTCTTCCCGGCCCTGAGCGAAACGCCGATCACCGCGAGCTGGAACGGCCCGTCCGACCGCTCGGTCACGGGCTTCCCGTTCTTCGGCCGGCTCGATGGGGCGCCGCACATCTACTACGGCTTCGGCTACTCGGGCAACGGCGTCGGGCCGACCTACATGGGCGGGCAGATCCTGTCGTCGCTGGTGCTCGACCAGGACAACGCCTGGACGCGCAGCCCGATCACGAAGGGGCCGCTCGGCTACTTCCCGCCCGAGCCGGTGCGCTACGTGGGATCGATCGTGGTGCGCAATGCGATCCGCCGCAAGGAACTCGCCGAGGACGAGAACCGCCAGCCGTGGCTGGTGGACCGCATGCTCAGCAAGCTCGCCAACGCCGCGGGCAAGGCCGACAAGGCCTGACCCGCGGCGGCGGGCCGGGCGGGCCCGCACGTCATGGCATCCGTCTATGATCCGCGCGCCGCATGGGAGCGGCAGGCATCACAACACGAAGACGAGGAGAAGGCATGACATATTTCAAGGCCGTGCGCCGCCGCACGTTCTGGCTGGGCGCGTTGCTGGCCGTCGCGAGTCTTGCCGGCTGCGGAACGCCGCCGACATACAAGCTTCGCCCCGTCACCGGCCAGTCGCCGGGGACTTTCTCGCTGGCCCATTCCAAGGCGGTCGAGGACGAGCGCCATGGGACGCGTCATCTGGATGCGGCCAAGAGCATCGTCTACTCCCAGAACTTCGGCGGCGGCGGCGCGGCCCTTGGCCTGCTGCTCGGCCCGTTGGGCGTGGCGGCCAACATCAGCATGATCGACAGCAACACCGAGGCGGACGCCGTGCGCCTGCGGGGCAAGCTGACGCTGGCGCCACGGGAGCTGTTCCTCGCGGCCGCGACGCAACAGGGCCTGGAGGTCGTGGACGATGCCGCGACCGGCGTGCCGGGCCGCACGCTGGCCACGCCCTACCTGTTCGTGAGCAAGACCGACAACGACCGCCTGCTGACCGCGGCGGCGGTGCGGCTGGAGTACGGGCAGGGCGCCGACCAGTGGTCGGGCGTCTACATGTACCAGCTGCCTTCGTCCTACCAGCTGGACGACCTGGCCCGCCTCACGCCCGAGATGCAGGCCCGCCTGGGCACGGAGGCGGCCCAGGGCTTCTCGGCGCTCTCGGCCTTCATCGCGAAGGAAGCGCCGCAGCAGGACGGCCAGGCCAAGGGCGGGACCGAGAAAGACTTCAGCTACAAGTCGGATCTGCTGACGCCCCGCATCGAGATCGAGATGAATGGCCGGTTCATCGCGCGGTCCGGCGACCTGATCTGGTTCAGGAGCTTCGGCGGCGTGTATGCCGTGCGCACCTCGAACATCAAGGTCATGTCGGGCGGAGTCTGATCAGTTGGTTTCCGCCAGCGCGTCGCCCAGCGCATTGATCATGCGATCGATCTCCGCCTTCTCCGAGATGAACGGCGGCGCGAGCTGGATGGTGTCGCCGCCGTAGCGCACGTAGAAGCCCTTCTTCCAGCAGTTCATCGCGATCTCGTAGGGACGGCGCGCCGGTTCGCCGGGCAGCGCGGCGATGGTGAGGCCGGCCGCGAGGCCGAAGTTGCGGATGTCGGCGACGTGCTTGCTGCCCTTGAGGCTGTGCACGGCGTTCTCGAAATGCGGCGCCAGCGCCTTCACGCGCGCGGGCATGTCTTCCTTCTGCAGCACGTCGAGCGCGGCGATGCCGGCGGCGCAGGCCACGGGGTGGGCCGAGTAGGTGTAGCCGTGCGGGAACTCGAGCATGTAGTCGGGGCCGCCCGCGGCCATGAAGGTGTCGTAGATCTCCTTGCTGGCGATCACGGCGCCCAGCGGCTGCGCGCCGTTGGTGATCTGCTTGGCGGCGTTCATGATGTCGGGCACCACGCCGAAGGCATCGGCGCCGGTGAGCGTGCCGCAGCGGCCGAAGCCGGTGATGACCTCGTCGAAGATCAGCAGGATGTTGTTGGCGGTGCAGATGTCGCGCAGGCGCTTCAGGTAGCCCTGCGGCGGGATCACCACGCCGGCCGAACCCGCGAAGGGCTCGACGATGACGGCCGCGATGTTCGAGGCGTCGTGCAGCGCGATCAGGTCGAGCAGGCGGTCGGCCAGCTCGGCGCCGTTCTCGGGCATGCCGCGCGTGAAGGCATTGGTCGCGAGCTGGGTGTGGGGCAGGTGGTCGGCCTCGACGCCCTGGCCGAACAGCTTGCGGTTGGCGCCGATGCCACCGACCGAGATGCCGCCGAAGTTGACGCCGTGGTAGCCCTTCTCGCGCCCGATCAGCCGGGTCTTGCTCGCCTGGCCCTTGGCGCGCCAGTAGGCGCGCGCCATCTTGAGCGAGGTGTCGGCGGCCTCGGAGCCCGAGCCGGTGAAGAAGACGTAGTCGAGGCCGGCGGGCGTCAGTTCCTTGAGCCGGTTGGCGAGCTCGAAGGACAGCGGATGGCCGAACTGGAAGGCCGGCGAATAGTCGAGCTTGGCGATCTGGCGGCTCACCGCCTCGGTGATCTCGGGGCGGCCGTGGCCCAGGCCCGAGCACCACAGGCCCGAGAGGCCGTCGAAGATCTTGCGGCCTTCGTGGTCGGTGAAGTAGGCGCCCTTGGCCTCGACGATCAGGCGCGGGTCGGCCTTGAACTGGCGGTTGGCGGTGTAGGGCATCCAGTGCGCCTCGAGCCAGGCGGCATCGGTGCGCGGGGCCGGGTTGGCGAGGTCGGGCGTGGCGAGGGTCATGGGTGCGTCCAGGTTGGGTGGGAAAGCTGACGCGACTATTGTTGGCAAGCCATTCAGTGTGGAGAATGGCGCAATATCAATGTTCACTTGACGATCCATGCAAGTAAAAGAAGGCGCTTCCACGGTCCGCAGCCGTGCCGTGCTGGGCCAGCTCAGCGACATGGACCTGCGCCTGCTCAAGGTGTTCAAGAGCGTGGTCGACTGCGGCGGCATGGCGGCCGCCGAGCTCGAGCTCAACATCGGCACCTCGACAGTGAGCCGCCACGTGAAGGACCTCGAGACCCGGCTCGGCCTGGTGCTGTGCCGGCGCGGCCGGGCCGGCTTCGCACTCACGGCCGAGGGCCAACGCGTCTACGACGAGACGCTGCGGCTGCTCGCTTCGGTCGACACCTTCCGCGGCAGCATCGACGACATCCACAACCGCATGGGCGGCCAGCTTGAGGTGGCGCTGTTCGACAAGACCGCGACCAATCCGCAGGCGCGCATCGGCGAGGCGATCGCGCGCTTCGCCGAGGTGGCGCCCGAGGTCAGCCTGGCGGTGCACGTGGGTTCGATCAACGCGATCGAGCAGGGCGTGCTCGAGGGCCACTTCCAGATCGGCATCATCCCGGCGCACCGCAGCTCGAAGAGCCTGGTCTATGAGGAACTGTTCGGCGAGACCATGCTGCTGTATTGCGGCCGCGGCCATCCGCTCTTCGAGGCCAGCCATGCAAAGCTCACCTGGCCCAAGCTGCGCGAGCACCATTTCGCGGGCCTGGGCTACCACTCGCCCAACATGGAGCTGAGCCACCGCGCGCAGCTCTCGCGCAAGGCCACGGGCTTCGACCAGGAGGCGATCGCCACGCTCATCCTGTCGGGGCGTTTCCTGGGCTTCCTGCCCGACCACTATGCGCAGGTGTTCGAGCAGCGCGGGCTGATGCGCCCGGTGCTGCCCGAGCGCTTCCATTACGAATGCCGCTTCGTGAGCCTGCTGCGGCGTTCGCCGAAGCCTTCGCGCGCGGTGCTGGCGTTCCAGGCCTGCCTCACGGCGGCGCACCGCGGCAAGTAGGAGGCGCGCTCAGCGCTGGGCGTTGGGCACCAACAGATGCTTGGCGCCGATGTGCGCCTCCATCTCGTGCATGTGCTGCTCGGCGTCGACCATGTGCTCGCTCATCAGCCGCTGCACCGTCGCGGCGTCCTCCTTGCGGTAGGCCGCGAGCAGCTGCGTGTGGTAGTCGACGTTGGCCTCGCCGAAGTGGTGGTGGTCGAGCGCCTTCTTGTAGACCACGAGGTCGCGCAGCAGGTCGTTGAGGAAGCGGCACATGAAGGACAGCACCGGGTTGGGGCAGGCCTCGGCCAGGATGGTGTGGAAGGCCAGCTCGGCCTCGCGCTGGATGCGCTGCTCGTCCTCGGAGGCCGGTTCCTTCGTGCACAGGCGCACGTTCTCCTCGAGCCGCTCGAACATCTCGGGCGTGAGCCGGCCCACCACGCTGACCGCGAGCTCGGGCTCGAGCGCCTTGCGCAGCTGGTAGATGTGGTGGCCGTCGAGGTGGTGGAAGTGCAGGAAGTTGCGCAACGGCTCGGACGCATGCTCGACCGACACCTGCTGCAGGTAGGCGCCGCCGCCGGGCCCGGTGCGGATCGAGATCAGGCCGCTGACCTCGAGCGCCTTGAGCGCCTCGCGCACCGTGCTCTTCGAATAGCCGAACAGCTCGATCAGTTCCTTCTCGTTCGGCAGCCGGTCGCCGGGCTGCTTGCGCTCGGCCACGATCCAGCGCTTCACGTCCTCGACGATGACGTCCGAGAGCTTTTGTCGCTTCGGGCGGTGTTGCCCCACTGTCATGCCCACGCTCGATGTCCCTCGGGAGATGCGCGGAATGCGCAACAGCGCGCGATCTTACCCAGCGGTACTGGGTGCATCGGCGTGGTGCACGCGGGCGGGGCGAGGGGGCCGCGAAGTCGGTGGTTTTTGGGCACGAGGATTGCTAGCGGGTTTTTACCAGCATATTAATCCTATTTATCCGCTTAAATTCGCCGCGACCGCGGACGCCCATCCCCTCCACCCTCACCACGACGGAGTTCCTCTTGCAACGCAGACACCTTCTCCAACTGGCCGCCCTGTCGGCCGCTCCCGCTTCCCTGCTGGCCGGCCGTTCGGCTTTCGCGCAATCGGCCGAGGCGATCCGCTTCGGTTGCCCGGTGCCGATGTCGGGCGCCTTCGCGGCCAACGGCAAGTTCGCCGACCTCGGCATGAAGCTGGCGATCGAGCAGTACGGCAGCGTGCTCAAGCGTCCGCTGGCCTACACGGTGCTCGACACCGAGGGCAAGCCCGCGACCGCGGTGCGCAAGGTGCAGGAAGCCTCGCAGCAGCAGGGCGCGAAGTTCTTCGCGGGCGGCATCCTGTCGTCGGAAGCGCTGGCCATGGGCAAGGAGGCCGAGAAGGCCGGCGGCCTGTTCATCACCACCGCGGGCGCCGACGAGATCACCGGCAAGGACTGCAACCCCGCCACCTTCCGCTGGTCGGTGCCCACCTTCGGCGCCATCGAGCAGACCGTGCGCCCGCTGGTCGCGCAGATGCCCAAGGCCAAGCGCTGGTACACGATCACGCCGCAGTACGTGTTCGGCGACGGCCTGCTGAGCGCGGCCAAGACCATCTTCCAGGAGAAGGGCATCGAGCACGTGGGCAACAGCTACCACTCGCTCAACGAGAAGGAGTTCAGCGGCTACCTCACCAACGCGATGGCCGCCAAGCCCGACGTGCTGCTGCTGCTGAACTTCGGCGCCCAGTCCTCGGCCGCGCTGCGCCAGGCGGTGAGCTTCGGCATGCACAAGAACATGACGATCCTGATGGCCTGGGCCTCGGGGCTCGAGCAGTTCGACGAGCTCGGTGCCGACCTCTGCGACGGCGTGTACTTCGGCGCGCAGTACTGGCACACGGTGGATACGCCGCTCAACAAGGAGTTGGTGAAGCGCACCGCCGACAAGCTCAAGATCGTGCCCAACTACAGCCTCGCGGGCTCGTACATCTGCACCAAGATCCTGATCGACGGCATCGTGAAGGCCGGCACGGTCGACCAGAAGGCCGTGATCGCGGCGCTCGAGGGCATGAAGTTCGACGGCCTCACGGGCAGCGAGGAGATCCGCAAGGCCGACCACCAGGTGGTGAAGGACTACTACCTGCTCAAGGGCAAGGCCAAGTCGAAGATGAAGGACGCGGCCGACTACGTCGAGGTGGTGAGCTCCGGCAAGTCCTTCCTGCCGGTCGACAAGACGGGCTGCAAGCTGGCCTGAGTCACGCCGGTTCCGCGATCTCGTCCGTGCCACCGCGGTGGGGCGGCGGGGCGCGGTCCGCCCGCACGCTCCATTCCCCACACCCATGTCCGTCTACCTGCTCCAGACCATCAACGGCATCGGCATCGGCATGCTGTATTTCCTGCTGGCCGTCGGCCTGTCGATCGTGTTCGGCCTGCTGCGCTTCGTGAACTTCGCGCATGGCGCCTTCTACCTGCTGGGCGCCTACCTGTGCTTCCAGGCGCTGCAGTGGGGCCTGAACTTCTGGGCCGCGCTGGTGCTGGTGCCGCTGGCCGTCGGCGCGCTCGGCTGGCTGGCCGAGAAGCTGCTGCTGCGTCGCGTCTACGCGAAGGCGCATGAATTCCACATCCTCGTCACCGTGGGCCTCGCGCTCGCGGTGCAGGAGATCGTGATCGTCTTCTGGGGCCCGCTGGGCAACAGCGTGCCCACGCCCGACCTGCTGCAGGGCGTGGTGATGTGGGGCAGCTTCATCTATCCGAAGTACCGGCTGTTCGTGATCGGCTTCACCGCCGTGCTCGCGGTGCTGCTGTGGTGGGTGCTCGAGGGCACGCGCCTGGGCAGCGCGGTGCGCGCGGGCAGCGAGTCGACCGAGATGGTCTCGCTGCTCGGCATCAACGTGTTCCGCGTGTTCAGCCTGGTGTTCGCGCTCGGCGCGGCCACGGCGGCACTGGCCGGCGTGCTGGCCGCGCCGATCCGCGGCGCCGAGCCCTTCATGGGCGTGGAGGCGCTCGGCGTGGCCTTCGTGGTGGTGGTGATCGGCGGGCTCGGCAGCTTCGGCGGCGCGCTGGTTGGCGGCCTGCTGATCGGCATCGTGCAGAGCCTGATGAGCACCCTGTGGCCGCCCGGTGCGAGCCTGATGATCTACATCGCGATGGCGGCCGTGCTGCTGCTGCGCCCGCATGGCCTGCTCGGCCGCAGAGGATGAACGCCATGCCCAGAAAAATCACTTTCCTGCTGGCACTGGCCGTCACGCTGGCGCTGCCGCTTTTCATGCGCTCGGGCTCGCTCGCGAGCGAGGTGCTGATCTACGCGCTCGCCGCGCTCGGCTGCAACCTGCTCTTGGGCTACACGGGCCTGCTGTCCTTCGGCCAGGGCATCTTCTTCGGCCTGGGCAGCTACACCATCGCGATCCTGCTCACGCGGCTCGCGCTGCCGATGTCGCTGGCGCTGCTCGCGGCCATCGGCATGGGCGCGCTCGGCGCGGCCTTGGTCGGCTGGGTCGCGATCCGCCAGCGCGGCACCTACTTCGTGATGCTCACGCTGGCCTTCGCGCAGATGTTCTATTTCGTGGCCTACACGGCCTCGGGCCTGACCGGTGGCGACAACGGCCTGCTCGACGTGCCGCGCCCGGCCTTCATGGACACGCCGTGGAAGTACTACGCCTTCGTGGCCGTGATGTTCCTGATCGCTTTCGGCCTGCTGCTGCGCGTGACCGACTCGGTGTTCGGCCGCACGCTGCTGGCGATCCGCGACAACGGCGACCGCGCCGCCGCGGTGGGCTACGACCTGCGGCGCTTCAAGCTGCTGGCCTTCGTGATCTCGGGCGCCGTCACCGGCCTCGCGGGCGGGCTGCACGCCATGATGACCGGCATCGCGCCGCTGTCGAACGCCGAGTACCACACGAGCGAGATGATCCTGGTCATCACCGTGATCGGCGGCACCGGCAACCTGTTCGCCTCGGTGCTGGGGTCGGCCTTCTACGTGCTGCTGGCCGACTGGCTCTCCACGCTGTGGCCGCGCTGGCTGCTGCTGCTGGGGCTGCTGCTGATCGGCGTGAGCATCGGCATGCAGCGCGGCCTCTGGGGGCTGGGCGAGAGCGCCTGGCGACGCATCTTCGGGAAGGGCGCGCAAGGCGCCGGCGCCACCGCCGCGCAGGGAGAGAAAGCATGAGCGACGTCCTCATCGAAGCCGTCGGCGTCACCAAGCACTACGGCAAGTTCGCCGCGCTCGGCGGCGTCGACTTGAAGATCCGCCGCAACACGGTGCACTCGGTGATCGGCCCGAACGGCGCGGGCAAGACCACGCTGTTCCACATGCTCACGGGCACCGGCACCACCACCGGCGGGCGCATCCTGTTCGACGGCCACGACGTGACGCGCGAGCCCGACCACCGCCGCGTGCAGCGCGGCATGGCGCGCTCGTTCCAGGTCACGAGCCTGTTCGGCAGCCTCGCGGTGCGCGAGAACCTGCGCGTGGCGGCGCAGGGCATTGCGCCGCGCCAGGCCATGAACTGCTGGCGCGCGCCGGTCGGCGAGATGGCCTGCAAGGCGATCGTGGAAGAGGTACTGCAGCGCGTGGGCCTCGAGCGCTTCGCCCACGTGCCGGCGGCCGAGCTCTCGCATGGCCAGCAGCGGCGGCTCGAGGTCGGCATGGCGCTGGCCGCGCGGCCGAAGGCGATCTTTCTCGACGAGCCGACCTCGGGCATGGGCATCGACGACCTCGACGACATGAAGCAGCTGATCCGCGGCCTGCGCGAGGAGCACACCGTGGTGCTGATCGAACACAACATGAACATCGTGATGGACATCTCCGACACCGTGACCGTGATGCAGCTGGGCCGCGTGCTGGCCGAGGGGCTGCCGGGCGACATCCGCGCCGATGCGCGCGTGCGCAGCGCCTACCTCGGCAACATGATCACGGGAGGCAAGGCATGAGCACCAGCCACATCCTCGAGGTCGAGGGCCTGCACGCGCACTACGGCAAGAGCCACGTGCTGCAGGGCGTGTCGCTGCGCGTGGGCGAGGCCGAGCTGGTGACGCTTTTGGGCCGCAACGGCGCGGGCAAGTCGACCACGCTCAAGAGCATCGCGGGCGCGGTCACGCCCACGGCCGGGCGCGTGCGCTTCCAGGGCGCCGACATCGCGGGCCAGCCCGCGCACCGCATCGCCGCGCGCGGCGTCTGCCTGGTGCCCGAGCACCGCGGCATCTTCAAGCTGCTGACGGTCGAGGAGAACCTGCTGCTCGGCCAACGGCGCGAGTCGCCGTGGCAGCTCGACGACATCTACCGCATCTTTCCGCGCCTGAAGGAGCGGCGCCGCAACGGCGGCGGCCAGCTCTCGGGCGGCGAGCAGCAGATGCTGGCCATCGGCCGCGCGCTGATGAACCACCCGCGCCTCCTGATCCTCGACGAGCCGGTCGAGGGCCTGGCGCCGGTGATCGTCGAGGAGATCGTCGCGCAGCTCCAGACCATCAAGGCCGCGGGCGTCGCGATCCTGCTGGTGGAACAGAACCTCGAGGTCTGCGTGCAACTCGCCGATCGCCACTACATCGTCGAGCAGGGCCGGATCGTGCACGAGGCCGGCAATGCCGCCTTCATGGCCGACCACGACGTGAAAGACCGCTACCTGGGCGTGGGCCTCGCCTGAGGCGCACCCATCGATTCAGAGAAAACCATGACACCACACACCGAACTGCGTATCGACGGCCAGCGCCTCTGGCGCTCGCTGATGGAACTGGCGCGCCTGGGCGCCACCGAGAAGGGCGGCGTCTGCCGCATCGCGCTGACAGAACTCGACCGCCAGGGCCGCGACCTGTTCGTGCGCTGGGCGCGCGAGGCGGGCTGCGAGGTGCGCGTCGACGCCATCGGCAACATCTTCGCGCGCCGCGCCGGCCGCAACGCCGCGCTGCCGCCGGTCACCACCGGCAGCCACATCGACACCCAGCCCACGGGCGGCAAGTTCGACGGCAACTACGGCGTGCTGGCCGGACTGGAAGTGATCCGCTGCCTCAACGACGCGGGCGTGCAGACCGAGGCGCCGATCGAGGTGGCCGTGTGGACCAACGAGGAGGGCTCGCGCTTCGTGCCCGTGATGATGGGCTCGGGCGTGTTCGCCGATGCCTTCACGCTCGAGCATGCGCTCGCGCAGCGCGACACCGAGGGCGTGAGCGTGGCCGAGGCGCTCGCGGCCATCGGCTACGCGGGCAGCGTGCCGGCCTCGGCGGCTTCGTCGCCGGTCGGCGCCTACTTCGAGGCGCACATCGAGCAGGGGCCGGTGCTCGAGGCCCACGAGCGCGTGATCGGCGTGGTCGAGGGCGCGCTGGGCCAGCGCTGGTACGACGTGGTGCTGCAGGGCATGGAGGCCCATGCCGGTCCCACGCCGATGGAGCTGCGCAAGGACGCGCTGCTCGCGGCCGCCGAACTGGTGACCGAGGTCAACCGCATCGCGCTGGCCCATGCGCCGCACGGGCGCGGCACGGTCGGCTGGATCGACGCCTATCCGAACTCGCGCAACGTGATCCCGGGCCGCGTGAAGCTCAGCGTGGACCTGCGCGCGGCCGACGACGTGGTGCTGTCGGCGATGGACGCCGCGCTCAAGGCCGCGGTGCAACGCATCGCGGGCACGTCGAAGGTGGAGGCGACGCTCGAGCAGGTCGTGTACTTCCCGCCGCAGCCCTTCACGCCGGCGCTGGTGTCGGCGGTGCGCGAGGCGGCCGAGGCGCAGGGCCTGGGCTGGATGAACGTGATCAGCGGCGCGGGCCACGATGCGGTGTACCTGGCGCGCGTGTGCCCCGCGGCGATGATCTTCGTGCCCTGCCGCGACGGCATCAGCCACAACGAGATCGAGGACGCGCAGCCCGATCATCTCGAGGCCGGCTGCAATGTGTTGCTGCAGGCGATGCTCCGCAGCGCCGGGGTGGCCGCATGAAGGTGCTGATCGCGCGTCTCAACCACGAGACCAACACCTTCTCGCCCGTGCCCACGCCGCTCGCGGCCTTCGGGCCCGACGGCCCGACCTTCGGCGCGCAGGCCTACCGCGACAACAAGGGCATGCGCACCGCGATGTCGGCCTTCATCGACCTGGCCGAGGCGGCCGGCGCCGAGCTGGTCACGCCGGTGTCGGCCTCGGCCAACCCGAGCGGGCCGGTCGATGCGCGTGCCTACGACGAGCTCACGCAACGCATCGTCGATGCGGCGCCGGGCTGCGACGCGATCCTGCTCGACCTGCATGGCGCGATGGTGGCCCACAACAGCGCGGACGGCGAGGGCGACCTGCTGGTGCGGCTGCGCGCGGCCGCGCCCGGCGTGCCGATCGGCGTGGCGCTCGACCTGCATGCCAACGTCACGCCCGCGATGGTGGAGAACGCCGACGTGATCGTCGGCTTCAAGACCTATCCGCACGTCGACATGTACGAGACCGGTGAACACGCGGGCCGGCTGCTGCTCGACCTGCTGGCGGGGCGCGGGCGGCCCGCGATGCGCTGGCATTCGCTGCCGCTGATGGCCCACACGCTGCGCAGCGCCTCCTACACCGGCGCGATGCAGCACGCCATCGACGCCGCGCGCGCGGCCGAGGCCTCGGGCGAATCGCTCGCGGTGTCGATCCTCGCGGGCTTCTCGCTGTCGGACATCGAGGCGCCGTGCATGAGCGTGATCGTGGTCGACGCGCAGTCGGGCGAGCGCGCGCAGGCCACGGCCGACCGCATCGCGGCGCAGATGTGGAACGAGCGCGAGGCCTTCGTCTACGACAGCGAGCCGCTGGCCGACTCGGTCGCGCGCGCGAAGCAGCTGGCCGAAGGCGCCGAGCGTCCGGTGCTGCTGCTCGACCATGGCGACAACTGCATGTCGGGCGGCAGCTGCGACACCATGGACGTGCTGCAGGAGGCGCTGGCCCAGGGGCTCGAGGGCATCGGCGTCGGGCCGCTGTGCGATCCCGAGGCGGTGGCCGAACTGGTCGCGGCGGGCGAGGGCGCAACTGCGACGGTGGCGCTGGGCAACAAGGTCTCGCTGGCCGGCATCGGCCGCGAGAGCGCGCCGGTCCGGCTCACGGGCATCGTGCGCACGATCTGCGACGGTGAGTACGTCATCACCGGCCCGACCTACACCGGCCAGCGCGCCAGCATGGGCCGCACGGTGCTGTTCGACATCGGCGCCGCGCGCATCGTGGTCACCGAGCGCACGCAGGAGCCGTGGGACATCGGCGTGTTCGCATGCACGGGGCTCGATCCGCGCCGCGAGCGCTTCCTGCTGCTGAAGTCGCGCATGTACTGCCGGCCGGTGTTCGAGCCGCTCGCGGCCGCGCTGGTGGAGTGCGACAGCCGCGGCGTGACCAGTTCGGACTACGGACTGTTCCCGTTCGGCAAGGTGCGGCGGCCGGTGTTTCCGCTCGACCCGATCTGAAGGCTTTCATGACCTCCCACGTCATGGACCCCGAGCGCCGCTGAAACGACCATTCCTTCACCCCGCAACGTCGCGGGATTCAACGAAAGGAATCGTCGCCATGAACACCGCCGCCCACGACCCCGCCGCCATCGCCCAGGGCTATATCGCCGTCTGGAACGAGACCGATCCCGCGCGCCGCGCCGCGCTGCTCGAAGCCGGCTGGTCGGCCGACGCGCAGTACGTCGACCCGCTCATGCAGGGCAGCGGCCATGCGCAGATCAGCGCGCTGGTCGGCGCCGTGCACCAGCGCTACCCGGGCTTCCGCTTCAACCTGCTGGGCAAGGCCGACGCGCACGGCGACCATGTGCGCTTCTCGTGGACGCTCGGGCCGAGCGGCGCCGAGGACCTGATCCAGGGCACCGACTTCGTGCGGCTGGACGCGGGCAAGCTGCGCTCGGTGACCGGCTTTCTCGACAAGGTGCCGGTCGGCGCCTGAGTCAGTCCGCGGTGCCGGTGCCGCGCCCGCGCCAGAGCTTGCGGTAGACGGTGGCGCGGCTGATGCCCAGCGCGCGCGCCGCCTCGGCCACGTTGCCGCGGGCATCGGCCACGGCCTTGCGGATCAGCGCGGTTTCCACGTCGCGCAGCCGCGGTCGCGGCTCGGGCGCGGCGGCGCCGTTGCTGCTGCCGTCGCCGCGCTGGGGCCGCACCTGCACCCGCAGGCCCGACCACAGCGGCACCTCGAGCACCGCGTCGCCGCGTCGCGCGGCATCGAACAGCATGTCGAGCGGCAGCGCGAACAGGTCGTTGCAATGCAGGCCGCCCTGGCTGCGCGCCAGCGGCTGGTGCAGCATTTGCCGCGCCGCAGCATTGGCGCCCGTGACGTTGCCGCCGCCGTCGATGCACAGCAGGCCCTCGGCCGCCTCGCTGGTGGCGCAGCCGGGCCAGGCCAGGCGCAGCAGCATCGCACAGGGCGCGCGCAGCACCAGCGCGTTCTCGATGCTGCGCGCCGACAGGGTCGCGAGGTGGCGCAGCTCGGGCCGCTCGGCCACCTGCACGCCGGTCAGGTCGAGCATGCCGATGCAGTCGCCCTGGGGACCGAACAGCGGCGCGCCGGCGCAGCTGTAGACGCTGGTGTCGTCGAAGAAATGCTCGCCGCCGTGCAGCCAGACCGACTCCTGCTCGGCCAGCGCGGTGCCGATCGCGCTGGTGCCGATGGCGCGCTCCGACAGGTCGACGCCGATGCGCCCGATGTTGCGCGCATAGCGGCTCGCGTCGTCGGTGCCGTCGGGCAGCACGCCGAGGTCGACCACGATGCCCTCGGCATCGGTGAGCACGGCGAAATAGCGGGTGTCGGCGATGGCGCGCGACAGGCGTTCGATCACCGGACGCGCGGCCGACACCAGGGCGCGGTTGCGCTCCATCACCTCGCGCTGGACGCCGCGGCTCACGGGCTCGAAGCTCACGCGCTGCTGCGGCTGCTGGCCGGCCTCGATGCAGCGCTGCCACGAGCGGGCGATCCAGGGTTCGATGCGGCTGCCGGGCGGAACGCGGAGATCGGCGGCATCGCCATGGATCAGGGCCTGTCGGGCCTGGGCGATGGCCAGCGAGCGCTCGGGTGTCGGCAGGGCGTTGGAAGCGAGCATCTTGTTTGCGGGGCGCGTGGGACGCCCGTTTTGGGGACCTGCCGAACGGCAAGCTGTTTCATTTTGAGAATTTCAGGCCCCCGGCGCAAGCGTCGAGGGTTTTGCCTAGGATAGTGCAGGGGGTCGGCATCCAAGATGCCCACGGGGCCCGCCCATGCCGCCACGCCGCAGCGTGGGTGCGGGCCTGTCAGCCATCACCCTTCACGGAGACAGCCACATGCAGGTAGCCCTCAAGGTCAACGGCCGCTCGGTCACCGTCGACGCGCCACCCAACACCCTCCTCGTGCACGCGATCCGCGAGCACCTCCACCTCACCGGCACCCACGTCGGCTGCGACACCGCCCAGTGCGGCGCCTGCACCGTCCACGTCGACGGCCGCGCCGTCAAATCGTGCAACATCCTGGCGGCCCAGGTGGCCGGCGCCGAGATCACCACCATCGAGGGCGTGGCCCAGCCCGACGGCACCATGCACCCGATGCAGGCCGCGTTCAAGGAATGCCACGGCCTGCAATGCGGCTTCTGTACCCCGGGGATGGTCATGAGCGCCATCGACCTGTGCACCCACCACCCCAAGTCGAGCGAATCCGAGATCCGCGAGCTGCTCGACGGCAACCTGTGCCGCTGTACCGGCTACCAGAACATCGTCAAGGCCGTGCAGATGGGCGGCGAGGCCATGGCCTCGGGCAAGCCGGTTCCGGTCCAGGCCACGGCCGCGGCCTGAGGAGAGCGACATGGGTGCCTCCGACTTCGCGAACCTGCCGCACATCGGCAACGCGCTGCGGCGCAAGGAAGACTACCGGTTCCTGACCGGTGCGGGCAACTACACCGACGACATCACGCTGGCGAACCAGTCGCACGCGGTGTTCGTCCGCTCCCCGCACGCGCATGCGCGCATCGTCTCGGTCGACATCGCCGACGCGCTCACGATGCCCGGCGTGGTCGGCATCTTCAGCGGCAAGGACATCGAGGGCAAGATGGGCGGGCTGCCCTGCGGCTGGCTGATCAACAACCCCGACGGCACGCCGATGAAGGAGCCGATGCACCCGATCCTCGCGATCAACAAGGTGCGCTATGTCGGCGACCATGTCGCGATGGTGGTGGCCGAGACGGTCGAGCAGGCGAAGAACGCCGCCGAGGCCGTGGTGGTCGAGTACGAGGTGCTGCCCGCATTGGTCGGCGTGGCCGACGCGGCGAAGAAGGCCGGCGGCGTCACGATCCACGACGAGGCGCCCGACAACCAGTGCTACAAGTGGGCGCTGGGCGACAAGGCGGCGGTCGATGCCGCCTTCGCGGGCGCCGCGCACGTCACGAAGCTCGATCTGGTCAACAACCGGCTGATCCCCAACCCGATCGAGCCGCGCGTGGCCATCGGCAGCTACAGCCGCGGCACCGACGACTACACGCTCTACGTCTCGAACCAGAACCCGCACGTCGAGCGGCTGCTGATGACGGCCTTCGTGCTGGGCCTGCCCGAGCACAAGGTGCGCGTGATCGCGCCCGACGTGGGCGGCGGCTTCGGCTCGAAGATCTTCCTCTACGCCGAGGACGTGTGCCTGACCTGGGCCGCCAAGCAGCTCAACCGCAACATCAAGTGGACGGCCGAGCGCTCGGAATGCTTCCTGTCGGACGCGCACGGCCGCGACCACGTGAGCCATGCCGAGATGGCGATGGACAGTCAAGGCAAGTTCCTCGCGATGCGGGTCCACACCGATGCCAACCTCGGCGCCTACCTGTCGACCTTCTCGACCGCGGTGCCGACCATCCTCTACGCCACTCTGCTCGCGGGCCAGTACACCACGCCGCAGATCTACGTCGAGGTCGATGCCTGGTTCACCAACACGGCACCGGTCGACGCGTACCGCGGCGCCGGCCGGCCCGAGGCCACCTACCTGCTCGAGCGGCTGGTCTCGCGCTGCGCCTGGGAAATGAACCTGGGCCAGGACGAGATCCGCCAGCGCAACTTCATCACCGCCTTCCCGTACCAGACGCCGGTGGCGCTGCAGTACGACACCGGCGACTTCCATGCCTGCATGGACAAGGCGCGCAAGCTGGCCGAGGTCGAGGGCTATGCCCAGCGCAAGTCGGCCAGCGAGGCGGCCGGCAAGCTGCGCGGCATCGGCTACTCGAGCTACATCGAGGCCTGCGGCATCGCGCCATCGAACATCGCGGGCGCGCTCGGCGCGCGCGCGGGCCTGTTCGAGTGTGGCGAGATCCGCGTGCACCCGACCGGCAGCGTGACCGTGTTCACCGGCTCGCACAGCCATGGCCAGGGCCACGAGACCACCTTCGCGCAGGTGGTGGCGGCGCGCCTGGGCATCGCGGTCGAGGCGGTCGACGTGGTGCACGGCGACACCGGCCGCGTGCCCTTCGGCATGGGCACCTACGGCTCGCGCTCGATCTCGGTCGGCGGCGCGGCCATCATGAAGGCGCTCGACAAGATCGAGGCCAAGGCCAAGAAGATCGCCGCGCACCTGATGGAGGCGAGCGACGCCGACATCGAGTTCGCCAACGGCGAGTTCACGGTCAAGGGCACCGACAAGAAGATCCCGTTCGGCCAGGTGGCGCTGACGGCCTACGTGCCGCACAACTACCCGCTCGACAAGCTCGAGCCGGGCCTCAACGAGACCGCCTTCTACGACCCGACCAACTTCACCTTCCCGGGCGGCACCTACATCTGCGAGGTCGAGATCGACAAGCAGACGGGCGAGGTGCGCGTGGACCGTTTCACCGCGGTGGACGACTTCGGCACCATCATCAATCCGATGATCGTCGAGGGCCAGGTGCACGGCGGGCTGGTGCAGGGCATCGGCCAGGCGCTGCTCGAGAACTGCGTCTACGACAACGAGACCGGCCAGCTGCTCACCGGCAGCTTCATGGACTACGCCATGCCGCGCGCCGCCGAGTTCCCGCAGTTCAAGCTCGACACCGTCTGCACGCCCTGCACCCACAACCCGCTGGGCACCAAGGGCTGCGGCGAGGCGGGCGCGATCGGCTCGCCGCCGGCGGTCATCAACGCCGTGCTCGACGCGCTGGCACCGCTGGGCGTGAAGGACTTCGACATGCCGGCCTCGTCGAGCCGCGTCTGGGAAGCGATGCAGAAGGCAGGCGCTGCCGCCTGATCACCCCCCATATCTATAAATAAAGAAGGAACCACCCCATGTACGCCTTCACGTTCGAACGGCCCGCGGCCCTGGCCGACGCCGTCAAGCTGGCCGAAGCCGGCGGCAAGCCCCTGGCGGGCGGCCAGACCCTGCTGGCCTCGATGAAGCTGCGCCTGTCGGCGCCCGAGCAGCTCGTCGACCTCGGCGGCATCAAGGAACTCACCGGCATCCGGAAGGATGGCGATGCCCTCGTCATCGGTGCCATGTCGCGCCACCTCGACGTGGCCAACAACGCCGAGGTGAAGGCCGCCTTCCCGGCGCTGGCCGACCTGGCCTCGCGCATCGGCGACCGGCAGGTGCGCGCGATGGGCACCATCGGCGGCTCGGTGGCCAACAACGATCCGGCCGCCTGCTATCCGAGCGCGGTGCTGGCAACGGGCGCGACCGTGGTCACCACGAAGCGCGAGATCGCGGCCGACGACTTCTTCCAGGGCCTGTTCACCACGGCGCTCGAAGAGGGCGAGCTGATCACCGCGATCCGCTTTCCGATCCCGAAGCGCGCGGTCTACGAGAAGCTGCGCCAGAAGGCCTCGCATTTCCCGCTGGTCGGCGTGTTCCTCGCGCAGTACGACAGCGGCGTGCGCGTGGCCATCACCGGCGCGGGCAACGGCGTGTTCCGGCACGCGGGGCTCGAGGATGCGCTCAACAAGAGCTTCACCGCCGCGGCCGCGGCGGGCGTGAAGATCGACGCCAGCGAACTCAACACCGACCTGCACGCCACGGCCGCCTACCGCGCCAACCTGATCAACGTGCTGACGCAGCGCGCGGTGACGAAGGCGCTGGGCTGACGAAGACGGGCTGACCGATCGCGGGAGCGGCGCGAAGCACGCCTTCGCGCGGCTTTCGCGTCCTTCTTGCGTTGCGATGTCCGCAGCGCCGGCCGTGCATTACCCTAGGCCATGACCTTCGAGACCATCGACTCCCTCACCGACGGCCTGCTGCGCGCCGGCTACTACGCCGACCGCCGGCTCGCGACCGCCGTGTTCCTCGCGCTGAAGCTGCAGCGTCCGCTGCTGCTCGAGGGCGAGCCCGGCGTGGGCAAGACCGAACTCGCGAAGGCGCTGGCGAAGGCGCTGCAGCGCGAGCTGCTGCGGCTGCAGTGCTACGACGGCCTCGAGCAGCGCGAGGCGCTCTACGAGTGGAACTACGCGGCGCAGCTGCTGCACATGCGCGCGGTCGAGGCCTCGGGCGCGGTGCGCGACGTCGAGGCCGAGGTCTACCAGCCGCACTACCTGATCCGCCGCCCGCTGCTGCAGGCGCTGCAGGCGCCGGCACCGGGCGCGGTGCTGCTGATCGACGAGGTCGACCGCGCCGACGAGCCCTTCGAGGCCTTCCTGCTCGAGTACCTCGGCGAGTACCAGGTCAGCATTCCCGAGCTCGGCACCATCCGCGCCGAGGTGGCGCCGGTCACCATCCTCACGAGCAACCGCACGCGCGAACTCAACGACGCCGTGAAGCGGCGCTGCCTCTACCACTGGCTCGACTATCCCGAGCGCGAGCGCGAACTGGCCATCGTGCGCGCCCAGGTGCCGGGCGTGGGCGAGAAGCTGTCGGCGCAGGTGGCCGACTTCGCTGCCCGCCTGCGTAGCGCGCCCTTCGTCAACGCCTTCCAGCGCGCGCCCGGCATTGCCGAGAGCGTGGAGTGGGCGCGGGCGCTGATCGCGCTCGACACGGTCGAGCTCGATCCCGAGGTGGTGTCCGACACCGCCGGCATCCTGTTCAAGCAGCGCGACGACGTGGCGGCGCTGACCCGCGAGCTGGCGAGCGAGCTGCTGAAGCCGGAACCGGAGCAGGCCGGCGCTTGAGATGAAGCCGCCATGCAGCAACTAGGCGACGCCCGCACCGGCAAGCTGGCCGGCAACATCGCCGCCTTCGGCCGGGCGCTGCGCCGCGCGGGCGTGCGCACCGACGCCGCGCGCATCGCGCTGGCCGAGGAGGCCGCCACACTGGTCGGCGTGGAGCGCAAGCTCGACCTCAGTGCCGCGCTCGAGGCCGTGATGGTCGGCCGCGAGCAGGACCGGCTGGTGTTCCGCGAGCTGTTCGACGCCTGGTTCCGCGACCCCGAGCTCGCCAACAAGCTGCTCGCGCAGATGCTGCCGAGCGCCGAGGGCAAGGCCGAGCCCTCGAAGCGCCGGCCGCGCGTGCGCGAGGCGCTGGCCGCGCCGCGCGATCCGCACAAACCGCCGCTGGCTGCGCTGCCCGACAAGGAGGTCGAGTTCGACGCCGCCATGACCGCGAGCGATCGCCAGCGGCTGCACCATGCCGACTTCAATGCGCTGGGCGCGGCCGAGTACCGGCTGGTCGAGCGGCTCGCGCGCGACATCTCGCTGCCGGTGCCGCGGCTGCCCACGCGGCGCCTGCGCCCGGCCGGCGAGAGCGGCCGCCATGCGCGCATGCACTGGCCCGGCGTGCTGCACGAGGCGGCGCGCACCGGCGGTGAGATGCTGCGCCTGCCGCGGCTGGCGCGGCGCGAACAGCCGCTGCCGCTCTTGGTGCTGGTCGACGTCTCGGGCTCGATGGAGCGCTATGCGCGGCTGCTGCTGGCCTTCCTGCACGCGGCCACGCGGCGCGCGGGCCGGCGCGACGTGTTCGCCTTCGGCACCGGGCTGACCGACCTCACGCCGGCCTTCCGGCTGGCCGACACCGACGACATGCTGGGCGCGGCCAGCCTCGCGATCGACGATTTCGCGGGCGGCACGCGGCTCGGCAGCTCGCTGGCCGAGCTGCGCCAGCGCCATGCGCGCCGGCTGACCGGCCGCCGCACGCTGGTGCTGGTCATCAGCGACGGGCTCGACACCGGCGAGCCGGCCCAGCTCGCGCAGGAACTGCAGTGGCTGAAACGCCATTCGCGCCGGCTGCTGTGGCTCAACCCGCTGCTGCGCTTCGAGGGCTACGCCCCTTTGGCGCGTGGGGCCGGCGTGCTGCACCGCCATGCGGACGCGATGCTCGCGGTTCACAATCTCAGCGCGCTCGAACAGCTGGCCGCGAGTCTCGCGGCACTGATGCGGTCGGGGCGCTAGCCGCCTTCGGGCCGCGGGACAGGATCACAAGAAGGAAAGACCACCATGGAAATGCTCGGTAACCGCCGGCTCGCCATCACCCAGCAACAGGCCTGGGAGGCGCTCAACGACCCGGAAACGCTCAAGAAGTGCATTCCCGGCTGCGACAAGTTCGAGCTGACGGGCGAGAACACCTACAGCGTGGGCCTCGCGGTCAAGATCGGCCCGGTGTCGGCCAAGTTCAGCGGCAAGGTGATGCTGTCGGACATCGTCGCGCCCGACGGCTACAAGCTCACCTTCGAAGGGCAGGGCGGCGTGGCCGGCTTCGCCAAGGGCTCGTCGAGCGTGACCTTGCGGCCGCTGGCCGATGCCGCGCCGGCCGCGCCCGCGGATGCGCCCGTGGCCGAGGGCGCCGAGCCGGCCCCGGCCCTCGCCCCCGCCGGCTGCGAGCTCGACTACACCGTGCAGGCCCAGGTCGGCGGCAAGATCGCCCAGCTCGGCCAGCGCCTGATCGACGGCGCGGCCAAGTCCACGGCCGACGATTTCTTCAAGCGCTTCGAAGCCGAGATGCAAAGCCGCTACGGCCCGCCGCCGGCCGCGGCGCCCGAGAACGCGGAGGCGCCGGCCGAGAAGACCGGCGCGGTGGCCGGCTTCATGAAGAAGATCGGCCTCGGCAAGAAATCGGACAAGGACGCCGAGCCCGGTGCAGGCGGCGAAGCCGGCGGCGGCTGAGACGGCCGATAGGCGCCGCTTTCCACGAAAGAAGACGCGATGGAAAACCTCGACGTGATGGTGCTTCGCACGCTGCGCGACTGGCGGCGTGCCGGCAAGCGCGCGCTGCTGACCACGGTGGTGCGCACCTGGGGCTCGTCGCCGCGGCCCGTGGGCTCGATCATGGCGCTGGCCGAAGACGGCGCGGTGGTCGGCTCGGTCTCGGGCGGCTGCATCGAGGACGACCTGATCGCGCGCTACAGCCATGCCCACGGCCAGGCCCAGGAGGTGCCGCTGGGCGCGCCGCCCGCGCTGGTGAAGTACGGCATCACGGCCGACGAGGCGCACCGCTTCGGCCTGCCCTGCGGCGGCACGCTCGAGCTGCTGCTCGAGTACGCGCCCGACGCGGGCGCGCTCGACACGCTGGTGTCGCAGCTCGAACAGGGCCGGCTGATGCGGCGCACCGTCGAGCTGGCCACGGGCGTGGTGCGGCTCGAGGAAGCCAAGGCGCCCGACGAACTCACGGTCGACGACACCGAACTGGCCAACACCTTCGGCCCCGAGTACCGCATGCTGCTGATCGGCGCCGGCCAACTCGCCGAGTACCTCGCGACCATGGCCAAGTTCAGCGGCTTCGCGGTCACCCTGTGCGATCCGCGCGCCGAGTACCGCACCGCCTGGTCGCTGCCCGGCGTGCAGATCACCACCGAGATGCCCGACGATGCGGTGCTGGCCTTCCGGCCTGACCGCCGCAGCTGCGTGGTGGCGCTCACGCACGATCCCAAGCTCGACGACCTCGCGCTGCTCGAGGCGCTGCAGAGCGATGCCTTCTACGTGGGCGCCATCGGTTCGCGCCGCAATGCCGACGCGCGGCGCGACCGCATGATCGAGCACTTCGACCAGACCGCCGAATCGCTGGCGCGGCTGCGCGGGCCGATCGGCATCTACATCGGCAGCAAGACGCCGCCCGAGATCGCGGTCAGCGTGATGGCGGAGATCCTCGCGGTGAAGAACGCCGTGCCGCTGCCGCGCGAGATGGAAGTGGCGCGCGCCAAGGAACGGCTGCTGCCGGCCTGAGCCGCAGGGGTCTACTCGACCCCGAGCAGGTCGTAGATGCGCCGCACGTAGAGGCCGAACTCGGCGCTGGTCTTGATGTGCAGCGTGCGCGGCGCGGGCAGCTCGATCGGAAAGAAGTCGGCCATGCGCGCCGGCCCCGCCGTGAGCACCGCGCAGTGCGAGCCGAGGAACACCGCCTCCTGGATGCTGTGCGTGACCACCACGAAGGTGGTGCGGCTGCGCTCCCAGATCCGCAGCATCTCGAGGTTCATCTTCTCGCGCGTGAGCGCGTCGAGCGCGCCGAAGGGCTCGTCCATCAGCACCAGCTTGGGTTCGTGGATCAGCGCGCGCGCGATCGCGGCGCGCTGCTGCATGCCGCCCGAGAGCTCGTAGGGCCGCTTGTCGGCGAAGCCCGCGAGGCCGACCATCTCGAGCAGTTCGTGCGCGCGCTGCGTCGCGGCCTTGCGGTCGAGGCCCAGGATGTCGGCCGGCAGCAGCACGTTCTCGAGGATGGTGCGCCACTTCAGCAGCAGCGGCTGCTGGAACACCATGCCCACGTCGCGGCCCGGCTCGAAGGCCTGGCCGCCGCCGATCTCGAGCGTGCCGCCGTCGTGGCCGTGCAGCCCGGCGAGGATCTTCAGCAGCGTCGACTTGCCGCAGCCCGAGGGGCCGACCAGCGACACCATGTCGCCCGCGTGGATGTCCATGGTGACGTCGGAGACCGCGAGGAACTCCTGGTCGCGGCGGCGGTAGACCTTGCGCAGGCCGCGCATGCGGATCAGCGGCACTTCGACCTCGGCGCGGACAGCGGTCGCGGTCATGCCAGCCACCGTGCGAGGTTGTCGCGCACGAAGGCGTCGTCGGCGAGGTCGCCGTGCGCGGCGTACACGCGGTCGATCTCCACCGACTGGCCCGCGCCCAGCCCTTCGGCCGGGTCGAGGCACCAGATGCCCTCGAGCAGCCCCTGGCGCCGCAGCACCTCGTGGCAGCCCGCGATGCAGCCGTGGAAATTGTTCGCCACGTCGAAGAAGGCGGCGTTGCAGTCGGTCACGCGCGCATCGAGCGCGAGCAGCTCGGGGCTCAGCGTGCCGTGGCCGGCCGCCAGCTCGGCCTGGATGCGCGCGAGCAGTCGCACCGCGCCCGCGGTCCACACCGACCAGTGGCCCAGCAGCCCGCCGCGAAAACGCACCTGCACCGGCGCGCCGTCGCGCATGGCCGCGAAGGGCAGGGCGAGGTCGAGCACGATGTGGTCGTCGTTGCCGGTGTAGAGGAACACGCGCTCCTCGGCGCGCGCCTCGATCACGCCGCGCACCACGTCGATGGTGCGATAGCGGTTGAAGGGCGCGACCTTGATCGCGAGCACGTTCGGGATCGATGCGAAGCGGCGCCAGAAGTCGCTCGACAGCACCGGGCCGCCGACCACGGTCTGCAGGTAGAAGCCGATCAGCGGGATCTCTTGCGCGACCGCCTCGCAGTGGGCGATCAGCGCGTCTTCCGAGGCGCCGGCCAGCGCGGCCAGGCTCAGGAGGCCCGCGTGGTAGCCGAGCGAGACGGCGGTGCGTGCCTCGGCGCTCGCCTGCGCGGTGGGGCCGCAGAGGCCGGCGATCATCGCCATCGGCCGGTCGCTCCAGGCCAGGCGGTCGGCCATCGCGGCCTCGAGCACCTCGGCATAGAGGCCGCGCTCGCGGATCGCGAACTGCGTGGTGTGCACGCCGACCGCGAGCCCGCCCGCGCCGGCATCGACGTAGTAGCGCGTGAGCGCGCGCTGGCGCCGGCGGTCGAAGCGGCGCTCGGCATCGAGCGCGAGCGGATGGGCCGGGATCACGGTGCCCTTGGCGAGCAGCGCGAGCACGTCGGCGGGCAGGTCGGAGCGGTTCAATGGCATGTGCGAAGTCCTCAGCCGAACTCGGGGCCGGCAATGGCGTGAATGAACGAGGGATGACCAGCCGGCGCCGCCACGCCCGCGGGCGGCAGCGCCATGCGCGCGAAGCCGCGCTGGGGTTCGAAGCCGGCCGCGCGCAGCGCCTGCGCGAGTTGCGCGCGGCCGTCGGGCACGTCGATCAGCACCGGGCCGGCGATACCGGCGAGCGCGCGCGGCAGCAGCGCGCGGGCATGGGCCTCGTCGGCCGCGAGCAGCGGGCCGACGTGATGGGCGACGCGGCCCTCGCGCACGACGGCGAAGGCCAGGCCATCGCGCACGCAGCGGCTGCCCGGGCGCGCGAGCAGGTCGGCGAGCACCTGGGGGCGGGCGAGGCCCAGGGCCTCGGTGTCGAGCGCGGCGAGCGCGGCAAGCGGTGCGGCATCGGGCCGGTCGACCGGTGCCGGATCGGCCGCCTGCGCGAGCGCCTCGCGGCGCCAGCGCGTGAGCCGCCACAGCGGTGCAAAACCGAAGCTCGCATAGAGCGGCTCGCCCTGCGGCGTGGCATCGAGCATCGCGACGCGGCCCTGCGCGCGCACGCGCTCGAGGCAGTGCGCGAACACGGCGCGGCCCAGGCCCTGCCCGCGCGCGGCGGGGGCCACGAGGATCATGCTGATCCAGGCGGCGCCGGGCTGGTTGCGTGGTGCGTCGGCTGCGCGCTCCAGCGGCAGCACAGCGCCGCTCGCGACGATCGTTCCTTCAGCGTCGCGTATCGCATGCACGCTGCCGAGCCGCTCGAACAGCCGCCAGTCCGCCGCGAGCTGGTTCCAGCCGCTGGCCGCGACCAGCGCGTCCAGCTGCGGCAGGTCGCGCGGCGAGAGCGCGTCCAGCGTTTCGACGAGGGCGGTGGCGGACACGGTGTCTTCCTTCAGTACTTGCCGTCGCGCGATTCGAACTTGGTCGGCTTGCCGTACTGGCGCTGCTCGCGCGCGATCCAGTCGGCGACCCAGCCCACGAGCTGCGACAACGGCACGCGCGGATAGCCGAACAGCCGCTCGGCCTCGCCGGTGTTCATGAGCCAGGCGGTGGGCGCCTCGCTGCCCGCGATCTGCACCGGCTTGCCGAAGCGGCGGCCGAACTCCTCGGCCAGCCAGCGGATCGAGGTGGTCTCGGGGCCGCTCACGTTGAGCGGCGAGGTCGGCACCGTCGCGGCCGCGAGGCAGCGCAGCGCCTGCGCGTTGGCATCGCCCTGCCAGATCACGTTGACGTGGCCCATGGTCACGTCCACCGGCTCGCCGCGCCAGACCTTGCCGGCCACGTCGGCCAGCACGCCGTAGCGCAGGTCGATGGCGTAGCTCAGGCGGAACAGCCGGCCCGGCGTGCCGTGGCGCTGCGAGAAGTACTCGAACATGCGCTCGCGGCCCACGCAGGAGTTGGCGTATTCGCCGGGCGGATTGGGCGCCTCGCTCTCGTGCGCGCCCTGGCCGATCACCGGCACGAAGGGATAGACGCAGGCGGTGGAGAAGGCCACGATGCGCGAGCCGCTGAAGTGTTGCGCCACCAGCGCCGGCACGTGCGCGTTCATGGCCCAGGTCAACGGGTTGTCGGCATCGGCGCCGAACTTGCGCCCGGCCATGAAGATCACGTTGGGCGTGCGCGGCAGCTGCGCGATCGCCTCGGCGTCGAGCAGGTCGCAGGCCAGGGTCTCGATGCCGTGCGCCTCGAGCGCCTCGCGCACGCCGGCCTCGCTGAAGCGCGCCACCGCGATCACGCGCCGGCCCGGCATCGCGTTCTTCGCCAGCCGCGCGAGCGTCGGGCCCATCTTGCCGCCGACGCCGAGCACCATCAGGTCGCCGTCGATGCGCGCCATGTCGCGCAGCAGGTCGCGCGAGGGCGTGGCGAGGTAGTCCTCGAGCGCGGCCTCGGTGTCGAAGCGTTCGGGGAAGGGGAGGTCGTCGAGCACGGGCGTGGTGGTGTTCATTGGATTCGGGCGTCCTGGGTGATGAAGAGGCGCTCCAGCAGCAGCACCAGCAGGTAGAGCAGCACGCCCAGGCCGGTGATGAGGAGCACGGCCATGAAGACCGCGGGGGTGTCGAGCGAGGCCTGCACCTGGATCATCAGGTAGCCCAGGCCGCGCTCCGACGCGATGAATTCGCCCACCACGGCACCCGCGACCGCGAGGATGGTGGCGACCTTCATGCCCGAGAACACGTAGGGCAGCGAGCCCGGCAGCTGGATGTAGCGGAACAGCTGCCAGCGCGAGCCCTTGAGCGCGCGCACGAGGTCGAGCAGTTCGGGCTCGGTCTCGTTGAGGCCGCGGATCGTGGTCAGCAGGATCGGGAAGAAGCACAGGCTGAAGGTGATCAGGATGTTCGGCCCGATGCCGTAGCTGAACCACACGATCACCAGCGGGCCCATCGCCACCTTCGGGATCATGTTGAGCGTGACCAGCAGCGGGAAGGCCACCAGCATCAGCCGCCGGCTGGTGACGAACAGCAGCGCGCAGAGGATGCCGAGCACCAGGCCCAGCACGTAGCCGCCGAACACCTCGAGTGCGGTGACGCCGGTGTTCATGAGCCAGGCGTGCTGCGGATTGGCCAGCGTGGCGAGCACCTTCGAGGGCGCCGGCAGCACGAAGGGCTGGATCTGGAAGGCGCGCACCGCGAACTCCCACAGCAGCACGGCGGCGACGTGCACCGCGACCACCACGGCCCAGCGCTGCCAGGCGGGGCGTTCGCCGGGCAGCGGCGCGGAGCTTGCGGTGGGCGGGGAGGCGCCGTCGGATGCCGTCATCTCAATTCCTGTGGAAGGAAACAATGCGGCGGATCATAGGGAGGCTGGCCGATCGAGTCAACCAACCAGTTGATAAAAAGCGGCGCGAGGGCCGCGGGCGCTCAGGGCCGCAGCGCGTTGAGCGCGAACTCGATCACGTGGCGCCGGCGCTTGAGCAGCGCGCCGCGCGCGTCGAGCGGCGTGCCGAAGATGGCCGACAGCGTGTGGTTGTTCGAGAAGAAGAAGTAGGAGATGCCGGCGATCGAGATGTAGAGGTTGATCGCGTCGAAGTCGGCGCGGAACACGCCCGCGGCCACGCCGCGCTCGAGCGTGGCCTCGAGCATCTCGATGAAGGGCGAGTGCATCTTCTGCAGCCGCTCCGACTCGTGCAGGTGCTCGCCGCGGTTGCGGTTCTCGTCGGCCAGCATGGCGATGAACTCGGGATGCTCGGCCAGGTAGTCGAAGGAGAAGGCCACCAGCTGCGCCATCGCCTCGCGCGGCTCGAGCGCGCCGAGCTCGAGCTTCTGCTCCTTCTCGCGGATCTCGGCATAGACCGATTCGAGCGCCACCAGGTACAGCCCCTGCTTGCTCTCGAAGTAGTGGTAGACGAGCTGCTTGTTCACGCCCGCGGCGGCGGCGATCTCGTCGACGCGTGCGCCCGCGAAGCCCTTGGTCGCGAACTCGGCGACCGCGGCGGCGATCAGCGCCTGCTTGGCGGCGACGGGGTCGCGCTCGCGGCGCGTGGCGACAGGAGCCGCGGGGGTGGCGGCGGGTGCGGCGGCGGACTTGCGGGAGGTGGCGGAAGGCATGGTCGGATTCTGTCTCCAGGGCGGGAAGGCTTCGATTGCCTGTCAACCAAACAGTTGGTAATATGAATTTCAGGATCTGTTTGTACCTTCTTTTGGAGTGAGCTGCATGAAAAAGCTGTTGTCGGTGGCTGGCGCCGCCGCCGTTCTCGCGCTGCAGGGGCCCGCGGCATTCGCCGCCGATTCCATGAGCCTGATGCTCAACTGGACGCCCACGGCGGACCATGCGCCGCTCTACTACGCCAAGTCCAAGGGCTGGTATTCGGAGGCCGGCATCGACCTCAACATCGAGGCCGGCAAGGGCTCGGCCGTGTCGGCGCAGCGCGTGGGCACGGGCGGCAGCGAGCTCGGCATCTCCGACCTGCCGACCACCATCCAGGCCCGCGGCAAGGGCGCCGACGTGAAGGCGCTGATGGTGATCTACGCCAACAGCCCGCAGGGCTTCTACTGGCTCAAGTCCTCGGGCATCCAGGGGCCGAAGGACTTCGCGGGCCGCAAGATCGGCAACCCGCCGGGCGACGCCGCGCGCCTGATGTGGCCGGCCTTCGCGAAGAAGACCGGGCTCGACCCGGCCAGCGTGAGCTTCGTCAACGTGAGCCCGCAGGCCAAGGTGGCGGCGCTCAAGAGCAAATCGGTCGACATCATCAGCGACTTCTACAACGAGCACGACCTCAAGGTGCGCGAGTTCGGCGACGACCTCGGCTTCCAGCCCTGGCGCACGGCGGGCGTGAACGTCTACGGCAACTCGCTGATCGTCAACGGCGCCTACCTCGCGAAGAAGCCCGAGCAGGTGAAGAAGTTCGTCGCCGTCACGCAGCGTGCCTACGCAGCCTGCGTGAAGGACTTCGCGCCCTGCCTGCAGGCGCTGACCGCGAGCGTGAGCGGCCTGTCGCCCGACAACCAGCGCGACCAGTGGGAACGCATCAAGCAGCTGATGCGCGACGACACCACCACCAAGGTGGCGCTCGGCGCCTTCGACGGCGCGCGCGTGAAGGCCGACTACGAGCTGGTCTCGTCGCTGATCGGCATCGAGAAGCCCTACGACCCCGCGCTGCTGTTCAGCAACGACTTCCTCGACAGGAACGTGCGCATGGCGCCCTGAGCGCCTGGCACGCCGCGGGCCTTCAGCCCTTGTAGGGCGGGATCGGCCCCTGGTCCGAGGGCGCGGGCGGCGGCACGTCGCCGTGCTTCTGCCGCTCGCGGAACAGCGCGGCGCGCATCAGGAAGATGGTGGTGACGGGCGTGGTGAGCGCCACGAACAGCGCGATCAGGGTCGCGTGCAGGAACAGGCTGTGGCTCTGCACCGAGAAGTAGACGATGGTCGCGACCATCATCGACCACACGCCGCCGGTGGCGCCCAGGGTAGGCGCGTGGATGCGGCGGAAGAAGCTCGGCAGCCGCACCAGGCCGAAAGAGCCGATGGCCGCGAAGGCCGCGCCCAGCACGGCGAACACGCCGGTGACGACCTCGGCCCACAGCGGCAGCGGCCCCACGATGAAATCGCTCATTCGATGACCTCCCCGCGCAGCAGGAACTTGGCCATCGCCGTCGAGCTGACGAAGCCGAACAGCGCGATCAGCATCGCGGCGCCGAAGTACACGTCGCTCGCGTAGACGATGCCCAGCACCAGCATCATCAGCATGCCGTTGATGTAGAGGCAGTCGAGCGCCATCACGCGATCCTGCGCGGTGGGGCCGATCAGCAGGCGCGCGACGGCGCACAGCATCGCCACCGCGAGCAGGAACAGCGCGAACTTGAGCGACCAGAAGAGGATGGGCGTCATGATTCGAAGATCTCCATCAGCGGACGTTCGTAGCGGCTCTTGATCTGCGCGATGAAGGCCGCCTCGTCGTCGAGGTCGAAGACGTGGATCAGCAGGGTGCTGCGGTCGAAGGCCACCTCGCCCCAGGCGGTGCCGGGCGTGAGGCACATGATCATCGCGAGCACCGCGAGGCCGTTGGGGTCGCGCAAATCGAGCGGTATGCGCAGGAAGTTCGAATGGATCCGGTCGCTGCGGCGCGTGAGCAGCGCGCGCGCCACCGCGAACACCGACAGCGACATGTCGTAGAGCACGACGGCCGACAGCCGCAGCGCCACGCCGGGCCGGCGCATGCGCACGGTGGCGGGCCGCAGGCCCTTGGTCAGCAGCGGCACGGCGACCGCCAGCAGCAGGCCCGACACCAGCGTGCTGGCCTCGAGCGACTGGTTGAGCAGCAGCCAGACGACGAACAGCGCGACCGACAGCGGCGGGGAGGGGATCAGGCGCTTCATGGCGTGCCGGCCTTCGTATCGCCCTTGGGCGCCGGGTTCGGCACCTGCCGCGCGCCCATCACCGCTTCGCGGTAGGCGCTCGGCGTGCGCAGGCCCTCGGCGGTGGCCATCGCGTGGCGCAGCACCGGCTCGGACCAGACGGTGAGCGCGATGCAGGCCGCGATCAGCCCGGCCACCGGCAGCACCTCGAGCGCGGGCAGCGAGGGCAGGTTGGCATGCGGCTGGGTCCAGAAATGGCGGATGCCGGTGCGGGTCAGCGCGATCAGCGCGAGGAAGCCCGAGGCGATCAGCAGCACGAGGAAGGTCCAGTCGGCGGCGGTGAGGGCGGCGCTCGAGCCCATCAGCCCCGAGAGCATCGCGAACTTGCCGACGAAGCCCGACAGCGGCGGCAGGCCCGTGAGCAGCAGCGTGCAGATCATGAAGCTCAGGCCCAGGAAGGCCACGCCGGCCGGAATGGCGCGGCCGTAGAGCGCCTGCGCGTCGTCGTCGAGGTTCACGTCGCTCAGCGCGCTCAGGTCCTCGGCCAGGAAGGGGGCGGTGCCGGCGGCCTCGTGCGGCGCCACGCTCATGCCGGCGTTGCGCCAGCGCTCGATCATGTCGATCAGCAGGAAGAAGGCGGCCACCGCGAGGGTGGAGCTCAGCATGTAGAACAGCGCGCCGGCCCAGACATCGGGCTGGCCCAGCCCGACGGCGGTGAGCAGCGTGCCGGCCGAGATCAGCACGCTGAAGCCCGCGAGGTTCGACAGCCGCTGCGTGCCGACGATGCCGATGGCCGCGACGAACAGCGTGGCGATGCCGGCGCCGATCAGCACCACCTGGCCGAACTCGGCCGAGGCACCGGTGTCGGGCGCGAACAGCACGGTCCACAGCCTCAGCACGGTGTAGACGCCGAGCTTGGTGAGCAGCGCGAACACCGCGCCCACCGGCGACACGGCCGCGCTGTAGGCCGGTACCAGCCAGAAGTTGAGCGGCCAGGCCCCGGCCTTGGCGAAGAAGGCGGTGAACAGGATGGCCGCGGCCGCGTGCACCAGGCCGCGGTCGCCGGGCGCGAGCTGGGCGATGCGCAGCCCCAGGTCGGCCATGTTGAGCGTGCCGGTGGCGCCGTACAGCATGGCCGCGCCGATCAGGAACAGCGAGGAAGCCGCGAGGTTGATCGCGATGTAGTGCAGCCCGGCCTGCACCCGCAGCCGGCCCGAGCCGTGCAGCAGCAGGCCGTAGGAGGCGGCCAGCATGACCTCGAAGAACACGAACAGGTTGAACAGGTCGCCGGTGAGGAAGGCGCCGTTCAGGCCCATGAGCTGCAGCTGCAGCAGCGGATGGAAGTGCACGCCCGCGCGGTCCCAGCGCGAGGTGGAGTAGATCGAGGCGGCGAAGGCGATCACGCCGGTCAGCGCCACCATCATGGTCGAGAGCCGGTCGGCCACCAGCACGATGCCGAAGGGCGCGCGCCAGTTGCCCGGCAGGTAGACGCCGATCGAGCCCGGGCCGCCGCCGGTGTCGGCCGCGTTGACCCAGCGCAGCAGCGCGAGCGCGGCCATGAGGCCCACCAGGCCCGAGACCACGCTGAGGAAGGACTTGGTACGGCGGCGCTGCTCGCCCAGCAGCAGCATCAAGGCGGCCGTGAGCATCGGCACCAGGATCGGCACCGCCACCAGGTGCGGCATGCTGATGTCGAGCAAGCGGTCGAGCAGGCTGAAGAGCTCGGTCATTCGCGCGCCTCCTCCTGTTCCTGGCGTTCCTCGCCGTCCACGTGGTCGGTGCCGGTCAGGCCGCGCGAGGCCAGCAGCACCACCAGGAACAGCGCGGTCATCGCGAAGCCGATCACGATCGCGGTGAGCACCAGCGCCTGCGGCATCGGGTCGGCGGTGTTGGCCAGGGTGGCCGCGAAGCCGGGGATCAGCACCGGCTCGCTGTCGACCTTGAGCCGGCCCATGCTGAAGATGAAGAGATTGACCGCGTACGAGATGAGCGTGAGGCCCATGATCACCTGGAAGGTGCGCGGACGCAGCAGCAGGTAGACACCCGAGCCGGTCAGCACGCCGATCGCGAGGGCGAGCACGATTTCCATCAGCGCGCTCCCTCCGGCGTGGCGCCGGCCGCCAGCGCATCCGCTTCGGCCTGCGCCTCCTTCTCGGCCTGCTCGTCGGCCCAGCGATGGCTGCGCACCGACTGGTGCGCGAGCGCGGTGAGGATCAGCATGGTGGCACCGAGCACCAGCGCGAACACGCCGATGTCGAAGAAGAGAGCACTGGGCACGTGGATGTCGCCGAGCACCGGCAGGTGCAGGTGGGCGGTGTGCGTGGTCAGGAAGGGGTAGCCGAAGAAGACAGCGCCGCCGCCGGTGCCCAGCGCGAACAGCAGGCCGATCGCGATCCAGCGGCGCGGGTAGATGCGCAGGTGCTCCTCCACCCACTCGGTGCCCGAGACGATGAACTGCAGCACCAGCGCCACCGACATCACCAGCCCCGCGACGAAGCCGCCACCGGGCGCGTTGTGGCCGCGCATGAAGAGATAGACCGCCACCAGCACCGACAGCGGCAGCAGCAGGCGCACCAGCACCGCGGGCACCATCAGGTAGCCGACGGCGGTGTCCTTGGCGCGGCGCGGGTTCAGCAGGTCGCTGCTGCCGTCGTCGGCCTGGGCGCGCTGCTGCGGCGGCAGCGCCATCGATTCGACCGCGGGCCGGAAGCGGCGCAGCAGCGCATAGACGGTGAGCGCCACCACGCCGAGCACGGTGATCTCGCCGAAGGTGTCGAAGCCGCGGAAGTCGACCAGCATCACGTTGACCACGTTGGTGCCGCCGCCCTCGCTGAGCGCGCGCTCGAGGAAGAAGGGCGAGATGCTCTGCGGGAAGGTGCGCGTCATCATGGCCCAGGCCAGCGCCGCCATGCCGCATCCCGCGACCGTGGCCACCAGCAGGTCGCGGCCGCGCCGGCCCCAGGGGCGCAGGCGCGCGCTCGCGGTCTGCACCGCGTCCTTGCTGCGCATCGGCAGCCAGCGCAGGCCCAGCAGGATCAGCACGGTGGTCACGGCCTCGACCACCAGCTGCGTGAGCGCGAGGTCGGGCGCCGAGAACCAGATGTAGGTGACGCACGAGACCAGGCCCGCGCCCGCGGCCAGCATCAGCGCCGCGAGCCGGTGGAACTTGGCCTGCCAGGCGGCGGCCAGCGCGCAGACGCCGCCGATCAGCCAGGTCATGGCGAACATCGTCGAGAAGGGCAGCAGTTCGCGCGTGCCGGCGGCCGCGGGCGTCTGCTCGAGCGCCGCGAAGGCGCCGGCCACGGCCACCACCACGAGCAGCAGCAGCTGGGTCTGCATGCGGCGCGTGCCGAACAGGCGGCGGCTGCGGCGGCCGGCCTCGCTCAGCAGCGCGATCAGGTGCTCGAAGATCACCTGGCCGTCGAAGCGGTGCAGGAGCGGCGTGTTCTCGAGGCCGCCGGCCGCGCGCTGGCGGCGCTGCAGCAGGTAGAGCCCGGCGCCGCCCGCCAGGGCGACGAAGCTCATCAGGAGCGGCAGGTTGAAGCCGTGCCACACGGCCAGGCTGTACTCGGGCAGGATGCCGCCGACCACGGGCGCGGCCGCGGTGGCCAGCATCGGGCCGACCGACCAGGCCGGCGCCACGCCCACCACCAGGCAGATCAGCACCAGCAGCTCGACCGGCACGCGCATCCAGTGCGGCGGCTCGTGCGGCGGCTTGGGCACCTCGTTGCCGCAGGGCGCGCCGAAGAACACGTCGAACACGAAGCGCGCCGAATAGGCCACGCTGAAGATGCCGGCCAGCGTGGCGATCAGCGGCAGGCTGAAGTCGACCCAGGGCGTGGACTGGATGAACACCGTCTCGGCGAAGAACATCTCCTTCGAGAGGAAGCCGTTGAGCAGCGGTACGCCGGCCATCGAGGCGCTGGCGATGATGGCCAGCGTGCCCGTGATCGGCATCAGCTTCATCAGGCCGCTGAGCTTGCGGATGTCGCGCGTGCCGGTCTCGTGGTCGATGATGCCGGCGGCCATGAACAGCGAGGCCTTGAAGGTCGCGTGGTTCATGACGTGGAACACCGCCGCCACCGCCGCGAGCGGGCTGTTGAGGCCCAGCAGCAGGGTGATGAGGCCGAGGTGCGAGATGGTCGAGTAGGCCAGCAGTGCCTTGAGGTCGCGCTGGAACATCGCGATGAAGCCGCCGAGCAGCAGCGTGATCGCGCCCGCGCCGCCCACCAGCCAGAACCACTGCTCGGTGCCCGAGAGCACGGGCCACAGCCGTGCCATCAGGAACACGCCGAGCTTCACCATGGTGGCCGAGTGCAGGTAGGCCGACACCGGCGTGGGCGCGGCCATGGCGCGCGGCAGCCAGAAGTGGAACGGGAACTGCGCGCTCTTGGTGAAGGCGCCCAGCAAGATCAGCACCAGCGCCACCGGGTACAGCGCGTGGGCGCGGATCGCGTCGCCCGAGGCCAGCACCACGTCGAGCTCGTAGCTGCCGACGATGCGGCCCAGCACCAGCACGCCGGCCAGCAGGCACAGCCCGCCCGCGCCGGTGACCGTGAGCGCCATGCGCGCGCCGCGCCGGGCATCGCGCCGGTGGTGCCAGTAGCCGATCAGCAGGAAGGAGAACAGGCTGGTGAGCTCCCAGAACAGCACCATCTGGATCAGGTTGCCCGAGAGCACCACGCCCATCATCGCGCCCATGAACGCGAGGAAGAACGAGAAGAAGCGCGGCACCGGGTCGGAGGCCGACATGTAGTAGCGCGCATAGAGCACCACCAGCGAGCCGATGCCCAGCACCAGCATGCAGAACAGCCAGGCGAAGCCGTCCATGCGGAACACCAGGTTCAGGCCCAGCGCGGGCAGCCATTCGATCTCGTGGCGCAGCACGTTGCCGTTGGCAAGCCGGGGGAAGAGCCAGGCCGTCTGCACCGCGCAGCCCAGCGCGACCAGCCCCGCGAGCGTGGACTCCCGGTTGCGCGCGTTCGACGGCATCAAGGCCGCCAGCACGCTGGCAAGGAACGGGAGTGCGACGAGCAGGACGAGGGGCATTGCGGTCGATTCTATCGGCCGCCTCTATCGGCGCCGGTATCTATAACCGCAGGACATAAGGCGGTTTTTTCGTGGCCGATCAGGCCGACAAGACCTGCACGGTGCGGATGCCCAGCCAGGTCAGGCACAGCGATCCGCCCAGGTGGGCGGCGGCCGTGACAAGGGCCACGCCGAGCCGGCCTTCGAGCAGCATGGTCGTGACTTCGGCCGAGAAGCTCGAGAAGGTGGTGAGGCCGCCGAGGAAGCCGGTCACCAGCGCGAGCCGCCAGACCGGATCGAGGTTGGGCAGCAGCTGGAAGGTGGCGACGGCCAGACCGACCAGGTAGCCGCCGATCAGGTTGGCGGCCAGCGTGCCCCAGGGCATGAGGCCGCCGACACCGAGCCAGAGCGCGAGACCCCAGCGGGACAGGGCGCCGATGGAGGCGCCGACGCAGATCGCGAGAATCGGAACGAGCATGCGGCGATTGTCGGCCCGGGGCGTGAAAGCTTCAGGGCGCCATCTGCTGCGGCAGCCAGGTCACGAGCTGCGGCACGAAGTAGACGAGCAGCACCGCGGCCACCATCAGGAAGAACATCGGCAGCGTCACGCGCGCGATGTACAGCAGGTCCTTGCCGGTCATGCCCTGCAGCACGAACAGGTTGAAGCCCACCGGTGGCGTGATCTGCGCCATCTCGACCACCAGCACGATGAAGATGCCGAACCAGATCGGGTCGATGCCCGCCGAGATCACCGTGGGCATGATCACGCCCATGGTCAGCACCACCATCGAGATGCCGTCGAGGAAGCAGCCCAGCACGATGTAGAACAGCGCGAGCATCACCACCAGCTGGAACTTCGACAGGCCCAGCGAGCCGATCCATTCGGCCAGGTGGCGCGGCAGGCCGATGTAGCCCATGGCCAGCGTGAGGAAGGCCGCGCCCGCGAGGATCAGCGCCATCATGCAATAGAGGCGCGTCGCGCCCAGCAGCGCTTCCTTGAAGGTCGTCCAGCTCAGCGCCCCCTGCGAGGCCGAGATGATCAGCGCGCCCACCACGCCCACGGCCGCGGCCTCGGTGGCCGTGGCGATGCCCGCGTAGATCGAACCCAGCACCGCGGCGATCAGCAGCGCCACCGGGATCAGCGACATCGAGGCCTTGAGCTTCTCGACGAAGGGCAGCCTGGCGTCCGCGGGCGGCACGCGCTCGGGATGGCGCAGGGCCCAGAACGCGATGTAGCCCGAGAACAGCAGCGCCAGCAGGATGCTCGGCACGATGCCCGCGATGAACAGCCGCGCGATCGACACGTCGGCGCTGACGCCGTAGACGATCATGATGATCGACGGCGGGATCAGCAGGCCCAGCGTGCCGGCGCCGGCCAGCGTGCCGATCACCATGTCGTCGGGATAGCCGCGGCGCTTGAGCTCGGGCAGGCTCATCTTGCCGATGGTGGCGCAGGTCGCAGCGCTCGAGCCCGAGACGGCCGCGAAGATCGCGCAGCCCACCACGTTGGTGTGCAGCAGCCGGCCCGGCAGGGCCTGCATCCAGGGCGCGAGGCCCTTGAACATGTCCTGCGACAGCCGCGTGCGGAACAGGATCTCGCCCATCCACACGAACAGCGGCAGCGCGGTGAGCGTCCAGCTCGAGGCCGAGCCCCAGATGGTGACCGCCATCGCGTCGCCCGCGGGGCGCGAGGAGAAGACCTGCATCGCGATCCATGCGACGCCCGAGAGCGTGAGGCCGATCCACACGCCGCTGCCCAGGATCAGGAACAGCGAGAGGATCAGGAGGCCGGCGATCGCGATGTCACTCATGGCGCAGCGCCTCCGTTCCGGCCGCCCTGGCCGGGCGGCCCCGCCACTCGATCACGAACTCGTCGATCGCGGCGATCGCGAAGACGACGACGCCGAGTGCCATCGACAGCTGCGGGATCCACAGCGGGGTGGCGTCGTTGCTCGTGGAGATGTCGTGGTAGTCGAACGATTGCCAGGCCAGGCGCACGCTGTACCAGGCGAACAGCAGCGCCAGCAGCGCCGCCGCGCCCATGGCCCAGCGCTCGAGCCAGCGCTGCGCGGCGGGGGGCAGGTTCTGCAGCACCAGCGTCACGCGGATGTGCTCGGCGCGCTTGAGCGTGTGCGCCAGCGCGAGGAAGCCCGCGCCGGCCATCATGTAGCCGGCATAGGCGTCGATGCCGGGAATGTTGAAGTGAAGCTGGCGGCCGATGATGGACAGGAGCACCGCCACCAGCAGGCCCACCATGAAAAGCGCCGCCAGGGCGGCGGCGCTCATGTAGAGAAAGTCGAGCGTCTTGCGCATCGGGTGCCGTCGGGACGCTCGCTCACATCTTCTTGTAGGCGTCGACCACGGCCTGGCCCTCGGGGCCGGCCTTCTCGGTCCATTCCTTGATCATGGTGTCGCCGACCTTCTTCATGTCGGACTTGAGCTGGGCCGAGGGAACGTGCACCGTCATGCCGTTCTTCTTGAGCAGGTCGAGGTACTCGAGGTTCTTCTTCTTCGACAGGTCCCAGCCGCGCTTCTCGGCATCGGCGGCGGCCTTGAGCACGGCGTCCTGCGTGGGCTTGTCGAGCGCGTCGAAGGCCTTCTTGTTCATCAGCACCGCGTTCTTCGGCAGCCAGGCCTGGGTGTCGTAGAAGTTCTTGATGTACTCGTAGGTCTTGGTGTCGTAGCCGGTGGAGCCCGAGGACATGTACGACTCGATCACGCCGGTGGCCATGGCCTGCGAGAGCTCGGCCTGCTGCACGGTGACGGGCTGCGCGCCGACCAGTTCGCCGATGCGCGCGGTGGCGGGACTGTAGGCGCGCCACTTCACGCCCTTGAGGTCGGCTGCCGAGGCGATCTCCTTCTTGACGAAGATGCCCTGCGGCGGCCAGGCCACCGTGTAGAGGAGCTGGATGCCCTGCTCGGCGAGCTTCTTCTCGAGCGCGGGCTTCTGCGCCTGGTAGAGCTTCCAGGCCGCGTCGTAGCTGTCGGCCAGGAAGGGGATGCCGTCGGCACCGAAGAGCTGCCACTCGTTCTGGTAGTTCACCAGCAGGATCTCGCCGAGCTGCGCCTGGCCGCCCTGCACCGCGCGCTTGATCTCGGGCGCCTTGAACAGCGAGGCGTTCGAATGCACCGTGATCTTGAGCTTGCCCGCGCTGCCCTTGTCCACGTCGCTCGCGAACTGCGTGATGTTCTCGGTGTGGAAGTTGCTGGCCGGATAGGCGGTAGGCAGGTCCCACTTGGTCTGGGCGAAGGCCGCGGCGCCGAGGGTGAGGCCCGCGAGGGCAATGCCGAACTTGTGATTCATGAGCGCTCCGGTTCGTTTGAAAGTGAAAACGAAAGCGAGCATACGTGCAAATTCCGGGCCACTTGCTGAGGCCTTTCCCTGTCATGGTGCGCGCCGGCGTTGCGTTCGCGGCATGACTTCGGGATGAAGAAAGCCGCCGCGCGGAGGGCTCCGCGGGCGGCCCTGGCGAGGCCGGCTGCGCGGCCTCGCGAACCCGTCATGGGTCTGCCGATGCGGGTCTCGATCGGCCTCGTTCGTTATTGCTTGGCGGCGCTCTTCACCGCCTTGTCGCTCCTGGCAGCCACGGGTGCCTCGCCGCCCGCGTAGGCCTTGCCGTTGACCGTGAGGCCCTCGGCCGAGAGCCTGGCCGCGGCCTTTTCCTTCACGCCCTTCACGCGCTGCATGAGATCGGCCCAGTCCTTGAACTCGCCCTGCTTGCGCGCGTCGAGGATGCGCTTGGAGAGCGCGGGCCCCACGCCCTTCAGGCCGTCGAGATCGGCTTCGCTGCCCTTGTTGACATCGACCGCCGCGAACGATGCGGCGGCGAACAGCAGGGCGGCCGTGGCCACGATTTGCTTGAACATGTTTGAACTCCCTCGTTGATGCTTTTGATGCGCCGACAAGACGTCGGCTTCGGCTCAACGAGGGCTTCGAACGGGGCGTTGACGGCCGCGTGCGAGCGGCCACCATTGTTCAGCAAGGTGATCGAAGCTGCTCAGAGCTCTTCGACGCGGCGCGGCGGATAGCTGTCCCAGGCCTGGCAGCCGGGGCAGTGCCAGAAGTGCTGGTGCGCCTCGAAGCCGCAGGCCGCGCAGCGGTAGCGCATCAGCGGCCGCGTGGCCTGGTCGAGCGCGCGCTGCACCTGCGGATGGAACTGCTCGTGCTCGAAGCGTTCGCCCGCGAGCCAGCGCGAGGCCGCGACCAGCGAGGGCTGGTGCGCGAGATGCGCGATGTAGCCGTCGCGCGGCACGGGCTGCGCGCCCTCGGCCTCGGGTGCGGTGTCGGCGGGTGCGCCGCCGAGCGCGATCAACGCCTCGAGCACGTCGATCGACGGCGATTCGGCATAGCGCCGCTGCAGCAGCGCGAGCGCCTCGGGCGTGCGCTGCGCCGCCACGGCGGCCTGCTGCAGCGCGGCGGCGTACAGCGGCAGCGCGAGCGGCGCGGTGTCGCTCAGGGCCACGAGGGTGTCGAAGGCGGCGCCGGCCTCGCCGCTGCGCAGTTGCAAGGTCGCGGTGTCGATGGCCGGACGCGGTGCCTGCGGCGCCTGGGCCACGGCCTGCTCGAGCAGGCGGCGCGCGGCAGCGAGGTCGCCCATGCCGACCTGTTCGGCGGCCTGCTCGCACAGGTGGTGCGCGCGGCGCGTGCCGTAGCTGGCCTGGTCGGATTCGTCGAGCTTGCGCGCCACGTCGGCGGCCTGGCTCCATTCGCGCGAGCGTTCGTAGATGGCCAGCAGCGCGAGCCGTGCCTCGTTCTCGTAACGCGTGCCCTCGAGCTTCTGCAGCGCGGCCTCGGCGCGATCGAGCAGGCCGGCGCGCAGGAAGTCCTGCGCCAGCGCGTGCTGGGCGCGCTCGCGGTCGCCGCGGCTCAGGTCGCCGCGGCCGAGCAGGTGCTCGTGCACGCGCACCGCGCGCTGGTACTCGCCGCGGCGGCGGAACAGGTTGCCGAGCGCGAAGTGCAGCTCCTGCGTGTCGGGGTCGTTCTGCACCGCCTCGATGAAAGCGTCGATGGCCTGGTCCTGCTGCTCGTTGAGCAGGAAGTTGAGGCCGCGGAAGTAGGCCTTGGGGGCCTGGCGGTTCTCGAGCTTGAGCTGGCGGATGTCGAAACGGGAAGCCAGCCAGCCCAGGACGAAGGCGACGGGCAGGCTGATCAGCAACCAGCTGGGATCAAAGTCCATGTTGGCGTACGGCGGGAAGGTCGGTGGCGGCGATGGTCGGCGCCGGGGTGGTGGCCGGCACGGCGGCCGTCGCGGTGGGCGTGGGGTTGCCCGCGGTCGTGGCCGGCAGTTGCGCGGCGGCGCTGCGGTGCTTCCACCAGCCCGGCAGCATGCCGAGCGCGCCCACCACGAGGCCGCCCGCGAAGGCGGCCAGCACGACCAGCACCAGCGGCGCGCGCCAGTAGGTGCCGAAGAAGAAATAGACGGTCGCGTCGTGCTGGTTGTTCAGCGCGAAGGCGAAGAGCGTAAAAAAAATGGCTGCCTTGAGCAGCCACAGGAGGTATTTCATGCGCGGTCCCGTTGGCGGGACGATTCTACGGTTGCACCTGCGCCGGATGGTCCGCGCCGATGGGGGCCGGGTTCAGGCCTTCGGCGTCGTCTTGATGCCGAGTTCGGCGCTGCGGGCGTCGACCGCCTCGCGCAGGGCCTTGCCGGGCTTGAAGTGCGGCACGCGCTTCTCTGGAATCTGCACGCTCTCGCCCGAGCGCGGGTTGCGGCCGATGCGCGGCGGACGCCGGTTGACCGAGAAGCTGCCGAAGCCGCGGATCTCGATCCGGTGCCCGCGCACCAGGGCATCGCTCATCGCGTCGAGGATGGTCTTGACGGCGTATTCGGCATCCCGGTGGGTGAGTTGCGCAAAGCGCGCTGCGAGTTCTTCGACGAGGTCAGAGCGGGTCATAGGTCAAAGCAAAAGCAGGGGCGAAAAAAAAGACAGAGAGGCCACCAGGGCCTGCTCTGTCTTCGGGCGACGGCTTACTTGTCGCTGTTGTCCAGCTTGGCGCGCAGCAGGGCGCCCAGGCTCGTCGTGCCCGCGTTCTCGCGTGCCGACTGCTGGCTCAGGCTGGCCATGGCGCCTTGCTCGTCGACCATGTCCTTCTGCTTGATCGACAGCTGGATGTTGCGGGTCTTGCGATCCACGTTCACGACGATGGCCGTGACTTCGTCGCCTTCCTTGAGCACGTTGCGGGCATCTTCGACGCGGTCGCGCGAGATTTCCGAAGCACGCAGGTAGCCGATGATGTCTTCGCCCAGGTCGATCTCGGCGCCGCGGGCGTCGACCGTCTTGACCTTGCCGGTCACGATCTGGCCCTTGTCATTCACCGTGGTGAAGGTGGTGAACGGGTCGCTGTCGAGCTGCTTGATGCCCAGCGAGATGCGCTCGCGGTCCACGTCGACGGCCAGCACGATCGCTTCGACTTCCTGGCCCTTCTTGTAGTTGCGAACGGCGGTTTCGCCGGCTTCGTTCCACGAGAGGTCGGACAGGTGAACCAGGCCGTCGATGCCGGCAGCCAGGCCCACGAACACGCCGAAGTCGGTGATCGACTTGATCGGGCCCTTGACGCGGTCGCCACGCTTCGTGTTCTGAGCGAACTCTTGCCACGGGTTGGCCTTGCACTGCTTCATGCCCAGGCTGATGCGGCGCTTGTCTTCGTCGATCTCGAGGACCATGACTTCGACTTCGTCGCCCAGCGAGACGATCTTGTTCGGAGCGATGTTCTTGTTGGTCCAGTCCATTTCCGAGACGTGCACCAGGCCTTCGATGCCGGGTTCGAGCTCGACGAACGCGCCGTAGTCGGCAATGTTCGTGACCTTGCCGAACAGGCGGGTCGATTGCGGGTAGCGGCGCGAAACGCCCATCCACGGGTCGTCGCCCATCTGCTTGAGACCCAGCGAGACACGGTTCTTCTCGGTGTCGAACTTGAGGATCTTGGCGGTGATTTCCTGGCCGGCCTGAACGACTTCGCTCGGGTGGCGGACGCGGCGCCATGCCATGTCGGTGATGTGCAGCAGGCCGTCGATGCCGCCGAGGTCCACGAACGCACCGTATTCGGTGATGTTCTTGACCACGCCGCGGACCACAGCGCCTTCCTTCAGGGTTTCCATCAGCTTGGCGCGTTCTTCGCCCATGCTGGCTTCGACCACGGCACGGCGCGACAGCACGACGTTGTTGCGCTTGCGGTCGAGCTTGATGACCTTGAATTCGAGGGTCTTGTTCTCGTACGGGGTCAGGTCCTTGATCGGACGCGTGTCGATCAGCGAACCCGGCAGGAACGCGCGGATGCCGTTGACGAGCACCGTGAGGCCGCCCTTGACCTTGCCGCTGGTGGTGCCGGTGACGAAGTCGCCCGATTCCAGCGCCTTCTCGAGGGCCAGCCACGAAGCGAGGCGCTTGGCGGTGTCGCGCGAGAGGATGGTGTCGCCGTAGCCGTTTTCAACGCTGCCGATGGCAACGGAAACGAAATCGCCGGCCTGGACTTCGAGTTCGCCCTTGTCGTTCTTGAACTCTTCGATCGGCACATACGCTTCGGACTTCAGACCGGCGTTGACGACGACGTGGTTGTGTTCGACACGCACGACTTCGGCCGTGATGACCTCGCCGGTGCGCATTTCGGAACGCTTCAGGGACTCTTCGAATAGGTCGGCAAAAGATTCAGACATTTATGGTTCCTTCCGTCAGGCAGGGTTGGCAGGCGCTCTTGCGACATTGCGTGCGACTGCACTGGATCTGGAGACGGCGGTTGGTTGTGGGCGGAAGCCCGGTTGGTTGAACAACCAGAAGGCCGGTGCGCTGTCGCGCGAAGGGAGCCTTCTGGAGCGGTAGGCGCCCCCCGGAACCCCGGTGGGCGCGAGCCTTTCAAGCGGACTCGAAAGGCTGCACTTGTCGCCACCAGTCCAATACCGTGTCGATCGATTGCTCGATCGAGAGCTGGGAGTTGTCGAGGTGGCGCGCGTCCTGCGCCGGCTTCAAGGGGGCGACGCTGCGGGACGAGTCCCTGGCGTCGCGCGCCTCCAGGTCGGAGCGAAGACTGTCGAGTGTAGTCGAAATACCCTTTGAAATCAACTGCTTATGGCGCCGCTCGGCGCGCTGGGCGGCGCTCGCGGTCAGGAACACCTTGAGCGCGGCGTCGGGGAAGATCACCGTGCCCATGTCGCGGCCGTCGGCCACCAGGCCCGGCAGCTGGCGGAAGCGCTGCTGCAGGCCCAGCAGGGCCTCGCGCACGGCCGGCAGCGTGGAGACGCGCGAGGCGTCCATGCCGGCGGCCTCGGAGCGGATGTCCTCGCTGACGTCCTCGCCGTCCAGCAGCACCTTGCCCTCGACGAACTGCAGCGGCAGGGCGGCGGCCAGCGCGGCGATCCGCGCCTCGTGCGCGGCGTCGGCGCTCAGGCCGGCACGGCGCATGGCCAGACCGGTCACGCGGTAGAGCGAGCCCGAGTCGAGGTAGTGGTAGCCCAGCAGGCGCGCCACTTCGGAGGCCAGCGTGCCCTTGCCCGAGGCGGTCGGGCCGTCGATGCTGATCACCGGGATGTCGGCGGCCGTGGAGACCGAGAACAGGGTCTCGAAGTAGTCGGGGAAGGTCTTGGCGACGCAGTGCGGCTCGAGGATGCGCACCGGCACCCGCGCCGGGTTGAAGGCGGCGAGCGAGAAGCACATGGCGACCCGGTGGTCGTCGTAGGTGCGGATGCTCGCGGGCCGCCAGCCGGCCGGCGCCAGCGGATGCACGCGGATGAAGTCGGGCCCGGCCTCGACCGTGGCGCCGAGCTTGCGCAGCTCGTTGGCCATGGCGTCGATGCGGTCGGTTTCCTTGACGCGCCAGCTCGCGATGTTGCGCAGGGTGCTGGGGCCGTCGGCGTAGAGCGCCATCACGGCCAAGGTCATCGCCGCGTCGGGGATGTGGTTGGCGTCGAGGTCGATGGCCTTGAGCGGCCAGGCCCCGCGGCGCACCGCGAGCCAGTTCGGGCCGCTGTCGACCTCGGCGCCCATCTGGCGCGCGGCGTCGACGAAACGGATGTCGCCCTGGATCGAATCGGCGCCCACGCCCTCGATCCGGATGCCGTCGGGCCCGGACGCGGCCGTTGCGATGGCGCCCAGCGCGATGAAATAGCTGGCGGACGAGGCGTCGGCCTCGACATGGATGTCGCCCGGCGAGCGGTAGCTGCTGCCGGCGGGAATCGTGAAGCGCTCCCAGCCGTCGCGCCGCACCGCGATGCCGAAGCGCGCCAGCAGGTTCAGCGTGATCTCGATGTAGGGCTTGGAGATCAGCTCGCCGACGACCTCGATCGTGATGTCGCTCGCCGCTGCGAGGGGCAGCGCGAGCAACAGGGCGGTGAGGAACTGGCTCGAGACGTCGCCGCGCACGCGGATCGGGGCGTCGAGCACCAGCTCGCCGTGCGGCACCGGATGGATGCGAAGCGGCGGGTAGCCGGGATTGCCGAGGTAGTCGATGCGGCAGCCCAGCTGGGTGAGGGCGTCGACCAGGTCGCCGATCGGGCGCTCGTGCATGCGCGGCACGCCGCGCAGCTCGAATTCGCCGCCCAGCAGCGACAGTGCCGCGGTCAGCGGCCGCATCGCGGTGCCGGCGTTGCCGAGGAACAGCGACAGCAGCTCGGTGTTGCCGATCGCCCGGCCGCCGATGCCGGTGATGCGCACCTGATTGCCGGCGGGCTCGACGCCGCAGCCCAGCGCGCGCAGCGCATCGAGCATGACGCGCGTGTCGTCCGAATCGAGCACGTCGTGCAGGGTGGTGGTGCCGCTCGCGAGCGCGGCCAGCAGCAGCACCCGGTTCGAGATGCTCTTGGAGCCGGGCAGCTGCACCGTGCCCGAGGCGCCGGTCAGCGCGGGGAGATCGAGGAAGGCCGAGGCGTACATCTCAAGCGTCCTGCTGCGAATCGGGCGACGACGAGGCGCCGGGCTGCCAGGCGGCCCGAACCCGGCGGGCGCGCGCGATCGACTGCTCGAGGGCCTGCGATTCGCCCTCGGCCATGGCGTTTTCCATCTCGAGCAGCGCGGCGCGGAAGGCGCGCGACTGCGCCAGCACCTGCTCGCGGTTGGCCAGCAGCACGTCGCGCCACATCACGGGGTCGCTCGCGGCGATGCGCGAGAAGTCGCGAAAGCCCGGGCCCGCGAGGCCCAGGAAGCGATCGCCCTGCGGCTGGCCGGCGAGGCCGTTGACGTAGGCGAAGGCCAGCAGGTGCGGCAGGTGGCTCACGGCGGCGAAGGCGCCGTCGTGCTCCTCGTGGGTCATGGTGAGCACGTTGGCGCCGATGCCGCTCCAGACCTGCGAGGCGCGCTGCACGTTGGAGCGCAGCGTGGACTTGATCGGGGTGAGCACCACTTGCCGGCCGGTGAACAGCGAGGCCTCGGCATGCTCGATGCCCGAGACTTCCTTGCCCGCGATCGGGTGCGCCGGCACGAAGTTGCCGAGCTGCCCCTGCAGGCCACGGCGCGCGGCTTCGATGACGTCGCCCTTGGTGGAGCCGACGTCCATCACCAGCGCGTCGCTGCCGATGCCGTGGCGGATCGCCTTGAAGGTGGCTTCCGAGGCCGCCACCGGCACGGCCAGCAGCACGATGTCGGCGCCCGACACCGCCAGCAGCGCCGAGGGCGCGGCGACGTCGATCACGCCGAGCTGCCGGGCCTTCTCGGTGGTGGAGGGCGACTTGCTGTAGCCCACCACCCGTTTCACCAGCCTGGCGCGCTTCAGCGCCAGCGCGAAGGAGCCGCCCATCAGGCCGCAGCCGATCAATCCCAGTTGCTCGAACATGTGCTTGCTTGCGACGGACTCAGGCCTTGACGGGGTAGGCGCCGAGCACCTTGTAGAACGCGCAGAGACCGCGCAGCTCGGCCAGCGCCGCGGCCACGTTGGGCTGCGAGGGATGGCCGTCGAGGTCGATGTAGAAGTAGTACTCCCACTGCCCGGTGCGCGCGGGGCGCGACTCGAAGCGGGTCATCGACACGTTGTTGACCTTGAGCGGCACCAGCAGGTCGTGCACCGCGCCCGGCCGGTTGGGCACCGACACGATCAGGCTGGTGCAGTCGCGGCCCGAGGCGGGCGGCATCGCGAGCGTCTGCGGCAGGCAGATCACCGAGAAGCGGGTGCGGTTGTAGGAGTCGTCCTGGATCGCGTGGGCCACGATGTGCAGCCCGAAGCGCGTGGCCGCGCGTTCGCCGGCCAGCGCCGCGAAGGCCGGGTTGCCGGCCGCGAGGCGTGCGCCCTCGGCATTGCTCGACACGGCGCGGCGCTCGGCATGCGGCAGGTGCTTGGTCAGCCAGCCCTGGCACTGGGCCAGCGCCTGCGGATGGGCCAGCACGGCTTCGACGCCCTCGAGCGAATTGCTGCTGCGCAGCAGGTGGTGGCGCACCAGCAGGCTGACCTCGCCGACCACATGCGTGGGCGAGTGCAGGAACAGGTCGAGCGAGCGCGTGACCACGCCCTCGGTCGAATTCTCGACGCCGACCACGCCGTACTGTGCGCTGCCGGCGGCGGTGGCGTGGAAGACCTCGTCGAAGCTGGCGCAGTAGATCAGGTCGGCGGCGCCGCCGAAGTACTCGATGGCGGCCTGCTCGCAGAAGGTGCCCTCGGGGCCGAGCACCGCCACGCGCTGCGGCGACTCGAGCGCCAGGCAGGCCGACATGATCTCGCGCCAGATCGCCGCCACGTGCAGGTCCTTGAGCGGACCGCCGTTGCTCTGCTGCATCTTGTCGATGACATGGGCCACCCGGTCGGGGCGGAAGAACGGCGTGCCTTCGCGTTTCTTCACTTCGCCGACCAGCTCCGCCACGTGGGCCCGCTCGTTGAGCAGGCGCAGCAGTTGCTGGTCGAGCGAATCGATCTGCACGCGCAGATCGGCGAGGCTTTCGGAATGGTCGGGGGAGGAGGGCGGGGTAGGAGCTGGGGCGGTCATCGGTGAGGTGCGCGCGCGTCTAGGCGTGCGACCGCTCGAATTCTCGCATGTAGCTCACCAGGGCCTGCACGCCTTCCAGGGGCATGGCGTTGTAGAGGCTGGCGCGCATGCCGCCCACCGACTTGTGGCCTTTGAGCTGCAGCAGTCCCGCTGCGCGGGCGCCCGACAGGAAGGCCTCGTTGCGGGCTTCGTCGCGCAGGAAGAACGGGATGTTCATGCGCGAGCGGCAGCCCGGGTCGATCTTGTTCAGGTAGTAGGACGACGCATCAATGAAGTCGTACAGCAGCTTCGCCTTGGCGATATTGCGCTGCTCCATCGCGGCCACGCCCGTCAGCGCGCCTTCGGTCTGCTCGCGCAGCCACTGGAACGTGAGCCCCGCCATGTAGATGCCCCAGGTCGGCGGGGTGTTGTACATGGACTGGTTGTCGGCCACGGTTTTGTAGTTGAACGCACTCGGGCAGATCTCGAGCGCATGGCCCAGCAGGTCGTCGCGCACGACGACGATCGTGAGGCCGGCCGGACCGAGGTTCTTCTGCGCGCCGCCGAAAGCCAGGCCGACACGGCTCCAGTCGACGCCGCGCGAGGCGACGTGGGAGGAGAAGTCGATCACCAGCGGCGCCTTGCTGCCGAGGGCGGCGAGGTCGGGCAGCTCGTGGAACTCGATGCCGTTGATGGTCTCGTTGCTGCACAGGTGCACGTACGAGGCGTCGCCGGACAGCTGCCAGCCCGCGGGATCGGGCAGGCGCGTGTGCTGGTCGTCGGCGTTGCTCGCGGCCACGCGCGCGTTGCAGTAGCGCTGCGCTTCCTTGTGCGACTTGACGCTCCAGCTGCCGGTGACCACGAAGTCGACCGTGCCGCCGCGCGACAGGTTCAGCGGGACGATGGCGTTCTCGCCGAGGCCGCCGCCCTGCATGAACAGGATCCGGAAGTTGGCGGGTACCGCCAGCAGCGCGCGCAGGTCGGCTTCGGCCTGCGCATAGATCTCGCCGAACTCCTTGCCGCGATGGCTCATCTCCATCACGCTCATGCCGCTGCCGTGCCAGTCGAGCATCTCGGCGGCGGCGCGTTGCAGCACCGCCTCGGGCATGGCGGCGGGGCCCGCGGAGAAGTTGTAGGGGCGCGGGCGGGCCGGTTCTTGCAGGGTGTGCGGGGCGTTCACGTCACTTCTTGGCGGGAGCCTTGGCCGGTGCCTTGGCGGGGGCGGCCGGCGCTTCGGTCGGGGCGCCCAGTGCCTTGGCGACGCTGGTGTCGAGGGCCTGCATCTTCGGCTCGATGGTGGCGCGGGTCTCGGCCACCAGCTTTTCCGTCAGCGCGGTCTGCATCTTGGGGTTCAGGTCCTGGTACTTCTTGCTCAGCGGCGAGTTGATCCAGGCCAGCAGCTGCTTGAGCTCGTCTTCGGTGAAGGACTGCTCGAGCAGCGGGCTCAGCGTGGCCGGGGCCAGCTGCACGGCCTTGTCGCGCACGATCGGATAGGCATCGTCGTAGTACTTCTTGAGCTCGGCATCGGCGGCCTTGGCGGCGGCTTCGCGCTTGGCCTCGGGCACCTGGGTCTGCAGGTACTGCGAACCGGCCTGCGCGATCGGGGCGCTCGACTGCTCGACCAGGCCGCGGGCCAGGGCTTCGATGCCGGGGCGCTGCAGGTCGAGGAACTGCTTGATGAGCGTGGCCTTGTCCTGGGCCAGGGCGCCCATCGAACTGCCGGCCAGGGCGACGGTCAGGAGTGCGAGCTTGATTTGTTTTTTCACTGAGGATTCTCCGTTGAAGATGTGGAAGTGTCGTCTGCGCCGGGCTCGGGTTCGCCATTGGCATCGTTTTCGACGATACGTTGCAGCCCGCTGAGTTTGGCACCTTCGTCGAGCCCGATCAGCGTAACGCCTTGCGTCGCGCGACCCAGTTCACGAATCTCGGCGACCCGGGTGCGCACCAGCACGCCCTTGTCGGTGATGAGCATGATCTCATCGTCCGAATGCACGAGTGTGGCGGCAACGACCTTGCCGTTTCGCTCACTCTGTTGAATAGCGATCATGCCTTTGGTTCCACGGCCATGGCGCGTGTATTCGGTAATGCTTGTTCGCTTTCCGTAACCATTTTCCGTGGCCGTGAGCACGCTCTGCTGCTCGTCCTCGGCCACCAGCATGGCGATCACGCCCTGGCCTTCCTCGAGCATCATGCCGCGCACGCCGCGCGCGTTGCGGCCCATCGGGCGCACGTCGTTCTCGTCGAAGCGCACCGCCTTGCCGCCGTCGCTGAACAGCATCACGTCGTGCTTGCCGTCGGTGAGGGCGGCGCCGATCAGGTAGTCGCCGGCATCGAGGTCGACCGCGATGATGCCGGCCTTGCGCGGATTGCTGAACTCGTCGAGCGCGGTCTTCTTGACCGTGCCCATCGAGGTCGACATGAACACGTACTGGTCGGCGGGGAAGTTGCGCTTCTCGCCCGTGAGCGGCAGCGCGACGTTGATCTTCTCGCCCTCGGCCAGCGGGAACATGTTGACGATCGGGCGGCCGCGCGAGCCGCGCGAGCCCGCGGGCACCTCCCACACCTTGAGCCAGTAGAGCCGGCCGCGGTTCGAGAAGCACAGGATGTAGTCGTGCGTGTTCGCGATGAAGAGCTGGTCGATCCAGTCGTCTTCCTTGGTGGTGGTGGCCTGCTTGCCGCGGCCGCCGCGTTTCTGCGCCCGGTATTCGCCGAGCGGCTGGCTCTTGATGTAGCCGCTGTGCGAGAGCGTCACCACCATGTCGGTGGGCGTGATCAGGTCCTCGGTGGAGAGGTCGAAGGCGCGGTGCTCGACGAGGCTGCGGCGCGCGCCGATCTTCGACTGACCGAACTCCTGCTTGAGCGCGCCGAGCTCGTCGCCGATGATGGTCGAGACGCGCTCGGGCTTGGCCAGGATGTCGAGCAGGTCGTCGATCTCGGCCATGACTTCCTTGTACTCGGCGACGATCTTGTCCTGCTCCAGGCCGGTCAGGCGCTGCAGGCGCATCTGCAGGATTTCCTGGGCCTGCGTCTCGGAGAGGCGGTAGAGGCCGTCGTTGCCCATGCCGAACTCGCGTTCGAGGCCTTCGGGGCGGTAATCGTCGGCGCTGATCGTGCCGCCGTCGGCGCGCGTGCGGGTGAGCATCTCGCGCACCAGCTTGCTGTCCCAGCTGCGCGCCATCAGCTCGGCCTTGGCGACCGGCGGGGTCGGGGCGTTGCGGATGATGGCGATGAAGTCGTCGATGTTCGCCAGCGCCACCGCCAGGCCTTCGAGCACGTGGCCGCGGTCGCGGGCCTTGCGCAGGTTGAAGACCGTGCGGCGCGTCACCACTTCGCGGCGGTGCTGCAGGAAGACCTCGATCAGGTCCTTGAGGTTGCACAGCTTCGGCTGGCCGTCGACCAGCGCCACCATGTTGATGCCGAAGGTGTCCTGCAGCTGGGTCTGCTTGTAGAGGTTGTTGAGCACCACCTCGGGCACTTCGCCGCGCTTGAGCTCGATGACGAGGCGCATGCCTGACTTGTCGGACTCGTCCTGGATGTGGCTGATGCCCTCGATCTTCTTCTCGTGGACCAGCTCGGCCATGCGCTCCTGCAGCGTCTTCTTGTTGACCTGGTAGGGGAGCTCGTCGACGATGATTGCCTGGCGCTGGCCGCGGTCGATGTCCTCGAAATGGCACTTGGCGCGCATCACGACCTTGCCGCGGCCGGTGCGGTAGCCGTCCTTCACGCCGTTGATGCCGTAGATGATGCCGGCCGTGGGGAAATCGGGCGCCGGCACGATCTCCATCAGCTCGTCGATGCTGGCCTGCGGGTTGCGCAGCAGGTGCAGGCAGGCGTCCACCACTTCGTTGAGGTTGTGGGGCGGAATATTGGTGGCCATGCCGACCGCAATACCGCCGGAGCCATTGACCAGCAAATTCGGCAGCCGGCTCGGCAGCACGGCCGGTTCTTTTTCGGAGCCGTCGTAATTGTCCTGGAAATCGATCGTTTCCTTGTCGATATCGGCCAGCATTTCATGCGCGATTTTGGCCAGCCGGATTTCCGTATACCGCATTGCGGCCGCGTTGTCGCCATCCACGGACCCGAAGTTGCCCTGGCCGTCGACCAGCATGTGGCGCATCGAGAAGTCCTGGGCCAGCCGCACGATCGTGTCGTAGACCGACTGGTCGCCGTGCGGGTGGTACTTGCCGATCACGTCGCCGACGATACGGGCCGACTTCTTGTACGGCCGGTTCCAGTCGTTGTTGAGCTCGTGCATCGCGTAGAGCACGCGGCGATGCACGGGCTTGAGGCCGTCTCTCGCGTCGGGGAGGGCGCGGCCCACGATCACGCTCATGGCGTAATCGAGATAACTGCGGCGCATTTCCTCTTCGAGACTGATGGGCAGGGTTTCTTTGGCGAAGGACGTCATTGAGCGAGAGGCTGGCGGCAGGAAGGCGAAATTTTACGCTGCGAAGGGTGTCGCACCGCCGCAACACAAGGGCTCTATTCCGCCTCCGTCCTACGCTTCGTGGCCGCCGTGCGGCCTGTTTGCCAAAGACCCTATGGCACAATCGCCTCAACGTTTTGGGTGGTGGTCACTTAAAGCGTCCTTGATTCGCAGCGCGGCTGCGGCTTTTTCCCCAAGAGGAGAACCATGAAGAAACTGAATAAAGTGGCGATGATGTTTGCAGTCGCTGCGCTCGCCACTGCCGCCGGCGCGCAGACCCGTGTCACCGCTGCGAATGGCGGTCCTACGATCGACAACTGGCAAAACGGCACCGGCGAACTGGTTTGGAAGAACGGCACGAACGAACTGTGCTGGCGCGATGCCAACTGGACGCCCGCCACGGCTGCTGCCGGTTGCGACGGCGCTCTGGTTCCCCCGGCTGCTGCGGTTCCCCCGGCTCCTGGCGTGGTTCCGCCGCCCGCCGCTCCCGCTCAACCCCCGGCTGTCGCCGCTTCGAAGGTGACCTTCGCTGCCGACGCGTTCTTCGACTTCGACAAGTCGGTGCTGAAGCCTGAAGGCCGCGCGAAGCTGACCGACCTGGTCGAGAAGATCCGTGGCGTGAACCTCGAAGTGATCATCGCCGTCGGCCACACCGACTCGATCGGTTCGGACGCCTACAACCAGCGTCTGTCGGTGCGTCGCGCCGAAGCCGTCAAGGCCTTCCTGGTCTCGAAGGGCATCGAACGCAACCGCGTCTACACCGAAGGCAAGGGCGAGAAGCAGCCTGTGGCTGACAACCGCACCAAGGAAGGCCGCGCCAAGAACCGTCGCGTGGAAATCGAAGTGGTCGGCACCCGCGCCAACTGATAGCTCGATTCCATCGACCCTAAAACCCCGCCTCGGCGGGGTTTTTTTATGCCTGAATCAATGCAGGCTGAAAGTTTTCAAGCCGGCCCTTTCGTCATGGGCTGGTCATCGTCCGTTTCATAATCCGTCATATGACAGAAAACGTGAATGCCGATCCGGCCGAACTCGCCAAATTTTCGGAACTGGCCCACAAGTGGTGGGATATGGAAGGCGAATTTCGCCCTTTGCACGAAATCAATCCTTTGCGCCTGGAATGGATTGAAGGTATTGCGCCGATTTCCCAGCGGCGCGTGGTGGATATAGGCTGCGGCGGCGGAATTCTTTCGGATTCGATGGCCCGCAAGGGCGCGGACGTGCTCGGTGCCGACCTCGCGGGCAAGGCCCTGAAGGTGGCGCAGCTGCACGCCCTCGAGGCCGGCACGCGCGGCGTGAAGTACCGCGAGGTCAGCGCCGAGGCGCTCGCCGCCGAGCAGCCCGGCAGCTTCGATGTCGTCACCTGCATGGAGATGCTCGAGCACGTGCCGGATCCGGCATCGGTCATCCGGGCCTGCGCCACGCTGGTCAAGCCCGGTGGCTGGGTCTTTTTCTCGACCATCAACCGCAACCTCAAGTCCTTCATGCTCGCGATCGTCGGTGCCGAGTACGTGATGGGCATGCTGCCGCGCGGCACCCACGAGTACGCGAAGCTGATCCGTCCCAGCGAGCTGGCGGCCTATTGCCGCGCCGCCGGCCTCGACCTGCGGCACACGCGCGGCCTCGAGCACAACCCGATCACGCGGCGCTACTGGCTCAGTGCCGATACCAGCGTCAACTACATGATCGCCACGCAGAAGCCTGCGGAAGTCCAGGCATGAAGGGCTTGCCGACCCGTGCCGTGCTGTTCGACCTCGACGGCACGCTGATCGACAGCGCCCCCGACCTGGGGGCCGCAGCGGACCAGATGCGCACCGCCCGCGGGCTGCCCTCCTATCCGCTCGAGCGCTACCGCCCCATGGCGGGCGCGGGCGCGCGCGGCATGCTCGGCGTGGCCTTCGGCATCACGCCCGATGCGCCGGAGTTCGATGCGCTGCGCGAGGAGTTCTTCGTGACCTACGAGCGCTGCATGTTCAACACTCAGGCCTTCGATGGCGTCGCGCCGCTGATCGAGGCGCTGGTCGCGCGCGGGCTGCGCTGGGGCGTGGTCACGAACAAGTCGAAGCGCTTCGCCGAGCCGCTCACGCAGGCGATGCCGCTGTTCGCGAGCGCGGGCGCGGTGGTGAGCGGCGACACCACGCCGTACGCCAAGCCGCATCCCGAGCCGCTGCACGAGGCGGCCCGGCGGTTGGGTGTGCCCTCCGAGCATTGCATCTACGTCGGCGACGACGAGCGCGACATCGTCGCGGGCCGCGCGGCGGGCATGCGGACCGTGGCCGCGGCCTACGGCTACATGGGCGCGCAGGCCGATGCGACCCGCTGGGAAGCCGATGCCTTGATAACTTCTCCGGGCGAGCTCTTGAAACTGCTGGATAGCGCCTAAAATACGCCCCCTTGGGGCTGCACTGGTTTCGACGCGGGTTCGGAGTCGCAGCGGGGCATGTCGAGCTGAATGCGCTCGTAAAACAGATTCAAACAAACTAACTGCAAACGACGAACGTTTCGCACTCGCTGCTTAATTGCCAGTGAGCCTTGCAACAGCAGGCCGATGGGCTGGGCAAGGGGGTTCTGAGCAATCAGTGCCTCCCGGCTGCAAGGATAATTACATCGGCTGGCTTCGATCCGGGTACCTTGGGTCGGGGCAAGAAAATAGGGTGCTGGCGTCCGGTGTAGCGTGCGACTGCGCGACTCCGGAAGCGAGACTTAAATCAGATCGCTAAACATGTAGAACTGCGCGATGAAGGCTTGCGGACGGGGGTTCAAATCCCCCCAGCTCCACCACATTGCCTAAGGCTGGCTCGGACCGATCCGGGCTTGGCGACCCGGGAGGCACTCCCGGGTCGGCCGCACGGCCAAGACCCCCTCTCCATGGATCAGGCACGCGTTTCATCTGCGTGAAGCGCGTGTTCGTGCGTGAAAAGAGCGATGGGAGAGCGGCAAGGCCACATGCCTGGTCTCGACGGCGCCGAGCCCAGGTGGCCGTCGGCCAGGGGCGTTATCGCGCCAGTCGGTCGCCGTCGCTGCCCGGCTTGGGCATCGGGCCGTTCGGCCCGCGTTCGGCGCGGATGGCGGACATGACGGCTACCAGCATCGCCCCGACGGCGACACCGGCCAGGAAGACCGACAGAACGAAGGATGGATCGGAGAACTGCATGGTCAGAACGCCGATTTGTACACCCAAAGGTCGCACTTGACGCCGCGAGTCCGGAAGGTCGCGGCATTGTCTTACATGCGGCGGTCCCTCGGAGTTGAGCCCCTCCAGGACAACCCGCCCCCGGCTCTTTTCGCTACCGCGCAGGGCTATATTCGGCGGGCGCCGGCGTTCCACGATTCCGCGCGTTTCCCTCGCATCTTCCTGAAAAGGCTGCCCGTGCCCGACTCCCTGACTTCGGTTCTGACGAGCTACTACGACGAGGTGCCCTATGACTCGCACCCGTTCCCGCAGACGGCGGTGGAGCACCTGGAAGCCACGGCATTTCTCTTCGGCCTCGAAACGCCCGCGCCCGCTCGCGCGCGCGTGCTCGAACTGGGCTGCGCGGCCGGCAACAACCTGATCCCCTTCGCCGAGCGCCACCCCGGCGCGCGCGCGCTCGGCCTCGACCTGTCGTCGGTGCAGATCGCGCAGGGCGTGCAGGCGATCGAGCGACTGGGCCTGTCGAACGTCGAGGTGAAGACCTTCGATATCGCCGAGGTCGATGCCTCGCTCGGCCAGTTCGACTACATCGTCTGCCACGGCGTCTACAGCTGGGTGCCGGGGCCGGTGCAGGACGCGATCCTGCGCGTGTGCGCCGAGAACCTCGCGCCGAACGGCGTGGCCTACGTGAGCTACAACGTGTACCCGGGCTGGAAGGCGCGCGAGATCGTGCGTGACGCGATGATCCTGCGCGGCGGCCCGCGCGACACGCCCGAGGAAAAGCTGTCCTATGCCCGCGGGATGATCGAGTTCCTCGCGCAGTCGGCGCGTCCCGACAGCGTGCTCAAGAAGACGCTCGACGAAACCGCGCCGATCGTGCGCGATGGTGCCACCTCGTACCTGCTGCACGAATTCCTCGAGCCCTGCAATGCGCCGTGCTACTTCAAGGAGTTCGTCGCGCGCGCCGAGAGCCATGGCCTGGCTTACCTGGCCGAGGCCGAGCCATCGACGATGTTCGTGCAGAACTACGGCACGCAGGTGCGAGACCCGCTGCTGCGCGAATGCGGCGGCAGCCAGGTGCTGATGGAGCAGTACCTCGATTTCCTGGTCAACCGCACCTTCCGCCAGACGCTGCTGGTGAAGCAGGGCCAGGCGCGCCACATCCGCTACCGGCTCGACGCCACGCGCATTCGCGGCCTGCTGTTCGCGGGCGTGTTCCATGGCGACGACGGCGCGCCGCTCACGCTCGACACGCGCGAGCAGAGCTGCACCGCGATTCGCAACGTGAAGGTCACGCTGCGCCAGCCCGTGCACAAGGCGGTCGCGCATGCGCTCGACAGCCACTACCCGCTCGCGCTGAGCGCCGAGGCGCTGGTCGCCTGCGTGTTGCCGCTGCTGAACCAGTCGCGCGAGGCGGTCGAGCCCGCGGTGATGGCGATGCTCGAGGAGATGCTGATCCTCGGTGCGCTGCGCATCCGCCGCACGCCGGTGCCCTCGGTGGCGCAGGTGCCTGCACGGCCGCAGGCCGCGGCCTCGGTGCGCAACGCGCCGGGCCTGGCGCCGGGCCAGGCCCCGTCGGTCGCGGTCTGCAACGGCTGGCACGAGACGGTGGCGCTGTCGCTGCTCGAGCGCGCGTTGCTGCCGCTGCTCGACGGCACCCGTTCGCACGAGGCGCTGGTCGAACACCTCGAGGCCGAAGTGCGCGCCGACCGGCTGCGCTTCGTGCGCAATGACGAACGGATGACCGATCCCGAGGCGCTGAGCGCCTTCGCCCGCGAGCAGGTGGCGCTGGCGCTGCGCGACCTGCGGCGCAAGGCGCTGCTCGCCGGCTGAACCTCGCACCACACACACAACCTCCGCAACCAACGACATCTCAAGAGGAGACTTCCAGATGCAACAACTTCCCTCGACCCCGAAGCTGCGCGCGGCGATCGCCGCCGTGCTCGCGCTGGCCGCTGGCGCGTCGCAGGCCGCTTCGCAGGCGCCCGTCGCGGCCGAACACGGCATGGTGGTGAGCGCCCAGCACCTCGCTTCCAAGGTCGGCGTCGACGTGCTCCAGCGCGGCGGCAATGCCGTCGACGCGGCCGTGGCCGTGGGCTACGCGCTCGCTGTGGTCTATCCGGCCGCGGGCAACCTCGGCGGTGGCGGATTCATGACGGTGCAGCTGGCCGACGGCCGCAAGACCTTCCTCGACTTCCGCGAGAAGGCGCCGCTGGCCGCCACGGCCAACATGTACCTCGACAAGGACGGCAACGTCATCAAGGGCCTGAGCACCAACGGCCACCTGGCCGTCGGCGTGCCGGGCACGGTGTCGGGCATGGAATACGCGCGCGAGAAGTACGGCACGATGAAGCGCGCCGACCTGATCGCGCCCTCGATCCAGCTCGCCGAGAAGGGCTTCGCGCTCGACCAGGGCGACATCGACATGCTCTGGACCTCGACCGCCGACTTCCAGAAGGACCCGGTCTCCGGCGCGATCTTCCTGAACAAGGGCCAGCCCTTCCAGGTCGGCCAGAAGCTGGTGCAGAAGGACCTGGGCAAGACGCTGCGCGCCATCAGCCAGAACGGTCCCGACGGCTTCTACAAGGGCTGGGTGGGCCAGGCCATCGTGGCCTCGAGCCAGGCCGGCAAGGGCATCATCACGCAGGCCGACCTCGACCAGTACAAGACGCGCGAACTGCCGCCGGTCGAATGCGACTACCGCGGCTACCGCGTGATCTCGGCGCCGCCGCCGAGCTCGGGCGGCGTGATCATCTGCGAGATGCTCAACATCCTCGAGGGCTATCCGCTCAAGGACCTGGGCTTCCGCTCGGCGCAGTCGGTGCACTACCAGATCGAGGCCATGCGCCATGCCTACGTCGACCGCAACAGCTACCTGGGCGACCCCGACTTCGTGAAGAACCCGCTCGAGCGCCTGCTCGACAAGGGCTATGCCGAGAAGATCCGCGCCGCCATCGACCCGAAGAAGGCCGGCGTCTCCAAGGACATCAAGCCCGGCGTCGCGCCGCACGAGGGCAGCAACACCACCCACTACTCGATCACCGACCAGTGGGGCAACGCGGTCTCGGTCACCTACACGCTCAACGACTGGTTCGGCGCCAAGGTCACGGCCGCCAAGACCGGTGTGCTGCTCAACAACGAGATGGACGACTTCACCTCGAAGGTCGGCGTGCCCAACCTCTACGGCCTGGTGCAGGGCGAGGCCAACAAGATCGAGCCGGGCAAGCGCCCGCTGAGCTCGATGAGCCCGACCATCGTCTCGAAGGACGGCAAGCCGGTGTTCGTGGTCGGCACGCCGGGCGGCAGCCGCATCATCACGGCCGTGCTGCACACCATCCTCAACGTGGTCGACTACGGCATGAACGTGCAGGAAGCGGTCGATGCGCCGCGCTTCCACCAGCAATGGCTGCCCGACGTCACCAACGTCGAGACCTTCGCGCTGAGCCCCGACACCCGCAAGATCCTGACCGACATGGGCCACAACCTCGGCGTGCCGCAGCCGGCCAACCACCTGGCCGCGATCATCGTGGGCGCGCCCACCCTGGGCGGCAAGCCGGTGGGCAACAACCGCTTCTACGGCGCCAACGATCCGCGCCGCAACACCGGGCTGGCCGCGGGCTATTGAGCGCCGCGAGGAGGGCGCCGGACTGGTCCGCGCCTTCTGAGACACTCCAGGGCGGCCGCGTGCGAAGCGCGGCCGCCTTTTCTTTTCGCCATGCAACTGCAAGACATCCTCTATTCCCAGGGCTTCGGCACGCGGCGCGTGTGCGCGGGCCTGGTTCAACAGGGCCTCGTGACCATCGCCGGCGCGGTGGTCGACGATCCCGCCACCGATCTGGACGCGGAAGGCCTGCAGTTCACCGTACAGGGCACCGCCTGGGCCTACCACGAGAAGGGCTACCTGATGCTGCACAAGCCGGCCGGCACCGAGTGCTCGCAGAAGCCCTCGACCTATCCGAGCATCTACACGCTGCTGCCGTCTCCGCTGCGGCTGCGGCCCAACAAGGGCGCGGTGCAGGGCGTGCAGGCCATCGGCCGGCTCGACCAGGACACGACCGGACTGCTGCTCCTGACCGACGACGGCCAGTTCATCCACAAGATGGGTTCGCCCAAGCACCACGTGCCCAAGGTCTACGAAGTGACGGCCAAGCACCCGGTCGACGACAAGCAGATCGCCCGCCTGCTGGCCGGCGTGGTGCTCGACGACGATCCGAAGCCGGTGCGCGCGGCCGCCTGCGAGTCCGACAGCCCGCTGCACCTGCGGCTCACGCTGACCGAGGGCAAGTACCACCAGGTCAAGCGCATGCTGGCCGCGGTGGGCAACCGCGTCGAGGCGCTGCACCGCTCGCGCATCGGCACGGTGGCGCTGCCCGCGGACCTCGCGCCCGGCCAATGGCGCTGGCTGGCGGCGGACGAGGTCGCCGCCTTGCGCGCGCCCGCGAAATAACTGTCAACCATCCACCTTTTCGGTGGCTGGCGGTCAGCCAGTCGTCGGTTCGGATCGTTAACATTCGAAGCCCCTTTTCCGGAACTTCCCTTGCGTTTTCCTTCCCGCTCGACCGGTCGCGCCGCGGCCCTGCTGTCCGCCTGCCTGCTCGGCGCGATCGCCTTCCTGGCCCCGGCCGCCGCCTCCGCGGCCCCGCCGGAACCCCCGCCGATCTTCGTGCTCAACTCGCTCGACGCCAGCGTCAGCGTGATCAACCCGGTCGACTGGACCGAGAAGCAACGCATCGCGACCGGCAAGGAGCCGCACCACATCTACATGACGCCCGACGAGAAGTCGGTCATCGTGGCGAATTCGGCCGGCGACTCGCTGACTTTCCTGAACCCGCGCACTGCCGAGGTCCAGCGCGTGGTCTACGGGATCATCGATCCCTACCAGCTGCAGTTCTCGCGCGACATGAAGTGGTTCGTGACCGCGGCCAACCGGCTCAATCACGTCGACGTCTACCGCTGGGACGGCAAGGACCTCAAGCTCGCCAAGCGCATCGTCACCGGCAAGACGCCCAGCCACATCTGGATCGACAACACCAGCACCATCGCCTACGTGACGATGCAGGACAGCGACGAGCTGATCGCCGTCGACCTGCCGACGCAGACCATCCGCTGGCGCGTGGCCACCGGCCCGATGCCGGCCGACATCTACGGCGTGCACAACGACAAGACCCTGCTCGTGGGCCTGACCGGCAGCGACGGCGTGCAGGTGTTCGACGTGGCGGGGCCGCAGCCGAAGCTGGTGGGCAAGATCCCGACCGGCAAGGGCGCGCATGCATTCCGCTCGGCCGGCGACGGCAAGAGCGTGTTCGTGAGCAACCGGGTGGCCAACTCCATCAGCCGCATCGATCTCGCCACGCTCAAGGTCGGCGACACCTACCCGGTACCCGGCGGCCCCGACTGCATGGACGTGTCGGCCGACGGCAAGACCCTCTACGTGACCTCGCGCTGGGCCAAGAAGCTCAGCGTGGTCGACCTCGCCAGCCGCAAGGTGGTGCGGCAGGTCAATGTCGGCCGCTCGCCGCACGGCGTCTGGACGCTCGACCATGCGAAGCGGATCTAGCCCGCGCCGGCGCGCGGTGGCGGCGCTCGCCGCGCTGCTGGCCGCCGCGGTGGCGATCCCCGCCGGGGCCCAGGGTGCCGCGGCGAGTTGCGAGAAACCCGTCTACCTGACCTTCGATACCGGCCACATGGGCATCGCGCCGCTGGTGGCCGAGGTGCTCAAGCGCCAGCAGGTGCACGTCACCTTCTTTGCCGCCGCCGAGCGCACGCAGACCGAGGGCGACAGCCTCGACAACCACTGGGCCGCCTGGTGGAAGGCGAGGGCGGCCGAGGGCCACGAGTTCGGCTCGCACACCTACGACCATGTCTACTGGCGCGCCGACCTCAAGGGCGTGACGCCGAGCTTCCGTGTCAAGCCCTCGGCGGGCGCGCTGGCCGGGCGCGAATTCACCTGGAGCGCGGCCGAGTACTGCGCCAACATCCGCAAGGCCTCCGAGCGGCTCGAGCTGATCACCGGCAAGAAGCCGCTGCCGCTGTACCGCGCACCCGGCGGCAAGACCTCGCCCAAGCTGCTGGCCGCCGCGCGCGACTGCGGCTATGCGCACGTGGGCTGGGCGCCCGCGGGCTTCCTCGGCGACGAGCTGCCGAGCGAGAAGTTCAGCAACGAGAAGCTGCTCACGCAGGCGCTCGACACCATCCGCCCCGGCGACATCCTGCTCGCCCACCTGGGCATCTGGTCGCGCAAGGATCCGTGGGCGCCTGCCAACCTCGAGCCGCTGATCGTCGGCCTGAAGGCCAAGGGCTTCTGCTTCCAGACGCTGCGCCAGCATCCCGACTACCGCGCCTGGATCGCATCGCACCCCTGAGGCGGTTTCCGTGATCGACTGGCTGACGGATTTCTTTTCCTCGCTGCAGGGCTGGTTCTTCGAAACCGTCGTGCAGCCCTTCGTCTATGCGATCGGCCTCGGCGGCTGGACCGAGGACGCCTTCGATGCCACCGGCTGGCTGCTGGTCGGCCTGATCCAGATCGTGGTGCTGGTCGCGCTGATCGGCCCGCTGCAGCGCTGGCGCGCCGTGGAACCGGTGACCGACCGGCGCGCGATCCGCATCGACGTGCTCTACACGCTGATCCACCGGCTGGGCCTGTTCCGGCTCGCGATGTTCTTCACGCTGCAGCCGGTGTTCGACGAGCTCATGGGCAGCCTGCGCGCGGCCGGCTGGGGCACCTTGCATCTCGACGAGCTCTGGCCCGGCGTGACCGATGTGCCGGTGGTCGCGTTCGCGATCTACCTGGTGGTGCTCGATTTCGTCGGCTACTGGATCCACCGCGGCCAGCACCAGTTCAACTGGTGGTGGGGGCTGCACTCGCTGCACCACTCGCAGCGCCAGATGACCATGTGGAGCGACGACCGCAACCACCTGCTCGACGACGTCCTGCACGACACGCTGATCGTGATCGTGGCGCAGCTGATCGGCGTGGCACCCGGCCAGTTCATCGCCTTCGTCGCGTTCACCCAGCTCAGCGAGAGCCTGCAGCACGCCAACCTGCGCCTGAGCTTCGGCGCCCTCGGCGAGCGGCTGTGGATCAGCCCGCGCTTCCACCGGCTGCACCACAGCATCGGGCTGGGCCACGAATCGAACGGCAAGAGCACGCTCGGCGGCCACAACTTCGGCGTGCTGCTGCCCTGGTGGGACATGCTGTTCGGGACTGCCAACTTCGAGAACCGCTACGACCCGACCGGCGTGCGCGACCAGGTCGAGCCCGATGCGGCCGGCAAGGTGCGCGACTACGGCCAGGGTTTCTGGGCCCAGCAGTGGCTGGGGCTCAAGCGCATGGTCGGCCGCGGTTGAGCGCGGCGGCTTCTCTCCAACTGCCCCACCTTCGCGCGGCGCGCGCGCGAACCGGCGAATCGCCCGGCCGCCGGCTCTGGCTTCACGGCCGCGCGGGGCGCGCCGGGTTATCCTCCGGCCCGATGCGCCTGCTCCTCGACTCCTTCTGGCGCGCGGTGGCCTATTGCATGCTGCCGCGCGTGATCGTGCTGTCGTTGCTGCCGCTGGGCCTGATGGTGCTGCTGGCCGCCGTCTTCGGCTATTTCTACTGGGATGCCGCGGTCGCCTGGACGCGCGGCGCGCTCGAGTCCTGGCCGCTGCTGGCCAGCTTCTGGAGCTGGATCGGGCGGCTGTTCTCGGGCGACGTCACCTCGATGCTCGCGCCGCTGGTGGTGGTGTTCGCCGCCACGCCGCTGATCGTGGTGCTGGCGCTCGTCATCGTGGCCGGCTTCATGGCGCCCGCGCTCACGCGGCTGGTGGCCGAGCGCCGCTTTCCCTCGCTCGAGCGCAAGAAGGGCGCTTCCTTCTTCGGCAGCGTCGCGCGTTCCATCGGCCTGACCGTGCTGGCGCTGCTCGCGCTGGTGGTCTCGATGCCGCTGTGGCTGATCCCGCCGCTGGTGCTGATCCTGCCGCCGCTGATCTGGGGCTGGCTCACCTACCGCGTGATGAGCTTCGATGCGCTGGCCGAGCATGCCAGCGCCGAGGAGCGCGCCACCTTGCTGCGCGCGCACCGGCTGCCGCTGCTGTGCATCGGCGTGCTCTGTGGCTACCTGGGCGCGGCGCCGAGCATCGTCTGGGCCTCGGGCCTGCTGTTCGCGGCCGCCTTCTTCGTGCTGGTGCCGCTCGCGATCTGGATCTACACCCTGGTCTTCGCCTTTTCGGCCCTGTGGTTCGGCCACTACTGCCTCGATGCGCTCGCGCAGCTGCGCGGCCAGCGCGCGGCCGCCGCGGCGGCCGCCATTCCGGGCGACGCCGCCGCCATCGAGGCCGACCAGGCCGTTCTCTCCCAATGGAAATCCCCATGACCCGTGAATTCGGCCTGATCGTCGTCGGCGACGAGATCCTTTCGGGCAAGCGCCTCGACAAGCACATGCCCAAGGTGATCGAGCTGCTCGCGGCGCGCGGCCTGCAGCTGGGCTGGGCCGAGTACGTGGGCGACGTGCCCGAGCGCATCACCGCCGCGCTGGCGCGTGCCTTCGCCTCGGGCGACATCGTCTTCTCGACCGGCGGCATCGGCGCCACGCCCGACGACCACACCCGCCAGTGCGCCGCCAAGGCGCTGGGCGTGCCGCTGGCGCTGCATCCCGAAGCCGAGCTGCTGATCCGCGAGCGCATGCAGGACACGGCGCGCGAGCAGGGCGTGGCCTACGAGCCCGACCGGCCCGACAACATCCACCGGCTCAACATGGGCGTGTTTCCCGAGGGCGCCCGGATCATCGCCAACCCCTACAACAAAATCCCCGGCTTCAGCGTGGGTGACGTCCATTTCGTGCCCGGTTTCCCGGTCATGGCCTGGCCGATGATCGAGTCGGTGCTCGACGGGCTTTATGCCGATCTTTTCGTCCAGAGCCGGGTCATGGAGAAGTCCGTGATCGTTTTCGGTGCCATGGAGGCCACCCTCACGCCCCTGATGCAGGCGATCGAGGAACGCCATGCGCGCATCAAGGTTTTCAGCCTGCCGAGCGTCGATCACCCCCAGTACGGCCGTCATATCGAGCTCGGCGTCAAGGGCGATCCGGACCTGCTCGACGCGGCCTACGGCCAGCTCATCGAAGGCCTGCACACTTTTAATGCACAACTTGGCCCAGAATTGGTGCGTTGATTTCGATGGCACCAATTTGGTGAATTCGATCGCGTTCCAGGCCCCCAAAGTGCCCGCCGCCACGCGTTCGACGCAGGCGACAATGGCACAGAAACTGCATCCCGCATCCCTGTATTCCCAACCACCCATCCAACTCAGGAGAAATTGATGGCAAAGACCGTCGCCGACGTCATGAAGCTCGTGAAGGAAAACGAGGTCAAGTTCGTCGACTTCCGTTTCACCGACACCCGCGGTAAAGAACAACACGTGACCGTGCCCGTGTCGCACTTCGACGAAGACAAGTTCAGCTCGGGCCACGCGTTCGACGGCTCGTCCATCGCCGGCTGGAAGGGGATCGAAGCGTCGGACATGCAGCTCATGCCCGACCCGAACACCGCCAACATCGATCCCTTCTTCGAAGAGACCACGATGATCCTGACCTGCGACGTGATCGACCCGACCGACGGCAAGCCGTACGAGCGCGATCCCCGTTCGCTGGCCAAGCGCGCCGAAGCCTACATGAAGGCCTCGGGCCTGGGCGACACGGCCTATTTCGGTCCGGAACCCGAATTCTTCGTGTTCGACGGCGTGCGCTGGAAGAACGACATGTCGGGCTGCTTCGTGAAGATCGAGTCCGAAGAAGCTTCGTGGAACACCGACAAGGAATACGAGCACGGCAACACCGGCCACCGTCCCGCGGTCAAGGGCGGCTACTTCCCGGTTCCCCCGGTCGACAGCTTCCAGGACATGCGCTCGGAAATGTGCCTGGTGCTCGAATCGCTGGGCATCCCGGTCGAAGTGCATCACCATGAAGTGGCCAACGCCGGCCAGATGGAACTCGGCACCAAGTTCAGCACGCTGATCCAGCGCGCCGACTGGGTCCAGCTGCAGAAGTACGTGATCCACAACGTGGCCCACGCCTACGGCAAGACCGCCACCTTCATGCCCAAGCCCATCGTCGGCGACAACGGCTCGGGCATGCACGTGCACCAGTCGGTCTGGAAGGACGGCAAGAACCTGTTCGCCGGCGACGGCTATGCAGGTCTCTCGGACTTCGCGCTGCACTACATCGGCGGCATCATCAAGCACGCCCGTGCCCTGAACGCCATCACGAACCCCGGTACCAACAGCTACAAGCGCCTGGTGCCCGGCTTCGAAGCCCCGGTGAAGCTGGCCTACTCGGCCAAGAACCGCTCGGCCTCGATCCGCATCCCGTTCGTGTCGAACCCGAAGGGCCGCCGCGTCGAAGCGCGCTTCCCCGATCCGCTGATGAACCCGTACCTCGGTTTCGCCGCGCTGCTGATGGCCGGCCTCGACGGCGTGGAAAACAAGATCCACCCGGGCGAAGCCGCGAGCAAGGACCTCTACCACCTGCCGCCGGAAGAAGACGCGCTGATTCCGACCGTCTGCCACAGCCTCGACCAGGCCCTCGAGTACCTCGACAAGGACCGTGCCTTCCTGACCAAGGGCGGCGTGTTCACCGATGCGTACATCGATGCCTACATCGACCTGAAGATGCAGGAAGTCACGCGCTTCCGCATGGCCACGCACCCGGTCGAATTCGACATGTACTACTCGCTCTGATCGCGGTTTTCCGCTCGGAGTAACACGAAAGGACGGCCTCGGCCGTCCTTTTCGTTGGGGCCGGAACATCCTGTCATCGGGGGCGTCGAATTGCATGAAAATGCGCCTTTTCGCGCTTCCCCGGGCCCTCGAGGTCCCCAAGATCCCATGAAGACTGCCGCACCACTCCTCCTCCTGGCCGCTTCCCTGCTTGCCCTGCCGGCACTCGCGCAGGAGCGCGTCTGGCGCTGCGGGAACGAATACACCAACAACGCCACTGTCGCGCAGCAGCGCGGCTGCAAGGTGATGGAAGGCGGCAACGTCACCGTCGTGCAGGGTGCCTCGCGCGCCGCGCTCGGCGGCGCCGCGGCATCGACCTCGGCGGCCCGCTCGCCGGCCGGCAGCCCGCGGGTCGAGGGCGCCGACCAGCGCGCGCGCGACGGCGAAGCGCGCTCGGTGCTCGAGTCCGAGCTGCGCAAGGCCGAGGCCCGCCAGTCCGAGTTGCAGAAGGAATACAACAACGGCGAGCCCGAGAAGCAGGGCAGCGAAGGCCGCAACTACCAGAAGTACCTCGACCGCGTGGCCGAGATGAAGGCCGAACTGGCCCGCAACGAAAGCGACATCGCCGGCATCCGCCGCGAGATCAGCCGCCTGCCGGCCCCCAAGAACTAACCCGTTCCTGCATCGGCAGGAAGAACACCACAGGATTTCCATGGCTTTCGGAAAGAAGGCGGCAAGCGCCAGTCCGCGCTTTCAGGCCTTCGACCTGCTGTCGACCCTGATCGCGGTCGTCAACGGCAAGGGCTCGGTGCTGTTCGCCAATGCCGGTCTCGAAGATGCGCTGGGCACCTCGCGCCGCACGCTCGAGGGCTCGCAGTTCGGCGCCTGCTTCCACGAACCCCAGGTGCTGCGCACCGCCATCGACGGCGCGAGCGCCAACGACTTCGCCACCCTGCGCTACGAGGCCTTCCTGCGCCGCGTGAACCACGAGCTGATGCCCGTGCAGGTCACGCTGGCCAAGGGCGAGAAGGCCGGCGAACTGATCGTCGAGATGCTGCCGCTCGAGCACCAGGTGCGGCAGGACCGCGAGGAGCGACTGCTCGACCAGGCGCAGGCCAACAAGGAGCTGATCCGCAATCTCGCGCACGAGATCAAGAACCCGCTCGGCGGCATCCGCGGCGCCGCGCAACTGCTGCAGATGGAGGTCGAGTCGCGCGACCTCATCGAATACACCCAGGTCATCATCCACGAGGCCGACCGGCTGCAGACGCTGGTCGACCGCCTGCTGGCGCCGCACCGCCGCCCGCACGTGGTGGGCGACGTCAACATCCACGAGGTCTGCGAGCGCGTGCGCTCGGTGATCCTCGCGGAGTTCCCGCGCGACCTGCACATCGAGCGCGACTTCGACGTCTCGATCCCCGAGTTCCGCGGCGACCGCGAGCAGCTGATCCAGGCCACGCTCAACATCGTCCACAACGCCGCGCAGGCCCTGGCCGAGCGCCGCGCGGCGGGCGATGCCTGCATCACTTTCAAGACCCGGGTCGCGCGCCAGGTGATCTTCAACAAGCAGTGGTATCGATTGGCACTGGAATTGCATGTCATCGACAATGGACCGGGCGTGCCGGACGCGATCAAGGACCGAATCTTCTATCCGCTGGTGTCGGGCAGAGAGGGTGGTACAGGGCTGGGTTTGACGCTCGCACAGACTTTTGTGCAACAGCATCACGGCGTGATCGAGTGCGACAGTGTCCCGGGCCGAACCGATTTCAAGATATTGATTCCGCTGCCCTAGCAGCCACCGGCAACAAGGAGATGCATGAAGCCGATCTGGATAGTTGATGACGACCAATCGATCCGCTTCGTGCTGGAGAAGGCCCTGCTTCGGGAGGACCTCCCGACCCGCAGTTTCACCAACACGCGCGAAGTGCTGGCGGCCCTCGAACAGGCCGCCGAGGACGAGCAGCAGGGGCCCCAGGTCCTGGTGAGCGACATCCGCATGCCCGGCGGTTCCGGCCTCGAGCTGCTCGACAAGATCAAGGCCAAGCATCCGGGCCTGCCGGTCATCATCATGACGGCCTTCTCCGACCTCGACAGCGCCGTCTCGGCGTTCCAGGGCGGCGCCTTCGAATACCTGCCCAAGCCCTTCGACCTGCCGCGCGCGGTCGAGCTGATCCGGCGCGCCGTCGACGAGAGCCAGCGCGAGGAAGTGGCCGAGGAACGCATGGTCGCCGCGCCCGAGATGCTCGGCCAGGCGCCCGCGATGCAGGACGTGTTCCGCGCCATCGGCCGGCTCTCTCAGAGCAACGTCACGGTGCTGATCACCGGCGAATCGGGCTCGGGCAAGGAGCTCGTGGCGCGCGCGCTGCACAAGCACTCGCCGCGCGCCAACGGCCCCTTCGTCGCCATCAACACAGCGGCCATCCCCAAGGACCTGCTCGAGAGCGAACTCTTCGGCCACGAGCGCGGCGCCTTCACGGGCGCGCAGACCATGCGGCGCGGCCGCTTCGAGCAGGCCGAGGGCGGCACGCTGTTCCTCGACGAAATCGGCGACATGCCCTTCGACCTGCAGACGCGCCTGCTGCGCGTGCTCAGCGACGGCCACTTCTACCGCGTGGGCGGCCACAACTCGGTCAAGGCCAACGTGCGCGTCATCGCGGCCACCCACCAGGACCTCGAGCAGCGCGTGAAGCTCGGCGGCTTCCGCGAAGACTTGTTCCATCGCCTCAACGTCATCCGCCTGCGGCTGCCCGCGCTGCGCGAACGCGGCGAGGACGTGCCCGCCCTCACGCGCCACTTCCTGCAGCAGAGCGCGCGGCAGCTCGGCGTCGAGCCCAAGCGCATCTCCGATGCGGCGCTGGCCAAGCTCGCGGGCTTCAACTTCCCCGGCAACGTCCGCCAGCTCGAGAACATCTGCCACTGGCTGACCGTGATGGCGCCGGCGCAACTGATCGAGGCCAAGGACCTGCCGCCCGAGGTGCTCGCCGCCGGCGGCGCGCCGCTGCTGTCGCCCGACAGCCACGCGGGCGAGCCCGCGGTGGCCGTGCCCGTGGCGTCTCATGCGCCCGCGCCTTTCGTGGGGACGGCGGTCGACAGCGTGGTGCCGGCGCCCGCCGTCGCGGCGCCCGCGCCCGGGGACGCGGCCGGCAACTGGGAAAGCGGCCTCGAGGCCGAGGCCCAGGCGCTGCTCGCGGCCGGTCGCACCGACGTGTGGGACGTGCTGTCGCGCCGCTTCGAATCGCGGCTGATCCTCACGGCGCTGTCGAGCACGCGCGGCCGCCGCATCGAGGCCGCGCAGAAGCTCGGTATCGGCCGCAACACCATCACGCGCAAGATCCAGGAACTCGGCATCGAGTGAGGATGCCCGGCGAGCCGGCGGCCTCGTTGCCGCCCGGCTCGTCTGCTGCTTCAGCGGCTGCGCTGCCCCTGCGTCAGCGAATCGAGCTGGAACTTCCCGCTCTTGTCCCAGAGCCAGGTGTCGATGTAGGTGTGGCCGCCGAGCTTGCCCGGGTTGGGCAGCGGCGAGGCCGCCTTGATCAGCTCCTCGATCATCGGCGGTACCTCGGGCGCATGGCTCGGGATGCGGCTGAAGGTCACGCCCGTGACCTTGCCGTTCGCGTCGATGTCCGTCTCGACCACCACCACCGCGTAGACCAGCGGCGGGATCTTGCCCTTGTAAATGCGCTGCGCGTACTTCGTGTAGATGTGGCGCGCGCCGATCTTGCGATAGGCCCGGACCACGGGCGTCTGCGTCGTGATGAGGCGCACCGTGGGCACCTCGGACTTGGCGGGCGGGCCGTCGTCGGGCGCGGTGGCGGTGCCGCCGGGGCTCGCGGGGCTCTCGCCGCCGCCCGCGGGCTTCTTGTCGAATACGCCGCAGGCCGCGAGCGACAGTGCCAGCAGGGCAATGGTGGCTGTCCTGGCGATCGCCACGCCGGGCTTCCTGGCCTCAGCCACCGAGGTCCACGTCGAGCACCACGGGCGCATGGTCGCTGGGCTTTTCCCATTTGCGCGGCACGCGGTCGATGACGCAGCCCCGGACCTGCGGCTTGAGCGCGTCGCTCACCAGCACGTGGTCGATGCGCAGCCCGCGGTTCTTCTGGTAGCCGAGCATGCGGTAGTCCCACCACGAGTAGCTCTTCTCGGGCTGCTCGAACATCCGGAAGCTGTCGGTCAGGCCCAGGCCGAGCAACTGCTTGAAGTGGTCGCGCTCCTCGGTCGTGTGGTGGATGGTTTCCTTCAGGCCCACCGGGTCGAAGCTGTCGCGGTCCTCGGGCGTGATGTTGAAGTCGCCCAGCAGCACCAGGTTCGGATTCGCGGCCAGTTCGGCACGCAGCCACGCGCGCAGCGCGTCCAGCCATTTCATCTTGTAGGCGAACTTGTCGGAGCCCGGCGCCTGGCCGTTCACGAAGTAGCCGTTGACCACGCGCACCGGCCCGCGCGGCGTGTCGATGGTGGCGGCGATCACGCGCGACTGGTCGTCGGTGAAGCCGCCGATGTTCTTCACCACGTCGCGCACCGGTGCGAGGCTCAGGATCGCGACCCCGTTGTAGGTCTTCTGCCCGAACACCGCCGCGTCGTAGCCGGCCGACTTGAGGATCTCGAGCGGGAACTTGTCGTCGCTCATCTTGAGTTCCTGCAAGCACAGCACGTCGACCGGGTTGGCGATCAGCCAGTCGAGCACGTGCTGCAGGCGGGCGGTGAGGGAGTTGACGTTCCAGGTGGCGATCTTCATGGGGTGGGTGAGTTGTCGTTGCTCGACAACTGCTGGAGTGTGGGGTGGGCCTCGCGGCCGGCGTGTCCGTGGTTATACCGAAACGCGCGGGCGCCATCCCTCGATCGACTAAGATGAGAACAATTCTTATTCATGAGGCCGCGATCCCCGCACGCCGTTCGGAAGAATGAACGCCGATTCCGCCCTTCACCCGCACCCCCATGCACATGTCCACGCCCTCTACCGCGGCCACCACGGTTGGCTGCTGGGCTGGCTGCGCGGCAGGCTGGGCAATTCCTTCGATGCCGCGGACCTGGCGCAGGACACCTTCCTTCGCATCCTCGCCGCGCCCGATCACACGCCCGAGAAGCAGGGCGACTGGCAACTGCGCGAGCCGCGTGCCTACCTGACGGTCGTCGCCAAGCGCCTGCTGGCGAACCTGTACCGGCGGCGCTCGCTCGAGCAGGCCTACCTCGACGCGCTGGGCGCGATGCCCGAGCCGCTGGCGCCGTCGCCCGAGCAGCAGGCGATCATTCTCGAAACGCTTCAGGAGATCGACGCGATGCTCGACGGCCTCGCGCCGGCGGTGCGGCAGGCCTTCCTGATGGCGCAGCTCGAAGGGCTGGGCTATGCCGAGATCGCGACCCGGCTGGGCGTGAGCGAGCGCACGGTGAAGCGCTACATGGCCGAGGCGATGGCGCACTGCATCCTGCTGGCCGCATGAGCGCGGCGAGCGCGCAGCGCGTGCCGGTCGACAAGGCCGTTGCCACGCAGGCCGCCCAGGGCTTCCTGCTGCTGCAGTCGGGCGAGGCCACGGCCGCCGACCGCATGCGCTGGACGCAGTGGCGCGCGGCCGATCCGGCCCATGAGGACGCCTGGCAGCGCGCCGAGCAGGTGAGCCGCAAGTTCGGCCTGCTGCCGGGCGCGCTGGCGATGCCCGCGCTGGGGCGCACGGTGCGGGCCGACCGCCGCGCCGCGGTCAAGGCGCTGGCGCTTCTGCTGGCCGCGGTGCCCGCCGGCTGGGTCGCATGGCGCGCCTCTCCGGCGCGCGAATGGCTGGCCGACCACCGCACCGCCACTGGCGAGCGGCGTGAAGTGCGGCTGCCCGACGGCACGCGCATCCAGCTCAACACCGCGACGGCGATCGACGTGGCCTACGACGCCACGCAGCGGCGGGTGCGCCTGCGCGCGGGCGAGATCCTGGTCGACACCGCACCCGACCGCGTGCCCGCCGGCGACCCCGCCTATCGCCCCTTCGTGGTCGAGACCGCGCAGGGACGGCTGCACGCGCTGGGCACGCGCTTCGTGGTGCGGCAGCACGAGGACCGGCGCAGCCACGTGGGCGTGCTCGAGGGCGCGGTCGAGGTCCGGCCCGACGATGCGCAGGGTCTCGCGGTGGTGGTGCACGCCGGCGAGCAGGCCGGCTTCTCCGCCTCGGCGGTCGAGGCGCCGCGCGCGCTCGATCCGGGGGCTGACGACTGGTCGCGCGGCGTGCTGCGCGTGAAGAACATGCGGCTGGGCGACTTCCTGGCCGAGCTCGGCCGCTACCGGCCGGGGGTGCTGCATTGCGACCCGGCGGTGGCCGAGCTGCGCGTTTCGGGCGTCTTCCAGTTGCGCGACACCACGCCCGTGCTCGACAGCCTGCCGCAGGCCCTGCCGGTGCAGGTGCTGTCGCGCACGCGTTATTGGATGACGGTGGCACCGGCCGGCGACTGAGGGCGCGCGAGCGCGCCGGGCCGGCCGGCAAAAAAATCCGCCGCGTCGTGTCCCTTTTCTTCTTCTCGCGTGTGAAGCCTTGAGGAACAGCCACTTCACACCTTCTTGCGAGATCTCTCCTCATGGCCCGTCGCCCTCCGTTTTTCTTCGATTCCCGCATCGCGCGCGCGGTGCATGGCGCCTTGCTCGCCATGGCCTGCGCCGCCGGCGGCACCGCGGCCCAGGCGCAAGGCGCCGACGCCACGGCCCAGGCCGAACAGCCCAGGAGCTACAGCATCGCCGCCGGCCCGCTCGACGACGCGCTCTCCAGCTTCGCCGCCGCCGCGGGCCTGAGCCTCACGATGCCGCCGGCCCTGGTGCGGGACAAGCGATCGCCTGGCCTGCAGGGCAGCCATGGCGTGCGCGAAGCCTTCGCGCGCCTGCTCGCGGGCTCGGGGCTCGAGGCCGCCGGCGGCGCGGGCGGTGCCTATGTGCTGCGCCCCGCCGCGGCCGGCACCGAGAGCGATGCCGCGGGCGCCACGCTCGCGCCGATCACCGTCACGGCCGACGCCGACCGCAGCGGCACCACCGAAGGCACCGGCTCGTACACCACGCGGGCCACCGCCGCGGCCACCGGCCTGGCGCTGTCGCCGCGCGAGACGCCGCAGTCGGTCACCGTGCTCACGCGCCAGCAGATCGAGGACCAGAACCTGCTTTCGCTCGGGCAGGCCATGAAGAGCGTCACCGGCGTGTTCGCGGTCAGCTCCGACAGCGACCGCACCGACCTCTATGCGCGCGGTTTCTACATCGACAACTACCAGTACGACGGCGTGCCGACCACGGTCACCACCGACTTCTTCGGCGCCTCCAACAACGACCCGGTGCTGTACGACCGCATCGAGATCGTGCGCGGTTCGACCGGCTTGTTGACCGGCGCCGGCAATCCCTCGGCCTCGGTCAACCTGGTGCGCAAGCATGCCGACAGCAAGGTGTTCGCCGGCAGCGCCTCGCTGGCGCTGGGCTCGTGGAACCTGCGCCGCGGCACGGTGGACCTCTCGACCCCGCTGACCGAGGACGGCCGCGTGCGCGCCCGCGTCATCGGCATGACCGAGGACCGCGACTCCTTCCTCGAGCGCTACCACGGCCGCAAGCACGTGCTGTATGGCGTGGTCGATGCCGACCTCACGCCCGATACCTCGCTGAGCGTGGGCATCGACTCCCAGGCCAGCCGCCCGAACGGATCGACCTGGGGCGGCCTGCCGCTGACCTTCGGCGACGGCGGCCCCGCGAACTGGGCCGCTTCGACGAGCATCGGCACGCCCTGGACCCACTGGGACGCGACCAACACCACGCTGTTCGCGAACCTCACGCATGCCTTCGACAACGGCTGGAAGCTCAAGGCCAATGCCTCGCACCGCCAGAGCAAGCAGAACGCCAAGCTGCTCTACCTGTTCGGCGACCTCGACCGCCTCACCGGCACGGGGCTGGGCTCGCTGCCCGGCTACTTCGAGCACGAATTCCGCCAGAACAGCCTCGACCTGCAGGCCACCGGCCCGTTCGAGCTGCTGGGGCGCCGGCACGAGCTGGTGCTGGGCCTGAGCAACACCCAGTCGCGCTACGTGCAGGCCAACCACGTGCGCCTGAGCGCGCTGCCCGAGGTCGGCAATTTCTACCTCTGGAACGGCGGCTACCCCGAGCCGAGCTGGGGCGAACTCAAGGTGTCGGGCATCGACAAGCTGCGGCAGACCGGCTACTACGGCGCCGCGCGCTTCTCGGTCACCGATTCGCTCAAGTTCATCCTCGGCGCGCGCCAGAACGACTGGCGTGCCACCCGCCTCACGGCCGACGACCGGACCACGCGCCGCCACGAAGTGCTGACGCCCTATGCGGGCCTGGTCTACGACCTGGGCGAGCACTACTCGGCCTACGCGAGCTACACCGACATCTTCCAGCCGCAGAACTACCGCGACACCAGCGGCAGGTACCTCGACCCGGTGACCGGCAAGAGCTACGAGATCGGCCTCAAGGGCGAACACCTGAACGGCAGGCTGAACAGCTCGCTCGCGCTGTTCCGCTCCGAGCAGGAGAACGTGGCGCAGCGCGACGGCACCCGCCTCGTGCCCGGCTCGACCGATGGCGCCTACTACGGCGCGCGCGGCGTCGTCACCAAGGGCATCGAGCTGCAGCTGTCGGGCGAGCTGGCCGAGGGCTGGCAGGTCAACGCAGGCATCGCGCGCACGCTCGGGCGCGAGGGCAGCGGCGACCGCATCAACCCCACCATGCCGACCACGCTGGCCACGCTGTTCACCACCTACCGGCTGCCGGGCCGCTGGCACCAGCTCACGGTCGGCGGCGGCCTCAACTGGCAGAACCGCGTGTACTACCCGTTCAGCGTGGGCGACGTCGACATGCGCTACACGCAGGGCTCGCGCGCCGTCTTCAGCCTGATGGCGCGCTACGCGGTCTCGCCTCAGCTGTCGCTGCAGCTCAACATCGAGAACCTGTTCGACAAGCGCTACAACGTCAACATCGACGGGCAGGCCTTCGCGGGCACGCCGCGCCATGCGGTGGCGACGCTGAACTACAAGTTCTGAGGGTGCGAGAAGGGAAGCCGGGCGCGATCGGACATTCGTCCAATGGCGCGAAAAGGCGTCCCGGCCGACAGTAGCGGCTCCCGTCACTCCCTTGCCAAGACCCCCTCATGAAGCACTTCCAACGCCTCCAACTCGCCGCCGCCGCCCTGGCCGTCGGCCTCTCGTTCTCCGTCACGGCCGCCAGCGCGGCGGGCCCGGCCGCCGCCGCCAACGCATCGCCCAGCGTGGTGCTGGTGCACGGCGCCTTCGCCGATGGCTCCGACTGGGCCAAGGTGATCCCGCTGCTGCAGGCCAAGGGCGTCAACGTCGTCTCGGTGCAGAACCCGCTGACCTCGCTCGAGGACGACGTGGCCGCCGCCAGGCGCGCCATCGATGCCCAGCCCGGCAAGGTGGTGCTGGTCGGCCACTCGTGGGGCGGCACCGTGATCACCGAGGCCGGCGGCAACGACAAGGTCGCCTCGCTGGTCTACGTGGCGGCCTTCGCGCCCGACGCGGGCCAGAACTCGGGCGAGCTCGGCAAGGACTATCCCGCGCCGCCCGGCTTCGCGCACATCGCGGCCGATGCCTCGGGCTTCCTGCGCCTCACGCCCGAGGGCATGAGCCAGCATTTCGCGCAGGACCTGCCGGCCGCGACCACGCGCGTGATGGCCGTGACGCAGGGCCCGATCCAGGCCAAGGCCTTCGAGCAGAAGGTGTCGGCCGCCGCCTGGAAGACCAAGCCCTCGTGGTACATCGTGAGCAGTTCCGACCACATGATCCAGCCCGCGCTGCAGCGCGACATGGCGAAGCGCATCGGCGCGCACGTGACCACGCTGAACACCAGCCACGTGCCGCAGCAGTCGCAGCCCGCGAAGGTGGCCGAGGTGATCCTGGACGCCGTGCGCCAGTCGAAGTAAGGTGCCGGCGCCCCGCCGCCTACCGGATCCATTGCCTTGCAGCCCATCGCCCACGTCCCGCTCTTCGATGCCATCAAGGCGCTCGCCTTCGTCGGCGACCTCAGCATGGGCCAGCCCATCGACCACTCGGCGCGCGTGGCCTGGATCGCCGCGCGGCTGGCACAGGCGATGGGCCGGGACGAGGTGGCGCAGGGCCACGCGGCCTGCGTCGCGCTGCTGCGCTGGTCGGGCTGCACCGCCAATGCGCCCGAGTTCTCCGACCTGCTCGGCGACGACGTCGGCGGGCGCCGCGCGATGCTCGCGACGGCCTCGGCGCGCGAGGCCGCGGCCTTCGCGGGCACGGTCGGCTCGCTGGCCGAGATCCATTGCGAGGTGTCGGGCGAGATCGCGCGCTTCCTCGGCCTGCCCGAGGCGGTCGAGCGGCCGCTGCGCCACATGTTCGAGAACTTCGACGGCAGCGGCAAACCCGCGGGCCTGGCCGCGCCGCATATTCCGGAGGCGGTGTACCTGGCCACGCTCGCGGGCGATCTCGAGATCTTCTCGCGCACGCATGGCCTGCAGAGCGCGCTGCGCCAGATCGCCGAGCGCGCCGACGGGCGCTATCCCGCGGCGCTGGTCCAGGTCGCGCGGCAGCACGCGGTCGACTGGCTGCACGCGCTCGACCAGGGCGCCGCGGCCGACCTGCAGGCGCCCGAGGGCGCGCTGCGCGACGCGGTGGCGCCGCTCGAGCTGATCGCCGACGTGATCGATCTCAAGATGCCGTGGATGACCGGCTTCTCGCGCCGCGTGGCCGAGGCGGCCGCCGCCTGCGCCGCGGGCCTGGGGCTCGATGCCGCGGCCTGCGAGCAGGTGCGGCGCGCCGCGCTGATCCATGGCATCGGCCGTGCCTCGGTGCCGAACGCGGTCTGGGATTCGCCCAGGCTGCGCAGCGAGGCCGACAAGGAGCGGCTGCGCCTCGTGCCCTACTGGACCGAACGCGCCGCACGCCGCATCGAGACCTTGCGGGCCGAGGCCGAGATCGCTTCCTTCGTCGACGAGCGGCTCGATGGCTCGGGCTTCTTCCGCGGCGTGAAGGGCGCGGCGATCGGCACGGCCGAGCGCGTGCTGGCCGCGGCGGTGCACTGGGTGCTGCTGCACACGGGCGCGCCGGGCCGGCCCGCGCTGGCGGCCGCGGAGGCGGAAGCGCAGCTGCGTCGCGAGGCGGAGCAGGGCCGGCTCGATGCGGCCGCCGTCGCCGCGTTGACGGGGCGAGAGTCGGTGGCCGCGAAGACGCCCGCCGCGGAAGGCGATGCCAATGCCTTGCTCTCGTCGCGCGAGGTCGAGGTGCTGGGCCGTATCAGCCTCGGCGAGAGCAACAAGGAGGCGGCGCGCACGCTCGGCATCAGCCCGAGCACGGTGCGCGCGCACCTCGAGAACATCTTCCGCAAGCTCGGCTGCACCACGCGCGCGGCCGCGACCCTGAAGGCGATGACGCTCGGGTTGCTCTGAGGTCTCAGCCCGGCTCGGGGCCGGTCTCGGGCGCATTGCCCGTCATCATCTGGCTCAGCAGCCCGGCGAGCGCCTCGCGCTGGCCGGTGTCGAACATGCGCAGCAGATGCAGCTCGGCAGCGGCGTGCTTGGGCATCGTCTCGTCGGCCAGCCGCATGCCCTTGGCCGTGAGCTTCACCAGCACGCCGCGCCCATCGTCGGGATGGATCGAGCGCTTGACCAGCCCTTCCTGCTCGAGCCGCTTGAGCAGGTTCGACAACCCGCCCGAGGTGAACAGCAGCGTGCTCTGCAGCCGCGAGGGCGACAGCCGGTAGGGCGCGCCGGCCACGCGCAAGGTCGCGAGCACCGCGTACTCCTGGTACTTGATGCCGAAGGGCTGCAGCACCGCGTTGATGGTGCGCAGCACCACCTCCTCGAGCCGCAGCAGCCGGCCGACCACCGCCTTGCCGCTGCTGTCGATGTCGGGCCGCTCGGTGCGCCACTGCCGGATGCCGCGCTCGACGAGGTCGCCGCCGGTCGCGGGTTGCAAGGCCTCGGGCGCGGGAACCTCGAGCGCTTCGCGCGCCTTGGCACCGCGGGGTCGCGGCGGGCTCTTCGATGCATCGTCCTTGTGCTGCATGGCGTCCTTTCGATGGCGATTTGCGTGCGTGCGCGATGCGTCTTGGTGCATCGCGCGGCAGCGGGTTGGTACCTATCTTAAATGCCTTGCGTTTATCTTTTGCAAAAGATAAAGTGAATCGCATCGCGCTTCGATCCCCTCCAGCCTTCGCTCTCACAGGAGTCGCTTCCATGAAAACCGCGCTCGCACGTTGCCTGTCCCTGGGCTTTGCCTCCTTGCTGATGTCGGGTGCGCTGCACGCCGAGGAGCTGGTGGTCGGCATCTTCGGCGGCTCCTTCGCCGACGACTCGAAGACCTGCCATATCTCTTCGTTCGAGAAGAAGACCGGCGCCAAGGTGGCGCTCAAGCTCGGCAGCTCCTCGCAGTTCGCCGCGGCCATCCGCGCGACCGGCGGCAAGTCCGATTTCGACGTGGTCTACATCGACAACTCGCTCGCGGCGCAGCTCAAGAACGAGAAGCTGCTCGAGACCATCGACAAGTCCAGGCTCGCGAACGCCGCCGACATCTCGCCGCGCGCGCTCGACAAGGACGGCCAGTACGTGGTGTTCATGACGGGCGCCACCGTCATCGTCTACGACACCAGGCAGATCAAGACCCCGCCCACCTCCTGGGCCGATCTCGCCAAGCCCGAGTACGACGGCCGCCTCGCCATCGGCGACATCAGCGGCACCTCGGGCTCGCAGTTCCTGATGGCGCTCAACCGCATGAAGGGCGGCGAGCTGACCAACATGGATGCCGGCTTCGCGGCCGTGAAGCCGATCGCCAAGGCCTCGGTCACGCTCTACACGCAGGCCGACCAGATCGTCTCGCTGTTCGAGCGCCAGGAGATCGCCGCCGCCGTCTGGTACCCCGACCGCGCGGGCTCGGCCATCGACAAGGGCCTGCCGCTCGCGATCGTCTATCCGAAGGAAGGCGCGGTCGGCATCCTGCCCGCGCTCGTGATTCCCAAGGGCGCGAAGTCGCCGGCGCTCGCGCTCAAGTACATCGACGAGGTGCTGTCGAAGGAAGGCCAGGCCTGCTTCGCCGAGCGCAAGTACGCGGGCCCGGTCAACACGCAGGTCAAGCTCAGCGACAAGGCCGCGAAGATCGTTCCGTACAAGGAGACCTTCGACAAGCTCTGGCTGCCCGACCCCGAGCAGGTCGCGAAGTCCATGCCCGAGTGGACCCGCCGCTGGCAGCGCGAAGTCGCGCGCTGAGCGCCGCCGCCGTTCCCACGATCCCGTACGCCCAATGCCCGCACTCACGCTGGAGCGCCTCGAGAAGCGCTACCCCGGACACGTCGCCGCCTCCTCGGTCTCGCTGTCGGTCAACGACGGCGAATTCATCTCGCTGCTCGGCCCCTCGGGCTGCGGCAAGACCACGGTGCTGCGCATGGTGGCGGGCCTGATCGAACCCACGGGCGGCCGCATCCTGATCGACGGCCGCGACGTCACGGCGCTGCCCACCAACAAGCGCAACATCGGCCTGGTGTTCCAGTCCTATGCGCTGTTCCCGCACATGAGCGTGTTCGAGAACGTCGCCTTCGGCCTGCGCCGCCAGGGCGTGCAGGGCGCGGAGCTCACGCGCCGCGTCGAGCAGGCGCTGGCCAGCGTGCGCCTCTCGGCGCTGGGCGACCGGCTGCCGCGCCAGCTCTCGGGCGGCCAGCAGCAGCGCGTGGCGGTGGCGCGCTCGATCGCGCCGCGCCCGAGCATCCTGCTGTTCGACGAGCCGCTGTCCAACCTCGATGCCGCGCTGCGCGACGAGATGCAGATCGAACTCAAGCGGCTGCAGCGCGAGGTCGGCATCACCACGCTGTTCGTCACGCACGACCAGGGCGAGGCCATGTCGATGTCCGACCGGGTCTGCGTGCTGGCCCATGGCGTGGTGCAGCAGTTCGACACGCCCGAGGCCATCTACCACCGCCCGGCCACGGGCTTCGTCGCGAGCTTCATGGGCCGGCCCAACCGGCTCGGCGGCAAGCTCGCGCGCGCTGGCGGCGCCGCGGTCACCGTGCAACTGCGCGACGGCCCGGTGCTCGCCGTGGCCCAGGCCGAGGGCATCGCCGACGGCGCCGCGGTCGACGTGGTCGTGCGACAGGAGGACATCCGCTTCCTCGGCGCGCAGGATTCCTCCGACGCCGCGAACCTGCCGTGCTACGAAGCCCGCGTCGCGATGCGCTCCTTCGTCGGCTCGCGCGTGCAATACCTGCTGGCCCTCGGCGGCATCGAGCTGATCGCCGAGGCCGCCACCAACGGCCCGCATGCCGGCCTCGAGGTCGGCGCGCCGGTCGGCGTGGCGATCGATCCGCGCCATGTCTACGTGAACGCCGCGGCATGAGATCGCGCCACACCGCCGGCGCCTTGCTGGCCTCGCCCCTGCTGCTGGTGCTGCTGCTGGCCTTCGTCGCGCCGGTGCTGCTGATGGTGCCGCTGAGCCTGCATCCCTACGTGCCCGGCAGCGGCATCGCCAGCGGCTGGACGCTGGCCAACTACACCAGCATCCTCACCGACGAGTACTACCGCGAGGTGGTGCTGCGCACGCTGGTGCTGGGCTTCGGCGTCACCGCGATCTGCCTCGTGCTCGGCTACCCGCTGGCCTACTACATCGCCAACGCCGGCCCGCGCATGCGGCTCGCGCTGACCATGCTCGTGATCTTCCCGATGTTGCTGAACCTCGTGGTGCGCTCCTTCGGCTGGATCGCGCTGCTGGCCAACCGCGGCCTCATCAACAACCTGCTGATCGACATCGGCCTGATCGAGCGCCCGATCCGCATGATGTTCAACCTGTTCGGTCTGCTGGTCGGCATGTCGCACATCTTCCTGCCCTTCATGGTGCTGATGCTGGTGCCCGCGATCCAGGCGATCCCGAAGGACGTGCAGTCGGCCGCCTACACCCTGGCCGCGAGCCGGCTGCGCGTGTTCTGGTCGATCACGCTGCCGATGAGCGCGCCCGGCATCCTCTCGGGCTCGATCCTGGTGTTCGTGCTCACCATCAGCGCGCTGGTCACGCCGCGCATGCTCGGTGGCGCCACCTACAAGGTCATGGCCACGCTGATCTACGACGACTTCCTGCAGACGCTCGACTGGCCGGCCGGCGCCGCCATGTCCTTCGTGCTGACCGCGCTCACGCTGGCCGTGATCGCGCTGTCGAGCCGCCTGCTCAAGCGCTGGGGAGGCCAGGCATGAGCACCCCGAGCGAAACGCAGCGCCAGGGCCTGGGCCTCGCCGCCACCGCCATCGCGGTGGTCGTGTTCCTGCAGATCCCGGTGCTGGTGGTGGTGCTCGCGGCCTTCAGCAAGACCGCCTACCTCACGATCCCGCCCAAGGGCCTGACCCTGCACTGGTTCGAGGTGGTGCTGCGCGATCCCGAATACCTCTCGGCCGCCTGGACCAGCCTCTGGCTCGCCACCGCCTCGACCGCCGCCGCGCTGGTGCTGGGCCTGATCGCCGCCTATGCGATCCACCGCCGCATGGTGCCGGGCGCGGCCGCGCTGACCTCGCTGTTCATGGCGCCGCTGGTGCTGCCCTCGGTGGTGCTCGGCGTGGCGCTCTTGCAGTACTACACGATGACCGGCCTGCGCGGCAACTCGCTGGGCCTGTGGCTCGCGCACGTGGTCATCACCGTGCCCTACGTGGTGCGCGCCAGCCTCGGCAGCCTGGCGGCGGTCGACGAGTCGCTCGAAGACGCGGCGCGCGTGCTCGGCGCCGACGGCTTCACGAGCTTCCGGCTCGTCACCCTGCCGCTGGTCAAGCCCGGCCTCGTGGCCGGCGGCCTGTTCGCCTTCATCACCTCGCTCGACAACGTGCCGGTGTCGGTGTTCCTGCTCTCCGCGAGCCAGACCACCTTGCCGGTGAAGATCTTCACCTCGGTGGAGCAGGGCGTCGACCCCAGCGTCGCCGCGGTCTCCACCCTGCTGATCGTGGCCACCGGCATCGTGCTGCTGCTGGCCGAACGCTGGACCGGCTTCCACAAGCACGTCTAGACCCTTCTTCTTCTTCCCCAGGACTTCGCGATGCCCACCACGAGCAAAGGCTTCCCGCTCATGCTGACCTTCGACCTCGACGCCGAGACCATGTGGACCGGCCGCGATCCCGCCAACGCGCAGCGGCCGATCCTGATGTCGCAGGGCGCCTACGGCTGGAAGGTCGGCATGCCGCGCATCCTCAAGCTGCTGGAGCGCTACGGCATCCACTCGACCTTCTTCGTGCCAGGCGAGGTGGCCGAGAAACATCCCGAGCTGATGCGCGAGGTGATCGACCGCGGCCACGAGGTGGCGCACCACAGCTACAGCCATCGCTGGATCGTCGGCCTCACGCCCGAGGAGGAGCGCGAGGAGATGGAGAAGGGCCTCGAGGTGCTGACCCGCCTGACCGGCGCCCGCCCGCGCGGCTGGCGCTCGCCCGCGGCCGAGTTCAGCGCCATCACGCTCGACCTGATCAAGGAGTACGGCTTCGACTACTCCTCGAACTTCTTCGACGACGACTCGCCCTACCTGCTCGAGATCGGCGGCCAGCGCACCGACATCGTCGAGCTGCCGTTCCGCTGGGTGCTCGACGACGCGCCCTTCTTCCAGTACTCGATCACGCTGCCGGGCCGCACCTTGCAGGCACCCTCGGCCGCGCTCGAGGCCTGGAAGAGCGAGTTCGACGTGCTGCATGCCGAGGACCGCATGATGATGGTCGGCATGCACCCGCAGATCATCGGCCAGCCCTCGCGGCTCAAGGTGCTCGAGGGCCTGATCGAGCATGCGCTCGCGCATTCCGACGTGTGGATCGACCGCTGCGACCGCATCTCCGACGACATGCGCCCGCGCCTGCAGGCCGCGGTGGCCGCATGAACGCCGTCGCCACCCCGGCGCCGCGCCGGCTGATCGTGAGCGGCGGTGCCAGCGGCATCGGCCTCGCGGTCGCGCGCATGGCGGTGGCACGCGGCGCCCGCGTGGCGCTGCTCGACCGCGACACGGCCGCGCTCGCCGAAGCCGTGCGCCTGCTCGGCGAGGCGGTGCTGGCGCTCGAATGCGACGTGAGCGACGCACCGGCCGTGCGCACTGCGGTGGACCGCGCCGCGCAATGGCTGGGCGGCGTCGACGCGCTGGTCAACTCGGCCGGCATCGATGCGCTGAAGTCGCTCGAAACCACCAGCGACGAAGAATGGGCACGCGTGCTGGCCGTCAACCTCACGGGGCCGATGCTGGTGTGCCGCGCCGCGCTGCCGCACCTGCGCGCGGCCGGTGGCGGCAGCATCGTCAACATCGCCTCGGGTGCCGGCCTGCGGCCGCTGCCCAACCGCACCGCCTACTGCGCGAGCAAGGCCGCGGTCATCATGTTCGGCAAGTCGCTCGCGATCGAGACCGCGGCCGACGGCATCCGCGTCAACGCCGTCTGCCCGGGCGCGATCGACACACCGCTGTTCCGCACCAGCTACGAGAACGCCGATGATCCCGAGCGCGCGCTGGCCGAGATCCGCGAGCGCTACGCACTGGGCCGCATCGCGGCGCCCGAGGAAGTGGCCGAGGCCGTGCTCTACCTCAGCGGCCCGGGCGCCAGCTACATCACCGGCACCGCGCTCGCCGTCGATGGCGGCCGCACCTTCCACTGAAAGGCCCGCGATGACATTCGATCGGCGCGTGGCGGTGGTCACCGGGGGCGGGCAGGGCATCGGTGCCGCCGCGGTGATGGAGTTCCTGGGACGGGGTGCGCGCGTCGCCGTGCTCGACCTCGACTGCGCGCCGCTCGACGCGCAACTGGCCGGCGACGGCGTCGCGCCCGGCCTGGCCTCGCGCTGCCTGCGCGTGAGCGGCGACTGCACCGATGCGGCGGTGGTCTCGGCCTTCTTCGACCGCGTGGAAGCGGACTTCGGCCCGGTCGACATCCTCTTCAACAACGTCGGCCAGAGCGCGCGCGAACGCGGCGCGCCCTTCGTCGAATCGCGGGAGGAGGTCTGGCGCTTCGTGCTCGAGGTCTCGCTGCTCACGGCCATGCGCGCCTCGCGCCGCGTGGCGCCCGGCATGAAGGCGCGCGGCTTCGGCCGCATCGTCAACATGAGCACCGACGCGGCCTTCGTCGGCGACGTGGGCCTGGCCGACTACGCGGCCGCCAAGATGGGCGTGGTGGGTTTCACGCGCTCGCTGGCGCGCGAACTCGCGCCGCACGGCGTCACGGTCAATGCCGTGTGCCCCGGCGCGATCCGCACCCGCGCGCACGACCAGCTCAATCCCGAGGTGCTCGCGCGCATCGTGGCCGACACGCCCGCGGGCTTCATCGGCGCGCCGCGCGACGTGGCGGCGGCCGTGGCCTTCCTGGCGGGCGACGACGCCCGCTTCATCACGGGCCAGACGCTGCTGATCGACGGTGGCCGCTGGATGCTCTGACTTCCGACTTCGAGGAACGACCATGGATCTGATGGACCACGGCGCCGTGGCGCTGGCCGCGCTGGTGCGACGCAAGGAGGCCTCGCCGGTGGAGATCGTGCAGGCCGCGCTCGCGCGCATCGAGGCGCGCCGCGAGCTCAACGCCTTCATCACCGTGACCGCCGACCAGGCGCTGGCCGCCGCGCGCCGCGCCGAGGCAGCCGTGATGGCCGGCGAGCCGCTGGGCCCGCTGCATGGCATTCCCTATTCCGTGAAGGACCTGACGCTGACGGCCGGCGTGCGCACCACCATGGGCTCGGCGATTTACGAGGACTTCGTGCCCAAGGACGACGCGGTGGCCGTGGCGCGCGCCAAGGCCGCGGGCGCGATCCTGATCGGCAAGACCGTGACGCCCGAGTTCGGTCACAAGCAGGTGCCGACGGCGCCGCTGTTCGGCCGCACGCTCAATCCCATCAACCCGGCCTACACGCCCGGCGCGTCGAGCAGCGGCGCCGCGGCCGCGGTGGCGGCCGGCATGGGGCCGCTGGCGCTGGGCACCGACGGCGGCGGCTCGATCCGCATTCCCGCGGCCTGCTGCGGCATCGTCGGCCTCAAGGCCACGCTCGGCGTGGTGCCGCACCTGCAGGCGCCCGATCTCTATTCGGCCAACTCCTTCACCGGGCCGATGGCGCGCGACGTGGCCGACACCCGGCTGCTGTTCGAGGCCATCGCGGGCTTCGATGCGCGCGATCCCTGGGGTGCGGGCAGCGCGCCGCCGCGCCGTGCCGCGCCGGTTTCGCTGCGCGGGCTGCGCGTGGCCTGGCTGCCGAGCGCGGGCAACCGCGTCGATCCCGAGGTGGAGGCCATCGCGGGCGCGGCCGTGCAGGCGATGGCGCGCGAGGGCGCCAGCGTCGAGACCGTGCAGCTCGATTTCGTCTCGCTCGAAAAGCATTTCCTGGTGGTGCTGCAGTCGCTGCTGGCCGCGCGCGTGGGCGCCAACCTCGAGCGCTTCGGCAACCGGCTCGATGCCTCGCTGATCGACGCGGTGCAAAAGGGCCGCCGCCACACGGCCGTCGACCTGCACGAGGCCACCTTCGCCAAGACCCGCTGCTTCAACGAGCTGCAGGCGCTGTTCGAACGCTTCGACGTGCTGGTGTCGCCCACGCTGTCGGCGCCGCCGCTGCCCATCGACATGGACGTGAGCGGCGAGATCGAGATCGCCGGCCGGCCCGCGGGCACCGTGCGCGGCGCCTGGTATCCCTACACCTACCCGATGAACCTCACGGGCCATCCCGCGCTGTCGATGCCCTGCGGCCGCAGCGCCATCGGCCTGCCGATCGGGCTGCAGCTCGTGGGCCGCTGGTACGACGACCACTACCTGCTCGATGTCGCAGCGCTGGTCGAGCAAGCGCTCGGTTGAGCGATCCCCCTTACTTTTTCACCGCGAGGTCTTCCATGCCGTCCTTCATCCGCCGATCCCTTGCCGTCGCGGCCCTCGCGGCCTGCGTCCTTCCAACGGCCCAGGCCCAGCTGCCGCCGGGCCTCGCGGGCGGCAACCTGCGCATCGTCGTCGGCTATGCGGCCGGCGGCGCGGCCGACACGGTCGCGCGCCTCTATGCCGAGCAGCTCAAGGACGCGGGCTTCGGCAGCATCGTGGTCGACAACAAGCCCGGCGCCTCGGCGCGCCTGGCCTGGGACACGGTGAAGAAGGCCAAGCCCGACGGCCTCACGCTCTACCTCGCGCCGTCGCCGCTGCTCACCATCCTGCCGCTGACCTACAAGACGCCGGGCTACGACGCCGACAAGGACCTGGTGCCGGTCGCGCTGCTGGTCGAGATTCCCACCGCGGTCGTCACCGGCGCCGGTCAGCCCTACAGCTCGATGAAGCAGTACGTCGAATGGGCGAAGAAGAACCCGAGCAAGGCGACGCTGGGCCTCGCGACCATCGGCAGCTCGGGCCACCTGGGCGCCTTCGCGCTCGCCAAGGCGCAGGGCTTCGAGCTCACGCCGGTGGCCTACCGCGGCGCCTCGCCGATGCTGATCGACGTGGTCGGCGGCGAGCTGTCGATGGGCTGGGATGCGGCGGCCAGCATGATGCCGCTCTACAAGGGCGGCAAGATCAAGTTCCTCGGCTTGAGCGGCGACAGGCGGCTGCCGGCCCTGCCCGACGTGCCCACGGCCAAGGAACAGGGCTTCGGCGAGTTCGTCGCGGCGACGAGCTGGTATGCGGTCTATGCGCCCGCGGGCACGCCGGCCGCCGCGCTGTCGGCGCTGGAGCGCGGCTTTCTCGCCGCCGCGGCGAAGCCCGAGCTCGCGCGCAGCCTCGAGGCGGCCGGACTGGTCGCCCATGCCGAGGGCCGCGCCGAACTCGCGCAGCGGGCGCAGCGCGAGCGCAGGAACTGGGAGCCGATCGTCAAGGCGGCCGGCATCGTCATCGACGAATAGCACGTACGAAGGCTCGATGTCCATGTCCGACGATTCGCTCTTCTTCACGCCCGCGACCGAACTGGCCGGCCTGATCCGCGCGCGCCAGCTCTCGCCGGTCGAGCTGGTGACGGCGGTGCTCGCGCGCGCCGAGCGCCTGCAGCCCACGCTCAACTGCTTCATCACCCTGACACCCGAACGCGCGCTGGCCGAGGCCCGCCGCGCCGAGGACGCCATCGCGGCCGGCCGGCCGCTCGGCGCGCTGCACGGCATTCCGTTCTCGGTCAAGGATCTGGTCAACACCGAGGGCGTGGCCACCACCTTCGGCGCCGTGATCCACCGCGACAACGTGCCCGCCGAAGACGCCGTGAGCGTGGCGCGCCTGCGGGCCCAGGGCGCGATCCTGATCGGCAAGACCACCACGCCCGAGTTCGGCTCGGGCCCGCTGACCAACTCGCCGCTGTTCGGCAGCACGCGCAACCCGTGGAACCTCGCGCGCACCTGCGGTGGTTCGAGCGGCGGCGCCGCGGCCGCGGTCGCCGCGGGCATCGCGCCGCTGGCGGTCGCCACCGACGGCGGCGGCTCCACGCGCATCCCGGCCGCCTGCAACGGCGTGGTCGGCATCAAGCAGTCGGTCGGCGTGATCCCGCACAGCCAGGCGCAGGACCTCTACGGCAACCAGACCTACGTCACGCCGATGACCCGCACCGTGGGCGACACCGCGCTGATGCTGCAGGCGATGGCCGGGCCGTCGCCGGTCGATCCCTGGTCGATCGGCCTGCGTTCGCACGACTACGTGGCGGCCGCCGCCAACCCCGGCGACCTGCGCGGCCGGCGCGTGCTGTGCTGCGCCGCGCCGCCGGGCCGGCCGGTGTCGGCCGACGTGGCGCGCAACTTCGAGGCCGCGCTGCGCACGCTGAAGGATCTGGGCGCGAGCATCGAGCACTTCGACGGCGAAGGCTTCGAGGTCGAGCCGATCTGGCGCGCGATCAACCACACGGTGTGGCGCGCGCGCTTCGGCCCGCTGGTCGAGCGGCATCCCGACAGCTTCAGCGAGACCTTCCGGCGCCAGGTCGAGTCGGCGGCCGGCGTGAGCGGCGTCGAATACCAGGAGGCGATGTTCGCGCGCTCGCAGCTGTTCAAGCGCGTGCAGGCGCTGTTCGAGCGCGCCGACTTGCTTGCCATGCCCACGCTCACGCGCTCCGCGGTGGCGCTCGAGCAGGACCTGTTCGCGCCGCTCGACATCGACGGCCGGCCCTACGAGAACGTGCGCGCGCACTGGTATCCATGGACCATGCCCTTCAACATGACCGGGCATCCGGCCATCAGCCTGCCGAGCGGTTTCGGCGGCGACGGCATGCCGCTGGGCCTGCAGCTCGTGGGCCGTTTCCAGGACGACGCGACGCTGCTGGGCGCGTCGGCCGCGTTCGAGGCCGCCACGGGATTCATGGCGCGGCGGCCCGCGCTCGCTTGAGGAGCACCGCCGATATCATCGGCGCATGAAGCAACACACCCGCTGCAGCTGGGCCGAGGGCGATGCCCTGATGAGCGCCTACCACGACGCCGAATGGGGCGTGCCCGAGCGCGATCCGCGCATGCTCTGGGAGACGCTGATGCTCGAAGGCTTCCAGGCCGGCCTGGCCTGGATCACCGTGCTGCGCAAGCGCGACACCTTCCGCGAGGCCTTCGCGGGCTTCGATCCGAAGCAGGTCGCGCGCTTCGACGAAAAGGACATCGAGCGGCTGATGGGCAACCCCGGCATCATCCGCGCGCGCGCCAAGATCGAGGCCACCATCCGCGGCGCCCAGATCTACAACGAGATGGCAGCGCGCGGCGAGAGCTTCACCGACTTCTGCTGGTCCTTCACCGGCGGCAAGGTGATCGAGAACGACGGCAAGACGCGCACCGTGTCGTCCGAGCTGTCCGAGCGCGTGTCGAAGGAACTCAAGAAGCGCGGCTTCAAGTTCGTCGGCCCGACCATCGTCTATGCCTGGCTGCAGGCGGTGGGCATCGTCAACGACCACGACGCGGCCTGCTTCCGGCGCGCGCAGGTCGCGAAGGCAGCCAAGGCGGGCTGAACGCCGCGCGCCGGGGCCGGCGCGCCTTTCTCGTCGCTCTTTCGTCTCTTCCGACGATGCGGCAGCTACCGGGCCGCGACAAGATCGTCCTCCACACAGACAAGGCCGCCCGCGGCCAAGGAGACGGACGATGCCGGGCCCATTGCAAGGATTGCGCGTGGTCGAGATGGCCGGCCTCGGCCCCGGTCCCTTCTGCGCGATGCTGTTCGCCGACATGGGCGCCGAGGTGCTGCGCATCGAACGGCCCGGCACGCCGCGCAACCCCCATGACATCCTCGCGCGCGGCCGCAGCCTGCTGCAGATGGACCTGCGCGCCGAGGGCGCGGCCACCACGGTGCGCGACGCCATCGCGCGCGCCGACGTGCTGATCGAGGGCTTCCGCCCCGGCGTGATGGAGCGCCTGGGCCTGGGCCCGGCCGACTGCCTCGCGCTCAATCCGCGCCTGGTCTACGGCCGCATGACCGGCTGGGGCCAGCACGGCCCGCTGGCGCAGGCGGCCGGCCACGACATCAACTACATCGCGCTGAGCGGCGCGCTGCACGCGGTCGGCCGCGCGGGCGAGCCGCCGGTGCCGCCGCTCAACTACGTCGGCGACTTCGGCGGCGGCGCCATGTTCCTGGCCTTCGGCATCCTCGCGGCACTGCACGAGGCCAAGGCCTCGGGCCAGGGCCAGGTGGTCGATGCCGCCATGACCGACGGCGCCGCGCTGATGTCGGCCATGATGTATGGCCTCAAGGCGGGCGGCCGGTGGAGCAACCAGCGCGGCGAGAACCTGATCGACGGCGGCGCCCACTTCTACGACACCTATGCCTGCGCCGACGGCCGCTACGTGGCCATCGGCGCCATCGAGCCGCAGTTCTATGCGCTGCTGCGCGAGCGTTGCGGCATCGCCGACGACCCGGCCTTCGATGCCCAGATGGACGCCGCGCGCTGGCCGCTGCTCAAGCTGCGCCTGGCCGACGTTTTCCGCACCCGCACGCGCGACGAATGGTGCGCGTTGCTCGAGGGCAGCGATACCTGCTTCGCGCCGGTGCTCGACTGGGACGAGGCGCCCGCGCATCCGCACAACGTGGCGCGCGGCACCTTCGTCGAGGTCGACGGCGTGGTGCAGCCCGCGCCCGCGCCGCGCTTCAGCCGCAGCGTGCCGCCCGCGCTCTCGGGCGAGCCGCGCGAGGAAGGCGCGGCGCTGCTGCGGCGCTGGGGCGCGGGCGAGGACAGCGCGCCATCGCTGCGCGCGGCCTGAGCACGGCCCCGCGGGCGCGCATCGGCATCGGCAAGACAGAGGAGGCTCCCATGTACCTGACCCAGTCCCTGCACAAGGGCCGCCGCGAGAAGGGCGAGGCCACCGCCATCGTCAGCGGCGCGCACCGCCTCGGCTTCGGCGAATTCACCGACCGCGTCGCGCGGCTCGGTGCCGCGCTGCGGCAGCTCGGCATGGCGCGCGGCGACCGCGTGGGCATGATGAGCCTCAACTCGCACCGCTTCGTCGAATACTTCTTCGGCACCTGGTGGGGCGGCGGCGTCGTCAACCCCGTCAACATCCGCTGGAATCCGAAGGAGGTCGCCTACTCGCTCGACGACTGCGACACCCGCATCCTGCTGGTGGACGACCTGTTCGCGCCGCTGGTCGGCGAGCTGCGCCGGCTCTCCACGTCGCTGCGCACCGTGGTCTATTGCGGCGAGCGCGAGGTGCCCGAGGGCATGGTCGGCTACGAGGCGCTGCTGGCCGGCACCGCGGCCATCGACGACGCGCCGCACACCGGCGACGAGCTCGCGGCCGTGATGTACACCGGCGGCACCACCGGCCGGCCCAAGGGCGTGATGCTGAGCCATGGCAGCCTCTGCATCAATGCGCTGGCCACCGTCGCGGCCCTGCCGCGCGATGGGCACGAGGCGGTCTCGATCGTCGCCGCGCCGATGTTCCATGTCGCCGGCTGCGGCATCGCGATCCAGAACATGCTGCGACTGGTGCCCATGCACGTGGTGCCGATGTTCGACGAGCTCGCGGTGCTCGATACCCTGCAGCAGGCGCGCGTCACCGAGATGTTCCTGGTGCCGACCATGATCAAGCGCGTGATCGAGCATCCGCGCTTCGGCGAGTTCGACCTGTCGCGGCTGAAGCTGCTGTTCTACGGCGCCGCGCCCATCGATGCCGCGCTGCTCGACCAGGCCATGCGCGCGCTGCCGGCCACCGCCTTCGCGCAGGTCTATGGCATGACCGAGCTGTCGCCCGTGGTCACGGCGCTGCCGCCGCGCTGCCATCTGCCGGGCCCCGACCGCGACCGCCTGCTGCGTTCGGCCGGCACGCCGATTGCCATCGCCGAGGTGCGCATCGTCGACGGCGAGGACCGCGAGCTGCCCGCGGGCCAGGTCGGCGAGATCGTCGCGCGCGGGCCGATGGTGATGCAGGGCTACTGGAACAAGCCGGCCGAGACCGAGGCCGCGCTGCGCGGCGGCTGGATGCACACCGGCGACGGCGGCTACATGGACGCGCAGGGCTTCGTCTTCGTGGTCGACCGCATGAAGGACATGATCGTGAGCGGCGGCGAGAACGTCTACTCGGCCGAGGTCGAGAATGCCATCGCGCAATTGCCACAGGTGCTGATGTCGGCCGTGATCGGCGTGCCCGACGACCAATGGGGCGAACGCGTGCATGCCGTGATCGTGCGGCGCGAGGGCATGGCGCTCGAGGCCGAGGCCGTGATCGCGCACTGCCGCGCGCAGATCGCGAGCTACAAGTGCCCGCGCAGCGTGGAGTTCCGCGATGCGCTGCCGCTGTCGGCCGCGGGCAAGCTGCAGAAGTTCCAGCTGCGCGATCCCTACTGGGCCGGCAGGCAGCGCCGCGTGGGTTGAAGCCGCGCGCAAGAACCATCCACGAAGAGAAGAACGAGGACACGCCGAACATGACGATCGACTTTCGCCGCTCCTGGAGCGATGAGGACCTGGAGCGCTACCGCGACACCGTGGTGCGCTTCATCGAGGCCGAGATGGTTCCGCACGACGAGGAGGCGCGCAAGCGCGGCCACGTCGGCCACGAGATCTGGCGCAAGGCCGGCGCCCTCGGCCTGCTGTGCGCCGACATCCCGGAAGAATACGGCGGCGCCGGCGGCGACTTCCGCCACGAGGCCGTGTTCTACGAGGAAGCCGCGCGCCGCGGCCTGAGCGGCATGGCGACCTCGGTGCACAGCATCGTCGCGCACTACTTCCTCAACCACGGCACCGAGGCGCAGAAGCAGCACTACCTGCCGCGCATGGCGCGCGGCGAACTGGTCGGCGCGGTGGCCATGACCGAGCCCGGCGCCGGCTCCGACCTGCAGGGCGTGCGCACGCGCGCCGAGAAGAAGGACGGCGGCTACGTCATCAACGGTTCCAAGACCTTCATAACCAACGGCTTCCTCGCCGGCGTGGTGCTGGTGGTGGCCAAGACCGATCCCGCGCAGGCCGCCAAGGGCACCTCGATCCTGATCGTCGAGACCGAGGGCTGCGCGGGCTTCCGCGTCGGCCGCGTGCTCGACAAGATCGGCATGAAGGCGCAGGACACCTCCGAGCTCTTCTTCGACGACGTGCGCGTGGCGGCCGATGCCGTGCTCGGCGGCGTCGAGGGGCAGGGCTTCTTCCAGCTCATGGGCGACCTGCCCTACGAGCGCACCATCATCGGCGTCAGCGCGCTCGCCACCATGGAGGGCGCCTACCAGGCCACGCTCGACTACGTGCGCGACCGCAAGGCCTTCGGCAAGCCCATCGCCGAGTTCCAGAACACCAAGTTCAAGCTCGCCGAGATCGCGACCCAGATCAAGGTCGGCCGCGCCTTCATCGACCGCTGCGTCGAGGACCTCGTCGCCGGCAGGCTCGACACCGCCACCGCCTCCATGGCCAAGCTCTGGGGTTCGGAGGCGCAGGGCCGGGTGGTCGACGAATGCCTGCAGCTGTTCGGCGGCTATGGCTTCATGAACGAGTACGTGGTGGCGCGCATGTATGCGGATGCGCGGGTGCAGCGGATCTATGGCGGGACCAACGAGATCATGAAGGAGGTGATCTCGCGGGCGTTGTGAGCGGGCGCTCCCGGCCTTCTAGAATCCGCGGCGGCCATGGGCCGCGAGGAGAACAGGATGTTGCTGGGAGTGGGTGGGAAGCGTTGGGTCCGTGTCTGTGTGGTGGCTGCCGCCGGCGTGCTGGCGTGTGCGGGGAGTGGTGCCCAGACGCCCGCGGCGTCGAATTGCGGGCCCGGATCGGGAGGCTCGGTGACCGTGAGGATCGGGCACGTCGCGCCGATGACCGGCGCGCTGGCTCATCTCGGCCGTGACAACGAGCACGGTGCCGTGCTGGCCATCGAGGACCTGAATGCGCAGTGTTTCCTCATCGGTACCAAGCGCGCCCGGTTCGAACTCGTGGCCCGCGACGACGGCGCCGATCTGCAGATGGGCGCCCGCGCGGCACTGTCGCTGGTGGCTGCGGGCGTGAACGGGGTGGTCGGGCATCTGACTTCGAGCGTCACCATTCCGGCCGCGAAGATCTACCACGATGCGGGCATCGTCCAGATCTCTCCAAGCGCCAGCAGACCGCCCTACACCCAACTGGGCTATGCCACGGCGTTCCGGGTGATCGCGCACGACGATCGGCTCGGCGAACTGCTGGGCCGCTATGCGGTCGAGGTGGCCAGGGGCCAGAGGATTGCAGTGGTCGACGACCGCTCGGACTACGGCAGCGACGTCGCCGACGCCTTCGAGGCCGGCGTGCTGCAGGCCGGTGGCACGGTGTTGCGCCGCGATCAGGTGATGGACGACGGCGAGGAGCTTGGCGATCTGGTCGCGAAGCTGCGCGCCTCGAAGCCCGATCTGGTCTTCTATAGCGGCATGGACACGGTTGCCGGTCCATTGTTGCGCCAGATTCACGGAGCCGGCCTGAATCCTGTCTTCATGGGTAGCGACGGCATCTGTACCGGTGAATTGCCACGGCTCGCCGGCGCCAAGGCGATGCGGAGCACCGTGCTGTGCGCCGAAACCGGTGGCACCGAGGAGAAATACCAGCCGGCCCTGCGCGCGTTCATGGACCGGTTAACGCAGCGTTTCGGCACGCCGGTTCAGCTCTTCTCACCCCATGTCTACGATGCCGTGCAGGTGATGGCGCGGGCCATGCGCAACGCGGGCTCGATCGAGCCGGCCAAGTACCTTCCGGAGCTCAAGGCGATCTCGTTCACTGGCGTGACGGGCGAAATCTCCTTCGATGACCGGGGCGACCTGCGCGACGGGCCGATCATTCTCTATTCCTACAACGGCATGCGCCGCGTCAGGGTGGCGGTGCTGCGCTGACGATGGATGGCGGCTGCGGGCCGGGGGTGCTTCGTGATGGCGGGTTTCTCCTCGAGATACAGGAATCTCGTTGGCGGACCGCCTCGGGCGCTCCCTACCGGATCACTCCCAGTCGCCGTGCAATCGCCACCGCCTGCGTCCTGCTCTTCGCATCGAGCTTCATGTTGATGTTGCGCAGGTGCGTGCGCACCGTGCTGTCCGACACGAACAGCTTCTCGGCCATCGCGCCGTTCGAATAGCCCTCGGCCAGCAGCTGCAGCACGCGGATCTCCTTGCGCGTCAGCGGCTCGCTGGCCGCGAGGCCGTCGGTGCCCGCGGCGTCGGCGTTCTCCGGCTCGCCGCCATCGGGCAGGGCCATCGGCCCGGCCGCCTGCAGCAGCCGCTGCACGTACTCGCCGAGGATCGGGTCGCTGCTGCCGCGCGCGGTGGCGCTGTCGTGCAGCGCGTGCGCGAAGCGCTGCACCAGCAGCGCGGCGGCCGGGCCCTCGTCGAGGATCAGCCGCATGTAGCCCTCGTGGCTCGCGGTCTTGAGCACCTCGGCGGCTTCGGCGATGGCCTCGGCCAGGCTGCCCGCGCGCTGCAGTGCCAATGCACGCAGCAGCCGCAGCTTGAGCACGCGCCGCAGCCGCGCGACGGCGAGGGCGGCATGCAGCTCGGCGTCGATGCTGTCGAGGGCCGCGCGTGCGTCGCCGAAGGCGATCTCCCAGCGTGCGCGCGCCAGGGTCAGGTAGTCGAGCTCGTGCGCGGGCAGGCGCTGGAGCTTCTCGCGCGCCCACAGGGCCGGGTCGTCGGCGCGCGCGAGTTCGTCGCGCGCGGCGGGACCGTTGCCCTGCAGCAGCAGCATGCGCGAGCGCTCGAGCTTGGCGCCGGCCACCACGCGCGGCAGCTGGCGCTGGTGGCCCAGGTACTCGAGCTCGGTCAGGGCCTGGAAGGCGGCATCGATGTCGCCCGCATGGAAGGCGATGCGCGAGCGCATCGCGTGGCTCAGGATCATGTGGTCGGGCAGGCCCACGTCGCGCGCCAGCGGCAGGTAGACGTTGAGCAGGTGCTCGGCCTGCAGCAGCTGGTTCGACTCGTAGACCGAACCCGCATAGAGCACACCGGCCCAGGCATTGCCGTGGCTGTGGTTGTACGACACCGCATGGGTCGCATCGACCGCCATGCGAAAGCGCGCGGTGGCCTGGCGCAGCCGGCCTTCCTGCAGGTCGAACAGGCCGGCCAGCGACTCGGTGTACATGCGGTTGAAGGTGCTGCTGCCCTGCTGGCGCCGCGCGGCGTCGAGCAGGCGCTGCGCCTCGTGCTGGTCGCCGCGCACCGCGAGGATGTGCGCCATCGCGTTGAGCAGCACGCTGTCGGCGAAGGGCAGGCCGGTGGGCAGCCGCGCCAGGCTCAGGCGGCCGGCCTCGTAGGCCTCGTCGTGCCGGTCCTGCATCGCCAGCAGCAGCGGGATCAGCGTCTGCGCGCTCGCGCGCACCGCGGGCGTGGGGCTGTCGAGGCAGCCCGAGCTTTCGAGCTGCTGCATCGCCTGCCAGGGGCCGTGCGTGAAGCAGGTGGCCCACAGCGCGATCGGCTGCAGCGCGGGATGCTCGCGCAGCTGATGCTCGGGAATGGCCGAGAACCAGCGCGCGAGCATGCGCATGCGGCCCTGCTCGAGGAAGCGGCCGGCATAGCTGTCGAGCAGGGTCAGCGCATGCGGATGGTCGCCGCCCTCGATCGCATGGTCGATCGCGGGCACCGGCCGCTGCTGCGATTCGTACCAGCCCGAGGCCGCGAGGTGCAGCCGCGCGATCTCGCCGGGCATCTCGCGCGCCAGCTGGGCGCGCAGGAAGTCGGCGAACAGGCTGTGGTAGCGCCAGGCACCGTCGCCGTCCGCGCCGCCGTTCACCGGCGTCAGGAACAGGTTGGCCGCGGCCAGCCGCTCGAGGATGGCCGCGCTGTCGGCGCGCGGGTTGAGCGCCTGGCACACCGAGGCATCGAGCTGGCGCAGGATGCTGGTGCGCAGCAGGAACTCGCGCACCTCGGCGGGCTGGTGCGCGAGCACGTCCTCGGCCAGGTAGTCGGCCACCGCGCGGTCGGAGCCCGAGAAGCGTTCGACGAAGCCGGTCGCGCTGCCATGGCGCTCGAGCGCCATCGAGGCCAACCAGATCGCCGCGATCCAGCCCTCGGTCTTGCGGTGCAGCTGCGCGAGCAGTTCGTGCGGCAGGGCCTGCGCGGCGGCGTCGCCGGCGTGCGGCCGCAGGCCGAAGAAGGCGCCGGTCTCCTCGAGGCTGAAGCGCAGCCGGTCGGTGTCGATCTCCTCGAGCTGGCCGCGCGCGCGCAGCCGGCCCACGCCGAGGTCGGGCAGGCCGCGCGAGCCGATCACCAGCTTGCCGCCACGCGGCAGGTGCTCGACGATCTCGCGCACCAGCCCGATCACCGCGGGCTCCTGCACGCCCTCGAAGTCGTCGAGGAACAGCACGAAGGGCGCGTCGTGCGCGGCCAGCGCGGCCACCGCGTCGAAGGGCGTGCGCGCGCGCGGCTCCTCCACGCCGAGGCGCAGCACGGCCTCGCCGAGGCCGGCCAGGAAGCGCGAGACGTCGTTGTCGGCGCGGTCCAGCGTGATCCAGGCGGTGGCGATGCCGCGCGCCTCGATGCGCTCGCGGCTCTGCGCCATGGTGGTGGTCTTGCCGAAGCCCGCGGGCGCGCGCACCAGCACCAGCTTGACCGCGCTGGCCGCGATGCGTTCGCAGATCGCGTCGCGCAGCACCTGCGTGGCGGCGAAGGCCGGAGGGCTGAGCTTGGTCTCGAGGATGCGGGCGGAAGGAGCGGACGACATCGCGAACGGCGGAGTGGGGCGCGGGCCGTGCGGTCGCCGCGGGGGAAAGCGGATACCGTCGGTTCCGACGATGCCCGCGTCGATTCTGCTTCCTAAACTGGCCGGCGCCAAACCATCCAGCAAGGACCTCCGAAGATGCAACTCGATTCCCGCATTGCCGCCGTCGTCACCGGCGGCGCCTCCGGCCTCGGCGCGGCCACCGCGCGGCGCCTGGCCGGCCATGGCGTGAAGGTCGCGCTGTTCGACCTCAACGCGGCGCAGGGCGAGGCGCTCGCGGCCGAGATCGGCGGCGTGTTCTGCCAGGTCGATGTCACCTCCGAGACGCAGGTCGACGCGGCTTTCGAGCGCGCGCGCGCCGCGCACGGCCAGGAGCGCGTGCTGGTCAACTGCGCGGGCACCGGCAATGCGGTGAAGACCGCGAGCCGCGACAAGGCCACGGGCGAGATCAAGCACTTTCCGCTCGCCAACTTCGACCGCATCATCCAGATCAACCTGGTGGGCACCTTCCGCTGCATCGCCAAGTCGGCCGCCGGCATGCTCACGCTCGACATGCTCGAGGACGGCGAGCGCGGCGCCATCGTCAACACCGCCTCGGTGGCCGCGCAGGACGGCCAGATGGGGCAGGCGGCCTACACCGCCTCGAAGGCCGGCATCGTCGGCATGACCCTGCCGATCGCGCGCGACCTCATGAGCGAGGGCATCCGCGTCAACACCATCCTGCCGGGCATCTTCGACACGCCGCTGTTGCAGGGCGCGCCCGACAACGTGAAGGCCGCGCTGGCGGCCTCGGTGCCGTTCCCGAAGCGGCTGGGCAACCCGGCCGAGTACGCGGCGCTGGCGGAGCTGATGATCACCAACGGCTACTTCAACGGCGAGAGCGTGCGGCTCGACGGGGCGATTCGCATGGCGCCGCGGTAGGCGGAGGCGTCGGCGCCGACTTTTTCGCGCCAACCCCCGAATATTCCTCGGTGCCTCGGGGCGTCGCTCCCGGTTGTCCTATGCTCGCGCGCCAGCCACCGGCGCCGCGGCGCGCCGACATCCGCGAGAACTTCAGTTGCCCCTTCGTCTTCATCCTCGAATGCCACGCGACCGCGTGGCGACAGCGCATCGGATTGCGCCGTCCGGAGCCTTCCATGCGTGAGTTCCACAAGGGCGTGCTCTACGCGCTCGCCGCCGCGGCGCTCAATGCAACGATCGGCGTCCTGACCAAGTTCGTGGTGGCGACGGGATTGCAGGCCGATGCCATCGCGGCGCTCAAGACCCTCATCGGATTCGTCGTGGTGGGCGCGATCGGGCTGGCAGGCTTGCGTTCCGGGTGGCGCGGCAAGTGGTGGCAGGCAGCGGCCTGCGCGTTCTTCGGGATCTTCGTGCTGTTCTACTTCGAGACCGCCGCCTACGCGCACGAGGCCACGGCGAACGTGGTCGTGACCTTGATGGCCTTTGCGGCCTTGTCAGCGATCGTGCTGGGCTGGCCGCTGCTGGGCGACAGGCCCGGTCGCTTCCAATGGATCGGACTGGGCATCGCGCTGCTGGGCGTGGGGATGGTCGCCGGCGTGAGTGTCGCCCAGAGCCCTCGTGGCCTGCTGCTCGCGGCGCTCGCCGGCACCGGCTATGGCGTGTTCTCCGTGTTGGTGAAGAAGTTCGGCCTGCCCGGCGGATTCGCGCTCACCGCCCGACTGCTGCTGTTCGGGTCGCTCTACCTGGCGGCGATGGTGCAGTTCGATGCGCTCGCGCGCGTGGAGTGGCGTGCGTCGGCCGTCGGCGCGCTCGTGCTGCTGGCCGTGTTTCCGACCGTCCTGGGTTTCGTCTGCACCACGCGTGCCATCCAATGCATCGCGCCGGGGCAGGTGCAGACGCTCGAGCTCGCCGAGCCGCTGTTTGCGGGTGCCTTCGCCTTCGTCCTGCTGCGCGAGGTGCCGACCGGCTGGGCCGTTGCCGGCGGCGTGCTGGTCGTGCTGGGGTTGTATGTCTCCTCGCGCCAGCCGAGCCCGAGGCATTCGTCCAACGCGGTGCCGTCGATCCCCGGATAGGCGTGCGGCGCTGGCGCAGTCTTACTCCGCCGGCTCCTCGGCCCCGCCCTGCCGGTCGTCCACCTTCTGCATGTTGTCGAGGATCTTCAGCAGGTAGTGCAGGGTGTGGGTCACGTCGTTGACCGAGAAGCCCTCGAGCACCTGCTCGTAGTAGGCGTAGATCTTCGGCTGCGCCTCGACCACCCACACATGCTGTCCCGACTCGCTCATCGTCACCAGGCGTGAGCGCCGGTCGCGCCCGTCGGGCGCGGTCTTCACATGGCCGTCGCGCTCCATGCGGCTCAGCAGGCCCGAGAGGTTCTGCCGGCTCACCTTCAGGTAGCGCGCCAGGTCGCCCACGCTCATCCCCCCCTTCGCCTCGTCGCGCGACAACGCGCCGAGCACCGCCCATTGCTGCGTGGTCAGGCCTTCGTTCTCGACCGCGCGGGTGCCTGTTTTATGCAACATGTTGGCACATTGGTAGAGACGGAAGAAAACCCTGTTGGCCAGCGCCATGCGGGCGGAGGCGTCATTTTTGTTAGGGGAAACCATAGATATCTTCGTGAACTGGGTTGCACGGCGAAGCTATGCCAACGCATAATACGTCAACATCTTTACCTAAATGCCGATTCGAAGCCGGCGCGACCGGCCAACGATAGCAAGCCCGCGGATCCAAGGAGAACCTGATGCAACGATTCGAAGACAAGACAGTGGTCGTCACCGGCGGCGGTGGCGGCATCGGCGGCGCGACCTGCCGCCGTTTCGCGCGCGAAGGCGCGCGGGTGGCGGTGCTCGACCTGAACCCCGGCGCCGCCGAAACGGTCGCCGCGCGCATCGAGGCCGAGGGCGGCCGCGCGCTCGCGCTGCGTTGCGACATCACCGAGCGCGCGAGCGTCGATGCCGCGGTGGCCGCGGTGCTCGAGCGCTTCGGCGCGATCGACGTGCTGGTCAACAACGCGGGCTGGGACGTGTTCCGGCCCTTCACGAAGACCGAGCCCGCGCAGTGGGAGAAGCTGATCGCCATCAACCTCACGGGCGCGCTGCACATGCACCACGCGGTGCTGCCGGGCATGGCGGCGCGCAAGGCGGGCCGCATCGTCAACATCGCCTCGGACGCGGCGCGCGTGGGCTCCTCGGGCGAGGCCGTGTACGCGGCCTGCAAGGGCGGCCTGGTCGCGTTCACCAAGACCATCGCGCGCGAGCATGCGCGCCACGGCATCACCGCGAACGTGGTGTGCCCGGGCCCGACCGACACCGCGCTGTTCGCCGACTACAAGGAAGGCGCGGGCAATCCCGAGAAGCTGATGGAGGCCTTCACGCGCTCCATCCCGCTGGGCCGCATCGGCCAGCCCGACGACCTGCCGGGCGCGATCCTGTTCTTCGCGAGCGACGACGCGGCCTTCGTCACCGGCCAGGTGCTCAGCGTCTCGGGCGGTCTGACGATGAACGGCTGACCCAGGCCCCCCCCACGGATTCCCAAGGAGCAACACATGCAGTTCGAAGACATCCTCTACGACGTGCGCAACCGCGTGGCGTGGATCACCATCAACCGGCCCGAGAAGATGAATGCCTTCCGCGGCCAGACCTGCGACGAGATCATCCGCGCGCTCAACCGCGCGGGCTACGACCGCGAGGTCGGCGCCATCGTGCTGGCCGGTGCCGGCGATAAGGCCTTCTGCACCGGCGGCGACCAGTCGGCGCACGACGGCAACTACGACGGCCGCGGCACCATCGGCCTGCCGATGGAGGAGCTGCACGACGCGATCCGCAACGTCCCCAAGCCGGTGATCGCGCGCGTGCAGGGCTTCGCCATCGGCGGCGGCAACGTGCTGTGCACCATCTGCGACCTCACCATCGCCTCCGAGAAGGCCGTCTTCGGCCAGGTCGGCCCGAAGATGGGCTCGGTCGACCCGGGCTACGGCACCGCCTTCCTGGCGCGCGTGGTCGGCGAGAAGAAGGCGCGCGAGATCTGGTACTTGAACCGCCGCTACAGCGGCGCCGAGGCCGTGGCCATGGGCCTGGCCAACGCGGTGGTGCCGCACGAGCAGCTCGACGCCGAGGTGCAGAAGTGGGCCGAGGAGATCTGCGAGCGCAGCCCCACGGCGATCGCGATCGCCAAGCGCAGCTTCAATGCCGACACCGCGCACCAGGCCGGCATCGCGGGCATGGGCATGTACGCGCTCAAGCTCTACTACGACACCGAGGAGTCGCGCGAGGGCGTGAAGGCGCTGCAGGAACGGCGCAAGCCCGAGTTCCGCAAGTACGCGAAGTAGCCGCGCAGCGAAGAGCAACGCGATGAACCCCTACATCGACGACGACCTCGCCGCGCTGGCCGAGCATGCGCGCCGCTTCGCCACCGGCCGCGTGGCGCCGGGCTTCCTCGAGCGCGACGCCACGCGCGTGCTCGACCGCGCGCTGATGCGCGAGATGGGCGAGATGGGCTTCATCGCGCCCGAGCTCGCCGAGGAACACGGCGGCCAGGGCATGGGCTGCCTCGCGGCCGGCGTGATCCACGAGGAGATCGCGCGCGCCGACCTGAGCCTGAGCTACATCAACCTGCTGGCCTCGCTCAACGGCCAGATCCTCGCCGAGCACGGCCGCCCCGAGGTGGCGGGACCGTGGCTGCGGAAGCTCACGCGCGGCGAGGCGCTGCTCGCGATCGCGCTGACCGAGCCGCGCGGCGGTTCGGACGCGGCCAACCTGCGGCTGCGCGTGGAGCGCGCGGGCGACCACTACGTGATCAACGGCGAGAAGACCTCGATCTCGGCGGCCGACCAGGCCGACGCGGTGGTGGTGTTCGGCCGCACCGGCCCGGTGGAATCGGGCGCGCACGGCGTGACCGCGCTGCTGGTGCCCGCCGATGCGCCCGGCCTCACGCGCAACCGCTTCGACTGCCACGGCCAGCGCGCCATCGGCCGCGGCTCGCTGTTCTTCGAGAACGTGCGCGTGCCGCTCGACCATCGCCTGGGCGAGGAGAACAAGGGCTTCGTGCAGGTGATGCAGGGCTTCGACTTCTCGCGCGCGCTGATCGGCCTGCAGGTGCTGGCGGTGGCGCGCGTGGCGCTCGAGGAGACCTGGGACTACGTGGCGCAGCGCGAGGCCTTCGGCAAGCCGCTGTCGGCCTTCCAGGGCGTGTCGCATCCGCTCGCCGACTTCGACACCCAGGTCGAGGCCGCGCGCCTGCTGTGCCTGCAGACGCTGTGGCTCAAGGACCGCGGCGCGCCGCATACGGCCGAGGCCGCCATGTGCAAGTGGTGGGCGCCGAAGCTGGCCTACGACGCCATTCATCAGTGCCTGCTGATGTTCGGCCATGGCGGCTACGACCGCGGGCCGATGGAGCAGCGGCTGCGCGACGTGCTGGGCTTCCAGATCGGCGACGGCACGGCCCAGATCATGAAGACCATCGTGGCGCGCACGCGCGCCGGGCGCTCGGCCGTGCCGGCCTGAGCCTGGTCTTGCCCCGGTTTCGCACGACAACGAGGAGACACGACATCATGGAATTCGACGCCGTACTGCTGCCGCCGCGCCGCGCGCGCATGATCGCCGAGGGCCTGTGGCACGAGCGCACCATCAACGACGCGCTCGATGCCTGCATCGCGGCCACGCCCGACAAGTTGGCGCTGAGCGCGATGCGCATCGAGGACGGTTCCATCCAGCGCTTCAGCTACCGCGAGCTCGGCCGCATGGCCGACCGCATCGCGGTGGGCCTGTCGCGCCTGGGCGTGGGGCGCGACGACGTGGTGGCCTGCCAGCTGCCCAACTGGTGGCAGTTCACGCTGACCTACCTGGCCTGCTCGCGCATCGGCGCGGTGATCAATCCGCTGATGCACATCTTCCGCGAGCGCGAGCTCTCGTTCATGCTGAAGCACGGCGCGGCCAAGGTGATGATCGCGCCGGCGCGCTTCCGCGGCTTCGACTTCGAGGCCATGGTCACGGGCCTGCAGCCCGAGTTGCCCGCGCTGCGGCAGGTGGTGATCGTGGGCGGCGCGGGGCCGGACAGCTTCGATGCCCTGCTCTCGGGACCGGCCTGGGAAGACGCGCCCGACGCCGCCGCGATCCTCTCGCGCGGCCGGCCCGGGCCCGACGACATCACGCAGCTGATCTACACCTCGGGCACCACCGGCGAGCCCAAGGGCGTGATGCACTCGGCCAACACCACCATGGCCAACATCGTGCCTTACGCGCAGCGCCTGGGCCTGGGCGCGGACGACGTGGTGCTGATGGCCTCGCCGATGGCGCACCAGACCGGCTTCATGTATGGGCTGATGATGCCGATCATGCTCGGCGCCTCGGCCGTGCTGCAGGACATCTGGGACCCGAAGCAGGCCATCGCCGCGATCAACGCCGAGCGCGCGAGCTTCACGATGGCGTCCACGCCCTTTCTCTCGGACCTCGCGAAGACGGTGGCCGAGACCGGCACCGAGGTGCCGTCGCTGAAGGTCTTTCTCTGCGCGGGCGCGCCGATCCCGGGCGCGCTGGTCGAGCAGGCGCGGCGCGCGCTCGGCGCCAAGATCGTCTCGGCCTGGGGCATGAGCGAGAACGGCGCGGTCACGCTGACGCGGCTGGACGACGACGACGAGCGCTCGATCCAGACCGACGGCTGCCCGCTGCCCGGCGTGGAGATCCAGGTGGTCGACGTCGACGGCCAGCGCCTGCCTCCGGGCGAGGTGGGCCGGCTGCTGCTGCGCGCCTGTTCCAACTTCGGCGGCTACCTGAAGCGCCCGCAGCTCAACGGCACCGATGCCGACGACTGGTTCGACACCGGCGACCTCGCGCGCATCGACGAGCGCGGCTATGTGCGCATCGCGGGCCGCACCAAGGACGTGATCATCCGCGGCGGCGAGAACATCCCGGTGGTCGAGATCGAGTCGCTGCTCTACCGCCACCCCGACATCGCGATGGCCGCGATCGTGGCCTATCCCGACGAGCGCCTGGGCGAACGCGCCTGCGCGGTGGTGGTGCCGCGGCCCGGCTGCCAGGTCGACCTGCCGTCGATCTCGGACTTCCTCAAGGCGCAGAAGGTGGCGCTGCAGTACATCCCCGAGCGGCTGGTGCTGCGCGAGACCATGCCCTCGACGCCCTCGGGAAAGATCCAGAAATTCAAGTTGCGCGAGCTGTTGCGCGCGGAAGAGGCGAACGAGGCGGGCACGGCGGGCTGAGCCCGGCGCGGACCCGAGAACGACAGCACCCCCCAAAACACAACGGAGACAAGACATGGCCATTTCGTTCCCGGCCCCGGCGCGCCTGCGCCGGGCCTTCATCGCGCTCGGCTGCCTCGCGCTCGCGGGCGCCGCCTTCGCGCAGTCGCCCGCGGCCTGGCCCGGCAAGCCGATCCGCGTGGTCGTGGGCTTCGCGCCCGGCGGCAGCACCGACGTGATGGCGCGCATCCTCGCGCAGTCGCTGACCGAGTCGCTGGGCCAGACCGTGCTGATCGACAACAAGCCCGGCGCCAGCGGCAACATCTCGGCCGCCGAGGTGGTGCGTGCCGCACCCGACGGCCACACCTTCCTGATCGCGCCGACCTCGGTCGAGACCGCGAACCCGTCGCTGTTCAAGTCGACCCTGCTGCCCTCGCGCGACCTGTCGCCGGTGGCGACCGTGGGCCGCACCCAGATGTACCTGGTGGCCAAGCCGCAGATGAACGCGAAGGATGCGCGCGAACTGGTCGCGCTGGCGCGCGCCAAGCCCGGCACCTTCTCGTACGCCTCGGCCGGCACCGGCACGCCGCCGCACCTGGCCTGCGAGCTGTTCAAGCAGGCCACCGCGGTCTCGGCCACCCACGTGCCGTACCGCGGCGCCGCGCCCGCGCTGCAGGACGTGCTCTCGGGCCAGGCCGACTTCGTCTGCGACCCGGGCATCGCCTTCCCGCACATCCGCACCGGCAAGGCCAAGCTGCTGGGCATCGTGAGCGCCAAGCGCTCGCCCTTCTTCCCCGAGGTGCCGACCATCAGCGAGCAGGGCTTCCCGGGCGCCGACCTCGACATCTGGTTCGGCATGTGGGCGCCCAACGGCACGCCGCCCGAGGTGCTGGCGCGCATGAGCCGCGAGATCGGCAAGGCGCTCGCGCAGCCCGCGCTGAAGTCGCGCTATGCCGACCTGGGCGCGGAGCCGGTGGCGATGGACACGCCCGAGTTCCGCAAGCTGCTGGCCGAGGAGGGCGCGGTGCTGTCCGCGCTGATCGCCCGGCAGAAGATCGTGGTCGACTGACAGGAGCGAGCCCGCATGGCCATTCAGCAGGAAGTGCCCATCCTCGTGCGCGCCGAGGGCCGCGTCGGCGTCGTGACGCTGAACCGCCCGCGGCAGATGAACGCGCTGAACGACGCGCTGATGGACGCGCTCGGCACCGCGCTGCTGGCCTTCGATGCAGATGCCGGCATCGGTGCCATCGTGCTGACGGGCGACGAGCGCGCCTTCGCGGCCGGGGCCGACATCGCGGCCATGGCCGAATGGGACCATGCCGAAGTGGTCGCCCGGGAGTTCATCACGCGCAACTGGGAAACCATCCGCCGGGTGCGCAAGCCCGTGATTGCCGCGGTGGCCGGCTTCGCCTATGGGGGCGGCTGCGAGCTCGCGCTGGCCTGCGACATCGTGCTGGCGGCCGAGTCGGCGCGCTTCGCGCTGCCCGAGGTCAGGCTGGCGATGCTGCCGGGCGCGGGCGGCACGCAGCGGCTGCCGCGCGCCATCGGCAAGGCCAAGGCGATGGAGATGTGCCTGGGCGCGCGCGTGCTCGATGCGCACGAGGCCGACAGGTACGGGCTGGTGTCGCGCGTCGTGCCTTCCGCCTCGCTGCTGGACGAGGCGCTTTCGCTGGCCACGCGCATCGCCGGCTTCTCGCTGCCGGCGCTGGTCGCGATCAAGGAGTCGGTCAACCGTGCCTGGGAGTCCTCGCTGTCCGAGGGCATCCTGTTCGAGCGCCGGCAGCTGCATGCGCGCTTCGCGACCGAGGATGCGCGCGAGGGCATGCGGGCCTTTCTCGCCCGGCGCGAACCGGTGTTCCGCCACCGCTGAGCCGCGCCCAAAATCGTCCGATCCGACGACGCCCGCCGCATCCTGGGGGCCAACAATTCCCCGAGTCACACCCAGCCCCAGGAGAACCCATGCCCGAAGCCTATATCGTCGCCGCCGCCCGCACCGCTGGAGGCCGCCGCAACGGCCGCCTGGCCGGCTGGCATCCCGCCGACCTCGCCGCGCAGGTGCTCGACGCGCTGGTCGCGCGCACCGACGTCGATCCCGCCGCCATCGAGGACGTCATCATGGGCTGCGTCGGCCAGGCCGGCGAGCAGTCCTCGAACATCGCGCGCAACGCGGTGCTGGCCTCGCGCCTGCCCGAGTCGGTGCCGGCCACCTCGGTCGACCGCCAGTGCGGCTCGTCGCAGCAGGCGCTGCATTTCGCGGCCCAGGCCGTGATGTCGGGCAGCATGGACGTCGCGATCGCGGCCGGCGTCGAGAGCATGACGCGCGTGCCCATGGGCCTGCCGACCACCTTGCCGCTGAAGAACGGCCTGGGCTTCTATGTCAGCCCCGGCATGCAGAAGCGCTATCCCGGCGTCGAGTTCAGCCAGTTCACGGGCGCCGAGATGATCGCCGCCAACTACGGCATCGCGCGCGCCGAGCTCGATGCCTATGCGCTGCGCAGCCACCAGCTCGCGGCCGCGGCCACGCGCGCTGGTCACTTCGAGCGCGAGATCGTGCCGGTGGCGGTGCGGCTGGCCGATGGCAGCGAGCCCGGCGAGATGCACCTGGCCGACGAGGGCATCCGCGGCGACGCGACGCTCGAGAGCATCGGCGCGGTCAAGCTGATCGCCGAGGGCGGGCGCGTGACGGCCGCGACCGCGAGCCAGATCTGCGACGGTGCCAGCGGCGTGATGGTGGTCAACGAGCGCGGCCTCAAGACCTTCGGCCTGAAGCCGCTCGCGCGCATCCACCACATGAGCGTGATGGGCCACGACCCGGTGATCATGCTCGAGGCACCGATCCCGGCCACGCAGCGCGCGCTGCAGAAGGCCGGCATGAAGATCTCCGACATCGACCTGTTCGAGGTCAACGAGGCCTTCGCGCCGGTGCCGCTGGCCTGGCTGCAGGTGACGGGCGCCGATCCCGAGCGGCTCAACGTCCACGGCGGCGCCATCGCGCTCGGCCATCCGCTGGGCGCCTCGGGCACCAAGCTCATGACCACGCTGGTGCATGCGCTGGGCCAGCGCGGCAAGCGCTACGGGCTGCAGACCATGTGCGAGGGTGGCGGCATGGCGAACGTGACGATCGTCGAGCGGCTCTGAGGCGCGAGAGAAAGCGGATACCGGACGCAGAGGACGCGAAGGTTTCGCGAAGGACGCCAAAGGAAACCCCAAAAGGTGGGCTGCCGTTGGGCAACCGCTCATGGCCTTGCGGGCCTTGTTCGGGGTGCAATGGCCGCCGAAGCACGGCCCCATCATTTCGGCTGTTTTTTCGCGTCCTTCGCGAAACCTTCGCGTCCTCTGCGTCCGGATGTCCGCCTCCCCGAATCCCGGCAGAAAAGGAGACACCCATGTTCGGATTGATGCAGGACCGCCCGCTCTTGATCTCGTCGCTGATCGAGCATGCCGCCACCTTCCACCCGCACACCGAGATCGTGGTGCGCAGCGTCGAAGGACCGATCGTGCGCACCGACTACGGCGCGGTGCACCGGCGCGCGAAGCAGGTGGCCCACGCGATGGCGCAGCTCGGCATCGCCCCCGGCGACCGCGTGGGCACGCTGGCCTGGAACACGCACCGGCACCTGGCGCTGTACTTCGGCGTGTCGGGCGCGGGCGCGGTGCTGCACACCGTCAACCCGCGGCTCTTTCCCGAGCAGATCGACTACATCGTGAACCACGCCGAAGACAAGGTGCTGTTCTTCGACACCAGCTTCGCGCCGCTGGTCGAGAAGCTCGCGCCGGGCCTGCGCTCGGTGCGCGCCTTCATCGCGATGACCGACCGCGCCCACATGCCGGCTATCGACGTGCCGAACCTGCTGTGCTTCGACGAGCTGATCGATGCGCAGGGCGAGGACTACGACTGGCCCGAGTTCGACGAGCGCACGGCCTCGTCGCTGTGCTACACCTCGGGCACCACGGGCAATCCCAAGGGCGTGCTCTATTCGCACCGCTCGACCGTGCTGCACTCGCTGATGGAGTGCACGCCCGACACCTTCGGCGTGAACTCGGGCATGACCTTGCTGCTCGCGGTGCCGATGTTCCATGCCAATGCCTGGGGCATGCCGTACGCGGCGGCGATGGCCGGCGTCAAGCTGGTGATGCCCGGCCCGCATCTCGACGCGCAGAACCTCTACGAGCTGATGCGCGACGAGAAGGTCAGCATCTCGCAGGCCGTGCCCACCGTGTGGCTGATGCTGTTCCAGTACTTCGATGCCCATCCCGAACTCGATCCGCGCGCGCTGGGCCTCAAGCGCATCGGCCTCGGCGGCGCCGCCACGCCGCGCAGCATGATCGAGCGCTTCGAGCGCGACTTCGGCGCCGACTTCGTGCAGGGCTGGGGCATGACGGAGACCAGCCCGATCGGCGTGATCGGCAACCTGCTGCCCAAGCATGCGGCCTTGAGCGAGGACGAGAAGATCGGCATCAAGATGAAGCAGGGCCGCGGCGTCTGGGGCGTGGCGCTCAAGATCGTCGGCGAGGACGGCCGGCGCCTGCCGCACGACGGCAAGGCCTTCGGCCACCTGCATGTGCGCGGGCCGTGGATCGCGAGCGGCTATTTCCGCGGCGAGGGCGGCAGCGTGCTCGATGCCGAGGGCTTCTTCCCGACCGGCGACGTGGCCACCATCGATGCCGACGGCTATGTGCAGCTGGTCGACCGCGCGAAGGACGTGATCAAGTCGGGCGGCGAATGGATCTCGTCGATCGACCTCGAGAACGCGGCCAGCGCCCATCCGGCGGTGGCCGAGGCCGCGGTCATCGGCATTCCGCATCCGAAGTGGACCGAGCGGCCGCTGCTCATCGTGGTGAAGCGGCCCGGCAGCGAAGTGACCGCTTCGCAGCTGCGCGATTTCCTCGCGCAGCGCGTTGTCAAGTGGTGGCTGCCCGAGGATGTGGTCTTCGTCGACAGCCTGCCGCATACGGCCACCGGAAAGTTGCTCAAGACCCGCCTGCGGGAAATGTTCAAGGGATATGTCGCGGCCAAGTCGGTTTGATGACTTGTTCGATTTTTCTGTGGACAACTCTGTGGGTTGTGCGGGGAGCGGATTCGCGAAGCGAGGATTGGCGGGGCTTCCCGCCACATTGCCTGTTGAATAGGCAGGGGTGCGCGGGCGTGCAAAAAAGACTGCGCCACCCCGCGGTTCCGTCCGAAAAATCGTGGTAGAGCGACGGAAATCCGGGGGCGGTTTCAGCGCTGCAGTGCACCACGCAAGAAGGCGAGCATGCGTGGCCACGATGCACTGCGCGCCCGCGCATTGCCCTCGGGCGTGCCGCCCATGTCCATCGTTTCGCCGGATATCGCATGGACCGAGCGCGTCATGGTGGTCGGCGCGTTCGGCCACGCGATCGAATGGCCGGCGCGCGGGTAGCTCAGGTGCTCGGCGCGGTGCGGAAATCTTTTCTCGAGCAGGCGTTGCAGCGCGAAGTCGGCGAGATCGGTCGAGGGCCACAGGCCATCGGCCTCGCCCGAGATCAGCAGCACCGGGCCGTTGATCTTCTCGACCTTGATCGAGCTTCGCTCCAGCAGCGCGGGATCGCGCAGCGGGATCAGGTACCAGTCGAAGCTGTCTTCTCGCGCAAGGCCGTTGGCGACGGCTTCGTCCCACTGCGCATGCGTGAGCGTCGAGGCGGAAGCGATCTCCTGGCCGCCCAGCGTCCATGCGCCATGGCCGCTCGCCGGATAGGCGGGCCATACGATGCCGCTGGGCACATAGCCGATCACGCAGCCGATAACGGGAAAGTGCGCGCCGAGCAGCAGCGCGAGTTCGCCGCCGCGCGACACGCCCACGGTGCCGATGCGGTCGGCCCGCACGCCGGGCTGTTCGGCCAGCCATTCGAGCGCCGTGCCGAAGTACTCGAGCGGAATGCGGTCGAGCGTGGGCGGCAGGCCCTCGGCCGCGAAGTAGGCCAGCGCCAGCGCGGCGAAGCCATGCGAGGCGAGCAGCGCGGCCATCTCCTGCGACCACGCCAGGCCGCCGTTCGATCCGCCGAGCACGAGCACGGCCGGATGCGGACCCGCGCCCGCGGGTTCGAACAACCGGCCGACCAGGCCGCGTTCCCTGACCTCCTTTTGGCGCACGCCGTCGCCGACATACACGCGGCGGATCGAGGCCGCGATCGACGCCTCGTCGTTGCCGCGCACCGCGCGCAGCGTGGCGGTCAGCGGATCGTCGCTCAGTCCCGCGATGCCGCCGACGCGCTCGGGCGGTACCGGCGCACGCGACCAGAACAGGCCCATCGCGTCGACGCCTTGGTAGCTGCCCGCGACCGGCGACTGGCGCGTGGCATCGACCGCGCCGTTGGCATCGGCCACGAAGAAGGCTTCGGACTGCAGCACCTCGTGTCCGAAGCGGCTGCTCAGTTGGAGCGCGACGCGCTCGCCGGGTGCGAGACCGCGCAGGCGGATCTCCAGCGATTGGTCGACGAGGCACTGCGATGGCAGGGGATCGAATTTCATGCCCGCATTGTCCCCGCGCCACCTTCGGCGCACCTTCAGAAGAACTCGTCGAGCAGGCAGTAGAACGCGATGCGCTCGGCATCCGGCGCGATGCCGTAGCGTTCGAAGAAGGGCGCGGTCCAGGCCTCGCCGAGGTTGAAGCCGATGCTGCGCGCGGCCAGTGCGAGGTCCTGCCAGCGGTCGGCCACGCCGACGCGGCCGCAGTCGATGAAGCCCGTGAAGCCGTCGGCCGTTGCCATCAGGTTCGGCAGGCAGGCATCGCCGTGGGTCACGACGAGGTCTTCGCTCGCGGGCCGCGTCGCGCGCAGTCGCTCGAACAGATCGAGGGCGGTCCAGCCCGCGCGCTCGTCGTCGAAATCGCTCTCGTCGACCAGGCCGGCCACGGCGCGCGCGTGCGCGTCCTCGATCCGGTGTGCCAGGCGATGGTCGAAGGGGCAGGTGGCGACCGGCACCCGGTGCAGCAGGCGCAGCGCATCGGCCATGTGCACGACGATCTCGCCCGGGCGGAACGGGCCCGATGCGAGATCGCGGCCCGGCACGGCGCTCATCAGCAGCCAATGGCGATCGTGTTCGATGGCCTGGTCGAGCACCGCGGGCGCGGGCAGGTCCTGGCGCGCGAGCCATTCGAGCCGCGCGATCTCGCCCGGCAGTTCAGCGAGGGGCGCCACGGGCTCGGACTTGAGGAACAGGAGCTCGCCATCGGCGGTTTCGATGCGAAACACATCGGCGCCCGATTCGCCGATCGTCTGGCGCTGCCAGTGGGCATCGGCCAGGCGGGCGCGCCAGGCGTGAGGAAAAGGGGCAGCGGATTCAAGCGCGAAGGACTCCAGGGCGTGGCGCGGATGGCGCGGCACGCATCCTCGTCGCTCGCGCCCGCCTTTTCAAGCAAGCCACCACCGGCCCGCGGGCCGTTGCGCTAGTCCTTCTTCGGCGCGTAGGCGGCGTCCTCTTCCGCGTGGCCCAGCACGATCTGGCCCTCGGTGACGAAGCGGTCGAACTCGATGCGCGGGATCGCGGCGGTCAGCGGATTGCCGTCCTCGGTCCAGGTCAGCACCACGCTGTCGTCCGCGACCAGCGCCTGGCAGACGCCTTCGGGAATGCGGATCTGCGGGCCATCGCCCGCGCGGAACTCGACCACGCCGGCGATGCGGGCGTCGAGGCGTGAAGTGGCGGTGGTATTCATGGTCGTGGAGGTCCTCGGGTTGGAAGTCCAAAGCCTCGCCGAAGACAGGGGGAGGCCGGCGTGGGACGACATCGCCGATGCGCGCAGGCGCAGCGTCGCGAGGCCTTTGGTGTTGTAGGCGGATTCCTGCACGGGGACGCGAAATCGTCCTCGCAAAAGCTGGCGCGCGGCGCGCTCTAGTCGGCGCGACGAAACAAGATGCAACCCGCTGGAGACAAGAGAGATGAACTTCGAAGGAATCTATTGCTTCGACACCGCCACGGTGCGCTTCGCGTTCTACCCGCATGGTCCGCAGGGCCAGCGCGTGCTGGCCGAGATCACGGAAGACGCGCTACACGATGAATTCGGCGTGCGCGAGGGCGGCCCCCAGTTGCTCGAGGCCTGCCGCGCCTACTTCGACGCGATCGAGGCCAAGGCCCGGGAACGCTACCGCGACGAGCCGCGCTGCCTGATCTCGCTGACCTCGGAAGACTTCATCCGCATTCCCCGCTGAGGCGGGCGCCCTCGCGGCGACGGCCCAGGGCGCGTGTTGTCCTACGCGCCACGGCGGGCCGCTTTCCAGAATGGATGGATGCACCGAGTGCTTTCCCTTTCTGGAAGGAGAACCCCATGGCCTCGAAGATCGACACCCGCGACCCCAAGGACACCAGCAAGCCCTTTCCGTTTCCCACCGCCGAGTCGCACGGCAAGCCCGCCCCCGAACACGACAAGCCCACCCACGAGGCACCGAGCGAGGACGCGCTCGACAGCGGCGTGGAAGAGTCCTTTCCCGCCAGCGACCCGGTGTCGGTGACGGTCACCAAGGTCAAGCTGCCACCGGGCAAGGCCGACTCCTGATCCGGGCCATCGCTTCCGGACTACGCGCACAAGCGCTGGCGGCGACTGTTGGGTAGCCGGACCGATCCCGAAGATCGGCTCACGATGCCACAGACCGCCGCCACAGCCACACTCTCTCGCGAGGCGGACCGCACCGACGCCGCCTCCGTTCCCCAAGGCCTCTGGCGCCGCTGCAAGCGTTGGGCGTTGCCCGCGCTCGGCATCGTGGTGCTGGGCCTCCTGCTCTCGCATGCGCACAAGGTCGATTGGGCCGGCGCCTGGCATGCGCTGCAGCGCTATCCGCTCGGGCTGCTGCTCGGCGTGCTCGCGCTCTCGACCGCCAGCCATGCGCTCTACGGCTGCTTCGACCTGCTCGGCCGGCTGCACACGCGTCACAAGCTCGGCGCGCTGCGCACCTGGGCCATCGCGGTCACGAGCTATGCCTTCAACCTGAACCTGGGCTCGCTGGTGGGCGGCGTGGCGATGCGCGCGCGGCTCTATGCGCGCGCGGGCCTCGACGAGGCCACGGTGGCGCAGATCGTGGGCGTGAGCCTCGCCACCAACTGGCTGGGCTACGGCCTGCTGGCAGGCGGCCTGTTCGCCGCCGGCGCGATCGATCCGCCGCGCGAGGCGCACCTGGGCGTGATCGCGTTCCGCGCGCTCGGCGTGCTGATGATCGCGCTGGCCATCGGCTACGTGATCGCCTGCGGCGTCGCGCGCGGCAAGCGCTGGACCCTGCGCGGGCGCAACGTGCAATTGCCCTCGGCACGGCTCGCGCTGCTGCAGATCTCGCTGTCGGCCTGCAACTGGGCGCTGATGGGCGCGGCGATGTACCTGCTGCTGGGACAGAAGGTGCCGTACGCGACCACGCTGTCGGTGTTGATGGCGGCCTCGATCGTGGGCGTGTTCACGCCCATTCCCGCCGGGCTCGGCGTGCTCGAGGCCGTGTACCTCGCGCTGCTGTCGGGCAGCGTGCGGCAGGGCACGCTGATGGGCGCGGTGCTGGCCTACCGCGCGCTCTACTACCTGCTGCCGCTGGGCGGTGGGGTGCTGATGTACCTGCTGCTCGAGCGCCATGCGTCGAGCCATCCGGCCGCGGCCGAGACGGGTTGAACGCGGCGGTGTGCGCCTCGGCTTGTGCGCGCAAGGGGCGGCTTCCTACGTCCGCAGCCGCATGGCGGGCGCAGCGTGGTCCCAGGTGGCCATCGCCGGCCCGTGGCGAGCCTTCCGATGGCCTTGTCCTCCCATTGCAGATCGCGAGGTCCGGCATGCATTCCATTTCGACGCTCCGCCATTCGTCCCGGGGACGGGCCCGCGCGATCGCGTGCGCCATCGTGCTCGGCGGCGTGGCATCCACGCCCCCGGCCTTCGCGGCCGAACCTGCCGTGCAGGTCGCCCAGGCCGGCGCGCTCAGCGCACCCGACCGCAGCCTGATGAGCCTGGCCGCCGGCGCCGGGCTCTACGAGGTCGAGGTCTCGAAGCTCGCCGCCTCGAAGGCCGTGAGCGCGGACGTGAAGGACTACGCGCTGATGCTCGCGAAGCACCACGGCGAATCGAACGAGGCACTGCGCCGGCTGGCCGCGCGCAAGTCGGTGCCGCTGGTGGCCGAGATCCCGGCCGACAAGAAGGCGCGCATCGAGGCGCTGCAGGGGCTGTCGGGCGAGGGTTTCGACCGGGCCTATGTGGACCGCGTGGGCATCCAGGACCACGAGGCCGACATCCGCCTGTTCGAGAACATGGCGCGCGACGCCAACGATGCCGACCTGCGCGCCTTCGCCGAGAAGACGCTGCCGGCACTCAAGGAGCACCTGAACGCCGCCAAGACGATGGCGGGCAACCGGCGGCAGGCGCCGGCATCGCAGTGACACCCGCTCCCGCATGGCGCGCACCGCCGCACTGAAGCGCTACCAGGCCAAGCGCAATTTCGACATCACGCCCGAGCCCGCCGGGGGCGGCGAGTCGCTGCCCGGCGCATTGCAGTTCGTGGTGCAGAAGCACTGGGCGCGCAGCCTCCACTACGACCTCCGCATCGAGATCGACGGCACGATGAAGAGCTGGGCCGTGCCCAAGGGGCCGAGCTACGACCCGCACGACAAGCGCATGGCGATGCATGTGGAAGACCACCCGGTGTCGTACAACGCCTTCGAGGGCGAGATTCCCGCGAAGCAGTACGGCGCGGGCAAGGTGATCGTCTGGGACAAGGGCTTCTGGGTGCCGCTGGGCAATGTGCGCAAGGACTACCGCGCGGGTCACATCAAGTTCGAGCTGCATGGTCACAAGCTGCGCGGCCGCTGGGCACTGGTGCGCATGAAGGCGCGCAAGGAGGGCAGCGGCGACCCGTGGCTGCTGATCAAGGAGCGCGACGAGTTCGCGCGCGAGGCCGCGGAATTCAGCGTGGTCGACCAGTTCCCCGACAGCGTGGCCGCGCTCGCGATGCCGCGGGCGGGCTCGGTGTCGAAGCCCGCCGCGAAGAAGGCGGCGCGAAAGCGTTCCCAGTGGCCCGACGGTGCCGTCGAGGCCGAGCCTCCGCCCAAGCTCGCGCCGGTGCTCGCCACGCTGGTCGACGGGCCGCCGCCCGATCCCGGCGACTGGGTCTACGAGATCAAGTTCGACGGCTACCGGCTGCTCGCGCGCATCGAGGGCAAGACGGTGCGGCTGTTCACGCGCAACGGTCATGACTGGAGCGAGCGCATGCCGCACCTGGTGCGCGCGATCCAGCGCCTGAAGCTGAAGCCGGGCTGGCTCGACGGCGAGATCGTGGTGCTCGACGAGGCCGGCCGCACCGACTTCCAGGCGCTGCAGAGCGCCTTCGACAACACGCGCACCCAGGACATCGTCTATTTCCTGTTCGACCTGCCGTACTACGACGGCCACGACCTGCGGGCCGTGCCGCTGGTCGAGCGGCGCGCGCTGCTCGAGCGGCTGCTTGCCGATCCGCCGCCCGAGATCCGCTTCAGCGCGGTCTTCGACGCACCGCCCGAGGACATCGTGGCCTCGGCCTGCCGCATCGGGCTCGAGGGCGTGATCGGCAAGCGGCGCGACAGTGCCTACCGCTCGCGCCGGTCGCCCGACTGGATCAAGCTCAAGTGCGCGCGCAGGCAGGAGTTCGTGGTCGGCGGCTACACCGACCCGCAGGGCTCGCGCACGGGCTTCGGCTCGCTGCTGCTCGGCGTGCATGACGAACACGGCGAGCTGGTGTTCGCGGGCGGCGTGGGCACGGGCTTCAACGAGCGTTCGCTGGCCGAGATCTTCGCGCGGCTGAAGCCCCTGGCCATCGACCAACGTCCGTTCAAGCGGCGCATCGAGAACGAGCGCCGCGCGCACTGGGTGAAGCCGGTGCTGGTGGCCGAGGTCACGTTCTCCGAGTGGACGCAGGACGGCCATGTGCGCCACCCGGTGTTCCATGCGTTGCGCAGCGACAAGCCCGCGAAGCAGATCGTGCGCGAGGCGCCGGTGCCCGCGCGCGCGGCGGACCGGGAGCAGGCGAAGACCCAGACGAAAGGCCCGGCCGCCACCTTGCCCGCGAACTTCAAGGTCTCGCATGCCGAGCGCGTGGTCGATGCGTCGAGCGGCATCACCAAGGTCGAGGTGGTGCGCTTCTACGGCCTGGTCGCGCCACTGATGATGGAGCACCTGCGCGGCCGGCCGGTGTCGCTGGTGCGCGCGCCGCGCGGCATCGGCGGGCAGCTGTTCTTCCAGAAGCACCTCGAGGACGGCAGCATCGAGGGCGTGCGCCAGCTCGATGCCGCGCTGTGGCCCGAACATCCCGCGCTGATCGAGGTGGCGGCCGCGCTCGGCCTGCCGGGCGCGGCGCAGATGAACGTGATCGAGCTGCACACCTGGAACGCCGTCAAGTCCGCGATCGACAAGCCCGACCGCATGACCTTCGACCTCGACCCCGGCGAGGGCGTCGACTGGCCCGCGATGCTGCAGGCGGTGGAGCTGATGCGCGTGATCCTGGTCGAGCTCGGGCTCGTGCCCTTCTGCAAGACCAGCGGCGGCAAGGGCCTGCACGTGGTGGTGCCGTTGCGCCGCGTGCACGGCTGGGATGCTGTGAAGGATTTCTCGCAGGCCATCGTGCGTCACATGGCGCGCACCTTGCCGCAACTCTTCGTGGCGAAGAGCGGACCCTCGAACCGCGTGGGCCGCATCTTCATCGACTACCTGCGCAACGGCTTCGGCGCGACCACGGTCAGCGCCTGGTCGCTGCGCGCGCGGCCGGGCATGGGCGTGTCGGTGCCGGTGGCATGGGACGAGGTGCCCGAGCTGCGCGGCGGCGCGCACTGGACCTTGCGCGACATCCATACGAGGCTCGATCGCGGCAATGCGCCGTGGGAGGGCTATGCGAAGGCGGCGCGCAGTCCGAATGCGGCGATGAAGATGCTCGGCTTCGATGCGAAGAAGGCCGGTGGCCGCGGGCGTTGACGCGCGGGTCCCGCGCGATCAGAAGGCGTGCCGGATGCCGACGTCGTAGCCGGTCGCGCCGCGCGGCTCCATGCCGCCCTTGGTGACGTAGGCCGCCTGCGGAAAGATCGCCGGCAGGCTCAGCACCAGCGGGGTGACACCCATCACGCCGGGGTTGTTGTGGCCGTCGCGGATGGCGATGCGCGCCACCGTCGCATAGAGCGCGGTGCGCCTGGACAGGTTGTGCACGTAGCCCAGCGCCAGCTTGTCGACCGAGGCGTTGCCGCCGGGCACGCCGTTGCCGTTGCCGTTGCCGAAATTCACGCGCGCGAACGAGGCGCGCACGATGCCCGGCCCCACCGGCATGTTCAGGCCGGCGACGAAGCCGTCGTAGCGGTCGGTGGCCCGGCTGCCGAACAGGCCGGCGTCGTCGCGCGCATTCCGCACGCGCGACCATTCGCCGAACAGCTTCACCGCGCCGAAGTCGTAGGAGCCGCCGAGGTTCAGGCTCCTGATCTTCTCGCCGCGGGGCGCGGCGCTCACGAGCGTGCTCTCGCCGTAGCCCAGCGCCACGTCGGCCGGACCGTCGGTCCATCCCACGCGCGCGCCGGCATAGCGGCCGCGCCCGGACGGGCTGTCGCTCGCGTCGCTCGCCTTCACGTTCTCGTGGAAGGCGTACTGCACCTGGCCGTAGAAGCCGCCGAGCCCCGGCGGCAGGAAGTAGCTGAGGGCGTTGCTGGTGCGCAGGTAGCTGTCGGTGCCGGCGGAGAGCGCGCCGTTGAGCAGTCCGCCGGTGGCGAGTGCCCGCGAGGCGGCGAGGTTGCTGTTGACCACGGCGATCAGGTTGGTGCCGACGCCGTTGACGCCGAAGGGATCGAAGACGCCGTCGTTCCAGAACGAGGCGGTGTAGTCGCGGCCCAGGCGCAGCTCGCCGAACGGTCCCGAGAGGCTCAGGGTGGAACGGCGGCCGAAGTTGCCGATGCCGCCGCCGTTGTCGTTGGCCAGCGGCGCCTCGAGCCAGAAGCCGGCCGCGAGGCCGCCGCCCAGGTCCTCGGTGCCGCGAAAGCCCAGCCGGCTGGACGCGTAGCCCGAGGGCGAGAGCGCGGTCTGGCTCTGCGTGACCTGGCGCGGCGCCGCGAGACCCCAGGACCGGCTGCGGGTGCTGTAGTGGCTGATGCCGGCGTCGACGACGCCGAACACGGTGAGGGAGGATTGCGCGGCGGCACCGCCCGTCGCGGCCAGAAGCGACAGGGCCAGCGTGGTGGTCTTCATGGCGGGCTTCCTCAGGGGACCAGCACGGTCGATCCGGCCGTCTGGCGCGACTCGAGCGCGCGATGGGCCTGCGCCGCATCGGCGAGCGCGAAGCTGCGTTGCGGCTCGCTGACGATGCGCCCGGCCAGCACGTGGTCGAACAGCTCGCGCGCCATCTCGAGCATGTGGGCGCGCGGCTGGATGTAGTGCGCCATCGCCGGCCGCGTCATCCACAGCGAGCCCTTGGCCGCGAGCAACTGCGAGTCGATCACCACCGAGCCCGAGGAGGTGCCGTTGCTGACCAGCGTGCCGCGCGGCTGCAGGCAGTCCAGCGAATCCATCAACGTGTCCTTGCCCACCGAGTCGTAGACCACCGGCACGCCGCGGCCGCCGGTGATCTCGCGCACGCGCTCGACGGTGTTCTCGCGCGCGGTCACGATGACGTGGGCGCAGCCGGCGGCCCGGGCGAGCGCCGCCTTCTCGTCGGTGCCGACGGTGCCGATCATGGTGACGCCCAGGGCGCGCGCCCACTGGCAGGCGATCAGGCCGACGCCGCCGGCGGCCGCGTGGTAGAGGATGGTCTCGCCGGCCTGCAGCGGACGGACCTGGCGGAACAGGTACTGCGCCGTCATGCCCTTCATCATCAGCGTGGCGGCGGTGCGGTCGGGGAGACCCTCGGGCAGCGGGATCAGCACCGCGGCGGGCATTACGCGGACCTGCGAGTAGGCGCCCTGCGGACCCGTGAGATAGCCCACGCGGTCCCCGGGCCTGACCTCCGTCACGCCGGGGCCGACGGCCTCCACCACGCCGACCGCGTCCGAGCCCAGCCCGTCGGGCAGCGCCAGCGGATAGCGGCCGGTGCGGAAGTAGATGTCGATGAAGTTGACCGCGATGAAGCTGTGGCGCACGCGCGCCTGGCCGGGACCGGGGTCCGCGACCTCGACGTTCTCGAGCCGCAGGACCTCGGGACCGCCGGTCTCGTGGAAGCGGATGGCTTGGGGCATGGCGATGTCTCCTCGTTGTTCTGGATGGTGTTCAGTTCAGGCGGATGTCGTAGCGCTTGACGATGCCGGCGTTGCGGGTGAACTCCTCGCGCAGTGCCTCCTGCGCCTGCGCGGGCGTGCGGTCCGCCATCGGCTCGAAGCCGGCGTTGGCCACGCTCGCGCGCACCGCCGGGTTGGCCGCGACCTTGCGCAGCACCGCGTGGATCTTCTCGACCAGCGGCGCCGGCATCTGCGAGGACGCGATCACGCCGGTCCAGTTGGCGAAGTCGAGCGCCGGGTAGCCGAGTTCGGCGAAGGTGGGCACGGCGGGAAATTCGGGCAGCCGGGCCTGGGTCGCGACCGCCAGCAGCCGCACCCGGTTGGCGGCGATCAGCGGCCGGGCCGTGACCGAGCCGTCGAACATCAGCGGCACCTGGCCGCCCATGACCTGCGCCAGCGCGGGCGCGGAACCGGGGTAGGGCACGTGCTGCATGTCGAGCCCGGCCGCCTGGTTGAGGATGGCGCCCGCGTACTGCGAGGCCGTGCCCGCGCTGTAGGAGGCGTAGGAGACCTGGCCCGGATGGGCCTTCACATAGGCGATCGCCTCCTTCGCATCCCTGGCCGGGAACTGCGGCGAGGCGATCAGCAGCAGCGAGGAGCGCGCCATCAGCGCGACCGGCTGCACGTCCTTGAGCGGATCGAAGCCGCCCTTGAGCACGTGCGGCACCTCGGTGAGCACGTTGCTGGCGGTCATCATCAGCGTCTGGCCGTCGGCCGGCTGGGACAGCAGGTACTTGACGGCGATCGCCCCGCCGGCGCCCGGCCTGTTCTCGACCACCACCGGCTGGCCGATGTCGCGCGAGAGCTGGTCGCCCACGATGCGCGCGAGCACGTCGATGGTGCCGCCCGGCGGCGCGGGGACGATCATCTTGACCGGCTTGTCGGTGTAGGCATGGGTCCAGGGCGAGCCCAGCGCCGACGCGGCGGCGACGAGCAGGGCGGCGAAGTGCGTGAGGCGCGGCATGGCTGCTCCTGTGCGTGGAGGTTCAGGCGGCCTTGCGCAGGAAGCCCTGCTGGCCGCCGTTGCGGTTGGGCGCGAAGCCGTTGGCCCGAAGCGTTTCTTCCACCGTGTCGTGGAACACGCCGATCCGCGAGATCTCGCGCGCCTGTTGCGCGGTCGCGATCGGGCGGCCGAATTCGCGCGCGATGCGCACCAGCTGCTCGACCTGCGCGGCGGTGCCGATCTTGGCGGTGCGCGACTGGTTCCAGAGGTTGTCCTCGGTGCCGCAGCGCACGTGCAGGCCCATGGCGATGCCCATCATGTTGACCGGCAGCACGTTGAGCACCGAGCTCTCCACCGTGAGCACCGCGCCGTCGGGCACCGCGCGCACGAAGTTGGCGAGGTTGTAGATGTTCGGCGCGTCCATGCCGCCGCCGATCGCGACCCAGTTGAGCACCAGCGGGCCCTTGTAGATGCCGCGGCGCATCAGCCGCTCGACCGACTCGAAGCTGTTGATGTTGTAGCACTGGAAGGCGCTCTGGATGCCCGCGGCGCTGAGGCGGCGGATGTGCTCCTCGGCCCAGCCCGGTTGCGCCGGCACCGTCATCTCCTTGTAGGCGTTGAAGACGACCGGGTCCTCCATCGAGGTGCCGCGGATGTCGCGCAGGTCGAACTGCTCGAGGATGTTCATCTGCGAGGTGTTGACCGTCACCGTGACCTGGTCCGGCTTGGGGTCGAGCTCGGCCAGCATGTGGCGCGTGTCGTCCGACAGCCACTTGGCGGCCGCGCCCTCGCTCTCGGGCGCGAACGAGATCGAGCCGCCGACCTGGATGATCATCTCGGGCACGCGGGCCCGCACGCCGGCGATCAGCTCGTTGAACTTCGACAGGCGCTTGGAACCCTTGCCGTCGAGTTCGCGCACGTGCAGGTGCAGCACGGTGGCGCCGGCTTCGTAGCAGTCCACCGCCTTCTGCACCTGCTCCTCCATCGTCACGGCGATCTCGCCCGGGAAGTCCGAAGGCAGCCAGGACGGCGCGTAGGGGGCGGCGGTGATGATCAGCGGCTGCTGGTTTTCGGGGAACAGGTGACCGTCTAGGAAATTCATCGAGGGCTCCGGGGATGCGGGTGGTGCGAAGGGGGAAAAGGCGGGTCAGGCGGTCGGCGTGCCGACGATGCCGGCGCGTTCCATCTTGCGGTGGCAGGGCGGGTAGTCCATCACCGCGTAGTGCTGCGTGGCGCGGTTGTCCCAGATCGCCACGCTGTCGGGCTGCCAGCGCCAGCGCACCTGGTATTCGGGGATGGCGGCCTGATTGACGAGGTACTGCAGCAGCGCCGACGCGCCCTGCGTGAAATCCTGGCCGTAGCGCACGTTGGCGGGCGTGTGGAAGTTGGTGAAGTGCGTCGTGAAGCCGTTGACGTACAGCACCCGCTCGCCCGTCTCGGGATGGACGCGCACCACGGGATGCTCCGCATCGGGGTAGCGGGCCTTGAGCGCGAGGCGCTGCGCGATCGGCATTGCCGCGCCGAAGGTGCATTCGATGCTGTGGCGGGCGCGCAGCGGCGCGATCAGTGCCTTCACGTGCTCGGGCAGGCGCTCGTAGGCCAGCGCCATGTTGGCCCACATCGTGTCGCCGCCCACGGGCGGGCACTCGACGCAGCGCAGCACGCAGCCCATCGGCGGCGTCTCGCGCCAGCTGGCGTCGGTGTGCCAGCTGTTCTCGTAGCGGTCGTTGGGCGCGTCCGGCGTCTTGTAGATGCGCACCAGCCCCGGGTGCTCCGGATCGCTGCCCGCGACCGGGTGGTCCTCCAGTTCGCCGAAGCGCCGCGCGAAGGCGACGTGCTCGGCCCGGCTGATCTTCTGATCGCGCAGGAACAGCACCTTGTGCCGCAGCAGCAGCGCCCGGATTTCCTCGAACAGGCCGTCGTCCCGGGCCGCATCGGCCAGGCTGATGCCATCGAGCCGCGCGCCGATGGCGCAGGTCAACGCTTCGATCCGCATGTCTTGTCTCCGTGCTTTTTCTTGGGTCTTCCGCCCCGGCCTCCGGGGTGCGGGCATGGGGGCGACTGTAGGAGCGGGGGGGCGGCGCCGCTTTGCATTCCGTGCCATTCGCTGTGCATTTGGTGCCAGAATTTCCGCCACCCTGGAAAGGCCCGGCATGACGGCACTGATTCGCGCGGCGGCGCTGACGAACTTCTCGGAGGTTGCGCAGGAACTCGGTCACGACCCCGGCGCGGCGCTGCGCAGGGCGGGACTGCGCGCACGGATGGTCCGCGAGCCGGACCAGTTGATCGAGGCCGATCGCGTGGCCCGCCTGCTCGAGGACGCGGCGCGCGACACGGCCTGCGAGTCCTTCGGCCTGCGCATTGCCGCGCGGCGCCAGCTATCGAACTTCGGGGTGGTCAGCCTGCTGCTGATGCACCAGCCGACGCTGCGGCAGGTGCTGCTCACGCTGATCGAGCACCTGCACCTGCTCAACGAAAGGCTGGCGATCCAGGTGGAGGATGTCGGCAAGCTGGTGCTGCTGCGCGAGGAACTGGTCATGTCCATGCCGGCCCGGCAGTCGATCGAGCTGGCGATCGGCGTGCTCTACCGGATGTGCGCGGCGCTGCTGGGCGACCGGTGGCGGCCCGCCAGCGTGAGCTTCACCCACGGGCCGCCCGCCGACGCGGCCTTTCACCGCCGCTTCTTCCAATGCCCGGTCGAGTTCGACGGCAGTTTCAACGGGCTGGTCTGCCGCGCGGCGGATCTGGACGTGGCCAATCCCGGGGCCGATGCCGTGCTCGCCGCCTATGCGCGCAAGCTGATCGATGCCGTGCCCGGCGAGCGCGAGCGCTCGATCGACCAGGAGGTGCGCAAGGCCATCTACCTGATGCTGCCGGCGGGGCGTGCCACCTGCAAGTCGGTGGCGCAGGGCCTGGGGCTCAGCATGCGCACCTTGCAGCGCCAGCTCGATGCGCGCGAGCTGACCTTCAAGCAACTGGTCAACGACGTGCGCCAGGAACTCGCGCGGCGCTACGTGGCCAATGGCCGCCACAGCCTGGGCGAGGTGGCGGCGATGCTGGGCTACAGCACGCACAGTGCCTTCACCCGGTGGTTCGGCACCCAGTTCGGTTGTTCGCCCGAAGCCTGGCGCGCTACAGCTCGATGAACGCCGAGGTCGCCTTGTTCAGCGCGAGCATGCCCTTGGCCGTGATGCTCTCGACCTGGGCCAGCTGGCGGATCGCGCGGCCTTGCGGGTTGCGCTCCGAAGGGGGAATGAAGGCCGTCACGAGGTCCGCCGCGCGCAGCACGCGCAGCTTGTCGATCTCGGCGGGCGCGTGCACGACGTATGGCAATTTCTGCTCGGCGATGGTCCGAAGAAACTCCATGGGCATATGCCGTCTCCTTGAACGTTGATGGCAATGGGTTCGTGACATTGTGCGCAGAAACTCTTAGGGCAGCCTAAACCCTGCGCCGCTCGTGCCTATGTCAGCTGGCAGTCCGGCAGTACGGAAGCACTCTTTTTCGTAAAGCGTCGCGCGTGGCGCGGCGCTTCGTTTCCAGCGGTGTCGCGAGCGCCTGTCAGAACATGCCGTTCGAATTGGCGCGCTGAATGTTCGGTGCGAGCCAGGGGACCGAATTCTTCGGATGGCCCACGGGCTGCAGCGTGTCCCAATGCTCGATCGCCTTTCCGTCGGCATCCATCTTGTAGATGTCGACGCCGGCAATCCCGGGGTCTTCCGGATCGTCATTGAACAGGTTCAGGAATTCCACATGGGCCCACACGTGGTCGCCGATGGCGGCGATCTTGTGGACCACGACGCGGGCCAGCACGCGCTCCCTGGTGAGCTTGCCGAAAAATTCCCCCAAGGCCTGCGCGCCATCGCCGATCAGGGGGGTGTGCTGGATATAGGCGGCGCTGACGAACCGGTGCACCGACTCTTCGGCCTTCTTCTGGTTGATCACCAGTTCGTAGAAGCCCAGGATGTTGTTCTTGTTGCGCACGGCACGACTGTCGCTCGGGTCGACGAGTTCGATCATGTTTGTTTCTCCCTGCATATGAAGCGTTAATCAATTGAAGGAATCCAGAATTACTCTTTTCGAAAGTTTTTCTGGAGACCGTCAACGAAGCTATCACCGCAATTGGCAGGAGGAGATGGCCTATCGGCCCCGTGCACGCATCGATCGTGCGGGCCGTCACGATCGGGCATTGGAATTCTTGTGCAACGCAGCGCGAGCACGCCGCGCGCAAGGCTCTAACGCACGGCCTGGGTCTGCGCCTGCATCGGCCACGCCGTCGTGTCGGGCGCGACGAGGTGCCACATCACCGGGTCGATGCCCTCGAAGGTGGCGCGGTAGCGCTGCGACAGCCGCCCTTCGCCGGTCACGTCGCGGATCACGATGCCGTCGATGCGCCCGGGGTTGTCGCGGAACACCCTGGCGTAGATCTCGGGATCGGCCTCGCCCGAATCGCCGACCAGCACGAAGCGGCGCTGCGGGAAGTCGGCCAGCAGGCGCGCGATCACGCCGAGCTTGTGGGCGCGCGAATCCTCGTCGCCCGGAATCAGCGTGCGCCAGGTCGTGCTCTCGCGCAGGTGCATGCTGCCCGGCGGAAAACCCGCCTCGCGCACGAACTCCGCGAGCGGCGGATAGAGCTGGATCGGGCTGGCCGACAGGTAGTGGAAGCGCGTGTCGGGCGCACTCGCGAGCGCGCGGTACCAGCCGGCCATGTGGGGCGCGGGCTCGAAGCGGCGCGCGAAGGTGTTGAGCAGCATCTCGCGCCGCTCGCGCACCTGGGTGCGCTTGATGGTGTCGTCGATGTCCGAGATCACCGACAGGCCCTGTGCCGGCACGATCAGCGCGCGGCCGCGGAAACGGTGCAGCAGTTCGCCGGGGCCGGTGACCGCGTGGAACTCGAGCCACTGCTGCGCGGGCGGCAGCCGCGGCACCTCGATTACCTGCCGCACGTTGACGCGGCCGTCGGCGCCCGAGGGCGGCATGGTCTTGCGCCCGGGGCTGCCGTCGAATTCCACGTCGAACACCTTGCCGTCCTCCGACTCGGCATGGAACAGCGCGGTGCGCTGGTTGAAGCGCAGCTGCGCGGCCGGCGAGAGCTTCTTGAGGTTGAGACCGAGGTAGCGCGCGAAGGCGGCGTTGAGGCCCCAGCGGCGCTCGCGCTCGTAGACCCAGGCATGGATGTCGACCTCGAGCCGGCCATCGTCGGTGGGCCGCGCGGTGCCGTTCATGAACAGCGCCTCCTCGTCGGGCTCCATCGGCTCGGCCGCCAGCGCAGGTGCGATGCCGCCGGCCGCCAGCGCCGCGCCGGCCAGCAGCGTGCGCCGGCGCAGCGCCAGTGTCATGCGCCGGCCGTGACGCGTTCGTACGTCACGAAGCTGAAGGCCAGGCCGTCCTTGGCCGACACGTGCGATTCGCGCTGCGTCTCGCGCCAGGCGCTGGCGTCGAGCACCGGCGCGAAGGCGTCGCCCTCGTAGTCGCGCGCGATCTCGGTGACCAGTGCGCGGCGCGCGAGGGGCTCGGCCTCGGCATAGATCTGCGCGCCGCCGATCACCCAGACATCGGGCGCCTCGAGCCGCTCGCAGGCTTCGATGGCCTCGCGCAGGCTGCCCGCGCGCTGCGCGCCCTCGGCCTGCCAGCCGGCCTGGCGCGTGACCACGATGTTGCGCCGCCCCGGCAGCGGCCGGAAGCGCGGCGGCAGCGAGTCCCAGGTCTTGCGGCCCATGATGACCGGCGCGCCCAGCGTGCGCGCCTTGAAGTGCGCCATGTCCTCGGGCAGGTGCCAGGGAATGGTGTTGGCGGCGCCGATGACGCCGTTGGCGGCACGCGCGAAGATGAGGTTGAGGTTCATGGCGAGGGGAAGGCGGGTTCGAAGCGGCCCGATTTTGACCGCATCCGCACCCCTTGGCCCCCGCGGCCGATCAGACGGCCACCGGCGCCTTGATCGGGTCGTGGTGCCGGTAGTCCTCGAACTCGAAATCCTCGTACCGGTAGTCGAAGATCGAGTCGGGCCGGCGCTTGATGCGCAGCGTGGGATAGGGGTAGGGCTCGCGGCTCAGTTGCAGCGCGACCTGCTCGGCGTGGTTGCTGTAGATGTGGCAGTCGCCGCCGGTCCAGATGAAGTCGCCGACGTCGAGGTCGCACTGCTGCGCCATCATGTGCGTGAGCAGCGCGTAGCTCGCGATGTTGAAGGGCACGCCGAGGAAGATGTCGGCGCTGCGCTGGTAGAGCTGGCAGCTGAGCCGGCCGCGCTCGCCGTCGTTCTGCGGCGGCGCCACGTAGAACTGGAAGAAGGCGTGGCAGGGCATCAGCGCCATCTTCGAGAGCTCGGCCACGTTCCAGGCGCTCACGATGATGCGGCGCGAATCGGGGTTGGACTTGAGCGTCTTCACGACCTCGGCGATCTGGTCGATGTGGCCGCCGTCGGGCGTGGGCCAGCTGCGCCACTGCACGCCGTACACCGGGCCCAGGTCGCCGTCCTCGCGCGCCCACTCGTCCCAGATGGTGACGCCGCGTTCCTTGAGCCAGTTGTTGTTGCTCGAGCCGGTCAGGAACCACAGCAGCTCCTGGATGATGGACTTCACGTGCACCTTCTTTGTGGTGACCAGCGGGAAGCCCTCGTTGAGGTCGAAGCGCATCTGGTGGCCGAACACGCTCCTGGTGCCGGTGCCGGTGCGGTCGCTCTTGTACACGCCGTGGGTGTCGACGTGGCGCATGAAGTCTTCGTACTGGGAGCGGATGGGGCGTTGGGTCATGGCGGTGAAAACGGCGCGCCCCGGACGGCGGGGCATGGCCCCGAATCTTATTCGGACGCGGACCGGCCCGTCCGGACCCCGGGCGAGCCCTTAAGATGAGAACTATTCTCAACATTCCGCCGCAGCCATCCCGTGTCCGCCCCCGCCATCGACGACAGTCTCCAGGTGCTCTACCGCAGCCATCACGGCTGGCTGCAGGCCTGGCTGCGCCGCCGGCTGGGCTGCGCCGAGGATGCGGCCGACCTCGCGCACGATGCCTTCGTGCGGCTGCTGGCCGCGCGCCCGCCGCAGGCGGCGCCGGTCGAGATGAAGGAGCCGCGGGCCTACCTGACGACGGTGGCGCGCGGCCTGCTGATCGACCGCTTCCGCCGCGCCGACCTGGAGCGCGCCTACCTCGCCGACCTCGCGGCGCTGCCGCCGGCGCTCTATCCCTCGCCCGAGGAGCAGCTGCAGGCGGTGCAGGCGCTGCGTGCGCTCGACGCGCTGCTCGCGAGCCTCACGCCCAAGACCCGCGCCGCCTGGCTGCACAGCCGCCTCGACGGCATGACCCATGCCGAGATCGCGGCGCAGCTCGGCGTGTCGGTGCCGCGGGTGCGGCAGTACCTGGCGACGGCCGCGCGCCGCGGCTACGAACTGCGTTTCGGCGTCGCGCTGCCGGCAGCGTCGGCATGAGCGCGCAGGCCTCGGCCTCGCTGCCGGTCTCCGCGGCCGTGCTCGACGCGGCGATCGGCTGGCAGTTGCGCCTGGGCTCGGGCGAGGCCGGCGCGCGCGATGCCGAAGGCCTGCGCCGCTGGCTCGACGCCCACGCCGACCACCGGCGCGCCTGGGCCCAGCTCGGCGAGCTCGACGCCCAACTGGCGCCCGCGCGCAGCGAGGCCGTGCGTTCGGCGCTGGTGCGCAGCGGCGCCGCGCGGCGCTGGAAGCAGTCCGCGGGCGTGCTGGGGCTGCTGGCCGCGCTGCTGCTGGGGCTCGGTGCCGTCGACCGCTTCGAGCCGCTGGCCACCCTGAGCGCGGACTACCGAACCGGCACCGGCGAGCGGCTCACCGTGGTGCTGCCCGACCGCAGCGTGCTGCACCTCGACACCCGCAGCGCGGTCGACCTGGCCTTCGATGGCAGCCGGCGCGCGATCGTGCTGCGCGCGGGCGAGATCGCCATCGAGACCGCCCATGGCGACGCGGCCGAGCAGCGTCCCTTCGTCGTGCTCACGCCCGAGGGCAGCCTGCGCGCGCTGGGCACGCGCTTCGTCGTGCGCCGTCTCGACGACGGCGCCGGCACCCGGCTCACGGTCACGCAGTCCGCGGTGGCGGCACGGCCGGCCGGCTGCGCGGCCGATCCGGCGCAGGCTTGCGAAGGCGAACGCATCGTGCAGCAGGGCCAGAGCCTGGAACTGCATGCCGACGGCGCCGGCACCCCCGGCCCCGCGCGTCCCGACGCCGATGCCTGGAAGGACGGCATGCTGGTGGTCGACGACCAGCCGCTCGCCGAGGTGGTGGCCGAACTCGCGCGCTACCGGCCCGGCCACCTCGCGGTCGACCCGCGCGTGGCCGGCCTGCGCGTGACCGGCACGCTGCCGCTGGACGACACCGACAAGGCGCTGCTGGCGCTCACCGCCGCGGTGCCGGTCGAACTCGTGGGCGGCACGCGCTGGTGGCAGCGCATCGAGCCGAGGCAGGCGCCGCGCTGAGGAGAAGACCGGCCGACTTTTTTCGGCCGCCCCCTCTCACTTTTCGAACCTCGTCCGGCAAGCAGGAAGAGAACCCTCGTCCTTCCCCTGCCTGGAGTCCCGCCTTGTCCTCGTCCTTCCCGTTCCGTCCGACCCCGCTCGTCGCCGCGCTGCTCTTCGCCACCGCCATGCCGGTCCTGCTGCCGACCCCGGCCCGCGCGCAGGCGCAGGCCGCCCCCGTGCTGCGCGACTACGACCTGCCGCCCGGCCCGCTCGGCGCCACGCTCAACCGCATCGCGCGCGAGGCCGGGCTGGCGCTGACGGTCGATGCCGCGCTGGTCGGCCAGCGCGCCTCGGCGCCGGTGCGCGGCCGCTACGACGCACCGCAGGCGCTGCGCCGCGCGCTGGCCGACAGCGGCCTCGAGCTGTTGCCGACCGACGCGGGCGGCTACACCGTGCGCGCGGGCGCGCCGGCCGCCTCCACCGCGCCGCAGGTGGTGGCGCCCGCGCCGTCGGCCATGCTGGCCGAAGTGCGCGTGAATGCCGAGCGCGGCGCCGACGGCGGGCCGGCCGATGGCTACATCGCGCGCCACAGCACGGCCGGCACCAAGACCGACACGCCGATCCTCGAGACGCCGCAGTCGATCTCGGTGGTCACGGCCGAGCAGATCGAGGCCCAGCAGCCCACCAGCCTGGTCGACGCCTTCAACTACACGGCCGGCGTGAGGCGCTCGGAAGGCGCCGACCGCACCACCGACTCGTTCGTGATCCGCGGCTTCCAGGCCGGCGCCGGCACGGGCAGCCTCTACCGCGACGGCTCGAAGTTCATGGTCAACGCCTACGACGGCCAGCAGGAGCTCTACGGGCTCGAGCGCGCCGAGGTGCTCAAGGGCGCGGCCTCGCTGCTCTACGGCACGGCCGCGCCCGGCGGCGTGGTCAACACCGTCACCAAGCAGCCCACGGCCGAGCCGCTGCGCGAGCTGGGCGTGGAGCTCGGCAACCGCGACCGCCGCCAGATCAAGGGCGACTTCGGCGGCAAGCTCGACGAGCAGGGCACGCTGACCTACCGGCTCACGGGCCTCGTGCGCGACAGCAACACCTTCATCGACTACGTGCCCGACGACCGGCGCTTCCTGTCGGGCGCGATCCGCTGGCAGCCGAGCGCGGCGACCTCGCTCACGCTGCAGGCCGAGTACCTGCGCAACCGCACCGACTACGTGTACGGGCTGGCCGGCGGCGTCACGATCCTGCCCAACATCCACGGCCCGGTGCCGAGCAGCCGCTACACCGGCACGCCGGGGCGCGACCGCTACGCCGGCACCAACACCGCCCTCGGCTACCGTTTCGAGCATGCCTTCAGCGATCGCCTGAAGCTGCGCCACAGCGCGCATGCCTTCCGTTCGGAAGTCGACTTCCCGAGCACCTCCGCCTCCGGCGTGAGTCCTGACGGCGCCAGCTCCACCTCGCACGAGTCCTACGACCGCCGCGACCGCTCGCGTGCGCGCACCACCGACACCTCGCTCGAGTACCGCGTCGACACCGGCCCCGTCGCGCACACGCTGCTGGCCGGCGTGGACACCACCTACCAGTCCTACACCACGCGGCGCGCGTCGCGCGAGATCGCCACGCAGTTCAACTACTACGCGCCGAACTACGTCTACGTCGCGGGTGCGCCGGTGCCGAACACCTACTTCCCCGACATGGCCGGCAACGCCACCGGGCTGTACCTGCAGGACCAGATGAAGATCGCCGGGCGCTGGGTGGTGGTGCTCGGCGCGCGGCACGACCGCGTGACCGACCGCCAGGTGCCGGTCGACGGCGAGACCGCGAACTCGAAGGAGAAGACCTCGGCCACCACCGGCCGCGCCGGCCTGGTCTACCTGGCCGACAACGGCCTCGCGCCGTTCGCGAGCTTCAGCCAGTCGTTCCAGCCGCAAAGCGGCGTCGACCGCATGGGCGCGCGCTTCGAGCCCACGCGCGGCGAGCAGTACGAGCTCGGCCTGCGCTACCAGCCGCCGGGCAGCGACACCCTGCTGAGCGCGGCCGTCTACCAGCTCAGGCAGCAGAACGTGCTGTCCACCGACCCCGTCGACACCGGCTTCTCGGTGCAGACCGGCGAGGTGCGCTCGCGCGGGCTGGAGATCGAGTTGCGCACGCGCATCGGCCGCTCCGCCAGCCTGATCGCCGCCTATGCCTACACCGACGCGCGCGTCACCGCCGACACCACCGCCGCCAACGTCGGCAAGCGGCGCGGCAACGTGCCCTACAACACCTTCTCGGCCTGGGGCGAGTACGACTTCGGCGCGGCCGGCGCGCCGGGCCTGCGCGCGGGGCTGGGCGTGCGCCACGTGGGCGCCTCCACCGGGCTCTACGTGAACGGCATCGTGCCCTCGTACACCGTGTTCGACGCGATGGTGTCGTACGACACCGGCCACTGGCGCTACGCGTTCAACCTCACGAACCTGGCCGACAAGGCCTACATCGCCTCGTGCACCTACGGCTGCTTCTACGGCGAGCGGCGCAAGGCGGTGGCGTCCGCGACCTACCGCTGGTAGGTCGCAGCGCTTAGCATGAGGGGCATGAGCGAACACACCCACGACCACGGCGATGACCACAGCGAGCTCGATGAGATGGACCTGCGCGTGCGCGCGCTCGAGAGCGTGCTCACCGAGAAGGGCTACATCGAGCCGGCCGCGCTCGATGCGCTGATCGACACCTACCAGACCCGCATCGGCCCGCGCAACGGCGCGCGCGTGGTGGCAAGGGCCTGGGTCGACCCGGCCTTTCGCGACTGGCTGCTGGCCGACGCCACCGCGGCCATCGCCTCGCTGGGCTACACCGGCCGCCAGGGCGAGCACATGGTGGCGGTGGCCAACAGCGACGATCAGCACCACATGGTGGTCTGTACCCTGTGCAGCTGCTACCCGTGGCCGGTGCTGGGCCTGCCGCCCACCTGGTACAAGAGCGCGCCCTACCGCTCGCGCGCGGTGCGCGACCCGCGCGGCGTGCTCGCGGACTTCGGCACCGTGCTGCCCGAGACCACGCGCATCCGGATCTGGGACTCGACCGCCGAGGTGCGCTACCTCGTGATTCCGCAGCGGCCCGCGGGCACCGAGCACCTGGGCGAGGAGGAGCTCGCGGCGCTGGTGTCGCGCGATTCGATGATCGGCACCCGGCTCGCCGATGCGCCGGGGCAGGGGAGCCAGCCATGAGCTACCGGACCCAGGCCGACCTCGGCGGCCGCACCGGCTTCGGCGCGGTGCAGCCCGAGCCCGAGGGCGAGTTGTTCCATGCCGACTGGGAACCGCGCGCGCTCGCGCTGGTGCTCGCGATGGGCGCCACCGGTTCATGGAACATCGATGCGAGCCGCGCCGTGCGCGAGACCTTGCCGCACTACCTGCAACTGAGCTACTACCGGATCTGGCTCACTGCGCTCGAGCGGCTGATGATCGAGCGCGGCCAGCTGTTCGAGGACGAGATCGCGCAGGGCCGCATGCTGCATGCGCCCGCGCCCGTCAAGCGCGTGCTGCAGGCGGCCGACGTGGCCGCGGTGCTGGCCAGGGGCTCGCCCACCGAGCGGCCGGCTGCGGCGCCCGCGCGCTTCGCGATCGGCCAGGCGGTGCGCATGCGCGCGGGCCGCGTCGACCATCACACGCGGCTGCCGGGCTATGTGCAGGGGCGGCGCGGCACCGTCGAGCGGCTGCATGGCGCGCACGTGTTCGCCGACAGCAACGCGCAGGGCGCGGGCGAGGCGCCGCAGTGGCTCTACACGGTGGTGTTCGAGGAAGCGGAACTCTGGGGCGGCGCGGCGCAGAAGCTCGCGGTGTCGGTCGATGCCTGGGAAAGCTACCTGGAGGCGGCCGAATGACGCAGTACCCCGACGGGATGCTGGCCCCCGGCATGCCACGCGACGCCGACGGCCCCGTCTTCGGCGCGCCCTGGCAGGCCCAGGCCTTCGCGATGACGCTGGCGCTGCACGAGAAGGGCCTGTTCAGCTGGAGCGAATGGGCCGAGACCCTGGCCGCGCAGATCCAGGCCGCGCAGGCCGCGGGCGACCCCGATGCGGGCGACACCTACTACCGGCACTGGCTCGCCGCGCTCGAGACGCTGGTGGCGCGCAAGGGCGCGAGTTCGCACGACGAGCTGGCGCGCTACCGCGAGGCCTGGGACCACGCGGCCGACCGCACGCCGCACGGGCAGGCGATCGAGCTGCGGCCCGGCGACTTCGGGCGCTGAGCCGCCGGCTCAGACCCGGATCACCCGCCCCGGATTCAGGATGTTCTTCGGATCGAGCCCGCGCTTGATCGCGCGCATCATCTCGAGCGCCACCGGCGACTTGTGCTTCTCGAGCGTGTCGACCTTGAGCGAACCCACGCCATGCTCGGCCGAGAACGAGCCGCCGAACTTCTCGACCGCCTCGTAGACCAGCGTGTTGATGCGGTCTTCCTCGTTCTTCAGGAAGGCCTTGGTATCGACGTTCTCGGGCGCCTGCACGTTGTAGTGCAGGTTGCCGTCGCCCAGGTGGCCGAAGTTCACCAGCCGCACGCCGGCGATCTCGCGCGCCAGCAGCGCGTCGGTCTCGGCCACGAAGGCCGGGATGCGCGAGACGGGGATCGAGATGTCGTGCTTGATGTTGAGGCCTTCCTCGGCCTGCGCGAGCGGAATGCTCTCGCGGATGTGCCAGAGCTGGTGCGCCTGCGCGAGGTTCTCGGCCACCACCGCGTCGGTCACGCAGCCGTCCTCGAAGGCGGTTTCGAGCAGGGCCTCGAAGCGCGCGCGCGCATGGTCCTCCGATTCGCTGTCGGAGTTCTCGAGCAGCACGCAGTAGGGCACGTTCTCGTCGCCGATGAAGGGCACGCGCAGTTGCGGCATGTGCTTGTCGACCAGGCTCAGCGCGAACTTGCCCATCACCTCGAAGCCCGTGAGGCCCGGGCCCAGCTGCTTGTGGGCCAGGCCCAGCAGCGTGACCGCGTGGTCGAGCGAGGGCACGGCGGCCCAGGCCGTGAGCTGCGCGGCCGGCAGCGGATAGAGCTTCATCGTGGCGGCCGTGATGATGCCCAGCGTGCCCTCGCTGCCGACGAACAGGTCGCGCAGGTCGTAGCCGGTGTTGTCCTTGCGCAGGCCGCTGGTGCCGTGCCAGATCTCGCCCTGCGGCGTGACGACCTCCAGGCCCAGGCAGAGCTCACGCGTGTTGCCGTAGCGCACGACCTGCGTGCCGCCGGCATTGGTCGCGAGGTTGCCGCCGATGGTGCAGCTGCCCTCGGCCGCGAGGCTCAGCGGGAACAGGTAGCCGGCCTTCTCGGCGGTCTCCTGCAGGGTCTGCAGGATGCAGCCCGACTCCACCGTCATCGTGAGGTTGGCCGCGTCGATGCCGCGGATGGCGTTGAGCCGCTGCAGGCTCAGCACCACCTGGGTGCCGCTGTCGTCGGGAATGGAGCCGACCGCCAGGCCGGTGTTGCCGCCCTGCGGGATCACGGCGGTGCCGGCTTCGGCGCAGGCCTTGACCACCTCGGCCACCTGCTGCGCATCGGCCGGGCGCACCACGGCCAGCGCCTTGCCGCGCGAGCGCTTGCGCCAGTCCTGTTCGTAGGCGGTGAGGTCGCCCTCGTTCAGCAGGTGGTTGGCGCCGACGATGGCGCGCAGCCGCTCGAGCAGGGCGGCGGAAGAAGCGGAAGGGGTCATGGGGTGGAAGCCTCCAGGGGACGGGCGGCGGCCTTGGCGTGGCGCAGCCGCAGGCGGACATGCCAGGCGCAGGCGACGAAGAGCACCAGGCACAGCAGCACCTCGGCCAGCGCGAGCAGCTGGCTGATGCCGTTGGTGTCGCTCCAGGCGCGCACCACGCCCTCGGTGAAATAGAGCCAGACCATCAGGCTGACCCAGCGGTAGGTGTACATGCGGTTCTTCAGCAGGCCGGCCAGCGGGATGGCGAGCGGCAGCACCTTGAGTGCCATCAGCGAGCCGCCGGGGCGCAGCGGCGCCAGCCAGAGTTCCCAGGCCAGGCCCAGCACGATCAGCCCGGCGAGGCTGCCGACCGCGAGCCAGCGGGTGGTCGCGACGGAGGAGGGCGGGGGCGGGGAGAGGCTCACGGGCGGCGAAGGTGAAGAGGGCAAGGGGGAGATCCGGGGGCGCCCTCGCTGCGGGAACATGAAAGGCGGATGGCATGATACCGGCCATGAATCGTCGTCAGCTCTGGAGGGATCTCTCCCGTTTCCCCTGGCGAAACACCGCGGCGGTGCTCGGGGAGCGTTTTCGCGAGGACCGCCTCGGCCTCACGGCCAGCAGCCTGACCTTCACCACCACCATCGCGATGGTGCCGTTCTTCACGGTGGCGCTCGCGCTGTTCACCGTGTTCCCGATGTTCGCCAAGATGCAGGGCCGCCTGCAGCGCTGGCTGATCGAGAGCCTGATCCCCGAGAACATCGCGCGCCAGGTGCTGGGCTACCTCAACCAGTTCGCGAGCAAGGCCAGCGGCCTGGGGATCGCGGGCCTGATCGTGCTGCTGATCACCGCCATCGCGCTGATCCTCACCATCGACAAGACGCTCAACAACATCTGGCGCGTGCGCTCGCCGCGGCCGTTCGCGCAGCGGGTGCTGATCTACTGGGCCACGATCACGCTCGGGCCGCTGATCCTGGCGGTGAGCCTGTCCACCACCTCCTATGTGTTCGCGGCCTCGCGCGACGTGGTGGGCGTGAGCGCGGTCAAGCTGTTCTTCGACGCCTTCGAGTTCGTGCTGCTGGCCGCCGGCATGGCCTCGCTCTACCACTACGTGCCCAACACCAACGTGCGCTGGTCGCATGCCTGGGCCGGCGGCGTGTTCGTGGCGGCGGCGATCGAGATCGCCAAGCGCGTGCTGGGCTACTACCTGAGCCTGGTGCCGACCTATTCGGTGCTCTATGGCGCCTTCGCCACCTTCCCGATCCTGCTGGTGTGGATCTACGTGGCCTGGGTCATCGTGCTGCTGGGCGCGGTGATCGCGGCCTACCTGCCGAGCCTCCTGACCGGCGTGGCCCGGCGCGGCGGCGGCGCCGGCTGGCCGCTGCAACTGGCGATGGAGGTGCTGCAGCAGCTCGCCCGGGCCCGCGCGACGCCCGACAAGGGCGCGGGCGCGGCGCGGCTGGTGGCCTCGATGCGCGTGGACGCGCTGCAACTGGTGCCGGTGCTCGACACCCTGGTGGCGCTCGACTGGATCGCGCCGCTGGCCGAGGACGGGGATGGCGGCGACCCGCGCTACGTGCTGCTGGCCGACCCGTCGACGCCGATCGAGCCGCTGCTCGAGGCGCTCCTGATGCCCAAGGCCGAGCCGCTCGAGGACCTGTGGCAGAAGGGGCCGCTGCGCTCGCTGCGGCTGGGCGACGTGCTGTTGATCTAGCAGCCGGGCTCAGATCTTCACACGGCCCAGCCAGATGTCGCGGTACATCGCCCAGTCGCCCATGAAGCTGTAGAGCGGCCGCCTGAACGAGGCCGGCTTGTTCTTCTCGAAGCCGAAATGCCCGACCCAGGCGAAGCCGTAGCCGACCAGCAGCCCGGCAAGCAGCCACAGCGGATTGAGCGTCAGCACCAGCATCGCGAGGCAGGCCAGCGACAGCGTGGAGCCCGCGAAATGCAGCCGCCGGCAGGTGCGGTTGGCGTGTTCGGTCAGGTAGAAGGGATAGAACTCCGCGAAGCTCGTGAACTGGCGCGGATCGACGCTCGCAGCGGAGGGAGTGGCGGTGGAGGTGTTCATCGTGCGTCTCCTGCGCCCCGGAGGGGCTTTGTCCATAATAGCCACGACCTTCCGGGCGCACCACCCGGGTCTTTCTTCCCCCTTCTGCCCACGTACGAGCCTTGAGCGCCCTGCCTTCCACCCCCGATTCCGCCGCGCCGGCCGGCGGCGCGCCCTGGGTCGTGTGCCTGTGCGCCGAGTGGTGCGGCACCTGCCGCGACTACCGGCCGCTGTTCGAGCAGGTGGCGCGCGCGCATCCCGGGCTGCGCTTCGCCTGGGTCGACATCGAGGACCATGCCGACATCGCCGACGAGTTCGACGTCGAGACCTTCCCGACCCTGCTGGTGGCCGATGCCGCGGGCACGCGCTTCCTCGGCCCGCTGCTGCCGCATGCCGAAACGCTGTCGCGCATGCTGACCGCGCTGCCGGCGCCGCAGCCCTCGAGCCTGCATGCCGAGCTGCTGGTGGCGGTGCTCGAGAAGAAGCCCGCGCTCTTTACAGTGCCGCGGGCGGCCTGATCTACTCGGCTCGTCCACACACGCGGCCCGCGGGGCCGGCCCTCCCATGAAAGTCCTCGTCTTCGGCGCCACCGGCATGGTCGGTTTCGGCGTGCTGCGCGAATGCCTGCTCGCTCCCGACGTGGAGGAGGTCGTGGCCGTCGGCCGCCGGCCCAGCGGCCAGCAGCATCCCAAGCTGCGCGATCTCGTGCTTCCCGACATGTACGACTACACGGCGGCCGAGCCGCGGCTCACGGGCTTCGACGCCTGCTTCTTCTGCCTCGGCGTGTCCTCGGTCGGCATGAAGGAGGACGCGTACCGCCGCGTGACCTACGACCTCACGCTGGCCGCCGCCACCGTGCTCGCGCGGCTCAATCCCGAGATGACCTTCGCCTACGTGACCGGCGCCGGTACCGACAGCAGCGAGCGCGGCCGCAGCATGTGGGCGCGCGTGAAGGGCGCGACCGAGAACGCGCTGCTGAAGCTCCCGTTCCGGGCCGCCTACATGTTCAGGCCCGGCGCGATCCAGCCGCTGCACGGCGCGAACACCAAGACGCCGCTGTACAAGGCGGGCATCGTGCTGCTCACGCCGGTGTTCGGGCTCGCGCGACGGCTGTGGCCGCATCTGGTGACCACCACCGAGAACATGGGGCTCGCGATGCTGGCGGTGGCGCGGCATGGAGCGAGCAAGCGGGTGCTCGACCCGCTCGACATCAACGACCTGGCCGCGCGCGGCTAGCGCGGCTTCGCCTCAGCGCGAGACGAAATCCCGCAGCGCGAACAGCACCGCGTCGGGCGCCTCGCTCATCAGCGCGTGGCCCGCGTGCACCGTCACCGTCCGCCCGTCGCGCGCCTTGGCGGCCAGGGCCTTCACGGCGCGCGGCGGCGTCATCTGGTCGGCGTCGCCGAGCAGGAACAGCACCGGGCACTGCACCTTCTCCATCGCCGCCTCGCCGCCCGCGTAGTCGTTGCAGGCCTTGAAGCCGACGTGGAACACGTTGGCCTCGCGGTTGCTCGCGAGCACGCGGCGCATCAGCGCGCGCGAGCTGCCGTAGAGCCAGGTGCCCGGGCCGAGCGCCGAGGGCGGCGGCGCCAGCAGCGCATGCGAGAAGGTGTTGACCATCGCGATCGCGCGCTCGGGGTCGTTGAGCGAACTCTCGAGCAGCGCCGGCGACACCACCATAGGGTAGGCGGTGCCGACCATCGCCAGGTGCGTCACGCGCTCCGGCGCGCGCGCGGCCGCTTCCAGCGCGATCAGCGAGCCGAAGCTGTGGCCGATCAGCGCCGCTTTTTGCACGCCCGCCGCGTCGAGCAGCGCGAGCACGAACTGCGCGGCCTCCTCGACGCTGGCCGGCGGCGGGCCCTCGCTCTTGCAGTGGCCCGGCAGATCGACCGCGAGCACGTTCCAGCCGTGGTTGGCGAACCAGCGGCTCTGCAGGATCCAGACGCTGTGGTCGTTGAGCACGCCGTGGACGAAGACCACGGTGGGCTTGGCGGCATCGAAGGGCTTGCCGCCGGTGTAGCAATAGGTGGGATGGTGGTTGACGTCGAACGTGCTCATGCGTGTTCCTCGAGGGCTTCCTGTCTTTGTGGTGCGTGCGGGCCGGCGCTCATCGCGCGGCCTCCCAGCGCTGCAGTCGCTGCAGCGCGCGTTCGAACAGCCGCGCGGCCGCCAGTGCGAGCGCCGCGTCGCCGGGCTTGATCTGCCGGCCTTTGCCGGCGTCCTGCTGGAAGCCGTACATCACCCAGGCCGGCCCGGTGTCGGTGGCCGGCACGATCTGGTAGATGAAGTGATAAGGGTCGTAGGCCAGCTCGGGCAGCGTGGGATCGGTGTCGCGCTTGCGGTCCACGCTCAGGCCGACCCAGGCCCCGCCCGAGGCGCCGAGGTACGGGCCGATGCGGCAGATGCCGAGGTCGGCGTCGCGTCCGTCGAGCACGCCCTGCGCGTGCAGCCGGGCGATGGTGGCCTCGATGCGTTCGAGCGGGGCGGCGGCGGCCAGCCGCTGCCAGGCCGCGTCGGCCTCGCTCACGCGCCGCTGCAGTTCGGCCCACACGGGCGGCAACTGCGCGATCGGCGCTTCGGTCCATTCGGCCGGCGGTGCGTGGCCCGTGGGGCTGTGGGCCAGGTAGAGCCGCGCGGTCGGCGCCTTGCCGCGCAGTCGACCGAACAGGCCCGGCGCTTCGTTGAGCACGCCGAACTGCCAGGTGGGCACGGCGAGCGGGGCTTCGTCCTCGCCGTCGTGGACATCGCCGCCGCGCCGGATCTGTGCGTAGATGGGCAGCGTCTCGTCGCCCATCTCGCCGTCCTTGCGCAGCTCGAAGGACCAGCCGTCGTCGGACAGGGCCGCGAAGCGCACCACCGCGTAGCCGTCGTCGAGGAACGGCGCCCGGGCCCAGCCGAGCATGGCGGCCACCTCGGGCGCGGCCGCCTGCGCGAGGGCGGGGCGTTCATGTGGGTCGGGCGTGTCGAGCGCACGCTCGCAGCGCTCGGCCTGGGCCTCGTCGCCCAGCAGGCGCCAGGCCTGTGCCAGGTGCCGGCACAGGCCGTCGCTCAGGCGGTCGCTGGCCAGCAGTTCGCGCGCGATTCGTTCGACCGGCCCGCGCTGGCCCAACCGGGCGGCGGCCTGGGCGCCCAGCGCCATCAGCACCGCGCGGCGCGTCTCGGCCTCGACGTCGGAGATCAGTTCGGACAGCGGCGTGCCCGCGTGCGCGGCGCGCAGGTCCATCAGCTCGAGCACCTGCGCCGGCTGGCCGAGCCGTTCGAAGGCCCAGGCCACCTCGCACGCCGCCTGCTCGACCGGCCAGTCGTCGCCGAAAGCGCGCCGCAGCACGGTCCACGAGTCGACGACGCCGGCCCAGTCCCCGATGCGCGCCTGGCAGCGCAGCCGCCCGTGGTACTGCTCCCAGAACGGCGATACGGCCCAGCCCTTGTCGTGCCAGGGAATGGCCTGCGCGAACTTCTCCTGCCGAAAGCCGCCGGCGATCGCGAGGTTGTTGCACAGCATCGCGTAGATGTGGGGCTCGGCGTCCAGCGGCCCGCCCTCGCCGGTGGCGAAGTAGTGCTCGAAGCGCGCCGCGCCGAGCTCATAGGCCCGTGCCTCCACGGCCTTCACGCGCGCGAGGTCCTGGCTGCCCGTGTATTGGCCTTCCTGCTGCTGCAGCAACTCGACCACCTCCGCCAGTTCGCAGCCGGCGCTGTAATAGTCGCCGCCGCCGAGGTCGGGGTGTTCGGGCCATTGGATGGCCTCGAGGTCGAAGGGCCGGCCCATGCGGTAGTCGAGCAGCGCGCGCCAGACCGGCACGCGCGGATCGGCCGAGCGCGCCATGCAGGCATCGAGGTCGGCCGCGGCGCCTTCGAGGTCGCCGGCGTTGTCGCGTGCCCGTGCGCGGATGCGCAGTGCCGCCGGCAGGCCGCCGGCGCGCGCGTGCATTGCCTCGATGGCGCGCAGGCGCTCGGGCGCCGAGTCTTCACCGGGGTCGCCGAGCGAGGCACGCATGAGCGCAGCCCAGACCCACGGATGGCCATGGTCGTCGCCGAGCGAGCGCAGGCGTTCGACGATGCGCTGCGCCTCCTCTTCGGTGCAGCCACCGGTCTTGAACATCGCGTCGTGATAGAGCCGGCCCGCCACGTCGTGGTCGCCGTCTTCCCAGGCCCAGTCGGCCACCTCGAACCAGGCTTGCGGCAGTGCGATCGAGCCCAGGCGCGTGACCGCCTCGAGCATCAGCGCACGCGATTCGGGGTGGCGTCCGAGCCGGCGCGCGAGGTGGGCCTGCTCGTAGAGCGAGCGGCCGGCTTCCTGCCAATGGTGCGGCATGCGCGGCACGCTGGCGAGCAGTGCGGCGCGCTGGCGCTCGTAGCCGTCCATCGCCTCGGCGGCGTCGTCCACGCTCATCGAAGTACCTTCGTGCTTCGCACTGCGGTGCGAGCTTGCCTGGTGTGGCCCGGCGCGGCGCTCATGCCGCTTTCTCGGCCGCCTTCAGCGCGCGCTTCAGGTCGTCGATCAGGTCGGCCGGATCCTCGAGGCCGATCGACAGCCGGATCGTGCCCTGCGAGATGCCCGCGCCCGCGAGCGCCTCGTCGGTCATGCGGAAGTGGGTGGTGCTGGCCGGGTGGATCACCAGGCTGCGGCAGTCGCCCACGTTGGCGAGGTGGCTGAAGAGCTTGAGCGATTCGATGAAGGCCTTGCCCTGGGCGCGGCTGCCCTTGATGTCGAAGCTGAACACCGCGCCCGCGCCGCGCGCGCCGTGGCGCAGCAGCTTCTGCGCCAGTGCGTGGCTCGGGTGCGATTCGATCAGCGGATGGCCCACGCGCGAGACGAAGGGATGGGTGGCGAGGAACTCGACGATCTTCTGCGTGTTGTCGATATGGCGCTCCATGCGCAGCGGCAGGGTCTCGATGCCCTGCAGGATCAGCCAGGCGGTGTGCGGGCTCATCGCGGCGCCGAAGTCGCGCAGGCCCTCGCGGCGCGCGCGCAGCAGGAAGGCGCCGACCGTGCTCTCCTCGCTGAACACCATGTTGTGGAAGCCGTCGTAGGCCTGGCTCAGCTCGGCGAATTTGCCCGACTTCTCCCAGTCGAAGCTGCCGCCGTCGACCACCACGCCGCCGATCACCGTGCCGTGGCCCGAGAGGAACTTGGTGGCCGAGTGGTAGACCAGGTCGGCGCCGAAGTCCAGCGGCTTGATCAGGTAGGGCGAGGTCAGGGTGGAGTCGACCAGCAGCGGCACGCCGGCCTCGTGTGCGATCTCGGCCACGGCCGGAATGTCGAGCACGTCGAGGCCGGGGTTGCCCACGGTCTCGCCGAAGAACAGTTTGGTCTCGGGCCGCACCGCGGCGCGCCAGCCGTCGAGGTCGCCGGGCTTGACGAAGGTGGTCTCGATGCCGAAGCGGCGCATCGTGTAGTGCAGCAGGTTCTGCGAGCCGCCGTACAGCGCGGTGCTGGCCACGATGTGCGAGCCCGCGCCCATCAGCGTGGCGATGGACAGGTGCAGCGCCGCCTGGCCGCTGGCGGTGGCGATCGCGCCGATGCCGCCCTCGAGCGCCGACACCCGCTGCTCGAGCACCGCGTTGGTGGGGTTGCTGATGCGCGAGTAGACGTGGCCCGAACGCTCGAGGTTGAACAGGGCGGCCGCATGGTCGCTCGACTCGAAGACGAAGGAGGTGGTCAGGTGGATCGGCACCGCGCGCGCGCCGGTCGTGGGGTCGGGCGAGGCGCCGGCGTGCAGCGCGAGGGTGTCGAAACCGGGGTCGGAATAGCCGGGCATGGGGTCCTTTCTGGAGCGGCGCTATGGGCCGGGTCGCGTCCGCTGCGTGACAGCGGCATACCGGGCCGTGGGAGTCGGCGCCGATTGTGGGCTATATTCAAAAAAGGCAGGTTGCCGGGAAAGACAGAGTCCGAGAGGAGCACACGATGAAAGTCAGCGACATCCTTCGCGTCAAGGGCAACACGCTCTTCACCATCACGCCAGACGATCTGCTGGCCGAAGCCGTCAAGACGATGGCGGACAAGGACATCGGCTCGCTGGTCGTCATGGAGCATGGCGACCTCGTGGGCATGCTCACTTTCCGTGAAGTGATCGTGACCATCGTCGCCAACGGCGGCCAGGTCGGCGGCACGCTGGTGCGCAAGGCCATGGACGATGCCCCGGTCACCTGCACCCTCGAGACCGACCTCGACGAGATCCGCCGCATCATGCTCGAGCGCCATGCCCGCTACATGCCGGTGATGGACAAGCGCATGCTGATGGGTGTGATCAGCTTCTACGACGTGGCCAAGGCCGTGGTCGACGCGCAGAACTTCGAGAACAAGATGCTCAAGGCCTACATCCGCGACTGGCCGGCGGAAGACGAGAAGAACTGAAGCGCCCGAACGGGCGATCGGCGGTCAGTGGATCGCCGCGTACATGATCGCCTCCTGCGTCGCCTCGGTGGCCGAGAACTCCGTCACCACCTTGCCCTGCTTGGCCACGAGGATGCGGTCCGACAGGGCCATCACCTCGGGCAGGTAGGAGGAAATCACCACCACCGCCTTGCCGGCGTCGGCCAGCCGGTTGATCTCGGCGTGGATCTCGGCGATGGCGCCCACGTCGACCCCGCGCGTGGGCTCGTCGAAGATCACGATGTCGGGTTCCTGCACCAGCGACTTGGCGATCACCACCTTCTGCTGGTTGCCGCCCGACAGCTCGATCACCTTCACCTCCTTGCCGATGGCGCGCACATTGAGCAGCCGGCTCCAGTGCTCGCCCACCGAACGCGCCTTCGCGCCCGACACCAGCCCGCGCGCGCCGGCCAGCTTGCCCTGCAGCCCCATGTAGATGTTCTGCGCGATCGACATGGTCTCGAAGAAGCCCTCGAACTTGCGGTCCTCGGTGATATAGGCGATGCCGTCGCGCACCGCCTGGCGCGCCACGCGGTAGCGCACCGGCCGGCCGCGCAGCAGGATCTCGCCGCCATGGAAGAAGTCGCGCTTGATCAGCCCGGCCACCACCTTGAAGGTCTCGGTGCGGCCCGCGCCCACCAGGCCGAACACGCCCGTGATCTGGCCCGCGAACACCGACAGCGAGTTGTTCTTGACCATCGCCGCCATGCGCAGGTTGCGCACCGACAGCAGGCACTCGCCCTGCGGCCGCACGTGGGTCTTCTTCTGGCCGTAGAGCGTCTGCGAGAGATCGCGCCCCACCATCGCCTGCACGATGCGCTCGCGGTCGAAGTTGGCCTTGTCGTCGGTCACGACGTGGCGGCCGTCGCGCAGCACCGTGATGCGGTCGGCCAGCAGCAGCGCCTCCTCGAGCGCGTGCGAGATGAAGATCACCGACACGCCGCGCGCCTTGAGGTCGAACACCAGGTCGAAGAAGTACTTCTTCTCCTCGGGCGTGAGGCTGGCCGTGGGCTCGTCGAAGATGATGATGCGCGCCTTGTGCAGCACCGCGCGCGCGATCTCCACCATCTGCTTCTTGGCCGCGCCGAGCATGCCCACGGTGGCGGTCGGGTCGACGTCGAAATTGAGCGACTGCAGGAACTGCTGCGCCGAGATGTAGACACCGCGCAGCCGGTTGAAGAAGGACTCCTGGCCCAGGAACAGGTTCTGCGCCACCGTCATCGTCGGGACCAGGCTGGTTTCCTGGAACACCATCGCGATGCCCTCGTGGCGCGCCTCCAGCGGCGTGCGCAGCTGCACCGGCCGGCCTTCCACCAGCATCTGGCCCGCGCTCAGCGGCACCACGCCGGCCATCACCTTGGTCAGCGTCGACTTGCCGGCGCCGTTCTCGCCGAGCAGCGCGTGGATCTCGCCGCGGCGCAGCGTGAAGTCGACCGCCTCGATGGCGGGTACGCCCGCGTATTTCTTGGTGGCCTGGCGCAGCTCGAGCATGGTCTCGACCGCGGCGGGCGCGCCCGGCTCGGCGGCCACGGCATCGGCGGTGGTATCGCGGGCATTCATCGCGCGGCTCCCTGTTCCTCGGCGGTCATGCGCACCCGCAGCAGCCGGCCGCCGCCTTTCGAGGCCGCGAACAGCGCGCCCGCGTGCTCGGCCACCGCGGTGATGCCGTGGTGGCGGCCATCGACCTGGCTGTGCAGCGAAGACACGACCTGGCCCTGCGCATTCACGCGCACCACCAGCCCGTAGGAGCGCGGCGGCGCCCAGGGCTTGAGCACGCCCATCTGCTTGACGCCCGCGCCCTGCAGCGGCTCGAGGAAGCTGTGGCCCGACGAGAGCGCCGGCGCGATCCAGTAGCGCGGATCGATCTCGGCCACCATGCGGCGGCGGTAGGCCTCCTCGCGCAGCACGAATTCGACCAGCTGGGTGCGGCAGACGAAGCAGCTGAGCCAGAAGCCACCGCCGGCCGCCGGCGCCATGCGCGAGGGATAGCCGGGCAGGTCGGCCACGCGCGGCGCGGTGCCGTTCGGCCCGAGCGCGAGCACGCGATGTGCCCAGCTCTCGCCGACCAGCACCGTGCCGCCCGCCTGCGGCAGCACGCCGAAGGCATGGCGCAGCCCGCCTGCGAGCTGCTGCGCGGCACCGCCGCCCGGCGCCCAGGCGCAGACGCGGCCGCTCGTGCCGTGCGCCATCAGGTCGTGGCACCAGCGTTCGGGCGCATGCTCGGCCGAGCCCTCGGTCAGCAGCCAGCGCCGGCCGGCCTCGTCCCAGGCCAGCGCATTGACGCAGCGCAGCGCGCGGCCGCCGGCCTCCGTGAGCGTGTGGGCGGTGGCGCCGTCGGGCGCGAGCAGCAGAACCTGCGTGCCGCCGAGCGCCAGCGCGAGCCGTCCGCCGGGCGCCGCGGCCAGCGCGGTGATCGGGCGCTCGAAGCGCCGCACCTCGACGGGCGCGCCGCCGTCGAGCCGGTACAGCGCGGGCCCGGCCGCGATCCACAGCACGCCCTCGGCCACCGCGAGGTCGTCGATGTCGGCGAGCTCGGCCACCACCTCGGCGTTGTCGAGCGCGCGGTTGGGCTTGAGCACGCCGTCCATCACCGGCACGGTGATGGCGGCGCTGCCGCGCCCGAGCAGGCGGTCGGTGAAACCGCGAAGGGTGTCGAGCATCAGGCTGTCCTCCAGCGCCGTTCGTACTGCACGAAGTCGGGGTCGGCGCCCTCGAGCTTGTAGCGGCCGATGCGGTTGTTCGAGATGCCGCCCAGGTAGAGGTGGCCGCGGTGCTCACGCATCGAGGTGATCATCGGGTGGTTCTCGCCGCCCAGGTCCCACAGCGTCTCGAGGATCTCGCCGGCCTCGCTGAACTTGAGCACGCAGCCGGTGTTGATGTTGGGGAACAGCCATTCGTCCACCGGCACGCGCGTGGCCATGCGGCGGCGAAAGCCCGGCATGCGCATCGCGAGGTCGTAGGCCGGGCAGCGCATGCCCACCAGCGCGAGCCAGTAGTGGCCGTCGGAGGCGAGGTTGATGTTGTCGGGATAGCCGGGCAGGTTGTCGATCACCATCCGCACCTGGCCGGCCTTCGGGCCGTCGAACCAGTAGCGCTTGATGCAGCAGCCCCAGGTCTCGGCGAACAGGATCGACTGGCCGTCGCTCGCGATCGCGATGCCGTTCGGAAAGCGCAGCCCGCGCAGCACGGTGCGCGTCGAGCCGTCGCGCGGATCGAAGCAGACGATGCGCCCGTTGCCGCGCGCTTCCAGCCCGTCGACCGGCCACTCGTGCATCTCGTAGCGCACCGTGGCCTCGCTGAAGAAGATGCGGCCGTCGTCGGCGATGTCGAGGTCGTCGGCCAGCCGCAGCCGGCTGTCGTCGTTGATCGAGGTCCAGCTGCGGTTGGTCTCGTCGGTCACGCGCTCGACCTTGCGCCCGGGCGTGACGCGGTACAGGCCCATGCCGCCCACGCACACGTGCAGGTTGTCCTCGCGGTCGAAGGCCAGGCCCAGCGGCTGGCCGCCGATGTGGGCATAGACCTCCATGCGCTCGTAGTCGGGCGCGAGGAAGCGGATCACGTCGCCATGGCGCGAGCCGGCATAGAGGTTGTCGTCGCGGTCGAGGATCACGTCCTCGGGCGACTCGATCTTGCCCAGGCCGATCAGCGTGACGTCGCGCAGCTTGTTGTTGACCGCGTAGACACTCGGGCCCGCGCCCGCGCCCGCGCCGTCGCCGCTGCAGGCCGGTGCCGGCGGCAGCGCGAAGTAGGTCGGGCTCACGTAGACCTTGCTGATGATGCGCTGGCGGTTCTTGAGCCAGCGCACGTCGATCACGGCCGCCAGCACCAGGATCGCGGCCAGCACCATGCGGATCACGCCGCCGGGCGCCGACATCGAGGTCAGCCCGTTGGTGATCAGCAGCACCAGCAGCGTGCCGACCAGCGCCTTGGCGACAGAGCCGCGCCCGCCGCCCAGGCTGATGCCGCCGAGCACGGCGGCCGTGAGCACCAGCACCTCCATGCCCACGCCGATGTCGGCGCCGGCCGTGGCCAGCCGCGAGGCGAAGAAGCAGCCGGCCGCGCCGCACAGCGTGCCCGAGGCCACGTAGCACAGCGCCACGGTGCGCCGCACCGCGATGCCGCTGTTGTAGGCCGAGCGGCGCGAGCCGCCGATGGCCATGATGTGCCAGCCCGCGCGCAGCCGCGTGAGCAGCACATGGCCCGCGATCGCCACCGCCGCGTAGGCCCAGGCCACGGTCGGCAGGCCCAGCAAGGTGCCGTTGCCCAGGAAGTCCCAGGCCGGCGAGTCGGGCAGCGAGCCCGCGATCGCGGTCGAGTACTGCAGGCTCAGGATCTCGTAGAACGAGCGGAAGATGATCAGCGTGATGAGCGTCGTGAGAAAGGCGCGCAGCCGCAGGTAGCCGATCAGCACGCCGTTGACCGCGCCCAGCAGCGCGCCGACGGCCAGCGTGGCCAGCACCGACGCGCCCATCGGCCACTTCAGCACGTGCATGCACATCAGCGCGCAGAAGTTGGTGAGCGCGAAGATGGAACCCACCGACAGGTCGATGCCGCCCACGATCATCACCAGCGCCAGGCCGAGCACGATGAAGCCGATCTCGCCGGCCTGCCGCAGCGTGTCGGCCAGCACCACCGGCGACCAGAAGTTGCCGATGAGCTGGCCCGAGGCCAGCAGCACCGCCACCAGCAGCAGCACGGGGATCGCGGTCTCGGTCCAGCGCTTGGACAGGATCTCGCCGACCCAGTGGTCGGGCCACCAGCGGTAGCGCAGGCGGGTGAGCGTCTCGTTCATCGGTGCGGCTCCGGCGTCGGCGTCACTTGGCGGCGGTGAGCTTCCAGCAGGTGCCGTCGGCACCCGCGTTCTCCTTCGTGATCGGGATCAGCGTGGTGTAGATGTTCTGCTTGGCCGCGCCGGGCTTCATGCCGCCCTGCACCAGCCACTTGATCATGGCGGCCATGTTGGCGGCCTGCGTCGGCACGTCGTAGCTCACGTCGAGGTCGAAGGCGCCCGACTTGACCTGGTCGCAGGCGCCTTTCTGCTCGCCGCCGCCCGAGGTCGCGAGGTAGACCTTGCCGGTCAGGCCGGCTTCCTTGATGGCGGCCGCGGTGCCGATGTCCATGCCGTCCCAGAAGCCGACGATGCCGCACAGGTCGGGGTTCTGCTTGAGCACCGTCTGCGTCAGGCCCTTGGCCTTGGCCGCGTCCCAGTCGGCGGCCTGGTTCGACACCACCTTGATCTGCGGATTTTTCGCCAGCACGTTCTCCACGCCCTTGAGCGTGTAGGCGCTGGTGGCCGCGGTCGGCGCGCCCTGCACGATGGCGATCTTGTTCGACTTGCCCTTGCAGGCCTGCACCACGGCCTCGGCGTTGCGCTCGCCCACGTCGACCCAGTCGGCGCCCACGAACACGGTCGAGGGCTGCACCGAGCGCATGTTGATCTGCACCACGTAGATGCCGTCTTCCTCGGCCTTCTTGATCAGCTTGGCGTAGGTCTGCACGTCGGGGTTGTGGATCACGATCACCGCGGGCTTCTCGGCCATCAGCGCGGTGAAGGCCTGCGCGCCGGCGTTGGTGTTCCAGTTGGGATCGCGTGCCACCACCTTCATGCCGGCGGGCTCGAGCTCCTTCTTGAGGCCGTTGTACCAGCCCTGCGCGAGGTCGAAGCCCATGGCCACCGGGATGTAGCCCACGGTCTTGCCGGCCAGCGCCTTCTTGTAGCCATCGCGGAAGGGCTCGTCGAGGCCCTTGCCCTGCGCGGCCGCGTGCTGCGATACGGCAACCAGTGCCAGCGCGATGCCCGCGAGCCTGGCGGACGCGGCGAGTGTGCGAACGAAGTGCATTGCATGTCTCCTTTTTTCGGTGGTCTCGGATGACGCCAAAATCGCCTGGCGCCCGGCTTCGGAAAACAGGTGGATCCGCTCGCGGACCCCGGGATCAGATGTCGCCCTGCTGCGCGGTCTCTTCGTTGCGCGGGTTGAGCATGGAGTCGATCAGGATCGCGGCCAGCAGCACCACGCCCTTGACGATGTTCTGCACGGAATAGGAGAGGTCCATGATCGTCATGCCGTTGAGCATGGTGCCGATCAGCAGCGTGCCGATCACGACGTTGAACACGCCGCCGCGGCCGCCCGACAGGCCGATGCCGCCGAGCACCACCACCAGCACCACGTCGTAGATCATGGTGGAGTTGAAGATCCGCGTCGGCATGCTGCTGACCGAGGCCGCCATCACCACGCCCGCGAACAGCCCGATCAGCGCCGCCAGCACGTACTGCAGCAGCACCATCGGCCGCGTCGGCAGGCCGGTGGCGCGCGCGGCGAAGGGGTTGTCGCCGATCGCGTAGACGAAGGCGCCCGCGCGCATGCGGCGCAGGAAGAAGGCCATGGCCGCAGCCGCCACGCCGAACATCACGACCGGCGTCGGCACCCCGGCCAGGGTGCCGCGGCCCAGCCAGGCCGCCGGGTCGAGCGCGGCCGGCCACTGCACCACCTCGAGCTGGAAGAAGTAGGCCTGGCCCAGCCCCGCGAGGAAGAGGCCCGAGGCCAGCGTGGTGAAGAGCGAGGGCACCTCGGCATAGGCGATCAGCCAGCCGTTGACCAGCCCGAAGGCCAGCGCCAGGCCCAGCGCGATCGGGAAGGCCGAGCCGAGCGAATGGCCGTTCTGCACCAGCTGCAAGAGCAGGCCCGAGGGCACGGCCAGCGCGGCGATCATCGAGATGTCGATGCCGCGGCCGATCACCACCACCGCCATGCCCAGCCCCAGGATGCCGAGGAAGGCCACGTTCTGCACCAGCGTGAGCAGGTTGTCGATCTGCGCGAAGCCCGGCAGGAACGCCGCGAAGCCCGCGAACAGCAGCGCGAACAGCGCGGACACGATGCCCTGCTGCGTGGCCTTGAATTTTTTCGTTGTCATGGTGGAGGCGCCTCGTATCAGCTCAGGGCCGCGTGCAGCGACTGGCGCAGCTCGCGCTTCATGACCTTGCCGTTGAGGTTGCGCGGCAGCGCCTCGGTGCCGATGGTCCAGGTCTCGGGCACCGCGTAGTCCGACAGCCGCTCGGCGCAGAAGGCCTGCAAGGCGGCGGCCTGGGTGCGCTCGTCGAGCTCGCTCACGCAGACGAAGGCATGCACGCGCTCGCCGAGCACCGCGCAGGGCACGCCCACCAGCGCGGCCTCGACGATCTGCGGATGCTCCATCAGCGTGTTCTCGACCGTGGCGCAGAAGATCTTGTAGCCGCCGCGGTTGATCACGTCCTTCTTGCGGTCGAGGATGCGCACGTAGCCGTCGGCGTCCATGCTGCCGATGTCGCCCGAGCGCCAGTAGCCGCCGCGGAACTCGCTGGCCGTGGCCTGCGGGTTGCGCCAGTAGCCGGGCACCACCATCGGGCCCGCGATCCAGATCTCGCCGACCTCGCCGCGCGCCACCTCGTTGCCGTTCTCGTCGACCACGCAGATCTCGCCGCAGGGCACGGCCAGGCCCACGCTGTCGCGGTGCTCGGCCGTCATGCCGGGCGGCATGATGGTGGCGGGCGAGCAGGTCTCGGTCGCGCCGTAGGCGTTCATCAGGGTGAGGCCCGGCAGCCGCGCCGCGATGCCCTCGATGGTGGCCGTGGGCATCGAGGCACCGCCGTAGGCACCGATGCGCCAGGCCGAGAGGTCGTGCGCCTGCAGGTCCGGCAGCAGCAGGCACAGGTTGTACATGGCCGGCACCATGATCGTGTGCGTGATGCGCTCGGCCGCCGCCAGCCGCGCGAACTCGGCCGCCTTGAACTGGGTCATCAGCACCGCGCAGCCGCGCGCATGCAGCATGGTGTAGAGCTGCGCCACCAGCCCGGTGACATGGCTCAGCGGTACCGCGACGATGCTGCGGTCCGATTCGCCCAGGCTCATCGCGTGCACGAAGTGCATCACCGAGTGCGCGATGTTCAGGTGCGTGAGCATCGCGCCCTTGGGCTTGCCGGTGGTGCCCGAGGTGTAGAGCAGCACCGCGAGGTCTTCCTCGGCGGCCGCGTGCGCGGTGGCCAGCGGCTCGGCCTGCATCAGTGCCGTGAAGGATTCGAAGCCCGGCTGCGCGGCACCGGTGCAAAAGCGCAGGCGCAGCAGCGGCAGCGCCTCGGGCGAGGGCACCAGCGCCTGCAGCTCCTGCGAGCAGACGATGGCTACCGCCTCGGCGTCGGCCAGCGAGAACTCGAGCTCGGCCGTGCGCGCCCGCGCGCTCACCGGCATCGCCACCGCGCCGAGCCAGGCGCAGGCGTAGACCGCGATCGCGAACTCGGGCCCGTTCGAGAGGTAGAGCGCCACCCGGTCGCCCGGCCGCACGCCGCGCCGTGCGAGGCCGCCCGCGCACTTGGTGGTGGCATGGTGCAGTTCGCGCCAGCTCAGCCGCAGCGTGTCGCAGACCAGCGCCTCGCCATCGGGCGAGAGCCGCACCGCGTCGGCCAGCATCCGGGCCACGTTGACGGGCCGCTCGGCGAAGCAGCGCACCACGCGCTCGTTGAAGTGCACTTCACGTCGCATCTTGGGCATGGAATCTCCCCACTGGGACCACGAGGACGCGGAGCTCTGCGAGGGCCGCAGCTCCGTCGGGGCGCTGAGCACGCCGTGCATGAGCATCTCGATGCAGTGCCGCACGGCATCCTGCAGGCTGCGCGCCGGATGGCTGTCGGGCCGGTACCAGCGGCCGATGCCGCTGAGCGCGCCTACCACCGTGTACGAGGCCATCGCCGCGTCGCCGCGCGCGATCCAGCCCTCGGCCATGCCGGCCTCGATCAGCGCGCGGAACTCGGTGTCGATCTCGCCCTTGAGCGCGCGCAGCTCGCGCCGCCTGGGCTCGGCCAGCGGGTCCTCGCCGACGCGGATCACGCACAGGCCGAAGTCGCTGGTCACGATGCCCGCGTAGTTCTCCATCGCCACGCGCAGCCGTTCGCGCGGCGGCAGCCCGCGCCGCGCCGCCTCGAGGATGCCCGCGCGCAGCGCCTCGAGCCCGCGCTGCACGCACTCGAACAGGATCTGTTCCTTGTTCTCGACGTAGTGGTAGACGGTCGGCTTGGTCACGCGCAGGGCCCGCGCGATGTCGTCGAGCGAGGTGCCCTGGAAGCCCTTGGTCGTGAACAGCCGCGCCGCCGCCAGCAGCACCGCGTCCTTCTTGGCATGGCGATCCTGCTGCCGCTCTCCGCGGCTTTGCCAAGGCGATTCGACCAGCTCGGTAGACATTCGACTCCTGCGGCGATGACCAGGGACCGATGCCGCGCGGAGGCCGCGTGGCGCCAGGAAAACCGGGGGTTACTCGAAAGTACCCTGGTTGACTGGCGCGATTATTCGGAGCGACCGGGAAGGGTGGTTCGGGGAATTTCCCTTAGCTGCGGCGCACCAAAAAAGCCGCGGGGTTCAGGCGCGTGAAGCCGACAAGCGGCCTCGCAGCCAGCGGTTCAGCGGCTCGCTGCAGCAGCGCGCGATGGCATCGCACAGCGCCATCGACAGCAGCAGGTAGCCGCCGAGCAGCCACATCCTGTCGCCGCCGCTCGCGTGCGCGGGTGGGAACAGGGTCCGCAGCAGGCCGAGCACGATCAGGTGGAACAGGTAGAGCTCGTAGCTGCGGCGGCCGAACCATCCGAAGGCGGTGGAGAGCCAGCGACCTCGCGTGGGCGCCGTGCCGTCCGCGGATCGATCGCTCATCGTCGCCAGCAGCACCGCCGTGCCCAGCGCCATCGCCGTGACGCCGAGCACGTGGCTCTGCGAGATCGGCCATCGGAGGTAGAGAAATGCCATGGCGATCGCGACGGTCCACGACAGCAGCGTCTTGAGTCGCGCGGAGAGAACGACCGAGTCCGCGAGCAGCGCCGTGCAGCAACCGATCGCGATGCCGTCGAAGGCCGCGAGGTAGGCATAGAGGTAGCCGCCTTCGTCGTCCTGGCGATGGAAGCGGTAGACCGGTGCCAGCACCGCGATCGCGAGCCAGAAGGCGATGAGCCGGCGCTCCCGGCGCAGCGACGCGCAGAGGATCGGGAAGAAGAGATAGAAAACCTCCTCGACCGACAGCGACCACAGCACGCCGAGCGCGTAGTTGGTCCAGCCGTACCTGTCGACCACCACGTTCATCCAGAAGGTCAGCGAGGCGAGGTTGACCAGCCACAGCGGCAACGGGGTCGCGCCTGCCGGCGCCCGGTTCTGGAAGATGGCCACGCCCGCCCAGGCCAGCAGGTCGACCGCGACCGGCAGGAGCAGCAGGCACGGCACGATGCGCGCCACGCGCAGGCCGTAGAAGGCGCGCGCCTTCACGTCCTGCAGCGCGCCCCAGCGGCGCCGCGCGTTCGAGGTGATCAGGAAGCCCGAGATCACGAAGAACATCGTGACGCCGTAGTTGCCGTTGCGCGCCACCGCGCGCACCGCTTCCCAGCCGAAAAGTTGCGACAGCACGGTGCCGTCGAGCCGGTAGGCGATGTTGAAGTGGTGGAACAGCACCAGCAGGATCGCGATGCCACGCAGCAGATCGATGCGCGTGCTGCGCGGCCCGAGGCTCGGCGCCGTCGTCATCTCGCGGCGGAACCGATCAGAGCGGGCAGGGCCGGCAGCAGCGCGTCGCGCGTGCGGACGCCCGGTGTCGTCGCCTGCTTCCGATCGTCCTGCGTCAGCCGCGCGAACACCACGGTGCGCTCGCCGCGCGTGGCCCAGCCGACATACCAGCCATAGCCATGGGCTTCATCGAGCGAGCCGTCGGCCTTCTTCGGGTAGGCCGCGCCAGTCTTGCCCTGCACGGTCCAGCCCTCGGGCAGCTCGGTCGTTTCCATCGACCGTCGCGTCATCTCGATCGCGTGCGGCGATACCGGCAGCCGGTTCGACAGCAGCTTGCGCAGGAACTCGACCTGCTCGCGCGGCGAGATGCGCAGCGAGGAGGCGACCCATGAACGCTCGAGCCCGTTGTGCTTGCCCGGGTCGCCCGACACGTCGGCATTGCCATAGCCGAAGTCCTTCGCGTAGCGCGCGAAGCGTTCGGCACCCAGCGATTCGGTCACCCGCTGCGAGAACCAGAACACCGAGAGCGCGAGCCAGCGCTGTGGGTCGGTCGGCTGCTTCCAGCCTTCGACCCAGGCCGGATAGCCTTCCTTGAAGGGCAGCACGGGGGCGTGCTCGTTCTTGAGGAAGCCCGCGTCGAAGCCCATCAGCGCGATCGCGATCTTGAAGGTGGAGGCGGGGGTGACGCGTTCGTCGCAGCGGCCTTGCTGGACGATGAACTGACCGGTCTTTGTGTCCGCGATGGCGGTGCAGAGGGTGCGGGCGTGGGGGGTGGCTGCGAGGGTGGCGAGCAGGGCGAGGGGCAGGAGGCGAAGCGGGCTTTTCATGGGAGGGGCGAGGATCTGGCCGTCATCGTAGAAAAGGCCGGGCTTCGTGTCCTCCGACTGGCAGGCGAAGGACGTCTCGGCCGTAACGCGTGTAACGCCGAAGGGCCCTCGCTAGCCCGCCGGCCTCGAAAACACGTTCACCAGACTCCCATCCGGATCGCGAAGCAACAGCGACCGGTTGCCCCACGGCATCGTGGTCGGCCGCATCACGACCTCGGCCGCTTCCTCCATGCGCGCCAGAGTCCCTTCGACATCGGCGACCTCGAACTCGAGGATTGCCGAGCGGTTCGATGCGGCCGTCGCGGCCCCGGCGTTGAAGCGCTGCACGAGATGCTCCTCGGAGATCGCCAGCGTCGCGCCCGCCAGCCGGATCTCCGCGAAGCCGTCGGCCAGCCGGGTGGCCTCGGTGCCCGACAGGCGCGCGTAGAACGCAACGAGGGCTTCGAATTGTTGAGTGACTAGACGCACGGATGCAAACTTCACGCCGATCTCCTGATGAATGAACGATGGCGCGAGCTTAGGAAGAGGGCATGTCAGATTCCGGCAGTATCGTGCGGCCGCTCTCGCGCACGCGTTGCTGCCAGGCCTTGAGCAGCGCCTGGCGGCGCTGGGGATAGCGCGCATCGAGCATCTCGGCGGCGACGATGCGGTCGGCGCGGAAGTTGCGGAAGTCGTTGCGCAGTTCGCACCAGGCGCTGAGCACGCGCGACTGCTCGAAGTACACGAGCGCGAAGGGCCAGATGACGCGTTGCGACACGGTCCCGCCGGGATCGCCGTAGCCGATCCGCAGCTTGTGCTCGGCACGGATCGCGGCGCGCAGCAGGTCGGGTTCGACCGCGGCCGGCACGCGCTTCGCCCCCACGGCCACGAGCAGCGCGGAGGCCTCGAGCTCGCGCTTCAATTCGGGCGGCAGCACGGCGGCGATCTTCGCCATCGCATCGTGCGCGCCGCCCGACAGCGCCCTGTCGCCGCGGTCCGCCACCCAGCGCAGGCCCAGCGCGAGCGCCTCGATCTCCTCGGGGCCGAACATCAGCGGCGGCAGCACGTAGCCGGGCTTGAGCACATAGCCCAGGCCGGGCGAGCCTTCGATCAGCGCGCCCTGGGACTGCAGGCTCGCGATGTCGCGGTAGAGGGTGCGCAGGCTGATGTCGAGCTGGGCCGCCAGGGCCTGGCCGCTGACGGGCCGGCGATGGCGGCGCAGGGTCTGGACCAGGGCGAGCAGGCGTTCGGAGCGGGGCATGCGTGCGGCCTCTTATAGCCGACCTGCGCGTCGGCGCTCATTCCTTGATGTTGGCCGTCTGCACGATCTTCTGGTTGCGCGCGTACTCGGCCTGCACGAAGCGGCCGAAGGCTTCGGGCGTGCCGCTGCCCGGCAGCGCGCCCTGTTCGGCGAGCTTGGTGCGCACGCCTTCCTCCCGCAGCACGGCCTCGAGTTCCTGGTTGATGCGCGCGACGACGGCGGGTGGCGTCTTCGCGGGCGCGAAGATGCCGGTCCAGCTCACCATGTCGAAGCCCTTGAGGCCGGGCATCTCGTCGAAGGTGGGCACGCCGGGCAGCGAGGGCAGCCGCTTGGTGCCGGTGATGCCCAGGGCCTGCAGCCGCTTGCCGTTGACGTGCGGGATGGCGCTGGTGCTCACGAGCATCGCGAGGTCGACCTGGTCGCCGATCACGTCGGTGGCGATCTGCGCGCCGCCGCGGTAGGGCACGTGGGTCACGAAGATGCCGCTGCGCTGCTTGAGCAGTTCCATCGCGAGCTGCAGCACGGTGCCCACGCCCGAGGTGGCGTAGTTGTACTTGCCGGGCGCGGCCTTGGCGAGCTGCACGAAGTCGGCGTAGCTCTTCGCGGGCAGGCCGGGGCGCGCCACCAGCACCATCGGCGCGGTGTTGAGCAGGCCGACCGGCGCCAGGTCCTTGAGCGGATCGAAGCGGAAGGCCGAGGGATTGACCAGCCGGCCGATGGCGATCGCGCTGTCGGGACCGACCACCAGCGTGTAGCCGTCGGGCGCGGCGGCCACGGCCTTGGCCACGCCGATGGCGCCGCCGGCACCGGCCACGTTGTCGATCACCACCGACTGCTTGAGGCGCTCGGCCAGGCGCGTGGCGACGAGGCGCGCATTGACGTCGACGCTGCCGCCCGCGGTGTAGGGAACGATCAGCGTGATCGGCTTGGCCGAGGGCCAGGCGGGCTGGGCCGGGGCGAGGTTGGGAAGCAGGGCGGCGCAGAGCGTCGCAACCGCGAGCAGGGGAGGGCGCAGGGCTTTCATGGCGGGCTTCAGGCGTGGGATTGGGAAGAAGTGGGCGCATCGCCGAGGCGGCTGCGCAGGTGGTCGAAGGCGTCGCTCCATTGCGCGCGCCAGTCGCGGCGCTGCGTCTCGTCGATCCAGGCGCCGTCGAGGCCGTTGAGCATGAAGCCGCGCAGGTCGTCGAGGCCGAAACCGAAGTCGCGCACCATCATCAGCCAGGCCTGCGTGGGCGTGACCTTGTGCAGGGTCGGGTCGTCGGTGTTGGGATGGATGCGCAGGCCCAGGCCCGGCATGCGGCGGATCGGATGGTCGAGCGCCCAGCGCTCGGGCGGCAGGGTGCGCAGGTAGTAGGAGTTGGTCGGCACCACGGTGAACAGCACGCCGCGCTCGGCGCATTCGCGCGCGAACTCCGGTGCGTCGACCACGGTGTAGCCATGGTCGATGCGGTCCACGCGCAGCACGTCGAGCGCGGTGCGCACGTTGGTCCAGGGCATGCCGAACTCGCCGGCATGCGCGGTGGTGCGCAGGCCGGCCTGCCGGGCGCGCGCATAGGCCTCGGTGAAGAGCTCGGGCGGGCGGTCGACCTCGCGGTAGTCGATGCCGATGCCGATCGCCTCGTCGCAGCGGTTCGCGGCCATCCACTCGACCATCTCGAGCGCGGCCGCGGGCGAGGCCTCGCGGTCGATGGCGCCGATCAGCCGGCCGTCGATGCCGAACTGCTGCTTCGCATCGCGGATCGCGCGCACGATCGCGCCCTGCGCGAGCGCATAGGGGATGCCCGATACCTGCACCGTGCCGGTCGGGTTCCACGAGAACTCCGCATGGCGCACGTTGTGCTGCGCGGCGTCCTGCAGGTATTCGAGCGTGAGCTGGTGCAGGTCGTCGGGGCCGCGCACCAGCTCGGCGTCGAGCGCGCGCAGCACGCGCAGCACGCCCACGGGTTTCTCGCCGCGCGTGTAGAAGCCCTCGATCTCGTCGGCCGCCAGCGGCGAGCCGGCACGCAGGTTGAGCTGCTTGAAGGTCTCGTGGCGCACGGTGCCGAACAGGTGGCAGTGCAGCTCGACCTTGGGAATGGCGCGCAGCAGGGCTTCGAGGTCGAAGCCGTGGGCGGCGGAAGACGGGCTGGCGGAGGGGCTGGCGGTCATGCGGGCCAGTCTAGTGAGGGCGAGGTGATAAGGAAAATTTTGAATTTCTATAATTTGATTCGCCCGATCTATAAGCATGGCCACCTCTTCGCGCGCTCCCAAGCCTCCGGATGCACCCGAACCGGCCGCGTCCTCGCTGCCGCTGCGCGCGCTCACGCTGCGCCAGCTGCAGTGCTTCTCGGTGCTGGTCGAGGAGGCGCACTTCGGCCGCGCCGCGCGGCGCCTCGCCATCACGCAGCCCGCGCTCAGCAACGCCATCAAGCAGATCGAGAAGCTGCTGGGCGCGCAACTGCTCACGCGCTCCACGCACCGCGTCGAGCTCACGCCGCTGGGCGCCGAGGTGCTGGCGCGCACCGACTTCCTGGTCCGCACGGTCGAGGTGGCGCTGCGCGACATCGAGAGCACGGTGCGGCGCGGCCGGGCCTTCGTGCGCATCGGCGTGATCCCCTCGGCCGCCGCGCGCGTGGCGGCGGCCGCCGCCGAGTTCGCGGCCATGCCGGGCCGTGGCGAGGTCGAGCTCGCATGGCGCGACGCACCCTCGACCACGCTGCTGGCGGAGTTGCGCAGCGGCCAGCTCGACATGGCGGTGGCCGCCATCACCGAGCCGCCGGGCGGGCTCGAATGCGTGGACCTGTTCCGCGACCCGCTGGTGCTGGTGGTGCGGCGCGACCATGCGCTGGCCGCGGCCGGCGAGACGGAGTGGGAACGCATCGGCCGCGAGCGGCTGGTGCTGTTCGAGAGCGGCAGCATGCCGGCGCTCGGCAATCCCGCGCGCGCGCAGTTCGCGCAGGGGCTCGAGCCCTTGCGCGTGAGCTATTCCGAAACCCTCTATGCGCTGGTGCGCGGCGGCCAGGCGCTGGGGCTGATGCCGCGGCTGTACACGGCCTCGCTGCGCGATCCCGAACTGGTCGTGCTGGCGCTGTCGAAGCCGCGCGTCGAACGCCGCGTGGTGCTGGCCTATCTGCCGGGGCCGATGCGCAACGTGGCGGCACAGGCGCTGATCGACTTCCTGCGCGAACGCCTGCCGCAGGCCGGCGAGTTGCCGGTGCGACGCGTCGCGAAAGGCGCGAGAAGCTACCGAAAACCGTAGTTCTCATTGCGCCAAACACCGTTGTAAAGGTGAACGAATTGTTTCCGAGGTGGAGTATCTGCCGCTAAGATTTGGCGGTCATGTCCCGCTCGCTCGTTGCGTTCGTCCTCGCGGTCCTTCTGTGCTGTCAGGCCGTGGTGGTGTTCGCGCAAATCCTCGTCGAGGCGGGCATGCACCGCGACCTCGTCGCGCAGACCCTGTGGTCCGATGCTTCGGCCTCCTCCGATGACTATCCGCGCGGTGCGGGCACGTCGGTGTCCGCCTCGGCGTCCGCCGACGACGCGGACCTCGGGCACGGTATCGAGGTCCTGTTCGAGGGCTACGCGATCGACCTGATCACGCTGAGCAGCGTGCTGCCGCTGTCCTTCGCCTTCTTCTCCTCCTCGACCTTCTTCGCGCCGCCGAAGCGGCCGCCGCGCCTTTCCTCCTCCCTCGCCTAGGTCCGGCCTCGTGCCCGGGCCGCGCTGCGCTTTGCCGTGCAGCGCCTGCGCAGCCATTGCGCATCGCCCGCCGCGCGCGGGTCGGCGCCATCGCTTGCGATGGCCATTCATCCAGGGAACCGAGGAGAGAGACCGTGAAGCAATCCAAGGACGTCATGTTCGCCCGGCTGGCGAACTTCAAGATCGACATCGACGCGCTGCGCGCGCATTTCCTCCACCACGTGAAGACGCTGCCGTCGACGCCCTACCGCGACAACCGCGTCGACTACATCGGCTGGGCCGTGACCAGCCGCGACGGCACGCTGATCGACGGCATCCGCCGCATCAACCCCAATGCCGCCATGCCCAGCCGCGGCACGCAGCCCACCGACGCCTGCTCGGGCAGCCTCGCCGAGGTGATGGACGCGCTGTCCGCGCGTGGCCTCAAGCCCTTTCGCGCGCGAATCATGCAGCTCGAGAGCGAAGGCGACGAGATGCCGCTGCACACCGATGCCGTGCGCGAGGCCTGGCGCCTGCACGTGCCGATCATCACCAACCCCAACTGCTTCTTCGAATGGCAGCGCGCCGACGGCAGCATCGAGAGCGTGCACCTGCCCGCCGACGGCTCGGCCTGGCTGGTGCGCGTGGACGTGAACCACCGCGCCGTGAACCGCAGCAACCAGCCCTCGAGCCGCGCCCACCTGCTGATGAGCCTGGAGACGCCGCCGCCGATCGGCATGCTGACCACGCCTTGGCTGCCGGTGGTGCGCGAGGCCGAAACCGCGGCGCTGGCGGCCTGAGCGATGTGGCGGGAAGACGCTCCGCTCGACGCGATCGCTTCCGAGGCCTGGACCTCGGTCGCCGACATGGAGGCCGCGCTGGCGGCCTTCACGCGCGCGGACCAGCATGAGCTGAGCCTCTACCGGCTGCGCCGCGCCCTCGGCGAGGGCCATGCCTTCGAGAAGGAGATCGTGCTGCGCTACCACGAGGCGCTGGTGCTGTCGGGCAACGTCGCGGCGGCGCTCGAGCTGCGCGGCGGCGAGATCTGGGCGCGCCACTTTCCCGCCAAGGGCGAGATGGATGCGGGCGCGGTGCAGATGATCGCGGGCCAGATCGATGGCCATGCGGCCCGGCTGGCCCGGACCCTCGAGGCCTTTCCCTTCGCCTTCGCGAGCTTCCTCGCGGGCCTCAAGCGCCACCAGGGCGCGAGCTACCGCAGCCTGGCCGGCGTGGCGCGGCCGCTGTTCGAGCACGGGGAATTCGCCGAGCCGCGCGACCGCACCGCGCTGATGCTCGCGGTCGAGGGCTTCCGCGGCTATGGCGACGACCTGCGGCGCGAGATGCTGGTCGAACTGTTCCAGAGCTGCGACCACGAGACGCTGTGCCGCTTCTTCCAGAGCGTGCTGCCCGCGAACGGCGCGCTGCTGCGCGCCTTCGCGAACGACCTGCTGGAGGACCCGCAAGGCCTGCGCTGCCTGAGCGACGCGGCGATCTGCCGGCTGCTGATCCTGGGCTACGGCCTGTTCGACGAGGCGCTGTACGAGCGCATCCTCGCGCAGGTGCGCCACCTGCCGCCGGCCGAGGGCGGCAAGCAGGCGAGGCAGGCGCGTGCCAGCGCGAGGATCGCGCGCGCCTTCGAGTCGGGCGCGGCACGCTCCGATGCAACCGCGCCGGCCACTGGCGCGCCGCTGCGCATCGCCGTGTGCGTATCGGGCCAGATGCGCGGCTACGCGGCCGCCTTCCAGACCTGGAAGCACCTGGGCCTGGACGGCCACCAGGTGAAGTACTTCGTCCATACCTGGGAGGACACGGGCTGGCGCTTCCCCGATCCGATGTCGGGCAACGGCGTGGACCGGATCTTCAAGTTCGCGCCCTTCGCCGAGGCCTACCGGCAGGCCGGTTTCCGCTACGGGCTGGCCGCGATGAAGAAGGCCTATCCGAACTTCTTCGCCAGGCTCGAGGTGTCGTCGACGCTCGGCGAAGCGGACCTGCGCGCGGTGTACGGCGCCGACGCGGTGGTGGCGATCGAGAGCCACCGGCGGCCCGAGTTCGAGAACGATGCGAACAACCAGCTCAAGATGTTCTACAAGATCCAGGAGGCGCACCGCCTGATGCTGCAGGACGGTGGCGACTACGACCTGGTGATCCGCATCCGGCCCGACCGTGCCTTCCGCGCCGGCACGGCCGCGCCCGACTGGGCCGGCATGGCCGAGGCCTGCCGCCGCCAGCGCGTGCTGTTCTTCAACCACCTCGCGGTGACCAAGACGCTCTATGCCGGCGACCAGTTCGCGGTCGGCTCGCCCGAGGCCATGGGCTGCTATGCCAACACGCTGGGGCTGCAGACCCAGGCGATCCGCGAGAACTGGTTCGGCTTTCCGAAGCGGCTGCGTTCGCACTGTTCGCTCGCGCATGCGCTGCTGTTCCAGGGGGTGCGGCGGCGGCCGCTCGAAAACATCCATGCCGTCGAGGCCGTGCCCGCCGCCGCCTATGGCCGCGGCGAGCTGCGCGCGATGCTGTCGGCCGACCTGCCCGCGGGCCCGGCCAGCGAGATGGACCGCCTGCTGTGGAACGCCCTGGCCGGCGCGGCGCCGCGGTGACACGGGTGCGTCGCATGCAGGCCGTGCTGGCCCTGTCGGTGCTGTGGGGCCTGTTCCTTGGCTTGCTGCCGGGCGCTGCGCGCGCGCAGGACCAGGCCGACCGCGAACCGGGCCTGCAGCAGGGGCCCGAAGGCGCGGGCTGCCGCATCTCGAAGAATGCGCACCGGCTGGCGCTGACGCAGCGCCACGAGTTCAACGGCATCCGCGTCTTCTATGCGCTCGACGGGCCGCATGCGCTCTACACCGGCGTCGACCTCAACGGCAACGGCGTGCCCGACATGGTCGAGGACGCCGCGTTGCACCTGGACACCGTGCGCCGCATCTACCTGGCCAACGGCTTTCGCGATCCGCTGCGCAGCCCGCGCTTCCGGCAGGCCGAGACCATCGACATCGACCTGCTGAACTTCGATGCCTACAGCCCCGGCGTCGCGGACAAGCGCGGGCTTTCGTTCTCGGCCGTGATCCGCTACCCCGACAGCCGCGCGCGCGCCGACCGCTGCACGCTCTCGATCGCCATCAATGCCGCGCTCGCGGGCAACCACGAGCGGGTGAAGGACTACCTGATCCCGCACGAGCTGTTCCACCTGTTCCAGTACGGCCATGCGATGTTCCGCGCCAGCTGGTACCTCGAGGGCATGGCGAAGTGGGCCGAGTGGGTGACGCTGGCCGAGAACCGGCGCAACCCCACCTTGTGGAGCACGCCGCTGCCGGCCACGCCGGCCGAACTGCGCGCGCGCGTGTTCGCCAATCCCAATCCCTACGACGTGCGGCATTTCTGGAACCGGCTGGCCGAGCTGGCGAAGGCCGGCGAGCCGCCGATGGCGCTGCCCGACGAATTGCGCGCGCGCCGCTTCGCCGATGGAACGCCCGTGGTGCGCGACGAGATATGGCGCGGCCATGCGCTGATGCTGCGCATCCTGCAGGCACTCGGCGAGGAGACCGAGGCCGTGGCGCGCGAGCGCGGCCTGCCGCCCTACCAATGGCCCGATGCCGACCAGCGCGACCCGGCGCACAACCCGCGAATGATGCGCGTGGTGCAACGCGCGGTGGCCGCTGCCGGCGTGCGCAACAACGACGAACTCTCGCGCTTCCTGGCCATCGACCCGGCCGCCGCGAACTAGGAGCCCTGTTTGAAACGATTGATCTTCGACCTGGACCACACGCTGTGCGTGGCGGAACGGAAGGACTATCCCAATGCCCGCCCGCGCGAGGACATGATCGAGCGGCTGCGCAGCTACCGCGAGCAGGGCTTCGCGATCTCGATCTACACCAGCCGCAACGTCAACAGCTTCGGCGGCAACGTCGGCCGCATCAACGCCCACACGCTGCCGATCATCATCGACTGGCTGGCCCGCCACGACGTGCCCTACGACGAGATCCACGTCGGCAAGCCCTGGTGCGGCGAGGAGGGCTTCTACGTCGACGACCGCGCGATCCGTCCCTCGGAATTCCTCAAGTACAGCCGCGAGGAGATCGACCGGCTGCTGGAGCAAGAGAAGTGATCGTCGTCACCTCGGCGGCCTACGTCGACTCCGAGCTGCAGTCGGAGTTCGGCCGCCTGCCGCCGGCCTTCCTGCCGGTGGCCAACCACCGGCTGTTCGTGCACCAGGCCGCGCTGCTGGCAAGGCACTTCCCGGGCGAGCCCATCTACCTCTCGCTGCCCGAGAGCCATGCCGTCTCGCACCGCGACGCGCAGGCGCTGGAAGCGCACGCGATCCAGGTGCTGCGCGTGCCCGACGGGCTCACGCTGGCCGACTCGCTGCTGTTCTCGATCAACACCGTGGGCCGCTACGACGACGGCATGCGGCTGCTGCTGGGCGACACGCTGATCAACGACCTGCCGACGGGCTGGGACTGCCTGAGCGTGGCCGAGTCGGCCGACGACTACGACTGGCAGGTGGACCACGGCACGGAGACCGCGGTGCGCGTGTGGTGCGGCTACTTCGCGTTCCAGTCGGTCAGCCGGCTCGCCAAATGCCTGGTGGCCGCGCGCGGTTCGTTCGAGCGCGCGGTCTCGGCCTACGACGAGGCCTGCTACCTGCAGCGCGTGCAGACCGCGCAGTGGTCGGACTTCGGCCACGTCAACACCTTCTACCGCTCGCGCGCGCGCATCACCACGCAGCGCGCCTTCAACGACCTCGCCATCGGCGACCGGCGCGTGCGCAAGACCGGCAGCCAGCCGCGCAAGCTCGAGGCCGAGGCACGCTGGTTCGACGCGCTGCCGCCGCGGCTGCGCGTGTATGCGCCGCAGCTGCTTGACCGCGGCGCGGTCGAGGAGGGCTACGGCTACGAGCTCGAGTACCTGTGCATGGCGCCGCTCAACGAGCTCTACGTGCACGGCCGCAACTCCACCGCCTTCTGGTCGCGCGTGTTCAGGCACCTGGCCGACTGGCTGGCGGCCTGCCAGACGGCGGTGCCGCTGGGCGAGCGCGAACGCCAGGCGGTGGCGCAGGACAGCCGCGGCATGCTGGGCGACAAGACGCGCGCGCGGCTCGATGCCTATGCCACGGCGAGCGGGACGAGCCTGTCGTTGCCCACGCGGCTCAACGGGCGCGCGCTGCCCTCGCTGGCCGAGATCCTCGAGCGCTGCCTCGAGGCCGCGGCGCGCGTGCCGCTGGTGCCGGGCGTGATGCACGGCGACCTGTGCTTCAGCAACATCCTGTTCGACACCCGCTCGGACTGCATCAAGCTGATCGATCCGCGCGGCCTCAATTTCCGCGACGAGCCGCGGCTCGTCGGCGACCTGCGCTACGACCTCGCGAAGCTCGCGCACTCGGTGCTGGGGCTGTACGACTACATCGTGGCCGATGCCTTCGAGATCGACGACGGGACGGGGCTGGATTTCCGCCTGCGCATCCATGCCGACGAGGACGTGGCCGCGATCCAGAAGCTGTTCGCGGCGCTGCCGCTGCTCAACGGCATGACCGCGCGCCACGTGGCGCCGATCACGGTGCTGTTGTTCCTGTCGATGCTGCCGCTGCACCAGGACGCGCCGCGTCGCCAGCGCGCGATGCTGGCCAATGCGTTGCGCCTTTACGAACAGATGGAGCACTGAGGGATGTTCGTGATTCCGATGATGGGCCAGAGCCGCCGTTTCACCGAGGCCGGCTACACGTTGCCCAAGTACCGGCTGCCGCTGCACGGGCGCACGGTGTTCTTCCATGTGGTGAAGTCCTTCGAGCGCTACTTCCAGGACGACCTGTTCCTGTTCGTGGTGCGGCGCGACCACGACGTGGTCGAGTTCCTGGTGCGCGAACTCAAGGCGCTGGGCGTCAAGTCCTTCCACATCGTCGAGCTCGACGGCGACACTCTGGGGCAGGCCGACTCGGTGCACCGCGGGCTGCAGGCGCTGCGCAGCGACGAAGCGGTCTACGTCTTCAACATCGACACCATCCGGCCCGGTTTCCGCAAGTCGGCGCTGGCCGATGGCGCCGCCGGCTACCTCGAGGTGTTCGAAGGCGAGGGCGAGCACTGGTCCTTCGTCGAACCCGGGCCCGATCGCTCGGTGCTGCGCACCACCGAGAAGGAACGGATCTCCAACCTGTGCAGCGACGGCCTCTACCACTTCGCCGACGCGAGCGTCTTCGACGAGGCCTTCGAGCACCAGCAGCGCCACCAGCTGCTGACGCGCGGCGAGTACTACATCGCGCCTTGCTACAACGCGCTGATCGAGCGCGGCGCGCGCGTGGCCTACGAACTGATCGGCGCCGAGCAGATCGTCTTCTGCGGCACGCCGCGGGAGTACGAAGCGGCGGTGGCCCGGCCCTGGGAATGACACTCGGACGAGGGACAATGCGCGCAGCCATCGCATCGCCAGCCGATGGAAGCCATGTGAGGAATCTTCGATGAGTCTGGGTGAACTGCTCGCGTGCGCGAAGCCCGCGGTGGCCGCGACGTGGGCCGAGTGCATGGAGGCGTCGGCGCCCGAGGGCGCGGGCGTGCTGTTCCTGTCGGCCTGCAACGGCAAGGAGCGCGCCCACGTAGTGACGGTGCGCGGCAGGAACTTCGAGGAGGTGTGGCGCCGCGGCGCGCAACTGCTGCAGACCTGGCTGCGCAAGCAGAGCACGGCGCCGATCTGGCTGCGCGCGGACGTGGTCCACACGGTGCAGGCGATGCACTGGAAGGGGCTGCAGCAGGCCTTGCTGGCCACCAAGCGCAACTACTTCCGCAGCGGCATCGCCTTCGACGCCGACCTGTCGGTGGCCATGCTCGAGCAGGACATCGGCGCCCATGCCGTGCTCTACGACGGCAAGTTCGACGAGGCCACGCCCAACGCGGCGAACCTCCGGCTGTTCGGCCAGCATCGCTACGGCCGCGAGCTGAGCTGGCCCACCGATCCGCAGCAGCCGGTGTGGGTGTTCGACACGCGCGCCGTGTTCACCGACGGCAAGGAGGCGCACCGCATCGAGCACGAAGGCGTGGGCCGCGGCTATCGCCGGCTGCCGGCTTGGGACGCGCCGCGCGTGCGCCAGATCGTCGAGACCAGCACCGCCTACCTCGCGCGCCAGGTCAAGAGCGCGGGCGCCTACCACTACGGCTGGTTTCCCTGCTTCGACCGCGCCATTCCCACCTACAACGCGCTGCGCCACGCGAGCTCGACCTATGCGCTGATCGAGGGCTGGGAGCTGACGCGCAAGCCCGAGCACAAGGCGGCGATCGACCGCGCGCTGGGCCACCTGACGGGCGAGCTGATCCGGCCCGCCACCTTGCCCGATGGGGCGCGGGCCGCGTTCCTGGTCGACATCGAGGACGAGATCAAGCTCGGCGGTAATGCCGTGTGCCTGCTCGCGATGGTCAAGTACACCGAGCTCACGGGCGAGCAGGCCTACCTGCCGCTGATGGAGCAGCTCGCGCTCGGCATCCTGCACATGCAGGACCCGGCCAGCGGCCGCTTCGTGCATGTGCTCCACCATCCCGACCTGCGCGTGAAGGAAGAGAATCGCATCATCTACTACGACGGCGAGGCCGCCTTCGGACTGATGCGGCTCTACGGCCTGACGCGCGACGAGCGCTGGCTGCGGGCGGTCGAGAAAGCCTTCGCGCATTTCATCGAGGCGCGGCACTGGGAGGCGCACGACCACTGGCTCAGCTACTGCGTCAACGAGCTCACGCTGTACCGGCCGGAAGAGCGCTACTTCCGCTTCGGCCTGGACAATGTGCGCGACCACCTCGAGTTCGTGCTCAATCGCATCACCACCTTCCCGACCCTGCTCGAGCTGATGATGGCGGCGCAGAAGATGGTGACGCGGCTGCAGGCCGACCCCGCGCATGCGCACCTGCTCGAGGGCTTCGACATCGAGAAGTTCTACCGCGCGCTCGAGCAGCGCGCGCGCTACCTGCTCACGGGGCACTTCTGGCCCGAGCTCGCGATGTTCTTCCGCAATCCGCAGCGCATCGTGGGCAGCTTCTTCATCCGCCACCACAGCTTCCGCGTGCGCATCGACGACGTGGAGCACTACCTCTCGGGGTACGTGGCGTACTGGAAATATCTGGAGGCGGGAGGGCGGCCGGCCCAGCCGGCGGCGGTGGAGGCCGCGCTGCCCCAGCCGTAGTTCAGTGCAGCTCGGCGGCCGCGTGGATGGTCTCGCGCACGCGCGGATAGATCTGTGCGTTCCACTTGCTGCCGCTGAACACGCCGTAGTGCCCCACGCCGGCCTGCAGGTGATGGGCCTTGAGGTAGGGCCGCACGCCGGTGCACAGGTCCTGCGCCGCCACGGTCTGGCCCACCGCGCAGATGTCGTCGCGCTCGCCCTCGACCGTGAGCAGCGCGGTGCGGCGGATCGCGGCCGGGTTCACGGTGCGGTCGCCCACGGTGAGCTGGCCGCGCGGCAGGTCGTAGGTCTGGAACACGCGCTCCACGGTCTCGAGGTAGAACTCCGCGGGCAGGTCGTTGACCGCCAGGTACTCGTCGTAGAAGTTGCCGATGGTGCGGGCCTTCTCGAGCTCGCCCTCGACCAGGTGGCGGTACATGTCCTCGAACTGCTTCTTGTGGCGCTCGGGGTTCATGCTCATGAAGGCCGCGAGCTGCAGGAAACCCGGGTACACGCGCCGCATCGCGCCCGCATGCGGCCAGGGCACGTGACTGATGAGGTTGCGGCGGAACCAGTCGATGGGCCGGTCGGTGGCGAGGCGGTTCACCGCGGTCGGGTTGATGCGGCAGTCGACCGGCCCGGCCATCAGCGTGAGGCTGCGCGGGGTGGCGGGGTTGTCGTCCTCGGCCATGAGCGCGGTGGCGGCCAGCGCGGCCACGCAGGGCTGGCACACCGCGACCATGTGGACGCCGGGGCCGACGGCCTCGAGGAAGGCCATGAGCTGCAGCGTGTAGTCGTCGAGGCCGAAGCGGCCCTGCCACAGCGGCACGTCGCGCGCGTTGTGCCAGTCGGTCAGGTAGACGTCGTGGTCGCGCAGCAGGGTGCGCACGGTTTCGCGCAACAAGGTGGCGAAATGGCCCGACAACGGTGCAACCAGCAGCACGGGCGGGTGCGTGGGATGGTCGCCGTCCTTCCTGAAATGCAGCAGGGTGCCGAAGGGCGCGCTCAGCGCCACCTCCTCGTGCACCGCGACCTCGTCGCCGTCGACCGGCACGCTGGCGATGCCGTAGGGCGGCCGGCTGTGGGTGAGCCGCATGCGCGAGAACACCTCGCACTGCGCCGCCAGCCGCCGCTGCATGGTGCGCTCGCTGCCGTCCTGCCAGAGCGCGCGCGCCATGTACTGGGAGGCGAGCCGCAGCGGGGAGAGCAGGTCGGCCTGGTTCTGGTAGACGCGGTAGAGCATGGTTGTGGTGCGTTGCAGTGCCAGAGGCAAGTTGCGGGCCAAGGCCGGGCGCACCGGGATGGAACGGGTGGCACAGGGCTTGCACGTCTGAGGCCACCGGCGGCGCTTGCCGGCACCAAGGAGCACACCCGATGGCCAAACCCGTTCTCACCATCAGCAGCAAGAACTACGGCGCCTGGTCGCTGCGCGGCTGGCTGATGTGCAGGCTGGCGGGCCTGGACTTCAGCGAGAAGATCATCCCGCCCGACGATCCGGCCATGAAGGCCGAGATGCTGCTGCTGTCGTCCTCGATGCTGGTGCCCTCGCTGCAGCATGGCTCGGTGAAGGTGTGGGACACGCTGGCGATCGGCGAGTACCTCAACGAGATCAAGCCCAAGGCCGGCCTGCTGCCCACCGACGTGGCGGCCCGCGCCCACTGCCGCGCGATCTGCGGCGAGATGCATTCGGGCTTCGCGGCCATGCGCGGCGCGCTGCCGATGAACATCAAGGCCCGGTTCAAGAACTTCAAGGTGTGGTCGCGCGCGCAGGCCGACATCGACCGCATCGTGGCGATCTGGCGCGAATGCCTCAAGGCCTACGGCGGCCCCTACCTGTTCGGCGAGCAGCCGGGCATCGCCGACGCGATGTACGCGCCCGTGGTCACCCGCTTCCTGAGCTACGACGTGGCGCTCGACAGCGCCTGCACGGCCTACTGCAAGCGCGTGATGGAACTGCCTGCGATGAAGGAATGGGTGGCGGCGGCGAAGCAGGAGCCCGACGAGATCGACGAGCTCGACGCGGAGTTCTGATTCAGCCCGGGGGCGGCGCCGGCTCGAAGCCGGCCTGCCGCAGCTTGCGCTCGATGCCCTGCGCGGCTGCCTGCAGGTCGGCCAGGTGCTGCGCCACCATCTCGCGCTCGCTGCGCACCGCGGGCAGCCAGGCGCAGCTGATGCAGCCGACCACGCGCTCGTCGAGTCGTACCGGCACCGAGATGGCGCCGAAGCGGTCGGGCGAATCCATGCTGGTGGCGGTGGGGTCGCGCGACACGTAGCCCTGGGCGCGCGCGTTCGCCACCATGCGGCGCACGTTCTCGGGCCGCCGCGCGTCGCGGTCGACCTGGTGCGGCGAACGCGCGAGCGCCGCGAGAAGCTGGCGCCGTTCGTCCTCGGGGCAGAAGGCGAGGTAGCAGCGCCCGAGCGATGACATCAGCATCGGCGGGCGAAAGCCCAGCACCCGGTAGTTCACGGCCAGCCCGTTGATCGGGCGGTGCGCGTCGAGGATCAGCATCGCGCTGCCGTCGCGCACGCCGAGGTCGGTGGGCCAGGGCACCTTGCGCTGCAGCGTCGCGCGCGGTTGCGCCGCCAGCGCCGACAGCCGCGCGCGCCACTCGACGAGCGGGCCCGGGGCACCGGCGGCCGAGGTCGGCACGTAGCGCTTCTCGAGTTCGTTGCGCTCCACCCAGCCGGCCTGCTGCAGCGTCTTGAGGATGCGCAGCAGCGTGGCCTTCGACAGCCCGGTCTGGCGGCTGAGTTCCGACAGCGTGGCGGCCGAGGAGCGCTGGATCGCGAGCATCACCTCGAGCCCGCGGCGCAGCGCGTCGATGGATTTCACGCCCTGCGCGCCCTGGGTGTCCGACATGCCGCGGCCTTCCGAAGTGGTTCACTCAGTGAAACTATATCTTGGGGCCCCGCGCCCGGCTTCCTACATTGCACTGGCCCCGATCCCGTGGCTCCACGCACAGGCAAGAAAGGAAAGCCCATGATGAATCCACTCCGGCGCCGGACGATGGCCGCCGCGACGCTGTTCTCGGCGCTGAGCGCGTTCGCCGCCACCGCCACCGCCGAGACCTGGCCCGCGCGGCCGATCACCATCGTCGTGGCCTACCCGGCCGGCGGCGACACCGACGCCATCGCGCGCACCTATGCCGAGAAGCTGTCGCAGCGCGTCGGGCAGCCGGTGCTGATCGACAACCGGCCCGGCGCGAGCGGCATGATCGGCAACGCCTGGGTGGCGAAGGCGCCGGCCGACGGCTACACGCTGCTGTTCACGCCCAGCACCTTCCCGATCGCGCAGCACGTGCTCAAGGCCGGTCCCGGCGTGGCGCACGACGTGGTCAGGGACTTCACGCCGATCGTGAAGACCGGCGACATCCCGCTGCTGCTGGTGACGGCGCCCTCGACCGGCCTGCAGAGCGCGACCCAGCTCGTGGCGGCCGCGAAGGCCGGGCGCGCGCTGACCTACGGCACGCCGGGCGCGGGCTCGCCGATGCACATCGCGGGCGAGCTGTTCAACCGCGACGCCGGCATCGCGCTGGTGCATGCGCCGTATCGTGGCGTGGCGCCGGTGGTCAACGATGCGCTGGGCGGCCATGTGAGCGTGGGCTGGATCACGCCCGGTGCCGTGGCCAGCCACATCGCGGCCGGCAAGCTGCTGCCGCTCGCGGTGGCGCAACGCCAGCGCGCGGCCCTGCTGCCCACGGTGCCCACGCTGTACGAGCTCGGCTGGCGCGACGTGGACCTGAACGCCTGGATGGGCCTGCTCGGGCCGCGGGCGCTGCCCGAGGCGATCGTGCAGACGCTCAACGCCCACTTCAACGAGATCCTCCGCATGCCCGAGGTGCAGGCGCGCATGGCCACGCTGGGCATCGAGCCGGTGGGCGGCGCGCCCGCCGTGCTGGCGCGGCAGATCGCGCAGGACGACCAGCGCTTCGGCCGGCTCGTGCGCGAGTTCGGCGTCCGTGCGGATTGACCAGGAACCAGGAGACGACGATGTTGAGCGAAGAGAAGAACCGCCTGCTGACCGAAGTGGGCCCCGGCACGCCGATGGGCGACTACCTGCGCCGCTACTGGCACCCGGTCGCCGGTGCGAGCGAGTTCGACGCGCAGGCGGTCAAGCCGCTGCGCATCCTCGGCGAGGACCTGGTGCTCTACAAGGACCTCGGCGGCCGTTACGGGCTGGTCGACCGGCGCTGCCCGCACCGCAATGCCGACATGGCCTACGGCTACGTCGAGCAGTGCGGGCTGCGCTGCAGCTACCACGGCTGGCAGTACGACGCGGGCGGGCAGTGCGTGCACCAGCCCTTCGAGGAGACGCTGGACCCCGGCGCGCGCATGCGCCGCAGCACGCGGATCAAGGCCTACCCGGTGCAGGAGAAGGCCGGGCTGCTGTGGGCCTACATGGGGCCGCAGCCCGCGCCGCTGCTGCCCGACTGGGAGCTGTTCAACTGCGCCAACGGCTTCGCGCAGGCGGTGTTCGCCGAGATCCCGTGCAACTGGTTCCAGTGCCAGGAGAACTCGATCGACCCGGTGCATTTCGAGTGGACGCACAACAACTGGACCACGCGGCTGCAGGGCGAGGAAGGCCCGTACGTGCCCACGCACCTGAAGCTCGCGTTCGAGGAGTTCGAGCACGGCTTCGTCTACCGGCGGCTGCGCGGCGGCGAGCGCGAGGACAACCCGATGTGGACCGAGGGGCGCGTCACGCTGTGGCCCAACGGCTTCTTCCTCGGCCATCACTTCGAATGGCGCGTGCCGATCGACGACCACCACACGCTGAGCGTGCTGTGGGTGCTGAGCCGCGTGCCGACCGAGCAGGAGCCCTATGTGCAGGAACGCATTCCGTCGTGGTACGGGCCCACCCGGGATCCGGTCACGGGCCGCTGGATCACCAGCCACGTCGCCAACCAGGACTTCGCCGTGTGGGTGGGGCAGGGTGCCGTCACCGACCGCACGCGCGAGAAGCTCGGCCAGAGCGACAAGGGCATCGTGATGATGCGGCGCCGCTTCTTCGAGGAACTGGAGGCGATGCAGGCCGACCCGGCGCACGAGCCCAAGGGGCTGATCCGCGATCCGCGGAAGAACCGCGACGTGTTCCTGCCCTCGGCCTGTCGCGAGGAGATGGTCAAGGGCCTGCCGCGCCGGGAGCTCGCGGCGCATCCCTTGCTCGGCCCCTATCTCAAGGATTTCTTCGGCCAGGCCGGGCAGCCCGAGGCGGTGCGCGCGGCCTACGAGCAGGCGATCGGGCAGAAGGTGGAGGGGGCGCGCTTCTTCAAGGTGCACGGCGCGGCGGAGGACGCGCCGTCCCGGTCAGTGCCGGAACATCCTTAGGTCGAGCGCGCTCTCGTTGCCCAGCCACATCGCGTGGTCGGTGTGGTCGGCGAGGTCGTTGCCGGTCACGCCGTGCACGAACACGTCGAGGCCGTCGCGGTGGCTGTCGAGCCAGCCGATGACCGCGTCGAACTCGGCCGCGTCGAAGGCGAGCTGGCAGCTCCAGTGCGGATGCGGGCCGACCGGGCGCTCGTGCACCCGGCCCACCACCACCATCAGCTCGCGGCCCGCCTGCTCGCACAGCGCGCGGGCCCGGGCCACGGTGGCGGGGCCGAAATAGACGTGGGCGTGGTACTGCGGGTAGAGGTTCTCGGGGCGGCGCGGCATGGTGGGGCGATTGTGGCGCCGGCGCGGATCACCTGTCGTTGGGAAGGTCGTCGGGCAGGCGGAAGCTGCCGCTGTAGCGGAACACGTCGCCGAACCAGCGGTGGCGCAGCAGCATCCGCATGCTGAAGGCGTCGGGGTCGCGCGGGTCGGGCCGTTCCTCGACGTAGGCCGTGCCCAGCAGCAGGCCCAGCGGCAGCGGGATGCGCAGGCGGCCCAAGCGCCAGACGTAGCCGCGGTCGCGGAACACCAGGGCACCGTCCTCGGCGCTCACCGCGAGGCGCATGCCGATGCCGAAGCGCACGTACTCGATCACCAGCGCGCCGTCGGCCGCGTCGTGCTCCATGTGCGAGCGGAAGTGGAAGGGCGCGCGGCCCGCGAAACGGAAGATGCGGTCCCAGTAGAGGTGCGGGTCGTCGGGCCGGCAGCGGTAGTGGACCTCGATCGGCACCTCGCGCCCGGTGTAGGGCACGAGGGCGCCGAACAGCCGGCCGAAGGGCATCAGCAGCGCGGCCCAGGGCGCATGGTGGACCTCGTGCATGGTGCCGCGCACGCAGACGTGGTCGTTCGAATGCGGCGCCATGGCGTAGTGGCGGCGGATCGCGTCGCCCAGCCGGTCCCAGGCGGGGCCGAGCGCTTGCTGGAAGACCGGGCGGGTGTCGTGGCTCATGGGCGGATCATGGGGCCGGTGTGCGCATCGGCGGTCGCCGTGGCTTCGCTGCGGGCCTTGTAGAAGCGCAGGATGTGCTCGGAGAAATCGCCGAGCAGGAACTGCGCGAGGCGGTCCGCGTACCAGTTGAAGCGCGTGCTGACGCGCCACGAGACGTCGAGCCGCAGCTCGGTGCCGCCGTCGCGCGGCACGAGCGTGTAGCCCGACTCGCGCAGGTCGAAGTAGTGGCCGCCGATCATCACGTGGTCGTCGAGCGCGCCGGCCGGGAAGGAGTCGGGCGCGAAGCGGTAGCGCCAGCGCACGTGGCGCGCCGGTTCCCACTCGGTGACCAGCTCCTCGAAATGCACCTGCTTCTGCCAGCGCACCATGCGCACGCGGCCCTCGGGCGTCTCCCGGGTCACGCCCGACACCGGCATCGGCACGCCGATGCGGTAGGCCCAGGCATCGCCGAGCTCCTCGGGGCGGATCGCGCCCGCGTTGTTGATCTCGTGCCACACGCGCTCGGGCGGTGCCGCGATGAACAGGGTGCGCGCGGTGGACGAGAGGCGCTCGGGGTTCGGGAACTGCGGCTCGATCGCGCCCAGCACCAATGGCAGCACCGCGAAGCTGTAGAGCGCGGGCTTCGGCCAGTTCGTGACGCGGCAGACCAGCCCCATCGCGAAGCCGCCGAGGCTGCCCATGACGGCGAACACCGGCACGACCACGATCGCGCAGATCAGTCCCTCGATGAAGACGAACAGCGTGCCCAGCACGAACAGCGCGGTCGACAGCCAGGGCGCGACCAGGTAGTAGGTCCAGCTGCGGCGCTCGATGCGCTCGGCGACGTAGACCGTGACCGCGCCGCACAGCGCGGGTGCGAGGAAGATGAAGGTGCCCAGCATCGCCGAGTAGCCGTGGCCCGGCGCGCCGCTGAATGCGAGCCGCAGCACGAAGGCGATCGCCGCGCCGGCGAGCATCGGCCAGAACCAGCGAAAGGGCAGGCGGCGCTTCGGCGGATCCCCGGCGGGAGGTGCGGGGCCATCGATCGGAGCCAGTCCGGAGAACCGGGTGTCGTCGTCGGGTTCGTTGCGCATCGGGATCCTTCTCCTCTTCGGTGTGTGTGCGGGTGCGGGCTCAGTCGGCGCGCCGCGTGGCGCTGACCATGCAGTAGTCGAAGTCGCGCCAGAACATGCCCAGCGCGAGCGCGCAGTAGCTGGCCACGATGTGCTTGCGGCGCCAGGGGCTCAGGCGTCCGCGCGCCTTCCAGAGCTCGGCCAGCGTGAAGCGGGTGGCGAGCGCGGGGATGTGCAGCGCGCTCGGCGCGACGCGCCAGCGCAGCGAGCGCACCTCGATGTCCTCGAAGCCGTGTTCGCGCAGCGCGGCCACGAAGTCCGCGCGCACGGCCAGCGTCGGCACGGCCCAGCTGTCGGCCCACAGGCGGTGCAGCCAGCGCGCGAGGCGGCCGGGCTCGCGGCGCAGCAGGAAGCCGTCGACCACCACCAGCCGCGCGCCGGTCTTGAGCAGGCGCGCGGCCTCGCGCACGAAGTCGGCCTTGGCGGTGCCCTCGGCATAGCAGGCGCTCTCGAGCGCCCAGGCGCCGTCGGCCTGCGCGGCCGGCAGGCCGGTGCGCGTGTAGTCTGCCTCGAGGTGCGCCATGCGGTCGGCCACGCCGGCCTGCGCATCGAGGCGCGCGGCGATGCGGTTCTGCACCGCCACGTTGGTGACGGTCACGGCATAGAGGCGGCGGTCGTCGCCGACCAGCGTGCGCGCGGTGGCGCCAGCGCCGCAGCCCAGGTCGAGCACGCAGTGGCGGCCGTCGTCCGTGGGGCGCTCGCCGAGCCGCAGCGCGCGGCCGACCTCGCGGTTCATCTCGACCAGCATGCCTTCGCGGCGCAGCGGATTCAGGCCCGCGCGCCAGTAGCCGAAGTGCATGTTGTAGCTGGGGCTCCAGGCGCCGTAGTCGGTGGCGACCTCGGTGAAGTAGTCCTGCGTGTCGGCGCGGCTGACCGGGGCCGGGGCCTCGGCGGTGTGCGGCAGGCGGAAGTCGGGCTGGAAGACGCTGGGCATGCGGTGAACTCCTGGTGGGGGAATGGGGGGCGGACGTCAGAGCCGGCACTGGCCGTCGACGCAGGTGCGCGAGGCCTTCGCGGCCGGGCCGGCGAGCAGGGTCACGAACCAGCCGGGCAGGCGCTGGCGGTTGCGCGCCAGCGCGGCATAGGCGCGGTCGGCCAGCGGCGCGACCAGCGGCAGGTCGAGCAGGGCGCCGCCGCTGGGCAGGCCGACCGCCTCGCGGCAGGCGCGGATCGCGTGCACGCCGACCTGCACGCGGCCGGCCGCATCGACCACGTGGATCGCGGTCATCAGGGCCTCGCGCGGCGCGGGGCCGGCATCGAAATCGGGCGGCGAGCAGTCGACCAGGACGAGCCGAGTGGCCGCGTCGCGCGCCTTCATCGCGCCCATTTCCGCGGTGCACAGGCGGCAGGTGGCGTCGTAGTAGACGGTCAGCGGGTAGGCGATGGCGGTGGAGCGGGACATGGTGTTCTTCGTTCTCGATATTTCTGTCAAAACAGAAATAAATGGGCAAAAAAAGAGCCGGCCTCAGATCATCGGCAGGCTCGCATGGTGGGCGTCGGGATCGTCCTTGCCGGTGGCGGGCGCGGGCGCATCGCCACGGACGAACTTCTGCACGCTCGCGCCCAGCGTCAGCACCTTGTCGAGCGTGCCGGGCGACAGCCGCAGCATTTCGTCGGCCCAGGTGGCGAGCTTGGCCATCAGGTCCATGGTGGAGCGGATGCGGTCCTGCGCATCGGCCGATTCCTTCTGGAAATCGGGGCTCGCGACGATCTCGCGCAGCATGCGGATGGTGGGGTCGAACTCGCGTTCCTTGCGCTCGCGCACCACGGTGCGGAACAGCTCCCAGACGTCGACGCTGGTCTCGAAGTAGTCGCGCCGGTCGCCCAGCATGTGGGTGACGCGCACCAGGTTCCAGGCCTGCAGTTCCTTCAGGCTGTTGCTCACGTTGGAGCGCGCCACGCCCAGGGTGTCGGACAGCTCCTCGGCATGGATCGGCTTGCCGTGCACGAACAGCAGCGCATGGATCTGCGAGACGGTGCGGTTGACGCCCCACATGGAGCCCATCTCGCCCCAGTGGAGGACGAACTTGCGTTGGATGTCGGTGAGTTCCATGCGCTGGAGTCTAGGACTTCCGAAATTTCTGTCAAGAAAGAAATTAAAAAATTGCCAAAGGCTGAGCGAATGGTGAAATACTGTATGTTTAAACAGTATCGAGATCGCGAAGGAGTCGCGCCATGCCACCCGCCGCCCACATCCCCATCCATGCCATCAAGGGCCGCGGCGCCGCCACGCGGCTCGCGCACCGCTTCTCGAAGGACGAGCGCGATGCCTTCGACGACGGCTGGGGCACGCTCGAGGAGAACGCCGCCGAGGCCGACGAGCTCGAGCCGCTGGCCACCGAGGTGCGCTTCGAGGACGTGAAGTCGGCGATGAACGAGAACGACTCGCCCGACATCTACTTCGACCGCTCGATCAACCCCTACCGCGGCTGCGAGCACGGCTGCATCTACTGTTTCGCGCGGCCCACGCACAGCTACCTCAACCTCTCGCCGGGGCTGGACTTCGAGACCAAGCTGATCGCCAAGCGCAACCTGGTCGAGGTGCTGCGCCGCGAGCTGGGCCGCAAGAGCTATCGGCCCAGCCACATCGCGATCGGCACGGCCACCGACTGCTACCAGCCGATCGAGCGCGAGCTGCGCATCACGCGCTCGCTGATCGAGCTGCTGTCGGAGGTCAACCACCCCTTCGGGCTGGTGACCAAGTCCAGCGCGATCGAACGCGACCTCGACCTGATCGCGCCGGCCGCCGCGCGCGGCCTGGCGGCGGTGTACGTGACCGTGACCACGCTCGACGGCGAACTCGCGCACAAGCTCGAGCCGCGCGCCGCGGCGCCGCACCGGCGGCTGCGCACCATCCGCACGCTGGCCGAGGCCGGCGTGCCGGTGGGGGTGAGCGTGGCGCCGCAGATTCCGTTCGTGACCGAGGACATGGAGCAGGTGCTCGAGGCGGCCTGGGAGGCGGGCGCGCGCAGCGCCTTCTACACCATGATCCGGCTGCCTTGGGAGGTGGCGCCGCTGTTCAAGCAGTGGCTGGCGCTGCACTACCCGCAGCGCGCGGACCGCATCATGGCGCGCATCCACGACGTGCGCGGCGGCAAGGACTACGACGCCGACTTCGCCACGCGCATGAAGGGCACCGGCCTGTGGGCCGACCTGCTGCGCCAGCGCTTCGAGAAGGCGACCGCGCGCATCGGCTTCAACCGCGAGCGCATCGCGCTCGACCTCAGCGCTTTTCGGCCACCTGGCGACCCGGGGCAGGGCAGCCTGTTCTAGCGGCGAGCGCGGCGTCCGCGCCGCTGTCTCCGCACCAGTCGCCGCCCAGCGCCTTCACGAGGAACACCGAAGTCAGCAGGCGCTGCCCCTGCAGCTGCGCGGCCTGGCGCTCCACCGTCAACAGCGACTGCTGCGCGGTGATCACGTCGAGGTAGGTCGAGGCACCGCCCTCGTAGCGGCTGTTGGCCATGTCGAGCACGCGCCGCGCGGCCGCCACGGCCGACTGCGCCTGGGCGGTGGCGCGCTCGAGCGCCGCGAGGCCGTCGATGCCGTCCTGCACCTCCTGCATCGCGGTCAGCACCACGCGGCGGTAGTTGCCGACGGTGGCGTCGTAGCCGGCCTTCGCGAAGTCCACGCCCGCGCGCACGCGGCCGCCGTCGAACAGCACCTGCGTGGCCGACACGCCGACCGACCACAGAAGGCTGGGCGCATCGAACAGCGACTCGATCAGCCGGCTGTCGACGCCGACCGTGGGCGCGATCAGGATGCTCGGATAGAAGGCCGCGGTCGCCACGCCGATCTGCGCATTGGCCGCGGCCATCGCGCGCTCGGCCGAGGCCACGTCGGGCCGGCGCTCGAGCACGTCGGAGGGCACGCCCAGCGGTACCGCGGGCGGGCGGATCTCGCGCAGGTCGGTCGCCAGCGCGAACGAGGGCGCGGGCGTGCCGGTCAGCGTGGCGAGCGCATGCTCATACTGCGCGCGCTGCTTCTTGAGCACGTCGACCTGCGTCAGCGTGGTCTCGAGCAGCGCCTGCTGCTGCGCCACGTCGAGGCCCGAGACGGCGCCCAGGTCGTGGCGCGCCGTCACCAGCTCGAGCGCGCGCCGCTGCAGCGCGATCGAGCGCGTCAGCACGTCGAGTTCGATGTCGGTGGAGCGCAGGTTGAAATAGCTGCTCGCCACGTCGGCCGACAGCAGCAGCCGCGTGTTGGCGAGGTCGGCCGCGGACTGCTCGGCCGAGGCGGTGGCACCTTCCACGCTGCGCTGCACGCGGCCCGCGAGGTCGAGCTCGTAGCTGGCGTTGAGCGAGAGCGCGAAGTCGTTCTGCACCGTCGACGAATTGGCGGTGTTGTAGTTGGTCAGCGGCCGGTTGGCCGAGATCTTGAGCCGCGAAGCGCGCGTGCCCAGGCCGAGCTGCGGGTACTGCGCGGCCGAGCTCGAGGCCAGCGTGGCGCGCGCCTGCGCGAGCCGCGCGCCGGCGATGGCGAGCGTGGGGCTGCCGGCCACGGCCTGGTCCTGCAGCGCGTCGAGCTGCGGGTCGCCGTAGCGCTTCCACCACGGGCCCTTGTCGGCGATGTCGTTGGGCGTGCCTTCGCGCCACGGTGCCTCGAGCTTCCAGCTCACGGGCAGCGGGGTTTCGGGCGCCTTGTAGTCGGGGCCGACCGCGCAGCCCGCGGCCAGCATCACGGCGGCGAGCGCGATCGCCGCGAGGGCGGGACGGCGCATGCTCACGCGGGTTCCTTCTTGGCCGCCGCCGGTGCTGCAGCCGGTGCCGCGCCGGGCTTGGCGCCATCGGCCGGCGCATCGGGCGCCACCGCGACCATGTCGCCATCGGCCAGCGAGTCGGAGGGATTGAGCACCATGCGGTCGGTGCCCGCGAGCCCGTCGACCACCTCGACGTTCTCGCCGTAGTTGCGGCCCAAGGTCACGGGGCGCAGGCCGACGCGGCCCTGCGCATCGACCACCGCCACGCGCGTGCCTTCGGCACGGAACAGCAGCGCATTGGCCGGCACCGTGAGCGTGCCGCTCGCGGCCAGCGGCAGCTCGACCTGCACGTAGGCGCCCGGCAGCAGCGCGCCGTCGCGGTTGGGCAGCGAGACCTCGACCTGCATCATGCGCGTCGTGGTGTCGATGGCGCCCGCGGTGCGCGCGACCTGGCCGCTGAACTTCTGGCCGCGCAGCTCGGCCTGCGTCACCACCACCGGCTGGCCGGCCTTCACGAGCTGGGCATAGGCCTGCGGCACGTTGATGTACACGCGCAGCGGATCGGTCTGCGCCAGCACGAACAGCGCGCGGCCCGCGCCGCCGCCGGCACCGGCATCGATCAGGTCGCCGGTGTCGACGTTGCGCCGCGTGATCACTCCGGCAAACGGCGCGACCACGCGCTTGAAGCCCTCGGTCTGCTTCAGGCGCTGCACGTTGGCATCGGCGGCCGCCACGTTGGCGGTGGCCTGTGCGACGGCGCTGCGGCGTTCGTCGAGGTCCTGCTGCGAGACCACGTCCTTCTTGCGCAGGTTCTCCCAGCGCGCCGCCGTGCTCTGCGCGAGCTCGAGGCCCGAGGCCGCCTGGTTGCGCGCGGCGATGGCCTGCGACAGCTGCTGGTCGATCTCGGGCGTCTCGATCTCGGCCAGCAGATCGCCCTTCTCGACGCGGCTGCCGATGTCCTTGGTCCAGCGCTTGAGGTAGCCGCTGGCGCGCGCCGAGATCGGCGACTGCACGTAGCCCTGCAGCGTGCCCGGCAGCGCCAGCTTCTGGCCCGCGGTGGGCGTGCGCGGCAGCGCGGTCTGCACGTATTGCTTGGCATGCTCGACCGTGCTGGCCTGCAGCTCTCGTGCGTTGGCGATGCGCACGAACACCGTGCGTGCCGCGCCGAGCGCCAGCAGCACGAGCACGATCAGCACCAGCCAGCGGGTGCGCCGCACGATCTGGCGCCGCCGCAGCAGCTCGGGGCCGTCGCCGTCGTCGGCGGCGATGGGGTGGATGGCCAATGCCGAATGGCGTTGCTCTGTCATGCGCTGTACGGCGCGGGGCCGTTTCCGTGGCGGGCCGCGCGGCCGTGGGAGGGCTCGGTGCGCGGCAGGTACAACAAGTCGAACAGGGTGTCGAAAAGATCGGATGGTGCGGGCATCGCTCAGTGCTCCTGCGCGGTGGCGCCGGCCGACGGATGGGCGCCGCCGCGCGCGGCGCGCCGGTGCGCGAGCCAGCTGTGCACGCCCGCGTAGACCGCGGGCACGAAGAACAGCGTCGACACCGTCGCGAACAGCAGGCCGCCGATCACGGCGCGGCCCAGCGGCGCGTTCTGCTCGGCGCCTTCGCCGAGGCCCAGCGCCATCGGGATCATGCCGATGATCATGGCCAGCGCCGTCATCAGCACCGGGCGGATGCGGGTGGCGCCGGCCTCGAGCGCGGCCGACAGCGGCGGGATGCCCGCGGCCAGCCGTTCGCGCGCGAAGGACACCATCAGGATCGAGTTGGCCGTGGCCACGCCCATGGTCATGATCGCGCCGGTGAGCGCGGGCACGCTCAGCGTGGTGCCGGTGATGAACAGCATCCAGGCGATGCCCGCCAGCGCGGCGGGCAGGGCGGTGATGATGATCGCGGCGTCTAGCCAGGACTGGAAGGTCACGACGATCAGCAGGTAGACCAGCACGATCGCCATCGCCAGGCCCACGCCCAGGCCGATGAACGAGGACTGCATGGTCTGCACCTGGCCGCGGATGTCGACGCGGCTGCCGCGCGAGAGCTTGGGCCGCATCTCGTCGACCAGCGCCTGCACCTTGCTCGCCACGCTCGCGAGGTCGGTGCCCTGCACGCTGACGTAGACGTCGATCACGGGCGCGATGTTGTAGCGCGACTGGATCGCCGGCTGGCGCGCCGCGCGCGCGTCGACCAGGTTGCCCAGCAGCTGCTGAGCGCCGCCGGGCGCCGCCGCCGCTCCGGCTGCGCCGACCGGGATGTTGAGCAGCGAATCGAGCGAGTCGACGTTGTACTGCGGCGTCTGCACCGCGATGCTGTAGACCACGCCGTTCTGCGGATTGAGCCAGTAGGCCGGCGCGGTCTGCGAGCTGCCCGACAGCGCGATCAGCACGTTCTGCCCCACGTTGGAGGCGGTCAGTCCGTACTGCTGCAGCCGCGAGCGGTCCATCGTCAGGTCCACCGAGGGTCCGTCGAGGCGCTGGTGCACGTGGGCGTCGACCGCGCCCGGGATCTGCCGGATCGCCTTGGTGAGCTCGGCCGCGCGCGCCGCGTTGCCCGCGATGTCGTTGCCGCTGAACTGCACGTCGATGGCCGCCGGCAGGCCGAAGTTGAGGATCTGCGTGACGATGTCGGCCGGCTGGAAGAAGAACTCGATGCCCGGGAAGCGCTTGGGCAGCTCGGCGCGCAGCGTGGTCACGAACTCCTCGGTCGGCCGGTGGCCGTCCTTCAGCGACATCAGGATCTCGGCGTCGAAGGTGCCGATGGTGCCGGCGTTGCTGTAGGAGAGGTTGATGCCGCTGTTGGGCACGCCGAGGTTGTCGAGGATGGTCTCGAGCTGGTCGGGCGGCACCAGCTCGCGGATCGCGGCCTCGACCTGGTCGGTGAGGCGCGCGGTCTCCTCGATGCGGGTGCCGGTGGGCGCGCGCATGTGCAGCCGGATCTGGCCGGCGTCCACGGTCGGGAAGAAGTCGCGGCCCAGCGCCGGATAGAGCAGGCAGGACAGCAGGCAGAAGCCGAGGAAGACCGCGATGAAGCCGCCGCGGCGCGAGAGCATCGCCGACAGCAGCAGCGTGTAGGCGCGGCGCACGCGCTCGAAGCGGCGGTCGAAGGCGCGGTACACGCGCTGCAGCGCGCTCGGCTTCGCGTTCTCGTCAGGTTGGCCGTGCACGCCGCCCATCAGCAGCATCACCAGCGTGGGCACCAGCGTGCGCGACAGCAGGTAGGAGGCCAGCATCGCGAACACCACGGCCTCGGCCAGCGGCACGAACAGGAAGCGCGCCACGCCCGAGAGGAAGAACATCGGCACGAACACGATGCAGATGCACAGCGTGGAGACGAAGGCCGCGTTGCCGATCTCGCCGGCGCCGACCTCGATCGCCTCCTTGAGCGGCGTGCCCATGTGCAGGTGGCGCTCGATGTTCTCGATGGTCACGATCGCCTGGTCCACCAGGATGCCGACCGAGAGCGCGAGCCCGCCCAGGGTCATCAGGTTGAGCGTTTCGCCGAGGCCGTAGAGCACCAGGATCGAGGCCAGGATCGACAGCGGGATGGTCAGGCCGATGATCAGCGTGCTGCGCCAGTTGCCGAGGAACAGCAGCACCATCGCGGCGGTCAGCGCGGCGGCCAGGATGGCTTCGAACACCACGCCCTTGACGGCCGCCTTCACGAACACCGACTGGTCGAACAGCGGCGTGATCTTGATGTCCTGCGGCATGGTCTGCGCCGCCACGGGCAGCATCGCGCGCAGATTGGCCACGATGTCCAGCGTGGAGGCGCCGCCGTTCTTGAGCACCGACAGCAGCACGCCGCGCACGCCGTCCTGGCGCACCACGTTGGTCTGCGGCGAGAAGCCGTCGCGCACGTAGGCCACGTCGCGCACGTAGACCGTGGCGCCGTTCACGGTGCGGATCGGCAGGTCGTTGAGGCCCGCGATCGCGTCGGGCGAGCCGTTCATGCGCACGCCGTACTCGGTGGCGCCGAACTTGGCGGTGCCCGAGGGCAGGATCAGGTTCTGCGTGTTGATCGCATTCACCACGTCCGACGGCGACAGGCCGCGCGCCTGCAGCGCCTGGGTGTCGAGGTCGACCGAGATCAGCCGGTTCTTGCCGCCGTAGGGAAAGGGGATCGCCGCGCCCGGCACCGTGATGAGCTGCGGGCGCAACTGGTTCACGGTGGCATCGAACAGCGAGTTCTCGGAGCGCGTCGGGCTCGACAGCGCGAGCTGGATCACGGGCACGCTCGAGGCCGAGTACTTGATCACCAGCGGCGGCGTGATGCCCGGCGGCAGCTGCCGCACCTGGGCCTGCATCGAGGCCACCACCTGCGAGATCGCCATCTCGATGTTGGCGGTGGGCTGGAAGAACACCTTGATGATCGACACGCCCGCCAGCGACTGCGATTCGATGTGCTCGATGTCGCTGACGGTGGTGGTCAGGCCGCGCTCCACCTGGCCCGAGATGCGCTGGCCCATCTCCTGGGCCGGCAGGCCGGTGTAGTTCCAGATGACGGACACCACCGGGATGTTGATCTCCGGAAAGATGTCCGTGGCCATCCGCAAGAGGACGAAGGGCGTGGCCAGCACGATCAGCATCGCCATGACGATGAAGGTGTACGGACGACGCAACGCGAGCTGAACCATGGACGGGTCTCTCTGCTTCCGGCGAAAAAAGGTTTCGCATCATAAGGAAGTAGTTTTAAGTTTGTTTAACTTGGTTACTGAATCCTTTCGATGCGCTTTTCGGGGCACTTGGGGCGCTTCCGATGGGCAGGGAAGGGCGACGCATGGAGCGTGCCGGGCGGGCGGTCTTTGCATGCGTCGGCAGCGGGCGCGAGCTGCCGCTGAGGCTGCCCGGGCTGCCGGCGGGAGTCAGCCGGGCGGGTCGAGCGCGAGGCGCAGCCGGCTGACGTTCGGGTTGCCCGCATCGCGCTGCACCTTGAAGCCCAGCTTGCGCGCCAGCGCGATCATTGCGAGGTTGTCGTAGAGCGTGATGTCGGCCAGCTGCCGCACACCCGCATCGCGCGCCGCCGCGATCAGCGCGCGCATCAGTTTCTCCGCCAGTCCGTGGCGCTGCCAGGCATCGGCGATCACCACCGCGAACTCGGCAATGCCGGCCGTCTCCGGCGTGTCGCCGCGCACGTAGCGCACCACGCCCATCTGCTGCCGGGCGCCGTCGACCTCGGTGGTGGCGATCAGCGCGAGCTCGCGCGCGTAGTCGATGTGGGTCATGCGCCAGAGTTCGTCGGGCTGGGGCTTGCGCGGGGACAACAGCCGGTGGTAGCCGGTGCGGTCGGACAGGCCCGCGACGAAGGCGGAGTGCATCGCGAGGTCGTCGGCATGGATCGGGCGGATGCGCACCGCGCGGCCATCGCGAAGCCGCCAGTCTTCGACGAGGTGCGCCGGGTAGGCGACGGGTTCGGCGGGTGCTGCCATCGCGGGCTTTGTGCCACGGCGGGGGGCCGCGGGTCAATGCGGTCGATCCCGGTTGCCTCGGGACACACTTGGTCTCACAAAAAAGAGAGTGAATGCTCTCAAAAATCCACAAAGCACAAACTTGGTGCGTGAACAAGTTAATGCTTTTTGCGTGTTTCTTGTTGGATAAGCGACTCAATGGCCGATTTCATCAGCGAATTCGCGATGTGATGAAGAATAATTGTTCATTCTTTTTTCTGGCGTGAAGAGATGTTGCGGCAACGTCTTGCGAGCGCCGGGTGGTTTTTCAATCTTGCGGAAGGCTGAGATCGTTCATGTCTATCAATGGTGCGTTTCATTTGAATTCGTTTGTCGGGCCCCTGGCCCGGCTGACCGTGCGGCTGAGCCTGGGGCTCGGCGTGGTCATGGCGCTGAGCGGGGGCGGCCTGGCCTTGGCGCAGGGCGTGCAGGCCGCGCCCGTGGTGGCGGGCGCGGCTCAGGACAAGGGCGTGGCCGTGGTGCTCAAGCAGTCCAAGGTGATCAAGGACCCGCAGGGCAAGGAGCAGTTGGTGGAGGCCGCCTCGGTCAAGCCGGGCGACATCCTGGAATACACGGCGACCTACACCAATCACACGGGTCGCAGCGTCAGCGGCCTGGTGGCCAACCTCCCGATTCCCGAGGGGCTGGAGTACCTGCCCAAGACCGCGAAGCCCGGCGCGACGCTGGTCAAGGCGGCGACCAAGGAGGGCGTCTTCGCGGCCGAGCCGCTGACGCGCCAGGTGAATGGCAAGCCGGAACCGGTTCCCTATGCCGAGTACCGCGCGCTGCGCTGGGAGCTGGGCCAGTTGCCCGCCAAGGGCGTGACCGCGGTCACTGCGCGCGCCAAGGTCGAGGAGGTGGTGCCTCCCGCCGCGCCCGTTGCCTCCGCGGTGACGGCCGAGCCAGCCAAGGCCGTGCGCGCCGCACGCTGAGTCCGCGCCGCTGACGGCCCCCGGCCTCGCGTCGCGCCGAGGGCCCGTCCTCTTTCTTTCCCCGTCCGCTTTTTCTTGCCGGTTTCCTTTGCTGGAAATCGCCGGCCGGGGTGCGTTCGTCTTTTTTCAGACCCTTAACCACCGAGGAGAAACCCCGTGATTCCTACCTTGTCAGCCCGTCGCGCCGGCCATGTGCCGCGTGCGTTCTGGGCGGGCGCCGCAGCTCTGACCATGAGCTTCCTGTTCGGAAGCTCCGATGCGCTCGCCGCGGCACCGCCTGCCAACACCATCATCGGCAACCAGGCTTCGGCCACCTACCTCGACCCGAATGGCGCCAGCCAGCTCGCGACCTCGAACCTCGTGCAGACGACGGTGCAGCAGGTCGGCTCGTTCAACCTGGACGGCCGGACCACGGTCACCACGGACGTGATCAACAAGAAGATCGGCGCCGCGGGTGCGATCGTCTATGCGCCCCACGTGCTGACCAACACCGGCAACGGCGCCGACAAGTTCACCATCACGATCGACACGACCACGGCACCGCCGAACGGTTTCTCGAAGATCGAGGTGTTCGCCGATGCCAACGCCGACGGCGTGCCCGACAGCACCAATGCACTGTGCTCGGTCACGCCGGGCGCCGTCTGCACGGTGCCCGCGCAGACAGTCGCGGGCGGCAACGGCACCTTCCCGTTCGTCGTGGCGTACTCGATTCCGAGCACGGCGACGGCGGCCAACTTCACGTCGCCGCAGCCCGCGACCATCAACGCTGCGCCCGCCACGCTCGACCTGTACGAGCTGGCGAACCAGAAGGTGGCCGACGTCGACCACGTGGTGCTCACCACCGACGCGGCCTTCAACGCCTCCAAGAGCCTGAGCGTTCCCGCGGTCAGCTGGGTCGCCAACGGCGGTGTCTGGCCCGCGGCAAGGACCAGCGGTCCGCGTTCGGCGGCCTCCTGCCCAGCAACGATCGCCGGCGCGACGTCGAACGATCCGAACTGCCTCTACACCACCTACACGCTGCGTTTCAACAACACGGGTGGCGCGGCCGGCAAGTTCTACATGGCCGATACCTTGCCGAGCGGCTTCACCTACGTGCCGGGTTCCGCGGTCTGGAGCAGCGCGCCCGGTACCGCGCTGGGTGACGGCGCGGGCGGCGATCCGGTCGGCATCGACTTCCTGGCGGACGGCCAGCGGCTGAGCTTCCTGGTGGCCTCGCTGCCCCCGAACGTGACGCAGACCGTGAGCTTCGTGGTGTTGATCAACAGCACCGCCGAAGTCGGTGGAACGACCACGACCAACAAGGCCGAGTACGTTCCGACCAAGGTGCCGGACGACAAGACGACCACCAACCCGCCGACCGATCCGACCACGCCGACCAACCCCTCGCCCTTCGAGGTGTCGGGCAGCTACGGCATCGTGCTCGGCTCCACGCACGCCTCGGCGAGCCCGGTTGCGTCGAAGGACGCCACGGCGGGTACGCCGCTCACGACGGATGCCGACCAGACGACCCTGGCCTCCGGCGTCGCGGGCTCCACGGTGAAGTTCCCGCAGACGGTGTTCAACACCGGCAACGCGGACGACACGGTGAACCTCACGGCCGACGTCAGCAAGTTCCCCGCGGGTTCGACCTTCCGCTTCTTCGCCGACGGTGGTTCCGCGCCGCTGATCGACACCAACAACGACGGCATCGTCGACACCGGTCCGATCCGGCCCGGCCAGAGCGTCAGGATCGTGCTGGCGGTCACGCTGTCGGCGCCCACGCCGCTGCCGAACGGACCGTTCGAAGCCATCGTTCGCGGTACCTCGAGCAAGGACAGCACCAAGTTCGATGCCACGCGCGACATCCTGACGAGCCTGATCGGCGTGCTGGTCGACCTGACCAATACCCCGACCGGTAACGGCACCTCCGGCAACGCGGGCAACGGCGACGTGGGCACGGGCCCGAGCCCGACCCCGACGACCACGACGACGACACCGGCCGGTACCCCCGCCGTCTTCAACCTGTTCATCAGGAACAACGACACCAAGGACAACGCCTTCAGCCTCGCGGCGAGCCAGACCAACAACTTCCCGGGCAGCCTGCCCAGCGGTTGGACGGTGAAGTTCGTGGCCGGCGGTGCCGCCTGCTCGGCGAGCGGGATGACGACGGTGAACGTGGCTGCCGGTGCGCAAATGGCGGTCGATGCCTGCGTGACGCCGCCCGCGTCGCAGGCTGCGGTCGACGCTCAGCTGATCTACTTCCAGGTGAAGTCGACCGGCCCGACCTCCACCGGCGCCGTGGCGATCGACACCAAGCTCGACGCGGTGAAGGTGATCGCGGCCGATACCTACGGTGCCACGCTGACGCCGAACAACGAAGGCCAGGTCGCTCCCGGCGGCTCGGTGATCTACGCCCACACGCTGACCATCACCGGCGCGCAGAGCTGCGGCACGCAGTTCAACGTCAAGGCGGTCCTGCCGGCTGCGGACGTGACCGCGGGCTGGACCACCGCGCTGTACATCGACAACAACGGCGACGGCCAGATCGACACCGGCGACACGCTGGTGGGCGCGAACGGCCAGGTCGGCCCCACCGTGGACCTGAGCGGTGGCAAGGCGCACAAGCTGCTCGTCAAGGTGTTCGCACCGGGCGGCGCGACGGCCGGTGCCACCGACACGGCGACGGTCACCGTGACCTTCCCGGACCAGGCGAAGTGCGGTGCGCCCTCGGCGACCGACATCAGCACCGTCATCTCGGGCCAGATGCGCCTGATCAAGCTCCAGGCCAAGGACGAGGAGTGCAAGGGCACCATCGTGCCGAGCTCGTCGGCGGCACTCACGGTGAAGCCGGGCCAGTGCATCGTCTATCGCATCGTCGCGACCAATGAAGGCGCCTCGCCGGTGACCAACATGTCGATCAACGACGCGGTGCCGGCCTATACGAGCCTGACGGCCGCACCGGACGGCGCGCAACCGTCGGACCAGTGCGCTTCCGCGGGCGTGACGCCGGCCTTCGCGCAGGCGAACTACGCCGCGACCCCGACGTCCGTGTCCTGCGGCAGCGCGACCAACACGGTCGCGCCCGGCGGCAAGGCCACGCTGACCTTCTCGGTGAAGGTCAACAAGTAAGCGTCGGCTGAACGATGGGATCGGCGGGCTTCGGCCTGCCGGTTCCTTCTTCCTTCCAAGGCCGTTCGCCTTTCCCTTGCGTCCTCGTGCGAAGGCGCAAGGGAAAGGGAGCCCCCGTTCGTCTCCCATTCTTTTTTCTTCCGGCCCGTTGCCGGGCTTTCCAAGAGTTCACCGCATGTCGTCGACTTCCAAGCTCAGAGGCTCCAGCCTGCGATCGTGGCGCGGATTCGCTGCCGCGCTCGCCGCAGGCATGGTGTTTCTGCTCGGCGGCATGGCACAGGCGAATGCCACAGCCGCGCCAGGCGGCACGGTCATCCGCAGCATCGCCACCGGCACCTACGTGCCCGGCGGCATGGCGCAGACCGAGACGATCTCCTCCAACGAGGTGATCGCCACCGTGCTGCCGGTCGAGGCGCTGGTGCTCACGCAGGACCAGACCCTCAGCCGCCCGCCGGGCAGCATCGTCACGCTGAACCACCTGCTGACCAACACGGGCAACGTCGCCTCGAGCTACACGATCGCGCTGGCGAACAACGCGGCCGGCTGCGCCGCCGACACGCTCGACCTGTCGGCGCTGCGCGTGCTGCGTGACGCCAACAACAACGGCGTGTCCGATCCCGTCGACCCGGTGCTCGCGCTCGACAAGCCGGGCGTGCTGACGCTGAAGCCGGGCGAGGCGGCCGCGCTGCTGGTGCAGGGCACGATCCCGATGGTGGCGCGCGGCACGGCCTGCCTCGGGCTGACGGCCACCACCGCGCTGCAGCGCCTGCAGGCCAGCAACCGCGACACTGTCGTCGTGGGCGATGCGGCGGCGCTGAGCCTCGTCAAGTCGGCGAGCTACCCCGGCTTGGTCGTGCCGGGCCAGACGCGCATCGACTTCACGGTGTCGGGCACCAACATCGGCGCGCAGGATGCGAAGCCGAGCGGCATCGTGGCGCCGACCAACAGGCCGCTGCTCGTGGACCGCGTGCCGATGGCGCTGGTGTTGATCCGCGACAAGGTGCCCGAAGGCACCCAGTACATCGTGGGCTCGCTGCAGACCGCGGCGGCCGGCGCGATCAAGCTCTATCGCTTGCCGGGCGACGCGGAGTTCAGCTACCGCAAGGAGCGGGCAGAAGACGCCTCGGTCATCGAGGTCGCGATCGGCATCCCCGCGCCGCTGGTGCGCAACGGATCGATCGCGATGCAGTTCGCCGTGAAGGTCAATGCCGCCCCTGGCGACGACATCCGCAATACGGCCCAGGGCCAGTACGACGATGGCACCGGCCCGGCGACCGCCCCGTCGAACACGGTGGTGATCACCACCAGCCAGGCGCGCATCGGCGTGGCGAAGGCCGCCTCGGCGCCGCGGCTCAACCAGGGCGCGGACGGCAAGCCCGACGGCACCGCCAACGTGCGCTTCCGCGTCAACCTGCGCAACTACGGCGCCTCGTGGCTCTACGACGCGCAGGCGACCGACCTCATGGAAGGGCCCGGCGAGACCCAGTTCGGCAGCTACACGGCCGCGGCCGTGCCGGCCGCGAACCAGTACACCATCGTGCCGGGCTCGGTCGCGATCGTGCCGGCACCCACCGGCAACGGCGGCGGCCTCGTGGCGGTGGCGAACCCCGCCTTCAAGGGCACGGCGAACGCGCAGAAGCTGCTGGCCGAAGGCGCCGTGCTGCCCGCGGGCGCGCAGGTCACGGTCGAGTTCGAGGCGCGCATCAACTTCACGGGCCGCAGCGGCACCCTGCTCAACAGCGTGAAGGCCTCGGGCGCGTTGTCGGCCGGCGGCGCGGCCGTCGCCTTCGACGATTCGATGAATGGCGACAACCCCGACCCCGACGGCGACGGCAATCCCAACAACAACAGCGTGCCCACGCCGGTGTCGACGCAGTTGCCGACGCTGCTGCTGAGCAAGCAGGCCTCGATGGCGCGGCGCGTGGCGCCGGGCGTCTTCGAGCTCGACTACGTGCTCAAGGTCAGCAACACGGGCGCGGCCGCCGCGCCGAACCTGCGGCTGATCGACAACCTCAACTGCAGCTTCGACATGGACAAGGCCGAGGGCCAGATCGCGTCGTGGGAGCTGGTGGGCCGGCCGAAGGTGGCGGGCGGCCGCCTGGTGGCGGCGCCGGGCTTCACGGGCCGGGCCACCTGCAACCGCGCGCACCACGACAGCGCCGATCCGTTCCAGTTCCCCACCGAGGTCGCGCTGAGCCTCACGGACGGCAGCCGCGCGCTCGAGGCCGGGCAGAGCGAGCAGCTGAGCTTCACCGTGCGGGTCACCGAGAAGCCGGCCGCGATCGGCAGCCGGGTCGCGCTGAACAACAAGGCCTGGGCCGCGGCCTTCGAGCAGAACACGGTCAACGTCACGCCGCGCTCGGTGGTGGCCGCCGCCATGGCCACGGTCCGGTCGCTGCTCGTCGATCCGCAGGGCGTGGTCTACAACGCGCTCACGCGCCAGCCCGTGGCCGGCGCGGTGGCGACCTACGCGCGCCAGTCGTGCAGCAGCGGCGCGACCACGCCGATCACCGCGGCCGAACTCAACGGCGGCACGTCCGGCCTCTACACCTTCAACCCCGACGGCAGCGTCTCGATGAGCACCGGCGCCGACGGCGCCTACCAGTTCCACATGCAGCCGCCGCCGGCCGGCGCGATGTGCAGCTACGGCCTGAAGGTGGCGCCGCCCGCGGGCAGCGGCTACGTCGCGCCGTCGCAGCTCCTCCCCGCGACCGCCGGCAGCTTCGCCAGTTGCGGCGCCGTGGTGCCCAACCCCGCGGCGCCGCAGAACGGCGAGCCCACCACCCACTACCTCCAGCTGCGCACCGGCACCCACACCGACGGCTCGGCCTGCGAGGTCGCAAACAACCACATCCCGCTGGATCCCGGCAACATCCTGGGCCTGGTGCTGCGCAAGGACGGCAGCAAGCGGCAGGCCGAGTTCGGCGACTTCGTCGACTACGCGCTCACCGTCACCAACAAGACCGGCTTCCCCGTCACCGGCGTGAGCTTGAGCGACACGCTGCCGCCGGGCTTCGCCTACGTGGCCCACAGCGCGCGGCTCAATGGCGCCATCGTGCCGAACCCCGCGGGCGGTGCCGGCCCGGGGCTGCGCTTCGACTATCCCGCGCTGGTCATCGCGCCCGACCAGTCGGCCATGGTGCGCTACCGCGTGCGCATCGGCGTCGGCGCGCCGACCGATGGCGACGCGATCAACCGCGCGCGCGCCAGCTCGGGCCCGATCCAGTCGAACCTCGCGAGCTGGACGCTGCGCGTCACCGGCGGCGTGTTCGCCGACGATGCCTTCGCCTTCGGCAAGGTCTACATGGACTGCAAGCGCGACGGCAGGCAGCAGGGCGCCGACGAGATCGGCGTGCCGGGCGTGCGGCTGTACCTGGAGGACGGCACGCACGTCGTGACCGACGTCGAGGGCAAGTGGAGCCTCTACGGCCTGAAGCCGGTGACGCACGTGCTGCGCGTGGACCAGCTCACCTTGCCCGCGGGCGCGCGCCTCGAGATCCTCGACAACCGCAACGCGGGCGCGCCCGAGAGCCGCTTCCTCGACCTCAAGAAGGGCGAGTTCCACAAGGCCAATTTCGTCATTGCCAACTGCGACGACAAGGCGGTGCTCGACGACGTGGCGGCACGGCGCGCCGCGATCGCGGCCAAGCCCGACACCGAGGCCGAAGCCCAGGTGCGGCTGCGCCTCGATCCCGAGGGCCGCGTGGTGCCGGCCGGCGATCTGCGCGGCCTGCCGGCCTCGGGCCAGGCACTGGCCGGCGGCAGCACGGGCACGGTGCAGACCACCTCCGTGCCGCTGATCGCGCTGCCTGCGCCGCCGGCCAACCCGAGCACCTTCGTCGGCGGCGCCGGCGGCTCCATGGGCGGCACGCTCGGCAACCAGCTCGGTGCCAATGCGCCGCTGGGCGGCACGCCGTCGACAAGTCCCGCCGGCAGCCTGTTTGCGCCGGTCGGCGGCACCCCGCCCGCGCGCCCGATCGGGCTGGGCGGCGCGATGCTCGAGCCGCGCAACCTGCCTTTGCTGGCGCCGGCCGCGCCGAGCCCGGTGGAGCTCGAAACCCTGCTGCCGCAGATCGAGAACAACGCGCTGGGCTTCCTCGACCTGAAGGACCGCGACACGGTGGCCGGTACCTCGATCAACGTGCGCGTCAAGGGCAGCGATGCGGCGGGCTTCCGCCTCAGCGTGAACGGTGCCGCGGTGGAGGATCGCCGCGTGGGCAAGAAGTCGCAGCTGCCCTCGAAGCAGCTCGCGGCCTGGGAGTACATCGGCGTGACGCTCAAGCCCGGCGCCAACACGCTGCGGCTCGAGGCCGTGGACGGCTTCGGCAACCTGCGCGGCGAAGCGCGGGAGATCACCGTCGTCGCGCCCGACAAGCTCTCGGCGATGGAGATCGACCTGCCCGAATCGGCCCAGGCCGACCTGCGCACGCCCGTCGTCGTCACCGTGCGGCTCACGGACGCCGCCGGCGTGCCGGTCACCGCGCGCACCCAGCTCACGCTGGAGGCCGACCGCGGCCGCTGGCTCACCGAGGACCTGAACCCCGAGGAACCCGGCACCCAGGTCTTCATGGAAGGCGGCCGCGCCGAGTTCCGGCTGCTGCCGCCCGGCGAGCCCGGCGACGCACGCATCCGCGTCACGGCCGCGAACCTGGTCAAGGAAGTGCGTCTCGCGCTGACGCCGGAACTGCGCCCGATGATCGGCGTGGGCATCGTCGAGGGCGTGCTCGACCTCACCAGGCGCGGCAAGCTGCCGCTGGGCGCGATGCCGGCCGGCGCGGCCTTCGAGTCGGAGCTCACGAGCCTCGGCAACGAAGGCGGCAGCAGCCGCGCGGGTGGACGCGCCGCCTTCTTCTTCAAGGGCGCGATCAAGGGCGAGTACCTGTTGACCGCGGCCTACGACTCCGACAAGCAGCGCAAGGGCCGCCTGTTCCGCGACATCCGGCCCGACGAGTTCTATCCGATCTACGGCGACTCCTCGGTCAAGGGCTTCGACGCGCAGAGCACGCAGAAGCTCTATGTGCGCATCGACAGGAACCGCTCCTACCTGCTGTACGGCGACTTCACCACCACCAGCAGCACCGAGGTGCGCAACCTGAGCCAGAGCAACCGTTCGCTCACGGGCCTGAAGCATGTCTACGACGACGAGCGCGTGCGCGCGACCAGCTACGTCTCGCGCACCGCGCAGACGCAGCAGGTCGAGGAGTTCCGCGCCGTCGGCACCTCGGGGCCGTACTACCTGAGCGGCAGCAACGGCGATTTCGTCGAGAACAGCGAGCAGGTCGAGATCGTGGTGCGCGACCGCAACCAGCCGAACATCGTGCTGCAGCGCACGGCGGTCACGCGCTTCGTCGACTACACGGTCGAGCCGCTGACGCGGCGCATCCTGTTCACGCGCGCGATTTCCTCGGTCGACCAGAACCTCAATCCGCAGTCGATCCGCGTCACCTACGAGGTCGACTCGGGCGGGCCGAAGTTCACCGTGGCGGGCGTCGACGTGCAGCTCAAGGTCGCCGAGACCGTGCAGGTCGGCGTGGTGGTCAGCACCGACCGCAACCCCGAGAACAGGCGCAAGCTGCAGGCGGTCACGGGCATCGCGCGCCTCGGCGAGAACACCACGGTGGCGGGCGAAGTGGTCAAGACGCAGTCCGACGAGAAGGGCAGCGGCCATGGCGCGCGCATCGAGGCGCGCTACCAGGACGAGAAGCTCGCCGTGGTGGCGCTCGCGACCAGGACCAGCGAGGGCTTCGACAACCCCGGCGCGAGCTCCTCGGCGGGCCGCACCGAGGCTTCGGCGCGTGCCGAATACCGCATCGACCCCACGCTGGCCGTGCGCGCCGAGGCGCTCTACAGCAAGGACGCCGCGCAGACGGACGAGCGCAAGGGCCTGACCCTGAGCGCGCAGAAGAAGCTCGGCGAGCAGACCGCGGTGGAAGTGGGGCTGCGCCATGGCCAGAGCAACGAGGCGATGGGCTCGAACTCGGGCTTCGACTACGGCCAGATCTCGACCTACAACGCGCAGACGAGCAGCAGCATCGGCGCCAACAGCGTGACCGTGCTGGGCGCGGCCGTGGCCGCCAACGGCGTCGACGCGCAGACCCTGACCACCCTGCGCGCGCGGCTGTCGACGCAACTGCCGTGGGTGCCGAACGCACAGCTCTTCATCGAGGGCGAGCAGGACCTGAAGCACAGCGACAAGCGCGTGCTGGCCGTCGGCGGCAACTACGCCGTGACCGACAAGACCCGCGTCTACGGGCGCTACGAACTGATCTCCTCGCTCTACGGCCCCTATGCGCTCGACAGCGCGCGCAACAACAACACCGGCATCGTCGGCATCGAGAGCAACTACATGGAGGGCGGTCGCGTGTACAACGAGTACCGCCTCGCCGACGGTGCCGACGGCCGCGGCGTGCAGGCCGCGATCGGCGTGCGCAACACCGTCAAGCTCACCGAACGCATCAGCGTCACCGGCGGCATCGAGCACACGCGCAACCTGGGCGGCTACGCCAACAGCGGCAACAACGGCACCGGCTATGCCGGCGGGCTCGGGCAATCGACCGCCATCACCAGCGGCATCGAGTACATGACCGAGCGGCTCAAGACCAGCGGCGTGTTCGAAGTGCGCCGCGGCGACGACGCCAACACGCGGCTGTTGAGCGCGGGCTTCGCCTACAAGCTCGATCCTTCGTGGAGCCTGCTGGCGCGCAGCATCATGAGCAGCAGCGAAGGGCAGGGCACCAACGCCGGCAACGAGCGCCACCTGCAGCGCCACCAGATCGGCGTGGCTTATCGCCCAGTGGACGACGACAGCTGGAACGCCCTCGCGCGCTACGAGCGCCGCTCGCAGAACGTGGTGGGCGCGGGCAACGCAGCGGGTGCACTGCAGGGCAGCAGCGTGTTCGGTGCCGACAACGGCGCCAGCCTGCCGGGCAGGACCAGCGCCGACATCGTCTCGGCCCACCTCAACTACAACCCCGCGCCCGGGCGCGTCGTGATGGCGCGCTACGCGGGCAAGCTCAGCCGCATGAGCGACAGCCTGCTCGCGAGCACGTACTGGGCGCACCTGGTGCAGGCGCGCTACACGCAGGACATCAACCAGGACTGGGACTGGGGCGTGCAGGCCGGCCTGCTCTACGGCAAGGGCGGCGGACTGCAGAAGACCTTCGGCTTCGAGCTCGGCTATCAGGTCTACAAGAACCTGTGGCTGTCGGCGGGCTACAACTTCGTGGGCCTGAACGACCGCGACCTCACGGCCAACGAATACACGAGCAAGGGCGCCTACGTGCGGCTGCGCTTCAAGTTCGACGAGACCACGCTGGGCTTTCCGTCGACGAGCGGGGCCATGCCCGCAGCGGCCGCGAGCCGGGACACCGGGGCGACCAATGGGCAGCGGTGAGCCGATGGGCACGCCAGATCATCGAGGATTCATATGAAGGGATTGGTCGCATTCGGCATCAGGCCGGTATTGCCTTGGGTCAGAAAGGCTGCCGCAGCTTTGCTGGTACTGGCTTGTTTCCTGTTCGCCGCAGTGACGGCACGGGCGCACGAGCAGATCCTGCAAGTGGATGCGTCCGGGCTTCAGGGGATCATGCCGTCGGGTGTCACCGTGACGGCATCGATGTCCCGCCCAGACCTGTTGTACTTGCGACCAGGAGGTGGCAAGTTCAACGGCCTGCCGCCCTCGGCCTATTCGCCGAGCAGCATCAACCTGTCCAGCGTACTGGGGGGGTTCTATGTATTCTCCTACCCACCTTCAGGCAGTGAACAGAACCGACATTCGCCGGACCCGAATGCCAGTTTTCCATTGGGAACGTTGACGATCACTTTCAGCCGTCCTGTGACCAATCCCAGGCTTCACCTTTCCTACATGGGCACATGGATCAAGTATGGCCCCTATACGGGCGATCAGACTTACTACCAGTACGCCTCGCTGATGCTCGAATTGATGAACGGAGCCACGGGCGGCAGCGGCGATATGACGCTGGTGTCCAACTACCTGAAGATCGAGGACCAGAATGGCCCGGCCCCGCAAGGATTGCGCATCAGCCCGGCGATCGCCCGGACCAGCGAGGGCTGCAATCCCGACGCATCGGTGAGTGCCGGTTGCGGTACCGTCATTTTCAACGGCACCTACACGCAGCTCACATTCAAGACCACCTTGAACCGGACGGCCTGCGATCTTGGTTGCACCTTTCTCGTGGACGACACCCCGGGAAAAGGTCCCGCAATCTTCGACGAGTTCAAGTTCACCGTCAGCCTGGACGAGGACCTCGGCGACGCACCGGCCAGCTATGGAGGCGCCGGCCATGCCATCGGCTCCGGGCTCGTGCTGGGGCGGAACGTGACGATCGATGCGACCGACGCGGTCTTTCCCGATCTCGCCGCGGCCACGCCCCTGGCAAGCCCGGCGGCGGATCGCGATGCGGATGACGCCCTGTCCGGGCCTCTTTCCGATGTCATGGGCGAGGCCGTCCACGAGATCAGGAACATTCCCGTCAGCGGCAACACGGCCGCCGCCAACCTGTGCGGCTGGATCGACTTCAACCGCGACGGCGTTTTCAACGACGCGACCGAGCGCGCCTGTACCGTGGTGCCCGCGGGCGCCGCGAGCGGCAATCTCCGCTTCGACGTGCCTCCCGGCGCGGGCTATGTCGCGGGCAAGTCCTATGTGCGGCTGCGGCTGAGCTATTCCCCCCTGCCCAGCGCGAGGGGCGGCGCCGATAGCGGCGAGGTCGAGGACTACCGCATCACGCTGCTGCCGCGCGTGCGGCTGGCCAAGAGCCTGGCGCCGGACTCGGATGCCGGCAGGTTCGATCTCGCCATCGACCCCACGATCCGGCCCGATGGCACGACCGGCACGGCGACCCTGGCCGGTGCCGGCCATGGCGGCGCCGTGCCCAGTGCCACCGGCTTCGCGACCGTCGGCCTCGGCGCCCAGATCACCGTCAGCGAAACGGAGGCCGCCGGTACGACGGGGCGCTATCAGTCGTCGCTGCGTTGCGTCAACCGCGCCGACAGGGAGGTCCTGAACCTGCCGGACGCCATGAGCGGCAAGTTCACCGCCATGGTCAGCGCGAGCATCGGTGGCAACGACACGCCCGCGACGCAAGGCAACATCGACGACACCGACATCGTCTGCACCTTTTCCAACACCCGCGTGGCGACTGTCAGCTTCGGAAAGTCCATCGGCAGCGCGTCTGAATCGACCTCCCCCAGCTTTGGCTTCTCCTTCTCGGGGGTGAGTGGGGCCGTTGATGAAACGATCACGGTTCCTGTGGATCCGCCGGGCCTCTACGGTGCTGGAAGCAAGAACTGGACGCAAGGGACTCTGCCAATCATCCCCGGGGTCGATCTGGTGGTCACGGAAAAAACCGTTCACCCGGGCTGGCCGCTCTATCCATCCACGAACCCGGTGGAGGGTGGGTGCAAAGACAAGAACGCGGGTGTCGACGGCAACACCAATCCGGTCGATATCTCCATCTTGTGGAGGATTGAAGGAAACAAATTCATACTGGACAAGAAGTACATTTTTCCGAACTCGATATTCGGCTGCTACATCGACAACTATCGGCCGTCATTCGGATTGATCAATCGCATCGTCGGTGCGCCGTTCGACGCAGGAAAATTTGACCTGAGCTTTTCGGGCGTCAATCTTCAGACTTTCAGCGAGACGGGGACTCCCTCCGTGAAGGACGTCGGTCACAGAGGGCGGACGGGCCGGTTGGGCATCGATGTCAGCACGACGATGACTTTCAAGGCGGCGGCAGGGACAGGAACCGCCTTGAGCAACTACACCCAGACTTTTTCGTGCGAGGGCTACGAGAAGCTTTCGACGAGCAACCTGGCCAATCCTTCGACTGGCGTCTACACCATGACGTCGCCGGCGAACACCGTCACGGACATCGATACCCGCGAGAAGATGTGCACGGTGACCCACACCGTCAGGCCGCGCGTTCGCATCGTCAAGAACTCGTTGGGCGGCACCGGCACCTATGACTTCCAGCTCACGGGCACCGTGGTCGCGAACGCCACCGACAGCGTGACCACGAACGAGTCGAACGTGCCCATGCCGTCGAAGACCGCGCACCACCTGGGCACGCCGGGCACGGCCGTCCGCATCACCGAAACCGCGGTGCCCGACGCCACGACACAGTCGGTCTGCGTGAACGGCGAGGGCCGCACCGTGGCCGGTACCGGCACGGTGGCGCTTTCCGCCGCGGACATGTCGGCCGGCGCGCTCTGGACCTGCACCTTCACCAACACCCATGCCCGCGTCAGCACCATCGTGAGCGGCCGCGTGTTCCTCGACAACGGCACGGGCGGCGGCACGGCCAACGACGGCGTGGCCAACGGCGGCGAGGTGCCGCAGCGCGGCGTGAGCGTGCGCCTGACCGACTGCGCCGCCGCCGTGCATGCGAGCGCGGTCACCGACGCGGCGGGCAACTACACCCTGCCCGTGCCCGACGGCATGGCGAAGGGCGCCGCGATGTGCGTGGAGGAGTTCAACAACCCCGGCACGCGCGTGTCGACGGGCGCCTCGGTGGGTCGCGTGGCCCTGCCGTCGGGGGCCGCGGTGGCCGCCGGCACGGACACCTACACCTACACGCGCACCGGCACGCCCGATCGCATCGCCTTCGCGTGGAACGGCGTCGGCCATGCCGAGCTGAACTTCGGCGACGTCGACAACGGCAGCTTCGCCGCCGACGGGGCCAAGACCGGCATGCCCGGCAACAGCGTGACCTATGGCCACGGCTTTGCCGCGGGCACGGCCGGGAAGGTGCGCTTCGGCATCGCGAGCGAGACCGCCTCCCCTGATGTCGGCGGCTGGAGCGTGCAGATCTTCGCCGACACGGGCTGCACCGGCAGCCTGCAGCCCGGGGCGGCGCAGCTCTATCCGCCGGCGGGCACGGGCCAGGCGGTGGCCTTCGAGGGCCGGGTGTGCGTGATCGTGAAGCAGTTCATTCCCGCGGCCGCGCCGCTGGGTGCCCGCAACAAGGTGGTGGTGCAGGCCGAGTTCGACTATGCCAACGCCTCCCCGGCGCTCAGCGGCCGCTACACCCTGCAGGACATCACGACCGTGTCCGATGTCGCGCTGGAGCTGCGCAAGGAGGTGCGCAACGTGACCCAAGGGGTCCTGACCTTCGGCCTGAACAACCGGGCCAAGCCGGGCGAAACGCTGGAGTACCGGATCACCTACACCAACAACGGCGACGCACCGATCCGCAACCTCGCGGTGAACGACACCACGCCGGCCTACACCAGCTTCGTCGGCGCGACCGCAGGGGAGACGCCCGCGACGCTGACGGGATGCATGAAGAACACGCCGGCCAACGCCGCGCCGGCGCCGGCCGTGGCGTGCACCGAGGCACAGCCCGCCGGCAAGGCCGGGCCGGTCGACTGGCGCTTCAACGGCTTCGTGGCGCCGGGCGGATCCGGATCGGTGCTGTTCCAGATCAAGGTGGATTGAGGCGGGCGCCGGCGGTCCGGCGCTCGCAAAGGGCGGCCCTCAGCCGATGACTTCCGGCCACTCCGTGTGGAAGAACTGCCCCTCGGGCCTGTCCACGCGCTCGTAGGTGTGGGCGCCGAAGAAGTCGCGCTGCGCCTGCAGCAGGTTGGCGCTGAGGCGCTCGGTGCGGTAGCTGTCGTAGTAGGCCAGCGAGGCGCTGAAGGCCGGCACCGGGATGCCGTTGCTCACGGCCAGCGCCACCACCTCGCGCCAGTTCTGCTGGGTGCGGTTCAGCAGGTCCTTGAAGAAGGGATCGAGCATCAGGTTGGCCAGCGCCGGATCGGTGCGGAAGGCGTCGGTGATGCGGTTGAGGAAGCGTGCGCGGATGATGCAGCCGCCGCGCCAGATCGCCGCGATGCGGCCGAGGTCGAGGCCCCAGCCCTTCTTGTCGCCCATGGTCTTGATGAGGTCGAAGCCCTGGGTGTAGCTGATGACCTTGGAGGCATAGAGCGCGTCGTGCACCTTGGCCACCAGCGCCTTCTTCTCGAGCGAGAGCTCGACCTTCGGGCCCTGCAGCAGCTTGCTCGCGCCCACGCGCGCCTTCTTCTGCGACGACAGCACGCGCGCCTCGACGGCGGCGTTGATGGTGCTGATGACCACCGCGTTCTCGGCCGCGTTGATCAGCGTCCACTGGCCCGTGCCTTTCTGGCCGGCCTTGTCGAGGATCACGTCGACGATGGGCTTGCCCGTTTCCGGGTCCTTCTGTTCGAGCGCCTTGGCGGTGATCTGGATCAGGTAGCTCTGCAGCTCGCCGTCGTTCCACTCGTTGAAGATCGCGGCCATCTCGTCGGTCGTGAAGCCGGCGGCCTTGAACAGGCTGTAGGCCTCGCAGATCAGCTGCATGTCGCCGTACTCGATGCCGTTGTGCACCATCTTCACGTAGTGGCCGGCGCCGCCCGGGCCGATGTGGATCACGCAGGGCTCGCCATCGACCTTGGCCGCGATGCTCTCGAAGATCGGCTTCATCACCTCCCAGGTCGAGGCCGGGCCGCCCGGCATGATCGACGGGCCCTTGCGCGCGCCTTCCTCGCCGCCCGAGACGCCCGCGCCGATGAAGCGCAGGCCCTTGCTCGAGAGGTAGGCGTCGCGGCGCTCGGTGTCGGTGTAGAGGCTGTTGCCGCCGTCGATGACGATGTCGTCCTTGTCGAGCAGCGGGATGAGCTGCTCGATCACCTGGTCGACCGGCGCGCCGGCCTTGACCATGATCTGGATCTTGCGCGGCTTCGCGAGGCTCTGCACGAATTCCTCGAGCGTCTTCGCGCCCACCAGCTTCTTGCCGGGGTTGGCGGCGATGAAGGCCTCGGTGGTGGCTTCGGTGCGGTTGTAGACGCTGACCTGGAAGCCGCGGCTTTCCACGTTCAGCACGAGGTTCTGGCCCATCACGGCCAGCCCGATCAGTCCGAAGTCGCTTTGTTTGGTGGTGGTCATGGCCTGGGTGTTTCCTTCCTGGTGCGCACGCCGGCGGCGGCCGGTGCGCGGGGTTGATGCAGCAGGCCATTGTGCCGACCGCCCGTCGGCCGCGCCGTCAGCCGCCGCCTATAACCGGACCGCCTTCCCGGGCGAGCCCGCTTGGCAAGCCTGGCCGGCTTCGGTATGTTGCAGCCGACCCATCCACGGGGAGACCCCTCCATGCCCATCCAGCCCCACGCCGAAGCCCATCGTCCGCCGGCCGCGATCGAGCGCTGGTCCACCGACGCGGTGCCGCCCGCGCAGCGCCTGGACTACTGGGTCGGCGCGGTCTGCGAGGGCTTCCTCGAGATGGAGGTGACCAGCCCGCAGGCGCGGCATTTCGACGCCACGCTCGAATCGGCCCCGCTGGGCACGCCGGAGCTCGGCATCGGCGTCAACCGCGTGCGCGGCAGCGCGCAGGACGTCTACCGCACGCGCCGTGCGATCGAGCGCAGCCGCAGCAACTTCTACTACCTGCTGTGCAAGACCGACACCGCCTGGAGCGTCGAGCAGGAAGGGCGCAGCGCGCGCATGCTGCCGGGCGACGCGGTGCTGGTCGATTCGCGGCGCAGCTATGCCTTCCACTTCGTGCAGTCGGCCGACACCATCTCGCTCGAGCTGCCCACGGCCTGGGTCGAATCCTGGCTGCCCGACGCGCCGGGCCAACTGGCCTGCCGCATCGACGGCAGCGCGGGCTGGGGCAGCGTGCTGAGCCGCTTCGTGCAGCAGCTCACGCCCGAGGCCGCGAGCGCGCCGCCGCTGCCGCCGCGCCTGCTGGCCGACCAGCTCGGCGGGCTGCTCGCGCTGGCCACCGGGCCGGGCGTGGCCGCGGCGGTGGAACCGGGCGCGCGCGCCGCGCTGCGCCGGCGCGTGCTCGAGGCCACGCGCGAGCGCCATGCCGAGCCCGGCCTCACGGCCGAGGCGGTGGCGCGCGAGCTCGGTATCTCGCAGCGCAGCCTGCACCGCTGCCTGGCCGAGCGTGGCGAGGGTAGCGAAGGCGGCACCACCTTCGCCACCGCGCTGCTGGGCTTTCGCATGCAGGCCGCGCGCCGCATGCTGGGCGACGCGCGCTTCGACCGGCTGGCCGTGGCGGAGATCGGCTTTCGCTGCGGCCTGGCCGATGCCTCGCACTTCGTGCGCCTGTGCCGCCAGCAGCTGGGCGCCACCCCGGGTGCCCTGCGGCTGGCGCGAATCGGCCATCGTGCTGGCGGCTAGCGGCCATCGGCGCGGCGCCGGGCTTCCTACAGTCGCTGCGTTCACCGCACGCAACCCCGCACCCATCGAGGAGACCCCCATGTCCGACACCTATGTCCTGATCCACGGCGCCTGGCACACCGGTGCCGAAATGGAGGCCGTCGCGAACGGCCTGCGCGAGGCCGGCCACACCGTGCACTGCCCCACGCTCGCGGGCAACCGGCCCGGCGACGACCGCGCGAAGATCGGCCTGGCCGACGCGATCGATTCGGCGCTGCAGTACATCGAGGAGAAGAATCTCTCGCAGCTGCGGCTCGTGGGCCACAGCTATGGCGGCATGGTGATCACGGGCGTGGCCGACCGCCTCGCGCAGCAGCCCGGCAGGATCGCGCGGCTGGTCTACGTGAACGCCTTCGTGCCGCAGCCCGGCGAGTCGCTCAACGACATGGTGCCGCCGCATTACGTGGCGCTGTTCGACGCGGTGGCGGCCGCAAACAATCAGGCCGTGACCTTGCCGTTCGAGATCTGGCGCGATGCCTTCATCAACGACGCCGACATGGCGCTCGCGCGCTCGGCCTACGAGCAGCTCAACCCGCACCCGTACCGCACCTTCACCGACAAGATCGTGCTGAGCCAGCCGATGGCCGCGCTGCAGGTGGGCAAGTCCTACGTCAACTGCCAGCAGGACATCGCGCTGCCGCACAGCCTGCCGTGGCATCCGCGGCTGTCGGAGCGGCTGGGCCTCTTCAGGCTGGTCGAATGCCCGGGCAGCCACGAGATGTTCTTCTCGAACCCCAAGCGGCTCGCGCAGGCGATCCTCGAGGCGGGGCGCGACTGAGGCGTAGTGCAAGAACCGTTCGGGCCGAGCCTGTCGAAGCCTCGCGCGGCGCTTCGACAAGCTCAGCGTGAACGGTTGTCCTGCAGCGCGTCGAACACCCGGATCGACGCATAGGCGTCGTTGGCCGCATAGCGCAGCTGCGCCTCGCTGAGCCGGTGGCTGGCCCAGTTCGAGGTCGTGGCCTTGCGCGACTTGGTGAAGCGCTGGCCGAACACCAGCGCCACGGCGGTCTTCACGCCGACCGAGCGGCGGTAGCCGCGGCGGCGGAACTCGTCGTCGATGTCGTAGACCGCGCGCGGCTCCACCTTGAGCTTCTGGCGGATCAGCGAGAGATCGCTCGAGAGGCCGAAGCCCACCTTCCGCAGCGCCTCGGAACCGATCAGCGCGCCCAGCACCTCGTTGCAGTCGCTGCGATGCAGCTGGAACAGCCACGCGGTCTCGCGCGTGGCGAACTGCACCAGGTGCGGGCCGGTCGAGACCTCGTTCTTGGCGAAGGTGGGCTTGGACTCGGTGTCGAAGCCGACCACGCCCGCGGCCAGCAGCGCGGCGGCCGCGCGCTCGGCATCGTCGCGCGTGGCGACCAGCACGATGTCGTTCAGGCCCAGGCCCTCGAAGGGTTCGAGCAGCGCGATCTCCTCGCGTTCGGGCAGCGGGGGCAGGGGTGTGCGGGTCGTGTTCAACGGGGAGCCGCCTTCCGGACCTTCTTTGCCGGGACGGTCTTCTTCGCGGCGGCTTTCTTCGCCGCCACCTTCCTGGCGGGCGCCTTCTTCGCCGCCGCCTTCTTCGCGGCGGCCGCCTTGCGCGCCGCCTTCGGCACCGTGCCCGAGCGCAGCGCGGCCTCGAAGGCGCGCCGGCCCCACAGGGCGGCTTCCTCGCGGTCCTCGAACAGCTCGGGCGGCGCCTCGCGGTAGGACATCGGCATCTGCTTGCCCTGGCGCTCGTAGATGAAGGGCGGCAGGTTCAGCCGGTCGAAATGCATGGCGCTTTCAGCGTCGGACTTCAGGTAGAGCGTGTCGCGTATCACCAGCGCGAACATGCGGCCCTCGTGGTAGATGCCGAAGCCGCTGAACATGCGGCGGATGTCGATGCGGCCGAAGCGCTCGAAGGTCTCGTGCAGGCTGTCGGCGAAGGCGTTCTTCATGGTGTTCAGGCCGTGATCTCGATGCGGTTGCCGTCGGGGTCGAGCACCACGCTCTCGTAGTAGCCGTCGCCGGTGCGGCGCGGGCCGTCGAGCAGCGGGTAGCCGTCGGCCTGCAGCCGGCGGCTCAGCGCGTCGACCGCTTCCTCGGAGCCCACGCTGATCGCGAGATGGGTCCAGCCCATGCGCTGGGCGCCGGGCTCGGCCGTCACCGGAGAGAGCGTGCTGGTGGTCATGGCCTCGATGCGGGCGCCGTCGCCCAGGCTCAGGAAGCAGGAGGCGAAACCCTTCGCGGGATTGACGTAGCCCTCGCCCGCGGCGGCGCCGAAATAGTCGACGTAGAAGCGCTTGCAGCGTTCGAGGTCGGTGGTCCAGAGGGCGATGTGGTCGATGCGCATGGTGGGGGAGATGGCAGGTGGTTTCAGGCCTTGCGCCAGGGCGCGCGCGCCGGGTACCAGTGGTAGCTGATGCGTTCGCGCCCGCTGGTCGGATGGCGGTCGACCGTGCCGCGCGCGAGGCCGTAACGTTCGTAGAAGCGCTGGGCCGCGGTGTTGGTGAGCGCCACGTGCAGCCGCCAGCCGGTGGGCATGCGCACGCAGGCCTCGTCGAGCAGCGCCTGGCCCAGGCCCTGGTTGCGCAGGTGCGGATCGACGAACAGCTGCGCCACGTACTCGCGCCGGTCGTGCAGCACCATGAAGGCCAGTGCCTGCGCGTCGCGCTCGGCGATCACCACCTCGGCCGGCGCCACGAACTCGGTGCGCACGCGCTGCAGCCAGTGGGCGATCGGTTCGATCACGGGCGTGCCCGGATGCGAGGCCGCCCAGGCCCGGCGCCAGATGCCGGCGAGCACCATGTTCTCCTCCGCCGCGCCATCGCGCAGTCGCAGGTGGAAGGCGGGCGTCTGGGCGTCGGACATGGCCGTTCGTTCAGCCGCGCAGCACCTGCGCGTGGTGCGCCAGGTGGTCGGCCATGAAGCTCTGGATGAAGTAGTAGCCGTGGTCGTAGCCCGCGTGGCGCCGCAGCGTGAGCGGCTGGCCGGCGGCGAAGCAGGCGGCCTCGAAGGCCTCGGGATGCAGCTGCTCGGCGAGGAATTTGTCGGCCAGGCCCTGGTCGACCAGGATGCCGTGCGGATAGGGCGCCGCGACCTGCGACTGCATCAGCGCGCTGGCATCGTGCGCGAGCCAGGCCGCGCGGTCGTCGCCGGGTTCGCCGAGGTAGCCGCGCAGCGCCTTGTCGCCCCAGGGGCACTGGGTGGGCGCGCAGATCGGCGCGAAGGCCGACAGCGAGAGGAAGCGCCCCGGATGGCGCAGCGCCAGCGTGAGCGCGCCGTGGCCGCCCATCGAGTGGCCGAAGATGCCCAGGCGCGCGGTGTCGATCGCGAACTGGCGGCCCACCAGCGGCAGCAGCTCCTGCACGATCCAGCTCTCCATGCGCCAGTGGGCGGCCCAGGGCGCCTCGGTGGCGTCGAGGTAGAAGCCGGCTCCGATGCCGAAGTCCCAGCTCGCGCTGGCGCCCGGCAGCGCTTCCACGGCCGCGCCGCGCGGGCTGGTGTCGGGCGCGATCAGCGCGAGGCCGAGGCTGGCGGCCATGCGCTGCGCGCCGGCCTTGATCGCGAAGGTCTCCTCGTTGCAGGTCAGGCCCGCGAGGTACAGCAGCGCCGGCACGCGCTCGTTCGCGGCCTGCGGCGGCAGGTAGACCGAGAAGCGCATCGGCAGGCCGATCTCGTGCGAGGCCTGTTCGTAGAAGCCCTGCACGCCGCCGAAGCAGTGGTGCTCGGACAGGGTCTTGAGCAGATCGGTCATGCGGCGCCCCGCACCAGTTCGAGCACCGCGTCGGCGAAGGCGCGCGGCGCCTCCTGCGGCAGGTTGTGGCCCGCACCCGGCACCAGCCGGTGCGAGCGCGGTCCGCTGAAGCGCGGCGCATGCGCCGATGCGTCGGCCGGCGGTCGCACGCCGTCGTCGATGCCGTCGAAGGTGATCGCGGGCACGCGGATGACCGGCTGCGCGGCCAGTTGGCGATCGATGTCGGCATAGGCCGGATCGCCCGCCACCAGGCCGAAGCGGTGGCGGTACGAATGGATCACCACCTCCACGAAGTCGGGATGGTCGAAGGCCGCGGCGCTGCGCTCGAAGGTGGCGTCGTCGAAGCGCCAGGTCGGCGACCACAGCTTCCACAGCAGCTTCGCGATGGCCTTGCGGTCCTTCCGCAGGCCGGCGCGGCCGCGCTCGCTGTGGAAGTAGTACTGGTACCAGAGGCTGTGCTCGTTCTCGGGCGTGTCGGGCTCCATCGCCTTGGCGATGTTCTGGATGTTGTAGCTGTTCAGCGATACCAGCCCCGCGCAGCGCTCGGGCCACAGGGCCGCCACCACGCAGGCGGCGCGGCCGCCCCAGTCGTAGCCGGCGAGCACGGCGCGCTCGATCTCGAGCGCATCGAGCAGCGCCAGCAGGTCGGCGCCGAAGGCCGCCTGTTCGCCCGAGCGCGGCGTGTCGGCGCTCAGGAAGCGCGTGCCGCCATAGCCGCGCATGTACGGCACGATGGTGCGACAGCCCTGCGCGGCCAGGATCGGCGCGACTTCGGCGTAGGTGTGAATGTCGTAGGGGAAGCCGTGCATCAGCAGCACGGGCGGTCCGTCGGCCGGGCCGCTCTCGTGGTAGGCGACCTCGAGCACGCCGGCTTCGATGCGGCGCAGGGGCTCCATGCGTTCCATGGTCGGCACCCGCGGCGTCAGTAGAGCACCACGCCGCGGATCGACTCGCCGCGCTTCATGAGGTCGAAGCCGTCGTTGATCTTCTCGAGCGGCATGGTGTGCGTGATCAGGTCGTCGATGTTGATCTTGCCTTCCATGTACCAGTCGACGATCTTCGGCACGTCGGTGCGGCCGCGCGCGCCGCCGAAGGCCGAGCCTTCCCACTTGCGGCCGGTGACCAGCTGGAACGGGCGGGTGCTGATCTCGGCGCCGGCCTCGGCCACGCCGATGATGATGCTGCGGCCCCAGCCCTTGTGCGTGCACTCGAGCGCCTGGCGCATCACCTTGGTGTTGCCGATGCACTCGAAGCTGTAGTCGGCGCCGCCGTCGGTCAGCTGCACGATGGCGTCGACCACGTTCTCGGTGTCCTTCGGGTTGATGAAGTGCGTCATGCCGAACTTGCGCGCCATGGCTTCGCGCTCGGGGTTCAGGTCGACGCCGATGATCTTGTCGGCGCCCACCATCTTCGCGCCCTGGATCACGTTCAGGCCGATGCCGCCGAGGCCGAACACCACCACGTTGGCGCCGGCTTCCACCTTGGCCGTGAAGATCACCGCGCCGATGCCGGTGGTGACGCCGCAGCCGATGTAGCAGACCTTGTCGAAGGGCGCGTCCTCGCGGATCTTGGCCAGCGAGATCTCGGGCGCGACCGTGTAGTTGCTGAAGGTGGAGGTGCCCATGTAGTGGGCGATGGGCTTGCCGTCGAGGCTGAAGCGGCTGGTGCCGTCGGGCATCAGGCCCTTGCCCTGGGTGCCGCGGATCAGCTGGCACAGGTTGGTCTTGCGCGACAGGCAGAACTTGCACTGGCGGCATTCGGGCGTGTAGAGCGGAATGACGTGGTCGCCCTTCTTGAGCGTGGTGACGCCGGGGCCGACGTCGACCACGATGCCCGCGCCTTCATGGCCGAGGATGGCGGGGAAGATGCCTTCGGGGTCGGCGCCCGAGAGGGTGTAGTAGTCGGTGTGGCAGATGCCGGTGGCCTTGATCTCGACGAGCACTTCGCCGAACCGGGGGCCGTCGAGGTCCACGGTTTCGATGGTCAGGGGGGCTCCGGATTTCCAGGCGACGGCGGCTTTGGTTTTCATGGCGGGTTCGGGGGAAAGGGGGGAGGAGGGAAGGAATGGGGGCCGGCAGGCGGCGCGAAGCCCCAAGGATACTCAGGCGGGGCCAGCGGGGAAGATACCCGACATGCCGATGAACCCGGGCAGATGTCGGAAATCCCAGACCCAGTGCCGCAGGGCGGGATATTCGTCGAGCGAAATGCCGCCTTCGCCGGCCAGCGCCACGTAGGGGAAGCAGGCCAGGTCGGCGATCGTCGGCTCGGCCGCCGCGGCCAGCCAGCGCAGGCCGGCGCTCGCCTGCTCGGCCAGGTGGTCGTCGAGCACGCGGAACACGGCGCGCGCACCGGCGCGGCAGGCCTCGATGTCGAGGTGGCGGTAGCCCAGCGCGTCGTGCAGCCGCGCGGCCGAGGCGGTGCGCGTGATCTCGTCGGCCGTGGCGAGCCACATCGCGACCTGGCCGCGCAGCTTCGGATCGTCGGGGTACCAGCGCCGCTGGGCGTCGTGGCGGCTCGCGAGGTAGACCAGGATCGCCTGCGCATCGCGCAGCACGAAGCCCTCGTCCTCGATCACCGGGATCTGGCCGAGCGGGTTGAGCTGCGCGAGGAACGCGGCCGACTTGTGCGCGCGCCCGGGGTAGAAGTCGACCGGCACGGCCTCGTAGGGAACGGCCAGCCAGGCCAGCAGCTGCCGCACCTTGAAGCAGTTGCCCGAGAGCGGATAGTCGTGGAGCCTGAGCAGCGTCGTCATGCGGCGGCCCTCGTGCCGAAGCGCATGCCGCGCTCGCGCAGCCAGCGGCGGTAGGTGACGGAGGTGGTGTCGCCGCGCGTCGGCGTCTCGGCGCGGCCTTCGAGCGGCATGCGCTTGAAGGCATGGTTCTCGAGGATCGGCTTGTCCTGGCCGAAGATCGTGTGCTGGAACGCGATGAGCTCGGCGTCGCTCGACACATCGTCGAAGTAGGCGAGCACCGTGTGGGCGATCACGTGCTCGTCGTCGAGCGGCTGCAGGAACAGGCCGATCGCGTCCTGCGCCTCGGGCCGCAGGCTCGACTTGTAGAGCATGGCCGAGAAGGGCTGCATCACGCGGTAGGTGTAGCGCACGTCGGCACCGCTGTCGTGCGCGGCCGAGGCGCGCGGCTGCCAGAAGCGGCAGTCGGTGGCCCAGATCTCGCCGGTGGCGGGCTCGATCGCCACCTCGTACCGGGCGACCTCGGTGTGCGGCACCTTGCCGAGGTAGTCGGCGTGCACGAAGGGAAAGTGCGCCATGTCGAGGAAGTTCTCGATCACGCGCAGCCCCGACACCGCGACGCCGATGCCGCCGCAGTCGACGAGGCGGCGCCCGGGCTCGGTGTACTCCGGAAACTCGAACAGCGGGCGCGCGGGCCGGCCGCTGGGGCAGACCCAGAGGTAGCCGTGGCGCGACTGCACGGAAAGCGGCTGCGTGCCGAGCCGGCATTGCGGCGTGCCGCCGGCCTCGGCCCACAGCGAGAGCGTGGCGCCGAGCAGGCAGGTGCCGTAGGGCTGCCGCTGCGAGCGGCCGGCGAGCGCGCTCGCGGAGCCGACGACCAGCCAGTCGTCGAGCATGTTGGGATCGTCGGTGACGAAGGGCATGGTGCGTCCTTCCTTCAGGCGTCGGGTGGTTCGATGTCGCCGCGCAGGGTTCGCGCGGCCGCGTGCAGGGCTTTCATCGCGTCGGAGCCCGGAGCAGCCTCGGTCCACAGGTGGACGAAGGCCAGCTGCGGCTGCGCATCGAGCAGCAGCGCGACGGCCGGTATGCCGCCGAGTGTGCCGCGCCATGCGTCCGCGGCGGTGCCAGCCGCGAAGCCATGGCGTGCGAGCGCCTCGCGCACCGGCCGCGCGCCGGCACGCAGCGTCAGCGTGCGGCAGAAATGCCAGCCGGCCGGCACGGCATCGGCCAGTGCCTGCGGAGCGGGCGTTGCCGCGTCACCCTCGTGCGCCAGGTTCACCCACACCATGCCCGCCGCCTCGACCGCGCCGAACACCTTGGCGCAGACGCCGCGCGGCGCCGGCATCGCCGGATGGGCGGGAATGCCGACGCACTGCCCGTTGCCCGCGGCGTACTGCCAGCCGTGGTAGGCGCAGGCGAGCCGGTTCTCGATCACCTGGCCGAGCGTGAGGCGCACGCTGCGGTGCGGGCAGCGGTTCTCCCAGGCCTGGGCCGCGCCATCGGCCGAACGCCAGAGCGCGAGTTCCTTGCCCTGGGCGAAGCCGGCGACGATGTTGGCGCCGGGGCGCAGCCCGGCGGAAGGGGCGACTGGGTGCCAGGGGAAAGCGGCGGAATTCGTCATCGGGTTCTCCGTGGGGCAGGGCAGGTGCCAGACCATAATGGCGGCCCGTCCGACGCGTGCTGCCAGCCGATTCATCATGAAGAAAATCCTCGTCCTCAACGGCCCCAACCTCAACCTTCTGGGCACGCGCGAGCCCGAACAGTATGGCCGCGACACGCTGGCCGATGTGGAACGCCTGTGCGTCGAAACGGGCGCGAAGCTCGGCGTGGAGATCGAATGCCGCCAGACCAACCACGAAGGCGTGCTGGTCGACTGGATCCAGGAAGCGGGCCGCGAAGTGGCGGCCGGCACCATGCTCGGCGTGGTGATGAACCCGGGCGCCTACACCCACACCTCGATCGCGCTGCACGACGCCATCAAGGGCGCGAGCGTGCCGCTGATCGAGCTGCACATTTCGAACGTGCATGCGCGCGAGGAATTCCGCCACCGCTCGTACATCTCGCCGGCGGCGCGAGGGATCATCGTGGGGCTGGGCGTGAAGGGCTACACGCTGGCGATCGCCGCGCTCGTGCCCTGACCTGCGCCTCGGCTAGTACAGCGCCCGCGGCGCCGACGCCTTCCAGCTGCGGCTGATGCGGCCCTGCGCATCGACGCTCTCGAGGTGCACGTCGAAGCCCCACAGCCGCGCCACGTGCTTGAGCACCTCCTCGGCATCGTCGTGCAGCGGCAGGCTGTTGCGCTGGGTGTGGCGCAGCGTCAGCGAGCGGTCGCCGCGCATGTTGACGTTCCAGACCTGGATGTCGGGCTCGCGGCTGCCGAGGTCGTATTGGCGCGACAGCGATTCGCGCAGCGCCTGGTAGCCGCTGTCGTCGTGGATCGCCGAGACCTCGAGCTCGGATTCGCTCTGATGGTCGCGGATCGCGAACAGGCGGAAGTCGCGCATGGTCTTCGGGCTCAGGAACTGGCCCACGAAGCTCTCGTCCTTGAAGTTGCGCATCGCGTAGTCGAGCGTGGCCACCCAGTCGCTGCCCGCGAAATCGGGGAACCAGCGTCGGTCTTCGTCGGTGGGCTTCTCGCAGATGCGGCGCAGCTCGGTGTACATCGCGAAGCCGAGCGCATAGGGGTTGATGCCGCTGTAGGCGCGGTGGCCCACCGGCGGCTGGAAGATCACGCCGGTGTGCGAGCTCAGCCACTCCATCATGAAGCCGTCGTCGAGCTGGCCGCGGTCGTACATGGTGTTGAGCAGCGTGTAGTGCCAGAAGGTGGCCCAGCCCTCGTTCATGACCTGGGTCTGGCGCTGCGGATAGAAGTACTGCGCGATCTTGCGCACGATGCGCACCACCTCGCGCTGCCAGGGCTCGAGCAGCGCGGCGTTCTTCTCGATGAAGTAGAGCAGGTTCTCCTGCGGCTCGAGCGGAAAGCGCGGCGCCGATTCCGAGCCGGCGTTCTGCTCGCTGCGCCGCGGCAGCGTGCGCCAGAGGTCGTTGACCTGCTGCTGCATGTGGCGCTCGCGCTCGGCGCGCTGGGCGCTCTCCTGCGCCAGCGAGCGCTTCTGCGGCCGGCGGTAGCGGTCCACGCCGTAGTTCATCAGCGCGTGGCAGGAGTCGAGCAGCTTCTCGACCTCGTCCACGCCATGGCGCTCCTCGCATTCGGCGATGTAGTGCCGCGCGTAGACCAGGTAGTCGATGATCGAGGACGCATCGGTCCACATGCGGAACAGGTAGTTGCCCTTGAAGAAGCTGTTGTGGCCATAGGCCGCGTGCGCGATCACCAGGGCCTGCATGGCCATGGTGTTCTCTTCCATCAGGTAGGCGATGCAGGGATCGGAGTTGATCACGATCTCGTAGGCCAGCCCCATGTGGCCGCGGCGGTAGTTCTTCTCGGTGGCGATGAACTGCTTGCCGTACGACCAGTGCCTGTAGATCATCGGCATGCCCACGCTGGCGTAGGCATCCATCATCTGCTCGGCCGTGATGATCTCGAGCTGGTTCGGGTAGACGTCGAGGCCGTAGCCGCGCGCGGTGCGCGCGATCTCGGTGTGGTAGCGCTCGATCAGGTCGAAGGTCCAGTCAGAGGGACTGGGCAGCCGCTCGAGCTTGCCTTGCGGGATGGTGGCGGCGGTCGGCAGCGGCGGTGCCGAAGGAGGGCGGTCGGCGGGGGTCATGCGCTGGCTCCTTCCTTCTTGAACAGGTCGCGGAACACGGGGTAGATGTCGCTCGCCTCGGACACCTTGCGCATCGCGAAGTTGGGCTCGATGCCCTCGAGCTGCGCGTATTCCTGCCACAGGTTCTGCTCGGTCTCGGCCACCTGCACGTAGGCGTAGTAGCGCACCTTCGGCAGGATGTTCTCCTCGAGCAGCTGGCGGCAGCGCCCGCTGTCCTGGTGCCAGTTGTCGCCGTCGCTGGCCTGCGCGCCGTAGATGTTCCATTCGCCGCTGGGGTAGCGCGCGCGCACGATCTCGTCCATCAGCACCAGCGCGCTCGACACCACGGTGCCGCCGGTCTCGGTGGCGTGGAAGAACTCGTCCTCGCTGACCTCCTGCGCCTGCGTGTGATGGCGCAGGAACACCAGGTCGATGGTCTCGTAGTGTCGCGTGAGGAACATGTACAGCAGCATGAAGAAGCGCTTGGCCATGTCCTTGCGCGCCTCGTCCATCGAGCCCGAGACGTCCATCAGGCAGAACATCACGGCCTTGGCGCTGGGCACCGGCGTCTTCACGCGGTTGCGGTAGCGCAGGTCGATCGGATCGATGTAGGGCACGTGGCGCGCGGTGCGGCGCAACTCCTCGATGCGTGCCTCGGTCTCGGCGATCTCGTTCTGGATGAAGGGCTGCGTGGCCTGCGGATGCGCCTTCAGGTGCAGCAGGTGCGCCTCGAGCCGGCGCAGTTCCTTGCGCGGTTCGCCGCCGAGCGCGATGCGCCGGGCCAGCGCGCCGCGCATCGAGCGCACCACGTGCAGGTTGTTGGGCGTGCCGTCGCTGGTGAAGCCCGCGCGGTGGCTCTTCCATTCGGGCACGTCGGCGATCTGCGTGCGGATCAGGTGCGGCAGCGCGAGGTCGTCGAAGAACACGCGCATGAACTCCTCGCGCGTGAGGTGGAACACGAAGTCGTCGTTGCCCTCGCCGCTGTCGCTGGCCTCGCCGCTGCCCGAGCCGCCGCCCTGGCCGCCCTCGGGGCGCTTGATGCGGTCGCCGCGCACGTACTCCTGGTTGCCCGGGTGCACGTACTCGCGGTCGCCGCCGCGCGCATGGCCGAACACCGGCTCCGACACATCGTGGCGCGGCAGCGTCACATCCTCGCCCTGTTCCAGTTCGCGGATGTTGCGGCCGCTCACGGCTCGCCGTACCGCCTCCTGGATCTGGCCGCGGTAGCGCCGGAGAAAGCGCTCGCGGTTGCCGATGGACTTGTTCTTGCCCGAGAGCCGGCGGTCGATGATCTGCTGCAGGATGGCCACGATGGTTTCAAAGCTCCTTGCAAAACGATGGGCGTTGGCGTGCTCCGTTGGCGGTGCGCGCTACGAGCTCTTGCGCACGCGCAGGTACCACTCGCACAGCAGGCGCACCTGCTTGGCGGTGTAGCCCTTTTCGACCATGCGCGTGACGAAGTCCTCGTGCTTCTTCTGCTCGTCGGCGCTGCTCTTGGTGTTGAAGCTGATCACCGGCAGCAGCTCCTCGGTGTTGGAGAACATCTTCTTCTCGATCACCGCGCGCAGCTTCTCGTAGCTGGTCCAGGCGGGGTTGCGGCCGTTGTTGCCGGCCCGCGCGCGCAGCACGAAGTTGACGATCTCGTTGCGGAAGTCCTTCGGGTTGCCGATGCCGGCCGGCCGCTCGATCTTCTCGAGCTCGGCGTTGAGCGAGGCGCGGTCGAAGACCTCGCCGGTGTCCACGTCGCGGAACTCCTGGTCCTGGATCCAGTAGTCGGCGTAGGTCACGTAGCGGTCGAAGATGTTCTGGCCGTACTCGCTGTAGCTCTCGAGGTAGGCGGTCTGGATCTCCTTGCCGATGAACTCGGCATAGCGCGGCGCCAGCAGCTCCTTGATGTAGCTGATGTACTTCTGCTCGACCTCCTGCGGGAACTGCTCGCGCTCGATCTGCTGCTCGAGCACATACATCAGGTGCACCGGGTTGGCGGCCACCTCGGAGCTGTCGAAGTTGAAGACCTTGGAGATGATCTTGAAGGCGAAGCGCGTGGAGACGCCGCTCATGCCCTCGTCGACGCCCGCGTAGTCGCGGTACTCCTGGATCGACTTGGCCTTGGGATCGGTGTCCTTGAGGTTGTCGCCGTCGTAGACCTGCGACTTGCTGAAGATGCTCGAGTTTTCGGGTTCCTTGAGCCGCGTGAGCACCGACAGCTGCGCCATCATGCGCAGGGTTCCGGGTGCGCAGGGCGCCTGGGCCAGCGAGGAGTTGCGCACCAGCTTCTCGTAGATCTTGATCTCCTCGGACACGCGCAGGCAGTAGGGCACCTTGACGATGTAGATCCGGTCGAGGAAAGCCTCGTTGTTCTTGTTGTTGCGGAAAGCCTTCCACTCGCTCTCGTTGCTGTGGGCCAGCACGATGCCATCGAACGGTATCGCGCCGAAACCCTCGGTGCCCTTGAAGTTGCTTTCCTGCGTGGCGGTCAGAAGCGGGTGCAGCACCTTGATCGGCGCCTTGAACATCTCAACGAACTCCAGGAGACCCTGGTTCGCGAGGCACAGGCCGCCCGAATAGGCGTAGGCGTCCGGGTCGTCCTGGGCATAGGTCTCGAGCTTGCGGATGTCGACCTTGCCGACCAGCGAGGAGATGTCCTGGTTGTTCTCGTCGCCGGGCTCGGTCTTGGCCACCGCGATCTGGCGCAGCACCGAGGGGTAGCGCTTCACCACCTTGAACTGGCGGATGTCGCCGCCGTACTCCTCGAGCCGCTTGACGGCCCAGGGCGAGAGGATGCGCTGCAGGTAGCGGCGCGGGATGTTGTATTCCTTCTCGAGGATCTCGCCGTCCTCGGCCGCGTCGAACAGGCCGAGCGGCGATTCGTTCACCGGCGAACCCTGGATCGCGTAGAAGGGCACGTGCTCCATGAGCTGCTTGAGGCGCTCGGCGATCGAGCTCTTGCCGCCGCCGACCGGGCCCAGCAGGTAGAGGATCTGCTTCTTTTCCTCCAGCCCCTGCGCGGCGTGGCGGAAATAGGACACCACCTGCTCGATGGCCTCCTCCATGCCGTAGAACTCCTTGAACGCCGGGTAGATCTTGATGACCTTGTTGGCGAAGATGCGCGAAAGGCGGGAGTCGTTGCGGGTGTCGACCAGTTCGGGGTCGCCGATGGCCTTGAGCATGCGCTCGGAAGCCGTGGCGTAGGCCATCGGATCCCGTTTGCAGAGTTCCAGGTAGTCCTGCAGTGAAAGGACCTCTTCGCGAGTGCGCTCGTAACGCGCTGCAAAGTTGCTGATCACATCCATGGTCACGCCTCCGTCAAGTCAGCGGGCCTTTAAAGCCCGAAATCCTGCAGTCCGAAAGCGTCGCATCTTTTGAAAAAGGTGTGGCCGCCCAGGGCTGCATGCCTTGGAAAACTCCCTTAAACACAATCTGCACAATCAGCATAAAGCAAAGAGTGCACCCGGGAAATAGTTGTTAATTCAGAACCACAGTCACGAGTAAAGTTCAACAAAAAAATCGTGCACGAGTTTGCGAATTCCAGCTAAATTCCCAGGTTCCGCAAACCGGTTCGGGTAAACCAGTCTGCCAGTGAAAATACCTATGGCAATCGACATATGCGTCCTTTGCGTGTTTTAACGGCAAGCACCTCCTATTGAGCCCGTTGACTCAAAAAAACAACGCTGTCCTTCAATAACGCGGCAGCTTCGGTTTGGGTTTATTGCTCATTCAAAAAAAATCTAAAAGCAATCTGCGCGCCATCTTTTGATGAGCGCGGCGCGCGCCGCGGCGTGGGAAAGCGCGCCAGCTGCGAGTCGGAGGGAAGCGGAAGAAGGCGCCGTTGTGGTGCGTGGCACCGAAGGCGTTCGAGGGGCACCGTTCGCGTGCGTGGCCGCAAACAAAAGGCCGCAGGGGGCCTCGAGGCCGTGGCGCACCCCTCGTGCGCCACGGTTCAGCACGGCAGGGCCGTGCGTTTCGTCCTCAGCTGAAGAATTCCTTGGCCTTGTCGAACCAGCCCTTGTCGGTGGGGCTGTGCTTCTCGCCGCCCTTCTTGAGCGACTCGTCGAGTTCCTTCAGCAGCTTGCGCTGGTGCTCGGTGAGCTTGACCGGGGTCTCGACGCGCACGTGGCAGTAGAGGTCGCCCGGGTAGCTCGAGCGCACGCCCTTGATGCCCTTGCCGCGCAGGCGGAACTGCTTGCCGCTCTGCGTGCCGTCGGGAATGTCGATGGCCGCGTTGCCCTTGAGCGTGGGCACGTTGATCTCGCCGCCGAGCGCCGCGGTGGTGACGCTGACCGGCACCACGCAGTGCAGGTCGTCGCCGTCGCGCTCGAACAGCTCGTGCTTCTTGAGCCGGATCTCGATGTAGAGGTCACCGGGCGGCCCGCCGTTGGTGCCGGGCTCGCCGTTGCCGGTGCTGCGGATGCGCATGCCGTCGTCGATGCCGGCCGGGATCTTCACTTCCAGCGTCTTGTTGTTCTTGATCTTGCCCTGGCCATGGCAGGTCGCGCAGGGCTCGGGAATGATCTTGCCGCTGCCGTGGCAGGTCGGGCAGGTCTGCTGCACGCTGAAGAAGCCCTGGCGCATCTGCACCGCGCCCGCGCCGTGGCAGGTGGTGCAGGTGATCGGCTTGGTGCCCGGCTTCGCGCCGGTGCCCTTGCAGGTGCCGCAGTCGTCCCAGCTCGGGATGCGGATCTGGGCTTCCTTGCCCTCGGCCGCTTCCTCGAGCGTGATCTCCATCGCGTAGCTCAGGTCGCTGCCGCGGAACACCTGGCGGCCACCGCCGGCACGGCCGCGGCCACCGCCGCCGAACACGTCGCCGAAGATGTCGCCGAAGGCTTCCGCGAAGCCGCCGAAGCCTTCCGCGCCCGGGCCGCCGCGCATGTTGGGATCGACGCCGGCGTGGCCGTACTGGTCGTAGGCCGCGCGCTTCTGGCCGTCCGACAGCATTTCATAGGCTTCCTTCACCTCCTTGAACTTGGCCTCGGCGTCCTTGCTGGTGTCGCCGTGGTTGCGGTCCGGGTGGTGCTTCATCGCGAGCTTGCGATAAGCCTTCTTGATTTCGTCGTCGCTCGCGTTCTTGGGAACGCCGAGGGTTTCGTAGTAGTCGCGTTTGGTGGCCATGGCAGGTTCGGTCGGGCGGCGGGGCGGTCTTCGGGTCTTCTTCTGGAAACGGGGATCGATCGAAGCGAGAAAGGCTGGAGCACCCTTTCAGGTGTTCCAGCCCCGTTCGACCGAGCGGACGCTCAGTCCTTCTTCTTGACTTCCTTGACCTCGGCGTCGACCACGTTGTCGTCGGCCGGGGCGCTGCTCGCAGCTTCCGCGCCAGCCGAGGCACCCGGGCCGCCGGCGGCACCGGCCGCGGCCTGCGCGTCGGCGTACATCTTCTCGCCGAGCTTCTGGCTCGCGGTCATCAGCGTGTTGGTCTTCTCTTCGATCGCGGCCTTGTCCTCGCCCTTGACCACGTCCTCGAGTTCCTTGATCGCGGTCTCGATCTTTTCCTTCTCGCCGGCGTCCAGGCTGTCGCCGTGCTCGCCCAGCGACTTGCGCACGCTGTGGACCATGGCTTCGCCCTGGTTGCGGGCCTGCACCAGCTCGACCTTCTTCTTGTCCTCGGCCGCGTTGAGCTCGGCGTCCTTCACCATGTTCTGGATCTCGTCCTCCGACAGGCCCGAGTTCGCCTTGATGGTGATCTTGTTTTCCTTGCCGGTGCCCTTGTCCTTGGCGCCGACGTGCAGGATGCCGTTGGCGTCGATGTCGAAGCTCACCTCGATCTGCGGCGTGCCGCGCGATGCCGGCGGGATGCCCTCGAGGTTGAACTCGCCGAGCAGCTTGTTGCCCGCGGCCACTTCGCGTTCGCCCTGGAACACCTTGATCGTCACGGCCGGCTGGTTGTCCTCGGCGGTCGAGAAGGTCTGGGCGAACTTGGTCGGGATCGTGGTGTTCTTCGTGATCATCTTGGTCATCACGCCACCCATGGTCTCGATGCCCAGCGACAGCGGGGTCACGTCGAGCAGCAGCACGTCCTTGCGGTCGCCCGAGAGCACCTGGCCCTGGATGGCGGCGCCGACGGCCACGGCCTCGTCGGGGTTCACGTCCTTGCGCGGGTCCTTGCCGAAGAAGGCCTTGACCTTGTCCTGCACCTTGGGCATGCGGGTCATGCCGCCGACCAGGATCACGTCGTTGATGTCGCTCACGCTGATGCCGGCATCCTTGATGGCCAGGCGGCAGGGCGCGATGGTGCGCTCGATCAGCTCGTCGACCAGGCTCTCGAGCTTGGCGCGCGTGAGCTTGATGTTCAGGTGCTTCGGACCGGTGGCATCGGCCGTGATGTAGGGCAGGTTGACGTCGGTCTGGGCGCTGTTCGACAGCTCGATCTTGGCCTTCTCTGCGGCTTCCTTCAGGCGCTGCAGCGCGAGCACGTCCTTGCTGAGGTCGACGCCCTGTTCCTTTTTGAACTCGCCGATGATGTAGTCGATGATGCGCTGGTCGAAGTCCTCGCCGCCGAGGAAGGTGTCGCCGTTGGTCGACAGCACTTCGAACTGCTTCTCGCCGTCCACGTCGGCGATCTCGATGATCGAGACGTCGAAGGTGCCGCCGCCGAGGTCGTACACGGCGATCTTGCGGTCGCCCTTGTCCTGCTTGTCGAGGCCGAAGGCCAGCGCCGCGGCGGTGGGTTCGTTGATGATGCGCTTGACGTCGAGGCCCGCGATGCGGCCGGCGTCCTTGGTGGCCTGGCGCTGAGCGTCGTTGAAGTAGGCCGGCACCGTGATCACGGCTTCGGTCACGGCTTCGCCGAGGTAGTCTTCGGCGGTCTTCTTCATCTTGCGCAGGATGTCGGCGCTGACCTGCTGCGGGGCCATCTTCTTGCCGCGCACTTCCACCCATGCGTCGCCGTTGTCGGCCTTGGCGATGGTGTAGGGCATCAGGTCGATGTCCTTCTGCACTTCCTTTTCCTCGAACTTGCGGCCGATCAGGCGCTTGATCGCGTACAGCGTGTTCTTGGGGTTGGTGACGGCCTGGCGCTTGGCCGAGGCACCGACCAGCACTTCACCGTCTTCCTGGTACGCGACGATCGAAGGCGTGGTGCGCGCGCCTTCCGAGTTCTCGATCACGCGCGTGGTGTTGCCTTCCATGATCGACACGCACGAGTTGGTGGTGCCGAGGTCGATGCCGATGATCTTTGCCATGTTCTGTACTCCTGAAACCTGAAAAATATGTTGTTATGAACTTGTGGATAACCCGGGTCTATTCAAGGGAAGAAACGGGGTTTTCCTGTGGAATTCGTGTGGATGGGGAAGGGGGGCGAGGCGGCTTACTTCGGAGCGCTGACGGTGACCAGCGCGGGGCGCAGCACGCGCTCGGCGATGGTGTAGCCCTTCTGCAGCACGCCCACCACGGTGTTCGGTTCCTGGTCGGCGGGCACCACCGAGATCGCCTGATGCTGGTGCGGATCGAACTTGCTGCCGGGGGCCGGCGCGATCTCGATCACCTTGTTGCGCTCGAGCGCGCTCTTGAGCTGGCGCAGCGTGGCTTCGGCGCCTTCGCGGATCTGCTCGGGGGTGGCGTCCTTGACGGCGAGACCGGCCTCGAGGCTGTCGGTCACCGGCAGCAGGCTCTCGGCGAAGGCTTCGACCGCGAACTTGCGGGCCTTGGAAATCTCGTCGTCGGCGCGGCGGCGGGCGTTCTGCACGTCGGCCTGCGCGCGCAGGTACTGGTCGGCCAGTTCGGCGTTCTTGGCCTGCAGCGCGGCGAGCTCGCCCTGGGCCGCGGCCAGCGCGTCCGCCTCGTTGGCGGCTTGCGCGGCCTCCAGCTCTTCAGGGCTGGGTTCGCCGTGCAGGGTTTGCGAATTCGGGGCGGATTGTTGCGGATCGGACATCTTTGGAAGCGGATTGATCGATGGGCTGGAAACAAACGATTGCGGGCCAGTTGGGGCCCTCCGGAGGCTTTTCAAGCGAAAAAATGCGGCCGAAAAGGCCGCATGGGCATGAAAGATGGCCCCCGAGCTCCCTCACTTCGTGAGGTCGCTGCCCCCCGAGGGGGCGTTTTCCATCTTGGGGCGGCCCGGCGATGAAAAAGGCCCTTCGCAGGGCCTTCGAGCCGAGGGCCCGCCGCTCGATCAGTGGGTGTCGAGCAGCTCGACGTCGAACTTCAGGGTGGCGTTCGGCGGGATCACGCCGCCGGCGCCGCGGGCACCGTAGCCCAGCGAGGCCGGGATGATCAGCGTGCGCTGGCCGCCGATCTTCATGCCGGCCACGCCTTCGTCCCAGCCCTTGATGACCTGGCCGGCGCCGAGCGAGAACGCGAACGGGTCGTTGCGGTCGCGGCTCGAGTCGAACTTGGCGCCCTGCACGCCGTCGTTGTAGAGCCAGCCGGTGTAGTGCACGTGCACGTGGTGGCCGGGCTTGGCTTCCGCGCCGTCGCCGACGACGGTGTCTTCGTATTGCAGGCCGGAGGGAGTGGTGGGCATGGTGAACGCTCCTTGCGTCGGTATGTGTTCGCGAGATGAAAGAAAAGGCATCGATCCGGGGATCGAAGGCGCGGAGTTTACCGAGGCCGGAGGACGGCGCTTGCCGGACGGGGCGCCGCCGGGTTCAGTCCGAGATCGGCGGCGGGATCGGCGAGGAGGGCGGAGAGGGCGGTGGTGAGGAGGGCGCGGGCAGCGGCGGCGTGGGCGGTTGTGGCCCGGGCGCGGCCGTCGGCGTCGCGGCCGCGGGCACCGCGGCGGCCGGTTGCGCCGCCGCCTTCTTGGCCTGGCCGAGCTGCCACTTGCTCGCGAAGGCCTGCAGGTCGGACAGCCGCTTGAGCAGGTCCTGGCCGCTGAGCGTGAGGCTGTAGCCGTCGCCGCCGTGGCTCACCACGCCGGCTTCGCGCAGTTCCTTGATCCGGGTGTTGAGGGTGTTGGGAGTGATGCCGCCGACGCTGTCCTGCAGCAGCCGAAAGGTCTGGGCATGGCCGTCGCGCAGGGCCCAGAGCACACGCAGCGCATAGCGGGCCTCGAGCAGCGCGAGCAACTGGCTGATGGCTGCGTTTTCCTTGGAACTCATCGTCATCATCTCCTCTGCGATCTGTGCTGCGCGGGAGGCCGGCTGGTGGGCAGTGCCTCGGCCTCGCTCTTTTTTGATGGTTGGCGGACCGCTCTCCGGCCTTCGCTCCGGCCGGGGACTATAGCTCAAATGATTACGATGCTACTAGTTTTATAGCTATGGGCGTACGCTGCATGCGGCTCCAGAGACAAAGCGTCACATTTTCGAAAAATTCGCCATGGCTTCGCCCAGCCGGATGGGGCGCGTGGGCGCCCATTCGGAATTGAAGGCCACCGCGGGCGCGGGGAACAGCATGACGACGGTCGAGCCGAGCAAGAAACGGCCCATCTCCTCGCCCTTGCGCAGTTCGATCCGACGGTCGTCGTAGCGCCATTCGCGCAGCTCGCCCCCGCGCGGCGGGTTGACCACGCCGTGCCACACGGTCGCCATGCTGCCGACGATGGTGGCGCCGACCAGCACCAGCACGAAGGGGCCATGGGCCGATTCGAAGACGCAGACCACGCGCTCGTTGCGCGCGAACAGGCCCGGCACGCCGCGCGCGGTGGTCGGGTTGACCGAGAACAGCTCGCCCGGCACGTGGATCATGCGCAGCAGCCGCCCGTCGCAGGGCATGTGGATGCGGTGGTAGTCGCGCGGGCTCAGGTACAGCGTGGCGAAGCTGCCGTGCGCGAACTGCGCCGCGAGCGCCGCGTCGCCGCCCACCAGGGCCGTGGTGCTGTAGTTGTGGCCCTTGGCCTGGAAGATCTGGTCGCCCTCGATCGCACCGAACTGGCTGATCGCACCATCGACGGGACAGATCAGGTCGGTGTCGGCGAGCGGGCGCACGCCGGGCTTGAGCTCGCGCGTGAAGAACTGGTTGAAGCTCTTGTAGTGCGCGATATCGGGTTCGAGCGCCTCGTTCATGTCGACGCCGTATTTGTCGACGAAGCGCCGGATGATCCAGGTGGTGACCGCTCCCCGCTCCTTGCCCGCGACCCAGCCGGCGAAATTGGTCAGTGCCTGCTTGGGGAACAGGTATTGGGGCAGGACAGCGGAGCGATCAGACACGTGCGGAGCTTCTGGTTCTTGGATGGGAGGGGCATTCTATAAAGCGGGCCCGGCCCGGGGCGTAGGAAACTTCCCTCGGGATTTCGCGGGGGCGAATTGCGCGGAATTTCCCGGCCGCGGCCGCCGGGCGCTTTTCCGCTACTCGGCCTTGATCCCCGCCGCCTTGATCACCTGCGCCCATTTCTCGACCTCGGCCTTCTGGAAGGCCGCGATCTGCGCCGTGCCCAGGTCCGCGGGCTCCATGCCGAAGCCCTTGAGCTTGTCCTGCATCTCCGGGGTCGCGAGGATGGTGCGGATCTCCGTGTGCAGCCGCTGCACCACCGGCGCGGGCGTGCCCGCGGGCACGAAGATCGCCTGCCACGACACCACCTCGAAGTCCTGCAGCCCCGCGATGCCCGACTCGGCCACCGTCGGCACCTCGGGCATCGAGGCCAGCCGCTTCGCCGAGGTGACGGCGATCGCGCGCAGCTTGCCGCTCTGGATGTGCGGGCCGGCCACCACCGTGGTGTCGAACATCATGTCGACCTGGCCGCCGATCACGTCCTGGATCGCCGGGCCGCTGCCCTTGTAGGGGATGTGCGTGAACTTCACGCCCGACTTGTAGGCCAGCAGTTCCAGCGCCAGGTGCTGCGAGGTGCCGGTGCCGGCCGAGGCCGACGAGAGCCCGCCGGCCTTGGCCTTGCTGGCCTCGAGCACGTCCTTGAGCGTCTTGTGCGGGCTCGCCTGGTTCACCACCAGCACCACCGGGTTGGTGCCGATCAGCGTGACCGGCGCGAAGGATTTCTGCGGGTCGTAGCCGATCTTTGGGTAAAGGCTCACGTTGATCGCGTGCGAGCTGATGGTGCCGCCGACCAGCGTGTAGCCGTCGGGCGCGGCGCGCGCGCCGATCTCCGAGCCGACGCTGCCGCCGGCCCCGCCCTTGTTGTCGATGATGACGCTGGTGTGGAGCACCGGCCCGAGCTTCTGGCCGATCAACCGGCCCAGCACGTCGGTGGTGCCGCCGGCCGGGAAGGGCACGAGGTAGGTGATGGCCTTGCCCGTCGGCCAGTTGCCCTGGGCGAAGGCATGGGGCAGGGCGGCGAGCAGCGGCGTGGCGAGGGCGCTGCGGATCAGGGTGCGGCGTTGCATGGCGGTGCTCACGGCTTGATGTTGAGCTTGGTGATCAGCGCCTTGAAGTAGGCGTTGTCCTTGGCCAGCGTCTCCTTGAAGGCCGCGCCGTCGGTGTAGACGTAGCCCAGGTTCTGCTTGTCCATCACCTCGTGCATCAGCGGCTCGGCCGCGGTCTTGGCCGTGATCTCGCGCAGCCGCGCCATCACCTCGGGCGGCGTGTTCTTCGGCGCGCCCAGACCGCGCCAGGTGCCGATCGTGAGGTCGATGCCGCGCTCCTTCGCGGTCGGCACCTTCTCGAAGCCCTTCACGCGCTGGTCGGCCATCACCATCAGCACCTTGAGCTTGCCGCCCTGCACGTGGGTCGTCACCTCGGCCGGGCTCACGGCCACGGCGTCGATGTGGCCGCCGAGCAGCGCGAGCACCGCGGGCGCCGCGCCCTGGAACGGGATGTGGCCGAACTTGGTGCCGGTCTTGTCCTCGAGCGCGGCCGCGGCCAGGTGCCAGATCGAGCCGTTGCCCGAGTTGCCGACGTTCACCTTGCCCGGGTCCTTCTTCGCGGCGGCGAGGAAGTCCTCGATCGTGTTCCAGGGCGAGTCGGCCTTCACCGTGATCGCGGCCGGGTCGGCATTGAGCTGCGCGATCGGCTGGAAGTCGTCGTAGTTGAACTTCGCCAGGCCCAGGTGCGGCAGCGTGAGCAGCTCGACGGTGAGCACCGCGAGCTTGTAGCCGTCGGGCTTGGAATTGATCACCTCGGTCCAGCCGATGGCGCCGCCCGCGCCGGGGCGGTTGACGATCACGATGGGCTGCGAGATGTACTTGCGGCTCGCATCCGAGAAGGCGCGCGCCAGGCCGTCGGTGCCGCCGCCGGGCTGGTAGGGCACCAGCAGCTCGATGGTGCGGTTCGGATAGTCGCTGGCCTGCGCCGAGGCCGTGGCGGCCAGGCCCAGCGAGAGCGCGGCCGTCGCCGAGAAGGCGGCGAGGCCGCGGAGGAAGTCGTTTCTGTTCATGTTGTCTCCAGTGGTTGTTGTTGCGAAAACTCAGGGCATGTACTGCCCGCCGTTCACCTCGATGACCTGCCCCGTGACATAGCCCGAGAGCTGTTCCGAAGCGAGGAAGAGAAAGGCTCCCACGCACTCCTCGGGCTCTCCGAGGCGTCCCATCGGGATGCCGGCCCTGAAGTTCTCGAGCATCGCGGGCGTGGAGAAGCGGTCCTGGAACGGCGTCTGGATCACGCCCGGCGCCACCGCGTTGACGCGGATGCTGTCGCCCACCAGTTCCTTGGCCAGCCCGTGGGTGGCCGTGCTCACGAAGCCCTTGGCGCCCGCGTAGAGGTAGGCGGCGGGGCCGCCGCCGGTGCGTGCCGCGACCGAGGTCACGTTGATGATGTTGCCGCTGCCCTGTTGGCGCATCAGCGGCACCGTCTCGCGGCAAAAGGCGAGCACCGAGCGCGCGTTGACATGCAGCACCTCGTCGAACAGCGCATCGTCGAACTCGGCGATCGGCACCCGCTTGACCAGGCTGCCGGCGTTGTTCACGAGCACGTCGATGCGGCCGAACTCGGTGACGGTGCGCTGCACGCAGTCGCGGATCGCGGCCGTGTCGCGCACGTCGGCCTTGACCGCGAAGGCGCTGCCGCCGGCGGCGCGGATGGTCTCGACCACCTGGTTCGCGGCATCGGCCGAGCTGTTGTAGTGCACCGCCACGCGCATGCCGCGCGCGGCGAAGGCGATGGCCACCGCGGCACCGATGCCGGTGCTGGCGCCGGTCACGAGGGCGGTCTTGTTCCTGAGGTCTTCCATGGGGCTTGTCGTGGTTGGAGAAAAAAAGCCCGGCCGTCTCGCGGCGGCCGGGCGGTGGGTCACTTCGGCGCGATGCCCGCCACGCTCGGCGAGCGGTACTCGAGCACCCACTTGATCGTGAGCGGCGCCGCCAGGCTGAAGGCCGGCGTGCTGCAGCGGATGCTGGTCTTCAGCGCGCCGGTCGGCGTGTTGTAGTCGAGGTTCTCTCGCACGTCGACCGCCGCGCAGTCCTGCAGGCCCTCGACCGCGAAGCCCTGCACGTCGCCGTTCGCGAAGGCGAAGCGGTTGCCGCCGAGCGCGCGGGCACCGTCGGAGTAGCTGCCGAACTCGAGCTCGAGCTTCGCGATGTCGAGCGCGGCCGCGGGCGTGTAGGTGTCGACGCGCGTGATCCGGCCGGGTTCGAAGGTGTAGCGCGTGCTCGAGGTGATGCGCGGGTCCTTGATCGGGTCGTTGCCCGAGGTGGCGCGGTCCATCGCGTCCTGGTCGTAGCTCACGGTGAGCACCTGGCCGGCCTCGGCGATCTTCAGGTTCTTCTGGTAGGCCGCGGGGATCAGCGGCTGCGAACCGGTCGCCACGGTGAAGCGCGGCTGCAGCTGCGGCCACTGGGTGTCGGCCACGCCCGAGAGCATGTTGTAGGAGTGGGGGATCGCGAAGTAGGGGTTGGTGTGGTGGTAGGTCTTCGCACCGTTGACCACCGGCAGGCTGATCACGCGCAGGCCGTCGCGGTAGGTCACCAGGCCGCGGTCGTAGGTCGAGGCTGCGCCGTCGAAGCCCGCGAACTTCGTGAGCGTGGCGCGCGGCTGCCTGTCGAGGTAGGCCAGGAAGGTCTGCGTCGACACCGGCGCCTTCTGCGCGTAGCCGGCCGACTTCCAGAGGTTGTTGGTGTAGATCAGCTGGTGCGACAGGCTCAGGTTCTCGCCGAGCACGCGGTCGATGCCGCGGTAGCTGTCGACGCGCCGGCCCTTCTGCCACATGTTGAGCGAGCCGAGCTCGGCGTCGTACCAGAACTCCACGTACTTGGCCGTGACGCGCGTGGCGAAGGCATAGGCGATCTGCTTCTCCTCCTCGTTCAGCACGTTCATGTGCTCGGCCGCCGACAGCACTTCGGCGAAGGCCGTGTCGGCATAGCCCGCGAGGCTTCGGCCGTAGTCCACGCCGTTGCCGGCCGGGTTCAGCCGCACCTTGATCACGTCCACCGACTGGCGCAGCCAGCCCTTGAGCGAGGCCTCGTCCTCGGCCGACACCGTCATGCCGGTCTCGATCAGCCGCTGCATGATCTCGCCGATCAGCAGCACGCTGTAGCGGTCGAAGCGGCCGCTGCCGTCGGTCTCGTCGGAGAAGCCGAAGGCCGAGAAGGTCTTGTAGTGGTTGATCATCTTCTGCAGCAGCGCCTCGCTGGCCTCGGGGCCTTCCCAGCCCATGAGGTGGCGCAGGCGCGCGATGCTGAAGGCCACGCCGTAGTAGTTGGTCGGCAACCCGATCAGCGAATAGTCGGCAGGGTCGACGAAGGCGGTCCAGTTGAGTTTGGTCTTGAGCTTGTCGAGCGTGGCCGGCGAGATCGCGGCGCCGCTGCCCTCGAGTAGGCCGGCCTTCTTGAGCTTCCACAGCGCCGACATGTAGTAGTAGATGCCCCAGCTGTCGTTGGTCACGTCGATGGTCGCGTCGGCGATCTCGCGGTAGCCGTCGATGTACTCGCGGTACTTGGGGTCGGAGCTGGGCGTGTTCAGCAGGATGTACGAAAAGCCGATCGCCACCTTGCCGGGCAGGAACTTGTCCTTGCTGCCGGGCGCGAACACCTTCTGCCCCAGCAGCACGGTGTCGAGCTTCTGCGCGCGCACCTGAGCGAACAGGCGCTCGATGGTGGGCAGCAGGTGGCTGCTCACGATCTCGTCCATCGGCGTGTTCGACAGCTTCGGCTGGGCTGCCTGCACCTCGGGCGGCACGGGTGTCTCGGGCGGCGGGTTGTTCGCCGCGGGTGGCAGCGGCACGAAGCTCGCTCCGCCACCACCGCCGCCGCCGCCACACGCGGCCAGCAGGGCGGCGCCGGCGATCATGCTCGCCACCAAACGGGTTCTTTGCATCCTCGGTCTCCTCTCTCGGTTGAAAGAAGGACGCCCGGCCCCCTTTGCCGGGTCGTCCGGAATACCCGCGCCTGCCTCTTTTTTCTCAGGTCACGGGAGCCGGGTTGAAGAGCACCAGCGCGTTGTGCAGCTGCCAGTGCTCGGCCCAGGTTTTCTTCCGGCCGCTGGCGACGTCGAGCATCAGGCGGAACAGCTCCCAGCCCACCTCCTCGATCGTGGCGTCGCCATCGGCGATGCGGCCCGCGTTCACGTCCATCAGGTCGTGCCAGCGGCGCGCGAGGTCGCTGCGCGTGGCGACCTTGATGACCGGTACCTCGGCCAGCCCGTAGGGCGTGCCGCGGCCCGTGGTGAACACGTGCAGGTTGATGCCGGCCGCGAGCTGCAGCGTGCCGCAGATGAAGTCGCTGGCCGGCGTGGCGGTGTAGATCAGGCCCTTGTGCGTGGCCTTCTCGCCGGGCGCGAGCACGCCCGAGATCGGCGCCGAGCCCGACTTCACGATCGAGCCCATCGCCTTCTCGACGATGTTCGACAGGCCGCCCTTCTTGTTGCCGGGCGTGGTGTTGGCGCTGCGGTCGACGCGGCCCTTGCGCAGGTAGTCGTCGTACCAGGCCATCTCGCGGACCATGGCCTCGGCCACCGCGGGCGTGCTGGCGCGCGCGGTGAGCTGGTCGATGCCGTCGCGCACCTCGGTGGTCTCCGAGAACATCACGGTGGCGCCGGCGCGCACCAGCAGGTCGGTGCAGAAGCCCACGGCCGGGTTGGCGGTGACGCCCGAGAAGGCGTCGCTGCCGCCGCACTGCACGCCCACCACGAGCTCGCTCGCGGGCACGGTCTCGCGCCGGCGCGCGTTCAGCCGCGCGAGGTGCTGCTCGGCCTGCCGCATGACCGAATCGATCATCGACATGAAGCCCACGTGTTCGTCGTCCTGCAGGCAGACCACGTCGAGATCCGCATCGCGGCCATCGGCGATCGGGATGCTGCCGGGCGGCAGCAGGCGCTCGGGCTGCAGCTTCTCGCAGCCCAGGCTCACCACCATCACCTCGCCGCCGAAGTTCGGATTGAGGCTGATGTTGCGCAGGGTGCGGATCGGCACGATCGCGTCGGGCGCGTCGATCGCCACGCCGCAGCCATAGCCGTGCTCGAGCGCGACCACGTCGTCGACGTTCGGGTACTTGGGCAGCAGCTCGCGCTTGATGCGCTGCAGCGCGAACTCGGTGACGCCGGCCACGCACTGCACCGTCTGCGTGATCGCGAGGATGTTGCGCGTGCCCACCGAGCCGTCGGCATTGCGGTAGCCGTCGAAGCTGAAGCCCTCGAGCGGCGCCATCGGCGGCGGCTTGACGGTGGCGATCGGCAGGCCGTCGAGCTCGGGCGCGGTCGGCATGCGCATCACGCGCTCGTGCACCCAGCTGCCGCGCGGCAGCGCCTTCTGCGCATAGCCGATCACCACGTCGTAGCGCCGGATCGCCTCGCCCTCAGCGAGGTCGGCCAGCGCCACCTTGTGGCCCTGCGGCACGTTGTCCACCAGCGCGAGGCCGTCGGCGAACACCGCGCCGGCCTTCAGGCCGCCGTCGTTGGCGACGATGGCGACGTTGTCCGCCGGATGGATGCGGATGTACAGCGGCGGGCGCACGGGCTCGGTCATCAGCGCACGACCATGAACATGCTCGGCAGCCAGGTCGAGAAGGCCGGCACGAAGGTCACGACGCCGAGCGCGAAGATCAGCGCGCCGTAGAACGGCCAGATGGTGCGCATCACCTGGCCCACCGACACGCCCCCGATCGCGCAGCCCACGAACTGGGTGGTGCCCACGGGCGGGGTGTTGAGGCCGAGCGCGCAGTTGATCAGCATCACCACGCCGAACTGCACCGAGCTCATGCCGTAGTGCTGCGCGATCGGCAGGAAGATCGGCGTGCACAGCAGGATGGTGGCCGCCATGTCGAGGAAGGTGCCGAGCACGAACAGGATGATGTTGATCAGCAGGAAGATCATCCACGGCGTGGTCGTGACCTGCGACAGCATCTGGCCCGTGAGCTCGGCCACGCCGTAGAGGCTGATGAGGTAGCCGAAGGTGCTCGAGATGCCGATCAGCAGCAGGATCACGCCGGTGGTGCGCACCGCCTTCGAGGCCGCCTTGATGAAGTGCTCCCACTTCAGCGTGCGGTAGAGGAAGATGGTGAGCAGCAGCGCGTAGATCACCGCGACCGCGGCCGACTCGGTGGCCGTGAAGATGCCCGACAGGATGCCGCCGAGGATCAGCACCACCACGAACAGGCCGGGCAGCGCGGCGGCGAAGGAGCGCCACACGATGTCCCAGCCCGGGAAGGTGCCCGCGGGATAGCCGCGCTTCACCGCCACCAGGTAGGCGGCCGCGAGGTTGCTGAGCGTGAGCACCGCCGCCGGCAGCAGCGCCGCGAGGATCAGCGCCGCGATCGACACCTTGCCGCCCGCTGCCAGCGAATAGATGATCAGGTTGTGGCTGGTGGGCATGAGCGCGCCGACCAGGGCCGCGTGGGTCGTCACGTTGACCGCGTAGTCGGCGTGGTAGCCCTCCTTCTTCATCATCGGGATCATCACGGCGCCCATGGCCGAGACGTCGGCCACGGGCGAGCCCGAGACGCCGCCGAACAGCGTGCAGGCCACCACGTTCGACATGCCGAGGCCGCCGCGCACGTGGCCCACCAGCGCGCGCGCGAAGTTGACGATGCGGTCGGCGATGCCGCCGTACAGCATGAGCTCGCCCGCGAAGATGAAGAAGGGGATCGCGAGGAACGAGAAGATGCCCATGCCCGAGGTCATCTGCTGGAAGCCGACCGCCAGCGGCAGGCCTTCGTAGAGCAGGGTGGCGAGCGCGGACAGGCCGATGGAGAAGGCCACCGGCACGCCGAGCAGCAGGAACAGCGTGAACGAGAGGCAGAGGATGAGGAGCGGGATCGTCATGATGGCGGCTTATCCCCAGGCGGGTTCGACTTCGCGGCCCTTGGCGAGCGCGATGATGTGTTCGATGGAAAACAGGACGATCAGCACGCCCGAGACGGCGGCGGGGATGTACTTCCAGCCTTCGGAGATCCACAGCGTGGGCAGCCGGTATTCCCAAACCGAATCGGCCAGCTCGGCGCAGTTCCAGGCCATGGCGGCGCCGAAGACCAGGATCAGCGCGTGGATCAGGTATTCCATCTTCAGCCGCAGCCAGTCGGGCGCGAGCACGAGGAAGGATTCGAGGCCGATATGGCCGGCGTCGCGCACGCCCACGGCCACGCCGAGCATGGTGACGTAGAGCACCAGCAGCAGCGCGAGGCTCTCGGCCCAGGTCGGGGTGTTGTTGAGCACGTAGCGGCCGAACACCTGCCAGCTCACCGCGCAGATCACCGCGACGAGTCCGAGGATGCCCAGCCACATGCAGGCACGCGCGAGCGTGCGGCAGAGTTTGGTGTACATGAGGTCTTCCTTCTTTCTTCCTCCCCCTCGGGGAAGGACAGGGGAGGGGGCAGGCGGTGCTTGCTTCGGGCGCCGCCGTGCCTCCATCCCGGCCTTCCCCCGGCGGGGGAAGGAGCCAATTCAGCGAACCGGTCCGGTTACTTCGTGTCCTGCACCCGCTTCACGAGGTCCTTGAGCTTCGCGTCGGTGATGAACTTGTCGTACACCGGCTTCATCGCGGCCTGGAAGGCGGCCTTGTCGATGTCGATGATCTCGGCGCCGCCGGCCTTCACGGTGGCCAGCGACTTCACTTCGCGCTCCTCCCACTGCTTGCGCATGTAGGGCACCGATTCCTTGGCGGCCTGGCGGATCCAGCCCTGCTCCTCGGCCGAGAGCTTGTCCCAGGCGCGCTTGGAGAACAGCAGCATCTCGGGCGCCATCGAGTGCTCGGTCCTGGTGTAGTACTTGGCCACCTCGAACAGGCGCGCGCTCTCGTAGCTCGGATAGTTGTTCTCGGCCGCGTCGACCAGGCCGGTCTTCAGGCCCGTGTAGACCTCGCCCATGGGCATCGGCGTGGCGTTCGCGCCCATGGCCTCGATCATCGAGACCCAGAGGTCGGACTGCTGCACGCGCACCTTCAGGCCCTTCATGTCGGCGAAGCTGCGCACCGGCTTCTTGGCCGTGAACATCGAGCGCGCGCCGCTGTCGTAGAAGGCCAGGCCGATGAAGCCCTGCTTCTCGCAGGACTTGAGGATCTCCTCGCCGACCGGACCGTCGAGCACCTTGTGCAGGTGGTCGACCGAGCGGAACAGGAAGGGCATGGTGGGCACCTGCGTCTCGGCGCAGATGTTGTTCATCGGCGCGATGTTCACGCGCACCATCTGCAGCGCGCCGATCTTGGTCTGCTCGATGGTGTCCTTCTCGCTGCCGAGCGCGCTGTTGTTGAAGACCTTGATGCTGTGCTTGCCGCCCGACAGCGCCTTGAGGCGCTCGCTCATGAACTTGACGGCGGTGACGGTGGGGTAGTCGTCGGGATGGATGTCGGCCGAGCGGAACTCGGTGGCGCTGGCGGCCAGGGTGGTCAGCATGGCCGCGGCGCCGACTGCAAGTGCGATGAGTGTCTTCTGGAGTTTCATGTCTGTCTCGTCCTCTGATCGTTGGTTGTCGTGAAAATGAAAGCGCAAAGACTCAGGTACCCAATCAAGTGCCGTACATCGGCTCGGGAAATCCAGTGACGCCCGGCCGCAGCGCGAACACCCCGCCGGCCAGCGGCTGGTCCGACAGGTCGGTGTGGCCCGGCCGGATCGAGGTGACGAACAGGGTGTCGAGGCCCGCGCCGCCGAAGGCGCACATCGCGGGCTTCTTCACCGGCACCGCGAGCGAGCGGTCGAGCCGTCCCCCGGGCGTGAAGCGGTGGACCAGGCCGGCGTCGTTGCCGCAGATCCAGTAGCAGCCCTCGGCATCGATCGCGGCGCCGTCGGGGCGGCCGGGCAGGGGCTTCATGTCGATGAACAGGCGGCGGTTCGACGGCGTGCCGCTGGCGGTGTCGTAGTCGAAGGCCCAGACGGCCTGCACGCTCGGGTGCGAATCGGAGAGGTACATCGTGCGGCCGTCGGGGCTCCAGGCCAGGCCGTTGGGCACGATCAGGTCGTCGAGGCGCAAGGCGGCGCTCGCGTCGCCCCGGCCGTGGCTGTAGAGGCGGCCGACGCGCGCGCCCGCGGCCATGTCCAGCAGCATGGTGCCGGCCCAGAAACGGCCCTGGCGGTCGCAGCGGCCGTCGTTGAAGCGCATCGCGGGAGCCGCGTGCTCGACCGGCGCGACCGACGTGGCGGCCAGCGTACCGTCGGCCCGCGGTTCGAGCGAGAACAGGCCGCTCTCCATGCCCGCGATCCAGGTGCCGGGGCGGTCGGCGCGCGGCGCGATGCAGGCGATCATCTCGGGCGCGGTCCAGCTGGCATGGCCCTCGGTGGCGTGCCAGCGGTGCAGCGCGCGCGCCGGGATGTCGACCCAGTAGAGCGCCTGCTCGGCCGCCTGCCAGACCGGGCTTTCGCCGGTGCCGTTGCGCGCGTCAAGAACGAGTTCGGCCTGCATGCTGGGCGTGCCGCTCAATCGCCGAACGGGCCCTGCGCCGTGAAGGCACCGCCCTGGTAGATCGCGTTGGGATCGGTGGGGGCCACCGGCGGCTGCTGCTCGATCTTGTCGCGGAACACCTCAGAGCCGTCCTGCGGCACGAAGCCCAGGTGCGCGGCCGCGCTGTTGTCCCACCACACGTCGCGGTTGGCCGACATGCCGTAGACCACCGTGTGCTTCACGCCGGGCGTGAACAGCGACTTCTCGATCAGCGTGGTGAGGTCGCGGTAGCTGAGCCAGGTGCTCATCATGCGGCGGTTCGCCGGCTCGGGGAACGAGGAGCCGATGCGGATGCTCACGGTCTCGATGCCCCAGCGGTCGAAGTAGAACTGCGCCATGTCCTCGCCGAAGGACTTCGACAGGCCGTAGTAGCCGTCGGGCCGGCGCGCGGCATGGGCGTCGATGCGTTCGTCCTGCCGGTAGAAGCCGATCACGTGGTTCGAGCTCGCGAACACCACGCGCTTCACGCCGTGGCGGCGCGCGGCCTCGTAGACGTTGAAGATGCCCTTGATGTTGGCCTCGAGGATCTCCTCGAACGGCCGCTCGACCGACACGCCACCCAGGTGCACGATGGCATCGCAGCCCTCGACCAGCGCATGCACCGCGGCCTTGTCCGCGAGGTCGCAGGGCACCACTTCCTCGCTCGCGTCGGCGGCCGGCGCGAGCGCCGCGATGTCGGACACGCGCAGCACGTCCGCATAGGGCTTGAGCCGTTCGCGCAGCACCTTGCCGAGGCCGCCAGCGGCGCCGGTCAACAGCAGCCGGTTGAGTTTCTTGTTCGATTCCATCCGTCGCTCGTCCTTACAGCTTGGTGATGCGCTCGGGCAGGTCGCGGCCGTGGTACTTTTTGTAGATCGCGTTGAGCTTGCCGTTCTTCTGGTTCGTCACGACCCAGTTGTTGATCCACTCCTTGAGCTTGGGCTGCTCCTTGTTGAGCGCGATACCCAGGTCGAAGTCCTTCTGCGAGAACTTCAGTTCGAGGTTCTTGGCCGGGGCCTGCTTGATCATTTCGCTGAGGTTCGAGGGCGTGCTCGAGAACAGGTCGATCTGGCCCGTGACCATCGAGGTGATCAGCGTGGCGTCGTCCTCGTAGCGCACGATCTCGGCGCCCTTGGCCTGCTGGGTGGTCAGCGTGTCGTTGACGGTGGCGCGCGTCAGGCCGATGCGTTTGCCGTTGAGGTCGGCGTAGTCCGTGACCTTGATGCTCCTGGGGCCGCCCACGATGATGCTGATGACGGCGTAGGGCGTCGAGAAGTCGACCACCTTCTCGCGCTCGGGCGTGATCGACAGGTCGGCCACCACGATGTCGGCGCGCTGCGCCTGCAGCGTGGGCACGCGCGCGGCGTTGGTGACCGAGACGATCTCGAGCTTCACGCCCAGGTCCTTGGCCAGTTGCGCGGCAGTGTCGACGTCGGAGCCGGTGGGCTGCAGGTTGGCGTCGGCGAAGCTGAACAGCGGCGTGCCCATGGCGATCGCGACGCGGATCTTGCCGGCCTTCCTGATGTCGTCGAGCTGGTCGGCCATGGCGGCCTGTGCCACGCCGGCCACGAGGGCCAGCGCGATGCAGCTGCGGGTGAAGGCTTTGCCGAGTTTCATGAATATCTCCTGGTGTGGTTTGGTATGGGAGTAAAGAGAAAGACCCGGGCTGCCTGTTTACAGCCCGTTGTTCAGGAAGGCATGCAGCTCCGGCGTGCGCGGCGCGTCGAGCATCTCGCCCGGGCCGGTCTCCCACACGGTGCCCTGGTGCATGTAGATGATCCGGTCGGCCACGCGCTTGGCGAAGGCCATCTCGTGCGTCACCAGCAGCATGGTCATGCCGCCGGCCGCGAGGTCCTCCATCACGCGCAGCACCTCGCCGGTGAGCTGGGGATCGAGCGCCGAGGTCACCTCGTCGAACAGCATGACCTTGGGCGACATCGCGAGCGAGCGCGCGATGGCCACGCGCTGCTGCTGGCCGCCCGAGAGCTGCTCGGGATAGGCGTCGGCCTTCTGCTTGAGGCCCACCTGGTCGAGCACGCGGATCGCGACCTCGGCGGCCTCGCCGCGCGAGAGCTTCTTCACGTGGCGCAGCGCCAGCATGATGTTCTCCTGCACCGTGAGATGGGGGAACAGGTTGTAGCTCTGGAACACGATGCCGACCTCGAGCCGCAGGCGCTTGAGGTCGACCGCGGGATCGTCGACGCGGATGCCGCAGACCTCGATGCTGCCGCGGTCGATCACCTCGAGCCGGTCGATGCAGCGCAGCGCCGTGCTCTTGCCCGAGCCGCTGGCGCCGATGATGGCGATCATCTCGCCCTTGGCGACCTCGAACGAGACGCCCTTGAGCACCTGGTTCGCGCCGAAGCTCTTGTAGACCTGGTCCAGGCGCACGATGGGCGCGGCGCCCGGGACCTGCGCGGCACCGCCGCCGGCCGTGCCGACGCTGGCGTCCATGTAGGGGGTGCGCAGGGATTCAACGATTGGCGACATTGAGCTTCTTCTCCATCGCTTCGCTCCAGCGCGACAGCGGATAACACAGGGCGAAATAGAAAGCGCCGACCAGGAGGAAGACCAGGAAGGGCTGGAAGATGGTGTTGTTGATGATCTGGCCGGCGCGCGTGAGCTCGACGAAGCCGATCACCGAGGCCAGCGAGGTCATCTTGATGATCTGCACCAGGAAGCCGACCGTGGGCGGCAGCGACAGGCGCACCGCCTGCGGGATGATCACCAGGCGCAAGGTCTGCCAGCGCGTGAAGGCCAGGCATTCGGAGGCTTCCCACTGTGGCTTGGGCATGGCCTCGACGCAGCCGCGCCAGATGTCGCCGAGGTAGGCGCTGACGTAGATCATCATCGCGATGCCGGCCGCGATCAGCGAGGGCAGCGCGAGGCCGTAGACCGAGAGGCCGAAGTAGACGATGAACAAGAGGATCAGCAGCGGGATGCCCTGGATGCACTCGATGTAGACCAGCGCGAACCAGCGCAGCCAGGGCCGCGGCGAGATGCGCGCGAGCATCAGGCCGAAGCCGCCGATGGCGCCGAGCGCGAAGGCGATGGCCGACAGCACCAGGGTCCAGCCGATGGACTGCACCAGGTACATCAAATGCGTGAAGGTGAAGTGGCCGATGCTCACGCTGCACCCCCATGGATCGCAACGGCGGCCGCTGCGGCCGGCTGCGCCTTGCCGGCCTGCGCGGCCGCGCGGCGCACCACGCGGCGACGGCGGAACATGTACTCGCCGAGCGCCCAGGTCACGAGCTTGATGAGAAGCGACAGCACCAGGTAGAGCGCCGCGACCACGATGTAGGTCTCGAGCGAGCGGAAGGTGTCGGACTGCACGGTGTTGGCGATCGCCGTGAGTTCCTCGGCCGAGATCTGCGAGGCCATCGCCGAGGCCTGCATCATCAGCAGGAACTGGCTCGTGAGGGCGGGGTAGACCTTCTCGATCGAGGGCTGCAGCATCACGTGCCAGCCGATGCGCCATTTCGACAGGCCCAGGCATTCGGCGGCCTCGATCTGGCCGCGCGGCACCGACTCGAGGCCGGCGCGGATGATCTCGGCCGCGTAGGCCGCGATGTTGATCACCATCGCCAGCACCGCGGCCGCGAAGGTCGGCATGCGCAGGCCGAAGCTCGCGAGGCCGAAATACAAAAGGAAGATCTGGACCAGGAACGGCGTGTTGCGCACCACCTCGATGTAGATCGAGCAGGCGCGCGACAGCGGCCGGATGCGGCTGCGCTTGGCGAAAGCCACCAGCGTGCCCACGCACACGCCGATCAGCACGGCCAGCGCGGTCATCTTCAGGGTCAGCCATGCCCCGTTGACGAACACGGGCCAGTACGATGCCAGCGGAGAGAAATCGAGCGAATACTTCATGCGAAAGCCGCTTCCGGAACACCACCCGCGGCGGTGCGAAAAAGGCGCTTGGACAGTTTTTGAGTGATAGGTTATCTGTTGTCGTACAACTGACGGGAGATTATGATCGTGGGCATGGACCAGACGACTGCGGGTAATCCCTTGGTTTCCGATGCGCCGGAAACCGGCGCCTCCGCCGCGAAGGGCGGCAGCGCCTTCGTGGGGCGGCCGCGCCAACGCGCGCGCGGACTGGCGCACGGCCTGGTGGAAGACCTGGGCGAGAAGATCCGCAGCCAGGCGCTGCGGCCGGGCGACAAGCTGCCGACGGAGTCGGCCATCATGCAGGCCTATGGCGTGAGCCGCACCGTGGTGCGCGAGGCGCTGTCGAAGCTGCAGGCCGGCGGGCTGGTGGAGACCCTGCACGGCGTCGGCACCTTCGTGCTGCAGCCGCGTCCCGGCGGGGTGTTCCGGCTCGAGCCGGGCGAGATCGCGACCTCGGTCGACGTGCTGGCCGTGCTCGAGCTTCGCATCAGCCTCGAGACCGAATCCGCCGGACTGGCCGCGAGCCGCCGCACCGAGGAGCAGCTGGTCGCGATGCGCCAGGCGCTCGACGATTTCGAGCACAACGTGACGGTCTCGGGCGATACCGTGGCGCCCGACTTCCGCTTCCACCTGCAGATCGCCCAGTCGACCGGCAACCCCTATTTCGCCGACATCATGCGGCACCTGGGCACGACGATCATCCCGCGCACCCGCATCAGCGCGATCCGCCACCAGGAGGGCGGGGCCTACCTCAGCCGCGTCAACCGCGAGCATGAAGAGATCTATGCGGCGATCGCGCGGCGCGACCCCGAGTCGGCCCGCGCCGCGATGCGCATCCACCTGACCAACAGCCGCGAACGGCTGCGCATGGCGCAGGAAGCGGCGCAGAAGAAGGCCGAAGCGGCCAAGTCCTCCGATAACTAGCCCCGCGAACGCCTTTTGGCGTTCGTGATACTGGACAACTTGTTTTTCTAGTTGTACGATGACTGATAACTCGCAAGACCAACGAGCGAGGCATCGACCATCGAGACAACTGGAGGCAGAGGATGACCATCAAACGCCGCGGCGCGCTCAGCGCCGCACTGGCCACGACGTTGGCCGCAAGCCTGCCGGGGTTCGCCCTGGCCCAGGCCGGCACCGCCGGCTGGCCCGCGAAGCCGCTGCGCATCGTGGTGCCGTACCCGCCCGGCGGTTCGTCGGACATCATCGCGCGCGCCATCAGCCAGCCCTTGTCGGAAGCGCTGAAGCAGCCGGTGATCGTCGAGAACAAGCCCGGCGCCAACGGCAATCTGGGCGCCGACTTCGTCGCCAAGTCCGCGCCCGACGGCTACACGCTGCTGCTGTGCGACGTGGGCGCGCTGGCGATCAGTCCCTCGGTCTACACCAGGCTGTCCTTCGATCCGTCGAAGGACCTGCGCGGCGTGACCATGCTGGCCTATTCGCCGCACCTGCTGGTGGTGCATCCGTCGGTGAAGGCCAACAACCTCAAGGAACTGGTCGCGCTCTCGAAGACCTCTGAACTGAATTTCGCCGTGACCGCCACCGGCAGCGCACCGCACCTGGCCGGCGTGGCGCTCGAGCGCGCGAGCGGTGCCAAGTGGACCTACGTGCCCTACAAGGGCGGCGTGCAGGCGGTGCAGGACACCGTCTCGGGCCAGACCCAGGTGCTGATGAACGGCATGCTCGCCACCCTGCCGCAGGTGCAGGGCGGCCGCCTCAAGGTGCTGGGCGTGTCCAAGGCCACGCGCATGCCGCTGATCGGCGACGTGCCGACCATCGCCGAGCAGGGCGTGCCCGGCTACGAATCGGGCACCTGGCAGGGCGTGCGCGTCGCGCGCGGCACGCCCGAGGCCATCGTGCAGCGCCTCAACAAGGAACTGATTGCCGTCATCCGCACGGCCGACATCCGCTCGCGGCTCGCGGGGCAGGGCGCCGAGGTGGTGACCATGACCCCGGCCGAGGAGGAGCGCTTCTTCGACAAGGAGCGCGCGCGCTGGGCCAAGGTGGTGGCCGACGCCAGCATCAAGCTCGACTGAACGCGCTCGCCGCTTCCAACCCTTTCTTCATTTCTTTCACTGGACGTTTTCTTCGATGAACCCGCAAGAACTCAAAAACATCATGGGCTCCGGCCTGCTCTCGTTCCCGCTGACCGACTTCGATGCCAACGGCGACTTCGACCAGAAGGGCTACATCGAGCGCCTCGAATGGCTCGCGCCCTATGGCGCCAGCGCGCTGTTCGCGGCCGGCGGCACGGGCGAGTTCTTCTCGCTGACCGGCGAGGAGTACCCCGGCATCATCCAGACCGCGGTCGACACCTGCCGCGGCAAGGTGCCGATCATCGCGGGCGCAGGCGGCCCCACGCGCTTCGCGATCCAGTGCGCGCAGGCGGCCGAGAAGGCCGGCGCGCACGGCATCCTGCTGCTGCCGCACTACCTGACCGAAGCCGGCCAGGACGGCATCGCCGCGCACGTCGAGGCCGTGTGCAGGAGCGTGAAGTTCGGCGTGATCGTCTACAACCGCGCCACCAGCCGCCTCAAGCCCGACACGCTGGCGCGCCTGGCCGAACGCAACCCGAACCTGGTGGGCTTCAAGGACGGCGTAGGCGACATCGAGGCGATGGTCGCCATCTACCAGAAGATGGGCGACCGCTTTGCCTACCTGGGCGGCCTGCCCACGGCCGAGGTCTATGCCGCGGCCTACAAGGCCATGGGCACGCCGGTGTATTCGTCGGCCGTCTTCAACTTCATCCCGAAGACCGCGATGGACTTCTACAACGCCGTCGCCAACGACGACCTGCCGACCCAGCACCGCCTGCTGAAGGACTTCTTCATGCCCTACCTCGAGCTGCGCAACCGCGTGCCGGGCTACGCCGTGAGCATCGTCAAGGCCGGCGCCAGGATCGTCGGCCATGACGCCGGCCCGGTGCGCGCGCCACTGACCGACCTCAAGCCCGACGAGGTCGCGCAGCTCGCCGCGCTGATCGAGAAGCTGGGTCCGCAGTAAGCGGCGCCGCTGTCGAAAGAGAAGCAAATACAAAACACCGGAGATGACGACATGCTGAAGAAACTGTTCCTCGTTGCCGCCGCCGCGGCGCTGTTCTCGGGTTGCGCCAACGTCATGCCCACGGGTGGCGGCAGCGCCTCCGATGCGGCCGACGTGGCCGCGGCCGCCGAGCGCCTGCGCATCGCGATGGTCGACCCGACCCGTCCCGCGCTGTCGGCGCTGGTGGCCGACGAGCTCAGCTACGGCCATTCGGGCGGCAAGGTCGACACCAAGGAAAGCTTCATCGCCGACCTGCTCGACGGCAAGTCCGACTTCGTGACCATCACCATCACCGAGCAGACCGTGAAGGTGGTCGATGCCCGCACCGCCATCGTGCGCCATGCGCTGGCCGCCGACACCAACGACTCGGGCAAGCCCGGCAAGGTGGCGCTGAAGATCCTCGGCGTGTGGCAGAAGCAGGGCGGCAACTGGAAGCTGCTCGCGCGCCAGGCCGTGCGCGCCTCCTGATCCGGGGCAGACACGCATGAAGCGCAGAGCATTGCTCGCGGCCGGCCTGGCCGCCGCGGCCTGGCTGCCGATGGCCACCTTCGCACAAGGCGACTGGCCATTGCAGAAGCCCGTGACCGTCATCGTGCCGTTCCCCGCGGGCGGCTCCACCGACATGGTGGCGCGCGCGCTGGCGCTGCAGCTGCAGACGAAGCTCGGCGGCAGCTTCGTGGTCGACAACCGGCCCGGTGCCACCGGCACCATCGGCACCGGCTTCGTCAAGCGCGCGGCGCCCGACGGCTACACCCTGCTGGTGTCCTCGCTCGGCGCCTTCGTCGTCACGCCGCACCTGCAGAAGAGCGTGCCCTACGACGCGACCAAGGACTTCGACTACATCAGCGTGCCGGTGCAGGCGCCCAACGTGCTGGTGGCCAATGTCGCGCGGCCCGAGAAGACCGTCGACGAGGTGCTCGCGCTGCTGCGCAAGACGCCGGGCAAGGTCTCGTTCGCGAGCTCGGGCAACGGATCGTCCGATCACCTGTCGGCCGAGCTGTTCTGGCAGCAGACGAAGACCGAGGGCGTGCACGTGCCCTACAAGGGCGGCGCGCCGGCGGTCAACGACCTGCTCGGCAACCAGGTCGACTTCTCGTTCCAGAACGTCAATGCCGTGCTGCCGCACATCCGCGCCGGCAAGCTGCGCGCCATTGCCGTCACCGGCGACAAGCGCTCGCCCGTGCTGCCCGAGGTGCCCACGCTGGCCGAGGCCGGCGTGAAGGGCGCCGAGGTCTATTCGTGGCAGGGCGTGGCCGCGCCGCGCGGACTGCCGCCGGCCACGAAGAAGAAGCTGGCCGATGCCGTGGTGGCCGCGATGCAGGATCCCGAGACCAGGAAGCGCATGCTCGAGCAGGGCCTCGAGATCGTCGCGAGCACGCCCGAGGAATTCACCGCTTTCCAGGCGCGCGAATGGACGCGCTGGAAGACCCTGATCGAAACCCGCCACATCACCGCCGATTGATCACGCCGATCGACAAGGGCCCCGCGGGCCCGCAGCCTTCAGAACCGACGCCAAAGCCATGACGCTCCCGGACTCCCGTTCCTCCACCCCCGTCGTCACCGAGATGCAGGTGATCCCGGTCGCGGGCCGCGACAGCATGCTGATGAACCTCAGCGGCGCGCACGGTCCCTTCTTCACGCGCAACCTGCTGATCCTCACCGACAGCGCCGGGCGCACCGGCGTGGGCGAGGTGCCAGGCGGCGAGAAGATCCGCCAGACGCTCGAGGACGCGCGTGCCCTGGTCGTGGGCCAGCCCATCGGCAACCACAACGCCGTGCTCAACGCCATGCGCCGCGAGTTCGCCGCGCGCGACAGCGGCGGGCGCGGCCTGCAGACCTTCGATCTGCGCGTGACCATCCATGCGGTCACGGCCGTCGAGGCCGCGCTGCTCGACCTGCTGGGCCAGTTCCTCGAGGTGCCGGTGGCGGCGCTGCTCGGCGAGGGCCAGCAGCGCGACGCGGTGCAGATGCTCGGCTACCTGTTCTACGTGGGCGACCGCGCGAAGACCGACCTGCCCTACGACAGCGACCCGGGCGCCGACAACGACTGGTTCCGCCTGCGCCACGAGGAGGCCATGACCCCCGAAGCCATCGTGCGCCTGGCCGAGGCCGCGCATGCACGCTACGGCTTCACCGACTTCAAGCTCAAGGGCGGCGTGCTGCGCGGCGAGGAGGAGGTGGAGGCGATCCGCGCGCTGCACGAGCGCTTTCCGCAGGCGCGCGTCACGCTCGATCCCAACGGCGGCTGGCTGCTGGCCGACGCGGTGCGGCTGTGCCGCGACCTGCATGGCGTGATGGCCTATGCGGAAGACCCGTGCGGCGCCGAGGGCGTGTTCTCGGGCCGCGAGGTGATGGCCGAATTCCGCCGCGCCACCGGCCTGCCCACGGCCACCAACATGGTCGCCACCGACTGGCGCGAGATGGTCCACAGCCTGTCGCTGCAGTCGGTCGACATCCCGCTGGCCGACCCGCACTTCTGGACCCTGGCCGGTTCGGTGCGCGTGGCCCAGCTGTGCCAGGCCTGGGGCCTGACCTGGGGCTCGCATTCGAACAACCACTTCGACGTTTCGCTCGCCATGTTCACGCACGTGGCGGCGGCCGCGCCCGGCAAGGTCACGGCCATCGACACGCACTGGATCTGGCAGGACGGCCAGCGCTTGACCAGGGAGCCGCTGCGCATCGAGGGCGGCTTCGTGAAGGTGCCCACGCGCGGCGGCCTCGGCGTGGAGCTCGACATGGACGAAGTCAAAAAAGCTCACGCGCTCTACTTGAAGCATGGCCTGGGCGCGCGCGATGATGCGCAGGCGATGCAGTACCTGATCCCCAACTGGCGCTTCGACAACAAGCGACCCTGCATGGTCCGCTGAGCGCGCCGGCTTCACACCTCCTCATTCCGTTCTTTCCGCAGCAACAAGGATGCATTCCATGCAGAACCACGACAACCTGATCGGCGGCGAATGGCGCGCCGGCGCGAGCTACAGCCCCAACGTCAACCCCAGCAACCTCGGCGACGTGCTGGGCCACTACACGCAGGGCGACGCGAGCCATGTCGAAGCGGCCGTGGCCGCCGCCACCGCGGCCTTCCCGGCCTGGGCCACGGGCAGCGTGCAGGCACGCTCCGACGCGCTCGACAAGATCGGCAACGAGATCCTCGCTCGCAAGGAGGAACTCGGCACGCTGCTCGCGCGCGAGGAAGGCAAGACCCGTGCCGAGGGCATCGGCGAGGCCACGCGCGCGGGCCAGATCTTCAAGTTCTTCGCGGGCGAGTGCCTGCGCCTGTCGGGCGAGCTGCTGCCCTCGGTGCGGCCCAACATCGGCGTGGAGATCACGCGCGAACCCGTGGGCGTGGTCGGCCTGATCACGCCGTGGAACTTCCCGATCGCCATTCCCGCCTGGAAGATCGCGCCCGCGCTCGCGTTCGGCAACTGCGTGGTGCTCAAGCCCGCCGACCTGGTGCCGGGCTGCGCCTGGGCGCTGGCCGAGATCATCAGCCGCTCGGGCATTCCGGCCGGCGTGTTCAACCTCGTGATGGGCCGCGGCAGCGTGATCGGCGATGCGCTGGTCAACCACCCGGGCATCCATGCGATCAGCTTCACCGGCTCGGTGGGCGTGGGCCGCAACATCGCGGTGCAGTGCGTGAAGAACGGCAAGAAGGTGCAGCTCGAGATGGGCGGCAAGAACCCGCAGGTGGTGCTCGACGACGCCGACCTCGCGCAGGCGGTGGAGCTGAGCACGCAGAGCGCCTTCTATTCGACCGGCCAGCGCTGCACGGCCTCGAGCCGGCTGATCGTCACCGAAGGCATCTACCCGAAGTTCATCGCGGCGATGAAGGAACGCATGGCCAAGATCAAGGTCGGCGACGCGCTCGCGCAGGGCACCGACGTGGGCCCGGTGTCCTCGAAGTCGCAGCTCGAGCAGGACCTGGAATACGTCGACATCGGCAAGGCCGAGGGCGCGGTGCTGGCCGCCGGCGGCGAACGGCTGAAGCTCGAGACCGACGGCTACTACATGTCGCCCGCGCTGTTCAGCGAATCGGCCGCGGCCATGCGCATCAACAAGGAAGAGATCTTCGGCCCGGTCGCGAGCGTGATCCGCGTGAAGAACTACGAGGAGGCGCTGGCCACGGCCAACGACACCGAGTTCGGCCTGTCGGCCGGCATCGCGACCACGTCGCTCAAGTACGCCACGCACTTCAAGCGCCACAGCCAGGCCGGCATGGTGATGGTGAACCTGCCGACCGCGGGCGTGGACTACCACGTGCCCTTCGGCGGGCGCAAGGGTTCGAGCTACGGTCCGCGCGAACAGGGGCGCTATGCGCAGGAGTTCTTCACCACGGTGAAGACGGCCTACACGCTGGCCTGAGGCAGCGTTCGCGGCCGCGCCTTCAGCGCAGCGGTCGCAACCCCATCGCCACCCCCAGCCCCGCCACGCTCGCGAGCGCCACGATCGCGGCGGCGGCCGGCCAGCCCAGCGCCTCGACCGCGCCGCCGACCAGCACCGGGCCGATCATCTGGCCGACGTTGTTGCCGGTCATCAGCAGGCCGACCGTGAGCGGTGCGAGCCGAGGCTGCGGCGCGGCCCGTTCTGCCGAGGCCAGCAGGGTCGCGGGCAGCAGCCCGCCGGCACCCGAGAACAGCAGGCACAGCAAGAAGGTCGGCGGCGCCGCCAGGAGCGGCAGGAAGATGCCGAGCGCGGCGATGCCCATGGTGGCGGTCGCGACCGCCACCAGCCGCCAGCGCGGCGTGCCGCGCGCCAGCAACAGGCCGGCCGCGAGGTTGCCGGCCACGTTCGCGAGGCAGGCCAGCGCGCTCAACACCCCGGCCGTGGCCACGCTCGCGCCCATGCGCTCGATCAGCAGCACCGGCAGGAAGTTGAACAGCGCGAAGAACTGCAGGCTGTAGATCGCGAAGGACAGCGCGAGCCGCAGCGGCGCGGGCGCCGCGAGCGTGCGGATGGTGTCGCCGGCGATGTCGCGCCACGACAGCCGGCGCGCGTCGCGCTCCGGGCGCGGCACGGCCGCCAGCACCAGCGCCAGCAGCACCAGCGCGAGCAGGCCGTTCGCGAGCCAGAAGCCGCGCCAGCCCTCGAGCACCGAGCCGACGAAGAACGCGATCGCGATGCCGACCGGCATGAAGCAGCTCCAGATCGCGAAGGCCAGATCCTTGGCCGCGGGCGCGACGATGCGCTGCAGCAGCGCGGGCCCGGCGATCACGATCAGCAGGAAGCCCAGGCCCTCGACCACGCGCGCGAACAGCAGCGCGGCCAGGCCGCCGGCCAGGGCGCCGATGGTGCTGCCGACGGCCAGCGCCAGCAGGCCGGCCGCGAGCAGCCGACGGTCGCCCGCGCGCGCGATCCAGACGCCGACCGGAATCGCGCCGAGCACGCCGAGCAGCGAGAACACCGCCATCAGCCAGCCGATCGCCGACAGGCCGAGCCCGAAGTCCTCGCGCAATTGCGGCACCGCGATCGCGACCTTGCCGACCTGCAGCGCGGCGATCACGCCCGCGGCGACGACCAGGGCGACGCCGGTCCAGGCGGTGGTGGCGGCGGAGGAGGGCAGCGGCGCGGACGTGGAGTGCATGAGCGCCAGTCTGGCCTTCGAGCCCGATCGATGAAAGCAAATAATATCGGTCGACTTCATCGATCGAACCGATCGATTCGCATTGCCCGAAGAAGGAGAAGCCCATGCTGGATGCGCTCACGCTGTCCCAGATGCAGATGTTCGCGGTGGTGGCCGAGGCCGGCAGCTTCCGCGCGGGCGCGGACCGGCTGCACCGCGTGCAGTCGGCCGTGAGCCAGGCCGTCGCCAACCTCGAGGAGCAGCTGCAGGTGCGGCTGTTCGATCGCTCGGGCCACAAGCCCGTGCTCACGCCCGCGGGCCAGGCGCTGCTGGGCGACGTGCGGCAGATCCTCGCGAAGGTCGATGCCTTGCGCGCCCGCGCGCAGGGGATCGAGCAGGGCATCGAGCTGGGCCTGTCGATCGCGGTCGACACGCTGTTCCCGATCGACCTCGTGGCGGCCGCCATCCGCGGCGTGTACGCGGTGCATCCGGGCATCGCGATGCGCATCGAGTACGGCTCGATGGGCGCGCCGGTCGAGGCGCTGCACAGCGGCCGCTGCGACATCGCGATCTCGGCCTTCTCGCAGCTCGACGAGCGCATCGCGCGCGAGTTCCTGCTGCCGCTGTCGATGGTGGCGGTGGCGGCCGCCGCGCATCCGCTGGCGATGCTCGCGAAGAAGAAGGCCCGCGGCTCGCTCGACGACGCGGCCGCGCGGCACCTGCAGATCGTGGTGGAGGACGCGAGCGCGCTCAGCGCGGGTCAGGACTTCGACGTGCTCTCGCCCACCACCTGGCGCGCGGGCGACATGCAGATCAAGCTCGCGCTGCTGCGCGCCGGACTCGGCTGGGGAAAGATGCCGTCATGGCTGGTGGCGGCCGACATCGCCGCGGGCACGCTGGTGCAGTTGCCGGTGGGCCGGCTCGGCGTGGACGGCGAGACCGGCCACCGCGCCTACTTCTGCCACCGCGCCGACAAGCCGCTGGGCGTGGGCGCGCGGCTGCTGCGCGAGGGCCTCAAGGCACTGTCGATGCCGGCGGCGCGCGGCGGCGCCGGCGCAGCCAGAACTCCACCAGCTCGAACACGCCCTCGCTCAGCAGCGCCAGCGCCGCCGCCGGCAGCGCGCCCGCCACGAGCAGCTCGCGGTCGTTGAGCGCCAGCCCGGTCACGATGCGTTCGCCGAAGCCGCCCGCGCCGATGAAGGCCGCGATGGTCGCGGTGCCGATGGCGATCGCGGTGGCGGTGCGCACGCCCGCGAGCAGCGTGGGCAGCGCCAGCGGCAGCAGCACCAGCCGCAGGCTCTGCTTCGAGGTCATGCCGAGCGCGGTGCCGGCCAGCCGCAGGCCGTTGGGCACCTCGGCCAGGCCGGTCACGGTGTTGCGCATGATCGGCAGCAGCGAATAGAGCGTGAGCGCGATCAGCGCGGGCAGGGTGCCGATGGCGCCGAGCATCGAGATCAGCACCGCGAGCAGCGCCAGCGAGGGCACGGTCTGCATCAGGCTCGCGACGCCCAGCACCAGCGCGCGCAGCCGCAGGTGCGGAAACACCAGGATCGCGATCGGCACGCCGACCAGGATGGCCACGCCCACCGACAGCGCCACCAGCAGCAGGTGCTGGCGCGCGAGCTGCCAGAGGTCGGGGCCGAAGAGCTTGGCCGCGAAGCCGCGCCGCGTGTCCTGCGGCGCCGCGCCGTCCTTGCCGGCGCTCGCGAGGAAGTCGCGCGCGATGGTGTCGAAGGGCACGCTCTGCAGTTCGGCGCGCGCGTTCATCGCGATCATCGCGTGCTCGTCGACGCGGCCCTCGAGCTTCTGCAGCGCGGCCCAGGCCTTCGGCAGGCGCTGCGGCAGGTCGAGCTTGTAGAGCACCACCGCGTCGTACCGCGGGAAGTACTGGCGGTCGTCCTCGAGCACGCGCAGGCCCAGGTGGTCGATCTTGGCGTCGGTGGTGTAGATGTCGATCACGTCGACCTGCTTCGCGCCGATCGCGTCGTAGGCCAGGCCGTGGTCGAGACCGGTGGGCGTCTGCGTGAAGCCGTAGCGCGCGGCCAGGCCCTTCCAGCCGTCGGCGCGGCCGATGAATTCGTTCGACAGGCCGAGCTTCAGCTCGGGATGCTTGGCGAGGTCGCCGAGGCTGCGCAGCCCGAGCCGGTCGGCATCGGCCGCGCGCACCGCGAGCGCATAGCCGTCGTTGAAGCCCAGCGGTATCGCCACGCCCAGGCCCAGCGGCGCGAGCGCCTCGTTCATCTGCGCGCGCGTGGCCGCGGGCGAGCCCTTCAGGATTTCCAGCGCGATGGTGCCGGTGTATTCGGCATAGAGGTCGATCGCGCCCGAACGCAGCGCCTCGTAGACGATCGCCGTGTTGCCCAGGCCCTGGCGCACCACCGGCTTGTTCGCGAGGTGCGGCGCGGCGGTCTGCGCGAGCAGCTCGGCCAGGATGTAGGACTCGGTGAAGCGCTTCGAGCCGACGCGCAGCGTGCCGTCGTCGGTGGTCTGCGCGGATGCCGCGACACCGAGCCAGGCCAGCGAGAACAGCAGGATGGCGCGCCAGAGGTGGCGGCGGGGCGATTGCATCCGGACCAGTGTATCGGCATGCGTGGCGCGCGGCCACCCGGGGCACTCAGGCGAACAGCCGTGCCAGCCCCGCGATCGATTCGGGGCCATAGCCCACCGAGCCGACCGGCACCGCGCCATCGACGGCCGCGAGCACCGCCGCCGAGCCCACGGGGCCGAAGCCGCCGCAGAGCTCGATGAGCTGCACGCCCTGCGCCAGCAGCTCGCGCGCGGCCTGCGGGCCCTGGGCCGCGCTCGCCACGCCGATGGTGATCATGTGGAAGTGCGAGGCGGACAGCACGCTGCAGTCGCGCGCGGGGTCGAGCCCGTGGCCGGTGACGATGAATCCGAATCGGGTGAGTGCCATGTATTTGCTCCAGGGGCGGGTGGTGAATGGCCGGCATGGTCGCGCCTCGGTCTATGCTCGTCCACGTCCGTTTCGGCAATGAATGAGACAGAAAAGGTCCGACATGCTCGATCTGCAGCAGCTCCACTATTTCGTCGCGGTCGCCGAGACGCAGAGCATCGCGCGCGCCTCCGAGCGCCTGCACATCTCGCAGTCGCCGCTGAGCCGGCAGGTCATCGCGCTCGAGGAACGGCTGGGCCTGGCGCTGTTCGCGCGCAGCGGCAAGCGGCTCAAGCTCACGCAGGCGGGGCAACGCTTCCTCGAGGAGTGCCGGCTGCTGCTGTCCGCCTCGGCGCGGCTCGAATCGCGCGTGCGCGAGGAGGCCGCGGGCCGGGCCGGCAGCGTGGCCATCGGCCATGTCGAGAGCGCGCTGCATGCGGGCGTGTTGCGCAAGGCCCTGCGCGCGCTGCGGCGGCAGTCGCCGGCCACCGAGGTGCAATTGCAGGCCGCGCGGTCCGCGGCGCAGTTCGAGGCGCTGCGCGACGGCCGCATCGACATCGGCTTCGCGCACCGGGCACCGCCCGCGTCGGACGATGCGCTCGCGAGCCGGCGCGTGGCGCGCGAACCCTATCTGCTGGCGTTACCCGCCGACCATGCATTGGCCACCGGCCGGCGTGCCGGCGCCAGGGCGCTCGATGGCGCGCCCTTCGTCTTCCTGCCGCGCCAGGCCACGCCCGAGGGGCGCGCGCAGATGCTCGAGGCCTGCCGGCGCGCGGGCTTCGCGCCCGCCATCCGCCACGAGGCGGCCGAGCCTTCCACCGTGCTCGAGCTGGTGGCCTGCGGGCTCGGGCTGGCGATCGTGCAGTCCGGGCTGAAGCGGCTGGCGCCCTCGGGCGTGGCCTGGGCCGAGCTGCCGCGCGGCTTTGCGCTCGAGCTCGAGGTGCATGCGGTGACGCGAAAGGTGCCGGGCGCGCTCGCCGAGCGCCTGCTGGCGGCGCTGCCCGCCGTCTGAGCCGAGGTCGTACCCGCCCGTCTCCTACACGCCGTGGTGCGCGAAGCCGATGCGCTCGGGACGCGCCGCGCCGCATAGTCGAAAGCCATGAATCCCAAGCCCGCCAAGAAGTCTTCCAAGACCACGACCAAGCCCCGCCAGTCTCCCAAGATCGACCTGCCCGGCCCCGACGTCCACGGCCTGCGCGAGCTGCCCAAGCTGCAGGTCGACGGCTACAGCCTGCAGCTGCGCGACAACGAGGGCTTCGTCGGCGACCAGGCGAGCCAGACCGCGTTCCGCGCGCTGCTCGAGCGCTGGCGCCGCAAGCACCGCAGCGACGGCACCGATCCGCTGGGCCTGCGGCATTCGCGCGACATGAGCAAGAAGGAGCTCGACCGGCTGCTGCGCGGCCAGAAGGTCAGCGACGCGGCCAACGTGATGCACAGCGCGATCGGCGAGTTCGCGCAGGAGCTCGCGGCCGTGATCCAGCGCTTCCTGCACCAGCCTTCATGGGAGAAGGTCGAGCGCATCGTGGTGGGCGGAGGCTTTCCCGAGAGCGAGGCCGGCGAGCGCGCGATCCTCGAGGCCGGCGCCATCCTCGAGGAGATGGGCGTGCACGTGCAGCTCGGCCGGCTCTCGCACGAGGTCGACGACGGCGGGCTGATCGGCTGGGTGCACCTGACGCCGCCCGAGATGCTCAAGAAGCACGATGCGATCCTCGCGATCGACATCGGCGGCACCAACGTGCGCTGCGGCATCGTGAAGACACGCCACCGCAAGGCGCGCGACTTCTCGCTCGCGAAGGTGGTGCGGCGCGAGAAGTGGCGCCATGCCGACGAGAAGCCCAGCCGCACCAACTTCGTCGAGCACGTGGCCGGCATGCTCGAGGACATGGTGCGCTACGCCGAGCGCAAGAAGATCCGGCTCGCGCCCTTCATCGGCATCGCCTGCCCCGGCCTGATCCGCAAGGACGGCTCGATCGCGCGCGGTGCGCAGAACCTGCCGGGCGACTGGGAGAGCGAGAACTTCCACCTGCCGAGCGCGCTGTGGCGCCGCATGCCGATGATCGGCTCGGGGCCGACGCTGGTGCTGATGCACAACGACGCGGTGGTGCAGGGCCTGAGCGAACTGCCGTTCATGCGCGATGTCGGCCACTGGGCGGTGCTCACCATCGGCACCGGGCTGGGCAATGCCAGCTTCACGAACCGCAAGTGACTAGACCGCCAGCGCCCGCCGCTTCAATCGCAGGAAACTGAACACGGCGGCGCTCGCCGCGCACGCTGCACCCAGCCACAGCGCGTACACCGCGCCATTCGTGCTCGACACGTGGAAGCAGGCCGCCACCAGCGCCGCGCCCGAGGACTGGCCCAGCAGGCGCACCGTGCCCACCATGCCGCTGGCACCGCCGCTGCGCGAGGCCGGTGCCGAGCCCATGATGGCGCGCAGGTTCGGCGACTGGAAGAAGCCGAAGCCCGCGCCGCACAGCGCCATGCGCCAGACGATGCCGGCCACCGTGGGATGCGGCGGCAGCAGCGCCAGCGACAGCAGGCCCAGCGCCAGCAGCGCGAGCCCGATGCCGCAGAGCAGGCCCGGCTCGTAGCGGTCCGACAGGCGCCCGGCCAGGGGCGCCATCGCGGCCACCACCAGCGGCCATGGCGTGATGAGGAAGCCGGTCTCGACCTGCGAGTAGCCCAGCAGCGACTGCAGCAGGAAGGGCAGCGAGATGAAGGCCAGCGCCTGCGCGGCGAACGAGCACACGGCGGTGGCGGCCGACAGCGCGAACACGGGATTGCGCAGCAGGTCCATGGCCAGGATCGGCGCCGGATGCCCGGACTGGCGCTTGAGCAGCCAGGCCAGCAGTACGAAGCCCAGCACGGCCTGCACGATCACCGACTCGACGGTGGCCTGGTGCGCGGCCTCGGTGAGCGTGGAGGCCAGCAGCGCCAGCGCGGCGGCGCACAGCAGCGCGGCCAGGCCGTCGAAGCCGTGGCTGTGGCGCTCGGTGGCCGGCAGGAAGCGCAGCCCGTAGAACACCGCCACGGCGCAGATCGGCACGTTGATGAGGAACAGCCAGTGCCACGAGCCCAGCAGCAGCACCAGCGATGCGGCCGTGGGCCCGCCCGCGAAGGCCAGGCCCACGACGAGCGCGTTCAGGCCCAGGCCGCGGCCCAGCATGCCCGAGGGATAGACGACGCGCACCAGCGCGCCGTTGATGCCCATCACGCCGGCCGCGCCCAGGCCCTGCACCAGGCGCCAGCCGACCAGCGCGGGCAGCGAGTCGGCCAGGCCGCAGCCCAGCGAGGACACGGTGAACAGCACCAGGCCCCAGAGGAACACGCGCCGGTGGCCGAGCACGTCGCCGAGCGCGGCGGCCGGCAGCAGCGCGGCGACCATCGCGAGCTGGTAGCCGCTGACGACCCAGGTCGAGGCGGCCTCGCTCACGCGCAGTTCGTTGGCGATGGTGGGCAGGGCGGTGTTGGCGATCGCGGTGTCGAGGCTGGCCACGCACACGCCCAGCATGATGGCGAGCAGCGCGCCGAAGCGTTCGTGGGCCGGCAGGCCCGGGCCGATCGCATGGATCTCTTGACGGGAAAACAGGGAGGCCATCGCTCGCGGAAGAAAGAGGGCTGCGGCGTCCGGCGACGCCGTGGGGAGACGCGAAGGCTAGTCCTAAGTGGAAACCCTTGCCGGCGCTCGGGGAAGCGCGGCGTGGGCCTCCCCGGCCCGCCCGCCGCTCACTCGGGCTTGGCGCCCGTGGCCGCCACCACCTTGCCCCAGCGCACGATCTCGCTGCGCACGAAGGCGCCGAACTCGTCGGGGCCGGTGCCCATCGGCACCAGGCCCTCGTCCCTGAAGCGCTCGCGCATGAGCTCGGAGCCCAGCGCGGCGCGCGCGGCATCGGCGATGCGCGCCACCAGCGGCGCGGGCATCTGCGCCGGCCCGAAGAGGCCATACCACGAGCTGTACGCATAGCCGGGCAGCACTTCCGCCACGGCCGGCACCTCGGGAAAGGCCGCGAGGCGCTTCTCGCTCGTCACGCCCAGGGCCTTGAGGCGCCTGGCCTTCACGAGCTGCTGCACCGTGGCGACGCCCGCGAAGGCCAGGTCGATCTGTCCCGCCACCACGTCGGCGATGGCCGGCCCGGTGCCCTTGTAGGGCACGCCCACGATGTCGATGCCCGCGTCGCGCTTGAGCATCTCGCCCGCCAGGTGGTTGGCGCTGCCCAAGCCCGCGATCGCCACGTTGAGCTTGCCGGGCTCGCGCCTGGCCAGCGCGATCAGCTCGCGCACGTCGTTGGCCGGGAGCGTGGGCCGCGCGATCAGGATGGCCGGCAGGCTGGCGATGCCCGCGAGCGGCGTGAAGTCCTTCTGCGGATCGAAGGGGAGGTTCGGATACAGCGAGGCATTGATGGCGTGGCTGGTGTAGCTCAGCAGCAGCGTGCTGCCGTCCGTGGGCGCCTTGGCCACGGCCAGCGCCGCGATGTTGCCGGCCGCGCCCGGGCGGTTCTCGACGATGAACTGGTGGCCCAGGCGCGTGGTGAGCTCCTGCGCCAGCGCGCGCGCCACGATGTCGGTGCCGCCGCCGGGCGTCGCGCCCACGAGCAGGCGCGTGACCTGCTGCGCGCGAACGCCGAAGCTCGCGAGGGCCGAGGCGCTGGCGCCCGCGGCGATGAATCTGCGTCGAAGCATGCTTGTCTCTCTTTCGTTGTCATCGGGGGGCGGGCCGGCCGGTGCCGGCGCGCGGTTCAGGCCAGGGCGTCCGCCGCCGGCCGCTTCGCCCGCCAGGGCTCGAGCCGCATGTTCAGGGCCCGGGCCTGCCGCTGCTCGTAGGCCAGGAACTCGGACGTGATCGCGCTGCCGCGCACGCCGCCGCGCACCGCGCCCGCGCGCACGTCGCCGTAGTACTCCTCGAAGGCCGCGGGCAGCGGTTGCGACGAGGGGATCGCGAGCCACAGGCGCAGCAGGTGGCGCTTGTCGTCGGGCGCCTCGAAGTCCTCGAAGGGCGTGCGCGAATGCAGGGTCACGTAGTTGTTGAGCAGCTGCATGTCGCCGCGCTCCAGCGTCATGGAGTAGCACAGCAGCGGGCTCGGCATCAGCGCGTCGAGCAGGTCGAGGGCCTCCACCTGCCGCGGCGTGAGGCGCGGCACCTCGGGGAAGTCGCGCTGCGCCGCGTCGGTGTTCTTGCGGTTGGTGCGCGCGGCGAAATGCACCGGGTCGCTGCCGAAGATCGGGCAGCGGTAGAACGGCGGCTGCGACGGGTCCTGCGTGCCCTGGTAGCTGTGGAAGAAGGGCTGCTGCAGCACCGGGATCAGGTCGGGGCGCAGTCGCTGCACCTCGTCGCGCAGCCGGATCGAGCTGATGACCTTGCTGGTGCCGCCGCTCTTGGCCGTGCGCCGGCACAGCAGGCCCACCACGTCGCACGAGTCCTGGTGGAAGTCGAGGCCGGCGCTGGTGTTGTAGCCGCGGCCGCCCTTGACCTTGTAGTCGCCGCCCTCGTCGCGCACGTCGTTCATGACCTGGCTGGCGCGGTTCTGCGTGCGGCCGACGCCCATGTGCAGGCTCATGCCCCAGTAGGCGGTGCGCGTCTCGTCCTCGCTCCATTCGTCGACCGGGAAGCCCTTGAGCAGGCACATGCCCCAGCGGCCCTGCGTGGTCGCGATGGCGCGGTCCAGCGCTTCGCGCGAGGCCGCGGGCAGCGGGAAGTCGGCCTGTGTCATCGAGAGCAGCGGCTTGCCGAGGGCGGCCGCATGCCTGAGCGCCGAGCGGAAGCCGTCGACCTCCGTCTCGCTGAGGCGCTGGATCCAGGAACTGTCCTGGCGCACCTCTTCGGCGGTCCAGGCGAGGGGGGCGGCGGGTTGCGTGTCTTTCATTCGATCGGGTCCTCGGGTGTCGTGCCAAAAAGTCTAGGACCGCGCGATGCAAAGAAAAAGCGACACTATTTCAAGTCTTAGATAAGGAAATTTGATGAAGATCGACGCCTTCTCCACGCTCGATGCCGTGCTGCGCGGCGGCACCCTCGCGGCGGCCGCGCACGAGATGAACCTCACGCCCAGCGCCATCAGCATGCAGATGAAGCAGCTCGAGGCCTACCTGGGCCAGCCGCTGTTCGACCGCTCGGGCCTGCAGGTCAAGCCGATGAAGCTGGCGCACGAGGTCTCCTCGGTCATGCGCGATGCGCTGCAGCAGCTCGAGTCGCTGCGCAAGCGCGCGAGCGTGAGCATCGAGGGCAGCGTGCGGCTGGGCGTCATCGAGTCGATGCAGCCCATCGTGCTGCCGGCCACGATGCGGCTGTTGCGCGAGCGCTATCCGCGGCTGGAGCTGCGCCCCGCGCGCGGCCGCAGCGCGTCGCTGATCGCGGCGGTGAAGGCCGGCGACCTCGATGCGGCGCTGGTGGCGCAGCCCGAGAGCGGCGGTTCGGCGCGGCTGCGCTGGCAGCCGATGCTGCGGCGCGAGCTGGTGCTGGTGGCGCCGCCCACGGCCACCGAGAGCTCCGTGGCCGCGCTGTTCAAGCAGTACGACTGGATCCGCTACGACCGCTCCACCGTCACCGGCACGCTGGCCGCGCGCTTCGTGAGCACGCAGGTGCGCGAGAAGCGCGGCACGCTGGAGTTCGACAGCACGCCCGCCATCGTCGCCATGGTCAGCGGCGGTCTCGGGATTTCGGTGGTGCAGATCGCGGACCCGGGGCTGGTGGCGACCTACCCGGTGCGCATCGTGCGGCTCGGCCGTGGCGCGCCGATGCTGCAGCTGTCGCTGGTCACGCGCAAGACCGACGACGACAGCCGCACGCTGGCCGCGATGCGCGAGGCCATGCACACGGCGTTGATGACGGCGCAGCGGCAGCGCAGCGACCGCGGCATGTAGGGTTGCGCTACAGGTCCTCGGGCCGCAAGCCGCCCTCGACGCGCACCCCGCCCGACACGGCCGCGATGTTGCCGGCCGCGTCCGAGGCGCGCACCTCGATCACCGCATGGCCCGCGCGTGTCGGCGTCCAGGTGCACACGTAGGGCGCGGCGCGCAGCGTGCAGACGGTGCGGCCGTCGGCGATGAACTTGAGCTCGGCCACCGCCACGTTGTCGGCCGCGCTCGCGGCCAGGCGCAGCGGCAGGCCGGCCGCGGCGGTCGGCGGCGCGACGAAGGCCACGGCGGGCGGCAGCGTGTCGGCCGGCGGGTTGACCATCACGTTGGCCGAGGCCAGCGCCGTGTTGCCGGCCGCGTCCATCGCGATCACGCGGATGGTCTGCATGCCGGGCGCGGTCGGCGTCCAGCTGCAGGTGTAGGGCGGGGCGGTGAAGCTGCAGATCGGCAGGCTCTGCGCGCCCATCACCTTGAGGCCCCACACGCCCACGTTGTCGACCGCCACCGGCGCCAGCGTCACCGGCTGGCCCACGGTGGCCATGGCCGGCGCGGCCAGCGAGACCACCGGCTTGTGGTCGTCGGGCAGGCCCAGCGGCAGGTCGATGGAGAACATGGCCTGGCCGCGCACCGCCTTCTGCTCGAAGGCATCGAAGATGGTGAACCAGCTCGCGCCCGGCGCGCGGCCCGGTGCCTGCGCCTTCACCAGCAGGTTGGTCTTGCCGACCGCGAAGCAGGTGAAGCCGCAGCGCCAGTCGAAGACGAAGCGCCCGCCCGCGTCCGACACGCCCTGCGCGATCGGCTCCAGCGGCTTGCCCGCGCCCGGATCGCGCCATACCCAGACCTGCGCGCCGGGCAGCGCCGCGCCGCCCTCGCGCTCGCTCACGCGCACCTGGGTGGCGGTGGTGCCGGCCATGAACTTGGAGCTGCCGAGCTTGGGCCAGTTGCTCCAGTCGGTGTCGAGGTTGGCCTTGGTGCCCTCGGTGAAGCGGATCATCTCGAGCGTGGCGACGCGGTTGGCCGCGGGGTCGAAGCGCTCCTCGAACACCGTGCCCAGCAGCGGATCGAGCCGCCAGTGCTGGCGCGGCCACCAGTAGCGGTCGGCGGGCTTCATGAGGTCGAGGTCGGCCTTGGGCGCGACGTCGGTGGTGTCGGCCACGGCGATCGCGTTGTAGTACTCGCCCGAGCCGGCGCCGAACACGTGCTCGAGCTCGTGCAGCAGGGTCTTGAGCTGGCGCCCGAGGTAGTCCTTCTCGGTCGATTCGACGGCGCCGGGCGCGATGGCGCGCGTGAGGCGCAGCGGGTCGTGGATCGCGGTCCAGTTGAGGTTCCAGGTCGCGCCGCGCGCCGGAAAGGTCCAGCTCATCGTCAGGCCGCCATGGCTGTAGCCGCGCGTCGACTTGTTGATGCAGACCGCGATCTCGCCATTGACCAGGCCGTTGAGGCTGCACTGCGGTGCCTGGGCCGGCGCGATCCATTGCAGGTCGGCGGCGGGGTCGAAGCCGAAGCCGCGCACCGATTCGCGCGTGAAGACGGTGTTCACGTCGGCCACGTACTGCGCCAGCCGGCGGCCGGCCTCGGCGCCGCCGATCTCGGCCGCGAGCTGCGGATCGACGAAGAACTTCAGCCGGTGGACGCTGGCGGTGCCGCGGCCGATCTCGTCGAGCACGACCGCGCCCGAGGGCGATGCGACCAGCAGGGCCACCGCCCCCAGCAGGGCGGCGCACAGCCGGCGCATGCCGGCTTGCAGCGAGGAGAAGGCTCGCATCGGTCTTCCCCGCGGCGGGGGCGCAAAGCGCGAACGGTCGGCGCCGGGAGCCGGCCGTTCGCCGTGCGCGACCCCCGTCGGGCGGCCCTGCGATGCAGGGGGTGCCGGGAGTGCCGATCGGGCCGCGCCTCAGAGGCGCGCGGACAAAACCCATCCGTCAACTACCGAAACCGGTAGTAATTCTAGATGGATTGTGTGTTTGTGTTTCAAACGTTGTTGCAATGTATCAAATTGGCGGCTCGGATGCCGCCGTGGCGACCGCCTCCTCGGGCGGCGCGCTGCCCAGCGCCTTGCAGACCGCGACCCAGTCCACGGCCAGCCGGCTGCGGCTCTGGGCCCGGTCGCGCTGGGCCTGCAGCAGGGTGCGGCGGGCCTCGAGCGCCACGCCGAAGTCGGTGAGCCCGCCGGCGTAGCGCGCCTGCGCGAGCGCCAGCGCATCGGCGCTCTCGCGCTCGCGCTCGGCCAGCTCGGCCTGGCGGCGGCGTTCGGCCGCATAGGCGCTGAGCGCGCCGTCGATCTCGTGCCAGGCCTTGAGCACCGTCTGCTGGAAGGCGACGGCCGCTTCCTGCTGCTGCAGCTCGCGCAGGGTCACGGTGCTGCGGCGCCTTCCCATGTCGAAGATCGGCAGGCTCAGCGAGGGGCCGACCTGCCACTGTCGGCTGCCCCAGTCGCCGAAGCGCTCGTGGCCCACCGATTCGTTGCCGAAGCGCGCGCCCAGCGTCACGCGCGGATAGAGCTCGGCCACCGCCACGCCCACGCGCGCGGTGGCGGCATGGAGTTGCGCCTCGGCCGCGGCGATGTCGGGCCGGCGCCGCGCGAGTTCGGCCGGCAGGCCCAGCGCGAGTTCGGGCAGGGCGCGGTCCTGCGCGGCGGCATCGGCCGGCGCCGCGAGTTCGGCATTGAGCGCGCCCGGCGTGGCGCCGAGCAGCAGCGTGATCTGGTTCATCGCCTGCGCCTCCTGCTGCAGCAGCGCCGGGATGCGGCCGCGCAGCTCGGCCAGCAGGCCGCGCTGGCGCACCGGGTCGAGCTCGGTCACGAGGCCGCCGCGCGCGCGGGCCTGCACCAGCTCGAGCGACTCGCCGGCGGCCGCGAGGTCGGCGCGCGCCAGTTGCAGTTCGCGCTGGCTGCCGCGCAGCTCGACGTAGTTGCGCGCGACCTCGGCCTGCACGCTGAGCTGCGCCTGCCGCAGCAGCGCGGCCGAGGCGGCGCTGTCGGCCTCGGCGGCCTCGACCGCGCGCCGCACGCGGCCCCAGAGGTCGATCTCCCACGAGGCGTCGAAGCCGGCCTGGTAGAGGTCGAAGGGCTGCGACAGCGAGCGGATCAGCTGCTCGCGGTTGCCGGCCGAAGAACCGATCGCGTCGATCATGCGCGTGGCCGCGCCGCTCTCGCTCTGCCGCTGGCGGTTCACGCCCGCGGTCGCCTCGAGCTGCGGCCCTCGCTGCGCCGCGGTGGCGCTGCGCTTCGCGCGGCTCTGCGCGAAGCGCAAGGCGGCCGTCCGCAGGTCGTGGTTGGCAGCGAGCGCGCGCGCCTGCAGGCTGTCGAGCAGCGGATCGCCGAAGGCCTTCCAGTCGCTGGTGGCGGCCGAGGCGCCGGCGCGCCGTTCGGCGCCGAGCAGCGCATCGGCGCCGCCGTGCCAGGCCGACCAGTCGGCGGGGGCCGGCGCCTCGGCGGGGCGATGGTCGGGGCCGACCGCGCAGCCCGACAGCGCGAGGGCGAGCACCAGCGGCGCGAGGGCATGAGGGAGGGACATGTCTTCTTCTCCAGACGTGGAATGGCGCGCGTTCAGGCGAGCCGGTTCCGGAACAGCCAGGCCGCGAGCGGCAGCGTGACCACGGCGATGACCGAGAGCGGAATGAGATTGGCCGCCACCGTCGAGAGCCCGACGCCCTCGAGATAGACGCGCTGCACCAGGTCGATCGCGAAGCGCAGCGGATTGGCCAGCGTGGCGATCTGCAGCAGCTCGGGCATGTTGCGTACCGGCGTGGTCAGGCCCGACAGCAGCATCATCGGCATCAGCAGCACGAAGGTGTAGAGCATGGCCTGCTGCATGTTGGCCGACACGGCCGAGATCGACAGCCCGATGCCCACGCTCGCGACGGTGAAGAACACCAGCCCGGTGTAGAGCGTGAACAGCGAGCCCGCCATCGGGATGCCGAACCAGAAGCGCGCCACCAGCAGCACCAGCGAGGACTGCACCAGCCCCACCAGCACCGGCGGCAGCGCCTTGCCGACCATGATCTCGAGCGGCGACATCGGCGTCACCAGCAGCTGGTCGAAGGTGCCCTGTTCGCGCTCGCGCGCCACCGACAGCGCGGTCAAGAGCAGCGTCTGCACCATGCTGAGCGCGGCGATCATGCCGGGCAGCAGGTTCCAGCGGGTCTCGAGGTTGGGGTTGAACCAGGCGCGCGACTCCACGGCCAGCGGCGCCGGCGCCAGGCCCGCGCGGCTGCGCAGCTCGGCGTTGTAGCGCTCGACCACCGCGCCCACGTAGCCCGCGGCCGAGCCCGCGGTGTTGGAGTTGCGCGCATCGAGGATCAGCTGCACCGGCGCGCGCTGGCCGGCCGCGAGCCGCTGCTCGAAGTCGGGGCCGAGCTGCACCACCAGCAGCGCCTTCTGCGTGTCGATGACCTCGCGGATGTCGGCCTGGGTGCGCAGCGTGGCGACGCGGTGGAACACGCCGGTGCCGTCGAGCCGCGCGACCAGCTCGATGGCCGCGCCGCCATGGCTCTGGTCGAGCAGCGCATAGGGCACGTTGCTGAGGTCGTAGGTGGCGGCGTAGCCGAAGATCAGGCTCTGCATCAGCGCCGGCACGACCAGGATCACGCGGCTCGCGGGGTCCTTGAGGATCGCGAGCAGTTCCTTGCGGCAGAGGTTGGCGATGCGCAGCAGGAAGTCGAGCATGGTGCGGTTCCTTTCAGTCCAGGCGCTTGCGCGTGACCGCGCGCGCCAGCGCCAGCAGGCCCACCGCATAGGCGGCGAGGATGGCGCAGTCGCGCCAGATCAGCGGCCAGACGTCGCCCGCGAGGAACAGCGTCTTGACCAGCTCCATGAAGTAGGTGGCCGGCAGCGCATGCCCGATCACCTGTACCGCCAGCGGCGTGTTGCGCAGGTCGAACAGGAAGCCCGACAGCATCATCGAGGGCAGGAAGGTGGCGATCAGCGCCACCTGGCTGGCGAGGAACTGGTTGCGCGTGACCGAGGAGATCACCAGGCCCAGGCTCACCGCCACGACCAGGTAGAGCATCGAGCTCAGCACCACCACGACCAGCGAGCCGTACATCGGCACCGCGAACAGGAAGCGCGCGGCCAGCAGGCACAGCGCCAGCCCCAGCATGCCGACCGCGAAGTAGGGAACGATCTTCGCCAGCAGGATCTCGACCGGCCGCACCGGCGTGACGAACAGCGCCTCGAGCGTGCCGCGCTCCCATTCGCGCGCCATCACCAGCGCGGTGAGGAAGGCTCCGACCAGCGTCATGATCAGCACGATCAGCCCCGGCACCAGGTACCAGGTGCTGGTGTTGGCGGCGTTGAACCACATGCGCTGCTCTAGCGTCACGCTGCCGATGGCGGGCGCGGCGCTGGCGTTGCCACCGCGGTCGGCCTGGCGCAGCGCCGACTGGCCGATGGCCGCGTTGAGGTACTGCAGCACGATGGTCGCGCGGCCCGCGTCGGCGCCATGCACGATCACCTGCACGCGCGCCTGGCCGGCCGCGAGCGCGCGCGAGAAGTCCGAGGGCACGCGCACGATGGCGTCGATGCGGCGCTCGCGCATCAACTGCTCGGCCTCGTGCATCGAGGCCAGCGGGATCGGCGCGAGCGTGGGCGAGAGCTGCAGCCCGGCCATCGCCTCGTGCGCGCCGGGCGAAGCGTCCTCGAACACGATCGCCACCGGCGCATGCTTGACGTCGAGCGACATGCCGTAGCCGAAGATCAGGATCAGCACCATCGGCAGCAGGATGCCGATCGCGAGGTTGCTGCGGTCGCGCAGCAGCTGGCGGAACTCCTTGCGCGTGAGCGAGACCAGGCGGGACCAGAAGCCGCTCATGCTTTCTCCTTCCGTGCCTTCTCGACGATGCCGATGAAGGCCTGCTCCATGTCGATGCGGCGCGCATCGTGCTCGCCGTGTTCGCCGTGTTCGTCCCCCAGCGCCTGCGCGCGCACCTCGCGCGGCGTGCCGATGGCCAGCAGCCGGCCCGCGTCCTGGATCACGATGCGGTCGCAGTACTCGGCCTCTTCCATGAAGTGGGTGGTGATCACGACCGTGGTGCCGGCCTCGGCCAGTGCGGTGATGCGGCGCCAGAACTCGCGCCGCGCGAGCGGGTCGGCGCCGCTGGTGGGCTCGTCGAGGAACAGGATCTCGGGCTCGTGCAGCAGGCCGGTGGCCATCGCCAGGCGCTGGCGGTAGCCGCCGGGCAGCTGGCCGCTGGGCGCGTCGATCTCGCGCGCCAGGTCGAACTGGCGCAGCACCGCGTCCATGCGCTCGCGCAGTCGCGCCCCGCGCAGGCCGTAGGCGCCGCCGAAGAACTCGAGGTTCTCGCGCACGCTGAGGTTGCCGTAGAGCGCGAACTTCTGCGAGACGTAGCCGATGCGCCGGCGTGCCTGCGCGCGCGCATGGCGCAGGTCGACGCCGGCCACGCGCAGCTGGCCGCCGCTGGCCGGCAGCAGGCCGCAGAGCATGCGGAAGGTGGTGGTCTTGCCTGCGCCGTTGGGGCCCAGCAGGCCGAAGATCTCGCCGCGGCGCACGCTGAAGCTGGTGCTGGCGACGGCGGTGAAGTCGCCGAAGCGGCGCACCAGGTCCTTGACCTCGATGACGGTGTCGCCGGGTGCGGAGGAAGGCGCCGGCTGCCGCGCGATCGGCTCGGCGGGCTTCTGCGCCGGCTCTTCCTGCGCGCGCAGCAGCGTCATGAAGCCATCCTCGAGCCGCGGTGCCACGGGCTCGGCGGCCGCGCCATCGAGCAGCGTGCCGATGCCTGCCTCGTCCGCGTCGTCGCGCCGCACGAAGCGCACCTCGCCGCCCTGCGGCACCGCGTCCACGATCTCGGCGCGCGCATCGAGCAGCCGCGCCTGCAGCCGCCGCGGTGGCTCGCCGGCCGGCGGCGCGGCCACGAAGCACAGGCCCCGCGCGCGGTCGCGGATCTCCTCGGGCGCGCCCTGCGCCACGAGCCGTCCCTCGCGCAGCACGAACACGCGCGCGCAGCGCTCGGCCTCGTCGAGGTAGGCGGTACTCACGATGACCGAGAGCTGCTCGTCGTCCACCAGCTGCTGCACGATCTGCCACAGCTCGCGCCGCGACAGCGGATCGACGCCCACCGTGGGCTCGTCGAGCAGCAGCAGCTCGGGCGAACGCACCAGCGTGCAGGCCAGCCCGAGCTTCTGCTTCATGCCGCCCGAGAGCTTGCCCGCGGGCCGGTCGGTGAAGCGGCCGAGGTCGGTCATCTCCATCAGCCGGCCGTAGCGCGCGCGCCGCTCGTCGCGCGGCACGCCGTGCAGGTCGGCATAGAGGTCGAGGTTCTCCTGCACGCTGAGGTCGTCGTAGAGGCCGAAGCGCTGCGGCATGTAGCTGATGCGGTCCTGCACCGCCTGCGGGTCGGCGGCCACGTCGATGCCGAGCACGCGCAGCTCGCCGGCATCGACGCGCAGCAGGCCGGCCATCAGCCGCAGCAGCGTGGTCTTGCCGGCGCCGTCGGGGCCGACCAGCGCGGTCAGCGTGCCGGGCGGCACCTCGAGCGCGATGTCGTCGAGCGCGTGCACGGTCTTCTTCGCGGGCTTGACGACGAAGCGCTTGTGCAGGCCGCGCGCGAGGACGGCGGGCGCGTTCACTTGCCGGCCGTTCCGGAGGATGCGAGCCGCAGCGTCACCGTGGCCGGCATGCCCAGCCGCAGCCGGTCCTCCCTGTCGTCGACCATCACGCGGATCTCGTAGACCAGGCTGCTGCGCAGCTCCTCGGTCTGCACGGTCTTGGGCGTGAACTCCGCCACCGAGGCGATGTAGCCCACCTTGCCCGCGATCGAATGGTCGGGCTGGCTGTCGGTGGTCACGCTGGCCTCCTGCCCGGCCTGGATGCGGCCGAGGTCGGGCTCGGCCACGTAGGCCCGCACCCACTTGGGATCGGTGATCGCGAGCGTGAAGGCCGGGCGCTGCGGCGAGGCCATGTCGCCGGGCTCGAGCAGCCGCGCGCGCACCACGGCGTCGATCGGCGCCTTGAGCTCGGCCTCCTCGAGTTCGTGCTGCATCAGCGCGAGCTCGGCGCGCGCCGCCTCGAGCTGGGCCTGGGCCTGGGCTATGTCCTCCTTGCGCGGCCCGCTCACCACCAGTTGCCGCGCCTTGCGCGCGTTGTCGAGCTGGGCCTGCGCGACCTTGCGCCGCGCCTGCGCGCTCTCGAGGTCCTGCTGGCTCACCGCCCGGCCCGCGGTCGACTGGCCGATGGCCTGCAGCCGCGCGAGCTGCTGCGCGGCGAGCTCGGCATCGGCCTGGGCGGCGCTCACCTGGGCCTCGGCCTGCGCGATCTCCTCGGGCCGGCTGCCGGTCTTCAGCCGCAGCAGCGCCTGTTCCTGCACGCCGATGCGCGCCCGCGACTGCGCCACGCGCAGCGCCAGGGTGCGCGTGTCGAGCCGGCCGATGACCTGGCCGGCGCGCACCCGGTCGCCCTCGCGCACCGCGAGCTCGGCCACGCGCTCGCTGCCGCTGAAGGCCAGCGACACCTGCCGCAGGTCGACGTTGCCGTAGAGCACGATGCGGTCGGAAGGCGCGGCCGGGCGGCCGTAGTGCCAGGCGGCGACGGCCGCGGCGGCCAGCACGACGACGGCGAGGGCGATCAGGGGTTTCTTGGTCATGGCTTTTGGGGGCGGAAGCGGAAGGAGCGTCCGGATCGTATCAAATTCAAATTTGAATTTGAAGTAGGCCGGAAGTTGGGGTAGGCTCGCGCCATGGCCAGCCGCTCCCGTTCCCCTCGTCCGACCGCTTCCTCCGCACCGCCCGCCGCCGAGGCCGAACCGGCCGCGCGCGCGCCGCGCACCGACGGCAACGCGACCCGCGCCCACATCCTCGAGACCGCGGGCCGGCTGTTCGCCGAGCGCGGCTTCGCGGCCAGCACCAGCAAGGAGATCTGCACCCGCGCCGGCACCAACATGGCGGCGGTCAACTACCACTTCGGCGGCCGCGACGGCCTCTACGAGGCGGTGCTGGTCGAGGCGCACCGCCAGATCGTCAGCCTGGACGAACTGGTGGCCCAGGCGAGCAGCGGCGCCGATCCGCGCGAGCGGCTGCGCGCCTTGCTCGGCCACCTGGTCGAGATGGGCCACCAGCCGCAGGCGCCCTGGGGCTTTCGCGTGATGCTGCGCGAGGCGCTGTCGCCGTCGAGCGCGCTGCCGGTGCTGATCCAGAAGGCGGTGCTGCCCAAGGCCAAGGTGGTGCGCGGGCTGATCGGCGAGATCATGGGCCTGGCCGACGACCATCCCTCGGTGCAGCGCGGCGTGATGTTCACGGTGCTGCCGTGCATCGTGATGATGGTCGCGCCCAAGGAGCTGGGCCAGCGCGTGCTGCCCGCGGTGCGCGACACCGGGGCGCTGGTCGACGACCTGATGCGCTACGTGCTCGCTGGCCTCGACGCGGTGGCGCGGGAAGCGGGCGGCCAGGCCGCCGCCGCGCTCGCCGCACCCGTCAAAGCTGGAAGGCGACGGTGAGCAGCAGCCCCTCGGCCACGTCGCGCAACAGGCCCGGGCGCCGCGCGCGGTAGGCCTCGCCGGCCGAGGCCGTGGTCTCGATCCACTCGGCCAGCCATTCGATCTCGTGCGTGCCGTAGAACACGACATTGGCCTCGTGGTTCAGCAGCAGGCTGCGCAGGTCGAGGTTGATCGAGCCGCACATCGCGAGCTGGTCGTCGACCACCACCGCCTTGGCATGGGCCATGAACGGCAGCATGCGGAAGCTCACGCCCGCGCGCGCCAGGTCGCGCATGGCGCGCGTGCGCACGAAGTCGGCCAGCCGGTGGTTCGACTGCGCGGGGATCGCGATCGTGACCTGCACGCCGCGCCGCGCGGCCAGCCGCAGCGCGTCGCGCAGGCCGTCGCCGGGCACGAAGTAGGGCGTGATCGCGAGCAGCCGGTGCTCGGCGCGAAAGCAGGCGTCGATCAGCAGCGCATGCGCGGTGTCCTCGGTCTGGTCGGGGCCGCTCGGCAGGAACTGCGCCAGCGCGGCACCGGGGCCCTCGGGCACGTCCTCGGCCGTGATCGCGCGCGGCTTGCGGCTGCGCACCGAGGCCCAGTCGTGGTCGAACTGGCGCGCCGCGGCGGCCGCCACGCTGCCGCACAGGTCGAACGAGAGATCGCGCCAGGCCTCGGGATGGGCGGCGTCGCCGTTGAAGTACTCGCAGGCGAGGTTGCGCCCGCCCGACCAGAGCCAGCCGTCGTCGGCGATGGTGAACTTGCGGTGGTTGCGCAGGTTGCGCGGCCCGATGCGACGCAGGCTGAAGAAGGGCCGGAACACCGCCACCTCGCCGCCGGCCGCGCGCAGCGGATCGAAGTGGTGGCGCGGCAGCGTGAGCGCGCCGAAGCCGTCGAGCAGCACCCGCACCTTGACGCCTTCGCGCGCGCGCTGCGCGAGCCGCTCGATCACCGAGCGGCCGAGCGCGTCGTTGCCGATGATGAAGGTGCAGACGTCGAGCCGTTCGCGCGCGCCGTCGATCACCTCGAACAGCGCGAGCCGCGCGTGCTCGCCGTCGGCATGCAGCCGGATCGCGCTGCGCCCGGGCGGCGCCAGGCCGAAGCTCTCGATCAGGTCGGCCGCCCAGTGGCCGGCCGGCGCCGAACGCGGCGGCCGCGCCGAGCCCGCGGGGCGCAGCTTGCGCTGGCCGAACAGCAGGTACATCGGCAGGATCAGGTAGGGCAGCAGCACCAGGCCCATGACCCACGCGATGGCGGTGGTGGGCGCGCGCTGCTCGCGGCGTGCGCGGGTGGTCAGCACGTAGACCAGCAGCGCGAAGGTGACGACGAGGAAATGCTGGGACGGAGAGGGGAGCCAGTCGAACCCGTTTTTCGGCATGGGCCGATGATGCCTGAGGCGGCCGCGCGCCGCCGCGCTTGCCCCCTCAGCGCCGAAGGAAGGCCGGCACGCCGCGGCCCTGCGAGGCCAGGAAGTCCATCATCGGGTCGACCACCGCGCGCACCGCGGGCCGCTCGCCGACGCGGTCGCGCCAGGCCACGAGCCGCGGCGTCTCGGCGGTCATGCCCGCGCCCTTGCGGTCGGCGAACACATGGGCCATGTAGAAGGCGATGTCGGCATAGCCGTAGTCGCCGGCCAGGAACGCGCGGCCGTCGGCCAGCAGGGTGTCGAGCTGGCCGTAGAAGCGCGCGCAGGCGGCGCAGGCCTCCACCGCGGGCGGGCTCTGCATCGCCTCCTGCAGGCCGAAGAGCTTCACTACCTGCGGGAAGAAGACCTCGTCGGAACGGTGCTCGAGCTGGCGCGCGCGGGCCCGCGCGGCCGCTTCGGCGGGCCACAGCGCGGGCCGTGGGTGCCGGTCCTCGAGGTACTCGAAGATCTGCGTCGAGTCGAACAGCTCGACCGCGTCGTCGATCAGCACCGGCACCTGGCCCTTGGGGTTGATGCGCAGCACCTCGGGGTGCTTGGGACTGTAGTTGTCGTCGCGGTCGAAGGGCACCATCACGAGCTCGAAGGCGATGCCCTTCTCGAGCGCCGCGATCTGCACCTTGGCGCCGAACATGCTGAGGGGGCCGGAGAAGATGTGGGTCGTCATGGCCCCGAGTTCAGCAGAAAGCGCGGCTCAGGTCGATCCCCAGACCTCCTGCGCGGTCTCGACCACCAGCCGCAGCTTGGCGCGCTGTGCCTCGACCGCGATGTTGTTGCCGTGCACCGTGCTCGAGAAACCGCACTGTGGCGACAGCGCGAGCTGCTCGAGCGGCGCGTACATGGCGGCGTTCTCGATGCGGCGCTTGAGCTCGTCCTTGTCCTCCATCTGGCCGAACTTGGTGGTCACCAGGCCCAGCACCACGGTCTTGCCCTTGGGCAGGAAGCGCAGCGGCTTGAAGTCGCCCGAGCGCGCGTCGTCGTACTCCATGAAGTAGGCGTCGAGGTCCATCTCCTTGAGCAGCGCCTCGGCCACCGGCTCGTAGTTGCCGGCCGCGGCATGGGTGCTCTTGAAGTTGCCGCGGCACAGGTGCATGGCCAGCAGCATGCCCGGCGGCTTCTGCGCCACCACCTTGTTGATGAAGGCGGCGTAGCGGTGCGGCAGCTCGTTCGGGTCGTCGCCGCGCTTGCGGGCCGCCTCGCGCATGTGCTCGTCGCAGAGGTAGGCGAGGTTGGTGTCGTCCATCTGCACGTAGGTGCAGCCGGCCGCGGCCAGCGAGCGCAGCTCGTCGCCATAGGCCTGGGCCACGTCGTCGTAGAACGCGGGGTCGAGCTCGGGGTAGGCCTCCTTGCTGATGCCGGCGCGGCCGCCGCGGAAGTGCAGCATGGTCGGCGAGGGGATCGTGACCTTGGGCGTGCGGCCGGCCGAGACCTGGCTCTTGAGGTATTCGAAGTCGGCCAGCTGGATGTTCTTGACGTGGCGCACCTTGTCGATGACGCGCATCGCGGGCGGCGCCAGTTCCTCGCTGCCGTCGGGCTTGCGGATCGTGACCGGGATGTCGGTCTTCACGCCGCCGAGCTGGTCGAGGAAGTCGATGTGGAAGTAGGTGCGGCGGAATTCGCCGTCGGTGATGCTCTTGAGGCCGATGTCTTCCTGGAACTTGACGATCTCGGCGATGGCCTTGTCCTCGACCGTGCGCAGTTGCTCGGGCGTGATCTCGCCCCTGGCCTTCTGCTCGCGGGCTTCGAGCAGGTATTGGGGACGCAGGAAGCTGCCCACGTGGTCGTAGCGGGCGGGCAGGGTGGCGTGCTGGGACATGAGGATGGAACTCCGGCTTGTCTGAACGAAAGAGGTGGAACGGAACATCGTATCGCCTTGTGTGGCGACGTTGATGTGTACAGTGAGATCAGTGTTTTCCCTTAATTCGGCGTAATTGGCTGGAAATTCTCGTGTTTCTGTATACATTGAGTATCCATGGACACGCGATCGCCCCATTTCCCGCTCAACGCCTGGTATGCCGCCGCCTACGACGTGGAGGTGCGGCATGCGCTGCTGCCGCGCACGGTCTGCAACCAGAAGCTGGTGCTGTTCCGCCGCACCGACGGGCAGGTGGCCGCGCTCGAGGACGCCTGCTGGCACCGGCTGCTGCCGCTGTCGATGGGGCGGCTCGAGGGCGACGAGCTGGTCTGCGGCTACCACGGCCTGGTCTACAACAGCCAGGGCCGCTGCACCCACATGCCGAGCCAGGAAACGCTCAACCCCTCGGCCTGCGTGCGCAGCTTCCCGGTGGCCGAGAAGCACCGCTTCATCTGGATCTGGCCCGGCGATCCGGCGCTGGCCGACCCCGCGCTGGTGCCCGACATGCACTGGAACGACGACCCGGCCTGGGCCGGCGACGGCAAGATGATCCGCGTGAACTGCGACTACCGGCTGGTGGTCGACAACCTCATGGACCTGACGCACGAGACCTTCGTGCACGGCTCCTCGATCGGCAACCGCGAGGTGGCCGAGGCGCCCTTCGTCGCCACCCATGGCGACCGCTCGGCCACCGTCACGCGCTGGATGGAGAACATCGAGGCGCCGCCTTTCTGGGGTGGCCAGATCCGCCATGCGCGCGGCTACGCGGGCAAGGTCGACCGCTGGCAGATCATCCGCTTCGAGGCGCCGTGCACGGTCAACATCGACGTCGGCGTGGCCGAGGCCGGCAGCGGCGCGGTGCCCAAGGGCGGCAACCCGGGCGACCGCGGCAAGGGCGTCAACGGCTACGTGCTCAACACCATCACGCCCGAGACCGACAAGACCTGCCTCTACTTCTGGGCCTTCGCGCGCAACTACTGCCTGGGCGAGCAGCGCCTCACGCACGAGCTGCGCGAGGGCGTCTCGGGCATCTTCCGCGAGGACGAGCTGGTGCTCGAGGCGCAGCAGAAGGCGATCGACGAGCATCCCGACCACCGCTTCTACAACCTCAACATCGACGCCGGCTCGATGTGGGCGCGGCGACTGATCGACCGCATGGTCGACAAGGAGCGGCCCGCGCGCGCCGCGATCCCGATCCGCGTCGACCGGCGGCAGGCCGCATGAAGGTCGCCGCCAGCAGCAGCGCCGGCGAGCCCGGCGACAGCGGCGCCTCGCAGGCCGTGAAGGCGCAGCTGCGGCTGCGCGAGATGATCCTGGCCGGCGAGCTGCCGGGCGGCGCGCGCATCGCCGAGGTCGCGATCTCCGAGCAACTCGGCGTGTCGCGCACGCCGGTGCGCACCGCGCTGATGCGGCTCGAACAAGAGGGCTTGCTCGAGGCCCTGCCCAACGGCGGCTATGCGGTGCGCACTTTTTCCGAACGCGACGTGGCCGATGCGATCGAGCTGCGCGGCACGCTCGAGGGGCTGGTCGCGCGGCTCGCGGCCGAACGCGGCGCGGCGCCGGTGGTGCTGCGCGAGGCGCGCGGCTGCCTGCAGCGCATCGACGAGCTGCTGCGCGAGCCCGCGCTCGATGACGCCGCCTTCTCGCGCTACGTGACGCACAACGAGCGCTTCCATGCGCTGCTGTGCGAGATGGCCGGCAGCCCGGTCATCGCGCAGCAACTCGAGCGCGTGATCAACCTGCCGTTCGCCTCGCCCTCGGGCTTCGTGATCGTGCAGGCCAATTCGCCGGCCGCGCGCGACATGCTGGTGATCGCGCAGGACCAGCATGTGCAGGTGCTCGACGCCATCGAGTCCGGCGAGGGCTCGCGCGCCGAGGCGCTGATGCGCGAGCACAGCCGCATCGCGCGGCGCAACCTGCGCGAGGCGCTGCACGGCGCGCCCACCGAGCAGCAGCGTCCGCTGCCGGGCGTGCAACTGATCCGCCGCCGCGGCTGAGCGGCTTCCTTCTTTTTCCGGTCCTGGTTCCCCGATGAAAAGCGATCTCCAATGGATGCAGGCGCAGGTGGTGGCGCTGCGCGACCTCACGCCCACCGTGCGCGAATTCGAGCTTCGGCCCGAGGCGGGCACCGCCGGCGGCCACGAGCCCGGTGCCCATCTGCAGGTGCAGGTGACGAACGCGCAGGGCCAGTCGCAGACGCGCTCGTATTCGCTCGTGGGGCAGGGCGAGCTGGGCGGCTGGCGCATCGCCGTCAAGCGGCTCGACGACGGCCGCGGCGGCTCGCTTGCGATGTGGCGGCTGGCCGTGGGCGACCGGCTGCAGGTCAGCGCGCCGCAGAACCATTTCGCGCTCGACCTGTCGGCGCCGGGCTACCTGCTGGTGGCGGGCGGCATCGGCATCACGCCGCTGGTGGGCATGGCGCAACGGTTGAGCGCGCATGCGCGGCGCAGCGGCGTGCCGCTGGCCATGCACTACGGCGCGCGCCACGCGGGCGAATTCGCCTACCTCGACGAACTGCGCGCGACGCTCGGCGAGACGGCGTTGCAGACGCACGAAGGCGCCGCGGCCATCGACCTCGCGGCCGCCATCGCCGCGCTGCCCGCGGGCGGCCAGCTCTACACCTGCGGCCCGGCACCGATGCTCGAGGCCGTGCAGCGCGCCTGGGCGGCCGCCGGCCGCCCCGCGGCCGACCTGCGCTTCGAGACCTTCGGCAGCAGCGGCCGGCTGGCCGCGCAGGCCTTCACCGTGCGCGTGCCGCGGCACGACCTCGCGATCACCGTGCCGGCCGACTGCTCGCTGCTCGATGCGCTCGACGCGGCCGGCGTGCAGACCCTGTGGGACTGCCGGCGCGGCGAATGCGGTCTGTGCGCGATGGACGTGCTGGCCGTGGACGGCGAGATCGACCACCGCGACGTGTTCCTCAGCGCGCACGAGAAGCGGGCCACCACCCGCATCTGTGCCTGCGTGTCGCGCGCGGTGGGTACGCTCACGCTCGATTCCGCGTACCGCGCGGACGCCTGACCGGCACCGATCCACCCTGTTGCGCGATCATCGCGCAGTTCATTTGTCTATCGCGCAACAAAGCGCCGCGCGGGCCCGCGCCTAGGTGAAGGCCCGCGACAAGGAATGTTGCAAAGTGTTGAAAAATAGGCCGATTCCGCTCGTCGCCCCCAAAGGAGAACTCATGCAAAGGCGTCAACTCATCCAGTCCGCGAGCCTCGCCGCGCTCGCGCTTTCCGGCGCGCTGTCCGTGACGGCCGTCCAGGCCCAGGACAACAAGTTCAAGATCGGCCTGATCCTGCCGATGACCGGCCAGTCGGCATCGACCGGCCGCCAGATCGAGGCCGCCGCGCGCCTGTACATGGCGCAGAACGGCGACACCGTGGCCGGCAGGAAGATCGAGCTGATCGTCAAGGACGACACCGGCCTGCCCGACGTCACCAAGCGCCTGGCGCAGGAGCTGGTGGTGAACGACAAGGTCAACGTGCTCGCGGGCTTCGGCCTGACGCCGCTGGCGCTCGCGGTGGCGCCGATCGCCACCCAGTCGAAGACGCCGCAGGTCGTGATGGCCGCGGCCACCTCGAGCATCACCGAGGCCTCGCCCTTCATCGTGCGCAGCGGCTTCACGCTGCCGCAGGTGTCGGTGCCGATGGGCGACTGGGCGCCGAAGAACGGCATCAAGACGGTGGTCACGCTGGTGAGCGACTACGGCCCCGGCAACGACGCCGAGAAGTTCTTCAGCGAGCGTTTCGCGCTCAACGGCGGCAAGGTGATCGACAAGCTGCGCGTGCCGCTGCGCAACCCCGACTTCGCCCCCTTCCTGCAGAAGGTGCGCGACGCCAAGCCCGACGCGCTGTTCGTCTTCGTGCCCTCGGGCGCGGGCGCGGCCGTGATGAAGCAGTTCCTCGAGCGCGGCATGGACAAGGCCGGCATCAAGCTGATCGCCACCGGCGACGTGACCGACGACGACCAGCTCAACGACATGGGCGATGGCGCGCTCGGCGTGGTCACCTCGCACCACTATTCGGCCGCCCATCCCTCGGCCGCGAACAAGAAGTTCGTCGAGGCCTTCGAGAAGGCCAACCCCAAGCTGCGCCCCAACTTCATGGCCGTGGGCGGCTACGACGGCATGCGCGTGATCTACGAGGCGCTCAAGACCAGCAAGGGCCAGGGCGGCGGCGAGGCGCTGCTGGCCGGCATGAAGGGCCAGGTCTTCGAGAGCCCGCGCGGCCAGGTGCTGATCGACGCCCAGACCCGCGACGTGGTGCAGGACGTGTACCTGCGCAAGGTCGAGAAGAAGGACGGGCAGCTCTACAACGTCGAGTTCGACGTGATCAAGGGCGTCAAGGACCCGGGCAAGGCAAAGTAAACACGGGATCGGGCAGCCGGACGCAGAGGACGCGAAGGTTGCGCGAAGGACGCGAAAGAAACTTCATTTGAATTCTTTCGCGTCCTTCGCGTAGTTTTCGCGTCCTTCGCGTCCGGTCAGCCCGCATTCGGCAGCCGCGAACAAGCGCACATGCTCACCATTCTTTTCGACGGCATCGCCTACGGCATGCTGCTGTTCGTGCTCGCCGTGGGGCTGGCCGTGACGCTGGGGCTGATGAACTTCATCAACCTCGCGCACGGCGCCTTCGCGATGGCGGGCGGTTATCTCACCGTGTTCGCGATGCAGAAGTTCGGCGTGCCGTTCATGCTGTGCCTGCCGCTGGCCTTCGTGGTCGTGGCGCTGGCCGGCGCGCTGCTCGAGCGCACGCTCTACCGGCCCATGTACGGCAAGCCGCACCTCGACCAGGTGCTGTTCTCGATCGGGCTGGCCTTCATGGCGGTGGCGGCCATCGACTACTTCGTGGGCTCGTCGCAGCAGAACGTGCAGCTGCCCGAATGGCTGCGCGGGCGCACCGAGCTCGGCGACGGCGCGCTGATGCTGGGCATGGGTCACTACCGGCTGTTCATCATCGCGGTCTGCGCGGTGCTCACCGTGGTGCTGCAGCTGATCCTCTCGAAGACCCGCTTCGGCAGCCGGCTGCGCGCCGCGGTCGACGACCCGCGCGTGGCCGCGGGCCTGGGCATCAACGTCAACGTGGTGTTCCTGCTGACCTTCGCGGTCGGCTCGGGGCTCGCGGGGCTGGGCGGCGCGCTCGGCGCCGAGATCCTCGGCCTCGATCCGACCTTCCCGCTCAAGTACATGATCTATTTCCTGATCGTGGTCTCGGTCGGCGGCACCTCCTCGATCACCGGGCCGCTCGCGGCCGCGCTGCTGCTGGGCATCGCCGACGTGGCCGGCAAGTACTTCATTCCGAAGATGGGCGCCTTCACCGTCTACCTGCTGATGATCCTGATCCTGATGTGGCGGCCGCAGGGCCTGTTCACGCGCAAGGGGGGCCGCTGATGGATGCGCCTTCCGACTTCCAGTCGCCGCTGCTGCGCAAGGCGCGCTGGCACCCGGTCGAGTTCGTCGTGTGGGCCGTGGCCTTCGCGCTGCCGCTGATCACGCCCTCGCACTCGCTGCTGGTCAACGAGATCGCCATCGTCGCGCTGTTCGCGATGTCGCTCGACCTGATCCTCGGCTACACCGGCATCGTTTCGCTGGGCCATGCGGCCTTCTTCGGCTTCGGCGCCTATGCCGCGGCGCTGTTCGCCAAGCTGGTGATGCCCGACCCGACCGTGGGCCTGCTGTTCGCCATCGTGCTGTCGGCGCTGCTCGGGCTGGTGGCCAGCGTCACCATCCTGCGCGGCAGCGACCTCACGCGGCTGATGGTCACGCTCGGCACCGCGCTCCTGCTGCTCGAGCTCGCCAACAAGCTCGACTGGCTGACCGGCGGTGCCGACGGCCTGCAGGGCGTGGTGATGGGGCCGGTGCTCGGCCTGTTCGAGTTCGATCTCTACGGCCGCACGGCCGCCTGGTATTCGCTGGCCGTGATGTTGGTGCTGTTCCTCGTCATGCGCCGGCTCGTGCATTCGCCCTTCGGCGCCACGCTCAAGGCGATCCGCGACAACCGGCTGCGCGCCATGGCGATCGGCATCCCGGTGGTGTCGCGGCTGGCCGTGATCTACACCGTGGCGGCCGGCGTGGCCGGCGCCGCGGGCGCGCTGCTCGCGCAGACCACCGGTTTCGCCTCGCTCGACGTGCTGGCCTTCGACCGCTCGGCCGACGTGCTGCTGATGCTGGTGATCGGCGGCGTGGGCTGGCTCTACGGCGGCGTCGCGGGCGCCATCGTCTTCAAGCTGCTGCAGACCTGGCTGTCGTCGGTGACGCCGCAGTACTGGATGTTCTGGATCGGCCTGATCCTGGTGTTGCTGGTGCTCGTGGGCCGCGATCGTCTGCTCAAGCCCTGGACCTGGTTCGGTGCCGGCAAGAAGGGCGGTGCGGCATGACCGACACCGTGCTTTCCACCCACGGCCTGGTGATGCGCTTCGGCGGCATCACCGCCACCAACAACGTCTCGATGGAACTCCGGCGCGGCGCGCGCCATGCGCTGATCGGCCCGAACGGCGCCGGCAAGACCACGCTGATCAATCAGCTCACGGGCGTGCTCACGCCTTCCGAGGGCCGCATCACGCTGCTCGGCGAGGACATCACGCGCCTCGCGCCGCACAAGCGCGTGGCGCGCGGGCTGGTGCGCACCTTCCAGATCAACCAGCTGTTCGACTCGATGACGCCGCTCGAGACGCTGGCGCTGGTCGTGTCGCAGCACCAGGGCATCGGCGCGCAATGGTGGCGTCCGCTCGGCGCGACCAGGGCGGTGGCCGAGCGCGCGGGGCAGCTGCTCGAGCAGTTCCACCTGGCCGACGTGGCGCACCAGCAGACCAAGCACCTGGCCTACGGCAAGCGCCGGCTGCTCGAGATCGCGATCGCGCTGGCCTGCGAGCCGCGCGTGCTGCTGCTCGACGAACCCGTGGCCGGCGTGCCCGCGGGCGAGCGCGAGGAGCTGCTGCAGACCGTGGCCGCGCTGCCGGCCGACGTGTCGGTGCTGCTGATCGAGCACGACATGGACCTGGTGTTCAGCTTCGCCGACCGCATGACGGTGCTGGTCAACGGCACCCTGCTGACAGAGGGCGATCCCGAGGCCATCGCCAACGACCCGCGGGTCAAGGAGGTCTACCTCGGCCATGGCCAGTCCGCGGAGGTCGCCCATGTCTGAGCTGCTGCGCATCGAGAACCTGAGCGCCGGCTACGGCGAGGCCGTGGTGCTGCACGACGTGTCCTTCGCGCTCGGCGAGGGCCGCACGCTCGCGCTGCTGGGCCGCAACGGCACCGGCAAGACCACGCTGATCAACACCCTGGCGGGCGCCACGCGCCAGCACGGCGGCAGCATCGCGCTCGGCGGCCAGGCGCTGCACCGGCTCGCGCCGCACCAGCGCGCGGCGGCCGGCATCGGCTGGGTGCCGCAGGAACGCAACATCTTCAAGTCGCTCACCGTGCACGAGAACCTCACGGCCGTGGAGCGGCCCGGGCCGTGGAATCCGCGCCGCGTCTACGAGATGTTCCCGCGCCTGGCCGAGCGCAAGACCAACCTCGGTACCCAGCTGTCGGGCGGCGAGCAGCAGATGCTGGCCGTGGGCCGCGCGCTGGTGCTGAACCCGAAGCTGCTGCTGCTCGACGAGCCGCTCGAGGGCCTGGCGCCGATCATCGTGGAGGAGCTGCTGCGCGCCATCCGCCGCATCACGCGCGACGAGGGCCTGGCCGCGATCGTGGTCGAGCAGCATCCGCAGGCGATCCTCGCGATCTCCGACGAGGCCGTGGTGCTCGACCACGGGACCATCGTGCATGCCGACAGCGCGGCCGCGCTGCGCGCGCAGCCGCAGGTGCTCGATCGCTTGCTGGGCGTGGCGCGCTAGGCGGTCGACGCATCGGCCGGAAAGACAAGGAGACAGAAGACCATGACGATCCGGAACACGACGATGCGACGAACCGCCGGCCTGTCGGCCCTGGCGATCGCCGCAGGCCTGCTCGCCGCCTGCGGCACCGGCGGGCCTTCCGCGCCGCAAAGCCTGAGCCTCGGGCCCGACCCCGCCGCGGCCTGCGCGCGCCTCGCGGCACCGGTGCCGCCCGGCGCGATCGGCCTGCCCAGCGGCATGGCGACCATCGATACCGCCACCCTCGTGGCCGCCGCGCCGCTGGCGGTGGCCGAACGCGGCCCGAGTCCGGCGGCGCGCATCACGCCGGCCACGCCCGCGCACTGCCGGCTGCTCGGGCGCATCGCGCCGCTCGATGCCGCCGCGCCGCCGATCGGGTTCCAGGTCAACCTGCCGCTGGCCTGGAACGGCCGCAGCCTGCAGTACGGCGGCGGCGGGTTCAACGGCGTGCTGATCACCGGCCTGGCGCTGGTGCCGGCGGCCCGCTTCGACCAGCCCACGCCGCTCGCGCAGGGCTACGTGACCTACGGCACCGACTCCGGCCACCAGAACGTGGCCGGCCAGCCGCCGCAGGCCTTCGCGCTCAACGACGAGGCGCTCGAGAACTTCGCGCATGCCTCGTACAAGAAGGTGCGCGACGTGGCCGTGGCACTGATGCAGCGCGCCTACGGACAGGCGCCGCGCAAGCTCTACTTCATGGGCAGCTCGGAGGGCGGGCGCGAGGCGCTGACCATGGCGCAGCGCTATCCGCGCGACTTCGACGGCATCTTCAGCCGCGTGCCGGTCATCAACTGGACCGGGCTGCAGCATGCGGGCACGCGCAACGGCATCGCCACCTTCGGCGAGGGCTGGCTGCGGCCCGCGCAGGTGCAGCGGGTGCACGAGGCCGTGCTCGCGGCCTGCGATGCCGCCGACGGCACGGCCGATCGCATCGTGTCGAACCCGGTGGCCTGCCTGCAGCGCTTCGACCCGGCCAGCCTGCGCTGCGCGGCGGGCACGCGCGGGGACGACTGCCTCAACGACGCGCAGGTGCAGGCGGTGCGCACGCTGCGTTCGCCGTGGCGCTCGCCCGTGCCACTCGCCAACGGCATCGCGGAGTACCCGGGCTGGGGCATCGGCGGCGAGGCCACGCCGGCCTTCGCCTCGATGGGCGGCTGGAACGCCTGGTGGACCGGCAGTGCCGCGCCGACCGTGCCGCCGCAGCCGAGCAACGGCATCGCGTGGTTCTACGGCAGCGGCGCGCTGCAGTACTTCTATGCCCGCGATCCGTCGCTCGACGTGCGCAACTACCGCGCCGAGGACCATGCGGCGCGCATCGCCACCGTCTCGCGGCTGATGGATTCGACCGACCCCGACCTCGGCGCCTTCAGCGCGCGCGGCGGCAAGCTGCTGATGCTCGAGCACATGGCCGACTATGCGCAGAGCCCGTTCGCGGGCATCCGCTACCACGAGTCGGTGGTCGCGCGCATGGGCCGCGCCGAGGCGGACCGCTTCATGCGGCTGTACACCGCGCCCGGCGTGGACCACGTGGGCAGCGGCGCGCCGGCCAACGTCGACATGCTCGGCGTGCTGGTCGACTGGGTCGAGCGCGGCCGCGCGCCCGCCGGCCTGCAACTGCTCGAGCAGGAGGTGCAGCCGCCCTTCAGGACGGTGCGCGCGCGCCCGCTGTGCGAATGGCCGCTGTGGCCGCGCTACGTGGGAGGCGATGTGGCGCAGGCGGCGAGCTTCCAGTGCACGCGCTAGCGCCGGGCCGATCTTCAAGCGGCGCTTGAAAGAGTTTCCGGGCGCGAGGGCTTTTTCATGCACGGGCCTGCTCGCACACTGCGGGGTCCCTGTCACACCCTCCACGCCCCATGAACACGACCCCCATCATCGGCATCGCCGTCCTGAAAGCCCGGCCCGGTCGGCGCGAATCCCTTCGCGCCGCATTGAGCGCGCTGGTGCCACCCACGCGCCAGGAGCCCGGCTGCCTCGACTACACGCTGTTCGAACTGCGCGACGAACCCGGCAGCTTCTACATGCGCGAGTCGTTCCGGGACCAGGCCGCGCTGGATGCGCATCTGGCCACGCCGCACTTCAAGGCCTTCGAGCAGCGCTTCGACGAACTGCTCGAGGAGCCGATCCGGCTGGTCTTTCTGGAGCAGGTCGCGTAGCGCTCAGATCGCGCAGCCGTCCGGGCCGCAGGCCGGCGTTGCCGACGAAGTCGACGCCGGCGCCGCGAAGCTCGCGAGCTGCGCCTTCCACGCGTCCGGCCGGCCCAGCCACGGGCCGATGTCGACCCGGCTCGCGCCGCCATCGGGCCGCGCGAGCACGAAGGTCGGGAAGCCCTGGCCGCCCACGCGGCGCAGCAGCGCGCGGCTGGCCTCGATGTGTTGCGCGGTCGCTTCGCCCGACAGCCGCGCGAAGGCCGCGGCGAAGGCCTCGGCATCGAAGCCCAGTTCCGCGGCCAGCGCCTGCAGCACGTCGGCGTCGGCGATGCGCCGGCCCTCGGCGTAGTGCGCGCGCTGCACGCGATGGGCCATGTCGAGCGCGCCACCCGCGCGCAGCGACTCGGCCGCGAGGATCGCGGTGGTCGGCGGCTCGGAGTCCATCACGGCCGTGCCGTCGCGCAGCAGGCCTTCGAAGTAGGCCTCGCCGAAGGGCTGGCCCGTGAGCTCGGCGATGCGGCGGTCGTGCGGCAGCACGTAGTCGCGCCACTGCGGCGTGATGGCGCGGCGGTTGGCGCCGGTCATCATGCCGCCGCCATGCAGTTCGACGCGCAGGCCCGGCACCTCGCGCGCGGCCTCGACCAGCGGCGCGGCGGCATAGCACCAGCCGCACAGCGGATCGAAGATGCAATGCAGGGTGGTGGCTTCGTTCATTGCGGCCATTTCATCTCTCCCTTGATGACCTTCGCGCTCAGTTCGAGCGAGGAGGCGTCCTCCAGCTTGGGGTAGCGCTTCTTCATCGCGGCGATCAGCGCGGCCGAGTCCTTGGCTTTCGCGGCCTCGGTCTCGAAGGCCTGCAGGTAGGCGCGCGTGAAGTTCACCGAGGCGAGCGTGGAGGGCGCCGAGCCGTCGGCGTTCGGCAGGTAGTGGCCGGGCACCACGGTCTTCGGCTTGAGCGCCGCGATGCGGTCGAGCGTGCGGCGCCAGTCGCGGCGCGACTCGGGTGTCTGCGTGTCGGCCACCCAGAGGTGGATGTTGGCCGATACCGGCACGCCGCCGACCACGGTCCTGAGCGAGGGAATCCACGCGACGGTGCGTGCGGGCGTGGGGCCGACGACCTGGATCTTGCGGCCCTCGAGCTCGATCGTGTCGCCCGCGAGCGGCTCGGGCACCACCAGCGACTGCGGCGCGTTGTCCTTGAGGATCGGACCCCAGTGGGCCAGCTTGCCGTCCTTCGAGGCCTGGATCGCGGCCACGGTCTGCGGCGTGGCGACGATCTTCGCGTCGGGGAAGGCGGCATGGATCACGTCGAGGCCGAAGCAATAGTCGGGGTCGCTGTGGCTGATGTAGACGGTGGCGAGCCTGCGGCCGCCGGCCTGGATCTTCTTCACCAGCGCCTGGGCGTCGTTGCGCTGGAACTGGGCGTCGATCAGCACGGCCTCCTTCTCGCCCGAGACGATGCTCGAGGAGACGGGAAACAGCGAGGCCGCGCCAGGGTTGTAGACCTCGAGCGTCAAGGGGGAGGCGGATGCGGCGAGACCGAGGGTGGAGAAGGCGGCGAGCGCGGTGGCGGCGAGGAAGCTGCGGCGGAACATGGCGATTCTTTCTGCGGATGAGGGTGTGACAGGTGAAGCCCGCAGTGTGGATGGCGCCGAACGAAACAAAAACCGGCTTCCGCGCAAAGGATCGTTTCGCAATCCGGTCGAATCGGGCGGATCAGTCGCGCCGCGCCAGCTTCTCGAGGTGCGCCACCAGCAGCTGTGCCGCGGGCGACAGCGAGGCCTCGTCGCGAAAGCAGATCGCGAAGCGGCGCTTCGCCCACGGGTCGGCCAGCGGCATCAGGCACAGGCCGTAGGCCGCGGTGAAGGGCTGCGCCACCTCGGCCGGCACCACGCTGATCGCGAGGCCGGCGCGCACGACGCGCAGCGCGGCGTCGAAGTTCGACACCAGCACGCGGTGCACCAGCGGCTTGCCCGCGGCCGTGGCCTCGCGCGCGAGCAGCAGCTGCACCGCGCTGAGCGCGGGCATGCCGACGAACTCGTGGTCGAGCAACTGCTCGAAGCGCACCTCGCGCATCCGCGCCACCGGGTGCGAGGGATGGGCCACCACCGCGAGGTGGTCGCTGCGGTAGTCGCGCCGCTGCAGGCCCTCGAGGTCGGCCGCGTCCCAGCACAGGCCGATCGAGGCCACGCCCTCGCGGATGCCGCGCACGATCTCGGGGCTGACGCGCTCCTCCATGTCGACGCGGATGTTGCGGTGCGCCGGGTCCTGCAGGAAATCGGCCACGTCCTCGGCCAGCGACTCGGCCATCACCGAGGCCGAGGCCAGCATGCGCACGTGGCCGCGCATGCCGCCGGCATAGGCCGCCATGTCGCGCTCGATGCGGTTCACGCTGCCGAGCATGGCGCGCGCATGCTCGAGCAGGGTTTCGCCGGCCGCCGTGGGCACCACGCCGCGGCGGCGCCGCACGAACAGCGGCGTGCCCAGCGTGTCCTCGAGCTGCGCCAGCCGCTTGCTGATGGCCGAGCCGACGATGCTGGCCTGGGCGCCGGCGCGCGCGATGCTGCGGGTCTCGCAGACCGAGACGAACAGGCGCAGGGTGGTGAGGTCGAGGTCGCGCATGGCGTCGGCTCCGTGGTTTTTGTGGTGTTCCGATTCGGAACGGATTGGCTTCCGAAATATAGCTTCTGCATCGAATCGGAAAGTCTAAGAATCAAGCCGATTCCAGACATCCATCCCACGGAGACAACGCCTTGACCGAACCTTCCGCCCCGGCGCGCCCGCACGCCTTCCTGCCGCCGCGCGCCACCGTGCGTGAAGTGGGCCTGCGCGACGGCCTGCAGAGCATCGCCCGCACTCTGCCCACCGCGCACAAGCGCGAATGGATCCGCGCTGCCCATGCAGCCGGCCAGCGCGAGATCGAGGTCGGCTCCTTCGTGCCCGCGCGGCTGCTGCCGCAGCTGGCCGACACGGCCGAGCTGCTGGCCTTCGCGAAGACCCTGCCGGGCCTGTTCGCCTCGGTGCTGGTGCCCAACCTGAAGGGCGCCGAACGCGCCATCGAGGGCGAGGCCGACCTGCTGGTGGTGCCGCTGTCGGCCAGCCATGCGCACAGCCTCGCCAACCTTCGCAAGACGCCCGACGAGGTGGTGGCCGAGGTCGGCCGCATCCGCGCCGCGCGCGATGCCGCGGGCTCGAGGACGCTGATCGAGGGGGGCGTGGGCACCGCCTTCGGCTGCACGCTGCAGGGCCCCGTGGCGCCCGAGGAGGTGCTGCGGCTGATGCAGGCGCTGCTCGACGCGGGCGCCGACCGCGTGAGCCTGGCCGACACCGTCGGCTATGCCGATCCGGCGATGGTGCGCAGCCTGTTCGAGCGCGCGCGGGCCATCGCGGGCGAGCGGCTGTGGTGCGGCCATTTCCACGACACGCGCGGGCTGGGGCTGGCCAACGTCTATGCGGCGCTCGAGGTCGGCATCGCGCGTTTCGACGCCTGCCTGGCCGGCATCGGCGGTTGCCCGCATGCGCCGGGCGCCAGCGGCAACGTCGACACCGAGGACCTGCTGTTCATGCTGCAGAGCATGGGCGTCGCCACGGGCGTCGACCTGCGGCAGCTGCTCGCGCTGCGCGGGCGCGTGGCCCAATGGCTGGACGGCGAGACCCTGCAGGGCACGCTGTGGCGCGCGGGCTTCCCGAAGACCTTCGCGCAGGAAGAGGTGGCGGCATGAGCGCCCTCGAAGGGAAGCGCCTGCCGCTGGCCGGCATCCGCGTGGTCGAGTTCACCCACATGGTGATGGGCCCGACCTGCGGCATGGTGTTGGCCGATCTCGGCGCCGAGGTCATCAAGGTCGAGCCGATCGAGGGCGACCGCACGCGCCACCTGCTGGGCGCCGGCGCGGGCTTCTTCCCGATGTTCAACCGCAACAAGAAGAGCATCGCGCTCGACCTGCGCCACCCGCGGGGGCTCGAGGCCGCGCTGCGCCTGTGCGCCGGCGCCGACGTGGTGGCGCAGAACTTCAAGCCCGGCACCATGGGGAAGTACGGCCTCGACTACGCGGCGCTGCGCCGGCTCAACCCGCGGCTGGTGTACGTCAACCACACGGGCTTCCTGCCCGGCCCCTACGAGCACCGCACCGCGCTCGACGAGGTGGTGCAGATGATGGGCGGGCTGGCCTACATGACCGGCCGGCCCGGCGACCCGCTGCGCGCGGGCACCAGCGTCAACGACATCATGGGCGGCATGTTCGGCGCCATCGGCGCGATGGCCGCGCTGATGCAGCGCGGCCAGACCGGCGAGGGCCAGGAGGTGCATTCGGCGCTGTTCGAGAACAACGTGTTCCTGGTCGGCCAGCACATGCTGCAGTACGCGATCACGGGCCAGGCCGCGGCGCCGATGCCCGAGCGCATCTCGGCCTGGGCGCTGTACGACGTGTTCACCGTGAAGGACGGCGAGCAGATCTTCCTGGCCGCGGTCAGCGACGCGCAGTGGCAGAGCTTCTGCGATGCCCTGGGCTTCGACGACCTCAAGGCCGACCCGGCGCTGCGCACCAACAACGACCGCGTGCGGCTGCGCCCGACCCTGCTGGCGGACCTGCGCGCGCGGCTGGCTTCTCGCCCGGCCGCCGAGCTGTCGGCACTCTTCGAGGCGCGCGGCCTGCCGTTCGCACCGATCGTGCGGCCCGAGGACCTCTACGCCGATCCGCACCTGCTGGCCACCGGCGGCCTGGCCGACATCCGCCTGCCCGACGGCGAGCGCGCGGGCCAGACCGCGCAGACCACGCTGTTCCCGATCACGCTGGGCGGCGAGCGCCTGGGCGTGCGCCTCGATCCGCCCGCGTTGGGCGAGCACACGCGCGAACTGCTGGCCGAGCTCGGCTACGGCGAGGCGCAGATGCAGGCGCTGCTCGACGACGCGGCCGTGGCATAGACCGGTTTTCTTTTCCCCATGACTACAACGAGAGACAAGACGATGCCCAACCAACAGCCTTCCTTCCTCGACCGCCGCGCGCTGCTGGGCCTGAGTGCCGGCGCGGCCGCGCTCGCCGCCTGGCCCGCCTGGGCGCAGGGCGACCGGCCCGTGCGCTTCATCCTGCCGATCAGCGCGGGCTCGGGCGTGGACGCCATCGTGCGCGCCGCCACGGTCGCGCTCGGCAAGGCCTTCGGCCAGCCGGTGGTGGTCGAGAACCAGCCGGGCGCGGGCGGCATCACGGGCACCTCGACCGTGGTCAAGGCCGCGCCCGATGGCTTCACCTTGGGCATGGTGTCGAACAACCACGTCATCAACCCGGCGGTGTTCAGGAAGATGCCCTTCGACCCGATCGCCGACGTGACGCCGATCAGCGTGGTGGGCGCCACGCCGCTGGTGCTGGCGGTGAACCCGAAGCTGCCGGCGAAGAACGTGAAGGAGCTGGTGGCGCTGCTGCGCGCCAAGCCCGAGGGCTACAACTACGCCTCCTCGGGCAACGGCACCATCATCCACCTGGCCGGCGAGATGTTCATGGACGAGGCCGGCGTGAAGGCGCGGCACATTCCGTACAAGGGCACGGGCCCGATGGTCACTGACATGATCGCGGGCCAGGTCGAGATGGGCGTGGTCGCGCTGCCGGCCGTGCAGCCGCACCTGAAGAGCGGTGCGCTGCGCGCCATCGGCCTGTGCGGCCCGGCGCGCTCGCCGGCCGCGCCCGAGATGCCGACCATCGCCGAGCAGGGGCTGCCGAACTACGTGGTCGAGGGCTGGTTCGCGGTGATCGGGCCGGCGAAGATGCAGGCGGCCGAGGTGCAGCGCGTGCACGACGCCGTGGCCGCGGCCTTCGCGAGCGCCGAGGTGCGCGAGGCCATGGACAAGCAGGGCAACCTCATCAAGCCGACCACGCCCGAGCAGGCGGCCGCCTATTTCCGCAGCGAGGCGGCGCGCTACGCGGCGCTGGTGAAGAAGGCCAACGTGGTGCTCGAGTGAGCACGCGGGCTTTCGCGGCTCGGGGCGATCAGTTCTCGGGCCGCACCGCGCGGTAGAGCGCGCGCACGAAATCCGACTGGGTGATCATGCCGGCCAGCCGCTTCTCGGCGTCGATGATCGGGATGTGGTGGTGGCCGCCCTCGGAGAACAGCGGCACCAGGTCGACCACGGGGCGGTCGGCGCTGGCCACGCGCACCTGGCGCGTCATGATCTGGCCCACCACTTCGGGCTTGTTCGAGACCACGGTGCGGGTGGCGCGGATGAAGTCGCGCAGCCGGCCCGCGATGCCCTCGTGGTGCGCCAGGTCGAGCTGGCGGAAGAAGTCGGCCTGCGTGACGATGCCCACCACGCGGCGCGTGCGGTCGACCACCGGCAGCGCCTTGATGCGGCGCTCGTGCATCAGCGCCCAGGCCTCCTGCAGCGGCGTGCCGAACTCCACCGTGATCGGCGTGCGCGACATGATGTCGTCGCAGTGCAGGGTGCCGAGCCGCCGCTTGTAGCTCTCGAGCTCGGTCTGCTGGATCAGCGACTCGAGGTCGTCGCGGCTGATGTCCAGCACCTGGTTGTAGCGCGCCAGCACGGCATCGATGTCGGCCTGGCTGAAGCGCGCGTCGGCGCGCGGCGGCTGCGCCACCTGCACGTGCGGATAGCGCCGGCCGGTGAAGCTGTTGTAGGCCGCGCCCGCGAGCACCAGCAGCAGCGAGTTGACGAAGAAGGGGAAGAAGGCCGACGACAGGTGCGTGGTGTGGGTGAGCACCGCGAGCAGCGCTGCGGCGCCGCCCGGCGGATGCAGGCAGCGCGCCACGAACATCAGGCCGATGGCGCCGCCGACCGCGACCGCGGCGGCCACCGCCGGGTCGGGAATCCAGTTGACGCTGGCGATGCCCACGATGGCCGACAGCGTGTTGCCGCCCACCACCGACCAGGGCTGCGCGAGCGGGCTGGCCGGCACCGCGAACACCAGCACCGCGCTCGCGCCCAGCGGCGCGATCAGCCACACGGCGTTGCCGCCGAGCGTCTGCGCGATCCAGCGGCAGATCAGCGCCGTGATCAGCAGCCCGAGGGCCGCGCCGCCCATGGCGCGCAGGCGCTCGCGCGCATCGACGGTGGTGCGGCCCGGCAGCCAGGCACGCAGGTAGACGAGGAGCTTGTTGGCGGAGGACATGCGGATCGAAGAGTGTCTCGGTGTTGTTCTTGTTCGTTCGCCGGCCGCCGCTTCAGCCCTCGTGGGCGACGCGCCGTCCGATGTCGGGCCAGCGGCCGTGCAGCCAGACCCAGGCCACGAGGCCAATGGCCAGCATCAGGGTCGAGGTGAGCGCGAGCGCGAGCGTGGAGTGCATCACCAGCGGCGCCACCGCGCCGGCCACGATGCCGTTGGCGGTGGAGCCGATCACGGCCTGCAGCGAGGAGGCCATGCCGCGGCGCTCGGGATGCAGGTCGAGCACCAGCAGCGTGACCACCGGCACCATCAGCGCCCAGCCGAAGGCGAACACCGCGAGCGGCCACAGCGCCCAGGCCACATGAGCCTGGAAGAAGGTGTTGGCGACCACGTTGACCACCGAGGTGACCAGCATGATCAGGAAGCCGTCGCGGATCTGGCGCTTGGGCGCCACCTTGCCGGCCATGCGGCCGCTGGCGCGCGCGCCGAGCATGATGCCGCCGATGGTCAGCAGGAAGAACCAGAAGAATTGCTGCGGCTGCAGCGCGAGGTGGTCGCCGAGGAAGGCCGGCGCGGCCAGCACGTAGAGGAACATGCCGTTGAAGGGCACGCCGCTGGCGAAGGCCAGCAGCAGGAAGCGCGGGTCGGAGCACAGGTCCCAGTAGCCGCGCAGCAGGTGGCGCACGTGGAAGGACTGGCGGTGCGAGGGATGCAGCGTCTCGGGCAGCAGCTTGTAGTTGGCGGCGAACAGCACCACGCCCACGGCCACCAGGAACCAGAACACCGCGTGCCAGCCTGCGTGCACGAACAGGAAGCCGCCGACGATCGGCGCGATGGCCGGCGCCACACCGAAGTAGATCGTGACCTGGCTCATCACGCGCTGGGCCTCGGCGGGCGGGAACATGTCGCGGATCACCGCGCGCGAGACCACGATGCCCGCGCCCGTCGACAGGCCCTGCAAGCCGCGGAACAGCACCAGCTGCGTGATCGTCTGCGACAGCGCGCAGCCCAGCGAGGCCAGCGTGAACACCGCGAGGCCCCACAGCACCACCGGGCGGCGTCCGAAGCTGTCGGACAGCGCGCCATGGAACAGGTTCATGAACGCGAAGCCGAACAGGTAGGCCGAGAGCGTCTGCTGCATCTCGGCCGGCGTCGCGCCGATGGAGCGCGCGATGCCCGAGAAGGCGGGGATGTAGGTGTCGATGGAGAAGGGCCCGAGCATGCCGAGCACCGCGAGCAGCACGGCCAGCGCCCAGCGCGGGGCTTGCCAGAGTTTGTCTGCATCGGGATTCATGATGAGGATTGCTCCATTCTTCTTATCTGGGTGGCTGTCGCAGAGGGGCCCAAAAAAGAAAGCGCCCTTGCGGGCGCCTCCTTTGCGGGGAAATACCGGGAGACCGGCTCAGAGCGTATCAATAAAGCTGCGCAGCTTGTCCGAGCGCGACGGATGCTTGAGCTTGCGCAGGGCCTTCGCCTCGATCTGGCGGATGCGCTCGCGCGTCACGTCGAACTGCTTGCCGACTTCTTCCAGCGTGTGGTCGGTCGACATCTCGATGCCGAAGCGCATGCGCAGCACCTTGGCCTCGCGCGGCGTCAGCGAGTCGAGGATGTCCTTGACCACGTCGCGCAGGCCGGCCTGCATCGCGGCCTCGATCGGGGCCGTGTTGCTGCTGTCCTCGATGAAGTCGCCCAGGTGCGAATCGTCGTCGTCGCCGATGGGGGTTTCCATCGAGATCGGCTCCTTCGCGATCTTCATGATCTTGCGGATCTTGTCTTCCGGGATCTCCATCTTGGCGGCCAGGATGCCGGCGTCGGGCTCGAAGCCGAACTCCTGCAAGTGCTGGCGCGAGATGCGGTTCATCTTGTTGATGGTCTCGATCATGTGCACCGGGATGCGGATGGTGCGCGCCTGGTCGGCGATCGAGCGCGTGATCGCCTGGCGGATCCACCACGTGGCGTAGGTCGAGAACTTGTAGCCGCGGCGGTATTCGAACTTGTCCACCGCCTTCATCAGGCCGATGTTGCCTTCCTGGATCAGGTCGAGGAACTGCAGGCCGCGGTTGGTGTACTTCTTGGCGATCGAGATCACGAGGCGCAGGTTGGCCTCGATCATTTCCTTCTTGGCATCGCGCGAGGACGATTCGCCCTCGTTCATGCGCTTGTTGATGTCCTTGAGCTCGGTCAGCGGCACCACCACGCGCGACTGGATGTCGGCCAGCTTCTGCTGCAGTTCCTGCACCGGCGGAATGTTGCGCGCGAGCACGGCGCTCCAGGGCTTGCCGGCGGCGGCCTGCTTCTCGACCCACTTGAGGTTCAGCAGGTTGGAGGCGATGCGGTTGCCGTTCTTGTCGAAGCCGCTGAAGTCGCGGATGAACTCATCCTGCGGGAAGCCGCACTTGTCCACGATGATGCGGCGCAGCTCGCGCTCCTTCTTGCGCACGTCGTCGACCTGGGTGCGCACGAGGTCGCACAGGCGCTCGATGGTGCGCGCGGTGAAGCGGATGGTCATCAGCTCGTCCGACAGGGACTGCTGGGCCTTGGTGTACGAGGGCGTGCCGTAGCCTTCCTTGTCGTAGACCTTGTGCACCTTCTCGAACATCTCGGCGATGCGGTCGAAGCGCGACAGGGCCTCGTTCTTGAGTTCCTCGAGCTTCTTGGTCAGGGCCTTGGAGCCGCCCTTGCCGTCGTCGTCGTCTTCCTCGTCGAATTCGTCGAAGTCTTCCTCGGCCACGTAGTCGTCGGCCTCGTTGGGGTTCGAGAAACCGTCGACGATGGTCGAGATGACGACCTTGCCTTCACGGATCTCGCCGGCCAGGCGCAGGATCTCGGCGATGGTGGCAGGGGAGGCCGAGATGGCCTCCATCATCGCCATCAGGCCGCCTTCGATGCGCTTGGCGATCTCGATTTCGCCTTCGCGGGTCAGCAGTTCGACCGTGCCCATTTCGCGCATGTACATGCGCACGGGGTCGGTGGTGCGACCGAATTCGCTGTCCACGGTGGAAAGAGCCGCTTCGGCTTCCTCTTCCGCTTCCTCCACCGTGGTCGCGGTGGGGGCGGTGTTGTTCAGCAGCAGGGTCTCGGCGTCGGGGGTCTGCTCGTAGACGGCCACGCCCATGTCGTTGAGCATGGTGACCACGACTTCCATGGTCTCGGCGTCGACCAGCTTATCGGGCAGGTGGTCGGAGATTTCGCCGTGCGTCAGGTAGCCGCGGGTCTTGCCCAGCGTGATCAGGGTCTTCAGGCGCGAGCGGCGCTTGGCGAGGTCTTCCTCGGACAGCACGGTCTCGTCGAGGCCGAATTCCTTCATCAAGGCGCGTTCCTTCGCCTTGCTGATCTTCATGCGCAGCGGCTTGACCTTCTCCTCGGTCGTCGCAACGGCGGCCGCGGGTTCGTCACCGGCCAGGTCGTCCTCGATGTCCGACAGGTCGACGTCGCTCTCGGGCGCATCCTTGTCGGCCTTGGGCTTGCGGCCGCGCTTGGCGCCGGTGGCGGGAGCGGCGGCGGTGCTGGCGGCCTTGGGCGGGCGGCCGACCTTCTTGGCCGCGGGGGCTGCAGCGCCTGCGGCAGCCGTCTTGGCGGCTGTCTTCTTGGTGTCGTCGGTGGTGGTCGTCGATTTCGTGGGCACGGTTTTCACTTTCGTTGCGGCTGCCGCCTTGGACGCGGCTGCACCCGTCTTAGTTGCCGGCAAAGCGGCCGCTTTCAACGGTTTTTCGGCTGCAGGCTTGGCGGCGGCGCTTTTGGCGGGTGAAGGAGCAGGCTTCTTTGAACTGGGCATACGACCTCGTTACAACAAGAATGAACAAGCGGGATCACACGAAATCACACGGGCGCGGTCCGCGAGGACAGCGCCGCCAGCCCGGCACGGCCGGACAGGAACAATTGGGGAAAAGAGGAATAAATCCTCAATAGGCAAGATGTCGGGCGATCATTTGGTGTGCAGTCCTTGCGGGTATTGGCCCTTTCCAGCGGGGTTGCCGTGGAGTGCGTTGCGCGAGGGGCCGGTCCGGAGGTGCTGCTGTCGCTCTTGCCGATTTCGCCAGTTGCGAAGCCCTACATTATAGCGTCTTGCGCAAATTTCAAGCAATCACACCGTCTTGGGGCGCATGCGGGCGCGCAACTCGAGCCGCCGTGCCTCCAGCGCCTTGTAGCGCTCGAGCGCCCGCGGATCCTTGCCGACGGCCGCGATGGCCTCGCTCTGCTGGAACTTGAGACGGTCGTCGAGCATGAAGTCGAGCACGCTGCCCAGCTCGCGGGCGGCCTCGGCCTGCAGGTCGCTCTCGCTGGCCTCCGGATCGACGGGCGGGCCGCCTTCCGCGGCCGTCATCAGCTTGTCGGCCAGCGCCTCGAATTCCTGGCCGCGCAGGCCCTCGCGCAGCGCGGCCCACGACTGGGCGCCGTGCTCGTGCAGCTGGCTGTCGAGCCAGGTAAAGAGCGCGCCGTGCGGCCCCGGCAGCTCGCACAGCATCAGGTGCACCTCGTGCGACAGCGGCTCCCACTGCCCCATGTTGGCGAGCAGCAGGCGCACCGCGATGTCGGGCCGGCTCAGCGGCTGGCTGCGCCCGCGCATCGGTTCGCGCGGCGGCTCCTTGCGGCCGAAACGCTTGTTGAATGGTCGCTTCTTGCTATCGTTTTCGTAGTAGCGCTCGCGCTCTTCGTAGACCGGCGGTTCCGGGAAGTAGCCGTCGTCGTCGGGCGGTCGCTCCTGGCTGCGCTCGGCCTGGCGCGCGGCGCCGCCGCCACGCGGCGCCGCCGCCGTGGCCCAGAGGTCCGACAGCGCGGCCGCGTCGAGCTGCACCAGCGTGGCGATCTCGCTCAGCAACTGGCGCTTGAGGGCGCCGTCGGGCAGCGCGCTCCACAAGGGGCGCACGTTGCTGCTCATGTGGGCGCGGCCCTCGGCGGTGCCGAGGTCGCAGCCCTCGCGCGCGGCCTCGATCATGAAGCGCGACAGCGGCGTGGCCTCCTGCACGAAGCGCGCGAAGGCGTCGGCGCCGAACTCGCGGATGAAGCTGTCGGGATCGTGCTCGGCCGGCAGGAACAGGAACTTGATGCTGCGCGTGTCGGTGGCATAGGGCAGGGCGCCGTCGAGCGCCTTGCGCGCCGCGCGGCGGCCGGCGGCGTCGCCGTCGAAGCTGAACACCACCGATTCGGTGAAGCGGAACAGCTTCTGCACATGCTCGGTGGTGCAGGCCGTGCCCAGCGTGGCCACCGCGTTCGGAAAGCCGAGCTGCGCCAGCGCCACCACGTCCATGTAGCCCTCGGTCACCAGCGCGTAGCCGCGGTCGCGGAAGGCGGCGCGGGCCTCGTAGAGACCGTAGAGCTCGCGGCCCTTGCTGAAGACGGGCGTTTCGGGCGAATTCAGGTACTTGGGCTTCTCGTCGCCGAGCACCCGGCCGCCGAAGCCGATGCATTCGCCCTTGACGTTGCGGATCGGGAACATCACCCGGTCACGGAAGCGGTCGTAGCGCTTGGCCTCGCTGGCCTCGACCTGGCCGTCCTCGGTGTTGACGATCACCAGGCCGCTCTCGGCCAGCAGCGGGTCCTCGTAGTCGGGAAACACGCCCGCGAGCGTGCGCCAGCCCGGCGGCGCATAGCCGATGCCGAATTGCTTGGCGATCTCGCCCGAGACGCCGCGGCCCTTCAGGTAGTCGATGGCGCCGGGCGCCTGGCGCAGGTGCTTGCGGAAGGCGTCGCCGGCCTTCTCGAGCACGTCGGTCAGCGTGGCCTGCTTCTGGCGCTGGCTGGCGGCGCGGGCGCGTTCGGCCGGCGAGGCGTCGTCCTCGGGCACCTGCAGGCCGTACTGGCCCGCGAGGTCGTGCACGGCCTCCACGAAGCCCATGCCGGCGTGCTCCATGAGGAAACCGATGGCGTTGCCGTGGGCGCCGCAGCCGAAGCAGTGATAGAACTGCTTGGTCGGGCTGACCGAGAAGGAGGGCGACTTCTCGCCGTGGAAGGGGCACAGCCCCATGAAATTGGCGCCGGCCTTCTTGAGCTGCACGTAGCGGCCGACGATTTCCACCACGTCGGCGCGCGCGATGAGTTCCTGGATGAATGAAGCGGGGATGGTCATGTAGGCGGGGAGCGGCAAATCATACGCAAGCCGCGGGTCCCCCGCGACCCGGCGGCATACTGGCGGCGACCGACCATCCCGCCCGCATGACGACGCTCAATCCGCTGAAACACGCCGCCCCGCTGCTGCGCCACCCGCTGCGCTTCGGCTGGGAGGCCCTGAAAGAATTCCGCGCCAACCAGGGGTTGCTGCTGGCCGGTGCCGTGGCCTATTACGCGCTGCTGTCGATCGTGCCGCTCCTGATCGTCAGCGTGATCGCGCTGTCGCATGTGATCGACCAGGCCGAGCTGCTGCGCACCATCGGCCGCTACCTCGAATGGCTGCTGCCGGGGCAGTCGAAGGCCATCGTGGCCGAGCTGTCGAGCTTCCTGGACCACCGCGACGTGCTCGGGCCGGTGCTGCTGGTGACGATGATCTTCTTCAGCTCGCTGGCCTTCAGCGTGCTCGAGAGCGCGATGGCGGTGATCTTCCATCACCGCAAGGCCGACCACAAACGCCATTTCCTGGTGTCGGTGGCCATGCCCTACGTCTACATCCTGTGCCTGTGCGTGGGGCTGCTGCTGGTCACGCTGGTGTCGGGCGCGCTGCAGCTCGTGGGGCAGGAGAGCGTCGACCTGCTCGGGCGCAGCTGGTCGCTGTCCGGCGTGTCGGGGCTGCTCCTGTACCTGCTGGGGCTGGGCGGCGAGATCTTCATGCTGACCTCGCTCTACCTCGTGATGCCGGCCGGGCGCATGTCGCTGCGCCATGCGCTGCTGGGAGGCATCACCGCCGCGCTGCTGTGGGAGGCCACGCGGCGGATCCTGATCTGGTATTTCTCGACGCTGTCGCAGGTGAACGTCGTCTACGGCTCGCTGACCACGGCGATCGTGGTGCTGCTGAGCCTGGAGATCGCGGCCACGCTGGTGCTGCTGGGCGCCCAGGTGATCGCGAACTACGAGCGCCTGGACCGCACTGGCAGCACCCGCGTGCGGCCGTCCTCGGTCAGCGGGGAGGGAGTCGAATCGCTCCGTCCAGCCGGATCACCTCGCCGTTGAGCATGTCATTCTCGATGATGTGCTTGGCGAGCTTCGCGTAGTCGGCCGGGGTGCCCAGGCGCGAGGGGAAGGGCACGCTGGCGGCGAGTGCGTCCTGCACTTCCTGCGGCATGCCGAACAGCATCGGCGTGCCGAAGATGCCGGGGGCGATCGTCATGTTGCGGATGCCGTTGCGCGCCAGGTCGCGTGCGATCGGCAGCGTCATGCCGACCACGCCACCCTTCGAGGCGCTGTAGGCGGCCTGGCCGATCTGGCCGTCGTAGGCCGCGACCGAGGCGGTCGAGATCAGCACGCCGCGTTCGCCCGTGGCTTCGGGCTCGTTCTTGCTCATCGCGTCGGCGGCCAGCCGGATCATGTTGAAGCTGCCGATCAGGTTGACCGTGACGGTCTTGCTGAACACCGCCAGCGCGTGCGGGCCGTTCTTGCCCACGGTCTTCTCGGCCGGCGCGATGCCGGCGCAGTTGATCAGGCCGACCAGCTTGCCGAGCTGCAACGCGGCCGCCACGGCGGACTGGCCGTCGGCCTCCTGGCTCACGTCGCACTTCACGAACACGCCGCCGATGTCGCGCGCGACGGCTTCGCCCTTGTCGGCCTGCATGTCGGCGATGACGACCTTGGCGCCGTTGCCGGCCAGCATGCGCGCCGCGCCTTCGCCGAGGCCCGAAGCGCCACCGGTCACGATGAAAACCTTGCCGTCGATTTGCATGTAGGAGTCTCCTGAGGAAGAAAAGCCCTGCATTATCGAAGACGCCCCGGTGCGCGACCGTTTCGGCGCGCGCATAAAAAAAGGCCCCGTCCGAAGACGAGGCCCTGAATTGGATCCGTGAGGACCCAAGGAGACAACTGGTGGTGGTCGGCGGCTTAGCGCTTGCGCGACGAAGCGGTCGCGGTCTTGGCGGCGGCGACGGCTTGCGTGGACACGGCGTTGAAGTTGGCTTCGGCGACGTCCGACGCTTGCTTGACGGCCTTTTGCACCGATTCGAAAGCGTTGTTGGCGGCGGCGACGGCGCTCTTCAGCACGGCGACGGCGGTTTCCGAACCGGCGGGGGCATTCTTCGAAGCACTGTCGACCAGGCCGACGAAGGCTTGCTGGGCTTCGCTGGCCTTCGATTCGAAGGCCTTGGTGAATTCGGCGCCGGTGCCTTGGGCGATTTCGTACAGGTGACGGCTGTAGGCGGCGGTCTTCTCGGCCAGGGGCTGGAACAGGCTGGCTTGCAGCGTCAGCAGTTCTTGCGCGTCCTTCACGCTCAGGGCGGCCTGGGCGGTGGTGGCGGCTTCGGACAGGGCGGCCTTGGAGGCGGTCACGTTGAGTTCGACGAGCTTCTCGACGCCTTCGAAAGCCTTGGTGGTCAGGCCGAACAGGGTTTCGAGGTTGGCTTTTTGGGCGGCGAGGATCTGGTCAGCGGTCAGGGCCATTTGGAATCTCCGGAAGGGATGATGGTTGGTCTATTCACGTTGCGCTGCGCCTCGTCGTCTTTGTTGCGGTGCAGCATGGGCTCAAGTATAGGCAGCTGAAATCTCCGGGCAAGAGGTTTTTGTTGCTTTGCAGCAATTTAGAAGAGGCTTTCTAAAACAGGCCGGCCGCCCTTGAAAGCCGATGGCGGCCATGGGTGTCGCGCAGTCGCCTGGAGCCGGCCAAGGCCGCTGGCAGAATCTCGCGCGATGACGACGCCCGCCTCTCCCAGCCCCAAGCCCGTGCCGCAGCCGCGCGCCAGCTACCCCGTCTTCCGCAGCATTCCCACGCGCTGGATGGACAACGACATGTACGGCCACGTCAACAACGTCGTCTACTACAGCTGGTTCGATACGGCGGTGAACGCGCTGCTGATCGAGCGCGGCGCCCTCGACATCCACCAGGGCTCGACCATCGGCTTCGTGGTCGAGACCCAGTGCAACTACTTCGCGCCGCTGGCCTTCCCGCAGACCGTCGAGGCCGGCATCCGCGTGGCGCAGGCCGGGCGGTCCAGCGTGCGCTACGAGGTCGGCCTGTTCGCGCAGGGTGCCGACACCGCGGCGGCCCAGGGGCATTTCGTGCATGTCTACGTCGACCGCACGACCCAGCGGCCGGTGCCGCTGCCCGAAGCGCTGCAGCGCGTGGTCGATTCGCTGCGGGCCTGAGCCCCCAAGAGAAACGGCGCCCCTGGGGGCGCCGTCGTTGCGAGGTCGGAGACGCGGCTTACTTCTTGGCCATCGCCTTGATGTCGGCCTTGCCCTTGTCCTCGTCGGCCTTGGCCTGCTTCACGCAGGCGGACTTGGCATCGCCGGTCTGGTCGTCGCACTTTTCCTTCGCGACTTCATAGGTGGCCTTCACCTTTTCCTCGGCCACCTTGCGCGCGTTGCTGTCGCTCGGCTTGAACTGCTGCTCGAGCTCGGCCTTGGCAACGTTCTCCTTGCCCTTGGCTTCCTTCTGGCAGACGTCCTTGGCGTTGTCCTTCAGCGTGTCGCACTGGGTCTTGGCGACCTTGTAGTCGGCCTCGATCTTTTCCTTGGCGACCTTGTGCTCGTCCTTGTTCATCTGGGCGCCGGCCTGGGTGGCGACGAAGCAGGTGGAGGCGAGCGCGAGCATGAGCAGATGTTTCTTCATTTTGGAGTTCTCCTGGTCGATGGATGAGGGAGGGGGCGTCAGGACACCCGTCAGTAGCGTTCGAACCAGAGCGCGTCGGGCGTACGGCCGTCGCGCGATTCCCAGTCCTTGACCTGCTTCTCGGCCTCGTCGCGGCTGATGCCGTGGCGTTCCTGGATGCGGCCCAGCAGCTGGTCGCGCTTGCCGGCGATGACGTCGAAGTCGTCGTCGGTCAGCTTGCCCCATTGCTCCTTGACCTTGCCCTTGAGCTGCTTCCAGTTGCCTTCGATGGTGTCCTTGTTCATGCGAATCTCCTTGAGAGGTTGATTCGGCGGGTCATTTCGCCGCCGTGAAAACACTGTCTCCAGGCGCATTCACCCCAGTGGTAGGACGTGCTGTGCAGGGCCCGTAGGCACAGGCCGACGGGGGCCGTGATAATCGAGCGATGCCCGCGAAAACTCCGGGCCGGGACGACAGAGAGACAACGCGCGCCGCACCATGATCATTCACAGCCTGCTCGACACCGACCTCTACAAGTTCACCATGATGCAGGTCGTGCTGCATCACTTCCCGGGGGCGCGTGTCGAGTACCGCTTCAAGTGCCGCAACCCTGGCGTGGACCTCGCGCAGTTCGCGAGCCAGATCCGCGAGGAGGTGCGCAGCCTCTGCTCGCTGCAGTTCCGCGATGCCGAGCTGGCCTACCTGCGCTCGATGCGCTTCATCAAGAGCGACTTCATCGACTTCCTCGGCCTGTTCCGGCTCAACGAGAAGTACATCAACATCATTCCCCAGCCCTCGGGCGAGCTCGAGATCCGCATCCAGGGCCCGTGGCTGCACACCATCCTGTTCGAGATCCCGGTGCTGGCGATCGTCAACGAGGTCTATTTCCGCAACACGCAGAAGCGCCCCGACCTCGACGAGGGCCGCCGCCGCCTCGAGACCAAGATCGCCCAGCTGCAGGAAGCCGGCCTCGGCGACCTCAAGATCGCCGACTACGGCACGCGCCGCCGCTTCTCGAAGGACTGGCACGAGGAAGTGCTGCGCACCCTCAACGCGCGCCTGGGCGCCGTGACCTCGCCGCCCTCGGCCTCGCAGCCCGGCGGCCGGCTGCCGCAGCTCGCGGGCACCAGCAACGTGCTCTACGCGATGAAGCTGGGCCTGATCCCGCTGGGCACCATGGCGCACGAATACCTGCAGGCCTGCCAGGCGCTCGGCCCGCGGCTGCGCGACAGCCAGATCTTCGGTTTCGAGAGCTGGGCGCGCGAGTACCGCGGCGACCTGGGCATCGCGCTGTCCGACGTCTACGGCATGAGCGCCTTCCTGCGCGACTTCGACCTGTACTTCTGCAAGCTCTTCGACGGCGCGCGCCACGACAGCGGCGATCCGTTCCACTGGGGCGAGCGCATGATCGCGCACTACCTCGCGAACCGCGTCGACCCGCGCACCAAGACGCTGATCTTCAGCGACGGCCTCACGGTGCCGCGCACCATCGAGCTCTACCAGCAGTTCCGCGGCCGCTGCCAGCTGGCCTTCGGCATCGGCACCAACCTCACCAACGACCTGGGCTACGAGCCGCTGCAGATCGTGATCAAGATGATCCGCTGCAACGACCAGCCGGTCGCCAAGCTCTCGGACACCCCGTCGAAGAACATGTGCGAGGACGAGAAATACCTGGCCTATCTGCGCCAGGTGTTCGAGATCGAGCAGCCTGCCGCCTGATGCGGGTTCACGCGGTCCGCCGCGGGGCTCGGCTCTGGTACGGTACGGCCCCATGAAAAAATCGATGCGTCTCGTGGCGGCGATGGTGCCGCTGCTCGTTGCCGGGCCGGCCTTGGCCGCGGATTTCGACGGCGGTTCGCTGTCGCCGCTGTGGGGCGTGCCGTTCGCGGGCATTCTGCTCTCGATCGCGCTGATGCCGCTGCTGGCGCCGTCCTTCTGGCACCACCACTACGGCAAGGTCTCCGCGGCCTGGGCGCTGGCCTTCCTGCTGCCCTTCGCGGCACTGCACGGCCCGGCGCTCGCGGGCACGCAGCTCATGCATGCGCTGGTGGCCGAGTACATCCCGTTCATCGTGCTGCTGACCGCGCTGTTCACGGTGGCGGGCGGCATTCATATCCGCGGCAACCTGCACGGAGCGCCGGGCCTGAACACCGCCATCCTCGCGATCGGTGCGGTGCTCGCGAGCTTCATGGGCACCACGGGCGCGTCGATGCTGCTGATCCGGCCGCTGATCCGCGCCAACGACAACCGCGTGCACCGGGTGCACGTGGTCGTGTTCTTCATCTTCATCGTCTCGAACGTGGGCGGCTCGCTCACGCCGCTGGGCGATCCGCCGCTGTTCCTCGGCTTCCTCAAGGGCGTGGACTTCTTCTGGACCGCGCGCAACATCCTGCCCGACACGATGTTCGTGCTCGGCGTGCTGCTGGTCCTGTTCTACCTGATCGACCGCCACTACTACCGCAAGGAAGGCATCCTGCCGGTCGACCCCACGCCCGACACGCCCGGCATCGGCTTCGACGGCGCCGCCAACTTCTGGCTGCTCGCGGGCGTGGTGGCGCTGGTGCTCGTGAGCGGCTTCTGGAAATCCGATGTGCATTTCGACGTGGCCGGCACCGAGGTCGGCCTGCCGGGCCTGCTGCGCGATGTCGGCCTGATCGCGATCACGCTGGTCTCGCTGAAGATCACGGCGAAGTCGGTGCACCAGGCCAACCAGTTCGAATGGGGCCCGATGGCCGAGGTCGCCAAGCTGTTCGCGGGCATCTTCCTGACCATCATCCCGGTGATCGCGATGCTCAAGGCCGGCACGCAGGGACCGTTCGGCGCCGTCGTCTCGGCGGTCACGCGGCCCGACGGCCAGCCCGACCCGGCGATGTACTTCTGGGCCACGGGCGCGCTCAGTTCCTTCCTCGACAACGCGCCGACCTACCTGGTGTTCTTCAACACCGCGGGCGGCGATCCCGCGGCGCTGATGACCACCTACGCGACCACGCTCGCGGCGATCTCGGCCGGCGCGGTCTTCATGGGCGCCAACACCTACATCGGCAACGCGCCCAACCTGATGGTCAAGGCCATCGCCGAGAGTCGCGGCGTGCGCATGCCGAGCTTCTTCGGCTACATGGCCTGGTCGATGGCCATCCTGCTGCCGCTGTTCGTCCTCACCACCTTCCTCTTCTTCCGCTAGCGAGACAAGCCCATGAGCAAGCCCAAGATCCTGGTCGCCCGCGCGATCTTCCCCGAGACCCTCGAGCGCCTGGCGCAGCATTTCGAGATCGAGTCGAACCAGTCCGACGAGAGCTGGACCAGGGAGCAGCTCGCCGCGAAGCTGCAGGGCAAGCAGGGCGCCTTCACCACCGGCAGCGAGCGCATCGACGCGGCGCTGCTCGATGCCTGCCCCGAACTCAAGATCTGCGCCAACATGGCCGTGGGCTACAACAACTTCGACGTCGACGCGATGGCCGCGCGCGGCGTGGTCGGCACCAACGCGCCCGACGTGCTGACCGAGACCACCGCCGACTTCGGCTTCGCGCTGCTGATGGCCACCGCGCGCCGCATCGCCGAGAGCGAGCATTTCCTGCGCGCCGGCAAGTGGCAGAAGTGGAGCTACGACATGTTCGCGGGCTCCGACATCCACGGCGCCACGCTGGGCATCATCGGCATGGGCCGCATCGGGCAGGGCATCGCGAAGCGCGGCGCGCACGGCTTCGGCATGAAGGTGATCTATCACAACCGTTCGCGACTCGACGCCTCGCTCGAGGCCGAGTGCAAGGCCAGCTACGCGAGCAAGGAAGAGCTGCTCAAGAGCGCCGACCACGTGGTGCTGGTGGTGCCGTACTCGGCCGCCTCGCACCACACCATCGGCGCCGCCGAACTCGCGCTGATGAAGCCCACCGCCACGCTGGTGAACATCGCGCGCGGCGGCATCGTCGACGATGCCGCGCTGGCCGTGGCGCTGCGCGACAAGCGCATCGCCGCCGCGGGGCTCGACGTGTTCGAGGGCGAGCCCAAGGTCCACCCCGACCTGCTGACCGTGCCCAACGTCGTGCTCACGCCGCACATCGCGAGCGCCACGGTGCCCACGCGCAAGGCCATGGCCGGGCTCGCGGCCGACAACCTGATCGCCTTCTTCGGCGGCAAGGGCCCATTGACGCCGGTCACGCCTGTGGCCGCCAGGTAAGCGGCGCCGAACGAAAAAGAAAGAAAGCGCCCCGCGATCCCCTTGGAACTCACCGATCTGCTTCTTCTCGCCCTGGCGGCCGTGGCCGTCATCCAGCTCGTGCTCCTCGTCTGGCTGCTCGCCCGCCGGCAGCCGCCGCCCGATCATGGCGAGCTGCTCGCCGCCCACGCGCGCACCGAGCGCGAACTGCGCCGCGAGATCGCCGAGAGTTCGCGTGGCGCGCGGCAGGAGACGGCGCAGGCCTTCGCCACCTTCCAGCAGTCGCTGGTGATGCAGGGCGCCGAGGCCACGCGCACGCAGAACGCCCAGCTCGACGCCTTCGCGCTGCAGCTCGCCGCGCTGCAGAACACGCTGGCCTCGCAGCTGCAGGGCCTGTCCGAATCGAACGCGCGCCGCCTCGCCGAGGTGCGCGCCACGATGGAGAGCCAGCTCACCCAGCTGCAGCAGGGCAATGCCGCCAAGCTCGACGAGATGCGCAAGGTCGTCGACGAGAAGCTGCAGAGCACGCTCGAGGCGCGCCTCGGCGAGAGCTTCCGGCAGGTGGCCGAGCGGCTCGAGCAGGTGCACAAGGGGCTGGGCGAGATGCAGACGCTGGCGGTCGGCGTCGGCAGCCTGCAGCGCGTGCTGACCAACGTGAAGACGCGCGGCATCTTCGGCGAGGTGCAGCTCGAGGCGCTGCTCGAGCAGGTGCTCACGCCCGAGCAGTACGCGCGCCAGGTCGAGACCAAGCCGCGCAGCGGGCAGCGGGTGGACTTCGCGATCCGCTTCCCGGGCCGCGGCGACGAGGGCGCGCCGGTCTGGCTGCCGATCGACGCGAAGTTTCCGCGCGACGACTACGAGCGCCTGATCGAGGCCCACGAGCAGGCCGACGCGGGTGCCGCCGAGCTCGCCGCCAAGGCGCTCGAGGCGCGCATCCGCGCCGAGGCCAGGTCCATCGCCGAGAGCTACCTCGCGGCGCCGCACACCACCGATTTCGCGATCCTCTTCCTGCCGGTCGAGAGCCTCTATGCCGAAGTGCTGCGGCGTCCGGGCCTGATGGACGCGATCCAGCGCCAGCACCGCGTGACGCTGGCCGGGCCGACCACCTTGCTCGCGATGCTCAACAGCCTGCACATGGGCTTTCGCACGCTGGCGCTCGAGCGCCAGGCCTCCGAGGTCTGGAAGGTGCTGGGCGCGGTCAAGACCGAGTTCGAGCGCTATGGCGAGTGGGTCGAGCGCGTGAAGGAACAGGTGGCGAAAGCCTCCGACACGCTCGACAAGGCTGACACGCGCGCCAGGCAGATGCGCCTGGCGCTGCGCAAGGTCGAGGCGCTGCCCGAGGGCCAGGCGCAGGCGCTGCTGCCGCCGCTGGCCGCGGGCGCCGAAGGCATCGACGCCGACCCCGACACCGGCGGCAAGCCGTGAAGGGCAGCGAACTGCTGCGCGTCATCGGCGCGCAGGTCTGCCTCCACGCCACCATGGCCGGCATGCGGCTGGCCACGCCGCTGCTGGCGCTGCAGCAGGGCTACAGCGCGGCCGCGGTCGGCGTGCTGATCGCGCTGTTCGCGCTGACCCAGGTCTTCCTCGCGCTGCCGGCCGGGCGTTTCGCCGACCGCCACGGCTTCAAGCGGCCACTGCTGCTGTCGGTGATCGCGGCCTCGCTGGGCGCGGGGCTGGTCTGGGCCTTCCCGGTCTTTCCGGCCATGTGCGTGGCGGCGCTGCTGACAGGTGGCGCCACCGGCGCGACCGTGATCGCGCTGCAGCGCCACGTCGGCCGCTCGGCCACCACGCCGACCGAGCTCAAGCGGGTGTTCAGCTGGCTCGCGATCGCGCCCGCGGTGGCGAACTTCGTCGGCCCGTTCCTGGCCGGGCTGCTGATCGACCATGCGGGCCGCGCGGCGGCCGACATGCTGGCCTTCCGCGTCTGCTTCGCCGCCATGGCGCTGCTGCCGGTGCTGTGCTGGCTGATGGCGCGCGGCGCCCACGAGCCGCCGCCCACGCCGCCGCCGCCCGGCGCCGCGCGCACGCGCGCCTGGGACCTGCTGCGCGAACCCATGTTCCGCCGCCTGCTGTTCGTGAACTGGCTGCAGTCCTCGAGCTGGGACGTGCATGCCTTCGTGCTGCCGGTGCTGGGGCACGAGCGCGGCATCAGCGCCTCGGTGATCGGCTCGATCCTCGGTGCCTTCGCGATCGCGGCGGCCGTCATCCGCATCGTGTTGCCGGCGATCGCCTCGCGCGCTTCCGAGCGCAGCGTGATCTTCGTTTCGACCCTGGTCACGGTTGGCGTCTTCCTGGTCTATCCGCTGCTGCCTTCGGCCCTGAGCATGGGCGTCTGTTCGGTGGTGCTGGGCTTCGCGCTCGGCGCGGTGCAGCCGATGGTGATGAGCATGCTGCACCAGATCACGCCGCACAGCCGCCATGGCGAGGCGCTGGGGCTGCGGCTGATGACCATCAATGCCTCGAGCGTGGCGATGCCGATGCTGTTCGGCTCGCTGGGCGCGCTGATCGGCATCGGCGGCGTGTTCTGGGTCGTGGGCGGGGTGGTGGCGCTCGGCGCGCGCGCGACCTGGGGCCTGAAGGTGCGGGAGGAGGGGGCCTGAACGGTCCCGAAGCCACTGCCGGCTTCCAGGAAACCCTGATCCAAATAAGATCAATTCTCATCTGATTGACAAGATAGTGACTTGAAGTCAGTATCGCCGCCTCCTCAACGAATCCCGAAGGCGGTCCCATGGACTCCCCATCCCGGGCGGCGATCGACGATCCGCGCCGCCGGCTCGCGCTCGTCGCCGCGGTCTATCTCGGCAGCTTCATCGCCACGCTCGACGTGAGCATCGTCAACGTCGCGTTGCCCACCCTGCAGCGCGCGCTCGCCACCGACCTCGCGGGCCTGCAGTGGGTGATCGACATCTACGCGCTGTGCCTGTCGGCCTTCATGCTCTCGGCCGGGCCGCTGGGCGATCGCTACGGCCGCAAGCGCGCCTGGCTGGCCGGCGTGGTGGTGTTCACCATCGGCTCGGCGATGTGCGCCATGGCCGGCACCCTGAGCACGCTGCTGGCCGGCCGCGCGGTGCAGGGCATCGCGGGCGCGCTGCTGATCCCGGGCGCGCTGTCGATCCTGGCCCATGCCTTTCCCGAGCCGGCGAGCCGCGCGCGCGTGATCGGCGGCTGGTCCTCGTTCACCGCCATCTCGCTGATCCTCGGGCCGATGCTCGGCGGCCTGCTGGTGGACCACACGGGCTGGCAGAGCATCTTCCTGATCAACCTGCCGATCGGCCTGCTGACCGTGGGCCTGGGGCTCTGGGGCATCCGCGAGACTTCGCACCCCGAGCATGCGGCGCTCGATCCGGCCGGGCAGGTGCTCAGCGTGCTGTGGCTCGGCGCGCTGACCTTCGGGCTGATCGCGGCCGGCGAGCACGGCTGGCTGTCGGGGCGCACCACGGTGTCGCTGGCGCTGGCGGCGCTCGGGCTGGTGCTGTTCCTGGCGGTGGAGGCGCGCGTGCAGCGGCCGCTGCTGCCGCTGGGCCTGTTCCGGGACGCGCGCTTCTCGGTCACCAACTTCGCGTCCTTCGTGCTGGGCTTCTCGGCCTACGCGAGCCTGTTCTTCTTCTCGCTGTTCCTGCAGCAGGTGCAGGGCTGGTCGGCCACCGACACCGGCTGGCGCATGGTGCCGCAGTTCGTCGCGACCGGCATCGTGTCCTCGCAGTTCGGCCGGCTGTCGCGGCGCCACGGCGTCCACGCGTTGATGGTGGCGGGCTACGGCCTGATCGGCGCTGCGATGCTCGCGATGACGCTGCTGGCGGCCGACACGCCCTACGTGGTGCTCGCGCTGCTGTTCGTGGTGCTCGGCGCCGGCACGGGGCTGGCGGTGCCGGCCACCAGCACGGCGGTGATCGCCTCGGTGCCGGCGCAGCGCTCGGGCATGGCCTCGGCCACGATGAATGCGCTGCGCCAGGCCGGCATGCTGATCGGCATCGCGCTGCTCGGCACCTTGATGAGCAGCCGCGCCACCGCGCTACTGGCCACCGCGCTCGAGCACGGCGGCCTGTCGGCGGCGCGCGCGCAGGAGATGGCGGTGGCCGCCGTGGCGCGGCACGACACCGCCGCGCTCGGCGCGCTCGATCCTTCGCTGGCCCATGGCCTGGTGTCGGGTGCGCTGGCCGGGGGCTTCCATGCGGCCGTGGCCTGTGCCGGGCTGGCCGGCCTGCTGGCGGCCGGGCTGCTGCTCGGCGTCAGGCCGCGCGCCGCCGCGCTGCCGGCCCGCGCCTGAGGTCTTCGTTCCATGCCCGCCGCGCGCGTGCCGCTGCGCCTGTCCGCGCGTCGCCTTCCCGTTCTTCGTTCCCGGACCGTCATCAAGGAGTTGTCCATGATCCATCACGAACTCGGCCAGTGGCCGCTGGTCATCAGCGTGTCTTCGGGGTTGCAGACCCTCGAGGACATGCAGGTCTTCACCGAGGACTGGAACCGCTGGCTCGACCGTGGCGAGCCTTTTGCTTCGCTGCGCGTGTTCGCCGACGCCGACGCGCTGGTGCATCCCGAGGGCAGCGCGCAGAGCGCGAAGCAGTGGCTGCAGGCGCGCGGCGCCGACATCCGGCGCCATATGATGGGAATGGCCAGCGTGGTGCCGCCCGATCAATACGAGAAAATCCGCAAGATGAATGTCGAGAAGCTCTTCGGCGTGCCGGCCGACACCTTCGCGCGCACCGACGAGGCCATCGCCTGGCTCGGCGAGCGCGTGCTGGGGCCGCGCGGCCTGGCGCTCGACGCGGCCGCGGTGAACGCGGCCATCGCGGCGGCACGTGCCGCCGCAGCCACAACCTGAGGAACCGAATGACGACGGGGCGCCGCACCACCACTTCTTCCACGCCCGATGCGGCGGACCCGCCTGCGGCTCCCGAAACGGCCGAGCCGCGCCGCCGCGTCAAGGCCCCCGAAACCCGCGCCGTGGCGCTGATGGATGCGGCCGAGCGGCTGTTCATCGAGAAGGGCATCGCCACCACCAGCATCGACGACATCGCGGCCGGCGCGCAGGTGGCCAAGGGCACCTTCTACCTGTACTTCCCGTCGAAGGAGGCGCTGCTGGGCGCGCTGCAGCAGCGCTTCGTCGACAGCTTCTGCGCGCGGCTGCAGGAGGCGATGGACCGCCACCGTCCCGAGGACCACCATGGCCGCATCAAGGCCTGGGTCGAGACCGGGCTCGCGACCTACCTCGACAACGTCGCGCTGCACGACGTGGTGTTCCACGAATACCGGCCCGAGGACCGGCGCATGCGCAACGACAACGCGGTCATCACGCAACTGGTCGGCCTGCTCAGGCATGGCGACGCGGCCGGCGTGTGGGAGGTCGAGGACCCGACGCTCACGGCCGTGATCCTGTTCAACGCGCTGCATGGCGTGGCCGACGATGCCGTGGCCATGGGACTCGCCATCGGCCCGGGCCCCGAGCGGCGTCGGCGCGCCAAGGCGCTCACGCGCTTCTTCGAGCACGCGCTGCGGCCCGATGACGACGACGATGAGGACGAGGCCGCTAGCTCCTGAGGCGCGGCGGCCCGCGCCGGCTCAAAGCTTGTAGAAGCGCTTGATCGCGTCCCACGCGTCCTCGGGCGCGTCGACGTATTCGAAGAGCTTGACGTCGCCGGGCGAGATCACGCCTTCGTCGACCAGAAAGTCGAAATCGATCAGGCGCTTCCAGTAGTCCGAGCCGAACAGCACGATCGGCACCGGCTTCGACTTGCGCGTCTGCACCAGCGTGATCACCTCGAACAGTTCGTCGAGCGTGCCGAAGCCGCCCGGGAACGCCACCAGCGCCTTCGCACGCATCATGAAATGCATCTTGCGGATCGCGAAGTAGTGGAACTTGAAGCTCAGCGCGGGCGTGACGTAGGGATTGGCCGCTTCCTCCATCGGCAGCGCGATGGCCAGGCCGACCGACAGGCCGCCGGCCTCGTGCGCGCCGCGGTTGGCCGCCTGCATGATGCCGGGGCCGCCGCCGGTGCAGATGAAGAGCTTGTCCTGCGGCTCCTTGTTCTCGCTGTGGCGCGCGACCAGCTTGCCGAAGGTGCGCGCCTTCTCGTAGTAGTGCGAGCTGCGCGCCAGCCGGCGCCAGCGCTCGGCCGCGGCGGTGTCGCCGGCCTTGTCGGCCTCGGCGATCAGCGCTGCGGCTTCTTCTTCGCTGCGAAAGCGCGCGCTGCCGAAGACCACGATGGTGTTCTCGATGCCGTGGGCGCGCTGCTCGATGTCGGGCTTCATCAGCTCGAGCTGCATGCGCACGCCGCGGGTTTCGCGGCGCAGCAGGAACTCGGGGTCGGCGAAGGCGATGCGCGAGGGATCGGGGTCGAGCGGCAGCCCATGGTCGGCATGGGCCTGGAGCGTGGCCCAGGCATCGGCGAGGCGCTTGTCGTGGAGGTCGTGCGTGCTGTTGGTCATAGGAATGGGATTGTGCGGCGCGGGATTCGTTGCGTGCGGCGGTGCGCAAAGACAAAAGGCTCCTTGCGGAGCCTCTTGCGGGTGGTGGTCAGCCGGGGAAAGCGTCGCTCAGACGCGCTTGCGGTATTCGCCGGTGCGCGTGTCGATTTCGATGCGGTCGCCTTGCGAGACGAACAGCGGCACGGGCACTTCGAAGCCGGTGGCGATCTTGGCGGGCTTGAGCACCTTGCCCGAGGTGTCGCCCTTGACGGCCGGCTCGGTCCAGGTGATTTCGCGCTCGACGCTGGTCGGCAGTTCGACCGAGATGGCCTTGCCGTCGTAGAACACCACTTCGACGGCCATGCCGTCTTCGAGGTAGTTCAGGGCGTCGCCCATGTTCTCGGCTTCGACTTCGTACTGGTTGTAGTCGGCGTCCATGCAGACATACATCGGGTCGGCGAAGTAGGAGTAGGTGCACTCCTTCTTGTCCAGCACGATCTGGTCGATCTTGTCGTCGGCCTTGAAGACCACTTCGGTGTTGAAGTTGGCGATCAGGCTCTTCATCTTCATGCGCACGGTGGCGCTGTTGCGGCCGCCGCGGCTGTATTCGGTCTTGAGCACGACCATCGGATCCTTGCCGTGCATGATGACGTTGCCGGCGCGGATTTCTTGAGCGATTTTCATATCAGGGTCTCTGGATGTAAGCCGCTCGGTGCGCGGGACTTCCAGAATCCGGGCAGGAGTGCCGGTTGGAAAAAGCCCCGCGGTACATGTCCCGCGGCAGGTTCAGCGGAGTGCATCTCGAACCCCCAGGAAGTTCCCAGGATCCGGGCCGAAATCCGCAAAGCCCGCTATTTTAGCTTTTTCCGGCGACGAAATGCTGCAGCTGGGTCACGAGATCGTCTTGCGCGAGCAGGCGCTCGCGCCCCTGGGTCACCGCAAGACGCCATTCCTCGCCGATGTCGGCCAGCGACAGGGCCGTGTTGCCGAAGCCGTTCCAGGCGTGGTGGAAGCGCCGCATCGAGGCCGGCGCTTCCAGCCAGTCGAGCCAGGCGTCGAGCTTCACGTGATGCGCGTCGTCGTCCTGCGCATAGATCTGCCAGACCAGCGGCGCGCCGGCCCAGAGGGCGCGCACCAGCGAGTCCTCGCCGCGCACGAAGTTCAGGTCGCAGGCCCAGAGCAGATGGTCGAAATCGGGCTGGTCGAGGTGCGGCAGGTATGAAATCGATAGCGCGCTCGCCTGGCCGGGAGCGCGTTCGAGCCATGGCGCGCTCGAAAGACAGGCCTCGACGGCCGCGGTCGCGCGGCCGGGTGTCACGAGCAGCCGGGTCGGCGTGCCCTCATCGGCCAGTTGGGCCAGCAGCGCGGCCAGGGCCGGCGGCTCGTAGCAGAACAGCGACACCAGCCGCTCGCCTTCGTTCCAGGGCAACTGCCGTCGAGCCAGCCAGGCAGCGCGATCGAAGGCCGCGCGCCGCCGCGCCAGGTCCGGTTCGCGCAGCAGGCCGCCGGTGGCCGGTGTGAAGCCTGGATAGAAGAAGCGCTTGGTGAGCCCGGCGCCCGGTTCCCTGAAGACCGGCGAGGGCAGGCCATGCAGCCGCTCCACATAGGGTTCGGCCGAGAGGTATTCGAGATTGATCCAGGCGCGCGGGGTGCCGTCGGCGGCCGAGGCTTCGGCGAAGCGCGCGATCAGTTCGGGCGCCGGGTCGCAGCCGAAGGCCTCGATCAGCACCCGCGGCGCCGGTTCGGCCGCGGCCGCGCTCACCGCGGCCGGGTCGCTCCAGTCGATCACGCGCACGCCCGCGCAGCCTTCCGGTGACATCCAGGCCAGCGCGCTGGCGTCGTCGACCCAGAGCCGCACCCGTTCGCCGAGAGCGGCGAGCTGGCGCGCGAGCCGCCAGCACACGCCGAGGTCCCCATGGTTGTCGATGACCTTGCAGAAGATGTCCCAGTCGCGTTGCATGGCCGCGAGTGTGCACCTTGTGCCTTTCTTCTGAATGGCTCTCGCGCGGGGCCGTCGCTATGCTGGCCGCGCACCACAACCACAAGGAGAGAGCGAATGAGCCTGAAGAAGATCCGCGCCCGACATCCCGGCGCCGCCTTGCCCGCGACCTCGCGACTGCGCAGCTTGCGCAGCGCGCTGGCCCTGTCCCTCGCGCTCGGCGGCCTCGCCACGGCGGGCGCCCAGACGCTCACGCCGCAGCAGCAGCGCTTCCGCGAGATCTACAAGGAACTCATCGAGATCAACACCACCCACTCGGTGGGCGACAACACGCAGGCCGCGCGCGCGATGGAAAAGCGCCTGGTCGAGTCGGGCTTCGCGCCCGCGGACATCCAGATCCTCGAACCCTTCCCCAAGAAGGGCAACCTCGTGATGCGCTTCAAGGGCGACGGATCGAAGAAGCCGTTGCTGCTGCTGGCCCACATCGACGTGGTCGAGGCCCGGCGCGAGGACTGGAAGACCGACCCGTTCAAGCTGCAGGAGTCGGGCGGCTACTTCACGGCGCGCGGCTCCATCGATGACAAGGCGATGGCCTCGGCGCTGGTGTCGGTGCTCGGGCAACTGAAACAGGAGGGCTTCAAGCCCCGCCGCGACATCATCCTCGCACTGACCGCCGACGAGGAGCGCGGCGATGCGCTGAGCAACGGCGCTTTCTGGCTCATCAACAACAAGCCCGAGCTGCTGCAGGCCGAGTTCGGCATCAACGAGGGCGGCGGCGGCGAACTGCGCAACGGCAAGCCGAACCTGCACCGGCTGCAGGTGGCCGAGAAGATGTACACCACCTACATGCTCGAGGCGCGCGACGTCGGTGGCCACAGCTCGGTACCGACCAAGAACAACCCGATCTACGCGCTGTCGGCCGGCCTGGAGCGGCTCGGCAACTACGCCTTCCCGATCAAGCTCGCCGACGTCACGAAGACCTATTTCGCGCGCAGCGCGCCCTTTGCCACCGGCCAGCTGGCCGAGGACATGCGCGCCATCGGCACCGGCAACCCCGATGCCGGCGTGCTCGAGCGCATGACGGCCAACCCGGCCTACAACGCCCAGCTGCGCACCACCTGCGTGGCGACCATGGTGCAGGCCGGCCACGCCGAGAACGCGCTGCCGCAGTCGGCCAAGGCCACGGTCAACTGCCGCATCCTGCCGCACGACGACCCCGACGAGGTCGAGCGCCTGCTGACCCAGGCCGTGGGCAACGACAAGATCGTGGTGCGCAACCTCGGCAAGCCGCTGCGCAGCCCGGCGTCGCCGCTGCAGGGCGACCTGGTGAAGACGGTGGAGCGGCTGACCGAGCAGATGTGGCCGGGCGTGCCGGTGATTCCCGCGATGAGCACGGGCGCCACCGACAGCCGCTTCCTGCGCAATGCCGGCATTCCGATGTACGGCGTGACCGGCATGTTCCTCGAGCCTTCGGATGCGCGCGCCCACGGGCTGGACGAGCGCATCGAGATCCAGCGGCTCTACGACGGGCGCGAGTTCCTCTACCGGCTGGTGAGCGAACTCGCGAAGTAGGCGCCGCCGGGTTTCGGACCCGGATCAGGGCGTGAAGGTATCGCCGAGCACGATGCCTTCGCGCCGCGGGTCGGCGCCACCCGTGAGCACTGGCTGGCCACCCACGTTGGTGCGGATGATGGTGCTGATGCCGCTGGACTGGGCGCCGAAGTTGACCGTGTGGCCGAGCGCGCGCAGGCCGGCGATCAGCGGGTCGTTGTTGCCCGAGTTCGAGGTGTCGATGGCGGGGTGTTCGCCGCCCACGTTGGTGGTCACGCTGTTGGTGGCACCGAAGTCGACCAGCGAGGTCGCCTGTTGCGCATCGAGGCCCCAGTCGAGCGCGCCGACCACGGTCTTCACCACGTACTGGATGATCGTGCCGCCGCCCGGCGAACCGGTGCCCATCACGAACTCGCCCATGCTGCCGTCGGTGTTCTTCTTGAACACCAACGTTGGCGCCATCGTGCTGCGCGGACGTTTGCCCGGGGCGACGCGGTTGGCGACCTTGATGCTCGGGTCGGTGGTGTCGTTCGGGTTGGCCGAGAAGTCGGTCAGCTGGTTGTTCAGCATGAAGCCCTGCGTCATGTGGAACGAGCCCAGCGTGCTCTCGACCGTGGTCGTCATCGTCACCACGTTGCCCTGCTTGTCGACCACGGTGAAGTGGGTGGTGCCGTGCTCCTCGGTCTTGTCGATGCCCAGCGGCACGCTGCCGAGGTCGCCGGCCGCGGCCACGCCCATGCTCCTGGACAGGCTGATCAGGCTGGCCCGCTTCTGCAGGTACGGCTTGTTGAGCATCGTGTCGGCCGAGCCGCCGGGCAGCGGGATGAAGTCGGTGTCGGCCACGTACTTGTCGCGGTCGGCGTAGGCCAGGCGTTCGGCCTCGCTCACCAGGTGCACGCCCATCACCGTCGGCTTGCCGCCCTCGATGTCGATGGAGGTCGGCTTGTAGAGACTCATGTTGAAGGTCTCGAGGATGCCGAGCGCCTGCACCACGGCGATGCCGCCCGAGGAGGGCGGCGACATGCTGCAGACGTAGTAGTCGCGGTAGGTGCCGCAGACGGGGTCGCGGCGCTTGGCGACGTAGCTGGCCATGTCGGCCATGGTCGTCACGCCGGGCGTGATGGCCGAGCCGTCGTTGGCCGCGGTGGTGATGCCGATCTTGTCGACGATCGCCTGCGCGATGGGGCCGGTGTAGAACGCGTTGGCGCCTTCGTTGGCGAGCGTGGTCAGCGTCTTGGCGTAGGCCGGGTTCTTGAGCCGGGTGCCCAGCGCCTTCGGCGTGCCGTCGGCGTTGAAGAAATAGGCCGTCGCGTCGGCGTCGCGCTTGAGGCTGGATGCCGACGAGGAGATCGCGGCCGCCATGCGGCCACCGATCGGGAAGCCGTCGGAGGCCAGCGTGATGCCGTAGCCGAACAGGTCCTTCCAGGGCAGCTTGCCATGGTCCTTGTAGGCGATGTCGAGCATGCGCACCGCGCCCGGCGTGCCGATCGAGCGGCCGCTGGCGCGTGCACTGGGCACGGGGGCTCCGCCGGCGGGATTGGTCTGCACGGCATAGCGCAGGTAGTTCTCGGTGGCCGCGGCGGGCGCCATCTCGCGTCCGTCGTAGGCCTGCACCTTCTTCGTCTTCGCGTCGTAGTGCAGCATGAAGGCGCCGCCACCCAGTCCGCTGGACTGCGGCTCGACCAGGCCCAGAACCGCCTGCACCGCGACCGCCGCGTCGACCGCGCTGCCGCCGGCCTTGAGGATGTCGCAGCCCGCGCGCGTGGCCAGCGGATGGTTGGCCACCACCATGTAGTTCTTTGCGTAGACCAGCTTGTGGCCGACCACGTAGCCCGAGGCCGGTTCGGGTGCCGCCGGATCGCCCGGATCGCCCGAGCCCACCGTCACCTGGGTGCCGCTGTCGCCGATCAGGCAGCCCTTGTCGGCTGCGGGCGGGGGCGGCGGGGGGGGATTGTTGGCCGCGTTGATGGCGGCGATCGTCGCGACCAGTGCTGCGTTGTCCTGTCCGCCGCCGCCACCGCCGCAGCCAGCCACCGTCAATGCCAGCGCCAGGGGCGAGAGCGCCCACCAGGCGCGCGACTGGATCTTCTTCGTCATGGAGAGAGTTTCCCGAGTAGTTGTGTTGAAACGAGACGGGCGCTCCTCGCGCCCGCATCCATCATGAGCACATTTCGTTCCAGCCACCTCGGGGTTTGCTCGCAGGTGCGCCATGACGTCGGTCGACGCGCGCCACAATAGCCGCCATGTCAGACGTGCATTCAGATCAACTGCTCAGCGAAGTGGCCGCCCTGCCGCAGCTGCCGGGCGTCTACCGCTACTTCGACGCGGCGGGCGCCGTGCTCTACGTGGGCAAGGCGCGCAACCTCAAGAAGCGGGTCGCCAACTACTTCCAGAAGAGCCACGGCGGCACGCGCATCGGCCACATGATCTCCAAGATCGCGCGCATGGAGACCACCGTGGTGCGCTCCGAGGCCGAGGCGCTGCTGCTCGAGAACAACCTCATCAAGACGCTCAAGCCGCGCTACAACATCCTGTTTCGCGACGACAAGAGCTATCCCTATCTCAAGATCGCCTCGCACCAGTTTCCGCGGCTGGCCTACTACCGTGGCGCGGTCGACAAGAAGCACCGCTACTTCGGGCCGTACCCGAGCGCCTGGGCCGTCAAGGAGTCGATCCAGCTGCTGCAGAAGGTGTTCAAGCTGCGCACCTGCGAGGACACGGTCTACGCCAACCGCACCCGGCCGTGCCTGCTCTACCAGATCAAGCGCTGCACCGGTCCCTGCGTGGGCCACATCTCGACCGAGGCCTATGCGCAGGACGTGGCGAGCGCCGAGGCCTTCCTGCGCGGCGACACGCAGCTCGTGCTCAGCAAGCTCGAGCAGCGCATGACCTCGCACGCCGAGAAGCTGGAGTTCGAGCAGGCCGCCGAGCTGCGCAACCAAATGTCGGCGATCTCGCGCGTGCTGCACCAGCAGTCGATCGAGATCGCCTCCGACAAGGACGTGGACATCCTCGCCGTCAAGGTGCAGGGCGGCAAGGCCTGCGTGAACCTGGCCATGGTGCGCGGCGGCCGTCACCTGGGCGACCGGGCCTACTTCCCGGTGCATGTCGAGGACGCCTCGCAGATGCACCACGGCGAGCTCGACAACGACGAAGGCGAGGGCGCGCCTTCCGCCGCCACCGATTCGGTGGAGGTGCAGGTGCTCGAGGCCTTCATCGCGCAGCACTACATCGACGTGCCGGTGCCGGCCACGCTGGTGCTCAGCGAAACCGTGGGCCGCGAACTGATCGAGGCGGTGTCGCTGCAGTCGGGCACGCGCGTGACGGCCGTGTTCCAGCCGCGCGAGCAGCGTCGCCACTGGCTCGAGATGGCCGAGAAGAATGCCAGCCTGCAGCTGGCGCGGCTGCTGGCCGAGGAGGGCTCGCAGCAGGCCCGCACCCGCGCGCTGGCCGATGCGCTGGAGCTCGCGAGCGAGGACCTCGACAACTTCCGCGTCGAGTGCTTCGACATCTCGCACACCGCGGGCGAGGCCACGCAGGCCTCGTGCGTGGTGTTCGAGCACCATGCGATGCAGAACAAGGAATACCGCCGCTACAACATCGACGGCATCACGCCCGGCGACGACTATGCGGCGATGCGCCAGGTGCTGCACCGGCGCTACGGCAAGCTGGCCGAGGCGATGGCCGCCGAGACCGAGGCGCTGCCGCCCGGCGATGCCGAGAGCGAAGGCGCCGAGGGCGTCCAGGGTGCGGCGGCGCCGGCGCGGGCCCGGGGCGCGCGCATGCCGGAGCTGGTGCTGGTCGACGGCGGCAAGGGCCAGGTGTCGATGGCGCGCGAGGTGTTCAGCGAGCTCGGCCTGCCGCTGTCGCTGATCGTCGGCGTCGAGAAGGGCGAGGGCCGCAAGGTCGGCCTCGAGGAACTGGTGTTCGCCGACGGCCGCGAGAAGGTCTACCTGGGCAAGGATTCGGCGGCGCTGATGCTGGTGGCCCAGATCCGCGACGAGGCGCACCGCTTCGCCATCACCGGCATGCGCGCCAAGCGCGCCAAGGTGCGCGTGGGCGGCAGCCAGCTCGAGGACATCCCGGGCATCGGCCCGAAGCGCCGGGCCCGGCTGCTGCAGCGCTTCGGCGGCATCCGCGGCGTGGCGGCGGCGAGCGTGGAGGACATCGCCTCGGTCGAAGGCATCGCCTTCGACCTGGCCGAGGAAATCTACCGTGCGCTGCACTGAACATGCCGGCGCGGGAACGGGGCGCCGGCACGGCTTTGCCCCCGTTCTCGAATCCATCGTTTTCGCGTGACACAATCGAGCGCATGTTCTGGACCCTGCCGACCATCATGACCTGGACGCGCATCGTCGCGATCCCCCTGATCGTCGGTGTGTTCTACCTGCCGATCGCCGACCCGATGCGCAACGTGATCGCCACGGTCATGTTCATAGTGTTCGCGGCCACCGACTGGCTCGACGGCTTCCTGGCGCGCAAGCTCAACCAGACCTCGGCCTTCGGCGCCTTCCTCGATCCGGTGGCCGACAAGTTCCTGGTCTGCGCCTCGCTGCTGGTGCTGGTGCACCTGAACCGGGCCGACGTGTTCGTGGCGCTGATCATCATCGGCCGCGAGATCGCGATCTCGGCGCTGCGCGAATGGATGGCCCAGATCGGCGCCAGCAAGAGCGTGGCGGTGCACATGATCGGCAAGGTCAAGACGACGGTGCAGATGGTGGCGATCCCGTTCCTGCTCTACGACGGGCAGCTGTTCGGCTTCATCGACACCGGCCTGTGGGGCCAGTGGCTGATCTGGGTCTCGGCCGTGCTCACCGTGTGGTCGATGGTCTATTACCTGCAAAAGGCCATTCCCGAGATCCGGGCCCGGGCCAAATGAGCGCCGCCTCGGCCCGCGAGGTGGGCTGGTTGCGGGCCATGCCGGCGGTCTTCGTGCTGATCTGGAGCACGGGCTTCATCGTCGCGCGCTACGGCATGCCGCATGCGCCGCCCTTCAAGTTCCTGGCCGTGCGCTTCGTGCTCTCGTTCCTCTGCTTCGGCCTGTGGGTCGCGCTGGCGCGCGTGGCGTGGCCTTCGACCCGGGCGCAGTGGGGTCACCTCGCGGTCACGGGCATCCTGATGCAGGCCGGCTACCTCGGTGGCGTCTGGGCCGCGGTGCGCGCAGGCATGGGCTCGGGGCTGGTCGCGCTGCTGGTCGGCATCCAGCCGGTGCTGACCGCGATCTGGATGTCCTTCAACGGCGGGCGCGTGTCGCCGCGGCAATGGCTGGGTCTGGCGCTGGGCTTCGCGGGGCTGGTGCTGGTCGTGTGGCGCAAGCTGGGCGATGGCTCGGAGGTCAATGCCGCGACCATGAGCCTCGCGCTCATGGCGCTGGTGTCGATCACCGCGGGCACGCTCTATCAGAAGCGCTTCGTCGCACCCTGCGACGTGCGCAGCGCCAGCGCGGTGCAGATGGCGGCGGCCGTGGTCGCCACCCTGCCGTTCGCGCTGCTCGAGCCCGAGGCCATCGCGTGGAATGCGCATTCGATCGGCGCGATGGCCTGGTCGGTGCTCGCGCTCTCGCTGGGTGGCAGCTCGCTGCTCTATATATTGATCCAGCGTGGCACCGCGACCGCGGTCACGAGCCTGCTCTACCTGGTGCCGCCTTGCACCGCCCTCATGGCCTGGCTGCTGTTCCGCGAGCAGATCACGCCGGCCACGCTGCTGGGCACCGCGCTCACGGCGGTGGGTGTGAGCCTGGTGGTGCGCGCGGCCCGCTGAAGCGCGCGGGGCCTTCGCCTAGCGCGCTGGCTTCCAGGGTTCGCCGCGAAAGCGCTCTGCCAGATGGTCGACCAAGAGCCGCACCCGCCGCGGCGTCTTCGGCCGCCAGGGCGCGATCCAGTGGATGTCGGCATCGGGCATCGCGTACTGCGGCAGCACCCGCACCAGCGCGCCCGAAGCCAGTTGCGGCGCGATGTCCCAGAGGCTGCGCAGCATGATCCCGTGGCCCGCCAGGCACCAGTCGCGCACCATCTCGCCCGAGTTGCTCGACAGCGGGCCCTGCACCCGCACGCGCGCCGTGCTGCCGTCGCGGCCATGCCGCAGCGACCACAGCGCGTATTCCTGCCGGTGGATCTCGCCGTTCTCGCGCGCGACCAGGCAGTCGTGCGCAGCCAGCGCATCGACGCTGGCCGGCGTGCCGCGGCGCGCGAGGTAGGAGGGCGCGGCCGCCAGCACGCGCTGGTTGCGCGCGATGCGGCGCGAGACCCAGTCCGAGGCATGGCGCTGCTGCACCGCCCAGAGCCACAGCGCGCCGTCGTAGCCTTCGGCGCCGAGGTCGGGCAGGCGTTCGGTCAGTTGCAGCTCGATGCGCAGGCCCGGATGGCCGGCCTGGAATTCCGCGAGCGCGGGGCCGAGCCAGCGTCGGCCGAAGCCGAAGGTGGCGGCCAGCCGCACCGCGCCCGTGAGTTCGTTCTGGCGCTCGCCGAGTTCGCCCTCGAGCGCGGCGAAGCCTTCGAGCAGATGCTTCGCATGCCGGCACACGGCCTCGCCCTCGGCCGTGACGCTGAGCCGCCGCGTGGTGCGGTCGAACAGTCGCTGGCCCAGCCGTGCCTCGAGCGCGCCGAGCCGCTTGGTGACCACCGAGGGCACGACGTCGAGCGCGCCGGCCGCGCCCGCGAGGCTGCCGTGTTCGCGGATGGCGAGCGCCAATGCCAGGTCGGCGCGCTCCAGTGCCAATGAATTCATGCCAGAACGGAAAGTATGAATTGGCCGATTGTTGCTTGATGGACCGGGGTGCGCAACGCACAATCGCCGCGTGACCGCCTCTTTCCTCGACTTTCCCGTCTTCGACATCGAACGCGATGGCGTGCGCGTGCATGGCCGCATCGGCGGCCGCGGCGCACCCTTGCTGCTGCTGCACGGGCATCCGCAGACGCACGCCATCTGGCACCGCGTCGCGCCCGCGCTGGCCGAGCGCTTCACCGTGGTCGCGATCGACCTGCGCGGCTACGGCGATTCGGGCCGGCCCGCGGCCGATGCCGCGCACGCGAACCACAGCAAGCGCGCGATGGCGCTCGATGCGCTCGCGGCGATGCGCCATCACGGCTTCGAGCGCTTCGGCGTGCTCGCGCACGACCGCGGCGCGCGCGTGGCGCACCGGCTCGCGGCCGACCATCCGTCCGCCGTCGAGCGCATGCTGCTGCTCGACATCGCGCCCACGCTCGCCATGTACGAGCACACGTCGGAAGCCTTCGCTCGCGCCTACTGGCACTGGTTCTTCCTGATCCAGCCGCCGCCGCTGCCCGAGGCGCTGATCGCCTCCGATCCGGTGCGCTACGTGCGCAGCGTGATGGGCGGGCGTCACGCGGGGCTCGCGCCCTTCGCGCCCGAGGTGCTCGCGGAGTACGAGCGCTGCGCGGCCATCCCGGGCAGCGCCGAATCCATCTGCGAGGACTACCGCGCCTCGGCCGGCATCGACCTCGAGCACGACCGCGCCGACATCGCCGCGGGCGCGCGGCTCGCGATGCCGCTGCGCGTGCTGTGGGGCGCGCACGGCGTGGTCGGACGCGCCTTCGACGTGCTGGCACTGTGGCGCGAGCGCGCCGACCGGATCGACGGGCATGCGCTGCCCTGCGGCCACTATGTTCCCGAGGAGGCGCCGGGCGAACTGCTCGCCGAGGCACTCGACTTCTTTGCACCGCTCATCCCATCGGAAGGACCCAGACCATGACCACCCACAGAATCGCAGTGATCGCCGGCGACGGCATCGGCAAGGAAACCACGCCCGAGGGCGTGCGCGTGCTCGATGCGGCGGCGCGCAAGTTCGGCATCGACCTGAAGTTCGACCACTTCGACTTCTCGAGCTGGGACTACTGCGAGAAGCACGGCAAGATGCTGCCCGACGACTGGAAGGACCAGATCGGCGGCCATGACGCCATCTTCTTCGGCGCGGTCGGCTGGCCCGAGAAGATCGCCGACCACATCTCGCTGTGGGGCTCGCTGCTGCTGTTCCGCCGCGAGTTCGACCAGTACATCAACCTGCGCCCCGCGCGCCTCATGCCCGGCATCGTCGCGCCCGTGGTGCGCCGCGACGGCTCGCCGCGCCAGCCCGGCGAGATCGACATGTACATCGTGCGCGAGAACACCGAGGGCGAGTACTCGAGCATCGGCGGGCGCATGTACGAAGGCACGCCGCGCGAGATCGTGGTGCAGGAGACCGTGATGTCGCGCCTGGGCGTGGACCGCGTGCTCAAGTTCGCGTTCGAGCTCGCGCAGTCGCGGCCGAAGAAGCACCTGACCAGCGCCACCAAGTCGAACGGCATCTCGATCACCATGCCCTACTGGGACGAGCGCGTGGCCGAGATGGCGAAGGCCTATCCGGGCGTGACGCTCGACAAGTTCCACATCGACATCCTCACCGCCCACTTCGTGCAGCGGCCCGACTTCTTCGACGTGGTGGTGGCGAGCAATCTGTTCGGCGACATCCTGTCCGACCTCGGGCCGGCCTGCACCGGCACCATCGGCATCGCGCCGAGCGCCAACCTCAACCCCGAGCGCACCACGCCCTCGCTGTTCGAACCGGTGCACGGCTCGGCGCCCGACATCGCGGGCAAAGGCATCGCCAACCCGATCGGCCAGATCTGGTGCGGCGCGATGATGCTGGAATTTCTCGGCCACAAGGACGCGCACGACGCGATCCTCTCGACCATCGAGAAGGTGCTCGCGCCCGGAAGCGGTGCGCCGCGCACGCCCGATATCGGTGGCACGGCGAGCACCAGCGACCTCGGAAAAGCGATCGCCGAAGCCTTGTGAGACGGCCTGAGCCCGGTCGAAAAAAGGTCTTCGCGAAACGCCCCTAGAATCGCGCGCTCCGCTGCGCCGCACGGGCTGATGTCGTATTGACACCCCGCAGGCCAGTGGTTGTAATCCCCGATGGCAGCGCGCTGCCGGGGCGTCAGGCCTGCCAAGCTTCCGCGTCGCACCACGTCGCGACCGACTCGCCAGCCGACGAAAGCCGACCAACTTTTTTCTACAAGGGGCCCTTGTGAACAAGACCGAACTGATTGAGCACATCGCAAAGAACGCCGATATTTCCAAAGCAGCCGCCACGCGCGCGCTCGAATCCACCATCGGCGCCATTCGTACCACGCTCAAGAAGGGCGGCTCCGTGTCGCTCGTCGGTTTCGGCACTTTTGCAGTCGGTAAACGTGCGGCGCGTACGGGTCGCAATCCGCGCACCGGCGACGCGATTAAAATCAAGGCCGCCAAGATTCCGAAGTTCCGTCCCGGCAAGGCCCTCAAGGACGCGTTGAACTAAGTCGACGACGAGAACTCGGAAGAAAAGTATTCCCGGTGGGGTGCTTAGCTCAGCTGGTAGAGCGGCGCCCTTACAAGGCGTAGGTCGGGGGTTCGAGCCCCTCAGCACCCACCACCACCCGATGCAAAGGCGAACAACGGTTCGCCTTTTTTATTGCCGTCCGACAGCCAACGCCTGAGAGTGTCCAAGCATGTTTGATTTCTTCCGCAAGTACAACAAGATCATGATGATTATCTTGTTCTTGCTGATCATCCCGTCGTTCGTGCTGTTCGGCGTCGAGCGCTACCAGGGCTTCTCCAAGGACGAGGCCGTCGCGCATGTCGATGGCAGCAGCATCACGCGGCCCGAATGGGATGCGCAGCATCGCGTGGAAACCGACCGCATCCGCCAGCAGTCGCCCAACGTCGATCCGCTGGTGCTCGACTCCGATGCGCTGCGCTATGCCACGCTCGAGAAGATGGTTCGCGACCGCGTGCTGACGGTGGCGGCCAACAAGGCCAACATGACGGTGTCCGAAGAGCGTCTCTCGCGCATCTTCGCGCAGGACCCGGGCCTCGCGACCTTCCGTACGCCCGAGGGCAAGTTCGACCGCGACGCCTTCCAGCGCGTGACCGGCCGCACGCCCGAGCAGTACGAAGCCTCGATGCGCGCCGAGCTCGCCACGCAGCAACTGCTGCTGGGCGTGTCGGGCACCACCTTCACGCCGCCCGCGCTGGCGGCCGCCACCATCAACGCCTTCTACGAGCAGCGCGAGATCCAGGTGTCGCGCTTCGCGCCCGAGGGCTTCGCGTCCAAGGTCACGGTCAGCGATGCCGACATCGAGACCTACTACAAGGACCACGCGGCGCAGTTCCAGGCGCCCGAGCAGGCAAGCATCGAATACCTGCTGCTCGACCTCGAGGCGGCCAAGAAGAACGTGACGGTCAACGAGGCCGAGCTCAAGAGCTACTACGAGCAGAACACCGCGCGCTTCGGCACCAAGGAAGAACGCCGCGCGAGCCACATCCTGATCACCGCGGCCGCCAGCGCGCCGGCCGCCGATCGCGCCAAGGCGAAGGCCAAGGCCGAGCAACTGCTGGCCGATGTGCGCAAGGCACCCAACACCTTCGCCGATGTCGCGCGCAAGAACTCGCAGGACCCGGGCTCGGCCGAGAAGGGCGGCGACCTCGACTTCGTCACGCGCGGCGCGATGGTCAAGCCTTTCGAAGATGCGATGTTCGCCCTGAAGAAGGGCGAGATCAGCAACGTCGTCGAAACCGAGTTCGGCTATCACATCATTCGCCTGGACGACATCAAGCCGGCCGTGGTGCCGCCGTTCGAGCAGGTGCGCGCCACCCTCGAGAACGACTACCGTGCCCAGCAGGCCACGCAGGAATTCGCCAAGGCCGCCGAGACCTTCACCGATACGGTGTACCAGCAGCCCGAGAGCCTGAAGCCGGCCGCCGAGAAGCTCAAGCTCACGATCCAGACCGCGAACAACATCGGCCGCACGGCCGCGCCGGGTGCCACCGGACCGCTCGCGAGCCGCAACTTCCTGAGCGCGCTGTTCTCTCCCGATTCGCTGAGCCGCAAGCAGAACACCGAAGCGATCGAGGTCGGCACCAACCAGCTCGCCTCGGGCCGCGTGACCCAGTATTCGGCCGCGCACCCGATTCCGCTGGCCGATGTGAAAGACAAGATCCGCGCGCAGCTCGTCACCGAGCGCGCGGCGGCCCTCGCCAAGACCGAGGGCGAGGCCAAGCTCGCGGCCTGGACCACGAAGGCCGATGGCGCCAATTTCGCGGCGCCCGTCACCGTGTCGCGCACCGATGCGAAGGCACAGCCGGGCGTGGTGGTCGAGGCCGCGTTGCGCGCCGACGCCGGCAAGCTGCCGACCCTGGTCGGCGTCGACCTCGGCACGCAGGGCTATGCCGTGGTGCGCGTGACCAAGGCCGTGCCGCGCACCGCGCCGACGGCGGAAGTCGCGAAGCAGGAGAACGCGCAGGTCGGCCAGTCGATCGCTGCCGCCGAAGACGCCGCCTACTACAACCTGCTGAAGGACCGCTACAAGGCCGAGATCCTGGTGCCGCGTCCCGCGACCGACGGACTGCCGTTCGCCGGCGCACGTTGATCGAACGCGCCGCGAGGCGCCTTCCACCCCTTCGCGGGCCGCCTTGCGCGGCCCGTTGCTTTTTCCGTCTCGCGTGGGACAAGCGCCGCGGTCGCTTCTTGCCAGAATCCGCGCATGGGAACTCTCTACCTCGTGCGCCATGGCCAGGCCAGCTTCGGCGCGGCCGACTACGACAACCTGAGCGAACTGGGCCACAGGCAGTCGGTGCGGCTCGGCGAGTACTGGCGCGAGCGCGGCATGCGCTTCGACGCCGTGATCACCGGCACCTTGCGCCGGCATCGGCAGACCTGGGAAGGCATCGCGCAGGGCCTCGGTCTGACGCGCGACGACGTGCTGCCGTGGCCCGGCCTCAACGAGTACGACAGCGAGGCGGTGATCGCCACCATCCACGAGGGCAAGCTCGAGAAGCCCGATTCGCCCGAGATGTACCGGCATCACTTCCGCCTGCTGCGCGAGGGACTGGGCGCCTGGATGCAGGGGCGCACGAAGCCGGTCGGCATGCCCAGCTACGTCGACTTTCTCGCGGGCGTGACCACCGCGCTCGACCACGTGCGCGACAAGCACCATGGGGCCAAGGTGCTCGTGGTGTCGAGCGGCGGCCCGATCAGCACGGCGGTGGGCCATGTGCTGGGCACCAGCCCCGAGACCACGATCGAGCTCAACCTGCGCATCCGCAACTCGTCGGTGACCGAGTTCGCCTTCACGCCCAAGCGCCACATGCTGGTGACCTACAACACGCTGCCGCATCTCGACGGGCCGGCGTACGAGGACTGGGTCACCTACTCCTGAAGCGCGCCTTCGCGCTCAGGCCTGCCAGACGCCGTAACCCGCCTTGCGCAGGGCGATGCCGAGCTCGACTTCCATCGAGCGCGCGTCTTCGTAGTTCATCGGGTTGTAGCGCTCGTAGAGCGCGGGCAGCAGGTGCAGGCCGTAGTCCTGCACGAAGCTGTTGGCCTGGATGCCGGCCTTGTGCTTGTCGAAGCGAATGTCGGGATCGAGCCCGGTCATGCCGACGTAGACGAAGGGCTTGCCGAGCTGATAGTCGGGATTGGCGCGCCGGAAGCGGGCGATGTTCCAGACGCGGTCGTCGAGCTCGACCACGTAGACATGGTGGTGCGCGCGGGGTTTGCGTGGCATCGGCCCCGCCCGATGGCCGGCGACTCAGCTCTTGCGCTTGACGAGGCCGTAGAGGATCAGCAGCACGATCGCGCCGAGCACCGACGCGATGAAGCCGGCGCCTTCGCCGGCGGTGTACCAGCCGAGCGACTGGCCGACATAGGTGACGACCAGCGAGCCCGCGATGCCGATCAGCGTGGTGACGATGAAGCCGGCGGAGTCGTCGCCCGGTTTGACGGCGCGTGCCACCAGACCTACGACGAAGCCGATCAGGATGGTCCAGACGATGCTCATGAGTGATCCCTTGGTTCGTGAATGAAGCGGCGCCCGCATGGCAGGGCGCGGCCATGATAGCGGCCGGATGCATCGCGCGGGCGAGGCGAGAGCCCGTGCTTTCGAATCGGCGTGCGGGGCTGCGCGATCTGGCGCCGCAGGCTTCGGTTGGCCCGCTGCGGCGTCCTACAGGGGCGAGGCAAAGGGCGCGCTATACCCTCGGCATGCTCGAAAAGTTGCCCGAAGTCATCGGCCAGGCCCTGCACGGCGTGCGTGCCGGCCTGGACAAGATCGTTTTCAACACGCTCGGCCTGCGCGAGGGCATGGCCACGATCTCGCTGACGAGCGTCGCCTTTGCCGATCACGCGCCGATTCCGCCGCGCTACACGGCCGATGGCGAGGGCCTGTCGCCGCCTCTGCAATGGGAGGGTGTGCCGCAAGGCGCCGCCTCGTTGCTGCTGGTGGTCGAGGATGCGGATTCGCCCACGCCCAACCCGCTGGTGCACGCCATCGTCGTCAACCTGCCGCCTGGCGACACTCGGCTGGTGGAAGCGGCGCTGCCGAGCCAGGGCAACGAAGGCCAGGACACGGTGCACGCCGGCCGCAATTCCGGGCTGCAGGCGGCGTGGCTGCCGCCCGATCCGCCGCCGGGGCATGGCGTGCATCGCTACGCCTTCCAGCTGTTCGCACTCGATCGCGCGCACGAGTTCTCGGTCGCGCCCGGACGGGACGAGGTGGTCGACGAACTGAAGGCGCATGCGATCGCCAGCGGTCTGCTGATCGGCACCTTCGAGCGCTCGGACGGCTCGATCCGGCAGAGGGATGCCGCGCATGACGAGGCGCCGCAGGTGGCGCCTTCGGGCCCGCTGGCGGCGGGCTGAGTGGGGCGCGCGCATCATTCTTCCAAACCAGGGTCGGGGGCGCGGCTTTTATGGCTATAATCGTGGACTCTATTACGGTGGCTGTAGCTCAGCTGGTAGAGTCCCAGATTGTGATTCTGGTCGTCGTGGGTTCGAGTCCCATCAGCCACCCCATATGAATTCCGAAGAAACGGCCCTGGAGCGATCCAGGGCCGTTTTTGTTTTTGGGGCCTGCCTAAAGCGTTTTCCGTGCGCGTTCTTGGGTGGGCAACGGGCGAATGCTTTTCTTTCCGGCCTTTCAATAAGCACCAGCGGCCCGAAACGGTCGCAAGGCGTTCAATTCCCCGGCTTCCGCGTTGCAGGCAGACTTTCAAAGCCCGGCTCAGGCCCGGTTCCTGCCCAGGAACGGGGCGTTTTACCCTCGCGCTGTTGTAAAACGCCAAGCGACCCGGATTTTTCTGGTCGGGTTTGCTCAAAATCAATTGCAAACTGAATTAAACTGCGGGCGTTTTCATTTACAGGAGCCGCCAATGGCCTCGACGCTCGCAGATATCAATTCCCAGATCCAGAAGCACGACGAACAGATCGCGCAATTGCGCAAGCAGGCCGAAGAGCTGCGCAACCAGGAACGTGCCGGCGTGATCGAGGACATTCGCAGGAAGATCGCCGACTATGGCTTGACCGCCTCGGATTTGAAGCTCTCGGCCGGCCGCGCCGTGACCGCCAAGCGCGCCGCCAGTGCGCCGGCCCCCAAGGCCGCCGCCAAGTACCGCAGCCCGACCGGCGAAACCTGGTCCGGCGGCCGTGGCCGCAAGCCGCGCTGGGTGACCGAGGCGCTGGCCGCGGGCAAGTCGCTGACGGATTTCGAGATCAAGTGAGCGTGGTGCGCGAACACGCGCCAACCGGTTCCGCAATAAAAAAGCCCGCAAGCGCGGGCTTTTTTATTGCGGGTCCGGGTGCCAATCTCCTGGTGCCCGGGTTCGTGGGGATCAGTTCACCATCACGAGCTTTCCCTTGACCCCGCGCGAACCCATGTGCGCGTAGGCGGCTTTCAATTCGGCCATCGGCATCGTGCTGTCGATCACCGGCTTGATCTTTCCCTGCCCATACCATTGCGCCAATTCGGCCATCATCTGCGCGTTGGCCTTCGGCTCGCGCTTGGCGAAATCGCCCCAGAACACGCCCACCAGCGACGCGCCTTTCAACAGCGTGAGGTTCAATGGCAGCGAGGGAATCGGGCCCGACGCAAAACCCACGACCAAATAGCGGCCGCGCCATCCGATCGAGCGAAATGCGGGTTCCGCGAAATCACCGCCGACCGGGTCGTAGATGACGTCGGGGCCTTTGCCGTCGGTCGCGGCCTTGATGGCGTCCCTGAAGCCGTTCGGCAATGCATGCGTGGTGTAGTTGATCGTCGCGTCGGCGCCGATCGAACGGCACAGCTCGCATTTCTCGTCGGTGGACGCCGCCGCGATCACCTTGGCGCCGGCCGCCTTGGCGATCTGGATGGCGGCCGTGCCCACGCCGCCCGCCGCGCCGAGCACCAGCACCGTTTCGCCGGCCTTGAGCTGCGCGCGGTCCATCAGCGCGTGCCACGAGGTCGCGTAGATCATGATGAAGGCGGCCGCGTCGACATGGCCGAAGCCCTCGGGCAGCGGCATGCACAGCGCCGCGGGCGCCAGCGTGTGGGTGGCGAAGCCGCCGGTGCCCGAGAGGCAGGCGACGTTCTGGCCGACCTTGAGGTGCGTGACGCCTTCGCCCACGGCCTGGACGATCCCCGCGTACTCCGAGCCCGGCACGAATGGCAGCGGCGGCTTCATCTGGTACTTGTTCTGCACGATCAGCAGGTCGGGGAAATTCAGGCTCGCGGCCCGGATCTCGATCAGCACCTGGCCCGGGCCGGGTGTCGGCGTGGGCAGCTCCTTCCAGGTGAGCGCGTCGACACCGACGGGGTTCTCGCAAAGCCATGCGTGCATGCTCGGTCTCCTTCGAAACGGGTAGTAATGTTGAGGCAATGAAGCGCGCGATGATAGGCGTCGCCCTCGCGTGTCCTTGTCCCTGCTGCGACGCACCCGACGCCTACAATCCGTTGCACCGCACCGCATCATGAAGATACTCATTTCCAACGACGATGGCTTCCAGGCGCCCGGCATCGTCGCACTGCACGACGCGCTCAAGGACCTGGCCGAGGTCGAGGTGGTGGCCCCCGAGCACAACAACAGCGCCAAGTCGAACGCGCTGACGCTCGCGGCACCGCTCTACGTCCACACCGCGCACAACGGCTTCCGCTACGTGACCGGCACCCCGGCCGACTGCGTGCACATCGCGCTCAAGGGCCTGCTCGGCTACCGGCCCGACCTGGTGGTCTCGGGCATCAACAACGGCGCCAACATGGGCGACGACACCATCTATTCGGGCACCGTCGGCGCGGCCATGGAGGCCTACCTGTTCGGCATTCCCGCGATCGCGTTCTCGCAGATCGAGAAGGGCTGGGCCCATGTCGACGCGGCGGCCCAGGTGGCGCGGCGGCTGGTGCAGCGCATCGAGCGCGAGCGCATGCTCGAGGGCGGCGCCTTTCTTTTGAACGTCAACGTGCCGAACCGGCCCTTCGACGAGCTCAAGCCGGTGAAGGTGTGCCGGCTGGGCCGCCGCCACGCGGCCGAGAAGGTCATCACGCAGGAAAGCCCGCGTGGCGACACGATGTACTGGATCGCCGGCGCGGGCAGCGCCAAGGACAGCGGCGAGGGCACCGACTTCCATGCCACGGCCGAGGGCCACGTGGCGCTCACGCCGTTGCAGATCGACCTGACCGACCACGCCAACCTGGGCCAGTGGCGCGACGCGGTGGTCCGGCTCGCCGACTGACATGGCGACCCAACGGCCTGGATTCCCGGCTCGCCTCGCGCCCACCGTCTCGGCTTCGACGCCGGCTTCGTCCGCGCTGCGCGGACGGCAGCCCGTCGTGCCGCCCAAGCCGTCGGTCGCGTCGACGCCCTCGATGGCCTCCGACGCGGTGCGCGCGCGCATGGTGCAGAAGCTGGCCGCGCAGGGCATCTCGGATGCGCGCGTGCTGCGCGCCATGGGCGCGGTCGAACGGCATCGCTTCGTCGACAGCGCGCTGGTCAACCAGGCCTACGAAGACACCAGCCTGCCGATCGGACTGGGCCAGACCATCTCCAAGCCCAGCGTGGTTGCGCGCATGATCGAACTTTTGCTCGCGGCCCCGGCTCTGAGTGGCAAGCCGCAGGACCGTCTGGGGCGCGTGCTCGAGATCGGCACCGGTTGCGGCTACCAGGCCGCGGTGTTGAACCACGTGGCCACGGAGGTCTACAGCATCGAACGGTTGCGCGGCCTGCACGAGCGGGCGCGGACCAATCTGCGGCACTTCCGGCTGGCCACGGTTCACCTGATGTTCGGCGACGGCATGGTCGGCTATGCCAAGGGCGCACCCTACGCGGGCATCATCGCCGCCGCCGGTGGCGAGGCCGTGCCCGAAGCCTGGATCGAACAGCTCGCGGTGGGGGGGCGGATCGTCGCGCCGACGCACTCGGCGAAGGGCGGCCAGGCCCTCGTCGTGATCGACAAGACGGCCCGCGGTCTCGAGCGCCTCATTCTTGAGGCGGTTCACTTTGTCCCCCTAAAATCGGGCGTTGCTTGAAGGAATAACAAATGCAGGGTTTTGGCAATCGGAGTTGGTACGCTGGCGTCACGTTGGCCGTCGTGCTCGTGATCGCGGGCTGTTCCACGCCGCGGGGCCCGGCACCGGTAGAAGACCGCGGCACGATGACCCGCGCGCCCGGCGCGGCCGCGCCCGTTCCGGGCGGTCCGACCATCACCACCGACGCCTCGGGCAAGCCGCTGGCCGGGATCGAGAACTTCGGCAAGCCGGGCTACTACGCCGTGCGTCCCGGCGACACCATTCGCCGCATCGCCAACGAGACCGGCCAGACCTGGCAGAACCTCGTTCGCTGGAACAACCTCGACAACCCCGACCTGATCGAGGTGGGGCAGGTGCTGCGCGTGATCCCGCCCTCGGGCCCGGGCTCCACCGTGGCCGCCGCGCCGTCGGCACCGAACGAGAACGGTGTCGTCACCAAGCCGGTGACGCCGCAGCCCGCCGTCGTGCCCGGTGCGGCCGCGAGCGGCGCCGCCGCTGCGGGCACCAAGCCGCCGGTCACGGCTTCGCCGTCGACCCCGGGTGCAGCGGGTGGTGATGAGGACATCGGCTGGATCTGGCCGGCCCATGGCTCGCTGATCGCGGGCTTCGACGATGCCAAGAACAAGGGCTTCGACATCAGCGGCAAGGCCGGCGACCCGGTGCTGGCCGCGGCCGATGGCCGCGTGGTGTATGCGGGCGCGGGCCTGCGCGGCTACGGCAACCTGATCATCCTGAAGCACAACAACACCTACCTCACGGCCTACGCGCACAACCAGACGCTGCTCGTGAAGGAAGACCAGTCGGTCCAGAAGGGCCAGAAGATCGCCGAGATGGGCAGCAGCGATGCCGATCGCGTGAAGCTGCACTTCGAGATCCGTCGCCAGGGCAAGCCGGTCGATCCGGCGCGCTACCTCCCGAACCGGTGATGCCATGGCCGGTTCCCGCCCCCGTCGCACGTTGCCCGTGCGCCGGTCGGCGGGCAACCCGGCCGAATCGGCTACCGGCGGCGAAGCTCCACCGCCCGCTTCATCCCCCGATGGCCTGATCGCGCCCGAGCCGAGCGTCGAATCGCTCGCGCGCATCGGCGACGACACGGCCGACGCGCTCACCGTCTACCTGCGCCGCATCCGGCGCACCGAGCTCTTCACCCCCGAGCAGGAATACGCAACCGCCTGCGCCGCGCGTGCCGGTGACTTCGCGGCGCGCCAATCCATGATCGAGCACAACCTGCGGCTCGTGGTCAACATCGCCAAGGCCTATCTCCACCGCGGCGTGCCGTTCTCCGACCTCATCGAGGAAGGCAACCTCGGCCTGATGCACGCGATCACCAAGTTCGAGCCCGAGCGCGGTTTCCGCTTCTCGACCTACGCGACCTGGTGGATACGCCAGTCGGTCGAGCGCGCGCTGATGACCCAGTCCCGCACGATCCGCCTGCCGGTGCACATCGTGCGCGAACTGCAGCAGGTGCTGCGCGCGCGCCGCACGCTCGAGGGCGATCCCGAGTTCGTGGCGCGCCGGCCCGACGGCGTGCGCGTGGAAGACGTCGCGGCGCTGCTGGGCTCGGACGTGCAGTCGGTGGCCGACCTGCTGGCGCTGGCCGAAGCGCCGCGTTCGCTCGACGCGGGCGAATCGCGTGGCGAGGAGAGCTACGCGCTGTCCGATTCGGTCGCGGCGGACGGCGAAGAAAGCGACCCGACCGGCGCGACCCAGGCGCACGAGGTCGAGCGCCTGCTCGACGGCTGGGTGGCCGCGCTCGACGCGCGCGAGCGCGAGGTGCTCGAAGGACGCTATGGCCTGCACGACCGCGAGCCCGAGACGCTCGAGGTGCTCAGCGTGCGGCTGGGCCTGACGCGCGAGCGCGTGCGCCAGATCCAGAACGAGGCGCTCGCGAAGATGCGGCGTCAGCTCGCGCGCTCGGGCGTGGGGCGGGACGCCTTGTTCTAGCCCTGCCGGGCTCCGCGCGAGGGTCTCTTCCCACGCTGAGACAATCGGGGCATGACGGAACCCATCAAGAAAGATAAATCCCCCACGGACACCCCCACGAACGCCGGCGGCGAATGGCTTCATGTGGAATCGCTGGACCTCGACGCACAGGGCGTGGCGCACAAGGCCGACGGCATGGTCGTGTTCATCGAGGGCGCGCTGCCCTTCGAAGAGGTGCAGCTCAACGTGCACCGCCGCAAGAACAACTGGGAGCAGGGCACGGTCACGCAGATCCGGCGCGAGTCCTCGCAGCGCGTGCGGCCCGGCTGCCCGCACTTCGGCCTGCACACGGGCGCCTGCGGCGGCTGCAAGATGCAGCACCTCGACGCCGCGGCGCAGGTGGCGGTGAAGCAGCGCGCGCTCGAGGACAACCTCTGGCACCTCGGCAAGGTCCGTCCCGAGAACCTGCTGCGTCCGCTCGAGGGCCCGGCCTGGCACTACCGCTACCGGGCGCGCCTGTCGGTGCGCCACGTGGTCAAGAAGGGCACGGTGCTGATCGGCTTCCATGAGCGCAAGAGCCGTTACCTGGCCGACATGCAGGTCTGTCCCGTGCTGCCCAGGCAGGTCAGCCAGATGCTGATGCCGCTGCGCGCGCTGATCGCCTCGCTCGATGCGCGCGACACCTGCCCGCAGATCGAACTGGCCTGCGGCGACGCGCCGGGTACCCAGGCGCTCGGCACCATCGCGCTGGTGCTGCGGCACCTCGAGCCGCTGTCGGACGCGGACATCGGACGCCTCAAGGCCTTCGCCGCGAAGAACGATCAGGTTCAATGGTGGCTGCAGCCCAAGGGGCCCGACACCGTGCGGTTGCTCGAGGAGGGCGGCACGCCGCTGGCCTACGGGCTGCCAGAGTTCGGCGTGACGATGCCGTTCCGGCCCACCGATTTCACGCAGGTCAATCCGCACATCAATCGGGCGCTCGTGGGCAAGGCGCTGCGCCTGCTCGATGTGCAGTCCGACGAACGCGTGATCGACTGGTTCTGCGGCCTTGGCAACTTCACGCTGCCGCTGGCAAGCCGCGCGCGCGAGGTGCTGGGCATCGAGGGCAGCGACACGCTGGTGGCGCGGGCCACCGAGAATTTCCGCAAGAACCAGCCCGCGACATCCGCGCGGCGTGCGCTGTCGCCGGCTTCGTTCGTGGCGCGCAACCTGTTCGAGATGACGCCCGAGATGCTGGTCGCCGACGGGCAGGCCGACAAGTGGCTGGTCGACCCGCCGCGCGAGGGCGCCTTCGCGCTGGCCAAGGCGATGGCCGACCTGCATCAGCAGCCCGAGCTGCGCACGGGCGGATGGACGCCGCCCAGGCGCATCGTCTACGTGAGCTGCAATCCGTCGACGCTCGCGCGCGATGCCGGCCTGCTGGTGCACCAGGCGGGCTACCGCTGCACGCATGCGGGCGTGGTCAACATGTTCCCGCACACGGCGCACGTGGAGTCGATCGCGGTGTTCGAGCGCGAATGAACCGGTTCTGACGCCGCAATGAGAAAGGGCCCCCAAGGGCCCTTTCTTTTTTTGCCGATCGATGGCCGCGGGGCCATCGAAAGAGGAAGCGTCAGTCGCGTTCGCCGCCCGCGAGGCCCAGCAGCGCCAGCAGGCTCTGGAAGACGTTGAACAGGTCGAGGTACAGGGCGAGCGTCGCGCTGATGTAGTTGGTCTCGCCGCCGTCGATGATCTGCTTCAGGTCATAGAGCATGTAAGCCGAGAAGATGCCGATGGCCGCGACCGAGATCGCGAACATGCCGGCGGTCGAACCGACGAACACGTTGATGACCGCGCCGACCATCAGCACCATCGCGCCGACGAACAGCCACTTGCCCATGCCCGACAGGTCGCGCTTGATCACGGTGGCCAGCGAGGCCATCACGAAGAACACGCCGGCGGTGCCGCCGAAGGCCGTCATGATGAGTTCGGGGCCGTTCTTGAAGCCCAGCACCATCGCGATCAGGCGCGAGAGCATCAGGCCCATGAAGAAAGTGAAGCCCAGCAGCACCGGCACGCCGGCGGCCGAGTTCTTGGTCTTCTCGATCGCGAACATGAAGCCGAAGGCACCGCCGAGGAAGACGATGAGGCCGAGGCCGCCGGTCAGCGAGCGGGTGATGCCGGTCTGCACGCCCAGCCAGGCGCCCAGCACCGTGGGCAGCAGGCTCAGCGCCAGCAGCCAGTAGGTGTTGCGCAGCACGCGTTGGCGGTCAGCCTGCGGCAGCACCTGGCCGTAGCCGGTGGAAGTGTCGAGGGTTGTAACGCGGTCGTTCATGGCCGAAGCTCCTGTGGTTGCTGCCTTGGCAGTTGGGCTCATTCTAGAAGTCTGCAAGACCGGGGCCTCCAAAGACCGTATGGGGGGTGTTCCTTAGGCGGCGCGCCGTCCGACAGGGGGAGCCCATGCGACGGACCGGTATGCTCGGGGGTTCGCGCAACAAGACTTTTGATCACCATCATGCAAACGAAATCATTCCTCGAACTCGCCGATGTCAAGCTGATCGCTGCCGCCGCGGAAGCCGAGGCACTCAAGAACAACTGGGCCGTGACCATCGCCATCGCCGACGACGCGGGCAACCTGCTGTGGCTGCAGCGCCTCGACGGCGCGGCCGCGCTGTCCTCGCACATCGCACCGGCCAAGGCCCATACGGCCGCCATGGGCCGCCGCGAGAGCAAGGTCTACGAGGACATCATCAACGGCGGCCGCACCGCTTTCCTGACGGCACCCCTGGTGCAAGGCCTGCTCGAGGGCGGCGTGCCGATCGTGAAGGACGGTCATGTGATCGGCGCGGTGGGCGTGAGCGGCGTGAAGTCCAACGAAGATGCGCAGGTCGCCAAGGCCGGCATCGCGGCGCTCGGCCTCTGAGATCCTGCGCGGGGCGCCCCGGCGCCTTGCACCAGCGAAAACGCCGACTCGAGGGTCGGCGTTTTGCATTGGACGTTCAGCGTGAAAAAAAGCTTGGCTAGTCGGCGAACCGTTGGCTAGCAAAAAACGACCCTTCGGAGAAATGAATCTCCTGGAGTCGCCCCACGATGAAACTTGCGCGAGGGGCGGGCTGACCGGGACCTACTTGGTCAGGATCAGCTTGCCCAGTTTGGTGGCCTGCAGGCGGTACAGCGAGCCGTTGTGCATGATGCCGACGGTCTTGCTGCCCTTGAGCAGTTCGGTGCTTTCGACCATCGGAACCGGCCGCTGAGCCTGGATGGTGGCGTGACCGCCGCCCGATTGATCGAGCGAAGGGTGGCTCAGAACAGAAAAGGCGTTGGTGGTGGCTGGCATCTCGAATTCCTCTTATCGAAGCGATGACTGAATGATAATAATTCTCATCAAGAAGTCAATCGCCACGATGAAAAATTTTGTGAGCCGCGAGGCCGTTATTTCGCGTCGGGCTCGGTGATGAAGCCGATCTTGCGCACGCCGGCTTCGCGGGCCTCGGACATCGCCTTGGCCACGCGCTCGTAGCGCACCGCCTTGTCGCCGCGGATGTGCAGCTCGGGCTGCGGCTCCTTGGCGGCCTCGGCCGCGAGGCGGCCCGGGAGTTCGCTGTCGGCGATCTTCTGGTCGTTCCAGTAGTAGTCGCCCTCGGCCGTCACGCTGAACAGGATGTTCTCGGGCTTCGGCTGCTCGGGCTCGCTGGTGGCGCGCGGCAGGTCGATGTTCACCGCGTGCTTCATCACCGGCACGGTGATGATGAAGATGATCAGGAGCACCAGCATGACGTCGACCAGCGGCGTCATGTTGATCTCGTTCATCACCTCATCGGGTTCGTCTTGGGTACCGAAGGCCATGATGCTCAGCCCTTCTTGAGCGGAACCACGATCGATTCGGCGCCGCTCTGGACGCGGGCACCGGTCACGAAGTAAGCATGCAGGTCGTGCGCGAAGGCATTGAGCTTGGTCAGCACGAACTTGTTGCCGCGCACCAGGGCGTTGTAGCCGAGCACCGCGGGAATGGCGACCGCGAGGCCCAGGGCCGTCATGATCAGCGCTTCGCCGATCGGGCCCGCGACCTTGTCGATCGTGGCCTGGCCGGCCGAGCCGATGCTCATCAGCGCGTGGTAGATGCCCCAGACGGTACCGAACAGGCCGATGAAGGGCGCGGTCGAGCCGACCGACGCCAGCACGGCCAGGCCGGTCTGCAGGCGCGCGGTGAAGGCGTCGATGCCGTTGCGCAGCGAGCGCGTGATCCAGTCGCTGACGTCGAGTGCGTCATGCAGGTGCGCCTTGGTGTTGCGGTGGTGGGCGGCGGCTTCGCGGCCTTCGAGCGCGAGGGCGCGGAAGGGGTTGCTGTCGTCCTTGCCGAGCTTGTTGAGCGCGGTGGCGAAATCCTCGCTGTGCCAGAAGTCCTGCGACTGCTTGGCGAGACGCTTGTAGCGGATGACGTCGAGCGCCTTGACGATGATCACGATCCACGACGCGAGCGACATGGCGATCAACAGCACCGCGACGGCCTTGGTGACGAAGTCGCCTTGGTGCCAGACATTCATCAAGCCAAATTGGGAATCCATAGGGGTCTCAGTTACTTAGGTTGGTTGAAAACGATGGGCGCGGGCAGCATGAAGAGGGTCTCGTCGCTCGCGTTCGGATAGTTGCTCACGGTCACGGACGACTTCAGCACCGCCTCGCGGGCCGCGCGGTCGAGGCGGTCGTAGCCGCTGGACTTGAGGATCTCGGCGCGGCGCACGATGCCGCTGCGGTTGAAGTACACGGCGATGGTCACCGTGCCCGATTCGCCGAGCCGTGAGCTCAGCTGCGGATAGACCACCACCGGCTGGCGCAGCCATTGCGCCTGCGCGGCCGTCACCTCGACCACCCTGGGCGGTGCGGGCGGTGCCGGCGGAGGGGCCGGCGGCGCGGGTGGCGCCGGCGGCGGCGAGGGGGGTGTCGGTGCCGGCGGCGGCGGTTCCGGATCGCCCACGGGGGCTTGCGGCGCCGGCGTGGGCTTGGGCTCGCGGATGGCCTGCGGACGCGGCGGCGGCGGCGCCTTCACGCGCGGCTGGGGCGGCGGCGGAGGTGGGGGCGGCGGAGGCGGCGTGGGCTTCGGCGGCTCGATGAACTGGCTCATGATCTCGACCGGGATCACCACTTCGGCGGCCCGGCGCAGCAGGCCGCTCTGCAGCGCCCAGAGCGCTGCGGCGTGGAAGACGATCACGCCACTGGCGATGGCGGCGTTGCGCGAGAGGCCGAGAAAGGTAGGAGGGGGGGCAAAGCGGTCAGACACGATCAACCATTCGAGTGCGAGCACGTGGGTACGTGCCCCGATTGCAGCAAAACCGCTACGACGACGTCTACTTCTATTTACGAAGGATCCACCAGACGGAGCCCGCCACCAGGATCAGGCTGCCGCCGAGTGCAGAGACGAGTTCCATGCTTTGCTTTCCTTGATGGAGTTGGCAAGCTGGATCGACTTCGGTTCCGATTCGCAGTGCAGGGCCGCGACCGGGTGCGAAGCGCTGCACTGCGCGACGATATCGCGCGCACATCCTTCGCATTGGCCACACTGGGTGGCCACGCCGAGTTCGAATTGCACTTCGTCGAAAGTCATCCCCGCGCGCACGTGGCGTGCGATTTCGCGGTCGGAGACTCGGCGGCAAATGCAAACGATCATGGCTGTGAAGGCGGCAGTTTGGCTGGCTGTTGGATGCAATGATTATAAATAAGAATCCCTCGCATTTGCAATAACTATCGTATTCGCCAGCGCCCGGCGCGACAGCTATTCGCTATGAGGGGGCGGTCGCCTATATCTCCGACCAGAGCCGAAGCAGGTTGTGGTAGTGGCCGGTCAGGGCCACGGTTTCCTCGGATTCGCCCAGCCGGGCGCGCAGTTTCTGGATGTTCTGGTCGAGTTCGAACAGCATCGCGCGCTGCTGGTCGTTGCGCACCATGCTCTGGGCCCAGAAGAACGCGCATACGCGCGCGCCCCGCGTCACGGGGTGCACGCGGTGCAGGCTGCTCGACGGATAGAGGATCAGGTCGCCGGCCGGCAGCTTGACCTCGTGCGAACCGTAGGTGTCGACCACCTCGAGCTCGCCGCCGTCGTAGTCGTCCGGGTCGCAGAGAAACAAGGTGCACGACAGGTCGGTGCGCAGCGGCTGCTCGCTGCCGGGCACGGCGCGCACCGCGCCATCGACGTGCAGGCCGTAGTGCTCGCCGCCCTCGTAGCGGTTGAACAGCGGCGGCACGAAGCGCGCGGGCAGGGCGGCCGAGAAGAACAGCGGGTTGCGCGCCAGCGCGGCCAGCACGGTCTTGGCGAGCTCGCGTCCGACCGGCGAATGCTCCGACAACTGCCGGTTGCGCTTGACCTGCGCGCCCTGGTCGCCGACGGTCTCGCGCCCGTCGACCCACTGGGTGGCATCGAGCGTGGCGCGCATCCTGCGCACCTGGTCCGGGCTCAGCACTTCGGGCACATGCAGCATCATCTTCGGGAACTCCGGAAGGAAAAAAGCCCCGGCGCGGGCCGGGGCTCGAGTGTCGCACCGCGGCGCACCGGGCTCGGCCGGCGGCGCGCCGTGGCGAACGATCAGAACGCGAAGTTCGCGGTGACCTTGAACGAGCGCGGCGTGCCCGGCGTGTAGCGGTAGCCCGACTTGTTGATGGCCGCCACGTAGTCCTTGTCGAACAGGTTGTAGACGTTGAGTTGCAGGTCCACGTTCTTGTTGATCCGGTAGGACGCCATGGCGTCGACCACCCAGTACGACTCGACGTAGGCCGGCGTGCCGACCGCGCCGTCCGTGCCGCGGTAGAGCTTGCCGTTGTAGCGCGCGCCGCCGCCGATCGTCAGGCCGAACGGAAGCTGGTAGGTCGTCCACAGCGTGAAGGCGCGCTTGGGCGTGTAGGCCAGCGCGGTCGAGCCGTCGGCCAGCACCGAGGGGCCGCTGAGCACGCGGGTGTTCATCGTCGTGAAGCCCGTGGTCACGCCCCAGTTGTCGGTGATCGCGCCCGACACGCCGAGCTCGATGCCCTGCACGCGCTTCTTGCCGGTCTGGTAGTACTGCTGCGAGACCGAGTCCTGCACCACCTCGTTGCTGACGTCGGTGCGGTAGAGCGCGGCCGTCAAGGCGAGGTGCTTGTTGAGCACGTCCCACTTGGTGCCGAGCTCGTAGGTCTTGGCCTTCTGTGGCAGGAAGTCGGTGCGCGCGGCGCTGTTGCCGGTGCCGCCCGCGGCGAGCTGGAAGTTCGAGCCGCCCGGCGGTTGCGCTGCCGTGCCGTAGGCGGCATAGACGCTGCCGTTCTCGGTCGGCTTGTAGACCAGGCCGATCTTGCCCGACCACAGGCTGTCCGACAGCTTGAGGTTGGTCGGGGTCAGCACGCCGCTGGTGGCGTTCAGCGCCGTCGAGTCGAACTTGGTCGAGTAGTGGTCGTAGCGCAGGCCGCCGGTCAGCATCCACTGCTCGTTGAACTTGACCGTGTCGAACACGTAGGCGCCGACGGTGGTGGTCTCGCCCGAGGTGGTGGTGCCGTTCGGGATGCGGTTGTAGCCGATCACGTAGGGGTTGGGCGCGTACAGGTTGGCGGCCGGCCAGGCGCCACTGTTGGAGAAGCCCGGAACGTTGAAGACCTTGGCGTTCTGGCCGTAGTAGCCCACCGAGTCCTGCTTTTCGCGGATCAGTTCCACGCCGGCGTTGAGCGTGTGGCCCACGCTGCCGGTGTTGAACTTCGCGCTCACGTTCGTCTGGTTCGTGAAGATCGTGTTTTCCTGGTCCTTGTTGGTCGGCGAGCTGCGCGCGATGGTCCAGCCCAGGGGGACGAACTGGTTGGGCGTCAGCAGGTTGGCCGTGCTGCCCATGAAGGAGGTCAGCAGGTAGTCCTGCTGCGTCTTGGCATAGCGCGTGGTGTTGCGGATCGTGATGTCCGGCGTCAGGTCATGCTCGACGCGCGCCGTGAACATGTCGGTCGTGACGTGGTCGAAGTCCGAGCTCGTGCCGTAGAAGTTCTTCGAGTTCACGCGCGAGGCGTAGTTGAGGTAGCCGCGCTTGGTGTCGGGCGTCGAGAAGCCGGGCAGGCCGATGGTGGGGACGCCGCCGTCGGGAATGTTGTTCTGCTCGACGTGCACGAAGTCGAAGAAGAAGCGCGTCGGGCTGTTCAGGCCCAGGGCCAGCGAGGGCGCGACCGCCCAGCGCTTGTTCTTCACGAAATCGCGGCCGGCCACGCCGGCGTCCTCGGCCACGGCGTTCAGGCGGAAGGCCGCGCCGATGCCGTTCTCGCCGCTGAGCGACTTGTTCCAGTCGATGCTGCCGCGCTTGAAGTCGGCGCTGCCGAAGCCCAGTGAGCCCGTGAAGCTGTCGTCGAGCTTGGGCTTCTTGGTCACGAGGTTGATGTAGCCGGTGGGCGAGGTGCGGCCCACGTCGGTGCCCGAGGGGCCCTTCACGACTTCGACCTGGTCGATGTTGAAGGTGTCGCGCGAGATCGAGCCGATGTCGCGGATGCCGTCGACGAAGATCGCGCTCGAGCTGTCGAAGCCGCGCATGAACACCGCGTCGCCCGTGTTGGTGTTGCCGTTCTCCCCGAGGAAGAAGGTGCCCACGCCGGGGGTGTTGCGCAGCGCTTCGGTCAGCGTGGTGGCGCCCTGGTCGCGCAGCACCTGCTCCTTGATGACCTGCACGGTCTGCGGCGTGTTCACCAGCGGTGCCGTGAACTTGGGATTGGCCGAGGTGTCGGCCTTGAAGTCGGCGGCGACCGAACCCTCGACGCGAATCTCGGGCAGCACGCGCGAGGGCTGCTGCTGGGCGATGGCAGGGGCAGAGAGGGCGATCAGCGTGGCGGCTGCGGCGCCCGAGACCTGGGGAACGGCGCGCGCGACGGCGTGCTTCCGGCTCTTGATATAGGAGGTGGCCATGAAGGTTCTCGAAAAAGGAAAAAACGCCCTGAGAACTCGACTGGCGATGCCCTGCGCGCGTGCTTGCGGAAGCACTGGCGGGCTGGCTGGGTGAGCGAACTGCGGGAGGGCAGAAGTAAAAACCGTGTCAAATGATAATGTTTATCAATACGAACACTGAGTACTTTTGCTGGAATATGCCTCTGTGGCTTTGTAAAGTAGATACTTTGTTGCAGTGATGCAACTGCTAATTCTGTGGAAATTGTTGACAGGGTCGCAACAATGCTAGGCGGCATCGGCCGCCGAGGGCTTCAGTAGACGTCGCGTCTGTAGCGCCCCGAGCCGACCAGCTCGGCCCACAACGCCTCGCCGGCCACCTGTCGCAGCGCTGCATCCACGCCCGCGGCCATTCCTTGCAGGCTGCCGCACACGTACACGGCCGCGCCGCGCGCGAGCCATTCGCGCAGCGCATCGGCGCGCTGCAGCAGCCGATGCTGCACGTAGAGCCGCTCGGCCTGGTCGCGCGAGAACACCATGTCGAGTTCGCTCAGTGCGCCTTCGCGCTGCCAGCCCTCGATCTCGTCGCGGCAGAGGAAGTCGTGCGCCGCGTGGCGCTCGCCGAACACCAGCCAGTTCTCGTGCCGGCCCGCCGCGATGCGCGCGCGCAGGTGGGCGCGCAGGCCGGCCAGTCCGGTGCCGTTGCCGATCAGGATCAGCGGGCGCGAAGCATTGCCCTCGAGGCGGAAGCCGCGGTGCGCGCGCAGGCGCAGCGCCACCGTGTCGCCGATGGCCAGCGTCGAGGTCAGATGGCCCGACGCCATGCCCAACGTGCCGTCGGGGTGTTGTTCCTGCCGTACCAGCAACTGCAGCTCGCCATCGGCGGGCAGCGAGGCGATCGAGTAATCGCGCGGCCGCGATGGATCGCTCGCGGCCGCCATCTGCACCAGGTCGCCCGAGTCCCACGCCGGCATCGCACCGGCCTGCGGCACCAGGCCGAGCAGGAAGACCGGCGCGCCCGCGCTGCCGGGATTGAGCAGGTTGCGATGCGCGAGACGCCACGGAGCGAAGGCGCGGCTTTCTTCCTCGTCGTGCGCGACCTCGGCATCTCCCCATCGCGCATGCCACGCGGCCAGCGCCTCGGGATCGCCGTTGTCGACCTCGACGCGCGCGAAGGACGGCGTCGCGCCATGGCCTTGCAGCCAGTCGTCGAGCTGGCGCCCGAAGCCGCAGAAGTTCGCGTACTGGCGGTCGCCCAGGGCCAGCACCGCGTAGCGCAGCGCGGAGAGATCGGTTTGCTCGGCCATCGCCTTTTCGGCGAACAGGCTGGCGCCATCGGGCGCATCGCCTTCGCCATAGGTGCTGGCCACGAACAGCGCCTGCCGCGCGTCGCGCAGGGTGGCGGCGTCGAGCGCATTGAGTTCCATCACGCGCACCGGCGTGCCGGCCGCGCGCAGGCGGCGCGCGGTCTGCCAGGCGATGGCTTCGGCCTGGCCGGTCTGGCTGGCGAACAGCACCAGGGTCGGAGGCACCGTGCCGTCGCCCGCCAGCGCCTGCGCCGCGCGCGCGGTGGCCGCGACAGCGCGGCGTTCGCGCGTGTAGATCGCCAGGCACATCGCGCCGTAGGCGGCCACGGTGGAGCCCGCGGCCAGCGCGCGCAGCAGCGTCTCGTTCATGCCGAGGCGGTCCGTTCGGTCCAGGCCGGCGTCGCGCGCAGGCTCGGCGCTTCGTCGCCCTGCGTCGCATGCGCGACGAACAGCGCCGCGATGCCGCGCGCCTCGGCGAAGACGAAGCCTTCCTCGGGTCCGAGCACCGTCAGCACCGTGGCCAGCGCATCGGCCTGCATGCACTGCGCGTGCAGCACGGTGACGCTCGCGAGCCCGGCCGGCACGGGCTCGCCGCTGCGCGGATCGATGGTGTGCGACCAGCGGCGGCCTGCGTGCTCGCGCTGGTGCCATCGATCGCCGGAAGTGGCGATCGCGAGGCCGTCGAGCGCCACGCGCACCGGCGCGGGCAGTTCGCCGTCGACCTGCACGCGCCACGGCTGTCCGCCGGGGCGCCGGCCCACGCCGCGCAGCTCGCCGCCGATCTCGAACAGGAAATCCTCGAGGCCGAGCGCCTGCAGGGCCTCGACGCCGTGATCGACCGCGAAGCCCTTGGCGATGCCCGACAGATCGAGCGCGAAGCCGCCGGGTTGGGTCAGCGTGGCCGTTGCGTCATCGGCCATTTCGAAGGCGAGCTTTCGCCAGCCCGTGCGCTCGCGTGCCGCTTCAAGAGCGTCCGTGTCGATGGGGCCATCGTTTGCATCGGGGCCGAAACCCCAACTGGCCACCAGTGCGCCGACCGTCGGATCGATCGCGCCGCCGCTGTCCTCGGCCCATTGCAGCGCGCAGGCCATCACGCGCGCGAACTCGGCCGGAAGCGTGTGCCGCGTGCCCGCCGGCGCGCGGTTGAAGCGCGAGATCCCGGCGTCGGCCTCCCAGTGGCTCATCTGCGCGATCACGCGCGCCAGCGCCGATTCGACCGCCTCGCGCACCTCGGCCAGCGGACGCATGCCGGGGTTGTCGAAGCGCAGCGACCAGGTCGTGCCCATGGTCCGGCCGGCCAGCTGGTGCAGGCGGGCCGGATCGGCGAGGCGCGGCACGGCCGCGTTGGCGTAGCCGCCGTGCCAGGAACCGCGGGAGGCGAAGGAAAGGCCCAAGGCGGTCAGGGCATGACTTCGAGCGTGGCCGCGTAGCTCAGGCGGCGTTCCTTGGCGTTCGGCACGGTGGTCTTGCCGTCGCGCGTGGACACGTCGAGCCAGTACATGCCGGCGCTCGGCCAGGTCACGCTGAACTGGCCCTTGTCGTCGGTCTTGACCTTGAACTCCTCGAGCTTGTCGCGGTACTGCGTGTTGCCCGCGGTCACCGTCACTTCGAGGTCCTTGGCGGGCTGGCCGTCCAGGTGCAGCGTGAAGCTCGCCTTCTCGCCCTTGGCGAGGTCGGTCGGACTGCCGGCGGAGATCAGCTCCAGCCCCTGGCCGATCGGCTTCAGCGCCGAGGGCTTGCCGACGGTGACGAAGGTCTCGATGCGGCCCGAGGACTGGGTGATGGTCACGTCCTGCGCATCGGCCGGGATCTCCTTGGCGATGGTGTCGGGCGTGCCGCGCGCGCGCTTGTTCTGGCCGGTGGCCTTGTCCTTCCAGCTCGCGAAGGCGCCGCCGTTGATCACGGCGATGCGGTAGGTGCCGGGCTGCGCGACCGGCACGTCGAACACGTTGCGCTGCTTGAGCTTGGCTTCGCTCTCGGGCTTGACGGCGCTGCCGTCGGGCGCGGTGATCTGCAGGCCCTCGAGGCGCAGCGGCGCATGGTTGGCGACGAACAGGTCGTTCGACACCGCGGCATCGACGCTGACCGTGTCGGCCTTCGAGAACACGGTGCCCGAGGGCAGCAGCCAGGCGTTGTGCGCCTGGGACAGCGGGGCGATGGCGAGGAAGGCGGCGGCGATGGCGGCGGCGCGCAGGCGGAGGGTGTTCATGGCGATTCCTTGGAGGTGAGCGGCGAAGGTGCGGGGCGATGTGGCGGTCAGGGCTTGAGCTCGAGCTTGATTTCGCCCAGTTCTTCCTTGCCCGAAGCGCTCGGCTGCGAGGCGCTGGTTGGCGGCCACTGGAACGGGATGCTCACGACCTCGCGGCCGCCGACTTCGCGCGCGGCTTCCACCACCAGCTTGTAGCTGCCCGGCGCCAGTTGCGGCATCGGCGCGCTGCCGTCGGTGAAGTTCAACTGGTGCTTGCCCGCGGGCTTGGTCGCGCCGGTCACGCCGTCGATCGGCACCGACAGGTCGCGGCCGCCGCGGCGCCACCACTGGCGCATGTCCTTGAGCCACTTGGTGCCTTCGCCCTCGGGGTTGTTGGTCTTGGTGCGCACGTCGTACCAGACCGCCAGCGTGCCGGCCACGGTGTTGTCGGCGCGCTCGATCCAGGTCGCGATGTAGGGGCGGTGGTATTCCGACACGTTGAGGCGCGGCACCTCGATGTTGACGCCGAGACTGGCCGAAAAGGCCGGCGCGGCGAAAAGCGCCGACATGGCGAGCGGTGCGAGCGAGTAGCGGATGTGCACGAGAGGGGCCTCTTTCTTCGAAACGGACGAAACCAAAGTCAGTGGATGAAAAGCAGCGCGAGCAGCACCGGCACCACCAGCCCCATGCCCACCATCGGCCAGGTGAAAGGGCGGTTGCCCGCATGCATTTTGAGAATGAACAGGCCGGTGATCGAGAAGACCAGCGCGGCACCCGCGAAGATGTCGATGAACCAGCTCCAGGCGGTGCCGGTGTTGCGGCCCTTGTGCAGGTCGTTGAAATAGGAGAGCCAGCCGCGGTCGGTGCGCTCGTATTCGGCCTCGCCGTCGGCCAGGCTCAGGCGCAGCCAGGCGTCGCCGCCGGGGCGGGGCAGCGACAGGTAGATCTCGTCGTCCGACCATTCGGCCTCGCGGCCGGCGGTGTCGATGTCCCAGCGCTGGCGCACCCAGGCCTGGAGTTCGGCGGGCAGCGCGGCCTTGCCCTTGGCCGCCGTGTTCGCCTTGACCTCGCCCATGGCCGATTCGAGGCGGGTGCGCAGCGCCTCGTCGACGGTCGCGTGCAGCCGCGTGACCTGCGGCTTGCCCTCGATCTGCCCCGCGTGGTTGAGCGTGAAGCCGGTGACGCTGAACAGCACCATGCCGATCAGGCAGATGGCGGAGCTGACCCAGTGCCATTCGTGCAGGGTCTTGAGCCAGTAGGCGCGGCGGCGATTGTCGGGGGAGGCGGCATTCATTGGCGGCCGGCATTTTAGGCGCGCAAATGAGAATTGATTTCGTTTGGCAATCGGGTTCGACCCTTGCCGAAGGGGGCGATCCTGTCGAATCTAAGGTAAATCCTTTGTCTTATGCTATTAATTGGATAGCGTGTGAAGTTTGGTAAAGGCCAAACGCACGCCCAAAAAAAAGCGGGACCGAGGTCCCGCAGTTGTCGCGTGCCGTGAAATGCGAAGGAGAGACTTACTCGATCTCGCCCATTTGCGACTGCAGGTAGTTCTGCAGGCCCACGCGGTCGATCAGGTCGATCTGGGTCTCGAGGAAGTCGATGTGCTCCTCGGTGTCGTCGAGGATTTCCTGCAGCAGGTCGCGCGAGACGTAGTCGCGCACCGATTCGCAATGCGCGATGCCGTCCTTGATGGTGGCTTGCGCGCCGGTCTCGGCACCGAGGTCGCAGCGCAGCAGTTCGGGTACGTCCTCGCCGATGTTCAGCTTGCCCAGGTCCTGCAGGTTCGGCAGGCCGTCGAGCATGAAGATGCGGTCCATCAGCTTGTCGGCATGCTTCATCTCGCCGATCGATTCTTCGTATTCCTTCTTGGCCAGCTTGTCGAGGCCCCAGTGCTTGAGCATGCGGTAGTGAAGGAAGTACTGGTTGATCGCAGTCAGCTCGTTCTTGAGCTGTGCCTGCAGATGCTCGATGACCTTGGGATCGCCCTTCATGGTGTTTTTCCTTCTTATGAAAGCAGTAAAGGCCGCGATTGTCGGAGGGCGGGGGAGGCCGGCGCAAGCAAAGCCATGCATTCGCGGTCTGCATGCGTGTGATGGCGATACACGTTCGCATTGAGACGCGGCGAGCCCATCGCAAACATAGCGGCTCCCAATACTTTTAATAGCTCTTGGCTATCAAAAATACAATATTGGTAGCTATACTCATGGCTCGCACTTATTTTTCCACCCGCAGCATCCAAGGAATCTTCATGTCCCTGATCAACACCCAAGTCCTGCCCTTCAAGACCCAGGCCTACCTCAACGGCAAGTTCATCGATGTGTCCGACGAAACGCTCAAGGGCAAGTGGTCCGTGCTGATCTTCATGCCGGCGGCTTTCACCTTCAACTGCCCGACCGAAGTCGAAGACGCGGCCGACAACTACCCCGAGTTCCAGAAGCTGGGTGCCGAGGTCTACATCGTGACCACCGACACGCACTTCTCGCACAAGGTCTGGCACGACACCTCGCCGGCCGTGGGCAAGGCCAAGTTCCCCCTGGTGGGCGACCCGACCCACACGCTGACCAACAACTTCGGCGTGCACATCCCCGAAGAAGGCCTGGCACTGCGCGGCACCTTCGTGATCAACCCCGAAGGCATCATCAAGACCGCCGAAGTGCACTCCAACGAGATCGCCCGCGACGTCAAGGAAACCCTGCGCAAGCTCAAGGCAGCGGTCTACACCGCCGCCCACCCGAACGAAGTCTGCCCGGCCAAGTGGAATGAAGGCGACAAGACCATCGCCCCGTCGTTCGACCTCGTCGGCAAGATCTAAGGCGCTCCGCGCGAAAGCCCGGGCGCTCACGAGGCCCCCGGGCTTTCTTGTCCCCAGTTGATAGTTTCCAGTTATCGAAAGAGAGTTCCTCATGCTCGACGCCAGCACCAAAGCCCAATTGAAGAGTTACCTCGACCGCGCCACGCAGCCGATCGAGATCGTCGCCTCGCTCGACGACAGCAAGGCCTCGGACGAAGTGCTGTCGTTGCTGAAGGACGTGGCCGAAGCCTCGCCGCTGGTCCGCCTGAGCGAAAGCCGCGACGACAACCACCGCAAGCCCTCGTTCTCGGTCAACCGCCCGAGCGAAAACCACGGCCCGCGCTTCGCCGGCCTGCCGATGGGCCATGAATTCACCTCGCTGATCCTCGCGCTGCTGCAGATCGGCGGCTACCCGCCGAAGGTGGAGCAGGCCGTGCTCGACCAGATCAAGGCGCTCGACGGCGATTTCGAGTTCGAGATCTACGTTTCGCTGACCTGCCACAACTGCCCCGACGTGGTCCAGGCGCTGAACCTGATGGCGGTGCAGAACCCGCGCATCCGCACCACGATGATCGAGGGCGGCACCTTCCAGGAAGAAGTGAAGGAACGCCAGGTGATGGCCGTGCCCACCGTGTTCCTCAACGGCACCGAGTTCGGCCAGGGCCGCATGAGCCTCGAAGAGATCCTCGCGAAGATCGACAACAGCGGCGTCGAGCGCGAAGCGAAGAAGATCGCCGCCAAGGACCCGTTCGACGTGCTGATCGTCGGCGGCGGCCCCGCGGGCGCCGCGGCGGCCGTGTATGCCGCGCGCAAGGGTATCCGCACCGGCGTGGCCTCCGAGCGTTTCGGCGGCCAGGTGCTCGACACCATGGGCATCGAGAACTTCATCTCGATCAAGGAGACCGAGGGACCGAAGTTCGCCCATGCGCTCGAGGAGCACGTGCGCGACTACGAGGTCGACATCATGAACCTGCAGCGCGCCAAGGCGTTGATTCCGGGCGAGGGCCTGATCGAGGTGCAGCTCGAGAGCGGCGCGTCGCTCAAGAGCAAGTCCGTGATCATCTCGACCGGCGCGCGCTGGCGCAACATCAACGTGCCCGGCGAGCACGAGTTCAAGAACAAGGGCGTGGCCTACTGCCCGCACTGCGACGGCCCGCTGTTCAAGGGCAAGCGCGTGGCCGTGATCGGCGGCGGCAACTCGGGCGTCGAGGCGGCGATCGACCTGGCCGGCATCGTGGGCCATGTCACGCTGATCGAGTTCGACACCCAACTGCGCGCCGACGCCGTGCTGCAGCGCAAGCTGCACAGCCTGAAGAACGTCGACGTGTTCACCAACGCGCAGACCACCGAGATCACCGGCGACCAGAAGGTCAACGGCCTGGTCTACAAGGACCGCGCGACCGGCGAAGCCAAGCGCGTCGAACTCGAGGGCGTGTTCATCCAGATCGGCCTGGTGCCCAACACCGACTGGCTCAAGGGCACGATCGAACTGTCGAAGCATGGCGAGATCGTGGTGGACGCGAAGGGCCAGACCTCGGTGCCCGGCGTGTTCGCCGCGGGCGACGCGACCACGGTGCCGTTCAAGCAGATCATCATCGCGGCCGGCGACGGCGCGAAGGCGGCGCTCGGTGCATTCGATCACCTGATCCGCACTTCAGCCCCAGCTTGAGTGGGTCCATCGGCGGTCAGATGAGAATTATTCTCATAAAATAGTTTTCAGAGGCTCGCACGCCGCGCATCGCGGCGAGAACACCAAGAAAAGAGAACCGAGCCTCCCGCCGCCAGCCAGGTCAGCCGCGCAGTTTCCGCTGCGCCGAGGTCCAGCAAGCCGTTGTCCATTCCAACGCTTGCCGGACCTTTTTCGTGGCCGCCACCTCTACCCGTTCCTCGCGCTTCGAGCGCCCGTTCTCCTCTTCTTCCTCTTCCCGACCCGTGCGTGCGCGCCGCGCGCTGCTGCCCTGGCTGATCGCCAGCGGCTTCGGCGCCGCGGCGCCGGCCTGGGCCCAGCAGCCGCCCCCGCAGCAGGTCGCCGCGCTCGGCGAGATCGTGGTCAGCGGCTCGCGCTCCGAACAGGAGAAGGACGCGCTGCCGGTCAGCGTCGAGGTGCTCAACCGCGAGACGATCGAATCGAAGCAGATCAACGACATCCGCGACGCGGTGCGCGACCTGCCGAACGTCTCGGTCAAGCGCTCGCCGGCGCGCTTCGGGCTCGCGCAGGGCAACACCGGGCGCGACAACAACGCCGGCTTCAACATCCGCGGCCTCGACGGCAACCGCGTGCTGCTGCTGACCGACGGCATCCGCACGCCGCGCAGCTACGTCTTCAGCGCCAACGCCTTCGGCCGCGACTACTTCGACATCGGCCTGATCGAGCGCATCGAGATCCTCAAGGGCCCGGCCTCGGCGCTCTACGGCTCCGACGGCCTCGCGGGCCTGGTCAACTTCATCACGCGCGATCCGTCCTCGTTCCTGCGCGACGGCAAGAGCTTCGGCGGCAGCGCCAGCCTGGGCTACAGCGGTGACGACAACGGCCGCCGCGCCGGCGTCACGCTCGCGGGCAAGCCCAGCGAGACGCTGCAGTGGCTGCTCTCGGCCAACCTCGGCCGCTCGCACGAGCTCGAGAACCGCGGCAGCTACAACGCGCCCAATGCCGACCGCACCACGCCCAACCCGCAGCGCGACCGCAGCGGGGCGCTGCTGGCCAAGGTCATCCTCACGCCCAGTGCCGACCAGCGCCACGGCTTCACCTTCGAGCACATCGAGAAGACCAGCCGCTACGACCTGCTGTCGGGCCTCGCGAAGCCGCCCTATGCCTCGACCTCGGTGGTCGGCCTCAATGCCCGCACCGACCTGCAGCGCGACCGCTTCACCTACGACGGGCGTCTGCGCCTGAATTCGGTCGTGGCCGACAGCCTGCAGGCCACGGTGAGCTACCAGAAATCGAAGTCGCGTGAGTACATCTTCGAGGACCGCTTCAGCGCCGCCGACCGTTCGCGCGACGTCACCTACGACGAGAGCACCTGGCAGTTCGGCCTGCAGGCCGACAAGCTCGTGCGCACCGGCGACTGGGCCCAGAAGATCACCTACGGCTTCGACTATGCGCGCACCAACGTCGAGAACCTGCAGACCGGCCTGGTGCCGCCCGCGGGCGAGAGCTACCCGCTCAAGCGCTTCCCCGACACGCGCGAGACCTCCTCGGCCTTCTATGTGCAGGACGAGTTCATCCATGACCGCTGGAGCATCACGCCCGGCATCCGCTTCGACCGCTTCTCGCTCGACGCCAAGCAGGCCGGCTTCAACGCGCAGGCCGTCTCGCTCTCGGGCTCGGCGGTCTCGCCCAAGCTCGGGGTGCTGTTCCGCGCCACGCCGCAATGGAGCGTCTACGGCAACTACGCCTCGGGCTTCAAGGCGCCAAACGCGTTCCAGGTCAACAACTTCTTCGAGAACACGATCTCGGGCTACCGCACGATCCCGAACCCCAACCTCAAGCCCGAGAAGAGCCAGAACGTCGAGCTCGGCGTGCGCGGGCGCACCGGCCTGCTGAACTTCGACGTCGCCGCCTTCAGCGGCAACTACAAGGACCTGATCGAGAACGACCGCCAGGTCGGCGGCGTGTTCGGCTCGCGCGTGAACCCGGCCACCTTCCAGTCGGTCAACATCGGCCGCGCGCGCATCAGCGGCTTCGAGGTCAAGGGCGAGCTCGACTTCACCGACAACGGCAATGGCTTCTCGGTGCCCTTCGCCTGGGGCCAGACGCGCGGGCGCGACCGCAGCAACAACCGGCCGCTGAACTCCATCGATCCGCGCAAGCTCAACCTCGGCCTGGCCTACAAGGCGCCGGCCTGGTCGGTGCGGCTCGACGCGGTGCACCATGCGGCCAAGAAGCGCTCCGACGTGGATGGGGCCGAGATCACCACCGGCGGCGTGCAGTTCCTCACGCCCTCGGCGACCACGCTGGACCTGAGCGCCCAATGGCGCATCAACCGCGACCTGCGCCTGAATGCCTCGATCACGAACCTCACGAACAAGCGCTACTGGATGTGGAGCGACGTGCGCGGCCTGACCTCCACCGCGCTGATCCGCGACGCCTACACGCAGCCGGGACGCAGCTTCAACGTCTCGCTCGTGGCCGACTTCTGAGCCACCGAATTCAACCCAGGAAGGACCACCGACGATGAATGCCGAAGACATCCGCCACCGTTTCGCCGAGCTGCGCGCCAAGGGCATGCGCCACAAGGACGCCGCCGCGGCCATGGGGCTGGCCGAGGGCGCAGCGATCGCGGCCCATGCGGGCACGCACGACAAGGCGCTGCGCGCCACGCCGTTGCGCGGGCCGTGGCTGGCGCTGCTGCAGTCGCTCGAGGCCTGCGGGCCGCTGCTGGCGCTCACGCGCAACGAGACCACGGTGCACGAGAAGACCGGCATCTACGAGAAGCTCTCGGGCGGCGAGGCCATGGGACTCGCGCTCGGCGAGGCGATCGACCTGAGGCTGTTCTTCAGCCGCTGGCACGCGGGCTTCGCGGTGGACGAGGCGGCCGCCAATCCCGGCGTGCCGTCCTCGCTGAGCCTGCAGTTCTTCGACGCGCACGGCCTGGCGGTGCACAAGATCTTCGTGCGCGAGGCCACCGACCGCGGCGCGCTGCAGGCGGTGATCGATGCGCATGCGGCGCCGGAGCTGCAGGTGGCGTTCAAGCCGGCCGAGCCCAAGCCCGCGCCGCGCGCCGACGCCGCCATCGATGCCGGCGCGCTGGTCGAGGCCTGGCGCGGCATGCAGGACACGCACGAGTTCTTCGGCCTGCTCAAGAAGTTCGATGCCGAACGCCAGCAGAGCTTCCGGCTCGCCGAGGGCGAGTTCACGCAGCGCGCCGCGCTGCATGCGGTGGGCGACCTGTTGCAGGAAGCGGCGTTCAGCGGCACGCCGATCATGGTCTTCGTGGGCAGCCCCGGCTGCATCCAGATCCACACCGGGCCGGTGGTGCGCGTCGAGCCGATGGAGATGCCGGCGCGCGGCGACGCCGCGCCGATGCGCTGGCTCAACGTGCTCGACCCCGGCTTCAACCTGCACCTGCGCGAGGACCGCATCGCGAGCGTGTGGATCGTCGAGAAGCCCACCAGCGACGGCCACGTGACCTCGGTCGAGGCCTTCGACGGCGAGGGCGAGCTGATGGCGATGTTCTTCGGCGCGCGCAAGCCCGGCGTGCCCGAGCGCGAGGACTGGCGCACGCTGGTGCGCGGGCTCGCGCGGCTGCCCGCGGCGGCACCGGCCGCCTGATCGCGCGGACGTTTTTCTCCTTGCCCCACGTTTTTTCTCCATGACCGAAGAACGCATCTCCTCCTCCCTCGTCCGCCGCCGCGACGCACTGCGCCTCGCCGCCGCGGCCTCGCTCGGCGCCGCCGCGCTGCCCCTGTTCGCCCAGTCGCCCGAGGCGAAGAAACTGCCGCGGCTCATCACCGTGAGCGGCGCGATCACCGAGGTGGTGTACCTGCTCGGCGCCGAAGGCCAGCTCGTCGGTACCGACACCACCAGCCTCTATCCGGCCGCGGCGCGCGGCACGCCCAAGGTCGGCTACATGCGCCAGCTCTCGGCCGAGGGGCTGCTGTCGCTCAAGCCCGATGCCGTGATCGCCACCAACGAGTCGGGCCCGCCGGTGGTGCTCGACCAGGTGCGCTCGGCCGGCGTCAAGGTCGAGATCGTGCAGGCCGACCACAGCTGGGGCGAGGTGCAGCGCAAGATCCAGGTGGTGGGACGCGCCGCGGCCCGTGAGGCGCAGGCGCGCGCGCTGCAGGTGAAGCTCGATGCCGAATGGGCCCAGGTGCAGCAGCGCGTGGCCGCCGCGCAGGGCCGCAAGCCGCGCGTGCTGTTCGTGCTCTCGCACAGCGCGAGCCCGCAGGTGTCGGGCGAGAAGACCGCGGCGCACGCGGTGATCGGCTATGCGGGCGGCGTCAATGCGCTCGGCGGCTTCGAGGGCTACCGGCCGATGACGGCCGAGGCCATGGCCACGGCCGCGCCCGATATCGTCATGACCAGCGACCAGAGCATCGAGGCCCATGGCGGCATCGAGCGCTTCTGGCAGCGGCCCGAACTGGCGCTCACGCCCGCGTTCAGGAAGCGCTCGCTGGTCACGCTCGACGCCTTGCTGCTGCTGGGCTTCGGCCCGCGCATGCCGGCGGCGATCGCCGAGCTGCATCCGAGGTTCTTGGCCGCGGTGGCATGAGCCAGCGCTTCCCGCCGCGGGCCGTGCTGGCCGGCTGCGCGCTGCTGCTCGCCTTCGCGCTGGCGCTCGGCGCGGTCTCGGGCGCCTACGCGATCAGCCTGCCGCAACTCTGGAACGTGCTGGCCTCGCTGGGGCAGGGCGCCGGGGCCGACAAGTCGCCCGAATACCTGGTGTTCTTCAACATCCGCCTGCCGCGCCTGGTGCTCGGCGCGGCGGCCGGCGCGGGCCTGGGCATGGCGGGCACGCTGATGCAGGGGCTGTTCCGCAACCCGCTGGCCGATCCCGGCCTGGTGGGCATCAGCAGCGGCGCCGCGCTGGCGGCCGGCGTGACCATCGTGCTGGGTGCCTGGTTCATGCCGCTGCTGCCGCGCACGCTCGGCAGCTGGACGCTGGTGGTCATGGCCTTCGGCGGCGGCCTCTCGGTCACCTTGCTGATCTACGCGCTGTCGCGAAGCGAGGGCGGCACGCGCATGGCGCTGATGCTGCTCGCGGGCATCGCGGTCAATGCGCTGGCGGGCGCCGGGCTCGGCTTCCTCAGCGTGATGGCCACCGACGAGCAACTGCGCAGTCTGCAGTTCTGGCTGCTCGGCAGCCTGGGCGGCGCGCGCTGGAGCGCGGTGATCCTGGTCGGCGTGGCGGTGTTGCTGGCCTGCGTGGCGGCCGCCTCGCTGGCCGCGCCGCTCAACGCGATCGCGCTGGGCGAATCGCAGGCGGCGCTGCTGGGCGTGGACGTGGAGCGCATCAAGCGGCGCGCCATCGTCGTCACGGCGGTGGCGGTGGGCGCGGTGACGGCCACCACCGGGATCATCGGCTTCATCGGCCTGATCGCGCCGCACTGGGTGCGCATGGTGGCCGGGCCCGACCACCGCGTGGTGCTGCCCGCCTCGGCGCTGCTGGGCGCTGCGCTGGTGCTGGTGGCCGACACGGTGGCGCGCACCGCGATGGCGCCGGCCGAGCTGCCGCTGGGCGTGCTCACGGCCTTCATCGGCGTGCCGATGTTCCTGCTGATGCTGCGGCACTTCCGGGGGCGCATATGAAGGCGCCGGATCTGAACCAGGGGCTGCGTTGCGAGGATGCCGAGGTGCGCATCGGTGCCAAGGCGCTGCTCTCGCGGGCCTCGGTGCGGCTGGCGCCCGGCCGCGTGACGGCGATTCTCGGCCCCAACGGCGCGGGCAAGTCGACCCTGCTGTCGGTGCTGTCGGGACAGCGCGAGCCCACGGCGGGCCGGGTGCTGCTCGACGGCCGGCCGCTGCGCGCCCACGGCATGCCGGCGCTCGCGCTGCGGCGCGCGCTGATGCCGCAGGAAAGCGCGGTGGCCTTCGACTTCAGCGCGCGCGACGTGGTCGCGCTGGGCCGCTATCCGCACCGGCTGGCGCCCGCGCCCGACGAGGACGCGATCGTCGCCGCGGCCATGGCGCTGACCGACGTGTCGGCGCTCGCGCCGCGTGTCCTCAACACGCTGTCGGGCGGCGAGAAGGCGCGCGTGCACATGGCGCGGGTGCTGGCGCAGCTGTGGCATCCGCGCGCCGACGGGGCCGCGCGCTGGCTGCTGCTCGACGAGCCGACGGCCGCGCTCGACCTGGCCCACCAGCACGCCGCGATGCGGCTGCTGCGCGGCTGGGCCGGGCAGGGCGTCGGCGTGGTGGTGGTGCTGCACGACCTGAACCTGGCGCGGCGCTATGCCGACGAGGTGGTGGTGCTGGGCGTGCCCGATATCCCTGGGGGGTTGTGCCAGGGCCCGACCGGCGAAGTGCTGGCGCCCGCGCTGATCGAGGCGGTCTGGCGCATGCCGTGCCAGGGCGTGGTCGGCGCGGACGGGACGGTGCAGTACCTGTTCGGCTAGGAGCCGCCGCCCGGGGCGCTCAGTAGGTCAGCCGCTCCGGCCGCAGCTCCTGCAGGATCGTGGTCGCGATCTCCTCGATCGACTTGGTGGTGGTCGAGAGCCAGCGGATGCCGGCGCGCCGCATCATGGCCTCGGCCTCGCTGACCTCGTGGCGGCAGTTCTCGATGCTGGCGTAGCGCGAATTCGGCCGGCGCTCGTTGCGGATCTCGCTGAGCCGCTCGGGCTGGATGGTCAGGCCGAAGATCTTCTTGCGGTGCGGCATGAGCGCCGGCGGCAGCTGGCGGCGGTCGAAGTCTTCCGGAATCAGCGGGTAGTTGGCCGCCTTCAGGCCATGCTGCATCGCCAGGTAGAGCGAGGTGGGCGTCTTGCCGCTGCGGCTCACGCCCACCAGGATGACGTCGGCGCCCTGCAGGTCGCGGTTGCTCTGGCCGTCGTCGTGCTGCAGGCTGAAGTCGATCGCGGCGATGCGGTCGTTGTATTCCTTGCTCTTGCTGACGTCGCTGAAGCGGCCGATGCGGTGGTTGGACTTCATCGCCAGCTCGATCTCGAGCGGGCGCACGAAGGTGCCGAACATGTCCAGCAGCATGCCCTTGCAGCCGGTTTCGATCACTTCCAGCACGTCCATGTTGGCCAGCGTGGTGAAGACGATCGGGCGCACGCCCTCGAGTTCGGCCGTGTGGTTGATCTGCCGCACCGCCTGGTGGGCCTTGTCGACCGTGTCGGTGAAGGGCAGCCGCACGTGGCGCGGTTTCATCTCGAACTGGGCGAGCACGGCGTTGCCGAAAGTCTCGGCCGTGATGCCCGTGCCGTCGGAAACGAAGAAGACAGTTCGTGTGTGCATGGTCTGGCGGTGTTGTCCTGCGACGCGCGCGGCCCCGGCGCGCCTACAATCCGCCCCATTATCGGGATTCCGCCCCTCGGCACCCACCGTATCTTTCCTTCCATGCCCACCGCGTCCGCACCCAGAGCAACGACAACGATCGTGCCGCGCCGTCCGCATGGAATGCAGCAGGTTTCAACTTCTGGAGCTTTCCCATGTCTGCACTTTTCGACGCGACCGCCCTGGTCGTACCGTTTGAAAACCTGAGAATGACCGACGTCGAGGCGGTTGGCGGCAAGAACGCCAGCCTCGGCGAGATGATCTCGCAGCTGCCCCAGGGCGTGCGCGTGCCCACGGGCTTCGCGACCACCGCCCATGGCTTCCGCCAGTTCCTGGCCCACGACGGCCTGGCCGACAAGATCAGCAAGCGCCTGGCCGCGCTCGACACCGAGGACGTGCGCGCGCTGGCCACCGCCGGCGCCGAGATCCGCGCCATGGTCGAGGCCCAGCCTTTCCCGGCCGACCTCGAGAAGGCCATCCGCGATGCCTTCGCCGCCCTGAGCGCCGGCAACCCGCAGGCCTCGTTCGCCGTGCGTTCCTCGGCCACCGCCGAAGACCTGCCCGACGCCTCCTTCGCCGGCCAGCAGGAAACCTTCCTGAACGTCGTCGGCATCGAGGACGTGCTGCACAAGATGAAGGAGGTGTTCGCCTCCCTCTACAACGACCGCGCCATCAGCTACCGCGTGCACAAGGGCTTCGCCCACGACGTGGTGGCGCTGTCGGCCGGCGTGCAGCGCATGGTGCGCTCCGACCTCGGCGCGGCCGGCGTGATGTTCACCATCGACACCGAGTCGGGCTTCGAGGACGTGGTGTTCATCACCTCGAGCTACGGCCTGGGCGAGACCGTGGTGCAGGGCGCCGTGAACCCCGACGAGTTCTACGTCCACAAGCCCACCCTGAGTGCCGGCAAGCGCGCGGTGATCCGCCGCAACCTGGGCTCCAAGCTGATCCAGATGGAATTCGCCACGCCCGAGGAGAAGAAGGCCTCGGGCAAGCTGGTCAAGACCACCGACGTGAAGGCCGAGCAGCGCAACCGCTATTCGCTGACCGACGACGAGGTCGAGCAGCTCGCCAAGTACGCGCTGGTGATCGAGCAGCACTACGGCCGCCCGATGGACATCGAATGGGGCAAGGACGGCACCGACGGCCAGATCTACATCCTCCAGGCCCGTCCCGAGACCGTGAAGAGCCAGCAACAGGGCAAGGCCGAGCAGCGCTTCAAGCTGCTGGGCCGCGGCGCCGTGCTGGCGGAAGGCCGCGCGATCGGCCAGAAGATCGGCACCGGCCCGGTGCGGCTGGTCCACAGCATCAGCGAGATGGACAAGGTGCAGGCCGGCGACGTGCTGGTCACCGACATGACCGACCCGAACTGGGAGCCGGTGATGAAGCGCGCCGCGGCCATCGTCACCAACCGCGGCGGGCGCACCTGCCACGCGGCCATCATCGCGCGCGAACTGGGCATTCCGGCCGTGGTCGGTTGCGGCGACGCCACCGACCTGCTGAAGGACGGCACCCTGGTCACCGTGAGCTGCGCCGAGGGCGACACCGGCTACATCTACGACGGCCTGCTCGAGACCGAGGTCACCGAGGTGCAGCGCGGCGTGATGCCCGAGATCGACATCCAGCTGATGATGAACGTCGGCAACCCGCAGCTGGCCTTCGACTTCGCGCAACTGCCCAACCACGGCGTGGGCCTCGCGCGGCTCGAATTCATCATCAACAACAACATCGGCGTGCACCCGAAGGCGATCCTCGACTATCCGAACGTCGACAACGACCTCAAGAAGGCCGTCGAGTCGGTGGCCCGCGGCCATGCCTCGCCGCGCGCCTTCTACGTCGACAAGGTGGCCGAGGGCATCGCCACCATCGCCGCGGCCTTCTGGCCCAAGAAGGTGATCGTGCGCCTGTCGGACTTCAAGTCGAACGAGTACCGCAAGCTGATCGGCGGCAGCCGCTACGAGCCCGAGGAAGAGAACCCGATGCTGGGCTTCCGCGGCGCCGCGCGCTACCTCAGCGAGGACTTCGGCCAGGCCTTCGCCATGGAATGCGAGGCGCTCAAGCGCGTGCGCAACGACATGGGCCTGACCAACGTGCAGATCATGGTGCCCTTCGTGCGCACGCTGGGCCAGGCCGAGCGCGTGACCGGCCTGCTGGCCAAGTACGGCCTCAAGCGCGGCGACAACGATCTCAAGCTGATCATGATGTGCGAGGTGCCGAGCAACGCCATCCTGGCCGACGAGTTCCTCGAGTACTTCGACGGCTTCTCGATCGGCTCGAACGACCTGACCCAGCTCACCTTGGGCCTGGACCGCGATTCGGGCCTCGAGCTGCTGGCGGCCGACTTCGACGAGCGCGACCCGGCCGTGAAAGCCATGCTGAGCCGTGCCATCAAGGCCTGCAAGGACAAGGGCAAGTACGTCGGCATCTGCGGCCAGGGCCCGTCGGACCATCCCGACTTCGCGCTGTGGCTGGCGGAGCAGGGCATCGAGTCGATCTCGCTCAATCCCGACAGCGTGATCGACACCTGGCAGCAGCTCGCCCAGCGCTGAGCCGGCGCGACCTGCGGGAATCCCCATGCGGGGATTCCCGTGTCAGGCTGGTGTCAATCTCTTGGATTGGCGTTTCCGGTGTCAGACTCGTGACATTCATCACGAGGCGGCGGTGATCGACCCAAGCTTCCGTGGCGTGCGGCGATCCCGCTCGCGGCGGCGGTCGGCCGGCATTCCGTCGGGAGACACGCATGATTCTTGTCAAGACGGAGGCCGGCCAGCAGGTCCTCAAGGACCGCTCGGTCCCGCTGTCGCCGCGGCAGCGCACCGCTTTCATCCTGTTCGACGGCAAGCGTTCGGTCGACGACGTGATCGCCGCTGGCGCGGGCATCGCGCGCGAGGACATCGACCAGATGGTGTCGCTGGGCCTGCTGAGTCCGCCGGGCGGCGCCGCGGCGGAGGCGCCGGCGGCGGATTCCGCCGAGGTGGCGCCCAAGGCGTCTTCCGGCCGCAGCAGCCAGCAGCGCTACACCGACGCCTATCCCATCGCCACGCGGCTCACGGCCAGCCTCGGGCTCAAGGGGGTGCGGCTCAACCTGCAGGTCGAAGGGGCAGGGGGCTACGAGGACCTCGTGGCGCTGGCGCCGAAGATCCGCGCGGCGGTCGGGCCCGAGAAGGCCGAGCCGCTGGACCGGGCGCTCTACGACTGAACCCGCCCGTCGTCGGTGCCGCGCTGGCACCCGATTTGGCGTTTTCCCGAAGTTATGGCTACAATAGCCGGCTTTGCCTTGCCACACTGCGCCGACGCTGCGGGTGGCTTCAACCCCTTCTTCCGGTCTGCCGGGGGAGAAACCCACAAGGAGTGCCATGCGTCACTACGAAATCATTCTGCTGATCCATCCGGATCAAAGCGAGCAAGTTCCGGCCATGCTGGAGCGCTACAAGGGCCTGATCACGACCGGCGGCGGCAAGATCCACCGTGTCGAGGACTGGGGCCGTCGTCAACTGGCCTACCAGATCAACAAGCTCAACAAGGCGCACTACCTGTGCGTCAACATCGAAGCCGAACAGGCCGTGATGAGCGAACTGGAACACGCCTTCAAGTTCAACGACGCCGTGCTGCGCCACCTGACCGTTCAGAAGAAGAAGGCCGACACCGGTCCTTCGTCGATGATGAAGACGGTCGAGCGCGAAGAAGCCCGCAAGGCTCAGCAGGCCGAATACGCCGCCGCCAACAACAACAACTGATGTCGGCGTGAGTGCTGCCGCTGCGGCGGCAACCGGGGTCAACCAGCTTCTGCTGTCCGCCCATGTTGCCGAACTCGGTGCCTTGCGATTCACCCCGGCCGGCTTGCCCGCCATCGACCTGAAGCTCGAACACGAGTCGACCCTTCAGGTGGCGGGACAGTCCAGGCAGGTGAAGACGGCCCTCAAGGCCGTTGCCTTCGGCGCCATCGCCGAGCGGCTCGCGAAGCAGTCGATGGGAAGTCTCTGGCGATTCCAGGGTTTCCTCTCCACACCGGCCAACGGCAAGCTCCCGGTCCTGCACATCCAGGATTTTCAGCAAGATTAATTTTCGACAAGAGGTCCCTCCATGGCCACGTTCAAGAAATTCAACAAAGACAAGCGCCCGAAGCGCAACACCCAGTCGCTGCTGTTCAAGCGCAAGCGTTTCTGCCGCTTCACCGTCGCTGGCGTCGAGGAAATCGACTACAAGGACATCGACACGCTGCGTGACTTCATCAGCGAAAACGGCAAGATCATTCCGGCCCGCCTGACCGGCACCCGCGCGATCTACCAGCGTCAGCTCAACACCGCGATCAAGCGCGCCCGCTTCCTCGCCATGGTCCCGTACAGCGACCAGCACCGCGTCTAAGAAGGAGACACAGCATGCAAGTCATTCTTCTGGACAAGGTCATCAACCTCGGCACCCTCGGTGAAATCGTCAAGGTCAAGGACGGTTACGCCCGCAACTTCCTGATCCCGTCGGGCCGCGCCCGCCGCGCCACCGCCGCCAACAAGGCCGAGTTCGAAGCCAAGCGCGCCGAACTCGAGAAGGCCGCCGCCGCCAAGCTGGCCGAGTCGCAAGCCCAGGGCGAAAAGCTCTCCGGCACGACCGTCAAGCTGACGCAGAAGGCTGGCGTCGACGGCCGCCTGTTCGGCTCGGTCACCAACAGCGACATCGCTGAAGAACTGGGCAAGCAAGGTTACAAGGTCGCGAAGTCGCAGGTTCGCCTGCCGAACGGCCCGATCAAGACCGTGGGCGACACCACCGTCAGCGTCTCGCTGCACACCGACGTGGTGGTCGACATCAACGTGACGGTCTACGGCGAAACCGCCTGATCGCGCAGTTTCGACGCCGCAAGAAAAAGCCGCCGCAAGGCGGCTTTTTTCTTTGGGCTTTTTTCGGCCCACAGCTTCCCGGATGTCACGCACCGGCTATCCCCAGTGTTATCCACAGGGTGCTGGCACTCGGGCAGTCTTTTTCGCTCTTGAACGGTGTATGGCGGGGTCGGCCCATGGACTCCGGCGCCTTCCGTGCCTAGCATTTCCTTTTCAGCCGAGTCCTCATGTCTGCAGTCTTCTCTTCCTACGCCGACAACGATCCCTCCGACCGCCAGGTCGCGCAGCTGCGCATCCCGCCGCATTCGATCGAGGCCGAATCGAGCGTGCTGGGCGGCCTGCTGCTCGACAACACGGCCTGGGACCGCATGGGCGACCTGCTGGTCGACGGCGACTTCTACCGCCATGAGCACAAGCTGATCTTTGCCGCCATCGGCGGCCTGATCAACGGCAGCAAGCCGGCCGACGTGATCACGGTCTACGAGCAGCTGCAGACGCTCGGCAAGGCCGACGAGAGCGGCGGGCTGGTCTACCTGAACTCGCTCGCGCAGTACGTGCCGAGCGCGAGCAACATCCGGCGCTACGCCGAGATCGTTCGCGAGCGCTCGATCCTGCGCAAGCTGGTCTCGGCCAGCGACGAGATCGCGACCAACGCCTTCAATCCGCAGGGCAAGACGGTCGACAAGATCCTCGACGAGGCCGAACAGAAGATCTTCAACATCGGCGAGGAAGGCACGCGGATGAAGCAGGGTTTCCAGAGCATGGATTCCCTGGTGGTCGAACTGCTCGACCGCGTGACCGAGATGGCCGACAACCCGAACGACATCACGGGCGTTCGCACCGGCTTCTACGAGTTCGACAAGATGACCTCGGGCCTGCAGCCCGGCGACATGATCGTGCTGGCCGCGCGCCCCTCGATGGGGAAGACCTCGCTGGCGATCAACATCGCCGAGCACGTGGCGCTCAACGAGGGGCTGCCGGTGGCGGTGTTCTCGATGGAAATGGGTGCCTCCCAGCTCGCGGTGCGTATCGTCGGCTCGATCGGCCGCATCGACCAGGGCCACCTGCGCACCGGCAAGCTCACCGACGAGGAATGGCCGCGCCTGACCGAAGCCATCGAGAAACTGCGCACCGTGTCGCTGCACATCGACGAGACGCCGGGCCTGTCGACCAGCGAGCTGCGCGCCAACGCGCGCCGGCTGGCGCGCCAGTACGGCCGCCTCGGCCTGATCGTGGTCGACTACCTGCAGCTGATGTCGACCAGCATGTCGGGCGACGAGAACCGGGCCACGGCCGTGGGCGAAATCTCGCGCGGCCTGAAGATGCTGGCCAAGGAGCTCAAGTGCCCGGTGATCGCGCTGTCGCAGCTCAGCCGCGGCGTCGAGAGCCGCACCGACAAGCGTCCCATGATGAGCGACCTGCGCGAATCGGGCGCCATCGAGCAGGACGCGGACATCATCATGTTCATCTACCGCGACGACTACTACAACAAGGAGTCGAAGGAGCCGGGCGTGGCCGAGGTGATCATCAGCAAGCACCGGAACGGCCCCACGGGCACCGTCAAGCTGGCCTTCCTCAAGCCCCTCACCAAGTTCGAGAACCTGGCGATGGGCAGCGACGACTTCTGAACTCGCGTCTTCAACGCGGTTCGGTGGAGCGCGCGAGCGCGATGCCCGCGTCGGGCGCGGTCGGCACGCCCTCGGGCCAGCGCTTCTGCAGCCGCCTGGCCTCGGCGGCCTCGGCTTTCACCTGGCGCAGCATGTCGGCCATCGTCTTGCCGGGTTCGTCGCGAAAGCGCTCGGCCAGCACCTCGACCGCGTCGATGCGGTCGATGCGAAAACCGCGGAAGTCCTCGCGCAGCTCGCACCAGGTCGACAGCGTCCAGACCTTCCCCCAGTAGAAGCAGCCCAGCGGCCGTACCGTGCGCTCGCTGGGTTCGCCCGCCACGTCGCGGTAGACCAGGTGCAGCTTGTGGCGCGACTGCACCGCTTCGCGCAGCGTCTGCAGCCGCTCGCGCAGCAGGTCGCTCAGGCCCAGCGCGGGCGCGTAGAGCGCCAGCGCCTCGGCCGACAGGCGCGCCGAGGGCGGCAGCACCGAGAGGATCTTGCCCAGCCCGGTCTCGATGTCGCGCGCCATCGCCGGGTCGACCCAGCTCTGCGCGAGCCGGGCCGCGGCCACCAGCGCCGAGGCCTCGTCCTGGGTGAACATCAAGGGCGGCAGTTCGAAGCCCGCGCCGAGCCGGTAGCCCACGCCGGCCTCGCCCTCGATCGGCACGCCCTGGTGCTGCAGGTCGGCGATGTCGCGGTAGACCGTGCGCTCCGAGACCTCGAGCCGTTCGGCCAGGAAGGCGGCCGTGGTCAGGCGCCGGCCACGGATCAGCTGGACGATCTGGAACAGGCGATCGGCGCGGCGCATCAGCGCTCGCTCTTCGGGACGCTCATGCCACTCCGATGTGGATCTCTACCTTGTCCGGCCCCTCGTAGGCTTCGAAATCGCTGCGGTAGCGGCGCACGATCTCCGGGTGCGCCTCGAAATACTGCCAGATGCGCTGCCAGGTGGCGATCACCATCTGCGGCATCTCGCCCTGGCCGGTGAAGACCAGGTAGTCGCCGGCCTCGATGGCCACGCTGTCCGCGCCGCCCGAGACGGCCACGCCCACGCTCAGGTCGAAGGGGCCGTGGGCATCGGATTCGTAGGCGGAATAGACACCGAAGATGCGCGTGTCGCCCGTGCGATGGGGCGTGGCTTCGTAGGTCTGCTCGCCGAAGAAGCGTCCCCACAGCGCGCCGATGCGGGCGGTCGCGGGGTTGCTCTCTTCGCGGTTGGTGGTGCGGACCGTGAGGCCCGCGACCCGGAAGGCGTCGTGGTGGAGTCGCTCGGGTTCCATGGTGTTCTTCTCCTGCAGAGGTGATCTCGGTTCTCGTCGTTCAGAGGGCCAGCGTTTTCAGGTCCGCCTTCATGCTGCGTGCGATCAGTGCCATGTCGGCATCGCCGACGTCGAACAGGCCGAAGCGGAACTTGTAGCCCCATTGCTTCGGGTTCTCGATGAAGGCGAGGCGTTCGATCATCGGCGCGATCGGTGTCTCCAGCGCGTCGGCATAGCGCACGTCGCGGCGCCAGGGCACGAAGCCGCCGCCCATGTCGAACTCGTAGGCCTCGCCAGGCTGCACGATGCCGATCGACACGAAGCTCTGCAGCCTGTCCGTGCCGCCGAACACCGTGGCCGGCGAATAGTAGGCCACGCGATCGCCCGCGCCGACCCGCCGGAGCGGGCCCGGCTTGCCGTGGCAGGTCTGCATGAAGCCCAGCGGTCGGTGGTCGCGTCCGCGCCGGGCATGCTCGGCGCTCGCGACCGCAATCCAGTTGCGCTGCGGCATGGTGCTTCAGGCGAGGGCGTGCAGGCCGACTTCGTTGCCTTCGGTGTCGCGCAGATGGGCAATGACGCCCATGCCGGGCGGCAGCGCCGACTTGGGCGCCACGATCTGTCCGCCGGCCGCCTCGATGCGCGACAGCACGGCGTCGATGCTGGGCATGCAATCCAGGTAGATGCGGATGCCGGTGCCCGCATTCGCCGCGCCCTTCGCGCCGGCTTGCAGGGCGCCGCCGGTCGCGGGATTGTCGTAAGGGAACACGGCCAGTGTGCCGCCGCCGAGATTTTCGCGGCGCAGCTTGCGGTCGAGCACGGTTTCGTAGAAGGCCTGGGCACGGTCCAGGTCGGTGACGGGGATCTCGAACCAGCTGATGGCGTTGGTCATGAGGGGCTCTCTTTCATGGGTGTTGAGGAGCCTCGATGGTGCGGACCGGCTCCTGACAACGTCTTGTCAGGAGCCTGTCATCGCGGGACGAAGAAAAGCCCGCGCTGCTCCGGGGAGCGGGCGCGGGCCCGAGGTTGGCGCGGCGGCGCGTTAAAGCACGTCGCTCGCGAAATCGGCCAGTCGCGAGCGTTCGCCGCGCGCCAGCGTGATGTGGCCACCGTGCGGCCAGCCCTTGAACTTGTCGACCGCGAAGGTCAGGCCCGATGAGCCTTCGGTGAGGTAGGGCGTGTCGATCTGCGCGAGGTTGCCCATGCAGATGATCTTGGTGCCCGGACCCGCGCGCGTGATCAGCGTCTTCATCTGCTTGGGCGTGAGGTTCTGCGCCTCGTCGATGATCACGTACTTGTTGAGGAAGGTGCGCCCGCGCATGAAGTTCATGCTCTTGACCTTGATGCGGCTGCGGATCAGCTCGTTGGTGGCGGCGCGCCCCCATTCGCCGGCACCGCCGCCGTCGCCCTTGGCCAGGAACTCGAGGTTGTCGTCGAGCGCGCCCATCCAGGGGCCCATCTTCTCCTCTTCGGTGCCGGGCAGGAAGCCGATGTCCTCGCCCACGCTCACGGTGGCGCGGGTCATGATGATCTCGGTGTAGCGGCGGTCGTCGAGCACCTGCGTGAGGCCCGAGGCCAGCGCCATCAGCGTCTTGCCGGTGCCGGCCGTGCCGGTCAGCGTGACGAAGTCGATCTCGGGATCCATCAGCAGGTTCATCGCGAAGTTCTGCTCGCGGTTGCGCGTGTTCACGCCCCACACCGCGTTCTTGCCCGAGCTGTAGTCCTTGAGCGTCTTGAGCACCGCGGTCTTCTCGCGGATCTCGGTGACGCGCGCGTACATGCTCGGCTCGCCGGGCGCCTCGAAATACACGAACTGGTTGATGTACATGTTCGGCACGATCGGGCCGCTGACGCGGTAGAAGGTGCTGCTGCCGCTCTGCCAGCTCTCCACCGTCTTGCTCTGGCGGGTCCAGAAGTCGGGCGGCAGGGCGAGCGAGCCCGAATAGAGCAGGTCGCCGTCTTCGAGTGTCTTGTCGTTCTGGTAGTCCTCGGCGTCCAGGCCCAGCGCGCGCGCCTTGACGCGCATGTTGATGTCCTTCGACACCAGCACCACCTCGCGCTTCGCGCGATCGGGCGACTCCTTGGCGTAGAAGTCGCGCAGCGCATGCACCACGCCGAGGATCTGGTTGTCGGCCTTGCCCTGCGGCAGGCTCAGCGGCAGCGCGTAATCGAGCGGATCGGTCTGGAAGAACAGCTTGCCCCCGGCTTCGCGGTGGCCGGTGGTGTCGAGCTTCAGGCCCTTGGCGATGTCGGCGTCCTGCGCGGCGGCCAGCGCGTCGAGCGTGCGGCTGGTCTGGCGGCCGTTGCGCGCGACCTCGGTCGTGCCCTTCTTGTGGCCGTCGAGCTCCTCGAGCACGATCATCGGCAGGTAGATGTCGTGTTCCTCGAAGCGGAACAGGCACATCGGATCGTGCAGCAGCACGTTGGTGTCGAGCACGAAGAGCTTGGCGGGGCCGCTCGAGCGGCTGCGCTTGGGCTTCGGTGCCGGTTGCGGCGCGGGGGCTTCGGCACGCGGGGCTTCGGCCGGCGCCGAACGCGTCAGGGCTTGCTGCTGCTGTGGCGCCGGGGCGGCGGCGGGCGTCGATCGGGGTTTGCGACGGGGGCGGGCGGCGGGTGCCGGCGCGGTCTCGAGGCCGCCACCGGGGACTTCGGCCGAATGCCGGTCGAACAGCTCCAGCGCTTGCGGTCCGCTCGGCGCCTCGGTCTCGGCGCGCGCGTCGCCGGACCGGCGGGACCCCCTGTGCGAAGAACGGGCGGGCGCGTCAAGCGCGTCCGGAGAAAGCAAAGCGGCACGTTTCGTGGGGGCGGGGGGCAGTGGCATGTGTCAGGTCGCTCGCAAAAAAGTGGGTACCAGAAAACGAAAAAGCCGCCTGTAGACCCAGGCGGCTTTGTTCGGAGGATGCGGTCGTGGAGCTCAACAGCATGCGGCCATTATGCACACCGCCTCTGGGGCGTCGGCGCCACTTTACGCCGTTCGTTGGACATTCCCCACGCGAGAGCGCAATTGCGCACGCCTGACACGCGGCTGAAACCTTCGATCGGGCAGGCCCGGAAGCCTCAGGCCGGCTTCTTCAGGGTCTTGACGGCCTTGAGGACTTCGTCGACGTGGCCCGGCACCTTGAGGCCGCGCCATTCGGCCTTCAGGATGCCGTCGGCGCCGATCAGGAAGGTGCTGCGCTCGATGCCCTTGACCTTCTTGCCGTACATGATCTTGTTCTTGACCACGCCGAACATGTGGCACATCTTCTCTTCGGTGTCGGCGATCAGTTCGAACGGTAGTTCGAGCTTGGCCTTGAATTCGTCGTGCGACTTCATGTTGTCGCGCGAGACGCCGAACACCGTGGCACCGGCCTTTTCGAAGTCCTTGTAGCGATCGCGGAATTGCATGGCTTCGGTCGTGCACCCCGGAGTGTTATCTTTCGGGTAAAAATACAGGACCAGGACGTGGCCGAGGTGCGAAGTATTCGAGACCTTGAGGCCACCGGTGGCGTTGGCGTCGAATTCGGGAATGGGTTTGTTGACAACGATCGCCATGAAACTTGTTTTCTCCGTTTGTTTCCACTACCCGAGCCTGCCTGTGTCGAGCGCAAGGCGCCTTTCGGTGCCGCTCGCCAAAATCTCGGGTCCTCGGTTGATGGAAGATTGGTCGTTGCTAACTCTGGGTGCCCGGTAGGCCCCAAAAGGAGCGCGCCAGGCGGTTCGCAACCCGAGATTTTACCCCGAAAACCCCTCTCTCAGCCACCCTCGGGCCGCTCGACCAGCAGGGCAGCGACCACGTGCCGGCCTTCGCCGGCCAGGATGTTGTAGGTGCGGCAGGCCGCGGGGGTGTCCATGGTCTCCACGCCGGTGCGCTGGGCCATCAGGGGCTTGATCCAGGCGGGCTGCGGGAAGCGGATGCGCCCCCCGCTGCCGAAGATGATCAGTTCGGCGCCCAGCGCGGCCAACTGGGCGAAGTGCTCGGGGCCCAGTTCGTCGAAGCGGCTGCAGTTCCATTCGAAGCGCTCGCCGCGCGAGCCGACGACCACGCTGCCCTCGACCTTTTCGTTGTTGATGGCGACCCAGCCCGGGCCGTGCGCGGTGAGGGTCTGGGTGTCGGATTTGTCGGGCTGGAGCTTCATCGGGGCACTGGGAACTGTGGTCAAATTATAGGTTTTCCCTAGTGACACGAGGCTCGCCAGGGCCTTTGCGGGCCGCACGGCGTTTCCCGCAGTCTTCGCAACTTTCTTGCATGAACCGCGCCCGGGAGGGCCCTTTGAAGCAGCTCAAGAAATCGGCCAAGCTGGCCAACGTGCTCTATGACATTCGCGGTCCGATCATGGACGCGGCGAAGCAGATGGAGGAGGACGGCCAGAAGATCATCAAGCTCAACATCGGCAATCTCGCCGTGTTCGGCTTCGATGCGCCCGAGGAAATCCAGCAGGACATGATCCGCAACCTGCCCACCTCGGCCGGCTATTCGGACAGCAAGGGCGTCTTCGCCGCGCGCAAGGCGGTGATGCACGAGACGCAGAAGCAGGGCATCACGGGCGTCACCCTCGACGATATCTACCTGGGCAACGGCGCCAGCGAGCTGATCGCCATGTCGACCAACGCGCTGCTCGACGACGGCGACGAGCTGCTGCTGCCGGCCCCCGACTATCCGCTGTGGACCGCCTCCACCAGCCTGTCGGGCGGCACGCCGGTGCACTACCTGTGCGACGAGGCCAACGGCTGGATGCCCGACCTGGCGGACATCCGCGCCAAGATCACGCCGCGCACCAAGGGCATCGTGGTCATCAACCCGAACAACCCCACCGGCGCGCTGTATTCCGACGCGCTGCTCAAGAGCATCGTCGAGATCGCGCGGGAGCACGGCCTCGTGATCTTCGCCGACGAGGTCTACGACAAGGTGCTCTACGACGACGTCAAGCACACGGCGATCGCCAGCCTGTCGACCGACGTGCTCACGCTGACCTTCAACTCGCTGTCCAAGAGCTACCGTTCCTGCGGCTACCGCGCCGGCTGGCTCGTGGTGTCGGGCGACAAGCGCGCCGCGCGCGACTACATCGAGGGCCTGAACATGCTCTCGAACATGCGGCTGTGCGCCAACGTGCCCGGCCAGTGGGCGATCCAGACCGCGCTCGGCGGCTACCAGAGCATCAACGAACTGGTGGGCGAGGGCGGCCGGCTGCGCCGCCAGCGCGACCTGGCCTACGAGCTGATCACCGCGATCCCCGGCGTGAGCTGCGTCAAGCCCAGCGCCGCGCTCTACATGTTCCCGAAGCTCGACCCGAAGGTCTACCCGATCGCGGACGACCGCCAGTTCTTCCTCGAGCTGCTGAAGGAAACCCGCGTGATGCTGGTGCAGGGCACCGGCTTCAACTGGGCCACGCCCGACCACTTCCGGATCGTGTTCCTGCCCCACGAGGACGACCTGCGCGAGGCGATCAACCGCATCGCGAAGTTCCTGGAGCAGTACCGCCTGCGCCGCAAGACGGAGTCATGAAAGCCGCCTGCGCCGCCGCGGCCCTGTCGCTCGCCGCGTTGTCCGCCTCGGCCGCCGGGCCCGCCGCCAAGGCGCCGGTGTCCTTCACGCACAACGACTGGGAACTGGCCTGCGACAACACGCGCACCTGCCGCGCGGCCGGTTACCAGTCCGAGACCGGCGCCAACGAACCGGTCTCGATGCGCATCACGCGTGCCGCCGGGCCGGGCACCGCGCTCGAGATCGACCTGCAGATCGGCGCCGACGACGTCAAGGGTCCGCTGCGCCTGACGGTCGGCAAGGCCGTGGTGCCGGGCCTGAAAAACGATGCCCCGAGCCTCGACGCCGCCCAGATCCGCACCGTGCTGCCCGAGCTGCTCAAGGCCGACAGCGCCAGGCTCACGGCCGGCGGCGGCCGCGAATGGCAGCTCTCGCTCTCGGGCCTGAACGCCGTGCTGCTCAAGATGGACGAGGCCCAGGGCCGCATCGACACCCCCGGCGCGCTGGTGCGCCCCGGCGGCAAGGCCGAATCGACGGTGCCGGCGGCCGTGCCCGCGCCGGTCGTGCGCGCGGTCCAGCCCGCGAAGCCGAAGCCGGGCGACGATGCGCTGGCCGCGCGGATCTTTCCCTCGCTCGACCTCAAGAAGGCCATCGAGTACTGCAACAACAGCGACAAGGTCGACCCGAAGTCGCTCGAGGTGCATCGCCTCACCGGCTCCAGGGTGCTGCTGTCGCTGGGCTGCGGCATGGGCGCCTACAACTACTCCAGCCTGCAATGGCTCGCCAACGACAGGCCGCCCTATGCGCCGGTCGCGCTCGAGGCCAACGGCGAGTACGACGACAAGGACGCCAGCATCACCTCCAGCTTCAAGGGCCGCGGCATCGGCGACTGCTGGTCCAGCGAGACCTGGCATTTCGACGGTCAGGGCTTCGTGCGCACGGCCGCCGAGAGCGACCAGATGTGCCGCGGCTTCGCCGGCGGCGCCTGGTCGCTGCCGCGCTACGTCAGCCGCGTCGTGAGCGCCGCGCCGTCCACCACCCCATCCAAACCATGAACGCGACTCTCCCCATGAAACCCATCCAAGTAGGCCTGCTCGGCGCAGGCACGGTCGGCAGCGGTACCTTCAAGGTGCTCCAGCGCAACCAGGAGGAAATCAAGCGCCGCGCCGGCCGCGGCATCGAGATCACCATGGTGGCCGACCTCGACACCGCGCGCGCCCGCGAAGTGGCCGGCGACGGCGTCAAGGTGGTCGGCGACGCGCGCGAGGTCATCGCCAATCCCGACATCGACATCGTGATCGAGCTGATCGGCGGCTACGGCATCGCGAAGCAACTCGTGCTCGAGGCCATCGCGGCCGGCAAGCACGTGGTCACGGCCAACAAGGCACTGCTCGCGGTGCACGGCACCGAGATCTTCGCGGCCGCGCATGCCAAGGGCGTGATGGTGGCCTTCGAGGCCGCGGTGGCCGGCGGCATCCCGATCATCAAGGCGCTGCGCGAAGGCCTCACGGCCAACAGCATCCAGTGGCTGGCCGGCATCATCAACGGCACCACCAACTTCATCCTCTCGGAGATGCGCGACAAGGGCCTGGACTTCGCGACCGTGCTCAAGGAGGCGCAGCGCCTGGGCTATGCCGAAGCCGATCCCACCTTCGACATCGAGGGCGTCGACGCCGGCCACAAGGTCACGCTGATGAGCGCGCTGGCCTTCGGCATCCCGGTGCAGTTCGACAAGGCCCACATCGAGGGCATCACCAAGCTGGCCGCGCAGGACATCAAGTACGCCGAGCAGCTCGGCTACCGCATCAAGCTGCTGGGCGTGACCAAGCGCACGGCCAAGGGCATCGAGCTGCGCGTGCATCCCTCGCTGGTGCCGAGCAAGCGCCTGCTGGCCAACGTCGAGGGCGCGATGAACGCCGTGGTGGTGCACGGCGATGCCGTCGGCACCACGCTCTACTACGGCAAGGGCGCGGGCAGCGAGCCCACCGCCAGCGCGGTGATCGCCGACCTGGTCGACATCACGCGCCTGCACACGGCCGATGCCGCGCACCGCGTGCCGCACCTGGCCTTCCATCCCGATGCGCTGAGCGACCTGCAGGTGCTGCCGATGGCCGAGGTGGTCACCAGCTACTACCTGCGCCTGCGCGTGGCCGACCAGGCCGGCGTGCTGGCCAAGGTCACGGGCCTGCTCGCGACCGCCGGCATCAGCATCGACGCCGTGCTGCAGCGCGAAGCCGACGAGGTCGGCGGCGAGGGCTCGACCCAGACCGACCTGATCATCCTCACGCACGACGCGCGCGAAGGCACGGTCGACGAAGTCATGGCCGAGCTGCAGGCGCTGCCGACGGTGCTCGAGCCCATCGTGCGCATCCGCAAGGAAGAGTTGAAGTGAACTACCTGAGCACCCGCGGCCATCCCGACCGCAAGCGCTTCTGCGAAATCCTGCTCGAGGGCCTCGCGCCCGACGGCGGCCTCTACCTGCCCGAGCGCTATCCGCAGGTCGATGCCGCCACGCTCGCGAAGTGGCGTTCGCTGTCCTATGCCGAGCTGGCCTTCGAGATCCTGTCGCTCTACATCGACGACATTCCGCCGGCCGACCTGAAGGCGCTCTGCGCGAAGACCTACACCGCCGAGGTCTTCGGCAGCGACGAGATCGTGCCGCTGCGCGAGCTCGAGGACGGCGTCTACCTCGAAGCCCTGTCCAACGGCCCCACGCTGGCCTTCAAGGACATGGCGATGCAGCTGCTGGGCAACCTGTTCGAGTACGAACTGGCCCGCCGCGGCGCCGAGCTCAACATCCTGGGCGCCACCAGCGGCGACACCGGCAGCGCGGCCGAGTACGCGATGCGCGGCAAGAAGGGCGTGCGCGTCTTCATGACCTCGCCCGACGGCCGCATGAGCCCGTTCCAGCAGGCGCAGATGTTCAGCCTGCAGGACGAGAACATCCACAACATCGCCATCGCGGGCGTGTTCGACGACTGCCAGGACATCGTGAAGGCGGTCTCGAACGACCTGGCCTTCAAGCGCAAGTACCGCATCGGCACCGTCAATTCGATCAACTGGGCGCGGCTGCTGGCGCAGGTGGTCTACTACTTCGCGGGCTACTTCCAGGCCACGGCGAGCAACGAGCAGCCGGTGAGCTTCACCGTGCCCTCGGGCAACTTCGGCAACATCTGCGCCGGCCACGTGGCGCGCATGATGGGCCTGCCGATCCATACGCTGGTGGCCGCCACCAACGAGAACGACGTGCTCGACGAGTTCTTCCGCACCGGCGTCTACCGCGTGCGCGGCGCCGCCGACACGCACGAGACCTCGAGCCCGTCGATGGACATCAGCAAGGCCAGCAACTTCGAGCGCTTCGTGTTCGACCTGGTCGGCCGCGACAGCGGCAAGCTGCGCGGGCTGTTCGTCGACGACCTGAACCGCCAGGGCTTCTTCGACCTGAGCGCCGATCCCGCCTTCGCGCAGGCCGCGTCGCGCTTCGGCTTCCGCAGCGGCCGCAGCACGCACGCCGACCGCCTCGCGACCATCCGCGACACCGAGAAGCGCTTCGCCACGCTGGTCGACCCGCACACCGCCGACGGCCTCAAGGCCGCGCGCGCGCACCTGGCGCCGGGCGTGCCGATGGTGGTGCTCGAGACCGCGCTGCCGATCAAGTTCGCGGCCACACTGGTCGAGGCGCTCGGCGAGGAGCCCGCGCGGCCCGCGAAGTTCGAGGGCATCGAGGCGCTGCCCAAGCGCGTGGTCAAGCTGCCGGCCGATGCCGAAGCGGTGAAGGCCTACATCGCTGAACACTGCGACTGAGCGATCAACACGAAGGGGTGGCCGAGCGGCCGCCCCGCTCGGTATTCAAAGCTATCCCCTGAATAGCATCGGAGACATCGGATGAAAGTGGTCGGCTTCGCCGGTTACTCGGGCGCCGGCAAGACCACGCTGGTCGAGCGGCTGATTCCCGTGCTCAAGCGCGCCGGACTGCGCGTGTCGGTGGTCAAGCACGCGCACCACAAGTTCGACATCGACCACCCAGGCAAGGACACCTGGCGCCACCGCGAGGCCGGTGCCTTCGAGGTGGTGGTCGCCTCCGACCGGCGGCTGGCGCTGATGCGCGAGTTCGAGACGCCGGTCGAGCTCGACGTGCACCAGCTGATCGCCGAGCTCTACAGCGGCGCCGACTGGGTGCTGGTCGAGGGCTTCCGCCACAGCGACCTGCTCAAGATCGAGGTGTGGCGCCCCACCGCGCAGGACGAGGCGCCGCGGCCCTCGCTCTATCCCGAGGATCCCTTCGTCGTCGCGATCGCCGCCAAGGGCGCGCTGCCGGTGCCCACCGAGCGGCCGGTGTTCGACCTCGACGACGCCGAGGCCATCGCGCGCTGGCTGGTCGACAGCGGCGAGCGCTTCGACTACAACCCCGAGCACCATGGCTGACTCTCCCGCTGTTCCCTTCGCCGCCTCCTCACGCCGGCCGCCGCTGCTGCCGCTCGACGACGCGATCGCCCAATTGCTCGCCAAGGCCCGGCCGGCGCTGCCGTCCGAGCTGGTCAGCACCTTCGATGCCGACGGCCGCGTGCTGGCCGAGGATCTCGTGGCCGGCCTCACGGTGCCGCCGCGCGACAACAGCGCGATGGACGGTTACGCGCTGCGCGTGGCCGACTGCGCCGCGCCCGGTGCGCTGCTGAAGGTGGCGCAGCGCATTCCCGCCGGCACGGTCGGCACGCCGCTCTTGCCCGGCACCGCGGCGCGGATCTTCACCGGCGCGCAGATTCCCGAGGGCGCCGACGCGGTCGTGATGCAGGAAGACACCGCCGCCATCGCGGAGGAGGGCGGCCTGGGCAGCGTGCGCGTCGAGATCGTGCCCGCGGCCGGCCAGTGGATCCGCCGCGCCGGCGAGGACGTGGCGTCCGGCGACGTGGTGCTGCGCAAGGGCGAGCGCCTCACGCCCGCCGCGCTGGGGCTGGCGGCCAGCATCGGCTTCGACCGGCTGCCGTTGGCGCGCAAGCCGCGCGTGGCGCTGCTGTCCACCGGCGACGAACTCGTGATGCCCGGCGAGGTCGCGCCCGCGGCGATGAAGCCCGGCGCGATCTACAACTCCAACCGCTTCTTCATGCGCGCGCTGCTGCACCGGCTGGGCTGCGAGGTGCACGACCTCGGCATCGTGCCCGACCGGCGTGAGGCCACCGTCGAGGCGCTGCGCGAGGCGGCCGAGCACAACGACCTGATCATCACCACCGGCGGCGTGTCGGTCGGCGAGGAGGACCACATCCGCGCCGCGCTGCAGGCGCTCGGCGAGATCGATCTCTGGTCGCTCTCGATGAAGCCCGGCAAGCCCTTCGCCTACGGTTCGATCCCGCGCTCGGGCCGGGGCGACGCGCAGGGCCACTGCCACGTCACCGGGCTGCCCGGCAACCCGGTGTCGAGCTTCCTGACCTTCCTGATGCTGGTGCGGCCCTTCCTGCTGACCCTGCAGGGCGCCAGCCGCGTCACGCCCGAGCCGGTGCGCATGCGCGCCGATTTCGACTGGCCGCGCGCCGACAAGCGCCGCGAGTTCCTGCGCGCGCGCCGCAATGCCCAGGGCGGGCTCGACCTGTTCGGCAACCAGAGCTCGGGCGTGCTGACCTCGATGGTCTGGGGCGACGGGCTGGTCGACAACCCCTCGGGCCAGACCATCCGCGCCGGCGATCCGGTCGAGTTCATTCCCCTCGCATCCTTGCTGTCCTGAAGCGCATGAAGGTCCATCTCCGTTATTTCGCCTCGGTGCGCGAAGCGCTCGGCAAGAGCGATGAAACCATCGACACCGCGGCGCCCACGCTGGCCGCGCTGCGCGACGAGCTGATCGCGCGCGGCGGCGCCTACGCCACGGTGCTCGCGCGCGGCCGCGCGCTGCGCATGGCGCTCGACCACACCATGAGCGACGAGGCCGCGGCCCCGCACGAAGGCTGCGAGGTCGCGTTCTTCCCGCCCGTCACGGGCGGCTGAGGGCCGCGTCGAGCGCCACCAGGCGCTCGCGCAGCGCGTCCGAGGCGCGCGTCATCGGCGAGCGCAGCTCGTCGCGCAGCGCGCCCTGGTGCGCCAGCAGGGCCTTCAGCGGGCCCGGATTGGCTTCCGTGAACAGGCCCTCGACCAGCGGCTGCAGCGGCTGCCACAGCGCGCGCGCCTCGGCCAGCCGGCCCTCGCGCAGCAGTGCGATCAGCCGCACGAAGCGCGCCGTCTGCACGTGGCCGCTGGCCGCGATCGCGCCCACGCCGCCCTCGGCCACGGTGCCGAAGATCTGGCCGTCCTCGCCCGCGAGCACCTGCAGCCGGCCATCGGCGATCACGGCGCGGGTCTTGCCCGCGTCGCCGCCGCAGTCCTTGATGCCGCGGATGCGCGGGTTGGCGGCCAGCGTCAGCAGGGTGTCGCGCGCGATCGTGGCGCCGGTGCGGTAGGGGATGTCGTAGATCAGCAGCGGCGCGGCGCTGGCCTCGGCGATGGCGCCGAACCATTCGAGCAGGCCGGCCTGCGAGGGCCGGATGTAGTGCGGCGCCGGCACCAGCAGGCCCGCGAGCGGGCGCTGCGCGAGCCGGCGCACCCAGGCCGTGGTCTTGCCCAGGTGGTAGCCCGAGAGGCCCATGACCAGCGGCAGGCCGCCCGCGGCCTCGGCCACCGTGTCGAGCGCGGCGAGCTGCTCGGCCTCGTCGAGCGCCGCGGCCTCGCCGGTGGAGCCGCAGACCACGAAGCCGGCCACGCCATCGGCGGCCAGGCGGCGCGTGAGCGCGGCCAGCGCCGCATGGTCGAGCGCGCCGTCGCGAAACGGCGTCACGAGGGGAATCCACAGGCCCGAGAAATCGGGAGCGGCAGTGGCGGAGGAGGAATGGTTGGCGGGCACGCGGGCGTCCTTTCGACGATCGACCGATGGAAGGAACCATCGTCCGATGCGCGCGCAACCCATGCGGGGCCAGTGCCTGTGCCGGTTCCGTCGCTCATCCGACGACGGAACCGAAGCTCCGGTCAGACGAGCTTTGGTTTTTTGGCTTTGCCGCCCAGGCGCGCGCCGTTCGTGCCTTCGGTCGAAGGCGCGGGCGAACGTGCGGTCAGGGCAAACATGGGGCTGGAGTTTAGCCGCGCGCGCCGCGGTGCCACAATTTGCACATGGCATTTCCGCAACGCGTCACCATCCAGACGGCCGATTTCGATCTCGGCGCCGAAGTCGCAGCCCTGCGCGCGAGCGATGCGCGCATCGGCGCCGTCTGCAGCTTCATCGGCACCGTGCGCGATCGCAACGATGGCGCGGACGTTGCATCGATGGAGCTAGAGCACTACCCCGGCATGACCGAGAAATCGATCGAGGCCATGGTCGACGAAGCCCACGAGCGCTTCGACATCCTCGGCGTGCGTGTGGTCCACCGCGTGGGCCTGCTGCAGCCGCTCGATCAGATCATGATGGTGGCGGTGGCCTCGGCGCACCGCGGCGAGAGCTTCCAGGCCTGCGAGTTCCTGATGGACTACCTCAAGACCCAGGCGCCGTTCTGGAAGAAGGAGCAGACGCCCGAGGGCGCCCGCTGGGTCGATGCGCGCGTCGCGGACGACGCGGCGCTCGCGCGCTGGGGCATCAGCGCGTCGAACGCCTGAGCGCGCTCACAGAGGCTTGAAGCCGCTCGACTGGATGATCCGTTCCCAGGTCTGCGTGTAGCTGCGCACGCGGCCCGCGAACTGGCCCTGCGGCTCGTAGCCGACCGTCAGGCCCAGCGTGGTGAGCTTCTGCTTCACGTCGGGCATGGCCAGCACCTTCTGCAGCGCCGCACCGTACTTGTCGATGATCGGCTGCGGCGTGCCCACGGGCGCGAAGATGCCGTAGTAGGGCAGGTCCTCGAGGTTCGCGAAGCCCAGCTCGGTGAAGGTCGGCACGTTGGGCAGCAGCGCCTGGCGCTTGGCGCCGATCGAGGCCACGATGCGCAGCTTGCCGGCCTTGTGGTTCTCGATGAAGTCGGGCACCGAGGCGATGCCGGCCGTGATCTGGTTGCCCAGCATGTCGGCCGTCATCGGCGCGCTGCCGCGGTAGGGCGCGGGCTGCACGTCGATCTTGTACTTGTCCGAGATCATCTTCACGAGGAACTCGGGGATCGAGGCCGGCGCCGGGATGCCGATGGTCTCCTTGCCGCCCTTCTGCGTGCGCACCCACTTGACGTACTCGTCGATGCTCTTGGCCGGCGTGCCGCCCGAGACCGCGAGCACGTTGGCGAAGGTCGCGAAGCCGGCCACGGGCACGAAGTCGGTGGCGGGATTGAAGCCCGGGTTCTTGACCACCTGCGGCAGGATCGAGATCGTGTGGTCGTGCGAGAGGAACAGCGTGTGGCCATCGGCCGGCGAGGACTTCAGCACCTGCGCCGCGATCTGGCCGCCCGCGCCCGCGCGGTTCTCGACCACCACCGGCGCGCCGAGCTCGTCCTTGAGCTTCTCGCCCAGCGTGCGCGCGATCGCGTCGGTGCCGGCCCCGGCCGGGAAGCCGACCAGGATGCGGATCGGCGTGCCGCTCTGGGCCTGTGCCAGCCCGGCCATGCCCAGGGCAGCCGCGAAGAGGCCCACGCTGAGCGCGCGGCGCACCGGTTGGACGCGCTGCATTGAAAAAACCATGATCGACTCCATTCGAGAAGAGAGAAATGCCTACGGGCGGGAGGGTGCGGGCATCGTGCAATAGCCGTGCCCGTCGCGCGGGCCCGGCCCGCAACCTTGAATCGTGCCCGAACAGCCCTATTTTGGATGCAGGAATACCACCATGCGACAAGACAAACTCACCACCAAGTTCCAGGAAGCGCTGGGCGACGCCCAGTCGCTCGCCCTCGGCAGCGACAACGCCTACATCGAGCCGGCCCACCTGCTGGCTGCGATGCTGCGCCAGGACGACGGCCCGCGCGCGCTGCTCGAGCGCGCCGGGGTCAACGTGCCCGGCCTCGCACAAGCCGCCGAGGCGGCCATCAAGAAGCTGCCCCAGGTGCAGGGCCATGACATCGTGCAGGTCGGCCCCGAGCTCGGCAAGCTGCTGCAGGCGACCGAGAAGGAAGCCCTCAAGCGCAACGACCAGTTCATCGCGGGCGAGCTCTTCCTTTTGGCCGTGGCCGACAGCAAGAGCGACATCGGCCGGATCGCCAAGGAGAACGGCCTCTCGCGCAAGTCGCTCGAGTCCGCGATCGACGCGGTGCGCGGCGGCCAGGGCGTGAACAGCGCCGATGCCGAAGGCCAGCGCGAGGCACTCAAGAAATACACGCTCGACCTCACCGAGCGCGCGCGCCTGGGCAAGCTCGACCCGGTCATCGGCCGCGACGAGGAGATCCGCCGCGCGATCCAGGTGCTGCAGCGCCGCACCAAGAACAACCCCGTGCTGATCGGTGAACCCGGCGTGGGCAAGACCGCCATCGTCGAGGGCCTCGCGCAGCGCATCGTCGCGGGCGAGGTGCCCGATTCGCTCAAGGGCAAGCGCGTGCTGTCGCTCGACATGGCCGCGCTGCTCGCGGGCGCCAAGTTCCGCGGCGAGTTCGAGGAGCGGCTCAAGACCGTGCTCAACGAACTCGCGAAGGACGAGGGCCAGACCATCGTCTTCATCGACGAGCTCCACACCATGGTCGGCGCCGGCAAGGCCGAGGGCGCGATGGACGCGGGCAACATGCTCAAGCCCGCGCTCGCGCGCGGCGAACTGCACTGCGTGGGCGCCACCACGCTCGACGAATACCGCAAGTACATCGAGAAGGACGCCGCGCTCGAGCGCCGCTTCCAGAAGATCCTCGTGGGCGAGCCCAGCGTCGAGGCCACCATCGCGATCCTGCGCGGCCTGCAGGAGAAGTACGAGGTGCACCACGGCGTGCAGATCACCGACCCGGCCATCGTGGCCGCGGCCGAGCTCTCCGACCGCTACGTCACCGACCGCTTCCTGCCCGACAAGGCGATCGACCTGATCGACGAGGCCGCGGCCAAGATCAAGATCGAGATGGACTCCAAGCCCGAGGTGATGGACCGCCTCGACCGCCGGCTGATCCAGCTGCAGATCGAGCGCGAGGCCGTGCGTCGCGAGAAGGACGAGGCCTCGCAGAAGCGCTTCGGCCTGATCGAGGACGAGATCGCCAAGCTGCAGAAGGAGATCGCCGACTACGACGAGATCTGGCAGGCCGAGAAGGCCCAGGCCCAGGGCAGCGCGCACGTGCGCGAGGAGGTCGACAAGATCAAGTTCCAGATCGAGGAATGGAAGCGCAAGGGCGACTTCAACAAGGTCGCCGAGCTGCAGTACGGCCAGTTGCCGGCGCTCGAGAAGCGCCTGAAGGAAGCCGAGGACAGCGAAGCCAACAAGGGCAAGTCGAGCGCGCCCACGCTGCTGCGCACCCAGGTCGGCGCGGAAGAGATCGCCGAGGTCGTGGCGCGCGCCACCGGCATCCCGGTCGCCAAGCTGATGCAGGGCGAGCGCGACAAGCTGCTCGTGATGGAAGACAAGCTGCATGAGCGCGTGGTCGGCCAGGACGAGGCCATCGGCGCGGTCGCGAATGCGATCCGCCGCTCGCGCTCGGGCCTGTCCGATCCGAACCGGCCCACGGGCTCGTTCCTGTTCCTAGGCCCCACGGGCGTGGGCAAGACCGAGCTCTGCAAGGCGCTCGCGGGCTTCCTGTTCGACAGCGAGGATCACCTGATCCGCATCGACATGAGCGAGTTCATGGAGAAGCACTCGGTGGCCCGCCTGATCGGTGCGCCGCCCGGCTACGTGGGCTACGAGGAGGGCGGCTACCTGACGGAAGCCGTGCGCCGCAAGCCCTACAGCGTGGTGCTGCTCGACGAGGTCGAGAAGGCGCATCCTGACGTGTTCAACGTGCTGCTGCAGGTGCTCGACGATGGCCGCCTGACCGATGGCCAGGGCCGCACCGTGGACTTCAAGAACACGGTGATCGTGATGACCAGCAACATCGGCTCGCCGATCATCCAGGCCATGGTGGGCAAGCCGGGCGAGGAGATCAAGGAAGCGGTGTGGGACGAGCTGAAGAACTACTTCCGCCCCGAGTTCCTCAACCGCATCGACGAGACGGTCGTGTTCCATGCGCTCGACGCGAAGAACATCGAGGCCATCGCGGCGATCCAGCTCAAGGTGCTGCAGTCGCGGCTCGCGAAGATGGACCTGGGCCTCGAGGTGTCGCCCGCGGCGCTGGCAGAGATCGCCAAGGTCGGCTTCGACCCGGTGTTCGGTGCCCGTCCGCTGAAGCGCGCGATCCAGCAGCGCATCGAGAATCCGCTCTCGAAGCTGCTGCTCGACGGCAGCTTCGGGCCGAAGGACACGATCGAGGTCACGACCGACCCGATCCGCTCGCCGGGCCAGTTCGACTTCGCAAAAGCAGGAAATCCCGGAAAAACCGGGGAACCTGCGGCCGAAGCCTCGGCCTAAGATGGAATGATGAACTTCATTCTTCGCGTGATCCTCGTGATGCTGGGGCTGGTTTTCGCGGCCAGCCTGGCGGTTGCCGTGATGCTGCTGGCCGCGGTGTGGGGCGTTCGCTACGCCTGGGCGCGGCTCACGGGCAAGCCCGTGACGCCCTGGGTGATGCGTTTCAACCCGCGTTCGGGCTTCGACCGCTTCCGCAGCGCCGCCCGGCCGGCCGAACCCTCGGCCGCCGACGTGGCCAATGCGCGTGCGCGGGGCGAGTCGGTGCGCAGCCCGCTGCTGCGCGAGCGCGGCGGCAACGTGACGGACGTGCAGGCACGGCCCGCGACGCGCGGCGAGTAAGCAGCCGCAACACGGCTGCAGTTTTTTCAGATCACGAAAGGCCGGCCTCGCGCCGGCCTTTTCCTTTCTGGCGATCCTCAGGCGTACAGCGCCTCGATCTCCCCCGCATAGGTCTTGTAGATGCTCGAGCGCCGCACCTTCATGGTGGCGGTGACCTCGCCATCGTCGTGGTCGAGTTCCTTCGTCAGCAGGTGGAAGCGCCGCACCTGCGCCACCTGCGCGAGGCGCGCGTTGCCGCGCTGCAGCTCGGCATCGATCAGCTCGCGCACGCGCGGCAGCTCGACCAGCGAACGGAAGTGGGTGAAGGCCAGGCGCTGCGCCTCGGCCCATTTGCCCACGGTCTCGTAGTCGATCTGCACCAGCGCCGAGACGAACTTGCGCCCCTCGGCGATCACGATGCATTCCTTGACGTAGGGGCTGGCCTTCATCGTGTTCTCGATCTCCGAGGGCGTGAGGTTCTTGCCGCCCGCGGTGATCATGATGTCCTTGAGCCGGTCGACGATGCGCAACTGGCCGCCTTCCTCGGCCACCACGTCGCCGGTGTGCAGCCAGCCGTCGCGGATCGAGGCGGCCGTGGCCTCGGGGTTCTTGTAATAGCCACGGAACACCATCTCGCCGCGGATCTGCAGCTCGCCCTGGTCGCCCACGCGGTGCTCCACGCCCTCGGTGGCCGGCCCCACCGTGCCCACCTTCACCTGGTCGAGCCGGTGGCCGCTGACCATGCCGGTCGATTCGGTGAGGCCGTAGACCTCGACCAGCGGCACGCCCAGCGTGCGGAAGAAGCGCACCACGTCGGGCGGGATCGGCGCGGCGCCGGTCAGCGCGACGCGCGCGTTGCGCAGGCCGATGAAGTTCTGCAGCGCGCGCAGCACGCTCCAGTAGGCCAGGCCGAAGCGCAGCCGTTCGCCCGGGGTCCACCGCGCGCGCGGCTTCTCGGCCAGCGGCGCGCAGGTGGCCAGCGCGCGGCGGTAGAGCGAGCGGCGCAGCCGGCCGGTGTCCTGCATCTTGATGCTGATGGAGGCATGCAGCTTCTCCCAGATGCGCGGCACGCCGAGGAACATGGTGGGCGCGACCTCGCGCAGGTCCTCCTGCACGGTGCGTATCGATTCGCCGAAGTTGACCTGCGAGCCCAGGTACAGCGGCACGAAGCTGGTCAGCATCTGCTCGGCCACGTGGCACAGCGGCAGGTACGACAGGTGGGTGGTGCGCGCATCGAGTTGCAGCCGCTCGACGATGCCCGGCACCACGCCGCGGATGTTGCGCCACGAGATCATGGCGCCCTTGGGCGCGCCGGTGGAGCCCGAGGTGTAGATCATGAGGCCGATGTCGTCGAGCGACTGCGCGGCCAGCGCGGCGTCGACGCGCGCATCGCCCTCGCGCGCCTGCAGCGCAGCGCCGGCCGCCTCGAGTTCGGCAAAGCTCAGGATGCGCTCGCGCGCCTCGGCACCGTAGCTCGCGAGGCCCTTGGTCTCGATCACGACGATGCGGCGCAGCCGCGGCAGCGCGTCGATGGCCTCGAGCACCTTGTCGGCCTGCTCCTGGTCCTCGCAGACCACGATCTCGATGTCGGCATGGCCGACCACGTAGGCCACCTCGTTGGTCGGGCTGGTGGGATAGACGCCCACGGTCACGGCGCCGACCAGGCCCGCGCCCATCTGCGCCAGCACCCATGCGACGCGGTTCTCCGAGATCACGCCCACATGGCCGCCGCGCGCCAGGCCCAGCGCCGCGAAACCCAGGCCGACGTGGACCGCGCGCCGGTGGTAGTCGGCCCAGCTCAGCGGATGCCAGATGCCGAAGTCCTTCTGGCGGATCGCGATGCGCGCACCCTGGGCGCGTGCCTGCTCGCGCAGCATCTGCGGCAAGCTTCGTTCGGGGAGGGGATGCGTCATGACAACCAGCGCTTGCGCCGCTTGTAGTGCTTCAACTCGCGAAAGCTCCTGGATTCGCCGGCACCGCCGACGCCCAGGTAGAACTCGCGCACGTCGGGGTCGGCCGCGAGCCGCTCGGCGCTGCCGTCGATCACGATCTTTCCGTTCTCCATGATGTAGCCGCTGTCGGCCACGGCCAGCGCGAGGCTGGCGTTCTGCTCCACCAGCAGCATCGACACGCCGCGCTCGGCGTTGATGCGCGCGATGATCCCGAAGATTTCCTCCACCAGCTTGGGCGAGAGCCCGAGCGAGGGCTCGTCGAGCAGGATCAACTGGGGCTCGGCCACCAGCGCGCGGCCGATCGCGAGCATCTGCTGTTCGCCGCCCGAGAGGTAGCCCGCGAGGCCGCGGCGCCGCTCGTGCAGCCGCGGAAAGTAGGCATAGACGGCGTCGAAGTCGCGTGCCTGCGCGCCGCGGCCGGCGCGCGCGTAGGTGGCGGCCACGAGGTTCTCCTCGACCGTCAGGTCCTCGAACACGCGCCGTCCCTCCATCACGTGCGCGAGGCCGCGCCGCACCAGCTGCTGCGGCGCGAGCCGCTCGGTGGGCTGGCCGTCGAAGGCGATGCGCCCGGCCTCGAGCTCGCCGTCCTCGAGCGGCAGCAGGCCCGAGATGGCCTTCAGCGTGGTCGACTTGCCGGCGCCGTTGCTGCCCAAGAGCGCCACGATCTGCCCGCGCGGCACGGCCAGCGACAGGCCGCGCAGCACCTGCACGACCTTGTTGTAGACCACCTCGATGTTGTTGACCTCGAGGATGGGGCTGCCGCCGCCGGTGTTCATCGCCGCCGCCCGCTCACTTGTCGAGCGAGATCCAGTCGGATGCCGCCACCATCTTCTGCGCCTTCATGTCGGCGCGGTAGACGCGGCCCACCGGGATGGAGTTGCCCTTGATGGTGATCGGCACGCCGATCAGGCCGCCGGTGTCGAAGTCCTTGATGCTGTTGAGCGCGGCCTTGAGGTTCTTGCCGTCCAGCGGCTTGCCGGCATCGAGCGTGCGTTTCGCCGCCTCGGTGAACAGCATGGCGGTGAGGAAGCCCTGGGTGTAGGCGGTGCTCTGGTACTCGGGGCGCAGGGCGCGGATCTTCTCGAGCATCGGCGCCTTGGCCGAGGTGTCGTAGTAGTAGCGGTAGGGCATGACGCCCATGAAACCGTCGCCGGCCTCGCCCATCTTCATGACGGTGGAGCTGTCCATGGTCCAGAAGGTGCCCATCCACTTGGTGGTCATGCCCATCTGCTTGCCCTGCTGCACGAATTCGGGAATGGGCGCGAGCACGTAGCCGTGGAAGATGGTGTAGTCGGGCGCGGCGCGGCGCAGCTTGATGACCTCGGTCGAGACGTCGACGCTGCCGGCGGGCGTCATGATCTTGACGGGCACCGTGAGGCCCAGCTTCCTGGCGGCAGCCTCGCTCGACTCGATGGGATCGCGGCCGAACTCGGAGTCGGAATAGACGAAGGCCACCTTCGCGCCGGGCTTCTCCTTGGCGATGTGGCGCAGCAGGATGCCGATCATCTCGGTGTAGTCGGGGCCGACCAGGAACTGGTTCGGGTACTTGGCCGGGTCGTTGAGCTCGGTCGCGAACGAAGCGCCGGCCATGAGGATCTGGCCGCTGCGGTCGAGCTCGGGATTGATGGTCTTCGAGAAGCCGGTCGAGTCGCCGTAGTAGAGGTTGACCTTGTTCTGGCTGGTGATCTTCTTGTAGGTGGCGACCGAGACGTCGACCTTGTAGCCGGTGTCCTCGGGCACGTAGCGCAGCTTGCGGCCCTTGATGCCGCCGCCGTCGTTGACGATCTTCACGTAGTCGGCGATGCCGGCGTTGATGCCGATGCCCGCGAAGGCGAACACGCCGGTCATCGGGATCGAGCCGCCGATGACGATGTCCTCGCCCGACTGGGCATACGCGCCGAGCGGCGCGGCGAGCGCGGCGCCGGCGGCCACGATGAGCTCGCGGCGGCGCAGGACGGGGGTCTTCTTGTCGGATGCCATGCTTCGTCTCCTTGTCAGTTCTTGAAAGGCCACAGATGAAAGAAACGGCGGATGCGCCGCCACACTTCGGCGAGCCCGTGCGGCTCGAACACCAGGAAGCCGACGATCAGCAGGCCGAAGACGACCGTGCGCACCGGCGACAGGAAGACGGTCATCTCGTGGCCGCCCGGCAGCAGGTCGAACACCAGCTTGAGCAGCTCGGGCACCATGGTCATGAAGACGGCGCCGAGGATGCCGCCGAGGATCGAGCCCATGCCGCCGACGATGATGGCGGCGAGGAAGAAGATGGACATCAAGAGCGGAAAGCTCTCGGGCGTGACGACGCGGAAGAAGTAGGCCCAGAGACCGCCGGCCACGCCGGCATAGAACGACGAGAGGCCGAACGAGAGCAGCTTGTAGCGCAGCAGCGGAATGCCCAAGACTTCGGCCGAGATGTCGCGATCGCGGATGGCGATGAAGGCGCGGCCCACGCGGGTGCGGAACAGGTTGGCGGCGCCCAGCAGCATCAGCACGGTGATCGGCAGGATCAGCCAGTACAAACGGAACGAGGTGTCGAGCGCGATGCCGAAGAGCTGCGCGGGCGGCAGCGACAGGCCGGTGGTACCCCCGGTGAGCTTGAGGTTGGCGAACAGGAAGTGGGTGATGAACGAGGCCGCGATGGTGGCGATGGCGAGGTACAAGCCCTTGACCCGCAGCGAGGGAATGCCCACGACGAGACCGCCCACCATGGCCACGACGCCGCCCGCGAAGAGGTTGAACAGGAAGGGCGTGCCGAAGCGGATCTGCAGGATGGCGACGGTGTAGGCACCGAGGCCCATGAACGCGGCCTGGCCCATGCTCACGAGGCCGGTGTAGCCGGTGAGGATGTTGAGGCCGGTGGCGCTCGCGACGTTGATGGCGACGAGGCAGGCGAGGTAGAGCCAGTAGTCGCTGGCCATGAAGGGGAACAGCACGAGCAGGGCGGTGCCGACCCACAACCAGGTCTTCTGGGTGCGGGAGTCGAACAGCGCGGCGTCGGCGATGTAGCTTTGCTTGAGGGTGCCTATGCGCATCGGGTCACCTTTTGATGAGGCGCGAGGATGCGTCGGGGCGCGTGCACAGGACGCCGGGTACTTCCCTCCGCGAATGTCCCCCGCCCTTCGGGCTCCTCCTTGATTTCGCTGCGGGAAGCACCCGGCATCCTGTGCACGAGAAGCGCAGCGGTGGTGCGGCCGGTTCGACCGGCGTGAGCCCACCCCGGACAAAGCGATCGCGTGAAAGAAGAGACCCTCATTCAGAGCCTCTCGATCTCATGCGTACCGAACAACCCGTAAGGCCGGATCATCAGCACGATCACCAGCACCACGAAGGTCGCGAGCAGCTTGTATTCGCCGCCGAGGTAGGACCCGGCCAGCGCCTCTACCAGGCCGATGAAGAGACCGCCCACCAGCGCGCCGAGCACGCTGTCCAGGCCGCCCACGATCACCACCACCAGCACCGAGAGGCCGAAGATCCCCATCGACGAGGAGATGCCGCCGATCGCGCCGACCACGATCCCCGCGACCGCCGCGATCATGGCCGAGGCCACCCAGGCCAGCGAGAACACGCGCGGCACGTTGATGCCCATCATGTAGGCCGCGCCCTGGTCCGACGCCGTGGCACGCAGGGCCACGCCGCCGCGCCAGAAGCGGAACAGCAGCAGCACCAGCACGATCAGCACCAGCGCCGCGAGCGCGCCGTAGGCCACCTTGGGGGCGAGGAAGGCTTCGCCCACCATCACCGGCGCGCTCGGCATGAACTCGGGCAACCGGCGCTGGTCGGCGGTCCAGACGATCTCGACCAGGCCCACCAGCACCGAGGCCAGGCCCACCGTCACCATGAAGGCCGAGATCGGCGGTTCGCCCAGCAGCGGGCGGATCATCGTGCGCTCGATCACCGCGCCCAGCAGGCCCGTGCCCAGCACCGAGCCCAGCACCGCGAGCCAGATCGGCAGCGAGAAGCTCGCGGCGAAGGCGAAGAACAGGTAGGCGCTGATCATCAGCATCTCGCCGATCGCGATGTTGACCACCCGCGTGGCCTTGTAGACCAGCACGAAGGCCAGCGCAGCCAGCGCATAGAGCCCGCCGCCGGCCAGGCCGGTCAGCGCGATCTCGAACAGGTAGGCCCAATCCATCACGCCACCGCCGTTGCGTTCGATGCAGTGGCCGCCGCCTGGCCGCGCAGCCTGCGCCGCAGCTCGCCCACGTCGCCCGCGCCCAGGTAGGCGCGCACCACCTCGGGATCGGCCTGCACCTGCGCCGGCGTGCCCTGCGCGATCACCTGGCCGAAGTTGAGCACCACCACGTGGTCCGACAGGTCCATCACCATCCCCATGTCGTGCTCCACCATCAGCACCGTGATGCCCCATTCGCGCCGCACGTCGAGGATGAAGCGCGCCATGTCCTCGGTCTCCTCGCGGTTCATGCCGGCCACCGGCTCGTCGAGCATCAGCACCTTGGGGCGCATCGCGAGCGCGCGCGCCATCTCCACGCGCTTCTGCAGGCCGTAGGGCAGGGCGGCCACGCTGGCATGGCGGATGTAGTCGATCTCGAGGAAGTCGATGATCCGCTCCTCGATGTCGCGGCGCAGCTCGGCCTCCTCGCGGCGCGCGCGGCCCAGGTAGAACAGCGCGTCGAACACGTTGGCCTTCAGGTGCACGTGGCGGCCGAGCTTGATGTTGTCGAGCACCGTCATGCCGCGGAACAGCGCGATGTTCTGGAAGCTGCGCGCCAGCCCGAGCGCGGCGCGCCTGGGCGCCGGCAGCCGCGTGATGTCCGCGCCCTCGAAGACCACGCGGCCGGCCGTCGGCCGGTAGAAACCCGAGACCGTGTTGAACAGCGAGGTCTTGCCCGCGCCGTTGGGGCCGATCACCGCGGTGATCGAGCCGGGCTGTACGTCGAAGCCCACGCCGCTGAGCGCCTTCACGCCGCCGAAGGCCAAGGTGAGCGCCTCCACGCGCAGCACGGGCGCGGCGGCGCTTCCGTCGGCGGGCGAGGTGGCGCGCGGGCGCTCGGTGTCGGCGTGCATGGCGTCGAGTCGTGTCCTGTGTCCGGGCTTCTGAACGAGAAGAGAAAGAGCAGGTGAGCGATGCGCCGCCGCCTCAGGGTTCCTCCGGCATCCGCATCGCGGGCTACTTGCCCGTAGAATTTCTACTCCTCGGTAACGTCCGCGATCTTCCAGACGCGACTTCGCCGCGGCATCAGGACTTACCCCTGCGCGCAAACCCGGATCGCCCCATGACCCTCACCAAGCGCCGTGCCTCCGCCGCCAAGGCCCCTTCCACCGAGACCGCCGAGGCCGCCGACGAATCGCCCTGGGTGCCCTCGGCCCAGCGCGCGATGCAGCGCGAACTCAAGCGCCAGGCCGTGCTGCAGACGGCGGCGCAGCTGTTCAACGAGCGCGGCTTCCACGCCACCTCGCTCGACGACATCGCCGAGCGGCTGCACGTGACCAAGCCCACGCTCTACTACTACGTGAAGAGCAAGGACGACATCCTGCTCGAGTGCGTGCGCGCCGCGCTGGGCATGATGCAGGAGGGCATCGACGAAGTGCGCCGCAATGGCGGCCGCGCGCTCGACCAGCTCATGGCCTGCATGCGCAGCTACTCGGCCATCGTCTGCGAGGAGTTCGGCAAGTGCGTGATCCGCATCGGCGAGGACCCGCTGCCCGAGCCGCTGAAGAAGGAGCTGCGCCGCCTCAAGGCCGGCATCGACCACGAGTTCCGCCGCCTGATCGACGAGGGCATCGCCGAGGGCTCGATCGCGCCCTGCGACCCGAAGATGGCGGCCTTCATGCTGGCCGGCGCGCTGAGCTGGATCGGCCGCTGGTACCGGCGCGACGGCGACCTCACGCCCGAGCAGATCGCCGACCAGGCGATCGCGCTGCTGCTCAACGGGGTGCTGCAGCCGGTGCCCGTCGCACCGGCGCGGCGCAAGCCGCGCGCGACCGCCGCCTGAACTTCCCATGCCATGGAGCAGACAACGATGAACGACACAACCACCCCCGACACCCCGCTCGAGTTCGGCCGCGAAGGCGCTGTCGCCACGCTGCGCTTCAACCGCCCGGCGGCGCTCAACGCCATCGACGTGCCGATGGCGCAGGCCTTCCTCGCGGCGGTGCGCGCCATCGCGGCCGACCGCTCGGTGCGCGCGGTGCTCATGAGCGGCGCCGGCAAGGGCTTCATGGCCGGCGGCGACCTCGCGCTGCTGAGCGCCGATCCGCAGGGCGGCGCGGCCGCGCTGATCGGCCCGCTGCACGAGGCGCTGGAAGTGCTCGCCACCATCGACGCGCCAGTGGTCGCGCAGGTGCACGGCGTGGCGGCCGGCGCGGGCCTGAGCCTGATGCTGCAGGCCGACTTCGTGCTCGCGGCCGAGGGCACGCGCTTCAACCTGGCCTACGTCAACATCGGCGCGAGCTGCGACGTCGGCGCCTCGTGGGCGCTGCCGCGCTGGGTCGGGCTGCGCCGCGCGCTCGAGATCGCGATGCTCGGCGACATGCTCGACGCGGCCGAGGCCGAGCGCATCGGCCTCATCAACCGCGTGCTGCCGGCCGATACGCTGGCCGGCGAGGCGATGGCGCTGGCGCAGCGCCTGGCCCATGGGCCGACCGTGGCGCTGGGCCAGTTGCGGCGGCTGATGCGCGGCAGCTTCGAGCGCGAGTTGCCGGCGCAGCTCGAGGCCGAGTCGGCGGCCTTCCAGGTCTGCGCCGCGAGCCAGGATTTCCGCAGCGGCGTCGACGCCTTCTTCGCCAAGAAGCCGGCGCGCTTCGAAGGCCGCTGATCCCTTTTCCCCCTTTCTTGTTCATTTCATCCAGGAGCAGTTCATGACCTCTCGCGAGATCTTCGTCGTCGGCAGCGCCCGCACGGCCATCGGCACCTTCGGCGGTTCGCTGAAGGACGTGCCCAACACCCAGCTGGCCACCACCGCGGTCAAGGCCGCGATCGAGCGCAGCGGCGTCGCGCCCGCGGCCATCGGCCACGTGGTGATGGGCAACGTGATCCCCACCGACACCAAGGACGCCTACTTGAGCCGCGTCGCCGCCATCGATGCCGGCTGCCCGATCGAGACGCCGGCCTTCAACGTCAATCGCCTCTGCGGCTCGGGCCTGCAGGCCATCGTCTCGGCGGCGCAGGCGATCGCGCTCGGCGACTGCGACATCGCGATCGGCGGCGGCTCCGAGTCGATGAGCCGCGGCCCGTACTTCGACACCGCCGCGCGCTACGGCGCGCGCATGGGCGACGTGCAGCTGGTCGACTACATGCTCGGCATCCTCCACGACCCGTGGGAGAAGATCCACATGGGCATCACGGCCGAGAACGTGGCCGCGCGCTACGGCATCACGCGCGAACAGCAGGACGCGCTGGCCGTGGCCAGCCAGCAGCGCGCCGCGGCCGCCATCGCCGCGGGCCGCTTCAAGGAGCAGATCGTTCCGGTCGAGGTCAAGACGCGCAAGGGCGTGGTGCTGTTCGACACAGACGAGCACGTGCGCGCCGACACCACGGTGGAGACGCTCGCCAAGATGAAGCCGGCCTTCAGGAAGGACGGCCTGGTCACGGCCGGCAACGCCTCGGGCATCAACGACGGCGCCGCCGCGCTGGTGCTGGCCGAGGGCGCGCGCGCGAAGGCCGAGGGCCTGAAGCCGCTGGCGCGGCTCGTGGGCTATGCGCACGCGGGCGTGGAGCCGGCCTACATGGGCATCGGCCCGGTGCCGGCCACGCGCAAGGTGCTCGAGCGCACCGGCCTCAAGGTGAGCGACTTCGACGTGATCGAGTCGAACGAGGCCTTCGCGGCCCAGGCCTGCGCGGTGATCCAGGAGCTGGGCTTCGACCCGGCCAAGGTCAATCCCAACGGCTCGGGCATTTCGCTGGGCCATCCGGTGGGCGCCACGGGCGCGATCATCGCGGTGAAGGCGATCGCCGAGCTGCACCGCGTGCAGGGCCGCTATGCGCTGGTCACGATGTGCATCGGCGGCGGCCAGGGCATCGCCGCGGTGTTCGAGCGCGTCTGATCGCGGGGCGAGGAACAGAAGCCGGTGTGTGGCGGCATCCTCCACAAGGAGGAGGACCCGACGCCGGGCCGCCGCTAATCTTCTGCCTGCCTGGAGAGGAGGAGCGAGCGATTCGAGGAGAGGACTCCGGGTGTGTGCAGCGCGTCGGGCGGGGTGGTCTGCCCGACGCGACATGCCTCCTTCCAGACCGATCTCCCCGGCTTCGCGCTTCGCCGCACCGCGCACAATGCAGCCCGTGCAGCGCCATCCCCCCATCCTCGTCGACGAATCCGAGATCGATTTCAGCGCGATCCGAGCCCAGGGCGCGGGCGGGCAGAACGTCAACAAGGTCTCGAGCGCGGTCCACCTGCGCTACGACATCCGCGCGAGCTCGCTGCCCGAGGACCTGAAGGAACGGCTGCTCGCGCTGCGCGACAGCCGCATCACGCAGGAGGGCGTGCTGGTGCTCAAGGCCCAGCAGCACCGCAGCCAGGAGATGAACCGCGCCGATGCCATCGCGCGCCTGCAGGCGCTGGTCGACAGCGTGGCGACGGTGCCGCGCGTGCGGCGCGCCACCAAGCCCACCTACGGTTCGAAGCAGCGCCGGCTCGAGGGCAAGAGCCAGCGCTCGCAGGTCAAGAGCCTGCGCGGGCCGGTCCGGGGGGACTGAAAGGGGCGGGAAAGCCGCTTAAGTCCCGCTTAAACCTGCGGTCACGCGGCGCTTGCACAATCCTGTCGATGAGTTTTCCGACGAAGCCTTTCGCTCCGGCGCGTGCCGCCGCCCTCGCGCTGGCCCTGGCCGCGGGCCTGCTGGCCGGCTGCGGACCCGAGCGAGCGGCCCCGGCCACCGCGGCGGCCGGCGTGGCGCCCGAGCTCAAGTGGGAGGAACTGATCCCCAAGAGCTGGGACCCGACCCAGCGCTACCGCAACATCAGCCTCGAATCGCTGCGCGACAACGACCCGCGCGCGATCCAGATGCTCGACGAGATGCGCGCGGTCTGGGACAACGCGCCGGTGAACGTGGCGCTCGACGGTGTCGACGGCCGCCTGACCGGCTTCGTGGTGCCGCTGGACGCCTCGCCCGACGGCATCCGCGAGTTCCTGCTGGTGCCGTACTTCGGCGCCTGCATCCACACGCCGCCGCCGCCGGCCAACCAGATCGTGCGCGTGATCGCCCACGAGACGATGAAGGGCCTGCATGCGATGGACACGGTGCATGTGCGCGGCACCCTGCGCGCGGCGCGCTATGCCTCGGCCGACATGGGCGTGAGCGGCTACGAGATCCGCTCGGCGGCGGTCGAGCCCTTCGTCGCCAAGGCACAGTAGCCTGCGCGACGCGGCTCAGTCCGCGAGCCGCTCGGCCAGGAAATCCAGGAACGAGGTGATGCGCGCCGACAGCTGCGTGTTGCGGTAGTAGACCGCGTTGACCGGCTGGCGCACGTCGACCGTGTCCTTCGCCAGCACCTGCACCAGCGCGCCGCTCGCGCGGTCGGCCGCGGTCATGAAGTCCGACAGGCACACCATGCCCACGCCGGCCAGCGCGAGCTGGCGCAGGGTCTCGCCGCTCGAGGCCGCGAGGCTGGGCGCGATCTGCCATTCGTCGCCGTGCGGGCCGCGCAGCGGCCAGCGGTTGAGGGATTCGGGCTGGGTGAAGCCCAGCAGCGTGTGCGCGGCGAGCTCCTCCACCTTGCGCGGCCGGCCCTGGGCCTCGAGGTAGGCCGGGCTCGCGAGCACGCGCAGCCGGTGCGTGCCCAGCGGCCGCGCATGCAGCGTGGAGTCGCGCAGCGGGCCGATGCGGATCGCGATGTCGGTGCGGCGCTCGAGCAGGTCGATCGGCAGGTCGTCGGTGTCGAGCTCGAGCTCGATCTGCGGAAAGCGGCGGCGGAACTCGGCCACCAGCGGCACCACCGCATGCAGCATGTAGGGCGAGGCGGCATTCACGCGCAGCCGGCCCGCGGGCTGCCCGCGGCGCGAGGCCATCTGCTCCTCGGCCTCGTCGATGGCGTCGAGGATGCCGCGGGTGCGCTGCAGGAAGGCCGCGCCTTCCTCGGTCAGCTCGAGACGCCGCGTGGTGCGGCGCAGCAGCGTGGTGTCGAGCTTCTGCTCGAGCCGGCTCAGCGCGCGGCTCACGCCCGAGACCGTCTGCGAGAGCTGCTCGGCCGCGGCCGTGATCGAGCCGGTGTCGACCACGGTGCGGAAGGCCAGCAGTTCCTCGATCGTGGTCTTCATGGGCGCTCGCTCAGTGCGCGGCCTGGACCTCGGCCTCGGCCGGCAGCGGCACCTCGATGCGCGGCACCAGCGCGGCCAGCGCCTCGCCGTCGGTGCGGTAGCTGAACAGCATCGGCCCGGGCGCCAGCAGGCCGGCGCGCTCCAGCACCTGCATCGCGGGCAGCTTGAGGCCGCTCAGGTGCAGCCGCACGCCGCGCGACTCGAGCATGCGGCGGATCGAGCCGAACACCTCGGCGCCCGTGATGTCGATGCGGTTGATCGGCTGGGCGAACAGGCAGACGTCGGTGAGGTCGGGCCGGTCGGCCAGCGCCACCGTGAGCGCGCGCTCGAGCGTGGAGGCCGAGGCGAAGTCGAGCTCGGCGTCCATGCGCAGCGCATGCAGGTGCGGCGCGAGCGGCGGCAGCTTCCACAGGTGGCGGTCGCGCAGGCTGCCGTCGGGATGCAGGCCGACCTCGATGATGCGCGGATGCAGGTGGCGGTACATGTAGTTCGCGAGGCTCGCGAGCAGGCCGCCGAGCACGCCCCAGTAGATGCTGGGCGCGGTCGCGATGGTGAGCACGAAGGTGCCGATGGCGATGCCGGCCTCGAGCCGCGAGATGCGCCACAGCGCCTTGAAGCTCGAGGGCTTGACCAGCCCGAGGATGGCCGTCACCACCACCGAGGCCAGCACCGCCTGCGGCACGTGGTAGAGCAGCGGCATCAGCCACAGCAGCGCGCCGGCCACCACCACCACGCTGAACAGCGTGGCCCAGCCGGTCTGCGCGCCGGCATAGAGCGTGATCGCCGAGCGCGAGAACGAGGAGCTGGTGGGAAAGGCGCCCGTGAAGCCCGAGGCCAGCTTGGCCAGGCCCTGGCCGATCAGGTCCTGGTTCTCGTTCCACAGCGTGCCGGCGCGCGCGTTGTCGACCTTGGCGCTGGAGGCGGTCTCGAGGAAGCTCACCAGCGTGATCATCAGCGCCGGCAGCACCAGCGCGCCGAAGGTGTGGGCCGGCAGCAGGCCGGGCCAGTAGAAATCGGGCAGGCCCGAGGGCAGGCTGCCGACCACCGCGCCGCCGCGCAGCGCATAGCTGATGCCCCAGCTCAGCGCGGCCGCGCCGCCCACCAGCGCCATGGTGGTGGGAAAGCGCGGCACGAAGCGCTTGCCCAGCCACAGCACGGCGATGCCGCCGAGGCCGAAGGCGATGGCCGTGAGGTCGGGCAGGGGGCCGTCGCCGCTGAGCACCTGCGGGATGGTGCGGCCGGTGAAGCCCAGCAGCGCCGGCAGCTGAGAGATCGCGATCAGCACCGCCGCGCCCTGCGTGAAGCCGATCAGCACCGGCGAGTTCACCAGCCGCAGCATCCAGCCGAAGCCGCCCGCGCCCAGCACGATCTGGATCGCGCCCGACATCAGCGTGAGCCACACCGCCATCGCCACCCATTCGGGGCTGCCGGCCACCGCCAGCGGCGCGAGCGAGGCGCCCACGAGCAGGCTGGTGAGTGCGGTCGGCCCGACCGACAGCCGCTGCGAGGAACTGAACATCACGGCGATCAGCGCCGGGAACAGCGCCGCGTAGACGCCGGTGACCAGCGGCATGCCCGCGAGCGCGGCATAGGCCACGCCTTGCGGGATGACCATCAGCGCGACCGTGATGCCGGCCAGCGCCTCGCCGCGCAGCAGCGCGGCGGAGGGGCGCGGCCAGCCCAGGCAGGGAATCCAGCGCGCCAGGCGCTGGCGCAGGGAGGGAGAGGAAGCGGAAGGAGCGGGTGGCGGCGTCATGGAAGGCGGTCTGTCGCGCACGCGGGGCGTGGGCGGACGCGGCAGGGGAACGAAGGGAGGGGAAATGCCGCGACCGCCCGATGTTAGTGCGCCGCCACGCCGCGGGCAGCGCGGTTTACCCCGGGCGCGGCGCCCGGCTCGCCCTCACAGCAGCCTGGTGGCGTTCTTCAGAACGTAGTCGCAGCCCTTTTCCTTGACCTTCGAGCTCAGCAGCTTGAAGTTGAGCGTCTGGCCGTCGCCGCCCTTGAGCAGGCCCTTGGCGCCGCTCGCGAAGCCGCTCTGCTGCTGCTTCTGGCCGGTGATCTTGGCCATCAGCTTGTCCTTGACCGAGGCCGCGTCGCCGCCGCCCAGGTAGTTGTTCTTGATGCAGTACTGCAGCACGCCGGCGGCGTTGCCCATGGTGTTGTTGCCGATCGCGGGCATGGCGAAGCCGAGGTTCTCGGCCAGACCGCCGGCGCCGCCGCTGCTGTTGCCGGCGCTGCTCGCCGCGCCGCCGCCCATCTGGTTCTTGAGCTGGTCGAGCAGCTTCGATTCGGCGTTGGCCGAGGCGCCGGCCGCGAGCAGGGCGAGCGCGATCAGGGTGGAACGGAACTTCATGGCGACCTCCTTGGTGCGAATGGATATGCGGGCACAGCATACGCCGCCCCGGTGGCGCGAGGAGGTCGCCTCGGACCGGCTCAGCGCGTGCGCGCCGGGCGCTTGGGCAGCAGCGGCTCGCTCACGCCGGCGACGCCGACCAGCCCGAGCACCGTCACGAGCGAGTTCTGCGCGCCCTTCCAGCCGTCGGTCACGTCGATCCATTCGCTGAGCGCGTGGAAGCCGCCGGTCTTGCCGCCGCCGCCGATGATGATCGCCGGGATGCCCAGCGCCATCGGCACGTTGGCGTCGGTGCTGGCGCCGGTCAAGAGCGTCTTGTGGCCGAAAGCCGCGTTGGCGCGCGTGGCGGCCTCGACGATCACCGAATCGGGCGGCGTGCGGCCACCCGGCCGGTCGCCGATCAGTTTGGTGCTCACGCTCAGCGTGTTCACGTTCCAGCGCTTGTTCTCCTCGGCCACCGCTTCGTCGAGCGTGGCGAGGATCTTCTTCTCGGTCTCGAGCAGCGAGCCCATGTCGTCCGAGCGGATGTCGATCGCCATGCGGGCATCGGGCGCGATGGTGTTGACCGAGGTGCCGCCGCCGACCGTGCCGACCGTGAAGGTGGTCTTGGGGAAGCTCGGCGTGCGTACCTCGGCGATCTTGGCGATGGCGCGGCCCATGCCGTGGATCGCGCTCGGCACCTGGCCAAAGGCGCCGTAGCTGTGGCCGCCCGGGCCCTTGAAGCTGACCTCGAAGCGGTGGCTGCCGGTGCCGAGGATCAGCACCGTGCCGTCGGCCGCCGGCTCGAGGCCGACCATGCCGTCGATGTCGAGGTGGTCGCGGAAGATCGCCTTCATGCCGCGCAGGTTGCCGAGTTCCTCCTCGCCGACATTGCCGACGAACAGCAGGTCGCCCTGCGTCTGCACCTTGTTGTCGTTGAGCACCTTGAGCCAGGACAGCAGCACCGACAGGCCGCGCGTGTCGTCGGAGATGCCCGGGGCGTAGAGCTTGCCGTCGCGCTCCTTGACCTTCACGTCGGTGCCGGCCGGGAACACGGTGTCGAGGTGGGCCGAGATCAGCAGCTTCGGACCGTGGCCCGTGCCCTTGCGCAGGCCGACCACGTTGCCCTCGGCGTCGATGCGCGCATCCGTCAGGCCCAGCGCCTTCATGCGCGCGAGGAAGGCCTCGGCGCGCTTCTGTTCCTTGAACGGCGGCGCCTCGATCTCGGTCAGCAGCTTCAGGTCCTCGACCGAGCGCTCGTGGTCGGCCTTCACCGCCTCGAGCAGCTTCTGGACCGCGGGCGCTGCCATCAGCTGCGCGTAGGCCTTGTCGACCTCGGGCCGCACCTGCGGCGGGTTGGCGATGGCGCCGCCCTGGGCGAGGGCCGCGCCGGCGGCGCAGAGCAGGGCGAGGGCGATGGGAGCGAGGCGAAACGACGAGCGGGGCATGCGGAAGGTCCGGGCGGTGGAAGTCTGGGTCGAAAGAAAAACCGTCGTGTCATGGACTCGTCACGACGGGCCGCCGGCGATTCTTATCGGGGGATGAGCATCGCGCTCGGGTTTAATCTTCGTTGCTGTCAGTTTTTCTAACGATGACGATGAAACGCCACATCCCGAGCACGCGCGCGCTGCTGGTCTTCGACGCGGTCGCGCGCCACCACGGCGTGAGCCGCGCCGCCGAGGAGCTGTGCCTCACGCACAGCGCCGTGAGCCAGCAGCTGCGGCTGCTCGAGACCCAGATCGGCGTGCGGCTGGTGCAGCGTTCGGCGCGCGGCACCACGCTGACCGAGGCCGGCCGCCGCTACCACGGCCAGATCGCGGGCGACCTGCTGCGGCTGCAGGACCACACGCTCGAGGCCATGGCCCGGCGCACCGATGGCCTGCGGCTGATCGTGGGCGCGGTGCCGGTGCTGGCCGAGGGCTGGCTGCTGCCGCGGCTGCCGGGCTTCACCGCGCGCCAGCCGGGCTGCAGCCTGCACCTGCAGGTGTTCCCGACGCTGCTCTACATGGAGGACATGCCCTTCGACGTCGGCGTGCAGTACGACGACGCCGTGTGGCCGGGCGCCGAGGCGCGGCCGCTGATGCCCGAGGCCTGCGTGGCGGTCTGCGCGCCCGGCGCGGCCGGCCGGGCCCGGATGGCGCGCGGCGATTTCCGCGAGGCGCGGCTGCTGCACCTGCGCACCCGGCTCGGCGCCTGGGAGGAGTGGTTCGCGCAGGCGCCGGCCGCGACACAGGCGCCCGACAACCTCGTCGCCGGCCATCGCTTCGACCTGTTCTCCATGCTGCTCGAGGCGGTGCGCGCCGACCTCGGCGTGGGCCTGGTGCCGCGCTATTTCGTGGAGCGCGCGCTGCGTTCGGGCGAACTGGCGCTGGCCTGCGAGCACGAGGCGCCGTCGCGCCGCGGCTACAGCGTGTTCGTGCCGCCGAACCGGGCGGCCGATCCGCTGGTGACGGCCTTCGTCGAATGGATCTGCGAGCTGCCCACTGCCTGAGCGGGCCGGGCCTCAGGCGCGGCGGAACAGCAGCACGGAGTTGGTGCCGCCGAAGGCGAAGGAATTGCTGATCGCCGCCTCGAGCGCGGGCGCCTCGGCGTCGCCGGGCGCCACCAGGTTCAGCGCGCAGTCGGGATCGATTTGGCCGCCGTTCACGTTGGGCGGCAGCCGGCGTTCGCGCAGCGCGAGGATGGTGATGACCGCCTCGAGCGCGCCGGCGCCGCCGAGCAGGTGGCCGTGCAGCGCTTTGGTCGAGCTGGTGCGCAGGCCGTCGAGATCGTCGCCCCAGACCGCGGCCAGCGCATTGCGTTCCACCACGTCGCCGATGCGGGTGGCGGTGCCGTGCGCGTTGCAGTAGCCCACGTCGCGCGGCGCCAGATCCGCCTGGCGCAGGGCCGAGCGCAATGCGCGCGCCTGGCCGGGCGCGTCGGGCTTGGTGAGATGGGTGGCGTCGCTGCTCAGGCCCCAGCCGGCGACCAGCGCATGGATGCGCGCGCCGCGCCGGCGCGCGCGCTCGGCCGACTCGAGCACCACGAAGGCCGCGCCCTCGCCTAGCGCGAAGCCGCTGCGGTCGGCCGCGAAGGGCCTGACCGCCTGCGCCGCCTCGCCGCTCTGGAAGCCGGCCAGCGTCATCATGGCCTGCCAGGCCAGCACCACGCCGGGCACGATCAGCGCTTCGCTGCCGCCCGCGATGGCGAGATCGACCTCGCCGCGCTGGATCGCCTTGGCGGCCTCGGCGATCGCCACCGACGACGAGGCGCAGGCCACCGAGTAGGTGAGCACCGGGCCCTGCACGCCCTGGCGCATCGACACGTGGGCCGCCGGCGCATTGGGCATGAAGGCCGGAATGGTCAGCGGCGACACGCGACCGTTGCCGCGGTAGGCGGCCTCGAGCGCGGCCGCGCCGCCCATGCCGCAGCCGCCGTACACGCCCACGCGCTCGGCGTCGAGGCCGCTGTCGGCGAGGGCGGGAATGCCGGCATCGCGCATCGCGAGGTCGGCGGCAGCCACCGCGAGCTGGCTCACGCGGTCGACGCCCGCGAGCTGCAGCTTGGTGAACCAGCGGCTCTCGTCGAAGGCGACGGTGGCGGCGGCGGCCGGCTTGGGGAGTTCGGGGAACACCGGCGCGATGGCCGAGCGGCCCTGCAGCAGGGCCTCGAACAGGGTGTCGGGATGGTCGCCGTGCGGGGCGACGACGCCCAGCCCGGTGACGGCGACCTCCGAAGGCGTGTTCACGCTGGCTTGGCGGCGCGGACCTTGTCGACCAGCACGGCCAGTTCGGCCAGCGTGTCGATGTTGGCGTCCTCGTCGGGCATGGTGATGCCGAAGTGGTCTTCGATGGCGAACAGGAATTCGGCCAGCGCCAGCGAATCGAGGCCGCCTTTCTCCCGCATGGAGGCATGGGGGTCGAGGGTCGACGGTTCGATGCCGTACTTCTCTTGGATCAGGTCCTGCAATTCCTTCAGCGAACTCATCGTGCGATGCCTGTGGTCTCTCTTGCCAGCCGCTGATCGATTGCAATCGATCCCTTCCTCGCTCGGCGTATGTCTAGGGTCGGTGAGCGCCAATGATATCCGCTCCCACCGCAGGGACATGCCGGCCGTAAGGGGGAGTCAGCGTGCTCGATAACCCGGACGCCAGCGCAGCGAGGGCAGCGCGAAGGCCAGTCCGAGCAACGCGCCGGCCAGCGCGTCGAGCGCCACGTGCTGCTTGACCGCCAGCGTCGACCACGCGATGGCCGCGAACCAGAGCCAGTTCAAGAGCCGCGGCCACAGCGGCGTGCGGGCTTCGCGCAGCACGTGCTCGAGCCGCACCGCGGTGAAGATCGCCACCGCCACGTGCATCGAGGGGCAGGCATTGCCGGCGGCGTCCACGCCTTGCAGCATCTCGAAGCCCGCATAGCCCGAAACGTCGATGGCCAGAGGAGGTATCTGCGTCGGCCACAGGTAGAACAGGCCCAGCCCCGTGAGGCACAGCCCGCCGACCCAGAAGCCGTAGACCAGCAGCTCGCGGAAGTTCGGCTGCAGCCCGGGCGCCACGCCCACGTAGAGCCACAGCGACAGGTAGGCGCCCAGGAAGTGCGGCTGGAACGGGATCAGTGCGTCGAGCGCGGTCAGCGGCATCACCGTGACCGGGAAGGCCGGGTTGCGCAGCAGGTGGAAGTAGCCGATGAAGAACAGCCAGGTGAAGACCGTGGTGCCGACCGCCTTCAGCAGGAACAGGCAGCGCACGCGGCGCCCGATCTCGGCGCCCCAGGTGGGCGTGGCCGGCGCGGCGGGCAGGGGCAGGGGGAGCGGTCGGTTCATGGCGGGGTGGCGGCCGATCTTGCCAGAGCCCCGTGACCGCCCCCGAAAAGCACCTCAGGCGTGGGCGGACGAGGGACCGCGCTTGCGGTGCTGGAACGAGGTCGGCGAGCGCCCGGTGGCGGCCTTGAACATGGCGCAGAAGGCGCTGTCGGTGGCGTAGCCGCTGGCGGCCGCCACCTGGCTCACGGCCATGCCGCGCGCCAGCAGCGGCAACGCATGCGCCATCACCGCCTGCTGGCGCCACTGCTGCCAGCTCATGCCGAGCTGGTCGCGGAACATGCGCGCCACCGTGCGCTCGCTCGCGCCGATGCTGGCGGCGCGCTCGGCCAGGGTGGCGCGGTCGGCCGGGTTGCGCAGCAGCGCCTCGCAGAGCTGGCGCAGCCGCTTGTCGGCGGGCAGCGGCACGTCGATGCGGATCTGCGTGGCGCGCTCGAGTTCGTCGACCAGGAGCGGCGCGATCATGCGTTCGCGCTGCGGCGCATGCGCGTCGGTGGGCGGCAGGCCGTCGGGCGTGGTGTCCAGCGCCAGCATCAGCGCGCGCAGCAGCGGGCTGATCTCGAGCACCTCGCATTTCTCCCACGCCGGGCCCAGCCAGGCATGCAGGTAGATGGTGCGCAGCTCCGCGTCCTCGATCAGCATGATGCTGTGCGGCATGTCGGCCGGCACCCAGACCGCGCGCGAGGGCGGCACGATGTAGCTGCCGTCCTGGGTGTTGAGGCGGATCACGCCGCGGGTGGAGAAGGTCAGCTGCGGCCACGGATGCTGGTGCAGCTCGACGAAGGTGTCGGCGCTCAGGAAGTGCTCCTTGGCGCGCAGCGGCCGCACCGCGTCGGGCGCGTACAGGTGCGGCGTGAGCGAGGCCACGCTGGTGACCGGCGCGGGCACCGGGGCCGCGCGCGGCTTGTCGGGGCGCGGAACGCCGTCCGCGGGAGTGGGGAGCTCGCTTGGCATAGTTTCGACAAATGTTGTCGCGGTATCGCCATTCTGCCGCCGAGCCCGGACATAGCATCGGGGCTTGCCCCGGTTTTTTGTAGCAATCCATGTCTTCCTCCGCCTCGACCCCTCCCAACGCCACCTCCCCGACCACCCTGCGCAGCGACGCCCAACTGATCGGCCTGGTCGGGCTGGCGCATGCGATCAGCCACTTCAGCCAGCTGATCCTGGCGCCGCTGTTTCCGTGGCTCAAGGACGCTTTCGGCGTGAGCTACACCGAGCTGGGCGCGGTGCTGACGGTGTTCTTCGTGGTCTCGTGCATCGTGCAGGCGGCCTCGGGCTTCATCGTCGACAAGCTGGGCCCGCGGCCGGTGCTGTTCGTGGGCCTGGGCGCGCTGGGGCTGGCGGCCTTCGGCTACGCGGCGGCGCAGAGCTACTGGATGCTGCTGCTGTGCGCCGTGGTCGGCGGCATCGGCAACGGCGTGTTCCACCCGGTCGACTACACGCTGTTCAACCGCAAGGTCGCGCCCACGCGCCTGGGCCATGCCTACAGCGTGCACGGCATCACCGGCAGCCTGGGCTGGGCGCTGGCGCCGGCCTTCGTGGTGCCGATCGCCATCGCCACCTCGTGGCGCGTGGCGCTGGCCTCGGCCGGCGCGCTCGCGATCGTGGTGCTGCTGGTGCTGTGGGCCTACCGCCGCGTGCTCGACCTCGACGTGAAGGCGGTGCACAAGGCCACCGGCCAGGGCGAGGCCGCGGTGGGCGGGCAGTTCGACTTCCTGCGCATCCCGGCGGTGTGGATGTGCTTCGGTTTCTTCTTCTTCTATGCGGCCGTGATCAGCGTGGTCCAGACCTTCGCGCCGGTCGCGGCCGGCCACCTGCACGCGGTGCCGGTCGGTATCGTGGCGGTGTGCCTCACGGTCTACATGGTGGCGAGCTCGGCCGGCATGGTGGCGGGCGGCTTCCTGGCCTCCGATCCCTCGCGCTGCGAGCGCATCGTGGGCCTGGGCTTCGGCATCGCCGCCGCGCTGGCGCTGGTGCTGGCCTTCGCCGACTTCCCGCCGCTGGTGGTGCCGGTGCTGTTCGGCGCCATGGGCTTCGTCTCGGGCGTGGCCGGTCCCTCGCGCGACCTGCTGGTCAAGCGCTCGACGCCGCCCAATGCCACCGGCCGCGTCTACGGCGTGGTCTACGCCGGCCTCGACATCGGGCAGGCCGTGGCGCCGCTGATCTTCGGCCGCCTCATGGACCATGGCCAGTACGTGGCCGTGATCGTGGGCCTGGCGCTCGTGCAGGGCGTGCTGATCGCGAGCGCCTTCAACGTGACGCGCGTGCGCCGCACGGCACTGGTGCCGGCCTCGGCCTGATCCCTGCAGCGCCGCGCGGCCGCCGATATCATCGGCCGCCATGCAGGCCCTGTATCTCTATGTGATCGTCGGCGCGGTGCTGGCGGGATTCGTGCAGGGCCTGTCCGGCTTTGCGTTCAGCATGGTGTCGATGTCGGTCTGGGCCTGGACGCTCGACCCGCAGCTCGCGGCCATCCTCGCGCTGTTCGGCGGCATGACCGGGCAGCTGATCACCGCCTTCAGCGTGCGCCGCCGCTTCGACCGCCAACTGCTCTGGCCCTTCGTCGCCGGCGGCCTCGCGGGCATTCCCTTCGGCGTCTGGCTGCTGCCGCACCTGGACGTCGAGCTGTTCAAGGTCTGCCTCGGCGCGGTGCTGGTGCTGTGGTGCCCCGCGATGCTGATGTCGCAGCGGCTGCCGCGCGTGCGCTTCGGCGGCCGGGTGGCCGACGGCGTGGCCGGTGCCATCGGCGGCGCGATGGCCGGCATCGGCGGCTTCTCGGGCGTGGTGCCCACGCTGTGGTGCACCCTGCGCGGCTTCGAGCGCGACACCCAGCGCGCGGTGATCCAGAACTTCAACCTCACGATGCTGGTGGTGGCCTTCTCGCTGCACGTGGCGCGCGGCGGCGTCGCCATATCGACCATCCCGCTGCTGGGCCTGGTCGCGGTGGCCGTGTTCGTGCCGGTGCGGCTCGGCGCGCGGCTGTACATCGGCATCAGCGAGGCCACCTTCCGCAAGATCGTGCTGGGCCTGCTGACGGCCTCGGGCGTGGCGATGCTGGCCTCGGCGCTGCCGGTGCTGCTGCGTCGCTGAAGAAGAGAAAAGTCGCGGAACCTTCGCGCGAGGCCCGCCTCCAAACCGGCCCGGGGCCTTTCGCGGCCCTTTCGTTTTTTCCGGAGCGTCCCCCCGAAATGCGCCTTTGAGCCTTCCTTGATCGCCGCGATGCATGACCACCGTGCATCGCCTTGCCAACGATTCATCGGAGGGCCGGCATGGCTCATCGCACGCACGCACCGCGCCCGGGTTCAGGGCCGGACGCTTCCTTTTCTCTTTCTTCCACCGCCGGCTTCGAGCTGCGCCACGCCAGCCTCGCGCTGCCGGGCGGGCATCTGTTGTTCGACGATCTCTGCGCGACCTTCCAGCCCGGGCGCATCGGACTGGTCGGGCGCAATGGCGCCGGCAAGTCGATGCTGCTCGACCTGCTCGCGGGCCGGCGCGAACCCACGGCAGGCGCGATCGTGCGGCCCTCGCGCCGCGTGCACGTGGCGCAGAACGCCGGCGCCGCGCCGCATGCGGACCTGGCCGCGGTCGCGGGCCTCGCGCGTCCCTTCGCCGCGCTCGCGCGCATCGAGGCCGGTCATGCCACGCCCGCCGATTTCGATGACGCCGAAGGCTGCTGGGACCTGCCCGCGCGCTTCGCGGCCGCGCTCGCCGACGCGGGCCTGCCCTGCGCCATCGGCCGGCGCGTCGACAGCCTGAGCGGCGGCGAGCGCACCCGCGTCGCGCTGGCCGGCGCCTTCCTCTCGGGAGCCGATGCGCTGCTGCTCGACGAGCCCAGCAACCATCTCGATGCCGATGCACGGCGCTGGCTGCGCGAGCGGCTCGCGGCCTGGCGCGGCGTGGTGGTGGTCGCGAGCCACGACCGCGAACTGCTCGAGGGCATGGACCGCATCGTCGAGATCGCGCCGGCCGGCGGCCTGCGCGGCTGCACCGGCGGCTGGCAGGCCTACAGCGCCTGGCGCGAGCGCGAGGCCGACGCCGCGCAGGCCCGGCTCGCGCACACGCGCCACGAGCGCGACGCCGCCTTGCGCGAATTGCGCCGGCAGCACGACGCGCAGCAACGCCGTGCCGCGCGCGGCGCGGCCTGGGCGCGCGATGCCAATCTAGGCGGGCTCTACCTGGGCCGCCTCAAGGGCAATGCCGAGGCCCACGCGGGACGCGAGCACGAGCGGCAGCGCGAGAGTCGCGCGGCGCTCGATGCCGCCGTGCGCGAGGCAGCGGCCGGCGTGGCACCGCCGTCGGCGATTGCTCTCGCATTGCCGGGCTCCGTGGTTCCCGCCGGGCGCCGCGTGCTGTGGCTCGAGGGCGCGGTGCCCGCACGGCCGGCCGGCGCGAAACCGCTGGGCCTGTGCCTGCATGGCCCCGTGCGCATCGGCCTCGGCGGCCCCAATGGCTGCGGCAAGACCAGCCTGCTGCGCATGCTCGCGGGACAGCAGGCGCCGATCGCCGGTCGCTGCGAAGCGCCGCTGCGCCCGGCATGGCTCGATCAGGATGGCGGTGCCGCGATGCCGCCCGACCGGTCATTGCTGCAGCAGTTGGATGCACTGCATTCACCCCTGCCCGAAGGCGAACTGCGTACCCGGCTCGCGCTGCTGGGGCTCGGTGCGGCCGAAGTGCTGCGGCCGCTCGCGCAACTGAGCGGCGGCGAACGGCTCAAGGCCGCGCTGGCCTGCGCGCTGTGGAGCGGCGAGCCGGCCGAGATGCTGCTGCTCGACGAGCCCACGAACCACCTCGACATCGCCTCGGTGCTCGCGCTCGAGCAGGCGCTGCAAGGCTTCCCGGGCGTGCTCGTCGTGGCCTCGCACGATGCGCGCTTTCTCGACGCGCTCGCGCTGACCCATCGGCTGGCGTCCCGCGACAACGGCTGGACACTGCGCGAATCGGACAGCCCTTAGGCGGCGGGCAGGATCTCGCGCACCCGCTCCCAGGGCCGGCACATCAGCGTGCCGCGCGGCGACACCACGATCGGGCGCTGCAGCAGGATCGGATGCTCGACGATGAAGCCGAGGATCTGGTCGTCGCTCCACTTCGGGTCGTCGAGCTTCAGCGCGGCGTACGGTTCTTCCTTGGTGCGCAGCAGCTCGCGCGCCTTCAGGCCCATCGCGTCGGCGAGCTCGCGCAGCTTCTTCTTCGACGGCGGCGTCTTCAGGTACTCGACGATCTCGGGCTCCACGCCGCTTTCGCGGATCAACGACAGCACGTTGCGCGAGGTGCTGCAGTTGGGCTTGTGGTAGATCGTCATCGGGTAGTCGGTGGTGGCTTCTTTGCGGGTCATGACGCGATTATCGGAAGCCGCGGCCCGACGCGCGTCACTCGCCGCGTTCCCAGCCCGACGTGAACGGAAAGCGCTCGGCCCAGAACGCGGCCAGCCGCGGCTCGGCGTCGACGCGCTTCACCACCTCGGCCATGCGCGGCGCCTCGCGGTAGAAACGCTCGCGCCATGGGGTCCAGCGCGACATCACGGTCACGTAGAGGTCGAGCATGCCGATGCGCTCGCCGAGCAGGTAGGGCGAGGGCGCGGCGATCTGCGTGTCCATCAGGCGCCAGCAATGGGCCACGCGCTCGGCCGAGCGCTCGAGCATCGCGGGCTGCGCCGCCTTGTCGGGCACCAGCCGCGCGGGATCGTCGCGCACCCAGAACATCGAATAGATGGCGGCCGGCAGGTAGACCATCCAGCGCAGGTACTGCGCGCGCAGCGCATCGCCGGGTGCGGGACAGAGGCCGGCCTCGGGATGGCGGTCGCCGAGCCAGAGCAGGATCGCCGCGCTCTCGGTCATCAGCTCGCCCGAGGGCAGCACCAGCGCCGGCACCTGGCGCATCGGGTTGAGGCTGGCGATGCGATCGCGCTCGGCATCGCCTTCCCAGGTCGCGATGTCGACCGTGTCGACCTGGTCGCCGAGGCCGATCAGCGTGAGCGCCGCATGCACGGGCGTCGCGCCCGAGCCGGGCGCGCCGTAGAGCGTGTAGCGACCGGGCGCGGCGGAAGGTGGGGTGGTGGGGGATGACGGGGAAGCCATCCACCCAGACTAGCGCGCCCGCGTTCAGGCCGCCAGCAGCGTTTCGACCTCTTGCAGACCTTTCAGCGTCTTGACGCAGGCCTCGGCCACCTCGGTGCCCTTGACCGCGAAGTGGCGGTGGAAGTACTTGCGGTGCTCCACGTGCTCGTGGAAGTGATGCGGCGTGAGCACGGCCGAGAAGATCGGCACATTGGTCTCGAGTTGCAGCGACATCAGCGTGCTGACCACCGTGCTGGCCACGAACTCGTGGCGGTAGATGCCGCCGTCCACCACCAGCGCGCAGGCCACGATGCCCGCGTAGCGGCCCGACAGCGCGAGCCGCTTGGCATGCAGCGGGATCTCGAAGGCGCCGGGCACGTCGAAGACGTCGATGCGATCGCGCGGCACGCCCAGGCGCTCCATCTCCTCGAGGAAGGCGTCGCGTGCCTGGTGGACGATGTCGGAATGCCACTGCGCCTCGACGAAGGCGATGCGCTGGCCGCGCGGTGCGTCCGTCGCGGCGATGGCGGAAAGGGGAAGGTCGTTGATCTGACTCATGGTGTGCCTCTTCGAAAGCAGGTTTCCTGAATCAGGGCGCACGAAACCACGGAGCAGACCGCACGCTCCATGGCAGAAGCGCGCGGGCCGGCCCGCATTTCGCGCTCTCTTTCATCCGGACTGTGACCGTCGGCCCCGGGATCGCACCGGGTCTGCTGACCCCGCGGCTCGTTGCAAGCCACGGGCGCTCGCGGGCTCATGCAGTACCTTCCTTCGAAGAACACCGCCATCACCGCCGGTGGGGAATTGCACCCCGCCCTGAGAACGCTTGCCCCGGCTCGCACCGGGGCGAGGGCGATTCTAGGCAGGCGCCGCGCCCGGCCCTGTCGCGCACGGGCCAAGACCCCAGGCCGCCGGGGGGGGCCCGCGGCCGGCTCAGCGCGCCGCGAGGAACTCGGCCATGCGCCCGAGCTCGTCGTCGAGCGCCGCGCGGAAGGCCGCGCCGTGCGGCTTGCGGCCCTCGACGTAGCCGAAGGCGGGCTGGGGCCGCCCTTCGGGCGCGCTCACGTTGGCCCAGCCGATCACGCGGTCGTGCCACAGCAGCGGCAACGCGTAGTAGCCGAACTGGCGCTGCGGCGCGGGCGTGTAGGCCTCGAACTTGTAGGTCCAGCCCCAGAGCAGCTCGAAGCGGCGGCGGTCCCACACCACGGGGTCGAAGGGCGCGAGCAGGCGCACCGCGTCGTCGGGCGCATGGCGGCGCGAGGCCGGGTTCTCGTCGGCCGGCCAGTACCAGGTGATGCCGTCGATGCGGATGCTCGCGAGCTCCTCGCGCGCGAGGCGCAGCGCGGCCTGCGTCTGCGCCGACAGGTGCGGCGCGCCGTAGCCGAGCAGCCGCACCAGGTAGGTCAGGCTGCCGGCCGGCAGCGGCGCGTACTTGCGCACGATCAGTTCGATCAGCGCGGCCGCGCGGCGCGCGCGGCCGGCCGGGCTTTCGTCGGCCGGCGCATGCTCGACCGCCTCGTAGATGCGCGTGCCGCTGTCGCGCCGCACGACGCGCAGCAGGCCGCGGTAGTGCATGCCGTCGAGCAGGTGCGTCGACGCATTGCCCGAGCCGCCCCAGTAGTTGCGCATGCGGCCGTGCGCGAAGTGCTGCTCGACCTCGCGCGGATGCACGCGGCCGCGCTCGCGCACGAAGGCCAGCACGTCGGCCGCCTTGCGCCGCGTCTCGGCGTCCCAGGGCTTGGCGGCCTCGCGCGGATGCATCAGCGCCAGGTGCTCGCGCGGCAGGAAGCCGTAGTTGACCAGGCAGTCTTCCTCGATCGCGAGCCGCGTGTAGCGGCGCTCGAGGTCACCCGCGCGGTAGTCGTTGACGCGATGGCGCAGCGTCAGGTCCTGGGCGCGCGCCGGGGCGCGGATCGGATCGGCCTGCACGAAGCCGAGCTTCCTGATCGCGCCGGGGAGCGTGGTGGGCTTGAACAGGGTGCGCGCCACGGCGTAGCGGCGCAGGTCGTCGAGGCTGGGGGCGGGCATGGGCGCATTGCAGCACAGGCCGCCATGGCTTGCTCGCCCCGGGGCCGTGCTCAGACCGCGCTGCGATGCCGCTCGATGCAGATGTCGAGCGTCTCGGCCCCCGGCCGCTGCCACCAGTCGAGGTTCGAGAAGATCTCGACCTCGCTGAAGCCCGCGAAGCCGGCTTCTTCGACCCAGCCGCGGATCTTCTTGAGCTCGACCACGCCGTCGCCCATCATCCCGCGGTCGGACAGCAGGTCGCGCGTGGGCGTGAGCCAGTCGCAGACGTGGTAGGCCAGGAGGCGCTCGCGGCCCGCGCGCGCGATCTGCTGCTGCAGCTTCGGGTCCCACCACACGTGGTAGATGTCGAGCGCCACGCCGAGCATGCCGCTCCTGCCCGCATCGAGCTCGTCGCAGAGGTCGAGCGCATGCTCCAGCGTGTTGATGCAGGCGCGGTCGGCCGCCTGCATGGGGTGCAGGGGCTCGATGGCCAGCGGCATGCCGACCTCGCGCGCGTACTCGAGCGAGGCCGCGATGCCGTCGCGCACTTCGGCGCGCGCCCGCGCAATGTCCTTGTAGGCGGCCTTGCCGTCGAGCGCGCCGGGCAGCGCGCCGACCACCAGCACGAGGCAGGGCGCATCGAGCGTCTTCGCCTCGTCGATGGCGCGGCGGTTGTCGTCGAGCGCGGCCTTCAGGCCCGCGGCATCGGGTGCCGGGAAGAAGCCGCCGCGGCAGTAGCCCGAGAGGCCGATGCCGTGCGCCTTCAACTGCCGCGCGATCCTGTCGATGCCGACGGCCGCGACCTGGTCGCGCCAGGGGCTGATGGCGCGGATGCCGCGCTCGGCGCACTGGTCGACGATGCGGTCGAGCGGCACTTCGGCGCCCGACTGCTTGCGCACCGTGGCGGTGTTGATCGAGAGCCAGTCGTGGTTCTGCGAGAAATCGCGCATGGACGGGCTCACTCCACGCCGTGCAGCGACAGCAGCGTCTTCATGCGCCGCACCGCGAGCTCGGGCTGCTCGAACAGGTGGGCCGCGTCGGCCAGCCGGAACAGCTCGGCGAAATGCTGCAGCGAGCGCGTGCTCTGCTGGCCGCCGACCATGGTGAAGTGCTTCTGGTGGCCGTTGAGCCAGGCCATGAAGACCACGCCGGTCTTGTAGAAGCGCGTGGGCGCGGCAAAGATGTGGCGCGACAGCGGCACGGTGGGGCCGAGGATCTCGTGGAAGCGCTCGACGCGGCCCGCGGCCAGTTCGCCGAGGGCGGCGCTGGCGGCCGGCGCGATGGCGTCGAAGATGCCCAGCAGCGCATCGCTCTTGCCGTGCGTGGGGTGGCTGCCGTGGCCGTCGCCCGCGATCAGCTCGGCGTAGTTGAAGTCGTCGCCGGTGTACATGCGCACGCCCTGGCCGTCGGGGCCGCCGGTGGCCGGCAGGCGGCGGCGCATCGCGATCTCCTTGTCCTTGTCGAGCAGCGAGATCTTGATGCCGTCGACCTTGTCGGGATGGGCCGCGATCACGCCGAGCGCGGTTTCCATCGCGGCATCGACGTCGGTCGTGCCCCAGTAGCCGGCCAGCGCGGGGTCGAACATCTCGCCGAGCCAGTGCAGCACCACGGGCTGCTTCGCCTGGCTCAGGATGCGGTCGTACACGCGCTCGTAGTCGGCCGGGCCCTTCGCCACGCGCACCAGCGCGCGGCTGCACATCACGATCAGCTTGCCGCCGAGCTTCTCGATGGCGGCCATCTGTTCCTCGTAGCCGCGGATCACGTCGTCCACGCTCTTCACCGCATCGAGGTCGAGGTGGTCGGTGCCGCAGCCCGAGGCCACGAGCGCGCCGGGAATGTCGCTGGCGGCATCGATCGAGCGGCGGATCAGCTCGAGCGAGGTCGGCCAGTCCAGGCCCATGCCGCGCTGCGCGGTGTCCATGGCCTCCGCCACGCCCAGGCCGAGCGCGTAGAGGTGGCGCCGGTAGGCGAGGGTGGCGTCCCAGTCGACCGCGCATTGCAGCCAGGGATCGATGGCGGCCAGCGGGTCGGCCACGACGTGCGCGGCCGAGTAGGCGATGCGGTCGAAGCGCACGCCCGCGGGCGGCTTCGGCGGCGTGCTGCCGCGCAGCGCGTAGTCGGCGAGCGCGCCGCCGGCGGTGGGGAGCTTGAGCGAGAGGGCCATGCGGTCGGGTCTCCGGGTCTCAGACCTTCAGCGCGGGCACGTCGACCCAGCGGCGGTCCTGCCACGATTCGAGCGCGGCCTCGACCAGCTGCACGCCCTTGGCGCCCTCGGGCAGGGTCCACTTGTAGGGCGCGTCCTCCACCACGTGGCGGATGAAGTGCTCCCACTGGATCTTGAAGCCGTTGTCGTAGACCTGCGAGTCCGGGATCTCCTGCCACTGGTCGAAGAAGTTCATGGTCTGCTTCTCGTCGGGGTTCCACACCGGGCGCGGCGTGGCCACGCGCGACTGGGCGCGGCAGCTCGACAGGCCGGCCACGGCCGAGCCGTCGGTGCCGTCGACGTGGAAGGTCACGAGGTCGTCGCGGCGCACGCGCGTGACCCAGCTCATGTTGATCTGCGCGATCACCGGCTCGCCGTTGTGGCCGGTGAGTTCGCAGGTGGCGTAGGCGGCGTCGTCGGCCGTGGCTTCGTAGGGCTGGCCGGCCTCGTCCCAGCGCTTCGGGATGTGGGTGGTGCCCAGGCAGCTCACCGACTTCACCTCGCCGAACAGGTTGTCGAGCACGTAGCGCCAGTGGCACATCATGTCGAGGATCATCCCGCCGCCGTCTTCCTTGCGGTAGTTCCAGCTCGGGCGCTGGATCGGCTGCAGGTCGCCCTCGAACACCCAGTAGCCGAACTCCAGGCGCACGCTGAGCATGCGGCCGAAGAAGCCGGCGCGGCGCAGCATGTCGAGCTTGCGCAGGCCGGGCAGGAACAGCTTGTCCTGCACCGCGCCGTGCTTGAGGCCGTGCTTCTCCTTGGCTTCCTCGGCCAGGCGCGCGATCTCCACCGCCTCGTTGAGGTTGGTCGCGATCGGCTTCTCGCAGTAGACGTGCTTGCCGGCGCGGATCGCCTTGGCCAGCAGGGTGGGGCGCATCTGCGTGGTGCCGGCGTCGAAGAAGACGGTGTCGTCCTTGTTCTCGAGCGCCTTGTCGAGGTCGGTGCCCCAGCGCTGGATGCCGTGGGCCTTGGCCAGCGCCTCGATCTTCTCGGCGTTGCGGCCGATCAGGATCGGGTCGGGCATCACCTTGTCGCCGTTCGACAGCGTCACGCCGCCCTGGGCGCGAATGGCGCAGATCGAGCGGATCAGGTGCTGGTTCATGCCCATGCGGCCTGTGACGCCGTGCATGATGATTCCTAGACGTTGGGTGGGCATGTTCTTTCCTTGAGTGAGAGAGGGGACGGAGAAGCGCTGCTTCAGTAGACGGAACGCATGGCGTCCCACGAGATGCCCGCGCCGGGCTGGCCGGTGGCGAAGCCGGGCGCGGAAGCGAGCGAGGACAGGGCGAGCTGTCCGCCGCGGATCGCGAGGCGCACCGCGCCATCGCTGGATTCGTAGAGGTCGGGGTGGGCGCGCAGCAGCGCCTGCTGCTCGGCCTCGGGCACGGCCGCGAGGCCGTTGACGTAGTGGTGGCCGTTGCGCTCGACGTGCGAGAGGCCGAGCCAGCTCACCAGCGCCAGGTCCTGCTGCACGCCGAGGCCGGCCTGCATTGTCAGGTCCTCGCCCGAGAGGAAGTGGCGCGTGCCGTCGTCGGCCGCGTTCCAGCGCGCGCAGCGCGCCGCGTTGACGACCGACTTGTAGAAGCCCTTGCAGCTCTTGCTCGACACGCCGGTGTAGCCGAGTTCGCGTGCCCGCACGAAGGCATCGAGCGTGGCGTCGGATTCGTCGATGAGCAGCGGGATGCGCCGGCCGAGCGCGCGCACGTCGCGCTCGAGCGCGGCGTCGCGCCGGATCGGCTGCTCGACGAACACCGTCTTCTTCGCGAGCGCCCACAGCGCGGGCGTGGACAGCAGGCGGTCGAGGAAGGCGCCGAAGGCATCGGCATCGGCGTACTGCTCGTTGCCGTCGAGCGTGACCAGCTGCGCATGGCCGTCGATGGCGCGCGCGATGCGCTCGAGCCGGTCGATGTCGCGCGCGGTGTCGCCGCAGAGCTTGAGCTTGAAGTGCGTGAGGCCGTAGCGGCGCACGGCGGCCACGAGCGTGGTGGGCAGGCCGTCGTCGGGTGCGTCGGGCAGGGCATCGCCGTCGTCGATCGCGTCGGCCAGGCCCACGGTGTGGCGCGCGGCGATGCGCTCCGCGGGGCGCTGCCGCGCGAGGAAGCCGGGCATGTCGAAGCCGGCGAGGTCGTCGGCCAGGCCGCTGCCCGCGATGTCGATGCCGCCGAGGTTGGCGCTCATCGCGGCGGCGAAGCCGGTGCCGGCGTGCAGGCACAGCGCATCGAAGATCGCGCGGTCGACCAGGGCCGGCCCATAGCCCGCCACCAGCGGCTGCAGACCCTTGGCGCGGGCGCGCGCCATCAGCGCGGCGTAGTTGGCGGCGAAATGGGTCCACGCGGTCTGGGCATCGGACTCGCCGGTGTAGGCCTCGCGCGCGTCGCGCAGCGCGAAGCGCAACTGCTCGAAGTTCTGTTCGTTGGTGAGCGCCGGGTTCTTGTCGAACCACTTGGGCACCATCATCTCGGCCGCGCAGCCGCTGGCCGTGCGGCCGTCCTCGAAGCGGATGCGCGCGCGCACGTAGACCTGCGGGCAGGCGGTGACGGTGGCGGCGCCGAAGCGGAACGGCAGCCGCAGCGCGACGTCGCGCTCGGCGAAGCGGATCTCCTCGACGTGGAAACGGGGCGCGTCCATGGCTTGGCTCTCAGTGGTCCAGGATGCCCTGCGAGAAGAAGTGCGCGCGCACCAGCTTCGTGTAGTGGCCGAACTCGCTCGAGGCCATCATGTCGAGCGTGCGGGCGCGCGGCAGCTCGATGTCGTAGACGGCCGCGATCGAGCCGGGGCGCTCGCTCATCACGATCACGCGGTCCGACAGGAAGATGGCCTCGGGGATGCTGTGGGTGATCAGCATCACGGTCTTCTTCGAGGCCATCCAGATGCGCTGCAGCTCGAGGTTCATCTTCTCGCGCGTCATCGCGTCGAGCGCGCCGAAGGGCTCGTCCATCAGCAGCACCGACGGGTCGTGCAGCAGCGCGCGGCAGATCGAGGCGCGCTGCTGCATGCCGCCCGAGAGCTGCCAGGGGTACTTGCGCTCGAAGCCCTTGAGGCCGGCCATGGCCATCAGCTCGTGCGCGCGCGCCCTGGCGGCGTCCATCGGCAGGTGGCGCATCTCGGCCTGCAGCAGGATGTTGTCCTCCACGCTGCGCCAGGGCAGCAGCACCGCGCTCTGGAACACGATGCCCACGTCCTTCTGCGGTCCCTGGATCGGCTTGCCCGCCAGCGTGAGGCTGCCGCCGCTGATCGGCAGCAGGCCCGCCACCATCTTGAGCAGGGTGCTCTTGCCGCAGCCCGAGGGGCCGACGACGGAGACGAACTCGCCTTCCTTGATGGCGAAGTCGAGCGGCTTCAGCGACTCGACGGGGCCATCCTTGCTTTGGTAGATCTTCGAGACGCCGCGCGCTTCGATCAGGTTGACTTGGGACATGGGTGCGTGAGGGAGGTCGGGATGCGGGCGCGCGGGCGAAGGGAGATCAGTTCGGCAGGAAGTCGAGCGTCACGTAGTCCTCGGGCTTGCCGCGCGTCGAGGCGTCCATGCCGCCGTACTGCACCAGCAGGTCCAGCGAGTCGTTGACGTTCTTCATCGCCACGCGGAAGGGGCGCTGGTTCGCCGTGTCCTTGGTGTGATAGAGCGCCACGCTCTGCTTCATGCCCACGATCAGCGTGTCGCGCACGCCGGCCTTGGGGTTGGCCTTGAGCATCGCGTCGACCGCGGCCTCGGGGCTCTTCTCGGCGGCTTCGGCGGCCTTGGTCGAGGCGCGCATGAAGCGCTTCACGAGGTCGGGGTTCTCGGTCAGCAGGTTCTTGTTGGTGATGATCCCGGAGCTGATCTGGTTCACGCCCGAGTCGGCGAAGCGGATCGGCGACACCGGCTTGCCGGTGGCGTCCTGCAGCTTGATGGCCTGGTCCATCACGTAGCCCAGCAGCATGTCGGCCTGGCCGTTGATCACCGCATTGAGCTTGGTCTGGCCGTCGCCCGAGACGATCTTCACCTGGTCGGCCTTGATGTCGTTGACCTTGAGGAACAGCGGCCACATCTGCGACATCGAGTCGCCCGGCGTCACGGCCACGGTCTTGCCGATGATGTCCTTCGGCGTCTTGATGTTCTTCTCGCTGAAGCCCATGACCGACATCGGGCTGACCTGGAACAGCACGCCGGTGGACTTCAGCGGCGCGCCCTTGGCGGCGGCCTTGATCATGGTCGTGACGTCGATGTAGCCGAAGGTCGCCGACTTGGCAGCCACCGCCTGCGCGGTGACGGCGGAGCCGCGGCCTTCCTGGATGTCGAGGTCGATGCCTTCCTCGGCGTAGAAGCCCTTTTCCTTGCCGAGGAAGAAGGGCGCGTGCTCGCTGTAGAGGTACCAGTTGAGCATCAGCGTGACCTTGTCCTTGGGCTTGTCGCCCTGCGCATGCGCGGGGGCGATGGCGAAGGTGGCGAGCGCGGCGGCGGCGAGCAGCGAGGGAAGCAGTTTCTTCATGTCTTGTCTCCGGGAGAGTTGTTGGCTTGGGGCGAAGGAACCAGGGAGGGGGAACTCAGTTGGCGTGGCGCTGCGAGGCATGCCAGGGAATCATCACGCGCTCGACCAGGTCGACCGCCACGAACAGGACCACGCCGATGCTCGAGAGCACGACCAGCGCGGCGAACATCAGCGGCAGGTCGAAGTTGCCGTTGGCCACCTGCAGCACGTAGCCGATGCCCGAGTTGGAGCCGACGAATTCGCCGACCACCGCGCCGACCACGGCCAGCGTGACCGAGACCTTGAGGCCGCTGAAGATCTGCGGCAGCGCCTGCGGCAGGCTGATCTTGAAGAAGGTCTGCAGCCGGCTCGCGCCCATCGAGCGCGCGAGGTCGAGCATGTCGGGCTCGACCGACTTGAAGCCCATCACGGTGGAGACCACCACCGGGAAGAAGCCCAGCAGGAAGGCCGAGATCACCTTGGGGAAGATGCCGAAGCCGAACCACACCACGAACAGCGGCGCGATCGCCACCTTGGGGATGCTTTGGGAGAACACCAGCAGCGGATAGACGTAGGACTCGACCAGTCGCGAGTAGGCGATGACCATCGCGATCGGAATGCCGATCACGATGGTGAGGCCGAAGCCGCCGAGCGTGGCGAGCGTGGTCTTCCAGCTCTCGGCCAGCAGGCGCGGCCATTCGTTGACCAGCTGCTTCACCACCTCCCACGGCGGCGGGATCAGGTAGACCGGGATCTTGAAGAGGCGGATCGCGAGGTCCCACAGCACCAGCAGCAGCAGGATCAGCAGGAAGGGGCGCAGCGCCGGGGAGAGCAGGAGTTTGCGGATCATGGAGAGCGCGCCGGTGGCGGCGCGGGGCGTTCGGTCGGAAGTCGGTGGGCTGCGGGAGAGACGGGTGCTGGCGGAAGAGGCGTTACTGCTGGACCGCGAGGCCGGCGGCCTTCACGAGCTCGGCGTTGCTCGCGATCTCCTGCTTGATGTAGGCATCGAACTGCGCGGGCTTGAGCGTCCAGGCATCGGCGCCGAGCTTGAGGAAGCGCTCCTTCACCTCGGGCGTGGCAAGGGCCTTCGCCACTTCGTCGTGCAGGCGGTCGACCACGGCGCGCGGCGTCTTCGCGGGCGCCATCATCCCGATCCAGAAGTTGAACTCGGAGCCGGGCACGCCGGCCTCGGCGGTGGTGGGCACGTCGGGCAGGGCGGCCGCGCGCTTGGGCGAACCCACGGCGAGCGCCAGCAGCTGGCCTTCCTTGATCTGGCCGATGACCGGCGCGATCGGCGAGAAGTAGTAGTCGACGCGGCCCGAGAGCACCTCGGTGACGGCCTCGCCCGATCCCTTGAACGGGATGTTGGTGGCATCGATCTTGGCGGCCATCTTGAACTTCTCGGCGTTCAGGTGCGTGGCGCTGCCCTGGCCGGCCGAGGCGAAATTCATGCTGCCGGGCTTGGCGCGTGCGGCAGCCAGCAGCTGGGGCAGCGTCTTGATGTTCTTCGAGGGCGCGATCACCAGCGCGTTGGGCAGCGAGGAGATCGGCGTGACGCCCGCGAAGTCGTTCACCGTGTCGAAAGGCAGCTTGGCGAAGGTGGAGGGGCTGACCGTGTGCGACGACGAATGGATCATCACCGTGTAGCCGTCGGCCGCCGCGGTGGCCACCGCCTGCTGGCCGATGGTGCCGCTGGCGCCGCCGCGGTTCTCGATCACCAGCGGCTGGCCCATGCTCGCGCCCATCTTGTCGGCGATGGCGCGCGCAATGATGTCGGTGGTGCTGCCGGCGGCGAAGGGCACGATCACGCGGATCGGCTTGCTGGGGTAGGCGACTTCGGCGCCGGCGAGGGCGGGGAGCAGGGCGCCCAGGCCGACGATCGCGGCCAGCGTGGCGGTGCGTGCGAGTTGCTTCATGGGTCTTTGTCTCCGCGCGGCGGGGCCGCTGGTGTCGTTGCGAGCTCAATTCACCAATAAGTGAATTGCCGATTCTAGGAACGCGGGCGCGGCAGCGTCAACGGGTGGACCCTGGTGGATACCCGTAGATCTGGAAAGCGATGGGGGCCGTCTCGCGCGGCGATGGCGCGCGGCCCTGCCGCCGAGACGGGGGGCGGCAGGAAGCGGCGGAAGTGCGGGTCAGTGCAGCACGTAGCCGAGCACGAGGTCGGTCATGTGCGAGAGGCGCTGCGCCATCGCCTTGGGCGCGCGCAGGTCACGGCCGAAGATGGCCGAGAGCGTGTGGTTGTTCGAGAGGTAGAAGTAGCACAGCGAGGCAATCGAGATGTAGAGCTGCACCGGATCGACGCCCGCGCGGAACAGGTTGTCGCGCCGGCCGCGCTCGAGCACCGTGTCGAGCAGCTGCACCAGCGGCGAGTTCATCTCCTGGATGCGTTCCGAGCGCTTGAGGTGCGAGGCCTGGTGCAGGTTCTCGCTGTTGAGCAGCGTGATGAACTCGGGATGCTCGAGGTAGTAGTGCCAGGTGAAGGACACCAGCTGGCGGATCGCCTCGACCGGATCGATCTCGTCGAGGTGCAGCCGCTGCTCGGCCTCGCGGATGTCGGCGTAGGTGCGCTCGAGCACCGCGAGGAACAGGTCGTCCTTGCTGCCGAAGTAGTAGTAGATGAGCCGCTTGTTGAGGCCCGCGCGCTCGGCGATGCTGTCCATGCGCGCACCCGCGAGGCCGCGCGCCGAGAACTCGTCGCGCGCCGAGGCGAGGATCGCGAGCTGCGAACGGTCGGCATCGCGCGAGCGGGGTTCCAGCGTGTCGGGGGCGGTGGCCTTCATGGCGCGAATTTAACCATTTGGGGAATTAAAACAAGGGAGGCGAGGCGGGCGCACATAATCGCCGCGGACAAAGTGTTGGAGTTCTACTGCTCATGAGTACATCACAACCCGCAGGCCACCTGATCGTCGAGTGCCTGCTCGAACAGGGCATGGAGATCGCGTTCGGCGTGCCCGGCGAGAGCTTCCTCGCGGTGCTCGACGGCTTCCATGCCTACGGCGATCGCGCGCGCTTCATCGTCAACCGGCAGGAGGGCGGCGCGGCCTTCATGGCCGAGGCGCACGGCAAGCTCACGGGCCGTCCCGGCATCTGCTTCGTGACGCGCGGCCCGGGCGCGACCAATGCCTCCATCGGCGTGCACAACGCCTTCCAGGATTCCACGCCGATGGTGCTGTTCGTCGGCGACGTGGGCAGCGACTTCCGCGACCGCGAGGCCTTCCAGGAGGTCGACTACGGCAGCTTCTTCGGACCCAGCACCAAGGGCTTCGCCAAGCGCGTGGAGCGCATCGACGATGCCAACCGCATCCCCGAGTACATCGCGCGCGCCTTCTCGACCGCGATGAACGGCCGCCCCGGCCCGGTGGTGCTGGTGCTGCCCGAGGACATGCTGCGCAGCGAGACCGCCGCGCGGCCGCTGCCGCGGGTGGAGGCGGTCGAGCCCTGGAGCGACCCGGGTGCGCTGCGCACCCTGCGCGAGCTGCTGCTGAAGTCGCGCCAGCCGCTGGTGATCGCCGGCGGCGGTGGCTGGACCGCGCAGGCCGCGCAGGCGCTGCAGCGTTTCGCCGAGAACTGGCGCCTGCCGGTGGCCAATGCCTTCCGGTTCCAGGACACCTTCGACAACCACCATCCGCTCTACGCGGGCGACGTCGGCATCGCGATCAATCCGAAGCTGGCGCAGCGCGTGAAGGACGCCGACCTGATCCTCGCCATCGGCCCGCGCCTGGGCGAGATGACGACCGGGGGCTATACGCTGCTCGAAGCGCCGAAGGCGAAGCAGACGCTGGTCCACATCCATGCGAGCGCCGAGGAACTCAACCGCGTCTACCAGGCTGACCTCGCGATCAACGCCGGCATGAGCGCCGCGGCGCGCAGCCTCGAGGTGCTGAGCGCGCCGCCCACGCTGCCCTGGGAGGACTGGGCGCTGCAGGCGCATGCCGACTACCAGGCCTGGCTCGAGCCGCAGCCGCTGGCCGGCATGCCCGCGGAAACGCCGCGCGGCGCGGTCGACATGGCGGCGGTGGTGGCGACGCTGCAGAAGCACCTGCCGGCCGATGCCACGATCACCAACGGCGCGGGCAACTTCGCGAGCTGGGTGCACCGCTACTTCCGCTACCACGGCCTCGCCAAGGGCCACAAGACGCAGCTGGCGCCCACCAGCGGCGCCATGGGCTATGGCGTGCCGGCCGGCATCGCCACCAGCCTCGCGACCGGCCGGGTGGCCTTCACGATCGCGGGCGACGGCGATTTCCTGATGACGGGCCAGGAGCTGGCCACGGCCGCGCAGCATGGCGGCAAGAGCATCGTCGTGCTGCTGAACAACGGCATGTTCGGCACCATCCGCATGCACCAGGAGCGCGAGTACCCCGAGCGGACCAGCGGGACCGCGCTGCGCAATCCCGACTTCTGCGGGCTGGCGCGCGCCTACGGCTACGCGGCCGAGCGCGTGACCGAGACCGCGCAGTTCGAGGCCGCGCTGCTGCGCGCGCTGGCGGCCGATACCGGTACGCTGATCGAGATTCCGCTCGATCCCGAGGTCATCACCACGCGCGGCACGCTGTCGTCGATCAGGCGCGCGGCGCAGCAGCAGGCGCGGGGCTGAGCGCGGCGCGATGCCTCGCGACCTCCGCGCGCAGGGCTGTGGAGCGCAGCTCGAACACTTCGAACAGGCCGAGCGCCTCGAGCGCGGGGATCAGGTCGATGAGGTCCTCGTGCGCGGCCTGGCGCTGCGCCTCGCCGGCCTGGGTGTCCTCGAGCACGCGCACGTTGGCGAGGAAGGCACCGACCGAGCCCTTGCGCACGGGCTGGCCGTTGAGGACGGCGAAGTTCTGGTCATCGGGCAGGACATCCTGGGCTTTCATGGCGGCTCCTTGAAGAAAAGAGGGAGGGGTGGATCGATGGCTTCGATGCTAGGCAGGCACCGCGTTGCGGGCTTGCGGCGCGGTGCCAATCGGTATCGCCATCGGGCCATGCCGCATCCGGAGCGGCGCGATGGCTGAGCCCGCATTGCGGCTCGACCTCAACGCCTACGAGGCGCCGCGCAGCACGGGCGCGCATGCGCACGAGGAAGGCCAGCTGTTCGCGCTGCGCGCCGGCCTGCAGCTGATCGAGACCAGCGCGGGGCGCTGGGTGCTGCCGCCCGGATGGATCGGCTGGATCGCGCCGCGCTGCGCGCACGCGGCGCAAAGCCACGGCGCGACGGCCGGGTGGAGCCTCTATCTCGATCCGGCGCTGACGACGGCCTTGCCCGCGCAGCCGCATGTGTTCGCGTCGACGCCGCTGATCCGCGAGCTGGTGGGGCGGCTGGTGTCGCTCGGCGAAGAGGGGGAGACGGCGCGCCGCCTGCGGCTGGTGGGGGTGCTGGTCGACGAACTGGCGGCGGGCGCGCGGACCTCGCTGCACCTCGCGCTGCCGCAGGAGCGGCGACTGCTCGCGCTGGCCACCGCGCTGGCCGACGATCCCGCGCGCGACGACACGCTCGAGCAATGGGCCGATCGCATCGGCATGGCGCGCCGCACGCTCACGCGCCGCTTCGCCGCCGAGACCGGCCTGAGCTTCGCGCAGTGGCGCCAGCAGGCGCGGCTGCTCAAGGCGGTGCAGTTGCTGGGCATGGGCGAGCCCGTGACGGCGGTGGCGCTGACGGTGGGCTACAGCTCGGTGAGTGCCTTCATCGAGACCTTCCGGCGCCATTTCGGCTGCACGCCCTCGCGCTTCTTCGCGCAGGGTGCCGAGGCATCGCGCTGAGGCGATCGAAAAAGCACGGACGAAAAAAAGCCGGCTGTCGCCGGCTTTCCTGATCGACCCGGAGGTCGCTCGGATGGTGCGCTTACTTGACGTGCTTGCCGATCAGCGCGGCCAGTTCGAACATCGACACCTGGGCCTTGCCGAAGATTTCCTTCAGCTTGGCGTCGGCGTTGATGTTGCGCTTGTTGGCCTTGTCTTGCAGGTTGTTCTTCTTGATGTAGTCCCACAGCTTGCTCACGACGGCGGTGCGCGGCAGCGGCGTCGAACCGACCACGGCAGCCAGTGCGGGGCTGGGGGTCAGGGCCTTCATGAAGGCGGCGTTCGGGGTGCGCTTCTTGGCGGGAGCCTTTGCAGCAGCCTTCTTCGCGGGAGCAGCCTTCTTGGCGGGAGCGGCCTTCTTTGCCGGTGCAGCCTTCTTCGCGGGAGCAGCAGCCTTCTTCGCCGGTGCTGCGGCCTTCTTCGCGGGAGCAGCCTTCTTCGCGGGAGCAGCGGCCTTCTTAGCCGGAGCTTTCTTGGCCGGAGCCTTCTTTGCAGTTGCCATGGTTGATTTCCTTTTTTGGTTGAACGTCACCAATGAAAAACAGGGTCTCCACTGGCATCGCGGATGCTAAATGAGAAAAAACGCGTTTCCAAGGGAAAAAGCGGTTTTTTCATTGGAGGCTGTTGTTTTTTCAGAGGGGAGAGCGCCCGTTTTGCCTGCGGCGCGCGGGCCAGGTCGCCAGGAAGACGCCTGCGAGAGCGAGCGCGAACGCGAACAGCTGCACCAGGGAGAGGCTTTCCCCGAGCACGAGCACGCCCACGAGGGCCGCGCTCACGGGCAGCATCACGGCGAAAACACCGGCCTGCGCGGCGGGGATGTGGCGCAGTCCGGTCATCCAGAGCCACACGGTCCAGATGCTCGCTGCGAGGGCGTAGGCCACGAGCAGCAGCCAGAGGCCGGGGCGCACCGCTGCGAAGTCGAACTGCAGCGCGAACCAGATGCCCAGCGGCGTGCTGAGCACGAAGCCCCAGAGGTTGATCAGCGAGGAGATTCGCTTGGGGCCGAGCCGACCGGTGAGCGACTTGCCGATCACCGCATAGGCGGCCTCGCAGAGCACCGCGCAGAACACCAGCAGGTTGCCGAGCCACGGCATCGACGAGGACGCGCCCGTGCCCGGGTGCGCGCTCGCATGCGCCGGCGCGAGCGCGAGCAGCCCGATGCCGATCGCCGCGCAGAGGATCGCGAGGCCGATGCGCAGCGTGATGCGCTCGCGCAGGAACAGCCAGCTCGCGACCGCGACCGCGGCAGGGATCGACGCCATGATCACGCCCGCCGAGACCGCGCTCGTGAGGCTCACGCCGAACAGCATGCAGATCGAGAACAGGAAGTTGCCGAGGAAGGACTCGAGGAACACCAGCCAGCGCGTGCGCGCCGTCATCGGCGGTTCGTCGGGCGCGCGGCGCAGCCAGTGCGGCATGGCGAGCGCGGCGATGCCGAAGCGCAGCCAGGCCAGCAGCAGCACCGGGAAGGCCGCGACCAGCGGCTTGGAGAGGGCGACGTAGCAGCCCACGAGCGACATGCTCAGCGCGAGGCAGCCGTAGGCCATGAGCCGGCCTGGGGCGGGTGCGGCGGGGTTCAATAGACTGGGGTGATTTGGGGAAAGGAGGCATCGATGATGCCGCAATCGACGTCCGTGCCGGGCGAGCGCCACGTCTTCGTCTACGGCACCTTGCGCGCGGGCGGGCGCAACGACATCGCGCGCTTCGCGCCGCCGCCGCGACGCGTGGCCGATGCCGAGGTCGCGGGCACGCTCTACGACCTCGGTGCCTATCCGGGCATGGCGCTTGGCGGCGAAGGGCGCGTGACGGGCGAGGTCTACGCGATCGATGCGCAGGTGGAGGCCGCGCTCGACCGGCTCGAGGAAGTGGCCGACGACGATTCGGGCGAGTACGTCAAGCGCTGGTTGCGCGTGCAGTCCTTCGGTGGTCGCACGTTCGATTGCCTGGTCTACGAGATCCATCCGTCCCGCATCGAGGGTCGCGCGGTGATCGCGGGCGGCGACTGGATCGCGCATTCGCGGCGTTGACGGCGCGCGTTCCGGCCCGCGTTTTTCACAGACGAAAGAGTGATTGCGTATCGTGAAAATAGCCACTGCTGCACCGCAGTATTTTTTCTCGATATGAGAAAGTTGTTTTCTCATTGAGAAATATCTCCGTAAGTTGTTGATTTTATTGATGCAAAAATATGTCTTCTATAAGACATAAGAGTGGGCGGCGCGATTACAGTAAGCCCATGGCCGCAGCGCCGAAACGCTCGAAACCAACCCTTCAATCAACTCACGGAGTGACCATGCCCCAGACCCTCACCGAACAACTCAGCCGCGAACAGCAGATTGCCGCCCTCGAGAAAGAATGGGCCACGGATCCCCGCTGGAAGGGCGTGCAGCGCGGCTACAGCGCCGCCGACGTGGTGCGCCTGCGCGGCTCGTTCCCGATCGACTACACGCTCGCCAAGCGCGGTGCCGAGAAGCTCTGGGACAAGATCAACGGCGGCTCGAAGAAGGGCTACGTGAACGCCTTCGGCGCGATCTCCGCCGGCCAGGCCATGCAGCAGGCCAAGGCCGGCCTCGAAGCCGTGTACCTGTCGGGCTGGCAAGTGGCCGCCGACGGTAACAGCTCGGAAACCATGTACCCCGACCAGTCGCTCTACGCGTACGACTCGGTGCCCACCATGGTCCGCCGCATCAACAATACCTTCCGCCGCGCCGATGAAATCCAGTGGGGCCGTGGCGTGAACCCGGGCGACAAGGAGTTCATCGACTACTTCCTGCCGATCGTGGCCGACGCGGAAGCCGGTTTCGGCGGCGTGCTCAACGCCTTCGAACTGATGAAGAACATGATCGCCGCGGGCGCCGCCGGCGTGCACTTCGAAGACCAGCTCGCCGCCGTCAAGAAGTGCGGCCACATGGGCGGCAAGGTGCTGGTGCCGACGCGCGAAGCCTGCGAGAAGCTGATCGCCGCGCGCTTCGCCGCCGACGTGCTGGGCGTGCCCACCATCGTGCTGGCCCGCACCGACGCCGAAGCCGCGAACCTGATCACCTCCGACCACGACGCCAACGACAGGCCCTTCCTGACCGGCGAGCGCACCTCGGAAGGCTTCTACCGCGTGAAGAACGGCCTTGAGCAGGCCATCAGCCGCGGCGTCGCCTACGCGCCCTATGCCGACCTGGTGTGGTGCGAAACCGGCGTGCCCGACATCGGCTTCGCCCGCGAGTTCGCGCAGGCCGTGCATGCCGCCTGCCCGGGCAAGCTGCTGTCGTACAACTGCTCGCCGTCGTTCAACTGGAAGAAGAACCTCGACGACAAGCAGATCGCCACCTTCCAGGAAGACCTCTCGGACCTGGGCTACAAGTACCAGTTCATCACGCTGGCCGGCATCCACGTCAACTGGTACAACACCTTCAAGTTCGCGCACGCCTATGCACGCGGCGAGGGCATGAAGCACTACGTGAACATGGTGCAGGAGCCGGAATTCGCGGCGCGCGAGCAGGGCTACACCTTCGTGTCGCACCAGCAGGAAGTCGGCGCGGGCTACTTCGACGACGTGACCACCGTGATCCAGGGCGGCCAGTCGAGCGTGAAGGCACTGACCGGCTCGACGGAAGAAGAGCAGTTCCACTGAGCAACTGACTCGACATTCGCTGTCACCTTGAAGCCCGGCCGCGCGCCGGGCTTTTTTTCGTGCGTGCGGATGCACGCTCGCTCATGCGGACTTCGTGCGCCGCGGCACGGTCAGCGCGCCGAGCGGCTAGAATCGTAGGCTCCACTGTCAGTCAACAAGGGCGAGAAAGGCACTTTGGTTATGACACCGCGAACTACCCCGCAAGCCATCTGCGGTGTTTTCTTCTTCGAAGGAAGCGCCCGCTAAACCGCGCGCGCTGGTTCGAGCCAGCTTCCCTGCCACAGCAAAGCGCGGTCATCCACCGCGCTTTTTTGTTTTTCGCCCGAGGTTTTTCATGATCCACATCACGCTCCCCGACAACTCGCAGCGCGAGTATCCCGGCCCGGTCTCGGTGGCCGACGTCGCCAAGTCCATCGGCCCCGGCCTCGCCAAGATGACGGTGGCCGGCAAGGTCGACGGTCGCCTGGTCGATGCCAGCGACGTCATCGACCACGATGCCAAGCTTCAGATCATCACGCCCAAGGACGACGAGGGCCTGGAGATCATCCGCCACTCGACGGCCCACCTGGTCGGCCACGCGGTCAAGCAGCTCTACCCGACGGCCAGGATGGTGATCGGCCCGGTGATCGAGGAGGGCTTCTACTACGACATCGCGTTCGAGCGTCCCTTCACGCCCGAGGACATGGCCGCGATCGAGGCGCGCATGCGCGAGCTGATCGCGCAGGACTACGACGTGATCAAGAAGATGACGCCGCGCGCCGAGGTGATCGAGGTCTTCAAGTCGCGCGGCGAGGATTACAAGCTGCGTCTGGTCGAGGACATGCCCGACGAGCAGGCCATGGGCCTGTACTACCACCAGGAATATGTCGACATGTGCCGCGGCCCGCACGTGCCGAACACGCGTTTCCTCAAGGTCTTCAAGCTCACGAAGCTGGCCGGCGCCTACTGGCGCGGCGATGCCAAGAACGAGCAGCTGCAGCGCATCTACGGCACGGCCTGGGCCGACAAGAAGCAGCTCGACCAGTACATCCAGCGCATCGAGGAGGCCGAGAAGCGCGACCACCGCCGCCTCGGCAAGGAACTCGACCTGTTCCACATCGACGAAGTGGCGCCGGGCGTGGTGTTCTGGCATCCCAAGGGCTGGGCGGTCTGGCAGCAGGTCGAGCAGTACATGCGCGGCATCTACCGCGACACGGGCTACTGGGAAGTGAAGGGCCCGCAGATCCTCGACAAGAGCCTGTGGGAGAAGACGGGCCACTGGCAGAACTACCGCGACAACATGTTCACGACGGAGTCGGAGAAGCGCGAGTACGCGCTCAAGCCGATGAACTGCCCGGGCCACGTGCTGATCTTCAAGAGCGACCTGCGCAGCTACCGCGACTTGCCGCTGCGCTACGGCGAGTTCGGCCAGTGCCACCGCAACGAGCCCAGCGGCGCGCTGCACGGCATCATGCGCGTGCGTGGCTTCACGCAGGATGACGGCCACATCTTCTGCACGGAGGACCAGATCCTCGACGAATGCATCGCCTACACGGCGCAGCTGCAGAAGGTGTACGCGGACTTCGGCTTCACGGACATTCTCTACAAGGTCGCGACGCGGCCCGAGAACCGCGTGGGCTCGGACGAGCTCTGGGACAAGGCCGAGCATGCGGTGATGGAATCGCTGCGCCGCTCGGGCGTGGAGTTCGTGATCGCGCCCGGCGACGGCGCCTTCTACGGCCCGAAGATCGAGTACACGCTGCGCGATGCGATCGGCCGCCAGTGGCAGTGCGGCACGATGCAGGTCGACTTCAACACGGCCGAACGCCTGGGCGGCGAGTACGTCACGGAGTCGAGCGGCCGCGCGCACCCCGTGATGCTGCACCGCGCGATCGTCGGCAGCCTCGAGCGATTCATCGGCATGCTGATCGAACACCATGCCGGCGCGATGCCCGCCTGGCTCGCGCCGGTGCAGGTGGCGGTGCTCAATATCAGCGAAGGACAGGCCGACTACGCCGCGCAAGTTGCGAAAACGCTGCAAAATCAAGGGCTTAGGGTCCAGCTCGACCTGCACAACGAGAAGATTACGTATAAAATACGCAAGCATTCGTTGCAAAAGCTCCCTTACATCGTTGTCGTGGGCGACAAGGAAAAGGAAGCTGGCGCCGTCGCAGTGCGCGCCCGGGGCAACCAAGACCTCGGTGCAATGTCCCTCGAATCGTTCGCGCAACGGCTCGTCCAGGATGTTGCTGACAAGCGTTGATTTGTCGTCGAAACACCCCACATGTTTCTGCCAAATGTACCGCTTGCCCGCGAGGACTGAGCGGCTTTCGCTACTTTTTTTGTAGCAAAACTTAGAGGATACCAACCATCGCTACTGCATTTCGCGACCGCCGCCACCGCGAGGAACGCCAACATCGCCTGAACCGGGAAATCATGGCCCCGGAAGTCCGCCTGATCGGCCCGGATAACGAGCAATTGGGTGTTGTGAGTCTTGCGGAGGCCCTGCGCCTCGCCGGTGAGCAGGACGTGGATCTGGTGGAGGTCGTCGCGGCGGCCAATCCACCGGTGTGCCGCCTGATCGAGTACGGCAAGTTCAAGTACCACGAGCAGAAGAAGGCGGCCGAGGCGAAGTCCAAGCAGAAGGTCATCGAGGTCAAGGAAATCAAGTTCCGGCCCGGTACCGACGATGGCGACTACAACATCAAGATGCGCAACATCCGGCGCTTTCTTGAGGATGGCGACAAGTGCAAGATCACGCTGCGCTTCCGGGGCCGTGAGATCACGCACCAGGAACTCGGTCTGGCCTTGCTGCAGCGCATTCGCGACGAGCTCGGCGACACGATCCTCGTCGAGCAGTTTCCGAAGCTCGAGGGCCGGCAGATGATCATGATGATCGCGCCGGGCCGCAAGAAGCCCGGTGGGGCTCCGGCGAAGCCGGCGACGGAAAACGCGGCGGCACCGGCTCCGGCCGGCGCCTGAGCGAAGAAAAACCCGGTCGAGTCCGGTGGCGCGAGCCGCCGACTTGGTCGGGGATGAGAATCTGAAGGGATTTCGCCGATCGCCGGCGCGTGCCGAAAGGCCAGCGCGGGCGGTGGCGGGATGAAGAAGTGTCTCGGGGCCAACAAGTCCATGGAGTTCATCCAAGGCGCCTCACGAGCACAAATTAAAGGAGCATTCACATGCCCAAAATGAAGACCAAGAGCAGCGCGAAGAAACGTTTCCGCGTTCGTCCCGGTGGCACCGTCAAGCGCGGTCAAGCCTTCAAGCGTCACATCCTGACCAAGAAGACCACCAAGAACAAGCGTCACCTGCGTGGTGCGGTGTCGGTGCACGAAACCAACATGGTTTCGATGGCCGCGATGCTGCCCGGCATGGGCATTTGATCAACTGACGAACAAGGAGTAATCACATGCCTCGCGTCAAACGTGGTGTAACGGCTCGCGCCCGCCACAAGAAAGTTCTCGCACTCGCCAAGGGTTTCCGCGGTCGCCGCGGCAATGTCTTCCGCATCGCCAAACAGGCGGTGATGAAGGCAGGCCAATACGCCTACCGTGACCGCCGCACCAAGAAGCGCGTGTTCCGTCAACTGTGGATCGCGCGTATCAACGCCGCCTCGCGTGAACTGGGCCTGACCTACAGCCAGTTCGCCAACGGCATCCGCAAGGCCGGGATCGAGATCGACCGCAAGATGCTTGCGGACATCGCCGTGCACGACAAGGCCGCTTTTGCGGGCATCGTGGAGCAGGTCAAGGCCAAGCTGGCTGCTTGATTCTGCACAGCGGGAAACCGTCCCCGGACAGTTTCCTGCGCCCACGGCACAAGGGCTGGCGCTTGAAAGAGCACCAGCCCTTTTTTATTTTTCCCCGAAGAAAATCTGTTGTTGCTATGAACGAGTTGGACTCCCTGGTCGACACCGCACGTGCCGCCTTCGCGCAGGCGAAGACCCCCGCAGAGCTCGAGAACGCCAAGGCCCAGTTCCTGGGCAAGTCGGGCCGCATCACCGAGCTGATGAAGGGCATGGCCGCGCTGAGCGTCGACGAGAAGAAGTCGCGCGGTGCCGCCATCAACGTGGCCAAGCAGGCGATCGAGTCCGCCCTCAACGAGCGCCGCCAGCAACTGGCCGACGAGGAGCTCTCGCAGCAGCTGCGTGCCGAGGCGCTCGACGTGAGCCTGCCCGGCCGCCGCCGCATCCCGGGCGGCCTGCACCCGGTGAGCCGCACCCTCGAGCGCATCGAGGAGATCTTCTCGAGCATGGGCTTCGACGTGGCCGACGGCCCCGAGATCGAGAGCGACTGGCACAGCTTCACCTCGCTCAACAACCCGCCGAACCATCCGGCGCGCTCGATGCAGGACACCTTCTACGTCGACCTGAATGGCGAGGACGGCATCCCCTACAACCTGCGTCCGCACACCAGCCCGATGCAGGTGCGCTACGCCCACCAGCACATCAAGAAGTACGCGGCCGAGTTCGCGGCCGCGGCGGCCGACCCCACCGGCACGGTCAAGGCGCCCGAGATCCGCGTGATCGCGCCGGGCCGCACCTACCGCGTCGACAGCGACGCCACCCACTCGCCGATGTTCCACCAGTGCGAAGGCCTGTGGCTCGGCGAGAACGTGAGCTTCAAGGACCTCAAGGTCGTCTTCACCGACTTCTGCCGCACCTTCTTCGAGCGCGACGACCTCGTGCTGCGTTTCCGGCCGAGCTTCTTCCCGTTCACCGAGCCCAGCGCCGAGATCGACATCCAGTTCCAGAGCGGCCCGCTGGCCGGCCGCTGGCTCGAGGTGTCGGGCTCGGGCCAGGTGCATCCGAACGTGGTGCGCAACATGGGCCTCGACCCCGAGCGCTACATCGGCTTCGCCTTCGGCATGGGCCCCGACCGCCTCACGATGCTGCGCTACGGCGTGAACGACCTTCGCCTGTTCTTCGACGGCGACCTGCGCTTCCTCTCGCAATTCCAGTGACCCGCTGACGCGCGAGACGAAACGAGACCTTCCACACCAGAAAAACAGATCGAGATCGAAGAGATGCAATTCCCGGAATCCTGGCTGCGCGAGTTCTGCAACCCGCCCATCGACAGCGCCGAACTGGCCGAGACCCTCACCATGGGCGGCTTCGAGGTCGAGGAGCGCCGGCCGGCGGCGCCGCCCTTCACGCGCATCGTGGTGGGCGAGATCAAGGAAGCCGTCCAGCACCCGAATGCCGACCGCCTGCGTGTCTGCCAGGTCGACGCGGGGCAGGGCGCCTTGCTCAACATCGTGTGCGGCGCGCCCAATGCGCGCGTCGGCATCAAGGTGCCGTGCGCGCTGGTGGGCGCCGAACTGCCGCCCGGCGAGGACGGCAAGCCCTTCCTCATCAAGCTCGGCAAGCTGCGCGGCGTCGAGAGCCAGGGCATGCTGTGCTCGGCGCGCGAACTGCAGCTGAGCGAAGACCATGGCGGCCTGCTCGAACTCGCGGCCGATGCGCCCATCGGCGTCGACGTGCGCGAAGTGCTCAAGCTCGACGACACGCTGCTCACGCTCAAGCTCACGCCCAATCTCGCGCACGGCCTCAGCGTCTACGGCGTGGCGCGCGAACTCGCCGCGCTGACCGGTGCGCCCCTCAAGCCGCGCGCCGCTGCGCCGGTCGAAGTGGCCTTCGGCGACAAGCTGCCGGTGAAGGTCGAGGCGCCCGAGCTCTGCGGCCGTTTCTCGGGCCGCATCGTGCGCGGCGTCGACACCAAGGTCAGCACCCCGGCATGGATGGTCGAGCGCCTCGCGCGCTGCGGCCAGCGCAGCGTCACGCCGCTGGTCGACATCTCGAACTACGTGATGTTCGAGTACGGCCAGCCCAGCCACATCTTCGACCTCGACAAGATCCACGGCGGTCTCGCCGTGCGCTGGGGCAAGGCCGGCGAACAGCTCAAGCTGCTCAATGGCACCACGATCACGGTCGACGACAAGGTGGGCGTGATCGCCGACGACCGCGAGGTCGAATCGCTCGCGGGCATCATGGGCGGCGACGCCACCGCGGTCTCGGACGACACGCGCAACATCTACGTCGAGGCCGCGTTCTGGTGGCCCGAGGCGGTGCAGGGCCGTTCGCGCCGCTTCAACTTCTCGACCGACGCCGGCCATCGCTACGAGCGCGGCGTCGACCCGAGCCGCACCGTCGAGATCATCGAGCGCATCACGCAGCTGATCGTCGAGATCTGCGGTGGCCAGGCCGGCGCCATGGACGACCAGATCCTGCGCGTGCCCGAGGCCCTGCCCGTGACGTTGCGCGTGGCACGTGCAGCGCGCGTGATCGGCATGCCGCTGACGCAGGCCCAGTGCGCCGATGCGCTGCGCCGGCTGGGCTTCGCGCTGACCGAAGGCGATGGCACGCTGACCATCGTGCCGCCGCCGCACCGCTTCGATCTGCTGATCGAGGAAGACCTGATCGAGGAGGTCGCGCGCCTGATCGGCTTCAACAACCTGCCGACCACCGCGCCGCTCGCGCCGATCACCGCGCGCGTGCGCCCCGAGGCACAGCGCAGCCGCTTCGCGGTGCGCCGCGGCCTGGCCGCGCTGGGCTACCAGGAAACCATCAACTTCAGCTTCGTCGAAGCCGACTGGGAGAAGGAGCTCGCGGGCAACGACAACCCGGTCAAGCTCCTGAACCCGATCGCGAGTCAGATGAGCGTGATGCGTTCGTCGCTGCTCGGTTCGCTGCTGCAGGTGCTCAAGTTCAACCTCGACCGCAAGGCGCCGCGCGTGCGCGTGTTCGAGGTGGGCCGCGTGTTCCTGCGCGACGACAGCGTGGTCACCACCGACAGCACGGTGCGCGGCGTGCATCAGCCGATGCGCGTGGCCGGCCTCGCCTGGGGCGATGCCGACGAGGCACGCTGGGACGGCAAGTCGCAGCGCGTCGACTTCTACGACGTGAAGGGCGACGTCGAGGCGCTGCTCGCGCCGCTGGTGCCGCGTTTCGAAGCCGCCGAGCATCCGGCGCTGCATCCGGGCCGCTCGGCGCGCGTGATCGTCGAGGGCAAGGCCGTCGGCTTCGTCGGCGAGCTGCATCCGCGCTGGCGCCAGAAATGGGACTTCGCGCAGCCCGCCGTGCTGTTCGAGCTCGACCTCGATGCCGTCACCGCGCGTCCCGTGCCGGTGGCGCAAGCCGTGCCCAAGCACCAGGCGGTAGAGCGCGACATCGCGGTGGTGGTGGCGGAAGCCATCACGCACGATGCGCTGATCGATGCCATCCGTTCGACCGGTGCCGCGCAAGGCCTGCTGCGCGACGCGGTGCTGTTCGACATCTACCGTCCGCAGCCCGCGCGCGACGGCACGGTGGCCGCGGCCGGCGGCCTGCAACCCGGCGAGAAGAGCATGGCGGTGCGCCTGCGCTTCCAGGACGACAACGCCACCCTGACCGACGAGCAGGTCGAGCCGGCCGTGCGCGCCATCGTCGATCAACTGGCCGCGAAGGTGGGCGGACGCCTGAGAGGATGACCCGAATGAATGCCGTCGAATTCACGCTCGAAGCACTCGAGACGCCCGCGCTCACCAAGGCGCATCTGGCCGACCTGCTGTTCGAGCAGATCGGCCTGAACAAGCGCGAGTCCAAGGACATGGTCGAGGCTTTCTTCGACCTGGTTGCCAACAGCCTGATCGAAGGCACGGACGTGAAGATCTCGGGCTTCGGCAACTTCCAGATCCGCGTGAAGGCGCCGCGCCCCGGCCGCAACCCGCGTACCGGCGAAGCCATTCCGATCGGCGAGCGTCGCGTCGCGACCTTCCATGCGAGCGCGAAGCTCAAGGAACAGATTCACGGAAACATCGATCCGAATGCCTCCCCCGAGGTCGAGTGGAGCCTGGGTTCCGAATAGGGCTTGTTCGCGCGCGCTCCCGTGGAGTAACCTCTGAGGTTTGCCGCGCGCAGACTTGATTTCAATGGAGAACATGGCCGACAAGGCGCTCCCGCCCATCCCCGTCAAACGCTACTTCACCATCGGTGAGGTCGGCGAACTCTGCGGGGTGAAACCGCATGTGCTGCGCTACTGGGAGCAGGAGTTCACGCAGTTGCGCCCGATGAAGCGGCGCGGCAACCGGCGCTACTACCAGCACCACGAGGTGCTGATGATCCGCCGCATCCGCGACCTGCTGTACGACCAGGGCTTCACGATCAGCGGTGCACGCAACAAGTTGCAGGAACTGGTGCAGCACGAACGCGACCGCCGCAAGGCCGGCGAGGTGCCGCTCGAAGGCATGGAGGCCGTCGAGATCGATCACGAGGAGTTCGAGGCCGCGCTGCACGACGAGGAAGCAGTGCCGAACGTGGCCCGCAGTGTCGACCTGTCGCAGTTGTTGCAGCTTCGCCGCGAGCTTTTTGAAATTCGTGAGTTGCTGACCGTCGGACGCTGAAAAGAGAAGGCTATAATCGAGAGCTTCGGTGTGTGGCGCAGCCTGGTAGCGCACTTGCATGGGGTGCAAGGGGTCGAAGGTTCGAATCCTTTCACACCGACCAATACGACGTCCAAGGGCGTCCGGCTTTATCCGCCGGACGCCCTTTTTCATTGGGGCGCTGCGTCTACGGCATCCGCAGTCGTACACTGAAATCCAGTGACTGCCAGCGTCAATAGGGGGTACGTGTGGGGGGCCAAGCGCCGCTATCCTCTGGATCGGTGGATCTGTACCCCCAGCCCCCAGCTCTTCTCGACGAAATTCATGCCCTTAACTGATGCTGCCTGCCGAAACGCGACGTGCCCGCCCGAGCGAAAGCAGGCTCGGTATGCCGACTCCGGCGGCCTCTACCTCGAAGTCTCTGCTTCAGGTTCCCGTCGGTGGTTCTGGAAATTCAGGATCGAGGGTGTTGAGAAGAAGTTTGCACTCGGTGCCTATCCCGGCGTAGGGCTGGCTGCGGCGCGTAAGGCGCGTGACGTTGCCAAGGCGCAGAAGGCGGCCGGAATCAACCCCATCCAAGCCAGACAGGTCGTCAAGCTCAAATCTGCGGTGAACACAGGCGACACCTTTCGCGAGACCGCGCTTGAATGGTACGAAAAGCATCGTGCGCGCTGGAGCAGTCACTACGCCATTCGCGAAAAACGCAACCTGGAGAAGGATCTTTTTCCGCACTTCGCGGTTCGCCGCATTGGCGAGATCGAACCCATCGAGTTGCTAGCAGCACTGCGCCGGGTTGAGGAGCGGGGGGCGCTCGACGTGGCCGGGCGGGTCCTCATGACTTCGCGGGCCGTATGGCGCTATGCCGTGGCGACGGCTCGCGCGCCGCGTGATATCACCGCTGACCTCAAGGGGGCCCTAACCCCCCATAAGACGCGCCACTTTGCGGCCATCACAGAACCAGCGAAGCTAGGAGAGCTAATCCGCATTATCCGAGCGTATCAAGGCGGGCACATCGTGCGTACGGCTTTGCAATTGGCTCCTATGCTCTTCCAACGTCCGAACGAGCTTAGGGGTGCCGCTTGGGCGGAGTTTGATCTCGACAATGCCTTGTGGACCGTGCCAGCTGCGCGGATGAAGCGGCGTATCGAGGGCAAGGAAAACGGAGATCCTCATTTGGTCCCGCTTTCTACCCAGGCGGTGGAATTGTTGCGAAAACTGTACCCCCTCACCGGTTACAGCACACTGGTTTTTCCGGGCGAGCGCAGTCACGACCGCCCAATCTCGGACAATACCCTTCGCGCCGCTCTTCTGACCCTGGGGTATGGGCCAGACGTCCAAACCGTCCATGGCTTCAGGGCCACGGCGCGGACTTTGCTTGCTGAAGTGTTGGAGGTCGACCCCCTGGTGATCGAGGCGCAGTTGGCACATGCAGTGAAAGATGCCAACGGAAGGGCTTACAACCGCACCCAGTACCTCAAGCAGCGCACGCTAATGATGCAGCGCTGGGCTGACTACCTCGACGAGCTGTGCCGACACGAGCTCACGACTACTCGGAAGTCAGCGTCAGGCCAGATCGAGCCTGCAACCGGAGGGGGTATGGCCAGCGTAGTGCGTGATTTTTTGAAGGCTAGAGAAGGGGAACGCGTTGCGCAGGGCTCTGGTCATGGTGTTCCGCTGCCTATAGAGAAGCAGGAAGTTCCGCAGCCTATAGAGAAACCGGAAGGCCGAGAAAGTATGGCCCAACTCTTTGCCCAAGCGGTGGCCGAACTTCGTTCAAAATGAACTGCACTCATAAGCCTAGAAAGCGCCGCCCATGAATTTCGAAAACTATTTTGAAATCTGCGCCGGACATGTGAAAAGTTGGGTCGAGAATTTTGCAGAACTTCACCCGAAATTGATCTCTATTGATTTACGAATGCAAGCTGGCTATGCGCAGCGAACGCTAGGGTTTGAGAAAGGAGATCAGATTCCTTTGCTCGAAAATCTTCCAAAAGGAGAAGTCGAAGAGGTCTGGGCCTCTGTTGTTAGAAATATCGATTTTGCAAAATCGAAAAAGCAGGCGGGTGAAGAATTGTCTGCTTGGTCTGCGCTGATGCAGGCTTCTAGATTGTTTGGCCGTTTGGAGCCAATTGAAGACTATGAAGTGATTCCGGCGGAAGCCGATGAATTGGATTCTCGCCTTAAAGTCAAAGCTGTCCAACTCTTCGCATCGCTGGCTCCTTCGGACGGCTGGCAAAGCTATAGCCGGGCGTGTGAAGAAATTCACCCTGTCTTAGTTGATTTTTATGAAGAAATCACAAAAAAAGAAATGCCCGATCTCAACTTGATCGGGCATTTTAAAAGATGGAAAAAAGATGGAGTTTTTTCCGCAGCATTTGATGGTCATACTGCCGCTATGATAGCGAGCCGGAGGGCCGACGTTAAGCGTTTTCGCTAGCTAACAAGAGCTTCGGTTTTGGGCATGTTCCCTTTGCCGAAGCATCGCATGCCTTGGAGGTGGAGCCGAACAAGGTCATCGCCTTTCGTCAAGTAAGCGCACATCAGTTTTATGCCCTCCCACTTCTCAGGCGTTTTCTCTTTGCTAAACATTCCAATTCCACAAGACTTGTAGTGTTCCTTGTAAGCGTTGCAGTTGAAATAGGTGCCGCTGCCCTTGGTAATTTCATTTTTCCAATATTCGCCAATGATTCGTACAATCGAAATGTCGGACTTCAATTCTCGACCGTTGAAGATTAGCATTAGATGGTAGTGGAATCCGCGCCGCACCCCAAATTCAAGCTTCCAAGCGAATCCGAGGAGTTTTTCTCCAAAACGCTTCTTGATGAATTCGAAAAGAAGTTTGTAACTCTCTTTGAGGATTTGAGCTTGGCGAAGATTGCTTGCCTGATAAAAAAGTGAGGCGTCTCTCTTTGCTCCTAGGTCACACCTGCAGATCAGCAGTCGGCCATTCGTTTCGCTGTGTCGGCGGACATACTTAAGGAGTTGTTGGTTGTTTTTTCTTGAGCTTCGGAAAAAGTCGTTGCATTCCTTAATGAATTTTTTAGAACTTGCGAGTTCCCGGAGTTCATTGATGCAATTGTTGAGGCTATCGGAAAATTTGCCAGCTTGCTCTTCGGAATCAAAAATCAGTCCGGGGTTCGCTTCGATGATAGCCTGCATCGGTTCGGCGGCATGCTTCCAGAAAAGCTTGAAATAGGGATTCAGTCGCTGGGCTAGAAAATGCTTTTGAACAATATGAGCGGTCGACAAGCTTGAGAGAAAGAATCGGCCTGTCGGGTTGGTTTTCAATCGAAATTCATGAGATGAGATTTTTCGGGTGTGAAAAAGTGGATTTTTGGTTTTCGTAATAAGCTTGACGTGGGCAATTAGATGATAGAGAAGCCGGAGGCTTTCTTTCTCTGCGAAATCTTCAAAGCTCTTATAGTGTCCGGCCCCAAGGCTCTCGTTGTCCTTGTCCTCGTCCCCGCCGTCGCAATCGATCTGCGGGGTGGGCTTGACTAATACGGCTTTTCCCTTCGATTCCCCTTCGATCACGTCAAGATTGCTTGGATAATCTTCGTCTTTGCGCTCCAAAAAATCGCTGCGTGCTTTCGCTGCCAAAAAAGAAAAAACCTCGTTGCGACGTCGTTGAAGCTGTCTCAGCTCGACCCAGGATTTGGGTCGCTGCTTGGGTAATGTTGAATTCAAAATGTTCATAAAAAGAGGGCTTGCGCCCTCCTTGCTCACTCTTGAATTTAGTTGATGGTGTTGATGTGATCAGTTAGCGAGGTGACTCTCTCTGCAAGGCAAGGTGGTGTGCCGATGCTTGAACATCGGCATCGCTTGACTTCCTTATTCTGGGTTTGTTTGAGGTGACGTGTAATGAGATGGTTGGTATATTAAATACTCCACACCGGAACATTGCCGGATAGCCAGGAAGTCCTCTATTTAGGAGGTCACGGACCAGGCAAATTCCCGCTTTTGTAGAGGTCAGTACAAAAAAAGTTAGTGCTCAGAATTCGCCACTCCTCCGTTCAGGCGGCGGCGAGTTTGCTTTCGATGTAGGCGTCGAGGTGGTGTTCCAAGACCCCCATGGCGCGTGCGCCGAGGGTCACCCGTTTCGGAAACAGGGGGTCTTTGCGCATGAGTTCGTAACCTTTGCTACGCGAGATGCCGAGGCGCTTCCAGACCTCTTTCATGCGCAGCACCTTGGCGTGCTGCAGTGGGGGGGTAGACATGGTCGTGAGATTCCTTGGTTTGCCCGCGCCCTATGCGCAGGGTTCTCTTGAAGTCTCGTAGGCAGATCAGTTTGAAGCGACACGGTAGACGCGTGAAAAAAGATTGCCTCGCTCTCTTGACATGTATTCGCCGTTGTGGTTGAAAATAATTGCGCTTGCAAGAAGATCGCCTGTTGCGGCCTTCTGTCCAGGGTTGTCGAACTATGTTCAAAAAGTTAGTTCTCCCGAGCACGACTTAGATCCTCGGGGAGCAGCCCGGCCCCTTTACAGCAGAACGCCCGGCGAAACGGTTGTGTACTGCGATTCCGTGCTTCGGTTTAACAAGGACAGACGGCGAGAAGATCGTCGAGTCACGACTGATTTTGTTGCATAAAAGCAACGTCGACAACTCGGAGGGAGGCTCAGGAATGGAGTCGTCCTGCCCGTGCATTGCATCGATTTTTCGAAAAGCGATACAGACGCCGTACGGCGCCATGGTCTTCGCCGATTCCTTGCTTATCCGGCGCCTGCCGTCTCGAGGAGTGTCTCTGGTCGCACCTTGAGTAACTGTGGAAGTTTTGGAAGAGTTGACTAGCGAACGGGCCGGGCCGAGGACGTGCAATTCTTTTGGCAGAGATGCGGTCCATGCGCTGGTGTTTTTCAATCTTGGCTTAGGCGTTCGTCGAGATTTAGGAAATGCATTAGGGATGCAAGCCATGACATCTCGAAAACTCAAACCCAGATTTTCTCAGCCCTATATAACGTATGGGAGATTGAGAGTAAGCGCGTAGCGCCACTCGACTTTCTAGTACGGAGTTGCCGTCGCCCAGTTCAGCTCTTACAACCTAACGGAGGCAAGCCACACAACTCGTCTCCGCAGTTCAACAAATATGACATGAATCTAAATCAGACTGAAGTCGATTCCACGCAGCAATTTGCCTGCACTCGGTTCAAGCCGCCGGACAGACGCGTGAATATTATTTACGTTGAGCCCCGCGATTCGAAAGGATCGCGGGGCTTCTCACATCTGAAGCCGGGAAATCGCGATGAGCGGTCGACGCCCTGAAAAAAGCAAAGCTTCTCAACCCCCAGGACTCTCTGGAACAGATGCTGCCGTCGCACTCGGCTTGAGTCCCTTCAAGTCGCCCGTTCGGTTGTGGATGGAAATGACCGGCCGTCGCGAAATGCTTCCTGCAGGCGGCGTTCCAAGCTCGCATCAAGCGTCGGGAGACTATTGGGCGCACGTCCTCGAGACCGTCCTCAGCGCGCACTATCGACTGAGAGCCGGATGCAAGCTTCGCCCCGCGCGACAAACGACACACCCAAAGCATTCCTGGATGCTTGGCGGCGGTGCTCAATCGGTATGTGGTTCGACGGACCTTCAGTTGCTTTTGTGCATCGCCGCGGGTCTCCCGGAGGCGGCTCACTGGAGCGGTGAGATGCCTCTGTACGTCAGGGCCCGCGCGCTTCACGAACTGGTCGTCGCCTCCGCTCGAACGCTCGACGTCATGGTTCTCGTCGGCGGACGTGATCTGCAAGTCCACCGCGTCCATAGCACCGCCGAAGCAGCGGAAGAACTGTTGGCTCAGGAGCATGCGTTCTGGCAGTGCGTCCAATCGCAGCGACCCCCGCCTGTCGATCTTGCGATTGACCCGAGACTACTGCTTACCTTGCCGATCGAGCGACTGGATCGCGCGTATGCCGCGCTAGACCCCACTCACTGAATTCAGTTCTCGCTTCCGTCGACTTCCCATCCAAATCCTTCCCGGCCCGCTTTTGCGGGCCTTTTTGTTTGCATCGTTTCTATCGAAAGGAGTTTTCAAGTGGATCTATCGTTTTCTCTCAAGTGTTGGTTGGCTGCCGTCGGCCATTTCCTCGGTGCGCTCCGGGCTTTCGGAGGGTGATGTGGGGACGCTAGTCATTCGCGGCACAAAGCAGCAAGTGGTTCGCGACACGCTGCAGGATCTGCAAGCCTGTGCGTCGGTCCTCGCTTCCAGGGTGATCGGCAACCGACTGTGGTACCTGGCGCGCATGGAAGGCGCAGACGGCTCGACAACCACCTGGATTGGCCTGTCGCTCATCGAGAGTCGCCGTGGCGAGGTCTTCGTCAAGAGCATGGACGAGAGCAGCGGACCGTTCTACTACGACTGTCCGCTGGCGTTCCTGTCTCAGGCAGACGCACCCATTGGGCCGTACGCGGCCGCCTGGCGCGAGCAAGTTAGAGCCTTCCATGCGGCTCGACTTGCTCGCCGTGCGGCGGTTCGCGCGGGAGCGCGTGTTCAGTACGGCACGCAGGTGTTTGTGCTGGTGCGCAGTTTGCGGCGTAGCGGCTGGAGGGTGCGCCGCGAGAGCGATGGCGTGAGCTTTCGCATGTCGAGCCGACAGCTTGCCAAGGCAGAGCTTCTTCCTGCAGAAGGGCCACATGCGCCACCGAAGGAGCAGGTGCGGCATCAAGCGCAGCGTGCCGAAGGCGAGCGCGTTCTATGAGCATGGAGCTCCAGACCGTCGTGTTCATCGCCCAGGTACGAATCCACGACGCGAAGGCCCTTCAGGCAGCCGCAGCCGAGCGTGCAGGTCTGGATGGCTTGAGCGCGCACGCCTGGACGGCCATGCGCTCGGGCTGCGGCGACGACGTCGTCATGCTCCTGGACCCCGGGAGCATCACTGGCGCCGGCTTCGAGATTGTCCAGTCTCGATGCGAAGTGCTGGCGCATGGTGCTGGCGCTGCGGATGGGGGACCGGCAGCGTGAACCGTGAACAGATGACCAATGTCGAGTTCGTCGTGGATCTGATGGAGCACTCGCAACACGGCGCGCTGATTCAGGCGTTCGTTTTGCAGGCGATACAGGTCTACGCAAGCTCGGTCGCCAAGAAATCCCCCGCGGAGCTGGACACCCCACTGGTTGCCGGCGCCGCCTGGCACGGCTGCGCGATGGAGCTGTGCAGCAAGTTGAACGGCTATCTCGGGCGTTGAACGCGCCCAGCCCCCTTTCCCCAACGCGCATTCCCCGATGACAGCAGGCTCCGCGCGCGGGGTCTGCTTGTCGTCGGGCCTATGCCGCAACCCTCTATCAACAAACATGAATTTCAACATCGAGAGCATGACTGGCCAGGAGCGCGACGCGTTCTGGGTCGCAAATTTGCGGGCAGCCAGGAAGATGCTAGATGCGCTCGCCCCCGAAGCGGTGCAGCTGGACCACTGGAGGCGCCCCGGCGATCCCTCCGCCTGCTTCGGCGGCTGGCTCCCCACGGATCCGTACTTCCAGAGCCTCGGCGTGACGGCGAATTCGGTTCTGGGCTACCCGCAGCTTTCGGGTCACAACGACTGGATCGAGCACTTCGACGTCGCCATGATCCTGTTCGGCGATGAGCGCATGTTCTTCGCGCGCGACTGGAGCTGGGACGAGTTCGAGGCCGACTTGAGCCATACGGACCATCAAGTCGTCCTGCATCGCATCAGCAACCGCCTGCACAAGCTGGGCGAGGAGAACTGAGGAATGAAGTTCTCTCGCCACATCGTCATCCACGACCGGCTCGGTATCGCACACCGTGTGGTGGTCTATGTACGCCGCAGACGTGCTCTGCCGAGCGACTGCTGACGAGCGCCCCCGGGCGTTCCGTACACCTTCCTCGGGTCGCTATCCGCGCGCTTGCCCTTGTGGCAATCCCGCTGGGCCTCTCGCCGTGATCTCGCCGCGGCATATCTCTTCCAGCGGCACCAACATCCCAACCCAGGAGTACTGCTCATGCGCAGTGGCATCGCCGTGCGCGGTGACCCGGATCGTCCGGGCATCTTCACGCCATCCCAAGCAATCCCAACCCCTCTCACATACCACTTCACCCGCATCAGCAGGAACGCCAAGACGGGCCCCATGCCTGTCACGACGACCAGCAAGAATTCCTGTCCGTCGAGCTGCAGCTACCGCACAGGCGGCTGCTACGCCAACGGCGGGCCGCTCGCCCTCCACTGGCATGCCGTCAGCGAAGGGCACCGAGGCGGCTCCTTCGAAGAACTGCTCGAGGATGTCGCAACCGTCCGGCGCGGCGCCTTGTGGCGACACAACCAGGCCGGCGATTTGACGCCAACCTCGACGGGCGAGCTGGACGTCCCGCTCCTGGACATGCTGGTGCAGGCGAACAAAGGTCGTCGGGGCTTCACCTACACGCACTATGAGCCACGCGGTGCGAATCGCGAGGCGCTGCGTCGTGCGAACAACGATGGGTTCACGGTGAACCTGAGCGCCGAGACCCTCCGTCAGGCTGACAGCTACGTGTCGACCGGGTGCGCGCCGGTGGTCGTCGCGTTGCCTTCGAACGCGCGCCAGTCCTTGCGCACGCCCAAAGGTCGCCTCGTGGTGGTGTGCCCAGCGGTTCTCGGCGACACGGATTGCCTCAACTGTGGACTGTGCCAGCGTGGCGACCGCAGCGTCATCGTGGGGCTTCCCGCGCATGGTGGTGGGGCGCGTCGCGTCGAGCAGATCTTCCTCGAGGAGGGCGCGGCGTGAGCAATGCCAAGCAGCACCCTGTTGTGGCGGGTGGCAAGGTTTGCGCCGAAGCGAAAGAGGGGGCCCGCGGATCTTGTGCCGGAGGCCTCGGCGTCAACGACCTGCTCGATGATGCTTTTCTGGCGTCAGTGGACAGAGGAGTGCTCGCGCTCAAGCAAGAGGACCCCTTTCGGCTGCGCCAAGCGCCTTACGCGATCGAGGAAGACATTCGTTACGACCGATCGGCTCTCATCCATCAAGACCGCCCCCAGGCCTGGCGCTAGCGTGGGGCGTGCGGCGCCGTCCAGGGCATGCAAGCGAAGCGCCCGGGTCCACGTTGACCGCATGGCGATGTCATGCGCCGGCTGGAAATGCCATCCAGCACATGGCCGGTACGGCGCTCTTCGAAGAACGCCCGTCGCTTGCCTCGGCTTCCCACTTCGACCCCTCCCTCACCGAGTCGCGCACCGCGGTGCGGTGAACGACTCGGCCTTCATCCATGGAAAGTGAACATTCTTTTGACCCCAACTTCGACTCGACCGAGGACGACTATCGCGCGGGCGCGTTCGCTGGCGAGTGCTGTCCGAGCTGCAAGTCGCCGCAAGTCTGCGAGCGAGAGCTCGGCAAACGCGTCGGTGCCTTGATCGGCACTCTGGCCGGCATCGTCAGTGGCGTCTGCGGCGCTGTGCTCAGCAGCGCCTTGGACGACGACCGGCTGGGGGCTGCTGTCGCCATCCCCGGTGCGTCCTGGCTCGGGCCTGTCTCGTCAGCCGTTCTTGGCGGCATCAGCGGCGGGGTTGCTGGCTGCCGAGTCGGCTCATCGCTCGGAGCAGCCATCGACGCCTCCGTCCTCCACAACCGCCGCTGCAAGAACTGTGGGCACAGCTTTTCTGTGCCTACGTTTTAAGCAGACGGTTTGTTCAACCACCAACTTCACATCAAGGAAATCTATCAATCATGTCGACTACTCTGAAATCCATCGTGCTCAACGAGCAGGCCGGGCGGCAGCGTCCCGGCCATGTGCTCGAACCCCACCAATCCGTTGACGCCTGGGTTCAGAAGGCCGGGATGGACTGGACCATCAAGGAAGCGCCCGTGCAGTTCATGACCGGGCAGGGCGAAGCGACACAGTCCCTGCAGGCCTATGAATCGCAGAAGGTGCTCTACCGCAGCGATTCCAAACTGCCGCTGTCGGTCGTGAGCAGCCGCTACCAGGTCGTTCAGCCGCTGGAAGTGCTGGAGTTCTACCGGGATCTGACCGAGATCTCCGGCTATGAGCTCGAGACGGCGGGTGTCCTGAAGGGCGGGCGCAAGTTCTGGGCGCTGGCGCGCACAGGACGAGAGGCGGTCCTGAAGGGCAGCGATCTCGTTCGTGGTTACCTGCTGCTGGCGACGTCGTGCGATGGGTCAATCGCCACCATCGCGACGCCGACAACCATCCGTGTGGCCTGCGAGAACTCACTCACCGCAGCCCTGGGAGCCGCTCAAGGGGCCGTCAAGGTGTCCCACAGCACGGCCTTCGACGCTGACGCGGTCAAGCGTGAACTCGGCGTCGCGGTCGCCGGCTGGGACGAGTTCATGTTCCGCATGCGCATCCTTGCCGATCGTAAGGTGAAGGCGAGTGAGGCCTCGAACTTCTTCCTGAAGGTCCTGTGCAATGCTGCCTGGGATTCGCCTGCTGACCAGAAGCTGCAGAACGAGCGGGCGCTGAAGAAAGTGCAGGCCTTGTTCGATGGGCAGGGCAGGGGAGCGGAGCTGTCCTCGGCGAAGAACACCGCCTGGGGGTTGCTCAACGCGGTGACCGAGTTCGTGGACCACGAGCGCAGGGCCCGGGACGCTGACTACCGGCTGGATAGCGCCTGGTTCGGCCAAGGGGCGGCATTGAAGGAGCGTGCGTTGAAGGCTGCGCTGGAGCTTGCGTCATGAGCCCGTTCGACCTTACGGCACAAAGCCCCGGCGACCGAAAGGAGCCGGGGTTTTGCTTTTGGGATGGCCTGCCTCAACGAGGGCGCAGTGGGAGAAACCATGTTTGTGAGCGCTAGTCCCCTCGAATACCTCTTTGCCTATGCGCTCGTCGTTCTCTTTGGGATGGCGGTGGGTTTTCTGCTAGGCCGGCGGGGCCTTCTTGGTTGCTAAACGGTGAAGCACTTTTCGCTAATCAGCGCGCAGTTTTCGCCGAGAGAGATCTTTGGAGGCAGCTACGGCGCCTTATGAAACCGCTGCTTACGGCGTTGTTCGAGTGGCCGGGCATTTCCTCATGGTCGTCCCTGCTCTAGGCGCTCAGTCAAAGTTTCGACGATGCCCAGCACCATCGTTCGATCAGGCCCGCTGAGCTTGGACAACAGCCGCGCAAGCTGGCTCGCCTGGTCGGTGGCGCGCGAACTGGTTTCCGTCAGTAAATCGGCGATATCACAGTCAAAAATGTCGGCCAGCTCCCCGAGCCGCACGACAGTGGGCAGCGCCAGTCCGCGCTCGATGCGGGACATTGCCTCTACACCGATCCCCAAACGCTCGGCCACCCGCTCTTGCGTGAGGTGGCTAGCGATCCGGCGCTTAGCGATGGCCCGACCGACTACAGCTGCGAGTTGCTTTTCCTCTTCCGGCATAGGCCCTCCATTTCCAACTGGAATGGTTGGGTACCAACTCAACGAGAGGAAGGTCTTAAAAAGTTGACTATCAACCTAAAAGGTTGTTTATAGTTCGGCTACGTATCAAAACATTTTTCGAGCCGTTTCTCCCCGCCCACCTTCATGGGCTGATGGTCGCTGGGCGGCACTGACTCTATTTATCAACCAAACCTTCAAAGCTCATGGGCTCGTTGAACATCTATCACCTCCTCATCTTGATCGGTCTCGCCGTCCCGCCAGTCCTCGGCTGGCGCGTCGCCAAGAAGCTCGGCTACCACGGCGCCTGGGGCCTTCTGGCCTGGACCCTGTGCATTCCCTGGGCCGGCATCCTGGTGTTGGGCGTTCTGGCCTTCATCAGGCTGCCCGCGCGAGCGGCAGTTGGACGCGACTCCGCCTCTGCAGCGGTGCAGCACACCACGCTCTAGAAGCTGGTTGCGAGGAAGCACGGCCGACGGGGTCATCCCTCGAGGTCTTCGATCCCCTGCGCTACGCAACCCGCGCGGGGACGGTGCTTTTATCAATCCAACCTACCAAGGCCCCGTATGACACCCAACCATGTCGCGGTCTGCACGGCGCTCGTCGCCTACGCCATCACCTTCGCCGCCTTGGCACAGGCGAGCGATCCTCTCACCAACCCCGATGCGGTGCCGCACCACATCGATCGTTCGGCCATGGACATCCAGATCCAGGGCTGGAGCAGAGACATGCGCTTTCCGGTCTACCCGATCCGGGTGCAAGCCGGCGCGAGCGGCGTGTACTACACGACCAACGAGAACGTGCGTAGCTACAAGGAGTTCGACTTCGACGAGCTTCGCTGCGAGATCGGCGATGCCGATCCTGCGGTTCTTCGACTGCCTGGCTACAGCTGCGCCGATGGCGTGTGCATCACGGCAGAAGGCGCCGTGCTCGGCACAGACCCGCGTCGCCGCAGCCGCGGCAAGCCGCGGTGCTGACATGCGTGGCCTTTCACCAACAACTTCATTCGACGGGCTCGACCCATGATTTCCACTAGAACACTCAAGTTGCTCAGCATCGTCCTGGGCATCACCATGCTCGCGGCTTGCGGCGACAGCAAAATCTCCGCCGTCAAGGACTCCCGTCTTCAGGGGGCCGAGTTCACGTTTGGCGAAAACCTCGACAAGATCAAGGAGTGCAAGAGCACCGACTGGTCCAGCGAGCTCGTAAACAACGTCACCATCGTCACGCACACCTGCAAGGTGAAGGTGGATGAGGCGTTGGTCGAGTCGGCAAAAAAAGCGGAGCTCGAGGCTTTGAAGGTCCATGCACGCCTGGAAGAAGGGTCAGCAGGGATCTATGTGCGCGGGATGCAGACCGTGCATGTGGGTGCGCTGCGTACTCAAGAGCTGCAGTTAGCCCAGCTTGCAATGAGAGTGGCGGATGCGGACCGGCAGGTCAGCGCCGTCGCAAACTCCAAGTACTCCCGCTTCATCTCGCTGAGCGGCACCGCCTTGCGAGGTGGTGAGGCTCCCCCGGACCCTGCAGCATGGGAGGTCAAGCAAGCGGAGAATCTCGCCCAGGCCAACGCGGCACGAGAGAAGGTACTCGCAGAAGTCGATGCAGAAAAGCGGAAGCTCCAGCTCGATGTCGATGAGGCGTTCAAGGCGGTTGGCCTAGCGCTCGGTTGGCAGGACAAGTACAAGGAAGCCGTGGAGCAGACCCGCTCGGAAGTGGCGAAGGAGGTGGAGGCCTACTATGCCAAGGACCATTCCACGGAGGTCAGGACCTCCTTTCGCTATCGCGAGGGTGCCGGTGCGGAGCTCGTGAGATCCGCGCTTTTCATCGACGACCAGGAAGGGCGGGAAGGAATGGCCGTCTATCTTTGGGATCCGAAGCGGATGCGGGAGTACCTGACCTATTTTGCGAACAAGGGCTTCTTGAGAGGCGTGAATGAGTTGTTCGACAGTCGTTTTCCGATCGAGAGGGACGGATTGAGCGGCTTCAAGTACAAGGGGCAGGCAGCCGCCAACTAGGGTCGCTTTTATTCTCCCTTAGATCAGAGACTTTCATTTATCCGAAGGCAAGCCAAACCCGGCTTGCCTTCTTTTTTTGTTTCAGTTCAGCGGTCTTGTCATTCGAGTCCTGTTGGAGCGAAGAGGCAACGACTGCGGCGCAGAAAGGATCTTCGAATGCTGTGGTCGCCAGAGCAGATTGCCGGCTGGCTCAAGCATACTTATCCGAACGACCCGAGCCTTCATGTGTCACACGAGACCGTTTACCGCAGTCTTTTCATTCAAGCTCGTGGCGCCCTGAAGAAGGAACTTCTGGAGCACCTTAGACGCACGCGAGGCATGCGACGCTCTCGTTCCTCTACACAGAAGACGGCGATGGAGCGTGCGACGAAAGTCGCCAAGCTGCAACTCAACGACTACTCATCGATCCGATGGGCGGAGACAACAGAGTCTGTCGATCAGGCCGTGGCGCACGTCAAGCCGAGGAAGCGCCGACTGACGCCCGAGGACACGGGAGCGCTGCACCAGCGTGCCCGTGCTTGGCTGGCGGCGAAGTTGGCAGATCCCTTCGACGGGCCGACGGTAGTCGTGACCCACCATGCACCGCACCGCGGATCGCTCGCATCGCACTACCAGGCCAACTGGCTGTCCGGCGCCTTCGTGAGCGAGCTTCCGGGCTATTTCTTCGAGGTGCCCTCACTCTGGATTCACGGCCACATCCACGAGAGCTTCGATTATCAAGCCGGTAACTGCCGGGTGGTGTGCAATCCCCGTGGGTACTTGCGGCATGACCGCGGCCTGGAGAACACGCAGTTCAACCCCGAACTCGTGGTCGAGCTATGAGTGACATCCAATCATCTACCCGCACGATCCAGAAAGTGCTGGCTGCCGCGACCGCAGTCGCGGGGGGACCTCGAGCAGCTCGACTGGTTCGCTCTTATTGCTACCCAATGCTGGTACGGCGCCAACGATTGAGCAGGCCTGCAGTGATCGCTACGCCCGTGAGCAGAAGAATCATTCCCGCCAGTCGAATCGCATTGAAGCGCTCGCCGTAGACCAGCGAGGACATGCTCAAGCCTACGGCGGGTGCCAGCAAGGCATAGGGAGCGACCGTGCCAGTTGAGTAGCGCTGCAATAGATTGCCCCAAATAGCGTACGCCAGCACAGTCGCCAGCAGTCCGAGGTAGACCGGCGCCAGAAGACCCCACATCGTAAGCGCGCGGTGATCCCGTCTTGAGCTTGACCCCGGTGTCTACGACGATGGTGTCCACCAAGGATTTAGGTGGACACCTATGGAACACTCCAAGCGCGTGAGCCGGCGCCGCCACGCGGCCGAACTGAAGCGGCAGGTGCTGACGGCGTGCGCGGAACCTGGAGCGTCTGTGGCTCAAGTGGCGCTGGCCCATGGCCTGAACGCCAATCTCGTTCACAAGTGGCGGCGTACGGTCGACGCGAGAGGCGTCGATCCGAAGAGCGGCAATCAGCAGGCCGAGTTCGTCTCGCTCACACTGGCTCCTGACCTCGCCGTCGCGAGCGACATTCACCTTGAGATTCGCCGAGGCGCGATCGCGGTGAGCGTGACATGGCCGCTGAGCGCGTCAAACCAATGCGCCGCCTGGCTGCGCGAGATCCTCAGGTGATTCGCGTCGACGCGCTGTGGCTTGCCATTGAGCCGTTGGACATGCGTGCGGGCACCGAAGCAGCGCTGGCACGCGTGGTTCGTGTCTTTGGCGCCGCGCGCCCGCACCACGCGTACCTGTTCGCCAACAGACGTGCCAATCGCATGAAGGTCCTGGTGCACGACGGCATCGGTATCTGGCTGTCGGCACGACGCCTGCACCAGGGCAAGTTCGTCTGGCCCAAGGACAGCGACACCACGCTCAGCTTGACCCCTCCCCAGTTCGATGCACTGGTGCTCGGACTGCCGTGGCAGCGTATCGGCGAAGCTGGGGTGATCTGCGTGCTGTAGTGCAATTGCCGAATGTGCTGATGCGCTCGCGAGTACACCGGGGCACCATCACCTTCCGTGACTGACACGGCCGACCTTGACCAACTGGACGCGCAGCAACTGCGCGAGATGGTCCTCTCCCTGAGGAGAGGGGCGGTAGCCGACAAGCTTGAGATCGAGCGCCGAGACCACGAGATCGCGTTCAAGCAGGCCGCCATCGATAAACTCACGCACGAGATGGCCGTGCTCAAGCGGCTGAAGTTCGCCGCCAAGTCTGAAGCCTTCAACGCCGAGCAGAAGAGCCTGCTGGAGGAGACCATCGATGCCGACTTGGCGGCGATGGAGCGTGAGCTGGAGGAACTCGCGACCGCGCCGTCTGCGCAGCGTGAGAAGCAGCAGCCCAAGCGCAAGACACTGCCCGCGTACTTGCCGCGCAGGGAGATCCGCCACGAGCCTGAGAGCGCCACCTGCGCCTGCGGCTGCAACCTCCAGCGCATCGGTGAGGATGTGGCCGAGAAACTCGACTACCAGCCTGGCGTGTTCACGGTGGAGCGCCACGTTCGGGGCAAATGGGTCTGCACGAAGTGCGAGACGCTGGTGCAGGCGCCCGTCGCCCCGCACATCATCGACAAGGGCATCCCGACGGCTGGGCTGCTCTCACAGGTGCTGGTAGGCAAGTACCTGGATCACCTGCCGCTGTACAGGCAGGAAGCCATCTTCGGTCGCGCTGGCCTGGCCATCCCGCGCTCGACACTGGCCAGTTGGGTCGGACAGTGCGGCGTGCAGTTGCAACCGCTGGTCGATGCGCTCAAGCGTGAGATGCTCCGAAGCTCGGTTCTGCATGCCGACGAGACCCCGGTGGCGATGCTCAAGCCGGGCAACGGCAAGACACACCGTGCGTACCTCTGGAGCTACTGCACGACGAGCTACAGCGCGCTTCGCGCGGTGGTGTTCGACTTCGCCGACAGCCGTGGGGGTCAGCATGCTCGCGCCTTCCTCGGGCTGCCGGACGAGCATGGCTGGCGCGGCACACTGGTTTGCGACGACTTCAGCGGCTACAAGGCATGCTTCGAGCTCGGCGTCACCGAGGCGGGCTGCTTGGCGCACGCGAGGCGCAAGTTCCACGAACTCTGGGCCAATCACGGCAGCCAAGTTGGCGAGCAAGCACTGAAGTTCTTCGGCGAGCTCTATGCCGTCGAACGCGAAGTCGCTGGGTTGATGCCTGAGGAGCGAAGGCGAATACGACAGGAGAGATCGCGCAGCGTGGCCACTGCGCTGCAACAATGGCTCGCGGGGCAACGGCAAAGAGTGCCGGATGGCTCGACCACGGCCAGGGCAATCGACTACAGCCTGAAGCGCTGGAACGCGCTCACGCGCTACATGGACGACGGTGATCTGCCGGCGGACAACAACTGGGTGGAGAACCAGATCCGCCCGATCGCCATCGGACGATCGAACTGGTTGTTCGCAGGCTCGTTAAGGGCAGGCCAGCGCGCTGCGGCCATCATGAGCCTGATCCAGTCGGCGAAGCTGAATGGCCACGAGCCGCACGCCTACCTGAAGGACGTCCTCGAGCGACTGCCCACGCAACCGGCCCGTCGCATCGCTGAGCTTCTACCTCATCAGTGGCAGCCAACGAGCGTGCCTACCTAAGGTCATCAGCGCCTTGGGAGGCGCTGGCATACTGCAGGACGGAGGAGCGCTCAGTGAACAAAAAGCCATACCCACCCGTTGAAAGCTGGCAGCGCCGTCTTAGTCGCGCAGAAGCTGAAGCAGAGCTGCGCAAAGAGTCCGATGAACTCGGCATCCCGATCAGTCCTCATTGGCAGGAGCGATGGGAGAACTTTGTGCTCAACCTGCAGCCGGAAGACGAACTCTGGTTCTGGGAATACTTCCCGCAGCCCATGACAGGCGGAGCCGGGTACTGCATCGTGCGCAACGGCTCAAGCACCGCGTGGATAGCGACCATGCGCAGCTAGTGCGCAGGAAATGCCCTGACTTCGCCGGACGCATACCCCACATCGACGCATGCGCTACCGCGTGCAAGAGCGCTCCTGGTCCGTCCTGCGCGAACGACAGTAGCAGTGCGGGAACAGGAGGAACCAGGCTGGCCCACCCCATGAGGTGCAGCATATTGACCTTAGGGAGTCGCTTGATCACCAAGTTACCGCTGGCCCAACTCAGCGCGGATGCGAGCGTCAGAGCGAAGGCGAGCATGGGCACGTTGCCGTTGAGCGTCAGGCTGATCACAAACAACCCGACGAGAGCCACGCCCATGCCGATGGCTTGCTGGCTGGTGGGGCGGTCCCCAAACATCATCGCCGCGAACACGACCGTGAAGAGCGCCTGGCTCTGCACCACGAAGGCGGTGAGCCCGGCGGGCATTCCAAGCGCGATCCCGAAGAACTGCAGCAGGAATTGGCCGGTGAAGACGCTGAGGCCGATGAACAGTACCGCTTTCCATGAAACCGCTGGCCGCGGCAACCAGAACACGCCCACGGCGGCCACCAGGAAGCGTAGTGCGGTCAATTGCGGTGGCGTGAAGCTCTCCAGGCCGATCTTGCTGACGACAAACGCCACCCCCCAGATCACAGCGACCAGGATGGCAAGAAGCATGTGGAAGGGCCGCATGTGTGGATCTCCTGGTGCCGGCTCGCCTTGGAGTCGGTGACTTGCACAGATTCAATTATTCAACGATACTCGAATTATGGAAGAAACTACTGTTGTCCGCTCCTTGATGGCTCTGGCGCAAGCAGTCCGCCTGCGTGTGTTCCGCACGCTGGTCGTGGCAGGCCCGGAAGGTATGACGCCGGGAGCACTGACCGAGGCGCTCGGCGTACCCGCAACAAGTCTCTCGTTCCACCTCAAGGAATTGGCCAACGCGGGCCTGATTTCCCAGGAGCGCCAGGGACGGCATCTCATCTACCGCGCTTCGTTCGACCAGATGAATGCGCTGCTGGCCTACCTCACGGAGAACTGCTGTCAGGGGCAGGCCTGCCTGACGGAAGCAGAAGGCGAAAACTCCTGCGCGTGCTGAGCGCCGCCGCCGTCACGAAGGTCACGTCGCCATGCACCCCGAATCAGCCACCAGCAGCGACTTCGCGCAGATTCGTGCGCTGCTGCAGCTTTGCGGCCTGCCCCACGACGATCTGACGCCGGATGCCGTTCGCGACTTCCTTGTACTGCGTCCCGCAGATGGTGCGCAAGGCCTAGTGGGCTGCGTCGGTGTCGAGCGAGCGAGCAGCGCCGGTCTGCTGCGATCCCTCGCGGTCGCACCGGCCCACCGAGGCTCTGGACACGGGGATGCATTGCTGCTTGCCCTGCAGGCCCACGCGGCAGCCGCAGGCATCCAGGAGCTCTTCCTGCTTACGACCACTGCGGCTGCTTTCTTCGCCATGCGAGGCTATCGCCTGCGTCCCAGAACCGACGTCCCAGAGGCGATTCGTTTGACTGCGGAGTTCGCCAGCGTTTGCCCCGATTCAGCAACCTGCATGTTTCGCGAGCTCGCGCTTCCCACGAGATCGTCTATCTCGGCCTAAGCCTTGGGCCACCACCACACACCGCCCTGTCCCTTACCCCCTCAAGGAGAACCGACCATGAAGCGTTTCCATGTTCACCTGCACGTCGATGACCTGAGCAAGAGCATCGTCTTTTACTCCCGCCTCTTTGCGGCGGAACCCGCGCGCGTCGAGCGAGACTATGCGAAATGGATGCTGGAAGACCCCCGTGTCAACTTCGCCATCTCGACCGTCGGTCACGGCACGGGCATCGACCACCTCGGGATCCAGGCCGACGACGAAGACGAGTTGGCTGAACTCAAGGTCCGTGCCCAGTTCGCCGACCGGACGATCTTCGATGAAGGGGAAACCGTCTGCTGCTATGCGAAGAGCGACAAGCACTGGGTCACCGATCCGCAAGGTATTGCCTGGGAGCATTACCGCACCCTTGAAACCGCCGTGGTGTACGGCCAGAGCCGCGGGGAAGGCGCCTCCCCTGGCGGCGCAGAGCCTGCAAGTGCGTGTTGCGCTGGGCCTGCTGGCCTCAAGTCCATCCCCGTGGTGGTCGCCACGAATAAAGCCTGCTGCTGAAAGCTTCTTATGACCGAACGAAAACACAACGTCCTGTTCATCTGCACGGGCAACTCCGCCCGATCCATCCTGGCTGAGGGCATCCTCGATCAACTGGGCTCAGAGCGCTTCGTCGCCTATTCGGCCGGCAGCCATCCCAAGGGAGCCGTCAATCCGTTGGCGCTTTCCACACTGCGTCAGTTGCGCTACCGGGACACCGGCTACCGCAGCAAGAGCTGGGGAGAGTACGCCAAGGACGGTGCTGTGCACATGGACTTCGTGATCACTGTGTGCGACCAGGCCGCCGGCGAGGTCTGTCCCGTCTGGCCGGGGCAACCGATCACCGCGCACTGGGGCCTGCCCGACCCGGCGGCCGTCGAGGGCTCGGACGATGTCCGGCATCGCGCCTTCATGGATGCCGCCGTCACGCTCAAGCGCAGGATCGAATTCCTGCTCTCGCTGCCGCTTGCCAAGCTCGAAACCCTCGCCATCCAGCGCGAAGTGCGCGATATCGGAACCCGCTGACATGACGACGAACGTCCTGATCCTCTGTACCCACAACTCGGCGCGCAGCGTCCTGGGCGAGGGCATGTTCAACCACTGGGCCCAGACGCTGGGTATCGACGCGCGCGCGTACAGCGCCGGCAGTACGCCCAGCGGCCGTATCAATCCGATGGCCGTCGAGGTCCTCGAGCGTGCGGGCATCGACACGTCGAGCTACCGCAGCAAGAGCTGGGATGAGTTCTCCAAGCCCGATGCACCGACGATGCGCGTGGTGATCACCGTGTGCGACAGCGCGGCACAGGAGACCTGCCCCTACTGGCCCGGCTCGCCGGTGCAGGTTCACTGGGGCTATCCGGACCCGTCGAACGTCGGGACAACGCCCGACGACAAACGCGCGGCTTTCGAATCGACCCGCCAGGTCATCGGCGAGCGCATGCACACGCTGGCAAACGTGCCGTTCGAAACCCTGAACGACGCGCAATTGCGCACGTTGCTCGAAACCCTCTGATGCCCTCGTCGGAGCGTTTGGCCTGAAGACCAGGCCGAGCGCCCCTGTGCGTACCTCATCCACCCTTTCAACTTCGTCCCCATGCTCGCGGCCATCCTCATCTTCATCTTCACACTCGTGCTAGTCATCTGGCAGCCGCGCGGCCTGGGCATCGGGTGGAGTGCCTCGCTGGGCGCCGTGATCGCGCTGATCTTCGGCGTGGTCCACCTAGCGGACATCCCGGTCGTCTGGGGCATCGTCTGGAATGCCACGGCAACCTTCATTGCCGTCATCATCATCAGCCTGCTATTGGACGAGGCAGGTTTCTTCGAGTGGGCGGCCTTGCACGTGGCGCGATGGGGGCGCGGCAACGGCCGCCGTCTCTTCGCCTTCATCGTCCTGCTGGGCGCGGCCGTCTCGGCCCTCTTCGCCAACGACGGCGCGGCGCTCATCCTCACGCCGATCGTGATGGCCATGCTCGTCGCCCTCGGCTTCACGCCGGCCACAACGCTGGCCTTCGTGATGGCAGCCGGCTTCATCGCCGATACCGCCAGCCTGCCGCTGATCGTCTCGAATCTCGTGAACATCGTGTCGGCCGACTTCTTCAAGATCGGGTTCAATGAATACGCTGGCGTGATGGTCCCGGTGAACCTCGCCGCCGTGGCGGCCAGCTTGGTGGTGCTGATGCTCTATTTCCGTCGGGACATTCCGGCGACCTATGACGTGGCACAGCTCAAGAATCCGGTGGAAGCCATTAGGGACCCCGCCACCTTCCGGGCCGGCTGGATCGTGCTGGTGCTGCTGCTCATCGGCTTCTTCGCACTGGAGCCGCTGGGTGTGCCGGTCAGCGCGGTTGCTGCCGTGGGCGCAGCCATCCTTCTTGCAGTCGCCGCGCGTGGTCATGTCATCAGCACGCGCAAGGTGCTGCATGGTGCGCCTTGGCAGATCGTGATCTTCTCGCTCGGCATGTACCTGGTGGTCTACGGCCTGCGCAACGCCGGGCTGACCGGCCAGATCTCGTCGCTGCTCAACGTGTTCGCGCAGAGCGGCGTCTGGGGCGCGGCCATGGGCACCGGCTTTCTGACGGCGGGCCTGTCGTCCATCATGAACAACATGCCAACCGTACTGGTGGGCGCACTGTCCATCGATGGGTCGAGTGCGTCGGGCCTGGTCAAGGAGGCGATGATCTACGCCAACGTGATCGGTTGTGACTTGGGCCCGAAGATCACGCCCATTGGCAGCCTGGCCACGCTGCTGTGGCTGCATGTGCTCCAGAAGAAAGGCACGACCATCGCCTGGGGCTACTACTTCAAGGTCGGCATCGTGATGACGCTGCCCGTATTGGCCGTCACACTGGCCGCGCTGGCATTGCGACTGAGCGCCAGCTGAGACCTGACCCTATCACCTTCAAGTTTGCAAGCGAATTCATGAGCGACATCACCATCTATCACAACCCCGCCTGCGGCACTTCCAGGAACGTGCTCGCACTGATCCGTAACACGGGCGAAGAACCCACGGTCATCGAATACCTGAAGACCCCGCCCGACCGCGAGAAGCTGGTGCAGCTGATCGCCGCCATGGGCACCCCTGTGCGCAGCCTGCTGCGCCAGAAGGGCACGCCCTACGACGAGCTAGGCCTGGGCGATCCGAAGTGGACCGACGACCAATTGATCGACTTCATGCTGCAGCACCCGATCCTTATCAATCGCCCGATCGTGGTCACGCCGTTGGCGACACACCTGTGCCGCCCGTCCGAAGTGGTGCTGGACATCCTGCGGCGTCCGCAACTTGGCGCCTTCACGAAGGAGGACGGCGAAGCCGTGATCGACGAGAAAGGCCAACGTGTCGCTAAGTCCTGAACTCCCCAATCTCGATCTAGAGGTCTTCCGAGAGCCGAATCTGCAGCGCCTGCTGCCATCCGAGCGGGCCACGCACGCGCCTCGCATCCTGCTGCTGTATGGCTCGGTCCGCGAGCGCTCCTATAGCCGGCTGCTGACCGAAGAAGCCGCTCGTTTGCTGCGCAAGATGGGAGCGGAAACGCGCATCTTCGATCCACGCGGTCTGCCACTGCCCGACGGCGCGCCCGAAGACCACCCGAAGGTGAAGGAGCTGCGTGATCTGGCGCAGTGGGCCGAAGGCATGGTGTGGTGCTCGCCGGAACGCCATGGCGCGATGACCGGCATCATGAAGTCGCAGATCGACTGGATCCCGTTGTCCGTCGGTTCGGTGCGGCCAACACAAGGTAAGACGCTCGCGGTCATGGAAGTCTCGGGCGGATCACAGTCGTTCAACGCCGTGAACCAGCTGCGCGTGCTGGGCCGGTGGATGCGCATGATCACGATCCCCAACCAGTCGTCGGTGGCCAAGGCCTTCCTGGAATTCGACGAGTCCGGCCGGATGAAGCCCTCGCCGTATTACGAGCGGGTGGTCGACGTGATGGAGGAACTGATCAAGTTCACGCTGCTCACGCGCGACTGCGCGGAGTATTTGGTCGACCGATACAGCGAGCGGCGCGAGAGCGCAGAGGCCCTCTCGAAGCGGGTCAACCTGCGAAGCATCTGAGAGAGGCGAATCCAGCGTGCAAAGCAGGACGACAACCACAGTGATGTTGGGCGTGGCTCAGACTTTGGCCTGGGCCTCGTCGTACTACCTGCCTGCGGTGCTGGCCAGCGCCATCGGCGCAGACACCGGGACCTCTACATCCACGGTCTTTGGTGCTTTCTCGGTAGCACTGCTGGTCGCTGCAGCCACCGGGCCGTATGCCGGTCGACTCATCGATCGCCTGGGCGGACGCCCGGTGCTCATCGCCAGCAACCTGGTGTTCGCCTCGGGGCTGGCTGCACTGAGTCAGGCCACGCATGCCAGCCATGTGTTCGTCGCCTGGGCGTTGATGGGCCTGGCCATGGGGAGCGGACTCTATGAGGCCGCGTTCGCTACCGTGGTACGCCTGCATGGCAAAGATGCGCGGAGATCAATCACCGGCATCACACTGTTCGCAGGCTTTGCGAGCACCGTCGGGTGGCCCTTGTCGGCCTATCTGGAAAACGCCGTAGGCTGGCGCGGCGCGTGCCTTGCATGGGCGGCATTGCATTTGGTGATTGGACTTCCTCTCAACGTGCTGCTGCCACGAGTCGCTCGTGCGAATCAGGCGTCGAAGGAGGCAACTGGCGCAGGAAAAGAACCTGGCGCCGGATTGTCCCCGGCGCAGCAGCGCCGGGCGGCGATCCTGATGGCCTATGTCTTTGCCGTCACCTGGTTCATCAGCACGGCGATGGCCGCCCACTTGCCGGAACTCCTGCTGGCCAGCGGAGCCAGCCTGGCCGCGGCCGTTGGCATCGCCGCCATGGTCGGGCCGGCCCAGGTGGCGGGACGAGTGATCGAGTTCACCTTTTTGAAGCGCGCGCATCCGCTGCTCTCGGCCTGGTTGGCCACGCTGGCTCATCCACTGGGCGCGCTCTGTCTCGGTCTGCTTGGCACATCGGCAGCAGCAGCCTTTGCCGTGCTGCATGGCCTAGGCAACGGCATCCTGACCATCGCCATCGGGACGCTGCCGCTCCTGATCTTCGGCGCGAAGGGTTACGGACAGCGTCAGGGATTCCTCATGGTGCCGGCGCGCATCGTCCAGGCTGGGGCGCCGTTCCTGTTTGGTATGGCCGTGGAACGGTGGGGAGATGGTGCGTTGTGGTTCTCCGCCATGCTTGGCGTGTCCGCTTGTCTTGCGCTGGTGATCATGACTGCTGATATGAAAAAGACCGCTCTCGCGCCCGAGTCTTGCTGAAATCAGCATTTCGGAAGTCGGAATTCCCTCTTCATGGCACAGCCATCAGCGCCTGTTCGCTGTCCCCACTTGCCTATCGGCGATGCCACGCCAGCCCAGCAAGCGCCATCGTGCAAAAGGCCGCGCCGGCGTGGAAGGTGACAGATGCGCCGAGTCGGTCCCACAGCAGGCCGGCGATCACGCTGGCGGCCAACATGGCAAGGCCGCTGACCAGGTTAAAAAACCCGTAGGCGGTGCCGCGCAGGTCGGCGGGCGCGGTGTCCGCCACCATGGCGGTCAGCAGGCCTTGCGTCATGCCCATGTGAACGCCCCAGAGCGCGACGCTCCGGGGACCACCGCGACCCAGAACACGGCCCTGAAATCGTTGGCCCAGAGCAGCATCAAGCCGACGGCCAGCAGCGGCCCGAGGAAGGCCCCGAGGGTGTCGATCGACTGGCGCAGGCCGAAAGCCGCACCGCGCAGGTGCGCCGGCGCGATGTCGGCGACCAGCGCATCGCGGGGCGCCCCGCGAATCCCCTTGCCGACCCGGTCCAGCAGCCGTGCCGTCAGCACGATGCCCAGGGTGGGGCGAGCGCGAAGAGCGGCTTGGTCAGTGCGCCCAGTGCGTAGCCGAACATGGCCAGACCCTTGCGCTTGCCGAGATAGTCGCTCAGCGTTCCCGAGAAGACCTTGACGATCAGCGCAGTAGCCTCAGCGAGCCCTTCGATCAGTCCGACCGCGAAAGCGCTGGCCCCGAGGGTGGAGACCATGAACAGCGGCAGCAGGCTGTGGATCATTTCCGAGGAAATGTCCATGAGCATGCCAACGAACCCCAGGACCCAGACACCGCTCGGGATCTGACGCAGGATCGGGAGATCGTCGCGAGTTGCCATGTGGATCTTCTCGAGTGTGCGTAGAAATACAGCGCATTCTGGCTGCGCATCGGGTCAGCGCCGCAACCTTCCCGTTGCAATCAGCTGACCGGGGCATCCGATTGGGCTTTCTGGCGCGCCCAGAAACGCGCAACTCGACCATTTCGCTGTGCTCGCAGGCCGCAGCGACGCGCAATTCCTTCGCGTTGATGACTTACGGCCAACTACTTCATGTTGACCGAGGCTGTCGTGCCCTTACCGAGTTCAGCGCAAAGCCCGCCAGCGCAATGATCAGGACCACAGCCTGCGCGATGGTGGTCTCCGCAGACGGATACATCCCGAGTACCTCGATGCGGGGCCAGTGGATTGGACTGGCGCTGAGCCACCCTGCCTCCTGGAGGCCCGCAACCCCCTTGCCAGCGAGCACGACCGCGAGCACCGCCACCAGGATCGAGCTGAGGCTGAAGAACTTGCCGATGGGCATGCGAGCGCTGGTGCGCAGCATGAGCCATGCGATGACTGCGAGGACGGCCAGGCCCCCCACCAATCCGCCAAGCAAGGCGCCGTTGTTGCCGTCTCCAGCGAGCGCCGAATAAAACAGGACCGTCTCGAAGACCTCACGGTAGACGGCAATGAACGAAAGCGCGAACAACGCCCATGCCGAGCGGCCCGTCATCGCTGCGGAGAGCTTTTCCTTCAAATAGGCCTGCCATTTGCCCGCGGTGCTCTTCTGGTGCATCCAGAGACCAACGCTCAGCAATACGATGGCCGCAAAGAGCGACGACACCCCTTCGGTCACCTCGCGGCTGGCACCGCTGATACTCACGAAATAGGTCGCCACGGCCCAGGTCAGGCCGCCACAGGCGAGCGCGACGATCCACCCCCCGTGAACATAGGCCAGGACATCGCGCCGTTCGGCCTTCTTCAGGAAGGCCACCATGCCGACGACGATCAGCAACGCTTCCACACCTTCGCGAAGCAGGATCGTGAGAGAGGCGATGAACGTGGTCAGTGGGTCGGCCTTGTCCGCCCCCAACTCGCTATCGACCTGCGCAAAGAGGTAGTCCAACTTCTGCGCCGCAGCATCGGCTTGCTCCAACTTGCCACTGGCAAGCGCGCCGCGGTAGGCCAGCATGGAATTTTCTACTTCGGTGAGCAGCACCTGGTTGCGCGCGCGCAATGCCGGCTCGAGCGGCTCAAAGCCATCCAGGTAGGCCGACAGGCCCAACCGCGTCGCGTTGGCCTGGTCACCCGCGCGAGCTGCGGCAAGGCTCTCCTGAAGACGTGTGCGGGCCAGGCCCAATCCGCCCGGACCATTCGCTGCAACAGTGACTTCCGGGTGGCTTCGAACGTAGGCGGTGAGATCACGTGCCGTGTCTGGAGACATCCGCTCGGACAAGGCAGCCTCGGTCAAGGTGGCAGCAGCCGCCAGGTCGGGAAAAACCGCCTTGGCGGCGGCGTCCCGGCCCCAGGATTGCTCACCGCGTGTGCGCATGGCGTCGTCGTGCGACAGCGTCCCCGCGAAAAATGCCAATGCCCACCGATCCTCATCGGGCAGCGTCGCGAAACTGGGCATCGGGGTGCCGGCGACGCCTTGAGAGACGACCTGATAAAGCGCAAGCACGCTGCGCGAACGGGCCCGATCGCGATCGGTGAATGCGATTGGTGGTGGGGTCAGTTTGGCGCCCAGTGGTCCATCGCCCCGTCCTGTCGCTCCATGGCAGGCGGCGCAGTTGGCCTCGAACAGCACCTTGGCACGCACGAGGTCTGGCGGCTTGGATGGCGAGAGCGGGAACGGGTACGCCTTGACCAGTGCCGCAGCCAATGAATGGGCACTGTCGGCCACAGCCTTTGCATCCGCCTTCGCCGCGATGAGCTCGCTCAGCGCCGTGGCTTGGCGTTGCAGCTCTGGGAGCGCTGGCGTGCTCGGCAGCGCGGCGAGCTGCTGCCCAGCCGTCGCAGCAAACTCCTTCATTTCTTCATACTCGCTGGCACTCTGGACCTTACCGTCACTCACCGCACCGCCGTAATCGACTGCAAGGTAGTCCAGCAACTGCCAAGTCTGCTTGGCTTGGTCGCTCGCAGCGGAGTCCGCAGCCCAGGCCAGAGAAGACGACCAGAGCGCAAGAAGCGCCGTCATTGCCAAGAATCGCCTGGCCCAGAGTGAGAGCATTTTCATGTTGTAGTAGCGCTATTGATTCTCATTTTAACGAGGGCTCGCATTACTGCCTGGGTAAATGGGTGGAAGTGACTCCAGAGCAGCCGCGCGAGCGCGGGGAAAGGGCCGCAAGGCCCGGGAGATTCCCCTCTCAGCTGTTGTTGGCCTTGGCCGCAGCGGGCGTGGATTCTCGAGAGCATGCCGAGAAGCTTGCGCTCCTCAGCGAACGACTGTCCTCGGCGCGTCAGCAGCGATACCGATCGGTGCCCGCCAAGGCTATTCCTGCAGTGCAGCGATCAGCGGGCAGCACACACTGGCGCGGCTTGTGCTGCAGTCGTCAACCAAAGTCGCCAGGGCTGACTCGATGCGATGCAAGTCCACCAGCTTGGCACGCACGTCGGCAAGTTTTTGCTCCCCGAGTTGGCGAGCGTCACCACAATGGGTGCCATCTTCCAGCGTCAGCAATCCGGCCACCTCCTCGAGGCTGAAGCCCAGGCACTGCGCAGACTTCACGAACCGAACTCTCGCCACATCTTTCTGGCCGTATCGACGGATGCTGCCGTAAGGCCGGTCTGGCTGTGGCAGCAACCCCTTGCGTTGATAGAACCGAATGGTCTCCACGTTGACCCCGGCGGCCTGCGCGAATACGCCGATGCTGAATTGGTCCATGACGCTTGACTCCGTACTTGACTACGGAAGTATTGTGGGCTTTTCGAAAGACATGGAGGCAGTCAATGGAATGGATCGCACGGTTTGCCGACAAAGCCGGAGCCCTGGGCAGCATCGTCTCGGCCGCGGCGTGCCCAGCATGCTTCCCGGCCTTGGCGAGCCTTGGCGCTGCGGCGGGTCTTGGCATCTTCAGTGGCTACGAAGGCCTGTTTCTCACCACGCTGCTGCCGCTGTTTGCAAGCATTGCACTGGTCGCCAATGCCGTCGGTTGGTATCGCCATCGACAGTGGTATCGCGGCTTGGTGGGCATGATCGGCCCGGTGATGGTGCTGGTGGCCATGCTGCTCTTCTTCGGCCAATGGTGGACGGCTGAACTGCTGTATGCCGGGTTGGCCTTGATGGTCGGCGTGTCGCTGTGGGATCTGCTGTCGCCAGCGCACAAGCGATGCAGTGGACATGGCTGTGAAAGTGGGAGGGTGCGCCAATGACGCAAGGACAAGGCGAGCACGGCGCAGTCGTTTTCGACTCCGTGCTGACATGCCCCCACTGCGGCCACGCAAGGCGTGAGGCAATGCCTGTGGACGCCTGTCAGTTCTTCTACGAATGCGAGAACTGCAAGATCTTGCTGCGCCCGAAATCCGGCGACTGCTGTGTGTTCTGCTCCTTCGGCTCGGTGAAGTGCCCGCCGGTCCAGGCGCAGCAGCAATGTTGCAGTCCGTAGCTCAGGGGCGCGATCCCTGCTTTCCGCGACTCCGATCGCGTGGCTCCTCGCGCTCGTCGCGACCCTTGCCCAGATCGCGGCAATGGCACCGAAGTCCTCTACGCCCAGCAGACACAGGTGTCTGCTGGGCGCACGCGGGCACTACGACGACACGTTCTTGCACGCCCTCAACTGGGCTTCATAGCGGGCTCGGCGTTGACGGTTTTCGCCCGGGGTGGTCAGCGCTCGCGGGCCATGGTCCAGCGGCAGCACCAGTGGCGGTGGCGGACAGTTCGGCGAGCCCTTGCCGGCCAGAGTGTCGGCTCGGCGTTCAGCGGCCGCGACCTGTGCGGCCTTGCGCCCTTGCTCGATGACCTGGAAATCCGGCCCTGCCAGAGCAGGCAAGGCGGCACCCAAGGTCAGGGCGCCGATGAGAATGACGAGTGGCTTTTTCATGATGAACTCCTGGAATTGATGGATGGAAACAAACGCGAGCTGTGACACTCGCTGTCGCCGATCAATCCAGCCAACGGCAGTACAGGATGCGCACAGGCAACCGGATATGCCGACCTCCAGGATCGAAATAAGTCGCTTCAGGTAGCGGCGGGACATGCACCGGCCACGCCGTTGCCTCATGTTCGCGGCAATCACCACCGACCTCGTGCGGCCATGGCGCCGGGGCGCTGTAGCACAACGCGCAGGGCATGGCATCCATGGCCGCCGGCATTGGCGTGGCGTCCATGGCTGCGAACGCGACCGGCGCCGTCGCGACCGAAGGGGGCAAGCGTGCCGCCCCTACCTCCTGCTGCAGAACAGGCATCGACGCCAGCGCCGCAGTGCCGAGCAAACTCAAGCACAGATACAGGAACAGCGCGACGCCGAGAGGTGTGCGTTGTTGCTGCAGGCGTTCAGGTCGGGCCATGGCCTCTTCTCCAGAACGTGCGGCGAGGTGCGTGCTGATCACGAGGCTCGCGCGCCCGCCGCATCAACAGGTACGCCGCGGGGATCACGAACATCGACAGCAACGGGGCTGTGATCATCCCCCCCACCATCGGCGCGGCAATTCGCTGCATCACCTCGGAGCCGGTGCCCGTTCCCCACATGATCGGAAACAGGCCCGCCAGGATGACAGCCACGGTCATCGCCTTCGGACGCACGCGCAGCACCGCGCCTTCGCGGATCGCGTCCAACAGATCGGCCGTGCTCGTCTTGCCCTGGTCGACCCGGTCGTCCCAGGCATGCTTGAGGTACAGCAGCATGATCACGCCGAACTCCGCGGACACACCGGCCAGCGCGATGAACCCGACCGCCCCCGCGACGGACAGGTTGTAGCTCAGCAGGTACAGCAGCCAGATGCCACCGACCAGGGCAAACGGCAGCGCGGCCATGATCAGGAGCGCTTCGTCGAACCGCTTGAAGGTCAGGTACAGCAGCACGAAGATGATGAGCAGCGTGAACGGCACCACCACCTTCAGCTTGGCGGTGGCCCGCTCCAGGAACTCGAACTGGCCGGACCAGGAGACAGAGTAGCCCGGCGGCAGCTTCACGTCCTTCGCGACTGCGCGCTGCATATCCTGCACCGCCGAGCGCAGATCGCGTCCGCGGATGTCCACATAGACCCATCCCGACAGCCGCGCGTTCTCGCTGCGCAGCATGGGAGGCCCGTCGGCGACGCGGATGTCCGCGACATCGGAGAGCAGCAGCCGCGCCCCGCGCGCGGTGACGATCGGCAAGGTCCGCAACCGCTCCAGCGAATCGCGGATCTCGCGGGGGTAGCGCACATTGATCGGAAAGCGCTGCAGCCCTTCCACTGTCTCGCCGACGTTCTCGCCGCCGACCGCCGAGGCGATGACCGACTGCACATCGGCGATGTTCATGCCGAAGCGCGCCGCCGCGTCGCGCTGGATGTTCACATCCACGTAGCGACCGCCGGTCAGGCGTTCGGCCAACGCGCTGGAGACACCCGGCACGTTCTTGAGAACGCGCTCGATGTCGCCCGTGATGCGGTCGATGGTGGCCAGGTCGGTGCCCGCCACCTTCACGCCCACCGGGCTCTTGATCCCGGTGGCCAGCATGTCGATGCGGTTGCGGATCGGGGGCACCCAAATGTTGGTGAGGCCCGGCACCTTCACGATGCGATCCAGTTCCTCGACCAACTTGTCCTGCGTCATGCCGGCGCGCCACTGTTCGCGCGGCTTGAACTGGATGGTGGTTTCGAACATCTCCATCGGCGCCGGGTCGGTGGCCGACTCCGCGCGCCCGGCCTTGCCGTAGACGCTGGCCACCTCCGGGACCGTCTTGATCAGGCGGTCGGTCTGCTGCAGTAGCTCGCCGGCCTTGCCCGCCGAGAGGCCCGGCAGTGCCGAGGGCATGTAGAGCAGGTCGCCCTCGTCCAGGCGCGGCATGAACTCCCCGCCGATGTGCTGCAGCGGCCACAGGCTCAGGACCAGCACGACCACGGCGCCCGACAGCGTCAGCTTCGGCCAGCGCAGCACCGCGTCCAGCAGCGGCCGGTAAACCGTGATCAGCAGCCGGTTGAGCGGGTTGGTCTTCTCGTCGGGGATCTTGCCGCGGATCAGGTAGCCCATCAGCACCGGGATCAGCGTGACCGCCAGCCCGGCTGCCGCCGCCATCGCATACGTCTTGGTGAAGGCCAGTGGAGAGAACATGCGTCCTTCCTGGGCCTCGAGCGTGAACACAGGAATGAACGACAGCGTGATGATGAGCAGCGAGAAGAACAAAGCCGGCCCGACTTCGGCCGCCGAGTCGGCCACGACCCGCCAGTGGTTCTCTCCCTGCAGACGCTGCCCGGGATGCTCGTGGTTCCACTGCTCGATGTGCTTGTGGGCGTTCTCGATCATCACCACCGCCGCATCAACCATCGCGCCAATGGCGATCGCGATGCCGCCCAGCGACATGATGTTGGCATTGACCCCCTGGTAGCGCATCACGATGAACGCCGCCAGGATGCCGATCGGCAGCGAGACGATCGCGACAAAGGCGGAGCGCAGGTGGAACAGGAAGATGAAGCACACGACCGCCACGACGAGGAATTCCTCGAGCAGCTTGAAGCCGAGGTTGCGCACCGCCCGCTCGATCAGGTTGGACCGGTCGTAGGTCGGCACGATCTCTACCCCCTTGGGCAAGCTCTCCTGCAGCGTCTGGAGCTTTTCTTTCACGGCGGTGATGGTTTCCAAGGCATTTTTACCCGAGCGCATCACGATCACGCCGCCGACGGCTTCGCCTTCGCCGTCGAGCTCGCCGATGCCGCGACGCATCTCCGGCCCGACCTGGATGCGGGCCACGTCGCCCAGGCGTACGGACACGCCGGCGTCGGTGGTCATCAGGGGGATCTTGCGAAAGTCCTCCAGGCCCTGGAGGTAACCCGTGGCTCGCACCATGTATTCGGCCTCACCGAGTTCGAGCACCGAGCCGCCGGTTTCCTGGTTGGCCTTCTGGATGGCCTCGACGACCTGGGTATGCGGGATCCGGTAGGCCGCCAGTTTCTCGGGATCGAGCACGACCTGGTACTGACGCACCATGCCGCCCACGGAGGCCACCTCGGCGACATTGGGCACCGTCTTCAGTTCGTACTTGAGGAACCAGTCCTGCAGGGCGCGCAGTTGGGAAGCGTCCTGCGTGCCGCCGCGGTCGACCAGCGCGTACTGGTAGATCCAGCCGACGCCGGTGGCATCGGGCCCGAGCGAGGCCTTGGCACCGGCGGGCAGGCGCGACTGCACCTGGTTCAGGTACTCCAGCACCCGCGAGCGAGCCCAGTACAGGTCGGTCCCGTCCTCGAACAGCACGTAGACGAAGGAATCGCCGAAGAACGAATAGCCGCGCACCGTCTTCGCGCCCGGCACCGACAGCATGGTCGTGGTGAGCGGGTAGGTGATCTGGTTCTCGACAATGCGCGGCGCTTGGCCCGGGTAGGTGGTGCGGATGATGACCTGAACGTCCGAAAGGTCGGGCAACGCATCCAGCGGCGTGCGCAGCACTGAATACACGCCCCAGGCGCTGACCATCAGGGTGGCCAGCAGGACGAGGAACCGGTTGGCGATGGACCAGCGGATGAGCCTGGCGATCATTGCTTGACCCCTGGCGTGGACGGCGTGGCTGGCATGGCGCCAGGCGCGGCCGGCGTCACGCGGGTGAGTTGCGGCAGGTCGTCCTTGTCGATGAAGAACTCGAAGCTCGCGCGGTCGCCGGCCTTCACGTTGCCCGGTGCGCCGCCAGGCGGCAGCTTGAACTCCATGGTCATCGCGCCCCACTTCATCGTGGGAATCGGGCCGTGCGAGAAGGTCATCGTGTCCGCGGTGATGCTTTCCACCTTGCCTTCGCCCAAGTGCTTTGGAACCCCTGCAGCCGCTATGGCGGGGGTGCCGACTGCTGGCGCTGCCGCGGTAGGCGCGGCGTTCAGGCGCGCCTCGACACCCTTGAGACTGGCCTCCGAGTCAATCAGGAACTGCGAGGACACCACGACACGCTGGCCGGCCTGCAGCCCGCGCTTGATCTCGGTCTGGCCACCGCTTTCGACGCCGATCTCGACATCGACCGGCCGGAACCGACCGTTGTCCTCCGCCAGCATGACGACCGTGCGCTTGCCCGTCTGGATGACGGCCTCGGTCGGGATCAGCAACGCCTTGTCGGCACGCGTATCCGTGAAATTCATCGAGACGAACATGCCGGGCACCAGCCTGCCGGTCGGATTCGCCAGTTCCATGCGTGCCTTGAGGGTGCGCGTCGCCGGATTCACATCGGGAAGAATGGCTTGCACCTTTCCATCGAAGGTCTCGCCAGGCGCGGCAGGCGTTCTGGCCAGCACCCTGGCGCCCAGTCGAACCAGCGCCGCCTGGCTCTCGGGGACTTCGGCGTTGGCCCAGACGGTGGCCAGGCCGTTGATGCGAAACAGCGTAGTGCCGGCGCTCACCGTCATGCCTTCGCGCGCGGCGAGTTCAGTGACGACGCCACCGATTGGCGCGGCCAGCGTGATGCGAGGCTGGGTGCGGCCGCTGCGTGCGACGAGTTCGATCTGCCCGTCGCTCATGCCGACCTGGCGCATGCGTTGACGCGCGCCGTCGACCAGCGGGGCCAGGTCGGTGCCGCGCATGCGTTGCACCGACAGGAACTCCTCCTGTGCTGCGATCCATTCCGGGACGTAGAGCTCGGCCAGGGCCTGGCCTTTCTTCACCTGATCGAGCGTTGCGCGCACGTTCAGGCGTTCGACGTAGCCGGTCGCCCGGGCCTGCACGATGACCTGGTCACGCTCGTTGAAGGCGATGCTGCCGACCGTGGCCACCTGCGGCGACACGCTGCCCTCGGACACAAGAGCGGTTCGTACGCCCAGATTCTGCTGCACCCGTGCACTCACCGTCACGCTGTTCTGGTCGCCGTCACCACCTGCGTAGACGGGCGACATCATCATGTCCATGAAGGGCGACTTCGCCGGCTTGTCGAACTTGTTCCCCGGCACCATGGGGTCGTGGTAGTAGAGGATCTTCTTGCCGTTGGCTGGATCGGTGTCGCCAGCCTTCAGCCCTGCCGCGATGTGGCGCCGGGTGGCGTCCTCGCCGGTCTCGTTGGGGGAAGCTGGCGATGCCATCGGGGCGCTCGCCGTGGGCATGGACGCCGCCGGGCTCACGTCGGCGGTCGGTGACGGGGCCATGCTCCTGCCGCGCTGCAACCCGAAGGTGTACGCGCCAAGGGCGGCCGCAGCGAGGACCGCTGCGGCGATCAATCCAAGGAAAAAGGGTTGGGTTTTCATTGTTGAGGCTCCTTGACGTCCACGGTCGTTGTCGACGCACTGGCAGCGAGTGCTGGGTGGCCGGCCGGAATCAGGAATTCGAGCTGAGCCCATAGGCCTGCGGTTTCCATCTCGAGGCGCAGGCGTTCCATGCGCGTGTCGATCTCCATGCGTCGCGCCTCGAGCGCGGCGCTCAGGGTTCCTGCGCCGCCGCGGTAGGCGGCCAGTACAGCCTGCGTGCGTTCGGAGGCGAGCGGAATCAGCGAGCTGTCGTACAACGCCAGCCGCTTCCGGTTGCTCTGCCATTGCTGCAGCAGGGAGAGTGCTTCGGCGGTGCTTTCGCGGGTGGCCTCTTCCCGTTGGGCCTGCATCTGCTCGGCCGTCGCGAGCTTGGCTGCGAGTTCCCGGTCCTGGCGATTCTTCTGGTCGAGCTGCAGTGGGATCGACACGTTGAGCGACACCATGTTCGAGTAGGCTGGGCCACGCTGGCTGTACATCAGCTCGACGGTCCAATCGGAGCGCTTGTTGCTCTGCGCGATGTCGGCCTCCGCGCGCGCTACGGCTTCCTGCCGTGCCATCAGCGCGATCTGGGGATGCTCACCGATGTGGGCCTCCAGATTGCGGGCGTCCAGGCGAACGGAGCCCAGATCCGGGAGCACCGTCGAGGGCTGGGGTGTGCCCGGCCCAACCCAGCGCGCCAAGCGCGTTTGAGCCGTGGCGATTTGACGCTCCTGCGCAATGATTCGGTCGTCCAGTTGCGCCAATGCGGAGCGCGCAGTGAACACATCGGCCTGCGTGCCACGACCGCCACGGTAGGCAGCGTCGGCGCCCTCGATCTGCAGGTTCAGCTCGGCACGTTGCGTTTGCAGCAGGTCTCGCATCCGACCTTGGTAGTAGCGATCGAGCCAGGCAGTTGCGGTGTCGCGCCGCAGGTTGGCCAAGGCCACGGCGCGAGCCGCTTCGGCGACATCGACTTCACGGTCAAAGCGCGCCGCGCGAGCCTGGCGCTTGTCGGAGCGGGTGAACTCCTGCATCACCCCGATCGAGCGCATCGTCATGAAATCGCGCGTGAGGCTGAAACGGTCGCCGCCGTTGACCGGTAGGTTGCTGATGCCGGCCTTCAGCACCGGGTCGGGCAGTTGGCCGGCGGCCACGGCCATCGCGCGCGCCGCGCCGGCGGCCGCGTCTTGCGCGACGATCTGGCGCGAGCGCTCTTCGGCAAGCCGCAGCGCCGAGTCGAGGGTGAGCGCCTGTGGAGGCTGTTGCGCATGGGCGCCGAGGCCGAGGGTGCCGGCGCACAGCGCCAACGCCACGGCCCACTGACGGGGCCAGCGCCGTGCGTGCGGCCTGGCGGGGAAAGAAACGGTGAACATGAGATCTCCTGACGACAAACCCCGTGGGGCAGGTGTCGGGCCGCTGCGCCACGCACAGGTGAAACCCGTGCGGACGGCAAGGCACGACCGGTGCGCCGTCCCGGCTCGTGAGAGCCGTCGGCGCAGCGTCGATCAGTGGATCAGGTTCGGTAGACGCAGTGCAGGATGGCGTGCGGGGGCGATGCCGCAACCAGTGCACTCAAGGAAGCCGCCGCAGGGCGTGGAGGCTGTGTCGCCTCGGGCGCCCAAGGCGTCAGGAGAAGCGGTGCCAGCAGCGCGACGGGGATCGTCAGCGTGGATGCATGGTCGCTTTGCTGGCCGAATTTGCAGTGCTCGGCACACAGATTGGCAGAGCCCGTATCTGTCATGCCAACCATGTCGCCACAGGGAGGCGACTGTGTGGTCGCGTCAACACTTGCATCGACAACCGCGGTCGTCTCGCCGGCCATCTGCATCAAGGCAGCTGAGTCCGCGTCCATCGCGCCCGACGAGAGCGCTGGGCAGGCATAGGCTGCGATCGACAGCTGCGCGAACAGCAGCACACCGATCAGTCCGCGGGCGATCAGGTGCACCAGCCGGCGTGTCATGACTGCGTCCTTGGCAATGCAGACCCAAGCATATTCGTGGCGCTGGGTGCGCCACGAATATGCTTGGAAACGGTTGCAATGGAGGCCATGGAAGGGCGTATTGGAACGCTGTGTATGGAGCTGGCGTGCGCGAGGTAGTTCCGCGAATTCTAGACCTTGTGGTTCAGAACAGGCCGCAAGTCGCGGCAATATGCGCGGCTTGCGGTCTCGAGCGCTTCAAGGCTGTGCGCCAATCCATCAGCGGCTGGCGGTTGCAGCCGACCGCGAGCCCTGTCGCGTGATGCGTTCCACCAAGGCACCAAACTCGGGGCCGTTGCGCAGGCGTGCGTATTCGGCGGCGGCCTGCCTGTAGGCGGGGCGAGACAGGTCGGCGCCTGCTTCGCCGTTGGTGGCTGCAGCCAAGCCTGAACGAATCCAGGTCAACGTGTCGGCCTGAACCATTGCGCGGCTGTTGGCGCTGACGCTTGCGACAGCCCGCGGATTGCCTTCGGGGTAGCCTTGGTCCGGCGAGTTCTGCAGCCAGTTTCGCGTGTCCGCGGCCACAGCGGCGCGGCTGGTGCTGGAAGTCAGCGGTGCAGGGCGGGGGTCGCCTTCCGCATAGTTGCCAGCAAGCGCAGGGCCGGCGATCGCGCTGAGCAGCGCGGCCAGCGTCAGGGAGGTCTTGAGGGAGGTCTTCATGATTCGATCCTTTGGCAAAGAGTGGGCAATGTTCCTGGTCGAGTAGGCGCACTTGAGGGTGCGCTTGTCTCTTTCCGTGATCCAACTCTAGGTCGCAGGTCGGCGAATTCCCGCACGCGAAGATTACAGTTGCGTCATCCAGCGGGTTCGTCGACGGGCGCGGCGGTCATACCTCTCGCGCCCGGGTCTCAAAGCAGATGTGAAATCTCGCTCAGGGGCTTCAACCCCGAACCGAAGCGGCCAATCGCTTCGCGGTGGTTGCCGAGTTCGCTATAGGGCAGATACCGGATGCCAAGTTCAGCGACACGCGAAAACGCCGGGCGGCGCAGCTGCAGTCGTACGTCGTCGCGTCGTGCATCGGGCGCCACCAGGAACATCGACACCCCAGCGCCAAGTTCCGTGCCCAGTGCAAGGTCCAGCATTCGCACGATGCCCGAGTAGATCGAGGTCGAGTGTTCCACCTCGAAAGCTGCGGCGATCTTGGCGCCGTCGGCTTCCACCCAGATCACGTCGATCAGACGCACCGAGTCCAGACCGGGCTGAGCTCCCGAAGGCAACTGCGTCAGGCAGCCGTCGCCGAGTCGCCCTCCTGCATAGGTGCGGCCCTGGTCGTTGGATGCGATCCAGACGCCGTAACCCAGCGACCTGCCCAGGTCGCGCAGCCATCCCTGGATTTCGGTGTGGGTCGCATCGCTCTCGCGTTCGGCGGCCCAGCGCTTGTGTGCGGCGGCCGATTCCTCGCGCACTTTCTCGAGATCGGCTTCCCAGCCCCGGATGGCGGCGGCATCGTCGTCGCGCGGCGGTGCCGTGTACCGACCCGAACCGATGTCGAAGAGCAGGCCGGCCAAGGCGCCCATGTCGTTGGACAGCAGCCGGCGGTGCTGCGCATTCAGGCGCAGACAGCCTTCGCGCATCGAGAGATAGTGGTCCCACTTACCGAGCTTGACATTGCTGCCCGTGAGCGCGTTGTAGCCCTTCACGATCGCCGTGTTGAATGGCATCACGATCGTGGGATGGACGAAGTACAGAAGATTCGCCACGGCCGGCCCGAGGCCCTTGATCTGATGCGCGTCGATCCGCCGGATGGCTTCGACCACCTCCTCCGCGCTGTCACAGCAGTCGCAGGCGTGCAGCAGTCGGGCGAAGGCACGCTGGTTGGCGGCGTTCTCATAGATGTCGGGAATGCGCAGCTTGGGCTTCCAGAGAAACGCGTGGTCGGCCCCCTTGAAGATCTGGCGCTGCTCCGCCACCGAACCCACGACCGTCTCGAGCGAGGAGCCGCGGAATGCGCTGCCGAAGGTGCCTGCATCGATGTCCTTGACCACCTGGGCCAAGCCGCGGCGAATGGATCGGAAATTTTTGAGCCTCTCATCCCAGAGAAACCATGAGTTGTAGGTGCTCAACGAATCGGCTTTCCAGTGACCGATGAGAACTTCAAGACCGATAGTCATGGGAGAAAAGGAGCAATGCGCATTGCGCGATAGCGCCGATTGAAACACGGTCCCTGCTGCAGTCGATGTGCAATCTCGGCGCGCCGACCAGGGTTGGCCGCGGATCAGTTTTCCGACACCGCCATGGAAAAGCTGATCTCAGTGACGCCCGATCGGGAGGTGGCTCGGGTTTGGCCTCCATGCATTCGCGCGATCGCGGCGACGATCGCCAAGCCCAGCCCATGGTGCTCTGACGAGTCGGAGCGAGACCGCTCCGCCCGGAAGAAGCGTTTGAAAAGATTGGGCAGCACGTCGGCGGCGATCGGCTCGCCACGGTTGGCAACCTTGACCCAGACGCCGTCAGGCTGCGTATCGATCACGACCGCGATGGTCGAGCCCGGCGCCGCATACCGGCTCGCGTTGCTCAGCAGGTTCGACAGCGCTCTGCGCACCAGTCCGGCGTCGACACCAATGCGCGCATCGCCGCTGACATGCACCTTCAGTCCCACGTCTTCGAGCGTGGCCTCGTGAAAGTCCAGTACCGTGCGCACCTGGTCAGCCAGACTGACCGGCGCCGAGCGGCGGGCGACAGCGCCGCGGTCTGCATGGGACAGGAAGAGCATGTCGATCACGATCGCGGAGACGCGCCTTGCTTCTTCCAGCGCCGACAGCAACGCGTCGCGCAACTCCTCGATCGACCTTGGCCGCGCCAACTCGACCTCCACCATCCCGATCAGGTTGGCCAGCGGCGTGCGCAGTTCGTGCGCAACATCCGCGTTGAACGATTCCAACTGCTGGTAGGCCTGTTCCGCCCGGTCGAGCACCGCATTGAACTGCGCGACCCAGGGGGTGATTTCAGAGGCATACGGGGAGGGATCGATGCGCAGTCCCGGGTGCGCGGGTCCTGTGGCGGCGGTCTGCTGAATCAGCTTCTTCAGGGGTTTCAGACCCCGGTGCACCAGCAGCGCACCGGTCAGGGAGATCATCGCGGACCCCAGCACGACCGCACCGACCAGTGTCCAGGCTAGCCGACGCAGGAGCCGGTTGTCCTCCTGGATGTCGATGCCCAGTTGCAGTTGCATGGCGGCATCGCCCGGCTGCGCCTGGAGCTCCTCAGTCGGCTTCCAAAGCCAGCGTGCGGATGCCCGGGTAGGCCTGGTCGAGTAGATAGTCTCGTTCCCGCGGCGCAGCACCAAGCTGATCTCGGCATGCGTGAGAAAGAAATCGTCCAGCTTGTGCCGCAAGCCGTCCGGCCCAGGATCGCCGCGCGACTCCTGGATCAGGTGCCGGATCAATTCGGACTGGCGCTCGAACTCGCTGGCCTGCTTGACCTGAAAGCTCCACGCCGTGACGGCGTAGATCGCCACGCAGACGAGGCTGAGGCCGATCAATGCCTGCGCCGCAAACCAGCGAGACAGCGCGGCCTGGATGGAGCCGGTGCCTTCGGTGTTGGGGGCTGCATCGGTTGCCGCCGACTTGACGATCGCAGCGGTGACCGAGGCGCCGGGCTCGCGGATGGTTTCAGCGGCGTTCACGATCAACTGCCCTGTCGGCTCTCCAGCACGTAACCCATGCCGCGCACCGTGTGCAGCAGCTTCTCTTCGAAAGGATCGTCGATCTTGCTGCGCAGTCGCCGGATCGCCACTTCCACCAGGTTGGTGTCGCTGTCGAAGCTCATGTCCCAGACCTGATCTGCCAGTTGCGTGCGCGACAGCACGTTGCCCTGGCGGCGCATGAGCAGCGTCAGCAGCGCGAACTCCTTGGCGGTCAGCTCCAGGCGTTGCCCGTTGCGCGTCGCCTTGCGCGCCACCACATCGAGGTTCAGGTCTTTGAGCGTGTAGTTGGAAACCTCATGGAGCTTGCCGCGCCGAAGCAGCGCCTGGATCCGTGCAAGCAGTTCGGAGAAGGCGAACGGCTTGGCGAGGTAATCGTCCGCGCCGCTTTGAAGTCCTCGCACCCGATCGGTTACTTCGTCGCGCGCCGTCAACATCAGCACCGGCATCGACTTGGATTTGCGCAGAGCCTCCAGAACGGCGAAACCATCGATGCCCGGCAGCATCACGTCCAGCACCAGGAGGTCGTAGTCCCCATCGAGCGCGAGACTGCGCCCCTCGATGCCCGTGCGTGCGAGGTCGACCACGAAGCCGCTCTCGGTCAGGCCCTTGACGAGGTAGTCGCCCAGTTTGTGTTCGTCTTCGATGACCAGGATTCGCATCATCCAATGCTACGGCGCGGGGTCGCGTGCGTGGATTACTTCTTTGTAATCCAAGTAGAGGGTGATTGGCGGACTGGCTTCCTAGAGTCATTGCATGCCAGCCAGTTGACTGGCATCGCCGGCTCGGTGGTCGATGCCGACGTGTTCAATGCAGCTCGCGAAGTCGAGCAATTCGTTGAAGGAGACCTATCATGAAGAACCGTCAAATCTTCTCGTTCGCACTCGCCGCCGGCGTGGGCGCTGCCTTCGTCGCGCCGTTCGCGGCCTATGCGGAAGGTCCGTCGCATTTCGCACCCAACGAAGCCGGCGTGGTCTATCACCCGGGCGAAGCCGGATCGGGCAAGACTGCAGCGCAGGTGTCGGCTGAGCTCGCGGACGCGCAGAAAACCCCTGCCGGGGCCAGCATGCTGCGCTGGGGGTCGATGAGCACGCCGAAGGTCGGAGCCTCCAAGTCGCGCGCCGAAGTGGTGGCCGAACTGGAAGCCGCGCAGAAGCAGCCCAACTGGGATGCAGCGGCCAGGCTCGGTGCGCCCCTGCCAGCGCCCAAGGGTGACGCGAGCAAGACTCGCGCACAGGCGCAGCCCTGAGGGCCGCGTGCAGGACTGGATACACGTACAGGCCACCTGACAGACCGCTCGATCTAGAATTCGCCTTATGCACCGGGTTCGCCTGTTCGTCCTTTGGATCATGATGTTTGCCGTACCCTTCCAGGGGTACGCTGCGGCAGCCATGGTCTTTTGCGGACCTGGACACGCCGGCGCAATGACGGAAATGTCCGCTGAGCGGACCGGGATGCATGACCACGCCCAACATCCGCATGCGGACGAGCGTGGCGACCATCACCACGAGGCGTCACAGGCGGCCAAACCGCCTGTGAAAGACAGCACTGCCAAGGCTGCAAGCGCGGAACCTGACGCGATGCACAAGTGCGGAACCTGCGGCGCGTGCCATGCCACGGCGCTGACCAGTACGTTGGAAGTGGCCGTCTTCCACGATCTTCCCCGCGCCGATCTGGCGGAGCCCGCCATCACGGTGGCCACGCTCGCGCCACGCGTTCTCGACAAGCCTCCTCGCTTCTGACGCGTTCGTGCGCCCGTGATCCGTCACGGGGCCGCCGCGGACGCTCATGCATCGCTGCGCCATGCCTTCAGGGCAGTTCTGGCGCATCCCGTTCATGATCTTGCGAGGACTCCATGTTCCATTCATCGTCGGCCCGTCGGCTGGCAGTTTTTCCCGCCGTGGCTGCGTTCGCAGCCCTGGCAACGCTGAGCGCCGCTGTCGCCTTGGCTCAGCCTGCATCCGCCCAGCCCGAGGCGGCACCCACATCAGTGCCACCTGTACTGACCTACAGGTCCGCACTCGAGGGCTATCGGCCCTTCGCTGACGAAAAGGCCATTCCCTGGAAGGAGGCCAACGAGACGGTCTACCGCCGAGGCGGCTGGCAGGCCTACGCCAAGGAAGCATCGGGCACGGGGTCGGCAGAGTCCGATTCGCCCAAGGGCGCAGCCGCTGCACCTGCCGCGCAGCCAGGCCACTCGATGCCTATGCCAGCGAAGAAGGAGAAGCCATGAAGCGCGCTTTGCGTTTGACGGCCGTCGCCGTCGCGGCCGCCTTCCTGGCCGGTTGCGCCTCGGTCAGCATCGACGACGCCCTGAAGGAAACGAACACCAATGCCCAGCAGTTCACAGGCGGCAAGCTCGAGCTCAGCAGGACCCAGGAGCAGCGCGACCGCCGCGCCGCGTTGACGCAGGATCTGCTGGCCAAGCCACTGTCGCAGAGCGACGCGGTTCAGCTCGCGCTGGCCAACAGCCCGTCCGTCCAGGCGCTGATCGCGCAGAGCTGGGGTGACATTGCCGCGACCAACCAGAGCAGCCGGCTGCCGAACCCGATCCTATCGTTCGCACGAACCCGACTGAACAGCGAACTCGAGCTTGAACGTCTGCTGTCCTTCGGACTGGTGGACCTCATCCTGTTGCCGCAACGCTTGTCGATCTCCAGAAGCCAGGCCAGCCAGGCCAAGGTCCAACTGACCAGCGCCGTCGTCGACCAAGTCACGCAGGTCAAGCAAGCCTGGGTCCGTGCGGTTGCCGCGCAACAGTCGCTGCAGTACGCTGAACAGGTCAACAAGTCGGCTCAAGCCAGCGCCGAGCTCGCACGCCGGATGCAGCTCATTGGGAACTTCTCCAAGCTGCAGCGTGCACGCCAACAGGTGTTCTACGCCGACGCGACCACCCAGCTCGCCTCGGCTCAGCACGCGACTACCGCTGCGCGCGAGGAGCTGATTCGTGTCCTGGGACTGAACGATGAGCAGGCTGCCAAGTTGACGTTGCCCGAACGTCTGCCTGACTTGCCCAAGACCCCTCGCGAGGCGAAGGAAGTCGCGGCGACCGCGACCGAGCAGCGTCTGGACGTCCAACTCGCACGTGCCCAGCTGGACGTGGCGGGCAAGTCGCAAGGCATCAACCTGCTGTCGACCTTCATCGATGTCGAGGTGGGTGGCCGGCGTGACACCGTGTTCGATAACGCGGAAAACACAAAGAGCACCCGTCGAGGCTTCGAGCTCGACATCCGGCTGCCGTTGTTCGACTGGGGGTCGGCGCAGCGCGACATGCTGAATGCGCAGTCGCTGGCCGCAGCGAACCGGTACGACGCCACGGTTCGCGGTGCGGCTTCGCAACTGCGCGAAGGGTATTCGGCCTACCGCACCGCCTACGACATCGCGCGCCACTACCGCGACGAGATCGTCCCGCTGCGTCAGGCCATGGCCGACGAAAACGTGCTTCGCTACAACGGGATGCTGATCGGCGTCTTCGAGTTGCTCGCCGAGGCACGCGACCAGATTTCCAGCGTGACCAACGCCATCAACGCCCAGCAGCAGTTCTGGCTGGCCGACGCCGCCCTGGCCGCGTCGGTGATGGGTAAACCTACCGCGACGGGCGGCTCGATGGCCGGCGGCGGCGGCGAAGCCTCCGCTGCCGCCGCGCACTGACCCCATCAACGAATTGAACGATATGACCAGCAGACGCAACTTCATCACCGGCGCCGGCGCCATCACCGGGGCTGTCGCCGCGGCCAGCGTGAGCAAGGTAGCCATGGCCGCCTTGCCAGAGCCTGTGCTCCAGACCTCTCCGAACACGATGCCGCCACTCGCTCCCTCGAGCGGCCGGCCCTATAACCCCGTGGTCACGCTCAATGGCTGGACCCTGCCTTGGCGCATGAACAACGGTGTCAAGGAATTTCACCTGGTGGCCGAACCGGTGGTGCGCGAGATGGCACCGGGCTTCAAAGCCAATCTGTGGGGCTACAACGGCCAGTCGCCCGGTCCGACCATCGAGGTCGTCGAAGGCGACCGGGTACGGATCTTCGTGACCAATAAGCTGCCCGAGCACACCAGCGTGCACTGGCATGGCCAGCGCCTGCCCAACGGCATGGACGGCGTCGCGGGCCTGAACCAGCCGCCGATCCGTCCGGGCAAGACCTTCGTCTATGAGTTCGTGGCACGCCGCCCCGGCACCTTCATGTACCACCCGCATGCGGACGAGATGACGCAGATGGCGATGGGGATGATGGGCTTCTGGGTCACGCACCCGAAGGGTGACCATCCACTGATCGAGAAGGTCGACCGCGACTTCGTGTTCCTGCTCAACGCCTACGACGTGGAGCCCGGCAGCGCCACGCCCAAGATCATGACGATGCTGGACTTCAACCTGTGGTCCTGGAACAGCCGCATCTTCCCCGGCATCGACTCGCTCAACGTGCGGCTCAACGACAAAGTGCGCATCCGCATCGGCAACCTGACGATGACGAACCACCCGATCCACCTGCACGGGCACGAATTCCTCGTCACGGGCACCGATGGGGGCCCAACGCCGAAGAGCTCCCGGCAGTATGAGGTCACGACGGACGTGGCGGTCGGCCAGATGCGTCAGATCGATTTTCTGGCCGACGAGGAAGGCGACTGGGCCTTCCACTGCCACAAGAGCCATCACACGATGAACGCCATGGGCCACGACGTGCCCACCATGATTGGACTGGACCACAAGGACGTGGCCAAGCAGATCTCGAGCCTGGTGCCCGACTACATGGTGATGGGCGAACGCGGCATGGCCGACATGGCCGAAATGGAAATGCCGATCCCCGACAACACCGCGCGAATGATGACGGGCGAAGGGCCGTTCGGCTCGGTCGAGATGGGCGGCATGTTCAGCGTGGTCAAGGTGCGCAAAAACCAGAAAGCCGGTGATTACTCCAACCCCGGCTGGTTCAAGCATCCCAAGGGCACCGTGGCCTACGAACTCGACGGCCCGGCGCCTGAGACCTCGCGCCAGCGCGATGCCGGCGCGGCTGCGATGCCCGCGAAGAACATGCCCGCCAAGAACATCGAAGTCCAGATTCGCAAGCCGGGCAGCGGACATACCGGCCACTGATTTTCTCTCTCCTCCCCAACCTCAACTCTCAAAGGAAACACATGAAACACACCCTCCGCAATACCGCGCTCGCAGCACTGGTCGCCCTGGCCGCCGCTGGCGCTTCGGCCTCGGGCACCCATGCCGGTGGCCACGGCCACGAAGCCAATGAGGCGATCGGCAAGCCCGGCGTGGCAACCAAGGCCACCCGCACGATCAACGTCGACATGACGGACAGCATGCGCTTCACGCCCGCCGACATCAGCGTCAAGCAGGGCGAGACCGTGCGCTTCGTGATCAAGAACTCTGGCCAACTGAAGCACGAACTCGTGATCGGGACCGAGAAGGAGCTCAAGGAGCATTACGAAGTCATGAAGAAGAACCCCGAGATGGAGCACTCCGATCCGAACATGGTCACGCTGGCCGCGGGCAAGAGCGGCGAGATCGTCTGGCAATTCACCAAGGCCGGCAAGGTCGACTTCGCTTGCCTGCAGCCGGGCCACTACGACGCGGGCATGAAGGGCGCCGTGAACGTGACCAAGACCGGCAAGTAAGCCCGACGCGCCCGCCGCGAGTTCCCATCGGGACGCGGCGGGTCTCCAAATTCATTCATATCCAAGGAGATCTTCATGTCGAACATTCGCATCGCAATCTTGGCATTCGTTGCCGCACTCTCGTTTGCTGGCGCGGCCAGCGCGCAATCGTCCAAACCCACGTCGGACATGCCCGGCATGGCGGACAAGGCACCGGCAGCAGGCGCTGCCGATTCGGCCGCGGCATCGGAACTCACTGAGGGCGAAGTCCGCAAGGTGGACAAGGACAACAAGAAACTCACGATCAAGCACGGTCCGCTGAAGAACCTGGACATGCCCGGCATGACCATGGTGTTCGGGGTCAAGGACGACGCCATGCTCGACAAGGTCGAGACCGGCGCCAAGGTCCGTTTCCAGGCGGAGAAGATCGACGGAAAGATCGTCGTTACCAAGATCGAAGCAGCCCGCTGAGCGCATCAGAAAACCTGGCCGGCAGTGAACGCCGAAAGGATGGAGGAAAACATGGCGTACTCCAGTGCTTCGCAAGTCGTTCGGCAAATCCTTGAGGGGCCAGTCACCCGGCCGGCATTGCTGCGCTGGCGGCGTCGACAGTTCTTCTCCGAGGCTGGTTTTGCCGGCTATTTCGGCATCTTCAAGGACTTCTCCGAAGCGCGGGACTGGCTTCCTGACAATCCGGAATTCGACCATGCGGCCCTGGCGGCCGAGTATGTGAACGTCCGCACGAAGAAGATCTTCGCGTACGACTATCCGGTAATGTGGTGGCTCGAGCGCGCGTTTCGCGACGGTGCCACCAAGGTGCTCGACATCGGCGGTTCAGTAGGCGTTCATTTCTACGCATACCAGCGCTATTTCGAAATGCCGAATCAGTTGTCGTGGCGCGTCGTTGAAGTTCCTGCAATAGCTTCCATCGGCCGAGAAATGGCCAAGCAAGCAGGGGCCAGTGCGCTGAGTTTTACCCACACAGACGCCCTGAGACAGGCGCTGGCCGGCCATGACATCTGGCTCTCGGCAGGAGCCCTGCACTATCTTGACAATGGGCGCCCCGCTGATCTGCTCGCACAGTGCGAGATCCGTCCACGACATATCTTGCTGAACAAGCTCCCGTTGTACGACGGCGAAGACTACGTCACGGCGCAGAACATCGGCGCTGGCTGCTTCGCGCCGATGCATGTCTATAACCGTCAGCGCTTGATCAGTGAGATCGAAGTGCTCGGCTACGCCTTGTGCGACGAGTGGCAAGTTCCTGAGCGCTCGCTCTACCTCCCGGGGTTTCCCGAGCGTTGCATCCCGGCCCACAGCGGCCTTTACTTCCGCATGCTGAACGGCGCAAGCCAAAGCGTCGATGCGTCCTAGCCCATCATGGGGTATCGGGCCGACACATTGTCCGTCGCCGATATCGCGAAGATGAAACATCACATCATCGGCACGGCGCATCCTGTCACAAGCGGGATTCTTGGTGCGGCGATCTGCGTCGGCCTGGCGGGCTGCGCCGACCTCTACAAGCAGCATCGCGATTTCCAGGATGGTTGGCGTACAGGCGAGATTGTCGAGATCGGCCGCGCGAGCGAAATTCAGCGCAGCGGTCGCACGGACTGCAGGAAGAAGGCCAGCCCGGACGAGCTTGCACTGCGTCGATTCGCCATCCTGGTCGATCGTTCCACGGGGCAGCGCCACGCGCACATCGTGATGCTGGACCCTGCGACATCCGTCGAGTTGGGCGACACCGTTTCGACCAATGTCGTCAAGTGCAGCACGCCCATTCGCGTCTTGTCGCATGCACAAGCGCCGCGCGGGTGATACGGCCACCGCACGATCTCCAGCCATCTTTTACAGCTAGCCCGCCCAAAACTTGAGTCCCCCATGAAATTGTTCGTCCCCCTTTTGCTCGCCGCTCTTGGCGGGCTTGCCTCCATCTCTTCTTTCGCAGCCGACCCCATGCCTATGGCTGCTACCGAGAAAGCCCCCGTCAGATCGGCCAAGGCAGATATCGCGAACGGTGAAGTCGTCTTCAACGGAAAGTCGTGCGCCGCATGTCATAACGCTGATGGCAACTCGGCGATTCCCGCCAACCCCAAGCTGGCTCAGCAGCATCCCGAATACCTGGTCAAGCAGCTTCAGGAGTTCAAGTCCGGCAAGCGCAAGAGCCCTGTCATGGCTGGCATGGCCGCGATGCTTTCCGATCAGGAAATGCGCGACGTCGCCTGGTTCCTCGGCTCCAAGCCCGTCAAGCCCGGGTTTGCGAAGGAGAAAGACCTCGTCGCCCTGGGCGAGAGGATCTACCGTGGCGGCATTGGGGACCGCAACGTGCCGGCCTGCGCGGGCTGCCACAGTCCCAACGGCGCCGGCATCCCGAGCCAGTACCCGCGGCTTGGAGGACAACACGCCGAGTACACCGCCGCGCAGCTGACATCGTTTCGCGATGGGACACGACTCAACAGCGTGCCGATGAGTGGCGTTGCAGCGAAGCTCAACGATCGCGAAATCAAGGCGGTGTCCGACTACATCGCAGGCCTGCGCTAAGCCTCGACCAGCGAGCTGCCTGAAATCACCGTGCAGCCAATCCAGCGCCTTCCCCTCACGCGCCTGCTGCCGCTAGGCGCGCGCAGCATCGGCTGGAAAGCCAAGTGGGGTGACGCATGTACGTGACAGGCCGATGGGTCTCTGTGAATGTGGTGAGCACCATGTTCATTGCCTGGATCTTGGGTGTGATCGCTTTCTTGGCCATCGTGTATTGGCAGCGCCGCAAACATCATAAGAACCGGCTGAACCACGACAGAAGTCGAAGAGCCTCTCGCTCGAGTGCACCCAGGAAGGCCCGGCGGGGCAAGCGATGAGGCTGCCGGCAAGTCGCAACCATGACCGGGTTGTCGTCCGACAGACGCCTGTCCGAGTCTTCGGCACGCTGCAAGCAGGTTCAGAGTTTCCGCACGGTCGACATTCGCCATCGTCGTTCATATCGACGCCGCTCGTCGTTAACCGGTTGCTCTAGGTTTTTCATGCACACGCGATCCGACGGGTCGCGCAACTCGGGACGGTTACATCGTCCCTCTTCGCCGGTCGCCAGCTGCCGGCCGCTACACAAAGGAGAAAGTCATGTCACATGAAACCAACTCTGCCTGTATCGAGGCGTGCAACGAGTGTGCCATCGCATGCAATCACTGTGCAATGGCCTGCTTGAAGGAAGACAACGTCAAGATGATGGCCCGATGCATCGCGCTGGATATGGATTGCGCGGCGATCTGCCAGTTGGCCGCCGCCACCATCGCCCGTGGCAGCGAGCACACAAAAGAAATTTGCGAACTGTGCGCCGACATCTGCGAAGCCTGCGCGGAGGAATGCGGCAAGCACAAGGCACCGCATTGCCAGTCCTGCGCCGCAGCCTGTCGTGCCTGCGCGGTTGCCTGCCTTGAAATGGCACATTGAATTTCAACCCACCAAGGAGAACCATGAACTCCCTGTATTTCAGGACCTTGGCGAGCGCCTCTGCGCTCGCGGCCTTTGCGCTGACCGCGGTGGCGCAAATTCAGCCCTCCACTCCGCCTGCATCGGGGCCGATGGCCATGTCTCCAGCGCAGATGCAGAAAGGCAGCGGATCAGACGAAATGAAGAAATCCATGATGAGCGGCATGGAGGGCATGCCGAAGATGCAGATGTCAGGGGACACCGACAAGGATTTCGCGATGCTGATGAAGATGCATCACCAGCAGGCGCTCGAGATGGCCAAGCCCGAGATCGCACACGGAAATTCGCCGGAGCTGAAAGCGATGGCACGCAAGATCATCAAGGACCAAACCAAGGAGATCGCGCAGCTGGATGCGTGGATGAAAAAGAATCCTTGAGCAGGAAGTGGTGCGTTGCGCAGGGTCCGTTCGTATCAGCATCCGAGGCCACTTTCCGGTCCGTCCGGCGCAGATGGAAAAGCGCATCGTGCGCGCCTGAACCCAAACAACGGGAATCACCATGTTCGCTCAACCCATCGACTACTTCCTGGCCGTCTGGTTCGTATTGGCGGCCCTGTCCACCGCCTACGTCGCATGGGACCAGCTGCGCCACAACCCCGAGCCGGTCGTGATGAAGTGGGGATTCATCCTCGTCACGCTCTACCTCGGTCCGCTGGGCTTGCTGCTCTACGTGATGGCGGACAAAGAGCCGGTCCCCGGCGAGCACGAAGAGTTTGTCAAGCCGCTGTGGAAACAGGGCGTGGGCTCCACGATCCACTGCGTGGCGGGCGATGCAACGGGCATCATCTTGGCGGCGGTCGTAACCGCGGTGCTTGGGCTGCCGATGTGGATCGACCTGATCGTCGAGTACGTTGCCGGCTTTGCGTTCGGCCTGTTCATTTTCCAGTCGCTCTTCATGAAGAACATGATGGGCGGCACCTACTGGGAAAACGTCAAGAAGTCGTTCATGCCAGAGTTCATCAGCATGAACGCAATGATGGCCGGCATGGCGCCGGTGATGGCGCTGCTCATGATGGGCCGCGACATGCGGGCGATGGACCCGACCGAGCTCGTCTTCTGGGGCGTGATGTCGCTGGGTGTGGCTGTCGGCTTTGCGGTGGCGTATCCGGTGAACGTCTGGATGGTGTCCCGGAAGATGAAGCACGGGCTGATGACCGAGCGTCGACCCGAGAAGAAGGCCGAGGCGCAAGCCGATGTGACCATGGCGCCCGGGCATGCCCCAATGCATGCGCATGGCTCGGCGCCTGTCTCCGCGGCCACCCCAGCAGCCCAGCACACCGGCCACGAACAGCACGCCCAGCCCGCACTGGACAAGTCGCGCGATAAATCGGGCCATGCGCAAGAAGGTCGCGGCGGCCACAGCATGCAGCCGAACGTGACGCGGCCGCAGCTGGTGGCCGTAACGATGACCACCACGCTCATGCTGCTGGCCGGCATGACGATGCCCGCGATGTTCGTGAACATGCGTCTGTCGAACCGGGACGTGGGCGGTGCCATCATGCCGCCGTCGATGATCATGGGCTGGGACACCCCCGGCCAGGCGATGCGCGACATGTCGGCCATTCACCCGCGCGAGATCGCGCACATCGCTGGGGCGCAGACCCGCGGCGACGTGGACCTTGTCCCCACGCTGGACAACGGCATCAAGGTCTTCAACCTAGAGACCAGTGTCATCCGATGGAACATCCTGCCGGACGTGACTGTCGAGGGCTACGCATTCAACGCGACGATTCCGGGCCCGAGGATTCGGGTCACCGAAGGCGATCGGGTGCGCATCAAGGTGACGAACTGGTTGCCCGAGAGCACCACCGTGCATTGGCATGGGCTGATTCTTCCGAACGAGATGGACGGTCCGGCCAAGATCACGCAAAAGCCGATTCCGCCCGGCGGCTCTTATACCTACGAGTTCACGACCGAGCAGGCAGGCACGTTTTTCTATCACTCGCACGACCATGTGGACCGCCAGCAGGCCTTCGGTTTGTATGGCGCCCTGATCATCGACCCCAAGCACGCCGAGCAGGCACCAAAGGCCGACCACGAATATGTGATCCAGCTGCAGGAATGGCTCAAGCGCGAAGGCCTGACCTACCCGGCGATGCTGATGGAAGGCGGCTTGCCGAACTATTTCACCATTAACGGCAAGGCATTTCCCGCCACCGACACGGTGAAGATGAAGGTCGGTGAAACCATCAAGCTCAGGTTCGTAGGAAGCAACAACAACTTCGTGCACCCCATGCACGTCCACGGTGGCCCGTTCACCGTCGTTGCAAGGGACGGCTATGTGCTGCCTGAGTCGGCACGGTTCCAGGCGGATACGGTGAACGTCGGCCCGGGTCAGCGCTACGACGTCATCTGGAAGGCCCTGCGGCCTGGCAAGTGGCTGGTGCACTGCCACATCCCGCACCACACCACCAACAACAACGTCGAGCAGGACGGCGGCGGGGGCCTGATGATGGTGCTGGACGTGGAGGCCTGAATGCCGTTTTCCGATGTTTCCTGGGGACATATCAAAATGTCCCTTGACCTTCACATGATGTCAAGCCTGAGACTGAGAGCCACTTTCAACGAAGGAGTCTTCATGCAAGAGTTCGAAATTCAATCGATGTCCTGCGGCGGTTGCGCCAGCCGGGTGGCCCAGGCGGTCAAGAACCTGGACGCCCAGGCGAAGATCGAGGTGGACCTGCCGTCCAGGACGGTCCGGATCGAAACCACCGAGGACCGCGCGTCCGTAGCTGCAGCTCTCGCAGAAGCGGGTTACGCACCGAAGTAAGCGGCGGCCCTCGATCAGCCCTCGAGCGGCCCAGCAACCCCGACCAGCCAGCCCCTGCAGGGTGAGCGGCTGGTGGCGGCGCCGGCGGCGCACGGCCTCTCTCAATTTTCTCTCGGAGAACGCGAATGAATGACGCGCCCACGAGACAAGCAGGACACCATGAAGGCAACCACGGGCCGCACGCGCATGCCGACGTCGGAACGTTGCCCGGTGAGTCCAATGTGTCATTGAAGGATCCTGTCTGCGGGATGAAGGTGAACGCGCAGTCTCGCCACGTCCTGCAGCACGAAGGCAAGCCGGTCTACTTCTGCAGTGCGGGTTGCAAGGCCAAGTTCGAGGCCGACCCAGCCAAGTACGTGAAGCGCAGCGCGCAGCCGGTGGAGCCGCTCGTCCTTGCGCCAGCGGATGTAGCTCAGCCCGGCCCCGCAGGCACGATCTACACCTGCCCCATGCACCCGGAGATCCGGCAGGATCACCCCGGGAACTGCCCCAAGTGCGGCATGACACTGGAACCCGAGATGCCGACGCTCGATGAGGGCGAAGACCCCGAGCTGAAAGACTTCAAGCGGCGCTTCATCTGGACGTTGCCCCTCACCGTCATCGTCACCGTGCTTGCCATGGCTGGCCATCGCCTGCACTGGTTCGAGATGGGCACCCAGAGCTGGATAGAACTCGTGCTCAGTGTGCCGATCGTGCTATGGGCCGGCTGGCCTTTCTTTGTGCGCGCAGTGCAGTCGGTTTCGAACCGCAGTCCGAACATGTGGACTCTGATCGGCCTGGGCACGGCCGCCGCCTTTGTCTACAGCGTCGTGGCCACGGTGGCGCCCGGCGTGTTTCCCGCGTCGTTCGTGTCGATGGGGCGGGTCTCGGTCTACTTCGAAGCGGCCGCGGTGATCATTTCCCTCACCTTGCTGGGCCAGATCCTCGAGCTCAAGGCACGTTCGCAAACCTCCGCGGCCATCAAGTCGCTGCTGGGCCTTGCGCCCAAGACGGCACGCCGGATCGGCACCGACGGCACCGAAGAAGACGTGCCTATCGGCCATGTGCATGTCGGAGACAAGCTGCGCGTCAGGCCGGGGGAAAAAGTGCCTGTGGACGGGGTGGTGATCGAAGGCACCAGCGCGGTCGACGAGTCGATGCTCACCGGGGAGCCGTTGCCCGTGACCAAGCGGGTTGGCGACAAGCTCATCGGCGCGACCCTGAACACCAACGGCTCACTCGTCATGCAGTCGGAAAAGGTCGGCTCGCAGACCGTGCTCGCGAGCATCGTGCAGATGGTCGCGCAGGCCCAGCGCTCCCGCGCGCCGATGCAGCGGATGGCCGACCAGGTCGCCGGCTACTTCGTCATGGCGGTCATCGCCGTTGCGGTGCTGACCTTCTTCGCCTGGGGGTTCTTCGGGCCGCAGCCCAGCTGGGTCTACGGCCTCATCAATGCCGTGGCGGTGCTCATCATTGCCTGCCCCTGCGCGCTCGGCCTTGCGACGCCGATGTCGATCATGGTCGCCACGGGCAAGGCAGCCACGCAGGGCGTGCTGTTCCGCGATGCCGCCGCGATCGAGAACTTCCGCAAGGTCGATGCGCTCATCGTCGACAAGACCGGCACCCTGACGGAAGGCCGGCCGCAGTTCGAGCGGGCGGTGCCTGCGCCGGGCTTCACCGAGGACGAGGTGCTGCGCCTCGCGGCCAGCCTGGACCAGGGGAGCGAGCACCCCCTGGCGGACGCCATCGTGCGGGCGGCGCGTGAGCGCAACCTGGCGCTGGACACGCCCGACGATTTTGAATCCAGCAGCGGCATCGGTGTGAGCGGAGCCGTGGCCGGCCGGAAGCTGGCGCTCGGAAACACCGCGCTGATGGATCAGCTGCGCGTCTCGGTCGATGCGCTGAAACCACAGGCCGAGGCGATGCGCACGGAGGGCGCCAGCGTCATGTTCCTGGCGGTAGACGGTCAGCCTGCTGGCTTGCTCGCGGTGTCGGATCCGATCAAGGCCACCACCATGGAGGCGCTGGCCGCTCTCAAGGCCTCGGGCCTGCGCGTCATCATGGCCACCGGCGACGGGCTGACCACGGCCCGGGCCGTTGCTGCCAGGCTGGGCATCGACGAGGTGCACGGCGAAGTGAAGCCCGCCGACAAGCTCGCGCTGGTCGACAGGCTGCAGCGCGAAGGCCGCATCGTCGCGATGGCCGGCGACGGCATCAACGACGCGCCCGCGCTCGCCAAGGCCGACGTCGGCGTGGCGATGGGCACCGGCACCGATGTCGCGATGAACAGCGCCCAGGTGACGCTGGTCAAGGGCGACCTGCGCGGCATTGCGCAGGCGCGCGTGATCTCCGAGCAGACCATCGCCAACATGAAGCAGAACCTCGGCTTCGCCTTCCTCTACAACGCCCTGGGCGTGCCGCTGGCCGCAGGCGTGCTGTTCCCGTTCACGGGCTGGCTGCTGTCGCCGATGATCGCGGCGCTGGCGATGAGCCTGAGCTCGGCGTCGGTCATCACCAACGCCTTGCGCTTGCGGACAGCCAAGAGCGGCGCTCATGCGTCCCACGATGGCGAAAGATCGGCCTAGCGGCGTGCGGCCCGAGCGGTTTCGCTCCCTGCGAAGGAAGTCCCATGAAATCCAAGTTGCTCGAGCAGCATTTGCTGGACATCTACCAGGAGGCCGTCCGGCAGAGAAACTGGACGGTTGCCGGGCACCTGTTGTGCGCCATCGAGGCGTGGGCCCCTGCCGATGCGCCGATCAGCGAGACAGTGGCCAAGGCCTACGGGGTCTTGGCCACCGAGGGTAAAAACCCCCGTTGCTGCGAGACGCGAACGAAGCGCCACTGAGACTTGGCAGTCAAGCTTTGGCGCGGGGTTTGAGAAGATTGGCGAGGGACTTCTGGTCTTCGGCCAACTGCATTCGCATCAGTTGAAGCACTCGCGCAGCGAGGCCGGACAGAGGCTGCCCGGGAGGCAGCACCAGCACGCCCGCGAAGGAGACCTCCAGGGACAGCGGGCGAATGACCAGGCCGCGCTGGGCGTACTCCAGCGCGGTGACTGGGTTGACGACGCCGATGCCCATGCCGCTCAGGGCCATCTCGCACACGCTCGCCGCATAGGGGGTTTCGACCAGCACGCTCAATCCGACGTTGCAGCCCGCCAATGCCCGCTCCAGGCGCCGCCGGGAGGCGTCCTCGGGGTTGAGCGCGAGAAATGGCTCTTCCGCGAGTTGATGGGGCTGGATGATCTTGGCCTTGGTCAATCGGTGCTTCGCATGCATCACCACCACGCCGGGGAAGCGCGCGAATTCGGAGTGCTCCAGGCCTGTCGTCGGCATCTCGTCGGCCATCAATCCGAAGTCGACCTGACGCCCCAACACAGCCTCGTGCACCTCCCGCGAACTGAGCACCTGCAGCGAAATCTGGGGCCGGGCTTCGGAGTCCCGGCGCTCAGCCACCAACCGTGACAGCACCCGCGGAACGAAGGTCAGGCCGAAGGCCGGATAGACCGCCATGCGCAGGGTGTTCACCCCGAAGCGCTTGAGGCTGCGCATGCGGTGCTCGATGCTGCTCAGACCCACGAAGACACGCTCTACCTCGACCAGCAAGGCTTGTGCTTCGGGCGTCGGGTGCAAACGCCCCCGCAGCCGGCGAAACAGCGGGAATCCAGCCGATTCCTCGAGCCTGCGCAGCGACTGGCTGATGGCGGGCTGCGTGACACCCAGCAGCGCAGCGGCCTTGCTCGCGGAGCCCACGGACATCACGGAGCGGAACACCTCGACCTCTCGTAGCAACATATAACAACCGCTTATGGAGAAAGAACTTCGAACACGATTCAGATTATCTCCATCGTCCTAGAGTTGGCGTCTTCAGCCACCTTCCGGAGAAGCGACATGAAACTTCAAACAGTTCTTGCAGTGACCGTCCTTGCATGCGCCGCGCCTGTGTGGGCGCACGATTTATCCGGTGACATCGCCAAGTTTCAATCCATCGCTGCGACCAAGAAGCCCGACAGCCAACAGGCGCTCGCCGCGAGGCTCGCACTGGAGCGCGCGCAGGGCGAGATGGAGCAGTCGGACGTGAAGATGGTGTTGCGCATCCGCTCGATGACCAACGCGGGCCTGCGCGCCGTCGGCGAGCAACCGGCCTTTCTCACCAGCGAGTACAAGCGCCTGGAAGCGGCACTGGCCAACCCCAAGACCAATGACCCGGCCAAGATCGCCGCGGCCAAGGAGACCTTCGCTCGCCTGACGGTGGAGATGAAGGTCTATACCGATCTCGAAAACATGGCCGTCGACCAGATGAAGCAGGCACTGCAGCTCATCGAATCCGCACCCGCGAACTGATCGCGATCCCAACGAACAGCTCCTTCTTCTATCGTGAACCCTTCCATTCCCAACCTCGACACTCCCCGGCGCAACGCGTTCGCCAGCCTGGTCCCGCCGGTTTGGCGTGCTTCCACAGTCGTCTTCGATTCGCTCGACGATTTCGTCAACCGCCGCACCCGCCTTCCTGATGGCTTCAGCTATGGCACCACGGGCACACCGACACAGCGTGCCCTTGAGACGCGCATCGCCGAGCTGGATGGCGCCGCGCATTGCGTCGTCTTTCCCTCCGGACAGGCGGCCGTCTGCGGTGCGCTGCTGGCGCTGCTCAAGAAGGGCGACCACCTGCTCATGACCGACGCCGCCTACGGCCTGGCCAAATCCTTCGCCGTCGAACGGCTGCAGGCGCTCGGCATCGAGGTCGAGTTCTATCCGCCGCGCATTGGCGCGGACATCGAGCGCCTCGTGCGCCCCAACACGCGGCTCATCTGGCTGGAGTCCCCCGGAACGGTGACCATGGAAGTGGAAGACGTGCCGGCGATCACAGCCGTCGCGCGCACTCGCGGCGTGCTGACCGCCATCGACAACACCTGGGCCAGCCCGCTCGGCTTCGCGGCCTTGGCGCATGGCGTGGACCTGTGCATTCACGCCTGCACCAAGTACATGGGCGGCCATTCCGACGTGCTCATGGGCAGTATCGCGATCAATGACGAAGGCCTGTACAGGTCCTTGCGTGGCCTCCAATCGCAGATGGGGTTGGCGGTGAGCCCGGAGGATTGCTTCCTGGTCGCCCGGGGCCTGGACACGATGCAGGTGCGCATGGAGCGCCAGGCCGCCAGCGCGCAACTGATTGCCGAACGACTCGCGGTGCATCCCCTGGTGCGTCGGATGCTCTTTCCGGCGCTGCCCGGCGCGCCGGACCATGCGCTGTGGGCGCGCGATTTCAAGCAGTCCGGCTGCGTGATGTCGCTGCAGCTCGTAGACAGTTCCTACGACGCTTACCGGGCACTGTTCGCAAAGCTGAAGCTCTTTTCCATCGGCGCGAGTTGGGGCGGCGTGCGCAGCATCGCGGCTTTCTATCCCGCGGAGGAGATCGCCAAGCGCAATTTCTGTGACGTCCAAGGGCCGGTCATCCGCTTGTCGATTGGCCTGGACGATCCGCAGGCGCTGCTCGACGAGCTGCTGGATGCCTTGAGCGCCCACGAGACGAGTTCCAACCTCTGATTCCCGATACCTGGAGCCTGCGATGACCTTCAAGCCGACTATTCACGCCGCGTTGATCCGCCCCTGCCTCGCCTTAGCCGGCCTTGCGCTGTGCGCCAGTGTCGCCGCGCAAACCGTGCAGCCACTGGATGGCACGCTCAAGAAGATCAAGGACACCGGCACGATCACGGTCGCCACGCGCGGCGCGTCCATTCCGTTCAACTACCTGGACGACAACAACAAGCAAGCCGGCTTTGCGTGGGAGATCTCGCAGCGTGTGGTCGAACAGGTGAAGAAGGACCTCAAGCTCGCCAAGCTCGAGGTCAAGACGCTGGAAGTCACGCCGCAGACGCGCATTCCGCTGGTGGCCAACCAGACCGTTGATCTGGAGTGCAGTTCCACCACGAACAACGCCGAGCGGCAGAACCAGGTGTCGTTCTCCACCACCTTCTTCGTGGTGGGTGCGCGCCTGCTGGTGCGCAAGAGCTCGGGCATCAAGCACTGGTCCGATCTCGTGGGCAAGAACGTGGTCGTGAGCGCGGGCACCACGGCCGAGCGCATGCTGCGGCAGCTCAACGAGAAGAACAAGTGGGGCATCAACATCATCCTGGCCAAGGACATCAACGAGAACTTCCTGACCGTCGAGACCGGGCGGGCCGTGGCGGCCACACAGGACGACATCATTCTTTTCAGCAACATCGCGCGGGCCCGCAATCCCGCGGACTGGGAGGTGGTCGGTGTGCCCCAACAGAAGGAGGCTTACGGCTGCATGCTGCGCAAGGGCGACGTCACCTTCAAAAAGCTTGTCGACGGCGTGATCACCGGGATGATGCGCTCCGGCGAGTTCGCGTCGCTGTATGAAAAGTACTTCCTCAAGCCGATCGCGGTGAAGGGCAATGTCACGGTGAACTTCCCGATGTCGCCCGACATGCAGGAACTCATGCGTCATCCGAACGACCAGCCGCTGTGAATGCCCTGACGCCGCCTCTCGATTCGTTTCCCCGAACGTCCTGAACGATGCACTACTCCTGGGATTGGTTGATCTTCTTCAAGCCCTCGGTCACGGGCGAGGGCGTGTACGGTCTGATGCTGCTGCGCGGATTGCTGTGGACGGTGGTGCTGTCATTGCTGGCCTGGACGCTGGCGCTGGGCCTCGGCCTGATCGCCGGCGTTGCACGGACCTTGCCCAACCGGGCCGCGCGCTACCTGTCCACGGCGTACATCCACTGTTTTCGCAACACACCGCTGCTGGTCCAACTGTTCCTTTGGTATTTCGTGGTGCCGGAACTGCTGCCGGTCGACTGGGGCAATGCGCTCAAGCAGATGAACCCGACGACGAACCAGTTCCTCACCGTGCTGGTGGCGCTCACGCTCTACACGGCTGCGAAGGCGGCCGAGCAGGTACGCGCCGGCATCGAGTCGGTGCCGCGCAGCCAGAAGCAGGCGGCGATGGCGCTCGGGCTGGGGACCGTGGCGGCCTACCGGCATGTGATCCTTCCGCAGGCCCTGCGCATCGTCATCCCGCCGCTGACCTCAGATTTCCTGAACGTGTTCAAGAACTCGGCCGTGGCGCTCACCATCGGGCTGATGGAGCTGACGGGCCAAACGCGCCAGCTCAGCGAATTCAGCGCCCACCCGTTCGAGGCCTTCATTGCCGCGACGGTCATCTACATGGCGATCACCTACGGCGTGATCGTACTGATGCGCCGCATCGAGTTTCGGGTGCGTGTGCCGGGCCTGTTGGGAGCTGCTTGATGGGCTACGACTTCGATTGGGCGGCCCTGCAGCGCGCCTGGCCCTATCTGCTGCAGGGTCTGCAGATGACGGCATTCCTGGTGATCGCCGCAATGGCCGCGGGCATCGGCCTTGGAACGCTGCTGGCGATCACGCGGATCTTCGCGCCGCGCCCGGTCGCGGCCCTCGTCTCCGGCTACGTGAACCTGTTCCGCTCGATTCCGCTGATCCTCACGATCCTGTGGATCTACTTCCTGATGCCCATGGTGTTGCGCGCCGTCACGGGTGACCCAAACCTTTCCGTCGGGCCGATCTACGCCGCGCTGGTGGCCTTCGTTCTCGCAGAGTCGGCCTATTACTGCGAGATCATCCGCGCCGGTATCGGCAGTGTGCGCGCGGGGCAGATGCAGGCGGCGCAGTCGCTCGGCATGGCACCTTGGCAAGCCTTGCGGCATGTGATCCTGCCGCAGGCGTTCCGCAACATGACACCGTCATTGATCAATCAGACCATCGCCTTGCTCAAAGACACGTCACTCGTCTACGTCATCAGCCTGAACGACTTTCTCGGAGCTGCGAGCAAAGTGGGCCAGCGCGACGGGCGCGTGGTCGAGGTCTACATCCTTGTCGCGGTGGTCTACCTGGTCTTGTGCACGGCGGGCGCATGGTGGGTCACCTGGCTGCAGCGGCGCAAGACCGCATCGGCCGCCTGAATGGATGACGAATCAGCAAATGAAAACAATGATCGACATTGACAACGTCTCCAAGTGGTACGGCAAGTTTGCGGTGCTCACCGACTGCTGCACGCGCATCGGCGAGGGCGAGGTGGTCGTGGTCTGCGGCCCCTCGGGCTCGGGCAAGTCGACGCTCATCAAGACGGTGAATGCGCTCGAGCCGATTCATCGCGGCCGCATCTCGGTCAACGGCATCGCGGTCACTGATTCGAAGACCGATTTGCCCAAACTGCGCAGCCGCGTCGGCATGGTGTTCCAGCACTTTGAACTGTTCCCGCACCTGAGCGTGACCGACAACCTTGCGCTGGCGCAGGTTCAGGTGCTCAGGCGCTCGCGCTCCGAGGCCGCCGAGCGTGGGCTGCGCATGCTCGACCGCGTGGGCCTCGCGGCCCACAAGGACAAGTTCCCAGGGCAGCTTTCCGGTGGCCAGCAGCAGCGTGTCGCGATTGCGCGGGCGCTGTCGATGGACCCGATCGTCATGTTGTTCGACGAGCCGACCTCGGCACTGGATCCCGAGATGGTGGGGGAGGTGCTCGACGTGATGGTGCAGCTGGCACGCGAAGGCATGACGATGATGGTGGTCACCCACGAGATGGGCTTTGCCCGGCAGGTCAGCGATCGGGTGATCTTCATGGATCAGGGCCGCATCGTCGAGGACTGCCCGCGCGACGAATTCTTCGATCGGCCCGAGAGTCGGACACCTCGGGCCCAGGACTTTCTCTCCAAGATTCTGGCCCATTGATGTCGCGGGACCTCGGACCTTTTCCAGACGAACCCAACCACAACCAAAGGAACCCCATGAAACCGATCAGGATATTGATGCTCGCCAGCACCCTGGCGTTCTCAGGTCTCGCCCTCGCACACGGCGACGAGGATCACGGCGCACCGAGCGGACCTGTGCGCAAGGAGCAGAAAGACTGGGGCATCGCCGGCGATGCGAGCGCGGCCAAGCGAACGCTGGAATTCAGGATGACCGACAACATGCGCTTCACGCCCGATCGTATCCAGGTCAAGCAGGGAGAGACTGTGAAGATTTCCATTCGGAACGAGGGACAGGTAATGCACGAGTTCGTCCTCGGCACAAAGAAGGAACTCGACAACCATGCAGCGCTGATGATGAAGTTCCCGGGCATGGAGCATTCCGAGCCCTACATGGCGCATGTCGCACCCGGCAAGACCGGCGAGATCACCTGGACCTTCAATCGGCCAGGGGATTTCGATTTCGCGTGTCTCATCGCGGGGCACTACCAGGCCGGCATGGTGGGCAAGGTCAAGGTCGTCGCCGCCTCTGGGGTCTGATGCTTCCCCGGGATTTCACCGGGCTGTCTCATGCGTTTCCCTGGCGCCGAGTCGATCGACTCGGCCCGCGTTGACCAGACTCAGCTGGCATGCCGATCCGCCGGGAAAGGTTGAGCCGAAGGGGGCAGTTTTGCTTGAGGTGGTAGTGCAGCGACCGTCAAGGCCCAGCCTCGCGACAAGCCGAAAAATGCGCCTGCCGAGAAAACATTCCTTGGTGATCGCTGCTCAGAGCGTCCGACTTCGACTATCTCTCGCCGGACGGAGTGGTGCCTTCTCGCATCGCCTGGAGGGTCTCTTTGCGAACTTCATCGCGCGTCTTGCCAGGACCGCTCTTGGCGACAGGCCACGGCGCGCCGTACCGACTCGACCATGTCCAGAACGGATGCTTTTGAGCAGCCCCGAGTTCAGCGGTGACGTGGGCCCGGGGTCTGGCCGGCCCCGCGTGCTCGGGATGGTAGACCACGCCAGCTTCCGTGGGTGCGAAGTGAGATGGTTCCGCGTACACCACGGGCGCGAGAACAACTGCGCAGATGGCGATGGCGAGTGCTGGACCTCTACGTTTTGACGACATGATGCTCTCCTTTGACCAAGTGAGTGCATGCCGGGCCAGAAAGCCGTGACGGCCCGGATGCTCTCGGTAGGCCGTCGGTTGATCTCCCTGTCATCAGTCTAGAAATTCAATCCGTCAGTCGCCGCTCGGGCGGATTACAAATGTTTAATCTGCCGATGCACCCGCGTCTGGGATAAGCAGGGCGGCTATATTGCGAGCCCATGTTCCCTGACGCTTGGATGCAGTTTTTCGCGCAATGCGCATTTCGCAGATTGGGTGTTCTGCTCACAACGCTCGCCACAGCGTTTCTGGTGGGCTGCGCCGGCCTGCCCTCGCCATCAGGCAATCGTCAGGCTTCCCACGCCATCGCCGAATACGCTGACACGACGCTGGGCAAACTCGCGCAGCGTCATGTGAACAGCTCAGCGGTGACTTCGGGCTTCCGGTTGCTTCCCGAGGCGGCTTTCGCCTTTGACGCACGTGTTGCACTCGTGCGCAGTGCCGAGCGATCACTCGATGTGCAGTACTACCTGATTCGTAGCGACGATGCCGGGCTGCAGTTCCTCAGAGAGCTTCGCGACGCTGCGGCGAGGGGCGTGCGCGTTCGGTTGCTCGTAGATGACCTCTACACGGGTGGCGAGGAGGAACTGTTTGCCACACTGGCGACGTTCCCGAACGTCGAGGTGCGTCATTTCAATCCGCTGCCTTCGCGCGCGGCGGCGCTTCCCGCGCGACTGGTGCTCTCTTTCTTTTCCTTGTTGCGAGTCAACCATCGCATGCACAACAAGCTCCTGGTGGCAGACAACAGTTTTGCGATCTCTGGCGGGCGCAATATCGGCAACGAATACTTTATGCGCGACGCGTCGGCCAACTTCATCGACGTTGACTTGCTCTCATGCGGTCCGATCGTTCGGGAACTGTCCAAGTCCTTCGATGCGTTCTGGAACAGCGCACAGGTATGGTCTATTAGTGACCTCGCGCCCCTTTCGTTTTCTGCCAGCGTCGCGCAACGCCGATTCGACGAAAGAGTCCGCACTGCAGCGCCGGACGTCGCCTTGCGACCTTCCGACATCCTCGGCCATTCGCCTGTCGGCGAACAGTTGATCACCGGGAAACTTGAGCTCCACCAGGCATCGGCGCGCCTGTATGCCGACAGTCCCGAAAAGCTCTTGCTGGATCACGAAGTGGCATACCGCGGCAGCGTCTCGGAGGGCGCGTTGTACGAGGTCGCGTCCTCGCAAACCAGTGTGCAAATTCTTTCGCCCTATTTCATCCCAGGCCTCCGGGGGATGGCGGTTTTGAAGAATTTTGTTGCCAGCGGTGGTCGCGCCGTGGTCATCACCAACTCGCTCGGATCCACGGACGAGCCGCTCACGTATGCAGGCTATGAGCGCTACCGGCCCGATCTACTGAAGATCGGCGTGACGGTCTACGAGATTGCACCTGAAGGCCCCGTACGACCCAAACGCTTCGGTGACTTCGGCAAATCACTAAGCCGCCTGCATGCCAAGGTCGCGCTGATGGACGACGAGCGAATTTTCGTTGGGTCGATGAATCTCGATTACCGATCCGCTTCCATCAACACAGAACTTGGGCTCGTCGTCGAAAGTCCTGCGATGGTCAAGGAATTCAACAGCCTGATCGCCGCAGAGCATATCGAGTTCGCGTATCGCCTGCGCTCTTCCTCAGACGGCCGCACGCAGTGGCTGAGTCACGACGCGGATGGCGAGCACATCGTGCATGAGGATGTTCCTGGCGACTTCCTGTGGCTGCGAATCAAGAACTGGTTACTGCTGCCAATTTTGGGGGAAGAGCTTCTGTAAGGGCGTGACCTCGGTCTCGGAGGCTTAGGTACGGGAGATGCTCGTCCCATACCTCGGCTTGACCTCGAGGTAACCTCGCTTGAGGACTTGCCCCCGTCCGTGTTGTGCGGCAATGCCGAGCAGCATCTCGGGGGTCAGCGCTCTTCCTTAGCCTGACTCAACTCAGCCTCGACCGTCCTCATCTTGAGGCGTTTAAGTTTTTCCCAAAGCGTCTTGCGGCTGATACCCAGGAGCTCCGCGGTCTTGGATACGCTGCCATCGGTCCGGGCGAGTGCGCGCTGGATGTGCTGCCGCTCTGTCTCCTCGATCATTGCCTGCAGCGGCACGAACTCGTCGCTCGATGCCCGTGACGGTTCGTTGGCACTCAGGTTTCGGTCCTCCAAGGGAAGATCAACGATGCCCTGATCGCTCAGCACCACCGCCTGTTCGATATAGGACCGCAACTGCCTGGCGTTCCCTTTCCATGTGCGCCCCAGCACGTCGCGCATGAATGGCTCGGAGACCGCGATGGGCCTGCCGTGCTCCTGCGTCAGCTGCGACAACATCCTCTCGGCGAGCCAGCGGATGTCCTCCGGCCGCTCGCGCAACGGCGGCAGCCACAGGTTGATCACGGCGAGTCGATAGAACAGATCCTCCCGGAATGAGCCAGCCAGCATGTCGGCATAGAGATCCCGGTTGGTCGCAGCGATCACCCGGAAGTCGCTGCGCGTCGTACGCTCCGAGCCCAGCCTGAAGAAGCACCGCTCCTGCAAGGCACGCAGCAGCTTCGCCTGCATCTGGTGCGGCAGATCCCCGACCTCGTCAAGGAACAGCGTGCCCCCATGGGCCCTTTCGAGATAGCCCTTGTGAGCCCGTTGCGCTCCCGTGAAGGCGCCTTTCTCGTAGCCGAAGAATTCCGCCTCCATCATGTTCTCGGGAACGGCCGCGCAGTTGACGGCGATGAACTCGGCCTGCGAGCCGCGCGGATCGAGGCTGTGGATGAACTGGGCGGCCACCTCCTTGCCGACCCCCGACTCGCCCGTCAGCAGCACGGATGATCGCTGCCCCGCCACCTTGCGGATCATGTCTTCGATCTTGCGCATGGCGCTCGAGACGCCGAGCACTGCCTCGTCGTTGAGCGCGCGGCTCGAGGATGTCGCCGCATGGATGAGTGAGACCAGGCGCTCGATCTCGAAGGGCTTGGTCAGGTACTCGCGCGCTCCCGAGCGAATCGCGGCCACCGCATCGTTGACGCTTCCATAGCCTGTCAGGAAGAACCACGGCACTGCGCGCACCTGCGGTGACAAACCCGCGAACCATTCGGTGGCCAGTCCGTCCGGCAGGCGCACATCGCTGATGACTGCGGCCCACGGTTCTTCGATGCGCCCCGCAGCTTCACCGAGCCGCCGGCACCAGACCACGTGAAAGCCCTCCAGCTCGAAGCGCTGCTGAAGCGATTCGCCCATGATCGGGTCGTCTTCAATGAGTAGGAGGGACTTGCTCATTTGCTTCCATGTTGGGGATCCAGAAACACAACTCTGTCGCCGCGGTGGCGGAGTGCAGCAGGCCAAAGCCGCCGCTGAAGCGATTGGCGATCTCGCGGCAGATCCACAGGCCGAAGCCGCGCGGATCGTTGCCGCCTTCCGCGGCCAGCCGGGCCTCCAGCGCATCCGGTGTCAGCTGCGCGCCGCTGTTGCTGACCGTGACCTTCACGGTATGCGCGTCGGCGTGCACAGCCGCATGCGCCTGACCACTGCTGCCAGCCGCCTTGATGGCGTTGAGTAAGAGGTTGAGCAGCACCTGCCGCACGACGGCTGAGGGAACGCGAAATGCCGATGCGATCTCGACTTCATGCGTCAGGCGGACGCCCAGCCGCGTGGCCTCGGGTTGCACCAACGTGATGACGTCGTTCACATCGCCCGGCTGCAAGGCACGGTCTTCCACCCGGGCCTGGGGCAGCAGCGCTGCCGTCATCGTCTGGATCTGCTTCAGGCCACGGTCGACAAGATCGATGCTCCTCAGGCGCGCCTCTTCGGATGCGCCGTGAATGCGCAGTGTCTGGGCTGCCGTGAGCAAGCCGGCCAGCGGATTGTTGATCTCGTGCGCGACCGCCGCAGTGATGCGGCCGACGGCTGCAAGACGCTCCGCCGACAAGGCGCGCTGCTCCGCGGCTTGCCGTACCTCGAGCTCGGAAAGCAGGCGCCGCACGGCATTGCCGATCCGGTTGAGTTCCGGATCCTTGGCTTCGGGCACTTCTGCCTGCAGCTGCGCTGCGCTCGTGTTGCCGATTCGGGCAATGCAGTCGGCAATCTGGGCGATCGGGCGCCCCATGCGTTCGCCGAGCCACCAGCCGGCCGGCGCGAGCAATGCGGCCGCGAGCATGGCGCCGATGAGCGCTGGCTGAGCGACCGCGACCCAGTCGGGCGCGAATACCGGTGCGTCGACCTCCACGTAGACAAAACCGAGCACCTCGCCGTCTTCGCTCTGGATCGGCTCGACCAGCGTCAGGTCCCCGGCCTGGTCGGGCAGTTCCATGTGGCCGCGGATCTCCTGCGCCGAAGGCGTGACCCTTGTGCCGACCCGCTGGCCGAGAGCCTGCTCGCCAGTAGCGAGCCGGGCGGGATCAGAGCCAGCCAGGAAGCGACCCTTTGCGTCCAGGATCGCTCCTCGTGTCTGTCCGTGATCGGCACCCGGCAGCAGGGCCGCGGTATCGCGCAGCAGGGTGAAGGCGCGCCAGGTGTCCTCGGACGCCAGCAACGGCCGCGCCTGCGCGCTCAGCAGGACCATGGATTGCCTGACCGTCGAGAGGATCTCTTGGCGCACCGAGCGTGCGGAAATCTGGGCGGCCACGGCCGATACCAGCAGCGCTGACACTACGACGGCCAGCACCAGTCCGAAGGGAATCTGGAAGCGGTAAGGCAAGCGGCCGAGCATGGCGTCAGCTCACGCGTGCCTGCTCGGCCGCCAGCTTCTCGATCGAAGCGAAGATGCCGCCCGGCTCTTGCGCGAAACCATCGAGGTTGAGCGCCTGCAGTAAACCCTGGCCTTCCACGTCCTGGCTCATGGCGAGCAATGACAATCGCAGCTGCTGGGTGAGTTCACCAAGCGCTCCCTTGCGCACCACCAGCGGCGGGAAACCGTAGGGTTCGGAGCGCCAGACGACCTCGGTGCGCTCGGCTGCTGTCATCTTCTGCCGCCGCATCGTCTCCCACACGTAGCCGTCGATGCACCCGGCGTCGGCCAGCCGGGCGGCCACGGCTTCCGCGACGTTTCGATGGCCATGGGCAAAGAAGCCGCGGCGCAGATCGCGCGGAAGCAAGCCCGCAGCGCGCAACTGCGCTTGCGGTACCAGCCATCCCGAGTTGGACAGAGGGTCCGAATACGCGAGCACACGCCCCTTCAGATCGGTCCAGCCTTCGATGCCATTGCTCTTGCTGGCCGGGCGGATGAGGTAGGACCGATACAGCGGTTTGTCCTCATAGATGGGCACCGCCAGCAGTTCGAGACGGGTTTGCTGGAGCACGTAGGGATAGCCGCAGATCCAGGCGGCCTCGAGCTGGCCACTGAACAGCAGGTCCAGGATTTCCTGGTAGGACTCGCGCGCCGAGAAGGTCACGGACGCCCCGGTCCGGCTGGACAGGTAGTCGCCCCATCGCGAGAGAAACGCGACCTGGTCGGCCAGGATGACCGCCGTCAGCCCGATGCGAATGCGCGGACGTTCGGCGGCGCGGCTGGCGTCCAGGGAAGTCCATCCGGCCAGCGCGGGCAGTGCCTGGAGCAGCGTTCTTCGTCGCATACTAGGGGTCGTAGGGGTTACGAATTCGTAACTTACTCGCCGGCATGGCGTTACGTGATCCGGACATTCCCGAGGCGCTGTCGTCCTAAGTCGTTGAAAACATTGGAACGCTCCGTTGGCACCTGTCTTGCGCATGGAGAAGCGCTTGCCCAACAACGGAGACACGATGGAAAACCCGAAAGTCAGTCGGCGGATCTTCATGCTGACCAGCGGCGGCGGCGCGGCCGCGCTGGCCACCTCCAGCCTGACGCCCGCCCATGCTGCCCAGCCCGTAGCGCAACTCGCCCCGGGCGCCACAACCCTGAAATACCCGCGCCGCGCGGTCGGCAAGGCCAGCGCCATGCCCGTCAACCAGGCCGTCAGCTTCAGCTACCCGGACGCGAGCTCTCCGTGCTACGCCATCCGCATGGGGACGCCGGTACCGGGCGGCGTTGGCCCCAACAAGGACATCGTGGCGTACAGCGGGATGTGCACGCACATGGGTTGCCCCGTGGCGTACGACCCCGGCACCCGGACCTTCAAATGCGGCTGCCATTTCTCGGTGTTCGACCCCGAGAACAGCGGTCAGATGGTCTGCGGGCAGGCCACGGAGGACCTGCCACAGGTGCTGCTGGAGTACGACGCGCGCAGCGACAGCCTGCAGGCCGTTGCGATCAACGGGCTGCTCTACGGCCGCCAGTCCAACGTGCTGTAAGGGGCAAGACCATGACCACCGAGATCCGGGACCGCATCGCGCTGCCCACCAAGGATGCCCAGAAGACCAACATGACGTGCCACTTCTGCATCGTCGGTTGCGGGTATCACGTCTATAAATGGGATGCGAACCGCGAAGGCGGTCGAGCTCCCGGAGACAACGCGCTGGGCGTGGACTTCCGCAAACAGGTGCCGCCAATGGCGCTCACGATGACGCCGGCCATGACGAACACCATCACCGATCGTTCGGGCAAGCGCTGGAACATCATGGTGGTGCCGGACAAGGAATGCGTGGTCAACAGCGGCCTGTCCTCCACGCGTGGCGGGAAGATGGGCTCGTACATGTACTCGGCCGATGGCATCGGCAAGGAGCGGCTGAAGACGCCGCGGATCTTCCGGGGCAGTGAGTGGCTCGATACGAACTGGAGCGAAGCGCTGGCCATCTATGCCGGCGTGACGAAGAAGATCCTCGACACTGATGGTCCCTCTGGCGTGATGTTCGACTGCTTCGACCACGGCGGCGCCGGAGGCGGCTTCGAGAACACCTGGGGCACGGGCAAGCTGATGTTCTCGGCGCTCAAGACACCCATGGTGCGCATCCACAACCGGCCGGCCTACAACTCCGAATGCCACGCCACCCGCGAGATGGGCATTGGCGAGCTCAACAACAGCTACGAAGATGCCGAGGTTGCGGACTGCATCCTGGCCACCGGCTGCAACCCGTATGAAACCCAGACGAACTACTTCCTGAATCACTGGGTGCCCAACCTCTCGGGCGGCACCGCCGACAAGAAGAAAAAGTGGTTCCAGGGGGAGACCACGGCCGCCGCCAAGCTGATCGTGGTGGACCCGCGCCGCACCTCCACGATCGCCATCGCCGAGCAGATTGCGGGCAAGGAGAACGTGCTGCACCTGGATCTGGAGCCGGGCACTGACACGGCGCTGTTCAACACGCTGTTCACCTACGTGGTCGACCAGGGCTGGCACGACAAGGCGTTCATCGCCCAGCACACATCGGGCTTCGACGACGCGGTGAAGACCAACCGCATGTCGCTCGAGGACGGCGCGAAGGTCACCGGCCTGTCCGTCGACAAGATCAAGCAGGCGGCCGAGTGGGCCTACAAGCCGAAGGCCTCGGGGCATCGCCCGCGCACGATGCACCCCTACGAGAAAGGGATCATCTGGGGCAACGACAACTATGTCATCCAGAGCGCTCTGGTGAGCCTTGTCATTGCCACGCAGAACGTGGGGCGCCGCGGGACCGGGGTCGTCCGCATGGGTGGCCACCAGGAGGGCTACACGCGCCCACCATACCCCGGGGACAAGAAGATCTACATCGACCAGGAGGTCATCCAGGGACGCGGTCTGATGTACACGATCTGGGGCACCAACCCGTTCCAGACGACCAACAACGCGGAGCAGCACCGCGCGGTGCTGACCCGGCGGGCCAACATCGTGCGCGAGGCGATGGTCAAGGCGCGCGGCGCCGATGTGGCCGCAATGGTTGACGTGATCTACGACGCGTGCAAGAACAAGGGTGGGTTGTTCGTCGTCGGCATCAACCTGTACCCCACAAAGTTGGCCGAGGCTGCCCAGTTGCTGCTGCCCGCCGCCCAGCCGGGCGAGATGAACCTGACCTCGATGAATGGCGAGCGCCGGCTGCGCCTGTCGGAGCGCTTCATGGACCCACCCGGCTCGGCGCGGCCGGACTGCCTCATCGCCGCCGACATCGCCAACACGCTGAAGGCGCTCTACACGCAGGCCGGCAACGCAAAGATGGCGGCGCAGTTCGACGGCTTCGACTGGAAAACGGAGGAAGACGCCTTCAATGACGGCTTCAGGCAGGCGGGCAGGCCCGGTGTGAGCGCCATCGATAGCCAGGGCGGCAGCACGGGCTACCTGGCGACCTATGAGCTGCTGCGCAAGGCGGGCAATAACGGCGTGCAGCTGCCGATCAAGGAGGTCAAGGACGGCAAGCTGATCGGTACAGAGATGATCTACGCCGACGGCAAGTTCGACACGAAGGATGGAAAGGCCGCCTTTAAGCCCGCGCCGTGGAATGGCCTGCCCAAGCCGGTGGCGGCGCAGAAGGAAAAGCACAAGTTCTGGATCAATAACGGCCGCGCCAACGAGGTCTGGCAGACCGCGTACCACGACCAGTACAACGAACAGGTCAGGGGACGCTATCCGATGGCCTACCTGGAGATGAATCCCGACGATGCCAAGGCATCGGGTGTCGCGGCGGGGGATGTGGTCGAGGTCTTCAACGACTACGGCAGCACCTACGCGATGGTCTACCCGACGAAGTCCATCAAGCAAGGGCAGACATTCATGCTCTTCGGTTACTTCAACGGCACAGCTGGCCACGTCACCAGCGACTGGACCGATCGCAACGTGATCCCGTACTACAAGGGGGCCTGGGCGAGCATCCGTCGTGTCGGGACCCTGGCCGACTACAAGGCCACGGTTTCGTTCAAGGACCGGCACTTTGCCTGACGATCCGCATGAAGACTTTGCAACCACGGCCGGTCGACGCAGGCGGCACGCCTTCGATGCCGCCCCGGGACGTCGGCGTCATCGACGGTGATCTGGTTTCCCTCCTGGCTGCACGGCACCAAGTCTCCGCGCGGCGCCTGGTCGAGCCAGGACCGGGGCCTGCCGACCTGGAGCAACTGATGGCTGCAGCTGTGACCGCGCCCGACCATGGCCAGCTGACCCCATGGCATTTCGTGCTGATCCCTGCATCACAACGGCTCCCGCTCGGGAAGGCGTTCGTGAGTGCACTGATCGAACGAGATCCCGGGGCGACACAGGCGCAAATCCGCGCGGCGGCGGAGAAGGCCGAGCGCGCACCGTGCCTGCTGCTCGCGGTCCTCCATGGCGAAGATCTCGCCAGGGATGTCAGCGGCATTCCCACCCAAGAGCGCCTCATCTCGTTGGGCTGCGCCATTCAGAACGTCCTCCTCGCCGCGACGTCCCTGGGATACAGCAGTGGCCTGGCCAGCGGCCGTTCTCTCAATGCTCCCGCTATGCGCTCGCTCTTCGCCCTGCAGCCGCATGAGCAGGCCATCTGCTTTATCGCCATCGGCACCGAGAGCCAGTTCAAACCCCCACGCCAGCGCCCGGTCCCGAAGGCCGTGCTGCGTGTCCTCGGCGACTGACACCGTCATCACTTCCTCATAGGAGATTCCTTTGTTTCGTTCAGCCATTTCCTTCGCATCCGCCGCCGTGGCGTTGAGTCTGTTTTCCCCGCTGGCGCAGGCCAGCGATGCGCTAGCGGCCAAGAACAGCTGCACGGCGTGTCACGCCAAGGATCACAAGGTCGTGGGACCTGCCTTCAAGGACATCGCCGCGAAGTACGCGGCGGACAAGGACGCGACCGACAAGCTCATCGCGAAGGTGAAGAAGGGCGGCTCGGGCGTATGGGGCACGGTCCCCATGCCCCCGAACGCTCAGGTTTCGGATGCCGACGTGAAAGCACTCGTGACGTGGATTCTGAAGATGAAGTAGCCTTCAGAATCGATTCCATGAATCCGGAGGTATCGAAATATGATGGGCAGGCTTTTCGCTCTTTCGCTCTTTCGCTCTACTTCGGATGCATCTGTGCAGGGGTGTTCGCCATGTGGCTGGTCAGCCGCCGCAGCGGCCGCGAGTGGCTGCTGTGGGTGAGCTTTCTGGCGGTCACCTGTGTGCTGATGGGGCTGCTGTCGTATTCGGGCGTGGAGTTTCCAGGCTGATACGAGGTCCGGTCAGCCCTCTTGCTCAGGCTGCGCACTCTTGAGCGAGCTGCTCTGATCCAGCCGGCGGCGTTCTGCTTCGGGACGATGACCCGTGGCAGTCACGTATGCGGCCTCCGCGATATGGGTCGCGTGATCGCCGATGCGCTCGATGTTCTTCGCACAGAAAAGCAGGTGCACGAAGCCGATCACCTGTGACGGATCAGCCCCCATGCGCGAGACCAGATCGCGAAACACCACCGTGTGCAACTCGTCTATGGCTTCGTCCTGCTGGCGCACCACCATCGCCTGCTCGGCGTCTCGCGCCAGGAAGGTCTTGAGCGCATTGCTCAACTGCTGGGACGCGAGCTCGGACAACTGCTCTAGGCCCTGCACCAGATCTTCCGGAAACTGGGTGCCGGCGATCGCGATGGCTCGCTTGGCGATGTTCTTCGCAAGATCCCCGATGCGCTCCAGGTCCTCGACGATCCGGAAGTCCGCCAGCACCTCGTCGAGGTCTCCGGCCAGCGGCTGCCGCTTGGCGATCACCATGGCCGCGGAGGTCGACAGGTCGCGACGAAGTGCATCGACCTGCTGGTCCTGCTCGATCACGCGCCGCGCCAGCACCAAGTCCCCGTGCAGCAAGGCCTGAACGGCGTCGGTGAACTGGCTGCCCGCGAAGGCACCCATGGCCCCGATGTTGGTCTTCAGGGTGGTGAGCTCGAGGTCGAACGCTTTGACAATGTGTGGAGTGTTCATGCTGACCTTCAGGTGGTGAACGCCTTCAGCCGAAGCGGCCGGTGACATAGTCCTCGGTCTGCTTCTTGGTCGGCTTGGTGAACAGGTCGTCGGTCGTGCCGTACTCGATCAACTCGCCGAGGAACATGAAGCCGGTGAAATCCGAAACCCGGGCCGCCTGCTGCATGTTGTGCGTCACGATGAGCAGCGTGTACCGAGACTTGAGTTCGTCGACCAACTGCTCGATCTTGGCGGTCGACAGTGGGTCGAGGGCCGAGGTCGGTTCGTCGAGCAGCAGCACCTCCGGTTTCAGTGCGACCGCACGGGCGATGCACAAGCGTTGCTGCTGGCCGCCGGACAGGCCGAGGGCGCTTTGCTTGAGCTTGTCTTTCACCTCGTCCCAGATGGCGCCGGCGCGCAGCGCTTCTTCCACCCGCTGGTCCATGTCTGCCCGAGACAGATTCTCATAGTGGCGAATGGCATAGGCGACGTTGTCGTAGATCGACATCGGGAACGGCACGGGCTTCTGGAACACCATGCCGACCTTGGTGCGCAGCCGATTGATCGAGTAGTCCTTGGACAGGATGTTCTTCCCGTCGAGCAACACCTCGCCCTCGGCGCGTTGCTTGGGGTAGACGGCGTAGATGCGATTGAAGATTCGCAGCAGCGTGGACTTGCCGCAGCCCGAGGGTCCGATCAGCGCCGTGACGCGTTTTTCGCGCAGCGTCAGATTAACGCCTTTTACGGCGTGCGAGTTGCCGTAGAAGAAGTTCAGATTGCGCGTTTCGATCTTCGCGGGCGGGGTCGGCTGCTGGAAGGCCGGTCGGAGCGCGCTCACACGTGCCGAAGTTGTTTCAGTCATGGGATTTCCTGGAAAGCAGAAGGCCGCGCGAGATCAGTCCCAGCACAAGGACCAGGATCGTCACCACGAAGGCGCCGGCCCAGGCGAGTGAATGCCAGAACTCATAGGGGCTGAGCGCGTACTGGAAGATCACGACCGGCACGTTGGCCATCGGCTGTGTCAGGTCGTTCGTCCAATACTGGTTGTTCAGTGCCGTGAAGAGCAGTGGAGCGGTTTCCCCAGAGATGCGCGCGATCGCGAGCAGCACGCCCGTGATGATCCCGGACAGGGCTGCCCGGTACAGCACCTGGCGGATGACCTTCCACTGCGGGATGCCCAGTGCCAGCGCCGCCTCCCGCATCGTGGACGGCACGAGCTGCAGCATCTCGTCGGTGGTTCGTACCACCACGGGCAGCACGATGAACGAGAGGGCCACCGCACCGGCCAACGCGGAGAAGTGCCCCATCTGCCGGACCATCAGCTCGTAGACAAAGAGGCCGATCACGATCGACGGCGCCGACAGCAGGATGTCGTTGACGAAGCGGATCGTCGCACCCAGCTTGGTGTGGCGCGCATATTCGGCGAGGTACGTGCCGGCCGCGATGCCAATCGGCGTCGCGATCAGCACGGCGAGGCCGCTCATGATGATGCTGCCGGCAAAGGCGTTGAGCAGGCCACCGTCCTGGCCCGGGGGCGGCGTCATCTGGGTGAACAGCTCCCACTTCAATGCGGGTAGCCCGTTGCTCACGGTGGTCCAGAGGATCCAGGCGAGCCAGAAGAGACCAAAGAGCGTCGCGGCGATGGCGAGCGCCTTGGCGACGTAGTCCTTGAGTTGTCGACGGGTCCAGCTGCTCATGACGATGCCCCTCCGCGGCGGGCGAGCTGGCTGAGCATCAGGCGCGCGATTGTCAGCACGATGAAGGTGACGATGAACAGCAGGAAGCCCAGCGCGATCAGCGACGAAAGGTAGACGGGCGAATCGGCTTCCGTGAACTCGTTGGCAATGGTGGCGGCAATGGAGTTGCCCGGCTCGAGAAGCGAGGCGGACAGCAGGTGGGCGTTGCCCAGCACGAAAGTCACCGCCATCGTTTCGCCCAGGGCGCGGCCCAGGCCCAGGAAGATGCCGCCAACCACGGCGGAACGCGTGTACGGCAGGACGATGTCCCAGACCACCTCCCATGTCGTGTTGCCGACGGCGTATGCGGACTCCTTCAACTGGGGCGGAACGGTCATGAACACTTCCCGCATCACCGACGAAACGAATGGGATGACCATGATGCTCAGCACAATGCCGGCGGTGAGCATGCCCAGGCCGATCGGTGGCCCCTGGAACATCGGCCCGATGAGGGGGAGCGGTCCGACGTGCTCGTCCAGCCACGGGGTGACGTGGTTGGCCATGAAGGGCACGAACACGAAGAGTCCCCACATGCCGTAAATGATCGAAGGGATGCCCGCAAGCAGTTCAACCGCAGCGGCCACGGGCTGACGGATCCGGGTAGGCGCGATTTCGGTGAGGAACAGCGCAATGCCGAAGCTCACTGGGACTGCGATCAGCATGGCGATAGCTGCCGTCACGAGCGTGCCGTAGATGGGGACCAGCGCGCCGAACTTCTTCTGTACGGCGTCCCAGTCGGAGTTCCAGATGAAGGACCATCCGAAGGTGGCGAAGGCTTCCTTGCCACCCCACAGCATCGATAGAGCAGCACCCATGAGCGCAACCAGGACGAACATGGCGCAGCCGAAGACGACGTACCGGAAAAGGCGATCGTTGCGAGCGTCGCACTGTTCATCGCGCGCGGTGCGCTTCTTCGGCATGGTGGTGCTCACAGGCAGGGTCTGAATTCGAGACATACAAGAACTCCGCAAGGGGAGATCACGCGGCGGGCTGGCCGGACCGCCTGATCTCCCGGGCTGTCGTTACTTGATGTTCTTTGCCCAGTACGCTTCGATCTGTTTGACCAGCGTGGACGGCAGCGAGACGTAGTCCAGCGACTTCGCGTCAGCCTGACCGTCCTGCAGGGCCCACCTGAAGAATTCGAGCGCTTCCTTCGACTGTGCGGTGTCCTTCGGCTGCTTGTACATCATCACAAAGACCGACGCGGTGATGGGCCACGAGTCCTTGCCGGCGGCATCGGTGATCACTTCGTAGAAGTCCGGTGCCGACCAGTCCGCGCCGGCCGCCGCCGCCTGGAAGGTTTCCAGCGTGGGGTCGACGAAGACACCTGCCTTGTTCTTGACCTCGGCGTACTTCATCTTGTTCTGCATCGCATAGGCCAGTTCGACGTAGCCGATCGATCCCTTGATCTGGTTCACATAGGCGGCCACGCCTTCGTTCCCCTTGCCGCCGACACCGGCTGGCCAGTTCACCGAGGTGCCTTCACCGACCTTGCTCTTCCATTCCTCGCTGACCTTCGACAGGTAGTTCACCCAGTTGAAGGTCGTGCCGGAGCCGTCGGAGCGATGCACCACCGTGATCTTCTGGTCCGGCAATTTCATCTTGGGATTCAGGGCGGCGATCGCGGGGTCGTTCCACTTGGTCACCTTGCCGAGGAAGATGTCGGCAAGGAGAGGACCGGTGAAGCGCATGTCGCCGGCCTTTGCATCCTCGATGTTTACCACCGGCACCACGCCGCCGATCACCACCGGAAACTGCACCAGGCCGGCGGCTGCGAGCTCCTCCGGCGGCAGCGGCTTGTCTGATGCACCGAAGGTCACGGTTCCGGCCTTGATCTGTGCGATGCCACCGCCGGAGCCGATCGACTGGTAGTTGATCTTGGTGCCCTTCTTGGCGTTGTAGCTCGCCGACCACTTGGACAGAATCGGATAGACGAAGGTAGAGCCGGCACCTGTGATCTCGGCGGCGTGCGAGGCGACCGAAGCGATCGCAATGATGATGCCGGCGACAGCAGCCCGAATCGGAGAGCGAGTAAGAGTGGATGTAGTCATGATCGAGAAGCTCCTGATGGAAAGACAACGATGGCTGGTTGTTCGATGCGCAGCGGATTGCCCGCCGCGCGCCGAGACGTCGATGCAGCGGTGCACGCCGAAGCACCGCTCAGATCCACATTCCTAGATCACCATGTTTCTAGAGTTGTAGAAATGTTTGCCGAATTCTGTAGAGCGTTTGTGACAACTGGGTGACGGTCTCGAGGAGTTTGTGGCCGTGCCGAGCGCCGCTGGGCTCAAAGAGCAGGCTTCCCGTGCCGTCGAAGACGGCTTGATCGTCTGCCGCAGGGCAGGCCTAGCTACTCCGGGAAGAAGGAGGCCGTTGGGCCGATCGAGAGGGGGGTGTCATGGATATGTCATGGTCGATGGACAAACTTCGATTCCACATAACCAGCAATATGGAAATAAGGAGCGGCTGCCATGCTTGACTTTCAACAACCGCATTGGACCCCGGTCGGGTCAGCGGCACTTCACCGCGGCGCCATGAAGGGGCGAGCGGCATTCGGCCTGATGCGTACCGTCGCCGGCGTCCTGGCGTTCGCGGCAGTGACCGCGCACGCTGCAGACGTGATGGGCGCTGGATCGACGTTTGTCTTCCCGATCCTTTCCAAATGGGCTGCCACGTACCACGACCAGACTGGCGCGAGAGTGAACTACCAGTCGATCGGTTCTGGCGGTGGCATCGCCCAGATCAAGGCCGGCATGGTTACGTTCGGCGCCTCGGACAAGCCGCTGCCGCCAGAAGAACTGAGCAAGAGCGGCTTGGCCCAGTTTCCTCTTGTAGTCGGCGGCGTCGTGCCGGTGATCAACGTAGACGTTGCGACACCGGCGCCGTTGAAGTTTACGGGCGCGGTCCTTGCCGACATCTACCTTGGCAAGGTGACCAAATGGAATGATCCGTCGATCGCAGCGCTCAATCCGGGGGTAGCGCTGCCCGATCAGAAGATCACTGTCGTCCACCGATCGGACAGTTCGGGCACGACTTTCAACTGGGTGAACTACCTGTCAAAGGTCAGTGAGGATTGGAAGGCCAAGGTCGGCAGTGACACCGTAGTGCAATGGCCGGTCGGGATGGCCGGCCGGGGCAATGAGGGGGTGGCTACCTACGTCAATGCCACGAAGGGCTCGATCGGCTACGTCGAGTTGTCGTACGCCGTGAAGCACAAGATGAAGTACGCCCAAGTCAAGAACAAGGCTGGCGTGTTTGTGGACCCGAACGCGGCATCTTTCCAGGCCGCTGCAGCAAGCGCGGAATGGAAGGCTGAGGACTTCTATGAGGTCATCACCGACGCACCCGGCAAGGACTCCTGGCCTATTGCTGCGACCACTTTCGTGCTGATGTACAAGGATCCGAAGAATGCTTCGGCCAGCAAGGAAGCCTTGAGCTTCTTCAAGTGGGCTCTCGAAAGCGGCCAGGCGGATGCTCAGAAGTTCGACTATGTCCCGCTGCCGGGCACGCTGGTCCAACAGATTCAGGCGTACTGGGGGAAGCAGATCAAGTAATCGCCAACGGAGCCTGTCAACGCGCTGTGGCGGCGTCGACGGTCGGTTCAACGTGAGCCGCGATGGGTTGCCGTGATGTGGCTCGAGCAAAAAAGCCTGCCGGTCGGCAAGGCCCTGGAACTGAGTCGCCGGGCAGGCTACATCTCGTCAAAGGTCAGTCGAATCCGGGGATGACCATTTCGGGGTAGCAGCGGCAGTACCCTCGTTCACCGCACGATGCTTCGCCCGGGTGACCATCGGGCGGACGTCGATCCAGGCGGAATTTCTTTCCTTCCCGGCTGACGCATGTGGGGCAGGCGCCGCCGCTGTCGCCCAAGGAGCGCCAGCGATAGTGGGTGATTCCTGCGGCCTGCGCCCGCGCGAAGTCCCGCGCAATTCGCTTCTGCGCGAGCTCCAGCATGTGAGCTGCGAGGCTCGCACGTTCGGCCTCCAATTCGTCTGCCGTCTTGTGCTCGCCTTTGCGTTCCGGCGGGCGCTTCGGTGGCGCCCAGCGCGGGCTTCCATCGACGTCCACGGGCGCAAACGCCTGGGTCGGCTCTGGCCGTGGAGCAGGGACGATCATATTCACGAGAAAGTTCAAGAGGCCCATGCACAGATCTTGCCGCATCGCGGCTCGATGCGCTCCACAGGGGCGCGGCCGATTACGGGCCGAGCGATACATTCGCTTGAATCAACATTTTTGTTTATACTGGCACCGGGCTTTCCGAATTTCCCGAGTGGCAGGGAACATCGGCAAGCCTCCTTCGCCGAACAACATGCGCGCACGTAGACGTTGCAAGTGAGGTCGAGGGCACCAATAGGTTGAATCTTCCACTTGATCAAGGACACCGAGAAATGGCAACTGCAAATCGAGCGACCTCCCGCGCTCATCAACTTAGTTGGACAAATGAAAACATCGGAGTTCAAGCGCTTCCTTGCGTCGAAGGGCGCCAAGTTCGTTGAGGGTGCAAAGCACACCAAGATCTACGTCAACGGTAAACAGACGACGCTACCGCGTCATGCCAAGGAGTTGGGCGATGGACTGCGCAAAGCGATCCTGCGGCAACTCGGAATCAAAGATTGAGATGACCCATGTTTAGCTACCCCGCACGAGTGGCGCGGGATGGCGGTGGATACCTGGTGACCTTCCCGGATATTCCGGAAGCAATGACCGGCGCCAAGGAACGAGTCGAAGCGATCAAGCTTGCGGCCGATGCCTTGACGACCGCGATGGACTTCTATTTCGAGGACAGGCGGCCAGTGCCAATGCCCTCTCCGCTGAAAAAAGGACAGGTCGCAGTGGACTTGCCCGCAAGCGTTTCTGCAAAGGTGCTTTTGCTGAACGAGATGATTGCTCAAGGCAAACGTCCAGCAGAACTGGCGCGGCTGATGAATGCGCGCCCTCAAGAGGTGACACGCCTTGTTGACTTGCATCATCCGACAAAGATCGACACTATCGCCGCAGCCTTACTGGCTATGGGAAGGCGACTCGACCTTCGGCTGGCCTGAGGAATCTTGAAGAGAGATTGGCGAACATTTCCGTACTGCAGCCGCTGTAGCTGATCGGCTCCTGTCATTCATCCGCTCTTTTGGAGTGTGAATCGATAGCCGCCTTTGAGAACGGTTTCGACGGTGTCTCGTAACCCGAACGGGGCCAGGGAATCGCGTAAGCGTCGTATGTGGACGTCAATGGTTCGTGCAGCAATGCGTGCGCCAGGCGGCCACACGCGGTCGAGAAGTTCCGTGCGGGAGTGCACTGTCTCTGGATGAGTAACCAGGAAATAGAGCAGCCGGTACTCCGTCGGTCCGATCTGGACTTTCTTCGTACTTCCTTGAACTACCGCGAGGACTTCGCGATGCACCCAGCGAAAGCTCAGGGGACCTGAGACTACATCCTCCCCCAGCAACTCAGGGGCGCGGCATCGCACAACGGCCTTGATTCGTGCCAGCAGTTCGCGCGAGGAAAACGGTCGTAGTACGTAGTCGTCCATTCCCGCGTCAAGTGCGATCACTGCTGTATCGGAATCTCCGTACGTGCTGGTGGCGAGAATGGGAAGGTGAGCAGTTCGAGGCTGCTCGCGCAACTTCCGTCCCCATTCCAATACTGCAGGCCCGCCGCTGCGGGGAACGTCGATGATGACGAGTTTGGGCGTTCCGATCCCGAGCGACCGGGTGGCATCCACGCAGTTGCGCGCTCGAAGCACATCGAAGCCACCGCGTCCGCACGTCGCGCAAATCAACTCGAGAGCCTCCGAGTCTTTGGCAACGACGAGCGCGCTTTTGGGAATATCGTAGGAGAGCACTGGGATCGAAATGAGAGGGTGCAAAAAATAAATCCATAAATCTAGATTTCTGGACTTGTAGTATCTTTGCGAAGGATCGTGACAGACGGATGACGTGTTTGAAACGGGACTGTCATATGCTCGGGCCATACTCATCGAATCATCCTGTCATATGGGAAAGTCTGCCTCGCCCAAAAGCTCCATGAATTCAGAAAAAGCCGTAGTCGCCCTGGCTGCCCTGGCGCAGCCTTCTCGACTGGCCATCTTCCGCCTGCTGGTGGTCGCGGGCAGCGACGGAATGTCCGTCGGCAAGATCGGTGAGGAGCTCTCTTTGGCCGGTGCGACGCTGTCGTTCCACATGAAGGAACTGACTCACGCCGGCCTCATCCAGGGAACGCAAGAAGGCAAATTCGTCTATTACCGCGCACAGTTTGCGCCGATGAACGAGCTGCTCGCGTTCCTCGTAGAGCACTGCTGCGACGGCTCGGCGGAAGGCTGCGAAGTGGAGCTCCCCCAGTGTGTGGAAGAGGCTGTCGATCGACGCCGGGCTCCTGCCCGCAAGCGCCTTGCGCGGGCCTGAGTCAGCACACGACGTCACCATCGACGCACGCGCGCACTGCGCGCTGTCCTGCCTCCCCAAACAGCACGGGCGCTCGACATCCGTCGGCGCCCCTCTTGAAGCTGGGCAGCACTTGCGATGCCGCCTGCGCTCACTCAAGTGCCAATGCGACCGCCATCGTTCTTCGTGATCACGATCGTTGCCGAGCGCGGACGCGAGCCCGCGCCGTAGCCAGCATTGCTGGGCCAGCGGCTCGTGTACTTGGACGGGTCGGCCAGGTTGGCCTGGCTTGTGGTCTCACCCGGATGCTGGATGTTCACGAAGATGGCCTTCCCATCCGGCGTTTCGCAAAAGCCCGTGAGCTCGCATCCGACCGGTCCGACCAGGAAGCGTTTCAGGGTATCGGCCGTCGGGGCCTTGCCGACCTGGGTCAGCACATCGACCTTGCTGCTGTCTGCCTTCGTGTAGCTCAAGGTCTTCGCACCACCGTCGCCGACCTTGCCGGGCAACGCGGCAAGCATCATGCAGTTCGTGACGTCCGTGTAGGCACCGTCATCCGTCTGGATCCAGCAGATTCCCGTCGCGGGACTGAACACCAGGCCATCCGGACTCGAGAAGTCCTGATCGGCGGTGAGGCTAGAGATGTTCACCATGCCCTTGTCCGCGCCAGCTTCTGCGCCAAAGAGGTAGATGTCCCAGGTGAAGGTCGTGGCAGCGCCGCCGGCGCTGCCTTCCTTCATGCGCAGAAGGTGCCCGTTCGGGTTGCCGGGCTGCGAGGTCGAGCCTTTCATGTCGACATAGGCCCGCGGATTCGCGGCGTCGAGAGCGACCTGCGACGAGCCGCTCGGCTCGAGTCGGCGATTGCTGTTGTTGGTCAGCGTCTGGTAGATCTCGCCGTTGGCAGGGTTCACGCCTCCCCATTCTGGGCGGTCCATCTTGGTCGCCCCCACCGCATCGCCTGCAATGCGCGAATGAACGGCGACATCGGCCTGGTTGGAAAAGGCGTAGCCGGCGTAGCCGGAAACTGCCGCGTTGGTGAAGCTGAGTTCCAGCCAGGTGCCGGTTCCATCGGCATTGAACTTCGCGGCGTACAGCTTGCCGTCGTTCAGGTACTTGTCGCCAATGGCCAGGCGATCGGCCGGATTGGCATCAGCGGCAGCCCAGAGCGCCGTCGACACGAACTTGTACATGTACTCGTTGCGCGCGTCGTCGCCCATGTAGACGACCAGCGGCTGCCCAACTGTCGGCTTGCCGAAGGCTGCGCTTTCGTGAGCGAATCGGCCCAGGGCGGTGCGCTTGCGAGCGGTTTTCGCCTTGTCGAGTGGATCCACTTCGACGATGTAGCCCATGCCGTTGAGTTCGTTGCGGTAGTCGTCGCTGCCGTCCGTGGAGACGCCGGCCTTGCTGATGATCCAGCGCGCGAAGCGGTCCTCGGGGCCGGCGCTCTCCCAGCCATGCCGTGACGCGCCACCCTGGGTGCTGCCGTATCGCTTGAGAGCCACAACGCTCTTGTCCCCGCGGGCTGCATCGTCCGCAGCGGCGCGCGTGAAATAGCCGAACCAGTTCTCCTCGCCGGTGAGGAAGGTGCCCCACGGCGTCTTGCCGGTGCCGCAGTTGTTCAAGGTGCCGCGAGTGCGGGTGCCGTTGGTCGAGTATTTGGTGATCAGCAGGCTGCTCCCGCGGGCCGGACCTGTTATCTCGATGTCGCTCAAGGGCGTCAACCGGAAATTGAAGTTGGATCCTGCGACCGTTGCCCACTTCCCCGACGTCTTGGCGACTTCCACGACCGAGATGCCGTGGATGGCGATCTCCTTGTCCACCTCGGAGGCCGGCCGAGGCAACGTCGAGGTCCCCCCATTGGCGTGCAGGAAGAACGAGCTCAGCGATTCATTGGTCGTGGCCTCGTGATTGACGGCGAGCACGCCGCGATCAGTGGCCGTGAGCGAGAGCTTCCCGTTGGCATCGAGGCCGAACCACTCCATGCCGTCGTGGTGGTCGCCTGCACGATTTTCGAAGGCGGTGTCGGTGCCATCGTTCTTGTACGCGGGCGTGCCACTCGTCAACGGGTCGCCAAGAGCGTAGATGACGCTGAAGGAGTACCCGACGGGTACCGATACGACGTCCGCCAGGCTCTTTGCGACGGCACCGAAGCCGAGAAGCTTCTCCGTTGGGGGTTGGGGTGCCGGCGCCGGGCTGGGGGCTGGTGCCGGCGCGGGCGGAAGCACGGGGAAGCTGACACCGTTGCTGCCGCCACCACCGCAGCCCGCGACAGCCAGGCCGCCCAGTAAGGCCGTCCCGGCTGTGCCGACGCTGCCGCGCAAGATACCTCGACGGCTCAACCGTGCGGCGAGCACCGAGTCGAATGTAGGGTTAGGCGACGTGTTGGAGTCTTCGTCGTTGAAGTCGATCTGTTTGGGACCGGCCAAGTTTTTCATTTAGATCTTTCTAGATACGTGGAAACGTTTAATCTAGAGATCGGCAGTGACGGTTTTGTGACCGAGTCAGTACTTAGTCAGCATGTACTCGGCCGTACGCAGCAGAGCGTTGGCGCTTGAGATGATCGCCTTGACTGTTGAGGCTTCGTTAGCAACTCCGCGTGGTCGGGGCGACAGGGCTCTTGCCGATGGCGGGATTGACGCAAATAAACCACACAGGTCGTTGCGGGGGTACAAAAGGGGGTACGGCAGCTACTGCGAAGTCATAGAAGTCAACATCCATGCGGTATGTGGGCCATCTTTAGATCGGTTTCACACCAACAATCATCGCGAGATGGAACAACGGGTCAGAGCCACAAGCTCTGACCCGTTTTTTTTGTCTGCGCCCGAGGTGTGCGTGGCGTCGCGCCGGAATCAGGCCTGCGATGAATCCGGTGCGCTCAGCTCGCCGTTCCACGAATTGAACAGGTAGCCGCCCGTTGCATCCTGCAGCGTTGCCTGGACCTCGATCAGCGTGTTGATCTCGTCCAGCGTTTCATCGAGGTCCTCGATGTCGATCTCGAAGCGTGCATCGCATTCGCGCATGGCCGTGGCGTGCATGGTGTCCTTGGCGATGTCGATGGCTTCCGCGCTCACATGCGGCGCGGCGGACAGTCTGATTCGAAGGGCGGGCCCGTCTTCCTCCCACTGGATGACAAGCGCATCGCCATCGGCCGCGACATCCAGGCCTTGAGCGATCAGCAGGCGCGATGCGGCGTCCAGATCGGGGCTGTCGGCATTCGATGCAAAGAAGACCATGGAGACATCGTCGGACATGCGTGAGATTCCTCGTGTGCTGGGTCGGTGGCCATTGTGCCGGGCTGACCGGTCCCGTCCCCTTTTAGGCTAGGCTGTCGCCCGAACCTCGAAGAAGGCCTCGTCGGTATCGCCCAGATCCCGGAAGCCCGCGGTCCTGGCCGTGTCGTAGGCCTTGGCCCAGCGGCGCGCGAGCGCGATGTCGGCCTTCGAGAGTTCGTTCTCGCTCGACTCGCTCGCGTTCTGGAAGGCGCGCAGCGCCGGCAGCACGTCGCTGCCCAGTTGCCGCTCGAGTTCGCGCCGGAAACGCCGCTGCGCCAGGCCGATGGCTTCGTCGCTGGCGTGCGCATAGTCGGCCAGGAGCACCTCGTAGGCGGCGGGAGGTTCGGTCTCCCGTTCCGGGGAAGACAGCGCGGGCCCGGCCTTCTGCCGCACTGGCGGTGCTTCTTCGAAGGGCTCGTGAAGGGCGCCATCGACGATGGCCGGTTGATGGAACAGCTCAACTTGGGTCATGGGAAGAATGGGCGTGGAAATACTGTTTGAATATACAGTTATTTTTCGAAGAACAGGTGACACTTCGACCCCTGCCGCCCGCGGCAGGCCCGCTGCCCGCGATCGCCGCCAGCCCTTTACCGGCCGTCACAACTCCGCCGCGTCATGACATGTTCCTGAGACCTTGTCGCGAGAATAATCCCGCACTCAAGAAAAAAATGGACATCCGATGCCGATGCAGCACATCGAAATCCTCAAGAAAGGCGGCTTCGTCGCACGCCGCCACATCCAGGACCGAGAGAACGGCGAATGGCCCGCATGGGTGACCTTCGAGAAGGAAGGCGAGGCTTCGCGGCGCATCCGCCACGGGATCGGCACCTTCAGGTCCGAGGAAGAATTGCTATCGAACTGCGTCGCTTTCGCTCATCGCATGATCGACGAGGGAAAGACGGGTTTTCGCGCTTGAATCGCGGGGCCTCGACGCGGGGCCCTCTTGTCCTCGGGCGAGGCGCACGCTCGGCGCGCCGCGCCTGACGCCCCGGCGCTTGCCAGGCCTCTCAGAGGCTGCCGAACCCGGTCTGGCCGATGACGATGTGTTCGCGTTCGACCCGGGGCTTCGGCTGTCGTCGCGGCCTTTCCGCCCGCAGGATGGCCAGCATGGCCATCAGGGCGGCGCCTGCGGCAATGCCGGCAAGGAAGACGAAAGCGATAAAGAAAGGGTCGGATGCTCGCATGCGGTCCTAACGTAGTTTTGTGCCCCACGGTTTACAGGGGGTTACACCTACGTGTTGTACCGCAAGCCAGCAGGGATCGGAAGAGCAGTGCTCCGACCCGTGACGGGCTTGCTACAGCGCCCGTGCCCGCTTGGCGCCGCCTCTGCGTGGCGACTTCCTGCTGCCCAGGCTGGCCAAGGCCCGTTCCACGGCCCGTTGCGGCAGAAGCTGCGACTTGCCGCAGTTCCTGCAACGGTAGGGTTTCAACCACGGGAAGAAGCGCATCCAGGCCTGCTGCGGGCTGCGGTCCAGATGCTCGATGCTGCAAGGGCAGGGCGAAAACGGGTTGGCCATGAAACTCCCGGCGAGGGCTCGGTGTCGTGCGGTCCCTGGCGGGCTCTCCGGCCATCGTTCGAGAATTGTTGCAGTGCATTGTTAAACCTCTCTTAGGGGGACGCCGGCATCTCAGGCCTGCTTCTCGCGCTTCCAGCGCGTCGGCGCCAGGCTCTGCCAGGCCCATTCCAGCGGGCCGAGCCTGTAGCGGCGCAGCCACCAGCAGCTCGCGGCCGCTTGCAGTGCCAGGATCGCCATGCAGGCCACGGCGAGGCCCGCCACGCCGAACTTCGGGCACAGGCCCGGGCCGACGCCGTAGAACAGGCTCAGGCCCGCCAGCGCCTGCACGAGGCCGTTGCTCCACGCCATGCGCCCGAGCGGCGCCAGCTTGCGCAGCCGGCCCCGCCAGGCGGCGCGCTGGAACAGCAGCACGAAGGCCGCCACGCAGAAAAGCAACTGGGCCAGCACCGCCATCGCACGCAGCGGGCCGGTCGCGGATTGGCCTGCCGGATCGTGCAGCGCGAGCAGCAAGCCCGTCGCGAGGCTCGCCAGCAGCAGCCGGCGCCAGAAGCGCCGATGGGCCACCGACTGCCTCAGCACCTGCGCACGGCCCAGCGCCATGCCGGCCAGCAATCCGCCGAGCACGAAGAGCGGCCACCAGGCGGCGACGCCCGGGAACTCGATCGGCGCGAAGCCACGCCAGCCCACGAGCGGCATGCCGAACAGCGCGAAGCCGCGCAAGGCATCGACGAGTTCGCGCCGGCGCGGTCGTGCGTCGTCCGCGATGGCGGCAGGGCGTGCGAGGAGCCGTGCAGGCGACAGGGAAAGAGGCGGCGTGGCGAGTCCGAGGGTCATCGATGTACGGCAGCGTCTGCGAAGCGATGGAGGGAACCCGGCGTGATGCGGACGGCGGGCCAGGTGCGGGACGCGGCCACCGCGGGCGAGATGCGCGTCGGCCACCGATGCTAGGGATGCGCATTGCCTCAACATTACGAGCGCCGCATGCGGCGGCCGGCTCGTGGTAGAAACCGCCGCCCGCATCGCCTTCCGGTGCGCCCACTCCCGTGCCACACCGCTTCGCTTCGCCAGTCATGCCCTCCGCAGCCGGCCGTGCATGGCCGGCGCTCGTCCGCTGGCTCACGCTGGCCTGCGTGCTGCTGCTGGCCGGCTGCGCGGGCCTGCCGAGCGACGTCGTTCGCCGGTCGTCGACGACGATCCCGAACGGCGCCGACACCACGCTCGGCCGCCTCGTGGCCGCGACCGCACCGCGCGGCGAAGACGAGCCGCTCAGCGGCTTCCGCCTGCTGCCGATGGCGCAGTTCTCGCTGCATGCGCGCATCGAACTGATCCGCCGCGCCGAGCGTTCGATCGACGTGCAGTACTACCTGGTGCAGAACGACGAGACCGGCCGCTACCTGCTGCGCCACCTGCGCGACGCGGCCGAACGCGGCGTGCGCGTGCGGCTGCTGGTCGACGATCTCTACACGGCCGGCGCCGATCCGCTGTTCCGGGGCCTGGCCGCGTATCCGAACGTCGAAGTGCGGATGTTCAACCCGTTCCCCGCCGGGCGCGAACGCTTCGGTACGCGCTGGACCGCCTCGCTGCTCGACTTCAACCGCGTGCACCGCCGCATGCACAACAAGCTGTTCGTGGTCGACGACACGATGGCGGTCATGGGCGGGCGCAACATCGCCAACGAGTACTTCCTGCGCGACGGCGGCTCGAACTTCATCGACATCGACACGCTGGTGGCCGGGCCCGTGGTCCACAAGCTCTCGTCGCTGTTCGACAGCTACTGGAACAGCCCCTACGTCTACCCGATCGAGTCGCTGGTATCGGCCGACGGCGCCTCGCCGCAATCGCTGCGCTCGCGCTTCGACGAACTCACGAGCGGGCCGGGCACGCCCGAGCCCGAGCAGCCCGGCGCCACCGACCTGCTGGGTCACCATCCGCTGGCCGCCGACCTCGACGCGGGCCAGCTGCAACTGGCCTGGGCGCGCGCCGAGGCCTATGCGGACGCGCCCGCCAAGGCGCTGGCGCCCGAGGAAAGCCGCGGCGCGCCGGCCGATGTCTCGCCCGACAGCGTGCAGTTCAACCTGCAACGCCATCTGCGCGGCGCGCGCACCGAGATCATGCAGACCACGCCCTACCTGATCCCGGGCCGCGGCGGCATGGAGACCATCCGGCATGTGCGCGGCAACGGCGTGGGCTACATCATGGTCACCAACTCGCTGGCGGCCACCGACGAGTCGCTGGTGCACATCGGCTATCGCCGCTACCGCGCCGAGATGCTGCGCCTGGGCGTGGCGCTCTACGAGCTCAGCCCCAAGCGGGTCGAGCAGAGCCGGCGCTTCGGCATGTACGAGACCTCGAGCGGCCGGCTGCACGGCAAGTCGGCGGTGATCGACGGGCGCACGGTCTTCATCGGCTCGATGAACTTCGACCCGCGTTCGGTGCTGCACAACACCGAGATCGGGCTCTTCATCTTCAGCCCGCAGATCGCGCAGCAGCTCAACAGCCTGATCGGCTTCATCCGGCTCGACGGCGCCTACCAGCTGCAGCTCGGGCCGCGCGGTGGCATCGAATGGGTGAGCCCGGCCGCGGGCGATGGTGCCGACACCATCCTGCACACCGAGCCCGAGACGAATTTCTGGGCCCGCTGGCGGCTCGAGCTGCTCGCGCCGCTGGTGCCCGAGAGCCTGCTGTGAGGCCCGCTTACTGCTGCAGCCGGCCGCTCAGGTAGGGCTCGGGATCGACGGCCACGCCGTTCTTGCGGATCTCGAAGCGCAGCTTCACGCGGTTGGCATCGCCGCCCGATCCCATCTCGGCGATCTTCTCGCCCTGGCGCACCACCGCGCCTTCCTTGACGAGGATGGTGCTCGCGTGGGCATAGGCGGTGAGGAAGGTCTCGTTGTGCTTGATGATGACCATGTTGCCGTAGGCGGCCAGTTCGTTGCCCACGTACACCACGCGGCCGTCGGCCGAGGCCACGATCGGGTCGCCGAGGTTGCCGGCGATGTCCACGCCCTTGTTGCGCACGCCGTCGAAGCGGCCGATGGTGGTGCCGGCGGCAGGCCGGATGAACAAGGCCTGGCGCTGCGGCGGCGGGGTCGCGGTGCGGCCGGGCTGTTGCATCGGCGGCAGCGGCGTGGTCGTGCAGGCGGCGATGCCGGCGGCGAGCAGCGCCGCGGCGCCGATTCGGAAAACAAAAGTCTGAAGGTGCATGGCGCTCGGTTGGAACGGGGACGTTCTGAAGGGTTCCCTCGGATCTCGGGGCCGTGCGGCCCGGCCGGTCGATGCTAGCAAAGTCCCCGGCGCGTTCCCTGCGGGCCGGCAGGGACTTGGCGCGCGGGCGGCCGCGCGCCATCGGGCGATCACTTCAGCGGGATCGGCGTGCCGCGGTCGATCGGCACCGCGGTGACGCTGTTCTTCGGCGAGCCGTCGATCAGCAGGTCGGAGTAGGTGAGGTAGACCAGCGTGTTGCGCCGCGCGTCGACCATGCGCACCACGCGCAGCCGCTTGAACAGCACCGACAGCCGCTCGCTGTAGACCTCCTCGCGCTTGGGCAGCGGCTGCGTCACGTTCACCGGGCCGACCTGGCGGCAGGCGATCGAGGCCTCGGCCTTGTCCTCGGCCACGCCGAAGGCGCCCGCGATGCCGCCGGTCTTGGCGCGCGAGACATAGCAGGTCACGCCGCTGACCTTGGGGTCGTCGTAGGCCTCGATCACGATCTTGTGGTCGGGGCCGATCAGCTTGAAGGCGGTGTCGACCTCGCCCACGGTCTCGGCGCGCGCCGCGGTGGCGGCCAGCAGGGCGACGGCGAACGCGAGTGCCGCGCCGCGTCGAAGGGAGATGGCGTGCTTCATCGGGTCAGACGATGTCGATCGTGTGGACGCGGTCGAAGCTGCCGCGGCGCCGGTCCTCGAAGTAGTGCTGCAGCGCCTCGCGCACCGTGCGGAAGGCGATCTCGTCCCAGGGAATCTCCTCCTCGGCGAAGAGCTTCGCCTCGATGGTCTCGTGGCCCGGATCGAAGCGGTCGTTCAGCAGGCGCGCGCGGTAGAACAGGTGCACCTGTCCCACGCGCGGCACGCTCATCACCGCGAACAGGCCCTCGATCTCGAAATTGGCACCGGCTTCCTCGTCGGTCTCGCGCGCCGCGCCCTGGGCCGTGGTCTCCTCGAGCTCCATGAAGCCCGCCGGCAGCGTCCACTTGCCCCAGCGCGGCTCGATGTTGCGCTTGCACAGCAGCACCTTGTCGCCGAGCACGGGGATGGTCCCCACCACGTTGAGCGGGTTCTCGTAGTGGATCGTGTTGCAGGCCGGGCAGACGGCGCGTTCCTTGGTGTCTCCGTCGTCCGGCACGCGGTAGACCACCGCGGTACCGCAGTTCTTGCAATGCTTGATGGGGATGCGCAGCAGCATGGGGCGGGCGTGCTCGCGGCCTCAGACGATCTTGACGGTCAGCACGGGCAGGCCGGCGACCTCGCCCACCAGCGTGTCGCCCGCGACCACCGCCGCCACGCCTTCGGGCGTGCCGCTGTAGATCAGGTCGCCGGGCTGCAGCTCCCAGGCGGCCGACAGGTGCTCGATGGTCTCGGCCACGTTCCAGATCAGCTTGCTCACGTTGCTGCGCTGGCGATCGGTGCCGTTCACCTGCAGCGAGATCTCGGCCTTCTCGGCGTCGCCTGCCTGCGCCACCGGCACGATCGGGCCGATCGGCGCGCTCTGCTCGAACCCCTTGCCGATGTCCCAGGGGCGGCCCTGCTTCTTCATCTCGTTCTGCAGGTCGCGGCGGGTCATGTCCAGGCCCACGGCGTAGCCGAAGATGTGCTTGTGCGCGTCGGCGGCCGAGATGTTCTTGCCGCCGGTGCCGATCGCCACCACCAGTTCGATCTCGTGGTGCAGGTTCTTGGTCAGCGTGGGGTAGTCCACGGTGCCGGTCTGGCCGGCCTCGACCACCACGGCGGCGTCGGCGGGCTTCATGAAGAAGAACGGCGGTTCGCGGCCGGTGAAGCCCATTTCCTTGGCGTGATCCTCGTAGTTGCGGCCCACGCAGTAGATGCGGTGCACCGGGAAGCGTGCGGTCTGTCCGACGACGGGAACGGAAACGGTCGCGGGCGGGGCGAAGACGAACTCGGAGGCCATGGAAAACGATCCTTTGGGGGCGAAGCGGGAGAGGGGGAAGCCGGCAGTGTGCCAGAGGCGCCGCCCGGGCGCCGGGCGCCGGGGCCGGCCATCGGGGTATGCGAGGGGGCCGTCATGCCAGGGCGCAGAATACGGCCCGTTCCGTCCCGCCATCGCTTCGCTCCTCTCCATGCCCCTTCGATTCGGAAAAGCCGGCAAGGCCCAGGCCTGCAACGAGCTCGGCAACACGCGCCAGGACGACGGCGACGAGGAGGGCGCGCTGCGGGCCTATTCCGAGGCCAGCAGCCACCGTCCCGACTGGGCCGTGCCCTGGTACAACGCCGGCCTGATCCACAAGTACCGCGGCGACTGGGCCGCCTCGCTCGAGGCCAATGCGCGCGCCGTGCAGTGCGACCCGGGCAACGAGGGCGCGGTCTGGAACCTCGGCATCGCCGCCACCGCGCTCGGCGACTGGGCCACGGCGCGGCGTGCCTGGCGCCTCTACGGCATTCCGCTGGCCGAGGGCGAGGGCCCGGTCGACCATTTCGCCGGCCTGACGCCGATCCGCGTGCATGGCGACGAGGCCAGCGAGGTGCTGTGGGCCGACCGCATCGATCCCGCGCGCGCCATCCTGCGCAACGTTCCCTTGCCGGGCTCGGGCCACCGCTACGGCGACCTCGTGCTGCACGACGGCGCGCCCAACGGCTACCGGCTGCACCAGGGGCGCGAGGTGGCGGTGTTCGACGCGCTCGCGCTGATCGCGCCTTCCGATTACGCCACCTTCGAACTCTGGATCGAAGGTGTGTCGCAGGAAGAGATCGACAGCCTGATCGCGCGCTTCCATGCAGCGGGAGACGGCGCCGAGAACTGGAGCCTGGGCATCCGCATGCTGTGCGCGGCCTGCTCCGAGGGCCGGCCCTATGGCGAGGGCGAAGGCCACGACCACCCGGCCGACCAGACCGTGGGCCCGCGCGGGCCCTGGCGCCTGGGCCTGGCCGCGCGCGGGGAGGCTGCCGCCCGCGCCCCGCTCGACGCCTGGCAGCGGGAACATCCCGCGGCCATCCTGCGCGAGCTGCGCTGCGTGCTTGCCGCAGCGCCGCGCTCCTGAACCGCATCGACGCTATCCTCGAAACCATGACCATGAAGCTGCACAACTACTTCCGCTCCTCCGCCTCGTTCCGCGTTCGCATCGCGCTCAACCTCAAGGGGCTCGACTACGAATACATCCCCGTGCACATCGCGCGCGGCGAGCACCGCACCGGCCCGTACTCGGCGATCTCGGCCGACATGCTGGTGCCGCTGCTCGAGGACGACGGCGAGCGCTTCTCGCAGTCGATGGCGATCATCGAGTACCTCGACGAGGTGCATCCCGAGCCGGCGCTGCTGCCGAGCGACCCCGCGGGCCGCGCCCACGTGCGCGCGCTGGCGCAGTCGATCGCCTGCGAGATCCATCCGCTGAACAACCTGCGCGTGCTCAAGTACCTGGTGAAGGACCTGAAGCTCGACGAGGAAGCCAAGAACGCCTGGTACCGCCACTGGGTGCGCGAGGGCATGCTGGCCTTCGAGCGCCAGCTCGCGCAGCAGCCCGCCAGTACCTTCTGCTGGGGCGACAAGCCCACCCTGGCCGACTGCTGCCTGGTGCCGCAGATCTTCAACGGCCGCCGCTTCGACTGCGACTTCAGCGGCCTGCCGCGCACCATGGCGGCCTTCGACGCCTGCATGCAGCTCGACGCCTTCCAGCGCGCGCAGCCCTCGCAGTCGCCCGACGCGGAGGCCTGATGGCGCTGCCCTGGCTGGTGCCCGACTGGCCGGCGCCGGCCCATGTGCGCGCGGTCTGCACCACGCGCGAGGGCGGCGTCTCGCAGGGGCCTCAAGGGCGTTACGCCAGCTTGAACCTCGGCGACCACGTCGGCGACGACCCGGCCCATGTCGCGGCCAACCGCGCGCGGCTGCGCGAGGCGATCGGCGCGCGGCCGGTGTTCCTGCAGCAGGTGCACGGCACGGGGCTGGTGTCGCTCGACGCGCCGGGCGTGGCCGACGGCACCGCGGCCGATGCCTGCACCGCCACCGAGCCGGGCACGGCCTGCACGATCATGGTCGCCGACTGCCTGCCGGTGCTGTTCTGCGACACCGCGGGCCACCGCGTGGCGGCGGCGCACGCGGGCTGGCGCGGGCTCGCGGGCGGGGTGCTCGAGCAGGCCTTCCGGTCCTTCGAGGACGAGGCACGGACCGGTGGCGACGTCATCGCGTGGCTCGGCCCCTGCATCGGCCCCTCGGCCTTCGAGGTCGGCGCCGAGGTCAAGGCCGCCTTCGAGGCCCATGCGCCCGAGGCCGCCGGCTGCTTCCGGCCGGGCGCCGCGCCGGGCAAGTGGCTGGCCGACCTGCCCGCGCTCGCGCGCCAGCGGCTGCGCGCGCTCGGCATCGAGCGGATCCACGGCAACGACGGCGGCGATGCCTGGTGCACCGTGCGCAATGCCTCAGGGTTCTTTTCGCACCGGCGCGACGGGGTCAGCGGGCGCTTCGCCGCGCTGGTCTGGAAGGTCTGAATGCCCGGCCTTCGCCGCCAGTTCCTCGGCGGCCGCGCGCCGCGCCGCCTCCTGCGCGGCCAGTTCCTTTTCCTTCAGCGCCCGGCGCCGCGCGGGCGTGCTCATCAGGTAAACCACCAGTGTCACGGGGGCGAGCCCGTACAGTAGAAAGGTGATGATGGCGCCGAGCACGGTGCCGGTGGTGTTGGTGGCCTCGGCCACCGCCATCATCAGCACCACGTAGAGCCAGCCGATCACGACGAGATGAATGAACATTGGAAAAGGAGAGCGGGGCGAACGAAAGAGGAAGTAAAGCGTGTTTCCACACCGGCCGTGCGATGACGGCCACCGGGGTCCGGACCGCGCCGGCGCGGCGTTGTGAGCGTCTTGCGAATGCAGCATACTCAAACGACGCAAAGCCATCCGGATCGATTTCAGGCGAGGAGCAGGAGACACCATGACGAAAGCAACGGGGGCCGACGCGTTCGAACCCTTTCAACAGGCGCTCACCCAGGGGTGGCGCAAGGCGCTGGAGTCCTTCCAGCAGTCGGCCGGGCAGGGCGCCTGGACCGGCAATGGCAAGCCCCTGTGGCAGATGCCGCAAATGCCCGAAATGCCCGGCATGCCTTCCCTGGGCACCATGCCGGAATTGCCCAAGCTCTCGATCGATCCCGCGGCGCTGCAGGCCATCCAGCAGCAGTACATCGCCGAGGCCACCGCGCTCTGGGGCCAGGGCTTCGGCGCCAAGCCCGAGGGCGACCGGCGCTTCGCCGGCGAGGCCTGGAGCGGCAACCCGCTGTCGGCCTTCTCGGCCGCGATCTACCTGCTCAACGGCCGCACCCTGCTGAAGATGGCCGAGGCCATCGATGCCGACGAGAAGACCAAGGCGCGGCTGCGCTTCGCGGTCGAGCAGTGGATGGCGGCCTCGTCGCCGAGCAACTCGCTGGCCTTCAATGCCGAGGCGCAGAAGAAGGCCATCGAGACCCAGGGCGAGAGCATCGCCAAGGGCATCCAGAACCTGCTGCACGACGTGCGCCAGGGCCACCTGAGCATGACCGACGAGAGCGCCTTCGAAGTGGGGCGCAACGTCGCCACCACCGAGGGCGCGGTGGTGTTCGAGAACGCGTTCTTCCAGCTGCTCGAGTACAAGCCGCTGACCGCCAAGGTCTACGAGCGCCCGTTCCTGCTGGTGCCGCCGTGCATCAACAAGTTCTACATCCTCGACCTGCAGCCCGAGAACTCGCTGATCCGCTATGCCAACGAGCAGGGCCACCGCGTGTTCGTGGTGAGCTGGCGCAATCCCGACGAATCGCTCGCACAGGCGACCTGGGACGACTACATCGAGCAGGCCGCGATCGAGGCCATCCACCGCGTGCAGGAGATCAGCGGCAGCCCGCAGATCAACACGCTGGGCTTCTGCGTCGGCGGCACCATCCTGTCGACCGCGCTCGCGGTGCTGGCCGCGCGCGGCGAGAAGCCGGCCGCCTCGGTCACGCTGCTGACCACCTTCCTCGACTTCAGCGACACAGGCATCCTCGACATCTTCGTCGACGAGCCCATGGTGCAGTACCGCGAGATGCAGCTCGGCAAGGGCGGCCTGCTGCCCGGCGGCGACCTGGCCTCCACCTTCAGCTTCCTGCGTCCCAACGACCTGGTCTGGAACTACGTGGTGGGCAACTACCTCAAGGGCGAGACCCCGCCGCCCTTCGACCTGCTCTACTGGAACAGCGACGCCACCAACCTGCCGGGCCCGTTCTACGCCTGGTACCTGCGCAACACCTATCACGAGAACAAGCTGGCCGAGCCCGACGCGCTCACGGTCTGCGGCGAGAAGATCGACCTGCGCCGCATCGACATCCCGGCCTATATCTACGGCTCGCGCGAGGACCACATCGTGCCGATCGGCGGCGCCTACGCCTCGACCCAGATCCTGCCGGGCAAGAAGCGTTTCGTGATGGGCGCCTCGGGCCACATCGCGGGCGTGATCAACCCGCCGGCCAAGAACAAGCGCAGCCACTGGATCCGCGCCGACGGCAAGCTGCCGAAGACGCAGGCCGAATGGCTGGCCGGCGCGCAGGAGCATCCGGGCAGCTGGTGGACCGACTGGTCCCTGTGGCTCAAGGGCCACGCGGGCAAGCAGATCCCCGCGCCCAAGACCTACGGCAAGGGCAAGGCCTACCAGGCCATCGAGCCCGCCCCCGGACGCTACGTCAAGGCCCGCGCCTGACGTCCTGCACCCCCGAATTTCAAATCACCTCAACGGAGAACCTCATGGAAGACATCGTCATCGTTTCGGCCGCGCGCACCGCCGTCGGCAAGTTCGGCGGCTCGCTCGCCGGCATCGCGGCCACCGAACTGGGCGCCATCGTCATCAAGGAAGTGATCGCGCGTGCCAACCTCACGCCCGAGCAGGTCGGCGAAGCCATCATGGGCCAGGTGCTCGCGGCCGGCGCCGGCCAGAATCCCGCGCGCCAGGCGTGGCTCAAGAGCGGCGGCGCCAAGGAGACGCCCGCGCTCACGATCAACGCCGTCTGCGGCTCGGGCCTGAAGGCCGTGATGCTCGCGGCCCAGGCCGTGGCCACGGGTGACAGCGACATCGTCGTGGCCGGCGGCCAGGAGAGCATGAGCCTCGCGCCGCACGTGCTGCCGAACTCGCGCAACGGCCAGCGCATGGGCGACTGGAAGCTGGTCGACACCATGATCGTCGACGGCCTGTGGGACGTCTACAACCAGTACCACATGGGCATCACGGCCGAGAACGTGGCCAAGAAGTACGGCATCGACCGCGCCGCGCAGGACGAACTGGCGCTCGCCAGCCAGACCAAGGCCGCCGCCGCGCAGGACGCCGGCAAGTTCAAGGACGAGATCGTTCCCGTCACCATCCCGCAGAAGAAGGGCGACCCGGTCGTCTTCGACAAGGACGAGTTCATCAACCGCAAGACCAGCGCCGAAGGCCTGGCCGGCCTGCGCCCCGCCTTCGACAAGGCCGGCGGCGTGACCGCGGGCAATGCCTCGGGCCTGAACGACGGCGCCGCCGCCGTGCTCGTGATGACCGCCAAGAAGGCCGCCGCCCTCGGCCTCAAGCCGCTGGGCCGCATCGCCAGCTACGCCACCGCCGGCCTCGACCCCGCGATCATGGGCATGGGCCCGGTGCCCGCCTCGACCAAGGCGCTGCAGCGCGCCGGCTGGAAGGCCGCCGACCTCGACCTGCTCGAGATCAACGAAGCCTTCGCCGCGCAGGCCTGCGCCGTGAACAAGGAAATGGGCTGGGACATCAACAAGGTCAACGTCAACGGCGGCGCCATCGCCATCGGCCATCCGATCGGCGCGTCGGGCTGCCGCATCCTGGTGACGCTGCTGCACGAGATGCAGCGCCAGAACGCCAAGAAGGGCATCGCCTCGCTGTGCATCGGCGGCGGCATGGGCGTCGCGCTCACCATCGAGCGTTGATCCCCCGGCAGCCGTCGTCGTCGCTCAGAGCGACATCGACGGCCGCTGCGCCATCGCCGCGCGCCAGCGCACCAGCTCGGGGTGTTGTTCCCCGGGCTTCACGCGCACGATGCGCGCGAAATCCACCGCCACCACGGCGGTGATGTCGGCCAGGCTGAAGCGGTCGGTCGCGATGAACTCGCGGCCGGCCAGCCGGTCGTTCAGCGTCTCGAAGAAATGCTGCACCCGCGCCAGCCCGCGCTGCGCGAGCTCGGGGATCTGCGCGTAGTTCACCGGGCCCGGCAGCGCGCGGTCGGCCATGGCCGGCGAGCCGTTGCGCAGGGTCTCGGCGATCGCCAGCAGGCCCTCGAATTCCACGCGCCAGTGCCAGCTCGCGATCTCGGCCTTCTCGGCCGGCGTGCGGCCCATCAGGGGCGGCTCGGGATAGCGCGCCTCGGCCCAGGCCGCGATGGCGGCGTTGTCGGTCAGCAGGCCGTCTTCGGCGGTGCGCAGCGCGGGCACCGTGCATTGCGGATTGATCGCGCGGTAGGCCGCGCCCATTTGCTCACCACGAACCAGGTCGACCTGCACCGTCTCGTGGGCAATGCCCTTTTCGGCCAGCAGGATGCGCGCGCGGCGCGGACTCGGCGCCGTGGCGCAGTCATAGAGAATGATCATCGTCTGTCCAACTCCTGGAACTCATTGCATGGATGGCACGACCGCCTACACGCCGCCCACCGTCTGGTCCTGGAACAAGGAAAGCGGCGGCCGCTTCGCGAACATCAATCGCCCGATCGCGGGTGCCACCCATGAGAAGGACCTGCCGGTGGGGCGGCATCCGCTGCAACTCTATTCGCTCGCGACACCCAATGGCGTGAAAGTGACGGTGATGCTCGAGGAACTGCTGGCGCTGGGCCACGCGGGCGCCGAGTACGACGCCTGGCTGATCCGCATCAGCGAGGGCGACCAGTTCGGCAGCGGCTTCGTGGCCGTCAATCCCAACTCCAAGATCCCCGCGCTGCTGGACCGCAGCGGCGCCACGCCGATCCGTGTGTTCGAGTCGGGCGCGATCCTGCAGTACCTGGCCGAGAAGTTCGGCAGCGCCTTCCTGCCGACCGAGCGCGCGGCGCGCGCCGAATGCCTGTCGTGGCTGTTCTGGCAAATGGGCAGCGCGCCCTACCTGGGCGGCGGCTTCGGCCATTTCTATGCCTACGCGCCGACCAAGATCGAGTACGCGATCGACCGCTTCGCGATGGAGGTCAAGCGCCAGCTCGACGTGCTCGACCGCCGGCTGGCCGAGAGCCGCTACCTGGCCGGCGACGACTACACCATCGCCGACATCGCGGTCTGGCCCTGGTACGGCGCGCTCGCCAAGGGGCAGCTCTACGAATCGGGCGAGTTCCTGCAAGTGAGCGAATACAGGAACGTGCTGCGCTGGAACGACGAGATCGCGCAGCGCCCCGCGGCGCAGCGCGGCCGCATGGTCAACCGCGCCTGGGGCCAGCCCGGGAGCCAGCTGCACGAGCGCCACGACGCGGCCGACTTCCAGACCCGCACGCAGGACAAGCTCCAGGCGCAAGGCTGAGGCGGCCGATCTTGTTCACCGCCCGTTTTTTGAGCAAAGTGTGGAATCCCTTTATAAAACAACGACTTAAATTCGTTTTACAAGGCTCCACATGAGTTGCCCCCAAAGTTATGCACAGAAAGTGGGGATGAAGGGGCGGAACTCAGGATTCGCGCGCAAGTAGGCGCAGTCCCACGGAAAAATCCGCTCAGCCACCGGCTGCATCGATGGCATCGGCCGCGTAGTGGCGGCACAGCGTGTCGACCAGCGCCTGCGCATACACCGGCAGCGCCGCGCGTTCGCGCACCAGCAGATAGCGCTCGCGCACGCACCAGGCGTCGCTGAGCTCGATCAGCGCGAGCTTCATGCCCTCCTGGTTGCGGCGCGCGGCCGACTCGGGCACGACGCCGATGCCCACGCCGCTGCCGATCATCCGGCACATGGCGTCGAAGCTGCCGAGCTGGATGCGCAGCTTCTGGCGCTTGCCGATGCGGTCCGTGACCTGTCCGAGGAAGGCCTGCAGCGTGCTGCCCTGCTGCATGCCGATGGCGTCCTCGTCGAGCGTCTCGGCGAAGGCGATGGTGCGCAGCTGCGCGAAGCGGTGCTGGCGCGAGGTCACGAGCACCAGCCGGTCGGTGCTGAAGTGGATCGATTCCAGGCCCAGGGTGTCGACGCTGCCCGCGACGATGCCGATGTCTGCGCGCCCGTCGCGCACGCCGCGCGGGATCTGAGCGTTCGGTTTTTCCTGAAGGTCGACGTTGATGCGCGGATTGGCGGCGAGGAAGGCCGGCAGGATCTCGGGCAGGAAGTCGGTCACGGCCGTGGTGTTGGCGAACACGCGCAGGTGGCCGCGCAGGCCGCCGCCGTACTCGAGCAGGTCGCTGCGCAACTGGTCGGTCTGGTTCAGCAGCAGCCGCGCATGGTGCAGGAAGGCCTCGCCCGGCGGCAGCAGGCGCACGCCGCGCGCCTCGCGCTGCAGCAGCTGCACGCCGGCCTGGTTCTCGAGCGCCTTGATGCGCGCGCTCGCCGCGGCCAGCGACAGGTGCTGCCGGTCGGCCGCGCGCGTGAGGCTGCCGAGCTCGGCCGTGGCCACGAACAGGCGCAGGTCGGTGAGGTCGAAGAGCATGGCCCGATGGTAGCCGTCGACCGCGAGGCTTCGGTGAAACCGAAGGCTGGGTTCCGAAATCGGAGATTGCGCCGAGGCGGCGGCGCGGCGCACCATGCCGCCATGGCCGGGGAGCACCGCGGCCTTCACATCACATCGGAGACAGGCATGGGTTCTCGCGCAACGGCGCTTTCTTCTTCTCTTTTCTCGTGGTTCGCCGCGGCATCGATCGCCGTGCTGTCGGCCGGCGCCTCGGCGCAGCCGGCGGCCAGCACCTATCCCACGCGGCCCGTCACCCTGATCGTGCCGCAGGCCGCGGGCGGCACCAACGACATCGTCGGCCGGCTGGTCGGCCAGAAGCTCGGCGAACTGCTCGGCGTCGGCGTGGTGATCGACAACCGCCCCGGCGCGGGCGGCAACATCGGCACGCAGCTCGCGGCCAAGGCGCCGAAGGACGGCCAGACCCTGCTGATGACCATCAGCAGCAGCCAGGCGATCAACCCCGCGCTCTACCGCAACCCCGGCTTCGATCCCGAGAAGGACTTCAAGCCCGTGGGCCTGATCGGCGCCGTGCCCAACGTGCTGCTGGTCAACCCCGGCTTCGCCGCCAAGACCCTGCCCGAGCTGCTGGCGCTCGCGCGGCAGAAGGGTGCGCACTACCAGTACGCCTCGGCCGGCAACGGCACGCTCAACCACCTGCTCGGCGAGATGCTCAACAGCATGGCCGGCCTCTCGCTCGAGCACGTGCCCTACAAGGGCGTGGCACCGGCCATCAACGACGTGCTCGGCGGCCAATTGCCGATCGTGTTCGCGAGCCTGCCCTCGGCGCTGCCGCACATCAAGGCCGGCAAGCTGCGCGCGCTGGCCGTCAGCGGCGCGAAACGTTCGCCGGCGCTGCCCGACGTGCCCGCCATCGCCGAGGCGGTGCCGGGCTACGACGGCACGCTGTGGATCGGCCTGTTCGCGCCCGCCGGCGTGCCGGGCGAGGTGCTCGCGAAGCTGCAGGACACCATGCACAAGGCGCTGGCCGCGAAGGACCTGCGCGAGAAGCTCGAGCAGCAGGGCGTGGAGGTCGCGCCGCCGACCTCGCCCGAGCAGTTCGCGACGCTGCTGCACGACGACCTCGGCAAGTGGGCGCGCATCGTCAAGCAATCGGGCGCCTCGGTCGATTGACCCGGATTCAGGAGAACGGATGACCCCACACGACACCCCCGCCATCGACGCCGCCGCGCTCGCCGGCCTGCAGGCCTGGCAGGGCCGCAGCGAAAGCCTGCACGACCAGATCGTCGCGAGCCCGGTGCGCGCGCTGTCGGCCACGCTCGACCGCGACGATCCCGCGCCGGCCGCCGGCACGCCGCTGCCCGCGCTGTGGCACTGGCTCTATTTCCTGCCGCACCACCGGCACTCAGAGATCGGCCCCGATGGCCATGCGAAGCGCGGCGGCTTCCTGCCGCCGGTGCCGCTGCCGCGCCGCATGTGGGCCGGCGGCCGGCTGCGCTGGGAGGCCGGCAATCCGCTGGTGGTGGGCAACGAGGTGGAGCGGCGCTCGACCATCGTCTCGGTCGAGCACAAGACCGGCCGCAGCGGCGAGCTGGTGTTCGTGCTGGTGCGCCACGAGGTGCACAACGCACGCGGCCTCGCGCTGACCGAGGAGCACGACATCGTCTACCGCGCCGCGCCGCAACCGGGCGAGGCCGCGCCGCCGCCCAAGGCCGCGCCCAGGGACGCCGCCTTCAGCCGCGACATCGTGCCCGACGACGTGCTGCTGTTCCGCTACTCGGCGCTGACCTTCAACGGCCACCGCATCCACTACGACCGGCGCTACGTCACCGAGGTCGAGGGCTATCCGGGCCTGATCGTGCACGGCCCGCTGATCGCGACCCTGCTGGTCGACCTGCTGCGCCGGCACACGGGCGACGCGCCGCTCGCGCGCTTCGAGTTCCGCGCCGTGCGGCCCACCTTCGACATCGCGCCGTTCCGCGTGCATGGCAAGCCCGGCGCCGATGGCGGGAGCTTCGCGCTCTGGGGCGAGGACGCCGAGGGCTGGCTCACGATGCAGGCCACCGCGGTGCTGGCCTGAGCTTCTTCTTTTCTCGGGAAATCAAGCAATGACAAGACCCCTCGACGGGATCACGGTGGTGTCGCTCGAACACGCGATCGCGGCACCTTTCTGCACCCGCCAGCTCGCCGACCTCGGCGCGCGCGTCATCAAGGTGGAGCGCCCGGGCGTGGGCGACTTCGCGCGTGCCTACGACCAGCGCGTGGCCGGCGAGGCCTCGCACTTCGTCTGGGTCAACCGCTCGAAGGAAAGCATCTCGCTCGACCTCAAGCAGCCCGCCGCGCTCGAGGTGCTGCAGGAGCTGGTGGCCGGCGCCGACGTGCTGGTGCAGAACCTCGCGCCGGGCGCCGCGGCACGCATGGGGCTGGGCGCGCAGGCGCTGCAGGCCAAGTACCCGCGGCTCGTCGTCTGCGACATCTCGGGCTATGGCGAGGACGGCCCGTACCGCGACAAGAAGGCCTACGACCTGCTGATCCAGAGCGAGGCCGGCTTCCTCTCGGTCACCGGCACGCCCGAGGAGCCCTGCAAGTCGGGCAACTCGATCGCCGACATCGCCGCTGGCATGTATGCCTACACCGGCATCCTGGCCGCGCTGCTCCAGCGCGGCAAGACCGGGCAGGGCTCGCACATCGACGTCTCGATGCTCGAGTCGCTGGCCGAGTGGATGGGCTTTCCGATGTACTACGCCTACCAGGGCGCGACGCCGCCGCCGCGCAGCGCCGCCTCGCACGCCACCATCTATCCCTATGGCCCGTTCCCCGCGGGCGACGGCGGCACGGTGATGCTCGGGCTGCAGAACGAGCGCGAGTGGAAGCTGTTCTGCGAGAAGGTGCTGCTGCAGCCCGCGCTCGCCACCGACGCGCGCTTCGACAGCAATGCGCGGCGCAACGAACACCGCGAGGAACTGCGCGCCATCATCGTCGGCCTGTTCGGCGCGCTGAGCACCGCCCAGGTGCTCGAGCGCCTCGACGCCGCCCAGATCGCCAATGCGCGCATGAACGACATGGCCGGGCTCTGGGCGCATCCGCAGTTGCAGGCGCGCGAGCGCTGGCGCCAGGTGGACTCGCCAGCCGGGCCCATTCCCGCGCTGCTGCCGGCCGGGCGCCAGAGCGCCTTCGACTACCGCATGGATGCCATCCCCGCCGTGGGCGAGCACACCGACGCGATCCTGCGCGCGCTGGGCCGCAGCGAGGAACAGATCGCGGCGCTGCGCGAGGCCAAGGCGGTATGAGCGCCCAGGCCCTGGGGCTCGCGCGCACCTTCCTGTTCGTGCCGGCCGACCGGCCCGAGCGCCATGCGCGCGCGCTGGCCAGCGGCGCCGGCGCGGTGATCGTCGACCTCGAGGACGCGGTCGCGCCCGAACGCAAGGCCGCCGCGCGCGAGGCCTTGCCCGGGGGTTTCGCCGCGCTGCCCGCGGCCGGCCGCGCGCGCCTGCTGCTGCGCATCAACGCGCCCGGCACGCCCTGGCATGCCGACGACCTCGCGCTGGTCGCGCGGCTCGCGGCGGCGCGCGCCATCGCGGGCGTGGTGCTGCCCAAGGCCGAGAGCGCCGACCAGCTGGCGCGGCTGGCCGAGGCCGCCGGCCCCGAAGCCGTGCTGGTGCCGCTGATCGAATCGGCCGCGGGCCTCGCGGCCCTCGATGCGATCGCCGCCGCGCCCCAGGTGCTGCGGCTGGCCTTCGGGCACCTCGATTTCCAGGCCGACCTCGGCATGGCCTGCGACGCGCAGGAGGCCGAGCTGGTGCCGGTGCGGCTCGCGCTGGTGCTGGCCTCGCGCCGCGCCAACCTGGCCGCGCCCATCGACGGCATCGCGACCGACTGGCGCGACGCCGAGCGGCTCGCGGCCGAGGCGGCGCGCGCGCGGCGCGGCGGCTTCGGCGCCAAGCTCTGCATCCATCCCGCGCAGGTCGCCCCGGTGCATGCGGCGCTCGGGCCCGGCGCCGAGGAACTGGCGTGGGCGCGGCGCGTGGTCGAGGCCGTGGCGCAGGCCGGCGGCGGGGTCGTGAACCTCGACGGCCGCATGGTCGACGCGCCGGTGGTCAGGCTCGCGCAGCGCCTGCTCGCGCTCGATGCGCAGGCGCCGCCGCACTGAGCCTTCCCAGGACATTCATTCGTTCATCAACCCAAGGCAAGAAGAAGGAGACAAGAGACATGAATGCATCGAACCCCGCGCGCCAGCGCCGCCCCCTGCGCCTCGCCGCGGCCGCCGCTTTGGCCATCGGCCTCGCGGCCGCGCCCTGGAGCGCCTCGGCCCAGGGCGCCTGGCCCGACAAGCCGATCGTGATGGTGGTGCCGTACTCGGCCGGCGGCCCGACCGACGTGGTGGCGCGCATGCTCGCGGTGCCCATGGGCAAGTCGCTGGGCCAGACGGTGGTGGTCGAGAACACCGTGGGCGCGGGCGGCACCATCGCGCCCACGCGCGTGGCCAAGGCCGCGCCCAACGGCAACACCATCCTGATCCACCACATGGGCATGGCGACCGCGCCCGCGCTCTACAAGAAGCTCAACTACGACCCGCTCAAGGACTTCGAGTACATCGGCCAGGTGATGGACGTGCCGATGACCCTGCTGTCGCGCAAGGACTTCCCGGCCAACAACTTCCAGGAGCTGCTGACCTACGTGAAGGCCAACCGCGACAAGGTCTCGCTCGCCAATGCCGGCATCGGCGCGGTCTCGCAGCTCTGCGGCATGCTGTTCGCGCACCAGATCGGCGTGCAGCTCACGACCGTGCCCTACAAGGGCGCCGGCCCCGCGCTCAACGACCTGATGGGCGGACAGGTCGACCTGCTGTGCGACCAGACCACGCAGACCGCGCCGGTGATCAAGGACGGCACGCGCGTGAAGGTGTTCGGCGTGACCACGCCCAAGCGGCTGTCGAGCATGCCCAACCTGCCCACGCTCGACGAGCAGGGCCTCAAGGGTTTCGACGTGAAGGTCTGGCACGGCATCTACGCGCCCAAGGGCACGCCGCCGGCGGTGCTCGAGAAGCTCAACGTCGCGCTGCGCGCCGCCCTGCAGGACGACATGGTGAAGCAGCGGCTGGCCGAGCTGAGCTCGGAGATCGTGCCGCTCGACAAGCAGACGCCCGAGGGCCTGCGCACCCATCTGGTGGCCGAGATCGACAAGTGGGGCAAGGTGATCAAGGCGGCCGGGGTCCAGGCCGACTAAGGCATGAGGTAGTCAGCCCGCGCGCAGCACCTGCTCGAACAGCGCGAGCAGGTGGCGCGCGAACAGGTCCATGTTCGCGGGCCGGTCGTTGCCGCCGGTCTCGATGGTGCGGCTTTGGGACACCGCGTCCGGCCCGCCGACCACCGCGAGGCAGACCCGCCCCGGCGGATCGCCATAGGGGCTGCCCGAGGGACCGGCCGCGCCGCTCTCGGCGATGCCCCAGCCCGAGTGGTGGTTGTCGCGCACGCGCTGCGCCACCAGCAAGGCATAGGGCTCGGTCTCGCCGCGCAGGCCGGTCATGTCCTCGGCCGTGAGCCCGAGCAGCGCGCGGCCCGCACGCCGCGAATAGACCACGGCGCCGCCACGGAAGTAGGCCGAGGCACCGGGGATCGCGAGCAGCGCGGCCGACACCAGTCCGCCGGCCGAGGACTCGACCACCGCCACCGTCTGGCCGCGCTCGCGCAGCAGCGCGCCGACGCGCTCGGCGATCGCGCCGAGCGGCTCAGGGTTTGCCGCCTTGGGACTTACGCTGACACTCGCAGTCATACTTTGGAACTCCTTCGAAACGAAGCGAACGCAAGAGCGTATGCGCCCCGCATGGAGAATGATGGAACGACGCTGCGCGAATACATCGTGACACCCGATAAACACCCCAGGTCAGTGTTTTTCCCGAGACGGGGGGTGGTCCGAAACTCGCTAGAGTGAAGGCGGCCGTTCAAGGCTTTCGACAAGTACACACAAGGAATTTCTCATGAGCAAGAAAGTTGCATATGTCACTGGAGGCATGGGTGGCATCGGAACAGCCATCTGCCAGCGTCTCTACAAGGACGGTTTCCGCGTCGTCGCCGGTTGCGGTCCCACCCGCGACTATTCGAAGTGGCTGGCCGAACAGAAAGCCCTGGGTTTCGAGTTCCACGCCTCGGTCGGCAACGTCGGCGACTGGCAGTCCACGGTCGAGGCCTTCTCGGCCGCGAAGGCGGCGCATGGCGCCATCGACGTGCTGGTCAACAACGCCGGCATCACGCGCGACCGCATGTTCCTCAAGATGACGCCCGAGGACTGGAGCGCGGTCATCGAGACCAACCTCAACAGCATGTTCAACGTCACCAAGCAGGTGGTGGGCGACATGGTCGAAAAGGGCTGGGGCCGCATCATCAACATCAGCTCGGTCAACGGCGCCAAGGGCCAGGCGGGCCAGACCAACTACTCGGCGGCCAAGGCCGGCATGCACGGCTTCACGATGGCGCTGGCCCAGGAGCTCGCGGGCAAGGGCGTGACGGTCAACACCGTGAGCCCCGGCTACATCGGCACCGACATGGTCAAGGCCATCCGCCAGGAAGTGCTCGACAAGATCGTCGCCACGATCCCGGTCAAGCGCCTGGGCGAGCCGAGCGAGATCGCGTCCATCATCGCGTGGCTGGCCACCGACGAGGGCGGCTACTCGACCGGTGCCGACTTCTCGGTCAACGGCGGCCTGCACATGCACTGAGCCGCGGCTGCGCTCGGAAAGGAAACCCGCTTCGGCGGGTTTTTTCATGTCCGGCCCGAACGGACAAGCCCCGGGAAATGCAACCGTCTTGCATACGTGTAATGAACGATCCCCCCACGTTCCTGCAAAATCGGCCGATGCCCCACAGCGTCTCACTCATCAACACCATCGCCGCCGGCCTCGGCCTGGCCCTGGTGCTCGGCTTCCTCGCCGCGCGCCTGCGCCTGCCGGCTCTCGTCGGCTACCTGCTGGCCGGCGTCATCATCGGTCCCTTCACGCCCGGCTTCGTGGCCGATGCCGGCATCGCCGCGCAACTGGCCGAGATCGGCGTGATGCTGCTGATGTTCGGCGTGGGGCTGCATTTCTCGCTCGACGACCTGCTGGCCGTGCGCAAGATCGCGCTGCCCGGCGCGCTGCTGCAGATCAGCGTGGCCACGCTGCTCGGCGGCGCGCTCGCGCTGTGGTGGGGCTGGAACCTCGGCGCCGCGCTGGTGTTCGGCCTCGCGCTCTCGGTCGCCAGCACCGTCGTGCTGCTGCGCGCGCTCGAGAGCCTGGGCATCCTCGACTCCTTCACCGGCCGCATCGCCGTCGGCTGGCTGGTGGTGGAAGACCTCGCCATGGTGCTGGTGCTCGTGCTGCTGCCCCCGCTCGCCGAGACCCTCGGCGGCCGCGCCGCCGGCACCGACGCCTCGCCGCTGTGGCAGACCCTGGGTCTCACCCTGCTGCAGGTCGGCGGCTTCGTCGCCCTCATGCTGATCGTCGGGCGCCGCGTCTTCCCCTGGATCCTCTGGCAGGTCGCGCGCACCGGCTCGCGCGAGCTCTTCACCCTGTGCGTGGTGGCCGCCGCCGTCAGCATCGCCTTCGCCTCGGCGGCGCTGTTCGGCGTCTCCTTCGCGCTCGGCGCCTTCTTCGCCGGCATGGTCATGCGCGAGTCGCAGTTCAGCCACCGCGCCGCCCAGGAATCGCTGCCGCTGCGCGACGCCTTCGCCGTGCTGTTCTTCGTCTCGGTCGGCATGCTGTTCGATCCCTCCGTGCTGCTCGAGCGCCCGCTGCAGGTGCTGGCCGTCGTGCTGGTCATCGTGCTGGGCAAGTCGCTCGCCGCCTGCGGCCTCGTGCTGGTGCTGCGCTATCCGCTGGCCACGGCACTCACCGTCAGCGCCAGCCTGGCGCAGATCGGCGAGTTCTCGTTCATCCTGGTCGGCCTGGGCGTCTCGCTCGGCCTCATGCCCACCGAGGGGCAGAGCCTGATCCTGGCCGGCGCCCTGATCTCCATCGCCACCAACCCGCTGTGGTTCAGCCTGATCGCGCCGCTGCAGAAATGGCTGCATGCCCATTCCTCGTTCGCGCGCCGCCTCGAGGCGCGCGACGACCCGCTGGCCGAGCTGCCGATGAGCACCGAGGCGCGCTACCTCTCGCGCCAGGTGGTGCTGGTCGGCTACGGCCGGGTCGGGCGCCGCATCGCGGCCGAGCTCAAGGCGCACGACATCCCCTACGTCGTGGCCGAACAGAACCGCGAGCTGGTCGAGAAGCTGCGCGAGGAGGGCGGTGCCGCCGTCTATGGCGACGCGGCCGATCCCGCCGTGCTGATCCAGGCCCACATCGCGCGTGCCCGGGTGCTGGTGGTGGCCACGCCGGCCGCGCTCAACGTGCGGCAGATGATCGAGACCGCGCGCACCCTCAATCCCACGATCGAGACGGTGATCCGCAGCCACAACGAGGCGGAAGCGGAGCTGCTCACGCGCGAGGTCTCGGCCAACGTCTTCCTCGGCGAGCACGAGCTGGCCCAGGCGATGGCGCGCGACGCGGTGCGCCGCGCCGTGGCGCCGCCCGCGGCGCATGGCGCCAACGGCGCGCCCACCGTGCCGGGCGCGCCGGCCTGAGCGCTTTTTCTAGAGGTCCTCGATCACCAGCATGCGATAGCGCTGGGCGATCGAGTACGGCACCGTGCGCACCACGTCCATCAGGCGTTCGGCGTCTTCCTGTTCCTCGGTGCGTACCAGCAGCGCCGTGTGGCCCTCGCGCGCGAGCTTGGTGTAGGCGCGAACGGTCGCGCCGTCGGTGCCGGCCGAGGGCAGGGGGTTGTCGGCCTCCTTCACGGTCGGGGTGATCTCGGCCAGCACGGTGGCGGGCGGCAGCAGGTAGACGTCGTCGCCGCTCACGCCCTGTTCGATGAGCTGGCGGCCGATCCGGTCGGCGTCCTCCGCGCTCGGGAACATCACCATCGAGTAGCCGGTGGGATAGAACGCGCCGCCGATGCTCGATGTCATCCGCGATTCCAGGCTGAACTGCTTCATGGGGGCCTCCTGTGTGTCTTGGCTGGCTGCTGATCCGCTTCGAAACTAGGCCGCGCACCGGCGCTCGCATGTAGGAGAAGCCCGGGAGCTGGGAACGGTGGGCGCCAACGCCCGTCGCAGGAAGCCCACAGGGTTTTCGCCGGCGGTGAACGTGATCGAGTACACGCGCGTTGTGACAGGGCGTGTCCACGATCCCGGCGGCGCGCCCCCATCATCGCCAACGCCCACCTTCCAGAGCTTCGCGTGAACACCATCCCCGCCACCCTGTCGCCGTCGCCCCGCAACCTCGCGCTGACCGTCCACGAGCTGGAGCCCGGCGAGTTCTACTGGGTGCTGATGGAGGCGGTCGACGATGCCGCGGGCGAGGGCGCGGTGCATTCCTACCTGCCGCTCGAGGCGGCCATCGAGCCGCACACCAGCTATTCGAACGCGCTGGTGGCCGGCGTCAGCGTGCTGCGCCGGCTGTTCGGCACCGAAGGCCCCGGCCGGGCGCAGGACACCCGCACGCCCGACGAGCCCGCGCGCACCCGCTCCCTATAATTCCCGCCGTTCGGTGCGGCCATTCTTCCGAGGAAGGAAGGACGCACCGGCACCACGGTTCGAAGGTGCCCCGCCAGCCATGCATGCCATGGCCAAGGGGTTAAACGGGAAGCAGGTGCGACGCGCCGGTTCACGGATCGACGCCTCCATTCCTGCGCTGCCCCCGCAACGGTCAGCGGATCTGGACGTCCTCACGCCATGCCCCCAGGGCATCGGCAGCCACTGCGCCCCCAAGGCGTGGGAAGGCGAGGGCTTCCGCAACGGCGCTGCAGTATCGACTGCGCGCCGCTGCGCTCCGCGAGCCCGGATACCGGCCTTCGTCACCGCCTCGGACGCTGCGGGAGTGCGTGTCCGGGCCGCCGGCCGGCGAAGCGCTCGCTTTACCCGCCGCCGGTCCCGGCCATCGATCGACCTCCCGCCGCGTCCACGTTCGGTCAGAGAGCCTGCGGGGACGCGGGCCGGAGGAGAAGTCACATGGATCACGCATCGCCGCCAGGCGATCGCAGGGGCGCGGCCGGCCGCCGCCCGCACCGCCACCGGGGTCGCCCGGCCACCCGCCGCCTCGGCGGCATGTCCGCCGCCATCGGCCTGGCCTTCGGGGCCGGCAGCGGCTTCGCGCAGCAGGCCGCCACCAGCCTGCCGCCGGTGCAGGTCGAGGCCGGCGCCCAGGGCGCGCTGTCGCTCGCCGAGCCCACGCAGACCGGCAGCCGCCTCGGCCTCACGCCGCTCGAGACGACCGCCAGCATCGAGGTGCTGACCGGCGAGACCATCCGCGCGCGCGGCGACGTCTCCGTCATCGAGGCCGCCACCCGCGCCACCGGCATCACCGGCGCGCCCTCGCCGGGCAACGGCAGCACCTCGATGGCCGCACGCGGCTTCTCGGGCCATGGCTCGGTGATGCAGCTGTTCGACGGCACGCGGCTGTTCGCGGGCGCGGGCACCGTCACCTTCCCGTTCGACACCTGGTCGGTCGACCGCATCGAGGTGCTGCGCGGCGCGGCCTCGGTCATGTATGGCGAAGGCGCGATCGGCGGCGCGATCAACGTGGTGCCCAAGAAGCCCACGCGCGGACCGATCCACAACGAGGCGCTGCTGAGCTACGGCTCCGACGCCACGCGCCAGGCCGCCTTCGGCAGCGGCGGCGCGATCAACGACAAGCTTTCGTACCGCTTCGACATCAGCCACCGCGCCACCCACGGCTTCATGGCGCGCGGCGAGGGCGAGAGCCTGGCCGTCGGTGGCGCGCTGCGCCTGGACGTCTCGCCCGAGCTGCAGTTCACCCTGTCGCACGACGAGGGCCGCCAGTCGCCGCAGCGCTACCAGGGCGTGCCGCTGATCGACGGGCGCCTCGACGGCCGGACCCTGCGCCAGAACTACAACGTCGACGACGCCGAGCTCAAGTACGACGACAAGTGGACGCGCCTCGACGCGCTGTGGACGCCCAGCGATGCCGTCACCGTGCACAACCAGCTCTACCGGCTCGCGAGCCAGCGCCACTGGCGCAACAGCGAGACCTACACCTTCAATGCCGCCACGCGCCGCGTGACGCGCGGCGACTACCTCGAGATCGGCCACGACCAGGAGCAGGTCGGCAACCGCACCGACGCCACCTTCCGGCACGAACTGCTCGGCATGAAGAACCAGGTACTGGTGGGCTTCGACATGAACCGCATCGACTTCCTGAACTCGAGCGACTCGCCCTACGGCGGCCGCTCGGTGGTCGACCCCTTCGTCTTCCTGCCCGGCTACTACCAGTCGCCGTCGCCCTACCTGCCGCGCTACCGGACCCGCACCAGCACCTACGCCGTGTTCGCCGAGGACAAGCTGGCCTTCGACGAGCGCTGGTCGCTGGTCGCCAGCCTGCGCTGGGACCATGCCAAGGTGGCGCGCACCGACCTGGCCAACGCGGCCAACAGCCTCACGAAGACCTTCGAGTACGCCACCGGCCGCATCGGCGCGGTGTATGCGCCCGATGCCTCGCAGTCCTTCTATGCGCAGCTGGCGCATGCGGCCGATCCGCTGACCTCGCTGATCAGCACCTCGACCACGCAGGCGCCGTTCGACCTCAGCACCGGCAACCAGGTCGAGGTCGGCTACAAGCGCCAGCTGGCCGACAACCGCGGCGCCTGGACCGTGGCCGCCTACCGCATCGAGAAGAAGAAGCTGCTGTCGCGCGACCAGAACAACCCCAGCGTCTTGCAGCAGGTCGGCAAGCAGTCGTCCGAGGGCATCGAGGCCACGCTCGACCTCGCTCTGACCCCGACGCTGCAGCTAGAGGCCAATGCGGCCAGGCTGCGCGCGCGCTACGACGACTTCAACGAGGCCGTGAGCGGCCGGCTGGTCTCGCGCGCCGGCAACACGCCGTTCGGCGTGCCCGAGGCAGCGGCCAACCTGTTCCTGCACTGGCATTTCCTGCCGCAGTGGGAGGCCGAGTTCGGCCTGCGCTACGTCGGCTCGCGCCAGGTCGACGCGGCCAACTCGCGCAAGATCGGCTCCTACACCGTGGCCGACGCCTCGGTGAGCTGGCAGGCCAACAAGTCGCTCAAGCTCGCGCTGCGCGGCTACAACCTCGGCGACCGCCGCTATCCGCTGTCGTTCTCGAACAGCGGCAACCAGTGGCTGCTGGGCCGTCCGCGCTCCTTCGAGCTGTCGGCGCTGGTGAACTTCTGAGATGACGCACGCCGCGCGCCGCGCCCGCGCCGATCGCCGCACTGCCTGGCAGCGCGCGTGGCCGCTCGCGCGCCACTGGCTCTACTGGACGCACCGCTGGCTCGGCATCGGCGGCTGCCTGCTGTTCGTCATGTGGTTCGTCTCGGGCGTGGTGATGATGTACGTGGGCTATCCCACGCTCACCGAGGGCGAGCGGCTCGCGGGCCTGCGCGCGCTCGACGTCGGCCAGGCCCGGGTCTCGCCCCCGGCCGCGCTCGAGGCCCTGCCCGAAGCAGCGCGCCAGCAGCCGCCGCGCCGCGTCGCGCTCGAGATGCAGGGCGGCGCGCAGCCGCAGCCGGTGTGGCGCATCGTCGATGCGCGCGGCGGTCGCCATGCGGTGTCGGCGCGCGATGGCCGATTGCTGGCCGGCGCCGACGCCGCGCAGGCCGAGGCCGTGGCGCGCGACTTCTCGGGCCAGCCCGCGGCGCGCTGGGCCGAGACGCTCGAGCGCGACCAGTGGACCGTGCCGCAGGGCCTCAACCCGCTGCGCCCGCTGCACCGCATCGAACTGAACGACGCGGCGGGCACCGAGCTCTACGTGTCGGCGCGCACCGGCGAGGTGGTGCGCGACACCACGCGCTCCGAGCGCTTCTGGAACTGGCTCGGCTCGGTGCCGCACTGGATCTACTTCACGCCGCTGCGCGCCGATCCGCCGCTGTGGCACGACGTGGTGGTGTGGCTCTCGGCCGCCTGCATCGTCTCGGCCGTGACCGGCATCGTGATCGGGATCCTGCGCCTCCGGCTGCGCCGGCGCTTCCGCAACGGGTCCGTCACGCCCTACACCGGCTGGATGGCCTGGCACCACATCGCGGGCCTGGTCGGCGGCTTCTTCGTGCTGACCTGGATCGTGAGCGGCTGGCTTTCGATGAACCCGAACCGCTGGTTCGAGCGCAACCCGGTCGACGCGGCCGCGATGGCGCGCTACACCGGCGGCGAACTCCCGGCCTTTCCGTGGCCTCCCGCCATGCCGCTGGCGGGCGAGGGCGCAGCGGCACCGCGCGAGGCGCTGCTGCAATGGTTCGACGGCCGGCCGCTGCTGCAGCTGCGCGATGCGCAGGCACGCGTGCGCGTGGTCGATGCCGCGAGCGGCGCGCCGGCCTCGATCGCGCGCGAGGACATCGTGCGCGCGGCCGCCCGGCTGCGCCCCGGCGCCACGGTGAGCGAGGCCGTGCTGCAGACTGCCTACGACTTTCACTGGTACGGCCACCACCGTGAGCGCGTGCTGCCGGTCTGGCGCCTCGCGTTCGACGATCCCGCGCGCACCCGGCTCTACATCGACCCGGCCAACGGCCAACTGGTCGGCAGCAGCGACCGAAATGCGCGGCTGCGGCGCTGGCTTTTCAATGCGGCCCACAGCCTCGACTTCCCCTGGCTGATCCAGTACCGGCCGGCCTGGGACCTGGTGATGTGGCTGCTGTCGATCGTCGGCGCCCTGGCCTCGGCCAGCGGCGTGGTGATCGGCTGGCGCCGGCTGCGGCCGCGCACGCGTTCTCCCACCGTGGCGCTCGCGCGTCCATGATCCAATCCACTTTCGCACTGCGGTGCCCTCCAGGAGCTGTTCCATGCACATCGAACCCGGTCTCGTCGACACGACCAAGATCTTTCTCAGCTATGCCACCGGCGCCGCGGCGCTCGCCTGCACGGGCAAGGTGGCTTTCGACACCCTGCTGAAGGACGGCCTGGCCGCCCTGGCATTGCGCTCGGCGATCGCCGTGGCGCTGGTGTTCTGCTTCTTCGAGGTGCTGCCGCACCACCCGGTGGGTGTATCGGAAGTGCACCTGATCCTCGGCACCACCTTGCTGCTGGTGTTCGGGCTCGCGCCCGCGGCCATCGGCCTGGCGGGCGGGCTGCTGGTGCAGGGCCTGTTCTTCGAGCCGCAGGACCTGCCGCAGTACGGCATGAACGTCACGACCCTGCTGGTGCCGCTGTTCGCCACCGCCGTGCTCGCGCGTCGCATCATTCCCGAGAAGCTGGCCTACGTGGACATCGGCTACGGTGAGGCCTTCAAGCTGTCGGTCGCCTACCAGGGCGGCATCGTGGTGTGGGTCGGCTTCTGGGCGCTCTACGGCCGCGGCACCGGGCTCGCGAACCTCGGCGAGATCGCCAGCTTCGGCGCCGCCTACATGACGGTGGTGCTGGTCGAGCCGCTGGTCGACCTCGGCGTGCTCGCCGGTGCCAAGGCCTGGCGCCGGCTGCAGGGCTCGGCCTTCGTCGAACGTCGCCTCTACACCGGCGCCTGAAAGAACTCCCGGAACCCTCCATGACCACCAGCAACGCAAAAATCCCCGTCACCATCGTCACGGGCTTCCTCGGCAGCGGCAAGACCACCTTGATGCGCCACATCCTCGGCAACGCCGAAGGCCGCCGCATCGCGGTGATCGTCAACGAGTTCGGCGAACTCGGCATCGACGGCGAGATCCTGCGCGGTTGCGGCATCGGCTGCGACGACGAGGGCAACGAGCGCGAGGGCGCGCTCTACGAACTCGCCAACGGCTGCGTCTGCTGCACCGTGCAGGAGGAGTTCCTGCCCGTGATGCTGCAGCTCGCCGAGCGCCGCGACCAGCTCGATGCCGTGCTGATCGAGACCTCGGGCCTCGCGCTGCCCAAGCCGCTGGTGCAGGCCTTCCAGTGGCCCGACATCGCCAACGTCTTCACCGTCGACTCGGTCGTGACCGTGGTCGACGGCCCGGCCGCCGCGGCGGGCCAGTTCGCCGAGAACCCGGTGGCGGTCGACGCGCAGCGCCGCGCCGACCCCAACCTCGACCACGAGTCGCCGCTGCACGAGCTGTTCGAGGACCAGCTCTCGGCCGCCGACCTGGTGGTGCTCAACAAGGCCGACCTGCTCGACGAGGCCGCGCGCGCGCGCGTCGAGGCGCTGGTGCGCGAGGAGCTGCCGCCCGAGGTCAAGATCGTGACGGCCACCGAGGGCAAGCTGCCGCTCGCGCTGCTGCTGGGCCAGGGCCGCGCCGCCGAAACCACCATCCACCTGCGCGAGAGCCACCACGACCACGAGGAAGACCACGACCACGACGAGTTCGACTCGCTGGTGATCGACCTGCCCGCGATGGACCGCGAGCGGCTGCTGGCCGCGCTGGCCGCGCTGGTCGAGCGCCACACCATCTACCGCGTGAAGGGCTTCGTCGCCGTGCCGGGCAAGCCGATGCGCCTGCTGGTGCAGGGCGTGGGCCGGCGCTTCGACCATCACTTCGACCGCCGCTGGCGCGACGGCGAGGCGCCGCGCACGCAGCTGGTCTTCATCGGCGAGGACCTGGACGAGGCCGCGTTGCGCGAGGTGCTCGAAGGCGCGGCGCTGCCGGCCTGACGATGCACCTGCTGAGCACCCAGCCCGGACGCTTCGTCGAGGACGACCCGGGCGTCGTCACCCGGCTCGACCAGACGCCGGGCGAGATCGTGGTGCTCAGCTCGGCCGACACCACGCTGGCGCTGCTGTCGGCCGCGCGCGGCGCGCTCGCGGCCAGCGATCCCGGCTATCCCTCGCTGCGGCTGGCCAACCTCATGTACCTGCGCCAGCCGGCCTCGTTCGACCTCTATGCCGACGAGGTGCTGCGGCATGCGCGCGTGGTGGTGGTCGACCATCTCGGCGCGGCCTCGGCCTGGCCCTATGGCCTGCAGCAGCTCGAGCAGCTCGCGCGCCGGCACGGCCAGCAGCTCGCCATCTTCTCGGGCGACCTGCAGGAGGACGAGGACCTGCTCGCGCGCAGCACCGCGCCGCGCGCCGTCTGCCACCGGCTGTGGCAGTACCTGCGCGCGGGCGGCCCGGCCAATGCGCTGCAGTTCCTGCGCGCGGTGGCCTTCCATGGCCTGCGCCATGGCGACGAGCCGCTGCCGCCGCGCAGCCTGCCGCAGGTGGCGCTGCACGTGCCGGGGCTGCCCGCCACCTCGGCCGTGCCCGGCATCGACGACCTGCGCGCGCGCTGGCGGCCCGACGCGCCGGTGGTGGCGCTGGTGTTCTACCGCTCGCACCTGCTGTCGGGCAACACGGCCGCCTTCGACGCGTTGGCCGAGGCGCTGTCGGCCGAGGGACTGAACCCGCTGCCGCTGGCGCTCGATTCGCTCAAGGACCCGCTGTGCCTCTCGGCGCTGCGCGAACTCTGCGCCACGCATGCGGTGCAGCTGGTGCTCAACACCACGGCCTTCGCGGCGCTGGGGCTCGACGGCGGCGAGGGCGGCGAACCGGCACTGGCCGGCGACGCGCCCGTGCTGCAGGTGATCGTGAGCGGCGGCAACCGCGAGGACTGGCTGGCCGACAGCCAGGGCCTGCGGCCGCGCGACATCGCGATGCAGGTCGCGCTGCCCGAGATGGACGGCCGCATCGTGACGCGCGCCGTGAGCTTCAAGGGCCTGCTGCATCGCTGCGAGCTGACGCAGACCCAGGTGGTCGGCTACCGCGCCGAGCCCGACCGCGTCGCCTTCGTGGCCGAGCTCGCGCGCCGCTGGTGCCGCCTGCGCAGCCTGCCGGCGGCCGAGAAGCGGCTCGCGCTGGTGCTCGCCAACTACCCGGGCAGCGAAGGTCGCATCGGCAGCGGCGTGGGGCTCGACACGCCGGCCTCGGTGATCGCGATCCTCGGAACGCTGCGCGCCGAAGGCTATGCGCTCGGCGATCCGAAGGCGTTGCCGGCCGATGGCGACAGCCTGATGCAGACCCTGCAGCAGGGCATCGCCAACGACCCGCGCGAATGGCCCGCGCGGCCCGCCTGGCAGAGCTACGCGCTGGCCGACTACCGCGCGCGCCTGGCCGCGCTGCCAGAAGGCATGGCCGCGGCCATCGACGAACGCTGGGGCCCGCCCGAGCAGGATCCGATGCTGCGCCAGGGCCGCTTCATGATCGCGGGCCTGCGGCTGGGCCGGGTCTTCGTCGGCATCCAGCCCGCGCGCGCGCTGAACCTCTCGGGCTCGCAGGACTATGCGAGCTACCACGACGCCGAGGCCGTGCCGCCGCACGGCTACCTGGCCTTCTATTTCTGGCTGCGCGACGTGTTCGGCATCGACGCGGTGGTGCACGTCGGCAAGCACGGCAACCTCGAATGGCTGCCGGGCAAGAGCATCGCGCTGACGCAGGCCTGTTGGCCCGACGCGGTGCTCGGGCCGCTGCCCAACGTCTATCCCTTCATCGTCAATGACCCGGGCGAGGGCGCGCAGGCCAAGCGCCGCACCCAGGCCGTGATCGTCGACCACCTGATGCCGCCGCTCACGCGCGCCGAGAACCACGGCCCGATGCAGGACCTCGAGCGCCAGGTCGACGAGTACTACGACGCGCTGCTGGTCGATGCACGCCGCGCGCGCGTGCTGCGCGCCCAGATCCTCGCGGCCGTGCGCGCCCAGCACCTGGTCGACGAGCTCGATGCGGCGGGCGCCGAGGACGATGCCGTGCTCGCGCGCGTCGATGCCTACCTCTGCGAGCTCAAGGAAACCCAGATCCGCGACGGCCTGCATGTGTTCGGCGCCTCGCCCGAGGGCCGGCTGCGGCGCGACACGCTGCTGGCGCTGGCGCGCTATCCGGCGGGCGACGGCAGCGGTGCCGATGCGGGGTTGCTTGGTGCGCTGTCGCACGACCTGCTGCCCGGCGAGCACTTCGATCCGCTCGACATCGAGCCCGCGAAACCCTGGCAGGGCGCGCGGCCCGCGCTGCTGCAGGCGGTGAGCGACGACCCCTGGCGCCACCAGGGCGACACGCGCGAGCGGCTCGAGCTGCTGGCGACGCGGCTCGTCGAAGCGGGCGAATGCCCGGCCGGCATGCCGCGCACCGCCGCCGTGCTGGGGCGCATCGCCGAGCGCCTCGCGCCCGCGCTCGATGCCTGCGGCGCGCAGGAGCTGCTGCAGCTGTCGCGCGCGCTGCGGGGCCGCTTCGTGCCGCCCGGGCCCAGCGGCTCGCCCTCGCGTGGCCGGCCCGACGTGCTGCCGACCGGGCGCAACTTCTACGCGGTCGACACGCGCGCCATTCCCACCCCCACCGCCTGGATGCTGGGCCTCAAGTCGGCCGCCCAGCTGGTCGAGCGCCACCTGCAGGAGCATGGCGACTATCCCGCGGGCATCGGCCTGTCGGTCTGGGGCACGGCCACCATGCGCACCGGCGGCGACGACCTCGCGCAGGCCTTCGCGCTGATCGGCGTGCGGCCGAAGTGGGCCGCGGGCAGCCAGCGCGTGGTCGACTTCGAGGTGCTGCCCACGGTCGGCCTCGGGCGTCCGCGCATCGACGTCACGCTGCGCATCTCGGGCTTCTTCCGCGATGCCTTCCCGGCCGCGGTGCAGATGTTCGACGCGGCCGTGCAGGCCGTGGCCGCGCAGGAGGACGAGGATGCCGAACGCAACCCGATCCGCGCGCGCATCCTGCGCGAGGCCGCGGCGCTCGAGGCCGGCGGCCTGCCGGCCGAGGCCGCGCGCACCCAGGCCGGCTGGCGCGTGTTCGGTTCGGCGCCGGGCCATTACGGCTCGGGCCTGCAGCCGCTGTTCGACAGCGGCGACTGGCAGAGCGACGACGACCTCGCCGGCGCCTATGTCGGCGGCAGCGCCCATGCCTACGGGCAGGACAGCGAGGGCGTGCCCGCCACCGAGGCGCTGGTGCGGCGGCTCGGCGAAATGAACGTGGTGCTGCAGAACCAGGACAGCCGCGAGCACGACCTGCTCGACTCCAACGACTACTACCAGTTCCAGGGCGGCATGGCCGCCGCCGTGCGCCACCTGAGCGGCAGCCAGCCGGCCATGTACCACGGCGACCATGGCAATCCGCAGGCGCCGCGCGTGCGCACGCTCAAGGAGGAGATCGGCCGCGTGGTGCGCGCGCGCGTGGTCAATCCCAAGTGGATCGCGGGCGCACGCCGCCATGGCTACAAGGGCGCCTTCGAGATGGCGGCCACGGTCGACTACCTGTTCGGCTTCGACGCCACCGCGCGCGTGGTCGGCGACCACCAGTACGCGATGGTGGCCGACGCCTACGTGCTCGACGACGACAACCGCGATTTCGTCGACACGCACAATCCACGCGCGCTGCACGACATGCTGAGCCGCCTGCTCGAGGCCATGCAGCGCGGCCTCTGGCAGTCGCCCGGCGACTACCGCGAACGCATCGAGAACCTGCTGCTCGCGCACGAGCAGCGGATGGAAGGACACACGCGATGACCACACAGGCTGCGCCGCTGCCGGCGTCGTTCCCCTTTTCCGCCATCGCCGGCCAGCCGCTGCTGCGCGAGGCGCTGCTGCTCGCCGCGGCCGATCCCGCGCTGGGCGGCGTGCTGATCGAGGGCCCGCGCGGCACCGCCAAGACCACGGCCGCGCGCGCGCTGGCCGAGCTGCTGCCCGGCGCGCCCTTCGTCACTCTGCCGCTGGGCGCCAGCCTCGAGCACCTGGTCGGCACGCTCGACCTCGGCCAGGCGCTGGCCGGCCATGCGCTGAAGTTCGCGCCGGGCCTGCTCGCGCGCGCCCATGGCGGCGTGCTCTATGTCGACGAGATCAACCTGCTGCCCGATGCGCTGATCGATTCGCTGCTCGACGCGGCCGCCAGCGGCGTCAACGTGGTCGAGCGCGACGGCATCTCGCACCGCCATGCCGCGCGTTTCGTGCTCGTGGGCACCATGAACCCGGAGGAGGGCAGCCTGCGCCCGCAACTGCTCGACCGCTTCGGCCTCTGCGTGCAGCTGCGCAACCTCGAGGACCGGGCCGAGCGCCAGGCCGTGGTGCGCGCGCGGCTGGCCTTCGACAGCGATCCCGAGGGCTTTCGCGCGCGGCATGCGGCGGCCGAAGCCGAGCTTGCCGCGTCGCTGCTGCGCGCCCGCGCGACGCTGGCCGATGCCAACGCGCTGCCGTATGGCGATGCGGTGCACGAGGCCGTGGGCGCGCTGTGCATTGCCGCGCAGGTCGACGGCCTGCGCGCCGACCTCGTGATGCTGCGCGCGGCGCGCGCGCTGGCCGCGCTCGAAGGAGCGCAGGCGATCGGCGAGCAGCATGTGCGGCGCGTGGCCGAGGCCGTGCTGCTGCACCGGCGCAAGCCGGGCGTGGAGGCGGCGCCGCCCGCGCAGGCGCCGGGCGCGCCACCGCCCCCGGCTGCCGAGGGCGAGAGCGCCATCGATGACGGTGCCGATGCCGGCGACTGGGGCGCGCTGCCCCCCGAGCCCGTCGGCGTCGCGCGCGTCAAGCCGCTGCGCCCGCTGATCCCGGCCGCCTCGCTCGCAAAAAAAGCCTGAGCCTCCGGAACACCGCACCCGCTGGCGCGCGCCAGGGTGACCGGAGGCAGGCGTCATCGGGACCGGGCCGCGAGGCCTGGCATGGCATCGCCGCCGCCGACGCGGCGCTCGACTGGCCGCGCACGCTTGCCGCGCGCGGTGCCGGTCCGCTGCGCCGCGAGCACCTGCGCCGCCGCCCGCGCGAGACGCGCGAGGGCGCGCTGCACTGCTTCCTGCTCGATGCCTCGGCCTCGATGCGCAACGACGGCGGCCTCGCGCGCGCCAAGGGCCTGCTGCTCGCGCTGATGGACGAGGCCTACCGCCGCCGCGACCATGTCGCGCTGCTGTGCTTCGCGGGCTCGGTGGTCGAGCTGCGGCTGCCGCCGCGCCGCGCCAGCGCCTGGAACGACGACTGGATCGCGCCCATCGGTGCCGGTGGCGGCACGCCGTTGGCGCTGGGCGTGCGGCGCGCCGACGAGCTGCTCGAGCGCCATGCCGATCGGCGGCGCTGGCTCTGGCTGCTGACCGATGGCCGCAGCGCCGAGTCGCCCGCGCGGCCCGGGTCAGCCGACGTGGCCTGCGTGGTCGGCTTCGAGACCGCGCGCGTGCCGCTGCATCGCGCGCAGTCGCTGGCCGCGGCGTGGGACGCGCGCTACCTCGACGCGGCCGCGTTTGACCCGCGGCAGGCCTAGCGGCTAGGATGCCGGCCATGCTCACCCGTCCTTCCCTCCACCTCGCCGGCACCTGCTGTCGCGTTCTGCCATGGGGAGATGGCGGCTAGAGCGACTTCGCGCGAACCCGCATGCCCGATGGCCACCTGTTGCAAGACCGGTGGCCTTTTTGTTTTTTGCAACGACCTCGAGAGTCCACACGCATGTCCCTCGTCCTTTACGACACCTGGTCGCGCTCCCTGCGCCCCTTCGTTCCGCTGCGCCCCGGCCCGGTGGGGCTCTACTGCTGCGGTCCCACGGTCTACGACCATGCCCACATCGGCAACCTGCGCACCTACGTGTTCGAGGACCTGCTGCGCCGCGTGCTGGAGTTCGGCGGCCACGAGGTGCGGCACGTGGTCAACATCACCGACGTCGGCCACCTGGTCTCGGACGCCGACGAGGGCGAGGACAAGATGGAGAAGGGCAGCCGCCGCGCGGGCGAATCGGCCTGGGCCATCGCCGAGCGCTTCACCGCGGCCTTCCGCGCCGACTGGCGCGCGCTGAACCTGCGCGAGCCCGCCGAATGGCCGCGCGCCACCGACCACATCCCCGAGCAGCTCGCCTTCATCGCCGAGCTCGAGCGCAAGGGCTTCACCTACCGCACCGCCGACGGCGTGTATTTCGACACCTCGAAGCAGGACGACTACGGCCACCTCGCGCGGCTGGACAAGGCCGGCCTGCGCGCGGGCCAGCGTGTGGCGATGGGCGACAAGCGCGAGGCCACCGACTTCGCGCTCTGGAAGTTCAGCCCGCCGGGCACCCAGCGCCAGATGGAATGGGACAGCCCCTGGGGCCGCGGCTTCCCGGGCTGGCACATCGAGTGCTCGGCCATGTCGGCCCGCTACCTCGGGCCCTGGTTCGACATCCACTGCGGCGGCGAGGACCACATCGGCGTGCACCACAGCAACGAGATCGCGCAGACCCAGGCCTGCCACGGCACGCGGCTCGCCAACTTCTGGCTGCATGGCCATTTCCTCACGCTCGACGACGACCTGAAGATGTCGAAGTCCGACGGCGACTTCGTGCGGCTGCAGACCCTGGTCGACCGCGGCATCGATCCGCTGGCCTACCGCTACCTGTGCCTGGGCGCGCACTACCGCAGCAGCCTGCGCTTCAACGAGGCCGCGATCGCGGGCGCGCAGTCGGCGCTCGACCGCCTGCGCCGCGCCTATGCGGGCTGGCCGGGGGGCGGCATGGCCGATGCGGGCTTCGTCGCGCGCTTTCGCGCCGAGGTCGAGCAGGACCTGAACCTGCCGCGCGGCCTGGCCGTGCTGTGGGAACTGGTGCGCAGCGACCTGCCGGCGGCGACGCGGCGCGCCACGGTCGATGTGTTCGAGGCGGTGCTGGGGCTGCGGCTGGCCGAGTGGCGCGAGGAGGGCGACGCGGTGCCCGAGGCGATCGCGGCCCTGGCGCGCGAGCGGCTCGAGGCCCGTGCCGCGGGCGACTGGGCCCGGGCCGACCGGCTGCGCGAGGACTTGCGCGCGCAGGGCTGGCAGGTCGAGGACGGCGCGGCCGGGCCCCGGCTCAGCCGTGGACGCGGGTGACAGCAGGCCGGCAGCCGCGGACCGACAATCGCTTCCCATGAACGCCACGCCGCCCAAGCCACGCCCGATACGCACCGCCGCCTCGCTGATCCTGCTGCGCGACGGGCCCGGCGGCCTCGAGGTGCTGATGCTGCGCCGGGCCGACAAGCCCGACGACCAGAACAGCGGCGCCAGCGTGTTCCCGGGCGGCGTGGTCGACGCGCACGACCGCGAGCTGCACACGCGCTGTGCCGGGCTCGACGACGCGGCCGCGAGCGCGCGGCTCGCGCTGCCCGCGGGCGGCCTCGACTACTACGCCGCCGCGGTGCGCGAATGCTTCGAGGAGGCCGGCGTGCTGTTCGCGAACGACGCCGACGGCGCGCTGGTCGCGCTCGATCGCATCGATCCGGAGCGGCTGGCCGCGATGCGCGCCGCCGTGGCCGACAGCACCGAGGCGCTGCTCGCGCTGTGCGACGCCCAGGGTTGGCGCCTCGCGGTCGACCAGTTTGCCTATTTCAGCCACTGGCTCACGCCGCCCGGCATGCCGCGCCGCTTCGACACGCGCTTCTTCGTTGCGGCCATGCCGCCCGGGCAGGAGGTGCAGGTCGACGGCTTCGAGATCGTCGAGCACCGCTGGCTGCCGCCGGCCGAGGCCGCGAGCCCGGCACTCGGGCTCAAGCTGATGAACGTGACGCGGCGGGTGCTGCTGGAGCTCGCGGGCTTCGCCTCGGTGGCCGATTGCCTCGCGCAGGCGCGCGCCCGTGCGCGCGTGCGTCTCAACATGCCGCGGCTGGCCGACGGGCCCGCAGGCCGGCGGCCGGTGAACGTGGACGAGGCGCCTTACGACGAGGTGGCGCTGGTCGATCCCGACGGGCAGGGCGGCGGGCGCTATGCGCACGAGGCGGGGCTTTCGATGCGGCTGTCGGCGCGCGTGTGGCGTGTGACGGGCGGCGATGGAACGCACAGCCATTTCGTCGGAGGCGACGAAGGGTGGGCGCTGATCGATCCGCCTGGCGAGGCGCTGCGCGCCGCGGCGCCCGGGCCGGTGCGCTGGGTGCTGGCCACGCGCGGCGAGGCATCGGCCGCCGGCTGGCCCGACGCGCGCGTGCTCGCGCCGCAGCCTGGGGAGTCGCTGGACCTCGGCGGCGCGACGCTCGAGGTGCTTGGCGGTGACGAGGAGTGCGCGCGGCGCTTCCTGCTGGTCGAGGAGCGCATGCTGTTCTCGGGCAGCGCGCAGGGCGCGGCCGTGGCATGGCCCGAGGACGCGGCGGTCGAATGGATCGCGCCGGTGCGTGGATTCGTCGCGCGCCACGCGCCCGACTGAGCGCGACCCGCCGTCTCAGGAGCGTGGATCGCCGAGCCGCACCAGGCAGTCGACGATCGCATCGGCCGCCTCGTCCAGCCGCGGACCGGGCCGCATCATCAGGTCGAAGCGCGCCGCCGCGAAGCTGCAGACGCGGCCGCGCTTGATCGCGTTCATCGCCGACCAGCCGGGCCGCGCGGCCATTGCCGACAGCTCGCCGAGCGCCGACACCATCAGCACGTCGGGGTCGGCGCGCACCACGAACTCGGGGCTCATCTTCGGGAACGGCCCCAGCGTGCCGGGCACCGCGTTCGCGAGGCCCAGGCGCGCGAGCGTCTCGCCGATGAAGGAGCTCTCGCTCGCGGCCGCCATGCCGCCATGCACCTCGAAGTAGACGCGCCGGCCCTGCCAGCCAGCGGGCACGCGTGCGCGTGCCGCGTCGAGGCCGGCATCGAGCCGGCGCCAGTAGGCCTCGCCCTTGCCGGGCTGGCCGGTGGCGCGCGCCACGGTCTCCATCACGCGGCGCATGTCGGCATGGGTCTTGGCATCGAGCGCCAGCACGCGGATGCCGAGCCGTTCGAGCGGTTCTGCGGCACGGCTGCGCGGGCGCAGCAGAACGAGGTCGGGCTTGAGCGCGACGATGCGCTCGATGTTCGCGTCGTCGATGCCGCCCACCTGCGGCAGCCGCTGCACCGCCACCGGCCAGTTGGCATGGCGGTCGATGCCCACCAGGCGGTCGCAGGCATCGAGCGCGCAGACGGTCTCGGTCAGCGAGGGCATCAGCGAGACGATGCGCCGCGCGGGCGCCGGCAGCTCGAGCACGCTGCCGCGGTCGTCGTCGAGCCGCACGCCCGCATGGACCAGCGCGGGTCCGCCGAGCGCGAAGGCCGCGGCCAGCGAGAGCGCCGAGGCGAAGTGGCGCGCGGGACGCGGGGAGGGCGCGAGGTCGGGGGACTGGAACATCGGGGCGGAAGGAAGGCGGGACTGCGCCGATTGTCGCCGCCGGGCTCAGGGCTCGCCCCGGTTCGCCAGCCGCTCGCGCCGGCGCGCCTCCTCGGCGCGCGCATCGTTTACTGCGCGCAGCACCTCGCCGAGGTCGACCGGTCCGGCGTCGCGCGGCGGCGCGCCGCTCAACGGGGTTTCGGGCCGCAGCAGGCCACGCTCATAGAGATGCCAGATCTCCTCGCCATGGCGCGTCTCGTGCAGCTCGGGCGCGAAGCGGCCGAAGAACTCGCGCAGGTTCGCCACGTCGCGCAGCAGCATGCGCTGCGCATGGTTGTTGCCCGCGGCGTCGACGGCCTGCGGCAGGTCGATGATCACCGGGCCCTCCGCGCCGAGCAGTACGTTGAACTCCGAGAGGTCGCCGTGCACGATGCCCGCGCACAGCATGCGCATCACCTCGCGCACCAGCGTGGCGTGATGGCGCCGTGCGTCCTCGGGCGTGAACTCGACGTCGTTGAGCCGCGGCGCGGCCGCGCCCGCGGCATCGGTCACGAGCTCCATCAGCAGCACGCCTTCCCAGAAGCCGAAGGGCTCGGGCACGCGCACGCCCGCGTCGGCCAGCCGGTAGAGCGCATCGACCTCGGCGCTCTGCCAGTGGCTCTCGGTCATGCGGCGGCCGAAGCGCGTGCCCTTGGCGATGGCGCGGCGCTCGCGCGAGTTGCGGATCTTGCGGTTCTCGGTGTAGTCCACGGCCTGGCGAAAGGCCCGTTTGTCGGCTTCCTTGTAGACCTTGGCGCAACGGGCTTCGTCGCCGCTGTGCACGACGTAGACCATCGCCTCCTTGCCGCTCATGAGCTGGCGGCTGACGCTGTCGATCAGGCCTTCGTCGACCAGGGGTTGGAGTCGGGGCGGGATCTTCACTGCGCGGCCTCCTTCTTCGTGAAGGAAGCGAGCGCGGCGAAGCGCAGGGTGAAAGAGAAAACGAAACGATGCCGCGCGTGCGCGGCTGCTGTATCGAGCATGGGTGTGGGCACCTTGATTCGGAAACGAAAGACCGGGCGCCGCACGCGATGGCGCGCGCGGCGGGCTTGGCGAATCTCGGGCGGGGCGGCGTCGCGTGCAGCGCGGGGGCTGCGACGCTCAGCGCGGCGAAGGCATCAGCGGCGTGCGCGCAATGCGGTCGAGCGGCCGGGCACCGAGACGGTGGTGGGGGCAAGGACTGGCTTGTTCATTGCGTACCTCCTGTGGTGCGTGGTTGTCGAGGGTTGCGAATGTAGTCGCATGCGCGGCAACTGTGAAGCAGGTTGTTGGCACGAGGCCGGCGCTGTGTTCGGCGCGCGACAGCGCCACCTATCGCACATGGCTTCAGGATTCGACAAGGAATGCGTGGCGCGGACGCCCGAAACCATCGTCTTCGCAGCATGCAATTGCTAAACTGGTTGCCACAAGAAGATGCATGAGAACGCACCCTCGCGTGCCGCTTCTCTCGATCCGATCCGCACCGCTTTCGAGATCTTTTCAAATGACGCCTGAACAACGACTGGACCTGTGGCTTGCCGAGGAACTCGAGGTAGTCGAATTGCTTAATTCGGGTCCCGGTGTCGGCGTGGCACGGCCCGCGCAGCTCGTCGGCAAGAGCGGCCTCGAAGTCATGCACGCGATGATGAACGGGCAGCTTCCCTATGCGGAGTTCGCCAAGCACCTGAGCTTCTATGCCATCGCGGCACGCCCGGGCTCGGCCGTGTTCCAGGGCACGCCGCAACGCGAATACCTCAATCCCATGGGCACCATCCATGGCGGCTGGATGACTTCGATCCTCGATTCGGCGCTGGGCTGCGCGGTGCTCGCATCGCTGCCGCCGGGGCAGGTCTACACCACCGCCAGCCTCGAGACCCGCTACGTGAAGGGCCTCACGCTCGACGTGCGGCGCGTGCGCGCCGAGGCCACCGTCACGCGCATCGAAGGCCGCATGGCGCTGGCCGAAGCCAGCCTGGTGGGGCCGGACGGTACGCTGTATGCCAAGGCCACCACCGAGTGCCGGCTGTTCGACATGCGCGCGCCGGCGCCCGCCGCCGTGTCGAGGCCGTCGACATCGGCCACGTCCTAGAAGCGAATCGCCCTTCGGGGCGATTCGCTTTTGGGGCCGGCCTTTTCAGGCCAGCATCTTGCGCAACACCGCCGAGAGTCCCGAGCCGGCGATCAGCGCGATGAAGAAGCGCATCCAGCCGGCCTTGCGCTGGTAGATGTTGGCGACCCAGATCGCGCCCGTCACGAGGCCGATCAGCCAGGCATCGCGCAGCGACAGCAGGAAGCCCAGCACGTAGGTGCCCTGTATCGCGATGCTGACCCAAAGGCCCAGCAGCGACAGCGCGCTGCGCGGCTTCGCGGGTTGCGCGGCCGCGGCGGGTTCGGCCGGGCGCGTGTCGTTGCGTGGCGGTGCCTGTTCGACTCGCCGTGCCTCGTCCTGCGCGCGCTGGCGTTCGCGCTCGGCCTCGCGCTTCGCCTTCTTCTCGGCCGCGATCTGCTCGGGTGTTTTCTCGAGCACCGGCTCGGGCGCGCGCGCGGGCTGCCACCACGTGGGCAGGGGCGCGAGCCCGGCGGCCGACTGCTGGCGGAAGTGGCCCGCGGGCAGCGGCGCGCGGGCCGGCGCCGGCGCGACGGCGGGCGCCGACGCATGCTTCGCGGCCAATGCCTTCACGCGCCGCAGGTAGGGCTCGGCGCGCGCGGGATCGGCCATCGCGATGAAGTTCGCATAGCCGCGCAGCGCGGCGACCACGTCGTGCTGGCCGTTCCAGTGCAGCCCCTGCGGACCGTGGCGCTCGGCCTGGTGCAGCACGGCGCGAAAGCGCCGCAGGGTGTCGCGGTCGGTCGAGAGCTTGTCGTTGACCACGATGCCGGTCACGTGCTGCTGCTGGTGGCGGCGCATCACCTGCTGCTTCTCGGGATGCACCACGAGGCCTTCGCTGGCCACGATCTGCTTGGCGCGCCACAGCAGCTTGCCGACATCGCGGCCATGCTCGGCATCGGCGGAGAAGCTCAGGTCGTCGGCATAGCGCGTGTAGCGAAAGCCCAGCTTGGCGGCGCAGGCGGCCAGCCGCGCGTCGAGCCGGCGGCACAGCAGGTTGGTGAGCATCGGGCTGGTGGGCGCGCCCTGCGGCAGCACGCGCTCGCCGCGTGCGACGAAGTAGCGCTCGCCGTCGAGCTCGACCTCGTCGGTCGGCGCCTCGGTCGCGAGCAGCGCGAACAGCGTCGCGACCTGCGGCGAGTAGCCAAGCTGGCGGAACACGCCGCGCACGCGGCGCAGGCCGATCGAGGGAAAGAAGTCCTGGAGGTCGAGGTTGACCACCACCGCCTGCCCCACGTGCGGCGCGGCATTGCTGAGGATCGAGCGGCCCGGCAGGAAGCCGTGCACCGCTTCGTGCACCGGCACCTTGGCCAGCACGTTGTCGAGCATCCAGTACTGCGCGCGCTTGAGCCGCGGCATCGGCGCCGAGATCCGGCGCTCGCCGCCGGCCTTCTTGGGCACGGTGAAGCGCTGGTAATGGCTCACGCGCGCGACTTCGCGGTGCCAGGCCAGGAAGCGCAGTTCCCCGAGTTCCAGGCCCATGGCGCGCGCGAGGTCGGTGGCGTCGTGCAGCGCCGGCAGCGCATGGCGCGCGAGCGACTGCTCGTCGCTGCGCGCCTCGTTGAGGCCGCCCGAGACGCCTTCGCCCAGGTACAGCAGCTCGCGCTGGCGCCGGCCGTGCCAGTCGAGCGCGCGCGCATGGCGCTGCTGCGCGAGCCGCTGGCGCGTTTCCTCGCGGCGTTCGCGCGCCCGCGCCATGCGCTCCTTGCGCATGGCCTTGAGCGCGGTCTCGCGGTCCTCGATGCCGCGCAGCTCGTTGCCGAGTTCGCTCAGCGCGGTCTGCAGCTCGCCCTCGCGGCGGATCAGTTGCGCCTCGACCGTGGGCTGCGCCGTGTCGCGCGGCCAGAAGCCCAGGCGCTGCATCTCCTCGAGCACGACCTCCTGCTTGGAGCTCGCGCGGATGCGTGCGTAGAGCTCCTCGCGCGTGAGCGCCGAATCGGGTACGGAGGAGGGAGGGGGTGGGGTCATGGGCGGTGTGCGCCGCATGGACCGATGCACTGGAAGAAAAAAGATGCGAACGGGACGGGAATCTCGTCGAAGAGCCTGAGGACTGGACAGCTCCACTCGACGCCGTACGCGCATGGTGGCGCGATGAGCTTCGAAGAAGCCGCACCGTCATCGCGCCACCATGCGCGTACGGCACAGTGAAGAGATGTCCAGTGAAGCCTGGGAAGTGCTGAGATCGGGGATGGCGATGCGCCATCCGGATTGCAAGAGCCTTCCCGCCCCGCTCGCAAAACCAGTGTATCAGCCGATGCTTGCAGTCCTTTCTTCCGAGTCGGTCGCGGGCGTCGGTGCGCCCGCGGTGGTGCCAAGGGCCAGCGCGGCCGAGGCCGTGGCCAGGCGCAGCGCGAGCATGTGTTCGCACGGCCCCTTCGTCATGCGCAGGCGGATGAAGTGGTCGCACTGGCATTCGCCGGTGGCCACGCGCTGGTCGGCATCGAGCTGCAGCCGCACCTGATACTGGCGCGAGGACTTGGTGCCGCACAGGCCGCTGAGCAGCAGCCCGCCGTCGGCACGGGCCTCGACCTTCGTGTCCTTCAGGCGCCCGGCCTGCACCAGTTCGGCCGCGGCCGCCTCCTCGGGGCTGGCATGGCGCAGCCGCTCCATCGGCAGCGGCTCGCGGCTCAGTTCGCGCAGGCGCCACACGCCGTGCGCGATGTCGTACACCACGCGGCCGGCCTGCACATAGCCGCCGAGCGCCGACTCGACCGTGAGCGGCGAGAGCCCGGTGGCCGCGGCCAGCTCGGCGGTGGTGGCGCGCCAGCGTTCGCCCAGCGCCGCGAACACGCGCAGCAGGCTGTCCTGGTCGACGTCGTGGCGCGGCTGCAGCAGCTCGAAGTGGCCGTTGCGCGACCAGTCGTTGGCGGTCCAGCCCGACAGGCCCAGCGTGAACTCCATGTCGGGCAGCCGCGCGACCCAGAAGCTCGGCATGCCGGTGCCCAGCAGGTGCACCGTGAAGCCCTGCGCCACCGGCACCAGCCGTTCGAGCTGCAGCAGCCGGCGCCGGCCCCAGACGCGGATGTCGATGTCGGCGGGCGCATCGTGCGAGGAACGCGGGCACACCAGTTCGTGGCCCCAGGGCTCGAACAGGATGCGCACCGGCTGCCCGGGCCGCAGGATGAAGCGCAGCGAGCGCGGGCCCGCGCGCTCCTTGCGCCGCCGCAGCACCAGGCAGATGTTGTGCACGTCCATCGGGTGCAGCTGCAGCCGGTGCGCGGGCAACAGCATCGCGCTGCTGACCTGCAGGAAGCCGCGCACCCAGCTGTCGGGCACCTCGATCTTCGGTTCGTGGAAGGCCGGGTCGTTGCCGCTCTGCACCTGGAAGCCGCCGGGATCGATCGCCAGCCGCGTGGCCTTGTAGTCGCGGATCTTCTGGAACTCGTCGTAGAGCGACTCGGAGTAGTCGACGTTGGTGGTGCCGAAGGCATGGTCGCTCACGCGGTCGAAGACCTCGTGGCCGCAGGAGAACATGCCGTAGCTCGACTCGTCCTGGCTGAAGCACTCGAAGAACACGCGGTCGGGATGCACCGTGATCACCGGGTCGAGCACGAACCAGGCTTCGCGGTTGACCTTGTAGAGGTGGTCGAAGTAGCGCTTCTGCGCCTTGTAGAAGGGCTGCAGCATGGCCGACTTGCGCTGGCGCAGCACGTCGAGCTCCTCGCGCAGCGGCGCCATGCGGGCCTTGAGCTCGTCGCTGCGCGCCATGTACTGCGCGAGCAGCTCGCCTTCCTGGCTCGCGAGCCATTCGAGGTAGGCGCTCTTGTCGCGCGGCTGGAAGCGCAGGTCGCCCACCACCACGTCGTGCAGCGCCGACATGCCTTCGCGAAACGGCAGGTGGCGGTTGACCTCGCCGATGAAGTGCACGGGCGCGCGCAGGGTGTCGGGCGCGAACTGCAGCGCGGTGCTGGTGGGCGTCTGCTGCGCGCCCGAGTGGCCGAAATAGCGGTACTGGAACTTCATGCGGCGGGACCTCCGGCGACGGCGGCCCGGCGCGGCGCGACGGCGCGCACGGGCGCGGCCTGCAGCGGGTTCTCGAGCGCCGGATAGCGTTGCTGGATGCTGCGCAGGCCGGCCACGTAGCGGGCGCGCTCGGTGATGGCGCCGCTCACGGCCTGGCGCGCGAACACGCGCGCGACGATGCGCGCCGCCTCTTCGGACTGCTCGGCCTGCGCCGCGAGGAATTCGCTGACGCGCGCCTTGGCGAGCCGGCCGCGGTTGGCCTGCGACAGCACGGTGAGGAAGTAGGGCTCGAGCCGCGCCAGCACCTCGGGCTTGCCGCCCGCGGCGGCCGCCAGCCAGTTGGTCACGAACAGCTGCATGCCGCTCGAGGGATGCTGGCTCAGCTGCAGCATGTAGGTGGTGACGTCGGTGAGTTCGAAATGCGCCGTCAGCAGCTCGCGGCCCAGGCGCTGCGCGCCGGGATCCTTGTGGTCGCACAGGCGCACCAGCAGCGCGGGCGTCCATTGCGGCGACTGGCCCTGCGCCGCGAACCACTGGCGCGCCCAGGCGAGCGCGTCGTCCCAGCGGCTGTCGAAGATGCGCAGCGCGTCGTCGAGCTGCGCGAGCGTGCGCTCGGGTTGCGCGGCGAGCTGTTCGCAGGCCCATTGCCGCGCGGCGGCGGCATCGACCAGCCCCAGGCTCGCGGTCTGCAGCACGTCGAAGGCCTCGGCCGGCTGCTGCGGCAGCAGCCAGGCGCCCAGCCGTTGCGCGCCCTTGCTGCGCGCCTCGAGCAGCCGCACGGTGGTGGCGCTGTCGCCCGCGCGCGTGTGCGCGGCCAGCGGCCCGCACAGCCACTGCAGCAGCGAATCGAACACGCCCTCGGCCGCCTCGGTGCGGAACAGCTCGTCGCGCAGCATCGGCATCAACGCCGCGCCGAAGTCCGGATGGCCGGGCAGCAGCTGCGCGAGCTTGGGCGCGACCGCGCTGCGCACGCGCGGCATCGGGCTGGCGCAGAACACGGCGAAGAGCGCGGGCTGCGCGAGCAGCGTGTCGTCGGGCAGCGCGGTGAACAGGCGCACGCCGGCGCCGCGCAGCCGTTCGTCGTCCGACTGCAGCAATCGCGTCAGCACCTCGATCGGCAGGCCTTGAACGGATGCCGGATGCAGCAGCAGCCACTCGGCCGCGAGCGCGACCACGTCGGGGCTCGCGTGGTCGAACAAGGCCAGCAGCGCGCTCAGCGGCGCCTTCGCGCCGGCTTCGCGCAGCGGGTTCTGCAGCGCCCATTGCAGGTTCTCGCAGATGGCTGCGAGTTCGGGCGCCTGCGCATCGCAGCGCGCGAGCCAGTCGAGCAGCGCGGTGCACAGTGCGTCGAAGCTGTCCGCGGCCTCGGGCTGGCCGGCCGCGGCCTGCAGCAGCAGGCGCGAGGCACGGCGCACCTCGGCGTCGGCCGAGACCAGCAGGCGCAGCAGCAGTTCGACGTCGCGGCTGTAGCGCGCCGGGTCCTCGGCGATCAGGTCGAGGGCATGGCGACGTGCTTCATCGAGTGGCGAATCGATCAGCGGCACGAGCCATGAGCCGGCCGGCTCGCCGGCCTCGATGCGCTCGCGCACCAGCGCCAGGGCGAAACGCGCCGTGTCGCTCCAGGTGCTCGCGAGCAGCTCGCGCAGCTGGGCGCCATCGAGCGCTTGGCAGAAGCTGCGGTTGTCCTGCAGCGCGCGCGCCGCGAAGGCATGCACGCCGGCACAGCGCGACTGCTGCATCAGCTGCAGCAGCGCCTCGGGATGGCGGTCCCAGCGCTCGGGCCAGGCCTCGCCGCGTTGCGCGCGGCGCTCGGCCGGGGGCGTTTCGCGGCGCCAGTAGAGGCCGCCGGCCAGCGTGGTCCATTCGGGGTCGTGGCGATGCAGCAGCTGCATCACGACCAGCCAGCGGCTGTAGGGTCCGCTGTGCCAGACGCGCGTCTCGCGGTTCCAGCCCGCGTCCTCATGGCGCGCCGCGACGGCCGCGTTCGCATCGTCGGCCGCGAGCAGCACGCCCATCGCGAGCCGCAGCCAGTCGCGCTCGTCGACCGCACCGCGCAGCGCGAGCCGGCGCAGGGTGCGCCAGGTGCGGCGGCGCAGGTAGTCGTGCGTGCGCTGGCTCAGCGCGAGCCGGCTGTCGGGGCGCACGATCTCCTTCGCGATGTCGACGTAGCGGCCGTTGAGCATCGCCCATTGGCTGGTGCCGCGAAAGCCCGCGCGCTGCGTTTCGATGCGCTGGTTCAGCAGGCCCAGCAGGCGGTAGTCGCCCGCGAACTCGGCACCCTTGTAGAGCCGGCGCCAGGCGCGGAAGCTGCCCGCGGCCGGCGACAGCTGCTGCGCCACATCGTGCAGCGCAAGGTGCGCCAGGCCGGCGGGCTGGTCCTCGTCGAGGCCTTCGAGCAGTGCGAGTTCGAACAGCTGCTGCGTCCAGTCGGTGTGCGCGAGGCTTTGCCAGTGCGCGGGATCGGCGAGCCGTTCGCGCAGCAGCGCGGCGCCATCGGCCACCGGCACCACCTGCGCCTCGGTCCAGGCGCGGCGCAGCGAGCCGGGCCAGTCGTCGACGATGCGCTCGGCCTCCGCGGCACGCCGTTCGGCCGGCCACAGCGCGAGTGCGGCCCAGCGCGCGATGCGCGTCACCTTGGGGTCGGTCGCGCGGCGCGAGAATTCGACCATCGCCTCGAAGGCGCCCGCGTCGCCGCAGCGGCCGATGGCCCAGGCGATGCAGTAGTCGAGCATCGCGTCGCCGGTCTCGATCAGCTCGACCAGGCGCGGCACCGCCTGAGCGAGCCGGCGTTCGCCGAGACGCCACACGGTGCGGCCGCGGCGCAGCGGCGGCAGCAGGCGCCAGGCATCGGGCGCGATGCGGTTCAGAAGAAGAGTGTCGGCCGCAGAAGGGGAGACGGTGGCTGGTGTCGCGGGTGCCGATGCAACGAGCGGCGCGCCTTCGAGCGCGAGGCCGCGCGCGAGTTGCGCGGCGAGCGCATCGCCGAACACCGCCATCGCCTTGTCGAGCGCGAGCGGCGCGGGCGTCAGCACGGTCTCGCGCCACTGCAGTCCGTCGCGGCTGCTGCTCAGGTGCACCACGTGCCCGGCATCGGCGGGCAACTCGAACAGTTCGATGGTGGCGTGTTCCGTGACCGCCGATGTCCCCGGTCTCGTTCGTGTGAGTTTCTCGGATCGAATGCGCTTCACGCGGAGGCCTCCCTGCCTTCGGTTGAATGCCCTCGATCGCGCGGTGTGGCCGATCGGGGCATCCGCCTATCTTAGGCCCTGCAGCTGCATGCTTCGATGACGCGCGAATGAGCGGCGGCTCACCACGCCATCTGCCGCCACGGGCTGTGCTCGTGCGAGAGCAGGTGGGCCGTGGCGCGCTGGAAGGTGTCGGTGTCCTCGGCGATGCGGTCGAGATCGTGGGTGGCGAGCCAGAACGCGCGCCCGACCACGAAGCTGTCGCCGAAGTCGCGCCACGACTGGTAGGAGGGCTGCGCCATGCGCGCCGCGCTCGCGATCGCGTTCCACGACTCCTCGGCGCGCAGCAGTTGCGCGTCCTGGATCAGCCGGTGCAGCTGCACCAGCCGGCCCATGTCCCAGGCCATGATGCTCGCGGGCAGCGGCCGCGGCAGCTTGTCGAACAGGCCTTCCTCGGCCGCTTCGTGCCAACTTTCGTAGTAGTCGCGCGTGCTCTCGAGATCGAGGCCGCGCGCCACCGCCTCGCCGCGCAGCGCCGCGAGATTGGCCTGCGCCACCGCGGCCGCGTCGCTTCGGCTGCCGCGATGCAGGCGCTCGACGCGCGGGTTCACCACCGCGTAGTGGGCGCGGTGGCCCTGCGAGAGCAGCGACTCCGTGACCTCGCGCGCGCTGCTGGCGTTGGTGACGCCCCAGGCCGAGGCCAGCAGCGCCACGGCGGTGGCGCGGTCGGATTCGGTGGTGAGCGCGTTGATCGGCAGATAGGACTCGGCCGCGTACACCGCGCCGAGCGCGAGGCCGCGATGCTGCGCGGGCGTGAGCGGCGTGCCGTTCTCGAGCCGATTGAAACTGAATGAAAAAAGCTTGCGGACCTTGTCCAGGAATCCCATGGCGCCGCCCCCTTGTGTTCGCCTGTGCGGGCGTAGGCTAGGTGTGCCGGGCGCGCTTCGCCAGTGCCTAAAGTCATTCGGCGTCGTGGCGCGTGCTGTGTAGCATCGCAGCGTCGTGCAATGCCACGGCGCCGTTCGTTCCATCGCATCCGCCGCCATGTCCAGCACCGAACCTCTCGCGCAATCCAGCTTCCTCTACTTCACGGGCCAGGGCTCCGACAAGGTCTACCAGGTCCACCTGCGGCCGAAGGACGAGGGCTGGGTGGTCGACTACGGCAACGGCCGGCGCGGCGGCACGCTGGCCACCGGCACCAAGACCAGCAGCCCGGTCGGCTACGAGGCCGCGCTCAAGATCTACCAGAAGGTGGTGAAGGAGAAGACCGGCAAGGGCTACACCACCGATGCCTCGGGCGCGCTCTACACCGCTTCCGAGTTCGCGGGCCGCATGAGTGGCGAGCTGCCGCAGCTGCCGACCCTCATCGCCGAGACGCAGCTCGCGCGCTACCTCGACGACCCCGGCTGGGGCCTGCAGGAAAAGGCCGATGGCGAGAACCGCATGCTGGTGATCGAGGAGGACGCGGTGCGCGGCACCAACCGTCGCGGCCTGTTCGTCGACATCCCGCAGGCCTGGGTCGTGACCGCCGCGCTGCCGGCCGGCCGCGCGGTGATCGCGGGCGAGCACGTGGGCGACGGCTTCCTGGCCTTCGACCTGCTCCAGGCCGGCGGCGAGGACCTGCGCGCGCAGGCTTTCGTCGAACGCTTTCGCCGGCTCGAGGCCTTCGCGATCGCCTTGCCGTGGATGGCCGTGCTGCCGCTCGAGACCGAGGCCTCGGCCAAGCACCGGCGCGCGGCCGAGCTGCGTGCCGCGCATGGCGAGGGCTTCGTGCTCAAGGCGCTGGCCGCGCCCTTCGCCGCGGGGCGCAGCAACGCGAGCCTCAAGTTCAAGTTCCAGCAGAGCGCGACCTGCGAGGTGCTGCGCGTCAATGCGCAGCGCTCGGTGGCCGTGGGCCTGCGCGACGAGGCCGGCGTGCTGGTCGACCTCGGCAACGTGACCGTGCCGCCGAACGAGGCGCTGCCCGCGCCCGGCACGCTGGTCGAGGTGCGCTATCTCTATCGCTATGCGGGCGGCAGCTTCGAGCAGCCGGTGTATCGCGGGCAGCGGCCCGACATGGCGGCCGAAGATGCACTGCTGTCGCAGGTCACGCGCATCAAGGACCGCGGTGCGGTCGCGGAAGAAGAGCGCGACGACGGGAGCGACGTCGCGTGAGGGGCCTGCACCGCATCGCCTGCGGCATGGCCATGATCGTCGCGCTCGTGGGCTGCGAGAAGCCCGCGCCGCCGCCACCGCCGCTGAGCAAAGAAGCACAGATCACGCGCGATGCGCCGCCCGAACTGATGTTCCGCGGCACCTTCGCCGGGCGGCCGATCCACCTGGTCGTGAACGACTGCGAGGTCTACAGCGTGCGCAGCCTCGAGGGCGGCGAGGTCGAATGGACCTCGGTGCTCAAGCCCGAGTTCTATCCCTTCTTCACCGTCTGCCAGCGCCAGCACCTGGCGCTCAAGGGCGACGTGCTGACGGCCGAGCTGGGCCGCATGGCGATCGGTGCCGGCGGTTGCTGCGCCACCGGCGGCACCTACCGCTCCACCGACGGCATCGCCTGGAAGCGGACCGGGTACTGACACCCCGCATCCGCGACGCGGCTCAGGCCACGACGATGCGGCCGGGATCCGCCGAGCGCAGGATATCCGCGCGGTCGCCGGTGGGCGGATAGATCCACTCGGTGTTGATCTGGTGCTTGAGCGCTTTCGCCTCGGCACCTTCCATCTTCACTTCGCGCGACCAACCCTCGGTGTACACGGCGCCCCAGGGACCGAGGTCCAGGCAGGTCACGTACTTCGGCTGCGAATAGGCGATCTTGGGCAGCCCCAGCAGGTCGGCCGCGACGTTGTGGCCGGCCGAGCGTCCGAGCGCCATCGCGTGCTGGCACGACATCATCGCGACATTGCCATCGTCGTCGGTGGCGGCGCGCGCGGCATCGCCCGTGACGAAGACGTTCGGAACGCCCGGTACCTGCAGGTTGCGGTCGACGAGGATCCGGCCCGCGGCATCGCGCTCGGCGGGGATCTGCTGCGTCAATGCGGTCGCGCGCATGCCGGCGGTCCAGATCACCGTCGCTGCCTCGATGCGTTCGCCGCCCGAGGTGGTGATTCCTTCGGCGTCGATGCTCTCGACCTCCACGCCCAGCCGCCAGCTGACGCCCTGCGACTTCAGCGCCTTCTCGATCACCGGCCGCGGACCCGGTCCGAGGTCGGGACCGATCGCATCGGCGCGCTCGACGACGATCACGCGCGGCTCGATGTCGCCGCCCATGATCTCGCGCAGCCGCGCGGGCATCTCGGCCGCGGTCTCGATGCCGGTGAAGCCGCCGCCGACCACCACGATGGTGTTGCGCGCGAGCGAGGAGGGCTGTCTGGCGAGCTTGCGCAGGTGCGCGTCGAGCGCCACCGCGTCCTCGTACTGGTCGACGCTCAGCGCGTGCGCATGCAGGCCGGGCACCGGCGGGCGGAAGAGCTGGCTGCCCGCGGCGAGCACCAGTCGGTCGTAGGCAAGCGTCTGGCGCGCGCCCGCGGCGTCGACCACGTCGACCTCCCGCGCATCGGTGCGGATCCGCTCCGCGCGCGCCGCGAGGAAGCGCACGCCGACGGTGTCGAAGACGGACTGCAGCGGCGCTTTCATCGCCTCCTGCGGCACTTCGTAGAGGCGAGGGCGCACATGCAGCGTGGGTTCGGGCGCGACCAGCAGGATCTCCACGCCGTCGTTCGCGTGGCCTGCCATGTCGAGGGCGCGCGCGGCGCTCAAGGCGCTCCACATGCCGGCAAAGCCGGCGCCTACAACCAGGATTCGTTGGGTCATTTTGGATGTTTCGGTTCTTCGAGGTTCAGGTCCCGCGGCGCATCGCGAAGGGTGCGGCGCGCGCGGGGTCTTCAAGACGATCCGGTGTGGATCGCTTAACTACGACTATACTGGTCGTAGTAAAAATTTCAATCGCCGATTTCATGAACCGACCCCTCGCCATGCTGGGCGCGTACACGAACATCCTTCGCTGCGAGTCCGCGATCGCGGCGGGCGACGAGACGTGGCGCTCGATCGCCGCGCTGATGCTGCCGTGCTATCGCAACGCGCTGAAGGTGTTGGCCCAGGGGCTGAGCACCGATGAGCAGCGGGCGTTCGAGCGCCTGGTGGTCGACGTCCATGCCGACGGCGAATCCATGCGGGTCGCGGCCAACGACCCTCTTTAGACGCACGGCATCCGCCCGTGCACATCCGCAACGCCAACCCAAGGAAGACTTCCCATGAAAACCGCATCGCTCGCACTCGCGCTCCTCGCCTTCACCACCGGGGGCTCCGCCGTCGCGGCACCGCCCGAGCCGCAACGCGAAGTCATCGTTCCGGCCTTCGCCCATGCGATCGCCAACGTGCCCGGCAAGACGCTCACGGCGCTGGTCGTCAGTTACGCCCCCGGCGCGAAGACGCCCGCGCATCGCCACGGCCAGGCCTTCGTCGTGGGCTATGTGCTGGAAGGCGCGATCCGCAGCAAGCTCGACAACGGCCAGGAGGTCGTCTATCGCGCGGGCGAGAGCTGGACGGAGCAGCCCGGTGCCCATCACGCGGTGAGCGACAACGCGAGCGCCACCGAACCCGCGAAGCTGCTCGCGATCTTCGTGGCCGATTCGAAGGAGAAGAACCTGGTCACGCTCGACAAGAAGTGAGCGCCGCCGCGCGTCGCGCAGCGCGAGAGGTGGCTCAGTTACGATCCGCCCCTCCATTCCCACGGGAGCCAGCTTGAGCCACATCAGTGCCGGTGTCGAATACGGACTGCATTGCCTTCTTTATTTGTCGGGGCCTCCCACCGGAGTCACCGAAGCCAGCGTGCGCGACCTCGCCGAGCTCCAGGGCCTGTCGGTGGAGTTTGTGGCCAAGCTCTTCACCAAGCTGCGCAAGGCCGGCCTGACCGAGGCGACCGAGGGAAAGAACGGCGGCTTTCGCCTGGCCAAGCCCGCCGACCGGATCAGCGTGCTCGAGGTGGTGGAAGCCATCGACGGGCCGAAGGCGCTGTTCGAGTGCCGCGAGATCCGCGGGCGCTGCGCGGTCTTCGACGGCGAGGCGCCGCGCTGGGCGATGGATGGCGTCTGCTCGATCCACGCCGTGATGCTCGAGGCCGAGGAACGGATGCGGCAGGTGCTGTCCTCCCAGACGCTGGCCGACCTGGCCGGGCGTGTCGGCGCCAAGGCGCCGCACAGCCATGCGGGCAAGGTCGTGCATTGGATCGAGACGCGCAAGGCGCAGGGTTGATGCATATCCGCTGAGGCCCGGGAGGATCCGGCGACCGGGCCGAGGCCCCCGCGAAAACGCGCTCCCCGCGCGCCGCACCGTGTCGCACAATGCGGGCCGACACGCCCCCAAGATTTAGGAGACACCCCGTGGGAGAACTTCTCTCGCTCCTGCGCTTCAGCGCCGGCTCGGGCCATATCTGGCTGGACGAGCAGCGCATGCTGCTCCTGCATGCGCGCGCCTTCGCCGAGCTGCGCAAGGAACTGCTCGACTCGCTCGGCATCGAGCGTGCGCGCGGCCTGCTGGTGCGCATGGGCTTCGCGTCGGGACTGCGCGACGGCGAGGTGGCGGTGCGCGAGCGCCGCGCCGGCATGCGCGCCGAAGACGCCTTCATGCTCGGCCCGCGCCTGCATTCCATCGAGGGCATCGTCTCGGTGCAGAAGACGCAACTCGAGTTCGACATCGCGACCAGGCAGTTCTACGGCGAGTTCCTTTGGGAGAACTCGTGGGAGTGCGAGGCCCACGTGGCCGACTTCGGCTATGGCGAGGACCCGCAGTGCTGGTCGCAGATCGGCTATGCCTCGGGCTACACCACGGCCTTCATGGGGCGCATGGTGGTGTTCAAGGAGGTCGAGTGCACGAGCATGGGCGACAGCCGCTGCCGCATCGTCGGCCAGCCGGCCGAGGACTGGCACGACGACCACTACCTCGACTACTTCCGCCAGCACCACGTGGCCGAGAACCTGATCGAGTTCAACCTCGGGCTGCAACACATCCGCCGGCTGCAGCCGCGGCGCGAATACGACCAGAAGCTGGTCGGCGTGTCGCCGGGCTTCCGCGCCGCCTTCGAGCTGATGCGCAGCGCGGTCGACAGCGCGATCACGGTGCTGCTGCTCGGCGAGACCGGCGTGGGCAAGGAGGTGTTCGCGCGCTGGCTGCACGACAACGGCCCGCGCGCGCGCCAGCCCTTCATCGCGGTGAACTGCGCCGCGATCCCGGCCGATCTGATGGAGGCCGAGCTGTTTGGCGTGGAGAAGGGCGCCTACACCGGCGCCCACCATGCGCGCGCCGGCCGCTTCGAGCGCGCGCATGGCGGCACGCTGTTCCTCGACGAGGTCGGCGACCTGCCGCTGGCCGCGCAGGTCAAGCTGCTGCGCGTGCTGCAGACCGGCGAGGTCGAGCGCCTGGGCGCCGAGCAGCCGATCAAGGTCGACGTGCGCATCGTCGCCGCCACCAACGTCAACCTGCAGCAGGCGATGCAGGCCGGGCGCTTCCGCACCGACCTGTTCTATCGGCTCAACACCTTCCCGATCTCGATCCCGCCGCTGCGCGAGCGCACGGCCGACATCCCGGCGCTGGTCGCGCGCTTCGTCGAGAAATACAGCGCGCTCTACGGCAAGAAGCTGCGCGGCCTGACCGACAAGGCCGCGCGCGACGTGCAGAAGCACGCCTGGCCCGGCAACATCCGCGAGCTCGAGAACGTGATCGAGCGCGCCGTGCTGCTGGCACCCGACCATGGCGACATCGAGGCCAGCCACCTGTGGATGTCGCCGCCCGGCACGCCCGACGGCAGCGGGCTCGATGCCAAGGGCCAGGTCGGCGCGCCGGCCGAGGCCGCGGGCGAGGGCAGCGAGCTCGACGCGCTGTGCCAGCGCGTGCTCGAGCAGAACATCGACATCGCCTCGCTCGAGCGGCGCCTGATGCAGACCGCGATGCAGCGTGCCAAGGGCAATCTCTCGCAGGCCGCGCGCCTGCTGGGCATCACGCGGCCGCAATTGGCCTACCGCCTCAAGAAGGAAGGCCTGCCGGCCTCCTGAGCCGTTCGCGGCGTTTTCACCATTTGATCAAGCTGCACCGCAGCAAATGATCAAACGAGCATCCGGGACTACCCGGGGCTCGCGGCCCGCCGGCATCGCGGGCCTTTGCAAATCAATCACTTAGCCGTGCTGGCACGCCCGTTGCCCTTATTGGCACGGGCGGCGCCGTTGTCGTCCACCAAGTGATGGATTGAACAAGTTATGCCTTCGATGCCTGCGAGCCACCCCAGCGACAGCGCGGCCCGGATGACCGGCCAGCCCTGTTTCGTGCGCGTGACCGGTACCCGTGATGCCCGCTTCGTCGAGTTCGAGTTCGCCATCGGCGACCCCGAGCTCGCGGTCGAGCTGGTGTTGCTGTTCGACCAGTTCCGCGAGTTCTGCACCCGCCACGAGGTGCGCCACCTGACGACCGAGGAGGGCGCGCGCCTGGACTTCGAGCGCATGAAGTGGCGCTTCGGCGCGCCCGGCATCGAGCACTGAAACGCCCACCCACCGTTTTTTCCAAAGAGACAACCCAAGGAGACCCCACCGTGCAAGTCGACATCAAGACCTCGGACATCCGGCCGATCCGCCAGACCTTCTCGCACGTGGCGCGGCGGCTCGGCGACAAGCCGGCCTCGCGCTACCAGGAGGCCACGCTGGACATGCAGCCCACGGCCAACTTCCACTACCGGCCGCTGTGGGATCCGCAGCACGAGCTCTACGACAAGCGCCGCACCGCGATCGTCATGGCCGACTGGTATGCGTTCAAGGATCCGCGCCATTTCTATTACGGCGTCTACACGATGACGCGCGCGCGCCAGCAGGAGGGCGCAGACCGGCAGTTCGAGTTCGCCGACAAGCGCCAGCTGCTGGCGCAGGCCGATGCCGGCGTGCGCGAGTCGCTGCAGCAGGTGCTGGTGCCGCTGCGCCACTACGAGTGGGGCGCGAACATGAACCACAGCTACTGCTGCGGCTACGGCTACGGCACCGCGATCACGCAGCCCTTCGTCTTCGCGGCCATGGACCGGCTCGGCATCGCGCAGTACCTCTCGCGCATCGGCCTGCAGCTCGACGGCAACTCGGGCCAGGCGTTCGACGCCGGCAAGGAGGCCTGGATGTCGCATCCGGCCTGGCAGGGCGTGCGCCGCACGATGGAAAACCTGTTCGTCACCAAGGACTGGTTCGAGCTGTTCGTGGCGCAGAACCTGGTGTTCGACGGCCTGCTGTACCCGCTGGTCTACCGCCACTACGTGAACGCGCAAGGCGCGGCCACCGGCCATGCGCTGGCGATGCTGACCGAGTTCATGAACGAGTGGTTCGAAGAGAACGCGCGCTGGGTCGATGCCACGCTGAAGACCGCGGCCGACGAGTCGCCGGCCAATGCCCGGAAGCTCGCGGCCTGGTACGCCGACTGGCGCGCGCAGATCGCCGAGGCGCTCGCGCCGCTGGCCGCGCTGGCGCTCGGCGCCCACGGCGCGCCCGCGCTGCAGGAACTCGCCACGGCGCTCGACGCCCGCTTCGCACGCTCGGTGCGCACCGCCTGAATCACCACCGCAAGGAGACCCATCCCCATGACCACCGCCACCGCAGAACTCTCCCGCACGCCGGTTTTCATCGCGCTGCAGATCAGCGAGAGCGCCCGCGCCATCGTCGAGGCCATCGTGGCCGACAACCCCGAGGCCAGCGTCAGCGAGTACCCCGCCATGGTCAAGATCGACGCGCCCGGCCGGCTCACGCTGCGCCGCGCCACGGTCGAGTCGCTGCTCGGCCGCCGCTGGGACCTGCAGGAACTGCACCTGAGCCTGATCTCGCTGTCGGGAAGCATCGAGGAGACCGACGACGAGTTCACGCTGCATTGGGGCGCCTGAGCGCGCACCCCGAAAACCACCGCACCCACAACGACAACGCACAGGACGACAACGCCATGACGACCCCCAACAGCAGCACCGGCAAGCGCCTCGGCCTCAAGGAACGCTACGCCATGATGACCCGCGGCCTCGGCTGGGAGACCAGCTACCAGTCGATGGACGACGTGTTCCCCTTCGACCGGTTCGAGGGCATCAAGATCCACGACTGGGACCAGTGGGAGGACCCGTTCCGCCTCACGATGGACGCCTACTGGAAGTTCCAGGGCGAGAAGGAGAAGAAGCTCTACGCGATCATCGACGCGTTCCAGCAGAACAACGGCCAGTTCAACATCAGCGACCCGCGCTACCTGAACACGCTGAAGCTGTTCCTCACGGGCGTGTCGCCGCTCGAGTACGCGGCACACCGCGGCTACGCGATGGCCGGGCGGTCGTTTCGCGGCGTGGGCGCGCGCGTGGCCTGCCAGATGCAGTCGATCGACGAGCTGCGCCATGCGCAGACGCAGTTCCACACCATCAGCCACTTCAACAAGTACTTCAACGGCCTGCACGATCCGCAGCACATGCACGACCGCGTGTGGTACCTGTCGGTGCCCAAGAGCTACTTCGAGGACGCGATGAGCGCGGGGCCCTTCGAGTTCGTGACCGCGATCTCGTTCTCGTTCGAGTACGTGCTGACGAACCTACTGTTCATGCCCTTCATGAGCGGCGCCGCCTACAACGGCGACATGGCCACCGTGACCTTCGGCTTCTCGGCCCAGAGCGACGAGTCGCGCCACATGACGCTGGGCCTGGAGGTGGTGAAGTTCATCCTCGAGCAGGACCCGGGCAACGTGCCGATCGTGCAGAAGTGGGTCGACAAGTGGTTCTGGCGCGGCTACCGGCTGCTGACGCTGGTGTCGATGATGATGGACTACATGCTGCCCAAGCGCGTGATGAGCTGGTCCGAGGCCTGGGAGATGTACTTCGAGAAGAACGGCGGCGCGCTGTTCCAGGACCTCTCGCGCTACGGCATCCGCATGCCCAAGTACCACGAGGTGGCGAGCAAGGAGAAGGGCCGGCTCTCGCACGAGGCCTGGGCCATCTTCAACAACTACGGCCACGCGGCCAACATCAACGTGTGGGCACCGCGCCCCGACGAGATGGAGTGGCTGTCGGCCAAGTACCCCGACACCTTCGATGCGCTGTACCGCCCGCGCTTCGAATGGCTGGCCGCGCAGGAGCAGCAGGGCAAGCGCTGGTTCAACAACACGCTGCCGATGCTGTGCCAGACCTGCCAGATCCCGATGGCCTTCACCGAGCCTGACGACCCGACCAAGATCTGCTATCGCGAGAGCAGCTACCACGGCATGAAGTACCACTTCTGCTCCGACGGCTGCAAGGACGTGTTCGACGGCGAGCCCGAGAAGTACGTGCAGGCCTGGCTGCCGGTGCACCAGATCTACCAGGGCAACTGCTTCCCCGAGGGCACCGACCCGACGGTCGAGGGCTTCAACCCGCTCGCGGCGGTGCTCGACTACTACCACATCAACGTGGGCTCGGACAACGGCGAGTTCAACGGCTCGCCGGACCAGGCGAACTGGGATCGGTGGACGGGACAGGACACCTCGACAGAGCGCCGCGCCCCGCCCGAGCAAGAGGCGATCGTCGCTTGAGCCACAACGCGAAGCCGTCACTCATCCAGGAGAAAAAACATGTCCGTCATTGCACTCGCCCCGGGCTACACAGGCACCGTCGCCGATGCCGAGGAGCGCTTCCACGGCAACCGCCTGCTCTACATCGGCTGGGAAGACCACCTGCTGTTCTGTTCGCCCGTGTGCCTGCCGCTGCCCCCGGCCATGCCCTTCGGCGCGCTGCTGTCGGAGGTGCTGCCCGGCGTCTACGGCAGCCATCCCGATTTCGAAAGGATCGACTGGGCCACGGCCGAGTGGTTCGACTCGGGCAAGCCCTTCGTGCCCGACGCCGCGAAGTCGCTGGCCGACAACGGGCTGGTCCACAAGTCGGCGATCCGCTTCCGCACGCCGGGCCTGCGCGGCATCGAGGGTTCGTGCAGCTGAGGCTGCCCACCGAGCAAGGAGCGATGCCATGAGCTTCCAGATCATGATCGAGCCGCTGGGCCAGGGCGTGGCGGCGCGCGACGGCCAGACGGTGCTCGATGCCTGCCTGCGCGCGGGCGTGTGGCTGCCGCACGCCTGCGGCCACGGGGTGTGCGGCACCTGCAAGGTGCAGGTGCTCGAGGGCGAATGCGACCACGGCGATGCCTCGAACTTCGCGCTGATGGATTTCGAGCGCGACGAGGGCAAGATCCTGGCGTGCTGCGCGATGGCGCAGGCCGACCTGGTGATCGAGGCCGAGATCGACGAGGACCCCGACGCGCGCTTCCTGCCGCTCGAGGACTTCGATGCCGAGGTGGTGGAGGCACGCATGCTGACGCCCACGATTCGCGGGCTGTGGCTGCGCACGGAACGCGCGGCCTCGTTCCAGGCCGGGCAGTACGTGATGCTGCAGGTGCCGGGGGTGGAAGGGGAGCGTGCCTTCTCGATCGCGAATGCGCCGGGCGACGACCTGATCGAGCTGCACATCCGCCGCGTGCCCGGCGGCCGCGCCACGGGCTGGCTGCACGACGAACTGCAGCCGGGCCAGCGGCTGCGCTTCACGGCCCCCAACGGCCGCTTCTTCGTGCGCAAGTCGGCGCGGCTGCCGATGATCTTCGTGGCCGGAGGCTCGGGGCTGTCGAGCCCGAAGTCGATGGTGCTCGACCTGCTGGCCGAGGGCTGCACCTTGCCGATCACGCTGATCCAGGGGGCGCGCAATGCCGAGGAGCTGTACTACCGCGAGCTGTTCGAGCAGCTGGCCGATGCGCATCCGAACTTCACCTATGTGCCGGTGTTGTCGGACCTGCCCGAAGGCTCGGACTGGGCCGGTGCGCGGGGCTATGCGCACGAAGCGCTGAAGGCGCATTTCGCGAACGACTTCCGGGGGCACAAGGCCTACCTGTGCGGTCCGCCGCCGATGACCGAGGCCTGTATCGCAACGCTGATGCAGGGGCGGCTGTTCGAGCGCGATATCTATACCGAGAAGTTCTTTACGGCGGCGGATGCGGCTTCTGCCGCGCCTCGCAGTCCCTTGTTCAAGGCGCTCTAGATGACGTGGCTTCGTTTCATCGAGGAGACGTCGGGGCGGGCGCACGCCGACGGGGTACTCCCCTCCGCGAATGTCCCCCGCCTTCGGCTCCTCCTTGATTTCGCTGCGGGGAGTACCCCATCGACGTGCGCCTGGACACAACGGTTGTTGTGCGGCCGGCACCACCACAGCGCCCACGTGCACAGGGCAGTGGGTGCTTCCCGCAGCGAAATCAAGGAGGAGCCCGAAGGGCGGGGGACATTCGCGGAGGGAAGTACCCGCTGTCCTGTGCACGCGCCCCCGGCCAACCAAACGAGAACCTTCATGACCTTCTCAGTAGCCATAGACAACACCGGCGAACGCTACCCCTGCAAACCCGACCAGACCCTGCTCGGCGGCATGGAGCAATTGGGCCGCAAAGGCATCCCCGTCGGCTGCCGAGGCGGCGGTTGCGGCGTCTGCAAGGTCCGCATCGAATCGGGCCATGTGCGCCACGAGCGCATGAGCCGCTGCCACGTCAGCGCCGCGGAAGAAGCCCAGGGCTACGTGCTCGCCTGCAGGGCCTACCCGCAAAGCGACCTCGCCCTGCGCGCCGTCGACAAGTTGGCCCGCTGCATCGAACGGCATGCGGCAACGACTTCCAGAAATTCCAGTTCCCCCACCTGAACCTTTTCAACCACCAAGGAGACTCTCATGGCAATCACCGGCGTCATCCGTCCCGGACACGTGCAACTGCGCGTGCTCGACATCGAGGCCGCGCTCAAGCACTACCGCGACGTGCTGGGCCTGATCGAAACCGCGCGCGATCCGCAGGGCCGCATCTACCTCAAGGCCTGGGACGAGCACGATCACCACAGCGTGGTGCTGCGCGAGGCCGACGAGGCCGGCATGGACTTCATGGGCTTTCGCGTCGATTCGCCCGCCACGCTCGAGAAGCTCGCGGCCGATGTCAAGGCCAGCGGCCTCGCGACCGATCTGCAGTGGATCGAGGCCGGCGAGCATCTGCGCACCGGCCGGCGCTTTCGCTTCACCGTGCCCACCGGCCATTCGATCGAACTGTTCGCCGAGAAGGAAAAGGTCGGCAACGGCATGTCCTACGAGAACCCCGAGGTCTATCCCGACGATCTCAAGGGCATGGCGCCCTCGCGCTTCGACCATTGCCTGCTGTACGGCGACGACCTCGACGGCACCATGAAGTTGTTCATCGACGTGCTGGGCTTCCAGCTCGCCGAGAGCGTGGTGGCCGGTCCCGAGCGCATGTACATCGCGGCCTTCCTGACCTGCTCGACCAAGCCGCACGACATCGCATTCATCCGCCATGCCGAGAAGAACAAGTTCCACCATGCGTCGTTCCTGCTCGACAACTGGGGCGAGGTGCTGAAGGCGGCCGACATCATCTCGAAGAAGCGCGTGTCGCTCGACATCGGCCCCACGCGCCACGGCATCACGCGCGGCGAGACCATCTACTTCTTCGACCCGAGCGGCAACCGCAACGAGGTGTTCTCGGGCGGCTACATCTACTACCCGGACAAGCCGCCGCTGGTGTGGACCGACGACGAGCTCGGGCGCGCGATCTTCTATCACGACCGCAAGCTCAACGAGAACTTCCTGAGCGTGCTGACCTGAGGAGCGCTCGATGAAGCAGTTCATGAACTTCATCGGCGGCGAGTTCGTCGCCGGCGCGAAGACCTTCGAGAACCGGGCGCCGGTCGACAACCGCCTGATCGGCCTGGTGCACGAGGCCGGCGCGGCCGAGGTCGATGCCGCCGTGCGCGCGGCCCGCGCCGCGCTCGACGGCGAATGGGGCCGCATGAGCGTCGCGCGTCGCGTCGAGCTGCTGTATGCGGTGGCCGACGAGATCAACCGGCGCTTCGACGATTTTCTCGCCGCCGAGATGGCCGACACCGGCAAGCCGCATGCGCTGGCCTCGCATGTCGACATCCCGCGCGGCGCGGCCAACTTCAAGGTGTTCGCCGACATCGTGAAGAACGTGCCCACCGAGAGCTTCGAGATGGCCACACCCGACGGCGGCCAGGCGCTCAACTACGCCGTGCGCTCGCCGCTGGGCGTGATCGGCGTCGTCTGCCCCTGGAACCTGCCGCTGCTGCTGATGACCTGGAAGGTCGGCCCCGCGCTGGCCTGCGGCAACACCGTGGTCGTCAAGCCCTCGGAGGAAACGCCCGCCACCGCCACCCTGCTCGGCGAAGTGATGAACGCCGTCGGCATCCCGCCGGGCGTCTACAACGTGGTGCACGGCTTCGGGCCCGACTCGGCCGGCGAGTTCCTGACCCGGCATCCGGGCGTGAACGGCATCACCTTCACCGGCGAGACCCGCACCGGCGAGGCCATCATGGCCGCGGCCGCCAGGGGCGTGCGGCCTGTGTCCTTCGAACTCGGTGGCAAGAACGCCGGCATCGTGTTCGCCGATGCCGACTTCGACAAGGCCGTGGCCGGCATCACGCGCTCGGCCTTCGAGAACTGCGGCCAGGTCTGCCTGGGCACCGAGCGGGTCTATGTGCAGCGGCCGATCTTCGACAGGTTCGTCGCGGCGCTCAAGGCCAAGGCCGAGGCGTTGAAGCCAGGTCCTTCGGAAGAACCCGGCGTCGGCCTCGGCCCGCTGATCTCGCGCGAGCACCAGCGCAAGGTGCTGTCGTACTACGAGAAGGCCGTGCAGGAAGGCGCCACCGTCGTCACGGGCGGCGGCGTGCCCGCCATGAAGGGCGCGCTGGCCGAAGGCAACTGGGTGCAGCCCACCATCTGGACCGGCTTGCCCGAGACGGCCGCCGTGATCCGCGAGGAGATCTTCGGCCCCTGCTGCCACATCGCGCCCTTCGACACCGAGGAGGAAGCGATCGCGCTCGCCAACGCCACCGACTACGGCCTCGCCACCACCGTGTGGACCGAGAACCTCGGCCGCGCGCACCGCGTCGCCAAGCGCGTCGAGGTCGGCATCTGCTGGGTCAACAGCTGGTTCCTGCGCGACCTGCGCACCGCCTTCGGCGGCGCCAAGGCCTCGGGCATCGGCCGCGAGGGCGGCGTGCATTCGCTGGAGTTCTACACCGAGCTCCGCAACGTCTGCATCAAGCTCTGAGGACACGGCAGTGACCAATCCCGAGATCGCCCACAGCGTGCGCACCGGCGGCTTCGCCACCAACGTGCACGACCTGGGGCAGGGCGCGCCCGTGCTGCTGATCCACGGCTCGGGCCCGGGCGTCAGTGCCTGGGCCAACTGGCGGCTCGTGCTGCCGGTGCTGGCCGCGAGCCGGCGCGCGATCGCGCCCGACATGGCCGGCTTCGGCTTCACCGAGCGCGTGCCCGGCGCGGCCCACGACATGGATGGCTGGGTGCGCCAGGCCCTCGACCTGCTCGACGCGCTCGACATCGAACGCACCGACCTGATCGGCAACTCCTTCGGCGGCGCGCTCGCGCTGGCGCTGGCCATCCGCGCGCCGCAGCGCGTGCGCCGGCTGGTGCTGATGGGCAGCGTGGGCGTGCCCTTCGCGATCACGCCGGGCCTCGACGCCGTCTGGGGCTACACACCCTCGTTCGAGAACATGCGCCGCATCATGGACGTGTTCGCCTTCGACCGCACGCTGGTCAGCGACGAGCTCGCGCAGCTGCGCTACGAGGCCAGCATCCGGCCGGGCTTCCAGGAGTCCTTCGGCGCCATGTTCCCGGCGCCGCGCCAGCGCTGGGTCGATGCGCTGGCCAGTCCCGAGGCCGACATCCGCGCGCTGCCGCATCCCACGCTGCTGATCCACGGCCGCGAGGACCGCGTGATCCCGCTCGCCACCTCGCTGACGCTGTCCCAGTGGATCGCCGACAGCCAGCTGCATGTGTTCGGCCGCTGCGGCCACTGGACCCAGATCGAGCATGCCGCGCGCTTCGCGCGGCTGGTCGGCGACTTCCTGGCCGAGGCCGACTGATTTCTTCCATCCCAACGCAAAGAGAGACCATGGACCCCACACTGATCCAGCAGCTCGGCGACGAGCTCTACGAGGCGCTGCGCGCGCGCGGCGTCGTCGATCCGCTCACCAGCCGCCACGAGGGCATCACCGTGGCCGATGCCTACGGCGTGCAGCAGCGCATGATCGCGCGCCGCCTCGAGGCCGGCGAGCGCATCGTCGGCAAGAAGATCGGCGTGACCTCGCGCGCCGTGATGAACATGCTCGGCGTGTTCCAGCCGGACTTCGGCTACCTGCTCGACGGCATGATCGTCGGCGAGGGCGAGTCGATCGACAGCACCACGCTGATCCAGCCCAAGGCCGAGGGCGAGATCGCCTTCATCCTCAAGCGCGACCTGATGGGCCCGGGTATCGGCAATGCCGACGTGCTGGCCGCCACCGAATGCGTGATGCCCTGCTTCGAGATCGTCGACTCGCGCATCCGCGACTGGAAGATCAGGATTGCCGACACCGTGGCCGACAACGCCTCCTGCGGCGTGTTCGTGCTCGGCGACAGCGCGGTCGATCCGCGCCGCGTCGACCTCTCGACCTGCGGCATGGTGCTCGAGAAGAACGGCGAGATCATCGCCACCGGCGCGGGCGCCGCCGCGCTCGGCTCGCCGGTCAATGCGGTCGCGTGGCTGGCCAACACCCTCGGCGCGCTCGGCATCGGCCTCAAGGCCGGCGAGGTGATCCTCTCGGGCGCGCTCGCCGCCATGTTCCCGGCCCAGGCCGGCGACAACTTCCGCGTCTCCATCGGCGGCCTCGGCGGCTGCTCGGTGCGCTTCCATTGACGGAGAAAAACCCATGACGAACAAGATCAAGTGCGCGCTGATCGGCCCGGGCAACATCGGCACCGACCTGCTCGCGAAGCTGCAGCGCAGCCCGGTGCTCGAGCCGGTGTGGATGGTGGGCATCGACCCCGAGTCCGACGGCCTGAAGCGCGCCCGCGAGATGGGCCTGAAGACCACCGCCGAGGGCGTGGATGGCCTGCTGCCGCACGTGAAGGCCGACGGCGTGCGGATCGCCTTCGATGCCACCAGCGCCTACGTGCATGCCGAGAACAGCGCGAAGCTCAATGCGCTCGGCGTGCTGATGATCGACCTCACGCCAGCGGCCATCGGCCCGTTCTGCGTGCCGCCGGTGAATCTGCAGGCGCTGATGGCGCAGGCCGGCGAACGGCCCGCCAACGTCAACATGGTCACCTGCGGCGGCCAGGCCACCATCCCGATGGTGGCGGCGGTGTCGCGCGTGCAGCCCGTGGCCTACGGCGAGATCGTGGCCACCGTGTCGAGCCGCTCGGTCGGCCCGGGCACGCGCAAGAACATCGACGAGTTCACCCGCACCACGGCCGGCGCGGTCGAGCGCGTGGGCGGCGCCGCGAAGGGCAAGGCGATCATCATCGTCAATCCCGCCGAGCCGCCGCTGATCATGCGCGACACGGTGCACTGCCTGACCGAGGACACGCCCGACGAGGCGCGCATCACCGCCTCGGTGCACGCCATGATCGCCGAGGTGCGGCGCTACGTGCCGGGCTACAAGCTGGTCAACGGGCCGGTGTTCGACGGCAAGCGCGTGTCGATCTACCTCGAGGTCGAGGGCCTGGGCGACTACCTGCCCAAGTACGCCGGCAACCTCGACATCATGACCGCCGCCGCGGCGCGCACGGCGGAGATGTTCGCCGAGGCGATGCTCGCCGGCGCCCCGCAACCCGAAGCCGTCGCGGCATAGGAGCACCCACCCCATGAACACCAACACCCTGAAGGGCCGCCGCGTCACCGTGCACGACATGACCCTGCGCGACGGCATGCATCCCAAGCGCCACCTGATGACGCTCGAACAGATGAAGCACATCGCCACCGGCCTCGACGAGGCGGGCGTGCCGCTGATCGAGGTCACGCATGGCGACGGCCTGGGCGGCAGCTCGGTCAACTACGGCTTTCCGGCCCACTCCGACGAGGAGTACCTCGGCACCGTCATCCCGCTGATGAAGCGCGCCAAGGTCTCGGCGCTGCTGATCCCGGGCATCGGCACAGTCGACCACCTGCGCATGGCGCACGGCCTGGGCGTGCACACGGTGCGTGTGGCCACGCACTGCACCGAGGCCGACGTGTCGGAGCAGCACATCGCGATGGCGCGCAAGCTCGGCCTCGACACGGTCGGCTTCCTCATGATGGCCCACATGGCCTCGCCCGAACTGCTGGTGCGTCAGGCGCTGCTGATGGAAGGCTACGGCGCCAATTGCATCTACGTGACCGACTCGGCCGGCCACATGCTGCCCGAGGACGTGAAGGCGCGGCTGGGCGCGGTGCGCGCGGCATTGAAGCCCGACACCGAGCTGGGCTTCCACGGCCACCACAACCTCGCGATGGGCATCGCGAACTCGATCGCAGCGGTGGAAGCGGGCGCGAACCGCATCGACGCCGCCGCCGCGGGGCTGGGCGCCGGCGCGGGCAACACGCCGATGGAGGTGTTCGTCGCGGTCTGCGACCGCATGGGCATCGAGACCGGCGTCGACGTGTTCGGCATCCAGGACGTGGCCGAGGACCGCGTCGTGCCGATCATGGACCACGCGATCCGCGTCGACCGCGACTCGCTGACGCTGGGCTACGCGGGCGTGTACTCGAGCTTCCTGCTGTTCGCCAAGCGCGCCGAGAAGAAGTACGGCGTGCCGGCGCGCGAGATCCTGGTCGAGCTGGGCCGGCGCGGCATGGTCGGCGGGCAGGAGGACATGATCGAGGACACGGCGATCACGCTGGCGCGCTCGCGCCAGGAGGTGGCGGCATGAAGCTCGATGCGAAGACCATCGCCGCGCTCGCCGAGCACCTCGAGACCTGCGAGCTCGAGGCGCGCGACACGCCCAAGATCACCGACGAATACCCGCAGATGGACTGGGACGATGCCTATGCGATCCAGGACGAGATCCGCCGCCGCAAGACCGCGCGCGGCCTGCGCATCGTCGGCCTCAAGGCCGGCCTGACCTCGCACGCCAAGATGAAGCAGATGGGCGTGACCACGCCGGTCTTCGGCTTCATGGCCGAGAACTACGCCGTGCCCGAGGGCGGCGAGTGCAGGGTGAGCGAGCTGATCCATCCGAAGGTCGAGCCCGAGATCGCCTTCGTGACGAAACGCGCGCTCAGGGGCCCGGGCTGCCACATCGGCGCGGTGCTCGCGGCCACCGACTTCGTGCTGCCGGGCATCGAGGTGATCGACAGCCGCTACCGCGACTTCAAGTTCGACCTCAAGAGCGTGGTGGCCGACAACACCTCGGCCTCGCGCTTCGTGGTCGGCGGCCGGGCCGTGCCCGCGAGCGAGGTCGACCTGCGCACCGTGGGCATCGTGCTCGAGAAGAACGGCCAGCCCGTGGCCTTCGGCGCCGGCGCGGCGGTGCTCGGCCATCCGGCCGCGGCCATCGCGATGCTGGCCAACCACCTGGGCGCGCGCGGCGAGGAGATTCCCGCCGGCACGCTGATCCTCTCGGGCGGCATCACCGAGGCGGTCGCCGTGCAGGCGGGCGACGCGGTCACGCTCAAGGTGCAGGGCATGGGCAGCGTCGGGCTGCGCTTCGTCTGAACAGGGAAGGAGCCGGACCATGCCGTTTGCACAGATCTACCTGATCGAAGGCCGCACCGAGGACCAGAAGCGCGCGCTGATCGAGAAGGTCACGGCCGCCATCGTCGAGGCCGTCAACGCGCCGAAGGAGAATGTGCGCGTGTGGTTGCACGACGTGCCGAAGGAGAACTGGGGGATCGCCGGGGTGTCGGCGAAGGACCTGGGGCGCTAGCGGCCTCGCCGGTGCCGGTGCCGGCCAGCGCGCGGCGCAATGCCGGCGCCTCGGCCTCGATGTGGGCCCAGAGCCGGCTCGCGACCGGCCCCGGCGAGCGGTCGCGCCGGCGCGCCGCCACCAGCTCCTCGACGCTGCCGGGCAGGTGGCGGCCCGCGATCGAGCGCAGCCGGCCGTCGCGCAGCTCCTCCTCGATCAGGAAGCGCGGCATGTGGCCCCAGCCCAGGCCCAGCAGGATCACTTCCTTCTTCATGAGCTGGTCGGCCACGGTGCACTGGTGCGCGCCCTCGATCAGGAAGTGGTCCTTGGGCGGCGTGTGGCGCGCGGTGTCGCGCATCACGCACTGGGTGTAGGCGCGCATGCGCTCGGGCCCCGGCGCGCGCGGCAGCGGCTCGGCCAGCAGGGCCGGCGCCACCACGGGCACGAAGGGCACCTTGCACAGGTCGATCCATTCGAGCCGCGGATCGCGCTTGTCGATGCCGTGCAGGATCAGGTCGGCCTCGCCGTCGAACAGCCGCTCGGCCGGACCGGCCACCGCCTCGAAGTACAGCGCGAGCCGCGTGCCCGGGCAGCAGGCGAAGAAGCGCGCCAGCATCGCCAGCACCTGCGGCCGCGGGCACAGGTCGCCGATCACCACGCGCAGTTCGCTTTCCTCGCCCACCGCGAGCTGGCGCGCATGGCCGCGCAGGCCCTCGAGCTCGCGAAGCAGCGACTGCGCGCGCGCATGGAAGGAGCGGCCGGCCTCGGTGGGCTGTACGCGGTAGCCGCCACGGTCGAGCAGCACCAGGCCGAGCTGCCGCTCGAGCTTGGCCACGGCCGCGAACACCGCCGGATGCGAGCGATGCAACTGCGTGGCGGCGGCCTGGAAGCCGCCCGCGCGCACCACCGCGTCGAAGCATTGGAGGTCGTGCAGGGTGAATTCGCTCATGTTCGATTTGCTGACAAGGATTGATCGAACTTTGTAATTTCTTTCGCCAATCGGCGCAACTACGATTTGTGCCACGGTGATCGCCGTTGCAGGAGCCCGGGGCTCCGAAGCCATGCCAAGGAAAGCACGCCATGAGCCACTTCACCCACACCACCACCGCCGGCGACGGCGCCCGCATCGCCTACCGCTTCGATGGCGATGCCGGCAAGCCCGTGCTGGTGCTGTCGAACTCCATCGGCACCACGCTCTCGATGTGGGACGGCGAGGTCGAGGCACTGGGCCGGCATTTCCACGTGCTGCGCTACGACACGCGCGGCCATGGCGGCTCGGGCGTCACGCCGGGCGCCTATTCGATGGACCGGCTCGGCCGCGACGCGATCGAACTGCTCGACGCGCTGAAGATCGAGCGCGCGCATTTCCTCGGCCTCTCGCTCGGCGGCTTCATCGGCCAGTGGTTGGGCGTGCACGCGCCCGAACGCATCGACCGGCTGGTGCTGGCCAACACCTCCTCGTGGCTCGGCCCGGCCCGTGTGTTCGACGAGCGCATCGTCGGCGTGCTCGCCGCCCCCGACATGAAGGAGACGGCCGAGGGCTTCCTGCGCAACTGGTTCCCCGAGCGGCTGCTGACCGAGAACGGCCCCGTGGTGCAGGCCTTCCGCCAGGTGCTGCTCGAGATCGACCCGCGGGGCCTGGCCGGCGCGCTCGCCGCCGTGCGCGACGCCGACCTGCGCCGGCCCATCGCGCTGATCGAGCGGCCCACGCTGGTGATCGCGGGCGAGTTCGACCCGGTCACGGCCGCGAGCCACGGCGAGCTGATCGCGGCCACCGTACCGGGCGCGCGGCTCTTGACCTTGCCCGCGGTGCACCTGACGAACGTGGAGTTTTCGAAGGAGTTCGTGGGCGCGGTGGTCGATTTCCTCGAGGGCCGCTGAAGAGGACAGGCGGGGCGCGGGCGATCGATTGTTTCCTTCCCGTGAACGCCGCGGTTCCATTTGCCTAGGGTTTTTACCTAGATTCGAGGCGCACAATTCGTCTCACGGACCAGCCGCCGACTCCAAGACAAGCAGAAGGCAGCGACTGATCTGGGTGAACAGGCACTGACGAGGTGGCCGCCCCCGAAGGGACGGCGCCCCACCAAGACCGGTTCGAATCATCCAAAGTCAAGTCACAAGAATTGAAGGAATACTCAAAATGAACGCCTCGAAGCTCCTCTCCGCCGTTGCCCTCTCCCTGCTCGCCGCCGCCGGTGCAGCCCACGCAGAAACCTATGAGGGCGTGCATCCCCTGACCTCGGCCGCCAGCCGCGCCGAAGTCGCCGGCCAGGCCGTCATCGCCGCCCGCAGCGCCGATCCCTATGCCGAAGGCGCCAACGCCGGCCCGGCCCAAGTGATCGTGTCGCAGACCAGCCGCGCTGCCGTGCGTGCCGAAGCGGTTGCCGCGGCACACAGCGACAACCCCTACGCCGATGGCGCTTCGTCGGGCGTGGCGCCGCTGGTCGCCGGCACCGTGGACCGCAATGCGGTGCGCGCACAGGCCCGCGCCGCTGCCCGCGGCGACTCGCTGCCGCTGTAATCGGCACCAAGAACTCGGTCGCATCGTGCGGGTCGGCCCCGCGATGAGGCTAGAGGTTCAGCCAACGAAGAAGCCGGCCCTTGCGAAAGCAGGGGCCGGCTTCTTCTTTGGCTCTGCGCCATCGCGCCGATCGACGGCGAAGGAGGTCCGACCGTCAGCCCGCCCGCTCCTCGACCCCATCCACCCGATCCGTATAAAACGCCACATGGTCCTTGATCCCCGCCACCGCGTCATACGGCGACTCGTAGGTCCACACCGCATTGACCGAGCGCTCCCCGCCGGCCGGGATGCTGAAGTAGTTGCACTCGCCCTTGTACGGGCAGTAGGTCGTGTGCGTACTGCGCTCGAGCAGCGACATGTCGACGTCGGCGCGCGGGATGTACTGCACGGCCGGGTACGAGGCCTCGCGCAAGGTGAGGGCGGCGCGGGTGTCGGCGATGGTGCGGCCGCCGAGGGTCACGACCACGCGCGCGGGGTTGGGCGCGACGGTGATCGGATGGTCGGGGCCGGGGATCTTGATGCTTCGGGGGCTGTTCATGGGGCGGGCTCCTGAGGATGGCCGGCCATCTTGCCGCCGGGCGGGTGGGGCCGCGCCGCCCGCGCGAATCCACCTGCCCGCGCCAAGGTCAAGGCGCGGGCCGCGAGCGCGCGCCGCTCAGGCTGCTGTTGCTGTCGCCGCGTTCGCGTAGCGCGCCGCCGGCACGCTGCGCGACAGGTTCGGGCCCAGCGCCTGGCGCGCGGCGTCGAAGCGCGTCCAGTCTTCCACGTCGGGCAGCGAGGGGATGGTGATCAGCTCGCCCGCGTCGAAGCCGGCCAGGGCGCTGTCGACCAGGTCCTCGGCCGACATCACGATCTCCTGCGGCAGGTGCTCGACCGGCACGCCCGCGATGCCCCAGAAGTCGGTGCGCGTGGCGCCCGGCAGCACGGCCTGCACCTTCACGCCCTTGGCGCCGAGCTCGTGGTGCAGCGACTGGCTCAGGTTGACCACATAGGCCTTGCTGCCGCTGTAGCTGCCGTTGAGCAGCTCGGGCGAGAGCGCGACGATCGAGGCGATGTTGATCAGCGCGCCGCCGCCGCGCGCGACGAAGCCGGGGGCCACGGCGCGCGTGAGGCGCGTGAGCGCGACCACGTTGAGCTGGATCATGGTGTCGATCTGGTCGGGGTCGGAATCGAGCAGGGTCGCGGTGGCGCCGAGGCCGGCGTTGTTGAGCAGCAGGGTGATGCGTTCGTCGCTGCGCAGCCGCTCCTCGACCCGGCGCAGGTCGGCGGTGGCCGTGAGGTCGGCCGCGAGCACCTCGACGCGGCGGCCGGTCTCCCGCACCAGCCGTTCGGCCAGGGCTTCGAGGCGCTCCTTGTTGCGCGCCACCAGCACGAGGTCGTAGCCGCGGCGCGCGAGGCGGTCGGCGTAGACGGCGCCGATGCCGGTGGAAGCGCCGGTGATCAGCGCGGTGCCCTTGCCGGGGGCGGAGATGGCGATGTCTTGCGAGCTCATGGGAAAGGTCCTTGGATGTCGAAGGGGATGAGGAAAGGTGGTTTGACAGCCAGGAGTTTGGGTCGGACACTGATGTCTCAAATGACATGTTTCCCTCATTTAAAGACATCATGACCCAGCGCATCGGCCTCGTCGTCTTTCCCGGTTTCCAGATCCTCGACCTGGTGGCCCTCTCGGTTTTCGAGCTCGCGAACGCCGAGGCGGGGCGCGCGGTCTACGAGCTCGAGGTGCTGTCGGAGCACGGCGGCCCGGTGGCCAGCACGGCCGGCGTCACGGTCGATTCGCGCGCCTTCGACCGGCGCCGCTTCGACACGCTGCTGGTCGCGGGCTCGACCACGGTGCCGCCGAGTTCGGGCGGGCTGCTCGATTTCCTGCGCCGCGCGCTGCCGCGCACGCGGCGCCTGGGCAGCATCTGCACCGGCGCCTTCGTGCTGGCCGAGGCCGGCCTGCTCGACGGTCGCCGCGCCACCACGCACTGGCACTTCGCGCGCGAGCTGCAGCGCGGCTTTCCGGCGATCAAGGTGGAGGAGGACGGCATCTTCATCCAGGACGGCCCGGTCTGGACCTCGGCCGGCATGACCGCCTGCATCGACCTCGCGCTCGCGCTGGTCGAGGGCGACCTGGGCCTCGAGCTGTCGCGCGCGGTGGCGCGCAAGCTGGTCATCTACCACCGGCGCGCGGGCGGGCAGTCTCAGTTCTCGGCGCTGCTCGAGCTCGAGCCGCGCACCGACCGCATCCAGCAGGCGCTCGACTATGCGAAGAAGAACCTGCACAGGAACCTCTCGGTCGACCAGCTCGCCGAGGTGGCGCACCTGAGCCCGCGCCAGTTCAGCCGCGCCTTCCTGGCCGAAACGGGCCAGTCGCCGGCGCGCGCGATCGAGAAGCTGCGCGTGGAGACCGCGCGCATCCTGATCGAGGAGGGCGGCCAGTCGGTCGACCGCATCGCGGCGCAGACCGGCTTCTCCGATCCCGAGCGCATGCGGCGCGCCTTCCACCGCGCTTTCGGCCAGCCGCCGCAGAGCCTGCGCCGCGCGGCGGCACGCACGCGCGCACCCGCGATGTAGATCGCGGCATCCGGATCGCCGCGGCGCGCGTACCTGTTGCCATGACCGCCATCCGGATCGCCAATTTCGTCGTGTTCCAGCTCGCCTGGTTCGCGGCCGTGCTCGGCGCGGCGCATGGCCATCCGCTGTGGGGCACGGCCTGCGTCGCGGCGGCGATCGCCTGGCACCTGTGGGTGTCGGCCCGGCCCGCGCAGGAGGCCCGGCTGGTGGCCATCGCCTGCGCGCTGGGCGTGGTGATCGAGACCGGCCATGCGCTCGGCGGGCTGGTGCGCTACCCCTCGGGGCAGCCGGTCGCGCAGCTCGCGCCGTACTGGATGGTCGCGCTATGGGGCCTGTTCGCGATCGCGCTCAACGTCACCTTGCGCTGGCTGCGGCGGCGCTACCTGCTCGCGGCCGTGCTGGGCGCGGTCTGCGGGCCGGCGTCGTTCGTCGCGGGCGTGAAGCTGGGCGCGGCCCAGTTCGTCGACCGGGTACCGGCGCTCGTGGTGCTGGCCGTCGTGTGGGCCGTGGCGATGCCGCTGCTGGTGTGGCTCGCGCAGCGCTTCGACGGCGTGGGCGAGCCGACGCGTTAGAAGTCGCGCGCGAGCTCGTCGGCCCGCGCCCTGGCGCGCGCGAGGTTCGCGGCCACCGCCTCGGGCGGCGCCAGCGTCGGTGCCACGGCCAGCTCCACCACGTCGACGATGCCGAGGAACTCGAGCCAGGTGCGCATGTACGGCTTCTGGAAATCGCGCGCATGCGAGGGCAGGCCCACCGGGTAGTCGCTCGCGCTCGAATAGACCAGCGCCGCGCGCTTGCCATGCAGCAGCCCCGTGTAGCCCTCCTGCGCCGACCAGCGCCAGTTCTCGCCCGGCAGGGTCACGACGTCGATGTAGTGCTTCAGCCGGTAGGGCAGGCCGAAGTTCCACATCGGCAGGCTGAACACGTACTTGTCGGCCGCGTTGAACTCCTGCGCGAGGCGCACGGCGCGCCGCCAGTGCAGCCGTTGTTCGTCGGTGGCGGTTTGCGCGCGCAGCACCGCGAACTTGGCATCGATCATGGTGGCGTCGAAGGGCGGCAGGTCGAGCGCCCAGACGTCGAGGGTGCGGATCTCGGCCGAGGGGTCGCGCTCGCGCAGCCGCTGCAGGAAATGCCGTGCCGTGTCGATCGAGCGCGAGCGCCCGCCCGAGGGCGAGGCCTGGATGTGAAGGATCGTCGAAGCCATGCCGCTCAGCCCTCCAGCGTGCGCAGGCCGACGGTGCCCGCCACCACCAGCGCGATGCAGGCCATGCGCGGACCCGACAGCGCCTCGCCGAAGGCGAGCACGCCCATCAGCACCACGCCGACCGAGCCGATGCCGGTCCACACCGCATAGGCCGGGCCCAACGGCAGATAGCGCAGCGACCTGGCGAGCAGGAAGATGCTCAGCAGCGCGCTCGCCACGCCGACGACCGAGGGCCAGAGCCGGGTCCAGTCCTCCGAGCGCTTGAGCGCCGCGGCCATCGCGATCTCGACCACGCCGGCCGCCAGCAGTAACAACCATCCCATGATCCGTTCCTCCGTCGTGTGCAGGGTTGATGTGGAAACGGATAATTCCGGCCCAGGCACCAAGCCACAAGTACGCACCTTCTGGTAACCATGGGAATCGCCATGCCCGCATCGAAGAAACCCGCCGCCGTGGCAGAGGCCGCGCCCGCCGACGTCTGGAGCGCCGGCTGTCCCTCGCGCCGCGTGCTCGAGCTCGTCGCCAACAAGTGGGCGCTGCTGGTCATTCCGCTGCTGCGCGACGAGCCGCTGCGCAACAACGAACTGCTGCGCCGGGTCGGCGGCATCTCGCAGAAGATGCTCACGCAGACCCTGCGCGATCTCGAGATCAATGGCCTGGTGCTGCGCGAGGACCACCAGACCGTGCCGCCGCACGTCGAGTACCGGCTGAGCCAGCTCGGGCTGTCGCTGAGCCGCACGCTGATCGCGGTCGACCGCTGGGCCGAGGCCAATCACGCGGAGATCGACCGCGCGCGGCAGGCCGCGATCGCCGCGCTCTGAAGTCGCTGCTCAGTCGAGCGTGATGCCCACGCGCTTGATCACGCCGCCCCATTTCTCCGATTCGCTGCGCATCAGCCGCGCGAAGTCCTCGGGCGTGCCCGGCAGCACGTCGCCGCCCGCGCCGGCCAGGCGCTGCGCCACGTCGGGCGCGGCCAGCACCTTCTGCAGCGAGGCATTGAGTCGCTGCACCACAGGCTGCGGCGTGCCCTTGGGCGCGAGGATGCCGAACCAGCCGATGGCCTCGAAGCCCGGGTAGCCCGACTCGGCCACGGTCGGCAGCTCGGGCGCGATCGGCGAGCGCGTGGCGCTCGTGACCGCCAGCGCATGCAATCGGCCGGCCTTCACCAGCGGCATCGAGGTCACCATGGTGTCGAAGGCGAAGCTGACCTGGCCGCCCATGAGGTCGGTCAGCATCGGCCCCGCGCCCTGGTAGGGGATGTTCGAGACCTCGATGCCGGCCTGCGCCTTGAAGGCTTCCACCGCCAGGTGCGTGGTGCTCGCGCGCACGCCCGAGCCGTAGTTGATCTTGCCGGGCGCGGCCTTGGCGGCGGCCACCAGCTCCTTCATGTTCTTCGCGGCGAAGCGCGGATTGGCCACCACCATCAGCGGCGTGCGCGCGGCCGTGCCCACGGGCACCAGGTCGTTGAACACGTCGAAGCGCATGTCCTTGTAGAGGAAGTGGTTCACCACCACCGCGGTGCTGCCCATCAGCAGCGTGTAGCCGTCGGCCGTGCTCTTGGCCACGTAGTCGGCCGCGATGTTCTGCGAGGCGCCGGGCCGGTTCTCGACCAGCACCGGCTGGCGCAGGTCCTGCGCGAGCTTCTCGCCGACGATGCGCGCCGCGAGGTCGGCCGGCCCGCCGGGCGGGAAGCCCACCACGAGGTGGATCGGCTTCGAGGGATAGGCGCCCTGCGCGATGGCATGCAGGGGCGTGGCCAGCGCGAGGCCGGCGGCGAGCAGCAGCGCGCGGCGCGGCGAAAGAAGGCGGTGGCTGAAAGTCATGGCATGTCTCCAGGAAGAGGGCGTGCGATGCGCCCTCGGGTTCGTGTTCAGGGGATGTGGCTCGGATGCGCGGTGCCCGGCGAAGGCCAGTGCGCGCGCAGGAAGGGCAGCAGCTCGGCGAGCACCGCCTCGGGGGCCTCTTCCATCATCAGGTGGCCGCAGTCGATCTCGCCGCCACCCACGGGCGTGCCTTCGGCGGTCGCGTCGCGCCAGATGTGGATCGGCGTGCGTTCGGCCGGGAAGCGCCCGCGCTCCCACAGCACATGCACCGGGCAGCGCACGCGCTCGCCGGCGGCACGGCCGTGTTCGTCGTGTTCGAGGTCGATCGACGCGGCGGCGCGGTAGTCCTCGATCATCGCGTGGCGCACGCTCTCGCGCGAGAAGGCGCGCAGGTACTCGGCATGGGCCTCGGGCGTCACCGCGTCGAAGCGCCGCACCATGTTGCGCAGCGTCCAGTCGAGGAAGAAGGCCGGGTCGGCCGCGAGCAGGCGCTCGGGCAGGTCGAAGGGCTGGGCCAGCATGAACCAGTGCCAGCTCTTGAGGCCGAAGTCCTTGTTCGCGCGCGCCCACATGTCGACGGTGGGAATCACGGTGATCGAGCCGAAGGCCGCGACGCGTTCCGGATGATCGAGGCACAGCCGGTGCGCGACGCGCGCGCCGCGGTCGTGGCCGATCACCGCGAAGCGCTCGAAGCCCAGCGCGCGCATCAGCGCCGCCTGGTCGGCCGCCACCGCGCGCTTGCTGTGCGCCGCGTGCAGCGGATCGCCGGGCGGGCCGAGGCTGTCGCCGTAGCCGCGCAGGTCGGCCGCCATCACCGTGTAGTGGCGCGCGAGCACCGGCGCCATGCGGTGCCAGGCCGCATGCGTCTGCGGGTAGCCGTGGAGCAGCAGCAGGGGCGGGCCCGAGCCGCCGATCTCCGCGAAGATCCGCGCCTCGCCCACGTCGACGATGCGCGGCTCGAAGCCGTCGATGAAGGCGCGCGTCATGCCGCCACCTCGAGCCGCTCGGGCGCGATCGCGAGGATCGCGGGTGCGAAGAAATCGGCCATCAACCCGAGCTGCCGCTCCATCATGTGGCGGCCTTCGTGCGCGATGCAGCCGCGCTCGCGCGCCACCTGCAGCAGCGGCGTGACGGCCGGCGCCATGATGACCTCGGCCACCCAGAGGCCGGTGCGCAGCGCGCTGGCGGGCACGGGCAGTGGATCGTCCGCGCGCATGCCGACCGGCGTGGCGTTCACCAGCAGTTCGGCCTCGCCGGGCTCGCGGCCGTTCCAGGTGCTGGCCTCGACGCCATGCAATTGCAACTGCCGTGCGAGTGCTTCGGCTTTCGCCGCGTCGATGTCGCACACGCGCACCGAGCGCGCGCCGGCATCGGCGAGTGCGAAGGCAATGGCCGAGGCCGCGCCGCCCGCGCCCGCGATGCAGGCCGCGCGTCCGCGCGGATCGAAGCCAGCGGCGCGCAGTCCCGCCACGAAGCCGCTGCCATCGAGCAGCTCGCCCTGCCAGCCGCCCTGCGCGGTGCGGCGCACCACGTTGGCGGCGTTGGCACGCTCGGCACCGGGCAGCAGGCCATCGCCGAGCAGGTCCGCCACGCGCTGCTTGTGCGGCACGGTGACGATGAAGCCCGCGAGGTTGTGCAGCGTGAGCAGCGCAGGCAGCAGGGCCGCCACGTCGTCGGCGCGCACATGCATCGGCACCAGCACGGCATTGAGGCCCGCCTGCTGCAGCCGGGCCGTGAGCGGCGCGGGCGCCTTCACCTGCGCGACCGGGTCGCCGAGGATGCCGAGCACCGCGGTGCGGCCGTCGAGCCGCAGCGCGGGTTGAAGAGAGACGTTCGTGTCAGTGAAGGGCATGTGCGTGTTCCTGCTGCGGTCGTGCGACGGCATCGAGCCAGCGCCTGGCCGTGGTGTACGCCAGTTCGGCGCGCCTTGCCATGCCGAGGTGATGGCGGCGCACGGCCGAGGGCGCCTCGATCGACAGCACGGCATCGGCCGCCACCGCATCGAGCACATCCGCCAGCGGCAGCGCGCCTTCGCCCGGCAGCAGGCGGTGCGCGCGTGCTTCCTCGCCGGGCGACAGGGCCGGATGGCGCCGCGCGGGTGCATCGCTGAACTGCGCCCAGCTGCGCGCGATTCCCGGCGTGCGCGCGATGCGATCGGCCGTCGCGCCGCTGCGAAAGAAGTGCAGCGTGTCGACCAGCACATGCACGTTCGATCGCCCGGTCTCGCGCACCAGCCGCAGCGCGGCATCGAGCGTGGGCACGGCCGTGTAGACCATGAACTCGAGCCCGAGCGAGAGGCCATGCGCACCCGCGATCTCGCCGAGCGCCGCGAGGTGGGCGGCGGCCCGCGCGTGATCGTCGTCGTCGCCATTCACCACCAGCCAGCGCGCCCCCAGCGACGCCGCCACCGCCAGCATCGGCTCGAAGCGCCGCGCCTCGAAGCCGGCCGACAGCCGCACCACCTCGACGTCGTGCACCTTCACGTCCAGCGCGCTCATCAGCGCGCGCGTCTCGGCCAGCATCGGCGAGCCTTCGTGCATCGGATGCGGCGCCTCGCCCGGCCGGGCCGGATGCAGGCGCAGGCCGACCGAGCGAAAGCCCGCCTCGCCGGCCGCGCGCACCAGCTCGGGCGGCGTGGCGTCGAGCAGGCTCAGGTGCGCGAGCGACAGCGTGCGGCCCACTACAGCGTCCCCTCGAGCACGGCGCCGTCGGCGATCAGCGTGCGGCGCAGTCGTGCGCGGTCCACGTCGCGCACGTCGCCGCTCCAGCCGTCGTCGAGCGCGCACAGCGCCGCCGCGGTGCCGGCGGCCTGGCCCATCGCCATGCAGGTGCCCATCACGCGCACCGAGCTCTGGGCCTCGCGCGTGCTCGAGATGCAGCGCCCCGCCACCAGCAGCCGGCGCTGGCCGCGCGGCACCAGGCACTCGTAGGGGATGTCGTAGGAGCCGCCCGCGGCGATGGTCTCGTGCCGGTGGCCGTCGACCGCGAGGATGTCGAGCTCGTGGCCGCCCTTGGCGATGCCGTCGACGCGCTTGCGGCCCTGCATGATGTCGGCCTCGTCGAGCACGTGCTCGCCGAGGATGCGCCGCGTCTCGCGCACGCCGATCTTCGGCGCCACCGCCGCCAGCGCCGCCTGCTCGAAGCCCGGCACGCGCCGGCGCAGGAAGGCCAGGCCCTGCGACACCTGCGCCATCAGCTGCGGCAGCGCCTCGCTCAGCGAGGCCGCGCGCGTGCCGTCCACGCCCGCGAGCTGGGTCGAGTTGATGCTGACCTCCTTGCGCGCGGTCGAGGTCGGCACGATCGCGAGCACCGAGGTCGGGTACATCTCGCCGGCATCGATCGCCTCCTTGAGCAGGCCCTGCGTGCCGCGCAGCAGCACCTTGGGCTGGCCCTGAGCGTACAGCGCCTCGGCGCACTGGCGCGCATCCATGCCCAGGCCCGGGTAGTCGCCGAGGCCGAAGTGCGCCGGGTTGTCGCGCACGAAGCGCAGCAGCGGTTCGGTCTCGACGCCGCACACGCGGTAGACCAGGCTCGGCGGCTGCAGCGCGCCGGTGCCGGGCGCGCCTTGCTCGCTCGGTGCGCCCGCGGCCACCGCCACGTCGCCGTCGCCCGAGCAGTCGATCACCACGCGCGCCGCGTACCAGGCCTCGCCGCCCTTGTGCATCAGCCGCACGCGGGTTTCATCGCCACCGGTCTCGATGCCGCAGAAGAAGGCCTGCACGCGCAGGTGCACGCCGGCCTCGGCCACGGCCTGCATCACGGCGATCTTCATGAGCTCGGTGTCGAAGCACACTAGGTGCAGCGCGCGGTAGTCGAACACCGGGCCGATGTAGCCGCCCAGCGGCTTGAGCCGGTCGAGCAGCTCGGTGACCACGCCGCCCACGATCCAGTCGCCGCGCGTCGAGAGGCAGCCGAGCATCGAGATGCCGCTGATCAGCTCGCCGCCGATCATCGGCGCCGATTCGACCAGCAGGGTGCGCGCGCCGCCGCGCGCGGCCGAGATCGCGGCCGCCACGCCGGCGCTGCCGCCGCCGATCACGATCACGTCGAAGCGGTTCTCGCCGGGGATGTCTTGTCTTTGCGTCATGCCTTCTTTCATTGCTTGGGAGCCGGCAGCGCCGGGAAGATCGTTTCCATGCCCATCGCGATCGCGAGCAGCGCGCGGTCGCTGTTCCACAGGCCGTCGATGGCCAGGCCGATCGGCAGGCCCTCGTCGGACAGCGCGATCGGCACCGTCACGCCCGGCAGCACGGCCGTGCTGGTGGGGCCGGTGTTCGCGATGTAGGCGGCCAGCGTGCTGGTGGTGCGGCCGTTGATCGTCACGCTCATCTCGGTGCCGCGGATCGGCAGCGCCGGCGCCAGCGTCACGGGGTAGAGCAGGGCGTCGAGCCGGTTGCTCTCGAACGCGCCGCGCAGCAGCGCCTGCAGCTTCGGCCGCTCGACCTTGAGCGCGGTCTCGTAGGCCTCGCGCGTCGGCGCGCTGGCCGACACGATGCGGTTGCGAAAACCCGCCGCCACGTCGGGGCTCGCGATGTCGGCCACCAGCCGGTCGAGGCTCACGCCGGTCTTGTACTTCGCGAGAAAGGCGGCGATGCCCACGCGCGCCTCGTAGTCGGTGACCGGCGCGACCCTGGCCGCGACCTCGCGCAGCTGCGGGATCTCGATCTCGACGATCTGCGCACCCGCGCCCTTGAGCTTGTCGAGCGCGGCATCGAAGGCGCGGCGCGTGGCCTCGTCGGCGTTGTCGTAGAAGGCCGCGCGCGCCACGCCCAGGCGCAGGCCGGCGGGTGGCTTCGGCTGCACCTCGCCGCGGCTGCCCGAAAGGATCTCGTCGAGCAGTGCCAGGTCGGCCACGCTGCGCGCCAGCGGGCCGATGGTGTCGCGTGCGGTCGAGACCGGCAGCACGCCTTCGCCCGAATAGCGGCCCGCGGTCGGCCGCAGCCCCACGATGCCGTTGAGCGCGGCCGGGATGCGCACCGAGCCGCCGGTGTCGGTGCCGAGCGCGGCCGGCACGATGCGCGCGCCCACGGCCGCGCCCGAGCCGCCGCTCGAGCCGCCGGCGAAGCGGCTCGGGTCGTAGGCATTGCCCACCGCGCCATAGGCGAAGTTGTTGCCGGTGGCACCGAAGGCCAGCTCGTGCAGGTTGAGCTTGCCGATCACGATCGCACCCTCGGCGCGCAGCCGCGCCACGGCCGGCGCGTCCTGCGTCGCCACATAGCCCTGCAGCGCGCGCGTGCCGCCGGTGAAGGGCAGGCCCTTGACGAGGATGTTGTCCTTGATCGCGACCGGCACGCCATGCAGCCGACCGAGCTTGCGGCCCTGCGCCACGGCGCGGTCGGCCTCGGCGCAGGCACGGCGCGCGCCGATGCGGTCGATGGTGATGAAGGCATGCAGGTCCTGGTGCAGGTCGGCCGCGCGCAACGAGCGCTCGACCAGTTCGCAGCTGGTGGTGGTGTGCGCGCGGATCGCGGTGGCGGCCTCGAGCAGCGTGGGCATGGGCGCGGGCTGCGCGTGCGCGACGCCGGCCAGCGCCAGGCATGCGATCGCGGCGGCGGGTTGGAGGATGAGCTTCATGGGAGCAAGAGGAGGTGGGACGAATCAGGCATGCGCACCGAGCAGCCGCGCGATCGTGTCGGCGTGGTCGACCATCGCGTCGTGGCCGCCCTGCACCTCGACGAAGGTCCAGGCCGGGTCGTTGCGCAGCCGCGCCTTGTGCGCGTCGAACACCGGCATGGCGGGCGCCGAGGCCGCGATGTAGAGCCGCTTGCGCGCGGCCGCGCCGGGCGCGGCGCGCAGCGAGATCGGCTGCAGGTAGGTGCCATTCGGGTGGTCGGTCAGGCGCGCGTCGACCCAGGCGATGTCGGCCGGATTGCCCAGGCCGAAGGCCTTGGCCGGCAGCTTGGGCCAGCGCGGATTGCCCGCGCGGTGCGCGGCCTGCAGCTCGGCCTTGCCGGTGGCGTCGAGGTAGTCGAGCATGCGTTCGCCGTCGTGCGGTGCGAAGGCATCGAGGTACACCACCGTGTCGATGCGGCGCTCGGCGGCGAGCCGGTCGAGCGCGCCCGTGATCGGGTAGCCGCCATAGCTGTGGCCCACCAGCACCACCTGGCGCAGGTCCTGGCTGCGGATGAAGCCGGTCACGTCGGCGATGTGGGTCTCGAGGTCGATCGCGGTCGAGATCTCGCCGATGCGTTCGCCGACGCCCGCGAGCGTGAGCACGCGCACCTCGTGGCCCCGGGCGCGCAGCAGCGGGGTCAGCCGCTCCCACGACCAGGCGCCATGCCAGGCACCGTGCACCAGCACGAAGGTCTTGCCCGAGGGGCGCGGTGCCGGCGCGGCGCTGCTGCAGCCGGGCAGGGCGGTCGCGGCCGCCGAGGCGACCGTGGCCGCCGCCGCGGCACCGAGCGCGCCGCCGCTTTCGAGGAATCGTCTGCGTTCCATTGGGTTGTCTCCAGGTTCGAAGGTCATGAAAAAAGGGATTCAGCGCAGCGGCGACCAGTCGGCCGGCCGCAGCACCAGGCCGGTGTGCGTGCGTTCGTGCTGCCGCGCGGCGCGGGCCCAGTCGGCCCAGCCGGGCACCGAGTCGGGCCGCGCCTGCAAGGCGGAGAGCGCGGCGAAGTCGTCGAAGGCCCACAGCACCAGCGCCTCGCTGCCGTTGCGCAGCGCGGTCTCGTAGGCGCCGAACAGGCGCGGCGCGCCCGGGCCCTCGATGCGCGCGGCGGCCTCACCGAGCCGCGCGAGGTAGTCGGGTGCGCCGCCGGCCTCGAGCCCGATGGTCTGCTGCAGCACGACCGGCGCGCGCACGCCCCCGGCCAGCAGCCGCGCGCGGTCGATGCTGTAGTCGGCCGCCAGCAGCACGCGGTCGAAGCCGCCCGTGCGCTCGCCGTAGAAGCGCTCGAGCGGCTCGTGGAACAGGTCGGGCGTGGCATCGAAGTGGCGGCCAAAGCCTTCCCAGCCGCCCTGCATCTCCCAGAAGGTCACGATCTCGGGCCAGCGCCCCGTGAGGAAAACCGGCACCCAGGCCGCCATGCAGCCGTTGCTGGCCGAACCCCGGGCATTGCCCTCGGTGCGCACCAGGCGGCCCAGGGTCTCGAGATAGCGGGTGTGGGCGCCGGGCTGGCGCACGGGGTCGAGGATCTCGTGGAAATAGAGGCGCTGCATAAGACGGCGAGGTGTTTCGATGCTTGAACGCGAGGTGGTCTGGAATCGGTGTTTGTTCATGTATATGAACTGTTCCAGAATATAAACACGCAAACCGCGACTGTCAAACACCCGGCGCGTCGATCGGTGGGACGCGGGCCGCGCGCTTCCTAGAATCGGCGCACCTCACAGCACAGGCACCCATGGACGCAGCAGACAGCAAGCCCCCCGAATCGGCCGCCGTGAAGTCGGCGGACCGGGTGCTCGACATCCTCCAACTCCTCGCGCGCCAGGGCGGGGCGCTGACCCATCACGAGATCGGCATCGCGCTCGGCATCCCCAAGAGCAGCCTCACGCACCTGCTGCGCAATCTGGTGGCGCGCGAGTTCCTCGGCTTCGACGGCGCGCAGAGCACCTATGCGCTGGGCCCGGCCGTGTTCGAGCTGGTGCGCGGCAGCGGCCTGCGCGAACGGCTGATGGCGCAGGCGCGGCCCATCGTCGACTGGCTCGCGCGCACCGCGGGCGAGGCCACCTCGTTCTCGGTGCTGCGCGGCGACGAGGTCGAGCGCGCCTGCGTGGCCGAGTCGCGCGCGCCGCTGTCCTACCGCATGGCGGTGGGCGACAGCTTCCCGCTCTACTCGACCTCGGCCGGCAAGGCGATCCTCGCGGCCATGCCCGCGGCGCGGCGCCAGGCCTATCTTAAGAACGTGCGGCTGCAGGCCCAGACGCCCGCCACCGCCACCACGCTCGCGGTGCTCAAGCGCCAGCTCGAGGAGGTCGGCGAAAGCGGCATCGCCTATTCGCGCGGCGAGCACACGCCGGGCGTGGTGGGCATCGCCATCGCCATCGATTCGGGCGACCCGGCCGCGCCCGCGGCCTTCAACATCGTGGTGCCCGATGTGCGCTACACACCGGAGTTCGATGCGCGCTGCGTCGAGCTGCTGGGGCAGGCGCGCGAGCGCTTCCACGCGGCGTCGCCCGCGCGCTGACGCACGTCGAGATGGTCATGACCCGTCTTCTCCACCGCATCGCCGCGCTGCTGTGCGCCTGCACCCTGTCGCTGGGTACGCAGGCGCAGGACTGGCCCGTGAAGCCCGTGCGCATCGTCGTGCCCGCGCCCGCGGGCAGCTCGCTCGACCTGATCGCGCGCACCCTGGCCGACCGCCTGCGCACCGCGTGGAAGCAGCCGGTGGTGGTCGAGACCAAGGCCGGCGCCGGCGGGCTCATCGGCATGGACGCGGTGGCGAAGGCGCCGCCCGACGGCCATGTGCTGGGCATCGGCTTCAACGGCCCGATCGCCTTCGGCCCCTACATGTACGCGCGCATGCCGTACGCACCGGCACGCGACCTGCTGCCGATCGTGCTGACCACTTCGCAGCCCAACGTGCTCGCGGTGCAGGCGAGCAACCCGGCCAACACGCTGCCCGAGTTCATCGCCTGGGTGAAAGGGCAGCGCGACCGCTTCAGCTACGCCTCGGTGGGCGCGGGCAGTTCCTCGCACCTCACGATGGAGCTGCTGCGCAGCGTCACGCACATCGAGGCGGTGCACGTGCCCTACGCGGGCTCGCCGCCGGCCGGGCTCTCGCTGGCCTCGGGCGACACGCAGGCCCTCTTCACCGTGGCGCCCGCGCTGCTGCCGCTGATCCAGGGCCAGCGCGTGAAGCTGATCGCGATCACCAGCGCGCAGCGCTTCGAGCTCATGAAGGAGCTGCCGACGGTCGCCGAATCGGGCTACCCGGGCTTCGAGTCGCTGGCCTGGAACGGCCTGTTCGCGCCCGCCGGCACGCCGGGCGAGGTGGTGCGCCGTATCAATGCCGACGTCAACGCCGTGCTGCGCGACCCCGCCGTGCGCACGCTGCTCGCCAACCAGGGGCTGGCCGTGGGCGGCGGCTCGCCCGAGGAATTCAGGGCCTTCATCGACAGCGAAGGCCGCAAGTGGGGCGCGATCATCGCCAAGGTCGGCATCCGGCTCGACCAGTGATGGCGGCCCCCGATCCGTTTCCCACCGCATCACGAACAACGAACAAGAGGAGTGCCCTATGGCCGAGTTTCCGCAGGACATCTACACCGAACCCGAGCCCGATCCGCACACGCTCGCCAACCTCGGCCCGCTGACCGGCCTGGCCGGCATCTGGATGGGCACCATGGGCCACGACGTGAGCCCGAAGGAGGACGGCCCCGAGGCCGAGGCCTTCATCGAGCATGCCGAGTTCCAGCCGATCGACGCGCAGACCAACGGCCCGCAGATCTTCTACGGCCTGCGCTACCATCTGCGCATCGTGAAGCCCGACGACGTCGAGACCTTCCACGACCAGGTCGGCTACTGGCTCTGGGAGCCGGCCACCGGCGCGCTGGTGCAGACGCTGTCGATCCCGCGCGGCCTCACGGCCATGGCCACCGGCCAGGCCGCGCCCGATGCGCGCAGCTTCCGCCTCGAGGCCGTGCGCGGCGGCGACACCAACGGCATCGTTGCCAACCCCTTCCTCGAGCACGCGTTCAAGACCCTGCGCTACACCATCGACGTGACGCTGCACGACGACGGCAGCTGGTCGTACGAGCAGACCACGCTGCTCGATGTGCGCGGCAAGCCCGAGCCCTTTGCGCACACCGACCGCAACACGCTGCGCAAGATCGGCGAGCCGACGCCGAACCCGACCGCGCAGGCGGCGCTGGCCGAGGCCGCGGGATCGGTGGCTTCGGCGGTCGCTGCTGCCGAAGCAGGGGACACGGTGATTCCGATCCCGCCCGCCGACGACAGCGTGAAGCCCGCGGTGCCGGGCGTGCCCGACGCGCTGGCCTAAGCCGTCGGCATCCGCTCGAAGGCCTGCAGCGCGGGATCGAGCGCATCCCATGCCAGCCCGCGCACGCGGTAGGTGAGCACCTGCGGCGCGAAGCGTTCGGGCTCGTCGAGACTGCCCGCATGCACCGCGATCAGCTCGGGCATGCCCGAGAAGCGCACGAACAGAGGCGTGCCGCAGACCGGGCAGAAGGCATGGCTTTTCCGCTGGCCGCTGTCGGCCGCGATCTCCCATTCGCTGGCCGCGCCGGTGATCGCCATCTCGGCGCGCGCCGGAAAGGTCAGGTACGAACCGTGCCCGGTGCCGCTGCGCCGCCGGCAGTCGCTGCACTGGCAATGGTTCTGGAAGATCGGCGCATGCGGCGTGCTGTAGCGGATCGCGCCGCAGGCGCAACCGCCGGTGTAGGGCTGGGTCATGGCGTTTCTCCGGGTGCGCGGCCTCAGGCCGCCTTGGGCTTCGCGAAGACGTCGATGCCCTCGCCGGTCTCGAGCAGCGACTTGAGGCTCGACAGCACGATCGGCCAGCCCTGCTGGATGCCCTTGGCCATGCCGCTGCCGGCCGTGAGTTCGTCGTGCGTGACGGTAAGCCGCACCATGTCCTCGTACGGCACGATGTCGAAGGTCACGCGGCTGTAGGCCTCGGGGTCGGCCGCCTGCGAGGCGCCGGCCCAGGTGATGACCAGCCGCGTCGGCGGCGCGATCTCGACCACCTGGCCCACCAGCTCGACCGGGCGCTCGTCGCTGGCGCGCACGTGCTGCCACGGCGAGCCGGGCTTCCAGTCGGAGACGTTCTCGTGGCCCCAGTAGCGCCGCGCGATCTCGGGCCGGGTGATGGCCTCGAACACCTTCGCGGGCGTCGAGCGGATGTAGGTCACGTAGACATAGCTGATCTTCTCTGGCTTCATCGTCACTCTCCTTCGAGTTCCTTCTTGAGGTCGTGCAGCAGCGTGAGCCGCTGATGTTCGAACTTGCGCACCCAACGCTCGTAGACCTCGTGCAGCGGCACCGGGTTGATGAAGTGCAGCTTCTCCCGGCCGCGCCAGACCGTGGTCACCAGGTTGGCCGCCTCGAGCAGCCCGAGGTGCTGCGTGACCGATTGCCGCGCCATGTCCAGGTGCTCGCAGAGCTCGCCGAGCGTCTGCCCGTTGTGGTCGTGCAGCAGATCGAGCAGCTTCCTGCGGGTCGGGTCGCCCAGTGCCTTGAAAACCTTGTCAGCGTCCATTCGTCGTTGTTCGTGCGTGAGCGAATGATATGCAGGCAAATACCTGCATGTCAAGCCGACCCATGCCGCGACCGATGGCCGAGGGGGTGCTTCAGGAAAGCGCCGCTTCCACGTCGACGTGGAACTTCGCCGAGCAGCACTCGGTCGCGCCGAGGTACAGCGAGGCCTGCGCGCCACTCGTGAGCGTGGACTGCACCGACACGCCGAGCGCGAAGTCCTCGGCCAGCGCGCCCCAGTACGAGTCGAGGTTGCGCTGCCAGTGCCGTTGGGCCTTCTCGCTCGCGGGCGGCTCGGGGATCAGCATGGTCGCGATCACGCGCGAGCGCTCGGGGGCTTCGGGCAGCACGGTGAAGGCGTTCGCATGGTCGCCTTCGTGCAGGATGAAGGTGGCGGGAAAGAAGTAGTAGATGACGTTCGAATGCGGCCCCAACTGCCACTGGTCCTCGGGCAGCTCGCGCAGCCGCTCGATGCCGCGCTTGGGCAGGAAGAGGCGCTGGTGCGCGCCCTCGTGGTCGGCGATCAGCAGGTTGTCGTGGAACATCTGCGCGATGCTGTCGCGGTGCGCGTACTGGAAGTGATAGGTCTCGAGGTTGGCCTCGAACGGGATCTTCCAGTTGGCGGCGTTCGCGAACTCGCGCTGGTCGAAGGGCACCCAGCGGTCGTAGCCCCAATGGCGCAGGTCGGCGCCGAAGCGGCCGAGCCAGCCTGCCATGTCGATGCGCGCATCGTCCTCGCCGCTGGCCACGCGCGGAATCGCCCAGACGAAACCCAGCGCCTCGGCCACCGGCATGCGCGCAAGCTGGCAGTCCGCGGCCGGCGCATGCGGAAAGTTGGCCTCGCCGGGCCGCCCGCGCAGGCTGCCGTCGAGCCCGTAGGTCCAGCTGTGGTACGGACACACGAGCACGCGCTGGTTCGACGCGCCGGCCGGCCGCAGCCGCGCGCCGCGATGGCGGCAGGCGTTGACGAAGCCGCGCAGCTCGCCCTCGCGCGTGCGCACCAGCAACAGCGGCATGCCGGCCGCGTCGATGGCCAGCGTGTCGCCGGGCTGCGAGAGCGCGGCCGCGGGGCACAGCGCCAGCGGATGGCGGCGAAAGATGCGCTCGACCTCGCGCACATGGCGCTCGGGGTCGAGGTAGCGCGACACCGGACTCAACGAGGGTTCGCCGCGCTCGCTGCCGCCGCTGGCGATCAATGCCAGCGCGCGCCGGATCAGCGCCTTCTGTTCGTCATGCTGCATGCGCCTGTGCCATCGATGCGGCCTCCACGGGTGGGGGCTTCATTGTGGCCAGCGGCGCCCGGCGCGGCTTGTCTCAACTGGTCGAGGCTTCGTCGAATCCCTCGAAGCGCGCGACGTCCTCGACCGCGCGCCGCGGCATCGCCATCCGGTTGACCTCGGCCGACGGATCGCCCCAGCCCATCGACATGCCGCAGGCCGTGACCTCCTCGGGAGGCATGCCCAGCCGCGCCGCGATGAGCGCATGGAAGGGCGCGAACGAGACCTGCGGGCAGGTGTCGATGCCGCGCGCCTTGGCCGCGATCATCACGTTCTGCACGAACAGGCCGAGGTCGAGCCAGCTGTGGCGCGCGAGCCGCGCGTCGATGCCGAAGATCAGCCCGACCGGCGCGCCGAAGAAGCCGTAGTTGCGCCGCGTCTGCCGCGCGCGGGCCGCGGCGTCCGCGCGGTCGATGCCCAGCGCGCCGTAGTAGCACGCCGCGAAGGCCGACTGGTGATCGCAGAAGGGGCCGGGCAGCGGATCGGGAAAGTGCGAAGGCGCCTCGAAATCGCCCGCCACGAAGGCCGCGTCGAGCGCATCGCCGAGCGCCTTCAGCGGCGCGCCGGCGAGCACGTGCACGCGCCAGGGCTGGGTGTTCGAATTGCTCGGCGCCGTGGCCGCCACCTGCAGGATCTCGCGCACCAGCGCCTGCGGCAGCGGCCGCGGCGCATAGGCGCGCACCGAGCGGCGCGCGCGCAGCACCGCGTCGACATGGCGTGCGCTGTCGGTGGGAGCGTCGGCCCGCTGCATCGCTCAGTCCCGCGGGGCCGGGTGGTAGGCGATGCGCCCCGCCGGCAGGAAGAACAGCGCGATCACCGCGCCGCCGCGCGCCTCGGGATAGTGATGGCTGCCCGGCGCGGGCGCGGTCCAGCCGGCTTCGCACCAGCCGTTGGGCCCGTTGAGCGCGGCGCCTTCGTTCAACGGCACCACCATGTTGAACTCGCCATAGGGATGGGCGTGGTACTGGCCGCGGTAGGCGTGGCCCGGGTTGCCCTGCGTGTTGCCGGTGCTGTCCATGTAGACGGCCGTGATGCTGAAGCCCAGCGTGCGCTCCGAGGGCTCGGCGATGCGGCTGCGGCGGTAGATGGGCCCGTCGAGCTCGACGTTGGCGGCCCAGCCGTCGCGCACGCCTTGCCTCACCAGCCGCGCGAGCGACTGGTAGAGCGCGCTGTCGGGGCCATGGGTGCGGTTGAGCCACTGCTCGACCTCGGTGCCCGTGGTCATGTCCTTGATCTCCTCGAGGAAGGGAAGGCTTCGCTCGATCAGTTCCTCGCGGTCGGTGTGCGTCGTGCTCATGTCTTTGCTCGTGGGGGTTGGAGGGTTCATTCGTCCGAGCGGAAGCCCGAGGCCCGCACCACGGGCCCCCAGGCTTCGCGCTCGCGCCGGATCTGGCGCGCGTAGTCGTCGGGTGCCTGCGTGTGCACCTCGAGGCCGACCTGGTCGAAGGCCGCGCGCAGGCCGGGGTCCTTGCTGGCCACGACCATCGCCTCGTGCAGCGCGCGCACGCCGGCCTCGGGCGTGCCGGGCGGCGCGAACACGCCGTAGTTCTCGGCGCCGCGGATCTGCGCGAAGCCCTGCTCGGCGAAGGTGGGCACGGCCGGCATGAAGCGCGAGCGCTGCTCGCCGCTCACGGCGAGGATGCGCAGCTTGCCCGACTGCAGATAGGGCAGGAAGTCGGCGACGAAGCCGAGGTAGGCCGGGATCTGGCCGCCCAGCAGGTCCTGCATCGCGGGCGCCGAGCCGCGGTAGCCCACGTGCTGCAGCTTGAGACCGCCGGCTTCCGACAGCTGCCAGCCGAGGAAGTGCGCCACCGATCCCGCGGCCGGCGAGGCGTAGCTCGCGCCGGCGGGCGTGGCGCGCACCCAGGCCAGGTAATCCCGCAGGCTCTTCACCGAAGCCGGCACCGCGCTGCTGACCGCCAGCGCGCAGGTCGCGATCACCAGCGGCGAGACCGGCACGAAGTCGGTGGCAGGGTCGTAGGCCAGCTTGCTGTAGACATGCGGGTAGATCGTGAGCGCCGAGGCCTGCGTGCACAGCAGCACGCTCGCGTCGGGCTTCTCGCGCTTGAGCTGGCCGTTCGCGATGCGCCCGGCCGCGCCCGCGCGGTTGTCGACGAGGTAGTACCGGCCCTGCTTGCGCCAGGCCTCGGCGAGTTGCCGCGCCGTGGTGTCGAGCGTGCCGCCGGCCGGGTAGCCGACCAGCAGCTTGCCCGGGCTGCCCTGCGACTGCGCGAAGGCGCGCGGCAGCCAGCCGGCGGCCGGAAGGGCGAGCGCGGCCTGCGTGAAGCGGCGGCGTGTGAGTGCGTTCATGGCGGGCCTCGTGGTGTGAAGTGGCCGAATGATCGGCCGGCCCCGAATTGAATGGAACTGGCGCTTTTGCAAGCGCAGAATGCACGGCATTCAACTCACGAAGAAGCGCGCCATGAGCATCGGACGCATGGACCTCAACCTGCTGAAGGTCTTCGACGCGGTCTTCGAGGATCGCAACCTGATCCTGGCCGGCCGCCGGCTCAACCTCAGCCAGTCGGCCGTGAGCCATGCGCTCACGCGGCTGCGCGAACTGGTGGGCGACGAGCTGTTCGTGCGCACCGGCAAGGGCATGCAGCCCACCGGCCGCGCGAGCGCGATGGCGCCCGCGCTGCGCGACGCGCTGCGCCGCATCGAGGCCACGCTGGGCGTCGAGCCTTTCGATCCCGCACTGTCGTCGCGCCGCTTCACGATCGCGGCCAACGACCACATCACTGCGGTCATCGTCGCCGGCCTCACGCGCGCGCTGCAGCAGGCCGCGCCCGGTGTCGACCTGGTGATCCGCCCCTCGACCCGGCTCGACCTCGCCGAGCAGATCGACCTGGGCCGCATCGACCTCGCCATCGGCACCTTCTCGCAGGTGCCGGCGCGGCTCAATGCGCGCACGCTGCTGTCGCAGGGCGAGGTGATCCTGATGCGCAAGGGCCATCCGGCGGCCAGGCGCAAGCTCGCGGTGCGCGACCTCGCGAAGTACGCGCTGGTCACCACCTCGCTCGGCGGGCAGGAGGAGGGCGCCGTCGACGGCTTCATCCTCGAGCGCGGGCTCGCGCGCCAGTCCGAGATGTTCGACCGTTCCGGGCTCGCCGAGGCCCTGGCCGCGATCGGCCAGGTGCCGCGCCTGCGCGTGACCGTGCCGCATTCGCTGGCCATTCCCGCGCTGCTGCGCGAGAGCGACATGCTGTCGATCGTGCCGACCTCGCTCGGCGCCTACCTCGCGCGCACCGGCGAACTGCTGCAGCGCCAGCCGCCGTACCGCGCCGCCACCGTGGTCACGCGCGCGGTCTGGCACGGGCGCAACGACCACGACGCGGCGCATGCCTGGCTGCGCGAGATGGTGGCTGCTGCGGCCAGGGCGGCCGGCGGCGAGGGTTGATCAGAAGTCGTCGAGCTTGAGCTTGCCCAGCCGCGCCACGATCAGGTCGTGCAGCGTCTGCGCTGCCACCGACAGGCTGCCCTCGCTGCGCTGCACCAGGTAGACCGTGCGCGTGAGCGCGGGCAGCGGCAGCGGCCGCGTCACCAGCGTCTCGCGCCGGAAGTGGAACAGCGTGAGCGCCGGCACCACGCTGATGCCGAGCCCGGCCTCGACCAGCCCCATCACCGTGGCCAGGTGCTCGACCTCGAACACCGCGTTGAGCCGCAGCGGATGCAGCGCCACGTCGAGCGCCTGCCGCACGCTGCTGTTGCGCGCCATCTGGATGAAGGGCCAGGGCGCGAGCTTCTTGGCCGTGAGCCGGGTCTCGCGCGCGAGCGGATGGTCGGTGCGGCACACCAGGTGGAAGCGGTCGGCGCACAGCCGCCGGCCGCGCAGGTCGCTGTAGGCCGCCTCGCCCGCGCCCGAGGCCGCGAGCGCGAAGTCGGCCTGGCCGCTGCGCACCAGCGCGATGCAGGCGTCGGACAGCGCATCGTCGAGGTCGACGCGGATGCCGGGCCAGGCCTGCATGAACTCGGCGAACACGCTCGGCAGCCAGCCCGCGGCCAGCGAGGGCAGGGCGGCCACGCGCACCCGGCCCTTGCGGCGCTCCACGTGGTCGGCCAGGTCGGCCATGGCGCCGCCCATGTCGTCGAGCAGCCGGCGCGCCGAACCCTCGAACAGCCGGCCCTCGGGCGTGAGCTGCACGCTGCGCGTGTCGCGGTCGAAGAGCCGCGTGCCCACCGCGTCCTCGAGCGTTCGGATCAGCGCGCTGAAGGCCGGCTGCGACAGGTGGCTGGCCTGCGCCGCGCGCGTGAAGCTGCGCAGTTCGGCCAGCGCGAGGAAGGCGCGCAGCTGGCGGGTCGAGAGATCGGGTGTCTTGCGCGCGGCGGCGCTGCTGGTGCTCATCGCTTGTCTCCGGGGCTCGGTCGTTGTTATTCGAAATCCAGATCAATCGATCCGAACTTTCGATTTTACGGATCGGGGGCGGGTGCCTACAGTCGCCGGCCATGGATTCCCCCGCATCGCCGCCCCTCCTGATCGGATGCGCCGCCGGTTTCTCCGGCGACCGCACCGACGCCGCCGGACCGGTGGTCGACACCCTGATCGCGCGCCTGCGCCACGGCCCCGCCGGGCAGCGCGCCTTCCTGATCTTCGAGACGCTGGCCGAGCGCACGCTCGCGCTGGCCCAGCTGCGCCGCCGTGCCGACCCCGAGGCCGGCTACGAACCGCTGCTCGACGCCATGCTGCGCCCGGTGCTCGCGCGCTGCCTCGACAACGGCATCCGCATCGTCAGCAACTTCGGCGCCGCCAACCCGCGCGCCGCCGCGCGTCACATCGCGCGCATGGCCCGCGAGCTCGGCGCGCCGGTGCCGCGCATCGCGGTGGTGGAGGGCGACGACCTCTCGGGCCCGGCCCACCGCGCGCTGCTGCGCGAGGCGCTCGGCGTCGCGATGGACGGGCTGCGGGTGGTCAGCGCCAACGCCTACATCGGCGCCGAGCCGATCGCCGCCGCGCTCGACGCGGGTGCGCAGGTGGTGGTGTGCGGCCGCGTGGCCGATCCCTCGCTGACCGTCGGCCCCGTGCTGTCGCACTTCGGCTGGCGCGCCGACGACTGGCACCGGCTCGGCCGCGCGACCATGGCGGGGCACCTGCTCGAATGCGGCGCGCAGGTCTGCGGCGGCTATTTCGCCGACCCCGGCTACAAGGACGTGCCGGGCCTCGCGGCCGTGGGCTTTCCCATTGCCGAGATCGATGCCGACGGCCACTGCACCATCGGCAAGGCCGACGGCACCGGCGGCCTCGTGAGCGAGGCCACGGTGAAGGAACAGCTGCTCTACGAGGTGCACGACCCCGCCGCGTACCTCACGCCCGACGTGGTGGCCGACATCGCCGAGGCCGAGGTGCATGCGCTGCCCGGGCCCGATCGCGTGGCGCTCTCGGGCGTGCGCGGCCATGCGCGGCCCGCGCACTACAAGGTCAACGTCTGCCACGAGGGCGGCTGGCTCGCCGAGGGCGAGATCTCCTATGCCGGTCCGCGTGCCGAGGCACGGGCGCGGCTCGCGGCGCAGGTGCTGCGCGAACGGCTCGAGGGGCTCGCGCTGCGCGTGGACCTGATCGGCGCGCTGAGCATCTTCGGCGACGACGCCGGCCAGGCGCTCGCGGCCACGCCCGACAGCGGATTGCGCGACGTGCGGCTGCGCGTGGCCGCCACCCATGCCGAGCGCGCGCAGGCCGAGCGGCTGGCGCGCGAGGTCACGGCGCTCTACACCTGCGGACCCGCGGGCGGCGGCGGCGTGCGCACCGCGCTCACGCCGCGGCTCAACACCATCTCGTGCCTGCTGCCGCGCGAGGCGGTGCCGGTGCGCTTCGAGCTGCTCGATGAAGGAGAGGGCGCATGAGCACCGAACACCCGTACCTCGACGTCCCCCTCTACCGCGCCGCCCACGGCCGCACCGGCGACAAGGGCGATCGCTCGAACATCAGCGTCATCGCCTGGCATCCCGCGCTCTATCCCGTGCTCGCCGAGCAGCTCACGCCCGAGCGCGTGGCCGAGCAGTTCCGCCACCGCGCGCCTTCGCAGGTGCAGCGCTTCCTGCTGCCGAAGCTGCACGCCATGAACTTCGTGCTCGACGCCGTGCTCGACGGCGGCGTCAACGATGCGCTCAACCTCGACACCCACGGCAAGGCGCTCTCGTTCCTGCTGCTCGACATGCCCGTGCGCGTGCCGAGCGAGCTTGCGCACCACCTGGCCGGCCCCTGAGCGCCGAAGCAACCCTTCACCGAATTTCCAACCATCGACCCCGGAGACAACAAGACCATGAACCGACGTTCCCTCACCCTGCTCGGCGCCGCGCTGGCCCTGGCCCCGCTGCTGGGCCAGGCGCAGTCCTTCCCCGAGAAGCCGATCACCTTCGTCGTGCCCTTCGCGGCCGGCACCGCCACCGACCAGATCGCGCGCGCCCTCGGCAACGTCATCACGGCCGAGACCAAGCAGGCCGTCGTCATCGACAACCGTGCCGGCGCCAGCGGCTTCATCGCCTCGCAGTTCGTCGCCAAGGCGCCGGCCGACGGCTACACCGTGCTCGTCACCACCAACACCACGCACGCGGCCAACGAGCATCTCTACAAGAAGCTGCCCTACGACCCGGTGAAGGACTTCGCGCCGCTCGCCGGCCTGGGCAAGGGCGGCCAGATCATGGTGGTGAACCCGGCCTCGAACGTGAAGAGCGTGGCCGACTTCATCGCGCTCGCGAAGAAGGAGCCGGGCAAGCTGAGCTTCGGCAGCGGCAGTTCGTCGAGCCGCATGGCCGGCGAGCTGCTGCAGCAGATGGCCGACATCAAGCTGCTGCACGTGCCCTACAAGAGCAACACCCTGGCCGTGACCGACCTGCTCGGCGGCCAGATCGACATGATGATCACCGACACCGCCACCGGCCTGCCGCAGGTCAAGGGCGGCAAGCTGCGCGCGCTCGGCATGTCGAGCGCCAGCCGCTCGCCGCTCGCGCCCGACGTGCCCACCATCGCCGAGGCCGGCGTCAAGGGCTACGAGATGGGCTACTGGTTCGCCGCCTACGCGCCCGCGAAGACCCCGCCGGCCGTGGTCAAGCGCCTCAACGAACTGCTGGTGAAGGCCGCGAAGAGCGACAGCGCGAAGACCGCCTTCTACGAGCCGAGCGGCACCGAAGTCTTCACCACCTCGCCCGAGGAACTCGCGAAGTTCCAGGCCGGCGAATCGCAGAAGTGGGGCCGCATCGTGAAGGCGGCCGGCATCGAGGCGGAATAAGCCCGGGCCTCCGGGCCGGGTCGGGACCGATCCGCGCCCGCTTTCTACCGGAGGCATGCGGCCGCATGGAAGGCGGCCGCGGCTCCGCGCATTCATAGAACGACAAGGAGACAGACATGACTTGGATTCCCGTATCGCGACGCGGGCGGATCGCGCACGCCACCACGCGGCTGGCCGCCGCTGCCATCGGCGCCTGCGCGCTCGCCGCCTGTGGCGGTGGGGGCGGCGGTACTTCGCTGCCGCTGCTGCCGCCGTCCGCACCGGCTCCCGCGCCGGCCACCCCGCCAGCACCACCCCCGGCCGCCGCCGCGCCGCTGGCCTGCGAACTCGCGAGCTTCGCCACGCTCAAGCTCGACCGTGCCTCGGTCGATGCCGTGCAGGCCGTGCCCGCCGGCGACTTCACACCGCCGGGCTCGCGCACCGCGCTCACCGGCATGCCCGACTTCTGCCGCATCCAGGGCACCACGAACTCGGTGGCCGATTCCTCGGTGCACTTCGAGCTGTGGGTACCGATGGCCGCCGGCTGGAACGGCAAGCTGGTCGTGACCGGCAACGGCGGCTACTCGCCGAGCCTCAACTACGGCGACATGCGCAACGCGCTGCTGCGCGGCTTCGCCACCATGGGCGGCGACACCGGCCACAGCGGCGAGGACATGCTGTTCGTCATCGGCCATCCGCAGAAGATCGTCGACTGGGGGACCAGCTCGGTGCACGACATCACCATGGCCGGCAAGACCGTGCTCGCGGCGCTGCAGGCCAAGGCCGCCACGCGCAGCTACTACTACGGCTGCTCCACCGGCGGCCACCAGGGCTATGCCGAGGTGCAGCGCTACCCCGGCGACTTCGACGGCGTCATCGCCGGCGCGCCCGGCGGCAACCGCACCTCGCTCAACGCCGAGTTCCTCAACCGCTTCCTGGCCAACCACGCGCCCGGCGACAACACCACGCCGATCCTCACCAGCGCCAAGATCCGCCTCGTGACGCAGAAGGCCGTGGCCGCCTGCGATGCGATCGACGGCGTCACCGACGGCGTGATCGCCGATCCGCGCGAGTGCACCGGCGCCAGGTTCGACGTCGCGAGCCTGCTGTGCACCGCGGGCGACGGCCCCGACTGCCTGACCGCGCCGCAGGTGGCGGCCGTGCAGCGCATCTACGCGGGCGCCGTGAACCCGCGCACCAAGGCCACCATCTACCCGGGCCCGGCCGTCGGCTCCGAATCGGGCTGGGCCAGCTACTGGGGCACCACCGAGCCCACGCGCGCCGACTTCTGGCGCTACTGGGTGTTCGACAACCCCGGCTGGGACTGGTGGAGCTTCGACTTCGACCGCCACATGACCTATGCGCTGGCCAAGGTCGGCCCCGCGGTCGACCAGGTCAACCCCGACATCTCGGCCTTCAAGGCGCGCGGCGGCAAGCTCATCGCCTACCAGGGCTGGAGCGATCCGGTGGTGAGCCCGCACGACACCATCGCCTACTACGAGAAGGTCAACACGCTGCAGGGCTCGCGCGCCGAGACCGACGGCTTCTTCCGCCTCTTCATGGCGCCCGGCATGGGCCACTGCTCGGGCGGCACCGGTGCCACCAGCTTCGGCAACCAGGGCGGGCCCGTGCCCGACCCGAGCGCGCGCAACGATCTGCTGGCCGCGCTCGACGACTGGGTCGAGAAGGGCAAGGCGCCCGACGTCATCGTCGCCAGCCGCATCGCGGGGGGCGCCGTCACGCAGACGCGGCCGCTGTGCCCGCATCCGAAGCGCGCCGTCTACAAGGGCACGGGCAGCACCGACGCGGCCGAGAACTTCGCCTGCCAGTGAACCCGCGCGAGGCGCGCGGCCGCGCCGCCGCCTCGCGAACCCTGCCGCCGCGGAGATCGGCACCGCGCCAACCGGTCATCAACAACCACACCTGGAGACAGACATGAATCGATGGAGCCTCGCGGCTGCCAGCGCGGTCACGGCCGCGCTTTTCCTGACCGCCTGCGGCGGCAGCGGTGGAGGCGGCGGCGGCCTGCTGCTGCCCCCGCCCGCCAGCAACCCGCCCGCGCCACCGCCGCCCGCGGCCAGCGCGCCCAAGTACACGCTCTCGATCGCCAGGACCGAGGACGTGCCCGGCAGCTTCGGCAGCGCCGGCGCCTACGAGAAGATCACCGGCACCTTCACCGGCGAGGTCGACCCGAAGGACACGCACAACGCCATCATCCAGGACCTCGCGCTCGCGCCGACCAATGCCAACGGCAAGGTCGAATACAAGTCCGAGTTCGTGCTCTTCAAGCCCAAGGACATGAGCAAGGCCAGCGGCGTGCTGCGCTACGACGCGCCCAACCGCGGCAACATCGTCAACCTCGATCCCTATTTCGCATCGCGCGGCTACGTGTTCCTCACGGCCGCCTGGCAGGGCGACGTGCCGGCCGCCACCGGCAAGGTCACGCTGACCGTGCCCGTGGCGAAGAACCCTGATGGCAGCACCATCACCGGCCCCTACCGCGCCGAACTGCTGCCCACCGTGGCCACCGGCGATTCGCTGCCGCTGCCCGGCGGCCCCTTCAATGCCGCGATGCAGGCCTATGCCACCGCCAGCCTCGACAACACGAAGCCGGGCTACGTGCTCACGCGCCGCATCAACGAGGAAGACGCGCGCCAGCTCATCCCGGCCAGCGAATGGAAGTTCGCCAGGTGCGCCGCCGGCAACCCCTTCCCGGGCACGCCCGACGAGACCAGCGTGTGCCTCAAGGCCGGCTGGGACCCGGCCTACATGTACGAGCTGGTCTACGTCGCCAAGGACCCCAAGGTGATGGGCCTGGGCCTCGCGGCGCTGCGCGACATGATCGCCTTCTTCCACCACGAGGCCAGCGATGCCGCCGGCACCGCCAACCCCGTGGCCAGCGCCATCCGCAACACCATTGCATCGGGCGTGTCGCAGTGCGGCAACTTCATGAAGACCTTCGTGCATCTCGGCTTCAACGAGGATCGCGCGGGCCGCAAAGTGTTCGACGGCGTGTTCGCGCAGATCGCCGCGCGCCAGACCAACATCAACACCCGCTTCGCCATTCCGGGTGGCGGCGGTGGCGTGCGCAGCGACCACACCGCCTTCGGCCAGGCCGGCACGCGCGGCCTGTCGAAGGACTACGTCGACGACGTGGCCCAGCGCCGCGGCGGCATCCTGTCGCGCTGCGAAGCCAGCGGCACCTGCCCCAAGCTCTTCATCGGCTTCAGCGGCACCGAGTTCTACGTGCTGCAGGGCTCGCCGCTCCTGACCGACGCCTGGGGCACCACCGACCTCGCGCAGCCCGCCAATGCGCGCGTGTACTACTACGCCAGCAGCCATCATCTGCTGGGCCTGCCCTCGATGCCCGGCAGCGCCGCCGGCGCGCTCTACGCCACCAATGGCAATGCCGGCGTGATCCCCGTGGTGCGCGCGCTCTACCAGAACCTCGAGGACTGGGTCGTGAAGGGCACCAATCCGCCCGACAGCCAGGTGCCCAGGCTCGCCGACAGCACCCTGGTGCGGCCGCAGCAGGTGAAGTTCCCGGCCATTCCGGGCGTGGGCTACACCGGCCTGGTCAACACCTTCTCGCTGCTCGACTGGGGCCCCAACTACCGTCCGCAGGACGAGAGCGGCATTCCCACCCAGGTGCCGCCGGCCTACCTGGGCCGCGACTACGCCATCCTCGTGCCGCAGGTCGATGCCGACGGCAACGACATCGCCGGCATCCGCAGCCTCGACGTGGCCGTGCCCCTGGGCACCAACACCGGCTGGAACTACACCAGCAAGCCCGCCACCATCGACCAGGCCGGCCTGTTCGGCGCCTACTTCCCGTTCGCCAAGACCACCGCCGCGCGCACCGGCAGCGGCGATCCGCGCCTGTCGCTGCAGGAGCGCTACACCGACCAGGCGGGCTACGTGTCGGCCGTGACCGCCGCCGCCAACGACCTCGTGGCCCGGCGCTTCATGCTGCGCGTGGATGCCGACGCCGCGATCGCCGCCGCGGCCGCCACGCCGGTGCTGCCCTAAGCCTCGGCGGCAGCCTGGGCTTCGGCCGGTGCCTGGTGCACCCCGAAGCCCGAGCGGCCCGGCGCGATGTCGGGCCGCAGGGTGAGGGCGGGAATCTCGTAGTCGCCATGGTTCTGGCGGCGAAACGGGATCGGCGCCGTGCTGAACAGCGTGTCCATCCTCGCTCCCAGTTCCTGCTCGATGCGTGCGTAGGCCGCCGCATCGACCTTGCCCGTGCGGTGCACCACGTAGGGCGGCAGCACCTCGAAGCCCGGGTAGTAGAGGATCCCGTGATGAATCGGGAACAGGAGGTCGTCCATCGGCCCGTTGATGCCGCGCGGCGCGTAGTGCGAGGCCCAGCCGCCCGTGGTGGTGACCACCATCGCGCGCCTGCCCGCCATCGAGCCTTCGCCGAAGCGGTCGCCCCAGTGGCTGTCGGAATGCTCGCCCACCCCGTAGGCGAAGCCATAGGCATAGATGCGCTCGATCCAGCCCTTGAGGATCGCCGGCATCGAATACCACCAGAGCGGGAACTGCAGGATCACCGCGTCGGCCCACAGCAGCTTCTGCTGCTCGGCCTCGATGTCGGCCGCCTGCGTGCCGGTTTCGAAGGCGCGCAGCGAATCGAGCGCGGGGTCGAAGGGGGCGGCCGCGTCGCGCGCCGGAAAGTCCGCCGCTTCGAGCGTGGGCTTCCAGCGCATCGCATAGAGATCGGAAGTGCGCACCGAATGGCCCTGCGCCTCGAGCCGGTCGCGCATGAAGCGATGCAGCGAGCCGTTGAGCGAGGCGGGTTCGGGATGCGCGAGCACGAGGAGTACGTTCATGGATTTACCTGAGGTCGTGAGGAAAGAAGAGGAGCGATGACCGCAGCTTAGGCAGCGAGGCGATATATTGGAAATGAATAGTTCGAATTCCAGGAATTGCCATGAACAATTGGAGTCGCCTCGACCTCAACCTGCTGCTCACCCTCGACACCCTGCTGGCCGAGCGCAACGTCACCCGCGCCGCCGAGCGCCTGAACCTGTCGCAGCCTTCGGTGAGCGTGCAGCTCGCCAAGCTGCGCGAGGTGTTCAACGACCCGCTGCTCGTGCCCGCCCAGCGCGGCATGCGGCCCACCGCGCGCGCCGACGAGTTGCGGGAGCCGCTGCGCGAGGCCCTCGAATCGCTGGGCCGCGCCGTCGCGCCCAGCAAGCCCTTCGACCCCGCCGAGGCCACGAATACCTGGCGCGTGGCCGCCGCCGACTATGCCGAGTCGGCCATCCTGCTGCCCGCGCTCGCTGCCATCCGCGCCGCCGCGCCTCACACCCGGCTGGCCGTGGTCGAGGCCGTGCCGCTGCGCATGGCGCGGCAGCTGGAGCAGGGCGAGGTCGACCTGTTCTTTCACACCAGCGTGGGCGCGCCGGCGGGACTGCATCGGCGCGTGCTGTTCCACGAGCGTTATGTGCTGGCCGGCCGCGCCGGCCACCCGCGACTGAAGCGCCGGCCCACGCTCGCGCAGTTCTGCGCGCTCGAGCATGTGGTGGTGTCGCTCGGCGGCGGCGGCTTCAGCGGGCCCACCGACGAGGCGCTGGCCGAGAAAGGCCTCACGCGGCGCGTGGCGCTGTCGGTGCCGCACTTCCTTTTCATGATCTCGGTGCTGCAGACCACCGACATGGTCGCGATGCTGCCTGAGCGGCTAGCGCGTGGGGCGACGGGGCTACGCGTGGTGGAGGCGCCGCTGGAGGTGCCGGGGTATGAGATGGCGATGCTTTGGCATGAGAGGAAGCATCGGGATGCGGGGCATCGGTGGGTGAGGGAGAGGGTGGTGGAGGGGGTGGGTGAGGGCAGTTTTAGACTGGGCCGAGTCATTCATGCTTGAGTGCCTGAACGGCAGCAACGGCTCAAACCTGTTATTGAACTGCTGGTTGTGAGCAGCAGGTTTCTCTTTGAACTGCGCCATAAAACCTCAGCGACATTGCCGCCCTGTCCACGCCAGAGCTTTGTGCCGTCGAGTTGCCTTATGCTCCCGGCTAGGTGTACCAACGTACTCTCACCTGGAAACCCTCTCTAGGGTTGCGTCATGAGTGCAGGAATGAATATCAACAAGACGAAGTGTGGAGGATACCGGTGATCGAAGCGTCTCAAGTAGTCAGGGCCAGTGTTTCGCGGCTGATTGAGGCCGGTTCGCTCGGTGACGAAATCGTCGAAGCCGTGTTCGATGGCACCAGATTTGCACCCTATGAGGGCTACCTATTTGACTACAAGGCAAAGTGGCCCGACACCAAGTCCGAGTTGAAAAAGCTTGTGCGACACATCGCTGCGTTTCACAACGTCTTCGGTGGCTACATCTTTTTCGGTGTCGACGAGGTTGAGGCTGAGACCCTCTTTTTGCCAGTCTTGGTCGAAGAACCTAAGACCGACGTGAAGCAAATCAGGGACCTGATCCGCGAGCACCTGTCCGCGCCAATCGAGATAACGCTGCGCACCCACGAGATCAAGGTCGAAGGGGCAACTCGCCAAATTTGCGTCTTGCATATTCCCAAGCGCGCTCGTGATACCGAGCCTGTAACGGTGCGCCGCGGCGCGACGGAGAACGAAAAGAAGCTCCTTGAGGAGAATGCCGTCTATCTTCGCGACGGGGACAACTCCATCCCGGCGTCGCAGCCCCTGCACTGGAAGACTGTGTTCGGCGTGCGCGCGAACCCGTACCTCAGCGCGGTGACGGCGGTCACCCCGCTCGAAAGCAACCTGCCCGATCGGAGCATCATTTATCGAGAGTTCGTCGGGCGCAGCTACGAACTGGCGGAGCTGTGGAGTTGGTTCAACGACGACTTTTCGAGGGTGCGTGTTCTCGCTGGCGAGGGTGGCCTGGGAAAGACGTCGATTGCCTATGAGTTTGCGAGCGACGTCTGCCGTACGGCGCCCATGAACTTCGAGTGCGTCGTCTGGCTCACTGCCAAGCAGCGCCAGTTCAGGGCGATGAAAGACACCTATGAAGAGCTGGGGCTTGAGACCTTCGACGATGTCCCAAGCATGCTGCGGCAGATCGGCGTGCGGCTTTGCCTGTCGGACGAGGAGCTCAACGATACACCCGACAGTCAACTGCCCCGCCTAGTCAAGATGGCTGCCGGGCAAATCGTTGCTCTCGTTGTTGTGGACGACTTGGACAGCCTGCAGCCTGACGAGCAACGTCGCGCAATCGAGGTCTGTCAGCAGTTCGCTGGGGCACAGTCGCGCTTCCTCTTCACCACCCGAAATAACGTTACGGCATCGGCTGCCTCCTCCATTGAGATCCGCGGCTTTGACCAAGTGGAGCTCGCCGATTTCACCAGTTCGTGGTGCGAGCGACTCAGACTCGCACCCCTGAGTGCGAAGGACTTGGAACATCTCATGAGGACGACAGGCGGATCACCGCTTTTCGTCGAGTCGGTACTGCGTCTGCTCCGTGCGGGCATGCCTATCATGGACGCACTCAAGGAATGGAATAACCATCTCGGTCTTGAGGTGCGCAACGCAGCGCTGAAGCGAGAGGTTCTGCAGTTGCGTCTTGAAGCCAAAAAGATGCTCGTCATTATTGCGACACTGGGCTCTTGCTCCTTCGCCGAGGTAAAGGACATCGTCGGGTTCAGCAACACCACGATGGTGGACGCCGCCAACGATCTGCGAACACTGTTCTTGATTGACAGTCCTCAGATCGCGGGAACGCCTCGGTATGCTATTTCCTCGACGACCCGGCAACTGGTGCGGTCGTTGGGAAGAGAACTGCTTCCTGAGTACGATGAACTGGTCAAGAAGGTGCACACGAGCAAGTACCGATCAGTGGTCAACGACAAGGCCGCCCCGTTAAGGTCGGTTGCGGCCGCCATCAACCAAGCGATGGCTCAGATCGCTGGAGGCACTCCCGACTTGGCCGTTAAGACGGTTGATGAAGTCAACGCACGTCTAGGAGACAGAAACGCTGATTTGCTGTCCGTGCGCGCGCGGGCACTAGCCGCGATGCAGAACGCATCGCCAGGTGACATCCGCCGCGCTTTCGAGAAGGCTTATGACGCTGGTCAGCGCAAGGACGTCTTCTTCGACCACTGGTACAAGACCGAGATTGCGTCGACCAGCTTCGATGGCGCGATCGGCGTGGTTGATCGTGCATTGAAGAGCGACGACGGCAATTCCGTCTACTGGTTGAGTCGGCGCATCGATGCTCGTGCTCTTGCGGTTCAGCGGCATCAGGCCAATGACCCCGAGCATGCTGCAGCTCAGGTACGCAGCGCGCTGGTGGACATCAAGAACATGAGGGCGGCAGCGATTTCCTCTAAACAGCCGCTGACAGTCGAATCAGCGCGACGATATGCTGAAAACTTTTCCGATCTTCAGTGGGGAATCGCGAGACCGAGCGGCGCGCTCAAGAAGTGGCTAGACACGATTGCCACGCAGCTAGAGTGCATCGACCTGGGCGACCAGCGTATCGATACGTACCTGCGGCTGGCGGTTGCATTTGTGGGATTTTGGAGAGCTACGCCAGCAAACAGTGAGTCGGCGCAATCGCTGCTCGATCAGCAATTGCGAGTCATTAAGGAGTGCTACAAGAGAGCGCCTCGTTGGGTTGCGCAAGACGACAACTTCAAGGTGGCGCGTCGTGACCTCGACGCGCAGACCTGGATCGTTGCTCGCTGAGTAGCCAACTCGCTCATAAGACAGTCGAAAATGCTCGCGACGGCCTTTGTTTGTGGAAGCTAGCTGACGACGGCTCTGTGGTTAGGACCGTGGAGCCGGCTACTTACCAAGAAGAACGGGAATCGCTGCAAAGATGAATTTCAAGCTTGGGGATAGATACGTGAGGAACAGCCCTTTCTGATCTACTTGGAGCTTCGAAGAAGCGGTAGGAAAACCGTAATGCTGGCGAAGCTCCACCGGTCTCAATGAATGACGGCTACTTTGGAGACCCGACGTTCGTCATCGTTTGATGCATCCGTCAGCAAGTACCTCAGAACCGGCCGGCTACTTGCGATCGACGTTTGGCCAACGTTGATCTCCACAATATGCTGCACCAATGGTGTATTTGCGGATGTTGATCTGGAGTTCCGCGCTCAGAACAACTGTTAGAGCCCCCCTCCAACAACATCGCCCGCGTGTGTTGCTGGGCCCTGCACACATCTGTCGCTACCCATGGGATGCTGACCGACTAGGTGCGGCGGTCGAGCAGCGTCACATCCGGCGCTCTTCGCTAATGTGATGACGCTCGATCTCGCGTGAAAGCGTCGCAACATACTTCCGTATCCACTTGCGAGCTGTTTCCGAGTCCGTCTTCGACGCTGCAGCTAGAGCCTCTTCGCGCTGCGCCGAAAGCCACTCGGTTGCCGGTCCCGATCTCGCCCCCATGAAGAAGCGAAAGGTCAACCTATCTGCCACCTCGTCCTTGGCGGTGTAACGGCCTGCGAAGCCGAAAGTTAGCTCTCCCGCTCGGCCGTCGAAGGTTCGCGGTAAACAATCGGCGATGATGGGCGCACGCTTCTTCACATCCATGTCGATCCAGGCGAAAACGTCCGCGGGATTGAATATTGCTATCGGCGGCGAGACGCCGTCGCTATTGGTCGCCCGCGCGGCAAGCTCACCGTCGCCACCTAGCCAGTAGCTGACTCCGTCCAAGCTACCGACGTCGTCAAGGGCGTCGCTCACGATCGGCCAAGCCTGCTTAGGGTGCGCTGCGCACACTTCGCCCACCAGCTCGAAAAGGCTCGTCCGAGTGTCGACACGGCCGATAGCTCTCTTAGAGCCCATTGCCGCACGAACAACGTCCAAATCTCTCGCAGGGTAGTTACGCCGGAACGACTTCGCGAGCTCGCCCCAGTGGTGAGACTCCATGGTGTCCCAGTCCTTCGCACGCAGCATTCGCTTGTTGAAGAGCAGCTCGAAATGCAACCGCTCGGGCAGAGCATGCTTGTTCTCGCTGCCGAACCAATACGATGCGATCTCCATCGCGACTACCGCCGCCGCCTTCGAAGGATTGCGCATCAACGCGCGAAGAATGCGCTCGATCTCGCCCGCCGAAAGCTGTTGTTGAGCGAAACCGTAGCCGAGCTGCTTGAAGACATGCAGGCCCTCGTTGAACTCGCGCGCGAACCGCACGAGTGCGTCGACCACAGGCGCGGAGAAGCCAGAGGACATAACGGCGTCGACGCGCCACGCAGAAGGCTGTCTGCCCGCAAGCAAGCGCGTGGCGAACGACTCCCACTCGGCCGTGTCGATGGCTTTCGTCGACAGCAGAAAGTTCGACAGGAAGCGAGAGCCTGCCTTGTCGCCGAGTTCGACGCATCGGTCGAAAAAATCTTGGCGCTGATCGGGCGTCGCCTTCGAGGCGAGAAGCTTGGCGAAGACCGGGATTCGGCGACCGTTGGATGCGAAGACTTCTTTGCGATGGGCGTCGCGCAGCTTCTCGTCGGCGAGAAACTCGTCTACCAAGTCCGAGACGCGTTTCTCTGGCAGGGTGACTTCGACGATTTCCTCGCCGATCGACTCCCAGTCCTCGTCGCTTGTTTCGAACTCGACGTACCGTGCGAATCGCTTCATGAATGGGCCTTGGCCTAAGGATTCGAGAACTGTGTGGAGTCTCGTAGCTGTAGAAGCAGGACCCTTCTTCAACCGATACTTCAAATGCGAGACGAGGTTCGAAGCCAGCTTCCCGGCGTTGTGATGGGGCATGGAGGGAATCATTTCCAGAATCTCCAAGCAATCGTCGACCAGCGCCTCTATGTGAATCCACCCGAGAGCGAGATCGATGAGCAAGCCAGAGATCCGAGATTGCCAAGCTGCGTCATCGGGGCGCTCGCTGCCACGCAGCAGCACCATGCCCGCGCGCCATGCGGCGAACAGCTCTCCGTGGGACTTGGCGCGCCAGCTTGAAACGCTTGGAAGCATGCCCCGAGTCAATTGATCGCCGTTCCATGCTCCTACGCTTTTTAGCATCGCGGCGAGAAGGTCGAGGCCGAGGTCATTCTTCCACGAAGACTTGCTGCCCAGTAGCTGCGCTATGAACGCCAGTCGTTCCTCAGGAGGTGCTTGGGTCCGGCCTCCGCCAAGGTGGAACATCTCCTCGAGGCGTCGCCGAGCGTCATTGGTCATTCCCTTTTTGGCATGCTTCGCTACTCTCGTTAGAAGCGTGGCGGCCGAATCGAAGTGGTCCTGCCAGAACCCCAACGTGGAAAGAGCCCTGCATACGTCCCCTCGGCCTTCGAGCCACTCTTTCAACTCATTGGGCCGCCATCGCCCGACCGTGCGCTCCAACAGCGCGAGTGTTGCGGCGGGGGATGAGGCTGCGAGCGTCGCCAAGAAGCGCCCACCGGTTTCAGACTGGATAAATCTCTTTTTGGTGAAGGGGCCGTCGGGTCTAGCCAGCGCGGCTTCGATCGCTTCACGCGCGTCCGGCGATCCGTTGGCGTAGTCCAGCATGTCGACGAACCACCGGTGAAGGGTAGGCGGCAGCGATTCGAGCATCTTGGCCAAGTCGGCATCGACACCGTGGATGTGCCACCATTCGCGCCAAAGGTGCACATGCAGCGCCTTGGGGACGAAGCGCAAGGTGTGCCCGCCTTGGAGGACCCGGCGGGCTCGGAACTTGGACACGTCTTGGTTGAACCGCGCCGACGTGATCTTCGGATCGGCCTTCGCCGCCAGCGCCGCGATGAATTTTCCTTCCGCGTCGACGGGCTTGCGGAACCCGAAGCGCCTAAACAGTGCGATGTGCGTGGCGACAGCGAGCAGTCGATCCGATGAAGCCGTCCCCGATTCCTTGTAGCCCAGAATGAAGCGCTCCCAAATGGGCACGGATGCGGGCGGCGCCAAGACGTCGCCGGGATTGCGCTTCAAGTTGTCGCCGACGGCGTGCGCCACGCGCGCGGAGCCTTCGCACCACTCGACCCAGCGCCCGACCTCGGCCTTGCCGATGTAGCCCGCGAGGATTGTTCCGATCGCGGTGTCGTCCAATGGTGGATAGGGCAGCGTCTTCATGGCGTCGTCGTTGCTCTGCTCCTCGCCATGATCGATGGTCAAAAGTTTGACGCGAGACCGCGCTCTAAGAAGCCTGAAAATTTGTGAGCGGTCTAAATGGTCACACTCGTCGATCACAAGGACGACCCAATATTCGCGATCGGATTTGAGGAGCTCGAACAAGAGGCGACTATTCAAGAATCCCGCGGATTGAGGCACGTAGATCGTCTGCGGCGAAAGCGAAGGATCCGAGCGTAGGGCCTCCAAGACCATGCGCGTCTTGCCGACGCCTGGCTCGCCCACGACCCGTATGTGACGTATCTCCTCACTGCGCAGCAGCCCTGCTAGATCGGACATGAAGGTCTTCTGCGTTGCGCCGACGACCAACGCTGACACCATGTCGCTGTTGGTAGCCCAAGAATCGACGGTCTGCAAGCGCACGTCGGCGAGCCCATTGAAATCAAGGCATAGCGACGGATGCGGTTGCATCATCTGGGCGAGTTGGCTCACGCCCCAGACTTCGACTTTCGGCGCGCGATAGCCGCACGCTTTGAACGCGTTGGTCAGAAGCTTGATCGCCGCGGTGTGCTGCATCGGCAAGAGGTCGTGGCCTGGAACGACGACCACGTAAACGCCGCCGGTGTCCATGCAGTGGCGCACTGCCCTGCCCAACGATGCCTTCGTCGGCTTGGCGTTCAACGAACCGAAGAGTTCGTTGGTGACGGCCGCCGGCTGCCACGGCTTAAACGTCTTTCCGGATTTGATTTGGAAGTGGAAAGAGCTCTCTATCCCCTTCATCTCATCGATAGGCAACTCCGCCTTAGCGTCGATACCGCCGTCCGAGGTAGATGTTTCCTCGGACACGAAGATGGTTCGAAGGCCGAGTCTGGCGGATTCACACCAAAGCAGACCCCTGAAAAGCCTTGTGGCGTCAAGCGTTCCAAGCTTGGCGAGTTTGCCCAGGTCGGGCGTAAAAATGCTGGATCTCATAGCCTAAGTCTCTCGTTCGGGCAACAGGGGCCGAGAATAAGCAACCTTTGTCTGCTTTGGCCGGCAGCATAGGTAGAGCACTGTGCCAGAAAGCTGCATCCCATCAGACAGGCTACTCCCGCGACTCGGTCCTCTGACCAAGGTCACGGGCTATATGTGTTGTGGGTGATTCGTATGGCCATTGGCAGCCGGCGATCGCACGGCGAGCGAGCTCTGCCTCCGTCAGCCGATCAAGTTCGCGGCCTCCTGGCATCCGAGCGTGCAAGCTGGGCGGTTGCAACGGGCGCGATTCGTCCGTTGAAACTTGGAGTCAGATCGGCCTCGGCGCAGGATGATGTCGACGGCGGCCACGTTGCCGCGCCTGCAGTTCGGCCCGGCAGTCTCCTGTGCAGGCAATATCTTGGGACCGGCCGCCGGTGCCATAGTCGCGGTCGGGTACCGAGGGACGGGTCAGTGTTGGATTGCGTGAGTTCGTGGCGCGGGCTCGACGGACAGCAACCGCTGCAAAGGCGAATTTCAAGCTTGAGGAAGGATGCGAGCGGTGACTAAGCGACGGATACGCTTCTTTTTTTCCAGATATCTCATCGTTTCGTGCGATTCCCCTCGCATCCCTTCAAGCAGCTCATCGGTGTGCCGACTGTTGATGCAACTCGCTCGCTTCACGCGACAGCTCATAGGCCAGCCAGATCACGTTGTTGAGGTGCGTGCCCCCCGCATCCTCACACCATCGAGTTCCGCCGCCATGGCAACACCAGAGCAACGAGGTCAACTGCTCCAGCTTGTTCTCCAGAAGATCCTCCGGGCTTGGGCCGGTGTATGTGGGCGCTACCGCGCTGCGAGATACCGGCGTGCGACGCCGGGCCATAATCCGTCTAGCCATTTGGTGTGCTCCTCTTAAGGTTGTGCACGTCTTGTGGTTAGACGGCCAGGGTGTGTCAGCACCTTGGCCGTCGCCTTTTGTGCCCCACGTTCGCCGCGATGCCCGATGCATCGACGGCCCGCCGCGAGGCGAAGCGGCTGATTCGTTCATTTATCCGTTCAGGGTGTCGTGTGTGCTGCCTTCCTTGCCCACATAGCGGGTCGTTGGGTGAGAAGGGCACCTACTGTAGAGATTTACAGCGCAGAAAAGGTGGCCGAATGCAAACTCGGCGCGAAGTTCTGAAGGTGGCCTCGTACTCAACAAATGGAGTGAGCGTCTCACCGGTGATGTGAGTTAAAGAGGGAATCGTGGCTGAAGCGTCGCGGATCACCAGCTTCGAGAAATCGTCATCCCGATTGCGCTCAGGTTAGGGACGTCGTTGCACTCGAAGCCATGCAATGAGCCTCCATGCCGCGATTGCCGCCGACACGACGAGAAGGGGCAGGGAGATGAAAGTCACCATGGCCAGCAGGCCGCCATACCCGGCAAAGGGCTCGTTGCATTGAAAGCCACCGAAGCCGAAGGCGCAGTAGCTCGTAGAGATCGTGCTGGATATGGCGAGAACGATGGCCAGGATCACCGTCGCCGCGACGCTTGTCGTCGGGAATGGCTTGGTGTTCATCGTCAAGCGATCTCCTGTCGCTGAATCAAGTCTGCTCCTTTGGCATGTCTTCGTACCCACTCAATCGGCAGGTTCGTCGGCCATCGTCTTCCTGCGCTTGGCGCGGCCCGACGTGCGGACGAGAATCGTGGACATGGTACGCGCGCTGCAAGGTACTCGACCCATTGCCCACACCGAAAATGAAAACCCGCAAGCTCATCGACACCGACCTGCCAGCGCTGCTCGATCTCTACAAGCACCTTCACGAGACCGACGACCCACAACCCGCCCCGGTTGTCATCGAAGCGGTCTGGCAAGAGATCCTGGCAAGTCGCCACTTCCACTACTTCGGTGGATTCGAAGGCACCGAGCTGGTCTCCAGCTGCAACCTGACCGTGATCCCCAACCTCACGCGCGGCTGCAGGTCCTACGGCGTGATCGAGAACGTGGTGACGCACGCGGCGTACCGCGGCAGAGGCTGCGCAAAGGCCTTGTTGGCCCAAGCGCTCGACACGGCCTGGTCCGCGGGCTGCTACAAGGTGATGCTGATGACCGGTCGCAAGGACGAGGCGACGTTGAAGTTCTACGAATCGGCCGGTTTCGATCGGCACGGAAAACAGGCCTTCATCGCGAAGCCTCCTTCGGGGGCGCGTTAGTCCTCTCACGGCAAGCTCTGGCGGCCATCGCACAGGTCCGCGACGTTACTTAGGTCAGATTCAATCCGCCGTCCGACAGCAGCACCTCGCCAGTGAGGTAGTCCGAGTCAACCAGCATCGCAACAGCGTGCGCAATGTCGTCCGGGCTTGCGGCTCGATGCATGGGCGCGCGCTCGCGCCACAGCGCCTGTGCGGCGGTCCAGTCGGCGGTGAGCGGCGTGTCGACCAGACCGGGCGCGACGGCATTGACGCGAATGTCCGGCCCCAGCGACAGTGCGAGCAGGCGGGTCATGTGATTGAGCGCGGCCTTGCTGACCGCATAGGGAATGGATGCGCCCTTCGGGCGAACGCCCGCATGTGAGCTGATGTTGACGACGCAGCCCGCTCGACGGCGCAGGGCGGCGTCGCGCAAGGCCGATTCGGCCAACGTGATGAGATGGAAGGGCGCCACGACGTTGATTTCGTGGAGTTCATGCCACACCGCGGAAGTGGCGGCGGCGAGGTCCGCGTGCGGAATGACTTTGCTGATCCCGGCGTTGTTGACCAACACGTCCAACTGACCCCACGCGGCGATCGCTTCGCTGACGAGCCGCACCCTGTCTGCTTCCAGGGAAAGATCGGCTTGAACGTAGACGGCCTGCTTCATCTCGGCAGCCATTGCGCGACCTGTTTCCGCGGAACTTCGAGAGTGAAGGACCACGGCGTAGCCCGCCTGGCTCAACCTTCGCGCGATGGCGGCACCGATGCCGGAAGTGGACCCAGTGACCAACGCGACACGAAGCGTGGGATCGATTGTCGGATTGACGTTCATCTGAAAAACCTCAGTCTGGTTGCGATCGAATGCGCCGTTGTTGCCGCTCCGAACGAGCGATGAACACGGCGATGCCCAATGAGAGCAGCGACGTGGTCGACATCGCCGCGAGCAGGGCGTTGCGTGGATGGGACTCGTCGAGGAACAGCCCGGCCGCAAAGGCAGTGGCGCCGGCCCCGATGGCCGTCATGGCCGAAGCCAGGCCCAGCGCGGTGCCGGCGAAGCTCGCGTGGATCGACAGCACGCGGCTGTTGGCCGTGGGCATTGTCAATCCGTTGCCGAGTCCCACGCACACGCAGGGGCCGAAGAACGCGAGCGGATGAGCAAACCCCAGCACTGCCAACGCCACGCCCACCAGCATGCCTGCGCAGGTCAGCAGTCGCCCGGCAATGATGAACTGGATCGGCTGCCACCGCCGTCCGCAGCGCGCAACCGTGTAGCTTCCGGCGATGAAGCCCGCGGGCACCAGTCCCATGTAGGCACCCACCATCGCCGCGGAGGTTCCATAGGTCTGCATGGCGACGGCAGGCGCGCCGCCGATGAAGACGTAGAGGGTGCCGATGGAAGAGGCCATGCAGAGCCCATAGGCCCAGAGCTGTGGGGAACGAAGCAGTTGGCCGTACCCGTCGAGCTGTTTCGACATCGTCGTGAAGCGATGGTGGTGTGTTTCCGGCAGGTAACGCAAGGCCAGGCAGAGCGCCGCGGTGCCCAGGAGCACGAAGGCGGCGAAGTTCGCGCGCCAGCCCAGCCAGCTGTCGAGAACGCCGCCCACGGTGGGGCCGAGCATCGGGGCTATCGCCCAGGCGGACGAGACATAGCCGATCTGGCTGACCATCCCTTCGCCCGCCGTGTCGCGGATCGCGGCCAGCGACATGGCATATCCGGCAATGGCGCTGCCCTGCAGCAGCCTGCAGGCCAGGAACACCTCGATGCTGCGCGCGAAGAAGCATCCGATCGAGCCGATCACGAAGACGAGCAACGCGACCAGCAGCACGGGCCGGCGCCCGAACCTGTCGGACAGCGCGCCGGCGATCAGGTGCGTCAACGCGGTGACGACGGCGTAGCCGGCCACGGCGACGTTGACCGTCGCGAACTCGGCGTCGAACTCCTTCGCGATGCTTGGCAAGGAAGGAACGAACATGTTCAGCGGCAGAACGCCGAGCGCCGACAGGGCGATCAGCAGCCAGAGGGGTGGGGCGTTTCGATGATGAGGGGGCACGGGGCGACTCCTTTGCGCGCATCCCCCTTGCGGGGATGCGGTGACCTGACAACAAGAGCCATCCGTCGAGGATGGGTACATGGTGGCTCTCGTCGGGTCAACAGGAGCTGGGGTTCATCGGGCCTTTGGGGCTGGATGAGGGTGCGTGCGATTTGCTACGCGGCGAGTTTGTGGGCTCGGCGGGGTGGACTTTACACCAGCGCGACGAACCGTATCGGTGCAAAGACTGATCAGCAAGCTTGAATGGAGCGCTGGCGAATGCCGAACATGCCGGCGCGCACCTCGGTGCATATCCGCCGGCCGACCTCATAGCTCGAAAGGGAGTCCGCGGGGACTACCAGTTCCACCTTGCTTCCTTCGATCGATGCAATCACGACGTGGCGCCATGGCTTCGTTGACGTGTATGCGCTGGAGACGACTCCTCGCTCGACGTAGCCATGCGCTGGGAGGGTCAGCGCGTTCAAGTGAAGTAAGATGGCTGGTCCCAGGGCCATGCCGATTCCTGCCGCGATCAAGAACGACGCCCGCCGGACGATGACCCACAGGAACAAGGCGTACGGCAAGCCCACGAGCAAGCCGAGGAAGATCGCTTTGGAAATGTCGTCCGTGCTCGTATCCAGAACCGAGCGCCAGACCAGCGCAGCCGTCAGGCAGGACAACGGTTCGGTCATGTTGATCCTGGCCTTGTCTGTAAAGCCCCCGTCGCCTTTCAAACGGAAATAGTCGTTCGCGAAAAGTGGTGCGACAGTGATGCAAAGAAGCGTGGCATAGGCCGTGGAGATCGCGACCCAGTAAGGGCGTGGGCGTGCCACCAACCATATGAAGATGGCAACGATCGCCAGCGCACCGTAGAACTTGACGCGTCGACCGAAAGGGCCGAACGTGGGGTTGAGTTCGGGAAGGGCGAGGCCGCGTTTCATGGTTTTGGGGCACGGAGCAAATGTCTTGTGTGCCGAGTTTCTGGTCAGGCTAGTCCCGCCTGATCGACCGTACCAGCAGCTCGGCTGGCCACATCGAAAAGTGCCCACATCCACCGAACTTCGGGTCCGGCGCCCGCAAGATGCCAGAGACAACGACCCTCTTTCCTGACCAACGAATCAGCATCCCTTCGTCCATTGCGGGCGTTTCGTCGTCCACTTCCAGCCATAGCGTGGAACGTTCGCCTCGTTCGCCTCGTTCGGCTACGGCGGTGGATTCGAGGGATCGATTCTCGAATCTCCAGGCCAGGAGTCCGATGACCTCGACCAACTCGCCACCGAAGGCCGACAGTCGTTCGAGGGTTTCGTTGACCGTGAATTTCATTCCTCGGCCGCCTTGGCCTGCTTCGTGGCGACACCTTCTTCTGTCTCCAAGCGAAAGCTCACGCCGCACTTGAGGCATTTCTTTGGGTTGAGGGCAACGTATTGGGAGGCTTCTACTTGGTACGTTATGAGCGATACCCGTGGTGCCATAGGCGTCGCTCCGCAGCGAGGGCATGTGTACCTGAACATCCGGAAGATAAGGTAGAGCCCAATTGTGAAGAACGGAATCAACAGAAGTGCCGGCGGTGGATCTAGTTTGAACACGTTCGCAGCGACCGCAACGGCTGCAATGAAGAAAACAAGTAGTCCGAGCGCGAAAAGAATATGCCGCCGCCGATTCCGGAAGTCTTGATATTCATCAAGTGACAGCGGACCCAGAGTGCTCAGGTCCTTGCGCGGGTGATAGCGGCGACGAATCATGACGTGACTTGTTCAACGAGAAGGCGATGCAGGTATACCAGCTTTGCGGTGAGCCCGGTCCCGCAATTGCGACGCCTTGCCGCAGCGAACGATGACCGGCGTTGCGGCGTCTACACAACGCTTCCGTTGCTGCGTCGCGATGCCGGTGTTAGCCTCCGTATCCCCAAAATTGACCCAATGCACCGCGGCTCGATGATCGACCGCATGAAAACCGTGAAGCAGTTCCCGACCACCCAACACGCACCGAAGACCCGCGAAGCCGCGGCTGTCTCGCTGCGCGCCGAATTCGCAGAACTGCTTTCCTAGAGCCTTTCACACCTGGAGGCTCGGCCTCCGTGTTCCACAAGACCCGGTAGGCCTCGAGCCACCGGGTTTTTTGTTTTTCGCCTGCCCCTTTTGGAGATCTGGATATGAGCTTCGAACGAGAACGTCTTCCTTCCGCCGCATTCGCTGCCGGCGCGGCGTCGTGCGTCGAATCCGTGGAGTGCTTCGTGTAGAGCTTCCAGGCCCTCGTGTGCCTGGAGGTCCATCCTTCAGGCCGAAATGAAAGCCTGTCGGGTGGTCCACCCTGGCAGGCTTTTTTTTGCCCGCATGGCGGGCATTGCGAGTTGGGTGCGCGCGCACCGACAACCCGCCGAGCGTTTCGCCTGGCCAGCGGATCGCATCGGCTTTTCAACGCTGAAACTGGAGAAAAATGATGAACAACAAGGTTCATGTGAATGTCGGAACCATCGGTCACGTCGACCATGGCAAGACGACCCTGACGGCTGCGCTCACCTTCGTGCAGGCCGCTCGCATCGGCGGCCGTGCGCTGTCCTACGGGCAGATCGACAGCGCGAAGGAAGAGCGCGAGCGCGGCATCACGATCAATACCTCGCATGTCGAGTACGAGTCGGACAGCCGCCACTACGCGCACATCGACTGCCCCGGGCATGCCGACTACATCAAGAACATGATCACCGGAGCCTCGCAGATGGATGGCGCGATTCTGCTGGTGGACGGCACCGAAGGCGCCGCGCGGCAGACCATCGAGCATGTGCTGCTGGCGCGCCAGGTGAACGTCGGCCACATGGTGGTGTTCGTGAACAAGATGGACCTGGTGGCCGCGAGCGACCGCGCGGAGATCGAGCAACTGATCGAGATGGAGATCGGCGCACTGCTGGCAGCGCACGGCTACGACGGTGCCCGCTTCGTCTTCGGCAGCGCGCTGAAGGCGCTGGCTGCCGCCGAACGCGGCGACCTCGCAGGTGCCGACGTGCAATGCATCGTCGAGCTCGTGAACGCGCTGGACTCGCGCATTCCGGATCCGGTGCGCGACTACGCCGCTCCGTTCATGATGCCCGTCGAAGGCGTGCACACGATCACGGGCCGTGGCACCGTGATCAGCGGCCGTGTCGAGCGCGGCGTGATCCGCGTGGGCGACAGCCTGGAGATCGTCGGGCTCAGCTCGGTGGGCGACGAGAAGGTGATCGTCACTGGCGTGCAGTCCTTTCACAAGGACGTCGCCGAGGGGCGTGCCGGCATGAACGTGGGCCTGCTGCTGCGCGGGGTCAAGCGCGACGATGTCGTGCGAGGCCAGGTGGTCGTGAAGCCCGGTGCGCTGAAACCGTACCGGACGGGGCGCGCGCAGATCTTCGTCTTGAGCAAGGACGAAGGCGGTCGTCATACGCCGTTCGGTTCGGGCTACCAGCCGCAGTTCTTCTTCGGCACGACCGACGTGACGGGTGTGATCCGCGTCGACACCGAAACCGGCCTGGTCGAGCCGGGCGCGCAGGCGCAGATCAGCTTCGAGCTGAACAAGCCTGTGGCGATCGAGAACGGCATGCGGTTCGCGATGCGCGAAGGCGGCAAGACCGTCGGCGCGGGGATCGTGACCGAGGTGCTGGGCTGAAAGGCTGAGGCCTGTTTTCCCCTGTCGTCCGCTTGGCGGGCGGCAGGGGTTTTTTTATGTGGGCGTGCGTTGCGCCGCGCCTACCCGAGCTGCTCGGCCAGCCCGACGATGATGCCCTCGGGCCCGCGAATGTAGGCAAGCCGGTACGACTCCCCGTACTGCATCTGTCCGATGATTTCCGCACCATGGGCCTTGATGCGCGCGACGACATCGTCGAGGCCTTCGACGGCGAACATCACGCGGCGAAGACCCAGGGCGTTCACGGGCGTTTCGACGGGCCCGAACCGCACGGCCTCCGGCGTGTGGAACTTGTCGAGCTCGATGCCTTGCCCATCGGGCGTGCGCAGCATCGCGATGGTGGACTTCACGTCGCCGAGCCCGACGAGCTTGCCGACGTCGGGCCCCTCCACCGTGGTTTGGCCTTCGAGAGCGAGGCCCAGTTCGATGAAGAACGCCTTCACGGCTTCGAGATCGTCGACGACGATCAGGACGTTGTCCATTCGCTTGATGGTCATGGCTGGGGTTCCTTTGGTCAGGGGCGCTCTTGTCCGGCGCGGTTCAGTTCGCTCAGGTAGGAGCCGGGCTTCTGCTCGATCTCGCTCTCGGGCCCCAGTACGGCGATGACGGTTCCCTTGATGTAGACGCGAAGGTCCGCCGGCACGGCGAAGAACTTCACCAAGTCCGGCCGGTCGATGGCCAGTTGATAGAGCGAGGTCTTCGTGAAGCGCGACGGGTCTTGGGCGCCTTCCTTGTCGTCGAGATCGGTGAACCACCAGCCCGAGTCGTTCGCGTCATCAGGCTCCGCACGCGTGAGCAGGATGCGCGACGCCGACTTGTAGCCCACGTGCACCATGACGCTGTTCTGCAAGGAAGGAAACTCCGGTGCGACCTTCGCGACCAGGCTCTCGACGACGTCTTTCTGGTTGCGCAGGTGCATCAAGGTGCTGTCCACCGAATCGATGAAGCGCACGGGGATCTGCTGCATGTCCGGCTCCGTGATCCGCAGCAATCCGTCGTCAGTCTCCTCGATCTTCGTGTACATCCAGCCGACCTGGAGGCTTTGGCCGCCGCTGAACTTCTCTCCCTCAGCCACCCGGCTTTCGAGGAAGTGGAGGAACCAGGCGATGTCCGCATCGGGAATGGCCTTGTTGCTGACGCGAATGCGGAACTCGGGGTGGCCGAAGCGTTGGCAGCCCTGGGTAGTGTGGACGGCTTCGGCTTGGGTTTCGGCGGGCTTGCTCTTGCCGAGCGATGAGAAGAGGGAGCGCAGGGACATGGGAATTTTGTTCGGAGCGAATGGTGCCGGCGCGAGCGCGGCAGGCCAACGAATGAATCTCATGGTTTCCCGAGCATGGCGGCTCGGGACGCGTTCTGCATCCTAGCCGAGCTCATGGCGCGTTCGTCCTTTCGAATCTTCTTATTACCAACGACGTCGTCGTCTTTCAGGAGCATCGAGCGCTAGACTGCTGCTCCCTTTTTGCAGGAGACGACAGCATGTCCCGATTGCTCGTGCGCAGCTTCGGCGTTTCGCTCGACGGTTTCGCCGCCGGACCCGACCAGAGCTTGCAGAACCCGCTGGGCGTTCGCGGTCCCGAACTCATGGACTGGTTCTTTCCCACGCAGGTCTGGCAGCGGATGCAAAAGGGGAGCGAGGCCAAGGGCGAAACCGGTGTCGACAACGAGATCGCCGAGCAGGGCTTCGCTTCGATGGGCGCCTGGATCCTCGGGCGCAACATGTTCGGTCCGGTGCGCGGCCCCTGGCCCGACGAGAACTGGAAAGGTTGGTGGGGCGACGAGCCGCCGTACCACGTGCCGGTCTTCGTGCTGACCCACCATGCGCGCGCGCCGCTGACGATGCAAGGCGGCACCACCTTCCACTTCGTGACCGGTGGCATCCACGAGGCACTGGCACTGGCGCGCGATGTCGCGGGCGGGCGTGACGTGCGCGTGGGTGGTGGCGTGGCGACGGTGCGCGAGTACTTGAAGGCCGGGCTGCTCGACGAACTGCACCTGGCCGTGCGGCCGGTGCTGCTGGGCAAGGGCGAGGCGCTGTTCGAGGGACTGGACTTGCCCGCGCTGGGCTATCGCTGCGAGCGGCAGGTGGCGGGGGAGCGGGCTACACACATGTTCTTGCGCAAGTCGGCTTGAGGCTGGCTGTCGGCGGGACGGGTCGACTGGGAGGACTTGCTACTTGCCGTCCGCCGCGCCAAGACGGGGCCGCAGCTCCCTGACCCTCGCATCGAGATTGGCCGGCGTGACCTGCCAGCGCCGATGATCCTCGTACTCGAAATCCGCGCGAACCCGCCGCGTCTGCCGGTTGAATTGAAAGAGCATCTTGATGATGCCCTTGTCGCCTTTCTTGCCCTTCAGCAGCAGCCAGTCGCGATAGGCCTTCACCTCGCGCTCGATCGGGTCCTCGAGGAAGGCGGCCGCATGGGCCTGGCCCCGGGCGTCGTAGACATAGCCGTAGCTGCCATTGACGTCACCATCCGCATCGATCGAGAAGATCGCGGAGACCTCGAGCCAGTCGACCCCCTGCGGCTCGCCGCTGTTCACGATCTCGCGCGCGATGGCGCCCATCAGTTCCATGTTCTGCGAGACGGGCTGGGCGGGTGTCGGTGCGACCATGCCGAATGCGGTGATCGCCGCGGTCAGGAATTTGGCGAAGGGGAATTTCATTGCGTCGGTGTTCGTTAGATGGCGCGGTCAGACGCTGTGGGGAGGCCGTGTCTCGTACTGGGGCAACGCATCGGTGATCTCGAACCACGGCGCCTTCGACCCCACGTACACATGGCACAGCGGCCGCACACCCGGATCGCCATCGAGCACACCGAGCGCGACACCGTACACGGCCGGCTTCGCATCGAGCTTGCTGATCAGGCTCGAGCCGCACACCGAGCAGAACCCGCGATGGTCGCCCGGCGAAGACTCGTAGAACCGGACCAGTTCCTCACCCCTGAGCCAGCGGAAGTCCTTCGCCAGAATCTTGCCGCGCGCGCGAAAGGCGGTGCCGTGCGCCTTCTGGCACATCGAGCAGTGGCAGTACAGCGGGTCCTTGATCGTGCCGTCGATCTCGAACGCTACGCCTTGGCAGAGGCAGCTTCCTCTCAGCATCGGTCACTTCCTTTGAACGCGTGTTTGGAGGTGGCGGTCAGTATAGGGAGGGTGAACTACCCGGGCGCGTGCCGATGGCGCTCGGTTGAGATCTCACAGACTCCGAGCTCACTTCGGCAGTTCAGGACTGGGGCCTGACTCTGAACACGGGTTGGCGCGCGGCTCTCTTGGTCAGCGGCGTTGTGATGTACTTTCTGGCGATTCGGAGGCTGGGCGTGTTTTTCTCGCCCCTGAAGCTCCGCTTGGATTTGGCCTATCTCGGCATTGGCATCACCTCCTGCCTGGCCGCTCTCTTCTACGATGGCCCCTCGATGCCCGCGCTGCGCGAGGCCTTTCAGCAAGTTTTTCTCGCCACGCTCGGGCTGCCTCTGATTGCCTGGCTGCGACGAGGCGAGACTCGCATCGAGCTGCCTCGGTCTCACGCAGGATGGCTCGTGGGGGCGGCTGTCGTTCTTCCTCTTTTCATCTGTACCCTTGGTGTTGGGTTCGATGATCGTTACTTCTAGATTCGCCGGCTAGACTTCAGCGCCTGGCCAAGAGTGCACTGAACAGGCAGGGAACACAGGCGTCGGAGCCGTCCAATCTATGAGCTTGAATTTTCGAAACAGCGATGAGTTGCTCGACTTCGTAGAGAACTGGGTGGGATTCAGTGGCCCAGGGTACGACTACGATGCCAGGGGACTGCTCTTCCTCTTGCAGGCCTGCTTGAAGAACATGCATCGATTCTTCATCGACGGTGACTTCGAGGATCTCGAGGGCATCTTCACTGAAGAAGACAAACAAGTCCTGACTCGACTCTTGAACGCGATGCAGCAGTCGGGCAATTTTTAGAAAGCGAGAGATGATCGCGGAACTCGGTGATCAGTCTTTGGAGCGCCACCGTCATGACACCAGAAGCCTACATCGTGGTTGGCGTATTCAAGAACGAAACCGCCGTCGCCATGGCGCTGTATCTCGAGATGGTCCCCGAAGAGGTGATCCTCGATCCGGGAGATGAGGTCGAGCTTCTTGCTCGTCCCAGCGAGCATCTGCTGCCCCTCGACGTGGCACCCGTGGAGGGCGGTCTTCATATACATGCGCACAACGACTGGGACCCGGACTGGCATGTCCGGTTCAGGGGCCAACTCATCAAGGCCGGCCATCAGACGCTGCTCTCCGATTACCGCTGATGCTGGCGGTCGTGAGGCAAGCGACCGGCTGGGCGGCCGTTCCGCACGCCGGGTGCGGCGTTCCCCGTAGCGGTTTCGAGGCGAAATCCTAGCGGGAGCATGGCGCCCGCCTACAAGCTCCTACGGCGCGCCCAAATTAGAACGGCTGAAGACAACAGAACCTTCAGCCATGACCCTCGAACAAACCATCGACAAGTTCAAGCAGGTCGACGCCGCCCGCGCCGACTACCCCGGCGAGCACCTGATCGTGCTAGGCGCCGGCGTGTTGCTGCTGCTGGCCGCCGGCCGCAGCCGTTCCTTCCTCACGCGCATCGTCGCCGGGGCGGCGGGCGGTGCGTTGATCGGCCGGGCCGCGAGCGGCACCGGCGGCATCGCGAAGCTGGCGGGTGCATTGCAGTCCGGAGGCCTGGCATGGCCGCGCCGTTGATGGAATCGCTGCGCGCCGTCCGCGCGCCCAGGTACTGGGCCCTGGGGCTGGGCGTCGCCGTGCTCGCGGTGTTCCTGTTCTACCTCGCGCTCAGCAGCCTGGTGCATGAGAGCGCCGGGCGCGCGCCGCGCTTGCCGCCATCGATCATGCCGGAGCACGTGAAGGCGCCCAGGTCCACCATCGACAGCACCCAGCCGGCCGAATCGGCCCGCGCACCGGTCGCGCCATCGATCGCCAAGCTGGACACCACGATGGCCAGCGCCGCAGCGACCACGAACAAGACGGTCCCGGCCTTCATCGAGGTCCAGAAGTGCGTGATGCCCGAGGGCGATGCGATCTACTCCGATGCGCCATGCCCGCAAGATGCCGAGGCCAGCACGCTGCGCCTGCCGAGCCATCCGAACGCCGCCGCACGCCTCTGAGTCGCAGCACCGATGGGGCTCAGGTCGCGGCGGGCACGCTTTCGCGCTCGATCGGCAACCACAGCGTGAACCGCGTCCCCGCGCTCCCCGACTGCCACCCGACCGATCCGCCGATGGCCTTCGCGCGCTGCTGCTGATTGCGCAATCCGCGCCCGCCGCGCTGCAGCGCCTCGGCCACGTCGAAGCCCGGCCCGTTGTCCTCGATCATCACGCACACGAGATCGTCGGTGGTCGCGGTGCTCACGCGCAGGGTGGTGGCGCGCGTGTGGCGCATCACGTTGGCGATGCACTCCTGCATGATGCGCAGGATGTGCAGCGCGCTGCCCGGGTCGAGCCAGGGCAGGGACGGCACGGGCTGCACCTCCCAGCGCAGCGAGATGCCGGCGCCCTCGATGCGCGGCGCGAGCCGGAATCGCAAGGTCGCGAGCAGCAGCAGCAGGTCGGGGTCGACGATCTCCATCGAGTCGATGGCGAGCTTGAGGTCGTCCATGCAGCCCTTGAGCATGTCGGCGATCTCGGCCTCGCTCATGCTGCCTTGCTCCACCGAGCGGATGGCGCCGATCAGCGAGGAACCGAGGCCGTCGTGCATGTCCTGCATGAGGCGGCGGCGCTCGGCGTTGAGCATCTGCTCGTTCTCCACCACGCGCAGCCGCTCGTAGCTCTGCTTGAGCTCGTCCTCGCGCTCGCGCAGCCGGTGCGCCAGGCCCTTGTTGAGCCGCGCGACCTCGGCGAAGGCGCCGGTGTAGCGCAGGAACATGATGTACGAGAAGACGAAGAACAGGCCGATGATGGCGTAGGGCGAGGTGTAGACGCTCTCGGGGCCCAGGAGGTTGTTCTGCAGCAGGGCGTCGTAGCAGGTGAACGGGACGGCGATCATGGTCCAGGCCGCGACCAGCCGGCCCTCGGGCAGTTGCACGCGGTAGGCCTTGCGCAGGTTCACCGAGAAGATCAGCACGGCCACGGGCAGCACGACGAGGTTGAGCAGCGGGGTGAACAGGTACAGGCTGACGATCGAGCGCGAGACGTGCGGCACGGTGGCGAGGTTGCAGGCCAGCACGAGACCTACCGTCAGCCGCGTGAGCCAGGGCGAGGGCTGGCCGTGCAGGCGCTCGAGGAACAGGTGGATGAGCAGGATCAGCCACAACAGGCTGGCCACGGTCATCCACTCGAACCATTCGTCCGACATCGGGATGTAGCTGCCGCCCACGTAGTAGTGGAGCATGCGCAGGAAGGCCGCCGCCGAGATGGCGAAGAACAGCAGGTAGAGCGGCTCGCGGCGTTTGCCCAGCCACACGGCGAAGGCGAAGGCGCCGACCGCGAGGAAGGCGGCGCTGCCCATGAACGGCAGCTGCACCTGCAGCATCTGGCGCGCCTGGTAGCGCCAGGACAGGTCGTCCTCGTGGCCCACCCACACGGTCGAGAGGCCGCTGCCGCTGTTGCGCAGCCGGTCGACGCGGATCAGCACCGAGGCCGGCGTGGGTGCCTGCGCCGCGAGGTTGAGCGGCAGCAGCAGCGGATGGTTGTAGCCGTTGTGGATCGGGCTGCCGTGCGACTGGTAGATGAGCACGCCGTCGCCATACACGGCGATGTGGCCCAGCGTCTTCCAGCGCGGCAGGTAGAGCAGCCGCGGCCGCTCCGAGGGCGGCAGCGCGCCGAGGTCGAGGCGGTACCAGTCGGTGACGGTGCGCACGCCACTGGAAGCGGTGGGCACGAGTTCGCGCTCGGCGGTGTAGGGCAGGCCGACCGGCTTCCAGCCGCCGCGCGGCAGTTCGGCGTCGACCGACAGCAGCGGCGGGGCCGTGAAGCCGGTGCCGTTGACCGACTGCAGCTCGGCCTCGGTGATGTGGATCGGGTGGTCGCCCGGCAGCACGGGCGCCGCGGCGGGGGCACGCGCGCAGCACAGCAGCAACAGCACGATCAGCGGCAGCGCGCGCCAGAAGGCCGCGATCCCCCGACCGGCTTGCTCGCCGTCGTTGTTGCCCTGTCTCATCGAACGCTTGCGCCCTGGAACTCGCTGTCGGCTCGCGGCGTGCGCCGGACGGACGCCGGCCTTTGCAGCGAGCGGCGCGCCCGCGGGCCGCCGGTTTCTCCCCGATCGAACGGCCGCGCGCACTGGCAGCCCGTTCGTTGTCCCGTCTTCGCGGGTCGACGGCAATTATCGGCGCGCCATCGCCCCCGCGGCCCTTGCCCTCACATAGAACGCGGGCCAAAGGTGTGCGCGCGCCACATTGGAATCCGGGTGCAGCCTGCCGAGACTAGCGGATGGCCATCGGTCCTCGGGCCGGCGGCCATCACCACTGGAAAAAACAGGAGACTTCATGACGATTCGCCATCTGCGCGCCGGTGCCGCCTGCGCCGTTCTCGCCCTGCTGCAACTCACGGCCTGCGGCGGCGGTGGAAGCAGCAGTGCCGGCTTCGTGGCCTTGCCCCCGCCCACGACGAGCAACCCGCCGCCCGACACGCCACCACCCGCGCAGTCCCCGGTGCTGCGCGCCACGGCCTACGGACCCGTGCAGGGCAACGACGACTCCGCGACCAACGGCACCTACAGCTGGAAGGGCGTGCCCTTCGCCAAGCCGCCGGTCGGCGCGCTGCGCTGGAAGGCGCCGGTCGACCCCGAGCCGTGGACCGCGACGAAGACCACGCAGAAGCTCGGCAACGCCTGCGCGCAGACCGGCCGGCTCTACGGCCCGGGCCAGAACAACCGCTACGACGAGACCATCGGCACCTCGATCGGCAAGACCACGGGTTCCGAGGACTGCCTCTACCTCAACATCTGGACGCCCTCGACCGCGGCCGCGACCGACAAACTGCCCGTCATCGTGTTCGTCTACGGCGGCAGCAACATCACGGGCTACACCGGCGACCCGGTCTACGACGGCGCGGCGCTCGCGAAGGCGGCCAACGCGGTGGTGGTGTCGATCAACTACCGGCTCGGCATCCTCGGCTTCCTGGCCTCGCCGCAGCTCAAGGCCGGCGTGGATGCGAACGACGACTCGGGCAACTACGCGATCCTCGACCTGATCAAGGGCATGAAGTTCGTCAATGCGAACATCGCACGCTTCGGCGGCGACCCGGGCAACGTCACGCTGATGGGCCAGTCGGCCGGCGCGGTCAACATCTACGCGCTGATGGTCTCGCCGCTGGTGGTCAACACCAAGCCCGCGCTGTTCCAGCGCCTGGTGCCGCTGAGCGGCGGTGTCGCCACCGCGACCACGGTGCCGAACCAGAACAACGCGCTGCTGGCGGCGCTGCTGGTGGCCGACGGCACGGTGAAGGACACGGCCGCGGCCACCGTCTACATCGCGTCGCAGAGCAACGCCGACCTCGCGGCCTACCTGCGATCGAAGAGCGCCGACACGCTGCTGCAGACGGTGCTCAACAAGCTGGTGCCGTTGGGTCTGTCGGCCTCGAACCCGCTCAACGACGGCGTGGTGGTGCCGACCAACCCGATCGCGGCGATCAACGCGGGCGAGTTCCTCAAGGTGCCGGTGCTGGCCGGCTACACGCGCGACGAGACCAAGCTGTTCCCGCAGAACCTCGCGACCTCGCCCGCCTTCGGCGGCATCAGCGGCCGGCTGCTCGACGACCCGACGGTGTTCTCGATGGCCTACAACTACGACCCGAACGCGGCGCCGACCACCTCGCTCGAGCAGTGGATCCCGGGCCAGTACCTGCCGGTGACGACGCCGGTGACCGGCTTCAACGCGCGCACCGACCTCTACAACCAGTACTTCTTCATCGCGCTGCGCAAGCAGATCTTTCCGGTGCTCGCGGCGCAGAAGGTGCCGCTGTGGTGGTACCAGTTCAACTGGGACAAGTCGCCGGCGCCGTTCAACGACATCTTCGGCGCGGCCCACACCTTCGATCTTCCGTTCGTGTTCGGCAACTTCGGGCCCTCGCTCTATTCGAAGTTCGCCAATTCGAAGGCCAACGAGCCGGGACGGCTGCAGCTGTCGGACGCGATGATGAAGAGCCTGGCGGCGTTCGCGCGCGGCGGCGATCCGAACAACGCGGCGCTGGGCGTGAACTGGCCGCAATACCCGGCGATGCTGAACTTCGATGCCTCGCTGACGGCGAAGGCGATCACGGTGCAGCAGTAGACGCGCCCAACCCGACCCGTTCGGGCTGAGTTCGTCGAAGCCTCGCGCAAGGCTTCGACAGGCTCAGCCCGAACGGCTTTTACTCGGCCTCACAGGATCGGCATGCTCGCTTCCTTCAGCACCCGCAGCACGAAGTGCGACTTGCTGTGCCGGATGCCGGGGATCTTGTAGAGCTTCTCGCGCAGCAGCCGCTCGTAGTCGCGCGTGTCGCGCACCGCGATGCGGATGTAGTAGTCGTAGTCGCCCGAGACCAGGTAGGCCTCCTGGATCTCGGGGATGGTGGCCAGGGTGCGACCGAAGTCGTAGAGCGTCTCGTCGGTGTGGCTCTCGAGCGTGACCTGCACGATCACCGAGTCCTGGTAGCCGAGCTTGGCCGGATCGATGTCGACCGTGTAGCGCTTGATCACGCCCTGCGCCTCGAGCTTCTTGATGCGCGTCCAGCAGCTGGTGGGCGAGAGGCCGACCTCGGCGCTGATGTCCTGCAGGGTCTTGCGCGAATCGAGCAGCAGCACCCGGAGGATCGCCATGTCGATCTTGTCGAAAAGTCCTTCGTCGTCTTGCGAAGATTTGCGATTGATTTTCATGTTTAAGGCCTGAATATCCAAAAATCAGAAGCAAATTCTGCCTCAAACACGGAAGAATTGACGGCATGAGACTGCTCGACCTCCCCAACGACCTCGCCCTGACGCTGAATTCCGAAAATTCTTCGGACATCGGCGCGGCCACCGAACTGCCCCTCGATGCCGGGCTCGCCATCGACACCGCGCCGCGCGTGCGCAACGGCGCCGAGGCGCTGCTCGACACGCTGGTGGCCTGTGGTGTCGACACCATCTTCGGCTACCCCGGCGGCGCCGCGCTGCCGCTGTACGACGCGCTGCACGGCGAGCCGCGGCTGCGCCATGTGCTGGTGCGCCACGAGCAGGCGGCCGTGCACGCGGCCGAGGGCTATGCGCGCACCACCGGCCGCGTGGGCGTGGTGCTGGTCACCTCGGGGCCGGGCGTGGGCAACACCATCTCGGGCCTGCTCGACGCGATCAGCGATTCGGTGCCGCTCTTGTGCATCAGCGGCCAGGTGTCGACCGCGGTGATCGGCACGCAGGCCTTCCAGGAAAGCGACGCGCTCGGCATGTCGCGCCCGGTCACCAAGTGGAACCACCAGGTGCGCAGGCCCGACGAGGTGCCGACGATGGTGCGGCGCGCGCTCGAGGTCGCTACCTCGGGCCGCCCCGGCCCGGTGCTGCTCGACGTGCCGAAGGACGTGCAGCTCGCGCTGCCCGGGCAGGGCGCGCCGGTGCCCGAGCTGCGGCCGTTGCGCACGCATCGCTCGCCGGTGCCGCCGCGCGCCTGCATGCAGCGCGCGGCCGACCTGATCTCGACCGCGCGTCGGCCGGTGCTCTATGGCGGTGGCGGCCTCATCAACGCCGGCCCCGCGGCCTGCGAGGCCTTCACGCAGCTGGTGCGGCGGCTGCATGCGCCGTGCACGCTCACGCTGATGGGGCTGGGCGCGTTCCCGGCCTCCGACCCGGCCTTCCTCGGCATGCTCGGCATGCACGGCACGCTCGAGGCCAACCTCGCGATGCACGAGGCCGACCTCGTGGTCTGCGTGGGCGCGCGCTTCGACGACCGCGTGACCGGCAAGCTCGACCGCTTCTGCCCGCATGCGCGCAAGATCCACATCGACATCGACCCGAGCAGCATCAACAAGGTGGTGCAGGTCGACGTGCCGATGGTGGGCGACTGCGCCGCCGTGCTCGAGGCGCTGCTCGCGCTCTTGCCCGAGCGTTTCGAGGCCGCGCGGCTCGCGCCCTGGTGGCAGCGCATCGAAGGCTGGCGCGTCGAGGACTGCCTGGGCTTCGCGCCGCGCGCCGACGCGATCCTGCCGCAGCGGCTCATGGCCTCGCTGCAGCAGGCGATCGCTGACACGGGGCGCGACACCATCGTCTCGACCGACGTGGGCCAGCACCAGATGTGGGCCGCGCAGTACCTGCGCTTCGACCGGCCGCGCCGCTGGCTCACCTCGGGCGGCGCCGGCACCATGGGCTACGGCCTGCCGGCGGCGATCGGCGCGCAGGTGGCGCACCCCGAGGCGCTGGCCGTGTGCGTGAGCGGCGACGCCTCGGTGCTGATGAACATCCAGGAGCTCTCGACCGCGGTGCAGCACCGCGCGGCGGTCAAGCTGGTGCTGTGCAACAACGGCTACATGGGCATGGTGCGCCAGTGGCAGGAGCTCAACCACGGCAACCGCCTGAGCCACAGCTGGAACGAGGCGCTGCCCGATTTCGTGGCGCTGGCCAAGGCCTTCGGCTGGGGCGCGCGGCGCGTGAGCGACCCGGCCGAGCTGCCCGCGGCGCTGGCCGAATGCCTGGCGAGCGAGGGGCCGTTCTTCCTCGACGTGCAGGTGGCGGCGCAGGAGAACTGCTTTCCGATGATGCCGGCCGGCGCGGCGCACAACGAGGTGATGCTGGCCAAAGACCGCTGGTACCAGCCGAAGGAGGCCTGAACCCACGATCCTCCGCGCTGCGCTATCTTCCCCAGCGCGCGCCGCTTACCCGCGGCGCGTGTTCCGCCCGCAGGCCGCTTACCGGTGGCCGAACGGGCATCTCTCGCGACTCTTACCGGAGCCTTCTCTCATGTCCCACGATCTCGCCAGCGTCTCGCTGGACGACAAGTACACCTCCACCTCCGGCCGCGTCTACCTGAGCGGCATCCAGGCGCTGGTGCGCCTCATGCTCGTGCAGCGATGGCGCGACCAGGCCAACGGCCTCGATACCGCGGGCTTCGTCTCCGGCTACCGCGGCTCGCCGCTCGGCGGACTCGACGAGGCGCTGTGGAAGGCGCAGCCGCACCTCGATGCCAACCACGTCAAGTTCCTGCCCGGCGTGAACGAGGAACTGGCGGCCACCGCCGTCTGGGGCACGCAGCAGGTGCACCTGACCGGCGAGAGCGCGGTCGATGGCGTGTTCGCCATGTGGTACGGCAAGGCGCCGGGCGTGGACCGCTGCGGCGACGTCTTCAAGCACATGAGCCACGCGGGCACCTCGCCCCATGGCGGCGTGCTGCTGGTGGCGGGCGACGACCACGGCGCCTATTCGTCGACCCTGCCGAACCAGAGCGACCATCTGTTCGCGGCCTCGATGATCCCGATGCTCTATCCGCAGAGCGTGGAGGAGTACATCGAGCTGGGCCTGCACGGCTTCGCGATGTCGCGCTTCGCGGGGCTGCCCGTGGGCTTCAAGGCGCTGGCCGACACGGTGGAATCGTCGGGCTCGATCCCGGCCGACGCGCAGAACGTGCGCACCCTGCTGCCCGAGGACTTCGTGCCGCCCGCGGGCGGCATGCATGCGCGGCTGTCGACCGACACGCTGGGCGTGCAGGCGCGCAAGCAGGAGGCGCTGATGCAGGACGCGAAGATCTACGCGGCCATCGCCTATGCGCGCGCCAACCGGCTCAACCGCGTGACCATCGACGCACCCTCGGCGCGCCTGGGCATCGTGGCCTCGGGCAAGTCGTACCGCGACGCGCTGGAGGCGCTCGAGGAGCTGGGCATCGACGCGGCCGAGGCGGCGCGCATCGGCATCCGCGTGTTCAAGGTGGCGATGCCCTGGCCGCTGGAACCCGACTCGATCCGCGAGTTCGCCGACGGGCTCGACGAGATCCTGGTGATCGAGGAGAAGCGCCAGATCGTCGAGTACCAGCTCAAGGAGCATCTCTACAACTGGCGCGAGGATGTGCGCCCGCGCGTGATCGGCAAGTTCGACGAGCGCGGCGAATGGGGCGCCCATCCGCGCGGCCAGTGGCTGCTGCCGGCCACGGCCGACTTCTCGGTGGCGCAGATCGCGCGCGTGATCGCCGCGCGGGTGGCGCGCTTCCACACCAGCGACATGATCCGCACGCGGCTGGCGATCCTCGACGCCAAGGACGTGGTGCTCGGCAAGGCCGTGGCCACCCCGGCGCGGCCGGCCTGGTACTGCTCGGGCTGCCCGCACAACACCTCGACCAAGGTGCCCGAGGGCAGCCTGGCGCTGGCCGGCATCGGCTGCCACGTGATGGCGACCGCGATCTATCCCGAGCACAACCGCACGACGACCCACATGGGCGGCGAGGGCGCGCCCTGGCTCGGCCAGGCCTGGTTCTCGAAGCGCCACCACGTGTTCGCCAACCTCGGCGACGGCACCTACTACCACTCGGGTTCGATGGCGATCCGCGCCGCCGTGGCCGCGGGCGTGAACATCACCTACAAGATCCTCTACAACGACGCGGTGGCGATGACCGGCGGCCAGCCGGTCGACGGGCCCGTGAGCGTGCCGCGCATCGCACACCAGGTGGCGGCCGAGGGCGTGCGCCGCATCGCGCTGGTGGCCGAGGACCCGACGCGCTGGCGCGACCGCTCGCCGCTGCCGGCCGATGGCGGCGGCTTCGTCCTCACCATCCACCACCGCGACGAGATGGACGCGGTGCAGCGCACGCTGCGCGACTACGAAGGCGTGTCGGTGCTGATCTACGACCAGGTCTGCGCGGCCGAGAAGCGGCGGCGCCGCAAGAAGGGCGAGTTCCCGCAGGCCTCGCACCGCGTGTTCATCAACGAGGCCGTGTGCGAGGGCTGCGGCGACTGCGGCGAGCAGTCGAACTGCACCTCGCTGCTGCCGCAGCCCACGCCCCATGGCCTCAAGCGCCGCGTTGACCAGAGCGCGTGCAATGCCGACTACTCGTGCGTCAAGGGCTTCTGCCCGAGCTTCGTGAGCGTGGAAGGCGTGAAGCCGCGGCGCATCAAGCCCGTGGCCGCGCGCGGCGCCGAGGCCGACGCGGCGCTGCCCGAGCCGCCCGTGCATGCGATCGAGGGCATGCACAACATCCTCATCACCGGCATCGGCGGCACCGGCGTCATCACCATCGGCGCGCTGATCGGCATGGCCGCGCATCTCGAGGGCCAGGCCGCGAGCGTGCTCGACATGACGGGCATGTCGCAGAAGAACGGCTCGGTGACCTCGCACGTGCGGCTGGCGCGCGACGCGGCGCAGCTCAAGGCGCAGCGCATTCCCACCGGCGAGGCCGACCTGGTGCTGGGCTGCGACATGCTGACCGCGGGCGCGCCCGATGCCATCGCCAAGATGCGCCCGGGCCGCAGCTATGCGCTGGTGAACACCTTCGAGCAGCCCACCGGCCATTTCGCGCAGGACCCCGACTGGACCTTCCCGGCCGGCCAGGTGCGCGCGCTGATCGAGGAGTCGGTGGCCGGCAAGGCCGACTTCATCGACGCCACGGGTCTTGCGACCCGGCTCATGGGCGATGCCATCGCGGCCAACCTGTTCCTCTTGGGCTTCGCGTTCCAGAAGGGCTATGTGCCATTGAGTTCGGCCGCGCTGCTGCGCGCGATCGAGATCAACGGCGTGGCCGTGAAGGCCAACCAGCAGGCCTTCCACTGGGGCCGGCGCGCCGCGCTCGACCTCGCGGCCGTGGCGCGCGAGGCCTCGCCCGCGCAGCCGGTGGCGCTGCAGCTGCCGCAGGGGCTCGACGCCTTGCTCGCGGACCGTACCGCTTTCCTCACGGCCTACCAGGACGCGGCCTATGCGCGGCGCTTCTCGGACTTCGTGGCGCGGGTGCGCGGGGTGGAGCAGGCGCGCGGCCGCGGCGACCGCTTCACACGCGCGGTGGCGGCCAACCTGTTCAAGCTGATGGCCTACAAGGACGAGTACGAGGTCGCGCGCCTGTACACCGACGGCGCCTTCATGAAGAAGCTGCAGCAGGAATTCGAGGGCATGCCCAGGCTGCGCTTCCACCTCGCGCCGCCGATCCTGGGCCAGCGCGATGCGCAGGGCCGGCCGGTCAAGCGCGCCTTCGGGCCGTGGATGCTGCAGGGCTTTCGCGTGCTGGCCGCGCTGCGCCGGCTGCGCGGCACGGCCTTCGATCCCTTCGGCCGCACCGAGGAACGCCGGACGGAGCGCCGCCTGATCGAGGAGTACCGCGCGGGCATCGAGGACATCCTCGCGCACTGGGACGAGGTCGATGCCGAGACGGCGCTGGCGCTCGCGAAGCTGCCCGAGCAGATCCGCGGCTACGGCCATGTGAAGGAGGCGAGCATCGCCGCCGCGCAGGTGCGTCGCGATGCGCTGCGCGCGCGGCTCGTGGCGCCGCGCGCCGAGGCGGGCGCGGTGGCGCGCGAGGCGGTGCCGGCCTGAGGGGGGAGGGCGAGGGCGATTCCGGAATCACCTGTTTTGGACAAGATGATCCGGAATCGATAGACTCGCCCGCCATGGCCCGACCCAAAGCCTTCGACCGCAACGCCGCCCTGCAGGGCGCGATCGCCGTGTTCTGCGACCACGGCTACGACGGCACCTCGACCGAGATGCTGCTCGCCGCCATGGGCATCAGCCGCCAGAGCATGTACGACACCTTCGGCGACAAGCGCAGGCTCTACCTCGAGGCGCTGCAGCAGTACGCCGTGGGCCATGTGTCGCAGCACATCCGCGCGCTGCATGGCGCCGCCTCGCCGCGCGCGGGGCTCGAGGCCATGCTCGACGGCATGGCGACCCATTTCGGCGCGCACGGACAGCCGGGCTGCATGGGCATCGGCGCGGTCTGCGAGTTCGGCCGCGGCGATGCCGAGGTCAGCCTGCTGACCGACACCGCGGGCCGCATGCTGCAGTCGGCCATCGAGGGCCGCATCGGCGAGGCCCAGGCCGCGGGCGAGATCGATGCCGCGCTCGCACCGCGCGCGGCCGCGCAGTTCCTGATGGCCACGCTGTCGGGGCTCAAGATCTCGGGGCGCGGCGGCGCCTCGGCCGAGGACCTGCGCGACGTCGCGCGGATGGCCATGCGAAGTCTGCGTTGAGTTCGTGCGCGCACCCGGACTCGGGTGCGCTTTTTTTTCGCTCTATTCTGGATCGATTGATCCGTTAAAAAGGAAGTCGACATGACGAAATCCCTCTGCGGCAAGGCCGCCCTCGTGACCGGCGGCTCGCGCGGCATCGGCGCGGCCATCGTGCGGCGGCTCGCGAAGGACGGCGCGGCCGTGGCCTTCACCTATGCGTCGTCGGACGTGGCGGCGCGAGCGCTCGTGGCCGAGATCGAAGGGCAGGGCGGCCGCGCGCTCGCGCTGCGCGCCGACAGTGCCGATGCACAGGCCGTGCGGCAGGCGGTCGACGCCGCGGCCGAGGCCTTCGGCGGGCTGCATCTGCTGGTGAACAACGCCGGCATCCTCGTCGGCGGCCTGGTCGAGGACTACGCGCTCGCCGATTTCGACCGCATGTTCGCGGTCAACGTGCGCTCGGCCTTCGTGGCGGTGCAGGCGGCGCTCAAGCACATGGAGCGTGGCGCGCGCATCGTCATCACGGGCAGCGTGGTGGCCGATCGCGTGGGCTTCGCGGGTTCGTCGGTCTATGCGATGACCAAGGGCGCGGTGGCCTCGATGGCGCGCGGCCTCGCGCGCGACCTCGGGCCGCGTGGCATCACGGTGAACGTGGTGCAGCCCGGGCCGACCGATACCGACATGGCGCCGAAGTCGGCCTACGGCGAGCGGCTGGAGCCGCTGATGGCGCTGGGACGCATGGGGCACGACAGCGAGATCGCGGGCATGGTGGCCTACCTCGCGGGGCCCGACGCCAGCTTCGTCACCGGCGCGGCGCTGACGGTGGACGGCGGCTACCTGGCCTGATCAGGCCGGCGGGCGGGTCGCGCGGTAGCCGCCCGGCGTGGCGCCGAAGCGGTCGCGGAAGGCGCGGCTGAAATGGCTGGGGTCGTTGAAGCCGTTGCGGAACGCGATCTCGGTCACGCTGAGCTGCACGAGCCGCTCGTTGGCCAGTTCCTCGGCCGCGCGCTCGAGGCGGCGTTCGCGCAGGTAGGTGCCGTACTGCGTCTGCTGCGTGGCGAACAGGCGGTGCACCAGCCGCTTGGAGATGCACAGCTCGCGCGCGATCGCCTCGACCGAGAGCTCGGGGTCGCAGAGGTTGGCCTCGACATAGGCCGCGAGCCGCTGCCAGCGGTCGCGTTCGTGGCGTTTGGCCGCGCCCGCATCGCCGGCCTGCGGCGCGCCGGCCACCGCTTCGCAGTAGATGGCCGCGAGCAGCGAGACGAAGGATTGCTCCGAGAAATAGGCCAGCGCCGGATGCGGCTGCGCCTGCACCGCGAACAGGCGGTCGAGCTGCTGGCGCGCCGACTCGGCCAGCGTGGAGTCGGCCTGGGCCAGCGAAGGTTCGAAGTTGTCGCGCAGGTCGGCATAGATGCCGAAGAAGCGCCCGGCCGGCAGCCGCAGCTGTACCAGCCGGCCCGATTCGTCGAGCGCGCAGGTCGAGGGCAGACGCGTGGTGCGGAACACGATGTCGCCCTTGCGGAAGGGCAGCCGGCGGCCGGCCTGCTCGATCGTGCCCTGGCCGTCGACCGCGATCATCGCGAGCACCTCGCCCGCGCCGTCGTGGCCGGACTGGCCCGCCGCATGGCGCACCTGCATCGGCGTGGAATCGAAGCTGACCGCGATGCCGCCGCCCACGAGCCGGCAGGCCTCGAGGTTCATGCGCGGATGGCTGTGCTGCACGCTGAGTTCGCCAGGGTAGACCAGCGCGTCGAGCGTGGTCGAGTAGCCGCGCAGGTCGCCCGGGTAGAAGGGGCGCAGGTGCGGCGCGAAGCTCAGGTGCGGGGTCGGGTCGTGGTGCATGGTGGGGTGGGAGCCGGGCCGCGTGCATGGTTCGTGCCAAGGGCCCGCGCCCGCAGTCTGGAGGGGGCGCCGCGGCCGCACATCGAGACTTTCCACTAGCGGGCGGGATCGGGGTCCCATCGCATTGGCGCGCTGGATCAATGCGCGTGCGCGCAGGCGCAAGGCCCGGCGCGGCATCGCTTCCTACATTGGCGGCCATCGACCACCGATGAAGGAAAACCGCGTGAACCCCACCGTCACAGACGCCCCCTCCGCCGACGCGCCCCTGAAGCTCGACGGCCTCACCGTCGGCCACTGGAGCGATGCCGAGAAGCTCGCGCTGAGCTGCCGCATCCTCGCGAAGGAGGGCCATTCCGAAACCCTGGCCGGTCAGATCACGGTGCGCCAGGCCGACGGCAGCTTCCTCACCACGCCGCTGGCGCATGCGTTCGGCGAGATCCGCGCGGGCTCGGTGATGCGCATCGACGATTCGCTGCGCGTGCTCGAGGGCCGCGGCGTGCCCAACCCGGCCGTGCGCTTCCACCTCTGGGTGTACCGGCGCCGGCCCGACGTCCACTGCGTGATCCATACCCATCCGCCCTATGTGTCGGCGCTGTCGATGACCGGCGAGCCGCTGCAGGTCGCGCACATGGATGCCACGCCCTTCTTCGACGACTGCGCCTTCCTCGCCGAATGGCCGGGCCTGCCGATCGCCGACGTGGAGGGCGAGATCATCTCGGCCGCGCTCGGCGCCAAGCGCTGCGTGCTGCTGGCCAACCATGGCTTCCTGGCCGCCACCTCGAGCGTGGAGGAGTCGCTCTACCTCTCGGTGCTGATCGAGCGCGCCGCGCGCAACCAGCTGATCGCGCAGAGCGCCTACGGCCGGCTCAAGCTGGTCGATCCGGCGCTGGCACGCGAATCGCACGACTTCCTGCTGCAGCCCAGCATCGTGAAAGCCAGCTTCGCGATGTTCGCGCGGCAGCTCGACGTGAAGGAGATTTGAGATGAAACACGAACTGCCGGACGCGGAGGACGCGAAGATTTCGCGAAGGGCGCGAAAGAGAAATTCAAAATTTTTCTTGCCTTCCTTTTGCGTCCTTCGCGCAACCTTCGCGTCCTCTGCGTCCGGAAGCCCGCTCCCGCTTTGCCAGGGCGCGACCGACTGGCACCGGCGCCACCCGGCATCGATTCAAGACCGCAACGAGGAGCACAAGGCATGAACACCATCGCCACCCAGGTGGGCGCCGCCGCGCCCGCGGCCGCCAAACCGCAGAGCGTCTGGAAGGTCGGCGCCGCCACCATGGCCGGCACCGCCATCGAGGGCTTCGACTTCCTGGCCTACGGCACGGCGGCCGCGCTGGTCTTCAACAAGCTGTTCTTTCCGAACTTCGATCCGGTGACCGGCACGCTCGCGGCCTTCGGCACCTTCGCGAGCGGCATGCTCGCGCGGCCGATCGGCGGCATCGTGTTCGGCCACTATGGCGACCGGCTGGGCCGCAAGGCCATGCTCACGCTGAGCCTCTTGATGATGGGCATCTGCACGGTGCTGATCGGCGTGCTGCCGACCTACGAGTCGATCGGCCTCTGGGCCGCGGTGCTGCTCGTGCTGTTGCGCATAGGCCAGGGCTTGTCCTTCGGCGGCGAGCTCGGCGGGGCGATGCTGATGGCGGTGGAGCATGCGCCGCCGCGCTGGCGCTCGCTCGTGGGCAGCATGCCGCAGATGGGCGCGCCGATCGGCGTGCTGCTGTCGTCGGGTGCCTTCGCGCTGGTTACGCAGCTGCCCGAGGACGCCTTCCTGCACTGGGGCTGGCGGCTGCCGTTCCTGGCCAGCGCGCTCTTGATCGCGGTGGGCATCTTCATCCGCACGCGCATCGACGAGTCGCCCGAGTTCGAGGCCGTGAAGGCGCACCGCAAGACCGCCGCGCTGCCCGCGCGCGAAGTGGTGCTGGCGCACTGGCGGCCGCTGCTCCTGACCATCGGCGGCAAGCTGGCCGAGGTCACGCTGATCTACACCATCCTGGTGTTCTCGATCTCCTATGCGGTCACGCGGCTGGGCTTCTCGCGCGGCGATGCGCTGCATGCGCTGGTGCTGGGTTCGTCGCTGATGGTGCTGACCATCCCGCTGTTCGGCTGGCTGGCCGACCGTGTCGGCGCGCGGCGGCTCTACGTGTTCGGCGGCGCGCTGCTGGCCTTGATGGCGCTGCCGTTGTTCCAGGCCATCGGCAGCGGTTCGCTCACGGCCTACACGGTGGCGATGGTGGTGGCGCTCGCGCTCAACTACCCGCTGATGTTCGCGCCGCAGTCGAATCTCTACGCGGCGCAGTTCCCGGCCGAGCTGCGCTACTCGGGCATCTCGATCGGCATCCAGATGGCGGCCGCGCTCGGCGGCGGGCTGGCGCCGATCATCGCGGCGACGCTGGTGGCGAAGTACGGCAGCATCGTGCCGGTGGGGGCGTATGTGGCGGTGCTGGGGGCGGTGGCGGCGCTGTCGGCTTGGAAGATGCGGCCGGCGGCGAACGAGGGGTGACTCCTTCCCCAACTCCTTCCCCCTCTGGGGGAAGGTCGGGATGGGGGCGCCGGGCGGCCGATGTTCGCGGGGCGATGGATGCGCCCGGTGCCCCCACCCCGGCCCTCCCCCAGCGGGGGAGGGTGAAAGTCAGGAGTGGCCGTCCACGCGCATCTGGAACAGGAAGTATGGCGGGATGCAGGCCCCGCGCCCCTCGGGCTGCCCTTCGGCCTGCGCGCAGATGTAGTCGTCGCGGCAGGGCGCGGTGGCCGAGCAGCTGCGCAGGTTGCCGGGGCGCGTGTGCTTCGCGAGGCATTCGCCGAACGGGCGCTTCGCCGCCAGGCACTGGTTGAAGTCGCTGAGGATCGCGATGCCACCGCACGTGCCATTCGGGTCCTTCGGATCGCAGGGGCCCGAGCACATGCCGCCGGGGAAGCCGACCGAGGTCTTCTCGCAGACCGAGGCGGCGCCCTCGCAGGCGGTGCGCGGCAGCTTCTCGGCGCGGTCGAGCCAGGGGTTGGCCGAGGCCGTGATGCGCGTGGGCTCGCAGCGCGCGCCGACGATCGCCGGCTCGGGTCGTGTGTTCGCATCGAGCGGCTCCGCGAGCGGCCGGAAGGGATCGGGCTTCGGCGTGATCAGCGCCGCCTGCAGGTAGCGCGCGCGCCGCGCGAGTTCGTCCTGCAGATGCGGCGAGTGCGGCACCGCGAGCGCATTGCCGGGCGTGAAGCTGCGCGAGGCGCCACGGCGATCGAGGCCCAGCAGGTGGAAGCCCGCGACCGCGCGGCTCTGGTGGCAGCCCATGCAACTGAGGTCGTCGAGCCGGCGCAGCAGGGCCCGCGGCGACTGCAGCGTGCGGCTGCCGGGCACGGCCTGCCATTCGCTTTCGGGGAAGAGCTGCGCGAACGGGCGGTTGGCGAGGCGCTCGAGGCCGCGCGGCGCGACCGAGATGGCCTCGGTGGCGAGGAAGCGCTCTGGGATCCTGAGCGTGGCTTCGTCGAGCGCGCGCAGGTTCTCGGGCTGGCGAAGCCATTGCTTCAGTTCCTGGCGCAGCGGTGCGCTGGCCTTGAGCTTCGCGACATCGGGCGTGTTCTCGAGCGGGCCCACGTCGTAGCGCTTCGCGGCCGCGTTCCAGCGGAAGGCGCGCAGCATGTATTCGGCATGGCCGCCGAGATCGGGCCGCACGGCCGAGGGCCAGCGCACGCTCTGCAGGTTCACCGTGAGTTGCGAGATGCGTGCGGGCGCGAGCCGTTGCGGCGCGAGCGGGCCGTCGGCCGACACCAGCCAGCGGCCCAGCGCCTCGTCGGCCATCGCGGCCTGCGGCGGCTGCCAGCGCTTCGCGGCCGCGGCGCAGCCGCCGTCGGCATCGGGCGCGTCGCCGCGCAGCTCGACGTTGACGGTCATCGGCAGCCGCGACTGCATCGCGCTCGTGCGGTAGGCGAGGCGGTACACGAGCCGGGTCTCGCCGCAGGCACCGTCCTGGAATGGGCGCCGGTCCATGCGGTTGGCCACGCCCACCAGTTCGAAGAAGGCATCGGGGCTCGCGAGCCAGCGCGCGTCGAACAGGCGGTGCGGGTACTTCGCGATGCCGACGCCGGCCTGCTTGTCGCGGCGCTGGATGGCTGCGAGGCTGGCGCCGAGGGGCTCGGCGATGGAGCGCCAAGCCTTCGAACGCATCAGCACCTCGTTGCTCTCGATGCCGTCGGCGCCCGGTGTTTCGGCCAGCCAGTGCGCGAAGCCCGCGCCGGACTTCTCGGCCGCCTGCAGCGCGGCGGGTTCGGTGACGAGCAACAGCGGCTCGGTCGCGTGGGCGGTGGCGAAGAGGGAGGCCAGCGCGAGGCCGGCGAACAGGCGGTGGGGAAGCGGCACGCGGACCATTGTGCCGCGACGGTTCACGCGCTCGCGGTGGTCTCCATCCGCTCGCGCATCATCCGCGCCACGGCCACGCCCTGTGGCTCGCCGAGCCGCTCGAGCGCGGCGATCACGCCGCGCCGGTCTTCCTCCGAGCGGTCCTGGTTGAGCTTGAACTTGCCCTCGAGCGATTGCACGGGAATCTCCACCGCCGCGATCATGTCGAGCCGCGGCGCGACGAAGTCGAAGGGCATGGCGTCGAAGTCCCAGCTGCCCGCGCACTCGGCGCGCAGCGGCGTGTCGTAGACCGCGACGGTGCGGCGCAGCACGGCGTGGATCGCCATGCGTTCCTCGATCACGCGCGGCGTGCCGCGCGCATGGATCGCCGTGTAGTTCCAGGTCGGGAAGGTGCTCTGTTTGACGTACCAGCTCGGCGTGATGAAGGCATGCGGGCCCTGGAAGATCACCAGCGCCTCGCGGCCCGCGCGCAGGTCCTCGAGCTGCGGGTTCTTCCGCGCGAGATGGGTGGTGAGCAGGCCGGCTTCGCCCTCTTGCGCATCGAGCAGGAAGGGCAGGTGGGTGGCACTGGCGCCGGCCGGGCCGACCGTGACCAGCGTGGCGAAGCTCCAGGCGCGCATGCCTTCGTGCAGCGTCGCGCGCTCGGCCTCCGCATAGGGCTTGGGCGTGTACATGCGGCGGCTCAGCGCGTGGCGAGGTCGCGCAGCCAGCGCACCGAATCGTCGAAGGCGCGGCCGGCCACGTCGGCGACCGAGACCGCCTCGAGGAAGCCGTGGATGGTGCCGGGGTAGAGCCTCTCGCTGACCGCCACGCCGGCCTCGCGCAGCCGCGCGGCCATCAGCCGGTTGTCGTCGTACAGCGGATCGCATTCGGTGACCACCATGCAGGCCGGCGGCAGGCCCTCGAGCCGGGCCGAGAGGCTGTGCAGGCGCGGGTCGGCGAAGTCGGCCGGCCCGCGCGCATAGAGGCCATAGAACCACAGCATCATGTGCAGCGACAGGCCGTACTCGCCCGCGCCGTAGCGCACCACCGAGTCGCGGTAGAGCTCGGTGCTGTAGGCACCGTAGTTCAGCAGCATGCCCAGCGGCAGCGCATCGCCCTCGTCGCGCAGCACCAGGCAGGCGCCGACCGAGAGGTTGGCGCCGGCCGAGTCGCCGCCGATGAAGAGCTGCGCGGGATCGATGTCGAGCGTGCCCGCATGGGCGGCCAGCCAGCGCATCACGTCCACGCATTCGTCGTGCGGCTGCGGGAAGCGCGCTTCGGGCGCGCGCGTGTAGTCGATGCCGATCACAGCGATGCCGGCGCGGCCCGCGTACTCGCGCATCACGCGGTCGTGGGTGTCGAGGCTGAACAGCACGAAGCCGCCGCCGTGGATGTAGACCAGCGCACCCTGCAGCGTGCGCTGCGCGGGGTAGTGCACGCGGATGCGCACCTCGCCATGGCGCGTGGGCACGTGGTGGTCGACGCTGCGCGCCATCTCGGGCCCGCCCTGCGTCCACGGCGCGCGCACCTTCTCGGCATTGGCGCGGCCCTCGGCGATGGGAATGGTGTGGCGCTTCGGATAGCGCGCGCCCTCGGCGCCCATCAGGCGCATGAACTCGACGATCTGCGGATCGAGCGGCGGCGGGGCGCTGGGATGCTGCCAGCTGTAGGGCAAGGGGGAGGTCACGCGAAGGCTTTCTCGGGAACGGGTTGGATGTCGATGGCGGGCTCGGCCAGCTCGTGCAGCGGCCGCGGCGTGGCCGCCAGCAGTGCCTGGGTGTAGGCATGGCGCGGCCGGTCGAACACCGCGTCGCGCGCGCCTTGCTCCACGATGCGGCCGCGCTCCATCACGATCACGCGGTCGGCGATCTGCTCGACGGCCGCGAGATCGTGGCTGATGAACAGGCAGGCGAAGCCATGGTGCTGCTGCAGGCTCTGGAACAGCCGCAGCACCTGGGCCTGGATCGTCATGTCGAGCGCGGACACGGGCTCGTCGGCCACCACGAAGGCGGGCCGGCGCACCAGCGCGCGCGCGATCGCCACGCGCTGGCGCTGGCCGCCCGAGAGCTCGTGTGGGTAGCGCGCGCCCAGGCCGTCGAGGCCGACCTCGTCGAGCGTCTCGGCCACGCGCCGCAGGCGCGCCGCGGCATCGAGCTCGGGCAGGTGGCGCAGCGGCTCGGCCACGATCTCCTGCACGCGCATGCGCGGGTCGAGCGAGGAGAAGGGGTCCTGGAACACGAGCTGGCAGGCCAGCCGGAAGCGGTGCAGCGCGGCGCGGCCGGCGGTGCGCACGTCCTCGCCGCGGAACAGGATCTGCCCGGCGTTCGAGGGCGCGAGCCGCAGGATGGCGCGGCCCAACGTGGTCTTGCCCGAGCCGCTGCCGCCCACCAGCGCGACCATCTCGCCCGGGTGGATGTCGAGGTCGAGCGCGTCGATGACGGGCACCGGCGGCTGGCGCTTGAAGAAGCCCAGGCGCGCGCCGGGATAGCTCACGCCGAGGCCGCGCACCTGCAGCAGCGGCTGGCGCGTTTCGGTGGCTGTCGGCTTGGCGGCCTGGCGGCGCGGCAGCGCGTCGACCAGCTTGCGCGTGTAGGCCTGCTTCGGCGCGACCAGGATCGAGGGCACCTCGCCGGTCTCGACCAGTCGGCCCTTCTCGAGCACGATCGCGCGCTGCGCATAGCGGCCCACCAGGCCGAGGTTGTGCGTGATCAGCAGCACGGCCGTGCCGTTGTCGCGCGCGAGCTCGACCATCAGGTCGAGCACCTCGCGCTGGCTCAGGGTGTCGAGCGCGGTGGTGGGCTCGTCGGCGATCAAGAGGCGCGGCTTCAGCAGCATCACGCTCGCGAGCATGATGCGCTGGCGCATGCCGCCCGAGAACTCGTGCGGATAGGCCTGCATGCAGCGCTCGGGGTCGGCGATCTGCACGCGGCGCAGCATCTCGAGGCTGCGCGCGCGGATCTCGGCGGCCGACAGCCGGTGGTGCATGCGCAGGCCCTCGGCCATCTGCTCGCCGATGCGGTGCACCGGGTTGAGCGAGACCATCGGCTCCTGGAACACCATGCCGATGCCCGGGCCGCGGATCGGCCGCATGGCCTGCGCGTCGTGCCGGCTCAGGTCCTGGCCGTCGAACACGATGCGCCCGCCGGTCTGCGCGATGCCGGGCGGCAGCAACTGCAGGATGGCGCGCGCGGCCATGGTCTTGCCGCTGCCCGATTCGCCGACCACGGCGAGGAATTCGCCGGGCCGGACCTCGAACGAGAGGTCGTGCACCAGCGGCTGGGTGCCGTGGCGCAGCGCGATCCTCAGGTGCTCGACCGAAAGAACAGGAGAGGGGTTGGAAGAGGCGCTCATGACTTCTCCGTCCGCGGATCGAGCCGGTCGCGCAGCGATTCGCCCAGCAGGTTGATGCCCAGCAGCGTGAGCGCGATGCACAGGCCTGGCACCACGCACAGCCAGACGGCCGAGACCATGTAGGGCCGCGCGCTCGAGAGCATGTTGCCCCAGGTGGGTGCCGGCGGCGGCACGCCCAGGCCCAGGAAGCTCAGCGCGCTCTCCGACAGCAGCACCCAGCCGAACATGCTGGTGGCCAGCACGGCGACCGGCGCCACGCAGTTCGGCAGGATGTGGCGCCACATGGTGTAGATCTCGCCGTTGCCGATCATCCGCGAGGCCTCGACGTATTCGCGCTCGCGCAGCGACAGCACGGTGCCGCGCACCACGCGCACCACCGAGGGCGCATAGGCCAGGCTCAGCGCGAGCACGATGCCCCACTGGTTGGCGCCCACGATCACCATCACGGCCAGCGCCAGCAAGAGGCCCGGGAAGGCCAGCAGCGTGTCGTTGAAGGCCATCAGCACGCGGTCGGTCCAGCCGCGCACGAAGCCCGCGACCACGCCTACCACCAGTCCGATGGCGGTGGCCAGCGCGACCGTGAGCAGCGCCACCAGGCAGCTGGTGGAGGCGGCGCGCATCGCGCGGCTGGCCACGTCGCGGCCGAACTCGTCGGTGCCGAGCCAGTGCGCCATCGAGGGCGCCTGCAGCTTGGACTTGAGGTCGATGCCGACCGGGTTGTAGGGCGTCCAGACGGCTGCCACCACGGCCAGCACCAGCAGCGTGGCGATCAGCACGCCGCCCACCAGGGTATGGGTCTTGATCTTCATCACTGCACCGACACCCGCGGATCGAACAGGGGATAGCACATGTCCACGACCAGGTTGATGACCACGTAGATGCAGGCGGTGAACAGCAGGCAGCCCTGCAGCACCGGATAGTCGCGCGCGAAGATCGAATCGATCATCAGGCGGCCGAGGCCGGGCAGGGTGAACACCGTCTCGAGCACCGCGATGCCGCTGAGCAGGTGGCCGAGGATCAGCCCGATCATGGTCAGCGTGGGATTGAAGGCGTTGGGCAGCACGTGGCGGCGCAGCACCTGCGACTCGGGCACGCCCTTGGCGCGCGCATGCGTCACGTATTCGAGCCGCAGGATCTCGATGGTGCTGGCGCGCGACATGCGCGTGAGCACGCCGGTCTCGACCAGCACCAGCGTGACGATCGGCAGGATCACGTAGAGCACGCCCTGCGAGAAGCTCTCGGACAGCGGCACGTAGCCCACCACCGGCAGCCAGTGCAGGTACTGGCCGAAGAACATCAGCAGCAGCAGGCCGAGCCAGAAGCTCGGCACCGAGAGCATCAGCGTGGCCGCGCCGATGATGGCGAGGTCGGCGGGGCGGTCCTTGCGCCAGGCGGCGACCAGGCCGGCGGGCACGGCGATCAGCGAGGCCAGCGCCACCGCGACCAGCACGATGACGGCGCTGACCTGGAAGCGTTCCCAGATCAACGGCAGCACCGGCAGGCCGTTGGTGGTGGAGACGCCGAGGTCGCCGCCCAGCGCCTGGCGCAGCCAGACCAGGTACTGCAGCGGCAGCGGCTGGTCCAGGCCCATCTGGTGGCGCATCGATTCGAGCTGGGCCGGGTCGGCCCCTTCGCCGAGCATCAGCAGCACCGGGTCGCCCGGGATCAGCCGCATCAGCGCGAAGACCGCGATGGAGACCAGCAGCAGCGTCGGTATCGTCATCGCGATCCGGCGCAGGAGGTAGGCGGGCATGAAGGCGCGGCCCCCGTCAGCCGCCGGCGGCGGCCAGCCGCACGTTCCAGAAGCGCGGCTTGGCCGGCGCCCAGCCCTTGAAGCCGACCACGTTCTTGCGCATGGCGGTGGCGTCGCTGGCGTTGAACAGCACGATCATCGGCACGTCCTGCAGCATCTGCTTGTGCATCTCGTCGAACAGCGCCTGGCGGCGCGCCTTGTCGCGCGAGACCATGGCCTCGGCCAGACGGGTCTGCGCATAGGCGCTGTCCCAGACCTTGCGCGGCTGCGCGGCCTTGTCGCCCGACACCATCTCGTAGTTGAGCGCGGGATCGATGCGCGCCGAGTAGACGAAGGCCATGCTCTGGTACTGGCCCTTGGTGTAGCGGTCGAGCTGGGTGGCCCAGTCGAGCACCTCGAGCTCGATGTTGATGCCGGCCTCGGTGGCCATGGCCTGCACCAGCACGGCGGCCGAGTAGAGCGCCTCGTAGCGCTTGTTGGCGATCATGCGGATCGGCTGGCCGCGGTAGCCGGCCTCGGCCAGCAGCTTCTTCGCGGCGGCGATGTCGCGCTTGAAGCCGCCGGCCTGCGCCGCGTCGTAGTAGGGGCTGGTCGAGGGCACGACCGAGTTGTTGACGGCCGACAGGCCCTCGGTGACCGAGCGCGCGATCTCGGGCGTGTCGAGCGCCAGCGCCAGCGCGCGGCGGATGCGCACGTCCTTGAGCACGGGGTCGTTGGTCTGCAGCAGCAGCGCGACCATGGTCATCACGGGCGTGGTGTCCACGCGCACGTCGGCGCGGCCGCGCATCTCGATCACGTCCGACGGGCTGGGGCTGATGAAGGCGTCGATGCCGCCGCTGTAGAGCGCGGCCTTGGCCGCGGCCGAGTCGGGGATGACGACGAAACGCAGGTTCTCGACCTCGGCCTTCTTGCCGCCCGTGAGGCCGTCGCGCGGCTCGGCGCGCGAGGTGTAGCCGTCGAAGCGGGTGAGCTCCACGTACTGGCCGCGCTTCCATTCCTTGAGCTTGTAGGGGCCGGTGCCCACCGGCTCCTTCCACTGGCCGTCGGCGCCGACCGAGCTGCGGTGCAGGATGGCCGCGCCGCCGCAGTCGGGCCGCGCCATCATGGTGAGGAACAGCGCGCTCGCGCGGTCGAGCTTGAACACCACCGTCTTCGGGTTCGGCGCCTCCACCGAGAGCACCTTGGTCATGCCCTTGCCGTCGAACTCGCTGAGGCAGCGCCAGCCGCTTCCGGGCTTGAGGTAGCGCTGCCAGCTCCAGACCACGTCGTCGGCCGTGAGCGTGGCGCCGTTCTGGAACTTCACGCCGTCGCGCAGGGTGAAGGTGTAGCTCAGGCCGTCGGCCGAAGTGTCGACCTTGCTCGCGAGCATGGGGCCGACCGAGGTGTCCTCGCGCAGCGCGACCAGGCCCTCGCCGATGTGCAGCAGCACGTTGTCGGTGTTGTCGTCGCGGTTGCCGCCGGGGTCGGTGCTGCGGATGTCCGAGTTGATCTGGATGCGCAGCGTCTGGCCGGCGCCGGGCGCGCCCTGGGCGAAGGCGGTGCCGGCGGCGAGGCCGAGCGCCAGCAGGGCGGCGGCGCGCGAGACGGAAGGCGGGCGGGCGGGGGGCACGGGTGGGTTCATGGCAAACACTCCTGGCGGGGGCTGGGCCGGTCGGGATCGGATCGGGAGGAACTCAGAGGGAATAGTCGGTGAAGCGGTGGGCCTTGAAGGGCGCCGGCGCGATGCGCATCTTCCGTGCCGCCGGGTCCATCACGATGGTCGCCACGGTGGCCGAGGAGGCGCCGCCCGGGCCCGCGCTCGGGCTGCGGCAGACCGCGCGCGGCGCGCCGAAGCGGTCCTGCAGCGCGTCGAGCACGTCCTGCTCGGTGAGGTCGCCGGCGCGCTTGCGCAGGGCCTCGGTCACGCGGCGGTCGCGGTAGAGCGAGTCGGGCGTGGTCTCGAGGCTGCGGTCGACCACGCGCGCCAGCGCGGCCGGCGTCTTGAAGTGGTTGGCATGCACCAGCACGCCGTCCTCGGGCTGCTGCCAGAACACCTGCTCGGGGCAGGTCTCCAGGCTCACGGCCTCGCCCTCGGCATGGGTGAGGATCATGTTGTTGGAGATCGAGCGCGCGCTGCGGCAGACCACGCCGAGCGCATTGGCGTAGAGCTCGGACTGCAGGATGCCGCGGCGGATCAGCGCCAGCGGCACGCCCTGCTGGCGGCCGTCGCTGTCGGCCTTGATGAAGTTGCCGGTGACCGCGATGCCCGCGCTGTTGAGTCCGGCGCGCGCCAGCGTGCCCGCCTCGGCGAAGGTCAGGATGGCCGGGCCCTTGGCCGGCTGGATGCGCAGCACCACGCCGAGCTCGAGGCTCTCGACGCGCCAGTCCCAGTTCTGCGCGTGGATCAGCTTGCCGTCGCGCGCGGCCGAGGGCATGACGACCACGCCGGTGCAGCCGTCGGGCGGCTCGGTGGCCTCGAGCTGCTGGAAGGCATAGAGCATCTCGCTGCGCGCGTTGAGCGCCACGATGTCCTCGGCCGGCACGCCCGCGCCCTCGGCCACGCCCTCGATCTCGCGCAGCATGCCGGCGTCGAAGGCCTCGACCAGCGGCATGAAGCGGCGCGCCAGCGCGCGCGTGCGCTCCCAGTTCAGGCCCACGCGCTCGAAGGCGGCGCGGTAGGTGCGCAGGCTCAGGTCGATGCGGTCGCCGGCCGCGCGGCCGTACTGGCGGCCGCACTGGGCGGCGTCGCCCTCGATGTCGTAGAGGGGGAAGGATTCGATGTCCATGGGGTGCGGTCCTCGGGAATTCAGGCGGGCGTGTCGGTGGGCTGGGCGGTCCGGGCGATGGCCTGGCGCAGGCTGTCGACGATCTGGTCGACGTGCCGGCGCTCGAGCGTGAACGGCGGCGACAGCGCGATCGTGTCGCCGACCGAGCGCACCAGCACGCCGGCGTCGAGGCAGTGCTGCGCCACGGCCTGGGCGTGCGTGCCCGGGCCGGCGGCCCAGGGCTGCAGCTCGATGCCGGCCAGCAGGCCGACGTTGCGCACGTCGATCACGCCGGGCAGGCCGCGCAGCGCGTGCAGGCCTTCCTCGAAATAGGGCGACAGCGCCGCGGCCTGGGCGATCAGGCCGTCGTGCACATAGGCGTCGAGCGTGGCCATGGCGGCCGCGCAGGCCAGCGGATGGCCCGAGTAGGTGTAGCCGTGCGAGAGCTCGACCGCGCTCACGCTGCCCTGCATGAAGGCGTCGTGCACCGCGTCGCGCATCAGCACTGCGCCCATCGGCACCGCGCCGTTGGTCAGGCCCTTGGCGGTGGTGATGAGGTCGGGCTTGACGCCGAACAGGTCGGCCGCGAAGTTGGTGCCCAGGCGGCCGAAACCGGTGATGACCTCGTCGAAGATCAGCAGCACGCCGTGCCGGTCGCAGAATCTCGCGCAGGCGCTTCAGGTAGCCGCGCGGCGGCGGCAGCACGCCGGTGGAGCCGGCCACCGGCTCGACGATGACGGCGGCCACGGTCGAGGCGTCGTGCAGCGAGATCAGCGCCTCGAGCGCGTCGGCCTTGTCGAGGCCGTGCGGCGGCTCCCCGCGCGAGAAGGCGTTGCGCGCCAGGTCGTGCGTGTGCGGCAGGTGGTCCACGCCGTTGAGCAGCGGCCCGAAGGTGCTGCGCTGGCGGCCGATGCCGCCGACCGAGATGCCGCCGAAGCCCACGCCGTGGTAGGCGCGCTCGCGGCCGATCAGCCGGTAGCGGCCGGCCTCGCCGCGCGCACGGTGGTAGGCCACCGCGATCTTCAGCGCGGTGTCGACCGACTCGGAGCCCGAGTTGGTGAAGAACACGTGGTTCATGCCCCCGGGCGCCATCCCGGCGAGCCGCTCGGCCAGCGTGAAGGCGGCCGGGTGGCCGATCTGGAAGTTCGAGGCGTAGTCGAGCACGTCGATCTGCGCCTTCAGCGCGGCGCTGATGCGTGGGTTGCGGTGGCCGGCGTTCACGCACCACAGGCCGGCGATGGCGTCGAGCACGCGGCGGCCGTCCGCGAGGTCGTAGTAGAGGCCTTCGCTGCCGACGATCAGGCGCGGCGATTGCTTGAACTTGCGGTTGGGGGTGAAGGGCATCCAGAACGCGTCGAGGGACGCGGGCAGGGCGGGCGACGCCGCGGCGGCGTCGGGGGTCGAAAGGGTGTCGGCTGCGGCCACGAGGGTTTTCTCCGTTGGGACGCGACCCGGCGCTCGGGTCGTCGTGGGCCGATCTTGGAGCGTGGATTGTATTTTTGTCGCAAGATGTACATGGTTTTTTGCGGTCAAAAATACAAAGTCGGCGCGATGATCGGCGCCGATCCCGCGATTCCTCCCCGGAGAACCTTGGATGGCCGAAGCACAGATGGACACGCCCCCGGCGCCGCCTGCGTCGCAGATCGCGCCGCTCGCGCAGCGCGTGAGCCGCTACATCCTCGATCAGGCCCTGGCCGGCGGCTACGAGAACGGCCGCCACATGACCGAGGCCGATCTCGCGAGCCGGCTCGGCATCTCGCGCACGCCGGTGCGCGCCGCGCTGCGCTTCCTGCACGAGCGTGCCTTGCTGGCCCACGTGCCCAACCGCGGCTACACGCTGGTGGCCGACCGCGAGGCGCTGGGTCGCGCGCGGCGCGAGATGCCCGAGGACGAGGAGAAGACCCTCTATTACCGATTGCTGCGCGACCGGCTCGCGGGCAAGCTGCCCACGCGCGTCAACGAGCTCGAGCTGGCGCAGGCCTACGACGCGCCGCGGCCCCTGCTGCGTACCGTGCTGACCACGCTGCTGCAGGACGGCGTGCTGCGCGGGCGCCATTACCAGCGCTGGGAGTTCACCGAGACCCTCGACTCGGTCGAGAGCGAGCGCGAGAGCTACCGCTTCCGCCTGATCGTCGAATGCGCCGCGCTGCGCGAGCCGGGCTTCCGCATCGACCATGAGCGGCTGCTGGCCTGCCGCGAGCGGCAGCAGAGCCTGCTGGCCCAGGCCGCGCGCTACAACTGGATGGACTTCTTCGAGGCCAACGCGCAGTTCCACGAGCTGCTGGCCAGCTTCTCGGGCAACCGCTTCGTGCTCGACACCGTGCAGCAGCAGAACCGGCTGCGCCGCATGTCGGACCTCTCGGACTATCCGCTCGTGAACGTCGACCTGCTGCACAAGTCCTGCCGCGAGCATCTCGAGATCCTCGACGCGGTCGAGGACGGCGACCTGGCCCGCGCCGCCGAAGGCATGCGGCTGCACCTGAGCCGCGCCAGCGAGCTGCTGGAGCGGCGGGTGATGGGCGTGCTCGGCGACTGACTGAATCCGCAACCCAACCTTCTCTTCTTTCCTATCTTCATGACGCAAGACAACACAGCGCTGGCCGCCGGCTGGCGCGACGGATTCCCCACGGCCGGCGCGCCCGTCACGAGGCCGCGCGAGTGCCCGGTGTTCCAGCCGCCGCACAACCGCTGGGCCTTCTCGCACCTGCGCGAACTGCAGCCCACGCGAAGGGTGGGACGCGGCAGCGCGCCGGTGGCCGAGCTGCCGCGCGCGATGCGCAGCGAGATCGATGCGCTGCCCTTCGCGCGCTTCGGCGACGGCGCGCCCACGACCTGGCTCGCGGCGCTCGAGGCCATCCATGCCGACGGCGCCGTGGTGCTGCACCGGGGGCGCATCGTCTACGAGCGCTACTTCGGCGCGCTCGATGCGCAGGGCGAGCACATGGCGATGTCGGTCACCAAGTCGGTGGTGGGCACGCTCGGCGCCATGCTCGCGGCCGACGGCACGCTCGACGAGAACGCCTTCGTCACGCACTACATCCCCGAGCTGGGCGACAGCGCCTTCGGCAGCGCGACGGTGCGCCAGGTGATGGACATGACCACGGCCATCGACTATTCGGAGGAGTACGCCGACCCCGATGCGGGCGTGTGGAAGCACGCGCGCGCCGGCGAGCTGCTGCCGCGCCCGGCGGGCTACGCGGGCGCCGAGGGCTACCGGCAGTTCCTGCAGAGCGTGGGCGCGGCGCGCGACGGCACCGTGCACGGCCAGGCCTTCGCGTATCGCACCGTCAACACCGACGTGCTGGGCTGGCTGATCGCGCGCGCGGCCGGGCAATCGGTGGCGAGCCTGCTGGGCGAACTGATCTGGTCGCGCCTGGGTGCCGAGCAGGACGCCAGCTTCGCGCTCGACGGCCAGGGTGCCGAGTTCGCGGGCGGCGGCTTGTGCACCGGCCTGCGCGACCTCGCGCGCTTCGGCGAGGCGATGCGGCTGGGCGGCCATTTCAATGGCGCGCAGATCGTGCCCGAGGCCGTGGTCGCCGACATCCGCCGCGGCGCCGACCCGGCGCGCTTCGCACTCGCGGGCTACACCCGGCTGGCGGGCTGGAGCTACCGCAACATGTGGTGGGTGGCGCACGACGCGCACGGCAGCTTCACCGCGCAGGGCATCCATGGCCAGGCGCTGCACATCGATCCGGTGGCCGAGATGGTGGTGGCGCGCTTCGCCTCGCATCCGCTGGCGGCCAACGCCCACCTGCCGACCTCGATGCCGGCCTTTCGCGCGCTGGCCGCGCACCTCATGGGCGAGGGCTGATCAGTCGGCGATCAGCGCGGCATCGACCACCCGCACGCGGTGGTCGATGTAGTAGCCGCCGAACTCGGTGTAGCGCAGCACCAGCCGCGCGCATGCGCTGCAGCGGTAGACGTCGCAGCGGTTGTACGGGAAGTGCGCGACCGAGATCGGCGCCTCGGGCGAGTCGTAGCGCGTGCCGGCCGGGTGGAACTCCTCGAACGTGGGTTCGTAGGTATCGGGCTCGCGCAGCGTGCCGACCTGTTCCATCAGCGCCTTGGGCCAGCGTTCCTCGGTGATGCTTTCCCAGGCCTTGGCGTCCTGCAGGCGGCAGGCGCAGCTGGGGCGCGTGGGCGTGGCGGCTTCGGCGAGCCGGCGGAGGGCGGGGGTGTCGAGCAGGGGTGGGGCGGTCATGCGTTGGGGAGGGGCCGATGTTCTGAGCGCCCTTCCGGACCGGTGAGTCTAGTGCGCTGTATGTCGGGACCGCAGCCCCAGGGCGCATGGCCGTACAGAGGGTTGGGCAGCCCTCTGCACGCAGGTCATTTCAGCTTCACGTCCTCATGCGCCAGCCGAGCCTCGCTTCGGTCCGAACCGTCGATGTCGGCCGGGCGCTGGTGCCCGCAGCAGATGCTGCCTTCGGTCGGCCGGATTCTGCCGTTCGGAGGTCGGGCATTCATTTTTTACGCCGTAAATTGAAACGTTTATTAACATTTCGAAATGAATGATAAACGCTATGGCGAAATTCAGGTCCTGCAGGAGATTGGCGGAGTCTTTCTGAACAACGTGCTGGAGCCGCTGGCGTTCCAGGACGGGGGACTGGCTGCCGCTGCCAGATTTCATGGCGCCCGATTGGCTGTGCGTCGCACCGAAGGTGCATTTGCATGACGTCGCAATCAAGATTCGAAGGCATCCAGGTGCTCAGAGGGGGGGCGGCCTTGTTGGTGTTGCTGGTTCACGCCGGCATCGTGCTGACCTTTCCGATGGATAGCCCGTACTACGGCTTTTTCAAGGAGGGGGCTGCGGTGGGCGTTGACCTCTTCTTCGTCATTTCCGGTTTTGTCGTTGCCATGGCTGCGCAGCGTTCTGAGGCGAAGAGCTTCCTGCTGAATCGCTTGACGCGCGTGCTTCCCTTGTACGTCGTGCTCTCGCTGCCTCTGGTCGCCATTGGGCCGATGACCGCAATCAGGTGGTGGAACACGCTGGCCTTTGTTCCGGCCTTCGACGTGGGTCGCTACACCAACCCGGCGCACCAGTTCGGCTGGACCATCGGGCTCGAGTTGTGGTTCTATGTCGTGATGGCGGCTGCTCTTCTCGTCAGCGGTCGCCATGTCTTGAGAGTCTTTTGCATTGCGATGCTGGTCATGGTGTTCTCTCGGGTTTTCTACACCGGAGACTGGCTGTTGCCCATCTATCTGGGGCATCCGATGGCGCTCGAATTCCTGGCTGGGGTCTGGATCTATTCGTCGCGCCGTTACTTGAGGCAATGGATCGGTCTTCCGCTGCTCCTTGCCGGTTGCTGGCTTGGTTGGGACCAGACGAATGACCGAGCCTTTCTCGGCGCGCACATGGTCATCCTCGCGCACTATGACGCGGCAATGATGCGGGCTCTGGCCTGGGGCGTCCCGTGCGCACTGATCGTGGCCGGATTCGTGGCATGCAACGGCTTGGTTCGGTGGCCGCGGCCGCTGCGATGGTTTGGCGACATCAGCTATAGCTTCTACATGGTGCAGCCGTTCAGCTTGCTCGCGTTGAAAGGGCTGGACTTTCCAAGCTGGCCAGTTGCATGGGCCGTGTTTTTCGCCGTGAACCTCGGTTTTGCAACTGCCTCGCACAGATACCTCGAGGTGCCGCTCACGAGGTGGCTCCGCGGAGGGGCTTGGCGTCCAGACGCTGCCATCGCGACGAGCAACTAGTCGTTGCGATCGTCAAGTTGCGCTTGATCGCAACGCCGGAGTCGCGCATATCCGTTTCATTGGTTGGCGGCGTCGGTTTCCTTGCTTCGGATCCTTGGCGTGCAGGCTCAAGGCGGATCGTCGAGCAGCACCGCCCCCGGCCCCGCGGCGCCCAGCCTGTCGCCGGGATTGCGCAACGGGCAATCGGTCATCGACAGGCAGCCGCAGCCGATGCATTCGCCGAGGTCGTCGCGCAGCCGGGTCAGCACGCGGATGCGTGCGTCGAGCTCGTCGCGCCAGTGGGCGGACAGCGCCTTCCACTGCGCGGCATTGAGGATGCGCCCCTCGGGCAGCCGCGACAGCGAGTCGCGGATGGTCTCGAGCGGAATGCCCGTGCGCTGCGCCACGCGGATCACCGCGATGTGGCGCAGCACCTCGCGCGGATAGCGGCGCTGGTTGCCCTCGCTGCGCCAGCCCTTGATCAGCCCCTTCGATTCGTAGAAGTGCACCGTCGAGACGGCGACGCCGCTGCGCCGGGCGACCTCGCCGACGGTCAGGACCTTGGCGGGCTCGGCGGGATGGTTCTCTGGCATGGGGAGGAAAGGCTCGGAGTCGGATCGGCGTCTTATAGGCGATACAGGCGATGCAGTGCTCAGCCGCCGAGCTGCCGCCGCAGGTGGCTCGCGATCGCCGCCGCGAGCAGCCCGCCGATGATGGAGACGTGCTCGAGCGCGAAGTACAGCGACAGCGTGGCGCGCGGTTCGGGCAGCGACCAGAAGCGATGCACGATCGCGATCGTGAGCAGCAGGAACACCGAGAGCGCGCCGGCGCCCAGCCACACGGCGCGGTCGACCAGCAGCAGCAGCGAGCCGGCCAGCAGCACGAAGATGGTGGCGACATTGAAGGCCCAGGCCGGCTCGAGGCCCGCCGCACGCATCTCGCCCACCCCGCCCGCGAAGTTCAGCGCCTTGGCGAGACCCGACGCGGCAAAGACCACGGCGAGCAGTATCCGGGCGGCCAGCCACAGCAGTTGGCTTTCCAACGCGGCATCGATCCACGACCTCATCAACACAGCTCCTGATTTCGGCGGGATATTCGTTGCCGCCATGGGTTCATCGGTGAAGCTCACGCGGGTATTCGGGTGAGCGCGGCGGACTGTAAAACCTCAACCAAACTTGAGGTCAAGCGCTGTCGCCATGCAGCGGAATGGCCGGGTGCGCTACGCTCGCGCCCTGCGCGTTCGCAACCGAGAGAAGCGGCGGCGCCCAAAGAAATCGAATGACACCGAACGAGAACCCAGAAAACGCCGGGCCCGGGCCCGATCCAGTGCGAGGCCCTGAAGCGGCCCAGGCGCTCGACGCCATGCGCCTGTCCGTGGCGCCCATGATGGACTGGACCGACCGCCACTGCCGCTACCTGCACCGCCTGCTGAGCCGCCACGCGCTGCTCTACACCGAGATGGTGACGACCGGCGCGCTGGTGCATGGCGACGTGCCGCGGCACCTGCGCTTCAACGCCGAGGAGCATCCGCTGGCGCTGCAGCTCGGCGGCAGCGAGCCGGCCGATCTGGCGCACTGCGCGAAGCTCGGCGAGCAATGGGGCTACGACGAGATCAACCTCAACTGCGGCTGTCCGAGCGAGCGCGTGCAGCGCGGCGCCTTCGGTGCCTGCCTGATGAACGAGCCGCAGCTGGTGGCCGACTGCGTGAAGGCGATGGTCGACGCGAGCAGCGTGCCGGTGACGGTGAAGCACCGCATCGGCATCGACAAGATCGAGAGCTACGAGTTCGTGCGCGACTTCGTGGGCCAGGTCAGCGAGTCCGGTTGCGACACCTTCATCGTGCATGCGCGCAATGCCTGGCTCAAGGGCCTGAGCCCGAAGCAGAACCGCGAGATCCCGCCGCTGCGCTACGCGCTGGTGCATCGGCTCAAGCACGACTTTCCGGCGCTGAAGTTCTCGATCAATGGCGGCATCACGCTCAATGCGCAGGTGCACGAGCACCTGCGGCTGCTCGACGGGGTGATGGTGGGACGCGAGGCGTACCACAACCCCTGGTGGCTGGCCGAATGGGACGCGGAGTTCTTCGGCGCGGCGCCCTCGGAACGCACGCGCGAGGAGGTCGAAACCCTGATGTGCGACTACATGGTGCGCGAGGCGGCCGAGCACGGCACGCCGTGGTCGAACATCGCGCGCCACATGCTGGGCTTGCGCAACGGGCTGCCGGGCGCGCGCCGCTGGCGCCAGGTGTGGAGCGACCACCGCATGAAGAGCAAGTCGCCGCACGAGGTGATGGCGATCGCGCACGAGCCGGTGGCGCAGGCGGCCTGAGCCGCGTTCCTGCTTCCTCGCTTCTTTTCAGGCCGCCATCAGCGTGGCCTCGGGCACGTCCTCGATGGTGGTGCGGCGCAGCTCGCGGCGCTCGGCGATGTCGTAGCGCCGGCCGCGGTGCAGGGTGCTGCGGTTGTCCCACATCACGAGGTCGTGCACCTGCCATTCGTGGCGGTAGACGAACTCGCGCTGGGTCGCGTGCTCGAGCAGGTCCGACAGCCGCATGCGGGCCTCGGCCACGGGCCAGCCGACGATCTCGCGCGCATGCACGCCCACGAACAGCAGCTTGCGTCCCGAGCCCGGGTGCGTCTGCACCAGCGGCCAGGCGGCCGGCGGGATGGTCTTCTTCTGCTCGTCGGTGTAGGCCTCGTCGCCCAGCAGGATGCGCGTGTGCAGCGCGTAGTGCTCGGCGCTCAGGCCCTCGAGCTCGGCCTTGTCGCGCTCGGGCAGGGCGTCGTAGGCGGCGCGCAGGTCGGTGAACTCGGTGTTGCCGCCCCAGCTCGGCAGCACCAGCGCATGCAGCATCGAATAGGCGGCGCGCGGGTTCTGGAACGAGCTGTCGCTGTGCCAGAGCTGGTTGGCGAAGTTCGAGAGGTTCTTCGGCGAATCGCGGCGCGCGACGTTGCCTTGCGCGTCGACGTTCGAGATGTCGATCAGGCGCTCGTCCTCGAGCCGTTCGGGGCGCTTGAACACCTTCTTGAGGCCGAGGTCCAGCGGCCCGAAGGCCTTGGCGAAATCGATCTGCTGCTGGCCCGTGAGCGGCTGGCCGCGCCACACCAGCACGGCATAGCGGTTCATCGCGGCGTTGATCTGCCTGACCTCGTCGCTCGAGAGCGGCCGGGCGATGTCGATGCCGCGCGCTTCGGCGGCGAAATGCGGATGCAGGGGGGTGAGTGCTAGGGGCATGGGAAGGGTGTCCGGATGGAAGAGGGGCTCACTCGGGCTGGATGCCCGCGTCGGCGATGACGCGCGCCCAGCGCTTCATCTCCGACTGCACGTAGGCGTCGAACTGCGCGGGCGTGGAGGCGACCACCTCCATGCCCTGTTCCTCGACGCGCTTGCGCATCTCGGGGTCGAGCAGCACGCGGCGCGTGTCCGACTGGATCTTCTCGATGACGGCCGGCGGCGTGCCGTGCGGCGCGATGAAGCCCAGCAGCGCATTGACGTGGAAGCCGGGCAGGGTCTGCGCGACGGTCGGATAGCTGAAGCCGGGCACCGGCTTGTCGCCGAGGGTGGCGATCAGCTTCATGCGGCCGGCCTTCACGAAGGGCAGCACCGAGAGGAAGGGGTCGACCACGAGGTCGATGCGACCGCCCATGAGTTCGGTGTGCGCGGGCGAGCTGCCCTTGAAGGGCGCGTGCAGCATGTCGAAGCCCGCCTCGCGCTTGAGCAGCTCGGCCCCCAGGTGGGTGGTGCTGCCGGCGCCGGGCGTGCCGTAGGTCAGCTTGCCCGGGTTCTTCTTGGCATAGGCGATCAGCTCGGCCAGCGTGTTGAAGGGCGCGTCGGGCCGGGCCACGATGGCCAGCTGCAGGTTGGCGATCTGCGTGATGCCCGCGATGTCCTTGAGCGTGTCGTAGGGCAGCGTCTTGCGCAGCGAGGGATTCACCGCGAACGAGGAATTCACCATGCCGATGGTCAGCCCGTCGGGCGGGGCCTTGGCGACGAAGTCGGCGCCGATCGCGGTGCCGGCGCCGGGCTTGTAGTCGACGATGACCGGCTGGCCCCAGCCCTCCTGCAGCTTCATGGCGATGAGGCGGCCGACGGTGTCGGTCGGCCCGCCGGGGGCGAACGGCACGATGAGCTTCACCGGTCCCTTGGGGAATGCGGCCGGCGCGGCGGCCCGCGCGAAACCCGGAAGGCCGGCGCCGGCCAGCAGGCCGAGGCCGGTGCCAAGAAGGTCGCGGCGGCGCGGCGACGGCGGGGAGAAGTGGGGGTTTTGTCTCGTCATCTCATTATTTTGAAACTGTGTTTCAAAATAATGATCTCCCAAAGTTCTCGCGTCAACCCGTTTTTGCTGAAAAATGGCAACAAAGATCAATCAGGGAAGCAAAGGTTTCTAAAAATGAATGACGCGATTGGCGGCAGGGAAGAGGTGAGCGCGCTCGCCCGGGGACTGGCCCTGCTGAAGGTGATCGGGATGGCGGCGGCGCCGATGGGCAATCGCGAACTGGCGGATGCGACGGGCATTCCCAAGGCGACGGTGTCGCGGCTCACGGCCACCCTGGTCGGGGCGGGCTACCTGCGGCAGTCGCAGGACAGCGAGCGTTTCAGCCTGGGGCCGGCGCTGCTCGACATGAGCAGCCGCTACCTGCGGCACTTCGACCTGCGCACGGTGGCGCGCCCGCATCTCGCGGCGCTGTCGGACTTCGCGGGCGCGAGCGTGCACATGGGCGTGCGCGACGAGCTCGACATGCTGATCATCGATTCGCTGCGCCCGCGCTCGGTGATGATCAGCTCGCGCATCGAGGTCGGTTCGCGCATGACGATCGCCACCTCGGCCGCCGGACGGGCCTACCTGGCCTCGCTCGCGGCGCCCGAGCAGGAGGCGCTGCTGGCGCAGATCCGGCAGGAAAGCGGCGAGAACTGGCCGCGCATCGAGCCGGGGCTGATCGCCAGCATCGAGGAGTACGCGCGCGTGGGCTACTGCGGCTCGTTCGGCGAATGGCATCCGCACATCCACGCGCTGGGCTTCGCGCTGCGCGGTCCGCGCGGCGAGCGCTACGCGGTGAGCTGCGGCGGCCCGGCCTACCTGCTGCCCAAGGACACCATGCTCGCGCGCGTGGTGCCGCGGCTGCTCGAGACGGCGCAGCGCATCGCGGCCGAGGCGGGCACGGTCGATCTTGATTGAGTGAAGAAGAAAGGGCCGCCGTGCGGCCCCGCGGCGAACGCTAGGCCGCCGCTTCGAGCCCGTTGCTGAAGTGCTCGCGCATGCGCGCCATGGCGGCCTCGCCGTCGCGCGCCTCGATCGCGGCCATCACCGAGCGGTGCTCGGCCAGCGATTCCCCGATCCGCCCGGCCTTGAGCAGCGAGTTGTGGCGGTTGAGCTTCATCACCTTGCGCAGGTCGGCCACCATCTGGTCGCGCCACTTGTTGTTGGCGATCGCCAGCAGGCGCATGTGGAAGCGCTCGTTGACCGCGAAGAAGTGCTCGCGGTCTTCCGGTGCGGCCGCGGCTTCGAGCTCGGCATGCAGCGCGCGCAGTTCGGCGAGCTGGGCCTCGGTGGCGCGCTCGGCCACCACGCCGGCGGCATCGCTCTCGAGCAACGAGAGCAGGTGGTAGACGTCGGCCAGGTCCTGCTCCGACACCTCGGTCACATAGGCGCCGCGGCGCACCTTCATCGTCACCAGGCCTTCGGCGGCCAGCACCTTCAGCGCCTCGCGCAGCGGCGTGCGGCTGATGCCGTACTCCTCGGCGAGCTTGAGTTCGTCGATCCAGCTGCCCGGTTCGAGCTCGCGGCGGAAGATCCGCTGGCGCAGCAGCTCGGCCACCTCTTCATAGAGGGCGCGCGGGGTGAGGGTGACGGCGGACATGGGCGGGACTGTACTTCAAAAATCGCGTTTGAATTAATAATTATGGATCGGTTAGACTCGCGGCCGGCCTGCAAATCCCTGCGCGCCACCAGCGATTCCAGCGAATCCTTTCCTCCAGCAGCACACCCCTGCACGACACACTGCGAAGCGGCGCCTCCATGAGCAGCAAACCCGAACCCTCCTTCAAGCCCGCCACTCTCGAGGCCTGGGCCAAGGCCGCCGCAAAGTCGGCCCCCGGCGGCGACGTCGCCGCGCTGAACTGGATCACGCCCGACGGCATCAGCGTCAAGCCGCTGTACACCGCGGCCGACCTGCAGGGCCTGAAGTACACCGACACGCTGCCGGGCTTCGAGCCCTACCTGCGCGGCCCGCAGGCCACGATGTACGCGGTGCGTCCGTGGACCATCCGCCAGTACGCCGGTTTCTCGACCGCCGAGGAATCGAACGCCTTCTATCGCAAGGCGCTGGCTGCCGGCGGACAGGGCGTGAGCGTGGCCTTCGACCTCGCCACCCACCGCGGCTACGACAGCGACCATCCGCGCGTGACCGGCGACGTGGGCAAGGCCGGCGTGGCGATCGATTCGGTCGAGGACATGAAGATCCTGTTCGACCAGATCCCGCTCGACAAGGTCAGCGTGTCGATGACCATGAACGGCGCGGTGCTGCCGGTGCTCGCGGGCTACGTGGTCGCGGCGGAAGAACAGGGCGTGGCGCAGGACAGCTTAAGCGGAACCATCCAGAACGACATCCTCAAGGAGTTCATGGTCCGCAACACCTACATCTTCCCGCCCGCGCCGAGCATGCGGATCATCGGCGACATCATCGAGTACACGGCGCAGAACATGCCGAAGTTCAACTCGATCTCGATCAGCGGCTATCACATGCAGGAAGCCGGCGCCAACCAGGCGCTGGAGCTGGCCTTCACGCTGGCCGACGGCAAGGAGTACGTGAAGACCGCGCTGGCCAAGGGCCTCGATGTCGACGGCTTCGCCGGGCGCCTGAGCTTCTTCTGGGCCATCGGCATGAACTTCTACCTCGAGGTGGCCAAGATGCGCGCGGCGCGCCTGCTGTGGTGCCGGATCATGAAGGAGTTCGAACCGAAGAACCCCAAGAGCCTGATGCTGCGCACCCACTGCCAGACCTCGGGCTGGAGCCTGACCGAGCAGGACCCCTACAACAACGTGGTGCGCACCACCATCGAGGCGATGGCCGCGGTGTTCGGCGGCACGCAGAGCCTGCACACCAACGCGCTCGATGAAGCCATCGCGCTGCCGACCGAGTTCAGCGCCCGCATCGCGCGCAACACGCAGCTCATCATCCAGGAAGAGACGCACATCACGAACGTGATCGATCCCTGGGCCGGCAGCTACATGATGGAGAAGCTCACGCAGGACATGGCCGACGCGGCCTGGACCATCATCGAGGAGGTCGAGGCCATGGGCGGCATGACCAAGGCGGTGGACAGCGGCTGGGCCAAGCTCAAGATCGAGGCCGCGGCCGCCGAGAAGCAGGCGCGCATCGACTCGGGCAAGGACGTGATCGTCGGCGTCAACAAGTACAAGCTCAAGAACGAGGACGCGATCGAGAGCCTCTCGATCGACAACGTCAAGGTGCGCGACCAGCAGGTGGCGCGGCTGCAGAAGATCCGCGCCGCGCGCGACGGCGCCAAGGTGCAGGCCGCGCTCGACGCGCTGACCGAGGCGGCCGAGAACGGCACCGGCAATTTGCTGGCGCTGAGCATCGACGCGGTGCGCCTGCGCGCCACCGTCGGCGAGATCTCCGACGCGCTCGAGAAGTCCTTCGGCCGCCACCGCGCCGACACCCAGAAGGTGACCGGCGTCTACGCCGCCGCCTACGACTCCGCCGAGGGCTGGGAGAACCTCAAGACCGAGATCAACGCCTTCGCCGAGGAGCAGGGCCGCCGTCCGCGCGTGATGATCTCCAAGCTGGGCCAGGACGGCCACGACCGCGGCGCCAAGGTGGTGGCCACGGCCTTCGCCGACCTGGGCTTCGACGTCGACATGGGGCCGCTGTTCCAGACGCCCGAGGAGTGCGCGCGCCAGGCGATCGAGAACGACGTGCACGCGGTGGGCGTGAGCACGCTCGCGGCCGGCCACAAGACGCTGGTGCCCGCGATCATCGCGGAGCTGCGCAAGCAGGGCGCGGACGACATCATCGTGTTCGTCGGCGGCGTGATCCCGCGCCAGGACTACGACTTTCTCTACGAGGCCGGCGTGAAGGGCATCTACGGACCGGGCACGCCGATCCCGGCGAGCGCGAAGGACGTGCTGGAGCAAATCCGCGCGGCGGTCGCGGCCTGACGAGAGCGGACGTGGGCGATCTTTCGTCGAGACCGTCTCTTGCTCGCTGCTCGCCAACAACCGTTCGGGCTGAGCTTGTCGAAGCCTTTCCCTGCACTCTGCTGACGTGAAACCCTTCTACGTTTATCTGCTGCGCTGTTCGGATGGCTCCTATTACGCGGGGCAGACCGACGACATCGAAGCCCGGATGAGGCAACACCTCGATGGCGGGATCGGCTATACGTCGATGCGCAAGCCTGTCGAGCTCGTGTGGCAGGGCGAATTCGAAACGCGTGAGGCGGCGATCGCGTTCGAACAGCAAATCAAGGGTTGGTCGCGTGCGAAGAAGGAAGCGCTGATCCGCGGCGATTGGGAGGCGATTCAGTCGCTGGCCAGGTCGAGATCCAATTCCAGACCCGAGGAAGGTGGGGAGTGGCTTCGACAGGCTCAGCCCGAACGGTTGGGGGAGCATTCGTCGCCCCCATCCGCTCGGCCTGAACGGGCGGGGGTGGACGATCGCTTCGCTGCCATCCTGAACGGTGTCCTCGCAGGCGACGGCCTCGTCCAGCGCCGCGCCATCGCCAAGGCCATCACGCTGCTCGAATCCACCCGCGCCGACCACCGCGCGCAGGCCGACGAGCTGCTCACCGCGCTGCTGCCGCGCACCGGCAACTCGTTCCGGCTCGGCATCTCGGGCGTGCCGGGAGTCGGCAAGTCGACCTTCATCGAGACCCTGGGCCTGCTGCTGATCGACAAGGGCCACCGCGTCGCGGTGCTCACCATCGACCCCTCGTCCACCGTCTCGGGCGGCTCCATCCTCGGCGACAAGACGCGCATGGAACGGCTCTCGGTGCACGAGCGCGCCTACATCCGCCCGAGCCCCTCGAGCGGCACGCTCGGCGGCGTGGCCGAGAAGACGCGCGAGGCGATGCTGGTGTGCGAGGCCGCGGGCTACGACGTGGTGATCGTCGAGACCGTGGGCGTGGGCCAGAGCGAGACCGCGGTATCGGGCATGACCGACATGTTCGTGCTGATGCAGCTGCCCAACGCCGGCGACGACCTGCAGGCGATCAAGAAGGGCGTGATGGAGATCGCCGACCTGGTCGTCATCAACAAGGCCGACATCGACAAGGACGCCGCCACGCGCGCACAGGCGCAGATCACCTCGGCGCTGCGGCTGTTCGGCCACCAGGGCAACCCCGACCACGCGGCCGCGGCGCACGACGCGCACAGCGGCGCGCAGGTGCGCTTCTGGCGGCCGGCGGTGCTGCAGCTCAGTGCGCTCGCGGGCACCGGCGTCGATGCCTTCTGGGCTGCCGTGCTTGAGTTCCGCGCGCTGCAGACCGCCAACGGCCGGCTCGCCACGCGCCGGGAAAAACAGGCCACCGCGTGGATGTGGGAGCGCATCGACGCGGGGCTCAAGCAGGCCTTCAGGCAGCACCCGCAGGTGCGCGAGCTGCTGCCGCGGCTCACGCGGCAGGTGGCGCAGGGCAGCCTGCCGGCGTCCACCGCGGCGCGCCAGCTGCTCGCCGCGGCGGCCGTCGCGGCGCCGGCACCATGACTTTCAACGATATCCAGGACCACCGCTTCGAAAGCACACCATGCAAGAACTGATCGACGAACTCGAAAAGCGCCGCGCGCAGGCCCGCCTCGGTGGCGGCCAGAAGCGCATCGACGCGCAGCACGCCAAGGGCAAGCTCACGGCGCGCGAACGCCTCGAACTGCTGCTGGACGACGGCACCTTCGAGGAATGGGACATGTTCGTCGAGCACCGCTCGACCGACTTCGGCATGGCCGACAACAAGATCCCGGGCGACGGCGTGGTCACGGGCTACGGCATGATCAACGGCCGCCTGGTGTTCGTCTTCAGCCAGGACTTCACCGTCTTCGGCGGCGCGCTCAGCGAAGCGCATGCCGAGAAGATCTGCAAGGTGATGGACCAGGCGATGAAGGTCGGCGCCCCGGTGATCGGCCTCAACGACTCGGGCGGCGCGCGCATCCAGGAAGGCGTGGCCTCGCTCGGCGGCTATGCCGACGTGTTCCAGCGCAACGTGATGGCCTCGGGCGTGGTGCCGCAGATCAGCATGATCATGGGCCCGTGCGCGGGCGGCGCGGTGTACTCGCCCGCCATGACCGACTTCATCTTCATGGTGAAGGACTCGAGCTACATGTTCGTCACCGGCCCCGAGGTGGTGAAGACGGTGACGCACGAGAGCGTGACGGCCGAGGAACTGGGCGGTGCCGTGACCCACACCACGCGCAGCGGCGTGGCCGACATGGCGTTCGAGAACGACGTCGAGGCGCTGATGATGCTGCGCCGCCTCTACAACTACCTGCCGCTGAACAACCGCGAGAAGCCGCCGGTGCGCCTGGGCAACAACGGCCAGGGCGACCCGGCCGACCGGCCCGACTATTCGCTCGACACGCTGGTGCCCGAAAACGCGAACAAGCCCTACGACATGAAGGAGCTGATCTTCAAGGTGGTGGACGACGGCGACTTCTTCGAGCTGCAGCCCGACTACGCGAAGAACATCGTGATCGGCTTCGCGCGCATGGAAGGCCAGACCGTGGGCATCGTCGCCAACCAGCCGCTGGTGCTGGCGGGCTGCCTCGACATCAAGAGCAGCATCAAGGCCGCGCGCTTCGTGCGCTTCTGCGATGCCTTCAACATCCCGGTCGTGACCTTCGTCGACGTGCCCGGCTTCATGCCCGGCACCGGCCAGGAGTACGGCGGCATCATCAAGCACGGCGCCAAGCTGCTCTACGCCTATGCCGAGTGCACGGTGCCGAAGATCACCGTCATCACGCGCAAGGCCTACGGCGGCGCCTACGACGTGATGGCCTCCAAGCACCTGCGCGGCGACGTCAACCTGGCCTGGCCGCGCGCCGAGATCGCGGTGATGGGCGCCAAGGGCGCGGTCGAGATCATCTTCCGCGAGGACAAGAACGACCCGGCCAAGCTCGCGGCGCGCGAGGCCGAGTACAAGGCCCGCTTCGCCAACCCCTACGTGGCGGGCGCGCGCGGCTACATCGACGACGTGATCCTGCCGCACGAGACGCGCAAGCGCATCTGCCGCTCGCTGGTGATGCTGCGCGAGAAGAAGCTCGAGAACCCGTGGCGCAAACACGGCAACATTCCGCTTTGAGCGGCACGGAGAAGAACATGTTCAAGAAGATCCTGATTGCCAATCGCGGCGAGATTGCCTGCCGTGTGATCCAGACCGCCAAGAAGATGGGCATCCTCACGGTCGCGGTCTATTCCGACGCCGACAAGGAAGCCCGCCACGTCGAGCTGGCCGACGAGGCCGTGCACATCGGTGCCGCGCCCAGCCGCGAGAGCTACCTGCTGGCCGACCGCATCATCGAGGCCTGCAAGAAGACCGGCGCCGAGGCCGTGCACCCGGGCTACGGCTTTCTGTCGGAGAACGAAAGCTTCGCGAAGAGGGTCGAGGAAGAGGGCATCGCCTTCATCGGCCCCAAGCACTACTCGATCGCGGCCATGGGCGACAAGATCGCCTCGAAGAAGCTCGCCAACGAGGCCAAGGTCAACACCATCCCGGGCTGGAACGACGCCATCGAGACGGCAGAGCGCGCGGTCGAGATCGCGAAGGACATCGGCTACCCGGTGATGATCAAGGCCTCGGCCGGCGGCGGCGGCAAGGGCCTGCGCGTGGCCTTCAACGACAAGGAGGCCTTCGAGGGCTTCACCTCCTGCCGCAACGAGGCGCGCAACAGCTTCGGCGACGACCGTGTGTTCATCGAGAAGTTCGTCGAGGAGCCGCGGCACATCGAGATCCAGGTGCTCGGCGATTCGCACGGCCACGTGATCTACCTCAACGAGCGCGAATGCTCGATCCAGCGCCGGCACCAGAAGGTGATCGAGGAGGCGCCGTCGCCCTTCATCAGCGACGCCACGCGCAAGGCGATGGGCGAGCAGGCGGTGGCGCTGGCCAAGGCCGTGAACTACCAGAGCGCGGGCACGGTGGAGTTCGTGGTCGGCAAGGACCAGAGCTTCTACTTCCTCGAGATGAACACCCGGCTGCAGGTGGAGCATCCGGTGACCGAATGCATCACGGGCCTCGACCTGGTGGAGCTGATGATCCGCGTGGCGGCCGGCGAGGCGCTGCCGCTGACGCAGGAGCAGGTCAAGCGCGACGGCTGGGCCATCGAGTGCCGCATCAACGCCGAGGACCCGTTCCGCAACTTCCTGCCCTCGACCGGCCGGCTGGTGAAGTTCCAGCCGCCGGCCGAGACCATGTTCGCGAGCGACACCGAGCACCTGCAGGGCGTGCGCGTGGACACCGGCGTGTACGAGGGCGGCGAGATCCCGATGTACTACGACTCGATGATCGCCAAGCTCATCGTGCACGGCAAGGACCGCAACCACGCGATCGCGCGCATGCGCGAGGCGCTCAACGGCTTCGTGATCCGCGGCATCAGCAGCAACATCCCGTTCCAGGCGGCGCTGCTCGCGCATCCGAAGTTCGTGGCCGGCGACTTCAACACCGGCTTCATCGCCGAGAACTACGGCAAGGGCTTCCATGCCGAGGACGTGCCGCACAGCGAGCCCGATTTCCTGGTCGCGCTGGCGGCCTACGTGCACCGCCGCTACCGCGCGCGTGCCTCGGGCATCAGCGGCCAGCTCGAAGGCCACGGCGTGAAGGTGGGCGAGCAATTCGTGGTGGTCGAACTCGGCGCGCAGGGCGAGCACGTGCACCACCCGGTGACCGTGAGCGACTTCCACGGCAAGACCGGCGCGAGCGCGGTCACGGTCAACGGCAAGACCTACAAGATCGACAGCAGCCTCGCGCTGGGCGCGGTGCGGGTGCAGGGCATCGTCAACGACAAGCCCTTCGTCGCGCAGGTGGAGCGCGGCGCCGGCAAGAATCCGCTGGCGCTGCGGGTGTCGAACGACGGCCGCCAGATCGAGGCCATGGTGCTGTCGCCGCTGGGCGCGCGCCTGCTCGCGCTGATGCCGCACAAGGCACCGCCGGACCTCAGCAAGTTCCTGATGTCGCCGATGCCGGGGCTGCTGGTCGAGGTGGCGGTGCAACCGGGCCAGCAGGTGCAGGCCGGCGAGAAGCTCGCGGTGATCGAGGCGATGAAGATGGAGAACGTGCTGTTCGCCGCGCAGGACGGCGTGGTCGGCAAGATCTCCGCGGCCAAGGGCGAGTCGCTCGCGGTCGACCAGATCATCCTGGAGTTCAACTGATGGGGGCCAGCGACCTGCAGGCGGTGGTGCTGCACCGGCCCGCGAAGCCGGCGCCGGCGCCCGAGGGCCGCTGGTCGGTCGAGGCGATCCAGGCGCTGCTCGACAAGCCGCTGATGGAGCTGCTGTTCGAGGCCCAGACGGTGCATCGCCAGCACTTTCCCGCGGGCGACATCGAACTGGCCACGCTGCTGTCGGTGAAGACCGGCGGCTGCCCCGAGAACTGCGGCTACTGCCCGCAGTCGGCCGAGTTCGACACCGGCGTGAAGGCGCAGAAGCTGATGGAGGTCGACGAGGTGCTGCGCGCCGCGCAGGCCGCCAAGGACGCGGGCGCCACGCGCTTCTGCATGGGCGCGGCCTGGCGCGCGCCCAAGGACCGCGACGTCGAGAAGGTGGCGGTGCTGGTCGAGGCCGTGAAGGGCCTGGGCCTGCAGACCTGCGCCACGCTCGGCATGCTCGAGCCGCACCATGCACGGCAGCTCAAGGCCGCCGGCCTCGACTACTACAACCACAACCTCGACACCGCGCCCGAGTACTACACCGACATCGTCGACACCCGCAGCTACCAGGACCGGCTCGACACGCTGGCCCATGTGCGCGGCGCCGGCATCAGCGTGTGCTGCGGCGGCATCGTGGGCATGGGCGAGGCGCCGGTGCACCGCGCGGGGCTGATCGCGCAGCTGGCCAACCTCGATCCGTACCCCGAGTCGGTGCCGATCAACAGCCTGGTGCGCGTGCCCGGCACGCCGCTGGCCGACTCGGAACCGATCGATCCCTTCGACTTCGTGCGCATGATCGCGGTCGCGCGCATCACCATGCCGACCGCGCGCGTGCGCCTGTCGGCCGGCCGCCAGCAGATGGGCGAGGCGGTGCAGGCGCTGTGCTTCATGGCCGGCGCGAATTCGATCTTCTACGGCGACAAGCTGCTGGTCACGGGCAATCCCGACGTGGAGGCCGACGTGCAGCTGCTGCGCAAGCTGGGGCTGCGCTCGCACCGCGCCTCGACCGAAACGAACCCGGAGTCCTGCCAATGACGAGCGCCATCCAACGTCCCTTCCGCGTGCTGGGCATCCAGCAGATCGCGATCGGCGGTCCCGACAAGACCCGGCTGCAGAAGCTCTGGGTCGACATGCTGGGGCTCGAGGTCACGGGCACCTTCCGAAGCGAGCGCGAGAACGTCGACGAGGACATCTGCGCGATCGGCACCGGCCCGTTCAAGGTCGAGGTCGACCTGATGCAGCCGCTCGATCCCGAGAAGAAGCCCGCGGTGCATGCCACGCCGCTCAATCACGTGGGCCTGTGGATCGACGACCTGCCGACGGCCGTGGAATGGCTGACGTCGCAGGGCGTGCGCTTCGCGCCCGGCGGCATCCGCAAGGGCGCGGCGGGCTTCGACATCTGCTTCCTGCATCCGAAGGCGAACGACGAGTTCCCGATCGCGGGCGAGGGCGTGCTCATCGAGATGGTGCAGGCGCCGCCCGAGGTGGTGAAGGCCTTCGACGCGCTCGCCGGGCGCTGAGGCCGGGCGCTTCAGGCGTTCACGACCTTGCGGATGGGCGGCTTCACGTCCGAGCGGTGCGGCGGCAGCATCGGCTGGTGCTCGCGCGCCGGGTTCAGGATGATCGAGGTCGCGGTCTCGGTGAGGATGCAGAACTTGGTGACCACCGCGTCGAGGTGGCTCACGTCGATCACCGCGATCTCGAGGATCCAGCTGTCCTCGCCGGTCACGTTGTAGGCATTCACGCATTCGGGCGTGTCCTGCACCAGCTTCACGACGCGGTCGTAGTCGGCGCGGCCGACGCGGATCATCGCGCGGATGCCGTAGCCCAGCTTGGCCAGGTTGACGGTGGCGCGGTAGCCGCTGATCACGCCCGCGGCCTCGAGCTTCTTCACGCGCTCGGTCACCGCCGGCTGGCTCAGGTGCACGCGGCGACCGAGCTCGGCCATGGTGAGGCGCGCATCCTTCTGCAGCTCGGCCAGGATGCGGGTGTCGTGGGCATCGAGCGTGGGGTTCAAGGTGGATTCCATCGAAGTCCTTCAAATCGACGGCCGCGAGCCGCCAGAACCGTGATTTGCGCATGGAAGCGCGGCGGCGGCCTTCATACCATGGAGCGGCTCAGGCCCACAACAACAGACACCCTCGACATGCTCTCGCTCGCCACTTCCACGCCGTCCGCGCGCGGCGGACTGCCGCCGATCATCTGGCTCTGCCTCGCCGCCACCTGGCTGGTCTGGGGCTCGACCTACCTCGCGATCAAGTACGCGCTGATCAGCTTCCCGCCCTTCCTGCAGATGGGTTCGCGCTTCCTGTTCGCGGGCCTGCTGCTCGCGGCCTGGATGCGCTGGCGCGGCGCGCCCTGGCCGAACCGGCTCCAGTGGCGCAACGCGCTGGTGGTCGGCACGCTGATGCTCGGCGGCGGCATGGGCGGCACCGCGCATGCCGAGGTCTCGGTGGGCTCGGGCCTGGTGGTGGCCTTCATCGCGGTGGTGCCGCTGATCATCGCGCTGCTCAACCTGATCTGGGGCATCGTGCCGACGAAGCTCGAGGCGATCGGCATCGCGCTGGGCCTGGTGGGCGTGCTGATGCTGACCCAGGGCAGCGGCTTCCAGGCCTCGCCGGCCGGGCTGGCCGCCATCAGCATCGCCTGCGTCTGCTGGTCGGCCGGCAGCGTGCTGAGCCAGCGCGCGCTGCCGCTCGCGCCGGGTGCGATGGGCTTCGCGAGCGAGATGATCTGCGGCGGAGTGGTGTTGCTGGTGCTGGCTGCGGTCTCGGGCGAGAGCCTCGCGTGGCCGCCCGCGCCGCAGGCCACGGCGGCCTGGTTCTACCTGGTGGTGTTCGGTTCGCTGATCGCCTTCAACGCCTACATGCTGCTGCTGGCGCGCGCGCCGGCCGCGCTGGCCGCCAGCTACACCTTCGTCAATCCGGTGATCGCGATGCTGCTGGGCGTGTGGATCGCGGGCGAGACGGTCACGCGCTTCGAGTGGTACGCGGTGACGGTGATCCTGGCGGGCGTGCTGATGCTGCTGCTCAAGCGCTCGGCCAGGAACTGAGCGGGCCCGTGGCTCAGGCGCCCGGGCGGCGCCACACCGCGAGCGTGGCCGCCAGCAGCCACATGCCCACGGCGCAGCCGCGGTTCAGCGCCTTGAGGCCGCGCTTCGAAAGCCAGCGCACGGCCTGCGTGCCGGCGCCGGCATAGGCCAGCATCACGCAGGTGTCGAGCAACACGAAGATGCCGCCCAGCAGCAGGTACTGCGGGCCCTGCGGCCGAGCGATGTCGACGAACTGCGGCAGGAAGGCCGCGAAGAACAGCAGCGACTTGGGGTTCGACAGCGCCACCGCGAGGCTGCGCAGCAGCGCGATGCGGCCATGCAGCCGGCTCTCGGGCGAGGACTTCGCGAGCGCGGCGCCGAGGTCGGTGGCGTCGCTGCGCCAGAGCTTGACGCCGAGCCACACGAGGTAGGCCACGCCGGCCACGCGGATCGCGTTGAACAGCCATTCCGAGGCCGCCAGCAGCGAGCCCAGGCCGAGCGCGACCACCGCGATCACGATGCTGCTGCCGAGCGAGGCGCCGACGATGCCCCAGCTCGCGCGGCGCATGCCGCCGTCGATGCCGTTCGACAGCGCGAGCAGCATGGTCGGGCCCGGGATCACGGCGAGCGCGAGGGAGGCGAGCACGAAGACGAGCAGGGTGTCGAGGTTCATGGCTTGGGCGTGGAAGGACGTTGGGCGGCGGCACGGGCGCGCGCGAGCGCGGCCTCGACCACCGAGCGCTTGCGGGCCTCGGCGCTGGGCGCCGCGACCTCGGCTTCGGGGCGCTTCTTGCCCTGGCGTGCGTCGGTGGGCCGGTGCTGTCCGTGCAGGGCATAGCGCGCGCGGGCATGGGCCGCCTGCGCGGGCGACCAGGCCTGCCAGCCGGTGCGGCCCGGCGTGGCGTCCTCGAGCGAGATGCAGTCGACCGGGCAGACCGGGATGCAGAGTTCGCAGCCCGTGCAGTGCGCGTCGATCACGGTGTGCATGCGCTTGTTGATGCCGAGGATGGCGTCGGTCGGGCAGGCATCGAGGCACAGCGTGCAGCCGATGCACCAGGCCTCGTCGATCACCGCCAGCCTGCGCGGGCCCTCGGTGCCGAAGGCCGGATCGAGCGCCTGCACGGGGCGGCCGGTGAGCCGCGCGAGCCGCTCGACGCCCTCGGCGCCGCCCGGCGGGCACTGGTTGATCTCGGCCTCGGCGCTGGCCACGGCCTGCGCATAGCCCTCGCAGTCCGGATAGCCGCAACGGGTGCACTGCGTCTGGGGCAGTGCGTCGTGGATGCGTGCGGCGAGTCCGTTCACGGGAGGGAAGGGGCGCTCAGCGCGCCGCGGCGGCTTTGCGCGCCACGGTCTTCTTCGGGGCGGGCGCGCGCTTCGCAGCGGCCGGTGCCGCCTTCTTGGCGGCCACGGCCTTCTTCGCGGGCGCCTTGGCGGTGGTGGTGGCGAGCTTGCGGCCGGGCTTGACCTGGTCCTCGGCCGGCAGGCTCTCGCGTTCACCGGCGCGGCGTTGCGGCTGGTCGTTGGCAGCGATGAACTTCTGCATCTTGGGATAGACCAGTTCGCGCCAGCGGCGGCCGCTGAAGATGCCGTAGTGGCCCGCGCCCTTGACCTCGTAGTGCTCGCGCTTCGCATCGGCGATGCCCGTGCACAGCTCGTGCGCGGCCTCGGTCTGGCCCGAGCCCGAGATGTCGTCGAGCTCGCCCTCGACCGTGAGCAGCGCGGTGGCGCGGATGTCCTGCGGCCGCACGCGCTCGACCTCGCCGGTCGGGCTCTTCACGTCCCAGGTGCCGTTGACTAGGTCGAATTCCTGGAACACGGTGCGGATCGTCTCGAGGTAGTAATCGGCGTCCATGTCGAGCACGGCGTTGTACTCGTCGTAGAACTTGCGGTGCGCCTCGGCGCTCGCGTCGTCGCCCTTGATCAGGTCCTTGAAGTAGTCGTAGTGGCTGCTCGCGTGGCGGTCGGGGTTCATCGCGACGAAGCCCGTGTGCTGCAGGAAGCCCGGGTAGACGCGCCGGCCCGCGCCCGGGAAGCCCTGGGGCACGCGGTAGATCACGTTGTTCTCGAACCACTCGAAGCTCTTGTTCATCGCGAGGTTGTTGACCGCCGTGGGCGACTTGCGGGCGTCGATCGGGCCGCCCATCATCGTCATGGTGAGCGGCAGCGCCTCGCCGCGGCTGGCCATCAGCGACACCGCGGCCAGCACCGGCACCGTGGGCTGGCACACGCTGACCACGTGGCAGTTGCCGTACTCGGCCTGCAGGCGGCGGATGAACTCCTGCACGTAGTTGATGTAGTCGTCGAGGTGGAACTCGCCGTCCGACAGTGGCACCAGGCGCGCGTTCTTCCAGTCGGTGATGTAGACCTTGTGGTCCTGCAAAAGGGTGCGCACGGTGTCGCGCAGCAGGGTGGCGTAGTGGCCCGACAGCGGCGCCACCACCAGCACCACGGGCTGGCTCTTGAGCGTCTTGAGGATGTGCGGCTCGTCGGTGAAGCGCTTGAAGCGCCGCAGCTGGCAAAACGGCTTTTCCAGCTCGATCACTTCCTGGATCACGACGTCGTCGCCGTCGACCTTGACCGACTTGATGTTGAACTCGGGCTTCTCGTAGTCCTTGCCGAGGCGGTAGAGCAGGTCGTAGCTCGCCGCCATGCGCTGCGCTCCGGGCAGCTGGCTCCAGACGGCACCGGGGCTGTAGAGCTTGGAGGCGGCCTGGGCGAAGTCCGCGAACGGTTCCATGAGGGAACGCTGGGCTTCGTAGAGTTGGTAGAGCATCGCTGTGTCGAGTTGGAATGTTGCGGTGCAATATATCAGCGCATTTCGACACGCGCAGGGGGCCTAACCCTAGGCCCGGGAAGGCCCTCGGAGATGGCCGCGGGCTTGCGTGAACAAGTTGTGTCGCGGAGGTGACTCGAGCGAGTCACCCCCGCGACGCGGACCGTCAGACGACCTTGGCGATCGACGCGCAGACGTGGTCGATGTTCTTGCTGTTGAGCGCGGCCACGCACATGCGGCCGGTGTCGGTGCCGTAGACGCCGAACTCGTTGCGCAGGCGCACCATCTGGTCCTTGGTCAGGCCCGAGTAGCTGAACATGCCGATCTGGGTGGTGATGAAGCTCATGTCTTCCTTCACGCCGGCGGCCTTGAGGCCGTCGACCAGCTTCTGGCGCATGGCCTTGATGCGCACGCGCATCTCGCCCAGTTCCTTCTCCCACAGGGCGCGCAGCTCGGGGTTGCCGAGCACCGCGGCCACCACGGCGCCGCCGTGCGTGGGCGGGTTGCTGTAGTTGGTGCGGATGGCGATCTTCAGCTGCGACAGCACGCGCGCGGCTTCTTCCTTGTTCTCGCACAGCACCGAGAGGGCGCCCACGCGCTCGCCGTAGAGGCTGAAGCTCTTGGAGAACGAGGTCGAGACGAAGAAGGTCAGGCCGGCCGCGACGAACTTGGCGACGGCCGCGCCGTCTTCCTGCAGGCCGTAGCCGAAGCCCTGGTAGGCCATGTCGAGGAAGGGCACCAGGCCCTTGGCCTTGACGGCGGCGACGACCTGGTCCCACTGCGCGGGCGTGATGTCGTAGCCGGTGGGGTTGTGGCAGCAGGCGTGCAGCACGACCACGGTGCCGGCCGGGGCGGCATTGAGCGCGGCCAGCATGCCGTCGAAGTCGATGCCGCGCTTGGCGGCGTCGTAGTAGGGGTAGCTTTCGACCTCGAAACCGGCGTTGGTGAACAGCGCGCGGTGGTTTTCCCAGCTCGGGTCGCTGATCAGCACCTTGGCGGCGGGGTTGAGCTTCTTGAGGAAGTCGGCGCCGACCTTGAGGCCGCCGGTGCCGCCGATGGCCTGGATCGTGGCCACGCGGCCCGAGGTCACGGGCTCGCTGTCGGCGCCGAAGACCAGCACCTTGACGGCGTTGTCGTACGCGGCGATGCCGTCGATGGGCAGATAACCACGCGCCGTGGGCGCTTTCATCATGTTCTGCTCGGCCGCCTGCACGCACTGCAGCAGGGGCAGCTTGCCGTTGTCGTCGTAGTAGACGCCGACGCCGAGATTGACCTTGTTGGGGTTGGTGTCGGCGGCAAATTGCTCGTTGAGGCCGAGGATCGGATCGCGCGGTGCCATCTCGACCGCGGTGAACATAGACATGGAAAGGTCCTTTGGGATGAAAGCTTCGCTGGCAACCGCTTGAGGCTTTAAGCTTTGCGGTTGCCTTGAATTTTACCGGCGCCACGCCACCTGACGGGTACAGCCATGCCAGAGACCAACGAAGCCATAGCAGACTCGAACAACGCCGACCCCGTGGGGCCCGCTCCCAAGGGCGAATTCATCAGCTTTCCGGGCTCGCCTTTCGAGCTCTATCAGCCCTATCCGCCGGCGGGCGACCAGCCGAACGCCATCGAGAAGCTGGTCGAGGGCGTGGGCGACGGCGAGGTGTTCCAGACCCTGCTGGGCGTGACCGGCTCGGGCAAGACCTTCACCATGGCCAACGTCATCGCCCGCACCGGGCGCCCGGCCATCGTGTTCGCGCCCAACAAGACCCTGGCGGCACAGCTCTACAGCGAATTCCGCGAGTTCTTCCCGAAGAACGCCGTCGAGTACTTCGTCAGCTACTACGACTACTACCAGCCCGAGGCCTACGTGCCGCAGCGCGACCTGTTCATCGAGAAGGACTCCTCGATCAACGAGCACATCGAGCAGATGCGGCTGTCGGCCACCAAGAGCGTGCTGGAGCGGCGCGACACCGTGATCGTGGCCACCGTGAGCGCGATCTACGGCATCGGCACGCCCGAGGACTACATGGAGATGCGGCTGATCGCGCGCGTGGGCGACAAGGTCGGCCAGCGCGACCTGATCGCCCAGCTGATCCGCATGCAGTACACGCGCAACGAGCAGGACTTCGCGCGCGGCACCTTCCGCGTGCGCGGCGACACCATCGACGTGTTTCCGGCCGAGCACAGCGAACTCGCGATCCGCTTCGAGCTGTTCGACGACGAGATCGAGTCGCTGCAGCTGTTCGACCCGCTGACCGGGCGCATCCGCCAGAAGGTGCCGCGCTTCACGGTCTACCCCTCGAGCCACTACGTGACGCCGCGCGACAAGGTGCTGGCGGCCGTGGAGACCATCAAGATCGAGCTCGACGGGCGGTTGAAAGAACTGGTGGCCGCGGGCAAGCTGGTGGAGGCCCAGCGCCTCGAGCAGCGCACCCGCTTCGACCTCGAGATGCTGGCCGAGATCGGCCACTGCAAGGGCATCGAGAACTACACGCGCCACCTCTCGGGCGCGGCGCCCGGCGACCCGCCGCCCACGCTGACCGACTACCTGCCGAAGGACGCGCTGATGTTCCTCGACGAGAGCCACCAGATGATCGGCCAGCTCGGCGGCATGTACAACGGCGACCGGGCGCGCAAGACCACGCTGGTGGAGTACGGCTTCCGGCTGCCGAGCGCGCTCGACAACCGGCCGCTGAAGCTCGAGGAATTCGAGAAGCGCATGCGCCAGTGCATCTTCGTGTCGGCCACGCCGGCCGACTACGAGAAGCAGCACACCGGGCAGGTGGTCGAGCAGCTGGTGCGGCCCACGGGCCTGATCGATCCCGAGGTGGAGGTGCGGCCGGCCACGCACCAGGTCGACGACGTGCTGCAGGAGATCCACGTGCGCGTCGAGAAGAACGAGCGCGTGCTGATCACCACCCTGACCAAGCGCATGGCCGAGCAGCTCACCGACTACCTGGGCGACAACGGCGTGAAGGTGCGCTACCTGCACAGCGACGTCGACACGGTCGAGCGGGTGGAGATCCTGCGCGACCTGCGCCTGGGCACCTTCGACGTGCTGGTGGGCATCAACCTGCTGCGCGAGGGACTGGACATTCCCGAGGTCTCGCTGGTGGCGATCCTCGATGCCGACAAGGAAGGCTTCCTGCGCGCCGAGCGTTCGCTGATCCAGACCATCGGCCGGGCGGCGCGCAACCTGAACGGCAAGGCCATCCTGTACGCCGACCGGATGACCGATTCGATGAAGCGCGCCATCGGCGAGACCGAACGCCGGCGCGCGCGCCAGATCGCCCACAACGAGGCCCACGGCATCACCCCGCGCAGCATCGTGAAGCAGGTGCGCGACCTGATCGATGGCGTCTACAGCGAGAAGACCGGCAAGGAGATGGCCAAGCTGGACCTCGAGCGCGCCAAGGTCGAGGACATGAGCGAGAAGGACATCGCACGCGAGATCAAGCGGCTCGAGAAGCAGATGCTCGAGCACGCGCGCAACCTCGAGTTCGAGAAGGCGGCGCGGGTGCGCGACCAGCTGGCGCTGCTGCGCGAGCAGGCCTTCGGGGCCGCGGGCGGCGACAACATCGCGATAGCGCCGGCCAAGTAGGCCGAAGGTTTTCGGTAGCGGCGCCCCCGATCGCCCGGAATCGGGTTTACCCGAGCAAAATCCGGGGCCTTCTGATATACTTGAGCGAAACACTCAACAAAAAAGAAACTTCGCGATGAAGGACCGACTCACAACCACTGGCTCACCAGTGTCAAGAGTCGGGCAGGGCGGAGACGAGATCACCGTGGCTCCCGGGCAACGGTGTCATTTCAACGGTAAGCGCTAAAAAGGAGCTTGCGATGCGTCTCACTACCAAAGGCCGTTTTGCGGTCACAGCCATGATCGATCTGGCTCTGCGTCAGAACACCGGTCCGGTCACGCTGGCCGCGATCAGCCAGCGGCAGCAGATTTCGCTGTCGTACCTCGAGCAACTCTTCGGCAAGCTGCGCCGTCACGAACTCGTCGAGTCCACCCGGGGTCCGGGCGGTGGCTACAGCCTGGGCCGCAAGGCCGCCGACATCACCGTGGCCGACATCATCGTGTCGGTCGACGAGCCGATCGACGCCACCCAGTGCGGCGGCAAGGAAAACTGCCTCGGCGAACAAGGCCGCTGCATGACCCACGAACTCTGGGCCTCGCTGAACCAGCGCATGGTCGAGTTTCTCGATTCGGTCACCCTGCAGAAGCTGGTCGACGACCAGATCGCCAAGGGCGTGCAGATCGAGAACAAGCCGGTCGTCAAGCGCGCCATCTCCGCGCAGCCGGTGGTCAAGCCGATCCGCGTCAATGCACCGAATTCGGTGTTTGCCCTCGGCAACGTCTTCGCCAAGTCCTGAGGACCGCGACGCAGACGCTTCGAGACGAGACCGACGCGGCGCCCACGCCGGGCGCCGCCAGCGAACGAACAGCGACCAAGAACAACCCCCCACGCCAGCACGAGCCAGCCATGGACGTAACTCCTCATTTCCCGATCTATCTCGATTACGGCGCGACCACGCCGGTCGACCCGCGCGTGGTCGACGCCATGATTCCCTGGTTGCGCGAGCACTTCGGCAACCCGGCGTCGCGCAGCCACGCCTGGGGCTGGGAAGCGGAAGAAGCGGTCGAGAAGGCGCGCGGCTACGTGGCCGAGCTGATCGGCGCCGACCCGCGCGAGATCGTCTGGACCTCGGGCGCCACCGAATCGAACAACCTCGCGCTCAAGGGCGCGGCACAGTTCTACAAGGGCAAGGGCAAGCACCTGATCACGGTGAAGACCGAGCACAAGGCCGTGCTCGACACCATGCGCGAACTCGAGCGCCAGGGTTTCGAGGTCACCTACCTCGACGTGCAGGAAGACGGTCTGCTCGACCTCGAGAAGTTCAAGGCCGCGATCCGCCCCGACACCATCCTCGCGAGCGTGATGTTCGTGAACAACGAGATCGGCGTGGTGCAGGACGTGGTGGCGCTGGGCAACATCTGCCGCGAGAAGGGCGTGATCTTCCACGTCGACGCCGCGCAGGCCACCGGCAAGGTCGAGATCGACATCGCGAAGCTGCCGATCGACCTGATGAGCCTGGCGTCGCACAAGACCTACGGTCCCAAGGGCATCGGCGCGCTGTACGTGCGCCGCAAGCCGCGCGTGCGGCTCGAGGCCCAGATGCACGGTGGCGGCCACGAGCGCGGCATGCGTTCGGGCACGCTGCCCACGCACCAGATCGTGGGCATGGGCGAGGCCTTCCGCATCGCCAAGGCCGAGATGAAGGAAGACATCGCCAAGGCCGCGCGGCTGCAGAAGCGCCTGCTCGACGGCCTGAAGGACGTGGAACAGGTCTTCATCAACGGCGACCTCGAGCACCGCGTGCCGCACAACCTGAACATGAGCTTCAACTACGTCGAGGGCGAGTCGCTGATCATGGGCATCAAGGGCCTGGCGGTGTCGTCGGGTTCGGCCTGCACCTCGGCCAGCCTCGAGCCCAGCTACGTGTTGCGCGCCCTGGGCCGCAGCGACGAACTGGCCCACAGCAGCCTGCGCATGACCATCGGCCGCTTCACGACCGAGGAAGAGATCGACTACGCCATCTCGACCATCAAGCACAACGTGGCCAAGCTGCGCGAATTGAGCCCCCTGTGGGAAATGTTCCAGGACGGCGTCGACATCAGCACGATCCAGTGGTCGGCGCACTGAGCCCGAAGCTCCACGATTGAACAAAGTTTGAGAGGTACACCATGGCATATTCTTCCAAGGTCATCGACCACTACGAAAACCCGCGCAACGTCGGCTCCTTCGAAAAGGGCGACGACTCGGTCGGCACCGGCATGGTCGGCGCGCCGGCCTGCGGCGACGTGATGAAGCTGCAGATCAAGGTTAACCCCGAAACCGGCGTGATCGAAGACGCGCGCTTCAAGACCTATGGTTGCGGCTCGGCGATCGCTTCGTCGTCGCTCGTGACCGAATGGGTCAAGGGCAAGACGCTCGACGAAGCCGCCGCGCTCAAGAACGCGCAGATCGCCGAGGAACTGGCGCTGCCGCCGGTGAAGATCCACTGCTCGATCCTCGCCGAGGACGCGATCAAGGCGGCCGTGAGCGACTACAAGGCCAAGCACGGCGCGAAGAGCGCCGAAGCCGCGGCAGCGCACTGAGATGGCCGTCACGCTGACAGAAGCCGCCGCGCGCCATGTGAATCGCTACCTCGGCAAGCGAGGCAAGGGCGTGGGCGTGCGGCTGGGCGTGAAGACCACCGGTTGCTCGGGCCTGGCCTACAAGCTCGAGTACGTGGACGAACTGACGCCCGAGGACGTGGTGTTCGAGGACCACGGCGTGAAGGTGCTGGTGGATCCGAAGAGCCTGGCCTACATCGACGGCACGCAGCTGGACTTCGTGCGCGAGGGCCTCAACGAAGGCTTCAAGTTCAACAACCCGAACGAGCGCGACCGCTGCGGTTGCGGGGAAAGCTTCCGCATCTGATGCGCAGTCGCTGACCGCGACAACAGCCGCCACCATGTCATGTGCTGGCGGTTTTTTCTTGCCATGAACCTGAACGACACCGACTTCGAGCTGTTCGCCGTCCCCGCGACTTTCGCGCAGGACCGCGCGGCGCTGGACGCGCGCTGGAAGGAACTGCAGCGCGAAGCCCATCCCGATCGCTTTGCGGCGCAGGGCGCGGCCGCGCAGCGCGTGGCCATGCAATGGTCGGTGCGCATCAACGAGGCCTACCAGCGGCTCAAGGACCCGGTGCGGCGCGCGAGCTACCTCTGCGAGCTGCACGGTGCCCCGGTCAATGCCGAGAACAACACGGCGATGCCGCCCGACTTCCTCATGCAGCAAATGGAATGGCGCGAGGCGCTCGACGAGGTCGAGGACATCGCCGCGCTCGAGCGCCTGCAGGCCGAGGTCGACGCGGGCCGCGCCCGCGCGCTCTCGTCGCTCGACTGGCTGATCGACGAGAAGGGCGACTACCCCGCCGCCGCGCAGCAGGTGAGAGCCCTCATGTTCATTGAGCGCTTCGGCCACGACGTCGAAGCCAAATCGGATCAGTTGGGACAATAAGGCCCTATGGCTCTTCTTCAGATTTCCGAACCCGGCCAGGCCCCCGATCCGCACCAGCGCCGCATCGCCGTCGGCATCGACCTCGGCACCACGCATTCGCTGGTGGCCTCGGTGCGCAACGGCGTCGCCGAATGCCTGCCCGACGACCAGGGCCGCGTGCTGCTGCCCTCGGTGGTGCGCTACCTCGACAAGGAGCGCCGCCAGATCGGCTTCGACGCGGTCGCCGCGCGCGCGCAGGACCCCTCGAACACCATCACCTCGGTCAAGCGGCTCATGGGCCGCGGGCTGGCCGACGTGACCCACCGCGAAGCGATGTCCTATGCCATCGGCGGTGGCGATGGCGGCATGGTGCAGGTGCACACCGCGGCGGGCGACAAGTCGCCGGTCGAGATCAGCGCCGAGATCCTCGCGACGCTGCGCTACCGCGCCGAGGACACCTTCGACGACGAGCTCTACGGCGCGGTCATCACCGTGCCCGCCTACTTCGACGAGGGCCAGCGCCAGGCCACGAAGGACGCGGCGCAGCTGGCCGGCCTCAACGTGCTGCGGCTGATCAGCGAGCCCACCGCGGCCGCCATCGCCTACGGCCTCGACAATGCGAGCGAGGGCGTCTATGCGGTCTACGACCTCGGCGGCGGCACCTTCGACATTTCTATCCTGCGGCTCACGCAGGGCGTGTTCGAGGTCATCGCGACCGGCGGCGACTCGGCGCTCGGCGGCGACGACTACGACCATGCGCTGGCCGATTTCGTGCTGGCGCAAAGCGGTGTCCAGACCGCGAGCGAGACCGACAAGGCCGCCGTGCTCGTGGCGGCGCGTGCCGCCAAGGAAGCGCTGACCGATGCCGACACCGTGACCTTCGCCGCCGACGTGGGCGGCCAGCCGCTTCGCTTCGCGCTGCAGCGCGCGCAGTTCGACGCGGCCACCAAGGCGCTCACCGACCGCACCCTGGCCGCCGTGCGCAAGGCGCTGCGCGATGCCAAACTCAAGGCCGACGACCTGCAGGGCATCGTGCTGGTGGGCGGGTCGACGCGCATGCCGCAGGTTCGCGAGGCGGTTGCCGAGTTCTTCGGCCGCGAGCCGCTGGTCAATCTCAACCCCGACGAGGTCGTCGCGCTCGGCGCCGCGATCCAGGCGAACCAGCTGGCCGGCAACAACGGCGCGGGCGAACTGCTGCTGCTCGACGTGATTCCGCTGTCGCTGGGCCTCGAGACCATGGGCGGGCTGGTCGAGCGCATCGTGCCGCGCAACCAGACCATCCCGACCGCGATGGCGCAGGACTTCACCACCTACCAGGACGGCCAGACCGCGCTGGCGTTGCACGTGGTGCAGGGCGAGCGCGACCTGGTGGCCGATTGCCGCAGCCTCGCGCGCTTCACCTTGCGCGGCATCCCGCCGATGGCCGCGGGCGCCGCGCGCATCCGCGTGACCTTCACGGTCGATGCCGACGGCCTGCTGAGCGTGAGCGCCAAGGAACAGGCCAGCGGCGTGGAAGCCAGCGTCACCGTCAAGCCTTCCTATGGGCTGTCGGACGACCAGATCGCGACCATGCTGCAGGAGAGTTTCTCGACGGCACAGCAGGACATGCAGGCGCGCGCGCTGGTCGAGGCCCGCGTCGATGCCGAGCGCATGCTGCTCGCGACGAAGAGCGCGCTCGATGCCGACGACGACCTGCTCGGCGCACAGGAGCGCACGGCCATCGATGCATCGATGAGCGCGCTGCGCCTGAGTGCCCAGGGCAACGACGCGGCCGCGATAGAGGCCGCCACCAAGGCGCTGGCCGAGATCACCGAGCCCTTCGCCGCGCAGCGCATGAATGCCGGCATCGCCCGCGCGCTCTCGGGGCGCAAGGTCGAATCCCTCTAAGACAAGAACACCGCAAAGAACGACAACGCAGGCGCTGCATGCCCACGATCAAGATCTATCCGCATCCCGAATACTGCCCGCAAGGCGCCGAGATCACCGCGCCCGCGGGCACCTCGATCTGCGAGGCCCTGCTCGACAACGACATCAACATCGAGCACGCCTGCGAGATGAGTTGCGCCTGCACCACCTGCCACGTGATCGTGCGCGCGGGCGGCGGCTCGCTCAACGAGGCGGAGGAGGGCGAGGAAGACCTGCTCGACCGCGCCTGGGGCCTGGAGCCGCAGTCGCGCCTGAGTTGCCAGGCGATCCTGGCGCAGGAGAATGTGACGATCGAGATTCCGAAGTACTCGATCAACCACGCGAAGGAAAACCACTGATGAGCCGCCTGATCGTTCTCGATACGGAAACCACCGGGCTGTCGGCCGAGAACGGCGACCGCGTCATCGAGCTGGGCTGCGTGGAGCTGTTCAACCGCAAGCTCACCGGCAACGACCTGCACATCTACTTCAACCCCGAGCGCGAGAGCCACGAGGATGCGCTCAAGGTGCACGGCCTGACGACCGACTTCCTGCGCGACAAGCCGAAGTTCGCCACGCTGGCCAACGACATCGTCGAGTACCTGCGCGGCGCCGAGCTGATCATCCACAACGCGGCCTTCGACGTGGGCTTCCTCAACAAGGAGTTCGAGCGTGCCGGCCTGCCGCCGCTCAAGACCTTCGTGAGCGAGGTGACCGACACGCTGGCCATGGCCAAGCAGGTGTACCCGGGCAAGCGCAACTCGCTCGACGCGCTGTGCGACCGCTTCGGCGTCGACCGTTCGAACCGGACCTTCCACGGCGCCAAGCTCGACGCCCAGCTGCTGGCCGACGTCTACATCAACCTCACGCGCGGCCAGGACGCGCTGCTGATCGACGTGGCCACCACCGAGCCCGAGGTGGGCACCACGGTGATCGCCATCGACCTCAGCCGCATCGAGCTGCCGGTGCTGGTGGCGACCGAGCATGAACTCGCCGAGCACGACGCCGTGTTGTCCCAACTCGACAAATCGAGCAACGGTCGCACACTCTTTCGCCAAAACGCTTGAAAAGCTGTGGCATAATCTAAGGCTTCGCAGAACGCGATTCATCCAGGCGCTGAAGCCCATCGAAGAGATCGGGCAGAGGTGTCAGGGGCGGTTAGCTCAGGGGTAGAGCACAGCATTCACACTGCTGGGGTCGGAGGTTCGAAACCTCCACCGCCCACCAATTTCCCGGTTCCATTTTTTCTTCTCCGTCGGAGCTTTGGCCCGACGGCATCGCCGTTTGCGTGTCGGTGCGCGCCGACGTCAGGTGCCGTCGCGTGCTGCTGGCTGTGCGGGGCTTTGCGCCTAGAACCGAGGCACGACTTCAACCCAGGAGAAAAGATCATGGCGACCGCACCCGATCTTCCGACGCCGATCACGCCCACGCCGGGCCTGCCCGTGGAGCCCGACGAGGGGCCAGGCACGGCGCCCGACGAGCCCACCGATCCCGAGCCGCCGCCGACCGCAACTTGAGCCGCGCGGCGCGCGCTAAGCTCGCCGCATGGACGATCTCGATTGCGCCGTCATCGGCGGTGGTGTGGTGGGTTTGGCCGTGGCGCGCGCACTCGCGCTGGCGGGCCGCGAAGTGATGGTGCTCGAGGCCGAAGGCGCCATCGGTACCGGCACGAGTTCGCGCAACAGCGAAGTCATTCATGCGGGGATCTACTACCCGCAAGCTTCGTTGAAGGCGAGGCTCTGTGTCGAAGGCAAGCAATTGCTCTATGCGTATGCCGAGGCGCGCGGCGTGCCGCACCGGCGCTGCGGCAAGCTGATCGTCGCGACCTCGACCGAACAGGTGGCGCAGCTCGAGGCGATCCGGCTCAAGGCCGCGGCCAACGGCGTCGACGACCTCGAAACGATCTCGGCGGCGCAGGCCGTCGCGCTCGAACCGCAACTGCGCTGCATGGCCGCGCTGGTCTCGCCGAGCACCGGCATCGTCGACAGCCATGCGCTGATGCTGAGCCTGCTCGGCGATCTCGAGAACGCGGGCGGCATGCTGGCGTTGAAGTCGGCCGTGAAGCGCGCGGACCTGGAGGAGGGCGGCATCGTGCTGACCGCGCAAGACGGCACGCGGCTGCGCTGCCGCAGCGTGGTCAACGCGGCCGGCCTGGGTGCGCCCGATCTGGCGCGCCACTTCGGAGGACTCGCCACCGAGACCGTTCCCACCGCCTATTTCGCGAAGGGCAACTACTTCACCCTGTCGGGCCGCGCGCCCTTCGGCCGGCTGGTCTATCCGGTGCCCGAGCCCGGCGGTCTTGGCGTGCACCTGACGATCGACCTCGGCGGGCAGGCCAAGTTCGGACCCGATGTGCAATGGGTGAGCTCGCCCGACGACCTGGTGGTGGACCCGGCGCGCGGCGACGCCTTCTATGCCGAGGTGCGCAAGTACTGGCCCGCGCTGCCCGATGGCGCGCTGATCCCGGGCTACGCGGGCATGCGACCGAAGATCTCGGGACCCGGCGATCCCGCGGCCGACTTCCGCATCGACGGACCGCGCGCGCATGGCGTGCGAGGCCTCGTCAACCTGTTCGGCATCGAGTCGCCGGGGCTCACGAGCAGCCTCGCGATCGGCCGACACGTGGCGGACCTGCTCGCGGCCGAGGACTGAATTCCGCGCCGATCGCGAACGATCTCTTGCAGAACTCTTTGTGGATGCAGTCCTGTGCGGGCGATGTAGCCTGTAACATGACAGCACGCCATTTGTAGGCGTGAAGCCGCCGGCGCGGTGCCGGTGTCATCACGGAGGAAGGTTTCCAATGAGTGCATCCAAGAATCTCGAGGCGGCAGCCGAGGACATCGCGAGCGACGTGCGTGGCGTGCTCGCCAGCAAGGACCTGGATTCGGTTCCCCACATCAAGGCGCTGCGCCAGCGCATCGACACCAAGCTCGCGATCGCCCGCGAACTCGCCGCCGAGAAGAGCCGCCTCGCCGCCAAGAAGGCCCGCGAAGCCGCCTCGGCCACCAACGCATATGCCCACGACGAACCCTGGCAGATCGCCGCTGGCGCGCTGGCCGTCGGTGTGCTGGTGGGCCTGCTGCTTGGTCGCCGCTGATCGAACCATGACAGCGGAGGGCCGCCGATGAGGTTGCTCTCTCTTCTCGGACTGGACCGGCGCCTGCGCCGGCTGCGCATTGCCGCGGCCGAGGGCGCGATGGCCGCCGAGGACCGTGTGCAGCTGCTGCGCATGGCCTGGGAGGAGGAGAAGCAGCGGCTCAAGCTGGTGCTGGTCCTCGCGATCGTGCTGCTGGGCCTGACGACGATCGCCGTCGCGCTGCTGTCCGTGGCCGTCGTGGTCCATTTCTGGGACACGCCGCAGCGCACCACCGCCGCCTGGTCGGTGGCCGCGCTCTGGATCGTGCTGTGGCTCGCGGCCGCCTGGGGCCTGTGGACCCAGCTGCGCGGTGCCTCGAACAGCTTCACGCCGACCCGCGAGGAACTGGCGCGCGACTGGACCTGGGTACAGGAGCGCTTCGGACTGGGCGACGAGCCCGGCGAAGAGGACGAGCCGGCGCCACGCCGTCCGGCCACGCGCGAGGAACTGATCGAGCGCATCGAGCGCCAGCGCCTGCGCATCGCGACCTTGCAGGGTGGCGGTACCGCCGCCGCGCAGGGCGAGGAGCGGGCGGCCCCCCCGCCGCCCGACGAAACCCCGACCGCCACGGCGCTGCGCATCGCGCGCGAGCATCCGGTGGCCACGGGCGTCGCCGTGGCTGCGGCGCTGGTGGTGGTGCGCCCGAAGCGCCTGCTGCGCTGGGCGACCTTCGTCGCGCCGATCCTCTGGCGCATGCGCTGACGAAACGGCCGGCGGGTCGCACCCGCCCGCCTTCCGATTGAAAACTCAGGCGCTGCCGCGGTCCCGCTGCAGCGCCTGTGCCGTTTCATGGACCAGCGCCGGGCCGCGGTAGATCAGGCCGGTGTAGATCTGCACCACGTCCGCGCCGGCCGCGATCTTGGCCCTGGCATCGGCCGCGCCGAGGATGCCGCCCACGCCGACGATCGGGAAGTCCTTGCCCAGTGCGGCGCGCAACTGGGCGATCACGCGGTTGCTCGATTCGCGCACCGGCGCACCCGACAGGCCGCCGGCTTCCTTCGCATGCGGCAGCCCCTCGACCGCGTCGCGCGCCAGCGTGGTGTTGGTGGCGATCACGCCATCCATGCCGTGGCGGCGCAGCGTGGCGGCGATCACCGCCACCTGCGCCTCGTCGAGGTCGGGCGCGATCTTCACGAACAGCGGCACGCGGCGCGGTGCGCCGCCGATGGGCTGGCGCGCCAGCGTCTCGCGCCGCTCGGCCACGGCGCCGAGCAGCGCGTCGAGCGCCTCGTCGCTCTGCAGGCTGCGCAGGTTGGCGGTGTTGGGGCTCGAGATGTTGATCGTCACGTAGTCGGCATGCGGGTACACGCCGTCGAGGCAGGCGATGTAGTCGTCCATCGCGCGCTCGATCGGCGTGGCGGCGTTCTTGCCGATGTTCAGGCCCAGCAGCATCGGGGCCTTCGCGCGGGCCGCGTTGCGGCGGAAACGTGCCTTCTGCACGTTGGCCAGGAAGGCGTCGAGTCCGTCGTTGTTGAAGCCGAGCCGGTTGATCAGCGCCTGGCGTTCGGGCAGGCGGAAGATGCGCGGGCGCGGATTGCCGGGCTGGCCCTTGGGCGTGACGGTGCCGACCTCGACGAAGCCGAAGCCCATGGTGGCGAAGGCGTCGATGCAGCGTGCGTTCTTGTCGAGGCCGGCGGCGAGGCCGACGCGGTTCGGGAACCGCAGGCCGGCCAGGGTGACGGGATCGTCGACGCGCGGCGCCGAGTAGGCGCAGGCCAGCGGCGTGTTCTGCGTGCGCGCGAGCCCGTCGAGCGTCAGTTCATGGGCGTGCTCCGGGTCGAAACCGAACAGGAAGGGGCGGGCCAGGCCGTAGAGCGAGGAGGGCAGCAGGGACATCGTCGGATAATTCGGGGCTTCAATGAGCCCAGGATTCTCCGCGATGACCGCACCCCTTCCTTCTTCTTCCGCCGCAGCCGCCCCCATCTCCCAGGACGAACTCAAGGCCCAGGTGGGCCGCGCCGCCCTGGCCTACGTGGTGAAGGGCGAGATCGTGGGCGTGGGCACCGGCTCGACGGTCAACAAGTTCATCGACGCGCTGGCGACGATCAAGGACCAGATCCGTGGCGCCGTCTCAAGCTCGATCGCCTCCACCGAGCGCCTGCGGGCACTGGGCATCCAGGTGTTCGACAGCAACGAGGTCGAGGAGCTGGGCGTCTACATCGACGGCGCCGACGAGATCGACGCGCGGGGTTTCATGGTGAAGGGCGGCGGTGCCGCGCTCACGCGCGAGAAGATCATCGCGGCCCAGTCGCGCCGCTTCGTCTGCATCGCCGATGCCTCGAAGCTGGTCGACACGCTCGGTGCCTTTCCGCTGCCGGTCGAGGTGATCCCGATGGCGGCGCGCCGCGTGATGCGGCAGTTCGCGGCGCTGGGCGGCCAGGCCCAGGTGCGAGAGAAGGACGGCCTGCCGCTGGTGACCGACAACGGCCAGCACATCGTCGACGTGACGGGCCTGAAGATCGCCGATCCGCTGGCCTTCGAATCCGAGGTGAGCCAGTGGCCCGGCGTAGTCACCGTCGGCGTGTTCGCGCACCAGAAGGCGCATGTGTGCCTGCTCGGCACGCCCGAGGGCGTGCGCACGCTGGACTTCGCCTGATCAGAACTTGATGCCGGCCGGGTTCTCCGGCGTCGGCCCGCTCGGCGGTGCCGCGGGCAGCGGCTGCTCCTCGGGCGCCGCGCGCGGGGCGGCGGGTGCGGGCGCCGGTGCGCGCGTGAGCTGGGCGACCATCGGCTGCGCCGGCGGATTGCGGTAGCCGCTGGGCAGGCCGTTGCTCCTGGGATAGCCGGCCGCGTCGAGGTATTGCGCCCACTGCGTGTCGGAAAAGCCGGGCAGTTGCTGCGTGCCGATGGTCAGCAGCGGCAGCGAGGTCTGGCCGCTGAGCTTCTGCAGCGCTTCCACCTCCTGGTTGCTGTTCACCGTGCGTTCCTGGAACGGGATGCCGCGCGTCGTGAGCAGCGTGCGCGCCATCGCGCAGGGCGCGCATTCGTCGCCGCTGTAGAGCGTCACCGGATAGCGCTGCGCGATCTGGCGCAGCTCGTAGGGCAGGCCCGCGTTGGCGCCCGTGGCGGGCGCCGGCTGCGCATTGGCGGCGGGTTCGGTGCTGGCGGTGGGCGCGCGGTCCGAGAAGGTGACCCGGCCGTTCTTGTCGACCTGCCGGTAGACCGGTTGCGCCACCGCGCCCGCGGCGGCGAGCAGGAGGACGAAACCGGTCAGGCGACTTGGTGAGAATTTGTAAATCGGGCGCATGGCCCGAGTATCTCAAGCTTCAGCGCCGCATCAAGCCGGCTGCGGCTCGGCCATGCCCTGGTGTCGCAGCAGCGCATCAAGCTGGGGTTCGCGGCCGCGGAAGGCCTTGAACGACTCCATCGCGCTGCGGCTGCCGCCGGCCTCGAGGATGGCCTGGCGGTACTTGCGGCCGGTCTCGATGCTCGGTTCGCCGTTGGCGCCCACGGTTTCCTCGAAGGCCGCGTAGGCATCGGCGCTCAGCACCTCGGCCCACTTGTAGCTGTAGTAGCCGGCCGCATAGCCGCCCGAGAAGATGTGGCTGAAGGTGTTCGGCGTGCGGCTGAAGGGCGGCGAGGGCATCACGGCCACCTCGGCGCGCACTTGGGCCAGCAGCGCGAGCACGTCGCCGGGCTTCGCGGCCGCGGCGTGGTACTCGGTGTGCAGCAGCATGTCGAACAGCGAGAACTCGATCTGGCGCAGCGTCTGCAGGCCGCTCTGGAAGTTCTTGGCCGCGGTCATCTTGTCGAACAGCGCGCGCGGCAGCGGCGCGCCGGTGTCGACGTGGGCCGTCATGTGGCTCAGCACATCCCATTCCCAGCAGAAGTTCTCCATGAACTGGCTCGGCAGCTCGACCGCGTCCCATTCGACGCCGCTGATGCCCGAGACGTCGCGCTCGTTCACCTGCGTGAGCATGTGGTGCAGTCCGTGGCCGAACTCGTGGAACAGGGTGGTCACGTCGTCGTGCGTGAGCAGCGGCGGCTTGCCGCCCACGCCCTCGGCGAAATTGCAGACCAGTTGCGCGACCGGGGTCTGCAGCCGGCCGTCGTCGGGCCGCAGCCAGCGCGCGCGCACGTCGTCCATCCAGGCGCCGCCGCGCTTGGCGGCACGCGCGGAGGGGTCGAGGTAGAACTGGCCGACCTTCTGGCCGGCACGCTCGATGCGATAGAACTCGACGCTCGGATGCCAGGTCGGCGCGCTGTCGCGGCGGATCGAGACCTCGAACAGCGTCTCGACGATCTTGAACAGGCCCGCCATCACCTTGGGCGCCGGGAAGTACTGCTTGACCTCCTGTTCGCTGAAGGCGTAGCGCGCTTCCTTGAGCTTCTCGCCGACGTAGCTCCAGTCCCAGGGCTGCGGATCGGCCAGGCCCAGTTGCGTGGACGCGAAGGCGCGCAGGTCGGCGAGGTCGCGCTCGCCGTAGGGGCGGGCCTTGGCCGCGAGGTCGCGCAGGAACTTCACCACCTGCTCGGGCGACTCGGCCATCTTCGGCACCACCGAGAGCTCGCCGAAGTTGCGGTAGCCCAGCAGCTTCGCCTCTTCCTCGCGCAGCGCGAGGATCTCGCCGATCAGCGCCGTGTTGTCGAAGGCCGGGTCGCCGAGTTCGCTGGCACGCGTGACGTAGGCACGGTAGAGCGTCTCGCGCAGCGCGCTGCTCCTGGCGAACTGCATCACTGGCAGGTAGCAGGGCATCTTGAGCGTGAGCTTGTAGCCGTCCTTGGCCTCGGCTTCGGCCGCGGCGCGCGCGGCATTGACCACGTCTTCCGGCACGCCCTCGAGTTCGCCGAACTGTGCGTAGTAGGCGAAGGCATCGGTCGCGTCGAGCGCGTTCTCGCTGAACTTCTGGCTCAGCTCGGCCTGGCGTTCCTGGATCTCGGCGAAGCGCTGCTTGGCCTCGCCCTGCAGTTCCGCGCCGCCGAGCACGAAGTTGCGCACCGCGTTGCGATGCGCCTGGCGCTGCTCGGCATCGAGCGTGGCGACGTCGATCGCCTTGTACTTCGCGTACAGGCGCTCGTCGGAGCCCAGGCGGGTCCAGAACGCGGTCACGCGCGGCATCGCCTCGTTGTAGGCGGCGCGCAGCTCGGGCGTGTCGGCCACGGCGTTGAGATGGCCGACCGCGCTCCAGGCGCGGCTGAAGCGTTCCGAGGCCACGTCGAGCACCTTGGAGATCGCGCTCCAACTGGCGGGGAAGTCGGGGGCCGTCACCGTCTGCAGCGCGGTCTCGGCATCGGCGAGCAGCACGTCGACCGCGGGGGCGACGTGTTCGGGCCGGATACGGTCGAACAGCGGGAGGTCGGTGAAGTCGAGGAGGGGGTTGTTCGAGGTGGCCATGGTGTTCACTTGGCGGCGCGTTCGGCCGCTTCAAGGGTGTTGGCGAGCAGCATGGCGCGCGTCATCGGGCCGACGCCGCCGGGCACCGGGGTGATCCAGCCGGCGACTTCCTTCACGCCGTCGAAGTCGACGTCGCCCGCGAGCTTGCCGTCGGCCTTGCGGTTCATGCCGACGTCGATGACCACCGCGCCGGGCTTGACCATGTCGGCCGTGAGGAGGTTCAGCTTGCCCACGGCCGCAACGATCACGTCGGCCTGGCGCGTGATGGCGCCCAGGTCCTGCGTGGCGCTGTGGCAGATGGTCACGGTGGCGCTCTTGGCCAGCAGCATCATGGCCATCGGCTTGCCGACGATGTTGCTGCGGCCGATCACCACCGCATGCTTGCCGCGCAGGTCGTAGCCGATGGATTCGAGCATCTTCATGCAGCCGAAGGGCGTGCAGGGCCAGAAGCCCGGCGCGCCGGTCATCAGTGCGCCGGCGCTGGCGACGTGGAAGCCGTCGACGTCCTTCGCGGGCGAGATGGTCTCGATGACCTTCTGACTGTCCATGTGCTTGGGCAGCGGCAGCTGCACCAGGATGCCGTGCACCGCCGGGTCGTCGTTGAGCACGCGGATGCGCGCGAGCAGGTCGGCCTCGCTCAGGTCGGCCGGGTAGGTCTCGAGCGTGGCCGAGAGACCGGTCTGCGTGCTGTCGTTGACCTTGTGCTTGGTATAGACCTGGCTGGCCGGGTCCTCGCCCACGAGGATGATGGAAAGGGCCGGGTTCACGTCGCGGGCCTTGAGCGCCGCGGTGCGGCCGGCGACTTCGGCGCGGATGGTTTTGGCGAGGGCGTTGCCGTCGATCAGTTGGGCGGTCATCGGTTTCGATTTTCCAAGTAAAAACGCCCGCTTGCGCAGGCGTGGGGGTCATGCATCGCTATCGAACAGATAGCCGGCGTCTAGGCCTTGGCAGCGGGCGCCGCCTGCCCGAGCGCGATCTTCAGCAGATCGGCCACGGTGTTGGCGTTGAGCTTCTCCATGATGTTGGCGCGATGCGCCTCGACGGTCTTGATGCTGATGCCGAGGTCGTCGGCGATCTGCTTGTTGAGGCGGCCGGCGACGATGCGCTCGAGCACCTGCGCCTCGCGGCCCGTGAGCTTGGACAGCAGCGCGTCGCGGCTGGCCGACTGCTGGTGCTGCGTGAAGGCGCCGCGCGCGTGTTCGAGCATGCGCTCGACCAGCGCGACGAGTTCCTCGTCGTTGAAGGGCTTCTGGATGAAATCCATCGCGCCCTTCTTCATGCTGTCGACGGCCATCGGCACGTCGCCGTGGCCGGTGATCACCACGATCGGCAGCGGCGAGCGGCGCTCGATCAACCGGTCCTGCAACTCCAGGCCCGTCATGCCACCCATGCGGATGTCGACGATCAGGCAGGCCACCTCGCGGGGGTCGTAGCGGGAGAGGAAGGACTCGGCGGAATCGAAGCAGCGGACCCGGTAGTCCTTGCCTTCGAGCAGCCACTGGAGCGAATCGCGTACGGCTTCGTCGTCATCGACGACATACACAGTGCCCTTTTTCGGAATCAAACTCATGCAGGTACCTTTACCTCGTCACTTGCTAGGGAACTGATAGCGTCCAACACCGGAATCCAGAAGGAAAAACGGCATCCGATCACATCCGGGCCATTGTAGATGTTCTCCGCCTGCATCCGGCCGCGGTGCGACTCGACGATGGTGCGGCACAGGTTCAGGCCGATGCCCATGCCCTCGGGCTTGGTCGAGAAGAAGGCCTCGTAGAGCCGGTCCATGACCTCCGGCGCGAGGCCCTTGCCGGTGTCCTGCACCGAGAACTCGATCGCGTTGTGGCCCTCGATCACCTTCGGGAGCACGCGCAGCTCGACGCTGCGCCGCGCCAGCGGGCGCTCGGCGAGGTCGATCGATTCGGCCGCGTTCTTCAGCAGGTTGACCATCACCTGCTCGATCAGGATCGGGTCGACGCGCACCATCGGCAGCCGCGCCGCCACGTAGTGGTTGAGCCGCACGTTGCGCCGGCGCAGCTCGATGCCGGCCAGCTCGACCGCTTCGCTGACCATGGTCGCCACGTCGGCCGGCGTGCGGTTGGGTTCGCTGCGCTTCACGAAGGAGCGGATGCGCTGGATGATCTGGCCCGCGCGCTGGGCCTGCTTCGAGGTCTTCTCGAGCGCGGCCAGCAGCGCATCGTTGTCGATCGACTGGCTCTTGATGCGCGACATCATCCCGTTGCAGTAGTTGCTGATCGCGGTCAGAGGCTGGTTGAGCTCGTGCGCCACGCTCGAGGCCATCTCGCCCATGGTGATCAGCCGGCTCGCCGATTGCGCGCGGTCGGCCTGCGCGGCCGCCTGTTCCTCGGCATCGCGGCGCGGCGTGATGTCGGTGGCGATCACCAGCTGCGCCAGGCGGCCGTCGACCCAGGTCAGGTAGCGCGAGCGCACCTCGAGCCACTTGCCGAGCTCGGGCACGAAGATCTCGTTGTTGGCCGCCTGCGCGGCGGTCAGCGTGTCGATCGGCAGGCCGGCGTAGGGGTCGACGTCGTCCAGGCCCTCGTCGTGCGCGTTCGAGGCCGGCACGCCGGCCTGCGCCACCATGCCCAGGTGGCCGACGGTGTCGGAGCCGAACCACAGGCGGTAGAGCTTGTTGGCGAACAGCAGCTCCTCGCTGCCGATCGGCGCCACCGACACCGCGGCATCGAGCGCCTCGAGCACGGTGGTGAAGCGCTCGTACGAGGCCGACAGCTGCTCGCGGATGCGCGTGGGCTCGGTGATGTCGGTCATCGAGGTCATCCAGCCGGTCTGGTGGCCGCGCGCGTCGATCAGCGGCGAGACGTACAGCCGCGCGTCGAACACGCTGCCGTTCTTGCGCTTCACGCGCACCTGGAAGCCGCCGGGCAAGGCACGGCCGTGGAGCTCCTCCTCGAGCCGCTCGTTCATGATCTCGCGATCGGACTCGAGCCAGTAGGGGAAGGGCGGCGTCTGGCCGACCAGCTCCTCCTCGGCCCAGCCGGTCATGGCGCAGAAGGCGGCGTTGACGTAGGTGATGCGGCCCTGCAGGTCGAGCACCCGCATGCCGGTCAGCATCGAGTTCTCCATCGCGCGGCGGAAGTTGGTCTCGGCCACCAGCCGCTGCTGCGCCTGCAGCCTGCGGCGCGTGTGGCGCCAGGTGCCGATCAGCATCCAGCTGGTGAGCACGCTGAGCGCGCAGACCAGCCAGAACAGCCCGTTGCCGACCACGCCCTGCGAGGTGCGGTAGGCCTGGGCGCGCAGCACCAGCGCATTGCCCACGGGCGAGACCGGTACCTCGTATTCGTTGGTGCGCTCGCTCCAGGGCAGCAGGCGCGCGCCGGTCTCGCGCAGGTTGGCGGTGTTGCCCGCGATCACCTTGCCCTTGGCGTCGAGCAGCGACACCGCGTAGCGCGCCTGCACCTCGGAAGGCATGCCGTAGCGCAGCAGGCCATCGACCGAGAACTCGCCGAGCACCACGCCCGCGAACAGGCCCTGGTCGAACAGCGGGATGTGCAGCTGCAGCATGGCGGGCGGATCGCCGCCGGCCGCGGGCTGGGAGAACACCGGCTGGCGCAGCTCGCGCGCCAGCGCGTAGTTGCTCTCGATGTCGCCGGGGCGCAGCACGTCGCCGATCAGGTGCTGCTGCGCCGGATGCACGCTGGGCGCGGCATAGCCGGCCTTGAAGCGGCGGCGGTCGTCGATCCAGGTGATGGTCTGCAGCTCGGGGAACTGGCTCACCAGCGATTCGGCGCGGCTGGTGAACTCGATCGGGTCGATCTCGCGGTTGGAGGCATCGCGCGCGATGCGCATCAACTGCTCCTGGCGCTCCAGCAGCCGCAGCCGCATGCGCTGCTGGGCGTACTCGACGTCGCGGCGCACCGATTCCTGCTCGCGCTCGACCTCCTCGGTGCGCAGGTACCAGAAGGCGGTGACGATCGCCGCGAGGAACAGCAGCACGGCGGCCATCGGGGCCAGCATCGCGACGGCGTCCTGCAGCACCGGGGTCTGGCGGCGCCACCAGCGGCGCCACCACGACAGCGGCGAGGCGTTGACGGCACTGCGGGCCACGGCCAGCGGGGAGGAAAAAGGCATCGCGAGAGTTTATTAGGTGACGGAGTTTCCTAGGCGCGGGTTATCGACGGTGGCACTGGTCCCGGCGCGGTCTGCGGCCGCTCCGGATTCGTGAAAATGTCACATTAAGAAATCTATACGCACTATTTGAAATCGCAGTATTTCTGTGCGACACTCCGCGCGCTCACACGCAGAGCGCCTAAATTACGCCCACAGCCCCAAAAGGAGAGACAAGCATGTCGGCAAATCCCGAGAAGCAATTCGGCCCGGCCGCGAACGACGCGGATTCCCAGGAAACGCGCGAGTGGATGGACGCCTTGTCCGCCGTGATCCAGAGCGAGGGCCCCGAGCGTGCGCACTTCCTGCTCGAGCAACTCCTCGAACATGCCCGCCAGAACACGGTCGACATGCCGTTCTCGGCCAACACGGGCTACGTCAACACCATCGAGCCGTCGCAGGAAGCCCGCAGCCCCGGCAACCTCGAGATCGAACAGCGCCTGCGTGCCTATATGCGCTGGAACGCGATGGCGATGGTGGTCAAGGCCAACCGCCACCACCCGCCCGAAGGCGGCGACCTCGGCGGCCACATCGGCTCCTTCGCTTCGCTGGCCAGCATGTTCGGCGCCGGCTTCAACCACTTCTGGCACGCCGAGAGCGAGAACCACGGCGGCGACCTGCTCTACATCCAGGGCCACGTCTCGCCCGGCATCTACGCGCGCGCCTACCTCGAAGGCCGCCTGACCGAGGAGCAGCTGCTCAACTTCCGCCAGGAAGTCGACGGCAAGGGCCTGTCGAGCTACCCGCATCCCAAGCTGATGCCCGAGTTCTGGCAGTTCCCCACGGTGTCGATGGGCCTGGGCCCGCTGATGGCGATCTACCAGGCGCGCTTCCTCAAGTACCTGCATGCCCGCGGCATCGCCAACACCGAGAACCGCAAGGTCTGGGTGTTCTGCGGCGACGGCGAGATGGACGAGGTCGAGTCGCTGGGCGCCATCGGCCTGGCGGCGCGCGAGAACCTCGACAACCTGATCTTCGTCATCAACTGCAACCTGCAGCGCCTCGACGGCCCGGTGCGCGGCAACGGCAAGATCATCCAGGAGCTCGAGGGCGAGTTCCGCGGCGCCAACTGGAACGTGGTCAAGCTGATCTGGGGCAAGGGCTGGGACGCGCTGCTCGAGAAGGACCATGACGGCGCGCTGCGCAAGATCATGATGGAGTGCAACGACGGCGACTACCAGTCGTTCAAGGCCAACGACGGTGCCTACGTGCGCAAGAACTTCTTCGGCCGCGACCCGCGCACCTTGAAGATGGTCGAGCACATGAGCGACGACGAGGTCTGGAACCTGCAGCGCGGCGGCCACGATTCGCAGAAGGTCTACGCGGCCTTCCACGCGGCCCAGAACCACCAGGGCCAGCCCACCGTGCTGCTCGTCAAGACCGTCAAGGGCTTCGGCATGGGCAAGATCGGCGAGGGCAAGAACACGGTCCACCAGACCAAGAAGCTCAACGACGACGACATCCGCGCCTTCCGCGACCGCTTCAACATCCCGATCCCCGACAGCCAGATCGCCGAGCTGCCGTTCTACAAGCCGGCCGACGACACGCCGGAAATGAAGTACCTGCACGAGCGCCGCAAGGCCCTGGGCGGCTACCTGCCGCATCGCCGCGTCAAGGCCGAGGAGAGCTTCACCGTGCCCGCGCTCGAGACCTTCAAGGCTGTGCTCGAGCCCACGGCCGAGGGCCGCGAGATCTCGACCACGCAGGCCTACGTGCGCTTTCTCACGCAGCTGCTGCGCGACCAGGCCCTGGGCCCGCGCGTGGTGCCGATCCTGGTCGACGAGGCGCGCACCTTCGGCATGGAAGGCCTGTTCCGCCAGGTCGGCATCTACAACCCGCACGGTCAGCAGTACACCCCGGTCGACAAGGACCAGGTCATGTACTACAAGGAAGACAAGGCCGGCCAGATCCTGCAAGAGGGCATCAACGAGGCCGGCGGCATGTCGAGCTGGATCGCGGCGGCCACGTCGTACAGCACGAACAACCGCATCATGGTGCCGTTCTACGTGTACTACTCGATGTTCGGCTTCCAGCGCATCGGCGACCTGGCCTGGGCGGCCGGCGACATGCAGGCGCGCGGCTTCCTGCTCGGCGGCACCTCGGGACGCACCACGCTGAACGGCGAAGGCCTGCAGCACGAGGACGGCCACAGCCACATCCTGGCCAACACCATCCCGAACTGCGTGAGCTACGACCCGACCTTCGCGCACGAAGTCGGCGTGATCCTGCACCATGGCCTCAAGCGCATGGTCGAGAAGCAGGACAACGTCTACTACTACCTCACGCTGCTCAACGAGAACTACCCGATGCCCGGCCTGCAGCCCGGCACCGAGGAACAGATCATCAAGGGCATGTACCTGTGCAAGCAGGCGCCGACGGTCAAGGCGGCCAAGGGCAAGGAAGCCCCCACCGTGCAACTGCTGGGCTCCGGCACCATCCTGCGCGAGAGCTTCGCGGCGCAGGAACTGCTCGAGAAGGACTGGGGCGTGAGCGCCGGCGTCTGGAGCTGCCCGAGCTTCAACGAGCTGACCCGCGACGGCCAGGACGCCGACCGCTGGAACCTGCTGCACCCGACCGAGGAAGCGCGCGTGCCCTTCGTGGCGCAGCAGCTCGGCGGCAGCACCGGCCCGGTGGTCGCCTCGACCGACTACATGAAGGCCTACGCCGAGCAGATCCGTCCCTTCGTCCCCAAGGGCCGCAACTACAAGGTGCTGGGCACCGACGGCTTCGGCCGCAGCGACTTCCGCAACAAGCTGCGCGAGCACTTCGAGGTCAACCGCCACTACATCGTGGTGGCCGCGCTCAAGGCCCTGGCCGAGGACGGCGTGCTGCCGGCCGCCAAGGTGGCCGAGGCGATCAAGAAGTACGGCATCAATGCCGACAAGGTGAACCCGCTCTACGCGTAATCACGATTCCCCACAACCAAGACGCGCCTTCCGGCGGGAGACAAACGATATGGCAGCAGTGGAAGTCAAGGTACCCGACATCGGCGATTTCGATGAAGTCGCTGTGATCGAGGTGCTGGTGAAAGTGGGCGACACGGTCAAGCCCGAGCAGTCGCTCATCACCGTGGAGTCGGACAAGGCCTCGATGGAGATTCCGTCGTCGTCCGCCGGCGTGGTCAAGGAACTCAAGGTCGAGGTCGGCAGCAAGGTGAAGGAAGGTTCGGTGGTGCTGGTGCTCGAGGCCGAGGGGGCCGGCCAGGCCGCCGCGCCAGCGCCCGCGGCCAGTGCTCCGGCACCCGCGGCCAGCGCGCCGGCACCCGCCGCCGCGGCACCCGCACCCGCTGCGGCGGCTGCACCGGCCGCCGCCGCCGGCCCGGTCGACGTGAAGGTGCCCGACATCGGCGACTTCAAGGACGTCGCGGTCATCGAGGTGCTGGTCAAGCCCGGCGACACCATCAAGGTCGAGCAGTCGCTGATCACGGTCGAATCCGACAAGGCCTCGATGGAGATCCCGTCGTCGGCCGCCGGCACGCTCAAGGAACTCAAGGTCAAGGTCGGCGACGTCGTCAACATCGGCGACCTGATCGCGGTGATCGAAGGCGCCGCCCCCGCTGCGGGCGCCGCGCCCGCACCGGCGCCGGCTCCCGCGGCTGCAGCGGCCGCTGCGCCCGCCACGGCTTCGGCCTCCGCGCCCGCACCGGCTCCGGCTGCTCCCGCGCCGGCCGCCGCCGCGCCGCACGATCCCACCAGGAGCCCGTCGGCCGGCCTGCCGCATGCCTCGCCCTCGGTGCGCAAGTTCGCGCGCGAGCTCGGCGTGCCGCTCGAGGAGGTCAAGGGTTCCGGTCCCAAGGGCCGCATCACGCAGGAAGACGTCCAGGGCTTCACCAAGGCCGTGATGAGCGGCCAGGCCACCACCAAGGCTTCGGCCGCGGCCAAGCCCGCGGCCGGTGGCGGTGCCGACGGCGCCGCGCTGGGCCTGCTGCCCTGGCCGAAGGTCGACTTCACGAAGTTCGGTACGGTCGAGCGCAAGGACCTGTCGCGCATCAAGAAGATAAGCGGCGCGAACCTGCACCGCAACTGGGTGATGATCCCGCACGTCACGAACAACGACGATGCCGACATCACCGAGCTCGAAGCCTTCCGCGTCGCCACCAACAAGGAGAACGAGAAGTCGGGCGTGAAGGTCACGATGCTGGCCTTCGTGATCAAGGCGGTGGTCTCGGCGCTCAAGAAGTTCCCCGAGTTCAACACCAGCCTCGACGGCGACACGCTGGTCTACAAGCAGTACTTCCACATCGGCTTCGCGGCCGACACGCCCAACGGCCTCGTGGTGCCGGTGCTGCGCGATGCCGACAAGAAGGGCATCCTGCAGATCAGCCAGGAGATGGGCGAGCTCGCCAAGAAGGCGCGCGACGGCAAGCTCGGCGCGGCCGACATGCAGGGAGGCTGCTTCTCGATCAGCTCGCTCGGCGGCATCGGCGGCACGCACTTCACGCCGATCATCAACGCGCCCGAAGTGGCCATCCTCGGCCTCTCGAAGAGCGCGATGAAGCCGGTGTGGGACGGCAAGCAGTTCGTGCCGCGCCTGACGCTGCCGCTGTCGCTGTCCTATGACCACCGCGTGATCGACGGTGCCTCGGCGGCGCGTTTCAACGCCTACCTGGGCCAGGTGCTCGCCGACTTCCGCCGCGTGCTGCTATGAGCGCCGAGGCTGCTTCGGCGGCCGCTGCGCCCCTGGCGAACCGGCGCGAGGCCCCATGACCACGGTCGTGGCCGTCCGCAAGAACGGCCAGGTCGCCATGGCGGCCGACGCGCTCGTGACCTTCGGGGACACGCGGCTCACGCACCGGCAGGAGGCGAACCAGAAGATCTTCTCGATCGAGGACGCCGCCGGCCACAGCCTGTTCGCGATGGCCGGCGCCGCGGCGCACTTCCTGGTGCTGCAGCATGCGCTGGCCGCGCAGCCGCGCGAGTCGCTGCTGTTCGGCAGCAAGCACGAGGTGTTCCGCACCTTCACGATGCTGCATCCGGTGCTCAAGAGCTCGTTCTTCATGGAGACCAAGGAAGACGACCACGAGCCCTACGAGTCGAGCCAGTTCACGATGCTGCTGGCCAACGCGAGCGGGATCTACGGCATCTACAGCTACCGCGAGGTGTTCGAGTTCAAGCAGTTCTGGAGCATCGGCTCGGGACGCAGCTTCGCGCTCGGCGCCATGCATGCGGTGTACGACCAGAAGTCGCGCTCGGCGCGCGACGTGGCGGAGGCGGGGATCGCCGCCGCCTGCGAATTCGATCGCAATTCGGCCGGACCGGTCGACTCTCTCACACTCAAACTGAAAGTGTCCAAATGAGCGAACAACAAATCAAGGTACCCGACATCGGCGACTTCGACGAAGTGGCGGTGATCGAGGTGCTGGTGAAGGTGGGCGACACGGTGAAGGCCGAGCAATCGCTGATCACGGTCGAATCGGACAAGGCCTCGATGGAGATTCCGTCGTCCGCGGCCGGCGTGGTGAAGTCGCTGGCGGTGAAGGTGGGCGACAAGGTCAAGGAAGGCTCGGTGGTGCTGACGCTGGAGGCGGATGCCGCCGCCGCGCCCGCGCCGGCTGCAGCGGCCCCGGCGTCCGCCGCCGCGGCGCCCGCGCCCAAGGCCGCGGCGCCCGCACCGGCCCCGGTCGCGGCACCCGCGGCCTCGAACTACGGCGGCAAGGTCGACGTCGAGTGCGACGTCATCGTGCTCGGCGCCGGCCCCGGCGGCTACTCGGCCGCCTTCCGCGCCGCCGACCTTGGCCTGAAGGTCGTGCTGATCGAGCGCTACGCCACCCTCGGCGGCGTCTGCCTCAACGTCGGCTGCATCCCCTCGAAGGCGCTGCTGCACGTGGCCTCGGTGATGGACGAGGTCAAGCACTTCGCCGACCTCGGCGTGAGCTTCGCCGCGCCCACGGTCGACCGCGCCAAGCTGCTGGGCCACAAGAACAAGGTGGTGGGCAAGCTCACGAGCGGCCTCACCGCCATGGCCAAGATGCGCAAGGTCACGGTGCTGCGCGGCGTGGGCAACTTCGTCGACCCGCATCACATCGAGGTCGAGGAGACCTCGGGCACGGGCTGGGACACCACCGGCAGCAAGCAGACCGTGAAGTTCCGCAGCGCCATCATCGCCGCCGGCTCGCAGGCCGTGAGCCTGCCCTTCATGCCGAAGGACCCGCGCGTGGTCGACTCCACCGGCGCGCTCGAGCTCGGCACCGATCCCAAGCGCATGCTGATCCTGGGCGGCGGCATCATCGGCCTCGAGATGGGCACGGTGTATTCCACGCTCGGCGCGCGCCTCGACGTGGTCGAGATGCTCGACGGCCTGATGCAGGGCGCCGACCGCGACCTGGTGAAGGTCTGGCAGAAGATGAACGCGCCGCGCTTCGACAACCTCATGCTCAAGACCAAGACGGTCGGCGCCGAGGCCACGAAGGAGGGCATCAAGGTCACCTTCGAGGGCGAGAACGCACCCAAGGAACCGCAGGTCTACGACCTGGTGCTGCAGGCCGTGGGCCGCAGCCCCAACGGCAAGAAGATCGGCGCCGAAAAGGCCGGCGTGGCCGTCGGCGAACGCGGCTTCATTCCGGTCGACATCCAGATGCGCACCAACGTGCCGCACATCTTCGCGATCGGCGACATCGTCGGCCAGCCGATGCTGGCCCACAAGGCGGTGCACGAGGCGCACGTGGCGGCCGAGGTGATCGCGGGCGAGCTCAAGGGCGACAAGGAACTGGCGAGCGCGGCCTTCAATGCCCGCGTGATCCCGAGCGTGGCCTACACCGACCCCGAGGTGGCGTGGGTGGGCCTGACCGAGGACCAGGCCAAGGCCGAAGGCATCAAGGTCAAGAAGGGCCACTTCCCGTGGACCGCCTCGGGACGCGCGATCGCCAACGGCCGCGACGAGGGCTTCACCAAGCTGCTGTTCGACGCCGAGACGCACCGCATCCTCGGCGGCGGCATCGTCGGCACCCATGCCGGCGACATGATCGGCGAGATCGCGCTGGCCATCGAGATGGGCGCCGACGAGATCGACATCGGCAAGACCATCCATCCGCATCCCACGCTGGGCGAGAGCATCGGCATGGCGGCGGAAGTGGCGCACGGCACCTGCACCGACCTGCCGCCGCAAAAGCGCTGAGGGATCGGGGGGGCGCCTCGCGGCCTTCGCCCAAAAACAAAAAATCCCGCGGCTGCGGGATTTTTTTCGTCCCGGCCCCAGTGCGAAGTGGGCCGAAGGAGGGGAATTCAGTCGCCGGTGCGGGCCGACGCCGCGGCGGCGCGGATCTCGTCGTTCGATCCGCCGCCGAGCACGCGGCGGGCGCCGTCGAAGCGGCGGCTCCAGTAGCTGCCGTTCATGTCTTCCACGCGCACCTGGGCGCCCGAGCGCGGCGAGTGGATGAACTTGCCTTCGCCGACGTAGATGCCGACATGGCTGAAGGCGCGGCGCATGGTGTTGAAGAACACGAGGTCGCCGGGCTTGAGCTCGCTGCGGTCGATCTTCTCGGTGGCGGCGGCCTGTTCTTCCGCGCGGCGCGGCAGCATGTGGCCGACCGTCTGGTTGTACATGGCGCGCACGAAGCCGCTGCAATCGAAGCCGGTGTCTTCCGAATTACCGCCGCGGCGGTACGGAACACCGAGGAAGCCGATGGCGGTCATCACGAGGTCGGAGGTGCGCTCGGTGACGGTCTGGCGGACTTGCCTCAGTTGCCCCACCAGGCCTTTTTCGGCCAGGAGTTGGCCGACTTCGTCGGTCCGGTCCGATGGTTGGGGAGCTGCGTGGGCAGCGACGGCAATCAGGAGGGACGCGGGTAGGACGAAAAAACGCATGGCGCGTAGGATATTGATGACGGCTGGCACTGTCAATTTGATCTGAATTAGAGATTGTGCCGCCAACCCGTTGATTTATTTGAAATTTTTGAATCATCGGACAACTAAAATGTAACGGTCGACCCGTGATGCCGGATAAACAGTTCGGCCTTCAAGACCCTTCGAAGTCGACAACTGTCTTCATGTGGGTTTGAAAAACCGCCAAGATCATTCGTTTTGCGGGGAAAACACATGAAATCGCTCTCCAGGCCCTCTCGCCGCGTCCTCGGCCGTGTTTTCGTCATGTCGGGTTTGATCTTTGGCGCGGCCGCCATGGCACAGGGTCGATCTGAGACCGTGGCTTCGGGGCTCGAAAGTCCCTGGGGCGTGGGCTTCCTGCCGGGCGACCGTTTCGTGGTCACAGAGAAGCCCGGGCGCATCCGCATCGTGGCCAAGGACGGCAAGCTGGGCGCGCCGCTGGCCGGCCTGCCGGCCATCGCGGCGGGCGGGCAGGGCGGCCTGCTCGACGTGCTCGTCGACGCGGACTTCCGCAGCAACCGCACGCTGTACTTCTGCTTCTCGGAGCCCGATGCCGGCGGCAGCGCCAACAGCACCGCGCTTGCGCGGGCGCGGCTGTCATCCGACGACACCCGGCTCGAGAACCTGCAGATCATCTTCAGCCAGAAGCCCAAGGTCGCGAGCCGCGCGCACTTCGGCTGCCGCATCGTCGACCGCGGCGACGGCACGCTCTATCTCACGCTGGGCGACCGCTTCAGCCGCAAGGAAGATGCGCAGCGGCTCGACAACCACCTCGGCAAGATCGTGCGCATCCGCAAGGACGGCAGCGTGCCCGACGACAACCCCTACGCCGGCCGGCCGGGCCCGCTGCCCGAGATCTGGAGCTACGGCCACCGCAACGGGCAGGGCGCCACGCTCGGGCCCGACGGCCGCCTGTGGATGACCGAGCACGGCCCGCAGGGCGGCGACGAGATCAACATCGCGCAGGCCGGCCGCAACTACGGCTGGCCCGTGATCACCTACGGCGAGAACTACGGCGGCGGCAAGATCGGCGACGGCATCACGGCCAAGGAAGGCATGGAGCAGCCGCTGCACTATTGGGTGCCCTCGATCGCGACCTCGGGCATGGCCTTCCTGACCAGCGACCGCTATGGCGCCTCATGGAAGGGCAACCTCTTCGTCGGCTCGCTGAAGTTCGGCTACCTCGACCGCATCGAGCTCAAGGACGGCAAAGTGGTGGCCGAGCACAAGCTGCTCGAGGACGGGCGCGCGCGCATCCGAGACGTGAAGCAGGGGCCCGACGGGCTGCTCTACGTGCTGACCGACGAGTCGAACGGCAAGCTGCTGCGGCTGCGGCCGAACTGAGCGTCAGCCGGGGCAGCCGGGCAGCGACAGCGTCGGCAGCATCCGCTGCCACAGGCGCCGCCATTCGGGCCAGTCGTGGCCGCCCTCGGTGGTGAAGACGCGTTCGGCCGGCAGCGCACCGGCCAGCAGCCGGTGACTGAAGGCGAAGCGGTCGTCGAGGCCGTAGCCCAGGTAGAGCGGCGGCCGCGCGCCCGCCGTCTGCGTGTAGCCCGCGTAGCCGCGCAGCCATTGCCAGAGCTGGGTTTCGTTCGGCGTGCGCGGGGTGGCGGCGCCGCTGTCGAGCGGCCCGTTCCACTTCGCGAGTCCGCCCGCGTTGGCGATGTCGGTGCTCAGCGTGCGTTCGCCCAGGTAGGGCGCGATCGCCACCACGCCGGCCAGTTCGCCCGGATGCGTCTGCGCGTAGAGCAGGCCGCCGAAGCCGCCGAGAGAGATGCCGACGATCCAGATCTGGCGGTAGCCCTGGCGCCGCGCGGGCGCGATCACATCGGCGCTCAGCCGTTCGAGCACGGTCCTGTCGTTGTAGTAGCCCAGGTGCGCGTCGACCAGCATCGTGTCGACCGCGAGCCGGTTCTCGCGCACCGCCTCGACGAAACCCTCGCGCTCGAACTCGTCGGGCGTCGAATAGGCGCCCGGCAGCATCACGAGCAGGGTGTAGGCCTGGCGCGTGCAGCGCTGGGTTTCGAGCACGGTCGCCAGCGGCACCGTGCTCTTGCGCACGCCGCCGCAGCCGGCCACCAGCAGCACGGCACCGATGCCGAGAGCCGCGAGGCAGAGCCGCTTCGTCAGGACTTTCATCCCGCCGAGTCTAGGCCTGGGCGCGGTGAGGCTTGGGCAGTTCGACCATCACCGGCTGCCCGGGCGTGGTACAGCCCGTGTCGCAGCACTTGCCGGGCTGGCGGTTGCGCGTGATCGCGCGCTGCGGATCGTGCGGCGCGGCCGCGGGCGAGCCGTCGGCGGCGATGCCGCGCTCGAGCAGCCGCTCGACCAGCTCCACCTTCGAGCCCACTGGGTAGTGGCGCCAGATCTCCTGCTTCATCGCGGCGGGCGAACCGCCGCCGTGCAGGCTGATCACGCTGTACCAGCCGCCCTGGTAGCCGGCCGTCAGGTCCTCGATGAAGCGGGCCGCCTCGATGCGCTGTTCGTAGGGCACGGCCGGATTGGCGCGCAGCACGTCCGACAGCCGCGCCGCGGTCTCGGGGTTGTGGTCCTCGTCGGGGCCGGGCAGGGTGACGATCAGGCCGCCGCTCACGGTGTGGGCGATGCGGTGCATGTCGTAGACCTTGGTCGCGAGCAGCAGCTTGCCGATGTTGCTGAACACCGGGTCGGGCATGAAGACCGGGCAGTGCTCGTCGGCCTTGCCGTAGACGCTGGCCGCCACGCCGCAGGCGAAGAAGCCCTCGGTGATGCTGATGAGCTCGACCATCTGCTCGCGCAGATGGCTCTCCTTGCCCGGGTCGAAGCCGTTGGCCTCGCACATCAGCGCGCCGGCGCCGATCAGCAGGTCGCCGAAGCCCGCGCGCGCGCCGATGCAGCTGTGGCGGTGGTGGGTGGCGTAGCTGTAGGTGAGGTGGCCCGAGTGTTCCCAACTGCCGTCGGAGCCGTCGTAGAACACGCGCTCCCACGGCACCAGCACGCGGTCGAAGATGCACACGCCGGTGCTCTGGCCGTACTTGCGGCTGAACAGGGCGTCGCCGTGCTCGAGCTTCTCGCCGGGCCGGCCGGCCGGTCGTGCCACGATCGTCAGGCCCGGCGCGTCGAGCGGCACCGCGCAGCAGACGGCGAAGTCCGCGTCCTCGCGGCCCATGTTGCGGCAGGGCATGACCAGCAGCTCGTGCACGTAGGGCGCGCCGGTCACGATGGCCTTGGTGCCCGAGATCACGATGCCGCGCGCGTTGCGTTCCACCACGTGCACGTAGCTGTCGACGTTGGCCTGCTCGTGCGGCCGGCGGCTGCGGTCGCCCTTGGCGTCGGTCATGGCCACGCCCAGGGTCAGGTCCTGGTCCTGCACGCGGTGCAGGTACTCGAGGAAGCGCGCCGTGTGCTCGCCGCCGCCGCGCGCGTCGTCGATGCGCGCCGACACCTGGGCGATCGCGTTGAGCGCGTCGTGCGTGAGGTAGCGCTGCGCGCAGCCGGTTTCCTGACACACCAGCCGCACCGCCTCGAGCTTGTTGAGTAGGTCGCCGGCGCTGGTGTTGAGGTGCGAGAGCCGGTTCACGCGCTTGCCGCTGGTGTGCTGCACCGCGGTCATCAGCGGTTCGTACTGCGCCTTCAGCGCATGGTCGTAGGTCAGCGCGATGGCGTTGATGCCGGGGCGGAACGCGGGCTCGTCGGCCACGCTCTCGACGCGCCGGCCATCGACGTAGACGACGGGCTTGTAGCGGCGCAGCGATTCGCGGTAGTCGGCGCCGGACATCAGCGCGGCCGAGGGGAGCGGGGCGTTCATCGTGGGTGTCTCCGGTGGTTGTCGTGCGGGCCGGATCGGGCCGGCTCCGCTAAATTTAAACACTGTTCAAAAAATTGATCAACCGTTAAGAAAAATGAGCAACACTTAAAAGAAGGGCTACAGTCCAGCCCATGCAGGCCAAGCTCCAACGACGACAGACCCTGAGCGATGCGCGCCGCGCGCTGGTGCTCGACGCGGCGCGGGCCGTGTTCTCCGAGGCCGGCATCGAGGGCGCGAGCATTCGCGAGATCGCGCGTCGCGCCGGCTACACGCCCGGTGCCATCTATTCGTACTTCGAGAGCAAGGAGGCGATCTACGCCGCGCTGCTCGACGAATCGCTGCTGCGCCTGCGCACCGCGGTGGGGGAGGCCGAGGCCTTCGCGGAGCGGCCCGCGCTGACATTGGCGTCCAAGGCGCGGGCCTGGTTCGGCTTCTACGCGGCCCATCCGCGCGAGCTCGACCTCGGCTTCTACCTGGTGCACGGCATGCGGCCGCGCGGCCTGACCAGCGAGCTCGACCATGCGCTCAACGACCGGCTGAAGGAGGCGCTCGACCCCTGCGAGGAAGCGCTGCGCGCCATGGGGCTCGATGCCGCCGAGGCGCTGCGCGAGAACACCGCCCTGTTCGCGCACGGCGTGGGCCTGCTGCTGATGCGGCACACCGGGCGCATCCGCATGTTCGGGCAGTCGGCCGATGCGCTGTTCGAGGCCTACATCGGGCAGCTCGTGGCCCGCGTGCGGCCGGCGGTGGCCTGAGCCGGCGTTTTCGGTGTTAGTTTCCAGGGTCCAGGACGCACGGCGTCCCCGCAACCCTCAGAAGAAAGAACCTCGCCCATGCTGCTCGACGCATCCCAATCCCAACTCGTGCTGGTCGACTATCAGGCGCGACTGATGCCGGCGATCTTCGAGTCGGAGGCGGTCGCGCAGAACGCGGTCCGCCTCGGCAAGATGGCCCGGCTGTTCGATGTGCCCGTCTTCGGCACCGAGCACAACCCGTCCAAGCTCGGCGAGAACCTGCCCGATATCCGCGCGCTGTGCCGCCGCACGCTCCCGAAGATGCACTTCAGCGGCGTCGAGGAGGGGCTGGGCGAATGGCTGCGCGTGCCGGCGAAGGCGCCGCAGGGCAATGCGCGCAGCCTGCCCAAGCACCTGCAGAAGCCGGCCGCGGCCGCCGAGGAGCGCAACACCATCGTCATCGCAGGCTGCGAAGCCCATGTCTGCCTGCTGCAGACCGCGCTCGACCTGCTGGAGGACGAGTTCGAGGTCTGGGTCGTCACCGATGCCTGCGGTTCGCGCACCGAGCGCAACCGCGACGCCGCCTTCGACCGCCTGGCCGGCGCGGGCGCCGAGCTGGTGACGACGGAGATGGTCGGCTTCGAATGGCTGCGCACGGCCGAGCACCCGGCCTTTCCGGAGCTGCTCGCGCTGGTGCGCTGAGCGCGCCGGGCGTCAGTCCTGCCGCACCTCGCTCGCGAGCAGCGGCATACCGAGTTCGCGCAGGGCCTGCTGGATCTGCGCCACCGGTGCCTGGCGCACCGTCATTCCTGTCTCCACCGCGATCGCGGCGGCCACGCCCGCGGCCTGGCCGGTCGCCATGCAGGCCGGCATGTTGCGCGAGCGCGCATGGGCCTCGTGGTTGGCCGAGATGCAGCGGCCCGCGACCAGCAGCTGCTCGATCCGCTTCGGCAGCAGGCAGCGGTAGGGGATCTCGTAGGGCGGCATGCTCTGGAAATCGACGTCGCCGCCCTTGGGGTCGTGGATGTCGAGCGCCGAAGTGTCGGCGGCGATGCTGTCCTCGAAACGGGTCTCGCCGCGCGAGTCCGGGCCGGTCAGCGTGTATTCGCCCTCGATGTGGCGAGTTTCGCGCACGCCCAGGATCGGCGAGACCTGCCCGAGCCGCGCCTGCTCGAAGCCCGGCACGCGCTCGCGCAGGAAACGGCACACGCCCTCGATCTGGCGATAGCACTCGAGGATCGCGCCCGTGAACTGCGCCGGCGAGAACACGTCGACGCCGAGCACGCGCGTGGCATTCACGTACATCTGGCCGTCGGCCGTCTTCAGCGTGATGTTGTCGCGCTGCAGCTTCACGCCGGTTTCGTCCTGGAAGCGCCGCAGCATGCCGTTGAAGCCGGTCAGCCACAGGCCGTAGGCCAGCCCTTCACGGTCGCGCGGGATGGCGCGCGCGGGCACGTCCTCGCAGTCGCGGGCCCAGTCGGCCAGGCGCTCGAGGTCGACGTTCTTCATGATGAAGTACATCGACACCGGCTGCATGCGGGCCTCGGCTTCGCCCGAACCCATCACGAACGGGGCGCCGGCCTTGGCCGCCATGTCGGCATCGGCCGAGCAATCGATCAGCACCTGGGCCGCGATGAACTGGCGCCCGGCCTTGCTCTCGATGAACACGCCCTTGACCGTGCCGTCCTCCACCCGCGGCGCGGAGACGAAGGTCTCGAACAGGATCTGCACGCCGGCCTCCACGCACAGGCGCGTGAGCAGCATCTTCATGACCTCGGGATCGGTCGGCGAGGCGATGCGCACGCCGCCGGTCTTGGTGGTGGCCATATAGTCCTCGCCGGCGCCGCCGGCCGAGCGCGCGAGGTTCCAGATCTCGAGCGGGATGCCGCCGATCAGCGAGCCCGAGGGCTTGGTGTTCAGGCCCAGCGTGAGGATGCCGCCGAGCGAGCCGAAACGCTCGATCAGCACGACCTTGCGGCCGCGCCGCGCGGCGGCGATGGCCGCGACCGGGCCCGTGGTGCCGCCGCCGACGATGACGATGTCGGCCTCCATCAGCACGGGAGTCTGGCGGGCGGGTTCTTGGATGGTGCTCTGTGTCACTGCGTTGCTTTCCTGGGGTGGGTGGGAATTGGAGGGGAGGGCGGTCAATCGAGCTTGGCGCCCGATTCCTTGATGGCCTTGGACCACTTCGCGATCTCGCTGCGGTTCCAGGCCGCGAACTGCTCGGGCGTGTTGCCGACCACGATCGCGCCGGTGGCCGCCAGCTGCTTCTGCAGCTCGGGCAGGCGCAGCACCGCGACCATGTCGTTGTAGATCTTGTCGGCCACCGGCTTGGGCGTGCCGGCCGGCACCAGGGCGCCGATCCAGGACACGGCCTCGAAGCCCGGCAGGCCGGATTCGGCGGCGGTCGGCACCTCGGGCAGCGCGTCGACCCGCTTCAGGCTGGTCACCGCCAGCGGCTTGAGCCGGTTCGACTTCACATGCGGCATGACGGCGACGATGTTGTCGAACATCAGCCCGATCTGCCCGCTGAACATGTCGTTGTAGGCCGCGGGCGTGCCCTTGTAGGCCACGTGCAGCAGGTCGGTGCGGGTTTCCGCCTTGAACATCTCGCCGGCCAGGTGGTTCGAGGTGCCCACGCCGCCCGAGCCGAAGTTGAGCTTGCCGGGATTGGCGCGCGCGTACTCGACCAGCTCCTTGACGTTGTTGGCCGGCACCGAGGGGTTGGCCACCAGCACCAGCGGCGTGATGGTGACCAGCGTCAGCGGCTGGAAGTCCTTGAGGTAGTCGTAGTTGAGCTTGGTGTAGAGGGTGGTGCTGATCGCGTTGGCCACGGTGCCGAAGAAGATCGTGTAGCCGTCGGCCGGCGCGCGCGCGGCGAGTTCGCTGCCGAGGTTGCCGCCCGCGCCGGGCTTGTTGTCGATGACCACCGGCTGGCCCCATTTCTCCGACAGCTTCTGCCCCACGGCGCGCGCCACCACGTCGGTGGCGCTGGCGGCCGGGAAGCCGAACAGGATGCGGACCGGCTTGGTCGGCCACGGGGTGTCGGCGAAGGCCGGGCTGCCGGCCAGGCCGGCGAGGGCGGCGGCCACGGTGGCCGCGAGCAGGCTTTTCTTGCGCATGGTTTGTCTCCTGGGCTTTGGATCCATGGGGCGGTCTTGCTTGCGCCCCTGTTCATTCAGAGCTTCAATGCTATGGTGCTATATAGCACTTGTCAATTTCGGAGGCGGGTAGCATCGCGTCCCATCACCTCATGAACGAACTCGACAGCCCAGCTTCCGACGATCCCCTGGGTGCCTACACGCACCCGGGCGCCTCGGGCCTGGCCAAGTACGCGCAGCTGCGCGAAACCCTGGTGACCGCCATCCGCAGCGGCTACTGGCGTCCTGGCAGCCAGCTGCCGGCCGAACGCGAACTGGCGCGACGCACCCGCTACAGCCTCGGCACGGTGCAGCGCGCGCTGCGCGAGCTGGCCGACGACGGCATCGTGGTGCGTACCCATGGCAGCGGCACCTATGTGGCCGAGGGGCGCGGTGCCATCGATGCGCCGCTGCACCTGCGCTTCCTCGGCGACGAGGGCGGCGCGGCCAGCTTCCTGCCGCTCTACCCCAAGGTGCTGTCCCGCGCACGGGTGCCCGAGCGCGGTCCCTGGTCCGACTGGCTGCGGCTCGGCGGCGAGGACATGGTGCGCATCTCGCGGCGCATCAGCGTCAACCACGAGTTCAACGTGTTCAACCGGCTCTACTTCAGCGCGGCGGCGTTTCCCGGCATCGCCTCGGCGCCGCTGCCCAGCCTCGACGGCGCCAACCTCAAGCAACTGCTCGGCACCGAGGGCCACATGCCGGTGACGGAAATGCGCCAGCGCGTGTCGTTCGTGGTCTTCGGCGACGAGGCGAGCGGCGTGCTCGAGGTGCCGCCCGGCACGCGCGGCATGCTGCTCGAGAGCGCGGCCATGGCGGGGCGCCAGCCGCTGTACTTCTTCGAGTCGTTCATTCCGCCGAACGAGCGCCGGCTCGACGTTTCCTGAGCGCGCGGCAGGCCTGCGTCAGTTCCGCGCAAGCGCGCCTGCCGATGATCTTCGAGGACGGGCCGAGGCGCGCGCCCGCAGAAATACAAGCACGAGAGACAGGAGACAGCATGCCGAACTACGAAGAATTCCACCGCCGGTCGATCGACGCGCCCGAGGCCTTCTGGGCCGAGCAGGCCCGGCTCATCGACTGGCAGAGCCCGCCGCAACGGATCCTCGACGCGAGCCAGCCGCCGTTCGCGCGCTGGTTCGTCGGCGGCACCACCAACCTGTGCCACAACGCCGTCGACCGCCACCTGGCCGAGCGCGGCGACCAGCCGGCGCTGATCTTCGTCTCGACCGAGACCGGCACCGAGAAGAGCTACAGCTTTCGCGAGCTGCATGCCGAGGTGCAGCGCAGCGCCGCCAGCCTGGTCGAACTGGGCGTGGGCCGCGGCGACCGCGTGCTGATCTACATGCCGATGATTCCCGAGGCCGCGTTCGCGATGCTGGCCTGCGCGCGCATCGGCGCCATCCACTGCGTGGTGTTCGGCGGTTTCGCGAGCGGCTCGCTGGCCACGCGCATCGAGGACGCCGAGCCCAAGGTGGTGGTGAGCGCCGACGCCGGTTCGCGCGGCGGCAAGGTGATCGCGTACAAGCCGCTGCTCGACGAGGCGATCCGCCTGTCGAGCCACAAGCCCGATGCGGTGCTGCTGACCGACCGCGGCCTGGCCCCCATGGCGCTGGTGGCGGGGCGCGACCACCTGGCGAGCGAGCTGCGGCAAAAGTATCTCGACGCGCAGGTGCCCTGCACCTGGCTCGAGTCGACCGAGATCAGCTACACCATCTACACCAGCGGCACCACCGGCAAGCCCAAGGGCGTGCAGCGCGACGTGGGCGGCTACGCGGTGGCCCTGGCCGCGAGCATGAAGCACATCTTCGACGGGAGGCCCGGCGAGACCTACTTCTCCACCAGCGACATCGGCTGGGTCGTGGGCCACAGCTACATCGTCTACGGCCCGCTGATCGCCGGCATGGCGACGGTGATGTACGAGGGCCTGCCCACGCAGGGTCTCGACGGCCAGCCCGACGGCGGCATCTGGTGGCGTCTCGTCGAGAAGTACAAGGTGACGGTGATGTTCAGCGCGCCGACCGCGGTGCGCGTGCTCAAGAAACAGGATCCCGCACTGCTCAAGAAGTACGACCTCTCGACCTTGCGCGCGCTGTTCCTGGCCGGCGAGCCGCTCGACGAGCCCACCGGCCGCTGGATCGCCGAGGGCCTGGGCGTGCCGATCATCGACAACTACTGGCAGACCGAATCGGGCTGGCCGATCATCACCATCGCCAACGGCGTGGAGAAGAAACCCAGCAAGTTCGGCAGCCCCGGCGTGCCGATGTACGGCTACAAGGTGAAGATCCTGCACGAGTCGACCGGCGAGGAACTGACCGCGCCGAACGAGAAGGGCGTGGTCGTGGTCGAGGGGCCGACGCCGCCGGGCTTCATGCAGACCGTGTGGAGGGACGACGCGCGCTTCGTCAACACCTACTGGAAGAGCGTGCCCGGCAAGATGGTCTATTCGACCTTCGACTGGGGCATCCGCGACGAGGACGGCTATTTCTACATCCTCGGGCGCACCGACGACGTGATCAACGTGGCCGGCCACCGGCTCGGCACGCGCGAGATCGAGGAAAGCATCTCGGGCCACGCGGGCGTGGCCGAGGTCGCGGTGGTGGGCGTGGCCGACGCGCTCAAGGGCCAGGTCGCGATGGCCTTCGTGGTGCCCAAGGACGGGCGGGCCGCGAGCGACGAGGCGCTGGCGCTGAAGCTCGAGGGCGAGATCATGAAGACCGTGGCCGACCAGCTCGGCGCGCTGGCCCGGCCGGCGCGGGTGCGTTTCGTGGGCGGGCTGCCCAAGACCCGCAGCGGCAAATTGCTGCGCCGCGCCATCCAGGCGGTCTGCGAGGGCCGCGATCCGGGCGACCTGACGACCATCGACGACCCCGCCACGCTGCAGCAGATCAAACTGTTACTTAAGCCAGCCTGAGTTCCCCGCCTGGGGGGTTGTGCATCCGCTTTCAACCGTCATATGGTTGGCGTGGCACAATCGCCCGGTACTCAGGCCCTTCCCCAGCCACAGTCGCATCCGCCAATCGGTTCAGCCGTGTCGCGGAAGGTTTCTTAAACCAGCTCGTGCTTCCCACAGGGAAGCGAAGGTCAGCGCAATATGAGCGATTCATCGACTCCATCGGTGTATGCCGCCTACCAAGGCAACACCTACCTCTTCGGCGGCAACGCGCCCTATGTCGAGGAGATGTACGAAAACTACCTCGCCAACCCCGGCAGCGTGCCCGACAACTGGCGCACCTACTTCGACGCGCTGCAGCACGTCCCCGCCGCCGACGGCACCAACACCCGCGACGTTCCGCACCAGCCGGTCATCAACGCTTTTGCCGAATTGGCGAAGCAGGGCACGACCAAGGTCGTGCAGGCCAGCGGCGCCGACTCCGAACTCGGCCGCAAGCGCACCGCCGTCCAGCAGCTGATCGCCGCCTACCGCAACGTCGGCGCCCGCTGGGCCGACCTCGATCCGCTCAAGCGCGCCGAGCGTCCCGCCATTCCCGAGCTCGAGCCCTCGTTCTACGGCTTCACCGACGCCGACCTCGAGACGGTGTTCAACACCAGCAACACCTTCTTCGGCAAGGACACCATGTCCTTGCGCGACCTGCTCAACGCACTGCGCGAAACGTACTGCGGCACCATGGGTGCCGAGTACATGTACACCACCGACCAGAACCACAAGCGCTGGTGGCAGCAGCGGCTCGAGAGCGCCCGCACCAATCCCAAGCTCAGCGCCGAGCAGAAGAAGCACGTGCTCAACCGCCTGACCGCGGCCGAGGGCCTCGAGCGCTTCCTGCACACCAAGTACGTCGGCCAGAAGCGCTTCTCGCTCGAAGGCGGCGAGAGCTTCATCGTCTCGATGGACGAGCTGATCAACCAGGCCGGCGCCAAGGGCGTGCAGGAAATCGTGATCGGCATGGCCCACCGCGGCCGCCTCAACGTGCTGGTCAACTCGCTCGGCAAGATGCCGGCCGACCTGTTCGCCGAGTTCGACCACACCGCGCCCGAAGACCTGCCCAGCGGCGACGTCAAGTACCACCAGGGCTTCAGCTCGGACGTGACCACTCCCGGCGGCCCGGTCCACCTGAGCCTCGCGTTCAACCCCTCGCACCTCGAGATCGTGAATCCCGTGGTCGAAGGCTCGGTGCGCGCGCGCATGGACCGCCGCGCCGACCCGCAAGGCAAGCAGGTGCTGCCCGTGCTGGTGCACGGCGACGCGGCCTTCGCGGGCCAGGGCGTCGTGATGGAAACGCTGGCGCTGGCCGAGACCCGTGGCTACTTCACGGGCGGCACGGTGCACATCGTCATCAACAACCAGATCGGCTTCACCACCAGCGACCCGCGCGACAGCCGCTCGACGCTGTACTGCTCGGACATCGTCAAGATGATCGAGGCGCCGGTGCTGCACGTGAACGGCGACGATCCCGAAGCCGTGGTGCTGGCCACCCAGATCGCGCTGGACTTCCGCATGGAATTCCAGAAGGACGTGGTCGTGGACATCATCTGCTTCCGCAAGCTGGGCCACAACGAGCAGGACACCCCCTCGCTGACCCAGCCGCTGATGTACAAGAAGATCGCCCAGCATCCCGGCACGCGCAAGCTGTACGCCGACAAGCTGGCCGCTCAGGGCCTGGGCGACACGCTCGGCGACGACATGGTCAAGGCGCAGCGCGCCGCCTTCGACGAAGGCAAGAACACCGTCGACCCGGTGCTGACCAACTTCAAGAGCAAGTACGCCGTCGACTGGAGCCCGTACCTCAACAAGAAGTGGACCGACGCCGGCGACACCGCGATCCCCACCTCCGAGTGGAAGCGCCTGGCCGAGAAGATCACCACCGTGCCGCAAGGCTTCACGGTGCACCCGCTCGTCAAGAAGGTGCTCGACGACCGCGCCGCCATGGGCCGCGGCGACGTCAACGTCGACTGGGGCATGGGCGAGCACATGGCCTTCGCCTCGCTGGTGGCCAGCGGCTACCCGGTGCGCCTGTCGGGCGAGGACTCGGGCCGCGGCACGTTCACGCACCGCCACGCCGTGCTGCACGACCAGAACCGCGAGAAGTTCGACGAAGGCACCTACACGCCGCTGTCGAACGTGGCCGACAACCAGGCCCCGTTCGTCGTGATCGACTCGATCCTGTCGGAAGAGGCGGTGCTCGCGTTCGAATACGGCTACGCCTCGAACGATCCGAACACGCTGGTGATCTGGGAAGCCCAGTTCGGCGACTTCGTGAACGGCGCGCAGGTCGTGATCGACCAGTTCATCGCCTCGGGCGAAGTCAAGTGGGGCCGCGTCAACGGCCTCACGATGATGCTGCCGCACGGCTACGAAGGCCAGGGCCCCGAGCACAGCTCGGCGCGCCTCGAGCGCTTCATGCAGCTGAGCGCCGACACCAACATGCAGGTGGTGCAGCCGACCACGGCCAGCCAGATCTTCCACGTGCTGCGTCGCCAGATGGTGCGCAACCTGCGCAAGCCGCTGATCATCCTCACGCCCAAGTCGCTGCTGCGCAACAAGGACGCGACCTCGCCGCTGGCCGAGTTCACCAAGGGCAGCTTCCAGACCATCATTCCGGAAAGCAAGCCACTCAAGGCCGAGAAGGTCAAGCGCCTGATCGCCTGCTCGGGCAAGGTCTACTACGACCTGGCCAAGAAGCGCGAGGAGAAGGGCGACGAGGACGTGGCGATCATCCGCGTCGAGCAGCTCTATCCGTTCCCGCACAAGGCCTTCGCGGCCGAGATCAAGAAGTACCCGAACCTCGTCGACGTGGTGTGGTGCCAGGACGAACCGCAGAACCAGGGCGCCTGGTTCTTCGTGCAGCACTACATCCACGAGAACATGCAGGAAGGCCAGAAGCTCGGCTACGCCGGCCGCGCGGCCTCGGCCTCGCCGGCCGTCGGCTACTCGCACCTGCACCAGGAACAGCAGAAGGCACTGGTCGATGCCGCCTTCGCCAAGCTCAAGGGCTTCGTGCTGACCAAGTAATAGAACGATCTTTTTTCAACACGAACGACCCGCTCGGGCGCACGCGGCTTGGCCGCGGCGCCCGATCCCCCACGAGGGGCGGGCCGGGCGAAATCCGGCCCCAGGGGCACACACAAATCAAAGCGGAGCAAACTCCAAATGTCTATCGTCGAAGTCAAAGTCCCTCAGCTGTCCGAATCGGTGGCCGAAGCCACCATGCTCACCTGGAAGAAGAAGGCCGGCGAAGCCGTCGCCGTCGATGAAATCCTGATCGAGATCGAAACCGACAAGGTCGTGCTCGAAGTGCCGGCGCCCGCCGCCGGCGTGCTGGCCGAGATCGTGCAAGGCGACGGCGCCACCGTCGTGGCCGACCAGCTGATCGCGAAGATCGACACCGAAGGCAAGGCCAGCGCCGCGGCCCCGGCCGCCGCGCCCGCCGCCGCCGCCCCGGCACCCGCCGCCGCTGCCGCCGCCACCGGCGGTGCCAAGTCCGATGTCGCCATGCCCGCGGCCGCCAAGCTGCTGGCCGACAACAACCTCAAGACCAGCGACGTCGCCGGCACCGGCAAGGACGGCCGCGTGACCAAGGGCGACGTGCTCGGCGCCGTGGCCTCGGGTGCCACCGCCAAGGCCGCGCCCGCCGCGATCCCCGCGCCGGCCGCCAAGCCCGCGCTGCCGCAGGTCGCCGCGCCCACCAGCGCGCCGGACCTGGGCGAGCGCCCCGAGCAGCGCGTGCCGATGAGCCGCCTGCGCGCGCGCATCGCCGAGCGCCTGTTGCAGTCGCAGTCGACCAACGCCATCCTCACGACCTTCAACGAGGTCAACATGGCGCCCGTCATGGACCTGCGCAAGCGCTTCCAGGACACCTTCACCAAGGAACACGGCGTCAAGCTCGGCTTCATGAGCTTCTTCGTCAAGGCCGCGGTGCATGCACTCAAGAAGTACCCGGTGCTCAACGCCTCGGTCGACGGCAACGACATCCTGTACCACGGCTACTTCGACATCGGCATCGCCGTCGGTTCGCCGCGCGGCCTGGTGGTGCCGATCCTGCGCAATGCCGACCAGATGAGCTTCGCCGACATCGAGAAGAAGATCGCCGAGTACGGCAAGAAGGCCCAGGAAGGCAAGCTCGGCATCGAGGAGATGACCGGCGGCACCTTCTCGATCTCGAACGGCGGCACCTTCGGCTCGATGCTCTCGACCCCGATCATCAACCCGCCCCAGTCCGCGATCCTCGGCGTGCACGCCACCAAGGACCGCGCCGTGGTCGAGAACGGCCAGATCGTCATCCGCCCGATGAACTACCTGGCGATGAGCTACGACCACCGCATCATCGACGGCCGCGAAGCCGTGCTGGGCCTGGTCGCCATGAAGGAAGCGCTGGAAGACCCGTCGCGCCTGCTGTTCGACATCTGAGGAGGAATAACCAGATGGCCAACAAACAATTCGACGTCATCGTCATCGGCGGCGGCCCCGGCGGCTACATCGCGGCCATCCGCGCGGCGCAGCTCGGCTTCAACGTCGCCTGCATCGACGAGTGGAAGAACGGCAAGGGCGGCCCGGCACCGGGCGGCACCTGCACCAACGTCGGCTGCATTCCCTCGAAGGCACTGCTGCAGTCGTCGGAGCACTACGAGCAGGCGAACCACCACTTCGCCGACCACGGCATCAAGGTCGAGGGCCTGGGCATCGACCTCGCCAAGATGCTGGCCCGCAAGGACCAGGTCGTGAAGCAGAACAACGACGGCATCCTGTACCTGTTCAAGAAGAACAAGATCAGCTTCTTCCACGGCCGTGGTTCGTTCGAGAAGTCCGGCGACGCCGGCTACGACATCAAGGTGGCCGGCGCCGCCGAGGAAACCATCACCGGCAAGCACATCATCGTCGCCACCGGCTCCAACGCCCGTGCGCTGCCCGGCGCGGCCTTCGACGAGGAGAACATCCTCTCGAACGACGGCGCCCTGCGCATCGGCGCGGTGCCGAAGAAGCTGGGCCTGATCGGCTCGGGCGTCATCGGCCTCGAGATGGGCTCGGTGTGGCGCCGCCTCGGCGCGGAAGTCACGGTGCTCGAGGCGCTGCCGACCTTCCTCGGCGCGGTCGACGAGCAGATCGCCAAGGAAGCCAAGAAGGCCTTCGACAAGCAGGGCCTGAAGATCGAGCTCGGCGTGAAGGTCGGCGAGATCAAGTCGGGCAAGAACGGCGTGAGCGTGGCCTGGACCAACGCCAAGGGCGAGGCCCAGACGCTCGAGGTCGACAAGCTGATCGTCTCGATCGGCCGCGTGCCCAACACCATCGGCCTGAACGCCGAGGCGGTGGGCCTGAAGCTCGACGAGCGCGGCGCCATCGCCGTGGACGACGACTGCAAGACCAGCCTGCCGAACGTGTGGGCGATCGGCGACGTGGTGCGCGGCCCGATGCTCGCGCACAAGGCGGAAGAAGAGGGCGTTGCCGTGGCCGAGCGCATTGCCGGCCAGCACGGACACGTCAACTTCAACACCGTGCCGTGGGTGATCTACACCAGCCCCGAGATCGCGTGGGTCGGCCAGACCGAGCAGCAGCTCAAGGCCTCGGGCCGCGCCTACAAGGCCGGCACCTTCCCGTTCCTGGCCAACGGCCGCGCGCGCGCGCTCGGCGACACGACCGGCATGGTCAAGTTCCTGGCCGACGCGGCCACGGACGAGATCCTGGGCGTGCACATCGTCGGCCCGCAGGCCAGCGAATTGATCTCCGAAGCCGTGGTGGCGATGGAGTTCAAGGCCAGCGCCGAGGACATCGCGCGCATCTGCCACGCGCACCCCTCGCTGTCGGAAGCCACCAAGGAAGCCGCGCTCGCGGTCGACAAGCGCACGCTGAACTTCTGATCCAGCGGCGAGCACGCCGCGGGCGGCCCTTCGCGGGCCGCCCGCGGCCATTGAACCCTTGAGCACCCCTCCCTTGAGCGTCAAACAGGCTTACGAAGCGGAACTCGCGGCGCGCGGGTTCAAGAGCGATCCCGCGCAGATGCGGGCCGTCGAGGCGCTCGACCGCTGCGCCACGGAATGGGCGGCCTACAAGTCGCAGCGTTCCAACGCGCTGAAGAAGCTCATCAACCGGCCCGAACTGCCGCGCGGCGTCTACATGTACGGTGGGGTGGGGCGCGGGAAGAGCTTCCTGATGGACCTCTTCTTCAATGCCGTGCCGCTGCGGCGCAAGACGCGCCTGCACTTCCACGAATTCATGCGCGAGGTGCACCGCGAGCTGCGCGAGCTGCAGGGCACCGTCAACCCGCTCGACGAGCTGGGCCTGCGCATCTCGAAGCGCTACAAGCTGATCTGCTTCGACGAGTTCCACGTCGCCGACATCACCGACGCGATGATCCTGCATCGCCTGCTGGTGGCGCTGTTCGAGAACGGCGTGGGCTTCGTCACCACTTCCAATTTCAAGCCCGACGACCTCTATCCCGGCGGGCTGCACCGCGACCGCATCCTGCCCGCCATCGAGCTGCTGAACCAGAAGCTCGAGGTGCTCAGCGTGGACAACGGCACCGACTACCGGCGCCGCACCATGGAGCAGCTGCGCATGTATCTCACGCCGAACGACGGCGAGACCGAGAAGGAGATGCGCAAGGCCTTCGAGAAGCTGGCCGAGACCGCCGACGAGAACCCGGTGCTGCACATCGAGTCGCGCGAGATCCGCGCACGGCGCAAGGCCGGCGGCGTTGTCTGGTTCGACTTCAAGACGCTGTGCGGCGGGCCACGCTCGCAGAACGACTATCTCGAGATCGCGAGCCAGTTCCACACCGTGCTGCTGTCCGACGTGCCGCACATGCCGGTGCGCATGGCCTCGGAGGCGCGCCGCTTCACCTGGCTGGTCGACGTGCTGTACGACCGCCGCGTCAAGCTCATCATGTCGGCCGAGGTGCCAGCCGAGGCGTTGTACACCGAGGGGCCGCTGGCGCACGAGTTTCCGCGCACGGTCTCGCGGCTCAACGAGATGCAGTCGGCCGAATTCCTCGCGCTGGAACGCCGCATCGTCGACACTCGCCTCACATGAAGAAAACCCTCGTCCTTGCCCTGTGGATGCTGCTGGCCGGCCTGCCCGCCTGGGCCCAGTCCAACGCCGCCGCCGGCGCCGCCGACCTCGAGGCCGAGCGCAGCCGCCTGGCCTCCGAGCGCGCCGCCATAGAGGCGCGCTACCAGGGCGAACGCAAGGCCTGCTACGCCAAGTTCGCGGTCGAGGACTGCCTGCGCGACAGCCGCGCGCGCCGTCGTACCGAGACCGACCACATCAAGCGCCAGGAATCCTCGATCAACGACATCGAGCGCCAGCGCCGCGGCGCCGCCGAGCTGCGCAAGCTCGACGAGAAGAAGGCCACCGAGCGCCCGCAGGACTCCGCGCAGCAGCGCGAGCAGGCGATGCAGAACCAGCGCGAGCGCGAACAGCGTGCGGCCGACCATGCGCAGGGCCGTGCCGCGACGGCCGCCGAGGCGCCCGAGCGCCAGCGCCAGTTCGACCAGAAGCAGAGCAACCAGGCGGCCGAGCAGGCCAAGGCCGCGCAGCGCCGGGCCGAGGCGCCCGAGCAGGTCCAGCGCTACGAGGAAAAGCAGCGCAAGGCCGAGGAGCACCGCGCCAGCCGCGAGCGGCAGAACGCCAGCCGAACCAAGCCGCGTGGCGCGCCGCTGCCGCCGGCCGAACCGGCCGCGCCGAAGCCCTGAGCGCCGCGCGGCGGCCCGCGGGCCGCGGATCTCAGGCCGCCGGCAGCGGCTCGAGCTTGAGCACCGCGATCGAGATGTTGTCGCCGGTGCCATGCGCGCGGCGACGCGCCTCGCCCACCAGGATCTCTACCGCATCGCGCGGCGGCTGCGCATGCAGCACGCTCGCGAGCTCCTCGGGGGTGAAGTAGTGCCACAGGCCGTCGCTGCAGGCCATCAGCAGGTCGCCGGGCTGCATCCTCGGCACCTGGTCGGGCGCGATCGGCGGTGGTGTCGAGCGCATGCCCAGGCAGCCGAGCAGGATGTTGCCCTGCGGATGCACGTTGGCCTCGGCCTCGGTGATCTCGCCGCGGTCGATCAGCGTCTGCACGTACGAATGATCGCGCGTGCGCTTGATCAGCCGGCCGTCGTGGAAATGGTAGATGCGCGAATCGCCCGCATGGATCCAGGCGCAATCGCCGTTCGGGTTCATGAGGAAGGCCGCCAGCGTGCTGTGCGGTTCCTGCTCGCTCGACACGGCCGTGAGCTTGATCACCGTGTGCGCGTCCTCGAGCAGCTGGCGCAGCAGCGCCTCGGCCTGGTCGCGCGCGGGGTTGTAGCGCGCGAACAGCTGGCGCGCCGTCATCAGCACCTGGTCGGAGGCCTTGCGCCCGCCGCTGCGTCCGCCCATGCCGTCGGCCACCACGGCGAGCACGCAGCCCGGCGTGCGCGGATGCGCGATCAGCAGCACCTGGTCCTGCTGGTAGGGGCGGTCGCCCTTGTGCAGGCCGGTGGCGGCAACGAGTCGAAAGCCTTGGGTCATGAGCGCGAATGCGCCGATGCAGCGCCGCCTGTCTTCTCTGGAGTTCGTGTCACGACGTATTATCGAATGAACACGAGCCCGGGCCGCGCAGAAGATGCGCTCGCTCCTCCCACGTTGGATTCCAATCTCCACTCCCTTTCCCGCCAGCTGATCGAGCTGCGCATCGAGCATGCGGATCTCGATGCGTCCATCGACGGCCTGAGCGAGGTCGTGCCGCAGGACGAGCTGCTGCTGCGCCGCCTCAAGAAGCGCCGCCTCGCGCTGCGCGACCAGATCGTGCGGCTCGAGAACGCGATCGATCCGAAGGAGCCGGCATGAGTGCTGTGGGCCTGGAAGACACGCTCGCATCGAAGGTGCTCGAAGCCTTCTCCGAGGGCGGCGTGCTGTCGCGCGCGGCCGAGCAGTTCCGCGAACGCTCGGGCCAGACCGAGATGGCGATGGCCGTGGCACGCACCATCGAGCAGGGCGGCATGCTGGTGGTCGAGGCCGGCACCGGCGTCGGCAAGACCTTCTCGTACCTGGTGCCCGCGCTGCTGAGCGGCGAGCGCGTGCTGCTCTCGACCGCCACCAAGGCGCTGCAGGACCAGCTGTTCGGCCGCGATCTGCCGCGGCTGGTGGAGGCGCTGGGCCTGCCGGTGCGCACCGCGCTGCTCAAGGGCCGCGGCAGCTACCTCTGCCTGCACCGCCTCGACATGGCGCGCCACGATGCCTCGCTGCCCGAGCGCGGCAGCCTGCGCACGCTGGCGAAGATCGAGCAATGGTCCAAGGCCACGCGCACCGGCGACCTGGCCGAACTGCCGGGGCTCGACGAGCGCTCGCCGCTGATCCCGCTGGTGAGTTCCACGCGCGAGAACTGCCTGGGCGCGCAGTGCCCGCAGTTCAAGCCCTGCCACGTCAACCTCGCGCGGCGCGAGGCGCTGGCGGCCGACGTGGTGGTCATCAACCATCACCTGTTCTTCGCCGACCTCGCGGTGCGCGAGAGCGGCATGGCCGAGCTGCTGCCGAGCGTCAGCGTGGTGGTGTTCGACGAGGCGCACCAGCTCAACGAGACCGGCGTGCAGTTCCTCGGCACCAACCTCGGCACCGGGCAGGCACTCGACTTCGCGCGCGACGTGCTCGCGGCCGGCCTCACGCATGCGCGCGGCCTGGTCGACTGGCAAGGCATCGTGGCCGGGCTCGAGCGCGCGGCGCGCGAGCTGCGGCTGGCGGTGGGCAAGCAGTGGCCGGGCGCGAAGCTGCGCTGGGCCGGGCCTTCGCCCGAGGGCATCGGCGAGCACGAATGGCAGGGCGCGCTCGACACGCTGCAGATCGCCTTCGAGGAAGCGGCCGAAGGGCTCGACACCGTGAGCGAGCTGTCGCCCGATTTCGTGCGGCTGCTCGAGCGCGCGCGCGAGCTCGCGAAGCGCGCCGCCAAGTTCGCGCGCGCCTGCGCGCCGGAGTCGGTGCGCTGGGTCGACGTGGGCACGCAGCTGCGGCTGGTGGAGTCGCCGCTCGACATCGCGGAGGCCATGCGCACGCGCGTGCTCAAGATCGCCAAGCCGCGCGACGACGAGGCGCCGGCGCCCGGCGCTCGCGAGGCCGTCGACGACTACGACGCCTGGCTCGATGCGCAGGGCGGCGGCGATGACGACGACGAGGAGCCGTCGCGCGCGCACGAGCCCGAGCCAGCGGCCGCCGAGCGCCGCCGCCGCGCCTGGGTCTTCACCTCCGCCACGCTGGGCGACGATCCCACGCTGCGCTGGTTCACCGAACCTTGCGGCCTCGAGGACGCGGAGGTGCTGCGCGTGCGCAGCCCCTTCGACTACGCCGCGCAGGCCGCGCTCTACGTGCCGCGCGCCTTCCCCAAGCCCAACGAGCCCTCGCACAGCCTGCGCGTGGCGCAACTGGCCGCGCGCGGCGCCGGCGCGCTCGGCGGCCGCACGCTGGTGCTGACCACCACGCTGCGCGCGCTGCGCACCGTGGGCGACGAGATCCGCCAGCAGATCGAGCGCCTGGGCATCGAGCGGCGGCCCGAGGTGCTGGTGCAGGGCGAACTGCCCAAGCGGGTGCTGATGGACCGCTTCCGCGAGGGCGACACGATGGGTCGCCCCGGCTGCGTGCTGGTGGCCTCGGCCTCGTTCTGGGAGGGTTTCGACGCCCCCGGCGATGCCTTGCAACTGGTGGTGATCGACAAGCTGCCGTTCCCGCCACCCAACGATCCGCTGGTCGAGGCACGCTCGCAGCGGCTCGAGGCGCAGGGCCGCAGCTCGTTCGGCGACTACTCGCTGCCCGAGGCCGCGGTGGCGCTCAAGCAGGGGGCGGGGCGGTTGATCCGGCGCGAGACCGACAGCGGCGTGCTGGTGATCTGCGACACGCGCCTGGTCGCGATGGGCTATGGCCGGCGCCTGCTCGGTGCGCTGCCGCCGATGCGGCGGCTCGAGACCGAGGCCGATCTCGACGCGGCGATCGCGGACCTGAGCGTGCCGGTGCAGGACTGACGCGCGCGCAATGAAAAAGCCCGAGGGCTCGCGCCATCGGGCTTGGATGCGGGGTCAGCCGAGATGGCTGGCCGTTGCGATCACCACATCTTCCACCAGGGATCGTCCTTGGTCTTGAAGCCCTGGGTCAGGTAGGTGCTCTGCGGGTAGTTGGAGGTCAGCACGCGCTGCGCGTCGTCGCGCAGGTCGTTCATGCCGAGCGCGTCGTACGAGCGCACGATGATGTAGAGCGCTTCCTCGACGGCGGGCACTTCACGGTAGTCGGCGATCGCGCTCTGGGCGCGGTTGATGGCCGCCAGGTAGGCGCCGCGCGAGTAGTAGTAGCGCGCCACGTGAACCTCGTACTGGGCGAGCGAGTTCACGATGTAGTTCATGCGCTGGCGCGCATCGGGCGTGTAGCGCGACTCGGGGAAGCGGGTGACCAGCTCCTTGAACGATTCGAACGACTCCTTGGCCGCCTTCTGGTCGCGCTCCGACAGGTCCTGGCGCGTGAGGAACGCGAACATGCCGAGGTCGTCGTTGAAGTTGATCACGCCCTTGAGGTACAGCGCGTAGTCGAGCGCGGGGCTGGCGGGGTGCAGTTTCAGGAAGCGGTCGATGGTGGAGACCGCGGCGGCCTTGTCGCCGCCCTTGTACTGGGCGTAGGCCTTCTCGAGCTGGGCCTGCTGCGCCAGCGGCGTGCCGGCGGCGCGGCCCTCGAGCTTCTCGTACAGCGGCACGGCCTTGTCGTAGGCGCCGGAACCGGCTTCGTCCTTGGCTTCCGCGTAGATCCGGTTGGGGCTCCAGGTCGCGGTCTTGTCGTCCTTGGTGCTCGAACAGCCGGCGAGCAGCGCGAGGGCGCTGAGCGCCATCCAGGCTGGGACCGATAATTTGGCGCGAATCATCACATGCGGCTTTCGTGAAACAGTTGCCCTCAATTATATCGACCGACCCCCGCGACAACTCCCCGGAGGCGGCCGAGCTCGACGAGGGCGCCGATCCGTCCGAAGCCAGCGAGTGGCGGGATTTCGTCGTCGACCCCGCGCAGCACGGACTGCGGCTGGATCGCGCGCTGGCCGCGTTGGTTCCCGAGTTCTCGCGCAGCTACCTGCAGCAGCTCATCGAAGCCGGCGCCGTCGAGCTGCAGGGCCGTGCCGCCACCAAGGCCTCGGCGGCCGTGCGGGCCGGGCAGGCGGGGCGCATCGAACTGCGCCCCACGCCGCAGAGCCAGGCCTTCCGGCCCGAGCCGATGGAGATCGTCACCGTCTACGAGGACGAGCACCTGCGCGTGATCGACAAGCCGGCCGGCCTGGTGGTGCATCCCGCCCCGGGCCACTGGAGCGGCACGCTGCTCAATGGCCTGCTCGCGCTCGATCCCAAGGCGCTGCTGCTGCCGCGCGCGGGCATCGTGCACCGCCTCGACCGCGACACCAGCGGGCTGATGATGGTCGCGCGCACCCGCGCCGCCATGGACGCGCTGGTGGCGCTGATCGCCGCGCGCGAGGTCAAGCGCCAGTACCTGGCGCTGGGCCACAAGCCCTGGACCGGCCCGGCCGCGCGCCAGGTCGACGCGGCCATCGGCCGCGACCCGCGCAACCGGCTGCGCATGGCGGTGGTCGACCTGCAGCAGCACGCCGGCAAGACCGCCCGCACCCTGATCGAGCGCCTGGACAGCGAGGAGCGCGGCTGCGTGGTGCGCTGCACCCTCGAGACCGGCCGCACGCACCAGATCCGCGTGCACATGGCGTCGATCGGCCATCCGCTGGTGGGCGACACGCTCTATGGCGGCACGCCCGCCGCGGGCCTCGCGCGGCAGGCGCTGCACGCGTTCCGGCTGGCCTTCGTCCATCCGGTCACGCAGGCCCCGATCGCGCTGCATTCGCCCGTGCCGGCCGATCTCGCCGAGGCCTTGCGGGCCTGGGGGCTGGACTACAATCGCGCCTGACGGCCTCCAGGGCCGCCGCGCCGGCCGCTTGGTGCCGGCCCCGCGTTGCACTCGCCGCGTGCCGGCAACGCCTCCTTCCATCCTTCTGAACAAAAAAAGCGTCCCCCAAGGCGCCTTTTCCCGGACAACGCGAACCATGAATACGGCGGATGCCAAGCGCATTCTCGAAACCGCCTTGATCTGTTCGAGCCAGCCGCTGCCGGTGCGCGAATTGCGCGTGCTGTTCGACGACGAACTGGGCGTGGACACGATCAAGTCGCTGCTCCTCGAGCTGCAGGAAGACTGGACGCAACGCGGCCTCGAGCTGGTCAGCGTGGGCAGTGGCTGGCGCTTCCAGAGCCGGCCCGAGATGCGCGACCACCTCGACCGCCTGCACCCCGAGAAACCGCCGCGCTACACCCGCGCGGCGCTCGAGACCCTGGCCATCATTGCCTACCGCCAGCCGGTCACGCGCGGCGACATGGAAGACATCCGCGGCGTCACCATCAACTCGCTGATCCTCAAGCAGCTCGAGGACCGCAACTGGGTCGAGGTGATCGGCCACCGCGAGACGGTGGGCCGCCCGGCGCTGTACGCGACCACGCGCCAGTTCCTCGACGACCTCGGCCTGGCCTCGCTGGACCAGCTCCCGGTGATCGAGACGCCGGCGCAGCAGGCGGCGCTGGTCGACTCGCTCGAGCGCGCGGGCGGCGGCGACCAGCCGGCGCTGCCGATCGACGAGCCGGCCGCCGACGACGCCGCGGTTGCCGTGGCGGTGGAAGAGGCGCAGACTGTGCCCACCACCCCGGCAGAAGAACAACAGCCCGAAGTCCGGCAGGCGGTCGCGGACGAAGCGTCGCCCGGCATGGCTCCCGAGCCGGGCGATGCCGTCCCCCTCGACGAACGAGGCGAGGACGCCGAACCGCCAGCCCCCACGGAAGCCCAGGCTCCCGCCGATACCGAACCCACCGAAGAACCCCGCATCGATCCCGACGCTCCGCCGCCGGACGCGACCGATCCTGACGCAGTCCTCCCCGGAAAGACCTCATGAGCTCATCCGATCCCGACGAAGCGGCGATCCTGCCGATCGACCCCTTGTCCAATGAAAACACGCCGGAAACGACCGGCCAGTCCGCGGGTGATGCTGCGAAAACCGTAGCGACGGCGGAGGAGGGCGCGGCACCGAAGCGGCGTCCGCGGCGCAAGAAGGAGGCCGTGGAGGCCACCGAGGCGCCGGCCGTGGCCGAGCCTGAAGCGCCCGTGGCGGCCGCCGAGAGCGCCGAGGAGCCGCCCAAGCCCGCCAAGCCGAAGCGTCCGCGCAAGCCGAAGGCCGTGGCCGAGGCGCCCGCGGCCGAATCCGAGCCGCCCGCGCTCGAAGCGGCACCCGAGCCCGTCGTGGCGCCGGCGCCGGAACCCGAGCCCGCGCCCGAGCCCGCGCCTGCCGAACCGGCGCGTGCCCAGTCGCGCGACGAGGAAGACTCGGACGACCGCTCCGACGACGAAGAAGACGAGGAAGACCCCGACGACGAGGAGGACGACCTCGATCGCGCCCGCCGCGCCGCCGAGCGCGAGCAGCGCAACGCGCCGCCGCCCGAGCCGATCCGCTTCGCCGACGTGATCTCGGGCCAGTTCGACGCCGACGAGGACAGCCCCGAGGTGCCGCCGCTCAAGCGCGTGCTGCTGCCCGAGGCCGATTCGCCCAAGCTGCACAAGGTGCTCGCGCAGGCCGGGCTCGGCTCGCGCCTGGAGATGGAGCAACTGATCCTGCAGGGCCGCATCTCGGTCAACAACGAACCGGCCCACATCGGCCAGCGCATCCAGTACGGCGACCAGGTCAAGATCAACGGCAAGCCGATCCGCTACCGGATCGCGCCGCCGCCGCCGCGCGTGATCGCCTATCACAAGCCCGTGGGCGAGGTCGTCACGCACGACGACCCGCAGAACCGCCCGACCGTGTTCCGCAAGCTGCCGCGCCTGCACCAGGGCAAGTGGCAGTCGGTCGGCCGGCTCGACCTGAACACCGAAGGCCTGCTGCTGTTCAGCAGTTCGGGCGACCTGGCCAACCAGCTGATGCATCCGCGCTTCGGCCTGGAGCGCGAGTACGCGGTGCGCGTGCTCGGCGCGCTCAGCGCCGAGGAACGCCAGAAGCTGCTCGATGGCGTGCGCCTCGACGATGGCATGGCGCAGTTCGGCACCGTCGAGGACGGCGGCGGCGAAGGCTCCAACTGCTGGTACCGCGTCACCATCTCCGAAGGCCGCAACCGCGAGGTGCGCCGGCTGTTCGAGTCGGTGGGCCATGCGGTCAGCCGGCTGATCCGCATCCGCTACGGCGCGATGGTGCTGCCGCGCGGCCTCAAGCGCGGCGCCTGGATGGAGCTCGACGAGCGCGACATCCGCGCGCTGTTCCAGGCCTCGGGCGGCGCGCCCGCGCGGCCGGGCCCGCAGCAGCAACGCGGCCAGGGCCAGGACGGCGGCGGTGGTCGCAACGGGCGCAACAAGAAGCGCCGCGGCGGCCGCAACGGTGGCGGTGCCCAGGCGCGCGACGACGGTCCGATCCCGAGCCCGATGGGCGAGGCGCGAGCGCCGCGCGGCCCGCGCAACAACCGCGGCCCGGGCGGCGGCAACGGCGGTCCGCCGCAGCAACAGCAGGGCCGGCGCAACAACAACGGCGGCAACCGCAACCGGCAGGGCGGCGACGACCGTCCGCCGAGCGGCGCCAACCAGCCCGATCCGATGAAGACCTCGCTCGGCTACATCGGCGCCGACAGCTTCACGCGGCAGCGCAAGGAACAACGCCAGGGCGGTTCCGGCCGCCGCGGCGGCGGGGGCGGCGGCGGTGGTTTCGGCGGGCAGGGCGGCGGCGGTGGCCGGCGCCGCGGACGCTGAACAAAAACAGCCGCGCCCGCGCGGCCTTTCGCGGGGTTTTCACCAAGGTGGTGAATCCCGCCGGTTAAAATCGCGGGCTTTGTCGGGATACGGCGCAACAATATCGTTGCAGTTGTGACAAAAAACTTCAGAATCAAGCAAGCTCAGAAAGCACTTCCATGGCTATCGAACGTACCCTCTCCATCATCAAGCCCGACGCCGTCGCCAAGAACGTCATCGGCAAGATCGTTTCCCGCTTCGAGGCCGCCGGCCTGAAGATCGTGGCCGCCAAGCTGGTCCACCTCTCGCGCAACGAAGCCGAGCAGTTCTACGCCGTGCACAAGGAGCGTCCCTTCTTCAAGGACCTGGTCGAGTTCATGATCTCGGGCCCGGTGTTCGTGCAAGTGCTCGAAGGCGAGAACGCGATCGCCAAGAACCGTGACCTGATGGGCGCCACCGACCCGAAGAAGGCCGCCGCCGGCACCATCCGCGCCGACTTCGCCGACAGCATCGACGCCAACGCCGTGCACGGTTCGGACGCTCCCGAAACCGCCGCCAACGAAGTGGCGTTCTTCTTCGCCGGCCTCAACGTCTACGCACGCTGAAGCCGTATCTCGACCGAATCCATGACCACGGCCAACCTGCTCGATTTCGATCTCGAGGGGTTGGCTGCGTTCTGCGAAAAACTCGGCGAGAAGAAATTCCGCGCCACGCAGCTGTTCCGCTGGATCCACCAGCGTGGCGCCAGCGACTTCTCCCAGATGACCGATCTGGCCAAGTCGCTGCGCGAGAAGCTCGCGACCACCGCGCGCGTCGAGGCGCTGCCGGTCATCACCCAGCACGAATCCAAGGACGGCACGATCAAGTGGCTGTTCGACGTCGGTGACGGCAATGCCGTCGAAGCCGTCTTCATTCCCGAGGACGACCGCGGCACGCTGTGCGTGTCGTCCCAGGCCGGCTGCGCGGTCGGCTGCCGCTTCTGCTCGACCGGCCACCAGGGCTTCAGCCGCAACCTGAGCACGGGCGAGATCGTCGCCCAGCTGTGGTTCGCCGAGCACTTCCTGCGCAAGCACCTGAAGCGCGACGAGCGCGTCATCTCCAACGTGGTGATGATGGGCATGGGCGAGCCGCTGCAGAACTATTCGGCGCTGGTGCCCGCGCTGCGCACCATGCTCGACGACAACGGCTACGGCCTCTCGCGCCGCCGCGTCACGGTCTCGACCTCGGGCGTGGTGCCGATGATCGACCGCCTGGGCGCCGACTGCCCGGTGGCGCTCGCCGTCTCGCTGCACGCGCCCAACGATCCGCTGCGCGACGACCTGGTGCCGCTGAACCGCAAGTACCCGATCGCCGAGCTGCTCGAGGCCTGCAAGCGCTACCTCGCGCACGCGCCGCGCGACTTCATCACCTTCGAGTACTGCATGCTCGACGGCGTCAACGACCAGCCCGAACATGCGCGCCAGCTCATCGAGCTGGTGCGCACGCACGGCGTGTCGTGCAAGTTCAACCTGATCCCGTTCAACCCGTTCCCGGCCTCGGGCCTGCTGCGCTCGCCGCAGCCGCGCGTGCTGGCCTTCGCGAAGATGCTGAGCGAAGCCGGCCTGGTGACCACGGTGCGCAAGACGCGCGGCGACGACATCGACGCCGCCTGCGGCCAGCTGGCCGGCGACGTCAAGGACCGCACCCGCGCGGCCGAGCGCATGGCGCAGCGCCGCCTGGCGTCGTCCGCCCCGGGGACGGAGCGAACGGTCGTGTTGCATCCGGTCCGCAAGACCGCCTCCACCGCCTCCCAGGAGCATTGAACCGATGAGCATGGCTTTTCCGACGGCGAGCGCCGGGCTGCAACGCGTGCTGGCCGCCAGTGTCGCGGGCATCGCGGCGCTGCTGCTCTCGGGGTGCGTGAACACCCGCACCACGACCACCAGCCTCGATTCGGCCAGTTCGCCCTCGGGCGCCCAGCTCGTCACCGAGTCGGACGAGTCGAATGCGCGCCGTCGCGCCCGCCTGCGCATGGAGCTCGCGGCCGGCTATTTCGAGCATGGCCAGAACACCGTGGCGCTCGACGAGATCAAGCAGGCGCTCAACGCCGATCCCAACTACGCCGATGCCTTCGCGTTGCGCGGGCTGGTCTACATGCGCATGGAAGACGCCGGCCTGGCCGAGGACAGCTTCCGCCGCGCGCTGGCGCTCAATCCGCGCGACGGCAACACGCGCCACAACTACGGCTGGCTGCTGTGCCAGCAGAACCGCTACCGCGACGCGGCCCAGCAATTCACCGAGGCGCTGGCCACGCCGGCCTATGCCGAACGCGCCAAGACGCTGATGACGCAGGGCCTGTGCGAGATGCGCGCGGGCCAGCCCGTCGAGGCCGAGCGCTCGCTGCAGGCGGCCTACGAGATCGATGCCGGCAATCCGGTGGTCGGCTTCAACCTCGCCTCGCTGCTCGCGAAGCGCGGGGAATGGTCGCGCGCGCAGTTCTACGTGCGCCGCGTCAACAACGGTCCCTCGGCCAACGCCGAAACCCTGTGGCTGGGGATCAAGATCGAGCGCAGTCTCAACAACCGCGAGGCGGTCGCGCAGCTGGGCGGGCAGCTGCAGCGCCGCTTCCCGCAGTCGCGCGAAGCTTCGGCGTTCGAGCGCGGGAATTTCAATGACTGAACGGGTTTCCGAATTCGGCACTTCCGCGGTGGTCCCGCTCGAGGAAGCCGACAACAGCGACAAGTCCGCCGGCACCATGCTGCGCGAGGCACGCGAGGCGCACGGCCTGCACATCGAGATGGTCGCGGCCGCGCTCAAGGTGCCGGCGCAGAAGCTGCTGGCGCTCGAGGCCGACGACATCGCCGCCTTGCCCGACCCGGTGTTCGCGCGCGCGCTGGCCAGCAGCGTCTGCCGTGCGCTGCGCGTCGATCCGGCGCCGGTGCTCGCCAAGCTGCCGGGCGCGCCCAAGGCCGCGGTGGCGATGGCCGACCGCAATTTGAAGACCCACATCGTCTCGGGCACCTCGCGCTGGGGCAGCGGCCGTTCGGCCGGGCTGCCGTCGCGCGCGCTGCTGACCGTGGTCGCGTTGCTGCTGGTCGGCGCGGCCGCGATCTTCTGGCTGCCGCAGTCGGTGTTCGACCGCATCGGTGCCACGGTGTCGCGCATCACGGCGCGCGGCGCGGCCGAAATCGGCCCCAACGCCGGGGAGCCGCCCGCGGCCACCGGCGGCACGCCGGGCGTCGCGACCGAGAACGTGCCGGTTCCGGCCGCGGCGGTCGGCACCGCCGCGCCCGCGGTCGTGCCGGCTCCCGCGGCGCCGGTCGCGGCAGCGCCCGCGGCCACGCCGCCGGCGGCGGCCGCATCCGCCGCCGCGGCGAGCGGCCAGGCGCTGGTCTTCGTGGCGCGCGAGGAATGCTGGATCACCGTGACCGACGCGGCGGGCAAGCAGTTGCTGCGGCGCAGCCTGCTGGCCGGCGAGACGGTCGGGCTGTCGGGGGCGCTGCCGCTCTCGGTGGTGGTCGGGCGCGCGTCGAGCGTCGACGTGCAGGTGCTTGGCAAGCCCTTCGATCTCAAACCCTTCACGCGCAACGGCGGCGTTGCGCGCTTCGAGGTGAAATCGTGAGCGAACCCCAGCCGATCGAATCCGCGGCGCCCAAGGCGCGCCGCTCGCGCCAGGCCCGCGTGGTCTGGGGGCCGCGCGTTGTCACGGTCGGCGGCGATGCGCCGGTGCGCGTGCAGTCGATGACCAACACCGACACCGTCGACGCGATCGGCACCGCGATCCAGGTCAAGGAGCTGGCCCAGGCCGGCTCCGAAATGGTCCGCATCACGGTCAACACGCCCGAGGCGGCGGCGCAGGTGCCCTACATCCGCGAGCAGCTCGACCGCATGGGCATCGACGTGCCGCTGGTCGGCGACTTCCACTACAACGGCCACCGGCTGCTGACCGAGTACCCGGCCTGCGCCGAGGCGCTGAGCAAGTACCGCATCAACCCCGGCAACGTGGGCAAGGGCGACAAGAAGGACCGGCAGTTCGGCCAGATGATCGACGCGGCCATGCGCTGGAACAAGCCGGTGCGCATCGGCGTGAACTGGGGCAGCCTCGACCAGGAGCTGCTGGCCAGCCTGATGGACGCCAACAGCCAGCGCGCGCAGCCCTGGGACGCCAGGCAGGTCATGTACGAGGCGCTGATCACCTCGGCCATCGAATCCGCCAGGCTGGCCGAATCCATGGGCATGGCCGGCGAGCAGATCATCCTGTCGTGCAAGGTCAGCGGCGTGCAGGACCTGATCTCGGTCTACCGCGAGCTCGCGCGGCGCTGCGACTATCCGCTGCACCTGGGCCTGACCGAGGCCGGCATGGGCACCAAGGGCACGGTGGCCTCGGCCACCGCGCTGTCGATCCTGCTGCAGGAAGGCATCGGCGACACCATCCGCGTGTCGCTCACGCCGCAGCCGGGCGAGTCGCGCACGCAGGAGGTGGTGATCGCCTCCGAGATCCTGCAGTCGCTGGGCCTGCGCATCTTCGTGCCGAGCGTCACCGCCTGCCCGGGATGCGGGCGCACCACCAGCACCACCTTCCAGGAACTGGCCAAGCAGATCGACGACTACCTGCGCCTGCAGATGCCGGTCTGGCGCAAGAAATACCCGGGCGTCGAGACGATGAAGGTGGCCGTGATGGGCTGCATCGTCAACGGCCCCGGCGAGAGCAAGCACGCGGACATCGGCATCAGCCTGCCCGGCACCGGCGAGGCGCCCGCCGCGCCGGTCTTCATCGACGGCGAAAAGGCCCTCACGCTGCGCGGCGACAATATCGCCAACGAGTTCCACCAGCTCGTCGAAACCTACATCGAAAAGCGCTTCGGCCAGCCCCAGGCTGCCGACGTCGCCTGACCACTCCTCTCCCATGGCTGACAAGATCAATGCCGTCAAAGGCATGAACGACATATTGCCGGCGAGCGTGCCGCGCACCGACCGCCTGCCCGACTCGGCCCTGTGGTCGTGGTTCGAGCAGACGGTGCGCTCGCTGCTCGCGCGCTACGGCTACCAGTACATCGTCACGCCGGTGGTCGAGCCCACGGCGCTGTTCGTGCGCGGCCTCGGCGAGGTGACCGACATCGTCGAGAAGGAGATGTACTCCTTCACCGACTCGATGAACGGCGACAGGCTCACGCTGCGCCCCGAGGCCACGGCCGGCATCGTGCGCGCCATGGTCGAGCACAACGCGCTCTACAACGGCCCGCTGCGGCTGTGGACCCTGGGCCCGATGTTCCGCCACGAGCGGCCGCAGAAGGGCCGCTACCGCCAGTTCCACCAGCTCGACGTCGAGGCGCTGGGCTTCGCGGGGCCGGACGTGGATGCCGAGCTGATCCTCATGGTGCGCGCGCTGTGGCGCGAGCTCGGGCTGCTCGAGGGCCAGCACGTGCGGCTCGAGCTCAACAGCCTGGGCCAGCCGGCCGAGCGCCAGGCGCATCGCGAGGCGCTGATCCGCCACTTCGAGGCGCATGCCGAGCTGCTCGACGCCGACGCGCAGCGCCGCCTGCACAGCAATCCGCTGCGCATCCTCGACACCAAGAATCCCGCCATGCAGGCGATGGTCGAGGCGGCGCCGCAGCTGATGGACTTCCTCGGCGAGGAGTCGCGCGCGCACTTCGCCGCGGTGCGCGCGGTGCTCGATGCCGCGGGCCTGGCCTACCGCGTCAACCCGCGCCTGGTGCGCGGCATGGACTACTACAACCTCACCGTGTTCGAGTGGGTCACCGACCAGCTCGGCTCGCAGGGCACGGTGTGCGGCGGCGGCCGCTACGACGGCCTGATCGGCCAGATGGGCGGCAAGCCCGCGCCGGCCGTGGGTTTCGGCCTGGGCATCGAGCGGCTGCTGCTGCTGATCCAGGAACTCGGCCTGCCGGTGCCGGGCAGCGCGCCCGCGGCCTATGCCATCGTGCCCGCGGCCGCGGCACTGCCGCAGGCGATGGTGGTGCTCGAGCAGTTGCGCGCGGCCGGCGTGGCCGTGGTGCAGCACGCGGGCGGCGGCGGCATGAAGGCGCAGTTCAAGAAGGCCGATGCGAGCGGCGCGCGCTATGCGCTGATCTTCGGCGAGGACGAACTGGCGCGCGGCGAAGTCACCGTGAAATCCTTGCGCGACGGCAGCGGTTCGCAGGTGGCCCGCCCGCTCGCGGACGTGGCCGGCTGGGCCGCCACCCTACAATCGCCGGCTCCCGGGGAATCATCGGGCCGTACTTGAGTCTTTCAGCCTCACGGAGGCGGATCATGAAAACACACGGGCGCACCCGGCGCACCGCGGCCTCGAGTCCTTCCAACCACTGACAGCGCATGGCAACCCATCTCGATCTCGAAGAACAGGAACAGCTCGACCAGCTCAAGCATTTCTGGAACACCTACGGCACCCTGATCACCTGGGTCGTGCTGCTCGTCGCCGGTGCCTTCGTGGCCTGGAACGGCTGGCAGTACTTCCAGCGCAGCAAGGCGGCCCAGGCGGCGGCGCTGTACGACGAGGTCGAGCGCAGCGCCCAGTCGGGCGATGCCGCCCGCATCGAGCGCGTGTTCAACGACATGAAGGAACGCTTCGCTGGCACCGCCTATGCGCAGCAGGCCGGCCTGCTGGCTGCCAAGACGCTCTACGACAAGGGCAATGCCGAAGCCTCGCGCGCCGCGCTCGGCTGGGTGGCCGACAAGGCCACCGACCCCGGCTACCAGGCCATCGCCAAGCTGCGCCTCGCGGCCGAACTGCTCGACGCGAAGTCCTACGACGACGCGCTCAAGCAGCTCTCGGGCAACGTGCCGAAGGAATTCGAGCCGCTGGTGGCCGACCGCAAGGGCGACATCTACCTGGCCCAGGGCAAGCGCGACGAGGCGCAGGCCGAGTACCGCAAGGCCTGGACCGGCCTCGGCGCCGCCTCCGAATACCGCCGGCTGGTCGAATTCAAGCTCAATGCGGTCGGCGTCGACCCCAGGAGCCTGGCGCCCGCCATCACCGTCACCCCCGCAGTTCCTGCCAAATCCTGATCGCCCGCCATCATGAATTTCATGCGTTTCATGCCTGAATCGACCGCCGTGCGCGCGGGGTCCGCTCTTGTCCTGGTCGCGGTCCTGGCCGCCTGCTCGGGCACTTCCAAGCCGAAGCCGGCCGAACTGCCGACCAATGCCTCGCTGATCGGCGTGCGCCAGGCCTGGAGCGTGAAGATCCCGGCGGTCAAGTTCCCGCTCACCACCGACATCAGCGGCGACATCGTGACCGTGGCCGCGGCCGACGGCACCGTGGTCGGCATCGATGCCCGCGCGGGCCGCGAGACCTGGCGCGCCAGCGTCGGCGCGCCGCTGGCGGCGGGCGTGGGCAGCGACGGCTCGATCACCGCCGTGGTCACCACCGGCAACGAGCTGGTCGCGCTGCAGGGCGGCAAGGTGATCTGGAAGCAGCGCCTCACGGCCCAGGCCTTCACCGCGCCGCTGGTGGCCGGTCGCCGCGTCTTCGTGCAGACCGCCGACCGCAACCTCAGTGCCTGGGACGGCGAGAGCGGCCGTCGCCTCTGGTCGCAGCAGCGCACCGGCGAGAACCTCGTGCTCAAGAAGCCGGGCGTGCTGCTGGCCGTCGGCGACACCCTGGTGGCCGGCATCGGCGGCCGCCTGGCGGGCATCAATCCGGCCAACGGCACCTCGCGCTGGGAATCGCCGATCGCGGCCCCGCGCGGCACCAACGACGTCGAGCGCCTGGTCGACCTGACCGGCAGCGTGAGCCGCGTGGGCGACACCGTCTGCGCGCGCGCCTACTACGCCAGCGTCGGCTGCGTCGACACGCTGCGCGGCGCGCTGGTCTGGAGCAAGCCGGCGTCGGGCGCCGAAGGCCTGGGCGGGGACGACGGTTTCGTCTACGGCACCGAGGCCGACGGCAGCGTCACCGCCTGGCGCCGTGCCGACGGCGAACGCGCCTGGCAGACCACCACCTTCAAGAACCGCACGCTGACCGCGCCGCTGGCCGTGGGCCGCTCGCTGGTCATCGGCGAGAGCACCGGCCTGCTGCTGTTCGTCTCGCGCGAGAACGGCGGCCTGCTGAACCGCGCCACGCCCGATGGCTCGGCCATCGCGGCCACGCCCGTGGTCGTGGGCAACACGGTGGTCGTCGTCACGGCCAACGGCGGTGTCTTCGGCTACCGTCCCGACTGATCTTTGCTGCAGGGCATGGCCATGAATTGCGAATCCGCGAAGGAGCGGCCATGAAACCCGTCATGGCCCTGGTGGGCCGTCCCAACGTCGGCAAGTCCACGCTGTTCAACCGGCTGACCCAGTCGCGCGACGCCATCGTGGCGGACTTCGCCGGGCTGACGCGCGACCGCCACTACGGCAACGGCCGGCTGGGCAAGCACGAATTCATCGTCATCGACACCGGCGGCTTCGAACCCGACGCGGGCAGCGGCATCTTCAAGGAGATGGCCAAGCAGACGCGCCAGGCCGTGGCCGAGGCCGACGTCGTGGTGTTCGTGGTCGATGCCCGCGAGGGGCTGTCGGCGCAGGACCACGACATCGCCAACGAGCTGCGCCGGCTGGGCAAGCCCTGCATCCTGGTGGCCAACAAGTCCGAGGGCATGCGCGACGGCGCCAAGCTGGTCGACTTCTACGAGTTGGGCCTGGGCGAGGTGCACGGCGTTTCGGCCGCGCACGGGCAGGGCATCCGCAGCCTGGTCGAGCTGGCGCTCGAATCGCTGAACCTGCCCGAGCCCGAGGACGACGAGGATGGCGAAGACGACGTCAACAAGCCGATCAAGCTCGCGGTGGCGGGGCGGCCGAACGTCGGCAAGTCCACGCTGATCAACACCTGGCTCGGCGAGGAGCGGCTGGTCGCCTTCGACATGCCCGGCACCACGCGCGACGCGATCTCGGTGCCCTTCGAGCGCAACGGCCAGCGCTTCGAGCTGATCGACACCGCCGGCTTGCGCCGCAAGGGCAGGGTGTTCGAGGCGATCGAGAAGTTCTCGGTGGTCAAGACGCTGCAGGCCATCGAGTCGGCCAATGTCGTGCTGCTGCTGCTCGACGCCACCCAGGGCGTGACCGACCAGGACGCCCACATCGCGGGCTACATCCTCGAGAGCGGCCGCGCGGTGGTGATCGCCATCAACAAGTGGGACGCGGTCGACAGCTACCAGCGCGAGCAGATCCAGCGCCAGATCGAGACCCGGCTGGTGTTCCTCAAGTTCGCGGCGCTGCATTTCATCTCGGCCATCAAGCGCCAGGGCCTGGGACCGCTGTGGCAGGCCATTGCGCAGGCCCACAAGTCGGCCACGCGCAAGATGTCGACGCCGGTGCTGACCCGGCTCTTGCTCGAGGCGGTGCAATTCCAGACACCCAAGCGCACCGGCATGTTCCGGCCCAAGCTGCGCTATGCGCACCAGGGCGGCATGAATCCGCCGCTGATCGTGATCCACGGCAATTCGCTCGAGCACGTGACCGATGCCTACAAGCGCTTTCTAGAAGGGCGCTTCCGCAAGGAATTCGACCTGGTGGGAACGCCATTGCGGATCGAATTCAAGAGCTCCCACAATCCCTACGCCGACAAGGACGAGTGAGCCTTGGGCGCCGTTGGCGGCCGTTGAGCGGGCGTCGCGGCGGAAGTTCCGTCTTTTGAGAACCGTTATTTTTCAAAGGCTTTTGGCGCGGAATGCTGCAGCGCGGGAGGCCTGTGTTAAGGTCCCTTTTCCAACAACTACTCTTGAACACGGAGAATATCGTGAGCAATAAAGGGCAACTTCTACAAGACCCGTTTCTGAACACACTGCGTCGCGAGCATGTGCCGGTTTCCATTTATTTGGTGAACGGTATCAAGCTGCAGGGTCAGATCGAGTCTTTCGACCAGTACGTCGTGCTGCTTCGCAACACGGTGACACAGATGGTCTACAAGCACGCCATTTCCACCATCGTGCCGGGTCGTGCCGTCAACTTCTCGGCCAACGAGAACGACGACGCCGCAGCCTGATCGGCGCGGAGCGCGGCGGTGTCAAACCCGCCGCGCTTTTCCCCTTTTCTGATACCGCTTGTCTGAACTGAATTCCCGCCAGGAAGGCGCCGTCGTTCTCGTCGGCGTCGACTTCGGGCTGCCCCATTTCGACAGCGAACTCGAAGAACTCGGCCTGCTCGCGCAAACCGCGGGCCTCTCGCCCGTGGCGCGCCTCGTGTGCAAGCGCAAGGTGCCCGACGCGGCGCTTTTCGTGGGCAGCGGCAAGGCCGACGAGATCAAGGAGCTCGCCGCGATGCATCGCGCGAGCGAGGTCATCTTCGACCAGTCGCTGAGCCCGGCCCAGCAGCGCAATCTCGAGCGCCAGCTCGACGTCGCGGTGTACGACCGGACCTTCCTCATCCTCGAGATCTTCGCGCAGCGCGCGCGCTCGCACGAAGGCAAGCTGCAGGTCGAGCTCGCCCGCCTGCAGTACCTGAGCACGCGCCTCGTGCGCCGCTGGTCCCACCTGGAGCGCCAGACCGGCGGTGCCGGTGTGCGCGGCGGCCCGGGCGAGAAGCAGATCGAGCTCGACCGCCGGATGATCGCCGAGTCGATCAAGCGCACGCGCGAGCGCCTGGCCAAGGTGCAGAAGCAGCGCGGCACGCAACGCCGCCAGCGCGAGCGCCGCGAGACCTTCAACATCTCGCTGGTGGGCTACACCAACGCGGGCAAGTCCTCGCTGTTCAATGCGCTCGTGAAGGCCCGCGCCTACGCGGCCGACCAGCTGTTCGCCACGCTCGACACCACCACGCGCAACCTCTACCTCGGCGATGCGCGCCGGCAGGTGTCGATCTCCGACACCGTGGGCTTCATCCGCGACCTGCCGCACGGCCTGGTCGACGCCTTCAAGGCGACCTTGCAGGAGGCGGTCGATGCCGACCTGCTGCTGCACGTGGTCGATGCCTCCAACCCGCACCATCCCGAGCAAATGGCCGAGGTGCAGACGGTGCTGCGCGAGATCGGCGCCGATGCCGTGCCGCAATTGCTGGTCTTCAACAAGCTCGATGCCCTTGAAAGCACGCAACGTCCGCTGCATCTGCAGGACGACATGGACATCGACGGCGTGCAGGTTCCGCGCATCTTCCTGAGCGCCCGCAGCGGCGAGGGCCTGCCCCTGCTGCGCGCGGAGCTGGCCCGCCTCTCGGGCTCGATCGCCGATACCATGACCCCTGAGGGTGACGCTGAATTGCACGGCGCCACCCATTGATTGGGCACAATCCCGCCACTGACAAGAGAACGACGCGAATGAATGCAAAGCCAGTGTGGAAAGGGTTCTTGGGCATGTTCAACCTGAACGATGGCCGATGGGGGCGGGGCGACGATTCGTCCTCCTCGAACGGCGATCGCCCTTCGGGCAACAGGCCGCCCGACGCCGATCCCCCGGGTGCCCCGACGCCCCCGCCTTCGGGCAACAACGGCAACAACAACCGCCCGCGCGGCCAAGGCCCCAACCAGGGACCGCCCGACCTCGACGAACTCTGGCGCGATCTCAACCGCAAGCTCGGCGGCTTCTTCGGCGGTGGCCGAGGCAACAACAACCGTCCCAGCGGCGGCAACGGTGGCGGCAATGGCTACAAACCCGACATGAAGAACGCCGGCTTCGGCATCGGCCTGGTGGCCATCGTCGCCGTGCTGATCTGGCTCGGCACGGGCTTCTTCATCGTGAACGAAGGCCAGCAGGCCGTCATCACCCAGTTCGGCCGCTACAAGACCACCGTGGGCGCGGGCTTCAACTGGCGCCTGCCGTACCCGATCCAGCGCCACGAGACCGTGGTCGTCACGCAGATCCGCTCGACCGACGTGGGCCGCGACGCCATCGTGCGCTCCACCGGCCTGCGCGAATCGGCGATGCTGACCGAGGACGAGAACATCGTCGAGATCAAGTTCGCCGTGCAGTACCGTCTGAGCGATGCGCGCGCCTGGCTCTACGAGAGCAAGACGCCCGCCGACACGGTGGTGCAGGTGGCCGAGACCGCCGTGCGCGAAGTCGTCGGCAAGATGAAGATGGACGCGGCCCTCGCCGAGGAACGCGACCAGATCGCGCCGCGCGTGCGCCAGCTGATGCAGAACATCCTCGACCGCTACCAGGTGGGCGTGGAAGTGGTCGGCATCAACCTGCAGCAGGGCGGCGTGCGTCCGCCCGAGCAGGTGCAGGCCGCCTTCGACGACGTGCTCAAGGCCGGGCAGGAACGCGAGCGCGCCAAGAACGAGGCGCAGGCCTATGCCAACAACGTGGTGCCGCTGGCCACTGGTACCGCTTCGCGTCTCAAGGAAGAGTCCGAAGCCTACAAGGCACGCATCGTGGCGCAGGCCCAGGGTGATGCCGGCCGCTTCGCCTCGGTGCTGACCGAGTACCAGAAGGCGCCGCAGGTCACGCGCGACCGCATGTACACCGACGCCATGCAGCAGATCTACGCCAGCACGACCAAGGTGCTGGTCGACAGCAAGCAGGGCTCCAACCTGCTGTACCTGCCGCTCGACAAGCTGATCCAGCAGACCGGCAACGGCAACCAGGCCACGCCGGTCGATGCCGCCAGCCCGAGCGTCGCCGGCACCGCGCCGGTGCAGTCCTCGGTGATCCCGGTCGCGCCGACCAACGACATGCGTGCCCGCGACGGCCGCTCGCGTGACCGCGACGTGCGTTGAACCAGGAAGGCAACAAGAACATGAACAGAATCGGATTCATCGCCTCGTCGATCCTCGTGCTGCTGGTGCTGCTGAGCTCGACCCTCTTCGTGGTCGACCAGCGCCAGTTCGGCGTGGTCTACGCCCTGGGCCAGATCAAGCAGGTCATCACCGAGCCCGGCCTCAACTTCAAGCTGCCGCCGCCGTTCCAGAACGTGTCGTACATCGACAAGCGGCTGCTCACGCTGTCGAGCCTCGACACCGAGCCCATGCTCACGGCCGAGAAGCAGCGCGTGGTGATCGACTGGTACGTGCGCTGGCGCATCACCGACCCGCAGGCCTACATCCGCAACGTCGGCCTCGACGAGAACGCCGGCGCCATGCAGCTCAACCGCGTGGTGCGCAACGCGTTCCAGGAAAACATCAACAAGCGCACCGTGCGCGACCTGATCTCGGTGCGCCGCGAGGCCCTGATGGCCGACGTGCAGCGCGAGGTGCTGGCCGTCGTGAAGGGCGCCAAGCCCTGGGGCGTGGACGTGGTGGACGTGCGCATCACGCGCGTCGACTACGTGGAAGCGATCACCGAATCGGTCTACCGCCGCATGGAAGCCGAGCGCAAGCGCGTGGCCAACGAGCTGCGTTCCACCGGTACGGCCGAAGGCGAGAAGATCCGCGCCGACGCCGACCGCCAGCGCGAGGTGATCGTCGCCAATGCCTACCGCGACGCGCAGAAGATCAAGGGCGAGGGCGATGCCCAGGCTGCCTCGGTCTACAGCGAGTCCTTCGGCCGCGATCCGCAGTTCGCGCAGTTCTACCGCAGCCTCGAGGCCTACAAGCAGAGCTTCAACAAGAAGAGCGACGTGATGGTGGTCGACCCCTCGTCGGACTTCTTCCGCGCGATGCAGGGTTCGGGCGCCGGCGCGCCGCGCCGTTGACGTCTCCGTTCGCAGCGGCTTCGGGGACGTGAGTTCCGACACCTTCTGGAGCGCGCTGGCGCTGGTGCTGGTGATCGAGGGCATCCTGCCCTTCGTGTCGCCCGGCGGCTGGCGTCGCGGCTTCGGCCAGCTGATGCAGCTGCGCGACGGGCAACTGCGCTTCTTCGGCCTGTGCAGCATCGTGCTCGGGCTGTGCCTGCTCTGGCTGCTGGCCTGAGGCCGGCAGCGCTTCTTTCCGACCCTTTCGCCCGCTTCGTCGCCGGCCCCGAGCGGGCGCCGCCGGGGCGCTTTTCGGCTGCCGGTAGAATTCCGGTTTAACCACGCCCCCGATCCCCATGTCCGCCTGGGTCCTCCCGGATCACATTGCCGATGTGCTGCCCTCCGAGGCGCGCCACATCGAAGAACTTCGCCGCCAGTTGCTCGACACCGCCCGCAGCTACGGCTACGAGCTGGTGATGCCGCCGCTGCTCGAGCACCTGGAATCGCTGCTGTCGGGTACCGGCGAGGCGCTCGACCTGCAGACCTTCAAGCTGGTCGACCAGCTCTCGGGCCGCTCGATGGGCCTGCGGGCCGACACCACGCCCCAGGTCGCGCGCATCGATGCCCACCTGCTCAACCGCGACGGCGTGGCACGGCTGTGCTACTGCGGGCCGGTGCTCCACACCCGTCCCGACCGCCCGCACGCCACGCGCGAGCCGCTGCAGTTCGGCGCCGAGATCTATGGCCATGCCGGCCTCGAGGCCGACACCGAAATCCTGCTGCTCGCGCTCGACTGCCTCGACGCGGCCGGCCTGCGCGAGGGCGTGATCGTCGACCTCGCCGATGCCCGCATCGTGCGCGCGCTGTTCGCCGGCGTGCCGGTCGACGCGGCCGTGCTGGCGCGCGTGCATGCGGCGCTGGCCGCCAAGGATGCGAGCGAGCTGCGCGCGCTGACGCGCGATTTCCCCGCGGCCGCGCGCGAAGGCCTGCTGGCGCTGATCCAGCTCTATGGCGACGCCGCCGTGCTCGACGAGGCCGCCCGGGCGCTGCAGGGCACGCCCGCGGTGCACGCGGCGCTGTCCGACCTCAAGCTGCTGGCCGCCGGCCTCGACGGCGTGGCGGGCCGCAAGATCAGCTTCGACCTGGCCGACCTGCGCGGCTATGCCTACTACAGCGGCATGCGCTTCGGCATCTACGTGCCGGGCGCGGCCGATTCGCTGGTGCGCGGCGGCCGCTACGACGAGGTGGGGGCCGTGTTCGGCCGCAACCGTCCGGCGGTCGGCTTCAGCCTCGACGTGCGCGAGCTGGTCGGCGTGCTGCCGAAGCGTCCGTTGCGCGCGGCGATCCGCGCGCCCTGGAGCGACGAAACCGGCCTGCGCCAGGCCATCGCCGGGCTGCGCAAGGCCGGCGAAACCGTGGTGTGCGTGCTGCCGGGCCATGGCAGCGAAATCGATGAGTTCCACTGCGACCGCGAGCTCGTCGAGCAGTCCGGCCAGTGGCAAGTCCGAACGATCTGAATTTTTAGCAATGGAACGAGCATGAGCGTAACCACCGGAAGAAACGTGGTCGTCGTCGGTACCCAATGGGGCGACGAGGGCAAAGGCAAGCTGGTCGACTGGCTGACCGAGAGCGCCCAGGGCGTGGTCCGCTTCCAGGGCGGCCACAACGCGGGCCACACGCTCGTGATCAACGGCGTGAAGACCGCGCTGCACCTGATCCCCAGCGGCATCATGCGTCCCGGCGTGAAGTGCTACATCGGCAACGGCGTGGTGCTGTCGGCGGCCAAGCTGTTCGAGGAGATCGAAGGGCTCGAGAAGGCCGGCGTGGAAGTGCGTTCGCGCCTGCGCATCAGCGAGGCCTGCCCGCTGATCCTGCCGTTCCACTCCGCGCTGGACATCGCGCGCGAGGCCTACCGCGAAAAGGGCGGCGTCGAGAAGATCGGCACCACCGGCCGCGGCATCGGCCCGGCCTACGAGGACAAGATCGCGCGCCGCGCGCTGCGCGTGCAGGACCTCAAGCACCCCGAGCGCTTCGCGGCCAAGCTGCGCGTGCTGCTCGACCTGCACAACCACGTGCTGGTCGAGGTGCTGGGCGCCACCGCGATCGACTTCGACACCGTGTTCGACGAGGCCATGCGCCACGCCGCGCTGCTCAAGCCGATGATGGCCGACGTCTCGCGCGAACTGAACGACGCCCACCGCGACGGCGCCAACCTGCTGTTCGAAGGCGCGCAGGGCACGCTGCTCGACGTCGACCACGGCACCTACCCCTACGTCACCTCGAGCAACTGCGTGGCCGGCAACGCCGCCGCCGGCTCGGGCGTGGGCCCGGGCATGCTGCACTACATCCTCGGCATCACCAAGGCCTACTGCACGCGCGTGGGCGGCGGTCCGTTCCCGACCGAACTCGACTGGGCCACGCCCGGCACCCCCGGCTATCACATGAGCACCGTGGGCGCCGAGAAGGGCGTGACCACGGGCCGCAGCCGCCGCTGCGGCTGGTTCGATGCCGCGCTGCTCAAGCGCTCGGCGCAGGTCAACGGCCTGTCGGGCCTGTGCATCACCAAGCTCGACGTGCTCGACGGCCTCGAGAAGCTCGAGCTGTGCACCGGCTACGAGCTCGATGGCGAGACCACCGACATCCTGCCGATGGGCGCCGACGAGATCGAGCGCTGCACCCCGATCTACGAAACCCTCGAAGGCTGGAGCGAAAGCACGGTCGGCGTGACGCAGTACGACAAGCTGCCGGTCAATGCGCGCCTCTACCTGCAGCGCATCGAGCAGGTCACCGGCGTGCCGATCCACATGGTGTCGACCAGCCCCGACCGCGATCACACGATCATGATGCGCCACCCCTATCTGGCCGACTGATCCCCCGGTTCGACAACAACCCCAAAAAAGAAGCCCCCTGCGCCCGCTGACCCGGGCGACATCCGCTATTCATCCAGGAGCCCATCCCCCATGTTGACCGAAGACGGCAAGCACCTCTACGTGAGCTACGACGAGTACCACAACCTGATCGAGAAGCTCGCGATCAAGGTGCACCAGTCGGGTTGGGAGTTCGACACCATCCTGTGCCTCGCCCGTGGCGGCATGCGCCCGGGCGACGTGCTGTCGCGCATCTTCGACAAGCCGCTGGCGATCATGTCGACCAGCTCCTACCGGGCCGATGCCGGCACCATCCAGGGCCACCTCGACATCGCGCGCTACATCACCACGCCCAAGGGCGAGATCGCCGGCAAGGTGCTGCTGGTCGACGACCTGGCCGACTCGGGCCACACGCTGCATGCGGTGATCAACATGCTGCGCAACAACTACGCGCCCATCACCGAGCTGCGCAGTGCGGTGCTGTGGACCAAGGCGCTCTCGACCTTCACGCCCGACTACTCGGTGGAGTTCCTGCAGACCAATCCGTGGATCCACCAGCCCTTCGAAGGCTACGACTCGCTGCGGCCCGAGAAGCTGATCGAGAAGTGGTCGGTCTGAGGCCTGCCTCTGATCTCGACCAGAGTTTGACGCCCCGGCTTGCCGGGGCGTTTTTCATGGCGCGGCCTCAGCAGGCGCCGCTGCCGTTCTCGAACATCGCCGTGTAGCGCCGCTGCATCTCCTCGGGCGACAGCTTCTCGATGCTGTGGCCCACGTTCCAGCGGTGGCCGAAGGGATCGCGGAACACGCCCGAGCGCTCGCCGTAGAAGCGGTCCTCGGTCGGCATTTCGAGCGTGGCGCCGGCCGCCACCGCGCGCGCGACCACCGCGTCGGCATCGTCCACGTGCAGGTGCAGGGTGACCGCGCTGCCGCCCAGCGTCTTCGCGCTCGGGATGCCGTACTCGGGGTACTCGTCCGAGATCATCAGGATCGCGCCGTTGTGGAAGTCGAGCTCGACGTGGCCGACACGGCCGCTGGGCTCGACCAGCCGGAAGATCTCCTTGACCTGGAACACCTCGCAGTAGAAGGCCACCGCGGCCTTGGCATCGTGGACGCAGATGTAGGGGAAGAGCTCGTGGATCGCCATGGGGTGCCTCTCGTCGTGGTTCGTGGAAGAAATCGCGTGTCGGCGCCGATTCTGGAAGGCTTCAGCGCGGCCGTCTTGAACGAATTTGACCGGTGGCGGCGTTCGCGGGCGCCGCCACATGGCGCGGCGACGTGGCGCCCGTGCGCCGCCAGGCCTGCGGCGCCATGCCCGCGAGCGCCGAGAACTCGCGGCTCAGGTGCGCCTGGTCGGCATAGCCGGCTTCGACCGCGATCTCGGCCCAGGGCCGCGCCGGATCGGCCGCCAGCGCCAGCGCGCGGTCGAAGCGCATCACGCGCGCGTACTCCTTGGGCGTGAGTCCGATGGCGCCGCGGAACAGCGCGATGAAGCGCCGGTGGCTGTAGCCGCTGTCGGCCACCAGCGCGCCGATGGCCGGGTTCTCGCCCGCGAGCGGCCCGAGCGCCGCCGCGATCGCCGGATGCAGCCCGCGCAGGCCGGCGCGCAGCGCGAGCGCCAGCCGCGCCGACAGCATCGCTTCGAACAACGCGAGCTGGCGCGCCAGCTCGGCCTCGGCATGCAGCCGCTCGAGCGCATCCGCCACCTCGCGCGCGCCCCAGAGCGCGTCGAGCGGCGTGTGCTGGCCCGACAACGCGTCCTCGGGCGCGCCCAGCAGCGCGCGTGCCGCGCCGGGCTGCAGCTGGGCGCCGACCGAGCGCGTGGCCACCGAGACGTCGCGCAGGTAGAAGCTGCTGCGCGCGCCGCCGACGATGGCATGGCCGCAGGTGTGCCCCTCGGTGTCGGCCGCGTGGTCGAACAGCCTGAGCGGCGGCCCCGAGAGCCGGAACACCAAGTGCATGCCGCCCGTGGGCAGCACATGCTCGCGCGCGCCGGGGCGTTCGACCCCAGTGCCCTCGGCGCCGGGCGCCCAGGCCCAGACCTGCCGCACGAAGGGCCGCAGGTGCGGCACGGGCGCACGCGTCAGCTGCCGCATCTCAGGCCTGGGCTTCCACGTGCAGCGCGTAGACCGGGTCGGGCCAACGCTGGGGCGTCATGCCGGCGAGTTGCGCCGCCAACTGTTCGACGAAGCGCATGTCGACGTCGGGCGCCATGCTGGCCGGCCCGCGGCCGAAGGCCTCGCGCAGGCGGCGCACCGCGTTGGCGGTGCCACGCAGCACGCCCTCGGGTTGGCCGGACTGCTCGAAGACCAGCACGTTGGCCAGCAGGTGGAGGAACGAGGCCACCACGGTCGCCTCCGTGCGCTGCCTGCCGTCCAGCGCCGCCATCACCAGCTCGAGCCAGTCGACCACTTCCTGCGGAATGCCTTGGGCCGCCAGCGCGGCATAGCTGGTCGGCCAGGCGCTGGCCGGTGTCTTGCGCAGCCAGGCGCCGAGCGCGCGCGGCGTGCCCGCCGGGGCCATCGCCGCAGCCTCGGCCGCGGAGTTCGCCTGCATCTTCATCAGGCGCCCGGGCGCGCCGCCGGCGGCCGCCGCTACCGGCAGGCCGCGCGTGCGCATCAGCATCGGCGCCGACGCCGACGCCGGTGCGGCGAGCATGGCGTCGAACTGCACGGAGCCGGTGCCGCCCCAGCCGGCCGGCACCATCTGCGCCACCTTGCGCAGCTCGGGCATGTCGGTCGCGCGCTCGCCCTCGGCGCGTTCGACCACGAGCAGGTAGTTGGTGAGGTCTGTCACGAGCTGGTAGGCCACGGCGAGGCGGCGGGCTTGCGCCACGTCCTCCGTGCCGAGTTCGGCCACGCGTGCGTGCGCGGCGATCCGGCCGAGCGCGTCGATCGGTTCGGCCACGGCATTCACGCGCGCGCTGCCGATCGCTTCCTCGGCCGCGTCTCCCTGCGCGCGCACGCCGAGCAGCCGCACCTCGCCCTCGGGCGGCGCGTCGAACAGCGCGAACACGTTCACCGTGTCGGCGCCGAAGGCCGAGCGCGGCAGGGCGGAGGTCCACCGTGGTTGCGCGCCGCCCGGCCATTCGACGCGCAGCGCATCGAGCCGCGGCGAACGCAGGCGCGCGAACATGCGCAACACGGCCGGCTCGACCGCCTCGCCAAGCGCGACGAAATCGCAGGCCCCGCCCGTGGCCTCGGCCAGGCGCCGCAGGTGGCTCTCGGCCGGGCTGCTGCCGATGCCGACCACGAACACGCGGTGCCCCGAGGCACGGGCCGATTCGACCGTCGCGTCGATGGCGCTGATCTCGCCGTCGGTGACCACCAGCACGTCGCTCGACGCGCCGGCGCCCAGCGCGAAGGTGGAGGCCAGCGCGCTTTCCATCTCGGTGCCGCCCAGGTCGGCCTGCAGTGCGCCGATCCAGCGCTGCGCGGCCAGGCGCGTGACCTCGGTGAGCTGCCACAGGCCGCGCGAACGGTGCTCGACCGTGGTGCCGAAGCGCGAGAGCGAGAAGCGGTCGCCCGCGCCCATCCGCGAGACGATCGATTGCAGCGCGCGCCGCGCGGCATCGATGCTGTCGCCGGCCATCGAGCCCGAGCAGTCGACCAGCAGCTGCACGTCGGTGGTGGCCGGGCCGCGCGCCGGCACCCGCGGGCAGAAGCTCGCGAGCGCGACGATGCCGCCGGGCGCGACATCGTCGGGCGCCGCCACGGCCACCGAGGCGTGCGCGAGCTGGTCGACCACCAGCACGAAGTCGCGGTCGAGCGCGCCGCGGCGCGCCAGCGACACCTGCAGCAGGCCGCTCTCGGGCCGCATCGCCACGCCCACCGGATGGCTGGGCGAGGCCACGCGCGCTCGTGCCAGTTCGCCATGCAGGCGCAGTTCGATGTCGAAGGGGTAGGCCGCCACCGCGCTGTGCTCGGGCGCCTGGTGCGGCCGCAGCCCGCCGTCGGCGATCGGGTCGCCATAGCGCGGCGCAATCACCGTCGGGATCAGCAGGCGCAGGCCCTGCTGCTCGAAGGCCAGGGTCTGCGCATAGCGCAGGGTGACCACGCAGGTCTCCTGCGCCGCGAGGTTGCCGAGGTTCAGCGTGTAGCTGCGGTCGTGGTTCTTCTCCAGCATGATGGCCGCGTGGCCCTCGGCCAAAGCGCCTTCGTAGGCCGCCTCGGCCTCGGCCTTCTCGACCACCGTGCCGCACAGACGCCGCTCGCCGAGCTGGACGTCGACGCCCAGCAGCACCGCGCCCCACGGCAGCGGAAAGCCGTAGACCACCTCGACGTTCGAGGCGCCCGGATTGCGGAAGCGCTGCTCGACCGTCATCTCGAGCAGCACGCCGCGCAGGTCGCCGCTGGCCTTCACGCCTTCGAGCAGCATGCTGTCGCCGTTCGCGGTCGTCATGCGTGCATGTTCCTGATAGCTCATGGGATGTCCCTTTCCTGTGTCTTCAATTCTTCTTCGGAGCGTCGGCGGCGGGGCCGTCGACGGGGGAGGGGGCGCAAGCCGCGGCGAAGGCCGCCATCACGCCCTGGATGAAACCGCGCACCTGCTCCGGCGACAGCCCGGCCCGGCCGGGCTCGATCACCACCTCGACGCCGTCGGCCACCGTCAGGTGGCTGCGCACCTCCACCGAGCCGGCCACGCGCGGGCGCGCCGGCACCGGCGCCTCCCGGCCCTGCAGCAGCTCGCGGATGCGCTCGAGCGAGACGCCGGCCGCCGTCCACTTCTTGATGAGCAGCAACTGTTCGAGGTGCCGCGCGCCATAGCGCGCCGCCCGCGTCTCGCCCTCGGGCCGGTCGACGATGCCGATCTGCACGTAGTAGCGCACCGTGCGCGGCGGCAGGTCGGCCAGCACGCACAGGTCCGCGAGCGCATAGGAAGCCGCCGGGGAGGGTGGGTTCGATTTCATACACTTAATTTAAACACAAGAACTGTTTTTAAAAAAGCACACGAAAGCCCGGCCCATGGGGGCGCGCTAGCATCGACCGCATGAGCAAGCCTTCCACGACCCTGATCCACCACCCCTACGTGCCGCCCGCCACCTTCGACGCGCCCCAGCCCGGCGTCTACAAGGCCTCGACGGTGTTCTTCGCCGACGTGGCCGCGATGCGCGCGCGCGACTGGAAGACCAAGGCCGGCTACACCTACGGCCTGCACGGCACGCCCACCACCTTCACGCTCGAGGAGCGCCTGGCCACCCTCGAGGGCGGCACCGAATGCCTGCTGGTGCCCAGCGGCCTGGCGGCGATCTCGCTCGTCGCCTTCGCCTTCCTCAAGACCGGCGACGAGGTGCTGATCCCCGACAACGCCTACGGCCCCAACAAGGCGCTGGCCACCGGCGAGCTCGCGAACTTCGGCATCGGGTACCGCCTGTACGACGCGATGAACCCCGAGGACCTCGCGGCGAAGATCTCGCCGCGCACGAAGCTGGTGTGGCTCGAGGCCGCGGGCTCGGTGACGATGGAGTTCCCGGACCTGCCCGCGCTCGCGGCCGCCTGCCGCGCGCGCGGCGTGCTCAGCGCGCTCGACAACACCTGGGGCGCGGGCCTGGCCTTCGCGCCCTTCGACTTCAACGGCAGCGGGCAGGGCGTCGACATCTCGGTGCACGCGCTCACCAAGTACCCGAGCGGCGGCGGCGACGTGCTCATGGGCAGCGTGGTCACGCGCGACGAGCGGCTGCACCGCGCGCTCAAGCTCACCCACATGCGCATCGGCTTCGGGGTCGGTGTGGGCGATGTCGAGACGCTGCTGCGCTCGCTGCCGAGCATCGGGCTGCGCTATGCGGCGCACGACCGCGCGGCGCGCGAACTCGCGCGCTGGCTCACCGACCGCGACGAGGTCGCGCAGGTGCTGCATCCGGCGATCGAGAGCTCGCCCGGCCACCGCCACTGGCGCGCGCTGTGCGGCGAGGCCGACCTCGCGGCGGGCCTGTTCTCGATCGTCTTCGACGAGCGCTACGGCACCGAGCAGGTCGACCGCTTCTGCGACAGCCTCGAACTGTTCCGCCTCGGCTATTCGTGGGGCGGCCCGATCAGCCTGGTGGTGCCCTACGACATCGGCCTGATGCGCGACCCGGACGTGGCGCCCTGGCCCTACAAGGGCACGCTGGTGCGCTTCTCGATCGGCCTGGAGGACGTGGACGACCTGCGCGCCGACCTGCAGCAGGCACTCGCGCGCATGGCCTGAGCGGGCCTTGCCGGAGGCGCGCCGGATATCGCTTACAGTACCCCGACGCGCAGTCGTCCGACTGCTTCGCCTGAAGGAGAGATCAGTGGCAACACCGAATTACGGTTACGAGAAGCGGCAGAAAGAGCTGGCTCGCAAGAAGAAGAAGGAAGACAAGCTCCGCGAAAAGGCGAACCGCAAGCTTTCCCCGAGCAGCGACGGCCTCGCGCCGGGCGATCCGGAAGACGACGTGGCCTCGCTCGAACGCGATCCGCCGACCGTTCCCGAACTGCCGACCAAGAACGGTTGAACGCTGCACCGTCCGGATTCTTTCCGTTCTGAATGACGAAGCCGCTGGGGGCCTGTCGGTCCCGCAGCGGCTTTTTGTTGGCGCGCGATCGGTGAAGAGGGCGGCCCTACTTCGCGGCGAGCAGCTTGCGCAGTTCGGGCCAGACGTTGTCGAGCAGTTGCGGCTGCGCCGCCGCGGTCGGATGGATGCGGTCGGCCTGGAACAGCGACATCGCATTCGGCGCATCGGCCACGCCCTTGAGCAGGAAGGGCACCAGCGCCGACCTGGTGGTGGACGCCACCTTGGCGAACACCGCCTCGAAGCGCCGCGTGTAGTCGCCGCCGTAGTTGGGCGGCACCTGGATGCCCACGATCAGCACCTTGGCGCCCGCGGCCTGCGCGGACTGCGTGATCTGCAGCAGGTTCGCCTCGGTGTCCGTGAGCGGCAGGCCGCGCAGCGCGTCGTTGGCGCCGAGCTCGAGCACCACGTGGCTGGGCTTGTGCTGCGCCAGCAGCGCCGCGAAGCGCGCGCGCCCGCCCGAGCTGGTGTCGCCGCTGATGCTGGCGTTGACCACGGTGGCGTCGATCTTCTGCTGCGCCAGGCGCTTCTCGAGCAGCGGCACCCAGCCTTCGCCGCGCTTCAGGCCGTACTCGGCGCTCAGCGAATCGCCGAGCACCAGGATCACCGGCTTGCGCGCGGCGGCGCCCTGCGCCATCGCCCCACGCCATGGCCCGGAACTGCCGAGCGCGGCAGTGGTCAAGATAAAGTCACGTCGATTCAAAACCAAAGCCTTTCCATGTCCCAACCCCCGTCCAATGCGATTGTCGCCGTCGAGCATGTGTTCAAGTCCGTCACCGACTCGACCGGTACCCTGGACATTCTGCAGGACATCGATTTCACCCTCGGGGCACGGGAAACCGCGGCCATCGTGGGGGCCTCGGGGTCGGGCAAGAGCACCTTGCTGTCGATCGTCGCCGGGCTCGACACGCCCACGCGCGGCACGGTGAAGCTGGCCGGCGACGACATCTTCGCCATCGACGAGGACGAACGCGCCGCGCTGCGCGCGCAGCGCGTGGGCTTCGTGTTCCAGAGCTTCCAGCTGCTGGGCAACCTCAGCGCCCTCGAGAACGTGATGCTGCCGCTGGAGCTGGCCAACCGCAAGGATGCCCGCAAGGCCGCGACCGAGATGCTGGGCCGCGTCGGCCTGGGCCAGCGGCTCAACCACTATCCCAAGGTGCTGTCGGGCGGCGAGCAGCAGCGCGTGGCGCTGGCGCGGGCCTTCGTGGTGCAGCCCGCCTTGCTGCTGGCCGACGAGCCCACGGGCAGCCTCGACTTCGCCACCGGCGAGCAGGTGATGCGGCTGATGTTCGACCTCAACCGCGAGCTCGGCACCACCCTCGTGCTGGTGACGCACGACCGCGGCATCGCGGCGCAGTGCGAGCGCCGCATCATGATCGAGGCCGGGCGCGTGGTCCTCAACGAGAGGACGGCCGACACGACGGCCTGAGGGCTTCGGGTACAACCGGGCCTGCAGGAGGAGATTCCAGATGCAGGACGAGCTACCCCCCGATGCCCGACTCGCGCTGCAGCGCGGCAACCTGATCGAGGCCATCAAGATCGTGCGCGACCGCACCGGCCTCGGCCTCAAGGAGTCCAAGGAACTGGTCGAGCGGCATGCCAACGCGGTGGAGGACGAATCCGCGCCCGAGACCGACGAATGGAACCGGCTCTTGAGCGGCGGCGCGCAGGGCCTGCCGGCCGAAGCGGTCGCCGCGCTCGCGCGGGGCCGCAAGGTCGAGGCGGTGAAGATCGTGCGCGAGGCCACCGGCCTCGGCCTGGCCGAATCGCTGAAGCGGGTCGACGAGCACCTGCATGGCCAGCGCGGCCAGTCCGCGCCGCACGGTGCCTTCGACCCGATGGCCGAGCCCGGTCGCGTGCCTTCGGGCGGCGGCGTCAGGTTGCTGGCGATCGTGCTGATGATCGCCTTGGTGGCCACGGCATTCTTCTTCATGAGTGCCTGAGCCCGATGATCGTTCCACAGTTCTGGGCCGAAGGCCGCATCCAGCAACGCATCGACGGCCGCCAGCTCACGGTGCGCCGTTTCGGCTGGTCCGACGACAGCCCCGTGGCCGCGCAGGCCCATGCCGACCAGCGCACGCGCGAGGCCTTCGAGCGCATCGCCGCCGGCGAGACGCTGGTGCGCCGCGAGCGCAAGGTGGCCTACAACGGCGCCGACGGCATGCCGATCCGCGAGGAGATCGTCGAGCGCCACGGCGAGGACATCGTCACGCGCAACGGTTATGGCGCGCGCTGCCTCAATACGCCCGACGTGCTGTTCGTCGACGTGGACTTCGACGACCCGCGGCATGCCAGCGGCCGCGGGCTCACCGTCATCGGCGCGGCCCTCATCGGCGCGGTGGTCGCGGGCTATGCCAGCAAGTCGTGGGTGCTGGCCGTGGTGGCGGCCGTCCTCGTGGCGGCCTTCGGCTTCTGGCGCGTGCGCCTCGAAGGGCTGCGGCTGACCGAACCCGAGGCCGATCCGCTCGCGGCCGTGCGTGCGCGCATCGAGCGCTTCGTCCACCAGCATCCCGACTGGCACCTGCGCCTGTACCGCACCCCCGCGGGCCTGCGCGCGCTCGCCATGCACGACGTCTTCGCGCCGTCCGATGCCGCGGTCGCCGACGTGTTCCAGACCCTGGGCGCCGACAAGGTCTATGCGCGCATGTGCCGCAACCAGAACTGCTTTCGCGCGCGCGTGAGCGCCAAGCCCTGGCGCATCGGCATCGGCGATCCGATGCGGCCGCGCCCCGGTGTCTGGCCCGTGGCGCCCGAGCGGCTCGCGCAACGCGAGGCCTGGGTGGCGCGCTACGAGCAGATGGCCGACCGCTTCGCGGCCTGCGAGTACCTCGAGAGCGTGGGCGACGCGCAGCGCGTGCATCCGCGCGCGCTCGCGGTGCAGCAGCTGCACGACGGGCTGGCGCAGGCGCGCGCCGGCCTGCCGCTGGCCTGAAGCCGGGCTAAGGCGGGCGGGGGCGGCCTCCCTCGATAATCGCCGCATGTCTTCTCCCAAAGTGATCTTCGGCTTCCATGCCGTGGGCGTGCGCATCAAGACCGCCCCCAAGTCCGTGCTCGAGGTGCTGTTCGACGCCAGCCGGCGCGATGCGCGCATGAAACAGTTCATGGCGCGGGCCCAGGATGCCGGCGTGCGGCTGGTCGAGGCCGACGGCGCGCGGCTCGCCAAGCTCAGCGGCAGTCATGGCCACCAGGGCGTGGTGGCGCGCGTGGAGCCGGCGGCGCAGATCCATTCGCTCGACGAACTGCTCGAAGGCCTGGAGGAGGCCGGTACCGTGCCGCTCTTGCTGGTGCTCGACGGCGTGACCGATCCGCACAACCTCGGCGCCTGCCTGCGCGTGGCCGACGGCGCCGGCGCCCATGCGGTGATCGCGCCCAAGGACCATGCGGCCGGCATCAACGCCACCGTGGCCAAGGTGGCCAGCGGCGCGGCCGAGACGGTGCCTTATTTCATGGTGACCAACCTCGCGCGCACGCTCAACGAACTCAAGGAGCGCAGCATCTGGTGCGTGGGCACCAGCGACGACGCACCCGGCACCATCTACCAGAGCGACTTCAAGCGCCCGCTGGCGCTGGTGCTCGGTGCCGAAGGCGAGGGCATGCGCCAGCTCACGCGCAAGACCTGCGACGAGCTGGTCAGCATCCCGATGGCGGGCGCGGTCGAGAGCCTCAACGTCTCGGTCGCCAGCGGCGTGTGCCTCTACGAGGCGATGCGCCAGCGCGGCGCCTGAGCGCCGCGCCGCGGCCTCACTGCGACGGATCCTTGCCGCGGGTTCGGCCCACCGCGCTGAAGATGCCGATGCCCAGCAGGATCAGCGAACCGATGCCGATGTAGAGCGTGGGCACGCCGGCCACCGAGGCGCCCCAGATCAGGCCGGCCATGAAGATCAGAAAACCGATCATGTAGAGCGCGAACGACATGCGTGTTCCTCCGAAGCTGTGATGTCTCGCAGTATCTGGAGCGCGCCTGCCGCCCGCACCGGCCGGTGCCGCCAGCGGCTGTGGGAGCGGGCCTACTGGGGGCGCAGGTCCTGGTCGGCCGCCAGCAGGTAGCGGCAGCCGCCATCGCCGAGCGCCTGGAACACCAGCGCCCGGTCGACCCCGAAGTCCAGGCAGTCGCCCGGTGCGAGCCGGAAGCGCTCCTCGCCGTAGTCGACCTGCAACTCGCCCTCGAGCAGCCACAGGCATTGCCGGTACGGCTTGCCGCTCCAGCGCGGATAGGCGACCTGCGCCGCGCGCGGCAGCTCGACCTCGACCAGCTCGATGCCGCCGGCCGCGCCGCGCTCGAGCACCTGCCGCCGCAGGTAGCCCGCGCCGGGGTCGCGCCACACCGCCTGCGCGGCGCGGGGGCGCAGCCGCTGCGTCTCGCGGCCCTCGTCCTGCGTCAGCAGCTGCGCCAGCGGCACGCCCAGCCCCGCCGCCAGCCGGCCCAGCAGCACGGCCGTGGGGCTGCTCTGTGCGCGCTCGACCTTGGAGATCATGGCCTTGCTCACGCCCGAGCGCTCGGCCAGTTCCGACAGGCTCAGGCCCTGGGTCTGACGCAGCGCCAGCAGCCGGTGGGCGATCAGCGCGTCGATGGGTTCGGCGGCTTCCGGAATCGGAGGGGATGCATCGTTTCTCATAAGAGACTATTATTCTCCTATAGTAAACAACCGCGCAATCTGCGAAGGACTCCCATGCGCCTGATCCCCTGCACCGAGGAAGCCCACGCTGGCACCATCCTCGCGATCCTCAACGACGCCATCGTCACCTCGACCGCGCTCTACGACTACAAGCCGCGCACGCCCGAACAGATGGCCGGCTGGTTCGCCACCAAGCGCGCCAACGGCTTCCCGGTGATCGGCGCGGTGGACGATGGCGGCCGGCTCATGGGTTTCGCGAGCTACGGCAGCTTCCGCGCCTTCCCGGCCTACAAGTACACGGTCGAGCACTCGGTGTACGTCGATGCCGCCGACCGCGGCAAGGGCCTGGGCCGCACGCTGCTCGAGGCGATCGTGGCCGAGGCGCAGGCGCGCGAGGTGCACGTGCTGGTCGGCGCGATCGATGCCCAGAACGCCGGCAGCATCGCGCTGCACGAGCGCCTGGGCTTCGAGCACGCGGGCACGGTGCGGCAGGCGGGCTTCAAGTTCGGCCGCTGGCTCGACGTGGCCTTCTACCAGCGCATCCTGGCCACGCCCGCCGAGCCGGTCGACGGCTGAGCGCTAGTTCACGGCCCAGAAGCGCATCACGACCTCGGCCGGCCGGCGCACGCCGGCGCCGAGGAACAGCCGCTCGGCGATCCAGGCCAGCGCGGGCGAGGCGGTCTCGAAATGCGGCGTGCAGCGGAAATACACCTGCGCCGGATCGACCGGCTCGCCGCGCAGCAGCCGCGCCATGGTCTCGCGCGAGGCGCTGCGGATCGCGTGGTTCTGCACGTAGACGAGGTCGCCCGCATCGGTCTCGAGGCCGTAGCGCGCATCGAGCACCGAGAGGGTCTCTCCCACGATCAGCTGGAAGTCGCTGCCGCCCGGCAGCACGCGCGCGGTCCAGCCATGGCCCTGCGCCTGGCCGCCGGTGATCGGCACCACGCGGCGCAGGCCGCCCGGCCCCTGGCCCAGCACCTGGGGTGCGCCGACCTCCACGCGCAGGTCGGCGAAGTGTTCGAGCGAAGGCGCCGCGATGGCGTCGAAGTCGCTCATGGCTCAGGCCGCCGCCTTGCCTTCTTCCTCGCTCGCGCGGTCGAGCATCGCGATCGTGCCCGCGTCGAGCTTGAGCTGGGTGGCGGTCACCAGTTCGTCGAGCTGGGCGATCGAGGTCGCGCTCGCGATCGGCGCCGTCACCGAGGGCCGCGCGATCTGCCAGGCGATCGCGACCTGGCCAGGTTTCGCGTTGTACTGCTGGGCCACCTTGTCGAGCGCCTCGAGGATGCGCAGCCCGCGCGGGTTGAGGTACTTCTTGGTGGTGCTGGCGCCGCGCGCGCTCTTGGCCGCGTCGGCCTCGGTGCGGTACTTGCCGGTGAGGAAGCCGGCGGCCAGCGCATAGAAGTTGATCACGCCGACCTCGCGCTTCAGGCACAGCGGCTCGAGATCGTCCTCGAACACGGCGCGGTCGTAGAGGTTGTACAGCGGCTGCAGGCTCTCGTAGCGCGCGATGCCCAGGCGCTCGGAGACGTCGAGCGCCTCGGCCAGTCGCGGCGCCGTGAAGTTCGAGGCGCCGATGGCGCGCACCTTGCCGGCCTTCACGAGGTCGTCGAAGGCACCCAGCGTGTCCTCGAGCGGCGTGTTGGCGTCGTCGTCGTGCGACTGGTAGAGGTCGATGTAGTCGGTCTGCAGGCGCTTGAGCGAAGCCTCGACCGCCTCGCGGATGTAGGCCGGCGAGAGCCCGACCTTGCCTTCGCCCATCGACTTGCCGAGCTTGGTGGCCAGTACCACGCGGCTGCGCTTGCCGCTCTGCTTGAGCCACTTGCCGATGATGGTCTCGGACTCGCCGCCGCTGTGGCCCGGCACCCAGTACGAGTAGACGTCGGCGGTGTCGACGAAATTGAAGCCGGCGTCGAGCCAGGCGTCGAGCAGCTTGAACGAGGCGGCCTCGTCGACGGTCCAGCCGAACACGTTGCCGCCGAAGGCGAGCGGGGACACCTGGAGGCCGGAGCGGCCGAGGGGGCGAAGTTGCGACATGGGAAAGCTCCTGAGGAAAGAGGGAGGAGGAAGGGGCGAAGGTCAGACGAAACCGATGGCGCCGAGCACCGCGCCGGCGCCCAGCAGCCACAGCAGATGGATGCGCGTGCGCCAGACGACGAGCGCGGCCACGCCGGTCAGGAGCCACAGGTGCCAGGCCGGCGCATCGCCCACGTGGTTGCCGGCGGCCAGCACCCAGCCGGTGGCGATCAAGAGGCCCACCACCACGGGTGCCATGCCCTGCTTGAAGGCGCGCACGCCGCGGCGGGTGCGGTTGCGGTGGCCCCAGCGGGTGGCGAAGTAGGTGAGGGTGGTGCTCGGCAGCATGATGCCGACCATGGTCACGGCCAGCCCGAACAGGCCGAGCAGCCAGGCCGAGGGCCCGGCGCCGATGCCGCCGCCCGCGTTGAGGCCGACGTTCCAGCCCATGAGGCCGACGAACAGCACGTTGGGCCCGGGCGCGGCCTGCGCGATGGCGACCGAGGAGGTGAACTGCGCATCGGTGAGCCAGCCGTGCTGGGCCACCAGGTAGCGGTGCATGTCGGGCACGGTGGTGATGGCGCCGCTGATCGAGAGCATCGACAGCAGCATGTACTGGCCGAACAGCGCCAGCCAGTCGTGCCAGTGCATGACGATGTTCATTGAAGTACCTCCGTGCTTCGCACTGCGGGGCGAGCTTGCTTGGGGCGGCCCGGCGCGGCGCTCATGGCTCGATCCTCTTCCAGGTCCAGCCGCAGGCCACGCCGCCGAGCACCAGCAGCACCCAGCCCAGCGGGACGCGCGCCCAGGCGATGGCGCCGAACACCAGCGCCACGAACACCAGGCAGGTGGCGAAGCCCAGCGGGTGCTTGCGCAGCTGCGGGATCAGCTTGATGCCGGTGGCCGCGATCAGCCCGCCCGACACCGCGCCCATGCCGCGCAGCGCGCCCGCGACCTGCGGGTTGCCCGCGTAGTGCGCGTAGAGCACCGCGAGCGCGAGGATCACGAACAGCGGCACCGTGAGCATGCCGGCCACCGCGGCCACGGCGCCGCGCAGCCCGAAGTAGCGGTCGCCGATCATCAGCGCGAGGTTGATCACGTTGGGCCCCGGCATCACCTGGGCCACGGCCCAGTCCTCGAGGAACTGCTCGGGCGTGAGCCACTTCTTCTTCTCGACCATCTCGCGCTGCACGATCGCCAGCACGCCGCCGAAGCCCTGCAGCGCCAGCAGGGTGAAGGACACGAAGAGGTCGCGCGGCGACTGGGGATGCGCGGGGGGAGACGGTTGCATGGCGCAGCGATTATCGTAGGCGGACGGCAAGATGCCGGGCGTCGCACCGACAGGACGGCGCCACCACCGACAGGAGACTCCAACGCCATGCACCTTCGCGCCCTTTTCGATCTCTGCCGCCGCGCCGTCGCTTCCTGGTCCAACGACTACGCCCCGAGCATGGGCGCCGCGCTCGCCTACTACACCGTGTTCTCGATCGCGCCGCTGCTTCTGATCGTGATCGCCGTCGCCGGGCTGGTGTTCGGGCAGGAGGCCGCGCGCGGCGAGATCCTCGCGCAGCTCTCGGGGCTGATGGGCGAGCAGGGCGCGGCCGCGGTGCAGAGCATGCTGCAGGCGGTCAACAAGCCGCGCGAGGGCATCGTCGCCACCCTGATCGGCATCGCGCTGCTGGTGGTCGGCGCCACCACCGTGTTCGGCGAGCTGCAGGACGCGCTCGACCGCATCTGGCGCGCCCCCGCGCGTGCCAAGAGCAGCGGCATCTTCAACCTGCTGCGCGTGCGACTGCTGTCCTTCAGCATGGTGATGGGCATCGGCTTCCTGCTGATGGTGTCGCTGGTGGCGAGTGCCGCGCTGGCCGCGCTCGGCAAGTGGTGGTCGCCGATGTTCGGCGCCTGGGAGACGCTGGCCCAGTGGGTCAACTTCGGCTTCAGCTTCGCGATGGTCACCGTGATCTTCGCGATGATCTACAAGATCATGCCGCGCGCGAAGGTGCAGTGGCGCGACGTGTGGGTGGGCGCGGCGGTGACGGCGCTGCTGTTCACCGTCGGCAAGCACCTGATCGGCCTGTACATCGGCAAGAGCAGCGTGGCCTCGGGCTACGGCGCCGCGGGTTCGCTGGTGGTGGTGCTGGTGTGGGTCTACTACTCGGCGCAGATCTTCCTGCTGGGCGCCGAGTTCACCTGGGTCTATGCGCGCAGCTACGGCTCGCTCAAGCATTCCGACGTCGGCATCGGCAAGGGCAAGGACGACCACGTGCCGGCGCGCACGCGCTCGGGCGGCGATCTCTGAACGCGCTCAGCCCTTGAAGCCGCCCTCGGCGAGAAACTTCTCTTCCTCGGGCGTGCTCGCTCGGCCCAGCATCCGGTTGCGGTGCGGGAAGCGGCCGAAGCGCGCCACGATGTCCCGGTGCAGCACCGCGAAGCGCAGGGTGTTGGCATCGAGCGCGCCGCAGTGCACGACCGAGCGCTCCTGCTCGGCCAGCACCTCGGAGTGCATGAAGGGCATGTAGAAGAAAGGCCGCAGCACCTCTTCGAGCTGGCGATCGAAGCCGGCCTCGACCGCATGGTGCGCGACGGCCAGCGCCTTGCCGTCGGTGGCCAGCATGTGGGCGTTGTCGCGCCAGGCGTTGCGCGGCAGCTGGTCGAGCAGCACCAGCAGCGCGAGCGTGCCTTCGGCATCGTTCATCCAGTCGTCGAGCTCGCCGCGCGCGGCGGCGTGGTGGGCTTCGACGAAGCGGCCGGCGAACGCGGCATCGAAGGCCTCGTCCTTGGCGAACCAGCGCTTGGGGCCGGCCTCGCGCCAGAACTGCACCACATCGTGCGCCGAGGGCAGGGTGGAAGACGAAGAAGATTCAGAAGATTCGGAGGCGGAAATCATCGCGGCATTGTCTTCTTTCAATCGGCTTTCAATGCGAGGGCTGGCGCCGCGTGCACGGCGAATTCGGGGTGGTGGCCGACAAGGGATCGCGCAGGGCCTGCCTATGCTGGTCCGCATCCATTCACGACCAGGAGACTTTCCATGAACCGATACGGCACCCTCTTGCGCGCCGCCCTCGTCGCCGGCGCGGCCAGCGCGGCACTGGCCGGCTGCGGCATGATGTCCAAGGCCAATGTCGCGAGCTTCAGCGGCGCGATGAACGCCGCCAGCGAGGTGCCGCCGAACATGACGCGCGGCAGCGGCATGGCCGAGGCCTGGCTCAACCGCGACACCAACGTCCTCAAGTACAAGATCACCTACACCGGCCTCAGCGGCCCGGCCACCGCGGCCCATTTCCACGGCCCCGCCGCCGCCGGCGCCAATGCCGGCGTGGTGCTGCCGTTCTCGAACGCGGCCAGCCCGATCGAGGGCGAGGCCACGCTCACGCCCGCGCAGGCGGCCGACCTCAGCGCGGGCAAGTGGTACGCCAACGTCCACACGGCGGCCAACCCGGGCGGCGAGATCCGCGGCCAATTGCTGCCGAAGATGTGACGCAGGTCCGCCGAACGGGGTTCGAGTGCCCCCTGGTCAGTCGGGGGTCACGGGGCTGATGTCAAATGACTTCATGACGACGTCCCCGAAGAAGCCCCGTTCCTCCCCTGTCTCTCCTTCTCCCCGTTCCCCGTCTCCCCCCGCCCGCCGCAAGAGCCAGGCCGTTTCCGCGGCCCGCAAGCTCGAGGCCTTCGCCGCGCGGCGCGAGGACATGCGCGCCGCGGGCAAGGCCCTGGTGCTGCAGGGCGGCGGCGCGCTCGGCGCCTACCAGGCCGGCGTCTACGCGGCGCTCAGCGAGACCGAGCTGCAGCCGCGCTGGATCGCGGGCGTGTCGATCGGCGCGATCAACGCCGCGCTGATCGCGGGCAACGCGCCCGAGCACCGCGTCGACCGGCTGCGCGAGTTCTGGCACCTGGTGTCCTCGGGCCCGTCGCAGCGCCTGCCGTCCTGGCTCGGCGACCGCGCCACGCAGAACCAGTGGAGCGCGACCATGGCCTCGCTGGTGGGCATTCCCGGCTTCTTCGAGCCGCGCTATTCGCCGGCCTTCCTGCTCGGCGGCGCGGCGCCGCTCCTGAGCTACTACGACACCTCGCCGCTGAAGGCCACGCTCGAGCGCCTGGTCGACTTCGACCGCATCAACCACTGCGAGGCGCGCTTCAGCGTGGGCGCGGTCAACGTGCGCACCGGCAACTCGGTGTACTTCGACAACACGCGCCAGCGCATCGGCCCCGAGCACATCATGGCCAGCGGCGCGCTGCCGCCGGGCTTCGCGCCGGTGCACATCGACGGCGACGACTACTGGGACGGCGGCATCGTCTCGAACACGCCGCTGCAGTACGTGCTCGACCTGCATCCGCGCAGCGAGCCGCTGGTGGTGCTGCAGGTCGACCTGTTCAATGCGCGCGGCGAGATGCCGCACACGCTGTCGGGCGTGATGGAGCGGCAGAAGGACATCACCTATTCGAGCCGCACCCGCATGAACACCGACGCGCTGGCGGCCAACATGAACCTGCAGCAGGCGATCGCCGACCTGATCGAGAAGCTGCCGCCGCACCTGCGCCGCGACCCCGCGGTCGAGGCGGTGCAGGCCGAGCTCACGCACCACCCGATCGACATCTTCCACCTGATCTACCGCGACAAGCCCTACGAGCTCGAGTCGAAGGACTACGAGTTCTCGCGCGCGGCGGTCGAGGAGCACTGGGAGTCGGGCGCGCGCGACATGCGCCGCGTGCTCGCGCATCCCGAGACGCTGCGCAGCGACGCCGCGGTCAACGGCGTCACCACCTTCGACCTCGGCGAGGGCGGCAGCGGCCGCGTGAAGCGGCCCGGCCTGTCACGCTGACGAGAAGAACCGCCCTCACGATTCAGCCCCGGCTAAGAAACCGGCACGAGACTGGTTGCCGGTTTTCAAACGCTTCAAAGGAGGAATGTCGTGAACATTGAAGACGTGCGGCGCCAGGCTTTCGCCATGCCGCTCACCAGCCCCGCCTTTCCGCCCGGACCGTACCGCTTCATGCGGCGCGAGTTCATGGTGATCACCTACCGCACCGACCTCGACGCCTTGCGCGCCGTGGTGCCCGAGCCGCTCGAGGTGGTCGAGCCGCTCGTCAAGTACGAGTTCATCCGCATGCCCGACTCCACCGGCTTCGGCGACTACACCGAGTCGGGCCAGGTCATCCCGGTGCAGCTGCGCACCGCGCGCGGCCTCGAGCAGGGCGCCTACGTGCATGCGATGTACCTGAACGACCATCCGCCGATCGCGGGCGGGCGCGAACTCTGGGGCTTCCCGAAGAAGCTGGCCTCGCCGCAGTTCGACTACGAGACCGACACCATCGTCGGCACCCTCGACTACGGCAAGCTGCGCGTGGCCAAGGCCACCATGGGCTTCAAGCACCGCGCGCTCGAGCCCGGCCCGATCCTTGCAGGCATCGCGCAGCCCAACTTCCTGCTCAAGATCATTCCGCACGTGGATGGCACGCCGCGCATCTGCGAGCTGGTGCGCTACCACATGGTCGACGTCACGCTGCACGGCGCCTGGACCGGCCCGGCCTCGCTCGAGCTGCATCCGCATGCGCTCGCGCCGGTGGCCGAGCTGCCGGTGCGCAAGGTCGAATCGGCCGTGCACTACATCGCCGACATGACGCTCGCGCTCGGCACGGTCGAGCACGACTACCTCGCCCCTTCCTCTTCTTCGCAACCCTAACCCAAGGAACCACCATGCAACTCAAGGACAAGGTCGCCTACATCACCGGCTCGGCCAGCGGCATCGGCAAGGAGATCGCGATCCTCTTCGCGCAGGAAGGCGCGAAGATCGTCATCGCCGACCTCAACAAGGAAGCGGCCGACGCCACCGCGGCCGAGCTCAAGGCCACGGGCGCGCAGGCCATCGGCGTGGCGGTCGACGTGACCAGCGAGGCGCAGGTCGACGCCTCGGTCGAGGAGGCCGCCAAGGCTTTCGGCGGCATCGACATCCTGGTGAGCAACGCCGGCATCCAGATCGTGCATCCGGTCGAGGAGTTCAGCTTCGCCGACTGGAAGAAGATGCTCGCGATCCACCTCGACGGCGCCTTCCTCACGACCAAGGCCTGCCTCAAGCACATGTATGCGCAGGGCCGCGGCGGCAGCGTGATCTACATGGGCTCGGTGCACTCGAAGGAAGCCTCGCTGCTCAAGGCCCCCTACGTGACGGCCAAGCACGGCCTGATCGGCCTCGCGAAGACGGTCGCCAAGGAAGGCGCCAAGCACGGCGTGCGCGCCAACGTGATCTGCCCGGGCTTCGTGCGCACGCCGCTGGTCGAGAAGCAGATCCCCGAGCAGGCCAAGACGCTGGGCATCAGCGAGCAGGAAGTCATCAAGAACGTGATGCTCAAGGAAACGGTGGATGGCGAATTCACCACCACCGACGACGTGGCGCGCGTGGCGCTGCTGTTCGCGGCCTTCCCGACCAACGCGCTCACCGGCCAGTCGCTGGTGGTGAGCCACGGCTGGTACATGCAGTGAGCGCGATCGCCGCTAGAGCTTGAGCGACCAGGTCTCGCCGACCAGTTGCTGTCCGAAGCCCTCGTAGGCTTCGGACTTCTCGAGTTCGAAGCCGCGCTTCGCATAGATCGCACGCGCGGCCGTGAGGCAGCTGTTGGTCCACAGCACCATCTTGCGGTAGCCCCTGGCGCGCGCGAAGGCGATGCATTCGTCGGTGAGTCGGCCGCCCAGGCCCAGGCCGCGCGCGGCCGGCGTGAGCAGCAAGAGCCGAAGCTGCGCGGTGGTGGCCGACTTGCGCACCACGAAGATCGCGCCCACGCGCTCGCCGTCGAGCTCGGCGATCCAGCCCTTGTCCCATTCGGGCTGGAACTTGCGGAGGTACTGCGCCACGATCTCCGCGACCAGCGCCTCGAACTCGCTGTTCCAGCCGTATTCGCGCGCATAGAGCTCGCCGTGCTGCTGCACCACCCAGCCCATGTCGCCAGGCCTGGGGTCGCGCAGCACCACCGTGCGCGTGGGCGCGCGCGGTGCCGCGGGGTCGAGCAGGCGCTCGATCCGTCCCATGGCCTCGACCACCTGTTCGCGCTCGCGCGGCGGCAGTGGCGCGAGCAGGGCGGCGGCTTCCTCGCGCGACTTCTGCTGCAGCGGCGCGAAGGCGGCATGGCCGGCCCCGGTCAGGGTCAGCAGGCTCTGGCGCGCGTCGCGCGGGCTCGGCGAACGCACGATCCAGCCCTCGGCCTCGAAGCGCTTGAGGATGCGGCTCAGGTAGCCGCCGTCCAGGCCCAGTTCGCGCGCGAGATCGGTCGCGACCAGCGCGTCGCGGTGCGCGAGTTCGTAGAGCACGCGCACCTCGGTCAGCGGCAGCGCGCCGCCGAGGTAGGGCTCGAGCACGCCGGCCTGACGTGTGAAGAAGCGGTTGAAACGGCGCACGGCCTTGACGGCGTCGGCGGGAACGGCGGGGGATTCGGTGGTCGGCATGGAGCGACTGTGCGCCAATTGATTGACAAAAGCAAGCAATTGAATGACTGAAGATTGGTATATAGGCGGGGCGAACCTGGGCCGAAGCCCCTAATCGAGACGCCGCGCCACCGCTTTCACGGGACAGGAAGGGTGGAAAACCCTAAAATCGCGGGTTACCCATCGCAGCCGCATCTCTCGTTTGTCTTCGAGGCCGCCTGCCGCACCACCCCCATTTGATGAACGCCCCCGTCGACGTCTCCTTTTTCGCGCGCGCCGCCAAGCCGCTGACCAGCTACCGCAAGTACTGGGCAGCCCGCTTCGGCACGGCGAAGTTCCTGCCGACCACGCGCCAGGAGATGGAGGCGCTCGGCTGGGACAGCTGCGACGTGGTGATCGTCACCGGCGACGCCTATGTCGACCATCCGAGCTTCGGCATGTCGGTGATCGGCCGCATGCTCGAGGCGCAGGGCTTCCGCGTGGGCATCATCGCCCAGCCCGACTGGCAGAGCGCCGAGCCCTTCAAGGCGCTCGGCAAGCCGAACCTGTTCTTCGGCGTGACCGCCGGCAACATGGATTCGATGATCAACCGCTACACCGCGGACCGCAAGATCCGCAGCGACGACGCCTACACGCCCGGCGACGTCGGCGGTTCGCGGCCCGACCGCGCGGCCATCGTCTATTCGCAGCGCTGCAAGGAAGCCTGGAACGACGTGCCGATCGTGCTCGGCGGCATCGAAGGCAGCCTGCGCCGCATCGCCCACTACGACTACTGGCAGGACAAGGTCCGCCGCTCGATTGTGGTCGATTCGAAGTGCGACCTGCTGCTGTACGGCAACGCCGAGCGCGCCATCGTCGAGATCGCGCACCGCCTCGCGGCGCGCGAGCCGGTGCACCAGATCGACGACGTGCGCGGCACCGCCTACGTGCGCCGCGAAACGCCCGAGGGCTGGTTCGAGATCGATTCCACCAGCGTGGACGAGCCGGGCCGCGTCGAGGCGCACGTCAATCCCTACCTGATGGTCTCGGACCAGGCCAAGGCCAACGGCGCGAGCTGCGCGCGCGAGGACGAGGCCGAGGCCGTCGCGAAGGCGGCCGAGGTCGCCGGTTCGCCGGCCGTGGCCTCCGCGGCGGTCAACCCCGCCATCAAGCCGCTGCAGTTCGTGCCCAATCCCGCGCTGCAGGGCCGCGGCAAGACCAAGGTGCCGCCGCGCGACCGCTCGGTGATCCGCCTGCCCTCGTACGAGCAGGTGCGCGCCGATCCGGTGCTCTATGCCCACGCCAACCGCGTGCTGCACCTCGAGACCAACCCCGGCAACGCGCGCGCGCTGGTGCAGGCGCATGGCGAGGGCACGACCGCGCGCGACGTCTGGATCAACCCGCCGCCGATCCCGCTGACCACGGCCGAGATGGACCACGTGTTCGACCTGCCGTATGCGCGCAGCCCGCATCCGCGCTATGCCGACGAGAACGGCAGCCACGACGGCGCGACCAAGATCCCGGCCTGGGAGATGATCCGCTTCAGCGTGAACATCATGCGCGGCTGCTTCGGCGGCTGCACCTTCTGCTCGATCACCGAGCACGAGGGCCGGATCATCCAGAGCCGCTCGGAAGACTCGATCATCAAGGAGGTCGAGGCCATCCGCGACAGCGTGAAGGGCTTCACCGGCACCATCTCCGACCTCGGCGGCCCCACGGCCAACATGTACCGCATCGGCTGCAAGTCGCCCGAGATCGAGGCCGCCTGCCGCAAACCCAGCTGCGTGTACCCGGGCATCTGCCAGAACCTCAACACCAACCACGATCCGCTGATCAAGATCTACCGCCGCGCGCGCGCGCTGCGCGGCATCAAGAAGATCCTGATCGGCTCGGGCCTGCGCTACGACCTCGCCGTGCAGTCGCCCGAGTACGTGAAGGAACTGGTGCAGCACCACGTGGGCGGCTACCTGAAGATCGCGCCCGAGCACACCGAGCAGGGCCCGCTCAGCAAGATGATGAAGCCCGGCATCGGCAGCTACGACAAGTTCAAGCAGATGTTCGAGAAGTACTCGGCCGAGGCGGGCAAGAAGCAGTACCTGATCCCGTACTTCATCGCCGCGCATCCGGGCACCAGCGACGAGGACATGATGAACCTCGCGATCTGGCTCAAGAGAAACGGCTTCCGCGCCGACCAGGTGCAGACCTTCTACCCGAGCCCGATGGCCACGGCCACGACCATGTACCACAGCAACCGCAACCCGCTGCGCAAGATCACGCGCGAGAGCGAGACGGTGGACATCGTGCGCGGCGAGAAGCGGCGCCGGCTGCACAAGGCCTTCCTGCGCTACCACGATGCCAACAACTGGCCGCTGCTGCGCGAGGCGCTCAAGGCCATGGGCCGCGCCGACCTGATCGGCAACGGCAAGCATCACCTGATCCCGACCTGGCAGCCGCTGACCGACGGCGGCTACACCAGCGCGCGCCGCAAGAACTCGACCAGCGCACCCGCGACCAAGACCGCCAAGGCCGCGCCGGCCGTGAAGCTGCCGATGGTCAAGCCCTCGAAGGGCCGCATCCTCACGCAGCACACCGGGCTGCCGCCGCGCGACACCGGTTCGGGCCGCCCCTCGGCCAAGCCCGCCGGCGGCAAGCCCTCGGCGCGCAAGGTGCGCTGAAGCGGCGGGCGATCCCGCTGCGGCGATCGCCCCGGCCGCCATGGCACAGCAACGCATCCTCCTGGCCACCGACCCGCGCTGGCGCGTGGAGCGCGTGCGTTCGCACGCAACCGCGCCGCAATGGAGTCCCGTCTACACCGCGCCCTCGGGCCGGCTCGTGCTGCCCTTCGATGCCGCCGCGATGGAGTTCCGCGGCGACGACGGCCCCGGTGCCTGGATCGATGCGCTGACGGCCCTGCGCGTCGCGCCCGCGCAGCGCTACCAGTTGCGCCCCCAGGCGCGCGAGCCGCGCTGCAGCGTGGTCGTGAGCGCCACCGACGGCGTGGCCGATGCGCCCTGGACCGGCGACGCGGCCCAGCGCCTGTTGTCGCCACGCGCCCTGTACCGGCTGCGCCTGCACTGGCGCCGCCTCGAAGCGGGGCTCGATGCCGTCGATGCCACGCCGCAATTGATCGCCGACGCTCTCGCGGCTGGTGGTCTCGCGCACAGCGAGGGCGCCGTGGGCCGAGCGCGGCGCTGCCTGGCGGCGGAGGCGGCGGAAGGCCGCACGTTGTCGCTGCACGAGCTGGCGGAAGCCGCCAGCAGTTCGCCGTTCCATCTGGCGCGCAGCTTTCGCCGCCGCACCGGCCTGAGCCCGCACCAGTACCGGCTGCACCTGCGGCTGGCCGCCGCGCTCGCGCAGCTCGATGCCGGCGAGCGCGACCTCGCGGGCCTGGCGCACGCGCTCGGCTTCTGCAGCCAGAGCCACCTCGGCGCGCTGTTCCTGCGCGAGGTCGGCGTGACGCCCGGCGAGGCGCGCCGCGCGCTTCACGCCGCGTAAGTCCGCACGCGGCTGCGCAGGATCCTGATAGCGCCGCCAGGCGCGCACGGCCAGACTGGCCGCATGAACCGATCCCTTCCCTGGACAGGCGTGCTCGCCGCGCTCGCCACCGCGCTGATCGGCAGCGGCTGGCAGATCGTCTCGCGCCATGGCGTCACCACCTCGCTCGGCCCGCTGGAGCTCGCGGTGCTGCGCTATGCGATTCCCGCGCTGGTGCTGCTGCCGGTGGCATGGGCCTCGCGTGCGGTGCTGCGCGCGCTGCCGGCACGGCAGGGCCTGCTGCTGGTGCTCGGCGGCGGCCTGCCGTTCGGGCTGGTGGCGATGGCCGGCGCGCAGTGGGCGCCGGCCGCCCACATGGGCGTGTTCGTGGCCGGCAGCGTGCCGCTGTTCACCGCGCTGGGCGGCTGGTGGCTGGACGGCGAGCGGCCCGCGCGCTCGCGTTGCCTCGGGCTGGCGCTGATGGCCGCGGGGCTCGCGGTGTCCGGCCTCGGCGGGCTGGCCGCGACCGTCTCGGCATGGCGCGGCGACCTGCTGTTCCTGCTCGCCGCGCTGCTGTGGTCGGGCTACACCCTGGCGCTGCGCCGCAGCGGGCTCACGGCCTGGCAGGGCGCGGCCGCGATCAACCTCGGCTCGACGGTGCTGCTGCTGCCGCTGCTGTGGATCGCGGGCGCGCCGAAGCTGCTGAGCGCGCCGCTGCGCGAGGTGGCGCTGCAGGCCGTGGGGCAGGGGCTGTTCGCGGGCCTGTTGGGGTTGGCGCTCTATGGGCTGGCCGTGGCGCGGCTGGGCGCGGCGCGCGCCTCGCTGTCGGGCGCGCTGGTGCCGCTGATGACCGCCGTGGGCGCGGCCTGGCTGCTGCGCGAGCCGCTCACGGCCTCGAGCTGGATCGCGCTCGCGCTGGTGCTGCCGGGCGTGGCATTGGCCGGCGGCGCCTGGGCTACGCGTACTGCATCTCTCCGTTCCCGAACGACCAGTTCTCCTTGACCACCTCGACCAGGCTGATGAACACGTCCTCGCGCCGGATGCCGAGCTGCTCGTGCAGCCCGTCGGCCACGCGCCGGTAGAAGGCCTTCTTCATCTCGATGCTGCGGCCCTGGTTCAGTGTGATCTGGATCAGCACGAAGCCCGCCGAATACTCGATGCCCAGGTAGCTGCGCGGATGCACGAGCTGCCCCGGCGGATGGCGCGCGATGACCTGGAACTTGTCGTCCTCGGGAACGTTGATGGTCTCGGTCATCACCTGGTAGATGAGATCGCCGATGGCCGGGCCTAGCGTCTCGGGAGCGGTGTCGGGGAGGTCGATGCGGACGAGGGGCATGGTGTCTTCCTTGGCGAGCGGGAGGCGCTCGGCGCGATTGTGGGCGCGTCCGTGCCGGCGTGCAGGAAGCAGGGCGCGGGAAGCGCCCGAGCACGCGAAAGGCCGCGCCGTTGTATGGTGTGGCCCGATGAGCATTTCGTTCTACCGGTCGGGCCCCGGCATGTTCTCGCCAGCGCGGCGCCTGGGGCGTGCCTGTGGCGCCGTCCTGTGCGGCTGGCTGCTGGCGAGCGGCCTGCAAGTCACCGCCGCTCCCACCGCCAGCGAAGCGCCCGCGCAGGCTTTGCGTGCCCAGCACCGGCAGCTCAAGGACAAGCTCGAACGCAGCAGCTTCGGCCGTCCGATACAGCTCGACTCGATCGAGACGCCCGGCGGGCTGCAGGGCGACGTCTATGCGGTGGTCGAGCATCCGCTGTCGGAGGTCGGCAGCGCGCTCAAGGGCTCGGCCAACTGGTGCGAGCTGATGCTGCTGCACGTCAACAACCGGCGCTGCCGCGTCAGCGGCGCGCCGGGCCGCGAGACGCTCACGCTCTACGTGGTGCGGCGCTACGACAAGCCGGTCGACCAGGCCTTCGAGCTGCCCTTCGCCTACCGCGTGGCGAGCGCGACGCCCGAGCACCTGATGATCGACCTGTCGGCCGCCAGCGGCCCGTTCGGCACCAGCAACTACCACGTCACGCTGGAGGCGGTGGCGCTCGACGAACGCAAGAGCTTCCTGCACTTCAGCTACAGCTACGACCACAGCCTGATGGTGAAGCTCGCCACCCAGGCCTACCTCGCGACCTTCGGGCGCGACAAGGTCGGCTTCACCGTGGTGGGGCAGGCGCCCGACGGCAAGCCAGAGTACATCCGCGGCATGCGCGGGCTGGTCGAGCGCAATGCGATGCGCTACTTCCTCACGCTCGACGCCTACCTCGCGGCCGATGCCAAGGGCCAGTCCGAGCAGCGCCAGCGCCACTGGTTCGCGGCCGCCGAGCAGTTCCCGCGCCAGCTCCACGAGATCGACCTCGACACCTACCTCGCGCTCAAGCGCGAGGATCGGCAGCGCGAGGGGCTGGGCCGCTGAGCGCCGCCGTGCCGGCCCTGGCCGGCGGCAGCCGCAGGTGCCGCGTGGCGCCGGCCGTGCGCATCACGGCCGACAGCAGCGAGCGGAACCACAGGTGGCCCGGCGCGCGCTGGTGGCGCGCATGCCAGAGCTGGTAGAAGCGCATCGGCGGGAAATCGAGCGGCGCCGGCACGATCGCCAGCGGCAGCAGGGCGGCGTAATGCTGTGCGAAGTGCCGGCTGGTGGTGAAGATCAGGTCGGTGCCGGGCAGGAGCTGCGGCGCCATCGAGAAGTAGGGCACCGTCACGGTCGGCGTGCGCGCCAGGCGCAGCGTGGCCAGGTGGCTCTCGACCACGCCGCGCTGCAGGGTGCTGTAGAGCTGCGGCACCACGTGGGCGCCGTGCAGGTAGTCGCTCAACGCGAGGCCCTGCGCGCACGGATGGTCGCGGTCGACCAGGCAGACGATCTCGTCCTCCATCAGCAAGGTGGTGTGCAGGTGCTCGGGCGGCTGCGGCCAGTTGCCCACCACCACGTCGAGCGAGCCGTCGGCCAGCGCGGCCTCGACGTCGAACTCGGGCCCGAGCGGATGCATGAACAGGCGCGCGCCCGGCGCGGTGCCGCGCAGGTACTGCACCACCGCGGCCATCAGCGGCGGCGCCAGGTAGTCGGGCGTGCCGAGGTGGAAGGTCAGCCGCGTGGTCGCGGGATCGAAGCTGTCGGCCGGCGCGAGCAGGGCGTCGATCTCGCCGAGCACCACGCGCACCGAGGCCTCGAGCCGCAGCGCGCGCTCGGTCGGCACCATGCGCTGCTTGTCCTTCACCAGCAGCGGGTCGCCGAAGATCTCGCGCAGCCGCTTGAGCGCGGTGCTCACGGCCGGCTGCGACTGGTTGAGCCGCGTGGCGGCGCGCGAGACGCTGCGCTCGGCCAGCAGAACGGCGAAGACGCGCAGCAGGTAGGTGTCGAAAGGATCGTTGGCGCGGGACATGGAGGAAGGGCGCTGCACAGCTTTGGTGCCGAGCCATCGCGCGGGCCCGGCGCTTTGCTATGCCGCGCATAACGCGCTAGCGATTGGCGTGCCATGGGCCGCTTCCTAGAGTGCGGGCATTGCTCTTGCTGGACCGCGCCATGACCTCCACCGCCCACCTTTCCCCTGTTCGTCCCACGCGCCGCGGCGCGCTGCAGCTGCTGGCGGCCGGCGCCGCCGCGCTCGCGCTGCCGGCCTTCGCGCAGTGGCCCGACCGGCCGATCAGGATCGTCGTGACCTTCCCGCCCGGCGGCTCCAGCGACATCCTGGCGCGCGTGATGGGCGAGCAGCTCGCGCGCCGGCTCGGCCAGGCGGTGGTGATCGACAACAAGCCCGGCGCGGGCGGCACCATCGGCGGCGCCCAGGTCGCGGCCGCGGCGCCCGACGGCTACACGCTGATGCTCGCCAACACCACGCCGATCGCGCTCGGGCCCTTCACGCTCGACAAGCAGCCCTACGACCCGGTCGCGGCCTTCAGCCACATCGCCGCGCTGGGCTCGGCGCCGCTGGTGGTGATGGCCAGCAAGGGCTCGGGCATCGCGAGCTTCGCCGACCTGGAAGCCCGCGCGCGCAAGGACGGCCGGCTCGATTTCGGCTCGGGCGGCCCGGGCTCGATCGGCCATATCCACGGCGAGCTGATCCGGCGCGTGACCGGGCTGCACCTGGAGCATGTGCCCTACCGCGGCGGGGCGCCGATGACCACCGACCTGATCGCCAACACCATCCCCGTGGGGATCGACGTGATCACCGCCTACGTGCCGTACTTCAAGAGCGGCCAGCTGGTGCCGCTGGCGGTCACGGGCAGCGCGCGCTCGCCGCTGATGCCCGAGGTGCCGGCCATCGCCGAAGTCGGGCAGCCCAGGCTGGTGCTCGAGAACTTCTTCGGCCTCAGCGGCCCCGCGAAGCTGCCGCCCGAGGTGGTGGCGCGCCTCCATGCCGCCTGCAACGAGGTGCTGGCGATGGCCGAGGTGCAGAAGAAGCTGATCGAGCTGGGCATCGTCGCCAAGCCCGAGACGACGGCCCGCTTCGAGGGCATCGTGAAGGAGCAGGTGGCGGTGCTCGGGCCGACGGTGAAGGCGGCGGGCATCAAGCTCTGAGGCCCGCCGGCCCGGCGGGCTTCAGTCCGCCAGCGTGAGCAGCGGCACGTCGCGCTCGCGCGCCATCGCCTCGAGTTCGGCGCGGCTGCGCAGCGCGATCCAGGCCGCCACGCCCTCGTGCGTGGCCGGCGCCATCATGTCGCGCGAGGCCAGGCCCGCGGCCTCGCACAGCCGGGCGGCGAAGTGCGGCTCGAGCGCGGCCACCGCCACGCGGCCGTTGGCGCAGGGATAGACGCGGTATCCCGCATGCGCGCCGCCGACCGCGCCCTGCGGCTGCGTCAGGCCCCAGGTGCGCGGCAGCGCGAGCCAGTCGGCCGAGACATTGAGCGCGACCTCGAGGTACACGCCCCCGGCCGTGGCGCCGCGCGCACGCAGCAGCAGGGCCTTGAGCACCGCCTCGCTCGCGAGCAGCGCGCCGCCCATGTCGGCGAACAGCGTGGCCGGCAGCGCGGTGCCGGTGACCAGGCCGCTCTCGGCGAGGTAGGTCAGGTCGTGGCCCGGCTCCTCGGCGCGTTCGCCGTGGGCGCCGACGATCGCCACCTGCGACAGCGCCGGATGGCGCGCATGCAGCGCGTTCCAGTCCAGGCCGAGCTTGGCCAGCGCCGAGGGACGGAACGAGGTCAGCAGCACGTCGGTGCGCGCGAGCGCCTCGTGCAGCGCGCGCTGGCCGGCCTCGCTCTTGAGGTCGGCCGCCTCGATGGCGATGCCCTCGTGCAGCGCGGCATAGGCCGCCTCGTTGTAGAGCGCCATCGGGTCGCCCGCGGGCGGTTCGAGCTTCAGGCAATCGGCGCCCATGCGGCGGCAGCGCAGCAGCGCGGCCGGGCCGGGCAGGTTGAGCGCGAGGCTCAGGATGCGCACGCCGGCGAGCGGCTGCGAGGAGGCGTCGATGGAGTCGGGCATGGCGCCATTCTCGCCCCAGCCCCGCGTCGCGCCCGCGACCCGGCCCCCGATGCGCGCGCCGCCCGCCGCGCGTAGCATGGCCGCCGTCAGGCAAACCTCCAGGAGACGACGCATGTTCCAACCTTCCCTCATGAGCGGCCAGCGCATCCTCGTGACCGGCGGCGGCACCGGGCTCGGCCGCGCGATGGCCGAGCGCTTCCTCGGCCTGGGCGCCGACATCGCGATCTGCGGCCGGCGCCAGTCGGTCTGCGAGGAGACCGCGGCCGAGTGGCGCCAGCAGTTTCCCGAACGGCGCATCGACACCTTCGGCGTCGACATCCGCGTCGCCCAGAGCGTGGACGAGATGGTCGAGAGCCTCTGGCAGAGCGGCGGCCTCACCGGCCTGGTGAACAACGCGGCCGGCAACTTCGTCTCGCCGACCGAGAGCCTCTCGCCGCGCGCCTTCGACGCGATCGCGAACATCGTCTTCCACGGCAGCTTCTACGTCACGCATGCCGTGGGCAAGCGCTGGGTGGCCGAGGCCAAGTCGGGCCAGTGGAAGGCCGGCGATGCCTTCCGCAGCGTGATGAGCATCATCGTGACCTGGGTCGACAACGGCAGCCCCTACGTGGTGCCCTCGGCGATGAGCAAGGCCGGCATCGAGGTGATGACCAAGTCGCTCGCGGTGGAGTGGGCGCGCTACGGCGTGCGGCTCAATGCCGTGGGCCCGGGCGAGATCCCGACCGAGGGCATGAGCAAGCGCCTGAACCCCGGCGAGGAGCCCGGCGCGCGCACCATCGCGATGAGCCCGATGGCGCGCACCGGCCGCATGAGCGAGCTGCAGAACCTCGCGGCCTTCCTGATGTCGCCGGGCCAGTGCGACTGGCTCACGGGCCAGAGCATCATGATGGACGGCGCCAACGCGCTGGCCAACGGCGGCAACTTCTACGAGCTGCGCCAGTGGAGCGACGGCGACTGGCTGGCCGCGCGCGAGCGCATCGAGGCGCAGAACCAGAAGGACAAGACGCAGCGCTGAGCCTGCGCGCTACTTCCTCGGCGGCTTCGCCGCGTGCACGGTGACGTGCTTGTTCACGGGGCTCGACAGCACCAGCGAGGTGGTGACCGCGCCGTCGACCGCGAGCGCGTCCACCACGCGCTCGAGCTCGGCCGGCTCGGCGATCGCGCAGCGCACGATGAAGCAGTCCTCGCCGGTCACGCGGTCGGCGCTCAGCACCTCGGGCATCTGCTCGAACAGCTTCAGGTAGCGCGCGATGCCCGCATGCGTGGTGTCGATGCGGATGATGGCCTGCAGCCCCACGCCGAGCGCGCGCAGGTTGACGCGCGCGCCGTAGCCCTCGATCACGCCCGCGTCCTCGAGCTTGCGCACGCGCTCGCTCATGGCCGGCTGCGACAGGCCGATGCGCTTGCCCAGCGCCGCGAGGCTCTGGCGCGCGTCGGCCTGCAGGGCTTCGAGGATCAGGCGGTCTTTCTTGTCGATGTCCATGCGATGAGAAGAGGGGGCACCGATGGTCCATCGGCCGGGAGCGCCGATTTTCGATGAATGCCCGTGGCCCGCGCGCACGGGCGCCGCTAAGGTCGTGGCTTCGTTCAAGACCCAAGGAGGAACCCTCGATGCAACTCGTCGGCATGCTCGACTCGCCCTACGTGCGCCGCACCGCCGTCTCGCTGCGGCTGCTGGGCATTGCCTTCGAACACCGCTCGCTCTCGGTGTTCAGCACCTTCGAGCAGTTCCGCGCGATCAACCCGGTGGTCAAGGCGCCGACGCTGGTGCTCGACGACGGCGCGGTGCTGATGGATTCGACCCTGATCGTCGAGTACGCCGAGTTCCTCGCCGGCCGCAGCCTGTGGCCGGCCGAGGCGGCGGCGCGGCTGCGCGCGCTGCGCCTCACGGGGCTCGCGCTCGCGGCCTGCGAGAAGACGGTGCAGATCGTCTACGAGCGCAACCTCCGGCCGGCCGAGAAGCTGCACCAGCCCTGGGTGGACCGGGTGCTGGGGCAATTGCTGGCGGCCTGTGACGAACTCGAGCGCGAGGTGGCGGTGGCGCCGTGGACCGCCGAAGAAGCGGCGCTGACGCAGGACGCCGTCTCGGCGGCCGTGGCCTGGTCGTTCACGCAGCTGATGCTGCCCGAGCTGGTGGCACCCGCGCGTTGCCCGGCACTGGCGGCCCATGCCGCGCGCGCCGAGGCCCTGCCGGTGTTCGCGGCGCTGCCGCAGCTCTGATCAGGCCGCGATGTCGGCGCCGCGCTCGGCCAGCAGGCCGCGCAGCAGCGAGCGGTGGCAGCGCGACTCGTCCTCGCAGTAGCAGCCCACGGCCAGCGCGGTCCGGTGCGAGAGCGCCGCGAGCAGGTCGAGGCTGCGGCTCGCGTCGGCCTCGGCCATCTCGGCCTTGTACTTGCGCATGAAGGCCGTCCACTCGGCCGGCGTCCGCGCGGCCTGGCCCAGCTTCATGGTCTCGGCCGAGGGCGCGAGGTTCGGGTACCAGACGTCGTACCAGTCCTGCGACGCGAATTCGCTCTTGGGCACGCCGCGCGGCGGGCGCCGCACGGTGCCCACGCGCAGGCCTTCGCCGGGGCTGCGCGGCGTGCCGAGTCGAACGATGCGGATGCTCATGGATGGGTCTCCTCTAGGTACCGACGATGCCGCCGTCGCGCCGCCGGATCGCCAGCGTGGCCGAGCGCGGCCGCGCGCTGCCCGGTGCGGTGCCGTCGGGCCAGGCGCTGTTGTGGGTGGCGCTGCCGTCGTCGCGCGACTCGCCCGGATGCTGGACGTTGACGAACAGCGCGCGGCGGTCGGGCGCGACCACGCAGCCCGTGATCTCGCAGCCGCTGGGCCCGGTCAGGAAGCGCTTGATGCGGCCCGTGGCCGGGTCGGCCACCAGCATCTGGTTGTTGCCCAGGGCGGTGTAGGGCGGCTTGCCGATCAGCTGGCCGCTCATGTCGGTCTGGATCCACAGCAGGCCGCCGCTGTCGAAGTGCAGGCCGTCGGGGCTGCCGAACAGGTCGGCATCGGCGCTCGGGTAGCGCGCGCCGCTGCCGGGCTGCGCGGTGTCGCCCGCGAGCACGAAATGCTCCCAGGCGAAGCCCGCGCTCGCCGCGTCGCCGTCGTCCTCGCGCCAGCGCAGGATGCCGCCGAACAGGTTGTCTGCGCGCGGGTTCGCGGCATCGGGGCCGGGCTTGCCGAGGTCGCCGCGCTGGCTGTTGTTGGTGAGCGTGACGTAGACCTCGCCGCCGGGGCTGATCGCGATCCACTCGGGGCGGTCCATCTTCGTGCCGCCCACCGCGTCGGCCGCGAGCCGCGCATGGACCAGCACCTCGGCCTGGTCGGCGAAGCCGGCCGCGGCGTCGAGCCCGTGGCGGCCGTGCACGAGCTCGATCCAGCGGCCGCGGCCGTCGGCGTCGAAGCGCGCGACGTACAGCGTGCCCTCGTCGAGCAGCCGCGCGTTGGCCGCCGCGCGCGAGCCCTCGCCGGCGGGCGCGATGCGGTCGGTGCTCAGGTACTTGTAGATGTATTCGAAGCGCGCGTCGTCGCCCATGTAGACCGCCACGCGGCCGTCCCTGGTCACGGTGCAGGTCGCGCTCTCCTGGCGCTTGCGGCCCAGCGCGGTGCGCTTGACGGGCTTCGCGGCGGGATCGAAGGGGTCGATCTCGACCACCCAGCCGAAGCGGTGCGGCTCGTTGGGATGGCGGCTCAGGTCGAAGCGCTCGTCGAAGCGCCAGTACTCGACCCATTGCGAGCCCGCCACCGTGCCGTAGCGGCGCTGCGCGGGCGTGGCTTCCTTGGCCGCCTCCTTCGGGCCGCCGAAGTAGCCGTGGAAGTTCTCCTCGCAGGTGAGGTAGGTGCCCCAGGGCGTGACGCCCATCGCGCAGTTGGCGAAGGTGCCGAGCACCTCCGTGCCGGCCGGATCGAGCGCGGTGCGCAGGCGCGGCGAACCCGCGGCCGGGCCGGCGATGCGCATCGGCGTGTTGCCGTGCACGCGGCGGGCATAGGGCGAGGGCAGCACCTGGCGCCAGCCGCCCTCGGGCGTGCGCGCGATCTCGATCACCGACACGCCCATCGCATGCAGCGACTTGCGCACCTTCTGCGCGTTCCATTCCTTCGCGCCGTCGGCGTGCAGCAACTGCTCGTCGGTGTACTCGTGGTTCATCACGAGCAGCGCGCGCCCGGGCGTGGCGAGCGGAAAGAAATGCATGCCGTCGTGGTGCATGCCGGCCTGCAGCGCCTGGTCGGCCGCGCTGTTGCCGCCGTCGGGCGCGAAGGCGGGCATCGGCTGGCCCGCGATGCCGGTGGGCGTGCCCCAGGGGTAGAGCAGCTGCCATTCGTACTCGGGGGGCACCACGACCGCGTCGCGCAGCGAGGCCGGCACGGCCGTGAAGCCCAGCGCTTCCCTGCCTTCGATGGACAGCGTGGGCTTGGTGGCCCCGGCAGGGTGCTGGGCCAGCAGCGCCACCACGGCGGCGGTGCCCGATTGCAGGAAGCGGCGGCGGTCGAGGGACATGAAAGGCGGTGCGGGTGTTGGGTCGGCGACAGCCGCCATCATCGCCGAGCACCGCGGCGCGCGATACTTTGCCAACGACCCCAGGAGACACACCGCATGACCGAACGCATCGAAACGATCCGCCACCCCGACGGCGTGGTGGAACTGCAGCTGGACCGCGCCGACAAGATGAACGCGCTCGACCCCGCGATGTTCGATGCGCTGATCGCCGCCGGCGAAGCGCTGCGCGCCGATGCCACGGTGCGCGCGGTGGTGATCGCCGGGCGCGGCAAGGCCTTCTGCGCGGGCCTGGACATGGCTTCGTTCCAGCGCATGGAGCAGGGCGCGGCCGGCGAGGTGCTGGGCCAGTCGGCCGGCGGCGCCGGGCTGGTGGCGCGCACGCACGGCCTCGCGAATGCCGCGCAGCAGGTCGCGATGGTGTGGCGCGAGGTGCCGGTGCCGGTGATCGCCGCGGTGCATGGCGTGGCCTTCGGCGGCGGCCTGCAGGTGGCGCTGGGCGCGGACATCCGCATCGTCGCGCCCGACACCAGGCTGTCGGTGATGGAGATCAAGTGGGGCCTGGTGCCCGACATGGGCGGCATGGTGCTGATGCGCGAATTGGCGCGCAGCGACGTGGTGCGCGAGCTCACCTACACCGGCCGCGTGTTCTCGGGCGAGGAGGCGCTGCAGCTGGGCTTCGCCACGCGCCTTTCGGCCGATCCGCTGGCCGAGGCGCTCGCGATGGCGCACGAGATCGCGCTCAAGAGCCCTGACGCGATCCGCGCCGGCAAGCGGCTGCTCAATGCCTCGCTGGCGCACAGCGCGGCCGAGCTCTTGATCGCCGAGTCGGTGGAGCAGCAGGCGCTGATCGGCAGCCCGAACCAGGTCGAGGCGGTGCGCGCCAACATCGAGCGGCGCGCGCCGCGTTTCGCCTCGCCCGGCTGAGCGAGCGCAACGACCGCGATACCCCCCGGGGAACATTCACCGGCACCGCCGCGCGAGGCGGGTGGACCTTGCACGCGACGCGCCCGGTGCCGCGGCGCGCGCCTGCGCGTTCGCCGGCCGGGCTGCTGCCTCATGACCGTCGAGTGTGATCTTTTTGGCTCAAACAATTAACAAATTGATGCCGATCTGACACAAAGATTTACGATCATGTAAAATGTAAGTATTCGTTTTGGTGCAATGAGGCTCTTTGGGTCTCATTGTGTGCACTAGGTCACGACCCGATGCTCTGTACACGCCAGTCGCGGGAAATCCTTCGTATCACTGTCATCAATTACTAAAAGAACCTTGCCAAGCGGCAGCGACCCTGCATGTCGACGACCACGTTTTTCTGCAATCTCAACGTCCCCATCCTCGTGGGCGAGGATCGCTACAAGTACGTCCCGATCGTCGGCGTGTTCCGCACGATCGCGATGGACGACGTCGACGCCTGGGTGATGCATGCCGACGGCCGGCCGCGCAGCGACCGCGAACTGGCGGCGGAGGTGCTGGTCGAGATCCGCAAGCCGCTGGGCGCCACCGGCCGCACCGCGCCGCATGCCTTCGAGGTGGCGGACATCCTGCAGCTCGACCGCGCGGCGGCGATCGTGGTGTCGACCTACCTCGCCGCGCTGCCGCGCGTCTGAGCGGCTTCTTCCTTCTCTTCCTCAGCGCTTCCCGCGCGCATCCACCGGCCAGATGGCGACCAGCGTGTCGTCCTCGACCACGTGGTAGACGTCGTGCAGGTTCACGGTCGGGTCGCAGTGCGGCGTCACGAACTCGACGCGCGCGCCCAGCGCCGGGCGTTCGTCGGGCGGCACCAGCAGCTTGCCGTGCTCGTCGCCGAAGAAGGCATAGCGGCTGCCCGTGCCGGCGCCGCGCGCCACCAGCGGCACGCCGCTGTCGGTGGCGAAGCACTTGGTGCCGCCGTCCACCGTGACCCAGTCGGCCGCCTGCGTGCTGACCACCGCGGCCTGCACGAACAGCGAGACCTCGAAGGCCTGTGCCGGCGCATTGCCGGCCAGCACCTGCGCGTACTCGGCATCCATGAACACGTACGAGCCGGCCTGCAGCTCGGTGAAGCCGTCGCCCTGCGCATCGAGGTCGTGGGTGCCGGTGCCGGCCCCGGTCACGATCTCGAAGCGCAGGCCCTGGCGCTCGGCAGCGGCCACGATCTGCGCCACCGTCCGGCGCAGGCCCGCGGCCGAGGCGCTGCGATGTTCGCGCTCCACGATGTGCTGCAGGTTGCCCGCATAGGCCTGCAGTCCGCGCAGCCGCAGCCGCGGCTCGGCCGCGATCGCCGCGGCCAGCGCCAGCACCTGGGCCTCGGTGGCGGCGCCGGTGCGGTTGTAGCCCGCGCCGTAGTCGACCAGCACGTCGAGCGGATGGGGCAGGGCGGCGGCGGCGCGCGCGAGCTCGGCGGCATTGCGCGGATCGTCGATCACCACCATCAGCCCGCCGGGGCCGGCCTGGCGCGCGAGCTTGAGCACGCGCGCGATCTTGCTCGGCGTGACCGCGGGCGAGGTCAGCAGCACGCCCGGGATGCCGCCCGCGACCATCACCTCGGCCTCGCCCACCGTCACGCAGCTCACGCCGATGGCGCCGGCCGCGACCTGCATGCGCGCGATCGCCACCGACTTGTGCGTCTTCACGTGCGGCCGCAGCCCCACGCCGCGCGAGCGCGCGAAGGCGGCCATGCGCTCGATGTTGCGCGTCATCGCGCCGAGGTCGACCAGCAGCGCCGGCGTGTCGAGCTGCTGGCGGCCGCCGGGCACGCCGATCAGCGGCGCATTGACGGGGGAGTGGGTTTCGAGGGACACGGGATGTCTCTTTCTGTGGAGGGTCGATGTGCCGCGCCGGAACACGCGGGCGAATGCCTTGTGAAATGATCGCATCGAAATGAGCGCGCCTTCCATCGTCCCCACCGACCTCCCAGCCTTCGACGGGCGCGCGCGATGAAGGCGCTCGACATCGAGGCCGTGCAGGCCTTCGTGCTGGTGGCCGACCTGCGCAGCTTCACGCGCGCGGCCGAGGCGCTCGACGGTACCCAGTCGGCCGTGAGCCTGCGCATCAAGCGGCTCGAGGACGGCCTGGGCCGCCGGCTGCTCGAACGCACGCCGCGCCGCGTGCGGCTGTCGGCCGAGGGCGATGCCTTCCTGCCGTTCGCGCGCAACCTGCTGGCCGCACACAGCGGCGCGCTCGATGCCTTCGCGGCGCCGCGCCGCAGGCTGGTGGTGGGCCTGAGCCACCACATCGTCGGCGCCGAGCTGCCGCTGCTGCTGCGCCGCGTGAAGCAGGCCGAGCCCGGCGTGGTGATGGAGGTGCGCATCTCCACCTCGCGCGAACTGCTCGAGGCCTTCGACCGCGGCACGCTCGATGCCGTGCTGGTGCTGCGCCACGACAGCCGCCGGCTCGACGGCGAGGTGCTGTTCGAGGAGCCCTTCGGCTGGATGGCCGCGCCCGACTTCGTGCACCGCTCGGGCGAGCCGCTGCCGCTGGCGACGCAGGCCGAGCCCTGCAGCGTGCGGCAGATGGCCGTCACGGCGCTGGCGCAGGGCGGCGTGCCCTGGTCCGAGGTGTTCGTGGGGGGCGGCATCCTCACGGTGGGCGCGGCCGTCTCGGCCGGACTCGCGGTGGCCGCGCTCGGGCGCCGCGTGGCGCCGGCCGGCACGATCGAGGTCGGCCCGGTGCTGGGCCTGCCGCCGCTGCCCGCGCGCGACGTGGTGCTGCATGCGGGCGTGTCCGATGCGCCGGCGCGGCGCGCCCTGAAGTCGCTGTCGGACGCGATGCGCGCGACGGCTGGCGGCCTCACGCGCTGAGCGCGCGCAGGGCGATGGCCGCCACGGCGGTGGCCATCGCCAGCACGGCGGCGCTAGAGAGCACGGCCAGCAGATGGCCCGCGAGCAGGTCGAAGGCGGTGGTCATGGCAGCGTCTCCAGGCCCGGCTTCGCGAGGTGCAGCACTTCGTAGATCGCGTCGCCATCGCCCGCATCGGGCGCCTCGGGCGCGTCCGTCAGCAGCGTGAAGCGCACGATCCGCCAGGCGGCGAGGTCGAGCGCGCTCCAGGTCGCGACCACGCCCGCCTCCGGCTCGCGGGACTGCGCGGCGAACACCGCCGCGCGATCGGCATCGGCATCGAGCGCGCGTTCGCTGCGCCGCAGCCAGGCCGCGCGTTCGGTGCGCGCCGCGCCGGCGCGCGCATCGAGCGGCAGCCAGCTCTCCACGCGCGGCCGGCCGAAGCTGTCGATCACGTTCTGGAAGCGCTCGCCCATCAGGAACGACGCCGCGGCCGCGGGCTCGCGCCACAGGTAGACCGAGGCGTAGAGGTGGCCGACGGCCCGGTGCCGGCCGCGCTCCTGCGCGACGAAGGCCTTGAACACCAGGCCCTCGGTGTGGTCCCACAGCGGACCGCGCTGCGCCGCGCGGCGGCGGATGGCTTCCATGTCGTGGCCGGCCGGCAGCCGGTGCGAGTACTGCATCGCGAACATCGTGTCGCTCCTTGCATGCTTTGTTGAAGACGCAGCGAGCTTGCGATGCCGGGCGGGCCGGTTGAAGGGGCCGCGCGATATAGCTGTGATGTGGCGGCGCAATCGTCGCGTCGTTGCCGCGCAGCTAGGCGCGGCGCTTCGCCGCCTTAGGCGCCCGCGCGCGCAGGCCCTCGACCAGCAGGCGCCCCGTGGTCTGCAGATGCTCCGTGATCAGCGCCTGCGCGGCCTGCACGTCCTTGCCGAGCACCGCGTCGACCAGCGCCTGGTGCTCGCCGCGCACGTCGCGCCGGTCGCCGCCCAGCGGCGCCGACAGCTGCCGGTAGCGCTCGCTCTGCTGGTAGAGCATCAGGTGCATGCGCAGCAGCCAGCCGTTGGGGCAGCCGCTCACCAGCGCATGGTGGAACTCGGCATGGGCGGCGGTCCAGTCCTCGCTCAGCAGCGTTTGCGGCAACTCTTGCTGCAGCTCGGCCAGCCGCGACAGCCGGTGGTGCGCCGACACCACGCGGCCTTCCCATTCGAGGCCGCCGTGGCGGATCGCCTCGGCCAGGCAGAGCTTCTCGATCTCGATGCGCGCCTGCACCAGGTCCTCGAGCTCGGGCTCGGAGATCGGGCTGACCCGGAAACCGCGCGCGGGCTCCGACACCACCAGCGATTCGGCCTCGAGCATCGCCAGCCCCTCGCGCACCGCGCCCGCGCTCACGTCGAGCTCCTCGGCCAGCGCGGCGATGTTGAGCTTGGCGTCGGGCAGCAGGCGGCCGCCGACGATCGCGGCGCGCAGGTGGGTGAACACCAGCCGGGTCTGGCTCATGCCCTTGGTCTTCTCGTTCATCGCGTCCTTTCGCGCCGTGGTGTTGGCCCGGATCATACTTGGCAGGCTTTTAAATCTATGATTCAATAAATAATATATTATTTAAATGAAGAACCACGGATCCACCCGTCCACCGGAGACAAGCCGCCATGACCGCTTCCTCGCTTCGCACCGTCAAGAACCCGCCGCGCGCCGCGCTGCAGGCCGTGCATTCGCTCGACCGCTTCGTGTTCACCGTGCCCGATCTCGCCGAGGCCGAGCGCTTCTATGCCGCCTTCGGCCTTGATCCGCGCCGCGATGGCGACCGGCTCGACCTCCACACCGTCGGCCATCCACAGGCCTGGGGTTCGCTCCACGAAGCGCCGGGCCAGCCCAAGAAGCTGCAGTACCTGCGCTTCGGCTGCTTCGCGGAGGACTTCGACGCCATCGCCGCGCGCGCGCAGCAGCTGGGCCTGCCGCGCTGCGAGGCCCATCCGCTGAGCGCGGGGCAGGGCGGCGAGGCCGGTCTCTGGCTGCTGCATCCCGATGGCTTCCCGGTGCAGGTCGTGGTGGCCGCCAAGAGCTCGCCCGAGGCCGCGGGCGAACGGGTGCTCGCGCCGCGTCCGCCGCCGGGCGTGGGCGCTTCGCTCAACCGCGCGCGCATCCCGAAGGTGCACCCGCGCCGGCTCTCGCACGTGCTGCTGTTCAGCGCCAAGGTGCCCGAGGCGGTGCGCTTCTTCGAGGAGGCGCTGGGCCTGCGCGTCTCCGATCGTTCGGGCGACCTGATCGTCTTCATGCACGGCGTGCACGGCAGCGACCATCACCTGGTCGCGATGGCCAAGTCGGGCGGGCCCGGCCTGCATCACCTGAGCTGGGACGTGGCCGACATCGACGAGGTCGGCCGCGGCATGGAGCAGATGCTGGCCGCCGGCCATGTGCGCGGCTGGGGCGTGGGGCGCCACGTGCTGGGCTCGAACTACTTCCACTACGTGCGCGATCCCTGGGGCAGCTACTCCGAGTATTCGTACGACATCGACTTCGTGCCCGGCGACTTCGACTGGCCCGCCGCCGACCATCCGCCCGAAGACTCCTTCTATGCCTGGGGCCCGCGCGTGCCCGAGGACTTCGTCACCAACTTCGAGATCGAGCCCGCGCCGCCGGCCGCCGATCCCGCCGCCTGATCCCTTCGCGTTTCTCTTCCTCTTTCACCCACCACAAGGAACTCCCAATGCGCCTCCTGGCCTTTCAAAGCAGCGGCAAGCCCGCCCTCGGTCTTCGCCTCGGCGACGAAGTCGTGAACCTCAGCGCCGAAGGCCTGCCCGCCACGCTCGACGAGCTGCTGCGCGCCGGCCCCGAGGGCCTGGCCGCCGCGCGCCGCGCCGGCGAGAGCGCGCGCAGCCGGCTGCCGCTGGCCGGCCTCGACTGGCTGCCGCCCGTGCAGTCGCCCGCCAAGGCGATCGCGGTCGGCCTCAACTACATCGACCATGCGGCCGAGAGCAAGTTCGACCCGCCGACCTACCCGGTGCTGTTCCACCGCTTCGCCTCCTCGTGGGTGGGCCACGGCAAGGCGCTCGAGCGCCCGCACGTCTCGACCCAGTTCGACTACGAGGGCGAGCTGGTCATCGTGATCGGCAAGGCCGGCCGCTACATCGCCAAGGACCAGGCGCTCGACCACGTGGCCGGCTACTCGGTGTTCAACGACGGCTCGATCCGCGACTACCAGTTCAAGTCGGCGCAATGGATGATGGGCAAGAACTTCGACCGCTCGGGCTCGTTCGGCCCCGAGTTCGTGACCGCCGACGAGCTGCCCGCGGGCGCCGCCGGCCTGAAGCTGCAGACCCGGCTCAACGGCCAGGTGCTGCAGGACGCCAACACGCGCGACATGATCTTCGACGTGGCGACGCTGGTGTCGGTGTGCTCCGAGCCCTTCGCGCTGCAGCCCGGCGACATCATCATCGCGGGCACGCCCTCGGGCGTGGGCCTGGCGCGCAAGCCGCAGGTCTTCATGAAGGCCGGCGACGTCTGCGAGGTCGAGATCGAGGGCGTGGGCCTGCTGTCGAACCCGGTGGTCGACGGCGCCTGAGCCAGGCCCGGGCGCGCTACACCGAGCAGTAGCGCTCCTGGATCTCGCGGTCGGCCAGCAGCTCGGCCGCGCCCGCGTGGTGCGCGATGCAGCCCTGGTCGACGATGTAGGCGCGGTCCGCGATCGACAGCGCCAGCTCGACGTTCTGCTCCACCAGCAGCAGCGTCTTGCCGGCGCGCTTCCAGGCCGCGAACAGCGCGAACATCTCGTCCACCAGCACCGGCATGATCCCCTCGCTGGGCTCGTCGAGCATCACCAGCTTGGGGTGCGCCACCAACGCGCGCGCGATCGCCAGCATCTGCTGCTCGCCGCCCGACATCGTGACCGCCACCTGCGCGAGCCGCTCCTTGAGGCGCGGGAAGGTCTGCGCCACCTCGTCGATCAGCTCCTGCTCGCGCGCGCGCCGGCCCGAGGCCAGGATGCCAAGGCGCAGGTTCTCGAGCACCGTGAGCCCGGGCACGATGCGGCGCTCCTCGAACACGTAGGCCAGCCCCTGGTGGAAGCGCCGGTGCGGCGGCAGGCCCAGCAGCGACACGCCGTCGAACAGCACGCTGCCGCGCGTGCGGCCCATCAGGCCCATGATGCTGCGCATGATCGTGGTCTTGCCCGCGCCGTTGCGCCCGATCAGGCAGACGATCTCGCCCGCGTGCACCTCGAGGTCGACGCCCTGCAGGATGTGGCTGCGGCCGTACCAGGCCTCGAGCTTCCGCACCGCGAGCAGCGGTGGTTGCGATGGGGTCATCGGTGTTGCCCTCCGTGGCCGAGGTAGACGCGCTGCACGTCCTCGTTGGCGCGGATCTCCGCGGGACTGCCCTGGGCCAGCAGGCGGCCCTGGTGCAGCACCACGATGCGGTCGCTCACGCCCATGATCAGTTTCATCTTGTGCTCCACCAGCGCCACCGTGCGTTCGGCCACCAGCGCGAGGATCAGGTCCATCACCGAGCGCGTCTCCTCGGGGCTCATGCCGGCCGTGGGCTCGTCGAGCAGCAGCAGCTTCGGGTCGCTCGCCAGTGCCACCGCGATCTCGAGCGCGCGCTGCTCGCCGTGCGAGAGCCGCTCGGCGCGAAAGCCGCGCTTGTCCTGCAGCTGCACCCGCTCGAGCAGCCGCTCGGCCTTCTCGATCCAGTCGCGGCGCGCGGCGCGCGGGCGCCAGCAGTCGAAGCCGCTGTCGAGCGCCTGCACCGCCACGCGCACGTTCTCCAGCACCGTGAGGTCGGGGAACAGGTTGGTCACCTGGAAGGACTTGGCGATGCCCAGGTGCGCGAAGCGGTGCTGGGCCAGCCCGGTGATGTCGCGGCCGTCGAAGCGGATCTCGCCCGCGCTCGGCGCGAAGGCGCCCGAGACCATGTTGAAGAAGGTCGACTTGCCCGCGCCGTTGGGACCGATGATCGCGGTGAGCTGCCCGCGCGGGAAGCTCACGCCGATGTCCTCGTTGGCGGTGAACTGGCCGAAGCGCTTGGTGAGGCCGCGCGTCTCGAGGATGGCTTCGGCGCTCATCGTTCCATCCTCGCGAGCAGCGTGCCCCAGATGCCCTTCGGGAAGAACAGCACCAGCGCGATGAAGATCACCCCGACGATCAGCTGCCAGCGTTCGGTCACGGCCGTCAGCGCATGCTCCATCGCGAGGAACACGCCTGCGCCCACGAAGGGCCCGAAGAAGGTGCCCATGCCGCCGAGCAGCGTGACCATCATCACCTGGCCCGAGGTGTGGTACGACAGGGTGTCGATGCCCACGGTGGCGAGGTTGATCGCCGTCAGCGCGCCGGCCAGCCCGCAGAACAGGCCCGAGATCACGAAGGACAGCAGCTTGGCGCGCTCCACGTCGAAGCCCGAGGCGCGGGCGCGCTGCTCGTTCTCGCGCACCGCCTCGAGCACCGCGCCGAACGGCGACTGCAGGATGCGCGACAGCAGCCACACGGCCAGCGCCACGAAGCAGAGCATGAAGTAGTAGCGGTTCAGCGGCTGCAGCAGGTCGACCTGCCAGCCGCCGAGGCGCAGCGTGGGCACGTTCACGCCGCGCAGGCCGTTGTCGCCGCCGGTCAATGAGGTCGCGTGGAAGGCCGCGAAGTACACGCACTGCGCGAGCGACAGCGTGACCATCGCGAAGTAGATGCCGCGCGTGCGGATCGCGAGCGCGCCGATGGCCAGCGCCACCAGCCCGCCGAGCGCGATGCCCGCCGCCACGGCCAGCGGCCAGGGCAGGCCGTGGCTGGCGATCAGGATGCCGCAGGCGTAGGCGCCGCTGCCGTAGAAGGCCGCGTGGCCGAACGACAGCTTGCCGGTGTAGCCGAAGGTCAGGTTGTAGCCCGCGGCGAACAGGCCGAACAACAGGATGTTGATCGCCATCGCGTGGAACGGAACGACCAGCGGGAACAGCGCGAGCACCGCGATGCTCAGCGGCACGCGGTGGCGCGTGGCCGCCTCGCGCAGCCGTCGCGCGCCCGGGGCGGCGGCGGCTTCGGCGCGCGGCGCGCGCAGCGGGGGCGGGGAGGAGGAAGTGGTGGTGGACATGGTCTGGAAAGCGTTGGAAGCGAAGGGCGCGCCTTCAGTCGCGCGCGCCGAACAGCCCGTTGGGCCGCAGGATCAGCACCGCGGCCATCAGCGCGAAGATGGCGAGCTCGGCGAGCTCGGGCTGGAACAGCGTGGTCATCGCCACCACCACGCCCACCAGCAGGCCGGCCACGATGGCGCCGACCAGCGAGCCCATGCCGCCGATCACGGTGACCACGAAGGCCTCGATCAGCACCGAGCCGCCCATCTCGGGATTCACCCCGCGCAGCGGCGCCGCCAGCAGCCCGGCCAGGCCCGCGAGCGCGGTGCCGAGGCCGAAGATCAGGAGCCACACGCGGCCCACGTCGATGCCCAGCACCTTGAGCACCAGTGGGTCGCGCGCACCGGCGCGGATCACCAGGCCCAGGCGCGTCTTCTCGATGAACAGCCACAGCGCCAGCAGCAGTGCCGCGCACAGGCCGAGCAGGAACAGCCGGTAGAGCGGGAACACGCCGAAGCCCAGGTCGACCGCGCCGCGCAGCGCCTCGGGCGTGGCGAAGGCCTCGCCCTGCACGCCCCAGACCATGCGCACGCCGTCGACCAGCACGTAGGCCAGGCCGAAGGTCAGCAGCAGCGGGTAGTCGACGCCGCGGCCGTACAGCGGCCGGATCAGCCAGCGCTCGGCCACCAGCCCCAGCAGGCCGACCGCGAGCGGCACCAGCAGCAGGCACCACCAGAAGCTGCCGGTGAGGCCGTAGGCGTAGACCGCCACGTAGGCGCCCAGCATGTAGAAGGCGCCGTGCGCGAAGTTGACCACGCCCAGCAGCCCGAAGATGAGCGACAGGCCGACGGCCACCAGCACGTAGATGGCACCGAGCGCCAGGCCCACGAAGAGCTGCTGGAGCAGCAGGGAGACGGAAAGTTCCACGGCGAGGCTCTCAGGCGTGGCCCAGCTCGGCGCAGCTGCGCATGCGCGCCTCGTCGGGTGCCTCGGTGGCGACGATGCGGAAGATGTCGTCCTTGCCCTTGGCCTGCGCGGCGGGCTTCGATTCCACGATCAGCACCGACTGCACCGACTGGTGGTCGCAGGCGCGGTAGTAGGTCGGCCCCTTGTAGGCGTCGCTCCTGAGGGCCTGCAGCGCCTCGGCCACGCGGTCGCTGTCGGTGCTGTTGGCCTGCCTGGCCGCGGCCAGCAGGTTGCGCACGCCCGCATAGCCCAGGCCCGCGTAGTCGGTCGGCGCGGTGCCGCCGTTGGCCGCGCGAAACGCCGTGTTGAAGGCGCGCGCCGAGGGCGTGCTCTCCTCCATGCCCCAGTAGTAGCCGGTGCCGCCGATGATGTCGGCATACACCTCGTGGCCGTCGACCATGCGGCCCGAGTGCATCAGGAGCGGCGCGATGATCTTCGACTTCTGCTTGACGCCGAAGTCGCCGGCCTGGCGGAAGGCGATCGACTGGTCGCGGCCGAAGTTGCAGACCACCAGCAGGTCGGGCTTGAGCGCGAGGATGCGCGGGAAGTAGCTCGAGAAATCGGTCTGGCCCAGCGGATGGCGGATGTCGGCCAGCACCTCGATGCCGAAGGCCTTGCCGGCCGCGAGGAAGCCGCGCGACATCTCGTGGCCGTAGGCGTAGTCGGCCGTGAGGAACACCACGCGCTTGCCCATCTTCGGGAAGGCGTAGCGCGCCACCGCGCCCGCGGTCATGTGCGGGTTCAGGCACTCGTGGAAGGTGTACTTGCTGAAGTCCTTGGCCTCGTTGATCGAGTCGGACTGGCTCACCGAGTTGTAGATGATCTTGCGCTGCTTCGTCGCGTTGTTGACCGACAGCTGCACCGCCGCCGACACCGAGCCCACGATGAAGTGCGCGCGGTCCTTCTCGATCAGCTCGACCGTGCGCGTGACGGCCTCCTGCGGGTTGAGCTTGTCGTCGCGCACCAGCAGCTCGGCGCGCCGGCCGCCGGCCGCGTTGAACTCCTTGATCGCGAGCTCGGCGCCTTGCTGCACGGCGCGCGCCTCGGCCGCGAAGGGCCCGGTCAGCGGGATCGGCAGGCCGACGCGCAACGGTTCGTTCTGTGCCAGCGCGCGCAGCGGCAGCGCGGCGCCCGAGGCCAGCAGGGCGCCGCCGGCGGCCTGCAGCACGGTGCGCCGGCGCAGCGAGGGGGAGGGAAGGTCGAGGGGCGAGGTCATGGCGTGTCTCCTTGTCGTTCGGGTCAATGCAAGCGATGAAGGCGCGGGCCGGGGGAGGGCGCCCGCGCGGCCGGGATCAGATGCGCCCGAGGGCGCGCAGCACTTTCTCGGGGGTCACGGGCTGTTCCGACACGTGGGCGCCGAAGGGCCGCAGCGCATCGTTGATCGCGTTGAGCACGGCGGCCGGCGCACCCGCCGTGCCGGCCTCGCCCGCGCCCTTGGCGCCGAGCTGCGAGGTGCGCGTGGGCGTCTCGATGTGGGCCACCTCGATGTCGGGCATCTCGAAGGCCATCGGCACCAGGTAGTCGGCCATGCTGCCGTTGCGCATCAGGCCGTGGTCGTCGTAGAGGCATTCCTCGTAGAGCACGCCGCCGATGCCCTGCACCACGGCGCCGCGGATCTGCTCGTCGACCAGCATCGGGTTGAGCACGCGCCCGCAGTCCTCCACCACCCAGTGGCGCAGCAGCCGCACGAAGCCGGTGTCGACGTCGACCTCGACATGCGAGGCCTGCACGCCGTTGGTGAAGACGAAGGGATAGTCGCGCTGCGCATAGTGGCGCGTGACCACCAGCTCGGGCTGGAAGCCCGCGGGCAGCAGGTCGGGGCGGAAGTGCGCGAGCCGGCCGAGCTCGGCCAGGTCGGACAGCGTGTCGCCGGTGGCCAGGCAGCGCACCTCGCCGTGCGCGATCGTCAGGCCCTCGGCCGGCCGCTTGAGGTGCGCGGCCGCGAGCGCCAGGATGTGGCGGCGCAGGTCGCGGCTGGCGAGCAGCACGGCCTCGCCGCCGATGCCCGCGCCGCGCGAGGCCCAGGTGCCGCCGCCGTAGGGCGTGGCCGCGGTGTCGCCGGTCAGCACGCGCACCGAGGCCATCGGCAGGCCCAGCGTGTCGGCCACGATCTGCGCGAAGATGGTCTCGGTGCCCTGGCCCTGTTCGCCCACGCCGGTGGCGCAGTGCACCACGCCGGTGGGGTCGAGCCGCACGGTCGCGCCATCCTGCGCCGCGATGCGCGCGCCGCCCACGCCGTAGAAGGCCGGGCCGGGATTGGTCAGCTCGATCAGCGCCGCCAGACCGATACCGCGATGCACGCCGCGCTGGCGCAGCGCGGCCTGCTCGCGGCGCAGCGCGCCGTAGTCCATCAGCGTCTCGATGCGGTCCAGGCAGGCCTGGTGCGACAGCCCCTCGAGCAGGATGCCCGAGGCACCCTGGCGCGGATAGCTGCCGTCCTCCATCACGTTGCGGCGGCGCAGTTCGAGCGGGTCGATGCCCAGCTTCGCCGCGGCGAGATCGACCAGCCCCTCGGTCACGGTGCAGGCGATCGGATGGCCGACGCCGCGGTACTGGCTGGTCTGCACCTTGTTGAGGAAGGCGACATCGAGCGTGGCCTTGTAGTGCGTGTGCTTGTAGGGGCCACCCGTGATGTTGATGACCTGGTTGCCCTCGATCGCGCTGGTGCGCGGGAACATCGAGAACGGGCCGATGCCCGTGAGGTCGTCGATCTGGAAGGCCAGCATGCGGCCGTCGCGCGCCAGCGCGAGCCGCGCCTTCACGCGGTGCTCGCGCGCATGCACGTCGGTGACGAAGGACTCGAGCCGGTCGGCGACGAACTTGACGGGCCGCCCCAGCAGCACCGACAGCGCCACCGTCGCGAAGTCGTCGGCATAGGCATGCACCTTGATGCCGAAGGAGCCGCCGACATCGCGGCAGACCACGCGCACGTCGGCCTCCTGCAGGCCGAGCTGGCGCGCATAGAGGTCGGCCATCATGTGCGGCGCCTGGTGCGAGTGGTGCACCACGAGGCGCCGGCCGGTGGGCGTGAAGTCGGCCAGCACGGCGCGCGGCTCCAGCGTCACGCCGGTGTGGCGGCCGAAGCGGAACTCGTCCTCGACCACCACGTCGGCACCCTCGAACACCGCCTCCACGCCGCCGGTGTCGATCTCGCGGTGGAAGCACAGGTTGCTGCCGAGCTCGGGATGGATCACCGGCGTGGCGGCGTCGAGCGCCGTGTCCATGTGCACCGCCGCGGGCAGCGGCTCCCATTCGACCTGGACCGCGTCGAGCGCGTCCTCGGCCAGCGCGCGGGTGCGGCCGAGGATGGCGAGCACCGCCTCGCCCTGCCAGGTGGCGCGCTCGATCGCCAGCGCATGCTGCGGCGGCGAGCGCATGCCTGCCAGGTGCTTGAGCGTGCCGACCCAGGGCGCGCAGACCGCCGCGAGCTGGCGGCCGTCGACGATGGCCGCGATGCCCGGCATGCGGCGCGCCGCCTCGGCATCGATGCGCACGATGCGCGCATGCGCGTGCGGGCTGCGCAGGTAGACCACGTGCAGCATGCGCGGCAGCTCGAGGTCGTCGACGTAGTTCGCGCGGCCCTGCGTGAGCCGCTGCATGTTGGGCCGCTCGACCGACTGGCCGATGTAGCGCTGCGCCTCGATCTCGCGCACCGGCGCGGGGAGGGTGAGGTCGTTCATGCCGCACTCCCCGAGGCGCCGGTACAGCCGCCGCATCGTGCCTGCCGTTCCTGCCCGGCCAGCGCGATCGCGTCGACGATCGCGTGGTAGCCCGTGCAGCGGCAGTAGTTGCCCGAGATCTGTTCGCGGATCGTGTCGCGGCCCGGGCAGGGCGTGCGTTCGAGCAGCGCATGCGCGGTCAGCAGCATGCCCGAGGTGCAGGCGCCGCACTGCGCGGCATTGCGCGCCGAGAAGCTGCGCTGCAGGTCGGCGAGCGTGCCGGCGTCGGACAGGCCCTCGATGGTCTCGATGCGCCGGCCGTCCGCCTGCACCGCGAGCACCAGGCAGCCGCGCGCGATCTCGCCGTCGATCAGCACCGTGCAGGCGCCGCACACGCCGTGCTCGCAGCCCACGCGCGTGCCCTTGAGGCCGAGCTCGTCGCGCAGCCAGTCGACCAGGTGCTGGCGCGGCTCCACGCGACAGGCGTGCACCTCGCCGTTGACCTCGATGCGCACCGCGAGCTGGAGGTCGTGGGTGTCGGTGGTGTCCATCACTGGGCGGTCTCCGGTTGCAGCACGCGCTCGACCGCGCGCCGCAGCAGCACGCCCGCCAGGTGGCGCTTGGCCGCGGCGCTGCTGTGCAGGTCGGCATCGGGCTGCATGTCCTCGTCGAGGCTCAGCACGGCGGCCTCGAGCGTGCTTTCGTCGGCCCGGGTGCCGGCCAGCCGGGTCTCGGCGCCGAGCGCGCGCATCGGCGTGTTGCCCATGCCGAAGAAGGCGATGCGCAGGTCGGACAGCCGGCCCTCGTGCACGTCGGCGGCCAGCGCGATGCCCACGATGGCGTAGTCGCCATGGCGCCGCGCGAGTTCGGCGAAGGCGAAGCGGCGCGCCGGGCCCGGCAGCGGGAACTCGAGCGCCACCAGCACCTCGTGCGCGCGCAGGTCGGTCTGGTAGAGGTCGACGAAGAAGTCGCCGGCCATCACGCGGCGCTCGCGCTGGCCGTCGCTCACGATCAGCTCGGCATCGGCCGCGAGCGCGCAGGCCGGCCACTCGGCCGCGGGATCGGCGAAGGCGATCGAGCCGCCGAGCGTGCCGCGGTTGCGGATCGCCGCATGCGCCACGTGCGGCGCGGCCTGCGACAGCAGCGGCAGCCGCTGCGCGATCAGTTCCGAGCATTCGATGTCGACGTGCCGCACCAGCGCGCCGATGCGCAGGAAGTCGCCGCGCAGTTCGATGCCGCGCAGCTCGGGCAGGGCGGCGATGTCGATCAGCAGTTGCGGCTTCGACAACCGCATGTTGAGCGTGGCCAGCAGGGTCTGGCCGCCGGCCAGCACGCGGGCCGCGTCGCCGTGCTCGCGCAGCAGGGCCGAGGTCTGGGCCAGGCTCTGCGCGCGCAGGTAGGAGAAGGCGGGGGCTTTCATCGCGGGCTTTCCTGGCTCAGAACGCGCGGCTCGCGAGCCAGCCGATGCCGCTGCCGATCGCGAGCCACAGCAGGCGCTGCAGTTCGCCGGACCAGGGGCCGAAGCCGGCCGATGCGGTGGCGGCGAGCACGGGTGCCGCCAGTGCCGCTGGCGCGGAGGCGGTTTCGCGCCGTGCCTCGGGCAGGTCCGCCGCGGCTTCGAGCACCTGCGCCGCGGGCTTCGGCGCGAGCTGCTCGTTGAGCGCGAGAAAGAACTCGTCGGCCATCTTGCGTGCCGAGGCATTCACGAGCCGGCCGCCGATCTGCCCCAGCTTGCCGCCGACGGCCGCCTCGACCGTGTAGGTCAGCCGCGTGCCGTTGCCCTCGGTGGCGAGCGTGACGCGCGATTCGCCCTTGGCCATGCCGGCCGCTCCGCCGCTGCCCTCGAAGGCGATGCGGCAGCTCTGCGGCTCGACCACGTCGAGCCGGCGGATGCGGCCGCTGAAATGCGCGCGCACCGGGCCGATCTTGGCGAGCAGCCGCGCCTCCATCTCGTTCTCGCCGAGCCGGCGGATCTCCTCGCAGCCGGGCACGCAGCGCGCCAGCAGCTCGGGATCGTCGAGGGCGCGCCAGACCGTCTCGCGGCTCGCGGGAATCCACTGTTCGCCTTGCAGTTCCATCCGTCGTCTCTTTCCTCGGTGGCGCACCGGGAGCCGGTGCCGTTCGCATGGGGCGGAGTATTTAACGACTGGTCAATAAGATCATTGGTACTTACCATGAGGTAAATTGCGACCCTCCAACGACAACACCGACGACAACAGCCGTTCATGAAAGACGCATCCGAAGACCCGAAGAACGTGGCCGTCAAACCCACGCGCCAGCGGCTCTCCACCGAGGACCGCGAGCGCCAGATCCTCGATGGCGCGATCGCCTTCTTCTCGGAGCGCGGCCTCGACGGCCAGACGCGCGAGCTGGCGCAGCAGATCGGCATCACGCATCCGCTGCTCTATCACTACTTCCCGAACAAGCGCGCGCTGATCGAGCGCGTGTACGAGGAGGTCTACCTCGAGCGCTGGCAGCCCGAGTGGGAGGAGTGGCTGTCGGACCGTTCCACCCCGCTCGAAGCGCGGCTGGTGCGCTTCTACGGCGCCTATGCGCGCGCGATCCTCACCAAGGAGTGGGTGCGCATCCTGGTGTTCTCGGGGCTGTCCGACGGCTACGTGCCGGGGCAGTACATGGAACTGCTCAAGGAACGGCTGTTCCCGCACATCTGGCGCGAGATGCGCCACGAGCTCGGCCTCACGGGGCGCGCCAAGCCCACCGAGCGCGAGCGCGAGCTGATGTGGGGCATCCACGGCGGGATCTTCTACATCGGCGTGCGGCGCTGGATCTACGCCGAGGCCATGCCCGAGGACCTCGACGCGGTGCTGGCCGACCGCGTGCGCGCCTTCATGCTGGTGGCGCCCGAGGTGTTCGGCCGCAAGGGCGCGAAGCCCTCGGCCTGATCGCGCCGAAGCGGCTGCCGCTTTCAGATGCATTGGTCATAGCCATATTGCAAACGCTTCGTTGGTGAGCGCGCGGCGACTCCCTACAGTGCGGCCTGCACTTTTCACAAGGAGTTACGCATGTCGATCCTGAGCCGCTGGTGGCGGGCCGCCTCCCTTGCCACGCTGACCTTCATCGCGAGCGCCCCCGTGGCCGTCGCCCAATCCACGGCCGAAGCCGGCGAGGCGCTGGTGTCGACCGAGTGGCTCGAGAAGAACCTCAGGAACGCCAAGGTGCGCGTGATCGAGGTCAGCGTGAACCCCGGCCTCTACGAGCGCGGCCACATCCCCGGCGCGGTCAATTTCTCGTGGCACAACGACCTCAACGACCGCGTGCGCCGCGACATCGTGAGCCAGGCCCAGTTCGAGAAGCTGCTGTCGGCCGCGGGCGTCGACAAGGACACCACCGTCGTGCTGTATGGCGACAACAACAACTGGTTCGCGGCCTGGGGCGCCTGGGTGTTCGAGCAGTACGGCCTGAACAACGTCAAGCTGCTCGACGGCGGCCGCAAGAAGTGGGAGGCCGAGAACCGCACGCTCGAGAACCGCACGCCCGAGTACGCCGCCACCGCCTTCAAGGCGAGCCGGCCCGACCCGGCACTGCGCGCGCGCCTGACCGACGTGGTGGCGGTGGCCGACGGCAAGTCGGACACGCGCCTGGTCGACATCCGATCGGCCGACGAATACAGCGGCAAGATCTTCGCGCCGCCGGGCGCGGCCGAACTCGCGGTGCGCGCGGGCCACATCCCCGGCGCGGCCAACGTGCCCTGGGGCCGCGCGGTCAACGAGGACGGCACCTTCAAGTCGCCGGCCGAGCTGAAGGCGCTCTACGCCGCCGCGGGCATCGACGGCAGCAAGCCGGTCATCACCTACTGCCGCATCGGCGAGCGCTCGAGCCACACCTGGTTCGCGCTGCACCGCATCCTCGGCTACAAGAACGTGCGCAACTACGACGGCTCGTGGACCGAGTACGGCAACGCCGTCGGCGTGCCGGTGAACAACCCGAGCGGCACCGTCTGGGCGTCGAAGTGATTCGAGGAGAGAAGAAGAACGAGGAGGGGGTGTGAGCCGTCCCGAGTTGGGTGGCCGTCCGCCGGAAGCGCGGACGGCATTGGGCGAGCCTTCGGGCTCGTTTTTTTTGGATGGCACGGGCGCGGCGCGATGGCCCGCGCTGGCCACGGCGTCGGTCGTGCTGGTGCTGCTCGCGGCCGGCGTGCACCTGCTCGGCGAGCGCAGCGGCGGCCGCGCGCTGGCCTTTGCGCTCGGAATCGGCGCGGTGCTCGGCATCGTGCTGCAGCGCTCGCGCTTCTGCTTCTATTGCCATGCGCGCGACTACTTCGAGCGCGGCGACGCGCGCGGCCTGCTCGCGATCGTCGCGGCGCTCGCGGTGGGCACGCTCGGCATGCACGTGGTGATGAGCGGCTGGCTGCCGGTGCCGCAGCCGGGCCGGCTGCCGCCCGATGCCCACATCGGCCCGGTGAGCTGGGCACTGGTGCTCGCGGGGCTGGCCTTCGGCGCCGGCATGGTGGTGTCGGGCTCGTGCATCAGCGCGCACTGGTACCGGCTCGGCGAGGGCTCGCCCACCGCGCCCTTCGCGCTCGCGGGCGCGGCGCTGGGCTTCGTGCTCGGCTTCAACACCTGGAACCCGCTCTACAGCGCGACCATCGCCACCGCGCCCGTGCCCTGGCTGCCGCATTACCTGGGTTATGCGGGATCGGCGGCGCTGCAGCTCGCGGTGCTGACGCTCGCGAGCGCGCTACTGTGGCGACGCCTGCCGCCCGCGCGGAACGCCGCGGTGCCCGGGAGCTTCGGCGCCGCGCTGCGCGCGCTGCTGCGAGGACGCTGGCCCTACGTCTGGGGCGGCCTCGCGGTGGGCGCCATCGCCGTGATCGTGGTGCTGCGGCTGCGGCCGCTGGGCGTGACGGCCGCGCTCGGCAGCGCGGCGCGCGCGGCCGGCGAAGGGCATGGCCTGCTGCCGCAGCGGCTCGAGGGCCTCGACGGCTTCGCGGGCTGCGTCACGGCCGTGGCGCAGAGCCTGTGGCAGACGCCGAACGCGCTGCTGGTCGGCGGCCTCGTCGCCGGCGCCTTCGCGGCCGCGCTCGCGAGCGGGCAGTTCCGGCCCGCGTGGCCGCGGCCGGCGCAGGTCGCGCGCGGGCTCGGCGGCGGCCTGCTGCTCGGCTGGGGCGCGATGACCGGCCTGGGCTGCACCGTCGGCAACCTGCTGTCGGGCACCATGGCCGGCGCGCTCTCGGGCTGGGTCTTCGGCGCGGCCGTGCTGCTCGCGGTCTGGGCCGGCCTCAAGCTGCGCTGGGGCAACTGAGCGGCATTCCAGGGCCGCGCATATCGAAGCACGCATTCCTTCTTTGTGCCGCGCCCGCGCCGTTGATACGGTCGGTCCTCTTTTCTTTCTTTGCAGCAGAGGACACGCGACATGGGCGCCAGGGATTTCGAGCGGCAGCTTCTTTCGGGCGCCGATGGCGGCACGCGCCACGAGGCCGACGTGCTGGTGATCGGCGGCGGCCCGGCCGGCGCCTGGGCCGCGGTGAGCGCGGCCGCGCGCGGCGCGCGCGTGCTGCTGGCCGACAAGGGCTTCTGCGGCACCTCGGGCGCCACCGCGCCTTCGGGCACCGGCCTGTGGCACGTGCCGGCCGAAGGCACGGCGCGCGAGGAGGCCAAGGCCAGCCGCTTCGCGATGGGCGGCCAGCTGGCCGAGCACGCCTGGATGGACCGCGTGCTCGAGCAGACCTGGACCAACGTCGAGACGCTCAAGGAATGGGGCTATCCGTTTCCGGTCGACGACCAGGGCGCGCTGCGCTGCACCTCGCTGCAGGGCCCCGAGTACATGCGGCTGATGCGCAAGCGCGTGAAGGCCGCGGGCGCGCGCATCCTCGACCACAGCCCGGTGCTCGAACTGCTGGTCGACGAGCACGGCACCGTCTGCGGCGCCACCGGCGTGAACCGGCAGACCGGCGAAAGCTGGGTGGCGCGCACCGGCGCCGTGGTCATCGCCACCGGCGGCTGCGCCTTCCTGAGCCGCGCGCTGGGCTGCAACGTGCTGACCGGCGACGGCCAGCTGATGGCGGCCGAGGTCGGCGCGGCCCTGTCGGGCATGGAGTTCTCCAATGCGTACGGGCTCGGGCCGGCCTTCTCGTCGGTCACCAAGTCGCTGTTCTACAACTGGGCCACCTTCTACACGGCCGACGGCGTGGCGATCGAGGGCGCGGGCTCGTCCAAGGGCCGCGGCGTGATCGCGCAGACGCTGCAGGCGCAGCCCGTCTACGCCTGCCTCGACCGTGCCGACGCGCAGATCCGCGCCTGGATGCGCACCGCGCAGCCGAACTTCTTCGTCTCCTTCGACCGCCAGGGCATCGATCCCTTCACGCAGCACTTCCCGGTCACCCTGCGGCTCGAGGGCACGGTGCGCGGCACCGGCGGCCTGCACCTGGTGGACGACAGTTGCGCCACCACCGTGGCCGGCCTCTATGCCGCGGGCGACGCGGCCACGCGCGAGCTGATCTGCGGCGGCTTCACCGGCGGCGGCAGCCACAACGCGGCCTGGGCGCTGTCCTCGGGTTTCTGGGCCGGCGCCGGGGCGGCCGAGTTCGGGCGCGATGCGCGCGCGCGTTCGCAACGCGCGGCCCTGCGTGCCGGCGGCGTCGCGCTGGCCACGCGCGGCGCGCAGGCCTGGGACAGCCAGGCCGTGGTGCGCGCGGTGCAGGCCGAGGTCTTCCCCTACGAACGCAACTGGTTCCGCGAAGGCGACGCGCTGCGCGATTCGCTCGCGCGGCTCGACGCCCTGTGGGAGCGCCTGCGCCAGGGCGCACCGGCCGCCAGCGCGGCCGACGCCGTGCGCGCGCGCGAAGCGGCCGCCATGCTGGCCACCTCGCGCTGGATGTACCGCAGCGCGCTGCAGCGCACCGAGACGCGCGGCATGCACCGCCGGCGCGAGCATTCGGCCATCGACCCGAGCCAGCGCCATCGCCTGCTGAGCGGCGGGCTCGACGAGGTCTGGGTACAGCGCCATGCCGTGCAACGGCGCGCCGAGGAAGAGGTGGCCGCATGATCGAGCTCATCAGCGCCGAGCGCTGCACCGCCTGCAACATCTGCGTGAGCGCCTGCCCGACCAACGTGTTCGAGGCCGTGCCCGGCGGCCTGCCGCGCATCGCGCGCCAGGATGATTGCCAGACCTGCTTCATGTGCGAGCTCTACTGCCCCGAGGATGCGCTCTACGTCGCGCCGATCGCCGACCGCGGCGCCACCGCCGAGGAGCGCGACGTGGCCGCCCAGGCGCTGATGGGCAGCTACCGCCGCGACATCGGCTGGGGGCGCGGCCGCCAGTCGACGGCCTCGGCCGACGCCAGCTTCGAACTGCTGCGGCGCGCGCACTGATGGCGGCGCCTGTCGATACCGGCCGCCGGCGGTTGCTGCGCGGCGCCGTCGCCGCAACCGCGGCCACGCTGCCGCTGTTCTCGATCGCCCAGGGCGCACCCGGCGCGGGCGTGCTGCGCCTGGGCTACATCGGTCCGGGCAGGAAGCCCGCGGCCGCCACCGGCTGGGCGCTGCGCCAGGGCCTCTTGCAGCGCGAGCTCGCGCCGCTGGGCTTCAAGGAGGTGGTCACGCGCAACTTCCCGAACGGACCCGACCTCAACGAAGCCTTCATCTCGGGCGTGCTCGACGTCGGCATCTACGGCGACACGCCCGCCGTGGTCGCGCGCTCGCGCGGCCTCGATGCGCGGCTGATCGGCTTCGACACCGTGGGCATGAACGTCTGGCTGCTCACGCCGCGCGACGGCGTGCGCAGCGTGCGCGAGCTCGAGGGCCAGGCCATCGGCGTGGCGCGCGGTTCCTACATGCACCGCTACGTGCTGGGCCTGCTCAAGGAGCACGGCCTGCAGAAGTCGGTGAAGGTGATCCACATGTTCCCGCGCGACGGCGAGGCCGCGCTCGACCAGCGCTCGATCGCCGCCTTCGCGGCCCAGATCGACGTCGGGCCGCTGCTCGCATCGCGCGGCTACCCCGTGATCGACGAGGCCGACCGTCATCCCACCCTGCGCGGCACCTCGGTGATCGTCGCTTCGTCGAAGCTGCTCGCCACCGCGCCCGGCCTGCCGGCCGCCTGGACCCGCGCGCGCCGCGCGGCCATCGCCGAAATGCGCGCCGACAGCGCGGCCTACTACGCCTTCCATGCCGAGGTCAGCGGCTTCCCGCTCGAGGCGGTCAAGGCCTCGCATCCGCTGAGCCAGTACCCCGAGGCCGCCTATCCCGCCGACGGGCTGGGGCTGATCGAGGAGGTGAAGAAGTTCCTGCTGGCGGAGAGGCTGGTGACGCAGGACTTTGCGTTGGCGCAGTGGCAGTGGAGTGAGGGATAGAAAGCGGGCAGCCGAACGCAGAAGTCGCGAAGGTTTCGCAGAAGTCGCAGAAGGAAATCCCAAACTGGTTTTTCTTCTGCGACTTCTGCGCTTCTTGGTTTTCCTTCTGCGTTCGGCTGTCCGCTTCCTGGCACTGTCACGAGTGGCAGACCAGGCCATCCTTCAGCAAGGTGATCTCGAACTGCAGATTCCCCGCACGCGCCCCCCGCGCCTGCGCCAGCGTGCCGTCGGCGCGCCAGCGGCGCAGCGCGGCCGCGATGTAGTCGCGCGACACGGCGTCGCCCGCCGCGAGCCGCACGGCCGCGTCGGCCGGCGCGCGCAGGTCCCGCGCCACCGGCTTGTAGAAGCGCCATTCCTCGTTGCCCATCAGCCGCTCGAGCACCTGCGCGTCTTCGGCCAGCGCCGCGCATTCGCCGGCCATGAAGGCCGAGGCCGCATGCACGGCCGAGGGATAGTTGCGCGGCTGCGCGCCATAGCGCAGCGCCACCGCGCCCGCATAGCCCGAGCCTTCGCCGACGCAGACCGAGGCGCCGCGCAGCGCTTCTTCGTCCTGCACGCGGCCGCGGCGCAGCGCGATGACCTGGCCGCGGCCGGTGTCGTAGCTGCCGGGCGCGGCGTCGATGCCGGCGCCGCCTGCATCGTCGCGTGCGTCCCGTGTGGGCACACCGGCCACCAGCAGGTCGACGCGGCCGTCGCGCAGCGCCTCGTCGCGTTCGTCGGGCGCGAGGCCGACCAGCACGGCCTGCACGCCCAGCGAGGCGGCGAGTTCGCGCGCCAGCGTGGCGTCGAAGGCATCGGGTTCGGGCGGCGTGGGCGAGCCGGGCGGGGCAGGGCGCGGATAGCGCCGCACGCCGACGACCAGTTCGCCGCGCGCGATCGCGCGTGCGAGCACCGGGCCCTTGGGCAGTTGATTCAGCGGCGTGGCCAGCGCGGGCACGGCCAGCGGCGGCAGCCATGCGAGCCAGGTCGCGGGGCCCGACAAGCCACGCTCGCGCGGCGCGTTGTCGGCATTCGGCCAGGCACCACCCGCGGCGGCCAGCGCGGCGACCACCGCGAGCACCGGGCCGGCCGCGACCAGGCTGGGCCAGCGGCCGATGCCGTCGAGCAGGCCGGCCACGGCCGAGGAGGCAGAGGAAGAAGGGGGGCGCGGGTTCTCACTCATCGAGGCTCAACCCGCGCCGCCAGCGCAGCAGCCGGCGCTCGAGCAGCGCCAGCAGGTAGTTCAGCAGCAGCCCGAGCACCGCCAGCAGCAGGATGCCGGCGTACATGGTCGGGATCTGGAAGGTCTCCTGCGAATTGAGCGTGAGGAAGCCCAGCCCAGAGTGCGCGCCGATCATCTCGGCCGCCACCAGCGCCGTGATGCTGTAGGCGCCCGCGAGCCGCACGCCGGTGAAGATCGAGGGCAGCGAGGCCGGCAGCACCACCTTGAAGAAGACGAAGCGGCGCGAGGCGCCCATCGACAGCGCGGAGTTCACGAGCAGCCGGTCGACCTGCTTCACGCCGCTCACGGTGCTCAGCAGCACCGGCCAGAACGAGGCCCAGAAGATGATCGCCACCTTCGACAGCTCGCCGATGCCGAGGAACAGGATGAAGACCGGGAACAGCGCGAAGGCCGAGGTCTGGCGGAACAGCTGCAGCACCGGGTCGACGATGGCCGCGAGCCGGCGGAAGCCGCCGATCAGCAGGCCCAGCAGCACGCCCGCGCTGCTCGCGAGCACCAGGCCCCAGAGGGAGCGCTGCAGGCTCGCGGCCACGTGCTTCCAGAGCTGGCCGTTGTCGAGCAGCTGGCCGATGCTCGCGAGCACGGCCGAGGGCGGGCTCAGGTAGGCATCGCTCACGATGCCCAGGCGCGACAGCGCTTCCCACAACGCGAGGAACAGCACGATGCCGGCGGCGCGTTCGGCGAAGCGGCCCGCGAACCGGGCGAAGCGCGCCAGCGTGCGGCGCGGTGCGGGCGCGGCAGGCGCGCCTTCGAGCACGGCGCTCACGAGACCACTCCTTCGAGGGAACGCGGCTTCAGCCCGACCTGCACCTCGTCCTTCAGCACCTCCCAGGCACGCTGGCGCAGCGCCGCGAACTCGCTCGAATGGCGCAGTTCGGCCGAGCGCGGCCGCGCCAGCGGGATGTCGATGATCGCCTTGATGCGGCCGGGCCGCTGCGTCATCACGGCCACGCGGTCGGACAGGTAGACCGCCTCCTCGAGGCTGTGCGTGATGAAGACGATGGTCTTGCGGTACTGCTCCCAGATGCGCAGCAGCTCGCCCTGAAGGATCTCGCGCGTCTGCGCATCGAGCGCGGCGAAGGGCTCGTCCATCAGCAGCACGTCGGGTCGGTAGGCCAGCGAGCGCGCGATCGCCACGCGCTGCTTCATGCCGCCCGAGATCTCGTGCGGATAGCGTTCGCCGAAGCCGTGCAGGCCCACGAGCTCGAGGTACTCCTGCGCGGTGCGGCGGCGCGCGGCCTTGCCGATGCCGCGGATCTCGAGGCCCACCGCGATGTTGTCGAGCACCGTGAGCCACGGGAACAGCGCATAGCCCTGGAACACCACGCCCTGGTTGCGGTGCACGCCCGCGACCGGCTGGCCGTCGATGGCGATGCGCCCGCCGGTGCGCTCGGTGAGCCCGGCCAGGATGCCGAGGAAGGTCGACTTGCCGCAGCCCGAGGGGCCGAGCACAGAGAGGAACTCGCCCTCGCGCACGTCGAGGTCGAAGCCCTCGAGCACGCGCACGCGCTCGCTCGCGCCGCGCGCCGCGTAATCCATGCGCACGTCGCGCGCCGAGATCTTGATGCCGCTCATGCGCGCGCCGCTCAGGTCTTCGCCGCGGCGGGCTGCGACGGCGCCTGCGCATAGGGGTTGAACTCGTTGGTGTAGACGTCCTTCACCGCCACCTTGCCGGCCGGGATCTTGCCCTCTGACTGCAGGATGTCGACGTAGTACTCGATCGGCGGTTCGGTCACCACCAGGTCCTCGACGTAGGCGTAGCGGTCCACGTTCCGCAGGTCCATGTTGATGCGCTTGGCGACCAGCTTGCGCGCCTCCTCGGGATTCGCATTGACCCAGTTGCCGGCCTTGGCCAGCGCCGTCACCACGTCGCGCACAGCCTCGGGATGCTCGCGGATGAAGCGGCCGTGCGCGCTGTAGGGCGCCATGCCGCCGAGGCCGCCGTCGAGGTCGAAGTCGCTCCACAGCCGCACCAGCGCGTCGGCATGGTCGGCGCGGCCCGAGAAGGGCGCGTGGATGATCGCGAGGTCGGTGTTGCGCGTGACCAGCGTCTGCTCGGCCTGCTCGTCGGGCACCACCACGAAGTTGATCCTGTTCACGTCCACGCCATGCTGGCGCAGGTACTTCTTGGTCACGAACTCGGCGCAGGCGCCGAAGCTGTTGAAGCCGATGGTCTTGCCCTCGAGGTCCTTGGGCTTGAGGATGCCCGAGTCCTTGCGAACGAAGTACTTCATGTGCGGCGCTTCCTGCAGCGTCTTGCCGCCGGCCGCCACCACCTTGAGGTCGGCGCCCGAGGCGATGGCCGAGATCACCAGCGGCACCATGCGGCTGCCGAAATCGATCTCGCCGGTGCCCACGAGCGGAATGATCTGCGGCGCCGCGATCTTGCCCACGTACTGCGGCCGCGTGTTCGTGCCCTCGAAGTAGCCGAGCTGGTCGGCCAGGTAGATCAGGTCGAACGAGGGGTTGTCGGGGTACTTGAACGCGACCTTGTCGCCGGTCTTTTTGACGATGGCCGGCGCGTCGGCCGAGGCCGACTTGGCCTCGTCGCGCGAGCAGCCCACGAGCGCGGCCGCGCCGAGCCCGCCGAGGCTGCCCACCGTGCCCAGCGAGACGAGGGTTTGCAGCAGGCCGCGGCGCGAGGGCGCGCGCAGTGCGTTGGTGGTGGATTCGCGGGAGGGGGAGAGCTTCTCGATGGACATGGCGACCGGCAGCGGAACTGCCTCTGAACAGGGATGGCCGATGCTAGGAAGCGGCCGGTGCCGGACCAACGAAGAAATCCATGCATGGATATGCGGGGAGTGGGGAAGCCCCTTTTCGCCTCCGGGCTCGATCGATCAGCCGGCCTTGCGCGGCGGCCGTTGCGCGCGGGCACTGGCGAGCCTCGTCCTCGCCAGTGCCAGGTGAGCGATCAGGAAAGGGAGGGGCATCAGGTAGAGGCTCCAGTTGCTCCTGATCGCCTGCTGCAGCGGCGTGAGTTCGATCAGGTGCGGGTAGGCGGCCGCCCGTGCAATGGAGATCGCGTAGTAGGCACAGCAGACATACACCCTGGTGGCTGCGAACAGTCCGTTCAAGACGACGATGTAGATGCTGGATAGCCTTCTGTCACCAGCCACCAGACCGAACGCGAAGCTGTATGCCGCCACTTGAAGGAGCGAAATGCCAAGGATGAGGGGCCACCAGCCGCGCGCGTCCACGCTGAAGTGACAGGCGATGGCTGTTTCGACGATGGCGCCGATCGAAAGGATGGCCAGCGGCAGAGCGACGTTGCGATATCTCATGGTGGGGCGGTTGTACCGGCTGGCGTGCTCGCACCGCGGATCGCGCTGTTGAAGTATCGATTTCCAGCACCGAGGGTCGCAGCGACGGCTCGAACCGAGGTGCCCTGGATTGCTTGCGAAAATGCGGCATGCACAGCCTTCTCGCTGCCGACCCGGCAGCCGTTTCTTCCGCCCCCGACCCCCTCGCACTCCAGACGCTGCTCGAGCAGCGCGGCTCGACCCGTGGCTTTACCGACCAGCCCCTGCCCGAGGGCTGCCTCGAGCAGCTCCTGGTCCAGGCGCGCCGCGCCCCCAGCGGCGCGAACCTGCAGCCCGGCGAGTTCGTCTCGCTCGAAGGCGATGCCCGCGCGCGCCTGAGCGCGGCGCTGGTGGGCGCATTCCGCAACGGCGAACAGGAAGCCGAGGACTACAGCTACTTTCCGCGCCCGATGCCCCACAGCCTGCGCCGGCGCCAGGTCGCGGCGGCACAGGCGCTCTATGGCGCGCTGGGCGCAGCACGCGAGGACCGGGCCGCGCGCGATGCGCAGTTCGAGCGCAACTTCCGTTTCTTCGATGCGCCGGTGGCGCTGCTGGTGCTGATCGATGCGCGCATGGGCAGCGGTTGCTACATGGACCTGGGCATGTGCCTGTTCGGTCTGATGATGGCCGCGAGCGCGCAGGGCATCGGCAGTTGCGCCATCGGCGCGATCGCGTCCTATCCGGGCCTGGTGCGTTCGACGCTGGGGCTGGGCGATGAGCACCACATCGTGTGCGGCCTGGCGCTGGGCCATGCCGATCCGCGGGCGCCCGAGAACGCCGTGCGGACCGCGCGGCGGCCGCTCGACGACTTCTTCCGCGTGATGCGCTAGCTGCTGGAGCCTAGAGCCGCTGCACCAGCCCCGCCGCGCCGAGGCCACCCGCGCCGGCAATCGCCGCGAGACCGTGCGCGCCCGATGGGGCATCGTGCTGCATGTCGGCGAGCAGGCGCACCAGGCTGACCGCGCCCGAGGCGCCGATCGGATGCCCGCGGCCCAGGCCGCCGCCGCCGCGGTTCAGGCGCGAGGGCTGCAAACCCAAGGCCTGGATGAAAGACAGCGCCTGCACGGCGAAGGCTTCGTGCAACTCCACGCCCCACAGCGCGCCCGCATCGAGGCCGGCACGGCGCAGCAGCGCTTCGGCGGCGGTGGAGGCGCCGAGCATCGGCATCTCCGGTGCCACGCCGATCGAGGTGCCACCCAGCCAATGGAAACGCGGCGCGATCTTCAACGCGGTCGCGGCCTGCGGCGTGGCGAGCAGCACGAAGGCGGCGCCGTCGGCGCGCGGGGCGATCGCGAGGCGGCTGACGGCCATCTCCTGAGCAACGACCGGGTCGGACAGCGTGTCGGCGACCGCCTCGATCGGCATGCGGGCCATGCGCGAGGCCGTGAGTTCGCGCGCATAGCTGTCGTGCATGGCATCGCCGATGGGCACGATCTCCTGCGACATGCGTTCGCGCCACGCGAGCGCCTTCGCATGGCTTTCTGCGGCGAAAGCATCCTGCCGCGCGCGGCCGATCGAATGCAGCGCGGCATGGCGCGCGGCGGCGAGCAGCAGGTCGGGATCGCGCGCCGGGTCGGGCGCGAAGGCGGGGCGGTCGTAGGGCACGGGCGCCTCGCCGGCATCGCGCGGGCGATGCTGGCGGATGGGAGCGCGGCTCCAGGCCTCGACGCCGCCGGCGATCGCGATGGCGGCATTGCCGCTGGCCAGCAGGCCGGCGGCCAGGGTCAGGGCATCGAGGCCGGCGCAGCACTGGGTATCGACCGACAGCGCGGCGACGTGGTCCGGCAGGCCGGCCGCCAGCGCGACCATGCGCGCGGGATTGCCGCCCGCGCCGAGCGCGTTGCCGGCGACGACCGCATCGACCGCTTGCGCGGGAACGCCGGCGCGCGCCAGCAAGGCCTGCAGCACCGGCGCGCCGATCTCGTGCGCCGCCAGCGCGCCGAGCGCACCGCCGACCGGTACCACCGCGCTGCGGGCCCAGCCGAGGATCACGGGCGGATTCACAGCCGGCTCCATGGCGCCGCGGACGCATCGGCCAACTGTCGCGCGAGCGCAGCGTGATCCGTCTTGCCGCTCGGCGTGCGAGGCCAGGCGTCGACGCGGTAGAAGCGCCGGGGCAGCTTGAAGGGCTCGAGCCGGTCGCGGCACCAGGCCTGCAGTTCCTCGCGCGAGAGCGGTGCCGACAACGCCAGCAGGGCCACGGCCTCCATGCCGCGCAGCGGATGCGGCAACCCCTGGATCGACGCGGCCGCGATGGCCGGATGCCCGGCCAGCACGTTCTCGACTTCCTCGGGGAACAGGTTCTTGCCCTGCACGAGCAGCATGCGCTGCTGTCGGCCGACCAGGCGCAGGAAACCGTCCTCGTCCACATGGCCCATGTCGCGCACCGAGAGCCAGTCGCCGTCGCGCAGCACGGCGGTGCCGTCTTCCTCGGCCGTCAGCGTCACGTAGTCGCTGAACACCATCGGGCTGCGCACGTAGATCAGTCCGGGCAAGGGCGGCTCGATCCTGAGTTCGACGTTGGCGAAGGGCCGGCCGACCACGTCGTCGGGCAGGGCCTCGTCGCTGTCGGCCCAGGCGATGAACGAGGTTTCCGAGGCGCCATAGAACTCGACGATGCGTGCCTCGGGAAACAGCGCGCGCAGCGCGGCGGTGCGCGCCCGCGGCCAGGGGGCGCCGCTGATCATCACGAGGCGCGTGCCCGTCACGGGCGCCAGGCCATGGCGCTGCGCGTGCTCGAGCATCAGCAGCAGCTGGCTGGGCACCGCGACCAGGCTGCCCGCGAGGCCGCGCCGCAGCGTCTCGAGCGCGGCGGCGGCCGAGAACTGGCGCTGCAGGCGCATGCCCGCGCCGGTCCACAGACCCAGCAGCGCGCCGAACAGGAACAGCGAATGCGAGAGCCGGCCCGGCACCAGCACGGTGGTGCCGGTGGCGGGACCGAAGCTTTGCACGCAGATCTCGAAGCTGTGGGTCCACGATCCGTGCGTGCGCCGGAAGCCCTTGGGCACGCCGGTGCTGCCCGAGGTGAAGCCGATGTAGAAGGGGGTGTTCGCGTGCGCTTCCTCGATGCCGGTGGCCGCGCCCAGGTGCCGCGCCATGCGCGCCTGCACCTTGTCCCGGACGGCCTCGGGCCAGTCGGGATCGCCGACGGCCGCGGTGCGGTTGCTCGCGAGGATCGCGAGGAAGCTCGCGAGCTGGTCGGCCGGCGATGCGCTCGCGCTGGCCCAGGCGACCGTCGGCGTGGCCGCGGCGTCGAGCGCGGCGGCTTGCGTCGCGACGCGGGCCGCGAGCGCGGCGAAACTCAGTCGCGTGTGGCCATCGTCGAGCGCGAGCGCATCGGGCGTGTGCCGCGCCCACCAGGCGAGCGGCGCGTGGACGGTCCGGAAATCGGGCGCCGGACCGGTCATCAGTCGCGATCGAGCCGCCAGCTCGGCAGGCCGCGTGCCACGGTCTGCACCACCAGCGCGCAGACCACGCATTTGACGAGGTCGCCCGGCACGAACACCAGGCTCGCGAGCGCCGCCTTCTGCAGCGGCAGGTGGGCCACCAGCGACAGGCCCGCGATGCCGAACAGGTAGACCACGACGATGCCGCCGATGAACGAGGCGGCCAGCGCCGCGGCGAACAGGGCGCGTCCGCGCGCGGCGGCGAAGCGCCGCATGACCCAGCCGCACACGAAGGCGCCGAACAGCCAGCCCACGAGGAAGCCGGCGGAAGGCGTCACGAAGGCGCCCGGACCGCCCCGGCCGCCGGACAGCAGCGGCAGGCCGAGCGCCACGCCCACGAGCAGCAGCGCCACCGCGAGAAAACCGCGGCGCGGGCCGAGCAGGCAGCCGGCGAGCATCACGCCGAGCGTCTGCAGCGTGATCGGCACGCCCAGGGCCAGGTCGATGCGCGGAACGGCGCCCAGGGCGGCGATCAGCGCGGCGAAGAGCGCGACGTAGGACAGCGTGCGGGAGGAGGTGATCGGGGTGGAGGTGGACATGGAAATGGGATGTCGGGGAAGGTCGCGCCACGGGCCGTGGCCCTGGCTTCCTTGCGTGCCGGACGGGCCGCGGGTGGCAAGGCCTTCACTGCCTGCACGGGGGCGGGCAGGAGGCGCCCGAGAGCGTAACACCGTCGCCGCCAGGCCCGCGCTGGTACCCTGTCCGTCCGACTTCAGACTCAGGCGCGAGGAGGCGCCGCCCCATGAAACAACAGAATCTCGCGGCTCTCGCCGCATCAGAACGGCAAGGTGTTCGGCGTCATGATGGCGGTCACCTCGCTGGTGTTCATCGTGCCCTTCGCGCTGCTGTTCGCGCTGGTCCAGCCGGCCGGCAAGAGCGGGCCGTCGATCCTGGTCCTGCTGCTCGCGCCGGTGATGTACCTGGTCTTCGCCTATTGCGCGGTGGCCGTCGGCTGCCTGATCTACAACTTCCTGCAGAAGTTCGTCGGCGGCATCGAGTTCGAGACCTCGACCGACCTCAACGCGCGATAACGGCTCGGGCGGCCCCGGCAGCCGAACGCGGGCGTCAGGCCTTGTCGGCCTCCGACTTCTTGTCGATCGCCGCCTGCAGCTCCCTGGCATAGGCCAGGAGCTGGTCGCGCATCGCATCGGCGCCCTGCAGCAGCGCGTCCGACGTGGGCTGGCCCAGCAGGATGCCCGCCTGCTGGTTGCCGAAGCGCTCCATCCGGTCGAACAGCAGCCTGGGATTCGGGTGCGAGGACATCAGGGCCAGGCAGAAGCTCTTGAGCGCGGCCACTTGTCCCTGGAGGTAGTCGAGGCGTTCTTTGTCGGTCATGGGAGAGGCGTGCGGTTGCAAAGGAGCCGTGGTGGACTCGGGCGGGGACCCCGGGGTTCCGGGTCCGGCGACGGGCCGCATTATGAGCCGCCGGCCGGCATGGCCGGATGACGGGCGCGCCGCCTACGCGAGGCCGCGCCAACTGCTGCCGCACGCGGGCGCGGGGCACACGGAGACTTTGCCGTCCCTCCCCGCAACCCCCAGCCCGATCACCCACACGCCCATGGCCGACACCCCTCACGTTCCGACCCCCCTGACGGTGCTCGAAGGCACCGCGCACCCCCTCGGCGCCACCTTCAACGGCGACGGCGTCAACTTCGCCGTGTTCTCGGCGCATGCCACGCGGGTCGACGTCTGCATCTTCGACGAGGCCGGCACCACGCAGGTCGGCTGCGTCACCCTGCCCGAGTACACCGACGAGATCTGGCACGGCTTCGTGCCCGGCCTGCAACCCGGCGCGCGCTACGGCCTGCGCGTGCACGGTCCCTACGAGCCCGAGAAGGGCCACCGCTTCAACCACCACAAGCTGCTGCTCGATCCCTATGCCAAGGCCTACATGGGCGAGCTCAAGTGGGGCCCCGAGCTGTTCGGCTACACCGTGGGCCATGCCGACGGCGACCTGAGCTTCGACGAGCGCGACAGCGCGCCGCTGGTGCCCAAGTGCGTGGTGGTCGATTCGCGCTTCGAGTGGACGCAGACCGACGCATTGCGCGTGCCCTGGCCCGAGACCGTGTTCTACGAGACCCATGTGCGCGGCTTCACGATGAAGCATCCGCAGGTGCCCGAGCAGTTCCGCGGCACCTTCGCGGGCATGGCGCGCGACGAGGTGCTGGCGCCGATCCGCGCGCTCGGCGTGACCAGCGTGGAGCTGCTGCCGGTGCAGATGTTCCTGAACCAGTCCTCCCTGCTCGAGAAGGGCCTGACCAACTTCTGGGGCTACGACACCATCGGCTTCTTCGCGCTCGACCCGCGCTACATGGACGGGCCGCAGATCGACGAGTTCAAGCACATGGTCGACCGCTTCCATGCGCACGGCCTCGAGGTGATCCTCGACGTGGTCTACAACCACACGCCCGAGGGCAACGAGCTCGGCCCGACGATCTCGTTCAAGGGCATCGACAACGCGAGCTACTACCGCCTGCTGCCCGACACGCCGCGCTACTACATCAACGATACCGGCACCGGCAACACCGTGAACCTCAGCCATCCGCGCGTGCTGCAGATGGTGACCGACAGCCTGCGCTACTGGGTGACCGAGATGCGCGTGGACGGCTTCCGCTTCGACCTCGCGACCATCCTCGCGCGCGAGCCGCACGGTTTCGACGAGGGCGGCGGCTTCCTCAAGAGTTGCCGGCAGGACCCGGTGCTCTCTAGCGTGAAGCTGATCGCCGAGCCCTGGGACATCGGCCCGGGCGGCTACCAGGTCGGCGGCTTCCCTCCGGGCTGGGCCGAGTGGAACGACCAGTTCCGCGACACCGTGCGCGCCTGGTGGAAGGGCGAGGAGGGCATGGCCGGCAAGCTCGCGCAATGCCTCACCGCGAGCGGCGAACGCTTCAACCACCGCGGGCGGCGGCCCTGGGCCAGCGTCAACTTCATCAGCGCGCACGACGGCTTCACGCTGGCCGACACCGTGAGCTACAACGACAAGCACAACGAGGCCAACGGCGAGGACAACCGCGACGGCCATTCGGACAACCGCTCGTGGAACTGCGGCGTCGAGGGCCCCACCGACGACGAGGCCGTGCTCGCGCTGCGCGCGCGCCAGCAGCGCAACCTGCTGGCCTCGCTGCTGCTGTCGCAGGGCACGCCGATGCTGCTGGCCGGCGACGAGTTCGGCCGCACGCAGCAGGGCAACAACAATGCCTACTGCCAGGACAACGAGATCTCGTGGGTCGACTGGGCCACGGCCGGCGGTGAAGCGGGGCGTGCGCTCGGCGAGTTCGCGGCCCGCCTGCTCGCGCTGCGCAAGGAGTTCCCGGTGCTGCGGCGCAACCGCTTCCTGGCCGGCGCCTGGTTCGAGGACATCGGCGCCAAGGACTCGACCTGGTTCACGCCGTCCGGCGAGGAGATGCAGCCCTCGCATTGGGACGACCCGCAGACGCGTTCGTTCGCGCTGCTGCTCGACGGCCGCGCGCCGGTGTCGGCGATTCCGGTGGCGGCGCACGATGCGAGCGTGCTGCTGGTGTTCAACGCGTGGCACGAGGCCGTGCCTTTCACGCTGCCGGCCGCGCCGGCCGGCGCGTGGACGTTGGTGCTCGACAGTGCCGACCCGGCATTGGGCGTGGGCGATGACGCGGCGCGTGGCGACTATCTGGCGACGGGGCGCTCGGTGCTCGTGTTCGCGAGCCGCTGAGTCCGTGACATTCCGGTGACGGAAGGAAGGACCGCGCGCGCCCTCGCGGGGACGCGCGAATAGCACTTCCACGCCCGCGCGGCGCGGTGAAAACCCTCGGTAAAAAAATCGCATCCGGTTGAACTTCCGGCCCGTACTCATCCAGAGCCGACGTTCGCGTCGGACGAGTCGTGCCTGCCAAATCCACCATTTACACCGAGGTGATGCCGATGAGATTCTCCCTACCGCCCGCAAGGGCCTGTGTCCTCGTGCTCAGTGCCGTGACCGCCATGGGTGCCATCGCATCCAGCCACCGGGAGGCACCGTCGATCGCGGGCATGCCCAAGCTCGATGCCACCGACTTCTACATGTTCCGCAGCTACGAAGCCGGCCGCCAGGACTTCGTGACGCTGATCGCCAACTACCAGCCCGACCAGAGCCCGTACGGCGGCCCGAACTACTTCACCATGGACCCGAACGGCCTGTACGAGATCCACCTCGACACCGACGGCAACGCGGTCGAGGACATCACCTTCCAGTTCAGGTTCAAGAACACGCTGCGCGACATCCAGCTGCCGATCGCGGGCAAGCAGGTGTCGATCCCGCTGGTGCAGGCCGGCGGCATCAGCGCGCCGAACCAGGCCACGAGCAACCTGCGCGAGACCTACACGCTGAACATCGTGCGCGGCGACCGCCGCAAGGGCAAGGTGGAGGCCGTGACCAAGGCCGGCGGCGGCACCGAGTTCGACAAGCCCACCGACAACATCGGCGACAAGACCTTCGGCGGGCCGACCGGTTACGCCAGCTATGCGAACCAGCACCTCTACACGGTCAACATCCCGGGCTGCGCCACGCAGGGCCGCGTGTTCGTCGGCCAGCGCAAGGACCCGTTCAGCGTGGCCCTGGGCCAGGTGTTCGACCTGATCAACCTCAATCCGCTGGGCTCGAGCTCGGCCAACCCCGACGCGCTGGCCGGCAAGAACGTGACGACGCTGGCGCTCGAGGTGCCGATCTCGTGCATCACCACGGCCGGCCAGCCGATCGTGGGCGGCTGGACCACGGCCAGCGTGCGCCAGGGCCGACTGATCGCCAGCCCGCCCAAGAGCGGCCATGGCACGACCGCGATCAACGGCGGTGCCTGGGCCCAGGTCTCGCGCCTGGGCATGCCGCTGGTCAACGAGGTGGTGATCGGCCTGAAGGACAAGGATCGCTTCAACAGCTCCAAGCCGCAGGACGACGCGCAGTTCGCCGACTACGTGACCAACCCGACCCTGCCGGCGCTGGTGCAGACGCTGTTCCAGGCGCCCGCGCCCACGAATTTCCCGCGCACCGACCTGGTCGCGGCCTTCCTCACGGGCGTCGAGGGGGTGAACAAGCCGGCCAACGTCAAGGCCTCGGAGATGCTGCGGCTGAACACCTCGATCGCGCCCACGATCAAGGCGAACCAGAGCAACCTCGGCGTGCTCGGCAACGACCTCGCGGGCTTCCCGAACGGACGCCGGCCGGGCGACGACGTGGTCGATGCCGAACTGCGCGTGGCGATGGGCGTGCTGTGCGTGGCCACCGGTGCCAGCGACACGCTCAAGGTCGGCTGCAAGCCGGCCGACGCGCCCGCGGGTAGTGCCCCTCTGACCGACGGCGCGGCGCAGAGCCCCACGGAGTTCCCCGATGCCTTCCCGTACCTGAACACGCCGCTGCCGGGTTCGACCTCGGCCTCGGCCGCGCGCTGAGGAGGATGCCGGCATGAACCGCAACATTCCTCGCATCGCCGGCCTGCTGCTGGTGGCCGCTTTCCTCGCCGGCTGCGGCGGGGGCGGCGGCGGTGGCGCCGCGTTCTATCCGTTCCCGCCGGTGAGCGGCAACAACCCGCCCGAGAACCCGCCGCCCCAGGCCGACGCGTACGACAGCTTCATCGCCTACGTGCAGTCGCTGGTGGCCTCGGTGCTCGACACGGCCGAGCCGGCCAACGTGGCCGCCTTCGACCCGGCGCCGACGTCGGAGACCAAGGACCCCGTCGCCACGCAATGAGGCTGGCGCAGCGGTCCGCGGCGGCACTGCTCCTGTCGCTGGCCGCGGCCGGCGCCGCGCTCGCGGCGCCACGGGTGCCGGCCAGCGACGACGAGGTGGTCGAGAAGCTGCCCGCGGTGGCCGGCTGGCTCGATGCGCAGCGCAAGCTGCGCCGCGAACTCGCGCAGCGGCCCGGCGACGCGGCCACCGCGATCGAGGCCGCGACCGCCTACCTCGACCTCGCGCGCTCGCAGGGCGATGCGCGCTACGCCGGCCAGGCCGCGGCCGCGCTGCAGGCCTGGGACGCCACGCCCATCGCCCGGACGCCGCCCGCGGTGCTCGTGATGCGCGCCACCGTGGCCCAGTTCCTGCACGATTTCGACGGTGCCGAGTCCCTCTTGAAGGCCGCGCTCGCGCGCCGGCCCGCCGATCCCCAGGGCTGGATCACGCTCGCGACCGTGCTGCGCGTGCGCGGGCGCTACGACGAATCCGATGCCGCCTGCCGCGCGCTGGGCCGCGTGGGGCCGGCGCTCTATGGCGTGGCCTGTCTCGCGGAGAACGCGGGCCTGCGCGGCAACCATGCCGCCGCGCGCGATGCGCTGCGCGGCCTGCTGGCCGATCCCGCGCTGGCCGCTGCGCCGCAGGCCGGAACGCGGCAGTGGCTGTGGACCTCGATCGCCGAGATCGAGGAGCTCGCGGGCCGGCCCGCCGAGGCCGATGCCGCGTACCGCAAGGCGCTCGCGGCCGAGCGCTCCGGCTATCTGCTGCTGGCGTACAGCGATTTCCTGCAGCGTGCCGGACGGTCCGGCGAGATCCCGTCGCTGCTCGCGAAGGAAGCGCGCAGCGATGCGGTGCTGCTGCGGCTGGCCATCGCGCGCACGCATCCGGACCCGCGGCCAGCGCTGCGTGCAGTGGCCCCCGAGGCCGAGGAACTGCGCGAGCGCTTCGAGGCAGCGGCACTGCGCCCCGGCACCACCGCGCAGCATGCGCGCGAGGAGGCGATGTTCGCGCTCGATGTGCAGGGCGATGCAAAGCGCGCCGTCGAGCTGGCGCGCCTCAACCTGCGCCTGCAGCGCGAGCCGGTCGACCTGCTGGTGTTCGCGCGCGCGGCCTCGGCCGCCGGCGATGCGGCCGCGCGCGAGGAGGCGAGGGCGCTGATGCGCGAGATCGGACTGAAGGACGCCCGTGTCGATGCCATTCCCTGAACCACGCCGCATCGGGCTGGCCACCGCCTTGCTGTTCGTGCTGGCGTTGTTCCTGGCGCTCGCGCCGGGTGCCGCGCGCGCCCACAAGGCCAGCGATGCCTACCTGCAGATCCAGCGCGATGCCGAGGGCCTCGACCTGCGCTGGGACATCGCACTGCGCGATCTCGACGCGACGCTCGAGCTCGACCGCGACGGCGACCGCCAGCTGCGCTGGGGCGAGGTGCGCTCGCGGCTCGACGACATCCGAGCCTACGCGCTCGCGCGGCTCCAGTTGCAGCAGGGCCGCTGCGTGCTGGCCGAGACGCGGCCGCCGGCGGTCGAGGACCGCGTCGACGGTGCCTACCTCGTGCTGCAACTGCACGCGCGCTGCGATACGGGGCCCGCGCTAGAGATCGACTACCGGCTGTTTCGCGAGATCGATCCGACGCATCGGGGCCTGCTGCGCTTGGCTTCGGACGGCGGCGCTTCGCCCGCCGTGCACTCGCTCGATCCCGCGGCCGGCAGCGTGGCGCTGCCATGGCCGGGCGCAGCAGCCGGGCCTTCTGTGTCCGCAGCGAACGCCGAGAGCGACAGCCCCGGCTTCTTCCGCGACGGCATCCATCACATCCTGATCGGCTACGACCACATCCTGTTCCTGCTGTGCCTGCTGCTGCCCGCGGTGCTGCACCGGCGCGGCGATGGCGGCTGGACACCGGTGAGGCACTGGCGCGACGCGATCTGGCCGATGCTGGGCATCGTCACCATGTTCACCATCGCGCACTCGATCACGCTGGCGCTGGCCGGGCTCAAGATCGTGAGCCTGTCGCCGCGCATCGTCGAGCCGGGCATCGCGATCACGATCATCCTCGCGGCCGTGGACAACCTGCGGCCGTTGCTGCGCGGCAGGCGCAAGCTCTTCAGCTTCCTGTTCGGCCTGATCCACGGTTTCGGTTTCGCGGGCGCGCTCGGCGAACTCGAGCTGCCGCTGCGCGGCTTCGTGCTCGCGCTGCTGCAGTTCAACCTCGGCGTGGAAACGGGCCAGCTCATGGTGGTGGCCGTGGCACTGGTCGCGCTGCTGTCGCTGCGCGGCTGGCGATGCTATGCGCCGGTGGTGCTGCGCGGCGGTTCCGTCGTGGCCGTGGCGGTGGCGGCCATCTGGTTCTGCGAGCGCGTGTTCGACGTGAAGATCCTGCCGTTCGCCTGAGCGGGCGACGGCGGCGCGGTCGCATGGCGTGAAAGAAAAAAGCCCCGATCGATGTCGGGGCTCCGGAGCGCTTCGAACAGCCCGCACAGTTCGCGCGGGCGGGTGCGCGATGGATTACTTGGGCAGCAGCACCTTGTCGACGACATGGATCACGCCGTTCGACTGGTACACGTCGGCGATGGTCACGGTCGCGGAGCCACCCTTCTCGTCGGTGATCATGACCTTGCCGCCGCTGGACTTGGCCGTGAGGCTGCCACCGGCCACGGTCTTGAGCGTCGCCGAGCCCTTGCCGTCCATGATCATCTTGCTCAGCGCGGCCGCATCGATCTTTCCGGGCACGACGTGGTAGGTCAGGATGCCCGTCAGCATCGTCTTGTTTTCGGGCTTCAGCAGCGTATCGACGGTGCCGGCGGGCAGGGCGGCGAAGGCTGCGTTCGTCGGCGCGAACACGGTGAACGGGCCCGGACCCTTGAGCGTCTCGACCAGGCCCGCTGCCTTGACGGCCGCCACGAGCGTGGTGTGGTCCTTCGAATTCACCGCGTTGTCGATGATGTCCTTGGTGGCATACATCGGTGCACCGCCGACGGTGACCTGTGCGAGCGCGGCGAACGAGCCCAAGCTCAGCGAGACGGCCAAGGCGACCGTGGCCATGCGATTGAATCTGTTCTTCATGCGAGTACTCCTGGTGAGGATGCCGGCGCGAATTGCGCATCGACTGCTGCAACTACGGGCCGGGCCACGATGCAGATTCAATCTCGAGGCAAGGCGCGCGCTTTCTTTCGTTCAGAAGGTCCAGCGTGCGCTGACCCGCGCGCTGCGCGGCTCCATCGGATGGATGTGGCGCCCGTCGATGCCATCGCCGCAGGCACCGCGCGCCACCTCGCCCGCGCTGCACGAGGCGTAGAAGTACTCGATGTCGTTGCCCTTGCGGCCTGCGAGGTTGAACACGTCGAGGCCCAGGGTGAGCTGCTTGTTGACCGCATAGCGCGCGCCGAAGTTCAGCAGCGTGGTGGCGCGCGAGCGCACCGTGTTGAGCGTGTCGAGCGCGCGCGGGCCCATGTAGCGCAGGCGAAGCGAGGCCGTCAGCGGACCCTCGGTGTAGATGACGCCGGCCGCGAACACGCGCTCCACCGCGTTGTCGATGTGGTTGCCTTCGCCCTCGGGCGCCAGGCCCCGGAAGCGCGCGCGCGAGATCGCCGCATCGGCCTCGAAGCGCCAGCGCGAACCGAGCTTCCAGCGCAGCGTGGCCTCGATGCCGCGGCGGCTGCTGGCGCGGCCGGGCTCGGTGGTGCCGGCGTCGCCGACATAGACCAGCTCGGAGTCGAGCCGCAGCTGCCACAGCGCCGTGGTGAGGCTGAAGTCCTCGCTGGGCTGGAAGCGCCAGCCGATCTCGGCACCGCGCCCCTTCACGAGCGCGGGCACGCGGTCTGCGGGCAGGCCGCTCGTCGGATCGACGTTGATCGTCGCGCCGCGCACGTCGTTGCTGTGGAAGCCCGTGCCCACGTTGAGGTAGAGCTCATGGGTGGGTGTCACGGTGAAGGCCAGGCCGGCCTTCGGGCTCACGAGCGAATCATGGCCGCGTCCGCTGTTGATCGGGCCATAGAGCGGCTCGCGCCCCTGCACGTCGTAGCGCAGCAGGTCGCCGCGCAGGCCCACGTAGCCGCGCCAGCGCTCGCTGAAGTTCACGAGCTGCTGGGCATGCATGGAGAACAGGTCCTGCTGCACCTTGTCGTTGCGCACCGTCGAAATCCGCTCGCGCGCCGCTGTGTTGTACAGGCCCACCTCGCCGATGCGGTCACCGCGCCAACTGCCTCCGAAGCTCAGGACGCCATCCAGCCCCCCGATCGAGTTAGGCCTGCTGTGCGTGCCTTGCAACCCGAAGACCCGACGACGATCGGTCTGCTCGAACTGGTCGCCCTGCTCGGGGTTGTTGAGAAAGTAGGTGAAGTCCGAGAACAGGTCGAAGCGGTAGTCGATGACATAGCCACTCAGTTGCGTCTGCCCCTCGGGGCTGTTGTCGAACCACTTGCCCGACAGGCTGAGGCGCCGCGTCTTGCCGCCGTCGGTGGTGTTGAGGGAACCGAAGCGAGAGAGCTCGCCGCTGTCGACCAGCCGCTCGGGGATCTGGTCGGTCGAATTCCAGCGGCTCTGGTAGGCCATGGCCGTGAGGCTGAAGCCGCGCACCGGCGAGCCTTGCGAATAGCGCAGTACCGCGTTCAGCTTGCGCAGTCGCTCGGGCGTGTCCCAGGGTCCGTTGTTGCCTTCGAGCTCGATGGCACCGAGCCAGGTCTGGTCCTGCACGGTGCGCGAGCCTGCCGCGAGCAGGCGGCGGAAGTTGTTGGCGCCCAGCGTGACTTCGGCGAAGGGCGCGTCGAGCGCGCTCACGTAGTCGAGCGAGGCGCTGCCCGCGAGCGAGAAGTCGCCGCCATCGGCGAAGTAGGGACCCTTGCGGTAGCGCACGCCCGAGACCAGGTCGGGGATCAGGAAGTTGAGGTCCGCGAAGCCCTGGCCGTGGCCGTGCGAAGGCATGTTGACCGGCATGCCGTCGACCGTGACCGCGAAGTCGGTGCCGTGGTCGAGGTTGAAGCCGCGCAGGAAGTACTGGTTGGCCTTGCCGTCGCCCGAGTGCTGGGTGGCGACCACGCCCGGCACGGCCTCGACGATGTCGCCCGGGCGCAGCTTGGGGCGGGCCTGGAAAGAGGCTTTCTCCACTGCCCCTTCGCTCGCGCTGTCGGCGGTGCCGATGGCCGCGTCGCGCGGGCCGCTCACTTCGATGGGCGGCAGGTGGACGGGTTGGGCACAGGCCGCGGCGCTGCCGAGCAGGGCGCCGAACATCCAGGGTTGGCGCGCGAGGCGGATCGAAGCTTTCATGGGTCTCCCGCGTCTTCGATGTCCGCGCGGAGCGGGAATGCTCGTTGCCATGACGCGCGATTGATACGCGCCCAAGGGCGCTTTGGATTCGGCGCGCCCTCAGGGCTTCCGGGGCTGCAGCAAGCCCGAGTAGCACTCGGGACTCTTCTCGCTGCCCTGCAGGCAGTCGGAGTGGCGATACAGCGCGTCGATCTCGATCACCGGCACCGGCTTGCCCAGGAACATCCGCTGACCGGTCACGCGGCCGTCGAGGGTCAGCAGCGTGAACTGGGCCACGAGGTCGCGGTCGTAGTAGCCCGCGCCGCAGGCGATGAACTGCTGCTCGTCGCGCGGCCACTGCAGCATGCCTCGTTCATCGGACGTGGCGTACAGCAGCGTGAAGCACTGGCGGTCGCCTTCCTGCGCTTCGATGGCGCTGACGCCGCCGCGCCAGTGGACGCGCGTGCCCTGGGCTCGCGGGGTCAGGGCCTGGGCGGGGGAGAGCTTGACGGACGGGGTGTCGGCGGAGTGCGCGGGCCGATCGGCGGCGCGATCGGAGGGCGTGCCGCAGGCGGTCGCCAGGGCTGCGGCACACAGCATGGCGAGGATGTGTCGTTCTCTGGAAAGAGGCATCGAGGGGAGAGAGCTGTACTTGCACCGGCGGACGCCGATGTTGGCCTGCCCGGAGGGGATCGAACCCCCGACAACCTGCTTAGAAGGCAGCAAAAAAACAACAGTGACAACGACTTAGGGCTTTGCTACCCATTTTCGCTACCCGGGAAGAGGTGGCAGGTAGGGGCGAGGCCTAGTTCGGCTGTTGTTCGCGGCCTTCCGTCTGCTGGGCGGCGCGGTGAAGCTGTAGGCGGGCTCGGGTTGTTGAGGAATCTGCGATGGTACCGGGCTCGGCTTGGCGTGGCCGGGCTTCAGGTTCGCGAGGGCCTCGAGGAAGAGCGCTTCGGCCAAAGCGTCCTCGGGAAACAGCCAAGCCCTGCCGTATTGGATCGCTGGGAGCCTGCGCTCTCGCGCAGCGACTTCTACGGTCTGGGCGGTGCATTGCAAGAGCGCAGCGACCTGGTCGGCCGTGAGCAGCCGCGTGACGAAATCGGGGGGCGGGGATGCGTGCCTGTTCATGGTGTCATACTGGTTCGATGGGAAAGCCGACTCGCACCGCAAAGCAATTGCAGCAGATGCTGATCCAGCGAATTGAAGCCCTGCCGGGCCTTCGTGGCCAGCAGACGGATATACATCGCGGCGGGGTGATCGGCATGCCGTCCGAAGAGGGCGGACCCAACTGGACGGTGCGCGTGGTCACCGACCGCGGCAGGCACCGTGCCGACATCGCACAGATCGTTCGGACCCTGCAGGGGCAATTCGACCTCGATGAGGACTGACGTCATTCGCTCCTCACGAGGGGGAAGGTGTAGGCGCCGACCCATACCGCCGAGATTCCGCCGGCGCGTTGACCCTGCTTTTTCACCTCGGCGCTGATGCAGCGCTTGGGGTCCGAGAAGTGCATCCACGCCGCCGGCGGCCGCTGGTGGTTCCGGTTCACGAACCGCTGCGCGAAGCTGGTGGGCAGCTCGTCGTTCACCTCGCGCGGCGGCAGGCGCAGCTCTGGGTCTTCGCCACGCTCGACGGCTTCGGGCACGTGCCGATAGAGCGCGATGCGCGTTCCCTCGGGTAGCAGCTGGATGACCGGGTCATGCGGGTTGAAGACCGTCACGTCGGGCGGGCAGCGCGGCGTGAACATGATCCGCGCGTCCAGCCACTCGCCCAGCTCGGACCAGGTGATGCGGCCGCGCTGGTAGTCCGCCAGCTTGGCGCGCAATTCGTAGTTCATCGGGGACCGACCTTCCGCCCGACGCGCGCGGCGGCGCCGACGAAACTGATTGTTGGCTCGTTCATACTCGTGGTTCCCAAGGATGGAGGGGGTAGATGCGAAAGGAACTTGCAACACCAGGGGCTGTTGTTGGCGCCTTCGCTCTGGTGATGCTCTTCGGCGGCCTTGCCCTTGCGATCTATCCGGGGTGGGACAAGATCGGTGCGTGGGCGTCGAAAAGTGATGCACCTGCGTGGGTGCAGGCCGTTGGGTCGGTGGCTGCAATCTTGGCCTCGGGTGGCATCGCTTGGTGGCAACTCATCGCCAGCCGGAACCTCCAGCGGGAAACGTCGCGTCAGAGCGCTATGGTGATGGTCGAGGCCATCGGTGCGTTGGCCCGTGCTCACCTGGGCGAACTTGAGTCGTTCAACGCCATGGTGGACCGCCACAACTATCTCGCCACCATGGACTACATGGAGAGGCTGGATGCGCGGGCGCTGTTTCTCACGGCCGAGCAGGCGGCCCAAAGCATTCCGCTTCACGAGCTCCCGGATGCAGAGACCGTTCGACTCCTCATTGATCTCCAGAACGCGATTCGGACCAATCGTGACTCTGCTGTGAAGCTGCGAGACCACATCTTGGACGGCGAGGGTGACTGGGCGCCCATCCTTTTTCCATTGGGGCCCAACATTCAAGGCCTGCGGTTGCTGTTGGAGAAATACGCTGCAGCGCTGAAGCGGGCGGAATCTCTCTAACGTGGTGGCCGGGACCTCAGTTCCGGAGCTTTGGCACATACGCACTCCAGTGCTATTCATTGACGAGAGGCTTGCGCCGCTACGGCGCGAGTGGAGGTAAGCGCCCTGAGGGGCGCATGAGTCGATCAGCTCGGCGTGCCGACCAGGATGGGCAGCTCGGTGTTCTCGGCGATCGTGGTGCGGAGGTCGGCCACCGCGGCCTCGATGACCTTGTGCGGACGCACCAGCTCGTACCAGATGGACAGCTTCCCTCCGTCAGCGATGCGGTACCGCAGGTTCGCTTCGACACGCCAGCGGTCGCCGTTCTCGAAAACCGGAATCGCGAGCACGAAGACGTCGGGCACCTGCAGCTGGCCCTTCTGTGCGCTGCCCTGCACGTCCTCCTCGTAGGTGAACTGGGTGGAGCCGTCGGAGAGGCGCACGCTCGACGCGAAGTTCACCTTCTTCTTCGCCTCGAGGGAGCGGGCCACCTCGAGCACCACGCCGCCGACGGGCTCGGCGATGTCCGGCAGGTTGGTTTCGATGAACTGCGCGAAGTCGGTCTGCGTCTGCGCGCGGCCGCTCGCGCCGATCCACGTCTTCCACTCAGGCGACAGCGGTGCGTTGTAGACGGCGCGATGGTCGCGCCAGCCCGCGCGCCAGCCGCCCGCGGCCGCGCCGGAGTGGTCATTGAAAACGGCCGTGAAGGTTGGCGGGTTGATGGTCGAGTAAAGGCGCGTGGTGTCGCCCTTCTGGTCGTTGACCACCGCAATGAAGCTGACCGCGTCGTTCAGCGTGGTGTTCCCTTTCTTGCGCAAGGGCGAGGCCAGGATCGACTCGAGGCTCTCGGTGCGGTAGCCGTCGGGCAGCACGACGAAGGGAAGGTTTCCCGGGGCCGCCTTGGCAAGGTCCAGGATCTGGACGCCGGCCAGGCCGGCGCCGGCGTTGAGTGCGGCCTGCACGTTGCAGGTGGTGTTGTCGTCGCTCATTGGGGTGCTCGTTGAAGGGGGTGGAGGAAAGGGAAGGAGGTGTGGGTGAGGTGGTCTCAGGACACGGCGCGGACTTGGCTGCGGGTCTCTTCGGCCACGGTGCGCACGCCGTCGAGGGAGCGCTGGCGCGGGTCTTCGCGCTGCAGGTTGTTGTCGGGCGTGGCGAACATCAGCGTCTTGCCGCGGACGGGCTTCGGCTTCTTCACCTTGAGGGCGCTGTCGAGCTCGACCTGGCCGGCCGTGCCGATCGGCTTGATCTTGATCGTCAGCGAGATCTCGCCGGTCTTGCCGGTCTCCGTGCAGGCATGCACGATCTCGTTGAGCTCGTGCGTCGCTTCGTCGTCAATGGCGCCGTAGTCGAGCGACTGGAGGAACTCCGAGAAGCTCTGCCGCTTGGCTTGCGGCGTTGGGGACTTCAATACGTCAGGCATGGTCACCTTTCTGGTGGTTGAGGGGAATGAAAGCGGGCGCCGCTCGCGCGGGTTGGTCGGCAATGGAGGAGGGAGGAGGAGGGAAGGACTCCGACCAACGGGTCGCCCGAAACTGGTCAGCGCGCGCCGGCCGGGGCCGTCACGAACCTCTTGAATGGCTGGGGCCGGATGTGCTGCTCGAAGTACTTGCCGATGGACTCGGCCGCCAGCAGCGCCGCATGGGTCGCGGCGGTGATGTCGGAGTACTGGTAGACCGTGCCGGCACCGCTCTTGAAGGTCACGGCGAGCGTCTTCGTCGCCACGTCGTAGCCCACGGCAGCCAGCTGCGAGGACTTCACGGGCATGAGGGGGATGTCGAGGCGCTCGGCCTCATTGGTGAAGGAAACGGGCATGGGTTCTCCTGGTCGTGATGGGGATCAGGAGCCGAGGTCGGCCAGGTCGATGACGATTCCGCGGCAGTACTTCTCGCCGTCCTCCAAGATGTCGAAGGTGGCGTGCGGCACGGATGTCTCGATGACCCAGGAGTAGTCGCCCTCGGCCCATTTGGCATCGATCTCGAGGCCGCCGCGCTTGCGTGCGAAGTAGTCGGCGCACTCGTCTTCATCTTCGTGGTCGACGCTGTCCCAGTCGGGCACGAAGCCTTTGGCGTCGATGCGGTGCGTGGCGCCCCCGTAGGCGCCAGCCTCGTCGTACAGCGCGCCGCGCAGCTCCGTCAGGTCGTCGCTAGCGCCGAAGATGACCAGCAGACCGGCGGCCTTGGCGTCGGCTTCTTCGGTGGCCGTGATCTCGTTGCGGTACTCGCGACCGTTCAGCAGGGCGGCGAGGGACTCTTTTGTCATCGGCATGGTTGCTCCGGGTAGTGGTGGGCGGTCAGGCGGCCAGGCGCTGCGCGTGCGCGGCCTTGGACTGGAGGGCGTTGCGCGAGACGGCGTCGCAGATGAGCGGGTACTGGTGCTCGTGGTAGAGCGTCGCGGCCCCTTCGCGCGTGGCGGGCTCGATGCCCCAGTCGCGCAGGCGCTGCGCAGTGAGCGGGTGGCCCAGCCGCTCCGAATCTCGCCGATGCGCAGCGTGGGCTTGGCGCCGACGCTCGGCTCGTTGGCCGCTGCCGCGCCGGTGTCGATCGCCGCCGGCGGCGCGGGGGCGGGAGCTGGCGCCGCGGTCGAGATGCTGCGGCCGCCGCCATAGGCCGACGTCACGGGGCGGTGCGATGCGACGGGCGCCTCTGCGGCGCGCGCGGTGGGCGACGCCTCAGCAACGGGCGCGGCGACCGGCTCTGCCGGTGCTGGTGCTGGTGCTGGTGCTGGTGCTGGTGCGGCCTGCTGGCTCCGCATCGCGGCGAGCTCGGCCTGCAGGCGCTCGTTCTCGATGCGCAGCGCCTCGGCCGCGGCCGCTTGGCGCACGTCGGCGATCATCTTCTCGAGCGCCCGGATGGTGGCGTCCTTCTGCGCCGAGGCGCGGACTGCGAAGTCCTCGAACACGACTGCGCTGACGTCGATCTCGCGCACGTACGCCAAGCCGGCCTCGATGCGCTCGATCGGCAGGCCCTCGGCCAAGGCGACGTAGCTTTCGATCTTGGCGATGGCATCCAGGTGCTTCTGGCGGCGTTCGGCTTCGATGCGGTCGCGCTCGGCCTTCTCGGCGGCCAGCTTGTTCTCGTGCACCGTGATCTGCTCGTCGACAGCGGTCTCGACCGGCCGAACGATCTCGATCAGGCGCGCGGCCTCGGCGTCGACGACCTTCTTGCAGTCGTTGAGCTGGTCCTTGGTCTTGTCGCGCAGGCGTTGCAGCGCGAAGCGGCCCGATTCGCGGAGCTCGAGGCGCGCGTCCTTGGCGGCCTTGAAGCCCTTCGGCGTGCTCATGTCGAAGGCGACGTTGCGGTAGCGCTCCGCGAGGGTGTTGACCTCGGCTTCCAGGGGCGCGAAGAGTGCGAGCGCCGCGGCGGCGATGGTGGTCGGCTTGGCGGCGACTTCGCCGCCGGTCGGGGTGGTGGAAAGATCGGACATGGGGCCTCTCAGAACGGGTTGTCGACAACGGCGTGGCCGGCGCGCGCGGGCGCGGTCGGCTCGGGGAACAGGAAAGCGGGGGGCGCGGCCACGCGGGCCGGCGAGGGTGCGGGCGTGCGCGCTACGTGTGGCTGCTGCGCCTGGTCGGCCGGCGGCACCTTGGGAGCGCCGGACATCTTTGCGGGCGCGCGCAGAACCTCGAGGGAGCTTTCGACCAGCCGCCAGAAGCTGATGAGGTCCGACTCGAGGGCTTCGATCGCGTCGTCGTTGCGATAGATGCGCTTCACGAACAGGTCCTTGCCGACCGGCTCGAGCCATGGGCAGTAGACGACCAGGTCGCACCACTTCCGGCCCGTGATCCACAGGCCACCGTTGATCTGGTCGAGGTACTCGAAGTGCGCGGTTTCCGGGCTGGCCCAGACCTTGCCCAGCTTGTCGCACGACAGCGGGCACTTGATCTCCACCATGCCCTCGTCGTCGATGAAGCCGTCCGACGAGTAGCCGAAGCGTTCGTCATCGGTCAGGATCAGGCTGACCTCTTCGACCAGCGCGCCGGTGCGCGTCTCGTAGACCATGCGCGCGCGCGGCTCGAGTTCGCGGCCGCGGCGCATCGCGTAGGTGACGAAGGTGTCGTCCAGCGGCTCGCGGCTGATCGTCTCGAACGCGATCAGCCATGCGTACTTCACGGCGTCGGCGCCCGGCGTCTCGGTGGACTCACCGGCGAGCGCCTTGGCGATGCCGCCGGCCGTGGGCTTCTGCCGGAAGCCGGCCTTCGCTCGCGCGTCCGCCTCGTCCTGGCCCGCCAGCAGCGCGTCGACGTAGACGCGCTGCTGGTCGCTCAGGCCGCCGACCTTCTCGCGCGCCTCCGTAAACCGGGACGCGGTGGCCACGCCGCAGCGGGCGCGCAGCCAGTCTTCGCTGCCCTGTGGGTGGTTCAGGACGATCATGCGGCGCGCCTCCCGCGGAGAGCGGTTCGATGGGCGATGACCGCATCCTTGAACTTCGCGTAGAGGTCGTTGCGCTCCGTCGCGCGCAGCGCACGAGAACCCTCCTGCCACAACGCGGCGGCCTGATCGTCGCGAACGGTGCGCAGCAGGCGATCGATCAGCGCGGCCAGCGCCTGCTCCGCCGCTACATCGGCATCGCTCGACTTCTTCCCCGCGCGGTTGCCGTCGTCGTCTTCCTCACCGATGGCGACGTTGAAGATGAGCTTCAGCATGTAGCGCTGGGCGTAGGTCATCGCCGAGCCCTGGGCGTGGGTCTTCGTCATCACGTCGCCGCCCTTGGCGCCCTTGCCGTCGGCCGGCATGTCGCATTTGTAGGTGCGCATGTGGCCCGCGGCGTGCGACACGTAGCAAAGCACGCGGACGTGGTTCTCCTTGGGGCTGACGTCTGTGTCGTAGCTGAGGGCGAAGCCGTTCTTGGTGTAGATGGGGCGCAGCGCGCGGTCCAGCTGCGTGAAGGTGGCGTAGGCGCTGCGGGTCTGAGCGTTCACGGCATCGGCGGAGACCGGCCCCATCGCAGCTTGAGCCTTCGTCATGGCCGCGTTGAACTTCTGCTCGGCGGCGCGGGCATGCATGCGCTCGTGCATGGCCAGCAGCCGCTCCATCTTGTCGACGTCGACGTTCGGATCGTTGGCCGCGGCGGTGATGGCGTGCATGACGGTCGCGATCTCGTTGCGCGCGGGCAGCGGCGCGGCTGCCGCGACGCGCGTGGGCTCGAGAACTTCGGCCTCGGCGTGGGCGAGTGCGACGCTCACTTCGCGAAGCCCAAGAGCGCGCCCCACTGTGCGAGCGGCTCGCTGCCGGCGAACGCCAGCACCGCGCCGAAGGCGATCAGCAGCACGATGCCCGCGCAGATGAACAGGTCGTGCGCGCGGGTGGAGGGGAACCACAGGCCGGGCGCGTCCAGGGCGTCCAGGTGGTCGTCGTTGGCGGCGGCCGGGAAGCGGTCGGGCGGAAGGGTGTCGCCGGCGCTGGCGCGCGGCGGGTGCACGAGACGGACGCTCACGATGCAATCCTTTCGAAGATGAGGAGGGCGATGACGAACACGCCGGCGGCCGCGGAGGCGGCGATCACCGCCTTCTCTTCGAGCTGCTGGCGACGGGGGATCTCGACGTAGAGCCGCGCGGTGCTGGAGCGCTGGCCGGGCCCGAAGGCGTCCTCGAGCGAGCGCGGCATGCGGCCCGCGCGGTGGTCGTCCGCGTTCACTGTGCCGACCAGCGTGGGCTGGTCAGCGGGCGCGGGAACAAGGGGGAAGCTGTACGAGGAGCGCATCAGGCCTCCCGTGCGCGCAGCATGGCGTCGGCGAGCTCGTAGGCCTTCTCCGCGATCGCGTCTTCGGAGGGGAGAGCCCAGGTGTCGGGGTGGGCGCACAGGCCTTGCAGCACCGCCGTCGCGAACTCGTCGCGGTTGTCGGTGCCGCGGCGCAGCGCCAGCAGGAAGCCGATGTTGGTGGTGACGGTCTGATCGGGCGCGCATTCGCGCTCGGCGCGCCGCAGGTCCGCGTAGCTGAGGATGGTGCGCGTGCTCATTTCGCGCGCCCTTCCGCCGGCACGGGCCCGAGGTGGTCGACCGGCCAGCCCACGGGGAGACGCAGCAGGACGATGCAGCTGCCCCCGGAGGACTCGGCCTGCACGAAGAAGTCCGACAGGCCGAAGCGGCTGACGTAGCGGGCCACGTCGTGCAGGTTGCCGCTCATGGTCATCGAGACCAGTTCGGTCTTCGGCGTGTGCTGCGCGGCGCTCATGCTGCGCACCACCCGAACGAAGCCATGGCGCGCGCGGCGCGCGCCTCGGCGTACTTGTGCCGCAGCGCGGCGATCTGGCGCTGGATGTCCAGCAGCTGGGCCTGCAGCTTCGCCTTCATGCCGCACCCCGCTGATGGGCCAGGTCCATGCGCAGCGCGGCGTCAGCCTGCAGCTGCGGGAGGATGCCGGCGTCCTTGGCTGCGGCGTAGCCGCGGTCAAACGCCAGCAGCTGCCGTTCGGAGAACCCGAACGCATCGGGTGCAGGACTCGTGGCCGGGCTTTCCGCCTTCCTTGCTGCCTCTCGCGGCAGCTGCTCTATTCGCATACCCAACTCCTATGTAGAAGGGCTGCAATGTACCGATATCGGTATGGTTAGTAAACCGATATCGGTATGGGTAGGCTATGAAAGTTTCCGATGGACCGAAATCGGTATTAGCTGCACGCTATCGAGTCATGCGCTGGCGCGCGGTCCTGGTGATGTGTAGCCGCAGCGCCGCAGCTATCGCGCGTTACGTTCCGCGCGGCACGAAGCTGGCAGAGAGCGATGCCGAGGGCTCAGCGGCAATTTCGGCTTTGCTGGCACGACGGATTGACCACAGGCGCACCGCGTCAGACTTTTGCGCTTGGCGTGAGAATGCCGCGCGCACGTGATCCGCGCCGGAGTGCACAATCTTCTCGGCCACTGGCGTGATGAGAAACTCAACACACGTGGGGCATTCGTAGTGCCGATAGTCGTCGTGCGGGCCGGCCGTAACCCCGGCCAACGAGCCACAGAGAGGACAGGTTGCTTGGGAGGTTGACACCGCGTTAATTGCAACTCATCGAGCTGCCGGTGGCACGACAAAAACGCCCGTCAGAGCGCCAGAAATTCTGGCCATTGCCGGTGCGGTTGTAGCGATTGCCCGCGTTGTCCCAGCAGCCGCCGGCATTGCAGTTCGTGATGGTAGTAGGTCTGCCGACCGCTGCTGCCCGCGCTGCTTCGGCGCGTGCCTCTCGATCTTCCTGGCGAGCCCTGTCCGCCTCGATCTCGGCCATCCGCCTCTGCATGTTCCGGTCATCCTGTGCGCGGATCCGCTCGTTGGGGTCGTGGTCGATGATGCCGGCGCCTGCATCGCCGGCGGCATCGCTTGTTGGGGCCTGGATGATGCGAGACGCATTTTGAATGCTGCGCATGTTGCGCTCGCGGCCATAGACCTCGTTCTCCCACCGGCGATTTGTGGCGTCGGCACCCAAGACGCGCGCCGCGCTCTTCGCGCTGGTCGGGCACGGCTGATCGCTGAATGTCGTTTTTCCGGCAGCGTCAACGCATCTATGAACTTGCGCCGCTGCCCCAATTGAGACCCAGACCAACAGCGTTGCGACTACGACTCGGATGGGCATGATGCAAAGCGGTTAGAGGAGGGCGCCGGTCCACACCGCGTGACCTAAGACCTCGAATTCGATCTCGTCTGCCTCGGGGTAGATTTTGACCTTCGGCGTGAAATTGGAGTTTTCGGCTGTCGCCACCACGCCCACGCCGGGCATCCTGTTCAAACGCTTGATCAAGAGTTCGCCATCCACTCGAAAAGCAAAAAAGCGACCATTCAGGTTGTTGTTGTCCGAAGTGTTCACCAACACTATGGCCCCGTCCTGGATCTTGTCTTCGTTGCTGTTGCCTACGGCCTCAACCACCACCGCTCTCCCCGAGGGAATGTTCAGCTTCCTCAGGAAGTCGGCACGAAAAGACAGCGGCGGCTTGTCGTCGACGTGATAAACGATTTGCCCGTGGCCGTTCGAAAACTTGACGTCAGCGCGTCGCACTTGAACGAACTCGTCTTCTTCAGAGCGACCGTCTTCCCGAAGCAACTCGTCGGGCTCCATGCGCGCGAAGGCCGCTAGCTTTTTGATCGAGTCCATTCGAACTCCGGTCTCTCCATGAGCAAGGCGATTCAAAGTGCCTTGACCGATGTCGTAGCCCGCCTCCTTCATCTCGAGGCGTAGGACCTGAATAGATCGCCCCCCGGCGATTCTTTCGAAATGCCGGGCGAGAGCGCTGTTTCGCTTCTCCTCGGGCGGCAGGGGCTTCTTTCGCATGCGCAAATTCTCGCGCTCGACATACCGTTGTCGGTATGGCACACTTGGACCGAAATCGGTATGAAAGCCGCCTATGTCCACCATCGAATCCATAACTGACTTTCTCAAACGTCGCCTGCGCGAGGCCGGGGCCTCGCGATGGGACGCGATCGCCCATGCAGCGGGCGTCACCCCGAGCTTCATCCGCAAGTTCGTTTATGGAAGCCGCGATAACCCGCGCGTATTGACCGTCCAGCCACTGCTCGACTACTTCGATGAAGTGGATCGCGGTGTTCGGGAGCTTCCCGTGATCGAGGCTGCGTGATGCAGGTCAAGCCTCTCTCCTCACTGAGCCACACCGAAGTCGCCGAACTCGCCCTGCACGCGGCCGAGCGGGGCGAAGAGCTCGCCTTGGCCAACCCATTTCCGGCTGACCCCGACTGCTGGCGGCACGTCGTCTTCCGCGACGTCTTCGCCGCACGCGCCGCCGACCTCCAGCCGATCGGCTGACCACCTCACCCCAACCATCAACTCGAGATGTCCACCATCGACCAAGACCAAGAGCCGGCCTTCGCCCGCGGCATCGCCGGGCCGCTCGGCAAGTTGACCGAAGACCTGAAGACCAAGGTTGACGAGGCGACTGACAAGGTATTCCGGCAGCACTGCGCTCTTAGCGGTACGGACGCCAGCACGCTGCTGCGCGACTTCGTTTACCTGACCTGCTACGGCAAGACCTGGCGTGCGATGGCGGCGGAGAAGCTGTTGCATGAGGAGGAGCGTATCGGCGCGCTGCGGAAACTGGCAGGGCCTTTTGAGGGCCCGGAATTCGCCGAGCGGGGAGGGCACGCCTGATGGAGCGCTTTGCATTGCACCAGGGCGACTGCATCGAGGTCATGCGCAGCATGGCCGACTCGAGCATCGACGCGATCGTGACCGATCCGCCGTACCACTTGACGAACAACGGCGGCGGGCCGCATGGGAAGGGCGTGGGCAACGCCTACGCGCGCGCACGCGCCGGAGCGAGCAACACGGGCTTCATGGGCCTCGAGTGGGACGGGGGCGACGTTGCCTTCCGTCCTGAGACGTGGGCCGAAGCGCTGCGGGTGCTCAAGCCTGGGGGGCACCTGCTGGCGTTCTCCGGCGCGCGGACCTACCACCGCATGGCGGTGGCGATCGAGGACGCTGGGTTTGAGATCCGCGATCAGATCATGTGGGTCTACGGTTCGGGGTTTCCGAAGTCGCACAACCTTGACGACGAATGGGAAGGGTGGGGTACCGCGCTCAAGCCCGCACACGAGCCGATTGTTGTGGCGAGGAAGCTCCTCCCTAAGGGCTACAGCGTCGCTGCAAACATGGCGGAGTTTGGCACCGGCGCCCTCAACATCGATGGCTGCCGCGTGGCGGGAGAGTCGATGCCACCCAACACCGGTAAAGGTGCGTTGCCTCGTCGCCAGGAGCACGAAGTTCGTGAAGGGTCGCCCTGCGGACAGCCGCATGAACTCGGTCGCTGGCCCGCCAACCTGATCCATGACGGGAGCGCAGAGGTGGTGGCCGCATTCCCAGAAGCGCCGGGCCAGCAAGGGGACCTCACCGGGCAGTCGAAAGGCAGGAAGTCGAAAGGAATCTTCGGCGACATGCCAGCGGCGCGTGATGCGCTGGCGCGAAGTGACGCGGGCAACGCCGCGCGCTTTTTCTACTGCGCGAAGGCGAGTCGAGCCGATCGCAATGAAGGGACCGCAGCGTTGCCGCAACCGCCGGCCGGCATGTTGAGCAACACCAGCGGCCAGCCCCTCGCACGCAGGGATGAGGGCTCCGAGGCTAGGGCCCAGGGCAACTTCCATCCGACGGTGAAGCCCACCGAGCTGATGCGCTACCTGTGCCGCCTGGTGACACCGCCGAACGGGCTGGTCCTCGACCCCTTCATGGGTAGCGGCAGCACTGGCAAGGCATGCATGAGCGAAGGCTTCCGCTTCGTGGGTTGCGAGATGGACAAGAACTACCTCGCGATCGCGCGCGCCCGTATCGAGTCGGCTGCGCGCGCCGGCCACCAACCATCGCTCCTCGAGGCCGCATGACCGCCCAGAACGACGCCCTGTTCCGTCGGGTGAACCCGCTCGAGCTGGCGCGCCAGCACGCCGGCATGTTCACGCCCGAGTTCCTGCTCTACCTGCCGAGCAATCTGCACGTCTACGAAGCCTTCTGCCGCGAGACGAACCGCGTAATCGCCAAGGGCTACGGCCACTACAGCGCGCGCACGATCATCGAGGTGCTGCGCCACCACTCCGCGCTGCATGAGGCCTCCGGCCGCTGGAAGCTCAACGATTGGCACACGCCGTACCTCGCGCGCCTGTTCGGCCTCGAGCACCCCGAGCACGCCGACATCTTCGAGTTCCGCAACGCCAAGGCCCCCGGCCGGCACCGCGCCGCGGCCGCCAACGATCCCCATGCGGAGGTGGCATGAAGGAAGCCCTCTGGCGCGCTGTCGCCTTCGTCGTGTCGCGCCGCCCGGTCGCGGACTACCTGATCCGCCGCGCGCAGCGCACGCCGTACTCGCCGATCTACGCGGGCGACGGCTCCGGACGCATCTACATGGACAGGCACTGGCTCTTCAATCCGTACGGGAAAGACGCAGCCGGCAACCAGTTGCCTGCGCGCTGGCCGAGCCTGCCCAGCATCCGCGTGCACAAGATCCTGCTGTCGGACAACGATCGACACGAGCACTCGCATCCATGGCGGCTGGCGCGTTCGATCATCCTGCGGAACGGCTACATGGAGGAACGCCGCGAGCAGTACCGCGGCGCTCGGCTGCGCCTGCGCGGCTTCACGCAGCCGATCACGTCCGATGTGTTCCACCGCATCGTCGAGGTGCCGGCGGGCGGCACGTGGACGCTGTTTTTCACCTGGGGCGATTCGCTCGGTTGGGGCTACAAGGTCGACGGCCGCGTCGTGCCGCACCGCGAGTACCTGGGGGACGACGCCTGATGCACGATCCCTTCAAGCTGAACGGTCCCACCTGCCTGAGCTTCAGCGGCGGGCGCACCAGCGCCTACATGCTGTGGCGCGTGCTGCGGGCAAACACGCGCGAGGACATCGCGCGCTGGCTGGTCGTGTGCTTTGCGAACACCGGCCTGGAGGCCGAAGAGACGTTGCAGTTCGTGGCCCGCTGCTCCTACGAGTGGGACGTGCGCATCGTGTGGCTGGAGTACTTTGGCGAGGACGACCGCATGTTCCGGTCGTACACCGATCCGAGATGGGCAGCGCGGGAGGGCGAGCCTTTCACGGCATTGATTCGGCGCCGGAAGTTCCTGCCGAACCCAGTCAGCCGTTTCTGCACCAGTGAATTGAAGATCCGCACCATGCATCGCTACCTGCGCGCGTTCTATGCGTGGCCGGAGTGGGACCAGTTCATTGGCATTCGGGCTGACGAGCAGCGGCGCGTCGCCAAGATCCGCGCCCGCGGCACCAGCACCGAAACGAAGGACGAGACCATGTGCATGCCGCTGGCGGACGCCGGCGTGAGCGTGCAGGAGGTGGGCGCGTTCTGGAAGTCGCAACCCTTCGATCTCGAGCTGGTGACGCACAACGGGCGCACGCTCGAAGGCAACTGCATTTACTGCTTCAACAAGCCGCCGGCGCAGCGGTTGTCCATCGCTCGAGCGGGCCGCTATCCCATCACCTGGTGGGTGCGCGCTGAGGACGGCTCCATGATCCCCGGCGCCACCGGCCGAGGCGCTCGCTTCACCAAGGACGGCCCGAGCTACGCCGAAATCGCCCAGTACGCAGCCGACCAGGTGGACATGTTCGAGGACGACCAGGAAGCCCTGGCGTGCTTCTGCGGGGACTGACGTGACGAGACCTGTTCCATACCCCGCGGATACGCGCGCAAAGGGCTGGCGCTTCGAGCTGGACCACGAGCGCATCGAGCAATCAGACACCTGGGCGCTCGCGCCGGCGGACGTGCGCCCGTGGCTGCTGATGCTCTGGGTCACAGCCTGGCGCCAAGAACCCTGCGGCTCGCTCCCGAGCGAAGATGAGCTGATCGCGGTTCGCATCGGCATGCCCATGAAGACCTTCGTGAAGGTGCGAGCCAAGTTGATGCGCGGCTGGTGGGCTGCTGAGGACGGTCGCCTCTACCACGACACCGTCACCAAGCGGGTCCTCGAGATGCTTTCGGCTCGCGAGTCGGAGCGCCTGCGGAAGCGAGAGTACCGCCAGCGGAAGGATGCGGAAAGGGCGGGGATGTCCCATGGGACAGACGACGGACGCCAACAGGACGACACCCGGAGCGACACCGGGAGAGACGACACCGGAACCGGAACCAGAACCGGTACCGGATTGGAAGAAAGAACCCCCCCACCCGGATCCACGGCCGGGTCGGTGGGGGTGGGCGGGCAAAGCCCGACGAAGGCGGGAGAGGTCTGCCGCGCCATCAAGGCGAAGAAGGTGGCGGACGTCAGCCCGTCGAACCCCGAGCTGCTGGCGCTGATCGCCAAGGGCGTGCCGGTCGAGACCTTCGAAGCGGCTGCCGAAATCTGCGCGAAGTCCACGCCGCCGAAGGGCTTCAACTACCTGCTGGGCATCGTCCGCCGGCAGCTCGGCGAAGCCGCGGCGATCGCGGCCGGCGTTGGCATGCCCCAGAAGCCCTGGGACGACTCGCGCACCACCATCGAAGCGAAGGGCGAGGAGCTCGGCCTGGGCCGTTGGGACGAGCACGACCTGAGCGCCACCCGCGAGACCTTCGCGCAGTACACGGCCCGCGTCCGCCGCGTGGTCGAGCAACGTCAAGGAGAACCAGCATGAACCTGCGCTACGTGGCCTCGGTCGCGCTCGGTGCCCAGCGCCGCCTGCACGCCATCGCCTGGTCGGAGACCCGCCTGCGGGAAGCCGGCCAGCTCAGTGCCGAAGCCGCCGCGGGCATCGCGGCCTACCGCGCGGTCGAGCGCTGCAGCCTGGATGGCTGCGCCGCCCACTTCGCATCCCTCGCGCCGGCGAATGACGGCGCCTTCACCCCTGCACCGGAGCCCGAACTGGCATGACGACGCGCGGCCCCCTTTTCCAATTCGACGCCGACGAGGTGTTCGCGCGCATCCGAGCGAAACCGGTCCGCTGGGATGACCTGGCCGGCTCGCGCGATGCGGTCGTCCGTCGCCGCCTGCGGCCGATCATCGAAGGCCTCCTCGCCAGCGGCGCGGTGAAGAAGGTCCAGTTCGGCGGCCACAAGCTGCTGGCTGCGGCCGCCTGGAAGCCGACGAAGGCGCAGCAGCTGCAGGACATCTACGAACGCTGCCGCCCGACGAACGGGTGCCTCTGCTGGTCGGGCTACGTCGACCCGCAGCGCGGCCCCATCGTGCATGCCGTGTGGGGCAGCGGCGAGCGGTCGGCGCGACGGCAGGTGTGGGGTCTGCACCTGCGGAAGATGGACTTCGGGCACACGATCACGATGACGTGCGAGAACCCGGACGACTGCATCCGCTTCGAGCACATGAAGCGCGTTGGCCGTGGGCACAAGCAGGAGGGGAAACCCAAGACGCTGGCCCACCGCCGGGCGATCGCGCTGGCGAAGCGCAAGGACTCGAAGCTGGACGAGGTCAAGGTCCTGGAGATCCTGTCCAACTCCAAGAGCCATCGGCAGATGGCGCGCGAGATGGACGTGAGCGCGTCGACGGTGCAGGCCGTGCGCAGTCGCGACCGCTGGCGCAACTACAAGGCCACGCCGTTCTCCGGCCTCGACGCCGCCAACGATTCGGAAAGGCGCCGCGCATGAGCTGCCCGAACTGCGACAAGGCCGCGGCGCGCGCCGACTGGCCGGGCTACACCGCCAACTGCCGCGAGTGCTTGGCGCGCGGCATCGCCAACGGGCCCGAGTACTGGCGCTCGCGCAAGGACGGCACGCTGCGCGAGGAGTACAAGACCGCGCTGCGCTCGATCTGGGGCGAGGACTGGCAGGGCGGCCACGCGGCGGTGAAGGTGGCGGCTGAGCGCCTCGAGCAGCTGCGCACGTCGCCGCAAGGAGCGCTCCTGTGAAGGTCCACGTTCTCGGCATTGACCCCGGCGCGAGCACCGGCCTGGCCGCCTTCAGCGGCGGTGCGCTCGATTTCCTGAAGACCATCGAGCCACTCGCGCTTGAGCGCACGCTGCGCGAATGCATGCCGGCGCGTGTCATCTTCGAGGACAGCCGCCTGGCGACGCACACCTGGAATGCCCGGAAGAAGCCCGACTTCGGCGCGGCGCTCGCCACCGCGCGCTCGCTGGGCCAGGTGGATGCCTGGTGCAGCCTGATCACGGCCATCTGCGCCGACCTCGGCATTCCCGCCCACGGCATCAGCCCGGCCGCCAAGGGCGCCAAGCTGAACGCGCAGAACTTCGCGATCGTGACCGGCTGGTCGGACCGGAGCAACCAGCACGAGCGCGACGCTGCCATGGTGGCCTGGACCTTCCGGAGGAGCGGCATCCGATGACCGTCACCGTTCGCGAACAAGCCCGCCGCCAGACCTTCGGTCGCGGCGTCATGGAAGGCCTGCGAATGGCCGGAATCGAAAACCCTGGAGCAGCGATGAATGCAGCGAAGCAGGCCCGGCTGGAAAGCGGGCTGAACACGATGGCGAAGAAGGTGCTGGACGCCGTGCCGATCAAGGACCCGTGGACCCGCGATCAGGTCATCGGCGAGCTGCGCCGCGGCGGCATGACGCCCGACCGCGCCGTCATCGACGGCTGCCTCGCGCACCTGTGCGACGCCCGCCTCGTGAAGCAGGCCACGCCCGGCTTCTACATCCGCGTCCTCGCGCGCCAGATCACCACCAGCACCCAGGAGAACGACCCCGTGCCCAGCCCCATCCGCGCCATCATCGCGACCGCCGCGCCGGCCCAGCCCGCGCCCCACCTGTCCGTCTCCGCCGCGCCGGCCGTGGCCCTCAGCCCGGGCGACAAATTCGTCAGCCGGCTCGGCGATCTCGGCGCGCTGCTGCGCCGCGCCGCCGATGAAGTCGACGCGATCGCGCTCGAAGTTGACGCGCAGCTGCAGCAGGCCGCCGCCGGCGGCGACAAGTTGCGTCAGCTGAAGGCCCTGCTGTCCGAGATCGGAGCCTGACCATGAACTGCCGACCTGGAGACCTGGCGCGCATCGTGGCCCCCTATGACCCGATCGCTCGGAATCGCTTCGTCGAGGTGGTGCGCCTGATGGCGACTGATGGCGAATCGCTCCCGACGCCGGACGGCGGCATCTGCCAGTATTCGCCCACGCACGGCCCTACATGGCTATGCCGCGGGCGGGTGCCGACCCGCTGGGGGTTCGACCTCATCGAAACCTTCATCGCAGACGAGTGCCTGCGCCCGCTCCGCGATCCTGGCGCCGACGCGGTGGATGAGACGCTCTCGTGGAAAGCTGTCCCGCTGCCGGCGATCCAGCCCGAGCTGCTGGAGGCTGCCCATGGCTGACATCGCGCTGCACGCCATCTGGCCCGACCAGGACCACGCGCGCGCCAGCTTCCTGCAGCGCATCGCCCCGTGGTGCATGCAGCAGTTCCAGGCCGGCCACCGCCTCGAGGTCGAGGTGCGGCTGCACGAGGACGCGAAGACCGACCGCCAGCGGAAGTACTACCACGGCGTGGTGCTCAAGACCATCGCGGCGCAGGCGCGGCCCCAGGGCGCGCAGTTCCCGCTGCAGGTCTGGAAGGAGCACTTCCGCGCCGAGTACCTCGGCCACAAGACGGTCACCACCCGCAACCCGCTCACGGGCAAGAAGGTGCGCCGGCGCGAGCGCGTCAGCACCGAGGACCTGGGCGTGAAGGGCTACAGCCAGCTGATCGACCGGGTGAGCGCCTTCGCGGCCACCGAGCTCGGCGTGACCTTCCCGGCCAGCTTCGAGCAGTGGGAGCGCATGCAGGTCGACCCGGACACGGGCGAGATCATCGGGATGGGGCCAACGTGAAGCGCAGCGCGCCGCTCAAGCGCACCGGCTTTCAGCGCCGGCCGCCGAAGCTGATCGGCTGGGACCTGGCGCGCGAGCCGAGCGTGACCGTGCTCGCGCGCGTGGAGGCCGTGCCGGGGCGGATCGTGCGCATGGCGGCGATCAACGACGCCGATTTCAAGGGCCCGCGGCTGAAGACGAAGAAGCAGAAGAACCGCACGCTCCTGAACATGGCGCGCGGCCAGCGCTGCCTGCTGCTGGTGCCGGGCGTGTGCCGCGGCGGTACCGACACGACCGTCGCTTGCCACAGCAACCAGGCGGTGCACGGCAAGGCCGGCGCGCGCAAGGCCGACGACCAGTGGCACGTGCACGGCTGCGACGCCTGCCACCGCTGGCTTGACCAAGGCCCGGCGCCGGCGGCCGAGAAGGTGGAGCGCTTCGGCGCCGCCCACCGCTGGATGGTGGCCATCTGGCAGGACATCGTGGCAGGCAACGTGCCGGCCACGCCGCGCGAGCGGAAAGCCGCCCAGTGGGCGCTCGACAGGATTTGAACGAGGAGAACAACCGAATGGCTGAAGATCGCAAGAGCAGCACGACCATCGTGCTCGAGGCCGTGCAGGACCTGCATGGCAAGGAACAGATCGTGACCCGCGAGACGCTGGCCGAGCTCACCGGCCTGACGCTCAGCGTGATCGACGACCGCATCGGCACGCTGGTCGACCGCGGCGACATCTTGCGCGTGCAGCGCGGGGTGTACGTGCCGGCCGTCCAGCACCCGCCGGCGCGCGCCATGTCGAAGACGCTGCTGGCCGACGGCTGGGTGAAGATCGAGATCGGCGACATGGTGTTCCAGCTCACGCCGCGCGAGGACCGCATGCTGGCCACGCTGCAGGCCGGCGCGGCCGCCCAGGCGATCGCGATCGAGAACGGCCGCAACACCGCCATGCTGGCGGCCGAGCAGGCCGAAGAGATCAAGCGCCTGCGCCGCCGCGTGGCCGCGCTGGAAGCGCCGTCCGACCCGAAGCAGGTGCAGCTGTTCGAAACCCCCTGTAGGGCGGGCGTGCCGGCGGCGAACACCTCACACTTCGATCGCGCGGTGTAGCTCAGCCAGGCAGAGCGACAGGCCCATACCCTGTATGTCGTCGGTTCGAAGCCGACCACCGCAACCAGATAACCACCCCGAAGGGGCTCAACCGTGATTCGAGCACGGGTCGAGATGCATGATGCCGGGTAGCTGCGCAGGGCGAACCGGCCGAGGCCTTGAGTGGCATCCGCCTGCGAGCGACGCCCCGCTTTTGACCGACTCTTGCCGTCTTGGCTTTCCGACAAGCAGCGAGCAGAACTAACCCCGACAATTCGTCACCCACCGTGTGACAGCGAAGGGCTTTGGGCTCGACCTTGCGTCGGGCTTTTTTTTGCCTGGGCGCTCGGAGCGAAGATCGGGTGGCAATAATCAAGGCCTCCTTCGTCAGAAAAATCTGGCCGCTAGCATGGGGTGCGTCTTTCATTCGTGCCACGTGTGATCTTGGGGAATCCCGAGCATGAAGGTCGATGAACTTGATAGTTTTTCTTTGCAGCGATGGCTCGCGCGTGCCATGGGCGAAGACGTTTTCCAGGCGGAGTGGCACGACTTCGAAGCCGTGCTCGATAGGTTCGTGATTCAGATGACCCCGATGCCGCACCCCGAGCCGCACTGGTTTGCGATGGTGCTGGGGCGCCCTGGAGATGCATTGAAGGACGGGCCTTGGCAACAAGGCGAGACACCCAGAGAGGCCGTGGCCCGTGCCATCGTGGCTGCTCGTTTCGGCAGCGACTTCGACTTCTGACGATACCGGCGCCCTCGTGTGGGTGAGCGTGCCAACTATGTCAGCTTGCGACTAAATCTGGGTGTCATCAGCACATCCAACTCTTTGCGACCGGCCGCCGTGATTGCCGTAACCGTCGCACTAGTCCCGGCGCTTCGGTTGAGCGCACCTTGAGGAAACCCTTCGAATTCGGCCTCGACCAAGCCCGCGAAAACGAGTCTGGATAGGAACCTCAGCTCGCCAGGATCTGAAATGAAACAGGGGAGCGACCGTTCTGCGATCGCCATCAGAAGATCGAGGGGCATGGGGTCTGTAGTTAGTTCATTCGTTCGCAACATTTTGAAGCAGGCGACGCCTGTATGTGTAGGTGAATTGCGCCACGTGGGCGAGCGCAATGAGCGCAATCCCTGCATCCGGCCCCCTGTAGGGATTCGCCGCATGCGCTGGCCGCCGGATGATTCGGGCCACGGGCAACCGGACCCCGAACACGGCGCCAGCCCTGGTGCTGGAGTGGGGGGTAAGCCACTCCGGATTTTTCCTCCTGCTCGTCCCAGGGGTTGCAGGGTGGGACGAGAACCGCGCGGTCCAGCGCGCGAGCACCGCGTAAGTCGGATGGACCGAACCCCCGGCACTTCGCCGGCCAGTTGTCTCCTCGAGCGGCCTCGGTCGCACGTTCGCCCGTCAGGACCACCCTGGCGGGCTCTTTTCTCCGTTGCAAACGATGGTTTACATTCAGGTTTCAGAGAATCTGAGACTTGGAGCGAGGAACCATGACCGTCTGTGTTGCCGCTATCTGCGAGACGAGCGGGTCTGTGATCGGAGCGTCGGACCGCATGCTGACTGCTGGAAATGTGCAATTCCAGCCGCCAGTCTCAAAGTGCTATGAGCTTACGAGCTCAGCAGTGTTGATGGTCGCCGGCGAGATGACGATTCAAGCCGAGATCGTCGCCCGGATGAGAGACCGAATCAATGGGATGCTTAGTGTGGAGCCGCCACCGGATTGGCTCCGCATCAGCGAAATCGCCGCAATGTACTCCCATGTACACAGCGAACTGCGCGCAAACCGCGCTGCAAGCGAGTTTCTGGGGCCGCTCGGCCTGACGCTGGAGACGTTCATCGCACGCCAAGCCGAATTGTCGCCACAGCTCGTGTCGAGTCTTGCCACAGAAATGATCACAAAGACGTTCCCCCGGGTGGAGGCGATCATTGCTGGCGTTGATCGCACAGGTGCGCACATCTACGTGGCGGATGGAGCAACGATTTCTTGTCATGACGCAGCGGGCTTTGCCGCGATAGGGAATGGTTGGTATCACGCAAACTCGCATTTGATGTTCTTAAGACATGGGAAAAACGCGGGTTTCACAAAGACTTTGTGGCTGACATTCAGCGCCAAGAAGAGAGCAGAGGTGGCTCCCGGCGTTGGAGAGGACACAGACATGTTCGCGGTACGCGGGTTGGGTCAACACTTCGAGATCGGCGATCACGTATTGGCCGAGTTCGATACCGTGTATCGGCAGACGGTCGATCTTCACGCGCAAGCCGACGCAGAGTCAGAAAGGAAGGCAGATGAAAGTCTTGCAGAGCTTCTTGCGGCAAGAGCCGCTGTTGGGGCCGAGGAGCAACAAGCTGTTGACACAGCGCCGCCCGCTGACGGGGCAGCGGTCTCAAGCGAAGGCGATCAAGAAGGTCCAAATCGAGGAGGCTGAGCGAAACGCCGCAGGCATGCCCTCGCTGTTCGGGCAGGTGTCGAACTTAGCCGCTGGCGCATCGGAGATTCAAACTGCGGGAGCCACTGTTACGCGATCTAAGCGCTGATGAGTCGCGGGGCGCGCTAAGCCCCCTCTAGGGTTCGACCAGGTGTGAGACGCGCGGAACACTCCCGCGCATGGCAGCACCCAAGCCGGCGAAGAAGCAGGCGCCCGCACCGAAGAAGACCACCCCGAAGCCCGCCGCCCGCAAGAAGGCCGCGGGTTCGCCTGCGCGCAAGAAGGCCCCGGCCGCCAAGGCGAAGAAGCCACGCCGCCCAGCAGCCGCAGAGCCGGCCCAGCTCGGCCTCACCGACCTGCAGCAGCGCTTCGTCGACGAGTACCTGGTCGACCTGAACGGGACGCAGGCAGCCGCCCGCGCCGGGTACAGCCCGGACAGCGCGCGGCAGATGGCGTCCGAGAACCTGTCAAAACCGTACATCCAGGCCGCGATCGCAGACGCCCGGAAGGCGCAGCAGGAGCGGACACAGGTGGATGCCGACCGCGTGGTGACGGAAGCCTGGAACATCATGCTGGCCGACCCGCGCGAGCTGGTGCAGGTGAAGGTCGGCTGCTGCCGGCACTGCTGGGGCGAAGGCTTCCGTTACCAGCGCACGGTCGGCGAGTTCAACCACGATCGCGAGCAGCACGCCCTGAAGAACGCGGCGGCAGCTGAATTCGACGAGAAGGGCGGCATCGGCTTCGACCCGCTCAAGCCGCCGCACCCGGCGTGCCCGGACTGTGGCGGCGACGGCCATCCGCGCACGGTGCTGGCCGACACGCGCCGGCTGTCGGCCCGCGCGCTCGCGCTCTACGCCGGCGCCAAGATGACGAAGTACGGCATCGAGATCGCCATGCACGACAAGGGCGCGGCGATGGAGAAGCTGTTCAAGCACCTGGGTCTCTACGAGAAGGACAACCAGCAGAAGACCGACCCGCTGGCGGCCCTGCTGCACAGCATCGCGAACGGCAATGGGAACGGGTTCCGGCCCGTGGCCAACGATCCCGAGGCGCCCGAGGCTCCGGCCGGCACCAGCGGCTTCATGCCGCGCCAGGACGTAGACGATGGCGCTCCAGGCTAAGGCTGCGGCGCGCCCCGCCGACCCGGGCACGCTGGACGAGGACGACACTGCGGTGGACGTCGCGCCCGGCAGCGCCGTCGACGCGCAGCTCGGCCACCGCTGGGACAACCGCCGCCGGCCGAAGCGCGGGCCGCACATCGCCAAGCACGCCGAGCTCCTGCCCAGGGACGCGGCCGAGCTCGAGCGCTGCCTGCGCGACCCGGAATGGCGCCTGTTCAGCGGCTGCCTCTACCAGATCATCGTGAAGGGCGAGCCGCTCAAGAACGAGGACGGCGAGGTCATCGACGAGGGCGACTCCTTCGTCATGCCGTTCAAGCCCAACCGGGCGCAGCGGCGCTTCATCACCAGGCTCTGGCACCGCAACGTCATCCTGAAGGCCCGGCAGCTCGGCTTCACCACGCTGGTGGCCATCCTCTGGCTCGACCACGCGCTGTTCAACGGGAACCAGCGCTGCGGCATGATCGCCCAGGACCGCGAGACGGCCGAGGCCATCTTCCGCGACAAGGTCGTCTTCGCCTACGACCACCTGCCCGAGGAGATCCGCCAGCGCTTCCCGCTCGCGCGCGCCAGCACCAAGGAGCTGCTGTTCGGCCACAACAACAGCAGCATCCGCGTGGCCACCAGCGTGCGCGGCGGCACGATCCACCGCCTGCACGTCTCCGAGTTCGGGAAGATCTGCGCCAAGTTCCCCGCGAAGGCCAACGAAGTGGTCACGGGCTCGTTCCAGGCCGTGCCGCTATCCGGCATCCTGGTGATCGAGAGCACCGCCGAGGGCACCGAGGGCGAGTTTTACGACATCTGCCAACGTGCGCAGGCGCTGGTGGCCGGCGCGCGCAAGCTGACGCCGAGCCAGTACCGCTTCCACTTCTACGCCTGGTGGCAGGACCCGACCTACTCGATCGACCCGGCCGGCGTGTCCATCACGCCCGAGCAGCACGACTACTTCGATGAGCTCGAGTCGAAGATCGACGCCAAGATCGACCTCGGCCAGCGCGCCTGGTACGTCGAGAAGCTGCGCAATGACTTCTCGGGCAAAGAGGAGCGCATGTGGCAGGAGTACCCCTCGACCCCCGAGGAGGCATTCCAGCAGTCCACGGCCGGCCACTACTATGCGAAGGACATGGTGCTGCTGCGCAAGCGCGGCGGCATTTGCCAGGTGCCGGTGCTCGACCTGCCCGTGTTCACTTTCTGGGACATCGGCAACAGAGACGGCACGGCCATCTGGTTCATGCAGATCCTGCGCAGCGAGGACCGCTTCATCGGCTACTACGAGGAGCATGGAGAGGACCTGCGCCACTACGCGCGCCACCTCCAGGACCGCGGCTACCTGTATGGCGGGCACTTCCTGCCGCACGACGCGAATCACAAGCGGCTCGGCGACTACAACAGGAGCACAAAGGAGCAGCTCGAGCAGCTGCTGCCTGGGCAGGCCTTCTTCATCGTGCCGTGCGTCACCGATCTGATGACCGGCATCTACGCCGTGCGCAAGCACATCAAGGGCGCCTTCTTCGACCTCGACGCCACGAAGCAGGGTGTCGAGCGCATTCAGGGCTACCGCAAGAAATACAGCCAGTCGGAGAGCCGCTACCTCGACCAGCCCGACAAGAGCAACGGCTGCACCGAGGGCGCCGACGCGCTGCGCCAGTGGGCCCAAGCCAAGGAGCTGGGCCTGCTGTCCAGCCTGACCGACAACACCGCCTACGTCGAGGCCCCAGCCTCCGACTGGCGCGTGTAGGAGCACCACCATGACCATGAGCAACAGCACCACCACCCTGAGCATCGAGGAGGAGATCGACGCCGATGGCGCGCTGACCCTCGAGGAGTACCGCCAGTTCATCTACGAGATCGAGCAACAGCCGCCGTGGCGCGCCGTGGCCGACAAGGAGCTCGACTACGCCGACGGCAACCAGCTGGACACCGAACTGCTGCGCGCACAGAAGGACCTGGGCATCCCGCCGGCGAAGGAGGACCTGATCGGGCCGGCGCTGCTGGCCATCCAGGGCTACGAGGCCACGGTGCGCACGGACTGGCGCGTCACGCCCAACGGCCAGCCGGATGGCCAGGACGTGGCCGACGCGCTGAACTTCCGCCTCAACGAGGCGGAGCGTCATTCGAAGGCCGACCAGGCGTGCTCGAAGGCCTTCCGTCCGCAGGCGGCCGTGGGCCTGGGCTGGGTGGAGGTGTCGCGCGAGTCGGACCCCTTCAAGTACCAGTACCGCTGCACCGCCGTGCACCGCAACGAGATCCACTGGGACTTCTACGCGAAGGAGGACGACCTCAGCGACGCGCGCTACCTGCGCCGCGAGCGCTGGCTGCCGGCGAGCCGCGTGGCGAAGGTGTTCAAGAAGCACAGGGACCTGATCATCGAGTGCGGCCGGCACGGGCAGAACTGGTGGGTGAACCTCTCGCCCGAGTCGCTCGACGGCGGCGGCTCGACCGGCCTGACCACGGGCGCCTGGGACGCGGCGCGCGGCTGGACGGTGGCCGAGCACAACTGGTACGACCCGGTCAGCAAGGACATGTGCGTGTCCGAGGTCTGGTACCGCCGCTGGGCCGAGGCGGTGGTGCTGCGCTCGCCTGACGGCCGCGTGGTCGAGTACGACCGCGAGAACGCGGTGCACAACTACTCGCTGGCCCGCGGCCTCGTGCGGCCTCAGCATGCGGTGGTCGCGCGCGTGCGTCGCAGCTACTGGCTCGGCCCGCACCGCCTGCACGACGGGCCCAGCCCGTACACGCACCGGCACTTCCCCTACGTGCCGTTTTGGGGATACCGAGAGGACGGGACGCGCGTGCCCTACGGCCTTGTGCGCGGCATGATCTTCCAGCAGGACCGGCTGAACAGCGGCACCGCCACGATGACCTGGGGCATGAGCGCCTACCGGGTGGAGCGCACGAAGGGCGCGGTCGACATGACCGACGAGCAGCTGCGCCGTCAGGTCGGGCGTCGCAACGCCGACATCGTGCTCAACGCCGCGGCGATGGCGCAGCAGGGCGCGCGGTTCGAGGTGAAGCGCGACGTACAGCTCACCGACCAGCAGCTCCAGATGCTCAACGACGCGCGCATGGCGCTCGAGCGCGTGGCGCCGGCGGCGGCCGGGGCGTTCTCCGGCCGGCGCGGCACAGCCACCAGCGGCGTGCAGGAGGAGACGCAGGTCGAACAGGCGAACCAGGGCCTGGCGCACCTGATGGACAACTTCAAGGCCGCGCGGACGCAGGTGGGCGAGCTGCTGCTGGCGATGATCGTGGAGGACATGGGCAGGGAGCCGCACACCATCGTCATCGAGGGCGACGCGATCACGCCCGATCGCACGGTCTTCATCAACAAGCCCGAGACCGACCCGAAGACCGGCGTGGCCTACCTGAGCAACGACCTGCAGCGCACGCGGCTGAAGGTCGGGCTCGAGGACGTTCCCAGCAGCTCCACCTACCGCGGGCAGCAACTCAACGTCATGGGCGAGGCGGTCAAGAGCCTGCCGGCGCAGTACCAGGCCGCCGCCATGCCGTTCCTCGCGAGCCTCATGGACGTGCCCTTCAAGCGCGACCTGGTGGAGGCGCTGCGCGCCGCCGGCCAGCAGGCCTCGCCGGAGGAAATCGAGAAGCAGGTGCAGGAGCGCGTGGCGCAGGAGGTCAAGATGGCCGGCCACGACCTGAAGGCCCGCGAACTCGACATCAAGGAGCGGCTGACCGACGCGCAGATCAAGCAGCTGATGGCCCAGGCGGTGCAGACCGGCGTGCAGGCGGCCTTCGCTGCGATGCAGGGCGGCGCGCAGGTGGCGCAAATGCCGATGATCGCGCCGATCGCCGACGCCATCATGCAGGGCGCGGGCTACACGCGGCCCAGCCCGGGCGGGGACGACCCCAACTTCCCCACGCCATCGCAGACCGCGGCCATGAACATCAAGGACCCGTACCTCCAGGGGCAGGGCGGCGCGGGCGTGGTCGCGCCGGCGGCGCAGCAGGAAGCGGCGGCCGCGCCACCCGTACGCGAGAACACCAGCCCGACCTTCCCGCCACGGCCGCGCGGTGGAGGCGAGGGCATGGAGGGCATCGAGACGGCGCGAACCTCAGACAACCTCGAAGGCGCGGGAGCCTGAGCTGCTCAGAACCAGGATTTGACCGCAGGCCACCACTTGTACAGCGCGGCACCAAGCGCGATCACAAGGGTCACGACTTTGAAAAGCCAATGTTCCTTGAGCCATTCGATCGCGGCCTTCATCGATCGACCGTGTTTGTCCATCCAACTCGCGTTCGTTTGCAGGTCGTTGGCGTGCGCGCGACCAGCTAGGTTCGCAAGGATGTCCACCTTTCTTAGCGTGGACTGGTGAAGCTTCACAAATTCCTTGTTCTCGAACGCCGCTGCTTCTTGAGGCCCGTTCAAGAAATCACGCGCCGTCACATGATTTTTAGTCATCAAGCTTTCCAGTCGAGGGTGCCCGATGTATCCAGTGCCGTAGATGGAAACCAAGATGCGCGAAAGGTCGTAGCGGCGCTCTTCGGGGATTGAAACAGCTTGCCCACCGAGGGCACGAACTCTGTTTTCGAGGGCCTCAAACCCGAAGTTGGCATCGCGCATATTCCAGTGCAGCCAGAGGAACTGCTTCCGCTCTCGCGCCGCATCGAAGAATTCGTTGAGCATTTCCAGCTCCAAGGCGTCGTAGTGCTGGTCAATTTGGTTCAAAAGGCCTTTGCGCTCTGCGATCAGGTGGATCGAGAACGAGCGGGTCTGACCGCTATCGAGATTGCGGATGGCCAGCGATGTCACTCGAGGAGACGTCGGATTGTTCCCTCGGTCGTAGAAGCTTTCGCAGGAATAGTGAACCACGACGGACTGTTGTGGCCGTTCAAAAACCTCGTCAAGCTGATCCTTCGCCCGTTTCAGGCCCCTGTAAAGGTCTCGTTGTTTACCCATGTCGTCCCTCGCTTGATGTTTGACCAAAAGGCCCTCGGGATGCATGAGTATTGCATGCTACGCATAAGATTGCAATATCATGCATGATCGGGCAACTTAGGAGTGAGCTATGGCATTTCGAGCAGACGAAGCGGCGCTGGACGGCTACAACGAAGCCGAGGATTACCTGGTGAACCGAATGCAAGGGGTTGACGAAGGGCAACGCACCCAGAGCCGAAATGCGCTCCGGGACATCGTGGACCAGATCGGTCCCGCCATTGACGCATATCCCACATGGCACCCGCTTGTGTGGAGCAACGACAGTGATCGCAGTCCTCAAACTAGGCCGGGTAGGCGGTGTGGGTACGAGGGCCTCGACCACACGCGGTGTTTCGTGAACGGCTTCATCAGTTGCCCGTACGGCTCCGGAGCTGACGAGATCATTGCTTCTGTGGCCGCGCTGCCCCGCCATCACGCGGCGCGGATCACGGCTGAGAAGCTCAAGGCGAAGTTCTATAACGCAGAGGCAACACCGGTGTTGGTGCGGTGCGAGTGGGAGCGCTACGTCGCCCCAGGTGGAACCATTCCACTGGCGATCGCGCTGCCGCTACTACTCCGCAAAGAGGTGCCGTGCTCTGAATGGTCGGAGGTTGCCGAAACATGGGAGTCGATGCGAGGCTACTTTCTTGGCTCGCCTCGTGGCGCCCGGTCGTCTTTGTTCCTGAGCCAAGAGGCTGGCCAGTCGATCAAGAAGATCTGGGAAGCCCTGATCTACTCGGGAATGTTCGGCGACATCAAAGTCGACCACACGCGCTGATCGCCATCATGTCTACCTGAGCCGCCCCGAAGGCGCCCCCTGTAGGGCTCGCTCCGCACGCCGCCACTGGAGACGATCACCACGTCAACGGGTAGCGGCCAAGACAACCAACCCAGAGCCCTGTGCTCTGGCATCCCACCCCGCAAGGGGAACGGCCGCTACCGGGGATGCCAGAGCGCAGGGCTTTTCCATTTCAAGGACCTCATGAACACCCCCAGTCCCATCATCATCCCGACCATCGGGCGCGTGGTCTGGTTCTATCCGTATGCGAACGGCGCTGAGGCTGGCTTCGCGCGCCACCCGGCCGGGGCCGATCAGCCCTACGCGGCAATCGTCGTGCACGTCTGGTCCCCGTCGTTGGTGAACCTTACCGTCCTCGACGCCAACGGCGTGCCGCACAGCCGCACCAGCGTGAGCTTGATCCAGGACGGCGAGCCGCGGCCGGACAACGCCTTCTGCGAGTGGATGCCCTACCAGAAGGGCCAGGCCGCGCGGCAGGACCCAGCGCCAACGCAGCACCGTCAATCCTCGCACCGCGAGAACCTTGAGCTGTCCGTTGCTCACGCGATGGCCGACCGCGTCGCGGAGCGCGGCGTGAGTGGCGCGGAGACGGGCTCCCAGGTGCGACGCGCCATCGATGCGTTGCTCGAAGCACCGGCGGCCGCTCCGCAGATCGTCTGCATCCCCGTCCGCGACGATCACCGCGACGAAGGGCAAGGCCAGGCCGCGCACGCCGTTGACGCGGTGTTCGCCGCGCGCGGGCAGCGCTCGGTCCTCGACTTCGGCGCAGCGCTGCGTGCCCTGAAGCACGGCGAGCGCGTCGCGCGCCTCGGCTGGAACGGCAAGGACATGTGGCTCGCCCTGAGCTGCGACGGCTCGCGCGAGGTGCCGGCTGCAAACTTCTGGGCGCCGGCAAATCGGAAGTGGGCCGAGCAGCAGCCGAACGGCACTGCCATGGTGCTGCCATCCATCACGATGAAGACCGCCACCGGCGAGATCCTCATGGGCTGGCTGGCCTCGCAGACCGACATGCTGGCCGAGGACTGGGTGGTGGTTGTCTGAGCTGTCGCCGCCCCTTGCCGATCGTCGTCACATCCACCTTCGCCGGTTTGTTGTACGAATTGACCTTGCCTGTGGCTAAATCCGCGGATGAGCGATCAAAGCAAGGAAAGAAAGATTGAACTCAAAGGCAAGTACCTTCGGGTCGTTGAAGACTACGTAGGCATTCTGAATCTTGATGGGCCGATGGCCAAGTTGGGCGACGAGTGGTCCAAGGCGGTCGATATGCTCGCTGACTTGCAGCGAGAGTATCTAGCGCCAAGCGATATCGAAACCATCTTGATTGAAGAGTGCGTGATGTTTCGGCATCTGCACAAAGAGCGAGTGATGTTGCCCCCGTACTTCCGGGCCCGTCCTATTCGCAATAAAGCGCCTGGTCCATCACTGACTCTTGGCGCACCTGGGCGGCCTGCTGCCGCCTGAACTCCCGAGGTGATCGCATTTTCAGCGACGAGTGCGGATGCACCTCGTTGAAGTGCTCGAAGGCGGCCGGCAACTGCGCCAGCACCGTCTGTGCGTCACGCAGGTCCATGCGCGCCACGTAGTCGCGCTTGAAGGTGTTGACGAAGCTCTCGGCCATGCCGTTGCTCTGTGGGCTGCATACGGGTGTGTTGATGGGCTGCAAGCCCAGCGAGCGTGCCAGTGCGCGCGTGTCCGCCGCGATGTAGGCGCCGCCGTTGTCGCTCAGGAACTCCAGCCGGTGGCCCGCGGGGACGGCTTCCACGGTCCCGAAGCGCCGCTCCACCGCTTCGATGAGCATCTCGCGCACCGGCTCGCCCGGCAGTCCCTTGCCTTCCCAGGCACGCCAGGCCATCACCTCGCGGTCGCAGCAGTCCTTGGCGAAGGTGGCCGTCACCGTCTGGCCCGAGTCGCACTTGATTTCCAAGCCGTCGGAGCACCAGCGCAGGTCGCTGTTTGTCACGGACACCTGACCCTCATGCGTGCGGGCCGACTGGCGTCGTCGTGGTGCCTTGGGCAATAGCAAGCCCGCGTGCGCCATCACGCGATACACGCGCTTGGGATTGACCCGCGCCTCGCCCCTGGCGTCGCGCTGGCGGTTCACCAGGGCGCAGGCGCGCCGATAGCCATAGCTTGGCAACTCGGCAATCTCGTGGCGCAGCTCGGCCAGCAAGCTTGCATCGCCTTTCGGTGTGCGATGCGTTCGACCGTCCGTCCAGTCGTCGCCGCGTCCCAGCACCTCACACACATGCGAGCGCGCCAACCCCATCGTCCGGCAGACCGTCTTCACTGGTCTTCCCCGGGCAACAAGGGCGAGCGCGCAATCCACTTTTTTTCGGCGGCGTACTCCACGGCTTCCTTGAGGATTTCGTTCTCCAAGGTCTTCTTGCCGAGCACGCGCTGCAGCTTGGCGATTTCCGCACGGGCAGCCGCCAGCTCAGACGCCGGAACCACTGCTTCGCCAGCGGACACGGCAGTCAAAGCGCCTTGCCGCTCGAGCTTGCGCCACTGGAACAACAAGCTGGCCGCTACGCCTTCCTGTCGAGCCACGAGCGACACGCTCATCCCAGGCTCGTAGGTGCGCCGCACCAGCGCTGCCTTTTCAGGGAGGGACCAGCGCCTGCGGCGCTGGTCTTTCAAAATCACCTCCACCGACTCCGTATGCCTAGTCGTATTCATAGTCCTATTCCTATCTCAAAGATAAGCGATAGGACGGGACCGGGGAATCAGGGGGCTATCTCACGAGCTGGGCCGCTCGCGGCGCCCGAAAATGCAGATATGCGTGCGGGACTTGTCGATCGTATTAAAACATTTATCGAGTCTATACCCAGGACGTACACCCTGCGCATTCAGCTACCTTCGTTTCCATCTGCAGCTCCGAGAACGATCGCATTGGCCGACAGCCTGCGGTTAGTCTTTCACGGCGAATCGACACCAGCAAATGAGGTTCGAGCAGGCGGATTTTTTGGGCCTATGGTGTATCCACCAAAGGGGGAGCGATTTCTCGAGTTTGATGCCAACGGCTATAGCGATCGCTCTGCAAAGTCTCCAGCCGCGTCGCAATGCTTTTCACTCGCGAAACAGTTTCTTTTTATCGTTCAAGCCTCCAAAATTTGCGTTTCAGCCTTCGCTCCAACTCGTGTAGAAACAGCCTTGAATAACGGAGAAGGAACCAATTTTTTTCGGCTCTCAATTCCTGAACGATTGGGTGAGCAATTCGCGAGGCTAAGCCTTGATGTCTCGAAGCTCACGCTTAATGGAGCGTGGTTGTACGGCGAGCCAGTGCAGGGGAGCCTTCTAACTCACCCTAGTCGCGCACCTGAGAACGAGGAGGAGTTAGCAGATGCGATTGCTGTTCAATTCGAGCCGGTGAGGCGTTATTTCGGCGCAAGTGGGAATTTAGACTTCGAAAGCGTTGCGGCTGCAATTGAGTGGTATATGGATTCCCTGCTTGCGGAAAACGACACGTTCGCCTACCTCGCGGCATGTATAGGTATGGAAGCTCTACTTGGTAGCGCTGGCCACGTTGATGGTCTTTCGAAACGCCTCGCTGATAGATTTGCGTTTTTGCTTGGAGGTAGCCGTAAGGACCGTGACGACGCAATTCTTCTCTACACCAAGGTATTAAATTTGCGGGGCAAACTTGTCCATGCGAAGGCCGCTCGACTAGGCCGCGATGAGATGCCGCTTCTGATTTCGGCGCAGCAGATGCTTCGACAAGTAATTCAGCACGAGCTGCATCGCATCTATCAGACGGAAAAAATCTAGCCGCTGTGTCGCTCAAGTTGCCGCCCTCAGAGGCTGCAACTTCGTTTTTGCCCCCTGTAGGGTTTCGCTTTTCCTATCCCTCTTTCGACACTGCCTTTCAAGCACCGCGCGTGAGCGCCGGGGCGAGGTCACGGTAGCAACACCGTGGATTCCAGGCAGATGGCGCGGCCCGATCAGGGCTCGCACCGGATTGCTGGCCCCTTGCGGCCACGGCGATATGTGGCGGGACAGGCATGACGACATCCAACGACTTTTTCCAGACCAACGAAATCAACGGCGCACTGACGCCGCAGCAGGCCGCTGAGCTTCTCGAGCTCGCGGCATCGGGCGATACCAGCTTCGGGCTGGATGACGGTGGCGCGCCCGCGTCCACCACTGCTGCAGCCGCACCCGCTCCCGCATCCGATGCAGCGAGCGGCGCCGACACGAACAGCAGCGCAGCAACGCCGGCTCCCGCACCCGCGGCAGCCCCGGCTGCTTCGGCCGCGCCTTCCCCCGCAGCAGCGCCCGCACTGGCGCCTGCAGCAGCTCCCGCAGCCGAGCCCGATGCGTCCAACGCCGTCGTGCTCGCGAAGGATGGCAAGCACACCATCCCCTACGAGAAGCTGGTGCAGGCCCGCGAAGGCGAGCAGCACTGGAAGGCGCAGGCGGAGACGGCACAGCGCCAGCTCGCGGACCTGCAGGTCCAGGCGCAACAGCGCGCCGACGCGGGGCAAGCGCCGACGAGGACGGACAACCAGGTGGCGGCCGCGCAAGCGGCGATCGCCAGCGGGGTGGACCCGGCCCTCTTCGGTGACTTCTCCGAGGAGGCGCTGGCCAAGGGCATCGCGACGCTGGTTGACCAGCGCGTGGAGGAGCGGATCAGCAAGGCGATCGCTCCTCTGCAGCAGCACCAGCAGCGCAGCGCCCAGGACGCCCACCTCGACGCCATCTACAAGGCGCACCCCGACGCGGATTCCGTGGCGGAGAGCGCCGAGCTGAAGGCGTGGATCGCGGGGCAGCCCAGCTACGTGCAGCCCACGCTGCAGAACGTGCTGGCGAAGGGCAGTGCGCAGGAAGTGGTCGAGCTGTTCAACGACTTCAAGAAGGCTACCGCTGCACCCGCAGCGGCACCGGCCGCTGGAAAGAGCCAAGCCGCGGCAGCCGATCCCAAGGCAGCCGCGCAAGCCGCCATCGCCGCGGCGGCGCCGGCCGTGCCGGCCTCCCTCTCGGACATCCCGGGCGGGAAGGCCGACGCGCTGTCGCCTCACGAGCGATTGGCGGCGATGGAGCCCGCAGCGATGGCGGAAGCCATGCACGGCATGACAGCCGAGCAGATCGATGCGTTCCTGAACCGATCTCTGTGAGCCGACAGGCCCACACAGCACCACAAATCAAGGAGGTCTAGATGACCGCAACCAAAACGCAGATGCAGTATGGCGACCCGAAGGCGATGGTCCAGCAAGCCGCTGGCGTCTTCGCGGTGAGCCAGCAGCGCAACACCACCATCAACCGCCTCGTCGGCAAGATGCCGAAGCTCGAGGGCGCGATCGCCACGATCAAGAAGCAGTCCAGCAACCACATGCCGATTGTGCAGGTGCAGGACCTGGGCCAAGGCCGTGGCGACGAGGTGAAGTTCAACCTCATCAACCCGAGCGGCGGCTATCCCATCATGGGCAGCAAGTACGCCAAGGGCCGCGGCGTGGGCGTCAAGCTGTCGGAAGACCGGCTGCGCGTGAATCAGGCGCGCTTCCCGATCGACATGGGCGACGTCATGTCGCAGATCCGCAGCCCGGTGGACCTGCGCCGCGTGGGCCGGCCGCTGGCACAGCAGAAGGCCAACGACTACCTCGACCAGTCCATCCTGGTCCACATGGCTGGCGCACGTGGCTTCCACGACAACATCGAATGGCGCGTGCCGGTCGAGTCGCACGCCGACTTTGCCGAAATCCTGGTCAACCGCGTGAAGGCACCGACCAAGAATCGCCACTTCATGGCGAAGGCTGGTGCGATCGACCAGTTCACGGTCAACGCGGGCGAGGTCGACATCGCGTCGACTGACCTGCTGAAGATGGGCACCGTCGACGCCGTGCGCGCCTACATCGACCAGATCGCGCTGCCGCCACCCCCGGTGCAGTTCGACGGCGACCAGGCCGCCACCGACAGCCCGATCCGGGTGATGTTGCTGTCGCCGGCCCAGTACAGCGGCTTCGCGACCGATCCGGCCTTCCGCAACTTCCAGGCGGCTGCCGTGGCGCGCGCGCGGCTGATCAAGGACCACCCGCTCTTCCTCGGCGACGCGGGCCTGTGGAACGGCATCCTGCTGGTGAAGATGCCCAAGCCCATCCGCTTCTACGCGGGCGACGTCATTCACTACTGCGCGGCCTATGACTCCGAGGTCGAGAGCGACGCGGTCGTGCCCAGCAGCTTCACCACGAAGTTCGCAATCGACCGCGCCATCCTACTCGGCGGTCAAGCCCTCGGCCAGGCCTTCGCTGCCTCCGAGCACAGCGGCATGCCGTTCTTCTGGAGCGAAGAGCCTGACGACCACCGCGACAAGCTGGAAATCCTGATCGGCGTCATCCAGGGCCTGTCGAAGATCCGCTTCGCGGTGGACCACGGCGACGAGGTGCAGTTCACCGACCACGGCGTGACGGTGCTCGACACCGTGGTGCCCATCATCAAGCCGCGCGGCTGATGACCCAGGGCCGGGGCAACCCGGCCTCTCTCCCTTCACCTTTCCAAGGAGCCACACAATGGCCAACATCAAACTCAAGGGCCTGGGCGTCAACCAGTTCGGCGGCATGGCCGCCTACGGCAACGTGACCACGCTGCGCTCGCGCCTCGACACGGGCGCCAATGGCGCGCCGCTGCGCGCCAACTCCGAGCTCGCGCTTGCGATTAGCGACAAGGTCTACCTGCAGGAGCTGCCCGCGGGCTTCCGCCTCGAGGACCTGCAGGTGATCGTGTCCACCGCCATGACCGCGGCGGTGACGGGCTCGATCGGCTTCGAGTACGCCGATGGCGTCGACAGCGCGGAGGTGCCGCAAGACCTCGCGTACTTCGGCGCGGGCATCGCGCTCAACGCCGCGGCGCGGCTGCGCACCACCTCGGCGAAGGCCCCGGTGACGCTGGCGAAGGAAGCCTTCCTGGTGCTGACGCTGGCGGGCGCGGCCAACGCCAAGGCCAGTCGCGTCGACTTCATCGTGCACGGCGAGCGTCTCGGCGCGAAGTAACGCGAGTGGGGAGGGCCTGGCGCCTTCCCCTTTCCCATCCCACTGAAGGATTCCACCATGGCCTCCAAAACCGCCGGCGTGCCCGTGAAGTACATCGGGCGCGAAGACCCGTTCTATGACCGCCTCTACGGTTCGAACCTATCCTTCGAGCGCGAGCAGGTGCGCGTCATCCCCGACCTCGACCTGGTCGCGAAGTTTCTGCGCCACAGCGACTGCTTCGAGCGCGTGGTCATCGCGCCGGCGGCGCCCGCGCCCGCCGTGGTGCCGGCTCCTGTCGCGCCCGACGCGCAAGGCGGCGAGAGCACCCAGGGTGCTGGCGATGCTGGCGAGGGCCCGGACGGCGGCACCGCCGAAGGCGCTGCACCGGACGGTGCGGGCGGCCAGGCGGATGGCGCGCCCGCAGGCGGCACCCAGCCCGCCGACGATGGTGCGCACGAGCCCGAGGATGACACCGACGCCGTGCTCGCCGAAGCCAAGAAGGTCGAAGAGGCGCGCAGGCTGGCGGAACAGAGCCGGCTCGACCTCGTGCAGACCCTCGACTCGATGGACAAGGACGCGCTGCAGGACTGGGGCTTCGACAAGTTCCAGCAGAAGGTGCCGAAGACCCTCACGGTCGAGAACATGCGCGCCCGCCTCGTCGAGCTGGTCGATCAGTACGGGGTGCCATGAACCTCCAAGCGTTGATCGCTGCCTTTCGCGTCGACGCGAAGGACCGCGCCGACCCGCCGCTCTTCGAAGAGGCGGACGTCATCGCGTGGCTGAACGAAGCACAGGACGAGGCGGCGGTGCGCGCACGGCTGCTGCACGAGAGCGCCAGCGCCGCGATCTGCGAGATCGCCGTGCAGGCCGGCACGGCCGTCTACGTGCTTCACCCGAGCATCTACGAGCTCGACCACCTGGTGTTCGAGCCCGCTGACGGCAGCTGGCCGCGACAGGTGACCCTGAAGTCTTCGGGAGAGCTCGATCGCAGCATGCCCGACTGGCGGCGCGAGCTCGGCTTCGTCGACCACGCTGTGCAGGACGACAAGTCGCTGCGGCTCGCGCGGGTGCCCTCGGTCGGGGGCGTGCTCCGGCTCGAGGGCTATCGGTTGCCGCTGGTGGCGATGGAGCAGGACGACGACGTGCCGGAGATCCACACGGCGCACCACAGGCATCTCGTGGACTGGGCGCTGTTCCGCGCCTTCAGCGTACCGGACGCCGACTCGTTCGACCCCGTGCGCGCCGGCAAGGCCGAAGCGGCTTTCGCCACCTACTTCGGCCTGCCACCCGACAGCGACCTCCGCCGCACCTCGCGGCATGACCAGGATCACCAGACGGTGGTCTATCCGTTCTGACGATGCGCGACGTCAACTTCACCTCCCTGGCGCGCGGCATCAACAACCGCCGCGAAGCCACGCGCCTGGCCGATGGCGGCGAGGGCGCCACGTTCCTCTACGGCGCCGACAACGTCGACATCGATGCCCAGGGCTACGTGAAGCGCCGCGTCGGCGCGACGCGCGCGCTGGCCGGCGCCTGGCACAGCGCGTGGGACAACGACGGCAAATTCGGCTTCGCGGTCGTCGATGACGTGCTCACGCGCCTCGAGCCGAACGGGGCCGGTCTGGACCAGACGCCGGTACGCGAGGGCATGCCCCACGCCGACGTGTCGTACTCGCTGGGCGCCGACGGCGCGGTCTACTGGACCAACGGCGCCGAGATCCGGCGCGTGCTCGAGCGCGAGGACCGCGCGATCGCGACCGCGCCGCTGGACAGCGCGCCGGTGCTGTCGCTGGCCGCTGGCGCGCTGCCCGCCGGGCGCTACCTCTACACCTTCACCGTGCAGGGCGAAGACGGCGAGTCGCCGGCCACCGTCGTGCAGCAGGTGGAGGTGCCCGAGGGCGGCGGCCTAGCGCTGAGCGACGTGCTGCTCGACGGCCTGGCCGTGAACCTCTACCTGTCGGGCCCGAACGGCGAGCTGCTCGGCCTGGCCCAGACCTCGACGGACGGGCGCTTCAGCGTGCTGGCGCCGCTCGAGACCGGCCGGCGCTGCTCGACGATCGAGACCGGAGTCATGCCAGCGGGCAGCATTGTGCGGCACTTCAACGGTCGCATGGTCGTGGCGGCGGGCAGGACGCTGTACTTCTCGCAACCCTATCGCTACGGCCTGTACGAGCCGGCCGCCGGCTACATCCCACTGCCGGCCGAGATCACGGTGGTGGAGCCGTGCGACAGCGGCATCTACCTGTGCGCCGACAAGACGTACTGGCTGCCGGACTTCAACGCATCGCGGCTGCAGGAGCTGCTGCCCTACGGCGCGCTGCCGGGCTCGAGCGTGCGCTCGCCGGCGGCGAAGGCCGCCTACTGGCAGTCGACGCGCGGACTGGTGATGGCGGACATGGTCGGCGGCGTGCAGAACCTGCAGGAGGCCGCCATCGCCTTCGGGCCCGCGGCGCGTGGCGTCTCGCTCTACCGCGCCTTCGACGGCATGCAGCACGTCATCTCCACGCGCGCCGGCGCCGAGGCATCGGTCGCGGTCGCGCGCAGCTACATGGACGCCGAGATCGTCCGAAAGGAAACCCAGCCATGAACAACACCGCCGAGCACGGATTCAACTTCCTCGTGGAGGTGGAGCACCCCGACGGCAGGGTGTCGCAGCGCGAGACCGTGCACAACCTCACCCCGATCGAGGGCCGCAACCACATCGCGTCCGTCATCTACAAGCAGGGCACGCAGGTGCCGACCTGGTTCATCGGCCTGTTCGAGGGCAACTACACGCCGCAGCCCGACGTGAAGGCCAGCACCATCGCGGCGGCGGCGGCGGAATGCTCCGCCTACGCCGCGGCCCAGCGCGTGCCCTTCGTTCCAGGCGCGGTGGTGGACGGGTCGGTCGACAACAGCGCCAGCAAGGCCGAGTTCGTGATGACCGCGAACAAGACCGTCTACGGTGGCTTCATCGTCTCCGCCTCGCCAAAGGGCGCCACGACCGGCGTGCTCATCAGCGCCATGCGCTTCAGCTCGCCGAAGGTGCTGGCCACCGGCGACAAGCTGAACGTGGTGGCCGTCAACTCCCTCGTCTCCGCCTGAAGGACACCCCATGACCCTCAAAGCCTCCACCGGCCTGCGCAACGCCATGCTGAGCATGGGCTCGCTGATCGCATCGATCCCCAACCCCGTGCTGATCATCTTTGCAGGCGCCGAGCCCGCCTCGGCCGATGCCGCGGCCGCGCCGGCCGTGCTGTGCATCGTCAGCGACAACAGCACCGGCAATCCCCTCAACTTCGACGAGCCGGCCAACGGCACGTTGCCGAAAGCGGCCGCCCAGGTCTGGAGCGGGGTCAACACGGGCAGCGGCGCGGCCTCGCACTTCCGCATCGTGTCGGGCGACGACGATGGCACCGCCAGCACGACGCAGCCACGCCTGCAGGGGAAGTGCGGCACGGCCGGCGCGGACCTCAACATGTCGAGCGTCAACCTCACCGCCGGCGCGCCGCAATCGATCAACGCCGCGAACATCACGCTGCCGACGTTCTGATCCGTGGCCGACATCTTCCTCGACGAGTTCAACGGGCCGCCAGGGTCCGTCGTCGGCCACGACGCCGGTGGTGGCCACCTCTGGGCCGCGCCGTTCGCGGGAGGGAGCCGTCTGCTGCTGTCCGGGTTCGGGTCGCTGATGCCTCCCGTGGGCTATGGCGATGCGCAGATCAGGATTCCCGAGTTTGCTGGTCAGTCGGAGTACGAGATCGAGTTGCGCTTCGGCGGTCCGCTCTCGGACATCATCGAAGTCGAGTACGGCGCACACTCGGTCGGCGACCTGATGCCGGGCAACTTCTATATCAACATCTCGAACACCGGCTGCTCGGTGCGTTGGTACACCGAAGACCCGAACCAGAACTTCACGTGGCCTGAATTGATCATTGAGGACACGACGATCCTCTTTCGCTTCACGTCCGGCAGCGTGCCGCGGCTGTCCGTTTTCTTCGAGGGCAATCCGGCGTTCTCGTACGGTGCATCGGACCGGACGTTGGACGACCACATCTGGAAGATGGCGACGAGCAGCGACTCGGACATGAACCTGCTCAGCTTCCGGGCGGGCACGCCCACGCCGCCCGAGCCCTCGGATTTCTGGACCGCATTCGTCGGCACGCGCGCCACGGTCGGCGATCCAGCTCCACCGCCCGAGGCTTGAGCATGGCCTACGGGAAGTTCCGCAACGGCCCGACCTCGCTGGGGCGTCAGGCAGCGAACTGGGTGCAGGATGGACTGCCCACGTTCAGCACGCGCCGGCGCGGTGACGTGGTCGTGCGCAAGAGCGGCGACTTCACCAACATCTTCCAGGGGCAGAAGCTCGACGGCTACTACTCTCTCGGGCGCGTGGCCGGCGGCGGCACGCGGATTCGCGGATCGAGCGACGCGCGCACGTTTTCCGATCGCGGGCCGGCGCCGGAGGCCGGTGGCTTCGTGACGTCGCAGCTTGCCTACTACGGCAAGGGCCAGGGCGGCGTCATCAGCAACACCGACGTCGGCAACTTCCTGGATTTCGACGGCCGGCCCTGCCGGGTCTTCACGACGAACCTGCAGCTGACCCGCACCGGCAAGCAGCTCAAGGACCACTACGCCGTGGACAGCTTCGTGCCGTACCTCGGCGGCTATGCGCTGGTGACCTACACCCGGGGCGGCTACTGGCAAGACGGCGCCGCGCACAAGTTCTACGCTGGCGTGGCCGTGCCGATCCTCCTCGAGGACGGCCAGCACGCGCAGGCCTACGTGACCGATGACGGCGCGAACCAGGCGTTCGGCGATGTCCTCTACGTCGCGAACCAGCTCGGCTGGTTCCCCGACATCCTGCATCTCGCGCCCGGCGTGCTGCTGAAGATGGACCGCTACCTGCGGCCGGTCTACTCGCCCACGGCCGTCAACGCGGCGGCGTGCCCCGGGCTGACCTTCACCTACTCGGTGGACGCGGGCCGCACCTGGTCTCCGTGCTCGTCGACCAACATGTTCGATGCGGAGATCGCCTCCATGCAGGGGATACCGCTGAACGAGACCGGCGCCCAGCGATTCAACCAGGGAATCTCGGACGCTGAGATCACCTCGGCGCCGCTGAGCCGGCGCTACTCGGTGGTCGTGGCCCGCGTGCCCTACGTCGATGGTTCGAACGCCGTGCGCGTGAAGGTGAAGCTCGGGCTGGTCGACGTCGCCGCTGGCTGCTCGCTTATGGAGACGCAGGTCCTCTACGAGGGCACCGGGGAAGACGCCGGCATCTACGCCGGTCGCGCGCCACTGGCCGTGCCGGGCGGCGTGCTGATCTTCACGCGGAACATCCCCGCGCCGCTGGAAGGGCGCAAGGCTTGGATGTACCCGGCGCGCGTGCGGTTCACGCCCAACGGCACGGATCTCGTCGATCGGGCCGCGATGCCGTTCAAGGAGAACTACACCGGCATCGTGAGCGGCCTGTCCACGAAGCTGATGGTGTGCCCCATGTGGGACGGAAAGCACTCGCTGTACCAGAGCGCCGACTACGGCCAGACCTGGTCGCGCCGCGGCACGATCGCGCGCGACGGCCTGCCGCCCAACGATGCGCCGGCGCCCGGCCAGGAGCAGCTCTCCCTCGCGGACTTCACGGTCGTGACCTTCCTGCGCGACAACGACTTGCAGGTCAGCGCCTTCCCGCTGACCCCTTGGCTGACCGACTCGCGCAGGCCCAACCCTCCACCCATCTGACCATGGCGAACACGCTCACCAAGAACACGGTCATCGTCGAGAACGTCAGCTACGAGCATGTCCCAGCGAAGCCATACCGGCCGCCGCAGCCCGCGCGCACGGTCTTCGAGACCCGGCGCGTGTGCATGTTCCGGTACAGCGGGCCCGGCCGCTACTTCTACACCTACGACCCGTCGACGGGCCAGGTGACGGGCACGTTCGTGCCCGACAACGTCATCGGCGGCGGTGCCGGCGCGGAGGTGGGGGTCTGGGCGTGCACGAACGAGCTGGTGGCCATCAACTATCCCGCGGTCCCGGCCCAGCCCTACGTGCCCGGTTTCTCCTACGCGGCGGGTTCCACCTTCGAGACCGGCTACAACCTGGGGTGGAACGCTGGCGCGCGGTCCATCGCAGAGTTCAAGGGCGACGGCTTCGTCGAGTTCAAGGTCGGCCAGTCGGTGGTCGGCGTCATCTGCGGGATCAACTTCTACGACGGGGTCGACGCCGGCTACAACGGCAACACCATCGACTTCGGCTTCTACTGCGCCCAGGGCGTGGCCTGGACCATCCGCAACGGCGTGATGGGGGTGGGCGTGGGCACCTACTCGGACGCGACGGTGTTTCGTATCGAGCGTTCGGGAAGCGACGACGAGCCGGTGGTCACCTTCTTCAAGGACGGCGAGGAGGTGCTGGAGGTCAGCACGGGCGTGCCGATGGCCGCGGGCTGGCTCGAGGCCTCGCTCTACTCGGGCGACGACAAGGTGTTCGATCCGCAGCTGGTGCAGGTCAGCCCGCCGGACCTGACGCCGGGCACCGCGACGCTGGACGCCGAGCTGGAGCCGCTGACGATGTTTGCGGCCACCGGCGCCTATGCGGAGCTGCGCGCGGACCTGCCGGCGCTGCTCTTCGCCGGCGAGGCCGGCCTGATCACTCCCTCCTATGCCGTCGGCAACTTCTCGCTGCCGCCGCTCGCATTCGGCGGGAGCGTGCTGGTGGGCGAGACCGCCACGCTCGACGCCGAGCTGCCGCGCATGGAGATGCTCGCAGCCGATCACGCCTACGGCGAGCTGCGCGGCGTTCTCGAGCCGCTGGGCGGCATGCTGCTGGCCTACGAGGACAACTTCCAGGCTTCCATGTCGAGCCTTACCGGCGTGGCCACCGCGCTGCAGGCGCTGAACCTATTGGTCGTCACCATGCAGGGCGGCGTGGTGGTGGCGGCGGACCTGCTACCCGAGATCCTGCTGTCGGCCGAGATGGTCGAGCAGCTGGGCGTCGGCTCGGCGCTGGCGCTGAGCGCCGTGGTCGAGGCCGCGATGAAGGCCGCGGCGCGAGCCGGCTCGGAGCTGGGCACGCGCGGTGGGCCCGGCGGACCCGGCGGGCCGGGAGACCCGGGCGCCGGCGGCGATACCCAGGTGTGGGTGGTGAACCTCGACTCGAACGCCAGCACCACCTACTCGAACTACGACTACAACAGCTTCGCGCGCATCGGCGATCGCTTCTACGGCGCCAGCGACTTCGGGTTGTTCGAGCTGGCCGGCGACGACGATGCCGGTGAGCCGATCGAGGCCTCGATCAGCCTCGGGAAGCTGGACTTCGGGACCAAGGCGCTGAAGACGATCAGCGAGGCCTACGTCGGCATGGCCGGCGAGGCCGAGCTGTACGTGAAGGTGATCGCCGAGGGGCGCGCGTTCATCTACAAGGCCCGCGGCTTCGGCCCGGACCTCAAGCAGCGGCGCGTGGAGGTCGGGCGCGGCCTGAGCGCCAGCTACCACACGGTCGAGCTGTTCAACAAGGACGGCGCCGACTTCGAAATCGACTCGGTGCTGTTCCGGGTCGCAGACCTCAAGCGGAAGATTTGAACATGGCAGTCACACCACCTGGACCGGGCGAGATCGTCCCCATCCCTGATCCCGTCAGCGGCGGAGTCGGCGCGGCCGTCACGGTCGCGCGCACCTTCAACGCGATGTGGAAGAACGCGCAGACGATGTCGTCGGCCGGCGATGCGCGCATCGGCGCGGCGGTGGCGCTGGCCGACCCCGCGCCGCACGTGACGGTGCCGGGCCTGGACACCAGCTACGTTCCGCCGGTGAAGCCGCAGCTGCCCGACGAGGACCCGGCCAACGCCCAGGCGCTCTACGACGCTTCGCGCGACCAGATCCTGGCCATGATCCAGCAGGGCATGGCCGACTTCATCGCCGAGCACTTCCCGCACCCCGAGTTCTACGAGGACGCCATCACCTGGTGCGATCGCGCGGTGCGCGAGGGAGGTACCGGCATCAACCCGGCCGTCGAGCAACAGCTGTTCGAGCGCGACCGCGCGCGCGTCGGCGCGGAGGTGGCGCGCGCGGAGGACGAGGCCATGGCTTCCTGGGCCGACCGCGGCTTTCCGCTGCCGCCGGGCGCCCTGACCAGCCAGGTGAATCAGATCCGGCTGGACGGCATGAAGCAGCTGGCCACCGCGAGCCGCGACATCATGGTGAAGTCGTGGGATCAGGAGCTCGAGAACATCCGCTTCGCGGTGAACGCACTGCTGAGCCAGCGCCAGGTCGCGCTCGATGCCGCGGGCAACTACATCCGCACGCTGGTCCTTGGGCCCGAGACGGCGATGAAGCTGGCCACCGGCCTCTCGGGCCTGCGCACAGACCTCGCGCGTGCGCTGGTCCAGATGTACAGCGCCGAGACCGCGGCGCTTGAGCCGCGCGTGCGGCTGGCGATCGCCGATGCGGACCTGAAGATGCGCGGAGAGGAGGCGAACATCCGAGCGACCATGGGGTCCGTCGATGCCAGGGTGCGCGCCACGATAGCCGGCGCTCAGATGTTCGGCACGCAGTCGGCCGCAGGGCTCAACGCAATCAACACGAGCGCGAGCATCAGCGGCAGTGACAGCACTTCTAGCTAGCTTGTCGGCGGCCCAAATGGTGGATAGGGGTTACTCAAGGTTTTTTCGACGGACGTGTTCTTCGAATGGGATGCGACCGTCCACTCAACTGCTCGCGTGCTGCTGACATCAGCTCGCTGGAATACTTGCCGCGTTTAAGTTCGTCGTCGGTGGGAAAGCCCACGGAGTCAATTATCCTTTGGCACTTGTCGAAGGTTTTTATGTAATTCCGATTGTCCGAATTGAGCGACGCAATCAACTTTGCCGAGTATCCTTCTGCCTTTTTTGAGTTTGGAGCAGGTGTTTCAATTGATCCTGCTGAGAGCCATTTGAACAATTGAATTATGTGCCAGCGCACCTTGACGTAATTTTGCGCGCCACTTTTCTTGCCGTTGATTAGCGTCTGGTATTTATATAGGGTGAGGCAGGCGGCGTAATAATAAGACTCATGATCGGTCTCTTTAAATAGGTTGTCTTCATTCGCCGCGAAAATCGTGGCGACGTAGCGCGCCGCATTATGCGGTACATCTAGGAACATTGCGGCATAACAGCGGGCAACTTCCCGAACATCGAATATCCGCGTCGACTGAAAGCCAGCGTGTTTATATTCCCCCTGCCGTCTTTCAAAATGGACGTGGTTCTCTTGAGGGGTTAGGGCGTTCTGCGCCTTAAAATACTTTTGCACCAACTTCGCCTTGTCGCGTAGGCCAAAAAAAGCTTCTTTCGGAATTCCTGATTGACTGTTTGTTGCGGCGATGATATCGCTGGAAGCATCGTTCTCTGGAGATTCAATGAATTTCGCGACGACATTTACTGATTCGGTTAAAAGCAGCTTGTTCTCATGCAGAGTGCTACTAGTTTGGCACCCATTAATTATTTGATAGTTTGTAAGGTGAAGTTCTTTGGTATTCGGAGTGAGGGTCAGTTCGGGAGCGACGATTGTTATGCCATTGTTGAGAACTGAGAAGAGTGATTTTTTTTGACCATCCTTCAAAGTATCTTGTATTGCTTCGTTCACTTCATTTTTATTGCCTAAAAAAGATCGAACATTCTCCTCAAAAACGGCCTCTTTTAGGTTTCCCTCATTATCTTCGAGCAGAGCATTAACGAAATTCTTCGCATTTACTACAGCAACGTAAGATTGTGGGATGCCGGGCATTGCAGGCATTCCAAAATAATCTATTAGTTGCAGTTTGGCTTCATTCTTTTCTGATAGCTCGCCGTAGTATCGAATCAATTCGCTTCTGCCCAGCGGATTAACGGATACCGAGAAGAAAAATTCTGTGGCCGTTAGATATCGTTCGATAATATCTAATGCGGCTTGAATTTCTCGTTCAGCGGTGTATACCCCTGACGTGCAATAATAGACGCTGCAGTTTGGTCGACGGTTGCGAACCTTTTTCAAGTTTGCAAGCACGACTTGAAGGATTTTTATATTTTCTTTGTTGAATTTTCCGTTGGGCAGCTTCGGTGTGAGAGATAAGAAATCCTCGATGCCGATCTTGAAGTTGGCGATTTCTTCCTTGCGAAATGATTCGCCACTTTTTACTTGGGAAAATACAATTTCAACCGATAGATTGGTCTTGTGAGTTTTAAATACTTCTGTTGCGTCGTCAACCGTTGTAATTAAATCTCCATCGATGATGATTGCGAGGCCATCTATCGAGGCATCATCTTCGTCTGTTGTGACAATCGAAGGGTCAAATCTTCCGAAAAAGTGCTTTGATACAAGGCAGTAATTGCAGAATCGTTCAAACTGCTTGCTCGCCTCTAGATTCTCGTATTCGAAGTCTTTGGCGACTGCATCGACATGGCTCTTTAAAATTATGTGCATGATCAGAATCGGTGATGTTTGTAACTTTGTATCACAATTACGCATCCGATGGGCGGACTGTGATGCGTCGAGGGGAAAGGGTTTTCACCCCTGTAGGGCTTTCAAGCATCGATCTGCGCCGCAATCATTGCGCCACAACAGTCGCAGATATAACTATGCCTTCTCAGCCGCACTTTGCCCGCAGGTCTCCGAGCCGTAATCCGGAGCCGAACATTCAAGGCGAGAAAGCGGGACTAATCAAAGGGGCCGGCAATGGAACTTCTGACTCCATAAGGCGGGTAGTAGAGGAAGGCAGCTACATCATGCCGGCCGACTCGACGAAGCAGATCGGAGAGGCGGAGCTCGGCGACATGGGCGCGCGCGGCTTCAGCCCACGCAGCGCGCGCGAGGGTGTCGATGTGCGGCTGAGCAACGGCGAATACCGGCTGCCGCCCGAGCAGGTTCACGCCGTCGGCGTGCAGGCGCTCGACGCGCTGAAGAACGCGACGCACGAGCAGGTGGGCGATGGCCCTGGCTTCGGGCCGGGCAGCGCGTCGGAGGCGATGTTCTTCGCCGACGGCGGGATGGTGACGCGCAAAGGGAACGTCTACAGCGGCGGCAACGTCACGGGGTCGGTGAGCATCAACGGCGCGGCGCCGGGCGGGACGGTCAGCACGATCGACGGTGCGGCGCCTGCACCAGCAGCAGGCGCAGCGCCGGTAGCGACCCACGCAGTGCGGTTCGTGGGCGGCTTCTCGGGGCGGCCCGCGCCCGAAGCACCGGCTGCCGCAGGCCCCGGTCTGGGCTTCCGGCCGCGCGGCTACGCCAACGGCGGACTGGTGGACGAAGAGGCACGCCGGCGCGCGAACAGCTTCGGCGACGCCGCGGCAGCCGCGCGCGACTCGAGCGTCACGCAGCTCGGCGCGCCGCGCCCGGCGGCTGCCAGCGCCGGCAGCAGGGATCTCGGCGCGAGCATCCCGGCACCGCTGCCGATGCTGACGCCCTCCCTGCCGCCGAGCCCGCAGGCGCAGCAGCTGGCGGGCTTTGGCGCGCCGTCGGCAGCTGGTGCCGGCCGTGGCGCGATCAATCCGCCGCCGGCGCGGCCCGCTGCTGACGCGGTGACCGCAGCGAACGACGCCTCGCTCCGGTTCAGTGGCTACCCGCTGACCGACGAGCAGCAGTCTCGCGTGGTTGCGCGCTTCGATCAGGACGCACGCGACCGTGCCGCCGGCGCCGAGGCGGCGCGCCAAGGTGTGCCCCCCGTCTTCGGCATCAGCGCGCCGGCTCCCGCACCCGCTACAGCCCCGGCGCCCGCGACGCCCGCAGTCGTCGCACCGCCGCCCACTGCAGCGCCGGTGCCGCAGCCAGCAGCGGCTGCGCAGCTTGCGGATAGCAGCGTCCCAGCACCTGGTGGATTCGGCCCGACGGCGCGCAGCGGGCCCGCCGCCGGAAGCCTCGAGGATGCCAACGCCCAAGCTGCGAACCTGCGCGCGTTCAATGCGTCGGTGCCGGTCGGCGGGCTCACGGTGATCAACAACCCCGGGCCGGCGGCAGCGCAGGCCATGTTCGACCAGGCCGACCTGCGCACGGCAGCCGCGCGCGGCGCGTGGAGCCCGCGGCGCGGCTTCCAGTCCGACCAGGGCGCCGTGGCGGCGGCCGCCATCCCGGTGCAGAACCGCCAGCAGGCAGAGCTCGAGGCCGGGCGCCAGGCAGCCGATACGCAACGCGCGGGTCTGGGGTTCCAGAGCGCGGCCCAGCGCGAGGCGGCCGCCGCGCGGCTGCAGGCCGAGCGCATCGCGGCCGAGGACCGGCGCGCGGCCGACACCAACTCGATCCGGCGCGAGGAGGTGGCCGGCGCCAACCGGCTGCGCGACACGCAGGTCGCAGCTGCGGAGGACGAGGCCGCGCTGCGCCGCATCGTGCTGGATCCGAAGACCTCGGTGTCGGAACGAGCACGCGCCCAGCAAGGGCTGCTCGCGATGCAGGGCAAGGTCGCAGGAGGCGAGTGGAAGCCGGTGGCGCTGCAGGGCAGCACCGACGCATCGGGCAACAAGACGGAAGGCGTGCTGGCGGCGGTCAACTCGGCGACTGGCGAAGTGCGGCGGCTGGATCAAGGGCAGGGCGGGGTGGCGTTGCCCCCGGGGATGGTGCGTCAAGTCGGCACATCGAGCGGGAAACCGGTCTACGAAGATGCCCAGGGTCGCCGGTTCATTGGTGCCTGAGGATCCGGAGGCACGCTCGAGATTAGAGCAAGCTTCCGGCGGCCCCGATGACGCCGCCGGCGACGGAAGTAAGCAAGGGATGTTCGAGGAACCGTCTCAGCAGACCCTTCGCTTCCGCCTTTTCCTCTTTCGTTCCGCTACTGGCCTCGATCAGCTTCAGCAGCTCGTCTACGCTGTTCTTCACGACCTGCTCGTTGTTATTGCCGATTGCGACGTTGGTTGAATTGCTAATGTTGTATGTGTGATTCTGTACGAGTTCGATCTTAATTCCTGGGTCGGAGCCGTCCTCGATGACGTCAACTCCGTTTGCAGAAATGCGCGCCCGAAGAACTTCTCGAGGGCCACCTATGGAGTCAATAAAATGAACATCGGCAAGACCATGCCTCTCCAATTGCTCAAGCACTCGCACTAAATCACCATCAATGACTGGGGGTGCAAGTTTGCTACCGACTGGCTTGTAGTTTGGGTTGCTACGGTGGTCGTACAAATCCTGCAGCAAGATGCCGCGTAGTTCAGTGTCTTTCACGAAAAGTCCTCCTGACGAAAGGCTAGCTGATTCGATTTCCATCGCCTACTGGTAAATCCCCGCTCGACGGTGCTGGCCCCCCGTAGGGTTCGACTCGGCTGTGCGTCAGCGGAAGACTGGTGCGATGAACATCAATACCCACTCCCTGACGCCTCAAGAGATCGTTGACGCAGCGGCCTCGGTGCGCGAGCGCACGCGGGCCTTTGTGAAAGAGCGCATGCGCGCCGAAGACGAGGCAATCAAGGCGGAGCGCGAGCGGGTGCAGGCCGCATGCTTGCGCTCGACTGGACACGTCTTCGGAGTGGCGCCAAGCTTTTACGGAGCAGACTATCGGGCCTGCGTGTACTGCGGGGCCGTGCCGAACAAGGCCTCGGCTCGCACCGACCCGATGGAGCGGTGCGAAAGCGACGTTTGAACTACGAGGCTGGGGTGTCGAGTTGGGTTACCCGCTCAAGCCACTCACGCAGCTTCTTGCTCTCTTGCGCTTCCTCAGGCAGTTGCAGTGTCTTCGGATCGAATTGACCGCGCTGTTGCAATTGCTCCAATGCTGCGAACAATAGCGCGCGCGTCCCCCGGAGCGCTACCTGCGTCGCCTTCAATTCAATCTCGACGCGCCGAATGTGTTCGGTGAGATGGTTGATGTTCATTTCGTCCGCCCCTTGCGGGGTCCTGTTGTGGTGACCGGACTCTACCCCGCGAGGGGCGGCCCCCTCTAGGGCTCGACTACCCCCTCCCTCGTGCAGAGGATGGGGGAATGGCAACCGACCTTAAGCCCTTCAATGGGCAGCTCGACACACCCTCGCGAAACCTCAAGCCATTCGCGGGTGAACTCGACCCGCCTGAAAGCCCGAAGAGAACCGCAATCGACGTTGCCAAGGACGTCGGCATCACCGCGCTGAAGGGCGCCGTGGGTCTGCCGCAGAGCGTGGTCGGCCTCGCGGATTCTCGTGACTGGCGGCCAGGCCGGCAAGGCGGTCGAGGATGCCGGCGTGCGGTTCAAGGACACGCAGGCCTTCCTCGCTGCCCAGTACTCCGACGCGCAGAAGGCCGCCAACCAGAAGGTGGCCGAGACCGACGGCTTCGTGGGCACGGCCCAGGCGATGCTCGAGAACCCGAGCACGATCGCAACCAGCGTGGGCGAGTCGATCCCGCAGATGCTCGGCGGCGCCGGCGTTGCGCGCGGCGTGCTGGCCACGGGCGCGAAGGTCGCGCCAGCGATCGCCGGGGCCATCGGCGAGGGCGTGCTGGGTGCTGGCTCGCAGGCAGAGCAGGTCCGCCAGGAGACGGCGGATGGCCTACTCACGCCGAAGCAAGTGGCGCTGACCGCGGCGTCCGGTTTGACTACCGGCGCGTTTGGCGTGCTCGGCGGCAAGGTGTCGCAGCGCCTCGGCGTCGGCGACGCCGACACCATGCTGGCGCAAGGAGCGATCCGTGGCGCGGGCCCTGCCTCGCAGCGCTCGCTGGCGCGCCAGATGGGCGAGGGCGTGCTGTCCGAAGGCGTGCTCGAGGAGGTGCCGCAGTCGATGGCCGAGCAGGCGCTGCAGAACCTCGCGCTCGACAAGACCGTGGGCGAGGGCGTCGGGGCCTCCGCGGCGCAGGGCCTGCTGGCTGGCGGCGCGATGGGCGGCGGCGCGGCGCTGGTGCACGGCGTCGGCGCGCGCGGCGAGCCAGCGGCGGCGACACCGGCGCCCGCACTCGCACCCGCTCCTGACCCGCTGCAGCTCGGCTACGAGCCGGACACGCTGGTCGCGTTCCCCGACGGAACCGTCGGCCGGCAGGCCGAGGTCGACGCCTACCTCGCGCGACTGCCGGAAAACCAGCGCGCCGCCGAGCGCGCGCGCCTCATGGGGCTGTCGCCGCAGCCGTCGGCCCCGACCATCGAGACACCAGCTGGCGCGCCTGCCGCGCGCGCGGCACCGCTGCCGTCGCAGGCCATGGGTATCGATCCCGCCGCGGGCCCGCTCTCCACCGGCGCGGCGATCGCGGTGGATTCCGGCGCGCACGGCCAACTGCTGCAGGACGCGCAACGCCAGGCCGACGCCGCGGCGCTGGCCGAGCAGGAGCAGGCCACGGCCGCCAACCGCGCGGCGCCGCCGGTGCTCGACTACTCCGACCTCGACGAGCGCGATCGCGCGCTCTACGACGACTACTTCCGCGCGCTCGACCGTGAGACCGAGGGGCACATCGCCGCCGCGCTCGCGGACGACGTGCCCGACTTCGGCGGCCGCAACGTCACCGATGAACAATTCCTCCGCGCCCTTGGCGCGAACGACCAGGAGATCGCAAATGCCATTCAAGTTGCCCGCGGAGCCACGGGCCCGGAAGAACGTGCTGGCGGCGCTGCTGCGCCTGAGGCAGATGTCGCCGAAGGCGCGCGACCGGCTGCTGCTGCAGCTCCAGTCCAACAAGGACAAGCCGAGCCAGCGCAAGCAGTAGCGGCGCCGGTCACGCCGGCCACGACCGCGCCGGCGTCGGAGGCGCCGACGAGCGTGCAGGACGGCATTGCGCGGGCGCGCGGCCGGCGCGCAAAGGCGCCAGCGCCAGCAGCACCGGCAGCGGCAGCGGCCCCGGCCGGAGCTCCAGTTCCCAGCGTCGAGGGCAGGGCAGTGTCGACGGCGCGGCGCGAGAAGGCGCTGCAGCGTGTCGAGGACGGCAAGGCATGGTTCCTGTCGCAGGGCAAGGCGGAAGCCTTCGTGAGCGAGAACGGCCTGGACGGCACGCACGAAGTGGTGCCGGAGAACCGGCGCTTCGTGGTAAAGCAGAAGACCGCCGCCAGCACGGCGCCGGCCGCGCCGACCGTCCCAACTGCGCGCCCCGAACCGCGTGAGCCGCTGCCGGCCGCCAAGCAATCGGGCCGCCTGGCGGATGGCGAATGGGCGACCTTCGCGGCGGACTCTGGAACGAAGGGCGTGCCGCGCGCGCAGATGCCGCAGATCCGCGCCGAGCACCGCGGTGCGATGGTCAACTTCATGAATGCTCGCGGCATCGCGCACGCCGAAGAGACGGTGCCGGCCGACAGCCTCAAGCCGACCCAGGCGGAGTTCAGCCCCGAGCGCGTGCAGCGGGCCAGCGAGTTCACCGGTGGCGATCGCGCGATCATGGTGTCCAGCGATGGCCACGTGCTCGATGGCCACCACCAGTGGCTTGCCGCGCGGGACAAGGGCGAGGACGTGCGCACGATCCGCCTGGATGCGCCGATCGACCAACTGCTGGAGGCCGCGCGGGAGTTCCCCAGCTCGACGATGGACGACGCTTCGGCGCCAGCCCCTGTCCCCGCGCCGGCGCCGCAGGCCTCCCCGCCGCCGCCCAGTCGGCCGGGAAAGCCGCGTCTCGGCGAGAGCGCCGATGCTGTCTGGAAGGCGATCCAGCGGGCCAGTGGTGGTGTGGTCTCCAGCGAGGCAGGGGGCCGGGTCTTGTATCCCACGCTGCGCGTGGTGGCGGGCCAGGACTTCCAGATGGCTGCTGACGGATCGCTGCGCGTGGTGGTGCCACGCTCTGGCGGCATCGCAGTACGTGACGCGACCCGCGACGAGGTCGATGAGTTCCATCGCGATCTGGAAGGCGATCGGGTGCAGGTGCTTCTGATGACGCCGCCGGGCTATGCCAGCGAGTACAAGGCGCAGCGCGTTCTCCGAGAGATGCACAGTCCTTCTGGCTTGGCCTTCCAGTCGGGACGACCAGTTGCGGCGAAGGAGCCCGAGAAAAAGCGCCCGCCGCGCGCGTCAGCGGCTGCGCCCGCCGAGAGCATCCAGGACGCTGGCGAGAAGATCGGCGGCGCGCGCAAGGACCGTTGGAAGGAGCGCGGCCTGAACGTGTCCGACCTGAACGAGATGAGCGAGGCCGAAGGAGCCGAACTCGCCACGAAGGCGAACATCTGGAAGCCCGACTGGTCGGCGCTGGTCGGCGGCGGCATGAACCCCGTGACCGCGGCATCGGCAAAGGTGGTCTACGACCGCCTCGCGGCCCAGCCGAAGGACAACACGCCGGCCGGCCGCCGCCGCTACGTGCGCATGATGCAGGCGGTGCGCGCGGTGTACAGCGAGCTCACCCCGGAGAACATCGCCGGCGCGAAGGAGCGCCTTCTGTTCGACCATCTGCAGTGGACCGATGGTCTTGGCGCAACGAGCAGCGATCGCGCGCGGCGCAACGCCGAGGGGATCGAGGACCTGGCCGCGCATCGGCGCGAGGCGCGCGCCACGCTATTCTCGGTCTACAAGGGGCGCAGCGATCCGTTCGTGCTAGACCACTCCGACCTGATGCGCGTGCGCAAGATGATGGCCGACGGGTTCCCCGCGAAGGGCGAACCGTGGGCCAGGCGCTTCGGCGTTCGGGAATCCAGCGGCAAGTCGCTCACGCCTCGCGGGCGCGAGCTCACGCTCGAGCAATCTGCGGAGGCGGGCACGCCGCTGACCGCCGAGCAAGTCGCAGGCTCCTACTTCGAGGTCCGGCGGCAGATCGGCGGGCGCACGCTGGCCTACGCGATGACGCGCGCGGACGCCGAGGCGGCGGCGCGGCGCCTCTATGAGTCCGAGCTGGCCAGCGCGACCCGCGGCAAGGAGCCCGAGCGGCCGCACCTCGACGTGCTGCAGCGCACGGGCCTGCCGCAGCGCCTGGACCGCGATGCCACGCCGGACGACTTCATTCGCGACTTCGGTTTCCGCGGCATCGAGTTCGGCAACTGGAGCGCGCAGGACGAGCGCCAGCGCATCATCAACATGGCCTACGACGGCCTGAGCGACCTCGCACAGATCATGGGCGTACCGCCTTCGGCAATGAGCCTGAACGGCACCATGGGCCTGGCCTTCGGCGCGCGCGGTGGCGGCCGCTTCGCCGCGCACTACGAGCCCGGCCGGCTGGTCATCAACATGACCAAGATTCGCGGCGGCGGCAGCCTGGCGCACGAGTGGGCGCATGCGCTGGATCACTACTTCGGCGAGCTCGAGCAGGGCGATGCCTATCAGGGAAAGGCGCGCGGCGCGAGCGGCTGGTACGAGCAGGGCAGGTACGACGGCACCCCGCAGTCTTCCGGCCGCCGCGGTCGGCTCGCGAACCTGCGTCCGGAGCTCGCCAGCGCGTTCGATCGGGTCATGAGCACCATCTACCGCGAGCAGCTCGATCGCGCGGCGCTGGTGCGCGAAGCCGAACTGACGCTGGAGCGCGCGCAGGCGCGCCTGGCCGGCACCACCGATGAAGACTTGAAGCGGATCTACAGCCGAGGCGTCGAGTCGGCGCGCGAGGGCTTGAACGAGGCCCTGGGTCTACCGCCCGATGCGGTGCGGCAGGGCCGCAAGGAGAGCAGCTACTACGAGTCGTCGCTCGGCATCAAGGAGGGGAAGGAGAGCTACTGGACGCGCCCGACCGAGATGTTCGCGCGCGCCTTCGAGTCCTGGGTGTTCGATCGCATCAAGGCGATGGGTGCTCGCTCCGACTACCTGGTGCACGGCGTCGAATCCGGCGTGCAGTACCCAGCCGGCCTCGAGCGGGCTCGAATCAACGAGGCGTTCGACCAGCTCGCCGCGACGATCGAGACACGCGCCGGAGAGAACGGCAACACCGCGCTGTTCCGCCGCGCGGACGACGGGCTCGCCGGCATGTCGCCCGCGGCGGCCGACGCCATGCGCGCGTTGTCCCGCCGGACCTACTCGCCGCAGGCGCGCACGCAGGCCGTGGCCATCGTGCGGAAGACGGTCGACGCGATCCGCAGCGCCTGGGGCAATGCGCCGGACATCGTGGTGGCCTTCGACATGAACGACGCTGCCGTGCCAGAGGCCGCGCGCCGCGCGGATCTGCGCCAGCGCAGCGGCGGTGCCCGCGGCGCGCCGGAAGGCTTCTACTACCGCGGCAAGGCCTACCTGATGGCGTCCCGGCTGGGCACGCCCGAGGACGCGGCCCGCGTGCTCTACCACGAGGTGCTGGGCCACCATGGGCTGCGCGGCACCTTCGGCAAGCAGCTGGACGGCGTGCTGAACCAGATCGCGACGATGCGCCGCGCCGAGGTCGACGCGAAAGTGCGCGAATACGGCCTGCGCGGCGTGAACAAGCTGGACCGGCGCGCAGCGGCAGAGGAGGTGCTGGCCGAGATGGCGCAGAACACGCCCGAGCTGCACTTCGTGCGGCGCGCGGTGGCCGCCATCCGCACCTGGTTGCGCGAGAACGTGCCCGGATTCCGACGGCTGCGCCTCACCGACGACGAGATCATCCGGAACTTCATCCTGCCGGCGCGCGCGTTCGTGGAGCGCAGCGCCGGCGCCGCGGTGCCGCGCGCCGGGCTCGCGTTCAGCAGGGCCGAAGGCGTCGACCCGGACGCCGAGAGCCGCGCCTTCCTCGACGGCGCGCCGGTGGCGCAGATGACCGGGAAGGAGTTCGCGCCGGATGGCGTGCCGATCACCGAGAAGGTGACCAAGCACTACGCGACGACGGGCAATGCACTGGTGGAGGTGCCTGGCATCGGCCTCGTGTCGCTCGATCGCCAGGCTGTGAAGAGCAGCCTATTCCACGGCATCGGCCGGGACAAGGCCACGGCCTTCGCTGCGGTGCCTGACGTGCTGAAGAACGGCAAGATCATCCACGCGGAGGCGATGGAGGGCGCGCGCGACGCAGGCATGGTTTACCACGTCGCCGCACCGGTGCGCATCGGCGATCGCGACATGGTGGAAGTGGTGCTGGTGAAAGCGGACTCGAATGCCAAGCGCATGTACGTGCACGAGGTAGTCCTGAGAGAGAAGCTCCGGCAGCCCGCCGTCGAGGCTGGTGCAGGTGCAGCCGGAGCTGGGGTGCAGACCAGAGCGGATGCCGGAGCAATCCGTAGTGTCCTGGATCGCATCTACAGCGTCAACCCGGCCCCGGGCGAGCCCACGAGCACCGACCAGACCTCGACGGCCGCCTTCCGCGCGTGGTTCGGCGACAGCAAGGTAGTGGACGCTCAGGGCGCGCCGCTCGAGGTGTTCCATGGCACCACGGCGCAGTTCACGGCCTTCAGCAACGAGTTCCTCGGGGAGGGGGATGGCAATGCCGACTGGGGCAACGGGTTCTACTTCACGGATCAGAAGCCGGCCGCCGAAGGCTATGCGCAGGGAGAGGGCGGCCGCGTGCTGGACGTCTATCTGTCGCTCAAAAACCCCGCGCCGCTCGAGGTGGTCAACCACGTCATGGAGCAGCCTGGCGCAGAAATGGACGACGACTATGTCCGACAGGAACTCGTCAGCCGCGGCTATGACGGAATCATCGTGAACCACAAGGACGGCGGGCGCGAGTTCATCGTCTTCAAGCCCGGACAGATCAAGAGCGCCAGTGGCAATGCCGGGACCTTCGACGACTCGAACCTCGACATCATGTTCAGCCGCTCGACGGTCGGCGAGTACGCGCGCACCGCGGCCGCCGAACTGAACAAGACGTTCTCGGCGCCGGGCCGGCTCAGCTGGTGGCACAAGACCATCGGCACCATGTACAACCTGGCCGAGCGCTCGCCGGCATTCAAGCCCGTCTTCGATGCGGCGCAAGGCTTCGTCGACGACGTGAGCCACTACGCCACCGACGCGGCCGAGCTGGCGCCCAAGCTGCTGCCGAAGCTGGAGACGTGGCGCGACATCAAGAAGTCGCCGATCTCTGCGGCCGACAACACCGCGGTGGCCAAGCCGGTATTCGAGGGCACGCTGACGTGGGCACGCGACGAACAGGGCGCCCCCGTGCAGGTGCAGACCCTGATCGATGCCGCGGCCGGCCTTACCTCCGAGCAGAAGGCGCAGCGCCTGCTGCGCAACGGCATGCTGGACGAGCGCATGCTCAAGGCCTGGCAGGGCATGCCCCTCGAGTCCTACGAGAAGGCGGTGGCTTCGCGGTACGAGTCGCGCATGCTGCAGCCGGGCGTGGTCTGGAGCGATGCCGAGCTGCGCAGCATGTTCCAGCTGACGGACGACCAGGTGGCGCTGTACCGCGAATTCCGCGAGGCGACGGACCGCAGCCTCGACACCATGGCGCGCGCCGACATGCTGCGCTTCGCCGGCGACGATGCGAAGGGCCTGCGCACGATGGTGATGGACGCGCCGGACGCGCAGGCGGCGGCAGTGCTGATCCGCGATCACCTGGCGCAGCTGGCCGGCGACCAGCCCGACCGCGCAACGCTGCTGATGAACACCGCGAACGGCATCATGGATCGGGCCGACAAGGTGCGCGACCTGCAGGCGCGCGGCTACGCGCCGCTGTCGCGCTTCGGCCGCTACTCGGTCGACGTCGTCGACGCCAAGGGCGAGCGGCAGTACTTCGGCCTGTTCGAGACCGCGCGCGAGGCCAACACGATGGCGGCGCGCATGCGCGGCGAGTTTGGCGAGGCCGCGGTCAGCCAAGGCACGCTGTCGGAGGAGGCCTTCAAGATGTTCGCCGGCGTCACGCCCGAGACGCTCGAGCTGTTCGGCAACGCGCTGGGCCTCGACTCGACGGGCGATCGCGCGCAGGACCAGGCCTTCCAGGAGTACCTGAAGCTCACGAAGACCAACCGCAGCGCCATGCGCCGCCTGATCCATCGCAAGGGCATCGCCGGCTTCAGCGAGGACGTGGGCCGCGTGCTTGCCAGCTTCATCTACAGCAACGCGCGGCAGACCGCCGCCGGCCTCAACATGGGCGACCTGGGCGAGGCCGTGAACGCGATCCCGAAGGAGCAGGGCGAGCTGAAAGACGTTGCCGTCCGCCTGGCCGAGTACGTGAAGAACCCGCAGGAGGAGGCCCAGGCCGTGCGCGGCTTGCTGTTCGCGCAGTACCTCGGCGGCTCGATCGCTTCGGCGTTCGTGAACATGACGCAGCCGGCCGCTGTGACGTTTCCGTGGCTCAGCCAGTTTGGCGGCGCGCGCAAGGCGGCCGCGGCGCTGGGCATTGCCGCGAAGAACATGAGCACGAAGGGCTTCGAGTTCGAGCCCGACCTCGCCAAGGCGCTCAAGACCGCCGAAGACGAGGGTGTCGTCGCACCGCAGGAGGTGCACCAGCTCATGGCGCAGGCCCGCGGCTCGGGCTCGCTACGCGCCGGCGACGGCACGCGGTTGGGCGACGCACGCGCCGCCGGGCAGAACGCGCTGGCGCGGCTGTCGCTCGCATGGGGCAAGGTCTTTGGCGCGGCCGAGCAGGTGAACCGCCGGATCACATTCATCGCCGCCTACCGCGTGGCGCGCGATCGCGGGGAGGCTGACCCGGCCGCGTTCGCAAGCCGCGCGGTGCGCGAGACGCAGTTCGTCTACTCAAAGGCCTCGAAGATGCAGTGGGGCCGCGGCGCCGTCGGCGGCACGCTCATGACCTTCAAGACCTACTCCATCGCCTATCTCGAGCTGCTGCACCGCATGTACACGCAGGGTGGGCCCGAAGGGAAGCGCGCCGCGCTGCTGGCGCTCGGCATGCTGATGCTGATGGGCGGCTCGGGCGGCCTGCCGTTCGCCGAGGATGCCGAGGACGTGGCCGACGCGCTCGCGCAACTGCTGGGCTACAACTTCTCGGCGAAGAAGGCGCGCCAGGAAGTGCTCGAGGCGATGTTGCCGAAGGGCATCGCCGACTTCCTCGACAAGGGCGTGAGCGGCCTGCCGGGCGCGCCGCTCGACGTGTCCGGCCGCCTGGGCATGGGCAATCTGATCCCTGGCACCGGGCTGCTGCAGCAGAAGACCAGCCACACGCGCGACGTGCTCGAGGTCGCGGGCCCGGCCGGCGACTTCGCAAGCCGCATCTTCTCCGGCGCGCTTGGTGTGGCGAAGGGCGACGTCGGCGCTGGCGCGCTGGAAGTGGCACCCACGGCTGTACGCAACGCGGCGAAGGGCGTGGACATGGCTGCCACTGGCATGTACCGCGACGCCAAGGGCTACAAGGTGCTGGAGACCAGCCACCTCGAGGCAGCGCTGAAGGCGATCGGGTTCCAGCCGCAGAGCGTGGCCACCATCCAGGAAGCGAACGCCCTCAACCAGCAGGCGAAGGGCTTCTACAACTTGCGCGCCCAGGAGATCCGCGCGCAGTGGGCCGCGGGCATCTTCGAGAAGGACGATGCGAAGGTGCGCGCGGCACGCGAGGAGATCGCGGACTGGAACGCGAAGAATCCCGACCAGCCGATGCTCATCCGGGTGCCAGACATCATGCGTCGCGTGCGCGAGATGCAAAAGTCGAAGGACCAGCGCATCGCGGACACGGCGCCGCGTGCAATGCGCATCCAGATGCGCGATGACCTCGCAAAGGCCCGTGCAGACTAAGGTCGGCTAGCAAAGTTGGGGCGTTGACAAGCCCTAAGCCCGAAGCTCCTTCACCAAGGCTTTCTCCCAAAGTTTTTCTGGGCTATGACGCACACCCTCTCATCCAGTTTTTCCGCCAAAAGCTCAACAAACTGCTTTAGCTGAGTTACTTTGGCTTTGGTGATTGGCTCCTTTTTTCCGTGAGCAATTTTGTTCCGGATTTCCAGGTAACCCTTGAGCCTAGACTGAACAGTTTTGTTGTCACAATTCTGCCAACGAATGGAATCCATTGGTTCGTAGATGCCTATCCCGGCGAACATTTGGTTTATCACATTGACATGTGGATTCGACCGAGGCGGTCTTACCAACTTGATGACAGCGTCGGGATCCGCGGCCTTTCCAGCGAGAACGATAAGGCCAAGCTCCGTGTGCAACTCCTCAACGAACCCTTGGAAGTGCGCCGTAGATAGCACGAAGGCTGCGCGGTTGATGGCGTCAACTTCTTTGGGCTTGCCCCTTCCAGGTGTCGTGACAAGTGCATGGACGACTTGCGCAACTTGGGCAAGTTGTCCGCCGGCATTCTGTGCGGCTATTTCCGCATTGTTTATTTTGGTAATTGCTTGGTGGGCATTAATAAGCTGATCGATATCTTTTAGTCGATCGGATAAGTTACTTAAGGCTTTGGAAGTCATCCTCTCCTCGCGCGAGTTGTTGTGGAGACACGAGTATGCTGTAAGGCAGAGTTGGTGCGAAGCGCGAGCTGCAACTTTGGGTCGAATAAGCTTCGGCCATCGATACTTAAGACTCAACGGTTCCGCTCTGCCAGATTCAAGTTCGGCCCCCTCTAGGGTTCGACCTGCAGGGGTGGCGTGGGCAGCATCGCTGCACCCTAGGAGCCTTCTTTATGACCATCCAGATGAGCGTGGCGCTGCGGAATGCCCGCAGCGCCCAGATCGAGACAAGCATCGGCACGACGCCGAAAGTGCAGATCCGCACCGGCGCCCAACCGGCCAACTGCGCTGCAGCCGACACCGGTACGCTCCTCGCTGAGTTCGCGCTGGCGTCCGACTGGGCGAGCCAGGCCGCTGGCGTGCTGACGCTAGGCACCCCGATCAGCGCGACGGCCGTGGGCAACGGCACGGCGGCCCACTATCGCTTCAAGGACAGCGCTGGCACGACGTGCCACATGCAAGGAAGCGTGAGCGCGACGGGCGGTGGTGGCGACCTCACCGTGGACAACACGTCGATCGCAGCCAGCCAGACCGTGCAGATCACGGGCTGGACGATCACCGAGGGCAATGCCTGAGTCATGGTCGAGATCACGGCCGATCGGGTCTACGAGACCAGCACGACAACGGGCGCAGGCGCGTACACGCTCGCGGGTGCGATCGCGGGCTTCCGTGCGTTCTCGGCGGTTTGCGCGAACGGCGACGTCGTGCGTTGCTTCGTCGAGGATGTTGACGGAAGCGGCGTGCCGAACGGAGGCTGGGAGGTCGGGGTTTACACCTGGGGCACTGGCAACACGCTCGCGCGCACCAGCATCGAGGCCAGCAGTAACGGCGGCGCTGCGGTGAACTGGGCGCCGGGAGCGCGACGCATTGGGCTGACCGCAACCGCCGGCAGGCTGCAGCTGTTGGACCCAACCTTCGTTCCCGGCAGCATGTCGAAGTGGACCGCGGCCAAGGCGCGCGGCGCGAGCAGCCCGGCGCGCCTGGCCTTCTGCGGGGACAGCAACGTCGCGGGGCAGGGCACCGGGACCGGTACAAACGGTCTGACCGGCGCGGCTTTGACGTGCATGGCGCGCAAACTCGCGACCCTGGCCGGGTTTCAGGTCGAGAGCTTCTTCGGCGAGCAGAACGTGCTTGGCGCCGGTGGCACTGTGGTGGGCTACGATTCGCGCATCACGTTGGGCTCGGGGTGGGCGGGCGACACCGCGCCCAACGTGTTCGGCGGCCGATTCATGAAGTCCACCGCGGCGCCTGCAGGGCGTCTCACCTTCTCGCCTGCCGCGGCGTTCAGCAAGTTCCGCATCTGGCACCCGATCTCGTCTGTGGGCAATACTGCGACCACGGTCTACGTCGACGGGTCGCTGGTGGATACCTTCTCGGAGGTCGGTTCGAACGCCTTCACCTCGAAGGACTACACCGTGAGCGCCGGGACGCATGTGATCGGTATTGGTGGGGGCGCGACCGGCAACGTCTTCGTGGCCGGGATCGAGACCTTCGACGGATCGAGCGCACCGGTGATGCTTGCCGGCGGCTGGAGCGGTGCCAAGGTGGCAGACATCAACGGTACGTCAGACCCTTGGTCGTATCGAAACTCGCTGGCCGCGATGGCACCGGACTTCACCATCGTCTACTGCACCATCAACGATGCGAACTCCAAGACCGCCGGCAACACCTACTACGCGGCGTTGGAGGCCTTCGTCAAGGCCATTTCCGTGACGTCGGGAGGCTGCCTGTGCCTCGGCTTCCCTGCGAGCGCGGCCGCCACGAACGATAGCTACTACGACGCGCTGGCGGCTTCGCTGAGGAATCTCGCCGCGGACTACGGCTGGTTCTTCTACGATAGCCGCCGGGTGTTTGGCCGTTCCTTCGCGCGGGCGATCGACAAGGGCTACGCCTACGACAACTTGCACCCGAACGCGACGGGGTCGGACGCGATGGCAACCGACTTGTACGGCCTGCTGCGCGCGGCAGGGCTCTAAGAGGCCTTCATGCTTGGCTCTCGCCCGTTCGGCGCCACTCCACTCGCGGCAGTTGGCCGTCGGCCATCGGCCAACACGGCCGCGGCAGCTCAGACCCTGAGCGCCGTATCACAGGCCGCGCGTGTGGACACGCGCATCCTGCTGTGGAACCCCGCCGACGTGGGTGGCCCAGCGACTGTTTCCTCAGACCGCCAGACCCTGACGGTCGGTGTCGCGGGCGGCGGCCGTGCAGCCATTGGTAAGGCCGACGGCGTCTACCAGTTCGAGGTTGTCGCCAACCGCCAGTCCAGCACCTCCGCTTACATCGGCGTCGGTACCCTTGCAGCCATCACGGCCGGTGGACCCGGCGCGAACACGGACGGCAGTCGTGCGACCGGCTACCGCGCAGATGGCTCGGTGTGGACCAATGGCGCTCAAGTTGCTTCAGGTGGCTTCACTTGGCAAACGCCGCAGGTAGTAGGCGTGGTCGTGGACTACCCCGCCAACCAGCTCAGGTTCTACGTCAATGGCACGCTTCAGTCCGCGCTGACGCGGACCCTGACAAATTTCAACGGTGCGCCGCTGTACCCGATGTACGGTTCGGGTGGTGGCGGCGTCTCCGGGATGACGGCCAAGATCTCCGGTCTCAACTTCGCGTTCCCCATCGCGGGCGCGTCGGAGTGGCGTCCGGTCTACGTCGGTGCGAGTGCGGGTCAGACCCTTGATGGCATCTCGCAGAATGCTACGGCTGGCATGCCCTCAGTTCGTGCGTTCGGGGCCGCCCAGACCCTCGAGGCCGTCTCCCAGGTTGGTGCAGTAGTTCAGATAGTCGCTGTATCAGGCGTCCAGACCCTGGCGAACGTCTCGCAAACTGCAGGCACGACGGTTCGGGTTCAGGCAAGCGCGGTCCAAATGCTCGCGGGTGTGACGCAGGCAGCCGCCGCGGTTGTTTCTGGCGCCACGGCGGCCTTCTCTGCATCCCAGGCGCTTGAGGCCACGGCCCAGGCCGCTACTGCGATAGCGATCGCCAAGGCGTGCGCAGCGCAGGTGCTCGACGGAGTGGGGCAGAACGCGGATGGTCAAGTGCTTGCGCGCGCCGCGGGCGCACAGAGCCTGGACGCCGCAACGAGCGCGGCCACGGCCATCGCCATCGCTAGTGCACAGGCCCAGCAGACCCTGTCCGCCGTCGCACAGTTCGCTGCCGGAACCGTTGCCGATACTGTCCGCCGGCTGGTGGGCATCCAGATCCTGGACGGCATCTCCCAGGTCGCGCTTGTCCGCCGCAGCTACCTCTTCGAGCGCAATGAGCGCACGGTCGTTGTGATTCCCGAGACGAGGCGATTTGCCATCGGCGCGGAAGCGCGCGAGATGCTCGTGCAGCCCGAAGCACGCGAGGCCTTCGTGGTTCCAGAAGGCCGTCGTGCCGCCTTCTCCGATTGAAAGATTGTCATGGCCACCCAGAAGCCCACCACCTACGTCATCGATCGCTATGGCGACCGCGTCATCCAAAAAGACCCGGACGCGACGCTCGACTATCCGTTCGACTGGACCCAGTGGCTCGCCCTGAATCCGGGCGAAGCCATCGCCTCGGTCGAATTCATCGTGGACCCCTCGCTGACCATCGTCGATCAGGGTTTCGACGGCACGACTGCGACCGTCTGGTTGAAAGGCGGCATCAAGCCTGCCAGCGGAGCCAACAAGTTGCGGGTGACCTGTCGCATCACCACCACCAACGTCCCCGCACGGATCGACGACCGGTCCGTGTTCGTGGAGATCGTGGATCGTTGATTCGCTCCCCCTCTAGGGTTCGACGGCGCCGCCGTGCGCCGAAATCATCGGGGGCATGCGAAACGAAACCATCGACACCCTGGCCGCAGTGGGCGGCAAAGCGACCGCCACCGGCGTGGGCATGACCGGCGTCGGTTGGTTCCTCTCAAACGAGTTCTTCGGCTTGGTGGGTGCCGTGGTCGCCGTTGGCGGCCTGGTGCTCGCGTGGTACTACAAGCGCGAGGCCAACCGGCGCCAGGCCGTCGAACACGAGCTGCGGGTAGCGCGCCTGCGCCGCGGCATGTGTTCGGACACCGACCTCGGCGAGCTCGGGGAGGAAGGGTGATGAAGGGCCTGCGCGTCGCTGTAGCCACGCTCACCCTCTCGGCGGCCGGCTTTGCGGTGTGGGTCTCGAGCGAAGGCACCGGGCCGGTTGCGGTGCGGCCGGATGGCGTCGAAGTGCTGAAGCCCTACGTCCCCACTCAGGGCGATGTGCCCACGATCGGGCACGGCTCGACCCGCTACGAGGACGGCCGGCGCGTGACGCTGGCAGATCCCCCGATCACGCGCCGGCGCGCCGAAGAGCTGGCACGCAACCTGAATCGCGCCGAGGAACGACGCTTCGCCGCCTCGCTGCCCGGCGTGCAGATGACCCAGGAGGAGTTCGACCTCTACCTGGACTTCGTGGGCCAGTACGGGATGCCCAAATGGTCGAACTCGACCATGCGCCGCGAGCTGCTGGCCGGCCGGCCGGGTGCCGCGTGCGAAGCGCTCCTGCGCTACCGCTTCCAGGCGGGCCGGGATTGCGCGCTCCCGAAGAACTGGGGCCCGAAGGGCTGCAAGGGCGTCTGGCTGCGCCAGCAGGTGCGGCACAGCGCCTGCGTTGCCGCGCAGTAGGTGCTGCGATGCCCGACATCCGCAATTACCTGCTGCTCGCACTGGTGGCGCTGGCCGGCGTGCTGGGCCTGTCGACCTGGCACTACCGGGCTCTGGCCAAGACCTCCGGCCTGGCGCTACAGGTCCAGAACGCGGCGGTGGTCGCGACGAACCGCGCCGCCGCCCAGCTGCTCGAGCAGCGCACCCGCGAGCGCGATGCCAAGCAAGCCGAACTCGACAAGCGCCACCAGGCGCAGGAGAAGACTGATGCAACTGCTGTCACACAAATCGCTGCTGACGATCGTCGCCAGCGCAGCGCTCCTGTCGTTGTCCGGGTGCGCGACTGCACCCGCGATGCCGGGGGTGGTGGTGGAGGCGCGGCAGGTGCAGCTGCCGCCGGTACCGACGCTGGTGCAGCAGACGCCGGCGCGGCCAGTGGGCTTTTATCGGAGGCTGGTGCTGGACGCCTTGCAGACGCCCTGACTGAAATCGAGACGATGAGCGCTGCCTATGTGTCGTGCCGCGCAGAACTGATCCACAAATGACGATGCTGGGCTAGCGGCGAATGCCTGTCGCCTGCGGCCTCTTTCTCATCGCTACTCAACCAGTTGCTGTGAGGGCCGGCATCGAAATCAGGCTTGCGGAAGTTTGTAGTCAAAGTCGTCGAGCTCGGGGTCGCAAGCCACGTAAACGTCCTCGTCATAAAACGGGAGCTCAAGGCCTAGCGAAGGAGCGGCAAGGCCCCAAGGCGTCCCAAGTCTGCGCTGGATGGCTTGTTCTTTAACCAAGCTGCGAAACAATTCCGGCGACACGATAACTCCAGCGGGCTTTTTCGCCGCCATTGAAACAGCCCTTTTGAAATTCGCGGTAGACATAAATGGTCCTGGATGATTTTTAGTTTTCCTCACGGTGGCCAACTAAGATGCTGACCCGCATCGAGTTAGCATCATTCCTTGATGAGCTGTGCGAACACCGCGTCGTCGACCTCTTCCACCACGATGTTCACACCACAGAAAAGTTCGTCGCCAGCGCGCATGTAGCGAAACAGTCTCGACTTGACGCGACCTGAAAAACTCGCGTGTGCACCTCGCGCGCTTCCATTCTGGATTTCGACGTAGTCACCGATGTTTGGGAGAATTACCGTGCCGGTGTCTTCGTTGGCCTCAATGGGAAAAATGATTCCATCGTCGAGAGGGCGCCGGGCCCCTTTAGGCATAAACTGATAGTCGATTCCGTACTTCATGATCGCTCCTCGATTGGTGTGCTGGCGCTATTTGTGAAAAGTATTCTATTCGTTGGTTACAGGAGCTCCGATGCTTGGCCCGTAACTCTCAAGACAAAAGTCAAAGGTTGTGGAGCCGCTAATTCCGTCGGCGTTCCGATAAATGAATAAAAGGCTTGTTTTAATCTCCTGCAAGCAGGAGATTCGAAATTGAATTTGAGTGCCTCGACTCATGGCTGAATTTTGCAAAAATTGAAAATTGACGCCGTTCTCCCTGAAGTAGCCCGTAATTTCCGTAGCGCTGTTGCCGACATTCATCATTCCAAATTCTACGGCGGTGCGCGGGGGGTTAGCTAAATCGGCGGTTACCCCTCGCGCCTGAAGTACAAAGTTGGGACGAGCTGCCAGCAGTCGCTGACGCTTTTCAAAATCAAGTTTTTCCGCCTCTTGTGCAAGCTGCTGGCGACTGACTTCAACGAGGTCCGCCTGTTGCTGGACTGAGTTGCGTAGCTCCTCTGCCTGGAGGCGAAGAGCTTCTGTATTTTGTTTTAGTTCATCTCCTTGTTGCATATAGCCAAGCACCAGCCACAAAAAAGCAAGGGGGGCTGAAAATCCGGCAATGAAGTCTCCCCATTCATTTAGTTTTGTGGGGGGGTCTTGGGTATGAAGTGCCCAAATGGCAAAACCGATCCAAATCGTGGATGCAACAACGCCTGCCAGAAATCTCCTGTCTTTCATGTTCTATCCTCGATCGCGCGTTGCGCCAAGCTGCCCCCGGTAGGGTTATACCTCGCGCGAGGGTGCTCGAAGAATGTCGCTCAACTCCTAGGCATCGATGACCCTAGCCTCGCCCGGCGAAGGTCCTAACTATTGCTCGGCTTTTACTTCGTCAGAGCCTTCTTGAGAAGGCTTTTTAATAAGGCGAGACTTAAATGCTTGCAAAATTTCTTTAGCGGCACTCGGATCCGATTTGGCAGTGGCAAGGAGTTCATGGTAAGGACTGCCATGAGTCTCATTTTCGACCATCCGTAGCGGTGCCTCGTCAAGACGACTGAGTGCAATTGAAAAAAGCTCGGCTTCAAATTTCTCGTCTATTCGAGCGGCCTCTTTGCGATAGCCCTCATATGCTTTTGCTATGCTTGCTTTATAGCCATAATCCTCCGCTAGCCTAAATCTTTGTCCGATCTGCTTCGTGGCCACCCAGGCAAACCAAAGCGGAGCGCCAACACTTAGTGCCGACAAAACTAGATTCAAAATTACAATTCCCCATTTAGGATCTTCTGAAATTAGAGCGGATAGCGCTGCGATACGGTCGTGGCCTATGAGGGCAACTGAGAGTAATGCCCCAATCAGACCGACGACCCAAACCCACATCGATGCAGATAGGCGAAACGCGCGCTGTGCGAATGCAGCAGATAACCCCTTGGTTGTCGTGATTCTGTACGCTTCTTCACAATTTCGCACTAGCTGCTCAGCCAATACGTTTTCCCGTTCAATCTCTTCTAATTCCTTTCGCGCCGCGACTCTATCACTGCTAATAGATTCTTTGTCGGCAGTTGCCTGTTGCGATGCTGAGAGCATCGAAGCTCGCAATTGCCTGAGTTCTTCGAGATCGGTTGGCAGTGCTTCGGCGGCGGTGTGAGCATCTATGATGACGCTCAGTTTTTCTTCTATCCCTTGGATGCTAGAGGTAGCCTGCTCTAGTCGTGTTAGTGCGGTGCGGGCTTGTCGTGCAACTTTATATGGGACGGTATTGGGTTCGAGTTCAATTTTTTCAGGCCAAAAGTCTTTAACCCATTTTTCCATTCCTTGAAGAGATAGAACTAAGGCGGGTGCGGCTTGGTTTCCATTTCCAGAGAAAAGTTGAGGAACGGTGTGGGTCTGAAGAAGGTTAAGTCGCTTAACGATTTCAACAACATTTAACTCGGAGTCGCCTTCGTCATCCGAGTTCTTTAGAATATAGTTTTTTAAATCTGAAACGAAATAGCAGAAATCAACACTATCTAGAGCCGGAAAATTCCACCCGGATAACTCAAGAAGGGATCGCTTTTCCTTGTTGGTAGCAATGGCTTGATAAAGGGCATCTAGCGCTGCAACAAGAGGTTGATAGTTCGAATGCACATAGTCTCCTGATCGACACTCATTGTTACCTAATGCAATGCATGAGTAAACAATGGTTTCAATGATGTTCCCTCTGCCCGGTGCTTGCACTCCTCCAAAGGGACAGTCGACTGGAAATTCAGGTCGTGAAGCTTCGGGGGCGAGGGCTGCCGGACCTGCTCGTGATGGAAGAAGTTTTGAGAAATTTGCGCTGCGGATCGCCGGGCGATTAGGGGAAGGGTCAAGCCGCCATGCGTGCGGCTAGATCTTCGCCGCGGATTGACGCATAGCGCAGCACCATTGAGTAGTCTGACCAACCCATGATCTTGCAGATTTCGACGTCGCTGTAGAGCCAGCGGCCATCCTTCCCGCGCAGCTCGAACCACCTGCAGCAGGCCTCGTGCCGAAGGTCGTGCTCCTTGAAGTCCGGCACGCGGGCGTGCGCGAAGAGCCGCCGGAACGCCTGCACCAGCGCGCGGGTCGTCTTCTTCTTCCCTTCCTGGGTGCCGTCCCAGAACGGGAAGAGGTTGCCGACCTTGCCCTCGGCGTAGGGGCGTAGCTTCGCGACAAGGGCCGGCTTCAACGGCACGATGCGCGGCTTAATGTTGCCGCCGCGGCCCTTGGTCCCGTCGACCTTGGTGAAACCGCGATCCAGTTGCAAATACTCGGCTTGCAATGTGTAGGCCTCGCGCAGCCGGAGGCCGGAATCAACGATCAGGTCGTAGAGCATCTGAAGGTCGGGGTTCGCCTGTCGCACCCACTTCGCGCCCGGCAAGCGCTCGCCGCGCAGCGCCATGTCGATGCGATCGCTTTCACCAGGCGCGAAGCGGCGGTCACGTGTTTGATCTCGCTTCGCGAGCTTCAGCTTGCCTGGCTTCGAGCACGAACGCTCACCGTTGGCCTTGCGCAGCGCTGCGGCCTCGTCGGTGGTGTAGGTGCTGTAGCCGCGCGGCAGGTGCCGGAAGGGGTTCGCCGGTTTTTGCTCTCCGTGCGCGGTGGTGCGGCGGAAGTGCCAATCGAGGATGCGTCCGTAGACTCCCACTTTCTTGCGGATGGTGCCCGGGGAATTGTTCGATCGCATCTTCAGGTTCTTGATGAAGACGTCGACCCACTCGGCCGTGATGCTCGACACGCGCACGCCGAGAAAATCGCCCATCGTTGCGCTCAGCATCTCGGCATCGAAGGACGTGATGGGGCCGAGTTTTTCGTACGAGCGAATGACCTCCACCACGAGCGGATCTCGCACGGTAGGTGCATCTGGTTGGATGCCTCTCGGCACCATGCCGCGCTTCAAATAGGACTTGAGCGTGTCGCGATATTCGACAGCTTCAGCTTCGGTCTCGAAGGTGGAGAAATAGGGGCGATCGAGCAGCTTGTGCTTGATGCGAAGCTGGTAGCGACCGTCGCGTTCCTGGATGTTCTGCGCCATGGCAGAAGCGTACGAGAAAGGGCGGGTAGCACCGCTACCTTTTTGGGTAGCGGAGGGTCGTTTTGAGGCGCTTTGGGAGGTTCGGTTTTTCGCGGTGCGTCGGAAAAACCTAATGAAATCAAGAGCTTAGTTGGCCTGCCCGGAGGGGATCGAACCCCCGACAACCTGCTTAGAAGGCAGGTGCTCTATCCAACTGAGCTACGGGCAGATTCCAGGCGGAACAGAAAGCAAAGAAGGAAAGCAAGAAAGAAGATTCTTGGTCGGGGCGAAAGGATTCGAACCTTCGACCCTCTGGTCCCAAACCAGATGCGCTACCAGGCTGCGCTACACCCCGACAAGCCTTCTATTCTAGCCCGAATATGAGGCGGTCTCAGCGCTTCTCGTACTGGGTCTTGCCGAAAAGCATTTCGCGCGCCTTGTCGTCGGTGATGGGCTTGCGCAGGTCGGCCAGCACCTTCACGCCGCGCTGCACGGCGGGACGTTCGGCGATGCCGTCGAACCAGTCCTTCAGGCGCGGATAGTCCTCGAGGGTGATGCCCTGGTTCTGCCAGCTGCGCAGCCACGGGAAGATGGCGATGTCGGCGATGCTGTAGTCCGGGCCGGCGATGAAGCGGTGCGTCGACAGCTGCTTGTCGATCACGCCGTAGAGGCGCTTGGCCTCGTTGGTGTAGCGGTCGATGGCATAGGCGATCTTCTCGGGCGCGTAGAGACGGAAGTGATGCGCCTGGCCGAGCATGGGGCCGACGCCGCCCATCTGGAACATCAGCCACTGCAGCACGTCGTAGCGCGCGCGGTCGCCCTGGGGCAGGAATTGGCCGGTCTTGCCGGCCAGGTAGACGAGGATGGCGCCCGATTCGAACAGCGAGATGGGCGCGCCGTCCGGGCCGTCGGGGTCGGTGATGGCGGGGATCTTGTTGTTGGGGCTGATCCGCAGGAAGTCGGGCGCGAACTGGTCGCCCTTGCCGATGTCGATGGGGTGCGCGCGGTAGGGCAGGCCGCACTCCTCGAGCATGATGTGGATCTTGTGGCCGTTGGGCGTGGGCCAGGAATAGACCTCGATGGTCTTCGGTTCGGGCATGTTGTCGAGTCTCCGGTCTGGATGGGGGCGGCGAAGAGGGGCTCCTCGACGCGGCAGCCAGCATATACAGGCGGCCGCGCGGGCGTGCGCCGCACGGCCAATGACCGGCGCGAGCCTCAGCCCACCTGCCGCTCGTGCGCGTTGCACCACATCCAGTCCTCGCCAGGCTCGAGCGACTGGATCACCGCATGGCCCTCGGCCTGCGAATGGCGCGTGGCATGCCGGTTCTTCGACGAATCGCAGCAGCCGACGTGGCCGCAGTGCACGCACAGGCGCAGATGCACCCAGCTGTCGCCGGTCTTGAGGCATTCCTCGCAGCCGCGCAGGGTGTGGGGCGCGGCGATCTCCGCGGGGACGTGTTCGCAGGGCTTGATGCGCATGCGCGGGTTCTCCTGGATGAATGGGTGAGGGATTTGGACTCAGGCCACGGCCGAGTTCGAGGCGAGGTGCTGGTGGATCAGCGCGACCACCGCCGCGCCTTCGCCGATTGCACCGCCCACGCGCTTGACCGAGCCCGAGCGCACGTCGCCGACCGCGAAGACGCCGGGCACGCTGGTCTCGAGCGCGGTGGCCGGGCGCGCGGGAAAGCCGGCGCTGGCGTCGGGCCCGGTCTGCACGAAGCCGTGCTTGTCGACCGCGACGCCGCAGCCCGCGAGCCAGTCGGTCTCGGGCTCGGCGCCGACGAACAGGAAGATGTTGCGCGCCGGGCAGTCGTGCTCGGCGCCGGTGCTGTGGCAGCGCCAGGTGGCGCCGGTGAGACCCTCGTCGGGGTCGCCGTGCAGCCGCACGAGTTCGGTGTGCGGCTGCAGCGAGATGTTGGGCGTGGCCTCGATGCGGTCGATCAGGTAGCGCGACATGCTGGCCGCGAGCGAGGGGCCGCGCACCAGCACGTTGACCTTGGCCGCGTGGTGCGAGAGGAACACGGCCGCCTGGCCGGCCGAGTTGCCGCCGCCGACCAGCGCGACCTCCTGCTGCGCGCAGAGCTTGGCCTCGATGGCCGAGGCCCAGTACCAGATGCCGCGGCCCTCGAATTCGTGCAGCCGCGGCACGCCGGGGCGGCGGTAGCGCGCGCCGCTGGCGACGACCACTGTGCGCGCCGAAATGCGGCGGCCGTCGGCCAGCGCGATCGCGAGGCTGCCGTCGGGGTTGGTGCGCGCGCAGTCGAGCGAGGCCACCTTGGCCGGAATCAGCATCTCGACGCCGAACTTCTGCGCCTGCACGAAGGCCCGGCCGGCCAGCGCCTGGCCCGAGATGCCGGTGGGAAAACCCAGGTAGTTCTCGATGCGCGCGCTGGCGCCGGCCTGGCCGCCGAAGGCGCGGCAGTCGAGCACGATCACGCGCAGCCCCTCGGAGGCGGCATAGACGGCGGTCGCGAGGCCGGCCGGGCCGGCGCCGACCACTGCCACGTCGTAGAGCTCGTCGTGCGCCGCGGCATCGACCATGCCCAGGCACAGCGCCAGCGCGTCCTCGGCCGGGTTCACCAGCACCGAGCCGTTGGGGCACACGGCCAGCAGCTGGTGGCCGCCGTACTGCGCCAGCAGCGCGGCGGCGTCGGGGTCCTGGTCGGCGTCGACCAGGTGATAGGGATGGCCGTTGCGGCGCAGGAAGTTCTCGAGCCGCGCCATGTCGGGCGACTGCGGCTGGCCGATCAGCACCGGTCCGGCGGCGCCCGATTCGATCAGCGCCACCCGCCGCAGGATCAGCGCGCGGGTGATGCGCTCGCCGAGGTCGGCCTCGGCCACCAGCAGGGCGCGCAGTTGCGCGGGCGGCAGCACCAGCGCCTCGACGTCCTCCTCGGCATGGCCGTCGACCAGGGCGGGGCGGCCGCTGAGCTGGCCGACCTCGGCCAGGAATTCGCCCGGCCCCTGACGCACGATCGGCACCACGTGGCCCAGGCCATCGCGCTGGGTGACCGAGACCACGCCCTTGAGCAGCACGAACATGCCGGCGCCGACCTCGCCGGCGGTGAACAGCCGGCTGCCGCGCGCGAAGTGCTGCACGCTGCCGAAACGCGCGATGCGCGCGATCTCGCTGTCGTTGAGCACCGGAAAGGTCTGCAACTGGCGGTTACCGCCGGCGGGGGCGGTGCTGGAAATATCTGCGGTGGCCATCGGTCCAGAGTCTCCGGTGGGGATTGCCGAGCGTCGGCGGTCGAGGCATTAGACGCCAAAGAAGCGCTTCCAACGGCCCGTCACATCGTCATGCAATTGCCACGGCCATGACACGCGCTTTTCACCACGGGTGCCGAGACTCGCCCAGCAGAAAGGGTTTCCACATGAAAGAACTGCCCAACCCGACATTTCCGCTGTCGCAGCTCGGGCTCCGCGCAGCCCTCTGGCCCACGCCCGGTGTCGTCGGTAGCGCCGCCACCGCCGCGACGCCCAAGGCCCCCGCTGCCGTCAGCCCCGCGGTCGTCGTCCCGGCCCCCGTCATCGAGGCCAAGCAGGGCATCACCGTGGGTTGGGCCCGTCACCAGGACGACGTGCGCGCCGCCCAGCGCCTGCGCTATGAAGTGTTCGTCGGCGAGATGGGCGCCCGCATCTCCACCTCGCTGCCCGGCCACGACGTGGACCTGTTCGACGATTTCTGCGAGCACCTGCTGGTGCGCGACGAACTGACGCAGCAGGTGATCGGCACCTACCGCGTGCTGACGCCGGCCCAGGCGCGCCGCGTGGGCAGCACCTACAGCGACACCGAATTCGACCTGACCCGCCTGCGCGACCTGCGCGAGCGCATGGTCGAGCTGGGCCGCAGCTGCGTGCACCCCGAGCACCGCCAGGGCGGCGTGATCCTGGCGCTGTGGGGCGCGCTGGCCGGCTTCATGCACCGCAACAAGCTCGACACCATGATCGGCTGCGCCAGCATCCCGATGTCGCACAACGGCGTGACCTGCGGCGACGCGGCGGCCAGCATCTGGCGCCAGCTCTCGGCCAGCCACATGGCACCGATCCAGTACCAGGTGCAGCCGCGGCTCGCGCTGCCGGTCGAGCGCCTCGACGGCAGCCTCGACGTGGAACCGCCTGCGCTGATCAAGGGCTACCTGCGCCTGGGCGCCAAGGTGCTCGGCGCGCCGGCCTGGGATCCGGACTTCAACACCGCCGACCTGCCGATGCTGATGCGCATCGACGACCTGCCGGCGCGCTACCGCAAGCATTTCCTGGGCGCATGAAACCAGCGGTCGTCCGACCCGCGAACGGGTCGTCCGTCCTGCCGCCGGACGGGGAGGCGCAGTCGAAAGTAGGCATGTCGACGGCGTCACGGGAAAGTCATGCAAATGTCACAAACCCGCATGACACTGTCACATTCCCTTTATCGAGCACGGCCGTGGTGCCGCTTGTTCCAGAATCCGTGTCCATGCCTTCCGATCCGGCCGATTCGCTGCCTTCCGTGGCCGAGACGCCGAAATTCACCTTGCTTGACCGCGACCACAGCATCCTGTCGTTCAACGAACGGGTGCTCGACTGGGCGCATCGCCCCGAGGTGCCGCTGATCGAGCGCCTGCGCTACCTGTGCATCGTCTCGTCGAACCTCGACGAGTTCTTCGAGGTCCGCGCCGCGCCGCACCTGATCGCGGGCAGCGCCGACGACCACAAGGGCACCTACACGGTCGAGTCCTTCCGCCGGCTGGCCGAGGCGGTCCACACGCTGGTGGCGCGCCAGTACGCGCTCTACAACGACGAGCTGATGCCGACCTTCGGCACGCACGGCATCCACATCATTTCGCACGGCGAGCGCAACCCCGCGCAGCGCAAGTGGGTGGCCGAGTATTTCGAGCGCGAGGTGCGCCCGCTGCTGCTGCCCGTGGGGCTCGACCCCTCGCATCCATTCCCGCAGGTCGCGAACAAGTCGCTGAACTTCATCGTGCGCCTCGGCGGCAAGGACGCCTTCGGACGCGAGAACCCGATCCAGATCGTGAAGGTGCCGCGCGTGCTGCCGCGGCTGATCAAGATGCCGGCCAAGGTGTCGGACGGCAAGACGCTGTTCGTTGCCTTGTCGAGCGTGGTGCGCGCGCACCTGTCCTCGATGTTCACGGGGCGCGAGGTCGGCGACTTCTCGCAGTTCCGCGTCACGCGCCATTCCGACCTCGCGGTGGACGAGGAGGACGTGAAGAACCTGCGCACCGCGCTGCGCCAGGGCCTGCAGCACCGACACTTCGGCCAGGCGGTGCGCCTGGAGGTGTCGGCCAGCTGCGCCGAGTCGCTCGCGAGCTTCCTGCTCGAGCAGTTCAACCTGCCGCCCGAGGCGCTGTACCGCGTGCACGGCCCGGTCAACCTCGCGCGCTTCACGCAGCTGGCCGACCTGCTCGACGAGCCGAAGCTGCGCTTCAAGCCCTACCAGGCCTCCTACCCGATCACGCTGTCGCCCGCGCAGTCCTTCTTCGAGCGGCTGCAGCGCGGCGACGTGCTGATCCACCAGCCCTTCGAGAGCTTCGAGGGCGTGCTGGCCTTCCTGCGCGAGGCGGTGCACGACCCGCAGGTGCTGGCGATCAAGCAGACCATCTACCGCACCGGCGCCGACTCCGAGCTGATGGAGCTGCTGCGCGAGGCGGTGCGCCGCGGCAAGGAAGTCACCGTGGTGGTGGAGCTCAAGGCGCGCTTCGACGAAGAGGCCAACATCAACTGGGCCGAGATGCTCGAGTCGATCGGCGCCCAGGTGGTGTACGGCGTGGTGGGCCTGAAGACCCACGCCAAGATGCTGCTGGTGACCCGTCGCGAGGGCAAGCAGATGCGCCGCTACGGCCACCTGTCGACCGGCAACTACAACCCGCGCACCGCGCGCCTGTACACCGACATCAGCCACCTCACGGCCGATCCGCTGTTGACCGCTGACATGGAAGCGGTGTTCGTGCACCTCGCGAGCCAGAGCAAGCTGCCCAAGCTCAACCGCGTGTGGCTCGCGCCCTTCGACCTGCACAGCAACATCCGCGCGCAGATCGCCACGCTGGCCGCGGCGGCGGAGCGCGGCGAGCCCACGCGCATCGTCGCCAAGATGAATGCGCTGACCGACGAGGAACTGGTCGCGGCACTGGTGCAGGCGGGGCAGAAGGGCGTGAAGATCGACCTGATCGTGCGCGGTGCCTGCACGCTGCCGGCCCAGGTACCGGGGCTGACCGACAACATCCGCGTGCGCTCGGTGATCGGCCGCTTCCTCGAGCATTCGCGGGTGTTCTATTTCCGCCATGGCGAGGACGAGTCGCTCTACCTCTCGAGCGCCGACTGGATGAACCGCAACATGATGCGGCGCATCGAGCTCGCCTGGCCCGTGACCGACCCCGTGCTGCGCCAGCGCCTCATCGACGAGTGCCTGGTCGCCTACCTGCACGACGGCCGCGATGCCTGGGACCTCGGCGCCGATGGCGTCTACACCCGCATCGACCACGACACGCACCCGGGCGAAGCCGGTGCGTCGCGTGCGATCGAGGCGCACGGCGCGCAGGCCGCCCTGATGAACCGCTACGCAGCGCGAGGGCCCCGTGACGTCGCATCCGGCGAATGAAGCCGAAGTTCGAAAGACGATGACCATGGACCTGATCTTCTGGCGCCATGCGGAAGCCGATGACTGGACCGAGGGCTGCGACGACATGCAGCGCTCGCTCACCGCGCGCGGCGAGAAGCAGGCCAAGCGCATGGCCAGTTGGCTCGACCGCCAGCTGCCCGACGGCACGCGCATCATCAGCAGCCCCGCGCGGCGCTGCGAGCAGACCGCGCTGGCGCTCGGGCGCAAGTACAAGCTGCGCAGCGAACTGGCACCCGACACCACCGCCGATGCGCTGCTGGCCTCCGCCGGCTGGCCCAACGGCAAGTCGGTGGTGCTGATGATCGGCCACCAGCCTTCGCTGGGGCAGGCGATCTCGCTGCTGCTGGGCCTGAAGCAGGACAGCTGCCCGGTGCGCAAGGGCGCGCTGTGGTGGATCCGCACGCGCGAGCGCGATGGCGACGTGCAGACCGTCGTGGTGACGGTGCAGTCGCCCGAACTGCTCTGAACCTGTTCGAGGCCGCGCCGCTCAGGCCGGCTGCAGCTCGAAGTGGAAGACCTTCGAGATGATCTGCCAGCGCCCGTCCACCCGCACCAGGGTCAGCAGGTCGGTGAAGTGCTTCGGCGCGATCGCGCATTCGACGCGCGCGAAGGCGGTCACCGGCCCCGCGAACTCGATCGCCACGATGCGGCCGGTGCGCGGCTCGCCCTTGCTGGCGGGCGAGGGGCGCTTGTCGACGATCGGGAAGTAGCTGGCCATGTCCAGCGTGTAGAGCGGGCCTTCGGTCGCGGTGGCATAGAGCGCCGCGGGGTGAAAGACCTCGCGCAGGATCGCGGTGTCGCTGCGGTGCAGGCCCTCGAAGTAGCGGCCGAGCAGCTCGACGATGGCGTCGTAGGGGGCGGGGGCGTGATCGGTGTTCATGACAGCTTCCTCTCTCTTCGTGCGATGTGGATGACAACAGTCACGATGCTATTGATGCAGTGGGTGCGCGTAAATGGGCGATGATTCACTTCATTGATTACATAGAGTAATAGGCGGTCACCATGGCCCTGCGCTTCGACAACGTGATGCTGGGCAGCATCGAGCTGCTGTGCCTGACGGCCGAGCATGAAGGCTTCACCGCCGCGGCCAACGCGGCCGGCCTGACGCCCGCGGCGGTGAGCCGCTCGATCGCGCGGCTCGAGGCGCGGCTGGGCGTGCAGCTGTTCTCGCGCACCACGCGGCAGGTGCGGCTGACCGATGCCGGGCGCGATTACGTGGCGCAGTGCCGCCAGGCGCTGGCCCAGCTCTCCGAGGCCGAGCGCGAGCTCGCGGGCCAGCAGCGCGTGCCCGCGGGCACGGTGCGCATCAGCCTGCCGACCTCGTACGGCCATTGCCGCGTGCTGCCGCTGCTGCCCGCGTTCCGCGCGCTGTACCCCGAGGTGTCGCTCGACATCCAGCTGAGCAACCGCAACGTCGACTTCGCCGCGGGCGGCTTCGACCTCGCGGTGCGTGGCCGCACGCCACCCGACTCGGGGCTGGTCGCGCGCCGGCTCGAGGACGCCGCGCTGGTGGTGGTGGCCGCGCCGTCCTACCTGGCGTCGCGGCCGGCGCCGCGCGCGCTGGCCGACCTGGCGGCGCACGAGTGCATCCAGTTCACGCTGCCGAGCACGGGGCAGCCGGTGCCCTGGCTGTTGCACGGCGAGGGCGGCGTTTTCGAACATGCGACGCAGGGCGGCATCCGCTATTCGGAAGACATCCTCGGCGGCGTGACCCTGGCGCGCGCGGGCGCGGGCCTCTTGCAGACCTATCGCTTCATCGTCGAGGAAGACCTGGCGCGCGGCGCGCTGGTCGAGCTGTTGCCGGACTTCGCGGGCGCGTCGCGCCCGTTCTCGCTGATCCATCCCGCGCACCGCCACATGCCGCGGCGGGTCCGGGTGTTCATCGACTTCCTGCTCGAGCGGCTCAGCAGCCCGCCAGGTCCACGCGCCAGGTACTGATCTTCTGCCAGGCCAGCACCTCCTCGCGCAGCAGGTGGGCCGATTGCGGGAAGGCCTCGGCCCAGTCGGGCGCGCAGGCGATCGAGAAGGTGCGGGTGCCGAGCGTCGACAGGTGCAGCGCATCGGGCGCGGGATCGCGGCGCGCGTGGCACAGGATCAGCGCCAGCCGCAGCGCCAGCAGCTGCGTCACGAAGGTCTCGTCGTCGAGAGAGCCCTCGAGCTTGCGCAGCTTGCCGCGCTGGCCCAGCACCAGCTGGGCGAGGGTGTGCAGCTCGTTGACCGCGAAGCCGGGGGCGTCGGTGTTGTCGAGGATGTAGGCGCCATGCTTGTGATAGTCGCTGTGCGAGACCAGCGCGCCGATCTCGTGCAGTTGCGCGGCCCAGCCGAGCTTGCGCAGCGCGCGGCCGGCGCGGCTGGTGGTGCTGCCGCCGCGCGCGGCCGGCGCCAGCTGCACGAACAGGGCGGCGGCGGTGTCGCCCACGCGCCGGGCCTGGGCTGGGTCGACCGCGAAGCGGTTGGCGAGCCGCGCGACCGTGGTGGTGCGCATGTCGGCCACGCTCTCGTCGCGTTCCAGCAGTTCGTAGAGCACGCCGTGGCGCAGGGCGCCCTGCGCCACCTTCATCTCCTCGATGCCCAGCAGGTCGAACACCGCGCGCAGCACGCTGAGGCCGCCGCCGATGACCGCCTTGCGGTCCTCGCGCATGCCCTCGATGCGCAGCTTGTCGGCGCCGCCGGCCTTGAGCAGCCGGTCGAGCAGCCAGTCCAGGCCCTCGCGCTTGACCACCCCGGGCTCTCCGCCGGCCGCGGCCAGCACGTCGCCGACCGCGCCGATCGTGCCCGAGGCGCCATAGGCCACGTCCCACTGGTCGCGCGTGTAGCTGCCGAGCGCGTCGTCGAGTACCGCCTTGGCCGCGACCTCGGCGGCGCGGAAGGCGGCGGCGGTGAACTGGCCCTCGGGGAAGTGCTTCATCGACCAGGCGACGCTGCCGACGCGGTACGACTCCATCAGCTCGGCCTCGAGGGCGCGGCCGATGATCATCTCGGTGGAGCGCCCGCCGATGTCGATCACCAGCCGGCGCTCGCGGTCCGACGCGTCGTTGTGGGGCAGCATGTGCGCCACGCCCTGGTAGATCAGGCGGGCTTCCTCGCGCCCCGGGATCACGTCGATGCCGAAACCCAGGATGGTGCGCGCGCGCAGCAGGAATTCCTCGCGGTTGCGCGCCTCGCGCAGCGTCTGGGTGGCGACGGCCCGCACCTGCGAACGCTTGAAGCCGGCCAGCCGCTCGCCGAAGCGGGCGAGGGCGTCCCAGCCGCGCTGCATGGCTTCGGGCGTGAGGTTGCGCGCGCTGTCCAGGCCGTTGCCCTGGCGCACGGTCTCTTTCAGGTATTCGGTGCGGTGGATCTGACCGTGATCGACTTGACCGATTTCGAGCCGGAAGCTGTTGGAGCCTAGATCGACCGCTGCGAGGCGGGTGCCATTTTGCATGTTGGAGTAGAGAAGGCGGGGGCCTGGTTCGAAGGTCCTGGAAGAGTAACGCCACCTTCCCGACCGACGCCGCAGCGAGGGCTAGAGGCTAGATCGGGTGCATGACGGTTGTGTGACAGCGTCACAGAGCCGGAGGGCTCCACGACGCCATTTTCCCTCGACAGGAGGGTGTCACATCGATGTCACACAAGCTTTCTAGAGTCCGTCGCAAGCCCGAAAGGGGACTACTTCTTACTTCTAAAGGAAGCTTCATGCAAACGACGTTCAAATTTGCAACCGCCGGCCTCGTCGCCGCGGTTTTCGCTCTCCCCGCGTTCGCCCAGGACGTGACCGGTGCCGGTGCCAGCTTCCCGGCCCCGCTGTATGCCAAGTGGGCTTCGGACTTCAACAAGGCCACCGGCGTCAAGATCAACTACCAGTCGGTCGGTTCGGGTGCCGGCCTGAAGCAGATCGAAGCCAAGACCGTCGACTTCGGCGCGTCGGACGCTCCCCTGAAGGACGACGAACTCCAGGCCAAGGGCCTGATGCAGTTCCCCACCGTCATCGGCGGCGTGATCCCGGTCGTGAACATCCAGGGCATCAAGCCCGGCGAACTCAAGCTCAGCGGCCAGGTGCTGGGCGACATCTACCTCGGCAAGATCACGAAGTGGAACGACCCCGCGATCAAGGCCCTGAACGGTTCGCTGAACCTGCCCGACGCTGCCATCGCCCCGGTTCGCCGCGCCGACGGTTCGGGCACCAGCTTCCTGTTCACCAACTACCTGTCGAAGGTCAACGCCGAGTGGAAGAGCAAGGTCGGCGAAGGCACGGCCGTGAACTGGCCCACCGGCGCGGGCGGCAAGGGCAATGAAGGCGTCGCCGCCTTCGTGGGCCGCCTGCCGAACTCGATCGGCTACGTGGAGTACGCGTACGTCAAGCAGAACAAGATGACCTACGCCCAGATGCAGAACGCCGCCGGCAACTTCGTCTCGCCCGACGACACCGCCTTCAAGGCCGCCGCCGCCGGTGCCGACTGGAACAAGAGCTTCTATCAAGTGCTGACGAACCAGTCGGACAAGGGTGCATGGCCGATCACCGGCGCCACCTTCATCCTGCTGCACAAGACGCAGGACAAGCCGGCCAATGCCACCACCGTGCTGAAGTTCTTCGACTGGGCCTACAAGAGCGGCGACAAGACGGCCGACGAACTGGACTACGTGCCGATGCCCGACGCCGTGAAGGCCACGATCGCCAAGGCCTGGGGTGAAGTCAAGGACGCATCGGGCAAGCCCGTCGCCTTCAAGTAAGCCTTCTTCTCCCTGATCAGAAAAAGAAAACACGGCGCGCCATGAGCAGCAATCCGCTCGATGGCGCGCCGCTTTCGTCATTGCCGGAGCGACCTGTGTCATCCACTTTCCCCGCCGCTGCCACCACGCTCGACCTTTCCGCCGAGCAGGGCCGTACCACCGCACCGCCGCCGATGAAGGCGTCGCGCTCCGGCCCCATGGTCGATCGCCTGTTCGGCTGGGCCGCCAAGGGCGCCGCGCTGCTGACGCTCGCGATGCTGATCGGCATCCTGCTGTCGCTGATCGCCGGCGCCTGGCCCGCCATCACCAAGTACGGCCTCGGCTTCCTCACGAGCAGCGTGTGGGACCCGGTCCAGAACGAATACGGCGGCCTCGTGATGATCTACGGCACGCTGGCCACCTCGGCCATCGCCCTGGTGATCGCGGTGCCCGTGAGCTTCGGCATCGCGCTCTTCCTCACCGAACTTTCGCCCGGCTGGCTCAAGCGCCCGCTGGGTACCGCCATCGAACTGCTGGCCGCCGTGCCCTCGATCGTCTACGGCATGTGGGGCCTGCTGGTCTTCGGCCCGATCCTGTCGACCTGGGTCCAGCAACCGCTGCAGAAGCTGCTGGCCGGCGTGCCCTACCTCGGCGCGCTGGTGTCCGGTCCCCCCGTGGGCATCGGCATTCTGTCGGCCGGCATCATCCTCGCGATCATGATCATCCCGTTCATCGCCTCGGTGATGCGCGACGTGTTCGAGGTCACGCCTCCGCTGCTCAAGGAATCGGCCTACGGCCTCGGTTCCACCACCTGGGAGGTCGTCTCCAAGGTCGTGCTGCCCTACACCAAGGCCGGCGTCGTCGGCGGCATCATGCTCGGCCTGGGCCGCGCGCTCGGCGAGACCATGGCCGTCACCTTCGTGATCGGCAACATGAACCAGCTGAACTCGCTCTCGGTGTTCGAGGCGGCCAACAGCATCACCTCGGCGCTCGCCAACGAGTTCGCCGAAGCCGGCGCCGGCCTGCACCAGGCCGCGCTGATGTACCTGGGCCTCGTGCTGTTCTTCATCACCTTCGTCGTGCTGTCGCTGTCGAAGCTGCTGCTGGCGCAAATGAAGAAGAGCGAAGGAAAGAAGTCGTGAGCACAAGCCAATCCCTCATCAACGCCAAGACCCTGGCCGAAACCCGCCAGGCCCGGTTCGCCTCGCGCAACCGCGTCAACAAGATCGCCCTCACGCTGTCGCTCGCCGCGATGGTGTTCGGCGTGTTCTGGCTCGTCTGGATCCTCTGGGAAACCCTGCGTCTGGGCATCGGCGGCCTGTCGGTCGCGGCCTTCACCGAGATGACCCCGCCGCCGAACGAAGCGGGCGGCATCCTGAACGCCATCTTCGGCTCCTTCGTGATGGTGCTGCTGGCGACCTTCGTCGGCACGCCGATCGGCATCATGGCCGGCATCTACCTGGCCGAGTACAACCCGAAGGGCATGCTGTCCTCGGTCACGCGCTTCGTCAACGACATCCTGCTGTCGGCGCCGTCGATCGTGATCGGCCTGTTCGTCTACGCGGTGGTCGTGGCCTACTTCAAGCAGTTCTCGGGCCTGGCCGGCGCGCTGTCGCTCGCGCTGATCGTGATCCCGGTCGTGATCCGCACCACCGAGAACATGCTGCAACTGGTGCCGCCGGGACTGCGCGAAGCCGCCTACGCCCTCGGCACGCCGAAGTGGAAGGTGATCCTGAGCATCACGCTGCGCGCCGCGCGCGCCGGCGTCGTGACCGGCGTGCTGCTGGCCGTGGCCCGCATCGCCGGCGAGACCGCGCCGCTGCTGTTCACCGCGCTCAACAACCAGTTCTGGACCGCCGACGTGACCCAGCCGATGGCCAGCCTGCCGGTGACCATCTTCAAGTTCGCGATGAGCCCGTACGAGAACTGGCAGCAGCTGGCCTGGGCCGGCGTGTTCCTGATCACCATCGCGGTGCTCGCCCTCAACATCCTGGCGCGGGTCCTGACGCGCACCAAGCACTGAAGCCGGGACGGCTTCCACCGCAACCCGCACAGAACGAACAAGAGAAACGCAACATGGCACCCATCACCGCTCCCACCGTCGCATCGCCCGCGAAGATCTCGGTCAAGAACCTGAACTTCTACTACGGCAAGTTCCACGCGCTCAAGGGCATCAACCTCGAGATCCCCGAGAACAAGGTCACGGCCTTCATCGGCCCCTCGGGCTGCGGCAAGTCGACGCTGCTGCGCACCTTCAACCGCATGTTCGAGCTCTATCCCGAGCAGCGCGCCGAGGGCGCCATCGAGCTCGACGGCGAGAACCTGCTGACCAGCAAGCAGGACGTGGCGCTGATCCGCGCCAAGGTCGGCATGGTGTTCCAGAAGCCGACGCCGTTCCCGATGTCGATCTACGACAACATCGCCTTCGGCGTGAAGCTGTTCGAGAACCTCTCGGCCAGCGAGATGGACGACCGCGTCGAATGGGCGCTGAAGAAGGCGGCCCTGTGGACCGAGGTGCGCGACAAGCTGCAGCAAAGCGGCTCGGGCCTCTCCGGCGGCCAGCAGCAGCGCCTGTGCATCGCGCGCGGCATCGCGATCAAGCCCGAAGTGCTGCTGCTCGACGAACCCTGCTCGGCCCTGGACCCGATCTCGACCGCCAAGATCGAGGAACTGATCGCCGAGCTGAAGAACGAATACACGGTGGTCATCGTGACCCACAACATGCAGCAGGCCGCGCGTTGCAGCGACTACACCGCCTACATGTACCTGGGCGACCTGATCGAGTTCGGCGCCACCGAGCAGATGTTCTTCAAGCCGCAGCGCAAGGAGACCGAGGACTACATCACCGGCCGCTTCGGCTGATGCAACAACGCAAAGAGGACGACACCATGACTGAAAAACACCTCTCCAGCCAGTTCGACAGCGAACTCAACGGCGTCTCGTCGCGCGTGATGGAACTCGGCGGCATGGTCGAGTCGCAGATCCACCAGGCGATCTACGCGCTGCTGCAGTTCGATTCGGACGCGGCCGACCGCGTGATGGAAACCGAGCACCGCGTGAACGCGATGGAGATCGAGATCGACCGCGAGCTGTCGTCGATCATCGCGCGCCGCCAGCCGACCGCGCGCGACCTGCGCCTGCTGATCGCGATCTCCAAGACCACCGCCAACCTCGAGCGCGTGGGCGACGAGGCCAACAAGATCGCGCGCATGGTCAAGTCGATCATCGAGAGCGGCGCCTCGCGCGTGCTGCCGACCACCGAGCTGCGCATCGCGGCCGACCTGGCCTCGAACCTGCTGCGCACCGCGCTCGACGCATTCGCGCGCCTCGATACCGCCGCGGCGCTGTCGATCCTCAAGGACGACGACCTGATCGACAAGGAGTTCGACGGCTTCGTGCGCAAGCTGGTCACCTACATGATGGAAGACCCGCGCACCATCTCCGCCAGCCTCGACCTGCTGTTCCTGGCCAAGGCCATCGAGCGTATCGGCGACCACGCCAAGAACATCGCCGAGTTCATCATCTATATCGTCAAGGGTGCCGATGTGCGGCACACTTCGATGCAGGAAATCGAGTCGGCGCTGCAGTAACGACACCAGTACGACTGCGGCAAGACTCCCAAGAAAGCATGAAAAAACCCCGAGTCCTGATCGTCGAAGACGAGTCCTCGATCGCCGAGCTGATCGCCGTCAACCTCCGCCACAACGGCTTCGAGCCGATCTGGTCGGAGGATGGCGCGGCGGCCCAGCGCGAGATCGATGCCTTCCTGCCGGACCTGATCCTGCTCGACTGGATGCTGCCGGGCCAGAGCGGCCTGCAGCTCGCGCGCCAATGGCGCAAGGACCCCCGTACCAAGGCCGTCCCGATCCTGATGCTGACCGCGCGCGGCGACGAGCCCGACAAGGTGGCCGGCCTCGACGCGGGCGCCGACGACTACATCACCAAGCCTTTCTCCACCCAGGAAATGCTCGCGCGCATCCGCGCCGTGCTGCGCCGCCGCGCGCCCGAGGTGGTGACCGAGCGCGTCGAGATCGGCGAGCTGGCCCTCGACACCGCCACCCACCGCGTGACCTGGCAGGGCAATGCGCTGAAGGTCGGCCCGACCGAGTTCAAGCTGCTGGCCTACCTGATGCAGCACGCCGAGCGCGTCCACAGCCGGGCCCAGCTGCTCGACAAGGTGTGGGGCGACCACGTCTACATCGAGGAGCGCACGGTCGACGTGCACGTCAAGCGCCTGCGCGAATCGCTGGGCGCGGCCTCGCCGATGGTCGAGACGGTGCGCGGTGCCGGCTACCGCCTGACGGCCCAAGCCACCGTTTGACCGCCGTGAGCGTCTCCGCCCGCGGGCGCGGATAATCGCCCGCCATGCCGTTTCGCATCGCTACCTTTTTAATAGCGTCTCTCCTAGGCGGAGTGGGCGTTACAGCCTTTTTCGGCTGGAAGCTCGGCTGGCTCGGCGCCTGGGTCGGCGCGGTGGTCTGGCTGGGCTTCGATGCCTGGCGCGCCAAGCGGCTGCTGCTGATCCTGCGCAACGACGCGGTGGGCTTGCCCAGCCGCGGCGTCGGCATGTGGGGCGAGCTGGCCGAACGCATCCGCAAGCTGCTGCGCGACCGCGAGCAGCAGATCCGCCAGGCCGACGACCGGCTGCAGGAATTCCTCGCCGCGATCCAGGCCTCGCCCAACGGCGTGGTGCTGCTCGACGAGCAGGGCCGCATCGAGTGGTGCAACCAGACCGCGGCGGCGCAGTTCGGCATCGATGCCGAGCGCGACCTGCTGCAGCACCTGGCCAACCTCGTGCGCGATCCGGCCTTCGTGGCCTACTTGGCATCGTGGAACTACAGCCGCGACGTCGTCATCGACGGCCATGGCCTGGGCACGCAGCGCAGCCACCCGGTGCGACTGTCGGTGCAGGTGCATCCCTACGCGGGCAATCGCCGCATGCTGCTCACGCGCGACATCACCGCGCTCGAGCAGGCCGAGGCGATGCGGCGCGACTTCGTGGCCAACGTCTCGCACGAGATCCGCACGCCGCTCACGGTGCTCGCGGGCTTCGTCGAGACGCTGCAGAACCTGCCGCTCGATGCCGACGAGCGCGCGCGCTACCTCGGTCTGATGGGCCAGCAGTCGCACCGCATGGAGACGCTGGTCAACGACCTGCTGACCCTGTCGCGCCTCGAGGGCAGCGCCGCCCCCGGCGGCACGCAGTGGACGCGCATCCGCGCCTTGCTCGCGCAGTGCGAGGACGAAGGCCGCGGCCTGTCGGGGCGGCTCTCGCCGCAGCTGGGCCACAAGCTGTCGTTCGCCATCGATGCCGATTCCGAGGTGTCGGGCGCGGCCACCGAGCTGCAGAGCGCGATGTCGAACCTGCTGAGCAACGCGATCCGCTACACGCCCGGTGGCGGCGAGGTGGCGGTGAGCTGGCGCCTGTTGCCCGACGGTCGCGGCGAGTACGCGGTGAAGGACACCGGCCCGGGCATCGCGGCCGAGCACATCCCGCGCCTGACCGAGCGCTTCTACCGCATCGACCGCAGCCGTTCGCGCGAGACCGGCGGCACCGGGCTCGGGCTGGCGATCGTCAAGCACATCGCCCAGCGCCATGGCGCCGAGCTGCGCATCGAGAGCACGGTGGGCAAGGGCTCGCGCTTCGCGCTGGTGTTCCCGGCCACGCGCGTGCGCGAGGCGCGGGTGATGGCGCGGCAGCCGGCCTGAACGGCCGCGGCGCTTTCACCGTTCAGCCGGTCAGCCGCGCACGCGGTGCGCCATGGTCCAGCGCAGCAGCGCGCCGAACAGCAGGGCCGTGACCGTCAGCGCGGCGGCGCCCATGATCCAGAACGCCAGCGGCGACTGCATGGCCGGCCAGGGCCCGAGCCCGCGGTAGGCCAGCAGGTAGCTGCCGCCCAGGCCCACGGCCCACAGCAGCGTGCAGTAGATCGCCAGCGGCGCGAGCGTGACGCGGTAGCAGCGCAGCACGAACACGCACAGGGTCTGCAGCGCGTCGGCGAAGTGGTAGAGCGCGACCACCAGCAGCAGCGCGCCCGCGAGCGCGATCACGGCCGGCTTGTCCGAATACACGGCCGCGAGCTGGAAGCGCAGCCCTCCCATGGCGAGCGCGAACAGCAGCGCGCACAGCACCGTCAGCTCGAAGCCGGTGCGGCAGGCGCGCCGCGCCAGCGCCGGATCGCCGGCGCCGAGCCAGAAGCTCACGCGCGCGCTGGTCGCGATCGCGAGCGACAGCGGCACCATGTAGGCCACGGCCAGCAGGTTGGCGGCGATCTGGTGCGCCGCGGCCGCGGTGGTGCCCAGGCGCGCGATGAACAGCGCCATCAGCGTGAACGAAGTGACCTCCACCAGCACCGCGAGGCCGGCCGGCACGCCCAGGCGCGCGAACTGGCCGATCTGCGCCCAGTCGGGCTTCTCGATCGGCTGCCAGAGCCGGTAGCCGCGGTAGAACGGGCTGGCGCGCAGCAGCCACACGGCGCAGCCGAGCATCGTCCAGTTGACGGCCAGCGTGGCCCAGCCGCAGCCGACCAGGCCCATCGCCGGCAGCCCCGCGCCGCCGAAGGTGAACCAGACCGACAGCGGCAGCTTGATCGCCAGCGAGGCGAGCTGCAGCCAGGTCACGAGCTGTGGTTTGCCCAGGCCCTGGCTCAGGGTGCTGAACAGGCGGAACAGCAGCGCGGGCGCGAGCCCGAAGGCCAGCACCGCGAGGTAGGCCTCGACTTCGCCGCGCATCGCGGGCGGCACTTGCGTCCATTGCAGCGCCGGCCCCGGCAGCAGCAGCAGCGCCATGCCCACCACGATCGCCAGCCCCGCGAGGTAGAGCGACTGCCGCACCGAGCGGCCCACCTCGGCGCCGCGGCCGCCGCCGTGCAGTTCAGCCCATACCGGCAGCAGGGCCTGCAGCACGCCCATCAGCGAGACGTAGACGCTGACGAAGATGGCGGCGCCGACCGAGAGGGCGGCCAGCGCGTCCTCGGAATAGCGGCCGGCCACGATGGTGTCGGTCACGCCGAAGGCCATCACGGCGAGCTGGCCGACCAGCACCGTGCCCGCGTGGCGGGCGATCAGACCGCGTTCGCCCCTCACCGCGGCGCGATCTTCTCGTACAGCAGCAGGTCGTCGGAGGGACTGCTGGGGCGGCGCAGGGTCCCCGCGAAGCGCCATTGGTCGAGCGAGATGATGGTGTGCAGCCGCTCGATGGTCTCGGGGCCCACCAGCAGCCACGGGCAGTCGGTGCCCAGCAGCAGCGGCTGCAGGTCGAAGCGGCCGTGGTACTGCAGCGCCGCGATGTGGGCACGGCTCAACGCGAGCTCTGCCACGCACTTGGGATGGCCCACGCGCTCGGTCACGGCGCGCACCTGCGGCGCATAGCTGCGCGCGTAGTCGATCGGCGGCAGCCACAGCGTCATCAGCAGCATCCAGCACAGCGCGGTGCCGCCGGCCGGCAGCACCAGCGTCTTCCAGAGCGCCGCGCGGTGGCGCCCGGTGCGCCAGCGCACCAGCCAGCACCAGGCGATGGTGGCGGCGAGCGCGAGCACGAAGGCGATGGGCGAGAACTCGGGCACGAAACCCGGCACCAGCCGCGCCACGCTGGCCGCGGGCTTGGGCGGGTAGCCGGTCTGCATCGCGATCCAGTAGATCCAGCCCAGCAGCGCGAGGCCGCTGAAGAAGAGCAGGGTGAACCAGTCGACCAGCGCCGCCACGCTGCGCCGGAAGGTCGGCAGCGCGAAGGCCGCGAGCGTGGCCATCGCGGGCAGCGCCAGCATCAGCGAGCGGTCGGAGTAGTCGGTGGTCCAGGTGGCGGCCAGCGGCACCAGCGCGAACCAGAACGGCAGCGCCACGTGGCGCGCCGCGAGTTGCCGGCGCCAGCGCCACAGCGTCCACAGCGCGAGCGGCCAGGCCGGCCAGGTGAACCACAGCAGCAGCCGGGCCTGGCTGCGGATGTCGCCCATGATCGAGGTGCCTGGATGAGCGCCGGGCAGGTCGATCTTCCATTGCAGCAGGCCGAGGCCGATCGCGAGCGCGGCGGCCAGCAGCGTCACGCCGGCCATGGTGAGCAGCGCGCCGCGCGTGTAGCCCGGGCCTTCGTCCTCGCCCATGCCCGACCAGCCGGTGCTCGCGGGCTCGGCGGCGCGGCGCATGCGGCGGCGCTCGTAGGCGATGAACAGCACGCTGCCCGTGGCCAGCGCCAGGCCGACGGTCGGGCCGCCGCTGAGCGTCATGCCCAGCGTGCCGACCACCAGCGCGATGACCGGCCCGGCGCGCCGGTAGGGCAGGGCCGCCACGCCGTAGAACAGGTGCGAGGCGAAGTAGAGCTGCGCCAGCGCGGGCGTGGTTTCATGGCCGAGCTGGGCCAGGCCCAGGCAGGCGATCAGCGCGAGCAGGGCGCCGTCGGCCATGGCGCGCGCGTAGTCGGTCGGCCGCGCCTCGCCGCCGAAGGCGAAGGCCACGGGCTGGGCACGCGCGGTGCGGGCCAGGTAGTAGACCGCGTACCAGGTCGCGGTGAAGGTGCCCCACAGCAGCAGCGCGAACACGATGCGCACCGCGAAGTCGGGATGCAGCCAGGCGGGCGCGATCTTGATCGCCAGCGCGCCGATCCAGTACGGCACCAGCGCGGGCGTTTCGGGCGCGATGCCCAGCAGGCGAGGATCGAACCAGCGCGCCAGGCCCTCGGTGCTGCGCGCCAGCTCAGCCATGTAGCCGAAGGCCGTGATGTCGGCGCTCTTCCAGGGTCCCCGGCCGACCAGCCCCGGCAGCAGGTAGGCGGCGCACAGCAGCAGCAGCGCGATGCGCGGCAGCCGGCGCACGGCATTCTGGGCAACGATCGCGGGCGTGGGCTGGTTCAAAGGGCGATGGGCGACGGCGGGTGGGGGAAACAAAAAGGGCAGCGCGGTAAACCGGGCTGCCCTCGACGCCAGGCCTGAGCCTGCGTGCGTGCCTTACTTGGAGGCAGCGGCGCCGGTCGTCTTGCCGAAGCGGTTGCGGAACTTCTCGACGCGTCCGCCCATGTTGTCGACCGACTTCTGGGTGCCGGTGTAGAACGGGTGCGATTCGCTGGTGGTGTCCAGCTTGAACAGGGGCAGCTCGCGGCCGTCGTCCGCCTTGGCGGTTTCCTTCGTGTTCACGCAGGAACGGGTCACGAACTTGAAGCCGTTCGACATGTCGACGAACAGGACATCGCGGTAATTCGGGTGGATGCCTTCTTTTGCCATGGTGTTTCCTTGGGGGTCGATGCGAGAGCCACTGGCGGGCAGGACGCCGGCCGCACTTTTCGCGAAGCCGCCGATTATCGCATACTGGGCCGATGACGGCCAGTTCGGCCCGTCCCCCTGCGAAACCAGCCCTTCCATGACCTCCTCAACCCTGCGCGCCGGCCTTGTCGGCTACGGCTTTGCCGGCCAGACCTTCCATGCCCCCGTGCTGTCGGCCGTGCCCGGCCTCGAACTGGCGGCCGTGGCCAGTTCCCAGCCGCACAAGGTGCATGCCGACTGGCCCGGCGTGGCCGTGGTGCCCGACACGGCGGCGCTGGTCGCGCGGCAGGACATCGACCTCGTCGTGGTCGCCACGCCGAACGCCCAGCACCATCCGGTCGCGAAGGCGGCGCTGCTGGCCGGCAAGCACGTGGTGGTCGACAAGCCCTTCACGCTCGACGCCGCCGAGGCGCGCGAACTCCAGGCGTTGTCCGAGCGCAACAAACTGGTGCTCACGGTCTACCAGAACCGTCGTTTCGACGCCGATTTCCTGACCCTGAAGGAACTGCTGGCCAGCGGCGAGCTGGGCCGCCCGGTCTATGTCGAATCGCATTTCGACCGCTACCGGCCCGAGGTGCGCGAGCGCTGGCGCGAGCAGAAGGTGCCGGGCGCGGGCATCTGGGTCGACCTGGGCGCGCACCTGGTCGACCAGGCGGTACAGCTGTTCGGCATGCCCGACACCCTGCAGCTCGACACCGCCGTGCTGCGCGATGGCGCCCAGGTCGAGGACTACTTCCATGCGGTGCTGCGCTACGAGTCGGGGCCGCATGCGCCGCTGCGTGTGGTGCTGCACTCGACCACGCTCGCGGCCCATGCCGCGCCGCGCTATCTCGTGCACGGCACGCGCGGCAGCTACGTCAAGCACGGCGTCGATCCGCAGGAGGACGCGCTGCGCGCCGGCCAGCGGCCGCCGAGGACGGGGTGGGGCGTCGATCCGCTCGATGGCGAGCTCGTGCTGCCTGCTGCCGACGGCACGGTGGCGAAGCGCGCCTGGCCCACGCGCGCGGGCGACTACGTCGCGTACTACGCGGCCGTGCGCGACGCGATCCTCGGCCAGCGGCCGAATCCGGTGCCGCCCGAGCAGGCGGTGGCGCTGATGGAACTGCTCGATCTCGGCCGGCGCAGCGCCGAGGAAGGCCGCGCGCTGCCCGTCGCGCGCCCATGAAAAAAGCGCGCTGCATCGCAAGATGCAGCGCGCTTTTTGGGAGGCGAGCTTCGGTCGAAGACCGGCTCAACCCCCGCGACGCATCATGTCGAAGAACTCGACATTGGTCTTCGTCGCCTTCATGTTCTTGAGCATCAGCTCCATCGACTCGATCTCGTCCATGTTGTACATGAGCTGACGCAGGATGCGGGTCTTCTGCAGGATCTCGGGCGCGAGCAGCAGCTCTTCGCGGCGCGTGCCGCTGCGGTTGAGCTGGATCGAGGGGAACACGCGCTTCTCGTAGAGGCGGCGGTCGAGGTGGATTTCGGAGTTGCCGGTGCCCTTGAACTCTTCGAAGATCACTTCGTCCATGCGGCTGCCGGTGTCGATCAGCGCGGTGCCGATGATGGTCAGCGAGCCGCCTTCCTCGACATTGCGAGCGGCACCCAGGAAGCGCTTGGGACGCTGCAGTGCGTTGGCATCGACACCGCCGGTCAGCACCTTGCCCGACGAAGGCACGACGTTGTTGTAGGCACGCGCGAGACGCGTGATCGAGTCGAGCAGGATCACCACGTCCTTCTTGAGCTCGACCAGGCGCTTGGCGCGCTCGATCACCATCTCGGCCACGTGCACGTGGCGCGCGGCGGGCTCGTCGAAGGTGGAGGCGATGACCTCGCCCTTCACCGTGCGCTGCATCTCGGTCACTTCTTCGGGGCGCTCGTCGACGAGCAGCACCATCATGTGGACCTCGGGGTAGTTGGCGCTGATCGCGTGCGCGATGTGCTGCATCATCACCGTCTTGCCGCTCTTGGGCGGTGCCACGAGCAGGGCGCGCTGGCCCTTGCCGATGGGCGCGATGATGTCGATCACGCGGCCGGTGATGTTCTCTTCGCCCTTGATGCCGTCGCGCTCGAGGCGCATCTGTTCCTTGGGGAACAGCGGCGTCAGGTTCTCGAACATCACCTTGTGCTTGTTCTGCTCGGGCGGTCCGCCGTTGACGGCGTCGAGCTTGGTCAGCGCGAAGTAGCGTTCGCCGTCCTTCGGAATGCGCACCTCGCCCTCGATCATGTCGCCGGTGTGCAGGTTGAAGCGGCGCACCTGGCTCGGGCTGATGTAGATGTCGTCGGTGCTGGCGGTGAAGCTGGTGTCCGGGCTGCGCAGGAAGCCGAAGCCGTCGGGCAGGATTTCGAGCACACCGTCGGCGAAGACCTGTTCGCCGGCCTTCGCGCGCTTCTTGATGATCGCGAACATCAGCTCCTGCTTGCGCATGCGGCCGACGTTTTCGATCTCAAGCGCTTCGGCCTGCTTGAGGACTTCAGACACGTGGAGTGCCTTGAGTTCGTTTAAGTGCATGGAACGACCCCTTGCGGGGGCAATCGAGGGGAAACGGAGAACAGGGGGGTGGTTCGATGTGAGGCGAGAACTGCCTCACTGACCGGGGAACTCGAACCGGCTACCTGAAAGGGCCGGCGATCTGCTGGTGATTATGACAGGAAAAACGCGCCGGCCAACGCGTTGCGCGCTGGCCGGTTTGAAAGCACTCAGGCGAGTTGCTGGTCGATGAAGGCGGTGAGCTGGGCCTTGCTCATGGCGCCGACCTTGGTGGCGGCGAGCTGGCCGTCCTTGAACAGCATCAGCGTGGGGATGCCGCGGATGCCGAACTTGGCGGGGATGTCGCGGTTCTCGTCGACGTTGAGCTTGGCGATCTGCAGCTTGCCTTCGTAGGCGCTCGACACTTCGTCGAGGATCGGGGCGATCATCTTGCAGGGGCCGCACCATTCGGCCCAGTAGTCGACCAGCACGGGCTGGCTGGACTTGAGCACGTCGGCTTCGAAGGAGGAATCGGAGATGTGTTTGATCAGCTCGCTGGCCATGATGGAGTCCTTGTGCGCGGGGAGTTTCGGTGCAGCTACAGTGCGGGTCATTGTGACAGAAACCAAGGGGTGACGTGGCATGCACGAAGGCTATGGCGCCGATAGCCAGAGCCCTCGTCGCGACCCGGCCCCGCTACGAAATCCCCCGCGACAGAACATGAACGAAGGCCATCCCGTCCAGGCCCTGTGGTGCGACCCTGCCGATGGTGTGGTCGCGCGCATCGTGCGCGTGCTCGCCGAACGCCAGGCGCATGCGGCGCGCACGATGGTGCTGGTGCCCTATGCGCAGCTCATGGGCGTGGCGCAGGCCATGTGGGCGCGCTGCGGCTCGCCGGGCTTCGTGCCGCGCTTCGAGACCACGCGCAACTGGGCGCGCAGCGCGGGTGGCTTCGTTCCTTCGGGCTACGACATCGCCTTCGACATGGCGCGCGACCTCGTGACCGCGCAGGGCCTGCTCTCGCAGACCGGCTTCGGCGCCGAACGCTTCGCGCTCGCGGGCCGCGTGGTCGAGCTGGCCTACCAGCTCGCGCCGCTCGCGGCCGCGGTCGCGCCCGAGGAACGCGGCAGCGCCTGGGCCGAGCGCGCCGCCAGCGTGGCCGATGCGGGCAGCGAATCGGAGTGGTTCCGCATCGAGAGCGCGCTGATCCGCATCGCGGTCGCCTGGGCCGCGAACGCGAGCTATGCCACCGACGTGCTGCTGCGCGAGCCCGCGCGCGCGCAGATCGACGTGCTGATCGTGCTCGAGGGCTTCCAGACCGATCCCTTGACGCAGACCCTGTGCGGCCTGTGGGGCGAACGCGCCGTGCGCCTGTCGCTGGTGCCCGCCATCGCGCCGCGCGGGCAGTCCGCGGCCCATGTCGCGATCGATCCCGAGGACGAGGCCGAACTCGCCGCGGCCTGCGCGCTGCGCCACCTGGCCGAGGGCCGCAGCCCGGTCGCGCTGGTCGCCACCGACCGCGCGCTCACGCGCCGCATCGGTGCGCGGCTCAAGGGGCAGGGCGTCACGGCGCAGGACGAGACCGGCTGGAAGCTCTCGACCACGCGCGCGGCCGCCATGCTGATGAGCGCGCTGCGCGCCTGCGCGCACGACGCCGGCAGCGACCAGGTGCTCGACTGGCTCAAGAGCGGCAACGACGGCGATGCGCTCGCGGTGCAGGGACTCGAGTCGAGATTGCGGCGCGAAGGCGTGCGCGACTGGTCGGCCTGGTGCGCGCAGGCCGCGCGCAGCGAGAAGCCGCAGGACGTCGCGCTGATGCCCTTCACGAACGAGATCGAGGCCCGCCGCGCACCGATGGCGCGTGCGCGCCCGCTCGCCGAATGGCTGGTCGCCTTGCGCGCGCTGCTCGAGGCGGCCGGCCAGTGGGAGCCGCTCGAGGCCGACCTCGCGGGCGGCAAGGTGATCTCGGCACTGTGGCTCGACGCTGGCGCGCATGGCGACGACGAGGCTTTCCCGGGCGGGCGCCACACGCTCTCCGAATTCACGGCCTGGGTGCGCGACGTGCTCGAGGACGCGAGCTTCGTGCCGCCCGTCAACGGCGAGATACCGCAGGTGATCGTGCTGCCCTTGCACCAGCTGCTGGGCCGGGCCTTCGGCGCGATCGTGATCCCGGGCTGCGACGACCGCCGCCTGCCCGCATCGCCCGAGCCGCCCGGCAACTGGAGCGCCGCGCAGCGGCTCGAGCTCGGCCTGCCTTCGCGCGAGGCGCTCGAGGCGGCGCAGCGCGCGGCCTGGAACGCGGCCCTGTGCAATCCCTGGTGCGAACTGCTGTGGCGCGGTGCCGATGCCAGCGGCGAGCCCGTGCGGCCCAGCCCGCTGGTGCAGGGCCTCGAGCTCGACCATGCGCTCGCCTTCACCGACGATCCGCGCACGCGGCGCGAGGTGCCCGTGCGTCCCACCCTCTATCCGATGCCCTCGGGCGCGCTGCTGCCGCTGCGCAACGTGTCGACCAGCGTCTACGAAGACCTGCGCCGCTGCCCCTACCGCTTCTTCGCGCTGCGCCAGCTCGGCCTGCGCAGCGCCGACGAGCTCGATGCCGAGGTCGACAAGCGCGACTTCGGCAACTGGCTGCATGCGGTGCTCGGCCACTTCCACGAGATGCTGCAGCAGACGCCCACGCGCGACGCCGGCGAGCGCCTGCGCTACATCGAGGACGCGGCCGTGCGCGCCACGCGCGAATACGGCCTGTCGGACGCCGAGTTCCTGCCCTTCGCCGCGGCCTGGCCCGCGGTGCGCGACGGCTACCTCGACTGGCTCGCGGGCCACGAGGCCGCGGGCGCCGTCTTCGTCGAGTCCGAACCCTGGAAGGAGCAGCCGCTGGGCGCGCTGCAACTGGTGGGCCGGCTCGACCGCATCGACCGCATGCCCGACGGCCAGCCCTTCGTGATCGACTACAAGACCGAGTCCTCGGCCGTGACCAAGGAGCGCGTGAAGGAACCGACCGAGGACACGCAGCTCGCGTTCTATGCCGCGCTGGTGGCCGACGACACGCTGCGCGCGGCCTACGTCAACGTGGGCGAGAAGTCCTCGGGCACGCAGACGGTGGAGCAGCCGGTGGTGGTGCAGGCGCGCGATGCGCTGGTGGCCGGCATCCTCGACGACTTCCGGCGCATCGCCGAAGGCACGCCGCTGCCGCCGCTGGGCGAGGGCACGGTGTGCGAGCACTGCACCGCGCGCGGCCTGTGCCGCAAGGATTTCTGGAGCGACGATGCCGGCGCCGCCGTGCTGCAGGGGAGCACGCCATGAACGATGCCGCCTACGAACACAACGGCCAGCGCGTGCCGCGCGAGGCCTTCTACACCGTCGCCTGCGATCCGCGGCGCTCGGTGGCGGTCGAGGCCTGCGCGGGCGCGGGCAAGACCTGGATGCTGGTGTCGCGCATCGTGCGCGCGCTGCTCGACGACGGCGCCAACGCCTGCCAGCCGCACGAGATCCTCGCCATCACCTTCACCAAGAAGGCCGCGGGCGAGATGCGCGAGCGGCTCGACCAGTGGCTCGAGGCCTTCGCCGAGCGCGAGCCCGAAGAGCTGGTCAAGGAACTCGTGATGCGCGGCATGCCGCCGGCCGAGGCGCTGGCCGCCGCGCCGCGCCTGAAAGGCCTGTACCGGCACCTGCTCGAGGGCGGCCGGCCGGTGCAGTTCCGCACCTTCCACGCCTGGTTCGCGGGCCTGCTGCGCAATGCGCCGCTGGCGGTGCTGCGCGAGCTCGGCCTGCCGTCGAACTACGAGCTGCTCGAGGACGATGCCGAGGCGCGCTCGCGCACCTGGCGCCCCTTCTTCGAGGCCGTGACCGCCGATCCCGACGCGCTGGCCGACTACTACGCGGTGGTCGCCACCTACGGGCGCTCGCAGACCGCCAAGGCGCTCGGCGAGGCGCTCACGCGGCGCGTGGAGTTCTCGCTCGCCGAACCGGCCGAGGCGGTGCGGCATTTCGCCGACCTGCACCCGGCGCTGGCCGGCTTCGACACGCCGACCGACGCGCTGCGCGGCGAGGCCGTGCGCCGGCGCTGGCTCGACCGTGCCGCCGCGCTCGGCCGCGAGACCAACAAGACGCCGCAGAAGGCGGCCGAGGCCGTCATCGACATCTTCGGCACCGGCGAGCCGGCCGAGTCCGCGTTGCCCTCGGCGCTCGCGCTGCTGCGCAAGAGCTTCTTCGTCGCGACCGAGGACCGGCTCAACAAGAACCTGCAGAAGTACCCGGCCGCGCAGGAGGCCGAGGCCGAACTGCAGCTGCTGTGTGCCGCGCAGGCCCAGCATGCGGCCTGGCTCTACCAGCAGCGCATGACGCGGCTCACGCGCCTTTTGATCGATGCCTTCGCGGGCGTCAAGCGCGCCCATGGCTGGGTCGACATGAACGACGTCGAGCAGGCGGCGCAACTGCTGCTGGGCCAGTCGGCGCTCTCGGGCTGGGTGCAGGAGCGGCTCGATGCGCGCATCGCGCACCTCCTGATCGACGAGTTCCAGGACACCAATCCGCTGCAGTGGCAGGCGCTCTATGGCTGGCTCAGCGCCTACGTGGGCGCGGGCAGCAGCGCGCCGCGCGTGTTCGTCGTGGGCGATCCGAAGCAGAGCATCTACCGCTTTCGCCGCGCCGAGCCGCAGGTGTTCATCGCCGCGAAGAAGTTCGTGCGCGAGGGCCTGGGCGGCGAGCTGCTCAACTGCGACCACACGCACCGCAATGCGCGCGCCGTCGTGGGCCTGGTCAACCAGGCCATGCTGGCCGCGCAGGAGGCCGGCGAGTTCGACGGCTTCCGTGCCCACACCACCGAGCGCAGCGATGAGGGCGCGCTGCTGAAGCTGCCGGCCATCGAGCGCGATGCCGCCGAGGCCGCGGCCGATGCGGCGCCGGCCGACGACGGCATGCTGCGCTGGCGCGACAGCCTGGTCACGCCGCGCGTGCTGCCCGAGGAGCAGTTGCTGCAGAAGGAGTGCGAGCAGGCCGCGCGCTGGATCGCGCAACTGATCGCCGACGGTACGCCGCCGCGCCAGATCATGGTGCTGTCGCGCCGCCGCAGCCGCCTCGCCGCGATGCAGGAGGCGCTGCGCCAGCGCCACATCCCGGTGCAGCAGCCCGAGAAGAACGAGCTGCACGACGCGCCCGAGGTGCAGGACATGGTGGCGCTGATCGATGCGCTGGTCTCGCCCGCGCACGATCTCTCGCTGGCGCGCGCGCTCAAGTCGCCGCTGTTCGGCATCGGCGACGACGACCTGGTGCAACTGGCGCTGCGCCAGCGCGCGCTGCCGGGCTGGAGCTGGTTCCGGTTGCTGCAGACCGGCGAGGACCTGCCGGCCGCGCTGGCCGAGGCCGCGCCGCGTCTCAAGCGCTGGCAGCGCTGGTTGGCCACGCTGCCGCCGCACGACGCACTCGACGCGGTCTTCCACGACGGCGACGTGCTCGCGAAGCTCGGCGCGGCCGTGCCCGCCGCGCTGCGCCAGGGCGCGCTGGCCAACCTGCGCGGCCTCCTGGCCGCGTCGCTCGACATCGACGGCGCGCGCTTCGTCACGCCCTATGCGCTGGTGCGCGCGCTGCGCGCCGGCGGCGTGCGCGCCCCGTCGGTGGCCGCGCCCGAGGCGGTGCAGTTGCTGACGGTGCACGGCGCCAAGGGCCTCGAGGCCGACACCGTGCTGATGCTCGACTGCGACGCGCCGCCGCCGCGCGCCCAGACCATGGGCGTGCTGGTCGAGTGGAAGGGCGGCGACCGCGTGCCGACGCGCTTCGTCTTCCTCGCGAGCGAGAAGACGCCGCCGGCCTGCGCGGCATCGCTGCTGCTCGACGAGCAGCGCGCGCGCCACCGCGAGGAACTCAACGGCCTCTATGTCGCGACCACGCGCGCCCGCGCGCGGCTGGTGCTGTCGTCGGTGCGCCCCGCGCGCGCCAACGAGGGCAGCTGGTGGGCGCGGCTGGCCGAGGCCTGCGAGACCGTAGCTGCCGACGAGCCGCTGGTGGCGCCGGTCGCAGCGCAGGCGCAGGCCGTCTTCGCGATCCACGAGCTGCCGGTGTTCGCTTCCGCGACGCCGCCGGTGCCCGTCGCGCGCAAGGAAAAGGCGGCCACGCTCGACGCACGCGCCGCGGCCTTCGGCCAGGCGATGCATCGCCTGCTCGAATGGTCGGTGCCCGGCGAGCCCTTGCCCGCGGCCCATGTGCGCGCGGCGGCGCAGGAGTTCCTGCTCGACGCGCAGCAGGCGCGCGGCGCCGCGGCGCTGGCCGCGCGCATCCGCGCCGGCGCGGGCGCCTGGGCCTGGGACCTCGAGGCCATCGACTGGCACGGCAACGAGGTCACGCTGGTGCACGAAGGCGACACGCTGCGCATCGACCGGCTGGTGCGCGAGCGCGCCAGCGGCACCTGGTGGATCCTCGACTACAAATCGGCCGCAAGGCCCGAGCGCGATGCCGCGCTCATCGCACAGATGCAGCGCTACCGCGCGGCCGTGCAGCAGGCCCATCCCGGTGCCACGGTACGCGCCGCGTTCCTGACCGGGCAGGGCGAACTGGTGAACCTCGAATGACTTCTTCTCCCACCGTCGCCGTGATCGGCGGCGGCCCCGCCGGCCTGATGGCGGCGGAAATCCTCTCCGCGGCCGGTGCGAAGGTGCACCTCTACGACGCCATGCCCTCGGTGGGGCGCAAGTTCCTGCTCGCGGGGCGCGGCGGGCTCAACCTCACGCACTCCGAGCCCTTCGAGGCCTTCGTGGGCCGCTTCGGCGAACGCCGCGCCGAGCTCGAGCCGATGCTCGCGGCCTTCGGTCCCGCGCAACTGCGCGAATGGGCCGCGGGCCTGGGCATCGAGACCTTCGTCGGCAGCTCGGGCCGCGTGTTCCCCACCGACATGAAAGCCGCGCCGCTGCTGCGCGCCTGGCTGCACCGGCTGCGCGAGGCCGGCGTGCAGTTCCGCATGCGGCACCGCTGGACCGGCGATGCCGCGGTCTCGCCCGGCGTGCTGCGCTTCGACACGCCCGCGGGCGAGGTCGAGGCCCCGGCCGATGCGGTGGTGCTCGCGCTCGGCGGCGCGAGCTGGGCGCGGCTCGGTTCCGATGGTGCCTGGGCGCCGCGGCTGCAGGCGCAGGGCGTGGCGGTGGCGGAGCTGCAGCCGGCCAACTGCGGCTTCGACGGCGGTGGCTGGAGCGCGCATTTCTCGGAGCGCTTCGCGGGCCAGCCCTTCAAGTCGGTGGCCGTGTCGTTCACCGACAGCCGAGGCCGTCATTTCGCGCGCAAGGGAGAGTTCGTCGCCACGGCGGGCGGCATCGAGGGCAGCCTCGTCTACGCCGTTTCGGCCCTGCTGCGCGACGAGATCGCCGCCAACGGCAGCGCCACGCTGCTGCTCGACCTGCTGCCCGACCGCAGCGCCGAGCAGGTGCTGGCCGCGGTCAGGCATCCGCGCGGCGCGCGTTCGCTCGGCAGCCACCTCAAGAGCCGGCTCGGCCTCGAGGGCATCAAGGCCGGCGTGCTCTACGAGGTGCTGAGCCGCGAGGCGATGCACGATCCGCTGCAGCTCGCGCAGGCGATCAAGGCCGTGCCGCTGCGGCTGCTGGCCGCGCGCCCGGTCGACGAGGCGATCAGCACCGCGGGCGGCGTGCGCTTCGATGCGCTCGATGCGCAGCTGATGGCCAGCGCGCTGCCCGGCGTGTTCGTGGCGGGGGAGATGCTCGACTGGGAGGCGCCGACCGGCGGCTACCTGCTCACGGCCTCGATGGCCAGCGGCGTCGCGGCCGCGCGTGGCGTGCTCGCGCGGCTGGGACTGTCGTGAGGCTTTGGATTTTTTGGCGCGGCTCCCGTTCCGGGGTGGAACGAGAGCGCTGAAGAAGTTGACGAGCCTTACCCCTGGCACTGACTACGCAGTTAGGGCTGCTTGGTTCCCCACCTGACCCGGTTGGCCACTTCACCATGCAGGGAGGCCCGTCAGGGTCGATTCTAACCTCGCTCGCGTTGCCCCCTTCGCCGGGGCGGTGAATCGATCGATGAGAAACATCGAAGAGGCGGATGCCGAAGGCCCCCTTCGCGGCTTTTAGAATGGGCGCAATGTCCTATATCGTGCTCGCCCGCAAGTTCCGTCCGAAAACCTTCGCTGAGATGGTCGGTCAGGGGCACGTGGTGCAGGCGCTCGAGAACGCGCTCACCACCCAGCGCCTGCATCACGCCTATCTGTTCACCGGCACGCGCGGCGTGGGCAAGACCACCGTCTCGCGCATCCTGGCCAAGTCGCTCAACTGCCAGGGCCCGGACGGGCAGGGCGGCATCACCGCCACGCCCTGCGGCGTGTGCCAGGCCTGCCGCGACATCGACGCCGGCCGCTTCGTCGACTACACCGAGCTCGACGCGGCCTCGAACCGCGGCGTCGATGAAGTGCAGTCGCTGCTCGAGCAGGCGGTCTACAAGCCGGTGCAGGGCCGCTTCAAGGTCTTCATGATCGACGAAGTGCACATGCTGACCAACACCGCGTTCAACGCGATGCTGAAGACGCTCGAGGAGCCGCCCGAGTACCTCAAGTTCGTGCTGGCCACCACCGATCCGCAGAAGGTGCCGGTCACGGTGCTGTCGCGCTGCCTGCAGTTCAACCTGCGCCCGATGGCGCCCGAGACGGTGCTCGAGCACCTGACCTCGGTGCTGCAGACCGAGCAGGTGCCGGCCGAGCCGCAGGCGCTGCGCCTGCTCGCGCGCGCGGCGCGCGGCTCGATGCGCGACGCGCTCTCGTTGACCGACCAGGCGATCGCCTTCGGCAACGGCGAGCTGGTCGAGGCCGGCGTGCGCCAGATGCTCGGCAGCGTCGACCGCGGCCATGTGTTCCGCCTGATCGAGGCGCTCGCGCAGGGCGACGGCAAGACCGTGGTCGAGACCTCCGAGGCGCTGCGCATCGACGGCATGTCGGCCGCTTCCACGCTCGAGGAAATGACGGCGGTGCTGCAGGCCATGGCGGTGCTGCAGGCCGTGCCTTCGCGCGCCGAGGCTGCCACGTCCAGCACCGACCCCGACGCGGCCGACACCGCGCGGCTCGCGCTGCTGATGCCGGCCGACGAGACCCAGCTGCTCTACAGCCTGTGCCTGCACGGCCGCGGCGAGCTCGGCCTCGCGCCCGACGAATACGCCGCGCTCACGATGGTGCTGCTGCGGCTGCTGGCGTTCAAGCCTGCGCAGAACGCGGCCGGCTCGGCCTCCGCGGAAAAAAAAACTCTGAATGACGCCCCGGCGGCGGCGCCGGCACCCGTTGCCGCCCCCGCGCAGCCGCCGCGGCCGATCCCGGTGCGCAGTATGTCGGCCGAAGTGCCGCGTCCGGCGCCCGTTGCCGCACCTGCGCAACCGTCGACCGCCGCCCCCGCGGGCCACCGCCTGCCGGTCGTCGACCAGCCCGTGCGCCGCCCCGAGGCGCGTCCGCCCGAGGACGTGCCCGAACCCGATCCCGCCCAGGTGGTCGCCGTGCCGATGCGCGTGCAGCCGCCACCCGGCGCGCGCGACACGCCGCGCGACGGTGCCCAGGCCCCCGCCGCGCCGATCCCGCCGAGCGAGGAGGGCGACTTCTGGTTCGCCACCGTCACGCAGCTGATCGCGGCCGAGAGCATCGCCGCGCTCACGCGCGAACTCGCTCTGCAGTCGCAGCTGGTGGCGCGCGACACCGACCAGTGGCTGCTGCGCATCGAGCGCGAGTCGCTCAACCAGCCCTCGAGCCGCGAGAAGCTGATCGCCGCGCTGGCCGCGATCGGCCACGAGGTCAAGCTCGCGATCGAGGTCGGCGGCGTGGTCGACAGCCCGGCACGCCGCAACAAGGCCGCCGCCGACGAGCGCCAGCGCATCGCCGAGGAGGCGATCCGCAGCGATCCCGAGATCCAGGCCCTGATGCGCGACTTCGACGCGAGGATCGTCCCGGGCTCGCTCAAACCGGCCTGAGCGCGGCGGGCCACGCGCAGCGGCGACAATCGGCCGTGGCCCTTGCGGCGGCGAGGCTTCGCCGCCAGCTGCGCTTCCATCTCTTATCCTTTCCCATCCACCCAACCGATCCACAGGACCAACGATGTTCAACAAAGGACAACTGGCCGGCCTCATGAAGCAGGCGCAGGCAATGCAGGACAACCTCAAGAAGGCCCAGGAAGAACTGGCCCACATCGAGGTCGAGGGCGAATCGGGCGCCGGCCTCGTGAAGGTCGTGATGACCTGCAAGCACGACGTCAAGCGCATCACCATCGACCCGAGCCTGCTGGCCGACGACAAGGACATGCTCGAGGACCTCGTGGCCGCTGCCTTCAACGCCGCCGTGCGCAAGGCCGAGGAGACCAGCGAGCAGAAGATGGGCAAGCTGACCGCCGGCATGCCGGGCCTGCCCCCGGGCATGAAGCTGCCGTTCTGATGCCGCCGCGCCACCAAGGCTGACGTGTCCGACGCCGGTTCCCTCGACGCGCTCGTCGATGCGCTGCGCCGCCTGCCGGGCGTGGGCATCAAGTCGGCCTCGCGCATGGCCTTCCACCTGCTGCAGCACGACCGCGAGGGCGCGCAGCTGCTCGCGCGCGCCCTGCAGCAGGCGGCGGGTCAGGTGCGCCATTGCGAGCGCTGCAACACCTTCACCGAGATGCCGGTGTGCAATGTCTGCCTCGACGTGCGGCGCGACCCGACCAAGCTCTGCGTGGTCGAGACGCCGGCCGACCAGGCCGCGCTCGAGCGCACCAACGCCTTTCGCGGCTACTACTTCGTGCTGATGGGCAAGCTCAGCCCGCTCGACGGCATCGGTCCCAAGGACCTGGGCCTGCAGAAGCTGTTCGAGCGCGCGCTCGATGGCACGGTGGCCGAGGTGATCCTCGCGACCAACTTCACGGCCGAGGGCGAAGCCACGGCGCATGTCATCGGCGATGCGCTGCGCCAGCGCGGCCTCACCGTCACGCGGCTCGCGCGCGGCGTGCCCGCGGGCAGCGAGCTCGAGTACGTGGACCTCGGCACCATCGCGCACGCGCTGGTCGACCGGCGCTGATCCCGCGGCGGCCACCGCCGCCGCGCATCCAAGAGATTCCGGAGACACCATGACCCTGTCGCTGCTCACCGTCGCCTACTGGTGCGTCTTCATCGCCTGCGGCCTGCCGTACCTCGCGGCCTGGATCGCCAAGGCCGGCGCCTTCCGGCCCAGCGACAACGCGCAGCCGCGCGACTGGGCCGCCAGGCAGGCGGGCTGGCGCGCGCGCGCCAACGCCGCGCAGGCCAACAGCTTCGAGGGGCTGCCCTTCTTCATCGGCGCGGTGATCATCGCGCACCAGCTCGGCGCCGCGCAGCTGTGGATCGACCGCCTCGCGATCGCCTACGTGCTGCTGCGCGTGGCCTATCTCGCGCTCTACATTCAGGGCATTCCGGCGCTGCGCAGCGCGGTCTGGGCGGCCGCCTTCGTGGTCAATATCGCGATCCTGTTCCTCGCGAAATAGCGCGGCTGAGAGCGGCCTTTTTCACTCTGTGAGAGGCCTTCATGCTTACGTGAAAACCCGCACGGGATGACCCCGATGCAGCGACCCTGCGCGCGCCCCTAAGCTCGATTCAGTTTCGACGAATTCCAGAGCCACCAGACGCCGCCGCAGGCCACGTTCCATGCTTCACCGCCGCACCCTCATCTCCGCCTCGGCCATCGCCGCCGCCACCATCGCGTTGCCGCGGGTGTTCGCGCAGCCGAAGCTGGAGAAAACCAAGATCTCGATCGCGGTCGGCGGCAAGGCGGCGTTCTACTACCTGCCGCTCACCATCTCCGAGCAGCTCGGCTACTTCAAGGCCGAGGGGCTCGACGTCGAGATCTCCGACTTCGCGGGCGGCGCGCGCGCGCTGCAGGCGGTGGTCGGCGGCTCGGCCGACGTGTGCTCGGGTGCCTACGAGCACACCATCAACCTGCAGGCCAAGAACCAGTTCTTCCAGGCCTTCGTGCTGCAGGGCCGCGCGCCTCAGATCGCGATGGGCGTATCGACCAAGAACATGTCGAGCTATGCCGGCATCGCCGACCTCAAGGGCAAGAAGATCGGCGTCTCGGCGCCGGGCTCGTCGACCAACATGGTGGCCAACCTCGTGCTCTCGCGCGGCGGCCTCAAGGCCAGCGACGTGAGCTACATCGGCGTGGGCGTCGCCGCCGGCGCGCTCACCGCGCTGCGCTCGGGCCAGATCGACGCCATCAGCAACACCGACCCCGTGATGACCATGCTCGAGCAGAAGGGCGACGTGAAGATCATCAGCGACACCCGCACGCTCAAGGGCACGCAGCAGGTGTTCGGCGGGCCGATGCCGGCCGCCTGCCTCTATGCGCCGGTCGATTTCGTGCAGAAGAACCCCAACACCTGCCAGGCGCTGGCCAACGCGATCGTGCACGGCCTCAAGTGGCTGCAGACCGCGGGCCCGGGCGACATCATCAAGACCGTGCCCGAGACCTACCTGCTCGGCGACCGCGCGCTCTACCTCGCCTCGTTCGACAAGGTGCGCGAATCGATCGCGCCCGACGGCATCGTGCCGTCCGAGGGGCCCAAGACCGCGCTGGCCGCGATCGCGAGCTTCGATACTTCCGTCAAGGCCGACAAGATCGACCTCGCGAAAACCTACACCAACGATTTCGCACGGCGAGCGAAGGACAGGTTCAAGGCCTGACCTCGATGTCCCGCGACCCGGCTTCGGCCGGGTTTTTTCTGGGGGACGCTCTTCGCTCGACATTCAGTTCCGCCATGTCCGACCACGCACTCGAACTCCTCTCGATCAGCTGCATCTTCCATTCGAAGGACGACCCCGGCCAGCGCTACACCGCGGTGGCCGACACCACCTTGCGCGTGCGCGCCGGCGAGTTCGTGTCGGTGGTCGGTCCCACGGGCTGCGGCAAGTCGACCCTGCTCAACATCGGCGCGGGGCTGCTGCAGCCCTCGTCCGGCACGGTCAAGGTGTTCGGCCAGCCGCTTTCGGGCATCAACGCGCGCGCGGGCTACATGTTCCAGACCGAGGCGCTGATGCCCTGGCGCAGCGCCATCGACAACGTGATGGTCGGGCTGCAGTACCGCGGCGTGCCTGATGCCGAAGCGCGCCGCGAGGCCGAGGCCTGGCTCGCGCGCGTGGGCCTCGCGGGCTTCGGCGACCGCTATCCGCACCAGCTCTCGGGCGGCATGCGCAAGCGCGTGGCACTGGCGCAGACGCTGGTGCTCGATCCCGACATCATCCTGATGGACGAGCCCTTCAGCGCGCTCGACATCCAGACCCGGCAATTGATGGAGAACGAGGTGCTCGACCTGTGGAGCGCGAAGAAGAAGGCCGTGCTGTTCATCACCCATGACCTCGACGAAGCGATCGCGATGAGCGACCGCGTGGTGGTGCTCTCGGCCGGACCGGCGACTCATCCGATCGGCGAGTTCGAGATCGACCTGCCGCGCCCGCGCGACGTGGCCGAGGTGCGCACCCAGCCGCGCTTCGTCGAGCTGCACACCCAGATCTGGGAGGTGCTGCGCGACGAGGTGCTCAAGGGCTACGCGCAGCAACTGAAGAAGGCCGCATGATGTCGCGCCTGGCCCTCAACGAACGCAACGCGCGCTTCTGGCAGCTGGTGCTGCTGGTCGTGATCCTCGTGGGCTGGCACCTGGCCTCGCGCAACCAGCAGGTGGCCTTCTTCCTCGGCGAGCCGATCCAGGTGGCCGGGCGCATCTGGAGCTGGTTCCTGCCCTTCGAGGTGCCGGCCAACCCGCTGTTCCCCGACGGGCTCAAGGGCAATGCCGACATCTACCTGCACCTGGGCACCACGCTGCTCGAGACCGTGTTGGCCTTCGGCATCGGCACCGTGCTGGGCCTGGGCTGCGGCCTGTGGCTCGCGCTCGCGCCCACCGCGAGCCTGATCCTCGATCCCTACATCAAGGCCGCCAATTCGATGCCGCGCGTGATCCTCGCGCCGATCTTCGCGCTGTGGTTCGGCCTCGGCATCTGGAGCAAGGTGGCGCTGGCCGTCACGCTGGTGTTCTTCATCGTGTTCTTCAACGTCTACCAGGGCGTGCGCGAGGTGAGCCCGGTGGTGCTCGCCAATGCACGCATGCTGGGCGCCAACCAGCGCCAGCTGCTGCGCACCGTCTACCTGCCGAGCGCCACCAGCTGGGTGTTCTCGAGCCTGCACACCTCGGTGGGCCTGGCCTTCGTGGGCGCGGTGGTGGGCGAGTACCTGGGCTCGGCGCGCGGCGTCGGCTACCTGATCCTGCAGGCCGAGGGCACCTTCGACGTCAACACCGTGTTCGCGGGCATCGTGGTGCTGACGGCCTTCGCGCTCGCGCTCGATGCGCTGGTGGGCCTGATCGAGAAGCGGCTCATGAAGTGGCAGCCGCGCAGCGGCGAGACCGAGAAGCTCTGAACCGCGCGGCGGCCCGAGAACGAGCTCGGGTGCGCTCAGGCGTTCTTGCCGTGCGCCTCGGTGTTCACCTGCACCAGCGCGCGGCCCGCGAAGATGCCGCCGGCCATCTCGAGCACCACGCGCTCCGCGTCGCGCCGCCGCAGCTCGTCGATCACCTCGTCGGCCTCGGTGTCGGAGGCGCCGAGCGCCAGCACGCCCTGGCGGCCGAAGGCCATCGCCGATTCGAAGGTCTCGCGGATCTGGAAGTCGACGTTGAGCTTGCCGATCTCGAGCATGTGCTCGCGGTCGTAGGCGCGCACCAGCAGCTGCGCATGCGGGAACTCGGCCTTGAGCAGCTCGACGATGCGCGTGGTGGCGGCCTTGTCGTTGACGCAGACCATGATCACGCGCGCGCCGTGGGCGCCCGCGGCATGCAGCACGTCGGCGCGCGAGCCGTCGCCGTAGTAGACCTTGAAGCCGAACAGGGCGGCATCGCGGATCACCTGGGTGTCGGTGTCGATGATCGCGATCGAGGCACCGCGCGCCAGCGCGCCCTGCACCGCGATCTGTCCGAAGCGGCCGAAGCCGATCACCAGCACGTTGCCGACCAGGTCCTCGGCCTTGTCGATGCCGTCCATGGACTCGGCCGCGGCCGGCGCGAAGCGGCGGTGCGCGAGCACCACCAGCGGCGTGAGCGCCATCGAGAGCACCACCACCGCCGTCATGTTGGCGTTGACCACCGGGCTGATCACGCCCGCGGCGAGTGCGGAGGAGAACAGCACGAAGGCGAATTCGCCGCCCTGGGCCATCAGCACCGCGCGGTCGAGCGCGTCGGCGCGCGAGCTCTTCGCGAGCCGCGCCACCGCGTAGATGCACAGCGACTTCACCACCATCATCGACAGCACGCCGGCCAGGATCAGCTGCCAGTTGCGCGCCACCACCGCGAGGTCGAGCGACATGCCCACGCCGATGAAGAACAGCCCGAGCAGCAGGCCGCGGAAGGGCTCGATGTCGGCCTCGAGCTGGTGGCGGAAGGTGGATTCGGACAGCAGCACGCCCGCGATGAACGCGCCCATGGCCATCGAAAGGCCACCGAGTTGCATCAAGAGCGCCGCGCCCAGCACCACCAGCAGCGCGGCCGCGGTCATGACCTCGCGCGCCTTCGAGTTGGCGAGCACGCGGAACAGCGGGTTGAGCAGCCAGATGCCGGCCGCCACCAGCGCCGCGAGCGCGGCCAGCGCGATGCCCACGCCGATCCAGCGCGAGCCGGCCTCGACGGCGTGCTGCGTGGCGTCGGGCGGCGCGATGAAGGCCACGATGGCCAAGAGCGGCACGATCAGCAGGTCCTCGAACAGCAGCACGGCGACGATCTTCTGGCCGCGCGGCGCCGCGATGTCGCCGCGTTCGCCGAGCAGCTGCATCACGATGGCGGTGGAGGTCAGCACGAAGCCCATCGCGCAGACGAAGGACACGGCGAGCGGGAAGCCGAAGGCCATGCCCACGCCGGTCAGCAGGAAGCCGCAGACCACCACCTGCAGGCTGCCGAGGCCGAAGATGTCGCGCCGCATGCTCCACAGGTGCGAGGGCCGCATCTCGAGGCCGATCACGAACAGGAACATCACGACGCCGAGTTCGGCCGTGTGCAGGATGGTCTGGGGATCGGTGAACAGGCCGAAGCCGAACGGGCCGATGGCCAGCCCCGCGGCCAGGTAGCCGAGCACCGAGCCGAGCCCGATGCGCTTGAACAGCGGCACCGCGACCACCGCGGCCCCCAACAGCGTCACGACCTTGACGAGATCGCCCGCGCTTCCTTCCACTGCCATGGCATGGCCCTCCTGATTTATTCGTTCGTGGCCGGCGCCGCGAAAGGCGATGCACCGGCCCTGCCGCCGCCCGGGCGCTACTTCAGCGCTTCTTCTTCGAGGGCGTGCCGCCGCGCTTCTCGCGCACCACCTGCTTGCTCGAGGCGCTGGCCGGCACCTTGCTCACGTTGCTGCCGCGCTTGACCTGCGCGACCGGCCGTCCGCGCGGACCGGCACCGCTGCCGACGCGCGCGGCCGGGGCGGCGCGCACCGGCAGGTAGACCACCACGCTGATGCCGCGCTTGAAGGCATGGTTGGGCTTGACGTCGTTCCACTCGGCGACGCTCGCGGGCTTGAGGTTGTAGCGGCGCGCGATGCTCGCCACGTTGTCGCTGCGGCCGGCCTTGACGGTGGTACGGCGCGTGACGATCTCGGGCTGGAAGCTCAGGTGGCCGCTGTCGGCCACCACCGCCGCCACGTCCTCCTTGACGCGCGCGCCGCGCGGCACGATCAGCGTGGAGCCGGCCCTGATCAGCATGCGCGGCGGCACGTTGTTGAGCGCGCGCAGGTCCGACTCGCTCATGCCGGCGCGCTGGGCGGCGTCGGCCACCGTCATGGTGTTGGGCACGACCCAGGCGGTCCAGCTCGCGTACTGGCCCTGCGTGTAGGCGTCGAAGTTGCGCTGGAACACGGCGGCGTTGTCCCAGGGCAGCAGGATCTCGGAGGTGCCCGCGGCGATCAGCACCGGCTTGTGGGCCGCCGGGTTGAGCGCGCGGAAGTCCTCGATGCGCACGTCGGCGAGCTTGGCGGCCAGTTCCACGTCGAGGTCGCGCGTGAGCGGCACGGTCTGGAAGTAGGGGTGGTTGGCGATCACCGGCAGCTCGGCGTTGAAGGCCTGCGGGTTGGCCACGATGTTCTTCACCGCCTGCAGCTTGGGCACGTACATGCGGGTCTCGGCCGGCATCGTGAGGTCGCTGTAGGTGGTGGGCAGGCCCAGGCGCTGGTTCTTGGCGATGGCGCGGCTCACGCTGCCTTCGCCCCAGTTGTAGGCGGCCAGCGCGAGCTGCCAGTCGCCGAACATGTTGTAGAGCTTCTGCAGGTAGTCGAGCGCGGCGCGCGTGGAGGCCACCACGTCGCGGCGGTCGTCGCGGAAGATGTTCTGCTTGAGGTCGAAGTCGGTGCCGGTGGCCGGCATGAACTGCCACATGCCGGCGGCGCGCGCGCTCGACACGGCCTGCGGGTTGAAGGCGCTCTCGATGTAGGGCAGCAGCGCCAGCTCGGTGGGCATGTTGCGCCGCTCGAGCTCCTCGACGATGTGGAAGATGTACTTGTTCGAGCGCTCGGTCATGCGCTGGATGTAGTCGGGCCGGCTCGCATACCACTGCTCGCGGTCGCGCACGAGGTCGTTGTCGAGGTCGGGCATCTTGAAGCCGCGGCGGATGCGGTCCCACATGTCGGCCGGCGGGGCCAGCGTGACCACGCTCTGCGAGCGCGCCTCGCTGCTGGCGATGGGGGCGAGCTGGCCGCTGGGATAGATGGGCGCGGCGCGGCTGGCGGCGAGGGAGCCGGTGCCGCCGGCGGTGGGGGGAGAGGAGGGGGAGGAGGAAGACGAGGAGGAGGGGTTGCCGGTGCCCGCGCAGCCGGCGAGCAACAGGATGCCTGCGAGGCAGGCGGCAGCGGTGAGTTTCATCGGAAGTCGTTTTTCCATTGGCGCAGCGCGGCGAACACGTCGGCTTCGCCCGCGTCGGGGGACAGCTCGGCGTGCGCGCGCACCGCTCGAAGGACAGTGGCTTCGCGGCTGCGAAGAAAGGGGTTGATCCGGCGTTCGAGGGCCAGCTGCGACGGCAGCGTGGGCTCGCCCTGGGCGCGCAGGCTTTCGCAATGCGCCCGGTACTGAGTCAGGTCGGTGTTGCCGGGTTCCACCGCCTGGGCGAAGCGCAGGTTAGAAAGTGTGTACTCGTGGGCGCAGCAGACACGGGTGTCGCCGGGCAGCGCGGCGAGCGCGTCGAGCGAGGCCAGCATCTGCGCGGGCGTGCCCTCGAACAGGCGCCCGCATCCGCCCGAGAACAGGGTGTCGCCGCAGAACAGCAGCGGCGCGCGGCCCTCGGCCGCGGGCAGGAAGTAGGCGATGTGGCCGGCCGTGTGGCCCGGCACGTCGATCACCTCGAAGCGCAGGCCCAGCGCGTCGGCATGGTCGCCCTGCACCAGCGGTGCGTAGGGCTCGGGGATGCGCTCGTGCCCGGGACCCCACACCGCGGCGCCGGTGGCGGCGCGCAGCTCTGCCACGCCGCCCGTGTGATCGGCGTGATGGTGCGTGACTAGAATCGCGGCCAGTTGCAGCTTGCCGCTTGCCAGTGCGTCGAGCACCGGCCGGGCATCGCCCGGGTCCACCACGATCGCGTTGGACCCGTCCTGCAGCATCCAGATGTAGTTGTCGGCGAAGGCGGGCAGCGGAACGAGGGTCATGAGCGGTCAAATTATAGGTTTGCAGGAGTGGTTCGCGACCCCCCCCGGACGCTACCTTCTCGCCTGGGAACAAGCCCAGTTCGACCAGGCCGTGGCCGACGTTTTCGGCTACCACGCGCTGCAGCTCGGGGCGGCCCAGGTCGAGGGCCTGCGCGCCAACCGCATGCCGCACCGCTGGCTGGCGCTCGACGACCCGGCGCACCTGGCGCAGGCGCCGCAGGCCGTGCTGCTGGCCGATTTCGCGGCCCTGCCGTTCGCGGCCAACAGCCTGGACCTGGTGGTGCTGCCGCATGCGCTCGAGCTCAGCCCCGACCCGCACGCCACCCTGCGCGAGGTCGAGCGGGTGCTGGTGCCCGAGGGCCGGGTGGTGATCTGCGGGCTCAACCCGACCAGCCTCTGGGGCATGCGGCAGCGCCGCGCGCACCTGTACCGGCGCCTGGGTTTCGGCGAACTCTTCCTGCCCGAGGGCGGCGAGTTCATCGGCTACTGGCGCATGCGCGACTGGCTGCGCCTGTTGAGCTTCGAGGTCGAGTCGGGGCGCTTCGGCGTCTACCGGCCGGCCGCACGCAGCGAGGCCTGGCTCGAGCGCAGCCGCTGGATGGACGTGGCCGGCGAGCGCTGGTGGCCGATCTTCGGCGCGGCCTACTTCCTGGTGGCGGTCAAGCGCGTGCGCGGCATGCGCCTCTTGAGCCCCGAGTGGCGCCGCGCCAGCGCCCGCGCCACGGCGCCGGTGCCGATCGCGGGCAAGGTGCACCGGCAGGGACGCCGCGCCGACCGCGAATGACGTGAATATCGACAGTGAAGAAATGAAGGAACAGAGAGCTTGAACGAAGTCGTGATCTACACCGATGGTGCCTGCAAGGGCAATCCCGGCCCCGGGGGCTGGGGCGCCTGGCTCAAGTCGGGCCCCACCGAGAAGGAGCTGTTCGGCGGCGAGCTGAACACCACCAACAACCGCATGGAGCTCACGGCCGTGATCGAGGGCCTGGCCGCGCTCAAGCGGCCCTGCAAGGTCACGCTCTACCTCGACAGCCAGTACGTGCGCCAGGGCATCACCGAGTGGATCCGCGGCTGGAAGGCCAAGGGCTGGCTCACCTCGACCAAGCAGCCGGTGAAGAACGTCGAGCTCTGGCAGCGGCTGGACAAGCTGGTGCAGGAGGGCGGCCACGCCATCGAGTGGCGCTGGGTCAAGGGCCATTCGGGCGACCCGGGCAACGAGCGCGCCGACATGCTCGCCAACAAGGGCGTGGACAAGGCCCTCGGCCGCGGCTGAGCGCGCGGCGACTACGGGTCAGCCCTCAGAGGGAAGCGGGGCCCGCGCGCTAGAGTGCGCGGGCAAGCCTCGGCAAGGGCATGGATGTTGCTTGAGGCGTTGCGACGGCCATCGAGAGATGGTTTCCAACCCTTCGCTCGCAGCATGCACCTCGACTACTCCACCGACACGGTCGACGACGGCCAGCGCTTCGAATACTGGAGCGACGTGGTGTGCCAGCACCTGATTCCGGCCAAGAGCGTGGTGCCCGACCGCGAGCATTTCAACGCGCGCTTCCGGCTGCGCTCGCTCGGCAAGCTCGCGCTGGCCGAGATGTCCTCGCCGCGCCATGTCTGGGAGCGCGATGCCCAGCACCTGCGCAGCGGCCCCAACGAGGACTTCATGCTGAGCCTGATGGTGTCGGGCCACGGCGTGCTCTCGCAGTCGGGGCGGGAAGTGGTGCAGCGCAACGGCGACATCGTGCTCTACGACGCCGCGCGGCCCTTCAGCTTCGACCTCGCGCCCGAGTCCACGCTGCTGGTTCGCATTCCGCGCCGGCAACTGCTGTGCCGCTTTCCCGAGGCCCACAACCTCACGGCGATGCACCTGGCCGAGGGCCATCCCACGGCGCGGCTGCTCGGCCACATGATCCGCGAGGCGGCGAGCCTCGAGCTCTCGGGCAGCGAGGCCATGGAGGCCAGCCTCGCGGGCTCGATGCTCGACATGCTCTCGGCCGTGCTGCAGGTGCAGAGCGACGGCGCCGAGGCCGCGCTGTCCTCGCATGCCCAGCTCTACCAGCGCACGCGCGAGTACATCGCCGCGCACCTCGACGACTGCGAGCTCGACGTGGAGCAGATCGCCGCGGCGCAGCACGTGTCGGCGCGCACGCTGGCGCGCGTGTTCGCCGAATACGGCAGCACGCCGATCCAGCACCTGTGGAAGCAGCGGCTCGAGGCCAGCCACGCGGCGCTCAGCGAAGGCCGGGTGCGGCAGGTCACGCAGGCCGCGTTCCAGCACGGCTTCAGCGACCTCTCGCATTTCTGCCGCGTGTTCAAGAAGGCCTACGGCGTGACGCCGCAGACCCTGTTGCGCCGCCACTGAGCGCGGCACTCCGCGGCTGGCGGTTCCAGCCCATCGCGATGGCAGGCGCAGCCAAGCCGCGAACCGCGTCGTTGCCTATCGTGAAGCCAGCCCCCAGACGGGCGCTTCACGCAAGGAAACGACGATGCCTTCCCCCTCATCCGCCCCCTCCGATGCCCCGCCGGCGATCGACACCGCCGCGCTGGCGCGCTGCGCCGGCCTCGACCTGAGCCCCGAGCGGCTGGCCGCGGTCGATGCCGTGCTGCAGGCCTGGATTCCCGCCGCCAATGCGCTCAGCGCGCAGATGAGCGATCCCGCGCGGCAGGCGCTGATGCCGGTCACGGCTTTCACGCATGCGCACGAGCTGCCGGAGGAGGGCGCATGAACGACATCGCGAACCTGGGGCTGGCCGAAGCGGCGCGGCTGGTGCGCGCGCGCAAGGTCTCGCCGGTGGAACTGGTCGAGGCCTCGCTCGCGCGCATCCGCGCCCACGATGGCGTGCTCAGGTCCTTCATCACCGTGTTCGAGGAACAGGCGCTGCAGGTCGCGCGCGCGGCCGAGATGCTGTCGGCCGCGGGCCACGAGCTCGGCCCGCTGCATGGCGTGCCGCTGGCGCTCAAGGACAACGTCGCGCTGCGCGGCAGCCGCACCACGGCCGGCAGCAAGCTGCTGGCCGACTGGGTGCCCGAGGCCGACGCCACTGTCGCCACGCGGTTGCGCCAGGCCGGCGCGCTGTTCATCGGCAAGACCAACATGCACGAGTTCGCCTGGGGCGGCACTTCGGCCAACCCGCACTACGGCGCGGTGCGCAACCCCTGGGACACCGATCGCTTCCCGGCCGGCTCCAGCGGCGGCTCGGCCGTGGCGGTGGCCGCGCGCCTGTGCTTCGGCGCCATCGGCACCGACACCGGCGGCTCGATCCGGCTGCCCTCGGCCATCAACGGCATCGTCGGGCTGCGGCCCACCTATGGCCGGGTCAGCAACCACGGCGTGATCCCGCTGGCCTGGAGCATGGACACGGTGGGCCCGATGGCCCGCAGCGTGGAGGACTGCGCGCTGATGTTCGGCGCCATCGCGGGCTTCGATCCGAAGGACGCGGCCAGCGCGCCGCGCGCGGTGGACGACTACCTGCAGGACCTCGAGGGCGGCTGCCGCCACCTGCGCATCGGCATCGTGCCGGGCTACTTCTTCGAGCACCTGCAGGCGCCGGTGCACGACGCCGTGAAGGCCGCGATCGCGGCCTTCGTCGAACTGGGCGCGCAGGTGGTCGAGGTCGACATCGGCCACATCCACGGCAACATCTCGGCCCAGCTCACCATCGAGTCGGCCGAGCCCAGCACCTACCACCAGCGCAGCCTGCGCGAGCGGCCCGGCGACTACGGCGACGACGTGCGCACCCTGCTGGAGGCCGGCGAGATGCTGCTGGCCACCCACTACCTGCAGGCGCAACGCTACCGCGCGCTGCTGCGCGCCGAGTTCCTCGAGGCCTTCCGCCGGGTCGACGTGTTCGTCTGTCCCTCGCTGCCCTTCGCGGCCACGCGCATCGGCGAAACCAGCGTGGAGATCGAGCCGGGCCGGCCCGAGGACATGCTGTCCGCGATCATGCAGTTCACCGGCGTGGCCAGCCTCACGGGCCTGCCCTCGCTCAACGTGCCCTGCGGCTTCGATCCCGACGGCCTGCCGATCGGCATGCAGCTGATCGGCCGGCCCTTCGCCGAGGCCGCGCTGCTGCGCGCGGCCCATGCGTTCCAGCAGGCCACCGATTTCCACCGCCGCGCGCCCGCGCTGGTCTGAAAGCGCCAACCCACCCATCGACTGGCCGCGCCAGCACATCGCGATGGCGCTGCGAGCCAAGCCGCGAAGGCGGCGCTTCTATACCTTCGATGTCGGCGTCTTCCTACAGGCCGCCCCCTTTTCCATCCCCAACGAACGGAGCCTCCACACCATGCCGAACACCGATCTGCAATACCTCGAACTGCTCGAAGTCGGCCGCCTGATCCAGTCGAAGGAACTCTCGAGCGTCGAGGTCACGCAAGCCCAGCTCGATCGCATCGGGCAGGTCGACGGCGGCCTGCGCAGCTATGTGCGCGTGATGGCCGATTCGGCGCTGGCCGAGGCCAAACGCGCCGACGCCGAGATCGCGCGCGGCGAATCGCGCGGCCCGCTGCACGGCGTGCCGGTGGCGGTGAAGGACCTGTGCTGGACCGCGGGCGTGCCCACGGCCGCCGGCATGACGCTCTACCAGGACTTCGTGCCCGAGGTCGACGGCACCGTGGTGCGCAAGCTGCGCGAGGCCGGCGCGCCGATCCTCGGCAAGCTGCAGCTCACCGAGAGCGCCTATGCCGACCACCATCCGAGCGTGTCGCCGCCGGTCAACCCATGGAACGCGGCGCACTGGCCGGGCGTGTCCTCGAGCGGTTCGGGCGTGGCCACCGCGGCGGGCCTGTGCTACGGCTCGCTGGGCACCGACACGGGAGGATCGATCCGCTTTCCCTCGGCCGCCAACGGCCTCACGGGCCTGAAGCCGACCTGGGGCCGCGTGAGCCGCCATGGCGCCTTCGAGCTCGCCGCCACGCTCGACCACATCGGCCCGATGACGCGCAGCGCCGCCGATGCCGGCGCGATGCTCGGCGCCATCGCGGGCGCCGACGCGAACGATCCCACCGCCAGCCTGCTGCCGGTGCCCGACTACCTGGCCGACATCGGCCGGGGCCTGGCCGGGCTGCGCGTGGGCGTCGACCTGCGCTGGGCCACCGAGGGCGTGGACGCGCCGACGCGCGAGGTCTTCGATGCCGCGGTTGCCGCGGTGAAGACGCTGGGCGGCGAACTGCGCGAGGTGCGCTTTCCCGATCCGGCGCAGGCGCTGGCCGACTGGTTCCCGCTGTGCGGCATCGAGGCCGCGGTGGTGCACGAGAAGACCTATCCGGCGCGCAAGGAGATGTACGGCCCGGCCGTGGCCGGCCTGATCGAGCTGGGCCTGGCGCAAAGCGGCACCGACTACCAGAAGATCGTGCTGCACCGCCACGACTTCAGCGGCCGCGTGCGCGCGATGTTCGAGGACATCGACCTGCTGTTGATCCCGGCCACCGGCATCGCCTCGCCGACCATGGAGCGCATGGCGCAGATGGGTGTCGACGCCGAGCTGATGGCCGCGATGCTGCGCTACACCTGCCCTTTCGACATGACCGGCAGCCCCACGATCACGCTGCCCGGCGGCTTCACGCCCGCGGGCATGCCGGTGGCCTTCCAGTTCGTGTCGCGCCACTTCGACGAGGCGCTGCTGGTGCGCGCCGGCGCGGCCTTCCAGCAGCTCACCGACTGGCACCGCCGCCACCCCGCGCTGTGAGCGCCGCGGGCTTCCCATTCCTTCGTTCTCCCTCGTTCTTTTTCTCTTCCCTCGAAAGCACCACCATGACACTACGCAATGCGCTTCTCTCCCTGGGCTGCACGCTGGCGCTGGCCACCTCGGCGATGGCCGCCGATCCGCTGAAGATCGGCCTGATGGAAGACGTCTCGGGCGACCTCGCCGTGCTCGGCAAGCCCAAGCTCAACGGCTCGCTGCTGGCCGTGGAGGAGATCAACAAGGCCGGCGGCATCATGGGCCGGCAGATCGAGCTGATCCATCTCGATCCGCAGGGCGACAACGCGCGTTACCAGGAGTTCACGCGGCGCCTCCTGAGCAAGGACAAGGTCGACCTGCTGATCGGCGGCATCACCTCGGCCTCGCGCGAGGCGGTGCGCCCGATCGTCGACCGCACGCAGACGCCGTACTTCTATACCAACCAGTACGAGGGCGGCGTGTGCGACGCCAACATGATCAGCATGGGCGCGGTGCCCGAGCAGCAGTTCTCCACGCTGATCCCCTACATGGTCCAGACCTTCGGCAAGAAGGTCTACGTGGTGGCGGCCGACTACAACTTCGGCCAGATCTCCGCCGAGTGGAACCGCACCATCCTCAAGGACCTGGGCGGCACCGTGGTGGGCGAGGAGTTCATCCCGCTGGGCGTGTCGCAGTTCGCGCAGACGATCCAGAACATCCAGAAGGCCAAGCCCGACTGGCTGCTGATGCTCAACGTGGGCGCGGCGCAGGACTCCTTCTTCGAGCAGGCCGCGGCCGCCAAGCTGAACCTGCCGATGGGCTCGTCGGTGAAGGTGATGCTGGGCTTCGAGCACAAGCGCTTCGCGCCGCCCGCGCTCAACCGCATGCATGCCACGGCCAACTGGTTCGAGGAGATCGACACGCCCGCGGCCACCGAGTTCAAGAAGCGCTGGCATGCCAAGTTCCCGAACGAGCCCTACATCAACGACATGGGCTACAACGCCTACAACGCGCTCTACATGTACAAGACGCTGGTCGAGAAGGCCAAGTCGACCAAGCTGGCCGACCTGCGCAAGGTGATCGCCGCCGGCGACGCCTGCATCGAGGCCGCCGAGGGCAAGGTCTGCATCGATCCCAAGAGCCAGCACGTGTCGCACCAGATGCGGCTGATCTCGGTCGACGACAAGCATGCGGTGAAGGTGCTCAAGGACTACGGGACCATCCAGCCCTACTGGCTCGGCCAGATCGGCTGCGACCTGACGAAGAAGAACGACCGCAAGCAGTACACGCCCTCGGACCTGCCGAAGAAGTCCTGAGCGCGTTTGCAGCAGCCAGCCACTGACCGGGAGCCGCGGTGTTCGCCGAAATCTTCTCCTTCCTCTACCAGTTCGCCGACGTGTTCGCGTTCCTCATCCTCTCGGCGGCCGGCCTGGCCGTGGTGTTCGGGATGATGGGCGTGATCAACATGGCGCACGGCGAGTTCATCATGTGCGGCGCCTACGTCACCGTGGGCCTGGTGCACGGCGGGCTGCCGCTGCCGCTCGCGCAGCTGTGCGGCACGCTCGCGGCCGGCCTGATCGGCATGGCCGTGGAGTGGAGCCTGGTGCGCAAGCTCTACAAGCGGCCGCTCGACTCGCTGCTCGCCACCTTCGGCCTGAGCCTGATCGTCACGCAGGGCATGCTGCTGGTGTTCGGCTCCACGCTCGCGGGCGTGGGCACGCCCGAAGGCAGCTTCAGCGTGGGCGGCTACAGCTTCTCGGTCTACCGGCTGGTGCTGTTCGCGGCCGCGGTGGCGGTGCTCGGCGGCATCTACCTGGTCTTCATGCGCACCCGCTTCGGCGTGCATGCGCGCGCCACCATGCAGAACGCCTCGATCGCGCAGGCCACCGGCGTGCGCGTGGGCCGCGTGTACGCGCTGAGCTTCGGCATCGGCGCCGGTCTCGCGGGGCTGTGCGGCGCGCTCTATGCGCCGACCATGACCCTGATCCCGACCATGGGCGCGGCCTTCCTGGTCGAGAGCTTCGTCACGGTGGTGGTGGGCGGCGCCAACGTGCTGCTGGGCACCGCGCCGGCCGGCATCCTGCTCGCGGTCATCCGCACCGGCCTCAACGGCTGGGGCGGCCAGATCGTGGGCCAGATCGGAATGCTGCTGGCGGTGATCGTGGTGATCCGCATCCTGCCCGAAGGGGTGTCGGGCTGGCTGGCCCGGCGCACCCGCTGAACGGCGTCTTCCCCTGCACGGAGTCCTTCTCGCATGTTCCAACTCATCAACGGGCCGCAGACGCTGGGCGCCAGCCGCGTCTTCTGGCTTCCCTTCCTCGCCGTGCTGGTCCTGGTGCTCGCGTACCCGGCCGTCGCCGATTCCTACGACGTCGGCAACATGGCGTACCTGCTGACCTGGACCTTCATGGCCATGGGCCTGTGCCTGGTCTGGGGCTACGGCGGCATGCTGTCCTTCGGCCAGACCTTCTTCTTCGGCGTGGCCGGCTACGGCTACGGCGTGCTGGCCACCAACCTGGGCGGCGAGTCGGGCACCACCTTCCTCGCGCTGGCGCTGGCCCTCGGCCTGGCCGCGCTGGCGGCGGCGGTGCTCGGCTACTTCATGATCTGGGGCCGCGTGGGCGGCGTGTTCTTCGGCATCGTCACCTTGTCGGCCACGCTGGTGCTGGCCTTCTTCCTCGGCCAGACGGCCGGGCCCGAATGGCACATCGGCAACGCGCGGCTCAACGGCTTCAACGGCATGAAGGACATGGCGCCGCTGAACATCCCGTGGTTCGGCGGCGAGCCGCTGTTCTTCGAGGGCGTGGCGCTGTACTACCTGGTGGTGGCGCTGATCCTCGTGGTCTACCTGGGCCTGCGCATCCTGCTGAACTCGCGCTTCGGCAACGTGGTGGTGGCGGTGCGCGAGGACCCGCAGCGCGCCGAGCTGCTCGGCTACGACGTGCGCAAGTACCAGCTCGCCACCTTCGTGATCGGCTCCGCGCTGGCGGGCCTGAGCGGCGTGCTCTACACCTCCTGGGGCCAGTTCATCACGCCCGCGAGCATCGGCCTGCCGGCCGCGGCGATGCCGATCGTCTGGGTCGCGTTCTCGGGCCGTGGCGACATCACGGCCACGCTGGTCGGTTCCTTCCTCGTGCTCTGGGCCTTCCAGGCGCTGACGGTCTACAGCCAGCAGGCGGCGCTGCTGCTGATGGGCGCGATGCTGCTGTGCACCGTGATGGTGGCGCCGCAGGGCTTCGTGATCGGCGTGGCGAACGTGGCGCGGCGGCTGTTCGCGCGGCGCGGCGCAACCAAGGCCGCGGCGCCGTCGAAGCTGCCCGAAGCCACGACCGCGGAGGTGCGCGCATGAGCGAGGTCTTGTTGCAGACCCACGGCCTGTCGAAGCGCTTCGGCGGCCACGCGGCCGTGTCGGAGGTCGACCTCTCGGTGCGCCGCGGCGAGATCCATTGCCTGATCGGGCCCAACGGCGCGGGCAAGAGCACGCTGTTCAAGCTGATCGTCGGCACCCACGAAGCGAGCGAGGGCCGCATCGAGTTCCAGGGCCGCGAGGTGACGGACGAGCGGCCCTATCAGCGCGTGCAGCAGGGCATGAGCATCAAGATGCAGGCGCCCAGCGTGTTCCGCGAACTGCCGGTGCGGCAGAACATCCACATCGCGCTGCAGCACCATGCGCGGCTGGCCGAGCTGCGGCGCGAGGAGGACCGGCTGCTCGAGCTGCTGGACCTCGCGGCCGATGCCGACAAGCCCGCGGGCGAGCTGGCCCACGGCCAGCAGCAGTGGCTGGAGATCGGCATGGCGCTGGCGCTCAAGCCGGTGCTGCTGCTGATGGACGAGCCCACGGCCGGGCTGTCGCCCGAGGAGACCTTCAAGACCGGCGAGCTGATCCAGAAGCTCAATGCCGAGGGCATGACGGTGCTGGTGGTCGAGCACGACATGGCCTTCATCCGCCAGATCGCGCAGCGCGTGACCGTGCTGCACTTCGGCAAGGTGTTCGCCGAGGGCTCGATCGCCGAGGTGATCGCCGATCCGCGCGTGGCCGAGATCTACCTGGGGAAGACGCATGAACACCACTGAGACCGTGCTCGAGATCCGCGGCCTGCAGGCCGGCTATGGCGCCACGCCGATCCTCCAGGGCGTCGACCTGGCGGTGGGCAAGGGCGAGATCGTGGCGCTGATCGGGCGCAACGGCGTGGGCAAGACCACCACCATGCGCTGCCTCATGGGCCTCTTGCGCACGCGCGGCGGCGGCATCCGCTTCCTGGGGCGCGACATCGAGACCCTGGCCAGCGATGCGCGCGCTCGGCTGGGCATCGGCTATGTGCCGCAGGGGCGCGAGGTGTTCCCGCGCATGACGGTGGCCGAGAACCTGATGGTGGGCGAGCTGATCGGCGGCCCGCGCGGCCGCAAGCAGCCCGAGCTGGTCTACCAGTACTTCCCGCGCCTGGCCGAGCGGCGCGACCAGCTCGCGGGCACCATGTCGGGCGGCGAGCAGCAGCAGCTCGCCATCGGCCGCGCGCTGGTGGGCAACCCGGCGCTGATGCTGCTCGACGAACCCTCGGAGGGCATCCAGCCCTCGATCGTGCAGCTGATCTGCGACGTGCTGCGCGCCATCCGGCGCGACCTCGGCACCACCATCCTGTTCGTCGAGCAGAACCTCGACACCATCCTCGACGTGGGCGAGCGCGCCTACGTGATGGAGAAGGGCCGCATCGTCGGGCGCATCGAGCCCGGCGCCATGAACGCGCAGGCGGTGCGCGAGCACCTCTCGCTGTGAAGCAACCAAGAAGGAGACCCAATCCATGAGCTGGCTCGAACGATCGATCATGCAGACGCGCGGCGAGGGCCGTGCGCGCAGCGTCGCCACCCACGAACTCACCGAGGCGAAGCAGGGCACCTACCACTTCACCATCGGTCCCTACACCCAGCCCGTGCTGACGGTGAAGCCCGGCGACCGCATCGTGGTCGAGACGCGCGATGCCTTCGACGGCAAGGTCAAGACCGAGCAGGACCTGCCCTCGAAGGTGCTGACCATGCCCTTCGTCAATCCGCAGAACGGCCCGATCATGGTCGAGGGCGCCGAGCCCGGCGACGCGATCGCGGTGCACATCGAATCGATGGCGCCGCGCGGGCCCAACCCGCGCGGCACCTGCTGCATGATCCCGGACTTCGGCGCGCTGAGCGGCACCGCCTTCACCGCGCTGCTGAACCAGCCGCTGCCCGAGACCGTGCGCAAGATCGATGTGGACGAGGAGGGCGTGTACTGGAGCAAGCGCGTCACGCTGCCGTACCGCCCGCACATCGGCACCCTGAGCTGCTCGCCCGAGCTCGATTCCATCAACAGCCTCACGCCCGACCAGCACGGCGGCAACATGGACCTGCCCGACATGGGCCCGGGCAGCATCACCTACCTGCCGGTGCGCACGCCGGGCGGGCGGCTGTTCATCGGCGACGCCCATGCCTGCCAGGGCGACGGCGAGGTCTGCGGCACCGCGGTCGAGTACCCGAGCCTCACGACCATCCGCGTCGACCTGATCAAGGGCTGGAAGCTCGAGTGGCCGCGGCTGGAGACCGAGGCCATGATCATGGCCATCGGCAGCGCCCGCCCGCTCGAGGACGCCACCCGCATCGCCTACAAGGAACTGGTGCTGTGGATGGAGGCCGAGTACGGCTACGACCGCTGGGACGCCTACATGATGCTGAGCCAGTGCGGCAAGGTGCGGCTGGGCAACTTCGTGGATCCGAAGTACACGGTGGGGGCGGGGATCTCGAAGGAGTATCTGGCGCCCTGAGTCCCCTCAGGCCGCGGGCCTGGCGCGCCGCCTCGGCGCCATCGTCGCGGCCGCGCGCCGCACCGCCTCGGCGAACTCGGCCAGGATCGGCGGGCGCTCCATGCCGTCGCGGCGGAAGAACAGCCCGAAGGACGGCAGGCTCACCTTCGGCGCGATGGCGAGCCGGCGCACGCCGCCGCGCGCGATCTCGTCGATCGCATGCTCCAGCCGCACCGCGCACAGCAGCGACGGATCGCGCCGCAGCACCGCGCCGACCGTCACCGACGACAGGGCCTCGACGACCGGCATCGGCGGCGTCGCGCCATCGTTGAGGAAGGCCGTCATGAAGGCCTGCCGCACCAGCGTTTCGCGCGGCGGCAGCACCCAGGAAGACTGGGCCAGGTCGGCCCAGCGCAGCTTGCGCCGGGCGCCGTCGTCGTTGCCGGCGTAAGCGGTGGATGCGAGCACGCAGAGTTCGTCCTCGAGCAACACCACGGGCTCGAGCCGCGGCGCGATGTCGCTCGCGGACAGCTCGGGCGTGATGGCGCCGAAGACGCAGTCGAGCTCGCCCTCGAGCAGCCGCTCGATCAGTTCGTGGACGCGGCCCTCGCGCAGCAGCACGGCGGCGCCCGGCAGCCGCCGGCGCAGCTCGGCGATGGCGGCGGGGATGGTGGCGGTGACGGAGGGCGCGCCGACCCGCAGCACCGCCGCGGCGCCGCCCTGCAGCGCGTCGACGTCCTCGGTGGCACGCGAGAGTTCGTTGAGCACCGCCCGCGCGCGGAACACCGCGCTCGCGCCCAGCGCGTTGGCGTGAATGCCCTGGTGGCTGCGCTCGAACAGCCGCGCGCCGAAGCAGCCCTCGATCTCGCCGAGCATCTTGCTGATCGCGGGCTGGCTCAGGTGCAGCCGCGCCGCCGCGCCGCGCATGGTGGCGGTCTCGGAGAGCGCGGCGAGCAGTTCGAGGTGCCTCAGGCGAAGCTTGCGCACGAGATGGTGGGTCTTGGCGTCCATGGGCGGTCCCGGTGTCGGAGGCGATAGCTGATCGTGATCGCTCCCTCACGATTATCGAATTTTCAAGAATAGGGGAAGGGGATAAGGTCCGGGCCGATGAATACCGAGACAACGACAGAGACAACCGGTCCGGCGGCACCGCTTTCGGGCGTACGCGTGATCGACATGGGACAGTACATCGCCGGCCCGGGCGCGGCGATGGTGCTGGCCGAGCTGGGCGCCGAGGTGGTGAAGATCGAGCCGATCGCGGGCGACCAGGCGCGCCACATCGGGCGCTACGGCGAGTCGATGATCCGGGCCTACAGCCGCGGCAAGCGCTCGATCGCGCTCGACCTCAAGAGCGAGGCCGGGTGCGCGGTCGCGTGGCGGCTGATCGAGGGCAGCGACGTGCTGATCCAGAACCTGCGCCCGGGCGCGGTGGAAGCCCTGGGCTTCGGGCCGGAGCCGGTGCGCGAGCGCTTCCCGAGGCTGATCTACCTCTCGATCTCGGGCTTCGGCAACCGCGGGCCCTCGAGCGCGCGTCCCGGCTACGACGTGGCCGCGCAGGCCGAGAGCGGGCTGATGTCGGTGACGGGCGAGCCGGACCGGCTGCCGCAGAAGGTGGGCGTGCCGGTCATCGACGCGGCCGCGGGGCACCTGGGCGCGCAGGCGGTGCTGGCGGCGCTCTATGGGCGCACGCGCACCGGCCGGGGCGAGACGCTGCGCACCTCGCTGCTCGAGGTGGCGCTGCACCTGCAGGCCACCACCTGGTGCGACTACCTGGGCGGCGCGCCCGAGCCGACGCGCATCGGCGACGGCCAGCCGAACAACGCGCCGGCCGCGGAGGTGGTGCCCACGCGCGACGGACACATCGTGCTGTCGGCCTATGCGGACGAGCACTGGGCGCGCTTCTGCCGCGTCGTGGGGCGCGAGGCGCTCGCGGACGATCCGCGCTTTCGCAGCAACGCCCTGCGCGTGCGGCATCGCACCGAACTGCGCGCGGTGCTGCGCGAATGCCTGTCCGCGTTCACGAGCGAGGAGTGCGTGGCGCTGCTGAGCCGCAACCAGATCGTCGTCGGCGCGGTGCGCAGCTACCGGCAGGTGCTCGACAGCGAGGACGTGCGGGCCAGCGGCATGCTGGTCGACGCGGTCGCGGCCGACGGCAGCCGCTACCCCTCGCTGGCGCTGCCCTACAGCCTGGGCGAGGCGCCGCGCGCCCGGCCGCGCGCCGCGTCCGCCTGTGGCGAGGACACCGACGAGGTGCTGGGCGCGTTGGGCTTCGGCGCGCAGGAAATCGCCCAACTGCGCCGCGATGGCGCCGTGGCCTGAGCGCCGGATGAGAGAGGAAAACGCCATGGACACGTTCACGCAAGAAGGCGAAGCCGCCGTCGTCCAGACGCTGCCGCTGTTCGAGATGATGCGCATGCGCGCCGCGACCACCGCGCGCCGCCATCCGCGGCTGGGCTTCGCCGCGACGGAGCCCGGCACCGGGATGCGCTGGGTCAACCAGTTCACCCACACGCACCGCCGCCTGGGGCCGGAGGACCGGGAGGTGGTGAGCCCGAACAACGACACCGTCTACAGCAACGCCTGGCTCGACCTCCGCGAGGGGCCGGTGGTCATCGAGTCGCCCGACATGGGCGAGCGCTACTGGACGCTGGGGCTGCTCGATGCCTGGACCAACCCCTTCGCCTACGTGGGGCGGCGCACCACCGGCAACCGGGCGCAGCGCACGCTGGTCCATGGGCCGGGCTGGCGCGGCACCGTGCCCGCGGGCATCACGCACACGATCCGCGCGGCCGGCGACGACGTCTGGCTGATCGGCCGCATCCTGGTGGAGGACGACGGCGCCGATGCCGAGCGCGTGCGCGCGCTGCAGGCGGGCTTGCGGCTCGTGCGCCTCGATGGCGCCGACGCGGCGATGCGCGTGGACACCGTGCTCGACGGCCGCGACACGCGCATTCCCGCGCCCGACCTGTATCGCCAGGTCGTGGACGCCGCGCTGCGGCGCAATCCCGTGCCCGAGGGCGAGCGGCTCGCATGGCCGCCCGCGGCCGGTGCGCTCGAGGCCGCGCTGCCGGCCGTCTACGAAGGCCTGCGCAACGCCGGCCAGCCGCACGACCTGGGCGGCGGCTGGGCCATCCCGGTCATGGTGCGCACGCACTGGGGCGACGATCTGCTGACGCGCTCCCGCATCGCGCGCAACTTCATCGGTGCGCTCGGCATCGACGAGGCGATGTACCCGACGGCGGAGGTCGACGCGCGGGGCGAGCCGCTCGATGGCTCGCGGCGCTACGAGCTGCGCTTCGCGCCGGGCCGGGCCCCGAAGGTGGGCGCCTTCTGGTCGCTCACGATGTACCGTCGCAGCGACTGCCTGTTCGTGGCCAACCCGATCGCGCGCTACTCGATCGGCGACCGCACGCCGGGCCTGCGCCACGAGGCCGACGGTAGCCTCGCGATCCGGCTGCAGGCCGACGATCCGGGGTCGGGCGCGAACTGGCTGCCCGCGCCGCGCGACGAGCGCTTCTATGTCGTGCTGCGGCTCTACCAGCCGCATGCCGACCATCTGGCGCTGCGCTTCGACTATCCGCCGATCCGACAGGCCTGAGACGCGACGAACGAACACACTTAGAAAAATGGAGACGACACGCATGACGACCCTGAACCGCCGCCATCTTCTCGCCGCGGCCGCCGGCCTGGCGCTGCCCTGGAGCGCGCCGGCTTTCGCGCAGGCCTGGCCCGCGCGGCCGATCCGCATGATCTCGCCCTACGGCGCGGGCGGCTCCAACGACATCCTCACGCGCGTGCTCGGCGACTTCCTCGGACGCCGGCTGGGCCAGGGCATCGTGGTCGAGAACAAGGCGGGCGCGGGCACGCGCATCGCCAACGACTTCGTGGCCAAGGCGCCGCCCGACGGCTACACGCTGCTGCATGCGGCCGCGCCGATCGCCATCGGCGAGGCGCTGTACAAGGACCTGCCGTACGACGTGCACAGGAGCTTCGCCGCCATCGCCAGCACCGCGATCGCCCCGCTGTTCCTGGTGGTCAATGCCCAGGCGCCATATCGCACGCTGGCGGAATTCGTGAAGCATGCGAAGGCGCAGCCCGGTGGCGCCACCTTCGGCTCGCCGGGCGCGGGCTCCGCGCCGCACCTGACGGCCGAGCTGCTGCTGCGCGCCGCGGGCGCCAAGGGCGTGGTGGTGCAGTACCGCGGCGACGCACCGGCCTACACCGAGCTGCTGGCCGGGCGCATCGACGCCACGCTGACCGCCATCTCGACCGCGGTGCCGCACATCCAGGCCGGCAAGCTGCGGGTGCTGGGCGTGGCCAACGAGGAGCGTTCGCCGCTGTACCCCGATGCGCCCACGCTGCGCGAACAGGGCCTGCCCTCGGTCGTGGGCTACGGCTGGTACGGCATGCTGGCGCCCGCGGGCACGCCGGCGGCGGTGGTCGAGCGGCTCAATGCCGAGATCAACGCCGCCGTGGCCGACGCGGACGTGCGCCGCAAGGCCGAGGCCGCGGGACTGCAACTGCGTGGCGGCAGCGCCGCCGAGTTCAGCGCGTTCATCGGCAGCGAGACGCGCAAGTGGGCCCAGATCATCAAGGCCGCGAACATCACGGCCGAGTGAGCTAGACCACGCCGTCGAACATCATCACGTCGACCTCGTCGCCCGCCGCCACCGGGCCCTGGTCGTGGTGCAGCACCACGAGCCCGTTGGCCTCGACCATCGAACTGAGCACGCCCGAGCCCTGGTTGCCCGCCACCCGCACCTCGGGCAGCGCGCCGGGCACCGACTGCACGAAGCCGCGCTGGTACTCGGTGCGGCCCGGCTTCTTGCGGATCGGCCCGAGGCTGCGCGCGCGCAGCAGCGGCGGGTGCGCGGCGGCCGCGGCATGGCAGCCCATCATGCGCAGCAGCGCGGGCCGCACGAAGGCGAGGAAGGTGACCATCACGGCCACGGGATTGCCGGGCAGGCCGAACAGCACGGCCGCTTCGTGGCCCTGGGGCTCGCGCGGGATCAGGCCCACGGCCATCGGCCGGCCCGGGCGCATCGCGACGCGCCAGAAGGCGATGTCGCCGAGCTGCTGCATCACGTCGCGCGTGTGGTCGGCCGCGCCGGCGCTGACGCCGCCGCTGGTGACGATGGCATCGGCCTCGCGCGCCGCGCGCTGCACGGCGGCCGCCAGCGAGGCGGGATCGTCGCGCACCAGGCCGAGGTCGATGACCTCGCAGCCCAGCCGCTCGAGCAGGGCGGTGACGGTGTAGCGGTTGCTGTCGTAGACCGCGCCCTCGCGCGGCGCGTCGCCGACCTCGAGGATCTCGTCGCCGGTCGACAGGCAGGCCACGCGCAGCCGCCGCAGCACCGGCACGCCGGTCAGGCCCAGGCTCGCGACCATGCCGAGCGCGGCCGGCGACAGCCGCTGGCCGCGGCGCAGCGCGGGCTGGCCCTGCATCAGGTCCTCGCCCGTGAGGCGCCGGTTGTCGCCGCGGCGCACCACGCGCGCGGGGAAGCTCAGGCGATCGTCCTCGACGCGGCAGAACTCCTGCGGGATCACGGTGTCGAGCCCGGCGGGCATGACGGCGCCGGTCATGATGCGCACCGCGTCGCCCGCGGCCAGCGCGCCGCGCCAGGTGGCACCGGCCAGCGCGGTACCGACGATGCGCAGCGAGACCGAGGCATCACTGGGCGCGTCGTCGCGCAGCAGCGCGCCGTCGAAGGCGAAGCCGTCCATGGCGGAGTTGTCGTGCGGCGGCACGCTGACGGGCGAGACGATGTCCTCGGCCAGCACCCGGCCGAGCGCCTGGCGCAGGCCGAGCTGCTCGCGCTGGGCGACGACGGCGCCCTCGACCAGCCGCTCGATGAAGCCGCGCACGCCGTCGACGCCGAGGTCCTGGGGGTCGTGGCAGGCGAGGCCGGCGGCGATGTCGGCGATGCGGCCCATCGGTGCGCTCATCCGCCGATGTAGCTCATCTCGACGCGGCGCTGCGCCTGGGCGCCGCCGTCGTCGGGGCCGCGCAGCGCGCGCAATTCCGAGTAGCGGTCGGCGCGGCCCTGCCAGACATGGCCGATGGCCGAGGCGATCTCCTCGTCGCTGGCGCCGCCGCGCAGCAGCGGGCGCAGGTCGTGGCCGGCGCTCGCGAACAGGCACAGGTAGAGCTTGCCTTCGGTCGACAGCCGCGCGCGGCTGCAGTCGCGGCAGAAGGCCTGCGTGACGCTGCTGATGACGCCGATCTCGCCGCGGCCGTCGGCATAGGCCCAGCGCTGGGCGGTCTCGCCGGCCACGCTGGCCTCGAGCGGGCGCAGCGGGAATTCGGCGCCGATGCGCGCGACCACCTCGGCCGAGGGCAGCACCTCGTCCATGCGCCAGCCGTTGGTGGCGCCGACGTCCATGTACTCGATGAAGCGCAGCACGACCCGGCCGTCGAGCCGGTCGCGGAAGTGGCGCGCCATCGGCAGGATCTCCTGCTCGTTGGTGCCGCGCTTGACCACCATGTTGACCTTGATCGGGCCCAGGCCCGCGGCATGCGCGGCCTCGATGCCGGCGAGCACGTCGGCGACGGGAAAGTCGACGTCGTTCATGTGGCGGAACACGGCGTCGTCGAGGCTGTCGAGGCTCACGGTCACGCGCTGCAGGCCGGCGGCCTTGAGCGCGGCGGCCTTGCGCTTGAGCAGCGAGCCGTTGGTGGTGAGGGTGAGCTCGAGCGGATCGCCCGCGGGCGTGCGCAGCGCGGCCAGTTGCTCGATCAGGCCCTCGATGTTCTTGCGCAGCAGCGGCTCGCCGCCGGTCAGCCGGATCTTGCGCACGCCGTGCGCGGCGAACTGGCGCGCCAGCCGCGTGATCTCCTCGAAGCTCAGCAGCGCGCTGTGCGGCAGGTACTGGTAGTCCTTGTCGAACACGTCCTTCGGCATGCAGTAGCTGCAGCGGAAGTTGCAGCGGTCGGTCACGCTGATGCGCAGGTCGGTCAGCGGCCGGCCCAGGCGGTCGTGCAGCGCGCCGGTGGCGGGCAGCGCGATCCCGGGCACGGCGAGGGCCGCGCGCTGGCGGCCGATCTCGGCGATCGGGATGACGGTGCTGTGGCTGCTGCGGGTGTTCATGGGGCGGAAGCTCCGATTTTGCGCCATGGGCCAAGGGCCCGTGCCGCGCAGGCTACTGGATCGCGCCGCCGCGGACCTTGCCCGCGGTCAAGCTTCGGCGATTCGGGGCCGGTTCAGCCGCGGCAGAGCTTGAGGTTGGTGCGGGTGGCGCGCACCACGGGCAGGTAGATCTCGGCGTCGGCCGGCGGGTACTCCTCCTGGATCTTCTCGTCGCTCTTGCCCGCGCTCTCGGCCAGCGGCGCCAGGGTCCGCAGGCAGGCGGCGCGGTCGCCGAGCTTGTACTGGGTCAGCGCGAGGTCGTTGCGCATCCAGCCCTTGCTGATCCAGTCCAGGGTCTTGTCGCATTCGGTGAGCACCGGCGCCAGCGTGGTGAGGGCGGCGGCGTAGTCGCGCGCGTCGTAGCGGCGCTTGAAGCCCTGGCGCGAGGCGGCCACGGCCTTGTCGGTGCAGGCCGGGGCCGGGCGGGTGTAGGTGCCCTCGAAGGTGGCGCGGGCGCCGCAGCTGTCGCGGCACTGGTCGGCGCCGTTGGTGCCGACCTTGACGGTGCCGCCGTCGACGCTGAAGTTCACCACGCAACTCGAGTCGTCGAGCTTCGCCGTGCCGCGCGCCAGCGTGCCGTCGAGGGCACAGGTGTGGGCGTTGGCGCCGATGGTCGTGATGTCGAAGTGGCCGTTGGGCTTGATGCGCAGCGCACCGTTGCCGCCCTGGTAGATGTATTCGCCGGGCGGCGGCGAGGCGAACTCGGCGCGGGCGAGGCCGGCGGCGGCGAGCGCGAGCACGGGAAGGAGGCGGACGAAGGGCAGGGGGCGTGGAGCGTTCATCGGGCGTTCTTTGCGCAGGCGGCGACGGCCCGGCCAGTGTATCGGCCGCGCCCCGCCTGGCGGGTTCTCGCCATTCCCATACAGCCTGTCTGGACATGGACAATGCGAACAATTATCATTTGTACGCCTGAGTACGTAGCGAATGGACGACGCAAAGGGCTTCTTTCAACCAGGAGCTTTGTCATCGTGCCCTACGTTCTTCCCGCCTTGCCCTATGCCTTCGACGCGCTCGAGCCCCATATCGACGCGCAGACGATGGAAATCCACCACGGCAAGCACCACCAGACCTACGTCAACAACCTCAATGCCGCGCTGAAGGACACGCCGCACGAAGGCCAGCCGGTCGAGGCGCTGATCGCCGGCGTCGAGCAACTGCCCGAGGCCCTGCGCGCGCCGGTGCGCAACAACGGCGGCGGCCACGCCAACCACGGCCTGTTCTGGACCGTGATGGCGCCCGTGGGCCAGGGCGGCGGCGGTGCACCCGAAGGCGAGCTCGCCAAGGCCATCGATGCCGACCTCGGCGGCTTCGAGGCCTTCAAGGAAGCCTTCACCAAGGCCGCGCTCACGCGCTTCGGCAGCGGCTGGGCCTGGCTCACGGTCACGCCCGCCGGCAAGCTCGCGGTGGAGAGCAGCGGCAACCAGGACAGCCCGCTGATGCGCGGCATCGGCTCGGGCAACGTGCCGATCCTCGGGCTCGACGTGTGGGAGCATGCCTACTACCTCAAGTACCAGAACCGCCGCCCCGAATACATCGCGGCCTTCTACAACGTCGTGAACTGGGCCGAGGTGGCCCGTCGCCATGCCGCGGCGCTGCGCGGCGGAAATTCCGGCGCATGAACCCCGACAGCTCCGAGCAACCGGCCGCGGCCCCCGCCATGCACGGTCCGCGTCCCGCCCGCAGCGCGCGCGAATGGCTCGGGCTGGCGATCGTGGCGGCCGGCGCGGTCGTCGTCGTGGCGCACTTCTGGCGTTTCGTGACCGCCGACCCGGTGGTCTGGAACGCGTTCCTCGGCGGCTCGGTGGCGGCCTTCGCCACGGCGCTGGGCACCACGCCGGTGATCTTCTCGCAGCGCCTGCCCGACCGCGTGCAGGACACGCTGTTCGGCTTCGGCGCCGGCGTGATGCTCGCGGCCTGCGCCTTCTCGCTGATCATTCCGGGCCTCGCGGCGGCCAAGTCGATCGGCGTCTTCGGCGGCGGCGACTGGGCCGCCGGCGGCGTGATCGGCGGCGCGATCCTGCTCGGCGGCATCGCGCTGATGGTGATGGACCGCGTGCTGCCGCACGAGCATTTCATCAAGGGTCGCGAAGGGCAGGCGGCGCGCCAGATCCGGCGCACCTGGCTGTTCGTTTTCGCGATCGCGCTGCACAACGTGCCCGAGGGGCTGGCAATCGGCGTCGGCTACGCGGCCAACAATGGGCTGCGCGCCGACGCGCTGGCCACCGGCATCGCGATCCAGGACGTGCCCGAGGGCCTGGTGGTGGCGGTGGCGCTGCTGGCCGCGGGCTACAGCCGCAGCTTCGCCGTGCTGATCGGCATGGCCTCGGGCCTGGTCGAGCCGTTGGGTGCGGTGCTCGGCGCGGCCGTGGTCGGCCATTCGGCGATGCTGCTGCCCTGGGGCCTGGGCTTCGCGGCGGGCGCGATGCTGTTCGTGATCAGCCACGAGATCATTCCGGAGTCGCACCGCAAGGGGCACGAGGCCTTCGCCACCGGCGGGCTGATGGTCGGCTTCGTGCTGATGATGCTGCTCGACACGGCGCTGGGCTGAGCCGCTTCGGCGCGCAAGAAAAAAACGCGGCGGGCCTGGCGGTCCGCCGCGTTTTTTCCTGAAGGGAGGCGATCTCAGCCGTGCTTCACCGCCACCGTCTTCAGCGTGGTGAAGCCGTACAGCGCCTCGAAGCCCTTCTCGCGGCCATAGCCCGAGGACTTGACGCCGCCGAAGGGCAGCTCGACGCCGCCGCCGGCGCCGTAGTTGTTGATGAACACCTGGCCGCTGCGCACGCGCCTGGCCATGCGGAACTGGCGCGCGCCGTTCTCGGTCCAGATGCCGGCGACCAGGCCGAACTGGGTGGCGTTGGCGAGCGCCACCGCTTCGTCTTCATCGGCGAAGGCCATGGCGGCGAGCACCGGGCCGAACACTTCCTCCTGCGCGAGGCGGTGGGTCACCGGCACGTCGCGCAGCAGCGTGGGCGCCTGGTAGAAGCCGGTCTCGGGCGCTTCGTCGACCACGATGCCCTGCGCCACCATCGGGATGCCGGCCACCTGCGCGTCGCTCAGAAAGTCCCACACGCGCTGCTGCTGGGTCTGTCGGATCAGCGGGCCGACATCGAGGTCCATCGCGGCCGGGCCCACGCGCAGTGCCTCGAAGGCATGGCCCAGGCGTTCGAGCAGCGGTTCGTAGATGGCCTGCTCGACCAGCACGCGCGAGCCGGCCGAGCAGGTCTGGCCGGCGTTCTGCACGATGGCGTTGATCAGCACCGGGATCGCGGCGTCGAGGTTGGCGTCGGCGAAGATGATCTGCGGGCTCTTGCCGCCGAGCTCGAGCGTGACCGGGCAATGGCGCTCGGCCGCCACCTGCTGGATCAAGGTGCCGATCTTCGGGCTGCCGGTGAAGCTGATGTGGTCGATGCCCTCGTGGCGCGCGAGCGCGTCGCCCACCTCGTGGCCGTAGCCCGTGACGATGTTGAGCGCGCCGGCCGGGAAGCCCACCTCGGCCGCGAGTTGCGCCACGCGGATCAGCGACAGACAGGCGTCCTCGGCCGGCTTGACCACGCAGACGTTGCCGGCCGCGAGCGCGCCGCCCACGCTGCGCCCGAAGATCTGCATCGGGTAGTTCCAGGGGATCACGTGGCCGGTCACGCCGTGCGGCTCGCGCCAGGTGAAGACGCTGTAGCCGTCCTGGTAGGGGATGGTCTCGCCGTGCAGCTTGTCGCAGGCGCCGGCATAGAACTCGAAGTAGCGCACCAGCGCGAGCGCATCGGCGCGCGCCTGCTTCACGGGCTTGCCGCAGTCGCGTTGCTCGATGGCCGCGAGCTCGTCGACGTGTTCGGCGATCTTCTGCGAGAGCTTGAACAGCAGCCGGCCGCGGTCGGCCGCGCTGACCTTGTGCCACACGCCCTCGAAGCAGTCGCGCGCGGCGCGCACCGCGCTGTCGATGTCGGCGGCATTGCTGCGCTGGATTTCGTCGTAGGGCTGGCCGTCGGAAGGGTCGATGACGGGGAGGGTGCGGCCGGAGGCCGAGGGAACGTCGGCGTTGGCGATGAAGTTGAGCTGCATGGGCCGGGATTCTGCGCGAAGCGGCGAAACCCCGCGCGGCGGTCAGCGCCCGGCCGCGGCCCTGGGCAGCGCCTTCACCGCATCGAGCATGCGCTCGACATGCTTGTCGGGATTGAGGTTCTGGTAGTAGGAGGCGACCTTGCCGTCGGGCGCGATCACGTACGACAGCCGGTTGGCGAAGTCGGGCCGGGTCTGCATCACCGCGTCGAAGGACTGGATCACGCTCTTCGACTCGTCGGAAGCCACCGGAAAGCGGCTCTGGCAGGACTTGACCGAGAACTTCGACAGCGTGTCGATGTCGTCGGCCGAGACGCCGATCACCGTCGCGCCCAGGGCCGCGAACTGGTCGATGGCCTCGGCGAAGGCATGGGCCTCGATCGAGCACTCGTTCGAGTCGGCGGCCGGAAAGAAGTACAGCACCACCGGGCCCTTGGCGAGCGCATCGGCCAGCGAGTAGCGGAAGGTCTTGCCGCCGAGCGCCGCGGTGGCGGTGAAGCGGGGCGCGGGGTCGCCGATGTCGAGCGCGGCGTGGGCGGGTGCGCAGAGTGCCGCCGCGGCCAGGGTGAGGGTTCCGAATGCCGCGCGCGAGAAGGTCGGAAGTTGCATGGCGGTGTGCTCCGGTCGCTGTGGGGGCGGATTCTAGGACGATGCCGCCGCCGAAACCGGCGCGGCGTGCGCGCCGTACCCGCTGCAGGGGCCGCGCTCGAAAAGAGGGAAGATGCGGCCCCGGGAGCGCGCTCATCGCGCCGATGGTGGGGAAGGACGGAAGAAATGACGAATGCCTGGATCCGGCGCGCGCTGCGCCTCGTGTACGCCCTCGGCGTGGCCGCGGCGCTCGCCGCCTGCGGTGCGCTGCCGCCCGCGCGCGAACGGCCCGCCGAGCATGCCGCGGCCTTCGATCCCTCGACCCGGCTGGCGAGGATCGCCGAGGCCTCGACGCCGCCCGGCGAGCACTCGGGCTTCCGGCTGATGCCGCTGGGCGTGTATTCGCTCGACGCGCGCATCCAGCTCGCGCAGCGGGCCCAGCGTTCGCTCGTGGTGCAGTACTACCAGCTCGAGAACGACGCCACCGGCCGGCTGCTGCTGCGTTCGCTGCGCGAGGCGGCCGCGCGCGGCGTGCAGGTGCGCCTGCTGGTCGACGACCTCTACACCATGAAGAGCCAGCAACTGCTGCTGGCGCTGGCCGCCGTGCCCAACGTGCAGGTGCGGCTGTTCAACCCCTTCTGCTGCGGGCGCGGCGGCGGGTTGCTGTCGCGCTTCGCGGCCTCGCCGCTGGAGATCGCGCGGCTCAACCACCGCATGCACAACAAGCTGTTCATCGCCGATGGCGCGATGGCCGTGGTGGGCGGGCGCAACATCGCCGACGAGTACTTCGTGCTCAGCGAGGCGCAGAACTTCATCGACATGGACGCGCTGGTGGTCGGCAAGGTGGTGCCGCAGCTCGAATCGATCTTCGACACCTACTGGAACAGCCGGCAGGTCTGGCCCGTGGCCGAGATCGTGACGGGCGAGGGCGGCCGGGCGCCGGCGGCCGCCGATTTCGACGCCTGGATCGGCATGGCCGCGCCGCCGCCGAAGATCGTGCTGCCGCCGGTCGACATCCTCGGCTACGGGCCGATCGCCGAGGAACTCGACGCGGGCCGCATGGGCCTCCTGTGGGGCGAGGCGCGCGCCATCGCCGATCCGCCGACCAAGCCGACCACCATGACCGCCGAGGAGGCCATCGCCACCAGCGTGACGATGAAGGTCTGGACCCTGATGCTCGACGCGCAGAGCGAGGTCGACCTGACCTCGCCCTACCTGGTGCCGGGCGAGCGCGGCATGGCGGCCTTCGAGGAGCTCACGAAGCGCAAGGTCAAGCTCACGCTGCTGACCAACTCGCTGGCCGCCAACGACGAACCGCTGGTGCACACCGGCTACGTGCGCTACCGCGAGCGGCTGCTGCGCAGCGGTGCCGACGTCTACGAGCTGAGCCCCAAGCGCACCAGCGCGGGCGAGCGCTTCGGCATGTTCGGCAAGTCGCTGGGCCGGCTGCATGCCAAGACCGCGGCCATCGACAAGCGCCGCATCTTCATCGGCTCGATGAACCTCGACCCGCGCTCGGCCAGCCAGAACACCGAGATGGGCGTGGTGGCCGACAGCCCGCAGCTCGCGCGCGAGATGCTGCGCGTGATCAACATCAGCAAGCTGCAGAACTCCTACCGGCTGCGGCTGGCCAAGGGCACGGGCACCCTGGAATGGCTCACGACCGATGGCGAGAAGGAGCTGATCCTGACCGCCGAGCCCGAGTCGGATTTCTTCCAGCGCTTCTACAACATGCTGATCGCCCCGATCGTGCCCGAGATGCTGCTGTAGCCTCGGGGGATGGCGCAGACCTTCACGTCCCTTTCCGCCCCGCAGGTGATGCTGTGGGGGCTGCTGTTCTTCGGCGGCATCTACCTCGGCTTCGGCGCGCTCAATGCCCTGCTGACCCGGCGCGTGCTGCCGGCGCTGGGCATCGGCCGGGTGCTCGACCCGCGGCCGCTGCAGCCCGGGCAACTGCGGCGCGAGCTCACGCAATCGGGCATCTCGGTGCTGATCTTCGGGCTCGGCATGGTGTTTCCCTGGGGGCTGCTGCAGCTGGGCTGGGCGCGGCTCGATCCCGATGCGGGCTGGCGCCAGGTCGTGGCCGAGATCGTGGTGCTCGCGCTGTGGAACGACGTGCACTTCTGGCTCAACCACCGGCTGCTGCACACGCGCTGGCTGCGGCGCTTCCACGGGCCCCACCACCGCTCGTTCGTGACCACGCCCTGGGCCACCTACAGCTTCCATCCGCTGGAGGCCGCGATGCTCGGCAACGTGATCCTGCTGCCGATGGTGCTGCACGACTTCAGCTTCTGGTCGCTGGCCTCGGTGCCGGTGTTCAGCCTGTTCTTCAACAGCGTCGGGCATTCGAACTACGACTTCTTCCCGCGCGTGTCGTACAGCCACTGGTTCGCGGCCAGCCGCCGCCATCACCTGCACCACGCCTGCCACAACGGCAACTACGGCTTCCAGTTCACCTTCATGGACCGGCTGTTCGGCACCCGCATCGCGGCCGACGCGGCCGAGCCGCTGTTCCGGGGCTTTCGCGACAGGCAGCGCGGCCGTGCGGCCACGCACGATGGCAGGCCGGCCTGAGATGCCGCGGCTGCGTCACTGGCGCGACTGGCAGAGCCTGTTCTATCTGGCGGCCTTGCCGGCGCTCGCCGCCTGGCAATGGGTGCATGGGTTCAGCCTCTGGCTCTATGCGCCGATGCTGTTCCTCACGCTCGGCGTCGGCGTGATCCACCACAACCACGTGCACCTGCGCATGTGGCGCGGCCGGCGCATGAACCGGTTGACCGACTTCTGGATCACGCTGCTGCAGGGCCATCCGACCTTCGTGTTCTGGCCCGCGCACGTGGCCAACCATCACCGCCATCGCCATGGCCCGAAGGACGTGGCGCGCACCTACCGCTTCGGCGGCGACACCAACCACCTGCGCGGCTACCTGCTGCATCCGTTCCAGGCGGTGTGGGTGCTGTTCCCGCTGTTCATGGCGTGGCTGGGGCGGCTGTATCGCCATCGGCGCGGGGCCTGGCGCTACTGCATGGCGCAGTACGCGCTGTGGCTCGCGAGCTGGGCCGCGCTGCTCGCGCTCGACTGGCGCAAGGCGCTGGTGTTCGTGATCCTGCCGCAACTGCACGGCCTGCACTGGCTGCTGGCCACCAATTACCTGCAGCACGCGCATGCCGACGGCCGCCGGCCCGCACGGGGGGCGCGCGGCGATACCCCGGGTACTCCGCTGAACTACGCGCGCAATTTCGAGGGCTGGGTCAATCCGCTGCTGTTCAACATCGGGCTCCACACGGCGCACCACGAGAATCCGCATGCCCATTGGTCCGAGCTCACGCATCTGCATCGCACGCATTACCGCGCGCGCGTCGATCCGTCGCTCAACGAGGGCGGGCTGGTGCCGTACATGGCGCGCGTGTTCGTGCTCGGCGCGCTCTGGCCGCGATGGCGCAGCCGACCGCTGATGCCGGGCGATTCCTTCACTTCCTGACACATGCCAGTTCCCTTCCAACGCGTCTACCTCGAAAGCGCCGGCTACTTCATGCCGGGCGACCCCGTGCCCAACGAGCGCATGGACGACTTCATCGCGCCGCTCAACCGGATGTCCGAGCGCATCAAGCGCCGCATCCTGGCCGAGAACGGCATCCGCACGCGCCACTACGCGATCGATGCCGAAGGCGCGACGCGCCACACCAACGCGCAGATGGCGGCCGGCGCGATCCGCGACTGCCTGCGCCGCGGCGGCGCCGAGCTGTCGCGCGTGTCGCTCTTGGCCAGCGGCTCCTCGGGCGGCGACACGCTGATGCCCGGCTTCGCCAACATGATCCAGGGCGAGCTCGCCGCAGCGCCGATGGAAACGCTCGCGGTGCACGGCATCTGCGCGGCCGGCGTGTCGGCGATCCAGGCCGCGGCGCAGGGCATCGAGCTGGGCGCGCACCGCTCGGCGCTCGCGGTGGCCAGCGAGATGCCCTCGCGGCTGTTCAAGCGCTCGCGCTTCGCGGCGCGCGGCTACGAGACCGACTTCGACTCGCACTTCCTGCGCTGGATGCTGTCGGACGGCGCCGGGGCGCTGCTGCTGTCCGATGGCGCGCCCGCGCTGGCCGGCTCGCCGGGCCTGCGGCTGCGCCTGAAGTGGGTGCACCAGCGCTCGTTCTCGGGCGACTACCCGGTCTGCATGCAGCTGGGCCTGACCGAGGACCGCGCGCGCGGCCACCTCGACTTCGCCTCCTGGTCCGAGGCCGAGGCGGCCGGCGCGCTGTCGCTGCGCCAGGACATCCGGCTGCTGCCGCACCTGTTCGACATCGGCATCCACGAGTACGCGGGGCTGGTGCGCGACGGCTGGCTCGATCCGAAGCGCGTCGACCATTTCCTGTGCCACTACTCGTCGGAGAAGTTCATCCCGGTGGTCGAGGACCTGATGGCCAAGGCCGAGCTGTCGATCCCGCGCGAGCGCTGGTGGAGCAACCTCGCGTGGCGCGGCAACACCGGGGCGGCGTCGATCCTGGTGATGCTGGCCGAGTTCCTCCACACGCGAGCGCTGAAGCCCGGCGAGCAGGTCTTCTGCTACGTGCCGGAGTCGGGGCGCTTCATGGCGGCCTACATGCTGTTCGAGGTGGAAGCGGTGGAGGCGTCGCCCGTGACGGTGGCGCCGCGCGCCGCTGCAGCCACGGCCGACGACGAGCTCGTGATCGCGCCGCCGCACGACCCGGCCGCCGCGCCCGAGGGCCTGGGCGCGCTGCTGACCGAACTGGCCGCCATCTGGCACGACTACCGCTCGCGCGTCTGGCGCACGCCGCTCGTGCGGCAGATCCGCGAGCGCCGCTTCGCCGTGCCCGACTACCTGAACTGGATGGAGCAGTGGGTGCCGCAGGTGCGCGAAGGCAGCCTCTGGATGCGCGAGGGCGCGGCCTCGCTGAGCGAGCCGTACCAGGCGCTGTCGTCGTTGATCGGCGTGCACGCGGGCGAGGAGCAGAACGACTTCCAGATCCTGTTCAGCGACTACCGCAAGGCCGGCGGCACGGTCGAGCGCATCGAGGACCTGCGCCGCAACCCGGGCGGCGAGGCGCTCAACGCCTACCTGCATGCACTGGCCGCCACGCGCGACCCGATCGGCCTGCTGGGCGCGATCTACATCATCGAGGGCACGGGCCAGCGCATCGTGCCGGCGCTGCTGCCGCTGCTCAAGGCCAGCCTGCGGCTGCCGCCCGATGCCTTCCGCTTCCTCGAATACCACGGCCACAACGACGAGAACCACCTGAACCGCTGGCTGCTCGCGGTCGAGATGGTGATGGCCGTCGAGGGCCAGGCGCGCGCCGCGCGCCAGATCGCCGACACGGCGCGCCATACGGCCGCCCTCTACCTGATGCAGTTCCAGCACATCACCGAGCGGATTTCCCATGCGAACGCCTGAATTCCTGGCCCGCGGGCACGACGAGCGCGATCCCAGCCCCTGGCTGGCGCTCTACCTCGACCAGAGCACGCCGCTGCCCGACGAGGTCAAGGCGGCCTGGCTCGCCGATTCGAGCTCGGGCTCGCGGCAGTACCTGCTGCCGTTCCTGCGGCCGATCGCGCGCGCCACCATCATCCTGATCCAGGTCGTGAAGGTGTTCGTGCCGCGCAACTGGTCGCACTCGCGGCTGCTGCACCGCATCCTGGCCTGGGGGCTCCAGCATTTCGTGTCGCCCGAGGCCAACTGGCTGATCCTGCGGCACTTCCACCTGGGCTCGCAGGTGCTGGCCTTCATCGGGCGCAATTCGCCGGCGCCGGTCGCCACTTCGCCGCTGGAGCCGCCGGACATCGAGGCGCTGAAGGACGACATGTTCCTCAAGCACGACCTCAACCTGTTCAATTTCGTGATCCGGCTGAACCAGGCGCTGCGCGACCGCGGGCTGGCGCTGGGCAAGGCGGAGGCACCCGATTTCTCGATGATCCGGGAGCCCGCGTTGCGGCTGGAAGACATGCCGCGCGGCCGCCTCAACTTCCTGGACCTGCAAAGCGCCATCGAGCTGTTCACGCCGCTCTACCAGCTGATGCTGACCGACAACGACTTCTGGCGCGCCGCCAACTCGCTGCAACTGGATGAAACCATCGGCATCTATGCCGCCACCATCCTCGCGGCGCCCGAGCACCTGATCCTGGTCAACAACAAGCACCCGCTGGTGCCGTTGTCGACCCTGCGGGCCGGGCACCGGCTGGTGATCCACGGGCTCTCGACCGAGATGCTGCACAGCCTGCTGCAGCGCATGAAGGCCGCAAGGCACGGCGAAGGCGGCGAATCCGGCTTCGTCCCGGCCGGGGAAGGGGCTTCGGCCGACACCCCGCCACTTGCATAGGGGTATGCTGTCCCCAGATGCAGACCATGAACACGACCCACACTCCGTCCCCCAAGACCGATCTGTCGGTGACCCATGTGCTGGCCCAGTTGCTCGAGCGGCTGGATCACAGCAAGGTGCCCGTCGGTGCCGAGCAGTACCGCTCGGTGGTCGCGCACCTGGTGCACGAGTTCGAAGACGTCGAATCGGGCGCCGACCTCAGTCGCCTGCTCGACGCCTATCCGGCCGCCGCCGAGGTGTACGAGAACCTCAACTACCAGCACGCCGGCCTGTGCCGCTCCGCGCTCGACGCCTCGCTGGCGGCCGAGACCCGCGCCAGGGAAGCGATCGCGCGCGCCATGCGCCGCCCCGAACCGAAGAAGAAGGAAGAAACCGATGGCCAAGGCTGAGGTGAAGACTGCCGTCCTGGAAGACGGCCTGCGCTACAAGTCGAAGACGCCGGGGTCCCCGTTCCGCGCCTCCGCGTCGTTCAGCGGCGCCACCATGTCGTGCTTCATGTGCGGCAAGCACCGCGTGCGCTCGCAACTGCGCACCCGCCAGGTGCTCGGCAAATCCCAGACCGTCTGCGCGCCGTCCTGCAAGGCGCTCGACGAGGCGCTGGAAGCCGCCGCGGCCGCGCCGTCGTCGCCCGAATGACGCAACGCCCGCAAGGGCGTTATTCGGCGCGTCTCGTCTAGCACGGCGGGGCGACGCCTTGGCGACATGCCCGTGCGGGCATCGCGTCGTGCGACTTCCATGATGGCCGCAATAGTTATACAGTTAGAAACAATTGATGCATGTAATTGCATTGGTAAAAAAGTTCTAATTTCAGGCCGACATCAGATGATTTGCAGCAAGGCAATGGGTGCTTTTGGCGTAGTGCGGCCGTCCGCGCGCGCAAAAGGAAGCTGCCGTGGCTAAACCGCGTCACGTCGTCATGCAGGTGGTCAAGCGGTCCTCGGGCAGCGCGTCGCACCATGTGGAATTCGTGATGGACGACAACTTCGCCGAGCGCCTGCGGCAGTTGCGTTCGCTGGTGCCGCCGCTGGGCAGCCTCAACAAGCAGCGCGACCTGGTCATCGACAAGGTGCGGGTGCGGCTGCCCAACGCCATCTGGCGCTCGGGCCATGGCACCGACAGCAGCGTGGACGGTTCCTGCATCGTGATCGCGGCCGAGGGCTCGTTCAACTGCGGCGGCAAGGACCGCCTGACGCGCGAGAAACTGGTGACCTACAACTTCTCGATCGCGCGCCTGGTCGAGCTGCACGGGGAGCGCCCCGAGGGCGAGACCTTCTACATCCGCGACGGCACCTTTGCCAACGACGAGCCGGCCGAGTCGCCGGCCGGCCGCTGGGTGGCCTCGATGCATGAGCTCGAGGCCGTGATGCGCGTGCCCGATGCGCCCTCGGACTTCGACACCCTGCACGAGGTGCCGCTGCGCGTCGATCCGCAGCAACAGGCGAGCGGCACGGTGCCGCAGCACCGCACCAGCTTCTTCTGAAGGGCCGCGCTCAGGCCGCGGCGGCTTCCGGCTGCGCCGCGGCCGCGCCGACCGGCACGTAGGCCGCGCGGTTGTCCACGAGCCAGCGCTCCGACAGGCTGCTGTCCTGCTGGGCGGGATGGAAATCGGCGCGCAGGTAGCGGCGCCACATCGCGTAGTTGCCGCGCAGCAGCCCGTCGCGCGCGAGCAGGATGCGCGCGGCGCTCTTCCAGGTCGACCACTTCCACAGCTGCTTCTCGTGCCGCAGGTTGGCCAGCGTCTGGTGCATCAGGTCGCCGAGGAACATCAGCGTGACGCGGCGGAACCAGCGCGTGCGCCATTCGTCGGAGCCGCCCGCAGCCCGGTAGACGTCGAAGGCCACGCTCTTGTGCTCGAGCTCCTCGGCGCTGTGCCACAGCCACATCGTGCGCAGCCGGGGCTCGGCGCCGTCGAGGATCTGCGGATGCGCGAGCAGCCACTCGGCGAACATGGCGGTGAAGTGCTCGGTGGCGGCCGTCACCGCGAGCGCATGGCGCGGGTCGGCGCCTTCCATCAGCGACAGCCGCTTGCTCGCGCGCTCGGTCCAGCGGTCGACCAGGCCCTGCTTCTCGAGGTGGGCGTTGAACAGCGAATGGATGCGCCGGTGCGTCGCTTCCTGGCCGATGAAGCCGCGCACCTCGGCGCGGTACTTGTCCTGCGTCTCGGGCGGCAGGGTGGCGACGGCGTCGCGCACCGCGTCGATGAAGAACTGCTCGCCGAAGGGAAAACTCATCGACAGGGCGTTGAAGAAGGCGGTGGAGAATGCATCGCCGCCGCACCAGTCGCGGGCAAACGGGGCCTGGAGATCGATCAGAAGGCGGCGGACGACGAGTTCGGTGCTCATGAAGACAATCCTCGTGAATCCGGAATGGTGGTGGCAAGGGGTGTGGTACAGATGCGTACCGCAATGCCTGCATGGTGCCTCCGGGTGCTTGGTACTGTCAAGTACCAGCGCGTAGGAAAATGTTCCGTTCATGAGTGCCGTCACCGACAACACCTCCCAGACTCCGGCCGAATCGCGCAACGAGCACTACCACCGGCTGCTCGAGGGCATGGCCCGCGCGGTGGCCGCCAAGGGCTACGCCGACACCACCATTGCCGACATCGTGCGCGAGGCCGCGGTGTCGCGCCGCACCTTCTACGAGCATTTCGCGACCAAGACCGAATGCCTGATCGCGCTCTACGAGGCAGCCAGCCACCTGGCGCTGCAGGCGGTCAGCGAGGCTTTCGACCCGGTGCAGCCCTGGCATGCCCAGGTGGAGCGCGCGATCACGGCCTATTTCGACTATCTGGCGCAGGACCCGGTGCTGCTGCGCACGCTGTTCGTCGAGATCCTGGGCCTGGGCATGCCGGGGCTGGTGGCGCGGCGCCGGGTCAACGACGAGATCGCGAACTTCATCCAGGCCGCGATCAACAGCAGCGGCACGACCGGCCCGGGCCCGCAGGCGCACCTGACGAGCGAGATGGCGATGACGGTGGTCGGCGGCATCAACGAGCTGGTGCTGCAGGCCATCGAGCAGGAGCGCGCGGGCGACCTGCGCGAGCTGGTCGCGCCGGCCACCCGGCTGGTGCGCGCGGTGGCGGCGGAGAGCCAGCGCTAGGCGGGTGCCGCGCGCCGCGGCGTCGCCCCGAACCACAGCGCCAGCAGGCCCGCGATCAGCAAGGCCAGCAGCACGCCCAGGTGCGGCAGCACGTCGTGCAGCGGCGCGCCCATCTGGTTGAGCCGCAGCGAGGCCTGGATGCCGGCCGTGCTCGGGAACAGCCAGCGCAGGGCCTGCAGCGGGGCGGGCAGGGCCTCGACCGGCCACGAGAAGCCCGACAGAAAAGCCATCGGCAGGGCCGTGAACAGCAGCACCTGCAGCGCCCGTTCGCGGTCGCGGAACCAGCAGCCCAGCAGCAGGCCCAACGTGCAGATCGCGGGCACGTAGAAGGCCAGCAGCATCAGCGCGCCGAAGGGGTTGCCGCCGCGCGGGTAGTCCTGCAGGAAGAACACCCAGCCGAAATAGAAAATCCCGCTGAGCACGCCGAAGCCCGACAGCGCCGCCAGCCGGCCCAGCCAGGCGCTCATCGAGGCGCGCAGCCGCCGCGCCTCGGCCCAGGTGCCGGCCAGCATGGCGGTGCCCATCAGCAGCGTCTGCTGCAGGATCAGCAGCGCCACTGCCGGCACCACGTAGCTGCCGTAGCCCTCGGTGGGATTGAACAGCGCCACCAGTTGCGTGACCAGCGGGCTGCGGCTGCGCGCCGCCTGCACGGCGCTCTGGCCGCCGGCCTGCAGCTTGCGGATCTCGACCCCGGCCGAGACCGTGCCCACCGCTTCCGAGAAGCCGTAGAGCACCGCCTTGTTGAGCAGCGCATAGGCGCCGTTGCCCTCGATGCTCACCACCGCCGGCAGTCCGCGCAGCACGCTGCGCTTGAGGTCGGCCGGCAGCAATGCATAGCCCTCGATCTCGCCGCGCCACAGGGCCTGCTGCGCCTCGTGCACATCGGCCGTGACCAGGCGCACGTCCAGCCGCGGATTGGCCATCGCGAAGCGCGCGATCTGGCGCGACAGACCGGTGTGGTCCTGGTCGACCACCGCCACCGGTACCCGGGTCACGGCCTGCGTGCCATAGGGCCAGGGGTAGAAGAAGCCGTAGATGATCGGCGCCAGCAGCATGATCAGCAGCACGCCCTTGTCGCGCAGCACGGCCAGCGCGGTGTCGCTCCAGGCGGCGCCGAAGCGGGCGAGGGCGCGGTGGTGGTCCATCAGCGGCCGCCCCACGAATCGGGCGCGCGCGCCGCGCGGCCCAGCGCGGTGGCCGTCGCGGCCAGCAGCACGGCGGTGCCGACCACCATCCACAGCGGCGTCGCGGCCGAATAGGCCAGCGGCGCGCCCATCTGCAGTTGCTCCATCTGCACGCGGACGTAGTGGGTGTAGGGCAGCAGCGCGGCCCACAGCTGCGCCAGCGCGGGCATGGCCACCAGCGGGAAACCCACGCCGCCGAACGCGAAGGCCGGCGCGGTGATGAAGCCGGTGGCCGACAGCGCGGTGCGCAGCGAGCGCGTGAGCGCCGCGACGAAGCCGCCGAGCGCGATCGACAGCGCGAGGAACACCACCAGCGCGAACAGCGTCCAGCCGAGCGAGCCCACCGGATGCCAGCCACGCCCGGCCGTGATCCACAGCATGGCGGCGATGCCGACCAGCGACAGGCTCGCGAACGGCAGCGCGAGCTTGCCCGCGAGTGCGGCCAGCGCCTCGTGCCAGCGCGGCGCGGCGCCGAGCCAGCCGCCGATGCTGCGGTCGCGCAGCTCGCGGCCCACGGCCCAGGCGCCTGCGGTCATCGCGAGGATGTGCAGCAGCGCCGGGATCAGCGCGGCGCCGAGGAACTGCTCGTAGTCGCCCGAGGTGTTGAACAGCGCGACGGTGCCGGCCTTCAGCGGCTCCATGGTCGCGCGCGCGGCGATCATCGATTCGCCGCGCTTGTTGCGCACCGCGAGCTCGACCCCGCCCGAGACCGTGGCGACCACCGTGCGCACGTCGCGCTGGATCAGGCTCGAATGGGTGCCGAGCTGGGCGTTGTGCAGCAGCACGACCTGGCCTGCTCGGCCCTGCTTGACCTCGCGGTTGAGATCGCGCGGCAGCTGCACCGCGGCATCGACCGCGCCGCTGGTGAGCGCGCGCGCCATCGCGCCTTCGTCGTCGAAGCGCTGCACCACGCGCAGGCCCGGCGTGGCATCGAGGAAGCGCACGATCTGGCGCGACAGCGCCGAGCGGTCCTGGTCGAGCACGCCGATCGGCAAGCGCTCGGGCAGGCCGGCCGAGAAGATCCACCAGATCAGGAGCACCGCGAGCAGCGGCACCCAGGTGATCATTGCGAGGTCCCAGGGCCGCGCGCGCAGCAGCGCGAACTCGCGCCGTGCGCTGGCGGTGGAGAAGCCGCGAAGGCTCATGTGCTAGTCGACCAGCACGCTCATGCCGGGCCGCGCGCCCTCGATCGGCTGCAGCGGCCGCGCCCGGACCTCGAAGGTGCGCACGTCGAAGCCGGCGCCGCCGCGGGTGGCGCGCCAGGTCGCGAAGTCGGGCAGCACGCCGCTGTAGTAGACCTTGAAGCGCGCCGTGCGCCGGTCCTCGGCCAGCGCGGGCAGGCGGGCCTCGAACTCGCTGCCCATCGCGAAGCGCGGCAGCCGGTCCTCGCGCACGTTGAGCACCACCCACTGTTCGGCCAGGTCGACCACCGTGACCACCGCCACGCCCTGCGGCGAGAGTTCGCCAACCTTGGCGAGCACCTTCGCCACCTCGCCGGCCACCGGGCTGCGCAGCTCGGTCTCGGCCTTGGCGGCTTCCGCTTCCGCGACCACGCCTGCGACCTGGCGCGCCTGCGCGCTGGCCGCGGCCTGGTCCTCGGGACGCGCGCCGGCGCGCGCCATGTCGTACTGCGCCCTGGCGGCGATCGCCGCGTCGCGCGAGGCCTTCCAGTTGGCCTCGGCCTCGTCGCGCTTCTGGTCGGCCACCAGGCCTTCGCGCGCGAGGCCGTCGACGCGACGGAACGAGGTCTGCGCGAGCTGGGCCGCGGTCTCGGCGCGCTGCCATTGCATGCGCGCCATCTCGATCTCCTGCGGCCGTGCACCGTTCTGCGCCTTCTGGGCCACGGCCTGCGCGGCCTGCTCGGCGGCGGTGGCCTGCGCGAGCTTGGCGCGCACCTCGGGGCTGTCCATGCGCACCAGCACCGCGCCGGCCTGGATGCGGTCGCCTTCCTTCACCAGCACCTCGGCCACGCGCGCCGTCACCTTGCCGGCCACGTCGGTCTCGCGCGCCTCCATCTGGCCCTGGAACACCTCGGGCGCGGGCCGCGAGGCGCGCCAGAAGCCCCAGGCCAGCAGCGCCAGCACGAGCAGCGCGGCCAGGATCGCGATCAGTTTGCGGGTCTTGGCACTCATCATTCAGTTCACCTTCACGTCGGCACGCGCGATGTAGTCGGAAAAGCGGTCGGACAAGCCCGCGCTCTCGAGCAGCTGGGCCAGCGCCTGCACGTACTCGTTGGCGGCCTGTGCGCGCTCGGTCAGCACCTTGGCCTGGTTGGTCTCGGCGTCGATCAGGTCGAGCGTGGTGCTGGTGCCTTCGCGCAGGCCCGAGGTGCGCAGCTTCAGCACCTCGCGCGCCAGTTCCACCGAGGCCTGCATCTCGAGGTACTGGCGGCGCGCGTTGTCGAGCGCGCGCCAGTTGCGTTCCACCAGCAGCGAGATGTCGCTGCGCGCCTGCGCGCCGGTGCGTTCGGCCTGCTCGACCTGCTTTTGCGACGCGGCCGAGAGCGCATCGCGGTCGACCGAGTCGTACAGGGTCCAGCGCACACCCAGGCCCGCGACCCAGTCGGCATTGCCGCTCTTGAGCTGGCGCGTGCCGAAGGCGATCACCTGCGGGCGGCGCAGCGCTTCCTCGCCCTCGTGCAATTGCTCGGCCTGCAATTTCTTGGCCGCGACCTTCTCGAGGCCCGGGTGGCGGTTGAGCGCCGAATCGATGAACCAGCCCAGCGGCTCGACCGGCGCGCTGATCACGAACAGCGGCGTCTGCGGCGCCACGCGGCCCTCGGCGCGCACCGTGCGCGCCAGTGCCACGGCCGCGAGCGCGGCGTCGTTCTCGGCCTTGCGTGCGTTGCGGCGCGCCTCCTCGTAGGCCGCGCCGGCCTGCAGCCGTTCGACGCGCGAGATCACGCCGGCCGCGAGCATCTTCTGCGCCGCCGCGTCGTGTTGCGCGATGGTGCGCTCGGCCTGCGCGCGCAACTGCGCCGCGCGCTGCGCGAGCTGGGCGCCGAAGTAGCGCTGCACCAGCAGCGTGTCGACCTCGTGGCTGGCCTGTTCGGCATCGGCCTCGGCCTCGCGCGTCTGCGCCGAGACGAAGCCGCGCACCGCGTCGGTGGCGCCGCCCAGGTAGATCGGCCAGACCGCCGACACCGAGGCGTTGGAGCCGGTGTCGTGCCGGTTCAGGGTGTAGCTGTTGGGCAGTTGCGGTATCGGCACGCGCGCGATGAAGCTCTGGATCGAGGGCGGCAGCGCCTGCCCGATCTGGCCGAGCTTCTGGTTGAGCGGATCGAGGTCGAGGTTCAGGTTGGCGTTGTACGCATAGGCCAGGCCCGACACGCTGACCACCGGGCCGCCCAGCCGCTTGAGGCCATCGCTCTGCAGCTGCTTGGCCTCGACTGCGGCGCGCGCGGCGGCCAGCTTGTCGGAGCGGTCGAGCATGCGGGCGCGCGCGGCGTCGAAGCTCAGGGAGGTGACGTCGTCGGCTGGCGAAGGCGCCTGTGCGAAGGCCGTGCCGCCGGTGGCCGCGAGCAGCAGCGGCGCCAGGGCCTGGACGAGGGCGTTGCGAAGGTGAAGGTGTGTCATCGGATTCGAAATGCCTGGCGCGCAAGCGTAGCGGGCCGGCGCGGCCCGGTCACGCGAAACGTGGCGCGCGCACCTCGCTTCGATGGGGTGCGTTTTCCGGCGCGCAAGAAAAACGGGGCGACGCCGATGCAGCGTCGCCCCGTGCGGAATGGCGTTTCAGTCGGGCGCGAGCCTCAGGACTTCACCTTCACCTCGACGCGCCGCGCCTCGCCCGCGGGGCCGTCGGCCTGGGTCTGCTCGGGCTTGGCGAGCTCGATCTTGTCCTCGGGCGCGCCCGCGGCCTTGAGCGCATCGCCGACCGCCATCGCGCGCTGCTTGGCGAGCTCGGCGTTCTTCGCGGCGTCGCCGGTGGCGTCGTGGTAGCCGCTCACCAGCACCGTGTTGCCGCTCTGCACCGCCTTGATCACGTCGGCCAGTGCCTCCCTGGCATTGGGCGCGACCTCGGCGCTGCCGGTGGCGAAGTAGAACTTGACCACGCCGTTCTCGACCTTGACCGCGGCGGCTTCGGCCGCGGTCACCGCGCCCGAGGCCACGGCACCGGCCGGTGTGCTGACCGCGGCCGGTGCCATGGCGGCGACCGGTGCCGGGGGCGGCACGGCGGCCGTCGCATCGCCGGCATGGAACTTCACCACCAGCGGCACGATGAGCAGGGCCACGATGTTGATGATCTTGATCAGCGGGTTCACGGCCGGGCCGGCCGTGTCCTTGTAGGGGTCGCCCACGGTGTCGCCGGTGACGGCGGCCTTGTGCGTGTCGCTGCCCTTGCCGCCGAAGTGGCCGTCCTCGATGTACTTCTTGGCGTTGTCCCAGGCACCGCCGCCGGTGCACATGGAGATGGCGACGAACAGGCCCGTGACGATGGTGCCCATCAACAGGCCGCCGAGTGCCTTCGGACCGAGCAGCAGGCCGACCACGATCGGCACCAGCACCGGCAGCAGCGAGGGGATCATCATCTCCTTGATGGCCGCGCCGGTCAGCATGCCCACGGCCTTGCCGTACTCGGGCTTGGCGGTGCCTTCCATGATGCCGGGGATGTCGCGGAACTGCCGGCGCACTTCCTCGACCACCGAGCCCGCCGCGCGGCCCACGGCCTCCATCGCCATGGCGCCGAACAGGTAGGGGATCAGGCCGCCGATGAACAGGCCGACGATCACCATCGGGTCGCTGAGGTTGAAGCTGATGTTCAGGCCGAAGCTCTCGAGCTTGTGCGTGTAGTCGGCGAACAGCACCAGCGCCGCGAGGCCGGCCGAACCGATGGCATAGCCCTTGGTCACGGCCTTGGTGGTGTTGCCCACAGCGTCCAGCGGGTCGGTGATGTCGCGCACGCTCGCGGGCAGCTCGCTCATCTCGGCGATGCCGCCGGCGTTGTCGGTGATGGGGCCGTAGGCGTCCAGCGCCACCACGATGCCGGCCATGCTGAGCATGGAGGTCGCGGCCACCGCGATGCCGAACAGGCCGGCCAGCGCGTACGAGGCCAGGATGGCGATGCACACGAAGATCACCGGCCAGGCCGTCGAGCGCATCGACACGCCGAGGCCCGCGATGATGTTGGTGCCGTGGCCCGTGGTCGAGGCCTGCGCGATGTGCTGCACCGGCTTGTATTGTGTGCCCGTGTAGTACTCGGTGATCCACACCAGCGCCGCCGTCAGCGCCAGGCCCACGAAGCAGGCGCCGAACAGCTTGAGCTGGCTGCCGCCGGCGCCGAGCGCGTTGTCGGGGATGAGCCAGCTGGTGACGAACCAGAAAGCGATCAGCGACAGGATGCCCGCCACCGCCAGGCCCTTGTAGAGCGCCGGCATCACGTTGGTCATGCCCGGCGAGGCCTTGACGAAGAAGCAGCCGATGATCGACGCGACGATCGACACGCCGCCCAGCGCCAGCGGATAGAGCACCGCGTTGACCGGCGCCGCCGTGACCATCAGCGCGCCGAGCACCATGGTCGCGATCAGCGTCACCGCGTAGGTCTCGAACAGGTCGGCCGCCATGCCGGCGCAGTCGCCGACGTTGTCGCCCACGTTGTCGGCGATCACCGCGGGGTTGCGCGGATCGTCCTCGGGGATGCCGGCCTCGACCTTGCCCACCAGGTCGGCGCCGACGTCGGCGCCCTTGGTGAAGATGCCGCCACCGAGGCGCGCGAAGATCGAGATCAGCGAGGAGCCGAAGGCGAAGCCGATCAGCGGATTGAGCAGCGCCGCCAGCGCATGGTTGCCGCTCGGCAGGCCCCTGGAGGCCAGGAACCAGTAGAAGATCGAGACGCCCAGCAAGCCCAGCCCGACCACCAGCATGCCGGTGATGGCGCCGCCTCGGAAGGCCACGTCGAGTGCCGGCCCGATGCCTTGGGTGGCGGCCTGCGCGGTGCGCACGTTGGCGCGCACCGAGACGTTCATGCCGATGAAGCCGCAGGCGCCCGAGAGCACCGCGCCGACCACGAAGCCGACCGCGGTCGTGAGGTCGAGGAAGAGGGCGATCAGGATCGCGAGCACCACGCCCACGATGGCGATGGTGCGGTACTGCTTGGCCAGGTAGGCCGCCGCGCCCTGCTGGATCGCCGCCGCGATCTCCTGCATGCGCGCGTTGCCCGCGTCCTTGGCGAGGATCCAACTTCGGGCCCAGATGCCGTAGGCCACGGCAACGAGGCCGCAGACGATGGCGAGGATGAGGGGGGTGTTGCCATTCATGCGTTGCTTCTCCATTCGTTCGTTGTGACGTGGAGACGGAAAGCGCGAGGATCCGTTGCGTGCAACGCGCGGGAGTCGAGATTTCCGCCGCGTTGCTTCCTCGAAGCTCGCTGCATCCCGGGGAGCCGGGGTGCGGAGCCGATTGGCCAACGGCTGCAATTTACAGGCAAAAACGAAATCGCGTGCGACGGGTCCATGACACGGAAAGTAAACTTCGGGTTTGTCCGCATCCCTCTCATACTTTTCAACTACTCGATAACGACATGGCCTTCGACAAAGTTTCCCCCGGCAAGAACGTTCCCGACGACTTCAACGTCGTGATCGAAATCCCGATGAACGCCGACCCGATCAAGTACGAGGTCGACAAGGAATCGGGCGCGATCTTCGTCGACCGCTTCATGACCACGGCCATGTACTACCCGGCCAACTACGGCTACGTGCCGCAGACCCTGTCGGGCGACGGCGACCCGGTCGACGTGCTGGTGATCGCGCCGTACCCGCTGCTGCCGGGCGTGGTCGTGCCCTGCCGCCCGCTGGGCATCCTGATGATGGAAGACGAAGCCGGCGTGGACGGCAAGGTGCTGGCCGTGCCGACCGACAAGGTGCTGCCGATCTACAGTCACTGGAAATCGGTGGACGACGTGAACCCGATGCGCCTGAAGGCCATCAGCCACTTCTTCGAGCACTACAAGGACCTCGAGGCCGGCAAGTGGGTCAAGGTGCTGGGCTGGGAAGGCATCGACGCCGCCCGCAAGGAAATCCTCGACGGCATCGCCGCGTACAAGAAGTGATGCGGTAGGCGCGTGTCGGTCGCTCCGGGGCAGTCACTCCTGCTCGAACGGCGACCGGCGCGCATCGCGCACGAAGGTGCCGGCCGTCGACGGGCTCGTGCATTCCGCGGCGCCCGCGGGCGTGTCGGTCACCACGATGCGGTCGGTGCCGAATTGCAGGGTGCGGGTGCAACGCCCGCCGAACGGCACCACCAGCCGCTGCCGCTCGTCGAGCCGGCCACGGCCTTGCAGCAGCATGTTGCCGCGCGCATCGGGGCAGATGTAGAGCTCGATGTCGAGCCCGCCGTCGTCCGATGGCGTCACGTCCAGGAAGCGCCCGTCTTTCGGACAGCGGCCCTCCACGTAGCGGCCGGTCCAGTGCAGCAGCGGCTCCGCCAGGTAGCGGATGCGCCGCTCGTAGTCCTCCCGCAGGCATTTCACGTCGGCCTTGCAGTGCCGGTTGCGCACCGCGAGCCAGTCGCGCTGGTCGCGCTTCAGGTAGGCGGCCCATTGGCCGGCATCGGGTGTCGCAAGCTGCTTGCGATAGAGGTCGGCCATGCTCTCGTCCTGCAGCGAGAGCGCTGGCGTGGCGCAGATGGTCTTCTCGGTCGGGTTCGAGGCCTTGGCGCAGTCGAAGCTGGCGGCATGGGCCGGGACGCAGGCGAGGGCCGCGAGGCCCAGGGCCATCGCCCATGGGAAGAAGGGGCGGATCGATGCGGGCATGCGGTGCTCTCCTGCGCGCCGGGCTTGCGCGATGGCCGCATGCTCGTTCCCGCGCCGACCGCTGTCGATCTGCCGAACGGCAGGGCCGGCTATGCCCTTGGTCGGAGCCTCGGGCTCGACCTCAGCCGCGGGCCGCGTCGCCGGCCAGCCGCATCCATTCGCGGTTGACCGAGCGGGCGTGCGAGTTCCAGTGGCGCGCGGCCTGCTGGAGCTCGTCCCACTGGCGCTGCGCGGCGGCGCCGTCGCCCTGCTGCGCGAGCCAGGCCACGTAGCGCGCCCGCGCCTCGACGGTGTTGTAGAGGCTCAGGGTCGATTCGAAAGCCTGGCGCGCCTCGTCGTTGCGGCCCTCGGCGGCCAGGGCGCGGGCCACCAGCAGCGCGACCTCGTCCTTGCGGTAGTCGTCGCGGGTCGAGCGCAGGCTTTGCAGCGCCTGCATCGCTTCGCTGCCCGCGCCGGGACCGCCCGCGGCCAGCAGCGCGCTCGCGAGGCCGAACTGCAGCTCGGGATCGGAGGCCAGCGGGCCCTTGAGCGCATCGCGGTAGTGCCCGACCGCCTCGCCGGCCTGGCCGCGGTCGAGTGCGGCCTTGGCGAGGCGCAGCTTGTTCTGCGCCGTGGGCGCGAGGTCGTAGGCCTGCTCGGCCGCGCGGTACTCGCGCTCGGGATCGATGAAGCCGATGGCCGCGCTCGCGACCTTGCCCGCGGTGCGCTGCATGCGCGAGGCGGGCAGGTACTCGACCACGAAGTAGACGATGCTGCCCAGCAGCGGAAAGCTGAACAGGATCAGCAGCCAGTACATCTGCTTGCCGTGGCGCATCGCGTGCACCGCGAAGAACAGCGCGATCAGGATGTGCAGACCCAGGCCGACGAATGGCATGACTTTTTCCCCTTGTTGTTGGCGATCTGCCGGGGTTTATAGCAGCCGTGTTTGGCCGTGGCCTGACGCGGGCCCACCGTCGCTTTCAGGCGGCCTTGAACGGGCTGCGCTCGCCCAGGTGGTCCATGTAGTTCTCGATGCCCTCGCCCTCGCGCTCGAGGAAGCGCTCGACCGCGTCGGCGAAGGCCGGATGCGCGAGCCAGTGGGCGCTGGTGGTCTTCACGGGCATCAGGGCGCGCGCCATCTTGTGCTCGCCCTGCGCACCGCCCTCGAAGCGCTGCACGCCGTGCGCGATGCACCAGGCCAGCGGCTGGTAGTAGCAGGCCTCGAAGTGCAGGCAGTCGACGCGCTCGACCGCGCCCCAGTAGCGACCGTAGGCCACGAGCGGCCGACCGGTGCCATCGTCGGTGGCCAGCGCGATCAGGCTGGCGGCGATCGGTTTGCCCTCCCGCTCGGCGACGAACAGCAGCCAGGCCTCGGGCAGCGTGTCGGCCATGCGATGGAAGAAGTCGCGCGTGAGGTAGGGCGGGTTGCCGTGCTCGCGGTAGGTGCGCGCGTAGCAGCGGTAGAAGAAGTCCCAGTCGGCGCGCGTGATGTCGGTCCCGCGCGACCAGCGGAAGCTCACGCCGGCATCGGCGACCTTGCGGCGTTCCTGGCGGATCTTCTTGCGCTTGTCGTGCGAGAGGCTCGCGAGGAAGGCCTCGAAGTCCGCGTAGCCGGGCGCCGGGTTCTGCCAATGGAACTGCACCGTGTGCCGCAGCATCAGCCCGGCCTCGGTACAGGCCTCGATGTCGGCCTCGGCACCGAACAGCAGGTGCAGCGACGACAGCTCGCTCTCCTTGCACCAGGCCACCAGCGCCTGGGCCAGCAGCGCGCGGCCGGCCGCGTCGCGCGCGAGCAGGCGCGCGCCGGGCACGGGCGTGAACGGCACTGCGACCGTCGCCTTCGGGTAGTAGGCCAGGCCGTGCTGCTGGTAGGCGTTGGCCCAGGCCCAGTCGAACACGTACTCGCCATAGGAATGGTCCTTGACGTAGACCGGGCAGGCGGCCTCGAGTGTGTCGCCGCGCCAGAGGGTGAAGAACTGGGCCGTCCATCCGCTCTCGGGCGTGGCGCTGCCGCTCTCGTGCAGCGCGGCCAGGTACTCGTGGCGCATGAAGGGCGAGGGTTCGGCCTGCGCGGCGAGCAGCGCGTTCCAGGCCTGCGGGCTCACGTCCGACGGCGACGCGACAACCCGAATGACATAATCGTTCAAGCCTGTTTCTTCCTTCCGTATGACGCTCAAGCTCGCCATCGCGCAACTCAATTTCGTGGTGGGCGATCTCCCCGGCAATGCCCGAAAAATCGTGGCGGCCGCGCGCGAGGCCCATGCCCAGGGCGCTCGCCTTCTGCTGACGCCCGAACTCTCGATCGCCGGCTACGCGGCCGAGGACCTGTTCCTGCGGCCGGCCTTCACCGAAGCTTGCGATGATGCCGTGAAAGGCATCGCCGCCGCTCTGGCCGACCTCAAAGACATGGTCGTGGTGGTGGGGCATCCGAGCGGCGGCAGCCTGCGCGGGCGCTCCGTGTCGGTGCAGTTGCGCCACAACGCGGCCAGCGTGCTCAAGGAAGGCCGCATCCTCCAGACCTACGCCAAGCGCGAGCTGCCCAACTACCAGGTGTTCGACGAGCGCCGCTACTTCGCGCCGGGGCAGGGCACCTGCGTGTTCGAGGCCGGCGGCGTGTCGGTCGGCCTGCTGATCTGCGAGGACGCCTGGTTCGACGCGCCGGCCGAGCTGGCACGCGCCGCCGGCGCCGAGGTGCTGGCCGTCATCAATGCCTCGCCCTACCACGTGGGCAAGGAGGGCGAGCGCGTGGCGCGCATGGCCGATCGCGCGCGCGCCGTGGGGCTGCCGCTGGTCTATGCCCACCTCGTGGGCGGGCAGGACGAGGTGGTGTTCGACGGCGCCTCCTTCGCGCTGCAGGCCGATGGCGCGCTCGCCATGCAGGCGCCGGGCTTCGAGGAGAAGCTGGTGCTGGCCGAGCTCGAGCGTGCACCGTCGCAGGGCGTGCGCTTCCTGCCCGAGCCCATCGCCGCGCCGCGCGACGCCGAGGCCCGGCTCTGGGATGCGCTGGTGCTCGGCGTGCGCGACTACGTCGGCAAGAATGGCTTTCCGGGCGCGATCCTCGGGCTGTCGGGCGGCATCGACTCGGCGCTGGTGCTCGCGATCGCGGTCGATGCGCTCGGCAAGGACAAGGTGCGCGCGGTGATGATGCCCTCGCCCTACACGGCCGACATCAGCTGGATCGATGCGCGCGACATGGCGGGGCGCCTGGGCGTGCGCTACGACGAGATCTCGATCCGCCACACCTTCGAATCGTTCAAGGCGGCGCTGGCCCCCGAGTTCGCGGGCCGGCCCGAGGACACGGCCGAAGAGAACATCCAGGCCCGCATCCGCGGCACGCTGCTGATGGGGTTGTCGAACAAGTTCGGCTCGATCGTTCTCACCACGGGCAACAAGAGCGAGATGGCCACCGGCTACTGCACGCTCTACGGCGACATGGCGGGCGGCTTCGCGGTCATCAAGGACCTGTTGAAGACGACCGTGTTCGCGCTCGCGCGCTGGCGCAATGCCCACGATCCCTATGGCACCGGCACCGAGCCGATCCCCGAGCGCATCATCACGCGGCCCCCGAGCGCCGAGCTGCGGCCCGACCAGACCGACCAGGACAGCCTGCCGCCCTACGACATCCTCGACGCGATCCTGGCACGCTACATGCAGGACGACGAGGGCATCGACGAGATCATTGCCGGGGGCTACGACCGCGCGGTGGTCGAGCGGGTGGCACGGCTCATCAAGATCAACGAATACAAGCGGCGCCAGGCGCCGGTAGGCATCCGGGTGACGCACCGCAGTTTTGGCAAGGATTGGCGTTACCCTATCACCAGCAAATTCAACGAAACCGCCGGAGCACGCAAACCATGAAGCAGATCACCGCCATCGTCAAACCCTTCAAGCTCGAGGACGTACGCGAGGCCCTGGCCGAAGTGGGCGTCACCGGACTCACCGTGACCGAGGTCAAGGGCTTCGGCCGCCAGAAGGGCCACACCGAGCTGTACCGCGGCGCCGAGTACGTGGTCGACTTCCTGCCGAAGATGAAGGTCGAGGTCGTCGTCAACGAGGGCGACGTCGAGCGCTGCATCGAGGCCATCGTGAATTCGGCGCGCACCGGCAAGATCGGCGACGGCAAGATCTTCGTCACGGCCGTCGAGCGCATCGTGCGCATCCGCACCGGCGAAGAGAACGAGAACGCGGTCTGAGCTGAACCGCAGGGGCCGGCGCTCGCCGGCCTTTCACAAGAGGTTCAGAGGTTCTCGGCCAGCCGGTCGTCGCGCGGATGGCGCGGCACCTCGGCACGCAGCGCCGCGAGCAGCGGCTCGGCCTCGGTGCCGGTGCGCACCAGGCTCATCTGCCAGTCGCCCATCAGGCCGTCGCGCACGCTCTGGGCAAGGAATTCCAGCAGCTTGTCGTAGTAGCCCGCGCTGTTGAGGATGCCGACCGGCTTATCGTGGTAGCCGAGCTGGCGCCAGGTCCAGATCTCGAACAGCTCCTCGAAGGTGCCGATGCCGCCGGCCATGGCCAGGAAGGCGTCGGCGCGCTCGCCCATCATCGCCTTGCGCTCGTGCATGGTGTCGACCACGTGCAGCTCGTCGCACAGCGGGTTGGCCAGTTCCTTGTCGACAAGCGCCTTGGGGATGATGCCGACCACGCGTCCGCCCGCGGCGCGCGTGGCCTCGGCCACTGTGCCCATCAGGCCGGTGCGGCCGCCGCCATAGACCAGCTGGCCACGCTGCTGGCCGATCCAGCGGCCTACCGCCGTGGCGGCTTCGGTGAACTCGGGACGCTCGCCGGGGCGCGAGCCGCAATACACGCAGATCGAAAATTCAGGGGTCATCCCCCGATCATGCCTCGCGCGGCGGGCCCGCTCATGACACGAAGCGCGTCCACAAGGCGGCGGCCCAGATGCAGGTGCACAGCGACAGCGACAGCAGCACCGCGGCGCTGCCCATGTCCTTGGCGCGCTTGGAGAGGTCGTGCCATTCGGGGCCGATGCGGTCGATGGCCGCTTCCACGGCCGTGTTGAGCAGTTCGACGATCATCACCAGCACCGCGCTGCCCGCGAGCAGGGCGATCTCGACCCAGCTGCGGCCGAGCCAGAAGGCGGCGGGGATCATGACCATCGACAGGATGGCCTCCTGCCGGAAGGCCGGCTCGCCCCAGCCGGCGCGCAGGCCGTGCAGCGAGATCAGCGTGGCGTGCCAGACGCGATCGAAGCCCTTGCGGGCCTTCTGCGGATTGACGGCGGGATCGGGAAGTTCGGGCAGGGCGCTCATCGGCGGCTCATGGGCTTGGAGGTGACGAGCCGGGTGCCGGCCCAGGCGTCGTGCCAGAACTGGCGTTGCGGATGGAAGCGCGCCAGCAGCGCCCAGATGGCCACCCAGCCGAAGACGAGCACCGTGACTTCGGGGCCCGACAGTTTGAAGGGTGCGATGGCGGCGAGCGGCGGCAGGAACCAGATCCAGCTCAGCAGGTAGCGCGCGAGCGCGCGGCGCTGAGTGACCGGGTGGCCGTGCGTGTCGACGATGCGGATGTTCCAGGTCTTCATCGCCAGCGTCTGGCCCTTGGCCCAGAACCAGACGAAGTAGACGCCGAACACGATGAAGAGGAAGGCCTGGAGCAGGTGGCGCCGCTCGTCCATGGCGTCGCGCATCTGGCCCAGCGTGCTGAAGAGCCAGCCCGAGACGAACACCACCGCGAACAGCAGCATGCCTTCGTAGAGCCAGCAGGCCATGCGGCGCCAGAGTCCCGGGGCTTGTGCGATGGAAAGGGAAGCGTCAGATGCGGCAGGGGCAGGCGAATCCGACTCCGAAATTTCGGAAGGGCTGGAAACCATCGAGACCTTGGGTCAGGGGGCGGGCGATTGATCGACCGCGCGCCCCGCGGAAGTGGAAGACGGTGTGGAGGATACCGAAGTCGACGGACCGGACGGTGAAGTGTACGGAGACGGCACCTGGGCTTCGGCCGGCACCGGCTGAGGCGTATAGGTGGCAGGGGGCGCGACGGAAGGCGCTGCGGGTGCGGTGGTGGCCGTCGCGGTTGCGGCGGTACCGGGCACGGTCGCCGGCGGATTCGCGACGACGGCTGCCGCCGGCACGATGGCTGGGGTTGCGGGCGCCGCGGGTGGCGCGAGCTGGATGCGGGGCGTGTGCTGGCCGGCCGAAGTGACGGCCGGAACGGCGACGAGCTTCTGCGAGGACACCGGCCGCACCGGGATGGCTGCGCCCTTGGGCTTGGCCGGCGCGCGTTCGGCGAGCTTGCGCTTTTCCTCTTCGCTCAGCGCCTGGTACTGCTCCCACTTGGCCTTGCGTTCGTCGGCCGGCACGCGCTTGACCTCGGCGAAATTCAGCCGGGCCTGGACGCGTTGCTGGTTGCTGAGCGCGGCCCATTCGATCATGCGGCTGCGCAGCGTGATCTGGTCCTCGGCCGGCAGCGAGGCGTAGTTGCGCGACAGCGCGAGCCACTTGCGCTTCTGGCCGACGTTGAGCGTGTTCCAGTGCGGAGCCAGCGGTTGCAGCGCTTGTTGCTGCTCGGCGGTGAGCTCGGCCCACAGCGGCTTGGTGAGCTGCGCCGGCTTGGCGGCGGCGGACGCGGCCATGGTGCCGGTGGTCGTTGCCTTGGGCGTATCGGCGCGGACCGCTTCCGAGCGCACGGGCGTGGTCTGCGCGACCGCGATCGTCAGTCCCAGCGCCGCGGCGGCCACGATGCCGGCCCCGGCGAAGCGAGCCGCCACGCCTTGCGACCACGAGCGCGAGGAGCGGGGCGAAATCGCGGGGGGCTGGGTGCGGCGTGGCATTCGGGTGATCGGTCGGAGGGAGGCGTGGGGGAGGAGCAGGAGGAGCCAGGACGGAAGCGGCAAGGCCGCTTGCCGTCAATCGGAGGCGCCGTCGGACTTGAGGAACTGCGCGAAGCCCGGGTCGGTGTAGGCGGCTGGCGGCAGGTCGCCGGTGAGCAGTGCGGAATCGACCTCGGCCAACTCGCTGGCGCGGTCCTCGTCCTGCATCACGCTGATGGTGATCAGGCCGGCCACCAGTGCCACGAGCGGCACCACGGTGCCGATTCGGGTCCACCAGCCCCAGCCACCGCCGCCCAGGACGGCGGTGCTGCCCGACTGCACCACCGCGGGCGCCGCACGCAGCTGCGGTGCCTGCTTGCGCTGGGCCACGGCTTGCGCACGCGCCACGCGCAGGCGTTCGCCGATGTCGTGCGGCAACGCTTGGTTGCCCGCCGACAGGCGCGCGGCCACGCGTTGACCGAACTCGTTTTCGGCGATGGAAGAAAGAGGAACCTTAGTATTCATAGCGAAATTCCCTTGGCTTTGAGCGCCTTGCTCAGAGCGTGGACGGCGCGCGAGCAATGGGTTTTGACGCTGCCCTCGGAGCAGCCCATGGCGGCGGCCGTCTCAGCGACGTCCATTTCTTCCCAGTAACGCATCAGGAAAGCCTCGCGTTGACGGCCCGGCAATGCCGCGATCTGTTCTTCGATCTCATGCAGGACCTGTGCCCGGCGCGTGGTGTCCTCGGCGCTCTCGGTCTCTCTGGAGTCGGTCTCGGAGGCGAAGTTCTCGAGCAGGTCGAAATCGCCGTCGTCGTCGATGGCCTCGAAGTCGCTGAGGTTCGAGAACAGCGCGCGGCGGGTCTTCTGGCGGCGGAACCAGTCGAGCGTGCAATTCGAAAGAATGCGCTGGAACAGCATCGGCAGCTCGGCGACGGGCTTGTCGCCGTAGTGCTGGGCCAGCTTCATCATGCTGTCCTGCACGATGTCGAGCGCCGCTTCCTCGTCTCGCACGTGATAGACCGACCGCTTGAAAGCGCGTCGTTCGACGCTTTTCAGGAAATCGGAGAGTTCTTGTTCGGTGGCCAAGCGTCAGAGGGGCGCCGGGCGCCGCGTGGGAATGGATGTCGGGCGGGAATGCCTCGTTGTTGGCCGCGAATTATGCCCGCCGCTCCTGACGAATCGTGTTGCGGGGCGATACGGGCTCGGCGGAAGGCCGCGTCGGTGTCATAATCGCGGTCGCAAGTCAAAAGGCAAACGGGTCACGGTCCGGCGGAACAATCAGTCCGCCCATGGCTTTGGCCTCAAGTCCTGGCGCGGCCCCACAAGGGTTGGCAAGGGGCACCCAAGGTTTTTCGTTCCCGAAAAAACTCCAAAGGTTGATCATGGAAATCTCGAAGGCGGAACTCGCTTCCGCAGCAGCCGCGTCCTCCGGCGCCGGCAATCACTCGCAAGAACTCATGGGCGCCGAAGTGCTGGTCAAGGCACTGCAGGCCGAAGGCGTCCAGTACGTCTGGGGCTACCCCGGCGGCGCGGTTCTCTACATCTACGACGCGTTCTACAAGCAGGACACCATCCAGCACGTGCTGGTGCGCCACGAGCAGGCGGCGGTCCACGCGGCCGACGGCTATGCGCGCGCCACCGGCGAGGTGGGGGTGGCGCTGGTCACCTCGGGCCCGGGCCTGACGAATGCGGTCACGGGCATCGCCACGGCCTACATGGACTCGATCCCGATGGTGATCATCTCGGGCCAGGTCCCCACGGCGGCGATCGGCCTGGATGCCTTCCAGGAATGCGACACGGTCGGCATCACGCGCCCGATCGTCAAGCACAACTTCCTCGTCAAGGATCCGAAGGACCTGGCGATGACGATGAAGAAGGCCTTCCACATCGCACGCAGCGGCCGTCCGGGCCCGGTGGTGGTGGACGTGCCCAAGGATGTCTCGTTCAAGAAGGTGGCCTACGCCGGCTACCCCGAGAAGGTCGAGATGCGCTCGTACAACCCGGTGCGCAAGGGCCACGGCGGCCAGATCCGCAAGGCGCTGCAGCTGCTGCTGAACGCCAAGCGCCCCTACATCTACACCGGTGGCGGCGTACTGCTGGGCAATGCCACCAACGAACTGCGCACGCTGGTCGACATGCTCGGCTACCCGGTCACCAACACGCTGATGGGCCTGGGCGCCTATCCGGCGAGCGACCGCAAGTTCCTCGGCATGCTGGGCATGCACGGCACCATCGAGGCCAACAACGCGATGCAGAACTGCGACGTGCTGCTGGCCGTGGGCGCGCGCTTCGACGACCGCGTGATCGGCAACCCGAAGCACTTCGCGCAGAACGAACGCAAGATCATCCACGTCGACATCGACCCCTCGAGCATCTCCAAGCGCGTGAAGGTCGACATCCCGATCGTGGGCGACGTGAAGGACGTGCTCACCGAGCTGATCTCGATGATCCGCGAGAGCACGACCAAGCCCGACGCCGGCGCGCTCGCCAACTGGTGGAAGACCATCGAGGGCTGGCGCGATCGCGACTGCCTCAAGTACGACCGGGGCAACAAGGACGTGATCAAGCCGCAGTTCGTCGTCGAGACGCTGTGGAACATGACCAAGGACACGGACACCTACATCACGTCCGACGTCGGCCAGCACCAGATGTGGGCCGCGCAGTACTACCGTTTCGACGAGCCGCGCCGCTGGATCAACTCGGGCGGCCTGGGCACCATGGGCGTGGGCATCCCCTACGCCATGGGCATCAAGCTCGCGAAGCCCGATGCGGAAGTGTTCACCATCACGGGCGAAGGCTCGGTGCAGATGTGCATCCAGGAACTGTCGACCTGCCTGCAGTACAACACGCCGATCAAGATCTGCTCGCTGAACAACCGCTACCTCGGCATGGTGCGCCAGTGGCAGGAGATCGAGTACTCCGGCCGCTACAGCCACAGCTACATGGATGCGCTGCCCAACTTCGTGAAGCTCGCCGAGGCCTATGGCCACGTCGGCATGCTGATCGAGCGTCCCCAGGACGTGGAGCCCGCGCTGCGCGAGGCACGCAAGCTCAAGGATCGCACCGTGTTCATGGATTTCCGCACCGACCCCACCGAGAACGTGTTCCCGATGGTCAAGGCCGGAATGGGCATCACCGAGATGCTGCTGGGCTCCGAGGATCTTCTGATCCGCGGCCCGTTTTCGACCGTTCGTTTCTCAACCTTTCACTGACGAATCTATTGCCCGCCGAGCCCGCGCATTACCGTGCGCGGGGGAGGGCGGCGAAAGCGAAAGCTTCCGCGCTGGCGAAAAGAGGAGTCACGCACACATGAAACACATCATTGCCGTTCTGCTGGAAAACGAGCCTGGCGCTCTTTCCCGCGTGGTGGGCCTGTTCTCGGCCCGTGGCTACAACATCGAATCGCTGACCGTCGCGCCCACCGAGGATGCGAGTCTGTCGCGCATGACCATCGTCACCGCCGGTTCGGACGACGTGATCGAGCAGATCACCAAGCACCTGAACCGCCTGATCGAGGTGGTCAAGGTGGTCGACCTGACCGAAGGCGCCTACACCGAGCGCGAGCTCATGATGGTGAAGGTGCGCGCGGTGGGCAAGGAGCGCGAGGAGATGATGCGCATGGCCGAGATCTTCCGCGGCCGCATCATCGACGTCACCGACAAGAGCTACACCATCGAGCTCACGGGCGACCATGGCAAGAACGACGCCTTCCTCGAGGCGATCGATCGCAGCGCCATCCTCGAGACCGTGCGCACCGGCGCCAGCGGCATCGGGCGCGGCGAACGCATCCTGCGGGTCTGACCCGATGAAAACGGAGCTCGGTCGCCGTCCGTTCGGGCCGAGCTTGTCGAAGCCTCCGCGCGAGCGGGGACTGCATTGAGCCCTTCGACAGGCTCAGGACGAACGGCACAACACACTGCAACTCGCATATCTATCTGGAGAACATCATGAAGGTTTATTACGACAAGGACGCGGACCTGAGCCTGATCAAGGGCAAGACGGTGGCCATCATCGGCTACGGCTCGCAAGGCCACGCGCACGCGCAGAACCTCAACGACAGCGGCGTCAAGGTCGTGGTCGGCCTGCGCAAGGGTGGCGCTTCGTGGGACAAGGTCGGCAAGGCCGGCCTCCAGGTCGCCGAAGTGGCCGATGCCGTGAAGTCCGCCGACGTCGTCATGATCCTGCTGCCCGACGAGCAGATCGCCAACGTCTACAAGAACGATGTCGCGCCGAACATCAAGGAAGGCGCTTCGCTGGTCTTCGCGCATGGCTTCAACGTGCACTACGGCTTCGTGCAGCCGCGCGCCGACCTCGACGTGTGGATGGTCGCTCCCAAGGCCCCGGGCCACACCGTGCGCAGCACCTACACGCAAGGCGGTGGCGTGCCCCACCTCGTGGCCGTGCACCAGGACAAGACCGGCAAGGCGCGTGACCTCGCGCTGAGCTACGCCACCGCCAACGGCGGCGGCAAGGCCGGCATCATCGAGACCAACTTCCGCGAAGAAACCGAGACCGACCTGTTCGGCGAACAAGCGGTGCTGTGCGGCGGTACGGTGGAGCTGATCAAGGCTGGTTTCGAGACGCTGGTGGAAGCCGGCTACGCGCCCGAAATGGCGTACTTCGAATGCCTGCACGAACTGAAGCTGATCGTCGACCTGATCTATGAAGGCGGCATCGCCAACATGAACTACTCGATCTCGAACAACGCCGAATACGGCGAGTACGTCACCGGCCCGCGCATCGTGACCGACGAGACCAAGAAGGTCATGAAGCAAGTGCTGCGCGACATCCAGACCGGCGAATACGCCAAGAGCTTCGTGCTCGAAGCCGCCGCAGGCCAGCCCGCGCTGATCAGCCGCCGTCGCCTGAATGCCGAGCATCAGATCGAAGTCGTCGGCGAGAAGCTGCGCGCGATGATGCCCTGGATCAAGAAGAACAAGCTGGTCGACCAGACCCGCAACTGATCTCCAGGCGAGCAGGGCGCTCCGGTGCCCGATTCCCCCAGGGCCACCCTCGCGGTGGCCCTTTTGCTTGGAGGGCGGGCGTGCCCCTGAACTACACTTCCGGGGATGCGACCCAGTGACCGAATTGCTATCGAAGAGATAGCTGAGCCGACAATGCCCATGAGGGACGGAGACCTATCCAATGCATGACGACACCGTCCCCGACGAGGTCCAGCCGCGCAAGCGGCGAAAGGGCATCTACGTCCTGCCGAACCTGTTCACGCTGGCCGCGCTGTTCGGCGGCTTCTATTCGGTCGTGATGGCGATGAACGCGCGCTTCGACCTCGCCGCGCTGGGCGTCTTCGCGGCCATGGTGCTCGACAGCCTCGACGGCCGCGTGGCGCGCATGACCAACACGCAGAGCGCGTTCGGCGAGCAGATGGACTCGCTGTCCGACATGGTCTCGTTCGGCGCCGCGCCCGCGCTGATCGCCTACGAGTGGTCGCTCAAGGGCCTGGGCCGGTGGGGCTGGATTGCCGCCTTCGTGTATTGCGCCTGCGCGGCGCTGCGGCTCGCGCGCTTCAACGTCAACACCGGCGTGGTCGACAAGCGCTGGTTCCAGGGCCTGCCGTCGCCCGCGGCCGCGGCGCTGGTGGCCGGTTTCATCTGGCTCATGACCGAATGGGGCAAGCGCGGCGGCGAGGTGCTGTACCTCTCGTGGACCCAGATCACCTGGATCACCTTCGCCTTCACGCTCTATGCGGGCCTCACGATGGTGACCAACGCGCCGTTCTACAGCTTCAAGGACGTGCAGATGAAGAAGAGCGTGCCTTTCGCCGTGATCGTGCTGATCGCGCTCGGCATCGCGGTCATCAACATCCATCCGCCGACGGTGCTGTTCGGCCTGTTCGTGGTCTACGGCCTGAGCGGCTACGTGGTCTATGCATGGCGCAAGGCCAAGGGGCAGCAGACCAGCGTGATCAGCACCTCGACCGAGGAACCCGACGAGCGCGGATTGCACAACTGAGACAGGCATTGCTGCACCGTCTTCACAAAGCCGCGAAGGCTGTGCTAAATTCGCAACCCTCATGACGAAGATGATTTCGCTGCTGGCCCTACTAGCTCTCCCTCACGGGCGGAGACGGTAGCGCACGCGCAAATCCATCACCACGGCCCGTTCGCACCAGCAACGGGCCGTTTTGTTTTTGGGGTTGCTGGTTGATCACCAACCATCACAGCAGAGAAATCGACATGTTGAAGCAACCTCAAGCCAAATACCGTGCCTTCGCGCCCATCGGTCTCAAGGACCGCACCTGGCCCGATGCCGTGCTGACCAAGGCGCCGATCTGGCTGTCGACCGATCTGCGCGACGGCAACCAGGCCCTGGTCGAGCCGATGGACATCACGCGCAAGATGCGCATGTTCGAGACCCTGGTCGCCATCGGCTTCAAGGAGATCGAGGTCGGCTTTCCCTCCGCGTCGCAGGTCGAGTTCGATTTCGTGCGCAAGCTCATCGAGGAAGACCGCATTCCCGACGACGTGACGATCCAGGTGCTGACGCAGGCGCGCGACCACCTGATCGCCCGCACCTTTGAGGCCCTGCAGGGCGCCCCGCGCGCCATCGTCCATCTCTACAACGCCGTGGCGCCCGTGATGCGCCGCGTGGTGCTCGGCATGGACGAGGACGGCATCGTCGAGCTCGCCGCCTCGCATGCGCGCATGTTCAACGAGATGGCCGCGAAACAGCCGAACACGCGCTGGACCTTCCAGTACTCGCCCGAGATGTTCTCGGGCACCGACCTCGCGTTCTCCAAGCGCGTGGTCGATGCGGTCACCGCGGTCTGGGCGCCGACGCCCGAGCGCAAGTGCATCGTCAACCTGCCGTCGACGGTCGAACACTCCACGCCGAACATCTTTGCCGACATGATCGAGTGGATGCACCGCAACCTCGCGCGCCGCGATGCGATCGTGCTCTCGGTGCATCCGCACAACGACCGCGGCACCGGCACCGCCGCCGGCGAGTTCGCGCTGATGGCCGGCGCCGACCGCATCGAAGGCTGCCTGTTCGGCAACGGCGAGCGCACCGGCAACCTCGACCTCGTCAACGTGGCGCTGAACCTCTACACGCAGGGCGTCTCGCCAGAGCTCGACTTCTCGAACATCGACGAGATCTGCGCCACGGTCGAGCACTGCAACCAGATTCCCGTGCATCCGCGCCATCCCTACGTGGGCGACCTGGTCTACACCTCGTTCTCGGGCTCGCACCAGGATGCGATCAAGAAGGCCTTCTCGGCGCGCAAGGACGGCGACATCTGGGACATGCCCTACCTCCCGATCGATCCGAAGGACGTCGGCCGCAGCTACGAGGCCGTGATCCGCGTCAACAGCCAGTCGGGCAAGGGCGGCATCGCCTACCTGCTCGAGAGCGAGTACGGCATCGAGATGCCGCGCCGCCTGCAGATGGAGTTCAGCCAGACGGTGCAGCGCGTGATGGACGTCGCGGGCAAGGAGCTCACGGCTGCGGACCTGTGGCAGCTGTTCGTGCGCGAGTACGGCATCGAGTCGGTACAGGCGCTCCAGCACCGTGTGCTGCAGGAGGAGGGCAAGGGCGGCGCCAACGCCTCGGTGCTCCTGCGCGGCGACCTGGCCTGGAACGGCGAGACCGTGGCCATCGAAGGCCGCGGCAACGGCCCCATCGATGCCTTCACGCACGCGCTGAGCGCCGCGACCGGCCATGCGGTGCGTGTCATCGACTACCACCAGCATGCGATCGGCGCCGGTGCCGATGCCAAGGCCGTGGCCTACCTGGAGCTGCGCGTGGACGAATCGCGCACGCTGTTCGGCGTGGGCATCGACGAGGACACCATCGCCGCGTCGCTGAAGGCGATCGTCTCGGGCGTGGAGCGCGCCAGGGGCAATGGCGCGCACAGCGCACAATCGGAGACCGCGACCGTCTGAACCCCATCCCGCCCGATGCGCCAGGTGGCCAGAAACGAAGGAGAACCACGATGACCGACCAACTCATAATTTTCGACACCACCTTGCGCGACGGCGAACAGTCGCCCGGCGCCTCGATGACGCGCGACGAGAAGATGCGCATCGCCAAGCAGCTCGAGCGGCTGCGGGTCGACGTCATCGAGGCCGGCTTCCCGGCCAGCTCGAATGGCGACTTCGAGGCAGTGAAGGCGATCGCCAACGCGATCAAGGACTCGACGGTGTGCGGCCTCTCGCGCGCCAACGACCGCGACATCGCGCGCGCCGCCGAAGCGCTCAAGGGCGCGGCGCGCGGCCGCATCCACACCTTCATCGCGACCTCGCCGCTGCACATGGAGAAGAAGCTGCGCATGTCGCCCGACGAGGTGCACGAGCAGGCCCGGCTCGCCGTGCGCTTCGCGCGCAACCAGGTGGCCGACGTGGAGTTCAGCCCCGAGGACGGCTACCGCAGCGATCCCGACTTCCTGTGCCGCGTGCTCGAGACCGTGATCGCCGAGGGCGCGACCACCATCAACGTGCCCGACACCGTGGGCTACGCGATCCCCGAGCTCTACGGCAACTTCATCAAGACGCTGCGCGAGCGCATTCCCAACAGCGACAAGGCGATCTGGTCGGTGCATTGCCACAACGACCTCGGCATGGCGGTGGCGAACTCGCTGGCCGGCGTGAAGATCGGCGGCGCGCGCCAGGTCGAATGCACCATCAACGGCCTCGGCGAGCGCGCAGGCAACTGCTCGCTCGAGGAGATCGTGATGGCCGTGAAGACCCGCAAGGACTACTTCGGCCTCGCGCTGAACATCGACACCCAGCACATCGTGGCCGCGAGCCGCATGGTCAGCCAGACCACCGGCTTCGTGGTGCAGCCCAACAAGGCCGTGGTGGGCGCCAATGCCTTCGCGCATGCCTCGGGCATCCACCAGGACGGCGTGCTCAAGGCGCGCGACACCTACGAGATCATGCGGGCCGAGGACGTGGGCTGGAGCGCCAACAAGATCGTGCTGGGCAAGCTCAGCGGCCGCAACGCCTTCAAGCAGCGGCTGCAGGAACTCGGCGTGACCATGGAGAGCGAGGGCGAGATCAACGCCGCCTTCCTGCGCTTCAAGGAGCTGGCCGACCGCAAGTCCGAAATTTTCGACGAGGACATCCTCGCGCTTGTCAGCGCGGAGGAGGGTGCGAACGTTGGCGAACAGTTTGCTTTCGTTTCTCTCGCTCAGCACAGCGAAACCGGCGAACGCCCCCAGGCGAAGGTCGTCTTCACCGTCCATGGCAAGGAAGTCACGGGCGAGTCGGACGGCAATGGCCCGGTCGATGCTTCCCTCAAGGCCATCGAATCGCACGTCAAGAGCGGCGCCGAGATGGTTCTTTACTCGGTCAATGCCATCAGTGGCTCGACGGAAAGCCAGGGAGAAGTTACAGTCCGGTTACAAAACGCGGGGCGGGTGGTCAACGGCGTCGGGGCGGATCCCGACATCGTTGTGGCGTCGGCAAAGGCTTATTTGAGTGCGCTCAACAAGTTACAGAGCCAAGCTGAGAGAGTGGCGGCACAAGGTTAGGTTTTCGGGCGATCCTTGGTATTCGAATGAAGAAAAGGATGCAAGTAGCTGATATTGCGTGCCTTTTTTGATTTCGATACACTGCGGTCCTCATTCCTGCCGCTGGAGATTTTGTACATGCCCGAAGCCCGTCTCCACCGCGTTTCAAGCCTTCGCACCCTCGCCGTCGCGTTCTGCGCGACGGCTTTTTTGTTGTCCGGCGCCCATGCCGCCAAGAAAGAAAAGGCCGCCCCTGCCAAGACGGCGGCCGTCTCGAAGAAAGCCCGCGGCGCCGCGCCGGTCGAGGTGAAGCGCAATGCCGCGTCGTCCAAGGTTGCCAAGCGTGGCGGCCGTGAAGACAAGGCCGACAAGGTGGTCCGCGGTGGCCGCAACGTGGTGGCCACCCTGCAGAAGAAGAACGGCAAGACCGTGGTGGCCGTGCAGCGCCGCTCGGTGGTCCGTGTCGAGGCGCCGCCGCGCCAGTCCTTCGGCCAGATGGCCGGCCTGCATACCACCGACGACGCGCTCGAGCTCAAGTCGAGCGTCGCGCTGGTGGTCGACCAGGACACGCACGAGGTGCTGTTCAGCAAGAACGACCACGCCGTGCTGCCGATCGCCTCGCTCACCAAGCTCATGACCGGCCTGCTGATCAGCGAGGCCAAGCTGCCGAACGAAGAGCTCATCACCATCACCCAGGACGACGTCGACACCGAGAAGCGCAGCAGCTCGCGCCTGACGGTCGGCACCACGCTCACGCGCGGCGAACTGCTGCACCTGGCGCTGATGTCGAGCGAGAACCGCGCCGCCCACGCGCTGGGCCGCACCTATCCCGGCGGCCTGAGCACCTTCGTGAGCATCATGAACGCCAAGGCGCGCATGCTCGGCATGAAGGACACGCGCTACGTCGAGCCCACCGGCCTGTCGAGCCGCAACCAGTCGAGCGCGCAGGACCTGGCGCTGCTGGTGAACGCCGCCTACGCCGACGCCACCGTGCGTTCGCTGTCCACCTCGCCCGAGTACCAGGTCGAGGTCGGCCGCCGCACCTTGCAGTTCAACACCACCAACCGCCTCGTGAAGAGCCCCGACTGGGACATCGGCGTGCAGAAGACCGGCTACATCTCCGAAGCCGGCCAGTGCCTGGTGATGCAGGCCCGGGTCGCGGGCCGCAAGCTGATCATGGTGTTCCTCGATTCGGCCGGCAAGTTCAGCCGCATCGCCGACGCCGAGCGCGTGCGCCGCTGGGTCGAGGCCACGCATGCGGTTCCGGGTTCGCCGGCCGCCTCGCGCGCCGTGGCGTACCAGATCGCGGGCTGAGCGGGCCCGCCCAAAGACGAAAGCCGGCGGTTGCCGGCTTTTTTCATGGGGGACGCGAGGAGCGGTCAAGGCCCCTGGAAAGCGCCAGGCGCTTCTCAGGCGCCCTCGGTGGAGGCCGACCCCGGCGCGGCCGCTACGGCCCCGCCAGCGGGCGCCACGCCCTGCTTGAAGCCCAGTGCCTCCGAGATCTCGTTTGCGGTCGCCTGCAGTTTCGGCAGCCAGCCTTCGTCGAGCCGGTCGGCCGGTGCCGAGATCGACAGCCCCGCGACCAGCTTGCCCTGGTCGTCGTAGATGCCGGCGGCCATGCAGCGCACGCCGAGTTCGAGCTCCTCGTTGTCGCGCGCGATGCCGTACTGGCGCGCCTTCGACAGCTCGCGCTCGAGCGCCGGCAACTGCGTGATGCTGTTGCGCGTGTGGCCGGCCAGTCCGGTGCGGGTGGCGTAGCTGCGCACCCGCTGCGGATCGTCCGCGGCCAGGAACAGCTTGCCGGTGGAGGTCAGGTGCAGCGCGGCGCGGCCGCCGATGGCGCGCACCACCTGCATCCCCGAGCGCTCGCTGTAGGAGCGCTCGATGTACACGATCTCGTCGCCCTGGCGCATGCTGAGGTTGACCGGCTGCTGCGTGAGCTTGTGCAGCTCGCGCATCGGGCCCAGCGCGGCGTCGCGCACGTTGAGCCGGCCCTTGACCAGGTTGCCGAGCTCCAGCAGGCGCATGCCGAGCCGGTAGCTGCCGGCCTCGGGACGGTCGACGAAGCGGCCGACCGCGAGGTCGTTGAGGATGCGGTGGGTGGTGGAGGGATGAAGCCCCGTCTTTTCGCTGATTTCCTTCAGGGAAATGGCTTCTTCGCGCGAGGCCAGCACGTCGATCAGCGCGAACATGCGTTCGATGACCTGGATGACGGGGGTGGCCGGAATGTCTGAATGGTTTTTTCTCATGGCGCTGTGCGGTGAAGACCGGGCGCCATTTTATCTTGTGAAATCGCTGGCGCGCTGCCAGCGGCCGTCGATCAGCAATTCGTGGGGCGCGAAGCGCGCCTTGTAGTTCATCTTCGGGCTGTGTTCGATCCAGTAGCCCAGGTAGACGTGGGGCAGGCCGAGCTTGCGCGCCTGCTCGATCTGCCAGAGCACGCTGTAGGTGCCGTAGGCCATGCCGTCCTCGGGCTCGTAGAAGGTGTAGACGGCCGAGATGCCGTCGTTGAGCACGTCGAGGATCGACACCATCTTGAGCGCGCCCGCGCTGCCATCGGGCAGGGTCTCGCGGAACTCGACCAGCCGCGAGTTCACGCGGCTTTGCAGCAGGAACTGGGTGTACTGGTCGATGCTGTCGTGGTCCATGCCGCCGCCCGCGTGGCGGCCGTTCTGGTAGCGCAGGTAGAGCTGGTAGTGCTCGGGCACGAAGCACAGCTTGAGCACGCGGGCCTGCAGGTCGGCGTGCTGCTTGACCGCCCGGCGCTGGCTGCGCGAGGCCTTGAAGGCATTGGCCAGCACCCGCAGCGGCACGCAGGCGCGGCAGCCGTCGCAGTACGGGCGGTAGGTGAACATGCCGCTGCGCCGGAAGCCGCTGAGCACCAGGTCGGAGTACGCGTCGTTGTGGATCAGGTGGCTGGGAGTGGCCACCTGCGAGCGGGCCTGGCGGTCCGGCAGGTAGCTGCAGGGATAGGGCGCGGTCGCGTAGAACTGCAGCGTGTGGAGCGGGAGATCCTTGAGGTGCGTCACGTCGGGTGAGAAGGTCGCGCGGACAGGAGTTCGGACCAGTATACGGGCTCGAAACGCCACGCGGGGCCCGTCGCTTCCCGGGCCCGGGCCACGTGCTCGACGAAGCGCGCGCGCGGCATTTCGTGCGCGCCCAGGCTCGCGAGGTGGGTCGTGTTCTGCTGGCAGTCGATCATCCGCACGCCGAAGCGCCGGCACAGGCACACCAGCGCCGCCAGCGCGATCTTCGAGGCATCGGGGCGGCGCGTGAACATCGATTCGCCGAACACGGCGCCGCCGATCGCGACGCAGTAGAGCCCGCCCGCGAGCTCGCCGTCGATCCAGGTCTCGACGCTGTGGGCGTGTCCGGCCCGGTGCAATTCGGTATAGGCGGCGACCATGTCGGGCACGATCCAGGTGCCCGACTGGCCCGGGCGGGCCGAGCCGGAGCAGGCCCGGATGACGGCCGCGAAGTCGTGGTCGATGCGGATCTCGCAGCCCGGCGCCTGCGCGAAGCGCGCCAGCGTCTTGCGCAGCGAGCGGTGGAGCCGGAAATCGGCCACCTGCAGCACCATGCGCGGATCGGGGCTCCACCACAGGATCGGCTGGTCCTCGCTGAACCAGGGGAAGACGCAGCGGCCGTAGGCGCGCAAGAGAGTATCGACATCGAGCGAGCCGCCGGCGGCCAGCAGGCCGGGCACGGGATCGGCGATTCCCCACGCTGTCGAGGGGTCGGGCAGGGCATCGCCGGGTTCGAGCCAGGGCAGTTGTCGCATGGCCGTAGGTATACACGGCTTGCGCGGCGCATCTTCGTATCGGGGGCGAAAAACCGGGCCAACCCGCCGCCGCGTCCCCCTGGTGGCGCCCCTTTCTGGTGCCCTCGCAATGCACTCGTCCAAAGGCGCACACGTTTGCCCAAGCTCACATATAGTGCGGAGCTTCCTTCGAAGAAGCACCCCATGACGGTCCCAGCGCGCCAGCGTTGTGCGCGGGCCCGGTACAAGAGGACCACGTTGACCACAGACCCCAACCCCATGCGTTTCGGCAGCGGCCAGGCCGTGCGCCGGCTCGAAGACCAGAGTCTTCTCTCAGGTGCCGGCCGCTACACGGACGACGTGTCCCTGCCGAACCAGTCCCACCTGGTCTTCCTGCGCTCCCCGTACCCCCACGCGCGCCTCGTCTCGGTCGACACCTCGGCCGCGCTCGCGCTGCCGGGGGTGCTCGCCGTGATCACCGGCGCCGACCTGGCCGCGGCCGGCGTCAAGCCGATGCCCGGCGCCGCCGGCTTCAAGCGTGCCGACGGGGGCGACAGCGCCAGCCCCGCGCGCCATGCCATCGCGCACGAACGCGTGCGCTTCGTCGGCGAGGCCGTGGCCGTGGTGGTGGCCGACACCGTGCAGCAGGCGCGCGACGCGGCCGAAGCCGTGATGGTCGAGTACGAGGAGCTGCCGATGGTGGTCGACCTCGCGGCCGCCACCGCCGAAGGCGCGCCCCAGCTGTGCGAAGCGGCGAGCGGCAACGTCGCGGCCGAGATGCGCCACGGCAGCAGCGAGGCCGCCACGGCCGCCTTCGCCAAGGCCGCCCACGTGGTGGCGCTCGACGTGGTCAACCAGCGCGTGGTGGCACTGACCATCGAGCCGCGCTCGGTGCTCGCGGCGCCCGATGCCGACACCGGCCGTCTCACGATCCGCATGAGCACCCAGATGCCCTCGGGCGTGCGCGATTCGATCTGCGCCGCCATCGGCCTGGCCAAGGACAAGGTCCGCGTGGTGGTCGGCGACGTCGGCGGCGGCTTCGGCATGAAGACCGGGGCCTACCCCGAGGACATCGCGGTGGCCTTCGCGGCGCTGCAGGTGAAGCGCCCCGTGAAGTGGGTGGCCGACCGCAGCGAGGAATTCCTCTCGAGCGCCCATGGCCGCGACATCGAGGCCAAGGCCGAGCTCGCGCTCGATGCCAAGGGACGCATCCTCGCGCTGCGCATCAAGACGCTGGCCAACGTCGGCGCCTATGCCACCGGCACCGGCGTCGCGATCCAGCTGCTGATCGGCCCCTGGGTGCAGACCAGCGTCTACGACATCCAGACCATCGACTTCCACTTCAAGGCGGTGCTCACCAACACCGCGCCCACCGGCGCCTACCGCGGCGCCGGCCGGCCCGAGGCGATCTTCACCATCGAGCGGCTGATGGACGAGGCCGCGCGCCAGACCGGCATCGACCGCATCGAGCTGCGCCGGCGCAACTTCATCCGCCCCGAGCAGATGCCGTACAAGAACCCGATGGCGCAGACCTACGACACCGGCAAGTTCGAGTCGGTGATGGACCAGGCGCTGGGCCTGGCCGACTGGAACGGCTTCGAGGCCCGCGCGGCCGAATCGGCGCGCAACGGCCGCCATCGCGGCCTGGGCATCGCCACATTCCTCGAGTGGACCGGCGGCAACGTGTTCGAGGAACGCGTCACCGTCTCGGTGCAGGCCGACGGCGTGATCGAGGTGTTCTCGGCCGTCAATGCCATGGGGCAGGGCATCGCCACCTCGCTGGCCCAGCTCGCGGTCGACGCCTTCGGCGTGCCGATCGAGAAGGTGCGCGTGGTGCTCGGCGACACCGACCGCGGCGACGGCTTCGGCAGCGCGGGTTCGCGTTCGCTGTTCACCGGCGGCTCGGCGGTGCGCATCGGCGCCGAACGCACCATCGACAAGGCGCGCGAACTCGCGGCCCAGGAATTCGAGGTGGCGATCGACGACGTGACCTACAGCCGCGGCGCCTTCGCCGTGATCGGCACCGACCTCGAGCTCGACCTGTTCACGCTCGCGGGCAAGCAGCCCGAGCGCGAGATCTTCGTCGACTCCACCAGCACCGTGGCCGGCCCGACCTGGCCCAACGGCTGCCACATCTGCGAGATCGAGATCGATCCGCCCACCGGCGAGATCAGCGTGGTGGCCTACAGCTCGGTCAACGACGTGGGCCGCGTGGTCAACCCGATGATCGTGCGCGGCCAGCTCGAGGGCGGCGCGGTGCAGGGCATCGGCCAGGCGCTCTACGAGCAGGTGGTGTACGACCACGAGACCGGCCAGCCCGTCACCGGCAGCCTGATGGACTACGCCGCGCCGCGCGCCGACATCGTCAGCACCATGTTTCACATGGAGATGGACGAATCGACGCCATGCAAGAACAACCCGCTGGGCGTCAAGGGCGTGGGCGAGCTGGGCACCATCGGTGCCACGCCGGCCATCGTCAATGCCGTGGCCGACGCCTTCGCGCGCAACGGCCATGCCGCCCGCGCGCCGCGCCTGCACATGCCGCTGAGCCCCTCGCGCGTGTGGCAGGCGATGCAGACGGTCGACTGAGGGCCCGCCGCACGGCCGGTACTGCGGAAGAACCACCATGCTCGTGGTCACCGAACTGCAGACCGAGCCGATCCGGGTCTCGAGCTACCGCTGCGACGCGGGTCCCGATGCCCCGCCTTTCGCCGAGATGCACGAGGGCCATTCGGTCTCGTACGTGCGCAAGGGCAGCTTCGGCTACCGCACGCGCGGCCATGCCTACGAACTCGTGGCCGGCTCGGTGCTCATCGGCGCGCCGGGCGACGAATACGTCTGCACCCACGACCACCACCTCTGCGGCGACGAGTGCCTGGCCTTCCACCTCTCGCCGGGCTTCGTCGAGCTGATCGGCGGCGGGCGCGGCACCTGGCAGGCCGGCGGCCTGCCGCCGCTGCCCGGGCTGATGGTGCTCGGCGAACTCGCGCAGGCCGCGGTCGAGGGGCGCAGCGACCTCGGCCTCGACGAGGTCGGCATGCAGTTCGCCCATCGCTTCGTCGACCTCGTGGAAGGGCGCGATGCGCCGCGGCCCGGAGCGGCCCCCGCGCGCGACCGGCGCCGCGCCGTCGATGCCGCGATGTGGATCGCCGAGGGTTCGCACGAGGACATCGGCCTCGAGCAGGCCGCGGCCGAGGCCGGGCTCAGCGCCTTCCATTTCCTGCGGCTGTTCTCTCAGGTGCTGGGCGTGACGCCGCACCAGTACCTGGTGCGCTCGCGCCTGCGCCATGCGGCGCGCCTGCTCGCCGACGGCGACCGTCCCGTGACCGAGATCGCGCTCGACGTGGGCTTTGCCGACCTCAGCAATTTCGTGCGCACCTTCCGGCGCGCCGCCGGTGTCTCGCCGGGCGACTTCCGCCGTGCCGCGCGCGGCGACCGCAAGATTCTCCAAGACCGCCTCGCGGCCTTGCTCGACGATGAACGCCTGATCCATTCATCGACCAGGAAGCCATCGCCATGCACCACGCCATCGAACTCGAACTGACAGTCCCGGCCCGCGCGGGCCGCCATCCCTGAGCGCGAAGGAGCCCGCCATGGCCACCATCCACCGGGAATTCGAACTCGCCGCGAGCGCGGCGCAGGTCTGGGACGCGCTGCGCGACTTCCGTGCCGTGCACGAGCGGCTCGCGCCGGGCTTCCTCACGGCCTGCCGCATCGACGAGGAGGGCGCGCGCGTCCTCGACTTCTCCAACGGCAGCGTGGCGCGCGAGCTGCCGGTGTCGATCGACGAGTCGCTGCGCCGCATCGCCTACACCGTCACGGGCAGCCGCATGCGGCATCACCATGCGTCGGCGCAGGTGTTCGACGCGGGCGAAGGGCGCTCGCGCTTCGTCTGGATCACCGACGTGCTGCCCGACGAACTCGCGCCCCACATCGCAGGCATGATGGACGAGGGCGCGGCCGCGATGAAGAAGAAGCTCGAGGCCGAGGCTCAGAAGTCCTCGAGCGGCAGCCCGACGTAGTTCTCGGCCAGCGAGGTCGAGGCCGCGTGCGAATGCACGAGGTAGTCGAGTTCGGCCTCCTGGATCTTCTGGCCGAAGGCACCGGTCTCGGGGAAGCGGTGCATCAGCGAGGTGAACCACCACGAGAAGCGCTCGGCCTTCCAGACCCGGCGCAGGCACAGGTCGGAATAGCGGTCGAGCGCCGAGGCCGAGCGCTCGCGGTAGAAGATCTCGAAGGCGCGCGACAGGTAGCCCACGTCGGCGGTCGCGAGGTTCAGCCCCTTGGCGCCGGTCGGCGGCACGATGTGCGCCGCGTCGCCGGCCAGGAACAGCGAACCGAAGCGCATCGGCTCGGCCACGAAGCTGCGCAGCGGCGCGATGCTCTTCTCGAGCGCTGGGCCGGTCACCAGCCGCTCGCGCGCTTCCGGGTCGAGGCGCGCGCGCAGCTCGTTCCAGAAGGCCTCGTCGCTCCAGTTCTCCACCCGTTCCTCGGTCGGCACCTGCACGTAGTAGCGGCTGCGCGTGGCGCTGCGCATGCTGCACAGCGCGAAGCCGCGCTCGGTGTTGGCGTAGATCAGCTCGTGCGACACCGGCGGCACGTCGGCCAGTACGCCGAGCCAGCCGAAGGGGTAGACCTTCTCGTAGGTCTGGATCGCATCGGCCGGCACGCTCGCGCGGCTCACGCCGTGGTAGCCGTCGCAGCCGGCGATGAAGTCGCACTCGATCTCGTGCGTCCGGCCGTCCTTCTCGTAGCGCACGCGCGGCGAGCGCGAATCGAAGTCGTGCAGGCTCACGTTGGCCGCGCTGTAAATGGTGGCCAGGCCCTCGGCCGCGCGCGCTTCCATCAGGTCGCGCGTCACCTCGGTCTGGCCGTACACCGTGACCTGCTTGCCGCCCGTGAGGCCGTGCATGTCGATGCGGTGGCGCGCGCCCTTGAACAGCAGCTCGATGCCCCCGTGCGGCAGGCCCTCGGCCTTGGCGCGGGCGTCGACGCCGGCACGCTCCAGCAGGTCCATCGTGACCTGCTCGAGCACGCCCGCGCGGATGCGCCCGAGCACGTAGTCGCCGCTCTGGCGTTCGACGATGACGTTGTCGATGCCGGCCTTGAACAGAAGCTGGCCGAGCAGAAGGCCGGCCGGGCCGGCGCCGATGATCGCTACCTGGGTGCGCATGTCGTTGTCTCCGAGAAGTTCCGCGAAGCGTAGGGCGCGCGCGCCGCCCTGGCATGCCGGGCGATGCGGCTGTGTGCGATCATGCGAATGGCTGCGCGATGATCGCGCAACTTCCCGCTTCGCCTCACTCATGACCATCGCCAGAGCCGACTTCATCGAGGGCATCGCCAAGGGAATGGCGGTGCTCGAAAGTTTCGACACCGAGCGCCAGCGCCTCAACGCCACCCTGGCGGCCGAACGCGCCGGCCTCACGCGCGCAGCGGCGCGCCGGCACCTGCTGACCCTGGCGCACCTGGGCTATCTCGAGACCGACGGCAGCTACTTCTGGATGGCGCCCAAGGTGCTGCGCTTCTCGGGCAGCTACCTGGCCTCGTCGCGCCTGCCGCGCGCGCTGCAGCCCACGCTGAACCGGCTCGCGGCGCAGACCGGCGAATCCTTCTCGGCCGTGGTGCTCGACGGCGAGGAGGTGGTGATCGTGGCGCGCAGCGGCAGCTACGGCACGCCCACGCGCGTGCTGGCCTATGGCCTGCACCTGGGCGCGCGGCTGCCGGCCCATGCCACCTCCACCGGCCGCGTGCTGCTGGCCGCGCTGCCGCCGGCCGAGTTCACGCGCTGGCTCACGGGCCGCCACCTGGCGCGACTCACGCCGCAGACCACCACCCAGGCGCGCGCGCTGCGCCAGCTGGTGACGCGCGCGCGCAAGGAAGACCATTGCTTCGCGAGCGAGGAGCACGAGCTCGGCGTGCAGGCGCTGGCCGTGCCGCTGCGCGACATGCAGGGCCACACGGTGGCCGCGCTCAACGTGGTGCTGTCGGGCGCGCGCTACCAGGAGGAGGCCGTGCGGCGCGACATGCTGCCGCTGCTGTTCGAGGCCGCGCGCGAGGTGCGCGCGCTGCTTTGAACTTCGCCCGATCCGGCCGCCTCGAACCTCGAAACCAGAACTCCAGGAACCCGCCATGCGACTGCTGCTCCTCGAAGACGACGTGATGATCGGCGAAGCCGTGCTCGACCTGCTGCGGGCCGAGCAGTACGCGGTCGACTGGGTCAAGGACGGCGACAGCGCCGAGTCGGCGCTGCGCACCCAGGACTACGACCTGGTGCTGCTCGACCTCGGCGTGCCGCGGCGCGACGGCCTGGAGGTGCTGCGCAACCTGCGTGCGCGCAAGCAGCGCATGCCGGTGCTGATCGCCACCGCGCGCGACTCGATCCAGCAGCGCATCGAGGGCCTGGATGCCGGCGCCGACGACTACGTGCTCAAGCCCTACGACCTCGACGAGCTGCTGGCGCGCATCCGCGCGCTGCTGCGCCGCGCGGCCGGGCGCGCCGAGCCGGTCTACGAACACATGGGCGTGAGCATCAATCCCGCCACCCGCGAGGTCAGCGTGGCCGGCCAGCCCGTGGTGCTGTCGGCGCGCGAATGGGCCGTGCTCGAGCCGCTGCTGGCGCGGCCCGGCATGGTGCTCTCGCGCGCGCAGCTCGAGGAGAAGCTCTACAGCTGGAAGGACGAGATCAGCAGCAACGCGGTCGAGGTCTACGTGCACGGCCTGCGCAAGAAGCTCGGCGCGGAGCTGATCCGCAACGTGCGCGGCGTTGGCTACATGGTGCCGAAGGCGTGAGCGGCATGAGCGGCGTGATGGGACTGATCGCGCGCATGACCGGCTCGCTGCGCGCGCGCCTCTTGTGGTTTCTGCTCGCGGCCATCGTGCTGGCGGCCGGCGCGCAGGCGCTGGTGGCCTACCGCACCGTGCTCAAGGAGGCCGACGAGATCTTCGACTACCACATGCAGCAGATGGCGCTCTCGTTGCGCGCAGGCCTGCCGCCCAGCGCGGCGGTGGGCGGCCTCGGCGGCGCCGAGCAGAACTTCGATTTCGTGGTGCAGGTCTGGACCGCCGACGGCGTGCGCATCTTCGAGTCGGCCGACCAGGCCGCGCTGCCGCAGCTCGCGGTACTGGGCTTCGCCGACGTGCGCGCGCGCGGCACCACCTACCGCGTGTTCTCGATGCAGACGCGCGGGCTGGTGATCCAGGTGGCGCAGGACATGGCGGCGCGCCAGCACATGGCCGGCACCCTGGCGCTGCGCACCGTCGCGCCGGTGGCGCTGATGGCGCCGCTCCTGATGCTGGTCGTGTGGTGGGTGGTGAGCCGCTCGCTCGCGCCGGTGGCGCGCGTGCGCACCCAGGTGGCCTCGCGCCAGGCCGACGATCTCTCGCCCGTGAGCGAGGAGAAGCTGCCCGACGAGGTACGGCCGCTGGTGCAGGAGCTCAACCTGCTGTTCGACCGCGTGCGGCAGGCCTTCGAGGCGCAGAAGCACTTCGTGGCCGACGCGGCGCACGAGCTGCGCTCGCCGCTGGCCGCACTCAAGCTGCAGGTGCAGGGCCTGCAGCGCGCCAGCGACGACGGCGCGCGCGAGCTCGCCATCGGCCGATTGGTGGCGGGCATCGACCGCGCGACGCGGCTGGTCGAGCAGATGCTCGCGCTCGCGCGCCACGAGGCCAGCATGGCCGCGGGCGCGCCGCCCGAGCCGGTGGTGCTCGCGGAGGTGGCGCGGCTGGCCGTGTCGGATGCCGTGGCCGCGGCCCAGGCGCGGCGCATCGACATCGGCATCGCGCGCGCCGACGAGGGCGCCACGGTGAAGGGTCAGTCCGAGGCGCTGCGCATGCTGCTGCGCAACCTGCTCGAGAACGCCGTGAAGTACACGCCCGAGGAAGGCCGCGTCGACATCGCGATCGCGCGCCTGGACGACGCGGTCGAGCTCAGCGTCGACGACAGCGGCCCGGGCCTGCCGCCCACCGAGCGCGAGCGCGTGCTCGACCGCTTCTACCGCTCGGGCGAGCCGCAGGCGCCGGGCAGCGGACTCGGCCTCTCGATCGTCAAGTCGATCGCCGAGCTGCATGGCGCGAGCGTGGCGCTCGATGCCTCGCCGAGCCTGGGCGGGCTGCGCGTGGTGGTGCGCTTTCCGACGCGGGCCTGAGGGGTCGTCGCCGGAATTTCCCTTTAAGCGGCGCTTAAGTCAGCGCAACGACATTCCTTCCATCGCATCAGCGTCACGACGCAATGAAAGGAACCGATCCATGAACACCCGACTGACTTCGCCCCGTGCCCTGGTCCTGGCCCTGGCCACCGCGGGCGTGATCGGCGCCGTCGGCGCCGGCGCCTACACCAGCGCGCGCGCCGTGGGCACGCCCACCAACGCCACCGCGACCGCACCGGCCGCCATGGTCACGCTGCCCGACTTCTCGACCATCACCGCGCGCGACGGCGCGGCCGTGGTCAACATCAGCGTCACCGGCACCATGAAGGCCTCGGACGACGAGCAGGCCGCGCAGATCCAGGGCATCGATCCCGATGACCCGATGTTCCAGTTCTTCCGCCGCTTCCAGGGGCAGATGAACCCGCGCGGCCAGCAGCAGCGCGACGTGCCGGTGCGCGCCCAGGGCTCGGGCTTCATCGTCGACGCCAACGGCATCATCCTGACGAACGCCCACGTGGTGAAGGACGCGAAGGAAGTCACCGTCAAGCTCACCGACCGCCGCGAGTACCGCGCCAAGGTGCTCGGCGCCGATGCCAAGACCGACATCGCGGTGCTCAAGATCGACGCCAGGAACCTGCCGGTGCTCGCGCTGGGCAACACCAAGGACCTGAAGGTCGGCGAATGGGTGCTGGCCATCGGTTCGCCCTTCGGTTTCGAGAACACCGTGACGGCCGGCGTGGTCAGCGCCAAGGGCCGCACGCTGCCCGACGACAGCTACGTGCCCTTCATCCAGACCGACGTGGCCGTGAACCCCGGCAACTCGGGCGGCCCGCTGCTCAACACGCGCGGCGAGGTGGTCGGCATCAACTCGCAGATCTACAGCCGCAGCGGCGGCTACCAGGGCGTGTCGTTCTCGATCCCGATCGACGTGGCGGTGCAGGTCAAGGACCAGATCGTCGCCACCGGCAAGGCCGTGCACGGCCGCCTCGGCGTGGCGGTGCAGGAGGTGAACCAGGCCTTCGCCGATTCCTTCAAGCTCGACAAGCCCGAGGGCGCGCTGGTCTCGAACATCGAGAAGGGCGGCCCCGGCGACAAGGCGGGCCTGAAGGCCGGCGACGTGATCCGCAAGGTCGGCGACCAGCCCATCGTGTCCTCGGGCGACCTGCCCGCGGTGATCGGCCAGCAGGCGCCCGGCACCAAGGTCACGCTCGAGGTGTGGCGCCAGGGCGAACGCCAGGAGCTGACGGCGAAGCTCGGCGATGCCAGCGACAAGCCGGCCCAGGTCGCGAAGGCCGACAAGGCCACCGGCCAGGGCAAGCTGGGCCTGGCGCTGCGGCCGCTGCAGCCCGACGAGAAGCGCGAGGCCTCGGTGGAGACCGGCCTGCTGATCGAGGACGCGGCCGGCCCGTCGGCGATGGCCGGCGTGCAGGCCGGCGACGTGCTGCTGGCGATCAACGGCACGCCCGCCAAGACCGTGGAGCAGGTGCGCGAGGTGGTCGCGAAGGCCGACAAGTCGGTGGCGCTGCTGATCCAGCGCGGCGACGACAAGATCTTCGTGCCGGTGCGCATCGGCTGACAGCCCCGGGCCGGACCCCGACGCGCGACGACCGATGAAGCCGCCGCACCGACGGTCTTCGGCCCCGCAGGCCGAGCACCTCGACCCTGCCGACAGCGCCGCCAACGGGCTGTCGGCCCACATCCTGCCGACCTCCGCCACCATGATCGGCGTGTGCATGACCGTGATGTCCATCGGGCACCTCGGTCCGCGCGACGATCTGCGGCTGGTGATCGATCGGCTGCTCGCGGTCGACGCGCTGGTCTTCCTGGCCAGCGCGTTGCTGTCGTTCATCTCGATGCGCATGCGGCGCTCGGGCGCGCGGCTCGAGGCCTGGGGCGAGGTGGTGTTCATCGCGGGCCTGGCGCTGCTGGCGCTCGGTGCCGTGGCGCTGACCTTCGCGCTGCGCTGAACCCGGTGGCCGCGTTCAGTGCCGCGGGCAGTCGAGCGCGCCCGGCCACTCGAGCGTGATGCGCGTGCCGCCGGCGGCGTTCTCCCGCGCCTCTGCCGGCTCCATCACCAGCCGCGCGCCGATGCTCAGCGCGCGCGCCCGCATGTTCGCGAGGCCATGCCCCGTGGCCTTCGGTGCGGCGTCCGCGGGCCGCGGGCCGATGCCGTCGTCCGTCAGCACGATGCGCACGTGCGGGGGCTGCGCCTCGGCCTGCCAGCGCGCATGCAGCACGATGCGCGTCGCGCGCGCATGCTTGAGCACGTTGGTGAAGGCCTCGAGCAGGATGCGCTGCAACTGCAGCGCGGCCTGGGCCGAGAACGGCGCCACCGGCGGTATCACGCCCACGTCCCACTCGAGCGCGATGCCGGCCGCGTCCAGCCGCGGCTGCAGCCGGTAGCGCAGGGTGGCGAGCACGGTCGCGAGGTCGTCGTGCGTGGGCTGCAGCGAGTCGACCGCCATGCGCATCTCGTCGAGCGCGAGCTTCACGTGCTCCTCGACCACGGCGCGGTCTGGCGCTGGCTGGGTCACGACGTTGAGCAGGCCCACGAGCTGCGAGCCGACGCCGTCGTGGATCTCGCGCATGATGCGCTGGCGCTCGAGCAGCACGGCCTGTTCCTGCTGCTGCAGCCGCAGCGCGTCGAAGGCCACGCGCAGCTGTCCCTCGCGCTCGGCCACCCGCTCGGCCAGGGTGGCGTTGAGCGCGCCGTAGTCGGCCACCGTGCGGCTGTAGCGGTCGACCACCAGGCCCGCGAGGATCAGCACGAAGAAGAACATCGCGCGCGGCGTCTGCGAGGTGTCGGAGCCGCCGAAGAAGCCCATGCGCATCAGCAGCAGGTCGTACATGCCCGCGAGGATCGCGAGCACGCCCGCCAGCAGCAGCACCATGGCGATCGGCCGGCGCTCCACCCAGGCGCTGCGCGCCACCACCGGCAGGCAGGCCACGCCGGTGAGGTTCAGCAGCACCAGCCCGGCGGTCCACAGCGCCGGCCAGGCCAGCGCGAAGGCCGCGATGGCGCTCGCCATCGCGATACCCATAGCCGCGTAGAGCGCGCGCACCAGCCCCACCGAACCGCGCTGCAGCGCCAGCAGCACGAAGCGCGTGATGAGCCCGATGTGCAGCGCATAGCAGACCGCGACCACCACGCCCCAGAGCGGCCAGGGCAGGTTCATGTCGGGCCGCACCCGGTCGATGTTGTGCGGCAGGCCCGAGAGCGCGGCGAGCGCGAAGCAGCCGTAGAGCGCATGGCGCTGGCGCAGCCAGAGCGCGCCCGACAGGCAGCCCATCAGCGCGAGGACGGCCGCGTTGACGATCACCGAGGTGTGGCGCCAGCGCTGGTAGCCGCGGTAGCGCGGCAGCAGCTCGCGCTCGGTGCCGTACTGCAGCGTGGCCAAAGCCGCGCCGCGCTGGCGTTGCACGGTGGTGCGGATCACCAGTTCCTGCGCGGCGCCGGTGCGCTGCAGCGACGCGGCCACCGGCACGAAGGGCGTGCCCTTGGTGTCGTAGGACGGATCGCCGAGCGTGCCGAAGCCCGCGAGCGGCGTGCCGTTGAACTCGATTGCGACCTGGTTGCCCACGCCCGCGAACAGCAGCGCGGCCGGTTCGCTCGCGGGCGCCGCCGCGGCGGGAAGGGCGATGCGGTAGGTGGCCTTGCCGCCGCGGCCCGGAAAGGCATGGTCCCAGCGGAACGGCAACTGCACTTGGCGTTCCTCGGCGGGCAGGCCGTCGGGTTCGAGGCGGGCCTCGGCGCTGGTGACGGTGTAGGGCGTGGCGGTGCTGCTGGCGATGGCCGGGCCTGCGATCAACAGCAGCGCGGCGACCAGGGCGAACAGGAAGCGCAGATCGGAAGAAGAGGCGGTGGCAGGCTGCTCAGGGCAGCCAGCCCAGGTTGCGCGCCTCGAACACGGCTTCGGACTTGTTGTGGACATCCAGCTTGCCGTAGATATTGCGGATATGGGTTTGAACGGTCGAAGCCGAGACTCCCATCCGCGCGCCGACTTCGGCATAGGTGAAACCACGGGAGACGAGGTCCAGCACCTCCGATTCGCGCGGCGACAGCCGCACCGGCGGCGTGCGAGGGAGTGCCGAGGATGCCATGGCCGAGCCGATCGTGTCCTGGGCCAGCCCGACCAGCGCGGCGGCGCCGGCAGGCACGGGGGCGTCGGTGCGGGCCTGCCAGCGGCGCAGCAGCTGCCGCGCGATCACCGGCGACATCGGCGAGCCGCCCGCGCGCAGGTGGCGGATGTGGGCCGCGAGGTCGCGCTCGGTGCCATCCTTGAGCAGGTAGCCGCTGGCGCCGGCCTCGAAGGCGCGCAGCATGTTGGCTTCGTCGCCGAAGATCGACAGCACCATCACCGCGCAGGCGGGCTGCATGCCGCGGCAGCGGTCGATGACCTGCAGCCCCGGGATGTCGGGCAGGCCCAGGTCGACCAGCAGCACGTCGACCGGGTTGTCCTCGAGCCAGGCCAGCAGCTCGGTCGCGGTCGAGGCGCAATGGGCCAGGATCAGCGAGGGGTCGGCATCGATCACGCGGGCGAGGCGCTCGCGCATGCCGGTGTCGTCCTCGACCAGCGCGACCTGCGTGGTCGAGAGAAGGGGAGCGGCTTCGGTGTCGATGGCCATGGCGCGGGGCTGCGGTCCTCGGGTGGGCGGACCCGCAGCGTAGGGGCCGGCGCGCGCCGTGCCCATCCTATATACGTGGGAGGGGCGCGGGCCGCGCGTTCAGGCGGCCGACATGCGCGCCAGCCGCGACGCCACGCGCTGCAGGTGCGCGCCGAGCTCGGGCGGCGACTCGACCTCGAAGTCGTGCCCCAGGCAGCCGAGCCAGACCGCCAGCGCATCGAGCGAATTGGCCGCGGTCTGGATGCGCGTGCGGTCGGGCGCCACGGCCTCGGGCACGCCGCCGACCCACGACAACTGGCCGTCGAGCGCGGCCACGGGCGCATGCACCAGCACGCGCGCATGGTGCAGGTAGGGCGAGATCTGCAGCGCGTGCTGCATGTAGGCCGCGATGTCGCCGTGCGGCAGTCGCCGCGGCGTGAAGCGCGCGCCGGTGGGCTCGGGGTCGACGATGCGGTCGAGCCGGAAGGTGCGCCAGTCCTCGCGGTCCGTGTCCCAGGCCAGCAGGTACCAGCGCTGGCCGGTCTGTACCACGCGGTGCGGCTCCACGCGGCGGCTGCTGACCACCTCGTGGTGGTCGCGGTAGCCGAAGCGCAGCAGCGCGCGGTCGGCGCAGGCCTCGGCGAACAGCGACACCGCCTTGAGCCGGATGTCCGAGCGCTTCTGCAGCACCGGCACCACGGTGGCGCGCAGCTTGTCGAGCCGGCGGCGCAGTCGCGGCGGCATCAGCTGCTCGAGCTTGGCCAGCGCGCGCATCGAGGCGTTCTCGATGTCGTTGCCGCCGTCGCTGGAGGCCGGGCCCACGCCCAGGCCGACCGCCACCGCGATCGCTTCCTCGTCCTCGAGCAGGAGCGGCGGCAGGCTGTTGCCCGCGCCCAGTCGGTAGCCGCCGGCGACGCCCGAGGTGGAATCGACCGTGTAGCCGAGGCTGCGCAGCCGGTCGACGTCGCGGCGCAGGGTGCGCTCGGTGATCTCGAGGCGGCGCGCGAGCTCGGCGCCGGTCCAGGCGCGCTGGGCCTGGAACAGCGACAACAGGCGGATGAGGCGGGCGGAGGCGGAGAGCATGGAAGCGATGATGCCTGCGATCGAGGACAGGATCTGTCCGCAATGGACCTTAGTCTTCGGGCCTTCCAACACCTCAGACCCCAGGAGAAAAGCCCATGCTCAAGACCTACAACGGCAGCTGCCACTGCGGCAAGGTTCGCTTCCAGGCCGATATCGACCTCGCGGCCGGCACCGGCCGCTGCAACTGCTCGATCTGCGCCAAGGCGCGCAACTGGGGGGCGATCGTGCGGCCCGAGGCCTTCCGGATGGTCAGTGGCGAGGAGGAGCTGTCGAGCTACCAGTTCGGCTCGTACAGCACGCACCACCTGTTCTGCCGCCATTGCGGCGTGCGGCCCTTCGGCCGCGGCGACGTGGCCGAGGTCGGTGGCAAGTACGTCAGCATCAATGTCAGCTGCCTCGACGACGCCACGCCCGACGAACTGGTGGCCGCGCCCGTGATGTACATGGACGGGCGCAACAACAACTGGTTCAACCCGCCCGCCGAGACGCGGCATCTCTGAAAGACGGGCGATAAAAAGCCCCGCGGCCTGGCGGCGGCGGGGCTGCTCGTCTCTCGCCGCGCTTACTTGCGGCGACGCGCCGGCTGCTCGGCCGGCACATAGGTCTGCGACGGTGCCGCGCCGCCATCCACGCCGAGGCGGCCACCGCCACCCAGGCCCTGGCCGCGCACGGTCTGCGCCTTGTAGTTGCGCAGCGAACGGACCATCTGGTTGAAGGCGTCCATGAAGGCCGCCGCGATCACCTTGCCTTGCGGGGTGCGCGTGTAGCCGCCGATGCCACCGGCTGCGCGGCCGCCGGCGAGGTCGGCGAAGCCGCCGAAGTCGGTCTTCGAGGCGCTGCCTTCCGCCGCCGCGACCTGCACGCCCGAGCGGTTGTCGATCAGGGTCAGCAGCGCCGAGGCTTCCTTGGTCTGCAGGTTCGCGCCCAGGTTCGCGATCGCACGGCCGCGGCCACCGCCGACCAGTCCGCCGAGCGCGCCGCCGAGGCCGCCCGCGTCGCTGTTGCTGAACACGATCTCGGGCGACAGGCCGTAGTCCGACGCGACCATCTGGCCGCGGCCGAAGTTGCTGCCGCCACGCATCTCGCCCGACTGCTGCAGCGCGCGCTCGCGCGTCATCGCGTTCATGCCGGCCGCGCCGCGCTCGACCACCACGAAGCAGTTCGATTGCTGCACCAGCAGGCGCAGCAGGTTGGCGGTGGGCGGCAGCTTGTATTCGCCGGTCAGCACCGTGTACCAGCCGGCATTCACGTTCTCGATCAGCGAGACGGTGCCCAGCGGCGAGTCGCAGCGCTCGAGCGCGCTGCTTTCGCCCGAGGTGGCGGCGCCGGCCGCGCTGCCCGTGGCGACGGTCTTGGCCGATTGGCTGCCCATCTGCATGTCCATGGTCTGGCAACCCGAGAGGGCCAGCAGGCCGGCCAGTGCGCTTGCGAGAGAAAGTTTGGAAAAAGCCATGTCCCGATCTATCAAGTGAAACAACACGGCGCCCGCGCGGCAGGCGCCCCTATCGAACAGCCGAAGGTGGGACCGCGTGGCCAATACGAGCTCCCGATTCGATACCGCGTCGCAAGCGACCGCGCGACGATACGGACCGGTCACCCGGTACGCCAGTGTCGAAAGTCATGTGCGCATGCGCGTCGTCCGCGGTGCGGAGTCCGGCATGGCCTGGGATGGAAAACGGCTCCTCGACCTCGGCTCGAACGGGGGCTCTTGGAAGGTGGCCCATCTTCGAAACGCGCCGCCTGGTGCGCTGCGCGAACGGCAAGGCCCGGGGGCTTGCGCGACGCGCCGGCCGGCGTAGCGAGGCGCGATTATCCATCCGGAAATCTTCAGAAAAGATGAGCGCGACGACGGTGTTCTCACCGAGCGCTTCGAGTGAAAACCTTCATCTTATTTTTGACGCCCAGTTAACATTTCATCGTTGGCGGAGGGTTGTGGCGCGTGATGGATCTCACGCGGCTCGCAGTCGGCTGGCGTTGTTTTGCTTTTTTTCCTCACTTCCAGAATCAGGAGTTTTCAGATGGCAACCACCAAGAAGAACGTCGTTGGAGAAGCGGCAGCCGAACTCACGCGCCAGCAGGTGCAGCAAGCCCTGGCGATCGCGGGCGCGGCGGAATTCAGCGGCTCGACCGACCCGGCCTTCGTCGGCTCCGTGCTCGTGGCGCTGGCCATCAACACCAGCTCGGTCAGCGCGACCATCGACAACGCGAAGACCCGCCGCGATGCGACTGGCGGCGGCGTGACGGCGCACTGATCGAACGGCCGGAAAACGAAAGGCCGGCAAGCGCGATGCCTGCCGGCCTGGGTGGATCGGGTGTGGACGCGAGCCCGATGACGCCTGGTCTTCGCGATGCCGCGGTTCAGCGCACGGCCCGCCTCATCGCATCGTCATTCGCAGCGAAACAGCACGCCGCTCTCGGCCGGTGCCTTGCCGAGCCAGCGCGGGCTCTGGCTCTTGTTGTCGCAGTAGATCTGTGCCTGCGTGTAGGTGGTGGCGCGCAGAACGCCTTCGCGGAACTGCATCACTTCGTTCGGGGGCGTCGAGCAGCCGGCGATGGCCAGCGCGCAGGGGATCGACAGGAGGGCCAGGAGGGACGGTGCATGCCAGTTCATCGCACGATTCTCCGACATTCCCGTGTCTGCCAAGACATGCACCTTCGCGCCCGACGCTTCATCCCTGATTGGCCGCGGCCGCCGCACCCGGGTACAGGTATCTGAAGTAGGGGCCCGAGCTGCCGAACAGTCTTGCCGCGAGCTGCACCGGATCTTCGGCGCTGTGCTTCTCGTAGAGCACCGGTCCCCAGATGATGAAGCCGTCGATGCTGAGCGTGGCGGGCGCGGGCTCGATCGCCTTCCAGGCATGGGCGAATTTCGAGATCCAGGCGAGGGCGTCGGTCAGCGCGTAGTTGGGCACGACCACCGGTTGTTCGATGCGGGGCATGGCGGTACTCCTGGGTTGAGAAGACTGTACAAATATACAGTAAACTACGGCCCATGGCAGGCGCGCGGCGCACCACTTTCCATTCTCCTTGACGGGTTGCCCGTCCCTTTGATGCTTGACTGCAAGAAGGCTTGAGCCCGGTCCGATGCCGGGCTTTTTTTTGTTTGACGATGACTCCAGCCCGGTACTTCGCTGGACTGCGCCGTAGCTCGATGAAGCAGGTTTATCAAGGACTTACGCGCGTCCATCATATGCCGGTGCTTTCTGAAACTTGACCCGGTTTTCCCTCGCGCCGCTCCTATCTGGCTCTTGGAATTCGGGTCGTTCCAAGGAGTCATCATGGCGAAGATCAAGCTCACCAAGACCGCCGTAGAGTCGGCGCAACCCCAGGCCAAGGACATCGAACTACGGGATACCGTGGTGCCGGGTTTCCTCTGCAAGATTACCCCGAAGGGCCGTCGGGTGTTCATGCTCCAGTACCGCACGAACTCCGGGCAGCCCCGCAAGCCCTCGCTGGGCCTGTTCGGGGAACTGACCGTGGAGCAGGCCCGCGTCATGGCGCAGGACTGGCTGGCCGAGGTTCGCCGAGGCGGCGACCCCGGCGGCGCCAAGGCCGAGGCGCGCAAGGCGCCCACGGTCGAAGCGCTGTGCAAGAAGTTCATGGAGGACTACTCCAAGAAGCGCAACAAGCCGAGCACGCAGCGCGGCTATCAGGCCGTCATCGACCGCTGCATCGTCCCGCTGATCGGCCGCAAGAAGGTGCAGGACGTGAAGCGGCCCGACATTGCCGGGCTGATGGAGAAACTGGCCTACAAGCCCGCCGAGGCGAACAACGCCTTCGGCGTGCTGCGCAAGATGTTCAACCTGGCCGAAGTGTGGGGCTACCGCCCGGACGGCACGAACCCGTGCCGCCACGTCCCGATGTACCCGCCCGGCGAGGAAACCCGGCTCATCGTGGACGACGAACTGGCGCTGATCTTCCGCCAGTTGGAGAAGCTGGAGGCGGAAGGACTGGAGAACTACGTCATCCCGCTGGCGATTCGCCTGCAATTCGAGTTCGCCGGCCGCCGCTCCGAAATCTGCATGCTTGAATGGGATTGGGTCGATCTGGAGAACCGGCGCGTGGTCTGGCCCGACAGCAAGACCGGCGGCCTCTCCAAGCCCATGAGCGCGGAAGCCTATCGACTGTTCTCGACGGCACCGCGCCGAGAAGGTTGCCCCTACGTCCTGCCTTCGCCCAACGACCCGACCAAGCACCTGACCTTTGGCGAGCACTATGGCGGATGGTGCCGGGTGCTCAAGGCAGCCGGCGTCCCACACGTCGGCACGCACGGCATCCGCCACCGCTCCACGACCGACATTGCCAATTCGGGAGTGCCGACCAAGGTAGGCATGAAGCTGACGGGCCACAAGACCGTGGCGATGTTCATGCACTACGTCCACACCGAGGACAAGCCGGTGCGGGATGCTGCCGAACTGGTGGCGAGTCGGCGGCAGGCCATCACGGGCGCGCGGCGCCCTGCGGAGGCCACGGCATGAGCAAGAGGACGCTTTCGGTGGCGCCCCCCGCTGCCTTGGCGGCCGACTATCCCCGTTCCGCAATTTCCGAGACAGTGTCTGGGAAATTCGGCCTCGCCGAGCTGGCCAAGGTCTTCACGCTGCCGTGGTCGGCCTATGCGCTGCTGATTTCGGTCAAGGATGCCCGCGGATCGGTGGCCGGCATCCCGTCCAGTCGGCTCCGATTGTCGTGCCGGCGTCACGACAATCGGGCGGGCCATCCCTTCTATCTAGGTGCTACACCGGAGACTGGAAAAGTATGCCCGTTTCGGGTATAGTTTGGAGGTCGAAATGACGGTCATCCTCAAGCGCAAGGACTTTGCACGCTGGCAGTCGGGCGAGAAGCTGTCCGATGCCGCGTTGTGCAAGGCGGTTCAGGAGATGGAAAGCGGTCTGATCGACGCGGACTTGGGCGGCTCCCTCTACAAGAAGCGGGTGGCCCGCCCCGGTGGTGGTAAAAGCGGCGGCTACCGCACACTGGTATCGGCCAGGATCGGCAGCCGCTACGTGTTCCTGCATGGGTTCCCGAAGAACGACAAGGCGAACATCACGCAGGACGAGAAGAAGGCGCTGCAATTCGCCGGCAAAGCGTTCTTGCAACTGTCCGGGGAAACGTTATCGAAGGCGTTGCAGTCGGGCGTGTTATTGGAGGTGCATTGTGAGCAAGATCATTGAATCCCTGCGTGACGACCTGGCCACGCTTCATGAAGTGGGTGCGATCAGCAAGGTGACGATGCGCGAGTTCGACGCGATCTGCCCGCCGCCAGTGCGGGAGTTTGGCGCCGAGGACATTAGGCGCCTACGGGAGACGCTGAAATTCAGCCAGCCGGTGTTCGCGCATCACCTGCACACCTCGGCCTCGACCGTGCGCAAGTGGGAGCAAGGTGAAACCCGACCCGCTGGCCCGGCGCTGAAGCTGCTCAACATCATCGCCGACAAGGGGCTCCGGGCGATCCTTTGATTGATCTGCGTTTTCTGCCATAACCACCTAATTTCAGTTACGATCTTTTACGCTATCAAAACGTCGATGGAGGTGACAGATGGCAGAGAAAAGGAACGTGTTTATCAGCCATGTCCATAAGGACGATCATGGGCTCCAAAAGCTCAAAGATCTGCTGGCTCCGAAAGGGATGGATGTAAGGGACTCCTCCATCCATACAGGAAAGTTCAACAACGCCACGGATGAGCATTACATCAAGACGCAGATTCTGGCCCCAGCGATAAACTGGGCGGGCGTATTTATTTGCTACGTCTCACCCCAGACGAAAGATAGCGACTGGGTGACCTGGGAAATCGAATATGCAGCCAAGCAAGGCAAACGTATTGTTGGCATCTGGGAGCATGGTGAGAAGGAATGCGACATTCCTGAGGCACTGAAAGAATACGCCGATGCCTTGGTCGGCTGGAATGGTGACTCAATCATTGATGCGATCAACGGAAAAGATACATGGGAAAAACCCGACGGTGGCGCCTGTGATCCGGTTCCTCTGAAAAGGCATCCCTGCTGATGGCACGTGTCCACTCCTACGTGGTGCGGTACGACAGTGGTTTCGCACCCAATCCCTTTTACGAATACTGCACGCTTGCAACCTGCAAGCCAAATATCCGCAAGGGCGCTGACATCGGTGATTGGGTGGTAGGCAGTGGCAGCAATGATCGAAGTGTTCGGCGAGGCGGGTATCTGGTTTATGCGATGCAAGTCACCGAAACGATGACATTTGATGAATATGGGGCAGATCCACGGTTTGAATCTAAAAAGCCCTATCGCAACGGTAGTCGGAAGCAAAGTTGCGGGGACAATATCTACTTCAGAGCCGCACCAGCGGCCGTCTGGCAGCAACGAGATTCCTTTCACTCTCGCCCCGATGGTTCACTTAATCCTGATCACGTCACTCGCGACACGGGTGTAAACAGGGTTCTCATCAGCAATGACTTCGTGTACTTCGGAGGAGAGGGGCCGGAGTTCCCGGAAGAGCTAAAAGACCAGCAAGGCCGGTCTCTATGCAAAACAGGAATAGGTCTAACTACTTTTGACGATCCAAAACTGATTGCGAACATAGAGCAATGGGTTCGTAGCTTTGGGCTGAATGGATATCAGGGCGCTCCATTCGAATGGCTGACGCTTCGGAGGTAACCGATGCACAAGGAAGGTTCTCTGCTGCTTTCGGACTACGCTTCGGAAATTGCAGCTACGGATGTACTCAGTCCAACCGATTTCAATCCTGTCCTTCAAGGGCTTTATGGGGAAGTCGGTGGAATAATGTCTACTGTCAAAAAACATGTCCGGGAAAAATCTGCGTACCCTGGTTTCAGAAGGGCGGCGGAAGAAGAATTCGGTGATACGCTTTGGTATTTGGCTGCGATCTGCCGGCGCATGCAAGCTCCACTTGAAGATATCTTTGCCGAGGCGGCGAATCACGGGAACTTCAAGAACATAGGGGCAGCAAGCGACATAGCCGAAGGTGCATTCGCTTACATCGCCATGCCTGTGGCGGCCCCTGCGTCGTTGGACATTACCTTGGTACGCTTGGGGCAGGCGGCCGCAGCTCTGCTGGGAAGTGGGCCTGCGCGCAATGACGTGGTCACCTTCGCGCGAGCCTATCTCGATGCAATCCATGCCGCAGAGTTGGCGTTCTCGGACGTAGCGCGGGGGAACCTCCGGAAAGCTAGGGGTGCATTCTTGGAGCCACAGGCGGTTGACCTGATTGGCCTTGATTTCGATAGCGAGTTTGGAATAGAAGAGCAGCTCCCTAGAGAGTTCAAGATCCGAGTCAATCAACGCGGTAGCGGCAAAAGCTATCTCCAATGGAATGGCGTATTCATAGGTGATCCCCTGACCGACAACATCGCTGACCGAGATGGCTACCGATTTCATGATGTTTTCCATTTTGCATATGCAGCCATCTTGCATTGGTCACCTGTAATACGGGCATTGATCAAGCACAAGCGAAAGAGCCAGTCCAAATATGATGAAGAGCAAGACAGCGGCCGGGCAATCGTCGTTGAGGAAGGGCTTACGGCATGGATTTTCTCTAGAGCCAAGGAATTAAACTATTTTGAGAATCAAGAAAAGGTTTCCCTTGGGATTCTCAAAACCATTGAAGAGTTTGTGAGTGGCTATGAGGTTGAGAAGTGCCCGCTAAAGCTTTGGGAAAAAGCCATCATGGACGGATATTCCGTATTCCGTCAAATCAAGAAAAATCAAGGCGGCTGGATCATCGGCAACCGAAAAGAACGCACCCTACAATATATGCCGCTTGAGTCTTAAGAATGAAAATCCACCCCTTTGTTGAATCAGTTTCCTCGCTGCAATTTGAGGACTGCTTCAATCCTTATTCTGATCGCTGTGAAGTTCATGATCGTCGAGACGCGCCCCGCCGCCGCGCCGCCGCACTTTCCGCATTATTGCGTCGCGCTTCAGAGGAGCCTGTAGATGCGATTTGGATCGGTCGAGATTTGGGGTATCGCGGAGGCCGCCGAACTGGGTTGGCCCTGACTGACGATGTTCACATGAGCCAACATGCCAAACGTTGGAATGTCGATCTGGCTCCAGAACGGCCCACAGTCGGCAATGCCGTAGCCGAGCGAACCGCTGCGGTTATATGGGGAATGCTAGAGCACATTGATGCTCGCATCTTTCTCTGGAATGTTTTCCCACTTCACCCTCATGAATCAGGGGATCCGTTCACCAACCGGCAACACAACGCCCGTGAAAGGCGAGCCGGCGAAGAGCTACTACAACAGCTCATCGTTCTGCTTCGTCCCTCGCGCATCGTCGCCATCGGCAACGATGCTGCCGCAGCCGCTCATCGAATCACGGATAGCGTGCCTGTTATCTGCGTGAGGCATCCGAGCTATGGCGGACAGACGCAGTTTCAAGGGCAAATCTCTGAACTGTATGGACATCCAATGAAGACTGGATCGCTGTTCTGACGAATTGCTCCAGCATTTTAGCGAGCGGATACCGCCCCTTCTATCCAACTCGCCAGGTTTTCACTGATGCAGCGACTGAAAGAGGCTCTGACGCTGGTGGAGGTGCGCACACTGGATCACGTCGTTGTGGCCGGGCAGGAAACAACTTCATTTGCAGAGCGAGGGCTATTGTGAACCGAGGGGGCTGCACAGGCGGCCCCATTTTTTTATTCGCTCCATCAAGCTTACTGAACGCAGTTACTGCAAAATTTCCCGGCTAATCCACAGGCAGAAGCTTTCGACGAAATAAGCTGGAATAGGTTCGGTCGCGTGAAAAAATTGGATCATATTCTCCCTGTTGATAAATTATTTTGGCGGCGGCCCCTGTTGTTGAAAGCGGGAGCACTGTAGCTTTGGGATGGTGTTCGACGAACAATTTATGCTCCTCATAGATCCCCTCCATGCCGCCGACGAACACCGCTGCGCTGAAACGGCGGCTTTCGATCATTGCTTGCCTCATGGCCGTCAAACTGGCTTCTCTGTTGCCATCAACCGCTGGCACCATATGCACGTCGACGAACTCCGCTAGCTCAGGAGGCAATCGACCCTCAAAAAGCTTACTTTGGTAAATCGCCACCCTGTTGCGGTCAAGGTTTGCCTCGCGGGAAAAGAGAGCCAATAGCGGCGTTATCGCCGGATGGCCGCCGCACGTGATTCGTCCAATCGGCAACACTACTTCAACCAAAGCCTTGATTGCTTCCCGTATAGCAAGAACATCGGCGGTGTCGAAAAATACCCGATTGCGATCAGGCAAAGGCACGCTGGCAGATAGAAATATATCTATCATGCGGTGAGCTCCTTCAGAAGTTGTGGCGCCTTCGACATTTGCACGGCCCGGATCGGCAAATACGAGTCAAGCCAATCTAGGTGAGAGAGCCACGTTCTCAGTACACCTCTATTGTCGTAAATCACCCATATTTCTCTCGTCTCAACAGTGGGGTTGGTAATGGCTTCGAACACTTCGTTGATGCGATCAGCGGTTGGTATTCCCACTGCCGGTACGATCGCCAGCGTTCGATTGGACTCGGTTTTGAGAGAAATCCAGCCTTCAATCTGAACACTTGGATCAAGTCCCTCGTCGCGGGCGGCGTCGCAAAAGTTATCGACCAAATATCGGTGGCGGGCGGCAATTGCTGGTGCGCGTAGCCGTTCGACCTCGTCGCAAATTCTCGTCACCAATCCCTTCGTGGCCCAACGCCCCCGCATTGGAATAAATCCAAAGAAGTCCCGACGCCTAAGCTTCATGAAGTGGCTGAAGGACGATGCAGGGTCTTCCTTTTGCCCCGGCCATAGTAGGTGCAAGATTTGCACATTGGTCGCGTTTGCGCGCGCCAATTCTTCAGCCGTCCAACGACCTTCTCTGAAGCCAGGTGTGTCGATCAGCACCACGACATCGGAATCCGACATCCTGTGCCAGAGTTGTGATTGGAAATCTGCGGCTGGAGGCACTGACCTCACGTCGATGAAAACGTCAAAGCCACGAGCATCGAGCGCATCGTACAACCGATCGGCCAGCGGCTGAGACCCTGTTCGTTTGTAACTGATGAAAAGTCGTCGCTCACGTCGCAACAGCCTAAATGTCTCAAGGACTAGCGTAACGAGGCGGGTGATGCCTTCATCGTTGGTGCCCAATACAATAGCATTGACATGTCTGAGCTGCGGCGGAATTTCTGCATGAACCTGGGACAAATCCGAAACGACCGGAGCGATAACGATCGAGTCATCAATCAACTCCGTCACAAGTGCGGTATCGGCAGTGCTTTCCGACGAGCCGAAAAATACTGCCATCACCGGCGATTTTAAGCTGCGGTTAGAGGCGTTGGCATCGCTGAGAAACGTAATTGCGTTGCTCGGAATCCCGAGCCCCTGAAGCGCCAGATCAACGCTACGGCGGAGGCGAGTGTCATGCCCATGGACCGCACCCAGCAGGATAAGCTGGTAGGGTGATCTCATGCTTGAGTTCTCGCTCATCGGCCAGCCATTCCCGCAGCAGTTTCAATCCATCCGCCAATATTTTTCCTGCCATCCTGGCCTATGAAATCGTAACTCAGGCAGTGATTTGACAGTTGGACTACGCTATTCGTTTTTGGTGCTGTGAACCACAGATCACCCTCAGGAATCGCAAGCGTGTAATCTGCGTAGGCCACCCACTTTCCGTCCTTCCACTCGGCGAGATATATGCCGCGATCGGTTCTATAAAGTCCCATCTGCGCCAATGGATCAGCACCCTTTGTAGATGTCGCTTTGTCTTTATTCTGGACACCGTGAATGAAAACGGTTAGCAAGCCGTTTCCCTTGATAACACTGCGAGCAATTTCGTAGCGCACCCATCGCCGTGACCATGTATGGGTTCCAGCAAGGACACAAGTTACCGAAGTATTCTCCAACCCCTTGCGGAGAAAAGTCTTTAGTGCATCGTCACTCTCTTTTTTCGATGCCTCAAACACGCTGCTGTCAAAGAAGCCCCGGCTTTCCTCATCGGATTCCTTCACAACCCAACTGTTGCGGACATTCCAGGCGCGCCATACATCAGGCTCATAGTGAAAAGAAAAGAATGTTCTGCGTGGCATTTTGACTCCATCTATTACACTAAACCCAGGCAAATTTGGATGTAGGTGACCCGCATCCTCCACAGCAAACGACACCTCGCAGGATGCAATTCAGATATTGCCGGTTCATCGTGCCTTTATAGCGTCGCTGACCCAAGTTTCAATATTCGACTTGATGTAGTCATACACATTGGTGCTGGTGGTGTATGGCGGATCGTAGACTTTACCCGTGACAGCTTCTCCATCAACGGTGAGGCCTGTAAACGGATTAGATCCTTTCGACGACTGATTTCCGTCTGAGTCTTTCAGATTGTGGACATGGATGGCGAGTACACCCAGCCCGTCCTTCCAGGCTTTCTTTATCTCGTGTTTGACCCAGCGGCGGCTGGCAGTCTTCTCGCCCACAAGTACGACAAGGCATTCTTTGCCTTTCATGTTGTCGGCGATCCATTTTTTGATGGCATCATCGCCTGCTTTCTTGATTTCTTCCCATTTGTTCGAATCCAGTAGAGGCTGTTTTTCGATAGCTCCGATTTGCCGAACTTGCGACACGCGCCAACTATCCTGTTTATAGTGAAAGCTCAGAAAGCATTTATTCGCCATGACTTATCTCCATTTGTCGTTGGTGCTTCGATGAAGCAAATCTCGAATTGAGGATTGCGATAGTTATTTAACTGAAGTCGTAATTAATCGCTGGCTTGAAATACTTTCTTGTAAATTTCCTTACAAATGATAGCTGAAAGTGTGCGCCTGCGTCTCCGCTTCGCGGACCGCGCTGCTCCAGGTTCGCTATTCGCTCATCCCTGACGGGACTGGCATTCGCCAGCCTTCCACATCCCTGACGCCTCCGGCCCGGCTTCCAGCTTCGGGCCTGCGCGCTTCGCTTGCGTGCGGTCAGCACAAAGGGATGGCCGTTGCCTTGTCCAGCCGTCTCCCCTGACTTCATCACCTTACCCGCGACCGTAGCCCGCTCCCGTGTGCCGTCAAGGCGCGCAGGGCCGTGTCCTCGGCTGCGCCTGCGGGCCGCACCAACCCTGCGCTTGTCTCCTTGACGGCCCCCGTCCGCGCGCTCCTTTGGCCGCGGGCGATGAACTCAGGAAAGACGGTGGCAACAGGGCCAACCGGGTTCCTCGTGCCGACCGCACCGAACAGCCGAAAGGCTGGGCTCCGAATCTAGGAATCCGGTGTGCGGTTTGAACAGCAAACCCTTTTCGTCAGGAGAAATGCAATGCAACTCGCATCCCGATTCGCTTCCCGTTCCCCGTCGCTGCGCAGCGATTACCCGCTGTCCGATGACCAAATCCGCCGTGTGGCCCCGTCCATCTTCGCGGACGCGCCGCACGAAAGCCGTTCCGAACGGTACGCCTATATCCCCACCGCCGCCGTGCTGGCGGAACTACGCAAGGAAGGGTTTGAACCCTTCATGGCAGCGCAAACCCGCGTGCGCCACGACGACCGCCGCGACTACACCAAACACATGCTGCGCCTGCGCCACGCCAGCCAGATCAACGGCGCGGAGGCTAACGAAATCGTGCTGCTGAACTCGCATGACGGCACGAGCAGCTATCAGATGCTGGCCGGAATGTTCCGGTTCGTGTGCAGCAATGGCCTTGTCTGCGGCGACACGGTGGCGGACGTGCGCGTGCCCCACAAAGGCGACGTGGCCGGTTCCGTCATCGAAGGCGCTTACGAAGTCTTGCGCGGCTTCGACCGCGTGCAGGAATCCCGCGATTCCATGCGCGCCATCACCTTGAACGATGGCGAATCCGAAGTGTTCGCCCGCGCCGCGCTGGCCCTCAAGTACGACGACCCCGACAAGCCCGCGCCCATCACGGAATCGCAAATCCTGATGCCGCGCCGCTTTGATGACCGCCGCCCGGACTTGTGGAGCGTGTTCAACCGCACGCAAGAGAACCTGACCCAAGGCGGCCTGCGCGGGCGCAGCGCCAACGGACGCCGCCAGCAAACCCGCCCGGTACAGGGCATCGACCAGAACATCCGCCTCAACCGTGCGCTTTGGCTGCTGGCCGATGGCATGCGCCAGTTGAAAGCCTGAACCCCCACGCGGCAGGGGCAGGCAGCAGCCCTTGCCGCTTCTCTCGCTGCTGCATCCCTAACCGCAAGGAGTTATCACCATGAACGCCGTTACCCAAACCGAAACCCGCGCCATCGAAACTGCCGCGCCGCTGGAAGTGGCCGACCCGAGCAAGAACCTGATTTTGGTTCCACTCTCGCAGTTGCTGCCGCGCCGCTCCAAGCGCAACGCACGCAAGACCCCGCGCCTGTCCATTCCCGAACTGGCCGCGAGCATCGCCCGCATCGGCCTGCTGCAAAATCTCGTCGTCATCCTCGCCGCCGATGGCGAGCAGTACGAAGTGGTGGCCGGCGACCGCCGACTGACCGCGTTGAAGCTGCTGGCGAAGAAGAAGCGCATCCCTGCCGACTACGAAGTGGCGTGCCTGCTGGTGCCCGATGCTTCGGCCCGTACCGTCAGCCTCGCGGAAAACCTGCTGCGCGAGCAGATGCACCCGGCCGACCAGTTCGAGGCGTTCGCCGCACTGGTCAAGGAAGGCCGCCCCATCGAAGACATTGCCGCCGACTTCGGCGTGACCCCGCTGGTGGTGCAGCGCCGTCTCAAACTCGCCAACGTCTCGCCGCGCCTGCTGGCCGACTACCGCGCCGGAGCCGTCACCCTGGAACAGTTGATGGCCCTGACCATCACCGACGACCACGCCGCGCAGGAAAGCGCGTTCTACGGTGCGCCAGAATGGCAGCGTGGCGCGTCCGCGCTGCGCGAACGCCTGACCGAACGCGAAATCGACGCCACGCATCCGCTGGTGCGCTTCGCCGGGCTGGACGCCTACACGGCGGCGGGCGGCGGCATCCGCCGCGACCTGTTCGCGGAAGGCGATGCCGGAACCTACCTGACCGACGCCACGCTGCTGGAAACGCTGGTGCGCGGCAAGCTGGATGCGCTGGCTGGGGACGTGCGCGCCGAGGGTTGGGCGTGGGTCGAAGCCGTGCCGCACATGAGCTACGCCGAGCGGCAGGCGTTCCAGAACGCACCGCGCCAGCGCCGCGAACCGAGCGCCCGCGAAGCCCGCCGCATCGCCTCGCTGCAAACCCGCCTCGACAAGATCGACACCGAACTGGAAGAAGCCTACGACGCCGAGGACGAGGACAAGACCGAAGCGCTGGAACCGCGCCGCGAACAGGTTGCCGGGGAACTGCAAGCCGTGGAGGAAGCCTTGCAGGGCTACGCCCCGGATGTGCGCGCCGTGGCCGGCGCCATCGTCACCCTCGACCGCAGCGGCGAAGCCGTGATTCATCGCGGGCTGCTGCGCGAGGCAGAAGCCAAGGCGCTGCGCACGCTGGAACGCTTGCGGCAGGGTTTCGGCAGCGCGGAAGGCGAGGCCGGGAACGACGACGAAGGCGAGGACACCGAGCAGCCCAAGGCCGCGAGCCTGTCCGACCGGCTGGCGCAGCGGTTGAGCGCGCACCGCACCGCCGCGCTGCAAATCGAAGTCGCCCGGCATCCGCAAGTCGCGCTGGCCGCGCTGGTGCATGGCATGGTGCAGAGCGTCTTGCAGGACAACCACTACGGCCACGACTTGCCGCTGGGCGTGAGCCTGAAAGTGCAAGACCGGCTGGAAGGCATGGCCCCCGACTGGCCCGAGTCGCCCGCCGCCGTCGCCCAGCGCGAGTTGCAGCAGGTCGCGGGCGAAGCGCTGCCGCAGGACAGCGCCGAACTGTTCGTCGCGCTGCTGGCGATGGAGCAAGGCGAACTGGTGCGGCTGCTGGCGGTATGCGTAGCGGCGACCGTGGACGTGGTGACGCCTCGCGCCACTGCGCACCAGCCGGGCGCGGAACTGGCGCAGGCTGTGGGGCTGGACATGGCCGCATGGTGGCAGCCCACCGCAGACGGGTATTTCCAGCATGTGCCGAAGGCCGCGATTCTGGAAGCCGTGGGCGAGTTCGCACCGTCGCACGCTGCACGGCTGGCGAAGTTGAAGAAGGCCGACATTGCCAGCGAAGCGGAACGGCTGGCCGATGGTACGGGCTGGATGCCCGCCATCTTCCGCACCGAAAGCCCGCAACAGGACGCGCAGGCCGTGGCAGTGGATGCGGGCGCCGAAGCGCCGGAGGAAGTCGCCGCCGTGGCGGATGAGCTGCCGCAGGCCGAGGCACTGGCCGCGTGATCCTGCACCGCAGATAGCGCCCCGGTTCCGGCCGGGGCGCTTCACGCCAAGGATTCCTATCATGAGCCGCAACACCACGGACCGCCCGCGCATGGCGGCGATCTATGCCCCCGGTACGGTACGCGCCCGCCGCTGGCACGGCGATGGCGACGTGCGCGGCTACCGTCCGCCGCGTGGCTGGACGGCCCGCGCCGACCTGACCGACCTACATCCCATTACCGGCCACACCTTGCCGCGTGCCGCGTGGTGGATTGTCGAAACCAAGGAATAACGAGCAGCACCGGCCCCAAGCCGTTCCGCCTTGGGGCCGGTGGTCAAAAATCCGGGGCGTCGGTGGCCGCGCCCGGTTCCAACGTCGAAGTCAAAATCGCCCCGTTGCCGCCTTCGTCCAGGCGGCAACGGGGCGGACGTGCAAGTGCCTTGCACGCGACACGTCCATCGGTGCCCGCTGGCGCGGGCAAGGTTTCGATGGCGCCCCGCCGCAATGGGCGGGGCTTGTAGGGCTACGCCCCGGCTTGCTGCGGCAGGTTGTGCGATAGCGTGCCGTCCCCGACGCTGGCGATTCGCGCCTGTACGTCACGAAGGGCGATTCACCGACACGCCACCCGGCCTCGCTATGGAGCATCCACACCACGCCTCAAGCATGTGGTCGCGCGCTGCGGCAGGGGCGCTCTGGCCTTGTCGTCGGGGCTTTGACCTGGTTCGCGTCAGGGCGCAAGCCGGTGCAGCCGTCACGCGGGGATGCCGAGTCGGCCATGTCTCCTTTCGGGGGCGGGCGGCCCGTGCGTCCTTGGCTTGTCGTGAATCCTGGCGAGGGAACGGCTACGCCTTGGGCTTCATGGCCGCAACCTTCCAGCGAAAACAATTTCCCCGCCGCTGCGCGGCTTCCTCGCGCGGCAAATTCTTTTCGCTTCCAGGTTCTCCACGGTGTTGCGACCGCTGCGCGGTGCGGCCAGCCCATCCCCCGCCGGCCGGATCACAACAAGGACGCACTGGCGCGACCTTGTTCAACCCGAAAGGAGAAACATCATGGCTAACATCGGCACCTTCACCGCAGAGAAAGACGGCTTCACCGGCCAGCTCCGCACCCTGACCCTGAACGTCAAGGTCAAGCTGGTTCCCAACGACAAGGGCGACAGCGAGAACGCCCCCGACTTCCACCTTCAGGCGGCCGGCCACGAGATCGGCGCGGCGTGGAAGAAGACCAGTGAGGCCGGGCGCGAGTACCTGTCCGTGAGCATCGACGACCCTTCGTTCCCGGCGACGGTCTATGCCCGCCTGATCGAGAACGAGGACGGCACGCACGACCTGATCTGGTCGCGCAGCAAGCCCAAGGCAGCCTGACGGCCGCCCACCGCGCCCCGTCCATTGCGGCGGGGCGCCGTGCTGCTGGCGCAGCACGTCACGCACGCGCCTACGGCGTGTCGCGTTCCTTCAACACCGCCTCCAGCTCCTGGCGCACCTGCGCCAGAAGCTGATCGGCCCTGCGCGTGCTGTCGCCGGCATAGGCCAGCGTCAGCAACGTGAGCGGATGCACGTCCATGACCTCGCACAGCTCGGTCAGCTTGTGCATGGTCGGGCTCTTCAGGTCGCGCTCCAGCAAACTCAGGTAGGTACGGCTGGACACGTCGGAGAACGCTTCCTGGCTCAAGCCGCGCGCTTTCCTGACCGTCCGTATTGCTGTCGCCAATGAGTCTTTCGCCGCCACCTATGGTTTTCCTTAGAAAACCAAGATGACAGCCGATTGCGCACTATAGGGCTACAAACTATAGTGCGCATTTGGTGTCGTTGATTTCCGTATTCGTGCCTTTGCAGAAATCCGCATGGGCGGATTCCGACAGAATCTGGGAACCGCATCTGTGTCTTTCCTGGCCTGCGCAATTCCGCTTCCGCGTTTCCGTGCATGTACGGATTCGATGGCTTGCGCCTTCGTGCTTTCCCGCCAAAGCACGCATCCGCTTCGGCGGTTCCGCGCTTCGGTGGAAAATCGTATCCGTGCATCCTCGGATGCGTGGGGATTCGGGCCATGACCCAGCCGCTCGTCACCGCTGAACAGCGGGCGCAACTGCTCGCCGTCGGCGCGGCACGCGCCGCTGGCCGAAGCATCGACCCAATGCCGGCGGTGCGACTGTTCACCCCCGACGCGCACGCCACCTGGCTGCTGGCCGCGCTCGACCCGGCCGATGGCGATACGGCATGGGGGCTGATCGACCTGGGAATAGGCATGCCCGGCCTGGGCCATGTGAAGCTGTCCGATCTGGCGTCCATCGTCGGGCCGCACAAGCAACCTGTGATGCGCGATCGCTACTTCCAGCCCGTGCGGCGGCTGTCGGAGTACCTGCGGCTGGCCGAGGAAAACGGTTCGATCACCGACTGAGCAGTCCCAGCCAACGACGGCGCATTCTGACTATTTCAGTCTTACCCAAGACCTGATTGGTCTGAATCCGCACTCTTGCACCGAAGCGGTGCGCTTCTGATGCAAACAGTCATGATCTATGGCGCGGGCTGCTGCACGGTGCTCCATGCTGCGCACCATTTTTGTGGCGCGCAACCGTCGCATTCAGACGATTTCCGCAATGCCCTGGAGCCAATCGGTCTTGACACCGCAGTTACAGAGTACCCCGATTTCGATGACGACTTGATGGCGACTCGATAGCTCCCGCACAGCGGAATCCGTGGCGACGTTCCTGCTGAATGACAGGAGGCTGCGTCATGGCTGACCCGAGCGCCGAACACTGGTATCCGACCGCCGCGTATCTCTACATGCTGCACCTCGACGGCCCCGCGCTGGCGTGGGAATACCTGCGTCGCCACCCCGACTACCGCCGCGACTGGCTGCGCCGCCGCCGCCGGCCAGAGGCCGCCGCGCGCTGGGGACTGCGCCTGCTGGAAGATCCCGCCCTGGATGCGCGCGACGCGCACCCGGCCTGGTTCCCCGATCACGATGCGGTAGTGCAGCTCTACCCGGACGCCGACCCGCCGCCCGACGCGGTGGCTTTCGCGTTCTGGTGCCTTCCCGGCCAGAAGCACCTGATCCACGACGGCAAGCGCCTGGTGCTGCTGACACGCTGGCTGGGCTGCTGCCTGCGGCTGGTGATCGCTCCCGGCCTGGCCGACGGCATGGCTTACGCCTATGCCATTCGCGCCTGCGCCGCATCCTGCGGACGCTATCAGGCGCTGGCGGCCGAACTGGACAAGCTGGCCGCCGCTGGCGATGCAGCGCCAGCGGGAACGGCACGGTCGCGGCCGGCACCCGCTGCGCTGCTGGAGTTGAACACGCTCCAGGCGCTCGACGGCACCCTCGCGGGCGCGTCCCTGCGCGACGTGGCCGAAGGGCTGTTCGGCGTCGATGCTGTCGCCGCCGACTGGTACGCCGATAGCGCCTTGCGCGCCCGCGTGCGGCGACTGGTGCACCGGGGCGATGCGCTGATGCGCGGCGGCTATCGCCGCCTGGCACAGCTTCCGCCCGTTGCACAGGGACGCGCTGCATCCCCTGCAAAACGTCCCTGAGCAGGAAGCCTTGCTTTCTTGAAAGTGCCTCTATCCGGCCGCGTGGTGTGGCCGGGCTTGATGGAGGTACATCCCATGCGACCCGCTCCCTTGCGGCCTGCCGCCGCTGCTGTCGCTGCGCCCGTGCAGCCCCAACGCTACCTGACCAACGACGAAGCCGCCGAATACCTGCGTCTGTCGCCGCGCACGCTGGAGAAACAGCGCGTGATCGGCGGCGGCCCGAAGTTCCGCAAGTTCGGCCGCCGCGTCATGTACGCGGTGGCCGACCTCGATGCCTGGGCCGACCAGCGCAGCTACGAGGCCACGTCCGACCCGGAATATGCCGAGCGTCACGCGGGCGACTACCGTGATGGCCGCTGATCGTCGGCTCGCCGGTGGCCATCGTCATGTCCAGCCCATCGCTGCCGTCGGGGCAGCGATCGCAGCAGCGGGAACAGCTCGACCTGTTCCGCGCGCTGCCGGGCGACGGCATGGCGCCGCGCGACAGCCAGGACTTGATGGCCTTTCCGTTCTTCTCGCTGGCGAAGTCGCGGCGCACGGCGCCGATCGACTTCCGCAGCGGGAACATCACCATCCGCGTGGAAGGCACGGCCGAGCACGGCATCGCCACGATATGGGATGCCGACGTGTTGATTTGGGCGGCCTCGCAGATCGTGGAGGCGCGCGACGCAGGCATTCGCCCGTCGCGCTGGATACACGCCACGCCCTACGAAATCCTGCGCTTCATCGGGCGCGGCACGTCCTTGAACGACTACCAGCGCCTGAAAGCCGCGCTCGACCGGCTGCAATCGACCAGCGTGGCGACTTCCATCCGCGAAACCACCGGGAGGCGCTTGCACCGCTTTTCGTGGGTGAACGAATGGCGCGAGCTGGCCGACGCCAGCGGCACGCCGCTGGGCATCGAGCTGATCCTGCCGGACTGGTTCTATGCCGGCGTGCTCGATGCCGCCCTGGTGTTGACCATCGACCCGGCCTATTTCCGCTTGAAAGGTGGCATCGAACGCTGGCTGTATCGCCTGGTGCGCAAGCACGGCGGGCGGCAGGAACACGGCTGGCAATTCGACTTCCGGCATCTGCACCGCAAGTCCGGCAGCGCGGCGCGCTTCTCGGACTTCGCCTACGACCTGCGCGTGCTGGTCGCGCGGCAGTCGCTGCCCGGCTACGTCCTGGGCATCGAGTCGATGCCGGACGAGAAGCTGGAACTGCTGACCTTCCGGCCCGTGCCGTTCACGGCACGGGGATAACTGCGGGAAAAGCTGTGGACGGCCTCGTGCTATCAGGAGTGCCGGGTATCGTGCTATCGGGAGTACGCCTATCGTGCTATCAGGAGTACGAAAACGCCGCAAAGCCAGTAACGGCGCGGGTTTGCGACCCCTCTAACTTACCTAACTATAAATCTCTAACTTTTAGTAGAAACGCGTCGTTTCGGTGGACAACCACGAAACGGCACGGCCAGGCCGGCTTTCCAGCAGGGAGGGCCGCGCCATGATCTTCGCGTTTCTCAACCAGAAAGGCGGCGTCGGCAAGACCACACTCGCTACCCACATCGCGGGCGAGCTGGCGATGCGCGGGCTGCACGTCATCCTGCTGGACGCCGACCCGCAGGGTTCTTCGCTGGACTGGACGCAGCGCAGAAGCCAGCAGGGCTTGCCACGGCTGTTCAGCGCCGTGGGCCTCGCCCGCGAAACGCTGCATCAGGAAGCGCCGGAGCTGGCCCGCCGCGCCGATCACATCATCATCGACGGCCCGCCGCGCATCGCCGCCCTGGCGCGTTCCGCGCTGCTGGCGGCCGAGCGCGTGCTGATTCCCGTGCAGCCCAGCCCGTATGACCTTTGGGCCAGCGCCGAGATGGTGGCGCTGATCCGCGAGGCGCAGGTCTTTCGGCCTGCGCTGCGCGCGGCCTTCGTCATCAATCGGCGCGTCAGCACCACCGTGATCGGGCGCGAAGCGCGCCAGGCGCTTGCTGACCAGCCGCTTCCTGCGCTGCGCGCGGAAGTGCATCAGCGCATCGTGTTCGCCGACAGCGTGGCCGCTGGCCGGCTTGCACGCGAGACGGCACCGGACAGCGCCGCCACCCGCGAAATCACCGCACTGGCGGACGAACTGCTGCGGTGGCCGACATGACAGCGAAGCCGCCACCGAACAGCAAACGCACGGCCAAGCGCGTCGGCATCGGCGCGCGTCCGCCCGCGAATCCGCACGCCGAGGCGTGGATTCGCCAGGGCGACGCCGATGCGCTGAACAAGGGCGACCTCTACACGGCACGCCTGACCCTCGACATCACGCCCGCCATGCGGGCGCGCATCAAGGTTTCCGCCTTCACGCAAGGCGTGACCGTAGCCGACCTGCTGCGCGGCCTGCTGGAGCGGGAGTTTCCAGAACACCGCAGGGAGAACACGCCATGACTGCATCCGCTTCGTCTGCTCCCGCGCCTGTTGCCTTCGCGGCTACGGCTGAGCTCGCAGTACCTTTCGACCAGCCTGCCGGCGCGCCGCTGACGCGCGTGGCGCTGGCCTACATCGAACCGCGCTTCAAGCTCTACCTGCGCTTCGGTGAACCTGCGCGCACGCACCAGCTCGACCGCTGGCGTCGCTGCGCGGTGTTCCTGCCAGGCGCCATGTTGTGCCTTATCCGCTGGCAGGCCAACGACTACGGCACCGTTCGCTGGCAGCTCATGGTGATGCAGGCTTGTACGCCGCTCGATGCGGCACAGCGCATCCCCGGCGTGCAGCCCGGCGCACGCCTGCTGCTGCACGCCGAGGGCGAGAACCAGGTGCGCGCCGTGCTGGAGCGCATCGACGCCATCGAGGCGCTGGACATCGCCCCCGCCGCTGTCTCGCCCGCGTACTGGCGCACGCTCGCCAACCGGCTCGCTGCCCGCCTGCCGCTGCCCGAATACACCGCCGAGCGGCACGCCGCCTGGCTGACCGCGAGGGCACTGCCATGACCGCCGTTTCCACTGCCGGCACCGCGCCGCGTCCTCGCTCGCGCCTGCGCGCTCGTATCGTGCTGACGGGTCTGTCCGCCTGCGGCCTCGCTGCGCTGGCCTGGGCGTCCTTCGTGCATCCGCTGCCGCGCCTGATCTACAACCCATCCGACAGCGTGGCGGTCGGCTGGTATCGCGTCGATCCGCTGGGCGACGGCACCGACTCGCTGCCGCGTTCTTTCTCCGTCGGCAGCATCGTCCTGACCACGCTGCCGCCAGACGCCGCCGCGCTGGCCGCGCAGCGCGGCTACCTGCCGGCGCGCGTGCCGCTGCTCAAGCGCGTGGGCGCAGTCGCGCCGCAGGAGGTGTGCATCACTGGCCGCATCGTCCGCATCGACGGCGTGCCTGCGGCCGCCGTGCTGCCTGCCGACCGCTGGGGCCGGCCGCTGCCATCCTGGCAGCAATGCCGTCGCCTTGAACCCGGCGAACTGTTCCTGCTCAGTGTGACCAACCCGGCGTCGTTCGATAGCAGGTACTTCGGGCCGATCAATGCGGGCGCCGTGATCGGCATCGCGCATCCGGTCTGGCTGGAATCTCGCCCATGATGGCCTTCGATTCGCTGCACGTCGCCGTGCATCTCATCGTGCCATCGGGCGTGTCGTTCTGCTGCTCGTCGCCGTGTCGTCGCGCATGCAGTGCGGGTGCATTCGCACCGCACTTCGCGCTGCCTTCGGCGCAGCCGTCCAACGTGCAGGCGTCTTGCCTCGAACGCGCCCGGCCTGTGGCCGTCGCCGCGTTCGCCGGCGCGCTGGCCGCTCGCGCAGCAGCGCCGCCGGGCCGCCGCTGCCCGGAGCGCCAGCGAGGGGCAAAGGCGGAAGGCAAGACAAAAGGACGCGGCACCGGGCCGCGTCGAAAGCCAGTCTGCACATGGGGGTGGCGCGGCACGCAGCGGCTTCGCCACCGTGCCGCTTGGGGCGCGAGGCCCGCGCCAATGCAGGCATGTCCGCGTGCTTCGCACGACCGGACACGCCAGAGCTTGCAGGGAGCGCAGCCATGACCGACCGCCGCGACGATGATTTCCGCATCCGCCCGAGCGCCCCAAAGAACCGGGGCCAGGGCTTCGTCTCCAAGGTGCTCAAGCAGGCAGGCAAGGCCAGCAGCGGCAAGTCCACTGTGCGCCGTCTTGGCACTGCGAGCGGCACCGGGAGGGGCACCGGCCAGCGGCCCGGCTCGCGCCTGGGGCGCGGCCACACGGCGGCGCGCTTCGCCGGAGCGAAGCTCACGCCCATGTCGCGGCGCGTGACCATCAAGACGCTGCTGGTCAACCAGCGCCAAGCCAGCCCGCAGTCGCTCGCCAAGCACCTGCGCTACATCGAGCGCGACGGTGTGGGCCGCGATGGCGAGCCGGGCCAAGCCTATGGGCCGCAGACCGATGCTGCCGACCTCGACGCCTTCAAGGAACACTGCGCCGACGACCGACACCATTTCCGCTTCATCCTCTCGCCCGAGGATGGCGCGGAACTGGAAGACCTGCGCACCTACACGCGGCACCTCATGGGCCGCATGGAGGCCGACCTGGGCACGGGCCTCGATTGGGTGGCCGTCACTCACTGGAACACCGACAACCCGCACACGCACATCGTCGTGCGCGGGCGCGATGACACCGGCAAAGACCTCATCATCGCGGGCGACTACATCGCCGATGGCTTCCGCCATCGCGCCGCCGAACTGGCGACCGAATGGCTGGGGCCGCGCACCGAACTGGAGATCCAGCAGACTTTGCAGCGCGAGGTCGAGCAAGAGCGATGGACGAGCCTCGACCGCACGCTGCAACGTGAGGCCGGCGATGATGGCCGAGTGCATGTCGAACGCCTCAACGAACCGCGGTTGCAACGTCAGCGCCTGCTGCTGATCGGCCGCCTGCAACGCTTGCAGCGCCTTGGCCTGGCCGACGAGCTGCGGCCGGGCACCTTGGCCTTCCATGCCGACGCCGAGAAGACCTTGCGTGCCCTGGGCGAGCGTGGCGACATCATCCGCACCATGCAGCGGGCCATGCGTGGCGAGCCGCGCGAGTTGGCGGTGTTCGAGCCGGGGGACGATGGCCGAACCATCGTCGGTCGCGTGGCCGCGAAGGGGCTGGCCGACGAGCTGCGCGACCGGGGCTATCTGGTCATCGACGGCGTGGACGGCAAAGCCCATTACGTCGCGCTCAATGCCCGCGACGAACTGGCGAACTATCCGACCGGCGCGGTGGTGGAGGTGAAGGGATCGGCTGACGTGCGCGCTGCCGACAAGAACATCACCGCACTGGCGAGCGGCGGCCTATACCGCACCGACCATCACCTGGCCGTTGCGCAGGGTCAAGCCGTGCCCGGCCGCGATCCGCAGGAAGTCGTCGCGGCCCACGTCCGCCGGCTGGAAGCCCTGCGCCGCGCAGGCATCGTGGAGCGCGTGGCCGAGGGGCTATGGAAGGTGCCGGACGACCTGGCCGAACAGGGCCGCCGCTATGACGCACAGCGCCTGGGCGGCGTGGCCGTGGAACTGAAATCGCACCTGCCCATCGAGCGGCAGGCCCGCGTGATCGGAGCCACCTGGCTCGACCAGCAACTGATCGCTGGTGGCTCGGGCTTGGGCGACCTGGGTTTTGGTGGCGAGGCCAGACAGGCGATGCAGCAACGCGCCGACTTTCTGGCCGAACAGGGGCTGGCCGAGCGGCACGGGCAGCGTGTGATCCTCGCGCGCAACCTGCTGGGCACGCTGCGCAACCAGGACCTGGCGCAGGTCGCCAAAGACATTGCGGCCGACACCGGCTTAGAGCATCGCCCGGTGGCCGACGGGCAGCGCGTGGCTGGCATCTACCGGCGCTCCGTCATGCTCGCCAGTGGGCGCTACGCGATGCTCGATGACGGCATGGGGTTCTCACTGGTGCCGTGGAAACCCGTGATCGAACAACGCTTGGGGCAGCAACTTGCCGCCACGGTGCGCGGCGGCGGGGTGTCGTGGGAGATTGGGCGGCAGCGTGGGCCGTCAATCAGCTAGTGCTAACCCATGTATTTCGCTTTGTTTGAAAGCCTCGGTCAATTCCGAGCGAGCGGACTGCCAATGTGACTTCAACTCACGTATCGCGTTGCATCCATGTTCAGTCAGAATAATCTCGACAACTCTGCGGTCATGCGTGCGATCCATGCGCTCTTGTGCTGCTCTTTGGAGCATGCCCTTGTTTTCAAGACGGTCCAATAGCCTTGTCACAGAGGCTGAGTCGACTGCCAGACTGCGGGCCAAAGTGCTAGGCGTACATGCTGGAGTGGCTGAAATATGGTGTAGCGCCATCACCTGCACAGCGGTCAAACCGAACGGAGCAGCCACGCGATTCAGCACTTGATTCCTTGCTGTGCAAAGCCGCGTGATGGCCGTAGAAAGCTCCATCACCCGAAGGGCGTCGTCTGATTTCTCCGTGCCGATTGACCCATTCGGCATCATGACCGGGAACGCTTATTGGGCGAGTCCTCGCCGCAACCATAGGCACGCATGAATGTCATTACGGCTGCATTCGCCCACTGGTCAATCTGCGCCGAGGAAGGCGCGGCATCCGGATGAGTCAGGCACTGAAGCTGGGGTTCACCCCGAACCAGGTTGATGAACAGACTGGCGGCCGTCTCGCGGCCAATCTCGCCAAGATCGACCTCGCCGGATGCTGCCGCATTGGCCAGTTGTTCGGCCACCATCGCCGTCATGACCTGCGGGCCGGCCAGATAGAACGTCCGTGCGAGCTGGGGAAAGCGTGGGCCTTCGGCGATCACGACGCGGAAGACAGCCAGCCCGCCCGGAGACAGCACGATGTTCAAGTAGGCCCGAGCCAACAGGGTCAACGTTTCTCGCAGCTTCCCCGGGCGGAACTCGATGCCCTGCACCGTGTTCGTGAACGCTGCACATTCGGCTTCGATTACCGCGGTGAAGAGTGCTTCCTTGTTCGCGTAGTGCGCGTAAACCGTGGACTTGGACACGCCAGCCTCGCGCTGGATCATGTCGGTTGTTGCCGCGCTGAACCCATGGGTCAGGAAGACGTTTCGCGCAGCGCGCAGAACGGTGAGAGCCTTGGCGTTCAGCTCGCCGCTGCTCGGCGGCGGGGCGGTCATGACTTGGTTGGTTCGTCGCATCTGCTTGGGTCGGAAGTTTTGACACGGTGGCCAGGATTCTATATAGTACCAAACCGCTCGGTACGCATCAACCTAACCATTCGTCTCACAGGCATCTGCACCTAAGCAGGTTTCTTGTGAGCCGTCGGCTTAACTTTTATCGTAAATCACACCGAGCGGTTCGGTACTATTCGCGCATTGGATAAACCTTCATGACGTCACAACCGCTGCTCTCACAACTGCTGCGACAAGCAGGCACGGCGCTCTGCACGATCTCACTGGTCGGCTGTGCGGTGGGTCCTGACTTCGTGAAACCCGACGACAGGCTTGCAGCCGTTCAACTGTCGCCCAGGGCGGATTACGCGCAGGCTCAGGAAACATCCGCTGCGAACTTCCCATCGTCATGGTGGACGCTGTTCAACGATGACGTGTTAGCGGATCTGCAAGCCCGTGCGCAGGCGGGCAACCTGAACCTGCAGATCGCTTCCGAGCGCATTGAGCAAAGCCGGGCGCAGTTGGGGATTGCTTCCTCGCTGCTGCTGCCCAGCGTGGGCGCATCGGCAGGCTATTCCCGCGAGGCCCTCAGCGAGCACGGCAAGTTTGCCGCGTTGGGTGCACCGACGAGCGCGAGCGATTTCTGGCAGTTGGGATTCGACGCCAGTTGGGAACTCGATCTGTGGGGCCGCGCGCGGCGATCGCGCGAAGGCGCCGCAGCCGCCTTCGAGGCCACTGTGTATGAGCGCGAGGCGGCACGGGTGGCCTTGTCCGCCGAAGTGGCCCGCACCTACCTCCAATTGCGAGGAACGCAGGCGCAACTGGACATCACCCGGCAGAACCTGGAGGTCGCCGATCGCACCCTGCGCCTTGCCGAAAGCCGTGAGCGCAACGGTGTCGCCACGCGCTTTGAAACCGCTTCGGCGCGCGCGCAACTGGCAACGGTGGAGGCGCTGGTGCCAGAACTGGTCCAGCGCCGCAACACGCTGATGAACGCCTTGGCACTGCTGCAGGGGGAGGAGCCGCGCGCCCTCGATGCGCAGTTGCTTGAGGCGATGCCCTTGCCTTCGCTTCCTTCCAATGTGCCGGTGGGCCTGCCCTCCGAATTGGCGCACAGGCGGCCGGACATACAGCGCGCCGAAGCCCAGCTCCATGCCGCGACGGCGGCCATCGGCGTCGCCAAGGCCGATTTCTACCCGCGGATCGGCTTGCGGGGAAGAGTCGGCGTCGAGGCCTTCGAGTTCAACGACCTCGACAGTTGGGATTCCCGGTTCTTCTCCGTTGGCCCGACAGTCTATCTCCCGATCTTTCAGGGCGGTCGTTTGAAGCAGCGCCTGGCGCTGAACGAGGCACGGCAAAGAACAGCCGCCATTGCCTATCGGCAGACGGTGCTGCAAGCCTGGCATGAAGTGGACAACGCCCTGGACGCCTGGGCAGCCCAGCAGCACCGACATGCCGAATTGCTGGTTTCGTATGAACAGAACAAGCAGGCGCTGCATGCTGCCGAGCGCGGCTATCAGGAAGGCGCTGCCGACTACCTGAATGTCCTGGCCGCGCAGCGTGGCGTCCTTGCCAGCCAGACCAGCCTCAATGCCAGCGCCACCAACGCCGCGCTCACCCTGGTCAATCTCTACAAGTCGCTGGGCGGTGGCTGGGACCCTGACGCACTCACATCCGACCGGCAGGCCGGCGGCGATGCGCCCCTGACGACCACTGCGTCGTCTGCCACCTCGCCATCAAAGGCCGGCCAATGAGTGCCGCAGCGTTGCAGCCGACAGCGGCGCCACCCGCACCCGCTGCTGCGGTAGCCCCTCCGAAGCGGGCGATCGCCGGGCTGGTCGGCATCCTCATCGCGGCCATGATGGCCGGACTGAACAACCGCGTGGGCGCGTTGGCGCTGGCGGACGTGCGTGGCGCGCTGGGCTTCGGCCTGGACGACGCCTCCTGGCTCACGACCGTCTATAGCGCCGGCGAAGTGATCGCCATGCCGTTTGCGGCATGGTTCGCCATCACGCTCTCAGTGCGCCGCTTCGAGCTGTGGATGATCGGCGCATGCACCTTGCTGGCGGTGTGCATTCCCTTCATCCATGACCTCGATCTGCTGCTGGCCATGCGCTTCCTGCAAGGCATCGCCAGCGGCACGATGATTCCCGTGCTGATGATGGCGGCGTTGAAGTTCCTGCCACCCCACATACGGCTGCACGGACTGGCGCTGTATGCACTGACGGCCACCTTCGCCCCCAACCTCTCGATCTGGCTGGCGGGGCAATGGACGGATGGCCTGTTCGATTGGCGCTGGGTGTACTGGCAAATCCTTCCGCTCGCGGCCATTGCCGCCTTGTTGATCGGATGGGGCCTGCCGAAAGACCCGATCCAGACAGACCGCTTCCCGCAGGCCAACTGGCCGGGCATGGCTTTCGGCATGCCGGCATTTGCCCTGATTACCGTCGCCCTGGATCAGGGCGTGCGGCTGGACTGGTTCAACTCCCCCCTCATCGTCGTCTCATTGGTGGCCGGGCTGACGCTGCTGGCGGCCTATCTGCTGACGGAGTGGTATCACCCGGCGCCGTTCATCAAATTGCAGATGCTCAGCCGCCGCAACCTGGCGTTGGGCTTCACCTTGTTCATCTGCCTTCTGGTCGTGCTGACCTCTGGCGTGATGTTGCCGATGACCTATCTCGGGCCGCTCCAAAGCTACCGACCGCTTCAGATGGCACCAATCGGGCTCATCGTCGCGCTGCCTCAACTGGTCCTGGGTTCCGTGGTGGCGCTGTTCCTGTACCGGAAATGGGTCGATGCCCGATTCGTGTTCGCGGGCGGCCTGCTGCTGATCGCCCTGGCGTGCTTCTTTGGTGCGCAATTGACTTCCGATTGGAACCGCGACCAGTTCGTTATGACGCAGACGCTGCAAGCCTTTGGCCAGCCCATGGCTGTCGTCTCGATGCTGTTCCTGTGTACCAGCGTCGTACATCCCAGCGAAGGCCCGTATGTGTCGGGGAACATCAACACGCTGCGCGCCCTGGGGTCGGTACTCGGGGGCGCGGTGGTTGGGCAACTCGTGACCGTGAGACAGCGGTTCCACGCGGAAATGCTGCTGGACCACGCTGCGTTGGTAGGCAACTCCGTCCCGCTTGCTCCGGAGCCCGCTCAACTGATGGGAATCATCGGCCAGCAGGCGCTGGTGCTGTCAGTCGCGGATGCCTATCGCGTACTCGGCGTTCTGGCGCTGGTGATGGTCCCCTTCGTATTGCGGCTGACCTGCATTCCCGCCCCCGACTTGCAGGCCGCTGCTCCTCAATCCAAACCTTTGCCCCAAGGATAGTTTCACCATGGCCATGCCGAAGAAAGCCAAGATTACCAGTGCCGTGCTGCTGCTCGCAGTCGCAGTGGGCTGTGTCATTTATCTGAATCGTCCCGAGTCCAGCGCATCGACCCAATCTACGGACGATGCCTACGTCCAAGCCGATTTCACCCTCGTCGCGCCGCAGGTGTCCGGCGTGATCGGAAAGGTACTGGTCGAAGAAAACCAGCCAGTGAAGGCTGGGGATTTGCTCGTCGCCATCGACGACCGGGATTTCATCGTTGCGGTGAACACGGCAAAGGCACAGGTCGCCGCTGCCGAGGCCAGTGTCGAGGGGCTTGCCGCGCGTGTGGTGCAGCAGGAAACCGCGATACGTCAGGCGCAGGCGGCCGTTGCGGTGGACGATGCAGAACTCAAATTGGCAGAGGCCAACCAGAAACGCTACCGGAACCTGGCCTCCGATGGATCAGGTTCGATCCAGGCACAGCAACAGGCCGAGGCGCAGTTGGCCATTCGGCTGGCCAGCCGGGACAAGAATCGCGCGGGCCTGCAAGCGGCGCGGCAGCAGACGGACATCCTGAAAGCCGATCTTGAAAAGGCCAAGGCTGCGCTTTCTCAAGCGCAAGCCGCACAGGCCGCAGCGGAGTTGAAGCTCTCCTATACCCAAATCACGGCGCCCATCAGTGGCGTGATCGGCCAGAAGTCAGTGCGCGTCGGATCGTTCGTGAATGCCGGCAAACCATTGGCGGCCGTCGTTCCGCTGGATGCGGTCTACATCACGGCCAACTTCCGCGAAACGCAGTTGGCGCGCGTGCGGCCTGGGCAGCCGGTGGACATCAAGGTGGATGCCTTGCCGGGTACCGAGTTGAAGGGAACCGTGGAGAGCCTGGGGCCGGCCAGTGGCGTCAGCTATTCGGCCGTCGCGCCACACAACGCCACGGGCAACTTCACCAAGATCGTCCAGCGCCTGCCTGTGCGTATTCGCATCGACTCCGACCAGCCTGATGCGGCGAATCTGCGCGTCGGTATGTCCGTAACGCCGAAGATCCGCATCGGCGACTAGGTCATCACTCCAACATGAGGAGCCACACAAATGAGGCAATACCTTTATCGCGTAACTCTGGAGCAATTGACGGATTCACATGGCGTCCCCAGTGAACGCAAGCCTCTGCAGTTTAAGGTTGGGAATCATGACGACATCATCTCTGTCGTGACGTGGATTCGCAGCAGAGGTGATTTCAGCAGCCAGGCAGATGCGGCGGCATTTGCGGTTGGCCTGAAGCTGTTTGGCGGAGCCATCCTGGCGAACAAAGACAACCCGCTTCTATTTTCATTCCTGCCGCAGCTATATCAGTTTGTCAAGGATTTGAAAGCAGGATCAACCGACAGCCAAAGAAAAGACTGATTGTTCTCTTTGCGAAATGGGATGTGAATCGCCATGGAGCTTCGTCACCTTCGATACTTCCTGGCCGTGGCCGAAGAACTCCGTTTCGCTCGTGCGGCGGAGAAGCTGCATATTGAACAATCGCCGCTGTCGCGGGCCATCAAGGAACTGGAGGAAGAACTCGGTGTGGCGCTGTTTGCCCGTACCACGCGCAGTACGCGGCTAACCCATGCCGGAACATTGTTCTTGGAGCATGTGCGTCGCGTGTTTGCCGCCTTGGAACAAGCGCGTGATAGCGTGAAAGCGGCAGCTAATGGCTTTCATGGACAATTGCGAGTGGCCTTGTCGGATGGCATTACACCGTCGCGCTTGCCGACCTTGTTGGCGTTATGTCGTCAGGAAGAACCCGAGGTCGAAATCCGCTTCTTCGAGGTGCCGCTGTCGCAGCAGATTAAAGGGTTGCACGATGATCTATACGACGTGGGGTTTGCTCAGTCCGACGAGGTGGGCGATGGCATCGTCGCGTTGCCAGCTTGGAGTGATGCGCTAATGGTGGCGGTCCCCGCTCGCCATCCTCTACTGGCCCACAAGCGTATCCCCTTGGACGAACTGCTGCGCTATCCGCTGGTTTTGTGCGATCCGCAAGTGTGTGAAGGCCATGCCAAACACGTGGAACGAGTGCTGCGTCGTGCTGACATGGAACCGTTGATCGCAGAGCGAGTTGCCACATGCGATCTGATGATGGCGCTGGTATCAGCCGGCTTCGCGCTCGGGCTGGCGGGCGCTGCGCATATTTCCGCCAGCCGTGAACCGGGAGTGGTAGCGCGGCCACTTGCGTCGCGTGTACCTCCGCTGACGACTTACTTGCTTCGTCTTGACGGTGATCCGTCCGACGAACTTGCACGGTTCATCGAACGGGTACAGACAATTGAAACGCCGGAGACTCCCAGGCCCATCCGAGGCCGCAGTTCTGATCCACCGGAGGAATTGATGCCATGAAGAAAATCATTCCGTTCTTGCTCGTGACCGCCTTGTCTGCTTGCGGCCAATCCGAGGCACCTCAGAAGGCCGCCGATTCGGAGACGAATATTCCGACGGTGGAAGAGCTGGCGGCCAACCCTGACCAGCTTAAAGGACTGCGCCAACAGTGCAAGACCGATCGCCCCAAGCTGGGCGACATGCTGTGCAACCGGGTGGCCGAAGCCACGCGCAAGCGATTCTATGGCGACGGCGAAACGCCCTATACACCGCCGAAAGAGTCGCCAAAGTTCTGATTGTTGGCCGCTCGCCGATTCGCCTTCACTTTTTTTTCGACACGCCGCAATGCGCTCGCGCTTGCGGCGTTTTTCTTTGGTTCGCCGTCGCACTCATTCTGTCTTTTTGCTCGACCTTTCTTCTGAAAACGGTCTTTGACCGGCACTGACCCGGCACCGATCCTGACGCCTGCGGCACGCCTTTGTGCCGCTCTTTCCATGAGGAATCAGCTCAGGAGAAATCGGAGGCCAGGTCATGCAAGGGACGAACGTGCTGTTCGGTCAGATCGCCGTGGTATTCGGCATCGTGATCGCCGGCGTGTGGGGCGCCACACAATGGACAGCAGCGGCCCTTGGCTACCAACTACGCCTTGGCTCGCCCTGGTTTGATTTCTTCGGCACGCCGGTCTATCACCCGTGGCGGCTGTTCGAGTGGTGGTTCTTCTTCGACGCCTACGCGCCGCGCGTGTTCGACACCGGCGGCGCCATCGCGGGCGGCAGCGGTCTTGTTGCCGTGCTGGTGGCGATTGGCATGTCGATCTGGCGCTCGCGGCAATCGCGCCTGGTCACGACCTACGGCTCGGCCCGCTGGGCGAACGCGGATGACATTCGCAAGGCCGGCCTCACACAGCCGGCCGGCGTGTTCCTCGGCCAGCACGATCGCCAGTACCTGCGTCACGAAGGCCCGGAACACGTCCTGACCTTCGCGCCCACGCGCTCGGGCAAAGGTGTCGGCCTGGTGGTGCCGACGCTGCTGTCCTGGCCGGCCTCGGCCGTCATCCATGACATCAAGGGCGAGAACTGGCAGATCACCGCCGGCTGGCGCAGCCGATTCAGCCATTGCCTTCTGTTCAACCCGACCGATGCGAAGTCGGCGGCATACAACCCGCTGCTGGAGGTGCGGCGTGGCGCGCATGAAGTGCGCGACGTGCAGAACATCGCGGACATTCTGGTCGATCCCGAAGGCGCGTTGGAGAAGCGAAACCATTGGGAAAAGACCTCGCACGCGCTGCTGGTCGGGGCCATCCTGCATGTGCTCTACGCCGGCGAGGACAAGACGCTGCGCGGCGTCGCCAACTTTCTCTCCGATCCGGCCAGCCCGTTCGAGCTGACCTTGCACCGGATGATGACCACGCCGCACCTCGGCGACGGGCCGCATCCGGTCGTCGCATCGGCGGCGCGTGAAGTCCTCAACAAGAGCGACAACGAACGCTCGGGCGTGCTGTCCACGGCCATGTCGTTCCTCGGCCTTTACCGCGATCCCACGGTGGCCGAAGTCACCTCGCGCTGCGACTGGCGCATCGCCGACCTGATCGCTGCGGAACATCCGGTGTCGCTGTATCTGGTGGTGCCGCCTTCGGACATTTCGCGGACGAAGCCCCTCATTCGCCTGATCCTCAACCAGATCGGGCGGCGGCTCACCGAATCGCTCGACGGTTCCGATGGCATCGCGCGCCGCCACAAGCTGCTGTTGATGCTCGACGAGTTCCCGGCGCTGGGGCGCCTGGACTTCTTCGAGACGGCGCTGGCCTTCATGGCGGGCTACGGCATCCGCAGCTTCCTCATCGCGCAGTCGCTCAACCAGATCGACAAGGCGTATGGGCAAAACCACTCCATCCTCGACAACTGCCATGTGCGCGTGACGTTCGCCACGAACGACGAGCGCACCGCCAAGCGGATTTCCGAGACGCTGGGCACGGCCACCGAGCTGCGCGCGCAGCGCAACTATGCCGGCCACCGGCTCGCGCCGTGGCTAGACCACCTGATGGTGTCGCGCCAGGAAACCGCGCGCCCGCTGCTGACGCCGGGCGAAGTCATGCAGCTTCCACCTGACGAGGCCGTGGTGATGGTGTCCAGCGTGGCACCGATCAAGGCCAAGAAGCTGCGCTACTACGCGGACGCCAATTTCAAGCGTCGCGTGCTGCCACCGCCCGCGCTGGCGGATGGGCAGTACGCCGACGCGCCGCCATTGCGGCCCGACGACTGGAGCGGGTTGGCGATTCCCGCCGTGCCCACCGCACCCGCCGCGGCATCCGCTGATGGCCTGGGTTCCGCCGATGACGGTGGCCCACGCCGTCAGCCCGAACTCTCCGAAACCGTCGCCTACGACCCCGAGCTTGCCGCGCCTGCGGCCGACCTTGGGCTGCTCGATGACGACGACGACCTGCCGCTTCCCCTTCCTCGCCAGTTCGATCCAGCCATGCAGCGCACGGCCCGGCTGGCTTCCCTCGACCCCAACGACGGAATCGAGCTATGAGCCAATATCGCCTGAATCTCTTTATCCAGCCGGAGCACGCCAAGCGCCTGGACGAGCTGGCCGCCAAGAAAGGCGTGTCCAAGTCGTCCATCGTCGCGGCGGCGCTCGCATCGTGGCTGTCGCCCGATGCCGCCGACCAGCGCGAAGCGGCTATCGCCAAGCGGCTGGATCGCCTGTCGCGCCAGGCCGAGCGTATGGAGCGCGACCAGAACATCCAGATCGAAACGCTGGCGCTGTTCATTCGCTACTACCTCACGGTCAGCGCGCCAGTCCCCGAGGCGCACCAAGAGGCCGCCCGCGCCCAGGGCAAAGCTCGCTTCGAGCAGTTCGTTGAACAGTTGGGTCGGCACCTGCTGCGCGGGCGCAGCCTGGTGCGCGACGTGGTGGAGGAACTGCATCCCGACCCAATGCGGATGGAAGACGCGGCGGCAGCCGCGCAAGCGCAGGAGCGTGCGTCATGAGCGCCGTTCCACAGTCCATGAGCGCCACGTCGCTCGACCGCCGCATCCAGATGCTGCGCACGGCGATGGGGCCGCTGATCGCCGCTGCGCTCGAAGACCCGGACGTGGTGGAGGTGATGCTGAATCCCGATCGCACCCTTTGGGTGGATCGGCTTTCCAGTGGGCGCGCGCCGATGGGCGTGGAACTGCCCGAGGCGGACGGCGAGCGAATCATCCGCCTGGTCGCGGCCCACGTCGGCGCAGAAGTCCATCGCGGCCAGCCGCTGCTGTCCGCCGAGTTGCCCGAAACGGGCGAACGCTTCGAGGGCATCTTGCCACCGGCAGCGCCGGGGCCGGCCTTCGCGCTGCGCAAGCGCGCCATCGGCGTGATTCCGCTGGAGCGGTACGTCATCGACGGGATGATGACCAGCGCGCAAGCGGGCTTTCTCGTTCGCGCCGTGCGCGAGCGGCAGAACGTGCTGATCGCCGGCGCCACCAGCAGCGGCAAGACCACGCTCGCCAATGCGTTGCTCGCCGAAATCGCCGCCACCGGCGACCGCGTGCTGGTGCTCGAAGACACGGTGGAACTGCAATGCGCAGCCCGCGACCACGTTCCGCTGCGCACCCGCGCAGGCGTGGTGTCGATGACCGAACTGGTGCGCTCGTCCATGCGCCTGCGGCCTGATCGCGTCGTCGTTGGCGAAGTGCGCGGCGCCGAGGCACTGGATCTGATCAAGGTGTGGGGCACAGGCCATCCGGGCGGTATCGCCACGATCCATGCCGGCTCCGCGCTCGGCGCGCTGCTGCGCCTGGAGCAACTGATTCTCGAAGTGGCGGTGAACCCTCCCCGTGCGCTGATCGCCGAGGCGGTCAACGTAGTGATTCACATCGCCGGACGCGGGCGCAAGCGCCGCATCGAGAACATCGCCCGCGTCGTCGGCTTCGACGGCGTGGGCTACCAATTGGCGGACGCGCTGGAAACGCCGTTTCCCGAGCTGCCGCCACGTCCCGATGCCGCCCCCGCTGCGGCGACTTCCCCATCGCCTGACTCACTTGGAGAACTGCCATGACGCAGATGATCGTTCCTGCTTTCCGTTTTTCTGCAAATCCGGCTTTGCGTCTTGCGCGGCTGCGCTGCCTGGCCCGCCCTGCGGCGCAAGGGCTGCTGCTGGCCGCGCTGCTGTTGTTCCTGGCCGGAACCGCGCAGGCCGCCGGTTCCTCGATGCCGTGGGAAGGCCCGCTGCAATCCATCCTCGAATCCATCCAGGGGCCGGTGGCGCGCATCGTCGCGGTCATCATCATCATCGCCACCGGCCTTGCGCTGGCCTTCGGCGACACCTCCGGCGGATTCCGCAAGCTGATCCAGATCGTCTTCGGCCTGTCCATCGCCTTCGCGGCTTCGAGCTTCTTCCTGTCGTTCTTCAGCTTCTCCGGCGGGGCCGTCGTATGAGTGCCCCGGACACCTTCGCGGACGGCTTCGAGGTGCCGCTGCATCGCTCGCTGACCGAGCCGATTCTGCTTGGCGGTGCGCCGCGCACCGTGGCGATCGCCAACGGCACGCTGGCCGCCGCCGTCGGGCTGGGCCTGCAACTGTGGATTCCCGGCGTGGTGCTCTGGATCGTCGGCCATTCGCTGGCGGTGTGGGGTGCGCGCGTCGATCCGCAGTTCATGCAGGTCTTCGCCCGGCACATCAAGCACCGCTCGCTGCTGGACGTGTGAGGGGAGGACGCCGCGATGCTGAACCTCGCCGAATACCGCCAGCGCCCGGCCTTGCTTGCCGACTGGCTGCCCTGGGCCGGACTGGTCGCGCCGGGCGTCGTCTTGAACAAGGACGGCAGTTTCCAGCGCACGGCCCGGTTTCGCGGGCCTGACCTCGACAGCGCGACGCAAGGCGAGCTGATCGCCACGTCAGCGCGGTTGAACAACGCGCTGCGCCGCATGGGATCGGGCTGGGCGCTATTCATCGAAGCCGAGCGCCGGCCTGCGGCCGATTATCCGCACTCGGAGTTTCCCGAGCCGCTTTCGTGGGTGGTGGAGGAAGAACGCCGGGCCGCCTTCGAGGAATCGGGCAATCACTTCGAGAGCGGCTATCACCTGACGCTGCTTTACCTGCCGCCGGAAGAATCCCGCGCCCGTGCAGCCAAGATGCTCTACGAGAACACGCCGACGAATGGCGTGGACTGGCGCGAGCGGCTGCAAGCCTTCGTCGCGGAGACGGATCGCGTCTTTGACCTGCTCGACGGCGTGATGCCGGAAATTGACTGGCTCGATGACGCGCAGACGCTGACCTACCTGCACGCGACCATCTCGACGCGGCGCTATCGCGTGGGCGTGCCCGAAGTGCCGTTCCACATCGACGCGCTGCTGACCGATTCCGCGCTGGTCGGCGGCCTGGCGCCCATGCTGGGCGACCAGCACCTGCGGCTGGTGTCGGTGCGGGGCTTCCCGACCTCGACCTGGCCGGGGATTCTGGACGACCTCAACCGCCTCGGTTTTGCGTACCGCTGGAGCACGCGCTTTCTCTGCCTCGACAAAGCCGAGGCGGAAAAAGAACTTTCCCGCCTGCGCCGCCAGTGGTTCGCCAAGCGCAAGAACGTCATCGCGCTGCTGCGCGAAACGATCTTCCAGCAGGAAAGCCCGCTGGTCGATACCGACGCCAACAACAAGGCCGCCGATGCCGACGCCGCCTTGCAGGAGTTGGGCAGCGATCAAGTCGCCTTCGGCTATCTGACGGCGACCGTCACCGTCATGGACGAGGACGCCGCCGTCGCAGACGAGAAGCTGCGCATGGTGGAGCGCGTCATCCAGGGTCGGGGCTTCGTCACCATCCCTGAAACGCTCAATGCCGTGGATGCCTGGCTGTCCTCGCTCCCCGGCAATGCTTACGCCAACGTGCGCCAGCCCATCGTCTCGACGCTGAATCTGGCGCACATGATGCCGGTGTCGGCGGTATGGGCCGGGCCGGAGAAGAACGAACACCTCGACGGCCCCCCGCTGATCGTGACACGCACCGACGGCGCCACGCCGTTCCGGCTGGTGACGCACATCGGCGACGTGGGCCATACGCTGGTCGCGGGGCCGACCGGCATGGGCAAGTCGGTCTTGCTCGCCACGCTGGCGATGCAATTTCGCCGCTATCGCGGCTCGCGCATCTTCGCCTTCGACATGGGCCGCTCCATGCGGGCCGCCATCCTCGGCCTGGGCGGCGAACACTACGACCTGGGCACGGATGGCGAAATCGCCTTCCAGCCACTCGCGCGCATCGACCGTGAGGGCTACCGCACCTGGGCCGCCGAATGGATCGAAGGCCGCTTGCTGCACGAAGGCGTGGCGATCGGCCCCGACGAGAAGGCGGCTATCTGGTCGGCGCTGGGAAGTCTCGCCGGTGCGCCGGTGGAGCAGCGCACGATGACGGGACTTTCCGTGCTGCTGCAATCGAACACGCTGCGACAAGCGCTGTCGCCCTATGTGCTGGGTGGCGCCCACGGCAAGCTGCTGGACGCCGACCACGACCGGCTGGGCATGGCCGACGTGCAGTGCTTCGAGATGGAGGAGCTGATGCACAGCAAGGCCGCCGTCATGGCCGTGCTGCATTACCTCTTTGCGCGTTTCGATGAACGCTTCGACGGGGCGCCCACGCTGCTGATCCTTGATGAAGCGTGGCTGTTCCTCGATGACCCGGTGTTTGCCGCGCGTATCCGCCAGTGGCTCAAGACACTGCGCAAGAAGAACGTCAGCGTCATCTTCGCCACGCAGAGCCTCGCCGACATCAAGGATTCGAGCATCGCGCCCGCGATCATCGAGAGCTGCGCGAGTCGGATTTTCTTGCCCAACCCGCAGGCCACCGAGCCGCAGATTCGCACGATCTACGAGGGCTTCGGCCTCAACAGGCGGCAGATCGAGATCGTCGCCACCGCGCAGCCCAAGCGCGACTACTACTACCAATCCCGCCTCGGCAACCGCCTGTTCGAACTCGACCTGGGGCCGGCGGCTCTGGCGTTTGCGGGCGCTTCCACGCCGCAAGACCAGCGCGACATAGACCGCGTGCTGCTGGACGCCGGCGTGCCCGGCTTCGCGGGCGCCTGGCTGCGCCATCGCGGCCTCGATTGGGCGGCCGACCTGCTGCCCTCGTTCCCCGGCCTCGCGCCGGGTTCCCTCGCTGACCAACCTCTGGAGAACCTGCCATGAATAAGCGCCTTATCGCCGCCGCCATCGCGGCCATGCTTTGCACCGCCACCGCCCATGCGCAATGGGTCGTGGTCGATCCCACGAACCTCGTGCAGAACACGCTGACCGCGATCCGCACGTTGCAACAGATCAACAACCAGATCCAGCAGCTTCAGAACGAAGCGCAGATGTTGATGAACCAGGCGCGCAACCTCGCCAGCCTGCCGTCCAGCGTGGTGAACCAGTTGCGCGCCAATTTGGCGACGACCGAGCGGCTAATCGCCCAGGCGCGCGGCCTGGCCTACGACGTGACGAATCTGGATCGGGAGTTCGCGCGCCTGTATCCCGAGCAGTACGCCGCCACCGTCAGCGGCGACCAGATGTACCGCGACGCGCAGGAGCGTTGGAGGAACACGCTCCACGGCTTGCAGACCACCATGCAGATGCAAGCGCAGGTATCGCAGAACCTGGGCGAAGACGAAAGCGTGCTGGCCGACCTCGTGGGCAAGAGCCAGTCGGCCGAAGGCGCGTTGCAGGCGATGCAGGCCATGAACCAGTTGCTGGCTTTGCAGGCCAAGCAGTCGATCCAGTCGCAGCGGCTCCAGATCACGCAAGACCGGGCCGCCTCGCTGGAGCTGGCGCGGCAGGCGGCGGCCACCGAACGCGCCCGCGAGGTGCGGCGGCGCTTCCTGGGTGAAGGCACGCCGTACACGCCGCAGCGCGTGGACTTCTACGGCAACTGACGGAGGCCGCCATGCGATGCGTCCTCGCCCTGTCGGTTTCGCTGCTTGTGGCGCTGCTGGCCGCTTGCAGCGAGCAGCCGACCGACAACCTTGCCGATGCCCTGACCGCCGATCCCGTGCGGCTCAAGGCATTGCGCGCGCAATGCGCGGCCGACCGGCAGGCCACGGGCGAGGACGCTTGCCGCGCCGCCGCCGAAGCCTTCCGGCGGCGCTTCTTCTCCGGCCAGGCCGGGCCGGATGAGTACCAGACGCTGGCCGACCTGCCGCCGATCCCGCCAAGTTTCGATGCACCGGCCGAATCGGACGACGGCAGCGAATCGCCGGCCGCATCCGATCAAGAGGACGCGCCATGAATGACGTGACCATCATCGACCGCTTCCTCAGTATCTTCGCCGCCTACATCGACTCGGGTTTCGGGCTGTTGCAGGGCGAAGTGGCCTTCCTCACCGCAACGCTGATCGTCATCGACATGACGATCGCCGGACTGTATTGGGCGATGAGCCACGCCACCGGCCAGGGCGAGGACGTCATCGCCAAGCTGCTGCGCAAGGTGCTCTACGTCGGTGCCTTCGCCTACATCATCGGCAACTTCAACTGGCTGGCCGGCATCGTGTTCCGCTCCTTCGCCGGGCTGGGCATCACCGCCACCGGCTCGGCCATCACGATGGAGAACTTCTTGCAGCCGGGCCGGCTGGCGAAAACCGGCATCGACGCAGGAGCGCCGATTCTGGAGCAAGTCGGCGAGATGGCCGGCTTCCCCGAGGTGTTCGTCAATCTTGACGCCATCACGGTGATGTTCCTCGCCTGGCTGATTGTGGTCTTGAGCTTCTTCGTGCTGGCGATCCAGCTATTCATCACGTTGATCGAGTTCAAGCTGACCACGCTCGCAGGCTTCGTGCTGGTGCCTTTCGCGCTCTGGAATAAGACGAGCTTCTTGGCGGAAAAGGTGCTTGGCAACGTGGTGTCGTCTGGCGTCAAGGTCTTGGTGCTGGCTGTCATCGTCGGCATCGGTTCGGGCGTGTTCGCGGAGTTCCAAGTCCATCCCGCCGAGCCTTCCATCGACCATGCGCTGGTCATCATGCTGGCCTCGCTCACCTTGCTGGCGCTCGGGATCTTCGGCCCCGGTATCGCCACGGGCCTGGTGTCCGGTGCGCCGCAACTCGGCGCGGGCGCGATGGCCGGGGCCGCTGTCGGCGCCGCCGGCACGGCCGTTGCCGTCGGCGCTGCCGCGACGGGCGTAGGCGGCGCCGTCATGGCCGGGGCGCGCATGGCGCCTGCCGCCGCCAAGCTCGCTGGCAGCGGCGCGCGTGCTGCCGCCTCGACGGCCAGCAGCGCACGCTCGGCGTTTCAGGCCGGTTCCGCCGCCGCAGGCGGTGGCGCGAAGGGCGCGATGGCCGGCTTGGGCAACGTCGCCAAGACCGGCGCGCAGTCCGCCGGGCGCGGCATCGCATCCCGTGCTTCCGCTGCTGGGCAACGCATGGCAGCTCCCTTCCGCTCTGGTTGGAACGGCCAGGCGGCTGACGGCGACTCGGCAGCCGGAGCATCCGGCCAGGCCGCCGCAGGCGAGGCCACGTCCGGCGCAGCCAATACACAGCCCGCTTGGGCCAAGCGGCTGCATCGCCGCCAGCAACTCACCCATGCCGCGACCACCACCGCCCATGCGCTGCGCGGCGGCGACGGCGGCGGCTCCGGCCAGGGGCCGAGCCTGCGCGATTCCGATTCATAAGGAGAACTGACAATGCGATTCAAGAAACCGCAGGTGCGCTATGCCGACACGCCGCAGCCTGCCACGCCGTACCAAGCTGCCGGCCAGGTATGGGACGAGCGTATCGGCTCGCCGCGCGTGCAGGCGAAGAACTGGCGGCTGATGGCCTTCGGTTGCCTGACACTCGCGCTGCTGATGGCTGGCGGCCTGGTGTGGCGCTCGGCGCAGTCCATCGTGACGCCCTACGTGGTGGAGGTGGACAGCGCGGGCCAGGTGCGCGCCGTCGGCGAAGCCGCCACGCCTTACCGGCCCAACGATGCGCAGACCGCGCACCACATTGCGCGCTTCGTGACGCTGGTGCGCTCGCTGTCCATCGACCCCATCGTCGTCCGCCAAAACTGGCTGGACGCCTACGACTATACGACCGACAAGGGCGCAGCCGTGCTCAACGACTACGCGCGGGTCAACGACCCATTCGCACGCATCGGCAGGGAGTCGGTGACAGTGCAGATCGCCAGCGTCGTGCGCGCCAGCGACACGTCTTTCAACGTGCGCTGGACGGAACGCCGCTACGTCAACGGCGCCGCGGCTGGCCTAGAGCGGTGGACGGCCGTGGTGTCCATCGTGCTCCAGCCGCCGCGCACCGAAGAACGCCTGCGCAAGAACCCCCTGGGCATCTACGTCAACGGCTTGTCGTGGAGCCGAGAACTGGATTCTTCCGAAGGAGCCAAGCCATGAACCTGTCTTTCCGTATTTACGTTTCCGTGCTGATGCTTGCGGCCCTGGCGGGCTGCGCCACGCAGGGCAAACCGCCGCCGGTGATTTCGCTCGATGAGCCGGTGCAGGCTCAGCCGCTGCCCGAGCCGCCCGCGCCGGTGGAGGTGGTGGCCGTACCCGAGGTGTTGCCGATGCCGGCGCAGTTGAAGCCAGCGCCCGAAGCAGAAGACGCCAAACCCACGCCGGAACCGGCCGACGAGAAGGTGCGCGTCTCGCGCGCCAATGCCGAGGCCCGCGTCGCACCCACGCGCGAGGGCTACGTCAACGCGATTCAAGTCTGGCCCTTCACCGATGGCGCGCTGTATCAGGTCTATGCCGCCGTGGGTCGCGTGACCGTGATTTCGCTCCAGCCGGGCGAAGAACTGGTGACGGTAGCCGCCGGCGATACCGTGCGCTGGATCGTGGGTGACACGTCCAGCGGCAGCGGCGCCGAGTTGCGCGTGAACGTGCTGGTCAAGCCGATTCGCTCGAGCCTCAAGACCAACCTCGTCATCACTACCAGCCGCCGCACCTATTTGCTTGAGCTGACCTCGACGGAAAAGACGTGGATGGCGTCGGCGTCATGGGAGTACCCGCGCGACCGGATGCTGGCATTGCAGCGCCAGGCGCAGGCGGCCAGTGCCGCCGCCCCGGTCGATACCGGACTGTCGCTGGAGAAGCTGCGGTTCCGCTACGCGATCAGCGGCAGCAATCCGCCGTGGAAGCCGCTGCGCGCCTTCGATGACGGCGAGAAGGTCTATATCCAGTTTCCGCCGGGCATCGCGCAAGGCGAGCTGCCACCGCTGTTCGTCATCGGCGCGCAGGGCGATGGACAACTGGTGAACTACCGCTTCCGCTCGCCGTACTACATCGTGGATCGGCTGTTCGGCGCGGCCGAACTGCGCCTGGGCAGTGACAAGGGCGACGTGGTGCGAATCGAGCGCACGGACGGCGTTGCGCGGAGGAACTGACCATGAGCCAAGACGACGCCCCTGACCTTGCCACGCCGCAGGCGGGCAAGGTAGCGCCCGAGGCGGTGGCGCTGCGCGCCCAGCCGCGCCCGGTCACGCGCCTGAATCGGCGCACGCTGGCCATCCTTGCCGGCGGCCTGTCGGTCGCCGTGTTCGGGGCCACGATCTGGTCATTGCAGCCGCAGCGGCGCGGAGCCAGCGAGCAGGCCGAGCTTTACAACGTCGATCGCGTGTCGAAGTCCGAAGGGCTGGACGCGCTGCCAACCGATTACTCGAAGCTGCCGGCCTTGCCGCCCGCCGCACCCGAACTGGGGCCGCCACTACCGGGCGATCTTGGCCCGGCCATCGTGAACTCGCAGCAGCCGGTGACACCGGCCTATACGCCTCCGGGTCACGATCCCGAGGATGCCTTGCGCAAGGAAGCTGATGCGGCGGCGGCTTCGTCGGTGTTCTTCCGCTCGGGCGGCCAAGGCCAGGCCGCCGCCACGGTGGCGCAGGCGGCGCCGGGGGTGCCTGGCGCTGCCAGCGCGCTCGCGGCCTTCGACCCACTCGCTGCCGGGCCGGCCTCTGTGGCTGCACAGCCAGCCGATCCGACCGCCGTGCAGAACCGGCAAGACCAGAAAGAGGCATTCCTGAAAGGCGGCTCTACGGAAACCCGCAATTCCGGCAACCTGGCGCTGCCGGCATCGCCTTATCAGGTGATGGCGAGCACGGTGATCGCCGGCGCGCTGGTGACAGGTATCAAGTCGGACTTGCCGGGCGACGTGATCGCCACGGTGACAGAGCCGGTCTATGACACGGCCACGGGCAAGTTCCTGCTGATCCCGCAGGGATCGCGCATCCTCGGGCGCTACAACAGCCAGGTCAGCTACGGGCAGAGCCGCGTGCAGGTGGTGTGGAACCGGATCATCCTGCCCGATACGTCCTCGCTGACGCTCGACAACCTCGTGGGCACCGACCCGGCCGGCTACGCCGGCCTGGAAGACGACGTGGACTGGCATTGGGATCGCATCGTCGCCGGTGCTGTGCTGACGACGCTGCTGGGCGTTGGCGCCGAGCTGGCCGCGCCGGAGAACCGCCAGGACGGCAACCGCATCGTCATCGCCGGACGCGACAGCGCACAGGACAGCATCAATCAGGTCGGCCAGGAGATGACCCGGCGCAACATGAACATCCAACCCACGCTGACCAGCCGGCCCGGCCTGCCGGTGCGGATCATCGTCAACCGGGATCTTGTGCTGCGGCCGTACCAGCCGCTGTTCTTCAACCGGGGGGCTTCGCAATGAGCACGACCAAGAAGCTGCGGCTCGGGCCGCTGCCCAAGACCGAAAGCGTCAAGCTGACCTTCGCCTGTCCGGCCAGCCTGAAAGCCGACCTCGATCGCTACGCCGCGCTGCACGCGCAGGCGTATGGCGAGGCGGTAGATGCCATGACGCTGATCCCGCACATGCTGGAAGCCTTCATGGCGGGAGACAGGGGATTCAGGAAGGGCACGGCCACGCGGAGCGCGCCATCGAAGCCGGCATGATGGTGTCGTACATCGCCCGCCGCATCCATCGAACGCGCAGCCCCAAGGCTGCGCGTTCTTCGTTCTGGATGCCGCCAAGCCTCTTGGGCTATGATGATGCGGCAGGCCCGCCGTTCCTCGGCAATCAAGCACGACACAGTGCGATGCGGCTTCCCCTCCCGACGCTCTTATGTGGCTCCTAGCCCACGAAGCCGCAGTGCTGCAAAGCGGCCCCGAAAAGAGCTAACCTACTGCCCCACATACGGTTTCAAGCCCTTCGTGATTTACACGAAAGACTTGACACCGGCACTTTTTTGTCCGCGCGATTCGTCGATCGCGTCGTCTTCGCGCTGCATGCGGGCGATGAAGAAAGAGCGGATGCGATGCGTGCGATCGGCCATCGATCGTGTTGCCGCATTCGTTCTTCGGCACGCGTTTGCAGGTCGATGCGCGAGCACAAAGGAAAATGCCCCGCTACCTTGTGAGTAGCGGGGCATCCAGTAGCCTTGCGGCTTGTTTTTGGCTCCTCGACCTGGGCTCGAACCAGGGACCTACGGATTAACAGTCCGGCGCTCTACCGACTGAGCTATCGAGGAACAAGCCTCAGATTATAGCGTCGTTTTTGAGGGTCTGGCAAACCGACGCAACTTTTCGCTAAAAAAGTTCAGAGCGCGATGCTCACGCCCAGTCGCAGCGTGCGCGGCGCGCCCGGGAACAGGTAGACGTGGCTGAACTGGTAGGGCGATTCCTTCCAGTAGCGGCGATCGAAGACGTTGTCGACGGCCAGCGACCAACTGGTGTTCACGCCGTTGAGCCTGGTGTCGTAGCGCAGCACCGCATCGAGGCGCGTCCACGACGGCAGTCGGATCGAACCATCGGGCAGCACGTTGCGCCGGCCTTCGTACGACAGCTGTCCCGCGATCTCGAGGCCCGCCACCGCGGGCACGCGGTAGGCGACCTGCGCGCGCAGCACCTGCTTGGGCACGTTGGTCGGCGACTGTCCGTTGAGCGCGGGATCGGCCGTGCTGCCGCGGCGCTTCGCGTCGATGACCGACACGCTGCCGCCGAGGCGCCACGGTCCCTGGTTCCATTGCGCACCGGCCTCGAGTCCGCGATGCACGGCGCGGCCGTCGTTGCGCACCGTGCACGATTCGCCGCAGGCATCGAGGTTGGTCAGCGGCCGCGAGATGTCGAACCACGCGAGCTGCCAGTTGAAGGCCTCGTTGCCGCCCTTGAGGCCCAGCTCCCATTGGCGCGACGCGAGCGCCGCGAGCGCCTGCCCCGCATTGCCGTAGAGGTCGGGGCGGTTCGGCACCACCTGCGACTCCACGCCCTTGCCCCAGCTCGCATAGGCCAGCAGCTCGGGCCGCAGCACGTAGCTCACGGCCACCCACGGCGTGGTTACGTTTTGCTTGTAGCCGGTCGGGTTCGAGCCGTCGTTGCCGATGCTGCTGCGGTCGAGCCGCGTGTGGCGCACGCCGACCCAGGTGGTGAAGCGCTCGTTCCAGCGGATCGCGTCCTGCAGGGTGAGCTCGGTCGAGCGCTCGTCGCGGTTGGTCTGCGGCGTGGTGGCGTCGGGCGCCGGCGGCACGAAGGAGGTCGCCCAGATGTTGCCGGTGCCCGCGTAGTTGTAGGCCTGGTTCTGGAAGCGGTTGCGCACGCGGCTTTGCAGCAGGCCGATGCCGAGCTCGTGCCGCACGCTGCCCGTCATCACGTTGCCCTTGAGGTTGAGGCTGCCCGCGGTCTGCGTGCGGCGCTCGTTCTCGCTGCGGAAATCGTAGACGTCGAAGGTGCCGTCGCTGCAGTAACGGTCGTAGCTCTCCTCGGCGTTGCAGCCGAAGGCATAGGCCAGGCGGTCGTCGGTGCGCAGCCGTTGCCGGCCGAGCTGCGCGCTCCAGCGCCAGTCGGCGTTGATGGCCTGGCTGAAGCGCAAGGTACCGGTCAGCGCATCGAATTTCGAAGGCTGCGACCAGGGCTGGTTGTTGAGGTTGATGCGCGGATCGACCGGCGCCGGCAACCGGGCACCCAGCAGGCTGTAGCCGTTCTGGCTCGGCTGCGTCTTGCGGCTCTTCTCGATCTCGAACTCGAGCACCGAGTCGCGCGTGATGCGCCAGTCGGCCGCGAGCGAGAACAGGTTGCGGTTGCCGTCGAGGTCGTGCACCAGCGGCTTGAGGTTCTCGGCCGCGACGTTGATCCGGTAGCCGAACTCGCGCTGCGCGCCGAAGCGCCCGCCGAGGTCGACAGCGCCGAGCAGGCTGCCGCGGCTGGTGGTCTCGATGCGCACCGCGCGCAGGTCGTGCTCGGTCGGCCGCTTGACCACGTAGTTGACGAGCCCGCCCGGCGCACTGGTGCCGGCCTGGATGCCGCTGGTGCCGCGCAGGATCTCGACGCGCTCCTTGTTGTCGAGCGGGATCGAGGTCTCGGCGCTGATCGGCAGGCCCTCGCGCCGGTAGTTGAAGCGGTTGTCGAGCACGAAGCCGCGCACCGTGAGGTAGTCCCAGTAGCCGGCCGAGTTGTAGGCATCGGTCACCGATGCATCGAACTGCGTGAGGTCCGCGAGGCGGCGCGCACCGCTCGCGCGCAGCTGGTTGCTGTCGATCACGGTGGCCGACAGCGGCAGCTCGCGCAGCGGCACGTCGCCGAAGCCGCTGATCTCGGCCGGTGGCGCGAGCGTGGCGGGGTTCACGGTCACGGCCGGCAGCGCGGTGGTGTCCTGTGCCTGGGCGAAGGCCCCGTGAGCAGCGAGCAGGGCGGCCATTGCGCAGGCGATGGGGGTGCGGGAAAGAAGAAGAGAAGGATGCGTCATTCGGTCGGTGTTCAGGGCTTCGCAGCCGATGCGGTGCGGTGGGCGTCGATCGCTGCCATCCATTGCGCGGCCGTGCCCTCGGGGTCCTCGGCGGCGACCAGCGCGCGTACCACGGCGACGGAGCCGACGCCGGTGTCGAGCACCTCGGGCAGGCGCAGCGCGTCGATGCCGCCGATGCCCACCTGCGGATAGCCGCGCAGCAAGCGCGCGTAGGCCGCGAGACGCGCCACGCCCTGCGGCGCGGTCGCCATCCTCTTGAGCGTGGTCGGGTAGACCGCCCCCATCGCGATGTAGCTGGGGCCGACCGCGTCGGCGCGCACCATCTCGGCATAGCCGTGCGTGCTGACGCCCAGGCGCAGGCCGGCGGCGCGGATCCGTTGCAGCTCCTCGGGCGCGAGCGCATCGAGGTCTTCCTGGCCCAGGTGCACGCCGTAGGCGCGTGCCTCGATCGCCACGCGCCAGTGGTCGTTGATGAACAGCAGCGCGCCGGTGCCCTGCACGGCCTCGACGGCCGCGCGCACTTCGCGCGCGACGGCCGTCGCGTCGTCCGACTTGAAGCGCAGCTGCACCGTCGGCACGCCCGCGCGCGCCATGCGGCCGACCCAGGCCGCATCGGGCAGCACGGCATAGAGGCCGAGCTGCTCGGGGCAGGGCGCGAAGGCGTTGTCGCGCGCCGCCGGCGGAAATTCGCGCAGGCCGAAATCGGCGGGCGCGTCGGGCCAGCGCTGCGCATCGAAGCCGCCGAGGCGCTCGCTCTGCGCGCGCCACGCGCGTGCGATGCATTCGGCGTCGATGTCGATGAAGCCGAGCGCGCCGCAGGCCTGTCGCGCGCCGCGGTAGATGGCGTCGTCGGCGCTGTAGGCGATCGCGGTCGCGGGGGCCGAGGTGGCGGCACCGAAGCGCAGGCCATGCGCCGCGACGATCTCCTGCGCGACGCGCGCGCGGTCCGGTCGTTGTTCGTGGTTCATGCTGCCGCTCATCCCGCGTGATGCCAGAACGGCGTGCCCAGCACCGGCGTGCTCGCCTGCGCCGCATCCTGCGCGGCCATGGCGCCGGCGCGGCGCGCGGCCCGGCCCGCTTGCACCGCATCGGCGAAGGCGCCGGCCATCGCGACCGGGTCCTGCGCGAGCGCGACGGCGGTGTTCAGCAGCACGCCATCGAAGCCCCACTCCATCACCTGGCAGGCATGCGAGGGCAGGCCCAGTCCGGCGTCGACCAGCATCGGCACCTCGAGCCGGTCGCGCAGCACCTGCAGCGCATAGGGATTGACCGGCCCGCGGCCGGTGCCGATCGGCGCGGCCCACGGCATCACGGCCTGGCAGCCGATGTCGACCAGCCGCTGGCACAGCACCAGGTCCTCGGTGCAGTAGGGCAGCACCTTGAAGCCGTCGCGGATCAGCTGCGAGGCGGCATCGACCAGGTTCAGCGTGTCGGGCTGCAGCGTGTAGTCGTCGCCGATCAGCTCGAGCTTGATCCACGGCGTGTCGAACAGCTCGCGCGCCATCTGCGCGGTGGCGACCACTTCCTGCACGCTGTGGCAGCCCGCGGTGTTGGGCAGCACCGGCACCTCGAGCCGGCGCAGCAGTTCCCAGAAGCCGTTGCCGAGATCGCTGTTGCCCGAGCCCTGGTTGGCGGTCTGGCGCCGCAGCGAGGCCGTGAGCATCGCGGGCTTCGCGCGCTTCACGGCGGCCTCGAGCAGGTCGGGCGAGGGGTAGCGCGCGGTGCCCAGCAGCAGGCGGCTGTGGAAGGTCTCGCCGTAGAGCACCAGCGGATCGTTCGGGGTCGTGGTCATCGGTCTTGTCTCCATCAATGCGTTCAGCCGCCCGTCACCGGGCGGATCACCTCGACGCGGTCGTCGGGCCGCAGCGCGCGCGCGGCATAGGCCGAGCGCGGCACGAACTCGCGGTTCACGGCCACCGCGAAGGGCGGCGTGGCATTCAGCGCGGCGAGTGCGTCGGTCAGCGTGGCGTGCTCGGGCAGCGCGAAGGGCTTGTCGTTGATCAGGATGTTCATCGTCGTCATGGGGTCTCCAGGCCGAAGCCTTGCGCGAGCGGCGAGCGGCCCTGCGCGAGCCACTCCATCGCGGCGTCGAGCAGCGCGGGCGCGATCATGAAACCGTGGCGGTACAGGCCGTTGATCTGCAGCACGCGCGGCCGCGGCTGACGCAGCGCGGGCAGGTTGTCGGGCAGGGTGGGGCGGCACTGCGTCGCGATCTCGACGATGCGCGCCTCGGCGAAGCCGCTGTGCACTGCGTAGGCGGCACTGAGCAGCTCGAGCGTGGAGCGCACGCTCGCGGGCGACATGTCGTCCGATTCGATCTCGGTCGCGCCGATCACGAACAGGCCTTCGGGCTTGGGCGCGATGTAGAGCGGATAGCGCGGATGCACGAGCCGCGTGGGCCGCGCCAGCGTCACGTCGGGCGCATGCACGCGGATCACCTCGCCGCGCACGCCGCGCAGCGCGTTCCACTGCGGCCGGGCGCCGAGGCCGCGGCAGTCGATCAGCCAGTCGGGCTGGCCCGGCGAACCGGGCGCGAAGTCCTCGGGCGCGCGCGGCGATTGCCAGTGCAGCGTGACCTTGTCGTCGGCCTGCAGCGTCGCGAGCAGCGCGGCCAGCAGCGCGCGGTTGTCGAGCTGGCCTTCGCCCGGCAGGAACAGGCCGCTGGCGAAACGCCGGCCCAGCGAGGGCTCGAGCGCCTCGATGCCCGCGCCATCGAGCGTGCGCATCGGCGCCAGCTCGGGCACCTGCGTGCCGGTGTGGGCCAGCACGCGCGCGAGCCGCGCGGCCTCGTTCGCATCCTGCCGGTGCCACAGCACCAGCGTGCCTTCGCGCTGGAAGAACACCGGCCGCGCCAGCGGCGCGAGCAGCTCGGGCCAGCGCGACAGTGCGTGGTGGCCCATGCGCACCAGCGGCACCGGCGCCACCGCCGACTCGGCCAGCGGCGCGAGCATGGCCGCGGCCACGCGCGCCGCCGCGCCTTCGGCCTCGGCACTGCCGGCCTCGTGGAGGTCGACGCGGCAGCCGGCCCGCGCGAGCGTCACGGCCATCAGCCGGCCCATGAGGCCCGCGCCGAGGATCGCCACCGATCGGAAGGGCAGCTTCATCGCCATGCTCCTTGCACCTTCGAATCGCGTCGATAATTTTCGGCATGACCCAAGGACCCACCCAGCGCTATGCGCGCGTGCTCTCGATCGCAGGCTCCGACAGCGGCGGCGGTGCCGGCATCCAGGCCGATCTCAAGACCTTCGCGGCCCTCGGCTGCTACGGCATGACGGCCATCACCGCGCTCACCGCGCAGAACACGCTCGGCGTCACGGGCATCCACGGCGTGCCGCCGGCCTTCCTCAAGGCACAGATCCAGGCCGTGGTCGAGGACATCGGCGTCGACGCGGTCAAGCTCGGCATGCTGCATGCGCCCGAGGTGGTCGAGGTCGTGGCCTGGGCCATCGACCACTACCGCCTGCCGAACGTGGTGCTCGACCCCGTGATGGTCGCCACCAGCGGCGACCGCCTGATCGCGGCCGAGACGGTGCAGGTGCTGGTGCGCGAACTGTTCCCGCGCGCCGCGGTGATCACGCCCAACCTCGACGAGGCGGCCCTGCTGATCGGCCATGCGATCGACGGCATCGGCGCGCTCGACGGCGCGGCCGACGAGCTGCTGGGGCTCGGCGCGCGCGCCGTGTTGCTCAAGGGCGGCCACCTGCCAGGCAGCGAGGTGGTCGACGTGCTGCTGCAATCCAGTGGCGAGCGCACGCGCCTGGCCTCGCGCCGCATCGAGAGCCGCAACCTGCACGGCACCGGCTGCACGCTGTCGTCGGCCATCGCCGCGCACCTGGCACTGGGCGCGGCGCTGCCCGAGGCGGTGGAGCGCGCGCGCGCCTACATCCTCGGCGCGATGGCGGCCGCAGTCGACGTTCGGGTCGGCGCCGGTCATGGCCCGCTCAACCACGGCTTTGCGCCAGTGCCGACGCAGCGCCTGCCGCTGCGGGCTTCGGCCGGCTGAGCCAGGCCAGCGCGAAGGTCAGCGCCAGCGTCGGCAGCGCCGAGCCGAACTGTGGCGCCCATTTCGCGAGCGCGTGGTAGGCCGCGATGCCCGCGATCCAGATCAGCGCCGCCGCCAGGTCGACCTTGGGGCGGGCGCCGGCCGGCGCCACCGCGCGGCCGCCGCCCAGCCGCCCGAGGATCACGCCGTAGAGCGGCACGAACACCGAGCTCAGCAGCAACAGGAAGGGCTCGAGCGTGTGCATCGGCAGCACCAGCGCGAGCGCGATGCACAGCGCGGCCAGCAGCAGGCCCCAGCGCTTCACGCTCCAGCGCGGCAGCAGGCTGTGGGTGGAGACCGAGCCCGAATAGACGTCGCCATAGGCGTTGTCGAGCTCGTCGATCAGGATCAGTCCCAGCGCCACCAGCCCGCCCTGCGCCAGCAGCAGTGCCGTGACCAGGCTGGTGCCGGGCTCGGCCACGCTGACCACCATCACGCCCAGCGCATAGCACCAGATGTTGGCCAGCGCATAGCCGATCCAGGTACCGCTGAAGGCGCTGCCCAGCCCGCCGGCGCTGCGCTTGCCGTGCCGCGCATAGTCGGCCACCAGCGGCAGCCACGACACCGGCATCGCGATCACGAGGTCGAGGGCGCCGAACATGCCCATGCTGCCGTCGCCCGGGCGCGACCAGAAGGCATCGAAGCCCTTGGCATGCAACTGGGTTGCGAACTGCCAGCTGAGCCACAGCAGCGACAGCACCACCAGCGGCAGCCCGAAGCGGCTCACGAAGCGCCGCACCAGCTTCACCATCGAGCCCGCGAGCAGCGCCAGCAGCACCGCGCCCCACAGCAGCGTGGCCGCCACGCCGCCCCAGGCGCTGCCCAGCCATGGCCCGGCCACCGACTGGCCGATGGCCTGCGTGCCCTCGCGCATGATCACCAGCTCGAAGGTGGTCCAGCCCACCAGCTGCACGATGTTGAGCAGCACCGGCAGCCGCGCGAAGGCGCTGCCGTAGGTGGCATGCATCAGGCCCGCGCTGGCCAGGCCGCTCTCGCAGCCCAGGCGCGCGGTCCAGGCCAGCAGCGCGGCGCCGAGGCAGGAACCCAGCGCGATCGCGATCGCCGCGTCGCGCGTGCCCACGGCCGGCACCAGGTAGGCGCCGATCTGCATCACCAGCAGGCCCACGCCCAGGCTGAACCAGAGCGAGGCATGGTCGTGCCAGCCGAAGACGCGCTGCGACGCCGGCAGCGGCGTCAGCGCCTCGTTGGCGAGAGGATTCGATGTGTCGTCGTGTGCCATCCGTTTTGCTCCGGGCAAAAGGTTTGGCAGGTGGGCGAGGCTCCAGCGGCGCGGCTGGCACGCGAGAGAACGTGACAGGCCGCCGGACCAGCTTCCCTGCGCGAGGATTACCTCAATCAGGTTCAAAGGGACTTTCTCAGCCGGGTCGGCAAGCCGACCCAACACCCCTAGCGAAGCGCCATTTTAGTCCCGCCGGGCCGTGGGGGCTATGCGCGCGGCCGAAGACAATCCGCGCCACAACAAATGCAGGCGCATCCGAACGCGCCGAAAGGGAATGCATGACAGAAGCAACGCCGCCCCCGGGCTCCACGGATCCCGCCGCCAAAGCCTCGGCCGCCACGCGCATGAGGCGCTTCCGGGTCGACGTCGGCACCATCGTCTGCGCCGTCGCGCTGGTCCAGTCGCTGCTGCTGGTGGCGCTCGGCTACTGGGGCGCGCAGCGGCTGGTGTCGCGCGTCGGCGAGTCGGCGCACAAGGTGAGCCATGACCGCGTCGAGGACAACGTGCTGGCCTTCCTCGCCAAGACCCAGGCGGTGGTGCATGCCGTCGGCGATTCGCCGAGCCTGCATCCGCTGGGCGAGGACGGCGAGCGCAGTGCCGAGATGCTGTGGACCCTGCTCGAGGAAGCGACCGAGCTCGACAGCCTCGGCGTGGCCAGCGACGACGGCCATCTGCTGATGGCCGAGCGCTACCCGGTGTCGGCGATCCGCCAGGTGGTGCGCGATCCGGCCTTCAGCACCGAGACCTGGGCATACAAGCGCTCGGTCGACATCGAGGGCGGCGACCCGCGCCAGCGCTTCGCGACCATGCGCATCGAATCCTTCCGCAGCGACCACGACGCCACCGAGCGCGCCTGGTACCGCGAGGCGCTGGCACGGAAGGCGCCGGTGTGGACGCCGCCGTTCCGTTTCGACGACGGCGAGGAGCTCGGCGTGAGCTACGCCCAGCCGGCCGAGCGGCTCGACGGGGAAGGGCGGCACCTGCAGTCGCTGGTGGTGGTCGGCCACCTGTCGCTGGGCCACCTGTCGACGCTGGTGCGCCAGTTCGGCAGCCGCGGCCCGGGCCAGAGCGTGCTGCTGAGCGACGACCACCATGTGCTGGCGCGCAGCGACCATCCCGATCCGGTGCGCGAACTGCGCCTGCCCGAGGGCGGCGTGCTCGGCGCGGTGCATGCCCACATGCTGGCGCACGGCATCTCGGAGAACGTCGAGGACGAGAGCTTCGTGGTCACCCATGCGGGCGAGCGCTACCGGGTCGAGTCCTCGCGCATCGGCCCCACGGGCTGGGAACTGATCAGCTGGGAGCCCGAGGCCGAGCTGCTCGCCGGCCTCGAGCGCCTGGTGCGCTGGGGCCTGCTGCTGACCCTGGCCTTCCTGGCCTTCGCGCTCTTCATCTCGCTGCGGCTGTCGAAGCTGGTGACCGCGCCGATCGAGAACCTGTCGCAGACCGCGCGCCGCATCGGCCGGCTCGAGCTCGACGACCTGCCGCAGCAGCCCAGCCGCGTGCTCGAGATCCAGCACCTGAACCAGGCGCTCGACGACTCCGCGCGCAGCCTGCGGGCCTTCAGCAAGTTCGTGCCGGTGCACCTGATCCGCCAGCTCGTGGCCGAGGGCCATGCGCTGGCGCCCGGCGGCTCGCCGCGCCGCATCACGGCGATGTTCACCGACGTCGAGGGCTTCACGAGCATCGCCGAGTCGATGCCGGCCGACCTGCTGGTGCGCCAGCTCACCGAGTACTTCAACCTCGCGCAGCGCGTGTTCGCGCGCCATGGCGGCGTGGTCGACAAGTACATGGGCGACGGCATCATGGTGCTGTGGGGCGCGCCGCTCGAACTCCCCGATGCGGAGTACCGCGCCTGCCTCGCGGCGCTCGAGCTGCATGCCGAGATGGCCGAGCTCAATCGCCGCTGGCAGGCCGAGGGGCTGCAGCCCTTCCACACGCGCATCGGCATGCACACCGGGGTGGTGATCGCCGGCGTGCTCGGCTCGAGCGACCGGCTCTCCTACACCGCGCTCGGCGACGTGATCAACGCGGCAAGCCGCATCGAGGGCAGCAACAAGGAGCTGGGCACGCGCACGCTGATGTCCGACACCACCCATGCGGGGCTCGCGGGGCGGCTGCCCACGCGCCGCATCGAGGAGCAGGTGGCGCTGCGCGGCCGGCAGACGCGCATGGTGCTCCACGAACTGCTCGAGGAGAAAGAGGCACCCTAGAGATCGAGCACCAGCCGCGGCGAGCGCGCGCGCGAGCAGCAGGGCAGGAACTGGTCGTTGGCCGCCTGCTCGGCGGGCGTGAGAAACAGGTCGTGGTGCGCGACCTCGCCCTCGAGCACGCGCGTGAGGCAGGTGCCGCATACGCCCTGGGCGCAGGACACCGGGATCTCGATGCCCTCGGCCGCGAGCGCATCCACCACGCTGAGCGCGGCCGGCACGCGCACCACGCGGCCGCTGCTGCGCAGCTGCACCTCGAAGCTGCCGGCCTCTTCGACGGGCGGCAGCGTGCCCGCGAAGCATTCGAAATGCACGCGCCCCTCGGGCCAGCCGCGCGCGCGGGCCGTGGCGCGCACCGCTTCGATGAATCCGTTCGGCCCGCAGACGTAGAGCTGGCGCCCAGGCGCCGGTTCGCCGATGGTGGCGGCCAGGTCGATGCGCTGTGCGGGCGGGCCGTCGTCGTCGTGGAAGAACACCCGGTCGGCGAAGGCCGCCGCCCGCAGCCGCTCGCGGTAGGCCGCGCGCGCCGCGCTGCGGCTGCAGCAGTGCAGCGCGAAATCGCGACCCAGCGCGGCGAGCCGGTGCGCCATCGCGAGCAGCGGCGTGATGCCGATGCCGCCGGCCAGCAGCAGGCTGTGATCGGCCGCTTCATCGAGCGCGAACAGATTGCGCGGCGCGCCGACCTGCAGCAGCGTGCCTTCGGCCACCGCCTCGTGCAGCGCGCGCGAGCCGCCGCGCGATGCCGCCTCGCGCAGCACGCCGATCTCGTAGTGGCCGGGCGCCTGCGCGGGCGGGTTGCACAGCGAGTAGGGCCGCACCAGGCCGCCGGGCAGCAGCACCTCGATGTGCGCGCCGGCCTCGAAGGGCGGCAGCGCGCCGCCGTCGGCCGCCTCGAGCCGGAAGCCCGCGATGCCCTCGGCCTCGATCGTCTTGCGCGCGACGCGCACCGCGATGCGTTCGACGGCCGCGGTCATTCGCCCTGCAGGAAGTTGCCGGCCTCGAAGCGCACCGGCGGCGCGTCGGCGTCGAAGCTCACGCCGGCCGGGTCGCGGCCCTCGCGCAGCGCGTCGAGCTGGCGCTGCAGCAGCCGGCGCAGCATCACGATGCCGCGGTCGGAACTCGCCAGGTGCTCCTCCGAATGCGCGGTGATCGCGCCCTGGCTCACCTGTGCTTCGTAGTCGCCGGGAAAGCGGCGGTGCTCCTCCTCGCTGAGCTCCTCCCACAGCTTGCCGTTGAGGCGCGAGCGCACCCGCGCGAGATCGCCGGGCTGCTTCACCCGGCCCACGGTGTAGATGCGGAAGCTGTGGTCGTCGATCGGCAGCACCCAGCCGATCGACTCGACCCGGCCATAGGCCGCCACGCGCGGGTTCGGCACCACGCGCAGGGTCGGCAGCACCGGCCCGGCCACGCGGCGGAACACGCGGCCGTCCTCGAGCCGGCGGATCGAGGTGATCATCACGCCGGTCTCGGTGCTCTCGAAGTTCACCTCGGGCATCTGGCCCATCAGCGCCACGAACTGGGTGCCGCTGAAGCTGCCGTGCAGCACCGGCACGTGGAAGGGGTCGGCCACGTTCTCGTAGTGCTGCAGCCAGTTGCAGGGAATGATCCGCGGCCCGCCGCCGCCGATGCTGTTGTCGTCGGCCTCGAGCGTCTCGCCCTCGTCGAGCACCTCCAGGCAGTCGTAGCGCGGCAGCACCGGCTTCTTCTCGGCCGGGCCGAGGTAGGCCCAGACCAGGCCGTAGCGCTCCTCGACCGGGTACCAGGGCTGGCGCACGCGTCCGCGCGTGCGCGCGCCGTTCTCGGGCTCGCAGGGCTGGTCGACGCAGTGGCCCTGCACGTCGAACATCCAGCCGTGGTAGCAGCAGCGGATGCCGCCTTCCTCCACGCGGCCGTAGTAGAGCGAGGCGCCGCGGTGGGCGCAGCGCCAGTGCACCAGGCCGGGCCGGCCGGTCTTGTCGCGGAACAGGATCAGGTCCTCGCCGAGCACGCGCACCTGGCGCGGCGTGTCGCTGGCATCGGCGGCCAGCCCGATGGGATGCCAGTAGCGCCGCAGCAGCTCGCCCATCGGCGTGCCGGCGCCGACCTCGGTCAGCTCGGCCTTGTGGCTCGGCGGCTTGCGGCCGTAGGCGGTGCCGGTGTCGAAGGCGACCGGCTGCCATTCGGCCGTGGAAGAGGAGGAGGGAAGGACGGTGCTCATTCGGGGGTGACTCCTGCGGCCTTGATCAGGTCCGCGACACGGGGGAAATCGGCTTTCTGGCCGGCGCGGAACTCGGCCGGCGTGCTGCCCAGCGGCTCGAAGCCGTAGCCGGCCAGCCGCTCCTGCACGTCGGGCTGGCGCGTGACCGCCTGCAGCGCGGCGACCCATTCGTCGAGCACCGGCTGCGGCGTCTTCGCGGGCGCGTAGACGCCGATCCAGCTGTCGAGGTCGAAGCCCGCGAAGCCCTGCTCGGCGAAGGTCGGCACCTCGGGCATCGAGCGCACGCGGCGCCTTCCGGTGATGCCCAGCACCTTGATGCGGCCGGCCTGGGCCAGCCCGCGCGCGGTGGCCGGGTTGGCCCAGGCCACGCCCAGCGCCTCGCCGAACAGGTCGTTGTGCGCGGCCGCCTCGGCCTTGTAGGGCACGTGGATCAGGTCGATGCCGGCCTGGCGCGCGAGCAGCTCGCCGAACAGGTGGGCGTTCGAGCCGTTGCCCCAGGTGCCGTAGCTGATGCCGCGGTGCGCCTTGGCGTAGGCGACGAACTCGCGCACGTTCGAGAACGGCGCCGAGGCGCGCGCGATCAGCATCGGCCCGCCGGTCGCGAGCTGCGACAGCGGCTCGAAGTCCTTCACCGGGTCGTAGGGCAGGCGCGGCTGCAGCACCACGTTGTTGATGTGCGTGAGCGGCAGCGTCAGCAGCACCGTGTAGCCGTCGGGCGCCGCCTTGGCGACCGCGTCGGCGGCGATGGTGCCGCTGGCGCCGGGCCGGGGCTCGACGATCACCGGCTGGTTCCAGCGCGCCTTGAGCTTCTCGGCGTAGATGCGCGCGATCGAGTCCATCGGCCCGCCGCCCGAGCCGAAGGGGATGATGCGCACCACGCGGGTCGGGAAGTTGGGCGGACTCGCCTGCGCGAAGGCCGGGCCGGCGGCGCCGGCCATGACGGCGCCGAGAAGGCCGAGCGCGCGTCGGCGCGTCGGCTGGGGTCGCAACGGATTCATCGTGTCTCCAGGTCGTGCTGTACTTGTGGACCCGACGATAAGTACCGCCCGTGCCCCGGGCAATTCGAAGCTTTGGATATGAGATATGGCCCGACGTGATATCCGCAGCCTCGACGTCGGCATGCTGCGGACCTTCGATGCGCTGATGCGCGAGCGCAGCGTGTCGCGCGCGGCGACGCGCCTGTTCCTGAGCCAGCCCGCGGTGAGCGCCTCGCTCAACCGGCTGCGCGAGACCTTCGACGACCCGCTGTTCACGCGCACCGCGCACGGCGTGCAGCCCACCGCGCGCGCCACGGCGCTCGCGGGCCAGGTCGAGCGCGTGCTGGCCGACCTGTCGGCCATGCTCGAGCCCGACGACCGCTTCCAGCCCGAGCATTCGCAGCGCATCTTCCGCATCTCGGGCGGCGACTACGCGAGCCACCTGCTGCTGCCGCGGCTGGCCAACGAGCTCGTGGCCTGCGGTTCGCGCGTGCGGCTGTACTGGGAGACCAGCTCCTTCCTCACGCTGACCGAGCGGCTGCGCAAGGGCGATTTCGATGTCGCCGTGCTGCCGCGGCTGCAGCCGCCGAGCGACTGCGAATCGGCGCTGCTCTACGAGGACCGCTACGTGGTCGCGGTGCGCCGCGGCCATCCGACGATGGGCGAGGCCGCCTCGCTCGACGACTTCTGCGCCGCGCCGCACGTGTTCCTGGGCTATGGCAGCTCGGCGCTCGACGACCTGATCGACCAGGTGCTCGCGCGCCAGGGCCGCCAGCGCAGCATGAGCGTGGCCATGACCAGCTTCGGCCAGATCGTCGACCTGCTGGCGCAGACCGACCACGTGGCGGTGATGCCGCTGCGCGTGGCCGCGCGCTTCGACGCGCTGCTCGCGGTGCATCCGCTGCCCTTCGAGCTGCAGGGCTACCGCTCGGTCGTGTGCTGGAACCGGCGCTCGAATTCCGACGCCGGCGTGCTGTGGCTCAAGGACGCGCTGCTGCGCATCGGGCGCGAGGCCGATGCGGTGCCGATGCCCGTGCCTACGTCGGCCTGACGCGCCGCGCGAAGGCCTCGAGGCCGTCGATGGTCATCTGGACGTGGCGCTCGAAGCTGCTGTCCAGCGGCACCGTGCTGCCGTTGTCCCAGCGCACGATGAAGGCGCGGTTGGCCAGGAGCGGCAGGTTGCGCGAGAGCACCGGGTGGTCGAGCGGGCGGATGGTGTGGACGCGCTCGCGCAGCTCCTCGGCCCAGGTCTGCGTGTTGTCCGAGGGCAGCGGCGAGAACTCCATCGTGAGGAAGCCCAGCATCGCCGCGATCGTGCAGTTGTAGGCCTCGCGCAGCGGCTCGCCCTCGAAGCCGGCCTCGGTCAGCGCCGTGAGCACGCCCTCGACCAGCGCGGTCGGCAGGCTGCCGTTGGACACCAGCTGCGCACCCAGCAGCTGCGCGACGTTGGGATGGCGCCGCACGGCCGCGCGGCAGCGGCGGAACAGTTCGGCGATCCAGGCCTGCCAGCCCGGCGGCGCGGCATCGGCGGGCGGCGCCACGTCGGCCATGACCGCGGCCGCGACCTCGGCCAGCAGCGCCTCGCGCGAGCTCACGTGCCAGTGCACCGTGGCCGGATAGACGCCGAGCCGTGCCGCCACCTCGCGCAGGCTGAATGCGCCGAGGCCGGCCTCGTCGATCAGCGCCAGCGCGACCTCGGCGATCCGGCCCTTGGTCAGCGCGGCGCCGCCCGCGGGTCGGCCGGCGGTGCGGGGCGGGGGAGCGGCTTTCTTGCGCGCGGTGGTCATCGGGTGGGTGCCATTGTTCGGTCGGTGAATTGATTGTATAAACATCGAAAAATTGAGCATCGAACAATTAACGCTGAGCCAAGCGTCAATTCCAGCCGCACAACCCTTTCCAGGAGCCGCCATGCCCCTTGCCCCCATCGACCATGCCCTGGCCGAGGCGCACCGCCGTTTCACCGAGGCCAACCCCGCCAGCCGGCGCCAGTTCGAGGCCAATGCCGAGTCCATGCCCGGCGGCAACACGCGCTCGGTGCTGTTCTACGCGCCGTTCCCGCTGACCATCGCGCGCGGCGAGGGGGCCGCGCTGTGGGACGCCGACGGCCACCGCTATGCCGACTTCATCGCCGAGTACACGGCCGGCGTCTACGGCCACTCGGCGCCCGAGATCCGCGAGGCGGTGATCGAGGCGATGCAGGGAGGCGTCAACCTCACGGGCCACAACCTGCTCGAGGGCCGGCTGGCGCGGACCATCCGCGAGCGCTTCTCGCAGGTCGAGCGACTGCGCTTCACCAACTCGGGCACCGAGGCCAACCTGATGGCGCTCACGGCCGCGCTGCACTTCACGGGGCGGCGCCGCATCGTGGTGTTCTCGGGCGGCTACCACGGCGGCGTGCTGGGCTTCGGCGACCAGCCCTTGCCCACCACCGTGCCCTTCGATTTCCTGGTGCTGCCCTACAACGACGCCGAGACGGCGCGCGCGCGCATCGCCGAGCAGGCCTCGCAGATCGCGGCCGTGCTGGTCGAGCCGATGCAGGGCGCGGCCGGCTGCATCCCGGGGCAGCCCGATTTCCTGCGGGCACTGCGCGAGGCGGCCACGGCGGCCGGCGCGCTGCTGATCTTCGACGAGGTCATGACCTCGCGCCTGGGCCCGCGCGGGCTCGCCAACGAGCTGGGCATCCGCGCCGACCTCACGACCCTGGGCAAGTACATCGGCGGCGGCATGTCCTTCGGCGCCTTCGGCGGCCGCGCCGACGTGATGGCGCAGTTCGACCCACGCACCGGGGCGCTCGCGCACTCGGGCACCTTCAACAACAACGTGATGACCATGGCGGCCGGCCAGGCGGGCCTCACCCGGCTGTTCACGCCCGAGGCGGCCGGCGCGCTGGCCGAGCGCGGCGAGGCGATGCGCGCGCGGCTCAACGCGCTGGGCGCGAAGGAGGGCGTGGCGCTGCAGTTCACGGGCGTGGGCTCGCTGATGAACGCGCATTTTTTGCAGGGCGAGGTGCGGCGCGTGGCCGACCTCGCGGCGGTCGATGGGCGGCTGCGCCAGCTGCTGTTCTTGCACCTGCTGAACGCGGGCATCTACACCTCGCCGCGCGGCTTCGTGGTGCTGTCGCTGCCGCTGGGCGACGCCGACATCGAGCGCTACGTGGCCGCCATCGGCGGCTTCATCGCCGAGTACCGCGCGTTGTTGCCCGCGCGGGGCTGAGCGCGGCTCAGGCCTTGCCGGCCACGCCCAGCAGCTCGTGCAGCCGGGTGCTGGTGGTCGTGTACTGCAGCGGGATCGCCTTGCCGGGGAACACGATCGCCGCGGCGCCCCACGCGGCCAGCGTGGCCTCGTGGAAGCCGCAGACGATCAGCTTCTTCTTGCCCGGGTAGGTGTTGATGTCGCCGACCGCGAACACGCCGGTCTCGCGCGTCTGGTACTTCTCGGTGTCGACCGGCACCTGCTTGCGCTCGAGCTCGAAGCCCCAGTCGGCGATCGGCCCGAGGCGCGGCGAGATGCCCAGGCAGGCGACCAGCGCATCGAGCGGCAGCTCGACCGTGCTGGCATCGGGCGTGGCGATGCGCAGCACGTGGCCGTCGAAGCCGCTGGGCTGGCCGACCTGGAAACCCAGCCGGCCCTCGGCCACCAGCGCGCGCATCGCGGCCACCGTGGCCTCGTCGGCCTGGAAGCCGTCGCGCCGGTGCACCAGCGTGACCTGCCTGGCGATGGCGGTCAGCGTGATCGCGGTTTCGAGCGCCGTGTCGTCGCCGCCATTGACCACCACGGCCTGGCCCGCGAAGCGATCGAGCGAATCGGGGTGATAGAACAGCGACCGGCCCTCGAAGCGGCCGATGTCGTCCAGCGCGATGCGCTTGGGCACGAAGGCGCCGACGCCGGCCGCGATGAACACCGTCTTCGCGAGGAAGTGGCGGCCGGCCGAGGTGCCCAGCAGCAGCCGCTGGTCGGCCTGGCGCTCGAGCGTGGCGACCTGCTCGCCGAAATGGAAGACCGGCTCGAACGGTGCCACCTGCGCCAGCAGCGACTGCGCGAGCTCGCGCCCGCTGGTCACCGGGGTGCCGGGAATGTCGTAGATCGGCTTGTGACCGTACAGCGCCACGCACTGGCCGCCCGCGGCGGGCAGCGCATCGACGATGTGGCAGGAGATCTCGAGCAGGCCGAGCTGGAAGGCCTGGAACAGCCCCACCGGGCCGGCGCCGATGATCAGGGCGTCGGTCTCGATCGGGGCGGGGGAGGGGATCAGCGCACCAGCTCCGAGATCTTGCCCGTCTTGTCCTTCCACTCGTCGGCGTCGGGCAGCGCGGGCTTGCGCTTGGTGATGCTCTTCCAGCCGTCGGCCTGGGCCAGCTCGGCATTGAGCTTGATGAAGGCGATCTGGTCGGCCGGCAGGTCTTCCTCGGCGAAGATGGCGTTGGCCGGGCACTCGGGGATGCAGACCGCGCAGTCGATGCATTCGTCCGGGTCGATCACCAGCATGTTGGGACCTTCGCGGAAGCAGTCGACGGGGCAAACGTCCACGCAGTCGGTGTATTTGCAACGGATGCAGGCTTCGGAGACGACGTGGGTCATTTGGCGTTGTATGCGTTCTGTGGTCGGGAAAAACCCTTGATTTTAGGCCTTTGCGGCATTCGGCTGCACGAGGACGGCCGCGGAAGTGCGATGCGAGGCCGTATCGACCAGCACCAGCGAGCCCAGCGCGCGCGAGCGCGTGAACGGCAGCACCGCCAGCGGCTGCTGCAGCGCGAGCACCACGTCGCCGATGGCATTGGCCTCGAGCTGGGTCGCGGGCTCGGATTCGAGCGTCGTGATGTTGACCCGGTCGACGATGCGCGCGACCTTGGCCTTGACCCAGCGATGCCCCTGCAGCGCCCAGTAGACGCGGCCCGCGACCAGCGGCTCGTCGTCGAGCCAGGCCACGGTGGCGGTGATCTCGCGCACCGGCTCGAAGGCCTCGGGCGCCAGCAGCCAGTCGCCGCGCGACACGTCGACCTCGCGGTCGAGCACGATGCCGGCGCTGTGGCCCGCATGCACGGTCTTCGGCTGGCGCGCGTGGCTCAGCACCTGGGCCACGGTGGCGGTCTGGTTGCTCGGCAGCACGGTCACGCGCTGGCCCGGCTCGACATGGCCCGAGGCCACGCGGCCCCAGAACACGCGGCGGCCCTGCGAGGTATCGGCCGAGGACGAGAACTTCTCGACCCACTGCACCGGGAAGGCGAAGGGCACCGATTCGTCCTGCGCCGTCACCGGCAGCTGTTCGAGCAGCTCGAGCAGGCTCGGGCCCTCGTAGCCGACCCAGTCGGCATGGCGCGTGGCCACGTTCCAGCCCTTGAGCGCCGAGATCGGCACGATCGCGGCCACCTGCACGCCCGCGGCTTCGGCGAAGGCGTTGAGCGCGGCCGAGATGCGTTCGAAGGCCAGGCCGGCATCGGCAATGGCGTCGAGCTTGTTGACCGCGAACACGATCGACTGCACGCGCAGCAGGTGCGTCAGCAGCGTGTGGCGGCGCGTCTGCGGCAGCAGCTCGCGCTTGACCACGGTGCCGTCCTCCACCTCGGCGGCCCAGGCCAGCTTGGTGGCATCGACCAGCACCACGGCGGCGTCGGCGGCCGAGGCGGCCGTCACCATGTTGCGCGTGTACTGCTCGTGGCCCGGCGCGTCGCCGATGATGAACTTGCGCCTGGCGGTCGAGAAGTAGCGATAGGCCACGTCGATCGTGATGCCCTGTTCGCGCTCGGCCGACAGGCCGTCGGTCAGCAGCGCGAGGTCGGTCTCGCCGCCGCGCTGCACGCCAGCGAGCTGGTCCTGCAGCACGGTCTTGCTGTCGACCAGCAGGCGGCCGATCAGCGTGCTCTTGCCGTCGTCGACCGAGCCGCAGGTGATGAAGCGCAGCGCGGTGCCGGTGTCGGCTGTGATTTCGGGTTGAAGCGTGGTGGCGGTCATGGGTTTCTTTCGGGAGACACCGCGGAACCGGCTTTGCCGGGCCGCTGGTGTCGCCCCCTTGAGGGGGGAGTCGAGCTACACGAAGTGAGCGAGGGACGGGGGTGGGTCAGAAATAACCGTCTTTCTTGCGTTTTTCCATCGAAGCTTCGGAGGTCATGTCGTCCATCCGGGTGGCGCCGCGTTCGCTGACGTCGACCGACAGCGTTTCGAGCACCACGTCGCCCGCGTCGGCCGCGAGGCTCTCGACCGGGCAGGTGGTCGTGATGTCGCCCACGGTGCGGAAGCGCACGTCGCGCACCTGCACGGTTTCGCCGTCGCGCGGCGGGGTCAGTTCGGTCACCGGCACCAGCAGGCCGCGGCGCTCGACCACCTCGCGCTTGTGCGTGTAGTAGATCGAGGGCAGGCCGACGTGCTCGCGCTCGATGTACTGCCAGACGTCGAGTTCGGTCCAGTTCGAGATCGGGAACACGCGGAAGTGCTCGCCCGGTGCCAGGCGCGTGTTGAACAGGGTCCAGAGCTCGGGGCGCTGGTCCTTGGGTTGCCATTGGCCGAAGCTGTCGCGGTGCGAGAAGATGCGCTCCTTGGCGCGGGCCTTCTCCTCGTCGCGGCGCGCACCGCCGATCAGCGCGTCGAAGCGGAATTCCTCGATCGCCTCGAGCAGCGTCACCGACTGGTGCGCGTTGCGCGATTCGCCCGGGTGCGCGAGGCGCACCGTGCCGCGCTTCATCGAGTCCTCGACGCTGCGCACGATCAGCTCGGCGCCGAGTTCCTTCGCGCGCCGGTCGCGGTAGTCGGTCACTTCGGGGAAGTTGTGGCCGGTGTCGATCATCAGCAGCGGATAGGGCAGGCGGCCGACGCCGAAAGCCTTCTCGGCGCACTTCAGCAGCACCAGCGAATCCTTGCCGCCCGAGAACAGCAGCGCAGGGCGCTCGAAGGCCGCGGCCACTTCGCGCAGGATGAAGATGGTTTCTTCTTCCAGCGCATCGAGGTGCGTGTTGGACAGGTGCGCCGGCGGCAGCAGCAGTTCGGATTCGGTACGGGCGTTCATCGGGTGGGGCGCTGGAGGTTCAGTGTCGTGGAGCGTGCGTTCAATGCGAGAGGTGCAGGCCGCATTCGCGGTTGTCCTCGCCCTTGGTCGGGTCCACGTAGTCGAAGTTGTTCGGCAGGCCGTGCGCCTCGCAGTAGGTGTAGAGGTCCTTGGACGACCAGTGCAAGAGCGGCGCGACCTTGATCAGCCCGTCGGGGTTGATGCTGACCGGCTCCATCTGCGCGCGCACGGCCGTGTCGGTGGCGCGCAGCGCGGTGAACCAGACCTTGGGCGCCGTCTCGCGCAGGGCGCGTGCGAAGGGCTCGAGCTTCACTTCCTCGGTGAAGGCGGCGTGGCGCGGATCGTCGAGCGCCGGCGTCGGGCCGTCGACCGCCTCGCGGTGCGCGCGCGAGCGGCGCGGCAGGTAGATGTGCAGGTCCAGGCCCAGCTGCTTCGTCACCTCGTCGGCGAAGCGGTAGGTGGCCTCGGTGTTGTAGCCGTTGTCCATCCAGATCACCGGCACGTCGCGCTTGGCGCGCGTCACCATGTGCAGGATCACGGCCTCGAAGGGCCGGAAATTGGTGGTGACGATCGCGTTCTGGCCCAGGCCGATGGCCCAGTCCACCAGGCCTTCGGCGTTGCGGCCGAGTTCGGTGTTGATGCGTGCGAGGTCGATGCTCATGGATGAATCAAGCTTTGCTGGGAGTACTCAGTTGCCGGCCGCGAAGTGCGGCGCGGTCTGCACCGCGTCGCCCTGGTAGAAGGCCGAGAAGCGGTCGAACTGGCGCTGCGCGTCGGAGGCGTCCACGCCTTCCTTGAGCACGGCGCTCGAGAAACCGGTGCGTTCCATCTGCACCAGCTGGTCGATCAGCACGTCGCCGGTGGCGCGGATGTCGCCCTTGAAGCCCAGGCGGCGGCGCAGCAGGAAGGCCTGGCTGTAGGCGCGGCCGTCGGTGAACTTCGGGAAGTGCAGGTCGATGCGTTCGATGTCCGACAGGCAGACCTCGATCGCGAGCGGATCGGCGTCGTTCGCCAGCTGCAGCACTTTCGGGTCGCCGTCGTCCACGTGTTCCTCGGCCGCCAGGATGTTCAGGGTCTTGTTCATGCTGCTTCCTCCACCTTGAACCGCGCACCGTTGGCCGCGGCCTTGAACGGGTCGGGTCCGACGCGGCGCAGCGTGTCGATGAAGTTCTCGCCGTTCTCGCGCGTGTCGCGGTAGGTCGTGAGCACGGCCTCGATCACGCCCGGCACTTCGGCCGCCGAGAACGAGGGGCCGACCACCTTGCCGGCCTGCGGCGCGCCGCTGAGGGCCGAGCCGTCGGAGCCGCCGAGCGTGACCTGGTACCACTCCTTGCCGTCCTTGTCGACGCCCAGGATGCCGATGTGGCCGCTGTGGTGGTGACCGCAGGAGTTGATGCAGCCGCTGATGTGCAGGTCGATCTCGCCGATGTCGTCGAGCTCGTCGAGGTCCTGGTAGCGCTCGGTGATCGCCTCGGCGATCGGGATCGAGCGCGCATTGGCCAGCGCGCAGAAGTCGCCGCCGGGGCAGGCGATCATGTCGGTCAGCAGGTGCACGTTGGCGCTCGCGAAGCCGGCCGCGCGGGCGGCGAGCCACAGCGCATGCAGGTCTTCGGCGTGCACCCAGGGCAGCACCACGTTCTGGTCGTGCGTCACGCGGGCTTCGCCGGCCGAGAAGCGGTCGGCCAGTTGCGCGAGCGTGTCGAGCTGGTCGGCCGAGGCATCGCCGGGCGCCTGCTTCAGGCGCTTGAACGACAGCGTGACCGCGCGCAGGGCCGGGTTCTTGTGCGGTGCCACGTTGCGTGCGAGCCAGCGAGCGAACTGCACGTCGTCGGCGGCATGGGCGCGCAGCTCGGCGTCGGTCTTCTCGGCGCTCTGCAGCACGCGGGTGGCCAGTTCCGGCGGCACGAAGGAGGCGGCCACGCGGTCGAACTCCGCCTGCGTGATGGTGTGCGGCGCGCCGTCGTGCTCGAGGATCTGCTTGTACTCGGCATCGACGTCGTCGATGTAGCGCTGGCCTTCGGCCTTCACCAGGATCTTGATGCGCGCCTTGTAGATGTTGTCGCGGCGGCCATAGCGGTTGTAGACCCGGATCACGGCCTCGAGGTAGTTCATGATCTGCTGCCACGGCAGGAACTCGCGCAGCACCGTGCCCACGATCGGCGTGCGGCCCATGCCGCCGCCCACCTGCACGCGGAAGCCGATCTCGCCGGCCTCGTTCTTCACCAGCTTCAGGCCCACGTCGTGCCAGCCCGTGGCCGCGCGGTCCTCGTCGGCGCCGGTGATCGCGATCTTGAACTTGCGCGGCAGGAACGCGAACTCGGGATGCAGCGTGCTCCACTGGCGCATGATTTCGGCGTAGGGGCGCGGATCGGCCACCTCGTCGATCGCGATGCCGGCGCGTTCGTCGCTCGTGATGTTGCGGATGCAGTTGCCGCTGGTCTGGATGCCGTGCATGTCGACCGAGGCGAGCAGGTCCATCACGTCGGCCGACTTGGCGAGCGGGATCCAGTTGAACTGGACGTTCTGGCGGGTCGAGAAGTGGGCGTAGTGGGTGGGCAGCTTCTGGCTGCCGAGCTGGCCCTGGGTCTCGATGGCCTTCTTGTAGACCTCGGCCTCGGGCTCGTCGTACTCGCGGGCGATCTTCGCGAGCACGCGCAGCTGCCGGCTCGAGAGTTCGCCGTAGGGCACGGCCACGCGCAGCATCGGGGCGTAGCGCTGCACGTACCAGCCGTTCTGCAGGCGCAGGGGACGGAACTCGTCTTCGTGGAGGCGGCCCTTTTGCCAGCGCTCGAGCTGGTCGCGGAATTGGGCGGCTCGTTGATGAACGAACTGGCGGTCGAAGTCTGTGTATTGGTACATCGTGCGTGAGTCTTGTCTTGAAGTGCGGTGCGTCCAGCGCGCCAGCAAGAAGCCGGGATTCTGAAAGCGTGCCTTATGGAACCAAACTATTTTTTGGTTCGCGCCTTATGCGGATAAGCTTATTCGCCAGTGTTCATGCGGGTTTGCGGGCGGTTGGATGCTTATTCTGGATAAGGGCGGGTACGGGGGGAGGGGTGATTTTAGGAAGCCTTTGGGGTGGGGCTTGGGTTGGGGTTGTGTTCTGTTTTTAGGCTGTTGACCGGGTCTCGCCCCGGCGGGCGAGTCACTTTCTTTTGCTTCGCCAAAAGAAAGTAACCAAAGAAAAGGCGACCCACTGTCTGCGACCCTTCGCTTCGCTACGGGCAACCTGCGGTGCTCGCGTTTCGCGGGGTCTCGCAGAACTCGCTCCACTGCGTTCCGCTCAAACAGCTGCGAGCCCTTATCCGCGAAACGCTGCGCTCCTCGGCGCAGCCAGAGGGGTGGTTCGGGCCGTCGCTGCGCTCGGCCGAGCAAGCCCAACGGGCCTTCGCTTCGCTCGGCCCAGGTGGAAGAAGACCCAGGGCCTTCGCACTCACACCCCCCACACAAGGACGCGCCATGGCGCGTTGACCCTAGTCCCCTCTGGCTGTGCCGAGGAGCGCAGGAGAAAGCGGGATAAGGGCCGCAGCTGTCTGAGCGCAACGAAGTGGAGCGAGTTCTGCGGACCCCCGCTTTCTCCGAGCACCGCAGGTTGCCCGCAGCGAAGCGGAGGGACACAGACAGTGGGGTCGCCTTCTCTTTGGTTACTTTCTCTTGGCGAGACAAGAGAAAGTGACTCGCCCGCCGGGGCGAGACCCGGCCAACGGCCTAAGCAGAGAAAAGAAAGATCAAATCTCAGCGCAACATCGAAGACATCGCCGAGCAGCAGTTCAACATCCGAACAGCAGCCTCGACGTCAGGAGCCAAGAAACGCAGGGTTACTCCATCAACCCGCTCAAACGCCGGCCACTGGCAAAACAGATCCGCCAGCGCCGCAGTCTGCGCCCTCAAAGTCACAGTCTGCGGCCCTTCGAACACCAGCGGAAGAACCTTGGCCCGTGAAGACAGTGCAACTTGAACCCCAGCCCGAATCGCTTCACGAGCCCTCTCGGGCGACAAAGAAACCCCACTGGTATTCCCCGTAGCCTTCTTCGTCTCGACAAAGGTCGCGTGCGGAAAGAGCGGCCGGTTCTCCGCAATGAACACATCGTCCCCACTGCCCATAACCACCGGCACCCCATATTCCCCCGCCAACGCCCCATAAAGCCCAGCCTCACCCAGCTCCTGCCCACCGAGAGATACACCCGCAAAAGCAAAGCTGTTGATCGTGTGCGCCAGAATCCCGCGCCCTTGCGCCCGCGAGTGGTAGCCGACCATGCAGACAGCGTCGACGCCTTCTTCCACCCCCGCCACCATGCTCAGATAGCGCGGCTTCCCCTGCACCACGCGAGCCCGAGGATCGAGCACATCGGGCGGCATGTTGCGAAACCCTCCGTGCGAGTCGTTCACCAGCACCTCGTCGGCCCCCGCATCGAAGGCCCCCGCGATCGCCGCATTGGCTTCCTGCGCCATCAGCAGCCGGGCGCGTTCGTACTCAGGATTGCCTTGCCGCGTCTGCTCGGGGTGATAGACACCCGCCACGCCTTCGATATCGGTGGAGATCAGCACTTTCATGGGGGCACCCAGCAAGAAAAATCAAGAAAAGAGAGAAGGGGACAGCAGCTCGCCCAACGCTGCGCGGTGATTGCCATCGCGCCCGGTCACCGGCTCGGCCCGCCACAGCGCATGCAGGATCGCCTGCTCGGTCCCGTCGGCCGCCGCCTGGAACAGCCCGTCGAGCTGCGTCTCGTGCAGCATCGCCACGGTCGGCATCGCGCGTTCGGCGCGGTCGGGCACGGTGTAGGCGGTCGAGAAGGCCAGCACGATGTCGCCGCTGCCATGCCCGAAGACCGAGCCGGTACGCGCCAGCCCGGCCCCCGCGCGCAGCGCGAGCCGGCGCAGCTGGCGCGCATCGAGCGGCGCGTCGGTCGCGACCACGACGATGATCGAGCCCTTCTCGGGCTCTGGCGCCACGGCCCGTTCGGCCACGAGCGCGGCAAGGCGCTCGCCCACCGCATGCCCCGCCAGCCGCAGCTCGGGCTGCCGCCCATAGTTCGCGAGCACCAGCGTGCCCACCGTATGCGAAGCCTCGCCCACCGGCACGAGGCGCGAAGCACTGCCGATGCCGCCCTTGAGCTGGAAGCTCGACATGCCGCGTCCCGCGCCCACCGAACCCTGCGCGAAATTCGCGCCGGCATCGGCCAGCGCGCGCTGGTAGTCGGCCTCGCCCACGGCCAGCCGCTGGATGTCGTTGAGAAAGCCGTCGTTGCACTCGAACACCAGCGGATTCACGGTCGGCAGCGAGCGCCCGGTCTCGGGGTTGTGCGCGATGCAGTCGCGGATCTGCGCGCCGGCCACGGTGCCGACCGAGAAGGTGTTGGTCAGCGCGATCGGGGTCTCGAGCACGCCGAGCTCCTCGAGCTGCACGAGCCCGATGCTCTTGCCGAAGCCGTTGAGCACCACGGCGGCGGCCGGCACCTTGTCGCGGAACGGATCGCCGGCATGCGGGCGGATCACGGTCACGCCAGTCTGCACCGGGCCCTCGGCGAGCGTGCGGTGGCCCACGGTCACGCCGGCAACGTCGCTGATCGCGTCGCGCGGACCCGGGCGCAGGCCGCCGATGCGGGGCAGGGCGTTCGCGCTCATTGCCGGTCGATCTTCGGATCGAGCGCGTCGCGCAGGGCGTCGCCCAGCAGGTTGAAGGCCAGCACGGTGAAGAAGATCGCGAGGCTGGGGAACAGCGCCACGTGCGGCGAGGTCACCATGTCGGCGCGCGCCTCGCTGAGCATCGCGCCCCATTCGGGCGTGGGCGGCTGCGCGCCCATGCCGAGGAAGGACAGGCTGGCCGCGGTGATGATCGAGGTGCCCACGCGCATGGAGAAATACACCACGATCGAGGAGATGGTGCCGGGCAGGATGTGGCGCACGACGATGGTCCAGTCCGAGGCGCCGATGCTGCGCTCGGCCTCGATGTAGGTCTGCTGCTTGAGCACCAGCGTGTTGCCGCGCACCAGCCGCGCGAAGGCCGGCACGCTGAACACCGACACCGCCACCACCACGTTGGTCATGCTGCTGCCGAGGATCGCGACCACGCCCAGCGCCAGCAGGATGCCGGGGAAGGCGAACAGCACGTCCGAGATGCGCATCACGATGCGGTCCCACCAGCCTTCGTAGTAGCCCGCGAGCAGGCCGAAGGCGGTCCCCACGATGCCGCCGAGCAGCACCGAGACGAAGCCCGCCATCAGCGAGATGCGCGCACCCGCGAGGATGCGGCTGAAGATGTCGCGGCCCAGCGGGTCGACGCCGAACCAGTGCGTGGCCGAGGGGCCGCTGTTGAGCATGTCGTAGTCGAAGTAGTTCTCGGGATCGAAGGGCACGATCCACGGCGCGAACACGGCGACGAACACCAGCAGCAGCACGAACAGGGCGGCGACGATGCCCACGGGCTGCTTCTTGAAGCGGCGCCAGCATTCGCCCCAGGGGGTGCGGACCTTGCCCGCGGTCTGGACCGCGGCCACGGGCATGGCGGCGGGAAGGGTGGATTCGGCAGGCACGCCGGTGGCTTGGGTCATGGCGGCGGCCTCACTTGTAGCGGATGGTCGGGTTGATGAAGCCGTACAGCACATCGACCACGAGATTGATCAGGATGAACTCGAGCGAGAACAGCAGCACCAGCGTCTGGATCACCGGGTAGTCGCGCATCTGCACCGCGTCGACCAGCAGGCGGCCGAGGCCGGGCCAGTTGAACACCGCCTCGACCAGGATCGAGCCGCCGAGCAGGAAGCCGAACTGCAGGCCCATCATCGTGACCACCGGGATCAGCGCATTGCGCAGGCAGTGCTTGATGATCACGCTGCGCTCGCGCACGCCCTTGGCGCGCGCGGTGCGCACGAAGTCCTCCTGGATCACCTCGACGAACGAGGCGCGCGTGAAGCGCGCCATCACGGCGGCCACGGCCGCGCCCAGCGTGATCGAGGGCAGGATGTAGTGCTTCCAGGTGGCCGCGCCCACGGTGGGCAGCCAGCCGAGCTGCACCGAGAAGATCTGCATCAGCAGCATGCCGAGCGCGAAGGCCGGGAAGGAGATGCCCGATACCGCCAGCGTCATGCCGATGCGGTCGGGCCATTGGTTGCGGTACACGGCCGACACGATGCCGATGCCCATGCCGAAGATCACGGCCCACACCATGCTGGTGACGGTCAGCATCACCGTCGGGAAGAAGCGCTCGGCGATCTCGGTCGACACCGGCCGCCGCGTGCGGATCGAGGTGCCGAAGTCGCCCTGCAGCATGTGGGTGAAGAAGTTCGCGAACTGCTGCGGCAGCGGCTTGTCGAGTCCGAGCTCCGCGCGGACCATGGCCACGGTCTGCTCGTCGGCCTCCTGGCCGGCGGCAAGGCGCGCCGGGTCGCCGGGCAGCATGTGGACGAACAGGAACACCAGCACCGCCACGATGAGCAGCGTGGGGATCAGGCCCAACAGTCGTTTGAGGAAGTAGTTCAGCATGGGGAGCAGGGGCCGCGAACGGCCGGCGGCGGGGTGCCGCCGGCCATCGCGCGGTCAGTCAGGAAACGGAGAGACCCGCGATCAGTTCGCCACCGACATCGCGTCGATGTTGATGTTGGCGTCGGGCATCACGAACACGCCCGTCAGGCGCTTCGAATGCGCCGACAGGTTCTGTTCCGTCACCAGCGGCAGGCGCGGCAGGTCCTTGCGGATCTGTTCCTGCGCGGTCTTGTAGAGCGCGGCCTTCTCGGCCTCGTCCACCGACACCAGCGCCTTGGCCAGCGCGTTGTCGACCACCTCGCTCTTGTAGAACGACATGTTGTTGAGCTTCGGCGCCCACGACTCGGAGGCGAACAGCGGGCGCAGGCCCCAGTCGGCCTCGCCGGTCGACGAGGACCAGCCGGTGTAGTACAGGCGAACCTTGGCGGTCTTGGGATCGGGCCAGGCATCGACCTGCTCGGTGCGCTGGCCCACTTCGAGCGCCTGCACCTGCAGCTTGATGCCGACCTGCGCGAGCTGCTGCTGCACGAACTGGATGGTCTTCTGGCTGGTCGTGTTGTTGTAGGCGCTCCACAGCACCGACTCGAAGCCGTTCGGGTAGCCGGCCTCGGCCAGCAGTTCCTTGGCCTTCTTCACGTCGTAGGGCACGGGCGCCATCTTCTCGGCGTACTTCACGCCCTGGGGCATCACGCCCTGCGCGGGAATCGCATAGCCGCCGAAGGCCACCTTGGCCAGCGCCTCCTTGTTGATGGCGTAGCCGATGGCCTCGCGCACCTTCTGGTTGTCGTAGGGCTTCTGCAGCATGTTGAAGGCCAGGAAGCGCGTGATGATCGAGGGCGAGGCCACGACCTCGAGCTTGTCGCTCTTCTTCAGCAGCTCGGCCTGCTCGTAGGGGATCGGGAAGGCGAAGTCGGCCTCGCCGGTCTGCATCATCGCGGCGCGCGTGTTGTTCTCGAGCACCGGCTTCCATTGCACGGTGTCGACCTTCGGGAAGCCCTTCTTCCAGTAGCCGTCGAACTTCTTCGCTTTGACCGCCTCGGTCTGCTTCCATTCCACGAACTCGAAGGGGCCGGTGCCCACGGGGTGGAAGGCGATGTCCTTGTTGCCCCACTTCTTGAGCGCGGTCGGCGAGATCATCGCGGCCGAGGCATGGGCCAGCGAGTTGATGAAGGGGCCGAAGGGCTCCTTCAGCGTGATGCGCACGGTGGTCGGGTTCAGCGCCTCGACCTTGCCCACGCGGTTGAACTGGTTGTAGCGCAGCAGCTTGTTGTCCTGGTTCAGCACGCGCTCGAGCGTGAACTTCACGGCCTCGGCGTTGAAGTCGGTGCCGTCGTGGAACTTGACGCCGCTGCGCAGCTTGATGGTGTAGACCAGGCCGTCCTTCGAGACCTCGTAGCCCTCGGCCAGCACGTTCTGCACCTTCAGGTCCTTGTCGAACTGGAACAGGCCTTCGTAGAAGGTCTTGGTCACGGCCGTCGTGATGGTGGTGTTGGTGTTGTACGGGTCCAGCGTCTCGGGCTGATAGCCGATGGCCAGCACCACGTCTTTGGCGGCCAGGGCCGAGCCCGAGGCGGCGAGCGCGGCCAGGCCCAGCAGCGCGGATGCCCATCGCAGGGAGGAAGAGGATGGCTTCATGGGAAGAACTCCAGTCGATTCGTGAAAGAGAGGGAGGAACAAAAAAGCAGGGGGCCCTGCGACGGAAAAACGAAAGAGAAACTCGAAGGCGTCAGAAGGCGCCGCCGATGGCATGCCGCGCCACGAAATGGCCCGGCGCCACCTGCACCAGCGGCGGCACCTCGGGCTCGTCGCCCACGGCGCGGATCGGGCTCGGGATCTCGCCCTCGAGCAGCGCGCGCTGCTTGTGGCGGCGCGAGGGATCGGCCACCGGCACCGCCGCCATCAGCTTGCGCGTGTAGGCGTGCTGCGGCGCCTCGAACACCGCGCGGCGCGGGCCGATCTCCACGATCTGCCCGAGGTACATCACGGCCACGCGGTGGCTGATGCGCTCCACCACCGCCATGTCGTGCGAGATGAACAGGAAGGCCACGCCGAGCTCGCGCTGCAGGTCGAGCATCAGGTTGACGATCTGGGCCTGGATCGAGACGTCGAGCGCCGACACCGATTCGTCGGCCACCACCACCTTGGGGTTCAGTGCCAGGGCGCGCGCGATCGCGATGCGCTGGCGCTGGCCGCCCGAGAACTCGTGCGGATAGCGCTGCGCCGCCTCGGGTGGCAGGCCCACCTTCTGCAGCAGCCAGTCGACGCGCTGCTGCGCCTCGGCGCCCTTGGCGATGCCGTGGATCAACAGCGGCTCCATGATCGAGAAGCCCACCGTCACGCGCGGATCGAGCGAGGCGAAGGGGTCCTGGAAGATGAACTGGATATTGCGGCGCAGTGCCTGCAGCTCGCGCGTGGGCAGCTCGCGGATGTTCTGGCCGCCGAACTCGATCGCGCCGCTCTGGCTCTCGACCAGGCGCAGCAGCGAGCGGCCGGTGGTCGACTTGCCGCAGCCCGATTCGCCGACCAGCGCCAGCGTCTCGCCGGGGTAGAGGTCGAAGCTGATCTTCTCGACCGCGTGCACGCGCCGCTTCACGCGGCCGAAGACGCCGCTGCGCACGTCGAAGCGCGTGACCAGCTCGCGCACGCGCAGGATCGGGCCGGCCTCGGCGCGCACCGTGTCGTGCGGCTCGCTGTGGGTGCCGGGCTCGGCCTGCGCGCCGGTCTCGGTGCGCAGCAGCTCGAACTTGGCCGGCAGCTCGGTGCCCTGCATGGCGCCGAGCTTGGGCACGGCCGACAGCAGCGCGCGGGTGTAGGGGTGTTGCGGCGCGCCGAACACGGTGTCCGACGGGCCCGCCTCGACCTTGTCGCCGCGGTACATCACGAGCACGCGGTCGGCGATCTCGGCCACCACGCCCATGTCGTGCGTGATGAACAGCACGCCCATGCGCATCTCCTGCTGCAGCTCGCGGATCAGCTGGAGGATCTGGGCCTGGATCGTCACGTCGAGCGCGGTGGTCGGCTCATCGGCGATCAGCAGTTGCGGCTTGCACGACAGCGCCATCGCGATCATCACGCGCTGGCGCATGCCGCCCGAGAGCTGGTGCGGGAAGCGGTCGAGCACGTTGCGCGCCTCGGGGATGCGCACCAGCTCGAGCATGCGCAGCGCCTCGGCGCGCGCGGCCGCGTTGCTCTTGCCCTGGTGGATGCGGATGGCCTCGGCGATCTGGTCGCCCGCGGTGAACACCGGGTTCAGCGAGGTCATAGGCTCCTGGAAGATCATCGCGATGTCGGCGCCGCGGATGCCGCGCATCGTGTGGTCGCGCGCCTGGGCCAGGTCGAGCACCTCGCCGTTGCGGCGGCGGAACGCCATGCGGCCCTCGAGGATGCGGCCGCCGCCGTGCTCCACCAGGCGCATCAGCGCGAGCGAGGTCACGGACTTGCCCGAGCCCGATTCGCCCACCACCGCGAGCGTCTCGCCATGGTCGACGTGGAAGGACAGCTTCTTCACGGCATCGACCGTGCGCTCCGAGGTGGTGAAGCGAACGCTGAGATCGTCGACCGCGAGCACGCGGCCTTCCGGAAGGTTGGGCAGAGGGGGGAGGGAGGTCGCAGCGGACATGGCGGTCGAAAAGGGAAGCTGTGGCGTCAGGCGAAGATCGCCGTCTTCGGGGTCTCGCGGCCGCGCGCATGGGCGCGGTACATGCCTTCGGTGTTGAAGGGCAGCGCGAGGTTGCCGTGGCGGTCGACGGCGATCAGGCCGCCGGTGCCGCCGATGGCCGAGAGCGACTTCATCACCACCGTGTAGGCGGCGGCTTCGAGCGTGGCGCCGGCGTAGGCCATGCGCGCGCAGAGGTCGTGCGCGGCGGCGATGCGGATGAACATCTCGCCGCTGCCGGTGCACGAGACCGCGGCGGTGGCGTCGTCGGCATAGGTGCCGGCGCCGATCAGCGGCGAATCGCCGACGCGGCCCACGCGCTTGTTGGTCATGCCGCCGGTGGAGGTGGCGGCGGCCAGGTGGCCGTGCATGTCGAGCGCGACCGCGCCGACGGTGCCGAACTTGCGGTCCTCGTCGAGCGGGGCATGGGTCATGGCCGCGCCCTCGTGGTCGACCACCACGCGGCCGGTGTCGCGCACGCGGTGCAGCTGCTGGCGGCGCGCCTCGGTCGAGAAGTACGAGGGCTCGACCATCTCGAGCCCGCGCTCGCGCGCGAAGGCCTCGGCCCCGGCGCCGGCGAGCAGCACGTGCGCGCCGTCCTCGAGCACCGCGCGCGCCAGGCGCACCGGGCGGCGCACATGGCACACGCCCGCGACCGCGCCGGCGGCGAGCGTGGCGCCGTCCATCACCGCGGCGTCGAGCTCGTGGGTTTCGTCATGGGTGAAGACCGCGCCGTGGCCGGCGTTGAACAGCGGGCAGTCCTCGAGCAGCTCGACCGCGAGGCAGGTGGCGTCGAGCGCCGAGGCGCCCTGCAGCAGCGCAGCCTGGGCGGTGGCCACGATGTGGCGCAGCGCCTCGTGGTAGGCCGCTGCCTGTTCGGGCGTGGTGGTGCCCGCGCTGATGGTGCCGGCGCCGCCATGGATGGCGATCACGGGCACGCGCGGGGTGGAAGCGTTGTCGTTCTGGGTGGGGCTGTTCATCGGGAGGTCTTTTTCTTCGGGGTGCTGTCTGCGGGCGGCGTGGCCTGCGGGTTCGCGCCGTTCGCTCCATTCGTGCGTGGCCCGTTGCCCCCATGCAGCCACGGCCGCACCGCCTGCAGGATGCGGCCCGCCGACTGCACCGCGCCCGGCGCGCGCAGCGCCACGGCGCTGGTCAGCGCCTCGATCAGCGCGAGCACGCTGGTCTCGCAGTTGGGGCGGTAGCTGGTCTCGGTCTGGCAATAGAGCGCCACGTCGGCCAGCGGCGCCAGCGGCGAGCTCGGCCGGTCGGTCAGCGCGAGCACCGCGCAGCCCTGGCCGCGCGCGATCTGCGCCAGCGCGATGGTGTCGGTGAGGTAGCGCGGGAAGGTCACGCCGATGAACACGTCCTGCGGCCCCGCATGCATCAGCGTGCGCGCGGCATGGGTCACGCCGCTCACGCCCGAGAGCAGGCGCACGTCGCTGCAGCTGCTGTCCAGCCCGTGCTGCAGCAGGCCCGCGAGCCAGGCGCTGGCGCCGAAGCCGCCGATGTAGATCGAGCGTGCCTTGCCGATGCGTTCCACCGCCGCCTCGCAGGCCGCGTAGTCGAGCGACTGGCGCGTGGCGTCGATGTTGCGGCGGCTCTCCTCGAGCGCCGCGGCGAACACCTCCGACACCGTGGTCGGCCGCTCGAGGTTGCCGCGCAGCCGCTCGACCGGCGCCACCAGCGGCTCGAAGCCGCGCACCAGCTCGGCCCGGAAGGCCGGGTAGCCGTCGAAGTCGAGCGCGCGCGCGAAGCGGTTGGCCGTGGCCACCGACACGCCGGCCGCCGTGGCCAGCTCGTCGATCGGCAGCGTGGCCACCTGCAGCGGATGCTCGAGCACGTAGTCGGCCACCTGCCGGTGCGAGCGGGACAGCCGCGGCAGGGCCTGCGCGATGCGCTGGGCCACGGTGGTGCCTGGAGGGTCGACGTTGGTGCTCATGGGGTTCGGAAGGGCGCCGGAACGGTGCAAATTTGAAAACTGATTTACAAATATAAGTCAGTTAAGAAAATTTTCTGTCATTTTCGGCCGAGTTTGCAAGTTGCGGGCCAGTGCCGTGGGGAGATCGGGGCGGGTGAGGGCGGGCGCCGCGCGGGTGCTTTCCCCTCTGGGCGAGGGCGCGCGCGGGCACGGCCGCGAGCGCGGCCTCGGGGATTTCCCTAGGGTCGCGTCAGAACGCGGTCTTCGAGGCCGCCGAAGCCTGCTGCTCCAGCGATTGCGCGAGGAAGTCGACGAAGGCCCGCACCCGCGCCGCGAGCTGGTGGCGCTGCGGGTACACCGCGTAGATGTCGGCATCGGGCGTGTGGAAGGGGCGCAGCACCTGCACCAGCCGGCCGCTGCGCAGGTAGCGCGCGATGTCCCATTCGGCGCGCATCAGGATGCCGTGGCCCTCGAGCGCCCAGTTGACCGCGATCTCGCCGTCGTTGGTGGTCAGCGTGCCGCGCGTCTTCACGGCCTGCGTGCTCGCGCCCGCGCCGCGCCCGCTCGACAGCCGCCACAGGCCGTAGGCCTCCTCGCCCTGGCGGATGCCGATGCAGTTGTGGCGCGTGAGGTCGTTCGGCACCTTGGGCGTGCCGTGCTTCGCGAGGTAGGCCGGCGCCGCGCACAGCAGCCGCCGGTTGGCCGCGATGCGCCGCGCGATCACGCGCGCCTCGGGCGGCGCGCCGAAGCGCACGCAGACGTCGAACGAATCCTCGGTCAGCGGCGGCGGGTTCACCGACAGCTGCAGCTGCACCTCGACCTCGGGATGCCGGCGCACGAACTTCGAGATCAGCGGCGCCACGTGGCTGCGCCCGAAGCCCAGCGTGGCGTTGACGCGCAACAGGCCCTGCGGCACCGCCTTCGACACGCCGAGCTGCTCGCCCAGGCTCTCGATGTCGGCAAGGATGCGCCGCGCCTGCGCGAGGTAGAGCTCGCCCTCGGGCGTGAGCCCCATGCGCCGCGTGGTGCGGTTGACCAGGCTCACGCCGAGCCGCGATTCCATTTGCGCAAGGTGCTTGCTCACCGCGGCCGTCGTGATGCCGAGTTCGCGCGCCGCCGCGCTGAGGCTGCCGGCGCGTGCGAGCGCCGAGAAGAAGCCGAGGTCGGCCGGTTGGATCTCGTGGGCCATCGCGTTTTTCGCTGTTGACTTGAAGTTAACGATGGATTGACTTTAGGGGCGATCCGATCGCACGTCGAGTTCCTACAGTCGAAGCCGTTCCAACACTCCAGCGACGCAGCTACACCATGAAGACCTACAGGATCGCAACCATTCCCGGCGACGGCATCGGCAAGGAGGTGGTGCCGGCCGGGCGCGAGGTGCTCGAGGCACTGGCCGCCGGCGGCGAGCGCTTCGGCTTCGAGTTCGAGGACTTCGGCTGGGGCGGCGACTACTTCCGCGCCCACGGCGAGATGATGCCGGCCGACGGCCTCGACGCGCTGCGCGGCAAGGACGCGATCCTGTTCGGCTCGGCCGGCGATCCGCACATCCCCGATCACGTCACCCTGTGGGGCCTGCGCCTGAAGATCTGCCAGGGCTTCGACCAGTACGCCAACGTGCGGCCCACGCGCATCCTGCCCGGCATCGACGGCCCGCTCAAGCGCTGCGGCCCCGGCGACCTCGACTGGGTCATCGTGCGCGAGAACTCCGAGGGCGAGTACGCCGGTGTCGGCGGCCGCGTGCACCAGGGCCATGCGATCGAGGCCGCCACCGACGTCTCGATGATGACCCGCGCCGGCGTCGAGCGCATCATGCGCTTCGCCTTCTCGCTGGCCCGCTCGCGGCCGCGCCGCCAGCTCACCGTGATCACCAAGAGCAATGCCCAGCGCCATGCGATGGTGATGTGGGACGAGATCGCCGTGCAGGTGGCCAGGGAGTTCCCCGAGGTGCGATGGGACAAGGAACTGGTCGACGCCGCCACCGCGCGCATGGTCAACCGGCCGGCCTCGCTCGACACCATCGTCGCCACCAACCTGCATGCCGACATCCTCAGCGACCTGGCCGCCGCGCTCGCGGGCAGCCTGGGCATCGCACCCACCGGCAACATCGATCCCGAGCGCCGCTTCCCCTCGATGTTCGAGCCCATCCACGGCTCGGCCTTCGACATCATGGGCCAGGGCCTCGCCAACCCGGTCGGCACCTTCTGGTCGGTCGTGATGATGCTCGAGCACCTCGGCGAGCCCGAGGCCGCCGCGCGCCTGATGCGTGCCATCGAACAGGTCACGGCCGACACCTCGCTGCACACGCGCGACCTCGGCGGCAGCGCCACCACCGCCGACGTGACCCGCGCCGTCTGCGCGCTGCTGGCCCCGCTGCCCGAGCGCCAGGCCGCCTGAGTTTTCCGCCCCCGGAGCCGGAGAGGGCGTGCGCGCACGGCCGGCCATTGCCACGACAACAAAGGAGACAACCCGTGATCCAGCCCTTCGTCCGCCGCCGCGCGGCGCTGACCGCGCTCGCCGCCGCCTTCACCCTGGCCCTGGCCACCACGACCGCGGCCGCCCAGGCCTGGCCGGCCAAGCCCATCAACCTCGTCGTTCCCTTTCCGCCGGGCGGCAGCTCCGACGTGCTGGCGCGCTCGTTGAGCGACAAGCTCTCGCAGAGCCTGGGCCAGCCCGTGGTGGTCGAGAGCCGTCCCGGCGCCGGCGCCACGCTCGGCGCCGACTACGTCGCCAAGGCACGGCCCGACGGCTACACCCTGCTGATGGGCGCCGTGCACCACACCATCGCCACCAGCGTCTACCGCAAGCTGCCCTACGACTTCGAGAAGAGCTTCGCGCCCATCACCACCGTCGCGCTGGTGCCCAACGTGATGGTCGTCAACGCCAAATCGTCCGCGCGCGATGCGCAGGCGCTGATCGCCCAGGCCAAGGCCGCGCCGGCCAAGCTTTCGTACGGTTCGAACGGCAACGGCACCGTGCAGCACCTGATCGGCACCCAGCTCTCGGCCCTGTCGGGCATCGAGCTGCTGCACGTGCCCTACAAGGGCAGCGCACCGCTCACCACCGACCTGCTCGGCGGCCAGGTCGACATGTCCTTCGACACCCTGACGCCCGTGCTGCAGCACATCCGCGCCGGCAAGCTGCGCGCGCTGGCCGTGACCACCGCCAAGCGCTCGAGCAGCCTGCCCGAGGTGCCGACCCTGGCCGAGTCGGGCCTGAAGGATTTCGACCAGGGCACCTGGTTCGGCATCCTCGCGCCGGCGGGCACGCCGAAGGAGATCGTGGAGCGGCTCAACGCCGAGATGGTGAAGATCATCCAGTCGCCGGAGTTCAGGAAGCGCATGGAGGAGATTGGGGCGGAGCCGGTGGGGGATACGCCGGCGCAGATGGCGGCGCGGATTCGCAGTGACACCGCGAAGTATGCGAGGCTGGTGAAGGAGGCGAGGGTGGCGATCGATTGAAGCTTGCGAAAGCTTCGACGTCGGACCCAAGCAGCCGCTTCGCTCGCCTGAGCGTGACCCGTGTGATGGAAGCGCCGATCCCGAATCTAAGTGGCGCCATCATTGCGAATCGGTTCGAGCATGCTGCCATCGATGATGGCCTTGTCGATTGCGAGAGAGCCCGAGAGAAAGCCGAGAAGAGATCTACCTGGGCGGCGAGCTGGTCATGACCCATTGTCTTCGCGCCCTCGGATTTTCTCGAGACTAGAGACGCCATGTCCAGAAGGCCTATGTCTTACCGCATATGCCTTGCGATTCGTGCCGCGGTCGAGCGCAAAAATGACGCGCATGTTCGACTCGCGCATTCCCTCTCTGGACACGAGGAAGATGGCCTCTCCATAGGGAAACATCGCGCAACGAAGCGAATCCCAGACCCGCGCGCCGATCGCACCGATTGCCCGCCGCGGCACCTCGTCCGAATGACTTTGGTCATTTCGGCTTCGCTTTCATCGGCACTAAGATGCCCGCACCATGGCCCATGCCACACCACTGCCGCCGCATGCCGCGCCATTGCGCGGCGAGGCGGGCGCTGCCATACCGGTGCGGGGCATCCTGGTGGTCGACGACCATGAGCTGGTGCGCCTCGGCCTGCGTGCGCTGCTGCTGGCGGAGACGGCCAGCGTGCCGGTGTACGAGGCACGTTGCCTGGCCGACGCATTGCACCTGTACACGCTGCACGTGTCGTCGCATCACTTGGTGCTGCTCGATCTCGATCTGCCCGATTCGCAAGGACTGGACACGCTGGTGCGCTTCAAGCGCGCCTTTCCCTCGTCGCCCGTGATCGTGCTCTCGGGCAAGGACAGCCATGCGCTGATGCAGGGCGCGATGGCGCTCGGGGCCCAGGCCTTCCTGCCCAAGACCGGTCACCTCGGCGAGGTGCTGCGCTACGTGAGAGACAACGACCTGGTCGGTCTTCCGGCGCGGCCGTCGGCCGTGCCCGTCGATGCCCAGGCGCCGCCGGCCAGGGACGGGTTCCAGCCGCAGCTCAATGCGCGCCAGGTCGAGATCCTCGACTGGCTGCTGGCCGGCAAGTCGAACAAGGAGATCGCGCAGCTGGCGCACCTCACCGAGGGCACGGTCAAGAACCATGTGTCGACGCTGCTGCTGCTGTTCGGCATGCGCTCGCGGGCCCAGCTCATCAGCAGCCTGCGGTGAGTCTTCCGCGCCGGGCCGCCTTCGATGCGAGATGCCCGCATGCCGGCGATGAATGACGCGCATCCGCCCGAGCTGGCGCGGCGCGTGCTGCGCGAACAGGTGGCCGCGGTCCACGCCAATGCGCCGGCCGCCTATCTCGCGGACCTCCTCACGGCGCAGTCGCTGGGCATCGGCCTGTTCGTGGCCACGTGGCGCTGGCAGGTGCTGCTGTGGATGGCGCTGCACCTGGCATTGACGCTGCGGCGCGCCTACCGGCGCTACCGCCGCAGTCCCGACGCGGCCGAGCATCCCGAGTACTGGGCGCGCTTCAATGCACGCAACGTGCTGCTGCGTTCCTGCGTCTGGGGCCTGGCGCCCTGGCTGTGCGTGCCGCCGGGACGCAACCTCGGGCTCTGGGTCATGGTCATCGTCATGATGATGGGCGGCTGCGCCGGCGGCGCGCTGTCGCTGGCCGTGCTCAAGCGCAACATCCCGCGCTTCATCGTGCCCAGCATGGCGAGCCTGACGCTGGCGCTGGCCTGGCGCGGCGACACCGTGCATCTGTTCCTGGCCACCGGCTGCCTGCTGTACATGTGCGTGATGATCACCTTCGCGCTGCAGCACCATCGGCTGCTGACGGCCTCGCTGACCATGCGCTTCGAGAAGGAGGCGCTGGCCGAGCAGCTGAGCCGGCAGATCGCCGCGACTCAGCGCGCGAGCGAGGAGAAGACGCGCTTTCTCGCGGCGGCGAGCCACGACCTGCGCCAGCCGCTTCATGCCATCGCGCTGTTCGGCGCCGTGATCGAGAAGAAGCTCCAGGGCAGCGAGGAGTGGGACCATGCGGTGCGGCTGATGGACGCGGTCGGAACGCTCGGCGATTCGCTCGACACCCTGCTGGACATCTCGCGGCTCGATGCGGGCGAGGTGGCGCCGCGGATCCGGCCCGTGGAGCTCAACCCGCTGTTCCTCGCGCTCAACAACGTGTTCGCGGCGCAGGCGGCCGGCAGGGAGCTGCAGCTGCGCCTGCGTGCCACGCCCTGCTGGGTCTTGAGCGATCCGCAGCTGCTGCAGCGGCTGCTCTCCAATCTCGTGGACAACGCGCTGAAGTACACGCCGCGCGGTGGCGTGGTGGTGGCCGCGCGCGCACGCGGGCCGCTGGTGTGGATCGACGTGTGCGACACCGGCATCGGCATCGCGCCCGAGCACCTCGGCCGCATCTTCGACGAGTTCTACCAGGTCGACAATCCGGGGCGCGATCGCGCGCGCGGCCTGGGCATCGGCCTGTCGATCGTGCAGCGGCTCTCGCGCCTGCTGGCGCACCCGCTGCAGGTGCGCTCTCATCCGCGGCGCGGCAGCCGCTTCCGCATCGTGCTGGCGGCGGTGTCGGGTTCGGGCGTGGTGCCATCCATCGCGCGGCCCGACGCGGTGCTGCCGTTGCCGCGCCGCGTGCTCGTCGTCGACGACGAGGCACCGATCCGCCAGGCCGTCACCGGCCTGCTGCAGGCTCATCGCCTGGCCGTCGACGCGGTGGCCGACGAAGCCGGGGCCGAGGCCGTGCTGGTGCAGGCCGCGCAGGGCGGCAACCCGGTCGAGGTGCTGCTGTGCGACGTGCGGCTGGCCGATGGCGCCGACGGGCTGGCGGTGGCGCAGCGGCTGCGCGCGCGCTTCGGCCCCGGCTTGCAGGTGCTGCTGATCACCGGGGAGACCGCGCCGCAGCGGCAGCAGCAGATGCACGATGCCGGCCTGCAGGTGCTGCTCAAGCCGGTGGCCGCCGACCGGCTGCTGCAGGCCCTCGCATCGTTGGCGCGGCACGACAGGACGCACGCCGGCATGCACGGCTGAGCCTCTTTTTATTGCTGCAAGTCGATGACCTTCGACACTGGATTGCAGGCATTGCCGTCCCTACCGTGGAGGCCTTCTCATCCACTCGCTTGAAAGAAGGAAGGCCCCTCATGCATACCCGTCCTGCCATTTGCCCCGCGGCGCGAACCCCTGTCGCGCTGTTGATCGTGAGCCTCGTGCTGGCCGCCTGCGGCGGTGGCGGTGGAGGCGGCTTCGCCGGCTTCCCGGTCGCTCCCGCGCCCGCGCCGGCCGCGCAGACGCCTCCGCCGCCGCCCGCGCCGGCCGAAACCGCCCCCTCGATCACGACGCAGCCCTCGAACGCCACCGTGGGCCAGGGCGTGCCCGCCACCTTGAAGGTGCAGGCCGCGCGCGCCACGGCCTACCAGTGGCAGCGCAGCGTCGATGGCGGTGCGCGCTGGACCGATGTCGCCGGCGCCACCGGCGACAGCTTCACCACGGCCGCGAGCCAATTGGCCGACAGCGGCCAGCAACTGCGCGTGCGCGTGAGCGGCGCCGGTGGCAGCGTGACCAGCCGTGCCGCCACGCTGACGGTCAAGGCCTGGGTCGCCAACGTGCTGGCGACCACGGGCGTGAGCTACAGCAGTCCCTATCAACTCGCGCTGGATGCGAGCGGCGCGAAGCTCTACGTGGCCATGGGCGGCAACGGTTCCGTCTACAGGATCGACACCGCGAGCGGCAGCGGTGCCGAGGTGACGCCGGGCGCGACCCTGACTACGCCGTCCGGCCTGGCCCTTGCGGCCGATGGCACGCTCTACGTGAGCGACCAGCACCGCATCAGCAAGATCGCCGCCAATGCCACGACCGCCAGCACCTGGGTCGGCGGCGCCACGAGCGGCTATGCCGACAGCCCGGCCACCGTCATGTTCCACAACCCCACCGGCCTCGCGCTCGACAGCGGCGGCAACCTGTTCGTGGCGGACACCGAGAACAAGCGCGTGCGCAAGGTCGCGGCCGACGGCACCACGAGCACGCTCGCGGGAGACGGCACGCAGGCCTATCTCGACGGCGTGGGCACGGCCGCCCAGTTGGCCCGCCCGCAGGGCCTGGCGATCAGCCGCGACGGCAAGACGCTCTACGACACCGACACCGACAGTCCCTGCCTGCGCAAGATCGACATCGCCACCGCCACGGTGAGCACGCTGCTGGGCGATTGCGCCAACGGCAACGCGGGCGCCGGGGTCGTCGACGGCACGGCCGCCACGCCGGCCAAGCTCGGCTATTCCTACGGCGTGGCGGTCGATGTGCACGACAACGTGTTCCTCACCCATGCCTGGGATGGCGTGGTGCGCGTGGTCACGCCCGCGGGCGAGATCGGCACGCTGCGCGACGGCGCCGGCGCGGCGATCACGTTCAACTTTCCGATCGGCGTGGCGGTGGCCGGCGATGGGTCCGTCTACGTGGGAGCGACCAACGGCAACCAGATCTTCAAGCTCACGCTGGCACCCTGAGTGCATCCGCTCCATGCGCCGATGGTTCGAAACGGGGCTTCGGGTTGCATGGGGCGCGGTGGTTCGAAGCGATGGCGCCGGGACGATGAGAAATGACGCGCCGATCTCCTCGCATCGACGTCCCGGCCCGCGGCCATAGGCCATACGGCCGTGCAGCCAAATCGTCGGAGTTCCCGACAATGGCGCCGTCATTTCACGGAGTCATCGATGCGTCCGCGTTCCGTCCTCGCCTTCCTTCGGCTGCTGGCCGCGCCGGCATTCGCCGGGCTGCTGTTCCTCTCGACGCTCGCATCCGGGCAGGACCTTCCGGGCGCCAAGGACAACCCGCTGCTCAAGCGCTTCGCGGGCTCGACCATCGTCGGCTACGACTTCAAGCGCTTCGACGAATACCTGGTGCCGACGGGAACCTACAAGGGCTACGACACCACCTCGCGCAAGCGCAGCTGGGTCAGTTCCGTGCCGGTCGAAGGCGCTTTAACCCGCCTCTGGTACGAGTCGGCGGGCGACACCTCCACGGCCGAGCTGATCCGCAACTACCAGAACGAAGTGCAGGCGGCCGGTGGCGTCACGCTCTACGACTCGGGGCGCGACGAGAACTTCAAGAGCCGCTCCTGCTTCCTCTGCCCCTACAGCTGGAACGAGATCAAGACCAGCCGCAGCACCTACACCTTCTCGACCGCCGAGGTCGGGACCGCTCGCCTGGCCAGCTTCAAGATTCCGCGGCCGCAAGGCGATCTCTACGTGGTCGTCGAGGCCGTGCAATGGGCCAAGGACAGCAAGGACTACAAGGCGGTCAAGGGTGCCTACGCGGCGGTCGACATCATCGAGGTCGGGGCGATGAAGCAGAACATGGTGACCGTGAGCGCGGGCGACATGTCGAAGGCCATTGCAGCCACCGGGCGCGTGGCGCTCTACGGCATCCTGTTCGATACCGCCAAGGCCGACATCAAGCCCGATTCCAAGCCCGCGCTGGACGAGATCGCCAAGCTGCTCAAGGCCGAGCCGGCGCTCAAGCTGCGCGTGGTCGGGCACACGGACAACCAGGGCACGCTCGAGAGCAACATCGCGCTGTCGAAGCGGCGCGCGGAGGCGGTCAACGCGGCGCTCGTCGGTCAGTACGCGATCGCGGCCAACCGGCTCGGCGCCTACGGCGTGGCGGATCTCGCGCCGGTCGCCAGCAACGCGGCCGAGGACGGCCGCGCGAAGAACCGGCGCGTGGAGCTGGTGCCGCAGTAGGCGCGGCGCCGGTGGCCGCGTCACTCCTTGCGATCGAGGGCCAGCGACAGCGCGATTCCCAGCGCGAGACCGATGCCGATCCCCAGGCCGATCTCGTCGAGCAAGGCACCGATGCCCACGCCGGCCGCGAGCCCGGCGCCCACGCCGAATCCCTGCTTGGTTTTCATCGCTCCAGTCTAGGTGCGTGGGCCGTGCGCAGGTTCTACAGCTTGTAAGAACTGTGCAGGGGCCGGCCGCCTACCGCCGGGTCTCCTGGCTCAGCCATTCGCGCTGCGCCGCCAGCACCTCGTTCGCGGAGCGACCCAGCAACTGCGCATAGACCGAAGGCGCGGTCGCCCCCTCGGTGCTGATCAGGAGCACGCGCGACGAGGCATCGAGCCCGGCCTGCGCCTTCGCCGTCCCGGACCGCGCGAGCTGAAGCAATGCCGCCGCGCCCGCCGCGCCCGATTCCCCGCTCACCACCGGCAGGTCGCGCGCCGAGCCCTCGGCCAGCCGCCGCATCGCACCGACCGCTTCTTCATCCTCCAGCGTGAGGAAGAGATCGACCGAAGGCTCGAGAAAGCGCCAGGCCAGGGTCGAGGTCTCGCCGCAGGCCAGGCCGGCCATCACCGAATCGACGCTGCCGGTGGCCACTGCCGGCCGGCCTTCGATGGCGCTGCGCGTGAGGCAGTCGGCCTGGCGCGGTTCGGCGACGACGAGTACGGGACGGCGTTCGCCGAAGCGTTCCCAGAGGTAGCTCGCCACGCCGGCCGCGAGGCCGCCGACGCCGCCTTGCAGGACGACGTGGCTGAAGGGGCAGGCGCCGTCGGACTCGGCGGCGAGCTGTTCGAGCGCCTCGTCGACCATCGTGCCGTAGCCCTGCATCACGTCGCGTGGCACCTCTTCGTAGCCGGGGTAGGCGGTATCGGACACGACCTGCCAGCCATGCCGTTCGGCGAGCTGCGCGGCATGCGCGACCGAGGCGTCATAGTTGCCCTCGATGCGCACGATCTCGGCGCCGAAGTCGGCAATGGCCTGCTCTCGCTCGGTGCTCACGTGCCGGTGCAGCACGATCACGCAGCGCACGCCCACGCTGCTCGCCGCGGCGGCGAGCGCGCGGCCGTGGTTGCCGTCGGTGGCACTGATGACGACGAGTTCCTTCAACGCGTTCGCATGTTCGCCGCGCAGCACCGCGTCGGCGCGCCAATCGGAATGGCGCCGCAGCACCAGCCGCACCAGCGCGGCCGGTGCGCCGAGCGCCTTGAAGCTGCCGAGCGGCGAGCGCAGCGACTCGTCCTTGAGGAACACCTCGGCGACGCCGCAGGCCTGCGCGAGATCGGGCAGGCGGTGCAGCGGCGTGGGCTCGGGCGCGAGCAGCGACCAGCGCGAGAGCCACGCGCGCGTGGCGCGTGCCTCGTCGATGCTGAGGATGCGGTGCAGCGCCTCGGGGTAGGGCGCGCGCACGGCGCGGGCATTGCGGACCAGCATGTCGAGCTTTCGAAGGAGGGATTGGGGTTCAGCGCGGCAGCCGCATGCGCACCAGCTCGGCGAAGTAGCGCGCGCCGATCTCGAGCACTGCGTCGTTGAAGTCGTAGCCCGCGTTGTGCAGCGGCGTGCCGCCGGGCTGGCCGTCGGCACCGTTGCCGAGGAACACGAAGGCGCCGGGCACCACGCGCAGGAAGGCGCCGAAGTCCTCCGAGGCCATCATCGGCACGGTGTTCGCGTCCACGCGAGCGGCGCCGAGCACCGCGGTCGCGGCGGCCACGGCGTGCGGAACGCATTCGGGCCAGTTCATCGTGGGCTCGAACTCGTGCGTGTACGAGAACGCGCACTCGGCGCCATGCAGCCGGCAGATGCCTTCGCTGATCTCGCGCATGCGCCGCTCCAGCGTGGCCTGCACGGCGGGGTCGTAGCTGCGGGTATCGCCCTTGATGATCACGTTGGAGGGAATCGCGTTGCGGATGCCGTCGGTGATGAACTCGGTGCACGACACCACGGCCTGCGCGCCCGGGTCGAGGCTGCGCGAGACGATGGTCTGCAGCGCGAGCACGATCTCGGCGCCGATCACGATCGGGTCGATGCCCATGTGCGGCCGCGCCGCATGGGTGCCGCGGCCGCGCACGTGGATCGTGAAGTTGTCTTCGCTGGCCATGATGCCGCCCGCGCAGGTGGCGATGGTCCCGGCCGCGAGGCCCGGCATGTTGTGCAGGCCGTAGATCTCGTCGACCGGGAAGCGCTCGAACAGGCCGTCGGCCATCATCGCCTTGGCGCCGCGGCCATGCTCCTCGGCGGGCTGGAAGACGAAACGCACGGTGCCGTCGAAGTCACGGCGCTCGCGCAGCAGCCGCGCCGCGCCGAGCACGATCGACATGTGGCCGTCGTGGCCGCAGGCGTGCATCTTGCCCGGCGTGGCCGAGGCATGGGTACGGCCCGGCGCCGACTCGGCGATGTCGAGCGCATCCATCTCGGCGCGGATGCCGATCGTGCCGGGGCCTTCGCCCACGCGCAGGTTCGCCACCAGCCCGGTGCCGCCGATGCCCTCGTGCACCTCGAGGCCCAGCGCGCGCAGCGTGCGCGCGACGAAGGCCGAGGTGCGGTGCTCGGCGAAGCCGGTCTCGGGAATGGTGTGGAGGTAGCGACGCCAGCCCGAGAGCTCGGCATCGAGCGGCGCGTCGGCGGTCGGATCGGGGGCGGGGAGGGCGGAGGTCATGGGCAACAATGCTATGCCGCCGACCCCTGAATCTGCGCGCATTGAAGGGGGCGGCGACGCAATTCCATTCCACCCGCCGCGCCCCGTCGACCACGCCCATGCCCACGCCCCTCGATGCCTACGACCTCAAGCTGCTGGCGCTGGTGCAGCAGGACGCGCGCCTGCCGCAGGGCGAGCTGGGCCGGCAGGTGCACCTGTCGGCCGCGGCGGTCAACCGGCGCCTGAAGCGCATGGCCGACGAGGGCGTGATCGAGCGCCATGCGGCGATCGTCAATCCCGACGCGGTGGGCTGCGAGCTCACCGTGATCGTCGAGGTCGAGGTGGAGAGCGAGCGCGCCGATCTGCTCGATGCGATGAAGCGCGGCTTCCAGGCCTGCCCGCAGGTGCAGCAGTGCTACTACGTGGCGGGTGAATGCGACTTCGTGCTGATCTTCGCGGTGCGCGGCATGGCCGAGTACACGCGGCTCACGCGCGAACTGTTCTTCGAGAACAGCAACGTGAAGCGCTTCAAGACGCTGGTGGCCATGAGCCGGGTGAAGGTGGGGCTGACGGTGCCGGTGGACGAGGCCTCGCAGGGCACTGGCGCATGAGCCCGCGCCGGAGTCGGTCCGACCGGTGCGGTTGACGCTGGCCGATCCCGGGCGCAGCATCCCGCCTGGCACGACGTGTGCCGGGGAAGAAGAAGAGGAACCGCATGAGACAAGAAGGATGGTGCCGCGCGCTCGCGGCCGTGGGCGCTTGCGCGCTCGTCGTGACGATGGCGGCGTGCGGAGGAGGCGGGGGTGGCGGTGGTGGCGGCGGGCTCCCGCTGCTGCCCTCGAGCCCGGCGCCGGAGCCACCCGCCTCGCCGCCGCCGGCCGCCACCGGCCGCGTGGTCAGCGAGACGGTCAACGCGAAGAAGTACGGCGCGGAATATCGCATCGAGGTCTTTCTTCCGGCCGCCTACGACGCGGGCACCGAATCGCTGCCCACCATCTATGCGCTCGACGGCGACGCCACCAACGGCCTGCCCGAGACACGCTTCACGAACCTGAAGAACGTGCTGCTCAAGCGCGGCACCAAGGCCATCCTGGTCGGCATCGGCGGCACCGCGCGGCGCCAGCAGGACTACAACTTCCCGGGCGCCGACGGCTACCACGCCTTCCTCGCGACGGAGCTGGTTCCCTACCTCGAGTCGAAGTACCGCATGGATCCGAAGCGCCGCATGCTCACGGGCCTGTCGACCAGCGGCAACCTCGCCGCGACCGCGTTGTTCCTCGAGGCGCCGGACGCGCTGGTGTTCTCGTACTTCCTGTCCTTCGAGGCCGCCTTCTGGCAGCAGAAGGACCTCAACTTCGAACTCGAGCAGAAGATGTTCACCGCGCTGGCCGGCAGGTCGCTGCCGGTGACGATGGTGCTGGCGCGCTGCGAGAGCGGCTGCAACGGGCCGGGCGTGAGGGAGATGTACGACCGGCTCGCGGGCCGCAACTACAAGGACTTCAAGCTGATCTCGACGCTGTTCGACGCGACCCACGTCGGCACGGACGTGCTGGCCTTCGATGACGCGATGGCGAAGCTGCTGCCCTAGGCGGCTGCGCTCCGTGCGCCATGCACGGATTCCAAAGCCCGACTGCCGGCGGGGTTCTGCGCCCTCGGCCAACAATGGCGCCGATCCGCGGGCCAGTCGGCCCGCACCACCCTGGCCCGCGGGCCGAAGGAGCAGCATCTTGGAATACCGTCATCTGGGCCGATCGGGCCTCAAGGTCCCCGTCCTGAGCTTCGGCACCGGCACCTTCGGGGGCAAGGGCGAGTTCTTCCAGGCCTGGGGCAGCACCGACGTGGCCGAGGCCCGCAAGCTGATCGACATCTGCCTCGACGCGGGGGTCAACATGTTCGACAGCGCCGACATCTACTCGGGCGGCGCGGCCGAGTCGGTGCTCGGCGAGGCGATCAAGGGCCGGCCGCGCGACAAGCTGCTGATCTCGACCAAGGCCACCTTCCGCAGCGGCGAGGGCGCCAACGAGGTCGGCTCCTCGCGCTACCACCTGGTCGCCGCGGTCGACGCGGCCCTGAAGCGCCTGGGCACCGACTACATCGACCTGTTCCAGCTGCACGGCTTCGATGCCGCCACGCCGGTGGAAGAGACGCTCTCGACGCTCGACGACCTGGTGCGCGCCGGCAAGCTGCGCTACGTGGGCGCCTCCAACTTCTCGGGCTGGCACCTGATGAAGTCGCTGGGCGTGGCCGAGCGCTACGGCTATCCGCGCTACGTGGCGCACCAGGCCTACTACTCGCTGGTGGGCCGCGACTACGAATGGGAGCTGATGCCGCTGGCGCAGGACCAGGGCGTGGGCGCGGTGGTGTGGAGCCCGCTGGGCTGGGGCCGGCTCACCGGCAAGATCCGCCGCGGCCAGCCGCTGCCGGCCAACAGTCGCCTGCACGTCACGGCCGACATGGGCCCGCCGGTGCCCGACGAGCTGCTCTACCGCGTCGTCGATGCGCTCGAGAAGATCGCCGGCGAGACCGGCAAGACGGTGCCGCAGGTGGCGCTGAACTGGCTGCTGCAGCGCCCGACGGTGTCGAGCGTGGTGATCGGCGCGCGCGACGAGCAGCAGCTGCGCCAGAACCTCGGCGCGGTGGGCTGGAACCTCACGAAGGAGCAGGTGGCCGAGCTCGACGCGGCGAGCACGACGACGCTGGCCTATCCGTACTGGCACCAGCGCGGCTTCGCGGAGCGCAATCCGGCGCCGGTCTGATCGGGCTCAGCCCTTCTCGGGCGTCAGGCTCAGCACCCAGCGCTTGAAGTGCTCGAGCGCCCCCGAGGCCGGCCGGCCCTCGGGATAGGCGAAGTAGTAGCCCTGGCTCACGTCGAGGCTGCGGTCGATCGGGATCACGAGCTCGCCGGTGCGCAGCTCGTGCTGGATCAAGAGGCGCGGCGCCAGGCCCACGCCCATGCCGGCCGCGGTGGCGGCCGTCACCATGGTGAAGAGCTCGTAGCGCGGCCCGCGCGAGGCATGCACCGTGTAGTCCCAGCCCTGCTGCGCATACCAGTCGCGCCATGCATGGGCGCGCGTGCTCAGGTGCACGTGGCGGCAGCGCGCGAACGCGGCCTCGTCCCAGGGGCCGTTGGCATCGCGGAAGGCCGGGCTGCACACCGGCACCATCTCGCCCTCGGAGAAGATGCGCCCGCCGCGCGTGTCGGGCCAGAACTGGTCGCCGAAGTAGATCGCGGCGTCGTAGGCGTTCTCCTGGAACGAGAAGGGCTGCGAGCGCGCCGACAGGTTGACCGTGATGTTGGGATGCAGCCGGCTGAAATCGGGCAGGCGCGGAATCAGCCACTGGGTCGCGAAGGTGGGCACCACCGCCACCTCGAGCACGAAGCCCATGTCGTGGCCGGCGGCGATCTCCAGCGTGTCGCGCCGGATCTGGTCGAGGTGGCGGCGGATGCGCGCCGCGTACTCGCGGCCCACGTCGGTCAGCGTGAGCCGGCGCCGCACGCGCGAGAACAGCGCCACGCCGAGCCGCTGCTCGAGCATCGCCACCTGGCGGCCGACCGCGCTCTGCGTGAGCGCCAGTTCGCTCGCGGCGCGCGTGAAGCTGCCCAGCCGCGCCGAGGCCTCGAAGGCCTGCAGCGCGCCGAGGTTGGGTATGTCTTTTCTCATCTCGCCTGCTTGTCCTGGTGGGCCGATTCTGGCGCGGCCCGCTTTCCGTCAACCAAAGCATTCATCGCGTCGCCGATCCGGCGGTCTTCCTTCCGGGATCGCACAACGTCGTGCGCATTGAGCGTTTGTTGCGCCCGCCAGCGCGACTCTATTCTGCGTTCGGGCCTCCAGCGCGGCCCGCACGCACAAACACAAGGAGACTTTCGATGACCGCTTCGCGCGTATCGCCACGGCGCCATGCAGCCGCCTCGGCCTGCCTGCTGACCGGCGTCCTGGCCGGCGCCCTGGCGCTGCCGGCCTGGGCCCAGTCCGAGCAGACGGTGCTGATCGGCCATGCCGGCCCGCTCACGGGCGGCGCCGCCCACTGGGGCAAGGACAACGACAACGGCGCGCGGCTCGCGGTGGAAGACCTCAACAGGCAGAACCTGCTGATCGGCGGCAGGAAGATCAAGTTCGTGCTGCAGTCCGAGGACGACCAGGCCGATCCCAAGCAGGCGATGGTGGTCGCCAACAAGCTGGCCGACATGGGCGTGAAGGGCATCCTCGGCCACTTCAATTCGGGCGCCGCCATTCCCGCCTCGGCCGTCTACAGCCGCGCCGGCCTGCCCGACGTGTCGACCGCCACCAACCCGAGCTTCACGAAGCAGGGCTACGACAACGTGTTCCGCATCCTTGCGAGCGACGACGACGTGGGCATGGCGATCGCGAACTACACGGTGAAGGAGCTCAAGGCCACGAAGATCGCCGTGATCGACGACCGCACCGCCTACGGGCAGGGCGCGGCCGAGGTGTTCGCGCGCGGCGTCAAGGCGCTGGGCGGCACCATCGTCGCGCAGGAGTACGGCAGCGACAAGGCGACCGACTTCATGGCGATCCTCACCAGCATCAAGGCGAAGCAGCCCGAGGTCGTGTTCTACGGCGGCATGGACGCGCAGGGCGGGCTGATCGCGCGCCAGATGAAGCAGCTCGGCATCACGGCCAAGCTGCTTGGCACCGACGGCCTGTGCACCAACGAGGTCGCCAGGATCAGCGGCGGCGCGGTCGACGGGCTGCTCTACTGCACGCGCGGCGGCAAGGAGGTCGAGAAGACCACCAGGGGCGCCGAGTTCGAGCAGCGCTACAAGGCGCGCTTCGGCGTCGACGTGCTGACCTACGCGCCCTATCTCTACGACGCGATGATGGCGCTGGCCGCCGGCATGCGCGAGGCCAACTCGGTCGAGCCCGCGGCCTACCTGCCGGCGATGCGCAAGGTGAAGTTCGACGGCGTGACCGGCGCCATCGCCTTCGATGCCAAGGGCAACCTGCAGAAGCCCGACTTCACCGTCTTCACCTACAAGGACGGCAAGCGCGTGCGCGTCGCCGGTTCCTGAGGCGGCCCCGGTGCGCACGCTCGATGCGGCCGAGACGGCCGCGGCCTTGCCCTGGGGACCGCTGGTCGAGGCCATGCTGCGGATGTTCGAGCGCGAACGCCGCGGTGAGGCACGGGCCGCGCCGCGCACCGCGGTGCCGCTTGCGGCCGGCGGCACGATGCTGCTGATGCCCGCGGCCGACGCCGAGTTCGCCGCGCTCAAGACGGTGACCGTGCATGCGGGCAATGCGGCGCGCGGCCTGCCGGTGGTGCAGGGCGAGGTGGTGCTGCTCGATGCGGCCACCGGCACGCGGCTGCTCGCGCTCGACGGCAATGTGCTGACCGCGCGGCGCACGGCGGCCCTGTCGCTGGCCGGCGCGATGCGCGCGGGGCGCACGGGGGCGGAACACGTGCTGTTGATCGGCGCGGGCGTGCAGGCGCGCGCGCATGCCGAGGCGCTGGCCGAACTGTGGGGTGTGCGCCGGCTCGCGATCCATGCGCGCACCGCGGCCCATGCCGAGGACCTCGCGCGGCACATGCGTTCGCTGGGCGTCGAGGCGCAGGCGATCGCCGATCCGGACGCCGTCGCGCGCGAGGCCGACCTCGTCGTCGCCGCGACCAATGCGCTCGACCCCGTGGTGCCGCCGGACCTGCGCCCCGATGCCTGCGTGATCGCGATCGGCGCCTACCGCGCCGACATGGCAGAGGTGCCCACCGCGCTGGTGCGCCGCGGCAGCGTGTTTGTGGATACGCTGGAGGGCGCGCGCCGCGAGGCCGGCGACCTGATCCGCGCCGACGTCGATTGGCGCGCCGTGCAGGACTTCGCGCATGCGGTGCCCGCCGCGGCCGGCGCGCCGGTGCTGGTCAAGACCGTGGGCCATGCGCTGTGGGATCTGGCGGCGGCGCGGCTGGCGCATGACGAAGGAAGGTGACGATGACGAGCGGAGCGAAAGGCATTCCATGCGGCGTGTGGTGATCATCGGCGGCGGGGCCATCGGCTCGGCCATCGCCTATTTCCTGACCCGCGATCCGGCGCAGGAGCCCTTCGAGGTCACGGTGGTCGAGCGCGACTTCTCGTACAGCCAGGCTTCGTCGGCGCTGTCGGCCAGCTCGATCCGCCAGCAGTTCTCGACCGCCATCAACATCGAGATGTCACGCTACGGCATCGACTTCTTCCGCGGCCTGGGCCAGACGCTGCGCGTGGGCGACGAGGTGCCCGACATCGGCCTGGTCGAGCCCGGCTACCTGTACCTGGCCTCGGCGGTGGGCGAGCGCGTGCTGCGCGAGAACCATGCGTTGCAGAAGGCCCATGCGGTCGACGTGGCGCTGCTCGCGCCCGCGGAACTGAAAGCGCGCTTTCCGTGGCTCGGCGTGGAAGGCGTCGCGCTGGGATCGCTGGGCCTGTCGGGCGAGGGCTGGTACGACGGCTACAGCCTGCTGCAAGCCTTCCGCAGGAAGGCCGTGTCGCAGGGCGTGCGCTACGTGCAGGCGCAGGCCACCGGGCTGCAATGCGAAGGGCGCCTCGTGCGTGGCGTCGTGCTCGCCGACGGCCAGGCCCTGCCGGCCGACGTGGTCGTGAATGCCGCGGGCGCCTGGGCCGCGACGGTGGCGCGCTGGGCCGGCATCGAGCTGCCGGTGCGCGGCCGCCGGCGCAGCGTGTTCAGCTTCTCGTGTCCAGAGTCGCTGCCCGGCTGCCCGCTGCTGATCGACACCTCGGGCATCTGGCTGCGCCCCGAGGGCCGCCAGTTCATCTGCGGCTTCGCGCCGCCCGAGGACCAGGACCCCGACGACGCGCCGCTCGAGGTCGAGTACGAGGCTTTCGACGGTTTCATCTGGCCCGCGCTGGCCGAACGCGTGCCGGCCTTCGAGGCCATCCGCATGACCGGTGCCTGGGCCGGCTACTACGAGATGAACCTGTTCGACCACAACGCCATCCTCGGCCTGCACCCCGACTGCGACAACCTCTACTTCGCCAACGGCTTCTCGGGCCATGGCCTGCAGCAATGCCCGGCGGCGGGGCGCGGCGTGGCCGAGCTGATCCGCTTCGGCGGCTACCGCAGCCTCGACCTGTCGGCCGTGGGCTTCGAGCGCATCCTGCGCAACATGCCGCTCTTGGAGCGCAACGTCATCTAGGGGCAAACCTCGCGGGCGTAGGATGGCCCCCGAAAGGTGTCCCGACATGACCGCCAAGACATTGACCGACACGGCCGCAGCGCTGCTGGCCGCCGACAAGGGCCTGCTCGCGATGGACGAGAGCAACGCCACCTGCAACAAGCGCTTCGCCGCGCTCGGCATCCCGCAGACCGAGGCGGCGCGGCGCGACTGGCGCGAGCTGATCGTCACGGCGCCGGGGCTGTCCGACAGCATCGGCGGCGCGATCCTGTTCGACGAGACGCTGCGCCAGACCACCCACGCCGGCGTGCCCTTCGCGCAGGCCCTGGCCGCTGCGGGCATCGTGCCGGGCATCAAGGTCGATACCGGCGCCAAGCCGCTCGCGGGCCATCCGGGCGAGACCGTGACCGAGGGCCTCGACGGCCTGCGCGAACGGCTGGCCGAGTACGCGGGCCTGGGCGCGCGCTTCGCCAAGTGGCGCGGCGTCATCGCGATCGGCGCGGGCCTGCCCAGTAGCGCCTGCACCCACGTCAATGCCCATGCGCTCGCGCGCTATGCGGCGCTGTGCCAGGAAGCCGGGCTGGTACCCATCGTCGAGCCCGAGGTGCTGATGGACGGCGACCATTCGCTCGCGCGCTGCGCCGAGGTCACGCAAGAGGTGCTGCACCGCACCTTCGCCGAGCTGCGCGCGCAGGGCGTGCTGCTCGAGGGCATGCTGCTCAAGCCGAACATGGTGCTGCCGGCGCAGAACGCCGCCGTGCAGGACGACGTGGCCGCGGTGGCCGACGCCACGGTGCATTGCCTGCTGCGCAGCGTGCCCGCGGCGGTGCCGGGCGTGGCCTTCCTCTCGGGCGGGCAGTCGGCGCAGCTCGCGTCGGCGCGGCTCAATGCGATGAATGCCCGCTTCGGCGCGCGGCTGCCGTGGGCGCTGAGCTTCTCGTTCTCGCGCGCGGTGCAGCAGCCCGCGCTCGAGCTCTGGAAGGGCGACCCGGCCCGCGTGTCCGAGGCGCAGAAGGCCTTGGTGTTCCGCGCGCGCTGCAACCGGGCCGCGCGGCGCGGCACCTACGATGCGCGCAACGACGCGCCGCTGTAGGCCGCCCCCTCATTTCCCATCCCTTCAGAAAAAGAGACGAGACGCTTCATGGACTTCCAGGACCAGTACCGCCGCAAGCGCGCCAGCGCCGCCGATGCCGTGCGCCAGGTGCGCAACGGCGACATGATCATCGTGCCCACCGGCGTGGGCGAGCCGCCCGCGCTGCTCGAGGCGCTGTCCGAGCAGCGGCGCGATTTCCGCGACGTCAAGGTCGCGCAGATCCTCGCGATGCGCAAGTACGCCTACATCGATCCCGAGACGGTGGCGCACGTGCGCCATGTCGCGCTGTTCTTCGGCGGTGCCACGCGCGCGGGCGGGCAGGAGGGCTGGATCGATTTCCTGCCCAACTACTTCTCGGAGATCCCGGCGCAGATCGAGCGCGGCCAGATTCCGGCCGACGTGGTCTTCAGCATGGCCTCGCCGATGGACGCGCACGGCTACTTCGCGCTGAGCCTGGGGGCGGACTACACGATGGCCGCCGTGGCCAAGGCGCGCGCGGTGGTGCTCGAGGTCAACCCGAACGTGCCTTTCGCGCATGGCGCCTGCCATGTGCACGTGTCGCAGGTGGCGGCGCTGGTCGAGAGCGAGGCGCCGGTGCTCGAGGTGGGCCTGCCCAAGATCGGTCCGGTGCAGCAGGCGATCGGCAAGTACGTGGCCGAGCGCATCGACGACGGCTCGACCTTGCAGATCGGCTACGGCGGCATTCCCGACGCGGTGGTGATGCAGCTCACGGCCAAGCGCGACCTCGGCATCCACACCGAGATGATCGGCGACGGCATCCTCACGCTGGTGGAGAGCGGCGCCGTGACCAACCGGCGCAAGAACCACCTGCCGGGCAAGTCGATCGCGACCTTCGCGCTCGGTTCGAGCAAGCTCTACCGCTTCATGGACCGCAACCCGGCGCTCGAGATGCATCCGGTGAACTTCACCAACGACCCGGCGCTCGCGGGCCTCAACGACAACCTGGTCGCGATCAACGCCACCATGCAGATCGACCTGCTGGGCCAGTGCGGCTCCGAGAGCCTGGGCCATGCGCCGTACTCGGGCACGGGCGGGCAGTCGGACTTCGTGCGCGCGGCCAACCGTTCGCGCGGCGGCAAGGCCTTCATCGTGCTGCCCTCGACCGCCAAGGGCGACACCATCTCGCGCATCGTGCCCTCGCTGTCTCCCGGCACGCACGTGAGCACGAGCAAGAACGACATCGACTACGTGGTGACCGAGCATGGCGTGGCGCAACTGCGCGGCAAGTCGGCCAAGCAACGTGCGCGCGAGCTGATCGCGATCGCGCATCCGGACTTCCGCGCGGAGCTGGAAGAGCAGGCACAGCGGCTGAGGCTGCTGTGAGTTCGTTCTAGGAGTCCGCGCGCTCCAGAAAGTCCTGCAGCTCGCGCTGCGTGGGCAGCGTGCTCTGCGAGCCGAAGCCGCGCACCGCCAGCGCCGCCACCGCGCAGGCCAGCCGCATCGCGCGCGGGATGCCGAGCGCCCAGTGCACCGCCAGCGCCGCGGCGAAGGCATCGCCGGCACCGGTGGTGTCGATCACCGGCACGCGGAAGGCCGGCTGCTCGTGCAGCGTGCCCTGGGCATCGACGTGCGCCGCGCCTTCGCCGCCGCGCGTCACGACGATGCGGCCCGGCCATCTCGCCAGCAGCGCGCGCCAGTCGGACTCGCCGTCGCCGAAGCCCGCCATCAGCTCGTGCTCGTTGGCGAGGAACAGATGCACCCGCCGCGCCAGTTCGGGCGGGATCGCGCCCGCGGGGGAGGGCGTCAGCAGGAAGGGCTTGCCGTGGCGGTGGGCGAGCTCGGCCGCCTCGAGCGCGGCCGCCAGCGGAATGCCCAGCTCGGCCAGCACCAGGTCGCTGCGCGCGAACAGCGGTTCGGCCGTGCGCACGTGCGCGGCGCTGAGCCGGTGGTTGGCGCCCGGCACCACGGCGATGGCGCTCTCGCCCTGGCAGGCGAACACCGCCGCGGCGCCGGTGGGGGCGTCGGCCGTGGTGGCCACGTGGTCGGTGCGCACGCCCTCGGCGCGCAGGCGGCCCAGCAGCTCGCGGCCTTCCGCGTCGTCGCCGGTGCAGCCGACCAGCCAGGCCTCGGCGCCCAGGCGCGTGGCCGCCACGGCCTGGTCGGCGCCCTTGCCGCCGGACGCGCGGCGAAAGCTCTGCCCGCCCAGCGTCTCGCCGGTGCGCGGCAGGCAGGGTGCTTCGAACACGTAGTCCATGTTGATGCCGCCCACCACCAGCAAGCGAGTCATGGCTTGTCTTTTCCCCTTTGGCTGCGCCCCGCGGGGTCGCGAAGGCGCGGCAAGTATGCAGCATCAAATACGCACATAAACGGACATATATCGAGGGATTTCCCTGAGAATAATTTCGATATTGTTCGATTTGAAATGTTCGAATGAACAATAGAATTCGTTCGTTCTATCGAACAACCGAACGCCTGCCGGCTTCCGGCGCGCACCTTCCAGAGCATTCGAAAGGAGACAGGTCCATGAAGAAGTCGATCACCCGCTGCGTCGCAGCCGCCGTCCTCGCGCTGTGCGCGGGCCATGCATTCGCGCAGGACAAGCCGCTCAGGTCCATCGGCATCACGCTGGGCGACATGGCCAATCCGTTCTTCGTCGCGATCGGCCGCAGCGCCGAAGCCGAGGCCAGGAAGATCAATCCGGCGGTGAAGGTGACCACGGTCTCGAGCAAGTACGACCTCAACACGCAGGTCGACCAGATCGACAACTTCATCGCCAACAAGGTCGACGTGATCGTGCTGGGCGCGGCCGACTCCAAGGGGATCGCGCCGGCCGTGCGCAAGGCCCGCGCGGCGGGCGTGATCGTGGTGGCGGTGGACGTGACGGCCGAGGGCGCGGACGCCACCGTGATGTCCGACAACACGATGGCGGGCGCCGAGTCTTGCAAGTTCCTGGCCGAACGCATCGGCGGCAAGGGCAACTTCGTGATCGTGAACGGCCCGCCGGTGTCGTCGATCATGGACCGCGTGAAGGGCTGCAAGGAGACGCTGGCCAAGTACCCCGGCATCAAGCTGGTGTCGGACAACCAGGACGCCAAGGGCAGCCGCGACGGCGGGCTGGCCGCCATGGCCAACATCCTGACGGCGCAGCCGAAGATCGATGCGGTGTTCGGCATCAACGACCCGACGGCGATCGGCGCCGAGCTCGCGATCCGCCAGGCGCGCCGCACCGACATCAAGGTCACGGGCGGCGTCGACGGCTCGCCCGACGGCGAGGCGGCGCTCAAGGCCAAGGACTCGCTGTTCGTCGTCACGCCGGCGCAGGACCCGAACGAGATGGCCGCGGAGAGCGTGCGCGTGGCCTACGGCCTGCTCAACGGCCGCAAGCCCGCCAAGACCCTGAACCTGATGGCGACGCCGCTCACCACGCGCGACAACATCGCCGGCTACAAGGGCTGGGTGCGTTGAGCACGCAGGCCGCCATGGACGGGTTCGTGCTGGAGATGTCCGGGATCCACAAGCGCTTCGGCGCGACCCGGGCGCTGCACGACATGCGGCTGCAGGTGCGCCCCGGCGAGATCCACGCGCTGATGGGCGAGAACGGCGCGGGCAAGAGCACGCTGATGAAGATCCTCTCGGGCGTCTACCAGCCCGATGCCGGGCAGATCCGCGTGGCCGGCCAGCCGGTGGCCATCCGCAGTCCGGCCCATGGCCAGCGCGCGGGCATCAACCTGATCTACCAGGAGCTCGCCATCGCGCGGCACCTCACGGTGGCCGAGAACGTGTTCATGGGCAACGAGCCGCGCGCGGCGCTCTGGCTGGTCGACCGCGCGCGCATGCTGCGCGAGACCGAGCGCGTGCTGCAGCTGCTGGGCGCGCAGTTCGGCGCCGACTGGCCGGCCGGCCGGCTGTCGATCGCCGAGCAGCAGCAGGTCGAGATCGCGCGGGCGCTGGTGCACAAGGGCCGCATCCTGATCATGGACGAGCCGACCGCCGCGCTGTCGGACCGCGAGACGGCGCACCTGTTCCGCGTCATGCGGCGGCTGCGCGACGACGGCATCGCGATCATCTACATCAGCCACCGGATGGCCGAGGTCACGGCGCTGGCCGACCGCGTGACGGTGCTGCGAGACGGCTGCCACGTGGCCGACCTGGCGCGCGACCAGATCGACGAGCAGCGCATCGTGCAGATGATGGTCGGGCGCACGCTGACCGACTTCTACCAGCACCGCGGCCGGCGCCCGCCCGGGCGCGTGATGCTGGAGCTGCGCGACCTCAGCGGGCCGCGCAACCGGCCGAGCAGCCTGCGCGTGCACGCGGGCGAGGTGCTGGGCCTGGCCGGGCTGGTCGGGGCCGGGCGCTCCGAGCTGGCGCGGCTGGTGGTGGGCGCCGACGCGCGCACCGGCGGCACGATCCTGGTCGACGGCCAGCCGGTCGACGTGCGCCGTCCGCTCGACGCCATCCGCCTCGGCCTGGGCTACGTGCCCGAGGACCGCAAGGGGCAGGGCCTGTTCCTGCAGCTCAGCGCGCTGACCAACGTGGCGATCAACGTGCTGCCGCGGCATGCGGTCGCGGGCGTGCTGAACCACGGCGCGCTCGACCGCCTGACGCGCCGGGCCATCGCGCGGCTCAACGTGAAGATCGCGGGGCCGCAGGGCATCGTGGGCGCGCTGTCGGGCGGCAACCAGCAGAAGCTGCTGCTGGCGCGCTGGCTCGAGATCCAGCCGCGCGTGCTGATCCTCGACGAGCCCACGCGCGGCGTCGACGTCGGCGCCAAGAGCGAGATCTACCGGATCATCGGCGAGCTGTCCGAGGCCGGCGTGGCCGTGGTCGTGATCTCGAGCGAGCTGCCCGAGATCGTCGGCGTGTGCGACCGCGTGCTCGTGATGCGCGAAGGCGCCATCGCGGGCGAACTCGCGGGCGATCGCATCACCCAGGAAAACATCATCCAACTCGCAGTCAACGCTCCCGAGCCGGAGCGGCACATCGCATGAACGCCTCGACCGCAATCCACCCTTCCTCCTCTTCTTCGCCGCTCCAGGCCGTGGTCTTCGACATGGACGGGGTGCTGATCGACACCGAGATCGTCTGGCAGCGCGTGCGCGAGGACTTCGCGCAGAGCATCGGCGCGCGCTGGACCACCGAGGACCAGGAGTCGACCATGGGCACCAACACCGCGGCCTGGTCGCGCATCATGGTCGAGCGCCTGCGGCTGCACGAGCGCAACGGCATGGACGGGGCCGCGATCGCGCGCGAGATCGTGGGCCGCATGCTGGCGCAGTACCGGCGCCACCTGCCGCTGCGCGCCGGTGCCGTGGAGGCGGTGCGCATGGCCGCGCGCTCGCACGCGGTGGCGCTGGCCACGGGCTCGCCGGCCGAGCTCGCGCACCACGTGCTGCAGGCCAGCGGCCTGGCACCGCTGATGCAGGCCGTGGTCTGCGGCGACGACGTCGAGCACGGCAAGCCCGCGCCCGACATCTACCTGCTCGCGCTGTCGCGCCTGGGCATCGCGCCGCAGGCCGCGGTCGGCATCGAGGACAGCGCCAACGGCCTGCGCTCGCTCAAGGCCGCCGGCATGGCCGCGATCGCCGCGCCCGGGCCCGACTACCCGCTGTCGGCCGAGGCGCTCGCGCTGGCCGACCTGCGCATCGACACCATGGAAGCGCTGACGCCCGGGCTGCTGCAGCAGGCCCATGCCAACGCCACGCGCGCGCCGCGCTGATCCGCGCCGCACACCTCCACACCACCGAACCCTCGCCATGTCCAAGACACTCGTTTCCCCGGCGCTCCCGCCGGCATCCCCTCCGGGCGGCACGCCGGCGCGCGCCAGCCGCGCGACCGGCATCCTCCAGCGCCTGGGCATGCTGCCCGCGTTGCTGATCCTCTACCTCGTGTTCTGGGGCCTCACCGTCTACCTGTCGGGCGACGGCGGCTCGAACTTCGCGACCACCGCGAACACGATGAACATCCTGCGCCAGGTCTCGATCAACCTGGTGCTCGCGGCCGGCATGACCTTCGTGATCCTGACGGCGGGCATCGACCTGTCGGTGGGCTCGATGCTGGCCGTGTCCGCGGTGCTGGGCATGCTCACCTCGCTTACTTCGCACGCGGCGCTGTCGCTGCCGGTGTTCCTCGCTGCGGGCCTGCTGATGGGGCTGCTCAACGGCACCACGGTGGCGCTGCTGAAGATCAATCCCTTCATCGTGACGCTGGGCACCATGACCGCACTGCGCGGCGCCGCCTACCTGTTCGCCGACGGCACCACGGTGCTCAACAGCGAGATCCCTAGCTTCGGCTGGATCGGCAACGAGGACTTCCTGGGCCTGCCCTGGCTGGTGTGGATCGCCGCCGGCGTGACGCTGCTGTCGTGGGTCATCCTGCGCAAGACCATCCTCGGCCTGCACATCTACGCGGTGGGCGGCAACCCCGAGGCGGCGCGCCTCACGGGCATCGGCGTGGGCGGCGTGCTGCTGTTCGTCTATGCCATCAGCGGCCTGTTCTCGGGCCTGGCCGGCGCCATGTCGGCGAGCCGGCTGTTCGGCGCCAACGGCAACTGGGGCACCGGCTACGAGCTCGACGCGATCGCGGCGGTGGTGCTCGGCGGCACCAGCCTGATGGGCGGCGTGGGCTCGATCGGCGGCACGATCATCGGCGCGCTGATCATCGGCGTGATCAACAACGGCCTGACCATCCTCGGCGTCTCTTCGTTCTGGCAGTACGTGGCCAAGGGCGCGGTGATCCTGCTCGCGGTGATCATCGACAGATGGCGGCAGAAGCAATCGCAGCACTGAGCGCCATGACCTCCATCACCCCTGTCATCGGCGTCGACTTCGGCTCCGATTCCTGCCGCTGCGTGATCGCCGACGCCTTCACCGGCGAGGAACTCGCGAGCGCGGTGGCGGCCTTTCCGCGCTGGGCCGCCGGCCAGTACTGCGATCCGGTGCGGCGCATCTTCCGCCAGCATCCGCTGGACCATCTCGAGGCGCTGACCCAGGCGGTGCGCGGTGCGCTGTCGCAGGTGGCGCCCGCGGTGCGCGCCGGCGTGCGCGGCCTGTCGATCGCGACCACCGGCTCCACCTCGGCGCCGGTCGACGCCGACGGTCGCCCGCTGGCGCTGCAGCCGGCTTTCGCCGACAACCCGAACGCGATGTTCCTGATGTGGAAGGACCACAGCGCCACGCTCGAGGCCGAGCAGATCACCGCCACCGCGCGCGGCTGGGGCGGCGTCGACTACACGGCGCATATCGGCGGCGTGTATTCGGCCGAGTGGTACTGGGCCAACCTGCTGTGGGTGTTCCGGCACGACGCGCGGGTGCGCCAGGCCACCGCGAGCTGGGTCGAGCATTGCGACTGGCTGCCGGCCGAACTCACCGGCACCACCGCGCCCGCGCAGCTGCGGCGCAGCCGTTGCGCGGCCGGCCACAAGGCGATGTGGAACGAGCGCCACGGCGGCCTGCCGTCGCAGGCCTTCCTGAGCCGGCTCGACCCGCTGCTCGACGGCATCCGCGAGCGGCTCTACGAACGCACCTGGACCGCCGAGACGCCGATCGGCACGCTCACGCCCGCCTGGGCCGACCGGCTGGGCCTGCCCGGCGACGTGACGGTCGGCGTGGGCGCCTTCGATGCCCACATGGGCGCCGTCGGTGCCGGCATCCGCCATCACACGCTGGTCAAGATCATGGGCACCTCGACCTGCGACATCGTGCTGGCGCCGACCGAGGAACTCGGGGACCGCGTGGTCGAGGGCATCTGCGGCCAGGTCGACGGCTCGGTGATGGCCGGGGGCATCGGCCTGGAAGCCGGGCAGTCGGCCGTGGGCGATGCCTTCGCATGGTTCGCGCGCGTGCTCGAGTGGCCGCTGCAGGACGGCGAAGCGCGCGAGGCGCTGCGCGCCGAACTGCTGCCGCGGCTCGAGCGCGCCGCCGCGCTGGAGCCGCCGGGCGCGCACGGCGTGGCCGCGCTCGACTGGCTCAACGGGCGCCGCACGCCCTATGCCGACCAGACGCTGCACGGTGCGCTGTTCGGGCTGTCGCTGGGCAGCTCGGCGCCGCAGCTCTACCGCGCGCTGGTCGAGGCCACGGCCTTCGGCGCGAAGGCGATCGTCGACCGCTTCACCGAGTCGGGCGTGCGCATCGACGAGGTGCTCGCGATCGGCGGCGTGGCGCGCAAGTCGGCGCTGTTGATGCAGATCCAGGCCGACGTGTTCGACCAGCGCATCCGCGTGGCGAAGTCGGAGCAGGCGGTGGCGCTGGGCGCCGCCATGTGCGCGGCGGTCGCATGCGGGCTGCATGCCGACATTCCCGCCGCGCAGAGGGCCATGGCCTGCGGCTTCGACCAGGTCTACGAGCCGCGGCCCGCGGAGGCCGCGGCCTATCGTTTACTATTCCGGCGCTATCGCGAGATGGGCGCCTTGGTGCAAGGGATGAAGGAGAAGGTGGGCCATGACGCTGCATAGAGAACTCAAGCGCGAGGCCTACGAGGCCAACCTGGAAATCCCGAAGCAGGCGCTGGCGCTGTACACCTTCGGCAACGTGAGCGCCTTCGATGCCCGCCAGGGCGTCTTCGCGATCAAGCCCAGCGGCATGCCCTACGACCGGATGACGGCCGACGACATGGTGGTGGTCGATCTCGAGTCGCGCGTGGTCGAAGGCAGCCTGCGGCCCTCGAGCGATACGAAGACCCATGCGGTGCTCTACCGCGCCTTCGAAGGCATCGGCGGCGTCTGCCACACGCACTCGGTGCATGCGGTCGCCTGGGCCCAGGCGCGGCGCCCGATCCCCATCTACGGCACCACGCATGCGGACCACCTCACGGTGGCGGTGCCGGTCACCGAGGTCATCAGCGACGAGGCCGTGGCGCGCGACTACGAGGAGGAGACCGGCCTGCAGATCGTGCGGCGGATGCAGGGCATCTCGCCGCAGGAGGTCGAGATGATCGTGGTGTCGTGCCACGGGCCCTTCACCTGGGGCAAGAGCGCGATGAAATCCGTGTACAACGCACGCGTGCTCGAGGAACTGGCGCAGATGGCCTATCTCACGCAATCGATCGACCCCCAGGCGCGCGAGCTGCCGAGCGCCGTGATCCGCAAGCACTACGAACGCAAGCATGGCGCCGGCGCCTACTATGGGCAGGCCCGATAGACACACGAACCCGCGATGACCCGAAACGCTTCCCGTCCCACGCCCCAGGCCTTCGAGCCGCCGTCCGATCCGTCGCGGCAGGAGGCCCTGCAGGCGACGACGGCGGAGCACCGGCACATGCTGATCCTCAAGGTGCTGGCGCAGGAGGGCGCCTGCCGGGTCAGCGACATGGCGCGCCGCTTCACGCTGTCGGAGATGACGCTGCGGCGCGACCTGCAGGAGATGCACGACGCCGGCCTGCTCAAGCGGGTGCACGGCGGTGCGCTGCCGATCGGGCGCGACACCGAGTTCGGCGTGCGCATCCAGGAAGGCTCGTCGCAGAAGCAGCAGATCGGCACGGCGGCGGCCGGGCTGATCCAGGACGGCTGGTCGATCTACCTCGACGCCGGCACCACCTCGATGGAGGTGGCACGCGCGATCCAGCAGGGCCTGAAGAACGTGAAGCGGCTCGCGATCGTCACCAACGGCATCAACATCGCCGCCGAGCTGGTGGGCCGCACGCCCTACGACATCTACGCGATCGGCGGCGAGATCTACGCCGCCGGCGTGAGCGCGGTGGGCCCGATGACGCTGGCCCAGGTCGCGAACTTCCATTTCGACCTGTTCTTCATGGGCGCGCGCGGGGTCGATGCCGAGGTGGGCTGGACCAACACCAACCACCTCGAAACGCAAGTCAAGCACGCGGTGATGGAGCGCAGCCGGCAGGTGTGCGCGATCGTGGACAGCAACAAGTGGGGTCAGCGCGCGCTGGTCTCGGTGGTGCCCTTCGGCGCGGTGACGCACTGGGTCAGCGACGCGCGGCTGCCGCAGGCGGCGCGCGATGCGGCGTCGGCCCAGGGGGTGGAGCTGGTGATCGCGGGCGGCTGACCGAGGGCTCTCAACCGGCCTTCGCGGCCGCACTCACCAGCGCCGGCGCCGACCGATAGCTCTCGGGAAAGAGCTTCTTCAGGTCGTCGATCTTGGGCCAGTCGTTGACGACGATGTAGCCGTGGTCCGGGTGCTTGGTGAGGAAGTCCTGGTGGTAGTCCTCGGCGGCGTAGAAGGGCTTGCCCGTCTCGATGGTGGTGGCCAGCGGCTTGCCGAAGGTCTTGGCCTGGTTCAGCTGCGCGATGTAGGCCTTCGCGATGCGGGCCTGCTCGGCGTTCTCGGCGAACACGGTGGAGCGGTACTGGGTGCCGGTGTCGGGGCCCTGGCGGTTGAGTTCGGTCGGGTCGTGCGCGACCGAGAAATAGATCTGCAGCAGCTTGCCGTAGCTGATCTGCTTGGGGTCGTAGGTGATGCGCACCGATTCGGCATGGCCGGTGCGGCCCGAGCCGACCTCGTCGTACCTGGCGGTCTTGGCATCGCCGCCCGCATAGCCCGAGACGGCATTGCTCACGCCCTGCACGCGCTGGAACACGCCCTGCACGCCCCAGAAGCAGCCGCCCGCGAAGACGGCGGTTTCGGTCTTCGCGGCGGGTGGCGCCACGAGGTCGGCGGTGGGGGCGGGCACGCGGCGCGCGGGCTCGGCGGCGGAAGGCACGGCGTGCCAGATGGTGGCGGCGGCGACGATGGCGGCCGCCGAAAGTGCGAAGGTCTTCATGGAGTGCCTCGAGGGTGGGGGTGGCGGCGTCGACCGCGCAACCATGCCGTGCCGCGCGGCTTTCGTCAATGCGGAGCGAGGGTGGCCCGGCGGCGGTCGCGCCGGGGCCGCCCGTCGCGCCTTACTTTTTCATCTCGTCCTTGCCCATGGCGTCCTTCTTCATGGCGTCCTTGGCCATGCCGTCCTTCGCCATGTGGTCCTTCTTCATCGCGTCCTTGGACATGCCATCCTTGGCCATGGCGTCCTTCTTCATGCCGTCCTTGGCCATGGCATCCTTCGACATCGCATCCTTGGCCATCTCGTCGGCCGCGAAGGCGGTGGAGGCGGCACCGAAGGCCAGGCAGGTGGCGAGCAGGGTGGCGGTGAGCTTGTTCATATCGGTTCTCCTGAGTGAGTGGATTTCGTCTTCATCAAAAAATGGCGCGGTCCGCAAGGAACTCGGCCTCTCGCTTTCATCGGCAACCAGGTCGTCGCGGGCGACGGCTCAGCTCCCTCCGAACCAGTTGTAGCCCTGGTCTTCCCAGTAGCCACCTGAATAGGTATTGCTGACGAACAGCGCCTGGATGTGCTTGGGGTTCTTGTAGCCAAGCTTGGTCGGCATCCGCAGCTTCATCGGAAAGCCGTACTTCGGCGGCAGCACCTCGCCGTCGTAGGTCAGTGCCAGCAGGGTCTGCGGATGCAGCGCGGTGGCCATGTCGATGCTGGTGTAGTAGTCGTCGGCGCACTTGAAGCCGACGTAGCGCGCGGTGGTGTCGGCACCGACGTGGCGCAGAAAATCGGCGAAGCGCACGCCGCCCCAGCGACCGATGGCGCTCCAGCCCTCGACGCAGATATGGCGCGTGATCTGCTCGTGCTGCGGCATGGCACGCAGCTCGGGCAGGGTCCAGCGGCGCTTGTCGGCGACCAGTCCTGTGACCTCGAGGCGGTAGCTTTCCCCGTCGACCTCGCGGACCTCGTCCTCGCCGTAGTAGGCATTGAACGGAAAGGGCCGCGTGATCATCGAGGCGGGATAGGTCTCGGCGAGTTGCGTGGGGCTGAAGATCAGGCCCTGCACCCGGTCGTTGAAGCGCGAGATCTTCGAGAGCGCGGCCTCGACGTGGCTGTCGTCGCTGATGCTGCAGCCTGTGAGCAGCGACAGGCCACCCAGGGTCAGCGAGCGTTGCAGGAAGGCACGGCGTGCGGGGTGCTCCACCTTCTTCGCGATCAATGCTCGGGCTTCCTGCACCACGGCCTCGCTGTCGACGGTGGTCATCCTTGGGGCTTTGAAGATTCTCATGTCTGGCTTTGGTTGTGAAGAGCCACGAAATTCATTGGGCTCCCCGAGGCAAACGCCCAAGCACCATCGCAAGCAAGGTGCGAGGAACCAGCGCCACCATGACCAGATGCAGCGCGACGAAGGCAACAAGCGAAGCCATGCCGAAGAAGTGAATGCGCCGCGCGAACTCGTAGCCACCCAGCAGATCTCGCAGCACAGCAAACTGCACCGACTTCCAGAGCACCAGCCCCGACAGCACGATCAACACGATGTCGAGCATCACGAACAGGTAGGCCAGCCGCTGCACGTTGTTGTAGCGGCGCGGATCGGCATGCGAGAGCCGGCCCTTGAGGGCCGACAGCGCGTCGTGCCACACGCCGGCGGGCGTGACCGGAAAGAACTTGGCGGCCAGCCGTCCGCTCGCGATGTTGAGCGCCAGGTAGACGAAGCCGTTGAACACCAGCAGCCACATCGCCGCGAAGTGCCACTGCAAAGCGCCGCCGAGCCAGCCGCCGAGCGTGGCCCCGGACGGAAAGGTGAAGGGGAAGAAGGGCGCCGCGTTGTAGATGCGCCAGCCGCTCGTCACCAGCACCAGCACCGCTAGCGCATTGAGCCAGTGCGTGAGGCGCATCCACAGCGGGTGGATGGGACGGGTGTCCGGGGCGGCGAGGGCGGTGCTGTTCATGGAGCGAATTCTTGGCCGCACCCCCTGGCCGATTCATCACGCAAAGTTCAAAGAATCGTGATAACTCGGGAATCCGTATCGCGGGACAATTGGCGCCATGGACACCCCCAAACGCGTGCTGCTGGTCGAAGACGACGCCCACATCGCCGAATTGCTGCGCATGCACCTGCGCGACGAAGGCTATGCGGTGGTGCATGCGGCCGACGGCCATGCCGGCCTGCGCGAACTGGAGCGCGGCCAGTGGGACGCGCTGGTGCTCGACCTCATGCTGCCCGGCATCGACGGGCTCGAGATCTGCCGCCGCGCACGCGCCATGGCACGTTACACCCCGATCATCATCATCAGCGCGCGCTCGAGCGAGGTGCACCGCATCCTCGGCCTCGAGCTCGGCGCCGACGACTACCTGGCCAAGCCCTTCTCGGTGCTCGAGCTGGTGGCGCGCGTGAAGGCGCTGATCCGCCGCACCGATGCGCTGGCGCGCAATGCGCGGCTGGAGTCGGGCAGCCTCGCGCTCGGCAACCTCGAGATCGAGCCGCTCGCGCGCGAGGTGCGCGTGGACGGCAAGGCCATCGAGCTCACGCCGCGCGAGTTCGACCTGTTGTACTTCTTCGCGCGCCATCCCGGCAAGGTGTTCTCGCGGCTCGACCTGCTCAACCAGGTCTGGGGCTACCAGCATGACGGCTACGAGCACACCGTCAACACCCACATCAACCGGCTGCGCACCAAGGTCGAGGCCGATCCGGCCGCACCGCGTCGCATCCTCACCGTCTGGGGCCGCGGCTACAAGCTCGCGGCCGACGGCCAGGAGGAGGCCGGGTCATGATGGGCTGGGCCACCCTCTCGCGCCGGCTGTCGCTGGTGTTCGCGCTGCTGCTGCTGGTGTGCTGCGGCGCCTCGGCCTGGCTGCAGCTGCGCGCGAACGGGCGCCACGAGCAGGAGGTGGTGCAGCGGCTGTCGAGCGGGTTGGCCGCGCACATCGCCCAGAACGCCGAACTGATGCGCCCGGGCGGCCTCGACCCCGAGGCGGTGAAGCGGCTGTTCGACCAGTTGATGGCCGTGAACCCGAGCGTGGAGCTCTACGTGCTCGCGCCCGACGGCCGCATCGCGGCGCAGGCCGCGCCGCCGGGCCACCTCAAGCGCGACCGCGTCGACCTCGCGCCGGTGCGCCGCCTGCTCGCGGGCGAACCGATGCCGATCCTCGGCGAGGATCCGCGCAACCTGCAGGCGGCCAAGGTCTTCAGCGCCGCGCCGCTGCGCATGAACGGCCGCGAGGCGGGCTATGTCTACGTGGTGCTGCAGGGCGAGGACCACGATGCGCTGGCGGCCAACGTGGCGGCCGACAACGTGCTGCGCACCACCCTGTGGTCGATGGCGCTGGTGGCGCTGCTCGGGCTGGTGGCGGGCACGGCCGCGTCCTGGCTCATCACGCGGCCCCTGCGCGAACTCACGGCCGCGGTCCGGCGCTTCGAGACCGAGGGCATCGACGCGCTCGAGGGCCAGGCGCCCACGCTCGAGCGCATCGCGCGCGGCGGCGGCGAGATCGCCTTGCTCGCGCAGGCCTTCGCCCAGATGACGCGGCGCATCGCCGAGCAGTGGCGCGAGCTCACCCTGCAGGACCAGCAGCGGCGCGAGCTGTTCGCCAACGTCTCGCACGACCTGCGCACGCCGCTGACCTCGCTGCACGGCTACCTCGAGACCCTGCGCCTGAAGGCCGGCACGCTCGACGAGGAGGAGCGCCGGCGCTACCTCGACATCGCGCTCGACCAGAGCCGCAAGGTGGGACGGCTCGCGCAGGAGCTGTTCGAACTGGCGCGGCTCGAGTACGGCGTGGTCAAGCCCGAGAAGGAGCGCTTCGCGCTGGCCGACCTGGTGCAGGACGTGTTCCAGAAGTTCGAGCTCGCGGCCGAGTCGCGGCAGCAGAGGCTGCGTCCCGACATCGCGCCGGGCCTGCCGGTGGTGTCGGCCGACCTCGGGATGATCGAGCGCGTACTGACCAACCTGCTCGACAACGCGATCCGCCACACGCCGGCCGGCGGCGAGATCGTGGTGCAGCTGCGGGCGGCCACGGGCGACGAGGGCGCGGGCGTGACGGTGCAGGTCAGCGACACCGGGCCCGGCATTCCGCGCGAGCTGCAGCCCAGCCTGTTCACGCGCCCGGCCTTCACCGGCAGCGTGCGCAGCGACGGCTCGGGCGGCGGCGGGCTGGGGCTGGTGTTCGTGCAGCGCATCCTGCAGCTGCATGGCAGCGACATCCGGCTGGTGCCGCAGGCGGGTCGCGGCGCGGTGTTCCGCTTCCGGCTCTCGGGCGCCTGAGCACCGGGCGCATCGGTGCAAGCGCCGGTTGCGCGCGCGGCGGCCGATGCTACAAGCGGATGCGGGATGCAGGCACGTCGACCTGCACCCGACGATCCACCCAGGAGACACCGCCCATGCCCGACTTCCGCACCGTCGTCATCGACCAGGACCCGCAGCACCCGCGCATCGCGCGCCTCGTGCTCAACCGCCCCGAGAAGCTCAACGCCATCGCCGAGACCACGCCCACCGACATCCGCCACGCGGTGGAGTGGGCCCAGGCCGAGGACGAGGTGCACGTGATCGTGGTCGAGGGCGCGGGCCGCGCCTTCTGCGCCGGCTACGACCTCGGCGACTATGCCGAGGGCCACGGGCGCGAGGGGCAGGGCGAGCATCCGTGCCGGCAGGAGAAGACGCCCTGGGACCCGATGCTCGACTACGCCGCGATGAAGCGCAACACCGACGACTTCATGGCGCTGTGGCGCTGCACCAAGCCGACCATCGCCAAGGTGCATGGCTACGCGGTGGCCGGCGGCAGCGACATCGCGCTGTGCTGCGACCTGCTGGCCATGGCCGACGACGCGCGCATCGGCTACATGCCCACGCGCGTGTGGGGCTGCCCGACCACGGCCATGTGGACCTACCGGCTCGGCGCGCTGCGCGCCAAGCAATTGATGTTCACCGGCGACACCATCGACGGCGCGCAGGCGGCCGAATGGGGCCTCGCCAACTTCGCGGTGCCGGCCGAAGAACTCGACGCCGCCACGCTGAAGCTGGCGCTGCGCATCGCGGGCGTGCCGCGCTCGCACCTGATGATGCACAAGCTGGTGGTCAACCAGGTCTGGCACTCGATGGGCCTGGAGCAGAGCCAGATGTTCGCCACCGTGTTCGACGGCATCACGCGCCACAACCCCGAGGGCCTGTGGTTCCGCCGCCAGGCCGAGGCCGAGGGCTTCAAGAGCGCGGTGCAGTGGCGCGACAGCGGGCGCGACATCCCCGAAGGCGACGAGGCGAGGGCGCTGATCGCCGCGCTCGAGGCGAAGCTGGCCGCGCGCTCGTGATCGCGCGCGGCTGCGGCGATGGACGAGGGCGGGAGCGGGCCGAAGACCGCTCCCATCCCTTGCCGCTCAGGGCGGGCAGGGATGCGCGCCGGCCGCCACGGTGCGCGAGGCGACGCTCGTCTCGTCCACCGTGCCGAGCGGACGGGTGAACTTGCAGCCATAGGCCGGATCGGCCACCGTCGCCGCGGTCACCACGTCGTCGCCCGCAGGCTTCACGCCGTCGCGTTCCCACTTGATCATCGCGTCGAAGGCCTCGACCTGCTCGGCCTGCGTGAAGTCGCAATGGGTGATGCCGCGCACCGCGCGCTGCACCAGCCAGCCGCCGTTGCCCTTGGCCGCCACGCGCTTGTTGTAGATCTGTTCCATGCTGAAGGGCACGTAGAGGTCGCCGAGCGTGTGCAGGGTGACCACCGGGATCTTGAACTCGCCATTGGCCTTGGGAATCCAGCGCAGGCCGTCGCGGCGCAGGCGGTTGGCATCGGGCACGGCGGTGAGCTTGAGCACCGAGTTGTTGAGCGCCGTCGAGCCGGCCGCGTCGCCTTCGATGGTGTAGGTGAAGCGGTTGGTGTCGAGCGTGCTCTTGTTGAGGATGCCGTTCACCGTGCCGTCGCTGCCGAGCACGCCCCACACATAGGCGAAGGAGCCGCCCGACTTGAAGCCCAGGTCGAACATCGGCCGGGGTCCGCCGGTAAGGTTCTCGATCACCGAGGCGTACTTGGTGCCGGTGGGCGTGGTGGTGATGTTGGGGATCGGCGAGACCGTGAAGTCGGTGAACAGCGTGCCCGTGACCTGCGCCACGATGTCCGACCAGTTCACCGTCGGGTACTTCGGCAGCCCCGCCAGCGCCTGCGCCGTGACCTGCGCGCCCGCGAAGTAGTCGAACAGCTCGGTGTCGCCGACCACGCCGCACATCGGCACCGCGCCGTTGTAGCGCACCTTGTGGTTGGCCGTGGCATAAGCCTCGTCCTCGATCGCCGCGGCCGTGATGTGGCCGCCCATCGAGTGGCCGGTGATGTAGATCTTCGAGGGCGCGGCGAGCTCGCGGCCGTTGGCCTTGGCGATCTTGTTGAACTCCAGCGCCAGCGCGTTGGTGTCCTCCACGCCCACGCGCACGTCGTAGAAGTTCTTGCTGTAGCTCGAGGCGGCCCAGGCATAGCCGTTCTGGATCAGGTAGCGGCGGATCGAGGGATTGCTGACCGCGAGCACGTTGCCTTCGCCGGCATAGCCGTGCGCGTACATCACGAGCTTGCCGTTCCAGTTGGACGGCACCTCCACGCGGTAGGCCGCGCCGCCGAGCACGCCGGCCCAGCGGCTGGTGGTGGCGTTGTCGACCGTGTCGCCGGCCGCGGCCGCGAGCGCTGCGAAGGTGGTGGCCGTGGGGTCGGCCGGTGCGAACGAATTGCGGTCGTCCTGCGCGCGGCGCTCCTCGGGCGCAGGTGCCGGCGGCGGAGGCGGCGGGGCCGGCGGCGCGGGGGCGGGCGCGGGCGGCAGGATCGGGAACACCCCGCCACCGCCGCCTCCACCGCCGCAGGAAGCGGCGGCGATGCTGGCGGCGATGACGATGAGCTTGAGGCGCGCGGAATGCATGGTTCGTTGTCTCCGTTTTTCGAGGGGCGAGGAATGCCGTCCGCCACGGTCGCGGCGTGTGTCCAGTGGGCTGGCACGACCGTGCTTTTCTGCGGACCGGCGGCGCAGCGTAGAGGCGCCGCCCCTGTGGAAGGTGGGGGCTTTCCCGTAGCCGCTATCGCCTGCGCGACAGCGGGGCCCTCAGTTGCGCCGGCGCGTGACCGTCACCGTGGCCTCGAGGCCCTCGTAGGCCTCGGCCGGGCCGTACCAGCTGCCCGCGATCGGCGCGCCCTGGGCCGGGTCGCGCGTCACGCCGACGCGGATCAGCTGGCCGCTGCCCATGAGGTTGTTGGTCGGGTCGAACGCGACCCAGCCCGCGCCCGGCAGCCAGGCCTGCAGCCAGGCGTGCGTGGTGCCGGCGCCGGTCATGGCCTCGCCCTTGGCCTGCACCGTGCTGTCGAGCGCGGCGTCGTAGATGTAGCCCGAGACGAAGCGCGTGGCAATGCCCAGGCGGCGCACCGCTTCCATCATAAGCAGCGCGTAGTCGCGGCAGCTGCCGCTGCCCAGCGCCAGCGTTTCCAGCGGCGTCTGCGTGCCTTCCTCGTCGCGCGCCAGGTACTCGAGGCTCTGGCCGATGTGGGCGTTCATGCGCGTGAGCACCTCGCGCGTGCTGTTGGGCTCGTCGGTGTGCAGGAACTGGTGGGCCCAGCGGATCAGCGTGCCGTCGGGGTCGTCGTGGTGCGGGCGCAGGTAGTGCTCGAGGTCGAGCCGGTCCTGCACCGAATAGGCGAAGGGCAGGAACTCCGCGGCCGGGTCGATCGCGAGCTGGTCCTGCGCGGCCGCGGGCACGGTCTCGATGGTGAACGAGCAGACGATGCGCAGCTCGGTGGCCTCGCCCATCGGCTGCACCAGCGCCACCGAATTGGAATGCGGGTCCTGGATCAGCCGCGTGTGGGCCGCCGGGCTCACCTGCAGGTCGGTGGCCAGCACGCGCAGGTCGTGGCTGTCGCGTGGACGGAACATCACGCGATGCAGCCCGAAGCTGACCGGCTCGTTGTAGCGGTAGATCGTGGTGTGGCGGATGTCGTACTGGGTGCTGGGCATGCGCGCATTGTCTTGCGTTCGGACGCCGCGAACACGCCGGATTGCCGCATAATCCGCGCCCCCTCGGCCTTCGTGGCCGCACCGTTCGCCCATGGAGGACCATGTACGCATCGACTTTCATCTTCGCCACCCGCCAGTTCGACGACGCCTTCCACCGGCTCGACCAGGCGATCGCCGAAGCCGCCCGCGCGCTGCCCGGCTACCTGGGCGAGGAGAGCTGGGAGAACAGCGCCAGCGGGCTGGTGTCGAACGTCTACTACTGGCGCTCGCTCGAGGCGCTGCAGGCGCTGATGACGCATCCCTCGCACCTGCAGGCCAAGGCGGCGCAGGCGAACTGGCTCGATGGCTATCGGGTGGTGATCTCGGAGGTGGTGCGCAGCTACGGGGATGGGCGCATCGACCATCTGCTGCCGGTGCTGGACGCCGCGTAGCGGCCCTCAGGCCCGCGCGGTGCGCCGCGTATCGAGCGCCTTGGCCAGCGCCGCCGGCAGCGGCAACGGCTCGCCATGCCACTGCGCGGCCAGCAGTTCGGCGCACAGCGCGGCAAAGCTGAGCCCGCGCGAGCCGAGCGCCGTGCAGGCCCACAGGCCCTTGTCCTCGGGCGTATCGCCGAGCGGCCCGACCAGCGGCCGGCGGTCGCCCGAGGCGCAGCGCACGCCGACCCAGGGCTGGGCCTCGCCGCGCGAGAAGGCCTGGTCGATCTGTTCGGCGCTGGCCGGATGCAGCCGGGCGGCGCGTTCGCGCACGGCCTCGGCATCGGTGTCGCGCGGCGCCAGGTCATGGCTGTCGCGGTCGAAGGTGGCGCCGGCCAGCCACAGCGGCGCGCCGCCATCGGGTTCGGGCACGCCGGCGATCAGGTGGCCGTCGCCATTCACGGGCGCGGCGGGCAACGAGGCCGCGTCGCTGCGGCCGCAGGCCACCTGGCCGCGCACCGGCTGCAGCGGCAGGCGCGGCGCCAGCAGGCCCGAGCCATGGCCCATCGCGACCACCACGCGGTCGGCCTCGGCCAGCACGGCACCGTCCTCGGCCAGCAGCCGCCAGCCACCGGTGGCCGGATCGCGTTGCAGTCGCTCGACGCGGTAGCCAGCGCGGAACGCGATGCCGGGCTCGCGCAGCCAGGCTTCGACCAGCGCGCGCGGCCGCACCCAGGCGGCGCGCGCATGCCAGAGCGCGGGCGCGTCGTGCGGCAGGCCCGCGGCCGCGAGCTGCGCGGCGCTCGCGGGCCAGGATTCGTTGGGCCCGTCGGCCTGCCAGCCCGCGGGCACGCGCACATCGCCATCGGGCCGGCGCTCCAGCGTGCCGGTGCCGCGCCAGTCGCGGCCTTCTTCGAGGCGCTGCGCCAGTTCGTTCCAGGTGGCGCGGATGCCGGCGCGCGTGAGCCGCGAGAGCAGGGCGTCGTCGGGCGACACATGCGGCGCGAGCAGGCCCACGGGCAAGCCCGAGGCGCCTTCGGCCGGGCGCGCGGCGGCGTCGAGCACCTCGACCCGCCAGCCGCGCCGCGCGAGGCTGGCCGCCACGGCCGCGCCCGCGAGGCCGGCACCGATCACGGCGCAGCGGCCCGGCGTTGCGACGGTCTCGGGCAGCGGCTCGCGCCGGCGCACGGTCCAGGCCGGCGCGAAGCGCGCGCCCAGGCAGTCGCGCTTGGGCGGCAGGCCCGGGCGGCGTTCGAGCTGGAAGCCGTTCTGCGCCAGCGCATCGCGCACGGCGCGCGCATAGGTCCAGGTGCCGAGCAGGGTGCCCTGGCGCGCGAAGCGCGCGAGCGCCTTCAGCGTCTCGGGCGACCACATCTCGGGATTGCGCTGCGGGCTGAAGCCGTCGAGGTACAGGCTGTCGGCCTCGAAGCGCTGGGCGCGCAGCATGGGCTGCACCTCACCCACGCAGAGCGTGAGCAGCACCCGGCCGTCGTCGAAGGCCAGGCGGTGGAAGCCCGGCAGCAGGCCGTGCCAGCGCGCGGCCAGCTCGCGCGCGAGCGGCGCGAGTTCCTCATAGGCACCGGCGGCGCGCAGCAGGCTGTCGGCCGCGACAGGCCAGGCCTCGATCGAGACGAAGTGGAGCAGCCGCGGGCGTGCCGGATCGGCGCGCCACGCGGCCCAGGTCGCGAGGAAGTTGAGGCCCAGCCCGAAGCCGGTTTCGAGAATCCGCCACTGCGGCTGGCCGGCCCAGGCGGCCGGCAGGCCACAGCCGCCGAGGAAGACGTGGCGCGACTGCGCGAGCGCGCCGGCCTCCGTGTGATAGATGTCGCCGAAGCGTTCGCTGTGCGGTGTGCCGTCCGCGCGCCAGGCGACCGGTTCGGCCGTCACTGCAGGTGGTTGCGCGGCCTCAGGCCGATGGCGGGACGTAGCCCTGGGCGACGTCGGCGCCCTCGCCGAAGAAGTGCTTCTCCATCTGGCGTGCCAGGTACTGGCGGGCGCGCTGGTCGGCGAGGTTCAGGCGGTTCTCGTTCACCAGCATGGTCTGCTGCTTGAGCCAGGCGGCCCAGGCTTCCTTGCTGACGCTTTCCCAGATGCGCTTGCCGAGTTCGCCGGGGTAGGGGGGAAAGTCGAGGCCTTCGGCTTCCTTGCCGAGCTTGATGCACTGAACCATGCGAGCCATGTCGATTGCCTTTGGGTGGGGGAGCGCGGAACGCGGCTCTTAGTTGATTTAGCTATTTAGAACTGAAAACTTGGTCGTTCCAGTTCCTATATGTCGTATTGAGAATACGCAGCTTCATTGATATGCCATTCGAAGACAACACCATGAGCCTCCGCCGCGACTTTATCAAGCTTTCCCTCGGTGCCGGCGTGGCCGGCGCCATGGCCCTGTCGGCACTGCCGGCGTTCGCCCAGGGCAGCGCCGCCGGTCCGGTGACGCTGCTGAACGTCTCCTACGACCCCACGCGCGAGCTGTACGTGGACTACAACCAGGCCTTCGCCAAGTACTGGAAGGGCAAGACCGGCCAGGACGTGACGATCAAGCAGTCGCACGGCGGCTCGGGCAAGCAGGCCCGCTCGATCATCGACGGCATCGACGCCGACGTGGCCACGCTGGCGCTGGGCGGCGACGTCGACGCGCTGGTCACCCACGGCGGCCTGCTCAAGGCCGACTGGCAGAAGCGCCTGCCGCACAACTCGGCGCCCTACACCTCGACCATCGTGTTCCTGGTGAAGAAGGGCAACCCCAAGGGCCTCAAGGACTGGGACGACCTGGTCAAGCCCGGCGTGCAGGTGATCACCCCGAACCCCAAGACCTCGGGCGGCGCGCGCTGGAATTACCTCGCGGCCTGGGAATTCGCCAAGCGCAAGTACGGCGGCGATGCCAAGGCCAAGGAATACATCGGCAACCTGTTCAAGAACGTGCCCGTGCTCGACACCGGCGCGCGCGGCTCGACCATCACCTTCGTCCAGCGCGGCGTGGGCGACGTGTTGCTGGCCTGGGAGAACGAGGCCTTCCTGGCGCTGAAGGAATTCGGCCCCGAGAAGTTCGAGATCGTGGTGCCGTCGATCTCCATCCTGGCCGAGCCCACCGTGGCGGTGGTCGACAAGGTGGTCGACAAGAAGGGCACGCGCGCCGTGGCCGAGGAATACCTGAAGTACCTGTATTCCGACGAAGGCCAGGACATCGCGGGCCGCAACTTCTACCGCCCGACCTCGGACAAGGCGAAGGCCAAGTACGAGAAGCAGTTCCCCAAGCTGACGCTGGTGACCATCGACCAGGCCTTCGGCGGCTGGGCCAAGGCCGACAAGGACCACTTCGCCGACGGCGCCTCGTTCGACCAGATCTACACCGCCAAGCAGAAGTAAGCGCGGCATTCGCCCCGCTGCGACCGACCCCGATGGCGCCCGCTGCGGCGGATGCCAGGGACCGGTTCGCTTCGACCCTTCCGATACCGCCACCCGAAAGCCTTCCGTGTCCGTTCTCCTGATTGCCGGCAGCCCCTCGGCGCCCTCGCGCTCCACCGCCTTGCTCGACGCGGTGGCCGAGCGCCTGGCGCGGCGCCATGCGCAGATCGAACGGCTCGCGATCCGCGACCTGCCGGCGCAGGCGCTGCTGCTGGCGGACTGGAACCATCCGGCCATCGTGCAGGCCATCGCCCAGGTGACGCGGGCCCGCGCCATCGTGGTGGCCACGCCGGTCTACAAGGCCGCCTACAGCGGCGTGCTCAAGGTCTTCCTCGACCTGCTGGCGCAGAACGCGCTCAAGGGCAAGACGGTGCTGCCGCTGGCCACCGGCGGCAGCCCGCACCACATGCTCGCGCTCGACTACGCGCTGCGGCCCGTGCTGCAGTCGCTGTCGGCGCGCCACATCCTGCCGGGCGTCTACGCGAGCGATTCGCAGATCGCGCTGACGCCCGAGAACGCCTACCAGGTGCACAACGACCTGGAGGAGCGGCTCAACGAGGCCGTCGAGGTGCTGGCCACCGAGGGGCTGAAGCTGCCGGCGACACACGGCTTCGAGCCGGTGCCGTTCTCGCGCGTGCGATGTAGCGTCTGAAGCCGGCCGGCGCACGGCCCGGCCGCCACGACCGCTTCATCCCATTCCCGACCCTTCCGAACGCGGCGCTGTGCGCCGCGCGGGGATGGCTTCGCCTCCAGTTTCGATTCAGTCCAAGGACCACCCCGCATGAACCCCGTTGCCACCGAAGACTCCGTGCTCGACGTGCCGCCGCGCTCGCTCTGGCGCGCGCTGCGCGACCTCGCCGTCAGCATCGTCGTGGTCGCCGCGATCGCACTGATCGTGAGCTTCCTGTCCGCCACCTCCGCGCATGCGCAGGGCAAGGCCGGCGCCGCCAGGGAGCTGCGCATCGGCTACCAGAAGTCGGCCAGCCTGTTCGTGCTGCAGAAGGCGCAGGGCTCGCTCGAGAAGCGCCTCGCGCCGCTGGGCGTGGGCGTGAAGTGGGTCGAGTTCCCGGCCGGCCCGCAACTGCTCGAGGGCCTGAACGTCGGCGCCGTCGATGTCGGCTACGTGGGCGAGGCGCCGCCGATCTTCGCGCAGGCCGCGGGCGCCAGGTTCGTCTACTTCGGCTACGACCCGGCCGCGCCGCGCGCCGAGGCGATCCTGGTCACCAGGGATTCGCCGATCCAGTCGGTGGCCGACCTCAAGGGCCGGAAGGTCGCGCTCAACAAGGGCAGCAACGTGCACTACCTGCTCGTGAAGCAGCTCGAGAAGAACGGCCTGAAGTTCAGCGACATCCAGCCCGTGTACCTGGCACCGGCCGATGGCCGCGCCGCCTTCGAGAGCAAGAACGTCGACGCCTGGGTGATCTGGGATCCGTTCCAGGCCGCGGCCGAGAAAGCCACCGGCGCGCGCGTGCTCGCCGACGGCACGCCGGGCGTGGTCAGCAACTACCAGTACTACCTGGGCGAGCGCGGCTTCGTGAAGAACAACCCGAAGGTGATCGAGGCCCTGTTCGAGGACTCGGTGGCCCAGGGCATCTGGCTCAAGAAGAACCTGCGCCAGGCGGCCGAGCTGATCGCACCGCTGCAGGGCCTGCCGGTCGACGTGGTCGAGCTCGCGCTGCGCCGCTACGAGTTCAACGTGAAGCCGATCACGCCCGAGGTCGCCGCCGACCAGCAGCGCATCGCCGACACCTTCCACGCGCTCAAGCTGATTCCGAAGCCGATCAAGGTCGGCGACGCCGTCGTCGCGGCCCAGCCCTGAGCACCGGTCCCCTTCATCTTTCGCAAGCCACACCAGCCATGACCACCATCTCCCTCCCGCGCCGCCGCCTGCTGCAGGGCACCGCCGCCGCCATCGCGCTGCCTTCCGCCTTCGGTGCGCTGGCGCAGGCGCCCGCGCGCCAGTTCCGCATCGGCAACCAGAAGGGCCTGCTCAACATCCTCAAGGGCCGCGGCACGCTCGAGAAGCGCCTCGCGCCTTTGGGCGTGAGCCTCAAGTGGACCGAGTTCACGGCCGGCCCGGTGCAGCTCGAGGCGCTGAACGTCGGCTCGATCGACTTCGGCGACGTGGGCGAGGCCCCGCCGATCTTCGCGCAGGCCGCCGGCGCGCCGCTGGCCTACGTGGGCGCCACGGTGCCGCGTCCGCAGTCGGAAGCGGTGCTGGTGCCCAAGGGCTCGGCCATCAAGACGGTGGCCGAACTCAAGGGCAGGAAGATCGCGCTCAACAAGGGCTCGAACGTCCACTACTTCATCGTCAAGCTGTTCGAGAAGCATGGCCTGTCGTATGCCGACCTGAACCTGGTCTACCTGCCGCCGGCCGATGCGCGCGCGGCCTTCGAGAAGGGCTCGATCGACGCCTGGGTGATCTGGGACCCGTTCCTGGCCGCGGCCGAGAAGACGCTCGAGGCGCGCGTGCTGGCCGACGCCACCGGCGTGGTGGGCAACCGCGCCTACTACTTCTCCTCGCTCGACTACGCCGCGAAGAACGCCGACGTGGTGGCGATCGCGATCGAGGAACTCAACAAGGTCGACGCCTGGGGCTCGGCCAACCGCGGCGATCTCGCGAACGAGCTGGCCGCGCTGTGGGGCCTGCCCAAGCCGGTGGCCGACCTCACGGTGGCGCGCACCGCCTACGGCACCACGCCGATCACCAAGGCCATCCTCGGCGAGCAGCAGAAGATCGCCGACACCTTCTTCGACCTCAAGCTGATCCCGAAGAAGATCAACGTGCTCGAAGCCGCCACGGGGATCGCGTGATGCAGATCTTCTGGTTCCTGCCCACGCACGGCGACAGCCGCTACCTCGGCACCAGCGAAGGCGCGCGCCCGGTCGACCTCGACTACCTGCAGCAGATCGCGGGCGCGGCCGACCACCTCGGCTACGAGGGCGTGCTGATCCCGACCGGCCGCTCGTGCGAGGACCCGTGGGTGATCGCCTCGAGCCTGATCGGCGCGACGAAGAAGCTCAAGTTCCTGGTCGCGGTGCGGCCCGGCCTGCATCAGCCGAGCCTGGCCGCGCGCATGGCCGCGACCTTCGACCGGCTCTCGAACGGACGCCTGCTGGTGAACCTCGTGACCGGCGGCGACCAGGCCGAGCTCGAGGGCGACGGCGTCTACCTCGACCATGCCGCGCGCTACGAGCAGTCGGCCGAGTTCATCCGCATCTGGCGCGAGATCCTCGCGCGCAGCCACGACGGCCAGGCCTTCGACTACGAAGGCAAGCACCTGAGCGTGAAGGGCGCCAAGCTGCTCTATCCGCCGGTGCAGAAGCCGCATCCGCCGGTGTGGTTCGGCGGCTCGTCGGCCGCGGCCCATGAGCTCGCGGCCGAGCAGGTCGATGCCTATCTCACGTGGGGCGAACCGCCGGCCGAGGTGGCGAAGAAGCTCGCCGACGTGCGCGCGCGCGCCGAGCGCCAGGGCCGCCAGGTGCAGTTCGGCATCCGCCTGCACGTGATCGTGCGCGAGACCGAGGAAGCGGCCTGGAAAGCGGCCGAGGACCTGATCAGCCGCGTCGACGACGAGACCGTGATCCGCGCCCAGGCCGCCTTCGCGCGCATGGACTCCGAAGGCCAGCGCCGCATGGCCGCGCTGCATGCGGGCGGCGCCAGGCGCACGCGCGCCGAACTCGAGATCGCGCCCAACCTCTGGGCCGGCGTGGGGCTGGTGCGCGGCGGTGCCGGCACGGCGCTGGTCGGCGACGCGAAGACCGTGGCCGCGCGCATCGAGGAATACGCCGCGCTCGGGCTCGACCGCTTCATCCTCTCGGGCTACCCGCACCTCGAGGAGGCCTACCGCTTCGCCGAGCTGGTGTTCCCGCTGCTCTCGCGCAAGGCCAAGGCCCGGCTGGCCGGCGGCTCGCTGAGCGGGCCCTTCGGCGAGGTCGTCGCCAACCTCGACGCGCCTTCGCGCCTCGTCTCGCAAAGCTGAAGGACACGCCATGACGGAACAGGTTCAGGAACTGCCGGCGGTCGCGCCGGCCGAGGGCGCGGGCTCCGCGCTGCGGGGCTTCGGCCTCAATGTCGCCAGGCGACTGGTGCCGTGGCTGGTGCCCGTGGGGCTGATCGTGGTGTGGCAGATCGCGTCGTCGCTGGGCTGGCTCAGCACCCGCGTGCTGCCGGCGCCGGTCGACGTGGTGAAGGCCGCGTGGAACCTCACGGTGTCGGGCGAGCTGTGGACGCACGTGAAGGTCAGCGCGGGCCGCGCGCTCGCGGGGCTGGCCATCGGCGGCGGCGCCGGGCTGGCGCTGGGCCTGCTCACGGGCTCGGTGAAGTTCTTCGAGACGCTGCTCGATTCCACCATCCAGATGGTGCGCAACATCCCGGCGCTGGCGCTGATCCCGCTGGTGATCCTGTGGTTCGGCATCGACGAGTCGGCCAAGCTGTTCCTGATCTCGGTGTCGGTGTTCTTCCCGATCTACCTCAACACCTTCCACGGCATCCGCAACGTCGATCCGCAGCTGATCGAGATGGGCCGCACCTACGGCCTCACGCGCTGGCAGCTCTACCGCGAGGTGATCCTGCCGGGCGCGCTGTCCTCGATCCTGGTCGGCCTGCGCTTCTCGCTGGGCCTGATGTGGGTGATCCTGATCGTGGCCGAGACCATCTCGGCGCAGGCCGGCATCGGCTACCTGACGATGAACGCGCGCGAGTTCCTGCAGACCGACATCGTGCTGGTGGGCATCCTGCTGTACGCGCTGCTCGGCAAGCTGGCCGACCTGTTCGCGCGCGGCCTCGAGCAATGGTGGTTGCGCTGGCATCCGGGCTACCAGAAGAAGACGAAGTGAGGGCAGGGGAATGACGCACACGACCATCTCCCGCCGCCAGGCGATCGCAACGCTCGGCGCAGCCGGCGTGCTCGGCCTGGCCGGCACGCCCGCCGTCTTCGCGCAGGGCACGGCCGCGCGGCCCGCCACCGTGCGCCTGGGCTACCAGAAGTCCTCGACGCTGATCGCCGTGCTCAAGGCGCAGGGCGTGCTCGAGAAGCAGCTCGCGCCGCTCAACGCCACCCTGAGTTGGCACGAGTTCACCAGCGGCCTGCCACTGCTCGAGGCGCTGAACCTCGACAACCTCGACATCAGCGCCGACGTGGCCGACACCGTGCCGGTGTTCGCGCAGGCGGCCGGTGCCGAGCTGACCTTCATCGCGCAGGAAGCGCCGTCGCCCGCGGCGCAGGCGATCCTGGTGCGCGAGGACTCGCCGCTCAGGACCGTGGCCGATCTCAAGGGCAGGAAGGTCGGCTTCGCCAAGGCGGCCGGCGCGCACTACCTGCTGATCGCCGCGCTCGACAAGGCCGGCCTCTCGTTCAAGGACATAGCGCCCGCCTACCTGACGCCGGCCGACGGCCGTGCTGCGTTCGAGAAGGGCGCGATCGACGCCTGGGTGGTGTGGGACCCGTTCCTCGCCGCCGCGCAGCGCCAATCGAAGGTGCGCGTGCTGGCCGACGGCGCGGGCCTCGCGTCCTACCAGCGCTACTACCTCGCGAGCACCAAGTTCGCGAAGGCGCGGCCCGACGTGCTGCGCGTGGTCTATGCCGAGCTCGAGAAGACCGGCAGGTGGGTCAAGCAGAACCCCAGGGAGGCGGCCGCGCTGCTGTCGCCCGTGTGGGGCCTCGACGCCGCCACCATCGAGCAGGCCAACGGCCGCCGCAGCTATGCGGTGCGGCCGGTGGTGCCCGAGGTGCTCGGCGAGCAGCAGCGCATCGCCGATGCCTTCCTGGCCGAGAGGCTGCTGCCCAAGAAAATCAATGCGCTCGACGTGGCGCTGTTCAAGCCTGGAGCCTGAGATGAGTGCCGTCCTCGACCGACCGCAGAACGACGCGCCGCTGGCGATCCCCGGCGGTGTGCGCCTGGAAGTGCGCGGCCTGCACAAGCGCTACGGCGAACGCGAGGTGCTGCGCAACACGCAGCTCGCGATCGAGCCGGGCCAGTTCATCGCCATCGTGGGCCGCAGCGGCTGCGGCAAGAGCACGCTGCTGCGCCTGATCGCCGGCCTCGAGGACGCCTCGTCCGGCGCGCTCTACACCGACGGCAAGCCGGTCAGCGGCCTGCACGACGACACCCGGATCATGTTCCAGGAGGCGCGCCTGCTGCCCTGGCGCCGCGTGCTCGACAACGTGACGCTGGGCCTGTCGAAGGACGCCAGGGCGCGCGGCAAGGAAGTGCTGGCGCAGGTCGGCCTGGCAGACCGCGAGAACGAGTGGCCGGCACGCCTGTCGGGCGGCCAGCGCCAGCGCGTGGCCCTGGCGCGCGCGCTGGTGCACCACCCGCGGCTCTTGCTGCTCGACGAGCCGCTGGGCGCGCTCGACGCGCTCACGCGCATCGAGATGCACCGGCTGATCGAGAACCTGTGGCAGCGCCACCGCTTCACCGCGCTCCTGGTCACGCACGACGTGCAGGAAGCGGTGGCGCTGGCCGACCGCGTGATCCTGATCGAAGACGGGCGCATCGCGCTCGACGAGAACATCGCCCTGGCGCGTCCGCGCTCGCAGGGCGACCCGGCCTTCGCGGCCATCGAAAAACGCATCCTCGACAGGGTGCTGCAAAAGCCCGGGGCAACCGAAGAGGCTGAAAGCGGCGCCGAAGCAAGCTGGCTCGGCAAGCCCGCGCATGAACTGCGCTGGGCGATCTGAGCGTTCCTTCCTCCCATCTGAAAGGCTTCGCATGTCGCAACACTGGAAATTCGAGACCCTGTCGGTGCACGCCGGCTATTCGCCCGACCCGACCACGCGCGCCGTGGCGCCGCCGATCTACCAGACGGTGGCCTACGCCTTCGACAGCGCGCAGCACGGCGCCGACCTGTTCGACCTCAAGGTGCCGGGCAACATCTACACCCGCATCAACAACCCGACGCAGGACGTGCTCGAGCAGCGCATCGCCGCGCTCGAAGGCGGCATCGCCGCGCTGGCGCTGGCCTCGGGCCAGGCGGCCGTGACCTACGCGATCCAGACCATCGCGGAAGCCGGCGACAACATCATCAGCAGCACGGCGCTCTACGGCGGCACCTACAACCTGTTCGCCCACACGCTGCCGCAGTTCGGCATCACCACGCGCTTCGCCGACCACCGCGATCCGAAGAGCTTCGAGAAGCTGTTCGACGAGAAGACCAAGGCGGTGTTCGTCGAGTCGCTCGGCAACCCGGCCGGCAACGTGACCGACATCGCGGCCATCGCCGAGATCGCGCACCACCATGGCGTGCCGCTGATCGTCGACAACACCGTGCCCTCGCCGTACCTGAGCCGGCCGATCGAGCATGGCGCCGACATCGTGGTGCACTCGCTGACCAAGTACCTCGGCGGCCACGGCACCAGCATCGGCGGCGCGATCGTCGATTCGGGCAAGTTCCCGTGGGCGCAGCACAAGCAGCGCTTCAAGCGCCTGAACGAACCCGACGTGAGCTACCACGGCGTGGTCTACACCGACGCGCTCGGCCCGGCCGCCTACATCGGCCGCGCGCGCGTGGTGCCGCTGCGCAACACCGGCGCCGCGATCTCGCCGTTCAACGCCTTCCTGATCCTGCAGGGCATCGAGACGCTGTCGCTGCGCGTGGAGCGCATCAGCGACAACGCGCTGGCCGTGGCACGGCACCTGAAGGCGAACAAGTCGGTGAAGTGGGTCAACTACGCGGCGCTCGAGGACCATCCCGACCATGCGCTGGCGCGGAAGTACCTGGGCGGCAAGGCCAGCGGCGTGCTGACCTTCGGCATCGAGGGCGGCCGCGAGGCGGGCGCGAAGTTCCTCGACGCGCTCAAGCTGTTCACGCGCCTCGTCAACATCGGCGACGTGCGCTCGCTCGCCACCCATCCGGCCTCGACCACGCACCGCCAGCTCTCGCCCGAGGAACTCGCGCGCGCCGGCGTGAGCGAGGAGACCGTGCGCCTGTCGGTCGGCATCGAGCACATCGACGACCTGCGCGCCGACCTCGACCAGGCGCTGGCCGCGGCCGCTGCCTGAAGCCGCGCGAAAGCAGAACCATGACAACACTGCAATCCATTCCCGACGCCGCGCTCGACCAGCTGTTTCGCAAGGCGCGCACCGTGCATGCCTTCAAGCCGGTGCCCGTGAGCGACGAGACCATCCGCCAGCTCTACGAGCTGCTGAAGTGGGGCCCGACGGCCTACAACGCCCAGCCCGCTCGCTACGTGTTCGTGCGCAGCGAGGAGGCCAAGGCGAAGCTCAAGCCCGCGCTGTCGTCGGGCAACACCGCGCAGACGCTGGCCGCGGGCGTGACCGTGATCGTGGCGCACGACACGCGCTTCTACGACCACCTGCCGGTGCTGTTCCCGGCCTACGACGCCAAGCCCTTCTTCGAGAAGAGCGCCGAGGCGGCGCAGGCCACGGCGTTTCGCAACAGCAGCCTGCAGGGCGCCTACCTGATCCTCGCGGCGCGCGCGCTCGGCCTCGATGCCGGACCGCAGTCGGGCTTCAACGCCGAGCTGGTCGACAAGGCCTTCTTCCCCGACGGCCGCTGGCGCGCGAATTTTCTCGTCAACCTCGGCGTGGCCGACCACGCCGGCACCTTCGAGCGCGGGCCGCGGCTCGCGTTCGACGACGTGGCCGAGATCGCCTGAGAGTCACGTCCTTCCTTCACCGACCCATCCATCCACACCATCCAAGCAAAGGGAACCATCATGTCCATCCAGGCCATCAACGTGCGCAACCAGTTCAAGGGCAAGGTCCGCGAGATCATCCGCGGCGACGTCGTCTCCGAAGTCGATGTAGAGACCGCCTGGGGCATCGTGACCTCGGTCATCACCACGCGCTCGATCGACGAGCTGCAGCTCAAGGTCGGCTCCGACGTCGTCGCGCTGGTGAAGTCCACCGAAGTGTCGATCGCCAAGCTCTGAATCCCCTGGAGTGCGCGTGGCGCATTCCCCCTCGGCCCGGCGCCAGCGATGGCGCCGGGCTTTTTTTCAGTACTTGATCGTGATGCCGGCCTTCACGCCGTTGTTCTGCTTGCCGTCGGACTCGACGCCGGCCGAGAACGAGGTGTTGCCGCCGGTGCTGCCGCCCACCGAGTAGATCGGGCGCGAGCCCGAGGTGTCCATGCCGCCATAGGCCGTGGCGCCGCTCGGGCGCTGCACGCCGATGGTGGCGCCGAGGGTGTCGGCCGATTTCTCGGTGGGCGCGATCTTGGGCGCCACGTAGAGGATGGTGCCGTCGTCGGTCTTCACCGGGAGCTTGGGTTCGTCGGCCCAGGCGAGGGCGGCGGCGGTGCAGCCGGCGGCCAGGGCGAGGGTGGTCGAGAGGAATCTGCGCATGCGTCGGGGGAGGAGGTCGTCGGGGTTCAGGAGGTGGTCCTGCTGGCGCGCCAGGGCAGGCCCGTCAGGATATCGAAGGCGTGCTCGGTCTCGCCGATCCGGATCACGAAGACGTAATCGTTTGTCAGCCCCTGCTGGCGCGCGCCGAGCACCTTGTAACCGGCGCGTCCCGAGGGCACCTCGTAGGTGGGCCCGAACTCGGCGCCCAGCGCGATCAGCTCGCGCGTGGTCCAGGTCTTCAGCAACCGGCCGCCGAGGTAGAAGCCGAACGCGGCCTGCGGATCCGCGGACGAAGGCTCCAGTTCCCGGTCGAGCCGCATCAGCGCGACCTGGCCCGCGATGGGGCTCCATGCCAGCAGCAGGCGGCCCGGGTTGAACCAGGGATAGCGGTCGACGGCTTCGTCGCCGTTCCTGCGGACCCGGTAGACCGTGGTCATGCCGGCGTCGCCCGTGTCGGAGTCGGGTATGCATCGGGCATAGAAGACACCATCGGGGCCGGCCACGACGTAGGCGATGTTCGACATCGCGCGCGCGGCGAACGCGCCGCCGGGCAGCCCGGCGATGCCCGACAGCAGGGCCAGCGGGGCCAGTGGCCAGAGGGATCTGCGTTGCATGAAGGCACTCCCGAAGCGGTGGGGCGGCGACTCTAGCGCGGGTCGCGCGCGGTGGCTTCAGCTTTCCTTCAGCACCCCCGAATGAGGCTTAGAACGCTCGGTTGTTAGGAACCGACTTTTCAGTCGTTTGAGGATCGCGGGCCCGCTCCTACAGTGATGGTCATCGCCACCAGCGGCGCATGCATCCACACAGCAACGCACACCAGGAGCCCGCACACCATGTCCGTGGAAGTTGAAGACCTCGTCCTGCCCGAAGCGCTCGAGAAGGCGCGCGCCCATGCCGCCGAAGCCGGCTGGCCCCATGCGGGCGGCGTGACGCCGCCCGTGGCCTGGCAACTGGTGCAGCAAGGCAAGGCGGTGCTGGTCGACGTGCGTTCGGGCGAGGAACGCAAGTTCGTCGGCCACGTGCCCGGGAGCCTGCACGTGGCCTGGGCCACCGGCACCGCGCTCACGCGCAATCCGCGCTTCGTGCGCGAACTCGAGGCCAGGCTCGCGAAGGACGGCGGCAAGGATGCCGTGGTGCTGCTGCTGTGCCGCAGCGGCAAGCGCTCGGCGCTCGCGGCCGAGGCCGCCGCCAAGGCCGGCTTCTCGCAGGTCTACAACGTGCTCGAGGGCTTCGAGGGCGAGATCGACGCGCAGCAGCATCGCGGCGGCGCCGATGGCTGGCGCTTCCATGGCCTGCCCTGGGTGCAGGACTGATTTCTCCCCACGCACGGAAGGAAGAACGGCCCATGGCCCATTTCGAAGTCGCGGAGATCGTTGCCGCGCTGCATGCGGTGCGCAACGAATGGCGCGACCTGCAGCGTCGCTCGCGCGAACCCGGCGCGCGCGAGTTCCCCTCGCGCGACGCACTGGCCCATATCGTGGAATCGCTCAAGGGCGCGCTGTTTCCGATGCGGCTCGGCCCGCACGACCTGCGCCACGAGAGCGAGGATTTCTATGTCGGTCATACGCTCGACGCCGCCTTGCAGGCGCTGCTGTCGCAGGCGCGGCTCGAGCTGCATTTCAACGCGCGCCATGCACCGCGCAGCGCCAGCGAGATCGACGAGGCCGCCACCGCGGCGGTGCGCAGCTTCGCGAACCGCCTGCCCGAGCTGCGCCGGTTGCTCGACAGCGACGTGCTCGCGGCCTACCAGGGCGACCCGGCCGCGCGCAGCGTCGACGAGGTGCTGCTGTGCTATCCGGGCGTGCTCGCGATGATCCATCACCGGCTCGCGCACGAGCTCTACAGCCTCGACCTGCCGCTGCTGGCGCGCATCGTGGCCGAACTCGCGCACGGGCAGACCGGCATCGACATCCATCCGGGCGCGCGCATCGATGCCGGCTTCTTCATCGACCACGGCACCGGTGTCGTGATCGGCGAGACCGCGGTCATCGGCAAGCGCGTGCGGCTCTACCAGGCCGTGACGCTGGGCGCCAAGCGCTTTCCGACCGACACCGAGGGCAACCTGCAGAAGGGCCTGCCGCGCCATCCGGTGGTGGAGGACGACGTCGTGATCTACGCCGGCGCCACCATCCTCGGGCGCGTCACGCTCGGCAAGGGGGCCGTCATCGGCGGCAATGTCTGGATCACCGACGACGTGCCGCCGGGCGCGAGCGTCACGCAGGCCAGCCTGCAGAAGAACAACGCACCGAGGGGGTGAACACACCATGAATGCATTCGTCGAAGATTTCGGGGTGGCCGTGCGGCAGTTGCGCGAGGCCCATGGCTGGTCGCAGGAGCAGCTCGCGGAGCGCTCGGACCTCAACCGCTCCTACGTGGGCGAGGTGGAACGCGGCCGCGTGATCCCCTCGATCGTCACCGCGCACAAGCTCGCCACCGCGCTCGAGATCAACATCGTGCATCTGCTGTCGCGCTGCGAGCAGCTCGGCCAGTCGCGCCTGGCACGCCGGATCAACTTGGCGGCTATAGCCTGTTGAGGGGAAACCCTTGGCGCCGGGACACTCCCGCCGTCAGTCGCGTTCGTCCCTTTTCTTCATTCCCACGGCCTTTCGGAGTCGCCGGCACCGCTCGCGGTGACCCGGTGGGCCTGATCACATCGGAGCTTTCTTCATGACCGCAACCGTCGGTGGAACCACCGCGCTCGGCGACAACGCCGCCAGGCAGCTGGCCAATGCCACCAAGACCGTTCCCCAGCTCGAGACCATCAGCCCGCGCTGGCTCACGCACCTGCTGCAATGGGTGCCGGTGGAGGCGGGCATCTACCGCGTCAACAAGGTCAGGAACCCCGAGGCCATCAAGGTCACCTGCACCTCGCGCGAGGAAGAGAACCGGCTGCCGCGCACCTTCGTCGACTACGAGGAGAACCCGCGCGAGCACTACCTCAATGCCGTGAGCACCGTGCTCGACGTGCATACCCGCATCTCCGACCTCTACAGCAGCCCGCACGACCAGATCAAGGAACAGCTGCGCCTGACGATCGAGACGATCAAGGAGAACCAGGAGAGCGAGCTCATCAACAACCCCGACTACGGCCTGCTGGCCCAGGTCAGCGAAGAGCAGCGCATCTTCCCGCTGACCGGCGCGCCCACGCCCGACGACCTCGACGAGCTGCTGACCAAGGTCTGGAAGGAACCGGCCTTCTTCCTCACGCACCCGCTGGCGATCGCCGCCTTCGGCCGCGAAGCCACGCGCCGCGGCACGCCGCCGCCGACCGTGAGCCTGTTCGGCTCGCAGTTCATCACCTGGCGCGGCATTCCGCTGATCCCGTCGAACAAGGTGCCGGTGGCCGACGGCAAGAGCAAGATCCTGCTGCTGCGCGTGGGCGACAAGCGCCAGGGCGTGGTCGGCCTGTTCCAGCCGGGCCTCGCGGGCGAACAGAGCCCGGGCCTGTCGGTGCGCTTCATGGGCATCAACAACCATGCGATCGCGTCGTACCTGATCTCGCTGTACTGCTCGCTCGCGGTGCTGACCACCGATGCGCTGGCGGTGCTCGACGACGTCGAGATCGGCAAGTACCACGACTATCCCGACACCTACAAGTAAGCCGCGGTGAACACTCCCACGACTCCGGGCGAGGCGCCGTTCGATCCGGCGATCCTCGCGCGCATGGCGAGCGCGATGTTCGCGGCGCTGCCGGGCACGCCGCCGGCTTCGCTGCCGGGCGCGCAGTTCCCCGCCAACATCGCGCCGCCGGGTTCGCCGCTCGTGAGCCCGGCCGGCTTCGGGCCCGGCGTGCCGGGCACGCCGATCCCGCAGGGGCAGGTGCCGGGCACCAACCTGCTGCCGGCCTCGCCCACGCAACTGCCTTCGCTCGCCAACCGCGCGCCCGCGCTGCTGCCGCATGCGGTGGCCGGCAACGGCGTGCCCGACACGGTGCTGTCGGTGGCACCGGCCTTCGAGCCGCGCTCGGGCGGCCACGTGCTCGGCGTGCCGCCGGTGCAGCCCTCGCAGGCCGCATCGAGCGCCGCCTCGCCGTACTACTTCCTCGGCGGCAACCATGGCCAGCCGGCGGGTGCCGGCGGCTTCGCGGTGCACGATCCCTTCGCCGACCTCGCGGCGCTGGCCGTGTCGCGCGAGCCCGCCGCGCCACCGTCGGCACCGCCCGTGCCCGTCAACGGCCGCGACGCGCAGTTCTACTTCGTCGACGCGGTGCGGCTGCCCAGCGGCTTCGTCACGCCGGCCAAGGCCGATCCGCGCGGGCCCGAGGCGGTGCCGCTGGCCGGCAGCGGCCAGCATCCGCCGTTCGACGTCGACGCCGTGCGGCGCGACTTCCCGATCCTGCAGGAGCGCGTGAACGGCAAGCAGCTCGTGTGGTTCGACAACGCGGCCACCACGCACAAGCCGCAGTCGGTGATCGACCGCATCGCCTACTTCTACGCGCACGAGAACTCGAACATCCACCGCGCGGCGCACGAGCTGGCCGCGCGCGCCACCGACGCCTACGAAGGCGCGCGGGAGCGCGTGCGCAAGTTCATCAACGCGCCCGAGGTGGAAGAAGTGATCTTCGTGCGCGGCACCACCGAGGCCATCAACCTGGTGGCCAGGAGCTGGGGCGGCCAGCACGTGGGCGAGGGCGACGAGATCGTCGTCTCGAACCTCGAGCACCACGCCAACATCGTGCCGTGGCAGCAGCTCGCCGCCGCCAAGGGCGCGAAGCTGCGCGTGATCCCGGTCGACGACTCGGGCCAGGTGCTGCTCGACGAGTACCGCAAGCTGCTCAACGACCGTACGAAGATCGTCGCCGTCACGCAGGTCTCGAACGCGCTGGGCACCGTGGTGCCGGTGAAGGAGATCGTCGAGCTGGCGCACCGCGTGGGCGCGAAGGCGCTGGTCGACGGCGCGCAGTCGGTCTCGCACATGCGCGTGGACGTGCAGGACATCGGCGCCGACTTCTTCGTGTTCTCGGGCCACAAGGTGTTCGGCCCGACCGGCATCGGCGTGGTGTGGGGCAGGCGCGAGGTGCTCGAGGACATGCCGCCGTGGCAGGGCGGCGGCAACATGATCGCCGACGTGACCTTCGAGAAGACCGTGTTCCAGCCGATCCCGAACAAGTTCGAGGCCGGCACTGGCAACATCGCCGACGCGGTGGGCCTGGGCGCGGCGATCGATTACGTCGACAAGGTCGGCATCGAGAACATCGCGCGCTACGAGCACGACCTGCTGGTCTACGGCATGGCGCAGCTCGGCGCGATTCCAGGCGTGCGGCTGATCGGCACCGCGGCGGACAAGGCCAGCGTGATGTCCTTCGTGCTCGATGGCTACAGCACCGAGGAGGTGGGCCAGGCGCTCAACGAGGAAGGCATCGCGGTGCGCACCGGCCACCATTGCGCGCAGCCGATCCTGCGCCGCTTCGGCGTCGAGACCACGGTGCGGCCCTCGCTGGCCTTCTACAACACCTTCGACGAGATCGACCGGCTCGTGGCGGTGGTGCGGCGGCTCGCGGGCCGGCGGCGCACGGGCTAGTTCGACGACCCGAGGTGCAGCCTGAAGAAGGCCAGCACCTCGGCGTTGAAGGCCGCATGGAAGGCCGCGCGGTCGAAGTCCGGACCGTCGCGGCAGATCTCCGGGTTCGATGCGAGCTGCATGGCGGAGCAGGGCGCGAGAAAGCCGAAGTGGCCGGCCTTGTCGGCCACACGCCAGTCCGGGGCCGTCGGCAGGTGGCGCCGCACGGCCGCCACGTTGTCGGGCGTGACGCCATCGCCGCCATAAGCCGAGGCCCAGAGCTGCACCGGCACCTTCACCTGTTTCAGGCCCTCGGCATCGAACAGCGTGCTGAGCGGATCGGAGATCACCGCGGCCCGGATGCGTTCGTCGTGCGCCAGCGGTGCCGCGAGCAATGCGCGAAAGCGCTGCCGCATGGCCGTGCATTCCGGGCCCTGCGGCGCCGCGCTGCAGGGCGAGCCGGGCAGCGGCGGCAGCTTCTCGAAATCGGGCCGCGCGCCGATCAGCACCAGCCCCGTGTAGCCGCCGCGCGAGAAGCCGTAGAAGCCGACCTTGCCGGCCGCGAGCTTCGCATGCGAGGGCCAGCGCGCGAGCATGTGGTCGACCAGGCGGCGGATGTCGGTGGTGCGCGTCGCGAGCGCCACGATGCTGTCCTCGGGGCCGCCGCGGATGCGGAAGTTGTCGTCCGAGTGGTTGATCGCGGCGACGACGAAGCCCGCGTTCGCGAGGGCCTCGGCCGTGTCGTGGTGGCCGAGGAAGGAGCCGCCGTAGCCGTGCGACAACACCACCAGCGGCAGCCGGTCGCCCGCGATCGGGCAGTCGCGCACGCCGGGCAGCGTGTTGCGCTCGAGCTGGATCTGGCCGTCGGGTGCGGCGCAGGGCGTCCATACCGCGCCGCGCAGCGCAGGGCCGTCGGCATCGGCCGGTATCTCGAGGGTGCTGAAGCCGGCAGCCTGGGTGCAGGCCACCCACAGGCCGAGCGCGATCGGAAGAAGGAAGCGAAGAAGGTTCATGGCGGCAGTGAAAGCCGGGATCGGCCGGCGGGACGGATCGGAATCAGCAGGTCGGTGCGCAACGCTGCCGGCGCGACCTGGCGCGGCGAGTTCAGGTAGTGCTCGAGCGTGGGCCGGTCGTCGGGCTCGTAGCCGCTGCCGGGCAGCCAGCGTGCGTAGAGCGCGTAGACGGCGGCGTTGATGCGCGTGTAGGGCCCGGCGAGCGTGTGCACCGCGTAGAGGCCGCCCGGCATGTCGAAGGCCTCGATCTCCGCGTCGCCGGCCGGCCAGGGATCGGGCGAGGCCGCCGCCACGTAGTAGCGGAAATCCGGCCGCGCCTCGGGATTGCCGCAGGAGATGCCGAACCAGCCCGACACGCGGCGCGAACCCAGCCGGGCGCGTAGCCGCCGGTGCGTGTGCGGGATGGTGGAGGCCGGCCCGTGGTGGCGCAGCGCATGCACCGGCTGCGCCGGGCGCTCGACGATCCGCACGGCGGGCGGTGCCTCGTCGCTCCGGTTCCGTGCCACGGGCATCGCATCGAGCACTACCGCGTGCATCTGCTGCTGGAATTCGCGCGGCGATTGCCCGGTGAACTGGCCGAAGGCACGCGTGAAGGCCTGCGGGCTCTCATAGCCCACGGCCAGCGCCACGTCCGTGATGCTCTGGCCGCCGCGCGCCAGCAGCCGCGTGGCCATGGCGAGGCGCACGCGCCGCACCGTGGCGGCCACGGTCTCGCCCGCGATGCTCTGGTAGATGCGGTGGAAGTGGAAGGGCGAGAAATGCGCGAGCGCCGCCAGGTCCTCGAGCCGGTGGTCCGCCATCGGGTCGGCCACGATGGCCGCGACGGCGCGCGCCACGCGTTCGCGGTAGTCCTGTTCGGCGCGGGGTGCGGTCATGCCCCGCAGTGTGCCGCCGGGCGACGGCCGCCGCTTAGCCGACTTTGCGGAGTCCGCGACGCACAGGCTATGCTTTGCGGTCGTCGACAACGCAGCCCGCCCCTCGCATGTCCCAGTCTCCCGCCCCCGCTTCCGCCTCCCCGGCCACCGATGAATCCTGCGACGTGCTCGTCGTGGGTGGCGGTCCGGCCGGCTCCACCATCGCCGCGCTGCTGGCCCGGCAGGGCCGCAAGGTGGTGCTGCTCGAGAAGGAGCACCATCCGCGCTTCCACATCGGCGAATCGCTGCTGCCGGGCAACGTCGAGCTGTTCGAGAAGCTCGGGGTGCGCGACCAGGTCGAGAAGATCGGTATGCCGAAGTTCGGCATCGAGTTCGTCTCGCCCGACCACGAGCACCGCAGCTACGTCGATTTCGCCGAGGGCTGGGACAAGTCGCTCGACTCGGCCTGGCAGGTGCGCCGCTCCGACCTCGACGAGATCCTGTTCCGCAACGCGGCGGCGCGCGGCGCCGAGGCGCTCGAGGGCTGCAAGGTGCGCGACGTGCGCTTCGATGCCGACGGCGCCACGGTGCGCGCCCAGATGGACGACGGCGAGCGCCGCAGCTGGCGCGCGCGCTTCGTGGTCGACGCCACCGGCCGCGACACCCTGCTGGCCAACCAGTTCCGCTGCAAGCAGAAGAACCCCGAGCACAACAGCACCGCGCTGTTCGGCCATTTCCGCAACGCGAAGCGGCTCGAGGGCCGCAAGGAAGGCAACATCAGCATCTGCTGGTTCCCGCACGGCTGGTTCTGGTTCATTCCGTTGGCCGACGGCACCACCAGCGTGGGCGCGGTCTGCTGGCCTTACTACCTGAAGTCGCGCGACAAGCCGCTCAAGGACTTCTTCTACGACACCATCGCGCTGTGCCCGGTGCTGGTCGAGCGGCTGAAGGACGCCGAGCTGGTCGACGACGCGGTGCATGCCACGGGCAACTTCTCGTATTCGAGCACCCACGCCACCGGCGACCGCTACCTGATGCTCGGCGACGCCTTCACCTTCATCGACCCGATGTTCTCCTCGGGCGTCTACCTCGCGATGCACAGCGCCTTCGACGGCGCCGAGGCCGTGGCCAAGGCGCTCGACCGCCCGATGGAGTACGCGGGCGCGCGCGCCGACTTCGAAGCCATGTTGCGCAAGGGCCCGCGCGAGTACTCGTGGTTCATCTACCGCGTGACCAACCCGACCATCCGCGAGATGTTCATGTACCCGGGCAACCCCTTCCGCGTGAAGGAGGGCCTGATGTCGCTGCTGGCCGGCGACATCTACCGCGGCACGCCGTTCTGGGGCGCGCTGCGGATGTTCAAGCTGCTGTACTACTTCATCTCGGCGATGCACCCGCGCCGCACCTGGGCCGGCTGGAAGCGGCACCGCGACAACATCCGGGACATGGGGATGTTGAAGGGGGAGACGATCCTCAAGTCGGATTGACGGGGCGCGCGCTCGCCTTTGCCATTCAGCGGGGCGGCCCCGTGAATAGCAAGGTGAATAGATAAATCGCGCGACTTCACGCGGGTTTTCGCTGGGGAAACCCGGGAAGCTGAATGGATTCGTGAATAGATACTCGGCGCGCGCCGGCCAACGGCTCAGTTCGCCGCCTGCGCGCGGGCGCGCTGCACCTCGTAGGCCTTGAGGTGCACATAGGCCACGCGCAGCACCGAGGGCACGGCGGGCGCGGGCTGCGGTGCCCGGCTCAGCAGGTCGCCGAGGATGTGGTCGGCCTCGACGGCACCGCCGCGCGCGAGGTCCTTGTACATCGAGGCGGTGATCGGCGAGCCGGCCGCGGTCATGAAGGCGTGGCCGCGCTCGACGGCACCGGGGCGCACCGTGAAGCCGTTGTGCGCGGCGATGGCGGCGCATTCGTCGAACAGGGCCAGCGCCACGTCCTGGCCGCCCGCGGCGACCACGTCGCCGATGGAGCCGCGCATCAGGCTCGTGAGGCCGGCGATCGAGGCGATGAAGACCCACTTCTCCCACATGTCCTGCAGCACGTTGTCGCTGGCCTTGGCCTCGAAGCCGGCACCCTCGAACTGCTGCTGGATCGCCTGGATGCGCGGCGGGATGCCGCCGGCGCGGTCGCCGTAGGTGAGGCCGTGCGAGTCGTTGAGGTGCAGCACCCGGCCCTCGTCGTCGAGCGTGGCCGAGATCATGCACAGGCCGCCGAGCACGCGCGCCTCGCCGAAACGCTCGACCAGGGCATCGATGTGCTGCATGCCGTTGAGCAGCGGCAGGATCACCGTCTCGGGGCCGACGGCGGGCGCGAACGAGTCCATGGTCGATGCCAGGTCGTAGGCCTTGCTGCCGACCACGACCACGTCGTAGGGGCCGCCGATGTTCTCGGCCGACACGTGGGGCGGCGAGGGAATGTGCAGGTTGCCCTGCGGGCTCTGGATCACGAGGCCGGTGGCCGCGATCTGCGCCGCGCGCCGCGCGCGCAGCAGGAAAGTGACGTCGCGTCCCGCCGCCAGCAGGCGGCCACCGAAATAACCACCGAGTGCGCCGGCACCCACCACCAGAAATCTCATCGCGCTTGCTCCTGAATCAGACAAAGAACCGGCGGCGATGATGCCGAAGATCGCGCGAGGCTGCTCTACGCTCCTGGCTTCTCCAGCAGGCGCTGGCGGGCAAAGGGCGAGAGGTCGAGCGCGCTCGCGCGCCCCAGCACATGATCGGCGATGGCGTCGCCGAGCCCGGCCGAGTGCTTGAAGCCATGGCCCGAGCAGGCCGAGACCACCAGCACGCCGGGCAGGCCGTCGAGCGCGTCGATGACGAAGCGGCGGTCGGGCGTCACGGTGTACATGCAGGCGCGGGCCTTGAGCGCGCGGCCCTCGATCTGCGGGAAGCGCCCGGCCACGCGCTCGCGGAACATCGCGGCGCTTTCCTCGGGCCGCACGCTGCGGTCGATGGCGTCGGGCGTGGTGGCTTCCACGTACTGCTCGGTCGCGACCTTGAGCGCGGGCTGCGCGGGGTCGGAGGAGGGAAAGCCGTACATGTAGTCCTCGGGCCCGTCGCCGAACATCCAGATGAAGACCGGGAAGCGGCCGGGCGCGAAGTCGGCGGCGGCCGCGCCGGTGTCGAACCAGTGCATGACCTGGCGGTGCACCGAGAAGTCGCGCTGCCAGTCGGCGCGCGCCTGCCGGCCCAGGAACTCGGGCAGCCAGGCACCGGCCGCGACCACGACGCGCCCGGCCTCGAAGCTCGCGCTGTCGGTGCGTACGCGCACGGTGTCGCCATTGCCCACGGGCTCGACGGCCAGCACCTTCTCTCCGGTGCGCACCTGCGCGCCCGAGGCGCGCGCCACCGCGAGCTGGGCCTCGATCGCCGCCTCGGGCCGCACGAAGCCGGCCTCGCGCTCGTGATAGCCGATCTCGTCGCCCTGCAGCTGGAACTGCGGGAAGCGCGCGCGGATGCCGGCCGCGTCGAGCACCTCGTGCGCGATGCCGAAACGCTCGGCGCAGGCGATGGTGCGGCGCACGAAGTCGGGCTTGCCGTGGTGCTCGGCCACCCGGCCCTGCGGCGCCAGCACCAGGCCGCCGGTGGTGGTCATCAACGACTTGCCGGTGCGCGCCTCGAGCTCGCGCCAGATGGCGTGCGAGCGCTGCACGAAGGGCACGCACTCGTCGCCTTCGCCGATCGCGAGCCGCGTGATGCGCGAATCGCCATGCGAGGAGCCGAGCTCGTGCGGCGGCGCGAACTGGTCGATGCCGAGCACGCGCGCGCCGCGTTGCGAGAGCTGGTGGAGCGTGGCGGCGCCGAGGGCGCCGAGGCCGATGACGATGACGTCGTGGTGGGAGCTGGAAGTCAAGAGGGCAGCGGTGTCAGACGAGGTTCAGGTCCAGGAAGGCGTCCTTCACCTCGATCGGTTTGGGAATGAGCTTGAGCTGGGCGAACACGTCGGCCAGCCCCTGCTGTTCGCGGGCGATGGCCGGCGTGAGCGCGACCACGCCATATTGACGCCGTTCGGTCGCGAGCGCCAGCACCTTGGGCTCGACCTTGAGCTGCGGCGCCAAGGTGGCCACCACCTCGGCCGGATGGGCCTGGGCCCAGTCGTTGGTCTTGCGCAGCTCGGCGAACACGGTGCGCAGCAGATCGGCATTGGCGCGCGCGAACCCGGGCTGCGCGAAGTGGTAGGTGCGGTTGCCGCTGAGGCCGGTGCCGTCGAACAGCAGGCGCGATTCGGTGGCCTGCTGCGCGCCGGCCAGGAACGGGTCCCACAGGCCGATGGCGGCCACGCTGCCCGACTGGTAGGCCGCCACGGTGTCGGAGGCGGTGACGATGTAGACCGGCTCGATGTCCTCGTAGCGCAGGCCGGCGGCCTCGAGCGCACGGATCAGCACGTACTGCGTGTTGTAGCCGCGGCCCGTGACCACCTTCTGGCCCTTGAGGTCGCGCACGGAGCGGATCGGCGAATCGCGTGGCACCAGGAAGCCGACGCCGCCGGGGTAGGGGCTCTCGGCCGCGAGGTAGACCAGGCCCTTGCCGCTGGCCTGCTGGAACACGCCGATGCCGTCGGAGGCATGGCCGAAGTCGATGGCGCCGGCGGCCAGCGCTTCCGACAGCTGCGCACCGCCGAGGAACTCGGCCCATTCCACCTTCACGCCCGCGGGCGCGAGCGCTTGCTCGAGCCGGCCCGTGCCCTTGAGGATGTTGAGCGTGTTGAACTTCTGGTAGCCGATGCGCAGCGTCTTGGCGCGGGTCTGGGCGAACAGCGGCGTGGCGGCCGCGATGGCGACGGCGGCCGCGCCGGTACGCAGCATGGCGCGGCGCGAGAGGAGGGAGGTCATGGGTGAATGGCGAGAGCTGAAAGGGCGGCGACTCTACGGCCGGCGAGCGCGGCGCGCGACGAAGCTTTTCGCATTTGCTCATGCGCCGGCCGGTGCGGTCCCCGCGCCATGGGCTTTTTGATAAAAGGTCTTGAACGCTTCGCATAATCGCCAGCGTCATTCGACACTCCGTCACTACGACTCTCTCATTCAAGGAGCTTCATCCATGGCCCAGACCCGGATCGCCGTCATCGTCGGCAGCCTGCGCAAGGACTCGTTCAACCAGAAGCTGGCGCTCGCGCTGGCCAAGCTGGCGCCCGAGGACTTCACCTTCGAGCACGTGCGCATCGACGACCTGCCGCTGTACAACCAGGACGACGACGGCAACCAGGCGGCGTCGGTCAAGCGCCTGAAGACCGAGATCGCGGCGGCCGACGGCCTGCTGTTCGTCACGCCCGAATACAACCGCTCGGTGCCCGGCGTGCTGAAGAACGCGATCGACCATGCCTCGCGCCCCTACGGCCAGAGCGCCTGGGCCGGCAAGCCGGCCGGCGTGGTCGGCATCTCGGTCGGCGCCATCGGTACCGCGCTGGCGCAGCAGCACCTGCGCAACGTGCTGGCTTACCTCGACGTGCCCACGCTCGGCGCGCCCGAGGTGTTCCTGCAGACCAAGGACGACCTGTTCGACGACAAGGGCCACATCGGCAACGAAGGCTCGAAGAAGTTCCTGCAGGGCTGGATGGACAAGTACGTGGGCTGGATCAAGAGCCACAAGGCGGCCTGAGCACGGCCGGCCGGCTGGCTCCTCAATAGAGGATCACCAGCACGGTCTCGCCGCCGAAGGCCTCGTCGCGGGCCACGGCGGCCGTGACCGGCTTGCTGACCGCCTTGCCGTCCTTGGTCCGGGGCGGCAGCGTCGCGTTCAACTGCACATAGCGCACCTGCGCCGGCGCGGCGGCGAACTCGGCCACCGCGCGCAGCGAGGTGGCGCCGGGCGGCGGCGCCACCGCCTGCATCTGCTGGTTCACGCGCTGCGAGAGTTCCTGCAGCGCCTTGAGGTCGCCGCGCGCCGCCGCGGCCTGCAGCTCCTGCTTGATCGAATCCATCGACTTCATCGCCGCCTCCTGCTGCTTGCGGCCGGGCACCTGCGAGCCGTCGAAGCTCTTCTGGCCCTTGGCCACCAGCTGCAGCACCTGCTCGGGCGACAGCCGCGTGGTGAAGACCGCGCGGCCCTCGCGCGCGTCGCTCGCGAACGGGCGCCAGCGCAGCGTGGCCGCGTCCTTCGCGCCGACCGCGCCGGCCAGGCCCAGCCGCGTGGCGTCGGGTTGCTCGTCGGGCACCAGCGCGCCGAAGCCGTTGCGCTGGCCGGCGCGCATCCACGGTGCCAGGCCCTTGCGGAAGCGATCGTCCTGCACCTCGAGCATCTGGCGCGCGATCGCGCGCACGCCGGGCGAGGTGTGGTCGAGCGCGGCCAGCACCGCCTCGCGGTCCTCGGGCGAGCCGATCTTGGCCAGCCGGCGCAGGCCCAGCTCGGCCAGCATCGGGAAGCGGGCGCGCGCGGCGCTGCGCAGCACCTCGCGGTCGATCTCGCCGCGCGACTGCAGCACCTGCAGTTCGCCGTAGAGCGCCAGTTCGAGCTCGGCGCGCAGGCCGGGGCAGGCGGCGTTCCAGCGGCCGTCGACGCACTGGGCCTCGAAGCGCGGCAGCACCTGCTCGGGCGGGATCTCGGTGCGCGGGCCGCCGATCAGCAGCGCGGCGCTCAGCAACAGGGCTTCGTTCATGGCGATGACTCCGGATGTGGGCTCATTGGGTGGCGCGGCGCATCGCGCTGCCCTTGGCCTTGACGTTCTTCGTCAGGGTGACGATCTCCTCGGGCGTCGGCACCACCATGCTGTTGTCGGGCTTGCGCACGTTGGTCGAACCGGCCCACTGGCACTTGCGCGCCAGCGTGGCGATGGCGTCGCGCAGCACGCGCACGCCGGCGTCGTAGGCCTGGGCGTCGCTCTGCACGAACCATTCGACCGACTCGACCGACTTGTCGCCGGCCTTGTAGGCCGCCGTGCAGGCCTTGATGTGCGTGTTCTCGTGCTCGATGGTGAATTCGGCCAGCGGCTTGCACAGCTTCTGCCGGATCTGCTGCTCGGTCACCGGCCGCGTGGCCGGCGACTGGCCCGGGCGCGGAACGTACTCCACGAGCTGGCAACTGCCGCCGCTGATCACCGTGCCGAAGGAGGGCGCCGCGGCCCCGGCCGCGCCGGCGTCGCCGGCCGGCGGCGCGAGCACGCCGTACAGGTTGCCCTGCATCGCCGTGGTGAGCGCGTTGGTGGCCTGTGTCTGCATCGCCTCGATGCTCAGCGGGTAGTAGGCCTGGGCGATCCAGCTCTGGAACTTGGCGCGCAGGAACTCCTGCTCGAGCATTTCGCGGTACAGCCGCGGCAGGTCCTGGCAGCGGTCGCAGTCGGGCGCGGCCTGGGCGGCGGCGCAGCCGAGCGCGAGCGCCAGCGCGGCCAGCGCGCGCGAGGGGCGTGGAAGCAGCTTCACGGTGGGGGGCTCCTGGAGGGAAGGGAGGGGGACGGCGCTTCGTCGCTGGCCGCCAGCGAGATCGCGAGCGCCAGTGCCTGGGTGCGCGGCGCGTCGGCATCGAGGGCCAGGGCGGTTTCGACACTGCGACGCGCCTCGGCATCGCGGCCCGCGGCGGATTCGGCCAGCGCGCGGTTGTGCCAGGCGCGCGGCGACAGCGGCGCGCGTTCGGTGGCCTCGCGCCAGAGCGCGGGCGGGTCGGCCCAGGTGGCGGCGCGCCAGGCGCAGGTGGCCGTGAGCACGGCCAGCAGGACCAGGCCCGGTACTGCGCGGCCGGGCCGGCGCAGCCAGGCCGCGAGCAGGGCGCCCAGCGCCAGTGCGGGACCGATCCAGGCGGGGTACAGCGGCTTTTCCACGATCCAGTCGAGCCGCGCGATCAGCGTGTGCGTCGGCGCGAGCATGGCCAGCGGCCACAGCAGCGCCAAAGTCGCGAGCGGCCAGCGCCGGCGCAGCGCGAGCGCGGCGAACAGCAGGCCCGTGAGCGCCAGCGCGCCTGGCAGCATCGCATTCGCCCCGGGCGCCGGATGCTCGACCGACAGCGCCCACGGCCGCAGCCACAGCGCGAGCGACAGCGGCAGCGCGGCGGCATGCCGGGCCAGGGCCTCGAAGGGATCGGCCAGCGCGAGCGAGTAGCCGGCCAGCTCGCGCAGCCGGGGGCCGAAGGTCCAGAGCAGCGCGGCGCCGGCGAGCGCGGCGAACGCGGGCCAGGCCACGCGCCGCGCGATGCGGCCGGCCGTGGAGCCGGGCCGGGTCGCTTCCCAGAGCGTCAGCAGCAGCGGATAGACCAGTGCCACTTCCTTGGCCGACACCGCGAGCGCGAATGCGAAGAGCGACAGCGCCTCGAAGACGGCGCGGCGCGCGCGGACCAGGCTCTCGCGCCAGGCATGTTCATGGGCCAGCAGCGCCAGCACCAGCCCCAGCGTCATCAGGCCGGTGGAACGTCCGCTCGCGAAGCTCACCACCGCCGCGTGCGCGGGCTGCAGCGCGAACAGCGCGGCGGCCAGGAAGGCTGCCAGCGGATCGGCCAGCCGGCCGAGGGCCAGCCGCCACACGGCCAGCACGGTGGCTGCGTGCAGCGCGAGGTTGGTGGCCAGGAAGCCGGTGCCCTCGAAGCCCCACAACGCATGGTCTGCGACGTAGCTCAGCCGCAGCAGCGGCCGGAAGCCATTGGCCAGCCGCTCGCGCAGGGCCTCGCCGCCGGCCGTGGCCGGGTCGAGCACGATGTTGGGCAGGTCGTCGTACTGGAAGCCGCCGGCCAGCCCGGCGGCCCAGGCGGCGAGGCACAGCGCCAGCAGCGCGACCGCCGCCATGCGCTCGGTCGCGGGAAGAAGAGGGATGCGGGAAGCCGGAAGGCGGGCTGCGGGCATCCGGCGATTCTGTCGAGCGCGCCGCGCGCCAGCCATTGGCCGAAGCGCCTATGTCAGCCGTGATGTCGCCCACAAAAAAGCCGGCGCTTCGGCCGGCTTGTCGTTGGGTGCGCCGCGAACGGCGCGCCGCCATCAGGCCGCGAGGGCCGCGACGCTCTGGTTGGCGGCTTCGGCGGTCGCCGTGCCGATGTCGCCGCGGGCCGAGGCCAGGGCGGCGTTCTTGACCGCGTCGCCCATGCCGAGGCCTTCGGCGCGCACGAAGCGCACGTCGGTGATGCCGAAGAAGCCGAAGATCACCTTCAGGTAGCTCTCCTGGTGCTCGGTGGCCTGGCCGCCTTCGGTGGTCGAGTAGATGCCGCCGCGGCTCGAGGCCACGATCACGGTCTTGCCGCCGGCGAGGCCGACCGGGCCCTTGTCGGTGTACTTGAAGGTGCGGCCGGCCTGCGCGAGGCGGTCGATCCAGGCCTTGAGCTGGCTCGGAATGGTGAAGTTGTAGAGCGGGGCGCCCACGACCACCACGTCGGCCGCGAGGAACTGGCTCACCAGCTTCTCGGACAGCGTGTTCTCGCGCTGCTGGGCCTCGGTCGGCTGGGCCTGCACGCCGGTCTTGATGCCGAGCGCGTCGGCGCTGAAGTGGGAGGGGGTGTCGACCGCGAGGTCGAGGTACTCGACCGTGGTGTCGGGATGGGCGGCGCGCCAGGCGGCCACGGTTTCGGCCGTCAGCAGGCGCGAGGTGGAGTTGCCGCTGAGGATGCTGGAGTCAATGTGGAGCAGCTTCATGGTGTTGATCGCTTTCTTTCTTTCGATGTCGGCGCTCAAAAGTGGCCGGCGTGGTCAGAATTCTATTTTTGGTGCGAGTGGGTGATAAGTAGGTAAAAATAAGCCACATCGTTTCAAAAACAGGACAGTAAAGCCATGCAGGACCTCAACGACATGGTGTTCTTCGCCGAAGTGGCCGAGCGCGGCGGCTTCGCGGCCGCGAGCCGGGCGCTGGGCATTCCGAAGTCGCGGCTGTCGCGGCGCGTGGCCGAGCTCGAGGAGCAGCTCGGCGTGCAGCTGATGCAGCGCAGCACGCGGCGGCTGTCGCTCACGCCGGCCGGCGAGATCTACCTGCGCCACGCGGCCTCGGTGCGCGACGCGGCGCGCGCGGCCTCGGAGGCGGTGGCCCAGGTGCAGACCGAGCCCAGCGGCCTGGTGCGGCTCAGCTGCCCGGTCACGATCTCGCACAGCGGGCTGGCGCAGGTGCTGCCGAGCTTCCTCGAGCGCTATCCGGCGGTGCGCATCGACATGCGGGTGATCAACCGGCCCGTCGACCTGATCGAGGAGGGCATCGACATCGCACTGCGCGTGCGGCCCCAGATCGAGGACAGCGCGACGCTGGTGGCACGCACCTTCGGCACCAGCCGCGGCGTGCTGGTGGCCACGCCCGAACTGGTGCGGCGGCTCGGGCCGATCGAGGGGCCGGACGATCTCGCGAAGCTGCCGACGGCGGCGATGTCGGTCAACGGGGAAGGGCGCAGCGAATGGCGGCTCGAGGGGCCCAAGGGCCGGATCCACGTGCATTCCCACACGCCGCGCTACGTGGCCGACGACCTCGCGACGCTGCAGTACGCCGCGCTGGCCGGGGTGGGCGCGACCCTGCTGCCCGACTACATGTGCCGCGCCGACCTCAACGAGGGCCGGCTGACCCGGGTGCTGTGCGACTGGGGACCGGCGCCGGTGATCGCGCACATGGTGTTTCCGGCGCGGCGCGCGCTGGTGCCGGCGGTGCGGCGGCTGATCGACTTCCTGGTCGAGCACCTGGAGCATGGGGCGCACCGCATGTTCTAGGCGGCTTCAAGGTCCCGGATCGCCTCGTTATGCAAAAAACGTCATAACCAAACAATCAGATATTCGTTTGGCATCCTTGGCGGGGTTCGGACAATCCAGGTCTTCCATTCCATCCGAGGAACGACCATGGCAACCCTCCGTCTCGGCGACACCGCCCCCGATTTCACCCAGGATTCCAGCGAAGGCCCGATCAAATTCCATGAATGGGCCGGCGATTCGTGGGTCGTGTTCTTCTCGCACCCGGCCGACTTCACGCCCGTGTGCACCACCGAACTCGGCAAGACGGCGGCCCTGTCGGGCGAATTCCAGAAGCGCGGCGTGAAGCCGATCGCGCTGAGCGTGGACCCGGCCGACAAGCACAAGGAATGGATCGGCGACATCAACGACACGCAGAACACCACGGTCAACTTCCCGATCGTGGCCGACGCCGACCGCAAGGTGTCGGACCTCTACGACCTGATCCACCCGAACGCCTCGGCCACGGCCACGGTGCGCAGCGTGTTCATCATCGATCCGAAGAAGGCGATCCGCACCATCATCACCTACCCGGCCTCGACCGGCCGCAACTTCGACGAGATCCTGCGCGTCATCGACTCGCTGCAGCTCACCGACAGCCACAAGGTGGCGACGCCCGTGAACTGGAAGGACGGCGACGACGTGGTCATCATCCCGAGCCTGCAGGACCCGGCCGAGATCGCCCAGCGCTTCCCCAAGGGCTACAAGGCGGTGCGCCCCTACCTGCGCCTGACGCCGCAGCCGAACAAGTAAGCCGGCGGCATCGGCCCAGGCCCGTCACCTTCGCATGCAGACCCGCATCGTCATCGTTCCCGGCTGGCGCGACTCCGGCCCCGGCCACTGGCAGAGCCTGTGGCAGGAGCGCATTCCGGGCGCCGCGCGCGTGCAGCAGGACGACTGGGCCTCGCCGCGGCGCGAGGCCTGGGTGTCGACGCTGGCGCGGCTGGTGCTCGCATCGCCGCAGCCGGTGGTGATCGCGGCGCACAGCCTGGGCTGCATCGCCACGGCGCACCTGCCGGCGGAGGCCGCGGCCCGGATCCAGGGCGCGCTGCTGGTGGCCCCGGCCGACCCGGAGCGGCGCGCCGTGCTGTCGGACTTCGCGCCCGTGCCCTATGCGGCGCTGCCGTACCGCAGCATCGTTGTGGCCAGCAGCAACGACCCCTTCTGCCCGATCCGCCTTGCGGGCGCATATTCGCGCGCCTGGGGCAGCGAGTTCGTTCGCATGCAGAATGCGGGCCACATCAACGTCGACTCGGGGCACGGGGAATGGCCGCTCGGCCTGGCCCTGCTCCAGTCGCTGACCGACGAGCCCGCCGCCTGGCCGGCGGGCCGTGATTTTTCAGAAACCTTGGCAACCACATGACTTCCAGAATCAAGACCTTCGCCGCCGTGCTCGCGCTGGCGTCCTCCGCACTCGCCGGCAGCAGCGCCCTGGCCCAGGGCACCGGCCTGCTGAACGCCTCGTACGACGTGGCGCGCGAGTTCTACAAGGACTACAACGCGGCCTTCACGGCGCACTACAAGAAGGCCACCGGCAAGGACGTCAAGATCGACCAGTCGCACGGCGGCTCCAGCGCCCAGGCGCGCGCGGTGGCCGACGGCCTCGACGCCGACGTGGTGACCATGAACACCTCGACCGACATCGACTTCCTGGCCAACGCCGGCGTGGTCGCCAAGGACTGGACCAAGAAATTCCCCGAGAACGCATCGCCGACCACCTCGACCATGCTGTTCCTGGTGCGCAACGGCAATCCCAAGGGCATCAAGGACTGGGACGACCTGGTCAAGCCCGGCATCCAGGTCGTGATCGTCAACCCCAAGACCGGCGGCAACGGCCGCTACGCCTACCTGGCGGCCTGGGGCTACGTCAAGAAGAAGGGCGGCACCGACGCCCAGGCGGCCGAATTCGTCGGCAAGCTGTTCAAGAACACGCCGGTGCTGGCGCGCGGCGGCCGCGATGCCACCACCGCCTTCCTGCAACGCAACATCGGCGACGCGCTGATCACCTTCGAATCCGAAGTGGTCTCGATCGACCGCGAATTCGGCACCGGCAAGGTCGACTCGGTCTACCCGTCGATCAGCATCGTGGCCGAGAACCCGGTGGCCGTGGTCGAGCGCACCGTCGCCAAGAAGGGCACCGGCGAACTCGCCAAGGCCTACCTCGACTGGCTGTACTCCGAAGAAGCGCAGGAAATCGCCGCCAAGCACGCGCTGCGCCCGCGTTCGCAGACCGTGCTCAAGAAGTACGCCGCGACCTTCAAGCCGCTGCAGCTGTTCACGGTGCAGGAGCTGTTCGGCAGCCTCGGCGAAGCGCAGAAGGTGCACTTCAACGACGGCGGCCAGTTCGACAAGCTCTACACGCCCGGCGCCCGGTAAATGAGCGGGGCAAGCTCCTCGGCGCTGTCCTCACCGGCAGCGCCGTTTTCGCGTGCGGTCGGCGGCGGTGGCGCCAAGCGCGTGCTGCCCGGCTTCTCGATGACGCTGGGTTTCGCGGTCTTCTACCTCTGCCTGATCGTGCTGATCCCGCTGTCGGCGCTGGTCTTCAAGACCTTCACGCTGAACTGGGACCAGTTCTGGGTCGCCGTGACCGCGCCGCGCGTGCTGGCCTCGTACCGGCTGACCTTCGGCGCCTCGCTGCTCGCGGCGCTGGTGAACCTGGTGTTCGGGCTGCTCGTGGCCTGGGTGCTGGTGCGCTACAAGTTCCCGGGCAAGCGCATCGTCGATGCGCTGGTCGACCTGCCGTTCGCGCTGCCCACGGCCGTGGCCGGCATCTCGCTGACCGCGCTGCTGGCCGGCAACGGCTGGGTCGGGCAGTACCTCGAGCCGCACGGCATCAAGCTCGCGTTCACGCCCGCGGGCGTGGTGATCGCGCTGATCTTCATCGGGCTGCCCTTCGTGGTGCGCACGGTGCAGCCGGTGCTCGAGGACGCCGAGAAGGAACTCGAGGAGGCCGCCACCTCGCTGGGCGCGACGCGGCTGCAGACCTTCACCAAGGTGATCTTCCCCTCGATCGCGCCGGCGCTGCTCACGGGCTTCGCCATGGCCTTCGCGCGCGCGATCGGCGAGTACGGCTCGGTGATCTTCATCGCCGGCAACATGCCGATGATCTCGGAGATCACGCCGCTGATCATCATCGGCAAGCTCGAGCAGTACGACTATGCGGGCGCCACGGCGGTCGCGCTGGTGATGCTGGTGATCTCGTTCCTGCTGCTCTTGGTCATCAACGGCCTGCAGGCATGGCAGCGTCGCCGCGCGGGAGCTTGAGATGAGCGCACCTTCCAAAGTCATCCGCCGCACCCAGGCCGGCACCACCGAAGCCGCCTGGGTCCGCTGGCTGCTGATCGGCCTCGCGCTGGTCTTCATGTTCCTGTTCCTCGTGCTGCCGCTGGCGGCCGTGGCCACCGAGGCGCTGCGCAAGGGCCTCGACGCCTACCTCGAGGCGCTGAAGGAACCCGATGCCTGGAGCGCGATCCGCCTGACCTTGATCACGGCCGCCATCGCGGTGCCGCTGAACCTGGTGTTCGGCGTGGCCGCGGCCTGGGCCATCGCCAAGTTCGAGTTCCGCGGCAAGGCTTTCCTCACCACGCTGATCGACCTGCCGTTCGCGGTGTCGCCGGTGGTGGCGGGCCTGATCTACGTGCTGGTGTTCGGCGCCCAGGGCTGGTTCGGCCCGTGGCTGGCCGCGCACGACATCAAGATCATCTTCGCCGTGCCCGGCATCGTGCTGGCCACCGTGTTCGTGACCTTCCCGTTCATCGCGCGCGAGCTGATCCCGCTGATGCAGGCGCAGGGCACCGACGAGGAACAGGCCGCGATCGTGCTCGGCGCGAACGGCTGGCAGACCTTCTGGCGCGTGACCCTGCCCAACATCAAGTGGGGCCTGCTGTACGGGGTGATCCTGTGCAATGCGCGCGCCATGGGCGAGTTCGGCGCGGTGTCGGTGGTCTCGGGCCACATCCGCGGCCAGACCAACACCATGCCGCTGCACGTGGAAGTGCTCTACAACGAATACCAGTCGGTGGCCGCCTTCGCGGTGGCCTCGCTGCTGGCGATCCTGGCGCTGGTGACGCTGGTGATCAAGTCGGTGATCGAATGGCGCCACGAGCGCGAGATGAAGGCGATCGCCGAGCTGCCGCCGGAACGGCCGACGGCGGCCTAGGAAGAAAGAATTTCATGAGCATCGAAATCCGCAACATCAGCAAGCAGTTCGGCACCTTCCGGGCCTTGAACGACGTCAACCTGAACGTCGAGTCGGGCGAGCTCGTCGCGCTGCTCGGCCCCTCGGGCTGCGGCAAGACCACGCTGCTGCGCATCATCGCCGGGCTGGAAACGGCCGACGCCGGCAGCATCCTGTTCTCGGGCGAGGACACCACCGACGTGCACGTGCGCGAGCGCCAGGTCGGCTTCGTGTTCCAGCACTACGCGCTGTTCCGCCACATGACCGTGTTCGAGAACGTGGCCTTCGGCCTGCGCGTGAAGCCGCGCAAGGAGCGTCCGAGCGAGGCCCAGATCAAGTCCAAGGTGACCGAGCTGCTCAAGCTCGTGCAGCTCGACTGGCTGGCCGACCGCTATCCGCCGCAGCTCTCGGGCGGGCAGCGCCAGCGCATCGCGCTGGCCCGCGCGCTCGCGGTCGAGCCCAAGGTGCTGCTGCTCGACGAGCCCTTCGGCGCGCTCGACGCCAAGGTGCGCAAGGAACTGCGCCGCTGGCTGCGCCGGCTGCACGACGAGCTGCACGTCACCTCGATCTTCGTCACCCACGACCAGGAAGAGGCGTTGGAAGTGGCCGACCGCGTGGTGGTCATCAACAAGGGCCACATCGAGCAGGTCGGCTCGCCGCAGGAGGTCTGGGACCAGCCCGCGAGCCCCTTCGTCTACGGCTTCCTCGGCGACGTGAACCTGTTCCACGGCCGCGCCGACAACGGCTCGGTGCAGCTGGGCGACCTGCGCCTCGATTCGCCCGAGCACAGCGGCGCGCGCGACGCCAAGGCGCTGGCCTACGTTCGTCCGCATGACCTGGATGTGACACGCCACGTGCCGGGCGCGACGAGCGGCATCGTCGCCACGCTGGCGCGCGCGATCGTCGTCGGTCCGATCGCGCGGCTGGAACTTGAACCCGTCGACACGAATCCAGACAATCCGGGCTCCGGAACCATCATCGAGGCGCAACTCCCTGCGCAACAGTTCCGTGACCTGGGCTTGAAGGAAGGCGACACCGTGGTCGCCACGCCGCGCAAGGCCAGGGTGTTCGTAGAAGAGGATTGGGTGTCTCCTTGATCGATTGGTACTTCGGCGCGCCGCGCCGCGCTTACGGCCTGATCTGCCTGGCCTGTGTGCTCATGCTGGCCTTCGGGCTCTACCTGCAGCACGTGGTGGGGCTCGAGCCCTGTCCCATGTGCATCGTCCAGCGTTATGCGCTGGTGCTGGTGGCGCTGTTCACCGGGTTGGCCGGGGCCTTCCGCGGCCGCGCGCTGCAGCTCGGTGGCGGCTTCCTGGCGCTGCTGGCCGCCATCGGCGGTGCCTACACGGCCGCCTCGCAGAGCTGGCTGCAGTGGTATCCGCCCGAGGTGGTGTCGTGCGGGCGCGACCTCTACGGCATGATCGAGACCTTCCCGCTCAAGCGGGCGCTGCCGATGATCTTCCGCGGCGGCGGCGACTGCTCGAAGATCGACTGGTCGCTGTTCGGCCTCACGCTGGCGAACTGGTCCTTCATCGCCTTCACGGTGCTGTCGGTCCTGCTGCTGGTGCTGCTGTTGCGCCGGCGTCCGGCGCGCTGAGCGCGGCATTCGCCGCATCGGCCTCCCAAGGCGGACCGCGGGTCCGCCTTTCGTCTTTGTGGCGCCCGTCACGGTGATGTGGGCGGTGAGGGCGGAGTAACCCCGCGGCGGAACTCCGCCTTTAGGAACGCTTCAGACAGCGGGACTAGGATGACCCCATCCCCCATGCATCGCGACCCGGCCGCAGAGCCCGGCGAATGCATCCCCCGCCCGTTCCACTCCCTTCCCGCTGCATGCCCCAGACTCCGCCCCGGCGTTCGCGCAAGCTCCTCTACGGCATCCTGGCCCTCGTCGTGCTCGGCATCGCGGCCGCGATCGTGCTCACGCCGGCCAAGAAACCCGAATACCTGACGGCGACGGTGCAGCGCGCCGACCTCGAGAACGCGGTGCTGGCCACCGGCGTGCTGCAGGCGCTCAAGCAGGTGGAGGTGGGCGCGCAGGTCACGGGCCAGCTCAAGTCGCTCAAGGTGTCGCTGGGCCAGACCGTGAAGAAGGGCGACTGGCTGGCCGAGATCGATCCCGCGATCTCGCAGAACACGCTGGCGCAGGAACAGGCCCGGCTCGACAACCTGCAGGCCCAGAAGGTGGCGAAGGAAGTGCGCGTCAAGCAGGCGGAGCTGGCCTGGGCGCGCCAGCGCGAGATGCTGGCGCAGGACGCCTCGGCGCGGCAGGACATGGAGAGCGCCGACGCCGAACTGCGCGCGCTGCGCGCCGACGCGGTGTCGCTCGACGCGCAGATCCGCCAGCAGCGCCTGGCCGTGTCCTCGGCCCAGACCAACCTCTCGTACACCCGCATCATCGCGCCCATCGACGGCGACGTGATCTCGATCAAGACGCTCGAGGGCCAGACCGTGGTCGCTTCGTTCCAGGTGCCCACGCTGATGACCCTGGCCGACCTGTCGACGATGACGATCAAGGCCCAGGTGTCCGAAGCCGACGTGGTGCGCGTGCGCGCCGGGCTGCCGGTCTACTTCACCATCCTCGGCGACCCCGACAAGCGCTACCACGGCACCCTGCGCGCGGTGCAGCCCTCGCCCGAGAAGATCAACAACGCGGTGTTCTTCAACGCGCTGTTCGACGTGCCGAACCCCGACCGCACCCTGCGCGTGGACATGACGGCCCAGGTCGCGATCATGCTCGGCGAGGCGAAGCAGGCGCTGACCGTGCCGCTGACGGCGCTCGGCAACCGCGACAAGGAGGGCCGCTACGAGGTGCGCGTGCTCAAGGCCGACCACACGCCCGAGACGCGCAAGGTGCGCACCGGCATCACCAACAACTTCCAGGCCCAGGTGCTCGAGGGGCTGAAGGAGGGCGACCAGGTCATCACCGGCGACGCCTCGGCCGTGGAGCCGCGCGAGGGCGAGGCCAACGGCGGCGAACGCCGCGGCAAGGGCCCATGACGCAGCGGCCACGGCAGGCCCTGCTGTCGCTGCGCGGCATCGGGCGCAGCTTCCCCTCGGGCGAAATGCGGGTGCAGGTGCTCGAGGACGTGAACCTCGACATCGGCCACGGCGAGATGCTCGCGATCGTCGGCGCCTCGGGCTCGGGCAAGTCGACGCTGATGAACATCCTGGGCTGCCTCGACCGCCCCAGCAGCGGCAGCTACACGGTCTCGGGCCACGACGTGGGCACGCTCGACAGCGACGCGCTGGCCGAGTTGCGGCGCGAGCACTTCGGCTTCATCTTCCAGCGCTACCACCTGATGCAGCACCTGACGGCCACCGGCAACGTCGAGGTGCCGGCGGTGTACGCGGGCACCGACGGCGCGGCGCGCGAGGCGAGGGCGCGGCAGCTGCTCGCGCGCCTGGGCCTGGACGACCGCGGCGACCACCGGCCGAGCCAGCTCTCGGGCGGCCAGCAGCAGCGCGTGAGCATCGCGCGCGCGCTGATGAACGGCGGCGAGGTGATCCTGGCCGACGAACCCACGGGCGCGCTCGACAGCCGCAGCGGCCAGGAGGTGATCGCGATCCTGCGCGAGCTGCATGCGCAGGGCCACACCATCATCATCGTGACCCACGACATGCAGGTGGCGAGCTGCACCGAGCGCATCATCGAGATCGCCGACGGCCGCATCGTGGGCGACCGGCCCAACGTGCCGACCGTGCCCGCGCCCGAAGCCACCGGCGCCGGCGAGGCACCGCAGCCCGTGACCCGGCCCGCCACGGGCGGCCGGCTGAGCACCGGCTGGTCGCGCTTCGCCGAGGCCTTCCGCATGGCCTGGCGCTCGATGATGTCGCACCGCATGCGCACCGCGCTCACCATGCTGGGCATCGTGATCGGCATCACCTCGGTGGTCTCGATCGTGGCGATCGGGGAGGGTGCCAAGCGCTTCGTGCTGTCCGACATCCGCGCCATCGGCACCAACACGCTCGACATCTATCCGGGCCGCGACTTCGGCGACGACAAGGCGCAGAGCATCCGCACGCTGGTGCCGGCCGACCTGCAGGCGATCGCGGCGCAGCCCTTCGTCCACAGCGTGACGCCGGCCACCATGCGCAGCCTGCGGCTGCGCTACCGCAGCATCGACATCAACGGCAACGTCAACGGCGTCAGCGACAACTACTTCGCCGTGCGCGACGTGCAGATGGCCAGCGGCATCGCCTTCAACGCCAACGACGTGCGGCACCAGTCGCAGGTGGTGGTGATCGACCAGAACACGCGCCGCAAGCTGTTCCCCGAGGGCGTGGATCCGCTCGGCAAGATCATCCTGGTCGGCAGCCTGCCGTGCACCGTGATCGGCGTGGCGCAGGAGAAGAAGAGCATGTTCGGCGAGAACAAGCAGCTCAACATCTGGCTGCCCTACAGCACGGCGGCGAGCCGGCTGTTCGGCCAGCAGCACTTCGACGGCATCACGGTGCGCATCCGCGACGAGCAGCCGACCAAGGCGGCCGAGGACGGCATCGTGAAGCTGCTGACCCTGCGCCACGGCGGCAAGGACTTCTTCACCTTCAACATGGACAGCATCGTGAAGACGGCCGAGCGCACCAGCCAGTCGCTGACCCTGCTGCTGTCGCTGATCGCGGTGATCTCGCTGGTGGTGGGCGGCATCGGCGTGATGAACATCATGCTGGTGTCGGTGACCGAGCGCACGCGCGAGATCGGCATCCGCATGGCGGTGGGCGCGCGCCAGAGCGACGTGCTGCAGCAGTTCCTGACCGAGGCCGTGCTGGTGTGCCTGGTCGGCGGGCTGATCGGCGTGCTGCTGTCCTATGGCATCAGCTTCCTGTTCTCCCTGTTCGTGAAGCAATGGCAGATGATCTTCTCGCTCGGTGCCGTGCTGTCGGCCTTCTTCTGCGCCTCGCTGATCGGCGTGCTGTTCGGCTACCTGCCGGCGCGCAATGCGGCGCGGCTCGATCCCATCGAGGCACTGGCCCGTGAGTAAGGCGCGCCTGCTCCCCCTGGCCCTCGTGGCCGCGCTGCTCGCGGCCGGCTGCACCGCGTTCCAGCCCGAGCGCCGGCCCGAGAAACCGCTCGCGCTGCCCTCGGCCTGGCAGCAGCCGCAGCCGGGCACGGCCAGCGCGGCGGCGGTGTTCCCGGCGAAGTGGTGGTCGGCCTTCGGCGATCCGCGGCTCGATGCGCTGGTCGACCAGGCGCTGCGGGTCAACAACGACCTCGCGGCCGCCGGCATCCGGGTGCAGCGCGCGCAGCTGCAGGCCGGCCTGGCCGACACCAACCTCACGCCCGGCGTGGTCGGGCAGGCCGCCACCAGCCGCGGCTACGACCTCAAGCGCGGCGGCGTCGCGGGCTCGAGCTCGAGTTCGCTCGTGACGCTGAGCTACGAGCTCGACCTCTGGGGCCGGCTCGCGGCGGTGCGCAGCGCGGCCGACTGGGAACTGAAGGCGACCCAGTCCGACCGGCAGGCCGCGGCGCTGGCGCTGGTCGCCACCACCGCCAATCTCTACTGGCAGACCGGCTACCTGAACCAGCGCATCGCGCTGAGCGAGGCCGGCATGGAGGACGCGCGGCGCATCGTGGCGCTGGTGCGCGCGCGCTACGAGGCCGGCGCGGTCTCGGGCCTCGACGTGGCGCAGGCCGGCCAGAACCTCGCGAGCCAGGAGGCGGCGCACACGCAGCTGCTGCAGCAGCGCGTGGAAACGCGCAATGCGCTCGCGATCCTGTTCGACCGTCCGCCCGAGGTGGCGGCCGAGGAGCCCGCGAGCCTGCCCGACGCGGCGCTGCCCGCCATCGAAGCGGGCCTGCCCGCCAGCCTGCTGGGCCGGCGTCCCGACCTGCGCGCGGCCGAGCAGCGGCTGCGCGGCGCGCTCGCCAATGTCGACGCGACGCGCACCGGCTTCTATCCGGCGCTGAGCCTCACGGGCTCGCTCGGCACTTCGAGCACGGCACTGGGCGAGCTGCTGCGCAATCCGGTCGCGACGCTGGGCGCGGGGCTGGCACTGCCGTTCCTTCAATGGAACACGGCGCGGCTGACGGTGGCGGTGTCGCAGAGCCAGTACGAGGAAGCGGTGGTGGGCTTCCGCCAGGCGCTGTACACGTCGTTGTCGGAAGTGGAGAACGCGTTGTCGTCGCGTACGCAACTGCGCGACGAGAGCGCGAAGCTGGCGGTGGCGCTGGAGCTGGCGCAGCGCGCCGAGCGGCTGTCGGAGGTGCGCTACCGCGCGGGCGCGACGGCGCTGCAGCCGGTGCTCGATGCGAAGGACCGGCGGCGCGCGGCCGAGGTGTCGCTGGCGCAGAACCGGGTCAACCAGCTCAACGCGACCATGACGCTCTACAAGGCGCTCGGTGGCGGGCCGCTGGAGTGATTCGTCAGGGCTGGAACGGCGGCGCGCCGCGCAGCTTGCGCCACAGCAGGCCCGGCAGCCGCAGCACGAACTCGACCATCAGCCGCGTGTGCATCCAGGTCAAAAGCACGTTGTCGCGTCCGTAGCGGAAGTGCGAAACCCCACCTTCCTCGGCCGTCAGGTACTTGACCGGCGCGTCGATGTTCACCGGCTTCACGCCGCGCCAGGCCAGCCGCACCACGGCCTCGGTGTCGAAGTCGAAGCGGCGCATCCAGGGCTGGCGCTGCATCACCGCGATCAGGTCCTGCACGGGGTAGACGCGAAAGCCGTAGAGCGAATCGCCGACGCCGGCGAACAGCGTCTCGAGCTGGGTCCAGCCGTTGGAGACGCGGCGCCCGCGCACGCGCAGCAGCGGCGCGCTGGCATCGAACACCGGGCGGCCCAGCACCATGGTCTCGGGCCGGGCGAGCGAGGCCTGCATGAAGGCCGGGATCAGCGGGGCCGGGTGCTGGCCGTCGGAATCCATGGTGAGCGCGTGCGTGAAACCGGCGTCGCGCGCCGCGCGCAGCCCGTGCAGCACCGCCGCTCCCTTGCCCTGGTTCTCGGGCAGCAGCCACACGCGCAGGCCGGGGCGGTCGGCCGCCATCCGCTGCAGCCGCTCGCCGGTGCCGTCGTCGCTGCCGTCGACCACCACCCATACCGGGCTCCATTGCGCGAGCGCCGCCTCGACGGTGGAGAACAGGCGCTCGCCCGTGTTGTAGCTCGGGATCAGGACAAGGTGGGTGCGCGAGGCGTCTGGCATTCGGGAGAGTCGGCGTCGGCGGCGCGCCGTTCGAGCTGGTGGCGGAAATATTGTTCGAGGTCCGATTGCAACACGTCGCTGTCCTGCGTCGGCGCGAAGCGCTGGCCCAGGCGCAGCTTGAACACGATCGGCAGCGGCGGCACGCGCCAGATCGGCCAGCCCTTGCCGAGGTAGGGCGAGTCGGTGTCGATGAACACGGTCTGGATCGGTGCCTGCGCGAGCTTGGCGATCAGCGTGACGCCGGGGCGGAACGGATTGAGCGGCGGCGTGACGGTGCGCGTGCCCTCGGGAAAGATCACCAACTGGCCGCCTTCGCGCAGGTCGGCCACCGCCAGCCGCACCATGGTGCGTGCCGATTCGTTGCTGATGTAGCGTGCCAGCCGCGCGCCCGCGCCCAGGAAGATGTTGTGCAGCAGCTCGGCCTTCATGATGCAGGCGCTGCGCGGCAGCCGCGCCACCAGCAGCAGCGCGTCGAGCATGGTCGGGTGGTTGGCCACGAAGATCACGCCGGGCTCGTCGCGCAGCGCGTCGAGGCAGCTCGCGTCGATGCGCATCATGCCGGTGACCGAGGCCAGGCCCCAGAAGGCGCGGTAGGCGAAGGCGATGGTGGCGCGGCCCAGCGCGCGCGCCGGCTTCACCGGCATCACCGGGTAGATCAGCATCGCGAAGGCGTTCCAGACCAGCGAGATCAGGCCGAGGAACAGCAGCAGCGCATAGAGCATCAGCGCAAGCGGGACGGCCGTGAGAATGCGCAGCACGCGGAGGATCATCGGGAAAGGGTGGGGGCTGCCGTTCGAGCGTCAGTCCCGCCGCCGCCCGGGGGCGGTGGCATGGGCTTCGATCTCGACCAGCAGGTCGCCGCGGCAGATGTCGGCCTCGAGGTATACCGCGCCGCGCACCATCGGCGCGTCGGACCCGAGCGCGTCTTCGAGCACGCCGCGCACGGCTTCGAGGTCGCGCGGGTGGCGCACGTAGACCACGCTGTCGAGCGCGGCAAGCGAGAAGCGCGCCGATCCCTGCGCGTTGGCGGCATTCACCACGGCCTCGAGGTTGCGCAGCGTCTCGCGGGTCTGTTCGCGCACGTCGCCGCGGTGCACGGTCTCGTGGCCGACGATGCTCGCGGTGCCCGAGATGAACAGCGCGCAGCGGTCGTCGCCGATGTCGGCCAGCGCCGCGCGCGAGAAGGTGGGCGCGCGCGGCCCGTAGGTCGAGGGATAGCGGTAGGCCGAGACCTGGCGCGGGTTCTCGATCGGCAGCGGGGCACGGCGCCCGGCCAGGAAGCGCACCGACAGCGCGCCGCGGTGGATGCCCAGCGCGCAGGCGGCCGGCGCGCCCTCGAAGGCGGCGCGGCCGGCCTCGAGGAAGGCGTCCTGCCGGCCCAGGTTGAACTGGCGGTAGCGCTCGAGCCCGCCGCCGTCGCCGTTGATCTGCGGCAGGTAGTTCCAGATCCGCAGCGGATGGGCGATGCCGCTCTGGTCGAGCGTGGCGAACAGGTCGCGGTAGGCGCGGTGGGCCAGTTCGGCCAGGCCCTGCTTCTCGACGCTTTCGTCGAGGTCGATCGCGCCGAGCAGCCAGTGCTCGTCGGCGCGCCAGCGCACGAGGCCGGTGCGGCCGGTCTGCACGGCCGGCCCTGTGGCATGCCAGACGTCGGCGACGGCGCCGCGTGCCGACAGCACGCTGGCGTCGACCGGCGGCATCCAGTCGATGCGCTCGGGCGTGCCGTAGCCGATGGCGGCGAAGGGTGCCGGCCCGTCGGCGGCCAGCGCGAGGCTGTCCCTGAAGGACAGGCGCTCCACGCGCAGGGAGGAGGAAGAAGAGGGTGTTTCGCCCTGGAAGCGCACGATCAGGAAGCCTTTGCGAGGGGATCGGGGCCTGCCTGCGGGCGGTCCGCCCCGGTCGCGCGGGGCGCGTGGCGGGTGCGTGGCAGCGTCGGATGTCCCGACCCGGCGAAAGGCAATGGCGTCATCGAGGGATTATCACCAAAAGGTTTGACCGGTCCGCCCGGCCGCGGCGCCGGTCCGTTGTGCGCGCCGGACAGTAAACTCGCAACCTGCTTCGAAAACACAGGACAGCGAGAGAAAAGCCATGGCCGGACACAGCAAATGGGCAAACATTCAGCACCGGAAGGGCCGGCAGGACGAAAAAAGAGGAAAGCTCTGGACCCGCGCCATCCGTGAAATCATGGTGGCGGCCCGGGCCGGCGGCGGCGACCTGAGCGCCAACCCCCGCCTGCGGCTGGCGGTCGAAAAGGCCAAGGCGGTCAATCTGCCGGCCGACACCGTCAAGCGCAACATCGACAAGGCCACGGGCAATCTCGAAGGCGTCAATTACGAAGAGATTCGTTACGAAGGGTACGGCATCGGCGGCGCGGCGATCATCGTCGACACCATGACCGACAACCGCGTGCGCACCGTGGCCGAAGTGCGCCACGCCTTCGCCAAGCACGGCGGCAACATGGGCACCGAGGGCTCGGTGGCCTTCCAGTTCAAGCATTGCGGCCAGTTCGTCTTCGCCCCGGGCACCGATGAAGACAAGGTGATGGAAGTGGCGCTCGAGGCCGGCGCGGAAGACGTCGTGACCGACGACGACGGCGCCATCGAGGTGATCACCGCGCCCGGCGACTTCGAGGCGGTGAAGAACGCGCTCGAGGCGGCGGGCCTGAAGCCCGAGGTGGCCGAGGTCACGATGCGGGCCGAGAACACCATCGACGTGACCGGCGAGGACGCCGCGAAGATGCAGAAGCTGCTCGACGTGCTCGAGGACCTCGACGACGTGCAGGAGGTCTATCACAACGCCTCGCTGTCCGAATGAGGGCCGGCACCCGGCAACGGCAATGATGGAAAGAACACAGCGTATGAAGGCCCGAGAATGAAGGTACTGGTGATTGGGGGAGGGGGCCGCGAGCACGCCCTGGCATGGCGGCTGGCGCAGGCCGTGCGGGTCAGCCGCATCTACGTGGCGCCCGGCAACGGCGGAACGGTCACCGACCCGCGCTACGACGGCATCGACATCACCGAGCCCGCCGCGCTGCGCGAGTGGGCGCTCAAGGAAAAGATCGCGCTGACGGTGGTCGGCCCCGAGGCCCCGCTGGCCGCGGGCGTGGTCGACGAATTCCGCGCGCACGGGTTGCGCATCTTCGGCCCGACCAAGGCCGCCGCCCAGCTCGAGAGCTCGAAGGCCTTCTCGAAGGCCTTCATGAAGCGCCACAAGATCCCGACGGCCGAGTACGAGGCCTTCACCGACGCCGCCGCGGCCCATGCCTACATCGACGCCAAGGGCGCGCCGATCGTGGTCAAGGCCGACGGCCTGGCCGCCGGCAAGGGCGTGGTCGTGGCCATGACCGCGCAGGAAGCGCACGACGCGGTCGACTTCATGCTGGTCGACAACAAGTTCGGCGTGTCGCACAACGAGGGCGGCGCGCGCGTCGTGATCGAGGAGTTCCTGCAGGGCGAGGAAGCCAGCTTCATCGTGCTGTGCGACGGCAAGAACGTGACCGCGCTGGCCACCAGCCAGGACCACAAGCGCCTGCTCGACAACGACGAGGGCCCCAACACCGGCGGCATGGGCGCCTACTCGCCCGCGCCCGTGGTCACGGCCGAGGTGCATGCGCGCGCCATGCGCGAGATCATCCTGCCGACCATCCGCGGCATGGAGAAGGACGGCATTCCCTACACCGGCTTCCTCTACGCCGGCCTGATGATCGATGCGCAGGGCCATCCCAAGACGCTCGAGTTCAACTGCCGCATGGGCGACCCCGAGACCCAGCCGATCATGATGCGGCTGAAGTCCGACCTGTTCGAGGTGTTCTGGCACGCCACCGACGGCACGCTCGACCAGGTCGAGCTGCAGTGGGACCGCCGCGTCGCGCTCGGCGTGGTGATGGCCGCGCACGGCTACCCGCTCTCGCCGCGCAAGGGCGACCGCATCGACGGCATTCCCGCCGAGGCGCCCGATGCCGTGGTGTTCCATGCCGGCACCACCCTGAAGGACGGCGAACTCCAGACCAGCGGCGGCCGCGTGCTCTGCGTGACCGTGCTGGCCGACAGCGTCAAGCTCGCGCAGCAGCGCGCCTACGAGGTGGCGGCGCGGGTGCGCTTCGACGGTGCCCAGTACCGCCGCGACATCGGTTTCCGCGCCGTGCAGGCGCGCGGCCACGGCACCAACGGTTGATGCAGCGGCCACCCTCCGATCCCCAGGCGGTCGGCGACTATCTGCGCGGGCTGCAGCAATCCATCGTCGCCGCGATCGAGGTGGCCGATGGCGGCACCGCGGTGCGCGATGCCTGGCACAAGGCGCCCGACGAGCCGCTGCAGGGCAGCGGGCTCACCTGCATCCTCGAGGGCGGCGAGCTGTTCGAGCGCGCGGGCTGCGGCTTCTCGCAGGTGCGCGGCCCGAAGCTGCCGCCCTCGGCCACTCAGAACCGGCCCGAGCTGGCCGGCGCGCCCTTCGAGGCCATGGGCGTGTCGCTGGTGTTCCATCCGCGCAATCCCTATGTGCCGATCGTCCACATGAACGTGCGCATGCTGGCGGCCTTGCCGGCCGGCGGCGAGCCGGTCTGCTGGTTCGGCGGCGGCATGGACCTCACGCCCTGCTACGGCTTCGCGGAAGACGCGGTGCATTTCCACACCGTCTGCCGCGATGCGCTCGCGCCCTTCGGCGAGGACAAGTACCCGCGCTTCAAGACCTGGTGCGACGAGTATTTCTTCCTCAAGCACCGCAACGAGCAGCGCGGCATCGGCGGCATCTTCTTCGACGACTTCGCCGAGGGCGGGGTCGACAACGGCTTCGCGCTGATCCGCTCGGTGGGCGATGCCTTCCTGCCGGCCTACCTGCCGCTGGTGGAGCGCCGCCGCGGCATGGCCTGGGGCGAGCGCGAGCGCGCGTTCCAGCTCTACCGGCGCGGCCGCTACGTCGAGTTCAACCTCGTGTGGGACCGCGGCACGCACTTCGGGCTGCAGTCGGGCGGCCGCACCGAATCGATCCTGCTGTCGATGCCGCCGCAGGCGAGCTGGGCCTATCGCCGCGAGCCCGAGCCGGGGTCGCCCGAGGCGGCGCTCTACAGCGACTTCATCGTGCGTCGCGCGTGGCTGCCGTGAACGCTTCGAGGAACGCGCCGCGCATCGGCGTGTTCGGCGGCGCCTTCGATCCGCCGCACAACGCCCACGTGGCGCTCGCGCGGGCGGCGCTCGAGCAACTGGGCCTCGCCGCGCTCTACGTGTTCCCGACCGGGCATGCCTGGCACAAGGTGCGCGAACTCACGCCGGCGAAAGACCGCCTCGCGATGGCGCAGCTGGCGTTCGCCGACATCCCGGGCGTGGTCGTCGATTCGCGCGAGATGCTGCGCGACGGCCCCACCTACACCATCGACACCCTGCGCGAACTGCAGCAGGCGCGGCCCGATGCCGAGCTGGTGCTGGTCATGGGCGCCGACCAGGCGCGGGCCCTGCCGAGCTGGCACGGCTGGCAGGATATACTCGCGGTCGCTACTATTTCTGTAGCGTATCGCGCACTATCGACGGCCGACACCGCCCGTTTTGATCCGAATACACTGCCCGGCCTCCCCGCCGGCGCGCGTTTCGAGGCGCTAGAACTGCCTGCCATGGACATCAGCGCCACCGACATCCGGCGGCGTGCGTCGCTGGGCGAGGAGATTTCCTCGCTGGTTCCGCCCACGGTTGCACGCTATATTGACCAACACTTCCTCTATCGCCCTGCCTGATGACCACTGAAGCCGCCGCCAAGAAAGACACCCAGAAACTCCAGCGAGCCATCATCGATGGGCTCGAAGACGTCAAGGCGCAGGACATCCAGGTTTTCGACACCGAGCATCTCTCGCCGCTGTTCGAGCGCGTGATCGTGGCCTCGGGCACCTCGAACCGCCAGACCAAGGCGCTGGCCGCGAGCGTGCGCGACGCGGTGCGCGATGCCGGCTTCGGCAAGCCGCGCGTGGAGGGCGAGGAAAACGGCGAGTGGATCATCGTGGACTGCGGCCAGGCCGTCGCGCACATCATGCAGCCGGCGATCCGCCAGTACTACCACCTCGAGGAAATCTGGGGCGACAAGCCCGTGCGCCTGAAGCTCGGCGCGAGCAAGCCCGCGCGTGCTTCCGAGGACAAGAAGGAAACCAAGCCCGCGGCCGCCAAGGCCCCGACCTCGCTGCGCCGCGCGAGCGCCGCCAAGACCGCGATCCGTGCCGCCGAGCGCGAGGCCAAGGAAGCCAAGGCCGCGCCGAAGAAGGCGGCCGGCAAGACCGCCGCCAAGACCGCCGCGAAGAAGGCACCGGCCAAGAAGGCGCCCGTGGTGGTGGTCGGCAAGCCGGTGGCCAAGAAGGCCGCCGCCAAGAAGACCGTTGCCAAGCCCGCGGCGAAGAAGGCGCCCGCGCGCAAGACCGCTTCGCGCAGCGCATGAAGCTGCTGGTGGTCGCAGTCGGGCAGCGCATGCCCGACTGGGCACAGACTGCCTGGGACGACTACGCCAAGCGTTTCCCGCCCGAACTCAAGCTCGAACTGCGCGCGGTCAAGACCGAGCCGCGCGGTTCCAAGTCGCTCGAGACCCTCTACGCCGCCGAACGAGAACGCATCGAGGCTGCCATCGCGCGCGGCATGCGCATCGTGGTGCTCGACGAGCGCGGCACCGCGCTGACCACCAAGGCCCTGGCCGCCCGGCTGCAGAGCTGGCAGGGCGAGGGCGACGACGTCGCGTTGGTGATCGGCGGTCCCGACGGGCTCGACCCGGCCTTCAAGGCCGCGGCTCACGAGCGCATCCGCCTGTCCGACCTGACGCTGCCGCATGCGATGGCGCGCGTGCTGCTGGTGGAGCAGCTCTACCGCGCATGGTCGGTCAACGCGGGCCATCCCTACCACCGCGAATGAGCGGCGCGCGAGGGCCTCGCCACGTCCTCGCATCGACTCCGTCCTTTCTTCCGCACCCCAGGAACGACCGCCGTGCCGACCACCCCGACCTTCCTCTATCTCGCCTCGCAGAGCCCGCGCCGCGCCCAGTTGCTCGGCCAGCTCGGCGTGCGCCATGAACTGCTGCTGGCCGCCGACGACGAGGACGCCGAGGCGCTCGAGACCGTGCTGCCCGGCGAATCGCCCACAGCCTACGTGCAGCGCGTGACCGCGCTCAAGCTCGATGCCGCCGTGGCGCGCCTGCGCCGCCGCGGCCTGGCCGACGCGCCCGTGCTGTGCGCCGACACCACCGTGGCGCTGGGCCGCGCCATCCTCGGCAAGCCCGAGGACGCGCGCGATGCCGAGCGCATGCTCGCGCTGCTGTCGGGCACCACGCACCGCGTGCTGACCGCCGTGGCCCTGCAGCAGGGCCGGCGCCGGCAGGCCGCGCTGAGCGTGTCGCGCGTGCGCTTCGCGCCCATGAGCCGCGCGCAGATCCGCCGCTACGTCGAAGGCGGCGAGCCGCTGGGCAAGGCCGGCGCCTATGGCATCCAGGGCGCGGCGGCCGCCTTCGTCGAGCACATCAGCGGCTCCTATTCGGGCATCATGGGCCTCCCCATGTTCGAGACCGCGCAACTGCTGCGGCGCGCCGGTTTCCCCATTTGAGACAACCGAGACAACCGAGAACTCCATGCAAGACATCCTGATCAACTGGTCCCCGCAGGAGACCCGCGTGGCGGTGGTCGAGCACGGCGCGGTGCAGGAGCTGCACGTCGAGCGCACGCTCGAGCGCGGACTGGTCGGCAACATCTACCTGGGCAAGGTCTCGCGCGTGCTGCCGGGCATGCAGTCGGCCTTCATCGACATCGGCCTGGAGCGCACCGCCTTCCTGCACGTGGCCGACATCGTGGCGCCTTTCACGCCGGGCTCGCGGCCGAGCGCCGCGCCGGCCGAACGCGACCACCGCAACGGCGGCGCCATGGTGCCGATCGAGAAGCAGGTGTTCGAAGGCCAGTCGCTGCTGGTGCAAGTCATCAAGGACCCGATCGGCACCAAGGGCGCGCGGCTGTCGACGCAGATCAGCATCGCGGGCCGGCTGCTGGTGTTCCTGCCGCAGGACAACCACATCGGCGTGTCGCAGAAGATCCCGGCCGACCTGCGCGATGCGCTGCGTTCGCGCATGCTCGCGCTGATCGAGGCCGCCGCGGCGGCCGACAGCGGCGGCGTGGTGCCCGAGAACACCGGCGGCTTCATCCTGCGCACCAACGGCGAGGACTCCACCGACGCCGAGCTCGCCGACGACATCGCCTACCTGCGCAAGACCTGGTCGCGCATCCGCGAGGCCTCGACGCGGCTCCCGCCGATGTCGCTGCTGCACCAGGACCTGAGCCTGCTGCAGCGCGTGCTGCGCGACCTCACCACCGAGGACACGCAGACCATCCGCATCGACTCGCGCGAGCAGTTCGAGCTGCTGCTGAAGTTCGGCCTGGAGTTCATGCCCAAGGCGTCCGGCAAGCTGCAGCACTACCGCGGCGAGCGGCCGATCTTCGACCTCTATTCGGTCGACGAGGAGATCGCGCGCGCGCTGGGTCGCCGGGTCGATCTCAAGTCGGGCGGCTACCTCGTGGTCGACCAGACCGAGGCGCTGACCACCATCGACGTGAACACCGGCGGCTTCGTCGGCGCGCGCAACTTCGACGACACCATCTTCAAGACCAACCTCGAGGCGGCGCAGGCCATCGCGCGCCAGCTGCGGCTGCGCAACCTGGGCGGGATCATCATCGTCGACTTCATCGACATGGCGCGCGACGACCACCGCGAGCAGGTGCTCGGCGAGTTCCGCAAGCAGCTCGCGCGCGACCGCGTGAAGACCACGGCCGGCGGCTTCTCGCAGCTCGGCCTGGTCGAGATGACGCGCAAGCGCACGCGCGAATCGCTGGCCCACATGCTGTGCGAGCCCTGCGTGGCCTGCGGCGGCCAGGGCATCGTGAAGACCGCGCGCAGCGTGGCCTACGACGTGATGCGCGAGATCCTGCGCGAGGCGCGGCAGTTCACGCCGCGCGAGTTCCGCATCGTCTCGTCGCCGCAGGTGATCGAGCTGTTCCTCGACGAGGAGAGCCAGCACCTGGCCGGGCTCAGCGACTTCATCGGCAAGCCGATCTCGCTGCAGTCCGAGCCGGCGATCGGGCAGGGGCAGTACGACATCGTGCTGCTCTGAGGCCCTAGTCCTTCAACGCCGCGATTCGCGGCCCTGGCGCATCCCGATGCTGGCGAGCGCCGCCAGCACCAGCAGCACGGCCATCGCGAGCAGGCCGTTGGTCGTGCTGCCCGTGCTCTGCTCGATCCATCCCATCACCGAAGGCCCGATGAAGCCGCCCAGCAGGCCGCAGGTGTTGACCAGCGCCAGCCCGCCCGCGAGCGCCACGCCGGCCAGGCGCGAGGAGGCGAACAGGAAGATCACCGACTGCACCACGAAGAACATCGAGCCCGTGAGGCAGAAGCCCGCGAGCGCGACGGCCGGGCTCGCGAAGGCCGCGATGCACAGCCCCACGGCCATAGCGGCCAGCCCGATCAGCAGCAGCAGGCGCCCGCGTTGCGGCGTGACCGCGAGCCGCGGCAGCGCGATCGCGCCGACCGCGGCGGCGACCCAGGGCAGCGAGTTGAGCGCGCCGATCTGCAGCGGCGTGAGCTTGCCGTAGGTGCCGATGATGCTCGGCAGGAAGAAGATCACCGTGTAGATGCTGATCTGGTGGCAGAAGTAGACGAAGATCGCGAGCCAGATCTGCTTGTCGACCAGGCAGGCGCGCAACGATTCGCCGACCTGGCCATGGGCCGCGTCCTCGGCGCGTTCTGCGGCGAGGCCTTGCTCGATGGCGCGCGCCTGCGCCGGCGTGAGCCAGCTGGCATCGGCAGGCCCAGTCGGGCAGCTTGCGCCAGACCACGAAGGCCAGCGCCACGGCCGGCAGGCCCTCGATCACGAACATCCATTGCCAGCCGTGCCAGCCCAGCAGGCCGTCCATCTGCAGCAGCGCGCCGCCGACCGGGCCGCTGAGGATGTTGGCGATGCACACGCCGAGCAGGAAGTAGCCGGTGGCGCGTGCCCGGTCCTTGCGGCCGAACCAGTAGTTCAGGTAGAGCATCACGCCCGGGAACAGGCCGGCCTCGGCCGCGCCGAGCAGCACGCGCATCACGTAGAACGAGGTCTCGCCGCTGACGAAGGCCATGCCGGCAGAGAGCAGGCCCCAGGTGATCATGATGCGCGCGATCCACCAGCGCGCGCCCACGCGGTGCATCACCAGGTTGCTCGGCACCTCGAGCAGTGCGTAGCTCAGGAAGAACAGGCCCGCGCCCAGGCCGTAGGCCGCGGCCGAGATGCCGATGTCGACCGCCATGTGGCTCTTGGCGAGCGCGATGTTCGTGCGGTCGATGAAGCTGATCACGTAGGCCAGCACCAGCAGCGGCATCAGCTTGCGGAAGATCAGCGCATTGAGCGAGGCCTGCTCGTCGGTGGTGGCCGTGTCGGCCGCGGGCCCGAGGCGGGCGCCGGGGATGGAGGTGTGTGCCATCGGTGTCTCTCTCTGAAGTCTTGTTCTGGTGAAGGAATGCAGCGGCGCGCCGTGCGAGACGACGGCGCTGCGGGCGATGGGGATGCGAGGGCTAGAAGTCGACCTTGGCCGCGCCCTTGAGGCCGAGGATCTCGCGCGCCTCGTCGGGTGTCGCGATGTCGATGTTCAGCGCCTCGAGCACGGCGCGGATGCGCAGCACCTGCTCGGCGCTCGAGGCGGCGAGCCGGCCCGGGCCGATCCACAACGAGTCCTCGAGCCCGACGCGCACGTGCGACCCCATGGCCGCGCCGATGGTGGCCAGCGGCAGCTGGTTGCGGCCGGTGCCGAGGATCGACCACTGGAAGCGGTCGCCGAACAGGCGCGCCGCGGTGCGGTGCATGTGCATCAGGTCCTCGGGGTCGGCGCCGATGCCGCCGAGGATGCCGAACACCGTCTGCACGAACACCGGCGCGCGCACCAGGCCGCGGTCCATGAAGTGGCGCAGGTTGTTGAGGTGGCTGACGTCATAGCACTCGAACTCGAAGCGCGTGCCGTTGGCCTCGCCCAGGCGCAGGATGTTCTCGATGTCGGCGAAGGTGTTCTTGAAGATCAGGTTGCGGCTGTTCTCGAGGTGCTCGCGTTCCCACTCGTGCTCGAAGGACTTGAAACGCTCGAGCATGGGGAACAGGCCGAAGTTCATCGAGCCCATGTTGAGCGAGGCCAGCTCGGGCTTGAAGGTGGTGGCCGGGCGCATGCGTTCCTCGACGCTCATGTGCGGGCTGCCGCCGGTGGTGATGTTGATCACGGCATCGGTGGCGGCCTTGATCCTCGAGAGGAAGGGCCGGAACAGGTCCGGGTCCTGCGAGGGGCGGCCGTCCTTCGGGTCGCGCGCATGCAGGTGCAGGATCGCGGCGCCGGCGCGCGCCGCCTCGATCGAGGCGGCGGCGATCTCGTCGGCCGTCACCGGCAGGTGCGGCGACATGCTCGGCGTGTGGATCGCGCCGGTGGGGGCGCAGGTGATGATGGCTTTGGTGCGGGTGGCCATGGTCGGGATTCGGGTGAGGTCGGAAAGAGAAGAAGAGGGCGGGTCAGCTCAGCGCCTGGGTGTGGCCGTCGACCACGAGCTCCTGGCCGGTGACGCTGGCGGCCAGGTCGCTGGCGGCGAACAGCACCATGTTCGCGATGTCGGTGGCCGTCACCATGCGGTTGAGCGCGGACTGCGAGGTGTAGATGCGCGTGACCTCCTCGATGGGCTTGCCGAGCGCCTGGGCCTTGGCGGCGATCACGGCGCGGATGCGCGGACCGTCGACCGCGCCCGGCAGGATCGCGTTGACGCGGATGCCGTCGGGGCCGAGTTCGAGCGCGAGCGTCTTGGTGAAGCCGATCACGGCCCACTTCGAGGCCGCGTAGGGCGAGCGGCCCGGCATGCCGAGGTGGCCGGCGGCCGAGGACAGGTTGACGATCGAGGGATGGCGGCCCTGGCGCAGCCGCGGCACCGCGAGCCGGGCGCAGAGGAACTGGCCCGTGATGTTGACGGCCAGCGTGCGGTTCCAGTCGCCGAGCGAGAGGGTTTCGACGCCGCCGGTCGGGCCGGCCACGCCGGCGTTGTTGACCAGCACGTCGAGGCCGCCGAGTTCGCGGTCCGCGGCGTCGAAGAGGCGCGCCACCTGTTCTTCGTTCGAGACATCGGCGAGGCAGCTGCCGACCTCGGGCAGCTCGGTCGACAGCCGGTCCAGGCTCTCGGACTGCACGTCGCAGACGAAGACACGGGCGCCGGCCGCGGCGAAGGCGCGCACGATGTCGAGTCCGATGCCGCTGGCGCCGGCGGTGACGAGCACGCGCTGGCCGGCGAGGGAATTGCCGTTCCACATTTCTGAATCGCTCCTTGGGGTGTGACAGGGAATGGTCGGCATCGTAGATCTGTGATCACAGATATCGAATGGGGTATACCCTGAAACGTATACTTGGCCGCATGGAGCTCTCCGATCTCGTCACCCCGCTCAAGCGCCAGACGCTCAGCGCCAACGTCTACGACCAGTTGCGCGATCTCGTGATGAGCGGGCAGATGATGCCGGGCGAGCAGATCTCGCTGCGCAGCGCCGCCGCGGCGCTGGGCGTGAGCGTGATGCCGGTGCGCGAGGCGATGCAGCGGCTGGTGGCCGAGCAGGCGCTCGAGCTGACGCCCAGCCGCACCCTGCGCGTGCCGCGCATGACGGCCGCGCAGTTCAAGGAGATCACGGTGATCCGCACCAACCTCGAGGGGCTGGCGACCGAGGCGGCGGCCGCGGCGGTCGGCACCGTGGCGCTGCGCGAGATCGCCGAGTGCCACGATGCCTTCGTCGCCGAAATGAAGGCGGCGAGTCCCGATGGCTCGAGGCTGGTCACCTTCAACAAGGAATTCCACTTCGCGGTCTATGCCGCGGCCGACATGCCGATGCTGCTGCAGATGATCGAGGCGCTGTGGCTGCGCATCGGGCCGATCCTCAATTACGACCTGCGCGCCGGTTCGCGCCGCGTGGGCGAGAAGGTGGCGGTGGCGCACCACGCGGCGCTGCTCGCGGCGTTGAAGCGGCGCGACGGCGCCAAGGCCCGGGCCGCGCTCGAGGGCGACATCCGCAGCGCGGCCGAGTTCATCCTCTCGGCCGGCGTGCTGGTGGCGGAGGGCGCTTCAAGGCCGCCGTCGCCCGGCGGTCGGGATCAGAGCGTCGGGTCCTGACCCGCGGCGGCGCTGCGCACCGCGTTCGTCTGCAGCCGCGCATAGAGGCCGTCGAGCGCCATCAGCTGCGCGTGCGACCCCTGTTCGGCCACGCGGCCCTGTTCCATCACGATGATGCGGTCGGCATGCTGGATGGTCGACAGGCGGTGCGCCACGATCAGCGTGGTGCGGTTCTGCATCAGGCGCTGCAGGGCGTCCTGCACCAGCCGCTCGGATTCGGTGTCGAGGGCCGAGGTGGCCTCGTCGAGCAGCAGCACCGGCGCATCCTTGTAGAGAGCGCGCGCGATCGCGAGGCGCTGGCGCTGGCCGCCCGAGAGCTGGGTGGCGTTGTGGCCCAGCACGGTGTCGATGCCGTTGGGCAGGCCCTCGACGTGGCTGCTGAGGTTGGCGGCCGCGATGCAGGCCAGCACGCGGTCGCGGTCGATCTCGGCATCGGCGCCCAGCGCCACGTTCGCCGCCAGGGTGTCGTTGAGCATCACCACGTCCTGGCTCACCATGGCGAACTGCGAGCGCAGGCTCTTGAGCTCCCATTCCGAGATGTCGTGGCCGTCGAGCAGCACCTGGCCGCCGCTGGGCAGCACGAAGCGCGGCAGCAGGTTCATCAGCGTGGTCTTGCCCGAGCCCGAGGGGCCGACGAAGGCCACGTTCTGGCCCGGCTCGATCACGAGGCTCACGCCGTCGAGGGCGGGGCGCTCGTCGTCGCCGCGATAGTTCACGCGCGTGTCGCGGAACTCGATGCGACCCTGCGCATGCGCCATGCCGAAGCTGCCCTGCGGCTCGGTCGGCACCTCGTCGACCAGCGCCAGGCCGCGCTCGAGCGCCGCCAGGCCGCGCGTGATCGGGCCGGCCACTTCGGCGAGGCGCCGGATCGGCGCGATCAGCATCAGCATCGCCGTGATGTAGGCGACGAAACCGCCGACCGTGAAGCCCTGCTTGCCGCTCTGCCAGAGCGCGATCATCACCACCACCGACAGCGCCAGCGAGGCCATCATCTGCGTCAGCGGGGTGGTCGCGGCCTGGGCGATGGTGGACTTCACGGCCAGCCGGTTGAGCTTCTGGCTCAACTGCTCGAAGCGCCTGGCCTGGGCCGTCTCGGCACCATGCAGGCGCACCATGCGGTGGGCGAGCACGTTCTCTTCCACCACGTAGGCCAGTTCGTCGGTGGCCTGCTGGCCCTGCTGCGTCAGCTTATAGAGGCGCTTGGAGAACACCTTCATGATCCAGGAGATGCTCGGCACCAGGAAGGCCACGATCAGCGTGAGCTTCCAGTTCAGGTAGACCAGGTAGCCCAGCAGCGCCACCAGCGTGAAGCCGTCGCGCGACAGTCCCAGCAGCGCCTGCACCAGCAGCATCGCGCCGGTCTGCACTTCATAGACCACGGTGTTCGACAGCGTGCTGGCCGACTGGCGCGCGAACAGCGCCAGCTCGGCGCCCAGCAGCCGGTCGAACAGCACCTTGCGCAGCCGCTGCATGCCTTCGTTGGCGATGCGCGAGAGCGCGTACTGCGAGATGAACTGGGCGATGCCGCGCACCGCGAACAGCAGCAGCACGGCGGCCGGCACGAACCACAGAGGCATTTCGCCGCGCGTGAAGCCGCGGTCGAGCAGCGGCTTGAGGAGGGCCGCCATCAGCGGCTCGGTGATGGCGGCGAGCATCGCGCCGATCAGCCCCAGCGCCCACCATTGGCGCGAACCGCCGAACCAGGTCATGAGCCGCGCCAGCCGGCGCATCAGGGGAGGGCGTGCGGTCTCGCTGCCGGGGGGTGTCTGCATGGCGGCGGATTCTACGGGGCGGGTCGGAACGCCCTTTCGGCTGCCCGGGGCCGGGTACCAGGGCGCGTTCCTGAAGCATTTTGTGTGTAGGACCCCGCGCCGCATGGAACGTTTTGCCATGGCCCCATCAAAGCAATGTGTACCATGTGGCCCCGTTACAAGGGGAGAAACTTTTTCAACCCGAGATCTCTCCGAAACCGCATGAACAAGCCGTTGCAAGCCCTCTCTCCAACTCCTTCTTCATCGCTTTTGGGTCGCCGCACGGTCATCGCGGCCCTGGCAGCCTCCCCCGTTTTGCCCGCACTCGCCCAGTTCAAGGTCGAGGTGTCGGGCGTGGGGCTGACCCAGTTGCCCATCGCGCTCGTGCCGTTCCGTGGCCAGGATTCCTCGCCGCAGAAGATCTCCGAGATCGTGCAGGCCGACCTCGAGCGCAGCGGCCAGTTCCGCGGCGTCGATGCCTCGGGCCAGGCGCTCGACGAGGGCTCGCGTCCCGATTTCTCCGTCTGGCGCCAGCGCACCGCCGACTCGCTCGTGGTCGGCAGCGTCACGCGCCTGGCCGATGGCCGCTACGACGTGCGCTTCCGTCTCTGGGACGTGGTGCGCGGCCCGAACGGCGGTGACCTCGGTGGCCAGAGCTACATCGTTCCCCAGGGCGACCTGCGGCTCGCCTCGCACCGCATCGCCGACTACGTCTACGAGAAGCTCACGGGCGACAAGGGCATCTTCTCGACCCGCATCGCCTACGTGACCAAGGGCGGCAGCCGCTACTCGCTGTGGGTGGCCGATGCCGACGGCGAGAACGCGCAGGCCGCGCTCGCCAGTCCCGAGCCGATCATCTCGCCGGTCTGGTCGTCCAACGGCCAGCAACTGGCCTACGTGTCCTTCGAATCGCGCAAGCCCGTCGTCTACGTGCACAACGTGGCCAGCGGCCAGCGCAGGCTGGTCGCCAACTTCCGCGGCTCCAACAGCGCGCCGGCCTGGGCGCCCGACGGGAGCACGCTCGCCGTCACGCTGAGTCGCGACGGCGGCTCGCAGCTCTACACCATCCCGGCCAGCGGCGGCGAGCCGCGCCGGCTGACCCAGAGCGCGAGCATCGACACCGAACCGGTCTACTCGGCCGACGGCAGCACCATCTACTTCGTGAGCGACCGCGGCGGCGCACCACAGATCTACAAGATGGGCGCCAATGGCGGCAACCCGACCCGGGTCACCTTCAGCGGTACCTACAACATTTCTCCTTCCGTCAGCGCCGACGGCCGGTGGTTGGCCTACATCTCCCGCGTGGGCGGGGCGTTCAAACTCCACGTGATGGAGTTGGCCAGCGGCAATGTCACCGCCATCACCGACACCTCGGCGGACGAGAGTCCGAGTTTTGCCCCCAATAGCAAGCTGATCGTCTATGCCACGCAACTGCAAGGTCGCGAGGCCCTCATGACGACCACGCTGGACGGAAAAATAAAGGCACGGCTGGCGGGTCAGGCAGGAGACATCAGGGAACCGGACTGGGGTCCGTTTCAAAAGCAATGATTAGGTTTATCTGAGGAGTTCGAAATGTTGAAACGTACGATTTATTCGCTGGCCATCGTGGCGCTGATCGCAGGCTGCTCGTCGGGCACCAAGCTCAACGAAACGCCCGTGACCGACCGCACCGGTACCGCCGGTGGCGCTGGCAACCAGGGCGCTGCCACGGCCGTGGCACCCGTCACGATCGATCCCAACGCCGGCACCGCCCAAGGTCCGATGGGCGTCGAGCGCATCGTGTATTTCGACTACGACAGCTACACGGTCAAGCCCGAGTTCCAGTCGCTGATCGACGGCCATGCCCGTTTCCTCAAGGCCAACCCGCAGCGTCGCATCTCGATCGAAGGCCACACCGACGAGCGCGGCGGCCGCGAGTACAACCTCGCGCTGGGCCAGAAGCGTTCGGAAGCCGTGCGCCGCGCGCTCACGCTGCTGGGCGTGAACGACAGCCAGATCGAAGCCGTGAGCTTCGGCAAGGAAAAGCCCGCCGTGACCGGCGCGGGTGAAGAAGTCTGGGCGCAGAACCGTCGCGCCGAAATCCGCTACACCCGGTGATGCGGCCCGCCCAACGCGCTCTGTGGCGTGGCGCGGCCCTGGCGGCCGCCCTGTTGTGCGCCTCGGCCGGATCGCAGGCCGCGCTGTTCGAGGATGACGAGGCCCGCAAGGCCATCCTCGATCTGCGCCAGCGCGTGGAGGCCGTGCGCCAGCAGACCGATCAGCGCCTGACCGACGAGAACGGCCAGCTGCGGCGCAGCCTGCTCGACCTGCAGACGCAGATCGAGCAGATGCGTGGCGACCTGGCGCGCATGACCGGCCAGAACGAACAGCTCACGCGTGCCGTGAGCGAGCTGCAGTCCAAGCAGACCACCATCGACGACCGGCTCAAGCAGAACGAGCCGTCGAAGGTCACGGTCGATGGCCGCGAGTTCAATGCCGATCCGCGCGAGAAGGCCGACTTCGAAGCCGCGCTCGGCGTGTTCCGCGCCGGCCAGTTCGCACAGGCCCAGACCGCCTTCGCCGAGTTCGTCAAGCGCTATCCGCAAAGCGGCTACAACGCCTCGGCGCTGTTCTGGCTCGGCAACGCCCAGTACGCCACGCGCAACTACAACGAGGCCATCGCCAACTTCCGTTCGATGCTCTCGCTCGCGCCCGACCATGCCAAGGCCCCCGAGGCCGTGCTGTCGATCGCGAACTGCCAGATCGAGCTCAAGGACACGCGCGCCGCGCGCCGCACGCTGGAAGACCTGACCAAGGCCTATCCGCAGTCGGAAGCCGCGCAGGCCGGCCGCGAGCGTCTCTCGCGACTGCGCTAGTGCCGGCGGAGCCCTCCGCTTGAGCGCCATTCACGAGCCCGTCTCCACGATCGAACCGGCGACTGCCCCCGAGGCAGCCGCCGGTTTTGTCGCGTCTGGCGACGACGCCATGGCACCCGATTTCGCGCGCCGCTTCGGCGGCCTCGAGCGCCTGTACGGCGTGAGCGGTGCCGCGCGCATCCGCAACGCGCACGTGCTCGTCGTGGGCATCGGCGGCGTCGGGTCGTGGGCGGTCGAGGCGCTGGCGCGCAGCGGGGTGGGGCGCCTGACGCTGGTCGATCTCGACCACGTGTCCGAGTCCAACATCAATCGCCAGATCCATGCGCTCGACAGCACCGTGGGACAGGCCAAGGTCGAAGCCATGCGCGAGCGCATCGCGCAGATCAACGCCGAGTGCCGCGTGCTGCCGGTCGACGAGTTCGTCGAGCCCGACAACTGGCCCGCGCTGCTCGAAGCCGCGCAGGCCGCCAACGGTCCCGTGCATGCCGTCATCGACGCCTGCGACCAGGTGAAGGCCAAGCTCGCGATGGCCGCCTGGGCCCGCGGCGTCGCGCGTGGCACCGACTTCATCACCGTCGGTGCGGCGGGCGGCAAGCGGCTCGCGCACAAGGTCGACATCGACGACCTCTCGCAGGTCACGCACGACCCATTGCTCGCGCAGCTGCGGCAACGCCTGCGCAAGTCGCATGGCGCGCCGCGCGAAGGCCGCAAGATCGGCGTCGCCTGTGTGTTCAGCCGCGAGAGCGTGGCCCCGCCCGATGCCTCGTGCGCCATCGAGAGCGGCGATGGTTCGCTCAACTGCCATGGCTATGGGTCGGTGGTCAGCGTGACCGCGACCTTCGGGCAATGCGCGGCGGGGTGGGTGCTCGATCGGATGGCGGTCAATACCACGCTATAATCTTTGGCTTTGCCGCATTTGACAGCGGCGAAGCGTCAAGAAAAAAACAAGAACGAGGAACTCCCTGCCCAGGGAAAACCGAATTCGGGACGTTAGCTCAGTTGGTAGAGCAGCGGACTTTTAATCCGTTGGTCACTGGTTCGAATCCAGTACGTCCTACCAGAACCAGATCCATGGCTAGCCACATGGATCCACCCGCCCCAAGTGAAACAGCCACTTGGGGCATTTTTTTTGCGCGCTCGAGCAACCTCTTGATGTTCGACGGATTCTCCAGAGACCAATCCAGGTCATCGAGCTCGCTGTCATAGCCTCAGCGAGAGGTCTTCAACATGATCTCTTCCGGAGTGTTCGAGCTCGGGAGCCAGGATGCCCTGACCCATCTCGATGAAGAACGATGCCATCCGCGGGCCATCCCTGCGCGGCCCAGGTCGATCCTTCTCAGGCCGGGGTCGAGGTCGCCACCGCCACCTTGCGCAGGTGATGGGCAATCCGCATGTAGTAGAGGATGGTGTAGCCGAGCGACGTGGCGAACACGAGCAGGCGATAGACGAAAGCGGGATCGCGAAAGGTGCCGCTCGTCAGCACATGCGGCAGGCCGAAGTACATGAGGGTCGCCACCAGAAGATTGAGGGCCAGGACCTTGAATCCGATCGGAACCGCGATGACGCAATAGCGGCGAACGAAGTCGCGTCCGGACGCCGCACCGTTCGCGAGGAATGCTTCGTGCGTGCCCACGAGGCTGATGGCGAGAGTGAGGGCGGCCTCGAACAGCAAGGTCCAGTGCCTGTAGCCACCGAACCAGAGCGCCGAATAGTTGAGGATCACCCAGAGCAGCGCCGCGGCCAGCATGTACTTCAGGCCATCGGTTTCATCGAGCCTGTCATGGACCAGGTCGTCTCTGAGTTTTCGGGTGTTCCAGATATGCATGCGCATGGGGATGTCGATGGCCGGGATGCATCCGGATGTACACCCATAACCGTGCCGGCCCGCCTTTGTCCGCCGAGTCCGGATGGTCAAGCGGATGAAGCCGGGCGTCGCGGGCCTATCTCTTGCGCGGCCAGAGCAGGTCCTTGCCCGCCGGTGTCAACTGGTAGGAGAACCGCCGCGCGGGCCTCGCCTGAATCTGCAGCGACGGCGTATCGACCAGCGCGATCAGCCCCGCGGTCTGAAGCACTTCGAGTTGATGTCCCTCGACCTCGGGCCACGCCCCGGCGCTGACCCGTGCAAGGCAGGCGGTGACCAGCGTCTTGTTCTCGAGCATCGATGACTCCTTTGGGCTGGCCGCGATTCTGGGCCGGCAGGGGAGTTCGATCTCTCCTCCGTTGGGAGGAGGATCCACGCGCGCCGCAGTGCCGCGCTACCGCGGGGCCGTTGAAAGGGGCTTCGGAAGAGAAGAAGTGCTGGAAGGTGAAGCGCACGACGATCGGGGGTATGGCCGCGCGCTACATTGGTCCTCCTCCGCAAACACAGACCAGGGACGATCCATGACCACCCGACGAAGCCGTCCAACCTGCCTGCTCCTGGCGCTGGCGGCCTGCTGCACGGCCGCATCGGCCGCCACCATGGTCTGCACGCCCGGGCCGGCCGCGGGCAATGCGCCGTTCAACGCGGTGCGCAGGATCGCGATCGACGAGTTCTCGCGCACGGTCAACCTCGACGTGGTGCGCTCGAAGACGCGCGAAACCGAGACCCTGGGCAAGATGCGCGCGGACCTCGTCGGCCTGGACGAGTCGTCGGGCGAGCCGGTCTACGTCTTCAATTCGATTCCGACCTCCGAGGTGGAGACCACCACGCTCTTCAAGCTGTCGAAGGCCGGCGAGTGGCGCCTGACCAGCGCCACGCTGAGCATCGTGGGCAAGGTGCCCATGCTGCGCAGCGTGGATGGCGGCACGGTGTTCAACTGCAAGCGCTCGAGCCTCGGCTGACGAGACGGCGCGTAGGCCGGGCTCAGGGCTGGGTACGCGCCTTGATGAACTGGCCGCCGCGCACCCGCACGCGCTCGATGGCCGCCTCCAGCGAGGGCTGCCGCATCACGACGAGGTCGCCCTTGGGAATGCCGCGCCAGGTGATCCGGGCCACGCCCGAATAGCTGCCGCGCATCGTCTCCTTGCAGAAGAAGGAGCCGTTCCAGCCATCCTGGAGGTCGACGGAGATGTGCGCTGATTGCATGGAAGGCAAGCGTAGGCACCAGAGGCCTGCGAAGCCAGGAAATAGTACCTTGGTTCTCGTTTTATTGCTACCGGTCTCCGTGGGGAGGCGCCACCACCGCGGGGCGCTTCAGTTGAAGTCGGTCATGAAGTACCAGATCGGCTCCAGCTTCGCGCCGGGCGCGGGCCGGTGCAGGTAGATGTCGTAGACGATGGTGCGGGGCTGCGGCCCCCGCTTGTAGGCGATGCGCACCACGCCCTCGTCGACGCTGGCCGGGTCGGTGCGCTTGAGCCGCACCAGCTTGCCGTCGCCGCGGATCTCGAGCGCATGGTGCTCGAGCGGCGCGACGGTGCCGGTGCCCTTGTCGATGAAGCTCACCCATTCGGCATCCCGCTCCCGTGCCTCCGCGGACGAGAGGTAGATGGCGGGGTAGAGCAGCCGCTGGGCCTTGGCCAGCGCGCCAATGAAGGCTTCACCCTTCCTGTTTCCGATGTCGGCGATCAGCCGGCGATAGACCTCGAGCGCTTCGGCTTCGAGCTTCGGGTCGGCCGCATCCAGCGGCACGCTGCGCTCCCAGCCGGCCAGGCTGTAGGGCACCTGGGCCTCGAACTGCACGGTCTGGCTGAAGCCCTGCGGGTCGGTGAACAGCGCCTGCCTGCCGTCGCGCAGCGGGGGCAACTCATAGAGCGTGGTGTTGCGCGGCGGCTCGGTCTTGCTGCGCACGACCAGTTCCACCTTCAGGTCGTCCGTGTCGGGCAAGCGCTGCTGGCCGGTGGCGGGCAGCAGGCGGATCGTGAGCTTCTGCGGACCGCTGCGCAGGATCGCCGGATTGAGCGGCATGCCGATCGTGCCGAAGCGCCTGGTGGGAAGGACCGAGATCGGCAGGTCGTTGACGTACACCCGGAACGCCAGCTTCTCGCTCGACACCCTCAGGTCGTAGAGAGGCTGCTGCGCCTGCTTCCTCGACGTGCCTGGATCGGCGGCGGCCGGCGCAACGGCCCGCAGCAGCGCCGCGAGCATCAGGACGGCGGTGGACTTCCTCATTCGGCGATCTCCCTGGAGGTGGACGGCCGGCCATTATGCGAACGGGGCCCGGCGGGCAGGCTTCTTGCACGGCACTGGGGCCGCCCGGACCCCGGGCAACCGCCATGGCGGCTCGCGCCGATTGCCCGTAGATTGGCGCGCACAACAAGCGTCCGATTCCCCACCTGAAATCGCAGGAGTGTCCGTGGAAGCATGGTCGAGCCAGCAACTCTCGCCGCTGTACGGGCGCGAGGTCTTCCGTTCCCGCGCGGCGGACGAAACCCATGCGCGCATCGCCTGCGAGCTGAAGCCGCACCGCAGCGTCTGGCATCGCGGCGACGTCGATGCGATCTTCTGCCGCGCCGAGCTCAGCGCACTCTCGCTGTGCATCCTGCGCTATGGCTGCGACGTGGACATCGAGCCCGATGCGCTCGGCAACTTCGTGCTGGTGCAGATGCCGCTGCGCGGCCACGCCGACATCCACCACGCGGGCGGCAGCCTGCAGATCCATCCGGGGCAGGGCGCGGTGATCTCGGCCCACAAGCCGGTGCGGCTGCGCTGGCATGCCGACTGCGAACAGCTGATGCTCAAGATCGAGCTGAGCCGGCTGCAGGAGGTGGCGCGCCATGCCTTCCCGCTGCGCGGCGCCGATGCGGTGGGCGAGATCGACTTCGAGATGCCGTTCCGGCTCGACGACACGGCGGGCACGCAATGGCGCCGCATGGTGGCCAGCCTCGCCTCGCTGCTGCCCGCGGCGGGCGATGCCGGCTACGACGCGCGCTGGCTCTCGCATTGCGAGGACAACCTGATGCTCTACCTGCTGTGCCACCGGCCGAACTCGGTGCGCGAGCGGCACGACGAGGCGCGGCATGGCTCGGAGGCCGCGAGCCTGCGCCAGTTGCGGCGCGCCGAGGAGTTCATGCAGGAGCGGCTCGACACGCCGCTGTCGCTCGAGGAGGTGGCGCGCGCCGCCGGCCTCACGCGGCGCGGGCTGGCGCTGCTGTTCCGGCGCTACCGCGAGCTCTCGCCCGGCGAGGTGCTGCGCAACATGCGGCTCGACGCCGCGCATGCGCAGCTCGCGCGCCACGACGGCGCCAGCGTGACCGAGGTGGCGCTCAACTGCGGCTTCTCGCACCTGAGCCGCTTCGCGGCCTGCTACCGCGAGCGCTTCGGCCACCTGCCGCGCGAGACCGCGCGGCATTGAGGCACCGGATCAGGACGGCTTCATCGCGCACTGCGCCGCGGTCGTGTCCTGATAGTTCGTCAGCACGGTGCCGATCACCTTGTTGGCGATGCGTCCGCTGCCGTCCTTGGCGATCACGCGCAGGTAGTAGTTCTGGATCGGGAAGTTGTTGGCGCCATAGCGGAAGTCGCCGCGCACCGACTTGTAGTTGGCGGCCTTGATCGCCTTCAGCAGCGCGGCCTTGTCGGCCACCTTGCCGCCGACGTCGCGCACCGCCGCGTCCATCGCCATCAGCACGTCGTAGGCCTGGCCCGCGTAGAACGAGGGGTTGCGGCCGTTGTTCTGCTGCCGGAACGCGGCCACGAAGCGCTGGTTGGCCGGGTTGTCGAGGTCGAAGGACCAGTGCGCGGTGTTGAACAGCCCGAGCATCGGCTCGCCGACCGCGGGGATCATGTCCTCGTCGGCCGAGAAGGCGGTGGAGATCAGCGCCACGTCCTTCGACAGGCCCGCGCCCACGAACTGCTTGATGAAGGCCACGCCCATCGCGCCCGGCAGGAAGAAGTAGAGCGCATCGGGCTTCGAGGCCCGGATCTGCGCGAGCTCGGCCGAGTAGTCGAGCTGGCCCAGCTTGGTGTAGAGCTCGTCGCCCGTGCCGCCCTTGTAGGTGCGCTTGAAGCCGGTGATGGCGTCCTTGCCGCCCGGGTAGCTGGGCGCGATCAGCGCCACTTTCTTGAAGCCCTTGTCGCCCGCGAACTTGCCGGCCGCCTCGTGGTACGCATCGTTGGGGTACGAGGCGCCGAAGAAGTAGGGATTGCAGCGCGCGCCCGAGAGGTCGCTCGGCCCGGTGTTGCTCGACAGGTAGGGCACCTTGGCCGCGAACAGCGGCGGCGCCACGGCCAGCGCTACCGACGAGCCGACCGGCCCGGTGAACAGGTCGATCTTGTCGCGCATCAGCATGCGCTCGACCACCTGGCGCGCGGTCTCGGGGTTGCCCGCGGTGTCGGCCTCGACGAACTCGACCGGCACGCCGCCGAGCTTGCCGCCCAGCTGCTTGATCGCCACCGCGAAGCCGGCCTTCGATTCGGCGCCGCCGACCGCGAAGGGCCCCGACAGGTCCATCGCGAGGCCGACCTTGACGGTCTGCGCATCGGCGTGCGGCGACAGGGCCAGCAGGGTGGAGAAGGCGGCGAGGGCAAGGACCGAGGGGACGGTCGCCATGCGCGGGCGGCTGAGCGGCATCGAGAAACTCCTCTGGCGATGGATACGCCGAACGTGGGTGGGAAGCGGGTGGCCGAAAGAGACCGGGCAAACGGTCGCAGGCCGCAGTCTGGCAGCGTCGCGCGCCGCGGCTATCCGTTTCGTGCAGCGCGGCGTGCTGCACGAAATGGACAGACAGCCGCCACGCGTCGTCTCCAGAATCGCCGCCATCCCGATCCACCCCTTCGAGAGAGACACCCCGATGAGCCACTACATCGACATCCCGGCCGGCGACGGCGCGCAGAGCTTCCGCGGCTACCTGGCCCTGCCGGCCTCGGGCCGCGGCCCCGGCATCGTGCTGTGCCAGGAGATCTTCGGCATCAACGACTACGTGCGCGAGGTGGCCGACCTCTATGCCGAGGAAGGCTACGTGGTGCTCGCGCCCGACCTGTTCTGGCGCATGGAGCCCGGCGTCGAGCTCGGCTACTCGCCCGAGGACTGGCAGCGCGCCTTCGGCTTCTTCCAGCAGTTCGACATCGAGGCCGGCATCGCCGACGTGACCGCGAGCGTGCAGGCGCTGCGCGCGCACCCGGCCTGCACCGGCAAGGTCGGCGCGCTGGGCTTCTGCCTCGGCGGCAAGCTGGCCTACCTCGCGGCCGCGCATTCGGGCGTGGACGCGGCGGTCGGCTACTACGGCGTCGGCATCGAGGGCGCGCTCGAGCTGGTGCCGAAGATCGCGTGCCCGATCGCGCTGCATTTCGCCGAGCTCGACAAGTTCTGCCCGCCCGAGGCGCGCGCCCAGGTGCTCGAGGCCTTCGCGGGCCGGCCCGGCGCGCAGATGTACGTCTACCCCGGCGTCGACCATGCCTTCGCGCGCACCGGCGGCGACCACTTCGACAAGCCCTCGACATTGATGGCGCACCAGCGTTCCATGGCGCTGTTCAAGGAGGCGATCGGCCCGGTCTACGACCTGTCGGCGCTGTGGGACAAGCACTGCGAGTACGAGTTCGCCACGCGCGACGTGGTCGCCACCATGGGCACCATGGTCGCCGAGCCCTACGTCAACCACATCCCCACCATGACCGGCGGCGTGGGCGCGAAGGAGCTGTCGCGCTTCTACAAGCACCACTTCATTCCCACCACGCCGCCCGACACCCGGCTCACGCCGATCTCGCGCACCGTGGGCGCCACGCAGATCGTCGACGAGATGCTGTTCTGCTTCACCCACACGGTCGAGATCGACTGGATGCTGCCGGGCATCGCGCCCACGGGCCGGCCGGTGGAGATTCCGCTCGTGGCCATCGTCAAGTTCCGCGGCGACAAGCTCTACCACGAGCACATCTACTGGGACCAGGCCAGCGTGCTCGCGCAGATCGGCCTGCTCGATGCAACGGGCCTGCCGGTGGCCGGCGTGGAGACGGCGCGCAAGCTGGTCGACGAGACGCTGCCATCGAACACGCTGATGCCGCGCTGGGCCAAGTCCACCGCGCTGACCATCGCCGACCCGGCGCTGCCGCTCGGATGAACGCCGCGCCTTCCATGCTCGAGCTGGTGGTGGCCTCGGCCAGCGCGCTCACGCCGGCCATCAAGGCCTTCGTGCTGCGCAGCGCGAACGGCGAGGCGCTGCCGCCGTTCGAACCCGGTGCGCACCTGGGCGTGCAGGTGATGCAGCCCAACGGGCAGGCCGGCCAGCGCGCGTACTCGCTGGCACGACCCCATGGCGCGCCGGACCGCTACGAGATCGCCGTGCTGCACGAGCCCGACGGCGCGGGCGGCTCGGCCTGGATGCATGGCCTGGCCGAGGGCGCGCGCGTGCTCGCGCAGGCGCCGCGCAACGATTTCGCGCTGCGCCGGGGCGAGGCCGCGCCGCTGCTGATCGCGGGCGGCATCGGCATCACGCCGCTCTTGTGCATGGCGCGCGCGCTCGCGGCCGAGGGCCGGGCCTTCGAGTTCCACTACGCCACGCGCAGCCCCGAGGCCACGGCCTATCTCGAGGAGGTGCGCGCGCTCGGCGGCCACGTGGTGCACGACGGCGGCGATCCCGCGCGCGGCCTCGACCTGCGCGCGCTGCTGGCCGCGCCGGTGCCCGGGCGCCATCTGCATGTCTGCGGCCCGCGCGGCCTGGTGCAGGCGGTGGTCGACACCGCGCGCGCCCAGGGCTGGAGCGACGACCACGTGCACTTCGAGCTGTTCGCGGGCGCGCTCGCGCAGGCCGGCGACGCGGCCTTCGAGGTGCGCACGCTGCGCTCGGGCCATCTGCTGACGGTGCCGCCGGGCCGGAGCCTGCTCGACGTGCTGATCGCCGCGGGGCTCGACCCGCTCTACGATTGCCGCCAGGGCGACTGTGGCGTGTGCGCCGTCGACGTGGTCGAGGGTGTGCCCGACCACCGCGACCACAACCTGAGCCCGCGCGAGAAAGCCGACGGGCGCACCATCTGCACCTGCGTGTCGCGCGCCAGGACGCCGCAGCTGGTGCTCGACATCTGATCCCACGATTCCAGGAGACCCATCCATGACCATCGACCTGCAGTCCCTCGTGCAGCCCGACCGCGTCCACAAGCGCGTCTACACCGACCCCGCGATCTTCGAGCTCGAGATGGACCGCGTGTTCGGCCAGGCCTGGCTCTACGTCGGCCACGAGAGCCAGGTGCCCAAGCCCGGCGACTACTTCACCACCCGGCTCGGCCGCGAGCCCGTGGTGATGGTGCGCCATACCGACGGCCGGATCCACGTGATGTTCAACCGCTGCCCGCACAAGGGCGCCAAGATCGTGCCCGACGGCAGCGGCAGCGCCGGCAAGTTCCTGCGCTGCCTCTACCACGGCTGGACCTTCAAGTGCGACGGCAGCCTGCTGTCGGTGCCGCTGCGCAGCGGCTACGAGGACACGGGGCTCGACCTCAAGGACCCGCAGTACGGCGTGCGCAACGTGGCGCGCGTCGCCACGCACCGCGGCTTCGTGTTCGCGAGTCTGTCGAAGGAAGGACCCGGGCTCGAGGAGTTCCTCGGCGGCGTCGCCACCTCGCTCGACAACTTCTGCGACCGCGCGCCCGGGGGCGAGGTCGAGGTGGCCGGCGGCGTGCAGCGCGTGATCCAGCGCAACAACTGGAAGATCTTCTTCGAGAACCTGCACGACACCATTCATGCGGTGGCCACGCACGAGTCGTCGTGGCGCGCGGCCAAGGAGGAGTTCGAGGCCATGCCGGCCGGTACGCAGAAACCCTTCGAGGTGGTGATCGTCGACGGCAACGGCGAGCCGCTCGAGTTCTGGGAGAAGCTCGAGCTCAAGGGCTACGACAACGGCCACGGCTTCATGGAAGGCATCTTCGTGCCGCCGACCGACCCGGTGAGCCTGGCCTATGTGGCCGCGCTCGAGGCGGCGCAGGGCGCCGAGCGCGCGGACCAGATCCTGCGCGTGAACCGCCACAACACCATCGTCTACCCGAGCTGCTCGCCCCACACCTCGTTCCAGCAGATCCGCGTGATCCGACCGCTGTCGGTCGACCGCACGCTGGTCGAGATCTTCAGCTTCCGGCTCAAGGGCGCGCCCGAGGCCACCTTCCAGCGCACGCTGAAGTACACCAACATCGTCAACTCGCCCTCGTCGAACGTGATGCCCGACGACCTCGAGGCCTACAACCGGGTGCAGGAGGGCCTGGGCTCGGACGGCGGCGACTGGGTCAGCATGCACCGCGCCGTGGGACGCGACCAGCCGCTGCCGGGCGGGCGCGCCTCCAACGGCAACAGCGAGATGCCGGCGCGCAACATGTTCGGTGCCTGGTCGAAGTACATGGGCGTGGACACCGGGAGCGCCGCATGAACTTCCTCGACTGGAACGAGCAGCAGGAGATCGCGCAGTTCCTGCACCACGAGGCGCGGCTGCTCGACGAGCACCGCTGGGACGAATGGCAGCGCCTGTTCACGCCCGACGGCCTGTACTGGGTGCCGCTGGTGCACGGCCAGGCCGACTACCTCAACCATGCCTCGCTGTTCTGCGAGGACGCGCTGCTGCGCTCGATGCGCGCGCGCCGGCTCGAGCAGGCGCGCGCCTATTCGCAGCAGCCGCCCACGCGCACGGTGCACGTGGTGGGCAACATCGGCATCGAGGCGCGCGAGGAGGGCGCGCTGGGCGGCCTCACCGTGCGCTCCACCTTCGTGCTGCTCGAATGGCGCAAGACCGAGCAGCGCATGTTCGGCGGCAGCGTGCTGCACACGCTGCGCCGCCACGAGGGCGAGCTGCGCATCCATCTCAAGCGCGTCGAGCTGGTCAACTGTGACGCCGCGCACGAAGCGCTGCAGGTGTTCGTGTGAAGGCCGCGCTGCTCGCGATGCACTACCAGAACGACGTGCTGCACGCCGACGGCAAGGTGCGCGTGGGCGTCGCGGCCGACGATCCGGCGCGGCCGCGCCTGATCGCCTCGGCCGGCCGGCTGATCGCGGGGGCGCGCGCCGCCGGCGTGCCGGTGATCTTCGTGCGCATCGCCTTCGCGCCCGGCTACGTCGACTGCCTCGACAACTGCACGCTGTTCCGGCGCGTGGCGCAGAGCGGCGCGGTGCAGGAGGGCAGCTGGGGCGCCGAGTTCTACGACGAGCTCGCGCCGCTGCCCGGCGAGGCCGTGGTCACGCACAAGCGCAACAACCCCTTCTGGGCCAGCGGGCTCGAGCAGGCGGTGCGCGCCACCGGCGCCGACCGGCTCTACGTGGCGGGCATCGCGACCAACCACGTGGTCGAGCACGGCGCGCGCCATGCGAGCGACCTGGGCTACGACGTGGCGGTGGTGGCCGATGCCTGCAACACGGCGCAGCCGCACCTGCATGCCGCGAGCCTGGAGAATCTGTCGATGCTCGCGCAGGTGATCGGCGTCGAGGACGCACTCGCCCAGATGGGCCCCTGAACCGATGAAGGACATCTCATGAACATGCAAGGCAAGGTCGCGATCGTCACCGGCGCCGCCGCGATGCTGGGCAGCGCCATCGTGCGCGCGCTGGCGCAGGCCGGCGCGCGCGTGGTCGCGGTCGACATCGACGCGGCGCGCGGCCAGGCGCTGGCGACCGAACTCGGCGCGGCCTGCCGCTTCGCCGCCTGCGACATCGCGAACGACGAGGCGCTCGACGCGCTGGTGGCCGACGCGCTGCGCATCGAGGGCCGCATCGACTGCCTGGTCAACAACGCTGTGGTCTACAACGACGGCGGCATGGGCGCGAAGCGCGCCGAATGGCTGGCCGCGCTCGACGTCAACCTGGTCTCGGGCGCGCTGCTCGTGCACAAGGCGACCGAGGCGCTGGCCGCGCAGGGCGGGGCCATCGTCAACATGGGCAGCGTGGGCGGCAAGTTCGGCACGGCCGACCGCGCGCTCTATCCCGCGGCCAAGGCGGCGATCCTGCAGCTCACGCGCAACCAGGCCGCGACCCTGGCGCCGCGGCGCATCCGCGTGAACTCGGTGTCGCCCGGCTGGACCTGGTCGGACGCGCTCTCGCGCATGGCCGGCGGCGATCGCGCCAAGGCCGACCGCATGGCCGCACCGCTGCATCCGCTGGGCCGCGCGGGCGACGGCGACGACGTGGCGCAGGTGGTGCTGTTCCTGTGCTCGGACGCGGCGCGCTTCGTGACCGGCGCCGACATTCCGGTGGACGGCGGTTTCTCGATGCTGGGCCCGGACCAGGGGCGCTCGGCGCGCGACTGGTTCGCGGCCGGCATGCCCTAGTCGAAACGCTTCTCCCACTCCCAGTTCACGGCCGGCAGCGTCTCCACCACCGGCCGCGCGAACAGGTAGCCCTGGAACAGCCGGATGCCGAGCTCGCGCAGCGCCATCGCCTCTTCCATCACCTCCACGCCCTCGGCCACCACGTGGATGCCGAGCTCGCCGCAGGTCGAGACGAAGCCCTTGACCACGGCACGCCGCACGCCGTCGGTGTGGATGTTGCGGATCAGCTCCATGTCGAGCTTCACGATGTGCGGCTTGAGCGCCACGAACAGCTCGAAGCCCGCGAAGCCGGCGCCGAAGTCGTCGATGGCCGAGGAGAAACCGTGCTGCTGGTGCATCTCGAAGGCCCGCACCAGGTGCGGCAGGTCCTCGACGCGCTCCGACTCGGTCACCTCGAAGATCAGCCGCTCCTTCGGGAAGCCGAAGCGCTCGGCGGTCTCGACCGCGCTCTGGAAGCATTCGCCCTGGCGCCCGGCGTCGTTGGGCATCACGTTGAGGCTCAGCCGCGAAGCCATGCGCAGCCCGGCCGCGAGCTCGATCGCCTTGGCGCGGCAGGCGCGGTCGAACTCGACGCGATGGCGCGCATGCACCAGCCCGAGGATGTGTCCGGCGCCTTCGCCGTGGATGCCGCGCACCAGCGCCTCGTGCGCGTAGACCTCGCCCTTGTCGACGTCGACGATGGGCTGGAAGGCCATGGTGAAGGCCGGGCAACTCGCGGCGAAGTCGGGCACGGCCGAGGCATCGTTGCTGGCCTGGGTGGCCGGCTGCTGGAGGCGGTTGATGGTCAGCGCGCGCGCGGCGCTGCAGTAGCCCGGCGGACGGGCGTTGAAATCGCGGGCCAAAGTCGGTGCCAGGCTGGACACGGATGGCCTTCAGACCCGGGGGCCGTGGATGAAAAGTCGTTGCGGGATGCCCGACATGGTGTTCTCCGGTTCCTGGGCGCGGCCCCGCGGGACCGCATGTCCGCTTTTTCGGCGCGGCGGCGGAAGACTTGAGGAGAAAAAGGGGCCGGCGGGCAAAAAAAGCGCTGCTTCCTCCCAATGGAGGAGGGCCGGCCTAGAAGCCGCCCGCGGCGATCATCCGCAGCAGCGCGCGGTTGACTTCCTCGGCATCGACCGCATGGGTGCGGCGCAGGTTGCGCAGCGCGGTCGGGTTGCTCGATTCGAGCGCGGTCGCGAGCTGCAGCGCGGGCGCATAAGGGCCGTTCTGCGCGATGGTCGCGGCCACGATGCGGTCGGTCAGCGGGATGCGGCCGAAGCTGGTGCGCAGCGGCTCGCCCATCACCAGGTCGAGCTGCGAGAACAGGCCGCACAGATAGACCTCGCGCTTGAGGTCGTCCTCGATGCCGGCGTCCATCAGCTGCGCGACCAGGTGGCCGCGCATCGCCATGGAGGTGTTGAGCGGGCGCAGGTTGCCGTCCTCGCTGGCGGTCGGCAACTGCTGCGACAGCCAGGTGCTCAGGCGCTGGAAGCCGATCATCATGAAGCCGTGGCGCAGCGAGGCCACGCGGTTCGGCAGGCCCAGGCCCGGCGAGTTCAGGTAGAGCATGAGCGCGTAGACCAGCGCGGCCTCGCGGCTCACGAGCTGGTCGATGCGCTCGAGCGATTCCTCGGCGTCGATCGCGTTCATCACGCGCACGATGGCGCGCCGCGTCGGCGGCAGCGGCTGGCCGCCGTAGCCGTGCAGCACGTCCTCGCTGGGCCAGCCGGCCACGGCCCAGGCGTTCTGCTGGTCGAGCGCATGCTCGGCCAGCGCGCGGCTGGCCACGCCGTCGATCAGCGCATCGGGGCGCACCGGGCTGCTTTCGCCGGGATGCGTCATGCCGCGGTCGAACACCGTGGTGTCGCGCTCCACCTGCGCCAGGCGCAGCGCGTCCATCGCGTCTTCCGGTGCCAGCCGCAGCAGCCGGCGCTCGAACCAGGGCGCGGCCTCGGCGTCGGGGATCTGGGTCGGCACGCCGCTCGCGACCATGCGCACGCCGCGGCGGGCGGCGGCGCGCACCGCGGGGCGCAGGCCGGCGTCCTGCATCCAGCCGAGCGGAATCTCGAGCATCGGCCCGGCCGCCTCGGCGTTGCTCGCGATGTCGCGCAGGAACTCGGGCGTCTGGATCGACAGCAGCAGGGTCGGCGAATCGGCGTTCCAGGTCTCGGCCAGCGTGCGCAGCAGGTGGCGCCCGTCGATGCGTTGGCGGTCCTCGTGGACGAAGAGCTGGACCCCCGCGAGCGCGCGCGGACGGTTCCAGAACGGGCGGTAGCCGAAGGTCAGGCTGCCGAGTACCGATTGAGACATGAAGACGAGAAGGAGAGAAGGAACGAAAGGGCGGTCACGCCACGTCAGCCGATGAAGTTGAACAGCGAGAGTTTCTGGATTTCGGCATAGGAGCCGAGGGCCGCGGAGTAGGCGGTCTGCTGGGTCTTGAAGTCGGACAGCGCCTGGATCGTGTCGAGGTCCTCGGCGCGCGAGCGGTCGGCCTCGAGCTGCAGGCTGCGCGAGGACTGGCGATCGGAGATGCTGTCGACCTGGTTCAGCAGGTCGCCCGCGCGGCCGCGCGAGGCCGACAGCCGCGCGCTCGCGGCGTCGATCTGCACCAGCGACTGCGCCACGTTCTGCGCCAGCTGGCCGCTGCTGTTGCTGCCGTCCTTCACGCCCGCGATCGCCTGATCGAGCACGCCGAACAGGCTGGTCTTGCCGCTGGGCGCGACGGTCAGTGCATTGCCGTCGGCCGGCACGCCGCTGGCCGTGAGCGAGATCCCGGCGAACTCGATCGCCTGGCCCGCGGTGTAGGGCTGGCCCGACTTGAGCGTGGCCTGCGTGGTGGTGTCGATCACGTCGTAGGTGGTCACGCCGTTGGCGACGTTGAACGCGACGCGGTAGCCGTGGCCGGTCAGCGCCGAGGGGTCGACCACCTTGCCCGCGTCGCTGTAGACGTTGCGCGTGCCGGCTTCCTGGCCCACGGTGAACACGCCGTTGCCGGTGGGCACGTCCATCCAGGTGGCGTAGCCGTCGAGCATCGAGGGGATGGCGGTGTCGCTGGCGGCGCCGGCCTGGCCCGCGATGCCGTCGAAGCGCACGCCGCTGCCGTTGTCGACGAAGGGCGCCGCGGTGCTGCCCAGGCCGCCGAACAGCGACTGGCCGTTGCTGTCCTGCGCATTGGCATAGCCGAGCAGCTGGCCGCGCAGCGTGGTCAGGCGCTGCGCGATGGTGGCGCGGTCGGCCGCCGACAGCGTGGCATTGCCGGCGTTCACCACCAGCGTGCGGAACTCGGCCATGGCCGCGGTCGCGCTGCCCAGGGTCGACTCGGCCGTCGAGACCGCGTTGCGCTGCAGCTCCAGCGCACGCTGGTCGGTGCTGACGCGCGCCATGCGCGTGATGGCGCGCTCGGCCTGCGCGGCGCCGGTCGGGTCGTCGCTGGGGCGCAGCACCTTCTTGCTGGCGCTGAGCTGCTCCTGCAGCTTCGAGAGCTGGGACTGGCGCGTGGTGAGCTGGCGCACCGCGTTGTCGTAGGTGGTGGCACTGGCGAGGCGGGTGGCTGTCATGGTTCTTCCTGTCTCCCGGGTCAGTTCATGTTCTGCAGCAGCGAGTCGAAGATGCTCTGCGCGATCTGGATCATCTTGGACGAGGCCTGGTAGGCCTGCTGGTACTGCAGCAGCTTGGCGGCTTCCTCGTCGAGGTTCACGCCGGCCTGGCTGGTGCGGTCGGTCTCGAGCGAGGTGGCGATCGAGCCCGAGATCTCGGCCGCGTACTGCGCGCTCTGCGAGCGCACGCCGACCTGCGCCATCAGCGCGGCATAGCCGTCGGTCATGGGGGCGCCGTCGAACACCGTCTTGTCGCGCAGGGCCAAGAGCGCCTGCGCATTGCCGGCGTTGCTGCCGCCGTAGGCGGTGGTGGCGGCCTGGACGGTGATCGTGTCGCCGGCCTTGGGCGTGCCCGACAGCACGATGGTCCAGCCGTTGTAGCTGATCGGCTGGCCCGCCACGTAGGGCACGCTGGTCGGGTTGCCGGTGCCGTTGCCCGACACGTCGAAGCCGCCCGCGCCGTTGAAGGTCAGCGTGACCGGCTGGCTGAGGTTGGCATTGGCCGAGGTCGCGGCCAGGCTGCCGACCGCCATGCCGCCGGTGTTGCCGGTGCCCACGCGCGCCTCGACCGGGCTGCCCGCGGCCAGCCCGCGCGCCGAGCGCAGCACGGTCGCCATGTCGCCGGCGGCCGAGGCATAGGGCTTGAGCACGAAGCTGTCGCCCTCGGCCGCGTTGCCCGACTTCAGGTCGAGCTTGAGGCCGTCGATCTCGATCGGCATCGGGCCCGTGAAACTGGTGGTCTTGCCGTCCGACAGCCGCTGCACCTCGATGCTGCCGCCCGCGCCGAACTTGAGCTGGTAGCTCGAGGCTGCGAGTGCCGAGGTGTTGGACACCGTGGCACCGATCACCGCGTTGCCCGTGTTGCTCGCGGCGCCCATGGCATCGGGGATCGCGATCGGCTTGAAGAAGTCGCCGCCGGGGTTGCCGTCGAGGTCCACGCCGAGCCGGTGCTGGGCATTGATCTCGGTCGTCAGGGTGAGTGCCATGCGGCCCAGGCCGTCGCGCGCCTCGGCCAGGTCGCTGTTCTGGAAGCGCAGCAGGCCCGCGACCGCGCCGCCGCCGAGCGTGGCCTCGTCGATGGTGGTCGACAAGCCGCTGCGCATCAGCGTCAGCTTGCTCTGGTTGGCGTCGTCGGTGCTCATCGCGACCTGCGCCGCCTTGTTGCCCAGCACCAGCGCCTGGCTGCCCACGAACACGCTGAGCGAGCCGTCGTCGGCCTGCACGGTGGTGGTCTGCACCTGCTGGTTGAGCTCGCGCAGCAGCTGGTCGCGCTGGTCGAGCAGGTCGTTCGGGCTCTGGCCGCCGCCGCTGGCGCGCGCGATCTGCTCGTTGAGCGTGGCCAGCCGCGCGGCCAGGCCGTTGATGCTGCGCACCGCGTCGCCGAGCTGCGAATTCACGCCCTTCTGCAGGTCGTCGAGCCGGGTCTGGGCGTCGCGCATGCGCGCGGCCATCTCGTCGGCGCGCGTGATCACCACGTTGCGCGCCGTCACGTCGGTCGGCGTGCTCGCGATGTCGGAGAAGGCGTTGAGCAGGTCCGACACGGCCGCGCCCAGGCCGGTCTTGCCGCCCTTGAAGATGTCCTCGAGCGAGGACAGGCGTGCCGCCCGCGTCTCGTCCATGGCCTGCACCGACTGCGCGGCCGCGGCCTGGCGCGTGAGGAACTCGTTGTGGGCGCGCTCGATGGTCGTGACCTCGACGCCCTTGCCGATGTAGCCGCTGCCGGTGTATTGGCCCGCGACCTGGCCCATCACGGCGGTCTGGCGCGAGTAGCCGACGGTGCTGGCGTTGGCGATGTTGTGGCCGGTGGTCGACAGCGCGACCTGGTTCGCGAGCAGGGCGCGGGCGCCGACGTTGAGCAGACTCATGGCGGGATCTTTCTCGAGGACTGGCCTGTGCGCTTCAGGTGCGCTGGATCTTCAGCGTGGTGTGGATCGCGCGGCTGAGCTTGGCCGCGTAGGCCGGGTCGGTGGCATAGCCGGCGCGGTGCAGCTCGCTCGCGTAGGCGCTGACCGAGCTCACGCTGGCGCGCGCCTTCTCGTAGCGCGGCGAGTTGCCGATCAGGCGCGCGTAGTCGCGGAACGACTCCTCGTAGGAGTCGTAGGCGCGAAAGCGCGCCGTCACCTTGCGCGGCTCGCCGCCGATGTATTCGGTGGTGGTCACGGCCACGGTGGGGCCGGTCCAGCTGCCGCCGGCCTTGATGCCGAACAGGTTGTGGGAGGGGGTGCCGTCGCGGTGGCGGATCTCGCTGCGGCCCCAGCCGGTCTCGTGGCCGGCCTGGCCGATCATGAAGCTGGCGGGAATGCCGGTCTCGCGCGACACGCGCTCGGCCGCGTCGTCGTGCTGCTCGACGAAGCTGCGCTGGTTGGCGGCCGGCTTGATGCGCGCGGCCTCGGCGCCGAGCGCGATGGTCGGGGCCTTGGCGGCGCCGCTCATCTGCTGCGTGAGCTGGCGCGTGATCGCGTCGGTGAGCCCGCCGGGCAGGCCCGAGAGCTGCACCGCGAACTGCTGGTCGAGCAGGTCGGTGCCGAGCTTCTCGCCGTCGCTGTCGAGCAGGCCCGATTTCATGGTGGCCTCGCGCATGCTCTTGATCAGCTCGCGCATGAACAGCGACTCGAACTGCTTGGCCGCTTCGCGCACCGCCTTCGGGTCGTTGCCGTTGGCCGCGAGCTTGAGCGCGTCGAGCGAGCGCGCGTCGGCCGCCAGCCCCTGGCCGGTGGACGGCGAGATGGACATCGCGGACAGCGAAGTCTGCATCGACATCAGATCACCTCGAGTTCCGCGTTGAGCGCGCCCGAGGCCTTGATGGCCTGCAGGATCGCGAGCAGGTCTTGCGGCGTGGCGCCCAGCGAATTGAGGGCGCGCACCACGTCGGCCAGCAGCGGCGCGGCCGGCACCTGGATCATGGTGCCCGGCTCCTGCTTGATCTGGATCGAGGCCTGCTCGGCCACCACGGTGCGTCCGCCCGACAGCGGCGCGGGCTGGCTGATCACCGGCGCCGAGCTGATCGTGACCGACAGGTTGCCGTGCGCGATGGCGCAGGGGCCCAGCGTCACGGCCTGGTTCAGCACGATCGAGCCGGTGCGCGCATTGATCACCACCTTGGCCGCGGGCGTGCTGGCCTCGAGCGTGAGCTCCTCGAGCTCGGCGATGAAGTTCACGCGCGCATTGGCGTCGGTGGGCGCGCGCACCTGCACCGTGCGCCCGTCCATGGCACGCGCGGTGCCGGTGCCGAGCTTGCGGTCGATGGCCTGGGCCACGCGGCGCGCGGTCTGGAAGTCGACCGCGTTGAGGTCGAGGTTCACGCTGTCGCCGTCGAGCAGCGGCGAGGGCACGCTGCGTTCCACCTGCGCGCCGTTGGGCACCCGGCCCGCGCTCAGGTGGTTGATCTGCACCTTGCTGCCCGCGGCCGCGGCGCCGGCGCCGCCCACCACCATGTTGCCCTGCGCGAGCGCGTAGATCTCGCCGTCGGCGCCGCGCAGCGGCGTGGCCACCAGCGTGCCGCCCTTGAGCGACTTGGCATTGCCCATCGAGGAGACGTTGACGTCGAGCTGCTGGCCCGGCTGCGCGAAGGCCGGCAGCTGCGCCGTGACGATCACCGCCGCCACGTTCTTCAATTGCAGCTGCGAGGCGCGGTTGTCGGGCAGCGTGATGCCCAGCTGCTGCAGGTAGTTGGCCACGCTCTGCGTGGTGTAGGGCATCTGCGTGGTCTGGTCGCCGGTGCCGTCGAGGCCGACCACCAGGCCGTAGCCCGTGAGCTGGTTGCTGCGCACGCCCTGCACGGCGGCGACTTCCTTGATGCGCAGCGCATGCGCCTTTTGCGCGGGACCGAGCGCGAGCAGCAGCATGCCGGCCACGCCGAAGGAGAAGGCGGCGAGCCGGCGGCGCAGGCGGTGCTTCGGTGAAAGGGACATGGCGTCGTTCATCCTCAGAACGGCAGCACGCTCATGAAGAAGCGGCCCAGCCAGGGCATGACCTGCGATTCCTGCTGCGCGCCGCGGCCGCGCGACTCGATGCGCACGTTCGCCACCTGCGTCGACAGCACGTTGCTGCCGGCCTGGATCGAGCGCGGATCGATGGTGCCCGAGAAGCGCAGCACGTCCACGTTCTGGTTCACGCCGATCTGCTTCTCGCCGGTCACCACCAGGTGGCCGTTGGGCTGCACGTCGATCACCGTCGCGGTGATCGAGCCCTGGAAGGTGTTGGCGCTCTCGGTGCCGCCCTTGCCCGCGAAGTTGTGGGCCGACTCGGCATTGGCGCCGGCGCGGCCGAAGGAGTTGGCGGCGAAGAAGGGCAGGGCCGAGATGCCGGTGTCGATGCTGCTGGTCTTGCCGATGGTCGAGGTCGACTTCTGGCTCGCGCTCACGTTCTCGACGATCGAGATCGTCACCGTGTCGCCGATCATGCGCGCGCGCCGGTCCTCGAACAGCGGCCGGTAGCTCGCGGTGCGGAACAGGCTGCCCGTGGCCTGGCGCGGCACGGCCGCCATCGGCGAGGCGCTCACGGGCGGCGGTGCGGTCGAGGGCATCTCGACCTGCGGCGTGTTGGCCAGCGTGGTGCAGCCGCCGGCCACGACGAGGGCGAGGGCGGCGAAGGCCGCGCGAAACAGTGGAAGTCTCACAGCTGCCCCAGCTTCTGCAGCATCTGGTCGCTGGTCTGGATCGCCTTCGAGTTCATTTCGTAGGCGCGCTGCGTCTGGATCATCGAGACCAGCTCCTGCACCACGTTCACGTTCGAGGTCTCGAGGAAGCCCTGCATCACCGTGCCCAGGCCGTTGGTGCCCGCGGTGCCGCCGTTGGGCTGGCCCGAGGCGGCGGTTTCGGCATAGAGGTTCTCGCCCAGCGGCTCGAGGCCGGCCGGATTGATGAAGTTGACGATCGCCAGCGAGCCGATGTTCTGCGGCGTGGCATTGCCCGACAGCGTGGCCGAGACCGTGCCGTCGCTCGAGATGCTGACGCTGGTCGCGGTGGCGGGCACCGTGATGCCGTTGGCCACCGGCAGGCCCGAGGAGGTGACCAGCCGGCCCTGCGCGTCGACCTGGAACGAGCCGTCGCGCGTGTAGCCGATGGTGCCGTCGGGCTGCGTGACCTGGAAGAAGCCGTTGCCCTTGATCGCGAGGTCGAACTGGTTGTTGGTCTGCTGCATGCTGCCTTGCGAGAACGAGCGGCTGGTGGCGACCGTGCGCACGCCCAGGCCCAGCTGCAGGCCGGTGGGCAGCTGCGACTGCTCGGTGCTGTTGGCGCCGACCTGGCGCAGGTTCTGGTACATCAGGTCCTCGAACACCGCGTTGGCGCGCTTGTAGCCCGTGGTCGAGACGTTGGCGAGGTTGTGCGAAATCACGTCCAGCTGGGTCTGCTGGGCTTCCATGCCGGTCTTGGAGATCCAGAGCGAATTGATCATGGCGAGGGTCTTTCTCTTGCGATGGGCATCAGCCCTGGACGTTGAGCAGCTGCGCGGCCGACTTGTCGGAGTCCTGCGCGGACTGCAGCAGGCGCAGCTGGCTGTCGAACTGGCGCGCGGCGGCGATCATTCCGACCATGGTCTCGATCGGGTTCACGTTCGAGCCCTCGAGCGCGCCGGTCTCCACGCGCGCGGTGGCGTCCGAGGGCAGCGGCTCCTGCGAGGCGGTGCGGAACAGGCCGTCCTCGCCGCGGCGCAGCGGGTCGTCGGCCGTGGGCGTGGCCAGCTTGAGGCGGCCCAGGGTGGAGGAGGGCTGGTCGCCGGTCTTGGCGCTGACCGTGCCGTCGCTGCCCACCGACAGCTCCGAGCCCGGCGGCACGTCGATCGGCGCGCCGCCGTCGGACAGCAGCGGCAGGCCCGAGCTGGTCATCAGCGTGCCTTCGGGCGAGACCTGGAAGGCGCCGGCGCGGGTGTAGGCCTCGGTGCCGTCGAGGCCCTGCACCGCGAACCAGCTGCGGCCCTGCGCCACCATGTCGAGCGCGCGGCCGGTGCGCTGGATCGCGCCGGGCTTGTCGTCGTGGCCCGAGGTGGCTTCCATCGCGAACACGCGCGTGGTGGCGCCGTCGCCGCGCAGCGGCACGGCGCGGAAGGTGGAGAGCTCGGCGCGAAAGCCCTGGGTCGAGGCGTTCGCCAGGTTGTTGGCGAGCACGCCCTGGCGCTGCGCCGCGGCGCTCGCGCCGCTCATGGCGGTGTAGATCAGGCGGTCCATCGCGCGTCGCTTCCGGTGCGTTCGATCAGCGCAGGTTGATCAGCGTGGACATGACCTGGTCCTGCGTCTTGATGGTCTGCGCATTGGCCTGGTAGGCGCGCTGCGTGCTCATCATGTTGACCAGCTCGGCCGTGAGGTCGACGTTCGATTCCTCCAGCGCGCCCGAGCGCAGCTGGCCGAAGGTGCCTTCGCCGGGCGCGCCGCGCACCGGCTGGCCCGAGGACGCGGTCTCGACCCAGTAGCCCGAGCCGCTGGGCGCCAGGCCCTGGGCATTGCGGAAGCTCACCAGCGCGACCTGGCCCGCGGCCTGGGTCTGGCCGTTCGAGTAGGTGGCGGTGATGACGCCCGTGTCCTCGATCTTGATGCCGGTGAGCTGGCCGGCGGTGTAGCCGTCCTGCGTGAGGTCGGACACCGCGAAGCGTGCATTGACCTGGGTCATCCGGCTCAGGTCCAGCGAGGCGGTGAAGGTGCGCGTCGGGTCGTTGGGCGAGGACAGCGTGAGCGGAGGCACCGTCGAGGTGGTGGTGTTGAGGCTGCCGTCGGCGTTGAAGTTGAGCTGGAACGGCGTGGAGGCCGCGGGGTCGCTGCCGTTCACGCTGGTGTAGACGTTCCAGCTGTTGTTGGCGGTCTTCTGGAAGTACAGGCCGACCGGCACCTCGAGGCCCTGCGCGTCGTAGGCGGTCAGCGAGGTGCCGTAGGTGCGGATCGGCGTCGGCGGCGTGGCGGTGGAAGCCACCACGGCGCTGGCGTCGAGCGTGATCTCGGCCGCCATCTTGGTGGTCTGCTTGGCGGGGATGGGCGCGCCGGTGGGCAGCTTCAGCGGGATCGCGTCGTAGCTCTGGCGCACGCCGTTGGCGTCGGTGGCATAGCCCATCACCTGCGCGCCGCTGTTGGTGATGATGTTGCCTTCCTTGTCCTGCTTGAAGTTGCCGGCGCGGGTGTAGGCGGTGGTGCCGTCGGGGGCCCTGACCTGGAAGAAGCCGCCGCCGTTGATCGCCACGTCGAGGTCGTTGCCGGTGATCGACAGCGAGCCCTGCGAGAACTGCTGCGAGACATCGGCCACGCCCACGCCCAGGCCCACGTTGGTGCCGCCGATGGCGCCGGCCGAGCTGGCATAGATCTCGGCGAACTCGGCGCGCGAGGACTTCATGCCGGTGGTGCCCGCGTTGGCGATGTTGTGGCCGATCACGTCGAGGCTGCGGCTGGCGGCGTTGAGACCCGAGAGTGCCTGTTGAAAGCTCATGGAGTGGCTCCTGTGTGCTGGATGGAAGGGATGTCTGTCAGAGAACGGCGTGCAGGTTGGCGTAGGGCGTCTTGCCCGCGGTCAGCAGCGTGAGCGAGAGGCCGCCGCTGGCATCGCTGCCCACGGCCACCACCTTGTCGCGCATCAGCGCGACCGCGTCGACCTTGTCGCTGCCGTTGGTGGCGATGACCTTGAACTGCAGCGGCGTGTCGGCCGGGTACGTGGAGGAGTCGAGCGTGAAGCCGTGCTGGCCCGCGTCGAGTTCGCCGAGCGAGACGGTGTCGATGACCTGGCCGCCGGCGGTGGTGACCTGGATCTTCACGCTGGTGGCCTTGGCCGGCAGCTCGATCGCGCCCACCGCGGTCTTGGCCGTGGTGTCGAAGGCCAGCTGGTTGCCCTCGGTCAGCACGCCGCGGCCCACCAGGTTGCCGGCCTGCAGCACCTGCATGGCCGACATCTGGGTGTTCATGTTCTTCATCGTGTCGTTGAGCTGCTGGATGCCCGTGACCGTGTTGATCTGCGCGATCTGCGAGGTCATCTGCGCGTTGTCCATCGGATTCATCGGATCCTGGTTCGCGAGCTGGGCGACCAGCAGCTTGAGGAAGCGGTCTTGCGCCTCGGCGGTGCCGCTGGCGGAGATCGACTTGCTGTCCGCGCTCGAGCTCGGCACGTAGGTGGTGCCGGTGAGGCTGGAGGTGGCGGCGGTGGAGGTCATGCGCGGGCGTCCGGAAGAAGGGTGTGCGGTGGGGTGGCGCTCACTGGCCGATCTGCAGCGTCTTGAGCAGCAGGTTCTTGGCCGTGTTCATCACCTCGACGTTGTTCTGGTAGGAGCGCGAGGCCGAGATCATGTTGACCATCTCCTCCACCGCGTTCACGTTCGAATGGGTCACGTAGCCCTGGGCGTCGGCCATCGGGTTGGCGGGCTCGTGCACCTTGCGCCCGGGCGTCTGGTTCTCGGTCACCGAGTCCACGCGCACGCCGGCGCCGGTCTCGCCGTCGAGCGCCACGGTCTGGAACACCACCTGGCGCGCCTTGTAGGGCTGGCCGTCGGGGCCGGCCACCGCGTCGGCATTGGCCAGGTTGCTGGCCACCACGTTCAGGCGCTGCGACTGCGCGCTGACCGCGCTGCCGGAGATGCCGAAGATCGAGAACATCGACATGGCTTATTGCCCCTGGATGGCCGCGAGCAGCGTCTTGCCCTGGCCGTTGATGAAGCGCAGCGTGGCCTCGTAGCGCACCGCGTTGTCGGCGAAGGCCGCGCGCTCGCGGTCGAGGTCGACGCTGTTGCCGTCGAGCGAGGGCTGGGTCTGGACCGCGTAGCCGCCGCTCGCGCCGCTGCCACCGGTTCCGCCGCCCGAAGTCAGCGGGATGTGGCGTGCGTCGGTGCGGCCGTCGCCGGCGGTACCGGCGCGCGGCGTGCCGCCGCCCGTGGCCTCGCGCATCGCGTCGGCGAAGCTGAAGTCGCGCGCCGCGTAGCCGGGCGTGTCGGCGTTGGCGATGTTGCTCGCGATGTCGCGCTGGCGGTCGGCACGCAGCACCAGCGCTTTCGCCTGGAAATCCAGTGAGTTCGTCAGTTTGTCGAGCATGGGCCAGGGTCCTCGCGAAGGGGGTGGGCGTGAGCGCCCGTGCGGAAATTGTGGGAGCCGCGCCGATTTCGGAAGCGCGGATGAAAGGCGGCTTTTTCGGCCTTATCGCGGCTTTGGGGGCGGGCCGGTCTGCCTACAGTGCGGGTCGCGGCGCGATGGGCCGAGGCGCGCGCGTTCCGCATTTCCGTCCCTGCACATCCCGGAGGAGCCCATGGCCATCCCCGCATTCCCTCTCGCCGCCGGCGCGCTGCTGCTCGCGGCCGGCACCGCCTTCAGCGCCTTCGCCCAGCAGGCGCCGTCCGAAGGCGCCGAGGCCGGCGAGGCCTTCGCCGCCAGCACGCGCCAGTGGCTCGACGATGCCGTGGCCCAGGCCCAGTCGGCCAATCCCGCGCCGCTGCGCATGGAGGTCGCCATCGGCGCGCTCGACAACCGTCTGCGCCTGGCGCCCTGCAGCCGCGTCGAACCCTACATTCCCACCGGCCTGCGCCTGTGGGGCCGCACCCGGCTCGGGCTGCGCTGCGTCGAGGGTGGCGCGCGCTGGAACGTGTTCCTGCCGGTCACCATCAAGGCCTTCGGGCCGGCCTGGGTGCTGCGCGACAACGTGCTGCCCGGCACCGTGCTGAGCGCGGCCGACGCGGTCGAGGCCGAGGCCGACTGGGCCGCCGATCCCTCGCCCGTGATGGCCGACGCCACCCAGTGGGTGGGGCAGGTCGCCTCGCGTTCCCTGCAGGCCGGCCAGCCGCTGCGCCAGTCGATGGTGAAGCCGGCCCAGGCCTTCGCCGCCGGCACCCAGGTGCGCGTGGTGGCCCAGGGCCAGGGCTTCGAGATCGCCACCGAGGCCCAGGCGCTGACGCCGGGCGTGGTCGGCCAGATGGTGCGCATCCGCATGGAGAATGGCCGCATCACCACCGGCGTGGTGCAGGATCCGCGCACCGTGCGCCTCTCGATGTGACCGGCGCGGCGCAAAAAACTTCGAAAAAGTCCTCAAGTCCGTCGAACGGCGGTCGAAATCCTGGGGACGAAGCCCCCGCCCGGGGCCAGGAGCCGCCATGAAGATCAACCCGTTGCAAGATCCCGCCGTCGCGGCCGCCACCGGCGTGGCCGCGGCCGCGAAGACCGGCCGGGGCGCCACGCCCGCGGTGGCCGATGCGGGCGACGCCACCGGCACGCCGGTCAGCGTGTCGGCCTCGGCCCGCACGCTGGAGGCCGCCGCCACGGCCGGCAACGGCATCGACGAGGCGAAGGTGGCCGCGGTGCGCGCCGCCATCGCCGACGGCAGCTTCAAGGTCGATTCCGGCGCCATCGCCGACAAGCTCCTGGCCAACGCCCAGGAATTCCTGAGCCGCGCAAGGAACTGATGCCATGCCCGATACCCGTGCTTCCGCCGAGATGCTGCTGAGCGAGGTCGAGGACCAGCTCGACCGGGTCGATGCCGGCCTGCGCTGCGCCGAACCCTCGGACCTGCTGCAGGCCAGCGGCGAGCTGCGCCGCTGCGCCACCGGTTTCGCGCGCGCCCTCGAGGCCGCGCTGTCGGCCGAGGCGCTCGACGCCGAATTCCGCCGCCGCGTCGAGGCCGTGGCCCAGCGGCTGTCGAACCAGCGCGACAGCGTCGCGCGCCGCACCGTCATCGTCGACCGCAGCCTGGCCTCGCTGCTGGGGCCGCGCCCCGATGCCACCTACACCATGCCCGGCGAGCGCAGGATGTTCGCGGGCCTGCGTTCGGCCCACGTGCCGGCGCACTGACCGCGACGGCTACGAAGGCTTCGGCGCGCGCTCGAAGCGGTAGAACAGGTTGGGTTCCGACAGCAGGTAGAGCCGCCCGTCGGGCCCGACCGCCACGCCCTCGGGCTGCGGCACCTTGCGCTGCAGGCCGCCGAAGCCGCGCCACAGCGGCAGCATGCTGACCGGGCGCCCATCGCTCGCGTACTCCACCACCAGTGCCGACTCGTCGCTCAGCAGCAGCAGGTGGCCGGTCGCATCGTGCAGCGTGACCGAGGACAGGTCGCTCATGAACAGCGAGCCCGCGCGCGAGGACTTCCATTCGCTGATGTCGATGTTGAAGCCGCTCGCGGAGGGCGCGTCGGGATCGAGCCCGGTGATCACCAGCACGCGCATCGGCAGCTTCTCGCGCACCACGTACAGGCGCCTGTGCACGCCGTCCCAGGAGATGCCCTCGAAGCTGCTGTTGTGCAGCCGGTCGATGCCGATGCCCAGGCTCGGTCGGCCGGCCACCGACACACGCTGCGTGTCGCGCCCGATCCGCACCCAGTACATGCGGTGGCTGTCCTCGTCGGAGATCACGTAGCCGTCGCCCTGCACGTAGGTGATGCCCTCCGGATCCTTCACCCCCTCGAGCCCGATCACGCGCAGCAGCCGGCCCTCGGTGTCGAGCTCGGCGATCTGCGGCGGGCGGTTGATGACCGTGAAGAGGGTGCCGGTCTCGGTGTTGAAGGTCAGGCCCGAGGCATTGCGCGTCAGGCCCTGGATCGGCAAGCCCTCGACCGCCACGCGGTAGTCCGGCAGCCACAGCGCATTGTTCGCCCATTGCGCCGCGCCCAGCGTGGTGCTGAGCCAGTAGTAGCCGAGCGCGGGCACCTTGAAGTACCAGCCGAAGGCCACGCCGAATGCGAGCACGATGGCCAGGAACAGGGTCTTGCGGGATCTGGCTCGGGTCATGCGGGCGGAGTCTAGCGTTCAGACCACCGAGAGAAGCCAGTCGAGCAACTGGCGCTGCCGGCCCGCGGCCGGCTTCTGCGGCGACAGGAGGAAATAGCCCGAGCCGTCCGCGACGAAGCCCAGCGGCGCCGCCAGCACGCCGCTTTCGAGGTCGTCGCAAACCAGGTGCCAGGGCCCGATCGCCACGCCGAGCCCGGCGACCGCCGCCTGCAGGCTGAAATAGAAATGCTCGAAGACCTGTTCCCTGCCGCCGGCGCCGGCCGAGGCGCCCCGCAACCGGGTCCACGAGGGCCAGGCCTGCGGCCGTGTGCGCGTGTGCAGGCGCACCGCGTCGCTCCGCAGCGAGGGGCCCGCGCCGGCGGTGTCGAAGAAGGCGTCGACCCGGCCCGGGCTGCACACCGGGCCGATCTTCTCCTCGAACAGCGGCTGCGCGTGCACGCTCGCGGGCCATGCGAAATCGTTGCGCCGGATCGCGAGGTCGATGCCGTCGTCGAAGGAGAACGGCCCGCCACCCGCCACGAGATGCACCGCGGCCTCGGGATGGCGCGCCTGGAAATCGGGCCAGCGCGGGATCAGCCAGCGCATCAGCAAGGTCGGCTCGCACGAGAGCACGAGCGGCGTCTCGCGCGCCGAGTGCCGCAGCTCGCGCGTGGCCTCCTCGATCAGGCCGAAGCCCTCGTCCACCGCGCGCTGGAGCCGGCGCCCGGCCTCGGTGAGAAAGACACCGCGGTTGCGCCGCTCGAACAAGGCCAGGCCCAGGTCGTCCTCGAGCATGCGCACGGCGCGGCTGACCGCGCCATGGGTCAGATGCAGGCTGTCGGCCGCCTGGCTGAAGTTCTGGGTCCGGGCCGCGGCCGCGAAGCAGCGCAGTGCCATCAGCGAGGGCAGGCGCGAGGAATTCTGTTGTGAGCCAGGCTCACCGTTGGTGTCAGTAATCATCGTTTGTCCTGGGGCGGGTCTCTGCATAGATTTGAGCGTCCGGCCCCGCCGTCCACCCGATCCCCATGATGCAGGAACTGTCAGCCCAACTCACCCAGCCCGAGCGCTTCGCGCTGACGATGGGCGATCCCTCGGGCATCGGCCCCGAGATCGTGGCCCGTACCTTGTTGAACGCCGAATGGGCCCGGCGCTGCGTGCTGGTCGGCGATCCGCGCGTGATGCGCCAGGCCTTCGAGGCCCTGGACGCCGGCGCGAGGCTGCGCGTGGCGGCGTCGATCGACGACATGGTGCACGCGCCCGGCACGGTCAACCTGCTGGCCGCGTCGCGGCTCGAGGCGCTGCCGCCCGTGGGCGCCGTGCATGCGGCCAGCGGCCGGGCCGCCTTCGAGGCAATCGTGGCGGCGATAGCCCTCGCGCAGGCGGGCCGCGTCGCGGGCATCGTCACCGCGCCGATCCACAAGGAAGCGCTGGCCGCCGCCGGCCTGCGCTATCCGGGCCACACCGAGATCCTGGCCGAGCGCACCGGCTGCAGGGTCGCGATGATGCTGGCCAACGACGAACTGCGCACCGTGCTCGTGACGGCCCATTGCGCGCTGCGCGAGGCCATCGAGCGCGCCGACTTCGCGGCGCAGGTGTCGGCGATCCGGCTCGCGCACCGGGGCGCCCGGGCCTTCGGCATCGTGGCGCCGCGCATCGCGGTGGCCGGGCTCAATCCGCATGCGGGCGAGGGCGGTCTGTTCGGCGACGAGGAGCAACGCACCATCGCGCCCGCGATCGCCGCCGCGCGGCGCGAGGGCATCGACGCCAGCGGACCCTGGCCCGGCGACACGGTGTTCATGCAGGCGCGCCAGGGGCGCTTCGACGTGGTGGTGGCGCAGTACCACGACCAGGGGTTGATCCCGGTCAAGTACCTCGGGCTCGACAAGGGCGTGAACATCACGCTCGGCCTGCCTTTCGTTCGCACCAGCCCCGACCACGGCACCGCCTTCGACATCGCGGGGCGCGGCATCGCCGACGCCGCCAGCCTCGAGGCCGCGCTCGACATGGCCGCGCGCCTGGTGGCTGCCCACCGAATCACGAGAAAGACCGGACCATGAGCGGCTTCGAATTCATCTTCATGCTCACGCGCCACGACCGCACCGTGGCCGACGCGGCACGGCACCTGGCGACGGCGCTCGCGGCCGGCGTGCGCCACATCGGCTTCAAGGACATCGGGCTGCCGATGGCCGAGCTCGAGGGCCTGCACAGAAGCATCCGCGACCACGGCGCCACGAGCTACCTCGAGGTCGTCTCGCTCGACCGCGACAGCGAGATCGCCTCGGTCGAGATGGCGTGCCGGCTCGGCGTCGACCACCTGCTCGGCGGCACGCACGTCGACGACGTGCTGCCGCTGCTCGAGGGCACGGGCATCCGCTACTACCCGTTCGCGGGCCGGGTCTCGGGGCATCCGAGCGTGCTCGGCGGCTCGATCGAGGAGATCGTGGCCAGCGCCCGCGCGATCGCGAGCCGGCCCGGCGTGGCGGGGCTGGACCTGCTGGCCTACCGCGCCGCGCTCGACGTGCCGCGGCTGATGCGCGCGGTGTGCGCGGCCGCGGGCAAGCCGGTGATCGTGGCGGGCTCGATCGACACACCCGAACGCATCGCGGCGATCCGCGCCAGCGGTGCCGCGGGTTTCACGGTGGGCACGGCGGCGCTCGACGGGTGCTTTCCGGCGCCCGGCCGAAGCCTCGAAAGCCAGCTCGCGGCGATCCTCGGCGCGCGATGAAAAAAGCACCGCGGCGCGGTGCGGTGCGAGCGTCAGTGCGAGCGCATCTTCGCGCGCAGCCGCGCGATCGACTGGCTGTGCAGCTGCGAGACGCGCGACTCGGTCACGCCGAGCACGGCCGCGATCTCCTTGAGGTTCATGTCCTGCTCGTAGTACATGCCCATGATGTGGCGCTCGCGCTCGGGCAGGCTGTCGATGGCGCCCACCAGCGCCTGGCGCAGCCGCTGGTCCTTGAGCAGGCTCATCGGGTCGGCGTCGGCATCGGCCAGGTGGCGATCGAGGAAGCCCGACTCGCCCTCGGCGTCGGTGCCGCCGCCCATGTCCTCCAGGTACACGAGCTGGGTGCCGCGCACGCGGCCCAGCAGGCTCTGGTAGTCGGCCAGCGGCATCTCGAGCGCCTCGGCGATCTCGGATTCGGCGGGCGCGCGGCCCAGCTTCTGCTCGAGCGCGCGCACGGCCTGCTCGATCTGCTTCTGGCTCTTGCGCGAGCCGCGCGAGAGCCAGTCGCCGTCGCGCAGCTCGTCGAGCATGGCGCCGCGGATGCGCTGGGTGGCGAAGGTCTCGAACTGCACGCCCTGGCTGGCCTCGAAGCGCGACAGCGCATCGGCCAGACCGATCATGCCGACCTGGATCAGGTCGTCGAGCTCGACGTTGGGCGGCAGCTTGGCGATCATGTGATGCGCCAGCCGGCGCACCAGCGGCACGTGCTGCCGGATCAGCGCATCGCGGTCGAGCCGGCCCTTGGGCGTGTACATCTGGGAGAGCGGGGAAGCGGCCTGCATGTCGTGTCGTGGGGCGGAACGCTCCTCAGAGTTCGCCCGCGCCGGGCGAGAAGAACAGTTCGAGGTCGGCCGGCTGCGGATCGAAGGGCGAGCGCTGCGCCGCGCGCATCGAGTCGCGCACCAGCTCGGCGGCCAGCGCCGGCTTCCAGTCCTGCGAGGCGCGCGGGCCATGGGCCACGCCACGCAACACCAGTTGGTGGCGGATCAGCGTGTCGAGCGCCGGGCCCAGCTTCACGGCCTCGTCGGTCTTGCTCAGCACGGCCTGGCGCGCGCCGCCGATCTTGAAGCTGGCGGCCATCTCGTCGAGCGTGTCGCCGTGCGCGCCGGCGTTGAGCACCATCAGGCGCGACACGCCGGGCAGGTCGAGCAGGTCCAGCAGGTCGCGCCGACGCGGATCGCGCGGCGCCAGGCCGGCGGTGTCGATCAGCACCATGCGCTTGCCGTGGAACAGCGCGAGCAGCTCCTGCAGCGCGGCGCGGTCGTGCGCGAGATGCGCCACCACGCCCATGGCGCGGCCGTGGGCGCGCAGCTGCTCGTGCGCGCCCGCGCGGTGCATGTCGAGCGTGATCAGGCCGACGCTGGCCGGGCCGTGCAGCCGCACGCACTGGGCCGCGATCTTGGCGGCGGTGGTGGTCTTGCCGACGCCGGTGGCACCGACCAGCGCGTAGACGCCGCCTTCCTCGGCCAGCGTGGGCGCGGCGGGGTCGAGGCCGAGCATGGTCTCGAGCGCGCCCATCATGCGGCGCACCGCGCCGGCCGCGTCGTTGTCGAGCGCGATCGATTCGAGCACGCTGCGCGCGAGCGCGGGCGAGTAGCCGGCGCGCAGCAGCTTGAGCATCAGGTTCGAATGCACCGGGTTCTGCCGCGCCGGGCCGAGCCAGGCGAGGGCGTTGAAGCGGCTCTCCATCAGCGTGCGCATGGCCTGCAGCTCGGCCATCAGCGCCTGCTGCGTTTCGCTCGCGGTGTCGGTCACGGGGGCCGGCGCGGCGACGGGAGCGGGGCGTGGCGGTTCGGTGGCGGCGGGTGCGGCGGTGGGCGCGAAGGCCGCGCGGGCCGGCGCTGCCGAGGGCGTGGCGGGCACGGGCGCCGGCGATGCGGCCTCCTGCTGGCGCCGCAGCATGCGTTCGCGCACATAGTCCTGGAACGACAACGTGCTCATGCCGAGCTCGGCCACGTCGGCCTCGACGATCGCGCGCGATTCGGCGCTCGCGAGCGGGGCCGGTGCGGGTGCCGGCGCGGCGGGTTGCGGTTGCGCGATGGCGGGCGCGGGCACCGGCTTCGGCGGCGTCCACGCGGGCGCCGACAGCGTGCCCTGCGTGCCCTGCAGGATCGCGCGGCCGGCTTCGAGCGCGCTCAGGCTGTCCTCGGCCGCGGCCACCACTTCCACGCCGTCGTCGAGCTGGCGGTTCGAGAGGATCAGCGTGCCGTCGCCGAAGACATTGCGCGCCAGCGCCATCGCTTCGCGGGCGGTCGGTGCGGTGAAACGTTGGATGTTCATGCGGAGGCTCCTCGCAGGATCGGGCCGATGCGGATCGTGTGGGTTTCAGGGATTTCGCTGTGGCCGAGCACCTGCATGCGCGGCGCGGCGCGGCGCACCATGCGCGCGATGGCGTTGCGGATCGCGTCGGGCACCAGCAGGCAGGCCGGCACGCCTTGCTCTTCCTGCTTGAGCGCCACCTCGGCGGCGGTGCGCGTGAAGATCTCGACCACGCCCGGATCGAGCGCGGGCGCCTGGGCATTGCCCAGGGCCTGCATCAGCAGGCGCTCGAAGGCCGGCTCGATGGCGATCACGTCGAGCTCCTTCACCGGGCCGTAGATCTGCTGCACGATGGCCGGCGCCAGCGCCACGCGCACGCGGCGCGCGAGTTCGGCCGGGTCGGTGGTGCTGCCGGCATGCTCGGCCAGCGTCTCGACGATGGTGCGGATGTCGCGGATGTGCACCGACTCTTCCAGCAGCAGTTGCAGCACCTTCTGGAACGTGGACAGCGGCACCAGCTTGGGCACGACTTCCTCGATCAGCTTGGGCGCCAGTTTGTTCACGTGTTCGACCAGTTGTTGGGTTTCGGTGCGGCTCAGCAGGCGCGCCGCCTGCACCTGCATCAAATGTGACAGGTGGGTGGCCATCACGGTCTCCGAATCAACGACGGTGAAACCGCTCATTTGCGCGGCTTCCCGCTGCCGTTCCTCGATCCAGTGCGCCGGCAGGCCGAAGGCCGGATCGGTGGTGGGCGTGCCGATCAGCGGGGTGGTGATGCCGCCCGGATTGATCGCCAGGTACATGCCCGGATGCGCCTCGCCCTCGGCCACCACCACGCCGCGCAGGGTGACGCGGTAGCTGCTGGGCTTGAGCTCGAGGTTGTCGCGCACGTGCACCGCGGGCGGCAGGAAGCCCACCTCCTGCGCGAACTTGCGGCGCACGCCCTTGATGCGCCTGAGCAGGTCGCCCTGGCGGCTCTTGTCGACCAGCGCGATCAGGCGGTAGCCGAGTTCCAGGCCCAGCAGATCCACCGGCTGCAGGTCGTCCCAGCTGGCCTCGGCATCGGGCGCGGGCGGTGCCGGCGGCGCGGGCGCGGCCGGCGGCGGGCGGCGCGACAGGCGCCAGGCGCCCCAGCCCAGCAGCGAGGCGATCGAGAGGAACACCACGTGCGGCATGCCCGGGATCACGCCCAGCAGGCCCAGGATGCCGGCCGTGAGGCCGAGCACGCGCGGCGAGGTCAGCAGCTGGTCGACGATCTGGCGGCCCACGTCGTCCTCGCGGCCCACGCGCGAGATCACCATCGCCGCGGCGACCGAGATCAGGAGGCCCGGCACCTGCGCCACCAGCGCGTCGCCGACCGCGAGCAGCACGTAGGTGTCGGCCGCCTTGCCGGCCGACAGGCCGTGCTGCAGCACGCCGATGGCGAAGCCGCCGACGATGCTGATCACCAGGATCAGGATGCCGGCGATCGCATCGCCGCGCACGAACTTGGAGGCGCCGTCCATCGAGCCGAAGAAGTTGGCTTCCTCGGCCACCTCGGCGCGGCGGCGGCGGGCCTCCTTCTCGTCGATCACGCCGGCGTTGAGGTCGGCGTCGACCGCCATCTGCTTGCCGGGCATGGCGTCGAGCGTGAAGCGCGCCGACACCTCGGCGATGCGCTCGGCGCCCTTGGTGACCACCACGAAGTTGATCACCACCAGGATCGCGAACACGATCAGGCCGACCGCGAAGTTGCCGCCGATCAGGAAGTGGCCGAAGGATTCGATCACCGCGCCCGCGGCGCCGGGGCCGGTGTGGCCCTCGAGCAGCACCACGCGCGTGGAGGCCACGTTGAGCGACAGCCGCATCAGCGTGGTCAAGAGCAGCACCGAGGGAAAGGCCGCGAAGTCCAGCGGGCGCACCATGTAGGCCGCCACCATCATCACCATCAGCGCGACCGCGATGTTGAGCGTGAAGAAGCCGTCGAGCAGCCAGGGCGGGATCGGCAGCACCATCAGCGCGAGGATGGCCACCACCAGGAGCGGCGCGGCCGCGCGCTGGAACATGCCGCCGCGCTCGCCGAGCCACTGGCGCAGGGCGAGCGGGTTCATGGACGCACTCCGGCGACGGGTTCAGCGGCTGCCGTTGCAGGCAGCTTGCGGTGCGGGTCGAGCTCGGGCGCCACGTAGGGATCGGGCACGCCCTGCGGCATCGGGCCCTCGCCGCGCAGCGCGGCCTTCAGGCGGTAGACGTAGGCCAGCACCTGGGCCACGGCGGTGAACAGGCTCGAGGGAATGGGCTGGTCGATCTCGGCATGCGCGAACAGTGCGCGCGCGAGCATCGGCGACTGCACCACCGGGATGCCGTTGGCATTGGCGATCTCGCGGATCTTCATCGCGAGCAGGTCGGCGCCCTTGGCCACCACCTGCGGTGCGTTCATGGTGGCCTCGTCGTAGCGCAGTGCCACCGCGTAGTGGGTCGGGTTCATCAGCACGAAGTCGGCGCGCGGCACGGCCGTGATGCTGGCGCGCTGCGAGATCGCGCGCGCCGCGCTGCGCTGGCGGCCCTTGGTGTGCGGGTCGCCGTCGGATTCCTTGTGCTCCTGCTTGACTTCCTGGTGCGACATCTTGAGCTTCGACAGGTGGAAGAAGCGTTGCAGCGGCACGTCGATCACGGCGGTGGCGAACACCACCAGCAGCAGCAGGCCCACGCCGGTGGCGAGCCAGTCGCCGAGCGCGCGCAGCGCCGAAGGCGAGGGCTGCAGCACCGTGCGCACCACCTCGCCGATCGAGCCGGCCACGTAGTACCAGCCGATGGCGCCGAGGATGGCCGCCAGCACCACCAGCTTGGTCACCTGCGCGAGCTGCTGGCGGCTGAAGAGATTGCCCAGGCCCTTGAACGGGCTCAGGCGCGAGAGGTCGGGCGTGATCGCCTTGGTGCTCGAGACCCAGCCGCCGACCGCGAGGCTGCCCGCGACCGCCGCGCTCAGCACGATGGCGGCGAACACCACGCAGGCCACCAGGCCCAGGCCGGCGAAGGTCGACAGCCGCGACAGCATGTCGGCCGGGTCCTGCACGCTGGCCGCGTTGAAGACCAGCGCCTGCGCGAGCGTGCCGCGCATCTGCTCGAAGGCGGTGGGCGCGAGCAGCAGCAGCGCGACCGCGCCGGAGCCCATCACCGCGAGGTGCGACAGGTCCTTCGAGCGCGGCACCTGGCCGTCGCGGCGCGCCTGGTCGATCTTGCGCTGCGAGGCGGGGAGCTGGCGGTCCTGGCTGTTCGATTCCATGGCGGTGGCGCTCGCTCAGGGCTGGGCGCGGCCCGGGTTGGCGGCGGCGCCCTCGGGCTTCTTCTGTTCCTTGGCGAGCTCGGTGGCGATGGCCTTCACCGCGTCGTTGCCCTCGAGGCGCGCGTTGCCGAACAGGCGCGACTCGGCGTCGCGCGTGAGCACCACGATGCTGATGCGGCGGTTCAGCGGGGCCAGCGCATTTTTCTTGTCGAGCAGGTCGCTCGCGGCCAGGCCGACCACGCGCACCAGCTTGTCGTCGGGCATGCCGGCGGCCACCAGCTCGCGGCGCGAGGCATTGGCGCGGTCGGCCGACAGTTCCCAGTTGCCGTAGCCGCGGTCGCCGTTGCCGTAGGGCGCGGCATCGGTGTGGCCGGCCAGGCTCACGCGGTTCTCGATGCCGTTGAGCGCACCGCCCACCGCGCGCAGGATGTCGTGCATGTAGGGCTTCACGATCGCGCTGCCGGTGTCGAACATCGGGCGGTTCTGCGCGTCGACGATCTGGATCTCCAGGCCGTCGGAGGTCACCTCGAGCTTGATCTGCGAGCGGAATTCGCGCAGCTTGGGATTGCTCTCGATCATCTCCTCGATGCGCGCGCGCAGCGCTGCCATGCGGCGCGCGTCCTGGCGCGCCTGCTCGAGCTTGAGGCTGTTGTCCTGGCCGATCTTCTTCGGGTCCATGGTGCTGCCGTCGGTGCGGCGCACCTCGCCGGTGGTGCGCGTGAGGTCGCGCCCGCCGCCGGGCACCACGCTCGAGGCGCTGCCCGCGCCCGAGCCGCCGGCCATCTCGACCTTCATCGGCGAGTTGAAGTAGGAGGCGATGCCCTGCAGGTCGCCCTTGGCGGTCGAGCCGAGCAGCCACATCAGCAGGAAGAAGGCCATCATGGCCGTCACGAAGTCGGCGTAGGCGATCTTCCAGGCGCCGCCGTGGTGCGCATGCGTGGTCTTCTTGACCCGCTTGATGATGATCGGCTGGAGCTTGCGGGTCCCGGGCGTGGTGGCCATGGCGTTGCCTCTTGCGCTGGGCGCTCTACTTCTTCTTCACGTGGGTCTCGAGCTCGGTGAAGCTCGGCCGGTCGGTCGAGAACAGCACCTTGCGGCCGAACTCGATCGCGGTCGTGGGGTTGTAGCCCTGCATGCTCGCCAGCAGGGTGGTCTTGATGCACTGCAGTTCCTTGGTGCCTTCCTCGGCCTTCTGCTCGAGCAGGCCGCCCAGCGGCTCGACGATGGCGTAGGCCAGCAGGATGCCCAGGAAGGTGCCGACCAGCGCCGAGCCGATCATGGCGCCGAGCACCGCCGGCGGCTGGCCGACCGAGCCCATGGTGTTCACCACGCCGAGCACCGCGGCCACGATGCCGAAGGCCGGCAGACCGCCGGCCAGCCGCGCGATGGCGGCCACGGGCGCATGCGATTCCTGGTGGTGGGTCTCGATCTCGCTGTCCATCAGCGACTCGATCTCGTGGCTGTTGAGGTTGCCCGAGGCCATCATGCGCAGGTAGTCGGTGGTGAACTCGACCACGTGGTGGTCCTTCGCCACGTTCGGGTGCTTCTGGAACAGCGGCGAATCCTGCGGCGCCTCGATGTCCTTCTCGATCGACATCAGGCCTTCCTTGCGCGCCTTCTGCAGGATGTCGTAGAGCAGCGCCATCAGCTCGAGGTAGCGCGCCTTGGTGTACTTGGAGCCCTTGAGCGCGGTCGGCAGCGCCTTCAGCGTGGCCATCAGCACCTTGCGCTGGTTGTTCACCACGAAGGCGCCGAGCGCGCCGCCGCCGATCACCATCAGCTCGATCGGCAGCGCGTGCAGCACCACGCCGATGTTGCCGCCATGGATGATGTAGCCGCCGAAGATGCAGCCCAGCGCGACGAGGTAACCGAGGATGACGGACATGGGGCGAGACGAGTTCCTGGAACCCCTATTGGGCCTCGGAGACGCCCCGCGCATTCCATGAAAAAAGGGCCCTGCGGGGGCCCTTATCTTCTGTTTGCCGCGGCGGCCGCGGCGTTCGTCACTGCAGCTGGATGCCGCCCGCGCCCGAACCCTTGCCGGCGCGCGCCGGCGGTTCGCACAGGCCGCAGACGAAGTGCTGCGCGTTCTCGTAGGGCTCGGTCACGAAATGGCCGCCGCAGCGCGAGCAGGGCGTCATGGCGAGCATCTGGTTCTCCATGAAGCGCACCAGCCGCCAGGCGCGCGTGATCGACAGCTGCGGCTCCAGGCCGCAGGCGCCGGTCTGCTCGGTGTACAGGCCGTAGGCCTTGATCAGCGCGTCGACCGGCTCGAGCTCGCTGGTCTTGTTGAGGTAGGTGTAGATGTTGTGGAACAGCGAGGCGTGGATGTTCGGCTGCCAGGTGAGGAACCAGTCGGTCGAGAAGGGCAGCTGGCCCTTCGACGGCGACTTGCCCGCCACTTCCTTGTAGAGGCGCAGCAGCCGTTCGTACGACAGCTCGGTCTCGCTCTCCAGCACCTGCAGGCGGGCGCCCATCTCGATCAGATGGACCGCGCGCTCGATCTGCCGGGACTCGCCCAGCACGCTCTTCGGATTGGCCATGCCTTGTCAGCTCGCGGAACGCGGCGCCTCAGTACGAGGTTTCCGCGAACCGGCTCGACATGACGATGTTGGCGTGCAGCTTCAGCGTCTCGTCGTTGGCCGTGCGGGTGCGCACGTTGTGGTTGGTGAGCAGTCCCCAGACCATGTCGTCGGTGGCGCGGAAGCGGCACAGCAGCATGTTGCTGGAGGCCAGCTTCATGATCTGCGCCGGCGACAGCGTGTCGATGAGGTCCGCGGATTCCTCGGAAATGCCGAGCCGGAACAGGGCCTGTGCCTTGTCTTCCCGGATGAGGCTCTGCGCCAGCATCAGGTAGGTGAGGTTGGCTTCCTTGATCTCGGCGAGCAGCTGTTCATTGGTCATGAGTGCCTCCTCCTAGGCGGGCAAAAGTGCCCTTGGCGACCGTGTACTTTCAGTTTAATCACAAATGTCAGCTTCAGTAAACATTTGTTAAAAATGTACAGCAGTAGGTGGATTCCTACAAAAAAACTTTGGCCTGACGTTGTCCGATGGTAAGTGCTTGCAACCGCAGCGCCCCAAAACTGTGACTTTGTCGACCAAAACGAATACTAAGGCACGCATGGCGAAAGACTTATTTCGACAGAGATAGATAAATCTATCGATATCAAGACATTCATGGCTTTCCTCGCGCGCTTTACAAGCTGTTAACGAGTGTGACCGCCCGTGGTGCACAGACCACGAAATCCCGTGGGGGCGAAGTTGTCTTGCGTGGTGGGGAATCTACGTGTTTCCGTGGGGGTAACACGCGGAACATGGTGGCTCCGGCAGCGCAATCGCTGTGGCCCCGTCTGCATCCGCTCGGAAATCTTGAGGGTGCGCTCGCAAAAATAAATCGCTAAAGAGCCGGCGGGGACCCACCGAAAACCAGTGCAACGGGCCTTGCACCAGGGTTCGTCAGGCAGCCAGCGCTTCGCTGGCGCGACTTTGGCAGCGATGCCCGACTTATCAGTTTGAAGGAGCTCTCATGGCCTCGATCATCAACACCAACATCAGTTCGCTCACCGCGCAGCGCAACCTCTCGGGCAGCCAATCCTCGCTGGCGACCTCGATGCAGCGCCTGTCCTCGGGCCTGCGCATCAACAGCGCCAAGGACGACGCCGCCGGCCTCGCGATCTCCGAGCGCATGACGGCCCAGATCCGCGGCCTGACGCAAGCCGGCCGCAACGCCAACGACGGCATCTCGCTGGCGCAGACGGCCGAAGGCGCGCTGAGCACCATCGGCAACAACCTGCAGCGCATCCGCGAACTGGCCGTGCAGTCGCGCAACGCCACCAACTCGACCGAGGACCGCGCCTCGCTGCAGAAGGAAGTCACGCAGCTCAAGAGCGAAATCGATCGCGTCGCCAAGCAGACCTCGTTCAACGGCACCAAGCTGCTCGACGGCAGCTTCAGCGCCCAGTCGTTCCAGGTCGGCGCCAACCAGGGCGAGACCATCTCGATCGACTCGATCGCCAACGCCAGCATCAACTCGCTGGGCAGCTGGACCAGCGTGGACACCTACTCGGCCACGGTGACCGGCGCGGCGCCCGCGGGCTTCGGCGGCATCACCGCCAACGCCTTCACGATCAACGGCGTGGGCATCGGCGCGGTCAATGCCGGCACCGACGCGGCGACGCAAGGCGCCAACGTGGCGGCCGCCATCAACAAGAAGTCGAGCGAGACGGGCGTGGTCGCGACGGCCGCCGCCAGCGGCGCCATCACGCTGACCTCGAGCGGCAGCACGGCCATCACGGTCGGCGGCACGCTGACCAACACCGGCCTGACCGCCGGCCAGACGGCCGCGACCGTCACCGCCGCGGGCAGCGCGCAGACAGGCTTCTCCGGCCTGACGGTGGACACGGTGGATGGCGCCGACAACGCGATCCTCGCGATGGACGCCGCGCTGAAGGCCGTGAACTCCTCGCGCGCCGACCTCGGCGCGATCCAGAACCGCTTCGAATCGGTGGTCTCGAACCTCTCGACCTCGGCCGAGAACCTGACCGCTTCGCGCAGCCGCATCCAGGACGCCGACTTCGCGGCCGAAACCGCCAACCTGTCGCGCGCCCAGGTGCTGCAGCAGGCCGGCACGGCGATGGTGGCGCAGGCCAACCAGCTGCCGCAGACGGTGCTGTCGCTGCTGCGCGGCTAAGGCAGGAACAGGGGGCCGAAGGCCGGCCTCCTGCACGCTTCATCGCGGGGCGGCGAACGGACAATTCCGTTCGCCGCCCCGCGTTTTTTCCGTGGGCGGCAAGCGATTCCAGCATCGGAGAAAAGACATGGCCAGCATCACATCGACGGGCATCGGCAGCCAGCTCGACGTCGAATCCATCATCACGCAGCTGATGGCGATCGAGAAGAAGCCGCTGACCGCGCTGCAGACCACGGCGAGCACGCTCGACAGCAAGATCTCGGCCTTCGGCACGCTCAAGTCGCAGCTCTCGGCGCTGTCCGACGCGGCCACCAAGCTGGCGGCCGCCGCGACCTGGAACGCCAAGACCGCCTCGAGCTCGAACGCGACCGCGCTGAGCGCCAGCGTCACCAATGCCGGCGACGCCGTGGCCAGCAGCTTCACCATGCAGGTATCGCAGCTCGCGCGCGCGCAGGCCGTGTCCTCGAACGCGGTGGCCACGGGCACCGGCTTCGGGCTCGGCACCCTGAGCATCCAGCTCGGCGACTGGAACGACACCGACGCGGGCGGCCCGAACTTCGCGGCCGGCGACAAGCCGGCCATCGACATCAGCGTGAACGAGGGCGACAGCCTCTCGGCCATCGCGGCCAAGATCAACGGGGCCGGCGCGGGCGTGAGCGCCACCGTGCTCAAGGACCTCTCGGGCGAGCGGCTGATGCTGCGCTCCAGCAGCACCGGCGAGGCCGCGGGCTTCCGCGTCACGGCCACGCCGCTGGGCTCGGGCGACGGCGCCGATCTCGGCCTGCTGGCCTTCGACGGCACCGGGCAGGGCATGGGCGCCAACCCGGTGCAGTACGCGCGCAATGCCGAGGCCACCATCAACGGCGTGACGATCCGCTCGGCCACCAACGTGCTGGCCGACACCGTGCCCGGCGTGAGCCTCACGCTGTCGCAGGTGACGACTTCGCCGGTCGAGGTCGCCGTGGCCACCGACACCTCGGGCCTGCGCGGCACGATCCAGGCCTTCGTGACGGCCTACAACACGATGAACCAGACGCTGAACTCGGCCACCGCCTACGACGCGGCGAGCAAGACCGCGGCGCTGCTGCAGGGCGATTCCACCGCCGTGAGCCTGCAGAACGCGCTGCGCAGCCTGGTCGGCGCGCCTTCGGGCGGCGGCGCGATCCAGCGCCTGAGCGACCTCGGCATCACGGTCGCCAAGGACGGTGCCGGCAACCTCGCGCTCGACACCGCCAAGCTCGACACGGCACTGAAGAACCCGGCCGCCGTGCAGCAGTTCTTCGCCGCGCCGCAGAACACCCTGGACTCCAGCGCCACCGGCTTCGCCACGCGGCTGTCGGCCTTCACCCAGGCCGCGATCGCCACCGACGGCACGCTCGACACCCGCACCCAGTCGCTCAAGGCCCAGCGCAAGGACAACGACAAGAGCCAGGACAACCTCAGCGACCGGCTGACCCTGACCGAGAAGCGGCTGCGCGCCCAGTACACGGCGCTGGACACCAAGATGGCCTCGCTGACCGCGCTCAACACCTACATCACCCAGCAGGTGGCGCAGTGGAACAAGTCCACCAGCTGAGGCGCCGGGCCCGCGGGCCTCAACTTCCGCGCCGGAATGCCGATAAAGAAGGCATAGACACCGGAACAGGAAGCCGCACCATGTACACCTCGCCCGCAGCCCGCGCCGCCCAGGCCTACTCCAGAGTGGGCGCCGAATCGGGCGTGGACGCCTCGACCTCTCCGCACCGGCTCATCGAGCTGCTGTTCGACGGCCTGCTGCAGGCCATCCACGCCGCCAGCGGCGCGCTGGCGCGCGGCGACGTCGCGGCCAAGGGCCAGCAGATCATGCGCGCGGTGCGATTCCTCGAGGAGGGCCTCAAGGGTGGGCTCGACGAGGCCCGGGGTGGAGAACTCGCGGTTACACTCCGCGCGTTGTACGACTATTGCATCAACCGCCTGACGGTCGCCAACCTCCGCAACGACGGGGCGGCCCTGGCGGAAGTGGCCTCGCTGATCGCACCGGTCGCACAGAGCTGGAAACAGATCGGGCCGTCCCAGCCCGCGCAGGCCGCCTGAGGCGTCCTTGGAGTCCTTCATGCAAGAGCGACTGCTCGACTACTACAAAGCGATCGAAGCCGCGAGCAAGCAGATGCTCGAGGCCGCCCGCATGGAAGACTGGGAAGGCGTGGTGCGCTGCGAAGGCGCCTGCGCCGTGCTGATCGAGCAGCTGCGCTTCAAGGCCACCTCGCTCGAGCTGCCGCGCACCGACCGCGCCGAGAAGACCCGCGTGATGCAGCGCATCCTGCGCAACGACGCCGAGATCCGGCTGCTGGCCGAGCCGTGGATCGCCGACCTCGACCACCTGTTCGATTCGCGGCTGCAGCTGATCCACTGAAGAGGAAGGACCGACACCGCCGGCAAGGCGGCGGCACGGTCCGGCAAGACAGGCGGGCAGGGCGCCCGTCGCCTCACACCTGCATGTTCATGATGTCGCTGTAGGCCTGCACCATGCGGTTGCGCACGTGCATCGTGGCCTGGAAGCCGATCTGCGCCTTCTGGATCGCGACCATGGTCTGCTCCAGGCTGACGTTCGGGTTCTCGAGCTGAACCTCGCGCTGCAGCGCGCCGGCCTGGTTCTGGGCGGCGCTCACCGACTGCAGCGCGCCCGAGAGCGCGCCGGCGAAGCCGCCGCCGCTGCCCTCGGCGGCCGGGGGCGCGGTGCGCGCCGTGCGCGCGAAGGCCTGCGCCGGGGTGGGCGAAGTCAGCGGTGCGAGTCGGAGGTCCATGGGCACCGATGCTACGGGCGCTCGGCCGTTCGCGATCGCGGGGAAATGGGCAGGAAAGCAGCCCTTTATCGGGCTTATGTGGGACGGGGCCGGCCCGAATAATCGCAGCGAGCACGAAGCGCCTTCCGCGCCGTGCGAACCGACCCGCACCGCCGAGCCCATGTCCACCGCCGTCGCCGAACTTCCCGCCGCCCAGTCCGCGTCCCTTGCCGCCCCGGCCTGGCAGGGCCGCCTCGCGTCGCTCGACCGGCGCCAGCGCCTGCGGCTGGCGATCGGCGCCGCGCTGCTGGTGGCGCTGGCCGTGGCCGCCATCGTGATGGGCCGCCAGGCCGACTGGCGCGTGCTCTACGCCAACCTCGGCGACAAGGACGGCGGCGCGATCGTCGCCCAGCTCGCCCAGATGAACGTGCCCTACAAGTACACCGAGGGCGGCGGCGCCGTGATGGTGCCGGCCGACAAGGTGCACGACGTGCGCCTGCGCCTGGCCTCGCTGGGCCTGCCCAAGGGCTCGGTGGCCGGCTTCGAGCTGATGGAGAACAACCGCTTCGGCATGACCCAGTTCCAGGAGAAGCTGAGCTTCCAGCGCGGCCTCGAGGGCGAGCTCACGCGCTCGATCCAGGGCCTGGCCTCGGTGCAGAGCGCGCGCGTGCACCTGGCGCTGCCGAACCAGAACGGCTTCTTCCGCGAGCAGCAGAAGCCCTCGGCCTCGGTGCTGCTGACGCTGCATCCGGGCCGCACGCTCGAGCGCAGCCAGATCGCGGGCATCGTGCACCTGGTGGCCTCCAGCGTGCCCGAGCTCTTGCCCTCGGCGGTGAGCGTGGTCGACGACAGCGGCAAGCTGCTGTCGCAGACCGGCGACGGCGCCGCGGGCGGCGCGGGCGCCGGCGAGGGCCAGCAGCTGCAGTACGTGCAGCAGATCGAGCAGCAGTACATGCGCCGCATCCTCGACATCCTCGAGCCGGTGGTAGGGCGCCAGAACGTGAAGGCGCAGGTCACGGCCGACGTGGACTTCTCGCAGAGCGAGGCGACCATGGAGGAGCACCGCCCGAACCAGGCGGCCGAGGCCGGCGCCGTGCGCAGCCAGCAGACGGTGGAGACCACCGGCGCCGGCGCCACGCCGCCCGCGGGCGTGCCGGGCGCGACCTCGAACCAGCCGCCCGGTGCCTCGTCGGCGCCGGTCAACGGCCCGGCCGCGGCGCTCGCGCCCGCCGGTGCGGCGGCCGCGGGAGCCGCGGCGCAGCGCCCGCCGGGCAAGCGCGAGTCCACCATCAACTACGAGGTCGACAAGACCGTGAAGACCGTGCGCAGCGCCACCGGCCAGATCCGCCGGCTCAGCGCGGCGGTGGTCGTCAACTACCAGGGCGTGGCCGATGCCGCGGGCAAGGTGGTGCCGACCGCGCTGTCGGCGCAGCAGGTCGAGCAGATGACGGCGCTGGTGCGCGAGAGCATCGGCTTCAACAAGGAACGCGGCGACTCGGTGAACCTGATGAACACGCCGTTCCTGGTCGACGCGCCGGTGCAGGTCGAACTGCCGCTGTGGAAGCGCCCCGAAACGCTCGAGCTGGCGCGCAGCTTCGCCTGGCCCGTGGGGCTGGTGCTGATCGGCGCGATCGTGCTCCTGGGCATGGTGCGCCCCGGCCTCAAGGCCATGGCCGCGGCCAAGCCGCTGCCCGGCAGCATCACGCCGGCGCTCGGCGGACCCGCCACCGGCAGCCAGCTCAACGCGATGGTGGCCGACACGCCCGAGCGGCCCGCGCTCGGCGCGCCCGAGGCGGTGGCCGTGCCCTCGCCGCAGGAACAGGTGCCCGAGCAGATGCGCCTGGAGGGCGCGCGCCAGATGGCGCGGCAGAACCCGGTGGCGGTGGCGAACATCGTCAAGACCTGGGTCCACGGCTGAGCGGAAACCAGGCACATGGACGAACAGGGACTCAACGACGCGGCGATCCTGCTGATGTCGCTCGGCGAACAGGAAGCCGGCGAGGTGCTGCGGCACCTGTCGCCGCGCGAGGTGCAGAAGATCGGCGAGACCATCGCCAAGACCCGCGCGGTGTCGCGCGAGCGGCTCGGCGAGGTGGCCGACCGCTTCATCACCGCCACCGCGGGCCAGAGCCTGTTCGCGGCCGACACGGGCGACTACGTGCGCTCGGTGATGCGCCACGCGCTCGGCGAGGAGAAGGCCTCGATCCTGGTCGACCGCATCCTGCAGACCGCCGACCTCAGCGGCATCGAGAACCTCAAGTGGATGGACGCGCCCTCGGTGGCCGAGGTGCTCAAGCTCGAGCATCCGCAGATCGTGGCCGCGATCCTGGTGCACCTGGAGCCCGAGCATGCCTCGGCGATCCTGCTGCAGCTGCCCGACCTGCAGCGCGCCGAGGTGCTGCTGCGCGTCGCCACGCTCGAGGGCATCCAGCCGGCCGCGCTCGAAGACCTCAACGAGGTGATGTTCCGCGTGCTCTCGGGCGGTGCCAAGGTGCGCAAGCCCTCGCTGGGCGGCCCGCGCACGGCCGCCGGCATGATCAACCTGCTGGGCAGCGGTGCCGATGCGCAGGCCATCGCGGCGATCCGCAACCACGATGCCGAGCTGGCGCAGCAGATCGCCGACCTGACCTTCGTCTTCGACGACGTGATGAAGCTCGACGACAAGTCGCTGCAGCTGGTGATGAAGGAGATCGCGTCCGAGACGCTGATCGTCGCGCTCAAGGGCGCGGCGCCGCCGCTGCGCGACAAGTTCCTCTCGAACATGTCCTCGCGCGCGGCCGAGGCGCTGCGCGAGGACCTCGAGGCGCGCGGTCCGCTGCGGCTGTCGGAGGTCGAGGCGCAGCAGAAGGAAATCCTCAAGGCGCTGCGCCGGCTCGCCGACGAAGGCCAGATCATGCTGGGCGGCGGCGATGGCGGGTTCGTCTGATGGGCGCGCGCATGACGCTTGCTGAAACGACGGAGGTCCGGGCGTGAGCCGCGGTGCCTTCATCCGCGGCGAGGACGTCGCGCGCTTCGCGCGCTGGCAGTTCGCCGCCGTCGGCGCCGAGGGCAACGTGCTCGGCGGCGTGGTCGATCCCGAGGCGATCGAGGAGGCGCGCCAGCAGGGCCGCGACGAAGGCTACGCGGCCGGCCGCGCCGCCGCGCAGGCCGAGGCGCGCGAACAGATGGAGGCCTACCAGGCCAACGAGGGCCTGGAGGCCGCGCAGCGCGTGGCCGCCTTGCTCGCAAGCGCCGAGGCGCAACTGGCCGAGGTGCAGCAGGAGCTCGCGCGCGGCACGCTCGAGATCGCCTGCGCGCTCGCGCGCCAGGTGCTGCGCCAGGAGATCGCGACGCGGCCGGCCGTGCTCGAGCCCGTGGTGCGCGAGGCGCTCGCGATGCTCGCGGTCGATGGCAAGGCCAGCGCCGTGCGGCTGTCGCCCACCGATTTCGAGAGGCTGGGCGTTGCGCTGCGCGCCGAGTTCGAGGGCCAGCCCGTGAGCGTGGTGGCCGACGCGGGCATCGCGCCCGGCGACTGCCTGGTCGAATCGGCCGGCACCGTCATCGATGGCGGCGTGGCCACGCGCTGGTCGCGCGCGGTCGCGGCGCTGGGCCTGGCGATGCCGTGGCAGGACGACGCGGCGCCGAAGGACCCGGATGCGGCTGGCTGACCCGCTCGACTGGCGCCAGTTCATGGCCGACGCGCAGGCGCGGCTGGCGCACGACGCCGGCCTCGAGGCGCGCGGCACGCTGACCCGGCTCACCGGCCTGGTGCTCGAGGCCTCGGGCATCCGCGCGCCCGTGGGCTCGCAGTGCCTGGTGCGCATGGGCAGCCAGCCCGCGGTGCTGGCCGAGGTGGTGGGTTTCTCGAACGACCGCGCCTTCCTGATGCCGGCCGGCGAGGTGCAGGGCCTGTCGAGCGGCGCCAGCGTGGTACCCGCCGCGCCCTATGTGCCGGTGCCGCGGCTCGGCGAGGCCGATCCCGGCATCGCGCCGCGCGTGGGCGCGCTGCGCCTGCCGCTGGGCGACGGCCTGCTGGGCCGCGTGGTCGACCCGCAGGGCCATGTGCTCGACGACCTGGGCCCGCTGACCGAGGTCAGCGCCGAGCCGCTGGAGCGCGCGCCGATCAACGCGATGGACCGCGACCCGGTGCGCGAGCCGCTCGATACCGGCGTGCGCGCGATCAATGCCTTGCTGACCGTCGGGCGCGGCCAGCGCATCGGCCTGTTCGCCGGCTCGGGCGTGGGCAAGAGCGTGCTGCTCGGGATGATGGCGCGCTACACCGCCGCCGACGTGATCGTGGTCGGCCTGATCGGCGAGCGCGGCCGCGAGGTGAAGGAATTCATCGAGGACATCCTCGGCCCCGAGGGCCGCGCGCGCTCGGTGGTGGTGGCCGCGCCGGCCGATTCGCCGCCGCTCTTGCGCATGCAGGGCGCGAGCTATGCCACCGCGGTGGCCGAGCATTTCCGCGACCAGGGGCTGCACGTGCTGCTGCTGATGGACTCGCTCACGCGCTATGCGATGGCGCAGCGCGAGATCGCGCTGGCGATCGGCGAGGCGCCGGCCACCAAGGGCTATCCGCCCTCGTGCTTCGCCAAGCTGCCGCGGCTGGTGGAGCGCAGCGGCAACGGCCTCAACGGCGTGGGCTCGATCACCGCCTTCTACACCGTGCTGTCGGAGGGCGACGACCAGCAGGACCCGATCGCCGACGCCGCGCGCGCCATCCTCGACGGCCACATCGTGCTGTCGCGCGCGCTGGCCGAGGAGGCGCATTTCCCGGCCATCGACATCGAGCAGTCGGCCTCGCGCGTGATGCACAACGTGGCCTCGGCCGGCCACCTCGAATGCGCGCGCCACTTCCGCGCCATCTATTCGCGCTACCGCAAGAGCCGCGACCTGGTGCGCGTGGGCGCCTATGCCGCGGGCAGCGACCCGGCGCTCGACCAGGCGATCCGGCTGCAGCCCGCGATGACCGCGTTCCTGCAGCAGCGCATGCACGAGAGCGCGCCTTTCGATGTCAGCCTCGGCGGCATGGCCGACGTGCTCGAGGGGCGGCAGGCATGAGCGGCCTAGAGATAGCCGCCGACATGGCGCGCGACCGGCGTGACGCCGCGGTGCAGGTGCTCGGGCAGGCGCGCCAGAAGTGGCTCGCGGCCCAGGTGCAGCTCGACCAGCTCGAGAGCTACGCGCAGGAATGCACCGCGCGCTGGGCCACGCGCTCGCTCAACTGCACGCCCGAGCTGATGCGCCACCACTACCAGTTCATGGAGCGGCTCGACCACGCGATCGCGCTGCAGACCGGCATCGTGCGCGAGCTCGGCCAGGGCGTGGAGCGCGCGGCCGTGCCGGTGCGCGAGGCCGAGGCGCGGCTCGAGAGCCTGCGCCAGCTGGTGCAGGCGCGCGAACGCGAGCTGCAGCTGCAGGCCGACCGGCGCGCGCAGAAGCAGACGGACGAACAGGCGGCCTTGCAGCATCGGCGGCACGGCGAACGGTCGGAGGAATGGCGATGAGCGTCGAAGTCGCGCGCACGAGCGTCGATCCCTTGCTGCCCGCGCGTGCGCCGGCAGCGCGCGGGCCAGGCGGCGCGGCCGATGCCTTCGACCGGGCGCTCGAGGGCGCGAATGAATCACAGGCCTCGGAGGCGGCGGAAGCGGCCGGCGAGGAGGGCGCTTCGAGGCCCGCGAAGACACCCGCCGCGGGTGCGGCGAAAGACGACGAGAAGGCCGACGAGGCGCTTGCCGGCGCACCCGTGCCCGCAACCACGCAGCCGGCCGTCGAGCCCTGGATGCTGCTGGCGCAGGGCGCCTTCGTGAGCCGCGAGGGCAAGGCGGGCGACGTGCACGTCGCCACGGCCGAGGCCGCTGTCGATGCCGTGGACGGCGCCGGAGCGGGGCCGAGGCCCGCCAAGGGAATGCCCGCGTTGCCGACGACGCCTGGCACCACGCAGGATGCCGCTGCCGATGTGCCCGCCGCGCCCGCCGCCAAGCCGAATGCAACGGCGACCGTGCGCGGCACGGCGCAGCGCCTGGCGAACCTGGCGGCGGCCGATGCCGCGGCCGCGCCGCCACGCACCGCGCCGTCGCAGCCCCTGCCGCCGAAGGAGGAACTCGCCGCCGCCTCGTTGTCCGCGCAGGCGCGAACGATCCAGGCCGCGGTGACGGAAACCGTCGCCACCGTGGCCGCGCCGCGCCGCGCCGAGAAAAGCACCGAGCGCGGCAGCGCCACCGGCACGCTCGCCGATCCCGGCAGCGCGACCGTGGGCACGTCCTCCTCCGCCTCGGCATCGTCGGCCTGGATGGTGCCCGTCGATGCGGCCTCCGCCGCTGCCTCGGCCGGCGGTGCCGTGCTCGCCGACCGCATGACCGAGCAGGTCAGCTGGTGGCTGGCGCAGAAGTCGCAGGGCGCCGATGTCTCGCTCGAGCTCGCGCCGGGCCAGACCGTGTCGTTCAGCGTGCAGGTGCAGGGCAACGAGGCGCAGATCGCGTTCCGCAGCGACCAGCCCGAGGTGCGCCAGATGCTGGGCCAGGCCGCGGCGCAGCTCAAGGACCTGTTCGGGCAGGAGGGGCTGCTGCTGTCGGGCGTGACCGTGGATGCGCAGTCCGCGGGCACGCAGCAGCGCGGCGAGGGCGAAGGGCGGCCCGATGCGCGTGGCGTGGTGCGCGGGGTCGCGCGGCTCGGTGCGGCCTCCGCCTCGGCGCCCGCGCCGGCGGTCGTGCGTGCGCCGCTGCCGGCGGGGCGTGCGCTCGATCTGTACGTCTGAGCGGTTTTCCCCCCTTTTTCCGCCCCTTCCCGCGGCCCTCGCGATCGAATAATCGACCGCACGAGGATGGCGATGGCCGCCGTCCGTGCCCCCAAGGAAATCCACCGTGTCCGCCAAAGCCGCCGACCCCGCCATGGCCAATGCCGCGCCGCCGCCCAAGGGCAGGATGAAGCTCATGCTCGGCATCGTCGTCGCCGTGCTGCTGGCCGGCGGCGCCGCCGCGGGCGGCACCTGGTTCTTCCTCAACAAGAACGGCGCCGCGGCACCGGCCGCCGCCGCCGATGCGGAACCCGAGCCCGAGGCCAAGCATGCCGATGCCACCTACCTGGCGCTCGAGAACCTGATCGTGAACCTGGCCGACCCGGGCGGCGAGCGCGTGGCGCAGATCGGCATGACGCTCGACGTGAAGGACGAGAAGACCGCCGCGCGCCTGAAGACGCTGATGCCCGTGGTGCGCAGCAAGATGCTGATGCTGGTGTCGCAGCGCACCTCCGAGGAACTGCTCAAGCGCGACGGCAAGGAGAAGCTGGCCGAGGACGTGATGCTCGAGGTGACGCGCGTGCTCAACCCCGAGTCGGCGCGCGGCGACGACGACGAGGCGCCGCGCCGCAGGAAGCCGCGCGCGAACGGCCCGGTGCGCGGCGTGCTGTTCTCCAGCTTCATCGTGCAGTGAGCCCGACGCGCCCATGAGCAGCAGCGAACAGGACACCGAGGCCGCGCCCGAGGCGGCGGCCCCCGCCGACACCGCCGAGCGCATGGCCGACGCGGCCGCGCGCGACTACGACATCACGGCCGGCGAGGAGCGGCTGGTGCGCCGTCCCATGCCCACGCTCGACGTGGTGCACGACCGCTTCGCGCGCAACCTGCGCCAGGGCCTGTTCCAGCTCGTGAGCCGCAGCGCCGACATCGCCATCGAGCCGGTGCAGCTGCTGCGCTTCTCCGATTTCCTCGGTGCCTTGCCGCTGCCGTCCAACTTCAACATCGTGGCGATGCCGCCGCTGCGCGGCCGCGCGCTGGTGGTCTGCGAGTCCACGCTGATCTCGGCGCTGGTCGATGCGCTGTACGGCGGCTCGGGCACGGTGCATGCGCCGATCGAGGGCCGCGACTTCTCGCCGACCGAGCAACGCGTGATCCAGCGCGCGCTCGGCGCGATCTGCCAGGCCTACAACACCGCCTGGCAGGACGTGTATCCGCTCAAGCTGGTGCCCGACCGCTCCGAGACGCACGTGCAGTTCGTCGACGTGGCCGCGCCTGGCGACACGGTGCTGGTCAACCTGATCAAGGTCAGCGTGGCGGGCGTCACGGGCCACATCCACGTCTGCCTGCCTTACGCCTCGCTGGAGCCGATCCGCTCGGTGCTCTACGGCGCGCAGCAGGCGCGCGAGATGGCCGAGGACCGGCGCTGGGTGACCATGCTCACGCGCGAGATCCAGGCCGCCGAGGTCACGCTGGTGGCCGAGCTGGCCCATCCCGAGGTCACGGTGGCGCAGCTCATGAGCATGAAGCCCGGCGACTTCATCCAGTTCGACCGCCTGCCGCAGCTGGTGGCCTCGGTCGAGGGCGCTCCCGTCTTCATCTGCCACTACGGCACCCACAACGCGCGCTACGCCTTGCGCATCGACGAATGCCTGCGCGGCGACGACCCGCACTGGCTTGGAGGTTCACATGTCCACTGATCAAGCCACCCCCGACAACGCCGCCGGCGGCTGGGCCGAGGCGCTCGAGGAAGTGCCCGCGGGCGCCGCCGCTGCGGGCGCGGCGCCGCTGCAGGACATCCAGCGCGTGCTCGACATCCCGGTGCAGCTCTCGGTGGAGCTGGGCCGCAAGAAGGTGCCGATCAAGCAGATCCTGCAACTCGGCCAGGGCTCGATCGTGGAGCTCGACACGCTCGCGAGCGAGCCGATGGACGTGCTGGTCAACGGCTACCTCGTCGCCCAGGGCGAGGTGGTGGTGGTCAACAACAAGTTCGGCATCCGGCTGACCGACGTGGTCGCGCCGGCCGAGCGGCTGCGCCGGCTCAACCGGGTCTGAGGCGGCTTTTCCTCCGTTTGCCTTCATGACGCAGAGCCTGCTCACCATCGTCGTCTTCATCGGCCTGATCTGCGCCGTGCCCTTCGTGCTGCGCCGCCTGCAGCAGCGCCGCGGGCTCGGTCCGGCCGGCGCGGGCGGTTCCGCCTCGCGCCTGCTGTCGGCGGTGGCGGTCGGGCCGCAGCAGCGCGTGGTGACGGTCGAGGTCGGCCCCGAGGGCGCGCGGACCTGGCTGGTGCTTGGCGTGACCGGCCAGTCGATCACCTGCCTGCACACGCTGCCGGCCGCGTCTTCCGAGGTGCCGCATGCGCAACTGCCGCGCTAAGGCCCTCGCGGCCGTCGCGCTGCTCGCGCCCGCGTTCGCCTTCGCGCAGGAGGCCGGCGGCCAGCTGCCGCTGCTGGTGGGCTCGGGCAGCGGCGGCACCAGCTTCTCGGTGCCGGTGCAGACCTTGCTGTTCTTCACCGCGCTGTCGTTCCTGCCGGCCATCGTGCTGATGATGACCGGCTTCACGCGCATCGTGATCGTGCTGTCGCTGCTGCGCCAGGCGCTGGGCACGCAATCGGCGCCGCCCAACCAGGTGATCATCGGCCTGTCGCTGTTCCTCACGGTGTTCGTGATGGGCCCCACGCTGGACCGCGTCTACGACGAGGCCTACAAGCCCTACAGCACCAATGCCATCGGCTTCGAGGAGGCGCTCAAGCGCGCCGAGACGCCGATGCGCCAGTTCATGCTCAAGCAGACGCGCCAGAGCGACTTCGCGCTGTTCGCGCGGCTGGCCAAGCTGCCGGCCGACGTGAAGGCCGAGACCGCGCCGATGCGCGTGCTGATCCCGGCCTTCGCCACCAGCGAGCTCAAGTCGGCGTTCCAGATCGGCTTCATGATCTTCATCCCGTTCCTGGTGATCGACATCGTGGTCTCGAGCGTGCTGATGTCGCTCGGCATGATGATGCTGTCGCCGGTGCTGGTCGCGCTACCGTTCAAGCTCATGCTGTTCGTGCTCGCGGACGGCTGGAACCTCCTGATCGGCTCGCTCGCCGCGAGCTTCGCCACATGAACGCACAGATGGTCCTGACCATGGGGCAGGAGGCGCTGGTCATGCTCCTGACCGTGTCGCTGCCCGTGCTGCTGGTGGTGCTGGTCGTGGGCCTGGTCGTGAGCATCTTCCAGGCCATCACGCAGATCAACGAGGCCACGCTGGCCTTCGTGCCCAAGCTGGTGGCGGCCGTGGCGGTGTTCGCGCTGGCCGGTCCGTGGATGCTTGCCACGCTGGTCGACTACATCCGCCGCGTGATCGAGTCGATTCCGCAGATGGTGCTGTAGCGCGCCTTCCGCTGTTCCCGTGCTGACCTTCACCGAAGCCCAGCTCATGGCCTGGGTCACGCCCGTGCTGTGGCCCTTCCTGCGCGTGCTGGGCGTGTTCACCACGGCACCGGTCTTCTCCTCGCGTGCCTTTCCGGTGCGCGCGCGCATCGGGCTGGCCTTCATGGTCGCGCTGTGCGCGCAGGCCACGCTGGACACGCCGCCGATGATCGGCCTCAACGATGCCGCGATGCTCGGCACGCTGGTGCAGCAGGTGGGCATCGGCATGGCGATCGGCTTCTCGGTGCGCATGGTGTTCGCGGCGGTCGAGTTCGCGGGCGAGCTGGTCGGGCTGCAGATGGGGCTGAACTTCGCCTCCTTCTTCGACCCCGTGAGCAGCGGCCAGACCAGCGCCGTGTCGCGCTTCTTCGGCAACATCGCGGTGCTGTTCTTCGTGGTGATCAACGGCCACCTCACGGTGCTGATGGCGGTGATCCGCAGCTTCGAGGCCTTCCCGGTCGGCGGCAGCCTGCTGCAGGCGCTGGCGCGCACGCGCATGCACGAGCTGGGCACCGACCTGTTCGCGAGCGCTATGTGGATCGCGCTGCCGATGATCGGGCTCCTGCTGTTCGTCAACTTCACGCTGGGCATCGTCTCGCGCGTGGCGCCGCAGATGAACATCTACGCCATCGGCTTCCCGGTCACGCTGACCGCGGGCCTGGCCGGCATCGCGCTGGTGCTGCCGATGATGGAGCAGCCGCTGCTCGCGCTGATGGAGCGCATGATCACGACCGCCGCGGGCGGGCGCTGAGTCAGCCCAGCCGCTCGCGCAGCAGGTCGAGCGCTTCCTCGGCCGTGCGCGCGATGCGGATCGAGCAGGCCAGCATCAGGTTGAGCGGCAGCTCGAAGCCCTCGACCGCCATGCCGTTCGCGTCGCGCAGCGTGCCGTTCGCATCGCGCCGCGTGGGCAGCGCGGCTTCGACGCGTGCCGCGTAGCTGCCCTCGGGAATGCCGTAGCCCACCACCGGCAGGCCCAGCGCGAGCGCCACGCCGACCTCGAACACCGTGCCCGAATCGGGCTCGGTGCCGCGGAACGGCGACAGGTCCGCGATCACGCCCGAGGCGCGTCGCAAGAGCGCCATGTTGGTGTCGTAGATCGCCTGCGCCACCTCGGCCGGCGGCGTGGCCGGGCCGCTCGCGTCCTCGGCCGGCGGCAGCGCCTCGAAGCCGCGCGCCACGCAGGCCTCGACCAGGCGCTGCAGGCGTTCGGTGGCATCGGCGCGGAAGACATCGGGGCCGGCGAGGTAGACGCGCCGCACGCGGTCGGAAGCTGCGTTCATGCGCCGAGTATGCGGCGACACGGCGCGCATGCGCGTAGGGCGATGCGCCCTGGCATTTCGCATCGGGTCGCGCCACAAAAAAAACAGCCCGCACGAGGCGGGCTGGAAGGTGACCTGCGGAGGAGGGAGGATCAGAGGTACAGGTCACAGGAAGAGCCCTTAATGTGCGCTCCGAACCTGCATGCAACCTGACCGTACGCGCCGTTTGGCCCTTTGAGGCGCGCGCTCATTCTGGGCTCATTCTTCGTGGCGACGGCGCCCGGTTCAGTCCTCGTCTTCCCATTTGCCGATGACCGTGCCCAGCACGGTGAAGGCGAGCCGGATCGGCTCGTGCGCGGGATTGAGCGGCTGCAGCCAGCGCCGGCCGTCCTCCTGCTTGAAGGCCTTGAAGGTGACCTCGCCGCTGGCGTCGAGCCTGGCGACGATGCGTTCGCCATCCATGGGCTGCACGCGCTGCGGGTCGACGAAGATGATCGCGTCGACCGGATAGCTCTTGAGGTGGCCGCTGGGCGCGGTCATGCTGTCGCCGCGCACGCGAACCGCATAGGCCAGCTCGCTGTGGCGGCTCACGCAGGGAATCCACATCTCGGCGGGCACCGGTTGCGGCGGCGGCGCGGGCGGCAGCTTGCCCTTGCGGAGTTCGCGCACGTTCAGTGGCAGCGGCGGCGGGGCCGGCGGTGGCGGTTCGGGGATGGTCGGGCCGGTCCAGGTGGCGGCCTGCTCCCAGGTGATCAACGGCACGGTGCCGGGCGTGCCGGGGCGGTAGAACGGGATCGGCGGCGGCACGCGCGTCACGCGGTAGGGGCCGTCGCGCTCGCCCGTGATGTCGCTCGAGCGCGGCAGCGCGGCTTCCTCCCAGGGGGCGCGGCCCTCGCCGGTGACCAGCCAGATCGGATCGCAGCGGTAGGCGCGCGCGAGCTGCACCAGACCCGAGGGCCGCACCGTTTCTCCACGCTCGATCTTCGAGATGTCGGATTGCCGCACGCCTGAGTGCTCCTCGGCCTGCCGCTGTGTCAGTTTGGCGAATTTGCGAGCCGCCAGCGCCCGTGCCGCGAGGGGATCTTCCATGGGCGCGAATTTAAGCGTGAGGGAATATTCACTCTCAACTCTAGAATGGGCGAAAGGGAGTCAGCCATGAAGCCACAAGAGCTCGTACTGGCGCTTCGCGCCATGGGACTTACGCAGAAGCAGATCCAGAAACGGACCGGCATTCCGCAACCCACCATCAGCAAGATCGGTCGCTACGGCGACCGCGACGTGATGCTGCGCACCTACGACGCGCTGCGCGCCGCCTACGAACAGCAGCTCAAGGAAGGGCCGGTGGCGCCGCGGGCGCCCAGGGGCCGACCTTCGACGCGCGCCGCGCCGGCCGAGCCCGTCGCACCGGGATCGGCACCCGCGGCTTCTGCTCCCGCACCGGCGTCCACGCCGGCCAGGGCCGGCGCCTCGTCCCGTCGCCGGCCCGCGTTGCCCCCGGTGGTGCTGCGCCCCTTTCCGCGCGGCCCGCTGCCTTGGCCCGCGATGCACCGCGACTGATCGATGCGCCGGGCAGGCCATGCCGTGCCAGGGCTTCGAGGGCAAGCTGCGCATCCTGTTGCTGCTGGTGTCGGCGGCGGTGATCTGTGCCGGCTGGCAGGCCGGCAACATGCTGGCCCTCGGTCTCGGCGGTTTCGGCCTGGCCCTCGGCGCGGCGCTGGCGCTGGCCGCGCCCGATCGCGAAACGCTCAGGCGGACGCGGGCGCTTCGGCGGGCGGCAGCGCGAGCACGGTGCGCACGCGCACGCAATCCTTGATGTGCTGTTCGCCCAGGGCACGCAGCGCGGCATAGCCGAGCGCGGCCGACACCACCTGGCCGGCGATCGGCACGTACTTGGTGGCCTGCTTGGCCGTGAGCCGCATGCCGGCATGGCGCGCGAGCTTGATCAGCAGCTCGCGCGTGACCAGCCGGCCGACCAGCAGCGCGCCGACGGTGGTGGCGGCCTTCTGCACGCGTTCGCGCTGGTGCGTGCCGAGGCGGTCGATCTGGGTCACCGAGAGCCCGAATTCGGCGCTGATCTGCGGCACCAGCCGCGAGAGCAGGGCGGCATCGGCCATCCAGTCCACGCCCGGCAGCGGCACCGCGCTGGCGGCCGCGGCCATCAGGGCCTTGCGGCCGAGCAGGCGCCGGCTGCGGTGGATGGCGGCGATCAGCTTCTCGTCGCCCTGGGCCAGTTCGATGGCGGATGGCATGCGATGCACCTCCCGGGTGGTCGTCGGATGAATGGGGATCTTCCGATAGATGGTCCGGCCGGGCGGTGGTTCAAGGCCTGCAAGCGTTACAGGCGTTTCAGGCCCGTCACGCGCTCAGGGCTTCCAGCTGGTCCGACAGCGCGAGCCAGCGTTCCTCGAGCTGGCCGATCTCGTCGTTGAGCGCCTTGAGCCGCTTGCCGGCCTCGGCGATCTCGGCCGGCGGCAGCGGCTCGGCCAGCCGGGCCTCGAGCGCGGTGCGCTCGCTGCCGGCCGCGGCCATGCGCTCGTCGATCTTCGAGAGCTCGCGCTTCAGCGGCTTGGCCTGCTCGCTGCGCTGCTGGCGCTCCTGGGCGTCCTGCTTGCGCGACGCGGCCGGCGGCGCCACGGGGGCGGGCGCGGCCACCGGCGCGGCGGCGGCTGCGTTCGCCACCTTGGCCTCCTCGCGCAGCCGCTTGGCCTCGTCGAGCAGGTAGCGCTGGTAGTCGTCGAGGTCGCCGTCGAAATCGCCGACCACGCCGCGGCCCACGAGCCAGAACTCGTCGCAGACCGAGCGCAGCAGCGCGCGGTCGTGGCTCACGAGCATCAGCGTGCCCTCGAACTCGTTGAGCGCCACGGCCAGGGCCTCGCGCGTGGCGAGGTCCAGGTGGTTGGTGGGCTCGTCGAGCAGCAGCAGGTTGGGCCGTTGCCAGACCATCATCGCGAGCACCAGCCGCGCCTTCTCGCCGCCGCTCATGGTGCCCACGGGCTGCTTCACCATGTCGCCGCTGAAGTTGAAGCTGCCGAGGTAGCCGCGCAGCGCCTGTTCGCCGGTGGCTTCCTTCACGCTGCTGCCGAGTTCGCGCGCCATGCGCACCATGTGCTCGAGCGGGTTGCTCTCGGGGTGCAGCACGTCGAGTTCCTGCTGCGCGAAGTAGCCGATGTTCAGGCCCTTGCCCTCGGTGACCTGGCCGGCCAGCGCGCCCATCTCGCGCGCGATGGTCTTCACCAGCGTCGACTTGCCCTGGCCGTTGGCGCCCAGGATGCCGATGCGCTGGCCCGCGAGCACCGAGCGGTTGACGCCGCGCAGGATGGTCTTGGGCTCCTCGTTCTCGATCTCGTAGCCGAAGCTCGCGTTGCTGATCGACAGCATCGGGTTCGGGATGTTGCCCGGCTCCTTGAACTCGAAGCTGAAGTCGGCCTCGGCCAGCAGCGGCGCCACGCGCTCCATGCGCTCGAGCGCCTTCACGCGGCTCTGGGCCTGCTTGGCCTTGCTGGCCTTGGCCTTGAAGCGGTCGATGAACTTCTGCAGGTGGGCGATCTTGTCCTGCTGCTTGACGAAGGCCTGCTGCTGCTGCTCCATCTGCAGCGCGCGCATGTCCTCGAACTTGCTGTAGTTGCCGCCGTAGCGCGTGAGCTGGGCGTTGGCGATGTGCAGGGTCACGTCGGTCACGGCGTCGAGGAACTCGCGGTCGTGGCTGATGACGATCATGGTGCCCGCGTAGCGCTGCAGCCAGGCTTCGAGCCAGACCAGGGCGTCGAGGTCCAGGTGGTTGGTGGGTTCGTCGAGCAGCAGCAGGTCGCTCGGGCACATCAGCGCGCGCGCGAGCTGCAGCCGCATGCGCCAGCCGCCCGAGAAGCTGTTGACCGGCGCGTCGAGCTCGTGCGCCTTGAAGCCCAGGCCCAGGATCAGCGCCTGCGCGCGCGGCACGGCGTCGTGCTCGCCGGCATCGGCCAGGTCGGTGTAGGCATGCGCGAGCGCCATGCCCGCGTCGGCATCGTCGGGATCGGTCGCGTGCGCGGCCTCGGCCAGCGCGAGCGCTTCGCGCAGCTCGACCAGGCGGGTGTCGCCGCCCACCACGAAGTCGGTGGCCGACTCCTCGGTCTCGGGCATGTTCTGCGCGACCTGCGCCATGCGCCACTGCTTGGGCACGGAGAAATCGCCGCCATCCTCGTGCAGGGTGCCGTTGAGCAGCGCGAACAGCGTGGACTTGCCCGCGCCGTTGCGGCCCACCAGGCCGACCTTCTCGCCGGGGTTGAGGGTGACGGTGGCGCCGTCGAGCAGGACCTTGGCGCTGCGGCGAAGAATGACGTTCTTGAGAGTGATCATGAAATGGAGCCCAACCCCGGATTATCCGAGTTGGGCCGAAAGGGGGGCGGAATACGGGTACCGGACGCAGAGGACGCGAAGATTTCGCGAAGGACGCAAAAAAGAGATTTCCTGGTTTCTTTCGCGTCCTTCGCGAAATCTTCGCGTTCTTCGCGTCCGGTCAGCCCGCTTTCAACAGCGCCTCACGCGTGACCAGCAGCACCTGGTCGTCGCCGGCCGAGGTTTCGAGCCATACCACCTCGAGCTGCGGAAACGCCGCCTCGAAGTGCTCGCGCTCGTTGCCGATCTCCAGCACCAGCACCGCGTGCTCGCTCATGCGCGCGGGCGCGTCGGCGAACAGCCGGCGCACGAAATCCATGCCGTCGGCGCCGCCGGCCAGCGCCAGCTCGGGCTCGGCGCGGTATTCGGCGGGCAGGGCGGCCATGCTGTCGCTGTTGACGTAGGGCGGGTTGCACAGCACCAGGTCGTAGGGGCCGGGCGTGGCCGCGAGGCCGTCGGATTCGATCAGCGTCACGCGCGCATCGAGCGCGTGGCGCGTGACGTTGATCGCCGCCACCTCGAGCGCCGCCACCGACAGGTCGGCCGCGTCCACCCTCACCTCGGGATAGGTCAGCGCCGCGAGCACCGCGAGACTGCCGTTGCCGGTGCACAGGTCGAGCACGCGCTGCGTGTGCTCGCCGAGCCAGTAGTCGATGGAGCCGTCGGCGATCAGCTCGGCGATGAAGCTGCGCGGCACGATGGCGCGCTCGTCGACGTAGAAGGACACGCCCTGCAGCCAGGCTTCCTTGGTGAGGTAGGCGGCGGGCTTGCGGCTCGCGATGCGCTCGGCGATCAGCGCCTCGACCTTGGCCGCGTCGGCCGGCGCCACCGGCGTGTCGGCCACGGCGTCGAGTTCGTCGAGCGGCAGCTTCAGGCGCCACAGCACCAGCCAGGCCGCTTCGTCGAAGGCGTTGGCCGTGCCATGGCCGAAGGCCACGCCGGCCTGTTCCAGTTGCTCGGCGCCGGCTTCGATCAGCGCGATGACGGTCTTCATGGCGCGAGCGCAGCGTCGAGCTGCTTCAGGGTGCGCAGGTAGATGTTCTTCAGCGTCTCGATCTCGGCCACGTCGATGTGCTCGTCGATCTTGTGGATGCTGGCGTTCACCGGGCCGAGCTCGACCACCTGCGGGCAGACCTTGGCGATGAAGCGCGCGTCGCTGGTGCCGCCGCTGGTCGACAGCTCGGTCTCGATGCCGGTCTCGTCGCGGATCGCGCCCTGCACGGCCGCGACCAGTTCGCCCGGCGTGGTCAGGAAGGGCAGGCCGCCGACGGTCCAGGCCAGCGTGCAGTCGACGCCATGCGCGTCGAGCACGGCCTGCACGCGCTGCTGCAGCGACTCGGGGGTGGACTCGGTCGAGAAGCGGAAATTGAAGTCGATCACCGCGCTGCCCGGGATCACGTTGCTCGCGCCGGTGCCCGCGTGGAAGTTGCTGATCTGCCAGCTCGTGGGCTGGAACCAGGCATTGCCGGCGTCCCAGCCGCCGGCCGCGTTGATCGCGACCAGCTCGGCCAGCGCGGGCGCCACCGCATGCACCGGGTTCTTCGCAAGGTGCGGGTAGGCGATGTGGCCCTGCACGCCCTTGACCGTGAGCTTGCCGCTCATGGTGCCGCGGCGGCCGTTCTTGATCATGTCGCCGCAGCGCTCGACGGCCGTGGGCTCGCCGACGATGCAGTAGTCGAGCTTCTCGCCGCGCGCGGCCAGCGCATTGCACACGACCACGGTGCCGTCGACGCCCGGGCCTTCCTCGTCGCTCGTGAGCAGCAGCGCCAGCGTCAGGCGCGGATCGGGCACGGCCTGCAGGAATTCCTCGATCGAGACCACGAAGGCGGCCACCGAGGTCTTCATGTCGCAGGCGCCGCGGCCGTAGAGCTTGCCGTCGCGGTGCGTGGGCGTGAACGGGTGGCTGGTCCACTGCTCGACGGGGCCGGTGGGCACCACGTCGGTGTGGCCCGCGAACACCAGCGTTTTCGTGGCGGCCGAGGCGTCGGCCGGACGGCGCACTGCCCACAGGTTGGTGACCCGGAAGTCCGCCGGACCGCTCTCGATGGTCTCGAGCGCGAAGCCCAGCCGCGCGAGCCGCTCGCCCAGGATCTGTTGGCAGCCCGCGTCGTCGGGGGTGACGGAAGGGCGCGAGATCAGTTGTTCGGCGAGCTGGAGCGTGCGGGACATCGGGTGGGCGGTTCTCAGAATTTCACGTCGAGCGTGATGTCGGTGAAGGTGGGCTCGTCGAGCTGGTCGGTCAGGTGCCGCTCGTCGGCCTGGGACTTGGGCGCCTGGCGGTTCTGCAGGCGCCACATGAGGTTGGTGGGCGAATCGGCATGGGCCAGCCCTTCCTCGCGGGTGATGCGCTCCTCGATCACGAGGCGCGCGATGTCTTCCTCGAAGGTCTGCGAGCCTTCGGCCATGGATTTCTCCATCGCCTCCTTGACGCCCGAGAAGTCGCCCTTCTCGATCAGCTCGGCCACCAGCGCGGTGTTGAGCATGACCTCGAGCGCGGGCACGCGCGCGCCCTGGGGCGTGCGCAGCAGCCGCTGCGAGACGATGGCGCGCAGCGCCGAGCCCAAGTCGCCCAGCAGCGTGGGGCGCACCTCGACCGGGAAGAAGCTCAGCACGCGGTTGAGCGCGCGGTAGCTGTTGTTGGCATGCAGCGTGGCCACGCACAGGTGGCCCGACTGCGCATAGGCGATGGCCGCGGTCATGGTCTCGCGGTCGCGGATCTCGCCGATCTGGATCACGTCGGGCGCCTGGCGCAGCGCGTTCTTCAGCGCCGTCTGCAGCGACTGCGTGTCGCTGCCCACCTCGCGCTGGTTCACCAGCGAGCGCTTGTTGGTGTAGGTGAACTCGATCGGCTCCTCGACCGTGAGGATGTGGCCGCTGGCGTGCTCGTTGCGGTAGTCGAGCATCGAGGCCAGCGTGGTGGTCTTGCCGGCACCGGTGGCGCCCACCATCAGGATCAGCCCGCGCTTTTCCATGATGAGCGTCTTGAGGATGTCGGGCAGGTTGAGCTCGTCGAAGCCCGGGATGACCGAGGCGATGTGCCGCACCACCACCGCATAGGTGCCGCGCTGGCGCATCGCGCTGATGCGGAAGTTGCCCGCGCCCTCGATCGCCACCGCCATGTTGAGCTCGCCGTTGGCCTCGAGCTCCTGGATGCGCGCGGGCGGCACCACCTCGGCCAGCAGCGCGAGCGGCGCGGCCGGCGGCAGCACCTGCGCATTGACCGGCACGCACACGCCGTTGATGCGGATCTGCACCGGGGAGTGCGCCGACAGGTAGATGTCGGAGGCCTTGCGCTCGGCCATCAGCCGAAGAATTCGCTCCATCATGTTCATCGTCGCTCTCCTTCTCCTCGGTCGTTCGGCGGTGCCGTCGTGGCGCTCTGGTGGAACGGAAAAAAAGCGGCCCCCTCGGGCCGCCCGGATCGATCTTTCGATCAGTCGCGCAGCAGGTCGTTGAGGCTGGTCTTCGAGCGCGTCTGCGCGTCGACCGTCTTCACGATGATCGCGGCATAGGTGCTGTAGTCCTGGCCCGACTTGGTCTTCTTGGGCAGGTTGCCGCTGATCACCACGCTGCCGCTGGGCACGCGGCCGTACGAGATTTCGCCGGTGTCGCGGTTGAAGATCGGCGTGCTCTGGCCGATATACACGCCCATGCCGAGCACCGAGTTCTCTTCCACGATCACGCCTTCGACCACTTCGGAGCGCGCGCCGATGAAGCAGTTGTCCTCGATGATGGTCGGGTTGGCCTGCAGCGGCTCGAGCACGCCGCCCAGGCCCACGCCGCCCGACAGGTGCACGTTGGCGCCGACCTGCGCGCACGAGCCCACGGTGGCCCAGGTGTCGACCATGGTGCCTTCGCCCACGTAGGCGCCGATGTTCACGTACGAGGGCATCAGGATCGCGCCCTTGGCGATGAAGCTGCCGCGGCGGGCCACGGCCGGCGGCACGATGCGCACGCCCGAGTCCTTGAGCTCGCTGGCCGACAGGTGCGAGAACTTGGTCGGCACCTTGTCGTAGAAGCCGAGCGAGCCGGCCTGGATCTGCTCGTTGTCCTTGAGGCGGAACGACAGCAGCACGGCCTTCTTGATCCACTGGTGCACCGTCCACTGGCCCACGCCCTCGCGCGTGGCCACGCGCAGCTTGCCGTTGTTGAGTTCGACGATCACGTGCTCGACGGCATCGCGCACTTCGGCCGAGGAGGCGCTGGCGGAGATGTTGGCGCGGTCTTCCCACGCGGCGTCGATGATTTGTTGCAGTTGCTGGGTCATGAGAACTCTCGGATGAAGAAGCGAAAAATGGGGGGCGGGGAGAGGCAGGATCAGCGGCCGCCCTGCACGAAGCGCACGATGCGCTCGGCCGCCTCGACGCACTCGGCGGTCTCGGCCACCAGTGCCATGCGGATGCGGCCCTTGCCCGGGTTGACGGGGGCGCCGCCCTGCGGGCCGTGCGTGTCGCGTGCCAGATAGCTCCCCGGCAAAACCGTGACATTGTATTGAGCGTGAAGGGCGCGGGCGAAGCCTTCGTCGTCGCCGGCCCACACTTCGGGCACGCCGGCCCAGAGGTAGAAGCTGGCGTCGGGCAGGCGCACGTCGAGCACCGGCTCGAGCAGCGGCGTGACGGCCGCGAACTTGGCGCGGTACATCTCGCGGTTGCGCACCACGTGTTCCTCGTCGCCCCAGGCGGCGATGCTGGCCGCGGCCACGACGCCGCTCATGGCGCTGCCGTGGTAGGTGCGGTAGAGCAGGAATTTCTTGAGTATCTCGGCGTCGCCCGCGACGAAGCCGCTGCGCAGGCCCGGCACGTTGCTGCGCTTGGACAGCGAGGTCAGAGCGACCAGGTTCTTGAAGTCGCCGCGGCCAAGCCTGGCCGCCGCCTCCAGCCCGCCGAGCGGCGGCTCGTCGCGGAAGTAGATCTCGCTGTAGCACTCATCGGCGGCGATCACGAAACCGTGGCGCTCCGAGAGCTCGAACAGCTTGCGCCATTCGTCCAGCGGCATCACGGCGCCCGTGGGGTTGCCGGGCGAGCAGACGAAGACCAGCTGGGTGCGCTGCCAGATCGCCTCGGGCACGCTGTCCCAGTCGACCGCGAAGTTGCGCGCGGGCACGCTGGGCGCGTAGTAGGGCTCGGCGCCCGAGAGGAAGGCCGCGCCCTCGTAGATCTGGTAGAACGGGTTGGGCGAGATCACCACCGGCGGACGGGCCGTGTCGCTGGGGTCGATCACGGTCTGGGCCAGCGAGAACAACGCCTCGCGCGAGCCGTTGACCGGCAGCACCTGGGTGGCCGGGTCGAGCGCCAGGCCATAGCGGGTGCGCAGCCAGTCGGAGAACGAGGTGCGCAGCTTCAGGTCGCCGGCGGTGGCGGGGTAGGCGGCCAGCGCGCCGAGGCCGGCGCTCAGGGCTTCCTTGATGAATTCGGGGGTCGCGTGCTTGGGTTCGCCGATGCCGAGGCTGATGGGCTTCAGGTCGGGGTTCGGCGTGACGCCGGCGAACAGCTGCTTCAGCCGTTCGAAGGGATAGGGCTGGAGCCTGGAAAGCAGGGGATTCATGGGGCGCGATTATCGGCGACACGGGCCGCCGCCGCCCCGGCGCGGGCTCAGGGCGTGGCGCGGCGGTAGAAGGCCAGCGAGCCGGCCAGCGCCAGCAGCATCGCGCCGCAGGTGCGGTCAATCCAGCGCGCGGCGCGCGCGGTCAGCAGCTGCATCGCCTTGGCGCCGACGAAGGCATAGACCAGCATCACGGCCATGTCGAGGCCTGCGAACAGCACCGCGATGATCGCGTACTGCATGCCCTGCGACGCGGCGGGATCGATGAACTGCGGCAGCAGGGCCGAGCAGAACAGATAGCCCTTGGGATTGGTCACCGCCACCAGGAAGGACTTGAGGAAGACCTGCCGGCCGCTGCCCGGCGCGGCGGCCGCGCCCTCGGCGGGCCGCTCGAAGCTGCCGCCCTTCGAGCGCAGCATGCGGACGCCGAGCCAGGCGAGGTAGGCCGCGCCCACCCACTTGAGCATCGAGAACCAGAATTCCGAGGCCGCGAGCAGCGCGCCCAGGCCCAGCGCCACCGCGCCCACCAGCACGAAGTCCGACAGCATCGCGCCGAACATGCCCGGCAGCGCGCCGCGCACGCCGCGGCGCGAGCCGTTGCTCAGCGCCAGCAGCACGGTGGGGCCGGGCGTGGCGATGGCCGCCAGGGCCACGATGGAGAACAGCAAGGCGGTGGTGAGCGTCATGGTTTCTCGCGCGCGGAATCGATGGAAGGGTTCAGATCTTCTTCACCAGCACCTGGCTCTTGCGGTCCCAGTTGTACTTGCGCTTGCGCGCCTCGGGCAGCCAGTCGGGGTTGACCTGCTGGAAGCCGCGCTTGAGGAACCAGTGCATGGTGCGGGTGGTGAGCACGAACAGGCTCTCGATGCCCATGGCCTTGGCGCGGTGCTCGATGTGCTTGAGGATGCGTTCGCCGTCGCCCTGGGCCTGCGACTGCGGCGAGACGGTGAGCGCGGCCATCTCGGCGGTCTTGGCCTCGGGATAGGGATAGAGCGCGGCGCAGCCGAAGATCACGCCGTCGTGCTCGACCACCGTGTACTGGTGGATGTCGCGCTCGATCTCGGTGCGGTCGCGCTTGACCAGCGTGCCGTCGCGCTCGAAGGGCTCGATCAGTTGCAGGATGCCGCCGATGTCGTCCACGGTCGCCTCGCGCAGGCTCTCGAGCTTCTCGTCGATCACCATGGTGCCCACGCCGTCGTGCACGTAGACCTCGAGCAGCAGCGAGCCGTCGAGCGCGAACGGCAGGATGTGGTTGCGCTCCACGCCGGCCTTGCAGGCCTTCACGCAGTGCTGCAGGTAGAAGGCGGTGTCGGTCGGCTTCTGCGGCGGCGGCAGCGAGGCCAGCAGCTTCTCGGCGGCGTCCAGCGGCAGCTCGGTGTCGATCGGGTTGTCCTCGCTCTCGGGCAGCTCGCTGTCCATGCGGATGCCGGGAATCTCGGTCAGGAAGATCAGCTTGTCGGCCTGCAGCGCGATCGCCACGCTGGTGGCCACGTCCTCCATCGTGAGGTTGAAGGCCTCGCCGGTGGGCGAGAAGCCGAACGGCGAGATCAGCACCATGGCGCCGAAATCGAGCGTGCGGCGGATGCTGGTGGAGTCGACCTTGCGCACCAGCCCCGAATGCTTGAAGTCCACGCCGTCGACCACGCCCACGGGCCGCGCGGTGATGAAGTTGCCCGAGATCACGCGCACCGTCGAGCCCGCCATCGGCGTGTTCGGCAGCCCCTGGCTGAACGCGGCCTCGATCTCGTAGCGCAGCTGGCCCGCGGCTTCCTGCGCCGAGTCGAGCGCCACCGCGTCGGTGATGCGGATGCCGTGCGAGTACTTGGCCTCGTGGCCCTTGGCGGCGAGCTGCTCGTTGACCTGCGGGCGGAAGCCGTGCACCAGCACGATCTTCACGCCCATGCTCTGGATCAGGGCCAGGTCCTGCGCGATGCTCTGGAGCTTGCCGGCCGCGATCGCCTCGCCCGCGAGCCCGACCACGAAGGTCTTGCCACGGTGCGTGTGGATGTAGGGCGCGACGGAGCGGAACCAGGGCACGAAGGTGAAATTGAAGACGGTCGACATGGGGCGTGATTGTGCATTCTTGGACGCGTTTTGGTGCAGCGCATCAGGCCAGGGCGCGAAGCAGCCGCGCGGCGGCCCCGGCCGGCGGCGTGCCGCGGGCCTTGAACGACGCGAGCTGCGTGGCGTAGGCCTCCAGCGGCTCGGGCTCCGGCGCGGCCGCCGGTGCCGCCGCGGCCAGCGGCAGGCCGAGCAGCCCGGCGAGTTCGGCCGGCGCGATCGAGCCTCGCGCCATCAGTGCATCGACCACCGCGAGGAAGGCCGTCGCGTGCGACTCGATCAGCTCGAGCGCGCGGATGTGCTCGCGCGCCAGGATCTGCTCGATCTCCCGGTTGGTGGCCGCCACGTCGGTGTTGAGGTTGTCGTTGGCGTCGGTGGTCACATCGGTGCGGCTCCAGCGGCTGCCGAAGCCGTGGTGCCGCACGTGGCGCGCCGCGGTCGCGGTGGCCTGCGCGAGATCCTGCTCGGCGCCGGTGGTGGCACCGGCGTCGCCGAACACCAGCCGCTCGGCCGCGCGGCCGGCCAGGCTCACGCAGATGCTGTCGAGCGTGTTCTGCTTCGACCAGGCCTTGCGCTTCACGTAGCTGTTGTAGCCGCCCTCGAACGAGGCCACGTTGATGCGGATCTCCTGCGGCGCGCGGCCGAACAGCAGCGCATAGACCAGCCCGTGGCCGGCCTCGTGCACCGCCAGCAGCGCGCGGAAGTCGGCATTGGCGCGCTGCTTGATCCGGTTGAGCTCGAGCACCACCGGGAACTCGCGCCGCGCGAGGCGATGGCGCGCCACCATCCTCGCCTGGCCCTGCGCGCCGTCGCCCGCGTCGAGCATCAGCCACACCGGCTCGGCGCCGTTGGCGCCCTGCTCGAGCGCCCAGAGCGCGGCATTGACCAGGGTCGCGCTGAGGATCGCGTGGATCGACGAGAACAGCGGCCGCGTGCCCTGCGCGGGGAACACCGCGTTGGCGTAGATCTGCTCGTAGACGCTGGCGTCGAGCACGAAGCGCACGCCCGAGCTCTCCTGGATCTCGCCCACGTAGCGGTCGCAGATCGAGAGGATCAGCCGCACGTAGGTCGCGCGGTCGAACGAGGGGTAGATCACGTGGTCGTTGCCCAGCCGCGCGATCTGCTCGGGCTTGAAGCGCTCGGCCAGCGCCTTCTTGACGTCGATCAGCGAGAGCTTCTTCGTCAGCGCGTGGAAGATGTCGGCGTCGGTGTCGCAGTCCTCGACCCGCCTGGCGGTCTCGGCATACATCTCGTCGAGGTTGCCCGAGACGAACACCAGCAGCTTCGAGTAGTCGCTCTCCCAGCTCTGCTGCGAGGCGCGAAAGGCGCGCAGCCGTTCCTGGATCTCGGCCGGCTTCCAGGTCATGATCTCGAGCAGCGATTCGCGCAGCTTGAGGCAGCGCTTGAACTCCTGCGCTTCCCACGGCGAGAGCTGCAGCCGGCGCTTGCGGCGCGGCTTGCCGTCCTTCTCGTCGTCTTCCTCATCGTCTTCGTCCGCGCTCTTGCGATCCTGGTCGTACTCGGCCCAGGCCAGCGAGGACTCGATCTCGCCGAGCACCGACAGCGAGGGCGGCAGGCGGCCGTCGGACAGCAGCGCCCAGACGTCCTGGTAGCGCTCGACCTTGGTCTCCTTGCCGCGCTTGTCGACGGTGCGAAAGCGCTGGAACTCGTCGAGCACGAGGATGCCGCGCTCGCCCTCGGCGATGCCCGACTCGGCCAGCATGGCCGAGATCGAGCCGGCACTGCGGTGGCCCGAGCCGTGGCTGAAGCCGTCCATCTGCACTTCGATGAAGCGGTCGTAGAAGCCCAGGTGCTGAGCCAGGCGGCGCACCAGCTGCGTCTTGCCGGTGCCCGTGAGGCCCCACAGGCAGATCACGACCGGGCGGCCGATGAGCTGCGGCAGCACGTACCAGGCGCGCAGCGAATCGATCACGCGATCGATGATGTCGTCGATGCCGAAGAGCTCGGTCTTCAGCGATTGGGCCACGGCCTGCAGGTGGCGCGATCGCTGGGCCAGCGTCGCATGCAGGTCGGAATGGATGTCGTTGGACATGGCGGTCTTTTTCTTCTTCGGATGAATGGTCGGGAGACGGGAACGCGGCCGCTTCCCCGCGAACGGGGAGGGCTGCATGCGATGCACTGGGAGGGATCAGGGCGGCGCGCTTCGGATCGCTTCCGAAGCGTGCGGGCGGCGGCGTTCCGTGAGGGGAGGGAACGCGGCGCGCGCGGGCTTCGTCAGGCCGGGCGGGTCGACTTGACCCCGCCACGTGCAATCACGTGGCCTGCGCGTGAACGCAGCGAGGGGGGTACAAGGATGGTGGTCATGGCCGCGATCGTAGCGGCGCGCGGCCGGCGCGTAAAGAATATTTACGCCGCGGTGTGGAAGCGCTGCAACATCCGTGGTGCGCGCCGATAATCGACGGTTTGCCCGAAGAGCACGGGCGCCTGCGCTTGCGACCCCCTCCCTTGACGACCACGACGACTTCCCCCCTTCGCATCGACTTCCCCGAATCGCTGCCGGTCTCGGCCCGGCGCGACGAGATCATGGCCGCCATCCAGGCGCACCAGGTGGTGATCGTCTGCGGCGAGACCGGCTCGGGCAAGACCACGCAGTTGCCGAAGATCGCGCTGGCGCTGGGCCGCGGCAAGCTCAATGCAGAGCCCGGCAAGGGCCGCCTCATCGGCCACACGCAGCCGCGCCGCATCGCCGCGAGCTCGGTGGCCAAGCGCATCGCGGAGGAACTCAAGACGCCGCTGGGCGAGGTGGTCGGCTTCAAGGTGCGCTTCCAGGACCGCCTGTCGCGCGATGCCTCGGTCAAGCTGATGACCGACGGCATCCTGCTGGCCGAGACGCAGACCGACCCGCTGCTCAAGGCCTACGACACCATCATCATCGACGAGGCCCACGAGCGCTCGCTGAACATCGACTTCCTGCTCGGCTACCTGCGCGAGATCCTGCCGCGGCGGCCCGACCTCAAGGTGATCGTGACCTCGGCGACCATCGACGCCGACCGCTTCGCCCAGCACTTCGCCTCGGCCAAGGGACCGGCGCCTACGGTGTTCGTGTCGGGCCGCACCTTCCCCGTGGAGCAGCGCTACCGGCCCTTCGAGGAATCGCGCGACCACGACCTCAACGACGCCATCGCCGACGGCGTCGACGAGCTCTGGCGCGATCCGCACCATGCGGGCGACATCCTGGTCTTCCTGCCCGGCGAGCGCGAGATCCGCGAGGCTGCCGACCACCTGCGCCGGCACCTCACGCACCAGCCGCTCTACCGCAATGCCGAGGTGCTGCCGCTGTTCGCGCGGCTGTCGCAGGCCGAGCAGGACCGCATCTTCGACGGCCACACCGGCCGGCGCATCGTGCTGGCCACCAACGTGGCCGAGACCTCGCTCACCGTGCCGGGCATCCGCTACGTGATCGACGCGGGCACGGCGCGCGTGAAGCGCTACAGCTTCCGCAGCAAGGTCGAGCAACTGCTGGTCGAGCCGATCAGCCAGGCCGCCGCCAACCAGCGCGCGGGCCGCTGCGGCCGCGTGGCCAACGGCATCTGCATCCGCCTCTACGACGAGAAGGACTTCGAGGGCCGGCCGCGCTTCACCGATCCCGAGATCCTGCGCTCGTCGCTGGCGGGCGTGATCCTGCGCATGAAGTCGCTGCGGCTGGGCGACGTGTCGCGCTTTCCCTTCCTCGAGGCGCCGTCGCCGCGCGCCATCGCCGACGGCTACCAGCTGCTCAACGAGCTCGGCGCGGTCGACGATGCCAACGAGCTGACCGCCACCGGCGCCGAGCTCGCCAAGCTGCCGCTCGACCCGCGCGTGGGCCGCATGATCCTCGAGGCCCGTGCGCGCGGCGCGCTCGAGGAGGTGCTGGTGATCGCCTCGGCGCTCAGCGTGCAGGACGTGCGCGACCGCCCGATGGAAGCGCAGCAGCAGGCCGACCAGGCGCATTCGAAGTTCGATGACGAGAAGAGCGAGTTCAGCGGCTACCTGCGGCTGTGGAAGTGGATCGCCGACGCGCGCGGCGGCCACGGCGACAGCCACAAGCTCAGCAACCGCCAGTACGAGCAGTTGCTGCGCCAGAACTTCATCAACGTGCGCCGCGTGCGCGAATGGCGCGACATCCATTCGCAGCTGCTCACGGTGGTCACCGAGCACAAGTGGCGCATCAATGCCGAGCCCGCGGGCTACGAGCCGCTGCACCTGTCGATGCTCGCGGGCCTGCTCGGCAACATCGGCTGGAAGCTCGAGGACGACGAGGCCTACCTCGGCGCGCGCGGCATCAAGTTCTACAAGCACCCCGGCGCGCACCTGAAGAAGAAGCCCGGGCGCTGGATCGTGGCGGCCGAGCTGGTCGAGACCACGCGGCTGTTCGGCCGCGGCATCGCCAACATCGAGCCGCAGTGGCTCGAGCAGGTGGGCGGCCATCTGCTGAAGAAGCAGCTGCTCGATCCGCACTGGGAGAAGAAGAACGCGCAGGTGGCCGCGCTCGAGCGCGCCACGCTCTACGGCCTGGTGGTCTACAGCGGCCGGCGCGTCGACTTCACGCGCGTCGACCCGGTCGCCGCGCGCGAGATCTTCATCCGCGAGGCGCTGGTCGGCGGGCAGTGGGACAGCCGCTTTCCGTTCCTCGCGGCCAACCGCAAGCTGGTGCGCGAGGTCGAGGGCCTCGAGCACAAGTCGCGCCGGCAGGACGTGCTGGTCGACGACGAGCTGATCTTCGCCTTCTACGACGCGCAGCTGCCGGCCGACGTGGCCAGCGGCACGACCTTCGAGAACTGGTACCGGCAGGCCTCGAAGGAGCAGCCGCGCCTGCTGTTCCTCACGCGCGACGAGCTGATGCGCCACCAGGCGGCCGGCATCACCACCCAGTCGTTCCCGCCCACCTTGCGGCTCGGCGGCGTGGACTGCGCCGCGAGCTACCTGCACGAACCCGGCGATGCCAAGGACGGCCTCACGGTCAGCGTGCCGCTGTTCGTGCTCAACCAGGTCAGCGAGGAACGCTGCGAATGGCTGGTGACGGGCATGCTCAAGGACAAGATCCAGGCGCTGCTCAAGAGCCTGCCGCAGCGTCCGCGCTCGCGGCTGGTGCCGCTGCCCGAGTCGGCGGCGAAGCTGGCCGAGGCGCTGTCGGCGCCCGAGCTGTTCGGCACGGGCTCGCTGACCGACGTGCTGCTCAAGCGCGTGCGCGACATGACCAGCATCGACGTGAAGCGCGCCGACTTCAAGCTCGACATGCTCGCGCCGCACCTGTTCATGAACCTGCGCGTGGTCGACGAGCACGGCCGCCAGCTCGGCATGGGGCGCAACCTCGGCGCGCTCAAGGCCGAGCTCGGCGCGAAGGCCCGCGGTGCGTTCCAGGCGCTGGCCGGACTCAACGTGAAGGCCTCGGCCGAACCCGCCAAGACCGCGGCGCCCGCCGACGCGCGCCGCGCCCAGGAGGCCGCGCCGGCCGCGCCCGCCACGCCGGCGCTGCCGGCCGGCCAGCGCTACACCGCCTGGAGCTTCGGCGAACTGCCCGAGCTGATGGAGGTGCGCCGCGGCGCCCAGTCGCTGGTGGGCTTTCCCGCGCTGCGCGACGAGGGCGATGCCGTCACGATCGAGGTCTTCGACGAACCCGCGGTCGCGGCCGCGAAGCACCGCGCGGGCCTGCGACGGCTGTTCGCGCTGCAGCTCAAGGACGCGCTCAAGTACCTCGAGAAGAACATCCCCGACCTGCAGAAGATGGCCGTGGCCTACATGCCGCTGGGCACCGCCGACGAGCTGCGCGCGCAGATCGTCGAAGTGGCGATCGACCGTGCCTTCCTGCAGGAGCCGCTGCCGGCCGACGAGTTCGCGTTCAAGCGGCGGCTCGACGAGGGGCGCGGCCGGCTGACCCTGATCGCCAGCGAGGTGGCGCGGCTGGCCGCGACGATCCTCGTGGAGTACGCCGCGGCCGCGCGCAAGATCAAGGACACGAAGATCCAGCCCGAGTCGGTGCAGGACGCCGCGCAGCAGCTGCAGAAGCTGGTCGGCAAGCGCTTCATCGCCGATGCGCCGTGGACGCAGCTGCAGCATTTCGCGCGCTACCTCAAGGCCATCGTGCTGCGGCTCGACAAGCTGCGCGGCGACCCGGCGCGCGACACCGCCAAGCTGGCCGAGCTGCGGCCGCAGGAGCAGCGCTACTGGCGGCTGGTGGCCGAGCGCAAGGGCGTGGTCGACGACCGCATGCTCGAGTTCCGCTGGCTGCTCGAGGAGCTGCGCGTGAGCTTCTTCGCGCAGGAACTGCGCACGCCGCAGCCGGTGAGCGTGAAGCGGCTCGACAAGGCCTGGGCGCAGCTGCAGGCCTGACGGTCCTTTCGACGTTCCAAAGAAAAAGCCCGCTGCCGCGGGCTTCGTCCGAAGAGGCCTTCGCCTCGTCATGAAGGGCAAGGCGGCGTGCCGCCTCGCCCGCGCGTCATATCCTGCCCATGAGCACCAGGATGATCACGATCACGAGCACGAGACCAAGACCGCCGCTGGGTCCGTAGCCCCAGGTACGGCTGTGTCCCCAGCTCGGCAGCGCGCCGATCAGCAGAAGGATCAGGACGATCAGCAGGATGAACGAGAGCGACATGTTTTCTCCAGGGACGTTGTTATCGAGCCTCGATGCTCGTGACCCCGGGGTGCGCGCAGCGCAAGAGAGCCGCGCCTTCGCCGGTCAGGACTGTCCTACCGTGGGCGTCGGCGCCCGCGCCGGGTGGACTGCGCCGGTGTAGCCGCGGCGGCGATGGCGAGCACCAGCACGACCACCAGGAAGGCCGTGCCGATGGCGCCGAAGACGATGGACATGCCCCAGAGCGAGAAGAAGCCGTCGATGCGCGCGTTGCGCGGATTGCCGGGCGCATGCAGCACCTGCACCGCTTCGCCGATTTCGTAGGAGGGCGGGTTGCTGCTGGTCGAGGACTCGAACTCGATCGTCTCGCCTGCGGCCGTGCGGAAGCGCACGCGCGGCTTCCAGGTGCCGTCGCCGTCGTCGTCCGATTCCACGTGCAGCAGGTCGATCACCTCGCCGGGCGCGTGTACCGCGGAGCGGATGAAGTAGAGGGTGTGGGCCGCCACGAGCAGCGCCACCACGAACAGGGCCGCGCCGACGCCGCCGAAGATTTTCTGCAGGGTGCGAAGCTGGGGATTCGCCATGGCGCGCGTGCCTCCCTCAGCCGCCACGGTGCGAGGCGCCCGCGGCGAAGTCGCCGAGCAGGCCGCCGAGGCTCGCGAGCAGCAGGCAGAAGGCGAGGAAGCCCACGGTGCGCAGCAGGCCGAGCAGCGCCTGCCGCCAGGGCCGCGTGCGCAGGAAGAACACGGGCACGCCCAGCAGCGGGAACAGGCCCGCGAACAGCGCGATGCGCCCGCGCGGCACCTGGCCGCGCGCGAGCAGGTCGGCGCGGCACCAGGCGTAGCACAGCGCGGTGATCAGCGGCATGTGCAGCATGTCGACGACCGAGTACTGCCGGCCCGGCAGCATCGGCACGAAGGCGTCGGCCACGCCGGCGGCGAAGAAGGACAGCGCCAGCGCGCCGAGGATGAGCCGTGGCGCCTTCATCGCGTGCGGTCCCGTGGCCCGGCGCCGGTCGATGGGCTCAGAGCTTGGCGAGCCGGTCGAGCGCGGCGACCAGCGTCTCGTCCTTCTTGGCGAAGCAGAAGCGCACCACGCGCTGGTCGAAGCCGTCGCCGTAGAAGGCCGACAGCGGGATCGCCGCCACGCCGATCTCGCGCGTGAGCCAGAGGCAGAAGTCGGCTTCGGAGAGATCGCTGACCGCCGAGATGTCGACGCACTGGAAGTAGCTGCCTTCGCTGCGCAGCAGCTTGAAGCGGGTCCTGGCGAGGCCGGCGGCGAACAGGTCGCGCTTGCGCTGGTAGAAGGCCGGCAGCTCGAGGTAGGGCGCGGGGTTGGCCATGTAGCGCGCCAGCGCATGCTGCATCGGCGTGTTGACGGTGAACACGTTGAACTGGTGCACCTTGCGGAACTCGGCCATCAGCGGCGCCGGCGCGGCCACGAAGCCGACCTTCCAGCCGGTGACGTGGTAGGTCTTGCCGAAGCTGCTGACGATGAAGCTGCGCGCCGCCAGCCCGGGGAAGCGGGCCACGCTCTCGTGGCGCGCGCCGTCGTAGACCATGTGCTCGTAGACCTCGTCGGCGATCACGAACACCTCGGTGGGCGCGAGCAGTTCCTCGAGCCGGCGCATCTCGGCCTCGGTCCACACGGTGGCGCTGGGGTTGTGCGGCGTGTTGATGATGATCGCGCGCGTGCGTGGGCTTAAAGCGGCGGCGATGCGGTCGAAATCGGGTCGGAAGCTGCCCGGCACCAGCGGCACGCGCACCACGCTGCCGCCCGCGAGCTCGATGTTGGGCACGTAGCTGTCGTAGCAGGGCTCGAGCACGATCACCTCGTCGCCCGCGCGCACCACCGCGAGGATGGCCGTGATGATCGCCTGCGTGGCGCCCGCGGTCACCGTGATCTCGGCCGCGGCGCTGTAGCGGTGGCCGTAGAGCGCCTCGATCTTGGCCGCGATGGCATCGCGCAGCGCGGGGATGCCCGGCATCGGCGGGTACTGGTTGTGGCCCGCGGCCATGGCGGCCGTCACGTCCTCGAGCAGTTGCGGATCGCAATGGAAATCGGGGAAGCCCTGGCCCAGGTTGACCGCGTTCTTCTCGGCCGCGAGCGCGGACATCACGGTGAAGATGGTGGTGCCGACGGCGGGCAGCTTGGACGCGATCTCGGGCGTGCGGGGAGAAGGGGCGGTGCTCATGGTGGGATGCGTGGAAGGAAGGTCGGGCGAGCGCGTGGGCTGCTCAGAGGTCGTAGTCCTGCTGGTGGCCGCTCAGGGCCTTGGCGATCAGGTTGCGGTCGAGCCGGTCGGACAGCAGCTCGGCGAACTTGAACACGAAGTTGCGCAGGTAGGCGCTGCGCTTGAAGGCCACGCGCGCGATGTTCTGGCCGAACACCTGGCCCATCGGGCGCACCACGAGGTCGGCGTTCGATTCGTCGCGCACCGCCATCTCGGCCACGATGCCCACGCCGAGCCCGAGGCGCACATAGGTCTTGATCACGTCGGAGTCGATGGCTTCGAGCGCGATGCGCGGCGCGAGCTTCTTCTGCGCGAAGGCATGGTCGATGCGCGTGCGGCCGGTGAACGAGGGGTGGTAGGTGATGATCGGTTCGGAGGCCAGGTCCTCGAGCGAGATGCGCTCCTTGGTCGCCAGCGGGTGTTCCTTGGGCAGCACCAGCACGTGCTGCCACTCGTAGCAGGGCAGGGTCACGAGCTCGGCGTAGTCGGCGAGCGATTCGGTCGCGATGCCGATCTCGGCCACCTCGTCGATCACCATGCGTGCCACCTGGTCGGGCGAGCCCTGGTGCAGGCTCACGTTGACCTTGGGGTAGGCCTCGCGCAGCTTGGCCACCGGCACCGGCAGCACGTAGCGCGCCTGGGTGTGGGTGGTGGCGATCGACAGCGTTCCGCTGTCCTGCGCGCTGAACTGCTCGCCGATGCGCTTGAGGTTGCCGACCTCGCGCATGATCAGCTCGATGCTCGCGATCACGTGCTGGCCCGGCTCGGTCACGCGCTTGAGGCGCTTGCCGTGGCGCGCGAAGATTTCCACGCCGAGTTCCTCCTCGAGCTCGATGATCGCCTTCGACACTCCGGGCTGGGAGGTGTGCAGCGCCTTGGCGGCCTCGGTCAGGTTCAGGTTGCGCCGCACGGCTTCCTGAACAAACTTGAACTGGTGCAGATTCATATCAAATTCCGTCTTATTGCGGAATTTATTATGCCTTCGGAATCTATGGAAATGTCCGGATGTTCAGTTTTCCACCGCGATTCGGGCCAGCAGGTCGATCACCTGCGGCGATTCCCCCACGGTGGGGCCGAGCGTGAAGGCCAGCGCGGGCCATTCGGCGCGCAGCGCGTCGAGCTGGCGCGGGATGTCCTCGCGCGCATGCTTGCCCATGCCGAGGAACAGCGGCACCACGCGGATCGCGCGGGCGCCCTCGTCGACCAATGCTGCCGCCGCGGTGCGCAGGTCGGGCTCGGCCAGCTCGAGGTAGGCGCAGCGCACCCGGGCCTCGGGCGACAGCGCTTGCGTTCGTGCCGCCACGGCCTCGATCGGCGCGCGCCAGCGCGGGTCGCGCGAGCCGTGCGCCAGCAGCACGATGCCCTGCACCGTCGGCGTGGCCATCAGCGCCTGAGCACCAGCCAGCTGAAGGCCGCCAGCGACATCACCGAGTAGATGAGCCCCGGCGCCGCCGCCGTGATCCAGGGCGACCAGTTGCTGAGGTTGCCGAGGTAGCCGAACACGTTGTTCAGCAGGAAGAAGCTGATGCCGATCATCACGCCGCCGAACACGTAGGTGGTGATGCCGGCCTGGCGGAAGTGCAGGTAGGCGAAGGGCAGGGCGAGCACCACCATCACAAGGCAGGACAGCGGATAGAACACCTTGCGCCAGAACTCGATCTCGTAGCGCTGCGCGGTCTGGCCGTTGGCGTCGAGGTGGCGGATGTAGTCGAACAGGTCGATGGTGCTCATGCGGTCGGGCCGCAGCAGCGCCACCGACACCATCTCGGCCGTCAGCGAAGTCGGCCAGTTGAGTTCGGCCATTTTTGTGGTGGCGACGTGCGCCTTGCCCTCGGCGGCGCGGGTGTCGTAGTCCTGCTGCTCGATCTCCGACAGCACCCAGTAGCCGCGCTCGATGCGCGCGGTGGCGGCGGTCATCTGCTTGCGCAGGTAGCCCTTGTCGTCGAACTCGAAGATGCGCGCGGTCTTGAGCGCGCCGTTGCGCGAGATCGACAGCACGTTGACGGCGTAGGACGCCTTGTCCTGCCGCTCCTTGAGCCAGGCACCGGTGTTGCCCACGAAGGTGAAGGTGCCCTGATAGCGCGACTTCACGAGCTGCGCGGCGCGCTCGGCGGCCGGCGCGAGGTAGTCGCCCACCGCGAAGGTCAGCACCACGAAGCCCAGGCCGAGCACCAGCAGCGTGCGCAGCGCGCGCCAGGGGCCGAGGCCGCTGGTGCGCAGGATGGTGTATTCGGAGCTTTGCGCGAGCCGCGCCATCACGAAGATGCAGCCGATCAGCACGGTGATCGGCAGCAGTTCGTAGAGATGGCTCGGCAGCAGCAAGGTCACGTAGAGCAGCGCCTGCGCCGGCCCGTAGGCCAGGCTCTCGGGACGGCCCACGGCCTGCAGCTCGTCGACGAAGTCGAAGAAGAAGAACAGGCTCAGGAAGCCGAGCGTCACGAAGGCCACGGCCTTCAGCGCCTCGATGTAGATCAGGCGGCGGATGGTTCTCATGGCGTGGGCTCCAGCCGGGTGGTGGAGGGCGGCGGCGGGGCGGCGCCCGTGCCGCGGTTCTTGCGGCGCGTCCAGTTGTTGTTGCGCAGCGTCAGCCAGGAGACGGCGAACAGCGCCACGCCGCCGTGCAGCAGCAGCATGAAGCCGCCCATGCCGTAGCGGCCCGAGCTGATCCAGCTCTGGCCCAGGTTCAGCAGGTTGTAGTAGATGACGAAGGCGAACAGCGCGAACAGCAGGTTGCCGCTGCGGCCCACGCGCGGATTGACGCTGGAGACGGCCAGGGCCAGCAGCACGAAGTTGATGGCCGCCAGCAGCATGCCCAGGCGCCAGGCGAGTTCGCCGCGCGCCGCGCTGGTGTTGAAGTCGCCGAGCAGCGACAGCGTGGTGCGAGCGCGCGGCGGCGTGGCGTCGCTGGAGCCCGCGCTGCTGCCGCCGGCACGCGTGCCGTAGGTCTCGAATTCGCTGATCTTCAGGGCGCCGTTGGGCAGCAGCGGGCGCTCCAGGCGCTGGCCGTTGCTCAGCATCAGGTAGCGCGAATTGCCGACGTTCTCGATGCGGCCGCTGCGCGCCGAGGTCGTGATCTGCAGGTTGCGCTCGACCGACCAGATGAAGACGTTGGTGGCGGTGGCGCTGTCGGCGGAGTCCTTGTCGATGAAGAACACCCGCAGCCGGCCGGCCGATTCACGGAATTCGCCGGGCGAGACGCGCTCGAGGTCGCCGCGCTGCTCGTACTGCTGGCGCATGCCCATGGTCTGCGAGTTGGCCCAGGGCCAGCCGATCAGCGCCATGGCGGCGATCAGCAGCAGCACCGGCCAGGCGAAGCGGAACAGCGGCTCGACGAAGTCGGACAGCCCGCGGCCGCTGGAGAACCAGATCACCATCTCGCTGTCGCGGTACATGCGCGACAGGGTGCCGACGATGGCGATGAACAGGCTCAGGCTCAGGATGGTCGGCATGTAGCCGAGCACCGTGTAGGCCATGACGAGGAACACTTCGGACGGGTTCACGCTGCCCTTGGAGGCCAGTCCGAGCGTACGGATGAGCATCATGGTCATCACGATGGTGACCAGGACCACGAGGGTCGCTCCGAAGCTGCGGGACAGCTCCTTGCGTAGGGAAGAATGGAATAACATCGTTCGAGGAAAAAAAGGATTATGGACTTTCAACTCAAGACCCTCACCGTCGCCCGCGCAGCGGCCGAAAAATCCGACGTCCTGATCGTGCTCGTGGGCAGCGCGCCGCTCGCGTCCAAGGACCCTCTTTCCGTCCAGATCGCGGCCGCCCGCAAGGCCGGCGACCTGCCCGACAAGGCCGGCAAGCTGCTGTCCCTGTACCGGCCCGAGGACGTGGCCGCCAACCGCGTGGTGCTGGCGGCCATCGGCGACGGCCAGCCGGCCTCGGTGCGCAGCGGCGTGATCGCCGCGGTCAACGCCGCCAAGGCCCAGTCGCCCAAGCGCGTGGTGCTGGCCTTCGCCCAGGACGCAGCGCCCGCGGCCGTGGCGAGCGCCGTGACCGCGGCCGCCGACGCCAGCTATGTCTACACCGCCACCAAGTCCAAGGCCGAGCCGCGCACCATCCGCCAGCTGATCGTCGGCGTGGCCGACGCGGTCGCGGTCGGCGCGGCCTTCGAGCAGGCGCGCGCCACCGTCGAGGGCATCGAGTTCGCCAAGGAGTGGGGCAACCGTCCCGCCAACCATGCCACGCCGACGATGCTGGCCGAGGCCGCCAAGGGCCTGGGCAAGCTGCCCGGCATCAAGTGCGAGGTGCTCGGTCCCAAGGAGGTCGACAAGCTCGGCATGGGCGCCTTCGCGGCCGTGGCCCAGGGCTCGGCCGAGCCGCTGCGCTTCATCGTGCTGCGCTACCAGGGCGGGCCCAAGGACCAGGCTCCCGTGGTGCTGGTCGGCAAGGGCATCACCTTCGACACCGGCGGCGTCTCGCTCAAGCCGGCGGCCGAAATGGACGAGATGAAGTTCGACATGTGCGGCGCCGCGAGCGTGCTCGGCACCTTCCGCGCGCTCGCCGGCATCAAGCCCGCGATCAACGTGGTCGGCCTGATCCCCTCGTGCGAGAACATGAACGACGGCCGCGCCATCAAGCCCGGCGACGTGGTCACCAGCATGAGCGGCCAGACCATCGAGATCCTCAACACCGATGCCGAGGGCCGGCTGATCCTCTGCGACGCGCTGACCTACGCCAAGCGCTTCGATCCCGCCGCCGTGATCGACATCGCGACGCTCACGGGCGCCTGCGTGGTGGCCCTGGGCGGCGTGCGCAGCGGCCTGTTCTCGAGCGACGACGCGCTGGCCGCGGCGCTCGAGGCGGCCGGCGAGACGTCGCAGGACCGTTGCTGGCGCCTGCCGCTCGACGACGAATATGCCGAGGGCCTGAAGACCAACTTCGCCGACGTGGCCAATGTGGCCGGCCGGGCGGGCGGTGCCATCACCGCGGCCAAGTTCCTGCAGCGCTTCACGGCCGACTTCGCCTGGGCGCACCTGGACATCGCCGGCACCGCATGGAAGAGCGGCGCGGCCAAGGGCTCGACGGGCCGGCCGGTGGGCCTGCTGGTCTCGTACCTGACGCGCCGCGCGCAGGACGGCGCGGCCGCCGCCGACAGCGCCAAGGCGAAGGCCAGGGCGGAGCGCAAGAACGAGGGCAAGGGCGAGAGCAAGGCGGCGGCCCGCAAGGCGCGTTCGGTGCAGTGACGGAGATCGGCTTTCACTACAACGCGCCCGACAAGCTCAGCTACGCCTGCCGGCTCGTGCGCAAGGCCGTCGCCACGCGCGGCATGCGCGTGGTGGTGGTCGGCGAGGCGCAATGGCTCGACGCGGTCGATGCCGGGCTCTGGCAACTGGCGCCGACCGAGTTCGTCGCGCATTGCCGAGCCGACGCGCCGGCCCACGTGCTGTCGCGCTCGCCCGTGATCCTGGCCGACGAGGGCGCGGAATCGGCGGCGCTGCCGCACCGCGAACTGCTGGTCAATCTCGGGGCACAGGTGCCCGCGGGCTTCGAGCGCTACGAGCGCCTGATCGACATCGTGAGCAACGAACCCGACGACCGCCAGATCGGCCGCGCGCGCTGGCGCCACTATGCCGACCGCGGCTACACGATCCAGCCGCACGACTTCGCGAGGAGCGCATCCTGATGGCCAGTCCGACCCGCACGCCGCCGCGTTTCGTTCCCACCCTGACGACGGTGCTCGACCTGCCCGCCGAGCCGGTCGCGGCGCATTCGCCATCGACGGACAACGCGGGTCCGGACGCCGCCGCGCCGGCCATGCCCGACCCGGCCCAGGCCGTCGCACTGCCGCCCGCGGTGCAGCGTTCCGAGGCCGACATCGTGCGGCTCGAGGAGCAGTTGCTGCACCGCGTTCTGCAGCGCGTGGACTTCTCGCTCGAGGAGCGTTTGAGCGACACGGTGGCGGCCGCCGTGCAGCAGCAACTCGATGCGATGGTGCCGCGTTTGCGCGGCGAAATCGAAGCCGTTTTGCGCGCTCTGGTGATCGAGGCGATGGCCGCCGAACTCTCGGAAAACCCAGGGTCTACGCCAACTTTCGAGGGGTGATGCTTCGGCTAAACTGCGCGCCAGGTCGGGTGGGCCAAAGCTGGAGGGTTAGGGTGGCCCGGGTCTGCGGCGCGGAACTTGCGAGGTCAGGAGCGCCCGGATCACACGACCGGTTTCTCAATCTCATCATCCATGTTCTGGAGGTTCTCATGCAATTGAAATGGACTGCGGTCGCTCTGGCTGCACTCACGCTGGTGGCTTGCGGCAAGAAAGAAGAAGCTGCGGCACCCGCTGCTGCCCCGGCGCCCACCGCGGCCGCCCCGGCACCCGCTGCACCTCCCGCCGATGCACTGGTCGTGAAGATCGGCCACGTGGCTCCGACCAGCGGTCCCATTGCCCACCTCGGCAAGGACAACGAGTTCGGCGCCAAGATGGCGATCGAGGAACTGAACGCCAAGGGTCTGAAGATCGGCGACAAGGTCGCCAAGTTCGAACTGGTCGCCGAAGACGACGCAGGCGATCCGAAGCAAGGCACGGCCGTGGCCCAGAAGCTGGTCGACAGCAAGGTCAACGGCGTGGTCGGCCACCTGAACTCGGGCACCACCATCCCCGCCTCGAAGCTCTACAGCGACGCCGGCATCCCCCAGATCTCGCCGTCGGCGACGAACCCCAAGTACACCCGCCAGGGCTTCAAGACCACCTTCCGCGTGGTGGCCGACGACACGCAACTCGGCGGCACGCTGGGCAAGTACGCGGTCGAAACGCTCAAGGGCAAGAACATCGCCGTGATCGACGACCGCACGGCCTACGGCCAGGGCGTCGCCGAAGAATTCGAGAAGTCGGCCAAGGCCGCCGGCGCCACCATCGTGGGCCACGAATTCACCACCGACAAGTCGACCGACTTCAACGCCATCCTGACCAAGCTCAAGTCGGCCAAGCCCGACGTGCTGTTCTTCGGCGGCATGGACGCCGTCGGCGGCCCGATGCTCAAGCAGGTCAAGCAGCTCGGCCTGAACGTCAAGTTCATGGGCGGCGACGGCCTGTGCACCGGCGAACTGCCGAAGCTCGCTGGCGATGCCATCGGCGAAGACATGGTGGTGTGCGCCGAAGCCGGCGGCGTGGACGGCGACTTCAAGCAGCCGCTGGAAGACTTCAAGACCAAGTTCAAGGCCAAGAACGGTGTCGACGTCCAGATCTACGCACCGTACGTCTACGACGCGGTCAACGTGCTGGCCGAAGCCATGGTCAAGGCCGGTTCGTCCGACCCCGAGAAGTACCTGCCCGAAGTGGGCAAGATCCAGTACAAGGGCGTGACCGGCCCGATCGCCTTCGACGAGAAGGGCGACATCAAGAACGGCGCGCTGACGCTCTACACCTACAAGGGTGGCCAGCGTACGCAGATCGCCGTGGTTCGTTGATCGGCTGCGATCCGCGTTCCAACGAGAAAGGGCCTTCGGGCCCTTTTTTCATGGGCGTTCGAAACGACACAAGGAAGTGCAGAGGCGGGCGATGGGCGCCCGTGGCTTCAGAGCGGCGCGAGTCCCGAGGGGCGGTCGGTGTTGCAGTACTCGATGAAGGCGTCGAGGTCGCGCGACTTGTCGAAGACCGCGTCGGCGCCGAGGGTCTCGCAGCGCGTACGGATGTCGGCCGTCACGTAGTTGCTCAGCACCACCGCGCGCTGGCCGGGACGGCGTTCCTTGCAGCCCGCGAGCACGCCCAGGCCCGAGCCTTCCTTGAGGAACAGGTCGACGATCAGCAGCTGCCACTCGGCCGGATGGTCGCGCAGCCATGCCAGCGCTTCGGATTCGGTTTCGGCAAAGCCAACGACTTGGGCATTCACGAGGTCCTCGAGTGCCGGAACCAGGTTGTCCCTGATGGTCTTGTTGTCCTCGACGAGGAACGTGATGAGGGCCATGCCACGGATAGGGTGTGAGAACCAATAGCGTAGCGTGCCGCGCGAGCTTGCCGCGTAGGAGAAAGGAGACGGAGAAACGCGGCGTGTCCCTATTTCATGCGATGACCGAGGCGCTCGGGCATCGCCCAAGCGCGCGGCGTCAGTCGTTCGCGCTCTTGCCCGTGCCGGCGGCCTGCTCGAGCTTCTTCGCGCGGGCCACGCTCTCGTCGCGCTGGGCCGTGGCTTCGATGCGCTTCTCGATCTCCTCGCTGAGCGCGGCATTGACCTCGGCGAGCTGCTCGGCCGATTGCGCGAGCTTTTCCTCGAGCTGGCTGGTGTGCGCGATGGCCAGCGCCACGTCGCCCACCTGCACCTCCTCGGGCAGCTCCTGCTCGAGCACGGTGTTGACCACCGCGAGGTTGTCGGAGGCCTTCTGCACGTCGGCGGCGACCTGCTCGGTCTTTTCGAGGGTGCGGTCGAGCGACGTGCTGCCGAGCGGCTTGGTGCTGGGGTGTCCTGCCATGCGGCGCCTCCTGGGAACTGAGAACCTGCGGATCGTACGCCAGTCGCGCGCGAGCAACGGGCGCCCACAAAAAAGCCCAAGTGCCAATGGCAACTCGGGCTTCCTGCATGTTCGCGAACGGTTGCGAACAAAGACTCTCTGGCGGAGCAGGCGGGATTCGAACCCGCGGAGGGCTATTAACCCTCACACGCTTTCCAGGCGTGCGACTTAAACCGCTCATCCACCGCTCCGAAGCCCACGATTGTAGCAGTCGCCGGGGCCGTTTCCGGAAAGCTTCAGGCCGTCGGCCCCGAGGACTTGCCGGCCTGCACCATGCGCATGGCCGAGGCGATCAGCGCCGCGGTCTCGGTCATGTTGCTCGGCACGATCAGCGTGGTCTTGGAGTCGGCCGCGACCTTGCCGTAGGCATCGACCGCGCGTTCGGCCACCTTGAGCTGCACCGCCTGTTCGCCGCCCGGCTGCTGGATCGCGGCGGCCACGCGTTCGATGGCGTCGGCCGTCGCGGTGGCCACCGCGGTGATCGCGGCCGCCTCGCCCTGGGCGTTGTTGATCTGGGCCTGCTTCTCGCCCTCGGAGCGCGCGATGAAGGCCTCGCGTTCGCCGGTGGCGATGTTGATCTGCTCCTGGCGCCGGCCCTCGGAGGCCGCGATCAGCGCGCGCTTCTCGCGTTCGGCCGTGATCTGGCGCTGCATCGCCTGCAGGATTTCCTTCGGCGGCGTCAGGTCCTTGATCTCGTAGCGCAGCACCTTCACGCCCCAGTTGAGCGCCGCCTCGTCGATGGCCGCGACCACCTGGGCATTGATGACGTCGCGCTCCTCGAAGGTCTTGTCGAGCTCCAGCTTGCCGATCACGCTGCGCAGCGAGGTCTGGGCGAGCTGGGTCACGGCCACGATGTAGTTCGACGAGCCGTAGCTCGCGCGCATCGGGTCGGTGACCTGGAAGTAGAGGATGCCGTCGACCTGCAGTTGCGTGTTGTCGCGCGTGATGCAGATCTGGCTCGGCACGTCGAGCGGGATCTCCTTCAGGCTGTGCTTGTAGGCCACGCGGTCGATGAACGGGATCAGGAAGTTGGGGCCGGGCGTCATGGTGCCGTGGTACTTGCCCAGGCGCTCGCGCACCCAGGCGTTCTGCTGCGGCACGAACTTCACCGACTGGCTGATGAAGATGATCGCGATGACCAGGATGATGACGGGGACCGAATATTCCATGGCTTCTGTACCTTTCCTCTTTCGTTCTCGGGTTCTAGATCTTGTCGACCACCAGCCGGCTGCCGACCACCTCCACCACGCGGTGCTCGCCGGTGGAGGGCGCATGGCCCGCGCGCTGCACGACGGTCCACTGGGCGCCGCGGTAGCGCACGGTGGCGGTGCCGTCGGGATTCCAGGCCTCGACCTGCACGCGCTCGCCGATGTCGAGATTGAGGTCGCGGTTGGCTTCGGTGGGTGGGGGCGGCGGGCGCTTGCGCTGGATCGAGTACCAGGCCAGCACCGCGACCACGCCGACGACGGCGGCCACCAGCAGCTGGGTGACTGTGCCGAAGCCCAGGTGGGCGGAGATCGCCGCGGCGGCGAATCCGCCGGCCAGCAGCAGCAGGTAGATCGTGCCGGACAGGAGCTCGACCACGATTGCCGCGCCAGCGATCAACCACCAGATCGTGGAATTCGCCATTGACATCTCCTTCCTTGTTTTGTTTCAGGCGACCCCATTCTGAGGCATGCGCTCCCGCGCGCCCGGACTCGCCTGCACTTTGTGGGGGCTCCCGGCGCGGCGCGGCGGGACGCATCGCGGCGACATTCGGCGGGCATTGCGCGCGCGGGCGAATTCTTCATCTGAATTCCGTACACTTCGCGCCTCATTGCCTGTCCCGGAGCTCTGCCCCATGAAATTCCGCTTCCCCATCGTCATCATCGACGAGGACTTCCGCTCCGAGAACACCTCGGGCCTCGGCATCCGCGCGCTCGCGCAGGCCATCGAGACGGAAGGCTTCGAGGTGCTGGGCGTCACGAGCTACGGCGACCTGAGCCAGTTCGCTCAGCAGCAAAGCCGTGCCAGCGCCTTCATCCTGTCGATCGACGACGAGGAATTCTCGATCGGGCCCGACCTCGATCCGGCGGTGCTGAACCTGCGCAATTTCATCGGCGAAGTGCGGCGCAAGAACGCCGACGTGCCGATCTACATCTACGGCGAGACCAAGACCTCGCGCCACATCCCGAACGACATCCTGCGCGAGCTGCACGGCTTCATCCACATGTTCGAGGACACCCCCGAATTCGTGGCGCGCCACATCATCCGCGAGGCCAAGAGCTACCTCGAGAGCGTGCAGCCGCCGTTCTTCAAGGCGCTGATCGACTACGCGGAAGACGGCTCCTACTCGTGGCACTGCCCGGGCCACTCGGGCGGCGTGGCCTTCCTCAAGAGCCCGGTGGGCCAGATGTTCCACCAGTTCTTCGGCGAGAACATGCTGCGCGCCGACGTCTGCAACGCGGTGGAGGAACTGGGCCAGCTGCTCGACCACACCGGCCCGGTGGCGGCCAGCGAGCGCAACGCGGCGCGCATCTTCAATGCCGACCACTGCTTCTTCGTGACCAACGGCACCAGCACCAGCAACAAGATGGTGTGGCACCACACGGTGGCGCCCGACGACGTGGTGGTGGTGGACCGCAACTGCCACAAGTCGATCCTGCACGCGATCATCATGACGGGCGCGATCCCCGTCTTCATGAAGCCCACGCGCAACCACTTCGGCATCATCGGCCCGATCCCCAAGAGCGAGTTCGAGCCCGAGGCCATCAAGGCCAAGATCAAGGCCAATCCGCTGCTGGCGGACGTCGATGCCAACAAGGTCAAGCCGCGCGTGATGACGCTCACGCAGTCGACCTACGACGGCGTGATCTACAACACCGAGACCATCAAGAACACGCTCGACGGCTACGTCGACACGCTGCACTTCGACGAGGCCTGGCTGCCGCACGCCGCCTTCCACCCCTTCTACGGCTCCTACCACGCGATGGGCAAGCGCCGCGTGCGGCCGAAGGAGTCGCTGGTGTTCGCGACCCAGTCCACGCACAAGCTGCTGGCCGGCATCAGCCAGGCCAGCCACGTGCTGGTGCAGGACTCGCAGAACCGCCAGCTCGACCGCGACCTGTTCAACGAGGCCTACCTGATGCACTCGTCGACCAGCCCGCAGTACGCGATCATCGCGAGCTGCGACGTGGCCGCCGCGATGATGGAGCCGCCCGGCGGCACCGCGCTGGTGGAGGAGAGCATCCTCGAGGCGCTCGACTTCCGCCGCGCCATGCGCAAGGTCGAGGAGGAGTTCGGCAAGGACGAGTGGTGGTTCAAGGTCTGGGGGCCCGAGAAGCTCGTGGACGAGGGCATCGGCGTGCCGGACGACTGGATCATGCACGGCGAGAAGAACGGCAAGAGCCGCTCGAAGAAGTCGCCGCGCAACTGGCACGGCTTCGGCGAACTGGTCGACGGCTTCAACATGCTCGACCCGATCAAGTCGACCATCGTGACGCCGGGCCTGGACCTCGAGGGCAACTTCGCCGAGAGCGGCATTCCCGCCAGCGTGGTGACCAAGTTCCTCGCCGAGCACGGCGTGATCGTCGAGAAGACCGGCCTCTACAGCTTCTTCATCATGTTCACCATCGGCATCACCAAGGGCCGCTGGAACACGCTGCTGACGGCGCTGCAGCAGTTCAAGGACGACTACGCGCGCAACCAGCCGATGTGGCGGATCATGCCGGAGTTCTGCCAGCAGCACACCGGTTACGAGCGCCTCGGCCTGCGCGACCTGTGCCAGCACATCCACCAGCTCTACGCGCGCTACGACGTGGCCCGCCTGACGACCGAGATGTACCTGAGCGACCTCACGCCCGCGATGAAGCCCAGCGACGCCTTCGCGCACATCGCGCACCGCAAGACCGAGCGCGTGGAGATCGACGAACTCGAGGGCCGCATCACCACCAGCCTGATCACGCCGTACCCGCCGGGCATTCCGCTCCTGATCCCGGGCGAGGTCTTCAACAAGAAGATCGTCGACTACCTGAAGTTCTCGCGCGAGTTCAACACGCAGTGCCCGGGTTTCGAGACCGACATCCACGGCCTGGTGGCACGTGTCGACGAGACGGGCAAGAAGCGCTATTACGCCGACTGCGTGCGGAAGAGCGCCTGAGCGCCGAAGCGCGAGGGGAGACGGCTGCGCAGGGCGGCTCAGCCGTCCTCGCGCACGCGCACGAAGCGTGCGAAGCGCGGCAGCCCGCCGGCCGTGAGCCCGTTGTAGCGGTAGGTGACCCAGGTGCCGATCGCGGGCGGATGCTCGCGCTCGGCATCGCTCAGGCCGGTGCCCAGCTTGAAGCGCTGGCCGCCAGGCATCTCGACCAGCAGCGCGCCGAGCCGCTGGGCATGCCTGCCCTTGCCGGGCACGTGGCCGACCACGCGGGCCTCGGCATCGTCGTGGGTCTTGACCTTGAGCAGGTCGTTGTTGCGCTCGGCGCGGTAGAGCGAGGCGCCGCGGTGCAGCATCAGGCCTTCGCCGCCCATCTTCACGGTCTTGTCGAGCAGCGCCTGCAGCGCCTCGGCCGTGGTCGCGCGTTCCTGCGGCACCGCGACCACCCAGGGCGCGTCCGTGATCGGCAGCAGCCTGCGCAGCACGCCGAGGCGGGCCGTGAAGTCACCGCCCTGGGCCGGCAGGTCGAACACCATGAACTTCATCTCGTGCCAGGCGACGTCGTTGGGCGCCTGGCTGCGCACCGTCGACACCGCATGCGCGAAGCGTCCGCGGCCGGCCCAGAGTTCGCCGTCGAGCGGCTGCTTGGGCAGCGTCGCGGTGAACCAGGCCGGCGCCACGATGCGCTCGCCGCCGCGCGTGTAGAGCTGCCGCCCGTCCCAGTACGCGCGCACGCCGTCGTATTTCTCGCTGACCCAGTAGTCGGCCAGCGACATGCCCGGCTTGTAGACCTCGGCCAGCATCAGGGCCGGCGCACCGGCGCGCGCGGGCAAGGCCAGCACGAGGCCCAGGGTGGCGAGCAGCAGGGAACGTCGATGGAGCACGGGTGCTATGAAATGAGTAGCTGGAAACGACCGATGGATGCCCATTTGTGGCCGAAGTTCCATGGCGGGGCAAGCGCGGCGCGACCGGCGCGCATCGCCGTCCGACGGGCGCGAGGCCGCGCCCGTGAGCAGCTTGGCCGCTTACTCGGCCATGCCGCCGACGACGTTGCTGAAGCCGCCGTCGACGTAGGTGATCTCGGCCGTCACGCCGCTGGCGAGGTCGCTCAGCAGGAAGGCCGCTACGTTGCCGACTTCCTCGATCGTCACGTTGCGCCGGATCGGCGAGGCCTCGGCCACGGCGCCGAGCATTTTGCCGAAGCCCTTGATGCCGCTGGCCGCGAGCGTCTTGATCGGGCCGGCGCTGATGCCGTTGACGCGCACGCCCTTCGGGCCCAGCGAGGCCGCCGTGTAGCGCACCGAGGCCTCGAGCGAGGCCTTGGCCAGGCCCATGGTGTTGTAGTTGGGCAGCGCGCGCTCGGCGCCCAGGTAGGTCAGCGTGAGCAGGGCCGACCGGTCGTCGAGGTAGGGCTGGGCCGCCTTCGCCATCGCCGGGAAACTGTAGGCGCTGATGTCGTGCGCGATGCGGAAGCCCTCGCGCGACAGGCCCTCGAGGAAGTCGCCCGCGATCGCCTCGCGCGGCGCGAAGCCGATGCTGTGCACGAAGCCGTCGAACTTCGGCCAGGCCTGCGACAGGTCGGCGAACAGCTGCTCGATCTGGGCGTCGTCGCCGACGTCGCAGTCGAAGATCAGCTTGGAATCGAAGTCGGCCGCGAACTCGGTGATGCGGTCCTTGAAGCGCTCGCCGACATAGCTGAAGGCGAGCTCGGCACCCTGTTCATGGCAGGCCTTGGCGATGCCGTAGGCGATGGAGCGGTTGCTCAGCACGCCGGTGATCAGGAGTTTTTTGCCGGAAAGAAAGCCCATGGAGTTGCCTCGTGAAAATCTCGGGGCAGAATTCTCGCATGCGAGGTTGGCTGCTCTGGTTCGGTTTGGCGCTCTCGGCGGCCCCTTCGTGGGCCGCCCATGCGTACGCGCAATTCGGCGACATCAAGTACGCGCCGGGCTTCACGCACTTCGATTACGTGAATCCGAACGCGCCCAAGGGCGGTGAATTCAGGCTGGTGCCGCCGACCCGGCCCACCAATTTCGACAAGTTCAACCCGTTCACGCTCAAGGGTACCGGGCCCTCGGGCCTCGGCGCGCTGATGTTCGAGAGCCTGATGACCGGCAACTCCGAGGAGCCGACCACCGTCTACGGCCTGCTGGCCGAGGACATCGACGTGGCGCCCGACCGGCTCTCGGTGACCTTCAGGCTCAATCCCAAGGCCCGCTTCAACGACGGCTCGCCGGTGCTGGCGGCCGACGTGGTCCATTCGTTCCAGACCCTGATCGGCCCGCTCGCGGCGCCGCAGTTCAAGACCATCTATGCCGAGGTCAAGAAGGCGACCGCGCTCGGCGAACGCACGGTGCGCTTCGACTTCGCGAGCCCGAACCGCGAGCTGCCGCTGGTGGTCGGCAGCATGGCCGTCTTCAGCCGCCAATGGGGCGGCGGCAAGCCCTTCGACCAGATCGTGACCGAGGTGCCGATCGCCTCCGGTCCCTACAAGCCCGCGAGCGACCGGCTGGGCCGCGACATCACCTACGTGCGCCGCGCCGACTACTGGGGCGCGGACCTGCCGGTGCGCAAGGGCCTGTTCAACTTCGACCGCATCGCCTACAAGGTCTATCTCGACGAGACCGCGCGCTTCGAGGGCCTGAAGGCCGGCGAGTTCGACTTCATGCGCGAGTTCGTCTCGCGCAACTGGGCGCGCCAGTACAAGGGCAAGCAGTTCGACAGCGGCGAGATCGTCAAGCGCGGCTTCGAGAACCACAACCCCGGCGACTTCCAGGGCTACATCTTCAATACGCGCCGCGACAAGTTCAAGGACGTGCGCGTGCGCCAAGCCATCGGCCTCGCGATGGACTTCGAGTGGCTCAACCGCCAGCTGTTCTACGGCATCTACACGCGGGTGCAGGGCTATTTCCCGAACAGCGACTTCCACGCGGAAGGCCTGCCCGGGCCCGACGAACTGGCGCTGATGGAGCCGCTGCGCGCCAAGCTCCGGCCCGAGGTGTTCGGGCCCGCGCCGGTGCCCGCGAGCACCGATCCGCCCGGCAGCCTGCGCGAGAACCTGCGCAAGGCGAGGGCGCTCTTGGCCGAGGCCGGCTGGACCTACCGCGACGGCGCGCTGCGCAATGCGAAGAACGAGGCCTTCACGATCGAGTTCCTCAACGACCAGCCCTCGCTGATCCGCGTCGCCACGCCGCTGCAGACCGCGCTGAAGAAGCTGGGCATCGAGATGAGCTTTCGCACCGTCGACTTCTCGCTCTCGCAGCAGCGCATGCAGAACTACGACTTCGACATGACCTCGATGCGGCTGCCGGGCAACAGCGCGCCGGGCGGCGAGCTGTTCGAGCTGTTCGGTTCGAAGTCGGCCGAGACGCCGGGCTCTTCCAACTACTGGGGCATCGCCGATCCGGCGGTCGACGCCATCGTCGGCAAGGTGGTGTCGGCCACCACGCGCCCCGAGCTCACCACGGCCCTGCGCGTGCTCGACCGCGTGCTCTCGGCCGGCTACTACTCGATCCCGATGTACTACGGCAGCGCCTTCCTGGTCGGCTACCGGCCGGCCGGCGTGGTGCTGCCGCCGACCGTTCCGCCGTACTACGATGTCGGCGACTGGGCCCTCGCGACGTGGTGGGCCTCGCCGGCCAACAAGTAGCGCCAGCCGCACCCGAAAAGATCCGGAGCACGACAAACCGCATGGCCAGCTACATCCTCAAGCGACTGCTGCTGATGATCCCCACGCTCCTGGGCGTGCTGATCATCACCTTCGGCGTGATCCAGTTCGTGCCGGGCGGTCCGGTCGAGCAGATGGTGGCGCAGTTGCAGGGGCGCGATTCGGGCGGCGAGCGGGCCGCGAGCAGCGGCGCCGGCTACCGCGGCCGCCAGGGCCTCGATCCGCAGCGCATCGAGGAGATCAAGAAGCTCTACGGCTTCGACAAGCCGGCCCACGAGCGCCTGTGGACCATGCTCAAGTCCTTCGCGCGCTTCGACCTCGGCACCAGCTTCTACCAGCGCAAGGACGTGTGGGAACTGGTCAAGGAGAAGATGCCGGTCTCGATCAGCCTGGGCCTGTGGACCTTCTTCATCAGCTACCTGATCGCGGTGCCGCTGGGCGTGGCCAAGGCAGTGCGCGCGGGCTCGCGCTTCGACTTCCTCACCACGCTGATCGTGCTGATCGGCTATGCCATCCCGGGCTTCGTGCTCGGCGTGGCGCTGCTGGTGATCTTCGGCGGCCAACTGCAGTGGTTCCCGCTGCGCGGCCTGACCTCGCCGAACTGGGAGAGCCTGAGCTGGGGCGCGCGCATCGTCGACTACCTCTGGCACATCGCGCTGCCGGTCACGGCGATGGTGATCGGCAGCTTCGCCGTGACGGCGATGCTGACCAAGAACTCCTTCCTCGAGGAGATCCGCAAGCAGTACGTGCTGACCGCGCGCGCCAAGGGCCTCGCCGAGCGGCAGGTGCTCTGGAAGCACGTGTTCCGCAATGCGCTGATCCCGATCATCACGGGCTTTCCGGCCGCCTTCATCGGCGCCTTCTTCACCGGCTCGCTGCTGATCGAGACCCTGTTCACGCTCGACGGCCTGGGCCTCTTGAGCTACGAGAGCGTGATCCGGCGCGACTACCCGGTGGTGCTGGGCACGCTCTACCTGTTCACGCTGATCGGGCTGGTGACCAAGCTGATTTCCGATCTCTGCTACGTCTGGGTCGATCCGAGGGTGAAGTTTGACTGAATCGATGCCCACCCCCGTCGCGCCGCATCCGCCGGCCAAGTCGGACAGCCCGGGCCGGCGCGCCTGGCGCCGCTTCCGCCGCAATCCGCTGGGCTTCTGGAGCCTGGTCCTGTTCTCCGTGCTCGTGGTGCTGAGCCTGTTCGCGGAGCTGCTGTCCACCGACAAGCCGCTGGTGGTGCGCTACGAGGGCCAGACCTACTTCCCGGTGCTGCGCGACTACTCCGAGAAGACCTTCGGCGGCGACTTCGAGACTCCGGCCGACTACCTCGATCCCTTCATCCGCGACCGCATCACGGCCGGCGCCAACTGGGCGCTCTACGCGCCCAATCCCTACGGCCCGCGCACGCTCAACTACTTCGCCAAGCAGCCCAACCCGGCCGCGCCCTCGGGCGAGAACCTGCTGGGCACCGACGACCGCGGGCGCGACCTGCTGGCGCAGCTGATCTACGGCTTCCGCGTCAGCGTGCTGTTCGCGCTGGCGCTCACGGCCGTGGGCGTGGTGCTGGGCATCGCCATCGGCGCGATCCAGGGCTTCTTCGCGGGCAAGACCGACCTGTTCCTGCAGCGGCTGCTCGAGATCTGGGGTTCGATGCCCGAGCTCTACCTGCTGATCATCTTCAGCGCCATCTTCACGCCCAGCGTGCTGCTGCTGCTCGTGCTGCTGAGCCTGTTCGGCTGGATGTCGCTCGCCGACTACGTGCGCGCCGAGTTCCTGCGCAACCGCCAGATGGACTACGTGCGCGCCGCGCGCGCGCTCGGCGTGAGCAACCTGCAGATCATGCGGCGCCACATCCTGCCCAACAGCATGGTGCCGGTCGTCACCTTCCTGCCGTTCCGCATGAGCGCGGCCATCCTTGCGCTGACCTCGCTCGACTTCCTCGGGCTCGGCGTGCCGCCGGGCACGCCCTCGCTGGGCGAACTGCTCAACCAGGGCAAGGCGAACATCGACGCCTGGTGGATCTCGATGTCCACCTTCGGCGTGCTGGTCTTCACCCTGATGCTGCTGACCTTCATGGGCGACGCGCTGCGCGACGCCCTCGATCCACGGAAGGCCGACAAGTGAAGCCGGGCCAATCCTCCCTCGCGGCCGGCGCGCCGCTGCTCGACGTGCGCGGCCTGCGCGTGGCCTTCGGCGGCAAGCCGGTGGTGCATGGCGTCGACTTCCGGATCGCGGCCGGCGAGAAGTTCGCGCTGGTGGGCGAATCGGGCTCGGGCAAGACCGTCACCGCGCTGTCGCTGCTGCGGCTGGTGCAGAACGCCGAGCTCTCGGGTTCGGCGCGGCTGTTCGATGCCGAGCGCGCGCAGGACGGGCGCGACCTGCTGTCGATCCCCGAGCGCGAGCTGCGCGGCATCCGCGGCAAGGAGATCGCGATGATCTTCCAGGAGCCGATGACCGCGCTCAACGCGCTCTACAGCGTGGGCGACCAGATCGCCGAGGTGCTGCAGCTGCACGAGGGCCTGCCGGCACGCGCCGCGCAGGAGGCCGCGGTGCAACTGCTGGCCGACACCGGCATTCCCGAGCCCGCGCGGCGCGCGCGGGCGCTGCCGCACCAGCTCTCGGGCGGCCAGCGCCAGCGCGCCATGATCGCCATGGCACTGGCCTGCCGGCCGCGCCTGCTGCTGGCCGACGAGCCGACCACCGCGCTCGACGTGACGGTGCGGGCCCAGATCCTCGAGCTGCTGGCCGATTTACAGCGCAAGTACGGCATGGCGGTGCTGCTGATCACCCACGACCTGAACCTGGTGCGCCATTTCGCCGACCGCGTCGCGGTGATGGAGCAGGGCCGCATCGTCGAGCACGGCCCGGTGGCGGACGTGTTCGAGGCGCCGCAACACCCCTACACGCGCAAGCTGATCGACAGCCATCCCACGCGCGACGTGACCCCCGCGCCGGCGCGGCCCGACGCGGCGCCGATCCTCTCTGCCACGGGACTGCGCGTGAGCTACCCGGTGCCCAGGCCCGGCTTCGCCGGCTGGTTCGGCAAGGGCGAGTTCGTGGCGGTGCAGGGTGCCGAGTTCCGCATCGCGCCCGGCGAAACCCTGGGCGTGGTCGGCGAGTCGGGCTCGGGCAAGTCGACCCTGGCGCTGGCCGCGCTGGGGCTGCTGCGCTTCCAGGGCGCGCTGAAGGTCGAGGGGCAGGGCTGGGGGCAGGGCCAGGCGTCCGATCTCGCGCTGCGGCGCGCGATGCAGGTGGTGTTCCAGGACCCGTTCTCCTCGCTGTCGCCGCGCATGACCGTCGAGCAGATCGTCGGCGAGGGCCTGCTGGTACACGCGCCCGAACTCAAGGCGTCCGACCGGCGCGCGCGGGCGCTGCAGGCGCTGGCCGACGTCGGGCTGACCGAGGCGCAGTTCCCGGCGCTGCTCGACCGCTATCCGCACGAGTTCTCGGGCGGGCAGCGGCAGCGGCTGGCGATCGCGCGCGCGCTGATCGTCGATCCGCGCCTGCTGGTGCTCGACGAGCCCACCAGCGCGCTCGACGTCACGATCCAGAAGCAGGTGCTGGGGCTGCTGCAGCGGCTGCAGCGCGAGCGCGGATTGAGCTATCTGCTGATCACGCACGACGTGGAGGTGATCCGCGCCATGGCGCACCAGGTCATCGTCATGAAGGACGGGGCGATCCTCGAGTCGGGCCCGGTCGACCGGGTGCTCGACGCTCCCGAACACCCCTACACGCAGAAACTGGTGGCCGCCGCGCAGCTGGCCTGACGGCGAACGCGACCTACAACAACGAGCATTGCGCGAAAAGATGTCGGAAATCGGACAAGACAGGCGCGGCGCCTGGCGGGCGGCGCTCGCCTGCATGGTGACGCTGGCGGTGGCCATGGGGCTGGGGCGCTTCGCCTTCACGCCGATGCTGCCGATCATGTTGCACGAGGGCAAGCTCGAGCTCGAGGCTGGCGGGCTGCTGGCCTCGCTCAACTACCTCGGCTATTTCGTCGGCGCGGTGAGCTGCGCGGCCATCGGCGTGCGCGCCAAGACCATGGTGCGCGGCGGCCTGCTGGCCACCGCGGCGCTGCTGGTCGGCATGGGCTTGCTGCACAGCTTCACCGCCTGGGGCGTGCTGCGCGCGGCGGCCGGCGTGATGAGCGCCTGGGTGTTCGTGTTCGCCTCGAGCTGGGGCCTGCGCCGGCTGGCCGAAACGCGTTCGCCGGCGCTCGGCGGCGTGATCTACACCGGCCCGGGCGTCGGTATCGCGATGACCGGGCTGCTGGGCGGGGCGCTCGGCCGCTGGGGCTCCGAAGCCGGCTGGATCGGCCTCGGCGTGCTCGCCTTGGCGCTGATTGCGGCGATCTGGCGCGTGTTCAACGACGGCGAGCAGGCCGTGGCCGGCGGCGCGGCGCCCGCGCCCGTCGCGGCGCCGAGCGCCCAGGAGTCGGCCGCGGCGCGTTCCGACGCGATCTGGCTGGTCGCGCTCTACGGGCTGGCGGGCTTCGGCTACATCATCACCGCCACCTTCCTGCCGGTGATCGCGCGCCAGGCGTTGCCGGGCTCGTTCTGGCCCGACTATTTCTGGCCGCTGTTCGGCGCCGCGATCATTCCGGGCGCATTGATCGGCTCGCGCGCGCCCATGCACTGGGACAACCGCCTGCTGCTGGCGATCGCCTATGCGCTGCAGGCGGTCGGCGTGGTGCTGTCCGTGGCCTGGCCGAGCGTGGTCGGTTTCGCCCTCGGCAGCCTGCTGCTGGGCATGCCGTTCACCGCCATCACGCTGTTCGCCGTGCGCGACGCGCGCCGGTTGCGTGGCAATGCGGCGGCCGGGCTGATCGGCTATGCCACCGCGTCGTACGGCGTGGGTCAGATCATCGGCCCGCTGTTCGCGGCGCCACTGGCGCAGCGCACCGGCTCGTTCCAGATTCCGCTGCTGGTCGCGGCGGCCGCGCTGGCGCTGGGATCGGTGCTGTTCGCGGCCGTCTGGGCGCGCTCCAGGCGCGTCGCCGCCGCTCGGGAAGGGGCCGCCACGCCCTGAGCCGCGAACGGGCGTGGTCCGCGTGCAGAAGTGCCCCTTCATTTATCACAGAAGTGGCATATAATTGGAGGCTCACGACCAAACGGGCGGGTACCAACCGCCCGTTTTTTTATGGTCCATCCGGTATTGAGTTATCGAGTGGAATTCCGGGCGGCAGCAATTTCCGGTTTCCTCGCGATTTCTCGCCGAAGCGATTTTTATCGATGGCGCGGTACCTGGCGGGCGGGTTATTGCACATCGTCGATTGAATAAAAAAGGCACCTTCGAACACGTGGCATTGCAGCAGACAGTGGAACAAACCGTGGCCGGCCTCGGCTACGACCTGGTCGAGATCGAACGCTCGGCGGGAGGATTGCTGCGCGTGACGATTGATTTGCCGTGGACGGCCCCCACATCGGAGGCTCTCGCCGCCGGTACGCCCGAGCCCTTCGTCACGGTCGAGGACTGCGAGAAGGTCACGCGACAGCTCCAGTTCGCGCTCGAGGTCGATGGCGCCGACTACAAGCGGCTCGAGGTGTCCTCGCCGGGCATCGACCGTCCGCTGCGCCACGAGAAGGATTTCGAGCGCTTCGAGGGCGAGGTGATCGACATCACGCTGAAGGCGCCGATCGGCGAGGCGGCGGCCGGCCAGGTGTCGGCCAATCGCAAGAAGTTTCGCGGCACGCTCGAGCGGGCCGCACAGGCTGAGGGGTCCGACGGCCCCCGGGGCTGGCAGATCGTCTGGAGCGACGAGCCGGAGCCCAAGCCGGGTCAGAAGGTCAGCAAGAAGCGCGCGCCGGCACCGTTGCAGGCGCTGGGCTTCGTGCTGGACGAGCTGCGCGAGGCGCGGCTGGCACCCATCGTGGATTTCAAGGGGCGCAAGCCCAGGGCCCGTCAGGGCTCGCAGGACATTGGCGGAACAAAGGTTCCGGACTGACTAGAGGAGTGGTGGCATGAATCGCGAAATGTTGATGTTGGTGGATGCGATCTCGCGCGAGAAGAACGTCGAGCGTGACGTCGTCTTCGGCGCGGTCGAGTCCGCGCTGGCGCAGGCCACCAAGAAGCTGTACCAGGGCGAGGTGGACATCCGCGTCGCCGTCGACCGCGACAGCGGCGACTACGAGACCTTCCGCCGCTGGCACGTGGTGCCCGACGAAGCCGGCCTGCAGCAGCCCGACCAGGAAATCCTGCTGTTCGAAGCCAAGGAAGAGATGCCCGACATCGAGGTCGACGAGTACATCGAGGAAGCGGTGGACTCGGTGCCGATCGGCCGCATCGGCGCCATGGCCGCCAAGCAGGTGATCCTGCAGAAGATCCGCGACGCCGAGCGCGAGATGCTGCTCAACGACTTCATGTCGCGCGGCGACAAGATCTTCGTGGGCACCGTCAAGCGCCTGGACAAGGGCGACATCATCGTCGAGGCCGGCCGCGTCGAAGGCCGCCTGCGCCGCAGCGAGATGATCGCCAAGGAAAACCTGCGCAACGGCGACCGCGTGCGCGCCATGATCATGGAGGTCGACCTGACGCTGCGCGGCGCGCCGATCATCCTGTCGCGCTCGGCCCCCGAGTTCATGATCGAGCTGTTCCGCCAGGAAGTGCCCGAGATCGAACAGGGCCTGCTCGAGATCAAGAGCTGCGCCCGCGACCCCGGTTCGCGCGCCAAGATCGCCGTGCTCTCGCACGACAAGCGCGTCGACCCGATCGGCACCTGCGTCGGCGTGCGCGGCACGCGCGTCAACGCAGTGACCAACGAGCTCGCCGGCGAACGCGTGGACATCGTGCTGTGGAGCGAGGATCCGGCCCAATTCGTGATCGGCGCCCTGGCGCCGGCCAACGTGTCCTCCATCGTGGTGGACGAGGAGAAGCACGCCATGGACGTGGTGGTCGACGAGGAAAACCTCGCGATCGCGATCGGCCGTGGCGGCCAGAACGTGCGTCTGGCTTCCGAGCTCACCGGCTGGAAGATCAACATCATGGACGCCAACGAGTCGGCCCAGAAGCAGGCGAACGAGACCGACGCCGCGCGCCGCCTGTTCATGGAGAAGCTCGACGTCGACGAGGAAATCGCGGACATCCTGATCTCCGAGGGCTTCACCAGCCTCGAGGAAGTGGCCTACGTGCCGATCTCCGAGATGCTCGAGATCGAAGCCTTCGACGAAGACACGGTCAACGAACTGCGCTCGCGTGCCAAGGATGCGCTGCTGACCATGGAAATCGCCAAGGAGGAGGGCGTCGAAACCGTCTCGCAGAACCTGCGCGACCTCGAAGGCCTGAACCCCGACCTGATTCCGAAGCTGGCCGAGGCGGGGGTGAACACCCGCGACGACCTGGCCGACCTCGCGGTCGATGAACTCACCGAGATCACCGGCCTGAGCGCCGATGACGCCAAAACCCTCATCTTGAAGGCCCGCGAACACTGGTTCGCCGGCCAAGAGTGATGGTCATGGAGGCACGAAACGAATATGTCCAGTACCACTGTCGCCGAGTTCGCGAATGAACTCAAGAAGACTCCCGAAACCTTGCTCGACCAGCTTCGCAGCGCCGGTGTGCCCAAAGCGGCCGCCAGCGACGCACTGACCGAGTCGGACAAGCAGCGCCTGCTCGGTTTCCTGAAGGCCAGCCACGGCACCGTCGAGCCCGAGCGCAAGAAGATCACGTTGACCAAGAAGTCGACCAGCGAGATCAAGCAGGCGGACGCCACCGGCCGCGCCCGCACGATCCAGGTCGAGGTGCGCAAGAAGCGCACCTTCATCCAGCGCGACGAAGGCCCCGCGGGTGCCGTCGAGGCTCCGGCGCCGGTGGCTGCCGCGCCCGTCGCCGCTCCGGCCGAGCCGGCCGCGCCGCGCATCGATGAAGCCGAACTCGCCCGTCGCGAGGAGGAAGCCCGCCGCCAGGCCGAGCTGATCCGTCGCCAGGAAGAAGAGCTGGCCGAGAAGCGCCGCCAGCGCGAGGAAGCCGAAGCCCGCGAACGCGAGAAGGTGGAGCGCGCCGAACAGGCCGAACAGGCCGAGCAGGCACGCCAGGAAGCCGCGCAGGCGGCTCGCCAGGAAGCCCAGAAGAAGGCCGAGACCGAGGCCGAAGCGGCCAAGCCGGTCGTTCGCAGCTCCGCCAACAGCGCCGCCAAGGCCGAGGCCGAAGTCGCCGCGCTGAAGGAAGCCGCGGAGGCGCAGGTCGCCGCCGCCAAGCAGGCCGCCGAGGCCAAGGCCACGGCCCAGGCCGCCGCCACGCAGGCCAAGGAAGACGCGAAGGCCAAGGCCGCCGCCGAATCGAAGGCCCGTGCCGACGAGGAAGCCGCGCGTGCGCGCGACCTCGACGAGCGCCGCCGCAAGGCCCTGGCCGAGGCCGAAGCCATCCGCGCCATGATGAATGCGCCGGCCCGCGTGCTGGTGCCGCACAAGGTCGAGAAGCCCGCCGAGGTCAAGCCCGCCGGTGGCGTCAAGGGCACGCTGCACAAGCCGACCGCGCCCGCGGCCCGCGCCGGGGCTCCGGCCGCACCGGGTGCCGCCACGGCGGCGCCCGCCGGCGGTGCCGCCGGCAAGGAAGTGAAGTCGGCCAAGCTCTCGTCGAGCTGGGCCGGCGACACCGCCAAGAAGAAGGAAATCAAGACCCGCGGCGACGCGAGCGGCGGCGTGGGCCGTGGCAACTGGCGCGGCGGTCCGCGCGGGCGCCGTGGCAACGACCGTGGCCACGACGACCAGCAGCACGCACCGGCGGCGCCGGTCGAGGCCCGCATCATCGAGGTGCACGTGCCGGAAACCATCACGGTGTCCGAGCTCGCGCACAAGATGTCGGTCAAGGCCTCCGAGGTGATCAAGCAGCTCATGAAGCTGGGCCAGATGGCCACGATCAACCAGGCGCTCGACCAGGACACCGCGATGATCGTGGTGGAGGAAATGGGTCACAACGCGGTGGTTGCCGCGCTCGACGATCCCGAAGCCTTCACCGACGAGGACGTGTCGGCGCAAACGGCGGAAGCCCTGCCGCGCGCACCGGTCGTGACCGTCATGGGCCACGTCGACCACGGCAAGACCTCGCTGCTGGACTACATCCGCCGCGCCAAGGTGGCCGCGGGCGAAGCCGGCGGCATCACGCAGCACATCGGTGCCTACCATGTGGAAACCGAACGCGGCATGGTGTCCTTCCTCGACACCCCGGGTCACGAGGCGTTCACCGCCATGCGTGCCCGCGGCGCGCAGGCCACCGACATCGTGATCCTGGTGGTGGCGGCCGACGACGGCGTCATGCCCCAGACCAAGGAAGCCATCAAGCACGCGAAGGCGGCGGGTGTGCCGATCGTGGTCGCGATCAACAAGATCGACAAGCCCGATGCCAACCTGGACCGCGTGAAGCAGGAACTGGTGGCCGAGGAGGTGGTGCCCGAAGAGTACGGCGGCGACGTTCCGTTCGTCGGCGTCTCGGCCAAGACCGGCCAGGGCATCGACGACCTGCTCGAGCAGGTGCTGCTGCAGGCCGAAGTGCTGGAACTCAAGGCGCCGGTGGATGCCGCCGCCAAGGGCCTGGTCATCGAAGCCCAGCTCGACAAGGGCCGCGGCCCGGTCGCGACCGTGCTGGTCCAGTCCGGCACGCTCAAGACCGGCGACGTGGTGCTGGCCGGCTCGACCTATGGCCGCGTGCGCGCCATGCTCGACGAGGACGGCAAGCCGACCAAGACGGCCGGTCCGTCGATCCCGGTCGAGATCCAGGGCCTGACCGAAGTGCCGCAGGCCGGCGACGAGTTCATGGTGATGGGCGACGAGCGCCGTGCGCGCGAAATCGCGACCTACCGTGCCGGCAAGTTCCGCAACACCAAGCTGGCGAAGGCCCAGGCCGCGAACCTGCAGAACATGTTCTCCGACCTGTCGGCGGGCGAGGTGCAGACGCTGCGCATCATCATCAAGGCCGACGTGCAGGGCTCGCAGGAAGCGCTCGCGCAATCGCTGCTCAAGCTCGCGACCGACGAGGTCAAGGTGCAGGTGGTGTATGCGGGCGTGGGCGGTATCAGCGAAAGCGACATCAACCTCGCGATCGCCTCGAAGGCGGTGGTGATCGGCTTCAACGTGCGTGCCGATGCCGGCGCGCGCAAGCTGGCCGAAGGCAATGGTGTCCAGCTGAACTACTACAGCATCATTTACGACGCGGTGGACGAGATCAAGGTCGCCATGTCGGGCATGCTGGCGCCGGAGCGCCGCGAGGAAGTCATCGGCTCGGCCGAGATCCGCACGGTGTTCGTGGCCTCGAAGATCGGTACCGTGGCCGGCTCGTACGTCACCTCGGGCTATGTCACCCGCAGCTCGCACTTCCGCCTGCTGCGCGACAACGTGGTGGTCTACACCGGCGAAGTCGACTCGCTCAAGCGCATGAAGGACGATGTCCGCGAAGTGCGCGAAGGCTTCGAGTGCGGTATCAAGCTCAAGAACTACAACGACATCAAAGAGGGCGATCAGCTCGAGTTCTTCGAAATCAAGGAGATCGCGCGGACCCTGTAATACGGACAACCGAACGCAGAAGTCGCGAAGGTCTCGCAGAAGTCGCAGAAGCAAGAAAGAGATTTCTTCTGCTCCTTCTGCGACCTCTGCGTAGTCTTCGCGGCTTCTGCGTTCTGAATCCGATGTCGCTCCCGCATTCCTGACATGCCCAAAAGAAAAGCCGCTACTCCCAACCGCGCCTTCAAGGTCGCCGATCAGATCCAGCGCGATCTGACGGAGCTGATCGCGCGCGAGTTGAAGGACCCGCGCGTGGGCATGGTCACGTTGCAGGCGGTCGAGGTCACGCCCGACTATGCGCATGCGAAGGTCTTCTTCAGCCTGCTCACCGGCGACGTGGCCGAGACCACCGAAGCGCTCAACCAGGCCGCGGGCTTCCTGCGCAACGGCCTGTTCAAGCGCCTGCACATCCACACCGTGCCCACGCTGCACTTCGTGTTCGACCGCACCACCGAGCGTGCCGCCGACATGAACGCGCTGATCGCGCAGGCCGTCGCTTCGCGTTCGAAAGACGACTAGCCATGAATGCGCCACGCACAAGGGTGCAGCGGCGCCCTGTGCATGGGGTGTTGCTGCTCGACAAACCGCTGGGACTGTCCAGCAACCAGGCCTTGCAGAAGGCCAAGTGGCTGCTGCGCGCCGAGAAGGCGGGCCACACCGGCACGCTCGATCCGCTGGCCACCGGCGTGCTGCCGCTGTGCTTCGGCGCCGCCACCAAGTTCAGCCAGCTGCACCTCGACGCCGACAAGACCTACGTCGCCACCGCGCGGCTGGGCATCCGTACCGCCACCGGCGATGCCGAGGGCGAGGTGATCGCCGAACGCCCGGTCCAGGTCGCGGCCGAGGACCTGGCGCGCGCCGAGGCCCTGTTCACCGGCCCGATCCGCCAGGTGCCGCCGATGCACAGCGCGCTCAAGAAGGACGGCAAGGCACTCTATGAATACGCGCGCGAGGGCATCGAGGTCGAGCGCGCGCCGCGCGACGTCGTCATCCACGCGCTGAAGATCGCGCAGACCGCGGCCGATGCCATCCGCATCGAGGCCTCGGTCAGCAAGGGCACCTACATCCGCACCCTGGGCGAGGACATCGGCGAGGCGCTGGGCTGCGGCGCCCACCTGAGCTCGCTGCGCCGCACCGCCACCGGCGGCTTCACGCAGGCCCAGTGCATCACGCTCGAGGCCCTGGAAGCCATGGACGAGGACGAGCGGCTGGCCCGGTTGTTGCCTGCCGAATGCCTGGTCGAGGGCCACACGATCGTCACGCTGGGCAGCGAGGATGCAGGGCGCTTTCTGTCCGGCCTGCGTCGGCGCGGGCCGTGGGCCGATGCGGCCCGGGTCGCGGTGTTCGGCGAATCGCCCCCGGCCTTCCTCGGCACGGCCCACGTGGCCGCCCATGAACTGATCCCGGGGCGCTTGCTGAACCCCATCGAAATCCAGCAAATTCTTTTGAACGCACCACAGACCGAAGCGACACCATGACCAAGCAAATCCGCAATATCGCCATCATTGCCCACGTGGACCATGGCAAGACCACGATGGTCGACCAGCTGCTGCGCCAATCGGGCACCTTCGCCGAGCACGAGAAGGTCGTCGACACGGTGATGGACAACAACGCGATCGAAAAGGAACGTGGCATCACGATCCTGGCGAAGAACTGCGCCGTGACCTGGCAGGGCACGCACATCAACATCGTTGACACCCCCGGCCACGCGGACTTCGGCGGTGAAGTGGAACGCGCGCTGTCGATGGTCGACGGCGTGGTGCTGCTGATCGACGCGCAGGAAGGCCCGATGCCGCAGACGCGCTTCGTGACCAAGAAGGCGCTGGCCCTGGGCCTCAAGCCCATCCTGGTGGTGAACAAGGTCGACAAGCCCGGTGCCAACCCCGACAAGGTGGTCAACGCCGCCTTCGACCTGTTCGACAAGCTCGGCGCGACCGACGAGCAGCTCGACTTCCCCGTGGTCTACGCCTCGGGCATCAACGGCTGGTCCTCGCTCGAGGAAGGTGCGCCCGGCGAGCAGTGGGGCCCGGACATGTCGGCCCTGTTCGACACCATCCTGAAGCACGTGCCCTCGCAGAAGGGCGACCCGGCCGCGCCGCTGCAGCTGCAGATCTCGGCCCTCGACTTCTCGACCTTCGTCGGCCGCATCGGCGTGGGCCGCATCAGCCAGGGCACCCTGAAGCCGATGATGGACGTGCTGGTGATGGAAGGCCCGGACGGCCAGTCCATCAAGGGCCGCATCAACCAGGTGCTGACCTTCCAGGGCCTGGACCGCGTGCAGGCCACCGAAGCCGGCCCGGGCGAGATCGTGCTGATCAACGGCATCGCCGACATCGGCATCGGCGTCACGGTGACCGACCCCGCGAACCCGGCGCCGCTGCCGATGCTCAAGGTCGACGAGCCCACGCTGACCATGAACTTCTGCGTCAACACCAGCCCGCTGGCCGGCCGCGAAGGCAAGTACGTCACCAGCCGCCAGATCTGGGACCGCCTGCAGAAGGAACTGCAGCACAACGTGGCGCTGCGCGTGAACGAGACCGACGAGGAAGGCGTGTTCGAGGTCATGGGCCGCGGCGAACTGCACCTGACCATCCTGCTGGAGAACATGCGCCGCGAAGGCTACGAGATGGCCGTCTCGAAGCCGCGCGTGGTGTTCCGCAACGTCAACGGCGAGAAGCACGAGCCGATCGAGCTGGTGACGGCCGACATCGAGGAGCAGCACCAGGGCGGCGTGATGCAGGCCCTGGGCGAGCGCAAGGGCGAGCTGGTCAACATGGAACCGGACGGCCGTGGCCGCGTGCGCCTCGAGTACCGCATCCCGGCGCGTGGCCTGATCGGCTTCACCAACGAATTCCTGAACCTGACGCGCGGTTCGGGCCTGATCAGCAACATCTTCGACAGCTACGAGCCGCACAAGGGCGAGATCGGCAGCCGCAAGAACGGCGTGCTGATCTCGATGGACGACGGTGAAATCTTCACCTACGCCCTCGGCAAGCTCGACGACCGCGGCCGCATGTTCGTGAAGGCGAACGATCCGGTCTACGAAGGCATGATCGTCGGCATCCACAGCCGCGACAACGACCTGGTGGTGAACGCCACCCGCACCAAGCAGCTCACGAACTTCCGCGTCTCGGGCAAGGAAGACGCGATCAAGATCACGCCGCCGATCGACCTCACGCTCGAGTACGGCGTCGAGTTCATCGAGGACGACGAGCTGGTCGAGATCACGCCCAAGAGCGTGCGCCTGCGCAAGCGCTTCCTGAAGGAACACGAGCGCAAGCGCGCGAGCCGCGAATCGGCCGTCTGAGGACGGTCGCCGCGCCCCGGCCGGCCAGGCCGGGCGCGGCGCTCAGCGCGCCACCTTCGGTGGCGGCAGCTTCGGCAGCACGATCTGCGGCGGGGGCGGTGGCGGCTCGGGCAGCTCGAGCGGTCCCAAGGCGGCATCGGTCGCGCCCTGTTTGTGAAGCCGTGCCTCGACCACCGCCATCGCGAAGCGTCGATCGAAATCCCCATCCACGCGCCAGACGCCGATGTCGTCGGGCGCCAGCGTGATCTCGGCGCGCAGCGGCAGCGACGCGGCGCCGCTGGCGCGCACGCCGCCGATGGCGCCGAGCCGGCGGTCGTCGTAGACCATCACCACCGGGCAGACCTGCTGCTGCCCGTCCCCGGCCTGGCAGGCGCCGGCGGGTTCGACCTCGGTCAGCGCGAGCCTGGGGTCCGGGTCGATCGCCATGAGCGGCATTTCGCGCAGCGCGCGCAGGCGTTCCTGCAGGGTCTTGGGCGCCCGCATGCGCGCTTCCAGGTTGTCCACGCCTTCGCGCAGCGCGTCCGCGAGCGCCGGCCGGCCGACCGGCTCGGCGTTGTGCTGCGGGCGGCCTTCGGCATCGAGCGCGCCGAAGCGCGCCTCGACGATCGCCGCCTCGGCGCCGCGCACCACCGTGCCGCCGCCCGAGCCGCCGCTGTCGGACCCGATGGTGAAGCCGATGGCCTCGGTCTTTCCGTCGCGCGACAGCGTGGCCAGGCAGCCGCGCACGTTGTCGGGCTTGAGAAAGCCGATCTCGCGCAGCGCGCTCACGCGGGCCTCGACGCCGGGCTCGGAACGCAGCCGCTCGTCGTTGCTGGTGCTCGAGACGAGGCCGTCGAGCTCGCGCCGCGCCAGGTCGCTGTTGCAGGCCGGCAGGCCGTTCAGCTGCCACAGGTAGGCGCCCGCCGCGCCGACCATCGCGATCACCGCGAGCACGCCGAGCCAGCGCGGGGGGCGCAGCCCCGTCGAGCGCTTGCGCGTCGCGGCCTTCGAACTCGCGGTCTCGGCCGCGATGCGCTCGCGCGCCTGCGCGATGATCTGTCGCCGCTCGTCGGCGCCGACGAAGGCCGGCTCGGCCTCCACGCGCGCGGCGATGGCCTCGAAGCGCTCTTCCTCGAGCCAGCCGTCGGTCACCAGCCAGGCGAGGGCGGTGGCCGGGTCGGCGCGCTTGTCGGACACCAGCGGCACCCACGGCAGCGCCTCCTCGAGGTCCTCGGCGTCGAGCAGGCCGTCGTCGCGCAGCGCCTGCACCACCGCATGCGAGAGGCCGAGCGCACCGGCCTCGAGCAGTTCCTCGGATTCGTCGAGCGTGTCCTCCGCATCCTCGGCCGCCGATTCGCCGCGGGCCGCGACGATGCGCTCGACCAGCGCGTCTTCGTCCTCGTTCTCGGCCGGCAGCAGCCCGCGCAGTCGCATCCAGGCATAGGCATGGGCCGGCGTCGGCGGCCTGGGCAGGCTCGCGTATTCGGGATGGGCGCGCGCGGTGGCGAGCCGGGGCGCGTCGACCAGGCCCTGGAGGACCAGCGCCTCGAAGGGCTCGGGGTCGAGCCAGGCATGCGTGGCCTCGGGGTCGGGCTCGGCGCCGCCGACCGGCACGCGCTCCAGTGCCTCGTCGCGCGCATCGGCGTCGATGCGGCCGTGGGCATGCAGCGCGAGCACGGCCTCGCGCACGATGCCGCGCTCGCCGAGCCGGTGCAGCGCCTCGGCCTGTTCGGCGACTGCCACGGCCTCGTCGCGCGTGCCGCGGTCGAGGGCGTTGCGCTCGACGCGCCGGTCGAGCTGGATGCGCAGCACGTGCGAGGCCACGGGGTCGATCAGCCCCTGCTGCTGCATCCAGTCCAGCGCGTGCGCCGGGCTCGGCAGCGCCGGCAGCGTGGGGAAGCCGGGATGGGCCAGCACGGCATCGTGCTGCTCGTCGGTGATCAATCCCAGGGGCAGCAGGGCGGCGAAGGCGTCGAGGTTGGCGTTCAGGGGCATCGGGTCATTCTGCCGCCTGCGCGCGGCGGGTCCGGAAACGAAAAAGGCGGCCGCTGCGGGCCGCCTTCCTGGCGTGGATCGCCCGGGCGCGAGCCCCGGGCGATGGGCGCTGTCTCAGGGGCGCGCGAGCTTCCAGGCGCCGTTGGCGAAGCCGTCGCCGGTCTTGTCGCCCGGCTTGGCATCCTTGGCCCAGTAGTACAGCGGCCAGCCCTTGTAGGCCCATTGGCGCTTGCCGTCCTCGCGGATGATGATGGTGTAGCCACCCATCGGCTTGGCGGTTTCGGCCACGCCCAGCGGCGGCCAGTTGGTCGCGCACTGGCCGTTGCAGGCCGAGGTGCCCGAACCGGCGGCATCCTTGGTGAAGGTGTAGAGCGTCATGCCGTTCGGGCCGACGAGCACGCCGTCGGCGGTGCGCGTCGGGGTGTCGGGCGCGCTGGCGCTCTGGTTGGACATGCTGCCGCAGCCGGCGAGCAGGGCGGCCGCGAGGATCGAGGCGCTGAGCAATTTCATGCAGTTTCTCCTTCGTTGAGTGATCGCGAACATGGAAATGGGGGGATGCATGCGCGAACCGGCCGAGTGTATGCCGCGCTCAAGACAGATCCCGGTAGGCCAGCGTCGCCAGTTTCATCAGCGTTTCGCGCGGCAGCCGGCCGGCCACCGCGTAGCCGAATCCCTGGTCGACCCAGTAGAAGCTGGGCACGGCGCCCTCGGCGGCGAAGCGGAAGGCGGTCTCGGGCACGGGGGCCGGCGGGCCGCCCGCGGTCTTGGGATCGAGCTGGCCGACATAGAGCGTGACGCGCTCGCCGGCCGCATCCTCGAACATGAACTGGGCCCGCGCGCCGTTCTCGCCGGGCAGCAGCCGGCCGCCGACCAGCGTGTAGCCCAGGGTCGAGAAGTCCGGCACCTTGAGCGGCCGATCGAGCCGGCGCGACAGCCACTGCACCAGGTGCTGCTGCTCGGCCGCGGCCACCTCGACCGGATGGCGTTTTTCGGGCGTGTAGACCTGGTGCGCGAGCGAGGCCGCATGGACGAACTCGCGCACCGCCGGCGCGCGCGCCAGCGCGGTGCCCGGCCGCTGGCTGGCGCTCCATTGGGCATTGCCGAGCCAGCCGGCGCCGAAGGCGACCAGCAGGCCGGCCGCGATGCCGCCCCAGCGCCACCAGCCGTCGCGCGGCGCGGCCTCGCGTTCGAGCACGGCCGACAGGTGGGCCGGCACGGGCTCGTGGAGCAGTTCGGCATGCAGCTGCCGCAGCGTGTCGCGCTGCGCCTGCCAGAGCGAGACCCGCGCCGCGAGGGCCGGATCGTCCGCCAGCGCGGCCTCGACGGCGGCGCGGCGCTCGGGCGCGAGCCGGCCGTCGACCCAGGCATGCAGTTCGTCGTCGGAAGGGGGCGGGGCGGGGCGGTTCATGGCGTTACTTGAGGCGGCGCAGGCCGGGGCGCGGGGCCGCACTGCCCGCCAGTGTGCCCGCCGCCGTGCCGGATGCGGCCGCGCCGTCGAGCAGTTCCTGCAGCCGCACGCGGGCGCGCGACAGCCGCGACATCACGGTGCCCAGCGGAATGCCGAGCACCTTCGCGACCTCGGCATAGGACAGGTCCTCGAGCGTCACCAGCAGCAGCACGGCGCGCTGCTCTTCCGGCAGCTGCAGCAGGCAGCGCTGCAGGTCGAGCCGCACGCCGTGGTCGCGGCCGGGGTCGACGCCGCCCTGCTGTTCGGGCGGCAGTTCGTCGAGCGACACGGCCGCATGCGGCGGCGGCGCGCGGCGCACCTGGCTCGCGAAGAGGTTGTGCATGATCGCGAACAGCCAGGCGCGCAGGTCGCTGCCCGCCACCCACAGCCGCCACTTGCTGCAGGCGCGCTCGAGCGTGTCCTGCACCAGGTCGTCGGCCGCCCAGGCATTGCCGGTCAGCGCGCGCGCATAGCGGCGCAGGCCGGGAATGTGCGGGGCGAGCTGGCGGGCGTCCATGGAAGGCGGGCGGGTCGGAGGTCAGGGCTTGGCGGTCTTCCAGCTGCCGTTGACGCCGTCGCCGGTCTTGTCGCCGGGCTTGGTGTCCTTGATCCAGTAGTACAGCGGCCAGCCCTTGGCGGCCCACTGCTTCTTGCCGTCGTCGCGCGTGACGATGCTGAAGTCGCCCGCGGCCTTGTCGCCGTCGGCCGCCATGTACGGCGGCCAGTTGGTGGCGCACTGGCCGTTGCAGACCGACTTGCCGTTGCCGGCCGTGTCCTTGTCGAAGGTGTAGAGGGTCATGCCGTTGGGGCCGACCAGGGCGCCGTCGGCGGCCTTGGGCTGGGCCGCGGCGGGCAGCGAGAGCAGGGAGGCGGCCAGCAGCGTGGCGGCGAGGAAAGGAAGATGGCGCGAGGTCAGCGGCATGGAAGAGCTCCTGGTTGTGGCGCCGGACGATCCGGCGACACCTGCATGAACGCCCGCGGCGCCGCGTTTATTCCATGGCCGCGCAAAAAAACGCGAACTCAGCGACTGCGGCTCTTCATCGCGCGCTCGACCTCGCGCTTGCCTTCGCGGTCCTTGATGGTGTCGCGCTTGTCGTGCTCGGCCTTGCCCTTGGCCAGCGCGATCTCGCACTTCACCTTGCCGGCTTTCCAGTGCAGGTTCAGCGGCACAAGGGTGTAGCCCTTCTGCTCGACCTTGCCGGTCAGGCGGCGGATCTCTTCCTTGTGCAGCAGCAGCTTCTTGGTGCGCACCGAGTCGGGCGTCACGTGGGTCGAGGCGCTCTTGAGCGGGTTGATCTGGCAGCCCAGCACGAACATCTCGCCGTCGCGGATCACCACGTAGCCGTCGGTGAGCTGCACCTTGCCTTCGCGCAGCGCCTTCACTTCCCAGCCTTCCAGCACCATGCCGGCCTCGAAGCGTTCCTCGAAGAAATAGTTGTACGCCGCCTTCTTGTTGTCGGCGATGCGGGAGGAGGTGTCTTGTTTCTTGGTGGCCATCGTTGTCATTTGGGGGCGCATGGCGCCCGGACAACCGCCCGGCATGCACAGGGCGTGGATTCTATGAAAGTGGCCGCGGGTGCCTTCAGCGGTGCCGCTGCAGCGTGCGATGGGGCGATTCGGCGAAGCGGCGCGCGTAGTCCTGCGCGAAGCGCCCGAGGTGGGCGAAGCCGAACTGCAGCGCGACCGAGGTCACGGTGGTGTCGGCGCCCGGGTCGCTCAGGCGCTCGTGTACCGCGAGCAGCCGCCGCTCGCGCAGGTAGGCCATCGGCGTCTGGCCCGCATGCTGGCGGAACGCCACCTGCAGGCTGCGCACGCACAGCCCGCTGGCCGAGGCGATCTCGTCGACCGTGAGCGCATCGGGCAGGTGCGCCTCGATGTACTCGCGGGCGCGGCGCAGCGCGCGAGGCGAGACGTCGCCGCGCTCGGCGCCCAGGCGCGCGCTCTGGTTGTGCGGCAACTGGCCCAGCAGGGTGTGGATCAGGCCCGATTCGGCCTGGGCCAGGAAGGGCGTGGTCAGCGGCGTGCGGCCGCACGAGAGTTCCTGCGCGAGGAACTCCACCAGGTGCTTCACGCTCGCGCCCGCGCCCTCGTCGAGCGCGATCTCGGGCTCGAATTCGAGCGGCCGCGCGCCGGCCGGCTCGCCGCACAGCGATTCCCAGTGGCGCTGCACCACCGCCTTGCCGATCTTCACGATCAGGTGCGGCGTGTCGTCGCCCCAGCGCATGCGCAGCGGCTGGCTCGGCGAGGCCAGCGAGGCCCGGTGCGCGTCGGAGGTGAAGCTCTGGCCGGCCCATTCGATGCGGGCGTTGCCCCTGAGCGGGATCTGCAGCAGATAGAAGTCGCCGAGGCAGCCGGGATCGATCTCGACCTCGGCGCCGTACTGCACGTAGTTCAGCGAGATGTCGCCCAGCGGCGCGACGTGGTGGCGCGCGTCGAAACGCGAGCTGCCGTGGCCCAGGTGCAGCCGGTGTGGACAGAAGATGCGCGCCACCTCGTCGCGCGCCTCGTCGAGGTCGGGCGTGGCGATGACGGCGTAGCGCGACAGGGGAAGCGAGGCCGATGCAGCGACAGCGTGTTCCATGCGAGGCGGCGTGGGGGCAGCGAATAAATGCGTTTTGCGGACAGCGGCTGCGCAATCCGGATTGGGGGCTGAATCCTTCAAATCTAAAGTAACTGCAAGCAATTGACAACGGGACCAACCAGGAGAAAAGGCATGAGCGACAAGGACTTGCAGGACAGGACGGTGCTCGTCACCGGTGGCGCGACCCTCATCGGTGCGGGCGTGGCCCGTTGCCTGCGCGATGCCGGTGCACGCGTGGTGCTGGCCGACATCGACGTGGCGCGCGGCGAGGCGGTGGCGCGCGAGATCGGTGCGAAATTCATCGCCACCGACATCACCGACGACGCCGCGGTGCAGGCCTGCGTCGAGCAGGCGGCCGATGCCGAGGGCCGCATCCATGCGCTCGTGAACCTGGCCTGCAGCTACCTCGACAACGGCCTGGCCTCGCCGCGCGGCGAATGGCAGACCGCGCTCGACGTCAACGTGGTCTCGGCCGTGATGATGGCGCGCGCCACGCTGCCCTTCATGCAGGCGGCGGGCGGTGGCGCCATCGTCAACTTCACCTCGATCTCCTCGGGCGTGGCCCAGACCGGCCGCTGGCTCTATCCGGTGAGCAAGGCCGCGCTGGTGCAGCTCACGCGCAACATGGCGCTGGACCTGGCGCCGATGAAGGTGCGCGTCAACTCGGTGTCGCCGGGCTGGACCTGGTCGGCCGTGATGGACCAGCTCACCGGCGGCGACCGCGCCAAGACCGATGCGGTGGCCAAGCCCTTCCACATGCTCGGCCGCGTCGGCGACCCGGTCGAGGTCGGCCACGTGGTGGCCTTCCTGTGCTCGCACAAGGCCTCGTTCGTCACCGGCGCCGACTGGGCCGTGGACGGCGGCTACTCGGCCCTGGGCCCGGAGCAGGGCGAGCCGGCCATTCCCAAGCTCGCGGCCTGAAGGCGGCCGGCGCATCGCTTTCATCACCCCACCCACGAACGAGGCATACCCATGAGCAACATCGCATCGCAGGGCGCCAAGCCGCGCCGTTTCATGATCGTCGGCGCGGGCCAGTCGGGCCTGCAACTGGCGCTGGGCCTCCAGCGCGAGGGCCACGAGGTGACCGTGGTCTCGAACCGCAGCGCCGAGGACATCGCAACCGGCCGCGTGATGTCGAGCCAGTGCATGTTCGACGCCAGCCTGCAGATCGAACGCGACCTCGGCATCGACCAGTGGGCCGACAGCTGTCCGCCGGTCGAGGGCATCGGCTTCGCCGTGCCGCATCCAGAGAAGCCCGGCGAGAAGCTGCTCGGCTGGTCGCACCGACTCGACGCGCCCGCGCGCTCGGTCGACCAGCGCGTGAAGGTGCCGGCCTGGATGAAGACCTTCGAGGAACGCGGCGGGCAGATCCTGTTCCAGGACGCGGGCATCGAGGACCTCGAGCGTTGGACCCAGTCGCACGACCTCGTGATCGTGGCCGCCGGCAAGGGCGAGATCGCGCAGATGTTCGAGCGCGACGCGCAGCGCTCGCCCTACGACAAGCCGCAGCGCGCGCTGGCCCTGACCTATGTGCACGGCATGACGCCGCGCCCCGAGCATTCGGCCGTCAACTTCAACCTGATCCCCGGCGTCGGCGAGTACTTCGTGTTCCCCGCGCTGACCGTGACGGGTCCGTGCGAGATCATGGTCTTCGAAGGCGTGCCCGGCGGCCCGATGGACTGCTGGGCCGACGTGAAGACGCCCGCGCAGCACCTCGAGCGCTCGCTGTCGATCCTCGACACCTTCACGCCCTGGGAGGCCGAGCGTTGCCGTGACGTGCGCCTGACCGACGACAACGGCATCCTGGCCGGCCGCTTCGCGCCCACGGTGCGCAAGCCGGTCGGGCGGCTGCCCTCGGGCCGCGCCGTGCTCGGCATGGGCGACGTGGTGTGCCTCAACGACCCGATCACCGGCCAGGGCTCGAACAACGCCGCCAAGTGCGCCGATGCCTACCTGCGCGCCATCCTGGCGCAGGGCGAGGGCGCCTTCGACGCGGACTTCATGCAGTCGGCCTTCGACGGCTACTGGCGCTACGCGCGCCACGTCGTCGAGTGGACCAACGCAATGCTGCAGCCGCCGCCCCCGCACGTGCTCGAGGTGCTGGGCGCGGCCCAGGGCAACGCGGCCGTGGCACGGCGCTTCGTCAACGGCTTCAACGATCCGCGCGACTATGCCGAGTTCTTCATGACGCCCGACGCGAGCAGCGCCTACCTGCGCTCGCTGGCGCCGCAACCGGAGGCGGCCTGACCATGCGCGGCGAGTTCCGGGCCATCGAGTCGCTGCGCTGCGAGCCCAACGTGGGCGCGGGCGACTTCCGGCGCGCCATGCGCTGCCTGGTCGGCGCCGTGACCGTGGTCACGAGCACCGACGGGCAGACGCCCGTGGGCCTCACGGCCACGGCCGTGACCTCGTTCTCGGCCGAACCCGCGCGCATCCTGGCCTGCGTCAACCTGCAGGGCAGCAGCTTCCGCACCATCGCGCAGAGCCGCCGCATGGCGGTCAACCTGCTCGCGCTCGACCAGTCGGCGCTGGCGCTGGCCTTCTCGCGCCAGGGCGAGGCCGGCGAGCGCTTCGATCCCGCGCACTGGGAGACGCTGGTGACCGGCGCGCCCGTGCTGCGCGGCGCGCTCGCGGTGTTCGACTGCGTGGTCGACGAGATGATGGTGGCGCACAGCCACGCGATGCTGATCGGCGAGGTCAAGGCCGCGCGCATCACCGATGCGCAGGGGCTGCCGCTGCTCTATGCCTGCGGCCAGTTCACCACCCTGCGCGACGAGTGCGTGCCGGCCTGAGCGCCGGCCGCACCACCTCACGATCCAGAGATTCGGAACAAGGAGAAAGACATGACAGCTCAGAAGGGCCGCTGGCTGCAGGTGCCGGCCATCGACGGCAGCGGCAGCTTCCGCGCCTACCTCGCCACCCCGGCCTCGGGCAAGGGCCCCGGCATCGTGCTGGCGCAGGAGATCTTCGGCGTCAACGCCACCATGCGGCAGGTGGCCGACTACTACGCGGAGGAAGGCTACGTGGTGCTCGCGCCCGACCTGTTCTGGCGCCAGCAGCCCGAGGTCGAACTCGGCTATGCGCCCGACGACTGGCAGAAGGCCTTCGCGCTCTACAAGGGCTTCGACGAGGACAAGGGCACCGAGGACGTGGCCGCTTCGCTGGCGCTGCTGCGCTCGCTGCCCGAGCAGCAGGGCAAGGCCGGCGTGCTGGGCTTCTGCATGGGCGGCAAGCTCGCCTACCTCGCGGCCTGCCGCACCGACGCCGACGTCTGCGTGGGCTACTACGGCGTGGGCATCGAGCAGCGGCTCGAGGAGGCCGACCGCATCCAGGACCGGCTGGTGCTGCACATCCCCGAGCTCGACGGCTTCTGCCCGCCCGAGGCGCGCTCGCGCATCGTCGAGACGCTTGGAGCGCGGTCCGGGTGCGAGCTCTACGTCTATCCGGGCGTCGACCATGCCTTCGCACGGCTGGGCGGCGACCACTACCACAAGCCCTCGGCGCTGATGGCGCACGAGCGCAGCGTGGCCGCGTTCCGCCGCGAGATGGGGCCGCACTACGACTTCTCGGCGCTGTGGGACAAGCACTGCGAGTACGAGTTCGCCACCCGCAACGTGGCCGACACCATGGCAACCATGGTGGCCGAGCCCTACGTCAACCACATCCCGACCATGACCGGCGGCGTGGGGCATGCGATGCTGAGCCGCTTCTACCAGCACCATTTCGTGAACAGCAATCCGCCCGACACGCGGCTCGTGCCGATCTCGCGCACGGTGGGCGCAACGCAGATCGTCGACGAGATCCTGTTCAGCTTCACCCACACCTGCGAGATCGACTGGCTGCTGCCCGGCGTGGCGCCCACGGGCAGGCCGGTGGAGATTCCGCTGGTGGCCATCGTCAAGTTCCGCGGCGACAAGCTCTACCACGAGCACATCTACTGGGACCAGGCCAGCGTGCTGGTGCAGGTGGGACTGCTCGATCCGAAGGGCCTGCCGGTGGCCGGCGTCGAAACCGCGCGCAAGCTGCTCGACGAGACGCAGCCCTCGAACACGCTGATGACGGCCTGGTCGCGGTCGGGTTGAGGTGGCGGGCTCTCGTCCGGCGAGAGGAGGGAGCCACGGAGGCTCCCTACAATGAATCGGTCTCTCGATCCGATTCAATGAAAACAGTCAACAAGTCCGTTCTCATCTGGTACAGCGCCGAAGAGATGTACGCGCTGGTCACCGATGTGGCGAAGTACCCCCAGTTCCTGCCCTGGTGCGACAAGGCGCGCGTCATCGAGCAGGACGAGGCCGGCATGACCGCCGAGGTCGGCCTGGCCTTCGCGGGCCTGCACCAGAGCTTCACCACGCGCAACACCCACGTGCCCGGCCGCGAGGTGCAGCTCAAGCTGGTCGACGGGCCGTTCTCCAACCTCGACGGCAACTGGAAATTCGTGCCGGTGGGCGAGGGCGGCGAACGCGCCTGCCGCGTCGAGCTGCACCTGAGCTACGGCTTCAGCAACTTCGCGCTGCAGGCCCTCGTGGGCCCGGTGTTCGACACCATCGCCTCGAGCCTGGTCGAGGCCTTCGTCAAGCGCGCCGAGCAGGTCTACGGCGCGTCTTGAGCCACCGATGATCGAGGTGACCCTGAGCTGCTCGCCGGCGCCGCGCGAGGTGTTCGAGGAGCCGCTGCGCCTCGCCGCCGGCGCCACCGTGAACGATGCGATCCGCGCCAGCACCCTGGCGCAGCGTTTTCCCGCGCTCGATTGGCGCGAGACGATGACGCCCGGCATCTGGGGCCGCAGCGCCGACTGGGACGATGCCCTCGAAGACGGCGATCGCGTCGAGCTGTGCCGCGCGCTCGAGGTCGATCCGAAGGTGGCGCGGCGCGAGCGTTTCCAGCGGCAGGGCGCGCGCGGCACCGGGTTGTTCGCCAACCGGCGCCAGGGCGGCAAGGCGGGGTACTGAGCCGCTCGGCGCGGCTTACTTGCAGTCGCTGTCGATCACCGACTGCAGCCGGCGCTGCTCGGCCACGCGCTGGTTGTCGTCGAGGATCTCGCGCTCGCCCTTGGCGTTGACGCGCGCGATGCGCATGCCGCTGTCCATGGTGGCCTTGCTCTCGCGGGCGCGGCTGCAGTTCTCGGCCTTGGCCTTGGCGAGCTTCGCGGCCTCGGCCGCCTGCTTGGCCTTCTCGTCGGCCTCGGCCTTCTTCGTCTTTTCCTCGAGGTCCTTGTCGACCGTCGGCGCCTTCGGGGTGGCCGGCGCGGCGGGGGCTTCGGCCGGCTTGTCGGTGGTGGCCGTGCCCTCGGGCGCCGCCACGCCCGAGCCGGTGCGCGCCGGCGGGCCGGCGCGGCGCACGATGTTCTTCTCGGGAATGTCGGTCGGCGGCGGCTGGTCGCTGAAGACCTTCTTGCCGTTCTTGTCGATCCATTGCCACTGGGCATCCGCGGCCAGGGGCAGCAGGCAGATCGATCCGAGCAGGAGGCTGAGCAGGAACTTCATGGGGCGCAAGTCTAGCGATGCCTTACGTTTTGCAACAGGCAGTGATTGGTTTTCGCCGCGGTCCGCAGACCGGGCAGCGGGCAGTGGGCAAATGGCGACGCGGGATGCGACGGCCGGGCGATAGGCCCGCACCGCGCGGGGCCGAGCCGCGCTGAGCCCGGCAGCATACCCCGCCGCCTCGTTACAATCCGTCTTTTGGAGCCTCACCCATGCGCCTTCTCGGCAAAGCGCTCACCTTCGACGATGTGTTGCTGGTGCCAGCGTTCTCCCAGGTCCTGCCCAAGGACACCTCCCTCGCCACCAAATTCTCCCGAAACATCACGCTGAACATCCCGCTCGTCTCGGCGGCGATGGACACCGTGACCGAAGCCCGCCTCGCGATCGCCATCGCGCAGGAAGGCGGCATCGGGATCGTGCACAAGAACCTCACCGCGCAGCAGCAGGCCGCCGAAGTGGCCAAGGTCAAGCGCTACGAGTCGGGCGTGCTGCGCGACCCGGTGGTGATCACGCCGACGCACTCGGTGCGGCAGGTGATGGCGCTGTCGGACCAGCTCGGTATCTCGGGCTTCCCGGTGGTCGACGCCGGCAAGGTCGTGGGCATCGTGACCGGGCGCGACCTGCGCTTCGAGAGCCGCTACGACGTGCCCGTGAGCGAGATCATGACGCAGCGCGAGAAGCTGATCACCGTGCCCGACGGCACCACGCTGGCCGAGGCCAAGGCGCTGCTCAACAAGCACAAGCTCGAGCGCCTGCTGGTGATCAACAGCGACTGGGAGCTCAAGGGCCTGATCACCGTCAAGGACATCACCAAGCAGACCACCTTCCCCAACGCCGCGCGCGACCCCTCGGGCCGCCTGCGCGTGGGCGCGGCGGTCGGCGTGGGCGAGGGCACCGAGGAGCGTGTCGAGGCACTGGTCAAGGCCGGCGTCGACGCCATCGTGGTCGACACCGCGCACGGCCACAGCAAGGGCGTGATCGACCGCGTGCGCTGGGTCAAGCAGAACTATCCGCAGATCGACGTGATCGGCGGCAACATCGCCACCGGCGACGCCGCGCGCGCGCTGGCCGAGGCCGGTGCCGACGCGGTCAAGGTCGGCATCGGCCCGGGCTCCATCTGCACCACCCGCATCGTGGCCGGCGTGGGCGTGCCGCAGATCATGGCGGTCGACAGCGTCGCCACCGCGCTGCAGGGCACGGGCGTGCCGCTGATCTCCGACGGCGGCGTGCGCTACTCGGGCGACATCGCCAAGGCCATCGCGGCCGGCGCCAGCACCGTGATGATGGGCAGCATGTTCGCCGGCACCGAGGAGGCGCCCGGCGAGATCGTGCTGTACCAGGGCCGCAGCTACAAGAGCTACCGCGGCATGGGCTCCATCGGCGCGATGCAGCAGGGCAGTGCCGACCGGTACTTCCAGGAATCGACCACCGGCAATCCCAACACCGACAAGCTCGTGCCCGAGGGCATCGAGGGCCGCGTGCCCTACAAGGGCTCGATCGTCTCGATCATCTACCAGATGGCCGGCGGCGTTCGCGCCAGCATGGGCTACTGCGGCTGCGGCACCATCGAAGAGATGAAGAACAAGGCCGAGTTCGTCGAGATCACCACCGCCGGCATCCGCGAGAGCCACGTCCACGACGTGCAGATCACGAAGGAAGCGCCGAACTACCGCGCCGAGTAAACGCGGTGTCCGAACCTGATTCTGGCCAGACCTTGAAAGTCGGGCCAGATCAGGTTTAGAATTCGGGCCAGATTCAAATTTTCTGGCCCTAATGCAATCCATCGGCATCGCTGAAGCCAAGAACAACTTCTCGGCCCTGATCGACTCGGTCGAGAAGGGCGAGGAGGTGCGCATCACCCGCCACGGCAAGGAGGTGGTGCGCATGCTGCCGGTGCGGCGCAAGCCGGTCATCACCGACGAGCAGATCGCGCGCGAACTGGGCCAGATCGACGCGCTGCATGCCGCCATCCTTCCAGGCACCTCGGCCGGCGCGCTGCTGAACCAGGGCCGCCAGCCATGACCGCCTTCGTCATGGACGCCTCGGTCACCGCCGCCTGGCTGCTGCCCGACCACGCCAACGAACACACGCGCAGGCTCTACGCCGCCATCCGCCGCGACGAGGTCGAGCCGCAGGCGCCCAATGCCTGGCAGTGGGAGTGCGCCAACGTCATCGCCAATGGCGTGCGCAGCGGGCGCATTCCCTCGTCGGCCGTCGAGGGCCTGTGGAGCGTGCTCGATGCCATCCGCCATCGCGTCGAGCTGCACGAGCTCGCGCCGGCCCAGCACAAGGCCGTGCTCGCCGTTGCCATCGATGCCCGCGTGTCGCTCTATGCCGCGGGCTATCTCTGGCTCGCGCGCTCGCTCGGTCTTCCGCTCGCCACCTTCGACGAGCAACTCATCCAGGCGGCGCCGCAAGCGGGCGTCCGGCTGTTCGACATTTCAACGCTCTGAGTCCCAGCCCATGCAACACGACAAGATCCTCATCCTCGATTTCGGCTCGCAGGTCACCCAGCTCATCGCGCGCCGCGTGCGCGAGGCCCATGTGCTCAGCGAAGTGCATCCCTGCGACGTCAGCGACGAGTGGGTGCGCGAGTACGCGGCCGACGGCCACCTCAAGGGCGTGATCCTCTCGGGCAGCCATGCCAGCGTGTACGAGGAGACCACCGACAAGTGCCCGCAGGCCGTGTTCGACCTCGGCATTCCCGTGCTCGGCATCTGCTACGGCATGCAGACCATGGCGCACCAGCTCGGCGGCAAGGTCGAGGGCGGCCACAAGCGCGAGTTCGGCTTCGCCGCCGTGCGTGCCCACGGCCACACCGCGCTGCTCGAGGAGATCGCCGACTTCACCACGCCCGAGGGCCACGGCATGCTCAACGTGTGGATGAGCCACGGCGACAAGGTGACCGAGCTGCCGCCGGGCTTCAAGCTCATGGCCAGCACCGACAGCTGCCCCATCGCCGGCATGGCCGACGAGGCGCGCCGCTACTACGCCGTGCAGTTCCATCCCGAGGTCACCCACACCGTGCAGGGCAAGGCCATCCTCGAGCGCTTCGTGCTCGGCATCTGCGAGGCCAAGCCCGACTGGGTCATGCGCGACCACATCGCCGAGGCGGTGCAGAAGATCCGCGAGCAGGTGGGCGACGAGGAGGTCATCCTCGGCCTCTCGGGCGGCGTCGATTCGAGCGTGGCCGCCGCGCTGATCCACCGCGCCATCGGCGACCAGCTCACCTGCGTCTTCGTCGACCACGGCCTGCTGCGCCTCAACGAAGGCGACATGGTCATGGAGATGTTCGAGGGCAAGCTGCACGCCAAGGTCATCCGCGTCGATGCGAGCGAGCTGTTCCTCGGCAAGCTCGCCGGCGTGAGCGACCCCGAAGCCAAGCGCAAGATCATCGGCGGCGAGTTCGTCACCGTGTTCAAGCAGGAAGCCGCCAAGCTCAAGGCCGGCGACGGCGGCCACAAGGGCGCCACCTTCCTCGCGCAAGGCACCATCTACCCCGACGTCATCGAGAGCGGCGGTGCCAAGAGCAAGAAGGCCGTCACCATCAAGAGCCACCACAACGTCGGCGGCCTGCCCGAGCAACTCGGCCTGAAGCTGCTCGAGCCGCTGCGCGACCTGTTCAAGGACGAAGTGCGCGAACTCGGCGTCGCGCTCGGCCTGCCGCCCGAGATGGTCTACCGCCATCCGTTCCCCGGCCCGGGCCTGGGCGTGCGCATCCTCGGCGAAGTGAAGAAGGAATACGCCGACCTGCTGCGCCGCGCCGATGCGATCTTCATCGAGGAGCTGCGCAACTTCACCGACGCCGAGACCGGCAAGACCTGGTACGACCTCACGAGCCAGGCCTTCACCGTGTTCCTGCCGGTGAAGAGCGTCGGCGTGATGGGCGACGGCCGCACCTACGACTACGTCGTCGCGCTGCGCGCCGTGCAGACCAGCGACTTCATGACCGCCGACTGGGCCGAGCTGCCGTATGCGCTGCTCAAGAAGGTGTCGGGGCGGATCATCAACGAGGTGCGCGGCATCAACCGCGTGACCTATGACGTGTCGAGCAAGCCGCCGGCGACGATTGAGTGGGAGTGAGGTCGGCTACTTCGCGGACTGTCGTCCGCGAAGAAAACCCCATCGGCCTTCAAGAGCCCGATGGCCCGACCTCGATCGCGATCTTTCCTCGCACCCCGTTGTTGGGACTTTCCAGCCGCGCATGGGCAAGCGGAATGTCGGCCAGCGAATAGACGGCACCCACATGCGGCCGTAGCTGCCCGCGCTCGATCAAGGCGCTCAACTCATCGAGCTTGCCGCGGTTCTGTCGCGTGAAGACGAAGTGGTAGCTCGCGTTCTTGCCCCAGGCCTGGACGAGGTTCTGCGGCCGTGCGATGTCCACGATGCTGACGACGCGGCCGAGCTGGGCCAGCGCGTCGGGGCTGCGCGACAGGGTGTCGCCGCCGATGGTGTCGAACACGACATCGACGCCGCGGCCACCCGTCTCGCGCAGGACGGCGTCGACGTAGTCCTCCTTCTCGTAGTCGATGAGCACATCGGCACCCAGGCTGCGTGCGAACTCGAAGTTGGCTTGACGCACGGTGGTGAACACCCGGGCTCCGATGGCTCTGGCGAGCTGGATCGCCACATGGCCGACGCCTCCCGCGCCGCCGTGCACCAGGATGCTTTCGCCCACCCTGAGCGCCGCGCGCACGACCAGTGCTTCCCACGCCGTGCCGCCCACCAGGGTCAGGCTCGCCGCCTCGAGATGGCTCAGCGAGGAGGGCTTCTTTCCGACGATGCCTTGGGCGGCCACGTGGTACTCGGAATAGCTGCCTGGCCCGTCGAAGATCTGCGGCGTGTACCAGACCTCGTCTCCCGGAGAGAAGGCCGTCACGCCCGGGCCGACTTCTTCGACAACGCCCGACACGTCGTGGCCGGTGATGGCCGGCAGTGGCACCAGGTCGGGATAGTCGCCGCGTCGGACCTGATAGTCCAAGGGATTGATGGAGGTCGCATGGACCCGGACCAGGACCTGTCCCGCCTGGGGCGCAGGGCGGGGCAGGTCGCACAGTTCGAACGCTTCGGGGCCACCGAACGATGTGAGTCTCAGGGCTTTCATGGCATGTCCTTCATTTCTGTAAAAAGGGATATCGGGAATTTCCGATGTTTCGGGATAAAAAAAGGTCAAAGCTCTTTGCCGATGAGCTCGGCCAGGGCGCTGATGGTTGCCTCGTTGCGCTTGTAGTAGGTCCACTGGCCGATGCGACGGACTTCGACGAGACCTGCTCGCTGCAGGGTCGCGAGGTAGTCCGACACCGTCGACTGCGACAACCCGACGCCTTCCTGGATGCTGCTGACGCAGACGCCCACCGTCAGGACGTCGCCTTCGTCCTGCGGCGGGAAGTTCTTCGCGGGATCCTTCAAGCCCTTGAGGATGTCGAGGCGCGTCCGGTTCGAGAGGGCCTTGAAGACTTCGAGCAGTTCCATGCGCCGATCGTATCGGAATTTGCCGATATCCCAATGCCGACGCCGCGATGCCCCTCAGTTCCCGCCGGCCACCCACCACGCATGCCCCGTGCGCGGCGCCTCCAACGCCACGCGTTCCCCCATCACCGGCGTGGCCAGCTTCACATCGCGCGCCCGCGCCAGTGCCTGGATGCGCTCGAACGGCTCGTTCCAGGCATGCATCGCCAGGTCGAAGGTGCCGTTGTGCACCGGCAGTAGCCAGCGCCCGCGCAGGTCCAGGTGGGCCTGCAGCGTCTGCTCGGGCTGCATGTGGACGTCGGCCCATTGCCTGTCGTAGGCACCGGTCTCGAGCAGGGTCACGTCGAAGGGACCGTAGCGATCGCCGATGGTCTTGAAGTCGGCGTGGTAGCCGGTGTCGCCGCTGAAGAAGAGCCGCAGGTCGCCGGCCAGGATGACCCATGAAGCCCAGAGGGTGCGGTCCTCGTCGAGCAGGGTGCGGCCCGAGAAGTGCTGCGCGGGCACGGCCGCGAGGCGGATGCCGCCGACGGTGGTCTCGTCCCACCAGTCGAGTTGCCGCACCCGCGCCGGGTCGACGCCCCAGCCGATCAGGCGGTCGCCCACGCCGAGCGGGGTGACGAACACCTCGACCTTCGGCGCGAGCCGCGCGATGGCGGCGCGGTCCAGGTGGTCGAAGTGGTCGTGCGAGAGGATCACGCCCTTGATCGGGGGCAGGTCATCGATGTCGATCGGCGGCGCATGGAAGCGCTTGGGCCCCGCCCATTGCACCGGCGACGCACGCTCGGAGAACACGGGGTCGGTGAGCCAGAACTCGCCGTCGAGCTTGAGCAGCAGGGTCGAATGGCCGAGGCGGTAGAGGCTGCGGTCGGGCGCCGCGAGCAGCGCCGCGGTCGTGAGCGGCCGCACCGGGATCGGCGTGCTCGGCACGGTGGTGTCGCTCTTGCCGGTCAGGACCCGCCAGCCGATCGCCACGGTCTTCAGAAAACCCATCGGCGTGCGCGGCACGACGTTGCGATAGACGCCGTCGCGCTGCTGCGGCGACTGGGGATGGGCCGTGGGTCGCGAACCGCAGGCGCAAAGCGAGAAGGTGGACATGGCGAGAACTCCGTTCGTGAACAGGTGGAAGGGGCTCAGGCGCCGGCCGCCGGGCCGGGACGGCCGCAGACGAGGCGCACGGCGGTGCGGATGCCGGCCTGGTACTCGGCCGGCGTGCGGGCGTAGTGCTTGAGGCCGTGCGAGGCGGCATACAGGTGCTGCGCGAGCGCCTTGGCCGTGAGGCCGGCGCCGCGCCAGGGCACGGCGTCGCCGCTGGACTGGATGGCGCGCGCCAGCTCCTTGGGCACGGCCTGGTCGAACTCCTCGAGCACCGGGCCGACCAGCTCGCGCGCGGTCGCGACGATCTCGTTCATGTGCTCGAGCGACATCTGCGAACCGTCGTTCTGCGCATGCAGTGCCGCGAAGGCGCCGACCAGCCGCTCCTCGATCGGCAGCTCCTCGCGCGCCAGCGCGGCCCGCATGGCCGCGAGGCCGCGTTCCGCGAACCAGGTGACGGCCTGCTTGAAGAGCTCGTCCTTCGCGCTGAAGTGCAGGTAGAGGCCCTGGCGCGAGATGCCGGCGGCGCGCGCGAGGTCGTCCATCGAGGTCTTGCGGTAGCCATAGCGCAGGAAGACGCCGATCGCGGCCTCCATGATCGCGACGCGCCGGTCGGGGGTGGGGGCCATCAGCGGGGCGCTCCGGCAAGGCCGAAGGAGATCGGGGACAGCGAAGGCATGGGGCGAACTCGACGGTGAGGGTGGATGTTCAAGGTCCCCGCCGGTCGACACGCCGCGAAGCTCGGCCGCCGGTCCGCGAGGACAGACGTCGAACTTTACAGTATTGATCTATTTTGTCAATTTGGTATGGAGGTCGAAACCCCGCTGCTCACGCGGTTTCAATGCTCTCGTAGACGAGGATCGCCGCCGCGAGGTCCTCGAGCGCCGTGCCCACGGCCTTGAAGACGGTTCGTCCATCGGTCTCGGTGCGCCCCCGCACCCGGCCCGCGGCGAGGTCGGCCAGTTCTCCCGCCACGTCCGTGGCAGTGAACACACCGCGCGACATCGGCCCGAGCAGTTCGCCGCTCTTCTGCAGCGCCTCCCGCGTGTCGATGAAGAGCTTCGCGCCGACGAACGCGGCGTCGTCGGCCTCGCGCATCTGCGGCGTGAAGCTGCCGATCAGGTCGAGGTGGCTGTGCGGCCGCAGCCAGGCGCCCTCGATCACCGGCTGCGTCGCGAGCGTGGCGCAGCTCACGATGTCGGCCTCGCTCGCGGCCTGGCCGAGGTCGGTGGCGACGAACGCATCGATATCTTGCGCGTGGAGGCGCGCGGCGAGTTCCTTCGCCGCCACTTCGTTGCGATCCCAGACCGCCACGCGCTCGATGGGCCGCACGGTGCGAAACGCCTCGGGAACCAGGCCACCGACACGGCCGCAACCGACGACGAGCAGGCGGCGCGCTTCCACGGGTGCGAGATAGGAAGCCGCAAGGGCCGATGCGGCGGCGGTGCGGCGCGAGGTGATCTCGTTGCCATCGATCTGTGCCAGCGGCTCGCCGGTGCGCGCGTCGTAGAGCGTGTAGGTCGAGAACAGCCCGGGCAGGCCGCGTTCGGCATTGCCCGGGAAGATGTTCACCGTCTTGATGCCCAGGTAGCGACCCTCCTGCCACGCCGGCATGATCAGCACGGTCCCGCCCGGTTGCGCGGCCTGGCCCGGAAGCGCATGCACATGCCGCAACGGCACTTCGCAGCCGGCGACGAACATGTCGCGCAGCGCGGGGATCAGGCGCTCGAAGCGCAGGGCGCGACGGGTGGTTTCGGTATCGATGGTTCTCATGGGGCGGTGGGGTGGAAACGGAGGGCGGGGCTCATGCATCGAGCACGAGGTCTTCGAGCGGCACGGCCTGGCATGTCAGGCACACGGTCGGGTCTTCGGGTTCGCGGCCGTGCAGGTGCGCGACCTTGCCGGCGATCACGCGCACGGCGCAGCTTTCGCATTGCCCCACGCGGCAGCCGCTGGGCAGTGGCAGGCCCAGCGATTCGCCGAAGCTCAGCAAGCTGCCTTGCCTGGGTGTCCACGTGGCCGGCCCGCGGCCCGAGCGCGCGAAGCGGACATCGAACTGCTGGGGACCGTCGGTCGGCGGCGCGGCGGGCGAGCGGAACACCTCGCTGAAGATGTCGAAGCGCGGAACGCCGCGCGCCACCAGTCCCGCGATGACGCTGTCCATCATCGCGGGCGGGCCGCACAGGTAGAAGCGCGCCCGCTGCGCGATCAGCGCATCGTCCACCACGCCGGCATCGATGTAGCGGTCCGACTGGTAGTCGATGCCGAGGCAGTCCCCGGGCAGCGGCGCGTTGTAGTGGTCGATCACCTGCAACCGTGGCAGGCGCGCGCGGTGCTGCGCGATGCGTTCGCGAAAGGCATGCGTCGCGCTGTTCTGGTTGGCGTAGTAGAGCTCGATCGCGGGGCCTTCGGCGCCATCGGGCAGCGACTCGAGCAGGCTGATGAACGGCGTGATGCCGATGCCGCCCGCGAACAGCACGAGCGGCTGGAGCGAACGGCGCGGAATCACGAAACCGCCCGACGGTGCCCGCAGCTCGACCGTGTCGCCGAGCTTCAGCTCGCGATGCAGATGGCCCGACATGCGTCCCTGGTACGGCGTGCCGTCGGCCGCGCGGCCGCGCTGGTGCCGCACCGCGATGCTGTAGCCGCGCCGATCCTCTTGCTCGGCCGCACCGGTGAGCGAGTAGGCGCGTGAAACCGGCGTGCCATCGCCGAGATCGAGCTTGAGTTCCACATGCTGGCCGGGCCGGTAGTCGGGCAGGGCGCCGCCGTCGACGGGCTCGAAGTGGATGCCCAGCACACCTTCGGCCTCGGGCCGCAGCTCGTGGATGCGAAAGCGGCGCATGCCCGTCCATGCGCGCTGTCGCAACGCCGTGGCGGGATCGCGCTCGATGTCGCAGAGAAAGGAGCGGTGCGGCACCGAGCCGCTGACTGGATCGCAATGGTCGGCCGAGATCAGCGCATTGAAATTGCTGCTCAGCGCACCGTCGACCGGCAGGCCCTCGCGGTCCAGCTCGCTGCAGCCTTGCCACCAGCCGAACTCGGCCACGACGACATCGTCGGCCAAACCGGGCGTGATGCGCGCGACGAAGCGGGCCGTGCCCACGCGCGTGCGGATACGCACCCAGTCGCCTTCGACGATGTTCCTGGCCTGCGCGAGCACGGGGCTCAGCTCCGCCACCGGCTCGGGCGCGCGCCTGCGCAGCGAGGGCAGGCTGCGATGCTGGCTGTGGCAGTAGAGGCCGTTCTTGGCCGAGCTCAGCACATAGGGGAAGCGGCCCTGTCCGGTCGCCCTGGCGTCGCGCGGCGTGTCCGCGGGCTCGACGAAGCTCGCGACGGGCGGCTGGCCGTGGCGCAGCAGGGTTTCGGAATAGAGCTCGACGCGGCGCGTGGGCGTGTCGAAGCCTCGCACGCCGGTGGGCGTTTCGCGCGCGTACTTCCGCTCGCCCGCGTCGATGTCGCAGGCCATGCCTTCGGGCCGCTCGCGCAGTTGCGCCACCGTGAGACCCAGCGGCTCGAGGATGTGGTTCCACCCGGCCTCCAGGCTGCCGCCGAAGAATGCGTCGCCCATGCCGAGGCGTTGCGCGAGGTCGAACAGCACCTCGTTGTCGGAGCGCGATTCCCCGCGCGGCGCCACCATGCGCTGGCGCAGCTGCACCCAGCCGGCCGCGCGGTCGTCGATCTCGAAGCCGATGCGCAGGCCCTCGCGCTCCCAGGGCGTGTCGATCGGCAGCAGGATGTCGGCGTAGCGCGCGGCTGGCGTTTCGAACAGGTCGCAATGCACGTGGAATTCGAGCTGCGCCAGCGCCTGCCGCGCGAGCGCGGTGTCGGCCTGCGAGACCGGCAGGTTGGTGCCGAAGGCCATCATCGCGCGCACCTTGTAGGGCTCGCCCTCGACGATCGCGCGATAGGTGTCGCGCGCGGTCACCCAGCCATGGGCGGGCGGTCCGATCGGTCGTTCCTTCAGGCCGAGCGCCTTCGCGCGCTGCGCGGCGGGCAGCAGCGAGAGCGCATTGACCGCGTTGACGCGCGGACCCGTGCGCACGCGGTTGCCGCCGATGCGATCGAAGCTGCCGCACAGCGCGTACAGGGTGGCGACCGCGCGTTCCGACTGGGTCGCGTTGGTGTGCTGGCCGATGCCGGTCCAGGCGTGATAGGCCGTGCGGTGCCCGCCGCCGAACAGCTCGGCCGCGGCGCGCAGCGGGGCTTCGGGCACGCCGGTGATGCGTTCCACCTCCTGCGGTGTCCAGGCGGCGCAGGCCTGCGCCAGCAGATCGAAGGCCGGGCGGCACGCGAGGCGCTGGCCGTTTTTCCCCGTCACTTCGACCGCACCGCGCAGGCGGAAGTGGGTCGAGCCTTGAGCTCGTGCGGCCCGAGCGGTGTCGTAGGGCACTGCCCCCTGGTCCGCATCGCTCCAGACCATGAAGCGGTCGCCCCCGGCATCGGGCCGCAGGTCACGCTCGCGCAGCAGATGCCCGTCGTCGTCGCGCACCAGCAGCGGCGCATTGGTCCAGTCGCGCACGAAGGCTGCGTCGAAGCGGTCGTCCTCGATCAACAGGCGGATCAGCCCGAGCGCGAGTGCCGCATCGGTGCCGGGGCGCACCGGCAGCCACACATCGGCCTGGCGCGCCAGCGCCGTGGGACGCGGGTCGACCACGATCATCCGCGCGCCTTTGGCGCGGCCCTTCGCGATGGCGTTGGCCTGCGCCAGCCAGGTGTTGGTGGGGTTGTGGCCCCACAGCACGATCAGCTCGGCCTGCGCATAGTCGGCCGGCGGCATGCCGCAGCCGAAGGTGAAGGCATGGGCGAAGTCCTTGTGCCAGTTGCAGACCTCGGTCGCATAGCAGATGTTGGGGCTGCCGAAGAGGCGCACGAAGCGCTCGATCCAGTCGATGCTGTCGGACAGCGGCGTGCCGCTCGGCGTCGTGACCGCGAACACCACCGATTCGGCGCCGCTCTCGGCCCGGATGGCGCCCAGGCGCCGGGCGGTCTCGGCCAGCGCCTCTTCCCAGCCGATGCGCACCCAGCCCGGATCCGGATCGCCCTTGGGCCGCGTGCGGCGCATCGGATGCAGCACGCGGTGCGGGCTGTGCACGAGCTCGGGCGCGGCCTTGCCCTTCATGCACATGGCCTGGCCGGTCGGGTGTGCCGTGTCGGGCCGCACCGACACCAGCATGTCGCCGCGCACCTCGTTGAGCGTGCCGCAGCGCGAGCGGCAGAGCGTGCAGTAGCCGGGCTTGGTGTGCGTCGTGGCCGCGGCCATCGAAGCGCTCATGGCATCACGGGCGCCACGTAGCTCAGCGTGCGACCCAGGAACCACAGCATGAAGAGCACCAGCGGCGCATGGACCAGCAGCTGCAGGAAGGTGAAGCCGACGATGTCGCGCGCCTTCAGCGAGAGCACGCCCAGCAGCGGCAGCATCCAGAACGGGTTGATCAGGTTGGGCAGCGCCTCGGCCGCGTTGTAGACCTGCACGGCCCATCCGAGGTGGACCTTGAGCTCGTTGGCCGCCTGCATGACGTAGGGCGCCTCGATGATCCACTTGCCGCCGCCCGAGGGAATGAAGAAGCCCAGGATGGCGGAGTACGCGCCCATCACCACCGCGAAGCTGTCGACGCTGGAGATGCTCACGAACAGGTGCGCGATGCGGTCCGACAGCGTGTGGCCGCCGTCGCCCTTGGCGGCGGTCAGCATGGCCGCGATGGCGCCGTAGAGCGGGAACTGGATGATCACGCCCGCGGTCGAGGGCACCGAGCGCGACACGGCGTCGAGAAAGCTGCGCGGGCGCCAGTGCAGCAGCATGCCGATCATCAGGAACAGCAGGTTGTAGGTATTGAGCCCCGCGATCGCGATCAGCGGGCTCTTGGCCATGAATTCCTGCGCGAGCCAGCCGAAGCCGAGGGCGCACAGCAGCAGCGTGAGCAGCGGGCTGCGCTCGAGCCATTCGCCGGGGCGCCGCGCGGCGGCCGCATCCGTGGCAGGCTTCACTTCGGCCAGGTCGATGCCCAGCTCCTGCGCCGTGACCGCGCTCTCGGCCGTGGGCGCGGACCACAGCGCGATCGCGACCGAGACCGTGATCAGCACCAGCGCCATCACCATCGACTGCCACAGGAAGATGGTCTGGCTGAACGGGATCACGCCGGTGATGTCGAGGATGCTCTTGGGCAGGCTGGCGGCGTTCGCCTGCAGCTGCGCCGCCGAGGAGCTCAGGCCGAGTGCCCAGGTCGCGCCCAGCCCGAGATAGGCCGCAGCACCGGCGGCGCGGTAGTCCATGCGCAGTTCGGTCCGGCGCGCCAGGGCGCGCACGTAGAGCGCGCTGAAGATCAGCGAGATGCCCCAGTTGAACAGCGACAGGATCATGCTGATCGCCGCCACGTAGGCGATGGCCTGGCGCCCCGAGACGGGCACCGCGGCCAGGCGGCCGATGAAGCGCGCGGCCGGCGGCGAGGTCGCGACCACGTAGCCGCCGATCGCCACCAGTGCCATCTGCATCGTGAAGACGATCAGGCTCCAGAAGCCGTCGCCGAAGGACTTGGCCACGACCAGCGGGCTCGATCCATTGAGCAGCGCCGCGACCGCGACCACCGCCGCCGCGATGGCCGCGAACACGTAGGCATCGGGGAACCAGCGCTCGGCCCAGGCGGTGAAGCGCAGGCCCAGTCGGCTCAGGAGGCCGGGACCCGCGGGGCCGGGGTGCGCGGCGGAAGGGCGCAGGGCGTCTTGCCCGGGGGCTGTTCTCGATGTCGAAGGCATGGTGTCTCCAGTGGCTGGGCCTGGGGCGTCTTTCGCGCCCGGAATGTCGTGCGGGGCGACTATGGGCGAACACCGGAGCCAATTCAAATATTGAATATCAATAGAGTGATATAGGATCGATCTATGTCGATCACGATCAAGCAACTGCAGCACTTCGTCGCCACGGCCCACACGGGGCAGGTCTCGCGCGCGGCGCAGCGCTGCTACGTGAGCCAGCCTTCGTTGACGACCTCGCTGCGCAATCTCGAGACCGCGCTGAAGGTCCAGCTCTTCACGCGGCACTCCGACGGGCTGCGGCTCACGGTGTATGGCGAAGGCTTCCTGCGCCACGCGCAGCACATCCTGCGCACGCTCGAAGTGGCGGTGGAGGAGACCCACGGCTCGGCGTCTTCCGTCGAAGGGCGCGTGCGCATCGCCATCACGGACACGGTGTCCGAATACATGCTGCCGAAGATCATCGGCGCCATGCGGCGGCAACTGCCGCTGATCGAGTTCGAACCGGTCGAACGCAACCGCGAAGAGATCGAGGCGGGGCTGCGCAGCGGCGAGTTCGACCTCGCCGTGGTGCTGGTCTCGAACCTCTCGCAGGCGCCCGACATCCGGCGCGAGAACCTGCTGAAGTCGCAGCGGCGCCTGTGGACCTCGCTCGACCATCCATTGGCAACCGGGCAGTCGGTGTCATTGAAGGAGATCGCGGAGCTGCCCTTCGTGCTGCTCGACATGGACGAGCACGTGGAGACCGTGGGCCGCTACTGGGGCGCGGCGAAGCTCGAGCCCAAGGTCGTGTTCCGGACCAAATCGATCGAGGCCGTGCGCAGCCTGGTCGCTCAGAACGTCGGCGTCACGATCCTGTCGGACCTGGTGTTTCGCCCGTGGTCGCACGACGGCGGGCGCATTCGCCGCACGGCGATGGCGGGCGCGGTGCCGTCGATGGACCTGGGGCTGGCCTACCGGCGCAGCGGCGTGCTGTCCGAGGCGGTCGCGGCCTGCGCGAGCACCTTGCGGCTGCTGGCCAAGACGGTGACGCGCGAGTCGGATTCTGCGGGCCGGCGACGGCCCCTGAATGAAAAAAGCCCCCGCGTCTTTTCGAAACGCGGGGGCTCGATCGCTCAGGCCGGCATGCGGCCGAAGCGGCCGCCGTTGAAGTCAGCCATGGCCTGGCGGATCTCGGCCTCGCTGTTCATCACGAACGGGCCGTAGCCCACCACGGGCTCGTCGATCGGCTCGCCCGACAGCCACAGCACCGTCGCGTCGCTGTTGGCCTCGATCTCCACGCCGCTGCCGGCGGTGTCCAGATGCACCAGCTGCCCCTCGCGCGCGACCGTCTCGCCGTTGACCAGCACCGTGCCGCGCAACACCACCAGCGCCAGCGTGCGGCCTTCCTTCGCCTCGAAGCGGCCGACGCGGCCCTGGGCGATGCGAAGGTCCCATACGTCCATCGGCGTGAAGGTGCGTGCCGGGCCGCGCTGGCCGTCGAAGTCGCCGGCGATCACGCGCACCCGGCCCGCGCCCTCGGGCAGGTCCACCGACGGGATCTGCGCGTCGAGCAGGGTCTGGTAGCCGGGCTCGGCCATCTTGTCCTTCGCGGGCAGGTTGACCCAGAGCTGCACCATCTCCATCGTGCCGCCGCGCTCGGTGAAGCCGCGCGAGTGGAACTCCTCGTGCAGGATGCCGCCGCCGGCGGTCATCCATTGCACGTCGCCCGGGCCGATCAGGCCGCCCGCGCCGGTGGAGTCGCGATGCTCGACCTCGCCCTGGTAGACGATGGTCACGGTCTCGAAACCGCGGTGCGGATGCTGGCCCACGCCGCGCGGGCGGACGGCCGGTTCGAAGGCGGTCGGCGCCGCATGGTCGAGCAGCAGGAACGGGCTCAGGTGCTTGCCCAGGCCGTCGTAGCCGAACAGCGAGCGCACCGGAAAACCGTCGCCCACCCAGTGCGTGCGAGGGGCGCTGTAGACACCGAGAACCTTCTTCATCTTCATCTCCTTGCGTCGCCAGGACGAGGGTCCTGGCCGATGGATAGAGAATATGGGTTGAACGATGGCTGCGGTAGACGGCAATATTTGCCATCAGCGTTCTATTTTGTGAACGATGGGGGGTGCGAGCGATGAAGGACCTGAACGACCTCTACTACTACGTGCAGGTGGTGGACCACGGCGGCTTCGCGCCCGCGGGCCGCGCGCTGGGCATGCCCAAGTCCAAGCTCAGCCGGCGCATCGCGCTGCTCGAGGAGCGCCTGGGCACGCGCCTGATCCAGCGCTCGACGCGGCGCTTCGCCGTCACCGAGCCGGGCCAGACCTACTACGGCCACTGCAAGGCGATGCTGGTCGAGGCCGAGGCGGCCGACGAGGCCATCGCGCTGACCCAGGCCGAGCCGCGCGGCGTGGTGCGCATGACCTGCCCGGTGGCGCTGCTCGACACGCATGTCGGCGACATGGTGGCGGCCTTCATGGTCGCGCACCCGCGCGTGCAGATCCACCTCGAGGAAACCAACCGCCGCGTGGACGTGGTGGGCGAGGGCGTCGACGTGGCGATCCGCGTGCGGCCGCCGCCGATCGAGGACAGCGAACTCGTGATGCGCGTGCTCGCCGGGCGCGGGCAGTGCCTGGTCGCGCATCCGCAACTGCTGTCGGGCGGCATCCCGAGTGCGCCCGCCGATCTCGCGGGCCTGCCGAGCATGGACCTCGGCCTGCCGCAGCACGAGCATGTGTGGACCCTGATCGGCCCCGACGGCGCGCAGGCCGCCATCCGCCACCACCCGCGCCTCGTCACGCGCGGCATGCTCGCGTTGCGCGCCGCGGCCCTCGCGGGCGTGGGCGTCGTGCAACTGCCCTCGATGATGGTGCGCGAGCAGATCGCGCGCGGCGAGCTGATCCACGTGATTCCGGGCTGGGCGCCGCGGCGCGAGATCATCCATGCGGTGTTCGCTTCGCGGCGCGGGCTGCTGCCGGCGGTGCGGGCGCTGGTGGACTTCCTGGCGGAGCGTTTCGCGGCGTTGGACGAGGACTGAACCTGCGTTCCATTTGCCGGGTGCAAGGGGTGCTCGATTCGCAACAATTCGCGTCAATCGCAACTTGAAACCCATCGCCGGCAACAAGTGTTGTGGATTTCTTCTCAGTGTTTGCCCGAATGTCGGGCTGCACTTGTACATCTGTACATCCTTTGATTAACAACATTAACAATATGCACGTATCAAAAAAATACAGTCAGGGAAGAAGTTATGCCACTCGTTCTGGGCGTCATGGGGCTCCCTCCGGTTGAGGTCGAGCTCCTGAGAATCATCGTCCGCCTCAGTTCCAATCTCCGCTCGCGCTGGACGGTCAGCGAATCGCAATCCTGCGACCTGCTGCTGGTCGATGGCGACGGGCCCGCCGCCGAGCGGCAGGCGCCGCCGGCACGTTTCGTGGTGCCCATGGTGCCTCGCGGCGCCGATGCCGCCACGCTCGCCAGTTGCGCGCTGGCTCGCCCCATCTATGCCGAAGAGGTGGTCGAGCTGCTCAACAAGGTCACGCCGAACGCGTCGCCGGACGACGCGGCGCAGGCCGGCGCGCGCGCCTCGCTGACGCGCTGGCCTTCGCAGGCGACGCTGCAGCGCCACCCGGCCCACGTCAGGCTGGCGGCCGCGCTCTCCAAGAGCGCGCAGTCGGCCGAGAGCCTCGCCGCGTTGGGCCAGGTCGATGTCGAGGCGTGCCGCGCCTTCCTTCGCCTGCTGGCGGAAGAAGGCGCCCTGGCCTGGACCCGGGAGGCGTCGAGTGCGCCTCGCGCGGCCGCGACCGCCGACGCTCGGCGGCAGAAGCAGGGGCTGCTTTCGCGCATCCGCCGGCGTCTCGGCCTGTCCTGAGCACGGGCGCGCCATGAGGGATTTCAAGCTCGTCTTCACGGGCCCGATGGGCGTGGGCAAGACCACGGCCATCGCCGCCATCAGCGAGACCGCGCCCATCGCCACCGAGGTCGCCAATGCCGATGCCTCCGTGGCCAAGGCCACCACGACGGTGGGACTGGACTTCGGCCAGGTGACGCTCGACAACGGCGACCGGCTGCGCCTGTACGGCACGCCGGGGCAGGCCCGCTTCGACTTCATGTGGAAGATCCTGGTGCGCGATGCGCTGGGCCTCGCGATCCTGATCGACAACAGCCGGCCCGATCCGCTCGCCGACCTGGCGGCCTACCTCGACGGCTTCGCGGGTGCGCTCCAGAAGATGCCCTGCACGATCGGCGTCACCCGGCTGCCCACGCATCCCGCGCCCACGCTCGACGATTACGCCGGTGCGCTCGCGGCCCGCGGGCTGGTGCTGCCGGTGCTGGCGATGGATCCGCGCCGAAAGGACGAAGTCGTCGCCCTGATCGAGACCTTGCTGATGCAGATCGAGGCGATCGACGAGGAGGTCGCGCCATGAAGATTCCCCACGCGCTCAGGCTGCGCGCCGCGGCCGAGGCCCGCGGCGTGCTCGACGAGACGAGCGGCGTCGTCTCCGTGGTGGTCGCCACGCCCGACGGCTTCGAGATCGCCCATGCGAGCCTGCGCGACTTCGACCCCTCGCGCATCGCAGCGATGGCCAGTTCGATGGCCGCCATCGGGGCCGTCGCCTCGCAGGAGGCGCGGCTCGGCCGCTGCACCTGCATCACGGTGGCCACCGACAAGGGCTTCGCGCTGGTGAGCCCGGTGCGCAACGGCGAGACGGAGCTGGTGGTCAACGTCATCGCCGACGCCGGCGCGGTGCTCGCGCAGGTGATGTACCGGACCGCCGCCTGCGTGCGGACGCTCGAGGCGCCTTGACGCGCCGATCGCAATTTCCGGCGGAGGCGGGTTGCATGCGACGCCGCCGCTTCATCCTTTCATTCGCATGATCATCGACAGGGAACAAGACACATGGCCACGATCCAGAACAGCCTCGACAACCTCCTGACCGCCGACGGCGCCCTGTGCGCCGCCGTGGTCGATTCCGCCAGCGGCATGATGCTCGGCGCCATCGGCACCGGCGTCGACCTCGAAGTGGCGGCCGCCGGCAATACCGAAGTGATGCGCGCCAAGCTCAAGACGATGCGCGCCCTCGGCCTCAACGACAGCATCGAGGACATCCTGATCACGCTCGGCAAGCAGTACCACCTGCTGCGGCCGATGGCGCAGAAGGAGGGCGTGTTCATCTACTTCGTGCTCGACAAGGCCAAGTCGAACCTGGCGCTGGCTCGGCGCAAGCTGCAGGAGGTCGAGAAGGACATGAACTTCTGAGCCTGCGCGCACCGGGTGCCTTATACGCACCCGGTGCATGGGCAATGCGGCGTCGATACGATGGCTCGCTCGTTCGCCGCCCCGTCGAACCTTGGTGACCGCTTTCTTCGTCGCGCACGAGGAGCCGGATGCCAGCCATCTCGCCCGATGCGGCGGGACAGCCCGCCACTGAACCCTTGCAGCACCTGTCACTCCCCGCGGGGCGGCTTCCTCGTCTCGAACCGAAGGACGCCGACATGCATGCCGACACCGACATCCCCGCTTCGCTCCGGCGCGAAGCCCTCGACCTGCTGCTGCAACGCCATTCCCCCTGGCCGCTGACCGATCCCGCGCCGCCGCAACGGGAGCTCGACCTCGTCTTCCAGGCCGCGCTGCGCGCGCCCGACCACGGCCAGCTGCAACCCTGGCGCTTCATCACCATCCGCGGCGATGCCCGCATCGCGCTCGGCGAGGTGTTCGCACGAGCCGCGCGGGAGCGTGATCCCGAAGAAGACGGCGAGCGCTTCCGCAACAAGGCGATGGCCGCGCCGCTGCTGATCGCGCTCTGCGCGCGCGTGCTGGCGCCGCACAAGATTCCCGAGTCCGAACAGGTGCTCGCGGTCGGCGCCGCCGCGATGAACATGCTCAATGCGTTGCACCTGCTGGGCTATGGCGGCTTCTGGGCCACCGGGCTCAACAGCTACGACCCGAATGTGCGTGGCGCGCTGGGCCTGGGCGAGTCGGACCGGCTGCTGGGCTTCCTCTACGTCGGCACGCCGAAGGAGGCGACGCGCGCGCCCGAGCGCCGTGCGCCCGAGGCCTTCGTGCGCGAATGGACGAGCCCGGCGATCGACGCGGCCCGCTGAAATTTCTTCGCGCGGCGGCCCCGGATCGCGCCGGGCATCTGTACCATTCAGCCCCTCCCACGAATGCCATCCGCCGTGCGGTCCTCGACCGCCACCGCACGTGCCCCCACGCTTGACTGCCGCCATCCGCCACACCCGCCGCCGCGCGCCCACGTCCCCGCACGAGGGCCGACGCGCATGAAGTCCCGCCGCACCGCGCCCGCGCCCGAGCAGTTGCTGCTGCCCGGCATCGACGCACCGCCGCCACCGCTGCGCACGCGTGAGCGCGCCACGCCCGGCCAACGCGCGCCGCGCAAGCCGCCGCCGGCGCACGTGCTGTTCTTCGCGCTCCATCCCGGCGAGGAAGATGCCGCGCGCATCGCGGCCTGGAGCGCGCAATGGCATGCGGAACGGGACCTCCGCGCCATGCATGTGGAGCCCGACCGGCTGCACGTCACGCTGCATGACCTGGGCGAGCACGACGAGCTGCCGCGCGACAGGGTCGAGCTCGCGATCGCGGCCGCCTCGCGGCTGCACCTGCCGCGCTTCGAGGTGGCGTTCGACGGCGTGATGCGCTTCGCCAAGGGCGCCTGCGTGCTGCTCGGTGGCGACAACGGCGAAGTGGCCGCGCTCGCGGCCTTCAGGCAGCGCCTGGGCGAGGTGCTGGCCGACGCGGGCTTCGCGCCCAAGCGCGCCTTCACGCCGCACCTGACGGTGTCGTACCTGCGCGGCGCGATGGAACCGGCCACGGTGGAGCCGGTGCGCTGGACCGCCGCGAGCTTCGCGCTGATCGACAGCCGGCGCGCCGAGGGCGTGCACGAGGTGCTGGGCCGCTGGGCGCTGCCGGGCTGACGCCCGCGTCAGAAGTTCGCGCGCACGCCCACGGTCAGCAGGCCGGCCTTGGCGTGCTTCGAGACCTTGCCGAAGTAGTCGTAGTCGGCGGTGATCGAGAGATTGCGCGTCACCGCGTACTCGGCGCCGAAGCCGGCCATCAGGCCCGTGCCGTTGCCGCCGATGCTCTCGCCGCCGAACAGGCGGTGGCTGTTGCCGGCCGAGACCCGGCCATGCGCCACGCCGAGCCGGCCGTTGAGCGCGAACGACTCGCCCAGCGGCAGCCGCGCGGTGGCGGCCGCGTAGAACACCTGGCCGGTGCCGTTCTCGAGCACCGAGTTCGCGCCGAACACGCTGTAGCTGGTGTTCCATTGCTTCACTCGGCCCAGCCGCGCATAGCCGCCTTCCACGCCGAAGGTGTCGCTGAAGCGGTAGCCGCCATAGAGCTTGAACGCGGTGCCGCTCTTGCTGTTCTTCTCGCCGCCCCAGGGCACGGGCACGCGCGAGGACGAGGGCAGGCTGTAGCTCGAGCGGCCGATGGCGCCGCCCACGTACAGGCGGGTGCCGTCCTTGCCGTAGTCGGCCGCGCCGGCCTGCGTCGACGCGGCGGCGGCCAGCAGCAGGGCGGACAGGAGGACGGCGGTGCGCAGGGGCGAAGTCTTCGGGAGCGAGGCTTGGATGGAATGCATGAAATGCCTGGAAGTGAGATGAAAAAGAAGGGAGCCACAGGCCTCACGCGGTGCGCCGGTGGTTGCATTCATTCTCGAAACCGAGCCTGAAGAAAGGCTGCGCCTCCCCTGAAGGCTTCGTGAAGCCGGCCGCTGCACAAGGCTTCAAGACACGGCGTTCGCCGAGCCATAAGGTCTTGCGTCATCCCTCATGCATTCACGGAGACACGGTTGACTGACATCGAACCCCTCGGATTCATCGGCCTCGGCGTCATGGGCCAGCCCATGGCGCTCAACCTCGCGCGCGCCGGCACGCCGCTGGTCGTGTGGAACCGCTCGCCCGCGCGCGCCGAGCCGCTGCGCGAGGCCGGCGCGCAGGTCGCGGACTCACCCGCGCAGGTGCTGCGTCGCACGCGCATCGCGATCCTCATGCTGGCCCACGGCGAGGCGATCGACGAGGCGCTGGGCCGCGGCACGCCGGCCTTCGCGGACAACGTGGCGGGGCGAACCATCGTCCACATGGGCACCACCTCGGCCGCGTATTCGCAAGCGCTGGCCGACGAGGTCCGTGCCGCGGGCGGGCGCTATGTCGAGGCGCCGGTCTCGGGTTCGCGCAAGCCGGCCGAGGCCGGGCAGCTGGTGGCGATGCTGGCCGGCGACGCGGACGCGGTGGATGCGCTGCGCCCGCTGCTCAAGCCCATGTGCCACGAGACCGTGGTCTGCGGCCCGGTGCCGCAGGCGCTGCTGATGAAGCTCTCGGTCAACCTGTTCCTGATCACCATGGTCACGGGCCTCGCGGAGGCCTTCCATTTCGCCGACCGCCACGGGCTCGACACGCGCAAGCTGGTGTCGGTGCTCGAGGCCGGGCCGATGGCCAGCGCTGTGTCGCGCATGAAGGCGCAGAAGCTGCTCGCGCAGGACTTCGAGGTGCAGGCCTCGATCGTCGACGTGCTCAAGAACAACCGGCTGGTGGCCGAGGCGGCGCGCGCGGCCGGCGTGGCCTCGCCGCTGCTCGATGCCTGCCATGCGCTCTATGGCGAGACGCAGGCGCTGGGCCTGGGCGCGCTCGACATGGCGGCCGTGGTGCGCGCGATCGAGGCGCGCACCGACGCCGGCGCGCGCTGATCAGCCCAGCGCCGCGCTCCAGCGCGCGGGCGTGAGGCCGTAGGCCTGCTTGAACTGGCGCGACATGTGGCTCTGGTCGGCGAAGCCGGCTGCATCGGCCGCATCGGCCAGCGAGCTGCCGCGCCGTAGCAGTTGGCGCACCGCGTCGAGCTGGCGCAGCGTGCGGAAGCGGCTCGGACTGGTGCCGAAGGCCGCGCGGAACTGGCGCGCGAGCGACCAGCGGTCGAGGCCGGAGAGCCGCTCGAGCGCCGCCATCTCTGGGCGTTCGGTCGGCGTGGCGGCGATGTGGTCGCGCACGCGTCCGAGGCCGGCGAGCTCGAGCGAACCGGGCGCCCGGGGCTGACCCGAGGCGGCATTGGCCAGCAACTGCGCCACCGCGACCGCCAGTTCGGTGCGCAGCACCTCGTCGTCGATCGCGGCATCGAAGTCCCAGATCTCGCGCGCGCCGCCGAGGGCCCGCAGCCGCGCCGCATCGAGCACCGGCTGCGCCACGAAGGGCAGCGGCCTGCCATGCAGCGCGCTCTGCACCAGCGCGGGATCGACGTAGAGGATGCGGTAGCCGAAGCCGTCGTCGGTGCCCGCGCCGCCATCGTGCAGCTCGTCGGGATGCAGCACGTGGCACTGGCCCGGCAGGCACTGCTGCTGCGTGCCGCGGTAGCGAAAGCGTTGCACGCCCGCGAGCGTGATGCCGATCGCGTAGGTGTCGTGGCGGTGCGGCGAGAAGGCCTGGCCGTGCAGGTGGGCCTCGAGGCGTTCGATGCCTTCGGTGCCGGGGGCGATCCGGATGCGGGGGGAGGGCGCCATCGTGATGCGGAAAAGGGCGATGGCCGTGTTTGTACGCCGAACCCGAAGACCGTGCTCAGTCGCCGTCGGCGAACTGGTCGAACAGCAGGCCGCGCAGCCACTGGTTGCCCGGATCGCGGTGCAGCTTGGCGTGCCAGAACAGGTTGATCGCGATCTGCGGCAGCGCCACCGGGTGCGGTCGCCACACCAGCCCGAAGGGCTCGGCGATGCTCTGCGCGAGCCGCTCGGGCACGGTGGCGATCATGTCGCCCGAACGCAGGATGTGGCCGATGGCCACGAAGTGCGGCACGCGCAGCCGGATGCGCCGCTGGATGCCCTGCGCGGCCATCACGTCGTCGGCCTTGCCGTGGCCGGTGCCCGCGGCCTGCACCAGCACGTGGTCGGCCGCGACGAAGTCCTTGAGCGACACGCTGCGCTTCTTCGCGAGCGGATGGCTGCCGGCGAAAAGGCACACGTAGCGCTGGCGGAACAGCCGGCGCTGGAACACGCCCGACTTGAGCTGCGGCAGCAGCCCGATCGCCAGGTCGACATGGCCGGCCTCGAGCTCCTCGCGCAGGTTGGTGGCGGTGTTGTTGCGCACGGTGCTGATGGTCACGCCCGGCGCGACCGCGGACAGCGCGGCCATCAGCTTCGGCGTGAAGTAGATCTCGCCGATGTCGGTCATCGCGAGCGCGAAGGCCCGCGTGCTGGTGGCGGGGTCGAACACCACCTGCTGGTTGAGCGCGGTGTGCAGCGCGCCCATCGCATAGGCCACCGGCTCGGCCAGCTGCAGCGCGAAGGGCGTGGGCTCCATGCCGCGCGCGGTGCGCAGGAACAGCTCGTCGCCCAGCAGCTTGCGCAGCCGCGCGAGCGCGTTGCTGATCGCGGGCTGCGACAGGCCCAGCGAGGCGGCCACGGCCGACACGCGCTTCTCGGCCAGCATGCGGTCGAACACCAGCAACAGGTTGAGGTCGATGTCCTTGAGCTGCATGCCGGACCTTTATTCATTTCGGTGATGAAGAGGATTCACGGAATTCTATTGGTCAATCGGCGACGGCCGCGCATCATCCGTCCCCGAGACAACCGGCGCACCGCGCCCGCCCACGAGAAGAACATCCGATGGACCTGCACATCCACCCCCTGGCCCGCACGCTCGAGGTCCGCCCCGGCGCGAACCTGCTCGAGGTGCTGCGCGAGCACCATGTGCCGGTGTCGTACAGCTGCATGGCCGGGCGCTGCGGCACCTGCCGCTGCAAGCTGGTGTCGGGCCAGGTGCTCGACGCGGGCCAGGACGCCATCCGTCCCGACGGCCAGGGCGAGCGCTACGTGCTGGCCTGCCAGGCCACCCTGACCGAGAGCTGCGCGATCGAGATCCCCGAGCCCGACGAGGTGGTGGTGCATCCGGCGCGGGTGCTCAAGGCCACGGTCACCGGTATCGACACGCTGACCCACGACATCCGCCGCCTGCGCCTCAAGCCCAACAAGCCGCTCGAGTTCTCGCCCGGCCAGTACGCGCAATTGCAGTTCGCGCCGGGGCTCGCGCGGCCGTACTCGATGGCGGGCCTCGGCCGCGACGACGAACTCGAGTTCCACGTGCGCCGCGTGCCCGGCGGCCGTGTCACCGCGCATGTGTTCGAGCAGCTGCGCGTGGGCGACGCGGTGCGTGTCAGCGGTCCGCTGGGCACCGCCTACCTGCGCACGAAGCACCGCGGGCCGATGCTCTGCGCGGCCGGCGGCACCGGGCTGGCGCCGATCCTGTCGATCGTGCGTGGCGCCATCGAGGCCGGGCTCACGCAGCAATCGATCCACCTCTACCTCGGCGTGCGCTCGGGGGCCGACGTCTATGGCCTCGCCGAGCTGCGCGAATTGCAGGCGCTGCATCCCCGCCTGACGGTGCAGGTGGTGGTGGTCGCCGGCCCGGCCGAGGCCGGCCAGCGCCTGGGCCTGATCACCTACGCGATCCGCGCCGACTGGCCCGGCAGCCTCGAGGGCTGGCGCGCCTACCTCTGCGGCTCGCCGCCGATGGTCGAGGCCGTGACGCAACTGGTGCGCGGCCGCGGCCTCGCGCCCGAGCAGATCCATGCCGATGCCTTCTACCTGCAAGGCACCTGAAGAATTGCCGGAAAGACAAGGAGACCCGCGATGACAACGCAAGCCGTGTTCCCCATCGAGCTGCGCTGGGAGAACGAGCAGACCAGCCGCATCCCGTTCAAGGCCTACACCGACGAGGAACTGCACCTGAAGGAGCTGCAGCGCTTCTTCTACGAGAAGCACTGGTGCTACGTCGGCCTCGAGGCCGAGATCCCGAACCCCGGCGACTTCAAGCGCACCGCCATCGGCGAGCGCTCGGTGATCCTGGTGCGCGACATGGAGGGCGAGATCCACGTGGTGGAGAACGTCTGCGCGCACCGCGGCATGCAGTTCTGCCGCGAGCGCCAGGGCAACCGCAAGGATTTCGTCTGCCCCTACCACCAGTGGAACTACTCGCTCAAGGGCGACCTGCAGGGCGTGCCGTTCCGCCGCGGCGTGAAGCAGGACGGCAAGGTCAACGGCGGCATGCCCGGCGACTTCAAGCTCGAGGAGAACGGCCTCAACAAGCTCAAGGTGGCGCGGCGCGGCGGCGTGGTGTTCGCCTCCTTCGACCATGGCATCGAGTCCTTCGAGGACTTCCTCGGCCCCGAGATCCTGCGCTACTTCGACCGGTTGTTCGACGGCCGCAAGCTCACCATCCTCGGCTACAGCCGCCAGCGCATCCCCGGCAACTGGAAGCTGATGCAGGAGAACATCAAGGACCCGTACCACCCGGGCCTGCTCCACACCTGGTTCGTGACCTTCGGGCTCTGGCGCGCCGACAACAAGTCGGAGCTCAAGATGGATGCGCGCGGGCGCCACGCCGCGATGATCTCCACGCGCGGCAGCGCGGGCAAGGCCGCGCAGGTGACGCAGGTCGCTAGTTTCAAGGAGAGCATGCAGCTCAAGGACCCGCGCTTCCTCGACATCGTGCCCGAGCCCTGGTGGGGCGGGCCGACCGCGGTGATGATGACGCTGTTCCCGAGCCTGATCCTGCAGCAGCAGGTCAACAGCGTGTCGACGCGCCACATCCAGCCCGTGGGCCACGATGCCTTCGATTTCGTCTGGACCCATTTCGGCTTCGAGGACGACAGCGAGGAGATGACGCAGCGCCGCCTGCGCCAGGCCAACCTGTTCGGGCCGGCGGGCTTCGTGTCGGCCGACGACGGCGAGGTGATCGAGTTCTCGCAGCAGGGCTTCGAGCAGAAGCCCTACCACCGCACGCTGGCCGAGCTCGGCGGGCGCGAGGTCGAGAACACCGACCACATGGTGACCGAGACGCTGATCCGCGGCATGTACCGCTACTGGCGCGAAGTGATGGAGGCCGCATGAAGCAGCTCGACCCTGCCGCTTACCTCGAGCTGGCCCGGCTCTATGCGGCCTATGCCCATGCGGTCGATTCGGGCCAGTGGAGCCTGTGGCCGGCCTTCTTCACCGAGCAGTGCAGCTACCGGCTGCAGCCGCGCGAGAACCACGAGCGCGGCCTGCCGCTGGCCACGCTGTCCTTCGAGAGCCGCGGCATGCTCGAGGACCGCGTCTACGGCATCCAGGAGACGCTGTTCCACGACCCGTACTACCAGCGCCACGTGGTCGGGCTGCCGGTGGTGCACGGCGTCGACGACGACGGCACCATCCGCAGCGAGGCCAACTACGCGGTGTTCCGCACCAAGCTCGACGGGCCCTCGACCGTGTTCAACGTGGGCCGCTACATCGACCGCGTGGTGTCCACGCCCGAAGGCCTGAAGTTCGCGTCGCGCCTGTGCGTGTTCGACAGCGAAATGATCCCGAATTCCATCATCTATCCGATCTGAGCCATGCAGGACAAAGAACCCGAGACCCACGGCGCGCCGCTGCGCCGCTTCACCGACCCGGCCTACCGGCCACTGTGCGCCAACCTCGCCGAGGTGCGCGAGAACATCGACGCGCTCGACCGCAAAATCGTCGCGCTGCTGGCCGAGCGCGGCCGCTACGTGAAGGACGCGGCGCGCTTCAAGCGCGATGCCTTCCAGGTCTCGGCGCCCCGGCGCCAGCAGGAAGTGATCGACAAGGTAAGGGCGCTGGCCGAGCAGGAGGGCGCCTATCCCGAGGTGGTGGAGGCCGCCTACCGCGCATTGATCGCGGGCTTCATCGCGCGCGAGCAGCAGGATCACCTGGGCATGGTGGACGTGGAGGCGCGGCCATGAAAACCTTGCTCGTGTTCGCGGCCACGGCCGCCATCGCCATCACGGCCCAGGCCCAGGACTGGCCGCAGCGCCCCGTGCGCGTGATCGTGCCCTTCGCCGCGGGCGCCTCGCCCGACATCCTCGCGCGCATCGTCAACGACAAGCTCGCCGCGCGCATCGGCCAGCCGCTGATCGTGGAGAACAAGCCCGGCGCGGGCGGCAACAGCGGCACCGACCAGGCTTCGAAGGCCGCGCCCGACGGCTACACCTTCCTGCTCTCGGTCAACGCGCCGCTGGTCTACAACACCATCCTCTACAAGAACCTGCCCTACGACCCGTTCAAGGACCTGGTGCCGGTGTCGCTCGCGGCCACCACGCCCAATGTGTGCGCGGTGTCCAACGGCATGAACGTCGACTCGGTCAAGTCCTGGCTCGAGGCGCTGAAGCGCAATCCCGGCCAGTTCAACTTCGCCTCGACCGGCAACGGCTCGATCTCGCACCTGGGCGTGGAACTGGTCAAGCTCAAGACCCGGTCCTTCGCGGTCCACATTCCCTATGCGTCCTCGGGCCAGGCCGTCACCGCGATCATCCAGGGCGACGTGCAGTTCGCCTGCCTGCCGCCGGTGTCGGTGATGCCGCAGGCCAAGGCCGGCCGGCTCAAGGCCATCGCCGTGACCTCGGCCGAGCGCTCGGCGCTGCTGCCCGAGCTGCCGACCCTGCGCGAATCGGGCCTGCCCGACATCCAGGCCGTGCCTTGGTTCGCCTACATGGCACCCAAGGGCACGCCCGATGCGATCGTGCAGCGCATGAGCCGCGAGATCGCCGCGGTGCTCAAGGACCCCGAGGTGCTAAAGCGCCTGCAGACCGCGTACTTCGATCCCGTGGGCAGCACGCCCGAGGCGCTCTCGAAGTTCATGGGCGAGGAACTGCGGCGCTGGAAGCCGGTGATCGAGCGCACGGGCCTCAAGCCCGACTGACAGCCACCCACGCCACGAAGGAAAAGAACATGACCACGATCACCTGGATCGACGCCGCGGCGGTGGACGACGTCCCCGCCGACGACGTGATCGGCATCGACGTGCAGGGCCGCGACATCGCGCTCTATGGCACCGAGGACGGCATCCACGCCACCGACAACATCTGCACCCACGGCCATGCGCGGCTGTGCGACGGCTTCCTCGAGGGCCACGAGATCGAGTGCCCGCTGCACCAGGGCCGCTTCGACGTGCGCAGCGGCAAGGCGATGTGCGCGCCGCTCACCGAGGACCTGCGCAGCTACCCGGTGAAGATCGAGGACGGGCGGGTCTACCTCGCGTTCGAGGCCTGAACGGCGGCGGGCAGCTGGCGCTCGCGGCGCCGGCGCCTGGCCTTCGACGGATGCCACTGGTGCGTCGAGGCCTTGAAGGCCGGCCGCTCGAGCGCCATCGCCTCGAGGAAGCGCGGGCCGAGCTGCAGCCGCGGCGTGGCCAGCGAGGGATCGAAGTCGGCCTCGACGCGGCCCACGTCGGGCACGCGCGCATAGCGCAGCACGCGGTAGCCGGCATCGACCAGCAGCGCATCGTGGGCCTCGCGCAGCGCGCGTTCCTTGCGGCCGGCCTTCTCGTCGAGCCCGACCACGGCCACCACCTCGAAGTTGCGGTCGCAGATGACGAAGTCGGCGATCTTGCGGCCGAAGCCGCTGCGCGCGGCGCGGGTGCGCGCGGTGAGCAGGGCGCCGAAGCTCACCTGCGGCAGCACCACGAGGTCGGGCAGCGTCTGCACCAGGCGGTGGTACATGGCCTGCTGGCGTTCGTTGAGCGGCGCGCGCGGACGCGGGCGTTCGACGAAACCGCCGCGGCTGTCGTTGCGCTTCTGCGCGATCAGCACGACCAGGAGCAGGGCGAGGGTCGCCAGAACGACCACGAATAGAAATGTATTCATCTGTAACTCTCCTTCAGCGGCGAGTCTCGCACGAGTGAAAGCGAGGGCCTTGGCAAGCCCCTCGAAGCCTCGGACCAGGGCTTGCGCGCGGCCTCTGTTGCGGCTGCATTTCGCGGGCTCTGTATCTGTTCGCGGCGCGCAGGTGCGGCGAAGATGGCGCCTTTTCTTTCAGCTGGAAATTCCGCCCATGACCGCCTCCGCCCATCGCCAACAGACCGCCGACCGCATCGCCGCCGAGCTCGGCCACAGCTTCGAGGGCGAGATCCGCGTCGGCGGCCACTATGCGTCGGCCGTGCGCGATGGCAACACCGTCTACATCAGCGGCCAGGTGCCGCGCGTGGGCACCACGGTGATGGTCACGGGCCGCGCGGGCGATACCGTGTCGCTCGAGCAGGCGCGCGAGGGCGCGCAGATCTGCGCGCTGCGCGCGCTCGCGATCCTGCGCCGCGAGCTCGGCTCGCTCGACGCGGTGCGCCAGGTGCTGCGCGTGGGCGTGTTCGTGCAGTGCAGCGCCGACTTCACGCTGCACAGCGAGGTGGCCGACGCGGCCTCGGACCTGCTGCACGAGGTGTTCGGCGACGCGGGCGTGCATGTGCGCACGGCGGTCGGCGTCTATGCGCTGCCGAAGAACGCGACGGTCGAGGTCGAGATGACCGTCGCGGTCGACTGATTCAGCGCAGCAGCAGGTCCGCCACTTCCTGCGCCAGGGTCGCCACGGTGCGCGGCGCGCAACCCTCGGCGTTGTTGCTCACGGTGACGAAGGCGTTCTGCCCGGCCTTCACGGTGCCCGCGATCACGCGCGCCAGCGCCTGGCGCGTCTCGGGATCGGGGTCGACGATCTTGTCGAACGGGCCGTAGAGCTTCTCGGCGTCCTCGTAGCCGTAGCGGCCGTGGCGCCGGTGCAGGTTCCAGCGGCACACCAGCGGGCGCGGCCACAGCGCGCGCAGCATCGGCAGCTGGTCCTCGATCGGCGGCATCTTCGCGTGCAGGCCCAGGCACCAGGTGGCGCCCACGCTGCGCAGCATGGCGGCGAACTCGGGCGTCATGAGCTGCGGGTCGCGCACCTCGACCGCGACCACCGCGTCGGGCGCGGTCGGCGTGAGCGGCGGCAGCGCGGCGATCATCGCGGCGAGGCGCTCGAGCAGCAGCGGCACATCGGCCAGCACGGGCCGCGGCAGCGGGCTCAGCTGGAACACCAGCGCGCCGATGCGGTGGCCCAGGCCCTGCAGCGCGGGCTCGGCGAACTCGCGCACCGCGAGCTCGGCGCTGAGGAAGGCCGGATTGATCTGCGTGCCGCGGCCGCTCTCGTCGCGCACCGTGGCATCGGTCACCACGCTCGGCGCCTTCACCACGAAGCGGAAGTCGTCGGGCACCATCGCGGCATAGCGCGCGTACTGGCTCGCGGTGAGCGCGCGGTAGAAGTTGCGGTCCAGGCTCACGGTGCGGAACAGCGGATGCTGGCCATAGGCCGCGAGCCCGTTCTTCGACAGCACGGCCTCGGCGTACTCGCCGTCCCACACGAGGCCGGCCCAGCCCGGGTAGTTCCACGACGAGCCGCCGAAGCGCAATTGCGGCGGCAGCTGCAGCGCGAGGTCGACCAGCGCGGGATCGGCCGGCGCCGGCTGCACGGTGCCGCCGCGCGATTTCTTCGGAGCCGGTGCATCGTCCGCGGGCGCGGGCGGCGCCGAAGGGGGAGATCCGGGGAGGTCGGGGAAAAGATGGTCCTGCATTGCACTGATGCCTCGGGCGCGCATTCTCGCCCGGACGGCGGCTGCCTGCCGGGCACAATCCGCGCCATGAAACAGTGGTTGCGCACCCGCGGCGGATGGTGGCTGGCCTGGCTGGCGCTGTCGGCCATGGGCGCGGTCTGGCTCGCGCGCGCGGAGATCGAGCGGCTGCACCAGGCCTTCGACACCGACGCGCGCATCGCGCACCGCCTGATGAGCCAGCAGGTGGTGCAGTACGACGCGGTGCTGGCCACGCTCGCATTGCTCGAGCCCGCGAGCGGCGGTGGCGCCGACCGTCCAGAGCAGCGGCTGCCCGCCGTGTACTCGTCGATCCTCGGCGTGCAGCGGCGCGCGCGCGGCGAGGCCTGGCCGCCGGGGCCGCAGGCCGAGGCGCTGGCGCGGGCCGAGGCGCGCTCGCGCGAACTGCATCGCGCAGAGTTCGCGGCGCTCGACCTGCCGCACGGGCGCTACCTGCTGGCGATCGGCGCCGACCCGGTGAGCTATGCGCTGGCCATCGACCTCGCGGGCACGGTGCCCTGGCGCGACTGGCCCATGAACCCGCAGCAAAGCCCCGTGCGATTGAGCCTGCAGCGCGATGGCCAGCAACTGGTGCTGCAGCCGGGGCGCATCGGCGAGGGCGGCTGGCGCTTCGACTTCACCAAGGTGCTGGCCTCGCCGAGCCAGCCCTTCGACCTCGTCGCGCAGCGCCAGGTGGGCTGGTCCGAGCTGCCCTGGCGCGCGATCGCGCTGTGGACGCTGGCGATGGCGCTGCTGGTCGCGGGCCTGTGGACCGCAAGGCGCCAGCGCGTGGCGCGCCGCCGCGCGGAAGAACTGCTGCGCCTGGGCCAGGTCGCGCGGCTCAATGCGCTCGGCGAGCTGTCGGCCGGCCTCGCGCACGAACTCAACCAGCCGCTGACGGCCGTGCTCGCCAATGCGCAGGCCGCGCGCCGGCTGCTCGACGAGGAGCCGCCCGACATCGCCACCGCGCGCGGCGCCATGGGCCAGGCGGTCGAACAGGCACGGCGCGCCGCCGGCGTGGTGGGGCGGCTGCGGCGCGTGATCGAGCGGCCCGAGGCCGGCGGCGAGCTGCGCCCGCTGGCGCTGCACGAGGTGGTGCGCGATGCGATGCACCTGCTGGCGCCCGAGTTCGAGCAGCGCGGCGTCGCCGTGCGCTTCGATGCCGCGGCCCAGCCGCCGCTGCGCGTGTTCGGCGAGCCGGTGGCGCTCGAGCAGATCGTGCACAACCTGCTGATGAACGCGCTGCAGGCGCTCGAGGGCGTGCCGGCGGGCGAACGGCGCATCGAGATCGAGCTCGCGCGCCAGGGCGGGGAGGGCACGCTGGCCATCGTCGACAGCGGCCGCGGCATCGCGCCCGAGGCGCTGCCGCGCCTGTTCGAACCCTTCTTCAGCACGCGCGAAGGCGGCCTGGGACTGGGCCTGAGCCTCAGCGAGACCCTGGCCAGCGGCATGGGCGGCAGCCTCGAGGCGGCGCATGCATTGCCGCGCGGCGCGCGCTTCACCCTGCGGCTGCGGCTGGAAGAAAGCGCCCGATGAACGTCCAGCCCCAATCCCCGCTGGTGCACCTGATCGACGACGACCAGGCCGTGCGCGAGAGCCTCGCGCTGCTGATCGGCACCGTGGGCCTGCGCGTGCAGGCCTGGGCCGATCCGCAGGCCTTCCTCGCGGGCTTCGACCGCACGGGCATCGGCGCGATCGTGCTCGACGTGCGCATGCCCGGCATCGGCGGGCTGACCGTGCTCGACCGGCTGGTGGCGCAGGGCGTGGACCAGCCCGTGATCATGCTGACCGGCCATGGCACGGTCGAGATGTGCCGCCGTGCCTTCAAGGCCGGCGCGGCCGAGTTCCTCGAGAAGCCGGTCGACGACGAGCAACTGCTCGAGGCGCTGCAGCAGGCGGTGCGCCAGCACGTGCGCTCGCGCGAGCGTTCGCAGGCCGACCAGGCGGCGCGCGAGCGGGTGGCGCAACTGTCGGAGCGCGAGCGCGAGGTGCTGGCCTTCATCGTCGCGGGCCTCACCAACAAGGAGATCGCGCGCGAGCTCGCGCTGTCGCCGCGCACGGTGGAGACGCATCGCGCGAACCTGTTCGCCAAGCTCGAGAGCGATTCGCTGGCGCAGCTGATCCGGCGCTACGCGCTGCTGGTCGATAGCGAGGCTCCGTAGAACTACGGAGCGCGCCCCGCAGCCGTACGAATGGCCGCGCCGACGCGCCTTTCCTACAGTGGCGCAGCCGTCGGCAACGGGCCGGCGCCACTCACTGGAGACCCCTTCATGCATTCGTCGCTTCGCTTCGCCACCCTCGCCGCCGCCGTCGTCGGCCTGGCCGCATCCACCCTGGCCCAGGCCCAGACCGCCGCGCCCGCCGCGGTGCGCACCGAGCGCAACATCTCGCTCGCGCTGGCCAACCAGATCGCCGCCGAGGCCGTCGCCGCCTGCGCCGCCAACGGCTACAACGTGGCCGCCACCGTGGTCGACCGTGCCGGCACCGTGCGCGCCGTGCAGCGCGCCGACAACGCCGGTCCGCACACGCTGGCCTCGAGCGAGCGCAAGGCCTGGACCTCGGCCTCGGCCAAGAGCCCCACGCAGGCCATGATGGAGAACGCGCAGAAGAACCCCGGCGCCGCGAACCTGGTCTACCTGCCGGGCTTCCTGCTGCTGGGCGGCGGCGTGCCCGTGAAGTCGGGCAACGAGGTGATCGGCGCGGTGGGCGTGGGCGGCGCGCCCGGCGGCCACCTCGACGAACAGTGCGCGAACGCCGCGCTCGAGAAGGTCAAGGGCCTGCTGGGATGAGAACGGCGCGCGCGCTTCGGCTCGCCGCCGGTCTGGCGCTCGCGCTGGCCGCGGGCGTGCCGGGCGCGGCCCTGGCCCAGGTCGCGCCCAGCATGGCCGAGGCCAAGGCCTACGAGGGCCTGCACCGCGCGGCCTGGCAGGGCGACCTGCCGCGGCTGCGCACGCTGGTCGCGGGCGGCGCCAGGCTCGATGCGCGCGATGCACGCGGCCGCACGGCGCTGCAGGTGGCCACGCATGCGCGCCAGCGCGAGGCGATCCGCCTGCTGGCGCAGGCCGGCGCCTCGCTCGACGTGCTCGAGGACGACCGCTACGACGCCGTGACCATCGCCGCGGTGGCCGACGACCCGGCCACGCTGGCGCTGCTGCTGTCGCTGGGCGCGAGCGCGAAGCAGGTCACGAGCCGCTACGACGGCACCGCGCTGATCGCGGCCGCGCACCTGGGCCACGACGAGGTGGTGCGCCAGCTGATCGCGGCCGGCGCGCCGCTCGACCATGTCAACAACCTGCACTGGACCGCCGCCATCGAGGCGGTGGTGCTGGGCGATGGCGGCGAGCGGCACCAGCGCACGTTGGCCGCGCTGATCGGTGCGGGCGCGAATCTCTCGCTGGCCGACCGGCAGGGGCGCACGCCGCTCCAGCTCGCGGTGGCGCGCGGCTATACGGCGATGGCCGATCAACTGAGGGCCGCGGGCGCGCGCTAGTTGCGAGGGAGAATCGGGCTTTTGCTGCCCGAGACTCCGCCATGCCGCTTTCCGTCGACACCACCGCCCGCGCGAAAGGCCGCTGAGATGCGCGGCCTCGGACTGATCGGCCTCGTGATCGCGCTCGCGATCGTCGCGCTGGTCGCGAAGAAGCAGTTCGCCGGCACGGCCGCGCCCGTCTCCGCCGATGGCTCGACGGCCCCGGCCCCGGTGCGCGACCAGGCCCGCCAGGTGCAGGACCAGTACAGGCAGGCCCTCGACGCCGCGATGCAGCAGTCGCAACGCAAGATGCCCGATGACGAGTGAGCCCTTGACCGACGACGGCTTCATGGCGCTCGCGCTCGCCGAGGCGCGGCGCGCGGCCGAGGCCGGCGAGGTGCCCGTGGGCGCGGTGCTGGTGAAGGACGGCCGCGTGATCGCCACCGGCCGCAACACGCCCGTGGGCGGGCACGACCCCAGCGGCCATGCCGAGATCAACGCGCTGCGCGCCGGCGCCGAGGCGCTGCGCAACTACCGGCTCGAGGGCTGCGAGCTGTTCGTCACGCTCGAGCCCTGCGCGATGTGCGCGGGCGCGATGCTGCATGCGCGGCTCGCGCGCGTGGTCTATGGCGCCGCCGATCCCAAGACCGGCGCGGCGGGTTCGGTGCTCGACCTGTTCGCGCTGCCCCGGCTCAACCACCAGACGCAGGTGCAGGGCGGCGTGCTGGCGGCCGACTGCGCGGCGCTGCTGCAGGACTTCTTCCAGCAACGGCGCGCGGCCGCGCGCGAGCAGGCGCAGCCGCTGCGCGACGACGCGCTGCGCACGTCGCCCGAGCGCTTCGCGGCGCTGGCCGACTACGCCTTCGCGCCGCATCACGTGCAGGACCTGCCGTCGCAGCGCGGCTGGCGCCTGCACTACGTGGACGAAGGGCCGGCCGACGGCGTGGCCTGCCTGTGCCTGCACGGTCCCGGCGAATGGGGCTATGCCTTCCGCCACCTCGTGGGCCTGCCCGGGCTGCGCGTGCGGGTGCCCGACCTGATCGGCTTCGGGAAGAGCGACAAGCCCAAGCGCGAAGCCGCGCACAGCCTCGAATGGCATCGCGACGTGCTGCTCGAATGGCTGGACCGGCTGCCGCCTTCGCCGATGCTGCTCGTGCATTCGCAGGCCGGCGCGAACCTGGCGGCGGCCCTGCATGCGGCCGCGCCCGCGGGCCGCTTCGCGGCGCTGCTGGCCGCGCCCGAGGGCGGCGAGCGCGTGCGCGATGCCTGGCGCGCGCCGTTCCCCGACCGCGGCTTCGAGGCCGCGCTGCGCGCGCTCGGCCCGCTGGCCCGGTCCTCGGGGCCGGACCGCGCGCAGGCGCTGGCACTGGCAGAGGCGGCGCGGGCCGCGATGGGATACTCGACGCCGTGAGCAACAAGCACATCTACATCTATTCCCCCTCCAGCGCGGTGCGCGACAAGGCCGCGTTCCGGCGCGGCGTGGCGCGCCTGAAGGCCCTGGGCCACGAGGTCGAGGTCGACGAGGCCGCGCTGTCCTTCCACCAGCGCTTCGCCGGCGACGACGCGACGCGCCTCGCGGCCATCGCGCGCGCGGCCGCGAGCGGAGCCGACATCGCGCTGATCGCGCGCGGCGGCTACGGCCTCACGCGCATCCTCGATGGCGTGCCGTTCAAGAAGCTGGCCAAGGCCATCGAGCGCGGCACCGAGTTCGTCGGCCTCAGCGACTTCACCGCGCTGCAGAACGCGCTGCTCGCCAAGACCGGCGCCGTGACCTGGGCCGGCCCTGCGGTGGGCGAGGATTTCGGCGCCGAGGCCGGGCCCGACGACATCATGGAAGCCTGCTTCGACGACCTCGCGAGCGGACAGGGCGAGGGCACGGGCTGGCGCATCCCGGTGCGCGACGCGGCGCTCAAGTTCAAGCCCGTGCACGACGCGGTGCTGTGGGGCGGCAACCTCTGCGTGCTGACCAGCCTGCTCGGCACGCCGTACTTTCCGGCGGTCGACCAGGGCGTGCTGTTCATCGAGGACATCAACGAGCATCCCTACCGCATCGAGCGCATGCTCGAGCAGTTGCGCATGGCCGGCGTGCTCGGCCGCCAGCGCGCCATCGTCTTCGGCCAGTTCACCGGCGTGCGCAAGGTGCCGGGCTACGACCGCGGCTTCGGCCTCGACACGGTGATCGACCGGCTGCGCGCGCAATTGCGCAAGGTGCAGGTGATCGCGGGCCTGCCGTTCGGCCATGTGCCGACCAAGGTGCTGCTGCCGGTGGGCGCGAAGGTCGAGCTCGCGGCCGACGGGCGCGACGTGTTCATGGTCTGGGGCCACCATCCGCACGGCGGCGCGCGGTCCCATGGCCACGATCACGGCCATGCGCATCACGCGCACGACCACGGCCACGACCACTGAAGTGCGCCCGCGCGGCGCAAAAAAAAGGCAGCCCGGAGGCCGCCTCGAAGCGAACGGCAGGCAGCTCGCGACCGCCTGCCGTCCGTCACATCAGTGGTGGGGAATGCGCTGGTGCGCGCGCGGTCCCATCGAGCCTGGCAGGCCGCCTTCGAACATGCTGTTGATGCCCTTCATCTTGCGGCGCGCGGCGGTTTCGCCGTCGATCGCGCTGAGCGCGGTCATCACGTCCTGGCGCAGGTACCAGAGGGTTTCGACATCGGCGGCGAAGCGCACGCGCTGGCTCACGCGCTGCACGGAGTGGCCGCCTTGCGAGGGGAGCAGCGACAGCATCGCGCTGCGGATGCGGCCGAGCTGAAGGTCCTTGGTGCGTGCGTTGCCGGCACCCGACAGGTGCAGCAGACGAAGCAGGCGGCGGAGGATCGTCATGGCGAGTTACGTAACACCGAGAACAGGATTGGCGGTTACCTTAATCGGGCGGTGATCAAGAGACAAGTTGTGGAACATTGTTTCTTGTTTGAAAACAACACACTTTACGTAGCAGTTCGAGCAAAAACTGAAGAGTGTTTTCTTAAGTATTAATGCAATTGCGGGATTATTCCTACAGTGCTCGCAGTATTTGTCCGACGCCTCACTCTTCCTCTTCAGAATAGTGCGACTTGGTGAAGGATTTGACGGTACAAACCCGTCCAGGGATGACCGGATTTCGGCGTTCTCCGTGTCCGGTCGGAGATAGATACAACACAAAACAACGGCGGTGAGGCCGGATTCAGAACATGGTTGTCAACTCCACTGTGGTGTTTGCGGACCTGACCGGCAGTACCCGGGTCTTCGAGGCCATGGGCAATGCCCGGGCCACGGAGACGGTGACGCGCCTGACGCAATGGATCGGGGCGGTGTGCGAGAAGCATGGCGGCCGCGTGGTCAAGTCGCTCGGCGATGGCGTGCTCGCGCTGTTCGCCGAGGGCGCGGGCGCGATCCAGTCGGTGATCGAGCTGCAGCGCCAGCACCAGAAGCGCCTGTTGGCCTGGCCCGCGCCGCTGCGCATGGAGCTGCAGATCGGCGTGGCCAGCGGCGAGGTGCTCGAGGTCGACGGCGACTGCTTCGGTGACGCGGTCAACCTGGCCTCGCGCCTGAGCGATCTCGCGGGGCCGAGCCAGATCTGGGCCACCGAATCGGTGATCGTCCAGTTGCGCGAAGGCGCGGTCCATCACCGCGACCTCGGCCCGATCAACATCCGCGGCCGCAGCGAGCTGTCGGTGGTGCACCGCATCGACTGGCAGGAGGACGTCACCGCCTCGCTGACAGTCCCGGCCGCGCTGATGGCGGGGCGCCATGCCGATTCGAACTTCGGCCAGATCGAGCTGAGCTGGCTCGACGTGCGCTCGATGTTCCGCACCGAGCAGCTGCCGATCCACCTGGGCCGCGTCGACGACGCCGAGTTCGTGGTCAACGATCCGCGCGTGTCGCGGCTGCACGCGCGCATCGAGCTGCGCCAGGGCAGCTGCGTGCTGACCGACCTCAGCACCTACGGCACCTGGGTGCGCTTCCACGGCAACGCCGGGCCCAGCAGCGAGATCGCGCTGCGGCGCGAGGAGTGCGTGCTGCACGGCAGCGGCGAGATCGGCCTCGGCGCGCCGCTCAGCGATTTCAGCGCGCCCACCATCGCCTTCAACACCATGGGCGGCGACGTGCTGCTGTCTCGCCGCACGGTCGGCTGAACGGCGCCGGCCCCGTCACGTTTGGCTACCAGAAGCGGTGGCCGGACGTGCACGGCGCGCGGGGGCCGGGCGTTGCTCGTGCATCGGACCGCCGTTGGCGGTCGTTTCCAGCCAGCCCGCACCGGGAGCCCTCAGTGAACCTCAAGCCTTCTTCCTTCTCGTCGCGCGGCCTGCACGTGGCCGCGCTCGCCGCCGTGGCGCTCGCCTCGCTGTGCGCGGCCGGTGCCGCGAACGCGCGCGGCCACTGGTCGATCGAGATCGGCACGCCCGGCGCGGGCTATCCGCCGCCGTACTACGCGCCGCCGCCGGTCTACTACGAGCCCGCGCCAATCTACTACGCGCCGCCACCGCCGGTGTACTACCGCCCGCCGCCGCCCGTGTACTACCGGCCGGCACCGCTGATCGCGCCGCCGCCGGGCCGGCTCTACTACGGTCCCGGCTACCCGTACCGCGCGCCCAACGACGACGGGGACGACGACTGACACGCGCAGTGTCCTGCTGAGCGCTTGCTGAAGACAATTCAGGGCAGGAATTGTCAAATTGTGTTTCCTGGGCGACGAAAAAGTCACACAAGTTCACATTTCTAAGCCGAAAGTCCGTCGATTTCGGCCCCTCGATCCACGGAAACCGGTAGGGCATGGGCCTTGCCTCCTGACCTCCATCGGCGCGCGGGCGCCGCAGGAGCGAGGGTCATGTTCGACACGGAAGAAGCCGGCCAGCAGGCAGCGGCTCATGGGATGGAGGATGCGCCGCTGGCGCGGGACGGCGACGGCACGCCCGGCGTCGAAGGATCGGCCGGGGCGCTGAAGGGCTTCGCGCTGTTCGCGATGCCGGCGCTGATCGCGGGCTGTGGCGGTGGAGGAGGCGGCGGTGGCGCGGGCGGCGGCATCTTCCCCGGCGCGGGTGGCGGCGGCAATCCGCAGCCCGATACGTCCGCGCCCGCCGACACGGGTCCCTACCACTACCTGCAGGCCAGGAGCGACGCGGAAGCCGCGCGCTTCCTGCTGCAGGCGCAGTTCTCGGCCTCCGAGGCGGAGATCGCCACGGTGCGCAGCCTCGGCTACCTGCCCTGGCTCGAGCAGCAGTTCAACGCGCCGCGCACCCAGACCGCCTGGGAATGGGTCGAGAGCCAGCCCTACAACGGCACCGACATCGACACCACCGTCTGGCGCCAGCTCATGCTGTCGGGCGACGCGGTGCGCAAGCGCATGGCGCTCGCGCTCAGCGAGATCTTCGTGGTCTCGGCCAACGACATCGGCTCGAGCTGGCCGACGCACATGATGGCCCAGTACTGGGACATGCTGGCCGCCGGCGCCACCGGCAACTTCCGCCAGCTGCTCGAGGCCGTGACGCTCAATCCCGCGATGGGCTTCTACCTCAACACGCGCGGCAACCAGAAGGAGAACAACCGCGGCCGCCAGCCCGACGAGAACTATGCGCGCGAGGTCATGCAGCTCATGAGCATCGGCCTGCAGCAGCTCGAGGCCGACGGCACGCCGAAGACCGGCGCCGACGGCCAGCCGCTCGACAGCTACACGCAGAACGACGTGAGCCAGCTCGCGCGCGTGTTCACCGGCTACGACCTCGACATCAAGCCCGGCGAGCAGAACGGCTTCCGCCCGCCGGGTGCGAGCTACACCGTCGAGACCAGGGACTGGACCACCCGGCCGATGGTGCTCGACGCGAGCCGCCACTCGATGCTCGAGGCGAAGTTCCTCGGCGCCACCGTGCCCGCCAACACGCCCGGCGCCGGCGCGCTCAAGATCGCGCTCGACACGCTGTTCAACCACCCGAACGTCGGCCCCTTCATCGGGCGGCAGCTGATCCAGCGGCTGGTCACGAGCAACCCGAGCCCGGCCTATGTGAAGCGCGTGGCCGCGGCCTTCGCCGACAACGGCGCGGGCGTGCGCGGCGACATGAAGGCGGTGTTCGCCGCCGTGCTGATCGACGACGAGGCACGCGGGCCGGCCGGCCTGGCCAGCCCCGACTTCGGCCGCCTGCGCGAACCGATGCTGCGGCTGGCGCAATGGGGCCGCAGCTTCGGCGTGAGCTCCACCAAGGGCACCTGGCGCATCGGCGACCAGAGCAATGCCAGCTACGGGCTGGGTCAGAGCCCGCTGCGCTCGCCCTCGGTCTTCAACTACTTCCGGCCCGGCTACGTGCCGCCGGCCACCGCCATCGCCGAGCGCAAGCTGGTCGCGCCCGAGTTCCAGATCGTCAACGAGTCCAGCGTGGGCGGCTACCTCAACTTCCTGCAGAACGCGCTGCCCTACGGCATCGACAACGGCGACGTGCGCGCCGCCTACACGGCCGAGAAGGCGCTGGCGCTCGACCCCGCGGCGCTCGTGAAGCGGCTCGACCTGCTGCTGACCGGCAACCAGCTCTCGAACGCCACCGTGAGCCTGATCACCAATGCGCTCGCCACGCCCGCGCTCAACGCCGGCAGCAGCGAGGGCGCCAGGCTCAACCGCGTCTGCGCCGCCGTGATGCTGGTGATGGGCGCGCCCGAATACCTGGTGCAGAAATGAACCCCATGACCCCGACGAACACGGCCAGCCAGGAGCGGCGCCCATGCATCTGATCGATCCCGCGCGCCACACCCGGCGCGCCTTCCTGCGCCGCTCGGGCCAGCTCGCGATGGCCGGCACCGCGCTGCCGTTCGCGCTCAACCTCGCGACCATGGGCGAGGCCGCGGCCCAGGCCGCGCCCGGCGACGACTACAAGGCGCTGGTCTGCGTCTTCCTCTACGGCGGCAACGACTACGCCAACACGGTCGTCACCTGCGACACCGACAGCTACGGCAAGTACAGCCAGATTCGCGGCGGCAACGGCGACGCCGGCGGCGGCATCGCGATCCCGCGCGCCCAGCTGCTGCCCACCTTGCTCGCGCCCACGCAGGCCTTGCCGGGCGGGCGGCAGTACGCGCTGCATCCGTCGATGACCGCGCTGGCCGACCTGTTCCACGGCGAAGGCAAGGTGGCGGTGCAGCTCAACGTCGGCCCGCTGATCGCGCCGATCACGCGCGCCCAGTACGACAGCGGCAACCGCAAGGCCTGGCCGGTGCCGCCCAAGCTGTTCTCGCACAACGACCAGCAGTCGGTCTGGCAGTCGTCCTCGCCCGAGGGCTCGACCGTGGGCTGGGGCGGCAACATCGGCGACCTCGTGCTGTCGGGCAACACCGGCGCGCTGTTCACCTGCATGTCGGTCGCGGGCAATGCCGTGTTTCTCTCGGGCGACCGGGCGCTGCAGTACCAGGTCGGCACCGGCGGCGCGGTGCGCATCTACAGCGTGGGCGACAACACCGGCAACCTGTTCGGCTCCGACACCGTCAAGGCCGCGATGCAGCAGCTCGCGCAGCAGTCGCGCGGCCACACGCTCGAGGAGGAATACAGCAAGGTGGTGCGGCGCGCGGTCAAGGCCGAGGGCCAGGTCACGGCGGCGATCCAGAGCGACTTTCCCGCCGGCGCCTTCCCGGCCAACAACGGCCTCGCGAGCCAGCTCAAGATGGTCGCGCGCCTGATCCGCGGCCGCGCCTCGCTGGGTGTGAAGCGCCAGGTGTTCTTCGTCTCGATGGGCGGCTTCGACCTGCACGACAGCCTGATCGCCAACCAGCCCGGCCTGATGCAGCGGCTGTCCGACGCGATGGCAGCCTTCCATCGCCAGATGGCGGCGCTGGGCCTGGCCGAGCAGGTCACGGCCTTCACGGCCTCCGACTTCGGCCGCACGCTCTCGTACAACAGCGACGGCTCCGACCACGGCTGGGGCGGCCACCACTTCGTGGTCGGCGGTGCGGTCAAGGGCAGGGCGATCTACGGCACGCCGCCGCCCGTGAGCATCGGCAACACCGCGGCCGATGCCGACCAGTGGCACGTGGGGCAGGGCCGGCTGCTGCCCACCACCTCGGTGGACCAGTACGCGGCCACGCTCGCGCGCTGGTTCGGCGTGCCCGACAGCCAGCTCGACGAGATCCTGCCGAACCTGAAGAACTTCGGACGCACGGCGAATGGCATCGCGTATCCGCGCAACGTCGGGTTCATGGCATGAACATCATGGGCCACGTCACCTTGATGGGCAGCCTCGACAGCGTCGAGGGCGGCATCAGCGTGGACTTCGGTCCCAAGCCGCGCCGCGCGGCGGCGCCCGCGGCGCCCGCCACCGGCCTCGCGCGGCGCCGGCCCTTCGCCAGCGTCGAAGCCGCGATCGCGGCCATCGAGGCGCTGGACCGCGAGCTGCGCAAGTTCGAGCTCGCGGTCGACGACGGGCTGCAGGATTACCTGGGCGTGCAGATGGCCCAGATCACCGACTGCGCGCTCACGCGCGGCTGGGAGCCCGTGGGCTTCGTGCAGGACGAGGGCTTTCGCGTCTACCGCTACGAGCGCGTGCGTGGCCGGCGCAGGCTGGGCTGAACGCCCGCGCGGCCTCAGCTGCCGCGCGGTGCCCGGTAGCGCAGGGCCTCGATCACCAGCGCCAGTGCCGGCGACAGCTGGCGGCGGTTGGCGTGGTAGAGGTGATAGCCGGGGAAGGTCGGCCACCAGTCCCGCAGCACCGGCACCAGCGTTCCCTGCGCGATGTGCGGCGCCATGATGTCGAGGGGCACGCAGGCGAAGCCCAGGCCGTCCAGCGCCGCCTGGAGCATCAGGTAGGTGTTGTTGAACGTCGCCTGCCCACGCACCCGGACGCCGAGCGCCTCGCCGTCCTTCTCGAAATCCCATGCATACAGGCCGCCGTGCGTGGCCAGCCGCAGGTTCACGCAGCGGTGCGCCGTGAGGTCGCCGGGCACCAGCGGCAGCGGCTTGCCGGCCAGGTAGCCGGGCGAGGCGGCCACCGCCATGCGCAGCGGCGGCGCGATCGCCACGGCCACCATGTCCTTGTCGACGCTGCTGCCCAGGCGCACGCCCGCGTCGAAGCGCCGGGCCGCGATGTCGGTCAGCGCGTAGTCCACGCTGAACTCGATCTCGATGTCGGGATGCTCCCGCAGCAGCGGCAGCAGCCGCGGCCACAGGACCGTGGCAATGGCATGGTCGTGCGCCGTGATGCGCACCGTGCCGGCCGGCTTGTCGCGCATCGCGCTCAGCGACTCGAGCTCCTGCGCGATCTCCTGCAGCCGCGGCGCCAGCGTGTTCAGCAGCCGCGCGCCGGCATCGGTCACCGAGACGCTGCGCGTGGTGCGCGTCAGCAGCCGCACGCCGAGCCGGGCTTCGAGCGCCAGCATCGAATGGCTGAGCGCCGAGCGCGAGACGCCGATCTGCGCGGCCGCGCGCGTGAAGCTGCGTTCGCGCGCGACGACGACGAAGGCTTGCAGGTCGTTGAGGTTCTCGGTGGTCACGGATGAATTGGTGAACTGGATTCACAAGTGCATCCCGATTTTGCAGTCTTCTCAACCAATGACGCGCTTCATAGAGTTCGGGCATCGGTCCATTTCCCAGGAACTCTCCATGTGCCATCGTCCCCTCCAAGCCGCCTTCTGCCTGGCGGCACTTCACGGCCTGAGTGCCGGCGCCGTCGAAAACGCGCCAGCCGTTGCCGAGGCCCAGCAGATCGCGCGCGCCGGCAGCCAGGCCTCGGTGGCCGGGCCCGCCGAGTACTTCACCGGCCGCGTGCGCATCGATCCGGTCTGGCCGGCCAGCGAGACCCTCAACGCCTCCGGCGGCCTCGTCACCTTCGAGCCCGGCGCGCGCTCGGCCTGGCACACGCACCCGGCCGGGCAGCGCCTGGTCGTGACCTCGGGCGTCGGCCTGACCCAGGAGTGGGGCCGGCCGGTGCGGGAGATCCGGCCCGGCGATGTCGTCTGGTGCCCGCCGGGCGTCAAGCACTGGCACGGCGCGGCGCCCGGCACCGCGATGACGCACCTGGCCGTCACCGGCACGGTCGATGGCAGGAACGTCGAATGGCTCGAGAAGGTGTCCGATGCGCAATACCCCCAGCGTTGACCGGTCCCGCAGGAGCGCGCTCGCCTCCGCCCTGGGCCTGGCCGCCGCCGCCTGCCATGCCGCGCCCGTGAACGCCGCGTCCGCCGGCACCGGATCCCTGAGCGCGCGCCAGCAGGCGATCGTTCCGATCGCGGCTTTCGCAGCGAGCGGCGACATCGCGCGCCTGCCCGCCGCGCTGCAGCGGGGCCTCGACGCCGGCCTGGGCGTCAACGAGCTCAAGGAGCTCCTGGTGCAGGTCTACGCCTATGCGGGCTTTCCGCGCAGCCTCAATGCGCTGGGCGAGTTGATGAAGGTGCTCGAGGCGCGCCGGCAACGCGGCCTGCGGGACCGCGAAGGACCGCTGCCGTCGCGGCCCGTTCCGCGGGGCGATGCCCTGCTCGCGGCCGGCACCGCCAACCAGACGAAGCTCTCGGGCGGACCGGTCCGGGGCCCGCTGTTCGACTTCGCCCCGGCCATCGACGAGTTCCTCAAGACCCATCTGTTCGGCGACCTGTTCGAGCGCGACAACCTCGACTGGCAAAGCCGCGAGCTCGCCACCGTCGGCATGCTGTCGGCGCTCGCGGGCGTCGAGCCTCAACTCCAGGCCCACCTGCGCATCGCGATGAACGTCGGGCTCGGCGCGACGCAGCTCGAGCAACTGGTCCGGGTGCTGGAGGCACAGGTCGATGCCGAAGCGGCGCGCCGAGCCCGCGAGGCCCTGGAACGGCAGCTCGCCGCCACGCGTTCCGGCGGCTGAGCCCGCGCCGGCCGGTCCGGCGCGGGGCCGGCCGTCATCGTTCGGACACGATTTCGTCATCTCGCGCGGTCACCATCCGGCTCGCCCAGGCTGCGATGGTCCCGATGTCCGCGGCCCGGCCCCTTTCGAACTCGCCGCGCATGCACCTTCCCCGCACCTCCATCCTCGATCCGGCATGCCCGCAGCGGGTTCACAGCTCGCGGCGGGACTGATGGCGGTGGCGGTGCTCCTGAGCGGCATGCCGGCCGCGCGCGCCGACGCGCCGCGCACCACCGCGGCCGACCCCGCGGCCGACCCCGCGGCGCCGATGCGCTTCGACATCCCGCGCCTGCCGCTGGCCGCCGCGCTGAGCCGCTTCCATGCGCAGACCGGCCAGTCGCTGCTCTACGACGACGCGATCGCCGAGGGCCGCATGGCCGGCCCGCTGCAGGGCGAGCGCACGCCCGAGGCCGCGCTGCGCGAGCTGCTCGCGGGCAGCGGCATCGTGGTGCGCTACACCTCGCAGGCGGCCTTCATGCTGATGCGTCCCGAGGCGCCGGACGCCGGGTCCGCGCCGGCTGCCGCGGCCACCGGCACGGCCAGCGCCAGCGCCGCCACCGCCGCGCGCCGCGGCTACTACACCGAGCTGCAGGCCCGTGTGACCGCGGCCCTGTGCGGCGATCCGGCCACCATGCCCGGCAGCTACCGTCTCGCGCTCAATCTCTGGATCGATGCCGAGGCCCCGGTGGTCGAACGCGTGCTGCTGCATCCCACCGGCAACGAGCGGCGCGATGCGCGCATCGCCGCGCGGCTCACCGGCCTCGCGCTCGCGTCGGCGCCGCCCGCGGGCCTGGCGCAGCCGATCGCGCTGCTGATCCTGCCGCGCCAGCCGGCGCAGACCGGCGACTGCCGCCCATGACGGCGCTGCTGAACTTCCTGGTGGAGCGCTACGACGTGCTGCGCCGCAAGCTCTCGCACCGGCTCGGCTCGGTCGAGCTGGCCGAGGACGTGCTGCACGACACCTACGTCAAGCTCTCCGCGCGCGCGCCGGCCGGCCCGGTGCACAGTCCGCAGAGCTTCCTGCTGCGCACCGCGGTCAACATCGCGATCGACCGCATCCGCGCCGACCGGCTCGAGCTCTCGGGCGAGGAGGTCGACGAGCTGCTGATGACCGACGAGAAGGCGGTGGATCCGGCCGTGGCCGTCGAGGCGCGCGTCGACCTCGAGGCCGTGGCGCGCGCGATGGAGCAGTTGCCGCCGCTGCGCCGGCAGCTGCTGTTCGCCTCGCGCGTCGAGGGCATTCCGCAGAAGGAACTGGCGCAGCGCTACGCGATCTCGCTGCGGCGCGTCGAACGCGAAATCCACCTGGCGCACGAGTTCTGCGTCGAACAGATGCGAGGGCCGCGCAAGGATTGAGTTGGCGGCCGGCCCCGGCGCCGAACGTCCAGTCAGCAGCACACCGATGATTTCGAACATGGCCGACGACGATTCCGAAGTCCCCGATTCCCGTCTCGACGCGGAAGCGCGCGCGTGGGTGCGTCGGCTGCGCTCGGGCGCGGCCACGCGCAAGGACGCGCGCGAGCTCGCGCAATGGCGCGCGTGCGGCCCCGGCCACGCGCAGGCCTTCGAACGCGCCAAGCGCGAATGGCAGGCGATCGGCGGCGTGGCGCAGGCGCACCAGCGGCTCTTTCCCGCGGCGGCGGCACCGGCCCGCGCCGCCGCGCACGCGGCGGTGGCGGTCGATACGCGCCGGCGCTGGCTGCTCGGCGCGGGCTTCGCGAGCGCGGGCGCGGCGGCCGTCGCGGCGGTGGTGCATCCGCCGCTGGCGCTGTGGCCCTCGTGGTCCGAACTGGTGGCCGACTACCGCACCGGCACCGGCCAGCAGGCCACGGTGACGCTGGCGGGCGACGTGGAGCTGATGCTCAACACCCAGACCAGCCTCGCGGTGCAGCCCGCCGGCGCGGCCGGCGGCGGCGAGCGCATCCGGCTGATCGCGGGCGAGGCCACGCTGCGGCGCGGACCCGGCGCGCCCTTCGTCGAGCTGGTCGCGGGCGACACGCGCATCGTGCCCGGCGTGGGCAACGTCGCCGTGTGGAGCCAGGAGGAGCGCTACCGCGTGAGCTGCATCGAGGGCCGCGTCGAGGTCATGCATCCCATGCGCACCGTCGCGCTGCTGGAGGGCGAGCAGATTCTGGTGCGGCGCGACCGGCGTGTCGCCGGTGGCGCAGGTGGACATGGCGCAGACCCAGGCCTGGCGCCGTGGCGAGCTGGTGTTCCGCGGCACGCCCTTGAGCGAGGCCATCCACGAGATCAACCGCTACCGCAGCGGCCGCGTCGTGCTGGCGAGCGACTCGCTCGCGCGCCACCGGCTCAGCGGGCATTTCCGCATCGACGCCCTCGACGAGGCGATCGAGCAGATCGAGGTGCTGTTCGGCGCGCGCGCCACGCGCTGGCCGGGCGGGATCGTGATGCTGGGCTGAACGCGGGCCGCGCCGCACGCGAAAAAAAGTCGGATTCCCTTGGCGGGTCTTCGCGGCGCGAACGTCTAGGTCAGGACTTCAACGACCGACCCCGATGCCCACACACGGACCCGCCACCATGTCTCCGATCCCGCGACGCGCCACCGACCGAACCCCGCCGCACCATCCACCTCGCGCCCAGGCGCGGCCGCTGCATCCCGTCGCCTGGGCCGTCGCCGGCCTCGCGATGGCGCTGGCCGCCGGCGGCGCGCAGGCCCAGCGCGCCTTCAGCGCCGGCTGGATGGCGCAGAAGAACATGGCGCAGGCCACGGCCGCCGCCACCGGCCGGCTGCCCAACGGCCAGCCGGCCGCGCTGCTGACCCACCCGCAGGCGCAGCAGCAGCGCGCCAATGCCGAGCTGCAGCGCTCGCTCGACAACCTGCAGCTGGCCGCGCGCGGCATCGCGGCCCAGCAGGCGGCCCAGGCCGCCGCGCGGCTGGCGGCGCAGGGCGAGGCCCCGGTGCCCGACGGCATGGCCGAGGGCGGCCTGCGCGTGGACGGCAACAGCCTCAGCGCGGGCTGGCTCAATGCGCAGGCACCGCGGCAGACGCAGGCCGACGGCCGCACCACGGTCGCGATCCGCCAGACCGGCGAGCGCGCCATCCTCAACTGGGAGACCTTCAACGTCGGGCGCAACACCACGGTCGAGTTCCAGCAGCAGCCCGACTGGGCGGTGCTCAACCGCGTCAACGATCCGCAGGCGCGGCCCAGCCGCATCCAGGGCCGGATCAAGGCCGACGGCACGGTGCTGATCGCCAACCGCAACGGCGTGGTGTTCAGCGGCACCAGCCAGGTCGATACGCGCAACCTGGTGGCGGCCGCGGCGCGCATCGGCGACGACCAGTTCCGCAACAACGGCATCTACAGCGCGCAGTCCAATGGCCAGCCGCAGCCGGTGTTCACCGACGCGGCGGGCAAGGTCGAGGTGCAGGCCGGCGCGCGCATCGCGACCCGGCAGCCCGCGTCGGTGACGCAGGGCGGCGGCTACGTGCTGCTGCTCGGGCGCGAGGTCGAGAACGCCGGCAGCATCGCCACGCCGCGCGGCCAGGCACAGCTCGCGGCCGGCGACAGCTTCGCGATCCGCAAGGGCGTGGGCACCGAGGCCAACACCTTCTCGACCACGCGCGGCAACGAGATCGCGCCGCAGTTCGCGCCCGACAGCACGGCCGGCCTGGTGCGCAACAGCGGCCTGATCGTCGCCACCGAGGGCGACATCACGCTGGCCGGCCGCACGGTGCGCCAGGACGGCGTGGCGCTCGCCACCACCACCGTCAATGCGCGCGGCACGGTGCACCTGCTGAACTCGGCGGCCGATGCCAAGGGGCGCGTGGCCACGGGCCGCGAGGCGGTGACCGCGGTGCTGATCGATGCGGACGAGCGCTTCAGCGCGCTGGACAGCCAGCGCGAGGCGCTGATCGCCGACTCGGCCCGCCTCGACCGGCTGCGCACCCTGGCCACGCCCGGCGTGTTCGACAACCTCTCGCGCCAGCAGGACCGGCGCGACCTGTCGCGCGTGGAGATCGTCTCGGGCGGCGACGTGCAGTTCGAGGGCGGCTCGCTCGTGCTGGCGACCGGCGGCCAGGTCGCGACGAGCGCGGCGCGGCGCGTGCTGGTGGCGAACGAGGCACGGCTCGACGTGGCGGGTGCCGTCGGCGTGAGCGTGGCGATGGAATCGAACAACGTGCGGATCAACATCCAGGGCAACGAGCAGCGCGACGCACCGCTGAACCGCGACAGCGGCAAGCTCGCCAACGCCAACGTCTGGATCGATCGCCGGCGCCTGAGCTACGTGCCGGCCAAGCCGGGCGTGTACGACAGCGACCGCTACTACACCGCCGGCGGCCTGCTCGAGGTCGGCGGCTACCTGGGCAACCAGCCGCACGGCATCGGCGAATGGCTGGCGCAGGGCGGCACGGTCACGCTGGGCGCGACCGAGGTCGTGACGCAGCGCGGCTCCGCGATCAACCTGTCGGGCGGCTCGATCGACGTGCGCACGGGCTACCTGAACCAGAGCTGGCTCAAGGGCAGCGACGGGCGGCTCTACCGGCTCGACAAGGCGCCGGCCGACATGGTGTTCGGGGGCGTGTACCGCGGCTTCGAGGATGCGCATGCGCGCTGGGGCGAGAAGACCACCGGCCACTTCTACAACCCGCTGATCGGCCCGCAGCGCCAGCTCGAGAACGGCTACACGATCGGGCGCGATGCCGGCCGGCTGGTGGTGAGCGCGCCCACGGCGGTGCTCGAGGGCGACATCGAGGCGACGGTGTTCCGAGGCCCGCGCCAGACGCAGGCGCGCGGCGCGGCGCAGGACGGCTACCTGCAGTCGCAGCTCGCGGTCGCGCGCGCCGGCACGCTGGCGCTGCGGCGCATGGGCGGCGTGGGCGCGGACGGCGCCTTCGATACCCAGGTGCGCATCGGCGAGGTCGCCGACGTGGCCGATGCGCTGGCGATGGATCCAGCCGCGGCGCTGCCCGCCGCGCGCACCGGCACCGCCTTCCTCGATGCCGCGCGGCTCTCCGGCTTCGGCCTCGGCGGCCTGGAAATCGTGGCCAACGGCGAGGTGCGCATCGAGCGCGCGCTGCGGCTGGCCGATGGCGGCCGGCTCGAGATTGTGGCGCCCACCACGCGCATCGAGGCCGATGTGAGCGCGCGGGCCGGCGGCATCGTGGTCGGCAACATCGCGCCCGTGGCCACCACCGGCTCGCCGAACCTCGGCACGCTGCTGGCGCGCGAGGACGGGTCGTCCAGCTTCGTGCTCGCGCAGGGCGCGCGGCTCGACCTGCGCGGCGCGTGGAGCAACCAGCAGCGCGAGGGCGGCGACATCGACGGCGAGGCCAGCACCGCCTTCGTCGACGGCGGCAGCCTCTCGGTGCGCATGACGCACGGCGGCATCGCGCTCGAGCGCGGCAGCGTGGTGGACGTGTCCTCGGGCGCGACGCTGATGCGCAACGGCCGGCTCGCGGGCGGGCGCGGCGGCAGCGCGAGCCTGCTGGCCGGGGCGGCGTTCGTGGAGACCAATTTCGAGGAGAACCCCGCCGGCGTGCAACTGCGCCTGGACGGCGAGTTGCGCGCCAGCGGCGTGCTGGGCGGCGGCACGCTGACGCTGCAGTCGCCTTCGAGCGTGGTGTTCGGCGAGCACGCCCTGCTCGAAAGCGGCCGGCTCGCGGCCGGTACGGCGGTGCCGCTGGCAGTGGTGCTCGCGCGCGAGGTGCGCATCGGGCTCGGCGAGCGGCTGCCGCTGCGCGCGTCGACCACGCTGAGCGTGACGGTGCAGGACGTCGCCCTGGCCGACTACGTCGCGGCCCAGATCACGACGCCGATCGTGACGGGCGCCGACTGGGTGGTGCCCGTGGGCGTCACGCTCGGCACCTCGCTCGGGCCGCTGGGGGCGGGCAGCCGGATGCCCGCCGGCACCCGCATCGACTACGTCCAGGGCCAGTTCATGCCGGGCACCGTGCTGCCCTCGGCGGTCTTCCCCGCCGGGCTTCCGACCTTTCCCTACACCTTCACCCAGCAGGCGGGCGAGCGCGCCGCGATCCCGACGGTCTATGCGCCGGGACGGGTCGTCGATGGCGGCGCGCGCTTCGCGCAGGACATCGACTTCGTGCCGGCCCAGCGGCTCGATCCGGCGCTGCTGCAAAGCGGCTTCTCGCGTTATCGCCTCACCAGCTTCGGCGGCGTCCTGGTGAACGAGGACCTCGCCCCGCGCGTGCCGGTGCTGCGCGCCGCGGCCGATGCGCGCGAGCTGCCGAGCGGTACCGACACCACTCGCGCGCTCGAGCGCTGGCTGCCGCCGCTGTATGCGGAGGATGCGCTGCGGCACCGCCTGACGGCGCGCACCGGTGCCGACTTGAGCCTGCATGGCGCCGAGCTGTTGCTGCCGGGCGGTGTGGGGATCGATGTCGATCCCGGCCGCCAGGCACGACTGGTGGCGCAGGGCCAGCTCACGGTCGAAGGCCGGGTGGTCGCGCCCGGCGGCGACATCGTGCTGACCAGCGCCGTCACGCGCGGCACGGACGCCCCGGGCCTCGCGCCGCTCGGCACCTCGATCTGGATCGGCGGCGACGCGGTGCTCGACGCCGCGGGCCGCGCCTACACCGCCATCGACGGCGAAGGCCTGCGCTACGGCGTCGCCCCCGACGGCGGCTCGATCCGCATCGGCCTGGAGGACTACACCCGCGCCAACCGCGACCTCCTCAAGACCACGGGCATGCACGTGATCATCCGGCCCGGCGCGCGGCTCGACGCCTCGGGTGCCTACGCCGAGGTCGACGCGGCGCAGGACAACCTGCCGCCCGGCGGTGCGCGCAGCCAGCGGCTGGCCGGCGACGGCGGCCTGATCCGCATCGGCTCGTCGCGCGGCATCCTCAACGACGGCAGCCTGCGCGCCGCCGCGGGCGGCGAGGGCGCGGCCGGCGGTACGCTGAACCTGGCGCTCGAGAACCCGCCGGGCAACGCGCACCGCGTGCAGATCATGACGCTGACGCAGGACCGCGTCGGCAGCGGCGCCGCCGCGGGCCTGCGGCCCGGCGTGGCCGACGGCTCGCTGGTCGATGCGCGTGCGCGCCTGAGCGCCGAGGAGGTGCGCGCGGGTGGCTTCGGCACGCTGGAGCTCTGGAACCGCGACATCCTCGAGATCGAAGGCAACCTCGAGCTGCGGCTGCCCGAGAGCCTGATCCTGCGCCGCGGCGCCTTCGCCGCTTCCATGGTCGCGCCGCCCGCGCGGGTCGTGCTGGCCGCACCGTACGTGCTGCTCGACGGCAAGGTCCCCATCGAGGTCCAGGCGCCGGAGTTCCTGTCGGGCCTGGTGCCCCGGAGCAGCTCCACCTTCAACGGCGGCCGCCTCGACATCCAGGCCGACCTGATCGACGTGCGTGCCTCCAACCTGTTCGGCCCGGCCGGCGTGAGCCAGGGCCCCGTGCCCACGCCCTTCGGCTGGGTGATCGAAGGCCGGCCGCTGGACTTCCATGGTTTCGACGAGGTGGCGCTGAGCAGCCGCGGCGATGTGCGCTTCACCAACGGCACGCTCGAGACCAGCGGCAACCTCGCGGTGACCGCGGCCCAGCTCTATCCCACCACCGGCGCGACCGGCGAGCTGCGCGTGGCGCTGCGCTCGGTCGGCAGCCAGCCGGACACCTACGATCCCGCGCGCCGGCTCACGATCCGCGGCACCGGCGAACTGCCCGCGATGCCGGCCTCGGCCTTCGGCACGCTCACGCTGGCGGCCGCGACCATCGACCAGGGCGGGGTGGTGCGCGCGCCGCTGGGCAGCATCGTCTTCGGCACCAAGCCCGCCTTCGGCATCGGTACACCGCCGTTGCGCGACCTGCTGTTCGAGGTGCTGCTGCGCGACGGCAGCCTGACCTCGACCAGCGCCGCCGGCATGGTCATGCCCTATGGCGGCACCGTGGACAACATCCGCTACGCCTACAACGGCCAGACGGTCGAGTACCTGCCGCTGGGCGCGGTGGCCGGCCGGCCGGACCTGTACGCCGAGCAGTTCGTGCGCCCCGGCGTGGCCTTCGGCCAGTCGCGGATCGCGGCCGAGGCCGGCGCGGTGCTCGACGTGTCGGGCGGCGGCCGGCTCACCGGCGCCGGCTTCTTCACCGGGCGTGGCGGTTCGGTCGACGTGTTGCGCGCGCCGCTGGTCGACGCCAATCCCTTCTACGGCTTCAGCAGCGCGGGTGCCGGCGTCTATGCGCTGGTGCCGGGCTTTGCCGGCGGCTATGCGCCGATGGCCCCGGATGCGGGCGCCGGCGCGCCGCGCATCGGCCAGCACATCCGCTTCGACGCGCCCGTGGGCGGCCTGCCCGCGGGCACCTACACGCTGATGCCCTCGACCTACGCGCTGCTGCCCGGCGCCTGGCGCATCGAGCTCGGCGCCACCGGCGCGGGCCAGGGCTTCGAGGCACTGCGCGCCAGCGGCTCGGTGCGCGCCAGCGGCTACCTCGGCATCGCCAACACCGCCGTGCGCGACGCGCTGCCGACCGCCGTCACGCTGACGCCGGGCAGCGCGGTGCGCAGCCTCTCGCAATACAACGAGACCAGCTACGCCGACTTCGCGCTCGCGCGCGCCGCCACCTTCGGCGAGGTGCGCGCGCGCCTCGAGCGCGACGGCCAGAGCGTGCACATCGACACCGGCGGCGCGACCGGCCGGGCGCTGTCCTTCGAGGGCGTGGCGCGGCTGCGCGGCGAGGCGGGCGCGGGCACCGGCAGCGCGGCCGCGCTCGACGGCAACCTGTTCCTCACCGGCCGGCGCGCGGCGGAGGTGGTGGCGCCGGGCGCGGCGACCACGCCGGGCTTCGTCTCGTTCGACGCGGCGCAGCTCTCGGCCTTCGACGCGGGCGCGTTGATCGTGGGGGGCGTGTACGGCCTGCGCGACGTGTTCGTGCCGGTCGGCCAGGGCCAGGTGCCGGTCGGCCCGCACGTGGTGATCCGGAGCGCCGAGCAGGAGGCCGTGATCGTGCGCGGCGGCGCGCGGCTCGCGGCGGGCCAGGTGTTCCTGAGCGGACACGACGTGCGCGTGGAGCGGGATGCGCTGATCGACACCTCGCGCAGCAGCACCGTCGGCTTCGATTCCACCAACGGCTACGTCTACCTCGATTCGGCGAGCCAGGGCGCCAACGCGATCCTCGCGGTGGGCAACGGCATCTACAACTTCGCACCCCCGCAGGGCGATCCGTCGGCGACGCAGGGGGCGATCACCATCGCGGACGGCGCGATGCTGCGCACCCGCGGCACGGTGAGCTTCCTGAGCAGCGGTCCGGTGACGCTCGGCGAGGCCGAGATCAACGCGCGCTACCTGGCCATGGCCGCGCCCGCGATCAACGTCGGCACGCGCGAATCCTTCGCGGCCGCCGAAGCGCAGGGCGCGATCGCCCCCGGCGTGCGGCTGAGCCAGCAGATGCTCGAGCGGCTGCTGCGGCCCACGGTGCCGGGCCAGACGCCGATCGAGCAGCTCACGCTGACCGCGGGCAATTCGCTCAACTTCTTCGGCGGCGTCGACCTCGACCTGCGCGCGGCGCACGGCACGGGCGTCGCGCCGGCGGTGCTGCAGCTGAACACGCCGGCGGTCTACGGCTGGGGCTCGGCGGGGGACAGGGCGCGGATCGCGACCGACACGCTGATCTGGAACGGCCTGTCCACCGGGGCGGGCACGCCCGAGGCGCCGTACGCGAGCCGCGCGCCCGGCGCGGTGGTGCCCGGCGGTCCGGGCACCGGCGCGGGCAGCCTCGTCGTCGATGCGCGCCGCATCGAGTTCGGCTACGGCCCGCTGCAGCGGGCGCAGGACCAGGTCGCGCTCGACCGGCTGATCCTGGGTTTCTCGCGCGTCGAGCTCGACGCCACCGAGCGCATCACGGCCAACCGGCGCGCGACCTTGTCGGTGTACCGAGAGGGCGCCGATGCGGCCAGCCGCCGTGGCGGCGAGCTGCTGCTGAACACGCCACTGCTGACCGGCGAGGCCGGCTCGTTCATGGCCTACCGCGCGGGCGATGCGGTGCGGGTGACGGCGCCGCAGGGCGCGGGCAGCGGCGGCGCGGGCGTCGCGGGGGCCGAAGCGCTGGGCGCCGAAGTGCGCCTGGCCGGGCGCTCGATCGAGCTCGACACCGCCGTGGCGCTGCCCAGCGGCCGGCTGGTGCTGGAGGCCGAGCGCGACGTGCGGCTCGGCGGCGATGCTGCCATCGACCTCGCGGGGCGTGCGCTGGATTTCTTCGACCTCCGGCGCTTCAGCGGCGGCGGCGACCTGCTGATCGAATCCGCCAATGGCGCGGTCGAGCAGGCCGCCGGTTCGCGCATCGACGTCTCGGCGGCGGGCAAGCCGGCGGGCTCGGTCCGCGTCACCGCCACGGGCGCCGACGGCCGCGTGCAGCTCTCGGGCGCGATCCTCGGCACTTCGCCGGTGGCGCGCGAGTCCGGCCGCATCGACATCCGCGCCCGCGCGCTCGACGACTTCGCGGGACTCAACCGGCGCCTGAACGAGGGCGGTGTCCTCGGCGGCCGCGGCTTCGTCGTGAAGACCGGCGACCTCGTCATCGGCGACGAGTTGCGCGCCAACCGCATCGAGGTCTCGGCCGACGGCGGGCGGCTCACCGTCAACGGCCGCATCGACGCCAGCGGCGAGGACGTCGGCACGATCCGGCTGGCCGCGCGCGACGACCTGGTGCTGGCACCGGGCGCGGTGCTCGATGCGCGAGGCACGCGCCTGGCGCTCGACGGCCGCGGGCAGGCCATCGAGGCCTCGAACCGCGCGCAGATCGAGCTCGCGTCGACGGCCGGCACGGTGCGGCTCGACCCCGCCGCCGTCATCGACCTGCGCGCGGCCGACGCGGTGGCGCGCGGGCGCCTGGAGATCAACGCGCCGCGTGTCGGCGGCGACGGCGTGGCGGTGGACGCTGCCGCGGGACTCACGGTGCGCGGCGCCGAGAGCATCGCGGTCAATGCCTTCGCGCGCCACGCGCCGGCCGATGGCGTGGTCGACAGCGCCTACCTCGAGACGCTGCACGCCGACAGCCGCGCCTTCATCGACGCCGCGAACGCCAGCGGCAGCACCCGCGCGCGGCTCGCGGGGCTGCGCGCCTTCGGCGATGCCTTCCACCTGCGTCCCGGCCTGGAACTGCGCAGCGACGGCGACCTGACCGTGCGCGGCGAGCTCGATTTCTCGGGCTGGCGCTACGGCCCGGGCGCCGACGCGTCGCGTCGCGGCTCCGGCGAACCGGGCGTGCTCGTGCTGCGCGCGGGCGGCAACCTGGTGATCAACGGCAGCCTTTCCGACGGCTTCGCGCCGCCACCCGACACGCCCGACGACTTCGGCTGGAGCCGACGCCCCGACGGACAGGGCCGCATGATGGTCGTGGCCGACATGCTTGCGCCGGGCATGCGCTCGTGGTCGATGCGGCTGGTGGGCGGTGCCGACCTCGCGTCGGCCGACACCCGTACCGTGACCGCGGCATCGCTGCTCGGCGCGCGCGGCGACGTGCTGCTGGACGATCCGCACGTCTCGTCGACGCAGTCGGGGCCCGAGGACGCGATCTCGGTGGTGCGCACCGGCACCGGCTACCTCGACGTGCTGGCCGGGCGCGACTACCGGCAGGCCTCGCGCTTCGGCGTCTACACCGCCGGCACCCAGATCGCCGGCAGCGAGGCCTGGGATGCCCCGCGCGCCAGGACCTGGGACGGCTCGGTGCTCGGCTATCCCGACTACGAGGCCACGCTCAACGCGCGCCGCATGTTCTTCACCGAGGGCGGCGGCGACCTGCTGCTGTCCGCGCAGGGCGACGTGCGCGGCTTCGCGAGCGGCGACACCACCAACCTCAAGTCGAGCAACGGCATCGGCTACTGGCTCTGGCGCCAGGGCGGCGCGGAGCTCGGGCAGCGCGCGGCCTGGGGCATCAATTTCGGCCAGTACACCGTGTCGCCGCTCTCCGGCGCCATCGAGCTGGCGGGGTTCGGCGGCATCGGGACCCTGGGCGGCGGGCACCTGAGCGTGCGCGCCGGCGGCGATGCCGGATCGACCTCGAACCTCGGTCCCAACGACTTCGGCGGCACGACCTCGGCGCTCGACCTGGTCGTGGCGTCCAGCGGCCGCGTGGGCGCCGACGGCTCGGTGCTGGTCTCGGGCGGTGGACGGCTGAGCCTGGACGTCGGCGGCCGCCTCAACGCCGGGCGCGATGTCGGCGACGTACCGACCACCGGCGGCCAACTCGTCAACCTGCGCGGCGACAGCCGCGTGAGGGCGGGCGCGGTGGGCATGACGCTGGAATCGGGCTACGGGCTGAAGTCCGATCTCGACCCGCGCGCGGTGGACGCGCAGGCGCCGCGCGACCGCTTCGGCTACGGCTGGCTCGGCCTGGTGGTCGGCGACGGCACCATGGCCGTCGATGCGCGCGGCGACCTGATGGCGCTCACCGCGCGCGATGCCGGGCGGGTCGTGCTGCTCGGCGGCGCGACGCAGGCCTTGTTCGAGGGGCAGGAGAATCCGGCGCTGACCTCGTTCACGCTGTGGACCGAGCGCAGCGGGCTCGAGCTCTTCTCGGCCGGCGGCGACATCCAGCAGCGCAAGTCGATCACCAACAACGGGGAGTGGATCCGCTACGACCCGGGCCGCCTGTCGGCGATCGCGGCCAACGGCTCGATCGCCACCAACCTCGCGCTCGCGCCGTCGCGCCAGGGGCGGCTCGAACTGCTGGCGCGCGACCGGGTGTCCGGCACCTCCGCGATGTCGAGCGGACCGCTGTCCGCGCTGGCGACGCCCGAGCGCCCGCTGTGGCTGACGGGTTTCCCCGGCGCGTGGGTGGCCAGCAACTTCTACGGACCGCTGGATGTGACCCCGCCGGAGGCGGATCTCTACGACTTCCTGATCGAGGGCAGCGTGCTGTTCGGCCACGGCGCCGACCGCGCGACGCTGCTGCACGCACCGGGCAGCGAGCCGATCCGGCTGTATGCCGTGCGCGGCGACATCCTGGCCAACACCGGCCGCCAGGTCGTGCGCTACGAGGGGAGCGTCGCGGCGGAGAACTTCTACATCGCCGGCAAGCCGGTGCAGATGCGCGCCGGCCGCGACATCATCGCGACCGGCTACATCGCGCACAGCGGCGCGCTCGACATCTCCGTGCTGAACGCGGGGCGCGACGTGCTGAACGCCACGCTCGACGTGGCGGGCCCCGGCCTGCTGGAAGTCTCGGCCGGGCGCAACATCCTGCAGGGGCAGCCGCTCCCGGGCAACCAGGTGAGCGCGTCCACGCTGCGCAGCATCGGCCCGATCGCCGAGGGCGACACCCGTCCCGGCGCCTCGATCGTGCTGTCGGCCGGCATGGGCGCGGGCGGGCCCGACTACGCGGGCTTCGCCGCGCGCTATTTCGATCGCGCCAACCTCGCCGATGCCGCCAGTCCGCTGGCCGACCAGCCCGGCAAGGTCGCGAAGACCTACGAGGACCGGTTGCTGGCCTGGCTGCGCGAGCGCTTCGGCTACGCGGGCGGTGCCGAGGGCGCGCTCGCGGCCTTCCTCGCGCTGCCGGCCGAGCAGCAGGGCGTTCTGGTGCGCGAGGTGTTCTACGAGGAATTGCGCCAGGGTGGCCGCGAATACAACGACCCCGAAAGCCGGCGCGTGGGCAGCTACCTGCGCGGGCGGGAGGCGATCGGTGCGCTGCTGCCGCAAGCCGATGCCCAGGGGCAACCGGTCGAGCGGCGCGGCAGCCTCGTGTTCCAGGGGGCGGCGGGCGCGCACACGCTGTTCGGTGGCGGCATCCAGGTGCTCGCGCCCGGCGGCGGACTCACGCTCGGCGCCAACGGCGTGCTGCCGCCGCCGAGCACCGGCCTGCTCACGCAGGGCGAGGGCGAGGTCGAGATCTACACGCGCGACAGCGTGCTGCTGGGCCTGTCGCGCATCATGACCACCTTCGGCGGCGGCATCCTGGCCTGGTCCGCCGAGGGCGACATCAACGCCGGGCGCGGCGCCAAGACCACGGTGGTCTACACGCCGCCCAAGCGCAGCTACGACGCCCTCGGCAATGCCGCGCTGGCGCCCACCGTGCCGAGCACCGGCGCCGGCATCGCCACGCTGGCCCCGATCGCCGAGGTGCCGCCGGGCGACGTCGACCTGATCGCGCCCCTGGGCACCATCGACGCGGGCGAGGCCGGCATCCGCGTGTCGGGCAACGTGAACCTTGCGGCACTGCAGGTGGTCAACGCGGCCAATATCCAGGTCAAGGGCGAGTCGAAAGGCCTGCCCGTGCTGGCCTCGGTGAACGTGGGCGCGCTCACCAGCGCCAGCGCCGCGGCCTCGCAGGCCGCGATGGCCGCGCAGGACTCGGTGCAGCGCGAGCGCACGGCCGCGCGGCAGGCGCTGCCGTCGGTGTTCACGGTGCGCGTGCTGGGCTTCGGCAATGAGCCCGCGTCCGGCACGCCGAGCACGCCGAGCACGCCGGGTGGCAACGATGCCGCGCCGCAGCGCGGCGGCTACCGCAGCGGCAGCGCGGTGCAGGTGCTCGGCGATTCGGCCATGGGGCCGGCCGAGCGCAACCAGCTCACGCCGGCGGAGCGGCGAACGCTCGGGTACTGAAGGGAAGCGGGGCCGCGACGCGGCCCCCTCCGTCACCGCCCCGGAATCAGCGGCGACACCGGCGCCACCGGCGGCGGCCGCTGCGGATACACCGAGGTGCCGAAGGTATTGCCCATGCGGGTGCTGGTGGCCGCGCGGTTGAACAGGCCGAGCTGGTTCGAGGGCCGGTTGGCGATCGCCTCCGAGGCCAGTTGCGGCGTGCCCTCGGCATCGCGCGGTGCCGAGGCGGGCGGGCGCATCTTCTGCGTCAGGCAGTCGTAGGAGGGCGCGCGTTCGCCGTTCACCGTCGCCTCGATGCAGGACGGGGGCGGCTCGGCGTCCTGCGCCATGGCGCCGGGGCCGGACAGGCCGGCCAGCATCGCGATCCAGAAGCAGGCTGCGCGCATCGACGTCTCCGATCTCCGGGAAAGAAAAAACGCGCCAGTCTAGGCCGGGAACAAGTCGCCGCGATGTCGCGAACCCGGGTGCGCGGCGCCTGTCATGGGTCGGTCATGTCAGACGAATAGCCTCAGGCCGCGAACATCGATCCAGACCGCAAGGCGGACGGCCGCGCCAGTCGCCCACTTTCTCTCCGCCGCACTCCCTTGCCTTCCTCCTCCGCCTCATGACACGTGCTTCCGCCTCGGGCAGTGCCCTGTCGCTGTCCTGGTGCCTCGTCGTGCTGCTGATGATGGGCGCGCGCTTCGCCCAGGCGCAAATGCCCGGTCCGCGCGAAGCGGCCGGCGCGATCAACTTCGACATGCAGGCCCAGCCGCTGCAGGACGCGCTGGCCGAGTTCGGCCGCATCACCGGCCATTCGGTGCTGGTCAGCAGCAGCCTGGCCGCGGGCCGCGCGGCCTCGCCGGTGCGCGGGCAACTGGCGCCGCGCGAGGCGCTGCGCCAGTTGCTCGCGGGCTCGGGCCTGGTGGCGCGCTATGTCGGCGAACAGTCGTTCACGCTGGTGCCCGAGTTCGTGGCGGAAGCGAACGCACCCGCGGCGGCGCGCGGCGAGGCCGTCGGCGGCGAGGACGAGGCCGTCGCCGACCTGCGCGCCTACGCGGCCGCGCTGCAATCCTCGATCACGCGCGTGCTGTGCATCGCGCAGCCCGACGCCTTCGGCCGCTACCGCCTCGGCCTGCAGCTGTGGATCGGCGACGACGGCGCGGTGCGCGAGGTCCGCGTGCTCGAGGGCAGCGGCCAGCAGGAGCGCGACGCGCGCGTGCTGCGCAGCCTGCGCGACCTGGCGCTCGATGCGCCGCCGCCCGCGCTGCCGCAGCCGCTCACGATCCTGCTGACGCCGCGCACCGACCCGGCGCGCGATTGCCGCCCCCATCGGGCACGCGCGGGCTGAGGGAGCGACGATGCCCGACCGCTTCAAGGCCGCATTGCGGACGCTGTTCCTCGCGCGCTACGCCCAGTTCAGGAAGCACCTGCACATGCGCCTGGGTTCCGAGGACCTGGCCAACGACGCGCTGCAGGAAACCTTCCTGCGGGTGGAGAACAGCACCGTGCGCAGCGAGGTGCGCTATCCCTCGGCCTACCTGTTCCGCATCGCGCTCAACGTGGCCGAGGACCAGCGCAAGAGCAACGCGCGCCTGCTGAGCGTGGGCGAGGTCGAGGCGCTCTACGACATGGCCGACGAGATGGCCGACCCGGCGCGCGGCGCCGAGGCGCGCGACCAGATCGCGGCGCTCGAGCGCGCGCTGGCCGAGCTGCCGCGCCGGCGCAAGGCGATCGTGCTGGCCGCGCGCGTGGACGAGATGCCGCACAAGGACATCGCGACGCGCTACGGCGTGTCGGTGCGCACGGTCGAGAAGGAACTGCGCGCCGGCCTCGAGCATTGCTGCGAGCGATTGGGCCGGGATTTCATCCAGCGCTTCGGTCCCGGCGCGGGAAAACAGTCGAAGCAAGATGAAGGCTGAAAAAGATGAAGCCTCGGCCATCGACGAACCCGGAGATCCCGACGCGATGAAGACCCTGCAACGCGAAGCCCAGGCCTGGGCGGTGCGGCTGGCCTCGGGCCAGGCGAACGAGGACGATGCGCGCGCCTTCAAGGCCTGGTGCGCGCGCAGCCGCGCGCATGCGCAGGCCTTCGCGCAGGCGCGCGAGGTCTGGCGCGCGATGGCGCCGGCCGGCCTGCAGCTGCGCCGGCAGGAGGAGCGCGCCGCGCGCGGCAAGCTGCCGCTGCCGGGCCGCCGCGCCTGGCTCGGCGGCGCGGTGGCGGCCTCGGTCGCCTACCTCGCGGTCTCGCCACCGCTCGGCCTCTGGTCGCCGGTGACCGACTGGAACGCCGACTACAGCACCGCGACCGGCGAGCAGCGGGAGGTCCACGTGGCCGGCGGCGTGGTGCTGCAACTGAACACGCGCACGCGCGTGAACCTGCGCCGCGCGGCGGGCGATGGCGGCGGCGGCGACAGCGTCGAGCTGGTGGCCGGCGAGGCCGAGTTCGCCAACGAGGCCGCGGGCGGCACGCGCTTCACGGTCACGGCCGCGGGCGGCACGGTGTCGGCGCAGCGTGCGCGCTTCAACATGCGCAACCTCGACGGCGAGGTCTGCGTGACCTGCCTGTCGGGCCAGGTCGAGGTGGCGCGCGGCACGCAGCGCGTGCGGCTCGACGCGGGCCGCCAGCTGCGCTGGAGCGCGGCCGGCCTCGGCACGGTCGCGGCGGTCGACACCGGCCCGGTCAGCGCCTGGCGCCGGCGCCAGCTGGTGTTCGACCGGGTGCCGCTGTCGCAGGTGGTGGCCGAGGTCAACCGCTACCGCCACGGCCGGCTGGTGATCACCAGCGCGGCGCTGGGGCGCAGCGAGGTGCAGGCCAGCTTCTCGATCGACCGGCTCGACGACGTGGCCTTCCTGGTGCGCGACGTCTACGGTGCCGAGCTCACGCAGCTGCCCGGCGGCATCGTGCTGCTGGGCCTGGCCAGCACCTGAGTGCCGTGGCCGGGCGCGCGCCGTTCGTGAAGTTTTCGTGACATGGTGCAGTCGCGCCATGGCTTCGCTGTCATAGCTCGGTAGACCACGAGGCCGCGGGCCTCGCGGCATCGATCGAGCAACGCAACACGAACCCATGGAAGTCCGCATGCAACGCAGCAGCACGGTGTCCCGGCGCAACGAGAGCAGCCCCTTTTCCTTCACCCCCCAGACCCGGCTGCGGCCGCTGGTGCATGCCATCGCGCTGATGCTGGCCGCGGGCGCCGCGGTGCCCGCCGCGCATGCGCAGCGCGCCTTCAGCGCCGGCTGGATGGCGCAGAAGAACATGGCGCAGGGCACCGCGCTGGCCACCGGCCGGCTGCCCAACGGCATGCCGGCCTCGGCGCTGGTGAGCCCGCAGGCGCAGCAGCAGCGCGCGGGCGAGCAGCTGCAGCGCTCGATCGGCAACCTGAACCTCGCCGCGCGCGGCATCGCGGCGCAGCAGGCCGCGCAGGAGGCGGCGCGCCGCACGGCGCTGGCCAGCGGGCAGGGCGTGCCCGACGGCATGGCCGAGGGCGGCCTGCGCGTGGACACGGCCAGCCTCACGGCCGGCTGGGCCAATGCCAACGCGCCGGTGGAAACGCGCAGCGGCGGCCAGACGCAGGTGACGATCGCGCAGACCGCGCCGCAGGCGATCCTCAACTGGGAGACCTTCAACGTCGGGCGCAACACCACGGTGAAGTTCGAGCAGCAGCCGAGCTGGGCCGTGCTCAACCGCGTCAACGACCCGCAGGCGCGGCCCTCGCAGATCCAGGGCCGGATCCAGGCCGACGGCACGGTGATGGTGGTCAACCGCAACGGCATCGTGTTCAGCGGCAGCAGCCAGGTCGACACGCGCAACCTGGTGGCCTCGGCCGTCGGCATGAGCGACGCACAGTTCAGGAAGGGGATCTACAGCGATGCCCAGGGCACGAAGTTCGTCCCGAGCCTGGCCAACGACCTGCAGACCACCGCCAACAGCTTCAGCCATGGCGCGGCCACGGGCGACGTGGTGGTCGAGGCCGGCGCGCGCATCGCGACGCGCCGCCCCGAGACGGTGACCGAGGCCGGCGGCTACGTGCTGCTGGCCGGGCGCGAGACGCGCAACCACGGCCAGATCAGCACGCCCAACGGCCAGGTCATGCTGGCCGCGGGCGATGCCTTCGTGATCCGCAAGGGCCTGGGCACCGACGAGAACCAGGCCTCGACCACGCGCGGCAACAGCGTCACGCCGCTGCGCCTCGAGGGCAGCGGCGCCGGGCTGGTGCGCAACACCGGGCTGCTGCAGGCGGAGCAGGGCGACATCACGCTCGCCGGCCGCGACGTGCGCCAGCAGGGCGTGGCGGTGTCGACCACCTCGGTCCACACGCGCGGCACGGTGCACCTGCTCAACGACACGGCCGATGCCGCGGGCAAGGTGACGCTCGAGGCCGGCAGCGTGACCGCGATCCTGCTCGACGAGAGCGCGACCACCGCGCTCGACGTGCAGCGCAACGCGATGATCAAGGACTCCGACAAGGCCGGCGACGGCGTCGTGCACCGGCGCGACCAGTCGCTGGTGCGCATCGCCAGCGGCGGCGAGGTCGAGTTCCTTGGCGACTCGCTCACGCTGGCCACCGGCGGCCAGGTGCTGGTCGATGCCGCGAAGCGCAGCAGCGTGCGCGAGGGCGCGCGCATCGACGTGTCGGGCGCGGTCGGCGTGCGCGTGGCGATGGAGGCCAACAACGTCGAGATCAACGTGCAGGGCAACGAGCAGCGCGACGCGCCGCGCAACCGCGACGGCCGCGCGCTGTTCAACAACAACATCTGGCTCGACCGCCGCTACCTGGTGCGCGTGCCCGCGGGCACCAACGGCTACGAGACCGACCGCTGGTACACCGCGGGCGGCCTGCTCGAGGTCGGCGGCTACCTGGGCATCGCGGGCCACGGCATCGGCGAATGGTCGGCGCAGGGCGGCACGGTGCAGTTCGGCGGCGGCGAGCTGCATACGGACAAGGGCTCGAGCATCAACCTCGCGGGCGGCACGCTCGACGTGCAGACCGGCAAGATCCGCCAGACCTGGCTCAAGGGCTCGGACGGCCGGCTCTACGAGGCCTCGCGCGCGCCCGGCGACCTGCTCTACACCGGCCTCTACAAGGGCTTCGAATCGGAGCACAAGCGCTGGGGCGTGACCGATGCCTTCTACAACCCGCTGATCGGCGCGAAGGAGCGGATCGAGAACGGCTACACGGTCGGGCGCGACGCGGGCCGGCTGGTGGTGGCGACCGCCAAGGCGACGCTCGAGGGCGACATCGACACCAGCGCCTTCCAGGGCCAGGGCCAGACGCAGGCGCGCGACAAGTCCTTCGACGGCTACCGGCAGGCGCAGACCGCGGTGGCGCTGCGCGGGCAGCTGATCGTCGGCAAGCAGACGCCGGTCTACGACAAGGCGACCGAAGGCCTGCGCTACACCGAGGACGCGGTGGCGCAGCGCATCGCCATCGGCGGCGCGGCCGGCGAGGACCAGGACATCCACCTCGACGCCGGCTGGCTCGATGCGCTCGAGCTCGGCGCGCTGCGCGTGCACGCCAAGGACGCGATCGCGGTGCGCGAGGCGCTGCGCGTGGCGCCGGGCGGCGACATCGCGCTGCATGCCACGCAGGTGCAGGTCGATGCGGGGCTGGAAGCGCGTGGTGGCGGCATCGCGCTGGGCAACGTGTTCCAGAAGTGGAGCGCGAGCCTGGGCTGGATCGACAGCCTCGCGGCGCCGCTCAAGCCCGAGCTGGCCGCCAACGTGACGATCGCCGAGGGCGTGCTGCTCGACGCGCGCGGCCTGTGGACCAATCTCGCGCTCGACCGCGCGGGCACGGCGGGCGTGCCCTTCGTCGCGGGCGGCAGCATCCGCGTGCAGTCCAGCGGCGACGTGGTGGTGTCGCCAGGCGCGGTGCTCGACACCTCGGCCGGCGCCGTCTACCGCGCCGACCACAGCGTGCAGGGCGGCCGCGGCGGCGACATCGCGCTGGCGGCCAATGCCTACCCGGGCGCGGGCACGAGCGGGCCGGCGGGCGAGCTGGTGCTCGGCGGCGCGCTGCGCAGCCAGGGCATGAAGGGCGGCGGCACGCTGCGGCTGCAGTCGGGCGGCGCGGTGGTGGTCGGCGGCGAGATCGCGGGCGGCCGCGGCGTGCTGGCCGCGGGCGAGGCCGCGCCGGTCGACCTGATCGCGAGCGAGGGCTTCGTGGTGAAGGCCGGTGCCACGCTGCCGACCGATTTCCACTACACGCGCACGCGCGCCCAGCCCGGCGAGGCGCTGGGCGCGGCGCCGCTGGTGGACCGGGCGCGGCCCGAGACCCACCTCACGCTGGCCGCGAACTGGACCCCGCCCAAGCCCGTGGGCAGCAACGACTTCTACAGCCTGCAGACCGCGAGCGGCCAGTCCTACTCGTTCTATTCCTGGAGCACGATACCGACGCTGCCCGCGGGCACGGTCATCGTCAGCCTCACGGGCCAGTTCGGCGGCTTCCCGAACGGCTACACGGTGCCGGCCGAGGTGTTCCCGCAGGGCATGGGCATCCAGCCGAGCCCGGGCGTGATCAGGGCCGGCACGACGGCGCCGCGCGACCTCGAGTTCACGGCCGGCACGCGCATCGCGGCGGGCGGGCGCTTCGACCGCGACGTGGCGGTCGGCCGCGTGCTGCACATCGATGGCGAGCAACTGCGCGCGGGCTTCTCGCGCTATGAACTGGTCGGCCACCAGGGCCTGGCGGTCGCGCCGGGCGCCGCGCTGCGCGTGGAGATGCCGGTGCTGCGCGCCGACACCACCGCCGCGCGCGGCCTGCCCACGGGCGCCGACACCGCCGGCGTGCTCCAGAGCTGGCTGCCGCCCGAATACACAGAGAACGCGGCCAAGGGCCTGCTGACGCAGCGCCAGGGCGCCGACCTGCAGCTCACGGCCGGCTGGGGCTACGGCTCGCTGGCGCCGCTGGACGTGGGCCGCGACGCGCGCGTGCAGGTCGATGCCGGCCGCGCCATCACGCTCACCGGCAACGGGCAGATCACCGTCGACGGCACGCTGCGCACGGCGGGCGGGCGCATCGAGGTGACGAACTTCGGCTATGGGCTCGACGGCGCCTCGTCGAAGAGCCACGACCGCTCGATCTGGCTCGACGACCATGCGGTGCTCGACGTATCGGGCGAGGCCCGCATCGCGACCGACGTGCGCGGCCGGCGCTACGGCCTGGTCGGCGACGGCGGCAGCATCCAGATCGGCGGGCGCTACAACGCCAATGCCACCAGCACGGTGGGCGCCGACAACTTCATCGTGGTGCGCCCCGGCGCGCGCCTCGAGGCCTCGGGCACCAGCGCGACGCTGGACCTGCCGCAGGCCGGCGCCACCGCGGTCGCTTCCGACGGCGGCCTGATCTACCTGAGCAGCTTCAACGGCCTGTTCCTCGACGGCACGCTGCGCGCCGCGGCGGGCGGCGCGGGCGCGGCCGGCGGCACGCTGGGCCTGACCCTGGAGGCGCCGGCCTATCCCGAGGCCAACCTGCCCGACGCGCGCGTGCGTTCGCTGCGCGAGATCAAGCTCGGTGCGCAGCAGGGCCCCGACTCGCTGCGCGCCGACCTGCGCCCGGGCCAGGCCGATGCCGCGCTCGCCTACGGCCATGCGCGCATCGGCGTCGACCGCATCGAGGCCGGCGGCTTCGACAGCCTCTCGCTGCTGGTCAACGGCGTGATCAGCTTCGAGGACGGCGTGAACCTGCGCCTCGGCCAGGGCCTGCGCATGACCGCGGGCAGCTTCAGCCTCGCGCAGGGCTCGGGCGACGGCTCGCAGGTGCTGCTGGCGGCGCCCTACGTGCGCCTGGGTGGCAATACCGGCCTGGGCCGCGACAAGCACATCCTGCCGATCCCGACGAACACGCGCGTGCCGCGGCTGGCCGCGGGCTCGGACCTGCGCATCGAGTCCTCGGTGCTCGACGTGATCGAGACCGTGGCCTTCGGCACCGCGGGCCCCCAGCCCGAACTCCAGGGCAACGTGCAGGTCGAGCGCGACGGCTTCGAGCACATCGCGCTGCGCAGCCAGGGCGACCTGCGCCTGCTGGCCTCGCTGGTGCGCGACCGCACCTCGCTCGAGACCGCGGGCGACCTGGTGCTCGCGGCCAGCCAGATCTATCCGGCCACCGGCGCGCGCGCCGAGATCCGCGCCGGCAAGAGGGGGCAGGTCGACACCTGGGGCAACTACCAGAACCTGTACGACCCGGCGCGCAGCCTGCGCGTGGAGCGCATCGGCGAGGGCGAGCCCGCCGTGCCGTACTCGGCCTTCGGCAGCCTGCAACTGATGTCGGCCAACATCGACCAGGGCGGCGTGCTGCGCGCGCCGCTGGGCAGCGTGATCCTGGGCCGCCCCGAGGGCCAGGCCGACGACGTCGCCTCCACCGTGCGGCTGCGCGCGGGCAGCATCACCTCGACCAGCGGCGCCGGCCTGGCCATGCCCTACGGCGGCACCAAGGACGGCCTGACCTACATCTACAACGGCACCGACGCCGGCTACGTGGGCCTCGGCGGTTCGGGCATCGCCTTCGGCGGCGTCACGCTGCTCGGCGAGCGCATCGACGTGCAGGGTGGGGCGCTGATCGACCTGTCGGGCGGCGGCATGCTCGCGGGCGCGGCCTTCCTCACCGGCCGCGGCGGCTCCACCGACGCGCGGCTCAACCCGCTGGTGCAAAGCGGCACCGGCCGCGCGGCCTTCGTGCTGCCGGGCCTCGCGACCAACCCGGTCTACGCCATCGTGCCGGGCGCGCAGCCGGGCGCGGCGCCGATCGCGGCCGAGAAGGGCGCGGGCGACCCGATGGTCGGGCGCCAGATCACCGTCGGCGCGGGCGTGCCGGGCCTGCCGCCGGGCACCTACACGCTGCTGCCCTCGACCTACGCGCTGCTGCCGGGCGCCTTCCGCGTCGAGCTCAACGGCCTCGCGGGCGGCCAGGCGGCTTTCGGCGCCACGCAGGCGATGCGCAACGGCTCCTACAGCACCGCGGGCCGGGTCGGCGTCGCCAACACCGGCATCCTCGACACGCTGACCACGCAGCTCGTGCTGACGCCGGCCGACCTGCTGCGCACCTATTCCCAGTACAACGAGACCAGCTACGCCCAGTTCGGCCTCGACTGGGCCGCGCGCGACGGCGTGCCGCGCCCGCGCCTGGAGCGCGACGCGGGCCGGCTGACGCTGACCCCCGGCATCAAGCCGCTGGAGGACCGCGGCGTCCGCATCGCCGAGGGCACGGTGCGGCACGCGGCCGCAACGGGCGGCTTCGGCAGCGAGCTGGTGGTCAGCGGCTCCGGGCGCGCGTTCGAGATCGTGGCGGCGGGCAAGGGCCCGACCGAAGGCTTCACCGGCGTCACGCTCGACGCCGGCATGCTCAACGGCATCGGCGCGGGCACCATGGCCATCGGCGGCGCGCCGGGCTCGCAGTTCGAGACCGGCCGCAACACCCAGTCCTCGTATCTCGCGAGCTTCGGCACGGCCTACCAGGCCGCCAGCGGCATCGTGCTGCGCGAAGGCGCCGTGCTGTCGGCGCCGCAGGTGTTCCTGGTCGCGGGCCAGCGCGACGGCGGCATCGTGCTCGAACAGGGCGCGGGCATCGACACGCTGCGCCGCGGACCGGTCTCCTGGGACTCGAAGGCCGGCTATGTCTTCAAGCCCGGCGATGTCGCGGTGCTCGCCGTTTCCAACGGCTGGCTCGACATGCTGGCCCCGAGCCTGAGCACCGACACCCGCTGGGGCCAGGGCCCGATCCGCATCGGCGTGTGCGAGGGCAGCGTGCGCTGCGGCGGCACCACCACCCTCTATGCCGAGGGCACGATCACGGCCGCGACCGACCGTGCCTTCGAGCTCGGCGACTCGGTGCGCTACGGCGCGCGCAACCTGGTGCTGGCCGTGGGCGGCATCAACGTCGGCAGCGCCGAGGCGCTGGAGCGCGCCCGCGCGGTCGGCGCGCTGCCCGCGGGCATGACGCTCAACCAGCAGGTGCTCGACCGCCTGCTGCGCGGCGACACCAGCACCGGCGCGCCCGCGCTCGAGAACCTGGTGCTGACCGCGCGCGACTCGGTCAACTTCTACGAATCGGTGCGCTTGTCGACGCTGTCGTCCGCCAACGGCCAGCCCTCGCTGGCGCAACTGGTGCTGACCACGCCGGCCATCTACGGCCATGGCGGCGCCGACGACGTGGCGCGCATCGAGACCGACACCCTGGTGTGGAACGGCACGGCCTCGCCGGCCGGCGGCGTGATGAGCGGCGGCGCGGGCACCGGCAGCGGCCGGCTCGAGGTCGACGCGCGCGAGATCGTGTTCGGCTACGCGGCCCAGGCCCAGCCCAAGTCGGTGATCTCGCACGACCGCCTGACCCTGGGCTTCGGCACGGTGTCGCTGAACGCCAGCGAGCGCATCACGGCCAACCACCGCGGCAGCCTCGGCGTCTACCAGTCGCAGGGCGCGTGGAACGAGGCCACCAAGGACTTCGACCGCAGCGGCGGCGAGCTGCTGATCGCCACGCCGCTGATGACCGGCAAGGCCGGCTCGGTCAACGCCATCCGCGCGGGCGGCCGCATCGCGGTGACCACGCCCGAAGGCGCGGTGCTGCCCGCGATCGACGCGGTGGCACCCGAGGCGCTGGGCGCCGAACTGCGCCTCGACGCGGGCGGGCCACTGAGCTTCGACACCGCGGTGCGGCTGCCCAGCGGCAAGCTGAGCCTGGTCGCGCAGGGCGACCTGCTGCTGGGCGAGCGTTCGATGCTCGACCTCGCGGGCCGGCGCGTCGACTTCTTCGACGTCAGCAAGTACGCCTGGGGCGGCGACCTCGTGCTCGAGAGCCGCGGCGGCAACATCGCGCAGGCGGCGGGCGCGCGCATCGACCTGTCGGCCCGCAACAACCGCGCGGGCCGCCTCGACGCGATCGCGCTCGATGCCGGCGCGGGCACGATCGACCTGCGCGGCGCGATCGCAGCCGACAGCAGCGGCTACTACGACGCGGGCGGCACGCTGGTGCCCTACGCGGCGGGCGACATCGAGCTGCGCGCGCAGTCCATCGCCGACTTCCGCGGCCTGAATGCGCGCCTCACCGAGGGCGGTGCCTTCGGCGTGCGCAGCTTCCAGCTCAAGCGCGGCGACCTGGTGGTCGGCGACGAGCTCAAGGCGCGCGAGATCAACCTCTCGGTCGACGGCGGCCGGCTCACGGTCGAGGGCCGCGTCGACGCCAGCGGCGAGCAGGCCGGCAGCATCCGGCTGGCGGCGCGCGACGGCGTCTCGCTCGCGGGCACGGCGGTGCTCGATGCCAGCGCCAGCGTGCTGCGGCGCGACAGCCACGGCCAGGCGATCGACGCGCCCAACCGCGCGGTCATCGAGCTCGATGCCGGCAGCGGCACGCTCTCGATCGCCAGCGGCGCGCGCATGGACCTGCGCGTGGCCGGCGCCGCGAAGGACTACGGCACGGTGGCGCTCAACGCACCGCGCCGCGGCGCCGACGACGTGGCCATCGAGGCCGCGGGCAGCATCGACATCCAGGGCGCGAAGTCGGTCGCGGTCAACGCCTTCGTCACCGACAAGAGCGCGGCGAAGGGCACGGACGCGAGCGTCGACGGCCGTACCTACCAGGTGATCGACCAGGCCTACCTCGATCGCCTGCACGGCCAGAGCGAGGCCTTCATCGAGGCCGCGCTGCGCAACGGCGCGCTGATCGACGGCCGCCTCGCGGGCCTGCGCGCGCAGGGCGATCGCTTCCACCTGCGCCCCGGCGTGCAGATCGTGACCGACGCCGCGATCAACCCCGATGGCGACCTGCACGTGGACGGCGACATCGACCTCTCGGGCCACCGCTACGCGAGCCTGAACCCACGCACGCGCAAGACCCTGGCCTACGGCTCGGGCGAGCCGGGCGCGCTGGTGATCCGCGCGCCGGGCAACCTCGAGGTCTTCGGCAGCATCAACGACGGCTTCGACGGCTCGCGCCTCGTGCGCGGCGCCACGCCCGACGACAAGGGCTGGATCCTGCCGAACGGCCGGCTGCCCTTCGGCGGCGACCTCGTGATCCCGCACGGCGGCATGGTCACGCTCGACACCGGCACCGGCTTCGAGCAGGGCCGCACGCTGAACTTCGACCTGCCGGCCAGCGCCGTGACGCTGCCCTCGGGCACGCTGCTGCCAGCGGTGATGGTGCTCGACCAGCCGCTGACCGTGCCCGCGGGCCTGGTGCTCGGCGCGGACGTGCGCGACGCCGCGGGCAAGCTGCTGCACGCGGCCGGCTCGGTACTGGGCGAGCCCGTGACGCTGCCGGCCGGCACGCGCCTGGCCGCGGGCTTCCGCCTGCCGGCCGCGGTGCGCATGGCGGCGGGCATCTGGCCCGCGGGCGTGCCGCTGCCGGTGGGCATGGCGCTGTCGCGCCCGCTCGCGCTGGCCAAGGGCGCGGTGGTGCCCTCGGAAACCCAGGTCAAGCTGCCCGGCGGCGTCGAGATGATCAACCTGCGGCCCGCCGATGCCGACGGCAACCAGGGCCGCACCTGGGCGCTGGCGCCGATGCTGCCCGCGGGCTCGCTGTCGTGGGACCTGCGCCTCGTGGCCGGTGCCGACCTCGGCGCGGCCGACACCCGCCTCGCGCAGCCGCACGCCACCGGCCGGCTGCAGCTGGCCGACACCCACTTCGGCCTCGGTTCGAAGGTCAGCGACGTGCCGGGCACCGGCTCGCCGGCCACCTACTTCTGGGGGCCGGACGCCGGCGCGAAGATGGTGATCGACTTCTTCGGGGAGTACGTGCTGAGCTTCCAGATCGTTCCGGGCACGCCCATGACGCCCGAGCAGATCGACGAGATGCGCATGTGGGGCCTGGTCGGCAACGACCCCGCCGACATGAACGACTACGGCTACGGCGAGTACGCCACCGTCGACAAGCCGGCCGTGCCGCCGGACCGCGTCGCGGCCTACCACCCGGCGCGCGAGCAGATCTTCAGCGTGCTGCGCACCGGCACCGGCGACCTCGACCTGGTCTCGGGCGGCGACATCACGCTGCGCTCGCCCTACGGCGTCTACACGGCCGGCACCGCCACCGCGCCCGGCGTGGGCGGCGCGGCCGACCGGCTCTACGACCAGCAGCGCGGCCTGCTCAAGGACGGCTCGATCCTGTTCTCCGTCGAAGGCAAGCCCTACGAGCCGCTGGTCGACGGCGGCGCGCGCAGCCTCTACGCGGCCTGGTACCCGGAGCAGGGCGGCAACCTGCTGCTGCGCGCCGGCGGCGACCTGCGCGGCGACCTGGTCGGCAGCGGCGGCTCGCTGCGCGTGGGCTTCGAGCTCGCCGAGATGCGCGGCCAGGTCGGCTCGACCGCCACCGGCACCTGGCTCTGGCGCCAGGGCAGCGGCAGCGTCGCGACCGGCGCCGACTCGCTGCCCGCGGCCTGGTGGATCAACTTCGGCACCTACGTGGCGGGCTCCAACGGCGAGTACTACCCGTACCCGAGCAACAGCTTCAACAACGATCCCTACCTCGTGGGCTTCACCGGCTTCGGCACGCTGGGCGGCGGCAACCTGGTGGTGGAGGCCGGCAAGGACGCCGGCATGATCGGCCCGCGCGGCGAGGTCTTCTTCAACGACGGCCCGATGAGAGCCCAGACCTCGCGCGTGCCGCGCAGCGAAGGCCTGCACCTGGCCGTGGCGAGCACCGGCCGCATGACGCCCGGCGGCGAGCTCGTGCTCACGGGCGGCGGCGATCTCGACCTGCGCATCGGCGGCAGCCTCAATCCGAACGCGACGCTGCGCAGGAACGAGCACGACCTCAACAGCACCTTCGTCAACCTGCGCGGCGCGCTGCGCGTGCAGGCCGGCGCCATCGGCGGCCTCGACGTGGGCGCGGGCACGCGCGACCAGCTCGACTCGCGCGGCGGCGACCCCTACAGCAAGGGCCGCGCCGGCGCCAGCGGCGGACCGGTGCTGGTGCTCGGCGACTCGACCGCGCGGCTGGACACGCGCGGCGACCTGGTGCTCGGCGGCGTGGCCGACGCGGGGCGCACCAAGCTGCTCAACAGCACGCCCTTCAGCTACCAGGGCCGGGCCTACGCGGGCGAGGGCTACAGCTGGTTCTCGCTGTGGACGCCAGCCACCGCCGTGGACCTGTTCAGCGCCGGCGGCAATCTCACGCCGACCACCGCCTGGGGCGAGGGCGGCGTGAACGAGGACGTGGTGAAGGCGCGCCGCGACAGCAACCTCGGCGCGACCTTCCAGGGTCATTTCTATCCGTCGATCCTGCGCGCGGTCGCGGCCAGCGGCAGCCTCTACTACGGCGTGGGCACCGCGAACCTGCTGGCCAACAACGGCGCGGCCTTCACGCGCACCGAGTTCGGCCTCACGCTCTCGCCGGCACCGCAGGGCGCGCAGTACGCCAACGTCACCGGCAAGGGCGTGCTCGAGCTGCTGGCGCGCGACTCGATCCAGGCCAGCGGCTATGCGATCACCGCGTCGACCGCCGACCCGGCGGCGCTCACCAGCCCGTTCCGCCCGGGCTTCATGGGCGTGATCGCCTACACGGGCGGCGGTCCCTACGGCTTCAGCCCGGTGACGGTGCACAACCTGCATCCGTCCGTGGCGAATGCCGAGACCGACTGGCTCATCGGCTTCAGCGGCCGCTACACGAACGCGCCGCTGTTCACCTTCGCGAGCCAGGCCACCTCGGCCTATGCCGCGGCGGGCCAGGAGGCGGCGCGCTACTACGCGGTGGAAGGCGACATCGTCGGCCTGCGCTTCGGACAGGCCGCCAGCCTCGGCTACCTGGGCCGCGACGGCACGCGCTACGACGGCTCGATCCCGGTGGCGGTGCGCGCGGGGCGCGACATCACCGACTCGGGCACGCGCCTGGGCCAGAAGGACACCATCGGCACCGGCCGCGGCAACCTGATCTCGCACGGCCTGGCCGACGACATCTCGGTGATCGAGGCCGGCCGCGACATCCGCCACAGCAGCTTCTACGTCACCGGCCCGGGCCTGCTCGAGGTGACGGCCGGGCGCAATCTCTACTTCGCCGACCGCGGCGAGATCAAGACGCTGGGCGCCGTGGTCGACGTGAAGCCCGGCGACCGCAGCAGCGGCGCCAGCGTGGCGGTGTCGGCCGGCATGGGCGCGGGCGCCGACTGGCAGGCCTTCGCGAAGCGCTACCTCGACCCGGCCAACCTGGCCGATCCGGGCCAGCCGCTGGCCGACCAGCCGGGCAAGGCCGTGGCCGTCTACGGCGGCGCGCTGTCGCTCGCGCAGTGGCTGGCGCGCGAGTTCGGCTACGAGGGCAGCGAGGCCGGCGCCGAGTCCTTCTTGGCGCGCAAGCAGGTGGAGCTCGACCGCGAGCGCCAGCAGGCGCTCTCGCGCGGCGACAGCGCGCCCAACCGCTCGCTGGCGCGCGAGTACAAGGTCGAGAGCCGGCTGCACCTGGTCAACTGGCTCACGGAGCGCTTCGGCAAGGCCAACCGCCTGGGCCTGCATTTCGACGCCGCCACCATGGACGCGCGCGCCTTCTTCGCGGCGCTGCCGCCCGAGCAGCAGCGCGCCTTCCTGCGCGGCGTCTACTACGCCGAGCTCAAGGCCTCGGGCCGCGAGTACAACGAGGAGGGCGGCAAGCGCCGCGGCAGCTACCTGCGCGGACGCGAGGCCATCGCCACGCTGCTGCCCGACACCGACGCGCAGGGCCGCCCGCGCAGCTACGAGGGCGACCTCACGCTGTTCAGCAGCGCGCTCTACATCGACGAGTACGTGACCACCAGCGGCGTCGGCAAGGACCGCCCGACCCCGGGCAAGACCTACATCAGCAAGGCCGAGTGGGAAGCGCTGGGCAGCCCGGGCTACGGCGTGGCCTTCTACGACGTGCTCGACGCCGGCATCCACACCCAGTTCGGCGGCGACGTGCGCATCATGACGCCGGGCGGCCGCACGCTGGTGGGCGTGGACGGCGGCTTCGTGCCGGGTCCGGGCTCGGGCGTGATGACGCAGGGCGAGGGCGACATCGACATCTATGCGCGCGGCAGCATCCTGATGGGCCAGAGCCGGGTGTTCACCACCTTCGGCGGCAACATCCTGGGCTGGTCGGGCGAGGGCGACATCAACGCCGGGCGGGGCGCCAAGACCACCGTGGTCTACACGCCGCAGCGGCGCGTCTACGACAGCGTGGGCAACGTCACGCTGTCGCCCAACGCGCCGACCACCGGCGCGGGCATCGCCACGCTGAACCCGATCGCCGAGATCCCGCCGGGCGACATCGACCTGATCGCGCCGCTGGGCACCATCGACGCGGGCGAGGCCGGCATCCGCGTGTCGGGCAACGTCAACCTCGCGGCGCTGCACGTGGTGAACGCCGAGAACATCCAGGTGCAGGGCAAGTCCACCGGCATCCCGGTGGTGGCGGCGGTCAACGTGGGCGCGCTGTCGAACGCCAGCGCCGCGGCCGCGCAGGCCGGCATGGCGGCGCAGGACTCGCTGCAGCGCGAGCGCGCCGAGGCGAGGAAGGCCTTGCCCTCGGTGTTCACCGTGCGCGTGCTGGGCTTCGGCAACGAGGCGCCCGAGGGCGCGCCGGCCGGCGGCGCGCGCGAGCGCGGCAGCACCGGCGCGGCCTACGACCCCAAGGGCGTGGTGCAGGTGCTCGGCGCGGGCGCGCTGACCACCGCGCAGATGCAGTCGCTGACCCCGGGCGAACGGCGCAACCTCAGGCAGTAGCACGAAGGACCGCGCGGCATCCGCCGCGCCATCGCGAGCCAGGGCCTCCCGCGTGGAGGCCCTTCTTCTTATGTGCGTCGACGACCCCGTGCAGGACCCGTCCGACTTTTCTTGATGAAGTTTTCGTGACAAACGACAGTCGCCGCGCCTGCCGGGCGTCTAGGAAACGTACGCAGCGGCGACATGAAGGCTCTCCACCATGGGCCGCTGCCGAGCGAGCTTCATCCTTGAGAACCGAGCTGGACATGCATGACTTGAAGAAGAACGCCCCACCGATGTGCTGGAGAGCGGTGTGGCTGGCAGTGCTGGCGCTGGGCGCGCACGGCGTCGCGTCGGCGCAGGCCGCGGACACCGCGCCGGCGGCCGCCGCGCCCGCCGACACCCAGGCCCCGAACCAGAACCCGCCCCCCGCGGCCGCGGCAGCCGCCGCGCCGGCCGCACCCGAACGAAAGGTCGACGTCACCGAATACATCGTGCGCGGCAACACCGCGCTGGACGCCCGCGCGATCGAGAAGGCGGTCACGCCCTTCCTCGGTCCCGAGCGCACCCTCAAGGACATCGAGGCCGCGCGCGACGCGCTGCTCGCCGCCTACCAGGCCGCGGGCTACCAGTCGGTCTACGTGGACCTGCCCGAGCAGCAGGTCACGCAGGGCGTGGTGTTCCTGCAGGTCAGCGAAACGCGAGTCGGCCGCGTGCGCGTGGTCGGCGCCGAGTACAACTCGCCGCTGGACGTGCGCGACCAGGTGCCCGCGCTGCAGGAGGGCACGGTGCCCGACTTCAACAAGGCCCAGTCGCAGCTCGCCGCGCTCAACCGCGGCCCGAAGCGGCAGGTGATGCCGCTGGTGCGCCAGGGCGCGCTGCCCGGCACCATGGACGTGGACCTCAAGGTCGAGGACCAGAGCCCGTGGCGCGCCAGCGTCGGCCTCAACAACGACTACAGCGCCGACACGCGCAAGCTGCGCGCCTCGGCCTCGATCGGCCACGACAACCTGTGGCAGCTCGGGCACAGCGCCTCGATCAGCTTCTTCGGCGCGCCGCAGGACCTGAAGCAGACGCAGGTGGTCTCGGCCTCGTACCTGGCGCCGCTGCCGAACAGCAACTGGTCGCTCGAGGCCTCGGCCTTCTGGTCCGACAGCAACGTGGCCACCGTGGGCGGCACCGACGTGCTCGGCAAGGGCCACTCGATCGGGCTGAAGGCCACCTACACCGTGCCCAACACCGGCAACTGGTGGCATTCGTTCAGCGCCGGCGTCGACCTGAAGAACAACCGCGAGGCCCTCACGCTCAAGAACAGCAGCGACGAGGTGCCGCTCAAGTACGCGCCGATCACGCTGTCGTACTCGGGCCTGCGCCAGGCCGAGAAGAGCCAGTACGGCGTGGGCGTGTCGCTGGTGGTGGGCACGCGCAGCTTCTTCAGCTACGGCAGCGACCAGGCGCAGTTCGACTACAAGCGCTACAAGTCCTCGCCGAGCTTCATGGTGCTGAAGACCGACCTCAACGGCACCTACACCTTCGAGGGCGGCTCGCAGCTCGCCTTCCGCGTCAACGGCCAGATGACCGACTCGCCGCTGGTGTCGAGCGAACAGATCGCCGGCGGCGGCATGAACTCGGTGCGCGGCTATCTCTCGGCCGAGGCCACCGGCGACTACGGCGTGGTCGGCTCGCTCGAATGGCGCACCCCGCCGCTGAACTGGCTCAACCCCTGGGTCGAGGGCTGGCGCGCCTATGCCTTCGTCGACGGCGCGCGCCTGCGCCTGAAGAACCCGCTGCCCGAACAGGCCGACCGCTTCGCGCTCGCCTCGGTGGGCCTGGGCACCACCTTCAAGGTCGGCCAGTACTTCTCGGGCCGCATCGATATCGGCCGTCCGCTGAAGGACGGCCCGCGCACGAAGAAGGGCGACACGCAGGTCAATTTCAGCATCAACGCCAGCTACTGATCACCGAATCCGAAACGCGGCAACGCCACTTTTCAAGAACCTTTTTCCACGAGCTTTCCGGAGAACCCCTGTCATGCGACGCTTTCTTTTCCTCGCGCTCACGCTGTTGAGCACGCTCCTGCCGGGCCTGGCCCATGCATGGTGGCAGCCCGAATGGGCCTATCGCAAGCCGATCACCGTGGACGGCGGCCCGCAGGCCGGCGCCATCGGCAGCGACGCCGGCCGCATGCCGGTGCTGGTGCGCCTGCACACGGGCAACTTCAAGTTCGAGGGCGTGAGCGAGACCGGCGCCGACCTGCGCTTCGTGACCGGCGACGACAAGACCGTGCTCAACCACCAGATCGAGCAGTTCGATCCGCTGCTGGGCATCGCGCTGGTCTGGGTCGACGTGCCCACGGTCTCGGCCGGCACGCCGCAGAAGCTCTGGATGTACTACGGCAACCCCAAGGCCCCGGCCTCGGGCAACGGCCAGCGCAGCTTCGATCCCGACTACACGCTGGTCTATCACTTCGCCGAAGGCGCGGTGCCGCCGCGCGACACGACCGCCTACGGCAACAACGGCCAGACCCCGACCGTGCCGGCCGAAGGCACGGTGATCGGCAAGGGCGCGCAGTTCGCCGGCGCGCCGCTGATGCTGCCCGCCACGCCCTCGCTGGCCCTGGCCGCCGGTGCCAGCTTCACCTTCTCCGCCTGGGTGCGGCCCGACCAGCTCGGCGCGCGCCAGGTGATCTATGCGCGCCGCGACGGCGCGGGCGAACTGCTGGTCGGCATCGACCAGGGCGTGCCCTTCGTGCAGGTCAACGGCCAGCGCAGCACCCCGGCGCAGCCGGTGCAGGCCGGCCAGTGGTCGCACATCGCGGTCAAGGCCGAGGGCGACAGCGTTGCGCTGTACGTCGGCGGCCGCCCCGCGGTGTCGCTGGCCGCGCGCCTGCCGGCGCTGAACACGGCCGCCGCGCTCGGCGCCGACGTGGCCGCCACGCCTGCCGCCGGCCAGAACGCTCCCGCGGCCGCCGCCTGGGCGCCGTTCACCGGCGCGATCGACGAAGTGCGCCTGTCGAAGGTCGCGCGCGGCGATGCGCTGCTGCTGGCCGACGCCGTCTCGCAAGGCGCCGAATCGCGCCTCACGGCCTTCGGTGCCGACGAGCAGCAGGCCGGCAAGAGCCACTTCGGCTTCATCCTGGCCGCGATGCCGCTGGACGCCTGGATCGTCGTCGGCCTGCTGGGCCTGATGATGGTGCTGTCGTGGGCCATCATGATCGGCAAGGGCCGCAGCTACGGCGCCATCTCGCGCGCCAATGCCCGCTTCATCGAGCACTTCCGCGAAGCCGCCGGCGCGCCGCTGGACCGCCTCGCGATCAGCAACACCGTGTCGCAGGAAGTCCGCGACGATTCCTCGCTGTGGCGCCTCTACCAGGTGGCGATCGAGGAGATGCGCCGCCGCCACGAGCGCGGCTACGACCTGAGCGCCGTGTCGAGCGCGACCATCGGCGCCATCCGCGCCGCCATGGACGGCGTGATGGTGCGCGAGACCGAGCGCATGTCCAAGCGCATGAACTGGCTGTCGACCACCATCGAAGGCGCGCCCTACGTCGGCCTGTTCGGCACCGTGATCGGCATCATGCTGGTGTTCGTGGTGGCGGCGATGGCCGGTGCGGTGGACATCAACTCGGTGGCACCGGGCATGGCGGCCGCGCTGCTGTGTACCGCCGCCGGCCTGGGCGTCGCGATCCCCGCGCTGTTCGGCTACAACTGGCTGGCCTCGCGCTCGGACGCCATCGGCGCCGACATGGCGGTGTTCGTCGACGAGTTCGTGACGCGCCTGGCCGAGGAGCAGGGCGAGGGCAGGTCGGTGCCCGCGGCCGTGGCGGCCCAGGGCGGCGCGCGCCGCACGGCCGACGACAACGCGGCGCGTGGCGGCTGGACCTCGCCGGCACAGGTTCCGGCCTGAGGCGACGCACATGCCCAACGCAGCCAAGTTCGCCGTGCGCAAGCGCACCGGCGGCATCAACATCACGCCGTTCGTGGACGTGCTGCTGGTCGTGCTGGTGATCTTCATCCTCACCAGCAACGCCAGCATCCCGGGCATCAAGGTCGACCTGCCGAAGGCCAGTTCCTCGGTGGCGCTGGAGAAGCCCAAGACCAAGGCCATCACGATCGACAACGCGGGCAACGTGTTCCTCGACGCCTACCCGGTGTCGCTGCCGGAGCTCGAGGAGCGCCTGCGCACCGAGAAAGCCCTGTCGCCCGACTTCCCCGTCATCGTGCGCGGCGATTCGAGCGTGCAGTACGCCAAGGTGGTCGACGTGCTGGACCTGCTGCGCCGCATCGAGCTGAACCAGATCGGCCTCGTGACCGGCAAGCAGAAGTGAGGACCGGCGCGTGAAACCTCGCGATCCGACTTTCGCCTTCGTGGGCCGCGCCGCGGCCGGCGGCGGCGCGCCTGCCGACGCTCGCGCGCTGTGGCGCCGCTGGGGCGGCTGGGCCATCGGCGCGGTGCTGCTGGCGCTGCTGGCGGCGCTCGTGTGGTACCTGCTGGCCGACACCGCGAGCCAGAAGCGCGTGGTGGCCGACGCTCCCACGCTGATGCTGCCGCCGCCACCGCCCCCGCCGCCCGAACCCGAGAAGCTGCCCGAGCCCGAGCCGGAGAAGATCAAGCCGGTGACCGAGCCCGAGCCCAAGCCGATCGAGCCGCTGGAGCCGCCGAAGGACGACACCCCGCCCAGTCCCACCAAGGACCTCGGCGACCCCGTGACCATGGACAGCGCCGCGCAGGCGGGCAGCGATGCCTTCGGAATCCAGGCCGGCAGCGGCGGCGGCATGAGCGGCACCGGTGCCGGCGGCGGCCTGGGCAGCGGCTCGTTCGCGCGCTATGCCTCCGACCAGCTGCAGCGGGCGCTGCTGCGTGACCCGCGCACTCGCAGCCTGACCTTCGACGACATCCATCTCGACATCTGGCTCGACGTCCAGGGCCAGATCCGGCGTGCGCAGCTCGTGCGCAGCACCGGCTCGACCGAGACCGACGAGGCGGTGCTGGCCGCGGTGCGCGACCTCGGCCGGCTCGACGAGTCGCCACCGCCTTCCGTGCGCTTCCCGATGCGCGTGTCCTTCAGGGGGCGTCGGCCGTGATGCGCGCCGAAGCCCCGTCTTCCCCATTCCATCCCGTGAACGAAGCGATGAACCCATCCAAATACCCCTTCGGCCGCCGCCTCGCGCCGGCCCTGCGCCAGGGCGCGCTGGCCGCGGCCGTGGCCACGGCCCTCGCGCTGGCCGCGAGCGGCGCGGCCGCCCAGCAGGCCGGACCGGCCGGCGAGACCGCCATGGTCAAGCTGATCCGCGGCCTGATCCAGAGCGGCACGCTCGCCAAGGACGTGGGCGAGGCGCTGCTGGCGCAGGCCCAGGCCGAAGCCATGGCCTCGCAGCAGGCCCAGCAGCGGCTGGCCGCGGTCTCGGCCGGTGCCGTGGCCAGCGCCGGCGGCGTGCGCCTGGAACCGGGCGACGTGCGCGTGCCCTACATCTCGCAGACCGTGCGCGACCAGATCCGCGACGAGGTCAAGGCCCAGGTCATGGCGCAGGCCAAGGACGAGGGCTGGGCCGCGCCCAACGAAACGCCCGAGTGGAGCAAGCGCATCCGCTTCGAGGGCGACGTGCGCGTGCGCAACGAGTCGCGCAGCTATGCGGGCAACAACAGCAACATCGAGATCAACTGGCCCGAGCTCAACAAGGGCAGCGGCTACGACGTCAACCCCAACACCAACCTCGCGCTGCCCTCGCTGCTCAACACGCGCGAGGACCGGCGCAACCTGTTCCGCGCGCGGGCCCGCGTGGGCATCCTCGCGGACCTCAGCGAGAACACCAAGGCCGGCGTGCGCCTGGCTTCGGGCAGCGACGACAACCCGGTGTCGACCACCACCACCCTCGGTGGCGGCCTGAGCAAGAAGAGCGTGTGGCTCGACCAGATGTGGATCTCGCACAAGCCGGTCGACTGGCTCACCGTCACGGGCGGCCGCTTCGCCAACCCCTTCATGTCGACCGACACGCTGTTCTCGAGCGACCTGAACTTCGACGGCATCGCGTTCCAGTTCGACAAGGCGCTCGCGAGCAACAAGGACCTGTCGCTGTTCGGCACGCTGGGCCTGATCCCGCTCGAGTACTCCTCGGACAACGCGCCCAGCCGCAGCCAGACCAAGGCCAAGAGCGAGAACAAGTGGCTGCTCGGCGCGCAGGTCGGCGCCGACTGGAAGATCGACGACGACAACCGCCTGCGCGGCGCGCTCGCGTACTACAACTTCCGCAACATCAGCGGCAAGGTCTCCGAGCCCTGCGCGCTGTATGCGGGCGCCGACGGCTGCAGCACCGACTGGTCGCGCCCGGCCTTCATGCAGAAGGGCAACACGCTCATGCTGCTGCGCGACATCTCGCTCGATCCGCTCAACCCGGCCGGCACGCCGCAGCCGCAGTACGTGGGCCTGGCCTCGAAGTTCCGCCTGGTCGACCTGAACATGCGCTGGGACACCAAGGTCGCGGGCAACAACCTGCGCCTGGACGCCAACTTCATCCGCAACACCGCCTACGACGCCAGCGACATCTGGCGCCGCGCGGGCATCCGCGGCGCCATCGTCAACAACTTCGGCAACACCGGCGGCACCACCCAGGCCGACTACAAGAGCGGCGGCAACGCCTTCATGCTGCAGGCCACCTACGGCCGCCCGGCACCGGCCGCGCGCGGCGACTGGAACGTCATCGCGGGCTACAAGCGCATCGAGCCCGATGCGCTGCCGGACGGCTACAACGATTCGACCTTCCATGGCGGCGGCACCAATGCGCGCGGCTACTTCCTCGGCGGTTCGTACGCGTTCGACAAGAACCTCTGGTTCACCGGCCGCTGGATCTCGACCAAGGAGGTCTATGGCGCGCCGCTGTCGATCGACACGCTGCAGCTCGAACTCAATGCGCGCTTCTGAGGACGTCGCCGTGGCCCGATCCCATTTCAAGACCCCAGCGCTCGCCCTGGCGCTCGCCTTCGCCGGTCTGGCCGGCCTGGCCGGCGGCGCGCACGCCCAGGGCGCGCCGGCCGCGGCCGGCGGCCAGAGCATGGAAGAGCGGCTGCGCGCGCAGCTGCGCATCACCACCTCGCAGCTGCAGCAGGCGCAGAACGAGCTCGCCGCGCTCAAGGCCGGCAAGCCCGCGGCCGCGGCACCGGGCGCGGCCGCGCCCGCACCGGCGGCCGAAGTCGAGGCGCTGCGCAAGGACCTCGCGCGCGCCCAGTCGCAGCTCGCCGGCGAACGCCAGGCGCGCGAGCACGCGAGTGCCGGCGTCGAGCAGCTGCGCCAGCAGGCGCAGGCCGCGGCCGAGAAGTCCAACGGCCAGGTCGCGCAGTTCCGCAGCGCCTACGAGGAGCTGCTGCGCACCGCGCGCGCCTCCGAGGCCGAGCGCCAGCGCCTCGTGGCCGAGACCGGCACGCAGCGCACCGCGCTCACCCAGTGCGAGGCGAAGAACACCCAGCTCTATGCCGTGGGCCAGGAGGTGCTGCGCGCCTACGAGACCATGGACATGGGCAGCGTGTTCGCCGCGCGCCAGCCGTTCGCGGCCCAGAGCCGCGTGAAGTTCGAGCAGATCGCGCAGCAGTACGGCGACAAGCTGTACGAAGGCCGCTTCGACGCGCGCGCCGTGAACGCACCCAAGCCGGCCGAGGCCGCGGCCACGCCGCCGGCCGGCGCCGCATCGGCACCCGCCGCGAAGTGAGCGGCCAGAAGGAAACCTCGACCATGAACCCGAAGAAACCCCTTGCTCCCGCGCACCTGCGCACGCTGGCCGCGCTGCTGCTGGCCGCGTCGGCCAGCCTCGGCGCCGCGGCGCAGCAGATCGCCGCGCCCACGGGCGCGCCGGTGGTCGCCCGCCTGGGCGAACTCACCGTGCGCCAGGACGAGGTCGAGAAGCTGCTGCAGGCCTTGCCCGATGCCGAGCGCGCGGCCGTCAAGGACAACCGCGCCAGCGTCGAGGGCTGGCTGCGCCAGCGGCTGCTCGGCGAGGCGCTGCTGAAGGAGGCGCGCGACAAGGGCTTCACCGACAAGCCCGAGGTCAAGGCCAAGATCGACGCCGCGGTGCGCGAGCTCACGGCCCGCATCGTCACCACCGGCTACCTCGAGTCGGTGAGCCAGGTGCCGGCGGGCTATCCGTCGGAGGCCGAACTCTCCGCCGCCTACGAGCAGGGCAAGGCCGGCTTCAACCTGCCGGCCACCTACCGCGTGGCCCAGATCTTCCTCGCCACCCCCGACACCGCCACCGCGGCCGTCGCCAAGGTGCGCGAGGAAGCCCAGAAGCTGGCGCGCGAAGCGCGCGGCGGCGGCGACTTCGCTGCGCTCGCGCGCGCGAAGTCGCAGGACAGGAGCAGCGCCGAGCGTGGCGGCGAGGTCGGCAACCTGCCGCTCGCGCGCATGCTGCCCGAGGTGCGCGATGCCATCGCCAAGCTCAAGACCGGCCAGGTCGGCGACCCGGTGCAATCGGCCGCGGGCTTCCACGTCGTGAAGCTGCTCGACAGCCAGCCCGCGCGCACCGCCACGCTCGAGGAGATGCGTCCGCAGCTGCAGGCCGCGCTGCGCCAGCAGCGCCAGCAGCAGCTGATCCAGGCCCACCTGACGCAGCTCGCGCCGGCCACGCAGCTGAGCATCGATGCCGCCGCGCTCGACGCCGCGCTGCGCAAGACGAACTGAACCCACCGACAACCACCATCCACAGACAGGGAACCTCATGACGAATACCCCGACCGACACCACCGCCGCCACGCCCGCCGAGGCCCTCGACCTGCTCGACGCGGTCACGCCCGAACAGGTCTCCGAAGCCATCAAGGCCGCTGGCGCCGCCGTCTCCACCATCGAACAGGACGGCGTGATCCGCCTGCACAGCGCCAGCCACGGCATCGGCTTTCAGGTGCTGTGGGGCAATCCCGTCACCACCACCCAGTACACCGACTTCACCTTCAGCTGCCCGCTGCACGTGCAGGGCGGCACGCTGCCCGAGGCCGTGCTCGCGGCCTGGCACCGCAGCAAGCGCTTCGCGCGCGTCGCCCAGCACGGCGACTTCGTGGTGCTCGAGATGGACGTGGTGGTCGCCGGCGGCGTGACGCCCGCGCACCTCGCGTTCAGCGCGCGCCTGTGGATGCAGATGATGGGCGAGTTCTTCCTGCACCTGCGCAACTACGGCCCGGCCGCCGCCACGCGCGGCGATGCCGCCAATGGCGAAGTGCCGGCCGCTGGTGCCGCCGACCGGGTCGAAGCCGCCGCCTGAGCGCGCACCGAACGCATCCCAGCGCGATGCCCGACAGCCTTCGTTCCGCGGAGTCCTTCGACGGCCACGATTCGCCGACGCTGCGCGCGATCCACGCCACCGCGCGCCAGGTGCAGCGCGCGCGGCGCGCGGAGACCGTGCGGCTGAGGCAGCGCGAGGCGCTGCTCGACATGCTCGCGCGCGTCATGGCCGACCTGCACATCACCAATGCCGAACTCAATGCGGCGCGGCGCGCGCTCGCGCCGACGAGGCCGAAGTGAATGTCGCGCCATGGCGGCCTGGACCGGCCATGCGCGGTCTCGCGGCGACAACCTGCGCGGCACTCGTTGCACATGCCGCGGCCCAGCCAGCCGGCGGCACGCCACCCGCGCCCGTCCTGGAAGGCAACGCCAGCGGCGTGTTCCTCAACGACGCGGGCGACGTGCTGACCGCGCGCCATGCCGTGACCGGCTGCCGCTCGCTGTTCGTGCTCAAGGACGGCCGCGTCGCCGAAGCCACGGTGCGCGCGACGAGCCCGCAACCCGAGCTCGACGTCGCCGTGCTGCGCAGCGACATCAAGCCCTACCTGGGCGCGACCTTCCCGCGCGGCGAGGCGCTGCCCGCCGCGACGATCTCGGTGTTCTCCGAGGCCCACGGCCCGCTGCAGCGCATGGCCGACCGTTCGGCCGTGCTCGGCAATGCGCTGACGGTGCCGGGCGCCGAGGGCCTGCAGCTGCTGTCGGGCGCCAAGCCCGGTGCCAGCGGCAGCGCGGTGCTCGACGCCGGCGGCCTGCTGCTGGGCGTGGTGGTGGAGCGCATCGCGGCCGCGCCCGGCGCCAGCGGCGGCACGCTGAGCCGGCTGCCCAGCCTGTCGGGCAGCGGCGCGGCCGCGGGCTCCACGCGCGTGCGGGCCGAGACGGCCGCGCGCATCAAGCATTTCCTGCGCGACAACGGGGTGGCCTTCAGCGAGAGCGACACGCCGCAGCTCGGCCCCCAGCAATCGCCGGCCGCGCGCGCCGCCACGCTGTCGGTCGGCGTGCTGTGCGGCTGAGCCGGTCGGCATCGACTTCCAGAACTCCTTCCGAAAAAACGCATGTTCCCTTCGCATCGCCATACCGCCGCCGCGCCGCGTCCCTGGGCCAGCCTGTTCCGCGCGCTCGGCCTCGCCGGCCTGGGCCTGGCGGCCGTGCACATGCCCGTGCAGGCCCAGCCCGCGCCCTCGGCGCGCGCGCCGGTGCCGCAGCACTGGATCAGCTATGCCGAGCTGGCCGGCAACCAGTTCCAGGGCCGCCTCAGCGATCCGGCCGACGAGACCGTGCAGCGCCTGCATGCCTGGATGCAGCAGCGCCTGCTGGAAGAGGGCCGCACCCTGCCGCCGCCGCCGCTGATCGTGCGCGTGTGGGTTGCGCCCGATGGCCGGCCCGAGCGCGTGGCCTTCGATTCGCTGGGCAATGCGCAGGCCGATGCCGACCTGCGCCAGTTGCTGACCGCGCAGCCGCTGTCGGAGCCGCCGCCGCGGGACATGCGGCAGCCGATGGTGTTGCAGCTGACGTTGAAGGTGCTGGGGCCGGGTTGAGGGCACGCTGCGCCGGCACTACTTGCGGGCGCCGGCAGTGGATGTCTCCGCCGCCTTGATGGCCTCGCTCACCTCATAGGCGGTCGTCGGATCGCTGTCCTTGCCGACCAGCCCCCTGAGCGCCGCCAGGTGCGCCACGCCCAGCGCCTCGTCCGCGTTGGCCGGCAGGTCGGGCACGACGCCCGTGCCTTCCCAGTTGGTGCGCGTGATCGGGTTGATCGAGCGCGCGAAGGGGATCGTGATCTCGAAGCGATCGTTCAACCGATGGTTGCTGGACGGATGGGCACCGCCCTTGGTGCGCTCGCCGACGACGCGGGCGCGTTTCAGCGCCTGCAGGTTGTAGGCGAACTCCTCGCCGCCCGAGAAGGTCTGGCTGCTGGTCAGCACATAGACCGGCCGGTCCAGGTAGCGCGGGCCGCGCAGCTTGGCGCGGGTCCAGTGCGACTCCACGCGGTGGCCTTCGCGATGCAGCACGTCGTTGAGGTGCACCTTGCCTTCGAGCAGATGGCTGCTGACCTGGGCCACGCCCGCGGGCCAGCCGCCGCCGTTCTGGCGCAGGTCGACGATCAGGGCATCGGTGTGGGCCAGGAACTCGAAGGTGGCCGCGGCGGTCGCGGCCAGCGCCTCGGGCTGGTCGAAGCAGCGCAGGTCGATGTAGCCGACGTTGCCGGCCATGCGTTCCGCCTTGTAGAAGCAGTGGTTGAAGCGCACGTACTGCCGCGCCAGGTGGGCCTGCGCCGCCGCGGCGGCCTGCGCATCGGCCGGCTTCGGCAGCGGCTCGCGGCTGAAGGCCACGAGCAGGTGCTTGTCCTGGTTCACCGATTGCAGGTCCTGCTCGAGCTGCGCGCGCAACGCGTCGGCGTCGTCGATGCCCGCATAGGCACCGTCGCGCAAGCGCGCACGCAGGCGGGCCGCGATGGCATCGGCCGGCGCGGGCAGCACGTAATGCCGCTGCACCAGCTCGGCGGCGCGGGCCACGATGCGGTCGCGCTCGGCGGGTGCGAGGGGAACGGTGTCGGGGGACTGCGCGGCGGCCGATACGGCCAGCGCGCCCAGTGCGAGGGCGAGGAGGGCGGATGGAAGCAGGCGGCGCATGGCCGCCGATGCTAAGGCAGCGAAAAGGCCCTCAGCCCGCGGCCGCGAGGATGTCCTCGAGCGCGCCGATGTCGATCGGCTTCTGCAGATGGTGGTCGAACAGCTTGCGCCCGTCGGGCCCGCCCGCGGCACCGGCATCGGCGGCCGAGAAGCCCGAGATCGCGACCAGCAGCCTGGGCGCGCCCTGTGCCTCGGTCTCGCGCAGCCGGCGCGCCACCTGGGTGCCGGGGATGTCGGGCAGGGTGAGGTCGATCAGCGCGGCATCGAAGCGTTCGGCGGCGGCGGCGTCCAGCGCCTGCTGGCCGGTGTAGGTGCAGCGGGCGGTGTGGTCCTGCAGGGTCAGCAGTTCCTGCAGCAGGTCGGCTGCGGCTTCGTTGTCGTCGACGATCAGCACATTCACGGCGGTCGGTCCTTGGTGGCCTTTGCGGCCTTTGGTTTTCTGAAAATGTCCGGAATGGAACAGTATCCCGGCACGGCGCCGCGCGTGGGGTAGGAGCAAGCCTACGGTTGCGCCGATCCGCGCGGCGCGGCCAGCGGCAGCTCCACGCTGAAGGTCGAGCCCTCGCCCGGCGCGCTCTCGACGCCGATGCTGCCGCCGTGCAGGTCGACGATCTGGCGCGTGATGTACAGGCCCAGGCCGAGCCCGGCCGCGTGCTTGCGGCTGTGCTCGGTGCGCTCGAACTGCTCGAAGATGCGCGCCTGGTCCTCGGCCGCGATGCCGATGCCGCGGTCGCGCACGCTGACGCGCGCGAAGCCGTCCTCGCCGGCGCCGACCTGCTCGACCGTCATCGCGACCGGCTGGCCACCGCCGTAGCGCAGCGCATTGGTCAGCAGGTTGGTCAGCACCTGCTCGATGCGGAACTCGTCCCACACGCCCGGCAGTTCGGACGGCGCCTGCAGCGAGATCTCGGAACCGGCGGCCTCGGCCTGCTGGCGCAGGTTCTCGACCACGGCGCGCGCGAGCTGCGCGAGGTCGGTGGGCTTGGGCTGGATCGAGAGGGCGTCCTTGCGCATGCGCGTGACGTCGAGCATGTCGTCGATCAGCCGCACCATGTTGCGGATCTGCCGCTGGTCGCGCTCGATCATCGCGGGCAGCCGGTCGGCCGCGAAGGCCGCGAGGTTGCCCTTGGACACGTGCAGCTGGCGCAGCTGCGCCTCGAGGTAGAGGGTGTTGAGCGGGGTGCGCAGCTCGTGCGAGACCATGGACATGAAGTCGTCGCGCATGCGCACCGCGCGCTCGAGTTCGCGCTGCGTGACCTGCAGCTGCGCCACCAGCTCCTCCTGCTTGCGGTGCGCGTGGGCCAGCAGCTCCATCTCATGCCGCAGCGCCTTGCGGTGGCGGTGCAGGTCGACGAACACGTTGACCTTGCTGATCACGGCATGCGGATCGAGCGGCTTGTGCAGGAAGTCGACCGCGCCGCTCTCGTAGCCCTGGAAGGCGTAGTTGCGCTCGCGGCCGGCGGCGCTCACGAAGATCAGCGGGATGTGCCGCGTGCGCTCGGTGCCGCGCATCATCTCGGCCAGCTCGAAGCCGTTCATGCCGGGCATCTGCACGTCGACGATGGCGAGCGCGAACTCGTGCTCGAGCAGCAGCGCCAGCGCGTCCTCGGCCGACTGGGCGCGGAACACGGAGCGCCCGGGCGCGCGGATCAGCGCCTCGAGCGCCACCAGGTTCTCGGGCAGGTCGTCGACGATCAGCAGCTTGCTTTCGACGTCAATGTCCATGAGCGGCCTCCAAGTGCAGCAGCAGGGTGTGGAGATCGCGCAGCGGCAGCACGAAGTCGGGCGAATGGCGCGCAATGGCGGCGTTGGGCATGACGGAAACCAGGGCTTCTTGGGGATCCTGCACGGCGGTCAGCCCGCCGGCACGGTGAATGCGTTCCATGCCCTCGGCGCCGTCGTCGTTGGCGCCGGTGAGCAGCAGGCCGGCGAGGCCGGCGCCGTAGACGTCGGCCGCGGAGGCCATCAGCACGTCGATCGACGGACGCGAGAACAGCACGGGCGGCTCGCAGCTCAGCGAGAAGCAGCGGTCGCGCTCGATCGACAGGTGGTAGCCGGGCGGCGCGAAGTAGAGCGTGCCGGCCGCGAGCGGCATCTTGTCGGCGGCCTCGCGCACCGGCATGGCGACGCGCTCGCCGAACACCTCGGCCAGGCGGCTGTCGTGGCCCTCGGGCAGGTGCAGCACCACCACCTTGGGAATGCGGCTGGCGGCGGGCAGGCCGCTCAAGAGACCGAGCAGCGCGTCGATGCCGCCGGCCGAGGCACCGATGACCACGGCCTCGACGCGGCGGCGCAGGTGGGAGGGCAGCGCCTGTCTCACGTGGCCTTCCGGTAGATGCGCTCGGGGCGCGCCAGCGGCTCGAAGCGGTCGGCATAGGCCGAGAAGTCGATGCTCTCCTTGGCGCCCAGGCCGAGGAAGCCGCGGTGGCTCAGCGATTCGTGGAACAGGCCGAGCGCGCGGTTCTGCAACTCGCGGTTGAAGTAGATCAGCACGTTGCGGCAGGACACCAACTGGGTCTCGGCGAACACGCTGTCGGTGGCCAGGCTGTGGTCGGCAAAGATGGTGTCGGCGCACAGCGAGGGGTCGAAGCGCGCGGCGTCGTAGGCCGCGGTGTAGTAGTCGGAGAACGCGCGCAGCCCGCCCGCGCGCTGGTAGTTGGCGGTGTAGCCGCGGATCGCCTCGAGCGGGAAGATGCCCTGGCGCGCCTTCTCGAGCGAGGCCGGGTTGATGTCGGTGGCGTAGATCTGCGTGCGCTCGAGCAGGCCTTCCTCGCGCAGCAGGATGGCGAGCGAGAACACCTCCTCGCCGGTGCTGCAGCCGGCCACCCAGACCTTGACCGACGAATAGGTGTGCAGCAGCGGCACCACGTGGCGGCGCAGGCCCAGGAAGTAGGCCGGGTCGCGGAACATCTCGCTGACCGGGATGGTGAGGAACTGCAGCAGGCGCCCGAACAGCGCGGCGTCGCGCAGCACCCGGTCCTGCAGCGCCGAGATCGAGGGCAGGCCGAGCTGCGTGAGCGCGTGCAGCACGCGGCGCTTCTGCGAGGCCAGCGTGTAGTCGCGGAAGTCGTAGCTGTACTTGAGGTAGATCGCCTCCATCAGCAGCCGCAGCTCGATCTCGGTGTCGCTCAGCGGCTGCGGCGGAGCGGCGATCGCGCCCGGCACGGCGGGCAGGGCGGGGCGGCCGGTCGCCGGCCGCTCGGGCAGGGAAGGCGGCGGCGCGTCGGTCACAGGCGCTCCATCTTCGGCATCCACACGCGCAGCAGCGAGAACAGGCGGTCCAGGTCCACCGGCTTGGCGAGGTAGTCGCTGGCGCCCGCGGCCAGGCACTGCTCGCGGTCGTCCTTCATGGCCTTGGCGGTGATGGCGATCACCGGCAGCTTGGCGAAGCGCGGATCGGCGCGCAGGTGGCGCGTGGCCTCCAGGCCGTCCATCTCCGGCATCATGACGTCCATCAGCACGAGGTCGATCTCCTTCACGCGGTCGAGCTGCTCGAGGGCCTCGCGGCCGTTGCGGCCGATCTCGACCTTCGCGCCGCGCTGCTCGAGCGCGCTCGTGAGCGCGAAGATGTTGCGCACGTCGTCGTCCACCAGCAGCACCGTGCGGCCCTCGAAGATCCGGTCGCGCCCGCGCGCGGCCTTGAGCATGCCCTGGCGCTCGCTCGAGAGTTCGGCCTCGACCTTGTGCAGGAACAGGGTGACCTCGTCGAGCAGCCGCTCGGGCGAGCGCGCGCCCTTGATGATGATCGAGCGCGAGTAGCGGTGCAACTCGGCCTCCTCCTCGCGCGTGAGGTTGCGCCCGGTGTAGACGATCACCGGCGGGAACGAGACGATGTCCTCCGAGGCCATCTGCTTGAGCAGCTCGCTGCCCTGCATGTCGGGCAGCTTCAGGTCGGTGATCATGCAGTCGAAGATGCGCGTGCGCAGCAGCTCCAGCGCCTCCTCGCCCGAGGCCACGTCGACGATCTCGATGTCGTCGTCGCCGATCAGCTGGATCACGCTCTGGCGCTGCAGGTCGTCGTCTTCCACCAGCAGCACGGTCTTGACCTTCTGCGTGAGCTTCTCCTCGAGCCGCGCGAACACGCGCGTGAGTTCCTCGCGCGTGGCGGGCTTGCGCGCATAGCCCACCGCGCCCATGTGCAGCGCGGCCTCGGCGTTGTCGGCGGCCGAGACCACGTGGATCGGGATGTGGCGCGTGAGCGGCGAATCCTTCAGGCGCTGCAGCACGTCCAGGCCGGTGCTGTCGGGCAGCCGCATGTCGAGCAGGATCGCGTCGGGCACGAACTCGCTGGCCAGCGCGAAGCCGTCGGCCGCGCCGTGCGCGACCAGGCAGCGGTAGCCGAGCTCGTGCGCGAGGTCGTAGAGGATGTGGGCGAACTGCGGTTCGTCCTCGATCACGAGCACGCGCCGCACCTGCTGGTCGCGCGGCAGCGCGCGGTCGTCGGCGAACTGCGGCGCGGGCACCACCGGCGCCGGCGCGGCCGGGGCAGGGGGCGCGACCGGCACCGGCGCGCGCGGCTGCAGGCGCGCCGGCGCGCCGCCCACGGGCGGCTGCGGCGGGATGCTGCCCGGTTCCTGCTGGGCGGCCTGCGGCGCCTGGGCCGGCAGGTGCAGGGTGAAGGTGCTGCCCTGGCCCGGCTCGCTCTGCACGCTGAGCGTGCCGCCCAGCAGCCGCGTGAGGTCGCGCGAGATCGACAGGCCCAGGCCGGTGCCGCCGTAGCGGCGGCTGGTCGTGCCGTCGGCCTGGCGGAAAGCCTCGAAGATCACCTCCTGCTGGTGCGGCGCGATGCCGATGCCCGAGTCGGAGACGGCGAAGGAGGCGCCGCCGTCGGCCGTGCCCGAGATCACCAGCGAGACCTCGCCCTGCTCGGTGAACTTGAGCGCGTTCGACAGCAGGTTCTTGAGGATCTGCTCCACGCGCTGGCGGTCGGTGACCAGCGAGGCCGGCGCGGCCGGGTGCAGTTCGAGGCGGAAGTTCAGCCGCTTCTCGTCGGCCAGCGGCCGGAAGGTGCTCTCCAGCGCCTGCGCCAGGCGGTCCAGGCGCGTGTCCTCCGTCACCAGGTCGAGCTTGCCGGCCTCGACCTTGGCGATGTCGAGGATGTCGTTGATCAGCACCAGCAGGTCGTTGCCCGAGGCGTAGATCGATTCGGCGAACTTCACCTGCTCGGTGCTCAGGTTGCCCTGCGGGTTGTCGCCCAGCAGCTTGGCCAGGATCAGCGCGCTGTTGAGCGGCGTGCGCAGCTCGTGCGACATGTTGGCGAGGAACTCCGACTTGTAGCGGCTCGCGCGCTGCAGTTCGTCGGCGCGCTCCTCGAGGTCGCGCTGGGCGCGGCGCAGCGCGGTGTTGCGCTGGTCGAGCGCCTCGGTGCGCTCGGAGAGCTGGCTGTTGGTCTGCTCGAGCTCGGCCTGCTGGTTCTCGAGCATGGCCTGCGAGGCGCGCAGCGCGCGCGACTGCTCCTCGAGCTCCTCGTTGGCGGTGCGCAGCTCCTCCTGCTGCACCTGCAGCTCCTCGTTGAGCTGCTGGGTCTCGGCCAGCACCTCCTGCAACTGCTCGCGGTAGCGCGCGGCGGCCAGCGAGGTGCCGATGTCCTCGGCCACCACCTCGAACAGGTCGCGCGCGCGCTGGTCGGGCGTGCCGGGCAGGCCGAGCTCGACCACGCCGTTGGACACGCCGTCGTTGGCCACCGGCAGCAGCACCACGGCGCGCGGGCGCATCTCGCCCAGGCCCGAATTGACCTTGAGGTAGTCAGCCTCGACCGGGTCGATCAGCATCAGCCGCTTCTCGGCGGCGGCCTGACCCACCAGGCTCTCGCTCGGCGAGAACACCTGCTGCGCGTTCTCGGCCTCGATCGAGAAGCCGTAGCTGGCCGCGCGGCGCAGCGGGCCGTGGCGCTCGCGCACGTAGAGCGCGCCCACGGTGCTGCCCAGGTGGCGCGAGAAGAAGGCCAGGATCTTGCGGCCCATGTCGGCCGCGCTGAGCTCGCCCACCAGCTCGCCGACCAGCTCGGTCTGGGCGGTGCGCAGCCAGGCCTGCTCGGTCAGGCGCTCGGTGTGCGCCTCCTGCTCCTGCAGCACCGCGTCGTAGCTCTCCGACAGGCGCACCAGCTGCCGGCGGCCGAAGAAGGCCACCAGGCCGCTCAGGGTGAGCGTGAACAGCAGGAACAGGCCCACCACCATCCAGCTGGTGCGCTTGACCTCGGCATTGCGCTGGAAGCGCAGCGACTGCTCGGTGTTGATGAAGTTGTCGAACTCGTTGCGGATGTCGTCGGTCAGGCGCTTGCCGCGGCCCAGCTTGACGGCGGCCTCGAAGTCGCCGCCGCTGCGGCGCGCCGCGATCATCTCGGCCGCGAACTCGTTCCAGGCGCCCTGCAGCGAGCCGATGCGGTCGACCCGCTCGATCTGCTGCGGGTTGTCGCCCACCAGCTGGCGCAGCGCCGCGGTGTCGGTCTTCACGCGCGCCAGCGCGGCGTCGTAGGGCTCGAGGAAGCGGTCCTGCCCGCTGATCAGGAAGCCGCGCATGCCGGTTTCCATGTCGATCGAGCGGCGCTGCAGCTCGCTGGCGTTGCGCACCACCTGGTCGGTGTGCTCGACCCAGGCGATGGTCGACAGCAGGTACAGGATCAGGGCGACGAAGACGACGGCACCGAACAGGCCCCCGAGCAGCGGCAGCTTGATGTTGCGGCTCAAAAGGCGCTCGAAGTCGGCGGTGTCGATCGCTGCGGCAGTTTTCATTTCGAACGTAGTTGTGAACGAACAATTGACATTGTCTTCGACCGGAGGAGACGGACGGCGCGCGGCCGCCCGCCCGGCCCCGGAACGGCGGCAAGGCGCAAGGGAAGAGGGGGAGAAGGGCAGGCCGCGGGCCTCCCGAAGCTGCGTACTCTAGCCTGCGCGCCGGCAGGGATACTGTAAATTCCACCAGCACACTGGATGAATATCCATATACTGGCGGCCGCTGCGTCCCGTCGCCCCCCTCACTCCGATGTCTCGCGAAGCCTTCCACGCCACCGTCGCGCCCGTCTCCGTCAAGGCGCTGTGCGCTTTCGGCGCGAAGGCCGGCGACCTCGACCTGCGCTTCGTGCCCGCACCCAGCGCGCAGGAGGGCATGGCGGGCCACGCGCTGGTGCAGGGGCGGCGCGGCGAGAACTACCAGAGCGAGCTCGCGCTGCAGTCCGAATGCGGCGCCCTGCTGGTGCGCGGCCGCGCCGACGGCTACGAGCTGCAGTCGGGCAGCGCCCGCGTCGAGGAGATCAAGACCTTCCGCGGCGACTTCGACGCCATCCGCGGCAACCACCGCGCGCTGCACTGGGCGCAGGCGCGCTGCTACGGCTGGATGCTCTGCGAGGCCGACGGCCATGCGGCGATCACCGTGGCGCTGGTCTACCTCGACCTCGCGAGCGGCGAGGAAACCGTGCTCGAGGAATTGCACACGCGCGAGGAACTGCAGGCCCACTTCGAGGACCTCTGCGGCCGCTACATCGCCTGGGCCGAGCGCGAGGGCCGGCATCACGCGGCGCTCGCGGAGCTGCTGGGCGCGCTGGCCTTTCCGCATGGCGCCTTCCGCGCCGGCCAGCGCGAACTGGCCGAGGCGGTCTACCGCGCCGGCTCGAAAGGCCACTGCCTGATGGCGCAGGCACCCACCGGCATCGGCAAGACGCTGGCCACGCTGTTCCCGTTGCTCAAGGCGCGCGCGGCGGGCCGCGTCGACAAGGTGTTCTTCCTCACGGCCAAGACCTCGGGCCGCGCGATCGCGCTCGAGGCGCTGCGGCTGCTCGAGCGCCAGGCCGCCACGGATGGCAAGGCACCGGCCGATCCGCTTCGCGTGCTCGAACTGACCGCGCGCGAAAAGGTCTGCGAGCACCCGGGCCGGGCCTGCCATGGCGACGCCTGCCCGCTGGCCAAGGGCTTCTACGACCGGCTGCCGGCGGCGCGCGCCGAGGCCGCGCGCGCCGCCTGGCTCGACCGCCCGGCGCTGCGCCGCATCGCGCTCGCGCACGAGGTCTGCCCTTATTTTCTCGGGCAGGAAATGGCCCACTGGAGCGACGTGGTGGTCGGCGACTACAACTACTACTTCGACGGCAGCGCCTTCTTGTGGGCCACCATGAAGGAGCGCGAATGGCGCGCCGCGCTGCTGGTGGACGAGGCCCACAACCTGCTCGAGCGCGCGCGCGGCATGTACACCGCGCCGCTCGACGACGGCGCGCTCGAGGAGGCCCACCGCGCCGCGCCGGCCGCCGTGCGCGGCCCGCTCGCGCGGCTGCACCGCGAATGGGGCGCGCTGCAGGAGGCGCAGCAGGCCAACGCGGTCGACTACGAGACCGCCGACGAGATCCCCGAGCGCTTCGCGCGCAGCCTGCAGGCCGCCAACACCGCGATGGCCGAGCACTTCGCGGCCACGCCCGACGCGGCGCAGGGCCCGCTGCAGCGCTTCTTCTTCGACGCGCTGCATTTCGCGCGGCTGGCCGAGAGCTTCGGCGACCACTCGGTGTTCGAGCGCACCCTGGGGCCGAACGGCTCGCGCGGGCTGGCCATCCGCAACCTCGTGCCCGCGCCCTTTCTCGAAGGCCGCTTCGCCGATGCCGCTTCGGCCGTCTGCTTCTCGGGCACGCTCTCGCCGTTCCCGTTCTACCGCGACGCGCTGGGCCTGCCCGAGGACGTGGCCGTGCTCGACGTCGCCTCGCCGTTCAGCGGCCGCCAGCTCCATGTCGAGGTGGCGATGGATGTGTCCACGCGCTGGCGCGACCGCGCGCGCTCGCTGCGCAGCGTGGCCGGCATCATCGGCAGCCAGTACGCGCGCCGGCCCGGCAACTACCTGGCCTTCTTCAGCAGCTTCGACTACCTCGAGCAGGCCTGCGCGGCCTTCGTCGCGCGGCATCCCGAGGTGCCGGTGTGGAGCCAGACCCGGGGCATGCCCGAGGCCGAGCGCCAGGCCTTCGTCGAGCGCTTCGCCGTCGGCGGCCGCGGCATCGGCTTCGCGGTGCTCGGCGGCGCCTTCGGCGAGGGCATCGACCTGCCGGGCACGCGCCTCGTGGGCGCCTTCGTCGCGAGCCTCGGGCTGCCGCAGTACAACGCGCTCAACGAGATCACGCGCGAGCGCATGGACGCGCGCTTCGGCAAGGGCTACGAGTACACCTACCTCTATCCGGGCCTGCAGAAGGTGGTGCAGGCCGCGGGACGCGTGATCCGCACCGAGCAGGACGAGGGCGTGCTGCACCTGCTCGACGACCGCTTCTCACGCGCCGAGATCCGCGAGCTGCTGCCGCGCTGGTGGGAGGTGCGACTGAACGGACAGGGCGGGCAGCAAGGAGGCGGCGATGCGCGCCGCTAGACGCGTCGAGCACGAGGCGCAGCCCGACCTGTTCGGCGCCGCGCCGGTCGCGGCCATCGACGGGCTGCGCTACGAGGCCGATTTCCTGAGCGCCGCCGAGGAGGCCGAGCTGCTGGCCATCGTCGGCGGCTTCACGCTGCGCGAGATGCGCTACAAGGCCTACACCGCGCGCCGCCGCGGCATCGGCTTCGGCGGCCGCTACGACTTCGACGCCAACCGGCTGCTGCCGGGCGCGCCACTGCCCGAATCGCTGCACCCGATGCGCAGCCGCGCCGCGGCCTGGGCCGGCATCGACGAGGCCGAACTCACCCATGCGCTGATCGCCGAGTACCAGCCCGGCACGCCGCTGGGCTGGCACCGCGACGTGCCCGACTTCGAGCACATCGTCGGCATCTCGCTGCGCGGCGACGCCGTGATGCAGCTGCGACCCTACCGGCGCGACGGCCACTACGCGGCCAACGATCCCACGGTGCAACTGCTGGTCGAGCCGCGCTCGATCTACCTGCTGCGCGGTGCCGCGCGCTGGGAGTGGCAGCACGCGATCGCGCCGACGCCAACGCTGCGCTACTCGATCACCTTGCGCACGCGCTCGCGGCGAAGGGTGGGCGGAGGCTGGCAAGGAAGCCCATGAGACGCTGCTTGGGCCGCGTGGGCGCAAGCGTGCCTTCAATGGCTATTCCAGTGGCCAGTCGGTGCGCAGCGCATTGTTGAACGTGACGTCACGCAGTTCGGGACGCACACGGCGCAGGGCATCGATGTCCTCGTTCGATTCGTCGAGGATCACGAGCCTCGCGCGCGCCGGAATCAGTACTCTGAATAGAAGAGACTCGCCAAACTGAGTGTGCAGCACATGCGCGCCGATATAGGTGATCTGTCCTGGCACGACGGTGAAACGCCAGGGCGCAGCAAGAGGAAGCTGGGCCTCCCAGTTGCGAGGCCCGTGGAGCTTGACTTCTCGTTGGAGCAGTTGATAGCTGCCGGCGGGTACGCGGTAGCCAACGAGTACCCGACCGCTCGTGCCAGCGCGGCGGACGATCTCCTCCTCGTTCCAGGCACCGTTGGTGAAGATCTGATCGGCCGTGGTCAGCTGGATTTTTTTGCCCTCCCGGTCCGGATGAGGCGTCACGACGAGGCGGATGGTCGGTTCCTGCTGGACCCTCACGAGCCGATCGACGGAAACGGTGTAGCCGAATGACGCGACGATCAGGCCATCCTTGTCGCTGGTGAGCGGCTTGTCCTTCACCAACAGATCGGAGCGGAGGGTTGAACAGCCTGTGAGCATGGCACCGGCAACGGCGAGAGCAAGAACCAGATGTCTACGGTGCATGGGGCGATCGATCCATTCAATGAGATATTGGGTAGCCGTCGAGGCCGGCCGGCATCGTGCCAGAAATGCGGGGCCGCCCCGCTACGATGCGCCTTCCGATGGACCTCATCCCCACCCGCCCCCTCTGGCAACGCTTCCTGGTCTTCCTCGGCCCGCTGGTCCTGACCAACGTGCTGCAGGCGCTCGGCGGCACGGCCATCACCATCTACCTGGGCCGGCTGCTCGGCACGCGTTCGCTGGCGGCCGCGGTCAGCTTCTTTCCGCTCTTCATGTGCTGCATGGCCTTCGCGATCGGGCTGGGCACGGGGGCCTCGGTGCTCGTGGGCCAGGCCTGGGGCGCGCGCGACACCGACAAGGTGCGGCGCGTCGCGGGCGCGGTGCTGCTGGGCACCTTGCTGCTGTCGTGCGTCATCGCGGGCATCGGCGCGGCCGGGATCGGCCCGGTGCTGCGGGCGCTGGGCACGCCGGGCGACGTGCTCGCCGATGCCGTGGGCTATGCGCGCGTGCTGTTCGCCGCGATGCCCGTGCTGTTCTTGCACCTGATGCTGGCGGCGCTGCTGCGCGGCCTGGGCGACACGGTGACACCGCTCAAGGCGCTCGCGGTGGCGTCCTCGGTCTGGGTGCTGCTCACGCCGGCCTTCATCCTCGGCTGGCTCGGGCTGCCGCGGCTCGGCACCCAGAGCGCGGCCTGGGCCAGCATGACGGGCAACGCGCTGGCCGTGCTGTGGCTGGCCTGGCACCTGCGCCGCAGCGACAGCCTGCTCGCGCCCGCGAAGCTGCGCGCGCACCTGCGCTGGAACGCGCCCGTGCTCGCGACCGTGGCGCGGCTCGGCGTGCCCACCGGGCTCTTCTTCATCACGAGTTCGCTGGCCGACGCGATGCTGCTGTCGCTGGTGAACCGCCATGGCCCCGGTGCGACGGCCGCCTGGGGCACGGTGGGCCAGGTGATGGCCTATGTGCAGTTCCCGGCGATGTCGATCGCCATCGCGGCTTCGGTGTTCGCCGCGCAGGCCATCGGCGCCGGGCGCCTGGACGAGATCGACCACGTGAAGCGCGTGGGCCTGTGGATGAACCTCGCGCTCACGGCCGGGCTCGCCGTGCTGGTCGCGCTGGCGGCGCCGCTTGCGGTGAGCCTGTTCAGCAACGATCCCGCCGTGGTCGAGCTCGCGGCCTCGGTGCTGCGCATCACGGTCTGGGGCAGCGTGGCCTTCGGCATGGCCAGCGTCTTCACGGGCGTGATGCGCGCGGCCGGCACGGTGCGCGTGCCCACGGCGATCTCGCTGGGCTGCCTGGCCGTGCTGCTGTTTCCGCTGGCCTGGGTGCTGCAGCAGGCGCTCGGCCTGCGCGGCGTCTGGGTCGCCTATCCGCTGACCTACCTGGTGGCGCTGGGGCTGCAGGCGCTGTACTTCCACGGTGTGTGGAAGCGCAGGCCGATCCAGCGGCTGATCTAGGGAACGCGAAGGGCCCGACAGCAAGTTCGGTCAGGACGCGCCGCGCCCGCGTGGCCGATGATCGCGGCATGGACCGACCCACCCCCGACCCGATCGCCGAGCTCATCCCCTGGATCGAGGCGCGGCTCGACGACGCGCTCACGCTCGATCGCATCGCGCAGCAGGCGGGACTGTCGCCGTATCACTTCTCGCGGCTCTTCACCGCGCGCATGGGCCGCAGCGTGATGGCCTATGTGCGTGGCCGCCGGCTGGTGCGTGGCGCGCGCCGGCTCTGCGACGAGCCGGAGCTCCAGCTCGTCGAGCTCGCGCTCGATTGCGGTTTCGAGTCGCAGGAAGCATTCACCCGCGCGTTCAAGCGCATCTTCGGCGTCTCGCCCGGGCGCTTTCGCGCCGGCTTCGCCCTCACACCCATCGAAGGCCAATATCCCATGAACCTGCCCGCCAGCACCTCCACCGCCGTGACCCGCTTGCCAGACCTCGTCCGGCTCGAGGCCTTCAGCATCGCCGGCCCGGCCCGGCGTTTCGACCAGGAGAGCCGTTCCGAGATTCCGCAGCTGTGGTCCGCGCTGATCGGCGCCTTGCCGTTCGAGGGCCAGGTGCCGAGCTGGGCCACCTACGGCGCGGTCTGGGGCGTCGACCGGGAGGAGGGCAGCTTCGACTACATGGCGGGCGTGGGCATCGTGCCCGGCAGTGCGCTGCCCGCGGGTTTCAGCGAGAAGCGCATACCGGCCGCGACCTATGCGGTGTTCCGCATCACGCTCGACGGATCGGCGCTGCACCCGCAGGTGAAGAACGCGATGGCGACCATCTGGGGTCAACTGATCCCGGCCTCGGGACTCAAGCTGGCCGACAGCCCGGACTTCGAGCTCTACGACGGCAAGTTCGAACCCACGCGGCCCGGCGCGGTGATCGACTTCCACGTGCCGGTCGAGGGCTGATAGCCTCCGGCTCCCGACCTTCGCCACCGAGCACCGCATGTCCGACCTGTCCTTCAGTCCCGCCGCCGAACGCAACAAGCAACCGATCCTCGAGCGGCTGCTCGGCATCCTCGGCCGGGAGGGCGCCGCGCTCGAGATCGCCTCGGGCACCGGACAGCATGCCGAGTGGTTCGCGACCGCCTTGCCCGGCTGGCGCTGGCAGACCAGCGATGCCGATGCGCGCGCGCTTCCCGCGCTCGCACGCCGCGTCGAACAGTCCGGCCTGCCCGGCCTCGGGAAGCCCGTGCTGCTCGATGTGCTCGACGCCTCCTGGCCTTCGCAGGGCACGGCCTTCGCACAGGATTTCGATGCGATCTACTGCGCGAACATGCTGCACATCTCGCCGTGGCCCACCTGTGCCGCGCTGATGCAGGGGGCGGCGCGGCATCTGCGCCCGGGTGGCGTGCTGCTCACCTACGGGCCGTATTTCGAGGAGGGCGTGGCGCCCGCGCCGAGCAACCTTGCCTTCGACCAGAGCCTGCGCGAGCGCGATCCGGCCTGGGGCATCCGCTCGTTGACGCAGGTCGAAGCGCAGGCGCGCGAAGCGGGGCTGCGCCTGCACGCGCGGCACGAGATGCCCGCGAACAACCTGCTGCTGGTGTTCGGGCGCTGACAAAAGCCAGCGGGATCGCGTTCGCGTCGCTCAGGCGCCGAAGCCGGAGCCCGCCGCTTCGCCATCGATCTGCGCCACCAGTCCCCGCAGCCAGGCGCGATGCGCCGCGAAGCTCGTCAGGCCCTCCTCGGCGGCTTCGCGCGACGCGAGGTGGCGCTCGAGGAAGCGGAAGCCCACGCATTCGGCCGCCGCTCGCAATGTCTCGACGGCGAGGTCGCATTCGTAGAGGAAGTCGAAGCGGCTGACCCAGAAGCCTTGCTCGCTCCGGGCCAGCACCTCGAAGGCGCCGGGGTGCTCGATGCTGAACTCGATGAACGCCAGGCCATCGTGCTGGTGCCAGACGGCCGCGACCCTGCTGTCGCGCTCCCACAGCGGCACCAGCGGCGGACCCTCGGGCACCGCGGCGCCGCGATCGACGTAGAAGGGCGGCCCGAGGCAGCAGCCCCTGAAGGCCTCGTGCAGGCATTCGCCCGCCGCGAGCCGCTGCATCGGCTCGGACACGCCGAGTTCGCGCAAAGCCGCCATCCGCCGATCCCGTGCCACCACCGTCATCCGTTCTCTCCTGCTGCGCGTCCGAGCATAGCGAGCGCGAGAGCGCGGTCAGAATGCAGCTTCCATCCACCCGCCCCACGAAGCCGATGACCACCCGCGCCGCCTTCCTCAAGCTGCTGACCCGCAAGCTCCATTCCGTGCTCATGGCCGAAGGCTTCGAGGGTTCGGGCCAGACCTTGCGGCGCATCGAGGGTCCGGTGATCCACGTCTTCAACGTGCAGGGCGCGAGCGGCGGCAAGCAGTGCTACCTCAACCTCGGCGCGCACCTCGACTTCCTGCCGACCGAGGGCGGCGGCCAGGTCGCGCCGGCGGAGATCGACGAGTCGCATTGCGTGTTCCGCGATCGCCTCGACCCGCCCGCCGGCGAGGCCCATGGCTGGGCCTATGGTCGCTCGATGGAGGAGGCCGAGGAAACGGTCGAATTCATCGTGAGCGAATGGGCCGGACCCGGGCGCGCGTTCTTCGCGAGGCACGGCGACTATCCGCAAGGCTTCGCGCGAATGCTGCGCGAGACCGACCCCGCGCAGATCCATGCGCGCACGGCGCTGCACCTCGCGCGGATCGCGCTGCACCTGGGCGAGCATTCGATCGCCCGGACGCTGGTCGACACGGGCCTGGCGAAGGCGCCCGAGCGCGCCACCAGCCTGAAGGCGGATCTCGAGCGAGTGCTCGGAAACTGAGCTCAGCGCGTCGCGCCGCGGCGCGACTGGATCTGGTTGCTGCCGCCCACGTGGCCTTCGCGGTCGTTGCGGCTTTCGGTGGTGCGGCGCGGCTCGTTGCGCGAGGTCGGGGCCTGGTGGCCGGCCTTGTTGTGCTGCGGTCCGTGGTTGCCGTCGCGCAGCAGGTCGCGGCTGTCGACATCGTTCGACGGGGTGGTGTGGGTGTTGGGCATGGGTTTCTCCAGTGGCTGTGCGCTCCGTTCTCCGCGTGCACCGTTGGCGCGCCTGTCGGACCAGGCCTCGGCCCGGCGTCGGTGGCGCGGGCCGCCGCTCCTACAGGCCCGGAGCCTTCCTGCCGACGGGAAGGGGCGCGCCCGCCATCTAAGTTCTGGGCCCATCCACCGGAACACGCCCGCACGAAGATCCATGACGGAAGACCTCAGCAGCGACACCCTCGAGCGGCTCCGGCTGCCCGCCGATCCCGCCGCTGCGCTGAGCCGTCTGGTCGAAGCCGGCGCCGACCGCGTGCCCTGGCCGGCCCAGGGCCGCACGCTGATGCGCTGGCGCGCGCTCGCCGAGGTCGCGGCGCACGATCTCTCGCTGGCCAAGCTCTACGAAGGCCATACCGATGCGCTCGCGATCCTCGCGGAGCTGCACGGTCCCGCGCTGCCGTCCGGCTCGCGCTGGGGCACCTGGTGCGCCGAGCCGCCCGAAGCGCGCGTCGCCATGCGGCCCGAGGAGGGCTGCCCGGGCGCCGTGCGCCTCGACGGACGCAAGGCCTGGTGCTCGGGCGCGGCCGGCCTCACGCATGCGATCGTCAGCGTGCACGACGAGGCGGATCGAGCCTGCCTCGCGGCCGTGTCGCTGCGGCAGCCGGGCGTGCGCGTGTCGGACGAAGGCTGGGAGGCCGTCGGCATGGCGGCGAGCGCGAGCGTGGACGTGCATTTCGAGCACGCGCTCGCGGTGCCGGTCGGCAGGCCCGGCGACTACACGAGCCGCCCGGGCTTCTGGCAGGGCGGTGCCGGCATCGCGGCCTGCTGGTGGGGTGGCGCGGTCGGCATCGCGCGCCAGGTGCTCGCATTCGCGGCGCGGGGCGGCAAGCCCGATGCGCACCGGCTCGCGCACCTCGGCGGCATCGATGCCGCGCTGGCCGGTGCCGCCGCGGTGCTGCGCGAGGCCGCGCACTGGATCGACACCCATCCGGCCGACGACGCGCGACGCGTGGCGCTGAACGCGCGGTTGGTGGCCGAGCAGGCGGCCGAGACGGTGCTGCGCCACGCGGGCCGCGCGCTCGGCGCCGCGCCGCTGTGCCGCGACGCGCGTTTCGCGCGCGCGATGGCCGACCTGCCGGTGTACCTGCGCCAAAGCCATGCCGAGCGCGACCTCGCCGCGCTGGGACAGATCGCAGTCGACGAAAGGAGCGCCACATGGGTGCTGTGATGGACGACGTGCCCGACGATGCCGCCCAGCGCGCGATCCGCGGCGACGGCACCACCGAGGACGAATGGAACGACTGGCCCGGGCTGGCCCGGCTGCCCGCCATCGACAGCGGGCAACTGGTGCCCGAGGGCGCCCGCGCGGTGGTGGTGGCGCCGCACCCCGACGACGAGGTGCTCGCGGTCGGCGGCCTGCTGGCGCAGCTCGCGGACCAGGGCCGCGAGGTGGCGGTGATCGCCGTGACCGATGGCACCGCGAGCCACCATGGCTCGGCCGTCTGGCCGCCCGAGCGGCTGGCCCGCACCCGCCCGCGCGAGAGCCTGCGCGCGCTCGAGCGGCTGGGCCTGGCGATCGAGCCGGCGCGGCTCGGGCTGCCCGATGGCGGCTTGCGCGCGCTGCGAGCCACGCTGGCGGCGCAACTGGTGTCGCTGCTGCGCCCGCGCGACATGGTCTTCACGACCTGGCGCCGCGACGGCCATCCCGACCACGAGGCGACGGGCCAGGCCTGCGCGCTGGCGGCCGCGAGCGCGGGCGCGCGGCTGGTCGAGGTGCCGGTCTGGGGCTGGCATTGGGCACGGCCCGCGGATGCGCGCATGCCCTGGCGGCACGCCCGGCGGCTGCTGCTCGACCCGGAGGCGCTGCGGCGCAAGCGCGAGGCGGTGCGCGCCTTCACCAGCCAGCTGCGGCGCGACCCCTCGACCGGCGCGCCGCCGGTGCTGCGCGCCACCACGCTGGCGCGCGCGCAGCGGCCCTACGAGGTGGTGTTCCTGTGAGTTCCGCGGCGCAGCACGGCTACTTCGAGTCGCTCTATGCGGCCAGCGAGGATCCCTATGCGGTGCGCACGCGCTGGTACGAGGCGCGCAAGCGCGCGCTGCTGCTCGCGGCCTTGCCGCGGGCGCGCTACCGCCATGCGTTCGAGCCCGGCTGCGGCGTCGGCGAACTCACGATCGCCTTGGCCCCGCGCTGCGATCGGTTGCTGGCAAGCGATTTCGCGGCCGAGGCGGTGGCGATCGCGCGGCGGCGGACGGCCGCGTTCGGCCATGTGGAGGTGCGGCGGCAGGCCTTGCCCGACGACTGGCCGCTCGCGCCGGAGGGCGGCCGCTTCGACCTGATCGTGCTCAGCGAGCTCGGCTACTTCCTCGACCGCCGCGCGATGGAGCGCGTGGCCGCCTGCTGCGAGCGCACGCTGGACACCGACGGCACGCTGGCGGCCTGCGACTGGCGTCCCGACTTCGCGCAGCGCCGCCTGCCCACCGCCGAGGTGCAGGGCATCCTGGCCGCGCTGGGCCTGGCGCGGCTCGCGCGGCACGAGGAGGATGACTTCGTGCTGCAGGTGTGGACGCGCGATGCGCGCTCGGTCGCCCAACGCGAGGGCATCCGGTGATCGGCCTCGTGATCCCGGCCCACGACGAGGGCGAGCGCCTCGGCGCCACCTTGCGCGCGGCGCGCCGGGCCGCGGCGCATCCGGCGCTGGCGGGCGAGGCGGTTCGCATCGTGGTGGTGCTCGACAGCTGCATCGACGACAGCGCGCGGGTGGTGGCGCGGCACGGCGTGCGGCAGCTTTCGCTGGACGCGCGCAACGTGGGCATCGCGCGCGCGGCCGGTGCCGCCGATTGCCTCGAGGCCGGCGCGCGCTGGCTGGCCTTCACCGATGCCGACACGCGTGTCGCGCCCGACTGGCTCGCGATGCAGCTGGCCGAGGCGGGCGAGGGTGCCGACGCGGTCTGCGGCACGGTGGGCGTGCACGACTGGAAGCTGCACGGACGCGGCGCCGCGCGGCTGCGCGAACGCTTCGCGCGCGACTACATGGCGCGCGACGGGCATCGCCATGTGCATGGCGCGAACCTCGGTGTCTCGGCCGCCGCCTACCTGCAAGCCGGCGGCTTCGCGCCATTGGCCTGCAGCGAGGATGTGGCGCTGGTCGCGGCGCTCGAGGCCGCGGGCGCGCGCATCGCCTGGAGCGCACGGCCGCGCGTCACGACGAGCGCGCGCACCGACGCCCGCGCGCGGGGAGGCTTCGGCGACACGCTGCTCGCGATGGCGACCGCGCTGGCGGTGCCGGTCGCGGCCGTCGAGGCGGGCTGAAGCCTCGCTCCATCCCGCGCACAAATCGATGCATGCCTGTTGCGCGGCCGACGACGGACGGCGCTGACGCGGGTCGCTAGGCTTTTCTTACCCGGGGTGCGGGCGCCGCGCGCAGCATGGTCCGCATCTTCCATTCACACCACACAGGAGCGATGACCATGCCAAGAGGCGACAAGTCGTCCTACACGGACAAGCAGAAACGCAAGGCCGAGCACATCGAAGACGGCTACGAGAAACGCGGCGTCGGCAAGGGCGAGGCCGAGCGTCGCGCCTGGGCCACCGTCAATGCAGAGACCGGTGGCGGCAAGAAGAGCGGCTCGGGCCGCGGCCAGACGGAGAACCATGCCCCCTCGCGCAAGGGCGGCCACAAGGGCGGTGCGGCCGCGGCCGCCCGGCCCGCGGCCGCGCGATCAGCCTCGGCGCGCAAGGCCGCTGCCACGCGCAAGCGCAACGAGCAGCGCGGCTGAGCCAGGCCGCCTTCACGCAGATCACGGAGACGACCATGCACATCATCCTCGGAGCCACCGGTCATGTGGGCTCGGCCCTGGCCGAAGCGCTGCTGGCCAAGGGCCAGCCCGTCACCGTCGTCACGCGCCATGCCTCGAAGACCGAGGCGCTGCGCAAGAAGGGCGCCAAGGTCGCGGTGGTCGACGTGTTCGATGTCCCGGCCTTCCAGCGCGTGCTGGCCGGCGGCAAGCGCCTGTTCCTGCTGAACCCGCCCGCGGCGCCCTCGACCGACACCGCGGCCGAGGAACGGCGCAGCCTGCGCAGCATCCTGCGCGCGGTGCAGGGCGCCAACCTCGAGAAGATCGTGGCCGAGTCGGCCTACGGCGCGCAGCCGGGCGAGCGCATCGGCGACCTCGGCGTGCTCCACGAGATGGAGCAGGCGCTCGCGGCCCAGCCCATTCCCGCCGCCGTGATCCGCGCGGCCTACTACATGAGCAACTGGGACCTGTCGCTGCGCACGGCGCAGGAGCAGGGCGTGGTCCACACCATGTATCCGGTCGATTTCGCGCTGCCGATGGTGGCGCCGCGCGACCTGGGGCAGTTCGCGGCGCGGCTGATGGAAGGGCCGGCGAAGGATTCGGGCCCGCACCACGTGGAAGGGCCAGAGCCCTATACCAGCGCGGACGTGGCCGAGGCCTTCGCGCTGGCCCTCGACAAGCCGGTGCGCGCGGTCCAGACCCCGCGCAGCCAGTGGGAGCACGCGTTCAGGGCGATGGGCTTCTCGGACGCGGGCGCGGCCTCGTACGCGGCGATGACGCGCATCACGCTCGAGCGGAAGTACGAGGTCGAGAATCCCGAGCGCGGGCGCGTCCCGCTGCGCGAATACATCGGCGCGCTGGTGCGCAGCCGCTCCGGCTGAGCGGCGCGCACCGCGCGTCTCAACCGCGCGCCAGCGAGTCCGCCACGCGCTGGCGCCGCACGCCGCCCTGGCGTTCGAGCATCCAGCCCGGGTACTCGGCCGGCAGCGCGCTGACCTTGTCGAGCCGCGCGAGTTCGTCGGCATTCAGCTTGATGGCGGTGGCGGCGAGGTTGTCGTCGAGCTGGTCGACGCGCTTGGCCCCGATGATCACGCTGGTCACCACCGGCTGGTGCAGCAGCCAGGACAGCGCGATCTGCGCCACCGAGACCTTGCGCGCCTCGGCCAGTTCGCGCATGACGTCGATGCAGTCGAAGGCGCGTTCCTTGTTCAGCGGCGGGAAGTCGAAGGCAACGCGTCGGCTGCCTTGCTCGGCGTCGCCATCGCGGCTGTACTTGCCGCTGAGGAAGCCGCCGGCCAGCGGGCTCCAGACCATCAGGCCGACCTCCTCGCCGCGCATCATCGGCACCAGTTCGCGCTCGAGGTCGCGGCCCGCGATCGTGTAGTAGGCCTGCAGCGATTCGAAGCGCGCGAGGCCCTTGCGTTCGGCGATGCCGAGCGCCTTGACGATCTGCCAGGCGGCCCAGTTCGACACGCCCACGTAGCGCACGTGGCCCTGGCGCACCAGGGTGTCGAGCGCCTCCACGGTTTCCTCGATCCGCGTGGCGGGGTCGAAGCCGTGGATCTGGTAGAGGTCGATGTGGTCGAGCTGCAGCCGCCGCAGGCTGGCCTTCACGCCGTCCATGATGTGGTAGCGCGAGGCGCCGGCCGAGTTCACGCCCTTGCTGCCGGTTTCGCCGAGCACCTTGGTCGCCACCACCACCTTGTCGCGCGGCACCTTGAGGTTTCGCAGTGCCTGGCCGGTGATGACTTCCGACTGGCCTTCGGAATAGACGTCGGCGGTGTCGATGAAATTGATGCCGGCGTCGAGCGCGCGGCCGACGAGCGCCTCGGCCTCGGATTGCTGGAGATCGCCGATCTGGCCCCAGATGCCCGAAGACCCGCCGAAGGTCATGGTGCCGAGGCAGAGTTCGGAGACGAAGAGGCCGGTGCGGCCGAATTTGCGGTATTGCATCGAAAGAATTCCTTTGCGTTAAAGGCCCGGTGGGCCCCGGAAAAGTATCCGGCCGCGCGCCGCCCCGGGGCCAGCGCGTTCCTGCAAAGGTCTTGCCTAATTCTCCAGACCGGTGCTCGCGGGCGTGCGGGCGCGCCAGGGGAGGTTTAAGCTGCGAGCCGCTTGTTTCTCCACCGTGACAAGGACTCGCCACATGTCCGACGAAACCCCTGACATCCTTTCCGCCATCGGCACGCCGCTGCCGCTCGAACCCGAACTCGACGAAGCCCGCAAGGAGCTGGTGCGCCTGATCAACCTGGTGACCGGCGGCCGCGACGGCTCGATCGACACCGCGGTGCCCGGGCTGTTCGTCTACTGCGTCAGCAAGCCCGACGGCCCCAAGCACGCGATGCAGACGCCGGCGCTGGGCCTGATCGCGCAGGGCTCCAAGCGGATCATGGTGGGCGACGACATCTACGTCTACGACCCGATGCACTACCTGGTCACCTCGGTCGACCTGCCGGTGTGCGGGCAGGTGCGCGTGACCAGCGAGCAGGAGCCCTACCTGGGCCTGCGGCTGGAGCTCGCGGTCGACGAGATCGGCGAGCTGATCCGCAGCGAGCAGCTGCCGGCCAAGGCCAATGCGCCGGCCTCGCGCGGCATGTACGTCAACCGCATCGCGATGCCGGTGCTCGAGCCGGTGCTGCGCCTGTTGCGCCTGCTCGAAACGCCCGAGGACGTGCCGATCATGGCGCCGCTGATCAAGCGCGAGATCATGTACCGGCTGCTGGTGAACGGCGAGGGCGCGCGGCTGCGGCAGATCGCGCTGCAGGACAGCCACACCCAGCGCGTGGCCAAGGCGATCAGCGCGCTGCGCGTGAACTTCGCGCAGTCGCTGAAGGTGGAGGACATGGCGCGCGCGGTGCACATGAGCGTGTCCTCGTTCCATCACCACTTCAAGGCCGTGACCGCGATGAGCCCGCTGCAGTACCAGAAGCAGTTGCGCCTGCAGGAGGCGCGGCGGTTGATGCTGCTGACCGGCGCCGACGTGGCGACGGCCGCGCACAACGTGGGCTACGAGAGCCCCTCGCAGTTCGCGCGCGAGTACGGCCGCATGTTCGGCGCGCCGCCGCTGCGCGACAAGCGCCGCTGGCTCGGCGAGGCGGGCAACGACGCGCTGGGCGCGGCCTCGCGCGAGGCGGCCTGAGCATCCTGCGTGCGCGGCGCGCATGGATGCCGTCCTGCACGCAGTGTCGTCCGCGTCCGGCCTCGTGGCGCCGAGCGCTCGCGACACTGCGTGGCTTCAACGCAGGAGAAACGTCCGATGTCCGAAGAGCTTCAGATCCGCATCCCCCGAGACGATGACCGGATCGACGTGACCGACCTCAAGGAAGTCGACTACTGGACCGAATGGTTCGGCGTGTCGGAAGAACGGCTTCGCACCGCCGTCGCCTCGGCCGGTACCTACAAGGACGACCTGCGCATCTACCTCGGCCTGCCTTGAGGCCCGGCTAGCGAACGGCCACGCTCTCCATGGCCGAATCCCGCATCGCCATCTACGGCGCCATCGGCGCCAACATCGCCATCGCGATCACCAAGTTCGCCGTGGCCGGCATCACCGGCAGCTCGGCGATGCTGTCCGAGGGCATCCATTCGTCGGTCGACACCTTCAATGGCGTGCTGCTGCTGGTCGGCCTGCGCCTGAGCAAGCGCCCGCCGAGCGTGGAGCATCCGTTCGGCCACGGCAAGGAGCTCTATTTCTGGAGCCTGATCGTCGCGGTGCTGATCTTCGGGCTCGGCGGCGGCGTGTCCTTCTATGAAGGCATCGAGCACATCCGGCATCCCGAGCCGCTGGGCGATCCGACCTGGAACTACGTGGTGCTCGCGGCCGCGGCGGTGTTCGAGGGCACGAGCTTCCTGATCGCGCTGCGGCAGTTCCGCGCCCAGGCCGGCGGCACGCCGTTCTGGCAGGCGCTCGACCGCAGCAAGGACCCGACCACCTACACCGTGCTGGCCGAGGACTCGGCCGCGCTGGCCGGCCTCGCGGTGGCGGCGCTGGGCATCTACCTGGGCCACCGCTTCGACATGCCGGTGTTCGACGGCGCGGCCTCGATGGTGATCGGCCTGCTGCTCGCGGGCGTGGCGCTGCTGCTGATCGCCCAGTCGCGCGGCCTGCTGATCGGTGAGGGCGTGCGGCCCGAGACGGCGCGCGCGATCCGCGAGCTGGCGATGGCGCAGCCCAGCGTGGAGGAGGTGGGCCGGGTGCTGTCGATGTACATCGGGCCCGACCAGGTGCTCGCGATCGTCGACGTGAATTTCAAGGACGACACCGACACCGGCGAAGCCGCCGAGGCCATCGCCGCGATCGAACGGCAGGTGCGGGCGCGCTTTCCGATGATCAAGCGGCTGTTCATCGAGGCCAGCGAAGCGCCCGCGGACCTGGCGCCGCGCTCCTGAACGGCGCTGCGCGCGGCAGGACGCACGCTGGTGCGACAGCGTGGTGACAAGCCACTACAGATTTCCGTATCGCCGCGCAACCCCTCGTCATGACGGAAACAATTACTTGCATTTGCTTGTAATCAATGGTTTCATTCTGTTCAGAAATCAGGGAGCAATCTGAGCAGAGAGAAAGGAGCCTCACGTGAGTCATCACGCCTTGACGCTTCGCAACCTGGCACGCCCGGCAATGCTTGCCCTGTGCCTCCTGCCGCCGGCGACCCAGGCCGCCGACGGAACCATCCACTTCACCGGCGCGATCGTCGGAGCACCCTACGAGATGCGTGTCGCCGCGAGGCCCACCGCGTTCGTTCACCGCGTGACGGGCGACGCCACGGAGATCCATTTCCTGCGCCAGCGGATCGATGCGCCGAGCGCCAGCGTGCGCGTCGATGCCCTCGGCGCGCAGCCGCTGGCCATCGCGTTCGTCGATGCGCGAGGTCGGACCACGCCGCTGGCGCAACGGCGCGAGTGGTCGATCGGGCAGGAAGGCGGGGTGTTGTCGGTGGCGGCGCAGGCGGCCGCCATCGCGCTCGTGACCGTGCGCTACGACTGAGCTTTCGGCCGGCACGCCCGGCGTCGAACGAGACCCGGCACGGGGCCGGAAGGGCAGGTGCGTGCCCGCCGGGCCCGCCCATTCAGGCGATGGTCAGGGCGGGCGATTAACGTCGCTCGGTGGCCTCGCGGCTCGCGCGGGCGGCCACCGCGGCATTCACCGCGTTCTCGGTGGCCATGCGCCTGCCGCCGCAGAGGGTGCACTGGTAGTGGCGCAGCCATGGAAGCCAGCGCATCCAGGAGCGACGTGGAATGCGTTCGAGATGGGCAAGCCCGCAGGAACACTTGGAAGACGAAATAGCCATCGGCGTTGGACTTCAAGATTGTTTTGCACCGAGCTTTTTCCCTTGCCGAGGCTCTGAGGCCTGTGTGCAGCTTCGTTACGATTCCCGCAATTATTCTTTGGTAATAGTGCATTTGTATTACAGATTGTCAGAATTCTGCATACTGTAGTTTTCGCGCACATTTACATCGGACCACGGCTTTCCGTCAGATTGGAGCGCTAAGCCGTGACGGCTCCGGGTCGAAGTCCGGCATGTCCCTGCACATCGCACGGAATCTGGCTATCGTGCTTTCCCGAATCGCAAGCAACACCAACACGGAGAAATGCATGCTTTGGGAAAAGAAGGTCGAACAGTGGAGCGCGGCCGTCCGCGCTCGCGCCAATCTGCCCGCGCGGCTGACCTTGTGGGACGGCAAGTCGTACGACTTCGGCGACTTCAGCGGCCCCGCCGTCACCCTGCACGTGAAATCGCCCTCGGCGCTGTCGCTGATGCTCGAGCCCACGTTGGCCAACCTCGGCGAGGCCTACGTGCAGAGCAAGATCGACATCGAGGGCAAGCTCACGGACATCATCGACATCGCCTACGGGCTCGCGAAGAGTTCGCTCGACAACGGCACCGGCGCCGGTGCCAGCGCGCTCAAGAGCATGGCGCGCTACTTCACGCACACCAAGGCGTCGGACAGGAAGTCGATCCAGTACCACTACGACGTCTCGAACGCCTTCTACCAGCTCTGGCTCGACCCGAACATGGTCTATTCGTGCGCCTACTTCGAGAACGGCGACGAGGACCTCGAGACCGCGCAGCTCAAGAAGATCGACCACATCCTCACCAAGATCCAGCTGCAGCCGGGCCAGACGCTGCTCGACATCGGCTGCGGCTGGGGTGCGCTCGTGATCCGCGCGGCACGGAAGTTCGGCGCGCGCTGCGTGGGCGTGACCTTGTCGCAGAACCAGTTCGACCTGGCGACCGAGCGCGTGAAGGCCGCGGGGCTGGCCGACCGCATCGAGATCCGGCTGCAGGACTACCGCGATGTGAGCGGGCAGTTCGACCGCATCACCAGCGTCGGCATGTTCGAGCACGTGGGCCGCAAGAACCTGCCCGAGTATTTCCGGCGCGTGCGCGCGCTGCTGGCCGATGACGGCGTGGTGATGAACCACGGCATCACTTCGTCGGACCCCGAAGGCGGCGGCGTCTCCTACGGGGGTGGCGATTTCATCGACCGCTACGTGTTCCCGAACGGCGAACTGCCGCACATCGGCCTGACCCTGCAATCGATGCAGCAGGGCGGCCTCGAGGCCTTCGACGTGGAGAACCTGCGGCGCCACTACGCGCGCACGCTGCGCCTGTGGAGCGATGCCTACGAGGCACACACCGAGCAGGTGCGCGCGATGGTCGACGAGGAGAAGTTCCGCATCTGGCGCGTGTACCTCGCGGGCTGCGCCTATGCCTTCGAGAACGACGACGTGGCGATCTACCAGATCGTGGGCCGCAAGGCCGGTCGCGCCGCGAAGACGCTGCCCTGGTCGCGGCGCTACATGTACGCCGGCGCGGTCGCGGCCTGAACGCGATGCCTCGCTAGCGCGCGAAGACCAGCAGCGTCTGCGTCGCGAAACCGAAGCGCCCGCGCTCGTCGTGCAGCTGGCTGAAGGCGCAGCCGCTGCCGTCGGGCGCGATGGTGGTCACGGCGTCGAGGCCGACCCATTCGCCCACGGGTTGCCGTGCAAGCTGCAGCGAGAGGTCGGCGTTGGCGAAGTTGAAGCGCTCCGCCGGCAACACCCAGCTCAGGCCATTGCCGAAGTCGGCCGCGGCGGCCGCGCGCATCGCGGGCGAATTGGCCGCGCCCGCGACCAGCGGCACGCGCAGCCGGAACCAGGCGGCCGCCGGTCCCGGTGCCGCGGCATCGCCGGCCGCCACGCGGCTTTCGGTCGCCGTGTAATAGAACGAGCGCACGTCGGGCAGGCCCGGGATGCGCAGCGGTGCCGTGCAGTCCGACGGTGCCGGCATCGACAGGGCAGGGGCCAGCGGCCTTTGCAACGTCTCCTCGGGCGGCGCCACGGCCTGTGTGCGCACCAGCAATGCATGCGCCTTGGCCACTGGCTTGCCTTGGGCCATCAGCGTTATCTCGACGCGCGCGGTGGTGCGGCCCGCTTCGACGTCGACGCTCGACGACAGGCTGTCGACCGGCACCGGCCGGATCAGCTCGACCGTGAGCCGCGCGAGCTGCCAGCCTTCGCCCTCCACCGCCGACTCGGCGATGTGCGCGAGCAGGCCGCAGGGCGCGCCGCCATGCTGCGCGCGCGGATCCCAGGGCCCGCGCGAGAGTTCGCTGGCGCGCCAGCTGTTCGCGTCCTCGCGCACGAAGACGGCATCGGAGGCGGCGAGCTCATGCATGGGCGGCGATCTCGATGCGGCGCAGGGGCGCGGGGGCAGGCACTTCGTCCTCGGTCTCGAACTGCTCGGCCCAATGGCGGAAGCGCATGATGGGCCCGTCGCCCTCGGCCAGGCTGGGACGCTTCCAGCGCATCTTGTGCTCCCAGATCGGCACGTCCTGGCTCACCTGGTGGATCGCCTCGTCGATCAGCGCGAGGCTCATGTCGGGCGAGGCGATGCCCTGCAGCCGCGCCATCAGGCTGAAGCTCACGGCGACGCGGCCGGCCTCGATCGGTACCACCGAATCGACGAACAGGATCTCGGCCAGGTCGGCGATGCGAAAGCGCACCGTCGCGAAGTAGGGGCCGTACAGCGAGGTCTGCAGGAAGCCCGGCAGCCGGCCGCGCGGCGTGTTGAAGTCGTGCAGGATGTTCACGTGCAGCGCCGGCCCCGCGGGCTCGAAGCGGTCGAGCCGCGCCAGCGTGGCCACGCCGTGCAGGTGGTGGAAGTGCGTGGTGTCGACGATGTTCTCCTGCACCTCCTGCCAGATCGTCGCGACCTCCCAGCGCTGGCGCCGGTAGCGCGACCACTGCGCATCGCCATGCTCGGGCATCGCCGGCACCTCGAAGGTGGGCGCGATCCCGCGCGGATGCCACCACACCATCACCAGCCCGTTGCGCTCGACCAGCGGCCAGGACTTCAGGTGCCGCATCTCGAGGCGCGGATTCGGGCTGTAGGGAATGTCGGTGCAGGCGCCGTCGCCCGCGAACTGCCAGCCGTGGAACGGACAGCGCAGCGAGGTGCCGCAGACGCGGCCGCCGTGGCCCAGGTGGGTGCCGAGGTGCGGACAGTGCGCATCCATCGCATGGGCCTGGCCCTGCATGTCGCGCCATAGCACGAACTCGCGGCCCATGGCCGTGAGGGGCTGCACGTCGCCCTTGCGAAGGTCCTCGCTGTAGGCAGCCTGGAACCAGCCATGACCGAAAGAGGAGTCGTCGAACCTGCGCATGGAGAAGCTTCCTTGGTGGTTGAACTGGACGCCGTGGCCGCCGGCGGCGCGATCGTTGCGATGCGGCCGAGGCGTCGAAGTATAGGGAGCCGGAGTGCAATTGCAATAAGAAATGAACTGTGATTCAATTCTTCGCGTGACCTACCGACGCACATCCAAAGTCGAGGAGCGCATGACGCTCACGCGCGAGCGCATCGTGCTGGCCGCGCTCGAACTCGTGGCCACCCATGGCTACGGCGGCACCACCATGCCGATGGTCGCGGCCACGGCCGAGGTCTCGACCGGCTTGCTCTACCAGTACTTCCCGTCGAAGACCGACCTGTTCGACGAGGTGTTCCGCCAGGCCTCGCAACGCGAGATCGACGCCTGCGCCGCCGCGGCCGCCTCCGAAAGCGGTGCCGGCGAGCGATTGGCCGCGATCATCCGCACCTTCGCGCACCGCGCGCTCAAGCGGCCCAAGCTCGCGTGGGCCCTGCTGGCCGAACCGGTGGCGCCGCAGATCGACGAGGACCGGCTGCGCTTTCGCGAACCCTATCGCGCGATCTTCGTGACGGTGATCGAGGACGGCATCGACAGCCGCGAGTTCCGCGCGCAGAACGCGCACACCAGCGCCGCGGCGATCGTCGGCGCGCTGGCCGAAGCCATGATCGGCCCGCTCGCGCTCGGCGTGCTGTCCAAGCGCGCGGCGCAGCGCGTGGTGGAAGACATCGTCGCGTTGTGCCTGGCCGCGGTGCTCGACCACACCGCGCGCACAAAGAAGGCACCCGTCCCGCCTTCGGCCAAGGAGACACCATGACCGACTTCATCCAGCCCCATCCCGAGCCGTCGAACCGCTTCGCGAGCGACCGCACTCTGCACCACACGCTCGAACGCCTGCTGCCCGCCGAGGTCTTCGCCGACGCGACCCCGCTGCTCCAGCGCATGGGCGAGCGCGCGATGCAGGAGATTCCCGCATTGGCCGCGACGGCGGAGCTCAACGTGCCGCGCCACGAGCCCTTCGATGCCTGGGGTCGGCGCGTCGATCGCATCGAGGTCGATCCGGCCTGGCATCGCCTGGTCGACATCGGCCTCGAGGAGGGCCTGGTCGCGCTGCCCTACGAGAACCCCTACGGCGAGTTCACGCGCGTGGTGCAGGCCGGCCTCGTGAACCTGTACGACGGCGCGGGCGCGGTGGCCTCGTGTCCGCTGGTGATGACCGATGGCGCCGCGCGCCTGCTCACGCTGCACGACGAAGCGCTGGCCGCGCGCTACCGGCCGAAGCTCACGGCGCGGCAGGGCGGCTGGACCTCGGGCCAGTGGATGACCGAGAAGGAGGGCGGCTCCGATGTCGGCCAGACCTCGACCGTCGCACGCCCGCGTGGCGACGGCACCTGGTCGCTGCACGGCACCAAGTGGTTCACCTCGGCCACCACCTCGCAGATGGCGCTCGCGCTCGCGCGGCCCGAGGACGCGGTACCGGGCAGCCGCGGGCTGTCGCTGTTCCTGGTCGAGCTGCGCCGCCCCGACGGCAGCTGGAACCACATCGCCGTGCGGCGCCTGAAGGACAAGCTCGGCACGCGCGCCCTGCCGACCGCGGAGCTCGAGCTCGAAGGCACGGTCGCGGTGCCGGTCGGCGGCATCGATCGCGGTGTCGCGAAGATCGGCGACCTGCTCAACGTCGCGCGACTGTGGGCCTCGTGGGGCGGCCCGGCGGGCGTGGGCCATCTGCTGATGCTGGCGCGCGACTACGCGAGCCGGCGCCGCGTGTTCGGCCAGATGCTCGCCGAGAAGCCGCTGCATGCGCAGTGGATCGCGCGCATCACGGCCGAGTACGAGGCGATGCTGGCGCTCAACTTCGAGACCGCGCTCGCGCTCAATCGCCACGAGCGCGGCACCGGCGCGTCCGGCCTGGCACGGCTGCTGGCGCCGCTGACCAAGCTGGCCTGCGCGCGCCAGAGCATCTGGGCCGCGAGCGAGCTGGTCGAGAGCTTCGGCGGCGCGGGCTATGTGGAGGACACGGGCATCCCGCGCGTGCTGCGCAACCTGCACGTGCATTGCATCTGGGAGGGCACGACCTCGGTGCTCGCGCACGACGTGCTGCGTGCGCTGCGCGCGCCCGAGGCGGGCGAGGCCTTTCTCGCCGACATCGACCAACGGCTCTCGGCGCTCGCGGGCCATGGCACGCGCGCGCCCGATGCGATCGTGCATGCGCGACGCACGCTCGCGGAGCTGATGCCGCGCGCGCAGGAGAGCGATGGCCGGCGCCTGGCCTGGGGCATGGCGCGCACCTATCAATCGGTGCTGCTGCTCGAGGCGGCCGCATGGCGCCAGGCGCGCAAGGCCGACGGCTCGGGATGGACCGCATTGCGGCTGTTCCTGCAGGACGCGCTGGTGCCGCCGGTGCTGCCCGCCTCGGACGAGGAACTCGCGGCGCTGGCCTTCGGGCGCGACACGGCCGAGGCGTCGTAACGCAGCGGATCGGCGGCCTGCGCGTCGACGCGATTGCCGCTATCCTCGAACGCGAAGTACCGGCGCCGACATGGCGCCTTTCTCTTTCTCTTCGCGTTCTTCCATCGCCCATGACCTACCTCGCCGCCTCCACGCGCTACGAATCCATGCCCTACCGCAAGGTGGGCCGCAGCGGCCTCGTGCTGCCCGCCATCTCGCTGGGCCTGTGGCACAACTTCGGCGACACCACGCCGATCGCCACCCAGCGCCAACTGCTGCGCACCGCCTTCGACCTCGGCATCAACCACTTCGACCTCGCCAACAACTACGGCCCGCCCTACGGCAGCGCCGAGACCAATTTCGGCCGCCTGCTGCGCGAGGACTTCAAGCCCTACCGCGACGAACTGATCATCTCGAGCAAGGCCGGCTGGGACATGTGGCCCGGCCCCTATGGGCAGGGTGGCGGCTCGCGCAAATACGTGCTGGCCAGCCTCGACCAGAGCCTGCAGCGCATGGGCCTCGACTACGTCGACATCTTCTATTCGCACCGCTTCGATCCGCACACGCCGCTGGAGGAAACCGCCTCCGCGCTGGCCCAGGCCGTGCAGCAGGGCAAGGCGCTGTACATCGGCATCTCCTCGTACTCGGCCGGCAAGACGCGCGAGATGGCCGCGCTGCTGCGCGAATGGAAGGTGCCGCTGCTGATCCATCAGCCGGCCTACAACCTGTTCAACCGCTGGATCGAGAAGGACCTGCTCGGCGCCACCGAGGAACTCGGTGCCGGCGTGATCGCTTTCACGCCGCTGGCGCAGGGCCTGCTGACCGACAAGTACCTGCAGGGCGTGCCGGCCGATGCACGCATCAACCGCCCGGGCGGCGGCTCGCTGAAGCCCGAGCATCTGTCGGATGCCAACATCGAGCGTGCGCGCGCGCTGAACGCGATCGCGCAACGCCGCGGCCAGTCGCTGGCCCAGCTCGCGCTGAGCTGGACCCTGCGCGATCCGCGCGTGAGTTCGGCGCTGATCGGCGCGAGCCGGCCCGAGCAGATCGTCGACAACGTGGCCGTGCTCCGGGGCGCGCCGCTGAGCGCCGAAGAGCTGGCCGAGATCGATCGGCACGCGGTCGAGGGCGGCGTGAACCTCTGGGAAAAACCGTCGACCGACTTCGCCTGAGCGCAGGGCCGGGGATCACGGAGCGCATCAGGTAACTCGCAATCCGTCTTTGAGCTGCCGCACGGGCTGCGCAGAATGGGGGCGTTCCGTTTCGAGTTCCTCATGCCCCAGCGCACCTATCACTCCGTGGCCGCACAGGCCCAGCTCGTCATCTCGCGCACCGCCGAGGCCTGGACCGTCCCGCCCGCATCGGCCCATGCGATCGCGCGCCGCGCGGCCTACGGCCATGTGCCGCGCCGCGCATTGCGCCGGCTTCAGGCCATGGCGGCGCTGCGGCCCGCGGTGCTGATGCATTCGTGGTGAGCGACGGCGCCATGCCGTCAATGCACGAAGCCGCCTTTCACGAAGCGCACCGGCTGCGCATCCATGCGCGCGATCAGCGCGCCGAGGCCATCGGCCGCGGCCGCGGCCGCCGGGACGGTCGTTGTTCCTGAAGCGGTCTCCGCACGGCACAGCAGGTCGTCGTCGCTCCAGGCACTCTTGCCGGGCTCGCCGCGCGCGCGCAGCCAGCCCTGGCGGTCGACCAGCAGTTGCGTGCCTTCGAGCTTCTCGGTGGCGGCGATCAGCGAGAAGGCCTCCCACGCCGCCGGAGAGTCGGCCACGCAGGCGATGCTTCGCTCGTGCGCATTCGACGCGAGGCCGGGACGCGGCTCGAGCAGCACCGTCACCAGCCGCGGATCCTCGAGCAACGCACTTGCGTTATCGCCGGTGGCCACGATCCGCAGGCGCTGGCCGCGCCAGCTGCTGAGCATGCGCACCGGCTTGCCGTCGCAACGCACCGCCATGTCGGGCGGGCTCACGGGCTGGGCCCAGACGCCCGCCACGCGCAGGCTTTCGCCGGCGGCCTGGGCCTTCATGAAGTCGATCAGGGCCCAGGCGTCGCTTTCGCTCAATCGGCCTTGAAAGCCCGGCATGGTCTGCGCGCCATGGCGATCCCGCGTGCCGTGCAGCACGCGCCACAGCAGGTCGCCATCGGCGCGGCGCCAGAGCAGCGGTCCGGCGAGATTCGGCGGCCACACGGGCTGCGACGCGGCCAACGGCCCCTGGCCGCGTCCGTCGCTGCCGTGGCAGGCCACGCAGTCCTGTGCATAGAGCATGCGGCCGCGCGCGATCGATTCGGCGCTGAAGCCCGTCGCATGTTGTTGAAAGCTCGTGGGGTGCGCGGGCACGAGGACCACGTGGGCATCGGGCCAGGGTGCCAGCACCACGGGCAGCACCGCGGCGCCCAGCAGCCAGATCCGGCGCCGTCGCCACAGCAGCGCCACGACCAGCACGAGCAGAGACAGTCCCAGCAGCACGACACTGACGCCGAGCCGGCGCGCCTGGCCCAGGTCGATCAGCAGGTTCTCGCCCGACAGCCGCTCGGCCCAGGGCCACGCGGGCTGTCCGTGCGCATGCGCAACCAGGCCCAGCGCATCGAGCAGCCGCAGCAGTTGCAACTGCAGGGTCTGCAGCGCCTCGATCAGCAGATTGAGCCAGGCCGCATCGGGCAGCGCGTTCATCGCGCCCGCGCCTCGAAGGCCTGCCTCACCAGGTCGCGTCCAGACCCAGGTGGCGCAGCGCCTCGTGCCGCAGCTCGGCCAGGCGCGGATCGCCGCGATGGCGCGGGTAGGGCAGGTCCACCACCAGTTCGGCCGCGATGCGCGCCGGCCGGTCGCTCAGCACGATCACGCGGTTGGCCAGGAACAGCGCCTCCTCGACGTCGTGCGTGACCAGCAGCGCCGAGAAGCCGTCGCGCTGCCAGAGGTTCACGAGCTCGCTCTGCATCGCGATGCGCGTGAGCGAATCGAGCTTGCCCAGCGGCTCGTCGAGCACCAGCAGCTGCGGGTCGTTGACCAGCGCGCGCGCCAGCGCCACGCGCTGCGCCATGCCACCCGACAGTTGATGCGGATAGGCCTTCGCGAACTCGGTGAGGCCGACGCGCTGCAGCGCCTCGTCGACCCGGCCGCGCTGCGCGTCGAGCACGCCGCGCGCCTGCAGGCCCAGCGCCACGTTGTCCCAGACGCTGCGCCACGGGAACAAGGTGGGGTCCTGGAACACCACGATGCGCGAGGGATCGGGCTTCTCGATGGCCTCGCCGTTCTGCGTGATGCGTCCCGTGGTCGCGGGCTCGAGGCCGGCCACCAGGCGCAGCAGCGTCGACTTGCCGCAGCCGCTCGGGCCGAGCAGCGCGACGAACTCGCCGGGGCGCACCTGCAGGTCGATGTCGTCGAGCACCTGCAGCACGCCCGTGGGCACTTCGAACCAGTGGCTCACGCCGTGGATGTCGATCAGCGCGCCGGTGTGGGCGGCAGCGCCTGTCTCGACGGCGTGGGAGAGGACGGCGCCTACCATTTGACGGTTCCCTTCTGCCACGACAGCACGCGGTCGCGCACCTTGAACAGCAAGGTGATCAGGCCCGAGCACAGCGCGGCCATCACCAGCAGCGCGGCATACATGTTGGCGTAGGAGGCCCAGCCCTGGGCCCACTGCAGGTACCAGCCGAGGCCGGCCTTCACGCCCATCATCTCGGCCGTGATCAGCACCGAGAACGAGGCGCCCAGGCCCATGAACAGGCCCACGAAGACCTGCGGCAGCGCGGCCGGGATGGCCACGCGCAGCACCAGGAAGCGCTCGGAGGCGCCCAGCGTGCGCGCCACGTCGTAGTAGCTCTTGCCGACCGAGGCAACGCCCGACCAGGTCAGCACCGCGACCGGGAAGAAGGTGGCGAGGCCGACCAGGAACACCGCGGCCACGTAGCTCGAGGGCGCGAAGAAGAAGGCCAGCGGCAGCAGCGCCGAGGCGGGCACCGGGCCGAGGAAGCGCAGCAGCGGATGCACCCAGTAGCCCGCGATGCGCGACCAGCCGACCGCCACGCCGGTGACGAAGCCGACCAGCGCGCCGATCACGAAACCGTTGGCCAGCAGGCGCAGCGAGTAGGCGGTGGACAGGCCCAGGCGCTGCCAGTCCTCGTGCAGCACGTCGATCAGGCTCTGCGGCGGCGCGAAGAAGGGGGAGGGCAGCACGGCGAGCTTGGCGGTGGCGATCTCCCACAGCGCGAGCACCAGCGCCGAGGCCACCAGCCACTGGCCGGCGGGACGCAGCGTGCGCGCGACGCGGCCGGCACGCGGGCCGAGCAGCGCGATGACGAGGAACACGGCGGCGACCGCCAGCGTGGCGTAGCCGAATTCCTCGGTGAAATTCCAGTCGCTGAAGCCGATCGGCTTGTTGGGCCACAGCAGCGTGAGCAGGCCCAGCGCCAGCCAGGCCGCGGCGGCCAGCACGCCGGTGCGCCAGAGACCCGGCGGCAGCGCGTGCCGGCGCGCGAGCACGGTGGCGGCATCGGTGGCCACCGGTGCGGGCGGGCGCGGCGCGCGAGGCTGGGGAGCCGCGGCGGGGCCGCGGAACTCCGGCGCGTTCAGCACGCCGGACACGTCGAGTGCGTGATCGGCCGAGGTCATGCCTGGGCGCTCCCGATGGCAGGTTGATCGTCGAAGAGGGTCATGGGAATTGCTCCGCCGGAGGATGAGGAAGGGAAGGGCGAGTGTTGGCGCTGCACCCTTCCCGGCCAACGAATGAATGCACGCATGGATATGCGGATTCGTCGGCTGCGGCATGTCGCCGCCGGGGCCTTCAGGACGAGACGTTCGCGCCCACGGCCCAGTAGAAGGTAGGCCGCGCGCCGTTGAGCAGGTGGTCGCCGACCACGCGGCCCTTGTAGATGGTCGGGTTGTGCGAGGCCAGCGTGCGCGCGTTGCGCCAGTGGCGGTCGAGCCGGATGTCCTCCTGCAGCGCCGAGGCACCGCCCACGTCGAACAGCCGCGTGCCGGCCTGCAGCACCGCGTCGACGATGCCGGCTTGCGCCTTGGCGGTCTCGAGCTCGACCTGGAACAGCAACTGCTCGGGGATCGCTTCGCCGCGCTGGCGCCGGCGGTCGATCTCGCCCAGCGTGCGTGCCACCGCCTGCACCGTCGAGCTCGCGACGAAGGCCGTGCTGGCGAGCTGGCCGACGACCTGCTGCACCAGCGGATCCTCGCGCGGCGTGCTGCCGCTGCCGTGGCTGTAGACGCGCTTGCGCGGCCGCACGAAGTCGACCGCGTCGCGCACGATGGCTCGCGCGATGCCGGCCAGGGTGGCGAGGTGCGTGAGCTGGAACTGCGCGGTCAGCGGCGTGGGCTGGTCGCGCACGTAGAGCAGCACGTGCGCCGGGTCGACGCGCACGTTGCGAAAGCGCGTGGTGCCCGAGGCGCTCAGTCGCTGGCCGAAACCGCGCCAGTCGTCGACGCGCTCCACGCCCGGCGCGCCGGAGGGCACCAGCGCGATCACGCGGTCGTTGCTGCCGTCGTCGTTGTGGCGCTGCGCCGAGACCGCGATCCATTCGGCGTAGAGGGTGCCGGTGCTGTAGTACTTGTCGCCCTCGAGGCGCCAGCCGTCGCCGTCGCGGCGCAGCGTGGTCTGCATCTGGCCGAGCGGGCCTTCGCCGAGTTCGGTGGTGGCGTTGCCGAAGATCACGCCGTCGGCCGCGAGCCGCAGCCAGGGACCGTGCAGCGCGGGATCGATCTCGGCGAACAGGCGCTCGATGAAGCCGAAATGGGCGCGCAGGATCTGCGGCAGGTTGGAGTCGGCCTCGCCGAGTTCGATCAGCAGGTCGAAGAACTGCTCGACCGAGGCGCCGAGACCGCCTTGGGCGACCGGCACGCGCAGCGCACCGAAGCCGGCCTGGGCCAGCCAGGCCACGGCGTCATGGGCCAGCAGGCGTTCGTTCTCGCGCTGCACCGCGCCTTGGGCGATGCGCGCGAAGATCGGGCGGAAGCGATCGGCGAGCTGATCGTACGAGGGCGGTTGCGGGGCGCGCGGCGACTCGGCGGCGGGCGATGGGTTGCCGGGCGCGGTGCGCGGCGGATGCGTGAGGGATTCCATGGGGCGACGACTTTGCAGTCGCGCCCTTCGATTGGGAAATGCGCTTTTCGAGTTTTCTTATGCGCCGCGGGACTTCAGGCGCGCGACCTCGGCATCGTCGGCCAGCGCTTGCCCGACAGGCTCGGCATGCGGCCGACGAGTCGCCGCGTGCCGAGTTCCAGCATCCACCAGGCAGCACCCAGCAGGCCCGCCATGAGCGCACCGAACATCAGCCCGGCCGCGATGTCGAGCGGGAAATGCACACCGACGTGGATGCGCGCCCAGCCCGTGGCGGCTGCGACCACGAACAGCGCGACGCCCGCGGTGCGCAGCGCCGGCCGCGCGAGGAAGGCAAAGGCCACCATGAACATCACCGACGCATGCGTGCTCGGCAGCGCGGCGCTGGCACCGTGCGATATGTAGGCCGGCACCAGGCCCATGATGAAGGGGCGCGGCATGTTGATGCGCGCGGCGATGTCCTGGCACAGCATGGCGGTGAGCCCGGCGCCCGCGAGCACGAAGAAGGCGTAGGTCCAGTTGCCGGGCCGGCGCCAGGCGGCGGCACCGATGATGGCGGCGGAAAGCCATGCGCCGCCGAGGGCGAGCCCGATCGCGATCGACAACACCCAGGGCGTGGGCTGGGTGCCGGCGGCGAGCCAGCGCAGCAGGTCGAGGTGGAATTCGTTCACGGAGCCTCCCTGAACGGACGAAATGGGACGAAGACGGCGCGCGCGCGGTCGAAGGACATGAATGAGTCTCGTGGGGCGAAGTGAAATGGCCCTGCCGTACGGGGCGACAGAAGCGATGGGTGCGGCGCGGAAAGGCCGCCAGACCGTGTCAGGCGAACGACGGCGGTGCCGTGGTCGGCGGCAGGCGCAGCCAGGGGCGGGGCAGGGGAGGCGCCCCACTCCGCGCGCTGGTGCGACGCCACGGTCCATGGCGAACGCCGGGCAGTCCGGTGGCGGCCACGGCGATGGTCAACGGCAGCAGCGCGAGCACCAGGCCCATGAAGCCGTCGAACGCCGTGCTCAAGGCATTGACCATGGGGGTGCAGCAGGAGGCCTGCGCGAACATGGTGGTCTCGAGGCTGTCCGCATGGCCGGCGCGTTCGTCGGGTTCGAAGCGCACCGTCTCGCCGGCGTTGCGCACCTTGAGGCCGGGCTCGTCCTCGAGGCCGTCGTTGTGGAAGTGCGCCGAGATGAAGGGATGCAGCAGCACCAGCCAAAGACCGATGGCGCACCCGATGCATCGGTGCGCGTCGACCCATCGGCGGAACCTGGCCAGCAACATGCGGCGGATGCTAGGCAGCAAATATGAACGGAATATGAGTACTCGCAGAACTTCTCGGGACTTCGAGCCATTTCCGAAGGTCCTGAACTATCGGCGCCGTCCGACACGGCGAGAAATCCTGGAGGTTCAGCATCCGCGTGTCCCGAGCGACTCCTCCTCCCTGGCTTGGGGCACCTGCCGTGACAGCGGCAGGTTCTTGAGCGCCCGGCTTTGCGCCGGGCGCCTTTTCTCTGCCAGGTGATTTTACATAATGCACATTGTCTAGTTCATCGACCTGGTCGAGGACCGTCCAAAAAAGGCACTGAGGCTCGGGCAGCTATTGCCGAGCGATTTCGTCATCTGTGCTCCGACGCTGGTTTGAAAATTCCAGAGGTTGCGAGCCTTCTTCAGGTGACCGAGCGCACCGTCTATGCATGGTATTCAGGTCGCACGGCAATTCCCTATGCAGCCTACAAGCTGCTGCGGATCCTGCGCTGGTTCGAGCTGCCAGGTCCTTGGGCTGGCTGGTCGATGCATAGCGGCAAGCTCTGGTCTCCTGAGGGTCTGGGCTTCGCTCCGAGCGATGCGAGCTGGTGGACGATCCTGGTGCGCAAGGCTAGCCAGTTCGATGACCTGGTGCGGTCGAAGTCCAAGCTCGAGCTCAAGGTGGATGAGCTGGCGCAGCTACTCGAGCGTGCTCGAGCAGGCGGCGCGCCGGGCGACGGAGGTACGAAGGCGCTGGGCGCGCCGCTGGCTCTCGGCCCAGGTGAAGTGCCAGTAACACTTCACTTTAGTCTCACTCATGAGACACAGACCTGGTCGGCGGTCCAGGTGACCTCGGCCAGGCCTGAGGTGCTAGTAACACCTCAGGCAAGTCTCACCCGTGAGATTCCGACCGGACCTGTCAAAACCGGCCATCGCTTCGATGATGGCAAAAAGACTGTTGTTGCATCCAGTGCTGGCAGCTTCGTTCCGCTGTCGACGGCACCCTATGGCCGCTGGTTCAACTCGCTGTCCAGGTTCCCGCGAGGAGGCGAAGAATGAGCCGCCCTGCCACTCCAACCCCCTCCCCTGGTGCTCTGCGCATGCGCCAGCTCCAGCAACGTCGTGCCAAGGGCCTGCAGCAGCTTCCCCAGCCCTGGGACTGGATCACTGCAGCTCAGGCCAGGGATCTCGTCACCAAGGCCTTCCGCGCGGCCTCCTGGCAGTGCCGTGACCCTGAGACTGAGCCCGAGCACTTCGGTGACGCGCTCATCGAGGCATTCGAGGTCCTTGTAGCTGCGAAGGCATCTCGTGAGGGGCACGGGATCCGCGCCGAGCACTTCGACCAGGTGGCCGATCGCATGTTGGCTGACGTGCCCGACTACTGGCGGCATCAGTACCCGCGGTTCGGTGTCCTCGACCAGTCTCCAGCTGAGCCGCCCCAGCCACCTCCCAGGGTGCGCCGGCCGCCGAAGCCGAAGGCGGTCCCGGAGGTCGCGTCCGAACCTTGTCCCCCTGCATCTATTGAAATCAAACCGGACCTGGCCTCGGCCTGGTTATTCGGGGGCCGTAGCGAAGCGGAGGGAGGGGGCGAAGCGCCCCTGCAAAACGGAGCCCGAATTGAATGACGGTTCCTTGCCCTGGCTAATTCTCGCGTGGCTTATTGCTTGCGCTGGTCGGGAGGCAATTCGCGTCTTGCAAAACGGTATTCCTTTGGCGTTTAATTGAAGGAAATTCAGTGAAAAAGAAATTGATCAATAATGCACATTGTGCGGATTATCGAGAAAGGCAATGGGGCGCGATTTACGCGGCCATGGGGTCCGCACCGCATGCTGGACCGGATCCAAAGCCAGGGCCTCCTGGCCATCGGCTCCTGGCGCTCAACTTCAGTCCCGCGCGTCCAACCCGCCGTCAGTCGTCAGTTCCGCCCGCCGGAACCGCCGGCGCCGACGCAGCGCCTCGCTCATGCCATCGCGGACACCGGCCTTGATGACCAGGTACAGGAGCCAGCCCACGAGCGTGCCGGCGATCAGGATGGCTGCGAGCAAGGACATCTGCCATGCCAAGGCGCCGCCACCGAGCTGCTGGAGGGTGAATTGCATGGATGTTCCGGGCAGAAAAAAGGGCTTCGATGAAGCCCTCATTCTGTCCGCGCCTGTTTCCAAAAAATACAAACTTCATCATCCGGACACTTGACGGAGCCGGTAATAAATCACGCTTTCATGGTGCCAGCATCGAAAACTACTAATTTATTAGTAAATTCTTACCATTTTCCGTCTTTTGGCACCGCTTTCGCCGCTGAAGCCGCCGCGATCAGCCCCGCGGCTTCGGACCGATTGGCGCGGTTGGCGAAGTCGACGGCGGTCATGCCGAGCTGGTTCTTCATCGTCACGTCGGCGCCCTCGGCCAAAAGCAGCTTCACCGCATCGGTCGAGCCGTACATCGCGGCCATCATCAGCGGCGTGGTGCCGTTGGGCGACTGCGCGTCGATGAAGGCGAAGTTGTCGAGCAACTGCTTCATGATCGCCACGTGCCCGCCGGTCGCCGCATAGTGCAGCGGCGTCCAGCCGGGCTTGTTGATGTCGGCGTCGCGCTTGATGAGCTGGGTGACGAGCTCCTGCTGTCCCTTGATCGCCGCGAGCATCAGCGGGCTCTCGTCCTTGGCGTTGCGCAGCTCGACATTGGTCTGCGGCGATTCCAGCAGCACCTGGATCACTTTCGGCGACGGCTCGCGCAGCGCGATCAGCAGGCCGGTCTGGCCGCGTTCGTCGCGTGTGTTCGGATCGAAGCCTCGCTGCAGCAGGCTGCGAACGCCGCTGGGGTTGTCGGCGCGCACGGCCCGGAAAAAATCTTCGAAGGAACCTGCGTGCGCAGAAAAAATCGCAGAAAAAACAGATAGATAGACGAGCTTCTTGAAGTTTTTCTTCATCATTGTCGAACCCCCTTGAACAGTGTTTCGAAGTTGTCGCTGGTCGCCCGGGCCACGGCCTCGAGCGGCAACTGCCGCAGCTCGGCGATCTGCCGCGCCACGTACGGCACGTAGGCCGGCGTGTTGGTCTTGCCCCGGTACGGCACCGGCGCGAGGTAGGGGCTGTCGGTCTCGATCAGCATGCGCTCGAGCGGCACGAAGGCCGCCACGTCGCGCAGATCCTGCGCCTTCTTGAAGGTCAGGATGCCCGAGAAGGATATGTAGAAGCCGAGATCCAGCGCGGCGCGCGCCACCTCGGCGGTTTCGGTGAAGCAGTGGAACACGCCGCCGGCCGCGCCCGCGGAGCCGTCCTCGCCCTCCTCCTTGAGGATCGCGATGGTGTCGGCCGAGGCTTCGCGCGTGTGGATCACCAGCGGCTTGCCGGTCTGCCGGGCGGCGCGGATGTGCACGCGGAAGCGCTCGCGCTGCCATTCGAGGTCGGCGATGCTGCGGCCGCCCTTGCGTTCTTCCATCTGGTAGTAGTCGAGGCCGGTCTCGCCGATCGCCACCACGCGGGGCCGCGCGGCCAGGCGCACGAGGTCGTCGACGCTGGGCTCCAGCGTGTCTTCCGTGTCCGGATGCACGCCCACGCTGGCCCAGAAGTTGTCGTAGCGCGCGGCCAGCGCCTGCACCTCGTCGAACTCCTCGAGCCGGGTGCAGATGCACAGGGCCCGGTCGACCTGGGCGGCGTCCATGGCGGCGCGTACCGCATCCATCTGGTCGGCGAATTCGGGAAAGGTCAGGTGGCAGTGGGAGTCGGTGAACATCGCCAGGAATCTGAGGAAACGAAGGAAGCCGGGAAAACTGGCGAGCGCAAAAGGCGGCCGGATCGCCGCCGATGTCAGATCGTCTGCGTGGGCCGGTCGGAAGCCATCGAGCCGCCCAGCGCGGCCTCGATGCGCGCCTTGAGCTGGCGCGATTTCTCGTCGGACGGAAAGCGGATGCCCACGCCGGGCGCCCGGCTGCCGGCCGCGCGTGCCGGCGTGATCCAGGCGACCTTGCCGGCCACCGGATAGCGTTGCGGGTCCTCGGGCAGGGTCAGAAGCACATAGACGTCGTCGCCGAGCCGGTATTCGCGCGAGGTCGGAATGAAGATGCCGCCCTCGGAGAACAGCGGGATGTAGGCCGCATAGAGCGCCCCCTTCTCCTTGATGGCGAGCTGGATGACGCTCGGCCGGTGCGGCGTGGCGCCACCCGCGGCGTTGGCGGCGGCAGCGGCTGCTGCGGAGTTGGCGGACGGGGCTGCGGGTTGGTTCATGGGCGGCGAGCGGCTGAGTTGAGGGTGCTGCGCGCTTCGCTCACGAGCGCTTCCAGCATGAGTCCTGCATTGAACGGATGTTCCGCGGTCCGGGCCGACGCGGCCAGCGATTTCGACCAGCGCGCCAGCGCGAGCCGCGAGGGCGCGGCCGGCAGGTCGCCGGGTTCGAAGAAACGCGGCGCGGCGCCATTGCCGACGGCCATCAGGTCGTGGCAGAGCTTCTGCAAGGCACCGACCGCCTGGGCCGGCGCCTGGTCGGCCAGCGCGCCGACGTCGCCGCGCAGCACGGCCTTGGGCAGCAGCGCCCAGGCCTTGGGCGACTGGCCGGCGCGCGCGAGCCGCAGGGCATCGCTCGGGCGTCCGCCGGCCGCGCGCAGCAGGGCCGCGGCATCCGCCGCCGGAACGTCCAGCGCCGCAAGCCAGGCTTCGGCCTGTTGCATGTCGGGCCAGGGCAAGGTGAAGCCGAGGCAGCGGCTGCGGATGGTCGGCAGCAGCTGCCAGGCGGCCTCGCTCGCGAGCACGAAACGCACGTCGCCCACGGGCTCCTCGAGCGTCTTGAGCAGCGCATTGGCGGTGATGGTGTTCATGCGCTCGGCCGGATAGACCAGCACCACCTTGCCGCGGCCGCGTGCGCTGGTGCGCTGGGCGAAACCGACCGCGTCGCGCATCGCCTCGACGCGGATCTCGCGGCTGGCCTTGCGCTTCTTGTCGTCGATGTCGGCCTGGGCCTTCTCGTCGAGCGGCCAGTCCAGTTCCTGCATCGCCACCTCGGGCATCAGCACGCAGAGGTCGGCATGGGTACGCACCTCGATGGCGTGGCAGCTCGGGCAATGGCCGCAGGCGGCGCCCTCCTCCGTCGGCTGCTCGCAGAGCCAGGCCGAGGCCAGCGCGAGTGCCAGGTCGTATTGGCCCAGGCCCGAGGGCCCCTGCAGCAGCCAGGCGTGACCGCGCTGGCGCAGCAGTTCGACCAGCGGCTGGCGCAGCCAGGGCGACAGTTCCGCCGCGGTCATGCGCGTCCCTCCCCGGCCAGGCCGCGCGCCACCAGCGCCGCCTCGACCTGTTGCCAGACCTGGTCGCGGCTCTGGCCCGCATCGATGCGCACGAAGCGCGCCGCATCGGCGGCAGCGCGATCGGCATAGCCCTGCGCGACCTTGCGGAAGAACTCGACCGGCTGGGCCTCGAACTTGTCGGGCACGCGCGCGCCGGCCAGGCGCTGGGCCGCGATCTCGGGCGCGAGATCGAACCACAGCGTGATATGCGGCTGCAGCAGGGCCACCTCGGATTGCCCGCCGCGTCCGGCCTGCGCCCAGCGCTCGAGCGTGGACAGCACCTCGGTGTCGAAGCCGCGGCCGCCGCCCTGGTAGGCGAAGGTGGCGTCGGTGAAGCGGTCGCACAGCACCACGTCGCCGCGCGCCAAGGCCGGCTCGATCACCTGCGCGATGTGGTCGCGCCGCGCCGCGAACACCAGCAGCGACTCGGTCAGCGGGTCCATCGGCTGCTCGAGGATCAGCGTGCGCAGCGTCTCGGCCAGCGGCGTGCCGCCCGGTTCGCGCGTGCGCGTGACCGCGCGGCCCCGGCCCTCGAAGAGCGCCTGCAAGGCATCGAGGTGGCTGGACTTGCCGGCCCCGTCGATGCCCTCGAGCGTGAGAAAGAGTCCGCCAGCGTTCATTGGGCCGCCTTCGTCGCAGGGGTGCCGCCGCCGCGCTGGTAGCGGTTGACGGCACGGTTGTGGTCGTCGAGCGATGTGCTGAACTGGCTGGTGCCGTCGCCGCGCGACACGAAGTACAGCGACTTGCTCTGCGCCGGCTGCACGGCCGCCAGCAGCGCGGCTTTGCCGGGCATCGAGATCGGCGTGGGTGGCAGGCCGTTGCGCATGTAGGTGTTCCAGGGCGTGTCGGTCTGCAGGTCCCGCTTGCGCAGGTTGCCGTCGAAGGCGGTGCCCATGCCGTAGATCACGGTCGGGTCGGTCTGCAGCGGCATGCCGATGCGCAGCCGGTTGTTGAAGACGGCGGCGATCTCGGCCCGGTCGGCCGCCTTGCCGGTCTCCTTCTCGACGATGCTCGCGAGGATCAGCGCCTGCTCGGCCGATTGCAGCGGCAGGTTGCTCGCGCGCGCGGCCCAGGCGGCCTCGAGCTTCTTGTCCATGGCGCGCATGGCGCGCTGCAGCAGCGCGATGTCGGTCGAGCCCTTCGAATAGGTGTAGGTATCGGGGAAGAAGCGGCCTTCGGGATGCTGGCCGGGGCGGCCCAGCTTTTCCATCAGCGCCTCGTCGCTCAGGCCCACGCTGTCGGGCTTGAGCTGCTCGGCCTTGGCGAGCGCCGCGCGCACCTGGCGGATGTTCCAGCCCTCCACCAGCACCAGGCTGCGCGTGGCTTCCTCACCGCGCACCAGGATGTTGAGCAGCAGCTTGGGCGTCACGCCGCGGTCGAGCTCGTAGCTGCCGGCGCGCATCTGCCGGTCCTGGCCCGAGATGCGGAACCACAGGTAGAGCAGCTGCGGGTCGACCGCCACGCCGGCATCGGCCACGGCCTGGGCGATGCCGCGCGGCGTGGTGCCGGGCTCGACCGACAGGTCGACGTTGGGCGCCGGCAGCTTGAGCGGCTGGTGCACCCACCAGAGTCCGCCGGCACCGGCGGCCAGCGCGGCCAGGGCAGCGAGCAGGAAGATCGTGAGGAAGAAGCGGCGCACGGATCCGATGGACAAGCGGAAGAAGAAGAAGGAGGCGATGAAAGGGGCCGAGCGGGGCGGACGCGAAAGGAGCGACCGGACAAGGCGGTGGCCCTGCAAGAAGAAAGGCTGCCGTCCACGCGGTCCCGACGAATCGGGCCCGGCCATGATAATTCAGCGATGACCACAGTCGTTCTCAATGGCGTTGCGCCCCTCGCCCATCTGGGCGTGATCCGTGCCGAGGGCCCCGATGCCGCAGCCTTCCTGCATGGCCAACTGACCCAGGATTTCTCCCTGCTCGGCGCCGCCGAGGCCCGCCTGGCGGCGCTGTGCACCGCCAAGGGCCGCGTCATCGCGAGCTTCATCGGCATCCGCCCGCAGCCCGAGCTGGTGCTGCTGGTCTGCAGCCGCGACATCCTGGCCGCCACGCTCAAGCGGTTGTCGATGTACGTGCTGCGCGCCAAGGCCAAGCTCAGCGACGCGACCGAGCAATTCGCGCTGGTCGGCCTCGCGGGCACCGCGCTCGCGGCCAACGGCATCGACGCTTCCGCCGCGCCCGGCCAGCGCCGTGCGATCGAAGGCATCGAGGGCGGCAGCGCCATCTCCCTGTACCCGGCCGACGGCGTGCCGCGCGCGCTCTGGCTGGCCCCGGCCGGCAGCGCCGCGCCGCAAGGCGCCGCGCTCGATCCGGCCCTGTGGTCGTGGAGCGAGGTGCGCAGCGGCATCGTCACGCTCACCACGCCGGTGGTCGAGGCCTTCGTGCCGCAGATGATCAATTACGAATCGGTGGGCGGCGTCAACTTCAAGAAGGGCTGCTACCCCGGCCAGGAAGTGGTGGCGCGCAGCCAGTTCCGCGGCACGCTCAAGCGCCGCACCTACCTCGTGAAGGCCGACGGCGAGGTCGCGGCCGGCCAGGAAGTCTTTGCCGCCAGCGATGCCGAACAGCCCGTGGGCACGGTCGCGCAGGCCGCGCCGGCGCCCGATGGCGGCTGGGCCGCGCTGATCTCGATGCAGATCGCGGCGCTCGAGGCCGGCGGCCTGCATGCGGCCTCGGCCAGCGGCCCGGCGCTGAGTGTGGAACCTTTGCCTTATCCGCTGCTCGAAGATATCTGAGTTCTCCGAACAGCACCGGGCGCCGACCACCGGCCCCGCGCTGCAGCTTGAAGCCCAATCAGTGAGGCGTTTTGGGCTTCCAACGCCCGTCGTTCGGGCGCAAGGCGCTATCTTTCAGATAGCGCCTTTTTTTGTGCGCCTTTCTTGACCCCGTTGCCGCCGGTGCGCCGTAGAAGCCTGCACCGACCACTTCCGGCAAGGAAAGAGAGACCTCCATGAACCGCAGATTCTTCTCCACCGCCCTCGCGCTGGCCGCGCTCTCGGCCTGCACCCAGACCCCGGCACGCCCCTATCTGCCGCCCTCGCCCGTCGACCGCCTCGGCGGCCTGATGGAAGTCAGCGTGGTCGACCGCGCCACCGGCCGCGAGCTGCCCGTCTACCGCGCCAACGGCGAGTACTGGGTGGCCGGGCGTCCCGGCGCGCGCTATGCCGTGCGCCTGCGCAACCGCATGAGCGAGCGGCTCATGACCGTGATGTCGGTCGACGGCGTCAACGTGCTGACCGGCGAAACCGCGGGCGTGCAGCAGAACGGCTACGTGCTCTCGGGCGGCGAGCGCGCCGACATCGCGGGCTGGCGCAAGAGCGATTCGCAGATCGCGGCCTTCGAGTTCACGGCCAACGGCAATTCGTACGCGAGCCGCACCGGCCGCCCCGACGAGGTCGGTGTGATCGGCGTCGCGGTGTTCCGCGAGCGCGTGGCACCACCGCCACCGCCCGTGCCGATGCCGTTCCCACGCCGCGACGGCTACAGCCGCGAGGAATCGGCGCCGCGCGGCGAACTCGAGGCCCGCAACAAGTCGATGGCACCCTCGGCCTCGGCCTCGGCCGACAGCGCGGCGCCCGGGGAATCCTCCGCCATGGCCCAGTCGCGCAGCCAGCCCGCGCCCAGCCTGGGCACCGGCCATGGCCGCCGCGAGACCTCGTACGTCGGCCACACCACCTTCGAGCGCCTGCGTTCCTCGCCCGACGAGGTGGTGCGCATCCGCTACGACAGCCGCGAGAACCTCGTTGCCGCGGGCGTGATCCCGGCCAGCCCGGCACCGCGCTGGCCGCGTCCCGCGGGACCGTCGCCGTTCCCCGCATCCGAGGCGGGCTACGTGCCCGATCCGCCGCCGCGCTACTGAGCGACGCTCAACGCAGCGTGCGCCGCATCTCGATGTGCGGGATGTCGGCCTCGACGAAGGGCTCGCCATGCACCGCATAGCCGAGCCGTTCGTAAAAGCGCTCGGCGCTGCGCTGCGCATGGAGCGCGATCTCCGCATCGCCGCGCGCCCGGGCCGCGGCCTCGAGCGCCTGCACCACCGCCACGCCGTGGCCGCCGCTGCGCAGCGCGCGATGCACCGCGATGCGGCCGATCATCGAGCGGCCGTCCCGCGCCGGCAGCAGCCGGCCGGTGGCGATCGCCTGGCCGAGCCGGTTGCGCACCACCACGTGCGGCACGGCCGCGTCGTGCTCGTCCCACTCCATCGCCTCGGGCACCTTCTGCTCCTCGATGAAGACCGCGCGCCGCAGCGCCGCCGCGCCTTCGCCGAGCGTGGCCCAGTCTCCGGTGTCGATGGCCCGCATCGTCTCGCCGGCCTCGAAGCCCTCGAGGATCGCGCGCAACGAGGCCGGCACCGGCTTCGAGGTCTGCGTGGCCGGGTCCGCGAACACGTAGACCAGCTCGCAGCCGACCAGGAATTCGCCCTGGCGGAACAGCCCGCCCTCGAAGGTCATCGACGAGGTGCCGATGCGCGCGCAGCGCATGCCCACGTCGATCACGTCGTCCATGCGCGCCGAGGCGCGGAAGTCGATGGTCGCCTTGCGCACGTAGAGATCGCCGCCCAGCGAATGCATCGCTTCCTCGTAGGGCAGCGCGAGCGCGCGCCAGTAGTCGGCGATGGCGGTGTCGAAGTACATCAGGTAGTGCGCGTTGAAGACGATCTTCTGCATGTCGACTTCGGCCCAGCGCACGCGCAGGCGGTGGAAGAAACGGAAATCACTGCGTTGCATTCTTGTTGTCTCCAGGGAAAAGAAATCGGATCGTCAGGGCCGCAGCGCCTCGCGCAGCGCCTTCGCCGCGTCGTCCTGCGCCTGCAGCGCCTCGGGCACCGCGCGGCCCATCTTGAGGAACTCGTGGATCACGCCGCGGTAGATCTCGAGGTCGACCGGCACGCCCGCGGCGCGCAGCTTGTCGGCATAGGCGATGCCCTCGTCGACCACCGGGTCGCACTCGGCCAGCGCGATCCAGGCCGGTGCCACGTCGTCCACGTCGTCGGCGATCAGCGGCGCGAAGCGCCAGTCGTCGCGGTCGGCCGGGCTGCGCACGTACTGGCCGAAGAAGTAGTCGATCAGGGCCTTGGTCAGCAGCGGACCCTGGGCGTAGCGGCGGTGCGACTCGGTGTCCTGGTGGCCGGTCATGCCGGGGTAGATCAGCAGCTGCAGCGCGAGCGGCAGGCCCGCGTCGCGCGCGAGGATCGCGCAGACCGCGGCCAGCGTGCCGCCCGCGCTGTCGCCGCCGACCGCGAGCCGCGCGGGATCGAGGCCCAGGCTCGCGCCCTGGCGCGCGACGAAGGCGAAGGCGTCCCAGGCATCGTCGGAAGCGGTCGGGAACTTGTGCGCGGGCGCGAGCCGGTAATCGACCGACACCACCGCGCAGCCGCTCTTCCTGCTGAGCACGCGGCACAGCGTGTCGTGGGTGCGGATGTTGCCGACCGTGAAGCCGCCGCCGTGGAAGTACACGAGCACCGGCAGCACCTCGGCCGAGGGCGCGTAGAGCCGCGCGGGGATCGCGTGGCCGTCGCGCGCGGCGATCTCGAAGTCCTCGATGCGCGCGAGCTCGGGCTTGGGCACCTCGAGCACGCCCGCGCCGCGCTCGTACGAGGCCTTGGCCTCCTCGGGCGTGAGCTGGTCGAGCGAAGGGTGGCCGGCGCGCGCCATGCGCTCGACCACGCTGGCCATCCTGGCGGTCAGCGGAGGGGAAAAAGGTACGGGGGGATTCGTCGTCATGTCATGGGAAGCCAACGAGCGCTGTGCCGAGTGCGACAGCGTCGAGGGTTTTCTTCGTGGGCAAGCTGCCTGCCTGTTGGTAGATTCGATGGTCCGCCATCGTACTTGCCTGCCAGCTCGAGAACCCCTCCCCCACCCCATGGCCCTCATCCAATACCTGACCCAGATCCAGTTCGAATTCGGCGCGGTGAAGCTGCTGTCGAGCGAGTGCGCGCGCATCGGCATCAACCGCCCGCTGATCGTGACCGACGCCGGCGTGCGCGCGGCCGGCATCCTGCAGAAGGCGATCGACGCCATCGCCGACCTCGAGGTCACGATCTTCGACCAGACCCCGTCCAACCCGACCGAGGCCGCCGTGCGCGCGGCCGTCGAGCTCTACCGCAGCGGCCGCTGCGACGGCCTGATCGCCGTGGGCGGCGGCTCGGCCATCGACTGCGCCAAGGGCGTGGCGATCGCGGCCACGCACGAGGGCCCGCTCAAGACCTACGCCACCATCGAGGGCGGTTCGCCGAAGATCACCGAGCGCGTGGTGCCGCTGATCGCGGTGCCCACCACCAGCGGCACCGGCAGCGAGGTCGCGCGCGGCGCGATCGTGATCGTCGACGACCACCGAAAGCTCGGCTTCCACAGCTGGTTCCTGATGCCCAAGGCCGCGATCTGCGACCCCGAGCTCACGCTCGGCCTGCCGCCGCGCCTGACCGCCGCCACCGGCATGGACGCGATCGCGCACTGCATGGAGACCTTCATGTCGGCCGCCTTCAACCCGCCGGCCGACGGCATCGGCCTCGACGGGCTCGAGCGCGCCTGGGGCCACATCGAGCGCGCCACCAGGGACGGCAGCGACCGCGAGGCGCGCCTGAACCTCATGAGCGCCTCGATGCAGGGCGCGATGGCGTTCCAGAAGGGCCTGGGCTGCGTGCACTCGCTGAGCCACAGCCTCGGCGGCGTCGACCCGCGCCTGCACCACGGCACGCTCAACGCGCTGTTCCTGCCCGCGGTGATCCACTTCAACGCCGGCGCCGAGTCGGTGCAGAAGGAGCAGCGGCTGCAGCGCATGGCGCAGGCCATGCACCTCGATTCGGCCGGCGACCTCGGCGATGCGATCCGCGACATGAACGCGCGCCTGGGCCTGCCCAAGGGCCTGGCCGAAGTGGGCGTGACGCCCGCGCTGTTCGAGCAGATCATCGACGGCGCGATGGCCGACCACTGCCACAAGACCAACCCGCGGCTGGCCACGCGCGACGACTACCGCGCGATGCTCGAAGCCTCGATGTGAGGCCGGGCCGTGGCGCTTGGCCCGGCCTTATAAACAGTTCGTCTTAAGCGCGCGGTCTTAGCGCGTCGCATGCACCATCGCGTCATGTCGATGACATGAGGGCTTCCTAGACTGGCCTCGACGACCCGCACCCGCCGGGTCCTTCGAGAACAGGGAACACCTTCGAATGACGCGAACCATCCGGGTCCACACCGCACTGAGCGCCGAGCAGTTGAAGTTTCGCGCGATGCGGGGACAGGAAGGCCTCTCCAGACTCTTCGAGTTCGAGGTCGACATGGTCAGCACCAGCTTCAACCTCGACCTGAAGACGCTGCTGGGCACCTCGCTGAGCATCGAGGTCTCGGACGATGCCGGCCCGCGCTTCCTCAACGGCACCGTGGTGCGCTTCGAACTGCTGGGCCGTGCCAACGAGACCGGCCGCCACTACGTCTACCGCGCGCTGGTGCAGCCCTGGCTCTGGTACCTCACGCGCACCACCGACAGCCGCATCTTCCAGAACAGGAGCGTGCCCGAGGTACTCGACGAGGTGCTCGGCAAATACGGCTTCGAATACGAGAAGCGCCTGACCGGCAGCTACCGCACCTGGGAGAACTGCGTGCAGTACCAGGAGAGCGACTTCGCCTTCGCGAGCCGCCTCATGGAGCACGAAGGCATCTCCTACCACTTCGAGCATTCGAACGGCTCGCACCTGCTGGTGCTGGCCGACGATGCCGGCGCCTACCGGCCGCTGCCCGGCTACGCCAGCATCCCGTACCGGCCGCGCGACCGCGTGGTCGACGCGCTCGAGCCCTGCATCGACCGCTGGCGCGTGGCCGAGCAGATCACCTCGGGCCGCGTGATGCTCGACGACTTCGATTTCCGCAAGTCGCGCGCCTCGCTGCAGAGCGTGCAGCAGGACCCCAAGGGCCACGACCATGCTTCGTACGAGGTCTACGAATGGCTGGGCGGCTACAGCGAGCACCAGCAGGGCGACACCTATGCGCGCATCCGGCTGCAGGAGCTGCAGTGCGCGCACGAGCTGGCCGCGGGCCACACCAACGTGGCGGGCATGGCACCGGGCTACCTGTTCTCGCTCACGCATTGCCCGCGCGAGGCCGACAACCGCGAGTACCTGGTCACCGAAACCCGCTACGACCTGCAGGAGCCCGAGTACTCGAGCGGCGGCAGCGCCGAATCGGTGTGCGAGTTCGACTTCACCGTGCTGCCCTCCTCCGTGGCCTACCGACCCGCGCGCAAGACGCCGCGCCCGCGCACCAACGGCCCGCAGACCGCCACCGTGGTCGGCCCGCAGGAGATCTGGACCGACCGCTTCGGCCGCGTGAAGCTGCAGTTCCGCTGGGACCGCTATGGCCAGGCCGACGAGAACAGCTCCTGCTGGGTGCGCGTGTCCAGCAGCTGGGCCGGCGCGAACTTCGGCACCATGCACATGCCGCGCGTGGGCCAGGAGGTCATCGTCGACTTCATCGGCGGCGAGCCCGACCGACCGATCATCACGGGCCGCGTCTACAACAGCGACCAGATGCCGCCGTGGGAACTGCCGGCCAACGCCACGGCCAGCGGCATCCTCACGCGCTCGAGCGAAGGCGGCGCGGCCAACCAGGCGAACATGCTGCGCTTCGAGGACCGCACCGGCGCCGAGCAGATCCTGCTGCATGCCGAGCGCAACCTCGACGTGGAGGTCGAGGCCGACGAGACCCACACCACCGACGGCACGCGCACCACGCTGATCAAGGGCCACGAGTCGGCCACCTACCAGGACGGCGAGACGCGCGACATCACCGCGGGCGCGCAGGAGACCATCACCGGCGGCGACACCCGCGACGTGACCGGCGGCTTCAACGAGACCATCAGCGGCGGCGTCAACCAGCGCATCACGGGCGGCAAGAACCGCAACCTCGCGGGCGGCCTGAACGACACCATCACGGGCGGCGTGAACCTCGCGATCACCGGCGGCTTCCACGGCACCATCGACGGCCAGGAGATCCGCTTCGTGAGCGGCGGGCGCAACGACACCATCAACACCGTCAACAACACGACGGTCAACGGCCCCTCGACCACCATCGTGACCGGCCCGACGGTGCACACCTCGCCCGACGTGACCTTCAACACCACGAACCACGTCCACAACACGACGCAGCACGTCATCAACACCAACGTCTACAACACGACGTCGACCACCTACAACAACACGACCAACAACTACACCAACAACTCCACCGTCTACAACAACAACTACGCCTCGAGCGGCGACTGGCGGCTCGCGCGCGTGGGCGGCGTGGGCTTCCGGCTGAGCCTGGTGGGCATGTCGCTGGACGTGTGGGGCGCGCGGCTGCAGTACTACGCGGCGCTCAATGCGCAGCTCGCGACAGTCAAGATCGACGTGGCCATCTTCTCGATGAAGAACGCGCCGCTGAAGATCAGCACCACGGGCCTGAAGATCGCCAACAAGGGCATGCTGATCGCGACCGGCGGCCTGGCGGCGAAGTTCAAGGTGCTGACACTGGTGGCCTGACGAAGCGAACGAATGGAAATTCTGCTGTGGATCGTCTTCGCGGTGCTGATGGGCTCGATGCTGCTGGTCGCGGTGTCGGTCGTGATCGCGGCCACGCGCGAGAACCGTATCTATTCGGCCGAGGCCAGGACCTGGGAGCGGCTGGCGCAGACCGGCATTCCCGCGCAGGCCGTGGTCGAGTCGCTCAAGCGGTCCGAGAATGAACTCTCGCGCGGCGGCTCGCAGGGCCAGACCGTCTATGCCGTCGAACTCGCACTGCGCGTGCTCGGCACCGACGCCGTCGTGGAAGAACGACGCGCCGTCGTGCGCACGCTGATCGACGAAGGGCTGCTGCCGCAGTTCGCGGTGCCCGGCAAGCCGGTGCACCTGCTGCGCGATCCGAACGACGCCTCCATCTTCGCCATCGACCGCGCGCGCACGCCGCTCGAGATTCCGCGCGCCTCGCACTGAGCGCGCGTCCTTCCGTGAAAACAGTCAAACCCCTGCGGCTGAGCGTCATCACGCGCCCCTTCCTGCGCCAGGGCCACCAACGCCTGGCGCTCACGGTGATGGGCATGGTGTCGATGGACGAGCAGCCGGTGCTGCTGCCCGAGACCGAATTCTGGAAGACGGTCTCCGAGGAGCTGGGCCCCACCGGCGCCATCGACCTCGGCATGCCCAAGGCCTGCGCCGAGTTCCTCGCCACCGGCCATGCCTACACCCATCACCAGGCCGAGAAGACGGCCTGCGCGGTCGAGCTGCGCGTGGGCGCGCTGGCGCGGCAGCTGGTGGTGTTCGGCGACCGCTACTGGATCGACGGCCGCGCGAGCGCACCGCAGCCCTTCGAATCGATGCGGCTGGACTGGAGCCGCGCCTACGGCGGTCCGGCCTTCGCCGACAACCCGCTGGGCATCGGCCACCAGCCCGAACTCGTGAACGGTTTGTGGGTGCAGCGCTTGCCCAACGTCGAGCATCCGCAGCGCCGCATCGACCATCCGGGCCGCACGATGGAGCCGGCCTGCCCCGGCGCGATCGACGTGAGCTGGCCCGCGCGCATGCGGCTGATCGGCAGCGACTACGGCGCGCACTGGCGCGAGCACCTGTTCCCCGGCTTCGCGCAGGACATGGACTGGCGGCTCTTCAACGCCGCCGTGCCCGAGCAGCGCTGGCCCCAGGCCGACCGCATCGCGGGCGGCACTCCCTACGAGATCTTGAACATGCATCCCGCGCGGCCCGTGCAGCACGGCCGGCTGCCCGACTGGCGCGCGCGCGGCTTCGTGGCGCGCAGGACGCAGGCCGGCAGCGACGAGCCTGGCCACTTCGACGAGGTCGAGCTGCGGCTCACCACGGCCTGGTTCTTCCCGCACCGCGAACAGATCGCGCTGATCTTCCATGGCGAGACCGCGATCGCCGAGGACGACGCCGCCGACATCACGCACCTCATGCCCGCCATCGAGCGCGCCGCCGATGCACCGCGACCGCTGGCCCACTACCTCGAGATCCTGCAGCGCCGCAGCGATCCCGAGACCGGCGCGCTCCACACCTTCCGCGACGAGGAACTGCTGCCCGCCGAGACCATCGGTCCCTGGCTCGACCAGCTCGAGGAAGAGGAATCGCCGCTGGTGCGCAACATGCGCGAACGCGCGCGCGTGCTGCGCGAAGACCTCGCCGACAAGGGCGTGGCCGCCGGCCACAAGCCGCGCCACTTCAAGGAGCGCGTGGCGCCCGAGCCCTTCACCAGGCGGCCGAGCCTCAGCGAACTGCCCGCGTTCATGGAGCGCGCCAAGGCCTACGAGCGCGAACAGTTGCAGAAGCTCGAGGACGGCCGCCGCGACCTCGCGCGGCAGGCGAAGGCCAACGCGCCCGAGTCGCGCAAGGTCGGCTTCGACACCGGCGAGATGGTCGACGGCGCGCAGCGCACCGAGGTCAAGGGACCGCCGGCCTTCGATGCGAAGACCGTGATGCAGGGCCTGCTGGGCATCGCGCCCGCCACGCGCAGCCCGCAGATGCCGCCCGAGCAGCAGCGCGCGCTCGAGCAGGCGGCCGAGAACGGCCGCCGCGGCCTGATCGACATGTACCGGCTCGGCGCCCAGCACCAGAGCGCCGCCGATGCGATGGACGGCACCCGCGCGGCCGAGGCGCGCGAACGCGTGCTGCAGCTCATGGCGACCACGCGCGATCTCTCGGGCCTGGACCTGACCGGCGCCGACCTCTCGGGCATCGACCTGCGCGGCGCCCGGCTGCACCGCACCCTGCTCGAAAGCGCCTCGCTCGCGGGCGCGCAGCTCGACGGCGCCGATGCCACCGAGGCGGTGCTGGTGCGCGCGAACCTCGCGCATGCCTCGCTGGCCCACTGCGTGCTCGATCGCGCCAACCTGAGCCTCGCACGCTGCGAGCGCACCTCGTTCGCGCATGCCCGGTTGCACGAAACCACGAGCGAGAAAAGCCGCTTCGACCACTGCGACTTCGGCGGCGCGCGGCTCGCGCACCTGAACCTGTTCGGCATGCATTTCGAGGGCTGCCGCTTCGACGATGCGCACTTCGACTACGTGACCGTGCTCGAAGGCAGCCGGCTCGTGGACTGCGGCTTTCGCGGCGCGACGCTGCACAAGTTCGGCCTCATTGCCTGCGAGGTCGAGGGCCTGGACTTCGCGGGCGCTTCGCTCGAAGCCTGCGCCTGGGCCCACACCGTGGCCGACCGGCGCGTGAGCTTTCGCGGCGCCACGCTGCGCACCACCTGCTTCGTCGGCACCAGCAGCCTGCGCACGGTCGATTTCGAAGGCGCCACGCTGGTCCATTGCAGCCTGCGCGAGATGCAGCTCGAGGGCGCGCGCTTCGTGCGCGCCACGCTCGACACCTGCGATCTCTCGGGCTGCGTGCTGACCGGCGCCGACCTCGGCGCCATCGATGCGCCCGACAGCCTGTTCATCCGCGCCGACTTCACCCAGGCCTCGCTGCGCGGCGCCAACCTCATGAATGCCCATCTGCAGAAATCCCGCCTGCTCTCCTGCGACCTGCGCGAAGCCAACCTGTTCCGCGCCGACGTCTCGCAGACCGTGATCGACACGGTGACCGACACCCACGGCGCCTACCTCGAACAGGCCAAGACGCTGCCGCGGCGCGCGGCGGACCCGGTGCAATGACGCCGGAGACCCTGGCCCTGAAACTGCGCGGCGGCGAATTCATCGAGCGGCAGGATTTCCAGGGCATGCGATTCGATGGCCTGGACCTCAGCGGCGGCGCCCTGCGCGACTGCGATTTCTCCAACGCCAGCCTGCGCGGCGCGAAGCTCGCCGAGTCGGCCTTCGATGCCTGCCGCTTCGACGGTGCCGTGCTCGACGGGGCCGACCTGCAGCGCGCGGGCTTCCACCGCTGCAGCCTGGCGCGCGCGAGCCTGCGCGGCGCCACGATGAGCCGCGCGGCTTTCGGCGATTGCGAGCTGCACGAGGCCGATGCCGCCGAGGCCAAGGCCGATCTCGCGGCTTTCCACCAGAGCCGGCTCGATGGCGCGAGCTTCGCGGGTGCGGACCTCACGAAGGCCGTGTTCGGCGAATCGAGCCTGGCCGGCACCCGCTTCGACGCGGTGGCGCTCGACACCACCGTCTACTACCGCGCCGCGCTGCGCGACGCGCGCTTCACGGGCGCCAGCTTCCACAACGTGATCTTCAGCGAGGCCGATCTCGCGGGCCAGGACTTCTCGGGCCAGCAGTTCCGGCTCTGCCAGTTCATCGATGCCGACCTCGGCGGCTGCAACTTCGACCGCGCGACGCTGGTCCAGTGCAACTTCAAGGGCGCGAAGCTCGCGCGCGCGGTGCTCACCGCGGTGCATGCGCCGCAGTGCCTGTTTCCCGAGGCCGACCTGCGCCAGGCCGATGCGCGCGGCGGCCATTTCGACCAGAGCCTGTGGGTTGGTGCGCGGCTCGACGACGCCGACCTGTCGGATGCGCGGCTCGAGCAGTGCGTGTTCCATCGCGCGCGGTGCCGCCGCACCTCGTTCGCGCGCAGCCGGCTCGTGTATGCGGACTTCGCCTATGCCGACCTCGGCGAGGCCGACCTGCGCGGCGCCTTCTTCGAGCGCACGCAGATGCACCGCGCGCTGCAGTCCGGCACCCGATGGGGCGAGCGCGGCGGCGTGCTCGACAGCGACCCGGCCCTGTTCGAGGCCGAGCGCTTCTCGGCCGCGCGCCAGGACCGGCCGCAACGCGCGGGCCGCGACGGTTTCGGCCGGCCGTTGCCTTCCACTTCCGACGACCTCGAGGACCTCGCACCATGAGCCCCGCCGCCCTGCGCGAACGCGCCTCCGCTCCTACCGCGCACCACGCACCGGACATGCAGGCCTTGCTGCGCCGTCCACTGCCCGCGCCCGCCGCCTGGACCGGCAACGCCCTCGGCACCGTGCTGCAGGCCTTGCCCGGCGATGCCTTCCTCGTCGAGGCCCAGGCCGGCGGCGAACGCTGGCAGTGCCCGCGCGCCGCGAGCTGCCTGCTGCAGCCTTCGGTCGGCGACACGGTGCTGGTGGCCGGACCGCGGCGCGACCAGGCCTACCTGATCGCCGTCATCGTGCAGGCCGATCCGGCGCACTCGCGGCTGGCCGTCGAGGGCGTGCTCACGCTGCAGGCCGGCACCCGGCTCGAACTGGCCGCGCCCGAACTCGATCTGCAGGCACGCAAGGCAGAGGTCGAGATCGGCGAGATGGACTACCGCGGCGGCGAAGTGCGCATCACCACACTGATCGCGCGCTTCGTCGGCCGCACCTGCGAGACCGTGCTCGACCGGCTCAGCGTGCTCACGCGCTCGAGCTTCAGGCTCACCGAGGAGGTCGAGCAGGTGCGCGCGGGGCAGATCGACTACCAGGCCGAGGAGACCCTGCGGCTGCATGCGAAGAACACGCTGGTGAGCAGCAAGGGACTGGTCAAGGTGGATGCCGAGCAGATCCACATGGGCTGACCCGCGCCATCGACCACCGACGACAGCCAGAAAGGAGCAGCCACCATGTTCGCCAATGCACAGATGATGGGCGTCGACCTCGCCTTCCCCGACGTCTGCAAGACGCCACCGGCCTTGCCCATCCCCTACCCCAACATCGCGCTGGGCCCGACCGCGATTCCCAACGCCTGGAACATCCTCTACGGCGGCACGCCGGCCCACAACATGGCGACCGTCACGCCGATCACCAACGGCGACAACGCGGGCGTGCTGATGGGCGTGGTCTCGCAGACGGTGATGGGGCCTTCGCGCCACATCACGGGCGCCTTCACCGTGCTGCTCAAGGGCACGCCGTGCACGCGCATGACCAGCCTGTCGGTGCAGAACCGCTGCAACATCGTCGGCATGCGGATCGTGCCGAGCCAGTTCAAGGTGCTGGTGCTGGCGGCCTGAGCCTTCGACGGCCGGGCTGGTGCTACTCCGCCTTCACGCCCGCGGTGCGGATCACCGCGCCCCACTTCGCGGTCTCCGACGCGATGAAGGCATCGAACTCCTCGGGCGTGCCGCCGGCCGGAAAGGTGCCCATCGCATCGAGCTTCGCGCGCGTCTCGTCGCTCTTGATGATGCGCGCCACCTCGTCCGACATGCGCTTGACGATCTCGCGCGGCGTGCCGGCCGGCGCGAGCATGCCGGCCCAGGTGCTGCCGGTGAAGCCCGCGAAGCCCTGCTCGATGAAGGTCGGCACGTCCGGCACCGCGGGCTGCCGCTTGTCGCCGGCCACGCCGATCAGCCGGATCTTGCCGGCCTTGGCCTGGTTGATGAGCCCGGTGGGCGCATCGAAGAAGAGCTGGATCTGCCCGCCCATCAGGTCGGTCAGCGCCGGCACCGCGCCGCGGTACGGGATGTGGATCATGTAGGTCTTGGTCAGCGACTTCCACAGCTCGGTCGTGAGGTGCGCGGCCGAGCCGTTGCCCGACGAGCCGAAGCTCACCTTGCCGGGATTCGCGCGCGCGTAGTCGATCAGCTCGCGCGCGGTCTTGAACGGCGCGTCGAGGTTGACCGCCGCGAGCAGCGGCGACACGCCCATCAGCGACACGCCCGCGAGGTCCTTGCGCGGGTCGTAGGGCAGCTTCGGATAGAGCGATGTGTTGGCCGCATAGGCCGCGATCACCACGCCGAAGGTGCTGCCGTCGGGCGCGGCCTTGGCGACCGCATCGACGCCGATCAGGCTGTTGGCGCCGGGCTTGTTGTCGATCAGCACCGGCTGGCCCAGCCGCGTCTGCAGCCCGATCTGCACCAGCCGCGCCATCTGGTCGGTGAAGCCGCCGGGCGTGTAGGGCACGACGATGCGGATCGGCTTGTTGGGCCAGGCGCTCTGCGCGAGCACCGGCAGGCCGAGCGTGGCGGCCGCACCGGCGGCGGAGGTGGCGATGGCGAAGCGGCGGCGCGACATCAGGGCATGGGGCATCGGGAACGGTCTCCTGCTTGTTATGCGCCGTCCGGGGCGGACGGCATGCGGGCCATTCTCGAAGCGCGGGCCGCGTGCCCGTTCAGGGTTTGCCCGGCGCCGCTCAGAGCGGCAGGATCTCGGCCGCGCTGCCGCGCGCCAGCCATTCCCGCAGTTCGTCCGAAAGCCGCTGGGCCTCTCGCGTGGCCCGCGTCCAGGCCGCGATGCGCGCCTGCGCGTCGTTCTGGAAATGGATGAAGTCCTTGCGATCGGGCAGCTTGCCGTTGGGCAGCGTCTTCACCCAGTCGGGATCGGGCGCCAGCACCACCATGCGGTCGAGGAAGCCCGTGGACTTGTGGCGCCAGCGCAGCCCCTTGTCGAGCCAGCCCGGCACCACCGCGCGCTGGAAATGCGGGTACAGCACCAGGCCGTCGTCGACCGGCTGGTAGTCGAGGTGCAGGTGGTAGTCGGTGATGCCGCCGTCCCAGTAGGCGCCGCGCGGCGCGCCCGGGATGTCGTGCACCGCGGCCAGCAGGAACGGGATCGAGCACGAGGCCTGCAGCACCAGGTTGAAGTTGTCCTCGCGCAGCGCATGCTGGCGGGTGCGGAAGTCGCGCGTGCCGAAGGGCAGCTCGGCGCCGGGCGTGGAGAACACGCAGCGCTCGAGCCAGGCGCCCAGGGTCTTGCGGTGCACGCTGTTCGAGGCGAAGGCGCCGAGGTAGCCGACCGGCGTGCGCGCCCTGCCCTCGCGCCCGAGGATGTGGCGCCCGCGTGAGGTCACCACGTGCAGCCGGTAGCGCGGATGCGCGAGCACCTCGCCGATGCGCCCGCCATAGAAGGCCTGCAGGCTCTCGGCGAAGCGTTCGCTCAGCTGGTGCGGGCTCAGCCGCTTCTGCCCCGGCGGCACCTCGAACTGCTGGCGCACGTAGTCGTGCTCGAAGCGCTCGAAGGCCGCGACCGGATCGCCGAGGCAGGCCGTGGCCAGCCGCCAGGCGCCGATCGACGCGCCCACCAGGTGCACCGGCTGGCTGGACTGCGTGAGCCACTCGCCGAAGACGAAGCGGTCGATCGGCCCGAGGATCAGCCCCTTGGGACCGCCGGCCGCGCCGGGGATCGTGCGCACATCCTGCGGCCGCAGGCCCTGGACCTCGATGTGCCGGCGCGCGGCGGGGCCGGCGTAGATGCGCAGGGCTTTCATGGCTTGCCGTGCTCGAAGGGGTTGAGCAGCGCGACACCGAAGTTCGCGAAGTCGGCGACGTTGCGGGTCATGGCATCGATGCCGAACGGATTCATTTGCTCTCTTCGCTCAACGCGGCAATGGAGGAACCCGCCTGCGCGCGACTCCGCGCTCGGGAGTCAGAAACTCGGTGCGCGCATCGGCGGCAAGCAGCAGCGCCTTGAGCGACAGTCGGGCCGAAGCACGCGAACGCGACCACTGCATGGCAGGAACGAGCACGGCCACCGGGGTGCCACGCTCTGTCACTGTTTGCGGCCCCTCTGTCCGGCAGGCCTCGATGAGCTCGTCAAAACGTGCCTTCGCATCTCGCACTGACCAGGTTCTCACAGACACCCCTTCAGACTGGCTCGACGTTAGGCGCTTCGCGGCACCGCCTACTTGCGCAACCCCTGCAGCTTCGCAAACGCATTCGCCATCTGCCCCGAGGGCTGCGGCGTGTTGTCGCGGCGCGGCTGGTGGCCGCGGCCGGCGCCTTCGAAGCGGTTGTCGCGCGGGCCGTCGCGGCGCGCGGGCGCGGCGTCGAGCTTCATCGACAGGCCGATGCGCTTGCGCGCCACGTCGACCTCCATCACCTTCACCTTGACGATGTCGCCGGTCTTCACGACCTCGCGCGCGTCGTTGACGAACTTGTGGCTCAGCTGGCTCACGTGGACCAGGCCGTCCTGGTGCACGCCGAGGTCGATGAAGGCGCCGAACTGGGCGACGTTGCTCACGGTGCCCTCGAGGATCATGCCCTCCTGCAGGTCGGCGATGTCCTCCACGCCGTCGTTGAAGCGCGCCACCTTGAAGTCGGGGCGCGGGTCGCGGCCGGGCTTCTCGAGTTCGCCGAGGATGTCCTTGACGGTGATGACGCCGAACTTCTCGTTGGCGAACAGCTCGGGCTTGAGCGTCTTGAGCATGTCGGCGCGGCCCATCAGCTCGGCGATGGGCTTGCCGGTCTTGACGATGATCTGCTCGACCAGCGGATAGGTCTCGGGATGCACGCCGGTGACGTCGAGCGGATCGGTGCCGCCGCGGATGCGCAGGAAGCCCGCGCTCTGCTCGAAGGCCTTGGGGCCGAAGCCCGTGACCTCGAGCAGCTGCTTGCGGGTGCCGAAGGCGCCGTTGGCATCGCGCCAGCGCACCACGGCCTTGGCCACGGCCGAGGACAGGCCCGAGACGCGGCTCAGGAGCGGCACGCTCGCGGTATTGAGGTCCACGCCCACCGAGTTCACGCAGTCTTCGACCACGGCCTGCAGGGTGCGCGCGAGCTCGCTCTGGTTCACGTCGTGCTGGTACTGGCCCACGCCGATGCTCTTGGGGTCGATCTTCACGAGCTCGGCCAGCGGGTCCTGCAGCCGGCGCGCGATGGAGGCGGCGCCGCGCAGGCTGACGTCGACGTCGGGCATCTCCTGGGCCGCGAATTCGCTGGCCGAGTAGACCGAGGCGCCGGCCTCGCTGACCACCACCTTGTCGACCTTCATCTCGGGCGCGCCGGCCTGGGCCGCCATCTTGGCGAGCAGCTTGATCAGGTCGGCCGCGAGCTTGTCGGTCTCGCGGCTGGCGGTGCCGTTGCCGATCGCGATCAGGTTCACGCCGTGCTTGGCGCAGAGCTTGCCGAGGGTGTGCAGCGACCCCTCCCAGTCCTTGCGCGGTTCGTGCGGGAACACGGTCGCGGTCTCGACCAGCTTGCCGGTGGCATCGACCACCGCCACCTTCACGCCGGTGCGGATGCCGGGGTCCAGGCCCATCACCACGCGCGGGCCGGCCGGCGCGGCCAGCAGCAGGTCGCGCAGGTTGTCGGCGAAGACCTTGATCGCGACCTTCTCGGCGTCCTCGCGCAGGCGCGTGAACAGGTCGCGCTCGGTCGACAGCGCGAGCTTCACGCGCCAGGTCCAGGCCACGCACTTGCGCAGCAGGTCATCGGCCGGGCGGCCGGCATGGCTCCAGCCCAGGTGCAGCGCAATGCGGCCTTCGGCGACGCTGGGCTTGCCGGGCTCGGGCTCCACCGGCAGCACCAGCTTGGCGTCGAGGATGTCGAGCGCGCGGCCGCGGAACACGGCCAGCGCGCGGTGCGAGGGCACGCGGCCGATCGGCTCGTCGTAGTCGAAGTAGTCGCGGAACTTGGCGACGTCGGCGTTGTTCTCGTCCTTGCCGCTCATCAGGCTGGACTTGAGCAGGCCTTCGTTCCAGAGCCATTCGCGCAGGCGCTGCACCAGCACGGCGTCCTCGGCCCAGCGTTCCGAGAGGATGTCGCGCACGCCGTCGAGCACGGCGGGCACGGTCGAGAAGTCGGGGCCGGGCTTGCCGTCGTCGAGCGTGGTGGCGGGCTGCAGGAAGGCCTCGGCCTCCACGGCGGGATCGAGCGTGGGGTCGGCCAGCAGCTTGTCGGCCAGCGGCTCGATGCCGAACTCGCGCGCGATCTGGCCCTTGGTGCGGCGCTTCTGCTTGAACGGCAGGTAGAGGTCTTCCAGCTCCTGCTTGGTCGGCGCGAGTTCGATCGCGGCGCGCAGTTCGGGCGTGAGCTTGCCCTGTTCGTCGATGGCCTTGACCACCGCGGCGCGGCGGTCCTCGAGTTCGCGCAGGTAGCTCAGGCGCGCCTCGAGCTCGCGCAGCTGGGTGTCGTCGAGGCCGTCGGTGGCTTCCTTGCGGTAGCGCGCGATGAATGGAACCGTGGCGCCCCCGTCGAGCAGTTCGACGGCGGCCTTCACCTGATGCTCGCCCACCTTGATTTCGGCGGCGAGCTGGCGAATGATTTTCTGCATTGCTGAGTGGCGTCCCTGTCGCTGCGACCGGCCGGCCGGTCGCGTTGGTCGAATGAAGCGCGCGAGTTTGCCATAGTGAAAATGGCGTCCAGCCACCGGGCGCGGACACTTGTCCGACCGCTCCACGCCCCCACCTCCCCACCGTGCAACCACCCTCCTCCCCTGGCCCGCGCCGGCCGCCGTCCCGCTTCGGCAAGTTGTTACGGACGGTGTTCGCCGTGCTGCTGGTGCCCTTGCTGCTGTTCGAGGAATGGGGCTGGGAACCGCTGGCCGCGCTCGCGGCGCGGCTGGCCCGGCTGCCGCTGTGGGCGCGCGCCGAGGCCTGGCTGCGCGGCCTGCCGCCCTGGGGCGCGCTCCTGGCCTTCCTGCTGCCGGTGCTGCTGCTGTTGCCGGTCAAGGTGCTGGCGCTGTTCCTGTTCAGCCATGGCCACGCGGGCAGCGGCGTCGCGGTGCTGGTCGCGGCCAAGCTGGCCGGCACCGCGGTGGTGGCACGGATCTTCCAGCTCGTCGAGGGCACGCTGATGCGCATCCCGCTGTTCGCGCGCTGGTATCCGCGCTGGAAGGCCTGGAAGGACCGGGTGCTGGGCCTGGTGCGGCAGAGCCGGCCCTGGCGGCTGGTGCATGCCTTCAACCGGCGTGCGCTGCGGGCCTGGCGGCGCCTGCGCGGGGTTTGAGGCGCGCGCCTATTTTTACCCGGGTATATTGATGAATTCAATTTAACCCGGGTAAAATTGACGCCATGACACTTTCCCAGGAATCACGGCGCGCCCTCACCCGGCAGTACAAGGACAGCACGCTCCCCGCCGGCGTGTTCGCGATCCGCAACCTGAAGACGGGCCGGGTCTATGCCGCGGCCGCGCTCGACATCGTGGGCGCGATGAACCGCCAGCGCTTCGAGCTGAACCTGCGCAGCCACCGCAACAAGGCGCTGCAGCAGGACTGGATCGCGCTGGGCGCCGAGGCCTTCGCCTTCGAGGAACTGGCGCGCGTGAAGGAGCGCGACGACCCGGCCTTCGACCGCGCGGCCGAGCTCGAGGCGCTGTTCGAGCTCTGGGCCGAGGAGTCCGGCTGCCATGGCGCGCAGGGCTACAACGGCCCGGCGCGACCGCGCGCCTGAGCCTTCGCCGGTGCCCGCCGTCCCCCTCGCCTTCCTCATTCGCCGGGCGCAAGAAAAGTCAGGCTTTCTTCATTGCGCCCGGGTAAATTACCGCTCCGCCTCCATGACCCTCGAGACTTCCTCCCTCCCGGCCTGCGCCGATCCCGCGTCCACCCTGACTGCCTTCGCCGGCTTCCACCGCATCGCACGCGGCTCGCGCGCCGAGCTGGTCGCCGCGCTGCGCGCGCGCACCGACGACACGCCGTACCTGGTGTTCGATGACCAAAGCGGCGCGCAGATCGACCTCGACCTGCGCGAGCCACCGGCGCCGGCCGGCGAGCCGCCGCGCGGCGTCGGCCGCCCCAAGCTCGGCGTGGTGGCGCGCGAGGTCACGCTGCTGCCGCGCCAGTGGGAATGGCTGGGCCGCCAGCCCGGCGGCGCCTCGGTCGCGCTGCGCCGGCTGATCGACGAGGCACGCCGCGTCAACGCGGGGCGCGATGCCGCACGCGCGGCGCGGGAAGCCACCTACGGCGTGATGACCGTGCTGGCCGGCAACCTGCCCGGTTTCGAGGAAGCCATGCGCGCCCTGTTCGCGCTCGAGCGCGAACGCTTCGAGCAACACATTTCGACCTGGCCCGAGGACCTGCGGGCCCACCTCCAAGAACTCTCCGGCGCGAGCTGGACCCACGAATGAACGCCAAGACAGACACAGCCCCCAACCCGAGCGGCCTCCAGGGCACGCCCGTGGCACCCGTGGGCGCGCCGCGCGCCCTGTGGAAGACCTTCCTGTTCTTCCTCGCCCCCATGCTCTTGAGCAACATCCTGCAGTCGCTGTCGGGCACGCTCAACAACATCTACATCGGCCAGATGATCGGCGTGACCGCGCTGGCCGCGGTCTCCAGCTTCTTCCCGGTGTTCTTCTTCTTCATCGCCTTCGTGATCGGCCTGGGCGCCGGCGCCTCGGTGCTGATCGGCCAGGCCTGGGGCGCGCGCGACGTCGCCCGCGCCAAGGCGGTGGCCGGCACCACGCTGAGCGTGGGCATCCTGATGGGCCTGGTGATCGCGGTGTTCGGCGGCGCCTTCACCACGCCGCTGCTGGCGGCGCTGGGCACGCCGCCCGACGTGCTGGCCGAGGCCACGCGCTATGCCCGGATCATGCTGATCGCGATGCCCGGCGTGTTCGTGTTCCTGATCTCGACCGCGATGCTGCGCGGCGTGGGTGACACCGTCACGCCGCTGCTCACGCTGCTGATCTCCACCACCATCGGCATGCTCGTCACGCCGGCCCTGATCCGCGGCTGGGGCGGCCTGCCGCAGCTCGGCGTGACCAGCGGCGCCTGGGGTTCGGTGCTCTCGTTCCTGGTCGCGACCCTGTGGCTGGGCTGGCGGCTGCGCCGGCGCAACAGCCCGCTCGCGCCCGACGCGGTCTTCCTGCGCAGCATGCGCATCGACCCGCTACTGCTCAAGACCGTGCTCAAGGTCGGCGTGCCCACGGGAGTGCAGATGATCGTGGTGGCGCTGGCCGAGGTGGTGCTGCTGTCGCTGGTCAACGGCTACGGCTCGAGCGCCACGGCCGCCTACGGCGCGGTCAACCAGGTCGTGGCCTATGTGCAGTTCCCGGCCATCTCGATCGCGATCACGGCCTCGATCCTCGGCGCGCAGGCCATCGGCGCCGGCCGCGCCGACCGCCTCGGCGCCATCGCGCGCACGGCGCTGATGATGAACCTGCTGCTCACCGGCGGCCTGGTGCTGCTGGGCTACCTGTTCTCGCGGCCGCTGATGGGCTTCTTCATCACCAGCGCGCCGGTGATCGAGATCGCCCAGGAGCTGCTGCACATCATGCTGTGGAGCCTGGTGATCTTCGGCATGGCCTCGGCGCTGTCGGGGATCATGCGCGCCAGCGGCTCGGTGCTGGTGCCCACGCTGATCTCGATCGCCTGCCTGCTCGGCCTCGAGGTGCCGGTGGCCTGGTTCATGAGCCACCGCATCGGCCTGGACGGCATCTGGTATGCCTACCCGGTGACCTTCGGCGCGATGCTGCTGCTGCAGACCGCGTACTACCAGCTGGTGTGGCGCAAGAAGGCGATCAAGCGGCTGGTGTAGCGATCAAGCGCCGTCGAAGGCCTTCTTCACGGTGGCGATGTCGAGCTTGACCATCTTCATCATCGCTTCCATCGCGCGCTTGGCCTTCGCGGGATCCTTGTCCTGGAACATCCGGATGATCGCGTCGGGCGCGACCTGCCACGAGACGCCGAAGCGGTCGGTGAGCCAGCCGCACTGCACCGGCTGGCCGCCGCCCTCGAGCAGCTTGTCCCAGTAGTGGTCGACCTCGGCCTGGGTCTCGCACCTCACGTACATCGAGATGGCCGGGGTGAACTTGTACTCGGGGCCGCCGTTGAGCACCATGAACGCCTGGCCGTCGAGCTCGAAGGTGGCGGTGAGCAGCGAGCCCTTCTTGGCCGGGTTGACGTCGCCCCACAGCAGGGTGTCGGTCACGCGCGAGTTCGGGAAGATCGCGCTGTAGAACTTCAATGCCTCCTCGCCATTGCCGTCGAACCAGAGGCAGGGAACGATTCTTTGCATGGGTATCTCCTTGGAGCTTGATTGATGAACCTGCAAGTTCAGTATCGAAGCTGCGCGCGGCTGCTGTCAACCCGGGCGATGCCCTTCAGCCGTAAGTGTTCGTGCGGCCCGCAAGCGGCAGCCGAACGCTGAAACCCACGCCGCGCCCCGGCGCCAGGCCGTCGACGATGGCCACCTCGCCACCCATGCGGTGCACCGCCTGTTTCACGATCGCGAGGCCCAGGCCCGAGCCCGGCGTCTCGTGCGCGCCGGCGCCGCGGTGGAAGCGCTCGAACACCCGCTCGCGCTCGGCCGCGGGAATGCCGGGCCCGTCGTCGGCCACCAGCAGCGCGAGGCGGCCGTCTTCCACATGCAGCGTCATCGCCACCTGCGCGCCGTCGGGCACATGGCGGATCGCGTTGTGCAGCAGGTTCTCGAGCACCGACTGCAGCGCCGGCACGTCGACCTCGGCCCGCAGGCTGTCGGGCGCCTCGAGCGCCAGCTCGATGCCGCGCGCCATGGCCTGCGGCGCCGCCTGCGCGAGCAGCCCGCGCGCGAACTGCGCCACGTCGACGCGCTTCGGGGCCGAAGGCTGCGCATCGTCGAGCAGTGCCAGGTCGAGCAACTGCTGCGTGAGATGCGAGGCGCGCGCGATCGCCTGCTCCAGATGCAGCTGCGCGCGCTCGCGCTCGGCGGCATCGGCCGCGCCCGCCAGCGCATGGGCCTGCGCGGCGATCACCGCCATCGGCGTGCGCAGCTCGTGCGCCGCGTCGTGCACGAAGGCGCGCTCCTGCGTGAGCTTGTCGCGCAGCTGGCGCAACATGCGCTCGAGCGCCGAGGTCAGCGGCTTGAGCTCGGCCTGGGGCGGGTCGTAGCCGATCGGCGACAGGTCGCTGCTGCCGCGCCGCGCGATCAGATCGGCCAATCGCTGCAGCGGCCGCAGCCCGAGCCGCACCGCCAGCCACACCGGCAGCAGCACGATCGGAAAGGCCAGCAGCAGGTAGGGCAGCAGGCGCGTGGCGTTGCGCTCGAGCACCCACCAGCCCGTGATGCGCGGCTCGGCGAGCTGCAGCCGCCAGCGGCCGGCCTCGCTGCCGTGGACCCAGTACGAGACGCCATCGAAATCGCGCTCGATCACCTGCGGCGCCGGCGCATCGAGCACCCGGTCGCCGAGCGAGGCCGAGCGGTAGAGCACCGCGCCATCGTCGCGCCGGCGCAGTTCCATCCACACGCTGCCACCCGGATTGCCGCTGATGCGCAGGGTCCTGAACTGGGTCGCGGTCGAACGCATCACGCCCACCGCCTGCGCGTCGCTGTCGACCTCGCGCAGCGAGGCGCTCATCGCGCGGCCCAGCTTCTTCAGCCCCTGGTCGACCGCGAGCGCCTGGCGGAACTCGACGTAGAAGTAGGCCAGCAGCATCAGCCAGACGCCGACGAAGGCGATCAGCATCGCGGCCAGCACGCGCCGGCCGATGCTGGGGCCGGGCCATGCGAACGACAGACGGTTCATGGCGTCAACATGTAGCCCACGCCGCGCACCGTGTGCACGCGCGTGGCGCCGATCTTGCGCCGCAGGTTCGACACGTGGACCTCGACCGCCGCGAAGTCCAGCGGCTCGCCCAGCGGTTCCAGCCGCTGCGCGAGCACGCCCTTGGCGACCACCGCGCCGGGCTCGCGCGCCAGCTCGAGCAGCAGCCTGAATTCGCGCGGCGACAGCTCGAGCGCGCTGCCCGCGAGCGTGGCCTGGTGGCGCCGCGGCGCGATCGACAGCGGCCCCAGCGTCCAGACCTCGCTGGCCTGGCGCGCCGAGCGCCGCAGCACCGCGCGGATGCGCGAGATCAGCTCGGCGGTGGCGAAGGGCTTGATGACGAAGTCGTCGGCGCCGCCATCGAGGCCGGCCAGCCGGTCCTCGACCGCCGAGCGCGCGGTGATCACGATCACCGGCACCGTGCCGCCCGCGCCGCGCCAGCGCGCCAGCAGTTCGAAGCCGTTGCCGTCGGGCAGCGAGAGGTCGAGCAGCACGCAGTCGAACACGGCCGCGTCGGGCACGCGCGGCGCGTCGCGGGCGCGACGCAGCCATTCGCTCGTGAGGCCGTCCACCTTGAGCGCGGCCTGCAGCGCGCGGCCCAGGTCGAGGTCGTCTTCGATCAGCAGGATGTGCACGCGGCGATTGTGCGCGCGCCGACCTTCGGGCCAGCCAAAGACAGGGCGCGCCATCTTTGGCTTCGCCCAAGGTCGGGCTTCGCACAATCGCCGGCCACCGTCTCCAGGAACCGGAACCATGCGCCGCGACTTTCGCCCCACCGCCCTGCTCGCCCTGGCCTGCGCCGCCGGCGCGCTGCTGCTGTCCGCCTGCGCCACCGCGCCCACCCATCCGGCGCTGGCCCAGGCCAGCCAGGACCGGACGCTGCCGCCGCTGGTGCCGATGCGCCGCTTCGTCGCCAATGTCGACACGGTCGGCGGCCATGTGCTGTCGCCCGACGGCCGCAAGCTGCTGTGGGTGCAGACCGTCGGCACCGACGTGGGCCTGGCCGTGCGCGACAGCGCCGACGCGGCCACGGTGCAGTCGGCCAGCACGCGCAGCTTCGCCACCGGCACGCTCGCGAGCGGGGCCGCCTACGCCTGGCTGCCCGACAGCCGCCACATCGCCTACCTCAAGGACGCGAGCGGCGACGAGAACACGCAGATCTTCGTGCTCGACAGCCAGTCGCCCGAGGCCCGGCCCTGGGCTGTCACGCCCTGGCCCGGCGTGCGCTCGACCGGCGTCATCGGCGGCGCGCCCGGCAGCCCGAACTTCTTCTTCGCGAGCAACCGCAACGACCGCACCAGCCTCGACCTGTTCGAGGCCGATCCGCGCACCCGCAGCGTGCGCGAGGTGGCGCGCGGCGAGCCCGGCAGCCGCGTGGTCGCCTGGTACGTCGACACCCGGCGCGAGCTGGCCGCGCGCATGCGCCAGCTCGGCAGCGTCGACGGCTCCGACCTGCTGGTGGAACTGCGCCAGGCCGACGGCAGCTGGCGCCCCTTCAAGACCATCGAGGCCTTCGATGCCTACGCGCCGCTGCGCATCGACCGCGAAGGCGGCCGGCTATGGGCGCTCGGCAACATCGGGCGCGACAAGCTGGCGCTGGTCGAGGCCGACCTCGCCACCGGCGCCGAGAAGGTGCTGGCCGAGGATGCGCAGGTCGACCTCGGGGCCGTCTACTTCCCGCCGAACGAGGGCGCGCCGCAGGCCTGGACCTCCGAGCCCGGCCGCCCACGCATCCGCTACCTCGACGCCACGCTCGACGCGGAGGTGGCCGCCGCCATGAAGCTCGCACGCGAACGCGGCTGGCTCGCCGCCGATCCCGTGGCCGCGCGCCCGCAGAGCAGCGCGCTCGGCCAGCGGCGCATGGTGCTGCGCGCCGTCACCGAGACCGGCGGCATCGAACTGCTGCTCGACCGCGACAGCCACGCCCTCACGCGGCTCACACCGCCGCCGAGCGAGCACGCCGAGCGCTTCTTCTCGCCGAGCGAGCCCTTCTCCTTCGAAGCCTCGGACGGCCTGCGCATCCACGGCTACCTGGCGCGCCCGCGCGGCGTGCGCGGCCCGGCGCCGCTGGTGGTCTACATCCACGGCGGCCCCTGGATCCGCGACCACTGGCAACCCGCGGGCTTCAACACCGTGCAGATGCTCGCCAACCGCGGCTATGCGGTGCTGCAGGTCAACTACCGCGGCTCGGGCGGCTACGGCCGCGCCTTCATGCTGGCCGGCGCGGGCCAGACCAGCGGCCGGCTGCAGCAGGACATCGCCGAGGCCGCGCAGTGGGCCGTCGACCAGGGCGTGGCCGATCCGCGGCGCATGGCGGTGCTCGGCGCCAGCTTCGGCGGCTTCTCGGTGCTCGCGCAGCTGATCCGCAAGCCGCACGACTACCGCTGCGGCATCGACATCGTCGGCGTGGCCAACTGGCCGCGCGTGATCGAGAACTGGCCGCCGTTCTGGCGCAACCGCCACTACTTCGCGCGCTTCTTCGGCGACGTGAACCAGCCCGAGGAACGCGCGCGCATGCTGCGCGATTCGCCGGTGTCGCAGCTCGAGCGCATCGAGGCGCCGCTGCTGGTGATCCACGGCGCCAACGACGTGCGCGTGCTGCGCCAGGATTCGGACGACGTGGTGGCCGAACTGCGCCGGCTCGGCCGGCCGGTGGACTTCCTGAGCTTTCCCGACGAGGGCCACAGCGTGCGCAAGTGGCGCAACCGGCTCGCGCTGTGGCGCAAGGTCGAGGACACGCTGGCCGGCTGCCTCGGCGGACGCAGCAACGGCTTCGACTTCTACGAGCTGATGCCGCGCTCCTGAGGCCTACCAGCGGTAGGTGGCCGTGGCCGTCGCGGTGCGCGGATAGCCGTAGTAGCAGTTGCCGTAGCCGCAGTTGGCGATGTAGGTCTTGTTGGTGAGGTTGCGCAGGTTCAGCGCCAGGGTCCAGCGATCGATGTCGTAGCCGAGCATGGCGTCGAGCACCGTGGATGCGGGGACCTTGCTCGGTCGCGTGGCTTCGCCGTCGCCGTGGTTGGTGCCGGTGTAGCGCGCCCCGAGTCCGACCTTCAGGCCGTTGGAAAAGCGGTAGTCGGCCCAGACCGAGAACCGGTGGCGCGGCACGGCCGTGGCCTGCTTGCCGATCTCGTCTGGATTGCTGCTGGCCGTGACGATGGCGCGCGGCGTGTAGCTGTAGGAGGCCGTGAGGTTCATGCGCGGCGCGACCTCGGCCGTGGCCTCGAGCTCCAGGCCGCGCACCGAGATCTCGCCCGTCTGCCTGGGCTTGGCATCGCCGTCGAAGCTGATGTAGTTCTTGCGCCGCAGGTCGAAGACGGCCGCGCTGTACATCGCCTTGCCGCCCGTGGGCTGGTAGCGCACGCCGGCCTCGAACTGCTTGCCGCTCTCTGGCTTGAAGGGGTCGCCCGAGACCGGGTCGATGGTGGCGGTCGGCGCGAACGACTCCGAGTAGCTCAGATACGGCGCCCAGCCGCTCGGATGCAGGTAGACCAGGCCGGCGCGGCTGGTGAACTTGTGGTCGCGGATGCGCTGGGTCGAGCCGTCGAGGCGGCTGAAGACCGTGCTGTCGGCCGTGTCGTAGCGACCGCCCACGGTCAGCGACCAGCGCTCGCCCCACTTGACCTGGTCCTGCAGGTACAGGCCGGTCTGCGTCAGCCGGGTGATGCCGTCGAAATACGGCGCGGGCAATTCGATCGGCCCGCCGTACACCGGCGCATGGATGTTCAGCGGCGACGCGCTGCCACCGCTGAAGGTGACCTGGTCGATCCGGGTGCGCTGGTAATCGAGCCCGACCAGCACCTTGTGCTGCGCCTCGCCCGTGCGGAAGTCGGCCTGCGCCTGGTTGTCGAGCGCCACGGCGGCGATGTTCTCGCGGCTGCCGAACACGCTGCGCGCCATCTGCTGGAAGTTGACCGGATCGTTCGGCACCTCGGGGTTCAGCGCATTGAAGCCGCGCAACTGCGTGCCCGTGTAGTCGAGCTTCTGGTGCGCATAGCGTGCGTTCTGCCGCACCGTCCAGGTGTCGTCGATGCGGTGCTCGAACTGGTAGCCGACCATTTCCTGGTCCTGGTCGAAACGGTCGAAGCCGGGTTCGCCGACGAACAGCCTCGAGGGAATGAAGCTGCCGATCGCCGTCGGATCGAGCGAGCCGACCTGCGGCCGCGCGCGCGTGTAGACGCCGCTGCGCGTGCGCGTGAACTGGGACAGCAGCGTGAGCGTGGTGTCGCTCGACGGCTTCCAGGTCAGCGAGGGTGCGATGTAGCTGCGGTCGTCGGCCTCCCTGGCCGCCGGCAGTTGCGCATCGCGCAGCAGCCCGGTGATGCGATAGAGCAGCTTGCCGTCGGCATCCAGGGCGCCCGAGAAATCGCCTGCCACCTGCTTGCGGGCGTGGTCGCCCAGCTGCAGTTGCAGCTCGTGCACCGGCTCCGCCGTCGGGCGCTTGCTGACCACGTTCACCACCCCGCCCGGCCCGCTCATGCCGTAGAGCACCGACGAGGGCCCGCGCAGCAGCTCGATGCGCTCGGCGCCGTAGTTCTCGGTGCGCCACACGCCCCAGGTGCTGTTGTTGCGCAGCGGCAGGCCGTCGAGGTAGAAGCCCGGCGAATAGGCATCGAAGCCGCGCAGCGAGATCCAGTCGTAGCGCGAGTCGGCGCCGTAGGTGGTGGTCGACACGCCCGGCGTGTAGCCCAGCGCGTCCTTGAGGTTGGCGGCGCCCATGGCCTCGATGCGGTCGGCCGTGATCACCGAGATCGACTGCGGCGTCTCGATGATCGGCGTGTCGGTCTTGGTGCCGGTGGCGCTGCGCCGGGCCACGTAGCCCTGCACGCGGCTGGTGGCGCTCTGCTCGCCCTCGGCCTGCACGGTGACGGCCGGCAGCGACGCATTGGAAGCGCCCGGCACCAGCGTGCGGATGACCACGGCGTTGCCTTCCACGCTGGCCGCAAGGCCGCTGCCGGCCAGCAGCTGGTCGAGCGCCTGGCGCGGTGCGAGCCGGCCCGAGACTGCCGGCGCGGTCTTGCCCGCCACCAGGCTCTGCTGCACCACGAGCTGCACGCCGGTCTGGCGCGCCCAGTCGTTGAGCGCCTGGGCCAGCGGCTGGGCCGCGATGCGGATCGGCACCGGGTCGGCCGGCAGCGCCTGGGCCGATGCGGTCAGGTGGGACAGCGCGAGCGCCAGGGCCAGAGCCAGCGGTGCCGGCTTCGATGTCAAGCAGTTCATCTACGTTTCCAGATTTCGAATACAAATGGTTCTCATCTGGGTTGACGCACGATGCGCGGGAAATACCGTAGTCCCGCCGAAAATTTTTTCCGGCGCCGCTCTCGTCTCAGTGCGCGGCGACCAGCTCGGTGACCGCGCCCGCCTCTTTCAGCCGCACCGGCAAGGCGCTCGGCAGCGCGCGGCGCAGGGTGCGCGGATCGCGCGGATCGAAGGTGCCGGTCAGCCGCAGCGCCGCCACGGCCGGATCGTTCACCACCAGGCCGGTGCTGCCGTAGCGCTCGAGCTCGGCCAGCGCGCGCGCCAGCGGCGTGTCGACGAAGCTCAGCCGGTGCTCGCGCCAGGGCGCGATGCCCTCGGCCGGCACCGCCGCCACCGTGCCGAGCAGGCCCTGGGCATCGCTGTCGAGCTGCTGGCCCGCGACCAGGAACACCGCCTCGCGCAGGCTCGCGGCCGAGGGCGCGGCCCAGGCGCCATCCTGCGCGCGCTCGCGCCGCGCGACCCGCACCCGGCCCTCCTCCACCGACACCCGCGTGCCGTCCGCGCCGTCGATCCCCGGCGTGTGGCGCACGGCGAAACGGGTGCCCACCACGCGCACCTCCAGCGGCCCGGCCAGCACCGAGAACGGCCGCTCGGCATCGGACTGCACGGCGAACACCGCCTGTCCCTCGAGCAGCCGCACCTCGCGCCGGTCGTGGAACAGCTGCACCTCGATGCGGGTCGCGGTGTCGAGCCGCAGCCGCGTGCCGTCGGGCAGCGGCAGTTCGAGCTGTTGGCCGCGCCGGGTGGCGAAGGCCTGCACGAACACCGGCTGCGCCTGCAGCTCGCGCCAGCCCAGGTAGCCGGCGCCGACGGCCATGCCGGTGGCAGCCAGCGCCAGCGCCGGTTTCATGAAGCCGCGCCGCGTGGGCGCGGTCGCGCGGCCCGCGAAGCCTTCGCGCCAGCCGGCCACGGTCGCGGCCGGGATCGCGTCGACGGCCCGCCAGCGCGATTCCCAGGCACGCCAGGCCTCGCCGCGGCGCGAATCGGCCACCAGCCAAGCCTGGAACTCGCGCTCCTCGCCGGCGCTCCAGCCCTCGCGCTGGCGGCGCACGAACCAGTCGAGCACCTGCTCTCGCAGGCGCGATGCGTCTTCCGGTGATGGCGTCGAGGTCATGTGGCGAGGGCGTCCCTGGGGATGGAGACGCACGAGCGGGCGCCAACCCTGTAGGACGCGGTCTCTCTTCGGTTCATCGTGGCTGCGTTCATTTCCCGTCGCGCTCCAGGCAGTCCCAACAGGCCGCCATCGCGATGCGCAGCTGCATCTCGACCGTGCGCACCGAGATGCCCATGCGCTCGGCGACCTCGGCATACGAGAGCCCGTCGAACTTGTAGAGCACGAAGGCCTCGCGGCAGCGCGGCGGCAGGCCGTCGATGGCGGCGATCATCGCGGCCAGCCCCTGGCTCGAGGCCAGCGCCGCGTCGGGCTCGAAGCTCGCGGGGCCCATGCAGTCGTCGGGCTCGCCCAGGCCGTCCTCGGTCGCGGCGTCCGCCAGCCCGGCGCGCACGCTGCTGCGCCGGTGATGGTCGGTGACCAGGTTGCGCGCGACCCGGTAGAGCAGCGCGCGCGGATCGCGCACCACGCTGCCCGCGCGCTGCGCCTCGTAGACGCGCGCATAGCTCTCCTGCGCGAGGTCGGCCGCGGTGGCGCGGTCCGGCACCTTGCGGGACAGGAAGTTCAGCAGTTCGCGGTAATAGCGTTCGAACACGGGCGCGCCGGCACCGGCAAGGGTGGGTCGAAGTCCAGGAGGCAGGTTGGCTTCGACGCGGCGTGGCTGACCTGAGGCGGTTCAAGGGAAGGCGGGGAGCGCGGATTATCGCGGGCTTTCCGGACGGGATAACCCCGGGGCGCAATCAGAAACTTCCGATGGCCGCCACCGGGGCCGCCCGCCTCCAATAGGCGGCGTGCTGCGCGAGGCACGCGATCCACAACATCCAAGGAGGCCCCCATGTCGTCGAACCGGACCCGGCAATTCATCCGCCTGCTGCTGGCGCTGCCCCTTCTGATCGCATCGCTCGGCTTCGCGGGACCCGCGGCCGCCGGCCAATGGAAGGACGGCCTCTACATCGCCGGCTGGCCCTTCCTGCTGAACACCTACGCCTACAAGGTGTGGCTGCCCTCGGGCTACGACGCCAGCCTCCTCGCGGGCCGCAAACTGCCCGTGATGCTGCTGCTGCACGGCTGCACCTCGGACCCCGAGAACATGGCCGAGGTCAGCCGCATGAACGAGCTGGCGGACCGCGAAGGCTTCATCGTCGTCTATCCGCGGCAGTCGATCCTGCGCAATCCGATGCGGTGCTGGAACTTCTACCAGCCCGAGAACCAGGCGCGCGACTCCGGCGAGCCGGGCGCGATCCAGGCGATCCTGCAGGAGGCGATGAACACCTATTCGCGTGTCGTGGACCGCAACCGCGTCTACGTCGCGGGCATCTCGGCCGGCGGCGCCATGACCGCGACCATGGCGGCCTGCTACCCCGAGGTGTTCGCCGCCGCGGCGGTCCATTCGGGCGGCATGTACAAGGCCGCCACCGATCCGCTGCACGGCCTCGAGACCCTGCTGACCGGCAGCAGCGCCGCCCCCGACGTGCGCGGCCAGGATGCCTGGGAGTGCGGCGGCAGGCGCGCGCGCCTGATGCCCCTGCTGGTCTTCCACGGCACGGCGGATGCCGTCGTCAATCCGAAGAACGGCAAGCAGGTCGCGCAGCAGTTCGTGCAGCTCGACGACATCGCCGACGATGCCAGGGACAACGATTCCGTGCCGTTCCAGAGCCCGGCGGGCCAGGTGTCCTACGACGACGGCTTCAAGCGCAACCTGCCCAGCAGCACCGAATCGATCGCCGGCACGGCGGACAAGCATGCCTACCGCAAAGAAAACTACCTGAGCGCCGACAAGACGAAGATACTGGTCCAGATGTACACCATCGACGGCATGAACCACGCCTGGAGCGGCGGCAAGCCCGGCATGCTGTTCAGCGATCCCCAGGGCCCCGACGCCTCGCGCATCACCTGGGACTTCTTCAAGGCCTACACGCTGGACGGCAATGTCGCGCCGCGTTGAGCCGCCACCGTTGGACTGAAGCAGGCCATGGCGCAGGACCCCTCGCTGCCCGACATCCCGTTCCATGCGATCGTCGAGCAGTCGCTGGCCGGCATCTACGTGCTGCAGGACGAATGCTTCGCCTATGCCAACGCCACCTGGGCCGCGCTGGTCGGCTACACGCCGCAGGAGATGATCGGCGCCCACCTCGATCGCTTCGTCCCGCCCGACTTCCTGCCCGAGGTGCTCCGGCGCTACCACCTGCGGCTGGACAGCAATCCGCCCAGCCTGCGCTTCATCACGCGCGGGCTGCATCGCGACGGCCGCACCATCTACATCGAGGTGCACGGCACGCGCATGATGTTCGGCGGCCGCCCGGCCGTCATGGGCGTCGGCGTCGATGTCACCCAGCAGCTGCGCAACGAGCAGGAGCTGCGCGCCTCGCAGCAGCGCCTGCGCGACCTCGCCGCCCACACGGCGCGCACGCTCGAGGAACAGCGCCAGAGCTTCGCGCGCGACATGCACGACGTGCTCGGCGGCATGCTCACCTCGATCAAGATGGACGCATCGCGCGTGCTCAAGCGCAGCGAGGGCGAGGAGACGCGCGCGCTGGTCCAGGGGATCCTGGGGCTGACGCAGCAGACCATCGACGCGGTGCGCAGCATGTCCGAGGCCCTGCGCCCGAGCGCGCTCGACCACCTCGACCTGTCGGTCGCCGTCCGGCGCGACCTGCAGGAGTTCTCGCGCCGCCATGGCATCGCGCACCGGGTCCAGGCGCAGGAGATCTCGGCGCGCCTGTCGCCCCGTCGCGCCCTCGCCGTCTACCGCATCTTCAGCGAGGCGCTGACCAACGTGGCGCGCCATTCGCAGGCCATGCTGCTCGAGGTCGCGCTGGAGCCCGCCGGCGACGAGCTCGTGCTCGCCATGCACGACGATGGGCAGGGCTTCGACCCCGCGACGGTGGCCGGCCCCGCGCTCGGCCTGCTCGGCATGAGCGAGCGCGCGCACGAGATCGACGGCACGCTGCGCATCGACGCGGCGCCCGGCCAGGGCACGCGGCTGGAGCTGCGCGCTCCCCTGCTCTAGCAACGGGAGACGGCCCATGATCGACCTGCTGATCGTGGACGACCACGCCATCTTTCGCTCGGGCCTGCAGCGGCTGATGCTCGACGAAAGCGACATCCGCGTGGCCGGCCAGGCCAGCAACGTCGGCCAGGCGCTCGAACAGCTCCAGCAGGGCCGCTTCAGCCTGGTGCTGCTGGACATCAACCTCGAGGGCCGCAGCGGCCTCGACCTGCTGGCCTCGATCCGCATCAAGTGGCCGCGGCTGCCGGTGCTGGTGCTCTCGATGTATCCGGAGACGCAGTACGCGCTGGTGGCGATCCGCGAAGGCGCCAACGGCTATGTCGCCAAGGATGCCGAGCCCGCGGAGCTCATGGACGCCATCCGCCAGGTGGCCGCCGGCGGGCAGTACGTGGGCCACCGCATCGCCTCCCAGTTGCACGAGCAGGCCGTCGGCCTCGACACGCGCCCGCCCCACCAGCGGCTGACGATGCGCGAGCACCAAATCATGCTGATGCTGCTCAAGGGCATGTCGCTGACCCACATCGGCGAGGAGATGCTGATCAGCGTGAAGACCGTCAGCACCCATCGCGCGAACCTGCTCGAGAAGCTCGGCGTGGCGAGCACGGCCGAGCTCGTGCTCTACGCGGTGCGCAACGGTCTGATCCACTGACAAGGTGTGGGCGCCGAGCGCCCTTGGGCAAACACCTACCCCTGATCGGAATAGTCTGATCGCCGCGCGAAGCCGCGCTGCCTAAGCTGGCGGCGGCACGCGGCTGGAGGACTCCGGTGGGTCTTCGACGCGTGCCGCATCGACAAGGAAAACAACGGATGACATCGAGACAAAGCCGGACCGTGGCGCCATGGATCGCCGCGGCCTTCGTGCTGCTGGCCGCGGGATGCGGCGGCGGCGGAAGCAGCAGCGCCTTCCTTCCCCTGCCGCCGGCGGGCGGCGGAACGACCGCCCCCGCGGCCGCAAGCCTCAAGGTGCTGTCGACGCGCGCCGACATGGTCAGCGGCGGATCGGCGCTCGTGGAGGTGGTGCTGCCGCCGTCCGCGAACCGGTCGAGCCTCAAGGTCAGCCTCGGCGGCACCGATGTCTCCGGTGCCTTCAAGCCCAACGGCCAGGGGCGCATCCTCGGCCTGGTGAGCGGCCTCGCGATCGGCGCCAACAAGCTGACGGTGGCCGCCACCGACAGCTCCTTCGCTGCGGCGGCGCTGGTCGTCACCAACCACCCGGCGCAGGGGCCCGTCTTCTCCGGTGTCCAGTCCCTGCCCTACGTCTGCGCGACGCCCGCCGCCACGCCCGGCGACGCCACCACGCCCGCGACCAATGCCAGCGGCCTGGCCGGCAGCGCGACCGACGCGCAATGCGCGATCGCGACGCAGCGGCGCCTGTTCTACCGGACCCTGACGCCCGTCTCGGTCGCGGCGGGCGACGGCGGCTGTTCCTTCGTGCTGCCCGACCCCTCGCCCTCGGCCCCCGGAACGCCCGCCTCCACGCCCGCGAACTCCTGCTTCCAGCCCTACGACGCGGCGAGCACGCCGCTCGCCAAGGTCGCGAAGACCCGGCCCGACGGCCTGGCCGAATCGGTGCCGTACATCGTCCAGATCGAGCGCGGAACGATCAACCGCGGCATCTACGACATCGCGGTGCTGATCGACCCGACGCGCGCCTGGAACCCCGCCGACCCGCAGCCCCAGTGGAGCGGCAAGGTCGTCTATTCCTTCGGCGCCAGCACCGGCCAGCCGCGCCTGCAGTTCCGCAGCTCGCAGAACTGGGCCGACGACGCGGCGCTGTCGCGCGGGATGATGGTGGTGGCCAACGGCCTGACCGACTCGGCCTACAACGCCAACCACGTGCAGCACACCGAGACGGTGATGATGATGAAGGAGCACATCGTCGATACCTATGGCGAGATCAAATACACCATGGGCAACGGCTGCTCGGGCGGCTCGATCATGCAGAACACCACCGCCTCGATCTACCCGGGCCTGCTCGACGGCATCCAGGTGCAGTGCGACTACAGCGACACCACGACCACGGCGACCGAGGTCGAGGACTGCGTGCTGCTGGTGAACTACTACGCCTCGCCCGCGTGGAAGGCACTCGTCGCCGGCATGTCCCCCGCGCAGGTCAACGCACGCAAGGCCGCGATCAACGGCCACCAGGACCAGCTCGGCTGCCATTCGTGGAACAACGCCTTCGGCCCCTTCTTCAAGCCCGGCAACTACGTGATCCAGGCCGTGATCGACGCCGACGGCAACATGGCGCCCTTCGGCGCGCCGAGGAACAACTGCGGCCTGCCCGCCGCGCTGGTCTACGACGCGAAGACCAATCCCGCCGGCGTGCGCTGCACCGACGTCGATGCCGCGATCCCCGTCTGGGGCACCGCGCCGGGCACGCGCCGCGCCAACCTCACCTACGACAACACCGGCATCCAGTACGGCCTGAAGGCGCTGCGCTCGGCCGCGATCACGCCCGAGGAATTCGTCGTGCTCAACGAGAAGATCGGCGGGCTCGATGCCGACAACGAACGCTCGCCCGCCCGCTCGGTGGCCGACGCGGCCGCGCTGCCCATCGCCTACCGCTCGGGCAACGTGGGCAGCGGCCTGAACTTCTCGAAGCTGCCGATCATCGATGCGCGCGGCCGCGACGAGACCGGCATCCACCACACCTGGCGCAGCTTCTCGCAGCGCGACCGCATCGACGCGGACGCCGGCGGCCATGGCAACCAGGTCATCTGGCGCTTCGGCCCGGGGCTGGCGGCCTCGGCGTCGATGACGCTCGACTCCTTCCTCGGCATGGACGCCTGGCTCAGCGCACTGAACACCAGCGCGCCCAAGGCCTTCGTGAACGATGCGCGGACCCAGCAGCAGGTGGTCGCGGCCAGGCCGCGCTCGGTGTTCGACTTCTGCTACCTGTCGAGCGATGCGACGCAGACCACCAAGGTCACGGACCCTGCCGTTTGCGATGCCGATCCGGGCCTGGTGCTGCGTGCCTCGCCGCGCCAGGTCGCGGGCGGCGCGCGCACCGAGAACATCCTCAAGTGCCAGCTGAAGCCGATCGCCGCGGCCGACTATGCGCCCTCGACCCTGAGCGATGCGCAGCTCGGCCGGCTGCGTGCCGTCTTCCCCGACGGCGTCTGCGACTTCGCCAAGCCCGGCGTCGGCCAGCAGCAGCCCGCGGGCCTGCTCGACTACAGCGCGGTGACCGGCGGTGTCGTGCTGCCGGCCGCGCCGGTGTCCTCACCGCTGTAGCCGAACGCGCGAGGCTCAGGCCGCGAAGCCGTAGAGCGCGGCCGGGTTGTCGACCAGGATGCGCCGGCGCGTGTCCTCGCTCGCGGCCCACGAGAACAGCAGGTCGTACAGCGGCGCGCTCTCGGGGCGCGGATCGCGTCCCGGGTGCGGCCAGTTGCTGGCCCACAGGCAGCGCTCGGGAAAGGTCTCGGCCAGCGTGCGCGCGAGCAGGCTCACGTCGTCGTAGCCGGGCGCGCCGCTCTTCGAGGTCTCGTAGGGCGCCGAGAGCTTGATCCACACGCGGCCCGCGTCGATCACGCGCAGCAGCGACTGGAACGAGGGATGGCTGGGCGCCACCGGCTCGAGGAACTTGCCGTTGTGGTCGAGCACCAGCCGGCACGGCAGCTTCCTGAGCACCTCCTCGTGCTCGGGCATGGTGCGGCCGTCGAGCTGCAGGTTGATCATCCAGTCGGCATCGGCCATGCGCGCGGCCATGCCCGGCAGCGACTCCCAGCCCAGCACGCCGCCGATCATCATGTAGCGCACGCCGCGCATGCCGCCCGCATGCAGGCGCGCGATCTCGGCGTCGGGCGCATCGGGCGCCAGCAGCGCGATGCCGCGCGCCGCCTCGCCGAACTGCGCCAGCGCATCGAGGGTGCAGCGGTTGTCGAAACCGTAGCCCGTGGGCTGCACCACCACCGCGCGCTCGATGCCCAGCGGCTGCTGCACCTGCTCGCGGTAGGCCGACACCGGCGAATGCGGCGGCACCCAGGCGACGTTCGGGATCAGCGGGAAGCGGTCTTCGTAGATGTGGACGTGGCAGTCGCAGGCGCCGGCATAGCGCGCGTTCCGGGTCGGTTCCATGGGGGCTCTCGGTGGATGGGGAAAGGGATCAGGCCGGCACGCCGAAGGCCTGGCGCCAGCGACGGGCCTCGGTGGCATTCACCGCGCCCTTCGGTACCCGGCCCTGGAAGATCTCGGCCAGCTGCGACACGGTTTCCATCGCCTGGTGCTCGACCGCGGGCGGCGTGAGGCCGCCGATGTGCGGCGTGGCGATCGCGCGCGGATGGCGCGCCACCACGGGCGACGGCATCTGGTCGGGCGCGCGGCCCACGTCGAGCGCGCAGCCCGCGATCGTGCCGGCATCGAGTGCCGCGACCAGCGCATCCTCGTCGACCAGGTTGCCGCGCGCGGCATTGATGAAGAAGGCGCCCGGTTGCATCGCCGCGAAGGCCGCGGCGTTCATGAGGTTCTCGGTGTCCTCGGTGGCTGCCGCGAGGCAGACCACGAAGTCGGACTGCGCGAGCAGCTCGTCGAAGCCGGCCTGCGCGATGCCGGGCTGCGCCACCACCGCGAAGGGATCGTGCACCACCACGCGCATGCCCAGCGCCTGCGCGACGGTGCAGAGGTAGCGTGAGATTTGCCCGTAGCCGATCACGCCGAGCGTGGCGCCGCGCAGCTCGCGGCCCATGGCGGGCGGCACCGGCAGGCCCGCGTGGTAGAGCGCGGTGGAGGTGCTGATGCCGCGCGCGAGGTCGATCATCGCGCCCACGATCCATTCGGACACCGAGGCGATGAAGCCCGCGCTGGCCTGCGTCACCAGCACGCCGTGGCGGCTCGCGGCGGCGAGGTCGATGTTGCGGATGTCGATGGCGCAGCGCACGAAGGCCTGCAGCTTCGGCAGCGCGGCGAACAGCGCCTCGTCGCCCACGGTCTGGCGGTAGGAGACGATGGCGTCGCAGTCGCGCGCCAGTTCGGCGATCTCGTGCGACGAGAGATCGCGGTCCTCGGGATTGAAGCGCACCTGCGCGAAGGCGCGCAGCGCGTTGCTGGCGCGCTCGCCGAAGTAGTGGGCGAGCTTGCTCTGGGGATGGCTGACGAAAACCGTGGTCATGGACAAGGCAGGAAGAAAAGAAAAAGGCGGCCTCAGCCGCGCGGCGGCGCCACCGAGTCGCGCGCCACCAGCGTGGGCGCGAACAGGAACTCGCCCGCGGGCAGCGCGCCGTCGGCCAGGCGGCTCATCACGCGCTCGACCATCACCTGCGCCATCTCGGGCACCGGCACGCGCACCGAGGTCATCGCGGGGTACATCAGGGTGGAGAGGAACACGTTGTCGATGCCGACCACCGACACGTCGTCGGGCACCGCGAGCCCGGCATCGCGAAAGCCCGCCATCAGACCGTAGGCCAGCAGGTCGTTGACGCCGACCACGCCGGTGGGCCGCTCGGGCAGCTGCGCGAGCTGGCTGGCCTGGGTGCGGCCCAGCTCGCTCATCATCGAGTCGCCGTACTCGTCGACCGGCAGCCCTTCGACCACACGCGCGCTGCTCTCGAGGCCGGCTGCGCGCGCGGCCGCGAGAAAGCCCTGGATCTTCTCGTTGCGGCTCATGGTGCGCCCCGATGGCGTGACGAAGGCCAGCCGCCGGTGGCCCCGTTCGATCAGGTGCGCGGTGGCGATGCGCGAGGACTCGAAGCTGTCGACCGTGACGTGGTCGATCACCGAGTCCTCGCCGGGCGTGGCGCGCCGGTCGTAGCTCACCACCACCAGGCCGCGCTCGGCCGCGGCCTCGACGTGCTGCTCGTCGATCAGCGAGGAGATGATGATCACGCCGCGCACGCCGTGCGCCATCAGGTCCTCGAAGAAGCGCGCCTCGCGTTCCTTCTCGCGGTAGGTGTTGCCGATCATGATGCGAAAGCCGTAGCGCTCCTGTGCCAGCGCCTCGACCTCGCGCGCGATGAAGCCGTACATCGGGTTGGCCATCGAAGGCACCAGCAGGCCGATCAGCGGCGTGTGGCCGGTCTTGAGCTGCCGCGCCGAGGTGTTGGGCCGGTACTTGAGTTCGCGGATGGCGTCCTGCACCCGCTCGAGGGTGGCGGCCGCCATGCGGTCCACGCGGCCATTCAACACGTTCGACACGGTGCTGGTCGAAACGCCCGCGCGCTGGGCGACATCGCTGATTCTGCTCACGGTTTTCGGGGTCCTTTCGGGTTCATCGCGGTCCTGCGGTCGTGCCTCGTCACAGCCCCATGCGCGTGGGCAGCCAGACCGAGAAGGCCGGCACCAGCACCAGCAGTACCAGGGTGACGAACAGCACCGCGAGGTATTTCATCATCGGCCGCGCCACGTCCTTCACCTGGGTGCCGGTGATGGCGCAGGTGGCGAACAGCCCCAGCCCCACCGGCGGCGCGAACAGGCCGAAGCCCATGGCGATGACCATCACGGTGCCGAAGTGCAGCGGATTGACGCCCAGCTGCGCCGCGATCGGTGTCAGCAACGGCCCGAAGATGATGAGCGCGGGCGCGCCCTCGAGGATGGCGCCGAACACGATCATGATCAGCACCGAGAGCATCACGAACATGGTGCTGCCCCATGCGTGCGCGAACTCGATCATGAACGACGACAGGTACTGCGGGATCTGCTGGATTGTCAGCGCAAACGAGAGGCTGGAGGCGGCCGCCACGATGAACAGGATGCTGCCCGCCATCGAGGCCGAGCGCACGAACAGGCGCGCCACCGACGACCAGGTGAGCTCGCGGAAGGCCAGCCAGCCCACCACCAGCGCGTAGACCACGGCGAAGGACGAGACCTCGGTCGAGGTCGCGACGCCCGAGGTCACGCCCTTGCCGATCATCGCCACCATCACCAGCGCGACCAGCGCGCCGCCGAGCAGCCGGAACATGGGCGTGCGCACGTCGAAGGCCTGGTCGGGGTCGATGCGCGCGCCGACGTAGATGGTGACCGCGGCCAGCGAGAGCGCGAGCACCACGGCGGGCACGAGGCCGGCCATGAACAGCCCGGCGATCGAGATGTTGGCGACGAAGCCCATGATGATCATGTTGATGCACGGCGGGATGGTCTCGGCCATCACCGCGGTGCAGGCCAGCAGGCCGGCGGTCTCGTTCGGGTCCTGCTTCGTCTTGCGCACGGCCGGCATGATGATGCCGCCGACCGCGGCGATGTCGGCCAGCTTCGAGCCCGAAACGCCCGAGAAGAAGGCGGTGGCCGTGATGGTGATCAGGCCCAGGCCGCCGCGCAGGCGGCCGAACATGCGCAGCAGCAGCTCGATCAGCCGCGAGGACATGCCGTTGGATTCCATCAGCAGGCCGGCCAGCACGAAGAAGGGAATGGCGAGCAGCACGTAGTGGTCGGTGCCGGCCATCACCTGCTGCGAATAGACCAGCATCGGCAGCGACGGATCGGCCATGAAGAACACCAGCGACGAGAGCGCGAGCACGAAGGCGATCGGCACGCCGAGCATCAGGCCGCCGAGGAAGCCCGCGGTCAGCAGCATCCAGGGCGCGATGGCGTGGCCGGGCACGAAGGCGTTCCAGCCCACGACGGCGGCGGTGAGCGCGATGCCGACGGCCAGGGTGCTCCACACGCGGCGCGCCGGTCCGTTGACGGCGTTGGCGAGGCCGAACAAGGTCATGAACAGGCTGCCGATGACCACCGGGTAGACGTAGATCCACTGCGGCAGGCCGATCGGGGTGGTCATGTTGTAGGCGTCGAGCAGCAGCTCCCACGAGGAGACGAGCAGGCTGGCCGAGACGCCGACCACGATCCAGTTGCCGAACTGGATCAGCGCGGGCTGCCAGCGCGCGGGCAGCAGGCCGCGGAACAGGTCGACGCCCACGTGCTGGCTGCGCGCGAGCACGGTGGCGGCGCCGAAGAAGACCTGGATCACCATCAGCGCGCGCGCGACCTCCTCGGCCCAGTCGAAGGGGTCGTGCAGGAAGTAGCGGAACACGACCGAGACGAAGACGATGAGAACATCGATCGCGAGCACGACGCCCGCCACGTTCTCCATGGCGCGCGTGAGCCAGGCGAGGCCGCGGCCCGCGGGGTGGGCGGTGCTGAAGCCCAGGGCGCGCGGATCGTGGCCATGGCCCGCGGCCGGCAGCGGCGACACGGGCGGCAAAACGGGCGTGACCGGAGCCATCGGAGGCAGGACGCTGGACATGCCGGTCAGGCGCGGGCGGCGTTGATGGCGGCGAACAGCGGCCCGGTCTCGGGATACTGTTTGGCGAAGGCCGACCAGAGCCTGGCCTCCATCTCCTTGCGCACCTGGTCGCGCTCGTTCTTCGCCATCGGCGTGAAGCTCAGGCCCAGCTTCTTCAGTTCCTCGATGGCGCCCTGCCCTTTCTCGGCGCCGATCTGGCGCTGCTGCGCGGTCGATTCTGCCGCGGCCTTGAGGAAGGCCGGGCGCAGGTCGGCCGGAATGCGGTCCATGGCGCGGCGCCCGGCGATGCAGACCATGGGGCTGAACAGGTGCTCGGTCATCCAGCAGTGCTTGACGACCTCGTTGAGCTTGCTCGCGAGCACGGTGGCGGCATCGTGCTCGAAGCCGTCGACGACGCCGGTCTGCGCGGCCATGTAGAGCTCGCCGAAGGAGATGGGCGTGGGGATGGCGCCCATGATCTTGAAGGTCTCGATGAAGGCGGGCGTGGGCAGCACGCGCAGCTTGACGTTCTTCACCTCGGCCAGCGACTTCACGGGCTGCTTGGTGTAGACGTTGCGCGCGCCGTAGTGCTGGCCCCAGGTGATGACCTGGCAGCCGGTGCTCTTGACCAGCATGTCGTTGAGCTTGGCGCCGACGCCGCCGTCGAGGGCCTTGGCGACATGCTCGTAGCTGTCGAACAGGTAGCCGAGGTCGAGCATGCCGAACTGCGGCGTGACGGTGGCCCAGATCGAGGAGCCGGTGAGCATCATGTCGATGGAGCCGACCTTGACCTGCTGCACGACGTCGCTTTCCTTGCCGAGCTGGTTGTTGGGAAAGTAGTCGATGCGGATGCGCTCGCCGACGGCCTTCTTGAGGTTGACCTGCATGAGCTGGTTCCACGCGAAGTGCGAGGAGTTGAGGTCGGCGACGTGCGAGGACGACAGGCGCAGCGCGACGGTCTTGTCCTGCGCGGCGACGAAGGGCGTGAATCCCGTGCCGGCGGCCGCCATCGCGAGCGGCAGGGCCGACGATGACTGGACGAAGCGGCGGCGTGAAATCGAGGTCATGGCTTGTCTCCTGTGGGTCGGAACGCCCGTTTGGTGCCGTTTGGTGGAACGATTTACTGTATCGATACACAAGACGGGCGGCAATGTGGTTTCGGTAGGTGTTTTCCTTCGTAAACGGCGGTTTTTTGCGGCGCTGTGGACGCGTGCACAGGACAGCGGGTACTTCCCTCCGCGAATGTCCCCGGCCTTCGGGCTCCTCATTGATTTCGCTGCGGGAAGCACCCGCTGCCCTGGGCACGTGGGCGCTGCGGTGGTGCCGGCCGCACAACGACCGTCGTGTCCCGGCTCACGCCGACGGGGTACTCCCCGCAGCGAAATCAAGGAGGAGCCGAAGGCGGGGGACATTCGCGGAGGGGAGTACCCCGTCGGCGTGAGCCCGCCCCCGACCTACGACAACACGGCCCCCACGCCATTGCCACAGAACACACGACCCGCTAGGGTTGTCCGCATGACCCCAGAGACCTCCCCCGACGCCGCGAGAAGCTATGCCATCCAGATGCACGGCGACCAGAAGTACGGCGTGCACCCCTACGTCCATCACCTCGATGCAGTGGTCGCGCTGCTGCGGCCCTATGGGGAACAGGCACAGGTCGTGGGTTTCCTGCACGACGTGGTGGAAGACACCGACGCCACCGTGGCCGACATCGCCGAACGCTTCGGCACCCTGGTGGCGGGTTGCGTGGCGCTGCTGAGCGACGCGCCCGGTGCCAACCGCAAGGAGCGCAAGGCCCGTACCTATGCCGCCATGTCGCATGTGAAGGGAGAGCAGGAACTCGCGCTGACCGTGAAGGCCGCCGACCGCCTGGCCAACGTGCGCGCCTGCGTGGCCGATGGCCATCGCGACCTGTGGGAGACCTACCGCGGCGAGCACGCCACCTTCAAGGCCGCCGCCTACCGGGCCGGCCAGTGCGATCCGCTCTGGACCGAAATCGACGCCCTGCTCTCGGCCTGGCCGTCGAATCCGCCGCCGCGCTGAGCGATCCCGCGCCCGACGCGCGCCTCAGCGGCCGCAGGCCGGGTGCTTGCGGCCTTCGGTGTCGTTGGGCAAGCCCATGAAGTCCAGGATGTGAGGCGCCGTGCCATCCACCTGCAGCAACGGCGCCGCGCTCAGGTTGCCCTGGCAGTAAGCGGTCTTGAGCGGGTTGAGGTAGTTGTTGTTGAGGATCAGCAGCGTGTCTCGCTCCGAGGCCGCCTGTCCGCCATGGCCGCTGCCCACGCCGCCATGGTCCGAGGTCACCACGACGAGCCACTCCTCGTTCGCATAGTTCGGCCGCGCCGTCAGCGCCGCCAGCACCTGCGCGATCTGCTGGTCCTCGGCCGCGATCTTGCCCCGATAGAAGGCATTGAGCGGGTCGTAGCTCGGTGCATGCACGTCCACGTTGTGCAGGTAGTAGAAGATCGCCGTCGGCGCATGCTTCCAGCTCAGCCAGCCCTTGACCGTGTCCGTGGCCTGCTGCGAATTCTTGGCCGCGTTGGCGACCACGAAGTCGGCCTTCGCGGGCCGCAGGTTGTGCGTGATGTTGAACCAGTCGCCCACCACTGCCGTCGTGGCCGTCGGCCAGGCCTCCTTGATCCGGTCGAACACGTGCGTCTTGCGCAGCGGCAGGCTGGTGTCGTTGGACGTCACGCCGTGCTTGTCGGCCCAGAACCCCGTGAACACCGACGACCAGCCGGGACCGCTCACCGTCGCCTGCTTCGTGCCGCCGGCCAGCACGTTGCCGTGGAAGGCCCCGCCCGCGATCAATGCCGACATCGCGGGCGTCGCCACGCAGCCCGCGCACTGCACCGCATCGCCGCGCAGGCCGTCGATACCGATCAGCAGCACATGCCTGTTGCCCGGCACGGGGTTGGGAATACCTTCGCCCGCGATCAGCGAATAGTGGTCGTAGGGATGGCCGGGATAGTCCGTCTTCAGTCCGCCGACGTCACTCGCGCGCTTGTCGCTGAGGTCGCAGCGCTGCTGGGCCTTGTAGTAGTCGAAGGAACGGCACCAGGTCGACCGGCTCGCGTCGGTGCACGCATTGGCGCAGTCGCCGGGCGTCACCGGCTGCAGGCTCTCGGTGTTGTGGCCGCTGATCGCCGCATCGGGCGTTCGCACGAAAGGCTTCAGCGGGTCGGGCTTGAGGCTGTAGTGGTCATAGGGATGGCCGGGGTAGTCGGTCTTCAGGCCGCCCACGTCCTCGGCGCGCTTGTCGCTGAGATCGCAGCTCTGGTTGGCCCGGTGGTGGTCGAAGGACACGCACCAGGCCGCGCGCGGCGCCCCGAGGCAGGCCGCGGCGCACATCTCGGGCGTGGACTGCGCCAGGTTCTCGACGTTGTGGCCCGCGATGGCCGCATTGGGCGTCGGCGCGAACGCGTCCAGCGAGGCCGCGGCGGCGGGGCCGGCGAGCGCCGCGGCCGTCAGGAACAGGCCAGCCAGGCGTGCCCGGATCGATGACTTCATGATGTCTCCTCATCGCAGGGGTCGTGGGGATGATTCCCTCGCTGCCTCGCCGTGTCTGCCGTGGCGAATGCAACTTCGGGCGGAGTAAATCACTGGCGCTTGCCATCGATCCAATTCAAAAATCTTCGGTGTCGCATAGAGCAGGCCTATGCATAGTCCTGTCATCGAAAGGTGTCACGGCACCGCGTTCAGGGGCGGTTGCCGCCCTTGCCGCCGATCATGCGCCACGCACTGCCGGCGCTGAGCAGCGCCAGCCCAGCGCTCAGCAGCATCACCCAGCGAAAGCCCGCCACGAAAGCTTCGGCCACCGCGCGCCGCAGGGTCTCGGCCGTGGCGGCGTCCACGCCCGGCGGCATGGCGGCCCCGGCGAGGCTGGCGCGCTCGCCTTCGAAGAAGGCCGTCACCTGCGCCGAGGCGCCCGCGGCCTGCAGCCGCTCGGCCAGCGCGGCATCGAAGGCCCAGGCCATGACCGCGCCGAACACCGCGATGGCCAGCACCGCGGCCGCGCGCGAGACCGCGTTGTTCACGCCCGAGGCCACGCCCGCGAGGTCGGGGCCGACGGCATTCATCACCGTGGTGGTGAGCGGCGCCACGGTCACCGCCATGCCCAGGCTCAGCACCACCACGGCCGGCAGGAAGCCGCTCCAGTAGCTCGCGCCGACGCCGGGCAGCGCGAACAGCCCGAAGCCCGCGGCCGCGATCGCGGGCCCGATCACCAGCGGCAGCCGCGGTCCGAAACGGTCGACCAGCTGGCCGGCCCAGGCCGAGAGCGCGAACATGACGAGGATGAAGGGCAAGAGCGCCGCGCCGGCCGCCGTGGCCGACCAGCCCTGCACCTGGATCAGGTTGAGCGGGAAGAAATAGAGGCCGCCGCCGAGCGCCGCGTAGAGCAGCAGGGTCAGCAGGTTGGCGCCGCTGAAGTTGCCGCTGCGAAACAGCGAGAGCGGCAGCATCGGTGCGCGCACGCGGCGCTCGATGGCGACGAAGCCGACGCTGCCCGCGATGCCGATCGCCAGCGCCGCGCGCACGGCCGCCGAGGCCCAGCCCTGCGTGGGCGCCTCGATGAACGCATAGACGATGCCGCCGAGCCCGGCCGTGGCCAGCAGCGCGCCCCAGGGGTCGAGGCCGCCGCGGGCCGAGGCGCCGCGGCTCTCGGGCACGTGGCGCCAGCAGATCCACAGCACCAGCAGCGCCATCGGCACGTTGATCAGGAAGGCCCAGGTCCACGAGAAATGATCGACCAGGAAGCCGCCGAGCACCGGCCCCACGGCCCCCGTGATGCCGCTGAAGCCCGACCAGGTGCCGATGGCCTTGCCGCGCGCCTTCTCGGGAAAGGCCGCGCTGATCAGCGCCAGGCTGCCCGGCACCAGCATCGCGCCGCCGAGGCCCTGCACCGCGCGCGCGGCGATCAGCTGCTGCACGCTGGCCGCGAGCGCGCAGGCCACCGACGAGAACGCGAAGATCGCGACGCCGATCGCGAACACGCGGCGCCGTCCGAAGTGGTCGCCGAGCGCGCCGCCCACCAGCAGCAGCGCGGCCAGCAGCAAGGCATAGGACTCGACCACCCACTGCGCCTGGAAGGCGGTGGCGCGCAGGTCGGCCTGGATCGCGGGCAGCGCGACGTTGACGACCGTGCCGTCGATGAAGGCCATGCTCGAGCCGACGATGGCCGCGGCCAGCACCCAGGGCCTGGAGGCCTCGGGGCAGCCGGTGTCGTCGCCGGGCGTCTTGCCGATCTGTGCCATCGCTGGTCTCCGCTCCAGAGCATCGATTCGCCACCCCGCCCTGCCCCGCCCCGCTGCTGGCGCGGGACGGCCGCCATCAAGGCGCGCAGGTGGTCGCCGACGGATTCGCGCGCGCGGCAGCCACGCTGCGCGCCATCGCCGCGGCTGCGGCCGCGGTCACGCGCTGGGCGCCCTGCGCCACCGCGTCCATGCCGGTGCCCACGGGTTCGCCGGCCTCGAAGCTGCACACCAGGGTGCGCGGCTCGTCGGCGCGCCGCAAGGTCCAGCTGAAGGCCGCTTCCACGCGCCCGCCGTCGACCGCGTCGAACTGCTTGAGCTGGGCCGCGATGCGCCACACCGGCTGCACATTGGGGCGGCCGCCCTTGCTGACGTCGAGCGCGCCCAGGCGCGTGGCGATGCCGCTGGCCAGCGCGTCGCGCAGTTCGTTCTCGAACGACGAAGCCCAGCGGTGCTGCTCGAGCACCTCGACCTGCACGCTGCCGCCGGGCTTGCGCACCACCATCTGCGGCCGGGCCAGCCTCTCGGGCACGGCCACGGGCGCGAGCTCGATGGCCAGCGGCACGGTACCGCTGGCGGCGGGCGCGGCGATCTGGTCCGCGGGCACGCTGCTGGCAAGGGTGTAGTAGCTGTCGGGCTTGCTCGCGCAGCCCGCGGCGAGCGCGGCCAGCGCGGCGATGCCGGCGAGAAGGGTTCGGCTGTGCGTCTTCGTCATTTCTTGTCGTCCGGTTTGCCGCGCAGCAGCGATTCGGGATGGCGCTCGAGGTAGTCGGTCAGCACGCGCACCGAGCCGGCGGCGCGCGTGAGCTCCTGCAGCATCTGGCGCGTGTCCTGCTGCAGCGGCGAGTCGTCGGCCAGCGTGCGCTCGGCCGAGTTCACGGTCTTGCGCACGTCCTTCATGGCCGCGGCCAGTTCGGGCGTCACGTCGTTGTTGATGCGGCTCACCGTCTGCTCGGTGGCGGTCAGCGTCTTGTTGAGCGTGGCCAGCGTGGTGCGCAGGTCCTGCGCGATCTGCTCGTAGGGCACCTTGTTGAGCTTGCTCGCGATCTCCTGCACCTGCGACTGGATCTCGTCGAGGCTGTTGGCCATGGTCGGCAGCTCGATCGGGCTCTTGCTCAGGTCGATCTTGGCGGGCGGCGCCTTCGGGAAGAAGTCGAGCGCGACGTAGACCGAGCCCGTGATGAGGTTGCCGTTGCGCAGCTGCGCGCGCAGGCCCTTCTCGGTGAGGAAGCGCAGCCGCTCCTGCTGCGAGAAGCGCGGCTCGTTCTCGCTCGCGCGATCGGTGCTGCGGCGGCGCAGCCGGTCGGGATAGATCTGCACCAGCACCGGCATGCGGAACTCGCGCTCGGCGCGGTCGAACTCCACGCCGATCGACTTGACCTCGCCGATCACCACGCCGCGGAAGTCGACCGGCGCACCCGGCACCAGGCCGCGCAGCGACTGGTTGAAATACATCAACAGCGTCTGCGAAGGCCCGTCGGGCTCCTTCATCGCCGTGGTCTCGTCGGCCGCCAGCATGAAGGCCGTGTTCTCCTTCGCGAGCGGGCCCATGGCGTCGTCGGGCGCCTGGAACGCGATGCCGCCGAGCAGGATGGTCGCGAGCGACTGGGTGCGCAGCGTGAAGCCGCTGGCGCTGAGCTGCGCATCGATGCCGCTGGCCTGCCAGAAGCGCGTGTTGACGCCCACGAACTTGTCGTAGGGCGCGTTGACGAACACGCGCAGCGTCACGCCGCGGCCGTCGCCGTCGAGCTCGTAGGCCGCGACCTGTCCCACCTTGATGCGGCGGAAGTAGACGGGCGAGCCGACGTCGAGCGAGCCGATGTCGGCCGCGCGCAGCAGGAACTGCTGGCCCGAGTCGTCGCGCGTGACGATGGGCGGCGCCTCCAGGCCCTTGAACTCGCCCGAGGTCTCCTTCGACACGCCGGCGTCGGCGCCGATGTAGGCGCCCGACAGCAGCGTGTTCAGGCCCGAGATGCCCGAGGTGTCGAGCCGCGGCCGCACCACCCAGAAGCGCGAGTCCTCGGAGGTGAAGCCCTCGGCCTCCTTGTTGAGCTGCACCAGCACGCGCACGTGCGAGCGGTCGCGCGCCAGGCGCAAGCTCTGCACCAGGCCGATCTGCACGTCCTTGTACTTGACGGCGGTCTTGCCGGCCTCCAGGCCCTCGGCGGTCTTGAAGGTCAGCACGATCTCGGGGCCGCGCTCCATCAGGATGCGCGCCACCAGCATCACGCCGACCAGCGCGGCCACGATCGGGATCAGCCAGATCAGCGAGGGCAGCCACTCGCGGCGGCGCTTGACCTGCGGCCTCGGCAATGGCGGCGCGGACGGCGCCGGTCGGTCTTGCGGTCGTTCTTCTTCACTCATGCTGCTTGTTCTTCCCTGTTCTCGAAATTCTCTTGCACGGCCTGTGCCTGCCGGCTGTCCCAGGTGAGCTTCGGATCGAAGCTCAGCGAGGCCAGCATGGTCAGCACCACCACCGAGCCGAAGGCCGCGATGCCCACGCCCGCGGTGATCACCGCGAAGCCCTGGATCTGCACCAGGCCGGTCAGCAGCGACACCACGAACACGTCGAGCATCGACCAGCGGCCGATGATCTCGATGATGTGATAGAGCTTGGCCCGCTCGTGCTGCCGCCAGCTGCTGCCGCGCTGGGCCATCACCACGAGCAGGAACAGCACCGCCAGCTTGAACAGCGGCACCAGGAAGCTCGCGATGAAGACGATGGCCGCGAGCCCGTAGGCGCCCGAGACCCAGAAATAGATCACCCCGCTGAGGATGGTGTCGTACTGCGCCCCGAACAGCGTGCGCGTGATCATCACCGGCAGCAGGTTGGCCGGTATGTACATGATGCAGGCCGCGATCAGGAAGGCCCAGGTGCGCGTGAGGCTCTGCGGCTTGCGCGTGTGCAGGTGCGTGCCGCAGCGCCCGCAGGCGTCGCCCTCCTGCGCGTCCTGCCAGACGGCCGCGCAGTGCGGGCAGGCCAGCAGGCCCAGCGAGGCGGCGGTGACGACCGGCGGGTCGGCGGCGGGTTCCGGTTCGGGCGCGGGCGGCCTGCGCAAGGCGGGGAACTTCATGCGGAAGCCCCCTGCTCGTCCTCGTCGCCGGCGGCGCGGAAGGTCATCTCCCAGAACGCGCCCGGGTTGAACGACAGCACCGCCGTCAGCGTGACCGTGAGCGCCATGAAGGCCCACAGCGCGGGCCCCGCGACCACCGTCGCCATGCTCGAGAGCTTGACCACGGCCACCAGCACGCCGAGCAGGAAGACCTCGATCATTCCCCAGGGCCGCAGCGACTGCATCAGCCGCACCAGGATCGCGAAGCCCAGCGGCCGGTGCTCGCGCCGCAGCGGGATCAGCAGGTAGACCAGGATGCACAGCTGCAGCAGCGGGAACAGGATGGTGGTGGCCAGCACCAGCAGCGCCACCACCGACATGCCCTCGGCCCCGAGCACCACCACCGCGCCGGCCAGCGTGGTCTGGCTGCGCAGGCCCTGCAGCTCGATCTCGACGATCGGGAACAGGTTGGCGATCGCGAACATGATGAGGCTGGTCACGGTCAGCGGCAGGATGCGGCTTTCCTGCGCGCCCGGGTGGCGGCCGATCTCGGTGCCGCAGCGCGCGCAATGGGCCACCTCGCGCGGCTGCAGTTCGGCGCGGACATAGACCGCGTCGCAGCCCGGGCATACCATCGTGTCAGGTACTTCCTTCATGGGGCCGTACCCTAACCTATTCAGCCCGCGTGTCCCGTCGTCCTGAGCCGCAAGCTGCTGAAGATTGCGGCGACACCGGCACAACAGCCGGCCAGCACCAGCGCCACCACCGGCCCGTGGCCGCCGTGCGGGCTCCAGAGGCTGAAGACGCCGGCCAGCACCACCGCGCCCAGGGTCTGGCCCGTGAGCCGCGCCGTGCCGAGCATGCCGCTGGCCGCACCGCTTCGGTGCGCGGGCGGCGAGGTCACGATGGTGTGGTTGTTCGGCGACTGGAACAGCCCGAAGCCCAGCCCGCACAGCGCCATGCGCCAGGCGATGTCGGCATTGACCGGGTGCGCCGGCAGCAGCGCCAGCGAGAACAGGCCGGCGGCCATCAGCCCCAGGCCGATGCCGCCGAGCAGCCCGTCGGGATAGCGGCCGATCAGCCGGCCGGCCAGCGGTGCCATCGCCACGATCGCCAGCGGCCAGGCCGTGATCAGCAGGCCGGCCTCGAAATGGCTGCGGCCGTAGACCTCGAGCAGCAGGAACGGCAGCGCGATGTAGGCCAGCATCTGCGCGCAGAAGGCCGCCACCGAGGTGCCCATGGAGAGCGCGAACACCGGGATGCGCAGCAGGTCGATCGGGAACAGCGGCACCGCGAGCTTGCGCTGCCGGCGCAGGTAGACGAAGCCCACCGCCACGCCGGCCAGCAGCGTGAGCCAGGCGCTCAGCGGCGGTCCGCCCGCCGCCACCCCGCCCTCGCGCACGCCCAGGCGGTCGACGCCGAGGAACACCAGCGAGAACATCAGCACGTTGAGCGTCACGTCGACCGGCGAGAAGCGCAGGCCCGCGGCCGGCGCCACGCGGTTGAACGGCAGCGCCTTCATGCCGAGCGCGAAGGTGACGATGCCCAGCGGCACGTTGATGGCGAACAGCCACGGCCACGAGGCCACCGACAGGATGGCCGCCGCCACCGAGGGCCCGGCCACCGACGAGGTGGCGACCACCAGCGAGTTGATCGCCATGCCTTTGCCGAGCTGCGAGGACGGATAGGTCAGCCGCACCAGCGCCGCGTTCACGCTCATGATGCCGGCCGCGCCCAGGCCCTGGAAGGCGCGCGCGGCGATCAGGGTGGTCAGCGAGTTGGCGAAGGTGGCGGCCGCCGAGGACAGCGTGAACACCGCCATGCCCACCAGGTAGACGCGGCGGTAGCCCACCAGGTCGCCCAGCGAGGCCAGCGGCAGCAGCATCACGAGGATGGCGATCTGGTAGGCGTTGACCACCCAGATCGACTGCGAGGCGCTGGCGTTGAGTTCGCGCGCGATGCCAGGCAGCGCGAGGTTGACGATGGTGCCGTCGAGCACCGAGACGATCAGCCCGAGGATGATCACCAGCATCGACCAGCGCCGCGCGGGCTGGTCGAGGCCGTCGATGACGCGCGCGCCGCCCTCGGTGCCCAGGCTGGCCGCCACGCTGCTCATCAGGCCTCCTGCACCCGGCGCGCCGGTTGCGTGCCGCGGTCGCCGCCCAGCGTGAGCCAGGTCAGCACGCCGGCGATCAGCGCGCCCGCGGCCATGCCGGTCACCATCGGCAGCGGGCCGCCGTCGGTGAAGGCACCCACCACCGCCATCGCCACCGCGCCGGTCAGCATCTGAAGCGTGCCCAAGAGCGCCGAGGCGGTGCCGGCGATGGCGCCGTGCATCTCGAGCGCCAGCACGCCGGTGGTCGGGATCACGAAGCCCATGAAGCCCGAGGCGATGAAGTACAGCACGATCATCACCCACAGGCTGTCGCCGCCCATGGCGTAGTAGGCGAACATGGCGACCATTGCCACGCCGCAGCCGGCCACGCCGAACTTCACCAGCCGCGCCAGGCCGAAGCGCTCGCCGAGCGCGCCGTTGAACTGCGAGGCGCCGAAGAAGGCGGCCGCGTTCACGCCGAAGGCCACGCTGTAGAGCGCGGGCGACAGGCCGTAGTGGTCGATCATCACGAACGAGGAGTTCGCGAGGTAGGTGAAGAAGCCCGCCATCGCGAAGCTGCCGATGAACACCAGGCCCAGGTAGTGGCGGTCGCGCAGCAGCAGCCAGTAGGCCGACAGTGCGCTGCCGATGCTGCTCTCGACGCGCTCCGAGGCCGGCCGGGTCTCGGCCAGCAAGGTGGCCATCATCGCGAGGCCGGCGACGGCCGCGACGGTCACGGCCCAGAACACGCCGCGCCAGCCGGTGATCGCGATCACGCCGCTGCCCACCAGCGGCGCGAGGATCGGCGAGATGCTGAACACCAGCATCAAGAGCGACATCAGCCGCGCGGCATCGGTGCCGGTGTGCAGGTCGCGCACCACCGCGCGCGGGATCGCCATGCCGGCCGCGGCGCCCAGGCCCTGGATGAAGCGCAGCGCGATCAGGGTCTGGATGTCGGTGGCCAGCGCGCAGCCCACGCTGGCGATCGCGAACACCGCGAGGCCCGCGTACAGCGGCGGCTTGCGGCCCACCATGTCGGAGACCGGCCCGTACAGCAGCTGGCCCGCGCCCAGCGAGATGAAGAAGGCCGTGAGGCTCATCTGCACCGCGCCGATGTCGGCGCGCAGGCTCTGGCCGATCGCCGGCAGGGCCGGCAGGTACATGTCGATGGCGAAGGGACCGATGGCGGAGAGCAGGCCCAGCAGCAGGGCCATGCGGAAGAAGGGAGAGGAACGCATTGGAGCGATTGTCGCCAATGCGCCGCCCGCGCGCCGGCGGCGCGCCCAGTGTCCCCTCGCCTCGCCCCCCGCTAATCTTGCGGAAAGAAACGGTTGGCCGGCCGCGGCAGGCCCAGGTTCTCGCGCAGGGTACGACCTTCGTATTCCTGCCTGAAGATGCCACGGCGCTGCAGTTCGGGCACCACGCGGTCGACGAAGGCATCGAGCCCGCCGGGCAGCCACGGGAACATCACGTTGAAGCCGTCGGAGCCCTCGCTCTCGAGCCATTCCTGCATCTCGTCGGCGATGGTCCGGGCCGTGCCCACGAAGGCCAGGCCGCCATAGCCGCCCAGGCGCTGCGCGAGCTGGCGCACCGTGAGGTTCTCGCGCCGGGCCAGCTCGATCACGCGCTCGCGCCCGCTCTGGCTCGCATTGGTGGGCGGCACCTCGGGCAGCGGGCCGTCGGGGTCGAAGCTGGAGGCGTCGTGGCCCAGCGCGATCGACAGCGAGGCGATCGCGCTGTCGTAGTGCACCAGGCTGTCGAGCTTGGCGCGGATCGCCTTCGCCTCGTCGACCGTGTCGGCCACGATGGTGAAGGCGCCCGGCAGGATCTTGAGGTGCTCGGGGTCGCGCCCGAGCTTGCGCATGCGCGACTTGATGTCGGCATAGAAGGCACGCGCGTTCGCCAGCGTGCCCGGCGCCGCGAAGATCAGCTCGGCCGTTTCGGCCGCGAGCTGGCGCCCGGCCTCCGAGGCGCCGGCCTGCACGATCACCGGCCAGCCCTGCACCGGCCGCGCGATGTGCAGCGGCCCGCGCACCGACAAATGCTCGCCCTTGTGGGCCAGCACGTGCAGCTTGGCCGGATCGAAGAAGCGGCCGCTGTCGACGTCGCGCACGAAGGCGTCGTCGGCCCAGCTGTCCCACAGGCCGGTCACCACGTCGTGGAACTCGCGCGCCCGGTCGTAGCGCGCGTCGTGCTCCATGTGGTCCTCGCGGCCGAAGTTCAGCGCCGCGTCGGGATTCGAGGTGGTCACGATGTTCCAGCCCGCGCGGCCGCCGCTCAGGTGGTCGAGCGAGGCGAAGCGGCGCGCGATGTGGAAGGGCTCGTCGAAGGTGGTCGAGGCGGTGGCGATCAGCCCGAGGTGCCGCGTGTGCTGCGCCAGCGCCGACAGCAGGGTGAAGGGCTCGAACGAGGTGGCCGTGTGGCTGCGCTGCAAGGCCTCGATCGGCATGTTGAGCAGCGCGAGGTGGTCGGCCATGAAGAAGGCGTCGAAGCGGCCGCGCTCCAGCGTCTGCGCGAGCTGCTTGAGCCGCTCGAAGTTGAAGTTGGCGTCGGGCCAGGCGCCCGGGTAGCGCCAGGCGCCGGTATGGATGCTGACCGGGCGCATGAAGGCGCCCAGGCGCAGTTGCTTGCGCGTGCTCACGGCCGGTCCCGGAACATCAGAAGGGCTCCTTGAAAGGCCGCAGGTCGAGTTCCTGCGTCCAGGCGCTGCGATGCTGGGCATGCAGCTGCCAGTAGCTCTCGGCGATGGCATCGAGCTGCAGCAGTCCGTCCTCGCCGGCCTGGGCGGCGCGCTGCGGCGAGCCGCTGCGCAGACGCTCCCCGTCGATGCCGCCGTCGATCACGACATGGGCGACGTGGATGCCCTGCGGGCCGAACTCGCGCGCCAGGCTCTGGCTCAGCGAGCGCAGGCCGGCCTTGGCGGCCGCGAAGGCGGCGAACGGCGGCTTGCCGCGCAGCGCGGCGGTGGCGCCCGTGAACAGCAGGCTGCCGCGCCCCGCGGGCGTGGCGCCTTCGAAGGGATTGGCCAGCAGGCCGCGCAGCGCCTCGCGCGCGAACACGAAGCCGCCGAGCGTGCTGGTGCGCCAGGCCTGGGTGAACTGCTCGACCGAGATCTCGAGCGTGGGCGCGCGCGCCGCGCTGGAGGCGTTGAACACCGCCACCGACAGCGGCCCGAGCGCGCGCACGCGCTGGCCGACGCCGTGCACCTCGGCCTCGCTCGACACGTCGGCCGCGAAGGCATGGGCGGTGCCGCCCGCGGCCGCGATCTCGGCGGCCACCGCCTCGAGCTGCTGCGGCGTGCGGCCGGTCAGCGCGACGACCAAGCCCTCCTGCGCGAAGCGCCGCGCGAGCGCGGCACCGAGGCCCGCGCTCGCGCCGACGCCCGCGATCCAGGCGACGGAGGGACCACGGGAGGCGGTGGGTTCGGCGGGAGAAGAAGACGGGGAGGAAGCGGCGTTCGTGGACATCGGGGCGGGTCGGCAAAGCGTGGATCGTCACGAAGGCTATACCCGCGCCCCGGGGGCCGGAACGATGGAAAAGCGATAACCATATGCGCGAACCGGTCGAGTCCCGGGCCCGGTGCAGACCGGCCGGGGAAGGTGCACAAGCGCCCTGCCCCGTGCTTTGGCGCCTCGATCATTTCCACGTCAGGAATGGCGGCCCTCGCCGGCCTACCATGGTCCGAGGGCCGCGGCTTTTCCTCGACGCCTCCCCTATCACACAACAGGAGACAACACGTGAATCCGATCGAGCAGAGAACCATCTCGAAGATGAGCTGGCGGCTGTTGCCGCTGCTCATGGTCAGCTACTTCATCGCCTACCTCGACCGCGTCAACCTCGGCTTCGCGGGCGCCGCCATGTCCAAGGACCTGGGCTTCAGCGCGGCCGTGTTCGGCAGCGCGGCCGGCATCTTCTTCATCGCCTACTTCCTGTTCGAGGTGCCGAGCAACATGGCGCTCGAACGCTTCGGCGCGCGCCGCTGGATCGCGCGGATCATGTTCAGCTGGGGCATCCTGTCGGCGGCCCAGGCCTGGGTCGGCGGCTCGACCAGCTTCAACGTCGTGCGCTTCCTGCTCGGCATCGCCGAGGCCGGCTTCTTCCCGGGCGTCATCTTCTACATCACGCTGTGGTTCCCCTCGGCCTACCGCGCGCGCATCGTCGGCTGGTTCATGTTCGCGATCCCGATCTCCACCGTGATCGGCTCGCCGATCTCGGGCTTCATCCTCAACATGGACGGGATGGGCGGCATGCACGGCTGGCAGTGGCTGTTCATCCTCGAGGCGATCCCCTCGCTGATCCTGACCTTCTTCGTGCTGTTCTACCTGCCCGACGGTCCGAAGGACGCGAAGTGGCTCACGAACGAGGAGCGCACCTGGCTGCAAGGCACGCTCGACGCCGAGCGGCGCAACCGCGAGTCGATCAACCAGATCTCGTGGAAGCAGTCGCTCTTGAACCCGCGCGTGATCGGCCTGGGCTTCGTCTACATGGGCATCACGGTGCCGCTGTACGGCCTGAGCTTCTTCCTGCCGCAGATCATCAAGGGCTTCGGCGGGCTGGGCAACGTGGAGATCGGCTTCATCAACGCCTTCCCCTACCTGGTGGGCGCGATCGCGATGCTGTTCTGGACCCGCGCCTCCGACGCGCGCAAGGAACGCAAGTGGTTCCTGCTGATCCCGCTGGCCTGCATCTTCGTCGGCCTGGTGCTGGCGGCCGAGACCAGCGCGCCGGTGCCGAAGATGGCCGCCGTGACGCTCGCGGCCTTCGGCATCTTCAGCGCCCTGCCCACCTTCTGGACCCTGCCCACCGCGATCCTCAGCGGCACGGCCGCGGCCGCGGGCATCGCCTGGATCAACTCGATCGGCAACCTCGGCGGCTACATCGGCCCGACCATCTTCGGCACGCTCAAGGACCGCATGGGCAACGACATCTACGCGGTGATCTTCCTCGCGCTGCTGGCGGCCGTGGCCTTCGTGCTGGTGCTGATCATCGGCCACGACGCGCGCACCGAGCAGGCCGCGGCGCCCGGCCGCGCCTGAAGCGCGTTCAGGAGGCCGCGCCGGCGCGCCGAGTCGCGTCCGCGGCCCGGACGGCCTCGAGCTTTCGCCAGGCCTCCCAGCACTCCTTCGAGCAGCAGGGCCACCAGCCCAGCGGCCCGACCACCGCCGCGTCGCCGCAGCCGTTGCCGCACCAGCGCAGCACGAAGGACTTGGAGCGGCGGCGCGGCACCGGGCTCGGGGGCTGCAGGGATTCGAACGGGGATTGACCGGGGTGCATGGCGGGCGGGGCTTTCTTCGCTGTCTTCGAGGGTCCGAAACGGGACCGACCTCCTGAAGACGAACGAAGAGCGCCAAACCCTCAGTCCTTCGCAAAAAATTTTTGCGCTCCTTCAGTACAGCGTGGCCTTCTGCCGCGCCGGCAGCTCGCGGTCGTAGCTCGCGCCGTCGAAGGCGGCATCGGTCAGCGCCGACAGGATCGCGCCGGGCGTGGGCACGTCGGGCCGCGCCTCATCAGGCCGCGGCGCCCACAGCCGCGAACGCTGGATCGCGCGCGCGCACTGGAAGAACACGGTCTCGATCGCGATCTCGATCACGCACTGCGGCGCCTTGCCCTCGACCGCGAAGCGCGCGAGCAGCGCCGGATCGACCGTGAGCCGCGCGCGGCCGTTGACGCGCAGGGTCTCGCCCACGCCCGGGATCAGGAACAGCAGCGCCACGCGCGGATCGGCCACGATGTTGCGCAGGCTGTCGATGCGGTTGTTGCCGCGGCGCTCGGGCATCCACAGCGTCTTCTCGTCCTTTACCGCCACGAAGCCCGGCGGATCGCCGCGCGGCGAGGCATCGAGGCCGTCCGGCCCGAGGGTGGCGAGCACCGCGAACGGCGAGGCTTCGATCAGCGCGCGGTAGGACGGATGCAGCCAGTCGATCTCCTTCTTGAGCGAGGCTTCGCCGGGCTGGCCGAACAGGGCCTGGAGCTGGGCCAGGGTCTGGATCGCGTGCGGGTCGTGGGTCATGACGGTCGATGGTGAAGGGAATCCGGGGAGGGCTCGAGTTTCGCGGCACTGCGCCCGCAGGCGATGGCCATGGCGGCCAGCAGCACCGCCGCCACGCCGTAGACCCAGGCCGACGAGGCAATGGGCAGCAGCAGCCCGGCCAGCACCGGCCCTGCCCCCGCGCCGATGTCGCGCCAGGTCGAGCGCGCGGCCAACGCCTGCACGCGCTCGGGTCCGGGCGTGCGGTGCGCGACGATGGGCGCGATCAGCGGCAGTTGCAGCGCGCGCAGCACCACGATCAGCGCCGCGCAGCTCCAGAGCCAGCCCAGGCCGAAGCCCACCAGCGCCAGCGCGGTGATGAGCGACAGGCTCACCAGCAGGCGCTCGGCGCCGAAGCGCTCGGCCATGCGGCCGCCCATGGGGCCGAGCGCGATCTCCGAGAGGTAGCGCATTGCCATCAGCAGGCCGGCCACCACCACCGCCGCGCCCGGCAGCAGGTCCTTGCCGAGGTACGACAGGCCGACGATGAACAGGCCGTCGAGCGCCAGCCCTTCCATGAAGGACCAGCCGTCGAGGCTGTTCGGCCGCTGGAAGCGCCTGGCCGCCATCGAGACCGGATGCGGCGCCGTCGGCAGCCGGCGCGCGGCCAGCAGCCCGAGCAGCGCCACCGCGGCCAGCAGCCAGAAGATGGTGCGCGGCCCGCTCCAGTGCGCGAGCAGCGCGCCCAGCGGCAGCGCCACCACCGGCCCGAGCGCGATGAAGGCGCGCGAGCGGCCGCTGCGGCGCGCGGCGCCCACGGGGTCGGCCGTGGCCAGCGCCTGCGTCGAGAGGTTGAAGGCCGCGAAGCACAGGCCCCAGACCAGCCGCAGCGGCAGCAGCATCCACAGCCCCGAGAGCGTGGCATAGCCGAGGCAGCACAGCACCGCGCCCGCGACGGCCAGCGTGCAGGTGCGGCGGTCGCCATGGCGCGCATAGAAATCGGCCACCCAGCCATAGCCGGCGATGCGCACGAGCCGGTTGGCCGCGAGCAGCAGCCCCGCCTCGGCGAGCGTCACGCCGAACTGCGCGGCATACATCGGCAGCAGCAGGTAGAGCACCACGTCGCCCGGCAGCGCGAGCCCGAGCGAGAGCGCGGCATGGCGGGAGTTGCGGTCGGTGGTGGAGACGGGGGCCGCGAGAGTGGCGGGGGCGGAAGCGGAACGGCGGGAAGAAGAAGACATCGAGCCCGCATCGTGCGCCCGCAAAGCCCGCGCCGACAAACGACATTAACGCGCCGCATGCGTGACAAAATCGCACGCATGCCGTCCCGCGAGCCTCCCCTGAACGCCGTGCGTGCCTTCGCGGCCGCGGCGCGCCACCTGAGCTTCACGCGCGCGGCGCACGAACTGCACGTCACCCACAGCGCGATCAGCCGCCAGATCAAGGGCCTCGAGGCCTTCCTCGGCGTGGCGCTGTTCGAACGCCGCATCCGCCAGGTCGCGCTGACCGCCGAGGGCCAGCAGTTCTTCGCCGAGGTCGAGCCCGCGCTGGCGCAGATCGGCGCCGCCGCGCGTGCCTTGCAGGCGCAGGGCGCGGCGCGCACGGTGCGCATCAACGTGCGGCCCTCGTTCGCGGTGCGCTGGCTGATCCCGCGCCTGCCCTCCTTCGTCGAGCGCCATCCGGACATCGAGCCGCAGGTGGTCACGAGCACCGTGATGCCCGAGCAGGTGGCCGACAGCTTCGACATCGCGGTGCGCCGCGGGCTCGAGGGCTGGCCCGGCGCGATCGCGGTGCGGCCCTTCCTCGAGGACGAGGTGCTGGTGGTCGGCGCGCCCGCGCTGTTCAAGGCCCATCCGCTGCGCGACCTGCGCGCGCTGGCCGCGCACGTGCAGCTGTCGGCGCGCACGCGCAAGGAGGACTGGGAGGCCTGGAAGAAACAGGTCGGCGCGCCGCGCGTGCGGCCGGCCGGGCGGCTGCAGTTCGATCACCTGCACTTCGTGCTGCAGGCCGCGGTCGACGGGCTGGGCATCGCGCTCGCGCCGACCTCGCTGGTGTCGCACGACCTCGCCTCGGGCCGGCTGCACTCGCCGCTGCCCGCGCTGCGCATGCGGCTCGAGCGCTACTACTACGGGCTCGCACCGGGCGCGGCGCCCGAGGCGCGGCAGGTGGCGGACTGGTTCGAGGACATGCTTCTCGCGCAGCAGGCCGGCGCGGGCTGATCGACGGACCGGAAGGCGGACAGCCGAACGCAGAGGGCGCGAAGGTTTCGCGAAAGTCGCGGAAGGACTTCCAAAAGAGTCTTCTTTTGCGGGTCCGTTTTCGGCCAGCCCGATGCGGCGCGGTCCACGACCATCGCCTCATGTCTTCCGCCCTGCCCCGCCCCTTTCTCCACCTGGCCCATGCCAACCTCGCGGCGCAGTCGGCCGAGCAGCTCGGCCTGGCCGCGGTGCCGCTGGTCGCCGTGATGGCCTATGGCGCGGGCGCCGCCGAGACCGGGCTGCTCGCGGCCGTGCAGACCCTGCCCTTCCTGCTGCTCGCGATGCCGCTGGGCCTGCTCGCCGACCGCATGCCGCGCCGGCGCCTGATGCTGCGCGCCGAAGTGCTGCGCGCGCTGTCGCTCTTGCTGATGCTCGCCGTGCTGGCGGCGCCGTGGTCGGCGCGCCTGGGCATCGCGGGCATGGCGCTGCTGGGCTTCATCGGCGCGATCGGCACCGTGGCCTTCAGCGTCGCGGCCCCGGCGCTGGTGCCCGAACTCGTGCCGCGCGAGGCGCTGGCGCGCGCCGATGGCCGCATCGAGCTGGCACGCAGCGCGGCCTTCGCGGCCGGCCCCGCCGTGGCGGGCGCGCTCGTGGCCTGGACCGGCGCGGGCGCGGCATTCGTGCTGGCGGCGGCGCTGTCGACCGCGGCCGTGGCCCTGCTGTGGAAGCTCCCCGAGCCGGCGCGCCGCATGCCCGCCGCGCGCCATCCGTGGACCGAACTGCGCGAAGGCGCGCGCTTCGTGCTGAGCCATGCCTGGTTGCGGCCGATGCTGCTGACCGGCGCCATCTTCAACATCGCGTGGTTCGTGCTGCAGGCCGGCTACGTGCCGCATGCGGTGCGCGCGCTCGGGCTCGGCGCGCAGGGTGTGGGGCTCACGCTCGCGATGTATGGCGCGGGCATGGTGGCGGGCGCGCTGCTCACGCCGCGCATCGCCGCGCGCATGAGCCCGGGCAGCGCGATCCGCGTCGGCCCGTTCAGTGCCGTGCTGGCCGCGGTGTTGATGGCGTCGACACTGCGGTGGCCCAGCGCCGGGCTCGCGGCCTCGTCGCTGTTCGTGTTCGGCGCCGGGCCGATGGTGTGGACCATCAGCTCGACCACGCTGCGCCAGGGCGTGACGCCCGCGGGCATGCTGGGCCGCGTCTCGGCCGTGTTCCTCACGGTGAATGCCGGCGCGCGGCCCGTGGGCGCGGCACTCGGCGCGGGGGCCGGCGCGCTCTGGGGCGAAGCCGGCTGCCTGCTGCTCGCGCTCGCGGGCTTCGTGCTGCAGGCGGCCGTGATCGCGCTCGCGAAGCTCGATGCCGCCCCCTCGGCGGCGGCGTTGCGCAGCCCTACTTGAGCGTCGACCAGACCATCGCGCGGCAGCCCGGCTGGTTGGCGGGCGGCAGCAGGTCGCAGTTGCGCAGCGCCTGTCGCTGGTTGTCGTTGAGGCGGTCGTAGCGATCGCGTTCCCGTTCGCGTTCGCGCTCCCAGCCGCCGCCACCGCCATGGCGGCGGTAGTCGTCGGAGCGGCGGCGCGATTCGATGTCCTGCAGGTTGTCGCGGTCCTGGCGCGAGAGGTTCTCGTTCTGCAGGCAGCGCGCGTAGGCCGGGCTTTCGGGGCGGAAGCCATAGGCCATGCAGTTCTGCTCATCGCGCATGCGCTGTTCGCGCGCATGCTCGCCGGGCGTCACGCAGCCCGCGAGCAGCGTGCCCGCGGCAACGGCCGCGAGCGCCATGCGCGGCACGGAAGAACGGCAGGTGCGAAGAAGGAAAAACGGCCTGGGTTCGATACGGTTCACAGTCATTGCCGAACTCTAGGTCGCAGAGCTAGGAATGTTCTGAATCAATTCTTAAGAAGCACGTCCTCGAAGAAGGCACCGATCGGCCGTTCGAGATCACGCACCTGGACCTCGAGCACCCAGATGCCGTCGCCCGGAACGAAGTCGGCCTCGGCCAGGCGGTGCTTGCCGTAGAGCGCATGCGGAAAGTCCGAGACGCGGTGGCCACCGGTCTCGCGCACCAGCGCGCAGCCATGCGTGCGCGCGAGGCCGCTCGCGAAGTCGTAGAGCGCGGCGCCGCTCAGTCCCTGCCGCCAGGCCTCCTGCGCGCGTTCGAAGATGTCGCGCGCCGCGCGCGTGACGCGCGCGTGGTCGGCATCGGCACCGCGAACGAAGGTATCGCCGTAGTCGCCTTCGTAGCCGTCCCAGACCGGGCCCAGGTCGACGGTGTAGACGTCGTCCTCGCGCAGGCGCCGCTGGCGGTCGACCGGCTCGCGCGAGGTGCGCTGCGTGTCGGGCCCGAAGCGCACATAGGTCGGATGCCAGTTGTAGGCGGCGCCGAGCCGGCGCAGATGCCGGTCGGCGACCGCGATCGCCTCGCCCGTGGTCATGCCGGGCTCGATCAGCGCGGCGATCTGCGGCAGCGCCTCCATCGAGCGGCGGCGCGCCTCGAGGATGCCGTCGCGCGTGAACGTGGCGCCCACCTTCTCCCAGGGATGGCGCACGACCTGCTTCGTGCTCGGCAGAAACACCTCGGAGACGAAGCGCGCCTTCGGCAGCCCCTCGGCCTGCAGCAACGCGCGCGCGTCGCGCACCATGGCCGGGTTGCCGCAGGCATAGACGATGGTCCGCGCCCAGTCGTGCGCGGCCTTCGATGCCGCGTGCTGCACATGCTGCTTGCCCTCCACGCGTGACGACGGCACCGCGGTCCAGCGAAAGCCCGCGTGCACGCGCGCCATCTCGTCGAGCCATGCGGCCGCATAGCAGTCGCCGGGCTCGGCCACGCCCCAGTAAAGCGACACCGTGCGGAACGCACCGCTCGCGAGCGCCGTCCGCAGGATCGGCCGAACGCCCGCGAAGCCGGTGCCGGTGACCAGCAGCACGAGATGCTCGATTCCGTCGGCGGGTGCCTGCCAGACGAAGGCGCCATGGGACCCTTCGAGCTCGAGCAGGTCCGCGGGCCGCAGCGCCGCGAGACGCTGCTCGGTGAACAGGCCGCCCGGCATGCGGCGGATATGGAACTCGAGCCGGTTCGCTTCGCCCTCTTCCGACCGCCGGTTGGCGATCGAGAAGCTGCGGCGCTCGCCGTCCTCGAGCACGAACTGCGCATGCTGGCCTGGCGCGCAGCGGAACGGCTCGGCGCTCTGCAGCTCGACCACGAGCCGCGTGACCTTGGCCGTGAGCGGTTCGCAGACCAGCACCTTGGCCGAATGCCGCGATGGCGCGAGCGCCGGCGCGCTCCAGTGCGCGAAGCGCAGCCGCAGGTCGCTGGTGGCGCGGCATTGGCACATCAGCAGTTCGCCCGCGTCGACCTGGTAGGCCGCCTCCGAAGGCGGCGCGATGCGCTCGACGCCGCCTTCGAGCAGCTGCGCGCGGCACGAACCGCATTCGCCGCGCTTGCAGGAGAACGGCACGGCCACGCCCTGCGCCAGCGCCGCGTCGAGCAGGCTGCCCGCGCCATCGAGGGGAAATCGCGGGCCCTCGGGCGCGAGGGTGCAGAAGAAATGCGTGGGGTTCGTCGTCATGGGGAGCTACGTGGGAGGAATGCCTTGGACGCGAATCTAAATAGAATGTGGTCTTGCCTGTAGATCCATTTCGGAGAAAGCGATAAGGCCACTTTCCAGCCCCCCGCAGGCCCGGCGCACGCCATCGAACCTCGATCTCGCGACGGAACCACCGCGCGAGGGCGAGGCCAAGCAGGCCTGGATCTACCGCCAGATCCGCGCCCGCATCCTCGACGGCGCGCTGGCCAGGGGCGCGCGCCTGCCCTCCACCCGGCAGCTCGCGCAGCGCTGGCAGGTGTCGCGCGTGACCGTCGACGCGGCCTACGACCAGTTGCGCAGCGAGGGCTACCTGGTCAGCCGGGCCGGATCGGGCACCTATGTGGCGGCGCAGGTGCCCGACCGCTTCTTCGAGGTCGGCGACGCGAAGCGGCGCCCGGCCACGCCCCGCTCGCGGCCGGCCTGGAAGACCGACATGGCGCCGCTCGCCGCCACCGAGGCCCACCAGGCCTTCATGGCGCGCGTGGCCGATCCGGCGCTGTTCCCGCTCGATCTCTGGCGCCGCGCGTTGCAGGCCAGCGCGCGGCGCGTGACCGCGGCGCAACTCGGCGACGACGACCCCTTCGGACTGCCCGAGCTGCGCGAGCAGATCGCCGGCTACCTCGGGGTGGCACGCGGCATCGCCTGCGAGGCCGAGCGGATCGTGATCGTCTCGGGCATCCGCGAAGGGCTCGACCTCTGCGCGCGGCTGCTGCTCGCGCCCGGCGACAAGGTCCTGCTCGAGGACCCCGGCTACCTGCATGCCGCGCCGATCTTCGGCCAGCACGGGCGGCAGGCGGTCCCGGTGCCCATCGATGCCGAGGGTTTCCCGGTCACGCATGCGCGCCAACATCCCGATGCGCGGCTCGCGCATGTCACGCCCGCGCACCAGTCGCCCAGCGGGATCACGATGCCCGTGTCGCGCCGGCTCGAACTGCTGTCGTGGGCCGAAGCCGCGCAGGCCTGGCTGGTCGAGGACGACTACGACAGCGAGTTCAGCTACGACAGCGCCCCGCTGCCCGCCCTCAAGAGCCTCGATGCCGCCGACCGCGTGATCCACTGCGGCAGCTTCAACAAGACCCTGTTCGGCGCGCTGCGCATCGGCTACATGGTGCTGCCGCGCGCGCTGGTCGCCGACTTCCGCCGTGCCCGCCACATCGCCGGGCGCTCCACCGGCGTGATCGAGCAGATGGCGCTGGCCCGCTTCCTCGAGAGCGGCGACTTCGCGCGCCATGTGCGGCGCGCGCGCCTGGTCTATGCGCGGCGCCGCGATCTCGTGCTCGGCGGCCTGCGGGCAGCGCTCGAGCCCGCGCGGCTGCATGTCACCGGGGAACACGCGGGCTTCCACCTCGTGTGGTGGCCGCCGCCAGACATGGCGCTCGAGCCGTTCCTGCGCGCGGCCGCGCGGCAAGGGCTGCGCTTCCAGTCGATCTCCGATTTCTGCCGGCGCAAGGACCTGCCGCCGGGGCTGGTGATCGGCTACACGGCGATGGACGACGCGGCGCTGCGCCGGCACGTCGACGAGCTGCGGCGGCTGATCCAGAGCGCCTGACGCGGCCGTGCCTTTGCATCGTCCTGTCATCAAGGCCCTCTAAAAGGCGAGCGAGACGGTCCGCGAATCCGCAATCGCCGCCGCCCCCGCGGCCAGTTGGAGGAGAACATGAACGAGCCCGCCCACATCGGTGTCGCCGCGCGCCTGCGCATCCAGCAGCAGGCCGAACAGATCCAGCGCTCGCTCGATGCGATCGGCGCCGGCCGGCCCGGCGACGCCGAGCCCGAGATGCTGCGCCGCAGCGCCGTGCTGCAGCGACGGATCGGCCTGCCGGTGCAGGAGGCCGCGCGCGAGGCGCCGCGTTCGGGCGCGGAAAAGGTCTGGGGCAAGACGATCGACTTCGTCGATGTCGCCTTCCTGCAGCGTGGCGCCTATGCGGCGCGCGCCGTGGCGCGGATCGCGACGCGCGACGGCCAGGGCCTGGGCACCGGCTTCATGATCTCGCCCGTCCTGTTCCTCACCAACAACCACGTGATCGGCTCCAAGGCCGATGCGGCGGACCTGCTGGTGGAGTTCGACTACGAGCGCGACCTCGCGGGACGCCCGCGCGTGCCGACGCGCTTCGCCTTCGCGCCCGAGGCCTGCTTCCTCACCAACGACCAGGACGACCTCGACTACACCGTGCTGGCGGTCGGCGGCCGCCTGAGCGGCCCCGGCACGCTCGCGGGCTACAGCTTCCTGCCGATCTCGGCGGCCCGCGACAAGCATCAGTTGGGCGACCACGCCAACATCGTCCAGCATCCCGACGGGCGCCTGAAGGAGGCCGTGCTGCGCGAGAACCAGCTGGTCTCGCGCGCGAGCACCACGTTGCACTACGTGGCCGACACCGAGCCCGGTTCTTCCGGCTCGCCGGTCTTCAACGTGCTGTGGCAGGTGATCGCCCTGCACCACTGGGGATCGCCGCACCGCGACCTGTTCGACCAGAACGGAAAGCAGATCGCCAAGACGGTCAACGAGGGCATCCGGATCAGCGCCATCGTGACCGACATGAACACGCGCAAGAGCGGCCTGCCGGCGCGCGAGCGCGAGAAGATCACCGAGGCCATCGCCGCGGGCCTGGACCCGCAGGTGGTCTCGTCCGTCGAGTCCGCGCCGGCCGTGGCGCATGACGCGTCGCTCGGTGCATCGGTCGACGTGGCCAGCGACGGCACGGCGACCTGGACCATCCCGCTGCGCGTGAGCGTGCAGCTGGGCGGCTACCCGGCCCGCGGCCCCGCGCAGGACGCCGCACCGCAACCGCCCGCCGCTGCAATGCCGCCGGGCACCGGCGAGGAGGCACGGGTCCAGGTCGATCCGGACTACGGCAACCGCGACGGCTACCAGCCCGATTTCCTGCCCGGCGTTGCCGTTCCCCTGCCCAAGCCACGCGGCGCGGCGGCCCTGCGGGCGGTCTCCGTCAACACGCGTCCCAAGGCGGGCCGGCCCAGGTACGAGCTGCCGTACGAGCACTTCAGCGTGGTGATGCACAAGGAACGGCGGCTGGCCTGCTTCACCGCCACCAACATCGACGGACGGCTGGCCAAGAGCTACGACCGCAGCACCGGCGTCATCGCCGCCTTCCATCCGGGCGAGGAGGAAGCGGACGAGGCCCCGGAGGCCAGCGAGCTCTGGTTCATCGATCCGCGCATCCCCGAGGAAGAACAGACCCCGCCCGCGCTGTACGCGGGACAGACGGCCTACGACGCGCAGGGCGCGGCCATCGTCGACAAGCGCAAGGCGGACCATGCGAACCGGATCTTCCAGCAAGGCCACCTGACGCGCCGGCAGGATCCGCTCTGGGGCCCGGACGACATCGTCGTGCGCGCCAACGCCGACACCTTCCACGTGACCAACCGGTCGCCGCAGGTGGGCTTTTTCAACATGGGCAAGAGAAAGCCGGGCACTGAAGCCGCCGCGCACGCGGGCGGCACGCTGTACTGGCGCGCGCTCGAGGACTTCGCGCTCAACAACGCGGTGGCGGACCAGGCGCGCGTGAGCGTGTTCACCGGACCGATCTTCGACGACGAGAACGACATTCCCTGGGATCGCGGCATGCCCGGGATGGCCGGGTTCAAGGCCCCGCGCGAGTACTGGAAGATCGTTCTGCGCGTGGAGGACGGCCAGTTGCGGGCGACCGCCCTGAGCATCGACCAGACGCCGCTCATCGACTACGTGCCCGAGGCCACGCTGTCCGAAGCGGCCCTGGCGCGCGTGAGCTTCGAGAAGGTGAAGCGCTACCGCGTGAGCATCGCGGAACTGGAGCGCAGGACCTCCCTCGATTTCGGCGCGAAGGTGCGAGCTGCCGACACCCATCGGGGCGGGGAACGACGCGAGGTCGCGTCCTTGAGCCAGCTGCTGAACGTTGCTAGAACAGGGACGCCATCCCGTTCGGCCGCGCGCCCTCGATATCGAGCATCCTGAGCTTGGTCAGCGCCCCGCCGCCGGCCGAGAAGCCGCCGGGCTTGTTGCCGGCCGCGAGCACGCGGTGGCATGGCACCACGGGCGCGAAGGGATTGAGGCCCATGGCCTGGCCCACCGCGCGCGCCAGCGTCCTGTCGCCCAGTTCCTCGGCGATCTCGCCGTAGGTGCGCGTGTGGCCCGGCGGAATGCGCCGCGCGAGCTCGTAGACGCGTCGATGGAAGTCGGACAGGCCGCGCATGTCGAGCACGATGTCGCGCAGGTCGTCCTGCGCGCCTTCCAGCAAGGCCTGCACGGCGGCGATGGCGCGTCGCGCCTCGGCATTCGGCTCGGCCTCGGGCAGCTCCGGAAAGCGCTGGCGCATGCGACGGCGCGCGGGCTGCTCGGTGGGGTCGTCCTGCGGCAGTTGCACGCCGACCAATCCTTGCGGACCCCAGGCGACGCCGCAGACGCCGAGCGCGGTATCGAACACGGCGAAGCCGGCGTTCATGCGGGTTCCAGCGCATGCTGGCGCGAAGCCAGCACGGCTCCGAGCCACAGCGCGATCGCCGACCCCACGAGGCCGCGCGCCAGTCCGCCCGGTCCGTCGGAGATCCAGCCGGTGATGGTCGGGCCCACGATCTGGCCGAAGGCGAACACGATGGTGAAGACGCTGATGCCCTGGGCCCAGCGCGAGGACGGCAGGTTGTGGCGCACCAGCGCGGTGGTCGAGGCCACCACCGAGAGGAACACGCCGCCGAACAGCAGCCCCGAGACCAGCGCGACGGGCGCCGAGGCGCTGAGCACCGGCAGCAAGGTCGCCACGCCCAGCAGTCCGTTGAGCAGCGCCTGCGGCTGGCCGCCGCGGTAGCGGTCGAGCAGCCCGGCCCACAGCCGCGACGAGGCGATGCAGGCGATGCCCAGCAGCGCATAGAACAGCGTGACGAAGCCCGCGCTCGCGCCCTGCTCGCGCAGTAGCGCGATCACGAAGGTCATGTAGCCGATGTAGCCGATGCCGAAGAAGGCATAGCCCGCGAGCGCCCAGCCGAAGCGCCGCAGCGCGACCGGCGCGCCGGGTGCGGCACCGGAAGCCGAAGCAGCCGCCACGGGCGCGGGCCGATCGGGCAGCGCGCGGCCGGCCCAGGCCAGCAGCACGGTCGCCACGCCGCTGGCCACCGCCAGCGCCCACCAGGCCCAGGCCCAGCCATGCGGCTCGCCCGCCGCGGCCTGCAGCACCTGCGGCACGAGCAGCGCCGAGGCCAGGATGCCGAAGCCGGTGCCGCCGTAGTAGATGCCCAGCAGCAGGCCGCCGCGCGAGGCATCGGCCTCGCCGAGCCGCGCGGCCATCAGCCCGCCCGCCACGAACACCCAGGCGCTCGCGATGCCCGCGAGCAGCCGTTGCAGCAGCAGCGCGGGCGCCGCGGTGACGAAGCCGCTGCCGGCCATGAACAGGCTCGCGAGCACCGCGCCCACCACCAGCAGCCGGCTCACGCCGAAGCGCCGCATCAGCGCCGGCGTGACCAGCGCGCCGGCCAGGTAGCCGACCGCGTTGGCGGTGTTCATGCCGCCCGCCAGCGCATAGCTCCAGCCGAGGTCGTCGCGCATCGGCGGCAGCAGCAGCGCATAGGCGAAGCGCGTGATGCCGAGCGAGACGGCCGCGCCCATCGACAGGGCGAAGGCCAGCCGCAAGGTGGGCGGCACGGGGGCGGAGGAAGTCAGGGTGGTCGACATCGGGCGGTGCACGGGGAGGCCCCATTCTGCGGCAGGCCGCGCCGCCGCGCTGTCGCGCGTGAATCGGCCGCTCAGTGCACGCCGGCGTCCGCCTGCACCAACAGGCGCTCGAGCAGCACCGCCACATGCACCGCCTCGCGCTGCGCGCCGTCGGCGATCTGGTGCCGGCAGCTCGTGCCGTCGGCCACGACGATGGCGCCGGGCTTGGCGCGGATCGCGGGCAGCAGGCTGGCTTCGGCCATGCGCATCGAGACCTCGTAGTGGCTGGCCTCGTAGCCGAAGCTGCCGGCCATGCCGCAGCACGAGCTCTCGATCAGTTCGGGCGCGGCGCCCGGGATCAGCTTCAGCACCTCGAGCACCGGGCTCACCGCGCCGAAGGCCTTCTGATGGCAGTGGCCGTGCAGCAGGATCGGCGCCTCGGCCGGCTTGAGCGCGAGCTCGAAACGGCCGGCGCGGACCTCGCGCGCGACGAACTCCTCGAACAGCAGCGCCTGTTTCGCCACGGTCTCGGCCTTCTCGCCGAAGCCCATCACCAGCGTCTCGTCGCGCAGCGTGAGCAGGCACGAGGGCTCGAGGCCCACCACCGGCACGCCCGCGCGCGCCAGCGGCAGCAAGGCATCGATCAGGGCCTCGGCCTTGCGCTGGGCCTCCTCCACCATGCCGCTGGCCAGATAGGTGCGGCCGCAGCAGTGGTGCGCGCCACGCTTCTCGACCGTGTGCAGCACATAGCCCGCGGCCTGCAGCACGCGCGCGGCCGCGAGCGCGTTCTCGCTCTCGAAGGTGCCGTTGAAGGTGTCGACGAACAGCACCGCGGCCTTGCCGCCGCGCCGCGCGATCGCCAGCACGGTGTCGCGATCGGCGAACAGGCCGGGCTCGCCGTCCTTGGCGCGCCAGAAGGTGTCGCCGCGCCAGGCCGGCAGCGAACGCTTCGCCGAGAAGCCCAGCAGCTTCTCGCCGAGCCAGGCGGCGCCCGGCACGCTGTTGCGCAGGTTCAGGAGCCACGGCAGCCGGCTCGCGCGGTGCGCGTAGTCGGGCAGCCGCGCCACCAGCCGGTCCTTGAGCGTGTGGCCGTGGCGCCGCTTGTAGTGGGCCAGGAACTCGATCTTCATCTTGGCCATGTCCACGCCGGTCGGGCAGTCGCGCTTGCAGCCCTTGCAGCCCACGCACAGGTCCATGGTCTCGTGCAGGGCCTCGCCGGTGAAGGCATCGGGGCCGAGCTGGCCCGACAGCGCCAGCCGCAGCGTGTTGGCGCGGCCGCGCGTGAGGTGCTGCTCGTCGCGCGTGACGCGGTAGCTCGGGCACATGGTGCCGGCGTCGAACTTGCGGCAGTGGCCGTTGTTGTTGCACATCTCGACCGCCTTGGCCAGGCCGCCGGTGCTGTCGCCGCCGGTGCCGGGCGCGGAGGTCTGCTCGGTCACCGGGTCGGCATTGACGTTCCAGGCCGACCAGTCGAGCACCGGCTTGAGTTCGATGCGGCGATAGGGCTTCGGCGCGGTCGGCGGCGCGAAGCGGAACAGCGCGCCGTCGTCCATGCGCGGCGGGTCGATGATCTTGCCGGGATTGAACAGGCCGACGGGATCGAGCTTGTGCTTGATCGCGCGGAAGGCCTCGTTGATCGCGGGCCCGAACTGCCACTCGATCCATTCGCCGCGGCACAGGCCGTCGCCGTGCTCTCCGCTGAAGGCGCCCTTGTACTTGCGCACCAGCGCCGAGGCCTCCTCGGCGATCGATCGCATCTTGGCGCCGCCATCGGCGCGCATGTCGAGGATCGGCCGCACATGCAGGGTGCCGACCGAGGCATGCGCGTACCAGGTGCCGCGCGAGCCGTGGCGCGCGAACACCTCGGTCAGCGCGTCGGTGTACTCGGCCAGGTGCGCTAGCGGCACGGCGCAGTCCTCGATGAAGCTCACCGGCTTGCCGTCGCCCTTGAGGCTCATCATGATGTTGAGGCCGGCCTTGCGCACCTCCCAGAGGTTCTTCTGGCGCGCCTCGTCGGGCATCTCGACCACGCTGCCCGGCAGGCCCAGGTCGCCCATCAATTCGACCAGTCGTGCCAGCGCCTGCAGCAGCGGCGCCTTCTCGGCGCCCGAGAACTCCACCAGCAGGATCGCGGCCGGCTTGCCGATCAGCGCGGTCTGCACCGTGGGCTTGAAGGCCGGGTTCGCGAGGCTCAGCTCGATCATCGTGCGGTCGACCAGCTCGACCGCGGTGGGTCCGAGCTTGACGATGTGCTGCGCGGCATCCATGGCCGCATGGAAGGTCGGGAAGTTGACGATGCCCAGCACCTTGGCGCGCGGCAGCGGCGCCAGCTTGAGCGTGAGGCTGCGCGTGTAGGCCAGCGTGCCCTCGGCGCCGATCAGCAGGTGCGCGAGGTTCACGCTGCCGTCGGCCGTGTAGGGCTTCTCGCTCTGGTTGTCGAAGATGTCGAGGTTGTAGCCGGCCACGCGGCGCATCACCTTGGGCCAGTTCGCCGCGATCGCCTCGCGGTGCTGGCGCGCGAGGCCGCGCACGAACTGCGCGATGCCCGCGGCGCGCACGCCCAGCGTGCCCACGGGCCCGAAGTCCACCAGCTCGCCGCTCGACAGCCAGGCGCTCGCGCCGAGCACGTTGTGCACCATGTTGCCGTAGGCGATGGAGCGCGAGCCGCAGGAGTTGTTGCCGGCCATGCCGCCCAGGGTGGCCTGGGCGCTGGTCGACACGTCGACCGGATACCAGAGGCCGTGCGGCTTGAGCTGCGCATTGAGGTGGTCGAGCACCAGCCCGGGCTCGACGGTGGCGGTGCCGGCCTCGAGGTCCAGGTCGAGCATGCGCCGGAAATGCTTGCTGTTGTCGATCACCAGCGCCGCCCCCGTGGTCTGGCCGCACTGGCTGGTGCCGCCGCCGCGCGCGAGCACCGGCACCTTGAGGTCGCGCGCCACGTCGATGGCGGTGGCGATGTCGCGCTCGGTCTTCGGCACGAAGGCGCCGACCGGCGTGATCTGGTAGATCGAGGCGTCGGTGGCGTAGCGGCCGCGCGAACCGGCGTCGAACAGCACCTCCCCTTGCGTCTCGGCGCGCAGGCGGCGCGCGAGCGCCTCGCAGGTGTCGTTGGGCGGCAGGACGGTTCCGGCGGGCTGGATGCGGCTGGCGGGTTCGATGAGCATCGGGGGTTTTTCTTTTGGGGGGAGCGCGCTCAGGGCGCCTTGGAACGGGTCTTCTTCGCGGGCGGATAGATCTCGCCCTCGCGCAGCAGCTCGAGCACGGTGTCGCGCTTGCGCAGCACGTGCGCGACCAGCACCTTGCGCATGGCGGCGGCATCGCGCGCGGCCAGCGCCTCGATCATCTGTTCGTGCTCGGCCACGGCGCTCTTCCACTTGGCCTCGTTCTGGTTGGTGCGAAAGCGCAGCGACTGCACGCGCGCATTGATCGAGCGGTAGGTGTTCGACAGCACCGGGTTGCCCGCGGCCTCGTTGATCGCCGAATGGATGCGCGCATTGAGCCGGTAGTAGCCCGAGAGGTCGTGCCGCGCGTAGCAGGCCAGCATCTCGTAGTGCAGCGCGCGCACCTCGGACAGCTGCTCCTCGGTGATGCGGCGCGCGGCCAGTTCGCCCGACATGCCCTCGAGCATGGACAGCACCTCGAAGGTGTCGATCACGTCGGCCTCGGTGAGCTTGACGGCCACCGCGCCGCGGTTGGGCAGCAGGTCGACCAGGCCCTCGGCCGCGAGCAGCTTGATCGCCTCGCGCAGCGGCGTGCGCGAGACGCGCAATTGCAGGCAGAGCTCGCGCTCGTTGAGCTTGGCGCCCGGCGCGATCAGGCCTTCGACCAGCATGGTGCGCAGCCGCGCCGCGACCTGGTCGTGCAGCGCGAGGCGGGAGATTTCGATGATTTCGGCGGTCATGGGATGCGTTCTTTGGGCCTCGTGATTGCATTTTGAATGCAAAAAAGAAGGGCTACAACCTTTGATGTTCAGGGTAAACCAGCAGAACAAAATGAATTTTGAATGCAAAACTGGCGCCGAAAGGACCCGCCATGCTGCAACTCGACCTCCATCCCACCGGCCGTCACTTCCTCCAGATCCCCGGCCCCAGCCCGGTGCCCGACCGCATCCTGCGGGCCATGAGCCTGCCCACCATCGACCACCGCGGGCCCGAGTTCGGCACGCTGGGCCTGAAGGTGCTCGGCGGCATCCAGCAGATCTTCAAGACGAAGCATCCGGTCGCGATCTACCCGGCCTCGGGCACCGGCGCCTGGGAAGCCGCGCTCGCCAACACGCTGAGCCCGGGCGACCACGTGCTGATGTACGAGACCGGCCACTTCGCCTCGCTGTGGCAGAAGATGGCCACGCGCCTGGGCGTGTCGACCGAGTTCCTCGCCTATGCGGGAAGCGACGACCAGTTGCCGAACGCGCCGAGCTGGCGCCGCGGCGTGCAGGCCGAGCTGATCGAGGCACGATTGCGCCAAGACACCGAGAAGAAGATCAAGGCCGTGTGCGTGGTGCACAACGAGACCTCGACCGGCGTCACCTCCGACATCGCCGCGGTGCGCCAGGCCATCGACGCGGCCGGCCATCCGGCCCTCTTGATGGTCGACAGCATCTCGGGCCTCGCGAGCGCCGATTTCCGCCATGACGAATGGGGCGTGGACGTCACGGTCAGCGGCTCGCAGAAGGGCCTGATGCTGCCGCCGGGCATCAGCTTCAACGCGCTCTCGCCGCGTGCGCTCGAGGCATCGAAGGGCGCGAAGCTGCCCAAGGCCTTCTGGGCCTGGGACGAGATCGTCGAGATGAACAAGGACGGCTACTGGCCCTACACGCCCAACACCAACCTGCTCTACGGCCTCTCCGAATCGCTCGACATGCTGCTGGGCGAAGGGCTGGACAACGTGTTCGCGCGCCACCGCCGCTGGGCCGCGGGCGTGCGCGCCGCGGTCCAGGCCTGGGGCCTGCCGATCCAGTGCGCCGACCCGGCCGTCTATTCGCCGGTGCTCACGGGCGTGATCACGCCCGAGGGCGTCGATGCCGATGCGCTGCGCCGGCTGATCCACCAGCGCTTCGACCTCTCGCTGGGCACGGGCCTGGGCAAGCTCAAGGGCCGCATGTTCCGCATGGGCCATCTCGGCGACAGCAACGACCTCACGCTGGTGGCCATGGTCGCGGGTGTCGAGATGGGCATGAAGCTCACCGGCATCAAGCTCGCGGGCAGCGGCGTGCAGGCGGCGATGGACCATTTCGCGAGCCATGCGGCCGCGCCGGTGGTGCTGAAGAAGGCCGCCTAGCGACACAGGGAGCCTCGATCGATTCCAGGCCGCAGCGCGCCGCTCGAACGGCGCGGCGGCCCCGGCGCGAGGGCCGCACGGACATGCGCCCTTCCCGCCCCGCATCCGACACCCCCATCCATCCACGGAGACAAGCACGATGCAACGACGTTCCCTGATCCAGGCCGCGACCGCCGCGGCCGCCACGCTGGGCGTGCCCCGGCTGTTCGCGCAGGACTGGCCCAACGCGCCGGTGCGCATCGTGGTGGGTTTCCCGCCCGGCGGCGGCACCGATGCGCTGGCGCGCGTGGTGGCGCAGAAGCTCACCCAGATGTGGAACCAGCAGGTGATCGTCGAGAACAAGGCCGGCGTGGCCGGCGTGCTCGCGGCCGACTACGTGGCGCAGCAGCCGAGCGACGGCAGCACGCTGCTGATGGCTCACATCAACAGCCATGCGCTCGCGCCCAGCCTGCAGCCCAAGCTGCGCTACAGCGTGGAGCGCGACTTCGTGCCGATCGTGCTGGTGGGCGTCACGCCCAACCTGCTGATCGCGAGCCCGGCGCAGAAGGCGCTCACGGTGAAGGACATCGTGGCCGCCTGCAAGGCCGCACCCGGCACGCTGAGCTTCGGCTCGGCCGGCGCGGGATCGGCGCAGCACCTGGCGCTCGAGATGTTCAAGCTGCAGGCCGGCGTCGATGCGCTGCACGTGCCCTACAAGGGCAGCGGGCCGCTGCTGGCCGACCTGATGGGCGGGCAGATCCAGTACAGCTTCGAGACCATGACCGCCGCCACGCCGCACGTGAAGAGCGGCCGCGTGCTCGCCGTGGCGCAGACGCGCACCCAGCGCGCCAAGGGCCACCCGAACGTGCCGACCATGCAGGAGCAGGGCTTCCAGGGCTTCGAGGCCACCACCTGGTACGGCCTCGCGGGCCCGGGCAAGCTGCCGGCCGCCATCGCGCAGAAGGTCAACCGCGACGTGAATGCCGTGCTCACCATGCCCGACGTGCAGGAGAAGCTCGACACCTACGGCGCCGAGGACGGCGGCGGCTCGCAGGACAAGTTCAGGCAGTTCATCCACACCGAGATCGCCAAGTGGGCCAAGGTGGTGAAGGACGGCAACGTGCGCGTCGAGACCTGAGAAGAAACACGAACAGCCGGACGCAGAGGACGCGAAGATTTCGCGAAGAACGCCAAAGAGAAATTCAAAATTTTTCTTGCCTTCCTTTCGCGTCCTTTGCGCAACCTTCGCGTCCTCTGCGTCCGGAAGTCCGCTCCCGTCTTCCGATGCATCCACCGTTTCACGCGATGCGGGTGGCGCGCAGCGCTATGGATAACTGAGAAGATCGGCCGCATGAACCCAAGCACCACCCCCTTGCCCCCTGCTCTCTCCGCGCTGGCCGACGCCCTCGTCGCCGCGCGCCGCGCCAACCGCACGCTCGATGCCGTGCCCTGGCTCGACACGCTGCACGAGCCCGCCGAGGCCTACGCGGTGCAGGACGCGGTGGCCGCGGCACTCGGCTGGTTCGACGCGGGCACCCTGCCCGGCTGCTGGAAATCCGGCGGCGGCTCGCGCAGCGCGACGCTCACGCATGCGCCGCTGCCGCCCGCCGGCGTGCGCCAGAGCCCGGCCGATTGCTCCGACCTCGTGTTCCACCAGCCCGGCATCGAGGCCGAGATCGCGCTGCGCCTGGGCCGCGAGGTCACGCCGGCACAGGCCGCGTCGCTCGACCATGAAGACGCGGCCGCGCTGGTCGATGCCATGACGGTCTCCATCGAGGTCTGCGATGCGCGCTGGCAGGACCGCGAGGCCGCCACGCCGTTGCTGCGGCTGGCCGACTCGCAGGTGCACGGCGCGCTGGTGCTCGGCGAATGGCGGCCCTTCGCCGCCATCGACTGGGCCTCGCAGCGCTGCGAAACCAGGATCGGCAACGCCGACACGGTGGTGCGCGAAGGCAGCCATCCGCTCGGCGATCCGGCCTGGCTGCTGCCGATCTGGCTGCGCCATCTCACGCGCCACGGCCAGGCCGTGCCGGCCGGCACGGTGGTCACGACCGGTTCCTGGATCGGCCTCTTGCCCTGCGCGCGCGGCGATCAGGTGACGGCCGATTTCCCCGGCATCGGTGCCGTGCGGCTGCGCGTGTAGCGCCCGCCGCCCACGCCCGAGCAGGCCACGAGGAAGTCGAGCACCGCGCGCACCCGCGCCGGCAGGGTGCCGGCCTTGCCGATGTAGACGGCGTGGATCGGCTCCACCTCGTTCGGGTTGAACTCCTCGAGCAGCGGCACGAGCCGGCCCGCGTCGATGTCGTGCTGCGTGTGATAGAGCGACAGCCGCGTGATGCCGGCGCCCGCGATCGCGAGGTGGCGCAGGGTCTCGCCATCGCCCGCGCGCACCGGGCCGGCCACCGGCAGCAGGATCGTCCTGCCGTCGATACGGAACGGCCAGTCGGGCGCGCTGCGCCGGTAGGTCCAGCCCAGGCGGCTGTGCGCCTCGAGTTCCTGCGGCGTGCGCGGCGTGCCGTACTTCGCGAGGTAGGACGGGGCGGCCAGGAGGGTCTGGCTGGTGTCGCCGATGCGCCGCGCCACCAGGTCGGAGGCCGGCAACTGGCCCCAGCGGATCGCGATGTCGGCGCGCTCGTCCATCAGGTCGACGATGCGGTCGGTCAGCGCGATGTCGAGCGTGATCTGCGGATGCAGTTCGATCAGCTTCGGCACCAGCGGTACCAGCATGTGGTGGCCGAAGGACACGCTGGCATTGATGCTGACCCGGCCGCGCGGTGCGGCACCGGCGGCGGCGCAGCGCTCGGCCTCGTCCATGTCGGCCAGCACGCGGTGGCTGCGCTCGTAGAAATGCAGGCCCTCGGGCGTGAGCTGCAACTTGCGCGTGGAGCGGTGCACGAGCTGGATGCCCAACCGCGCCTCGAGCCGCGCCACCAGCTTGCTGACGGCCGATGGCGTCATGCCCAGCAGCCGCGCGGCGGCCGAGAAGCCGCCCGCGTCGACCACCTGCACGAAGGCCTCCATCTCGCCCGAACGGTTGACCTCGATGCGCGGCATGGCGTGTTCTCCGGTGGATTCGGTTTGTGAGTTGAATTCACAAGTGCATTGACCGGCGGCATTCTAGTCAACGAGGGACTTCGTCCGCACAGTACAGGGCATCATGCCCATCGCTCTACTCGCCCTCACCGCCGGTGCTTTCGGAATAGGCACCACCGAATTCGTCATCATGGGCCTGCTGATGCAGGTCTCGACCGACCTCCAGGTCTCGATCACGGCCGCCGGCCTGCTGATCTCGGGCTACGCGCTCGGGGTCGCGGTCGGCGCGCCGCTGCTCACCATCGCCACCCGCCGGCTGCCGCGCAAGACCGTGCTGCTGGCGCTGATGGCGATCTTCACGCTCGGCAACATCGCCTGCGCGCTGGCACCCAGCTACGAACTGCTGATGGGCGCGCGCGTCATCACCTCGCTCGCGCACGGCACCTTCTTCGGCGTCGGCTCGGTGGTGGCCACCGGCCTGGTGGCGCCCGAACGCCGCGCCTCGGCCATCGCCATCATGTTCACCGGCCTGACCGCCGCCACCCTGCTGGGCGTGCCCTTCGGCGCCTGGCTGGGCCTGCACTTCGGCTGGCGCGCGGCCTTCTGGGCCGTGGCGCTGATCGGCCTCGTGGCGCTCGCGGTGCTGGCCGTGTTCGTGCCGCGCGTCGAGGGCGAGGCGAAGCCCGCGCCGCTGCGCGAGGAGATCGCCGTGCTGGCCCGGCCCCAGGTGCTGCTGGGCCTGGCGATGACGGTGCTCGGCTTCGCCGGCGTGTTCGCCGTCTTCACCTACATCCAGCCGCTCTTGACGCAGGTCACGGGCCTGCCGGAATCGGCGGTGTCGCCGATCCTGCTGGTGTTCGGCGGCGGCCTGGCCGTGGGCAACATCCTCGGCGGTCGGTTGGCCGATCGCGCGACCATGCCCGCGGTGCTCGGCACCTTGGCCGTGCTCGCGGTGGTGCTCGGCACCATGCAGTTCGCGATCGGCACGCCGATCGCGGCGGTGGTCTTCGTCGGCCTGCTCGGCGTGGCCTCGTTCGCCACGGTGGCGCCGATGCAATTGCGCGTGCTCGAGAAGGCCTCGGGTGCCGGCCAGAACCTGGCCTCGAGCCTCAACATCGCGGCCTTCAACCTCGGCAATGCGCTCGGCGCCTGGGCCGGCGGCGTGGTGATCGACCACGGCCCGGGCTTGCGCGCGCTCGGCTGGGCCGCGGCGCTCTTGACCGTGGCGGGCCTCGCGATCGCGCTGTGGAGCCGCGCGCTCGACCGGCGCGGCGAGCGCACCCTGCCCGGCGACTGCGCTTCGGTGCGCGCCTGATCCATCCAACGCTCAAGGAGAACTCTCATGGAACAACGCTTTCTCGGTCGCTCGGGCTTCAAGGTGCCCGCCCTCGGTTTCGGCGCCGGCACCTTCGGCGGGCAGGGCCCGCTGTTCAGCGCCTGGGGCAACACCGGCACCGACGGCGCGCGCCGCATCGTCGACATCGCGCTCGATGCCGGCGTGAACCTGTTCGACACCGCCGACGTCTATTCGAACGGTGCCTCCGAGACCATCCTCGGCGCCGCGCTCAAGGGCCGGCGCGACAAGGCCATCGTCTCGACCAAGCTCTCGCTGCGCGCGGGGGACGGGCCGAACCAGGTCGGCGCCTCGCGCCACCACCTGGTGGGCGCGACCGAGGCCGCGCTCAGGCGGCTGGGCACCGACTACATCGACATCCTGCAGCTGCACGCCTTCGACGCGATGACGCCGGTCGAGCAGGTGCTTGGCACGCTCGACGCGCTCGTGAAGTCGGGCAAGGTGCGCTACATCGGCATGTCGAACTTCTCGGGCTGGCAGCTGATGAAGTCGCTCGCGGCCTCCGACCGGCTGGGCCTCGAGCGCTACGTGGCGAACCAGACCTACTACTCGCTGGTCGGGCGCGACTACGAGTTCGAGCTGATGCCGCTGGGCCTGGACCAGGGCGTGGGCGCGATCGTCTGGAGCCCGCTGGGCTGGGGCCGCCTCACGGGCAAGATCCGGCGCGGCCAGCCGCTGCCCGCGGGCAGCCGGCTGCACGAGACCGCCGGCTTCGCGCCGCCGGTGGACGACGAGCGCCTCTACCGCGTCGTCGATGCGATGGACATCGTGGCCGAGGAAACCGGCAAGACCCATGCGCAGATCGCACTGAACTGGCTGCTGCAGCGGCCCACGGTGGCCAGCGTGCTGATCGGCGCGCGCGACGAGGCGCAGCTCACGCAGAACCTCGGCGCCCTCGGCTGGCAGCTGAGCGACGCGCAGATGGCGCGGCTCGACACGGCCAGCGCGATCGCGCCGCCCTATCCGTACTACCCGTACTGGAACGGGCAGTTCGCGGAGCGCAGCCCGGTGGCGGTGCCGATCAACGCGCCGGCCTGAGCTCGCCGGCCGACACGAAGCGGCGCGCGCGCATCCACTTGGTCACGACCCATTTCTCGCCGCGTGTCACAGGCGCGCTCGCGTGCAGCGAGCGCGCGTCGACGCGCCCCTCGTCGTCGCCGTACTCGAAGTAGCAGGCATTGCCGCGAATCGGCGACATCGCCAGGCCCAGCTGCGGAAAGACGGTTTGGCCGCCCTCGGGCACGTCGTTGAGGTAGGTCACGAGCGTGCTCACGCGCTGGCCGCTGCGCGCGATCGATTCGCGGTTGGCCAGGTTGCTCGGCGCCAGGTAGTCGTGGTGCGGATCGCTGCCCGCGCCCTCCGGGTAGTGCAGCAACTGCAGGCCCTCGCCGTTCTCCAGCGGCAGGTTCATCAGCGCCGACAGTCGGCGGTCGAGGCGGGCCACGAGCTCGTTCTCGGCCAGGCGGAAGAACATGCCCCAGCTCGCGCGCCGGTCGCTGACCACGTCGCGCCCGCTCATCGGATCGACCAGGGTGGAAGGCGCGAGGCGCGGCCGCGCCATCTCGATCAGGGCCCGGCACTCCTCGGCATCCATCACATTGCCCAGCGAGGCATGGACCGGGTCCTCGCCGCGCGCATGCACGACGATCTCGCGGTCGATGGCCTGGATCCGCGTGCCCGCTGCGAGCCGCATCGCGGGCCGGGCGGCGCCCGCGTCCGGCAGTTCGATGGCACCGTCGGGCATCGCCGCGCCGCGCTGCCGCGCATCGACATGGGCCGCGACGATGGCCTGCGCGGCGCGTTCGTTCATGCCCTTGCCGCGCATCGTGGCGACCAGCGCCTGCGGCATCTGGCCGCCATCGAGCATGCCCTGGAGCCAGCGTCCCAGTTCGGGGGAGAAGCGCACGACGGTGCTCATGGCCGTGTCACTGCTCAGACGGGACCCAGGTGCGGCACCCAGCCCTTGTCGCCGCGCGTGAAGCCCTGGCGCAGCTGCAGCGGGCCGTTGGCGCCATTCATGATGCGCGCGACCATCGGGAACACGCGCTGTGCGTCGGGGTCCTGCATCCACGGCGCCGGCTCGATGCGGTAGGTGTAGCTCACCACGGCCATCGGATGGCTGGCGTCGGTGCCGGCCAGCTTCACGTCGACGATCTTCTCGCGCTGCAGGTGCGCCACGCAGAAGTCGTTGGCATGTTCGGCATCGCGGGTGGCATGCGAATGCGGCTTGTAGAACTTGCGGCCCTCGTCGGTCAGCTCGAAGCGCTTGACCGCGCCGTCGGGGTTCTCGGCGCTCTTGGGTGCGGCGACGATGGTGCTGCGCACCAGGCCCAGCTTCTCCATCACCGGGAACTGCACCGCATGGCGCGCGCCGGAACCGGCCTCGGCTTCGGTCAGGTCGATCGGCCAGTCGAACATCGCGAGGCAGATGTCGCCGCGCTCGGCCAGGTAGGCGTCGAGCGGGGCCGCGAGGTTCTCGGCGGTGGGGGCGCTGGCGTCGGGGCCGGCGCTGCAGGCGGCGAGCGCGCAGAGCGCGCCCATCGCCGTGAGGGTTGTCAGGGTCTGGAGCGAGGAACGGAGATTCATGGGGTTCTGGTGGAGGTATCGGGTAGCCAAGGCGGGGCTCAGTGCAGGTCGAGTTCGTCCGCGACCCAGCCGCGCCGCGTGAGGTGGACGCCGAGGCGCATCTGCATCGTTCCCTCGCGCTGGATCGCGCGCGCGAGCAGCGGGAAGGCCTGCTGCACCTCGGGCGCGGCGGCCCAGGGATCGAGCGCGATGCGGTAGGTGAAGAGCAGCGAAGTCGTCGTGCGCTCGTCGCGGGTCTGCGGCGGGTCCCAGCCGACCAGGCGGTCGAGGCTCAGGGTGGCCGCGCAGAGGTCGCCCGGATGCACGACGGTCTGCGTGGTGGTGCGCACCACCACGGGCACCTGCAGGTAGTGCTGGCGCCCCGTGTCGGTCAGCGCGTATTCGCGCGCGGCCGCGACGTCCTTGCCGGTCACGAAGCCGAGCTTCTCGAGCAGCGGCATCTGCTGTGCGTCGGGCGCCTGCGAACCGGCCGGCACCGTGATCGGCCAGTCGTACTTGGCCAGGCACACATGGCCGCGCTGCGCGAGGTAGTCGCTGGCGGCCGCGGTGAAGTTGTCGCGGTTCGGAAAGCGCGCCTCTTCGTTGCCACAGGCGGTCAGCACGACCATCGGCAACGCTAGGCACGCGGCGATGCCGAAGCGCCGCCAGGAATTCAAGCGCGGGCCCGTCATTTCGTGCACCGGCCGGAAGTCGCTGGCGTGGCGGTCGGCTGGTAGCCGTCGCTCAGCGTGCCGAGGAAGCAGGTCAGGTCGGCGATCTGCTCGGCCGTCATGGCCGGTGCCGATCCCGGTGCGCGCGGCCTGGTGCCGCTGGCGGCCGTCTTGTCGCCGCCCTCGCCCGTGCCCAGCGGCACTTCCTCGTCGACGTTGCCCTGCTGCACGCGCGGCAGGTCGTTGTACTTGCGCACCGTCGCGCCCGGCACGGTGGTGGGCTGCAGCGCCCAGGCCGGATTCGCTTGCGGCGCGCCCTGGCCGTCCTTGTCGGCCGGATACCAGTATTCGGGATGGGTGTCGCGCGTGTTGTAGAAGTTGAGCACCTGCTCCATCGAATGGAACACGCCGTTGTGGAAGAAGCTGCCGCGCGTCGCCACGTTGCGCAGCACCGGCACCTTGAACATGCCGCAGTAGGGGTTCGCCGTGTCCGGCGTGGCGGGTATGTGATCGGTGCGGAAGGGACCGCACAGCCCCATGTCGAAGTACTTCGGATCGTCGTTGGCCGGGATCGGATCGGGATTGTTCGGAATCGAGCGGTCGTTGCGCGGCGCGGCCAGCGCCTGGTAGGTGAAGTCGGTCATCAATCCGGTGTTGCCGTTGAAGTTGGCGCCCGTGTAGTGGCAGCCCGAGCAGTTGGCGACGCCGCTGCTGTGGAACAGCACCTCGCCGCGCCGCTCGGCGGGCGTCAGCGCGCCGCCGATCTTGTTGAAGACATAGAGGTCGTACTTGCTGCTGTACGGGTGGAAGCTCAGGTCCTCGGTCTCGAGCGCCTGGATCGCCTTGCCCAGCGCATCGAAGGCCTGGTCGGTGTCGTCGAACACCTGGGCGCCGAAGGCCTGCTGGAACAGCGCCGCATAGCTGCCCTCGCGCACCGCCTTCACCACCGCCTCCTTCGAGGCGGCATTCATCTCGACCGGGTTGAGCAGCGGCAGCGCGGCCTGCGCCGCCATCGTGGCCGCGCGGCCGTCCCACATGAAGCCGCCGCCCGGCGACTCGGAGGTCACGCCATCGGGGTTGGGCGCGTTGTCGTCGTAGGCCGGCGTCGATTCGCGGTAGCGCAGCGAAGGCACGGCGCGCGCGCCGGTCTGCGCGATGTCGGAACCGAGCTGCACCGAGATGCTGTTGGGCGGACCATAGGCGTACTGCGGGTCGTGGCAGCTCGCGCACGACATGTTGCCGCCGCCCGAGAGCCGCTTGTCGAAGAAGGCCAATTGGCCGACCTGGGCCGGCAGGCTCAGCACCTGGGGACGCGCCGCGACGGCGCCCTTGGCGGCCGCCGGGTCGGTACTGTTGCAGGCCGCCAGGGCCCACAGCGCGGCCGCGAGCACCATGCCGAGCGCGACCGTCTTTTCCATTGCCAAGTTCATCATTCAACGTTGCATCCCGCGAAGGGGCCAGGCCGCCTTGCGGGATTTCGGAAACCTGAAACGCCGGATTCCAGGCGGTCCGCAACGGATCCCGCCTGGAACGGCATGAGGGGAGCGGATCCGCGAGACGAGGCGATCCACCTCGCCCCGCGGATCGTCCTTCGGCTTACTTCGTCGCCCAGACGTTGACCTGGCTCGCGTCGGGTCCCACCTGCGGCGTGATCTGGCCTTCGAGCTTGCCGGTGACCGGGTCCTGCACGCCGACGATGTCGTTCGGATAGAGCTTCTGCGTGTAGCCGGCCGGGATCACGTAGGCATGGTTGATCGGCCGCACCGAGTCGAAGTGCGTGTCCGCGCTGCCCGAGTACTCAGGCAGTGCCGCGATGTTGGCCGTGATGAAGGCTTCGGTGTACTTGGCGCGGTTCAGGTAGCTCGCATCGACGGCCGGGTCGGCGATCTGGAACATGTCCTGCAGCGTGCGCACGAACGAGAAGTGGCTGTAGGCATCGCTGTCCACCACCTGCTTCTTCGCGCCGCCCACGTCCTGCTGGTTGCTGATGATCCCGAAGATCGAGTTGCCGTGGCCGAAGTTGCCGTTGCTGTAGTTGAGCGGCGGCGCGGTCGGCAGGCCCTTGCCGCTCGCATCCACGGTCAGCGGCGTGGTCTTCGAATTCGGGCCGCCGGCATTCCAGCCGCAGCACGAACCGTTGCTGCCGCCCTCGCCTTCGTCGTACATCACGACGATCGCCACGCGCTTGTTCGGGTTCTTCCACAGCGCCGAGTTCTGGATCTTCTTGACCACCATGCCGAGGTAGATGTCGGCGCGCTGCACGCCATTGGCCTGGCCGTTGTTGTTGCTCACGCAGCTGGTGTCGCTGCCGACGCCGTGCATGTCGTCGCACTGGTCGGGCACGACGAAGTTGATGTTGCCCACGTCGCCGGTGTCCAGGTCCTTGCTGAACTGGTCGTAGATCCAGCCGCTGGGCAGGCCGTAGGCCGAGCTCTTGAGCCAGTCGGCTTCCTGGTACTGGGTGCCGAAGATGGTGCGGTTGGTGGCCACAAACTCGGGCAGGTTGCGCGCGTCCTGGTAGGCGATGGAGGGGCCGTGCTTGACCTTGTAGAGGCCGTTCACCACGGCGAAGTTGCTCGAGCCCACGAGGCTGGGCGTGGAGCCGTCGAGGTTGGTCACGCCCAGGCGGCTCGCGTCGTAGGTGGCGGCCACCTGCGCATCGGCGATGCTGTCGGCGCGCACGTCCTGGCCCGGGTTCATCGATTCGCTGTAGGTGCGGATCGTGCGGCCGGTCTTCGACATCAGCGTGAACAGGTTGTCGCCGGGGATGTTGTGCACGGTACCGGTGGTCGGCGCGTCGCCGCAGCTCGCGCTGGCAGCGCTGTAGCCGGCGCGGGTGGCGCTGCCGGCGGGCGGCAGCTTGGCCTGCGCGGGCAGCGGCTGGCCGTCCGAGGCCGTGCCGGCCTTGAACTCGACGTCGGTGACCGCGTAGGGGGTGCCCGCGACGGCGCCGCAGCCGAACCAGTTGTCGTCGGTGATGCCGAAGTCGTCGCCGCCGCCCAGCGCGGTGTAGTTGGGCTCCGACGGGTTGCCGGTCGAGTAGTAGGTGCTGAGCTGGTTGTACTTCTTGAGGATGTAGTTGATGTTGACGGCGCGCGGGTTGTCCACGATCACGTCGGTCGACTTGTTCTCCTCGATGATCACGAAGATGTTGTCGTAGGCAGGCACGCCTTCGACGTTGAAGGCCGCCTGCTGCGCCTGCGCGAAGGTGATCGGCGCCTGCTTCTGCAGCGGCTGCGAACGCGCGACGCTGCTGCCGTCCTTGTTGCTGAGGGTCACGCCCGACAGGCCCACGAGGCGCGGGTCGCCGCCCGCCACCGCGAGGTGGTCGGGGAACATGTCCTTGCGGTCGAGCTTGGCCGTCGCGTAGGTGTAGCGGTTGGTGAGCTCGTTGTCCTGGTACAGGGCCGCGTACTGGTCGGTGCCCTTCAGGCCGTTGACGTCGGCCAGCGGATCGGTGAGCGCGGCCGTGCCGAGGTTGAAGGTGGGCACGTTCAGGCGCGCGAGCAGGTTGGCCTTCTCGGCCTTGTAGCTGCTGCCGTTGGCTTCCACCAGGCGCTGCGCTTCGCTCGACAGCGGGCTGATGACGATCTTGGTGGCGCCCTGGTCGGCGATCTGGTCGGCCGAGGCGCGCAGGATCAGGTGGCTCGCGACCTTGGCGCCGGTGGCCGTGTTGGTCGCCGAGGTGCCGATGTCGGCCACGAGCTGGCCGCCCTGGGTGGCGGTCAGCGTGAACTTGCCGCTGGCGTCGGTGGTGGTCGAGGCTTCGCCGCTGTCGAGCACGCCGTTGCCATTGGCATCGACGAAGACCGTGGCCTTCGCGTAGTAACCGGCCTTGAGCGTCGGGTTGCCCGAGGCGCTGCCCGGCACGAAACCGCTGGCGGCGACCACGCCGCTGAGCGTGACGGCGTTGCCGCCGCTGCCGTCGCCGGACGGCAGGAACGCGACACCGCTGCCGCCACCGCCGCCGCAGGCGGTCAGCACGGAGGCTGCGAGCACCGTGAGCGCGGGGCACAGCAGGCCGGTCTTGATCTTGTGGATGTTTTTCAAAGTCGACTCTCGATCGTTGGGGAATGCGAACGGACGCACGGATTCGCCGAATCCGGCGGCCCTTGATTCAAGGACCGGTCGATGGTGGTTTTGCCAAATGTCAGTCCGAAGGCAGCAGACTTAGGCGCGCATTAGCGCTTTCTTCCGCCTTCGGAAACAGCGCGCGCAGGCGCGCGCACGGCGTGCGCGGCACGCCGTAGAAGCAACGGATTTGCAATTTCGCGCCCCGTGGTCAGGGCGCGGTCAGCAAGCCTGGGCGGCTGCTATTTCGGCGCGGCTTCGCGCCGTGCGAGCGCATGCATCTGCGTGGCCTCGCGCGGCAGCCACAGCGAGAGCGCGAACACCGCGAGGCCCACGACCAGCATCATCACGAAGGTCAGATGCAGCGAGCCGCCGAGCGCGAGCCGCAGCGCCGCGTCGCCGGCCGCGGGCGAGGCCGGGCCCTGCAGCAGCAGGCGCAGCTGCTCGTCGGTGAAGGCGAGGCGGCCGTCGGCGCGCGTGAGGCCGAAGTTGAAGACCGCGCCGAAGAAGGCCGCGCCCAGCGCGCTGCCGAGGTTGCGCGAGAACACGTTGGAGGCGGTGGCGCTGCCGCGTTGGGCGACGTCGACCGACTCCTGGATCAGGATCAGCGAGCTCAGGCTCAACAGGCCCATGCCCAGGCCGATGACGAACGAGCCCACGCCCGCGAGCACCGGCGTGCTGCCCGCGGCGAGCAGCACGAAGCTCGAGCAGCCGACCGGGATCAGGGCCGCGCCGGCCACGAGGATGCGCCACAGGCCCACGCGCTGGAAGATGCGCGAGGTCAGCGTGGCGCCGATCGGCCAGCCCAGCATCACCATGGTCAGGGTGAGGCCTGCCGTGACCGAGGAGCGCTCGAGCACCACCTGCACGTACATCGGCAGGAAGGTGGTGATGCCGATCAGCACCATGCCCGCGAGCAGGGCCGCGCCGTTGACGGTGGCGATGACGCGCGCGCCCCAGAGCTTAAACGACACCATCGGGTCGGCCGCGCGGCGCTCCTGCCAGACGAACAGAATCACCGTGAGCGCGAAGGCCGCGGTCCAGCCCCAGGCAGAGGCGTCGTTGCCGATGCCGAACTCGGTGAGCGCGATCATCAGCGCCGCGATGCCGGCGGCGAACAGCACCGCGCCGACGATGTCGATCGAGGCGCGGCGCGTGGCCGGCGCTTCGTGCAGGAAGGCCCAGAAGCCCAGCGCGGCGGCGAGGCCGATCGGCACGTTGATCCAGAAGATCCAGGCCCAGGAGAGCTTCTGCACGATCAGCGCGCCGAGCATCGGCCCGAGCACCGCCGACACGGCCCACACGCTCGCGAGGTAGCCCTGCACCTTGCCGCGCTCGCGCACCGGATACAGGTCGCCCACGATGGTCAGCGCCACCGGCTGGATGGCGCCGGCACCGATGCCCTGGATCAGCCGGAAGCAGATCATGGCCGGCATCGACCACGAGAAGCCCGCGAGCAGCGAACCGACGAGGAAGATCGCGATGCCCGCGAACATCACGGGCTTGCGGCCGTAGAGGTCGGAGAGCTTGCCGAACACCACGGTCATCGCGGTCTGCGCGAGCAGGAACGAGGCGAAGACCCAGCTGTAGAGATGCAGCCCGCCGAGCTCGGAGGCGATCTGCGGCATGACGGTGGAGACGATGGTCGCCTCGATCGCGACCATGGCCATCGACGCCATGATCGACGCGATGACCAGCGCGCGGTGGGTGGTCTTGGTGGGAGGAGCTTCGGGTGTCACGCGGGACTTCCTGGAGGCGCGGTGCGTCGGGGCACATCGGGGCGCGGGAAGCGCACGGGGCACGGGCACGGATTGCGAAGGGCTGCATGCTATAGCCATCACGAGCCCCTGTCCGCCGCTCGGACTCTTCGCAGGATCAGGCAAGTGGGCGGGCGCCCTGCCCCGGCTTCAGCCCTCGCCTTCGGGCGGCTCGAGGAAGGACGGCTGCGACCGCGGGAACACCGCCTTGCCCTGGCTGCCCTCGCCCGGCGCGAAGAAGGCGTAGCGGTTGCGTCCCGCGGCCTTGGCGGCATAGAGCGCGGCATCGGCGCGCGCCAGCAGCTCGGCCGCCGTGACCGCCGACTCGGCCGGGCCGTGGAAGGCGATGCCGATGCTGGTCGCGACCTCGATGCGCTGGCCGTCGACCGTGAACACCGGGCGGTTGATGCGCTCCACGATCTTCGAGGCCACGGCCGCGACCGATTCGCGCTGCCGGATGTTCTCGATCACCAGCACGAACTCGTCGCCGGCCAGCCGCGCCGCCATGTCGCTGGCGCGCACGCAGGCCTTGAGCCGGCGCGCGTACTCGGCCAGCACCGCGTCGCCCACCGCATGGCCCAGCGTGTCGTTGATGGCCTTGAAGCGATCGATGTCGAGGAACATCACGGCCAGCGAATGGCCGGTGAGCCGGCTGCGCAGCACGGCGTCGGGCAGGAACTCGTTGAAGGCCAGGCGGTTGGGCAGGCCGGTCAGCGTGTCGATGCGCGCGAGCTCGATCAGCTGGCGCTCCACCAGCTTGAGCGCCGTGATGTCGAGCGCCAGCGAGAAGATGCCGTGCGTGCTGCCGTCGCCGCGCGTGTCGGGCACGTAGATCACCTGCGTGACGCGGTCGTAGCCCGCGCGCTGCGTGCGCGCCTCGAACTCCACCTTCTCGCCGGCCAGCGCGCGCGCCAGCATCGGCCGGCGCGACAGGTAGACCTCGCGGCCCGCCACCTCCTCGAGATGGCGGCCTTCCACCTGCGAAGGCTCGAGGCCCAGCCATGCGTGGCTGGTGGCATTGGCGAAGGTGATGCGCTCCTCGCGGTCGATGTAGGTGATCAGCGCCGGCATGCTGTTGGTGATGGCGCGCAGCCGCAGCTCGCTCTCGGCGGCGCGCAGCTCGGCCTCCTTCAGGGCCGTGATGTTGAAGGCCATCAGGTAGAAGCCCAGCACCTCGCCCTCGAGGCTGATGTCGGCGATCAGGTGGGTCTGGAAATGGCCGTCGCTGCCGTGGATCGGCGCATCGACCGGGAAATGCGCGTTCTTGCCGGCCAGCACCGAGGGCAGGTGCGGCCGGATCTGCGCATACACCGCCTCGCCGAGCGAGGAGCGCAGGCTCACGCCCGCGAGCGGGCCGTCGAACAGATCGGCCAGCTTCCGCGCGCGGCTGTTGGCGAACAGGCAGTTCTCGTCGCGGTCGAAGTAGCCGACCAGCGCCGGAATGCTGTTGGTCACGTCGCGCAGCCGGCGTTCCTGCTCCGTCAGGGCCTTGCGCACATTGACCTCGTCGGTGATGTCGAAGGTCATCGCGAACACGCCGCGCACCACGCCCTCGGTGTCGCGGTCGGGGATGTAGTGCGCCTTGTAGGTGCGGTCGCCGACGCCGCGCGCGGGGTTGCCGGCCTTCTCGACGATCACGGTCTCGCCGCGCAGCGCGCGTTCGTAGTACGGCGCGACGACCGCGAAGTCCTCCGCGCCGCGCGCCTCGGGCATCGCGCGGCCGACCAGTTCGTCGTCGTCGTGCATCGCCTTCACGTGCGCATTGACGAAGGTGTAGCGCAGCGAGGCATCGACGTGCGAGACCAGCGCCGGGATGTTGTCGGCGATGGTGCGCACCTGGGCCTCGGAGCGCGCCAGGCTCAGTTCGCCGGCGCGCTGCTGCGCCATCAGCTGGTCGAAGCTGCGCGCGAGCTCGCCGATCTCGTCCTGCGCATAGCGCGCCGGCGGCTCGGGCACGCCGGCGGCCGGATCCTGCGCCGACTGCATGCGCCCGTGCAGCGCGGCCAGCGGCGTCAGGCGCCGCCGCACGAAGCCCAGCGCGAGAGCGCCTGCGAGCAGCGCCGCCAGCAAGCCGCCGCCGAGCGCCACGCGCTCGATCGCGTCGATGCGCGCGAAGGCCTCGTCGCTCGGGTACATGGCGCCGACGATCCAGTTGGTCTGGTCGGTGCGCTGGAACGCGAACAGGCCCCGCACGCCCGACTCGTCGGTGCCTTCGCTGGTGCCCTCGAAGCCCGCGATCGCGCGCCGGATCTCGGGGTTGGCGCCGTTCTCGGTCGGCAGCCGGTTCAGGATGAGCGCGGCGTCGGGATGGTCCACCACCACGCCGTCGGCCGTGAGGATGAACAGGTAGCCGGTCTTGCCGAAGCGCACGTCGGCCAGGTCGCCGAGGATGTTGCGGTCCTTGAGGTTGAGGGCGCCCGACACCACGAAGCGCACCTTGCCCTGCGCGTCGAGCACCGGCTCGGTGATGGCGACCTGCGCCAGCCCGTTCAACCGGTTGCGGTAGGGCCGCGAGATCAGGCCCAGCCCCGACTGCACCGTCTGCTGGAAATAGGCGCGGTCGCGGATGTTGATGGTGCCGACCTGGCTGGCATTGCTGAGGTTGGCGACCAGGTTGCCCTCGAGGTCGAGGAAGGCCACGTTGTCGAAGGCCAGGCGCAGCGACTTGTGCTGCTCGAGGAAGGCCTGCAGCGGCCGGCCGTCCTGGAAGTTCTGCGCCTCGACGCTGTCGACGAAGGTCTGCAGCAGGATGCGGCGGCTGCCGAATTTCTGGTCGACGCCGGTCGCGATCGAGGAGACGCGCGCGAACTGCTCGCCGGTGATCGAGGCGCGCAGGCTGCCGCGCACCAGTTGCAGCGCGACCATCGCGATCGCGACGGTCGCGGCCAGCACCACGGCGGCGACGCCGAGGCTGACGCGGGTGTGGAGTCCGAAACGGCGATGGAACGGTCGCGAAGGGGTCATGAATGAGATGAAGGCCAATGGCGCGCCGGGGTTCCGTGCCGGCTCGTGCGACCTGGGGCGAGTATCGGTGCGTTCGTCGGTCAGCGGAAGGTGAGAAACGTCATGCACCTCCGCTTCCCGATACGCGGCGGCGGCCCGAACGGATGCAGCCGCCGCGCCCGGCCGTCAAACGGCGATGGCGGGCCGCCCGGCCGCCGGCGCCGTCACCGCCCCGGCCAGCGCATCCACCATCGCATCGACCTCGGCCTCGGCCCGGGCCAGCGAGTCGGCCAGCAGCGCGCCGCCGAACTCGTCGCCCTCGGCCGCGGCTTCGTGCACCTCGGTCAGGCCGATGTACGAGAAGGCCGTGCGCACCATCGCCTCGCCATGGTTCATGTGCGCGATGCGCCCGCCCGGACCGTAGCCATGGTCGCCGCGCGCGCCCAGCAGCACCAGGCGCTTGCCGGGCGGCAGCATCGGCCAGTACGGCACGGCGCCGCGCGCGCGGTCGAAGCCGAAGGTGCGGCCCACGCGCACCACGTTGTCGATCCAGGCCTTGAACTGCGCCGGCACGCCGAAGTTGTACATGGGCAGGCCGACCACCACGAGGTCGGCCGCCAGCAACTGGTCGACCAGGCGGTCGCTCTCGGCCAGGCGTTCGGCCATCCAGGGCTCGCGCTGCTCGGGCGCGGTGAAGGCGGCATGGATCCAGCGCCCATCGACGAAGCCCGGCGGCTGCTGGCCGACGTCGAGGTGCTCGACCGCGTCGCCGGGCCGCAGGGCCTGCCAGCGCTCGACGAAGCGGGCCGACAGGCGGCGCGAGTGGGAGCCATGGGGATCGGTGCCGGAACGGCCCGGGCGCGCGCTGGTGTCGATGTGGAGCAGTCGGAGGGACATGGTCGGTGGTCCTGGAGATAAGTGAATTAATGTCTTTCGTCTCGCGATGCCAGAATGGAGATCGGCCGAGGCGTAGCGAGAATCTATGGGCCTCGCCGCCGTCTCACAAACGATCCTTTTTCCTCCAATGAACGAGCCAGATTCATCTGTCAGGTCACCCAGGCGATTGCCGCCGCTGCAGGCGCTGCGCGCCTTCGAGGCTGCGGCGGCGCATGGCAGCTTCCTGCGCGCGGCGCGCGAGCTGTCGGTCACGCCCTCGGCCATCAGCCACCAGGTGCGCGCGCTCGAGGACACGCTGGGCCAGCCGCTGTTTCGCCGCCTCACGCGGCAACTGGCGCTCACGCCCGCGGGCGAGCGGCTGTTCGAGGACCTGCGCCAGGGCTTCGATGCGCTCGAGGCCGGCGTCGAGCGGCTGCGCCGGCCGGCCGCCACCCAGGCCGTGACGCTGAGCACCAACACCGCCTTCGCCGCGCGCTGGGTGATCCCGCGCATGGCCGCCTTCCGCGCGGCCTGCCCGGGCATCGAGCTCAGGCTGCATGCGAGCGACACGGTGGTCGACCTCGCACGCGGCGAGGCCGACATCGCGGTGCGCCTGGGCAGCGGCCGCTGGCCGGGCCTCGCGGCGCGCGCGCTGATGCCCGAGCGCTACGCGCCGCTGTGCAGCCCGATGCTGGGGCTGGCGCGCGTGGAGGACCTTCCGCGGCACCGGCTGATCCATTGCGACTGGCAGCCGCAGGCCCATGCGCCGGCGCTGTGGCCGCGCTGGTTCGAGGCGGCGGGATTGGCGCCGCCGCACGGCCGCTCCGCGAAACAGGCGGCGAAGGAAGCGCCGGAGGCCGAGCTCTCGTTCTCCGACGAGACCCATGCGATCCTGGCCGCGCTCGGCGGCCATGGCGTGGCGCTCTTGAGCCTCACGCTCGCGGCCGAGGAGCTGCGCAGCGGCGCGCTGGTCCAGCCCTTCGGGCCGGCGCTCGATACCGGGCGCTACTTCCTCGCGACCGCGAACGGGCGCGAGGACGAGCCGGCGGTGCGCGCGGTCTGGGACTGGATCGCGTCGCAGGCGAGTTGATCAATCCTCGAAGGGCCCGGCGATCTCGCGCAGCGCCATGCGCTTGTAGGCCGCGACCAGCGCCGCGCCCTCCTCGCTCGCCACGCCGATCGCGAGGCGGATCGTGGCCTCGCCGAGCTCCCAGATCAGGAAGGCCGACTGCTCGATGCGCTCGCGCCCCGCGTCGCCGTGCACCTTGCGCATCGCCTCGGCCAGCATCGCGCCGGCAATGCGGCTCTCGGCGATCTGCAGCCCCAGCAGTTGCTTGTCGGCCTGCATGCCGCTCCAGATGTCGCGCATCACGGGCCGCGCGACGACGATCTCGAAATAGCGGTCGACCAGCGCCGAGAAGGCCAGCCGCAGGCTCGCGAGGTCGTGCACCTCGCGCAGGCCCTCCTCGATGCAGCCGCGGCTGTGCAGGTTGATGCGCTCGGCCAGCACGCGGATCAGCGAGCTCTTGTCGGGGAAGTACTGGTAGAGCGAGCCGATCGAGATGCCGGCGCGCGCGGCCACCTCGCTCATCTTCAGCGCGTCGCTGCCGCCGCGCCCGATCAGTTCGGACGCGCATTCGAGGATCAGTTCGACCCGCGCCTTACTGCGCTCCTGCGTCGGGTTCTTGCGCGCGGCGGGCGCGGCAGTGGCGATCTGGTTCATGGCGAAACGGGCCCGAAAAAACGGTTGACGCTCGAAATGTGAGGGAATATCATTTTTTACGTGAGCAGTCCTCACATTAACCGAAGGAGTCCGAGATGGCAATCGATCAGGTGCAGATGCGGGACGATGCGCGTCCCATCCTCGTGCTGGGCGCTCACGGCAAGACCGGCGCGCGCGTGATGGCGTTGCTGCGGGCCGCCGGCCACGCGGTGCGCGCCGGCTCGCGCGGCGCCCGTCCCGCCTTCGACTGGAACGACCGCGCCACCTGGGGCCCGGCGCTCGAGGGCGTGCGCGCGGTCTACATCGCCTACCAGCCCGACCTCTGCGTGCCCGGCGCGGTCGAGACCGTGCGCGCCTTCTGCGAAGCGATCGCGCGGGCCGGCGTGCGCAAGGCCGTGCTGCTGTCGGGCCGCGGCGAGCCCGAGGCCGAGGACGCGGAGAACGCGCTGCGCGCCAGCGCGCTCGACTGGACCATCGTGCGCGCGAGCTGGTTCTTCCAGAACTTCAGCGAGAACTACTTCCTCGAGGAGATCGTCGCGGGCGAGATCACATTGCCCGAGGGCCTCGCGCCCGAGCCCTTCGTCGACGCCGACGACATCGCCGAGATCGCGGTCGCCGCGCTGCTCGATCCCGAGGGCGGGCGCCATGGCGGCCAGCTCTACGAACTCACCGGCCCCGAGGCACTGGACTTCCCCGAGGCGATCCGCCGCATCGGCCAGGCCGCCGGCCGCGACATCGGCTGCCGCATCGTGACCATGGACGACTACGCCGCCGCGCTGGGCCAGGCCGGCCTGCCGGCCGATCTCGCGTGGCTCGTGATCTACCTCTTCAAGACCGTGCTCGACGGCCGCAACACGCCGGTGGCCGACGGCGTGCAGCGCGCGCTGGACCGCCCGCCGCGCGGCTTCGCCGAGTACCTCGCGCGCACCGCGCCCACGGGTGTCTGGGGAGCCGCGTCGTGAGCGGCAAGCTGCTGAGCGCGCTGGTGCTGGCCGGCGCGCTGTCCAGCGCGCTCGTCGCCGGCATGTTCTACGCGTTCTCGTCCTTCATCATGGCCGCGCTGGCACGCGTGCCGCCGGCCGAGGGCATGCGCGCGATGAACGCGATCAACGTGACGGTGATCACGCCGAGCTTCATGGCGCTGTTCATGGGCGCGGCCGTGCTCGGCATCGCTCTCGCGATCTGGTCGCTGTTCTCGATCTCGCAGGCCGACTCGCAGCTGGTGCTGCTGGGCGCCCTGCTCTACCTGCTCGGCTGCTTCGGCGTGACCATGGCCTTCAACGTGCCGCTCAACGACCAGCTGGCCGCCGCGCCCACCGAGGCGCTGTGGCACAGCTACCTGCGGACCTGGACGATGTGGAACAGCGTGCGCACCGCCGCGGCCGCGCTGTCGTCGGCGGTGCTGGTGGCCGTGGCGCTGCGGCAGGCCGCGGGTTGAAGGCGGGAGCGGGCAACCGAACGCAGAGGGCGCGAAGGTTTCGCAGAAGTCGCAGAAGGAACAACCAAAAAATCGATGTTCTTCTGCGACTTCTGCGCTCCTTGGTATTCCTTCTGCGTTCGGCTGTCCGAATTCAAGGCGCGCGCAATTGCTCGCGCAGCCTGGCGCCGATCTCGGGCCGCTCGAGGAAGGGATCGGCGGGGTTGGTGATCGAGACGATGTTCTCCATGCGGCTGCGCACGTTGCCCAGCGCCTTCGGGTGGCTGAACACGTAGAACTGGTTGGCGCTGATCGCCTCGAAGACCTTGGCCGCGACCTCGGCCGCCGTGATCTTGCCGCTGCTCACCGCCTTGTTGCTCATGGCCTGGCCGATCAGCTGGCTCTTGGTGAGCTCGCTCTGCTTGGGCGCATCGGGCCGGTTGCGCTCGCTGCTGGTGATGCCGGTGGGCACGAAGTACGGGCACAGCAGGCTGGCGCCGATCTGGTCGGTGACCAGGTTCAGGTCCTGATACATGGTCTCGGTGAGGCTCACGACCGCGGCCTTGGCCGCGTTGTAGATGCCCATGTTCGGCGGCGTCAGCAGGCCGGCCATGCTCGCGGTGTTGGTCACGTGGCCGCGGTACGAGGGGTCCTTCGCGGCGGCCTCGAGCATCATCGGCACGAACAGGCGCACGCCGTGGATCACGCCCCAGAGGTCGACGCCGAGCACCCAGTCCCAGTCGGCCACCGTGTTCTCCCACACCAGGCCGCCCGCGCCCACGCCGGCGTTGTTGAAGACGAAGTGCGGCGCGCCGAAGCGCTCCTTGACGGCGGCGGCCAGCGCTTCCATCTGCGCCGCGTCCGACACGTCGACCTTGCGCGCCAGCACCTGCGCGCCGGCCGCTTCCATCTCGGCCTTCGCCTTGTCGAGTGCGTCCTGCTGCACGTCGACCAGCACGAGGTTCATGCCGCGCGCCGCGCCGATGCGCGCGCATTCGAGTCCGAAGCCCGAGCCCGCGCCGGTGAGCACGGCGGTCTTGCCCTTGAAGTCCTGAATCATTGGATATGTTCCTTTGGAATGGCTCTGCGCCGAGCATTAGAGCGCGTCGGCGCGCACGCGGCTGTCGTTCGGGCGACGCATCGCGAAGCCTTTGGTTTACGCATGGGCCGACAGCGCCGAAGGGTGTCTCCGAAGCTACATACAAGCTGCCTATAAACCGCCGCAGCCCGCTCGCCGGTCCTTCATTCCATCCAGAAAATTTCCATGATCCATGCAGCGCCGAGGCCGACCTGGCAACTCAGAACTTTGGTACTCGCGGCAGTCGTCGCGCTGAGCGCCTGCGGCGGCGGTGGCGGCGGCGGGGGTGTCTTCCCCTTCGTTCCCCCGCCCTCCTCCGGTACCGCGCCGCCCGCGGTGCAACCGCCGCCGCCCCCCCCGCCGCCCACCTGCGCGGCCGCCGTGCCGGCCGACGCGCCGCTCGCGGCCATTCCCGCCGTGCAGGGCACGGGCCACCTGAGCCCGATGGCGGACCAGGGCGTGACCGTGCGCGGCGTGGTGGTCGGCGACTTCCAGGCCACCGGCACCGGCGACACCAGGCTCAACGGCTTCTTCGTGCAGTCGCTGGTGCCCGATGCCGATCCGCTGACCTCCGAAGGCCTCTTCGTCTACGCGCCGGCCAATGCGACGCGCGTGGCGGTCGGCGACTACGTGCAGGTCTCGGGCACGGTCACCGAGTTCGGCCAGACCGCGGGCGCCAACGCCAAGCCCGACAGCATCACGCAGATCGCGGGCACGAGCGACAAGCCCGTGGCCATTTCCATCTGCGGCTCGGGCCTCGCGATCGCGCCGACCCCGATCACGCTGCCGGTGGCCGACGAATCCACGCTCGAGCGCTATGAAGGCATGCTGGTCGAGATCGCGCAACCGCTGGCCGTGTCGGAGCTGTTCGAGCTGGGCCGCTACGGCCAGCTGGTGCTGTCGCTCAACGGGCGTCAGTTCAACCCCACCAACGGCAACGCGGCCGCCACGCACGAGCAGAACCTGCTCGCGCGCATCGTGCTCGACGACGGCTCGTCGCGCCAGAACCCGAACCCCATCCCCTACCTGAGCGCCGCGGGCACCGACGGCACGCGCCGCATGGGCGACACCACGCAGAAGGTCACGGGCATCCTGAGCCACAACTTCGCGGCCTACCGGATCCAGCCGACCGAGGCGACCAGCTTCGCGCAGGCCAACCCGCGCCCGGCCACCGCGCCCGCGGTCGGCGGCACGCTGAAGGCGGCGAGCCTGAACGTGCTGAACTACTTCACCACCTTCCAGAACGGCGAGAACGCCGCGGGCCAGACCGGCCAGGGCTGCACGCTCGGCAGCGAGGCACCGAGCGCGGGCAACTGCCGCGGCGCCAACAACCGCGCCGAGTTCGATCGCCAGCAGGCCAAGATCGTGGCCGCGATCGCGGGCCTCGATGCCGACGTGATCGGCCTGATGGAGATCCAGAACACCGACGTGGCGACCGACAACCTCGTGGCCGCGCTCAACGCGAAGCTGGGCGCGGGCACCTACGCCTCGGTGCGCAGCGGCAGCTTCGGCACCGACGCGATCAAGGTCGACATCCTCTACAAGCCCGCCAAGGTGCAGCGCGTCGGCGGCCTGGTGTTCCCCACCGGCACCGACCTCGCGGACTACGTCGCGCCCAGCGGCCGGCCGCCGCTGGCGCAGCGCTTCAGCGCGGTGGGCAACCACGGCGGCTTCTGGTTCGTGGTCAACCACCTGAAGAGCAAGGGCAGCTGCCCGAGCACCGGCGACATCGACCTGGGCCAGGGCTGCTTCAACCTCGCGCGCACGAAACAGGCGACGGCGCTCAACAGCTTCGTCGCCAAGCTCAAGGCGCAGGGCGAGGCCGACGTGCTGATGATGGGCGACTTCAACAGCTACCTGCTCGAGGACCCGACCAAGGTGCTCGAGTCGGCCGGCAACGAGAGCCTGCTCAAGCGCATGCCCGCCAACGACCGCTACACCTACGTGTTCGGCGGCGAGACCGGCGCGCTCGACCATGCCTATGCCTCGGGCTCGCTCGCCACGCAGGTCGCGGGCGTGGGCGTGTGGCACATCAACGCCGACGAGCCGACCGCGCTCGACTACAACACCGACTTCACGACCGACGACCGCTACGCGCCCACGCCGTACCGCGCCTCGGACCACGACCCGGTGCTGGTGGGCCTGAACCTCGCGGCCGACACGGCCGTGACGCTGCCGATCCTCGGCGGCACCATCCCAGCGACCGCCCGGGCCGGCGAAAGCTACGGCGTGACGATCACCGAGGCCCTGCCCGGCGGCAGCGCCACCCTGACTTCGCTCTCGGTCGACTGGGGCGATGGCAGTGCCGCGACGACCGCGCCGGGCGCCGGCACGGTGACGCATACCTATGCGGCCGCGGGCAGCTTCGACGTGGTGATCACGCTGACCAACTCGGCGGGCCAGACCGCCACGCGCTCCGGAACCGTCGCTGTCAGCAAGATCGTGGTGGTTCCGCCCGGCCCACCCGACCTGTTCTTCAGCGAATACATCGAAGGCAGCTCGAACAACAAGGCGATCGAGCTCTACAACCCGACCGCGGCGACGCTGGACCTGAGCCTCTACACCGTCAAGCTGTACTCGAACGGCGCGAGCACCGCGACCAACACGCAGGTGCTCAGCGGCACGCTGGCACCGGGGGCGACGCTGGTGCTCTCGAACAGCGGCGCCACCACGCCCTTCAAGCCAGCGGGTTCGATCGTCAGCAGCGTGGTCAACTACAACGGCGACGATGCGCTGACGATCGAGAAGTCGGGCACGGTCATCGACCGCATCGGCCAGGTCGGCGTGGACCCCGGCACCGAATGGAAGAGCGGCAGCGTGAGCACGCTGGACCAGACGCTGCGCCGCAAGCCCACCGTCAAGGCCGGCGACCGCAATCCCCTGCTGCCCTTCGATCCGGCGGAGCAGTGGGACAGCTTCCCGATCAACACCTCGGACGGCCTGGGCTCGCACACGGTGAACTGAGCGGGAGCGCCGGGCCGGCGATCGACGGCCCGGCGGTTTTTCAGCCCTCGGCTTTCTTCAGCACGTAGCCGATGCGCGGGAAGTGCACGTGCACCCGGCCCGTGCGTTCGCCGTTGCGCTCCAGCGTGTAGTGGGTGCGCGTGGCCGCCACCAGGATGCCCGGCGTTTCCTCGAGCCCGAAGCTCTCGGCGCGCAAGGTGACGGCGCTGCCCAGCGGAATGCCGTGGTCGTCCTGGAAGGTGCTGTCGGTCAGCAGCGAATGCGGCGTCGCGGCCTTGGCCACGGCGATCGCTTCCTCCGCGCCGAACTTCTCGGGCGTGCCATGGCCGATGGCCGCCATGCGGTTCATCCAGTCGACCACCGCGGGCGTGAGGTCGAGGATGCCCTTGACCGCCTCGATGCGGCGCGTGTACCACAGCGGGTGGTAGGCCGAGAAGTCGGCGATGCAGGGCACCTCGCCGAGCAGGAAGGGCTTGTCGTCGAGCATGTCGGACAGCCGGCGCAGGTACGACTTGTAGGCGCTGGTGGCGTCGGCCGGACGCAGCCGCGTCATGTTGCCGGCGCTCATCTTCGCGCGGTCCTCGCCGAAGGCCTTGGCGGCCTCGGGCGGCGCCTTGGCGAACACCTCGGCCGCGCCCTTGGGCTGCAGGTTCCAGGCCATCGCGGCCCAGAACAGCGTGGTGTCGGCCCACTGCGCGAGGATGCGCGACATGCCCTTCTCGGGCTCGGGGTAGAGCGTGGGCGCGGGCTGCAGGTGCTCGAGCACGTCGGCGATCAGCGCGCTGTCGCAGTACATGTCGGCGCCGATCTGCAGGAACGGCGTCTTGCGGTAGCCGCCCGTGAGCACCTCCACGTCGGGCTTGGGCATGATCGGCGGGATGAAGACCGACTTCCACGGCAGCTGCTTGGCGCCGAGGATCAGGCGCACCTTCTCCGAGAAGGGAGAGGTGGCGTAGTGGTGCAGGATCAGATCGGCCATCGTGGTTTTTCCTTGTGAGAGGGAGACAGTGTTCTTCTAGACCGGCTGCGCGCGCCGCACGATCGCATCGAAATCGGTGCCCGCGCCCAGCGTGCCGAAGGCATGGCCCCAGTCGCCGCCCAGGCGCGAGGCGCAGAACGCGCCCACCACCGCCGGCGGCGCGGTCTGCGCGAGCAGCGAAGCCTGCACGGCCAGCGCCACGTCCTGTGCCAGACGACGCGCCTCGACCTCGGAGGCCATCGCCTCGATGCGCGCGGGCAGCGCGTCGGCCAGGCGGTCGAGCGCCGCATGCTGGCCGCGCGCGGGCGCCAGTTCGTGCGCCAGCGCCGCCACCGCGTCGCCCTTGCGCAGGCCGCGCAGCAGGTCCAGCGCCATGATGTTGCCCGCGCCTTCCCAGATCGAGTTGAGCGGCATCTCGCGGTAGACGCGCGCCATCACGCCCTCGCCGCCCTCCTCCACGTAGCCGTTGCCGCCCAGGCATTCCATCGCTTCCTGGCCCAGCAGGCTGCCGCGCTTGCAGATCCAGAACTTGGCGACCGGCGTCAGCAGGCGCGCCATCAGTCGCTCGTGCTCGTCGGCGGGCCGGTCGAAGGCGCGCGCGAGGCGGATCGCGAGCGCGGTGGCGGCCTCGCTCTCGAGCGCCATGTCGGCCAGCACGTTCTGCATCAGCGGCTGCGCGATCAGCGGCTTGCCGAAGGCGCTGCGCTGCGCCGTGTGGTTCAGAGCCAGCGCGAGGGCCTGGCGCATCAGCCCGCTGGTGCCAAGCGCGCAATCGAGCCGCGTCATCGTGCCCATCTCGAGGATCTGCGGAATGCCGCGGCCCTCCTCGCCCACCAGCCAGGCGCTGGCGCCATGGAACTCGACCTCGGAACTGGCATTGGCCTTGTTGCCGAGCTTGTCCTTCAGGCGCTGGATGCGGATCGCGTTGCGCGTGCCGTCGGGCAGCACGCGCGGCAGGAAGAAGCAGCTGAGCCCGGCCGGCGCCTGCGCCAGCACCAGGAAGGCATCGCACATCGGCGCGGAGAAGAACCACTTGTGGCCCGTGATCTCGTAGCGCTCGCCCCAGCCGTCGCTGCCGGCGCGCACCGCCTTCGTGGTGTTGGCCCGCACATCGGAGCCGCCCTGCTTCTCGGTCATGCCCATGCCCATGGTCACGCCGGCCTTGTCGGCCACCGGCCTGAGCGCGGGGTCGTACACGAGGCTGCCGAGCTTCGCGCCCCAGTCCGCATGCACGGCCGCGTTGTCGCGCAGCGCGGGCGTGGCCGCGTAGGTCATCGAGATCGGGCACAGCATCGAGGGCTCGAGCTCGGTGAAGAGCATGAAGCCCGCGGCGCGCAGCACATGGGGCGACGCGGCCGCGCCGGGTTCGGCGCGCCATGGCGTGCCGTGCAGGCCGGCGCCCACCGCCGCGGTCATCAGCAGGTGGTAGCTCGGATGGAACTCGACCTCGTCGATGCGCCGCCCGAAGCGGTCGTGCGTGTGCAGCTCGGGCGTGTGCACGTTGGCCAGCCGCGCATGCGTCTGCATCTCGGCCGAACCGAGCGTTTCGCCCAGTTGCCGCAGCGACTCCGTCGGCAACTGCGGCGCATTGAAATTCAACGCATCGCGCAGGGGCCGGTGGGTGTCGAAGAGGTTGTAGCCGGCCAGTGGCGCCGGCTGGTTGAATACCTCGTGGGTCGCGTCCATGGCCGGCTCCCTCGCGTTCTCTTCTCTCAGATCAGCTTGACGAGCTGCTTGCCGAAGTTGCGGCCCTTGAGCAGCCCCAGGAAGGCCTCGGGCGCGGCCTCGATGCCCTGCGCGATCGACTCGCGCGGCTTGAGCTTGCCGCTGCCCACCAGCGCGCCGAGCTCGGACAGCGCCTCGGGCCACACCTCCATGTGCTCGCTGACGATGAAGCCCTCGACCTTGAGCCGGTTGATCAGGATCAGCGCGGGATTCGCGAGCGGCAGCGGCTGGCCGTCGTAGCCCGCGATCATGCCGCACAGCGCCACGCGCGCGAAGGCGTTGGTGCGCAGCAGCACGGCGTCGAAGATGTAGCCGCCGACGTTCTCGAAGTAGCCGTCGATGCCGTTCGGGCAGGCTTCCTTGAGCGCCGCGCTCATGGTCTTGACGTCGGGATGCTGGCGGTAGTCGATGCACGCATCGAAGCCCAGTTCGTCGGTCACGTACTTGCACTTGTCCGGGCCGCCCGCGATGCCCACCACGCGGCAGCCGCGCGCCTTGGCCAGCGCGCCGAAGGCGCTGCCCACGGCACCGCTGGCGGCCGTGATGACCACGGTCTCGCCGGCCTTGGGCGCGATGATCTTGACCAGGCCGTACCAGGCGGTCACGCCCGGCATGCCGACCGCGCCCAGGTAGTGCGACAGCGGCACGTGGGTGGTGTCCACCTTCTTGAGCGCGCCGGGCTGCGAGGCATCGACCACGCTGTATTCCTGCCAGCCGCCGAAGCCCACCACCTTGTCGCCCACGGCGTACTTCGGGTGCTTGCTCTCGACCACCTCGCCCACGGTGCCGCCCTGCATCACCTGGCCCAGCGGCTGCGGCTGGGCGTAGCTCTTGGCGTCGTTCATGCGCCCGCGCATGTAGGGGTCGAGGCTCATGTAGTGGTGGCGCACCAGCACCTGGTTGTCCTGGAGCGCCGGGGTTTGCGCGGTCACGAGCCTGAAGTTGCTCGCGACGGCTTCGCCCTCGGGGCGGTTGTCGAGGATCTGCTGCTTGTTGGTCGGCATGGTCGTGTCTCCTGGAAAGCTGGATGGCAGCGCGCGAGGCGCCTTCGGACTGCGGGCGGCGAAACGGGGTCCGCCGCCCTTGGACTGTTCGCCGTCAGTCGGTCGACGGCGGGCGCATCGCGTTGGCGCTCGCCGGGCCGGTCGGCAGCCGGCGCTTCACGTACTTGAAGGTGCCGGTGGCATGGGCGCACACGCGCTCCTGCTCGTCGTAGATCCTGGCCTCGGTGAAGGCCAGCGTGGCGGTGCGGTGGATCAGCGTGCCGCGTGCGCGCAGCGGGCCGACCGAGGGCTGCATGAAGCTGGTCTTCATCTCGATCGTGACCACGCCGGTCTCGGGCGTCACGCTGCGCGCGGCCGCGGCCATGGCGATGTCGAGCAAGGTCATGCAGGCGCCGCCGTGCGTCACGTCGAAGGTGTTGAGATGCTCGGGCTTGGCCGTGTAGCGGATCTCGGATTCGCCGTTCTCGAACTTCACGAGCTCGAAGCCCAGGTGGCGCGCGAACGGGATCTGGCTCGTGTACGAGCGGATGTTGATGTCGTCGGAGTCTTGGGTCATTGCTTCAGGCCGCGCCCAGGACCACGCTCACGCCGCCGTCGACCGCCAGCCACTGGCCGGTGATGTGCTTGCCGGCATCGCTCGCGTACAGCAGCGTCAGGCCCTTCAAGTCTTCGTCGTCGCCCAGGCGGCCCAGCGGCGCCTGCGCGGCCATCTTCTCCTCGCCCAGCGACTTGATCAGGCCGGCCGCCATCTTGGTCATGAAGAAGCCCGGGCAGATCGCGTTGACGGTGATGTTGTACTTGCCCCATTCGGCCGCCAGCGTGCGCGTGAAGCCGATCACCGCGGTCTTGGAGGTGTTGTAGGCCAGGGTCTGCATCTCGGGCGGGTTGCCGTTGAGGCCCGCGATCGAGGCGATGTTGATGATGCGGCCGCTCTTCTTCGGGATCATGTACTGGTTGGCCACGTGCTGCGACAGGATGAAATAGCCGCGCACGTTGAGGTTCATCACCTTGTCCCAGGCCTCGACCGGATGGCTTTCGGCCGGCGCGCCCCAGCTCGCGCCGGCGTTGTTCACGAGGATGTCGATCGCGCCCAGGCGCTGCAGGGTCTCCTCGGCCAGGCGGCGGGTGTCCTCTTCCTTCGCGCAGTCGGCGGCGATCCAGCGCGCGTCGATGCCGGCGGCCTGCAGCTCGGCCGCGGCCTGCTCGAGGTCCTCGGCCTTGCGCGAGCTCAGCATGATCTTCGCGCCGGCCTCGCCGAGCGCATGGGCCATCTGCAGGCCCAGGCCGCGCGAGCCGCCGGTGATGAGCGCGGTCTTGCCGCGCAGGTCGAACAATTGCTGGGTGGTGCGGGTGGTCATGGGGATGTCTCCGGAGGTCGGTGGTGTTCGGGGAATGTCGAATCTCATAGTCCATGCACTGGCGCGCTTCGCGCACGGCGCCGATGAAGGGCTTGAGCGCGACGTGCTGCGGATGCTCGGCATAGGCCGCGAGCGCGGCGGCATCGGTGAATTCCGAATTGAGGATCAGGTCGTAAGTGGCTTCCAGGCCCGGCTGGGCCAGCGCGACCTCGAAGCGCACGGTGCCCGGCGACAGCGTCGCGCAGGCCTCGAGCAGCGCCTTGGCCTTGGCGAGGTTGGCGGCCTTGTCGGCGCCCTCGGCGTGCGCCTTGAACTTCCACATCACGATGTGCCTGAGCATGGCCTCGCTCCTTACCGGTCGTTCATGCGCGAGCGCACGTAGATCAGCACGAAGCCCACGACGGTCGCGATGCCGCCGGGCACGGCCATGGCCCAGCCGGTGGCCGGCTCGGTGCGGCCGGTGGCGATGCCGAGGATGACGAGGAACAGGCCGCCGTAGATCAGGATCCAGATCCACTTCTCGAGCGTGGCATGCGGTTTGGGTGGCTTGGCGGGAGTGGGAGGGGTCATGGCAATGGCAGGCATCAGAATGCCTCTTCGGGCAAGGCGGTACAGGTCGGATCGCGGCTCTCGACCACGTTGAGCCAGGCGCCGTTCTTGGGCAGCTCGTAGTGGAAGAAATAGCGCGCGGCCGCCATCTTGCCAGCAGTCGCGGGCGCGGCCTGCGCCGGGTCGAGTTCGAGCGCGCGCTGCGCCACATCGAGCCACAGCCAGGCCAGCACCGTGTGGCCGAAGGCCTGCATGTACGGCACCGCGTTCACCAGCGCCTCGGCCGGGTCGCCGGTGGACCAGGCGGCCTCGGTGGCGCTGCCCACGCGCTGCAGCGCCTCGCCCAGCGCCTTGGCATGGGCCGCCAGCGCGGGCGCCTTGGCGGCGCGGCCGATGGTCTCGGTCATGCGGCCCGCCAGCAGCTGCAGGCCGCGGCCCTTCTCCATCAGCACCTTGCGGCCCAGCAGGTCGGCCGCCTGGATGCCGTGCGTGCCCTCGTGGATCATGTTGAGGCGGTTGTCGCGCCAGTACTGCTCGACCGGGAAGTCGCGCGTGTAGCCGTAGCCGCCGTGCACCTGGATCGCGAGCGAGTTGGCCTCGAGGCACCATTCGCTGGGCCAGCTCTTGGCGATCGGCGTCAGCACTTCGAGCAGCAGCCGCGCGTCGTCGGCGGCCTGCTCGCTGCCTGTCTTCTGCTCGTCGACCAGCCGCGCGCAGTACAGCTCGAGCGCCAGCGCGCCCTCGCAATAGGCCTTCTGCGCGAGCAGCATGCGGCGCACATCGGCGTGCTCGATGATGCGCACCTGCGGGCCCGCCGAGTCCTTGACCACCTTGGTCTCGCCGCCCTCGGGCTTCTTCACGAGGCGGCCCTGCGGCCGGCTCTTCGCGTACTCGAGCGAGGCGTAGTAGCCGGCCATGCCGAGCATGGTGGCGGCGGTGCCGACGCCGATGCGTGCCTCGTTCATCATGTGGAACATGCAGTGCAGGCCCTTGCCGGGCGCGCCGACCAGGTAGCCCACCGCGCCGGCCTTGCCGCCGACCGGGTACTTGCCTTCGCCGAAGTTCAGCAGCGTGTTGGTGGTGCCGCGCCAGCCCAGCTTGTGGTTGAGGCCCGCGAGCGCCACGTCGTTGCGCTCGCCCGTGAGTTCGCCCTGCGTGTCCACCATGCGCTTGGGCACGATGAACAGCGAGATGCCGCGCGTGCCCGGCACCAGCTTGCCGTTCTCGTCGGGAATCTTGGCGAGCACGATGTGCACGATGTTCTCGGTCAGCTCGTGGTCGCCCGAGGAGATCCACATCTTGTTGCCCGTGAGCCGGTAGCGCGGGCCCAGCGGATCGTCCTGGAAGCCCTCGCCATCGGGCACCGCGCGCGTGGCCACGTCGCTCAGCGAGGAGCCGGCCTGCGGCTCCGACAGGCACATGGTGCCGGCCCAGCGCCCGGAGAACTCGTTCTTGGCGAACACCTCCTTCTGTGCATCGGTGCCGTGCACCATCAGCAGGTTGGCGTTGCCGCTGGTCAGCATGTTCGAGCCGATGCTCACCGAGGCCATCGCGAAGAAGCTGTTGGCCGCGGCCTGCACCGTGTAGGGCAGCTGCATGCCGCCGATGTCGTAGTCCTGCGCCGCGCTCATCATTCCCGATTCGACGAAGGCCTTGTGCGCGTCGTGCGTGGCCTGCGGCAGGATCACCTTCTCGCCGTCGAAGTGCGGCTCCTGCGTGTCAACGGTGCGGTTGAACGGCGCGTACTTCTCGCGCGCGATGCGCTCGCAGGTGTCGAGCACCGCGTCGAAGGTCTCGCGCGAGTGGTCGGCGAAGCGTTCGCGCGAGGCCAGCGTTTCGGCATGCAGCCAGTCGTAGAGCAGGAAATCGAGGGTGGGACGCAGGCTCATGATGAGTTCCAGGAAAGCGGGATCAGGGTCGGGATCGGGATCGGACTGCCGAACGCAGAAGGCGCGGAAACCAAGAAAAAGTCGCAGAGAAAAACCAATGAAAAAATTTTGGTTTCTCTTCTGCGACTTCTGCGTAATCTTCGCGACTTCTGCGTTCGGAAGTCCGAATTCAGCGGTTCAGGACAATGCTCAGATCACCTCGAACACGCCCGCGGCACCCATGCCGCCGCCGATGCACATCGTGACCACGACCTTCTTCGCGCCGCGGCGCTTGCCTTCGATCAGCGCGTGGCCCGTGAGGCGCTGGCCGCTCACGCCGTAGGGGTGGCCCACGGCGATGGCGCCGCCGTCCACGTTGAGGCGGTCGGCCGGGATGCCGAGCTTGTCGCGGCAGTAGATCACCTGCACCGCGAAGGCCTCGTTGAGTTCCCACAGGTCGATGTCGTTGACCGTCAGGCCCAGGCGCTTGAGCACCTTGGGGATCGCGAAGACGGGGCCGATGCCCATCTCGTCGGGCTCGCAGCCCGCCACCGCGAAGCCCAGGAAGCGGCCCAGCGGCTTCAGGCCCTTGCGCTCGGCGTACTTCTCGTCGACCACCACGCAGGCGCCGCCGCCGTCCGAGAACTGGCTGGCATTGCCGGCCGAGATCAGGCCGCCGGGCAGCGCCGAGCGGATGCCGCTGATGCCTTCCTTGGTGGTGCCGGGGCGGATGCCTTCGTCGTTCTCGATCGTGACTTCCTTGGTGCGCAGGCCCAGCACCGGGTCGGCCACGCCGGCCAGCACGGTGATCGGCGCGATCTCGTCCTTGAAGCGGCCGGCTTCCAGCGCGGCCGTGGCCTTCTGCTGGCTCGCGGCGCCGTATTCGTCCATGGCGTCGCGGCCGATGTTGTAGCGCTTGGCGACCTGCTCGGCCGTCTGCAGCATGTTCCAGTAGATCTCGGGCTTGTGCTTCACCAGCCAGGGGTCGGCCAGCATGTGCTTGTTGGCTTCGTTCTGCACGCACGAGATGCTCTCGACGCCGCCGGCCACGTAGACGTCGCCCTCGCCCGCGATGACGCGCTGGGCGGCGGTGGCGATGGTCTGCAGGCCCGAGGAGCAGAAGCGGTTGATGGTCATGCCCGAGGTGGTGATCGGGCAGCCGGCGCGCAGCGCGATCTGGCGCGCGATGTTCGAGCCGGTCGCGCCCTCGGGCGTGGCGCAGCCCATGATCACGTCGTCGACCTCGGCGGCCTCGATGCCGGCGCGGGCGATCGCGTGCTGCACCGCATGGCCGCCGAGCGTGGCGCCGTGCGTCATGTTGAAGGCACCCTTCCAGCTCTTGGCGAGCGGCGTGCGGGCGGTGGAAACGATGACGGCGCTGGTCATGGTGAGGTCCTTTTCGAAGATGGAAGGGAAAGCCGGGTTACTGGGACTGCGCGCCGGAGGCGTTGCGCAGCAGCTGCTGATAGAAGCCGATCATCTCGCCGTAGTTCGAGATCGCGAGGCGTTCGTTGGTGCCGTGGAAGCGCGCGAGGTCCTCGTTCTTCATGCGGAAGGGCGAGAAGCGGAACACCGCGTCGCTCAGGATCGAGAAGTGGCGCGAATCGGTGGCCGCGGTCATGAGGCCGGGCGCGACGATGGCGTCGGGGAAGGACTGGCGCACCGAGCGCTCGATGGTGCGGTAGCCGGCACTGTCGGTCGGCGAGACCGGCGAGGCCTCGGAGTTGCCGGGGTAGCGCTTGATCTTGATCTCGTCGTCGCCCAGCTGCTTGCGCAGGTGGGCCTCGACGCTGTCGATGGTGTCGCCGGGCAGCACGCGGAAGTTGACGGCGGCCTCGGCGCGGCCGGGCAGCACGTTGTCCTTGTTGCCGGCGCGCACGATGGTCAGCGCGGTGGTGGTGCGCAGCATCGCGTTGCTGCTCGGGCTCTTCTGCAACTGGCCTTCGACCAGCGGCGCCGTGAGCCAGAGGTTGGACAGCATCACGCGATTGATGCCGCTCATCTCGGGCGCGAGCGTGCCGAACATCTGGCCGGCCACGCCCTGGATGCCGCCGGGCATCGGGTTCGCCTCGAGGCGCGCGAGCGCAGCGCTCAGGCGGCCGATCGCGCTGTGCGCGGGCGGCATCGACGAGTGGCCGGGCGCGGTGTCGAGCGAGAGGAAGAAGGTGGCGTAGCCCTTCTCGGCCAGGCCGATCAGCGCCGCGGGCTTGCTCAGGCCCGGCAGCACGCCGTCGAGCACCAGCAGGCCCTCGTCGAGCACCCAGTCGAGCTTCACGCCGCGCGACTGGAGCAGTTCGGCGATCGGCAGCGCGCCGCGCAGGCCGCTGACCTCCTCGTCGTCGCCCATCGCGAGGTAGACGGTCTGCTTCGGCTGGAAGCCGCTCGCGAGCAGCAGCTCGATGGCTTCCATCTGCGCGAACAGGTTGCCCTTGTTGTCGAGCGTGCCGCGGCCCCAGACGAAGCCGTCCTTGATCTCGCCGCCGAAGGGATCGACGCTCCAGGCCTTCTCGGTGCCCGGCGCGATCGGCACCATGTCCTGGTGCGCCATCAGCGCGATCGGCTTGGCCTGCGGATCGCTGCCGGTCCAGGTGTAGAGCAGCGCCTTCTGGCCCACGACCTCGCGCTTGAGCGTGGCGTGGACCTTGGGGAAGTTCTGTTCGAGGTAGGCATGCAGCCGGTCGAACTCGGCCAGGTTGGCGGCCGGGTCGTCGAGGCTGGACACCGTGCGAATGGGGATCGCGCCCGCGAGCCGCTTCGCGGCGGCCTGCAGGTCGATCTCGGGCTTGGGGGCCGGCGCCACCGCGAGCTGGCGCGATGGCGTGGTCCAGGTCTTGACCGCCACGGCCGCCGCCAGCGCGACGAGCACCAGCAGCAACCCCAGGAAGATGCGTTTCAGCATGGGCGGTCGGGTTCCCGGACGATCAACCGAAGGACTTGCCTTCGGCCACCAGCTTCTGGATCAGCGGCGCGGGCTGCCAGAACTCGGCGTCGTCGCGCGGGTTCTTCGCGAAGCGCTTCATCGTCTCGGCCACGTTGTACAGGCCGACCTGCGAGGCGTAGTGCATCGGGCCGCCGCGCCAGATCGGGAAGCCGTAGCCCGTGAGGTAGACCATGTCGATGTCGCCCGACTTGGAGGCGATGCCGTCTTCCAGGATGTGCGCGCCTTCGTTGACCAGCGCGTACACCAGGCGCTGCACGATCTCCTCGTCGGAGATCTTGCGCGGCGTGATGCCCAGTTCCTTGCGATGGTCCTCGATCATCTTGTTGACGAGCTCCGACGGGATCGCGTCGCGCTTGCCGGCCTGGTAGTCGTACCACCCTGCCCCGGTCTTCTGGCCGAAGCGGCCCAGTTCGCAGAGCTTGTCGGCCGTGCGGCTGTACTTCATGTCGGCGCGCTCGACGGCACGGCGCTTGCGGATCGCCCAGCCGATGTCGTTGCCGGCCAGGTCGCCCATGCGGAACGGACCCATCGCGAAGCCGAACTTCTCGATCGCCTTGTCGACCTGCTGCGGCGTCGCGCCCTCGTCGAGCAGGAAGCCGGCCTGGCGGCTGTACTGCTCGATCATGCGGTTGCCGATGAAGCCGTCGCACACGCCCGAAACCACCGAGGTCTTCTTGATCTTCTTGCCGATGGCCATGACCGTGGCGAGCACGTCCTTGGCGGTCTGCTTGCCGCGCACCACCTCGAGCAGCTTCATCACGTTGGCGGGGCTGAAGAAGTGCATGCCGACCACGTCCTGCGGACGCTCGGTGAACGATGCGATCTTGTCGACGTCGAGCGTCGAGGTGTTCGAGGCCAGGATCGCGCCCCTCTTGGCGACGCGGTCGAGTTCCTTGAAGACCTTCTCCTTGACGCCGATCTCCTCGAACACGGCTTCGATGATCAGGTCGGCGTCCTTCAGGTCGTCGTAGTTCAGCGTGGTGCTCAAGAGCGCCATGCGCTGCTCGTACTTGTCCTGCTTGAGCTTGCCCTTCTTGACCTGGGCTTCGTAGTTCTTCTTGATGGTGGCGATGCCGCGGTCGAGCGCTTCCTGCTTCATCTCCAGGATCTTCACGGGGATGCCCGCGTTGAGGAAGTTCATCGAGATGCCGCCGCCCATGGTGCCGGCGCCGATCACGCCGACCGTCTTGATCTCGCGCTTGGGCGTGTCCTCGGGCACGTCGGGAATCTTCGAGGCGGCGCGCTCGGCCATGAACAGGTGGCGCAGCGACAGCGACTCGGGCGTGAACATCAGCGCGGTGAACAGGCGACGTTCCTCGGCCATGCCCTCGTCGAACTTGAGCTTGGTCGCGGCCTGCACGGCGTCGATGCACTTGAGCGGCGCCGGATAGTTCTTCGACATGCCGCCGACCATGTTCTTGGTGAACTGGAAGTAGGCATCGCCCTGCGGGTGCTTGCACGGCAGGCTGCGCACCAGCGGCAGCTCGCCGCCCTTGGCGGCCGCGGCCTTGGCGAACTCGACGGCTTCGTCGAACACCGTCTCGGGCGAGGCGGCCAGCTTGTCGAACAGCTTCTGGCCTGGCAGGCTCGCGAGCACTTCGGACTTCACGGCCTCGCCGCTCACGATCATGTTGAGGGCGGTTTCCACGCCGAGCACGCGCGGCAGGCGCTGCGTGCCGCCGGCGCCGGGCAGCAGGCCCAGCTTGACTTCGGGCAGCGCAACGTTGGTGCCCGGGGCCGCGACGCGGTAGTGGCAGCCGAGCGCGAGCTCGAGGCCGCCGCCCATGCACACCGAATGGATCGCCGCGACGATCGGCTTGGTGGCGGCTTCGAGCGCGAGGATCACGCTCAGCAGGTTGGGTTCCTGCAGCGCCTTGGGCGTGCCGAATTCCTTGATGTCGGCGCCGCCCGAGAACGCCTTGCCGGCGCCGGTGATGACGATGGCCTTGACGGCATCGTCGGCATGGGCCTTCGACAGGCCGTCGGTGATGCCGATGCGGGTCGAGAAACCGAGACCGTTGACCGGGGGATTGGTCAGGGTGATCACGGCGACATCGCCGAGCACTTTGTATTCAGCCGTCATGCTGCGTTCCTTGGTGTGTGATGAGAAAAAAGAAAAAGCACGAGTGTTCTTTTTCCGGGGATTTTAGGCCTTTGGCGCGGCGCAACAATGGCACGCAGTCGCTGGAGGGACAAGGGGTGAAAACGGGAGCCGGACGCAGAGGACGCGAAGGTTCCGCGAAGGACGCGAAAGAAAACCCAAACAAGTATTTGGCTGCTCTTTCGCGTCCTTCGCGTGATCTTCGCGTCCTCTGCGTCCGGAAGTCCGCTTTCGAAAGCCTAGTCTAGACCTCGAGCCATTCCTTGCGCGTCGATCCGTCGGCGCGCAGGCTCGCCGGCGTGCCGTCGAAGACGATGCTGCCATGGCCCATGACGAGCGCGCGATCGGAGATCGCCATCGCGATGGTGAGCTTCTGCTCGATCAGCAGCACCGAGATGCCCTTGTCCTTGAGCGTGCGCAGATACTGGCCCACGAGCTCGACGATCTTGGGCGCGAGGCCCTCGGTGGGCTCGTCGATGATGATCAGGTCGGGGTCGCCCATCAGCGTGCGGCACAGCGTGAGCATCTGCTGCTCGCCGCCCGAGAGCACGCCGGCCTCGGTGTGCTGGCGCTCCTTCAGGCGCGGGAACATGGCGTACATGTCGTCGAACTGCCAGCGGCTGCCCTTGCCGCTGCCCTTCTGACCCAGCAGCAGGTTCTGGTGCACCGTGAGCTTGGGGAAGATGTCGCGGTTCTCGGGCACGTAGCCGATGCCCAGGTGGGCGATCTCGTAGGCCTTCTTGCGCAGGATGTCCTGCTCCTTCCAGCGCAAGGTGCCCTCGGCATGCACCAGGCCCATGATGGCCTTGGCGGTGGTCGAGCGGCCCGAGCCGTTGCGGCCCAGCAGCGCGACGATCTCGCCGGGCTGCACGTCGAAGGAAACGCCATGCAGCACATGGCTCTTGCCGTAGTAGGCGTGGATGTCGTGAAGCTTCAGCATCTCAGTGTCCCGCTCCCTGTGCATCGGCGACCGACGAACCCAGGTACGCCTCCTGCACGCGCGCATTGGCGCGCACCTCCGCGGGCGTGTCGAAGGCGATCACCTCGCCATACACCACCACCGCGATCTTGTCGGCCAGGCCGAACACCACGCCCATGTCGTGCTCCACCGTGAGCAGGGTCTTGCCGGTGGTCACGTGCTTGATCAGCGCGATGAAGTGCGAGGTCTCGGTCTTGCTCATGCCGGCCGTGGGTTCGTCCAGCAGGATCACGCTGGCGCCGCCGGCGATGGTCACGCCGATCTCGAGCGCGCGCTGCTCGGCATAGGTGAGGTTCACCGCGTGCACGTCGCGCTTGCGTTCCAGGCCGATCTGGCGGATCAGTTCCTCGGTGCGCGCATTGGCATCGTCGAGGTTCGAGAGGAAGCGCAGGAAGGTGTACTTGTAGCCGAGGCTCCAGAGCACCCCGCAGCGCAGGTTCTCGAACACGCTGAGCTTGGGGAAGATGTTCGTGATCTGGAAGCTGCGCGCGAGGCCCAGCCGGTTGATCTCGTAGGGCTTCCTGCCGTCGATGCGCTGCCCGTTGAGCAGCACCTCGCCGCTGGTGGGCGCGAGCCGGCCGCTGATCAGGTTGAACAGCGTGGACTTGCCCGCGCCGTTCGGCCCGATGACGGCCACGCGCTCGCCGGCCTTCACCGCGAGGTCCACGCCGCGAATGATCTCGGTCTTGCCGAAGTTCTTTCGCAGCGCCTTGAGTTCCAGTGCGTATTCAGCGCTCATGTGTTACGCCGCCTCCCGACGCTTGATTTCCGTTTCGATCTCTTCCTGCGCCTGGCCCCAGACCCGCACGAAGCGGCGCCGCGCGACCTCGAGCGCGCCCAGGCCGACGGCCAGGATCGCGACCGCGCCGAGCCAGCTGCCCGTGCCCGCGGTATTGAGCGAGACGCCGAAGAAGTTGAGGCTCGGGCCCATCGCCGCGTTGAGCTGGATGTGGTAGATCATCTCGATCAGCGCGGCCGCGCCGATCACCACCGGCACCAGCGCCGCGGCGAGCGCGAGGTAGAGCCACCAGAAGCGGCCGAACTTGCCGAACTTGGCCACGCGCAGGTTCATCATGATCAGGCTCGCGATGCCGCCCGGGGCGAACATCACCATGAACACGAACACCAGCCCGAAGTAGAGCTGCCAGGCCTTCGAGAGCTCCGACAGCAGGATCGAGGCGAACACCAGCAGCACCGCGCCGATCATCGGGCCGAAGAAGAACACCGCGCCGCCGAGGAAGGTGAACAGCAGGTAGCCGCCCGAGCGCACCGCGTTGAGGCTGTCGGCCGCGTTCACGATCTCGAAGTTGATCGAGGCCAGGCCGCCGCCGATGCCGGCGAAGAAGCCCGCGATGATGAACGCGAAGTAGCGCACGCGCTGCGTGTTGTAGCCGATGAATTCCACGCGCTCGGGGTTGTCGCGCACCGCGTTGAGCATGCGGCCCAGCGGCGTGCCGGTGAAGGCGAACATCAGCGCGGTGCACACGAAGCAATAGAACGCGATCAGGTAGTAGACCTGGATCTGCGGCCCGAAGGTCATGCCCAGGAAGGGCGTGCCGTAGACGCGGTCGGTGGTGATGCCGCCCTCGCCGCCGAAGAAGCTCGGGAACATCAGCGCCATGGCGGCCACCAGTTCGCCGATGCCCAGCGTGATCATCGCGAAGGTGGTGCCCGACTTCTTCGTGGTGACGAAGCCCAGCAGGATCGCGAAGAACATGCCCGCGAGCCCGCCCACGAGCGGGATCAGCACCAGCGGCACCGGCACCGCGCCCTTGCTCGCGAGGTTCATCGTGTGGATCGCGATGAACGAGCCCAGGCCGACGTAGACGGCATGGCCGAAGCTCAGCATGCCGCCCTGCCCCAGCAGGATGTTGTAGCTCAGGCAGATGATGATGAGGTAGCCCATCTGCGAGAGCATGGTCAGCGCCAGGCTGCTCTTGAACAGGTGCGGCGCGACGATCAGGGCGATGGCGAACAGCGCCCAGATCAGGTAGCGCCCGATGTTCCAGGGCTTGAAGCGGTAGTAGCGGGAAGCTTGCGTGGTCGATGTCATGGCGTCAGTCCTCCCGGGTGCCCAAGAGGCCCTTGGGCCTGAAGATCAGGATGAGGACCAGGAACAGATAAGGCAGGATCGGCGCGACCTGCGAGATGGTGAGCTTGAGCAGCTCGTAGCCGAAGGTCTGCTCGCTGACCGCCACGCCCAGCGCCTGCAGCCCGCCGGCCAGCGACTGGTCCATGGCGACCGCGAAGGTCTGGATCACGCCGATCAGGAGCGAGGCCAGGAAGGCGCCGGCCAGCGAACCCATGCCGCCGACCACCACCACCACGAAGATGATGGAGCCGACAGAGCCCGCCATCGCCGGCTCGGTGACGTAGGTGTTGCCGCCCACCACGCCCGCGAGGCCCGCGAGCGCGGCACCGCCGCCGAACACCAGCATGAACACGCGCGGCACGTTGTGGCCCAGCGCCTCGACCATGTCGGGATGCTTGAGCGCGGCCTGGATCACGAGGCCGATGCGCGTGCGCGTGAGCAGCAGCCACACCGACACCAGCATCAGCACCGCCACCAGCATGATGAAGGAGCGCGACTTGGGGAACTGCGTGCCGTAGAGCGAGAACAGCGGGCCCTGCAGCTGCGCCGGCAGCCCGTAGGGCACGGTCGAGCGGCCCCACACCAGCTGCACCAGCTCGAGGATCAGGTAGGAAAGACCGAAGGTCACGAGCAGCTCGGGCACATGGCCGAACTTGTGCACGCGCCGCAGGCAGTAGCGCTCGAAGCCCGCGCCCAGGGCGCCCACCAGCAGCGGCGCGAGGAACAGCGCCGGCCAGAAGCCGATGATGTTCGACAGCGTGTAGGCGATGTACGCACCCAGCATGTAGAAGCTGGCGTGCGCGAAGTTGAGCACGCCCATCATGCTGAAGATCAGCGTGAGGCCGGAGCTCAGCATGAACAACAGCAGGCCGTAGCTCACGCCGTTGAGCAGCGAGATGACGAAGAATTCGACGTTCATCGGTCTTTCGGATCACATGAAAAAGAAAAAGGCCCGAGTGTTGAAGTCGGGCCTCGACCGTTCAGGGGCGTCCCGCGTTCAGGAGGGCCGCTTCATCTGGCACGTGGTGGGCGTGCTCGCCACGTAGGCTTCGTAGTACTTGACCGGGGCCAGCGTGTAGCCGGTGTTCTCCGGGCTGTACGGGTTCTTGGCGTCGGCCTTCTGCCAGCGCGTGATCCACAGGCCCTGCTGCAGCTGGTGGTCGGCCTTGCGCATCTCGACGTCGCCGTTGAAGCTCTTGAACTTCATGCCCTCGAGCGCCGCGGCCACCTTGACCGGCTCGGTCGACTTGGTGCGCACGAAGGCTTCGCTGAGCATCGCGTAGACGGTGTAGATGTCGGTGGTGTAGAGGTCGTCGTTGAAGCGCTTCTTGAACTCGCCCATCAGCGGCTGCACCGGGCCCGGTGCGTTGTAGTGGCTGTAGCCGACCTGGTAGACCTTGCCGTCCGAGGCCGCGCCCATGGCGGTCGGCGTGCCGTTGGTGACGGCGTAGTAGGTGTAGAACTTGACGTTGAGGCCGGCGTCGTTGGCCGACTTGATCAGCAGCGCGAGGTCGGAGCCCCAGTTGCCGGTGATCACGGTGTCGGCGCCCGAGGCCTTGATCTTGGCGATGTAGGGCGCGAAGTCGCGCACCTGGGCCAGCGGATGCAGGTCGTCGCCGACGATCTCGACGTCGGGGCGCTTGGTCTTGAGGTTTTCCTTCGCGAACTTCGAGACCTGCTGGCCGTGCGAGTAGTTCTGGTTGATCAGGTAGACCTTCTTGATCTCGGGCTGGTCCTTCATGAAGGTGGTCAGCGCCTCCATCTTCATCGAGGTGTCGGCGTCGAGGCGGAAGTGCCAGTAGCTGCACTTGCTGTTGGTCAGGTCGGGATCGACGGCCGCGTAGTTGATGTAGAGCACTTCCTTGCCGGGGTTGCGGGCGTTGTGCTTCTCGAGCGCGTCGATGATGGCCAGCGCCGGGCCCGAGCCGTTGCCCTGCACCACGTAGCGCGCGCCCTGGTCCATGGCCGAGCGCAGCGCGGCGGTGGTTTCCTGCGGGCTGAGCTTGTTGTCGATGCCGATGACCTCGAACTTCACGCCGGCCGCGTTCTTCTTGTTGAATTCCTCGGCCAGGAACTGGAAGGTCTTGAGCTGGTTGGTGCCCACCGCGGCCATCAGGCCCGACAGCGGGTCGAGCCATGCGATCTTGACGGTTTCACCCTTCTGGGCCAGGGCGCCGGCGGCGCTCGCGGCAAGGATGGCTGCGGTAGCGATTTTCAGAGTGAACTTCACGATCTATATCTCCTGGTCAAACCGAATCAAAAAAGCCTTGCACGAGCGTACAAGCGTTCCCTGCCCCTCCCCTCAGGGATTGCCCGTAAGGGGAGTGCCGGGAAGCCCGGTTTCTATCGCGCAGGCGACAGCGCATTTCTCCAATTTCTACCCGGCGGTAGGCTTTGCTACCTTTGGGTAGGAAATGCACATGAACGCGCTCAGGGACGCTTCATCTGGCAGGTCGTCGGCGTGCTCGCCACGTACGACTCGTAGTACTTCACGGGAACGTTGGTGTAGCCGGTGTTCTCGGCGTCGTAGGGGTACTTGGCGCTGGCCTTCTCCCAGCGCGCGATGTACAGGCCCTGCTGCAGCTGGTGGTCGGTCTTGCGCATCTCGACCTCGCCGTTGAAGCTCTTGATCTTCATGCCCTCGAGCGCGGCCGCGACCTTGACCGGGTCGGTCGACTTGGTCTGGACGAAGGCGTTGTCGAGCAGCGCGAAGGCATGGAAGATCGACGCCTGCGTGAGGTCGTCGTTCATCTTCTTCTTGAATTCGCCGAGCAGGCGCTGGATGTCGCCACCCATGTTGTAGTGGGCATAGGCCACGGTATAGACCTTGCCCGCGGAGGCCGAGCCCATGGCCGTGGGCGTGCCGGCGCCGGGCGCGTAGTAGGTCAGGAACTTGACGTTGAGGCCCGCGTCGTTGGCGGCCTTGATCAAGAGCGACAGGTCGGAACCCCAGTTGCCGGTGATCACGGTGTCGGCGCCCGAGGCCTTGATCTTGGCGATGTAGGGCGAGAAGTCGCGCACCTGGGCCAGCGGATGCAGGTCGTCGCCGACGATCTGGATGTCGGGCCGCTTGGTCTTGAGGTTCTCCTTGGCGTACTTGCTGACCTGCACGCCGTGCGCGTAGTTCTGGCCGAGGATGTAGACCTTCTTGATGTCCGCCTGGTCCTTCATCCAGGTGGTCAGCGCCTCCATCTTCATCGAGGTGTCGGCGTCGAGGCGGAAGTGCCAGTAGCTGCACTTGCTGTTGGTCAGGTCGGGATCGACCGCGGCGTAGTTCAGGTACAGCAGTTCCTTGCCCGGGTTGCGCGCATTGTTCTTCTCGATCGCATCGATGATCGCGAGCGCCGGGCCCGAGCCGTTGCCCTGCAGGATGTAGCGCGCACCCTGGTCCTGGGCCGAGCGCAGCGCGGCGGTGGTTTCCTGCGGGCTGAGCTTGTTGTCGATGCCGATGATCTCGAACTTCACGCCCGACGCGTTCTTCTTGTTGAACTCCTCGGCCAGGAACTGCGTGGTCTTGAGCTGGTTCGTGCCCACCGCGGCCATCAGGCCCGACAGGGGGTCGAGCCAGGCGATCTTGACGGTCTCGCCCTTCTGGGCGAAGGACGCGCCGGCTCCGGCCAGCAGGGCGCACACGGCGATGGACTTGAGGGCAAAACGCATGAAGGTCTCCAGGTTGTAGGGCGGCTCGATCGGCTGCCTTTGCAGCGTACAAGCGCGCTTTTTTCGTTCGCACAGGGATTGCCCGCAAGCCGGGCCGCGGCGGTGGCCGTGCTATCGCCTAGGCGACACGGCCGGCGCCGCAACCCGCTTCAGAGGCCGGGCAGCTTGTAGTCCTTGAGCTGCTCGCGCAGCCGGGTCTTGAGGATCTTTCCGGTGGCGCCCAGCGGAATCGCCTCGACGAAGACCACGTCGTCGGGGATCTGCCACTTGGCGGTCTTGCCGTCGTAGAACTTCAGCAGTTCCTCGCGCGTGACCTCGGCGCCGGGCTTCTTCACCACCGCGACGATCGGGCGCTCGTCCCACTTGGGGTGGTACACGCCGATGCAGGCCGCCATGGCGATGGCCGGGTGCGCGACCGCGATGTTCTCGATGTCGATCGAGCTGATCCATTCGCCGCCGGACTTGATCACGTCCTTGCTGCGGTCGGTGATCTGCAGGTAGCCGTCGGCATCGATGGTGGCGACGTCGCCGGTGGGGAACCAGCCGTCGATCAGCGGATCGCCGCCCTCGCCCTTGAAGTACTCCTTGACGATCCACGGCCCCTTGACCAGCAGGTCGCCGTAGGCCTTGCCGTCCCAGGGCAGCTCGTTGTTCTCGCCGTCGACGATCTTCATGTCGACGCCGAAGATCGCGCGGCCCTGCTTGAGGCGCACCGTGAGCTGCTCCTCGGTCGACTGCTTCAGGTGCTTGTTCTTGAGCGTGCACAGCGTGCCCAGCGGGCTCATCTCGGTCATGCCCCAGGCATGCAGCACCTCGACGCCGTAGAGGTCCTGGAAGGCCTTGATCATGGCCGGCGGGCAGGCGGAGCCGCCGATCACGGTGCGGTTCAGCGTGCTGAACTTCAGGCCGTTGGTCTGCATGTGGCCCAGCATCATCTGCCACACGGTGGGCACGCCGGCCGCGAAGGTCACGCCCTCGCCTTCGATCAGTTCGTAGACCGACTTGCCGTCGAGCGCCGGGCCCGGGAACACCAGCTTGCAGCCCACGAGCGCGGCCGAGTACGGAATGCCCCAGGCATTGACGTGGAACATCGGCACCACGGGCAGCACCGAGTCGCGCGCCGAGATGCGCATCACGTCGGGCAGCGCGGCGGCGTAGGCATGCAGCATGGTCGAGCGGTGGCTGTAGAGCGCGGCCTTCGGGTTGCCGGTGGTGCCGCTCGTGTAGCACATGCTCGAGGCCGAGTTCTCGTCGAACACCGGCCACTGGTACTCGGTGGACTGGCCGCCGACCCAGTCCTCGTAGCTCACGAGGTTGGGCACGCCGCTGTCGACCGGCAGCTTGTCGGGGTCGCACAGCGCGACCCACTTGCGGATGGTCGGGCACTTGGCGTGCACGGCCTGCACCAGCGGCAGGAAGGTGAGGTCGAAGCACAGGATCTGGTCTTCGGCGTGGTTCGCGATCCACGCGATCTGGTCGGGATGCAGGCGCGGGTTGATGGTGTGCAGCACGCGGCCGCTGCCGCTGACGCCGTAGTAGAGCTCCAGGTGGCGGTAGCCGTTCCAGGCCAGGGTCGCGATGCGGTCGCTGAACAGCAGTTGCTCGCCGTCCAGCGCATTGGCCACCTGCCGGGAACGCGATGCGATGTCGCTCCAGGTACAGCGGTGGATGTCGCCCTCGACCCGGCGCGAGACGATCTCGCCGTCGCCGTTGTGGCGCTCGACGAACTCGATCAGCGACGAGATCAAAAGCGGTCGGTCTTGCATCAAACCCAGCATCTACAGGCTCCTTCTTTCAACAAAATTCAGCGGTTTTCAGGACTAGCGCGATTCACGCAATTTATGTGCGTTCGCACAATGACAGAAACCCGCAGTCTGCGGACACCGATCTGTCGTCCAGACGACAGCCGGCGTCCGCCGGAGCATGCAGGCACCGTGGCGGCGTCGGCCGCCACGGTGGTGTACGCAGCCAGTGCACCGTCTCAGGGCGCGCTGTTCTGCAGCTGCGTCTTGCTCGCGTCGAGCACGATCTTGCGCGGCCAGTTGGGCCAGGTCACGCCCAGGCCCGCATGGTTCGGATCGCCGGTGCGCGCGAACGCGGACAGGCTGCCGACCATCGCATCCGACAGCGCCTCGCGGCCCGGGCGGTTCGCCTCGCCGTAGGCGAACGAGAAGATGCCGGTGCCGAAGTTGTGGAACATGAACACCGTGTCGAGCCCGTGCGTCGCGCCATAGACGGTGTTGAACGGCGCCACCTGCTGGCTCCAGTCGAAGCGGTAGTACCAGGTCTTGGTCGGCAGGTACCTGGCAACCGAATCGATCTGCGGCGGCAGGATGTTGAGGAAGATCGCGTTGGTCGCGAAATCCGAGGCCGCCTTCCAGCCGGTCAGCGGTTTACCTACCGGCAGGTAGGGCGCGTTGATCAGGTCGGCCTCGGTGAGCGTGGTCGGTACGTCGGGATTGAAGGTGTACTGCAGGCCGAAGCGCTCGTAGTCGGTCGGCTTGAAGCCCAGGCCCTGCCCCGTGAAGGTGCCGAACAGGTTGGCGAACAAGGTACCCTCGTCGCGCGTGTTGCCGATCAGCATCGGCACCTTGTTGAAGCGGCCGGCGGCGACCTCGGCGACCGAGTTCACGGGCAGGATGGTGCCGTCCTCGATCGGCGCGGGCGCATTGCCCAGTTGCGGGTTCGCGAGCACGACGCTCAGCAGCTTGTTCGCCGACAGGCCGCGCAGGTAGCTCGCGATCTGCGCATCGGTCTGCGAGGCCACCCAGGCGTTGGCCGCGGTGGTGTCGGCGGCCTTGCCGTCGGCGATGGCGATGGCCGCGAGCAACCCCTTCGAATAGGTCTGCGCGGTGGCGCGCGTCGAGAAGGCGATCCCGCCGCTCAGCGGCACCGCCTTGTGCAGCAGGCCGGCCGACGACGGCGACACCACCAGGCCCCAGGTGTTGACCGCGCCCGCCGACTGCCCCATCACCGTGACGTTGCCCGCGTCGCCGCCGAAGGCGCCGATGTTGGCCTGGATGAACTTCAGCGCCTGCATCTGGTCGAGCAGCGCGAAGTTGCCCGAGTCGTTCTTCGCCTCGCCGTTCTTGAGCTGCGGCAGGTCGAGCCAGCCGAGCACGCCCAGCCGGTAGTTGATCGTCACGACGACGGCATTGCCGCGCTTGGCGAGCTGGGCACCGTCGTAGCCCGGATCGGCCGTGTAGCCCGAGATGTTGCTGCCGCCGTAGATGTAGACGATCACGGGCAGCTTGGCGCTGTCGTTGCTCGGGCGCCAGATGTTGAGCGTGAGGCAGTCCTCGTCGCCCACCGGCTTGCCGAAGCCCTCGCGGGTGGCCAGGCCGAACGGCGCGTCGCCGGGCGCGGGGCTGAAGTAGCGCCCGCCCTGGGCGCAGCTGTGGCCGAACTTGCTCGCGGCGCGCACGCCCTCCCAGGGCTTGGGATCGGCGGGCGGCGCCCAGCGCAGGTTGCCGACCGGCGCCTGGGCGAACGGAACGCCCTTCCAGGAAAAGGTGCCGGTGGCGGCGCTGTCGTCCGTGCCCTCGATCTTGCCGGCGGTGGTCTGGCGCACCATCGGACCGTCGGCGGCCGGGGGCGGCGCGGGCGGCGGCGGGGGCGGCGGCGCCACCGGGAAGAACCCGCTCGGCCCCGAGCCGCCGCCGCCGCAGGCCACCAGGCCCAGGCTGGCGGCCGCGATCGCGGCCATGGCGATGGCCGAGGCCACCTTCGTCTTCTGTCCTGCCGTACCCTGGCTTTTTCGTGCCGTTGCCGTTGCTTGCATGTGTTTGTCTCCACACCGGGTTAATCGGAATTCCTGCGTCGGCGCCCGGCAGCCATACTCCGGCCCGCCGAACCCGAAAAAAATTCTAGGAACGGGTGCTGTTTCCACCGCTATCGCAAGCGAGCCAATCGAATGACTTCAGGAGCCTCCAACCCGCGCCATGCGCGCCGGCCTGCACGCCGTCCGGGCTGCATGCCGCAGCCCGAGCTGCGCACCAGCTCGTCGGCATGGCTCGAGGGGGTGCTGAGGATGTTCGAGGCCGAGGGCCTGGACGTGCCCTCGCTGCTGCGCGACGCCGGCTTCGACCCCGAGTCGCTGCTGCGGCAGAACGCGCGCATCCCGGTCGACGAGGTCACCGTGCTGTGGCAGCTGGCCGTGGCGCGCGCGGGCCGGCCCACGCTGGGCCTGCACCGCGGCCTGGCCGCCACCCACAGCAAGCTGGGCACCGTCGCCCACGTCATGGCCTGCTGCGTCGACCTCGGCGAGGCGATGGACCGGCTCGCGCGCTACATGCCCGTGATCTCCGATGCCACCGCCTTCTCGGTGCAGCCCGAGGCGCGCGGCCGCTGGATGGTGATGCAGCACACGGGCGGCAGCCTGCCGATCCCGCGCCAGCGCGTCGAGTACGCCCTGCTCACCATGCTGATGCAGTGCCGCTGGCTGATCCGGCGCGAGATGGAGCCGCTGGCGATCGAGTTCGCCTATCCGCCCCCCGACGACGACCGGCCGCACCGCGAGGCCTTCGGCTGCGAGGTGCGCTTCGGCGCCCCGGCCAACCGCATGCTGCTGTCGGCCGCCGACCTCGCGATGACGCTGCCCACCAGCCACCCCGAACTCGGCGAGATGCAGGAACACCTGCTCGACGACCAGCTCGACCAGCTGGGCCAGACCACCACCAGCACCCTGGTCTGCGCCGAGATCGCGCGCCGCCTGCCGCACGGCGAGCCGCGCCGCCAGGACGTGGCCTCGGGCCTGGGCCTGGCCGAGCGCACGCTGCAGCGCCGGCTGCAGGAGGAGTCGGTGTCGTTCCAGGCGCTGCTCGACCGCACCCGGCGCGAACTCGCGCAGCAGTACCTGGCGCAGGAGCGCCACACCCTGACCGACGTGGCCGACCTGCTGGGCTTCGTCGACAGCAGCAACTTCTTTCGCGCCTGCAAGCGCTGGTTCGGCCTGCCGCCGGCGCAGTACCGCACGCGGCTGTGGCATGGCGAGGGCGCCAACCTGCCGCTGCTGCGCGCCGCCGCCTGACCGCCCCCGGCCTGGGGTCTCGTGGTCTGCCGGACAATCGGGCCATGACGCCCACGAGCCCGCTTGCCGAAGCAACCCGCACCGATCCAGCCGGAACCCGGCCCGAGAACGCCGACCTGGGCCTGGAATGGGTCGAAGGCTTCGCGGCGCTGGGCCCGCGCTTCTTCACCGAGCTGCGCCCCACCCCGCTGAGTTCGCCCACGCCGCCGTACTGGGTCGGCCACAGCGACCAGGTCGCGCGCGAGCTGGGCCTGCCCGAGGACTGGCGCAGCGACGCGCTCCTGGAGGCGCTCAGCGGCAACGTTCCGCTGGCGGGCGCGCGGCCGCTGGCCAGCGTCTACAGCGGCCACCAGTTCGGCGTCTGGGCCGGCCAGCTCGGCGACGGCCGCGCCATCCTGCTCGGCGAGACCGCGGGCGGCCTCGAGATCCAGCTCAAGGGCGCGGGCCGCACCCCCTACTCGCGCATGGGCGACGGCCGCGCCGTGCTGCGTTCGAGCATCCGCGAGTTCCTCTGCAGCGAAGCCATGCACGGCCTGGGCATCCCGACCACGCGCGCGCTGTGCGTGACCGGCTCGGACGCGCGCGTGCGCCGCGAGGAGATCGAGACCGCCGCGGTGGTCACGCGGGTGGCACCGAGCTTCATCCGCTTCGGCCATTTCGAGCACTTCGCGGCGAACCAGCAGCACGCGGAACTGCGCGCGCTGGCCGACTACGTGATCGACCGCTACTACCCGGCCTGCCGCCACAACGGGCGCTTCGGCGGCAACCCCTATGCGGCGCTGCTCGAGGCCGTGAGCGAGCGCACCGCCACCCTGCTGGCCCACTGGCAGGCCGTGGGCTTCTGCCATGGCGTGATGAACACCGACAACATGAGCATCCTGGGGCTCACCATCGACTACGGCCCGTTCCAGTTCCTCGACGGCTTCGATCCGCGCCATATCTGCAACCACAGCGACACCGGCGGACGCTATGCCTTCAACCAGCAGCCCAACGTGGCGTACTGGAACCTGTTCTGCCTCGGCCAGGCACTGCTGCCGCTGATCGAGGACCAGGAACTCGCGCTGGCCGCGCTCGAGCCCTACAAGAGCGCCTTTCCGAACGCCTTCGAGAACCGCATGCGCGCCAAGCTCGGCCTCGCCGACGCGGCCGATGGCGACCGCCAACTGATCGAGGACGCGCTCAAGCTGCTGGCGGCCGAGAAGACCGACTACACGATCTTCTGGCGCCGCCTGGCCCAGTACCGGGCCGACGGCAACATCGAGCCGGTGCGCGAGCTGTTCATCGACCGCGCCGGCTTCGACGCCTGGCTGCTATCGTTTCTGGAGCGCCACAACCAGATCCCGCGCGAGCAGGCCGCCGAACTGATGCTGCGCAGCAATCCGAAGTACGTGCTGCGGAACCACCTGGGCCAGCAGGCCATCGAAGCGGCTGGCCGCAAGGACTTCTCGGGCGTGGCCACCTTGCTCAGCCTGCTGGAATCCCCATTTGAAGAACATCCCGGCGCCGATGCGTATGCCGGGTTCCCGCCCGACTGGGCTTCCACGATCGAAATCAGCTGCTCATCATGAACACACCCGTCCAGAAAACCGATGCCGAATGGAAAGCGCTGCTCGCCGAGAAGGGCGCCGAACCGGCCGCCTTCGAGGTGACCCGCCACGCGGCGACCGAGCGCCCCTTCACGGGCAAGTACGAAGCCCACTGGGACGACGGCACCTACCACTGCGTGTGCTGCGGCGCCAAGCTGTTCGAGTCGGCCACCAAGTTCGACGCCGGCTGCGGCTGGCCCAGCTTCTCGGAGGAAGCCGTGCCCGGCGCGATCCGCAACATCGTCGACCGCTCGCACGGCATGGTGCGCACCGAGAATGTCTGCGCCAATTGCGGCGCGCACCTGGGCCACGTCTTTCCCGACGGACCGACCGAGACCGGCCTGCGCTACTGCATGAACTCGGCCTCGCTGGATTTCCAGAAGAAGCCCTGAACGGCGCCCTCCTTTCCCTCCGGCCCCTCGCCATCCGACTGCATGAAACTGATCCTCGACTTCTTCCCGATCCTGCTGTTCTTCGGGGCCTACAAGCTCGCCGACATCTACACCGCCACCGGCGTGCTCATGGCCGCCACGGTGGTGCAGATGGCGATCATCTACGCGATGGAACGCAAGCTGCAGGCGATGCAGAAGGCCACGCTGGTGCTGATCCTGCTGTTCGGCACGCTCACGCTGGTGCTGCACGACGACCGCTTCATCAAGTGGAAGCCGACCGTGCTCTACGGCGCGATGGCGGTGGCGCTGGCCGTGGCCCTGTGGGCCTTCCGCAAGAACTTCCTGAAGATGCTGCTGGGCTCGCAGCTCGAGCTGCCCGACCGCATCTGGATGCGGCTGAACATCGCGTGGATCGGCTACTGCCTGTTCATGGCCGCCATCAACGGCTACGTCGCGGCCTACTTCACGACCGAGGCCTGGGTCAACTTCAAGCTCTGGGGCTACGCCTTCCCGATCGTGTTCCTGGTGGCGCAGGGGCTGTACATCTCGCCGCATCTCAAGAGCGGCGACGACAAGCCGGCGGCCTGAGCATGAACGGCACCACCGCTTCGCATCCGCTGCCGACCGTGGCGGCCCTCGAGGCCGCGCTGCGCGCCGCGCTGCGGCCGACGGCGCTCGAGGTCATCGACGAGAGCGCCGCGCACGCGGGCCATGCGGGTGCCAATGCCGAGGGATCCGGCACCCATTTCCGGGTCCGCATCGCCTCCCCGCTGTTCGAGGGAAAGCCACGCGTGGCGCGTCATCGGCTTGTGTATGATGCCCTCCAACTTTTCATCGCACAGGGTCTGCACGCCATCGCCATCGAGGTGCTCTGAGTCGTCCATCCACCGCCAGCCTCCGGCTGCCGGGCCCGGTTCTCCGCTGCGGCGCTCCCTCCCCTGTGTCTTTCCTCCGGTTTCCTCCACGCGCACTTTCATCCAACGCGCATTTCTCAGCCTGACATTCAATCCATGAAAAAACAAATCTTGCAGGCCGTCGCGGCCGCAGCGCTGCTTGGTGCCGTTCCCATGGCTGCCCTGGCGCAGAACGCAGCCATCGTCAACGGCAAGGCAGTGCCCAAGGCACGCATGGACGCGCTGGCCCAGCAGTTGGCCGCGGCCGGCCGCCCGGTCACGCCCGAGATGCAAGGCCAGCTGCGCGAGGAAATCGTGGCGCGCGAAGTGTTCATGCAGGAAGCGCAGAAGCAGGGCCTCGACGCCACCGAGGACTACAAGAACCAGCTCGAGCTCGCGCGCCAGGCGATCCTGATCCGTGCCCTGTTCGAGAACTACCGCAAGACCAACCCGGTCTCGGACGCCGACGTGAAGGCCGAGTACGACAAGTTCGTCGCGGCCAACGGCGGCAAGGAATACAAGGCGCGCCACATCCTGGTCGAGACCGAGGACCAGGCCAAGAAGATCATGGCCGACCTCAAGAAGGGCGCCAAGTTCGAGGACATCGCCAAGAAGCAGAGCAAGGACCCCGGATCGGGCGCCAATGGCGGCGACCTCGACTGGGCCAACCCCGCCAACTTCGTGCCCGAATTCTCGGAAGCGATGATCAAGCTCAAGAAGGGCGAGACCACGCCGGCCCCGATCAAGACCCAGTTCGGCTGGCACATCATCCGCGTCGACGACATCCGCCAGGCCCAGCTGCCGAAGATGGAAGACATCAAGCCGCAGATCACGCAGCAGCTGCAGCAGCAGCGCCTGCAGAAGTACCAGGAAGACCTGCGCGCCAAGGCGAAGATCGAGTAAGCGGCGCGCCCTGCCCGCCCTCTCCCATGAAAAAACGGCCTTCGGGCCGTTTTTCTTTGGGCTTGTTTCTTGCAAGAATCCGCGGCGCGCCATCGGCGCGGAGGGTGTCGACCATGGGCTTCTACCACTCGACCGAGGCGCTCGCGCCGCGGCACAAGACCGAATTCTGGCGCGAGTCGGTGTGCCGGCGCCTGATACCGGCGCGCGGCGAATTCGCACGCGACTTCGACGGCTGCCTCTCGGGCCAGCAGCTCGCGAGCCTCACGGTGTGCCGCATGCAGTCGAAGCCGCACACCTTCATCCGCACCGACCAGCTCGCGCGCATCGCGCCCGACGACGACATCGTCGCCGCCTTCTTCCAGCGCGGCCAGGCCAACATGGCGCAACAGGGCCGCACGCTGCGCGCTTCGGCCGGCGACATCGTGCTGTACGACGCGGCCCGGCCCTTCGTGCACGAGCTCGCGCCCGAATCGCTGCTGCTGGTGCGCTTTCCGCGCCAGCAACTGCTGTCGCGCTTTCCGAAGGCCGAGCACATGATGGCGCTCAAGATCGCCGACGGCAGCTCGCTGGCCGGGTTGCTGCACGGCATGGCCGAGGAGGCGCTGCGCTTCGAGACGCGCGATGCCGCCCTGCCCGCGCAGGCGCGCTTCGCCGCGGCCTTCCTCGACACGCTGAGCGCCGCGATGGAGCTGCAGGACGTGGCCGAGGGCGCCGCCGCGGCGACGCGCCACGGCTCGATCTACGAGAAGGCCGTGCGCTACATCGACGCCCACCTGGACGACACCGGCCTCTCGATGGCCGAGGTGGCCGAGGCCGCGCACGTCTCGCCGCGCACGCTCACGCGCGTGTTCGCGGCCCACGGCACGACGGTGATGCATCACCTCTGGAAGCGCCGGCTCGCGCAGAGCTTCCACATCCTGTCGGAGGGCCGCGTGCAGCAGGTCACGCAGGCCGCCTACCAGTGCGGCTTCAGCGACCTCTCGCATTTCTCGCGCGCCTTCAAGAGCGCCTACGGCACCACGCCCGGCAGCCTGCTGCACGGGGCCGCCAGTTGAAGCGACGGCTTCAGCGCAGGTATTCGCCCGCCGCCTCCGGCTGGAACTGCAGCGCCACCACGCGCGCCGAGCCGTGCACGCCGGCCGGCGTGGTCCATTCCACCACCTGCCCCACGCGCGCGCCCAGCAGGCTCGCGCCCACCGGCGACATCACCGAGACCTCGCCTTCGGCGGGCTTGGCATCGCGCGGATAGCACAGCGTGATCGTGTAGCGCTCGCCGCGCGCGGGGTCCTCGAGCTCGATGCGCGAGTTCATCGTGACGAGGTCCGGCGACGCGTCCTGCGGCGCCACGACCTCGCTGCAGTCGAGCATCTCCTCGAGGGCCAGCGCGACCGGGTCGCTGGCGCCGCGCGTCTGCAGCGCGTGCGCGGCGAGCTTGTGCAGGCGCGCGTGGTCGAGCTGGGTGAGGGTTCGTTCGAGTCGCGTGAACGAGGCGGTGGCTTGCATGGATCGCTCCTGATGAAGTGAAGGCGTGCCGCGGGCTCCATCGAGGGAGCGGGATGAGGCGGACGCGCCGACGCGCGGGCTTGGAGGAGGCCCGGCGATCAGGAAGTGCGCGAAAGAAGAACGGGAGGAGGAAGGATCGCCGGGCTCAGGAATGCCAGGGCGATCGGCGCTTGAGCGCCGTCATCCGCGCCGCGCGGCGCCGGCCACGCGCGAGCGCGCCCGGCAGGGCCGGTGCGGTCAGCGTGGAAGCGGAAGTGCGCAGCATGCGGCCGAGTCTACCGGTCCCGTCGCGCAGGCGGCCATCAAAGGCCCCACCGGCCTTGCCGGATTGGGACCCTTGCCGTCGGCGATCAGCCCACCCAGCGGCGGGCGTTGCGCCAGATGCGCATCCAGGGGCTGCGCTCGCTCGCGTCGCCGCCGTTCCAGCTCATCTGGATGTTGCGGAACACGCGCTCGGGATGCGGCATCACCGCGGTGAAGCGGCCGTCGGCCGTGGTCACCGAGGTCAGGCCGCCGGCGCTGCCGTTCGGGTTGAACGGGTACTGCTCGGTGGGCTGGCCGTGGTTGTCGACGAAGCGCATGGCCGCGATGGCCTTCGAGGCATCGCCGCGATGCTTGAAGTTGGCGTACCCCTCGCCATGCGCGACCGCGATCGGCAGCCGCGCGCCGGCCATGCCCGCGAAGAACAGGCTCGGCGAATCGAGCACCTCGACCATCGACAGGCGGGCCTCGAAGCGCTCGCTCTGGTTGGTGGTGAAGCGCGGCCAGGCCTCGGCGCCGGGGATGATGTCGGCCAGCTCGGCGAACATCTGGCAGCCGTTGCACACGCCGAGGCCGAAGGTGTCGGCGCGGCCGAAGAAGCGCTTGAACTCGTCGGCCAGGCGCTGGTTGAAGGTGATGCTGCGGGCCCAGCCGATGCCGGCGCCCAGCGTGTCGCCGTAGCTGAAGCCGCCGCAGGCCACCACGCCCTTGAAGTCGGCGAGCCGCGCGCGGCCGGCCTGCAGGTCGGTCATGTGGACGTCGAAGGCCTCGAAGCCGGCCTCGTTGAAGGCATAGGCCATCTCGACGTGCGAGTTCACGCCCTGCTCGCGCAGGATCGCGACCTTGGGCCGCGAGGCCAGCACCGCGGGCGCGGCGGGCTCGACGGCAGCCGGCAGATGCCAGTGCAGGCCCGGATCGGCGGGCTCGCCGGCCGCCGCGTGCTCGGCATCGGCGCAGGCCGGGTTGTCGCGCTCGCGCGCGATCTTCCAGCTCACCGAGTCCCAGACCTGGTGCAGGTCGTGCAGGCTGGCGCTGAACACCGACTTGGCATCGCGCCACACCTCGAGCTTGCCCTTGCCGGCCTCGATGGCCGAGCTCGCGGGCCGGGTCTTGCCGACGAAATGGCTGTGGGTGCTCAGGCCATGGGCGCGCAGCACCTGCATGACCTCGTTGCGCTCGGCGGTGCGCACCTGCAGCAGCATGCCGAGCTCCTCGTTGAACAGCGCCTTGAGCGTGAGCTCCTCGCGCCGCGCGCTGACCTGCTGCGCCCAGTTCTTGGCGTCGCCGGTCTCCATGCGGCTGTCGGAGATGCCGTCGCCCTCGGTGACCAGCATGTCGACGTTGAGCGCCACGCCCACATGGCCCGCGAAAGCCATCTCGCAGGCGGCGGCGAACAGGCCGCCGTCGCTGCGGTCGTGCATGGCGAGGATCTTGCCGTCGGCGCGCAGTGCGTTGACGGCATTGACCAGCGCCACCAGCTGTGCCGGATCGTCGAGATCGGGCACGGTGTCGCCGCTCTGGCCCAGCGTCTGCGCCAGGATGCTGCCGGCCATGCGGTGCTGGCCGCGGCCGAGGTCGACCAGCACCAGCGTGCTGTCCTCCTCATCGGCGTCGAGCTGCGGCGTGAGCGTGCCACGCACGTCGTCGAGCGAGGCGAAGGCGCTCACGATCAGGCTGACCGGCGAGGTCACCTTCTTCGTCTCGCCGCCCTCCTTCCACTGCGTGCGCATCGACAGCGAATCCTTGCCGACCGGAATCGAGATGCCCAGCGCCGGGCAGAGCTCGAGGCCGACGGCCTTGACCGTGGCGTAGAGCGCGGCATCCTCGCCGGGCTCGCCGCAGGCGGCCATCCAGTTGGCCGACAGCTTGACGCGCGACAGCTCGATCGGCGCCGACAGCAGGTTGGTGATGGCCTCGGCCACCGCCATGCGGCCCGAAGCGGGCGCGTCATAGGCGGCCAGCGGCGTGCGCTCGCCCATGCTCATCGCCTCGCCCGCGAAGCCCTGGTAGTCGGCCAGGGTCACGGCGCAGTCGGCCACCGGCACCTGCCACGGGCCGACCATCTGGTCGCGGTGGCTCAGGCCGCCCACGGTGCGGTCGCCGATGGTGATCAGGAAGCGCTTGGAGGCGACGGTCGGGTGCGACAGCACGTCGATCGCGGCCTTCTGCAGGTCGACGCCCGTGAGGTCGAGCGGCCGGAAGCTGCGTGCCACCGATTGCACGTCGCGGTGCATCTTGGGCGGCTTGCCCAGCAGCACGTCCATCGGCATGTCGACCGGCTGCAACGCGGCGCCCTCGTCGGCCACCAGTAGCTGGCGCTCCTCGGTCGCCACGCCGACCACCGCGAAGGGGCAGCGCTCGCGCTCGCAGAAGGCCTTGAACTGTTCGAGCGATTCGGGCGCGATCGCCAGCACGTAGCGCTCCTGGCTCTCGTTGCACCAGATCTCCTTCGGCGCCATGCCCGATTCCTCGAGCGGCACCGCGCGCAGGTCGAAGCGCGCGCCGCGACCGGCGTCGTTGGTCAGCTCGGGGAAGGCATTGCTCAGGCCGCCCGCGCCCACGTCGTGGATCGCGAGGATCGGATTGGCCGCGCCCTGCTGCCAGCAGTGGTTGATGACCTCCTGCGCGCGGCGCTCGATCTCGGGGTTGCCGCGCTGCACGGAGTCGAAGTCGAGCTCGGCCGCGTTGGCGCCGGTGGCCATCGAGCTGGCGGCGCTGCCGCCCATGCCGATGCGCATGCCGGGGCCGCCGAGCTGGATCAGCAGCGAGCCGGCCGGGAAGCGGATCTTCTTGGTCTGCGTGGCGTCGATGCTGCCGAGGCCGCCCGCGATCATGATCGGCTTGTGGTAGCCGCGCTGCACCGTGTCGAGGTCGCTCGCCAGGGCCTGCTCGTATTCGCGGAAGTAGCCCAGCAGGTTGGGCCGGCCGAACTCGTTGTTGAAGGCGGCGCCGCCCAGCGGGCCCTCGGTCATGATCTGCAGCGGGCTCGCGATGTGCTCGGGCTTGCCGTAGTGGCCCTCCTCGGGCCAGAGCTTCGAGACCGTGAAGCCGGTCAGGCCGGCCTTGGGCTTGGAGCCGCGGCCGGTGGCGCCCTCGTCGCGAATCTCGCCGCCGGCGCCGGTCGAGGCGCCCGGGAACGGCGAGATCGCCGTCGGGTGGTTGTGGGTCTCGACCTTCATCAGCACGTGGGTCAGCGCCGTGTCCTTGGTGTAGGCCGGAGTGCCCGCGGCATCGGCGCCGCGCGGGATGAAGCGCTCGACCTCGCCGCCCTCCATCACCGAGGCGTTGTCGGCATAGGCGATCACCGTGTGCTGGGGGTTCTGGCGCTCGGTGTGCCGGATCATCGAGAACAGGCTCTGCGGCTGCGCCGCGCCGTCGATCGTGAAGTCGGCGTTGAAGATCTTGTGGCGGCAGTGCTCGCTGTTGGCCTGGGCGAACATCATCAGCTCGACGTCGCTGGGATTGCGGCCCAGCTTCGTGAAGGCATCGACCAGGTAGTCGATCTCGTCCTCGGCCAGCGCCAGGCCGAAGCCGGTGTTGGCTGCCTCCAGCGCCGCGCGGCCCTGGGCCAGCACGTCGACCGTCGCCATGGGCTGGGCCGGCAGCTCGCTGAACAGGCTGGCGGCCTGGTCGACCGTGGCGAGCACCGATTCGGTCATGCGGTCGTGCAGCGGGCCGGCCGCGGCGGCCAGCGCCTCGCCCTCGAGCACCGGCGCCTTGCCCAGCAGCGGGGCCTTGAGCTTCAGGTGGTATTGGGTGACGCGCTCGACCCGGCGCAGCGCCAGGCCGCAGTTGTGGGCGATGTCGGTGGCCTTGGAGGCCCAGGGCGACACGGTGCCCAGGCGCGGCGTGACGACCACCGCCGCCGAGGCCTTGGCCGCCGGGGCCTCGAAGGGCTCGCCGTAGCTCAGCAGCGCCGCGAAGCGCTCGCGGCCCGCGGCGTCGAGCGCGCCGTCGGTCACCACCAGGTGCACGAAGCGCGCGGCGATGCCCTCGATGCGCGGATCGACGGCCTGGAGCTTCGGCAGGAGCTGCCGCGCGCGGAATTCGCTGAGTGCGCTGCCGCCCTCGAAGATGGTTACGACGGGAAGGGCTGTGGAAACGGAAGCGGACTGCGTCACGATGGGTGGGGCCTTGGGGCCGCGTTGGGCTTTGGAGAGGTCTGGAAATCCGTGGGCGGGCGGCCGCTGACTGGGGCCGTCCGCGCAGGACGCGAATTTTAGGTCATGGCGAAAGCCTCGCCCGGGCGGCCGGCCAGAGCCCGTTCGGGCGCTGATTTCTTCGCCCGGATGGGATAATTCCACGCATGAGCATTACCTACAAAGACGCCGCGGGCATCGCCGCCATGCGCGTCGCCTGCCGCCTCGCGTCCGAGGTGCTGGACTACCTCACGCCCTTCATCAAGCCCGGCATCACGACCAACGACGTCGACCGCCTGGCCGCCGAGTACATGGTCAAGCAGGGCACCACCTCGGCCACGGTGGGCTACATGGGCGCCAGCAGCGTGCCCTTCCCCAAGTCGCTGTGCACCTCGGTCAACCACGTGGTGTGCCACGGCATCCCGAACGACAAGCCCCTGAAGAAGGGCGACATCATGAATGTCGACGTCACCGTCATCAAGGACGGCTGGTTCGGCGACAACTCGCGCATGTACGTCGTGGGCGACGCCTCGATCGCGGCCAAGCGCCTGTGCCACATCACCTTCGAGGCCATGTGGCACGGCATCCTGCAGGTGCGCCCCGGTGCCCACCTGGGCGACGTCGGCCATGCGATCCAGAAGTTCGCCGAGGGCCAGGGCTTCTCGGTGGTGCGCGAGTTCTGCGGCCACGGCGTGGGCCAGCGCTTCCACGAGGAACCGCAGGTGCTGCACTACGGCCGCCCGGGCACCATGGAAGAACTCAAGCCCGGCATGATCTTCACCATCGAGCCGATGATCAACGCCGGCAAGCGCGACGTGAAGGAAGACTTCAAGGGCGGGCAGTACGACGGCTGGACCATCGTCACGCGCGACCACTCGCTCTCGGCCCAGTGGGAGCACACGGTGCTGGTCACCGAAACGGGCTACGAGGTGCTGACCCTGTCCGAAGGCAGCCCGCCGCTGCCGTCGTTCGTGAGCGCCATCAAGACATGAGCCGCGCGGCCGGCCGCGCCACCCCACCGCCATGATCGAAGCCGCCCGACACGACGTCGCGACGCTGCGCGAAGCCTACCGCGCGAAGAAGCTCGCCCTTTTCGAAACCCTGCGCTTCGCGCGCGCGCCCACGCGCAGCGTGCACACGGTGCTGCGCCAGCTCGCGGCGCTGGCCGACGAGAACCTGCAGACGCTGTGGCAGGACGCCGATTTCGGCGACGGCCTGGCGCTGGTGGCGGTCGGCGGCTACGGGCGCGGCGAGCTGTTCCCCTACTCCGACGTCGACGTGCTGCTGCTGCTGCCGCCCGAGGGCGGCGAGCAGGCGGTCGAGCCGGCGCGGCTCGAGGCCTTCATCGGCCAGTGCTGGGACGCCGGCCTGGAGATCGGCTCGAGCGTGCGCACCATCGAGGAATGCCTGGCCGAGGCCGAGAAGGACGTCACGGTCCAGACCTCGCTGCTCGAGGCGCGGCTGATCGCGGGCGACAAGAAGCTGTTCGCCACCTTCCGCAAGCGCTTCGGCACGGTGATCGACCCGCAGGCCTTCTTCATCGCCAAGTCGCAGGAGATGCGGCACCGGCACCAGAAGTTCGACAACACGCCCTACGCGCTCGAGCCCAACTGCAAGGAATCGCCGGGCGGCCTGCGCGACCTGCAGACCATCCTCTGGGTCGCCAAGGCCGCGGGCTTCGGCAGCCGCTGGGACGACCTGGCGCGCAACGGCCTGGCCACGCCCTTCGAGGCGCAGCAGATCAAGCGCAACGAGGCGCTGCTGTCGCTGATCCGTGCGCGGCTGCACGTGATCGCCAACCGGCGCGAGGACCGGCTGGTGTTCGACCTGCAGACCGCGGTGGCCGCGAGCTTCGGCTACGTGAGCGAATCGCAGCGCAAGTCGAGCGAGGCGCTGATGCGGCGCTACTACTGGGCCGCCAAGGCGGTCTCGCAGCTCAACCAGATCCTGCTGCTCAACATCTCGGAGCGGCTGCAGCCGATCGACGAGCAGCCGACGCCGATCAACGAGCGCTTCTTCGAGCGCGCCGGCCTGATCGAGATCGCGCGCGACGACCTCTACGAGAGCGAGCCGCACGCGATCCTCGAGACCTTCCTGCTCTACCAGAAGACCATCGGCGTGAAGGGCCTGTCGGCGCGCACGCTGCGCGCGCTCTACAACGCGCGCCACGTGATGGACAGCAAGTTCCGCAACGACCCGGCGAACCACGACACCTTCATGCGGATGCTGCAGCAGCCCTACGGCATCACGCATGCCTTCCGGCTGATGAACCAGACCTCGGTGCTGGGGCGCTACCTGCGCGTGTTCCGCAGCATCGTGGGACAGATGCAGCACGACCTGTTCCATGTCTACACGGTGGACCAGCACATCCTGATGGTGCTGCGCAACGTGCGGCGCTTCTTCATCGCCGAGCACGCCCACGAGTACCCGTTCTGCTCGCAGCTCGCGGCCGGCTGGGACAAGCCCTGGCTGCTGTACGTGGCCGCGCTGTTCCACGACATCGCCAAGGGCCGCGGCGGCGACCATTCCACGCTGGGCGCGCGCGACGTGGCGCGCTTCTGCAAGCAGCACGGCATCTCGCGCGAAGACTCGAAGCTGATCGAGTTCCTGGTCTCCGAGCACCTGGTGATGAGCCAGGTGGCGCAGAAGCAGGACCTGAGCGACCCCGAGGTGATCGGCGCCTTCGCGCGCCGCGTGGGCAACGAGCGCTACCTCACGGCGCTGTACCTGCTGACCGTGGCCGACATCCGCGGCACCTCGCCGCGCGTGTGGAATGCCTGGAAGGGCAAGCTGCTCGAGGACCTCTACCGCTACACCCTGCGCGCGCTCGGCGGGCGCATGCCCGATCCCGACACCGAGGTCGAGTCGCGCAAGCGCGAGGCGCTGGTGCAGCTCGCGCTGCATGCCCAGCGCTTCGAGGCGCACAAGGCGCTGTGGGACACGCTCGACGTCGGCTACTTCATGCGCCACGACGCCAGCGAGATCGCCTGGCACGCGATGCAGCTGTCGCGCTTCGTGCCGCCGAAGAACGTGCCGATCGACCCGGCCGCGCCGCCCGTGGTCCGCGCGCACCTGTCGCCGGTGGGCGAAGGGCTGCAGGTGGTGGTCTACACGCCCGACCAGCCCGACCTGTTCGCGCGCATCTGCGGCTACTTCGACCAGGCCTCGTTCAGCATCCTCGACGCCAAGGTCCACACCGCGAGCAACGGCTACGCGCTCGACACCTTCCAGGTGGTGACCACCTTCCTGCCCGACCACTACCGCGACCTGATCAACATGGTCGAGACCGGGCTCGCGCAGACCCTGACCGAGGCCGGCGCCCTGCCGCTGCCGAGCATGGGCCGGGTGTCGCGCCGGGTGCGCAGCTTCCCGATCAAGCCGCGCATCAGCCTGGTGCCCGACGAGAAGGCGCAGCGCTGGGTGCTCAGCATCTCGGCCAGCGACCGCGCCGGCCTGCTCTATTCGGTGGCGCGCGTGCTCGCGCGGCACCACCTGAACCTGCAGCTCGCCAAGGTCACGACCCTGGGCGAGCGGGTCGAAGACAGCTTTCTCATCAGCGGTCCCGAATTGCAAGGCCAGCGCACGCAGGCCGCGATCGAGACCGAGCTGATGGAAGCCCTGGAGGCCTGAGTGGCCAGCCCGGCGGCCCGCTCCGCCGGGCCTCTTTCGCGACAAAAGTTCACAAATTCTTGTGAATTGAATACCAAATGTTTCTTTTTTCTGTCCAAACGGCAGAATGCACCCCATGGACACATTGCTGACCCAGCTTTCGAGTTCCGTATCGTCGGCCAGGACCCTCGAGGACCTGACCCGTCCCATGCTCGAGATGCTCGAGGCCGTGACCGGCCTGGAATCGACCTATCTCACGCGCATCGACCTGGAGCAGGGGCTCCAGCACATCCTGTACGCGCGCAACGCGCGCCAGTTGCAGATCCCCGAAGGCCTCGCCGTGCCCTGGGGCGACACCCTGTGCAAGCGCGCGCTCGACGAGGGCCGCGTCTACACCGACAACGTCGCCGAATGCTGGGGTGATTCCGATGCCGCGCGCCAGCTCGGCATCCAGACCTATGTGAGCACCCCGGTGCGCACCGACAGCGGCGGCCTCTACGGCACGCTGTGCGCGGCCAGCGGCGAGCGCCAGCCGCTGCCGGCCAACGCCACCAACGTACTGGGCCTGTTCGCGCGGCTGATCGGCCACCAGGTCGAGCGCGAGCAGCTGTTCCAGCGGCTCTCGGCGGCCAATGCCGAGCTCGCCACCCATGCCGCGACCGATGCGCTGACCGGCCTGCCGAACCGGCGCGCCTTCCTCGAGGGCCTGCGCCGCATGCTGGCCCAGGGCCAGCGCGACGGCACCGGCGTGCTGGTCGCCTTCGTCGACCTCGACGGCTTCAAGAAGATCAACGACCTGCACGGCCACGAGACCGGCGACGACTTCCTGGTGGAGATCGCGCGCCGGCTGCACGGCACGCTGCGCGCCGGCGACCTGCTGGCCCGCCTCGGCGGCGACGAGTTCGTGGTGGTCGGTCCGGGCCCCGCGCTCGCGGGCGGCGAATCGCCGGCCGCGGCCGAGGCGCTCGGCCAGCGCGTGGCGGCCGCCACGGTCGGCCACTTCCACCTCGGCGCGGTCGAGATCGGCTACGGCGGCGCCAGCGTGGGCGCGGTGGCGGTCGATCCGCGCTTCACCACGGCCGAGGAGGCACTGCGCCTGGCCGATGCCGCGATGTACCTCGAAAAGCGCGGGCGCAGCGGCCGACCGCACGGATGATCTGATGATCGGCCGGCCACGCGGGCGCCTCGAGCGCGTGTTCGGATCGCTCAAGGTCCGCCTCACGCTGGGCGGCATCGTGGCGCTGGCCCTGGGCATCGCGCTGAGCACCAGCGTGCTGCTGGGCATCGCCGAGCGCGACCTGCTCGCCGCGCAGCAGCGCCGCGAACTCGGCGAGTCGGCCCGCACCGCCGCCCTGCTCTCGCGCAGCGTGGTCCAGTTGCAGCGGGCGCTGCTGTCGGTCGCCGAATCGCTCGACGAGGCCACGCTCGACGACCCCGCGGCGCTGGCGCGCTTCATGGACAGCAAGCCGATCCTGCGCGGGCTCTTCACCGTGCTCTACATCGCGCGGCCCGACGGCGAAGTGCGCATCCTGGTCGATGCCGAGAACGGCGTCTCGCGCCCACCGCTGCCGCTGACCCAGCGCAACTACTTCCGCCGCACCCTGGCCGAGGGCCGGGCGATCGTCTCGGAGCCGCTGAACGGCCCGTTGTCGGGCGAGCCGATCGTGGTGTTCACCCAGCCGGCGCGCAACGCCTCGGGCATCTACGCGGTGTTCGGCGGCGTGCTGCGGCTGTCCAGCCGCGACCTGCTCGACGGCCTGGTCGACCCGCAGGCCGGCGACGACAACGCGCTGCTGGTCGTCACCACGCTCGACGGCCGCGTGCTCGCGCATCCGGACCGGCGCCGGATCATGGGCTCGCTCACCGACGAACCGCGCCTGGGGCAGGCCTTCAAGGCCTGGACCGCCGAGCACAGCCCGGCGGAACCCGCGGGCGTGGCGCTGCCGCAGCCCGGCGAGATCGCCAGCGCCGCCGGCGTGGCCGGGCCCGACTGGATGGTGTGGCGCACCCGGCCCCAGTCCGAACTGACCGCGCCCTTCGCCACCGCGCGCGCCCAGTCGCTGCGCTGGGCCGGCCTGATCGTCGCGCCGCTGGCGCTGGGGCTGCTCGCGCTGCTGTGGTGGGGCCTGCGGCCGCTGCGCCTGCTGGAGCGGCGCGCCCAGCACCTGTTCGACGGCAGCATGGGCGCGGCCGACGGCTGGCCGCGCGCCGGCGGCGAGATCGGCCAGCTCGGCAACGTGCTGCGGCGCGTGGGCATCCAGCGCGCCGAGCTCGAGCGGCTCAACGGCGAGAGCATCGCCAAGCTCGGCTCGGTGATGCGCGCGGCGCCGGTCGGCATCGCGCTGGTGCGCGACGGGCGCTTCGACCTCGCGAGCGACGAGCTCTGCCGGCTGCTGGGCTGCGCGCGCGAGGACCTGCTGGGCCGGCTGACCGGCAAGGTGCTGGTGCCGCCCGAGCCGGGCGAAACCCCGCTGGCCGCGCTCGAGGCACTGGCCTTCGGCGCCGACCAGGCCTACGTGGGCGAATGCCAGGTGCAGCGGCCCGACGGCAGCCGCTTCTGGGCCCGGCTGCGCAGCAAGCCGGTGGACGTGGCGCGCATGGAGCTCGGCACGATCTGGATCCTGACCGACATCGACCAGCAGCGCCGCATCCGCGCGGCGCTCGAATGGTCGGCCGCGCACGACAGCCTGACCGGGCTGGCCAACCGCCAGCGCTTCGAGGCCCATGCGCAACGGCTGATCGCGGGACTGCCGGCCACCATGCCGGCCGCGATGGTCTTCATCGACCTCGACAACTTCAAGCGCGTGAACGACACCGGCGGCCACCTGACCGGCGACGCGATGCTGCGCGCGGCCGCCAGCGCCATCGCCTCGCGGGTGCGCGCGGGCGACCTGGCGGCGCGGCTGGGCGGCGACGAGTTCGTGCTGCTGCTCGAGCGCTGCCGCCATGCCGATGCGGTGCGCGTGGCCGAGGCCATCGTGGCCTCGATCGCCGAGATCGCGATGCCCTCGCTGCCCGCGGACCTGCGCATCGGCGCGAGCATCGGCGTGGCCAGCCTCACGCCGCAGACGCGCAGCGTCGATGCCTGGCTGCATGCCGCCGACGAGGCCTGCTATGCGGCCAAGACCGCGGGGCGCGGCGTGGTCCGGGCCGGCTCGGCGCCGGCCGAGCGCATGTCGGGCTGAAGCGGCAGAGTTTCGACATCTCTACCGATTCATCGCCAATCCGCCAGTCGAAGGCGGGTTGCCGAGGCCACCGCGTCCGCCCCGCCCGCGCTTGCTGGGGAAACCCCGGATTCAGTGAATCCATTTGGCTGACGAATACGTAACACCAAAGTTACCAGCTCGATGCAAGGAGCCTGACCCGAAAGCAACGGCCATGGATCGCACTGAACGGAACAGGCCGAAACGCGACTGGATCGTCACGAATTCCCGACAATCAGCCGTGAACTAATACCAACTCAGTAAACGATTGTTGTCAATCGTTAACCATTCCCAGAGAATGCCCCAGCATGGAAGAAACAAACGGGGTCATCGATCATTTTGAACGCCGAGCCTGCAGCACGCAGTGGCTCGCATTCAACCGCGGCATGGCAGCCGAGCTCGCCGCCGGACTCCCGCCCGAGGATCTGCACCAGCTTTTCTTCCGCATCGGCGAGAACGTGGCGCGCACCTTTCCGGTGCCTCCCTGCGCGAGCCTGGCCGAACTCGAAGCCGAGTTCAATGCCCGCTGGGACGGCATCGACTGGGGCTACGGCACCCTGCGCGAAGAGGCCGACGGCCTGCGCATCCGCCATGCCTGCAGCCCGCTGGCCATGGCTTTCGGGCCCGAATCCACCGGCTGGAGCAGCGGCTTCCTCGAAGGCGTCTACCAGACCTGGTTCGCCGGCCAGCGCCTGCCGGCCTCGCTGCGGGTGCAGGCGCTGCCCTCCGCCGCTCAACCCGGCGCGGTGATCGAACTTCGATTGGCGAGGTCTTCCCCATGAGCAACGACGATCCATCCGCCGAAGACGTGGCCGGGCTGTTCCGCAAGTTCGGTGGCGACTCGCATGTCTACAAGGAATTCGCGCCACCCGAGCCGACCGATGGCGAAGGCCGTGCCGGCTGGCCGCTGCTGTCGGGCGCGCCGATCGAACGAGCGCCCGAACCACCGCCGGCTCCGGTGCAGCCGCCGCCCGCTCCTCCGGTGAAACCCGTGGTACAGGTCGCGCCCGTGCCGCCACCGGCGCCCGTCATGCCGCCGCCCGTGGCGGTCCGCCCCGCTCCGGCCCCGATCGTCGCACCCGCGCGGCCGGCCGCCCCGCTCGCGAGCCCGTTCGGCCCCGCGCCGGTCGTTCCGCCGCCCGCCCAGCCCGTGCCCGCCTGGGCCGCCGCGCGGCCGGCACCCGCCTTCGTTCCGGGGCCCGTCCCGGCCCATCCCTCCACCGCCACGCCGACACCTCCCGCCTCGGATGCACGGAGCCCGACCGAGCTGGACGCGCTGTTCGCGCGCCTGGCGGGACCGCAGCGCCCCGAGCCACCGCCGGGCCCCATGTCACGCTGGCGCCGGCCGACGTGACCATGGTCGTCATCCCCGTCATTTCATCCAAGGGCGGTGTTGGCAAGACCACCGTCGCCGCCAACCTGAGCACCGTGCTCGCCGAGCGCGGCCACCACGTCCTGGCGATCGACCTCGATCCGCAGAACGCGCTGCGCTTCCACCTCGCCAACGACCCGCACCAGTGCGTCGAGGGCCTGGCCGAGGTCGCGGCCGGCCAATTGACCTGGACCCAGGCGATGCGCCCCGGCCATGGCGGCACGGTGGTGCTGCCCTTCGGCACGGTCGACGACGAACGGCAGATCGAGCTCGAGCAGCAGCTCGCGCGCCATCCGGACTGGCTCGGCGACACGCTCGCGCGCTTCGCGCTGCCCGAGGACACGCTCGTGGTGCTCGATACGCCGCCCGGCCCCACGGTCTACATGCAGCAGGCGCTGCGCACGGCCAACTTCTGCGTGGTCACGGTGCTGGCCGATGCCGGCTCCTTCGCCACCCTGCCGATCATCGAGCGCATGGTCGACAAGTACTGCCGCCCGCGCGCCGACTACGGCGGCAGTGCCTACGTGGTGAACCAGGTGGCGCCGAGCCGCCGGCTCAACCACGACGTGTTCGAGATGCTGCGCGCGCGCCTGCAGTCGGAACTGCTGGGCGTGCTGCACCAGGACGAATCGGTGTCCGAGGCACTCGCCTCGGCGCTGCCGGTGCACCGCTACGCGCCCCTGAGCCAGGCGGCGCAGGACCTCTCGGTGTGCGCCGACCGGCTGCTGGCGCGCATCGCCGCGGCCACCGCGAACCGCAACGCCCCCGCACAGCCCGCGGCCGCCCCGGCCTGGCAGATGGAGCCCCGATGAACAGCAGCACGGCGCAGCCGGCCTCCGGGGCGGACTCCGCGCCGCCTCCCTCGCCCGATACCCCGCTGGGCGCCGACCGCCCGCCGCGGCCCGCGCCGGCCTTCCTGCGCCTGTGGCCGGTGCGGCTGGTGGGCTGGCTGATCCTGCTCACGACGGCACCCGCGCTGATCATCGCGCCCATGACCTTCGAGCAGCAGTTGGTGCTCTCGGTCGGCATCTTCCTGGCCGCGCTGTTCGTGAACCGCTTCCGCGGCCACTTCGCGGGCCTGGTGCTGATGCTGCTGTCGGTGATCGTCTCCTCGCGCTACACCTACTGGCGCATCACCGAGACGATGTACATGGACAACATCGTCGACCTGGTGCTGGGCGTCGGCCTGCTCATGGCCGAGCTCTACGCCTTCGTCGTGCTGCTGCTGGGCTACATCCAGACCGCCTGGCCGCTGGGCCGCAAGCCCTCGCCGCTGCCCGCCGACCCGGCCGAGTGGCCGACCATCGACCTGTTCATCCCGACCTACAACGAACCGATGTCGGTGGTGCGCCCGACGGTGCTGGCCGCGCAGGCCATCGACTGGCCGCGCGACAAGATCAAGATCTACGTGCTCGACGACGGCCGGCGCCCCGAGTTCCGCGAGTTCTGCGATGCCGTGGGCGTGACCCACGTCACGCGCGACAACAACCGCCACGCCAAGGCCGGCAACATCAATGCCGCGCTCAAGAACACCAGCGCCGAGTTCGTCGCGATCTTCGACTGCGACCACATCCCCACGCGCTCGTTCATGCAGATCGCGATGGGCTGGTTCAACCGCGACGCGAAGCTGGCCATGGTCCAGCTGCCCCACTATTTCTTCTCGGCCGACCCCTTCGAGCGCAACCTCGACACCTTCGGCACGGTGCCCAACGAAGGCGAGTTGTTCTACGGCCTGATCCAGGACGGCAACGACCTCTGGAACGCCAGCTTCTTCTGCGGCTCCTGCGCCGTGCTGCGCCGCACGGCGGTCGAGGAAGTCGGCGGCATCGCGGTCGAGACCGTGACCGAGGACGCCCACACCGCGCTGAAGATGCACCGCCGCGGCTGGAACACCGCCTACCTCGCGCTGCCGCAGGCCGCGGGCCTGGCGACCGAGAGCCTGTCGGGCCACGTGGGCCAGCGCATCCGCTGGGCGCGCGGCATGGCGCAGATCTTCCGCGTCGACAACCCGCTGTTCGGCCGCGGGCTGCACTGGGCGCAGCGGCTGTGCTACCTCAACGCGATGCTGCACTTCCTGTACGGCCTGCCGCGGCTCATCTACCTGACGGCACCGCTGGCCTACCTGTACTTCGGCGCGAGCGTGATCCATGCCTCGGCCTCGATGATCTTCGCCTTCGCGCTGCCGCACATCCTGCACGCCAACCTGACCAACAGCCGGATCCAGGGGCGCTTCCGCTACCTGCTGTGGAACGAGGTCTACGAGGCGGTGCTGGCCTGGTACATCTTCCGGCCCACGCTGGTGGCGCTGATCAATCCCAAGCTCGGCAGCTTCAACGTGACGGCCAAGGGCGGCCTGATCCAGGAGCAGTACTTCGACACCTCGATCGCCAAGGCCAGCCTGGTGCTGCTGGCGCTGAACTTCATCGGCGTGGCGCTCGGCATCTGGCGCCTGACCTGGGTCGATCCGCAGAACATCGCCACCGTGTGGCTGAACCTGGCCTGGACCATCTACAACCTCATGATCCTCGGCGCCTGCGTGGCGGCGGCCAACGAGTCGCGCCAGGTGCGCGCCGCGCACCGCGTGACGCTCGACGTGCCGGCGGCGCTGTACTTCGCCAACGGCCACTCGATGCGCTGCAACACCTTCGACTTCTCGACCGGCGGCCTGGGCCTGGAGCTGCCGACCGAGGTCAAGCTGGCGCCCGACGAACCGATCGAGGTGGCGCTGTTCCGCGGCGACGCGGAGTCGCGCTTCCCCGCCACCGTGCGCTTCAGCAACGGCAAGCGCCTGGGCCTTCGCTTCGCGCCGATGAGCTTCGCGCAGGAGCGCGCGCTGGTGCAGTGCACGACCGCGCGCGCCGACATCTGGGCCGCGCGCTGGGGCAACCATCCGCGCGTGGGCGTGCACCGCGTGCTGGCCCACCTGACGAGCATCAGCCTGGTCGGCTTCAAGGACATGTTCTCCCATTACTACCGGGCCGGCCTCTCGCGGCTGCGGCTGCCCAAGCGCTCCGTCGGAACGAAGAAGGAACCCGCGTGACGATCACTCCGAAAGCGCCGCGCCGCGGCGCCGCTCCCTCCTTCCGTCCGGCCGCCGGCGCCATGCTGGCCCTGCTGGCGCTGACCGCGGCCGGCACGGCCTCCACGCAGCAGCGTCCGGCCGCGCCGGCCGTCGTTCCCGCCACCGTTCCTTCGATCGCGCCGGCCGCCGTGCCCACGCTCGCGCTGCCGGCCCAGCAGCTGCCCGGCGCGGCCGCGGCGCCGGTGCCCGTGGCCAGCACGGCCGCGGCCGGCGGCACGGTGCGCGAGCTCAACCTCACGCAGCTGGGCATCGACTACGCGATCCAGCTTCGCGGCATCAGCGGCACCATCGGCATCCCGTTCAACATCCGCGCCGACGAGCTGGTGACCGCGGCCTCGTTCCGCCTCAACTATGCCTACTCGCCCTCGCTGATCCCCGAGCTGTCGCACCTGAAGGTGACGGTCAACGACGTGCTGGTCGCGACCCTGCCGGTGAACCGCGCCGACGGCGGCAAGCCGCAGACCGCCGACATCCCGATCGACCGGCGCCTGATCACCGAGTTCAACCGCATCAACGTCGAGCTGATCGGCCACTACACGCGCGACTGCGAGGACCCGGCCCACACCAGCCTGTGGGCGCGCATCGACGCCTCGAGCACGCTGCGCCTGAACGTGTCGCCGCTCAAGCTGACCAACGACCTGGCGACGCTGCCGCAGCCCTTCTTCGACCGCCGCGACGTGCGCCGCGCGCGCATTCCCTTCGTCTTCGGCAGCGCCGAATCGGGCCCGCTGCTCGAGGCCGCGGGCGTGGTCTCGTCGTGGTTCGGCGCGCTCGCCGACTACCGCGGCGCCGTGTTCCCGGTTTCGCGCGGCCAGCTGCCCAGCGGCCACGCGGTGGTGTTCGCCACCCCCGAGACCAGCCTGCCGGGCCTGGTGCTGCCCTCGATCCAGGGCCCGGCGCTGGCCGTGGTCGACCATCCGCAGGACCCGACCGCCAAGCTGCTGCTGGTGATGGGCCGCGACGCCAACGAACTGCGCACCGCCGCCGCCTCGCTGGCGCTCAACAGCCGCGCGCTGTCGGGCGCGACCAGCGCGATCGCCGCCTTCCAGGAGCCGCCGGCGCGCAAGCCCTACGACGCGCCGCGCTGGGTGCCCAGCGACAGGCCGCTGCAGTTCGGCGAGCTCACGACCGCGGCCGACCTGTCGGTGACCGGCTACAACCCCGACGTGGTGCGGGTCAACCTGCAGCTGCCGCCCGACCTGTTCACCTGGCGCAGCCGCGGCATCCCGCTCGACCTGCTCTACCGCTACACGCCGCGCGTGCGGCCCGACCAGTCGACGCTCAACGTCAACGTCAACGAGAACTTCATCGGCGCGATCCCGCTGCGCTCGGCCAACCCGGCCGGCGACCGCTGGTACAACCCGCTGGCCGTCAAGCTGATGCCCGACGGCACGCTGGCCGAGCGCAAGGAAGTGATCCTGCCGCCGCTGGCGCTGGGCCCGCGCAGCCAGCTGCGCCTGCACTACTACTTCGAGCCCGTGGCCGGCCGCTGCATCCCGCAGCTCGACAACGTGCGCGGCTCGATCGACCCGACCTCGAAGATCGACGTCTCGGGCTTCCCGCACTTCATCGCCATGCCCGAGCTCGCGGCCTACGCCAACGGCGGCTTCCCGTTCTCGCGCATGGCCGACCTGTCGGACACCGCGGTGATCCTGCCCGACCAGGCCGACACCTCCGACACCGAGACCTACCTCGGCCTGATGGGCCAGATCGGCCGGGCCACCGGCTACCCGGTGCTGCGCGTGAAGGTGGGCCGCTCGGCCGAGGTCTCGCAGTGGGCCGACAAGGACCTGCTGGTGATCGGCAGCCTGCAGAACCAGCCCCTGTTCACGCAGTGGGCCGAGCGCATGCCGCTCAAGCGCGCCGCGGCCGCCAACGGCAGCGGCGACGGCTCGCCGCAGTTCAAGCTGTCGAGCTGGATCGACACCGCGATCGACTTCGTGATCGGCGCGCGCACCCGCGAGGACTTGCCGGGCTCGATGCAGATCGCGGTCAGCGACGACGGCCGCGACGCGGTGCTCGCGGGCTTCGAGTCGCCGCTGCGCAGCGGCCGCAGCGTGGTCGCCGCGATCTCCAACAGTACCTCGAAGGATGCGCTGCTCAACGCGCTGATGACGCCCGACCTGCTCAAGCGCGTGCAGGGCAGCATGGCCATCGTGCGCGACGCGCAGGTGCACAGCGTGCTCGGCAGCGACACCTACTACGTCGGCCGCCTGCCGCCGATCGCCTGGCTGCAGTGGAACCTCTCGCGCAGCCCGCTGCTGCTGGCGGCCCTGGTGGTGCTGCTGGCCGTGATCGGCGCCGCGGTGGCCTATGCCAGCCTGCAGATCCGCGCGCGTCGCCGCCTCAAGTGACGACCCGCGCCCCGGAGACCGACCCCACGATGACAGGTTCGAAGCCCACGCTTCCCCCTTCCGCTCCCGACCGGCAGCGCCGCTCGCTGTTCGCGGCCGTGGCTGCGTCCGCGCTGGCCTGGACCGGCACGCGGGCGGCCGCGCAGGCCGCGCCGACCGCCCCCGCGGCGCCACCCGCCGCGCCCATGCCCGCCACCTGCCACCCCGCCGCCGACTGGAACGCCTTCGTCGCGCGCCACGTCCAGCGCGACGGCCGCGTGATCGACTTCAACTCGCCGCAGCAGCACTCGACCTCCGAGGGCCAGTCCTACGCCATGTTCTTCGCGCTGGTCCACAACGACCGCGAACTGTTCGCGCGCGTGCTGGGCTGGGCCGAGACCAACCTCGCGAACGGCAGCGTCGCGAAGAACCTGCCGGCCTGGCAGTGGGGCCGCAAGCCCGGCGGCGGCTGGGGCGTGCTCGATCCGAATCCCGCCTCAGACGCCGACCTCTGGATCGCCTATGCGCTGATGGAGGCCGGCCGGCTCTGGAACGAACCGCGCTACGCGAGCATGGGCCGCAGCCTGCTGGCGCTGGTGGCGCGCGAGGAGGTGGTCTCGCTGTCGGGCTTCGGCCGCATGCTCCTGCCCTGGCCCAAGTCGGTGGCCAGCGGTTCGGTGTGGCGGCTCAACCCGAGCTACATGCCGCTGCAATTGCTGCGCTATTTCCAGCACGCCGATCCGCAGGGGCCCTGGGCCGCGGTGGCCGACAACACGGTGCGCCTGCTCGCGGCCACGGCGCCGCGCGGCTTCTCGCCCGACTGGTGCGCCTGGTCGGAGGATGCGCGCGCCTTCGTCGCCGACCCCGAGAAGGGCACGGTCGGCAGCTATGACGCGATCCGCGTCTACCTCTGGGCCGGCATGCTGGCCGAACAGTCGCCCGACCGCCGGGCGCTGCTGCAGGCCCTGGCGGGCCCGAAGCGCCTGCTGGCCGACCGGCAGCCGATCCCCGAGCTGGTCGACACCGCCACCGGCACCGTGCGCGGCATGGGACCGCTGGGTTTTGCCGGCGCGCTGCTGCCCTACCTGAAGGCGCAGGACATGCCCGAGGCGCTGGCCACCGAGCTGGCGCGCCTGCCCAATTCGCGCGCCGACGGCCAGCCGTCGACCGCCCTGCTTCCCTACTACGAACAGATGCTGCTGCTCTTCGGCCAGGCCTGGCTCGACGGGCGCTACCAGTTCCTCCGGAACGGCCAGCTGCAAACCTCATGGAGACTGCTATGTCGACCCACCCGCACGGCATGACATCGCCGCGCCCGACCCGGTTGCGCCGCGCTCCGGCGGGCCTGCCCTCCGCGCGCTGGCTGGCCTGCCTGGGCCTGTTCGCCACGCTGGGCGCCGCCAATCCGGCGCACGCCCAGGCCGACGCCGCCACCGCGCTGATCGAACAGGGCAACTACTGGCAGTCGCAGGGTCGCGCCGACCTGGCCGAGGAAAGCTGGCGCAAGCTGCTCAGCGTGAATCCGCAGTCGGCCGACGCGATGTACGGCATGGCGCAGGTCGAGCTCTCGCGCGGCAACGCCGAGCCGGCGCGCAGCTGGATCGCGCGGCTGCGCGCCGCCGCGCCCAACGATCCGCGCCTGTCGCGGCTGCAGCAGCAGGCGCAGAACCCCGGCCAGGGCAGCCTGCTGCAGCGCGCCCGCGCGGCGGCGCGCGCCGGCCGCGCGGCCGAGGCGGTGCAGCTGTACCGCGACCAGTTCGACAACCGGCCACCGCCCGAGGCGCTGGCGCTCGAGTACTACCAGACGCTCAGCAGCACGCCGCAGGGTGCCGACGAAGGCCGCCGCGGCATCGAGCAGCTGGTGCGCGAATACCCCGAGAACGCCAGCTACAAGCTCGCGCTCGCGCAACTGCGCACCTACAGCGAGAGCACGCGGCGCGAAGGCATCCGCAGCCTGGCCGAGTTGTCGAAGCAGCCGACCGTGGGCGCGGCCGCGCGCGCGAGCTGGCGCCAGGCGCTGATCTGGCTCGACGCCCGCGCGCCCGACATGCCGCTGTACCGCGAGTTCCTCGCCAACAACCAGAACGACACGGCCGTGGCCGCGCGCCTCGAGGCGCTCGAAAGCGGCCGCACGACTGCGGCCTCGGGCCCGGGCGTGCCGCTCGGCGAGGGCTACCGCGCGCTCGACCGCGGCGACCCGGCGACCGCCGAGCAGCGCTTCCAGCAGGCGCTGCGCGCCAAGGCCGACGACAGCGAGGCACTCGGCGGCCTGGGCCTGGTGCGGCTGCGCCAGGAACGCTTCGCCGAGGCGCAGCAGTACCTCGAGCAGGCCGCGCGCGGCGGCAACACCAAGTGGAATTCGGCACTGCAGAGCGCCACCTACTGGAACCTCGTGAACCAGGCGCGCGCCGCGCAGGGCCGCAACGACCTGCGCAGCGCGCAGTCGCTGCTCGAGCGCGCCGTGCGCATCGATGCGCGCGAGCCCGTGGGCCAGGTCGCGCTGGCCGACCTGCGCGCCGCCGCCGGCGAACTGCCGCAGGCCGAACAGGGCTACCGCCGCGTGCTCGAGAGCAAGCCCTCGGACGGCCAGGCCCTGCGCGGCCTGATCGCGGTGCTGGGCCGCCAGGGCCGCGCCGACGAGGCACTCGAACTCTCGCGCCGCCTCACGCCCGAGCAGGCAGCCCAGCTCGGCGGCCTGCGCGACATCCAGGTCGAGCAGGCGCGTGCCAAGGCGAAGCAGCAGGCCGATGCCGGCGACGGCGCCGGCGCGCAACGCACGCTCGAGGACGCCATGCTCGCCGCGCCCGACAGTCCGTGGGTGCGGCTGGATCTCGCCAACATCTACCGCCGCCAGGGCCTGGTGGCCGAGGCGCGCGGCGTGATGGAAGGCCTGCTGATGTCGCAGCCCGACATGCCCGACGCCCTGTTCGCGAGCGCCCTGCTGGCCTCCGAGACCGGCGATGCCGCCGCCGGCATGCAGTACCTCGAGCGCATCCCGGCCGGCTCGCGCACCCGCGAGATGGCCGCGCTGCAGCGCCGCCTCTGGGCGCAGTCGCAGGCGCAGCGCGCGCAGGCGCTCGCGCGCCAGGGCCAGGTCGATGCCGCGCGCCAGCTGCTGGGCCAGGCCGAGGCCTCGCTGAGCAGCGACATGCCGAGCGAGATCTTCGGCCAGCTCGCGGGCGCCTATGCCGACATCGGCGATGCGCCGCGCGCGCTCGCGATGAGCCGCCAGTTGCTCGCGCGCACGCCGACGCCGACCGTCGCCAACCGCCTGCTCTATGCCTCGGTGCTGCTCAAGACGCGCCAGGACATCGAGCTGTCGGCCGTGCTGCGCCAGCTCGCGAGCACCAGCATGACCTCGTCCCAGCGCGCCGACTTCGATGCGCTGCGCATCGCCTACGCGCTGCGCCAGACCGACGCGCTGCGCGAGGCCGGCAACCTCGAGGCCGCCTACAACGCGATGGCGCCGGTGCTGGCCGAGCGGCCCGACGATCCGAAGGCGCTGGCCGCGCTCGCGCGGCTCTATTCGGCCGCGCGCGACGAAGCCCAGGCGCTGGCGCTCTACCAGCGCGTGCTGCAGCGCAGCCCGACCGACCTCGACACCTTGCTGGCCGCCGCCGCGAGCGCGAGCGCGCAGCGCAACCACGGCGATGCCGAGAGCTACGTGATGGCCGCGCTCAAGCAGGCGCCCGACGAATCGCGCGTGCTGACCGCGGCCGGCCGCGTCTACCGCAATGCCGGCGACAGCCGCAAGGCCGAGCAGTACCTGCGCGCCGCGGTCGAGGCCGACAGCCGGCTCGCTTCGGGCGGTGCCCCGGGCGCGCCCGGCGTGCCGGGCGGCCTGCCACCCGCGAACCCCTTCGCCGGCATGACCGGCGGCGCCGCGAGCACCGCGCTGCCGGTGCCCGCGGGCGCAGGCGGCAATCCCTTCGCGCAGGCGCGGATGCAGCCGGTGGCCTATGCACCGGCCTCCACCGCGGGCGCCTACCCGGCGACCTATCCCGTGCAATATCCGGCCTATGCGGCCGCCCCGGCGAACGCGGGCTATCCGGTCGCGGCCGCGCCGGGCGCCACGCCCTGGCCGACGACGAACGCGCAACCCGCGGCCACCGCCAAGGGCCGCCGCACGGCCGGCACCACGGACGCCACCGCGCCGGCCGCGAACACGCGCACCGCCGCGCGCGCGGCCAACACCCCCCAGGCCACGGCCTACATCGCGCCGCCGTTGCAGCAATACCCGGCGGCCGGCACGCAGACGCTGGCCCCGGTCTACGCCCAGGCACCGCAGCCCTATGTGCAGGGCGGCGGCCTGCTGCCGCTGCCTCGCCCGGGCTCGGCGCAGGTCGACGCCGGCTGGAATGCCGCGCCGCGCGCCCAGCCGCCGGCCGATTCGGCCGCGGCGGAGCTGCGCGAGCTCGAGGCCGCGCGCTCGGTCACCCTCACCGCGGGCACCGTGTTCCGCAACCGCGCGGGCGAAGCGGGCCTGAGCCGGCTGACCGACTTCGAGATTCCGTTCGAGGCCCGCTTCCCGGTCGGCGACGGCAAGATCGTCGTGGGCGTCACGCCCACCTTCCTCGATGCCGGCTCGCCCGCGGGCGACTGGGCCACCGCCAGCCGCTTCGGCGGCGGTCCCGGCTCGGCCTTCACCGGCCTGATGAACGGCACCACGGCCGGCCAGCAGAACGCGGCCGGCCTGGGCCTGAGCGTGGGCTACGAGGGCACGAACTTCGGCGCCAGCATCGGCACCACGCCACTGGGCTTCCAGCAGGTCAACCTGATCGGCAACGTCTCCTTCAAGGGCGCCTTCGGCGACTCCTGGTCGTACAAGGCCGACCTGTCGCGCCGGCCGGTCACCGACAGCCTGCTGTCCTTCGCGGGCGCGAAGGACGAGCGCACCGGCGAGCGCTGGGGCGGCGTGGTCGCCACCGGCGCGCGCGGCGACATCGGCTACGACGACGGCACCTACGGCTTCTACGGCTATGGCGCGCTGCACGGCCTCACGGGCAAGAACGTGGCGAGCAACTCGCGCTTCGAGATCGGCGGCGGCAGCTACATCCACCTGCTGAGCGAGCCCGGCAACAAGCTCACGCTGGGGCTCAACCTCGGCATCATGGGCTACGAGAAGAACCTCAGCTACTACACCTTCGGCCATGGCGGCTACTTCAGCCCGCAGAGCTTCGTGAGCCTCGCGCTGCCGGTGGACTGGAGCGGGCGCAACAACCGGCTGTCGTGGCGCGTCAATGCCTCGCTGGGCGTGCAGGCCTTCAACCAGAAGGACACGCCCTACTTCCCCACCGACAGCAGCCGCAACGGCGATGCCGGCCGGGCCGCCGCCGGCGCGGCCGCCCTGGGCCTCACCAACGCGATCTACACCGGCCGCTACGCGAAGACCTCGAAGACCGGCCTGGCCTACAACCTCGCCGCGGTGCTCGAGTACCAGCTCGCGCCCAAGATGTTCCTCGGCGGCTCGATCGGCCTGAACAACGCGCAGGACTACCGGCAGTTCACCGGCAGCCTCTACCTGCGCTACGTGTTCGACGGCTCGAGCACGCTGGGCGTGCCCACGGGCACGACGCTGCGGCCGCTGGTGTCGCCCTACACGCCGCTGCTCTGACCGGCGAGGCGCCACGAAGAAAAACCGCGCGGCCCCGAGGGGGCTCGCGCGGTTTCCTGTTCGTTGGGCGCGCTCAGCCGCCCGAGGCCGGCGCCCCCGCCACGGGCAGCGCCTGCGCGTAATGCGGGAGCGGGGCCCACAGCGGCTCGCGCTCGAAGTCCTTCACCCATTGCGGAATGTCGCAGGCCGCCAGCGGCATCGAGATGCCATAGCCCTGGGCCAGCGCGCACCCCATCTCGAGCAGCGCCCCGCCGATCTCCAGCGTCTCCACGCCCTCGGCCACGGGCGTGCGGCCCAGCGCCTTGAGCAGCGCGAGGATGCCCTGCACGATCGCGCGGTCCTGCTCGCTTTCGAGCATGCCGCGGATGAAGGACTGGTCGATCTTGACCGAGGACACCGGCAGCTGGCGCAGGTAGGTCAGCGACGAATAGCCGGTGCCGAAGTCGTCGATGGCCACCGGCACGCCCAGGCCCTTGCAGGCCTCGACGAAGCGCGCCACGGTGGAGAACTTGCTGATCGCGGTGGTCTCGAGGATCTCGAGCTCGAGCGTGCCGGCGCCGAGCTTGGGAAACTGCGCCAGGTGCTGCGCGAGCCGGTCGACGAAGTCCCAGCGCATCATGTGGCGCGGGCTCACGTTCACGCTGATCGCGGTGCGCAGTCCGAGCGCGCGCCATTCGTAGGCCTGCCGCAGCGCCGCGCCGATCACCCAGTCGCCCATGCGCTCGGCGAGCTCGTCGCCCTCGGTGAGCGGCACGAACTGGCCGGGCTGCAACAGGCCGCGCTCGGGATGCTGCCAGCGGATCAGCGCCTCGACGCCCACCATCACGCCGCGCTGCATGTCGACCTTGGGCTGGTAGCAGAGGAAGAATTCGTCGCGCTCCAGGCCTTCCTGGATGCGCTGGCGCGCGCGCACCATCTGTTCGTCGGCATGGGCCTGCGGCGCGTCGAAGTAGTGCACGTCGCCCGCGCGCTTGGCGAAAAAGGCCGCGTGGCTGGCCTGGCGCAGCGCGAGTTCGGGCGGCGGACCGCTGGCATCGAGCAGCCGCGCGCCGAGGCTGGCCTCGAGGTTGACCGCATGGCCGCGCCACTCCCAGGGTTCGGCCAGCGCGGCCAGCATGCGTTCGAGCACCTGGTGGCACTGCGAATTGCCGATGCCCGCGAACACGGCCGCGAATTCGTCGCCGCCGACATGGGCCAGCAGGCCCTCGCGCGGCAGCTGGGCCTTGAGGCGGCGGCGCGCTTCTTCGAGCGCGGCGTTGCCGCCCGCCATGCCCAGGCGCTGGTTCACGTCGGCGAAGCGGTCGAGGTCGATGAAGCAGACGATGGCCAGGCGCTTGCCCTCGCGGGCCCAGTCGGCCAGCAGGGGGCGCAGCACCTCATCGGGGGGAAGGCGTTTGAGTCCGGAATCCGGCAGGGCCATGGCGGGAGGTTGCTTGGTCGACAAAGGGCTGAGTCCGGAAAATCGCAATCTATTGTTCTCTCAAAACTGACCGTGGAGCGATCCGGGCGGGTCGAATTGTGACGTTCGCGGTCTTCGCGCAACACCGTGGCATCGAAGCAGGACCAAAGCATTCGCGGATGCGGTGCCCTGGAACCGGGGAAGCGAGGTCGAGCCGGCAGGTCTTTCTTATTGGCAGCTCGCCCCCACGATGCGGCCCGAGGGCTCGATCCGCACGTTGAGGCGGGTCGGATCGAGCACGGGATCGGGCGGGTCGGTGGCGAGCACGGTGCGCGCGAACCTGGCGCCGCTGCGCTGGCGCATCTCCTCGAGCAGCGGCTGGGTGGCGCGCAAACCCAGCGCGAAGCGCACGCCCTCGGCCAGGCAGCTTTCGGGCGGCGGCGCGAAGGCCGGCGGCTCCGGCACTTCGGAGGTGAGAGGACGGTCCTTGGGCGGCGCCTGGCAGCCGGCGGCCAGCAGGAGCAATGCCGCGAGAGAGAGCCAGTGTCGGCCGTGGATGCGCATTCGGGGGTTCCTTGAACGGGGCGTAGCTTAGTCGCGCCCGGCCGCGAATTCGGGCGATTTCGGTCAAACGAGAACAAAAGTATCGACAAAATTCACGATCTCCCTACCAGATTCCAGAGGGAAAACGTTTGCTTGATCTTGGCATGCGATCCGGCGCGCAGTCCAGCGGCGATGACGCGCCGATCGCCGACTGTGCCATCGGCGCTTGCCACCGTATCCTAGGAGCACCCGGCCCGGCGCCGCCTTCCGAACCCTGGACACACACCGATGAGCCCTGCCTCCAAGACCGCGGCACCCGCCGCCCTCCCCGGCCAGCCCGCGCCGCACGACCTGCTGGTGAACGTGCCGCGGCTGGTCTCGGCCTACTACAGCGGCCGGCCCGATCCCTCGGTGCCCGCGCAGCGCGTGGCCTTCGGCACCTCGGGCCACCGCGGCTCTTCCTTCGACAACGGCTTCAACGAATGGCACGTGCTCGCGATCAGCCAGGCGATCTGCGACTACCGCAGCCAGAAAGGCATCGACGGCCCGCTGTTCCTCGGCATCGACACCCATGCGCTCTCGACGCCGGCCTTCAACAGCGCGGTCGAGGTGCTGGCGGCCAACGGCGTCGAGCTGATGCTTTCGCAGGACGATGAATACACGCCCACGCCCGCCGTCTCGCACGCGATTCTGGTCTACAACCGCGGCCGCAGCAGCGGCCTGGCCGACGGCATCGTCATCACGCCCTCGCACAACCCGCCCGAGAGCGGCGGCTTCAAGTACAACCCGCCCAACGGCGGCCCGGCCGGCACCGACATCACCTCGGCGGTCGAGGCCGCCGCCAACGGCTTCCTGGCCAACGGCCTGCAGGGCGTGAAGCGGCTGCCGCTGGCGCAGGCGCTCCAGGCCTCGACCACGCACCGGCACGACTACCTCAACACCTATGTGGAAGACCTGGCGCAGGTGCTCGACATGGACGCCATCCGCGACGTGCCGATCGCGCTGGGCGTCGATCCGCTGGGCGGCGCGGGCGTGCACTACTGGCCCGCGATCGCCGAGCGCTACAAGCTCTCGCGCCTGACGGTGCTGAGCCAGGAGGTCGACCCGACCTTCCGCTTCATGTCGCTCGACTGGGACGGCCGCATCCGCATGGACCCCTCCTCGCCCGATGCGATGCACCAGCTGATCGCGCTCAAGGACCGCTTCGGCATCGCCTTCGCCTGCGACACCGACCACGACCGCCACGGGGTGGTGGCGGGCAGCAGCGGCCTGATGCAGCCCAACAGCTACCTCGCGGTGATGATCGACTACCTCTACACGCACCGCCCCGGCTGGCCCGCCGCCGCGGCCGTCGGCAAGACGGTGGTGAGCAGCCGCATGATCGACCGCGTGGCCCAGCGCCTGGGCCGCCGGCTGTACGAGGTGCCGGTGGGCTTCAAGTGGTTCGTCGACGGGCTGGTCGACGGTTCGCTGGCCTTTGGCGGCGAGGAAAGCGCGGGCGCGACCTTCCTGCGCCGCGACGGCACGGCCTGGACCACCGACAAGGACGGCATCGTGCCGGCGCTGCTGTCGGCCGAGATCGCCGCGCGCACCGGCCGCGATCCGGGCGAGCGCTATGCCGAGCTCACGCAGGCGCTGGGCCGGCCGGTCTCCGACCGCGTCGACGCGGCGGCGACGGTCGAGCAGAAGAAGCGGCTGTCGAACCTGTCGCCGGCGCAGATTCGCTCGACCGAACTCGCGGGCGAGAAGATCGTCGAGGTGCTGAGCCATGCGCCCGGCAACGGCGCGGCCATCGGCGGCGTGAAGGTGGTCACGGAGAACGGCTGGTTCGCCGCGCGTCCCTCGGGCACCGAGAACATCTACAAGATCTACGGCGAGAGCTTCCAGGGCCGGGAGCATCTCGCGCGCATCCTCGAGGAAGCGCAGCAGGTGGTGGACGGCGCGCTCGCGGCGCCCTGAAACCGGTCGCGCGATGCGCACGCTGCCCCTGCGCCTCTCGCCCGGCGACGACCTGCGCGCGGCGCTCGACCGCGTGCTCGCGCAGCAGGCGGTGGACGCGGCCTTCGTGCTCTCGGGCATCGGCAGCCTGCGCGGTGCGCGGATCCGCTTCGCGGGCGCACCCGAGCCCTCGGCGCTCGAAGGCGATCTGGAGATCCTCACGCTCGCGGGCTCGCTCTCGCCCGACGGCTCGCACCTGCACATCAGCGTGGCGGACGCGCAGGGCCGCGTCTGGGGCGGCCATGCGGCGCCGGGCTGCGTGGTGCGCACCACCGCTGAAGTGTTGCTGGCGCTGCTGCCCGCATGGCGCTTCTCGCGCGAGCACGACGAGGCCACGGGCTATGCCGAACTGAGGATGCGCGAGAAACCGCTGGATCGCGACTGAGCCAGGCGGGCTGCTCAGTGCGGCTTGTCGTTGAGGTCGTACTTCATGACGCGGCCATGCCGCCCCTCGATGTCGCGCTCGACCTCGTAGACATCGCCGCTGTCCGGGCGGCGCTGCGCGAGCACCGCATCGAGCGCCGCGAGGTCGGCCGCATCGAGCTGCAACGCGAGCATGCGCAGGTGGTCGGGCAGATGGTCGCCGCGGCGCACGCCGACGATCACGGCCGCCACCTCGGGCTGCGCGAGCACCCAGCGCATCGCGACCGCCGACAGCGAGGTGCCGTGCCGCCGCGCGATCTGCTGCAAGGCTTGCAGCAGTGCCTGGAACAGATCCCAGCCGCCGAAGTCGTCGATGATCAGCTTGTACTTGACCAGCGAGCGGTTCTCCAGCGGCTCGGCCGGTTCGCTCGCGCCGAGCCAGCGTTCCGAGAGAAAGCCGCCGGCCACGCTGCCGTAGCACAGCAGCTTCACGCCGGCCTGCGCGCACCAGGCCGCGAGCCGCGCGCGCGGCCGCTGGTCGAGCAGCGAGTACTGCACCTGCATGCTGCGCAACGGCAGGCCCGCGTCGCCCAGTTCGCGCGCGCGCCGCGTGTCGAAGTTGGTGCCGCCCAGCAGCTCGATCTTGCCGGCGCGCTGGAGCTCGGCGAGCCAGTGCGCGACCTCGACGTAGCGCGGCACGCGGTAGTCCCACCAGTGGAACTGCACCAGGTCGAGCCGCTCCACGCCGAGGCGGCGCAGCGAGCGGTCGATGGTCTGCTCGACCTGGCGCTTGTCGATGGTCGAAAGCAGCGCGAGGTCGGGCACGAACTTGGTGTGCACGCGCAGCTGCGCAAGGCTGTCGGCGCCGTGGCGCGCGCAGTGCTCGCGGCGGAACTCGCCGATCAGTTCCTCGACGCCGGTGTAGATGTCGGCGCAGTCGAAGGTGGTGATGCCGGCCTGGTAGTAGGCCGACATGTCGGCGATGGCCGCGGCGCGGTCGATGCCGCCATGGCCGCCGGCGAGCTGCCAGCCGCCCTTGAGCATGCGCGAGATGGAATAGCCGGGGGCGAGTTCGGTGCGGGGAACGGTGCTCATGGTCGAAGGTCGGAAGGGTGGACCACGGCCGTGGTGTCGGCGTGGCGGAAGACGCGCGTGCCGATGCGCGTGATGCGCAGGCGCGAGGGACAGTTCGGGTCTGGACAGGCGATCTCGGCGTCGGTGCTCATCCAGTCGTTGCCGTCGGTGGCGCGCTGCTTGGCGGCCAGCAGCGGCAGCACCGCGCCCAGCGAGTAGATCGAGAAGCCCTGCCCCGGCGGCAGGTGCAGCATCTCGCCGCGCAGCTCGAAGTGGTCGCCGGGCTGGCCGCAGTAGATGCGCGCGCCCTCGGGCGCGACCACCTCGACGCGCAGGTCGTGCAGCGTGAAGCTGCGCTCGGCGGCGGGATCGGTCGGTGTGCTCATGGGAGGCTCCTGCTCAGGGATTGGGCGGCGTCACCGACAGGATGATTTCGGTCGGCGCCTGCGAGGCGTTCATGTAGCGATGCGGCAGCCGCGCGTCGAAGGAGATGCTCTCGCCGGCCTGCACCGGGTAGTCGACGCCCGCGACCTGCGCCACCAGCGCGCCGGCCACCACGTAGACGCACTCGGCCGAGGCATGGCCGCGCGGTTCGTCGGCCGACATCTGGCCCGGCTGCAGCACGGCGCGCAGCACCTCGAGCTGGCCCACGCCGGCGGTCAGCCGCTCGTAGGCGACCTGGCCCTGCGGCGCCGTGAGCATCGCGCGCCGTCCCGGCCGGCTGACCCAGACGGTGGGCGGCGCGGGGTCGGAGAACAGCGAGGACACCGATTCGCCGAACACGCCCGCGAGCCGGCGCAGGGTTTCGAGGCTGGGGTCGGTGACCGCGCGCTCGATCTGGCTCAGCAAGGTGGCCGACACGCCGGCCTGGGCCGCGAGCTCGCGCAACGAGAGGCCGCGTGCGGTGCGCAGTTCCTTGAGCCGTTCGCCGATCATGGGTGGGAATTTCCTTTTGTGCAGTGTGACAGCACGAATGAGTCAATGCTATGTGCCATGACGGTGCACGTCAAGCTGGCTGAATGCCCAGGATCGATGCATTATTTACAAGGAAAACCCGAACTCGCCCCGCTTGTGCTCCGTGCACTTTCGCTGCACACTCCGCGCCCATCTCGTGCAGCAGCACTTCACAGGAGTTTCGAATGGCCGGCCCGTCTCCCTCCTCCACCGCATCGCCTCCGCGCCGCCGCGCCTACCGATGGCTGCTGGCCTTCCCCTTCGTCTGGCAGGCCGGCCTCGCGCCCGTGGTCAACGACATCGCGCTGCGGCCCTTCGGCCTGCCGTTCCCGATGGCCTGGCAGATGGCGGGTATCGTGCTCACGAGCGTGGCGATCGCGCTGGTGTTCCGGCTCGACGCGCGCCATGGCGTGGAGGACGAGGAAGCCGACTTCCTCGCGCGGCACCAGGACGCCGGCACCGACGGCCACGGGAGCGCGCGATGAAGCTCGCGATCGTCCTGGCCATCCTGCTCGCCACGGTCGCGGGCGCCATCGCCTACGGCCGCCGCACACGGCGCGCCGCCACCCTGGCCGAATGGGCCGTGGGCGGCCGCAGCCTCGGCACCCTGCTGTTCTGGTTCATGAACGCGGGCGAGGTGTACACCACCTTCGCGGTGCTCGGCATCTCGGGCTATGCCTGGGCGCTGGGCGCGCCGGCCTACCTGGCCTTCTGCTCGGTGTCGATGAGCTATGCGGTCGGCTACTGGCTGATGCCGAAGATCTGGCGCGCGGGGCGCATCGGGCGCCTGCTCACGCAGTCCGACTTCTTCGCCGCGCGCTACGAGGCGCCCTGGCTCGGCGTGCTTACCGGCGTGGTCGGCATCGCCTCGCTGGTGGTCTACGTGCAGATCCAGCTCGTGAGCCTGGGCCTGATCGTGCAGCTCACGCTCGACGGCGCGGTATCGAGCGAGGCCGCGACCATCGGCGCGGGCCTGTTGATGATCGCCTTCGTGTTCGTGGCCGGCGTGCGCTCGGCGGCCTTCGCGGCCGGCGTGAAGGACGTGCTGATGGTGCTGGTCGTGGTGCTGCTGAGCGTGACGGTGGCGAGCAAGGTGGGCGCGGCCTCGCTGCTCGACCTGTTCGCGATGGCCGAGGCCAGGCACCCGGGCATCGGCAGCTTTCCGGGCCTCGATGCGAGTTCGCCGACCACCGCGATCTGGCTCATGACCTCGGCCATCAACATCGCGCTGGGCAACTGGGTGTTCCCGCACCTGTTCCAGATGTCGTACACGGCGCACAGCGCCACCGCGATCCGGCGCAACGCAATCTGGCAGCCGATCTACTCGCTGGCCTATTTCTTCATCATCCTGCTGGGCTTCGCGGCGCTGATCGCGGGCACGCAACCGCCGGGCGGCAGCCTCAACGCGGCGCTGCTGCAGTTCGTGTCCGACCGCTATCCGGCCTGGACCGTGGGCCTGCTCGCGGGCACCGGCTTCCTGCTGGCGCTGGCGCCGGGCTCGCTGCTGCTGCTGACGGCCGGCTCGATCTTCACGCGCAACGTGGTGCGGCCCTTCAGGCCCGCGCTCGGCGAAGGCGCGGCACTGGCGCTGTCGCGCGGCTCGCTGGTGTGCTTCGCGGCGATCGCCGTGTGGTTGTCGATCAGCCAGAAGGGCTCGCTGGTGAAGATCCTGCTCGACGCCTATTCGGCCATCGGCATGCTGGCGCCCGGCGTGTTCCTCGGCTTCCTCTGGAAGCGCACCAGCGCGCTCGGCGTGCTGGCCGGGCTGATCGCGGGTTTCGCGGCCCTGCTCGCGCCGCCGGCCGCGAAGTTCTGGGCCACCGCGCTGCCGCAATGGGAGGCCGGGTTGATCGCGATGGCGATCAATGCGGCGGTGGTGGTGGCCGTGAGCCTGGTCACGCAACGGCCGCGCGCCGCCGCGCTGGCACTGGGGCAACTCGACGACGGGGCACCGCGCGCACCCCGCAGCCTGCCCGCGCGGGCCGCCTGAACGCGCGTCAAGCCTCCAGCATCTCCACGCGCAACGTCGCGACCGCGCCGGCCACGGCCGGGTGCGACTGCAGCGCATGCACCGCGAGATCGAGCGCGCCCTGCGCCATCGGCTCGGTCAGCACCAGCACCTGCGCACCGGCCGCGCAGGGCGCGGCCAGCGTCACCCGCCGCACGGGCACCTGCTGGCTCGCGAGCCAGGCCGTCACGGCCTCGATGCCGCCGGCCGCGTGCACCGGTACGCGCAGGTAGTGCGCGCTGCGCACCGCCGCGCGCGGCAGCACCTCGAGCGCATTCATCGCATGCGCATGGAAGCCCAGGTGCGGCACGCGCTGCGCGGCCGGGGTGCCGGCCAGCCGGGCCACGTCCACCAGGTCGGCGATCACGGCCGAAGCGGTCTGCTCCGAGCCGGCACCGGCGCCGTAGTACATCGTCACGCCCGAGGCATCGCCCTTGACCATCACCGCGTTCATCGAGCCGTTCACATGCGCCATCAGATGCTCGGCGGGCACCAGCGCGGGCTGCACGCGCAGCTCGACGCCCTCCTCGCGGCGGCGCGCCACGCCCAGCAGCTTGACGCGAAAGCCCAGCTGCTCGGCGCAGGCCACGTCCAGCCCCTGCAGCGCCGTGATGCCCTCGGCCTGCACGTCGGCGAAGCGCAGCGGCATGCCGAAGGCATTGGCCGCGAGCAGCGTGAGCTTGTGGGCCGCGTCGATGCCCTCGATGTCGAAGGTCGGATCGGCCTCGGCATAGCCGAGCGCCTGGGCCTGCGCGAGCGCGGCCCCGAAGTCCAGGCCCTCGTCGCGCATCTTGCTGAGGATAAAATTGGTGGTGCCGTTGACGATGCCCGCCACCCATTCGATGCGGTTGGCCACGAGGCCTTCGCGCAGCGCCTTCACGATCGGGATGCTGACCGCCACCGCACCCTCGTAGGCCACCGCCACGCCGTGGCGGCGCGCGGCCTCGAAGATCTCGCCGCCATGCTCGGCCAGCAGCGCCTTGTTGGCCGTCACCACGTGCTTGCCGTGGGCGATCGCGGCCAGCACCCAGTCGCGCGCCGCGCCGGTGCCGCCGGCCACCTCGACCACCACGTCGAGCTCGGGATGGGTCGCGACGCGCATCGCGTCGTCGGTGAGCGCCACGCCCTCGCCCACGATGCCCGCGGCGCGCGCGAGGTTGCGCGCGGCCACGATGACGATCTCGATGCCGCGGCCGGCGCGCGCGGCGATCTGGTCGTGGTTGCGCGCCAGCACGCGGAAGGTGCCCGAGCCGACGGTGCCGATGCCGATCATGCCCACGCGCAGCGCTCGCATGGCCTGGCTGGGCACGACGGTTTCTAGGGACTGGACGGGATCGCGGTACATGGGCTTCTCCAAACGACAAAAACAAAAACCCAGCTGCCAGAGCTGGGTTTCATTCGTTCGGGGGAAGAGCGATCACCAGGTGGCTGCCGGAACGGCCACCTGCGCGTGCTCAGGTGGCCGCGGTGGTAATGGTGGTAATCATTCGTGCATCCATTGCCCATCCGGTCCGCGCGAAAGCGGACGGCATCATGCGGCCCATGCGGGCGGCGCTCGATGCGAAGGCGGGGTGGAAACACGACATGGGGGCGGAGTGTACAGGACGCCTCAGGCCGGCTCGGCCTGGACCACGCGCGGCACGGCCGACAGGCGCCCCTCGAGCCACACGCTGTAGCGCGAGAGCCCGAAGCACAGCAGCCAGTAGATCGCCGCGATGAACAGGTAGCCCTCGAGGTAGAACGGCCGCCAGGTCGGATCGCCGCCGAGCGACAGGCCGAGCGCGCCCGTGAGCTCGAACAGCCCCACCACCGTGACCAGCGAGGTGTCCTTGAGCGTGCCCACCACGTTGTTGGTCAGCGCCGGCACGACCAGCCGCAGCGCCTGCGGCAGCACGATGTCGCGCTGCACCGGCCAGCGGCCGAAGCCCAGCGCCATCGCGACCTCGGTCTGGCCGCGCGGCACGGCCTGCAGGCCGCCGCGAATGATCTCCGCCAGGTAGGCGGCCACGAACAGCGACAGCCCGGCCAGCACGCGCACCAGCACGTCGGGCTGCCAGCCCGCGGGCCACAGCAGCGGCAGCAGGAACGAGGCCATGAACAGCACCGAGATCAGCGGCACGCCGCGCACCAGCTCGATGTAGCTCGCGCAGAGCGTGCGCACCACCGGCCAGCCCGAGCGGCGCCCGAGCGCCAGCAGCAGCGCGAGCGGAAAGGCCAGCGCCAGCCCGACCACCGCGAGCCCGATGGTCAGCGGCAGGCCGCCCCAGCGGTTGGTCGGCACGTGGCTCCAGCCGAACGCGCCGCCGCGCATCAGCAGCACGAAGGCCGCGAGCGCCAGCAGCCACAGCGCCGGCAGCCACCAGCGCCAGCTGCGCGGCCAGGCGCTGAGCAGCGTGACCGCCGACAGCAGCGCGACCGCGATCGCGGGGCGCCACTGGTCTTCATAGGGGAAGCGGCCGAACAGCATCGGCCGCCATTTCTCGGCCACCACGCCCCAGCAGGCGCCGTGCCGCACCGCGCGGCAGGCCTCGGCATCGGGGCGGAACACCGCGTGCACCACGGCCCAGTCGACCAGGTGCCAGCCGGCCCAGGCCAGCAGCCCCGCGAGCAGCAGCGTGGCGAGCGTGCGCAGCGGCGAACCCCAGAGTTCGTGCCGCCAGGCGATCGGGCCTCGCACGACCCTCATCGCCAACCTCGCAGCGCGACGCGCGCGTTGTAGCGGTTCATGCCCAGCGAGATCACGAGCGACAGCAGCAGGTAGACCGCCATGATGATCGCGATGCACTCGAAGGCGCGGCCGTTCGCGCCGATGGTGGTGTTGGCCACCGACACCAGCTCGGGATAGCCGACCGCCACCGCGAGCGAGGAGTTCTTGACCAGGCTCAACACCTGGTTGGTGAGCGCCGGCACGATCACGCGCAGCGCCTGCGGCAGGATCACGATGCGCAGCTGCTGCACCGGCGAGAAGCCCATCGCCTGCCCCGCGAGCACCTGCCCCTGCGACACCGACAGGATGCCCGCGCGCACGATCTCGGCCACGAAGGCGGCCGAGTAGAGCGACAGGCCCGCGACGATGGTCACGTACTCGGGGCTCAGCGCCGCGCCGCCGTTGACGCCGAAGTCGCCGCGCTCGGGCCATTCGAGGTGCGTGGGCCACCAGCCGCCCTCGCCCGCCACCGGCCACGGCACGCTGAGTCCGCCCTTGCTGAGCCACACGCCCGGCAGCAGCCGCACCGGCTCGGTCGGGTCGGGCAGCAAGTTCGCCATCACGAAGGCCAGCATCAGCAGCTGCACCAGCAGCGGCACGTTGCGCAGCAGCTCGACGTAGGCGGTGCAGATGCCGCGCACCAGCACGTGCGGCGCGAGCCGCCCGATGCCGATCAGGGTGCCGAGCAGCACCGAGAACACGACCGCCGGCACCGCGGCGCGCACGGTGTTGACGAGGCCGGCGAGGAAGGCCCGCCACGACGGCTGGCTGGCCTCGAAATCGAGCCAGCCCTCGCTGATCGCGAAGCCCGCGGGCTCGCTGAGGAAGTCGAAGCCCGAGCGCACGCCGCGCGCGCGCAGCACCTCGAGCGCGTGGTGCACGACCCAGAAGGCGCCGGCCACCACGGCCAGCACCAGGAGCACCTGCACGGCCCAGGCCAGCCAGGCCGAGCGGCGTTCACCGCCCGCGGCCCGCAGGCTCATCGCACCGGCGGTGCGTAGATCAGGCCGCCCTTGCTCCAGAGGTTGTTGGAGCCGCGCGGCAGCTTCAGCACCGACTTCGGTCCGACGTTGCGCTCGAAGATCTCGCCGTAGTTGCCCACGGCCTTGATCGCGCGATAGGACCAGTCCTTGTCGAGGCCCAGCAGCTTGCCGAGGTCCTCGCCGGCGCCCAGCAGGCGCTGCTGCGCGGGGTCCTTGCTCGAGGCCTTGAGCTGTTCGGCGTTGGCCTCGGTGATGCCGGCCTCCTCCGCCTCGATCAGCGCATTGGGCACCCACTTGGCGATCGCGAACCATTCGTCGTCGCCGCGGCGCACCAGCGGCGCCAGCGGTTCCTTGGAGATCAGCTCGGGCAGGATCAGGTAGTCGTCGGGGTTCTGCGCCTCCTTGTTGCGCAGGCCGGCGAGCGCCGAGGCGTCGGTGGTGAAGGCCTGGCAGCGGCCCGAGAAGAAGGCCTTGAACGAGGCCTCGAAGCTCTCGAACACGACCGTCTTGACGGGGATGTTCTGGGCCCGGAAGTAGTCGGAGACGTTCTTCTCGTTGGTGGTGCCCGACTGGGTGCAGATGGTCGCGTTCTTCAGTTGCTTAGCGCTCGTGACCTTGAGCTTCTTCGGCACCAGGAAACCCTGGCCGTCGTAGTAGGTGATGGTCGTGAAGTTGAAGCCCAGCGAGGCGTCGCGCGTGAGCGTCCAGGTGGTGTTGCGCGCGAGGATGTCAATCTCGCCGGCCTGCAGCGCCGAGAAGCGCTGCTGCGAATTGAGCGGCACGAACTCGACCTTCTTCGCATCGCCGAGCACGGCCGCGGCGATCGCGCGGCAGGTGTCGACGTCGAGGCCCGACCAGTTGCCCTGCGTGTCGGGCGCCGAGAAACCGGCCACGCCGTTGGTCACGCCGCACTTGAGGCTGCCGCGCTGCTTGACCGCGTCGAGGGTCTTGCCGGCAAAGGCGGGCGCGGCGGCGACCAGCGCGGCGGCGGTCGCCGCCAGGGCGAAGGCGGATCGGAATCGGGGCGTCATGGATGGGTTCTCCTCAGGCAAAAAGGCAGTGTACGAGGCGGCGCGCCGGGCCGCCAAGGAACAGGCGGTTGGATGCATATGCGAAGCCCGTGCATGCGCCATGGATGCCTGATCCGATGCATGCCGTTTCTTCACTACCATACGGCCCTCGCAACATTTCGAACCATCACCGAGGAACCCCGACCATGTTCAAGTCCGACGACACCGGCAAGCTCATTCTTCGCGTCGCCCTGGGCATCCTGATCCTGCTGCACGGCATCGCCAAGGTGAGCAAGGGCGTGGACGGCATCGGCGGCATGCTGGCCTCGCACGGGCTGCCGGGCGTGCTGGCCTACCTGGTCTACGTGGGCGAGATCGTCGCGCCGGTGCTGCTGATCATCGGCCTGTACACGCGGCCCGCTGCCGCGATCGTGGCGATCAACATGCTCGTGGCGATCTGGCTGGTGCACCGCAAGGACCTCGGCGCCCTCAACGGCCAGGGCGGCTGGGCGCTCGAGCTGCAGGGCATGTTCCTGTTCGCGGCCATCGCGCTCGCGTTCACGGGCGGCGGCCGCTTCGGGCTCAACAACAAGTAGTCCGGCTCAATCGTCGTCGGCCGCGTCGAGGCCCGGGAACAGGACCTCGGTGTAGCCGAAGCGCGAGAAGTCGCGCACCCGCATCGGATAGAGCTTGCCCAGCAGGTGGTCGACCTCGTGCTGCACCACGCGCGCGTGGAAGCCGCTGGCCGTGCGGTCGATCGGGTCGCCGTAGGGATCGAAGCCCGTGTAGCGGATGTTCGAGAAGCGCGGCACCACGCCGCGCAGTCCCGGCACCGACAGGCAGCCTTCCCAGCCCTCTTCCTCGGCCTCGCCGATCGGCGTGATGACCGGGTTCAGCAGCACGGTGCGCGGCACCGGCGGCGCATCGGGATAGCGCGGATTCACGACGTCGGTGCCGAAGATCACCAGTTGCAGGTCGACGCCGATCTGCGGCGCCGCGAGGCCGGCGCCGTTGACCGCATGCATGGTCTCGAACATGTCGCGCACCAGCAGGTGCAGTTCGTCGGTGTCGAAGGCGGTGACCGGCTGCGCGATGCGCAGCAGGCGCGGATCGCCCATCTTGAGGATTTCGTGGATGGCCATGGCGCGGATTATCGCGACGGCACTCGCGCCCCGCGACGCGCCCGGCCTTTCGCGGCCGCCTTACTGCTGGTGCGGCGAGCCCGGGGCGATGTTCTGCGGCACATAGCCCGGCATGCCCGGCAGGGCGCCCGGCACGCCACGCCCGGTGCCGGGGGTCACCGGCACGGTCCGCTGCGGCGGCAGCCCCACGGGCGGCGCGACGACCGGCGGGCGGCCACCGCCCCAGCCCGGACGCCCGCCGCCGCCGTTCCAGCCCGGACGCGGCGGGTAGGGATAGCCGGGGCGCCCGTAGTAGGGCCGGTCGCGGTAGTAGGGACGGCGGTCGTAGTACGCCCCGCCATTGATGTAGACCGGCGCGGGCTGCACCACCACCGGGTCGGAATAGTAGGGATCCGAGTAGCCCCCGCTGTAGTACGGATCGCCGGGCACCGCGACGCAGCCGGTGAGCAGCGCGAGGCCGCCGGCGGCGAGGCATAAACCGAGAACACGAGTTTTCTGCATGAGGGTCTCCTTGTCAGCCTTCTGCGTTCATTCAACGTACCAGCTTGTAGGCCCTGTTGACTGCGCTGGTGTGAAGTCGCGTAACGGCCGGTAAGGAGGACGCCGTCCTCTCATTCCGCGGCCGGAGGCACGCCGTTGGCGAGTATGTCCAGCATCCGCGCCTCGTCGATCACCTCGACGCCGTTCTCGCGCGCCTTGTCGAGCTTGCTGCCGGCGTCCTCGCCGGCCACCAGGTAGTGGGTCTTCTTGCTGACCGAGCCGGCGACCTTGGCGCCGGCCATCTCCAGTTTGTCCTTCGCCTCGTCGCGGCTCAGCGTAGGAAGGGTGCCGGTGATGACGAAGGTCAGTCCCGCCAGCGGCTTGGGCACGCGCGCCGCGGGCTCGCCCTCCTCCCAGCTCAGGCCGCAGGCGCGCAGTTGCTCGACCACCTCGCGGTTGTGCGGCTGGTCGAAGAAGGTGCGCAGGCTCTGCGCCACCACCGGGCCGACGTCGTTGACCTCGAGCAGCAGCTCCTCGCTCGCGTCCATGATCGCGTCGAGCTTGCCGAAGTGCTTGGCCAGGTCCTTGGCCGTGCTCTCGCCCACGTGCCGAATGCCCAGGCCGAACAGGAAGCGCGGCAGCGTGGTCTTCTTCGAGGCCTCGAGCGCGTCGACCAGGTTCTGCGCCGACTTGTCGGCCATGCGCTCCAGCCCCGCCAGCGTGGTGAAGCCCAGCTTGTAGAGGTCGGGCAAGGTGCGGATCAGGTTGGCATCGACCATCTGCTCGACCAGCTTGTCGCCGAGCCCGTCGACGTAGACCGCGCGGCGCGCGGCGAAATGCAGGATCGCCTCCTTGCGCTGGGCACCGCAGAACAGCCCGCCGGTGCAGCGGTAGTCGGCCTCGCCCTCCTCGCGCACGGCGTCCGAGCCGCAGACCGGGCACTTGCGCGGCATGGTGAAGACGGCGCCGCGCTCGCCCTCGGGCCGCGCCAGGCTCTCGGGCGTGACGCCCACCACCTCGGGGATCACGTCGCCCGCGCGGCGCACGATCACCTTGTCGCCCACGCGCACATCCTTGCGGCGCGCCTCGTCCTCGTTGTGCAGGGTGGCGTTGGTCACGGTCACGCCGCCGACGAACACCGGCGCCAGCTTGGCCACCGGCGTGAGCTTGCCGGTGCGCCCCACCTGCACCTCGATGCCGAGCACCTCGGTGATCTGCTCCTGCGCCGGGTACTTGTGCGCCACGGCCCAGCGCGGCTCGCGCGAGACGAAGCCGAGCTGGCGCTGCAGCTCGACGCTGTCGACCTTGTAGACCACGCCGTCGATGTCGTAGGGCAGGCTGTCGCGCTGGCGCCCGATGTTCTCGTGGAACGCGATCAGCTCGATCGCGCCGGTCGCGCGCGCGGTCTGTATCGCCACCGGAAAGCCCCAGGCATGGAACTGCTGCAGCCAGTCGAACTGGGTCGGGCAGTCGGGCCCGCCCTCGGCCGGCGGCGTGACCTCGCCGAGGCCGTAGGCGAAGAAGCTCAGCGGCCGCTCGGCGGCGATCGCCGGGTCGAGTTGCCGCACCGCTCCCGCGGCCGCGTTGCGCGGGTTCACGAACACCTTCTCGTTCTTCTGGCCGGCCGCGATCCTCTGCCGCTGGCGCTCGTTGAGCGCCTCGAAGTCGGCGCGCTTCATGTAGACCTCGCCGCGCACCTCGACCACCGGCGGCGCGTTGCCCTTCAGGCGCAGCGGGATCTCGCGCACGGTGCGGATGTTCTGCGTGACCTCCTCGCCGACCTCGCCGTCGCCGCGTGTGGCGGCCTGCACCAGCACGCCGTTCTCGTAGCGCAGGTTCATCGCGAGCCCGTCGAACTTGAGCTCGCAGACGTAGGCGATCTGCGGACCGTCCTCGGCCAGGCCGAGCTCGCGCCGCACGCGCGCGTCGAAGCTGCTGGCGCCGCCGGGCGTGATGTCGGTCTCGGTGCGGATCGACAGCATCGGCACCCTGTGGCGCACCTTGACGAAGCCGTCGAGCGCCTTGCCGCCCACGCGCTGCGTCGGCGAGTCGGGCGTGCGCAGGTCGGGGAACTCGGCCTCGATCGCCTGCAGCCGCTGGAACATGCGGTCGTACTCGGCGTCGGGCAGCGCGGGCGCGTCGAGCACGTAGTAGAGATGGGCGTTGTGATGGAGCTTCTCGCTCAGGTCGGCGGCTTCGCGGGCCGCTTCGTCGCGCGTGGTCATGGGGTGTCTTCCGAAAAAACGATGCGGCCGCCCGACCGCTTCGTGGCGGGCTGGGCGGCCTTGTGCATGGCGGGAACGGCTTAGCTGAACAGCCGGCGCGCCAGCGGCGAACCCGCCGCGAGGTCGCGCGCGTCGAGCGTGTCGTAGAGCTGCTCGAGGTCGGCGCCGATGGCGTCCATGGTCTCGTCGCGCAGCAGCTGGCCGTCGCTGTCGGTCACCACGCCGTCCATCTCGCGCGCCAGCGTGGCGGCGATCTCGCGCATGCGGGTGAAGGGCTGCTCGCCGCGGTCGACCTGGGGCACGTCGAGGCTCAGGCTCAGTTCGCGGATGGCCGACTGCGCCGGGTCGTCGGCCAATGCGGCCTGGGTGTCGAAGGCCAGGCCGAGGATCGGCGGCAGGCCCAGCTCGCTGGTCGGCAGCACCATGCGGCCCGGGATGATGCCGGCCACGAAGCCCAGGCGCGCGGCGTTCTGCTGCACGTAGCCCGGGCTCCAGGCCGCGTGCAATGCGCGCAGCACGAAGCCCAGCTGCGCATCGTGCGCGCTGGCGAACTGGTCGAGCTCGCGCGCGCGCGCCACCTCGTCGAGCATCTCGGGGAACTCGGGCGCGCCGTTCAGCGCGTCGGCGAAGGCCTGGGCCTTCACCACGAATTCCGAATACTCGATCTCGTTGAGCGCGCCGGTGCGGTTGGCCAGCTGCACGCCGACCTGGAAGGCGCCGTAGCGCTGTCCCGGCACGGGCGGCTCCCATTGGCGCGAGTGCTCGTTCAGGCCCTCGATGGCGACCGGCTTGCTGCCCGCGCGGCGCGTCGGCGGCATGGCGGCAATGGCCGCGTCGCCCGAGGCCAGGCCATCGAGCGAGATCGGCGCGATCACGTCGATCAGCGGATCGAGCCCGCCGCGCCGCTCGCCCGTGGGCACCGGCAGCGTGCCGGGCGCGGGCAGGTCGGGATCGAAAAGCGGTTCATGCCGGTCGTTCGTCGGCACCTGGCGCGGATCGACGTGCATCACCGGCTCGTAGCCGTCGTCGGACGGTGCGCGCTGCGCATCGGCCGGATCGCCATCGGCCGCATCGGGCTGGCGCGGTGCGTTGCGGCGCGAACGCAGGGCGTCGTAGCCGATCACGGCCGCGAGGACGAGGCCACCGAGGATGGCCAGGGCAAGCGTGAGATTGCTCATGGGTGCGCGCGCCTCAGGCGGCCTCGACCATCGAGGCCGCCGCTTCCATGTCGACCGCGACGATGCGCGACACGCCCTGCTCCTGCATCGTCACGCCGATCAGCTGCTCGGCCATTTCCATGGCGATCTTGTTGTGGCTGATGAAGAGGAACTGGGTTTCACGGCTCATGGCGGTCACGAGTTTGGCGTAGCGCTCGGTGTTGGCGTCGTCCAGCGGCGCATCCACTTCGTCCAGCAGGCAGAACGGGGCGGGATTGAGCTGGAAGATCGCGAACACCAGCGCGATCGCGGTCAGCGCCTTCTCGCCGCCCGACAGCAGGTGGATGGTCTGGTTCTTCTTGCCCGGCGGCTGCGCCATCACCTGCACGCCGGAGTCGAGGATCTCGTCGCCGGTCATCATCAGCTTGGCGTTGCCGCCGCCGAACAGCTCGGGGAACATGCGGCTGAAGTGCTCGTTCACGGTCTTGAAGGTGCCGCCGAGCAGGTCGCGCGTCTCGGCGTCGATCTTGCGGATGGCGTCCTCGAGCGTGGTGATCGCCTCGTTGAGGTCGCTCGACTGCGCATCGAGGAAGACCTTGCGCTCGCTCGCCACCGCGAGCTCGTCGAGCGCCGCGAGGTTGACCGCGCCGAGCGCCACCACCTCGCGGTTCAGCCGGTCGATCTCGCCCTGCAGGCCGGCCAGCCGCACCTTGTCGGTCTCGATCGACAGCGCGATGGCCTCGAGGTCGGCGCCGGCATCGGCCAGCAGTTGCTCGTACTGCTCGAAGCCCAGGCGCGAGGCCTGTTCCTTGAGCTGGAATTCGGTGATGCGCTGGCGCAGCGGGTCGAGCTCGCGCTCGAGCTGCAGCCGGCGCTCGTCGCTGGCGCGCAGCTTGAGCGTGAGGTCGTCGTACTGGCTGCGCGCGGCGCCCAGCGCGGTCTCGCGCTCGAGCTTGAGCGCCAGCGCGTCCTGCAGCCCGGCCTGGGCGGCAGCATCCGACAGCCGGCCGAGTTCGCCGCGGGCGCGCTCGTCCTCGTCGGCCAGCGCCACGGTTTGCTGCGAGGCCGTCTCGATCGAGCGGTTGAGTTCGCCGCGGCGCGCCTCGAGCGTGCGCTGCGCGAAAGTGGCTTCCTGCGCCTGGCGTTCGAGGCTGCGGTGCTGCTCGCGGCTGGCGGCCAGCGCGCGGCCGGCCTCGATCACGCGTTCGTCGAGCTCGGCATGGCGCTCCTGGCTGTCGGCCAGCTGCATGTCGAGCTCCTCGAAGCGGCCCTCGGCGGCGATGCGGCGCTCCTGCAGTTCCTCGAGCTGGGCATCGACCTCGCCGAGGTCGGCCGCGAGCTGCTCGCTGCGCGCGCGGGTCTGTTCGGCCAATTGCGTGAGGCGCAGCGTCTCGACCTGCAATTCGTGCGCGCGCGACTGCGTGTCGGCGGCTTCGCGGCGCGCCGATACCAGCCGCTGCGCGGCGTCGGCGTAGGCGGCCTCGGCGCGCACCAGGGCCGCGCGGGCCTCCTCGCTGATCAGCGCCTGGGCGCGCAACTGGCGGTCGAGGTTCTCCATCTCCTGTTGGCGCGCCAGCATGCCGGCCTGCTCGGAGTCGGGGGCGTAGAAGTTGACGCCGTGCGCGCTGACCGCATGGCCGCTCTGCACGTAGATCGTCTCGCCGGGCTGCAGCGCGCCGCGCTGGGCCAGAGCCTCCTCGAAGCTCGCGGCGGTGTAGCAGCCGTGCAGCCAGTCGGCCAGCAAGGCCTGCTGGCCCGCGTCGTTGAGGCGCAGCAGGCTCGACAGCCGCGGCAGACTGGCGGCGCCTTCGGGCACACCGGCCACGGGCGGGCTGAAGAAGGCCAGCTTGGCGGGCGGCGCGTCGTTGGCGAAGGCGCGGACCATGTCGAGGCGGCTGACCTCGAGCGCGCCCAGGCGCTCGCGCAGCGCGGATTCGAGCGCGTTCTCCCAGCCCTGCTCGATGTGGATGCGGCTCCACAGGCCCTGCAGGCCGTCGAGCCCGTGCTTGGCGAGCCAGGGCGCGAGCTTGCCGTCGGTCTTGACCTTCTCCTGCAGCGCGCGCAATGCCTCGAGCCGCGCCGACAGCTCGGCATGGCGCGCACCCTCGCTGTTCACCGCCTGCTGGCGCGTGCGACGGTCGTCGTCGAGCCGCGGCACCGCTTCCTGCAGGTCCTGCAGCCGCGCGTCGGCCTCGCTGGCCGCTTCCTGCGCGGCCTCGAGCTGCTCCTGCATCGCCACCAGCTTCGCCTCGTCGGGCGCGGCCAGTGCGTTCTGGTCGGCGCGCAACCGTTCGCTGCGCTGGTTGAGCTGGCGCGACTGCTCCTCGATGTTGCGCTGGTCGGCCGCCAGCACCTGGATCTGCTGCTGCACCTGCACGACGGCCGTGCGTTGCGAATTGGCCTGGTCCTGCGCCCGCTGCTGCGCTTCCTCGAGCTCGGGCATGCGCGCGTCGTGCTCCTCGAGCTGGGCCGCGAGCAGCACGGCCTGCTCCTCGGCGTCCACGCCCTGGCCGGCCAGCGTTTCGATCTCGGCCTCGGCCTCGACGCGGCGGTTGTCCCACTGCGCGATCTGCTCGCGCAACTGCACCAGCCGCTGCTCCACGCGCTGGCGGCCCTCGACCACGAAGCGGATCTCGCCCTCGAGCCGGCCGACCTCGGCGCTGGCCTCGTACAGCTTGCCTTGCGCCTGATTCACCAGGTCGCCGGCGCCGTAGTGGGCCTGGCGCACGGTCTCGAGCTCGTTCTCGATGTGGCGCAGGTCGGCCGTGCGCGACTCGAGGTCGTTGATCGCCTTCTCGGACTCGGCCTTGATGCGCGCCTTGTCGCTCTCGCTCTCGGCGCGCTTGAGGAACCACAGCTGGTGCTGCTTCTTCGTGGCATCGCCCTGCAGCGCGTTGTAGCGTGCGGCCACCTCGGCCTGCTTCTCGAGCTTCTCGAGATTGGCGTTGAGCTCGCGCAGGATGTCCTCGACGCGCGTGAGGTTCTCGCGCGTGTCGCCCAGGCGGTTCTCGGTCTCGCGGCGGCGTTCCTTGTACTTCGAGACGCCCGCGGCTTCCTCGAGGAACAGGCGCAGTTCCTCGGGCTTCGATTCGATGATCCGGCTGATCGTGCCCTGGCCGATGATGGCGTAGGCGCGCGGGCCCAGACCGGTGCCGAGGAACACGTCCTGCACGTCGCGCCGGCGCACCGGCTGGTTGTTGATGAAGTAGCTGCTGGTGCCGTCGCGCGTGAGCACGCGCCGCACCGCGATTTCGCCGAACTGGTTCCACTGGCCGCCGGCGCGGTGGTCGGCGTTGTCGAACACCAGTTCCACGCTCGAGCGGCTGGCCTGCTTGCGCGAGGTCGTGCCGTTGAAGATCACGTCCTGCATCGACTCGCCGCGCAGTTCCGAGGCACGCGATTCGCCGAGCACCCAGCGCACCGCATCCATGATGTTCGACTTGCCGCAACCGTTGGGCCCGACCACCCCGACCAGTTGGCCCGGCAGCAGGAAGTTGGTGGGTTCGGCGAACGACTTGAAGCCCGAGAGCTTGATGGAATTGAGACGCACGACTTGTCGGCCTGTCCTGCGTCACTGTGTCCCGGCCCGGGAGGTCAGGTCAACAATTAACGCCAAGGTATTGATTTGTAAGGAAAATTGCACGGGCCCGCCGCTTGAAGCAGGCCGCCGCCCCAGCCGTGGATGATAACGTCAGGGCATGAGCGAATCCTCGGTTTCTCCCCTGAAAGACCGCCGCGCCTGGCTGCTGGCGGGCGCCGGCGCCCTGCTCGGGCTCGGCGGCTGCGGCGCGTTCCAGAACACCCAGCGCGCCGAGCCCTATGCCAACCAGGAGTGGCTGCAGTCCGGCGCCAACCGCATCGCCAACCTCTCGCTGCGCGACAACCTCGAATCGATACGGCGCGTGCAGACCACGCTCTACCGGCGCAATCCGCGCGAATGGCGCAAGTCGGCCGCCAGCATGGACGCCGCCAGCCAGCGCGCCTGGACCGCCGTGACGCAGGGGCCCGACCTGCCCGAGCTGCACGGCGCCACCGGTATCGAGGCGATCCGCCTGGCCTTCGACACCGGGCCGCAGGGTTACCAGGGCGACCGCGTGGCCGCGCTGGTGGTGGGCTGGGCCTCGATGCTCAAGCAGGCCAACGGCGACACCTGGGAGCAGTCCATGATCGACGGCGTCAACGCCGAGAACAGCTACCGGGCCGCGCGCAACTTCGAGATCTCGCTGTGGCTGATCGCCTCCAAGACCGGCCCCGACGGCCAGCCGCTGCTGCTGGCCACCGAGATCAGCGAACGCGGCCGCAATCTCGTGGCCGACCGCGAGCTGTCGAAGGTGGTTGCGCGGCTCGACCTGCTGGCGGCCCAGGCCGACGAGAAGTACCGGCGCGCGGCGCTCGATTTCGGACAGAACTGGGTGATGGGCGTGGTGATGCCCTTCTTCACGCTGGTGCCGCGCTGAATCCGGGCGGGCGGCACGCCGCCTTTGCCTCGGCCCCAGGAAGACATCGGAAACATATTTCCGATTTTCGTATTTGCGGTAATATCTTTCCATGACCAAACAGGAACTGATCGCCGCGCTGATCGCCCGCCGCGAGGCCTCCGGCCTCACGGGCGCCGAGATCGCGCAGCGTTCGGGCCTGACCGAGCGCTCGGTGCGCAACGCGCTCGGACCGCAGGGCAATCCGCAGATGTCCTCGCTGCTCGCGCTGGTCGATGCGCTGGGGCTCGAGCTGCAGCTGGCGCCCAAGGGCTTCGGCGCCAGCGCCGCGCTCGACACCGATGCCGGTTACCGCCCCGTTCCCACGCGCGTGGGCACCGCGGTGGCCGCCATGGCACAGTCGCCCGCGCCGCCGCCCTACGCACCCGGCGCCCCGGCCCGCCGCGGCTCGCGCAGGCGCTCGCCATGAACGTCAAGATCCTCGAAATCGCGCTCGGCGCGCGCCGCTTCGGCAAGCTGTTCCAGTACGCCGACCTGTGCCGCTTCGTGGCCGAGCCCGAGATCGTCGCGGCGCCGCCGGCCGAGGTGCTGTCGCTGTCGATGGTGGCGAACGATGCCGCCTCGCAGGCCGCCCTCTGGAGCGACGTCAAGAATCCGCTGTTCAATGCGCAGGGCGGCCAGTTGCCGCGCTTCTTCCAGAACCTGCTGCCCGAAGGCGTGCTGCGCAGCCACATCGCCCAGTTGCGCGGCTGCCGCGAGAACGACCATTTCGAGCTGCTCGCGGCCTGCGGCGGCGACCTGCCGGGCGCGGTGAGCGCGCGCCCGGTGTCGGTGGACCGCGCCACCCTGCAGCGGCTCATCACGCAGGACCAGGACGCACTCGAGATGTCGGTGGTCGAGCTGCCGATGCCGCAGGGCATCTCGGTGTCGGGCGTGCAGCCCAAGCTGGGCCTGCGCCGCCAGGGCGGGCGCTACGTGGCGCGCACCCGCGCCGGCGCCAGCACGCGCGTGATCGCCAAGCTGCCCGTGGCCGGGCGGCCGCACATGCCGCAGCTGGAGATGCTCTCGCTGCAGATGGCGTCCGCCGCGGGCGTGGCGGTCTGCCATGCCGAACTCGCGCCGCTGTCCGCAATTTCGGCCGAGCACAGCTACGCCCTGCCCGACGAGCCCGAATTCCTTGCCGTCACGCGCTTCGACCGCGAAGGCGCGCGCCGCATCCACTTCGAGGACTTCGCCCAGGTGCTGGGCTTCGATCCGCTGCACAAGTACGGCGGCAGCTACCTCGACATGGCGCTCGCGATGCGGGCCTTTCCCTCGCTCGGCGAGGAGGCGGTGCTCGAGCTGGTGCGCCGGCTCGCGGTCAACGAGCTGCTCGGCAATCCCGATGCGCACCTGAAGAACTTCGGCGTGCTCTATCCCGATGGCGCCTCGCCGCGCTTCGCGCCGGCCTACGACATCGTGGCCTACGCGGCGCTGCAGGGCGTCGAGGGCCATGCGCTGCCGTTGCTGCCCGCGGCGGGCAAGGCAGCCCCGAAGCGCAGCGGCCTGTTCAGCCCGGCCAACGTACGCGCCTTCTGCTTCTCGGCCGGCCTGCACGAGCCGCAGGTGCGCCGCGTGATCGGCGACACCGCGCGCCGCGCGCGCGAGCAATGGCCCGCGATGATCGACGGCGCCACGTTGCCCGCGCCCTGGAAGGCGCGGCTGCGGCAGCGCCTGCAATCCCACCCCCTGCTGCAGGGCATGGCCCGGCGCGGCCAATAGACTCCCGGCCTGGCGGAGCCGGCATCGCGGCAAGGCCGGCGATACACACGCGCACAACTTTCCGCGATGATGCGTCCGCCCAGGTGACATAGTTCAACGCAACATGACGGGGATTGGCGCATGCGAGTCGGTATCGTGGTTCTGGAGTTGTTGATCGACGCGGGCGCGGCCTGCGCCGCCCTGGGCCTGCTCGGTGCCGGCAGCGCCGCCTTCACGGCCGCGAGGCGCCGCTTCATCGGCGGCGGCGACGGAGGCCTCGCCGCGCCCTCCCCGCACGGCCAGCCCCACGGCGGCGACAGCGGCCGTTCGGGCGATTCGCCCTCGTCCCGGGAACCCGCCCCCGGAAGCTGAGGCAAACTGTCGCCGGCTCCCTGAATCTTCCACATCTACCAGCGACACCATGAGCTCCATCAATTTCATCGGCGGCGAAAAAGGCGGGGTCGGCAAGTCGGTCACGGCACGGGTCCTGGCCCAGTACTTCATCGACCACAGCCGCTCCTTCACGGGTTTCGACACCGACCGCTCGCACAGTTCGTTCACCCGCTTCTACGAAGGCTTCGCCTCGCCCGTGGTGGTCGACAGCTTCGAAGGGCTCGACACGGTGGTCAACGGCTTCGAGACCCACCCGCAGCAGAGCGTGATCGTCGACCTCGCGGCGCAGACGCTGGCACCGCTGGCGCGCTGGATCAAGGAATCCGACCTGTTCGACGTCTTCGCCGAGATCGGCGTGACCGTCAATTTCTGGCACGTGCTCGACGACGGCAAGGACTCCTCCGACCTGCTCGGCACGCTGGTCGATACCTTCGGCAACCGGCCCAACTACATCGTGGTGCAGAACTACGGCCGCGGCAGCGACTTCGGCACCCTGCTCGGCTCGCAGTCGATGTCCAAGGCCACCGCCAACGGCGCGCGCGTGATCGCGCTGCCGCGGCTGCACGAAGCCAGCATGCGCAAGATCGATGCGCAGAGCACCAGCTTCTGGAAGGCCGTGAACGACCGTGAAGGCCCGCACGCGCTGGGCCTGCTCGAAAGGCAGCGCGTGAAGTCCTGGCTCGCGACCGCGTACGCGGCCTTCGACACGCTGCCGCTCTAGATCATCCCGCCGTTCACGGAAATCACCTGCCCGGTGATGTAGCCGGCTTCGTCGCTCGCGAGGAAGGCTGCCAGCGCCGCCACCTCCTCGGGTTTGCCGGCGCGCTTGGCTGGCACCATCTGCTGGATCACCGCCGGGTCGAACACCGCGTCGGCCATCGGCGAGGCGATGATCCCGGGCGCGATCGCATTCACCGTCACGCCGCGCGAGGCCACCTCGAGCGACAGCGCCTTGGTCGCGCTGTTGAGCGCGCCCTTGGCCGCGGCGTAGTTCACCTGGCCCTTGTTGCCCACCAGCGCCGCCACCGACGAGATGTTGAGCACACGCCCCCAGCGGGTGCGCATCATCGGCAGCAAGAGCGGCTGGGTCACGCGGAAGAAGCCGTTGAGCGAGATGTCGATCACCTTGTGCCACTGCTCGGCGCGCATGCCCGGCAGCACCGCGTCGTCGTGCACGCCCGCGTTGTTGACGATCACCTGCACCGGCCCCGGCTCGAGCATGCGCGCGCAGGCAGCGGCGCAGGCCTCGTCGCTGCGCAGGTCGAAGACGTGGCATTCGGCCTTGCCGCCGGCCGCGGCGATCTTCGCGGCCAGCTGCTCGACCGCTTCGGGCCGCGAGTTCGCATGCAGCAGCACGGTCGCGCCGTCGCGCGCGAAGCGCTCGGCCATGGCGGCACCGAGCGCGCCGCTGGCGCCCGTGATCAGGGCGCGTTTTCCTTGGAGGCTCATGATTCCTTCGGGGTGTCCAGGGCCAGCGGCGTGTTCAGCACCACCACCGCGCGGCCGTCGGCCAGCGCACGGCCTTCGCCGTCCCTGAGCCAGAACTCGTACATCACCTGCCGGGCGTCGCCCGACAGCCGCCGCGCCTCGACCTGCAGGCGCCCCTCGACCTCGTCGAGCCGCGCCACCGTCGTGCGCACGCCGCGCGTGCTCGCGAGGAAGCCGGCCGAGGGCGTGGCGCCTTCGCTCGCCAGCAGCCCGCCATGCAGCGCCATGGCCTGCGCGGCGTACTCGATGGCATTCGGCGCCAGCAGCCCGCTGGCCGTGCGCAACGGGTTGTCGGCCTGGCGGTGGGTGGTGGTGCTGCAGCGGATCGTCTCCGCATCCCAGCCCTCGAGCCGTTCGAGCAGGCACATGCTGCCGCGGTGCGGAATGCGCTGCGCGATGCCGTCGCGCTCGAGCGTCTGCGGCACAAAGCTCATCGCGCGAGCTCCGGCACCAGATCGGCCACCAGCAGCACGTTGGCGAACGGCGTGCCTTCGCTCATCGGGATGCTCCGCACGCCGAAGCCCAGCCGCTCGAGCAGCGCCATCCATTCGGCCAGCGGACGGCCCCAGGTCGGCGACACCTTGTGGCCGCGCACCCGCGTCACGGTGCGGTCGACCCACTGGCTGATCGCGAAGCCGCGGCGGCTCGAGGCATCGCCCACGCGCAGCAGCAGCCGCGCCCGGGGACTGCCGCCGCGCTGCAAGGCGTCGCGCACGCGGCGCAGCACGCCTTCCTGCGCGGCATGGTCCACGTAGTGCAGCACGTCGAGGATCACGACCAGGTCGCAATCGGGCAGATCGGCCGCGCACATGTCGGCGCAGAGCAGCCGCGGCGCGGGCTCGAGATGGCCGATCGAGGCCTCGGCGCGCGCCACGTCCTTGGGCATCAGCTCGATGCCGGTGTATTCGGCGGCGCTCGGCGTGGCGCCCCAGCGCGCGGGCCAGCGGCCCTGCTGCTGCATGCGGCTCATCGAGGCCAGCAGGCTCGCGAACAGGCCCTGGCCGCAGCCGATGTCGACCACGCGGCGATGCCGCGCATCGATCAGCCCGCGTTCGAGCAGGCCGCGGAAGACCGGATCGCGCCCGAGCTTGCCGCGCGCGAAATGCCAGGCGAAGCTGCCGCCCTTCCTGTAGGGATCGGTGGCGGCCTCGTGCAGCTCGCGCCAGGCGCCGTCGGTCGAGAGCACGGTGCTCATTCCCGAAGCCCCTCGGGCAGGGTCACGGCGCGCAGTCCATCGGCGCGCAGGCGTTCGAGCAGCAAGGGCAGTACCTCCAGCAATACGGGTTCTCCACGGGCGGTGCGCGCGGCATTGCCGTCGTGCAGCAGCAGGATGTCGCCGGCCGCCAGGCCGCGCGTGAGGCGTGCCAGCACGCGCTGCGCATCGCCCTCGCGGGTATCGAAGCCGCGGCGGGTCCAGCTCACGAGCGACAGGCCGAGCCGGTGCAGCACCGGCTCCAGGAAGGGGTTGCGCAGCCCGGCCGGCGCGCGAAAGCAGCTCGGGCGCTGGCCCGTCACCTCGCCCAGGATCTGCTGCGCCCGCGCGATCTCGCTGGCGAAGCCGCGCGGGCCGAGGAAGGAAAAGTTGTGCCGGTGCCGCGCCGTATGGTTCTGGATGCTGTGGCCCCGCGCCACGATCTCGCGCGCCAGCGCCGGCTGGGCCTGCACGCGCTCGGCGATGCAGAAGAAGGTGGCGCGCTGGCCATGGGCATCGAGCAGGTCGAGCACGCGCGGCGTCACCGCGGGCTCGGGGCCGTCGTCGATGGTGATCGCCACCTCGCGGCGCGCGATGGCGGCCGCGGGCAGCCGCGTGACGTTGGGGCCCAGCAGCCGGCTGCGCGGCGTGAGGCCGGCCGCGGTGATCAGCGCATGGTTGAGCACGATCGCGCCGAGGGCCCAGGGCCAGGCGCCCGGCACCAGCACGCCCGCGCCGACGGCGGCCGCGTGCCAGGCCGCGCTGGCGCGGATGGCGGGCGGCCAGGGCCAGGATTCGGGGGTGGCGGGTGCGGTCGACATGGCGCGGGATTGTGCGTCAGCCGCGCGCGCCGTCGCCCGAAGACCCCGCCTCGCCCACGGGTGGTGTCGCGGGTGGTGCCACGCGGCGCGCGAAGGCGGCCGACAGCAGCAGCGCCAGCAGCGCGCCCGGCGCCACCACGCGGCCGATCGACGACAGCGCGGGAATGTCGGAGATCGCGATCAGGCCGAAGGAGACCACGGTCGTCAGGTTGGCGAGCATCAGCGAGGCCAGCGTGTCCTCGTCGGCCCGGCCCGTCGTGCGCAGTTGGTCGAAGAACAGCGCGTAGTTCGAGCCCACCGCCACGATCAGCAGCAGCCCCACCAGGTGCAGGATGCCGAGCGCGGCCTGCATCACGGCCATGCCGCCGAGCGTGAGCATCACGGCGAACAGCAGCGGCTGGCACACCGCCAGCAGGCGCCGGCCCGAGCGCAGGTAGATGCCCAGCAGCACGACCACCGCCAGCGCGCCCAGCAGCACCTGCACGAAGGCCTCGTGCAGGTAGCGCTGGTAGAGGCCGCCGAGCTCGCGGCCCACGTCGACCACCTGCACCTCGGGCACGCCGGCGAGCGCGGCCTCGAGCCTCGCCTGCTCGAACTTCGGTCCCGGATGCAGCGCGATCAGCGTCGACCAGCCGCCGCCCGGGCGCTCGTACATCAGCGAGCTGACCACCGCGCGCAGCGGGCCTTCGCGCAGTTCGTCGAGCTGCACCGGCTTGAGTTGGCGCGCGGCCTCGACATCGGCCACGAAGGGCGCGAGCCGGCTGGCCGGCAACGGCAGGCCCTGCGTGGCCTCGGCCAGGCGGGTGCGCAGCGTGTCGGCATCGGGCAGGCTCGCCAGGCGCGCCTGCTGGGCCGCGATGCTCGGCAGCACGCGCGTCACGGTCTCGAAGCCGCCGAGATCGCCGCGGTCGACCAGCGCGCCGAGCTTCGCGCTCGCGGCCTCGTTGTTGCGAAGCGCCGCCTGGGCGTCGGCGCCGTTGGCCATCACGATGATGCCGCCGTCGCTGGTGCCGATGTCGTTGCGCAGCATCTCGTCGAGCTGCTGCTGCGCGCGCGGCACCGGGCTCATCGCGCTGAGGTCGGCGCGCCACAGGTGGCCGCCCTGCCACAGCACCAGCGCCGCCGCGGCCACGCCCAGCGCCGCCAGCGGCCAGCGCAGGCGCGGCAGGTTGCGCACCAGCAGGCCCGCGAAGCTCGCCATCTGGCGCCGCATGCCCATGCCGGTGGCACCGTCGGGCGCGAGCATCGGCAGCGCGTAGCGGGTGGCGATGGCGGCCGCGACCAGGCCCGCGATCGAGAACACGCCCAGCTGGGCCAGGCCCGGAAAGCCCGAGAACACCAGCGCCGCGAAGCCGCAGACCGAGGTCAGCAGCCCGATGCGCACCGTGGGCCAGTGCACCGTGCGCCAGCGCTGCCAGCCGGTGCCGGGCACGGCGGCGCCGCGCGCCTGGATCAGGTAGTAGATGGCGTAGTCGACGGTCTCGCCGATCAGCGTGCTGCCGAAGCCCAGCGTGAGCCCGTGCACCGAGCCGAAGACCCAGCTGACCGCCGCGGTGCCGATCACCACGCCGGTGGCCACCGGCAGGAAGGCGATCACCAGCGCGCGCGGCGAGGCGAAGGCCAGCAGCAGCAGCCCGCCCATGACGATGCCGCCGACGATCGCGAGATGGATCGCCTCGGTCTTGATCTTGTCGCGGCTGAGCACCGAGAACACCGGCGGGCCGGTCAGCAGCAGTTGCGGCCTGGCCTCGCCCAGGTCGCGCGTGGCCGCCTCGTGGGCCGCGTGTACGCGCGCGATCGCCACCGCTTGCGCGTCGAGGTCGCTGCCGGCGGCGCGCGTGGTCAGGATCATCAGCGCGCGCGGCGCGGTGCGCGACATCCACACGCCGCCTTCGCTGCGCGGCGCGCTGGCCGGCACCAGTTCCTCGGCGATGCGCGTGGTCTCGCCCGTGGGGTCGCGGTCGAGGAAGGGCTTGATCACGTTGCCGGCCGGCGTGCCGAGCATCGACAGCGTCTCGTTGATCGCGTCGCGCAAGCCCTCGACCGTGAAGCGCTCGGGCGCCACGCCCGGCGAGAGCTGGTAGCGGTGCTGGAACACCCAGGTGCCGGCCTCGGTCCAGTCGCCGGTGTCGCCGTTCTGGATCAGGTCGAACAGCTGGCTCTCGCGCATGGTCTTCGCCATCGCGCGCGACACCTGCGCCCGCGCCTCGGGCGTGCCGCCCTCGAGGCCCAGCATCAGGGTGCGCGAGGCCACGCCGCTTTGCAGCTGCTCGATCAGCACGCGCTGGCGCGCATCCGGGCTCTTGGGCAAAAAGGCCGACAGGTCGGCGTTGAACTGGGTGCGCGAGATCTCGAACACGCCGGCCAGCAGCAGCGCCACCCAGACCAGCAGCACGACCGCGCGGCGCTGCCAGCTCGGCGGCCCCTGCGGCGCGGTCGCGCTCACGGCGTGGTGCGCCCGGCCGGCGCGGCCGGCGCGGCCGGTGCGGGCTGGGCCGCGGGACGGTCGGGCACGATGTTCATCACCGAGCGGTCGCCGCCGACGAACTCCATCTCGAGCCCGAGCACGTCGCTCGCGCGCCCGCTGATGCGCATGCTGCGCACCTGGGCCGCGAGCCGGCTGTCGATCGGCGTCAGGTCGAGCGCCCATTGATTGGCCGAGCCGGTCACGGTGCTGCGGAAATAGCGCTGCAGCGTGGTGCCGTCGCCGCTGAGCGTGCCGCGCATGGCTTCGACCAGGCCCAGCAGCTCGGGCATGCTGTCGAGCGCCAGCGTGCGGTTGCGGCCGCCGCGCGACAGGGTCAGCGTGTTGCCCTCGACCGCCATGGTCTCGACGCGCGGCGACAGCGTGCGGCGCACCAGCTTGTCGGGCGCGTCGAAGCTCAAGGTGCCGCGCGCATCGAGCGGGCCTTCGAGGCCGTGCACGAAGCGCTGCTCGGTGAAGCGGGCCTCGCCGCTCTTCTGCCTGGCCAGCAGGCCCATCAATTCGTTGAGGTCGAAGGCCCAGGCCGGTGCGGCGCCGAAGGCCAGCACGAGCAGCAGGGCCTGGAAGAACCGTTCAAGCCGCCGCGGGCGCATCTGCATCTTCGAGCCAGAAATCATGGAAATTGAACCAGTTGTAGGGGTAGGCGCGGCACAGCGCCTCCAGGCGCGCCACATAGGCTTCGACCGCGGCGCGGATCAGCCGTTCGCGCTCGGCGGCATCGGCCGGGCGCTGGCCGAAGTCGGCCAGGCGTTCGAAGCGGACATCGTAGCGCGCACCGCCGCGGTAGACCCCGGCCATGAAGAACACCGGCCGCCGCAGCAGCGCCGCGAGCCGGAACGGCCCGTCGTTGAAGCTGGCGTCGCGGCCCAGGAACTGCAGCACGATGTTGTTGCCGCGCTGCTGCGCGGGCTGTTCCTCGCTGCCGGGCAGCGTGCGGTCGGCCAGCATGCCGCCCATGCCGCCGCCGTCGAGCCAGTCGCGCAGCGCGAGCATCGAGTGCGGCCGGCCCAGCGCGATCACGTGCGGCCGCGCCTCGGGCAGGCTGATCGCGTTGAGGATGGCGGTGATGCGCTGCGCGTTGTCCGGGTACATCAGCATCGCGAGGCGCATGCGCGCCTGGTCGGGCTGCTGGCGCTTGCAGGCGCCCATGGCCTCGAAGCTGCCCACGTGCGCGCCGAGCAGGAAGGCGCCGCGCCCTTCGAGCGCCGCTGTCTCGAGCTCGACCTGGCCGTCCATGCGGAAGTCGAACAGGTCCATGCGCCCGCGCAGGAAATACACCCGGTCGAGCACGGTCGAGGCGAAGGCATGCAGCAGCTTGAAGCCGTCGACCCAGCCGGCCTGCGGGCCGATGGCGCGGAACAGGTAGCGCTTGATGTGGCGCCGCGGCGTGGGCGCGAACAGCAGGAAATACAGTGCGATCGGCGGCAGCAGGAGTCGCGTGATGCGGCGGCCGAAGAAGATCGCCATGAAGCAGATGAAGCGCAGCGCGAGCATGTTGCTGCGCTCGGGGGCGCGCGTCCAGTCGGCCGCGTCGGCGGTGGCGCCGCCCGCGGGGGGCGCGGTCCGGGCGGCGGCGTTCACCGCGCGGGTCTCGGCCTCGGTGTGCTTCATCGCGGCGACTCTGCCACGGGGGTCCAGCGGCCGGTGACGGCCACCACGCCGTCGCAGCGCACGTCGAAGCGCACACCGCCACCGGCGGCCTCGGGGTTCAGCTCGATCGCCAGCACCGCGCCCGGGCGCACCGGCGCCAGGAACTTGGCCGCGGCCAGCGTGGGGTTGGGGCCGAGCCGGGCCAGCAGCGCCGGCACGCGGCGGATCGCCTCCTGCACCTCGGCCAGCACCAGCGCGCCGGGCAGCAGCGGCTGGCCCGGAAAGTGGCCCGCGAACGCGGGATGGTCGACCGGCACCGTGTGCACGAGCCGCACCGGCGTGCCGTCCTCGGCCAGTTGCGCCAGCGCGAACTCGCGCAGCGCGCGCACCGTGAGCTTGCCCGTGCCCTCGCGCGGAAAACCCTTCACGTGCACCACGCGCCGCGGCACGAAGACCGGCTCCAGCCGTTGCCGCAGCGCGCCGACGATGGCCGCCGCCGTGAGCTCGGGCGCCACCACGAAGGCGATCGGCCGCACCACGCCGTCGGCCACCTCGTCGGGCAGCCAGAAGGCGCCGTCGTCCACGCCGGGAATGCTGTTGAGGTGGTAGTTGAGGTGGGCCAGCGAACTGCGCCGGCCGGCCACGTGGATCAGGTCGTTGGCGCGGCCGAACAGCCGGAAGCGGCGTTCGTCGAGCAGCTCGAGCACGTCGGCCATCGGCGTCGGCTCGGGCAGGAAGTCGCCGCTGAAGATGAAGCGCTCGTTGCCGTCCTCGCCGCCCGGCTCGGCATGCACGCGGATCTGGCCGAAGGTCTCCCAGACCTCGGTCTCGGTGGTGCGGCGCATCGCGACCTGGCCCGATTCGGTGCTGCCGTAGATCTCGAGCAGCACGCCGTGCAGCGCCTGTTCGGCCTGGGCGGCCAGCTGCGGCGACAGCGGCGCGGTGGCCGAGAGGATCAGGTCGACCTCGGGCAGCGCGATGCCCGACAGCAGCAGCGTCTTGAGGTGGAACGGCGTGGTCACCAGCGCGCGCGGCCGCGGCACCGAGGCCAGCGCCTGCGCCACGTCGGCCGGGAAGAAGGGCCTGCCGCTGTCGAAGGCGGCGCCGCCGAGCATGGCCAGCAGCACCGAGGATTCGAGCCCGTAGCTGTGCTGCACCGGCACCGTGGCAACCAGCGTCAGGCCCGCGAGCGAAGGAAGATCGAGCACGCGGCACAGGCGCTCCACCGCCACCGCCACGTCGCCCGTGAGCGTGCGCCAGGTCTTGGCATGCGGCTGGGGCGCGCCGGTGGAGCCCGAGGTCAGCAGGCTGGCCGCGTGGCGTTCGGCGTCGATCATCGGCACGGCGGCCGGGTCGCCCGCCTCGGCGGGCGCCGGGCCGGCGCTTTTCTCGATCACCAGCCGCGTCATGCCGGGCGTCTGCAGCGCCGGGTCGTCGACCAGCGCGAACAGCCCCTCGCCATGCGATTCGCGCAGCCGCGACAGGGTGTCGGCGCGCGCGTCGGGCGGCAGCAGGCTGGCATGGCCGCGCACCAGGGCCGCGGCCATGCCGACGATGAAGTCGTAGCGGTCGGAGCAGAGATTGACCGCGGCGCCGTGGGCCGGCAGCTGCGGCGCGAGGCGGGCCACGTCGGCCAGGAAGCGGCGCGTGCTCAGCGGCACGCCGGCGCGCCAGGCGAGCGGCGCATCGGGATCGCGCTCGGCGAGCAGCGGCAGCAGGCCAGGATTCGGTGTCACGCGGTGCCTTTTCCTCTTTCGTGTCGGTCCGCCGGGCCGGCGGGGCTCAGCGCGGGCCGCCGCCGGCGCCGCTGTCGGCCGACGAGTTGCCGTAGAAGGCGCGCACCGCATCGACCATGCGGGTGCGCTCGAACTCGGGGTGCAGCCGGTAGCGCAGCAGGTGTTCGCCGACGAACAGCAGCGCCACGCTGGCGGGCGTCAGCACGTTGGCCAGCAGCGACCAGGCCGAGAACGACAGCGTGAGGTAGACCACGATCGACGAGAGCACCACCAGCGCGAAATAAGCGGTCCAGATGCGCGTGAGCTGCGTGGTGTAGGCCCGCATCGCGCCGCGCAACGGATGCACGCGCTGCGCGAACTGGGTGATCAGCGGCACGCTGTCGCCGCGCAGCGTGGAGCCGAACCAGCCGCACAGCAAGGCATTGATGGCCACGTGCTGGAACACGTAGAGCCGGTTGGTGTCGCCCGCTTCGCCGCTGAGCACCAGCGCGAAGCCGGCCAGGCCCAGCGCGACCACCGCGGCGAAGCCCCAGCGGCCGAAGCGGCTGGCGGCGAAGCCCATGGCGGCGAGCCACAGCGGCCCGAGCAGCACGACCACCGCCCACGGCTCGGTGGCGTGGAACAGCATCATCCAGTGGGAAGCACCGGCATAGGCCACCCCCACCAGCAGCAGGAGCGCCAGACGCCAACGTGACATGGGATTCAGGCCGCGCGGTTCTGGGCGACGTGGGCCGCGAGCGTACGCAACGACTGGAAGATCTGCTGGTTGCGTTCGTCGTCCGAACGCAGCTGGAAGCCATAGCGGCGCGAGACTTCGAGCGCGACCTCGAGGATGTCGATCGAGTCGAGGCCGAGGCCTTCGCCGTACAGCGGCTCGGTCGGGACGATGTCGGCCGGTGCCACCTCGAGATTGAGGGCGTTCACCAGCAGCACGGCCAGTTCCTGCTCGATCGGCGACTGTTCGGCATCGCCATCGGCGGGAATGGGGGGCTGAGCAGTCGAAGACAAGAAAAACCTCCAGAAACTTTTTGCCGCGGGGGCGCGTGGGCCGTGGATTATAGGAGGGCAGCTTGATTAGACTGGCCGCCCCGACACGACCCGGAACCGTCCATGGCCGACCCTCTTCTGATCGCCCGCCACGACAGCGTGGAATGCACCCTCCTCCCGGCCCTCGCCAACCGCCACGGCCTCATCACCGGTGCCACCGGCACCGGCAAGACGGTCACGCTGCAGACCATGGCCGAAAAGCTGTCGGCCATCGGCGTGCCGGTGTTCATGGCCGACGTCAAGGGCGACCTGACCGGCATCAGCCAGCAAGGCGCCATCGGCGAGAAGATGGCCGCCACCCTCAAGGAGCGCGGCATCGAGCTGCCCGAGCCGCTGGGCTGCCCCGTCACGCTGTGGGACGTGTTCGGCGAGCAGGGCCACCCGGTGCGCGCCACCATCTCCGACATGGGGCCGCTGCTGCTGGGGCGCATGCTCGACCTCAACGAAACCCAGGCCGGCGTGCTGAACCTGGTGTTCAAGATCGCCGACGACAACGGCCTGCTGCTGCTCGACCTCAAGGACCTGCGCGCCATGCTGCAGTACGTGGGCGAGAGCGCGAGCCAGTTCACCACCCAGTACGGCAACATCAGCGCCGCCAGCGTGGGCGCGATCCAGCGCGGCCTGCTGCAGATCGAGACCCAGGGCGGCGACAGGTTCTTCGGCGAGCCGATGCTCAACATCGCCGACTTCATGCAGACCGTGGGCGGCAAGGGCGTGGTCAACATCCTCGCGGCCGACAAGCTCATGAATTCGCCGCGCCTCTATGCCACCTTCCTGCTGTGGATGCTGTCGGAGCTGTTCGAGCAGTTGCCCGAGATCGGCGACCCCGACCAGCCCAAGCTGGCCTTCTTCTTCGACGAGGCCCACCTGCTGTTCAACGAGGCGCCCAAGGCGCTGGTCGAGCGCATCGAGCTCGTGGTGCGGCTGGTGCGCTCCAAGGGCGTGGGCGTCTATTTCGTGACCCAGAACCCGCTCGACATTCCCGATTCGGTGCTGGCCCAGCTCGGCAACCGCGTGCAGCATGCGCTGCGTGCCTTCACGCCGCGCGACCAGAAGGCGGTGAAGGCCACCGCCACCACGATGCGGCAGAAGCCCGGCCTCGACATCGAGAAGGCCATCACCGAGCTCGCGGTCGGCGAGGCGCTCGTGAGCTTCCTCGACGACAAGGGCCGCCCGAGCGTGACCGAGCGCGTCTACGTGCTGCCGCCCGGCAGCCAGATCGGCCCGATCACGGCCGCGCAGCGCCAGGCGCTGCTGGCCAACTCGCTGGTGGCGGGCGTCTACGAGAAGGCGGTCGACCGCGAATCGGCCTACGAGAAGCTCAAGGGCCGCGCCGAGACCGCGCCAGATGCCCCCGCGGCGGGCAAGACGGCGCCCGGCAAGCCGGCCGAAGAGGGTTCGGGCGCCGGCGGCATGCTCAACGACCTGCTGTTCGGCCACACCGGCCCGCGCGGCGCCAAGCACGACGGCCTGGTGCAGACCATGGCCAAGTCGGCGGTGCGCACCATGGGCACCTCGGTCGGCAAGGAGATCCTGCGCGGCGTGCTCGGCGGCATCTTCGGCTCGAAGAAGCGCTGAACCGGGCGGCAACGCACCCATGTCCTCGGGCAAGACACCGGCCAGGGACATCGCGGCGTTCTGGGAGCGCTGCATCTGGCCGCGCGTGCTCACGCAATGCGAGCGCGAGACCGCCTACAAGGCGCTCTACACGCGCGAGCACGGCCAGGGCGAGTTCGTCTGCCAGCGCAACGAGATCGCCGACAGCTGGATCGGCGTGATCGAGGGCTTCCTGCGCGTGCAGGACACCTCGGCCGACGGCAAGCCCGTGATGTTCACGGGCGTGGCCGCGGGCGGCTGGATCGGCGAGGGCTCGTTGCTGAAGGTCGAGCAGCGCAAGTACGAGATCGCCGCCACCCGCCCCACCGTCACCCTGCACCTGCCGCGCGACACCTTCACCTGGCTGCTCGACAGGAGCGTGCCGTTCAACCACTTCATGCTGTCGCACCTGAACGAGCGGCTCAGCCAGTTCATCGCCACGGTCAAGTTCGACCGCCTGCTCGAGCCCACGGGCCGCGTCGCGCGCGGCATCGCGAGCCTGTTCCACCCGGTGCTCTATCCCAACACCGATGCCACCCTGCAGATCAGCCAGGAAGAGATCGGCTGGATGGTCGGCGTGTCGCGCCAGCGCGTGAACGTGGCGCTGCACGAACTCGAGGCCGCGCAGCTCATCAAGACCGGCTACGGCTGCATCAATGTGCTCGACCGGCAGCGGCTGTCGCGCTATCCGGCCAACCAGCCCGCCTGAGACGCCCGCGTCCTCAGAGCGGCGTCGACACCGGCGCGGCCGGCAGGTCCTGCCCGCCCGGGCCGCCGCGGAAGCTGGTCGGCGTCCACGGCACCTGGCCCACGCCCGGCTTGCGCCAGTCGCACACGCCATCGGTGAACACGGCCTTCAACCGGTTCTGCTGGGCGCCCGTGAAGACGGCGCCGGCATAGTCCGCCGAGGCGAAGTCCAGCGGCTTGAGCTGGCACTTGAACACGTCCTCCGACAGCGGCCCGCCCGAGACGATGCGCACCGACTCGTAGGGCTTGACCGGGCAGGCGGCGCTCTCGAAGCCCACGTCCACCAGTTCGGCCTCGGTGTTGCCCGCGCCCGCGATGCAGAAGTCGACCGCGTCGGCGGGCTTGTTCTTCACCACCTTGCGCTCCTTCGTGTCGCCCGACTTGTCGCGCTCGATCGCGCTGAGCCAGCGGTCCATCATCAGGAAGGTCTGGCGGAACATCGCGGGCCCGGTGTAGGCGCCGCTGGCGCGCACCACGTGGTTGTCGTGCTGGCCGTTGGCCGCGTCGAGCCGCGCGCGCTGCTGCCAGGTGCGCCAGGTCATGTGGATGTCCACGCCGAGCTGCGGCCGCAGGTCGATGATCGGCACCTGCGCCAGGTTGCGCCCGACGCTCACCAGGCCGCTGCGGTAGAGCGCGCTCATCGACGAGGGCAGCGCGCGGGCGCGCGGCGCCGGCACCGCGACGCGGTCGCCCGACCACACCATGTCGGCGTCCCAGCTGCCCACGCCCTCGTTGAGCGCCACGAACTGCTCGGGCGTGATGGTGCCGGCGCGCAGCGCCTTGAGCCCGTACTGCACGCCCGCGTTGTCGTACGGCAGGTTCGGCTTCACGTTGCGGTCGACGTCGACCACCGTGCCGAGGACCGGCGTCATCACGTCGTGGATCGAGCAGCGCACGCCGGTGGGCCGCAGCGCCGGGTCGTAGACCACCGCGTCGGGGAAGCCCGGGCCGCAATTGGCGGCCAGCACCGGGTTCTGCGGCGCGAGGAAGGAATAGACCCAGGTGGTGCAGTGGTCGGCGCTCGGATGGCCCTCGATCGCGGCGCGCTGCGCGGGCGTCAGGCCCGTGCCCGCGGCGGTCATGTAGTAGCGCCAGAGGATGCCGCAGTCGCGCGTCTCGATCCAGGTCGTCACCGCGTCGGGATAGCTCACCCCGGTCTGCAGCCCGTCGAGCAGGCCCGGCATCACCGAGGCCGGCACCGTCTGCATCATCGAGCCGCCCGAGCCGCCGTCGGCCATGGTGAAGCGGATCTCGCCGTAGGTGTCGATCACGTGTTCCTTCACCATCATGATGTTCTCGGTCGCGAGGAACTCGTTGTTGTTGTCGTTGTGGTTGGTGAGCTGCGAGTTGACCGTCATGTAGCCCGCGCGCAGCGCGTTGTCGTCGAAGATCGCGAGGCCCGGGTTCTGCTGGAAGCGGTTGCCCGAGGCCGAGGCGCCCATCTTCCACAGCACCTTGCCGTTCCAGCCCTTCTGCGGCGCCCAGGGGGTCCTCGGCCTGGCCGGGTCGAAGAACACCGCCACCTGGTACATGCTGCGGCCCATGGTGCCGAGCTCCACCCGCAGCAGGCTCTTCACCGTGTCGCCGCGGTCGTTGGTGAAATCGGCGATCTCGGCATCGGCGGGCCGCTTCGCCGGGTCGTATTCGACGAAGCAGGGGTTGGCGCCGATCGGCGCGTAGCCGCAGTCGGTGCCCTGCTTGGCCTTGGGCTGGTAGTAGTGGGTGAACCGGGTGGGCGCGTTGCAGTCGGCATCGACCGGATCGGCGTCGAGGCCGCTGACCTGCGTGATGACCGTGGCCGACAGCCCCGTGCCCGCGGGATTCACCAGTGCCGCGCTCGGCGCCCTGGTGGCGCACACCCAGGGCTGGATCGGCACGCCCGCGAAGATGTTGCCGGCGCGGCCGAAGTTCGTGAGCGCGAGCCGCGCGCCCTTCTTCGCCGTCTTCAAGGTGGCCGTGAGCAGGTTGCGGCCTTCGCGCAAGCCCGACACCGTGCCCAGCACGCGGCCGTTGGGGCGCAGCGCGAAGGCCGCGCCAAGGTCGCGCCCGTCGAGGTCGACCGCCAGGTCGAGCGCGTCGGCGCCCTTGGGCAGCACGATCTCCACGTAGGCGTCGCCGTCGCTGAGCATGTCGGCGCGGTTCGACAGCGTGCGTATCTCGAGCTCGCCCGTCACTGGCGGCGAGGTGGGCGGCGGACTGGTCGGAGGAAGGATCGGCAACGCCACGCCGCTGCCCCCGCTGCCGCCGCAGCTCGCGAGGGTGACGACCACGCACAGGCCCAGGACCCGCAGTCCCGCTCTGAGGATGTCTCGCATCGATGTCTCCTTTGTTGTGAGGAAAAACGCGACGCGATTGCAATCCTTTCGCTCTTTTCGAACTGTTCAGCGAACGACATTTCGCCGCCGTGCAGGGTTTGTCCCAGTGAGGCTTACGAGCGCTCGCAGGCGCTGCCAGAGCCGGCCCCTACCAGCGCAGCAGCCGCGGCCCCAGCAAGGCACCCACCAGCACCGGCACCGCGATCCCGCTCACGTACCAGACCGCGATGAACGGCGCGGTGAGCTCGGGGCAATGCAGCGCATAGACGGCCGCGCCCACGCCGCCGGCCAGCGCGCCGGCCGCCGCGCCGGCGAGCGCGGGCCGGGTCGGCGCGAGGCTGCGCAGCGCGGCCATCGCGCCCGCGAAGACCGGCAGCGCCATCAGGGCGATGCTGGCCGTGCAGACGCGCCACGTCTGCCCCATCAGCGAGGGCATGCGCGCCTCCTGGGGGGCATCGATCCAGACCACCACGGCCAGCATCCAGATCGCCAGCACCGGCAGCGCGGCACCGATCCAGGCCCGGCGCACCGGCACGCCCGGGCGCGCGAGCCGCTGCGCCATCACGAAGGCCGCGCCCGCGATCGCCAGCGGGAACAGCAGCTTGACCCAGAACATCGGCCAGAACAGCACCGCCAGCAGGTCGCGCCGCGGCCCGTAGCCGACGAACATGATCGCGAGCGACAGCGGCACGCCGACGGCCAGGGCCAGCCAGAGCCGCCGGCTCGCCGCGCGGCGCGGCGCGGCCACCGGGCCGGCAGCCAGCAGCGCGACGAGGTCGTCGGTCTTCACGCCGCGCCTCCGAAACGCGCCGCCAGCGCCTTGAGCCCGCGGTGGATGCCCACCTTGACCGCCGACTCGGACATGCCGGTGAGGCTCGCGGTCTCGGCCACCGACAGGCCCTCGATCTTCACGTGCACGATCGGCAGGCGCTGGCGCTCGGGCAGGGTCTGGAGCAGGCCGCCGAGGTCGCGGCGCGCGTCGCTGGCCTCGATCTCGGAGGCGGCGAACAGGCCCTGCTCGTCGTCCAGCGGATCCTGCAGCACCTCGCGCGAGGACTTGGCGCGCAGCAGGTCGATCATCTTGTAGCGCGCGATCGCATGCACCCAGGCCGTCAGCGGCTGGTCGCTCTGGTAGGTATGGCGCTGGTTGTGCATGGCGAGCAGGCATTCCTGGACGAGGTCTTCCACATCATCGGGCCAGCCGAACAGCCGCCGGCCCAGGAAAGCGCGCAGGTGCGCGCTGAGTCGCTGCAGGAAGTCGCGGTACGCCTTCGCGTCGCCGTTGAGGCCGCGAAGGAAGAGGCCGCGCAGCACCGCCTCGGCGTCGCTCGCATGCATCCTGCTGCCTTCGTTGTTTCGTGCCATCGCACCGGCAGGTTACAGCCGCGCCGAAAAAGTTCCGCCGGATGCCACCACGCCACCATGCGGCCGCAAGGGCCCGCGCGGTGCCGGGCCTTGATCCCGAGACACCGCCCGCTGCACTAAGCTGCCCCGCCAACCCCTCGAGGAGTGCTCATGTCGTCCGGCATCGCCCCGGTGTTCAAAGGACTCGTCTCGCATCCCTGGGCCTACCCGGCGCTGGAGGCGGTGCACATCGTCGGCATCGCGATGCTGTTCGGCGGCCTGCTGGTGTTCGAGCTGCGCGCGCTGGGCCTGGGCCGCGACCTGCCCGCGGCCCGGCTCGCGCGCCTCACGCTGGGGCCCGCGCTGGCGGGCTTCGGCCTGTGCGCCGCCACCGGCCTGGCCATGTTCGCGGGCCAGCCCGGAGAGCTGCTCGCCAATCCGGCCTTCCGCCTCAAGCTGCTGCTGATCGCGCTGGCCGGCGCGAACGCGGCGCTGTTCCATGCGCGCGGCGGCTCCGCCCTGCTCGACGGGCCCGCCGCAAAGACCGGACGGCTGCAGTGCCTGTTGTCGCTGGCCTTCTGGCTCGCTGTCATCATCTGCGGACGCTGGATCGCCTATGCCTGAGCCGGCCCCGGCCCGCTCCCACCCATCCTCCGAGGAGACCGCCATGCCGCTGCCAAGACGCACCTTCGTCGCCAGTTCGCTGGGCCTCGGCCTGGGCCTCGCGCTACCGGCGCGCGCGCACCACGGCTGGAGCAGTTTCGACCAGGAGCGCCCGCTCTACCTCGAGGGCCGCGCCACCCGCGTGATGTGGCGCAACCCGCACGGCGAGCTCGAACTCGAACTGCCCGAGAAACCCGTGCTGCCGGCCGACCTGAAGCAGCGCGCGCTGCCGAAGCAGAGCGCCTCGGTCGACGGGCCCTCGCTGCTCGCCAAGGCCCGGCTGCCGACGCGGCGCGACCGCAAGTGGCTGGTCGAGCTCGCGCCGCTCACGCGGCTGTCGGCCTGGGGCGTGGAGGAGATCAAGACCGGCACGCAACTCGGCGTGCTGGGCTTCACCTTCACCGGCGAGAAAGGCGACCCGGTGCTGCGCGCCGAGTACCTGTTCGTCGACGGCAAGGTCTACGGGCTGCGCTCCTCGCCGGCCTGAGCTTCTTCGCCGCGATCCGTCTCGCGCCCTCGGCCGCGCCACGCACGCGGCGTTGTCCGTCGTTCCCCGGCTTGCAAGCCATGCGGTCGATCGGTACATTGCATTTTTTGAGGGCCATTCATGTCCGTCGACAGCACTGCGATCCCTTCGTCCTCCGCCTCCCCCGTTCCCCCCGCCGCGCCGGTGCCACCGCTTCCCTCGGCCGCCGCGCTCCCGGTCCAGACCGTCGTCCCCACGCCCAGCGGCCACATCCGGCTGACCTCGCACAGCGGCGGCTTCGGCGCGCTGCCGATCCGCTGGGGCGCGGCCACCGCCACCGAGCGCGGGCCGATCGTCGGCACCACCACCAAGCGCGCGCACCGCAACGTCATCGGCACGCACAGCGGCTCGTACAGCGTGTACCGCGCCCTCGCGGTGGCCGCGGGCGCGCTCAAGCGCGAGCACAAGGCCGACCTCACGAACACCGCGCCCACCGACATCATCGGCCCCTATCCGCAGTGGAGCGAACCCGGGCGCATCGTCTCGCTCGACCCCTGGGGCGCGCTGGTGGCCGATGCCTTCAGGAGCGAGCTCGCGGCCGGCTACGACATCCGCCCGACCATCGCCATCACCAAGGCGCACGTGATCCTGCCCGAGGTGATCGAGGCGCTGCAGAAGGGCCGGCTCAAGGCCGACGGTCACTTCCTCACGGCCGGCGGCGCCGCGATGGTGACCAAGGCCGCGATCGAGCCGGTCTGGTACCTGCCCGAGGTGGCGCGGCGCTTCGGCTGTTCCGAAACCGACCTTCGCCGCGTGCTGTTCGAGGAAACCGGCGGCATGTACCCCGAGCTGGTCACGCGCTCCGACCTCGAGGTGTTCCTGCCGCCGATCGGCGGGCAGACGCTCTACATCTTCGGCAACCCGCGCGACCTGGCCAATCCCGAGGTCGAGCTCACGGCGCGCATCCACGACGAGTGCAACGGCTCCGACGTGTTCGGCTCCGACATCTGCACCTGCCGGCCCTACCTCACGCACGCCATCGAGGAATGCATCCAGGGTGCGCAGCGCGGCGGCGTCGGCCTCATCGCCTACTCGCGCAAGGAAGGCCGAGCGCTCGGCGAGGTCACGAAGTTCCTGGTCTACAACGCACGCAAGCGCCAGGTCGGCGGCGACACGGCCGACCAGTATTTCGCGCGCACCGAATGCGTGGCCGGTGTGCAGGACATGCGCTTCCAGGAGCTGATGCCCGACGTCTTCCACTGGCTGGGCATCAAGAAGATCCATCGGCTGGTGTCGATGAGCAACATGAAGTTCGACGCCATCGTCGGCTCGGGCATCGAGATCGGCGAACGCGTGAACATTCCCGACGAACTGATCCCCGCCGACGCGCGCGTCGAGATGGACGCCAAGATGGCCGCCGGCTATTTCACGCCGGGACCGGTGCCGGACGCGGAGGAACTCAAGAAGGCCAAGGGCCGGGGACTGAACGAATGACGAGCAGCAACAACGATTTTCGCGACCACCTTCCCGTCGACGGCTCGGGCAGCCTGCGGCCCGGCGACGAGGGCCGGGTCGATCCCGCGACCGAGTTCGCGGTCGATGCCGGCCATCCCGCGGGCGCCGCGCGCCTGCTGCGCAGCACCGCCGAAGTGCGCCGCCGCGCCGCCGGCCTGCTGGCGCGCGCACGCCACGGCGAATCGCGCTGGTTCCGCATCGGCGACGACAACGCGCTCGAGGACGCCGCGCGCACCGTGGCCGAGGTCACGCGCGAGCGCTATCCCTGGGACACCATCCCCTATCACAGCCGCTGGCGCCACTTCGAGGCCGGCGGCGTCGACCGCCGGGCCCAGCTCGACGAGCTGCTCGGCGAGGCCGATGCGCGGCAGCGCGCGCGCGCCCACATCGACCTGGTGCTGGTCAGCGTGCTGCTCGATGCCGGCGCCGGCCCCGACTGGCACTACACCGAACCGGCCAGCGGCGAGCGCTTCACGCGCTCCGAGGGCCTGGGCGTGGCGAGCTTCCACGCCTTCACCAGCGGCCTGTTCTCCTCCGACCCCGAGCGCCCGCTGCAGGCCGATGCCGCCGGGCTGCGCGGCCTGGTCACCGACCGGCTCGGCGCCGCCTTCCAGGTCAGCGAGGTCAATCCGCTGGTCGGCCTCGCGGGCCGCGCCACGCTGCTGCGCCGGCTCGGCGAGGCGCTGGCCGAGCAGCCCGAGGTGTTCGGCGAGGACGGCCGGCCCGGCAACCTGTTCGACGCGCTGGTCGGCCCCTTCGGCCCGGCCGCGCCGCCCACCGCCGAGATCGGCGCGCACGAAATCCTGTCGCTGCTGCTCGACGCCCTGTCGCGCATCTGGCCCTCGGCCAATGCGGTCGACAGCATCGCGGCCGACGGCAGCGACAACCCCGGCGGCATCGGCTCGGGCGATCCCGCGCTGGCGCTCGGCGACTGCTGGCGCCACAGCGCGGTGCCGGGCCCGGGCCTCACCAACGGCTGGATGCCCTTCCACAAGCTCTCGCAGTGGCTGACCTATTCGCTGCTCGAGCCCTTCGAGTGGGCCGGCGTGAAGGTGCGCCACCTCGAGGCCCTGACCGCGCTGCCCGAATACCGCAACGGCGGCCTGCTGATCGACAGCGGCGTGATCGTGCCCAAGGACGCGGCGCTGCTCGAACGGCGCTGGAAGGCCGGCGACGAGTTCATCGTCGAGTGGCGCGCGCTCACCGTGGCCCTGCTCGACGAACTGGCGCCGCGGGTGCGCAAGGTGCTCGGCCGCACCGAGGAACAGCTGCCGCTGGCCTGCGTGCTCGAGGGCGGCACCTGGGCCGCGGGCCGGGCACTGGCACAGCGCTTGCGTGACGGTGCGCCACCGCTGCAGATCGAGAGCGACGGCACCGTGTTCTAGTTCGCCAGTCTCTTAGACTTCCGGGTTTCGCCAACGCAGAACGAATCGAAGAATTCCAATGAGCAACGTCCACCTCCTCGACCATCCCCTCGTCCAGCACAAGCTCACGCTGATGCGCCGCAAGGACGCGTCCACCAACAGCTTCCGCCGGCTCCTCAACGAGATCAGCATGCTCATGGCCTACGAGGTCACGCGCGACATGCCGATGCAGGACGTCGAGGTCGAGACGCCGCTCGAGACCATGCAGGCCAAGGTCATCGACGGCAAGAAGCTGGTGCTGGTGTCGATCCTGCGCGCGGGCACCGGCATCCTGGACGGCATGCTCACCGTGGTGCCCGGCGCGCGCGTCGGCCACATCGGCCTGTACCGCGACCCGAAGACGCTGACCGCGGTCGAGTACTACTTCAAGATGCCCGGCGAGATGGACAGCCGCGACGTGATCGTGGTCGACCCGATGCTGGCCACCGGCAACTCGGCGGTGGCGGCGGTCGAGCGGCTCAAGGAACTCAATCCCAAGTCGATCAAGTTCGTCTGCCTGCTGACCTGCCCCGAGGGCGTGGCAACGATGCAGAAGGCGCACCCCGACGTGCCGATCTACACCGCCGCGATCGACCGCGAACTGAACGACCACGGGTACATCCTCCCTGGCCTCGGCGACGCCGGCGACCGGATCTTCGGCACCAAGTAAACGCGACAAGAAGAGAAGCGGCCCGGTTCCTGCTTCGCAGCATCGGTCCACCGCCCCGCGCAGGGCGCGGTGCGACGATCCGAGCCCGCACCAGTTCCACCAGATCCATCACCCGAGGAGAAGCACCGTGACAGCACGCCGCCCCCTGATCGTTCGTTCCATCGCCATCGCCGCGGCCCTCGCGGCCGGCCTTCCCGGCCTCGCCCTCGCGCAGGCCAAGCTCAAGGTGGCGGCGGTCTACACCGTCCCCTTCGAGCAGCAATGGGTGGGCCGCATCCACAAGGCGCTGAAGGCCGCCGAGGCGCGCGGCGAGATCGAGTACAAGGCCACCGAGAACGTCAGCAACGCCGACTACGAGCGCGTGATGCGCGAATACGCCACCGGCGGCAACCAGCTGATCCTCGGCGAGGTGTTCGGCGTCGAGGCCGCGGCGCGCAAGGTCGCCAAGGACTTCCCGAAGGTCGCCTTCCTGATGGGCTCCTCGCTCAAGCCGCAGGCGCCCAACTTCAGCGTGTTCGACAACTACATCCAGGAACCGGCCTACCTCAGCGGCATGGTCGCCGGCGGCATGACCAAGAGCAACCGCATCGGCATGGTCGGCGGCTTCCCGATCCCCGAGGTCAACCGCCTGATGAACGCCTTCATGGCCGGCGCCAAGGAGACCAATCCCAAGGTCGAGTTCAGCGTGAGCTTCATCAACAGCTGGTTCGACCCGCCCAAGGCCAAGGAAGCGGCCTTCGCGATGATCGACAAGGGCGCCGACATCATGTACGCCGAGCGCTTCGGCGTCTCGGACGCGGCCAAGGAAAAGGGCAAGCTCGCGATCGGCAACGTGATCGACACCCAGGCCCAGTACCCCGACACCGTGGTCGCCTCGGCGCTGTGGAACTTCGAGCCCTCGGCCGACCGCGCGATCAAGCTGGTGAAGGAAGGCAAGTTCGCCGCCGAGGACTACGGCATCTATTCGCAGATGAAATACAAGGGCTCCGAGCTCGCGCCGCTGGGCACCTTCGAGAAGAAGGTGCCGGCCGAGATCGTCGCCAAGGTCAAGGCCAAGCAGGCCGACATCCTCGCCGGCAAGTTCACCGTGAAGGTGGACGACGGCCAACCGAAGTCCACCGCGAAGTGAGCCGAGCGATGACCCCGCGCTGGCGTTCCCTGCTCGCGGCCGGCGTGCTGGCCTTCGGCCTCGCGGGCTGCGTCGGTGTCTACAAGGGCACCGGCGTCAGCATCAACAGCGGCACCCGGCTCGACGACACGCCGCGCATCGCGGTCATCTCGGCCTTCGAGCCCGAACTCAAGCTGTTGCTCGCGCGCCTGCAGGGCGCGGCGAAGCACGGCGTGAACGGCGTCGAGTTCACCACCGGCACGCTCGAGGGCAAGCCGGTCGTGCTGTTCCTCTCGGGCATCAGCATGACCAACGCGACCATGAACACGCAGCTCGCGCTCAACCGCTTCCGCGTCACGAACATCGTGTTCAGCGGCATCGCGGGCGGCGTGAACCCTTCGCTGCATGTCGGCGACGTGACGGTGCCGGCCCAGTGGGGCCAGTACCTCGAGGTGCTGATGGCGCGCGAGACCGCGCCCGGCAAGTACGCGGCCCCGCCCTTCATCACCGACGCCACCCTGCCCAACTTCGGCATGATGTTCCCGCGCCCGGTCGAGGTGCGCTCGGCCGCGCGGCCCGGCATCGAGCGCAAGTTCTGGTTCGAGGCCGACCCGAGGATGCTCGAGGTGGCGCGCGGCATCCGCAACGTCGACCTCGCGAGCTGCAGCGCCGGCAAGTGCCTGGCGCGCAAGCCCCAGCTCGTGGTGGGCGGCAACGGCGTCTCGGGCCAGGCCTTCATGGACAACAAGGCCTATCGCGAATACACCTTCAAGACCTTCCAGGCCAACGTGCTCGACATGGAGACCGCGGCCGTGGGCATGGTGGCCTACAGCAACGGCGTGCCGTACATCGCCTTCCGCTCGCTCAGCGACCTGGCCGGCGGCGGCGATGGCGAGAACGAGATGGGCACCTTCATGAACATCGCGGCCGACAACTCCGCGAAGGTCATGCTGGCGTTCCTGGCTGCGTGGAAGTGACACCCCTTGCCCCGCGGGACCGACGCGGGGAAGGAACCAGAGATTCATGAGCAGCACGACCGTCCTTCGCCTCCAGGGCATCACCAAGCGCTTCGGCAGCCTGGTCGCCAACGATGCCATCTCCCTCGACCTGCGTGCCGGCGAAGTGCTGGCGCTGCTCGGCGAGAACGGTGCCGGCAAGTCGACGCTGATGTCGATCCTGTTCGGCCACTACGTCGCCGACGAAGGCCGCATCGAGGTCTTCGGCGCGCCGCTCGCGCCGGGCAACCCCAAGGCCGCGCTGGCCGCGGGCGTCGGCATGGTGCACCAGCACTTCACGCTGGCCGACAACCTCAGCGTGCTCGACAACGTGACCATGGGCACCGAGCCGCTGTGGCGCCCGCTGTCGCGCCGCGCGGCCGCGCGCGCCCGGCTGCTCGAGGTGGCGCAGCGCTTCGGGCTGCCGGTGCGGCCCGAGGCGACCATCGGCAGCCTCTCGGTGGGCGAGCGCCAGCGGGTCGAAATCCTCAAGGCGCTGTACCGCGGCGCGCGCATCCTGATCCTCGACGAACCCACCGCCGTGCTCACGCCGCAGGAGAGCGAGGCGCTGTTCGCCACGCTCTCGCAGATGGTGGCGCAGGGCCTGTCGGTGATCTTCATCAGCCACAAGCTCGGCGAGGTGCTGCGGGTGTCGCACCGCGTGGCCGTGCTGCGCGGCGGCAAGCTGGTGGCCGAGGCGGCCACGGCCGGCACGACGCAGGCGCAGCTCGCGCTGTGGATGGTCGGGCACGCGGTCGAGGCGCCCCGGCGCCGGCCCGCCAAGTCGGTCGGCGACGCGGTCTGCGTGCTCGACCGCGTGAGCACCGCGGCTTCGAAGAGCGGCGGCCAGGACCGGCTGCGCGAGGTCTCGCTGACGCTGCGCGCGGGCGAGATCACCGCGATCGCGGGCGTCTCGGGCAACGGGCAGGTGGCGCTGGCCGAGCTGCTGTGCGGCACCCGCCGCGCCACCGCGGGCCGCGCGCAGCTCATGGGCCGCGCCCTGCCGCCCTCGCCCGCGCGGCTGGTGCAGCGCGGCGTGGCGCGCATTCCCGAGGACCGGCATGCGGTCGGCGTGGTCGGCGACCTGCCGGTGTGGGAGAACGCGGTGTCGGAACGGCTGCGCAGCCCGGTGTTCTCGCGCGGCGCGATGTTCGTGAAGCGCGCGGCCGCGCGGCTGCATGCGCGCCGCATCGAGCAGGCCTTCGACGTGCGCGGTGCCGGCCTGATGGCGCCGGCGCGCTCGCTGTCGGGCGGCAACATGCAGAAGCTGATCCTCGGCCGCGCCCTGCTGCCGCCCGAGCAGGCCGAGCCCGGCCGCGACGAGGAACGCAAGTACCCGACCCAGGCCCCGCGCCTGATCGTGGCGCACCAGCCGACCTGGGGCCTGGACATCGGCGCCGTGGCCTATGTGCAGCAGCAGCTGATCGCCGCGCGCGATGCCGGCGCGGCCGTGCTCGTGATCTCGGACGACCTCGACGAGGTGCTGGCGCTCGGCGACCGCGTGGCGGTGATGCACGGCGGCCACCTCGGCGAGGCGCGCGCCGCCTCGGCCTGGACGCGCGAGGCGATCGGCCTGGCGATGGCCGGTGCCGCCGCCTCCACCGCGAAGGAGGCCACGCCATGATGCGGCTCGAACGACGCCACCAGGCCTCGCGCACCGCGCTGGTCCTGGCGCCCATCGGCGCGGTCGCCTTCACGCTCGCGATCAGCGCGCTGCTGGTGCTGTGGGCCGGCGCGCCCGTGGGCCGCACCTACGCCCTGCTGCTGCAGGGCGGCTTCGGCTCGGTGTTCGCCTGGAGCGAGACCCTCACGCGCGCGATCCCGCTGATCCTGACCGGGCTGGCCGCCACGGTCGCGTTCAAGGCGCGGCTGTTCAACATCGGCGCCGAGGGGCAGCTCTACGCGGGTGCGCTGGCCGCTGTCGCCGTGGGCGGCATGCATGGCGGCACCGGCTTCGAGCTCTCGCCCTGGCTGCTGTTTCCGCTGATGATGCTGGCCGCCGCCGTGGCCGGCGCGCTGATGCTGCTGGGCCCGGCGCTGATGAAGAACAGGCTCGGCGTCGACGAGGTCGTGACCACGCTGCTGATCAACTTCATCGTGCTGCTGGGCGTGTCGGCGCTGCTCGACGGGCCGATGAAGGACCCGACCGCCATGGGCTGGCCGCAGAGCGTGTCGCTGCAGTCCGACCTGGAGCTCGGCAAGCTGATCGCCCAGACGCGCGTGCACACCGGGCTGCTGTGGGCCGTGTCGCTCGCGGTGATGGTGTGGGCGGTCTTCAAATACACGGTGCTGGGCTTCGACATCCGCGCCGTCGGCGCCAATGCGCGCGCCGCCGCCTTCGCCGGCGTGCCGGTGACGCGCACCGTGGTCTCGGTGGCGCTGCTGTCGGGCGCGCTGGCGGGGCTGGCGGGCGCGATCGAGGTCGCGGGCCGCACGAGTTACGTCACGCTCGACATGTCGCCCGGCTATGGCTACACCGGCATCGTGATCGCGATGCTGGCCGGCCTGCATCCGCTGGGCGTGATCGCGGCCGGCGTGTTCGTGGCCGGCGTGCTGGTCGGCGCCGACACCATGAGCCGCGCCGTCGGCGTGCCGACCTACATCGCCGACGTGATCGTCGCGGCCTCGCTGATCGCGGTGCTGGTGGCGACCCTGCTGACCCAGTACCGCGTGCGGAGGAGCCGATGACCGAGCTGCTCGACATCCTCGCCAACCCGGCCTTCTGGGTCGCGGTGCTGCGCATCGCCACGCCGCTGATCCTCGGCACGCTCGGCGTGCTGCTGTGCGAGCGCGCCGGCGTGCTCAACCTCGGCATCGAGGGGATCATGGTCGCGGGCGCCTTCACCGGCTGGCTCGCGGTGTACCTGGGCGCGCCGCTGTGGGCGGGCGTGGGCATCGCGGCGCTCACGGGCGCCGTGTTCGGGCTGCTGCATGCCTTCCTGACCGTGGGCCTGGCGCTCTCGCAGCACGTGTCGGGGCTGGGCATCACCATGCTCGCGACCGCGTTGAGCTACTTCGGCTACCGCGTGAGCTTCCCGAAGGTCAACACGCCGCCGACCATCGTGCCCTTCGCGCCCATGGAGTGGCTGCACATCCCGGTGCTCGGCGCCCAGACGCCGCTGACCCTGCTCGCGCTGGCGCTGGTACCCGCGGTGGCCTGGCTGCTCTACCGCACGCCGCTGGGCCTGGCGCTGCGCATGGTCGGCGAGAACCCGCAGGCGGCCGAGAGCCAGGGCGTGTCGGTCGCGGCCACGCGCACCGGCGCCATCGTGGCCGGCTCGGCGCTGATGGGCGTGGCGGGCGCCTTCCTCACGCTGTCGGCCTTCAACGCCTTTTTCTTCAACATGGTCAACGGCCGCGGCTGGATCTGCGTCGCGCTGGTGGTGTTCGCCTCGTGGCGGCCTGGCAAGGCCCTGCTGGGTGCGCTGCTGTTCGCTTTCTTCGACGCGCTTCAGCTTCGTTTGCAACAATCGGGCGACGCCTTCCTGCCCTACCAGCTGTACCTGATGCTGCCCTACCTGCTGTCGATCCTCGCCCTGGTGCTCGTGGCCCGCAAGGCCAGCTATCCGCAGGCGCTGATGAAGCCCTACCGCAAGGGGGAGCGCTGATGACCGCGACCGGCCTGCGCGCGGCCTGTCTCGCTGCGCTGCTGGTACTCGGCGGCCCGGGCGCCCATGCGCTGGGCAGCGACTACGGCTACGACAGCTTCAAGACGCCCGACGCCGTCACCTGGGTCCAGCTCTGCGGCGCCTGGGGACCGAACCACCAGGGCACCTACCGCGTGGTGCACGCCGAACAGTACGCGCAGTCCTTCCTCTACGTGCAGTGGATGGCGCGCGACGCCAACGGCAGCCTGCAGGCCGCGCACACGGTGGCCATTGCCGAGCTCGACAACGACCATGCCGAGATCGCGCTCAGCGACCTGACCTGCCGCGCCACGCCGCGCGGCATCGTGCTGACGGCCAAGGCCGACTCGGGGCACGACGACAAGCTGCGGCGCGTGACCATCGAGGTCGGCCCGGCACCGGGCCAGTACCGTTTCCGGCCGCAGCGCACGCGCTGAGATCGGCCGACCGGCCACGCCAGGCCGAATCTCCCCACAACGATCCGCAAGCCCGCACGATGCTCGACCTCCTCCTCACCAACGCCACCCTCCCCGACGGCCGCACCGGCATGTCGATCGCCGTGCAGGACGGCCGCATCGCCGAAGTCACGGCCGGCCTGGCCGCGCCGGCGCACGACACGCTCGATGCCGCCGGCCAGCTGGTCGCGCCGCATTTCGTCGACCCGCATTTCCACATGGACGCCACGCTGAGCTACGGCCTGCCGCGCGTCAACCAGAGCGGCACCTTGCTCGAGGGCATCGCGCTGTGGGGCGAGCTCAAGCCGCTGTTGACGGCCGAGGCGCTGATCGAGCGCGCACTGGCCTACTGCGACTGGGCCGTGGCCAAGGGGCTGCTCGCGGTGCGCTCGCATGTGGACACCAGCGATGCCAGCCTGCTGGCGGTCGATGCGCTGCTCGAGGTCAAGCGCCGCGTGGCGCCCTACCTCGACCTGCAGCTGGTGGCCTTTCCGCAGGACGGCGCGCTGCGCATCCCGGGCGGGCTCGAGAACATCGAGCGCGCGCTCGACAAGGGCGTGGACGTGGTCGGCGGCATTCCGCACTTCGAGCGCACCATGGCCGACGGCGCGGCCAGCGTGAAGCGGCTGTGCGAGATCGCGGCCGAGCGCGGCAAGCTGGTCGACATGCACTGCGACGAGTCCGACGACCCGCTCTCGCGCCACATCGAGACCCTGGCCTTCGAGACGCAGCGCCTGGGGCTGCAGGGCCGGGTCACGGGCTCGCACTGCACCTCGATGCATTCGATGGACAACTACTACGTGAGCAAGCTGCTGCCGCTGATCGCCGAGGCCGGCGTGAGCGTGGTGTCGAACCCGTTGATCAACATCACGCTGCAGGGCCGCCACGACAGCTATCCCAAGCGCCGCGGCATGACGCGCGTGCCCGAGCTACTGGCCGCCGGCGTCAACGTCGCCTTCGGCCACGACTGCGTGATGGACCCCTGGTACGGCATGGGCTCGGGCGACATGCTCGAGGTGGCGCACATGGGCCTGCACGTGGCGCAGATGACCAGCCAGGCCGGCATCCGCCAGTGCTTCGAGGCCGTGACCACCAACGCCGCGCGCGTGATGCACCTCGAGAACTACGGCCTCGAGGCCGGCCGCGATGCGAGCTTCGTGCTGCTGCAGGCACGCGATCCGGTCGAGGCGATCCGGCTGCGCGCCACGCGCCTGAAGGTGTTCCGCAAGGGCCGGCTGCTGGCCGAGACGCCGGCGGCGACGGCCGCGCTGCACCTGCCGGGCCGTGGCGACGCGACGAGCTGGATGCTCGCGAAGAAGGCCTGAGTCCTGGCGCCGGCAACGCACACGCCGCGATGAAACGCCTCGTGCCCCGCGTGCTCGTGCTCGTGCTGCTGCTGCTGGCGGCGGCATGCGTGGCACCGCTGCCGGCCGCGGCGCCACCCGAATCGACGGCCGCGTCGCCCGCGGCAGGGGTGCGCCGCATCGCCGACCTGCCCTACGGCCCCGATCCGCGCCAGCGCATGGACGTCTACCTGCCGGCCAGCGCCGAAGCCGCCCCGGTGCTCGTGATGGTCCATGGCGGCGCCTGGATGTTCGGCGACAAGGCGGCGGCCTCGGTCGTCGGCCCCAAGGTCGAGCACTGGGTGCGCGAACGGGGCTTCGTGCTGGTGTCGGTCGGCTACCGCTTCGTGCCGCAGGTCGACGTGGCGCAGCAGGCGCAGGACGTGGCGCGCGCGCTGGCGGCCGTGCAGTCGCAGGCGCCGTCCTGGGGCGGCAATCCAGCCCGCGTGGTGCTCATGGGCCACTCGGCCGGCGCCCACCTGGTCGCGCTGCTCGCTGCCTCCGCGCCGCTCGCGCGGCAAGAGGGCGTGCGGCCCTGGCTCGGCACGGTCGCGCTCGACAGCGCCGCGCTCGACACGGCGGCGCTGATGCAGCGGCCTCACCTGCGCTTCTACGACCGCGTGTTCGGCGCCGACCCCGCTTTCTGGCGCCGCGTGTCGCCGACCGACCAGCTCGCGCCGGGCACGGCACCGCTGCTGCTCGTGTGCTCGACGCAACGGCGCGACGGTTCCTGCGCGCAGGCCCGCGCGTTCGCCGACCGGGTGGCCGCGAGCGGCGGCCGCGCCGAGTTGCTGCCGCAGGACCTGTCGCATGGAGAGATCGATGCGGAACTCGGCCTGCCGGGTGGCTACACCTCGGCGGTGGACGGCTTCATCCGCTCGCTGCGCTAGCTGGCTCGCCAAGCCGCGCGCGGTTCGGGCGCCAGCGCCTCGGCCAGGGCCGCCAGCGACTCGCCCACCGGCCGCTCGACCTTGAGCGCCAGCAGCGCGTCGGCCCGCGTGCGCCCGAGATTCACCGCCGCCACCGGCTTGCCGGCCGCCGCGGCCGCCTGCACGAAGCGGAAGCCCGAATAGACCATCAGCGAGGAGCCCGCGACCAGCACCGCATCGGCGGCCTCGAGTGCCGCAAAGGCGGCGGCGACACGCTCCCTCGGCACGCTCTCGCCGAAGAACACCACATCGGGCTTGAGCAGGCCGCCGCAATGGGCACAGGCCGGCACGTCGAAGGCCGAGAAATCGTGGCCCTCGAGGTCGGCGTCGCCGTCGGGCGCCGCGCGCGCCTCGAGCGCGGCCCAGCGCGGGTTGCGCGCGCGCAGCTCGCGCTGCAGCTGCGCGCGCGGCTGGCGGCGTTCGCAGCCCATGCAGCGCACGGTGTCGATGCGCCCGTGCAGGTCGATGGTGGCGCGGCTGCCGGCGGCCTCGTGCAGGCCATCGACGTTCTGGGTCAGCAGCAGGACGACGCGGCCCGCGGCCTCGAGCCGTGCCAGCGCCAGGTGCGCGGCCGCGGGGCGGGCCAGCGCCATGGTCGGCCAACCGATCAGGCTGCGCGCCCAATAGCGGCGCCGTGTCGCCTCCTCGCCCATGAAGGCCTGGTAGGTCACGGGCGCGGGCCGCTTCCATTCGCCGCGCGCATCGCGGTAGTCGGGGATGCCCGACTCGGTGCTGCAGCCCGCGCCGGTCAGCACGAACAGCTTGCGGTGGCGCGTGGCGAAATCGGCGAGCGCGGCGGCGGTGGCATTCATGCGGGGAGCATACGAGGCCGGGCCCGGGGACGCGCGCCCGGGGGAAATCAGGACCGCCGTTGCGGCCGCAATGGTGCCGCTCGGCGCTCGACCTGCCCCGGGCTTCAGCCCCGCGCCTGGCCGGGCTGCAGCAAGTCGCACCACATGTGCACCTTGCCCAGCAATTGGCCATCGAGCGCGATCGCCAGCGGCTCGACGCCGAAGGGCCGGAAGCCGCAGCGTTCGTAGAGCCGCTGGGCGGCGTCGTTGCCCTCGGTCACGGTGAGCTGCACCAGGCGCAGGCCCGGCCGCTGGCGCGCATGGTCCAGCAGCGCCAGCACCAGCCGGCGGCCGAAGCCCGCCTGCCGGGCCGATTCGGCCACCGACATGCCGAACAGCGTCGCCTTGTGCCGCGCGCGCTCGCGCCGCTCGAAGCTCAGACCGGCCGCACCGACCAGCCCGCTGGCGTCGAAGGCGCCATAGACCACGTCGGCCGTGTCATCGCCGGACGCCAGCCGCTCCTCCCAGAAACGCAGCGGCAAGGCGCCGCGCTCGGCCACCGTCGAGGTGAAGGCGCTGGGATGCCGCTCGTAGGCATCGAGCATGCGCGCGCGATAGGCCACGGCGTCGGCCAGCACCAGCCGTCGGACGACATCCATCTCGGAGTTCTGTTCAGAACCGGACACAGACAGCCTGCCTTTCCTGCAGCACGGCCTCCTGCGCGAAGGCCTGGCGGTAGGCCGCGATGACCCGGGCGATGGCCGCGTCGGCCTTGTCGTCGCGCGGATGCAGCAGCACCACGATCTTCGAGGGCTCGCGCACCACCGCGCCCGCGTCGCCGCGCCACTGGCCCACGGCGTCGATGACGGTGAGCCCTTGCGGGAAGGCCGGGGTCACGGTGCCGTCGAGGAAGCGCAGCCAGTCGGCTTCGGAGACCTGGCCGCCGGTGGGAATGGCGCGGCCGAAATAGAGGGTGTCGCGCTCGAAGGGCGAGAGGCCTGGGGCGCAGGCCGCTGCACCTGGCGATGCGGGGAGCGAGCCGCATCCCGCCAGAGACAGCGCCAGCATCGCGGCCGCGAGCCCGCGTGGGAGTCGTCGCATCGACGGCATCGGCACGAACGATCCCGCAGGTTCAACGCGACGGCGCGATCGCGTCCGCGTAGTCGTAGAGCGCGCCCAGCAGTTCCTCGCCCTGCTCGTCCACCGTCTCCGACAGCGCATCGATCTCGGCGAACAGCCCCTCGACCGTGCGGGCACCGCCCTCGCCGTCGAACAGCTTCGCCACGCGGTGTTCTTCCCAGCGCTGCGCCTCTTCCTCGCTCAGCGTCTCGGGCCAGTTGCGCGCGCGGTAGCGGAACACGATTTCCTCGAGCCGCCCGTCGTCGAAACCGGTGCGGTCCCTCGCGAGTTCGGCCGGCGAGAGCGCACGCAGCTGGTTGAGCCGGCGCCGGTCGCCGTTGCCGACGAAGCCGCCGTAGAGGTCCTCGTCGACATCGGGCGCATCCTCCTTCGGCCGTTCGTAGACCCTGGCCCAGATCGCGCTCATGTCGGGCAGGTCGCGCGCGATCGCGGCATGGCGCATGGCCGCCTCGAGATCGATGCCCCAGCGCTCGGCCATGGGCGCCGCCAGCGTGCGCAGGTTGCCCACCACCATCGGCGACTTGTTGAGGTGCACGCCCTTGATCGGCAGCCGCACCACGCCCTCGGGCAATTCGGCGGCGCGCGTGAACATGCGCAGGCGCACGGTGTCGGCGTCGAGGTCGCGCAGTTCGCTCGGGTCGTGCGCGAGGTCCCAGGCCAGCAGCTCGTTCTTGTTGGTGGGATGGCTGGCCAGCGGCCACATCACGGCCAGGCAGCCGCGCTCGGCCGGGAACATGCCCGAGACGTGCAGGAAGGGCTTCGCGGTCTCGCGCACCGCCGGCAGGCCGAGCTCGGTGGCCACGCGGTCCTTGCGGTGCAGCGCGAAGGCGAAATCGAACAGCTTGGGCTGCGCGTTGCGGATCAGCCGCGCCAGCGCGATGGTGGCGCGCACATCCGACAGCGCATCGTGCGCCGACTCGTGCAGCAGGCCGTTGGCCTTGGCGAGGTCCTCGAGCTTGAAGCTGGCGCTGCCGTCCTCCTTCTTCGGCCACTGGATGCCGTCGGGCCGCAACGCATAGGTCAGGCGCACCACGTCGAGCAGGTCCCAGCGGCCGCATTCGTTCTGCCACTCGCGCGCATAGGGATCGATGAGGTTGCGCCAGAACAGGAAGCGCGTGACCTCGTCGTCGAAGCGGATGGTGTTGTAGCCCACGCCGATGGTGCCGGGCTGCGAGAAGGCGCGCTCGATCTGCGCCGCGAACTCGTGCTCGGGCAGGCCGCGTTCGAGGCACAGCTGCGGCGTGATGCCGGTGATCAGCGTGGCTTCGGGACTCGGCAGGTAGTCGGGCGCGGGCTTGCAATAGATCATCAGCGGCTCGCCGATCTCGTTGAGCGCCGCGTCGGTGCGGATGGCGGCAAACTGCGAGGGCCGGTCGCGGCGCGGCACGGCGCCGAAGGTTTCGTAGTCGTGCCAGAGGAAGGTTTGAGCGGTCATGTCGTTGTGGGAAAGCGAAAGCGGATACCGGGTGCGGCGCCCGGACTCAGAGCAGCGGCGACGACAGCCGCGCGATCGAGTCGCCGAGCCGTTGCCAGAAGGGCTGCGGCCGATGCGCGCGCACCGCGGCCGAGCTGTGCAGGTCGGTCTCGAACTGCGCCGCCAGCGGCCGGGTCAGCGCGGGACCATAGACCACCGCGCAGACCTCGAAGTTGAGGCGGAAGCTGCGGTTGTCGAAATTCGCGGTGCCGATCATCGCGCAGTCCTCGTCGACCACCAGCGTCTTGGAGTGCAGCATGCGCGCCTTGTACTCCCACACCTTCACGCCCGCGGCGATCAGCTCGTCGAAGTAGGAGCGCGCGGCGGCGCTCACGATGGCCGAGTCGCTGCGCCGCGGCACCAGCAGCCGCACGTCGACACCGCGCAGCGCGGCGCTGGTGAGCGCCATCAGCGCGGGCTCGCCGGGCACGAAGTACGGCGTGGTGAGCCAGGCGCGATGGTTGGCGTTGTGGATCGCCTCGACGTGCATGCGGTGGATGGCCTCGAGCGTGTTGTCGGGCCCGCTGGTGACGATCTGCACCGGGATCTCGCCGGCCTCCACCTTGGGCAGCATCGCATCAAGCCCGTCGCCGAAGCTGTGCAGGTCCTCGCCGGTGGCATAGGTCCAGTCCTCCATGAAGGTGGTCTGCAGCCAGCGCACCGCGCTGCCTTCCACGCGCAGGTGCACGTCGTGGTAGGCGTCGGGACGCGTGCGCTTGTCCTCCTCGTCGGTGATGTTCACGCCGCCCGTGAAGCCCACGCGGCCGTCGCACACCACGATCTTGCGGTGGGTGCGGTAGTTGGTCACGGGACGCAGGCGGCGGCCGATCTTGGTGTCGTGGAACAGCGCCACCTGCACGCCCGCGGCCAGCATCGGCGCCATGAACTTGCGGCCGATGCGCTTGGAGCCCAGCGCGTCGATCAGCAGGCGCACCTTCACGCCCTCGCCCGCGCGCGCCACCAGCAGGTCGCGCAGCGCGGTGCCGATGGTGTCGGGCTCGAAGATGTAGTACTCGAGATGCACATGGTCGCGTGCCGCGCGCACCGCCTCGAAGATCGCGTCGAAGGTGCGCGCCCCGCCCGAGAGCAGCTCGACGCCGGTGGCGCTCGATACCGGGATGCCGCAGGTCGCGGTGCCCAGCCGCGCCATCTGCTGCAGCGCCGGCGGCGCATGCTCGGCCGCGTCGCGCAACCGCGCGAGGTCGGCCTGCGCGTTGGCGTTCGCGCGGGTGCGCAGGCGCTTGAGCCGCTGCTTGCGCAGGCGCTGTGGCCCGAGGAAGTAATAGATGACGAATCCCGCGAACGGCAGCAGCGCCAGCGACAGGATCCAGCTCATCGTCGACACCGGTGCGCGCTTCTGCATCACGATCCAGACCGACAGCACGGCGATGTAGCCGCTCCATGCCAGGGAGAGGCCGGTTTTCCATTCGGGACTGAGTTCGGGGAGGATCAAGGCGAGGGGCGGACCGATAAAAAGAAAAAGGCCGGCAGCGCGATGCTACCGGCCTTTGGAGGCGGTTCCGCGGCCTCGCCGGCCACGGAATGCCCAGTTCCTTCGCTTGTCTTAACCGGCCGCGGCCTCTTCCGCTTCGGGCTTCGACTTGCCTTCCTTCTTCGGCAGCGGCTGGATGTCGAGCAGCACCTCGTCCTTCTCGTCGAGGTCGACTTCCAGGCGCCCGCCTTCGGTCAGGCGGCCGAACAGCAGCTCGTCGGCCAGTGCGCGACGGATCGTGTCCTGGATCAGGCGCTGCATCGGCCGTGCGCCCATCAGCGGATCGAAGCCCTTCTTCGCCAGGTGCTTGCGCAGCTTGTCGGTGAAGGTGACCTCGACCTTCTTCTCGGCCAGCTGCGTTTCGAGCTGCAGCAGGAACTTGTCGACCACGCGCAGGATGATCTGCTCGTCGAGTGCCTTGAAGTTGACGATGGCATCCAGCCGGTTGCGGAACTCGGGCGAGAACAGGCGCTTGATGTCGCCCATCTCGTCGCCGGCCTGCCGCGGGTTGGTGAAGCCGATGGTCGCCTTGTTCATGGTCTCGGCACCCGCGTTCGTCGTCATGATGATGATGACGTTGCGGAAGTCGGCCTTGCGCCCGTTGTTGTCGGTCAGCGTGCCATGGTCCATGACCTGCAGCAGCACGTTGAAGATGTCCGGATGCGCCTTCTCGATCTCGTCGAGCAGCAGCACCGCGTGCGGCTTCTTCGTGACGGCTTCGGTCAGCAGGCCGCCCTGGTCGAAACCGACGTAGCCCGGAGGCGCGCCGATCAGGCGGCTCACCGCATGACGCTCCATGTACTCCGACATGTCGAAGCGGATCAGCTCGATGCCCATGATGTAGGCGAGCTGCTTGGCCGCTTCGGTCTTGCCGACGCCCGTGGGACCCGAGAACAGGAACGAGCCGATCGGCTTGTCGCCCTTGCCCAGGCCCGAGCGCGCCATCTTGACGGCCGAGGCCAGCACCTCGAGCGCCTTGTCCTGGCCGAACACCACGCTCTTGAGGTCGCGCTCGATCGTCTGCAGCTTGCTGCGGTCGTCGTTGCTGACGTTGGCCGGGGGAATGCGCGCGATCTTCGCGACGATTTCCTCGACCTCGGTCTTGCTGATGGTCTTCTTGCGCTTGCTCGCCGGCAGGATGCGCTGGGCCGCGCCCGCTTCGTCGATGACGTCGATCGCCTTGTCGGGCAGGTGACGGTCATTGATGTACTTGGCGCTCAGTTCGGCCGCGGCCTGCAGTGCGGCCACCGCGTACTTCACGCCATGGTGCTCCTCGAAGCGCGACTTCAGGCCCTTGAGGATGTCGACGGTTTCCTGCACCGAGGGCTCGACCACGTCGACCTTCTGGAAACGACGCGACAGCGCCGCGTCCTTCTCGAAGATGCCACGGTACTCGGTGAAGGTGGTCGCGCCGATGCACTTGAGCTGGCCGCTCGAGAGCGCCGGCTTGAGCAGGTTCGACGCGTCGAGCGTGCCGCCCGAGGCCGCGCCGGCGCCGATCAGCGTGTGGATCTCGTCGATGAACAGGATCGCGTTCGGCTTGTCCTTGAGCGACTTGAGCACGCCCTTCAAGCGCTGCTCGAAGTCGCCGCGGTACTTGGTGCCCGCGAGCAGCGCGCCCATGTCGAGCGAGAACACGTTCGACTCGGCCAGGATCTCGGGCACGTCGCCCTGCGTGATGCGCCATGCCAGGCCTTCGGCGATCGCGGTCTTGCCCACGCCGGCCTCGCCGACCAGCAGCGGGTTGTTCTTGCGCCGGCGGCACAGGATCTGGATCACGCGCTCGACCTCGTACTCGCGGCCGATCAGCGGATCGATCTTGCCGTCCTTGGCCATCTGGTTGAGGTTCTGCGTGAACTGTTCGAGCGGCGAGGCCTTCTCGTTCTTCTCGCCGCCGCCTTCTTCGTTCTCGTTCGAGGAGGCTTCGCTGTTGCCCTTGACGGCTTCCGGCGGATCGCTCTTCTTGATGCCGTGGGCGATGAAGTTCACCACGTCGAGGCGGGTCACGCCCTGCTGGTGCAGGTAGTAGACCGCGTGCGAATCCTTCTCGCCGAAGATCGCGACCAGCACGTTGGCGCCGGTGACTTCCTTCTTGCCGTTGCCGGTGGACTGCACGTGCATGATGGCGCGCTGGATCACGCGCTGGAAGCCCAGCGTGGGCTGGGTGTCCACATCGTCGGTACCCGCCACCTGGGGCGTGTTGTCCTTGATGAAGTTGGTGAGCGACGCCCGCAGGTCGTCGACGTTGGCCGAGCAGGCGCGCAGAACTTCCGCGGCGCTCGGGTTGTCCAGCAAAGCGAGCAGCAAATGCTCCACGGTGATGAACTCGTGGCGCTGTTGCCGGGCCTCGACGAAGGCCATGTGCAAGCTGACTTCCAGTTCCTGGGCAATCATGTGATTTCCTTTTTGCCTTGCTGTAAATAAGTTCTCAGATGGGTTGGAGCTTGCCTAAATCAACAGGTTCATTCCACGGGTTCGCTGACACATTGCAAAGGGTGCCCCGCCTGCTTGGCGGCTTCCATCACCTGGTTGACCTTGGTGGCCGCCATGTCGCGGGAATAGACCCCACAGACGCCGCGGCCATCGAGGTGGATCTTGAGCATGATCTGGGTGGCGCTTTCGCGGTCCTTGCTGAAGTACTCCTGCAAGACGACGACCACGAACTCCATGGGCGTGTAGTCGTCGTTGAGCATGACCACCTGGTACATCTGGGGTGGCGCCGTTTTCTGCGGACGCCGCTCGAGGACGACCGAATCTCCGTCGTCTCGCGCCGGCTTGCGCACCGGTGGAGCGGGAGGGGTCGAAGGAATTCTCGTTGCCATGAAAAAGATTCTATAGAGCGTGCAAGCGCCGTGCCGGCTCGGGAAAAGCTGGTGGCGAGAATTCGACAAATCAAGAGGCTTGCGCCTCATCCGCCGCCAAAAATCCTTTTCAACGGATTTTGACGATGTAGCGCTCAGATATTCCGCAGATCAGGCTTTCGGGGACCCGGCAATTTGCGCCTTTGGGCACGTTCGGCGGCCGGCAGTTCCGCCGGAAGCGCATCGATTTCCTCGTCGCTGAGGTCGAGCAGCCGACGTTCCGGTCGTTCCGGCGGCGGTACGGGCGGTGCGGCCTCGGCCAGCCGCGGAATCCGGGAAACCCGGGCTGCCGGGCGTTCGGCCACGGGTACATCGGGCCGGGCGGGTTGCCGCGAGACCCGTGGCGCCTTGCGTCCCGCTCGCAGGATCAGCCATGCGGACAGTCCGCCGCCGAGCCAGCCAATGGCGAGGATGCCCGCGAGCAGCCATGCCGGCGGGAGCCGGTTCACTTCGCGGCGCCCCATTTCTGCAGCAGTTCCTGTGGAATCGCACCGACCACCTCCGCGAAGGGCCTTCCGACCAGGCTCTCAGCCTGGCGCAGCAGCAGCACGACCGGGGTGCTCGGCTCATGGACCTCGAACCAGGCCCGCACGGCCCGGATGGCGTTCAGCGCGTCATCCCGCGAGGTGGGCCGCTCATGCGCGGCCGCGTCGGCGAGAGGCGCGACCGTCACCGACGAGGTACGCCGGTCAGGAGCTTCATGGGCAGCGACGTCATTGGAGAGGTGAAAGGGGCTCAGCAGCCGTTGCAGCGAATGCGGTTCGGGCGCCTCGCCAGCGAGCTGTGCCCTGCTCCACCGCACGATGCGCTGAACCGAGCACGCTGCGCTCGCCAGGCGATTCAGCGGCGCCCCCGGATCCGAGCCCGACACGCGCCGCAGTTCGGACAGTTGCCTTCCCACGGAATCCCGCAGCGATGCCCCGCCCGCCGCATGCAGCGCCCGATCGACATCGCGCACGGTCAGGCGCGCGGCCGAGCCGGCATGCACGACGATCTCGCGGACGTCTCCGACCAGGCCGTCCGGATCGGCCAGGGCTGCCAGGGCGTTCGCGCGCACCGTCGGATCGTCCTCGCCCTCGATCACGCGCTGCGGATGCACGGCGTCCGGCCAACGGGCGAGGACCGCGGCCAGCACCGCGAGCCCCTGCGCCAACCCCGTGGCGCCCGCCAGCCGCGTGCGCGCCCGGCACAGCCAGACCAGCAGATGGATGTCGCGCGTGCGCGCCAGCAGGCGCACGCAGTCCCGCTCGACGTCACCCCAGTTCGGTGCCTCCGCAAGCCCGATGAAATCGCCGTATTGCGCTTCGGCCCGCGGCAGCATGCGCGAACGCAGCACCGCATGGTCCGGGTCGTACTCGAGGCTGGGGCCGCAGGGCGCCGTGGGACTGACCGGCGACAGCCACTGGGCTCCCCAGTCGTCGACGAGGTCGCCGGAAACCGCGGGCCCCGGATTCATGGCGACTCCGCAGTGCCCATGTACCGCTCGGGCTCGAACACCATGCCGACCGTGTAGTCCCCGCAGGCTGCCTCGTCCCCGCCCAGCCAGGTCGACCACCCCAGCCGGCGCAGCGCATCGAGGCGCGCGGGCGGCCTGCTGTCGCGACGGATCCGCAGTTCGACATCCCAGGCGAATTCATGGCCGACAAAGGCGCGGACCCACTCGACCAGCAGCGGCAGGTCGCAGCCCTGCGGGGTCAGGCGCAGATAGCGCTCGAGCGTCAGCGGGCCGAGCACCAGCCGGAACCGGCCCTGCCGGTCGGCAACCACCTCGCCCGCCACGGCGCCCGCCCCCATCACGCTCGGGGCGCTGGTGCTTCCCAGCCGGCTTCGCTCCTCGGGCGCGATGCAGATCCAATGCGGCATGAACTCCCGCAGCCGGACCGGGATGGCGAAGAAATGCGCCAGCGTGCCCGCCAGGCCATCGGGATGGCGCGTCTCCCGGCCCAGGTGCGGGGCCGCGGCCAGCCGTGCGTGCGACGGCAGCACCGAATCGAGGATCTCGCCCGGATCGTGACCGGTCAGGCGCGCGACATAGCGGCTGAAACGCTCGTCCCCGCGGCGATCCAGCCCCTCGGTCGACTGGCTCTGCGCCCAGGCCCGGTAGATGTGCGTGAGGTAGCGGTGATGGAACAGATCGAGAAAGTCCGCGAGGGTGCTGTCGCCCGCGTTCTCCATGCGGTCGCGCACGATCTCGGTGAAATGCAATGGCAGCGGTCCGTTCGATCCGAGCATGCCCAGCCCGTACAGCCGGATCAGCGGCCGCGACGGGTCGTTGCCACCTCGGTGCGCGGCGGATTGCGACGGCATCGCGATCTCGGCGATTTCGCGCGGCGCGAAGGCCAGGGCCGCGGCCTGCCCCAGGCGAAAGGCTTCCTGCCGCGGTCGCGCCGCCAACCCGATCGGCGGCTGGTCGGGCCTGGCGGCGGCAAGCCGGCGCAGCAACGCGAAGAAGCCGAACCTCCAGGGCGCATGGCTGGCCGCGTCGAGCATCTCGGCCATCTGCCGCGCCACGGTGCCGGCGCCGGGGAGTTCCTCGTTCATGCCGTGGAATCCCCGTGGCCGCCCACGCGTGCGCCGATGCGGACCGGGCTGTCGGTCGCCATGTCGTGGTGCTCGCGCCGCGTCAGCCCGGGCAGCGCCCCGCCGGCATGTCCAACGAGCTCGGGAGCGAATGCCGAGAGCACTTCCGCGGGCTGCCCGGGTGCCAGCAGATCGGGACCATCCAGCCGGTCGAAGCCTTCGATCACCCGATCGATGCTGTCGCGGGCACAAAAAATGTCCAGTGGCGAGGAAAAGCGGGCGCCCTGTGCATTCAACTGTGCCCATGTCGGCGCGGCGCTCCCGCCCGGCTCCGCGAGGCACTGCGAGCCGGCCCGGCCAGCCAGCGCGCCGGGATCGCGGACCACGCGCACGAACTCTTCGTGCCACTGCTCGAACAGCGCGCAGCGCCCCCTCGCCCCGTCGATGGAGGAATCCCGGTCGTCACGCACCGACAGCGACCGGGAAGGCCGCGGCACCGGGGGGCCTTCGTGCAGCAACGAGGTCACGACATCCGCGCGCCGACGGTGCCGCGCGCCCGCGATGTCGAGCAGGCCGAAGGGGTCTGCCTCTGCCTCGCGATGCGGCAAGTGCTCGCGCGGCGGCGGATCCCACGGCTCGGGGGCCGACGCGGCTTCGAACGCACCGCGATCTGCCACGGCCAAAGACCGCCTCATGGCAGCACGCCCCAGGTGGCCTGCAACCGATGGCTCGCATCGACGAAACGTCCCTCGGCGTCCTGTTGCCAGAAAGCGCTGCCGGCATGCGCGCTCCAGGTCCGGTCCGGCCAGTCGGACCAGGGCAGGAAGCGAACGCCACGCACATGCGCGACAGGATCGATCGCCGGCCTCGGTGCCGTCCATCGATCGATCACGGCCTGCATCCGATGGCCTGAGGGGTCGTCGCGGCCACTGGCATTCGCGAAGGCGGGGCCCGGCGGCAGGCCTGGCGTGCCGCCAGCGCGCGACTGCTCGTCCCACAGCGCCCGGACCGCGATCGCCAGCGTCCGGATGTTCGCCGGCGAGGCCGCCGCCAGATGGCGCCCAAGCATCCGGGCCAGCCAGAACTGCCAGTCTCGCGGCTGCGCCGCATGGTTTTCGAAGTGGCGCCGGATCCAGCTCGGCCTTGCCGCCTGATAGACGACCAGCGGATGGCGGTGTCCGAGGCTGTCGCCCGAGGTCGCGATGACACCGAGAACGCATTGCCGCCGGGCGAACGGCAAGGTTCCGGGCGGCAACACGAAGGCCACCGGCAACCCCGGCCGCCGCTCCGCGCCCGACAGGGACTGCCCGGCCTTGTCCCCCGCGGACAAGGTGCATCGGCGCGCTTCTTGCGCGAGCCAGGCCCGCCAGGCCTCGATCTCTCCCTGTCCCGTTCCGAAGCGGACGAAGTCCGCATGACCGGACAACTTGCCCCAGATGGCGGGCGGTGTCACCTGCCACGACGCGATCAGTTCGCCGAACATCGGATCACCCCATGCGCCCGGGGCAGCGAAACCCCTTGAGCAGATCGCTGTTGAACGGATGCGGCTGACTGCCGGAACCGATGTCGAGCAGCGCGCGCCGTCCGTCGAACTGGAATTCGACGCTCGTGCGTCCCGGGGTCGCCGTGCTCACGAGACGGCCCTTGTCCAGCAGTCGCAACAGCGCCCAGGGCCCGCTGGCGCCCACGGTCGAGGTCGGCCCCGACACCCGCGGATTCGCGCTCAGTTCCGCCATCGATCCACCGCGCGGACCGGGCCAGTGGATGGAAAGCGCCTGCACCGGCCCATGGACATAGCGCTGGCCTTGCCCATCGATGTCGATGCCGAGGTCGGTGATGCTGGGCTCGAGCTCGAGTACCTTCAGCTCCAGCTTCCACCCGAGCTTCCTGCCATCTGCCTCGCGAAAGAAGAGATCGCGGATCTGCCGTGCCCGGTCGAAGGCCTCGAGGTTCGGACCGCCGAGCGCGAGCAGCTTGAGCAGCTCTCCCGCCAGCGTGGGCCCGGTGGTCCCCGTTGCGGCCACGGGTGCCGCCGGGCCCGCGGGGACCTCGAGACTCGCAAAGTTCCCCGGATCCTTGTAGCGCCAGGGACGCACGCTGGTATCGACAAGGGCCGCCAAGTGCTTTGCGAAGAACTCGTCGGCCGCCCCTCCCACGGCGAACATCAGCGTGAAGTCCTCGATGGAGGCATCCTGCACGGTCGCCGCCAGCGGGTAGCGGCCTTCCACGCCACGCCGGCAAGGCTCGCCGACCTGCTGCGCCATCAACCCCATGAGACGATCGAACTGGAGCTGCGCCTGGCCACGCAGGATTGCGGTCGCTCCCTGCACCACCTTGCTGCCGCCGCTCGTGGCCAGCGCGGTCAACACTTCGCGAAAAGGCGCCGGCAGCTTCCCGGCTTCGAGCAGCAGGCGCGCGCCGACCTCGGCACCACCGGGCGGCAGGCTTTGGGCGCTCAAGGCCGTGTCGGCCACCACCAGCAGCGTGTAGAACTCGTTGATCAGGCCGGTGACGGCTTCGAGCCCCGGCTTCGCGGTACCCGCCGTGCCACCCGGTAGCGCGCCCACGTCGGGCTGCCCGGTGACCAGTTCGCGCAGCGCGGCAAAACGGTCGTCCACGATCTGCCGTTCCATCCGCTCCTCGGCGCGAATGCCGAGGCGACGCCCCATCGCTTCGGTCTGCCGGCTCATCTGTTCGGCAGCCTTGTCGAGCAATCCCCTGGTCTCTTGCGCCGGAACCATCAACGGGCGCGACAAGGTGGTTTCGCGTGCGGCGGCGCGCGCGAGCCGACTCAGCGGCGAGTCGGGGGCAGCAAGCTGCCGCAGCACACCGAGGTCGAAGCCCAGGTTCGTGGCGGCTGCGTCGCTGCCGCCGACCGGGCGCACCGAAGCAAGAAAGTGCTCCCAGTGCTTGGCGTACTCCTCGAGGTAGCGGCGCCGGATGTCGGCCAGCCGCGGGTCGCCCTGTGCATCGCGCGCCGAGCCTTCGATCGAGGAAGCGGCCCCTCGCCCCATGACCCAGCCATCGTCATCGAACGCACGCGCAGCGAACTCCGGCAGGCGCTTGTCGAAGACCTCGTGATAGCCTTCGTAGGTGAAGAGGCCCGGCACGCCTTGATCGAGCGGCAACCCGCCGTCGCGCGAGAAGACGGCTCCGGCCTGCGGCCCGACCGCTCGAATCAGCGTGAAGGCTTGCGGCGCCTCCGCTTCCATCGCCGCCTTCGCGCGCTCGTAGATCCGCTGGGTCGACGCCTGCGTGCCGAGAAAATCCTGCGCCGCGCGCACCAGCGCCGCATCGGGCAGTGCATCCACTTCGAGCGCGCGTTCGCCCGAAAAGAGCGCTACTGCATGCTCGACCACCGCGGCCCGGCCGCCGAATGCGGTGGCGCCGCCGGACAGTTCCCAGTCCCCGAGCACCCAGTCGCGCACCTCGGCCGCGCCGCCCTTCATGTAGCGCGACCGGTCGAACAGCAGCTTGTAGGCGCGCAAGGCGTCGTAGGCCGCCTTCGCATCGCCCTCCTTCACGCGCTGCGACAACACGACCTCCATGCGCCGCACGATGGCGGGCAGCAAGGTGCGGTTCTGCAGGCGGGCATAGGTCTCGCCGGCCGCCGCCAGCACGCCGGGTGCGGCATAGAGCCCGTAGAGATAGGCACCACCCGGGTCGTCGAGATCCAGCCCGGGTTGACTGGGCAGTTCGCGCGCGGCGTTCAATGCATCGGTAACGTCGGTGGTCCTGAGGCCGTCGAACAACGAGCGCACCTGCAGCGACAGTGCATTCGTTCGCTGGCTCGCCGCCTCGAGATAGCGCTGGTTGTTGCCGAAACTCAGCGCCAACGCACCGGCCAGCCAGACGAACAGCACGATCACCAGCGCGTGCCCCAGGATTCGCATGAGCCTGAAACGGAACTCCCAGCGCAGGTTCGGGCGCACCAGGTGCGCTTCGGGAATGATCACCCGGGCCAGCACTCCCTGGATGAAGAAGCCTTGCTGGCCACGCGCCGCCTCCGGGTCGGCGTGTTCCTGCGACGCGCAGGCCGAAGGCACGTCGCGGGTTTCTGCGAGCCGCCGGCGCATCCGTTGCAGCAGCGTCGCGCCATCCGCCGGCAATTCGGCGCCCGCTTGCGCGCCGCTCGTGAAATAGACGCCGCGAAGCGCCTCGCGGTTCTGCGTGTCGTCGAACCGGGACGAGAGGAAGACCTGCTCCAGCAAAGGCAGCAATCGCGACGACAGTCCCGCCAGCTCGCGCGGCAGCGCGAAGAGGCGGCGTCGGCGCTCGACGTCAAACTCCTCGTTCAAGCGGGCATGAAGGCCGGCCTCGATCCGCTGCTGGAGCAGCTCGAACTCGGCACGAACCCGTGGGTGCAAGCCCTCCCCCTCCGGCGCCGGGCTGCCGCGGGAACCGAGGCGCCCCTTCAGCGCGAGCGGCAAGGTGAAACCCCAGGGCTGGGCGCGGCTGTCGCTCGTGAGCGAATGGAAGTACTCGCGGAAGCCGCGCAACCGGTCGATCTGAGCCACGATCACATAGACCGGAAAGCGGATGCCCAGCACTTGACGAAGCTCGGCCAGTCGATCGCGCAGCAGTGCCGCATGCTCGGATCGTTCGGCATCGCCCTGGGCGAGCAGCTCGGCCACGCTCAGCACGACGATCACGCCGTTGATCGGCGCGCGCACGCGATGCGAGCGAAGCAGGCCAAGAAAGCCGCGCCACTCGGCGGGATCGCGGGCGGCATGGTCGCGCTGGGTGGTGTAGCGGCCCGCGGTGTCGATGAACACCGCCTCGTTCGCGATCCACCAATCGCAGTGCGACGTTTCGGCCGGAGCATCGGACAGCATCGTCCGGCTCTCCAGCCCCCATTGGCGCGCCAGCGGAAACTGGAGCCCCGAATGGCGCAGAACTGTCGTCTTGCCGACGCCGGGGCTCCCGAGGACCATGTACCACGGCAGTTCGTACAGGTGACGCTTGCCATCCAGCATCCGGTGCAGGCGGCCGAAGCCGCGCATTTTCCGCAGTGCCGCCACGGCCGCCTGGATCCCGGCGGCCACGCGCCTGAGTTCTTCCTTCGCGGCCTCGTGTTCCTGGGGCAACGCCTTGCGAAACAGGAACCTGGCGAGCAGGTCGTCGTTGCTGCGCAAGGCCTGCCAGAGGCGGAAGCAGCCGTAGAGGGCATAGAGCGACAGGACCGCGACCAGGAGCGCGATGCGCGTTCCAATCGGCGTGAGCGGCCTGGCCTCCCCGATCGCCAGGGTCGGTCCCGCATGCCATATGAGAAGGCACAGTGCCCCGACGCCGACGAGGCTGTAAGGGCCCGAGGCCAGCCAGAGGATGCCGAGCAGCAGCAACAGCACGATCAGCGCGAGCCGCACTTCGCGCGAAGCCATGGGGCGCACGCCGCTCAGGGCCAGCAGGTCGCCCGTGAACCAGATGACGCAGGCGGCCAGCACGACGGCCAGCAGCGCCAGGAATGGCCGCGACACCACGAATGCGCCCGCTTGTTTGAGGTATGGCATGGATCCGGCGACCTTTCTCTTCAGCGATGAAGCGGCGGCGGGCTTTCGCTCCGCGCGGGCGCAGGCGCCTGGGCGTGCGGATCGATGCCCGAGTCCTGGGACACAACGATGTCGACACGCCGGTTGCGGGCACGGCCCTGCGCCGTGGCGTTGTCGTCGAGCGGAGCGGCGTCGCCTTGCCCGATGCTTCGGATGCGCGCGGCCTCGACGCCCTTGTCCCGCAGCAAGGCAGCCACGGCCGCGGCGCGCTTTTCGCTCAGCACCTGGTTGTCGGGAAACTCGCGCGTGCGTATCGGCCGGTTGTCGGTGTGCCCGACGACCTGCACGCTGCCGGATACCTGCCTGATCTCGCCGGCAACCTTGTCCAGCACCGGAAGGATTCGCGCACCGAGACTCGCGCGGCCGGGCACGAACATCTCGTCGCCCCGAAAGCTGACGGTGCTGTGGCGCGCGTTCTCGTCGACGTTCACGCTGCCGCGCGCGATCTCGGACGACAGCAGTTCCTTCAGCCGCGGCGGCCGGGCCGCCGAAGCCATCGGCGGGTTCGGCGGACGCATCCGCCCGATGGCGGCCAGCCGCTGCGTCAGGTCCCCGCTCATCGCCGAGAGCTGGTATCTGTACCAGCCGAACAGGCCTGACAGGACGAACGCGGCCACGAGGCTCGTGATCCATACCGGCACGCTGCGCGCCAGCCGAAGCCGTCCCGCCGGCCCCCCTTTCCAGTGCGGCGAGAGTTCATGCGGCACCTGGGGACGGACTGTCGCGAGCAGTTCGAACAAGCGGTGACGCACGGCTTCGAGTTGCCGGCTTCCGTGGTCGGCGGTGCTGTAGCGGCCCTCGAAACCGAGGCCGAGGACCTGGTACATCAGTTCGAGCAGATCGGCATGCTGCTCGGGATCGGTGGCCAGCCGGCCGATCAGCAGGAAGAACTTGTCGCCGCCCTTGGTGTCGCCATGGAAACGCGCCGCCAACTGGAGGCCGGCCCAGACACCCGCCTCGCCCGCCTGCCCGCCTCCCCACGCGGTGCTGTTCGCGGCCTCGTCGATCGCGGTGCACAACGCGTAGCTCGCGGCCAGCGCATGTTCATGGCGAATCCTCGCGGCGGCGCAGATGGACTGGAAGGCCGCGACTTCGCGCTCGAGCAATCCGTGCCACACCTCGACCTCCTCCTCGCCGAGGGACCGCGGCAGATCCGCCAGCGCACGCAGCAGCGGCTGGGCCGCTTCGAGCAACGGATTCCTTGCCGCCGCGATGGCCGCCAGGCGCTCGCGCACCGAACCGCCCTCGTCGAGCGACGCACTCGCGACGCCGGCATGGAAGTCATCGGCACCGAATGCCGGATCGCTCTTTTCTTCGGGGTAGTGCATGGTGCGGGGCAGGCAAGCAGGTGCGAAAGCGATGCTCAGGGCTCGCATTCGGAACCGTCGTCGACGATCCGCTCGAAGCGGCTGTTGCGGATATGGCAGGTCTTCATGCGTGCGTCCGTCATGCGCCAGACGCCGGTGCCCTGCGTGTTCTCGATCGCGACGGTGGCCGCCAATGGCACGCCGCGGTCTCGCTGTCGGCCGATCGTGAAACTCATGTGCTCGAAGCTGCAACCCTCGATCGCGAGCCGCGTGCCGGCCACGAGAACGGCCCCACGGCCCGTGCAGCGGCGAAAAGTCGTTTCACCGGTGCTGCCGATGCCTTCGCGCGCATGCGAGACCGTGTCGCCGCCCGCGAAGACACACTCCTCGAAGACCACGCCGAAACTGGCGTCTCTGCCACCGAGAATCGCAGTGCCGGAGGTCCTGCAGCGAACGAAGCGCACGTCGTCCATCACGCCGAAGTCATGGCTCGGGGCGATGAACCGGCAATCCATGAATCGGCAGCCGGACATGGCGTCGAGCCGCACGTTGCCCTCGCCCGCGAAATCGCAGTCGACGAAGCGCAGGTTGTGCCAGGCCACGCCCGCGAAGAAACCCGCGGTCAGGTCGGCACCGGCAATGGTCATGACCGCGCGGCTGCCGTCGAGCAGCCGGGCGTGCTCCCTGGCGAGCTGGGCAATCGGCGTACTCATGCCCTGCCCTCCGGATCGAGCGAGGCGCACGCTTCGCAACGCAAGGCTTGCATCATTTCTCCCGCACTCCCCAGAGTTCCATGCGCAACCCTGGAAATTCCGCCGCCACGTGCAGCGCCAGCCCCCCATGGCGAACCATGTGCTCCCAGAGGGCACCGTGCGGGTCGAGCTGGAAATAGACGAAGCCGGCGTTGAACGGGATCTGCCGCGGTGGAACCGGCAGGACCTGGAGCGGAATGCCTGGCAGATGCGACCGGATCAGTTCGGGCAGCCGATCGCTGGGCCCGGCCTTGCAGCAGGCGACGAACTGGCTGGCCAGTTGATCGGGCGGCAGGTGCGCCGCCACGGCGAAGACCAGGCTCTGATAGCCCTGGAGCTCCGCGGGCTCGACGCTCGCGACGTGCACGCCGTGGGCCCGCTCCGCCAGCGCGATGGAATGGGCGCTGCGCACCAGCACATCGTTGAGCAGCGACTGCACTTCGGCGACCAGCCCCTTGAACGACAGGTAGGGGTCCACATGCCGGTATCCGCCATGGGCCGGAGGCCGGCGATGGCCGGTGCGTCCGAAGGTGGCCAGTTCGCCGCCGAATGCGCGCAGCGCCATGAACAACTGCTGCGGCGAGGTGTCCCTGACCTGCAGCCAGTGCTCCAGCAAGGGCTCGTAGCGGTTGAGGGTCTGCAGCAGCAGGAAGTCCGAGACCTCGGCGGTCGCGCCGGACTTGCCGTCGCCGCCGGTCAACCTCGCGGCGAGCGCATCGGCGCGCAGGCGGCACAGCCCGTGCAGGTGCGTGATCCAGTCGCTCAGCAACGTACTCGCGCCATAGCCCGACACCGGCGGAATCAGGCGGTGATCGAGCGCGATGCTGCCATCGGATCGCAGCACGCTGACCCTGGCCAGCGGCAGGCCGATCCAGGCGTCCGACAGTTCTCGCTCGGGCAGCAGGCGCAGACGCAGGCGCGAGAGCTGCACCGTCTTCGGTCCCTGACCGATGGAGTTGGCGTCACGCAACTCGGTGTCGAATACACCGAAACGCGCGAGCGAGCCCATCGATGCAGCAGGGTCGTCGAAGGTGGTCTCCTCGCCGTCGGGCGTGCGGATGGGCACCGCCAGGTGAATGACCTGGTCGACATGCTCCGCAAGCACCGTGAGCGGTGCGGGAGCAAGGGCCTGGCCGGGCACGTCGAACGGCGTGCCATCCTGGAACACGCCGGCGGCGCCGGCCAGCACCAGCTTGCCGAGCGACAGCGACTCGGCATCGATCGCATACCGGTGAAAGCCCCAGTAGAACGGATCGAGCGCGACCGACCGCTTGTGCGCCAGGTGCTCGAGGTAGCGCTCCTGCTGCTGGAACAGCTGTGGGCGCAGGAAGAGTCCCTCGCTCCAGACGACCTTGTTGTACCAGCTCATGGTTCGGCGCCCGTTTGCATGGCCGCTGCTCAGTCGGCGGGAACGACCCGGATGCCGCGCGCCTGCAGCCGGACCTCGAGCTTGAGCTTGTGGGCCGGCAGCACGGCGCGGTACCAGGCGATCTCGGGCGCGGCCTCCACCTGCTGCACGGCGCGCCAATCGGAGAGCCCCAGGTCCCGATAGCCGGCCAGCACGCCGATGGCGCCCAGGTCGGGATGAGATTTGCGACGGATCGCACGCGTTTCGCCGGGTCGCAGGATGAACTCCTCGCGCACGAGCATGTCGGCGCCGATCAGCGCCTTGTCGTTGCCATGCAGCGTGAAGTAGTCGGCCGCCTCGAAGGCCGCGCTGGACTTCAGTTCGTAGAGGCGAACGAGGATCGGCGCCGGTCGGCCCTTGTCGTCCGGATTGACCTCCGCCTCGGCCATGACGGCGAGCTCCAGGCGGATCTGTTCCTTGGGCGACGGGAACTGGGCCATCGCCGGCCGCGCCATCAGCGGCACGACGAGCAGCGCATCGCGTCGGTTGAGGCGCATCGGACAAGCCAGGAATGAGGCAGCGGGAACGCGCATGTCGGGACCTCCGCTCAGGACTCCTTGTTGCCCTTGATGTCGTACCCCGCGGTCACGGCGCCCGCGCTGCCGCCCTGCGCGTTCTGCACGGCGTACTCCTGCCTGATCTTCGAGAACGAAAGCCGCACGCGCTCCTTGATGCGCAGTTCGTCCGAGTTCGCGCCGAACGTGTGGACCGCGGTGACGATCACGTCGGTGAAGGTGTACTTGAGGTACTCGAGCGGGCTGCCGCCGGCCTTGCGCACGGTCAGCCTGGCTTCCTGGACGTGCTTGCCGGTCAGGCAGTACTTCATGAGGTTGGGACTGGCGCGGTCGATGTGGTGGTCGAACTCCAGGTCTTCCACCGTGGCCTTGCCGGCGCCGCCGCCCGAACCGGCATGCATGAACGACTCCTGGAACGCCTTCCAGTTGAAGGCGAGCACCTCGATCTCGTTCTTGTGCTCGGCATCCAGGGACTCGCCCTCGATGCCGTCGATCTTCAAAAAAATGTCTTGAGACATGCGAACTCCCTGTTCTGTCGTTGTCGGCTTCCGAAAGATGCATGGACCGCGGGTCGCGGCTTGAAGGGAACAAGTGCCGGTCAGGCCTCTTCCCTGAGCGAGGGCAGCCTGGCCACGAGCCGCAGCGAGACCGTCAGCCCCTCGAGCTGGAAGTGCGGGCGCAGGAAGAACTTGGCGCCGTAGTAGCCTGGATTGCCCTCGAGTTCCTCGACCACGACCTCGGCGGCGGCGAGCGGCCGTCGCGCCTTGGTCTCCTGCGAGGAGTTCGCGGGGTCGGCATCGACGTAGTTCATGATCCAGCCGTTGAGCCAACGCTGCATGTCGTCGCGCTCCTTGAAGCTGCCGATCTTGTCGCGCACGATGCACTTGAGGTAGTGCGCGAACCGGGTGCTGGCGAAGAGATACGGCAGGCGCGCCGCCAGGTGGGCGTTGGCGGTGGCGTCGGGGTCCATGTACTCCTGCGGCCGCTGGATCGATTGCGCGCCGATGAAGGCAGCGCTGTCGGAGTTCTTCCTGTGCACGAGCGGTATCAGGCCCGCCTTGGCAAGCTCGGCCTCGCGCCGGTCGGAGATCGCGATCTCGGTCGGACACTTCATGTCGAAGCCGCCGTCATCGGTCGGAAAGGTGTGGCACGGCAGGTTTTCCACCACGCCACCCGACTCCACGCCGCGGATCATCGTGCACCAGCCATGGCGCTTGAAGCTGCGATTGATGTTCACCGCCATCGCATACGAGGCGTTGCTCCAGACGTAGTTGCGATGGTCGGCGCCCTCGGTTTCCTCCTCGAAATCGAAGGCGTCCACGGGGTTGGTCTTGGCACCGTAGGGAAGCCGGGCCAGGAACCGCGGCATGGCGAGGCCGACGTAGCGCGAATCCTCGGTGCCGCGCAGCGAGTTCCACGGCGCGTGCTCGAGGTTCGATGTGATCCGCGCGAGATCCCTGGGATTCGCGAGCTCCTGCCAGGACTCCATGCCGAGCAGCGAAGGCGCCGAGCCGGCGATGAACGGGGCATGCGAGGCGGCCGCCACCTTGGCGATCGCCGCGAGCAGTTCGACGTCGGCGGGCGTGTGGTCGAAGTAGTAGTCGGCCACCAGGCAGCCGTAGGGCTCGCCACCGAGCTGCCCGTATTCCTCTTCGTAGATGCGCTTGAAGACCGGGCTATGGTCCCATGCCATGCCGCGGTGGCGGCGCAGCGTGCGGCGGACCTCGTCCTTCGAGACGTCCATGAACCGGATCTTGAGCTTCTCGTCGGTCTCGGTGTTGCTGACGAGGTGGCTCATGCCCCGCCAGGCCGACTCGACCTGCTGGAATTCCTCCTTGTGCAGCACGAGATTGATCTGCGCCGACAGCTTGCGGTCGATCTCGGCAATGATGGCCTGGATGCTGGTGTAGGCATCGTCGGTCATGGTCGCGGCGTTGAACAGGGCCTGTTCGGCCAGGGTGCGCACGGCCGCTTCGACCGCGCCGCGGGCTTCTTCCGTCTTGGGCCGGAATTCCCGGTCGAGCAGCTCGGCGAAGTCCGGGGCTTCGACGTAGCGCCCGGGTGCGGGCTCGGCAAGAACGATGGCGTCGCTGGATGACATGGGCATCTCCTGGGAGCGGTTCGGCCGCTCAGGCGCAGGCCACGATGCCGGGATCGCATCCGAGTTCGGACGCCGGCCTGGCCGATGACGCCAGGGACCTCAGGAGCGCGGGATCCTGCAGAAGCCGGTTCATCAGGTCTTCGGCACCCGCCTTGCCGTCCATGTAGGTCTGCAGGTTGGCGAGCTGGCTGCGTGCCTCGAGCAGGCGCGCGAGCGGTTCGACTTTCTGGGCGATGGCCGCCGGCGAGAAGTCCTCCATGCTTTCGAACGTGATGTCGACCATGAGTTGCCCTTCGCCCGTCAGCGTGTTGGGGACCGCGAATGCGACGCGCGGAGCGATCGCCTTCATGCGCTCGTCGAAGTTGTCGACATCGATGTCGAGGAATTTCCGCTCCGCGACCGGTGGCAGCGGCTCGGCCGGCTTGCCCGAGAGATCGGCGAGCACGCCCATGACGAACGGCAATTCGATCTTTTTTTCGGACCCGTAGACCTCCACGTCGTATTCGATCTGCACACGCGGCGCCCGGTTTCGAGCGATGAACTTCTGGCTGCTGTTGTCGATCATGAAACCCCTCCTGAAAAGACAGTGAATGACGAACCTGCGCGGAACAGGCCCCCGAACGAAAACGATGCCCGGTTGTGCGGGTTGGCCACCTCAGGCGTACTCGATGTGACAGGCGATGCGCTTCTCGGCGGCGTCCGCCGCACCTTGCGCAAGCGTTTCCACGCCATGGCTGCGAAGGCCCACATGCACGCGGGTGATCTCGCGCCTGCTCCGCAGCGCGTCGAGCCAATGCCCCGACAGCACGGGCAACAGCTGTTGGTCCATGAACGCGGCAAGCTGCCGGGCGCCGGTGTCGCGGACCGGGCACCGCCCGATGACATGGGCGATGAGATCGTCCGCGTAGCTCAGGTCGATCCCGTGCTGCTCGCCCATCCGCTCCGCGATGCGCCGCAAATGCAGCGCGGCAATCCCCGCCAGGACCGGCGTCGACAGCGGCAGGTACGGCACCACCGTCACGCGGCCGAGAAAGGCCGCGGAAAAGACCCGGCGCAGCGGCGCTGCCAAGCCTGAACACAAGGCCTCGACCGAAGGCATCGATGCCGCGTCTCGGCAGGCATGCTCGACGAACGCCGAGCCGGCGTTGCTGGTGAGCAGGATCGTGGTGTGGCGAAAGTCGATGCGCTGTCCCTCGCCATCCTCCATCCATCCCTTGTCGAACACCTGGTAGAAGACCTCGTGCACGTCGGGATGGGCCTTCTCGATCTCGTCCAGCAGCACGACGCAGTAGGGCCGGCGGCGCACGGCTTCGGTGAGCACGCCGCCCTCGCCATAGCCGACGTAGCCCGGTGGCGCGCCGCGCAGCGTCGCCACGCTGTGCGGCTCCTGGAACTCGCTCATGTTCAAGGTGACGAGGTTCTGCTCGCCGCCATGCATCGCCTCGGCCAATGCAAGCGCGGTTTCGGTCTTGCCGACACCCGAAGGCCCGGCCAGCAGGAACACGCCCGCGGGCTTGCAGGGATCCGTGAGACATGCGCGCGCCGTCTGGATGCGCCGGGCGATGAGCTCGAGGGCCCCCGTCTGGCCGAGCACGCGCTGCTCGAGCGTGCGTTGAAGCTCCAGCACGGCCGCTGCCTCGTCGGTGAGCAACCGGCCCGCGGGGATGCCGGTCCACTCGGCGACGATCTTCGCGACGACCGCCTCGTCCACCTGGAGGAAGACCTGCGGCGTGCCTTGCTGGAGACCTCGAAGCTCTTCCTCGAGCGCCGACGCGTCGAGGTGCGGAAGATGGTCCGGCTCATCCTCCCCCTCCTTTTCTTCTTCAGCCCTCAGCGCCTGGATTTGCCGGACCAGCGCCCTCTCCCCCCTCCACTTGACCTTCTGTGCCCTGAGCTCGTCGCGGATCTTTTCGAGCGATTCCCGCGCCGCGAGCATCCGCGCCAGTCGGGTCTCGCAGCCCTGGGCAATCCGGGTCTCGTCACGCAGCAAAGCGACCTCCACCGCGAGCGACGCGATCCGTTGCCGCAGGCCGATGACAGCCGGCGGCGGCACGTGCAGCGACATGGCGACGCGTGCGCAGGCGGTGTCGAGCAGGCTGACGGCCTTGTCGGGCAACTGCCGCGCGGGCAGGTAGCGCTGCGACAACACGACGGCGGCACGCACCGCTTCGTCGAGCACGGTCACGCCGTGGTGCGCGGCAAATGTCGATGCGAGTCCTCGCACCATGTCGATGGCGGCGGAGGCCGGCGGCTCCATGACCTGCTGCACCTGGAAGCGGCGCGCGAGCGCGGGATCCTTCTCGATGTGCCGCTTGTATTCGCGCCAGGCGGTCGCGCCGATCACGCGCAGCGCGCCGCGCGCGAGCACCGGCTTGAGAAGATTGGCCGCATCCGCCGCCGCGCCCTGGCCACCAGCGCCGACCAGCATGTGCACCTCGTCGATGAACAGGATCACCGGCTGCGTCGATTGCGCGGCTTCCTGCAGCAGCGACTTGAGCCTGGACTCGAATTCGCCACGCAGGCCGGCGCCGGACAGCAGCGCGCCGACGTCGAGGCTCAGCAATCGTGCGTTGCGCAGCTTCGGCGGGACCTCGGCCCTGGCGATCGCGAGTGCCAGCCCCTCGACGACCGCGGTCTTGCCCACGCCGGCCTCGCCGGTGAGCAGGGGGTTGTTCTGGCGCCGGCGCAGCAGGATATCGACCATGGCGCCGATCTCCTGGCCGCGGCCGATGACGGGATCGATCCGCGCGGCGCGCGCACTCTCGGTGAGATCGGTGCAGTAGGTGACCAACGCTGCGCCGGACGGCGTGGCCAGCTCCATCGCACGACCCGCTTCGCACGATGGCGCCGGCATCGTGCTCGATCCATCGTAAGGCCCCTCCGCATCCTCGGGAGAGCCTGTCACGAGCGCAAGCAGCTCGTCGGGCCGCCGTTCGGCCGCCAGGGCGCGAAACGCGGGTGCAATCTCGAACAGCACGCGCCGAAGGTCCGGGCTCCGCAGCAGCGCGCTCATCAATTGCACGCCGCGGATGCAAGGATTGCCGAACTCGAGGCTGGACAGGAGCCATGCGCGTTCGATCGCGGTCTCGACGTGAGGCGAGAAGTCGCTCAAGGACGAGGCGCCGGCCGGCAGGCTGGACAAGGCTGCGGCAAGGTCGGTATCGAGCCGTTGCGTATCGATGCGATGGTGAAGGCACAGGCGGTGCAGATCGCCATCGCCGGCCTGGCGCAACTGGTGCAGCCAGTGCACGAGTTCAACCTGAGGATTGCCGCGCAATCTCGCGAACGACGTCGCCGATTCGATCGCACGAAACAGCGTGAGGTCGAGCTTTCCGAACAGGGCCCGGCGAGACCGCGTCATGGCCGTTCGCCCTCGTACGTGGGCCTCGTGCACGCCTGCGCGAAACGACGCGCTGCATGTGCGCATGGCGGCATCGATCGCTGCTTTTTTCTCTCCCTCATCGTGCGCTCCCGTGATCCTCGATGAGCGCGATTCTGTGGAGGGGGTAGCGTGTTTTTTCGTCCCCAGTTTCTAGCAATAGTTAAATGCGCACAGGCATAACTTCAACCGTGATCTTTGCCCCCAACGAGTCTTTCCAGAGCGTCAAAAGAGACGCGTGCACCCAAGAAAAAGCCCTCGAGGTTCGCGAGAACCTCGAGGGCTTGCGGCTGTCGCTTCGGCGTTCGAGAACGCCGACGGCGAGATCACATGTTGTCGATCATCACCTGGCCGAAGCCCGAGCAGCTCACTTGCGTGGCGCCGTCCATCAGGCGGGCGAAGTCATAGGTGACCCGCTTGCTGGCGATCGACTTTTCCATCGCGCTGATGATCAGGTCGGCGGCTTCCTTCCAGCCCATGTGGCGCAGCATCATTTCGGCCGAGAGGATTTCGGAGCCGGGATTCACGTAGTCCTTGCCGGCGTACTTGGGCGCGGTGCCGTGGGTGGCTTCGAACATGGCGACCGTGTCGCTGAGGTTCGCGCCCGGAGCGATGCCGATGCCACCGACCTGCGCGGCCAGTGCGTCGGACACGTAGTCGCCGTTGAGGTTGAGCGTTGCGATGACGCTGTACTCGGCGGGACGCAGCAGGATCTGCTGCAGGAACGCGTCGGCGATGCTGTCCTTGACGGTGATGTCCTTGCCGGTCTTCGGGCTCTTGAACTTCATCCACGGGCCGCCGTCGATGAGTTCGGCGCCGAACTCCTTCTGGGCCAGGGCGTAGCCCCAGTCGCGGAAGCCACCTTCGGTGAACTTCATGATGTTGCCCTTGTGCACCAGCGTGACGCTCGGCTTGTCGTTGTCGATCGCGTACTGCAGCGCCTTGCGCACCAGGCGCTCGGTGCCCTCCCTCGACACCGGCTTGACGCCGATGCCCGAGGTCTCGGGGAAACGGATCTTCTTGACGCCCATTTCCTCTTGCAGGAACTTGATGAGCTTCTTGGCCTTGTCGCTCTCGGCTTCGAACTCGATGCCGGCGTAGATGTCTTCCGAGTTCTCGCGGAAGATGACCATGTTGGTCTTGTGCGGCTCGCGCACCGGGCTGGGCACGCCTTCGAAGTACTGGATGGGACGCAGGCAGACGTAGAGGTCGAGTTGCTGGCGCAGCGCGACGTTCAGCGAGCGGATGCCGCCGCCGACGGGCGTGGTCAGTGGGCCCTTGATCGAAACGACGTAGTCGCGCACGGCGTGCAGCGTTTCCTCGGGCAGCCATACGTCGGGACCGTAGACCTTGGTCGACTTCTCGCCAGCATAGACCTCCATCCAGTGGATCTTCTTCTTGCCGCCATAGGCCTTGGCCACCGCCGCATCCACCACCTTCAGCATCACGGGCGTGATGTCCAGACCGGTGCCATCGCCTTCGATGAAGGGGATGATCGGCTGGTCGGGCACATTCAGGGAGTTGTCGGCGTTGACCGCGATCTTCTGGCCTTCGGCCGGGACTTTGATGTGCTGGTAGCTGGACATGAAGGGGGAAAACTCCGAGGGTGGACCTAATTCAGGACGACTGTCTGCGAATTCAGACAGCGAGGGAGATTCGCTGTACAGCCCGCGAACAAATCGCTGTACATTTTAGACGCAACCCATCAGTGGGCGTTTGTCAACCTGCGGGCCGCCGGCCTCGTTAGTGCCTGACCTTCTGCTCGCCGGGAGGCGTTTCCAACCAATTCTCGATAGAGGAATCATCAATGAGCAAACTTCTCGCAGTCATGATCGCTGGCCTGTTCGCAGCCGGCGCCTATGCCCAAAACCCGGCTGGCACCACCCCCGAACAAGGGAACGCCAGCAACAGCAAGGCGCAGCAACGCGCTGAAGCCCGCAAGGACGCACGTCCTGCTGGCAAGGTGGCTGCTCCCGCTGGCGACATCGCCAAGACGCCCGAAGGCGGCGCCATCGGCACCGACAAGGCTGCCACCTCCGGCGAGAAGCGCGCTGAAACCCGCGACCAGCGTCGTCGCAACAAGGACGGCAGCGTGAAGCGCAAGTCGACCCAAGGCGGCACGCCCAACTAAGGATTCGTCCTCTTGAAAGAAAGCGCTCCATCGGGGCGCTTTTTTTTCGCCCTCATTCCTTGCTCATTTTTCAGGGGACGCGCCTGTCAACCGCGACGAATGCTTTCCGTTGAACATGCACCTCCACCGGGAGGTGGTCCATACCTAACAATCTCAAAGGATTTGTCATGAAGAAGCTGTTCGCTGCCCTGGTTGCCGGTCTCGTCGCATTCGGTGCCTTTGCCCAACAACCCGCCGAACCCGCTGCGGCCGCTCCCGCGGTCACCAAGGCCAAGGCACCCGCCAAGAAGCACGCCGCCGCCAAGAAGCACAAGGCCCGCAAGGTCGCCAAGGCCCACGTCGCCACCAAGAAGGCGTAAGCTAGCCGCCTTCACAGGCCATGCCCGCCAGGCCCGCGTCAGCGGGCTTTTTTCATGGGGCCGGGCACGGCCTTCTTTGTATGGAAGAGTCTGAAAGAACCCCGATGCTCCAGCGTTTTGCCGCCCTCCTGGCCTGCTCCGTCGCCATCTCCGCCGCCCTGCTCGCTCCGGCCCACGCCCAGCAGGAACCCCAAACCAACCTCCCGCGCACCAAGCTGTCGATCGGCCTCTACACCATCGATGCGCAGATCGCCCAGGCGCCGGTCGAGCGCCAGGTCGGCCTGATGTTCCGCAAGGAGATGCCGCAGGCCGAAGGCATGATCTTCGTGTTCGAGCAGCCGGCCACCCAGTGCTTCTGGATGCGCAACACGCTGCTGCCGCTGACCGCAGCCTTTGTGGCCGAGGACGGCCGCATCGTCAACCTGGCCGACATGAAGCCGCAGACCGACGATTCGCATTGCTCCGAGGAGCCGGTGAAGTACGTGCTCGAGATGAACCAGGGCTGGTTCAAGAAGAAGAACATCAAGAAGGGCGCGAAGATCACCGGCGAATTGTTCGCCGCCGGCAAGCGCTGATTGCTTGCGTGCCCGCGCCGCCAACCGATAGCGGTTGGCCCAGCAAAAAGCCCCGCATGCGGGGCTTTTTCATTCGTGAAAGCACCGTGATGGTGCCTCTCGTCGGTCTCAGCCGAAGTTCTTCTCGGCGAACTCCCAGTTGACCAGCTTGGCCAGGAAGGTCTCGACGAACTTCGGACGCAGGTTGCGGTAGTCGATGTAGTAGGCGTGTTCCCAGACGTCGACCGTCAGCAGCGCCGTGTCGGCGGTCGTCAGCGGCGTGCCGGCGGCGCCGGTGTTCACGATGTCCACGCTGCCGTCGGCCTTCTTCACCAGCCAGGTCCAGCCCGAGCCGAAGTTGCCCACGGCCGACTTCACGAAGGCTTCCTTGAAAGCGTCGTAGCTGCCCCACTTGGCATCGATGGCCTTGGCCAGCGCGCCACTGGGAGCGCCGCCGCCCTGCGGCTTCATGCAGTTCCAGAAGAAGGTGTGGTTCCAGATCTGGGCCGAGTTGTTGTAGATGCCGCCGCTGGACTTCTTGACGATCTCCTCGAGCGTCATCGACTCGAACTCGGTGCCCTTCTGCAGGTTGTTGAGGTTCACCACGTAGGCGTTGTGGTGCTTGCCGTAGTGGTACTCGAGGGTCTCCTTCGAGTACTCGGGTGCCAGTGCGTCGAGGGCGTACGGCAGGGGTGGGAGCACATGTTCCATGGTTTTTTCTCGTGGGTTGGTTGTGGGGAATCGATGATTCTAGAAAGGAAACGTGGCGCTCACGTCGGACGCGTTCCCGTCGCGCCGCGTGACGCGACGGTCAGATCGACGGAGCCATCGGACAGGCGGGCAACGACGGCATCGCCGGGTGCGAGCGCCTTCGCGCTGACGACGGCGCGGCCGTCGGCGTCGGTGATCCAGGCATAGCCGCGCTGCAGCACGAGCGCGGGATCGAGCAGCCTCAGCCGCAGCGCGACGCGCTCCAGGCGCTCGCGGCGCTGCACCAGCGCACGGTCGAACTTCGCGGGGAAATCGTCGGCCAGCTTCTGGGCCGCTTGCGATTGCCGCTGAGTCCTCGACAGCACCGCATAGTGCAGGCGCTGTGCGTGATGCGCGAGCCGCAGCTGCTGCCGCGCCACCAGCGTCGAGGGACGGCCCAGCCGGCCGGCGGCCTGGTCGAGCCGCTGGCCCAGCGCATCGAGCCGCGCGCCGATGGCGTCGTCGAGGCGCTCCTCGAGCAGCGCGAGGGCATCGAGCCACAGCGCCCGCGGCGCGCTCACCAGCTCCGCCGCGGCGGTGGGCGTGGGAGCGCGCAGGTCGGCGCAGAAATCGGCGATGGTGAAGTCGGTCTCGTGGCCCACGCCGCTGATGAGCGGCACCGGGCTCTGCACGATGGTGCGCGCCAGGCTCTCGTCGTTGAAGGCCCAGAGGTCCTCGATCGAGCCGCCGCCGCGCACCAGCAGGATGACGTCGACCGCGGGCTGCAGCGCATAGAGCGACTGCAGCGCGCGCACCAGTTCGCCGGGCGCACCGGCGCCCTGCACCGCGGCGGGAGCCACCGTCACGGGAATATGGGGCACGCGCCGGCGCAGCGCGGTCACCACGTCGTGGAGCGCCGCGGCGCCCAGCGAGGTGACCACGCCGATGGCGCGCGGCATCACCGGCAGCGCGCGCTTGCGCGCCGGGTCGAACAGGCCCTCGGCCTCGAGGCGCGCCTTGCGCTGGAGGAACTGCTCGAACAGGGCGCCCTGCCCGGCCCGGCGCAGGCTCTCGACGACGAGTTGCAGGTCGCCGCGCGGCTCGTAGACCGCGAGGCGACCGCGCACCTCGACCTGGTCGCCGTCGCGCGGCGAGAAATCGAGCAGGCCCGCCGCGCGGCGGAACATGGCGCAGCGCAGCTGGCCCGACTCGTCCTTGAGCGAGAAGTAACAATGTCCACTCGCCGCGCGCGAGAAACCGGAGATTTCGCCGCGCACGGAAACCGGATTGAAGCGGGCATCGAGCGCATCGGCGACCGCGCGGCACAACGCGCCGACGGCCCATACGCGGGGCCCGGCGGGCGGATTCGGGTCACGCAAGTTCACAGAACCGCCGAATCGTGATTTAGCACTCTTCCACAACGGGTGCCGCGGGCGGGGCGCCGCGCCCCCGGGGTCGGACAATTGCACGGTTTCTCGTGCAAGTTGTTGATTTCATTAAAAAAAGCGGTGCCCAAAATTCAATCGATCTAATGGAAAGCCCAGTTGGCGCGGCTCGCGGCGACTTGCGCAGCAGGTTAATCACAAAGTTATCCACAGAATCTGTGCGTCTTGGCCGACACGCAAACAAGCGCCGTGGCGATGGTGGGCTCGGTGGATAATCGCCGCGCATTGACAGCCTACGGGGCCGGAGGATTCCTTGTTTTCCATCATAGTTGCTGCAGGTTGGCCCATCTGGCCGCTGCTCGCTTGCTCGGTGATCGCACTCGCGCTTGTTATAGAACGTTTCACAAGTCTCAAGACGGTGAAAGTGCTGCCGCCCAAGCTGCTCGAAGAAACCATCACGGTGTCGCACAACGCGGTGCCGGGGCCCGACGTGGTGACCAAGCTGGAAAACAACTCGATGCTCGGCCAGGTGCTGGCCGCCGGCCTGCGGGCGCTGAACGCCAATCCGCGCTGCACCGAGGACGACCTGCGCGCCGCCATGGAGGCCTCGGGCCGCACCGTGGCGCACCGGCTGGAGCGCTACCTGCCTGCCCTCGCCACCATCGCCTCGGCCGCCCCGCTGCTCGGGCTGCTGGGCACGGTGATCGGCATGATCGAAATCTTCGGCTCGCAGTCGCCCACCAGCGGCGCGGTGGGCTCGGGCAATCCGGCGCAACTCGCGCACGGCATCTCGATCGCGCTCTACAACACCGCCTTCGGCCTGATCGTCGCAATCCCGACACTGATCTTCTGGCGCTATTTCCGCAGCCGCGTCGACGAGTACCTGCTGAACCTGGAACTCTCGGGCGAGCGCTTCGCGCGCCATCTCAACGCGCTGCGCAAATGAGCGCGCCCACCGCCGCCATGGCCGCCGCCGGGAGCGCCCGATGAGCCGCGGCCGCATGCAGTTTCGCCACGGCGCACGCGACGAGCCCGAGATCAACCTGATCCCGTTCATCGACGTGCTGCTGGTGGTGCTGATCTTCCTGATGCTGTCGACCACCTACAGCAAGTTCACCGAGATGCAGCTGCGGCTGCCGACGGCGGACGTGGACGCGCAGCGCGACTATCCCAAGGAAGTGATCGTCGGCGTCTCGGCCGACGGGCGCTACTCGATCAACAAGACGCAGTTGCCCGACCGCGCCGTGGACACCGTGGCGGCGGCGCTCGCCGCGGCCGCCACCGGCGGCAAGGACAGCGTGGTGATCATCAGCGCCGATGCCAGCAGTCCGCACCAGGCCGTGGTGACGGTGATGGAAGCGGCGCGCCGCGCGGGCCTGATGCAGATCACCTTCGCCGCCCAGTCGACGGCGCAAGCCGGGCACTGAGTTGCCGTCGCAGGGGCGCAACGGCACCGACACCGGCGCAACCGCCTCGCGGCTTCGGCACGCCTGGCTGCGGCGCGGACCTCTCGCGCTGCTGCTGTGGCCCTTGTCCCTGCTCTTTCGCACCCTGGTGGCGCTGCGCGCGCTGCTCTATCGCCTCGGCTGGCTGCGGGCCGAACGCATGCCGGTACCGGTGGTGATCGTCGGCAACGTGATCGCGGGTGGCGCGGGCAAGACGCCGGTGGTGATGGCCGTGGCGCGGCATCTTCGTGCGCGGGGTTGGCGGGTGGGCGTGGTGTCGCGCGGCTACGGCCGGCATACGGACGACTGCCGCGAAGTCTTGCCCGACAGCGATCCGCGCGAGGTCGGCGACGAGCCGGCGCTGATCCGGCGCAGCACGGGCGTGCCGGTGTTCGTGGCGCGCCGCCGCGCCGAGGCGGCGCGCGCGCTGCTCGCGGCCCATCCCGCCACGCAGGTCATCGTGAGCGACGACGGCCTGCAGCACCTGGCGCTGGCGCGCGACGTCGAGATCTGCGTGTTCGACGACCGCGGCATCGGCAATGGCTGGCTGCTGCCGGCCGGCCCCTTGCGCGAACCCTGGCCGCGCGATTGCGACCTGGTGCTGCACAGCGGCGAGCACCCAGCCTTCGCCGGCGGCTTCACCGCCACGCGCCAGCTGGCGACCTACGCGGTGGCGAACGACGGCACCCGGACGCCGCTGGCCTCGCTGGCTGCGCGCCCCATCACGGCGCTGGCGGCGATCGCGCGGCCCGAGGCCTTCTTCGAGATGCTGCGCGCGCAAGGCATCGAACCCGAACGAACCATCGCCCTGCCCGATCACCACGATTTCGTCGACTGGCAGGACGACCTGCCGGCCGACCACCTGCTGCTGTGCACCGAGAAGGACGCGGTCAAGCTCTGGCGCCAGGCGCCCCGTGCGCTGGCCGTGCCGCTGCTGTTCGAACCCTCCGACGCCTTCCTCGCGGCACTCGACGCAAAGCTATCATCGACCGATGGACACCAAGCTGCTTGAACTGCTCGTCTGCCCCGTCACCAAGGGCCCCCTGACCTGGAATCCCGAAAAGCAGGAACTCTGTTCGCGCAGCGCGCGCCTGGCCTATCCGGTGCGCGACGGCATCCCGGTGCTGCTCGAAAACGAGGCCCGCACCCTGTCCGACGACGAGCTCGGGCTGTGAGCTTCACGGTTCTGGTGCCGGCCCGGCTGGCGTCGACGCGGCTGCCCGACAAGCCGCTGGCCGACATCGCCGGCGTGCCGATGGTGGCGCGCGTGGCGCAGCGCGCGGCGCAATCCGGCGCGGCGCGCGTGGTGGTGGCGGCGGACCATGCCTCGATCCTCGCGGCCTGCCAGGCCCATGGGGTGGAGGCGATCCTCACGCGCCAGGACCATCCGAGCGGCAGCGACCGCCTCGCCGAGGCCTGCGAACAGCTCGGTCTCGACGGCGACGCGGTGGTGGTCAACGTGCAGGGCGACGAGCCGCTGATCGAGCCGGCGCTGATCGACGCCGTGGCCGCGGCGCTGCTCTCGCGGCCCGATGCCGCGATGAGCACCGCGGTGCATGCCATCGATTCGGTGGCCGACTACCTCAATCCCAACGTCGTGAAGGCCGTGCTCGACGCGCAGGGCAACGCGCTCTATTTCAGCCGTGCGCCGATCCCGTGGTGGCGCGACGGCGCCGCGCCCGGCGTGCCGCCTGCGCGGCTGCCCTCGCCGGCGCCGCTGCGCCACATCGGCATCTACGGCTACCGCGCGGGCTTCGTGCGCCAATTTCCCGCGCTGCCGCCCTCGCCGCTCGAAGGCATCGAGGCGCTCGAGCAGTTGCGCGCGTTGTGGCATGGGCACCGCATCGCGGTGCACGTGAGCGACGCGGCGCCGGGTCCGGGCGTGGATACGCCGGAAGACCTGGCGCGGGTGCGGGCGCTGTTCGCCGCTACGACTTGAGCATCACCTGCCACAGCCGACCGGCCGGATCGGTCACGCGGACGTCGTAGAACCTCGGGTGCTCCCAGGTTTCGAACGGCAATCCGATCCGCTCGAGCGTCTCGAAGAAGGCATCGGGGTCGGCCTGGCTCGACACCGAGACGAAGATCTCGGTGCTCGCGGAAGGCTTGGACGGCGCCTCGGTGAAGTAGAACTCGAAGCCTTGATGGCCGGGCGCCACGTAGGAACGCCCGTCCTGGCTCGCGAACCCCAGCAAGGCCAGGAAGCGCTCCATGCGGGGCTTGTCGTTCGATCCGAGGATCACGGAAATCATGGCGTCGGCGCTTTCGGTGTCAGTCGCATTGCAGCTTCTTGTACTTCATTCGCGGCCGGCAGTTGCACTTGGCCCGCATCTCGTCGATGGTTCTGAACACGCCGTCCGAATCCTTGACCTTCTTGACCACCGTCGCCTTGTGCCCGAGCTTGGAGAGTTCCTCGAGCTCCGCGGCGTAATAGGGACTGTTGGAACCCTGCACGCCGATGGTCTGGAAGGTGTAGCCCTCGGCGGCGCGGTCGCGGATCCACTGCCGGTTGAAATCCACCGCCTCGCACATCCGGCGCCGCCACTCCTCGGGATCGGTCACGCCCTTGAGATTGGGGAAATTGTCGGGCCAGTCGTTCTTGATGGTCCGGGCGCCGAGCCTCGACGCGACGGCCTCGACGGCATCCTGCCCTTCGCCCAGCAGGATGACGCCCGCCAGGCCGTACGGGTCGATCCAGCCGATGGGGTTGGGCGCATAGGCAAAGAAGTTCTCGCCGCCGGCCAGGCCGATCGGGTCCTCGCTCACGAAGCGCCCGACATCGGGGTCGTAGTAGCGAAAGCGGCTGTAGTGCAGCCCGCTTTCGGCGTCGAAGTACTGGCCCTGGAACCGCAGGTTCTGCTCGACGGGCTGCGTCCCGGCGCGCGGCGTGCTTGAAGGCACCTCCACCTTGAGCGTGTTGCCCCAGGCCTTGTAGCTCGCGCTCCAGACGATCTCGCCATCCTCGCTGCTGAGCTCGCGCGGCGTGCCGAGGTGGTCGGTGTGGTAGTAGCGGATGCGCCAGGCATCGAGATCCACCACCGAGGCGCCGGCGTCTGGCTCGTCCTGCGCCGGCACGACGGGCGCTGCCTCGCCCTCGCCCCGGCTGCGCGCCTGGATCTGGCGTGCGGTGGCCAGCATCCGGTCGACGAAGGCGGTGCGGGACCGGCGAGGCTGCCAGTCCTGCTCGTCGTCGTCCTCTCGCGCCTCGCCCGCCGGCTCGCCCCGGAGGACTTCGGCCTGGACCTGCGCGACCGGCACGAAGCCAAGCCCCTGGTAGAGATACAGCGTCTGCAGCGCGCCGCGCTGCTCGCTCAGCAGCCGGTTGCCGTCCCATTCGAACAGCGTGCGTCCGAGCCGATCGCTTTTCTCGATGCGGCGCCCGAATGCGTCGTAGCGGTAGCGCGTGGTCTGCGTCGTGGTGCTGCCGCCCTGGCCCTGCCGCACCACGGTGACGCCCTGGAGCTGGTGCTCCACGTCCCACTCGAACTGCATGCGCGTGTGCCGGCCGATCCTCTTCTCGACCAGGTTGCCGTGGCTGTCGTAGCGGTAGCGCTTGTCCTCGAACACCTCGACGCGGTTGTCCTTGATCGCCCCCGCCGAAGGGGCGGCACCGCCGCCGGCGTCCGCGCCGGGCAGCAGGTTGTGGGCCGGATCGAACGCGAACTGCTCCTGCGACATCGGCTGCAATGCCGACAGCAGCCGGCCGATGCGGTCGTAGCCATAGCGCGCGCGGCCATGCCGGCGATCGACCAGTTCGAGCAGGTTGCCGCCAGGGTCGTAAACATACTGGCGCGCCAGCACGAAGCGCTCGTCCCATCCCGGCACGGCATCGGTGCCGGCACCGGGATCGACCCGCGCCTCGTCCGGCCGCGGGCGCGCGGTGGCCTGGGCCAGCAGGCGGCCGACCGGGTCGTAGCGATAGCGGCTCTCCAGCGCGCCCTGGCTGCGCGCGACCTCCCGATGCAGCGCATCGCGCTCGATGTCGCAGACCACCCGGCCGTCGAGGTTGATCTGGTGCAGATGGCCCGACCCGTAGTGGAGCCAGCGGATCTCGCGCCCGTCGGGCAGCACGGTGGCCAGCCGGTTGCCGAGCGCGTCGTAGCGATGGCGCTGCGTCGTGCGCAGCCCCTGGCCGACGCGGGTCTCCTCGAGCAACTGGCCCATGGCGTCGTAGCCCAGCGAGATCCGGCCGCCGTTGTCGTTGGCGGCCTCGACCAGCCGACCCGCGGCATCGTGGCGATAGTGCGTGGACTTGTGCTGCGCGACGCGCCGCCCCCGCGCGTCGAGCACGTGGCCGGCCACCAGCTTGTGCACCAGCCGCCCGCCCGCGTCGCGCTCGTAGCGGGTCACGATCGCCTGGCCGGCGGCGCTCGCCGCGGCAGCCGTCACCTCGTCCGTCAGGCCGAAGCCCCAGGGATCCTCGAAGGTCGGCGCGGTGCGCCTCGGCGGCAGGGCCTGCGGCGTGCCCGGCTGGCGCGATTGCTCGCGCGCCAGCCGCTGGTCGAGCCGCTGGCGCAGGGTCAGGCAGCCGAGCTCGATCTTCGCGAGCAGCAAGCCCGCGGGATCCCGCACGTAGCGCGTGTGGCGACCGTCGAAGCCGGTCTCCTCGACCAGCCGGCCCAGCGCGTCGTAGCCGAAGTCGTAGCGCACGGCGTTCTCGTTGTAGAGCGCCACCAGGCGTCGGGCGCCGTCGTACTCGTAGCGCAGTTCGCCGCCGGCCGCATTGCGCCGCACCAGCGGCAGTCCATCGAGCGCGAGCAGGTATTCGGTGCGGGCACCCAGCGGACTCACATGCGCCGTGAGGCGGCCCGCCGCGTCGTACTCGAAGCGCTCGACCGTGCCGTCGGCGCCGACGAGCGAGCGCAGCCGTCCGAGCTCGTCGCGCTGGTAGCGGGTGGTGTGGCCCAGCGCATCGGTCACGCTCTCGAGCCGGCCCCACTCGTCGTAGCCGTAGCCCGTGGGCTGCCCCGAGCAATCGACCTGCCGCACGACCTGTCCCGCCGCGTTGTAGCTCAGGTGGCGCGTCTTGCCGAGCGCGTCGACGATGGCGACCGGCAGGCCGCGGTCGTCGTACCGGTAGCGCGTGGGCTGCCCCAGCGCGTCGATCACCTCGACCAGGTTGCCGCGCGCGTCGTAGCGGTACCCGGTGGTGGCGCCGAGCGCATCGGCCAGGCTCGCGGGCTGGCCCGTCGCCGTGTCGTAGCGCACGGTGGTCACCACGAACTCGGTGTCGGTGGCCCCCGGAACCTGCACGCGCACCGGCCGGCCGCGTTCGTCATAGCCGTATCGCGTGGTCCGCCCCGCCGGATCGGTCAGCGCGAGCAGGCGGCCGAAGGCATCGAGCTGCCGCACGGTGCGCCCGCCCATCGCGTCGACCGTGGCGGTCCATTCGCGGTCGGCGTTGAATTCGTAGACCTCGACACGGCCCAGCTGGTCGGTCACGCGGGTCGCGCGCGCCAGGTACTCGAAGTCGTAGCGCTCGCCGTTCGAGATCTCGCTGCAACGCACCCGGCCATGAGGCGCCTCCACGTCGTAGGCGTAGGAGGCGCGCAGGCCGCCGGGCTCGGTGTGCGCCACCAGCACGTGGTTGCGGTACTCGAATTCGCGCCGCATGCCGCCGAGCCGGTCGGTCACGCGGACCAGGTCGCCCGCGCGGTCGTACTCGTAGCCCACCAGCGGCGTGCGACGCCCGCCGTCGGCCGACAGCAGCTCGACCTTGCGCAGCCGCAGCGGCTCGCGCGCGCCGGGCACGACGTGCTCGAAGCCGAGCAGCAGCACCCGCCCCGCGCTGTCGACGATGCGCTCGGGCAGCGCCGAGGGGCCGTGTTCGATGTCGATCCGGTTGTCGTTGCGGTCCATGATCGACGCCAGCAGGTAGCGGGCGCTCCGCCCCGCGCCGCCGGGGAAGCGCCGGAAGACGAAGCGCTGCTCGCCATCCAGGCCCTCCAGCTGCAGCCGCTGCGCATCGAGCGCCCTGAGCGTGAAGCGTTCGAACTCGTTGTAGTGGCTGGCACCGGGCTTAAGCGCGGGAAAGACGATGTCGCGGCCGGATTCGTCGACCAGCACGAGCTTCGCGCGCCCCTGGATGCGCCGCTCCTCCACGACGAGGCCCAGCGGCAGGGTCCAGCCCTGCCCCAGCCAGCCGACGCGCGCATTGCGCGAGACGTAGGTGCGCTGCCACGGCAGCGGCAGCGGTGCTGGCAGGTCGAAGTCGAGCTCGAGCCCGCCACCCAGCACCTTGCAGCCGAGCACCGGGTTCACGGGCTTGCCCACCACCGGGCACATCGGGCAGACATCGGGCTTGCGATCCCCCGGCGTGCTCGAATCCTCCCCGTCCGCCAGCCTGCGCGGATGCGGCTCGCCGCCCTCGTGCGGCCGCTCCTTGTGCTTCTTCTTGAACTCCTTGAGCTTGCGGATCGCCGCCGCGATGTCATCGCCCTTGGTGATGCCGGCCTTGGCCATCAGTTGCGCGGCCTTGGTCGCGCCGCCCGCCGCCGCGCCCACGCCGGCCGTCGCCAGCGAGACGGCCACGGCCTCCGCGGTCTGGCCGAGGATCACGCCCACGGCCTCGCAGCCCTTGCCCTGCTTGACCATCTCCTCGACCTGCGCGGCGATCTCGCAGAGCTGGTCCTGCAGCATGTCGGCCGCGAAGTCGAGCAGGTCGTCCATGGTGATGGAGCCGTCGCGCAGGCCGTTGATCACGCCCACCACCTGCTTGCCCGCCTCCACCGCCTGGGCACCGAACTTCTGCAGCCCGTCGACCGCGCTGCTCATCGAGCCCAGCGGATCGGAGAAGAAGGCCTTGATGCCGCCCCACACGCTGCCGAGCATGTCGCCCACCGCGGCCACGTCGCCGGTGATGGTGTTCCAGGCGCCCGAGAGCACGTCCTTGCCGCAGCCCGCGGGGTCCGCGAACATGCGGTCCTTGCTGGCCACGCCGAGGGCGGCCATGTTGGTCTTCATCTGCTCCCAGCAGGCCTTGTCGGCGATCGCCTGCTCGGGGTTGATGCTGGTGTAGACCTTGGCCGGCGCATTCCCCTTGTTGATGGTGCCCATGTGGCCGTTGAACACGGCCAGGCCGCCATCGATGTGCAGCGTCTGCGACCACTCCTTGGGCTCGAACTCGTCCATGTACGTGCCCGACATGACGCCCTTGCCCTTGCCGGCCTCGCCGCCGCGGCTGACCGGCACGCGCGAGCGGTCGAGGAAGTACTCGTTGGTGCGGCCGTCGGAACGGCTGGCGGTCTGCACCGATTCGTCGAAGTACGAGATCGTCCAGTAGGGAACCGGCACGCCCTTGTCGGGCTTGAGCGGCGTGTACTTCCAGTCGGGCGCCTTGGCCAGCGCGAAGTGTTCGTGGCGTTTCTCCGCCTGCTCGGGCGCGGCCATGCGTTCAGCGCTCCATGATGCTGAGGCTGGCCTGCGACCAGTCCTGCGCGCCGGTGGTCAGCCGCCAGACCAGCGCCAGCGTGCCCAGGTCGAGGTCGATGTGGACGGTCGACAGGTCCATGTCCAGCGGCACCACGATGCCGTCGTGGTCCGCCATCAGCGCGGTGGCCTTGAGCGCCGGCAGGCGAAAGCCGCGCACGGCCTCGAACAGGCCCTCGAGCTCCACGTCCTCGTCGCCGCGCAGATAGCCGTTGGTCTGCTGGTCGTCGGGCGCGCAGTTGAAGTAGCGCAGGTCGAAGTCGCGCGGCAGGTGCGGCGCGACCTGCTTGCGCCAGGCCTCGTCGGTGGTGCCGATGCGCGAGACGCGCGGCTGCCAGTCGCCGGGCACGGGCGCGAAGTTGAGAGTGCGGTAATGGCGGCCGGGCGCGGCGGCCAGCGTCTCCTCGGGCGACAGCAGCTGCGGCGCCGGCCATTCGCGGTCGCGCTCCCAGCGCTCGCCGCGTTCGCCGCGGTGCCGGCCGCCGAAGCCGACGCCGACCGGGTTGGCGAGCCAGGCATCGCGCGGCTCGTCGTCGCCGCTCGGATGCTCGCCGCCGAAGGCATGCTCGTAGAGCAGCGGCACGCCGCGCACCGGCGCGGGATGCGACAGCTCCCAGCCCCCCATGGCACGGTAGCGCCAGTGGCGCGGCCCGGTGAGCTGCAGCGACTTGCGCAGCGCGCCCACCTGCACGTGCGCGAGCCAGCCATGGGCCGGTTCGCCGCCCGGCGCCCTGGCCTCGCCGGTCACCAGCACGTCGGTGCGTTCGCGAAACGGGATCAGGTCGCTGGGCTGCAGCAGGCTCGACGCACCCGGCTCTCCCGCGTAGCGGTCGGCCATGTTCAGCGGCGGCTGCTCCTCGAGCGGCGACAGGCCCTGGGCCGTGATCGCGAAGGTCGCCTTGGCGGCGAGGCTGTGGTATTCCTTTTCGTCGTACAGCTCGGTGTCGAATCCAAAGGCGGGGTACGGGGTCTCGTTGATCAGGGCGATGGCCATCGTCAGTTCATGTGGATGTGCTGGCCGTCCATGTCGACGACGGTGGCGCCGTTGACCTGGATGCGGTCGCCGCGGATGGCGATGGTTCCGTCCGACTTGAGCGTGATCGACGAGGCACCGCACACCAGCGTGAGCTCGTCGCCGGCCTGGTGCACCATGGTGCTGCCGGCGTTCACGCTGACCGTCTTGCCCGAGCTCAGCGAATAGCTGGTGCCAACCGTGGTCGCGTAGCGGGTGCCGACGTTGTGCGTGTGCAGGAAGCCCACGTTGCTCATCCACATCGCGCCCACGTTGAGGTTGTAGGCGGCGCCGATGTTGGTCATCTGCGCGATGCCCACGTTCTTCAGGCTGGTCAGGCCGATGGTCTCCTGCTTGTTGGAGCCCACCGTGAGGTTCTGGTTGACGCCGATCTTCACCTTCTCGTTGTTGCCCACCGTCTCCGTGCGGTTGACGCCGATCTTGATGGTCTCGTTGAGGCCGACGTCCTCCTTGCGGTTCTCGCCGATCGAGATCGTCTCGTTCTGGTCCACGCGCTCGCCGCGGTTCTTGTGGATGGTGATGCGCTCGTTGCCGTCGACGGTCTCGGTGCGGTCGTTGTGCACCGTGATGGTCTCGTCGTGGTCCACGGTCTCGGTACGGTCGTGGCCCACGTGCACCGTCTCGTCGTGGTCGATGGTCTTGGCGCGGTCGTGACCCACCCAATGGGTCTCGTCGTGCTCGACCTCGATGTCCTGGTTGCGCTCGGCATGCAGCCACACCTGCTCGGCGCCCTTCTTGTCCTCGAAGCGCAAGGCATTGGCGTTGGCGTCGGTCGCGCCCTCGGAGCTGCGCGTGAGCAGCCCGCTCTGCGTGGCGTTGGCCGGCAGCTCCCACGGCGGCATGTTGTCGGCGTTGTAGACCCGGCCCGTGACGATCGGCCGGTCGGGATCGCCGTTCTCGAAATCGACGATCACCTCCTGGCCGATGCGCGGGATCTGGATGCCGCCGAAGTTGGTGCCGGCCCAGGGCGAGGAGACGCGGACCCAGCACGAGCTGTTCTCGTCCTTGGTGCAGTAGCGGTTCCAGTGGAAGCTCAGCTTCACGCGGCCGTACCGGTCGGTCCAGAGCTCGCGCCCGGCCGGGCCGGTGACGATGGCGGTCTGCGGGCCGGTGGTGCGCGGGCGCGGCACCGTGGGCGCGTCGGCGCGGTAGACCTTGCTGGTCGGGATCACCTCGAAGTCGACGCGGCACTCGAAGCCCTGCTGGTCGCTCGCGTCGCCCACGTCCTGCAGGTGCAGCCGCGCGTCGGTCACGAGGTACTGCCGGTTGGCCTCGTCCTGCGGATGGCGCTCGAGTTCGAGCAGGCAGCCCGGCACCACGGCGCGCAGGTTGCCCGAGCCGCTGGCGCGCTCGCCGCCGACGCCGGCCTCCTGCATGCGCACGCGCGCCAGCTGCTCGCCCTCCGACTCGACCACGTAGTCGCCGGGCCAGCCGTAGCGCTCGCGGTCGCTCTGCGCGGTCTTGCGCGGCATCGCGCTGACCTGCTGCAGCCGCGCCTTCGGCCGCTGGAAATCGAAGTCGTCGGTGACCCAGCGCCCGCTCTGCAGGCATTCGGCGGCCTGGAAGCTGTCGCAATGCTCCTCGGCGATGGTCTCGTCGGCACCGCGGAACGGCACCTTGCGGTAGGCGGCGTTGGCGTAGGGCTGGTGCGAGGACATGTCGTCCACGATCACCAGCTTGTGCGAATCCTCGGCGTGCTCGAAGTAGTAGTACAGGCCCCACTCGTGCAGCAGCCGCGCCACGAAGTCGTGGTCGCTCTCGCCGTACTGCACCTGGAACTCGCGCGGCGGATAGCTCTGCGTGGCGCGCAGCTCGAACGCGAAGCCGTAGCTGCCGAGCACCTCCTGCACGATCTCGAGCACGCTCTTGTTCTGGAAGATGCGGTAGTCGCTGGTGCGCACCGCCAGCGTCAGCCAGGGCTCGATCACCGCCTCGTAGAGCGCGCGGCGGTTCTCCAGGCGCAGGAAGCGCATGCGCGTCACCAGCCCGGAAATGTGCCGCTTGCTGCCACCCGCGCCTGGACGGCCGTCCAGCACGATGTGGGCCGTGAGCGTTTCGCCCACCATCGGCTTGATGTTGACGTTGGCCGCCTGGCGCGGGCTGTGGCCCGGGGTTTCGGGGGTCGCGAGCACCAGGCTGTAGCGGAAGAGCCGGCTCAACCCCTCCTCGCCGTCGATGGACACCGGCTGGAGGGCCGGCCGCCCCCCGAGCATGGGCATGGCCGCACAGCTGGCGTCGAGGATGCAGCCGGCCTGCGAGGAAGCAATGGGCATGAAGTTGGATGTGTCCCGTGATGCGATGAGGCGCCGGATCGTGGACACGATGGCGTCATCTTTGTTTCTTCTTTTAACTTTCCGGATCAGTCTACGAAGAGCCGCCTTTGGGGGTCAAGAAGTCCTAAGTACTGCTTTCCCGCCATCGGCGCCCTCGATGTCCGGCGAAATTGTTCACGGGGCCGCGTGCTATCCTCGACGCAATTCCGTCCGCCGCACTCTGTCTTTGTCGAGGAGTGCGTGCGCGACGCGACACAAATCCAAGAACCCTCCGAGGACACCATGAGACTGATTTTGTTGGGCGCGCCCGGGGCGGGCAAAGGCACGCAGGCGGCCTTCATCTGCCAGAAGTACGGCATTCCGCAGATCTCCACCGGCGACATGCTGCGTGCCGCCGTCAAGGCCGGCACGCCGCTGGGCCTGCAGGCCAAGGCCGTGATGGATGCGGGCGCGCTGGTCAGCGACGACCTCATCATCAATCTCGTGAAGGAACGCATCGCCCAGCCCGACTGCGCCGAAGGCTTCCTGTTCGACGGCTTCCCGCGCACCATTCCGCAGGCCGACGCGATGAAGGCCGCGGGCGTCAAGCTCGACTACGTGCTCGAGATCGACGTGCCCTTCGGCGACATCATCGAACGCATGAGCGGCCGCCGCTCGCACCCGGCCTCGGGACGCACCTACCATCTCAAGTTCAACCCGCCCAAGGTCGAAGGCAAGGACGACCTGACCGGCGAGGAACTGATCCAGCGCAAGGACGACGAGGAAGAGACCGTGCGCAAGCGGCTCGACGTCTACAGCCAGCAGACGCGTCCGCTGGTCGACTACTACTCGGCCTGGGCCAAGGCCGATCCGGCCGCCGCGCCGAAGTACCGCGCCATCCAGGGCGTGGGCACGGTCGAAGAGATCACGCAGCGCGCCCTGGCCGCACTCAGCAGCTGAGCCCCGGCTCGAATCGCGAGCCGCGCGCGGGCCCCGGGTCCCGCGACGCGGCTTTTTCTTTGCCCCCCGTTTTCAGATCAGCGCGAGCGTCAGCGCGATGCGCGCCTTGACCGGCGTCAGCGTGCCCGCGTCGCGCAGCTTGTCGCCCGGCTTCGCCAGGATGCGCCCCTGCGTGCAGCGGGTGGCGCGCAGCACCGCGATGCCGGCCTCCTGCGCCTCGAGTGCGGCCGCCTCGAGCGCATGGTGCAGCGTGCCGTTGCCGGTGGTCGCCAGCACGAGGCCGCGCAGCGGCGAGGTGGCCGCGCCATGCGCACGCAGCGCATGGATCAACGCACCGCTCGCGCCCGCGTGGCTCGTCACGATCTCCACGCGCGGCCATGCAGCCTCGTCCTCGGGAAGACGGTCAAGGACCGCGCCTGCTTCCGAAGACGGCCAGCCACGCACGCGCCGCACCTCGCCCTCCTCCACGTAGCCCACCGGCCCCGCGTCGCCCGCGTCGAAGGCATCGAGCCGGTAGGTGTGCACCTTCTGCACGTCGAAGGCACCGAGCACCGTGCCCGCGCAGACCGCGGTCACGCCCTGCGCATCCGGCGTCGCGGCCACGGCGATCGCGTCGCGCACGTTCTGCGGGCCGTCGGGCGACAGCGCGGAGGCCGGGCGCATGGCGCAGGTCAGCACGATGGGCTTGCGCGGCGCCAGCACCGACTGGAGGAAGAAGGCGGTCTCCTCGAGCGTGTCGGTGCCATGGGTGATCACCACGCCGGCCACGTCGGGCTGCGCCAGCCAGTGGGCGCAGCGCAGCGCCAGCGCGCGCCAGATCGCGAAGGACATGTCCTTGCTGTCGACCTGCGCCACCTGCTCCGCCGCCAGCGTCACGCCAGCGGGCGCCTCGATGCCGCCGAGCAGGTCGGCCACGCCCACCTCGCCGGCGGTGTAGCCGATGTTGTCGCCGCTGTTCGCCGCGCGGCCCGAGATGGTGCCGCCGGTGCCGAGCACCACCACGCGCCGCGGATTCGAGGGGGAAGAAGTCGCCATCGCTTGCCAACTTTGAAAAACTGGTTAAAAATACAGGTACTGGATGTTCAGCCAGTGCCGCAAGGAACCACCATGCAGTTCGCCGTGAAGCTTACCGCCCGCCAGCAGCAGATCCTCGATCTGATCCAGAGCGCCATCGCCCGCACCGGGGCGCCGCCCACCCGTGCCGAAATCGCGAGCGAGCTGGGCTTTCGCTCCGCCAACGCGGCCGAGGAACACCTGCAGGCGCTGGCCCGGAAGGGCGTCATCGAACTCGTGAGCGGCACCTCGCGCGGCATCCGCCTCAAGGGCGATGCACTGCGTTCGCTCGCCGAGTCGCGCAACAGCCAGTTCTCGCTCTCGCTGCCCGGCATGGCCCAGCTCGCATTGCCGCTCATCGGCCGCGTCGCCGCCGGTTCGCCGATCCTCGCGCAGGAGCACGTCGACCAGACCTACTACGTCGAAAACACGCTGTTCCAGCGCCAGCCCGACTACCTGCTCAAGGTGCGCGGCATGTCGATGCGCGACGCCGGCATCATGGACGGCGACCTGCTCGCCGTGCAGGCCACCAAGGAGGCGCGCAACGGCCAGATCGTGGTGGCGCGCCTCGGCGACGAGGTGACCGTCAAGCGCCTCAAGCGCAACAAGCAGGTGATCGAGCTGCACGCCGAGAACCCCGACTACCCGACCATCGTGGTCCAACCCGGCGAACCCTTCGAAATCGAAGGCCTCGCGGTCGGCCTGATCCGAAACACCATGCTGATGTAGCCCCGCCGAGCCGGCCCGGCGGTCTGCATCGCCGAGCCGCTTCGCGGATCCGCATCCCGCATACCCCATCCGGTCGCCGCAGGTGGCGGGCGTATGGCGCTTGGTCGCCATCACCCTGCTGCGCCCGATGACAACGAATCCTGCCTGTGTTCAACCTCAAACCTTCTTGGAGTTCACATGGGAATCGCCCTCCTCACCTTCGTCGATCTTTGGATGCCGCTGCAATCGCTCGCGAACCGCTGGCTGCCCGCCCGCCCCGCGCGCCGCAACGATGAGAGCCTGTGCGCCAGCGAGCTGCGCTACGTGTCGGTACGGCCGTCGCGCGCGGCTCGTGGCGATGGCGCCCCGAACGCATTCCCGGCCACGCCCGCGGCGCAGGCGCCCTCGCGTCCGCTGCGGGTGGTGCGTCTCGTCGATCGCCAGCAGGGCGGCGCGCGCAACAGCAACCGGGTGGTGATCTCGGGCCGGATGGCCGACGTGTGCGCCGAGCTCGATCGCCTCGCCGCGCTCGAAGCGCTCGAAGCACCCGCCGGGGCGGCCCGCCCCGCGCACCTGCACTGAAAGCGTCCTTCGGCGCGTCTCGCGCGCCGCCTCGGGGCCGGGTCCATGGGCAACCTCGCCCTTTGCCCGGCCTTCGAGCCGCTTCTCCGGCCTTCGCCCCGTTTTCGCCCCTCGAGGGCGGCAGGGCCGTATCCAAACGTTCTACGGCGCGCCGATTCCATGCTGCGAGGCACAATGGCATGCCATGAATATTGTGATCCTCGACGATTACCAGGATGCGGTGCGCAAGCTGCACTGTGCTTCGAAGCTCGATGCCTACGCAGCCAAGGTCTACACCAACACCGTCAAGGGCATCGGCCAACTCTCGGTGCGCCTCAAGGACGCCGACGTGATCGTCCTGATCCGCGAGCGCTCCCAGATCTCGCGCCAGCTGATCGAGAAACTCCCCAAGCTCAAGCTGATCTCGCAGACGGGCCGTATCAGCAGCCACATCGACGTGGCCGCCTGCACCGAGCGCGGCGTGGCCGTGGCCGAGGGTTCGGGCTCGCCGCAGGCGCCGGCCGAACTGACCTGGGCGCTGATCATGTCGGCCATGCGCCGGCTGCCGCAGTACATCAGCAACCTCAAGCATGGCGCCTGGCAGCAGTCGGGGCTCAAGTCGGCCTCGATGCCGCCCAATTTCGGCCTCGGCTCGGTGCTCAAGGGCAAGACGCTCTGCGTCTGGGGCTATGGCCGCATCGGCCAGCTCGTCGCGCGCTATGGGCAGGCCTTCGGCATGCAGGTGGTGATCTGGGGCCGCGAGGCGAGCTGCACCAAGGCACGCTCCGACGGCTTCCAGGTGGCGCAGAGCCGCCAGGAGTTCTTCGCGATGGCCGACGTGCTGTCGGTGCACCTGCGGCTCAACGACGAGACCACCGGCCTGATCACGCTCGAGGACCTCTCGCGCATGAAGCCGACCTCGCTGTTCGTCAACACCTCGCGCGCCGAGCTGGTCGAGTCCGATGCGCTGCTCGCGGCGCTCAATCGCGGCCGCCCCGGGCTGGCGGCGATCGACGTGTTCGAGAGCGAGCCGCCGCTGCAGGGCCATGCGCTGCTGCGCCTCGAGAACTGCATCTGCACGCCGCACATCGGCTACGTGGAGCAGGAGAGCTACGAGATGTACTTCGGCCAGGCCTTCGACAACGTCGTGAGCTTCATCAAGGGCAACCCCACCAACATCGTCAACCCCGGCGCACTGCAGGTCCGGCGGTGAAACCGTGAGCCAGCCGGCGCCGAGGGGCGCACTCTGGGCGCTGCTCGCCGGCAACTTCGTGATCGGCACCGGGGTGATGGTGGTGCCGGGCACGCTCAACGAGATCAGCGTCTCGCTCGATGTCAGCGCCGCCACCGCGGGTCAGCTGATCACGGCCGCGGCCTTCGTCACCTGCCTCGGCGCGCCGCTGCTCGCGGCCGCGGTGGCCGGCTGGGACCGGCGCCGGCTGCTGGCCCTCACGATGCTGTGGTACGCCGCCTGGCACGCGGTGTCGGTCTTCATGCCGAGCTTCGGCGCCCTGTTGCCGGTGCGCATGCTGGCGGTGATCGCGCCGGCCATCTTCACGCCCCAGGCGGCCGCCTGCGCCGGCATGCTGGTGCCGCCCGAACAGCGCGGGCGCGCGGTCACCTTCGTCTTCCTCGGCTGGTCGATGGCCTCGGTGCTGGGCCTGCCCATCGGCGCGCTGATCGGCGGCCATTTCGGCTGGCGCGCGGCCTTCCTCGCGATCTCGGCGCTCAGCATCGTGAGCGCGGTCTCGGTGTGGCTCACGCTGCCCAACGGCATCCGGCCGGCGGCGCTCACGGCCGCGGCCTGGGCGCGCGTGCTGCGCAGCCCGGTGCTGATGGGCATCGTCTCGATCACCGCGCTGCAGGGCGCCGGCCAGTTCGTGCTGTTCAGCTACTTCGGCCCGATCCTCAAGCAGCGCTTCGGCGCCGACGCCACTGCGCTGAGCCTGATGTGGGGCTGGTTCGGCGCCTGCGGCCTGCTGGGCAACATGGTCGTGAGCCGCGTCATCGACCGCGCGGGCGCGGGCCGCATGGTGCTCGCGACCACGGGACTGATCGCGCTGAGCCTGGCGCTCTGGCCGCTGGCGGACAGCCTGTTCTGGATCGCGGTGGTGGTCTCGCCCTGGGGCCTGGGCTGCTTCTCGACCAACTCGGCGCAGCAGGCCCGGCTGGTGGGCCTAGCGCCCGCGCTGGCGCCGGGCTCGGTGGCGCTCAACAGCTCGGGCATCTACATCGGCCAGGCCTTCGGCGCCGCGCTCGGCGGCTGGCTGCTGGCGCGCGACGCCATGCACTGGATGAGCTGGGTCGGGCTCGCGCTGCTGCTGGTCGCCATCGTGCTCAGCGCGAGCATCGACCGCAGCCGCCGGCCGGCCTGAACGGCGCGGCGAAACCCCGTCGCACCGGCGCCCGCAGGCCTCCCCGAGAAACACCGGGGAAACCCTTCTCCCGCCAGACTGCAAAATCGCTGCTGCAGCGGACGGCGTGCGCACGCGCGCGGACGGCCCGCCCGATACCTCTCAACCTTTGAAAAACCCCAGCCACACATGACAGTGAACTACACCCGGATCGGCGTCGTCGGCGCCGGTGCCATGGGGCGCGGCATCGCCCAGATCGCGGCCCAGGCCGGCAGCGAGGTGCTGCTGCTCGACAGCTTCGAGGGCGCCGCGGCGCGCGGGCGCGATGCCATCATCGCCCAATGGAACAAGCTGCACGAGAAGGGCCGCATCGACGAGGCCACGCGCGATGCCCAGATCGCGCGCGTGAAGATCGCCGAGTCGGCGCAGGCGCTGGCCGGCTGCGACCTCGTGATCGAGGCCGTGGTCGAGAACCTCGAGGTCAAGCGCAAGCTGTTCGCCGAGCTCGAAGCCATCGTCGCGCCCGATGCGACGCTGGCCACCAACACTTCCTCGCTCTCGGTGACCGCGATCGCGGCCGGCCTCAAGCACCCCGAGCGCTTCGCGGGCTTCCATTTCTTCAACCCGGTGCCGCTGATGAAGGTGGTCGAGGTGGTGGCCGGCTTCAAGACAGCGCCCGAGGTCTGCACCCGGCTCGCGGGCTATGCCGCGCAGATGGGCCACAGCGCGGTGCAGGCGCAGGACACGCCCGGCTTCATCGTCAACCACGCCGGCCGCGGCTACGGCACCGAGGCACTGCGCATCGTGGGCGAAGGCGTGACCGACTTCGTGACCGTCGACCGCATCCTGCGCGAGCAGGCGGGCTTTCGCCTCGGCCCCTTCGAGCTGCTGGACCTGACCGCGCTCGACGTGTCGCATCCGGTGATGGAATCGATCTACCGCCAGTACTACGACGAGCCGCGCTACCGTCCGAGCGTGATCACCGCGCAGCGCCTCGCGGCCGGCGCGCTGGGCCGCAAGACCGGCGAAGGCTTCTACCGCTACGAGGACGGCGCCATGCAGCAGGCGCCCGAGGCACCGGCGCCGAAGCTCGACACCCTGCCCGCCGTGTGGGTCTCGCCACGCGCCGCGCGCCGCGCCGAGCTGCTGCGCCTGGTCAACACGCTGGGCGCGCAGATCGACAGCGGTGCCACGGCCTCGCCGCAATCGCTGATCCTGGTCGCGCCGCTGGGCTTCGACGTCACCACCGTCGCGGCCGTCGACCGCCTCGATGCCACGCGCACGGTCGGCATCGACATGCTGATCGACGACGCGGCCAGCAAGCGCCGCGTGCTCGCCACCAACCCCGCCACGCGGCGCGACATGCGCGACGCAGCCCACGCCCTCTTCGCGCGCGACGGCAAGGCCGTGAGCGTGATCCGCGACAGCGGCGGCTTCGTCACGCAGCGCGTGATCGGCACCATCGTCAACATCGCGGCCGACATGTGCCAGCAGCGCGTGTGCACGCCGGGCGACCTCGAGACCGCGGTGCAGCTGGGCCTCGGCTATCCGCGCGGCCCGCTGGCCATGGGCAACCTCTACGGTCCGACCAACATGCTCGAGGTGCTGTTCAACATGCAGACCGTCTACGGCGATCCGCGCTATCGCCCGAGCCCGTGGCTGCGCCGCCGCGGCGCGCTGGGCCTGAGCCTGCTGCACGAGGAAGAGTGAGCCGCGACATGACCGCCGAACTCAAGAGCACGAGCGAAGGTCGCACCATGGTGCTGACGATCGCCAATCCCAGCCAGCGCAACGCGCTCGGCCCCGAGATCTATGCCGCCGGCATCGAGGCGCTCAACGGCGCCGAGAACAGCAGCGAGATCCGCAGCGTGGTCATCGTGGGCGAAGGCCCGTGGTTCTGCGCCGGCGGCTCGCTGCAGCGGCTGCAGGCCAACCGGCAGCGCGAGCGCTCGGTGCAGGCCGAGAGCATCGAGGGGTTGCACAACTGGATCGACTCGATCCGCACCTTTCCGAAGCCGGTGATCGCGGCCGTCGAGGGCCCGGCCGCGGGCGCGGGCTTCTCGCTCGCGCTGGCCTGCGACTTCGTGGTGGCCGCGCGCGACGCGGTGTTCGCCGCCTCGTACAGCAACGTCGCGCTGTCGCCCGACGGCGGACTGAGCTGGCATCTCGCGCAGATGCTGCCGCGCCAGCTCGCGAGCGAATGGCTGATGAACGGCGAGCGCATCGGCGCCGAGCGGCTGCATGCGCTGGGCCTGGTGAACACGCTGAGCGATCCGGGCCAGGCCCTGGCCGGTGCGCTCGCGCTGGCCGCCAAGCTCAACGAGCGCGCGCCCAACTCGCTCGCGAGCATCAAGGAGCTGCTGAGCGAAGGCCGCGGCGCCACGCTCTCGTCGCAGCTGAGCCAGGAGCGCGACCACTTCGTGCGCAACCTGCACCACGCCAATGCCGGCATCGGCATCGCCGCTTTCCTCGAGAAGAAGAAGCCCCAGTACGAGTGAGTACGCGTGACGGGCAGCGGCGCCTCGCGTCGCTCCCGTGACAACCCTACGCCTTTCAGTCGCCGACAGGACAGACCATGGACGACCCCATTCTTACCATCGAAGAACGTGAAGCGATCAACAGCGGTCGCTGGTTTTCTTCCCTCTCCCCTTCGCTCAGGCACGACATCCTCCGATGCGCATTCGTCAGACGGTACAAGGACGGCGACCTGATCGCCGCGCGCGGCGATCCGCCCGAGCACTGGATCGCCTGTGCCAAGGGCGCGGTGCGCGTGAGCTCCACGGCCGTCTCGGGCAAGCAGGTGACGCTGACCTACGTGGAGCCGGGCATCTGGTTCGGCGACGTGGCGATGTTCGACGGGGACCGGCGCACGCACGATGCCTATGCGCATGGCGACAGCACCATCCTGTGCGTGGCGCGCGCCGACTTCCAGAAGATCCTGGCCGCGCACGTCGAGCTCTACGAGGCGCTGATGCGCCTGCAGGCACGGCGCATCCGCACGCTGTTCGGGCTGGTGGAAGACCTCAACACATTGCCGCTGCGCGCGCGGCTGGCCAAGCAGCTCATCCACCTGGTGCGCAGCTACGGCGTGCCCAACCTGGACGACGGCAGCCAGATGCGCATCGGCCTGCAGCTGGCGCAGGAAGAACTCGCGCAGCTGCTGGGCGCCTCGCGCCAGCGCGTGAATCAGGAACTCAAGACCATGGAACGCGAGGACATCATCCGCATCGAGCCGGCCGGACTGGTGGTGCTCGATCGCGCGGCATTGATGCGCGTCTCGGAATCGGATCGATAGCATGAGCCAGGATTTTTCGAACTTCGTCGGCACCCGCGCGGTGTCGCAGCAGCACGCCTTCGACGTCGACGCGCTGTCGGCCTGGCTCGAGAAGAACCTCGAGGGCTTCAAGGGTCCGCTCACGGTCGAGATGTTCAAGGGCGGCCAGTCCAACCCGACCTACAAGCTGGTCACGCCCACGCAGAGCTACGTGATGCGCGCCAAGCCCGGCCCGGTCGCCAAGCTGCTGCCCTCCGCGCATGCGGTGGAGCGCGAGTTCAAGGTGATGAGCGGCCTGGCCGGCACCGACGTGCCCGTGCCGCGCATGCACTGCCTGTGCGAGGACGAGGCCGTGATCGGCCGCGCCTTCTACGTGATGGAGTTCATGCAGGGCCGCGTGCTCTGGGACCAGTCGCTGCCGAACATGAGCAATGCCGAGCGCAGCGCCATCTACGACGAAATGAACCGCGTGATCGCGGCGCTGCACACGGTGAAGTACGCCGAGCGCGGCCTCGCCGACTACGGCAAGCCCGGCAACTACTTCGAGCGCCAGATCGGCCGCTGGAGCAAGCAGTACGTGGCCTCGATCACACAGCCCATTCCCGAGATGGACAAGCTCATGGAGTGGCTGCCGGCGCACATGCCCGCGAGCGCGCGCGACGAGAACATGACCTCGATCGTGCACGGCGACTTCCGGCTCGACAACCTGATGTTCCACGCCACCGAGCCGCGCGCGATCGCGGTGCTCGACTGGGAGCTGTCGACGCTGGGCCATCCGCTGGCCGACTTCAGCTACCACTGCATGTCCTGGCACATCTCCGGCGCGACCTTCCGCGGCATCGCGGGCCTCGACCACGCGAGCCTGGGCATCCCGACCGAGAGCGAATACATCCGCAAGTACTGCGAGCGCACCGGCCTCACCACGCCCGAGGCGCTGGCGCCCGACTGGAATTTCTACCAGGCCTACAACCTGTTCCGCATGGCCGCGATCCTGCAAGGCATTGCCAAGCGGGTCGAGGCCGGCACCGCATCGAGCGAGCAAGCCGTGGCCTCGGGCCGCGGTGCCCGTCCCATGGCCGAAATGGCCTGGCAATTCGCGCAGCGAGCATGAGCCTCCCGGCTTTTCACGTCGCCCTCCGGCATGTGATCCGCCGCCCCTCGCGGGGGAGGCCCGGCCCGCTCGTGCGCTCACGAAACGCACAACGCACCCTGTGCGCACACGGCCGTACCGGCGGCTAGGCACCACCCGAGCCGCCCGCCCTTCACCCCCAACGGAGACCCCCATGGATTTCGAATACTCGGCCAAGACCAAAGACCTCCAGAAACGCGTCAGCGCGTTCATGGACGAGCACATCTATCCCGCCGAAGCCGAATACGCCGCCGAGCTCGCGGCCAACACGGCGGCCGGCAAGCGCTGGACCGCGCTCAAGACGGTCGAGAAGCTCAAGGACAAGGCCAAGGCCCAGGGCCTGTGGAACCTGTTCCTGCCGGTCGACAGCGCGGCCGCCTCGGGCTATGACGGCGCCGGCCTCACCAACCAGGAATACGCGCCGCTGGCCGAGATCATGGGCCGTGTGCCATGGGCTTCGGAAGCCTTCAACTGCTCCGCGCCCGACACCGGCAACATGGAAACCATCGCGCGCTACGGTTCCGAGGCCATCAAGGCACGCTGGCTCAAGCCGCTGCTCGAAGGCCAGATCCGCTCGGCCTTCGCGATGACCGAGCCCGACGTGGCCTCGAGCGACGCGACCAACATCTCGACGCGCATCACGCGCGAAGGCGACGAGTACGTCATCAACGGCCACAAGTGGTGGATCTCGGGCGCCGCCGATCCGCGCTGCGCCGTGTTCATCACCATGGGCAAGAGCGATCCCGAGGCGCCCAAGCACTCGCAGCAGAGCATGGTGATCGTGCCGGCCGACGCCAAGGGCATCCGCATCGTGCGCCCGCTCAACGTGATGGGTTACGACGACGCGCCGCACGGCCACGTCGAGATGTACTTCGAGAACGTGCGCGTGCCGGTCGACAACATCCTGCTCGGCGAAGGCCGCGGCTTCGAGATCGCCCAGGGCCGCCTCGGCCCGGGACGCATCCACCACTGCATGCGCCTGATCGGCCTGGCCGAGCGCGCGCTCGAGCTGATGTGCCGTCGCGCCTCGTCGCGCGTGGCCTTCGGCAAGACCGTGGCTTCGCAGACCGTGACGCAGGAACGCATCGCCGAGGCGCGCTGCAAGATCGACATGGCCCGCCTGCTCACGCTCAAGGCCGCCTGGCTCATGGACGTCGCCGGCAACAAGGTCGCGAAGAACGAGATCGCGATGATCAAGGTGGTGGCGCCTTCGATGGCCTGCCAGGTGATCGACTGGGCCATGCAGGTGCATGGCGGCGGCGGCATGTGCGACGACTTCCCGCTCGCCTACGCCTATGCCGGCGCGCGCACGCTGCGCTTCGCCGACGGTCCGGACGAAGTGCACCGCAACGCGATCGCCAAGTGGGAGCTGGGCAAGTACGCACCGGGCAAGGCCGAGGCCGAGATGCCGGTCACGCGCTTCTGAGCGAGCGCTTTCCCAAAAGAAAAGGGCGCGATCTTCGCGCCCTTTTCTTCTTCCGCCGGCGATGAAGGTTCAGAGCTTCTTCTGCATGAACATCGCGCTGCCGAAGGCCGGGTCGAGCTGGTAGTCGGCGAAACCTTCGCGCTCGTAGGCCTTGCGCGCGGACACGTTGCCCGACAGCACCTCGAGCGTGAGCTTGCAGGCACCGCGTGCGCGGGCCTCCTGCTCCACCTTTTCGAGCATACGCTGCGCGAGCCGCTGGCCGCGGTGGCTGGGCGCCACGACCACGTCGTGCACGTTCACCAGCGGGCGGCAGGCGAAGGTCGAGAAGCCTTCGACGCAGTTGATCAGTCCAACTGGTTGGCCGTCGTCGTAGGCGAGCACGCTGAAGGCCTGGGGACGGGCCGCGAGCGCGGCCGGCAGTTCGGCACGCACCTGCGCGCTCAGGGGCGTGCCACCACCGGCCGGATCGCGCGCATAGCCATCGAGCAGTTCGACCAGCGCCGCGGCCTGCGCGGAGTCGCGATAGTCGGCGAGCACGACCTCGATCGTCACTTCGCACCTTCCACCGTGGCCACGAGGCGCCTGGCGCTGGCTTCGGCCACCTGTGCATCGCGCGCCTCGACCATCACGCGCAGCAGCGGCTCGGTGCCGCTGGCACGGATCAGCACGCGGCCGGCGTCGCCGAGCTCGGCCTCGATGCGCTTCGTTTCGCTGGCCAGCGCCGCGTTGTCCTTCCAGTTCTGGCCGGGCGAAAGGCGCACGTTGATCAGCGCCTGCGGGAACAGCGTCACGCCCTCGAGCAACTGCGCCACGCTCTTGCCGCTGCGCACGCAGGCCTGCAGCACCTGCAGCGCGCTCACGATGCCGTCGCCGGTGGTGTGGCAGTCGAGCGCCAGCAGGTGGCCCGAGCCCTCGCCGCCCAGCAGCCAGCCGTGCTTCTCGAGTTCCTCGAGCACGTAGCGGTCGCCGACCTTGGCACGCACGAACTCGATGCCCTGTCCACGCAGCGCCACCTCGACCGCCTTGTTGGTCATCAGCGTGCCGACGACGCCGGCCGGCTTGCTGCCGCGCGCGATGCGCTCGGCCACCATCAGGTAGAGCAGCTCGTCGCCGTTGAAGAGGCGGCCGCTGGCGTCCACCAGTTGCAGCCGGTCGGCGTCGCCGTCGAGCGCGATGCCGTAGTCGGCCTTCTGGGCCGTCACGGCGGCGATCAGGGCTTCGGGGTGCGTGGCACCGAAACCGTCGTTGATGTTGAGGCCGTCGGGCGTGCAGCCGATGCTCTGCACCTCGGCACCCAGCTCGTGGAACACGTCGGGCGCCACCTGGTAGGCCGCGCCGTGGGCCGCGTCGACCACCAGCTTCAGGCCGCGCAAGGTGAGGTCGTTGGAGAAGGTGCTCTTGCAGAACTCGATGTAGCGGCCGGCCGCGTCGTTGAGGCGGCGCGCCTTGCCCAGGCCGGCCGACTCGGCCCAGACCGGGTCTTCCTCGAGCGCGGCTTCCACCGCGAGTTCCCACTCGTCGCTGAGTTTGGTGCCCTGCGCGCTGAAGAACTTGATGCCGTTGTCGGGATAGGCGTTGTGGCTCGCGCTGATCACCACGCCGAGGCTGGCGCGCTGCGCGCGCGTGAGGTAGGCCACGCCCGGGGTCGGCAGCGGACCGAGCAGCACCACGTCGACGCCGGCCGAGTTGAAGCCCGATTCGAGCGCCGACTCGAGCATGTAGCCCGAGATGCGGGTGTCCTTGCCGATCAGCACGGTGGGCCGGGCCTCGGTCTTCTTGAGCACGCGCCCCACCGCATGCGCGAGGCGCAACACGAAGTCGGCGGTGATCGGCGAACGGCCGACGGTGCCACGGATGCCATCGGTGCCGAAGTACTTGCGAGTCATGTTCTTGTCTTTTCTTTGGATGTTTGAAGGAATATTTCTGGAGAAAGCTGGCCCGGCTGCCGTGGCGATCCGATGGCTATGCGGCGGCCTTCATCGCGCGCCAGACCGCGAGCGCGGCGACCGTGTCGCGCACATCGTGCACGCGCACGATGGCAGCACCATGATCGACTGCGAGCACGGCGGCGGCCACGCTGGGCACCATGCGCTGCGCGGCCTGCTCGATGCCGGTGACGGCGCCGATCGAGGACTTGCGCGACCAGCCCAAAAGCAGCGGATGGCCCGCGCCGATCAGCTCGCGCTGCCGGGCGAGCAGCGCGAAATTCTGCGCCACGGTCTTGCCGAAGCCGATGCCGGGATCGAGCGCGATGCGTTCGGGCGCGATACCGAGCGCGCCCAGGGCATCGAGCTGCGCGCGCCAGAAGTCCAGCACCTGCGGCACGACCTCGCCGTCCATCGGCGCGGCCTGCATGGTCTGCGGATCGCGGTGCATGTGCATCAGGCAGATGCCGCACGAGGGATGCGCGGCGACCGCCTCGCGCGCGCCGGGCTGGCGCAGCGCCCAGATGTCGTTGACGATGTCCGCGCCGAGGTCGAGCACCGCGCGCATGACCTCGGGCTTGTAGGTGTCGATGGAGAGCGGGACGTTCAGGCGCACCGCTTCGCGCACCACCGGCAACACGCGCGCCAGTTCGGCCTCGAGCGGCACGGCGGGACTGCCGGGCCGGGTGGATTCGCCGCCGATGTCGAGGATGTCGGCCCCCTCCTCCAGCAGTTGCTCGCAGTGGCGCAGCGCGGCCGCGGTGGAGGCATGGGCGCCGCCGTCGGAGAAGGAGTCGGGCGTGACGTTCACGATGCCCATCACGCGCGGCTGCGTGAGGTCGATCGTGAAGCGGGAGGTCTGCCAGGAAGACATGGGGAGCGTCGTCATGCGGCGGTGACGGCCCGAACATGGAAAACGGGGCCTGAGGCCCCGTTGCTGTTTGATGCCAGACGCACTTCTCAGGCGGCGGTCGGCGAAGGTTCTGGATTCACGGCCGGCGTGCCGCCGTTGCCGCCACCGTTGCTGCCCGAGGGGGGCGTGCGCGGCGTCCAGTCCTTGGGCGGGCGCGGCTCCTTGCCGGCCATGATGTCGTCGAGCTGCTCGGAGTCGATGGTTTCCCATTCGAGCAAGGCCTTGGCCATGGCGTGCATCTTGTCGCTGTTCTCTTCGATCAGGCGACGCGCCAGCGCGTACTGGTCGTCGATGATGCGGCGCACTTCGGAGTCGACCTTTTCCATGGTCTGCTCGCTCATGTTGGTGGTCTTGGTGACCGAGCGGCCCAGGAACACTTCGCCTTCGTTCTCGGCATAGACCATCGGGCCGAGCGCATCGCTCATGCCGTACTTCATGACCATGTCGCGCGCCAGGTTGGTGGCACGTTCGAAGTCGTTGCTCGCGCCGGTGGTCATCTGGTGCATGAACACTTCCTCGGCGATGCGGCCGCCGAACAGCATGCTGATCTGGTTCAGCATGTACTCGCGGTCGTAGCTGTAGCGGTCCTGCGCCGGCAGGCTCATGGTCACGCCGAGGGCGCGGCCGCGCGGAATGATCGTGACCTTGTGGACCGGGTCGCACTTGGGCAGCAGCTTGCCGATGAGGGCGTGGCCGGACTCGTGGTAGGCCGTGTTGCGGCGCTCTTCCTCGGGCATGACCATGCTCTTGCGCTCGGGGCCCATGAAGATCTTGTCCTTGGCCTTCTCGAAGTCCTGCATCTCGACCACGCGCGCATTGCGGCGGGCGGCCATCAGGGCGGCTTCGTTGCACAGGTTGGCCAGATCGGCACCCGACATGCCGGGCGTGCCGCGCGCGATCACGCTCGGGTTCACGTCCTGGCCCAGCGGGACCTTGCGCATGTGCACGCCGAGGATCTGTTCGCGGCCGCGGATGTCGGGCAGCGTCACGTAGACCTGGCGGTCGAAGCGGCCGGGGCGCAGCAGGGCCGCGTCCAGGATGTCGGGGCGGTTGGTGGCAGCCACCACGATCACGCCGAGGTTGGTCTCGAAGCCGTCCATCTCGACCAGCATCTGGTTGAGGGTCTGCTCGCGCTCGTCGTTGCCGCCGCCGAGGCCGGCACCGCGCTGGCGGCCCACCGCGTCGATTTCGTCGATGAAGATGATGCAGGGGGCGTTCTTCTTGGCGTTCTCGAACATGTCGCGCACGCGGGCCGCGCCCACGCCGACGAACATTTCGACGAAGTCGGAACCCGAGATCGAGAAGAACGGGACCTTGGCTTCGCCGGCGATCGACTTGGCCAGCAGGGTCTTGCCGGTGCCGGGCGGGCCGACCAGCAGCAGGCCGCGCGGAATGCGGCCGCCGAGCTTCTGGAAGCGCTGCGGGTCCTTGAGGAAGTCGACGACTTCGCGCACCTCTTCCTTGGCCTCGTCGCAGCCCGCGACGTCGGCGAAGGTGACGGTGTTGTTGTTCTCGTCCATCATGCGCGCCTTGCTCTTGCCGAAGCTGAAGGCACCGCCCTTGCCGCCGCCCTGCATCTGTCGCATGAAGTAGACCCACACGCCGATCAGCAGCAGCATCGGGCCCCAGCTGACCAGCAGGGTCATGAGCAGGGAGCCCTCCTCGCGCGGCTTGACGTCGAACTTGACGTTGTTGGCGATCAGGTCGCCGACCAGGCCGCGGTCGAGGTAGGTGGCCGTCGTGCGGATCTTGCGGTCGTCGTTGGTGATCGCGACGATCTCGCTGCCGCCCTGGCCTTCCTGGATCGTGGCGCTCTTGATGCGGTTGCCGCGGACTTCCTCGAGGAAGTCCGAATAACCGATATTGCCTGCGCCGGCGGCGCCGCGGGTGTCGAACTGCTTGAACACAGTGAACAACACCATCGCGATGACAAGCCAGACGGCAACTTTGGAAAACCACTGATTGTTCAAACGAAGCTCCAGTCGAAAGCGCGTGACGGGAAGATGAAAATACGCGCTTGGGTACGCAGTTGCGCCCCATTTTAGGCTTTTCAAGCTGCGAAAAGCTCGGATTTCCCTAAAGCAGCCATAGCCTGACAAGGGTTTGGGCGGTTTTCGGTATCAACGCGTATCAGACGCCGGTTTTCAGGCCGATCCCGACCATGAAGGTCTCGGCCGAGCGGTCGCGCGAGGCCTTGGGCTTGAACGGCTTCACGATGCGGAAATGGGCCTTGAAGAGCTTCACGAGCTGGTCGTAGCCGCTGCCGTGGAACAGCTTGGCCACCAATGCCCCCTCGGGCTTGAGGTGGTGCTGCGAGAAATCGATGGCCAGCTCGATCAGGTGGGCGATCCGCGCCGCGTCGGCCGACTCGATGCCCGAGAGGTTGGGCGCCATGTCCGAGACCACCACGTCGGCCTTGCGGCCGCCCAGCGCCTCGGTGAGCTGGGCCAGCACCCTGTCCTCGCGGAAGTCGCCCTGCAGGAAGTTCACGTCCTCGATCGGCTCCATCGGCAGGATGTCGATCGCGACGATGGTGCCCTCGAGCGCGCCGGTGGCGGCCCCGCCCGGCGACATGCGCCGGCGCACGTACTGGCTCCAGGCGCCGGGAGCCGACCCGAGGTCGACCACCAGCTGGCCGGGCTTGATGAGGCCCAGCGCCTCGTCGATTTCCTTGAGCTTGTAGGCCGCGCGGGCGCGGTAGCCCTCCTTCGTGGCCAGTTTCACGTAGGGATCGTTGACGTGGTCGTGCAGCCACGCCTTGTTGACTTTCTTGGGCTTCGCCTTGGTGCTCATGGATTGGCCTGGGTACCGGCCCCGGTTTCTTCGGGGGCCGGCGGGTCGGCTCGTGGAGGTGCTGTTCTACGTCCGATAATACGGGGATGCCCGCCATTCAACTTACCCCTGCCGAGCGCAAGGTGCACCGCGCCGAAGCTCACCACCTGGATCCGATCGTCATGGTCGGTGGCGACGGGCTCACCCCTGCCGTGAAGAAGGAGGCCGATGCGGCCCTCAAGGCCCACGGCCTCATCAAGGTGCGCGTCTTCTCCGACGACCGCGCCGCGCGCGAAGCGATGCTGCAGGAGCTGGCCGACGAGCTCGATGCCGCCCCGATCCAGCACATCGGCAAGCTGCTGGTGCTGTGGCGTCCCAAGCCCGTGAAGGAACGCGTCGTCGACGAGGACCGCATGCCCGGCCCGCGCGACGTCAAGATCGTCAAGTACAGCAAGCGCGGCGGCCAGCGCCCCGAGATCAAGACCCTGCGCGTGCTCGGCAACCAGCGCCTCACGCCCGGCGGCACGATCAAGCGCGCCAAGGCCAAGCGGCCGCTGTCGGCCAAGAAGCGCAACCAGGCGGACTGAGCTTGGCGCCAGCACAGGGCGCCACGCGCCATATCCTCTGCATGAAATGGGGCACCAAGTACGGCCCCGAGTACGTCAATCGGCTCTATGCCATGGTGCGCCGCCACCTGAGCGGCGATTTCCGCTTCGTCTGCCTGACCGACGACGGCCAGGGCGTGCGGCCCGAAGTCACCTGCCTGCCGATCCCGCCGCTGAACCTGCACCTGGCGCCGGGCCAGCGCGACGGCGCCTGGAAGAAGCTGACGACCTTCGAGGCCGACCTGCACGGCCTGCGCGGCACCGCCCTCTTCCTCGATCTCGACGTGGTGATCGTCGGCAGCCTCGATGCCTTCTTCGAACACCCGGGCGACTTCCTGATCATCCGCGACTACGACCGCTTCTGGCGGCGCGGCCGCATCACCGGCAACTCCTCGGTCTACCGCTTCGAGCTCGGCGCGCATGCCGACGTCCTCGGCTACTTCCGCGATCATCTCGACGAGGTGCAGGCGCGGTACCGCAACGAACAGACCTACCTGTCCGACGTGCTGCACAGGCAGGGCAAGCTGGCCTACTGGCCCGACGGCTGGTGCCCGAGCTTCAAGTACCACGGCATCCCCGCCTGGCCCTCCAACTACTGGAAGGCGCCGTTCGTGCCGCGGGACGCGCGGATCATGGTGTTCCACGGCGAGGTCAACCCGCCCGATGCGCTGGCCGGCCGGCGCAACCGACGCTTTCGCTACATCCGCCCGGCGCACTGGGTCGCCGAGCACTGGACCGAGTAAGGTCCTTCCGGGCCTCAGCGCGGCCGCTGGCCGCCGCTCATGCGCCAGAGCAGCACGCTGGCACACAGCCACTGCACCAGGTACATCCCGCTGCCCACCGAGTGCCAGAGCTTGAGGTTCTCGCGCGCCACGATGCGCGGCGCCACGGCGTACTGCTGCAGCAGCGCGAGCAGCATGGCGGCCAGCACCAGGAACAGGGCCGTCAGCACCGGCGGCGTCATGCCGTCGTCGGCCTTGGCGCGGAAATGGATCAGCAGGATGAGCCCGCACAGCAGCGCGATCCAGCTCTGGGCCTCGAACAATTGCGCCGCGAAGTTGCCCGCCACCGAGGGATTGCCGAGCCGCGCGAACAGCATCGGCACGACGAGAAAGCCGATGGTCGTGAGGCTGCCCCACCAGAGGGCGGCCAGCATCAGCGCGACACGGTCCTTCATCGCAGCGCCGTTCAGAGGTAGCTGACCGCCACGATCTCGTAGCGCTTGAGGCCGCCGGGCGTCTGCACCTCGACGCTGTCGCCCTCTTCCTTGCCGATCAGCGCGCGCGCGATCGGGCTCGACACGTTGATCAGGCCTTGCTTCAGGTCGGCCTCGTCCTCGCCCACGATCTGGTACTTGACCGGATCGCCGCTGTCCTCTTCCTCGAGTTCGACCGTGGAGGCGAAGACCACCTTGCCGCCGGCATCGAGCTCGGTCGGGTCGATCACCTGCGCGGCCGACAGCTTGCCCTCGATCTCGATGATGCGGCCCTCGATGAAGCCCTGGCGATCCTTGGCGACCTCGTACTCGGCGTTTTCGCTGATGTCGCCCTGGGCGCGTGCCTCGGCGATCGCATTGATGATCGCGGGCCGCTCCACCGTCTTGAGGCGGCGCAGTTCGTCGCGCAGCTTCTCCGCGCCGCGCTTGGTGATGGGGATGGTTGTCGCCATATATCGTTCTCCATAAAGCGAAACCGCCGAACGCTGCCGTTCGGCGGTCGATGGGGGAAGGCTCTCAAACGAGAGGTCGTCCGGTCAGCCGGCTCAGGATGGCGAGCGGGCTCGAAGCGGGATTGTATTGCTTCGCCGCGTCCAGGTGCAGGGTCTGTTCGAGCATGTACTGCCCGGCCATCACCGCGTGCGAGGTCTGGTCGGAGAAGCACACCCAGACCGAGCCGGGCGGGAACTCGGCGTTCTCCTGCGGCGAGGTCTTCTGGTAGTCGAGGTCCGACTTCATGCCGTCGTGCAGCTGCAGCATCAGGTGGTCGTACTCGCTGCGGAAGGACTTGGTCACGTGCAGCGCCTGCAGCAGCCTGGCCTGCCAGCGCGCATAGGGCTTGGCGCGCGGCAGGAAGCGGCGCGCGATATCCTCGAAGGGCTCGCCCACGCGCCAAACGCGCGGCGCGCCATCGGGATTGACGTTGGTGAACACGCGCAGGATGCGCTCGCCGTAGTTGGGCCGCGAGGGAAAGGCGTCGACGTGCAGCCGCCGGTCGTCGGCACGCCACGACTGCACGCGCGTCTCGACCTGCGCCGGGCGGTAGCTGGTGGGCGCGAGCCGCAGCGCGGGCACGTAGTGCGGCAGCAGCCCATGGATGAGCTGCTGCGCCTGCGCGCGAAAACGCCCGACCATGCCGGCCGCGAGTTGCTGCACCGCCTCGTCGCCCACGGCGCCCTTGAGCCTGCCGTTGGCGTCGAGGCTGATGTTGCGCACGTCGGGCGACAGCAGCGCGGGCGTGAGCAGCGCGCGTTCCTGCGGCAGCAGCTCGAAGCCCAGCCGCGGGAAGTACAGCACCTTGCCGGCCTCGAGCGCGGCGATCCACGCCTCGTTGGGCGTGGCCGCGCTCCAGTCGTCCAGCGCCAGTTCGACGAGCTGCGTTTCCATCGCGAGGCTCAGGCCGCGGCCAGCTGCGCGTGCATCTCCTGCACCGAGATCACGTCGAGGTCGTCCATGTAGCGCATGCCTTCGACCGCGGCTTCGGCGCCGAAGATCGTGGTGAAGGTGGTCACGCGCGCCAGCAGCGCCGAGGTGCGGATCTGGCGCGAGTCGGTGATCGCGTTGCGGCGCTCCTCGACCGTGTTGATGACCAGCGCGATCTCGTTGTTCTTGATCATGTCCACGATGTGCGGGCGGCCTTCGGTCACCTTGTTCACCGTCGCGCACTCGATGCCCGCGGCGTTGATGGCCGCGGCCGTGCCCTTGGTCGCGATCAGCACGAAGCCCAGCTGCGCCAGGCCACGCGCGACCTCGACCGCGCGCGTCTTGTCGTTGTTCTTCACCGAGATGAAGGCCTTGCCCGACTTCGGCAGGTGCGTGCCGGCGCCGAGCTGCGACTTCACGAAGGCCTCGCCGAAGGTCTTGCCCACGCCCATCACTTCGCCGGTCGACTTCATCTCGGGGCCGAGGATGGTGTCCACGCCCGGGAACTTGACGAACGGGAACACGGCTTCCTTCACGCTGAAGTACGGCGGCGTCACTTCCTTCGTCACGCCCTGCGACGCGAGCGACTGGCCCGCCATGCAGCGGGCCGCCACCTTCGCGAGCTGGATGCCGGTGGCCTTGCTGACGTAGGGCACGGTGCGCGAGGCGCGCGGATTGACCTCGAGCACGTAGATCGTGTCCTTGCCATCCTTCTGCTGGATCGCGAACTGCACGTTCATCAGGCCGACCACGTTCAGCGCCTTGGCCATCGCGGCGCTCTGGCGCTTGAGCTCGGCCACGGTCTCGGCCGACAGGCTGTACGGCGGCAGCGAGCAGGCGGAATCGCCCGAGTGCACGCCGGCCTGCTCGATGTGCTCCATCACGCCGCCGATCAGGGTCTGGCCCTCGGCGTCGCGCAGACAGTCGACGTCGCATTCGACGGCGTCGTTGAGGAAGCGGTCGAGCAGCACCGGCGAATCGTTGCTGACCTTGACCGCCTCGCGCATGTAGCGCTCGAGGTCGCGCTGCTCGTGCACGATCTCCATCGCGCGGCCGCCGAGCACGTAGCTCGGGCGCACCACCAGCGGATAGCCGAGTGCCGCGGCCTTCTCGAGGGCCTCGGCTTCGGTGCGCGCGGTGGCGTTCGGCGGCTGCAGCAGCTGCAGTTCGTGCAGCAGCTTCTGGAAGCGCTCGCGGTCTTCGGCCGCGTCGATCATGTCGGGCGAGGTGCCGATGATCGGCACGCCGTTGGCCTCGAGGTCGAGCGCGAGCTTCAGCGGCGTCTGGCCGCCGTACTGCACGATCACGCCGACCGGCTTTTCCTTGTCGACGATCTCGAGCACGTCCTCGAGCGTCAGCGGCTCGAAGTACAGGCGGTCCGAGGTGTCGTAGTCGGTCGACACGGTTTCGGGATTGCAGTTGACCATGATGGTCTCGTAGCCGTCCTCCCGCATCGCGAGCGCGGCATGCACGCAGCAGTAGTCGAACTCGATGCCCTGGCCGATGCGGTTGGGACCGCCGCCGAGCACCATGATCTTCTTCTTGTCCGAGGGGTCGGCCTCGCACTCGTCCTCATAGGTCGAGTACATGTAGGCGGTGTCGGTCGAGAACTCGGCCGCGCAGGTGTCCACGCGCTTGTAGACCGGGCGAACGCCGAGCTCGCGGCGCTTCTCGCGGATCGCGGTGTCGGTGGTGCGCAGCTGCTTGGCCAGGCGACGATCGGAGAAGCCCTTCTTCTTCAGCGCCAGCAGCGTGTCGCGGTCGATGTCGGCCAGCGACTTGGTCTCGAGCTCGAGCTCGATCTTCACGATCTCCTCGATCTGCACCAGGAACCACGGGTCGATCTTGGTCAGCGCGAACACCTCGTCCACGCTCAGGCCCTGGGCGAAGGCATCGCCCACGTACCAGATGCGCTCGGGGCCGGGCTCGCCGAGTTCCTTCTCGAGCACTTCGCGGTCCTGCGTCTTCTCGTTCATGCCGTCGACGCCGACCTCGAGGCCGCGCAGCGCCTTCTGGAACGATTCCTGGAAGGTACGGCCCATGGCCATCACCTCGCCCACCGACTTCATCTGGGTGGTGAGGCGCGAATCGGCCTGCGGGAACTTCTCGAACGCGAAGCGCGGAATCTTGGTGACCACGTAGTCGATCGAGGGCTCGAACGAGGCCGGCGTGGCGCCGCCGGTGATCTCGTTGCGCAGCTCGTCGAGCGTGTAGCCCACGGCCAGCTTGGCCGCGACCTTGGCGATCGGGAAGCCGGTGGCCTTGGAGGCCAGCGCCGACGAACGCGACACGCGCGGGTTCATCTCGATCACGACCATGCGGCCGTCCTTCGGGTTGATCGAGAACTGCACGTTCGAGCCGCCGGTGTCGACGCCGATCTCGCGCAGCACGGCCAGCGAGGCGTTGCGCAGGATCTGGTATTCCTTGTCCGACAGCGTCTGCGCGGGCGCCACGGTGATCGAGTCGCCGGTGTGCACGCCCATCGGGTCAAGGTTCTCGATCGAGCAGACGATGATGCAGTTGTCGGCCTTGTCGCGCACGACCTCCATCTCGTATTCCTTCCAGCCGAGCAGCGATTCCTCGATCAGCAGCTCGTTGGTCGGCGAGGCCTCGAGGCCGCGCTTGCAGATGGTCTCGAACTCCTCCGAGTTGTAGGCGATGCCGCCGCCGGTGCCGCCGAGCGTGAAGCTCGGGCGGATCACGGTCGGGAAGCCCACGCTCTTCTGCACCGCCCAGGCCTCGTCCATCGAGTGCGCGATGCCCGAGCGCGCCGAGCCCAGGCCGATCTTGGTCATCGCGTCCTTGAACTTCAGGCGGTCCTCGGCCTTGTCGATGGCCTCGGGCGTGGCGCCGATCAGCTCGACCGGCTTTCCGGTGGCCGCGCCCTGGTACTTGTCGAGCACGCCGTTGCGCCAGAGGTCGAGCGCGCAGTTCAGCGCGGTCTGGCCGCCCATGGTCGGCAGGATCGCGTCGGGACGCTCCTTGGCGATGATCTTCTCGACCGTCTGCCAGGTGATCGGCTCGATGTAGGTGACGTCGGCCGTGGCCGGGTCGGTCATGATCGTCGCGGGATTGCTGTTGATCAGGATGACCTTGTAGCCCTCCTCGCGCAGCGCCTTGCAGGCCTGCACGCCGGAATAGTCGAACTCGCAGGCCTGGCCGATGATGATCGGGCCGGCGCCGATGATGAGGATCGATTTGAGGTCTGTGCGCTTAGGCATTCTCTTTCTCCGTCTTTTCCGTCTTGTTCTTTTCCATGAGTGCCGTGAAGCGATCGAACAGGTAGCCGATGTCGTGCGGGCCGGGCGAGGCTTCGGGGTGGCCCTGGAAGCAGAACGCGGGCTTGTCGGTGCGCGCCAGGCCCTGCAGCGTGTTGTCGAACAGGCTCACGTGGGTGGGACGCAGGTTCGCCGGCAGCGACTTCTCGTCGACCGCGAAACCGTGGTTCTGGCTCGTGATGCTGACGCGGCCGCTGTCGAGGTCCTTGACCGGGTGGTTCGCGCCATGGTGGCCGAACTTCATCTTGAAGGTCTTCGCGCCCGAGGCCAGCGCCATGATCTGATGGCCCAGGCAGATGCCGAAGGTCGGGATGCCGGTCTCGATCAGTTCCTTGACGGCGCTGATCGCGTAGTCGCAGGGCTCCGGGTCGCCGGGGCCGTTGGCCAGGAAGATGCCGTCGGGCTTGAGCTTGAGCACGTCGGCCGCGGGCGTCTGGGCCGGCACCACGGTGATGCGCGCGCCGCGCTGGGCGATCATGCGCAGGATGTTCTTCTTGACGCCGTAGTCGAAGGCCACGACGTGGAAGCGCGGCGTGATCTGCACGCCATAGCCCGACCCCAGCTTCCACTCGGTCTCGGTCCACTCGTAGGTCTGCTTGACCGACACGACCTTCGCCAGGTCGAGGCCGGCCATGCTCGGCGCGGCCTTGGCGGCGGCGATCGCCTTGTCGATCAGCGCCTGGGTGACCGCTTCCCCTTCGGCCAGTCCCAGGATGCAGCCGTTCTGCGCGCCATGCGTGCGCAGGTGGCGGGTCAGCTTGCGGGTGTCGATGTTGGCGATGGCGACGGTCTTGCCCTCCACCAGGTACTGCGACAGCGTCGCGGTATGGCGGAAGTTGGAGGCGATCTGCGGCAGGTCACGGATGATGAGGCCCGCGGCATGGATCTTGTCGGCCTCGATGTCCTCGGGATTGACGCCGTAGTTGCCGATGTGCGGATACGTGAGCGTCACGATCTGCTGGCAGTAGCTCGGGTCGGTGAGGATTTCCTGGTAGCCGGTCATCGCGGTGTTGAACACCACTTCGCCGACGGTGGAGCCGGTGGCTCCGATCGAGTTGCCTTGAAAGACCGTGCCGTCTGCGAGCGCCAGGATGGCGGGCGGGAAACTTCCCTTGAGAGACAAAAGCACTGGGTTCTCCGGATGGTTACGGTCGCCCGGCGTCCCGGGCTTCGAAGCCTTGGGACTGCTGCTTAAGGGGAAGATGGCGTGGAATGCGGCCGGGCGACGCTGATTTGCGAGTAAGCCCCCGATTGTAGCCCGGCGGCCGCGGCCTCTTGCCTCGCGGGGCATGAAGATTCGCTAGCGCGTACACCAGCCATGCGTCAATGGCATGAACCCGGCGGGCAACTGAGAATGTTTCTTATCCTTTGAGGGCCGACGCGCCGCTGGCATGCAGGCAGATGGCGGCGGCCGCGGCCACATTGAGCGATTCCTCGCCGCCGGGCTGCGCGATGCGGATGTGGTGCGTGGCCAGCGCCTCGAGCGCGGCCGACACGCCCTGCCCTTCGTGGCCCAGCAGCCAGGCGCAGGGATGCGGCAGCTTCGCCGCGTGCAGCCAGTTGCCGCGGTGCGAGCTGGTGGCGACCAGCGGCACCGCCAGTGCCGCGAGCGCCTCGGCATCGACACCCTCGATCAGCCGCAGGCCGAAATGGGCGCCCATGCCCGCGCGCAGCACCTTGGGCGACCAGAGCGCCGCCGTGCCCTTGAGCGCGATCACCTGCTGGAAGCCGAAGGCGGCGGCGCTGCGCAGCACCGAGCCGACATTGCCGGCGTCCTGCAGCCGGTCGAGCACCACGGTGGGTGCCTCGGGCAGCACCGCGGGCCGCTCGGGCAGCTCGAGCAGGAAGCCCATCGGCGCCGGCGATTCCAGCCCGCTCGCCGCCTTCAGCAGTTCGTCGTCGACGACCACGGTCTTGGCGGCATCGCGCGACCATTCGGCGGGAACCTGCGGCCAGAACGACAGCGAGAACACGGCCACCGACGGCGTCACGCCACGCGCCAGCGCGGCGCGGCACAGGTGGTCACCCTCGAGCCAGATGCGGCCCAGCTTGCGGTAGGCGCCCGGGTCCTGCGCCAGCTTGCGCAGGTCCTTGAGCAATGGGTTGTCGCGTGAGCTGATGCGGCTCGGACCCGCGGGCGTGGTCATCGGATCAGGGCGCCGAGCGCAGTTCGATGGCCACGACCTGGGTCTGCACCGCAACCGCGGGCAGCGTGGATTCGACCTGGACCACCGGCATCGCCGGCGCCATGCGCGCCAGCGCGGCCGCCACGGGACTGAACGAGCGCCGGTGGTGCACGCAGGCGCCATGCTGCAGCAGGGCCTCCAGATGCTCGGGCGTGCCGTAGCCCTTGTGGCCCGCGAAGCCGTAGTGCGGAAACTCCTGGTGCAGCTGCTCGCAGAGCCGGTCGCGGTGCACCTTGGCCAGGATCGACGCGGCCGAGATCGCCTTCACTCGCGCATCGCCCTTGACGATGGCTTCGGCCAGCACGTCGAGCTGGGGCAGCCGGTTGCCGTCCACCAGCACCTTGGCCGGCTTCAGGCGCAGGCCCTCGACCGCCCGGCGCATCGCGAGCATGGTCGCCTGCAGGATGTTGTGGGTGTCGATCTCCTCCACGCTGGCCTGCGCGATCGAGCAGCACAGCGCCTTGGCCATGATCTGGTCGTGCAGGCGCTCGCGCTGCAGCGCGGTCAGGGTCTTGGAGTCGGCCAGGCCGCGAATCGGGCGCTCGTCGTCGAGGATCACGGCCGCGGCCACCACCGGCCCGGCCAGCGGACCGCGTCCCGCTTCGTCCACGCCCGCCAGCAGGCCGGGAGCGTCCCAGGCCAGGGGCGCCTGCTCAGCCTTCAAGAACTTTCTGGATCGCATCGGCGCACAGTGTCGGCGTATCGCGCTGCAGTTGCACGTGGAGTTCGGCAAAACGCGCCTCGAGCGCGCGCACCCGCTCGGGCGCGTCGAGCCATTCGAGCGTGGCCTGGGCCAGCGCCTCGGGCGACGCGGCTTCCTGCAGCAATTCGGGCACCACGAAGTCGCGGCACAGGATGTTGGGCAGCCCGACCCAGGGCTGGAGCTGCTTGCGCTGCATCATCCGCCACGAGAGGCTGTTCATGTTGTAGGCGATGACCATCGGCCGCTTGAACAGCGCAGCCTCGAGCGTGGCGGTGCCGCTGGCGATCAGCGTGACGTCGCAGGCGGACAGCGCGGCATGCGACTGGCCGTCGAGCAGCGTCACCGCGTCGCCCAGGCCGCTGGCCTTCAGCAGCGCCTCGACCTCGGCGCGCAGGCCCGGCAGGATCGGCGCCACGAAGCGCAGCGCGGGCCGCGCCTTGCGCATCAGCGCGGCGGCTTCGAAGAAACGGGCCGCCAGGTAGCGGACCTCGGAGCGCCGGCTGCCCGGCAGCAGCGCCACCACCTGCGCGTCGGGCGCGAGGCCCAGCGAGGCGCGCACCGCCGCACGGTCGACCGTCATGGGAATCACGTTGGCCAGCGGATGCCCGACGTAGCTCGCCTGCACGCCCTGCGAGGCCAGCAGCTCGGGCTCGAACGGGAAGATGCACAGCACGTGGTCGGCCGCGGCGCGGATCTTCTCGATGCGCTCGGGCCGCCAGGCCCAGATCGACGGGCAGACGAAGTGCACCGTCTTCATGCCGCGCCCGCGCAGGCCGGCCTCGAGGTCGAGGTTGAAATCGGGCGCGTCGACGCCGATGAAGAGCTCGGGCCATTCGCGCAGCAGCCGCGCCTTGAGCTGGCGCCGGATGCCCGCGATCTCGGCGTAGTGGCGCAACACTTCGATGTAGCCGCGCACCGCGAGCTTTTCCTGCGGCCACCAGCTCTCGAAACCGTGCGCCAGCATGCGCGGGCCGCCGATGCCGGCGGTTTGCAGATCGGGCCAGCGCGCGGTGAGGCCGTCGAGCAGCAACCCGGCCAGCAGGTCGCCGGATGCTTCGCCGGCGACCAGCGCGAAGCGTCGCTGCCCGTTGGATGTCATCGCTGGACGCTCAGCGCGCGATGCCGCGCGTGGAAGTGGCGAGGAAGCCGTCCATCAACGCCACGTCGGCCGCGGCATCGGGCGTTTCGGCAGCCAGCGCGGCGATGCCGGCGCGCGCCTCCTCGAGCGTCTTGCCCTGGCGGTACAGCAGCTTGTGCATGTCGCGGATGGCCGCGATGCGCCCAGCCGAGAAATCGCGCCGGCGCAGGCCGACCAGGTTCACGCCGCGCACCGCGAGCGGGGTGCCGTCGACCACCATGTAGGGTGGCACGTCCATCGCGACATGGGTGCCGAAGCCGATCATCGCGTGCGCGCCGACGCGCATCCGCTGGAGGATGCCCACCAGCCCGCCGACGGTGACCCAGTCGCCGATATGCACATGGCCGGCCAGCGTGGTGTTGTTGGCCATGGTGATCTGGTTGCCGAGCTGGCAGTCGTGCGCGATGTGCACGTAGGCCATGATCCAGTTGTCGTCGCCGATACGGGTGACGCCCGCATCCTGCACAGTGCCGACATTGAAGGTGCAGAACTCGCGCACCGTGTTGCGGTCGCCGATCGTGAGCTCGGTCGGCTCGCCCGCGTGCTTCTTGTCCTGCGGTACCGCACCCAGCGAGGAGAACTGGAAGATGCGGTTGTCGCGGCCGAGGGTCGTGTGACCCTCGATCACGCAATGCGAGCCGATGACCGTTCCCGCACCGATACGCACATGCGGACCGATCACGGTATAGGGACCGACCGCGACCGACGGATCGAGTTCGGCCTTGGGATCGACGATGGCCGTCGGATGAACCTGCGTCATGCGCCGATCGTCAGGCGTTGATCTGGCGCATCGCGCACATCAGCGAGGCCTCGCAGGCCAGCTCGCTGCCCACCAGCGCCCGACCCTTGAACTTCGAGATGCCGGCCTTCATGCGCTCGATCTCGACCTCCAGCGTGAGCTGGTCGCCCGGCTCCACGGGCCGCTTGAAGCGCGCGCCGTCGATCGCGGCGAAGTAATAGACGGTGTTGTCGTCGGGCACGATGTCGAGCGAACGGAACGACAGCAGCGCCGCGGCCTGCGCCATGGCTTCGAGCATCAGCACGCCGGGCATCACCGGGCGATGCGGGAAATGGCCGTTGAAGAACGGCTCGTTCATGGTCACGTTCTTGAGCGCCGTGATGCGCTTGCCCTTCTCCATGTCCAGCACGCGGTCGACCAGCAGAAAAGGATAGCGGTGCGGCAGCAGCTTGAGGATTTGATGGATGTCGAGCGTCGTCGTCATGGTGGTCTTCTGTTCCTGCATCGTCGTCATTGTTGGGGGGGAGCCTTCTCCAGCGCCTTCAGTCGTTCGCGCAGGCTGTGCAACTGCTTGAGCGTTGCAGCGTTCTTTTCCCAGGTCGCATTGTCATCGATGGGGAACATGCCGGTGTACTGGCCGGCCTTGCGGATGGAGCGTGTCACCACGGTGGCGGCGGACACGTGGACGTTGTCGGCCACGCTCAGGTGGCCCAGCACGATGGCACCGCCCCCGAAGGTGCAGTTGGCGCCGATGGTCGCGCTGCCGGCCACGCCGACACAACCCGCCATCGCGGTGTTGCGGCCGATGCGCACGTTGTGGCCGATCTGGATCAGGTTGTCGAGCTTCACGCCGTCCTCGAGCACGGTGTCGTCGAGCGCGCCGCGGTCGATGCAGGTGTTGGCGCCGATCTCGACGTCGTTGCCGACGCGCACCGCGCCGAGCTGCTCGATCTTGACCCAGCCCTCCTTGCTCGGCGCGAGACCGAAGCCGTCGGCGCCGATGACCACGCCCGGATGCAGCAGGCAGCGCTCGCCGATCGTGCAGTCCTCGCTCACGGTGACGCGCGACTTCAGCACCGTGCCGGCGCCGATGCGCGCGCCACGCTCGATCACGCACAGCGCGCCGATGCGGGCCGTGGGGTCGACCTGCGCTTCGGGATGGACCACGGCCGAGGGATGGATGCGCTCGGCCTCGGGCCGTGCATGGCTCGACTTCCACAGCTGCGTGAGCCGCGCGAAATAGAGGTAGGGATCTGCCGCGACGATGTAGGCCCCGCGCGCGGCTGCGGCCTCGCTCATCGCGGGCGACACGATCACGCAGGCGGCCCTGGAGGCCGCGAGTTCCTGCTGGTATTTGGGATGGCTCAGGAAGCTGAGCGCATCGGGCTGTGCATTCTGGAGCGGGGACAGCCGCTCGATGGACAGCGTCGCATCGCCATGAAGCTCGCCCCCGAGGGCGTCAACGATGGCTCCTAGCTGCAGCGCCACGCCGGTACGCGGCGTTACTTGCCGCCCGTGGGCGAGGAAGCGGGCGAAGGCGTGCTCAGCGAGGCGTTGAGCGCCTTGATCACCTTGTCGGTGATGTCGTGCTTCGGGTTGATGTAGATCGCTTCCTGCAGGATGGCGTCGTACTTCTCGGCTTCGGCAACCTGCTTGACCACGCGGTTCGCACGGTCGTAGACCTGTTGCAGCTCTTCGTTCTTGCGGGCGTTGAGGTCTTCCTGGAACTCGCGGCGGCGGCGCTGGAAGTCTCGATCCTGCTCGATCAGCGTGCGCTGGCGCGCGTTGCGCTGGCTTTCGGGCAGCGTGGCGGCTTCGCGCTCGAACTTCTCGGAGGCGGCCTTGAGGGCATCGCCCTGCGCCGTCAGGTCCTTCTCGCGCTTGAGGAACTCGGCCTCGAGCTTGGCCTGCGCCGCCTTCGCGGGCTGCGCTTCGCGCAGCACGCGGTCGGGATTGACGAAGCCGATACGAAATGTTTCCTGCGCCTGCGCCCATGCAGGCGCCGCGACCCATGCCATCGCGGGAATCAGCAACGCGCCTGCCGCGGCGCGAATCAAATGCGTCATTAGAAAGAGGTTCCGATCTGGAATTGCAGGCGCTGGATTCTATCCTTCGGGATCAGGATGACGCCCGTGTTCGGGTCCTGCACTTCCTTCTGCTGGCGCACCGGCACGGCGTAGGCGATGCGCAGCGGGCCGAGCGGCGAGATCCAGCTGATGCCGAGGCCGACCGAGGCACGGATCTTCTTCGAAGCCTTCCACTGCTCGTCGGTGAGGCCGGCCGAGCGCGAGCCGAAGACGTTGCCGGCGTCGAAGAAGCCGTACAGGCGCAGCGTGCGGTCGTTGCCGGCGCCGGGGAACGGCGTGCTGAGCTCGGCGTTGAAGATCGCCTTCTTGGTACCGCCGAGCGCCGCGCCTTCGGTCTGGCCGAGCAGCGGCACGTCGCGCGGACCGAGCGAGTTCTGTTCGAAGCCGCGCACCGAGCCCAGGCCGCCGGCGTAGAAGTTCTTGAAGATCGGGTAGACCTTGCCGCCGAACGCCTTGCCGTAGCCGACTTCGGAGTTGATCGCGAAGGTGTACTGCTTGTTGATCGGGAAGAACTGCTGGTACTGGTAGTTGGTCTTGATGTACCGCATGTCGCCGCCGACGCCGATCTCGAGGTTGGCGCGCTGCAGGCGGCCCTTGGTCGGGACCAGGGCGCTGTCGCGGTCGTCGCGCGCCCAGCCCACGGTCAGCGGGATGCCCCAGACGCTGTCGTTCGCGCAACCGTCGATCACGTCGAAGGTGATGCCCGGCACGAGACTCGGGACCGGACGCGTCGTGCAGCCGAAGTAGCTGCGGTAGGCGTTCGGGGTCAGGAACGCGTAGGTGTTCTTGGACTTGAAGGCGTAGCGCTCCACACCGATGCCGAAGAACACGGTGTCTAGCTCGCTGAACGGCACGCCGAAGCGGATCGAGGCGCCCTGGTTGACCAGCTGGTAATCGCCATCGACCGCCGTGTTGTAGGGGCGGGTCGTGTTGTGATAGACGCTGATCGTGCGCGAGATGCCGTCCTTGGTGAAGTACGGATCGGTGGTGGTCACCGAGATCGTGCGGTTCGACTTGCTGGTGTTGACCTGCAGGCCCAGGTAGTTGCCCGAGCCGAACACGTTTTCCTGCTGGATGCCGAAAGTCAGCGAGACGCGCTCCGCGCTCGAGTAGCCGGCGCCCAGCTGCAGCGAACCGGTGGGCTTCTCGGCCACGGTGATCAGCAGGTCGACCTGGTCGGGCGAGCCCGGCAGCTCCTGGGTCTCGACGTTCACTTCGGTGAAGTAGCCCAGGCGGTCCACGCGGTCGCGCGAGAGCTTGATCTTGTCGCCGTCGTACCAGGAAGCCTCGTACTGGCGGAATTCGCGGCGGATCACTTCGTCGCGCGTGCGGGTGTTGCCACCGACGTTCACGCGGCGCACGTAGACGCGGCGCGAGGGCTCGGCCTGCAGCACCAGCGTCACGCGGTTGTTGACCCGGTCGATCTCGGGCTTGGCCTGCACGCGCGCGAAGGCGTAGCCGAAGGTGCCGAAGTAGTCGGTGAAGGCCTTGGTGGTCGCGTTGACCTGCTCGCCGTTGTAGGGTTCGCCCGGCTTGATCGTGACCAGCGTCTTGAACTCGTCGTCGCGGCCGAGGAAGTTGCCGTCGAGCTTGACGCCCGCGACCACGAACTTCTCGCCTTCGGTGATGTTGACCGTGACCGACAGGTCCTGGCGGTCCGGCGAGATCGCGACCTGGGTCGAGTCGACGCGGAATTCGAGGTAGCCACGCGTGATGTAGTAGCTCTTCAGCGTCTCGAGGTCGGCATTGAGCTTGGCGCGCGAGTACTGGTTCGACTTGGTGTACCAGCTGAGCCAGCCGCCGCTGTCCTGGTCGAACAGGTCGAGCAGCGTGCTCTCGCTGAAGTCCTTGTTGCCGACGATGTGCACTTCGCGGATGCGCGCCGAGTCGCCCTCGGTGACCGTGAAGGTCAGGTTCACGCGGTTGCGCTCGATCGGTGTGACGGTGGTCACGACCTGTGCGTTGTAGAGGCTGCGGCTCACGTACTGGCGCTTGAGCTCCTGCTCGGCGCGGTCGGCCAGGGCCTTGTCGTAGGGCCGGCCTTCGGTCAGGCCGACTTCGCGCAGCGCCTTCTGCAGCGCGGCCTTGTCGAATTCCTTGGTGCCGACGAAGTCGACGTCGGCGATGGTCGGGCGCTCCTCGACGATCACCACCAGCACATTGCCGTTGACGTCGATGCGCACGTCCTTGAACAACCCCAGATCGAACAGCGCGCGGATCGCGGCGGAACCGCGGTCGTCGCTGTAGGTGTCGCCCACGCGCAGCGGCAACGACGCGAAGATCGTTCCGGGCTCCACGCGTTGCAGGCCTTCCACGCGGATGTCGCGCACGGTGAAAGGCTCGACGGCCCAGGCTGCCGTGGCCGCCAACGTGCTGGCCACCAGTGCGGCAACGCTACGCAGGCGAAAGCGACTGAAGTTTTTGTTCATCTGTGAATTGATCCGGCGCGGAAAGGGCCGGCAAGATAGTTAACCAAAGAGCCGCGATGTGTCGTTGAACAAGGCAATCGACATCATGACCAGGAGCAGGGCAACGCCACCGCGCTGAAGCCAGTCCATCCAGACGTCGGAGACGCTTTTACCGGTCAGGCCCTCCCAAAGATAATACATCAGGTGCCCCCCATCGAGGACCGGCAGCGGGAGCAGATTGAGCACGCCCAGGCTCACGCTGATGAGTGCGAGGAACACCAGGTACTGCGTGAGCCCCAGGCTGGCGGACTTGCCGGCGTAGTCGGCGATGGTGATCGGGCCGCTGAGATTCTTGATCGAGGCCTGGCCGATGACCATCTTGGCCATCATGCGCACGGTCAGTGCCGAGACCTCCCAGGTACGGACCACGCCGCGCCAGACGCCATCGACCGGTCCCTGCCGCACGGTCACCATCTCGGGCGGCGCGCCCACGTAGGCACCGATGCGGCCGACCTTCAGGCCGCCCTCGTCGCGCACCTCGGGTACGACCTCGAGGGTCTGGGCACGGCCTTCGCGCTCGATCCGCCACGGCTGCGCCTGCGCCTTGCCGTCCTTGACCGAGGCACGGATCGCCTCGCGCAGCTGCTGGCCATCGACGATGGCGGTGTCGCCGATGGCGCGCACCAGGTCGCCGCGGCGCAGGCCCGAGCGCTCGCCGGCGCCGCCGGCCATCACCTCGCCGATCTCGGGGCGGGTCATGGGCGCGAGCACGCCGATCTTGCGGAACATCTGGGCATCGGCATCCTTGGCCTCGATGCGGCTCAGCGGCAGCACCAGCGTGCGGGCCGGCTGGCCGCCCTGCCCCGCCACCTCGAGCGTCAGGTCGTGGCCGTCGAGCGCGCCGCGGGTCATGCGCCAGCGCAGGTCCTCGAAGGACTGGACCTCGCTCAGATCGTCGCCCTCGAAGCCGGCACGGGCGATGTGCTCGCCGCCGCGCAGCCCGGCCTGCTCGGCCAGCGAGGCCGCCACCGGCCGCGCCAGGGTCGCCACCGGCTCCTGCACGCCGATCCAGTTCACGGCCGTGTAGAGGGCCACCGCCATCAGCAGGTTGGCGATCGGGCCGGCCGCGACGATGGCCGCGCGCGAGCGCAGCGGCTGGGTGTTGAAGGCGCGGTGGCGCTCCTCGGGCGCCACCGGAGCCTCGCGCTCGTCGAGCATCTGGACGTAGCCGCCGAACGGGAACAGGCCGACGACGAACTCGGTGTCCTGCCCCGGATGCTGGCGCCGCGGCTTCCAGGTGTAGACGGGCTTGCTGATGCGCCAGAGAAAACGGCCGAGCAGCGAGGGGCTGTCCGGGCTGCCGAAGGGCAGCGTGGCCACGCCGAAGCGCTTGACCTTGACGCCGCAGGCCACCGCGACCCGGTAGTGCCCGAACTCGTGCACGGTGATCAGCAGGCCGAGCGCGACGATGAACGCGACGAGGGTGAGCATCCGGAACCTTGCTTCTGGGAATCGGCGACGCGGGTGGGCGTCAGGCGGAAAGGCGCAGCGCCGCGGCATTCGCGGCGGCGCGGGCGCTGGCGTCGATGGCCAGCAGATCGGCCAGCGACGCCGGCTTGGAGGGCGCAACCGCCTCCAAAGTTTCCATGTTGACCGCATGAATGCGGTCGAAGCGCAGCCGGCGCGCCAGGAAGGCCTCGACCGCGACCTCGTTGGCGGCATTGAGCACGGCCGTGGTGCCCGGCACCGCGCGCAGCGCCTGCCAGGCCAGGTCCAGGCCCGGGAAGAGCGCCGCGTCGGGCGCGGCGAAGCTCAGGTCGGCCAGCTGGCGGAAGTCCAGCCGCGTGGCCCCGCTCTCGATGCGCTCGGGCCAGGCCAGGCCGACGGCGATCGGCACCCGCATGTCGGGCGTGCCGAGCTGGGCCAGCACCGAGGCGTCGGTGAATTGCACCATCGAATGGACCACGCTCTGCGGATGGATGACCACCTCGATCTGCTCGGGCGCCACGCCGAACAGGTGCCGCGCCTCGATCACTTCGAGGGCCTTGTTCATCATGGTGGCCGAGTCGACCGAGATCTTGCGCCCCATCACCCAGTTGGGATGGGCGCAGGCCTGCTCGGGCGTGACGGAGCCCAGGGTGTCGGGCGCGCGGGTGCGGAACGGACCGCCCGATGCGGTGAGGATGATCTTGTCGATGCGCCGCGCCCAGGTGGACGGGTCCTCGGGCAGCGACTGGAAGATGGCCGAGTGCTCGCTGTCGATCGGCAGCAGCGTCGCCCCGCCCTCGCGCACCGTGCGCATGAACAGGTCGCCGCCGACCACCAGCGCCTCCTTGTTGGCCAGCAGCAGGCGCTTGCCGGCGCGCGCGGCCGCCAGGCAGGGACCCAGGCCGGCGGCGCCGACGATGGCGGCCATGACGGCATCGACCTCGTCGTGCGACGCTATCTCTTCGATAGCGCCCGCACCAGACAGAACCCGGGTGGGCAGATGGTTCTGCTGCAGCTTTTCGGCCAGCGCGGCCGCATGGGCCTCGCTCGCCATGACCGCGAAGCGTGGGGAGAAGCGCGCGCACTGCGCGAGCATCTCGTCGACCTTGGTGGCGGCCGAGAGCGCGAAGACCTCGAAGCGCTCGGGATGGCGCGCGATGACGTCGAGCGTGTTGGCGCCGACCGACCCGGTCGAGCCGAGCACCGTCACGCGTTGTCTGGGGAAAGTGTTCACAGAAAAGCCAGCATCATTGCAATGGGCAGCGTGGGCAAGAGGGCATCCACCCGATCGAGCACCCCGCCATGGCCGGGCAGCAGCCGGCTGCTGTCCTTGGCGCCCGCGCTGCGCTTGATCAGCGATTCGACCAGGTCGCCGACCACGCTCATCGCCGCCATGAAGACCACGCCGAGCAGCAGCAGCCACCAGCCGCGCGTCGCCAGCCGGCTGTAGAGGCTGGCCACCGTGGCCTGCGCCGAGGCATCGGCCCAGACCCAGGCCAGTGCCAGCACCACCACGCCCGCCATGCCGCCCCAGACGCCTTCCCAGCTCTTGCCGGGACTGATGGCGGGCGCGAGCTTGCGGCGCGTGAACTTGAGGCCGAAGGCGCGGCCGGCGAAATAGGCGAAGACGTCGGCGACCCAGACCAGCACCAGGATCGACAGCAGGAAGTTGATGCCGATCAGGCGCGCCTGCACCGCGGCCAGCCAGGCCACCCAGAGCGCGAGCAGCCCGCCCACCAGCCTGATGCCGCGCGGCACCTTGGGCCAGCCCGGAACGGCGGCACGCAGCAGCGCCGCGCCACCGAGCACCCAGGCGGCGCTGGCGACGATCCACAGCGGCAGCAGCGGCTGGGCCAGCAGCCCGAGCCACCACGAGAACGCGCACAGCGCCACCATCTCGAGGCCCAGGAACACGGACACGCGCTGGCCGTAGCCGTTGAGACGCCCCCACTCCCAGGCCGCGGCGCCGATCAGCACCAGCATCACGCAGCCGAAGGGAACGTAGGAAGGATAGAAAAGCGCCGGCAGCAGGATCGCCAACAGGACGATCGCCGTGAGGATGCGTTGCTTGAGCATGCAGCGGGGTCGTCCGGAAAAGAGGGATCAGGCGGTCTGGCGCGATCGGGCGTCGGTCGTGACCTGCGCCGAGGTCTTGCCGAAGCGGCGCTCGCGGTTCTGGAATGCGGCGATGCCCTCGTCGAGCGCGGCCTCGTCGAATTCGGGCCAGAGCTTGTCGCTGAAGAACAGCTCGGCGTAGGCGCTCTGCCAGAGCAGGAAGTTCGACAGCCGCTGCTCGCCGCCGGTGCGGATGAACAGGTCGGGGTCGGGCACGTGGGCCAGCGCCATCGCGCGGTCGAGGTTGAGCTCGGTCAGCGGCTCGCCGCGCGCGGCCAGCTTGGCGGCGGCCTGGGCGATGTCCCAGCGGCCGCCGTAGTTGAAGCACACGTTGAGCACCAGGCGGTCATTGGCCGCCGTGGCGTTCTCGGCGTCGACCAGCCCCTTCACCATCTTCGGCGACAGGCCGCCGCGCTCGCCGACGAAGCGCAGTTGAACGCCGTCGCGGCCGAGCTTGGGCACCTCGCGCGCCAGCGCGCCGACCATCAGGTCCATGAGGCCCGAGACTTCCTCGGGCGGACGGTTCCAGTTCTCCGAGGAGAAGGCGAACACGGTGAGCACCCGCACGCCGCGATCGACGCAGGCCTTGACGCAGCGCCGCAGCGACTCCACGCCCTGCTTGTGCCCCGCCACGCGGGGCAGGAAGCGCCGCGTGGCCCAGCGGCCATTGCCATCCATGACGATGGCGATGTGGTGCGGAATGGTCTGCGGCTTGGAGGCGGCCATGGGCAGCCTCAAACGGCCATGATCTCCGCTTCCTTGGCCGTGATCAGGCGATCGATTTCCGCGATGTGGCGGTCGGTCACTTTCTGGATCTCGGCTTCGGCGCGCTTCTGGTCGTCTTCCGAAGCCAGCTTTTCCTTGACCAGCTTCTTGACCGCCTCGTTGGCGTCGCGGCGCAGGTTGCGCGTCGCGATCTTGGCGCTCTCGCCTTCGTTGCGCACCAGCTTGGTCATCTCGCGGCGGCGCTCCTCGCTCATCGCCGGCAGCGGCACGCGGATCAGCTCGCCCATCGAGGCCGGGTTGAGACCCAGGTCGCTTTCGCGGATGGCCTTCTCGATCTTGGCGCCCATGCCCTTTTCCCAGGGTTGCACGCTCAGCGTGCGCGAGTCGAGCACCGACACGTTGGCCACCTGGCTCAGCGGCACCTGCGAGCCGTAGTATTCGACATGGATCGAGTCGAGCAGCGCGGCGTTGGCACGGCCGGTGCGGATCTTGGTGAGGTTGTTCTGGAAGGCAGCGATCGACTGGTTCATCTTCGCGTCGGTCGTGCTGCGGATATCGGCAATGGTCATTCTCAAATACTCCTAGGCATGCACCAGCGTGCCCTCGTCCTCGCCCATGACGACGCGCTTGAGCGCCCCGTTCTTGAAGATCGAGAACACCTTGATCGGCAGCTTCTGGTCGCGGCACAGCGCGAAGGCCGCCGCGTCCATGATGCCGAGATTCTGCGCGATGGCCTGGTCGAAGGTCAGGCTGGCGTAGCGCGTCGCGTCGGGATGGGTCTTCGGATCGGCGCTGTAGACGCCGTCGACCTTGGTCGCCTTGAGCACCAGCTCGGCGCCGATCTCGGCGCCGCGCAGCGCGGCGGCGGTGTCGGTGGTGAAGAAGGGGTTGCCGGTGCCGGCAGCGAACACCACGACCTTGCCTTCCTCGAGGTACTGCAGCGCCTTGGGCCGCACGTAGGGCTCGACCACCTGCTCGATGGCGATGGCGGACATCACGCGCGCCACCAGCCCCTGCTTGTTCATGGCATCGGCCAGCGCCAGCGAGTTCATCACCGTGGCCAGCATGCCCATGTAGTCGGCCGTGGCGCGGTCCATGCCGACCGAGCCGCCCGCGACGCCGCGGAAGATGTTGCCGCCGCCGATCACGACCGCCACCTCGACGCCCATGTTCACGACCTCGGCCACTTCCGCGACCATGCGCACGATGGTGGCGCGGTTGATGCCGAAGGCATCGTCGCCCATCAGTGCCTCTCCCGACAGCTTCAACAAGATTCGCTTGTGGGCTGGGCGGGGATCAGACATGGGCAATTTCCTTTGAGAGTGAGCGGGGGCGAGTGTAGGGCTTGGCGGTGAAAAGGCGACAGCATGCACCGGCACGCTGTCGCCTTCTGGCGGGAACGGTCTCAGGCAGCGGCCTTGGCGGCGGCGACCTGGGCCGCGACTTCGGCGGCGAAGTCGTCGACCTTCTTCTCGATGCCTTCGCCGACCACGTACAGGGTGAAGCCCTTGACGGTGGTGTTGACGGCCTTGAGCATCTGTTCGACGGTCTGCTTGTCGTTCTTCACGAAGGGCTGGTTGTGCAGCGAGACTTCCTTGAGGAACTTCTGCACGCCGCCCTCGATGCGCTTGGCAACGATGTCGGCGGGCTGCGGCTTCTTGCCTTCGGCTTCGGCGGTCTTGCGGTCTTCTTCCGCCTTGCCCGCTGCCACGGCGCGTTCCTTCTCGATCAGCTCGGCCGGGACGTCCGAGGCGGCGACCGACACGGGCTTCATGGCGGCGATGTGCATCGCGACGTCCTTGGCGGCGGTGTCGTCACCCTCGAACTCGACCATCACGCCGATGCGCGTGCCGTGCAGGTACGAAGCCAGCTTGCCGTTGCCGGCGAAGCGCTTGAAGCGGCGGAAGCTCATGTTCTCGCCGATCTTGCCGACCAGGCCCTTGCGCACGTCTTCGAGCGTGGGGCCGAAGCCGTCCTGCTCGTAGGCCAGCGCGCCCAGCGCGGCGATATCGGCCGGGTTGTTCTGCGCGACCAGCTTGGCGGCGGCATTGGCCAGGGCCAGGAAGCTGTCGTTCTTGGTGACGAAGTCGGTTTCGCAGTTGATCTCGATCATCGCGCCGGCGGCGTCGTCGACATAGGCGGCCACCACGCCTTCGGCGGTGATGCGGCTCGATGCCTTGCCGGCCTTGTTGCCGAGCTTGATGCGCAGCAGCTCTTCGGCCTTTTCCATGTTGCCGTCGGCCTCGGTCAGAGCCTTCTTGCACTCCATCATCGGCGCGTCGGTCTTGGCGCGCAGTTCGCCGACCATGCTTGCGGTGATTGCAACCATTGTTTCTCTCCGTATTCAGAAAATCAGATTAAAAAAAAGGGGCAACGAAGCCCCTTCTTCAGGCGCGGGGACGCGCAGCTCAGGCCGAAGCGCTTTCTTCGACTTCGACGAATTCGTCGCTACCTTCGGCGATGGCCTTGACCACGTCGCTGGTCGCGCTGTTGCGGCCTTCGATGATCGCGTCGGCGATGCCACGGGCGTACAGCGTGACGGCCTTCGACGAGTCGTCGTTGCCGGGGATCACGTAGTCGATGCCTTCGGGCGAGTGGTTGGAATCCACCACGCCGATCAGCGGAATGCCGAGCTTCTTGGCTTCGGCCACGGCGATCTTGTGGAAGCCCACGTCGATCACGAAGATGGCGTCGGGCAGCGCGGTCATGTCCTGGATGCCGCCAATGTCCTTCTCGAGCTTCTCGATTTCACGGGTGAAGGTGAGCTGCTCTTTCTTGCTCAGGCTGTCGAGGCCGGCTTCCTGCTGGGCCTTCATGTCCTTCAGACGCTTGATCGAGGTCTTGACGGTCTTGAAGTTCGTCAGCATGCCGCCGAGCCAGCGGGTGTCGACGAAGGGCACGCCGGCGCGGCGGGCTTCGGTGGCGACGATTTCGCGCGCCTGGCGCTTCGTGCCGACCATCAGGATCGTGCCGCGGTTGGCCGTGAGCTGCTTGGCGTACTTGGCCGCCTCCTGGAACATCGGGAGCGACTTTTCCAGGTTGATGATGTGGATCTTGTTGCGATGACCGAAGATGAACGGGGCCATCTTGGGGTTCCAGAAGCGGGTTTGGTGGCCGAAATGGACACCGGCTTCCAGCATTTCGCGCATGGTGACGGACATTGAAATTACTCCGAAGGTTGGGTCTAAAATCCAGCCCGTTTTTGCACTCCGCCGGACGCTGCAAACCGGCTTGGCCGGCCACGCTGCATCAGCGAAGTCGCAACACCTTGATTGGGCTGGTTTGCGAATGTGTTTCCTCTGCGTGGCGCTCGTCCCTTACAGGCAAAGTACCGCGTGAGCGAAACCCAAAGAGTATAGCACGCGCCTCAGACACCCCCCTGCCCCGCCCGCCTTGCCAGCCCCTGAAGCTCCTTCGTCCCGTCATCCGTCGCGAACCGCGCGGCGGACACGCACGCTCGATGCCCCGTCCCGCACCCGGGAAACGCCCTGCGAGGCCAATGCTCTGGCATGCTGCACCGCACGACGAGACGGCACTGCTGCTTCAAAAACAATAGCTGCAGGCCCTCGTCAGATGGGCGTCAGCTCTCTTTTTTATTCTGAATCTCAATGAAAATCGCGATCGTGGGCGCCGGCATCATCGGTGTCACCACCGCCTGGGAGTTGGCGTCCGACGGCCATGAAGTGGCCGTTTTCGAACGCCGGGGCGCCGCCGCCGAGGAGGCCAGCTTCGCCAATGCCGGCGTGGTCGCGCCCGGCTATGTCACGCCCTGGGCGGCGCCCGGCATGCGCCTGAAGGTGCTGCGCTCGCTGCTGTCGTCGCACGGCGCCATCAAGCTGCGCTGGCCGCTGTCCTCGCGCGACCTGGGCTGGATGTCGCGCTGGCAGAAGGCCTGCAAGCTCGAAACCTACCTCGCGAACCGAGCGCGCATGCAGCGCTTGGCCTTCTACAGCCGCACCCGGCTGCACGAGGTGAGCGAAGCCCGCGAACTCAGCTACGAACGCAGCGACGGCTACCTGGTGCTGCTGCGTTCCAAGCGCGAGCGCAAGCTGGTCCAGCCCGGCCTCGAGGTGCTGCGCGGCGCGGGCAGCGTGTTCCGCGAAGTCGATGCCGACGAGGCCCGGCTGATCGAGCCCGCCCTCAATCCCGACACCGCGCTGGCCGGCGCGATCTACCTGCCCGAGGACGAGGTCGCCAATTGCCGCCAGTTCGCACTGTTGCTCAAGTGGGAGGCCGAGGCACTCGGCGCGCAGTTCCATTTCAACTGCGACATCGCGCCGCTGAGCCGGGCCGCGCCCACTTCGGTGTCGCTGGCGAGCGGCTCCGATGCGCTGCGCTTCGATGCGGTGGTGGTCTGCGCCGGGCTCGGCTCGGCCTCGCTGCTGCGCCCGCTCGGCCTGCGGATCCCGATGGCGCCGGTCTACGGGCACTCGGTGAGCGCGCCGGTGCGTGAGCCGCTCAATGCGCCGCGCAGCGCGATCATGGACGAGCGCTACAAGGTCGCGATCTCGCGCCTCGGCCAGCGCGTGCGCGTGGCCGGCAGCGCCGAGATCGGCGGCTCGGCCGACACGCTGAGCCAGCCCGCGATCCTCACGCTCTACAAGGTGCTGCAGGACTGGTTCCCGGGCGCGGCGACCTTGCAGTCGGGCGTGCAGCAGTGGAAAGGCGCACGGCCGATGCTGCCCGACGGGCCGCCGGTGCTCGGCGCGAGCGGCATTCCGGGCGTGTGGCTCAACCTGGGCCATGGCTCCAGCGGCTGGGCCCTGTCGTGCGGCAGCGCGCGCGTGGTGGCCGACCTGATCGCCGGGCAGGACCCGGGTGTGGACCTCGAAGGCCTGGGCGTCGAGCGGCTCGGAAGCTGAGGCTCAGGCCTCGTCCTTCGGGCCCCACTGGCGCGGATAGGCGGCCGGCTTCTCCACCGGCAGGGGCGGCGGCTCCGGCGGCCGCAGGCGACGGGCCAACCCGGACAGCAACGCGGGCCCGACCAGCACGCACACGGCCAGGCACAGCAGGTCGGCGGCCATCAGCAGCCAGCGCCACGCGCCCGCGGAACCGTCGATCAGGGGATCGAGCCAGCGGATCAGCCCGAAGCCCCAGCCCACGCTCGCGGCCCAGGCCAGGTCGCGCAGCGGCACCCAGCGCAGCGATTCGGCCAACAGGAACACGCCCCAGACGGCGGCCAGCCATCCCAGCGCCCAGCCCAGGCCCTCGTCCAGCACCATGCCCGTGACGACAAAGGCCGCGAACCACGCGAACAGCAGCGCGATCAGCCAGCCGAGGAGTCCGAGGCGTTTCATCGCGCGATCATAGGCAGGGGCAGAATCGCCCGATGCATCGCATCACCGCCGCCACCGCCGCCGACCTGTTCGACCTCGCCGCCACGCGCCGCATCGAGCAGGCCGGCGCGGCCGCCCTGCCCGCCCACGCGCTGATGCGGCGCGCCGGACTGGCGGTGGCACGGCTCGCGATGGCGATCGCGCCGCACGCCCGCACGGTCTGGGTGGCCTGCGGGCCGGGCAACAACGGCGGCGACGGCTTCGAGGCGGCCGCGCAGTTGCGGCAGCGCGGGTTCGAGGCCATCGTCAGCTTCGCGGGCGACGAGACCCGACTGCCCGCGGACGCGAAGGCCTCGCTGCAGCGGGCTCGCGATGCCGGCGTGGTCTTCGCCTCGGAGCCGCCCGCGCACTACGAACTCGCGATCGACGCCTTGCTCGGCATCGGGACCGGCCGGCCGCCCCAAGGCACGATGGCCGACTGGCTGCGCCGCATGCATGGCGAGCCGCATCCGGTGCTCGCGGTCGACGTGCCGTCAGGACTGAATGCCGACACCGGCACGCACTCGCTTGGCGAGTTGCCCGGGCAGAGCGCGGCATCGCGACGCATCTGCCTGAGCCTGCTGACCCTGAATCCCGGCCTCTTCACGGCCCAGGGCCGCGACGCGGCCGGCGAGATCTGGTTCGACGACCTCGGCTGCGGCGCGACAAGCGAACCGCCCGTGGCACGCCTGCCGGGCACCCCGTCGCTCGCGCCGCGCGCCCATGCCTCCCACAAGGGCAGCTACGGCGACGTGGCCGTGATCGGCGGCGCCTCGGGCATGGCCGGCGCGGCACTGCTGGCCGGGTCCGCCGCGCTGCACGCGGGCGCGGGCCGCACCTTCGTCGGGCTGCTCGATCCGGGCGCGGCACCGGTCGACCTCGCACAGCCCGAACTCATGCTGCGCGACGCCCGCTCGCTCGATCTCTCGGCAATGGCCGTGGTCTGCGGCTGTGGCGGCGGTACCGCGGTGCGCGAGCTGCTGCCGCGCGTGCTGTCGACCGCCCGCGCGCTGGTGCTCGATGCCGATGCGCTCAACGCGCTTGCGAGCGACGACGGCTTGCGGACTCAATTGAAGGCGCGCACGAAGCGCGGCCGGCCCACGGTGCTGACGCCGCATCCGCTCGAGGCGGCGCGGCTGCTCGGCGGTACGGCCGGCGAGGTGCAGGCCGATCGCCTGGCGGCCGCGCGCCGGCTGGCGGCGCAAACGGGCGCCGTGGTCGTGCTCAAGGGCTCGGGAACGATCGTCGCCGACGACGCGGGCACGGTGCCCGTCCTCAATCCGACCGGCAATGCCCGCCTCGCGAGCGCTGGCACCGGCGATGTGCTCGCCGGCATGGTCGGCGCGGGCCTGGCGGCGGGCCGCGGCGCCTTCGACGCCGCCTGGGAAGCGGCCTGGCACCACGGCCACCTGGCCGACGCCTGGCCGGCCGACGCGCCGCCGCTGACGGCCGGCGCGCTCGCGCGCCAGTCGCCCCGCTGACGCGCTTCTAGCCGCGACCGACGAAGGGCATCTTCGTCGCCATCACCGTGTGGAACAGCACGTTGGCCTCGAGCGGCAGGTTCGCCATGTAGAGCACCGACTGGCCGACGATCTTCACGTCGATCAGCGGCTCCACCGCGAGCTCGCCATTGGCCTGCGGCACGCCCTTGGCCATGCGCGCGGCCAGCTCCGTCATGGCATTGCCGACGTCGATCTGGCCCACGGCGATGTCGTGCTTGCGCCCGTCGAGCGAGGCCGTCTTGGTCAGTCCCTCGACCGCATGCTTGGTCGCCGTGTAGGCGGCCGAGTTCGGCCGCGGCGCGGTGGCCGAGATCGAGCCGTTGTTGATGATGCGGCCACCCTTCGGCGTCTGCGCCTTCATCGTGCGGAAGGCCTGCTGGATGCAGAAGAACATCCCGTTGAGGTTGATGTCGACCACGCCACGCCATTGCTCGGGCGTCCAGTCCTCGAAGGAACCGGGCGGGTTGCCGACGCCCGCGTTGTTGAACAGCAGGTCGACGCGGCCGAAGCGCTCGACGGTGGCGCCGAACAGCGCCTGCACCGACTCGGCGCTGGCCACGTCGGTGGGCACCGCGAAGGCGCGCGCGCCGGCGCCCGATTCCTCGGCCACCTGCTCGAGCGGCTCGAGGCGGCGGCCCGCCAGGGCCACGCTCCAGCCGTCGCCCAGCAGGGCCAGCGCCGCGGCGCGGCCGATGCCGGTGCCGGCACCCGTGACGATCGCGATGCCCTTGTTCTTCTCTGTACTCATGCCCGGTGTCTCCTTCTCGGCGTGTTCATGGATTCGAATGGATTGGATGCGATGGATGAAGGAGGCATTCAGCCGCGGCGCGTCTTGCGCCCCTTCATCTTGTTGGCGGCCTTCTTGACCGCCGACTTGAAGGCCTGCATCGCGGACTGCGGGCCGCCCGCGGCCTGTTCGCGTCCGCCGCGGGTGCCGCCGGCCGGCGCCTCGGCCTTCTGGCGCGCGCCGCGCTTGGCCGAGGCCTTGACCGGCACGCCGCCGGCCGGGGCCCCCTTGTCCTTCATGGCGCGCGCGGTGAGCTCCTCGCCTTCGCGCACCAGGCGGAAATCGATCTTGCGGCCGTCGAGATCGACGCGGCTGACCTGCACCCGCACCCGCGTGCCGATGGCATAGCGAATGCCGGTGCGCTCGCCGCGCAGTTCCTGGCGCATCTCGTCGAACTTGAAGTACTCGCCGCCAAGCTCGGTGATGTGCACCAGGCCCTCGACGTACATCGCATCGAGCGTGACGAAGATGCCGAAGGTGGTGGCCGCGGTGACCACGCCGCCGTACTCCTCGCCGAGGTGCTCGCGCATGTACTTGCACTTGAGCCAGGCCTCGACGTCGCGGCTGGCCTCGTCGGCGCGGCGCTCGTTGGCGCTGCAATGCAGCCCGGCGGCCTCCCAGGCCTGCACTTCCTTGGTCGGCGCGACCGTGGCCTTCTGCGGCTTGGTGGTCGGCGCCTTCACGCGCGAGGCCAGCCGCTTGGCGAGCTTGGCATGCGCCTCGCCCGGCGTCGGCAGCATCGGCAGCTGGTAGCGCGTCTTGCCGAGGATGGCCTTGATCACGCGGTGCACCAGCAGGTCGGGATAGCGCCGGATCGGGCTCGTGAAGTGCGTGTAGGCCTCGTAGGCCAGGCCGAAGTGGCCACTGTTGATCGGCGTGTAGATCGCCTGCTGCATCGAGCGCAGCAGCATGGTGTGGATCTGCTGCGCGTCGGGGCGGTCCTTGGTCGCCTCGGCGATGGCCTGGAATTCACCGGGCGCCGGGTCGTCGGTGATGCTCAGGCCCACACCCATGGCCTTGAGGTAGCCGCGCAGGATTTCCTTCTTCTCGGGCGTCGGGCCCTCGTGCACGCGGTACAGGCCCGGGTGCTTGCCCTCGGCGATGAAGTCGGCGCTGCAGACGTTGGCCGCGAGCATCGCTTCCTCGATCAGCCGGTGCGCCTCGTTGCGGGTGCGCGGCACGATCTTCTCGATGCGGCCGGCGTCGTCGCAGATGATCTGCGTCTCGGTGGTCTCGAAGTCGACCGCGCCACGCTTGCCGCGCTGCTTGAGCAGGGCCTTGTAGACGTCGGCGAGATTCAACAGGTCCTTGACGCGCTCCTTGCGCTTGGCCGCCTCGGGGCCGCGCGTGTTGCCGAGGATGGCCGCCACTTCGGTGTACGTGAAGCGGGCATGGCTGTGCATCACCGCCGGATAGAACTGGTAGGCGTAGATCTCGCCATCGGCCGCGACCAGCATGTCGCAGACCATGCACAGCCGGTCGACCTCGGGGTTCAGCGAGCACAGGCCGTTCGAGAGCTTCTCGGGCAGCATCGGGATCACGCGGCGCGGGAAGTACACGCTGGTGGCGCGGTCGTAGGCATCGATGTCGATCGCCGAGCCGGTACGCACATAGGCGCTGACGTCGGCAATCGCAACCAGGAGGCGCCAGCCCTTGCCGCGGCCGACCTTCGCGGGCTCGCAGTACACGGCGTCGTCGAAGTCGCGCGCGTCCTCGCCGTCGATCGTGACCAGCGGCACGTCGGTGAGGTCGACGCGGCCCTTCTTGTCGGCCGGACGCACTTTCTCGGGCAGCGCCTTGGCTTCCGCCAGGCACGCTTCGGAGAACTCGTGCGGCACGCCGTACTTGCGCACCGCGATCTCGATCTCCATGCCGGGATCGTCGATCTCGCCGAGCACTTCCTTCACCCGTCCCACGGGCTGGCCGAAGAGCGCGGGCGGCTCGGTGAGCTGCACCACGACCACCTGCCCCACCTTGGCGGGACCGGTCGCGCCCTTGGGAATCAGCACGTCCTGGCCGTAGCGCTTGTCCTCCGGTGCCACGAGCCAGATGCCACCCTCGTGCAGCAGGCGGCCGATGATCGGCTGCTCGGGGCGCTCGATGATCTCGACCACGCGCCCTTCGGGTCGCCCGCGGCGGTCGAGCCGCACCACGCGCGCCTTGACGCGGTCCTTGTGCAGGACCGCGCGCATCTCGTTGGGGGGCAGATAGATGTCGGCTTCGCCGTCGTCGCGTTGCACGAAGCCATGTCCGTCGCGATGGCCCTGAACCGAGCCTTCGAATTCATCCAGCAAGCCGCTGGAAGTGACATTATTTTTGATATGATCTCCTTCTTTCCTGAAATTCAAAGCGTACCTGCTTCGGCAAGTATGCGGGCCCAGATGGCGGAATTGGTAGACGCACTAGTTTCAGGTACTAGCGAGTAACATCGTGGAGGTTCGAGTCCTCTTCTGGGCACCAAGTTTAAATAGACTCTCACCGAGTCCTTCGATTCAAGCCACCGGTCTCCGGTGGCTTTTTTCTTGCCCGCTCCGATCATGGTCGTCATCGACGTCGGCGCGCGCGCGGTCAGTCCGCGCATCGATGCCTGTGTCGTGAACGCATCATCGTGCGCACAAAATTGCGAGCCCGCGAGAAAATCGTTTTTGATTTGATATACTCGTAGGCTTTCCTGAAATGCCCAGATGGCGGAATTGGTAGACGCACTAGTTTCAGGTACTAGCGAGTAACATCGTGGAGGTTCGAGTCCTCTTCTGGGCACCAGATCCAAGAGCAGCTTCAAAAGGTTCTTGAGATTCTTCGAATGAAGCCACCGTTTCACGGTGGCTTTTTTCTTGTCCGTTCGAATCATCAAACGGGCAGCGCGATCAGGTCGTGCCCCTCGGCGCCCACGATGCGCGCGCGCGTGAACTCCCCCACCTTGAGCGTCTTGCTGATCTTCTCGGGCGGCAGCAGCCGCACGGTGCCGTCGATCTCGGGCGCGTCGGCGTAGGTACGTCCCACGCCGCCCTTGCGGCCCAGCGCCGGCGCGGAGTCGACCAGCACCTGCATCGTCGCGCCCACGCGCTCCTGCAGCTTGGCGATCGACACCGCCTCGGCCACTTCCATGAAGCGCGCGCGGCGCGCCTCGCGCTCGGCCTCGGGCAGCATGCCGGGGATGTCGTTGGCGGTGGCGCCCTCGACCGGGCTGTAGGCAAAGCAGCCCGCGCGATCGATGCGCGCTTCGCGGATGAAGTCGAGCAGATGCTCGAACTCCTCTTCCGTCTCGCCCGGGAAACCGGCGATGAAGGTACTGCGGATCACGAGTTCCGGGCACACTTCGCGCCAGCGCGCGATGCGCTCGAGGTTCTTCTCACCGCTGGCAGGACGCTTCATGCGGCGCAGCACATCGGGGTGGCTGTGCTGCAGCGGCACGTCGAGGTAAGGCAGCACCTTGCCGCTGGCCATCAGCGGAATGACCTCGTCCACGCTCGGATAGGGGTAGACGTAGTGCAGCCGCACCCAGGCGCCATAGGGCTCGGCGATCTCGCCGAGCGTGCGCACCAGCTCGAGCATGCGGGTCTTGACCGGCTTGCCGTCCCAGAACCCGGTGCGGTACTTGACGTCCACGCCATAGGCCGAGGTGTCCTGGCTGATCACCAGCAGTTCCTTCACGCCACCCTCGAACAGCGCCTTCGCCTCGCTCAGCACGTCGCCCACGGGCCGCGACACGAGGTCGCCGCGCATCGAGGGAATGATGCAGAAGGTGCAGCGATGGTTGCAGCCCTCGCTGATCTTCAGATAGGCATAGTGGCGCGGCGTGAGCTTGAGGCCCGCCACGCCGAAGCTGTTGGGCACCAGGTCGACGAAGGGATCGTGCGGCTTGGGCAGGTTGGCATGCACCGCATCCATCACCTCCTGCGTGGCATGCGGGCCCGTGACGGCCAGCACGCTGGGGTGCATCTGCTTGACCAGATTGCCGCCCTGGTCGCCGGTCTTGGCACCCAGGCAGCCGGTGACGATCACCCGGCCGTTCTCGGCCAGCGCCTCGCCGATGGTGTCGAGGCTTTCCCGGACGGCATCGTCGATGAAGCCGCAGGTATTGACGATCACCAGGTCGGCGCCCTCGAAGGACTTGGCGGTCTGGTAGCCCTCGGCGCTCAGCTGCGTGAGGATCAATTCGGAATCGGTCAGGGCCTTGGGACAGCCCAGGCTCACGAAGCCGACCTTGGGGGCGGCCATCGTGGCTGTTTTTTCGTGGGAGGCAACTTCGCTCATAGCCTCCTATTGTCCCAGCTATCCGGGGCCACCGGTATTTCAGGGACGCTTGATGCCAAAGGCGCCCAATACCTGCTCGGTGCTTTTCTGCATCTGCTCCTGCATCTGCAGGAAGACGTTCTTCGATTGCTCCACGTAGTTGCCCATCAGGCCCTGCAGCATCGGCGACTGCATGCTCATGAAGCGCGACCACATCTCGGGCGTCAGGCCCTCGGCCTTCTCGGCGAGCTGCGCCTGCACCTCGGTCATGGCCTGGATGTTCTTCTCGAGGTAGGGCGCCATGTAGCTCTGCATGGCCTGGCCGTAGAAGCGGATGATGTTGGCCAGCACCTGCTCGGTGAACATCGGCGCACCGCCCGCCTCTTCTTCGAGAATGATCTGCAGCAGGATGCTGCGCGTGAGGTCGTCGCCGGTCTTGGCGTCGCGCACCACGAACTGGGCGCGCTCGATCACCAGCTGCTTGACCTCGGTGAGCGTGATGTAGGTGGACGTCTCGGTGTCGTAGAGCCTTCGGTTCGGGTACTTCTTGATCACACGCTGTACCGGCTTGACCCCGGACTTCTTGCTCTGCACTGCGGACTCCTTCACATGGACGCCCATGTCATCGGATGATTCTAGGGAGCGGTTTTGCTGCATCGCGACAAGGTTTACCCTGACCGCGTGCGCCCGCCGGCCGCGCGCTCACTCGGCGGCGGTGGCGTATTCCGCGCCGCAAGCCGCGCAGGCGGCCGATTCGGGCCGCTCCGCCGCCTCCTCGCGGAAGCGCAAGGGGCTCTTGTGACCATAGACGACCCAGCAACGCGGGCAGTGCTCATGGCCCGCCGTCGGCAGGTAGGCACGGGCGCGCTGCTCGGCGCGCTCCTGCGTGACCGGCATGCCCTGCCGCGCCGCGCGCTCGACCTCGCGTGCCGCCATGGTGTCGAGGCGGCCGCTCGCACGATCGTTGATGCCGTAGACGGCCCGCGCGAACTCGATCGGCGCCTGCTTCATCAACGCGGCCAGGCGTGCCTGCGCGCGCTCGCGATCCATCGCGATCGATCGCGCGTTCATCGGGCGATCCCCAGGGAGAAATGAAAAGAAAAAAGGCTCTGCACGACAGCCAAGTTAGCACAAGAAAATGGCCCGGCGGTGGCCTGCGGCGGACATCCAAATGGACGATTGCCACCACGGGAATCCGGCCGAAGGTCAGGCCGCCAATCCAGCGGACGGCCGATCGGGGGAATGGCGCCCGGACGAGGCCCGGACAGATCGATGGAAATAATTCTACCCACGGGTAGGATCTTCCTTCCCTCTCGCAAAGCCGGTCGCCTGGAGGCGACGCATCGGCGTCACGCCACACCAGAATCACCGGTTGGATGAGGAGACGGGAGACGAAGCTTCGAGCTTCATTGCAAGGGAGAGGAATCTCCCCGAAATCTCCCGTTGGGCCTGAAGACTGGTCTTCTTCAGAGGGAGATTTGGTAGGCGCGATTGGACTCGAACCAACGACCCCCACCATGTCAAGGTGGTGCTCTAACCAGCTGAGCTACGCGCCTGCGATTGTTTCGAGAAGCTGAAAGTATAGCAGGAGAAATGGCGGTTTTCGGGGCGGCCGCCCCTTTTTCATCGGCGTCGCGCGGATCGCACGCCGGCCACCGCCGTGACCACGCCCAGTACCTGCGCGAGACGCGCCGCATCGGCGATCTCCACGGTGAAGGTCATCCAGGCCGTGCCCTTGACCGACTGCGTCTGCACGCCGATCACGTTCATCTTCTCGCGCGCGAAGACATCGGAGATGTCGCGCAGCAGGCCCTGCCGGTCGGCAGCCTCCACGGCGACGTCGACCGCGTAGACCGGCGCGTCGCCCTTGGTCGCGCCCCACTCCACGTCGATCACGCGCTCGCCGTCGCGCGCGGCCATCGTGCGGAAGTTGCTGCAGTCCACGCGGTGCACGCTCACGCCATGGCCGCGCGTGACGAAGCCCGCGATGGCATCGGGCGGCGCCGGCTTGCAGCACTTCGCGAGTTGCGTCATGAGCGAGGACACGCCGACCACCAGCACGCCGCCCTTGCCCGACTTCTCGCTGGCGCGCGGCTTCTTGATCTGCACGCCGTCGTCGGGATTCGCCGGCGGCTCGGGCGGACGCAGCAGCGTCTCGATGTTGCGCAGCGAGAACTCGTCCTTGCCGACCACTTCGAACAGCTGGTCCGCCGACTTGAAACCCAGTTGCGATGCGAGGTCCTCGAGCCGCATGGCCGTGCGGCCTTCGCGCTGCAGCAGCTTCTCGACCGCCTCGCGGCCACGCGCCACCGTCTCGTGCGTGATCTGCGCATTGAACCAGGCGCGCACCTTGGCGCGCGCCCGATGGCTCGCAAGGTAGCCGAGCTCCGCATTGAGCCAGTCACGCGAGGGGCCGCCCTCCTTGGCCGCGATGACTTCCACCGTCTGTCCGTTCGACAGCGGCGTGTTGAGCGGCACCATCGCGCCGTCGACGCGCGCGCCACGGCAGCGGTGGCCCAGCGTGGTGTGCACCGTGTAGGCGAAGTCGACCGGCGTTGCGCCCTGCGGCAGCTCGACGATCGCCGCGTCGGGCGTCAGCACGTAGATGCGGTCGTCGAACAGGCCCTGGCCCTGCAGGCCGCCCGACAGGTCGCGCTCCCAGGCCAGCAGCTGGCGCAGCACCGCGATCTTGGCGTCGTACTCGCCGCTGGCCCACACGCCCGCGTAGCCCTTGTGGCCGGCTTCCTTGTAGGCCCAGTGCGCCGCCACGCCGTGCTCGGCGTGGTCGTGCATTTCCTCGGTACGGATCTGGATCTCGATCGGCTTGCCGACCTGGCCATCGACCAGCGCGCGCACCACCGTGTGCAGCGACTGGTAGCCGTTGGGCTTGGGCCGCGCGATGTAGTCGTCGAACTCCTCGTCGATCGGCTGGAAGTGCGAATGCACCCAGGCCAGCGCGGCGTAGCAGTCCTTCACGTCGGGCACCACCACGCGCAGCGCGAGGATGTCGAACACCTGCGCGAAATCGAGCGACTTGCCGCGCATCTTCTTGACGATGCTGTAGATGTTCTTCGGCCGCCCCTGCACGGTCGCGCCGATGCCCTCGGCATGCAGCTCGCGCTCCAGCCGCGAGCGCAACTGCTCGACGTAGCTCTCGCGCTCGATGCGCTTCTCGTCGAGCAGGCGCGCGATCAGCTTGTAGGTCTCGGGCTCGAGGAAACGGAACGAGAGGTCCTCGATCTCCCACTTGACCTGCCAGATGCCGAGCCGGTTCGCGAGCGGCGCGAACACCTGCAGCGATTCACGCGCCACGCCCTCGGGCACCGGCTTCTTGCTCGCGGCCGCGTAGCGCAGCGTCTGCAGGCGCGAGGCCAGGCGCAGCATCACCACGCGCAGGTCGCGCGAGAACGCCAGCAGCATCTTGCGCACGTTCTCGGTCTGCGCGCCGGCACCTTCGTTCTGGTGCGCGCGCGCCGCCGCGCGAGCCTGTTCCTGCACGCGCACGAGCTTGGTGGTCTCCACCGCCAGCGCCGCGAAGTTGTCGCCGAAGACCTTGGCGATGACTTCCTGCGGACGGTTGAGGTGCGAACAGGCGTAGACCAGGTAGCTCGCGCCCTGCATGGCCTCGGAGCCGCCCATCTTCTTGACGATGGCGGCCACCGCGTCGGCATGCGCCAGCGCGTTCTCGCCGGTGTCGAGCAGTTCGTCGGCGATCAGCGGCTCGGCGAAGGCGCGCGCCCGCGCGAGCATGTTCTCCATCACCGGCGAGCGCTCAGCGGTGGCCGCCGACAGCGGATAGTCGACGACGATGCCGTCCGAAGCCGGCATCCCCTGGAGGCTGGAGGACTCGCGCTTCACGCCGCCCTCAATCGAACAGAAAGTCCGCGACCACCGCGGCCTGCGCGGGATCGACGAAGGTCGGCGCATGACCGACGCCTTCGAACTCGACCAGCGTGGCGCGCGGGCCGCGCTGAGTCATCGCGGTGGCGGTCTCGCGCGACAGCAGGTCGGACTGGGCGCCGCGCGTGACGAGCACGCGCGCCGTGATCGCGTCGTAGAGGCCCCACATGATGGCGCCGCCCTGTGCCGCGGCTTCGGGCGTGATGGCGCGCAGGCCGACCGCGAGCGCCGGGTCGTAATGCAGCATCCACGGACCGTCCGTGCTGGCCGGCGCATCGACCTTGGCCATGCCATCGGCGCTGCGCTGCGAGGCCGGCACCACCATGGGCCGCGTCAATTCGAGCCACTGTTCGGGCGTGTGCGGACCGAAGCTGGTGGAGATCGCCCACAACGCGTCGGCCGCCTGCTGCAGGCTGTCGTAACGGCCGCCCTGCCCTACGTAAGCCGCGATGCGCTGGATCGCCGCCGCCTCGATGGTCGGACCGACGTCGTTGACGACGAAGCGCCGCACCGGTGCAGGCAGCGGCAGTTCCTTGTGCCCGGCCAGCACGAAGCCGATCAGGCCGCCCATGCTGGTGCCCACGTAGTCGAGCGTCTGGATCGGATGCTGCTGCTGGAGCTGCGCGAGCAGCGCCACCATGTCGCCCGCGTACTGCGGCACCTGGTAGGCCACCGGATCGCGCAGCCAGTCGCTGGCGCCGCGGCCGGCCACGTCGGGACAGACCACCCGCACCCGGCCTTCGGCGCGCGCCACGAGCCCACGGGCCAGCGCATCGAAATCGCGGCCTTGCCGGGTCAGACCGTGCACGCAGAGCACCAGGTGCGGGCTGCCCGCGTCGCCCCACTGCCAATAGGCCATGCGGTGGCCGCCGTGGGTGTCGTTGCACGCCACGTGGTGAAGCGTCGGTTCGGTCATGGAAACAGGGCCGTTCTGGTGCGGATAATCTTCTCGTCGCATCCTAATTCATCCGGAGATTCATCTTCATGCTCAAAGGCAAAACCGCTCTTGTCACGGGGTCCACCAGCGGCATCGGGCTCGCCATCGCCACGTCCCTCGCCCAGCAGGGCGCCGACATCGTGCTCAACGGCTTCGGCGACGCCGAGGCGCCCAAGGCGCAGATCGCGGCGCTCGGGGTGCGCGCCGAGTACCACGGCGCCGACATGAGCAAGCCCGACCAGATCGAGGACATGATGAAGTTCGCGGCCGACAAGTTCGGGCGCGTCGACATCCTGGTCAACAACGCCGGCATCCAGCACGTGGCCAAGGTCGAGGACTTCCCGCCCGAACGTTGGGACGCGATCATCGCAATCAACCTCACGAGCGCCTTCCACACCACGCGGCTGGCGATTCCCGCGATGCGCGAAGCCAACTGGGGCCGCGTCATCAACATCGCCTCGGCCCACGGGCTGGTGGCATCGGCCCAGAAATCGGCCTACGTGGCGGCCAAGCACGGCATCGTCGGCTTCACGAAGTCGGTGGCGCTCGAGACCGCGACCACCGGCATCACGAGCAACGCGATCTGCCCGGGCTGGGTGCTGACGCAGCTGGTGCAAAAGCAGATCGACGACCGCGCGGCACGCGAAGGCATCAGCGCCACGCAGGCGCAGAACGACCTGCTGGGCGAGAAGCAGCCCTCGCTGCAGTTCACCACGGTGGAACAGCTCGGCGGGCTCGCCGTGTTCCTGTGCTCGCCCGCGGCCGACCAGGTGCGCGGCGTGGCCTGGCAGATGGACGGCGGCTGGACCGCTCAATAAGAAGAATGCATGGGCGAGGCGCGCCACGCGCCCCGCCCCGCGGCCCTTTTACTTGAGCTGCACCGATCCCGAGACGTTGACCACCACGCTGGTCTTGCCCGCCTCGATCGGCACCTGCGCGTCGGCCGAGAAGGACTTGGCCGCGGCCGCCATCATGCGCGGGCGGATCGGTCCGCCGTCGTTCGCGTTCACCGACACCTCGCGCAGCGTGTAGCCCGCGAAGCCGAAGTTCTTCGAGAGCTCGGTCGCCTTCTGCTTGAAGGCGTCGATCGCGAGGGTCTGCGCCTCCGCCTCGGTCTTGGCGCGCTGCTCGCGGCTCAGGCCGAAGCCCACGTTGCCGACGGTCAGCGTCGTGATGCGGCCGGCCGTCTGGGCGATGCGCGGGAAGTCGCGGCCCTCGAGCACGAGTTCGGCCGTGCCCTGCCAGCCGTTGATCTTGCCTTCGCGCGTGTAGCGCGGCGACAGGCTGAAGTTGCCGGTGCGCACGTCGAGCTGGCCGGCCTGCGCGTTCTTGCGCGCCTCGGTCAGCGCCGCGTCGAGCGCGGCCTTCAGCTGCGTCTGCACGCTGCCGGCATCGGTGCCGTCGCGCGTGGTCACGAGCGTCATGCTCAGCAGGTCCTGCTGCACCTCGACGGTTCCGTTGGCGCTGAGCTGCAGCACGTTCTGCGGCGGCGCCATGACGGCGTTCTGCGCCATGGCCGTGCCGGCCAGGCCGGCCCAGGCGGCGCACGCCGCGATCAAGGTGATGGTTCTTTTCAAGATGGCTCTCCCAGGTTGTAGGTACGTCGACGACGTACGAGAAGAAGACGGGTGCTCGGTGCACCCGCCCTCGCGGCGCGAGCCGTGGCTCGCGCACTGCGCTCAAGGTCGCTGGCTGCGCGGCACGGGCAGGAGCCGCGCGGCCGGCATCGGTGCCGGCACGATGCGCTCGGCCGGCTGCGATTCTGCCGAATGCGCGGAGATGCCCGGCGCGGTCCACTGCCCGCGCACCTGCTGCCGCAATTCGTAGAGCTCGGCCGGCGTGAGGCGCCGCCCCGCGATGGCTTCGCCGCGGCGCATCTCGTCGCGCTGCGCGGCGCGGTGCGCGGCCACCGCGGCCCGCAGGTCGTAGCGGCGCCCATCGGCCACGCGAAGGAATTCGGCCGCCGAGATCGACGGCACACAGGCACACGCGAGCAGAAGCAGGGGTGCGGCGGATGAATGAAGTCTCTGCGCAAAAGTCATAGGGCAGAGGCACTGTGCCACCGCCACGCTTACATCGGATGACTGGACCGCGAGCGGTCGCAAGTTTTGTAACTTAGTGTCAAGGTCAAAGCAAATCCGGCTCAACCGGCTTCCAACGCCTTCAGAATCGGCGTTGTTACAAATTCGATGTTGTTGAAATGACTCAAGTTCCCGCTCGCACCGACAAGATCGTGATCGTCGACGACGACGCCCGCATCCGCGACCTGCTTCGCCGCTACCTGACCCAGGAAGGCTTCGAGGTGATCGTGGCCGAGGACGGCAAGGCGCTCAACCGCATCCTGTTGCGCGACACGGTCGACCTGATCGTGCTCGACCTCATGATGCCCGGCGAGGACGGCCTGTCCATCTGCCGCCGCCTGCGTGCCGCCAACGACCGCACGCCGATCATCATGCTCACCGCCAAGGGGGAGGACGTCGACCGCATCGTCGGCCTCGAGGTCGGCGCCGACGACTACCTCGGCAAGCCCTTCAACCCGCGCGAACTGCTGGCCCGTGTGCACGCCGTGTTGCGCCGCCGTCCGCCGCTCGAGGCGCCCGGCGCGCCCTCGACCGAGAACGAGACCGTCACCTTCGGTCCCTTCGCCTTCGACCTCGGCTCGCGCACGCTCAAGAAGGACGGCGAGGAGCTCTCGCTGACCACCGGCGAGTTCGCGATGCTCAAGGCGCTGGTGCGCCATCCGCGCCAGCCGCTGTCGCGCGAGAAGCTGGCCCAGCTCGCGCGCGGCCGCGAGTTCGAGCCCTTCGACCGCAGCCTCGACGTGCAGATCTCGCGCCTGCGCAAGCTGGTCGAGTCCGACGCCGCGGCGCCGCGCTACATCCAGACGGTGTGGGGCGTGGGCTACGTCTTCGTGCCGGACGGCACGGCCTGACGCGGCACCAGCGGTGGCCATCGGCCTCCCCACCGGAAGAGAAGTCCCCCAGGAGGACGGCGCCCAGGTCACGATGCCCAGCCCGCTCGAGGGCGCGGCGCAGCGCGACCGGCGCCCCGGGCTCAAGCTCGGCTTCAGCCTGTTCTGGCGCACCTTCTTCCTGCTCGCCCTCCTGCTGATCGGCTGCACCGTCGCCTGGCTGCAGACCTTCCGCTCGCTCGAATACGAACCGCGCGCGATCCAGACCGCGCACCAGATCGCCTCGCTCGTGAACCTCACGCGCGCGGCGCTGGTGTACTCGGACGCGATCACGCGCGTGTCGCTGATCAAGACGCTGGCCGACCAGGAAGGCGTGCGCATCCTGCCGCGCGAACCCAACGACCGCGTGCAGCCCTACACCAGCGGCGCGCTCGACCAGCGCGTGACCGAGGAGCTGATCGACCAGCTCGGCGCCGGCACCACGGTGGCCAGCCGCGTCAACGACGAGGCCGGCCTGTGGATCGGCTTCACGATCGAGAGCGACACCTACTGGCTGTTGCTCGACCCCACGCGCTTCAGCCGCGTGGGCGGGCGCACCTGGCTGGTCTGGCTCAGCACCGCCATGGCGTTGTCGCTCGCGGGCGCGGCGCTGATCACGCGGCTCATCAACCTGCCGCTCAAGCAGCTCTCGCGCGCCACCATGCAGGTGCGCGAGGGCGAGTACGAGGCGCACCGGCTCGACGAGCGCGCGCGCACCAACGAGATCCGCGCGGTCAACATCGGCTTCAACCGCATGGCCGACCAGCTCGCCAAGATCGAGCAGGACCGCGCGATCATGCTGGCCGGCATCTCGCACGACCTGCGCACGCCGCTCGCGCGGCTGCGCCTCGAAACCGAGATGAGCGTGGCCGATGAAGACGCACGCGACCACATGGCGGCCGACATCGCGCAGCTCGACGCGATCATCGACAAGTTCCTCGACTATGCGCGGCCCGACCATGTCGACCCCAAGCCGATCCTGCTGCGCGACGTGGTCGACTCCTGCACCTACGCCGTGCAGGACTACGAGGAGATGAGCATCACGGTCGACGTGCCGCCCGACCTGCGCGTGATGGGCGACGAGGTCGAGCTCACGCGCGTGATCTCCAACCTGGTCGAGAACGCGCGCCGCTACGGCAAGACGCCCGCCACCGGCATCGCCGACGTGGTGATCCAGGCACAGGCGAGCAACGACGCGGTGCTGATCAAGGTGCGCGACCGCGGCGCCGGCGTGGAGCCGGCCCAGCTCGCGCAGCTCACCAAGCCCTTCTTCCGCGGCGACGCGGCGCGCACATCGGCCGCCGGCGCGGGCCTGGGCCTGTCGATCGTGGCGAAGAACATCGAACGCATGGGCGGCACCTTCGCGCTCACCAGCACGCCGGGACGCGGCCTCGCGGCGCACATCCGCATGCCGCGCGCGATGCCGGCGCCGCCGCGGCCCGCACAGCCGCCGGTCCGCAAGCTCTGAAAGAAAAGAACCGCGCGCTCAGCGGTGCAGCAGCACCACGGCGCGCGCTTCCATCGCGCGGCCCTCGCCCACCGGGCCCAGCTTCTCGGCCGTCTTGGCCTTCACGTTGACCTGCTCGCCCGCGATGCCCAGCGTCTGCGCGATGCGCTCGCGCATGGCGGGGATGTGCGGCGCCAGCTTCGGCGCTTGCGCGATCACGGTGCTGTCGACGTTGCCGATCTGCCAGCCCTCGGCGCGCACGCGGCGCGCCGCTTCGGCCAGCAGCACGGCCGAGTCGGCGCCACGGAACTGCGCGTCGGTGTCCGGAAAATGCCGGCCGATGTCGCCCAGGCCCGCGCCGCCGAGCAGCGCGTCGGTGATCGCATGCAGCAGCACGTCGGCATCGGAATGACCGAGCAGGCCCGCGACGTGCGGCACCTCGACGCCGCCGAGGATCAGCTTGCGCCCCGCCACCAGCTGATGGACGTCCCAGCCCTCGCCGACGCGGATGTCGAAGGCATCGCTCATTGAAGTACCTTCGTGCTTCGCACTGCGGTGCGAGCTTGCTTGGGGCGGCCCGGCGCGGCGCTCATGCGACCGCCTTCTTGCGCGCCAGCAGCAACGCCTCGGCCAGCGCGAAGTCCTCGGGATAGGTGACCTTGAAGTTCTGCGCGCTGCCCGGCACCAGCAATGGCGCCAGCCCCACTGCCTCGATCGCGCCAGCCTCATCGGTCACCGCGTCGCCGACGCGCTCGAGCGCATCGAGCAGCATGCCGATGCGGAACATCTGCGGCGTCTGCGCAAGCCACTTGTCGGCGCGCGGCAGGGTCTGCGCCACGCGGCTGTCGGCCGTCGACACCTTGAGCGTGTCGGCCAGCCGGTGCGCCAGCAGGCCGCCGACGGCATCGTGCTCGCAGGCCGCGACCAGCGCCTCGATCTGGCTCGGCGTCACGAGGCAGCGCGCCGCGTCGTGCACCAGCACCCAGTCGTGCGCGCCCGCGCCCTTCTGCCGCAGCGCCAGCAGGCCGTTGCGCACCGAGGCCGCGCGCGTCACGCCGCCCACGCGCAGCAGGTGCTCGTCCTGCTGCGGGAAGAGCGGCAGCGCGGCGTCCACGTCGCGGTCCTCGGGCGCCACCACCAGCGCGATACCGGCGAAGCGCCCGTTCAGCGCGCGGAAGGCCTCCAGCGTGTGCGCCACCATCGGCGCCCCGGCCAGCCGCCGGTACTGCTTCGGCTGCGGGGACTGCGCATGGCCGGCACGGTGGCCGGAACCGGCGCACGGGATCAGCACGAAGAGGCGGGAGGAAGACATGGCGAAGCGGACGGTCGGCCGGTGCGCCGACAAGCAGAAGAAGGGCCGCCATTCTAGAATCGACCCCATTGCACACCCCTCGCCAGCCGGCGCGGGGTGTTGTGCATTTCCAGCAAGCCTTTCATGGACCTCCCCCACCTCACGGCGGGCAAGCGCTTCACGCTGCCGCGCCCCCCGCTGTCGGCCGACGCGCTGCTGCTGGCCCAGCTCGCGCGGCGCGAAAAGGCCGCCGGCCGCGCCACGGCCATGTTCACGGCCGACGCCAACGATGCCCAGCGCCTGATCGACGAGATCGCCTTCTTCGCGCCCGAGCTGCGCTGCGCCCTGTTCCCCGACTGGGAGACGCTGCCCTACGACAGCTTCTCGCCGCACCAGGACCTGATCAGCGAGCGCCTGGCCACGCTGTGGCGCATCAGCCAGAAGGAAGCCGACGTGGTGCTGGTGCCCGCCACCACCGCGCTCTACCGGCTGGCGCCGCCGTCCTTCCTCGCGGGCTACACCTTCCATTTCAAGACCAGGCAGAAGCTGCAGGACGCCAAGCTCAAGGCGCAGCTCACGCTGGCCGGCTACACCCACGTCACGCAGGTGGTGAGCCCGGGCGAGTACGCGGTGCGTGGCGGCCTGATCGACCTGTTCCCGATGGGCTCGCCGGTGCCCTACCGCGTCGACCTGTTCGACGACGAGATCGACTCGATCCGCACCTTCGACCCCGACACCCAGCGCAGCCTCTACCCGGTGCCCGAGGTGCGGCTGCTGCCGGGCCGCGAGTTCCCGATGGACGACGACGCGCGCGCGCGCTTTCGCGGCCGCTGGCGCGAGCTGCTCGAGGGCGACCCGACCAAGAGCCGCATCTACAAGGACATGGGCAACGGCGTGGCCACCGCCGGCATCGAGTACTACCTGCCGCTGTTCTTCGACGAGACGGCGACCGTGTTCGATTACCTGGGCGAGGACACCACCGTCGTGCTGCACGGCGAGCTCGAGCCCGCGTTCCAGCACTTCTGGCAGGACACCGGCGAGCGCTACCGCCTGGTGCGCGGCGATCCCGAGCGCCCGGCGCTGCCGCCCGAGGCGCTGTTCCTCAACGCCGAGCAGTTCTACCAGCGCGTGAAGCCGCATGCGCAGCTGTCGATCCGATCGACCGCCGACGCCGCGCCCTTCGCGGAGTTCGACACCCTGCCCGCCTTCTCGGTGGTGCGCGGCGCCGACGATCCGCTGGTGCGGCTCAAGGCCCACATCGCCGCCACGACGCACCGCGTGCTGATGATCGCGGAGAGCGACGGCCGGCGCGAGAGCCTGCTCGATTTCCTGCGCGCCAGCGGCGTGAGCCCGCCGGCCTTCGACTCGCTGGCCGACTTCGAGGCCGCGGCCGACGAGAAGATCGGCATCGCCACCGCCGCGCTGGCGGCCGGCTTCGCCTGGCGCGAACAGGGCATCGACTTCGTCACCGAGACCGAGCTGTTCGCCACCGGCAGCACCGGCCGGCGCCGCAACAAGAAGCAGGAGCAGGTCAGCGACGTCGAGGCGCTGATCAAGGACCTGTCGGAGCTCAACGTGGGCGACCCGGTGGTGCACTCCGCGCACGGCATCGGCCGCTACCGCGGCCTGATCCACATGGACCTGGGCCAGGGCAGCGATGCCGAGGGCAAGCCGCTGCTGCAGGAAATGCTGCACCTGGAGTACGCCGACAAGGCCACGCTCTACGTGCCCGTGAGCCAGCTGCACCTGGTGAGCCGCTACACCGGCGTCAGCGCCGACGAGGCGCCGCTGCACAAGCTGGGCTCGGGCCAGTGGGACAAGGCCAAGCGCAAGGCCGCCGAGCAGGTGCGCGACTCGGCCGCCGAGCTGCTCAACATCTACGCGCGCCGCGCCGCGCGCGAGGGCCATGCCTTCCGCTATTCGCCGGCCGACTACGAGGTGTTCGCCAACGACTTCGGCTTCCAGGAAACCGCCGACCAGAAGGCCGCGATCCATGCCGTGGTGCAGGACATGATCTCGCCGCAGCCGATGGACCGCCTGGTCTGCGGCGACGTCGGTTTCGGCAAGACCGAGGTCGCGCTGCGCGCGGCATTCATCGCCGTCACCGGCGGCAAGCAGGTGGCCTTCCTCGCGCCCACCACGCTGCTGGCCGAGCAGCACTACCAGACCCTGGTCGACCGCTTCGCCAAGTGGCCGGTGAAGGTGGCCGAGATGAGCCGCTTCCGCTCGGCCAAGGAAGTCTCGACCGCCGCCAAGGGCCTGGCCGAGGGCACCGTCGACATCGTGGTCGGCACCCACAAGCTGCTCTCGGAGTCGGTCAAGTTCAAGAACCTGGGGCTCTTGATCATCGACGAGGAGCACCGCTTCGGCGTGCGCCATAAAGAGGCCATGAAGGCGCTGCGCGCCGAGGTCGACGTGCTCACGCTCACCGCCACGCCGATCCCTCGCACGCTGGGCATGGCGCTCGAGGGCCTGCGCGACCTCAGCGTGATCGCCACCGCGCCGCAGCGCCGGCTCGCGATCAAGACCTTCGTTCGCAACGAGGGCACCGGCGTGATCCGCGAGGCCGTGCTGCGCGAGCTCAAGCGCGGCGGCCAGGTCTACTTCCTGCACAACGAGGTCGAGACCATCGAGAACCGGCGCCAGAAGCTCGAGGAGATCCTGCCCGAGGCGCGCATCGCCGTCGCCCACGGCCAGATGCCCGAGCGCGAGCTCGAGCGCGTGATGCGCGACTTCGTGGCCCAGCGCTACAACCTGTTGCTGTGCTCGACCATCATCGAGACCGGCATCGACGTGCCGACCGCCAACACCATCGTGATGAGCCGCGCCGACAAGTTCGGCCTGGCGCAACTGCACCAGCTGCGCGGCCGCGTCGGCCGCTCGCATCACCAGGCCTATGCCTACCTCATGGTGCCCGACACCGAGGGCCTGACCAAGCAGGCGGCGCAGCGGCTCGACGCGATCCAGCAGATGGAGGAGCTGGGCTCGGGCTTCTACCTCGCGATGCACGACCTCGAGATCCGCGGCACCGGCGAGGTGCTCGGCGAGAACCAGAGCGGCAACATGATGGAGATCGGCTTCCAGCTCTACAACGAGATGCTCAGCGAGGCCGTGCGCTCGCTCAAGGCCGGGCAGGAACCCGACCTGCTGTCGCCGCTGTCGGTCACGACCGAGATCAACCTGCACGCCCCCGCCCTGCTGCCCGACGACTACTGCGGCGACGTGCACCTGCGGCTGTCGTTCTACAAGAAGCTCGCCACCGCGAAGAACCCCGACCAGATCGACACCCTGCTGGAGGAGATCGTCGACCGCTTCGGCAAGCTGCCGCCGCAGGCCCAGACCCTGATCGACACCCACCGCCTGCGCGTGCTCGCGCGGCCCTACGGCGTGGTCAAGGTCGATGCGGCGCCCGGCGTCATCAACATCACCTTCAAGAAGGATCCGCCGGTCGATTCGATGGCGATCATCCACCTGATCCAGAAGAACAAGCACATCAAGCTGGCCGGCAACGAGAAGCTGCGCATCGAGCGCGAGCTCAAGGAGCCGAAGGAGCGTGCGCAGATGGTGCGCGATGTGTTGCGCAGCCTGGGCCAACCCACCACCAAGGAAAGCATTCCCGCATGAGCGCCGTCGCAGAAATCTCCCCTGGCCTCGTCCTGCAGCGTTTTTCGCCGCCGCTCGCCCTCCAGGACTTCAAGCTCATCGCCTTCGACATGGACTCGACGCTGATCAGCATCGAGTGCATCGACGAGATCGCCGACGCGGTCGGCAAGAAGGCCGAGGTGGCCGCGATCACCGAGGCCACGATGCGTGGCGAGATCAAGGACTTCAAGGAGAGCCTGCGCCGCCGCGTCGCGCTGCTGAAGGGCGTGCCGGTCGGCGCGCTGCAGCAGGTCTACGACGAGCGGCTGAAGCTCAACCCCGGCGCGGCCGAACTGGTGGCCGCCTGCAAGGCGGCGGGCCTCAAGGTGCTGCTGGTCTCGGGCGGCTTCACCTTCTTTGCCAACCGCGTGAAGGAGCGCCTGGGCATCGACTTCGCGCGCTCCAACCTGCTCGACGAGGCCGACGGCCTGCTCACGGGCCAGGTCGCGATGCAGAGCTGGGGCGACATCTGCGACGGCGCCGAGAAGCGCCGCACCCTGCTCGAGGTGGCCTCGCTGATGGGCATCTCGGCGCAGGAATGCATCGCGGTCGGCGACGGCGCCAACGACCTGCCGATGATGGGCGAGGCCGGGCTGTCGGTGGCCTATCACGCCAAGCCCAAGGTGCGCGAGCAGGCGATGGTGGCGATCGACGAAGGCGGGCTCGACCGCCTGCTCGAGGTCGTCCGGCCCTGACCGGTCAGGCCGGGCTGCCGGCCGCCGGCGACCTGGCCGCGGTACCCAGCAGCCGCTCGCGCATCGACGGCACCACGGTGTCGGCCGCGCGCTCGAGCTGCTCCACCAGGCCGCCCACGCCGACCGCGAAGCGCGCGCCCGAGGCGCTCGAGGCCGAGCCCAGCGCGATGATGCCGATGCCCTCGGTGACCACGCCGCGCGAAAACGCATAGCCGCGCTCGCGCGTCTCCTGCACGCGCGCCTTCACGTAGTCGGCATCGACGTCCTGCCCGCCGGGCTTGAGGCGCGCGTTGCTGCGATGGATGGTGCGCGCCACGTGGTCGTCGCTGCTGGCCGCGAGCAGCGCCCAGCCCGTGCCCGACATGCACAGCAGCCGGCGTGTGCCGGGCTGCACGTTGAACTGGATCGCGCGGCTGCCGAAGATCACGTGCACGTACTGCGCGTAGATGTCGTTCTCGACCGCGAGGATGGCGGTGAAGCCGGTCTCGCGCGCGATGTCGCCGAGCACGGTGAGCAACTGCCCGCCCTGGAACATCGAGTCCATCACCCAGTCGCCGATCGAGGCCAGGCGCGGCGTGGCGAGGTAGGCGCGCAGCGAGGAGTCGTAGCGCAGGTAGCCCAGCGTGGCGACGCTCTTGAGCAGCACCTGCGCGCTCGACAGCGGGTAGCCGAGCCGCTCGGAGATCTCGCGCACCGTCACCGGCCGCCGCACCTCCCGCAGGTACTCGAGCACCTGAAACACCCGCCCCGCCGTCTTGATGACCGATTGCTCCACTTCATGTTCTCCGCGGTCCCAGCCGGCATGTTGCGCGCTCGACCGCCCGGGCCGGACCGCGCGCGATGCTACTGCAACTCGATGCCGGTGATGCCCACCAGCCGCTTCCAGCGCTCGATCTCCTCGGCCTGGTAGCGGCGCAGTTCGGGCGCCGAGGACATGATCAGTTCGGTGCCCTGCTTGCGGTAGTAGGCCTGGATCTCGGGCGTCTGCGCGGCCTTCGCGAACAGCGTGCCGAGCTGCTCGAGCGCGGCCGGCGGCGCCTTCGAACTCACGGCGGCCGCGACCCAGTTGAACGCGAGGTAGTCGGGATAGCCGGCCTCGCCGACGGTGGGCACCTCGGGCAGCACGATCGAGCGCTTGGGCGCGGTGAAGGCCAGCGGCCGCACCCGGCCCGAGCGCGCGAGCTCGTTGGCGCCGGTGGCGTCGACCACCGCGAAATCGACCTCGCCCGTGAGCACCGCGTTGACGGCCTCGCCCGCGCCCTTGTAGTTGATGCCGGCGGTCTTGATCTTGGCCATCTCGTTGAACCACTCGGAGTAGAGCGTGTACGACATGGAGCCGCTCGCGTAGTTGAGCTTGCCCGGCCGCTTGCGCGCATCGGCCACGAGGTCGGCCAGCGAACGGTGGGCCGAGGCCGCCGGCACGATGACCAGGCAGGCGCCGCGCGACAGCAGCGTGATCGGCGCGAAGTCGGCGATCGGGTCGTAGGGCAGCTTGCGGAAGGTGGCGGCATTGGTGGTCAGCGTCGAGTTGCTGCCGATGAACACCGTGTGGCCGTCGTGCGGCGGATTCAGCGCCGTCTGCACGCCGATGAAGCCGTTGCCGCCGGGCTTGTTCTCCACTGTCACCGCCTGGCCCGAGAGGTCGCCGATGCTCTTGGCGAACAGGCGCGCCGTGATGTCGGTGCCGCTGCCGGGCGGGAACGGCACGATGAAGCGCATCGCGTGCGAGGGAAAGGCCCGCGCCTGCGCGAGGGTGGGCAAGCTCGCGGCACCGGCCAGCGCCGCGCCGGTGCCGAGCAGCAGCCGGCGGCGGTCGCGAGAGAAATCACTCATGGGGGTCGTCTCCTGGTTTCCTGTCTTCAGCGCCGCGAGCCCAAGAGCTCGCGCGCCACCACCCAGCGGTGCACCTCGCTGGGTCCTTCGTAGATGCGCATCAGCCGGGTCTCGTTGGCCATCTGCTGCAACGGCATTTCCTTGGTCATGCCCATGGCGCCGAAGACCTGCATCGCCATGTCGATCACGTCCCAGGCCATCTCGGTGGCGTAGACCTTGATCATCGAGACCTGCGAACGCGCCTCCTCGCCGCGGTCGATGCGCGCGGCGGCCTCGTAGGTCATGAGGCGGCAGGCATGGATGCGCGTGGCGGCATCGGCCACGCCCCACTGCACGCTCTGGCGGTCGGACAGCAGCGCGCCGAAGGTCTTTCGCATCGGCGCGTACTCGCAGACCATGTCGAGCGCGCGCTGGGCGCGGCCGATGCACCAGGCCGCCATCTGCACGCGCCGGCTCGACAGCCGCGCCTGCATCGGCGCGAAGCCCTGCCCTTCCTTGCCCAGCAGCTGGCCGGCGCCGACGCGGCAGTCCTGCAGCACCACCTCGTAGGTCGACACGCCGCCGAGCATCGGGATGCGGCGCTCGACGATGAAGCCCGGCGTGTCCTTGTCGACGATGAATGCCGAGATGCCGCCGCGCGAACCGAGCGCCTTGTCGGTCACGGCCATCACGATGGTCCAGTCGGCGCGCGCGGCGCGGCTGATCCAGATCTTGCGGCCGTTGAGCACCCAGTTGCCCTGCGCGTCGCGCTCGGCGCGCGTGCCCATCGCCGACGGATCGGCGCCCGCGCCGGGCTCGGAGATGGCGATCGCCGAGACCGTCTCGCCGCGCGCATAGGGCGCGAGGTAGCGCTCGGTCTGCGCCGCGTCGGCCGTCTTCAGCAGCATGCGCAGGTTCGGCGAATCGGGCGGCAGGTCGTAGGGCACGACGGTCTTGCCGAGCTCCTCGTTGACGCCCACCATCGCCGTCACCGGCAGGTCGGAGCCGCCGAGTTCGGCCGGCGCATCGAGCCCCCAGAGGCCGAGCTCGCGCGAGAGCACATCGAGCCGCTCGTGCTCCTCGGGCATGAGCATCAGCTGCCCGCCCTCGGCTTCGCGCTTCAGCACCGCCGGCTCCAGCGGCAGCAGTTCGTCGCGCACGAAACGCGCGACCAGGTCCTTGAGCATGCGGTGCTCGTCGTCGAGTTCGAAGTTCATGCCCCGCTCCCTCACTCGCCGGCCACCGCGCGGCCGGCCTTGAGCCGCGCGATGGCTTCCTCGCCGAGGCCGGCCTCGCGCAGGATCTCGCTGGTGTGCTGCCCCACCGTGGGCGCCTGGCGGTACACGCGCGTCGGCGTGGCCGAGAAGCGCGCCGTGGGCCGCAGCTGGCGGATCGGTCCTTCGGTCGGATGCTGCGCGTCCTCGAACAGGCCCACGGCCTTCAGGTGCGGATGCGCGGGCAGGTCGTCGAGCGCATAGATCGGCGTGGCCGGGATGTCGAGCTTCTCGCACAGCGCCATCCACTCGGCGGTGGTCTTCAGCGGCGACAGCTCGCGCAGGTGGCCGTAGAGCGCGCGCACCTGCGCGTTGCGCTCCTGCCGGTTGGCGATGCTGTAGCGCTCGGCCAGCTCGGGCTGGCCGACCTCGACGAAGAAGGCCTGCCAGTGGCGTTCCGTGTAGGGCAGCATGCTGATCCAGCCGTCGCGCGTGCGCGCCGGCTTGCGCCCGCCCTCGAGCAGCCGCGGATAGCCTGCCTTCACCGCCGAGCCCTGGAAGGTCATGCCGCCCATGTGCTCGGCCAGCACGAAGGCCGCCATGGTCTCGAGCATCGGCACTTCGACGTACTGGCCCTGCCCGCTGCGCTCGCGGTGCAGCAGCGCCGCCAGCACCGCGTTGCACACCGCGAGGCCGGTGGTCTTGTCGGCGATCAGGCTGGGCGTGTAGTCGGGCTGCTCGCGCCCCACCGAGCCCACGCCCACCAGCCCGCAGGCGGCCTGGATGATGTCGTCGAAGGCCGGCTTGTCGCGGTGCGGGCCGTCCTGGCCGAAGCCGGTGGCGGCGCAATACACCACCTTGGGATTGAGCTTCGCCACCGCCTCGTAGCCGAGCCCGAGGCGCTCGACCGCGGCCACGCGCATGTTGTGCACCACCACGTCCACCTGCGGGATCAGCGCGCGCAGCGCGGCCACGCCCTCGGGCGACTTGAGGTCGACCGCGAGCGAGCGCTTGTTGCGGTTCACGGCCAGGAAGATCGAGCTCATGCCCGGGTGCTGCGAGATGCCGTTGGCGCGCATCATGTCGCCCTCGGGCGGCTCGACCTTGATCACGTCGGCGCCGTAGTCGGCCAGCATCTGGGTGGCCAGCGGGCCGAGCACCACGGCCGTGAGGTCGAGCACGCGGATGCCCTTGAGCGGGCCCGAGGGCGCGTTGGAAGTCGTATCGGTCATAGGGAGAAAGGAAGAGGGATTCAGTTGGGCAGGCCCACGAGATGCCGCGCCATCACCACGCGCTGGATCTGGCCGGTGCCCTCGACGATGTCGAGCGCCTTCACGTCGCGGAACAGCTTCTCGATCAGGTGGTCGCCGCGGCCACCCGCGAGGCCCAGCACCTCCATCGCGAAGCTCGTGGCCTCGAAGGCGGCCGGCGGCGCGAGCGCCTTCGAGGCCGAGGCCTCGAGCATGTTCGGCTGGCGCCGGTCGGCCAGCCAGGCCGCGCGCAGCGCCATCAGCAGCGCGGCCTTGAGCTTGCGGCGCGAGCGCTCGAGCCGGTCGCGCAGCCGCAGGTCGGAGGCCAGGCCCTGGGCCTGCATGAAGGCCGCGGCCTCGTCGAGCGCGGCGCGGCCGATGCCCACCGCCATGCCGGCGATGGCCGGGCGGCCCGCGTTGAAGGTGTTCATCGCGCCCTTGAAGCCGCCCGAGCGCTGCTCGTAGTAGGCCTCGCCGCCGAGCAGGTTGGCCGCGGGCACGCGGCAGCCCGAGAGGAAGAAGGAGGTCGACTCGTAGGCCTTCAGGCCCATCTTCTTCTCGATGCGGAAGTCGCCGAAGCCCGGCGTGCCGCGCTCGACCACGAAGGCGCGGTGGCCCGCGCGGCCCAGCGCCGGATCGATAGTGGCGAACACCACGGTCCATTCGGCGCGGCCCGAGTTGCCCGAGAAGGACTTGGCGCCGTCGAGCACCCAGTGGTCGCCGTCGCGCCGCGCGCGGGTCTTGATGTTGGCCACGTCGGAACCGCCCGAGGGCTCGGTCATCGCGAAGGCACCCCAGATCGGGCGCTGCGGATTCACGAAGGGCGAGAGAAAGCGCTGCTTCTGCTCGGGCGTGCCCATCGAGAGGATCGGCGGCTCGCCCAGGCCCGGGCCCGGCAGCGCGACGCCGATGCCGCGGTCCCAGTAGGCGCCCTCCTCGGCCAGCAGCACCTGGGCCACGGCCGAGCCGGCCTTGTTGGGCGCGGGCGCATCCGCGCCGTCGGGTACCGCGTCAGCCGCGCGCCAGCGCGTGCGGCCGAAGCCCTCGGCCAGCATGCGCACGAAGAAGGGGTCGTCCACCGGCAGCGGTGCGCCCGCGCGGTCGGCGCGCCAGCCCGCGGGCCGCATCTCGTCGCGCCCGAGACGGCGCAGGGTCTGCAGGCGGGCCTGGTCGTCCGCGCTGATCGAAAAATCCATCTCAGGCTCCCTGGGTCGTTGGGTCGGTGGTGGCAAGAAAGTCGATCGGCGCGGCGATCGCGGCCGGCAGCGCGTCGTCGCGCGCGGCATCGGCGCCGCCGAGCAGCAGGCCCAGCGCGCGCAGCTCGCGCAGCTGCTTCTCGACCGGGTAGTCGCGCATGAAGCCCGCGCCGCCGAGGATCTGCACCGCGTTGGCGCCGATGAAGACCGCGTTCTCGATCGCCTCGATCAGCGCCGTGGCCGCGGCCTCGCGCGCGGGCCGGCCGGCATCGAGCCGCCACGCGGCCTCGTGCAGCAACTGGCGCGCGGCATCGACCGCGCTGTGCATGTCGACGATCAGGAAAGCCAGCGCCTGGTGGTGCGCGATCGGCTTGCCGAAGGCGACACGCTCGAGCGCATAGCGGCGCGAATAGTCGGCCGCCGCATGCATCTGGCCGACCAGCAGCGCCGCGAGCTGCACGCGCGCATGGGCCAGCGCGAGCGCGGCGGCCGCGGGGTCGGTCCACGCGGCCTCGACCGGCGCGCGGTCCACGCGCAGCTCGCTCGCGCCCGCGGCGCGCAGGCCGGCACCGGGCAGTTCGGCGAGCGCGATGCCCTGCGTGACCAGGCGCAGCCCGTCGCGGCTCAGCACCGCGAGCAGGTCGACGCGGTCGGTCGGCAGCCAGGCCGCATGGCCGCTCAGCGCATCGCCATCGCTCGTCCATTGGCCGCGCGCATCGAACACCAGCGCCGCGCGCGCATCGGGCCGTGCCAGCAGCGGCTGCAGATGGCGCTGCAGCGCCGCCTCGCCGCCGAAGGCCCGCAGCGCCTGCGCGACCGCGCCGATCGGCTGCAGCGCCAGCGCCGCGCCGGGGCAGCCGGCCGCGAGCCGCTCGGTCACCAGCACCCGCGCAAGCGCGCCGAGGCCGGCACCGCCCGCGGACTCGGGCCAGTCGATGCGATCGAAGCCGATCTGGGCCGCCTCGCGCCGCAGGGCCTCGGGCAGCGCGCGCTGCGCTTCGAAGGCGCGCTGCGAGGGCAGCAACTGTTCGTCGGAGAAACGCTGGGTCGTCTCGGCCACCAGCGCGAGTTCCTCATCGAGTGCGAAATCGATCATGGCGTGCTCCGCGCTCAGTGGCGTCCGAAGACGGGATCGCGGCGCTGCGCCATCGCGGCCACGCCCTCGCGGAAGTCCTGGGTCTGGAAGTGCTGGCGCTGCTCGCCGGCCTCGCGCTCGACCGCGGCGCGCACCGCCTCGACCAGCCCGGCGCGCAGGCTCGCGCGCGTCGATTCGACCGCGATCGGCGCCGAGATCGCGATCTCCTCGGCCAATGCCTGGGCACGCTCGCGCACCTGGTCCTGCGGCGCCAGCTCGTCGACCAGGCCGATGCGCAGCGCCTCGGCGCCATCGATGCGGCGGCCGGTGTAGAGCAGCAGCGCGGCCTGCTGCGCGCCGACCAGGCGCGGCAGCGTGTGGCTCAGCGCGAAGCCCGGGTGGAAGCCCAGGCGCGCGAAGTTGGCGCTGAAGCGCGCCTCGGCGCAGGCGACGCGGAAATCGGCCACCAGCGCAAGGCCCAGCCCGCCACCCACCGCCGGGCCCTGCACCGCCGCGATCACCGGCTTGGTCACGGCGAACAGCCGGATCGCCTGCCGGTAGAGCTCGCCCGGGTCGCGCCGCTCGCCGGCGGCGGGTGTGGGCGACGAGAAATCGGCGCCCGCGCAGAAGGAGCGCCCCTGCGCCGCCAGCACGATGGCGCGGCATGCCGGGTCGGCCTGCAGCGATTCGAAGGCTTCGGCCAGCGCCGAGATCAGCGCGAGGTCGAAGAAGTTGTGGGGCGGCCGGCACATCTCCACCGTGGCCGTGTGGCCGGTGCGGTGGATCGAGAGGTCGGACGGATTCGCTGCGGTGCTCATGGGACTCCTGTCTGGCTGTTCTTTTTCAACGATATAACAGATACATGTTTTTTAAAAGCACATATGTATTATTATTTGGCCAGCCCGAAGCCCGGGCAGGTCGGCGAACGACCGGTTCAGTCACGAACTCAGGAGCAAAAAAGATGGAGACAAGCAGGCGCCGGCTGTTGCTGGCATTGGCGGGTATCGCGGGCGCGGCGGTGGCGGGACCGGCCTTCGCGCAGGGCACGGCCTTCCCGACGCGACCGATCAAGATCGTGGTGCCGTTCACGCCCGGCAGCGGCTCGGACAACTCGGCGCGCTACTTCGGCGACCAGCTCGCCGCGCAGCTCGGCCAGGCGGTGGTGGTCGAGAACAAGCCCGGCGCCAACGGCATCATCGCGCTGCAGCAGGTGAAGAACGCGCCGGCCGACGGCTACATGCTGCTGCTGGCGAGCAACTCGCCGATGGCCGTGAACCCGCTGACCATCAAGGACCTGGGCTACGACTCGGTGAAGGACTACAAGCCGGTGTCGGGCCTGACGCGCGGCATGAACGTGGTGGTGGTCTCGAACGATTCGCCGTTCGCGAGCATCGAGGCGCTGCTGGCCGCCAGCAGGAGCAAGTCGCTCACCGTCGGCACCTACTCCGCGGGCTACCAGCTCGCGGCGGCCTGGCTCGCCAACGTGGCCGGCGGCGACTTCACCAACGTGCCCTACAAGGGACAGGCGCCGATCATGACCGACGTGATCGGCAACCAGCTCGACTTCGCGCTGGTCGACCTCGGCGGCGCGATGCCGCTGATCAAGGGCGGCAAGCTGCGCCCGCTCGCGGTCTCGGGCGAGGCGCGCAACCCCGACCTGCCCAACGTGCCGACGATCCGCGAGAAGGGCTTCAACGAGTACGTGCAGTACAGCTGGGTGTCGTTCTACGTGCGCTCGCAAACGCCCGACGACGTCACCGCGAAACTCGCCGAGGCGCTGCAGAAGACGCTGGCCACCGAGGACGCGCGCGCCTTCGTGCGCAAGTCGGGCGCCGAGCTCATGCCCTATCCGCCCGAGAAGATGCAGCGCTTCCACCTCGAGGAGATCGCGCGCTTCCGCAAGATCGCGGCCATCGCCAACATCAAGCCCGAGTGACCCAGAATGGCGGCATGAACCAAGCTGCCTCCTCGTCCGAAGCCCCCCTCTACAACGCGCCGGCGCTGGTCGCCTATGCCGATGCCCTGCTGCAGAAGTGCGGCCTCGCCGCGCCGATGGCCGCGAGCGTGGCGCGCACGCTGGTCGAGGGCGACCTGCTGGGCCACGACACCCACGGCCTCGCGCTGCTCGCCGGCTATGCGAAGGAGCTCGAGGCGGGCGGCATGGCGCGCGAGGGCGCGCCCGAGGTGCTGTCGGACCGCCCCGCCGCCGTGCTGTGGGACGGCCGGCGCCTGCCCGGCCCCTGGCTCATGGAACAGGGCCTCGACCTGCTGGTCCCGCGCGCCCGCGAACTCGGCACCGCCTCGCTGGTGATCCGCCGCAGCCACCACATCGCCTGCCTCGCGGTCTACATGCTGCGCGCGCTGCAGGAGGACATGCTGATGCTGCTGGCCTGCTCCGACCCCAACACCGCGAGCGTCGCGCCCTTCGGCGGCACGCAGGCGGTGTTCACGCCCAACCCGCTGGCGCTGGGCTTCGGGCTCTCGCAGGGCGGCGTGATGGTCGACATCTCGGCCTCGATCACCACCAACGGCATGAGCAACCGCAAGCGCGCGGCCGGCGAGACATTCGCCGAGCAGTGGCTGATCGATGCGCAGGGCCGGCCCTCGAACGACCCGCAGGTGCTGTTCGACAGCCCGCCCGGCACCCTGCTGCCGGTGGGCGGCCTGAGCCATGGCCACAAGGGCTACGGCATGGCGCTGCTGGTGGAGGCGCTGACCGGCGGCCTCGCGGGCCATGGCCGCGCCGACCCGCCCGAGGGCTGGGGCGCGACCGTGCACGTCACGCTGCACGACCTGCATGCCTTCGGCGGCAAGGCGGCCTTCCTGCGGCAGATGGACGAGGTCGCCGAACGCTGCCGCGGAAATGCGCCCATCGACCCGGCGAAGCCGGTGCGGCTGCCGGGCGAAGGCGGGTTGAAGCGTCGGGAGGCGCAATCGAGGGACGGGGTGCGGCTGCACCCGTCGATCGCGCGTTCGCTCCAGGAAGTGGAGCAGCGGCACGGCCTGCGGCTGGCGCAGGCGCTGGCCTGATCAGTTGTCCTGGTCGTCGCCGTCCTCGTCGGACGGGGCGGCCTCGCCCGCGGGCCGCGGCTTGCGCGTCGCGGGCCGCGCGAGGATCTCGAGGTAGAACTGCTTGCCGCCCTCGGCCACCACGTGGTCGATGCTGGCGGTGATGGCCGACAGGTGGATGGTCTGGGCGTTGTCGGCGCTGCTGCCGAAGCGGCAATCGAAGTCCCAGTAGTCGGCGCCGGCCGGCAGTGCATGGCCTCGCTCGCGCTTGATGTACTTGCGGATTTCGTGCTTGGTGGCTTCGAGGAGGCGGTCGGGGTGCTTGCCCTCGACCTGAAGCTGGAAGGTTTTTCTCATGGGTGATGGTAACCAATGCCCCGCCGCGCCACTGTGTACAGTCGGCGGCTCAACGGAAAGCAGGTGAAAGACATGGCGCGCGCGAACGACTGGGCAAGCAAGGTGATGGCATTGATCAACGGCGGCAATCCCACCGCGGCCATCGCGCAGATCAAGGTCGCGCCCTCGGTCAAGGACCTGAAGGCGCTGCAGACCATCATGACGCTCTCGAAGATGAAAGGCCGCTATCCGAACGTGGATGCGGCCATCGCGGACAACCTGGCGCTGCTCGCGGCGCCCCGGCTGCACCGCGCGCCCTGACGGCCGGCCTTACAGCGCCTGGCCGAGGCGCTTGACGCCCTCTTCGATCTTCGCCACGTCGGCGGTCGCGAAGCTCAGGCGCAGGGTCGCCACGTCGGGGTTCTCGGCATAGAACGGCGCGCCGGGCACGAAGGCAACCAGCTTCTCGATCGCGCGCTTGGCCAGTTCGTTGGCATTGGCCAGCTTGCCGTTGGCGCCCGTGAGGCGGGCCCAGAAGAACAGGCCGCCATTGGGCTGGGTGAAGCTCACCGCGTCGCCGAGTTCGCGCTGCAGCGCCTGGCCCATGGCCTTGGCGCGCTGGCCGTAGACCTCGCGCACATGCGCCAGCGTGGCCGGCATGCGGCCGCTCTTGAGGTACTGGGCCGCGGTTGCCTGCGAGAAGGTGCTGGTGTGGGCGTCGCTGAACTGCTTGCACATGGTGGCCTTGGCCAGCAGTTCGGCCGGGGCGATCATCCAGCCGATGCGCAGGCCCGGGCTCAGCACCTTGCTGAGGCTGCCGCAGTGCGCGAGCAATTCGCGGCTGCCGGGCACGTCCTTGCTCAGGGCCATGATCGAGGGCGGCGGCGCCTCGCCGAAGTACAGGTCGCCATAGGGATCGTCCTCGACGATCAGCGTCTGGTACTTCACGGCCAGCTCGAGCACCTTCTTGCGGCGCTCCAGGCTCAGCATCGCGCCGCTGGGGTTGCCGAAGGTGGGGATCAGGTAGACGAACTTGGGCTTGTGCTCGGCGATCAGCTTCTCGAGCTCGTCGGTCTTGACGCCGTTGGCGTCGATCGGCGCGCTGATGAGCTGGGCGCCGTAGAGACGGAAGCACTGGATGGTGGCCAGGAAGGTCGGGCCCTCGACGATCACCTTGTCGCCGGGCGAGATCATGGTCTTGCCCAGCAGATCGAGCGCCTGCTGGCTGCCGGTGGTGACGATCAGGCCGCTGGGATCGACCTCGACGCCCTTGGTCTTCATGAAGGCGCTGAGCTGCGCGCGCAGCGGCTCGTAGCCTTCGGTGGCGCCGTACTGCAGCGCGCCGCCCGCCTCCTCGGTGAGTGCCTTCTGGCTCGCCTCCTTAAGGCCCTCGACGTCGAACATCGCGCTGTCGGGGAAGCCGCCCGCGAAGCTGATGATGCCGGGCTTGCCCAGCAGCTTGAAGAGTTCGCGGATGGCGGAGGTTTCGACGTTGTCGAGGCGGGAGGCGAATTGCATGGTCAGTCTCACTTTCTGGCCGCCATTGTGGCGAAAGCCGCGGGAAATTAAGTTGCGTAGGTCATTCCCGTTTCAGCGATATATTGCGCCTGCCTTTGTCCCGCCCCATGAAAAAAGAAAACATCGCGCCCTTCTTCGCCATCCTGCAGGCCGCCAACCCCACGCCCGAGACCGAACTCGAATACGACACGCCCTTCGAGCTGCTGGCCGCCGTGCTGCTGTCTGCGCAGGCCACCGACGTGGGCGTGAACAAGGCGACGCGCAAGCTGTTCCCCGTGGCCAACACGCCGCAGGCGATCCTCGACCTCGGCGTCGAGGGCCTCGAGGGCTACATCAAGACCATCGGCCTGTACCGCAGCAAGGCCAAGCACCTGATCGAGGCCTGCCGCATGCTGGTCGAGCAGCACGGCGGCGAGGTGCCGCGCACGCGCGCCGAGCTCGAGGCCCTGCCCGGCGTGGGCCGCAAGACCGCCAACGTGGTGCTCAACGTGGCTTTCGGCGAAGCCACGATCGCGGTCGACACCCACATCTTCCGCGTCGGCAACCGCACCGGGCTGGCGCCGGGCAAGACGCCGCTCGAGGTCGAGCTCAAGCTCGAGAAGCGCGTGCCGGTCGAATACCGGCTGCATGCGCACCACTGGCTGATCCTGCACGGGCGCTACGTCTGCGTGGCGCGCACGCCGCGCTGCTGGGACTGCGCGGTGTCGACCTACTGCGACTACAAGCCGAAGACGCCCGCGCCCAAGCGCTGAAGCCGCATCAGGCCGGCCGAAGCTCGACCACCTGCCAGCCGCCGAAGGGCAGCGGCGTCGACGGCCACTCGGTGGCATCGCGCGGACAGCGCGTGCCCGCGTGCAGCAGCGACACGGCGCGCAGCACGCCCGCATGCGCGACCCACAGCGCATCGCCCTGCCCGGCTTGCCATTCGTCGTAGGCGCCGGCCACGCGCGCCATGAAGGAACGCACGCTCTCGCCATGCGCGCCGGCGCGGGTGTCGGCGAAGTCGGCGGTCCAGGCATCGAGCTCGGCGCGCGCGATGGCCGACCAGGACTGGCCTTCCCAGGCGCCGAAGTCCATCTCGGCGATGCGCGCATCGTGCTTCACGGCGAGGTCGGGCCGCAGCTTGGCGATCGCGCCGGCCAGCGTGGCACAGCGCCGCAGCGGGGACGACAGCACGGCGAGCCCCGGCGGCAGTTCCCGCGCGATGCGCTCGGCCGCCTCGCGCGTGGCCTCGGCCTCGGCCTCGAGGTCGCTCGCGCCGTAGCACAGCCCCGCCTCGGCGATCACCGGCGCATGCCGCAGCAGCCAGAGCCTGCGCATGCTCATGCCCGCCACGCCAGCGCGAGATAGATCGCGATCTCGCAGACCTGCTGCGTGGCGCCGAGCCCATCGCCCGTGAAGCCCTGCAGCCGACGTCGAAAGAGCCGCGCCATCCACAGCGCCGCCAGCGCCGCCGCGAGCAGCGCCGCCAGCGCATGCACCGCGCCGTGCGACAACGCCAGCAGCGCCAGCGCGGGCAGCGTCCACAGCACGCCGATCGCCAGCGCACCGCCGCCGATCGCATCGGCCAGCGGCTTGGCCTTGCTCGCGCCGCTGTCGCCCACATAGGGCAGCCAGCGGATCAAACCGAGCGGCGCGAGCCTCGACAGCACGTGCGCGCCGACGATGGCCGCGGCCACCGCATGCAGCCCGCCGCCGGCCAGCACCGCGATCAGCGCGCACTTGAGGCCCAGCGCCAGCACCAGCGCGATCGCGCCGAAGGCACCGATGCGCGAGTCCTTCATGATCTCGAGCGCCCGCGCCCGGTCGGCCGAACCGCCCAGGCCGTCGGCCACGTCGGCCAGCCCGTCCTCGTGGAAGGCACCGGTCAGCATCACGGTCGCGACCGTGCTCAGCACCGCCGCCGCGAACGCGCCCGCCAGGCCCGGCAGCCCCATCGCCACGCCCACGAACACCAGCGCCGCCACGCCGCCGGCCAGCCAGCCGATGCCCGGCAGGTGCGCCGCGCTCGCGCGCAGCATCTGCGGGCTGTAACCGACCCAGGCCGCGAGCCGGCCCGTGACCGGCACGCGGGTGAAGAACTGCAGCGCGAGCAGGAAGTGCCGCAGGCCGCTCATCGATCTCAGGCGTCCTTGCGCGAGACGCCGGCCGATTCGAAGCTCGCCATCTCGCGCACGATGCGGCAGGCCGATTCGAGCAGCGGCCAGGCCAGCGCGCCGCCCGAGCCCTCGCCCAGGCGCAGGCCCAGGTTCAGCAGCGGCTCGAGCCGCAGCCGCTCGAGCAGCAGCGCATGGCCCGGCTCGGCCGAGACGTGGGCCGCCACGCAGCGCTGCGCCACGTGCGGTCGCAATGCCTGCGCCACCAGCACGGCAGCGCTCGCGATGAAGCCGTCGAGCACGATCACGCGCCGTTCCTCGGCCGCCTGCAGCACCGCGCCGACCAGGGTCGCGATCTCGAAGCCGCCGAGCGCGGCCAGCGCGTCGAGCGGCGCGGTGGCATCCGCATGCAGCGCCAGCACCTCGCGCAGCACGGCGCGCTTGCGCGCCAGCCCGTCGGCGTCGAGCCCGGTGCCGGCGCCGGTGCAGCGGTCGATGTCGATGTCGGCCAGGCGCGCCAGCAGCAGCGCGGCGGCCGAGCTGTTGCCGATGCCCATCTCGCCGAGCAGCAGCGCATTGCCCGGCAGCGCGCGCACGATCTCGCGGCCATTGGCGATGGCCTGCGCGCATTGCGCGGCGCTCATCGCCGGACCGGCCGAGGCGTCGGCGGTGCCCGCCGCGATGCGCCGCTGCACCAGGCCGGGCCGCGGCTGGAAGTCGCGCCGCACGCCGCAGTCGGCCACGGTCAGCGCCAGGCCGTGCTGGCGCGCGAGCACGCTGACGGCGGCACCGCCGGCCAGGAAGTTCTCGACCATCTGCCAGGTCACGTCGCTCGGATAGGCCGAGACGCCGCGCGCCGCCAGCCCATGGTCGGCCGCGCAGACCAGCATCTGCGGCGCCTCGAGTGCCGGCGACTCGGTGCCGAGGATGGTGCCCAGGCGCAGCGCCAGCGCCTCGAGCCGGCCGAGCGCGCCCTGCGGCTTGGTCTTGTTGTCGAGCACGGCCTGCAGCCGGGCCGCGAGCGCGGCGTCGGCGATGTCGGGCACCGCGGGAAGAAGGTCGTCGTGGGTCATGCGATCAGGCCGGCGAGCACGCCGGCGTCGAAGTGGTTGTCGATGAAGTCGGCCAGGCCGTCGAAGGTGGCGTCGAGCGTGGGCGCCGCGACGCCGAACAGCGCCTGCAGCGCCGCGGGGTCCTCGAACAGCCCGTGCAGATAGAGGCCGAGCACGTTGCCGCGCGCGTTCTGCCAGGCCAGCCCTTCGGGCATCACCGCGCCGCCGTCGCCGGCCATCTGCGGATGGGCCGCGGTCTGGCCGTGGTGGATCTCGTAGCCGGCCACCGCCACGTTCGACAGCGCGGCCCATGCACCGGCCAGCGTGCCGAAGGCGGCCTCGCGGCGGCGCACGGTCTTGTCGCGCTCGAACACCGTCACCAGCGGCAGCAGGCCCAGGCCGGGCGCGTTGCCGTCGATGCCATGCGGATCGACCAGCGCCTCGCCGAGCATCTGCAGACCGCCGCAGACGCCGAGCACCGCGCCGCCGCGCGCCGCGTGCTCGGCCACCGCGCGGTCGAGCCCCTGCGCGCGCAGCCAGGCCAGGTCGCCGCTGGTGTGCTTGGAGCCGGGCAGCACGATCCAGTCGGCGCCCGCCACGTCGGCCGGCGCGCGGGCCCAGACCAGGCGCACGCCGGGCACGTTCTTCAGCGGCTGGAATTCGTCGAGGTTGCTGATGCGCGGATAGGCGATCACGGCGACGGTGCGCGTCACCGCGCCTGAGGACCGGCTGCGGTCGTCGAACACGCCGTCCTCCTCGGGCAGGCCGTGCTGCCACCACATCGGCAGGGTCGCGACCACGGGCACGCCGGTCATCTCGCGCAGTTGCTCGGGCGCGGGCGCGAGCAGCGAGGCATCGCCCCGGAACTTGTTGAGCACGAAACCCGCGAGCAGCGCGCGGTCGGCCTCGGGCAGCAGCGCCCAGGTGCCGTAGAGATGGGCGAAGGCGCCGCCGCGGTCGATGTCGGTGGCCAGCAGGCAGCGCGCCCGGGCATGGCGCGCGATGCGCAGGTTGACGATGTCGCTGGCCATCAGGTTGATCTCGGCCGGCGAGCCGGCACCCTCGATCACGACCACGTCGTTCTCGGCGCGCAGCTCGTCGAGCGCGCGCGCGAGCTGCGGCCACACGCGCTCGCTGCGTCCGCGCCACGGCAGCGCCGACAGGGTCTCGTCGACCTGCCCCATCAGCACCACCTGGCTGTGGGTGTCGCGCTCGGGCTTGAGCAGCAGCGGGTTCATGCGCACCTCGGGCCGCGCCCGGGCCGCGAGCGCCTGGAAGTACTGAGCGCTGCCGATCTCGCCGCCCTCGACCACACGCGCGTTGTTGCTCATGTTCTGCGCCTTGTAGGGCGCCACCTTGAGGCCCTGGCGCGCGTACCAGCGGCACAGCGCGGTCGCGATCCAGCTCTTGCCGGCCCCGCTGGTCGTGCCCAGCACCATCACGCAACGCGCCCCGCCGGTGTGCTCTCGCGCGCTCGCCGGCGCCGCCGCTGCCTGGAAATTCATGGCGGGATTGTCGTTGAGCGCGCGCGGGTGCCCGAAACGCAACGCCGGAATGCGGCTTCCGTCACGCAACCGGCCCGGTGAACCCACGGGCTGCATCCGGTTCGGCGAATCCTCCGTATACAGGGCTTCCCCGTCACAGCGCCCCGCGACCCCGCCCCATGCCCGCCCTCAACGACCTGGCCCTCACCGTCGAAGAACCCGAACCGGACCGTTTCCACTGGGTCCTGCTCAAGGCGCTGGACAGCGGCGAGGCCGAGGTGCTCGACTACCGCGTCTACCGCCGTGCCGCGCGCGCCGAGGCCAGCTATTCGAATGCGCTGGTGATGGGCGTGGCGGAGCTGCAGAGGATCAGCGCCGCGCGGCCGTCCGATCCCGACGCCTGAATGCGCGCGTTCAGGGCGCGAAGCCCGAGCGCCGCACCACCGGCTCCCACTGCTGCCGGTAAGCCTTGAGCATCTGCACCGTCTCGGCGTTGCTGCTGACCACCGGCGTGATGTAGAGCGCATCGGCCGCCTTCTGCAACCCCGGGTCCTGCATCACCTCGCGGATCTTCGCGGCCAGCAGCTGCACCTTGGCCGGCGGCATGCTGCTCGGCGCGAAGAAGGTGTTCCAGCCGTCGGCATCGATCTTCATGCCGGCCTCGCGGAAGGTCGGCAGCGAGGGCGCGAAGCTCGCGCGCTTCTTGCCCGACACGGCCAGGATGCGGATCTTGCCAGCCACGTGCTGCGCATAGAGCGAGTCCAGCGTGTCGATGGCGATCGGCAGCGAGCCGCCGGTCAGGTCGGCCGCCAGCGGCGCCGAGCCGCCGTAACCCTTGATCTGCGGCTGCACGCTCAGCGCATCGCCGACCATCAGGCCGAAGAAGTGCGGCAGGCTGCCGGTGGCTGGCACGCCGAAGACCGCCTCCTCGGGATGGGCCCAGAGCCGGCCCACGAGGAACATGGCGCGGTCGAGCTGCAGCTTCTGCCCCACGGCCAGCGCGAAGTCGTAGCTGCTGACCTGGGTGACGGGCACGAAGTCCTTGTCGGGGTCGTAGCCCGCGTCCTTGATCACCAGCGGCGCCACCACCATCACGGCGGGATTGCCGAGCATCAGCACGTTCTCGGTCGCGGCCGCGCGGCGCAGCTGCTTGGCCGCGAGCCGGCCGCCCTCGCCCGCGCGGTTCTCGACCGTGACGGCCACGCCGAGCTTGGGGCCGAGCCGCTCGGCGATCAGGCGCGCGATGCGGTCGGTGCTGCCGCCGGGCGCGTAGCCCACGACCAGCGTGAGCGGGCTCTCGAGGTTCTGCGCCTGCGCGGGCGCCAGGATGCCGCCGATCGCGAGCGCGAGGCAGCAGGCGGCGAGTCGTCGCCGGGAGGGAAAAAAGGGCACGGGGGATCTCCTCTCGCCAGCGGCTGGTGGCCGGCTTTTGTTACGCTGTTTATATGCAGGTAACAAATAGTTGATCTAATCCATCATCGGGCGCCGCGGCGGCGCCGCCACACACCCGCACCCTTCGTGAGTTCTTCCCCTCCTGCCTTTCCCGACGCGGCCGCGCTGCTCGCGCCCCGCTGCCTCGACGACCTGCTGCTCTACCGGCTCGCGCGCGCCGCGCGCACCGGCGGCGGCATGGCCACGCGCCTGGTCGAGGGCGGTTTCGGCATCACGCGCCGCGAATGGGGCATGGTCGCGATGCTCGCGCAGACCGGCGAGATCACGCCCTCGGCGCTGTCGGACTGCCTGAGCCTGGACCGCGTGCGCACCTCGCGCGGGCTGCGCAGCCTGGTCGAGAAGCAGCTGGTGGAACGGCGCCGCGACGACGAGGACCGGCGCGAGGTCCATGTGCGGCTGAGCGCCGCGGGGCTGCAGCTGTTCGACGAGCTGTTCCCGCGCATCGCCGAGCTCAACACCGGGCTGCTCGACGGCCTGCCGGCCGGGCATGTCGAGATCTTCCTGCAATGCCTGCGGCGGCTCGAGCAGCGCGGCAGCGCGCTGAGCGCGCAGGGCGTGGTGCCCGAGAAGGCCGACCGCCGTTCGGGCGGCACGCGCCACCGCTGGCCGAAGCGGGGCGCGTGAGGACGACGCGAAGCGCGCTCAGCTTTGCGGGCCGCGCGGTGCGCTGTCGCCCGAGGCCACCGCGCCCGGCACGTCCCAGCCGCCGCCGATCGCGCGGATCAGCCCCACGGCCGCCTGGTACTGCGCCGACTTCACCTGCAGCGCCTGGCGCCGGTTGCGCAGCTCGCTGCGGCGCGCGTCGAGCAGGTCGAGCTGGCTGATGTAGCCGTTGCGGTAGCGCGTGTCCGACAGGCTGGTCGCGCGCGCGGCCGAGGCCACGGCCGTGGCCTGCACGCCCGACTGCTCCTGCAGGATGCGGATCGACGCCAGCTGGTCCTCGACCTCCTGGAAGGCCACCAGCACCTGGTTGCGGTAGCTCGCCAGCGCGCCGTCGAGCTGCGCGTTGGCGCTCTGCAGCCCGGCCTCGCGGCGGCCGCCGTCGAAGATCGGCAGCGACAGCAGCGCGCCCACGCCCCACGAGCGGGCCGACCACTTGAACAGGTCGCCGACCTCGGGCGAGGCATAGCCGGCGGCGCCGGTCAGCGAGATGTCGGGGAACCACGCGGCCTGCGCCACGCCCACGCGCGACTGGGCCGCGAACACCGCGTTCTGCGCGGCCGACACGTCGGGCCGGCGCGTCAGCACCGTGGCCGGCACGCCGGGCGGGATCGCCGGCAGCGCGGTGGTCCAGTCGGCCGGCCGCACGCCGAAGCTCGAGGCCGAATCGCCCACCAGCACCGCGAGCGCATGCTCGACCTGGGCCCGCTGGCGATCGATCGCCAGTGCATCCGACTCGGTCGACGAGACCTCGGTCTGCACGCGCGCCACGTCGAGCTCGGCGATGTCGCCGGCCTGCTGGCGGCGCTGCGACAGGCGCAGCGTGTCGCGGTAGGCCTCGACCTGCTCGCGCACCAGCACGCGCTCGGCATCGAGGGCACGCAGCGTGAGGTAGGTCTGCGCCACCTCGGCCTGCACCGCCAGCCGCGTGCTCTGCAGCAGCGCCTCGCGGCCGGCCGCGTCGAGCCGCGCCGCGTCGCTGGCGCGCGAGAGGCGGCCGAACAGGTCGAGCTCGTACGAGAAGGTGGCGCCGGCATTGGTCATGGTGGCCGGCGAGGTGCTGGCCGTGGCCTTGTCGAGCCCGGCGCCGCGGTTGGCGCCGGCGCTCAGGCCCACCTGCGGCAGCCGGTCGGCGTTGACGCTGCGCGCGATGGCGCGGGCCTCGGCCAGCCGCGCCGCTGCGCCCTGGATGTTGTTGTTGCTGACCTCGGCCTTGGCGATGAGCTCGTTCAGGACCGGATCGTTGAAGGCCTGCCACCAGGCACAGCGCGCGGCGCCCTCGGAAGGCACGGCGCGGGTCCAGCCGGCGGGCGGCGTGGCGCCCTGCTCCTTGAACTGGGCCGCGGCCGGGGTCTCGGGCAGGCCCGAGGGCACGCTCGCGCAGCCGGCCAGGGCCAGCGCCGCCACCAGGGGCAGCACGGCCGCGCGCAGCGGCGCCGAGAGGGATGAGAGCTTGAAGTTCATGATCGACCTTCCTTCTTGTTCTGTGGTTCGTTCGTCATTCATGCGAGGTCCGCGGCGAGGCCGGCACCGGATGCAGGCCGCCGCCATGGCCGCCGCCCGATCCACCGTGCGAACCGCCCGAGGCCGGCGCCGGATGGTCGGCCGACACGAAGTCCTCGCCATGCGGCACCTCGCCGTGCAGCTTCAGCGGCCGGTTGCCCGCGATGCGGCGCATCAGCACGTAGAACACCGGCGTCAGGAACAGCCCGAAGGCCGTCACGCCGATCATCCCGGCGAACACCGCCACGCCCATCGCCTTGCGCATCTCCGAGCCCGCGCCGGTCGACAGCACCAGGGGCAGCACGCCCATGACGAAGGCCAGCGAGGTCATCAGGATCGGGCGCAGGCGCAGCCGGCTGGCCTCGATCGCGGCCTGGATCGGCGTGCGCCCGGCGAACTCGAGCTCGCGCGCGAACTCCACGATCAGGATCGCGTTCTTCGCGCTGAGCCCCACCAGCACGATCAGCCCGATCTGCGTGAAGACGTTGTTGTCGCCTCCCGAGATCCACACGCCCGCCATCGCGGCCATGATGCCCATCGGCACGATCAGGATGATCGCGATCGGCAGCGTCAGGCTTTCGTACTGCGCGGCCAGCACCAGGAACACCAGCAGGATCGCCAGCGGGAACACGAGGAAGGCGGAGTTGCCGGCCAGGATTTCCTGGTAGGTCAGCTCGGTCCACTCGAAGCTCACGCCCTTGGGCAGCGTCTCGGCCGCGATCTTGGTGATCGCGTCCTGCGCCTGGCCCGACGAATAGCCGGGTGCCGGGCCGCCGTTGATGTCGGCGGCCAGGTAGCCGTTGTAGCGCATGGCGCGTTCCGGGCCGAAGGTCGAGTTGACCTTCATCAGCGCGGCCAGCGGCACCATCTCGCCCGAGCTCGAGCGCACCTTCAGCAGGCCCACGTCCTCGGCCCGCGCGCGGTAAGGCGCATCGGCCTGGACGCGCACGGAGTACGTGCGGCCGAACTTGTTGAAGTCGTTGGCGTACAGGCTGCCCAGGTAGATCTGCATCGTGTCGAAGATGTCCGTCACCGGCACGCCGAGCTGGCGCGCCTTGGTGCGGTCGATGTCGGCATACAGCTGCGGCACGTTGACCTGCCAGCTCGTGAACATGCCCGTGAGCTCGGGCGCCGCATAGGCCTTGGCCATGAAGGCCTTGACCGCCGCGTCCATCTGGTCGTAACCGACCGAGGCCCGGTCCTCGATCTGCAGCTTGAAGCCGCCCGTGGTGCCCAGGCCCGCCACCGGCGGCGGCGGGAACATCACGATGAACGCGTCCTGGATGCTGCCGAAGGCCTGGTTGAGCTGGCCCGCCACCGCGCCGCCGCTCTGGTCGGCGCGCTTGCGCTGGTCGAAGGGCTTGAGCGTGGCGAACACGATGCCCGAGTTCGAGCTGTTGGTGAAGCCGTTGATCGACAGGCCCGGGAAGGCGATCGCGTCCTCCACGTTCGGGTTCTTCTTCATGATCTCGCCCATGCGCTGGATCACTTCGTCGGTGCGGTCGAGCGTGGCGCCGTCGGGCAGCTGCGCGAAGCCGATCAGGTACTGCTTGTCCTGCGCCGGCACGAAGCCGCTGGGCACGGCCTTGAACAGGCCGAAGGTCACGCCGACCAGCGCGAGGTAGATCACCAGCATCAGCGTCTTGCGCGAGATCACGCGCTTGACGCCGCCGCTGTAGGCCTCGGAGCCGCGATGGAAGAACTTGTTGAAGCCGCGGAACAGCCAGCCGAAGGCCCGGTCCATGCCGCGCGTCAGTGCGTCCTTCGGCTGGTCATGGCCGCGCAGCAGCAAGGCGGCGAGCGCGGGCGACAGGGTCAGCGAGTTGATCGCCGAGATCACGGTCGAGATCGCGATGGTCACCGCGAACTGGCGGTAGAACTGGCCCGTGAGGCCGCTGATGAAGGCCAGCGGCACGAACACGGCCACCAGCACCAGCGCGATCGCGATGATGGGCCCGGACACCTCGCGCATCGCGCGGTAGGTCGCCTCGCGCGGCGTGAGCCCCGCCTCGATGTTGCGCTCGACGTTCTCCACCACCACGATGGCGTCGTCCACCACGATGCCGATCGCCAGCACCAGCCCGAACAGGCTCAGCGCGTTGATCGAGAAACCGAGCACGTGAAGCACGGCGAAGGTACCGATCACCGACACCGGCACGGCCAGCAGCGGAATGATCGACGCGCGCCAGGTCTGCAGGAACAGGATCACGACCAGCACCACCAGCATGATGGCTTCGAGCAGCGTGTGGATCACCGATTCGATGGACGCGCGCACGAACTGCGTCGGGTCGTAGGCGATGCGGTATTCCAGGCCTTCGGGCATGTTCTTGTTGAGCTCGGCCATGGTCTTGCGCACGTTCGCCGAGATGTCGAGCGCGTTCGAGCCCGGGGCCTGGAACACGCCCATGCCGACGGCCGGGTCGTTGTTCAGCAGCGAGCGCAGTGAGTAGTCGGCGGCGCCCATCTCGAGGCGGCCGATGTCGCGAAGGCGCGTGACGGCGCCGTCGGTGCCGCTCTTGACGATGATGTCGCCGAACTCTTCCTCGCTCTGCAGGCGCCCCTGCGCATTGATCGAGAGCTGCATGTCCACGCCCGACAGGCCCGGCGAAGCGCCGACCACGCCGGCCGCGGCCTGCACGTTCTGGCCGCGGATGGCAGCCACCACGTCGGAGGCCGAGAGGCCGCGCTGCGCCACCTTCTGCGGGTCGAGCCAGACGCGCATCGAGTAGTCGCCGCCGCCGAAGATCTGGACCTGGCCCACGCCTTCGATGCGCGCCAGCGGGTCCTTCACGTTGAGCACCGCGTAGTTGCGCAGGTAGTTGATGTCGTAGCGGCCGTTGGGCGACACGAGGTGGACCACCATCGTGAGGTCGGGCGCGCTCTTCACCGTGGTGATGCCGAGCCGGCGCACTTCCTCGGGCAGCCGCGGCTCGGCCTGCGAGACGCGGTTCTGCACCAGCTGCTGGGCCTTGTCGGGGTCGGTGCCGAGACGGAAGGTCACCGTCAGCGTCATCACGCCGTCGGTGGTGGCCTGGCTGCCCATGTAGAGCATGCCCTCGACGCCGTTGATCTGCTCCTCCAGCGGGGTCGCCACGGTCTCGGCGATCACCTTCGGGTTGGCACCCGGGTACTGGGCGCGCACCACCACCGAGGGAGGCGCGACTTCCGGGTACTCGGAGATCGGCAGACCGCGCAACGCGATCAGGCCGGCTATCAGCATCAAGAGCGACAGCACGCCGGCAAAGATCGGCCGGTCGATGAAGAATTTAGAGAGATTCATTTCGTTGGCTCCATCGCGCGGACAGCGCGATCCACGCCGCTTCGAAAAAGACGAGCGGCATCCAGGTGGCTCCCATCAAGGAACTTCGAGTAACGCTGGCGAGCCGGCCGGTGCCGCTGTCGCCGTTGTCGGTGTCCCGGGTTTCCCGGCGCGCCGGCCTTCAGGCTGGCGCGCGGGGCCCGGTGTCGTTCAGGACTTCGCGGCCTGCGCCACTTGTTCCGTCGGTTGTTGCGCCTTGCCGTCGGCCTTGGCGTCCATGGTCACGGTCTGCGGTGCCACCAGCGCACCCGGGCGGATGTGCTGCAGGCCGTTGACCACCACGCGGTCGCCCGCCTTCAGGCCCTTGCTCACGACACGCAGGCCGTTGATCGAGGCGCCGAGCGCGACTTCGCGGTAGACCGCCTTGTTGTCCTCGCCCACGACCATCACGAACTTCTTGTTCTGGTCGGTGCCGATGGCGCGTTCGCTGACCAGCAGCGCGGTGTCGTTACGGGCCTGGCCCATGCGGATGCGGGCGAACTGGCCGGGGATCAGGGCGCCGTCCTTGTTGTCGAAGGAGGCGCGCACGCGCACCGTGCCGCTGCGGGCGTCGACCTGGTTGTCGATCAGCTGCAGCTTGCCGACGAAGGGCGTGCCCTCCAGGCCGGCCGTGCCCATCTGCACCGGGATCGATTCGATCTGGCCGCGCGCGCTGGAACCGCTCGGCAGGTCCTTCAGGGCCCGCGTGATCACCTGCTCGTCGGCATCGAAGCTCGCGTAGATCGGGCTCACCGAGACCAGCGTGGTCAGCACCGGGGCGCCGGGACCGGCCGCCACCAGGTTGCCCACCGTGACCTCGATCTTGCCGATGCGGCCCGAGACCGGGGCCCGCACCTGGGTGTAGCCCAGGTTCAGGCGCGCCGACTGCAGCGAGGCCTGGGCCGCGCGCAGGTTGGCCTCGGCTTCGCGGCCGGCGTTCACGCGCTCGTCGTATTCGCGCTGGGCGATGGCCTGCTCGTCCCACAGGCGCTTGGCGCGCTCCTGCTCGCTGCGGCTGAAGGACTGGCGGGCCTGCGCCGACGCCACCTGCGCCTCGGCGCGCTCGACCTCGGCCGCGTACGGCGCGGGGTCGATGGTCACCAGCAGGTCGCCCTGCCTGACCAGCGCGCCTTCGCGGAAATGCAGCGACTGCACGGCACCCGCGACGCGGGAGCGCACGTCGACGCGTTCGACTGCTTCGAGGCGGCCCGAGAACTCGTCCCAGGCATTGATCTCGCTCGGCGCCACCGCCGCGACCGAGACCGGAATGGCTTGCGGCGCGCCCGCGGCCGGCGCGTTGGCCTCGGCCTTGAAGCTGTGCATGCCCAGCACCGCGGCGGCCACCGCCAGCAAGGCGGTGACGCCGGTCACGGCGGGCCACAGGCCCTTGCGGGCCGCGGAGGAAAACGTTGGCTTGTTGTTCGACATGGTGATTCGTCCTTCTCTCAGATGACTCAAATGACTCGGATGACTTTTCGGGATGCAACAGTCCGTCCTGGCGCCCTCGCACCAAGAAAAACGGAAATTTCGGAAAAAGGCCGGCCGCACCGGGTGCCCCCGGTGGCTCGGCGCTAGCGGCTGGCTCTGCGGCTGGCGGCGCTGGCTAACTGGGCTTCGGGGTCGCCCCGGGGGGCGGTGTGGTGGCCGCGAAGAATTCGCGGAAGTGCTGCTGCACGGTCGCCTCGCAGACCTTGCAGCCCATGCACTCGGCGTCGTAGAGCGCCTTGGGCCACTCGGCCGCGTTGCTCAGCACCGCGCTCGTGACCTCGATGCCGGCCGAACGCAGCCGGCCCGCGAAGGTCAGCGCCTCGTCGCGCATCGCGTCGTCCTCGCCCACCAGCACCAGGGCCGGGGCCAGGGCCGAGAGGCGCAGCGAACCGCTGGGCACCGCATAGGGGTGCGTGGCGTTCGACGGGCAGCTCAGGTACTTCTCCCAGCCCGTGGCCCAGCGGCATTCGGGCGAGTCGTTGGTCGCCTTGCGCAGCGAGGCCGTGCCGGCGCAGGGATCGAGCATCGGCGACAGCAGGATCTGGCCCGCCAGCGGCGGATGGGCGCGGTCGCGCGAGATCAGCGCCACCGCCGCCGCCAGGTTGCCGCCGGCTTCCTCGCCGGCCAGGTAGACCTGGGCGCCGCGGCCGCCGAGCTTGACGCGCTGCTTGTAGAGCCATTCGAGCGCCGCGTAGCCGACCTCGATCGGCTCGGGAAACGGCGACTCGGGGGCCAGCGGGTAGTCGAGCGAGACCACCACCGCACCGGAGCCGGCCAGGAGGCGCGCCACGTTGCGGCCGTTGTCGAGGCCGCCGCAGATGAAGGTGCCGCCATGGAAGTGCAGCACCAGCGGCACCGTTTCGCCCTTGGGGCGCTGGCCGTAGACACGGGCGCCCACCGGATCGCGGCCGGGCAGCTCGATCGACAGATCGGCTTCCGCGCCTTGCCCCGCGGCGAGCGCGGCTGCTTCGGCGGAGCGGGACGATGGACGGGGTGACATGGGACGACCTCGGGAAATGGGCGATGGTTGAAATATAAGGCGCCGACTGTCGCGTTAAACAGGGATGCAAGCCCTACTCTGTTTCCAAACTACGAACAATCGGACCGGGTCACCAAAGGGTTATGGCCTTGTGTGAGAATCCGCACCCCCCGGCGAGGGCCGGGTCTAGAGAACAGGCATTCGATGGATCAGATCCAGGCCATGCGGATCTTCGTCCGCGTCGTGGAAGCCGGCACCTTCACCCGCGCGGCGGACTCGCTCGCCCTGCCCAAGGGCACCGTCACCAAGCAGATCCAGGCCCTGGAATCGCGGCTGCGCGTGAAGCTCCTGAACCGTACCACCCGCCGGGTGACGGTCACGCCGGACGGCGCCGCGTATTTCGAACGCGCGGCGCGCCTGCTCAACGACTTCGACGACATGGAGGCCAGCATGACGAATGCGCAGTCCAGCCCCACGGGCCGGTTGCGCATCGACGTCGGGACCTCGGTCGCGCGGCTGGTGATCCTGCCGGCCCTGGCCACCTTCTGCGACCGCTACCCCGAGATCCAGGTCGACCTCGGCGTCAGCGACCGCACGGTGGACCTGATCAGCGACAACGTCGACTGCGTGATCCGCGCCGGCGACCTCGCCGACCAGTCGCTGGTGGCGCGGCGCATCGGCACCCTGCATTTCGTGACCGTGGCCTCGCCGGCCTACATCAAGCGCTATGGTGCGCCGCAGCATCCGAACGACATCGAGAAGCGCCACCACGTGGTGAGCTACTTCTCGGGCACCACGCGGCGCGTCTATCCGCACGAGTTCAAGAAGGGCGACGAGCACATCGAGCTCAACGGACCCTACCGCGTGTCGGTCAACGAGAGCAACGCCCACATGGCGGCCGTGCTCGGCGGCTTCGGCATCTCGCAGTGCATCACCTTCATGGCCGAACCGCATCTGGAGAGCGGCGAGCTGATCGAGGTGCTGTCCGACTGGCAGCGCGACCCGCTGCCGATCCACGTGGTCTACCCGCCGAACCGCCACCTGAGCGCCAAGGTGCGCGCCTTCGTGGACTGGGCCGCCGAGCTGTTCGCGAAGAATCCGCGGCTGCAGCGGCGCTGAGCGCGATGCTGTTCTCGCCCGAGCGCCACGAGCCCCTGCGGACCGACGCCTGGGACGAGGGCCGCGCGCGCGAGGCCATCGAGCGCATCGTGCGCGACACCGAGGCGCGCTTCACGCCCGAGGGCCTGTGGCCCATGCATCCGGACGATGCATCGAATCCCGACCCGCAGTACCTGCTGTACTGGGGCGCGAGCGGCGTGATCTGGGCGCTGCACCATCTGCAGGAGCGCGGCGCCACGCGGCTGGCGCGCGACTACGCGCCGGTCGTGCCGGGCCTGATCGCCGCCAACCGCGCGGCCATGGGCTGCCCCGCCGATGCCGGCTTCGCGGCCTACCTGATGGGCGACACCGGCATCCGGCTGCTCGAGCACCGGCTGCGGCCCTCCGACACCGTCGCCGACGAACTCGCGCGGCTGTGCGGCGGCCACCTCGACGACCCCACGCTCGAACTGATGTGGGGCACGCCCGGCACCATGCTCGCGGCGCTGTTCATGCACGAGCGCACCGGCGAGCAACGCTGGGCCGGCATCTACCGCGACACCGCGCGGCGGTTGTGGTCGCAGCTCGAATGGTCGGAGGACTTCGGCTGCCATTTCTGGACCCAGCAGCTCTACGGCCAGCGTTCGACCTACATCGATGCGGTGCACGGCTTCGTCGCCACCACCGTGCCGCTGATCCACGGCCACCACCTGCTCGGCGACGCCGAATGGAACGCCTGGCGCGACTGCATCGCCAACACCGTGCAGCACACCGCCGACCGCGAAGGCGCGCAGGCGAACTGGCGCCCGCGCCCGTTCCCGCTGCCCGATGCTTCGCGGCCGAAGCTGGTGCAGATGTGCCACGGCGCACCGGGCTTCGTGATCTGCCTCGCGGATTTTCCGGGCGACACGCTCGACGAGCTGCTGCTGGCCGCCGGCGAAACCACCTGGCAGGCCGGCCCGCTCCACAAGGGCTCGAACCTCTGCCACGGCACCGGCGGCAACGGCTATGCCTTCCTCAAGCTGCACCGCCGCTTCGGCGACGCCGCCTGGCTGGACCGGGCGCGCGCCTTCGCCATGCACGGCATCGCGCAGACCGAGGCCGACCTGGCGGAACACGGCCACCTGCGCTATTCGCTGTGGACCGGCGACCCCGGCTTCGCGATCTACCTGTGGGATTGCATCGAGGGCACGGACCGCTTCCCGACCCTCGACTGTTTCTTCTAGGCCGGCGGCCGCCGCGCGCGCAGCTCGCCGGCCGTCGTCGCCCAGGCCTTGCCCAGCATGCGCGTGAGATAGGCCCCCGAGGCCCAGCCGACCTGCTGCGCCACCGACAGCACCGATTCGTCGGTGCTCTGCAGCAGGTGGCGCGCGCGCTCGAGGCGCCGCTGCTGCTGGAATTCGAGCGGCGACAGCCCGTAGGCCGCGCGGAACAGCCGCTCGACCTGCCGGCGCGAGAGCCGGTGCCGCGCCGCGAAGGCCTCGAGCGGCAGCGCCGCCGCGAGCTCGGCCTCGATGTCGCCGGCCAGCAGCGCGGCGATCACCGCGCCGGGCGTGCCGCGGCCATCGGGATGCACCAGCGGATTGGCCATGAGCCGTGCCGCCTCCATCACCAGCGCGCCGCAATGGGCCACGTGCGCCATCGAGGGCTCGGGCGATGCCGGCGTGCCGGCCATCTCGAGCAGCCGGTGCGACAGCAGGTTCAGCGCGCCGCTGCCCGCGCGCAGGCCCTGGCCGGCTTCGCGATGCCGTGCGCGCGCAGCGCCGTGTCCCAGAACTCCGAATCGACATAGACCGCGAGGTGCGTCTGGCGCAGGGTCATCGCGCTGGTGGCATGGGCGGCGCCGGCCGCGAACCAGAGGAAGTGGCCGGGCGAGGACTGCAGCGCGTCGCCGCGCGGATCGATCACGTCGAAGCGCCCCGCCAGCGGCACGAACAGCATGTCGCAATCGTGCGCATGCGGCGTCGTGGCGTAGCCGTCGAGCGTGCTCGCCACCGGCGTCGCCTTGTGGGCGAGGCGGTCGGAGAACGCGGAGATCCGCGGTCCGGCTGGGGCGGCTGGGGACGGCATGGGGCCGATTGTGTGGTCAATCGCGCGGCCGATGTCGCATTCGTGCGCGCGGGCGTCGCGAGCGGAGGCACGCGCGGATCGATCGGCAGGAAGACTAGGACCTCCCCTCCACCCGTTCCGCCAAGGACCTCCATGACCGCCAGCCTCCGCCCGCCACGGCGCCTCGCCCTGATGGCCGCCGCCGCCCTGCTCGCCGCCGCCTGCGGTGCCGCGGCCGCCGCCGACACCTATCCCGCCAAGCCGATCACCATCGTCGTGCCCTTCCCGGCCGGCGGCGGCACCGACGTGATCTTCCGCGCGGTGCAGGTCAGGCTGCAGGCCGAGCTCGGCGTGCCGGTGATCATCGACAACCGCGCGGGCGCCGGCGGCACGGTGGGCACGGGCTATGCCTCCAAGGCCGCGCCCGACGGCTACACGCTGGTGGCCGCCACCACCACGACCATCGCCTCGGCCCAGGCCGTCTACCCCAGGCTGCCCTACGACCCGCTGGCCGACCTCGCGCCCGTGGGCACGCTGGGCACCACGCCCTTCGTGCTGGTGGTGGCACCCACCCTGCCCGCGAAGAACCTCGCCGACTTCATCCGCGATGCCAAGGCCAGGCCCGGCACGCTCAACTACGGCAGCATCGGCAACGGCACCGCGAGCCACCTCGCGGGCGAGCTGTTCAAGCAGCGCACCGGCATCGAGATGACGCACATTCCCTACCGCGGCGCGGCGCCCGCGCAGACCGACCTGATGGCCGGCCAGATCCAGGCGCTGTTCGACAACCCCACCGCGCTCGCGCCCCAGGTGCGCGCCGGCCGCATGCGTGCGCTCGCGATCAGCCAGCCCTCGGCGGTGTTCCCCGAGCTGCCGAGCTTCGAGGCCGCGGGCATCAAGGACTTCAAGCCCGAGCTCTGGTACGGCCTGATGGCGCCCGCGGCCACGCCCAAACCGGTGGTGGAGCGGCTGCGCTCGGCGCTCGACAAGGCGCTGCAGGACCGCAACCTGCGCGCCGACATGATGGCCAAGGGCGTCTCGCCCGCGAGCTGGTCGCCCGAGCAGTTCGGCCAGCGCGTGCGCGCCGACATCGCGCTGTGGGGCGGCATCGCGCGCTCCGTCAACGCGAAGGCGGACTGAGATGACGATGCAGCTCGTTCGCGTCTTCGCCCGCCCCGGCACCCGCGCCGGCGGCAACCCGGCCCCGGTCTGGCTCGATGCCGATGCCATGTCCACCGAGGACATGCAGGCCCGCACCCGCGAGAGCGGGCACGAGTCGGTGTTCGTGCTCGCGCCCGACGATGCCGCCCGGCACCGCCTGCGCATGCGCTACTTCGTGCCGCGCCACGAGATGGAGATGTGCGGCCATGCCACGCTCGGCGCGCTGTGGCTGCTGCACGAGCGCGGCCGCTGGAGCGGCGAGCCGATCGCGGTGCAGACGCTCAGCGGCACGGTGCACGGACGCTTCGTCGACGGCGCGGTCGAGATCAGCCAGCCCAGCGCCAGCATCGCCGCGGTCGACGCGGCCCTGGTGCGCGAGATCGCGCAGTGCCTGGGCATCGGGCTCGCGCAGATCGTGTCGCCGGTGCTCAACGCCGCCACCAGCCGCGTGAAGACGCTGGTGCGGCTCGAAAGCCCCGAACTGCTGCACGGCCTGTGGCCCGACTTCGCGCGCGTCGAGGCACTGTGCGACCGGCTCGGCTCGACCGGGCTCTACCCCTTCGCATCGAACGCCGACGTGTAGGGCACCGAGGTCAGCGCGCGCCAGTTCCCGCGCTCCTCCGGCTATCCCGAGGACGCGGCCACCGGCATCGCCGCCGCCGCGCTGGCCTGGGGCCTGCGCGAGATGGCGCTGGTCGGCGCCGATGGCACGCTGGTCACGGTGCGCCAGGGCGAGGCGATGGGCTCGCCCTCGGCGATCCAGGTGCGGCTGCCCGCGCAGGCCGAGGCCGCCGAAGGCTGCTGGCTGCGCGGCGACGCGCAGGCGATGGAGGCGCTGCCGCATGACTGATGCCGACCGGCGCCTGGAGGCGCTCGCCGCGCAAGCGGGCCACGACGCCTCGCCCGCCGCGCGCCCCGCGGGCCGCTATGCGAGCTTCGCGCGCGCCGGCGACCTGCTGCATTCGAGCGGGGTGGTCGGGCGCGAGAACGGCGTGGTGATCGCGGGCACTATCGACGACAGCGACGCGGGCATCGCGCTCGGCGAACGGGCCGCGGTCGCCGCCGCCATCGCGCTGCTGCGCGCCGCGCGCACCGAGCTCGGCGACCTCGACCGGGTGCAGAAGATCGTCGCCCTCACCGGCTACCTGCAGGCCGGGCCCGGCTTCACGCAGCATGTGCGGGTGATGAATGCCGCGAGCGAGCTGCTGCGCCAGGTGTTTCCCGACCAGCCGCTGCCCGCGCGCACCACGGTCGGCGTGGCCTCGCTGCCGGGCGGCGGCGCGGTCGAGATCTCGCTGGTGCTGCAGGAGCGGCCGGCGGACTGAAGGCGGGGTCTCAGGCGCCGAGCCAGCGCACCACCAGCGGCACCAGCAAGGCCGTCGCGATGCCGTTGAGCCCCATCGCGAGCGCCGAGAACGCGCCCGCGGTCTCGTTGACCTGGATCGCGCGCGCGGTGCCGATGCCGTGCGCCGTGATGCCGACCGCGAAACCGCGCACCGCGGGCTCCTTGATGCGCAGCAGGTTCAACAGGCCCGTGGCCATGATCGCGCCCGCGATGCCGGTGATGGCGGCCGCGACCGCCGACAGCGACGGCAGGCCGCCGATCTTTTCCGACACGCCCATCGCGATCGGCATGGTGGCCGACTTCGGCGCCAGCGACATCAGCAGCTCGTGCGAACCACCCAGCGCCCAGGCGATGCCCACGGCCGACACGATGGCCGCCACCGAGCCCGCGAGCAGCGCCACGCCGATCGGCAGCCACAGCCGGCGCAGCCGCGCCACCTGGCTGTAGAGCGGCACCGCCAGCGCCACCGTGGCCGGCCCGATCAGGAAGTGCACGAACTTCGCGCCCTCGAAGTAGGTGTCGTAGGGCGTGCGCGTCGCCAGCAGCACGGCGACGATCACGATCACCGACACCAGCACCGGATTGACCACCGGGTTGGCGCCGCTGCGCCGGTGCAGCCACAGCGCGCCCAGGTAGGCCAGCAGCGTGAGCGCGAGCCACAAGAGCGGCGACTGGGCCAGGAAGACCCAGATCTCGGACAGCTTCGCGGGCGCGCTCATTGGGCGTCCTTGCCGGTGATGCGGATCATCCAGCGTAGCGTCAGCGCGGTCACCGTCATCGTGAAGGCCGCGCCCAGGATGCCCGCGGCCAGGAACGGCAGCCATTCGCGGCCCACGCGCTCGAAGTGCAGCATCACGCCCGTCACGGCCGGGATGAACAGCAGCATCAGGTTGCGCAGCAGATGGCCCGAGGTCTCGCCCAGGCTTTCGGGCACGCCGCCGCGCCACAGCAGACCCGCGAACAGGAACAGCATGCCGAGCAGCGGACCGGGCACCGGCAGGCTCAGCCACTGCACCAGCAGTTCGCCGGCGAGCTGGCAGAGAAAGAGCGTGGTGATGGCGTAGAGCATGGCAAGGTCCTCGTGGTCGTTCCTGTCGGCTAGTTTGCACCCGCCAGGCGCTGCCATGCGGCGTGCAGCGCGGCCTGGCTCGCGGGCGGCAGCACGCCCATGCGCACCTGGCCCGGCAGGCCGAACGAAGCGCAGTCGCGCAGCTTGATGCCCTCGGCGCGCAAGCCGGCCAGCAGGCCCGCGAAGTCCGTCGCCATCGGTTGCGCGAGATGGTAGTTCGCCACGCTCGGCGCGGTCTGCCAGCCCATGCGCGCGCACAACGCGAGCTGCGCGGCCTTCCATTCGCGCAGCGTGGCCAGGCTGTCGCGCACCCAGGCCTGCACCGCGGGTTCGGCCCAGGTCGACAGCATCGCCACGCCGTGCGCGCCCACGGGCCAAGATGAACCCAGGCGCAGCAATGCGCCCACCGCCTCCTGCGCGTCGGCCGGCGCGATCGCATAGGCCGCGCGCACACCCGTCATGCCCAGCGCCTTGTTGGGCGACCACATCTGCCAGAGCCGGTCGAGCCGCGCGGGCGCCAGCGCGAGTTCGCCATCGAGCCGCAACGGTTCGTAGGCGCGGTCGAGCACGCAGGGCACGTCCTCGGGCAGCGCGTCGATCGACGCGGCCAGGCCGGGCTGCGCCTGCCCCTGCGGCGCCGACGGATCGCAGCACCACGCGAGCCGCGGCCGCCGCACCGCCTGCGGCGCGCGCACCACCTGCAGGCCCCAAGCGCGCGCGGCGGCCGCGTAGTCGCCATAGGAGGTGGCCGGCAGCACGACCTCGCCGTGCGCGCCGCGGTCCTCCTGCGCCACCCAGGCGGTGATGCGACGGATGAACTCGCTCGCGCCGGCCGCGATCACGATGCGCCAGGGCGCCACGCCATGCAGCGCCGCGAGCCGCGCGCGCAAGGCCGTGTAGGCCGGATCGGGATAGCGCGTCGCATCGGCCGCGCGCACCCGCGCCAGCGCCTCGGGGCACGGGCCGCAGGCATTGGCATTGGTCGAGAAATCGTGGGCGGGTGCGCCGAGCGCGTCGGGGCCGCCATGGTTCGGGGTGAAGTCGAGCTCGCTCATCGCACCCCCATGAACAGCAGGACGACCGGCAGCCAGGCGGCCAGCGCCAGCAGCAGCACGGCGCGCTGGCCGAAGCGGGCCGCACGCGCGGTGTCGGCGGGCATCGCGGCCCGGCCCTCGGCGTTGAGCGCATAGACCGCGGGCTTGGCCAGCCGCACGCCGAGCAGCAGCGCCATCGCGGCCATCGGCCAGCCGCTGTTGGGCGACGGCGTGCGGCGCGCCTCGCGCGCGAGGCCGCGCGGCCAGCGCCCGGCCGCCAGCGCGAGCAGCAGCACCGTGAGCCGCGCGGGCAGCCACGACAGCAGGTCGTCGGCGCGCGCGGCCCACTTGCCGGCCCAGGTCCAGTCGCGGCCGCCGCGCTCGCCGCGGTAACCCCACATCGCATCGGCCGTGTTGGCGAAGCGGTAGAGCGCCGCGCCCGGCAGGCCCAACAGCAGGAACCAGAACAGCGGCGCCACCAGCGAGTCGTTGAGGTTCTCGGCCAGCGATTCGATCGCGCTCTCGCGCACCTCACGCTCGCCGAGCTGCGAGACATCGCGGCTCACGAGGCGCGCGAGCCGCGCCCGGCCCGCTTCCAGCGATTCGCCGAGCGCGGCCTCGACCGCGAGCACCTCGTCGCGCAGCATGCGCCAGGCGAACAGCGGCTTGAGCAGCAGGCCCAGCAGCAGCGCGAAGGCCCAGGCCGGCAGCGCGTTCTGCATCGCGGCCTGCAGCGCCACGGCGATCGCGAGCACGGCCAGCGCGCCCGCGCACCAGGCGATGGTGCCGAGCACGAAGGCGCGCCCGGCCTTGCCGGAAGCCGCGCCGAACGGCGGCGCGATGCGCGCGCCGGCCCAGCCCAGGTAGCGCCCGATCCACACCACCGGATGCCAGCGCGCGGGCGGTTCGCCGAGCCAGAGGTCGACCGCGAGCGCGATCCACAGCGCGGCCAGCATGGCCAGCACGGGAGCGGTGAAATCGATGGCCGGCATGGCGCGATTGTCCCGAATCAGAGGGCCGGCCGCGGCCGGCGGTGCCGCTGCCACTGGGTCAGCGCGCCGAGCGCGAGCAGCGCCGCCATGCCGAACAGCGTCCAGAGCGTGCGCACCACCGAGTCGCTGCGCGGCGCGGGCACGGTCTCGGGCTGCGGTTCGAGCCGCAGGCCGCGCACGGGTTGGGTCGCGGCCTCGTCGCCTTGTTTGCTTTCAGTGGGTGCCGGCGACTCGGCCTGCGTGGCCGGGGCCGTGGCGCCCCGCACTTCCACCGGCACCACCACCGGCTTCGGCGGCGCGGCCATCGCCGCGCGCGCGAAGCGCTCCACCGCCACGTTGCGCTCGCGCAACCCGCTGGCCTGCGCCGCCTGCGCATAGGCCCGCGCGACCTCGCGCCGCGTCGCGGCATCGGGCGACCAGTAGTTCAGGCGCACCGCATCGAGCATGCGCTCCAGCGTCTGCGCGAAGGCCGCGCGGTTCGTGCCCTCGAGCCAGGCGCGGGTGCCGAGCCGCTCGCGGTCGCGCACATAGGTGTCGTGCAGCGACTGCCACTGGTCGGGCCGCACCGTGGCCGGCGCGGTCACCTGCCAGCCCCAGAGGAACTGCGCGGTCTTCAGCACCTGCAGCGCGCCGCTGTAGCCCTCGGCCTGCTGCGCAGCGATCCATTGCGGATGCAGGTAGCGCGTCTGCATCTCGCGCGCGATCGCGCCGGCGGCGGTGTCGGTGCGCACCGCGCCGGTGTCGCGCAGGTTCTGCACATAGAGCGCCGGATCCTTGCCCGTGAGATGGCGCACCGCCTGCGCGATGCCGCCGAGGTACTGGAACGGGTCGTCGTTGGTGAGCACGCCATAGAGGTTGGAGCTGCGCGCCATCAGCGCCGCGTCGACCTGTGCGAGATTGCCCGCGAAGGCGCCGGGCCGCGCGGCGCCTTCGAGGCCCTGGCCATAGGCATGGCCCATGCGGTCGATGAACAGGCCCGCCATCTGCGCGTCGCCGCCGCCGCGGCGCTGCGAGCGCCAGAGCTCGCTCGCGAGCGCGGCCTCCTCGAGACCGGCGCCGTAGCTGCCCTGCTCGTTCGAGAACACGCGCGCGGTCGACCAGCGCGCGGCCTCCGCCTCCGACGCACCCCCGGCCCGCAGCCGCCGCGCCAGCGCCTCGCTGTGGCGCGCGACCGCATTGGCGCCCGCGGGCTCGCGCAGCGCCGCCACCTGCCGCACCGCCTCGTCGAGCCAGCGCATCACGTGCGGGAACTGGTCGCGGTACGAGCCCGTCACGCTGACCAGCACGTCGATGCGCGGCCGCTTCAAGGCCGCGGCGGGCAGCACCTCGATGCCGTTCATGCGCCCCGCATCGTCCCAGCGCGGCCGCACGCCCATCGCGTGGAAGGCCTGGCTCTCGAGCACGCCCTGGTGGCGCGAGGCCTCGCCGGCCCAGAGCGTGAACGCGATCTTCTCGGGCGCCTTGCCGCCGTGGGACTGCGCATAGGCCGCGATCCAGGCGTCCATGGCGGCCACGCCGGTGTCCCAGGCCGCGCGCGTGGGCACGCGGCTGGGATCGAAGCCGTAGAGGTTGCGGCCAGTGGGCAGGCTGTCGGGATTGCGTACCGGATCGCCGCCATAGCTCGCGCGCAGGTAGCGGCCGTCGAGGGCCGTCAGCAGGCCCTCGATCTCCTCGTTGTGCGCGAGCGTCGCGTCGAGCTGGCGCACGCGCATGGCCAGCGCGCGCAAGGTCTCGGCTTGCGCGGGCACGGTGGTCGCGCCGTCGAAGGCCGAATCGTCGAGCACCCGCGCCACCCAGCGCCCCAGCGGCGAATCGGCCATGTCGGCCGGCTCGCGCAGGAAGGTCTCGTCGAGGTCCTCGCCGAGCGCGGTCGCCAGCGGCTTGCCGACGATCTGCAGCAGCGTGGCGCGCCGGCGCCGGGCATCGGGCGCCTCGCCGAAGGTCGCGAGGCCCAGCGGCTGCGCGGTCTGCGCGAGTTCGTCGAGGTAGGGATGCAGCACCGCCACGAAGCCCGCGAAGTCGCCGCGGATGCGCGCTTGCGTCCAGGCCAGGTCGCGGTCGTAGTGCCGAGCCACGAAGTCGGCCAGCAGTTGCCGTTCGAGCGCGGCCTTGACCGGGCCGGGCGCGAGCGTCTCCCAGTCGTGCATGCGCTCGTGCATCCGCGCGAGGCCCGGGCGCAGGCCGGCCGGCGAGAACATCGGCGTGGAATGGCTGACCATGGTCGCTCGGCCGCGGCGCTTGGCGGTGGTGGCCTCGCCGAGGTTGTCCATCACATAGGGATAGACGTTGGGCAGGTCGCCGAGCACCAGCAGCGGATCGTCCTGCACCGACAGCCCGCGCTCCTTGCCGGCCGACCATTCGGCCGTGCCGTGCGTGCCCACGTGCACCACGGCCGAGGCGCCGAACTGCGTGCGCAGCCAGAGATAGGTGGCGAGGTAGGCATGGCCCAGCGGCACCGCCGAGCGATGGTAGACCTGCTGCGCCTTGTCCATCACCCTCGTGCCGGGTTCGAAGCGCGGCGGCTGGCGCAGCACCACCACGTTGCCGAAGCGCACGCGCGGAATCACGAAGGCCGGCGCGCCGTCCACCGTGCGCAGCTGGGTCGAGCTTTCGGGCGCGCCCCAGTAGGCCTCGATGCGCTGCTGCGTCTCGACGGGCAGCGCGCGGAACCATGCGAGGTAGCGCGCGAGCGGCAGCGTGTCGGCCAGACCCTGCGCGAGCAGCGGCTGCAATTCGTCGGTTCCCGGCGCCGGGTAGGACGCCTTGAGCGTGGCCTGCACCTGCGCGATCAGCGTCTCGGGCGCGGGCGCCTCGGTGCGGTAGCCGGCCGACTGCATGGCCGCGATCATGCGGCTCACGCTGCGCGGCACGTTGAGGAAAGAGGCGCCGAAGTTGGCCTCGCCCGGCGGGTAGTTGTAGACCAGCATCGCGACCCGGCGCTGGTCCGCGCTCGTGCGCTGCAGCCGCAGCAGCGCCGCGGCCTTGTCGGCGACTGCATCGATCTGCGCGGGCAGCGACTGCAGGCTGCCGCTCGCGGCATCGCGCGCGCTCACGAGCATCGGGTCGGTCATGCCGGCCAGTTCGCTCGGGCTGTAGTAGGCCGCGATGTCGGACTGCGCGAGGCCGTCCTTGCTTTGCGCCCATTGCGCCGCATCCATCGCAAGCGACGGCAGGGTCTGCAGCACCGGCACGCCGATGCGCTCGAGCTCGGCCTTGCGTTCGTTGGGCGTGAAGACCAGCGCGGCATTCACGATCAGGTCGGCCACGCGGCGGCCGCCCTCGGCCTGGGTCATGCGCGTGTAGAGGTCCTTCTGCTGGCGCGGGCCGTAGAAGGCATAGGCGCGCAGGCCGCGCTGCGCGAGCGCGGCGATCAGCGTGTCGAGCCAAGCCGTGTCCTCGCCGGTCACGGTGGCGGCATTGACCGCGATCGCGACCGTGCCGTTCGTGCCGGGCAACTGTTCGACCGCCTCGATGCTTGTTTCGATGCGCGGCCACCCCGGGTGATAGAAGCCCGCGAGCGGCGTCGCCACGGGTTCGGGCAGACCATCGGACACGCCGACCCTGGCGAGCGCCTGCATCGACGCCGAGAGGTTCGCGCTACCCGCGAAGCGCCAGTAGGCACGCAGCCGCTGCGCCCAGGCCGCGTCGACGCCACGCTCGGCCGCGAGCGGCGGCGCGGCCGTGACCTGGCCCCGGGCCACCAGCGCGAACTCGCCGACCAGCACATAGGGCGCCGCGCTGCGCGCGATCGCGTCGCCGAAGCGCGCCGCCGCGGTCTGCGCCACGCTCTGGTGCGGCGCGTCGATCACCAGCAGCCGCGCGCCCTCGAGCGCGGCCGACAGGGCTTCGGGCGAATCCCGCGTGGCCGACAGCACCTGCAGCGGCAGTCCGGCCTGCTGCGCCGCGGCCTGCAGCCGCGCCACGCGTGCGGGCGATACCAGCGAGGTCGCGAGCACGACCACCGGCCCGGTGGACGACTGCTGCGCCCAGGCCGGCAGCGCCGCCAGCCACGCCAGCAGCCACAGCGCGACCCAGCGCCGCGTCAGGCTCACTTGCCGCCCTGCACCGGCACCGCGTCGGCCGGCACGTAGACCATGGTCCCGTCCTTGAGGCGCCAGGCCGTGCCCGCGCGCTCGCCGTCGCCCTCGCCGGTCGTGCCGCTGGCCTTGAAGCGCGTGATCTTGCGGCCCTCGCGCGTGACGATCTCCATGTTCGGCTGGCCCTCGTTGCGGATCACCGTGACCTTGTCCTGCGCGAAGGGGTTCATCGGGTTGTTGATGACCGCGATCATCAGCATGCCGATCACGACCATGAAGACGTCGATCAGGTTGATGGTCGAGAGCACCGGATCGTCGTCGTCGCCGTCCAGGCTGCTGAGGATCGAGAACTGCCGTTTGCTCATGAGAGCCGGTCCCGCGCGTCGAGCAGCATCACCAGCTCGCGCATCAGCCAGCGCCGGCGCACGGTGTAGACCACGAAGGCGATCGAGGCCGAGGCCAGCGCGACGATCACGCTCGCGAAGGCCGGCGCGAGGCTCTGCGCCACGCCCTGCGATTCGCCCGAGGCCACGGCCACCAGCGCGGGGCCCATCGGGATCATGGTGGCGATCAGGCCCAGCATCGGCGCCACGCGGCTGCACAGCCGCACGCCCTCGAGTTCCTTGAGCACGGCCAGCTCCATCTGCTCCTGGCTGGCCTGCGCATGCCGCGCCAGCACCAGCGCGCGCGCAGGGTCGCGCCGGCGCTGCAGGTATTCGACGCCGAAGGCACCGAGGCACCACACGGCATAGACGAAGGACAGCAGCACGCCCAGCGTCACCGGCCACAGGAACAGGCGCGCGAGCTCGAACAGCACGGTATCGAAGGCCAGCATCAGGCGGACTCCAGGTCAGGCGAAGAAGGATCGGGATCGAACAGGTCCGAGGGCCGGCCCCAGGCCTCGTCGAACACCAGCGACGACAGTGGCGCGCGCCGCGCCCAGCGCTCGCGCTGCAGCATCGGCTCCTCGTAGAAGCCGTGCACCGGCCCGAGGCACAGCAGCGCGATCGGTTCGGCGCCGGGCGGCAGGCCCAGCAGCGCCGCCACCTCGGCCGGATCGAACAGCGAGACCCAGCCCATGCCCAGCCCCTCGGCGCGCGCGGCCAGCCAGAGGTTCTGGATCGCGCACGCGGCCGAGGCCAGGTCCATCTGCGGCAGGGTGCGGCGGCCGAACACATGGTGCTCGCGGCCGTCGGCCAGCGTCACCGCGAGCAGCTCGGCCGCGTCGAGCAGGCCCTCGACCTTGAGCCGCATGAAGGCATCCTCGCGCTCGCCGAGCGCGCGCGCCGTCAGCACGCGTTCGCGCTCGACTGCCGCATGCAGTCGCGTGCGCAGGGCCGCGTCGCGGATGCGGATGAAGCGCCAGGGCTGCATGAAGCCGACGCTGGGCGCATGGTGGGCCGCCTCGAGCAGCCGGCGCAGCAGCGCGGGCGCGACCTCGCCGCCCGCGAAATGCCGCATGTCGCGCCGCTCGTGGATGGCGCGGTAGACCGCCCTCGCCTCCTCGGCCGCGAACGCCTGGCTCATCCGGCTCAATCCTCGATGCCGCGCTGCGCCGGGATGCCGGCCTTGAACGCATGCTTGACCAGCGTCATCTCGGTCACGGTGTCGGCGAGTTCGATGATCTCGGGCGGGCAGCGGCGGCCCGTGAGCGCCACGTGCACCTGCTTGGGCCGCGCGCGCAGGGTCTCGAGCACGCCCTCGAGCGGCAGCCAGCCGTAGATCAGCGGGTAGGTGATCTCGTCGAGCACCACGAGGAAATACTCGCCCGAGAGGATCGCGGCCTTGGCCTTTTCCCAGCCGTCGCGCGCGAGCTGCCCCGAGCGCTCGAGGTCCTGGCTCTTCCAGCTGAAGCCGTCGCCCAGGCCCTCGATCGGGATGCCGATCTGCTCGAACATGCGGTGCTCGCCGAAGCGCGCGCTCGGCACCTTCATGAACTGGTAGATCTTCACGGCCTTGCCGCGGCCATGCGCGCGCAGCGCCAAGCCGAAGGCCGCGGTGCTCTTGCCCTTGCCGTCGCCGGTGTTGACGATGACGATGCCGCGGCGTTCGCCTTCGGGCTTTTCGTAGGGCTTCTCGCTGGGTGGGGTTTCTATCTGCATGGGGTGGTCTCTTTCAAGGCTGTCGAATGCGGGCAGCCGGACGCAGAGGACGCGAAGGTTTCGCGAAGGACGCCAAAGAAGACATCCAAAATTTTTCTTTGCATTCTTTCGCGCCCTTTGCGAAACCTTCGCGTCCTTCGCGTACGGCTGTCCGATCCCGCATTCATCGCGGCAACGCAATCCATTGTTCCGCCACGCGGTGCACGCGGATGCGGTGATCGAACACCTGCTCGAGCGCCGCATGCGTCGCGGGATCGCTGCTGCCGCCGTGGTGCACCACGCGGCCGCGGTCCATCACCACGAGTTCGTCGGCGGCCAGGGCCATGGGCAGTTCGTGCAGCACGCTGACCACGGTATGGCCCGCGGCGACCAGCGCGCGCACGGTCTGCATCCAGTCGGCCTGGTGCGGCGGGTCGAGGTTGGCGAGCGGCTCGTCCATCAGCAGCAGTTCAGCCTCGACCGCGAGCGCGCGCGCCAGCAGCACGCGCTGGCGCTCGCCGCCCGAGAGCTGGCCCAGCGGCCGCTCGCGCCAGTCCCAGGCCTGGGTGGCGCGCAGCGCGCGTTCCACGGCGGCGCGGTCGGCGGCGTCGGGCGCGGCCAGCCAGCGCTGGTGCGGCAGGCGACCGAGCATCGCGACGTCGTAGACCAGCAGGTCGTCGGCCGCGCCCTCGCCCGCCACGCCCTGGCCCAGCCACGAGAGGCGGCGCGCGCGCTGGCGCGCCGGCAGCTTCGCCGCGGGCTCGCCGAACAGGCGCAGCTCGCCGCGGTGCGCGAGCAGGCCGGCCAGCACCTTGAGCAGGGTCGACTTGCCGGCGCCGTTGGGGCCGACGATGCTGGTCCAGCGCGCGGCGCCGATCGCGAGATCGATGCCGTGCAGCACCTCGGTGCCGCCGAGCGCCGCGCTCACGCCGCGCACCTCGAGCGCCTGGGCGGTGGCGGCCGTCATGAGGCCGTGCCCCTCGCGGTGCGCCGGTGCATCAGCCACAGCAGGTAGCTGCCGCCCAGCACCGCGGTGAGCACGCCCACGGGCAGCTCCTGCGGCGCGATCAGCCAGCGCGCCAGCAGGTCGGCCGCCATCAGCAGCAGCCCACCCATCGCGGCCGACAGCACGATCAGCCGCGCATGCGTGGTCTTGACCACCGAGCGCACCAGGTGCGGCGCGGCCAGGCCGACGAAGGCGATCAGGCCGGTCTGCGCCACCGCGGCGCCGGTGGCCAGCGCCAGCACCACCACCAGCGCGGCGCGCATCGCGCCCAGCGGCAGGCCCAGGCTGCGCGCGGTGGCCTCGCCGAGCGCCAGGCCGTCGAGCACCGGCGCCAGCGCCCAGGCCAGCAACAGGCACAGCGCGCAGGCCAGCGCCATCACGGCGCAGGCGCTCCAGCCGACCAGGCCGGTGTTGCCGAGCGTGAAGCCCTGGATCGCCTGCAGGATGTCGGCCGAGGCGATGGTGATCAGGTCCTTCATCGCACCGAGCACCACGCCGACGATCACGCCCGCGAGCAAGAGCCGCAGCGTCTGCTGCACGCCACGCGCGAGCAGCAGCGTGAGCATCACGGCCGCCATCGAGCCGAGGAAGGCCGCGCCCGTCAGGCCCAGCCGCACCACCCACTGCGCGCTGGCGGCCGAGCCGCCGAAGAACAGCAGCGCCAGCGCCACGCCCAGCGAGGCGCCCGAGGCGCTGCCGAGCAGGAAGGGATCGGCCAGCGGATTGCGGAACAGCCCCTGCGCCACCGCGCCGGCCAGCCCGAGCAGCGCGCCCGCGAGCCAGGCGCCGAGGGTGCGCGGCAGCCGGATGTCCCAGACGATCTGCAGCGCCACGGGATCGTGGCGCGCCGACAGGAAGCTCTCGAAGCCGGTGCTGCCGATGCCCAGGCCGAGCAGCAGCAAGGCGGCGCCGAGCACCAGCAGCGCGAGGCCGAACAGCACCACGCGGCGCAGGTGGCCCGCGGGCATCAGCGCGCGCCTCCCTTGCTTGCCTTGTCGCCCAGGCACTGCGCCATCAGCCGTGCCGCCTCGTCCATGCGCGGACCGGGGCGCACCAGCACGTCGGACTGCTCGGCCGTGAAGCGGCAGATGCGCCCTTCGCGCACCGCGCGCATGGTGCTCCAGCCCGGGCGCTGCTCGAGGCCCTGCGCGCTGCGCACGCTGACCATGATCAGGTCGGGATTGGCGCGCACCACGTATTCGGGGTTGAGCTTGGGAAAGGGGCCGAGCGCCGCCGGCACGATGTTCCTGGCACCCAGCCGCGTCAGCGTCTCGCCGATGAAGGAGGACTCGCCGGCCGCGTACGGGCCGCTGTTGACCTCGAAGTACACGCGCACGCCGCGCGCGGCGGCCGGCAGCGACTGCGCCGCGGCCGACACCGCGGCATCGATGGCGCGCCAGACCGCCGGCGCCTCGTGGGTGCCGAGCACCTGGTCGAGCTTGCCGAGCACGCGACGCACGTCGGCATGGTTCTTCGGCTCGAGCACCAGCACCTTGAGGCCCAGCGCCTCGAGCCGCTCGGTCACGCGCGAGGACTTGGCGAGCAGCACCACGTCGGGCCTGAGCGCCACCACGGCCTCGACGTTGGGATCGATGCCGCCACCGAGTTGCGGCAGCGTGCGCACCGATGCGGGCGAATTCGAATAGCGATCGACGCCGACCAGCCGCGCGCAGGCGCCGAGCGCGCAGACCGATTCGGTCAGCGAGGGCAGCAGGGTCACGATGCGCTGCGGCGGCTGCGGCAGCTCCACGCTCACGCCGCGCTCGTCGACCACCTCGAGCGCGCTCGCGGGCGGCGACCACAGGCCGAGGCCCAGCGCGAGTGCCGCCAGCGCGGCGGCGAGAAACTTCTTCATCGGCCCGGCTCCTTCAGCGTCAGCGGCAATCCGGCCGTCATCAGCGTGACGCGTTGGCAGGCCGCCGCCACGTCCTGGTTGAGCCGCCCCAACGCATCGACGAAGGCGCGCGTCTCGCGGCCCAGCGGGATCACGCCCAGGCCGATCTCGTTGCCCACCAGCACCACGGGACCGCGCGCATCGCGCAGCGCGCCCAGCAGCAGGTTGACGTGCGCGGCGGGCGTGCGCGAGACCGGCCGCGCGCCCTCGGCGCGCAGCGGCATCAGCAGGTTCGTGAGCCACATCGTGAGGCAGTCGACCAGCACCAGCGACTCGGGCGTGCTCTGGGTCACGATGGCGCGCGCCAGCTCGACCGGTTCCTCGATGGTGCGCAGGCTGGGCACGCGCTCGGCGCGGTCGGCCTGGTGGCGCACGATGCGCTCGCGCATCTCGTCGTCGTAGGCCTGCGCGGTGGCGATCAGTACCGCGCGGCGCTGCTTCGGCGCGGCCGCCAGCCAGTCGGCCGCGCGCTGCTCGGCGCGACGCGACTTGCCGCTCTTCTGGCCGCCGAGGATGAATTCGTGTTCAGGCGTCAACGCGATGCTCCTGGGCAGCCGGTGCCCCGGTTTCGAGCGGCGCGGCGTCGAACAGCCGCGCGGTGGCTTCGGGACTGGAGGCGAACCAGGCGTGGAAGTAGCTCGCGCGCACGCAGCCGTGCACGTAGAGCGCCTCGCCACCGGCCGTGCCTTGCGGGCGGCGCGAATGGGCGGCCGGCACGAGCGGTGTCTCGCAGCGCGAGTAGTGGAAGGTATGGCCGCGCAGCGTGTGCGCGCCCAGCGCGAGCGCCTGCGGGCCGAGGCCGGCGAGCCGCTTCTGCAGCGTGACGCGCCCGGGCAGCAGGCCCCAGAGCGCATGCACCGCGGCTTCGTTGCCATCCCCGGGCACCGCGATCTCGTCGAACAGCGCCATCATCCCCCCGCATTCGGCCCAGATCGGCCGGCCCGCGGCCGCATGGGCGGCGAGCGCGGCGCGCAGGTCCGAACGCCGCGCGAGCGTGGCGGCATGCAGCTCGGGATAACCGCCGGGCAGCCACAGCGCATCGCAGTCGGGCAGCGCATCGCCGGCCAGCGGCGAGAAGAAGACCAGCCTGGCGCCGAGCGCACCCAGCGTGTCGAGGTTGGCCGGGTAGATGAACGAGAAGGCCGCGTCGCGCGCGATGGCGATGGTGCGGCCCGCGAGCAGCGGCGCGATCGGGGCGACCTCACCGGTGGAAGGTGGCTCGAAGCGCACCTGCGGCAGTTGCAGCGACCCCAGCGGCGTGCCGGCCAGCGCATCGGCCACGCGGTCGAGCCGCTCGGCCGCGTCGCCCAGCTCGTGCGCCGCCACCAGGCCCAGGTGGCGTTCGGGCAGCGAGAAGCCCGCGTCGCGCGGCAAGGCGCCGAGCCAGTCCGCGGGCTCGCGCAAGGCGCCGCGCAGCATGTCGGCATGGCGCTCGCCGGCCACGCGATTGGCCAGCACGCCGGCCCAGGGCATGCCGGGCCTGAAGCTCTGCAGCCCATGCGCCAGCGCGCCGAAGGTGCCGGCCATCGCTTGGGCGTCGATCACGGCCAGCACCGGCAGGCCGAAGCGCTGCGCCAGGTCGGCCGCGCTCGGCGTGCCGTCGAACAGGCCCATCACGCCCTCGACGATCACGAGGTCGGACTCGGCCGCGGCCGCATGCAGCCGCGCGCGGCAGTCGGCCTCGCCGGTCATCCACAGGTCGAGCGAATGCACGGGCGCGCCGGTGGCGAGCCGCAGCCAGTGCGGGTCGAGGAAGTCGGGCCCGCACTTGAAGGCGCGCACGCGCCGGCCCTGGCGCGCATGCAGCCGCGCGAGCGCTGCGGCCACGGTGGTCTTGCCCTGACCCGAAGCGGGCGCGGCCACGAGCACGGCGGCGCAGCGCGCCGCGCGATCGGGCAGGTGCTGGCTTACTGGGGCGTCCACTTCAATCCGACGTACGCGTTGCGGCCACCGGTGACGTAGCCGCGCGCGAGCATGTAGTCCTTGTCGCCCACATTGTCGATGCGCGCGACCAGGTCGACGTCGCGCACGATCTTCGTGCTGGCCACGAGGTTCAGCAGCGTGTAGCCGCCGAGCTTGCGCGTGTTGGCCGCGTCGTCGTAGCGCTGGCTCGAGGCCTGCACCTCGGCGCCCAGCGTCCAGCCGCCGAGGCGCCAGTCGGCACCCAGGGTGCCGTAGCGCTTGGCGCGGCGGGCCAGCAGCTTGTCGGTCGCGAGGTCGCGCGGATCCTGGAAGTCGAGCGAGGCGCGCAGCGTCACGTCGCCGATGCGGTGGCCGGCCGACAGCGTCACGCCCTCGTAGCGCGCCCGCGCGGTGCTGCCGTAGCAGCCGAAGGACGAGGCGCAGCCCCTGGCGGTCGAGTCGAACACGATCAGGTTGCGCACGTTGTTGCGGTAGACCACGATGCCGGCGTTGGTCGGGCCGTCGGTGTACTTGAGGCCGAGCTCGACGTTGCGGCTCGACTCGGGCTGCAGGTCGGGTTTGCCGTATTCGCTGAAGCGCTGGTAGAGCGTGGGCGCGCGGAAGGCGGTGCCGGCCGAGGCGGTCACGCGCAGCTTCGGCGTGATCGCGAAGCCGTAGGCGGCGCTGCCGGTGGTCTTGCCGCCGAACTCGCTGTCGTCGTCGTGGCGCACGTTGAGCTGCAACGAGTGCGGGCCCTGCACGAAGCCGTAGCCGAGCGAGACCGCGTCCTGCGAGCGCTTGCGCGCCAGGCCCTTGTCGGTGCTGCTGGTGGGGGCGTTCTCGAGCCGGTCCTCGCGGCGTTCGAGCGCGGCCGTCACCAGGTGCGGACCGAAGCGCAGTTCGTTCTGGAACAGGTAGCCGCGCAGCCGGGTCTCGGTGCGGTAGTACGAGGGCATGGTGCTGTAGACCGACTGCGAATCGGTCACCTGCAGCCGGGTGCTGTAGACCTCGTTCCATTGCGCCGACCAGGTCAGGCCGGCGGTGCGCAGCCGGTTGCGGCTCTGGTCGTCGAGGTAGTAGGCCGGCGGCTTGCTGCCGGACTTGGCGGCGTCGTAGTGCGCCTTGGTATCGCTCGACAGCGCGGTGGCCTCGAGCCGCTGGCCGGGCGCGATCTGCCAGCCCAGGCGCACGTTGCCCGAGGTGGTGTTGTAGCCGTCGCGGTCGGGGCTGGTGAAGCCGTCCTTGGGCAGCGTGCGCTTCTCGAGCGGCTGGATGTTGAAGCCGCGGCTTTCCTCGTGCGCCACGCCGAACGAATAGTCGAAGGCGTTGGCCTTGCCGCTGATCGCCGCCTCGGTGCGGAACAGGCCGTGGCTGCCGACACCCACGCCGATCGAGGGCGACACCCCCTCCTCGCCGCGCTTGGTGAACAGCTGGATCACGCCGCCGATGGCGTCGGAGCCGTAGACCGCGGCGGCCGGGCCGCGCAAGACCTCGATGCGGTCGATCTGCGCCAGCGGGATGCTCTCCCAGGCCGCGCCGCCGGTGGCCTGCGAGTCCACGCGCACGCCGTCGATGTAGACGGCGGTGAAGCGCGTCTCGGCGCCGCGGATGTAGACGCTGGTCGAGTTGCCGACGCCGCCGTTGCGCACGATCTGGATGCCGGCCTGGCGCGCGAGCACGTCGGCCACGCCGGTGGAACCGCTGCGCTCGATGGTCTCGCGGTCGATCACCGAGACATCGGCCACCAGGTCCGACAGCGGCTGCGCGGTGCGGTTGGCCGTGACCACGGTCTCGCCGAGCGCGCCGGCCGGAGTCTGGGCCGAGGCCGCCAGCGGCAACTGGGCCAGCAGCAGGCCGCCGAAGGCCGGCACCAGGGCCAGCGGCAGGCCGGCCAGGCGCATGCCGATGCGGGACGCGGGAATGCGAGCGCGCGAACGGCGCGAGAAGGAAACGCAGGAAATCATGGAGTGAGCGAACGAACGTCTATGCCCCTTGCCGGCCTCCCCGCCGGCGCCCGGGGCGCCATTGGTCCGTGCCTGCATCGACGAAGCGAAGAGCATGCGCGAACCGCCTTGTTGGCCGGTATCCGGGCTGGCAGACCGGCCCTCGCCGCCTTCCCAGGCGCCTGTTTCAGGGCGCCCAGTGGCTCGTGTGGAGAGGGTGGCGCCTTGCGGCGCCGTCTGCTTGACCGTTGCGGGGGCAGCGCAGGCGGCTTCGGTGCCGGCGCGCGGCCGGTCCCTTCACTCCTGCTTCCCGTTGAACCGCGGCGCGTGAACCACGCCGCAGGCACCAACGGGCGAGATTCTAGGCGTTGCGCCGCGCGCCTTAAGTCGAAAGTTGCGTGCGCCCGACGCTCGCCGCGTCCCGCGCACTAACATCGACGGGCTATGGGATGCCATCACCACCACCCCGCATGACCCTGCGTTCCTCGCCATTGCTGCGCCTGCGCTCCGCCCTGCAGCGCCTGTTCGGCGTATCGGGCTGGCAATCGATGCTGCTGTGGTCCATCGTCGCCGGCCTGCTCGGCACGCTCGCGACCGAGGGCTTCCGCGCCGCGCTGCGCGGCTTCGAGCACGTCGTGCTCGGCCCCGGCGACAGCCTGGTCGCGATGGCGCGCGCGCTGCCGTGGTGGGCGCGCATCGCCTTCCCCGCCGTGGGCGGCCTCGTGGCCGGCGGCCTGCTCGTGCTCGCGAAGCGCGTGGCGGTGCGCAGTGCCACCTCCAACTACATGGAGGCGATCGTGCTCGGCGACGGCCGCATCCCGGTGGCGCAGACGCTGGTGCGCAGCGCCTCCTCGCTCGTGAGCATCGGCACCGGCGGCTCGATCGGCCGCGAGGGCTCGATGGTGCAGCTCGCCGCGCTGGCCGCCTCGCTGCTGGGCCGGGTGTTCCGCTTCCCGGTCGAGCGGCTGCGCCTGCTCGTGGCCTGCGGCGCGGCGGCCGGCCTCACGGCCGCGTACAACGCGCCGATCGCGGGCGCCTTCTTCGTCGCCGAGATCGTGCTGGGCTCGATCGTGATGGAGAGCGTGGGCCCGATCCTGATCGCGGCGGTGGTCGCCAACATCGTGATGCGCGCCCTGCCCGGCTACCAGCCGCCCTACCAGATGCCGGTGTTCCCCGAGCTGCATGGCGCGGAGATCCCGCTGTTCGCGCTGCTCGGCGTGCTGCTGGGCTTCGCGGCCGCGGGCTTCCTGCGCGCGCTGCAGGGCAGCCGGGCGCTGTTCGCGCGGCTGCCGTTCGCGCTGCCGTGGCGGCTCGCGCTCGGCGGGCTCGCGATGGGGCTGGTGTCGGTGCCCTGGCCCGAGGTCTGGGGCAATGGCTACAGCGTGGTCAACGCGGTGCTGCACACGCCCTGGACCTGGACCCTGATCGCCATGGTGCTCGCGGCCAAGCTGGTCGCCACGCTGGCCACGGCCGGCTCGGGCGCGGTGGGCGGCGTGTTCACGCCGGCGCTGTTCTTCGGCTGCATGGTGGGCGCGCTGTTCGGCCATGCCGCGCAGGCGCTGTGGCCGCATGCGGTGTCGGCCCCCTACGCCTATGCGGTGGTCGGCATGGGCGCCTTTCTCGCGGGGGCCACGCAGGCGCCGCTGATGGCGATCCTCATGATCTTCGAGATGACGCTCAACTACCAGGTGATGCTGCCGCTGATGCTGGCCGGCGTGATCGCCTATTTCGTCGCGCGCTCGGCCAACGCCGGCTCGATGTACGAGATCACGCTGCGCCGGCGCGAGCAGCAGGACGAGCAGCTGCGGCTGCGCTCGCTGCACATCCGCGACCTGGTGCAGCCGGCGCAGACGGTGGTCGGCCCCGAGGCCGATCGCGAGGCGATGAGCCGGCTGTTCCTGCAGCACCCGGTGAAGTACCTCTACGTGGTCGATGCGAACCAGCGCTACCTCGGCGTGGTGCCCCTCTCGGCGCTCGGCACGGCCGCGGCCGAGGTGCGCGCGGCGGACCTGCTGTCGCAGGCCATCGCGCCGATCACCGCCGACACCAGCCTGGGCGAGGCGCTGCAGCGCTTCCTCGAGCACCTGGGCGAACGGCTGCCGGTGATCGAGAGCCCGGCCAACCCGGTGCTGCTGGGGGTGGCCGCCAAGAGCGCGTTGCTCGCCACCTACGTGCGGCTCAGCGAAGTTTGATGGCGCGGCGCGCAGGCCGCAGAATGCCGTGCCAGGCGCGGCGGGTGCCCCGGAGGACCGCCGCTTTCACGGGAAACTACAATCGCGCACCATGCCCGCCTCCAGCCCCATCGACCAGATCGCCGAGCGCGTGGAACGCCTGCTCTTGCGTCACGAAGAGGTGCAGCGCACGAATGCGCTGCTGCAGGAACAGGTCGATGCGCTGACGCGCGAGCGCGATGCGCTCAAGTCGCGGCTCGCGGCGGCGCGCACGCGGCTCGACGCGCTGCTCGAGCAGTTGCCGGCCGTACCTCCCTCCGAAGATTCCCCCGCATGAAGCAGATCGAAGTTCAGATCATGGGCCAGAGCTACCTGCTCGGCTGTCCCGATGGCGGCGAAGCGCAGCTGCGCGACGCAGTCGAACGCGTGGACGCGGCCATGTGCAAGATCCGCGACGCGGGCAAGGTCAAGGCGCGCGACCGCATCGCGGTGCTGGCCTCGCTGAACCTGGCCTTCGATCTCGCGGCGCAGGAGAGCACGGCGAAGGCCGCGCCGCCCGCCGAGCCGGCCCCGACTCCGGCCGCGGCCCCCGCCGACGACGGCGCGGTCGATCCGAAGGCCGCGCAACTGATCCACAAGCTCGATCAGGCACTGGCCGGCGACGGACATCTGCTTTAAGCGTTACGCGCTTTCTTTCTCTCGCTTGCAGAGATCGGCGCGCACTGCAAGAACTTCGATGCAAACCTGCCCACGCCGCAGGGACTCCCCTCAAAAAACCGGAAAGCGCCCGGGCGCGAAGGCGTAAAATCGTTCCTGTCTGCGGTGCGCGTTGGGCTTTATATGTCCTTGTTCCAATGCTCTACGGAGCCGGGCTTGGTATATCGCTCGACGGGTGTGATCATCTCGCGTCAGATGAACCCGAAGTCTTGCTGCCCTCGCCCACCTGAACCCCGGTTCAGGATGCGAGTCTGGCGCCCATTCGCAGACACCTATTCCTCTTCGTTGCGCTGAGTGCGCATCGAACATCGGCGATCCCCGGCATGGCGGGATCGCCCCAAGAACCCACGCTGTATTTGCATCGATACATCCGATCCTGGCTCGCGCGCGACCGTGCGCGCCGGGCCGCAGCTACGTTTCAGATAGCATTGCGGCCCATCCCCCTCCCTTTTTCCCTCGACCCGAGGCCCGTTGCCATCGCTGCACGGCGCCCTTGCCTTACCCGAAAGTCCGTGGCGTGAACGTGACCAGCCTGCTCGACCCCCTCCTGATCGCCGAACTCGCCGTCCTCGGCCTCGGCACCGGTTTTCTCGCGGGCCTGCTCGGCATCGGCGGCGGCATGGTGATGGTGCCGTTCATCACGATCATCATGGGCCACCGCGGCGTGCCGGCCGACCTCGCGGTGAAGATGGCGATCGCGACCTCGATGGCCACCATCATCTTCACCTCGGTGTCGAGCGTGCGCGCGCACCACAAGCGCGGCGCGGTGCGCTGGGACATCGTCAAGCGCCTCGCGCCCGGCATCGTGATCGGCAGCCTCGTGGGCAGCCTCGGCATCTTCGCGCTGATCAAGGGCACGGCGCTGGCGATCGTGTTCGCGCTGTTCGTGGGCTTCTCGGCCACGCAGATGTTCCTCGACCGCAAGCCCAAGCCCACGCGCCAGATGCCGGGCACCGCGGGCCAGCTCGGCGCGGGCGGTGCCATCGGCCTGGTCTCGGGCCTGGTCGGCGCGGGCGGCGGCTTCATCAGCGTGCCCTTCATGACCTGGTGCAACATCTCGATCCACAACGCGGTCGCCACCAGCGCCGCGCTGGGCTTCCCGATCGCGGTGGCCAACGTGGCCGGCTACGTGATCAGCGGCCAGTCGGTGCAAGGCCTGCCCGAAGGCTCGTTCGGCTACATCTGGCTGCCCGCGCTCGCGGTGATCGCCGTGTGCAGCGTGCTGACCGCGCCGCTGGGCGCCAAGGCCGCGCACAACCTGCCGGTGAAGAAGCTCAAGCGCGTGTTCGCGAGCATCCTCTACCTGCTGGCGGCCTACATGCTCTGGAAGGGCCTGCGCGGCTGAGCGCGCGGCCCTCTTCCGCCCCTCCTTTTCTCGACGCCACGACGCGCCCGGCCGGCGCGTCGCGCAGGCGCGCGCCGCAGTTTTTCTCAACCAGCGCCAGCAAATCTCGATGGTTCGCGGCGGCTGAAAACAGGACCATTCCGTTCACGCAAACCACACGAGGAACGGACATGAGCAAGAGACTTTCGGTTGCCATCATCGGCGCCGGCATGGGCGGCCTGGCCACGGCCGCGGCGCTGCGCCGCGTCGGCATCGACGTCATGGTCTACGAACAGGCCGAGAAATTCACCCGCCTGGGCGCGGGCATCCAGATCGGCTGCAACGCGATGCAGGTGCTGCGCGGCCTGGGCCTCGAGGCGCGCATGCGCGCCGAGGCCTTCTACCCGCGCTCCTGGAACAACAAGGACGCCTACACCGGCGAGGTGCGCTTCGACATGATCTTCGGCGAGACCGCCGAGCGGAAGTTCGGCGCGCCCTACCTGCTCGCGCACCGCGGCGACCTGCATGCCGCACTGCACAGCGCGGTGCCCGACGAATTCATTCGCCGCGGCCACAAGCTCGCGGGCTTCTCGCAGGGCGACGGCGGCGTCGAGCTGCGCTTCGCCAGCGGCGCCACCGTGCATGCCGACGCGGTGGTGGCGGCCGACGGCGTGCACTCGCTGGTCAAGGACCAGCTGTTCGGCAGGTCCGAGCCCAACTTCACGGGCCGCATCGCCTATCGCACCACCTTCTCCGCGGCGCTGCTCGGCGGCCAGGAGATCGACCAGTGCACCAAGTGGTGGGGCAAGGACCGCCACATCGTCATCTACTACGTCAAGCCCGACCGCAGCGAGGTCTACTTCGTGACCAGCCAGCCCGAGCCCGGCTTCAGGCTCGAGTCGTGGTCCACCAAGGGCGACATCCACGCGCTGCGCGAGGCCTTCGCCGACTTCCATCCGCAGGTGCGTCACGTGCTGCAGTCCTGCCCCGAGGTCCACAAGTGGGCGCTGGTCGACCGCGACCCGCTGCCGCGCTGGAGCGAGGGCAACATCACGCTGCTCGGCGATGCCTGCCACCCGATGACGCCCTACATGGCGCAGGGCGCGGCGATGGCGATCGAGGATGCGGCGGTGCTCTCGCGCTGCCTCCAGGGCACGGACCGCGACGGCGTGGCCGAGGCCTTCCAGCGCTTCGAGGCCACGCGCAAGCCGCGCACCTCGCGCGTGCAGCTGACCTCGCGCACCAACACCTGGCTGCGCGATCCGCAGGACTCCGACTGGGTCTATGCCTACGACGCCTGGAACACGCCGCTGGCCGAAGCGGCCGTGGCCTGAAGGGAGCGAGAACATGACGGACAAGACCCACACCTCGGCGAAGTTCCAGCGCGGCCTCGCCACGCGCAAGGCGGTGCTCGGCGCGGAATACGTCGAGAAGTCGATCGCCGAGGCCGACGACTTCAACTGGCCGATGCAGCAGCTCACCACCGAGTACTGCTGGGACGAGATCTGGAACCGGCCGGGCCTGGACCGGCGCAGCCGCAGCCTGCTGAACCTCGGCATGATCAGCGCGCTCAACCGGCCGCACGAGTTGCGGCTGCATGTGCGCGGCGCGATCAACAACGGCATCACGCCCGCCGAGTTGCAGGAGGTGTTCCTGCAGGTCGCCATCTACTGCGGCGTGCCCGCGGCGCTCGACAGCCTGCGCAACGCGCGCGAGGTGCTCAAGGAGATGAAGCTCGCCTGAAGCTTCGCCCTTTTGAAAAGCATCGGAGACAACGACATGGACAACCAGGCAATGCTGAGCCGCCGCGCGCTGCTCGCGCTCGCGGCCGCGTCGATGGGCACGGCGGCCCTCGCGCAGCCAGCCACCACGCGCGGCAAGGTCACGAAGATCCTCGTGGGCTTTCCGCCGGGCCAGGCCACCGACATCGTGGCACGGCTGATGGCCGAGAAGATGCAGGCCGTGACCGGCGAGAACTACATCGTCGACAACAAGCCCGGCCAGGGCGGCAGCATCGCGATGGGCCAGCTCGCGAAGTCGCCCAACGACGGCTCGACGATGATGCTCACGCACATGTCGGCCGTGGCCACCAACCCGCACCTCTACCGCAGCGTGCCCTACGACTCGCTCAAGGACTACGAGGCGGTGGGCCTGGTCGGCGACCTGCCCTTCGTGCTGGTGTGCCATCCCTCGCTGCCCTTCAGCGACGCGCAGGGGCTGGTGGCCTATGCCAAGGCCAACCCGGGCAAGCTCACCAATGCCTCCTCGGGCAACGGCACGGTGTCGCACCTCGCGATGGAGGAGTTCAAGCGGCGCGCCGGCATCGACATCGTGCACGTGCCCTACAAGGGCAGCGCGCCGGGCCTGACCGACGTGGTCGCGGGCAACGTCTCGCTGGCGCTCGAGACCGCGGCCGGCGTGCAGGCCTTCGTGCAGGGCGGCAAGCTGCGCGCGCTCGGCGCGGCCACCGCGAGCCGGCTCGACGCGCCGCTGGCCGTGCCCACGCTGATCGAGCAGGGCTTCGCCGACTTCCGCGCCTCGACCTGGCTGATGCTGCTCTACCCGGTCGGCACCTCGAAGGCGCTGGTGGCCTCGACCCACGACGCGATCGCCAAGGCCATGCGCAAGCCCGAGGTGGAGCGGCGCATGCGGAGCATCGGCGCGCTGCCGCGCTACAGCGCCAGCCCCGAGGAAGCCGCGGCCTACGTGGCGAGCGAGTTCAGGAGCTGGGGCGAACTGGTGCGCCGCAGCGGCGTGCAGATGGATTGAGCCGCGCGCTCAGGACGCCGGGGCCTGCGAGCGCAGCCATTGCTGCATCGAGGCCTCGGTGTCGCTGCCCTCGCGCACCAGCCATTCGCAGAAGCTCTCGGTCACCGGGTCGGCATGGGCCGTGCTCGCGAAGTAGCGCCGCTGCTTGGCGGCCAGCACACCGAAGGGCGCGCACAACCGGCCCGCGATGATGTCGTCGAAGGCGAGGAACAGCGGCACCAGCGCGAGGCCCAGCCCGTCGATCGCGGCCTGCAGCGCGAAGTACATCTGCTCGAAGCGGATCGCGCCGCCGGGCTTGAGCCCGGCCACGCCGGCCGCCGCGAGCCAGTCCTCCCAGGCATAAGGCTCGGTGGCGAAGCTCACGAGCGTGTGCGTGGCCAGGTCGCGCGGCTCGCGCAGCCGGCCGCCGTCGAGCAGGTCCACATGGCACACCGGCAGGATCAGCTCGCTCATGAAGGGCCGCGACACGCAGTGCGGCGGCGGCTCGAGCGCGCCCGCGATCGCGATGTCGTAGCGGCCCTCGTCGAAGTTGACCGGCGCCAGCAAGGTGGTGAGCCGCAGGTCGACCTCGGGCCGTTTGCGCTGGAAAGCCGGCAGGCGCGAGAGCAGCCAGCGCATGGTGAAGGTCGGCGGCGCATTGATGCGCAGCGCGGTCGGCACCGCCTGCTCGCGCAGCTGCATCGAGGCCACCGCCACGCGGTCGAGCGTGGCCGTCAGCTCGCCGAGATAGAGGCGCCCGGCCTCGGTCAGCGCGAGCTGCGAGGAGGTGCGCCGGAACAGCGGCACGCCCAGCCATTCCTCGAGCAGCGCGACCTGGCGGCTGATGGCGCCGTTGGTCACGCTCAGTTCTTCCGCGGCGCGCGTGAAGCTCACGTGCCGGCCCGCGGCCTCGAAGGCCCGGATCGCGTTCAGGGGTGGAAGTTTTCTGGACATGACGGGGCGACTGTAGGCCGCGATGGGTGCAAGCGGGTTGCGTTTTTCTCAACGGGCTTCAGTTTTACTCGGTGGCGGGGCCTGGGGAAGGGGCCGAGACTGGCGTTCTCATGACGACCACCCAGCATCTGTTCCTGCCGAGCGCGGCCTGCCGTGTCGCGGTCCACGTCGACGGCCCCGCGGACGGCCCCGTCGTGCTGCTCGCGCACGCGATCCTTTCATCCTCCGTTCTGTGGCGCCGCCAGGCCGAATGGCTGGCCGCCGAGGGCTGGCGCGTGCTGCGGCCCGACACGCGCGGCCATGGACGGTCGGAGGCGCCCTCACCGCCATCACTGCCCTGGCGCATGGGCGACCTGGCGCGCGACGTGGTCGAGATCCTCGATGCGCTCGACATCCGCGCCGCGCACTACGTCGGGCTCTCGCTGGGCGGCATGTGCGGCTTCGCGCTGGCCGAACGGTATCCCGAGCGCCTGGCCAGCCTGTGCCTGTGCGACTGCCGCGCCGACGCGCCCGCGGCCTTCGCGCGGCCCTGGGACGAACGCATCGCGCTCGTCGAGGCCCAGGGCTGCGAAGCGCTCGCGGGCCCGACCATCGAGCGCTGGCTGGGCCGCGGCTTCATCGAGGCCCATTCCGCCGAGGCACGGGCCCTGCATGCGGCCGCGGCCGGCACTTCGCGCGCGGGCATGATCGGCTGCGCGCGCGCGATCCAGCAACTCGACCACCGCGCGGCCGCGCGCGGCATCCGCGTGCCCACGACCCTGCTCGTCGGCGCCAACGACGCCGCGCTGCCCGATGCGATGCGCGAGCTGCGGACCGAGATTCCCGGCGCGCACCTGGAGATCGTTCCGGACGCGGGTCATTTGCCGAACATCGACCAGCCCGAACGCTTCGACGCCGCGCTGCGCGCCCACCTCGAGCGCGCCCGCCGGGCCGCCTGACACTGCGCCGGCCCTTCCGCGCGGCCTACTGCACGCGCTGCTGCCGCCACTCGCGCGGCGAGCAGCCGAAGCGCTCCTTGAACGCGCGGCTGAAATGCGCCGCGTCGTTGAAGCCGCGGCCATAGGCGATCTCGGCCACCGGCCGGCCCGCGAGGCGCGGCTCGAGCAGGTCGCGGCTGCAGGCCTCGAGCCGACGCTCCCAGATGTACTGCGCGGGCGTCAGCGGCTCGCTCTTGAAGACGCGATGGATCTGGCTGGCCGACACGCCGAGCTCGGCCGCGAGGCTGCCCACCGACAGCGCGGGGTCGCCGAGCTGTTCCTCGATGCGCCGCTTCACGCGCGCGAGGTGGTAGGCCGTGAGGCTGCTGAGCGAGGGCGCGCTGGCCGCCGGCAAGGTCTGCAGCCCCGCCACCAGGATGTTCTGCACGCCATTGGCCACCGCGAGCGCCGAGGCCGGCTGCAGCGTCTCGATGTCCTCGCGCAGGGTGCGGATCATGCCCAGCAGCAGGTGGCCCGCGCCCTGGCGGCCCGACACGGTGGTGGCCGTCAACGCCTGCGTCTCGCGCAGCTCGCTGCGCAGCCGGTCGCCGGGCAGCTTGAGCACGATCTGCTCGAAGCGGTCGTCGAACAGCAGCTGGTAGGGCCGCGTGCTGTCGTAGAGCGCGAAGTCGCCGGCCTCGAGCACCGCGTCGCGCCCGTCCTGGCGCACCACGCCGCGGCCCTGGGCCTGGATGCTCACGAGGAAGTAGTCGTCGCCCGAGCGCGCGATGTGGCCCGAGGTGCGCAGCACCTTCTGCGGGCCCGAGCGCACCACCGACACGTCGAGCCCGGGCAGCGTGTGCTGGCGGATGCTGCCCTCGAAGTCCTCGGACTCGTCGGGCCGCACCGGATCGCAACCGAGCTGCACATAGACGTTGCAGATCATGTCGGTCCAGTAGGCCAGCCGCTGCGGGCGAGCCACGGCATCGGTGCTGAGCAGCGTGTTCATCGGTGGAATCTCGAAAAACGGGGATCGGCGGGCATGCAACGCAGGAACAAGAACGCCGCAAGCTGCGGTCAAGGCGTTCCAGCGCGGCGAATCTACGCTTCATGCAACCCGCATGCCACCGCGCAAACCCGCGCCGGGGCGAGGCGGCGAATCCACGTTCCCCACCGAAAGGCCCCGCCATGCCCACCACCGTTCATCCCAAGCTCCGCGTCGCCGCCGTGCAGGCCGCGCCCCTGTTCCTCGACCTCGACGGCACCATCGACAAGACCATCGACCTGATGGCGCAGGCCGCCGCGCAGGGCGTGAAGCTCATTGCCTTCCCCGAGACCTGGATTCCTGGCTATCCCTGGTGGATCTGGCTCGACTCGCCGGCCTGGGGCATGCAGTTCGTGCAGCGCTACCACGACAACTCGCTGGTGATCGGCTCGGCCGAGTTCGAGCGCCTGCAGGCGGCCGCGCGAGCGCATTCGATCTGGCTCTCGTTCGGCTTCAGCGAGAAGGCCGCGGGCAGCCTCTACATCGCGCAGGCGCTGATCGACGACCAGGGCCAGGTGGCGCAGACGCGCCGCAAGCTCAAGCCCACGCACGTGGAGCGCACCGTGTTCGGCGAAGGCGACGGCGCCGACCTGCACGTGGTGCCCACCGCCATCGGCAACATCGGCTCGCTGTGCTGCTGGGAACACCTGCAGCCGCTGAGCAAGTACGCGATGTACTCGCAGAACGAGCAGATCCACTGCGCCGCGTGGCCGAGCTTCTCGCTCTACCGCGGCGCGGCCAACGCGCTGGGCGCCGAGGTCAACAACGCCGCGAGCCAGGTCTACGCGGTCGAGGGCGGCTGCTTCGTGCTCGCGCCCTGCGCCACGGTGTCGAAGGCGATGAGCGAGCTGATGTGCACCGATGCCGGCAAGCAGCAGATGCTGGGCGTGGGCGGCGGCCATGCGCGCATCTACGGGCCCGACGGCTCGGCCCTGGGCACGCCGCTGCCCGAGACCGAGGAAGGCCTGGTAATCGCCGACATCGACCTCGGGATGATCTCGCTCGCGAAGGCCGCGGCCGATCCGAGCGGCCACTACTCGCGCCCCGACGTCACGCAGCTGCTGCTCAACAAGACGCGCCGCGAACCCGTGGTGGTGCAGCTCACGCCCGTGCCCGAGGGCAATGCGGCCGAGCCGGTCGAGGCCTGAGCGCGCACGAAGGAGCCGCGCCATGGAATCCGCCATCGACGAGCACCTGAGGTGCCCGCGCACGCGCACCCGCCGCGTGGAGGACGACTACACACCGCCCTACCCCGTCTGGTCGGCGCGCGCCGACCGCGCGGTCACGCAGGTGGTGATGGGCTACTTCGGCGTGCAGTCGCTCGGCGCCGCGCAGCAGGGCCGCGCCTGCGCCGCGCTGATGCGCATCGCGCGCGACTTCGCGCGGCCCGATGGCCCGCTGCACCACGACCTCACGCACTACGTGGATGCCGAGGGCCACGACAACATGATCGCGATCGCCTACTGGACCGATCCGGCCGCCTTCGCGCGCTGGAGCGCGACGCCCGAGATCGACGGCTGGTGGCAGTCGGAGGAGCGGCTGCACGAGGGCCTGGGCTACTTCCGCGAGATCGTGTCGCCGCGCGTGCAGCACTTCGAGACCATGTTCAACACGCCCGACCGGCTCGAGGGCATCGGCGTGGCCATGGGTGGCGTGAGCGGCGAACTGCAGGAGCATGGCTACTGGGGATCGATGCGCGACCGCATCCCGTTGTCGCAGACCGATCCGATGTCGCCCTCGGGCACGCGCGCGGCGGTCGGCGACGCGCCCGCGCCGGGCCGGCGCGTGCGCATCGCGGGCCATGAACACGTCGCGATGATCCGCTCGGGCCAGGAATGGACCGACACCACCGGCCAGGAGCGCACGCTCTACCTCGAGGAGATGGAGCCGGTGCTGCGCGAAGGCATGGACTTCCTGCGCGACCAGGGCCTGGCCATCGGCTGCTACAGCAACCGCTACATGCGGCATCTCGATGCGCAGGGCGCGCCGCTGCAGAAGTCCTTCGGCCTGAGCTTCTGGCGCTCGCTGGCCGACATGGAGCGCTGGGCCGAATCGCATCCGACCCACGTGGCGATCTTCGGCAGCTTCATGCGCTATGTGCAGGCGCTGAACTTCCAGCTGCAGCTGCGCGTGTACCACGAGGTGTCGGTGCTCAAGGCCGACGAGCAGCGCTACGAATACATCAACTGCCATGCACGCACGGGATTGATGAACGGTTGAGAGCGCCGCATGGCGGATGCCTTAGGATTCGCGCCCCGAACCCCAGGACCCCGATCATGTGGCGCGAATTCGAAAGCCTCGTCGAAAGCTCGATGAAGGAATGGAAGATCCCGGGGCTCGCGCTCGCGGTGATCGAGGATGGCGAGGTCTCGCTGCTGAAGGGCTATGGCGTGCGCGACCTGCGCGGCAGCGAGCCCGTGACCGCCGACACGCAGTTCCTGCTGTGCTCGATCACCAAGTCCTTCACCGCGGCCGGGCTCGGCCTGCTGGTCGACGAGGGCCGGCTCGCCTGGAGCCGGCCGGTGCGCGAAGTCATCCCGGAGTTCCGGCTGCACGATGCGGTGGCGACCGCGCAGCTCACGGTGCGCGATCTGCTGAGCCACCTGAGCGGCCTGCCGCGCCACGACTGGCTGCACATGCCGGCCGACCTGACGAGCGCGCAGATGCTGCCGCTGCTGCGCCACCTGGTGCCGAGCCGCGAGCTGCGCGAGGCCTTCCAGTACTCGAACCTCGGCTACATGGTCGCGGGCATCGTGATCGAGCGCCTCAGCGGACAGGGCTGGCAGGACTTCATGACCGAGCGGCTGCTCAAACCGCTGGGCTTCACGCGCTACGGCTTCGGCATCGACGCGCTGGTGGCGGCCGCCGATGCGGCCCGCCCGCACACCATGGTCGAGGGCGATCCCGTGCCCGCGCAGCTGTGGCCGGTGCCGACGGCCGCGGGCGGCGGGCTCAATGCCAGCGCCGCCGATCTCGCGAAGTGGATGCGCTGCCTGCTCGACGAAGGCCGCGTGGGCGACACGCCGCTGCTGTCGGCCAGGACGGTGCGCGAGATGGGCATGCCGCGCGCCTGGATGTCGCGCTCCGAGCATGCCGAGATCGGCGATTCGCACTACGGCCTGGGCCTGTTCTGCGAGAACTACCGCGGCGACCGCACGCTCGCGCATTCGGGCTCGTGGTTCGGCTGGGCCACGCTGATGACCGTGGTGCCCTCGCGCCGCGCGGGCGTGGCGGTGCTGACCAACCGCGCGCCGGGCGCCGTGACCTCGATCCTCACCTTCGCGGCGCTCGATCGCATCGCGGGCCGCGAGCCGGTCGACTGGTTCCAGCGGCTGCTCGCGAAGCGCCGCGCCGACCTGGTGCAGCAGCGGGTCGACGAGAAGGCGCGCACGGACCGGCGCCGCACCGGCACGCAGCCCAGCCATGCGCTCGAGGAGTACGCGGGCCGCTACGAGCATCCGGCCTACGGCTGCATCGAGATCGCGCACGAGGGCGACCACCTCGCCTGGCACTGGCGCGGCGCCGCCGGCGCGCTCACGCACTGGCACTACGACATGTTCGTCACGCCGGACCGGCCGACGGTGTTCCACCCCGACAACCTCGCGCTGAGCTTTCTCTACGACCGCGCGGGCCGCATCGACCGCATCGCGGTGCCCTTCGAGCCGATGGTGGAGGACATCGTGTTCAGGCGCGCGAAGGACGCGCCGCCAACCTAGGAAGAGAAAGGCCTAGGCGAACAGCCCCTTGTGCTCGCCGCGCAGCAGCGCCTTCTGCACCTTGCCCATGGTGTTGCGCGGCAGCTCCGGCACGATGAAGCAGCGCTTCGGGATCTTGAAGTTCGCGAGCTTCGCCTTGAGCTCGGCCACGATCGCGTCGCCATCGAGCGTGGCGCCGGGCTTCGCGATGACGATCGCCACGCCGACCTCGCCGAAGTCGGGGTGCGGCACGCCGACCACCGCGCTCTCGGCCACGCCGGCCATCTCGTTGATGTAGCCCTCGATCTCGGCCGGATAGACGTTGTAGCCGCCGCTGATGATCAGGTCCTTGCTGCGCCCGACGATGGTGATGTAGCCGCGGCCGTCGATCTTGCCCACGTCGCCGGTCTTGAAGAAGCCGTCGGCCGTGAACTCCTCCTTGGTCTTCTCGGGCATGCGCCAGTAGCCCGCGAACACGTTGGGACCGCTGACCTCGATGCCGCCGATCTCGTCGGTGGTGCAGTCGCGGCCCTGGTCGTCGCGCACGCGCAGCTGCACGCCCGGCAGCGCGAAGCCGACGGTGCCGCCGCGGCGCTCGCCCTGCTCGGGGCGGTAGGGGTTCGAGGTCAGCATGATGGTCTCGCTCATGCCGTAGCGCTCGAGGATGGTGTGGCCGGTGCGCTCGCGCCACTCGTCGAAGGTCTCGATCAGCAGCGGCGCGGAACCCGCGACGAACAGCCGCATGTTGCGCACCGCCTCGCGCGTGAGGCCGGGCTCGGCCAGCAGGCGCACGTAGAGCGTGGGCACGCCCATGAACACGGTGGCCTCGGGCAGCTTCGCGGCGATGCGCTTGGGATCGAACTTCGAGAACCAGAGGATCTTGCTGCCGTTGAGCAGCGCGCCGTGCAGCGCCACGAACAGGCCGTGCACGTGGAAGATCGGCAGCGCGTGGATCAGCACGTCGCCCTCGGTCCAGCCCCAGTAGTCCTTGAGCACTTCGGCATTCGACAGCAGGTTGCCGTGCGTGAGCATCGCGCCCTTGCTGCGTCCGGTGGTGCCGCTGGTGTAGAGGATCGCGGCCAGGTCGTCGGCCGACTTCGTGGCCGGCTTGTGCACGTCGCTGCAACTGGCCGCGACCTCGAGCAGGGTGCCGCTGCGGTCGTCGTCGAGCGTGAACACGTGGCGGGTGCCGGCGGCCGTGGCCAGCGGCGCTACCCAGGCCGCGTTGCGGCTGGTGCAGACCACCACGGCGGGCTCGGCGTTGCCGATGAAGTACTCGATCTCGGCGCTCTGGTAGGCGGTGTTGAGCGGCAGGAACACATAGCCCGCGCGCAGGGTCGCGAGGTACAGCAGCATCGCCTCGACCGACTTCTCGACCTGCACCGCGATGCGCGCGCCCTTCTCGAGCTTCAGCGCGTCGAGCAGGTTGGCGATCATCGCGCTCGCGCGGTCGAGGTCGCGCCACGAGTACGCGAGGCCGTTGTCGGTCTCGACCGCGATGGCGTCGAGGTCGGCGGGAAAGGCCGCGCGCAGGGCGGCGAACAGGTTGGCGTTGGCGGTCTTCTTCATCGGTCGGACTTCACAGGAGGCGAAAAACGAAAGGCGGGTCAGAAATCGGGCGCGCGCTTGGCGAGGAAGGCGGCGATGCCTTCGCGGTGCTCGGCCGAGTCGGCGTAGTCGTAGGCGGTGGCGACCAGCGCGGCGACCGGCTCCACCTCGGGCGGCGCGGTGTTGGCGCCGGTCACGGCATGGTGCAGCACGGCGAAGGTGCGCTTGTGCATGCGCGCGGTCTGCGGCGCGAGCCGCGCGATGCGCTCTGCATGCGCCTCGGCCGCGGCGGCCACCTCGGCATCGGGCAGCACCGAGAGCAGGAAACCCGCGTGGTAGAGCCGCGTGGCATCGTGCACGCCGGCGGCCAGCAGCATGTCGCGCGCCAGCGTGTCGCCGATGGCGCCATGCACCAGCGCGGCCTCGCGCGGCGCCATCGGAAAGCCGAGCTTCGCGATCGGCGCGCCGAACTTCGACGAGGCGCCCGCGAGGCGGATGTCGCAGCAGCTCGCGATCTCGATGCCCGCGCCCATGCAGGCACCCTCGACCTGCGCGACCAGCGGCAGCGGGCAGTCGAGCAGCGCCTGCAGCGCGGCCCAGACCTCGTTCTCGTGGAATTCGCGCAGGCTCGCGGCCTCGAAGCGGAACGACGGGTACTCGGAGATGTCGCCGCCCGCGCAGAAGGCGCCGCCCTCCCCGCGCACGATCACGCAGCGCAGCGCCGGGTCGGCGCCGAGGCCGGCCACGAGCGCGCGCAGCTCGCGCCACATCGCGCGCGTCATCGCGTTCAGGCGCGCCGGGTTCGACAGCGTGAGGAACGCGAGCGCGCCCTCGCGGCGCAGGCTGACGCTGCCCGCGCTCATTCGAGCTTGGCGCCCGAGGCCTTGACCACGGCGGCCCAGCGCTTGATCTCCGAATTGACGAAGCCGCCGTACGCGGCCATGGTCAGGTTCGGGATCTCGGAGCCGTTCTGCGCCCAGATGGCCTTGAGCTCGTCGCTCGCGAGCGATTTCTTCATGTCCTCCACCACCTTGGCCTGCACGTCGGCCGGCGTGCCCTTGGGCGCCCAGAGGCCGTACCAGGTGGTCACGGTGTAGTCGGGCAGGCCCACCTCGGCCGCGCAGGGCACGTCGGGAAAGGCCGGGTTGCGCTTGGCACCCGCCACCATCAGCGCCTTGATGCGGCCGCTCTTGATGTGCTGCGCCGAGGAACCGAGGCCGTCGAACATCAGGTCGACGTTGCCCGAGATCAGGTCGGCCAGCGCCGGGCCCGCGCCGCGGTACGGGATGTGGGTGATGAAGGTGCCGGTCTGGATCTTGAACAGCTCGCCCGCCAGGTGGTGCGAGGTGCCCGCGCCGGCCGAGCCGTAGTTGAACTTGCCGGGGCTGCGCTTCACGAGCGCGATGAACTCCTGGATGGTCGCGGCGGGCACGCGCTTGGGATTGACCACCACCACCTGCGGCACGTTGGCCAGCAGCATCAGCGGCACGAAGTCCTTCTCGATGTCGTAGTCGAGCTTGGGATAGATCGAAGGCGCGATCGCATGGTGCACCGCGCCCATGAACAGCGTGTAGCCGTCGGCCGGCGCCTTGGAGGCGATGCTCGCGCCCAGCGTGCCGCCCGCGCCGCCGCGGTTGTCGATCACCAGGGTCTGGCTCGTGAGCTTGGCGAACTGGCCCGACAGCGGACGCGCGAAGGCGTCGGTGCCGCCGCCGGCCGGGAACGGCACGACCACGTTGACCGGCTTGGTCGGCCAGTTGCCCTGCGCGGTCGCGGCGCCGCCGCAAAGAACCGCCGCGCCCGCAGCCGCCAGGCGCAACACGTCGCGCCGCTGAAAACTCTGGTTCATCTGTCTCATCTCCTGTCGTTGTGGATCGCCGCGCGAGCGACGGCCGGCGCTGTATGCGCCGGGCTTGAGGCCCGATCAGCCTTTCTTGAAAAACAGACTTTCGACGTCTCCCGACACGGCCACCTTGCCCTGCGCGAGCCAGTCGCGGTGCCGGTCCAGACGCTTGAGATCGTATAGGTAGTTCACCATGAGGCCATAGGACTGCTTCTGTCCCTTGGGCGACGGATCGCCGGCCCAGTTGAGGCGCTCGACGCGCGCGCCGTTGCCCAGGTGGAAGCGCGCGACCGGGTCGGCCGGCGTGCCGTCGACCAGCGAGCGGCCCAGGTACTCGGCCGCGCACTGCAGCAGCCACTGGCGCAGCGGCGACTTGGGGTCCAGGCTCGCGGCGGCATCGACGGCGGCCAGCAGCCGGTCGGGCGTGGGCGGCAGCGAGCCCACGAGGCGGCCGATCTCGGCGGCGCGCTTCTCGTCGAGGCGCGCGGTCATGTCGGGGGCGTTCTTCGCGAGCCAGGTGCGAAAGCCCGGGATCGGCGACAGCGTGGCGAAGGTCTTGAGCCGCGGCAGCTCGTCCTGCAGGGTCTCTACCACGCGCTTGATCAGCGAGTCGCCGAAGCTCACGCCGCGCAGGCCGTTCTGCGTGTTGCTGATCGAATAGAAGATCGCGGTGGTGGCGCGCGCCGGCGGCACCGGCACGGCCGTCTCGTCGAGCAGCGGCGTGATGCCGTCGCTCACGCGGTCGACCAGCGCCACCTCGACGAAGATCAGCGGCTCGTTGGGCAGCCGTGGATGGAAGAAGCCGTAGCAGCGGCGGTCGCTGTCGTCGAGCCGGTTCTTCACGTCGTTCCAGCTCTTGATGTCGTGCACCGCCTCGTAGCGGATCAGCTTCTCGATCAGCGAGGCCGGCGAGTTCCAGTCGATGCGGCGCAGCTCGAGGAAGGCGACGTCGAACCAGGTCGAGAACAGCTGCTCGAGCTCGGCGTCGAGCGCGAGCAGGCGGCGGTCGCCCTTGAGGCCGGGCAGCAGCTCGGCGCGCAGGTCGACCAGGAAGCGCATGCCCGCGGGCTCGACCGCGAAGCGCTGCAGCAGGCGCATCCGCGGCGACACCAGCGCGCGGCGCAGCTTGAGCTCGGCCTGGCCCTCGTCGGGCGTGCCGACGGCGGCCTGGTGCTGGTCGCGCGCGGTCTTGAGCTTTTGCGCGTCGGCGGCGAAATGCTCGCTCATCAGGGCCCAGAAATCGCGCCGCTCCTCGGGCGTGGCGGCGGCGTATTCGATCGCGATGGCATGGGCACGGCGGCCGCCCTCGACCTCGCTCACGCGCGGGTCGATCACCGACTGCATGGCGGCCAGCACGCGGCGCAGCGCGCGCGGCGACAGTGCCTCGTCGGCCTTGCGCAGGGTGGCTTCGAGCCGCTCGGCGGTGGTGCGGGCGCTGGGCTTGGGCGCGGACTTGGCGGCACCCTTCGCGGGGGCGTCGGAGGCCACCGGCACCTTGCGTTCGTTCTTGTCGCCCGTGCGCAATCGCGCCTGGAACCATTCGGTCGCACTCATCGTGGATGCACTCCCATGCAGAAAGAAAAAGACGAGGAAGAGATGGCGGACGCGGACACGACGGCGCCGCGCTTCATGGCATGACCCGCGATTTCTGCTGGTTGCGCATCACCTCGCGCAGCGCCTCGCGCTGGCGCGTCATGTGGGTGCGCATCGCGGCATCGGCGCCTTCGCTGTCGCGCGCCTTGAGCGCCGCGAACACCGCGAGATGCTCCGACAGGCTCTGCTCGAGCCGCCCCGGCGCATGCAGCTGCTGCTGGCGCGCGAGCTTGAGGATCTTGCGCAGGTCGCCGATCACCTGGGCCAGCCACTTGTTGTCGGCCAGCTGGATGATGGCCTCGTGGATCAGGTGGTTGGTGGCGTAGTAGTCGTTGATGCGCTTGGCCTTGGCGTGGCGCACCAGCCGCTCGTGCAGGGCGTCGAGCTCGTGCAGCTCGGCATCGCTGGCGTTGCGCGCCGCCTCGAAGGCGCAACGGCCCTCGAGCAGCGCGATGACCGGGAAGATCTCGTCGAGGTCGCGCTCGGTCACCTCGCGCACGAAGCAGCCGCGGCGCGGCTCGTGGCGCAGCAGGCCTTCGGCGGTGAGCACCTTGAGCGCCTCGCGCAGCGGCGTGCGCGAGATCGACAGGCGCTCGCACAGCGCGATCTCGTCGACGAAGCTGCCGGGTGCCAGGGTGCCGTCGAAGATCTGCTCGCGCAGCGTGGTGGCGACTTCGTCGTGCAGGGAGTTGTGGACCAGGCGCATGGCGGGTTCGATCGCGTAATTTCCTGTAATTACGCGTAATTCTGAGCCCGGATGCGAGGCAGCGCAAGGGCCGCGCGTGAAACGCGGGGCTCCGGACTTACCCTGGTCAGACGATAGGTTGCGTGGCCGGCGGTGCGGCACGCAGCAGGTGCAGCAGGCGCGGGACGGGGCGGTGCCCCACCCTCCCCGGCTCCCGGTGCGGCGTCAGGCCTTGCTGGCCACCGGCGGCGGCGCCTGCTCGCGGCGCGAGGCCCAGACCCACAGCGCGATGCCGCCCAGGATCATCGGCACGCAGAGCCACTGGCCCTGGCTCAGGTCGAGCGCGCGCAGGCCCAGCTCGTTGCCCGGGTGGGCAAAGATCTTGTCGGGCTCGCGGAAGAATTCGGCGATGAAGCGGAAGATGCCGTAGCCCACGAGGAAGAAGGCCGACACCTGGGCCTGCTTGCGCGGCTTGCGCGCGTAGAGCCACAGCAGCACGAACAGCAGCAGCCCCTCGAGCAGGAACTGGTAGACCTGCGAGGGATGGCGCGGCAGCATCGAGCCGCTCTGCGGGAACACCATGCCCCAGGGCAGGTCGGGGCTGCTTAAGCGGCCCCAGAGTTCGCCGTTGATGAAGTTGCCCACGCGGCCCGCCGCGAGCCCGGTCGGCACGCAGGGCGCGACGAAGTCCATCACCTGCCAGAACGGCCGCGCGCGCGAACGCGCGAACCAGACCATGGCCGCGATCACGCCGAGCATGCCGCCGTGGAAGCTCATGCCGCCTTCCCAGACCTTGAAGATCTCGAGCGGATTGAACAGGTAGAACTCGGGCCGGTAGAACAGGCAGTAGCCGAGCCGGCCGCCGACGATGACGCCGACCACGCCGAGGAACAGGATGTCCTCGATGTCCTTGCGCTGCCAGGCCCCGGCGCCCACGAGGCTGCGGTAGGGCTCGTGCTTGAGCCGCAGCGTGCCGAGGAAGTAGAACAGCGCGAAGGCCGCCAGGTAGGTCAGGCCGTACCAGTGGATGGCGATCGGCCCGAGCTGCAGGGCGATGGGATTGATCTGCGGATACATGAGCATCCGCGGATTGTGCCCGCGCCGCATGACGCGGCCGGGGGCGTGGGGGCATCCGGGGGCGCGGGCCTCAGCGCCCGAACTTCCACCAAACGATGCCGGCGACGGCGGCCGGCACGGCGAACACCAGCAGGAAGATCGGCAGCTCCTCGGCCACGCTGTAGCCGGCCTCGATCACCCCCACCGCCATGTTGATGCCGGCGCCGACGAACCAGGCCGGCACGAACCAGAGCGCGGCCGTGCCCAGGGCCGCGTCGCCGCCGCCGCCGAGCACGCGGCCGGCCAGCAGGAAAAAGGCCAGCAGCACGAAGCCGCTGCCCATCACGATGAGCGTGTGCATCGCTTCTCGGCGCGATGCGTCAGCGCGTGGTGTAGCCGCCGTTGGCGAAGATGGTCTGGCCGGTGATCCACCAGCCCTCGGTGACCAGGAAGCGCACGATGGGCGCGATGTCCTCGATGTCGGTCAGGCCCTTCTTCGAGAACTTGCTGAGCGCGGCGGCGCTGCTGTGGTAGTCCACCGCCTCCTTGCTCTCCTGGCCGTAGAAGAAGGGCGTGTCCATCGGGCCCGGGCCGATCGCGTTGACCGAGATGCCGCGCTCGCCGAACTCCTTGGAGGCGGCGCGCGTGTAGTGCTCCACCGCGGCCTTCGAGCCCGGGTAGATCGCATAGAACGGCGTGTAGGCCGCGAGCAGCGAGCTCACGATCGTGACGATGCTGCCGCCCTCGGCCAGCGTGCGGCCGGCCTGCTGGATGAAGAAGAAGGCGGCCTTGGCATTGGCGTCGAAGCTCTTGTCGTAGTCGGCTTCGGTGACCTCGAGGATCGGCTTCTTGATGACCACGCCCGCGGTGTTGATCGCGATGTCGACCTGGCCGAACTGCTTGACGGCCTGGTCGAACAGCTTGACGTTGTTCTCGACCACCGCGAGGTCGCCCTGCACCAGCAGGGTGTCGGCGCCCTTGGCCTCGAGGGCGGCGGCGGTCTTCTCGGCATCGGCGCGCGAGCTGTCGCTGTTGTAGTGGATGGCGACGCCGCGCACGCCCCCGTCGACCAGTTGCTGGGCGACGAGCGCGCCGAGGTTCTTGCCGCCGCCGGCGATGACGGCGACCTTGTTCTTCAATGTGCGTGCGGACATGGGGATCTCCTGGGTTGAAAGCCATTGATGTGTGACACGGGGGCAGTGTATTGATCGTCAGACGGCCGATAAATAGGCAATTCGAGGCTAGACTGTTCGGAAATCCCCAAACAATCCCTTCCCGCCCGGCGCCCTTCTCATGGACCGCATCGACCTCCTCCAGGTCTTCCTGCGCGTGGCCGAATCCGGCAGCTTCACGCGCGCCGCCGACCGCCTCGGCCTGCCGCGCGCCACCATCTCGACCGCGGTGCAGCAGCTCGAGGCGCGGCTGGGCTCGCGGCTGCTCCACCGCACCACGCGGCGCGTGGGCCTCACGCCCGACGGCGAGGTGCTGCTCGAGCGCGCCCGCGCGCTGGTGGCCGACATGGACGACCTCGAGCAGCAGTTCCTGCCCGCGCACGGCAGCGTGGGCGGGCGGCTCAAGGTCGACGTGCCCAGCCGCATCGCGCGGCTTTTGATCGCGCCCGCACTGCCCGATTTCTTCGCGCGCTACCCGGCGCTCGAGCTCGAACTCGGCTCGAGCGACCGCGCGGTCGACCTGGTGCACGAGGGCGTGGACTGCGCGCTGCGCGTGGGGCCGCTGGCCAGCAGCAGCCTGGTGGCGCGGCCGCTCGGGCACTTCACGCTGGTCAACTGCGCGAGCCCGGCCTACCTGGCGCGGCACGGCACGCCGCGCACGCCGGCCGACTTGCCGCAGCACCTGGCGGTGAACTACGCCTCGCCGACCAGCGGCCGCGCGGCGCCCTGGGAATGGCAGCGCGACGGCGAAACCGCCTCGCTGCGCATGCGCAGCCAGGTGACGGCCAACAACGCCGAGACCTACATCGCCTGCGCGCTCGCGGGCCTGGGGCTGATCCAGATCCCGCTGTACGACGTGCGCACGCAGCTCGCGGCCGGCGAGCTGGTCGAGCTGATGCCCGACGCGCGCGCCGAGCCGCTGCCGGTGCACCTCGTGTACCCGCACCGGCGCAACCTGTCGCGGCGCCTGCAGGCCTTCGCGGGCTGGCTCGAGACGCTGCTGGCCGCCGCGCTCGACGGGCCGCCGCCCTCTTCCGCCGCTACGCCGCGCCGCGCGCGGCCGCCGGCTGGCGCTCCCGCACGAACGCGATGAAGCGCTCGAGCGCCGGGTTGGCGGCCTCCGCCGGCCACACCAGGCTGGTTTCGCAGCGCGGCAGCGCCGACGCGGCGCGGCGCCGGCCCGCGGGCGCGAACTCGCCGGCGCCCCGGTAGACCACGCCCGCGCGCCGGAACTGCGTGACGCTCTCGGGCACCCAGGCCACGCCGATGCCGCCCGAGACCAGGTTGACGATGGTCTGCATCTGGATCGCCTCCTGCGCCAGCTGAGGCACGCGCCCGGCCGCGTGGTAGAGCGCGAAGACCGCGTCGTGCAGCGAAGGCACGATGCGGCGCGGGAAGATCACCAGCGGCTCGGCCAGCACCTCGGCCAGCGGCAGCTTCTCGGCGCTCGCGAGCGCGTGCCGCTGCGGCAGGGCCAGCACCAGCGGCTCCTGCGACACCGCCAGCCGCGCCAGCCCCGGCGGCGCGGCGCCCGGCGAATGCAGCATCAGGCCGGCATCGATCTCGCCGCGCGCGAAGGCCTCGAGCTGCACGTCGCCCGTGGCCTCGACCAGCTCGAGCGCCACCTCGGGGCAGAGCACGCGGAACTCGCGCACCCAGTCCGGCAACTGCTCGAAGCCCACGGTCGAGACGAAGGCGATGCGCACCCGCCCCACCTGCCCGGCCGCGGCCGCGCGGGCGCGCGCCGGCAGCGCCTGGGCGCGCGCCAGCAGCTCGCGCACGTCGGGCAGCAGCGCCTCGCCGGCCGGCGTGAGCGCCACGCGGCGCCGCGTGCGGTCGAACAGCACCACGCCCAGGGTCTTCTCGAGCTGGGCGATGGCCTGCGTGACCGGCGGCTGGGTCATGTGCAGGCGCTGCGCGGCGCGGCCGAAATGCAGTTCCTCGGCCACGGCCACGAACTGGCGCCAGGCCCGCAGGTCGATCAGGCTTTCATTCATATGCCAAGCATATCAATCAGCCTCTCAAAATGGATTGGAAGCAATCAATCAGAAGTCCGATACTTGGCGCTCCCCGGTTTTCCCTCCCCACGATCGAAGAGACACCCACCATGGACACCAAGCCAATCCAGATCAATCGCCGCAGCGCCAACATCGTCGAAGGCAAGAGCCGCGCGCCCAACCGTTCGATGTTCTACGCGATGGGCTACGAGGAAGGCGACTTCAAGAAGCCGATGGTCGGCGTCGCCAACGGCCACAGCACCATCACGCCCTGCAACTCGGGCCTGCAGAAGCTGGCCGACGCGGCCATCGCGGGCATCGAGGAAGCCGGCGGCAACGCGCAGGTGTTCGGCACCCCCACCATCTCCGACGGCATGGCCATGGGCACCGAAGGCATGAAGTACTCGCTGGTGAGCCGCGAGGTGATCTCGGACTGCATCGAGACCTGCGTCGGCGGCCAGTGGATGGACGGCGTGCTGGTGGTCGGCGGCTGCGACAAGAACATGCCCGGCGGCCTGATGGGCATGCTGCGCGCCAACGTGCCCGCCATCTACGTCTACGGCGGCACCATCCTGCCGGGCCGCTACAAGGGCCAGGACCTCAACATCGTGAGCGTGTTCGAGGCCGTGGGCCAGAACGCCGCCGGCAACATGAGCGACGAGGACCTGCTCGAGATCGAGAAGCGCGCCATTCCCGGCACCGGCTCGTGCGGCGGCATGTACACGGCCAACACCATGTCGAGCGCCTTCGAGGCCCTCGGCATCTCGCTGCCCTACTCGTCGACCATGGCGAACCCGCACGACGAGAAGGCCAACTCGGCCAAGGAATCGGCCAAGGTGCTGATCGAGGCGATCAAGAAGGACCTGAAGCCGCGCGACATCGTGACCAAGAAGGCGATCGAGAACGCGGTGGCGGTGATCATGGCCACGGGCGGCTCGACCAACGCGGTGCTGCACTTCCTCGCGATCGCGCACGCGGCCGGCGTGGAATGGACCATCGACGACTTCGAGCGCATGCGCAAGAAGGTGCCGGTGATCTGCGACCTGAAGCCCTCGGGCAAGTACCTCGCGGTCGACCTGCACCAGGCCGGCGGCATTCCGCAGGTCATGAAGGTGCTGCTCAACGCCGGCCTGCTGCATGGCGACTGCATCACCATCAGCGGCCAGACCATCGCAGAAGTGCTCAAGGACGTGCCCGACGTGCCGCGCGCCGACCAGGACGTGATCCGCCCGATCGACAAGCCGATGTACGACGAAGGCCACCTGGCGATCCTCAAGGGCAACCTGTCGCCCGAAGGCGCGGTCGCCAAGATCACGGGCCTCAAGAACCCGGTCATCACCGGCCCGGCGCGCGTGTTCGACGACGAGCAGTCGGCGCTCAAGGCCATCCTCGACGGCAAGATCGTGGCCGGCGACGTGATGGTGCTGCGCTACCTCGGCCCCAAGGGCGGCCCGGGCATGCCCGAGATGCTCGCGCCCACCGGCGCGCTGATCGGCGCGGGCCTCGGCGAGAGCGTGGGCCTGATCACCGACGGCCGCTTCTCGGGCGGCACCTGGGGCATGGTGGTGGGCCACGTGGCGCCCGAAGCGGCGGCCGGCGGCACCATCGCCTTCGTCCACGAGGGCGACTCGATCACCATCGATGCGCACGCGCTCAAGCTCGAGCTCAACGTGCCCGAGGCCGAGATCGCCAAGCGCCGCGAAGGCTGGAAGGCCCCGGCCCCGCGCTACACGCGCGGCGTGCAGGCCAAGTTCGCGTTCAACGCCTCGAGCGCGAGCTCGGGCGCGGTGCTCGACAAGTTCTGAAGCCCGGCGCTCAGGCCGTGGCGGCCGGTGGCTGCCACGGTTTCGCCACGTCCTCGTAGCCGATGGACTTCGGGCGCAGGCGCGGCAGCAGGTCGTCGAAGCGCGCGAAACGCAGCACTTCGCGCGGCGGACCGCGGTCCAGGTCGTCCACGACCAGCACGGCCGGGACCTCCGCGCCGCTGCCGCGATAGTCGAGCATGACCACCCTGCCGTGGTCGGCCTCGAGCACCAGGAGGCGCCGCGGCTCGTCGAAGCCTTGCTTCCACGGCGTTTCGCCGGGCGGGAACACGATGCGGTCCGACAGCTCGGCCAGCGTCGCGAGGTACTCCATCGGCATCAGGTAGCGCAGGACCTCGCTGTACGGCTGGCCGTCGCCGTCGGCGATGTCGACCCAGCGGCACGAGACGCCGCCGCCGTTCTTCACGCGCCACAGCGCCACGAGCGCACGTGGCAGCCGCAGGCCCAGCCGCGCCTCGGTCTGCGCGACCAGCGCATCGTCGGCCACCAGTTGCGGCTCGGAGCCGTCCTTGCGCTGCACGGCATTGAGATGGAAGAAATGCGACTGCGCCTCGCCCCAGAACATCGAGGCGCGCCATTGCTCCGGTGCCTCGCCCAGCGGCGGGCCGAGATCGCGCGCGACCGTTCGCGCCACGCCGCGCTCCGGACGCACGCGCCGCAGCGCCGCGAAGAAATCGTCGAAGCTCTCGAAGGCGATGTCGACCGGCTCCACGCCGGGCTGGCGATCGAAGTCCGCGATCAGCACCCGCGCCTGCGGCCCGCGCGTGTAGTCGAGCAGGGTCATGTCGCCGTAGCGGGCCTGCAGCACCACCAGCTTGTCGGCGCCGGCCGGCACGTCCTCGGGATCGTGCGTGAAGTCCTCGTAGTGCTCGGCCACGGTGCGCAGCTCGGCCAGCGTCGCGAGGCTCGAATAGTCGATGGAGAAGGCACCGCGCCAGTCGTCGTGGAACGGCCCCGCGTCGCGCTTCAGCGGCACGTAGAGCCAGCCCACGTAGCCGCCGTTCATGCGCCCATAGAGCGCGCGCAGCGTGTCGGGCAGTCGAAAGCCCAGCCGCGCCTCGGCGGCTTCGATCATGGCTTCGCTGGCCGCGAACGGCGGCTTCTCGACCGGCGTGCCGCGCTGCGCGAGCGCTTCGCGCGCGGCATTGGTGCGCCAGTAGCCGGGGGACTCGAAGAAGGTGTCGCGATCGAGCGGCGCCGGATCGATGTCGAGTTCGGGCTCGGCCTCCGCTGCGGGCGATGCGCGCGATGGCGTGGCAGCCACGGGCTCGGGCGCCGCGGCCTCGAGCCGGATGATCGCCGCGCTCACGGCGACTGCCAGCACGAACAGCGCCGCGGCCCACTGCGCATCGGCGCCCGAGAACACAGCGATCGGCGCGGTGGGCGCCAGCAGCATGCTCAGGCCCAGACCGAGCAGGTAGAACACGCCCGCGAGCACCGCCTGGATCGGCAGCGTCACCAGCGCCGACAGCACGATCCGCTTCGCACCGCCGAGCCGCCAGGCCAGCGTCCAGGCATTCCACTTGCCGAGCGCATAGAGCACGGTGAACAGCGGCGTCGCGAGCAGCACGATCCATGGCGAGCGATGCAGCCAGCCGGCCGCGCCCATGGCCAGCACGATCAGCAAGCCCATGGCGATCCGCAGCACGGGCGCGAGCCCGCTCGACGGCATGCGTGTGGTCATTTCGATCCTCCCCGGTGAAGCGCCGCGATGCATGCGGCGCGTCGGAAGAGTTTCACATGCGGACCACGGCGGGCCCGTCAGCGCACAGGACTCAGCGGCGTGGGCGCGATCCGGTGCCGGTCTTCAGGCCCATGTTGGCCTTCTGCCGGTCGATGCGCGCCTGACGGCGCGCGTCCTCGCGCTCGACCACCTTGCGCTTGGTGTAGCCCGAGGCATCGGCCCAGGCCCACCAGGCCACGGCGAGCGCGAAAGGAATCAGCACGATCCACCAGCTCCAGGTGCCGACCGGGCCGACTTCGAAGTATTTGAGGGCCACGCCCAGGATGCCCAGCACCAGAAACCACATCGCGAATCCTCCGGGTCGTATCGCGCGATGCGGTCGCGCGCCGGTGGCCGGCGCTCCCTACAATCATCATCGCGTTGAGCCATCGAATGTAACTCAGCCCTTACACAAACAGAGAATCCGATCCCCATGAAAAGAGCCCTGCTGTTCGCGACCCTGGCCCTCGGCCTGGCAGCCCCCGCCTTCGCCGACCTGGCGCTGGCCACCTCGAAGAACTGCATGAGCTGCCATGCGGTCGAGCGCAAGGTGCTCGGCCCCTCGTTCAAGGACGTGGCGGCCAAGTACAAGGACAACGCGGGCGCGGCCGACATGCTGGCCGGCAAGATCATCAAGGGCGGTTCGGGCGTGTGGGGCCCGGTGCCCATGCCGGCCAACAACCAGGTCAGCGAAGCCGACGCGAAGAAGCTCGCGGCCTGGATCCTGTCGACGAAATAAGGCGGCCCCTCAGATCCGCGGCTCGATGTCCGCGGGCAGCGAGGGCCGGCGCTCGATGCGGTCCTCGAGCTGGCCGATGTGCGCGGCCAGCGTGTTGTCGGACTGGTCCGAACGCAGCCGCACCGCGGACTCGAGCTGGTCGATGCGCGCCAGCAGCGCCGTCTGGCGCTCTGCGTTCTGCGCCATGTGCTGGTTCTCCTGCGCCTGCAGGAAGTTGCGCAGCTCGGTGAAGCGCGAGGCCTCGGCCTTGTCGGCGAGGTCGCGCTGCACCTGCATCTCCTTGGTGTGGCGCTTGGTGTCGAGCAGCACCGCGCTGTGCAGGTACAGCACGTAGACCAGGAAGAAGGCCGCCAGCACCACGGTGAGCCCCAGCATGATCAGGCCCAGCGGCGCCGAGACGGTCATGAAGCCCAGCCACACGTCGGTGGGCGTGGACAGCGTGCCCCAGTTGAGCGCGGCCAGCGCCGCGATCAGCAGCACGATGACGAACAGGAAAGCGGATCTCACGCCCATGGGGGCCTCCTTCGGAAAGATCGAACACGTTGGGAACCCGCGCGCTTCGAGGCGCGCGGTGGTGCCAGCGGTTTTACCTCAGCGAAGGGGCCTGCCCGGCCCTCGGCCCGGCACAGACGCCCCTGTCCTACAGCAGGAATGCCGTGTTGATCAGTTCGTCTGCGACAACTGCTCCAGGATCGCCGGGTTCTCCAGCGTCGAGGTGTCCTGCGTGATCGCCTCGCCCTTGGCGATGCTGCGCAGCAGCCGCCGCATGATCTTGCCGCTGCGCGTCTTGGGCAGGTTGTCGCCGAAGCGGATGTCCTTGGGCTTGGCGATCGGACCGATCTCCTTGGCCACCCAGTTGCGCAACTCGGTGGCGATCTGTTTCGCCTCCTCGCCGGTCGGGCGCGCGCGCTTGAGCACCACGAAGGCGCACACCGCCTCGCCCGTCACGTCGTCGGGACGCCCCACCACCGCGGCCTCGGCCACGAGGTCGGTCTTGGACACCAGCGCCGACTCGATCTCCATCGTGCCCAGCCGGTGGCCCGAGACATTGAGCACGTCGTCGATGCGGCCCGTGATGCGGAAGTAGCCGCGGTCCGCACTGCGCACCGCGCCGTCGCCCGCCAGGTAGATCGTGCCGCCCATCTCTTCGGGGAAATAGCTCTTCTTGAAGCGCTCGGGGTCGTTCCAGATGGTGCGGATCATCGAGGGCCAGGGCCGCTTGATCACCAGCATGCCGCCCGCGCCGTTGGGCAGGTCCTTGCCGGTCTCGTCCACGATCGCGGCCATGATGCCCGGCAGCGGCAAGGTGCACGAGCCCGGCACCAGCGGCGTGGCGCCCGGCAGCGGCGTGATCACGTGGCCGCCGGTCTCGGTCTGCCAGAAGGTGTCGACGATCGGGCAGCGCTCGCCGCCGATATTTCGGTGGTACCACATCCACGCCTCGGGATTGATCGGCTCGCCGACCGAGCCGAGGATGCGCAGGCTCGTGAGATCCCAGTTCTTCGGATGCACCTTCTCGTCGCCCTCGGCCGCCTTGATCAGCGAGCGGATCGCGGTGGGCGCGGTGTAGAACACGCTGACCTTGTGCTTCTCGATCATCTGCCAGAAGCGTCCCGCATGCGGGAAGGTGGGGATGCCCTCGAACACCACCTGCGTGGCGCCGGCCGCGAGCGGGCCGTAGGCGACGTAGGTGTGGCCCGTGATCCAGCCGATGTCGGCGGTGCACCAGAACACGTCCTCGGGGCGGATGTCGAAGGTCCAGTCCATCGTCATCTTGGCCCACAGCAGGTAGCCGCCGGTGGCGTGCTGCACGCCCTTGGGCTTGCCGGTGGAACCCGAGGTGTAGAGGATGAAGAGCGGGTGCTCGGCATTCACCGGCTCGGGCGCGCACTCGCTGCTCTGGCCGGCCAGCGCCTCGGCGAAGGTCTTGTCGCGGCCTTCGACGCGGTTCCAGGCCGAGGGTGTGCGTTCGTAGACGAACACGGTCTTGATCGACTCGCAGCCGCCGAGCGCGATGCCGTCGTCGACGATGGCCTTGAGCGGCAGCTCCTTGCCGCCACGCAGCTGGAAGTTGGCGGTGATGACCGCGACCGCGCCGGCATCGATGATGCGTTCCTGCAGCGCCTTGGCCGAGAAGCCGCCGAACACCACGCTGTGGGTGGCGCCGATGCGCGCGCAGGCCTGCATCGCGATCACGCCCTCGACCGTCATCGGCATGTAGACGATGACGCGGTCGCCCTTCTGGATGCCGGAGGCCTTGAGCGCATTGGCGAACTGGCTCACGCGCGCGAGCAGTTCCTTGTAGGTGACCTGGGTGACGGTGCCGTCGTCGGCCTCGAAGACGATGGCGGTCTTGTTCTCGACGGGCGTGCCGATGTGGCGGTCGAGGCAGTTGGCGCTGGCGTTGAGTTCGCCGTCGCCGAACCATTGGTAGAACGGCGCGTTCGATTCGTCGAGGATCCTGCTGAAGGGCTTGGCCCACTGCAGGTGGCTCGTGGCCTGGCGGCTCCAGAAGCCCTCGAAGTCTTCCTCCGCTTCCTTGCACAGCGCCTCGTAGGCGGCCATGCCGGAAATGCGGGCGCCTTGCGTGGCGCGGGCATCGGGCGGGAACACGCGGTTCTCGACCAGGACGGATTCAATGTTCTTCGATGCGCTGCTCATGTCTCGTGTCTCCTGGATGAATTGCGGCCGTAATGTCGGCGCGACCACTTACGGGCCACTGACGCCAAACTGGCGTGCTGCTGACAGACCCCCGATGTTAGAGCCCGGGGTTATCACGAGTGCGTCACCGGGACACCCCTAGAATCTCGCTCCCCGTCACACACGCCCCCTCGATGTCCTCCCCCGACCCTTTCGATCCCCGGAACATGCCTGTTCACGCCCGCACCTCGCCGTTGCGCCCGCTGCCACGGCTGATCTTCGCGAGCCGCTGGCTCCAGCTGCCGCTGTACCTGGGGCTGATCGTGGCGCAGGCGGTCTACGTGGTGCATTTCCTGGTCGAGCTGCTGCACCTGGTCGAGGCCGCCTTCGGCAGCCAGACCGCGCTGCAGGCGCTGGTCAACAGCATCGGCTACAAGACCACCGCGCCGGTGGCCGCGCTCAACGAGACGGTGATCATGCTGGTGGTGCTGGCGCTCATCGACGTGGTGATGATCTCGAACCTGCTGATCATGGTGATCGTGGGCGGCTACGAGACCTTCGTGAGCCGCATGGACCTCGAGGGCCACCGCGACCAGCCCGAGTGGCTGAGCCACGTGAACGCCTCGGTGCTCAAGGTCAAGCTGGCCACCGCCATCATCGGCATCAGCTCGATCCACCTGCTCAAGACCTTCATCAACGCCGACAACTACACCGACAAGGTGCTGATCGCGCAGACGGTGATCCACATCGCCTTCCTGTTCTCGGCCATGGCCATCGCCTACACCGACCGGCTGATGGCGCATCCTCCCGCCGACCACTGAAACTCAGGCCGCCAGCGGCAGGTCCCAGGCCGGCACCTCGGTGAAGCGCCGCGCCAGGAAATCGAGCATGGTGCGCAGGGTGGCCGGCATGTGCTTGCGCGAGGTGTAGACCGCGTACATGCCCACCACCTGCGGCTCGAAATCGGGGAACAGCGGCACCAGCTCCCCGCCGTGCACGAGCTGCGCCGTCAGGTAGGTCGGCAGCATCGCGATGCCCGCGCCCGCGCGCGCCAGGCCCATCAGGCTGGCCGCGTCGTTGGCCGACACGTTGCCGTCCACGGCCACCGACACCGGCGCGCCGTCGCTCTTGCGCGTGAAGCTCCAGAGGCTGTGACCGAAGTAGGAATGCGTGAGGCAGTTGCGCTGCGCGAGTTCGTCCACGCGCTGCGGCGTGCCGTGCTCGGCCAGGTAGGCCGGCGAGGCGCAGACCACCGAGCGGCAGTCCGTGAGCCGGCGCGCGATCAGGTTGGGATCGATCTCGGCCGCGGTGCGGATCGCGAGGTCGATGCGCTCGTCGACCAGGTTCACGGTGCGGTCGAGCAGCACCAGGTCGACCATCACGCCCGGATAGAGCCGCACGTAGTCGGCGATCGCATCGGCCAGTTGCGCCTGCGCGAACGAGGTGCCGGTGGTGATGCGCAACTGCCCGCGCGGCGCCTCGGCCGGATGGCGCACCGCGGCCTGCATGTCGCCCGCGAGCTCCAGCAACTGGCGGCAGCGCGGCAGCAGTTCCTCGCCCGCGGCCGTGAGGCTCAGGCGCCGGGTGGTGCGGTGCAGGAGGCGCGCGCCGGTCCATTGCTCGAGCTCGGCCACGTAGCGCGTGACCACGGGGCGCGACATGTCGAGCAGGTCGGCGGCGGCCGAAAGGCTGCCCGCGTCGACCACGGTCACGAACACCCGCATTGCGTTGAGACGGTCCATTCGAACGATTTTAGGAATAAAGAAGCGCGAATTTCGAGGTATTTCTTTCGAAATGAGAAACCTAAGATGAGCCTCATCGCCCTCTTTCCATCGCTCGTTCCAAGGAGTCCTCCATGAGCCACATCGCCATCATCGGCGCCACCGGTCGCGCCGGCGGCCGCCTCCTCGAAGAAGCGCTGCGCCGCGGCCACACGGTCACGGCCATCGCACGCCATGCCAGCGCGAAGCTTTCCGATCGCGCCAACGTCAAGGCCGTCGACCTCGACGTGCTCGACGGCACCGCGCTCGAGAAGGCCCTGGCCGGCCACGACGCCGTGTTCAGCGCCGCCCACTTCGCGACCGTGCCGCCCGCGGCCATCATCGAACCCGCGAAGCGCGCGGGCGTGAAGCGCCTGCTGGTGGTCGGCGGCGCCGGCAGCCTGTTCGCGGCACCGGGCCTCAAGGTCATCGAGACGCCGAACTTCCCCGAGGCCTACAAGGCCGAGGCCTCGGCCGGCGGCGTGTTCCTCGAGGCGCTGCGCGCCGAGAAGGAACTCGACTGGACCTTCCTCTCGCCCTCGGCCGAATTCGTCGAAGGCGAACGCACCGGCAAGTTCCGCCTCGGCCAGGACGACCTGCTGGTCAGCGCCGAGGGCCGCAGCTGGATCACGTTCGAGGACTACGCGATCGCCTTCATCGACGAGCTCGAGAAGCCGGCGCACTCGCGCCAGCGCTACACGATCGGGTACTGAGCACGGGATCGGACCGCCGAACGCAGAAGGAAGACAAAAGCTACGCAGAAATCGCAGAAAAGAAATTTCTGGATTTCTTCTGCGACTTCTGCGCGACCTTCGCGACTTCTGCGTTCGGCTGCCCGCCTTTTCAGCGGCCCGTCATGTTCTCGGGCACCACCCACTGGTCGAACTGCTCGGCCGTGAGGTGGCCCGAGGCGATCGCGGCCTCGCGCAGGCTGGTGCCTTCCTTGTGCGCCTTCTTCGCGATGTAGGCCGACTTGTCGTAGCCGATGTGCGTGTTGAGCGCGGTCACCAGCATCAGCGAGCGCTGCACCAGCTCGGTGATGCGCTCGCGGTTCGGCTCGATGCCCACGGCGCAGTGGTCGTTGAAGCTCACCATGCCGTCGGCCAGCAGGCGCACGCTCTGCAGGAAGTTGTGGGCCACCATCGGGCGGAACACGTTGAGCTCGAAGTTGCCCGAGGCGCCGCCGATGTTGATGGCGACGTCGTTGCCGAACACCTGCGCGGCCAGCATCGTGACGGCCTCGCTCTGGGTCGGGTTGACCTTGCCCGGCATGATCGACGAGCCCGGCTCGTTCTCGGGAATGCTCAGTTCGCCGATGCCGCTGCGCGGGCCGCTCGCGAGCCAGCGCACGTCGTTGGCGATCTTGTTCATGCTGGCGGCGAGCGTCTTCAGCGCGCCGTGGGCGTGCACCAGCGCGTCGACGCTGGCCATCGCCTCGAACTTGTTCGGCGCGGTCACGAACGGCAGGCCGGTGAGCTTCGCGAGCTCGGCCGCCACCTGCTCGGCATAGCCCTTGGGCGCGTTGAGGCCGGTGCCCACGGCCGTGCCGCCCAGCGCCAGTTCGCTCAGGTGCGGCAGCGCGGCGCGCACATGCGCCTCGCCATGCGCGAGTTGCGCCACGTAGCCCGAGAACTCCTGGCCCAGGGTGAGCGGCGTGGCGTCCTGCAGGTGGGTGCGGCCGATCTTCACGATGTCGGCGAAGTCCTTCGACTTCTGCTCCAGCGTGCCGCGCAGCTTGGCGATGGCCGGCAGCAGCTTGTGCGTGATGGCCTCGACGGCCGCCACGTGCATCGCCGTCGGGAACACGTCGTTGCTCGACTGGCTGCGGTTCACGTCGTCGTTGGGATGCACCAGGCGGCCCTCGCCGCGCTCGCCGCCCAGCAGTTCGCTCGCACGGTTGGCCAGCACCTCGTTGACGTTCATGTTGGTCTGCGTGCCCGAGCCGGTCTGCCAGACCACCAGCGGGAACTCGCCCGGGTGCTTGCCGGCGATGACCTCGTCGGCCGCGGCGACGATGGCGTTGGTCTTCTTCTCGTCCTGCAGGCCCAGCGCGTGGTTGACCACGGCCGATGCGCGCTTGACCTGGGCCAGGGCCTTGATGATCTCGCGCGGCTGCTGCTCGCCCGAGATGTCGAAGTTCTGCAGCGAGCGCTGCGTCTGCGCGCCCCACAGCTTGTCGGCCGGCACGTCGATCGGTCCGAAGGTGTCGCGCTCGGCACGGGTCTTGGGGGAAGTCGTCATGAGAAAAGCTCCGCAGTCTTGGAAATGGGTGCGCCCGCTCGCCGGACGCGGCCCCGAGTATCGCCGGATAAGAATGGCTCTCATCTGACGCGGCCATTGCGTTCCAGACTACAGCCGTTCGCAGGCGGCGGATTGACACGCTTCATGTCAAAAAGTTATAATCATCGTCTTTCGCGGACCTGCAAGTCATTTACAAAACCCATTACCGGATGACGCTGCAGCTCCCACCGGCACTACTCGCGGATCTTCGAATCCCGTCGCGGTGCAGGTTCTCCCGCCGGGCCCTGCCCGGCACACCGGCCGGATAGTTCCGGCCCCACTGCCACGTCAGGCTTCTCCAGGCGGCGCCCCTCGACCAGGCCCGTCGCCCTGCGAGCGAAGCATCCGGCGGGCACTGGTTTCGTCGCCACGTCGTCCTCAGTGCCTTCCGGCAGCCATCGGCTGATGGCGTGGCCGCTGCCGTCCCGCCTCCAGGCGGAACGGCGCCCGTCCAACCTTCGCACAAGGAGCCCGGCATATGGCCAAAGGAATTCTCATCGACCACGTCTTCAAGGTCTTCGGCGACGCGCCCGACGACGCGCTGGCGCTGGTGCGCCAAGGTCTGTCGAAGAAGGAGATCCTCGCGAAGACCGGCCAGTCGATCGGCGTGTTCGATGCCACCTTCGAGATCCAGGCCGGCGAGATCTTCGTGATCATGGGCCTGTCGGGCTCGGGCAAGTCGACGCTGGTGCGGCTGCTGAACCGGCTGATCGAGCCGACCGCGGGCCGCATCGTGATCGACGGCGCCGACATCAACGAACACTCCGACGCCAGGCTGCGCGCGCTCCGCCGCAAGGACATCAGCATGGTGTTCCAGTCCTTCGCGCTGATGCCGCACATGACGGTGCGCGAGAACACGGCCTTCGGGCTCGAGCTGTCGGGCACCGGCAAGAAGGAGCGCCTGGCGCAGGCCGACCTCGCGCTCGCGCAGGTGGGGCTGGCGGGCTGGGGCGACAGCTATCCCGACGAGCTCTCGGGCGGCATGCAGCAGCGCGTGGGCCTGGCGCGCGCGCTGGCCTCCGATCCCTCGATCCTGCTGATGGACGAGGCCTTCTCGGCGCTCGACCCGATCATCCGCACCGAGATGCAATCCGAGCTGCTGCGCCTGCAGCAACAGCAGCGCCGCACCATCGTCTTCATCTCGCACGACCTCGACGAGGCGATGCGCATCGGCGACCGCATCGCGATCATGAAGGACGGCCAGGTGATCCAGGTCGGCACGCCCGACGAGATCCTGCGCTGCCCGGCCAACGACTACGTACGCAGCTTCGTGCGCGGCGTGGACGCGGCGGCCGTGTTCAAGGCCGCCGACATCGCGCGCAAGCCCCTCACCGTGGTCTGCGAGCACCCCGAGCGCGGCGCCCGCGCGGCGCTCAAGCTGCTCGAGGACCAGGACCGCGATTTCGCCTACGTGACCAGCCCCGACCGGCGCTACCTCGGCACGGTCTCGGCCGACACGCTGCGCGCGGCGCTCGACGGCCATTCGGGACCGCTGGGCCTGCGCCATGCCTTCCTCGCCGACCTCGGCACGATCGAGGCCGACGCGCCCGTGGCCGGGCTGATCGGCCAGGTGGGCCAGGCGCCCTGCGCGGTGCCGGTGGTGGCGGCCGACGGCCGCTTCTGCGGCGCGATCAGCAAGACCACGCTGCTGAAGTTCCTCGATCGCGACACGCCGCCGATCGATCCCGCGCTGCCGCCCGCCCCCGCCGCGAGCGCCGCCCCGGCCCATGTCCTGGCCTGAACCCGATTTCGAAGGAACCGCCGAGATGAACGACACCACCCTGCCCTCCGAACTCGCCACCGCCAACGATGCCGCCGCCGCGCTGGCGCAGCAGCCCGCGCCGGCGCCCGTCGCGCTCGATCCCTGGGAGGCCCTGTCGGCCGCGCCCGATCCCGCGGCCACCAGCGCCTGGCTCGACGCACCCGTGCCGCCCGACGCCGCGCACCAGCTCGCCGGCCAGGCCGACGCCGCCGGCTTCCAGCTGCACCGCCTCTGGGACGGCTCGCTGCCGGTCGAGTCCTGGATCAACCAGGGCCTGGGCTGGGTGGTCGAGCATTTCCGCCCCTTCTTCCAGACCGTGCGGCTGCCGATCGACAGCACCCTGAACTCGGTGCAGAGCCTGCTGACCGGGTTGCCGACGCTCGCGATGATCGCGCTGATCGGTCTGCTGGCCTGGCAGTTCGCGGGCCGCGCGCTGGCCATCGGCAGCACCGTCGCGCTGCTGCTGGTCGCGATGCTGGGCATCTGGCCCGAGGCCATGGTCACGCTGTCGCTGGTGCTGACCTCGCTGGTCTTCTGCATGGTGATCGGCCTGCCGCTGGGCGTGCTGCTGGCCAGCAGCGACCGCGCCCAGCGCGTCATGCGCCCGGTGCTCGACGCGATGCAGACCACGCCGGCCTTCGTCTATCTGGTGCCGGTGGTGATGCTGTTCGGCATCGGCAACGTGCCGGGCGTGATCGTGACCATCGTGTTCGCGCTGGCGCCGCTGGTGCGCCTGACCAACCTGGGCCTGCGCCAGGTGCGACCCGACCTGATCGAGGCCGCGCGCGCCTACGGCGCTTCGCCCTGGCAGATGCTGGTGAAGGTGAAGCTGCCGCTGGCCATGCCCTCGATCATGGCCGGCATCAACCAGGCGCTGATGCTGTCGCTGTCGATGGTCGTCATCGCTTCGATGATCGCCGTGGGCGGCCTGGGACAGATGGTGCTGCGCGGCATCGGCCGGCTCGACATGGGCCTGGCCACCGTCGGCGGCCTGGGCATCGTGCTGCTCGCGATCTCGCTCGACCGGCTGACGCAGGCCATGGGCCGGCCGCGCCGCGGCGGCCAGCGCTGGTGGCATGGCGGACCCGTGGGCCTGGCGCTGTGCATGCTGCAGCGCGCGGTGGCGCCGGGCGCATCGCGCGGCGCGGAAGAAGCCGTGCCGGCCCTTTCGACCCAGACCCGCTGAAGCTTCAGGAGGAACACGACGCATGAAGACATCCATGAATCCCATCGCGCGCGGCCTCGGGCTGCTGGCCCTGGCCTTCGCGGCCGCGGCGACCTTCACCCTGCCGGCGCACGCCGCCACCGACCTGCCCGGCCAGGGCATCGTCGTCAAGCCGCTCAAGAGCTCGCTGGCCGAGGAAGCCTTCCAGACCCTGCTCGTGATGCGCGCGCTCGAGAAGCTCGGCTACACGGTCGAGCCGATGAAGGACCTGGAGCCCGCGACCGAGCACCTGGCGATCGCCAACGGCGACGCCACCTTCATGACCAACCACTGGAGCCTGCTGCACGCCGACTTCTACAAGAACAGCGGCGGCGACGCGAAGCTGTGGCGCCAGGGCGTGTACGCCGACGGTGCGGTGCAGGGCTACCTGATCGACCGCAAGACCGCCGAGCAGTACCACATCACCAACATCGCGCAGCTCAAGGAGCCGGCGATCGCGAAGCTGTTCGACACCGACGGCGACGGCAAGGCCGACCTCACGGGCTGCAACCCCGGCTGGGGCTGCGAGCTCGCGATCGAGAACCACCTGGGCGCCTACGGCCTGCGCGACACCGTGACGCACCGCCAGGGCAGCTATGCCGCGCTGATGGCCGACACCATCGCGCGCTTCAAGCAGGACAAGCCGATCCTCTACTACACCTGGACGCCCTACTGGGTCAGCGCCGTGCTGCGACCCGGCGCCGACGTGGTGTGGCTGCAGGTGCCGTTCTCGGCGTCTCAGAGTGGCGAGAACGTGGACACGCGCCAGCCCAACGGCAAGAACTACGGCTTCCTCGCCAACCAGGAGCGCATCGTCGCCAACCGCGAGTTCGCCGAGAAAAACCCGGCCGCGGCGAAGCTGTTCGAGGTCATGAACGTGCCGATCGGCGACATCAATGCGCAGAACCTGCGCATGAGCGAAGGCGCCAACAGCCAGCAGGACGTGGAGCGGCATGCCGACGGCTGGATCCGCGCGCACCAATCGCTGTTCGACGGCTGGATCGCGCAGGCGCGGGCCGCGGCCCAGTAGCCATCGGCCGCGCGGCCGGGATCAGAAGGCGACCCGGTCGGCGCCCTTGAGTGCCAGCATGGCGCGCGCCTCCTCGGGCGTGGCGATCTCGTGGCCCAGTTCCTCCAGCAGGCGGCGCACCTTCGCCACCTGCTGCGCGTTCGAAGTCGCCAGCTCGCCGCGCGCGATCTGCAGCGAATCCTCCAGGCCCACCCGCACATGGCCGCCCAGCGTCGCGGCCGCCACGGCCAGCTGCATCTGGCTCGCGCCCGCGCCCAGCACCGACCATTGGTAGCCGGTGCCAAAGAGCTTGTCGGCGGTGCGCTTCATGAAGACCAGGTTCTCGAGGTCCGCGCCGATGCCGCCGAGGATGCCGAGCACGAACTGGATGAAGACCGGGGCCTCGAACAGGCCGCTGTCCATGCAGAACTTCAGGTTGTAGAGCTGGCCCACGTCGTAGCACTCGTGCTCGAACTTGATGCCGTGCGTTTCCAGCGCACGGGCCGCCATGCCGATGTCGCGGAAGGTGTTGCGGAATATGTAGCCGTCGGACTCGCGCAGGTAGGGCTCCTCCCAGTCGAACTTCCATTGCTTGTAGCGCTGCGCGAGCGGATGCATGGAGAAGTTCATGCTCCCCATGTTGAGCGAGCACATCTCCGGCGAGAAGCGCAGCGCCGGCGCGATGCGTTCGGCCACCGTGTGGTTGAGGCTGCCGCCGGTCGACAGGTTGACCACAGCGCCGGTGGCGGCACGGATGGCGGGCAGGAAGGCCTGGAAGCGTTCCGGCTCGATGGAGACCGCGCCCGTCTCCGGATGCCGCGCATGCAGGTGCAGCACCGCGGCGCCGGCCTCGGCCGCCTCGATGGCCTGGCGGGCAATGTCCTCGGGTCGGTAGGGCAGCGCGTCCGACATGGTGGGCGTGTGGATGGCGCCGGTTACGGCGCAGGTGATGATGACTTTTCTAGAAAGCTTGGTCATGGCGTGGCCGATGGGGTGGGTGTGCGAAGGGGTTCGGGCATGGCATCCAGCCCGATGGGGGCACGTTGCCAGACCAGTTTCAGGACGGTCTCCACGCCCGCCTGCGGCTGCGGCGCGGTGCGCAGCTCGACCGTGTCGCCGGCCAGCCGCACCTCGCGGCGCAGGCGGGTCCCGACCCAGTTCGGGTAGCTCGAGATGTCGACGTGATGCACGATCCAGTCGCCCTCGCGGACGTAGCGCCCGGCATAGCCGATCGACGAGCGGTACGCCGCTGCGCTCTCGGCGTCGGTGGCGTCCTGCCGGTCCGAGCCCGAAAGGCACGCGCGGCCGTCGTGCGTGATGAGCGCCGTCATGCGGCCGTCGGAACCGTAGTGGATGACGCCCGAGGGCCGGGCGCCGTAGACGTCGAAAAGGCGTTCGCCACGGGGGTCCACGGCATAGGCCTCGCGCAGATACCAGGTCCCGAGCAAGGTGTCGTCCGCTACTGCGCTCATGGCAGCACCGCCACGGCCCGCACCCAGCCGGCCGAGGCCTTGTGGATCTTCACGGGGAAGCAGATGACGTGGAAGCCGCTGGCGGGCAGGAGGTCGAGGTTGGTCAGTTTTTCCATCTGGTAGTAGCCCGTGGTGCGGCCGGCCTTGTGCCCCTCCCAGATCAGGGAGGCGTCTCCGGTGGCGGCGTAGCGCCGGGCGGTGTGCGAGAAAGGGGCGTCCCAGGACCAGGCGTCGGTACCCACCACGCGCACGCCCTGCTGCGTCAGCCAGAGCGTGGCCTCGCGGCCCAGGCCGCAGCCGCTGTCGAGGTAGTCGGGTTGGCCGTAGCGCGCGGCGGCGGCCGTGTTCACCAGCACGATGTCCAGCGGCTGCAGCACGTGGCCGATGCGCTTCAGCTCCGTGCCCAGGTCATCGACCGTGGCGACATGCCCGTGCGGCAGGTGGCGCAGGTCCAGCTTCACGCCGGGGCGATGGCACCAGTCCAGCGGCACCTCGTCGATGGTGGCCGCGGGCCGGCCGCCGTCCATGGTCGAGGCGTAGTGCCACGGCGCGTCCATGTGAGTGCCGTTGTGGGTGGACAGGTCGATTCGCTCCACTGCCCAGGCCTCGCCATCGGGCAGGTCCTCGGGCCGCAGGCCGGCGAAGGGCCCGGCCAGGGCCGAGAAGGTCTCGCGGTGGTGCTGGTAGCGGATGCGCGGCCCGTTGCCCGGGCGGTCCACCGGCAGGTCGTTCTCGATGGCGACGGACAGGTCGATCAACTGCATGGATGCCCCCGCCCTCACTGCTGCGCCAGGCCGATGGACTTCACCAGTCCGGGCCAGCGCTGCGTTTCCGTCTTGAGGTGCGCGGCGGCCGCCTGCACCGTGCCGCCCACGGGCTCGTTGGCGAACTCGCGGAACTTCGCGGCCACCTCGGGCTGCGCGAGGACCGCGTTCGCCTCGCGATTGAGGCGCGCCACCACGTCGGCGGGCGTGCCGGCCGGCGCCACCAGCATGAACCACAGGGAGAAGTCGATGCCCGGCAGGCCGGCCTCCGCGAAGGTAGGCACCTCGGGCAGCAGGCTGGTGCGGGCGCGGGTGGAGACGGCCAGCGGCCGCACCTTGCGCGACTCGATGAAGGGCCGGATGGTGCCCACGTTGTCGCACAGCGCCTGCACGCTGCCGCCCAGCAGGTCGGTGATGGCGGGGGCGGCGCCCTTGTACGGCACATGGGTCACGCTGGCGCCGGCCTCACGGGCGAACAGCCCGGCGCAGATATGGTGCGGCGAGCCCTCGCCGGCGTTGGCCAGGGTCAGTTGGCCCGGATGCTGGCGCGCGAAGGCCATCAGCTGGCGCAGGTCGCCCACGGGAGTGCCCGGGCCCGCCACCAGCACCAGCGGCGCCGACGAGACCTGCACGATGGGCGCGAACGCGCGTGCCGGGTCGTAGGGCATGCGTGCGTACAGCCCCGGGTTCACGGCCAGCGGGCCCAGGCCCGCGAGCAGCAGCGTGTAGCCGTCGGGCCGCGCCTTGGCCACCGCGTCGGCGCCGATGTTGCCGTTGGCGCCGCCCCGGTTGTCGACCACGAAGGGCTGGCCCAGGCGCTGCGAGAGCTTGTCCGCGAGCAGGCGGGCGATGTTGTCGGTGCCGCCGCCCGCGGGGTAAGGCACGACCAGGCGAACGCTGCGCTCGGGGTACTGGGACCAGGCCGGCGCGGCGGCGAGCACGGCCAGGGAAAAGGCGGCGGCAGTGCCGCGCAAGAAAGTGGACAGGGTCATCGCGTCTCCGTCGGCGGTCGATCCGCCCTTTCATTTAGTTAGTCGATTGACTAATCGTAAACGCGGAATCGTTCCCCCTGCAAGTACCGTTACCATCGGCCTCGATGCCCGCACCCACCACAGCACCGCCCGCCAAGACGCCTCGCGCACCTCGCAAGACCGATGGCCGCGAAGCCATCCTGCGCGCGGCCGAGCGGCTGTTCGCGGAGCACGGATTCGAAGGCTGCTCGCTGCGCGCGGTGGCCGACCTGGCCAAGGTCAACCAGGGGATGATTCATTACTTCTTCAAGTCGAAGGACGCCCTCTTCCTCGAGACCTACATGCGCGGCGGCCAGCCGCTGGTGGACGAACGCATGCGGCTGCTCGATGCCGAAGAGGCGCTGCAGGAAGGCCGCCCCATCGGGCTCGAGCGCCTGATCGAGATCTTCCTGACGCCGGCCGTGACCCTCGCGCTCAGCGGCGCGCGGGGCCGCAACTTCCTGCGCATGCAGGCCCATCTGCAGCTCGACGGCACGCGCTTCGGCAGCAAGCTGCGCAGCTCGCTCTACGACGACTCCTCGCGTCGCTTCGTGCGCGCCTTCGCGCGCAGCCTGCCCGGGCTCTCGCAGGAGCAGGTCGCCTGGCGCTTCATCTTCGTGCTGGGCACCTACCAGTACGTGCTGGCCGACACCGGCCGGCTCGAAGTGATCTCCGACGGTGCGAGCAACGGCCGCGAATTCGACAAGGCGCTGCGCGAGATGATCCCGTTCCTGGCGGCGGGCATGCGCGCGGCGGGGCCCGCCTGAACGCTCCAGCCGGCGAAACCCGGCGCTGAGATAATCGGGGGGCGTTTCCACACCCTAAAAAAAGCCCCCCCACCATGACGACCACGATCCAGCAGGCCGACCTGATCGAATCGATCAGCGCCGCGCTGCAGTACATCAGCTACTACCACCCCGCCGACTACATCGCCCACCTGGCCAAGGCCTACGAGCGCGAGCAGAGTCCCGCCGCCAAGGACGCGATGGCGCAGATCCTCACCAACAGCAAGATGAGCGCGACCGGCCAGCGCCCGATCTGCCAGGACACCGGCATCGTCAACGTGTTCCTCAAGGTGGGCATGGACGTGCGCTGGGGCGGCTTCACCGGCAGCCTCGACGACGCCATCAACGAAGGCGTGCGCCGCGGCTACAACCACCCCGACAACACGCTGCGCGCCTCGGTCGTGGCCGATCCGCAGTTCGACCGCAAGAACACCAAGGACAACACGCCCGCGGTGATCTTCACCGAGATCGTGCCCGGCGACAAAGTCGAGGTGACGGTGGCCGCCAAGGGCGGCGGCAGCGAGAACAAGAGCAAGCTGGTGATGCTGAACCCCGGCGACAGCGTGGTCGACTGGGTGCTGAAGACCGTGCCGACCATGGGCGCCGGCTGGTGCCCGCCGGGCATGCTGGGCATCGGCATCGGCGGCACGGCCGAGAAGGCCGCGCTGCTGGCCAAGGAAAGCCTGATGGACGACCTCGACATGCACGAGTTGCAGGCCAAGGCTGCGCGCAAGGAGGAATTGACCAAGGTCGAGGCCCTGCGCCTCGAGCTGTTCGAGAAGGTCAACGCCCTGGGCATCGGCGCGCAGGGCCTGGGCGGCCTCGCGACCGTGCTCGACGTCAAGATCAAGATGTACCCGACCCACGCGGCCAGCAAGCCGGTGGCGATGATCCCGAACTGCGCCGCCACGCGCCATGCGCACTTCGTGATGGACGGCAGCGGTCCGGTCTACCTCGAGGCGCCCTCGCTCGACCTGTGGCCCAAGATCGACTGGGCACCCGACGAGAAGAAGAGCAAGCGTGTCGACCTCGACAAGCTCACGCCGGCCGAAGTCGCGAGCTGGAAGCCCGGCGACACGCTGCTGCTCAACGGCAAGATGCTCACCGGCCGCGACGCCGCGCACAAGCGCATCCAGGACATGCTGGCCAAGGGCGAGAAACTGCCGGTGGACTTCACCAACCGCGTCATCTACTACGTGGGCCCGGTCGATCCGGTGAAGGGCGAGGCCGTGGGCCCGGCCGGCCCGACCACCGCCACGCGCATGGACGGCTTCACCGAGATGATGCTGGCCCAGACCGGCCTGATCGCGATGATCGGCAAGGCCGAGCGCGGCCCGGTCGCGATCGAGGCGATCAAGAAGCACAAGAGCGCCTACCTGATGGCCGTGGGCGGCGCCGCCTACCTCGTGAGCAAGGCGATCAAGACCGCCAAGGTGGTGGGCTTCGAGGACCTGGGCATGGAAGCCATCTACGAATTCGACGTGGTCGACATGCCGGTGACGGTGGCGGTCGACGCCGGCGGCACCAGCGCGCACATCACCGGCCCGGCCGAGTGGCAGAAGCGCATCGCCAGCGGCGAATTCAAGACCATCACGCTGGAACCCGCTTGAGCCTCGCCGCGCGTCCGCAGCCGCCCGCTTCCGCTTCGCCCGTCGGCGTGTTCGACAGCGGCGTGGGCGGGCTGAGCGTGCTGGGCGCGCTGCGCGCCGAGCTGCCGCGCGAGCGCTTCGTCTACTTCGCCGACACCGCGCATGCCCCCTACGGCGAGCGCGGCGACGCCTACGTGACCGAGCATTCGCGGCGCGTGGTCGATACCCTGGTGCGCGAGCACGGCATCAAGGCGCTGGTGGTGGCCTGCAACACCGCCACCACGGCCGCGATCCACGTGATGCGTGCCGAGAACCCCGAGCTGCCGATCGTCGGCCTGGAGCCCGCGATCAAGCCCGCGGTGGCGGGCAGCGCCACCGGCCACGTCTCGGTGCTGGCCACGCGCGGCACGCTGGCGAGCGCCAAGTACGCGGCGCTGCGCCATACCTTCCCCCATCCCGAGCGCATCCGCTCGGTGCCCTGCGACGGGCTGGTGGCGGCGATCGAGCGGCTCGACGAGCTCGCCATCGACCAGCTCTGCGCCCACTACATGACGCTGGCCGGCCCCTTCGGCGGCGACGCCGGCGAGACCGACACCGTGGTGCTCGGCTGCACCCACTATCCGCTGCTGCAGGACCGGCTGCGGCGGCATGCGCCCTCGGCCGTCCGCTTCCTCGATTCGGGCGTGCCGGTGGCGCTGCAGACGCGGCGGCTGCTCGCCGCCGCGGGCCTGCTGCAAGAGCACGCGAGGCCCCTGGACGACGCCTGGGTGACGCTGCGCAGCAGCGGCGACGCAGCGGTGCTCGAGACCGCCGCATCGCGCTGGCTGGGCCTGCGCCCTTCCGACCTGCTGCCCGATCGGCCGCAGGCGAGCACGGCCTGAACGGCCGCCCCATCCCATGCGCCCGCTGCGCCATCTCGCCCTCCTGCTCGCCGGCCTGCTCGCGGCCGGCGCGGGCCATGCGGCCTGCGAGAGCGGCCTGGCCGAGCGCATGCACGCCAAGCTGCATCCGCAGCGCCCGCTCGACGAGCGGCTGGCCGCCTGCAAGCCCTGGCCGGCCTATCCGGGACGCAGCATCGTCGTGCTGCCGATGCCGCGCGAGACCAGCGACAACGGCGCCAAGGTCTACGACCTCGAGGTGCTGCTGATCCAGCGGCCCGACAACGGCAACACCGAGCGCGACACCGTCATCGGCCGGATCTTCCAGGCCGAGGCGCTCGACGAGGACCGCCGCAACCTGATCCAGGACGTGCGCATCGACACTTCGCGCTACGTGCTCGCGAGCGACACCCGCGCCTTCGGCCTGCGCGTGCGCTACCGCGACATCGGCACGGCCAGCGCCGCGAGCGAGACGCTGCGCCTGTACGTGCAGCAGGGGGCGAAGCTGCGCCAGGTGCTGCAGGAGATCGAGCTCGACCGCGAGAGCGGCGAATGGGATGCCTCGGCCTGCGCCGGGCATTTCGAGAAGCTGCGCACCATGCTGTCGGTGGCCAAGGCCGCGAGCAACGGCTATGCCGACCTGATGCTGTCGCGCACCGTGGTGCAAAGCCGCGCGCAGCCGTCGGAGGACCAGGGCTGCGTCGAGAAGGCGCTGCCCGCGCGTTTCAGCGCGGTGACGCTGCGCTACGACGGCGAGCGCTACAAGGTACCGAAGTCGCTGCGGCAGTCTTCGTTCTGACATCGCGTCTTTACCGTCGAGCACCCCGGTGTTTCACGGAAATGTCATTCCAAAGTACCAGCATGCGCGGTTTGTTCAAAACAACCACCGCGCACCATGACAACGCCCACTCCGCTTCGTTCGACCCGCATTCCCTTCAAGCCCATGCTGCTCGCCAGCGCCCTCTCGCTGATGCTGGCCGCCTGCGGTGGCGGCGGTAGCGACGGCGGTTTCGTCGGCTTCCCGCCGCCGCCCACGAACACGGCACCGCCCGCGCCCCCGCCGGCGCCGCAGGGCCAGCTCGTCTCGAGCGCGACCTTCACGCCCAATGCCGGCACCAAGGTCGGCTCCTCCGACGCCTCCACCGCCTTCGCGCTGCCCGACGGCTTCATGATCGTGGCCGATGACGAAGCCAACGTGCTGCGCGTGTACCCGCGTGCCGGCGGCGCCGCGGTCAAGGAATGGAGCTACCAGGACAACGGTCCCAAGCTGACCGACGAGCTCGACCTCGAGGCCGGCGTGCGCATCGGCGACACGCTGTATCTCACCGGCTCCAACAGCAACAAGAAGGACGGCTCGGACGCGCCCGCGCGCTCGCACCTGCTCGCGGTCAAGGTCAGCGGCACCGGTGCCGCCACCACCTTCGACTACGTCGGCGAGTTCGCGCAGCTCGAGAGCCAGCTCGTGGCCTGGGACACGGCCAACGGCCACGGCCTGGGCGCCAACCACTTCGGCTTCGCCGTCTCGGCCGCCAAGGGCGTGATCCCCGAGCAGGTCAACGGCTTCTCGATCGAGGGCATGGCCTCCTCGCCGGGCGACACCGCGCTGTGGCTGGGCTTCCGCGCCCCGCAGACCGACACCGCCACGCGCACCAAGGCACTGATCGTTCCGGTGCAGAACTACGCCGCGCTGGTGAACAAGACCGCCAGGCAGGCCAGCTTCGGTGCGCCGATCGAGATCGACCTCGGCGGCCGCGGCATCCGCTCGATCGACAAGGGCACCGATGGCCGCTACCTGATCACCGCCGGCCCCGCGGGCCCAGCCAGCGCCGACGTAGACCGCAACTTCGCGCTGTTCGCGTGGAGCGGCAATGCGGCCGACGCGCCGGTCGAGCTCTCGAACGACCTCGACGTGCTGCGCAAGAGTTCGACCAACCTCGACCCCGCGCAGACGGCTTCGGCCGGAAGCTTCGAGTCGGTCGTCGAGGTTCCAGGACCGGTCCAGGCCGGCACCCAGGTCCAGTTGCTGCTCGACAACGGCGACAGCATCTGGAAGAACCAGAGCAAGCCCTCGAAGGACCTCTCGCCAGCCGACCAGAAGTTTGAAGGCTTCGTCGTGCGCCTGGGCCAGCCCTGGGTCGACACCGCGGCGCCGGTGCTCAAGAGCGCATCGCCCAAGGGCAACGACGGCAGCGTGGGCGTGAACTCGAAGATCACGCTGAACTTCAACGAAGGCGTGCGCCTCGGCGCCGGCAACATCGTGCTGCACAAGGCCGACGGCAGCGTGGTCGAGACCTTCTCGGCCACGAGCCCGGCCGCGCGCGTGCAGCGCGCCTTCAACGTGCTGACCTTCACGCCGAGCCAGCCGCTCGCCGCGTCCACCGGCTACTACGTGACGGTCGACGCCAATGCGGTCCTCGATGCCAAGGGCAACGCCTTCGCGGGCGTGTCCGACGCGAGCACCATCGCTTTCACCACCAGCGCGCCGCCTTCGTACGGCCCCGGCGACATCCTGTTCCTGGGCCTGAACGCCGACAGCCCCGATGCCTTCGCCTTCGTGCTGCTCAAGCCGATGGACAGCGGCACGCGCATCATCTTCACCGACCGCGACCGCACCGCCGACAAGGAGTTCGACGGGGTCACCAACGAGAGCGCCTACGTCTGGACCGCCGACCGCGACCTCGCGGTGGGCACCATCGTGACGATCCAGCCGGACGTGAGCAAGGGCACCAACCCGCTCGCCAACATCGGCACCACGCAGGGCGCGGGCGGCGGCCTCAGCGCCACCAACGAGACGGTCTACGCCTTCGTCGGCGGCACCATCGCGGGCCTGGGCGACGGCGCGGCCGGTGCGATCAGCGGCGTGGGCAACTACCTGGCGAGCATCACGGTGGGACCGGCCACGGGCGCCGGCAGCATCCCCGCGACGCTGAGCGCCGCGGGTGCCGCGATCAACTTCCCCGACAGGTTCGACGTGCTCTACAACGGCCCGATGCTGCCGGCCTCGCCGACGCCGGCCGACATCGCGAGCTTCGCGGCCAGCGTGAAGAACACGGCCAACTGGAAGACGCAGGTCAAGGCGGCCTGGCCGATCACCAACGGCAGCCTGTTCGGCGGCTCCTGAGACCTACCCCTGCCCTCGCAGCGCGGCCTCGCGGCCGCGCCGCACGTCGATCGGCCACAGCAGCAGCAGGCCGGCGACGAAGAGCACGGCGGTCGACAGGATCGCGATGCGCTGGTTGCCGGCCGTGAGCCAGGTGACCGCGCCGTAGGCCAGCGGGCCGACGATGCTCGCGAGCCGCGTGGCGAAGGACCAGAGGCCGAAGAACTCGGCCATCTGGGCCGGCGGCGCGAAGTAGCCGGTCATCGCCCGGCCGGCCGACTGGCTCGAGCCCATCGCGAGGCCCGCGATGGCCGCGGCCCACCAGAAGCCGCCCTTGGTCGTGACCACCGCGGCGATCACGCAGACCGCGACCCAGGCCACCAGCGTGACGGCCAGCGAGGTCTTGTGGCCGATGCGGTCCTGCACGTAGCCGAAACCGAAGGCACCGAGCGCGGCCGCGATGTTGAGCACGAAGATCAGCACCATGGTCTCGCTCGCGACGAAACCGATCACCTGCTCGGCATAGATCGCGGCCAGCGTGATCGCCACCGCCACGCCGCCCTGGTAGCAGACGGTGCAGGCCAGCAGGGTCATGAAGTCGCGGTAGGCGCGCGCCTGGCGGAAGGTGGAGCGCAGCTGTTGCCAGGCGCTGGGCGCCCTGGCGTCGCCGAGGGCCTGCGCACTGGGCCTGGCGCGCTCGGGCAGCAGCACGAAGGTGGCGCAGGCGGCCGTGCCGTAGATCGCGGCGGTGATCAGCATCGTCACCGGCACGAAGTGCGAGGCCGGCAGGCCCCGCGCCTGCGACCACAGCACGTAGGCCAGGCACAAGCCCAGCGCCAGCATGCCGCCGACATAGCCGAAGGCCCAGCCCCAGCCGCTGACCTTGCCCATGCCTTCGGGCGTCGCGAGCTCGGGCAGGAAGGCGCCGGTCAGCGACTCGCCGTAGGAGTAGAAGGTGTTCGACACCACGATCAGCAGCATCGCGACGGCCACGCCCGTGGCGCCCGAGAAGCGCGGCGAGAGCGCCAGCGCCGCGGTGCCGATGACGCAGCCCACGGTCGTGATGACCAGCAGCCGCTTCTTGGCCGCGCGCAGGTCGGCCCAGGCACCGATGGCCGGCATCGTGAACATCACGATCGCGTAGGAGATGCTGAGCGCCACCGTCCAGGCGAACGGGCCCCAGGGCGCGCCCTTGGCGATGCCGCCCACGAAATAGGCGGCGAACACGGCCGTGATGACCACGGTCGTGTAGCCCGAGTTGGCGAAGTCGTACATGGCCCAGCCGAACACCTCGCGCTTGCGCACGCCGGCGTTGAGGGCGGAGGAAGGAAAGAGCGCTGCCATGCGGCGGATGGTGGTGGCGCCGCGTGGCAGGCGTGTGGCGCTCAGTGCAGGTGGCGCGGGCGGCGTCCGCCGCCATGGCCGCTGCCGCCGCCACCACCGGTGCCGCCGGTGCCGCGCGGGCGCTTGCCGATCTCGAGCGAGTTCACCAGCGCATCGAAGCGGTCGCTGAACAGGCGGTCGATCTCGGCCACCACGCCGCCGAGCTCGGCGCCGTCGAAGTGGCGCTCCATCAGGTTCACCACGTCCTCGATCAGCAGGTCGCGCTGCACCTGCATGATCGCGGCTGGATTCGGGCCCACGAACAGCATCACGAAGTCGTCGCGCGACTCCTCGTCGGGGTCGCCCTCTTCCTCGTCGAAATCGGTGTCGTAGAAGGTGACCTCGATGGCCGCGCCGCGTTCGGAGAGTTCGTTCAGCGCCATGCACATCTCGTCGAGCGCCTGGCGGAAGTCCTCGTCGCCGGCCACGGTCCAGCACATCTGGAGCATGTGGTCCTTGGGCTCGAAACGGATGCCGGGTTCTTCCTCGTAGGAGCTGGCGGCACCGTCGGCGAGCGACTTGGCGCCCGCGTATTTCCACAGCGGCTTCAGCGCTTCCTGGATCTGGTCGAAACCGACGTCCGAACGCAGGGCCACGTCGCCATGCACATGAATTTCGAATGGAGCGTTGTAGCGAGGCATTGAATGCTCCCTTGTTAGATGTGGTGCCCGGAACGGGGGTCGAACCCGTATGCCCCGATTAAGGAAGCGGCGGATTTTAAGCCTGAGCATGGCATCCGCACCGGACTAAGGATGGGCTTGGATGAGGCTTGCTGCAGCAGGTTTTCCCCGAGGCCAGTGCCTTCGATCATATCCCGGTGCGCGATGCAAACCGCCCCGGTTCCCCTCCGCCTGGCTCCTAGCCGGCCCCTGGAATCGGGGCCTTTCAGGAGCACCTCATGGCGAAGGTCAAACTCACCAAGTCCGTCGTTGACACATCGCAGGCTCAAACCTGCGACGTGGAACTCCGGGATACGCTCGTTCCGGGCTTCTTGTGCAAGATTACACCAACGGGCCGCAAGGTCTTCATGGTTCAGTACCGCACGAACTCCGGCGTGCGGCGCAAGCCGGCAATCGGCCAGTTCGGCGAACTGACGGTCGAACAGGCGCGATTGCTTGCGCAAGACTGGCTGGCCGAAGTCCGGCGCGGGGGCGATCCCGGACTCGACAAGGCCGAATCCCGCAAGGCGCCGACGGTCAAGGAGCTGTGCGGCCGGTTCATGGACGACCACTCCAAGCCGCACAACAAGCCCAGCACACAGGCCGGCTACCAGTACCAGATCGACAGCTTCGTCATCCCGGCCTTCGGCAGCAAGAAGGTTCACGAGGTCACACGCCACGACATCACCGCGCTGATGAAGCGCATGGAGAAGTCGCCCACCCAGGCTAACCGGGTGCTGTCGCTCGTCCGCAAGATGTTCAACCTGGCCGAGCTGTGGGGCTACCGGCCCGATGGCTCCAACCCGTGCCGCCACGTCCCCAAGTACCCGGAAAAGGGTTCGACCCGGCTCATCACCGACGACCAGATGACCAAGCTGTTCACCTATCTGGAGAAGGCCGAGGCCGAAGGCTTGGAGCATCCCACCCACCTGCTGGCAGTCCGGCTGCAATTCGAGTTCGCCGCACGCATGTCGGAAGTCCTGCTCTTGCAGTGGGATTGGCTCGACCTACCCAACGGCCGGGTGGTCTGGCCGGACAGCAAGACCGGCGATATGTCCAAGCCCTTGAGTGAGGAAGCCCGCCGGCGGCTGACCAATGCTCCTCGCTACGGCGATTCGCCCTATGTCTGCCCGGCGATCCTCGACCACAGCAAGCCCCTCAGCACCCACACCTACTATCAGGCGTGGCGGCGCATCCTTGACCGTGCCGGTGTGCCGAAGGTCGGCACTCACGGTATCCGCCACCGCTCGGCGACCGACATTGCCAATTCGGGCGTTCCCCTAAAGGTCGGCATGGCGCTGACAGCGCACAAGACCGCGGCGATGTTCATGCGCTACGTCCATACCGAGGACGATCCGGTGCGGCAAGCGGCCGAACTAGTGGCGGCCCGGCGCAAGACGATCACGGGTGCGCAACGCCAGGCGGAGGTCGAAGCATGAGAAGGAGGCCCACCCGGGAAATCCGAGACAGTGTCTCGGAAATGTGGACGCGGGCTCGCCCCTTCTCCTTGACTTCCATTCGTCTATAAACGAAAATAACAATGTACCGAATCGAGCACTACCTCTCGGCCGACGTACAGAAGGATCTCTACACCGACTGGCTGCGGCGCTTGCGTGATGCACAAGCCAAGGTGGCGGTCATCCGCCGCGTGGCCCGTATCGAGCAAGGCAACTTCGGCGACCACAAGTTTTGCCGAGATGGCGTGTGGGAGCTGCGCATCGACGCGGGGCCTGGCTATCGGGTTTATTACGGCCTAGCGGGGCAACGGTTGGTGCTGCTGCTGTGTGGTGGCGACAAGCGCACCCAGGATGCGGACATTGACCGGGCGGTGGGCTATTGGCAGGACTGGCAACGGAGAATCGACGAATGAGAGGCAAATCCCATGACGAGGCGATGGCCGAGCTGTACCGCAACGATCCGGCGCTCGCACTTGAAGTCATCAACAACATCCTGGCCGATGGCGACCAAGCCGAACTGATGACCGTGCTGCGCCAGCTTGCGCAGACAGTCGGCGGCGTGCAGGCGGTGGCCGAACAGGCTCACCTTAACCCGACGCAGCTTTACCGCACGTTGTCGCCGAAGGGCAATCCCGCCCTGAACAGCTTGACCGCCATCCTCAAGACGATGGGCCTACGCTTGGCTGTGCAGCCGCTGGCTTCTGCGCCCTCGGCGCACGCGGCTTGATGTTCGATGCCTATGGCAAGCATCGTTCATCCGATTCACTTTGAAGACTACAGCGGCGTTCAATTTGAGCGCCTTGCTTTTGCTTATCACGTTCGTACCGGCTGGCGCGACCTGATCTGGCACGGCCAATCGGGTAGCGACCAGGGACGAGACATCTTCGGAATCGAGGAGTTTGACGATCGACCTTCGCGCAAGACGATTATCCAGTGCGCTAATCGTGACATGCTGACCCTGGCGAAAGCCCGAACCGATATGGAGAAGGCTGTCGAGGCTACTGGCGGTACGCCAGATGCTTTCAAATTCATCTGTCGTGGTGCAGTCTCTGACGCCAGCAGAACACGGATCAGCGATAGCGCTGCTGCACTTGGCGTAGCGCATGTGACGATCTGGTCGAGCGTCGAGTTCGAGGAGAACCTGCGTTTGCGTGGCGAATACCTCTTGCACCGCTTCGTCCAGGGAGTCGAGTTCCCCGAAGCCGAAGCTGAGATCCGAAAATTCGTTGATGACTTCCCTGGCTTATCCGACGCCGAGGCGCTGGGTTTGATGGCTGCCGTATTCGACCGGCCTGCTTTTCGCACACCTTTTCAACAGGAAAGTTCGCTACCCGCCTTCCAGCAAGCTGTTGAGGACACCATTCGAGCACTCAACACCGGAGCGTGGAGAACACGTGAAGGCACCGAAATTCGGCGCATTCCATCGATCCATCACATCAGAGATCAGCGTGTTCGCAAGGTGCTGGCCCAGGTTGTGCGTCAAGTCGATGAACTGCGCCGCATCTTCGTCTCTCGCCTCCGAGAAGGCGAGATCCGGCATTGTGAATGCGGCAAGGCGGACTGCCCCACCTACATGCTCAGTTCTCGTGTAGCGGACGAACTGGATTGCGCCCGTGACCGCATCCTCGCTACCTTTCGCTCGGTGCATGCACCGTTCGATGTTGTCGTCCGCTAAACGCGGAGAGGTCGGCAATGGCGGCGCAAATTGACCTGTTCAGTTCTCAGCATCTTGAAGCTGCCTGCCGTGTGCTTGCAGACACCGAGCGCGGCTTGAGTGGCACACAGATTGGGAGGCTGCTGCAAGAGATGGAAGTGATCGACCCATCGCCGGGCATGACGAAGTGGAAGCGGTTGTTCAACGCGCTCGCCGAGTTGCAGAACAAGCATCAGCGAGGCAACCATCTGATTATGTTCATCAACCGCGCAATGAACCCGGTGAACTACGTGCGCGATCCTGGAACATTTGCTTGGCTGCGGGATGAACTCAATGTCGTGCTGGCGTTCTCTGGCTTCTATGTTCGCGACGATGGCAAGGTGGGATATGCCGACAAGGCGACGACGTTGGATGCAGCCCGCGCACGCGCTGGACGTCTCAAGGCGGCGCTGGAAAGCAGAGTCGTCCATGCGGAGGTCTTGAATTACTGCCGAGCCGAGCTGTTGGACGAGAACTATTTTCATGCGGTCTTCGAGGCGAGCAAGGGTGTCGCCGAGCGAATTCGCATACTGTCGGGGTTGACCGGCGATGGTGCCGACTTGGTGAACAAGGCGTTCGCGGGTCAGCAGCCAATCTTGGTCTTGGGACCACTGAGCACCGAGTCCGAAAAGAGCGAGCAGAGAGGATTTGCGAACTTGCTAATCGGTCTGTTCGGCGCCGTGCGCAATCCCTTGGCCCATGCCCCGAAGACGAATTGGCCTATGTCTGAGCAGGATGCGCTCGACATCTTGACGCTGGTTTCACTGATCCATAGAAAACTGGATGGCGTGCAGAAAGCGGCAGTGTCCTTTTCGTAGGCGTCGCAACGCCGTCCTGATCGATTGTTGTATCGTGATACGACAATCACCTGCCTCCTCTGAATAGACCGTCCCAGCCTGTTGAACGAGATTCAAATGGCTTAAAACAAGGAATCTTCATGTCGCAAGCGGCGTTCAATGTCTTCGATGCGCTGTCCGCTTGGGGCAAGACGCTTTCCAACTGGCAGCGGTGCCTGCTGGTCAAACTCGTTGGCGCCGTCGATTTCCCGGACGAGGCTTTGGATGAGGTCTACCGCGAGTACTTGATGGACCAGCAACTGGCCACCACGGAGATGCCACGCGCCACATGGGACATCGCCTTGCCCCAGATCCAAGGCGGCCCCACAACGGACTCAAGCGTAGTGACCGCCATGACCGCACTGACCGGCGTCAACGCCCTGGCGCCGGGTGAAACACTGACTTTCGGGCGCAAGCTCACTGTGATCTATGGTCCCAACGGTGCGGGCAAGTCCGGCTATGCGCGAGTGCTCAAAGCCGCATGCTTCACCCGTTCCAAGCAAACCGCGATTCTCGGCGATGTGAAGTTGGCCAAGCACAAACAACCCACGCCTAGCGCGACGTTTGCCTTCGACGACGGCTCCAACACGACATTTGTCTACAAGGAGCCTTGCCAGCGACTGCGCGACAACTTCGCGGTGTTCGACTCGACCTGCGTGCGTGTCCATCTGGATGAGCGCAATGCCTTCCAAGTCATGCCTTATCTGTTCGATGTTTTTCCCCGCATGGTGGAGGTCTTCGGAAAGCTCCAGCGCAAGCTGCGCGATGACATCGCTCTACGTTCCCACGCTACGGACAAGTTCGCGATTCCAGGCAGCACGTCCGAAGTCGCTTCGCTGCTGATCACCCTGACGGCACAGACGGACCTCGTTGGCTTGCAGGCATTGGCCGCCTTCGGCGACGAGGAGCGCGCGCGCCTGGAATCGGTTGTCCAGCAACTCGCGACACTCAGGACCACCGATCCCAAGGAGATCATTCGCCAGAATGAGCAGCGCATCATCGATCTGGACGCACTGAAAGCATCGATCTCAGGTTTGCACATGGCTGTATCGCCTGCAGTCGCGGAACAGATCACCAATGCCGTCAAGCAGATTCAGACGCTGACGGAAAAGGCGTCAGCGCTCTCAGCGGCACAGTTGGGCGAGGAGCCGGTGCAGCCCATCGGCACAGCAGCATGGCGTGACCTGCTGGCTGCGGCCATTGCTTACAACGCCGAAGCCTATCCTGACGAGGCGTTTCCACCGAAGGCGGATGCGGCCCGATGCGTGCTTTGCCATCAGGTTCTCGACGAAGACGGCATTGCACGATTGACCCGCTTCTATCAGTTCGCAACCAGTGGTGTCGAAGCGCAGCTTGGCCAGGCCAAGACAACGCTCGCAGGGTATGGCACGAAGTTGTCGAAGATCAGTCTCGCCTTCTTCGACGAGGGCAGTGTCGCGCGCCGGACCTTGACCGAGGTGGATGCCGCAATGGCCGCGGCGGTTTCCAGTCATGTCGAAGGCTATCGGGAAGTCATCGGAGCATTGGCGCGGGCGGTTGCCGGTGCCTTCGACCCTGGCTTGAGCATGTTGGACCATGACCCGGTCTCGGTACGCATCACGGAGTTGGTTGAGCGCCTGAAATCCGACAACGATGCCTTGCGACAGAAGGACCCCAAGGTACTGATGGGGTCGTTGATGGCAGAGGAGCGATTGTTACTCGATCGCCAGGTGCTCTCCGGCCAGTACGATGCCATCGCTGCGGCGGTGGCAGACCTCAAATGGGTGGTGAAGGCCAATTCGTGCATCCGCGGCTTTGCCGTATCCCAACGCGAAGTGACCAGCAAGCAGAAAGCGCTGGCCACAGAACTGGTGGCGCAGGGCTTCATCGCGCGATTCACGGAGAACTGCGCCGCCCTGCAGCTCAAGCTGCCGGTGCAATTCCGCTTCGCGGGCGATGCTGGAACGACTGATCGCAAAATCGAGATTGCCAACGCCAGCGTGGCCGGCATCGACCCGTCTTCGGTGCTGAGCGAGGGCGAACAGACCGCCGCGGCATTGGCCGACTTTCTCACTGAAGTGGAACTCAACGGTTCCTGTTTGGGCGTGGTGTTCGATGACCCCGTGACCTCGATGGACCATGTACGCAAAGAGGCGATCGCACAACGCCTGGTGGACGAAGCCGCCAAGCGGCAGGTGATCGTCTTTACGCACGACATCCTGTTTACGAACTATCTGGCGACGGCTGCGGTGGAAAAGGGTGTCGATTTCGCGGGCCGGACCGTGTGGCGTGGCGAGGCCGAAGAGCCAGGTGTCATCGACAGCCTGGCCTTCCCTCACGAACATTACGAAGGTGCTGCACACGATCGCGCACGAAAGCACCTTGACGTCGCCCGCACGCTGGATGGCGACAAGCAGCGCGACAGCCTGGAGAAGGCGTGTGGCAGCCTGCGTACCGCCTATGAGGACTTCATTCAGCGAAAGCTGTTCGGCAATGTCGTGCGCCGCTGGCGGGAGAACATCACCTTCACCCTCAGTCAGGTGTATTTTGATGAAGGCATTGCTGCACAGGTTCACACGCGCATGGTGATGTTATCCCGATACATCGATGCTCACTCCCACTCGCCAGACTTCCACGAAGTGCCGTTGACGATTGATTTCGTGGTTGACGAATTGGCACAGATGGACCGCATCAAGGCTGAGTACAACACAGCGCGCAAGGCATGGGAGAAAGCCAAGCCCCAGGCGGCGACCTTTAGCTGATCCGGACTTCAATGGCAAAGCCCACGATTGTTCTCGACAAGAACTACCTGCAAGGATCGACGGCGGCGCACATGCTGCAACTCGCGCAGTCGCACCAGTTGCTGATGGCCGACGTACTTTTCTACGAGTTGATCTCGTCGTCCGAACCGGGACGCTCGCGCTGCTTCGCCAAGTTTCCCAAGATCGAGAACCCGGTGATCTTGGTCAATCACGTAGGGGCGCTGCTGAAACAGGAGATAGAGTCGCACGAAGCCTGCGGCAAGCCCTCTACGCGGTACGAGGATATCCGCTTCCAATTCAACGAGGCGCTGACCGGCGCGAACTACGCGCTGCCGCCTTCGGCGGCTGAGGCGCTTCAGGAGCAGACGGCGGAACTTCGTGAAGATGTCGAACGATTTCTTGACCGGGTGCGCTTGATTCCGACCCTAATCCCAAATCTTCTGGAAGGCACCAGCGCGGAGCGACAGTCACTGCGGGAGGCCGCCGAGGAGGTCATCGCGACCAATACCGATGCAATGTTGAAGTTCTACGGGAGCCTGGAAGTCCCTTCGGGCGAACTTCCACTACCGCCTGCCACGATCATGACCCGGGATTGGGCACTATTTCGTTGGCAGCAGGTCCAGTTGCTTTTCGCGCTGGACGCATATTGTCGTTATGGTGGACGTGTTCCCGACACACTGAGCGGAAAAGCCTACGAGAAAATCGAGCACGATGTTCTCGACGCGCACTACCTCCTGTTGGGAACACTGGAAGGATCGTTCGCCACGCGAGAAAAGAAACTGCAGCGGTGGTTTGGTCTGCTTTGTCCCGACGGCCAGCTCTATTCCTAGCCAGTGGCCTTGCGCAGGCATCTTTTCAGATCGTCGGGTAGACCACCTTCTCGTTGTGATCGCTGAAATCGTCGCTCCACGTCAGCTTGATGGAGTGCTTGCTTTTGCTACCCAGTGATATGGACGCAATCAATTCCACCGACTGGAGCGTGTCCAGTGTCTCTAGCGGAAATTTCGAGTCGATGTCCGATTGAACCAGGCAGTCGTTGCCATCGGGAAACGACAGCGACACGTTGCGCGCGGCCGATTTCCCCTTGTTCCAGATTTTCAGCCGTCGGTTGTTGCTGCCGATCTTGATGAACGTCGCGCCGAGGTCCGCTTTCTTAATGTTGAGGATTTCAGTGGCTTCTTTTTCCAGAAGTAGCTTGTTCAGTCGATCCTGGCTCTCAATCAACTTGTTCTGTTTCTGATTGAATCTGAACGTCGTCCAAGTGGCGTACGCGGACAGCAAAAGAGCGCCTATGGCGATGGCATCACCAACACTGATTGGGAAGGGCATCATCGGATCTTGATGTTCTTGCTGCCGCGGAATGCCCTCTTCAGCGATTCGTGCAGTTCCTTCTGAAGATCTTTGACGACGGCTTTCCCGATCTCCTTGGCATGCGCTTGCACGTTCTCATCGTTGGCTCGGATGAGATCATCCTTGGAAATCTGCAACCCACAGTTGCCGCAGGTGAACAGTTCGCTCGTCTGCCCATCAGCGCCGTCGTGTGAAAACTCAGTGCCACCGCACGTTGGGCAATTCAGACAGACCGACCGGTTGTACTTGTCCGCTTTGAACGTCATGCCGTATCTCCGATCGTGTCAACGCTGTGAGCCGTGAATGATCGCAGCGAAGAAAAGAATAGCATCGCTGCACGGGGATCTTTCGTCGACGCGATGCCTATTTATTCTATCTGACAGTCTTCATTGCGTCCCGGCGTGCCGCCGCCGGGTTCGAGGGCTGCGCCCCGCGCTTCGTGCCGAATCGCGGCCATTCGGCTTTGCCCCCTGACGCCTCCGGCCCTTTCGAGCCTGCGCGTTCCGCTTGCCCTAAAAGCCGAGTGTGTGCAGCGGGCGGGTGTGGGCAGTCTTGCTGTTCCCTTCACCGTATCACGGCGTTCTCGCCGTCAAGGGCGGCGCGCGCCATGCGCGCTTGCGTCCTGTCGGCCGTCTGCGACCCCTGACTGCTTGCGCTGCGCCGTGCCCCGGAAGGGTCGGGCAATTCCGCCCGGCATCCTTGCAGGAGTTCACCATGAACAACGCACTCATCACTGACGAGCAGCGCATCGTACTGCTGGCCAACGGCCGCGAATCCTTGGAGAACCCGGACTTTGATCCGGCCCCCGTGGTCAAGCTGTTCACGCCGGACGCCGGCGCGACCTGGCTGCTGACCGAGATTGATCCTGACGACCACGACCACGCTTTTGGTCTTTGCGACCTGGGCCTGGGGGCGCCGGAAATCGGCTGGGTCAGCCTGGGCGAGTTGGCGATCGTGCGCGGCGGGCTGGGCTTGCCGATCGAGCGCGACCTGTCTTTCCGCGCTGAGAAGCGGTTGAGCGCCTACGCGCGCGAGGCGCGGCTGAGCGGGCGGATAGCTGTCTGACTCGGCCTTGGGCGGATGGCCCAGCAGCGCATCCCGTATCGGGATGCGCTTACTGCATCGTCAGCGAGGCCAGTCGTCGCTACGAACGCCTTCAAAGAAGCCAGGGCCGACTTCGATACGCAGTGAAGAGTGACGGCGCAAGATCTTCTGCGCTATCTCGGGCGATGCGTAGTCCGTGAAGTCGAGGAGGTAGCCGTAGACCATTTCACCGCTACTGCCGTCCAACTCCATTGCTTCTACATCGGCGAGATTGCCAACCTCATGCAGTTCGAGGCCCAGCAGTTCGGCATAGGATTGCGATACGCTGCGCGGCGGTGGCTCGCCGTCGTGGTCGTCATCCCCCCAGTTCGTATCGAGTTCCGCTTTGGTGACTTGGCAGTCCACTGACCCAAAGCACTGGCTGCCCAATCGCTCCACGCTCAAAGTGCCCTCCACATTCACGATGTGGCCCGCGTAGGGACGCTCAGTGTCGATGCCCAAGCCAACATGGCCATCCAGGTCGATTTCCAGCGAGCTGCCAACGGGGACGTTTTCAGACTCAACCTCGAAATCGAAATAGACCTCATCAATGCCATCGTAATTGGCGTTGGCCATCTCGCTGTTCACGTCATCGTCTTCGATGACCACCTGATCCACATGCTCACGCAGATAGTTATCGAAGCCTGCGTGAGAGGCGTGAATGTGTGTGTGGGGTGCTCGTTCCTTGAAGGCTGCGTCGATCAGCTCATGCAGTTGGCTTGGCGCGGGGGCTGCGCCAAGTTCGCTGGCGCGCCTATCGAGCGAGTCGTAGTCGAGTACAACGTGGTAGACATTGCTCAAGTCTTTGGGTTCGAGTGCGGCTACCTGGGCGGCCTGGTAGGCGGCAAGGCTCTTGTAGCCGAGTGCAGCAACAATGATTTGCTGCGCATGGCCAAGCTGCACAGGGGCGGCCACAGAAACGCTGTTCTTGCGAACAGAATGGGCAAGGTCGGAAATGCCGATGGGCATACGATTCTCCTGATTTCAGCGCAGGCCAATCGAGCGATTACTTGGCCTACGCCCAGGCGATATCGCATGGTGGTGGCAAGAAATACGGGGGGAAAGCAGAACGCAGTCTTGATTGAGCCGCTCGAAGCTCAGGCGGACAGGGCCTTGCCCACATTGTCCGCGAAAAATCCGCCGAAGACAAATCCCGCGATGCCCAAACTGCATGGGCGTCCCCGGCCACCTGGGAGATGGCCGGTCGCGCTGTCGTGCTGCGCATCGAGCCGCCTGCGGCGTCTCGCCCCTGACGGGCTTCCATCGTTCCCTCGCTCCGCTCGGCTGACGCCTCCGGCCCGGCTTCCAGCTTCGGGCCTGCGCGCTTCGCTTGCCGTGCGGTCGGCGTGTGGGGAAGGCCGTTGCCTTGTCCAGCCGTCTCCCCTGACTTCATCACCTTCACCGCGACTGTAGCCCGCGCCCGTGTGCCGTCAAGGCGCGCAGGGCCGTGTCCTCGGCTGCGCCTGCGGGCCGCACCAACCCTGCGCTTGCCTCCTTGACGGCGCCCGTTCGCGCGCTCCTGACCGTCGCGGGCGATGAACTCAGGAAAGACGGTGGCAACAGGGCCAACCGGGTTCCTCGTGCCGACCGCACCGAACAGCCGAAAGGCTGGGCTCCGAATCTAGGAATCCGGTGTGCGGTTTTCTTCAACAGCCTTTTTGTTCAGGAGAAAGACATGCAACTCGCATCCCGTTTCGCTTCCCGCTCCCCTTCGCTGCGCAGTGACTACCCGCTGTCCGATGACCAGATTCATCGCGTGGCCCCGTCCATCTTCGCGGATGCCCCGCACGAAAGCCGTTCGCAGCGGTACGCCTATATCCCCACCGCCGCCGTGCTGACCGAGCTTCGCAAGGAGGGATTTCAACCCTTCATGGTGACGCAGACCCGCGTGCGCGATGAAGGCAAGCGCGAGCACACGAAACACATGCTGCGCCTGCGCCACGCCAGCCAGATCAACGGCGCAGAGGCCAACGAAATCGTGCTGCTGAACTCGCATGACGGCACCAGCAGCTATCAGATGCTGGCCGGAATGTTCCGCTTCGTTTGCAGCAATGGTCTTGTGTGCGGCGACACCGTGGCGGACGTGCGCGTACCCCATAAGGGCGACGTAGCCGGTTCCGTCATCGAAGGCGCTTTCGAGGTGTTGAGCGGCTTCGAGCGGGTGAAGGATTCCCGCGATGCCATGCGCGCTATCACGCTGGATGAAGGCGAAGCCGAAGTGTTCGCCCGTTCCGCGCTGGCCCTCAAGTACGACCCCACCGACAAGAAGCCCGCGCCCATCACCGAATCGCAAATCTTGATGCCGCGCCGGTTCGACGACCGCCGCCCCGACCTGTGGAGCGTGTTCAACCGCACGCAGGAAAACCTGACCAAAGGCGGATTGCATGGCCGCAGCGCCAACGGACGCCGCCAGCAGACCCGCCCGGTGCAGGGCATTGATTCCGATGTGCGCCTCAATCGCGCCCTCTGGATGCTGGCCGATGGCCTGCGCCAGTTGAAAGCCTGAACCGTTTCCCCGCCGGAGGGGCGGTTCCCCTCCATTCCCTTGTTTCACTCGATTGGAGATTCACCATGAACGCCGTTACCCAAACCGAAGCCCGCGCCGTCAATACCGCCGCCGCTATCCCGTTGGAAGCCGCCGACCCGACCAAGAACCTGATTCTGGTTCCACTGTCGCGGCTGGTGCTGCGCCCCACGGGCCGCAACGTGCGCAAGACCCCGCGCATGTCCATCCCCGAACTTGCCGCAAGCATCCAGCGTGTCGGCCTGCTGCAAAACCTGATCGTGATTGCATCCGCCGATGGCGAGCATTACGAAGTCGTGGCCGGTGGCCGTCGCCTCGCAGCCCTCAAGCTGCTGGCGAAAAAGCACCGAATCAGCAAGGAATGGGAAGTGCCTTGCCTGCTGGTGGCCGATGGCACCGCCCGCACCGCCAGCCTCACCGAGAACGTGCAGCGCGAAGCCATGCACCCGGCAGACCAGTTTGAAGCCTTCGCGGCGCTGGTGGCCGAAGGCCGCCCCATCGAGGACATTGCGGCGGATTTCTCCGTTACGCCGCTGGTGGTGCAGCGCCGCTTGAAGCTGGCGAACGTGTCGCCCCGCCTCATGGCCGACTATCGCGCCGATGCCGTGAGCCTTGACCAGTTGATGGCCCTTGCCATCACCGATGACCACGCCGCGCAGGAAAGCGCGTTCTACGATGCGCCAACCTGGCAGCGTCACCCGTCCAACCTGCGCGAACGCCTCACCGAAAGGGAAATCGACGCCTACCGGCATCCGCTGGTGCGCTTCGTCGGGCTGGACAGCTACGAGGCCGCAGGCGGTGGCATCCGCCGTGACCTGTTCGCCGAAGATGACGCGGGCGTGTATCTGACCGATGCCGCGCTGCTGGAAGGGCTGGCGTTCAATAAGCTGACGGGCATTGCTGCCGAGGTGAAGGCCGAAGGCTGGGCATGGGTGGATGCCACGCCAGGCGTGACCCATGCCGACCTGCACGCCTTCCAGCGTGCGCCGAAGGAGCGGCGCGAACCGAACAAGCGTGAAGCCGCACGCATCGAGAAGCTGCAAACCAAGATGCACGAACTGGCCGAAGCCGTGGATGCTGCGCTGGACGCTGACGATGAGGAAAAGGCCGACGCCTTGCAGGAGGAAGGCGAAACCCTGGGCGAGCAGTTGCAGGTGCTGGAAGATGGCTTGCAGGACTACGGCGCGACCGTGAAGGCCGCAGCCGGTGCCATCGTCACCATCGACCGCAACGGCGAAGCCGTGATTCATCGCGGCTTGATGCGCGAGGCCGAGGCCAAGGCGCTGCGCACGCTGGAAAGGCTGCGCCAAGGTTTCGGCAGCGAAGGCGAAGCCGCGAACGACGACGAAGGCGAGGACGACGAGCCACCCAAGACCGCCGCCATGTCCGACCGGCTGGCGCAACGCTTGAGCGCCCACCGCACCGCCGCGCTACAAATCGAAGTCGCCCGGCATCCGCAAGCCGCGCTGGCCGCCGTGGTGCATGGCATGGTGCAGACCGTCTTGCAGGAACGCCGCTACGGCCGCAGCCGTGATTCTCTGCCGCTGGGCGTGGGCCTCAAAGTGCAAGACCGGCTGGAAGGCATGGCCCCGGACTGGCCGGAAACTCCCGCCGCCGTGGCGCTGTGCGAATTGCAACAGGTGGCGGGCGAAGCCTTGCCGGAGGACAGCGCCGAACTGTTTGCCGCGCTGCTGGCGAAGCCGCAAGATGAACTGGTGCGGCTGCTGGCCGTGTGCGTGGCTTCCACGGTGGACGTGGTGACGCCCCGTGCCACACCGCACCAGCCCGGCGAGGAACTGGCGCAGGCCGTGGGCCTCGACATGGCTGCATGGTGGAAGCCGACCGCAGAAGGCTACTTCAAGCACGTTTCCAAGGCCGTGATTCTGGAAGCCGTGGGCCAGTACGCGCCCGAGCACGTCACGCGACTGGCGAAGTTGAAGAAGGCCGACATTGCCAGCGAAGCCGAGCGGTTGGCCGATGGCACGGGCTGGATGCCTGCCATCTTCAAGACCGAAGGCCCGGAAGCTGCGCCGCAGGAAACGCAGGCGCAGGATGCCCCGGAGGATGCCGAGGCAATGGCGGATGAACCCGCCGAGGCGCTGGCCGCTTGACCCGCGCCGAAGGCAAGCGCCCCGGCCTCGACCGGGGCGCTTCGCTGCAAGGAGAAGCCCCCATGACCCGCATCACCAGCAGCCGCCCGCGCATGGCGGCGATCTACGCGCCCAGCACGGTACGCGCTCGCCGCTGGCACGACGATGGCGACGTGCGCGGCTACCGCCCGCCCTCGGGCTGGTCGGCCCGCGCCGACCTCACCGACATTCACCCCATCACGGGCCGCGCCTTGCCGCGTGCCGTGTGGTGGCTCATCGAGACGAAGGAATAACCGCGTTCAGCACCGCGCCCAGGCCGTTCCGTCCTGGGCGCGGTGGACGCAAAATCCGGGCGCGGCAGTGGCCGCGCCCGGTGTTCAAGGCCAGCAGCCGAGTCAGAACGCCGCCGCCTTCGCGGTGGCTCAGGCGGTGGCGTTGAAGGCATCGCTGTAGCGCGCGATGCCTTCGGGCACTGGCCCATGCAGGGCCAGCGCCATGAAGTAGCCGGGCGGCACGCCCGGCAGTTGCAGGCCCGCATGGGCCTGAAAACCAAAACGCGCGTAATACGCGGGATCGCCTAGCAGCACGCAGCCTGCGGCCTGCATGGCCCGCAGTTCAGACAGCGCCTGCTCCATCAGGCGCGAGCCGATGCCGTGCCCCTGCCTTTGCGGCAGGACGGAGATCGGCCCCAACCCGTACCAGTCCTCAGCCTGGCGGCCGTGGCCGTCGGTGATGGTCACGGGCGACAGGGCCACATGGCCGATGATCTGGCCGTGTTCTTCGGCCACGATGGAAAGCGTCAGTTCGTTGGCAGTGCGCAGTGCGCGCACGATGAATTGCTCGGTGTGGCTGGTGTGCGGCGCATCGGCGAAAGCGGCCGTCGTGACGGCTTCGATGGCAGCAATGTCGTCCGGGGTTTCGTGTCGGAGCTGGAGAGTCATGGGCTTGTCTTGGGTTACTTCCTGAAAATATAGAACGGCCTGGGCGTGTCGGCGCGAGGCGCCGCCGGGCTTTCGGGCTGCGCCCCGTGCTTCGTGCCGAATCACGGCCATTCGGCTTCAATCCCTCACGCCTTCGCGCCTGTGGCGCTGCGCGCTTCGCTTGCGAGGAAGGCTGCGCCCCGCCGCAATGGGCGGAGCTTGTGGGGCTACGCCCCGGCTTGCTGCGGCAGGTTGTGCAAAAGCGTGCCGTCCTCGACGCTGGCGATTCGTTGCCTGTACGTCACGAAGGACGGTTCACCGACACACCGCTCGGCCTCGCCCGATGGAGCTTCCTCACCACGCCTCAAGCATGTGCCGCGAGCTGCGGCTGGGGCGCTCTGGCCTTGTCGTCGGGGCATTGACCTGGCCCGCGTCAGGGCGCAAGCCGGTGAAGCCGTCACGCGGGGATGCCGAGTCGGCCCTGTCTCCATTCGGGAGCGGGCGGCCTGTGCGTCCTTGTCTTGTTGTGAATCCTGGCGGTGGCGCGGCTGCGCCTTGGGCTTCATGGCCGCAACCTTCCAGCGAAAACAATTTCCCCTGCGCTGCGCGCATTCCTCGCGGGACAAATTCTTTTCGCCTCCAGGTTCTCCACGGTGTTGCGACCGCTGCGCGGTGCGGCCAGCCCATCCCCCGCCGGACGGATCACAACAAGGACGCACTGGCGCGACCTTGTTCAACCCGAAAGGAGAAATCATCATGGCCAACATCGGCACCTTCACCGCAGACAAAGACGGCTTCAACGGCCAGCTCCGCACCCTGACGCTCAACGTCAAGGTCAAGCTGGTTCCCAACGACAAGGGCAACAACGAGAGCGCCCCCGACTTCCGCCTGCAAGCGGCTGGCCACGACATCGGCGCGGCGTGGAAGAAAACCAGCGAGGCCGGACGCCCCTACGTGTCCGTGACCCTGGACGATCCTTCATTCCCGGCAACGGTCTATGCCCGCCTGATCGAGAACGAGGACGGCACGCACGACCTGATCTGGTCGCGCAACAAGCCCAAGGCGGCCTGACGGCCGCCCACAGCGCCCCGCCCATTGCGGCGGGGCGCTGTGCTGCTCATCGCAGCACCGCACGCACGGGGTTCGGCAACGGGTGCCTCTTGGCATGTTCACCAGGGCCGGTATTCATCGGTGGATGGCCCGCAGCCCGTGGCGTAGCAAGCCCAGGATGGCGTGTCGGCGCTGCAAGCGCCGCCGGGCTTTCGGGCTGCGCCCCGTGCCGGCAAGCCGTCACGGCCATTCGGCTCCAATCCCTCACGCCTTCGCGCCTGCGGCGCTACGCGCTGGCGCTTGCACTCCAGGGGAAAGCCCTGTGGGCTATCCCCGCCGCGCGATGCTTGGCGCCCCTCGATGCCGCCGAACCGGCTGCGCCGGATCGGCCCGGCCAGCGCCTACGGCTGGGCCGCTGCCGCGAGCTAGCTTTCAGCCTCGCTCATCAGCACCGCCGTGCTGCATTCGAGCGCGCCGGCAATCTTGAAGATCAGCGATAGCGTGGGCTGGTGTTCGCCACGCTCCACCTTGCCCATGTGCGAACGCTCGACGCCGGCCAGGTGCGCCAGCGTCTCCTGGGCGATGCCGCGTTCCGTGCGCAGCGCACGCACCGCCGCGCCGAAGGCTTGAGCCAGCTCGGCGTCGAAGGTGGTGGCGCCGGCCGGTCGGCCGGGCTGGACGGATCGCTTCTGCATGGACAGAAGCGTCGATTCGCAGCACAATTAAAACCACGTTATCTTTAACTCATTCATCAAAAGCTCACTGTTCTGCGCTTCTACAGAAATCCGCATTTGCGGGTTTCAACAAAGGCGCGAAATCACGGAACCGCCATCGTGTTTATGCCCAAATCCGCAGGTACGGCTTTGCGCTTTTGCGCTTCGGCGGATTCGTGCGGCCGGAGGGTGGCGCCATGACGGCACTCATCACCGAGGACGACCGCGCGCGCCTGCTGGCCCACGGCAAGGCCCGCGCCGCTGGCGAGGCCATCGACCCGGTGCCCGTGGTGCGGTTGTTCACGCCGGACGCGCATGTGACCTGGCTGCTGGCCGCGCTCGATCCTGCGGACGGCGATACGGCCTACGGCCTGATCGACCTCGGGCTGGGGATGCCAGAGCTGGGGACGGTGAAGCTGTCCGACCTGGCCGGCATCGTCGGGCCGCGCCAGCAGCCCGTGCTACGCGACCTCTATTTCCGCCCCACGCGCACGCTGTCGGAATACACCCGGCTGGCCGAGCGCGACGGAGCGATCCCGGACTGAATACGGCCTACTGTGACTTTTTCAGTCTGGCGTCATGCCGGGCAGGTCTCAATCGGGATTCTTGCGGCATACCCCGGCCAGTCTGATCGAAACAGTCATGATGCCTGGCTTGGGTTGCGGCAGGCTGGCCGATACGGCGTCCCACGGTCGGGGCGCTGCCACCGCCGCATTGAGACGGAAACCGCAACGCATCGGAGCCAATCGGTCTTGACAACCCCAGTCACCATTTTTACCCATGACGTTCTGACGATGGCGATGTAGCGCGTAGCCCAGCCGTGGCGGCGATTCCTGTTCCCAGGAGGTTGCGTCATGGCCGACCGCGCCGCCGAGCCTTGGTATCCGACTGCCGCGTATCTGTACGTGCTGCATCTGGACAGCCTTGCGCTCGCCTGGGAGTACCTGCGCAGGCACCCCGACTACCGGCTCGACTGGCTGCGCCATCGTCGTCGGTCGCAGGCGGCACAGGAAGCGGCGCAACGCTGGGGCTTGCGCCTGCTGGAAGACCCGGCCCTGGATGCGCGCGACGCGCATCCGGCCTGGCTGCCCGGCCACGCTGCGATGGTGCAGCTCTACCCGGATGAAGATCCGCCACCCGATGCCTCGATCTTCGCGTTCTGGCGCATCCCTGGCCATAAGCAACTGCTCCATGACGGCAAACGGCTGGCGCTGATCGCGCGCAGCCCAGGCCATTGCCTGCGCTTTGCGCTGGCCCCCGGCCTGGAAGACGGCATGGCTGTCGCCTATGCCCATCGCGGCGGCACTGCCGCGCCTGTGCGCGGTCATGTGCCCGGCGTGACCTTCGCCGCCACGCCCAGGCCAACACCTTCCGCGCTGCTGGAACTGCACACCTTGCAGGCGCTCGACGCGACCCTGGCGGGCGCGTCCTCGCGTGAGGTCGGCGAAGGCTTGTTCGGTGCCGACGCCGTGGCCGACTGGTACGCCGACGGCGGCTTGCGCTCCAAGGTGCGCCGCTTGGTGCGGCGTGGCGATGCGCTGATGCGCGGCGGCTATCGCCGCCTAGCACAGCTTGCGCCGCTTGAGAAGGGTCGTTTTGAAGGCGACGCAAAACGACCCTGAGCAAGTGGGCCGCGTTTTCTGAGACTGCCTCCATCCGGTTGCGCTGTGTGGCCGGAGCTTTGAAAGCTATGGAGGTTCACACCATGCGTCCTGCTCCCTTGCGGCCTGCCGCCGCTGTCTCGACCGCTGCCGCGCAGCCCCAACGCTATCTCACCAACGACGAAGCCGCCGAGTACCTGCGCCTGTCGCCGCGCACGCTGGAAAAGCAGCGCGTGATCGGCGGCGGCCCGCGCTTTCGCAAGTTCGGCCGGCGGGTCATGTACGCCGTGGCCGACCTCGATGCCTGGGCCGCCGACCGCAGTTTCGAGACGACTTCCGATCCCGAGTACGCCGAGCACCACTCGGCCGACAGCCGTGCGCGCTGATCGGCGGCGCGTGGATGGCCTTCGCCATGTCCACACCCTTGCAGGAGCGCGAACAGCTCGACCTGTTTCGCGCGCTGCCGGGCGACATGGCGCCACGCGACAGCCAGGACTTGATGGCCTTTCCGTTCTTCTCGCTGGCGAAGTCCAAACGGGTCAAGCCCATCGACTTCCGGGCGGGCAACGTGACGATCCGCGTGGAAGGCACGCAGGAGCACGGCATCGCCACGATCTGGGATGCCGACATCCTGATCTGGGCCGCCAGCCAGATCGTGGAGGCGCGCGACGCGGGCCTGCGGCCTTCGCGCTTGATGCAGGTACGCCCCTACGAGGTGCTGCGCTTCATTGGGCGCGGTACGTCGCTGCGCGACTACCAGCGCCTCAAGGCTGCGCTGGATCGGCTGCAATCGACCACGGTGGCCACGTCCATCCGCGAGACGACCGGGCGGCGATTGCATCGGTTTTCCTGGATCAACGAGTGGAAGGAACTGGCCGATGCCAGCGGCACGCCGCTGGGCCTCGAACTGATCCTGCCGGACTGGTTCTTTGCCGGCGTGCTCGACGCCGCCCTGGTGCTGACCATCGACCCGGCGTATTTCCGGCTCACGGGCGGCATCGAGCGGTGGCTGTACCGCCTGGTGCGCAAGCACGGCGGGCGGCAGCCGGGCGGCTGGCAATTCGACTTCCAGCACCTGTACCGCAAATCGGGCAGCGTGGCGCGCTACTACGACTTCGCCGCCGACCTGCGGGCGCTGGTGGCGCGGCAAGCCTTGCCGGGCTACCTGTTGGGCATCGAGCACGCGTCCGGGATTTCCTCGCCGCTGCTGACCTTCCGGCCCGTGCCGCAAACGGCACGGGGATAACTTCGGGAGAGTCTGTGGATGGACTCGTGCTATCAGGCAACAGAGGTGTCGTGCTATCAGGCAACGAATCCTCGTGCTATCAGGCAACAAAATCGGCCGCAAACCCGCGCCAGCACTGGGTTTCGCGTCCCTCTAACTTCCCTAACTTAAATTCTCTAACTTTTAGTAGAAGCGCCGCGCCACGGTGGATAACCACCACACGGCATGAAAGGCAGCAGCAAAAGCCCGGCTTTCCAGCATGGAGGGCCAAGCCATGATCGTTGCTCTGCTCAATCAGAAAGGCGGCGTGGGCAAGACCACGCTCGCCACGCACATCGCCGGCGAGCTGGCGATGCGCGGGCAGCATGTCATGCTGCTGGACGCCGACCCGCAGGGTTCATCGCTAGACTGGACACAGCGCAGAAGCCAGCAAGGCTTGCCAAGGCTGTTCAGCGCCGTGGGCCTCGCACGCGAAACGCTGCACCAAGAGGCGCCAGAACTCGCCAGGCGGGCCGATCACGTCATCATCGACGGCCCGCCCAGGATCGCTGCCTTGGCGCGTTCCGCGCTGCTGGCGGCCGAGCGCGTGCTGATTCCCGTGCAGCCCAGCCCCTATGACCTGTGGGCCAGCGCGGAGATGGTGGCGCTGATCCGTGAGGCGCAGGTGTTTCGGCCAGCGCTGCGCGCGGCCTTCGTCATCAATCGGCGCGTCAGCACCACCGTGATCGGGCGCGAAGCGCGCCAGGCTCTGGCCGACCAACCGCTTCCTGCGCTGCGCGCGGAAGTGCATCAGCGCATCGTGTTCGCCGACAGCGTCGCCGCTGGCCGGCTTGCACGCGAGACGGCGCCGGACAGCACCGCCGCACGCGAAATCACTGCGCTGGTCGATGAACTATTGCGGTGGACGACATGACAACGACGCCGCCACCGAACAGCAAACGCACGGCCAAGCGCGTCGGCATCGGCGCGCGTCCGCCCGCGAATCCGCACGCCGAGGCGTGGATTCGCCAGGGCGATGCCGATGCGCTGGGCAAGGGCGACCTCTACACGGCTCGCCTGACCCTCGACATCACGCCCGCGATGCGGGCGCGCATCAAGGTGTCGGCCTTCACGCAGGGCGTGACCGTGGCCGACCTGCTGCGCGGCCTGCTGGAGCGGGAGTTTCCAGAGCACCGCAGGGAGAACACCCCATGACTGCATCCGTTTCGTCTGCCGCCGCGCCTGTTGCGTGCGCGGCCACGGCTGCGCACGCAGCACCTTCCGGCCAGCCTGCCAGCACGCCGCTGACGCGCGTGGCGCTGGCCTACATCGAACCGCGCTTCAAGCTCTACCTGCGCTTCGGCGAACCTGCGCGCACGCTCCAGCTCGACCGCTGGCGGCGCTGCGCGGTGTTCCTGCCGGGCGCCATGTTCAGCCGCATCCGCTGGCAGGCCAACGACTACGGCACGATCCGCTGGCAGCTCATGGTGATGCAGGCTTGCACGCCGCTGGATGCGGCGCAGCGCATCCCCGGCGTGCAGCCGGGCGCGCGCCTGCTGCTGCACGCCGAGGGGGAGAACCAGGTGCGCGCCGTGCTGGAGCGCATCGACGCCATCGAGGCGCTAGGCATCGCGCCATCCGCCGCTTCGCCCGTGTACTGGCGCACGCTCGCCAACCGGCTCGCTGCGCGTCTGCCGCTGCCCGAATACACCGCCGAGCGGCACGCCGCCTGGCTGACCGGGAGGGCACTGCCATGACCGCCGTTTCGACTGCCGGCGCCGCGTCGCGTCCTCGCTCGCCCCGCGCACGTTTGCGCGCTCGCCTCGTACTGGCGGGCCTGTCCGCCTGCGGCCTCGCTGCGCTGGCCTGGGCGTCCTTCGTGCAGCCGCTGCCGCGCCTGATCTACAACCCGTCCGACAGCGTGGCGGTCGGCTGGTATCGCGTCAATCCGCAGCGCCACGGCACCGGCTCGCTGCCGCGTCGGCTGGAAGTGGGCAGCATCGTCCTGACCACGCTGCCGCCAGACGCCGCCGCGCTGGCCGCGCAGCGCGGCTACCTGCCGGCGCGCGTGCCGCTGCTCAAGCGCGTGGGCGCCATCGCGCCGCAGGAGGTGTGCATCACTGGCCGCATCGTCCGCATCGACGGCGTGCCTTCGGCCGCTGTGCTGCCTGCCGACCGCTGGGGCCGGCCGCTGCCATCCTGGCAGCAGTGCCGTCGCCTCGAACCCGGTGAACTGTTCCTGCTCAGTGTGACCAACCCGGCGTCGTTCGACAGCCGGTATTTCGGGCCGGTCAGTGTGGGCGCCGTGATTGGCGTCGCGCATCCGGTCTGGCTGGAGTCCCGCCCATGATGGCCGCCGACTTGCTGCACGTTGCCGTGCATCTTGTCGTGCCATCGGGCGTGTCGTGCTGCTGGCCGTCGCCGTGTCGTCGCGCGTGCAGTGCGAGCGCATCCGCGCCGCACTTCGCGCTGCCTTCGGCGCAGCCGTCCAACGTGCAGGTGTCTTGCCTCGAACGCGCCCGGCCTGTGGCCGTCGCTGCGTTCGCCGGCGTGCTGGCTGCTCGTGCAGCAGCGCCGCCGGGCCGCCGCTGCCCGGAGCGCCAGCGAGGGGCAAAGGCGGAAGGCAAGATTGAAGGGCGCGGCACCACGGTGCGCGCAAAGCCAGTCTGCACATGGGTTTGGGGCAGCACGCGCCACAGGGTGGCTTCGTGCCGCCAACAGCGCAAATGCCATGCAGGCATTGGGAACACCGTGTGCCGCATCCGCTCGGGCGCGATGGGCTTGGCTGGAGGCGCATCATGAGCCAGCGCGGAAACTCGGATGGTGATGACCGTTTCCGCGTGCGGCCAGGCAAGCCGAAGCAGCGCGGCGACACCTTCATTGCGCAGGTGCTGCGTCAGACCAGCAAGGCGGCTGGCGTTACAGGCGGCAAGCGCGGAATGGGTGGCAAGGTGAGGGGCAAAACCACCGGCAAGGCGCCTGGTTCTCGTCTGGGGCGCGGGCATACGGCGGCGAGCTTCACGGGCCAGTCCTTGACTGCCTATTCACGCCGGGCCACGGTCAAGGTTCGGCTGGTGTATTTGCAGCAGGCCAGCGGCAAATCGACGGTGCAGCACCTGCGTTACATCGGGCGCGAAGGCGTGGATCGCCAGGGCGAACAGGGACGGGCCTATGGGACCATCACCGACGAGGCGGACACGGCAGCTTTCGAGGAACGCGGGCGGGGCGACCGTCACCAGTTCCGCTTCATCGTCTCGCCCGAGCATGCCGACCAACTCGAAGACCTGCGCACCTATACCCGCCACCTGATGCAGCGCATGGAGGCTGATCTGGGCACCCGGCTGGACTGGGTGGCGGTGGATCACTGGAACACCGACAACCCGCACACCCACGTCGTGCTGCGCGGCAAGGACGATACGGGCAAAGACCTCATCATCTCGCAGGAGTACATCACCCGCGGGATGCGCGAGCGGGCGATGGAGCTGGCCACCGAATGGCTCGGGCCACGCACCGAGCTGGAGATCCAGCGCACTCTGGCCCGCGAGGTGGAGCAGGAGCGCTGGACTTCTCTGGATCGAACCTTGCAGCGTGAAGCGGTAGAGGGATTGGTGAAAATCGAACGCTTCAATGATCCCAAGCTGCAGCGCCAGCGCCTGCTGCTGGTCGGGCGACTGCAACGGCTTCAGCGCATGGGCTTGGCGACGGAAACCCAGCCTGGCACCTGTGCCGTCCACGCCGAAGCTGAGTCCACCCTGCGGGCGATGGGCGAGCGCGGCGACATCATCCGCACCATGCAACGTGCGATGGGCGGCAGGCAGCGCGACCTGGCCGTGTTCCAGCCGGCCGAAGATGGGCACTCCATCATCGGCCGCGTAGCGGGCAAGGGGCTGGCCGACGAACTGTACGACCGGGGCTATCTCGTGGTCGATGGCATCGACGGCAAGGCGCACTACGTCGCGCTGTCGCCCAGGACGAAACTGGAGCAGTATCCGATGGGCGCGGTGGTCGAGGTGAAAGGCTCTGCCGAGATACGGGCGGCGGACAAGACCATCGCCGCGATGGCAAGCAATGGCCTGTACCGCACCGACCATCACCTTGCCATCGCGCAAGGGCAGACTGTCCCTGGCCGCGATCCGCAAGAAGTCGTGGCAGCCCATGTCCGGCGCCTGGAAGCCCTGCGCCGGGCTGGCATCGTGGAGCGCGTGGCCGAGGGGCTATGGAAGGTGCCGGACGACCTGCCCGAGCGTGGCCGCCAGTACGACGCGCAGCGCCTGGGCGGCGTGGCCGTGGAGCTAAAATCGCACCTGCCCATTGAGCGTCAAGCTCGCGTCATCGGCGCCACCTGGCTCGACCAGCAGTTGATCGGCGGCGGCTCCGGCTTGGGTGATTTGGGTTTTGGTAGCGAGGCCAAGCAGGCAATGCAGCAGCGTGCCAACTTCCTGACGGAACAGGGGCTGGCCGAGCGGCGCGGGCAGCGCGTGATCTTGGCGCGCAACCTGCTGGGCACGCTGCGCGACCGGGAACTGACGCTCGCCGCGAAGGACATTGCCGCCGAAACCGGCTTGGGGTATCGCCCCGTGGCTGACGGCCAGCGCGTGGCCGGCATCTACCGGCGCAGCGTGATGCTTGCCAGCGGACGCTACGCACTGCTCGATGAGGGTATGGGGTTCAGCTTGGTGCCTTGGAAGCCGGTGCTTGAACAGCGGCTGGGGCAGCAACTCGTCGCCACAATGCGAGGCGGGAGCGTGTCATGGAAGATCGGGCGACGGCGCTACCTGTCCATCCAATGATGAATGGAGCAAATCAGAGATTCAACACGCCCCCTCATTCGGGCCAGCAATCACTGGGATTTTACCGTGTGTTGGCTTTGATACCGAGGTGATGGACTGCACAACTCTCTCCGTCTGTTTGTGACAGAGGGCTGACTTCAAAGCTTTGCTACTACCGTACGCAAGTGAGGCACGTTTCGGCAATTCCGGTGTGTTTTCTTCTAGTATTCTTCTACCAACAATGCACGTATCTGTTGCAGCGCAGCAGGATCGTCCATGGTGGTGAGGTCACCCGGATCGCGCCCCTCGCACACGGCCTGGATGGCGCGGCGCAACAGTTTGCCGCTGCGGGTCTTGGGTAGCACTGTCACGAAGCGCACCCGTGCCGGGCGCGCCACGGCACCCAACTGCTCGTCCACCCGCTTCATGATCTCGCCCTCCAGCTTGAGTTTCGAGGCATCGTCGTAGAGCGAAGAACTGTCCTTGGCCACCACGAAAGCCATCGCCACCTGCCCCTTGAGCTGGTCGGCAACCCCTACCACCGCCACCTCGGCCACATTGGCGTGGCTGGAAATGCTTTCCTCGATCTCCCGCGTGCCCAGGCGGTGGCCCGCCACGTTGATCACATCGTCGGTGCGGCCCAGGATGTAGAAGTAGCCATCCTGGTCGCGAATGCCCCAGTCGAAGGTGCTGTAGACCAGCTTGCCGGGAATGCTCTTCCAGTAGGTGTTGACGAAGCGCGCGTCGTCCTTCCAGACCGTCTGCATGAAACCCGGTGGCGTGGGCCCTTCGATGACGACCACCCCTTTCTCATCGGCACCGGTGAGTTCTTCGCCGGTGGATTCGTGCAGCAGCTTGACGCTGTAGCCATACATCGGCACACCCGGGCTGCCGAACTTGCTGGCTTTCTTCTCGACACCGTTGGCGATGGTGAGAATGGGCCAGCCGCTCTCCGTCTGCCAGTAGTTGTCGATGATGGGCACCCCCAGGCTGTCGCTGATCCAGCGCGCGGTGGGTTCGTCCAGCGGCTCACCGCCCAGGAACAGGGCCTTGAGGCTGGAGAGGTCGTACTGCTTGAGGTAGGCCGGGTCCTGCTTCTTGAGCACGCGCACGGCGGTGGGCGCACTGAACATCACCGTCACCTTGTACTTCTCCACCAGGCGCCACCAGATGCCGCCATCGGGCCGGATCGGCAGGCCTTCGTACAGGATGGTCGCCATGCCCGCGATCAGCGGGCCGTAGACGATGTAGCTGTGCCCCACCACCCAGCCGATGTCGCTGGTGGAGAAGTAGGTCTCGCCGGGTTCGCCCATGAAAATGTGCTTCATGCTGGCGGCCAGGGCCACGAGATACCCGCCCGTGTCGCGCTGCACGCCCTTGGGCTTGCCCGTGGTGCCGCTGGTGTAGATGGTGTAGCTGATGGCGGTGGACTCCATCCACTCACAGGGCACCTGTGCGTCCAGGTGCTGCTCGCGCAGGGCCGCGTAGTCGTGGTCCCGCCCGGGCACAAGGCTCATCGGCGCCAGGCCACGGTTCACCATCACCACCGACGCTGGCTTGTGGGTGGACAGCCGCAGCGCTTCGTCCAGCAGCGGCTTGTACTCAACCACCTTGCCGCCGCGCGATCCGGCATCGGCGCTGACGATGGCCACAGGGGCGGCGTCATCGATGCGGTTGGCCAGCGAATGGCTGGCGAACCCCCCGAACACCACCGAGTGGATGGCGCCAATGCGCGCACAGGCCAGCATCGCGAAGGTGGCCTCGGGAATCATGGGCATGTAGATGAGCACGCGATCGCCCTTCTTCACGCCCTGCCCCAGCAGCACCGCCGCCATGCGCTGGACCTCGGCATGCAGCTCCCGGAAGCTGTAGGTGCGCTCGGTGTCCGTTTCGGTGGACACGTAGATCAGCGCGTTCTGGTCTGCGCGGTCTTTCAGGTGCCGGTCCACCGCGTTGTGGCACAGGTTGGTCAGCCCGCCCTCGAACCAGTGCGCGAACGGTGGGTTGTCGTGGTTGCACACCCGGTCGAAGGGCTTGTGCCAGTCCACCAACCCGGCCTGTTCGGTCCAGAAGGCATCACGGTCGTCGATGGAGAGATTGCGAAAATCATTGAATCTCATCAGGATGTACTAGGTTAAGTTAAGTATGACGTCACTGGCCGCCAAAGCTGTACCAACGAACTTGTTCTAAATCAAACAGAACGACCACACATCTGCGTCTGCCTTGAGAGCGAACATTTTCTTAATCCGATCTGAAGTAGAAGTAATCAGAGCACCCCTCTGCCGCTCAATTGGCGTCGACAGGATCATCCCTGCTTACCTCAGGAAAAATCCAGATCGAAAACACCATAAACCCGCCCAAGAAAAATGCAGCCCAACCAGCCGTTCGAAGATCAATCGAAAACTCATACAAACCTATCACCCCGAAGAGCATCAAAATCAGTATGGAAATAATTACTTTGAATTTAGTTGGCATTTAATCACTCCGGATATTTGGCAGTCATGTTAGAAGCTTGCCGATTTCACAACGCCATCATTTGAATTGGGTGTACGAACTGTTTTTCGAAGATCTTGCTTCAAATAACGCGTGCTGTAGCCGTTAAAGATATGACCCCAAAATCCTCTTTTGAGATCGGAGGTTCCAAACAACCAATCAAAAATAGGGGTTCCGATACCCATATTAACTTCCATCATCAATGGATGATCGTGATGCGCCGTATGATGCCGGCGCGCAGTATTAATAATCGGCGTATTTCGAATAAGCCAGTTGTCGTTCACATGGCATGAGAAATGAACGAGTTCATAGAACATGTAGCTACCCGTCAGCGCGGCCATCAACAGCCAGCCGAAATTAGGGGAGAGAATCCAGCCAGCGACGAGCGATGGCACGAGAGACAGCAAGGTAAGCACGATCATTGTGAAAGGGGGAAAGAACGTTACACGCCAATCTCTATGATCCGCGAAACGCATTTCTTCGCGCGTAAAGAACTGATGATGCATCAATGTGTGTCGCACATAGAGCGCCCGGAAAATGACGTTCTTGCGAGGCCGATGCATTACATGCGCATGCAGCAAGTATTCGGTGAGTTGATAAGCCATGAAACCCAATGGCAAGGCCAGCCATTCCCACAGTTGGACGTTGCGAAGATTGGCAGCATAGATGTAGAGCGCCGTGAAACCGCTGATGGCAATGATCGCCAAGTGCAGCCAACCGTGGTACCAACCCGCCACACGATGTCGATACTCTTTGCGATATCGACGCTGGCGTTCCTTCATCATAGTAGATTGAAGCTCCATGAAAACCTCCAATTAAATTCACCCCAACAGGGGCATGCCTGCCAACAACACTCGATTTCAGCCGCAGTCAATACCTTGACTTGCTTCGTAGCCAGTTTTCAATATCTGCGGAAGCAATGCTCCACTCATTATCAAAATTTGCAACCATGACCTTCATGAAAGATTCGCAAGAATCAGCGGAAAGATTCAAGTCACCGGTGTGATCCAAAAGAAGAGCGAAAGCCAACTGCCGCGGCTCGGCACCTTCGTACCCCCATTCGAACCCCATTTCCGCATAGCGACGCAGGTCGGTCCGGTCAGGCAACAATTGGCCATCGGCGAGCACTTTAATTCCATCGATAGTTCGATCGCCCGTATATGTCTTCATATCTCGCCCCTGGTCAAGTTTGAGGTTCCGCATCCACGGCACCCGCGATAATTTTCATAACCTCCACGTCCCCGAGAGCTCCGCTCAACGAGCCCGTGTAAATAATTTCACCGCGCTCAATCACCACTAGTTTATCTATGTAATCTGGAACATGATGCAAATTGGATTCAGCCATCACAATGGCTTTCCCAGATTGGCGAATCGCGGCGACTCCCTCCGCTACAAGTGGAATGATGGCGGGTGAGAGACCTTCAAAAGGTTCGTCGAGTAAAAGGAGTTCTGCGTCGAGAGCCAATGCGCGGGCGATAGATACCATCTTGCGCTCGCCACCCGAAAGCTCTGCCCCCCCGCGTTTACGGTATCGTTCCAGCTTGGGGAAAATACGATATGCTTCCGAAATGCGCTCCGCAGCAGGTCTGCCACAGGTACGAGTCCACGTCGGAAGTTCAATGTTTTCCTCGACCGTGAGGTCGGCATACACTTCCGATTCTTCAGGGGAAAAGCCAATGCCCAGTTGCGCAATCTGCCATGTGCTCAAGCGCGCAAGATCTTTATCTTCCCACGAGATGCGCCCGGAAACGGGCCGAAGATAGCCCATCAACGACCGAAAAGTGGTGGTCTTTCCCGCTCCATTTCTGCCGAGAAGACATACCAGTTCACCGGCGCGAACCTCAAGACTGATACCTCGAAGAATTCGACTTCCCTGGATGTCCACGGTCAGTTCGGACACGTTCAGCATGGCTGGTGTTCCCCCTCGTTTTTTTTCTGACTACTGTGGACAGGGCCGATCACTGCTTCAAGCATCAAGGAGTCCTTAAAGAAAACATCCGGAGACATATCTCCAATCACACGCCCTTCCTGAAGCGCGATCACCCGATGCGAGTAACGTGCGACCAGTGTCATGTCATGCTCGACTTGAATGATGGCGCTCACCCCTTCCGAGCGTGCCGCCTTCACTAACAGTTCCATAATCCCGTATTTGTCTCCACTTGAGACGCCCGAAGTAGGTTCATCTAAAAGGATGGCCTTAGGACGAAGTGCAAATGCGCTGGCGATATCAAGGAGTTTTTTCTCTCCTTGTGAGAGAGAACCAGCTCGTTCAAAAAGCTTGTGATGCAAGCCAAGTGTTCCAGCAATATGCTGAACTTCGTCCTCGATCTGAGGATCTTTGGTCAATGTTCGTAATGGATTCGAAGCTCTACGCAACCTTGAACTTACAGCAACTGCGATCGTCTCCCAAACGCTCACCTCTGGAAAAATATTGACCAGCTGGAATGAACGGGCCATGCCCATCGCAGCCAACTTAACCGGACCTACTCCAGCAATACTATTTCCCATGAAATGCACCGTCCCTTGGGAGGGGGCCGCCAACCCCGTCAACACATTGACGAGTGTGGTCTTCCCTGCTCCATTCGGGCCGACTATTGACACGAATTCACCGCCTCCGATCTCCAAAGACACATTCTTTAGAGCTTGGTACGATCCATAAGATTTGGATACATTGCATGCGCTCAACATGGCACTCATTGGGCATCTCCCCTTACACGACGTTGCAAGTGATTGGAAATCGTGCCGATCAATCCTTCTGGAAGCACAAGCACGAGAAACACCAACGTAGCACCCAACATAAATCTCCAGTAGGCCGTACTCGATACCAGTACTTCATGCAGCAGAACAAAAATGAGCGCCCCTACCCCAGGCCCCACAAAGGTTCCAGCCCCCCCAAGAATCATCATGAAAATAAGATTGCCTGACTGAGGCCAATACGCAAGCTCCGGATCAGCAAGTCCAGTGGAAACCCCCAACATCGCGCCAGCGATTGCACCGAAAACGCCAGACACTACAAAGGCAAACAGTCGGAGGCGATAGACACGTACGCCAAGGTACCGAGCCTTGCTCTCATTGTCTCTAATAGCGCGCAGCTGGAGGCCAAGAGGCGAACTGACGATGCGCCAGGTGAGCAATCCGAGCAGCACATAAACTATCAAACAGTAGTAATAGAACGGACCACTGAGAAACTGAGTCGCAGTCATATCCCAATCCTGCCCCAGTAACATCGGCCGCAGGACACGCATACCTTGATCACCTCCTGTCAAGTTGTAGAACTTGAACAGGAAAGAGTGAAGAAGCATGCCAAACGCAAGTGTGAGCATGCCAAAGAAGATATGTGTGAAACGGACACAGAGAGCACCAATCGCCAATGCGAATAGTCCTCCCAAACTCGCTGCTGCGATCAAGATCAACTCAAAGTGGAGAACGCCCGCCTGGGTCGCTGCGGCCGCCACGTATGCCCCTACAGCCAAGAACATTGCATGGCCAAAGGACAGCAACCCCGTGTAGCCAAACAGAAGATTCATGCCGAGAAGAGCGATTCCAAATGCCAAGGCAGGCATAAGCATCACGGTGCTGTACGGCGTTAGCATCAAAGGTGCAATTGCAAGTCCAGCTAGCAACACAACAAATGGAATAACGCCGTTAAGCAACCGCGGCTTCGGCCGAGGCCGAATTCTCGGAGAAATTACGTCAAATACTGCGCTCAAGATGCGCTCCTTCCAAACAATCCAACAGGGCGAATCAAGAGGACAACAACGACAACTAGATAGATGGAGAGAATCTCCACTTCAGGAGCTAACGAAACTGCGAACGCCCGCATGAGCCCGACAATGATGGCGCCAACAGCAGCCCCAGCCATGCTGCCCAAGCCCCCGATCACAACAACTGCAAAGGCCTCCACCACGAGTTCAGCGGCCATGGTCATAGAGGCAGCCGAAGTGGGAATAACCAATGCCCCACCCACAGTTCCTAGAATGCAGCCCAGCGTAAAAACCATTGTGAATACTTTGGATGAATTAACACCCAATGCTTCAGTCATGTTCCGATTTTCAGCCGTAGCCCGTACGATCCGTCCAATACGGGTTCGCTTGAGTGACAATCCTAAAATCATTGCGATTAGGATGCTCGCTCCAATGACAAGAAAGTTATATACAGGGATCTGCAATCCACTTATGTCGATCGTTCCATATATTCCATATAGAGAGCTGTCCATTGATCTCGGTGCAGCACCCCAGAAAAAACGAAAAACATCCTGGAACATCAGCAAAAGACCAAAGGTCAGCAAAAGTTGATAGCTAGGGTCTCGCCTATATACGGGACGTAACAACAACTCTAACGGAGCTCCGACTGTTCCAACGAGTACACCAGACAACACAAGTGCTGGAACAAGAAAAATCATCGGCATTTGCCATTGGTGCAAGAGGCCGACAGCCGTAATAGCAAAAAACGCTCCCAGCGCATAGAACGAACCACAGGCAAGATTGACGACCTTTTGAACGCCAAAGATGAGTTGCAGACCGCAGGCGACAAGAAACAAAATCGCGGCTTGGAAGAGACCGGCTAAAAAGAGGTTGGCATACTGCATTGAAGCATCCATTTCATGCGTGTACGGAATTTTTAACTTAGCGGAGTACGCTTAAAGCACACTCCGCTAACGAATAATTACACGCGGAAATCTGCAGTCTTGATCCATTTCCAGTAGTCTGCGCCTGCAGGCTTCTGCAATTGATCAGAAAACGCGGCGGTAATATCGGACAGCCCCGGGTACTCATGCTGAGTACTGTTCTTACTGAAGCCTTGGTAGAACATCTGTTCGGCAATCTTGTCGGCCCGATAACGCCCTCGGCCACCTAGACTTTCGATGTCGTTTCCGGCAATGGCATCAGCGATCTCATCAGTTTTTGGCCAGCGGCCGGCAGCCTTCGCCGCCTTCTCGACACCGGCTTTGTAAGCCATCAGATTGAAGTAGGCGCGGTCAGCCGATGTGGTCGGAATGGCCTTGTAGCGGTCCCTGTATTCCGCAACAAACGACTTCTGCAATTCGGATGCTCCGGGCAAGTCAAAGTAGAAGGTGTTCTGCCCCAGCAATGCACCCTCGGGAACGAAACTGGACCGCAGGTCATTGATTTGACCACCCGCCACGGTCGACACGATCTTTGCGTTGGCCAGCAGACCTGCCGCGGAGGCCTGCCGAAGAAAGATAGGAAGATCGGAGAGGAAGAGCGAATTGAAAATCAGATCAGGCTTGGCGGCGTTCAATGCCGCCACGTTCGTCGTGAGATCGGTGGCACCAACCCGGATCCATTGCTCAGAAACAACCTTGGCCTCGATGTCATAGCGAGACAACAACGTCTTGAACGTTTCCCAGCAGTTTCGCCCATACGAATAGTCGGAATTCACTCCTGCAATAGTTGCGAACTTACCTTTGAAGCGTTTGATGGCCATGAGCGAACTCATCACTGCTTCACACTCGTTGTCAGTCGACCGGAACACAAAACGAGTTTTTGGCATCGACTCTTGCACTCCGTTTTGTGTCGTTCCATCCCAGCACTGGAGCAGAACACGCTCATCCTCTGCGACGGGGGCGACTGCCAGAGTAACGCCGGTAGAAATCAGTCCATGAATGGCGTCCACCTTCTCCTGCAGTGCCAGATGGCGAAACCGCTCAACTGTGTCCTTGGGAGTGGTCTCCTCCTGAATGACGAGCTCCACTTTCCTACCTGCAATCCCCCCCGACCGGTTGATTCGGTCCACCCCCCACCGAACGGCTCGAATGCTGTCCTCCCCCATGAAGGCAGCCACCCCTGATCGCGGCGCCAACAGGCCAAGACGCAGAGGTCGGTCCTGCGCAAACAGAGGCCCACCCACAGATATCGCCGCCGCACCCAGGGTTGCTTGGGTAAAAGTGCGCCGACTTAACTTCATTTTGTCTCCTTTGCATGACACAGATAGATGAGGACCAATCGATGTCATGCAGTTTCGCAGTCATATGCCAACTTGCATGACACAAGTATATTACATGAGCGGCAAAAGTATCTCATAGAGGGTTTTCCCTTGAAATGAGGTACTAAGAGGATGTGCGGCCGAGAGGTGGCCCCATCGGTCTGAACACGAGTCGGGCGACGACAAGTGGAACGCTGCCGGGGTTGACCGCAGTGCAGAGATGTCCACGGTGGCGGGCGGGCGTCGCTTGCGCGAACGCACGACCGACGCGGTGGGCATCTCGTGTGACCGCCCATGCTGATGGCGATGCCCTCGCCCTTGAGCCGCTCGGTGAACACCATGCTGGTGAACTGCGAACCCTGGTCGGTATCGAAGATCTCCGGCTTGACGTGACGCGCGATCGCATGGTCGAGCACGCGCACGCAGAAGTCCGCTTCCATCGACATCGACACGTCCCTGGCCGGGACCTTGCGGCTATGTCAGTCAATGATCGCGGCCAGGTACACGAAGCCGCGTGCCATCGGGATGCAGGTCAGGTCCATCGCCCAGACCTGGTTCGCACGCTCGATCGCCAGGCCGCGCAACAGGTACGGGTAGATCACACATGCTGCGGCTCGTGTTGGGCTTGCTGTACAGCGCCTTGATGCCCATGCGCCGCATGAGGGGCGCCACGTGCTTGCGCCCGACCTCGAAGCCTCGTGCCTTGAGCATGTGGCGCGGCATGCGGCTGCCGGCGAACGGTTGACCTCCAGCGCCACCTTGGCCTTGAACGCCGGTGAGAAGTTCCGGCGTGGTCTTCTGCTCATGCTCTCGCTCCATGTCAGCCCGCTCTTCGCGGACCGCTCACAGGGCAGAGTTTTCACTCATCGCCGTGTTCAGATTTCCGGGGCCACCTTTGTGGTCCAGCGGCGCAACAAGAACGTGGCGGCGGTGGCACTCGCCAGCAAGAACGCTCGAATCGTCTGGGCGTTGCTGGCCCGTGATCGGCGTGACGAGACGGGTTACAGGAAGGCGGCCGAGGTCGCGTGATCGAACCTTTGAAGTTTCCAACTTCTTGCTGTACGCGAAATCGAGGCAGGGTCAAACTGCCTGACTTAATCTCCGCGCGCCGGGGCCAATTCGCAGCACCAAGGTACCCAAGTTCTAATTGGTGATGGTCTCTCGCGCAAAGCTCTCGATGTAGTCAACAAGACGATCGGAGGCCGCAGCGGCATCCTTAGAGTGACCCCTGGCTATCGCCTCGGCCATTTTTGAATGCAATGTGGCCGCCAGCGGAAGATCTCCAACCCTGCGATAGTGCTCGAACCAGAACCTGCGCGATAAACCGCGCATGAGCGCCATCGTCTTGGTTATGAACTCATTGCGAGCCGCTTTCCACATGCACTCATCGAGTTCTCGATCTAGCTGAGCAAAAAGCCCTTCGTCGCGCGCGCTAGCTGCATGAAGCAGAGAAGCGCCGATCTGGGCAAAATGCGCCCTCTCCTCCTCTGTTGCCCGCTCTGCTGCGAGTTGTGCGAGAAGACGTTGCACTTCCCTTCGCAACTCCAGCAATCGGAGTTGGGTGCGAATATTGGTTTCGGAAACAAGAACCCCTCGCTTGGGGAGGACCACAACCAGTCCCTCTCCGGCGAGACGCTGGAGCGCCTCTCTGATTGGTGTTCTACCAATTTCCAGCAGTTCCGACAAACCATACTCAGAAAGCACCACGCCTGGTGCTAGCTGCAGAGTAATGATCATCTCCTCAAGCCTCTTATAAGCCTGCTCGGCCAGAGTCGGCGCTTCAGTTCGGTTGGAGTTGGATTTTTGTCTCCTAGAGGAAACAGCGAGCGACTTCTTCATGCAATGCCTTTGCCGGTATAAAACGAGCCCTTCGTCAGCGCGATGGGGCAAAAAACAAGTTGTGTCCTGTTGACATGCTAGCTGAACTTGGACAGCACATGGTCCTCGGCCGCTTCGCAGTGCCCTTGCTCTGGGTCCACTGTATCTGGTCCGTTGTCCGCGACCTCTGCATCACCTACGCGAGGAAAGGTCTGCGCAACGTGATTCGCAGCGCCGATTCGGAAGCATCTTGACTACGCCACGCTACGCATGGTTGCTTCAAATCACTGCCCGTACGCGGCGCTACATGATGGTTTCGGTGCCCTTCGAGGCCGCCCCGCATAAGGCTGCGGACGCACTCATCCCTGCGCGCCCCATCAAGCTGCGCCGAGCCATCCACAGGTTCGACAGCGCGAACAGCGTGACGATCTGAACTGTGTTCTTCGCCAGGCCGCGGTACCGCACCTTCGTGTAGCCGAACTGCCGCTTTAATACACGGAACGGGTGCTCGACCTGGGCTCGGATGCTCGCCGTCAGCTTCTCCGCCTGCTCTGCCAGGAAGTCGGGCTGCAGGAATGGGTTCAGCTTGCGGCGGTCGCCGGCGCGCATCGCCACGTGCCACTGCAGCCCCTGAGCCTCGCCGCGCTTGTGAACGCCGCGGTAGCCGGCGTCGCCGAAGGCGACCTCCTCAACGCCGTGCAGCAAGCTGCCTGCCTGCGTCACGTCGTTCACGTTGGCCGACCAGCCCACGACGCTGTGCACCAGTCCCGACTCTGCATCGACGCGTTCTTCGTCGAACTCGGCGCTGCGATCAGCGTGGCGTCGACCACCTTGCACTTCTTCATCAACAGGCCCTTGGCCTGCAGGATGTCGTTGACCACTCGCAGCATGTCGGTCGCCAGGTCGTGCTTCTCCAGCAGGTGGCGGAACCTCAGGATCGTCGTCTCGTCCGGCAACCGCGCCACGTCGCCTGGCTTGGCGAACTCGCGAAACACGGGCATGTCGTGCAGCGCCTCTTCCATCGCCGGGTCGCTCAGCGCGAACCACTGCTGGAGGTAATGAACCCGCAGCATCGTCTCGATGGCAAACGGCGGCCGGCCCGTCTTCGCCTTCAGGTAGTACGGCTTCACGATCTGCACCAGCGCCGACCACGGAACCACGCGCTCCATCTCCTCCCAGAACTCCCGCTTGCGCGTCTTCTTAGTCGACAGGTTCAGGCCCAGTCCGAGTTGCTTCATGCCGCAGATCATCGCAGGGCGCTGCCGTTCACGCTACGCGGCCAGCGCCTGAGTTTTGCAGACATTCCCTAGAGCCCGAATGACGTAAGCGGCGGCAAGCGAGAGTCAGCCTCGACTCGCGTCAAGCTTCTTAGCCAGCCGACAACGGAATCTTGCTGACATCTTGAATATTACCGAGATATGTGTAAGATGCTAGACGGCCGAGACTCTGAACCCCCTCTGCCCTTTTCATATTGCAAGGAGACGTGTATGAGATTCACTGGAAAAACTGCTTTCGTGACAGGCGCCGCGAGCGGCATTGGTGAAGCCACAGCAAGGATGTTTGCGCGCGAGGGCGCGCGCGTGGTCATCGCTGACCTACTAGAGCAAGAAGGCCAAGCAGTCGCACAGTCGATTACCGAGGGGGGTGGCGAAGCATGCTTCGTCAAGCTAGACGTCACTGAAGAGGAAAACTGGAAGGAAGCCCTTCAGAAGGGGGAGCAATCCTTCGAAGCCATTCATATCGTTGTAAGCAATGCCGGCATAAGCGGTATGGTTCCTGATCATGAAAAGGTCGACTATCTCGACCGACTGACGTCAATCCATATCCGCGGCACCTTCCTAGCCATCCGCCATGGCGCCCGCGCCATCACTCGTGCAGGTGGGGGATCAATCATCACGATTTCCTCCATCGCAGCGTATGCAGGCATGCCCGGTCTCCACATGGGCTATTGCGCCGTGAAAGCCGGGGTGTTGGCCATGACGCGCTCTGCTGCAGGCGAGTACGCAAGATCAGGGATCCGGGTAAACGCCATCGTTCCCGGTCTTCTGCCCCCCATGCGAACCTCAGTGGTGTCCGCTGATCCCAAAATGCGGGAAAAGTTCTTTGAAACCGTTCCACTGGGCGGCACCGGTAAGCGAGAAGACGCCGCGAACGCAATCTTGTTTCTTGCATCAGAAGAGGCTGGGTACGTGACTGGCGCCGAGATACTGCTGGACGGCGGCTTCTTGGCATATCGATACTGAGTCTCGCCCCATGAACACCTTTGTGATGGTCCATGGGGCCTGGTCAGCAGGTTGGGCGTGGTGGCGAATGCACTCTCTCTTTTTGGCAGCGCATCACCGACTCCTGACGCCAACCTGTACGGGGCTGGGTGAACGCTCGCACTTGCTTGGACCTCGTATCGACCTGCATATGCACGTCGATGATGTCGTCCGTGCTATCGAGTCGGAGAACCTCAACCATGTCATCTTGGTCGGGCACAGCTATGGGGGAATGGTCGTGACTGGTGTGGCCGACAGAATCCCCGATCGGATTCAACAGTTGATATACATCGACGCACTACTACCGGAGTCCGATGAGTGCGCATTGGATCTCATGCCAAAGGCTCAGCGAGCCGCCATCCTGGAAGACGTCAAGAACAATGGATTCGGTTGGCTGGTCCCCCCAAGCCCACTTCCGCCGGACACCCCTGACCATGATCAAAAGCTCGCCCAAGGGAGGCGCGGACCGCAACCCCTTGCTACGTTCACATCTCCTCTATGTCTAGCGGGAGAAGCTTCAAACATCCCTTCTGCGTATATTTACTGTACGAAGACTGGTCTGTATGACACCTTTGGTCTTTCGGCGTCCCGCGCTCAAGCCCGAGAAGGGTGGAAATATTATGAGCTGCCTGCTTCGCACAACCCCCACATCACCATGCCAGAGCAACTCACCACCTTGCTCTTGTCAATTGCCGATTTAACCAACTAAAAGGCTCCTCCTCGAGTATCGACGGAGTGTGTCTGCGGCCATCGTTGCACACGTAAGGCCAGGCTCTCAACGATTCGGGAAATGCAATCGTGGCGGGGCGTCATGATCGCTCCGATTTTCATCCGATCTACATCTGTACGGGACGCCAATCGTCGTCCACACAGATCGTTGTGACGAGATTGAGCATGGAGGCTCTGCGATGAAGATGCATTTTGAGAGGGCACTATATGGAGCTTCGTCATCTGCGTTGCTTCTTGGCCGTTGCTGAAGAACTCCACTTCGCACGAGCAGCGGAGAGGCTGCACATTGAGCAGTCGCCTCTGTCGCGCGCTATCAAGGAGTTGGAGGTGGAACTCGGGGCGGTGTTATTTGCTCGCACCACTCGCAGCACTCGATTGACGCTCGCTGGCCGACTGTTCTTGGAACACGTGCGTCGCGTGTTCACTGTCTTGGAGCAAGCCCGCGATAGCGTGAAAGCGGCGGCCAATGGTTTCCATGGGCAATTGCGAGTGGCATTGTCGGACGGCATCACACCGTCGCGCCTACCGGCTCTGCTGGCGCTATGCCGACAAGAAGAGCCTGAACTTGAACTCCGATTCTTCGAGGTACCGCTATCACAGCAGATCAAAGGTCTGCACGACGATCTGTACGACGTGGGGTTTGCGCAGTCTGATGAAGTAGGTGACAGCATCGCCGCCATACCTGTATGGCGAGACGCGCTCATAGTAACGGTGCCAGCCCGGCATCCGCTGCTTGCGTACAAGCGCATTCCTTTGGAGGAGTTGCTGCGCTATCCGCTGGTTCTATGCGATCCACAAGTTTGCGAAGGCCATGCCAGATTCGTAGATCGTGTGCTACGCCGGGCCGGCACGGAGCCGTTGGTCGCAGAACGGGTTGCTACGTGCGATCTGATGATGGTGCTGGTGTCGGCTGGCCTGGCGCTTGGGTTTACGGGTGCCGCGCGCATTGCCGCTAACCCTGACGCAGGTGTGGTGGCCCGACCGCTGGCATTGCGCGTGCCGCCGCTGACAACTTACCTACTGTTCCCCGAAGGCGAGCCGTCCGATGTTCTGGCCCGGTTCATTGAGCGCGTGCAGGCCATTGAATCTCCGGAACCCCCAAGGCCCAAGCCGGGCCATCATTCCGATCCCTTGGAGGAATCCACGCCATGAAGAAGCTCATCCAGTTCCTGCTGGTGGCCGCGCTGACTGCCTGCGGCAATTCCGAGACGCCACAAACGACCAACGTTCCGGAGGCGAATATCCCGACGGTGGAAGAACTGGCGGCCAACCCCGAACGGCTCAAAGAGCTGCGCCAACAATGCAAGACGGATCGCCCCAAGCTGGGCGACGTGCTGTGCAATCGGGTAGCCGAAGCCACGCGCAAGCGGTTCTATGGCGACGGTGAAACGCCGTACACACCACCGAAGGAATCAGCCAAGTTCTGATCGTTGGCGGTTCGCAGCATCGCCTCAATATTTCTGCTCGACACGCCGCAATGCGTTATCGCTTGCGGTGTTTTTCATTGGTTCGCCCCTGCACTAATTCTGTCTTTTTGCTCGACCTTTCTGCTCGAAGCAGTCTTTGACCGGCACTGACCCGACACCCATCCTGACGCCTGCGGCACGTTCTTGTGCCGCCTTCCCCATGAGGAATCAGCGCAGGAGAAATCGGAGGCCAGGTCATGCAAGGGACGAACGTGCTGTTCGGTCAGATCGCCGTGGTATTCGGCATCGTGATCGCCGGCGTGTGGGGCGCCACACAATGGACAGCAGCGGCTCTTGGCTATCAACTACGCCTTGGCTCGCCCTGGTTTGACCTTCTCGGCACACCGATCTACCACCCGTGGAAGCTGTTTGAGTGGTGGTTCGTTTTCGATGCCTACGCGCCGCGCGTGTTCGATACCGGCGGCGCCATCGCGGGCGGCAGCGGCCTGCTGGCGGTGGTGGTCGCCATCGGCATGTCGATTTGGCGCTCGCGCCAATCGCGCCTTGTCACGACTTACGGCTCTGCCCGCTGGGCGAACGCGCAGGACATTCGCATGGCGGGCCTCACGCAGCCGGCCGGCGTGTTCCTGGGCCAGCATGACCGCCAGTACCTGCGGCATGAAGGCCCGGAACATGTCCTGACCTTCGCGCCCACGCGCTCCGGCAAGGGCGTGGGCCTGGTGGTGCCCACCTTGCTGTCCTGGCCCGCATCCGCCGTCATCCACGACATCAAGGGCGAGAACTGGCAGATCACCGCCGGCTGGCGCTCGCGCTTCTCACATTGCCTGCTGTTCAACCCGACCGATGCGAAGTCGGCGGCCTACAACCCGCTGCTGGAGGTACGGCGCGGCGCGCATGAGGTGCGCGACGTGCAGAACATCGCGGACATTCTGGTTGATCCCGAAGGCGCGCTGGAGAAGCGAAACCATTGGGAAAAGACCAGCCACGCACTGCTGGTCGGGGCCATCCTGCATGTGCTCTACGCGGGCAAGGACAAGACGCTGCGCGGCGTCGCCAACTTCCTTAGCGACCCGGCCAGCCCCTTCGAGCTGACCTTGCATCGGATGATGACCACGCCGCACCTCGGCGATGGGGCGCATCCGGTCGTCGCGTCGGCGGCGCGTGAAGTCCTCAACAAGAGCGACAACGAACGCTCGGGCGTGCTGTCCACGGCCATGTCGTTCCTCGGCCTGTACCGCGATCCCACGGTGGCCGAAGTCACTTCGCGCTGCGACTGGCGCATCGCAGACCTGATCGCGGCAGCGCATCCTGTGTCGCTGTACCTGGTGGTGCCGCCTTCGGACATTTCGCGGACGAAGCCGCTCATTCGCCTGATCCTCAACCAGATCGGTCGGCGCCTCTCCGAATCGCTCGATGGCTCCGATGGCATCGAGCGCCGCCACAAGCTGCTGCTGATGCTCGACGAGTTCCCGGCGCTGGGGCGCTTGGACTTCTTCGAGACGGCACTGGCCTTCATGGCCGGATACGGCATCCGCAGCTTCCTCATCGCGCAGTCGCTCAACCAGATCGACAAAGCCTACGGCCAGAACCATTCGATTCTCGACAACTGCCATGTGCGCGTGACGTTCGCCACGAACGACGAACGCACCGCCAAGCGGATCTCCGAGACGCTGGGCACGGCCACCGAGCTGCGTGCCCAGCGCAACTACGCGGGCCATCGGCTCGCGCCGTGGCTGGGCCACCTGATGGTGTCGCGCCAGGAGACGGCCCGCCCGCTGCTGACGCCGGGCGAAGTCATGCAGCTTCCACCCGACGAGGCAGTGGTGATGGTGTCCAGCATGGCGCCGATCAAGGCGAAGAAGCTGCGCTACTACGTGGACAGCAACTTCAAGCGTCGCGTGCTGCCGCCGCCCGCGCTGGCGGACGGGCAGTACGCCGACGCGCCGCCATCGCGGCCCGATGACTGGAGCGGGCTGGCGATTCCGCTGATGCCGGCAGCACCGGGCACGGCATCCGCCGACGACTTGGACAGCACCGACGACGGCGGCCCATGCCGTCAGCCCGAACTCTCCGAAACCGTCGCCTACGACCCCGTGCTGGCCGCGCCTGCGGCCGACCTTGGGCTGCTCGATGACGACGACGACCTGCCGCTTCCCCTTCCTCGCCAGCTTGATCCAGCCATGCAGCGCACGGCCCGGCTGGCTTCCCTCGACCCCAACGACGGAATCGAGCTATGAGCCACTACCGCCTGAACCTCTTTATCCAGCCCGAGCACGCCAAGCGGCTCGATGAGCTTGCCGCCAAGAAAGGCGTGTCCAAGTCGTCCATCGTCGCGGCGGCGCTCGCATCGTGGCTGTCGCCCGATGCCGCCGACCAGCGCGAAGCGGCCATCGCCAAGCGGCTGGATCGCCTGTCGCGCCAGGCCGAGCGCATGGAGCGCGACCAGAACATCGCCATCGAAACGCTGGCGCTGTTCATTCGCTACTACCTCACGGTCAGCACACCAGTCCCCGAGGCGCACCAAGACGCGGCACGCGCGCAGGGCAAAGCGCGCTTCGAGCAGTTCACCGAGCAGCTTGGCCGCCACCTGCTGCGGGGCCGCAGCCTGGTGCGCGACGTGGTGGAGGAACTGCATCCCGACCCGATGCGGATGGAAGACGCGGCGGCAGCCGCGCAAGCGCAGGAGCGTGCGTCATGAGTGCCGTTCCGCAGTCCATGACCGCCACGTCGCTCGACCGCCGCATCCAGATGTTGCGCACGGCGATGGGGCCGCTGATCGCCGCCGCGCTCGAAGACCCGGACGTGGTGGAGGTGATGCTGAATCCTGATCGCACCCTTTGGGTGGATCGGCTTTCTAGTGGGCGCGCGCCGATGGGCGTGGAACTGTCCGAGGCGGACGGCGAGCGAATCATCCGCCTGGTCGCGGCCCACGTCGGCGCAGAAGTCCATCGCGGCCAGCCGCTGCTGTCCGCCGAGTTGCCCGAAACCGGCGAACGCTTCGAGGGCATCTTGCCGCCGGCAGCGCCGGGGCCGGCCTTCGCGCTGCGCAAGCGTGCCATCGGCGTAATTCCGCTGGAGCGGTACGTCATCGACGGAATGATGACCAGCGCGCAAGCGGGCTTTCTCGTTCGCGCCGTGCGCGAGCGGCAGAACGTGCTGATCGCCGGCGCCACCAGCAGCGGCAAGACCACGCTCGCCAATGCTTTGCTCGCCGAAATCGCCGCCACCGGCGACCGCGTGCTGGTGCTCGAAGACACGGTGGAGCTGCAATGCGCGGCCCGTGACCACGTTCCTCTGCGCACCCGCGCAGGCGTGGTGTCCATGACCGAGCTGGTGCGCTCGTCCATGCGCCTGCGGCCTGATCGCGTCGTCGTTGGCGAAGTGCGCGGCGCCGAGGCGCTGGATCTCATCAAGGTGTGGGGCACCGGCCATCCCGGCGGCATCGCCACGATCCATGCCGGCTCCGCACTCGGCGCGCTGCTGCGCTTGGAGCAACTGATTCTCGAAGTGGCGGTGAACCCGCCCCGTGCGCTGATCGCCGAGGCGGTCAACGTGGCGATCCACATCGCCGGGCGCGGGCGCAAACGCCGCATCGAGAGCATCGCCCGCGTCGTCGGCTTCGACGGCGTGGGCTACCAACTGGCGGACGCGCTGGAAACGCCGTTTCCCGAGCTGCCGCCGCTTCCCAATGCCGCACCCGCTGCGGCGACTTCCCCATCCCCTGACTCACTTGGAGAACTGCCATGACGCAGATGACCATTCCTGCTTTCCGTTTTTCTGCAAATCCGGCTTTGCGCCACGCGCGGCTGCGCTGCCTGGCCCGCCCTGCGGGGCAAGGGCTGCTGCTGGCCGCGCTGCTGCTGTTCCTAGCCGGAACCGCGCAGGCCGCCGGTTCCTCGATGCCGTGGGAAGGCCCGCTGCAATCCATCCTCGAATCCATCCAGGGGCCGGTGGCGCGAATCGTCGCGGTCATCATCATCATCGCCACGGGCCTCGCGCTCGCCTTCGGCGACACGTCCGGCGGATTCCGCAAGCTGATCCAGATCGTCTTCGGTCTGTCCATCGCGTTTGCGGCTTCCAGCTTCTTCCTGTCGTTCTTCAGCTTCTCCGGCGGGGCGGTCGTATGAGTGCCCCGGACACCTTCAGGGACGGCTTCGAGGTGCCGCTGCATCGCTCACTGACCGAGCCGATTCTGCTTGGCGGTGCGCCGCGCACCGTGGCGATCGCCAACGGCACGCTGGCCGCCGCTGTCGGCTTGGGCCTGCAACTGTGGATTCCCGGCGTGGTGCTCTGGATCGTCGGCCATTCGCTGGCGGTGTGGGGTGCGCGCGTCGATCCGCAGTTCATGCAGGTCTTCGCCCGGCACATCAAGCACCGCCCGCTGCTGGACGTGTGAGGGGAGGACGCCGCGATGCTGAATCTCGCCGAATACCGCCAGCGCCCGGCCTTGCTTGCCGACTGGCTGCCCTGGGCCGGGCTGGTCGCGCCGGGCCTCGTCTTGAACAAGGACGGCAGTTTCCAGCGCACGGCCCGGTTTCGCGGGCCTGACCTCGACAGCGCGACGCAAGGCGAGCTGGTCGCCACGTCGGCGCGGTTGAACAATGCGCTGCGCCGCATGGGATCGGGCTGGGCGCTATTCATCGAAGCCGAGCGCCGGCCTGCGGCCGACTATCCGCACTCGGAGTTTCCCGAGCCGCTTTCGTGGGTGGTGGAGGAAGAACGCCGGGCCGCCTTCGAGGAATCGGGTAATCACTTCGAGAGCGGCTATCACCTGACGCTGCTTTACCTGCCGCCGGAAGAATCCCGCGCTCGTGCAGCCAGGATGCTCTACGAGAACACGCCGACGAATGGCGTGGACTGGCGCGAGCGGCTGCAAGCCTTCGTCGCGGAAACGGATCGCGTCTTCGACCTGCTCGACAGCGTGATGCCGGAAATTGACTGGCTCGATGACGCGCAGACGCTGACCTACCTGCACGCGACCATCTCGACGCTGCGCTATCGCGTGGGCGTGCCCGAAGTGCCGTTCCACATCGACGCGCTGCTGACCGATTCCGCGCTGGTCGGCGGCCTGGCGCCCATGCTGGGCGACCAGCACCTGCGCGTGGTGTCGGTGCGAGGTTTCCCGACCTCGACCTGGCCGGGGATTCTGGACGACCTCAACCGCCTGGGGTTTGGGTATCGCTGGAGCACGCGCTTTCTGTGCCTCGACAAATCCGAGGCGGAACGGGGGTTGGGGCGCTTGCGCCGCCAGTGGTTCGCCAAGCGCAAGAACGTCATCGCGCTGTTGCGCGAAACGATCTTCCAGCAGGAAAGCCCGCTGGTCGATACCGACGCGAACAACAAGGCGGCGGACGCGGATGCCGCCTTGCAGGAACTGGGCAGCGATCAAGTCGCCTTCGGCTACCTGACGGCGACCGTCACCGTCATGGACGAGGACGCCGGCGCAGCCGACGAGAAGCTGCGCATGGTGGAGCGTGCCATCCAGGGCCGGGGCTTCGTCACCATTCCCGAAACGCTCAACGCCGTGGATGCGTGGCTGTCGTCCATTCCGGGCAACGCCTACGCCAACGTGCGTCAGCCCATCGTCTCGACGCTGAACCTGGCGCACATGATGCCGGTATCGGCGGTATGGGCCGGGCCGGAGAAGAACGACCATCTCGACGGCCCGCCGCTGATCGTCACGCGCACCGATGGCGCCACGCCGTTCCGGCTGGTGACGCACATCGGCGACGTGGGCCACACGCTGGTCGCGGGGCCGACTGGCATGGGCAAGTCGGTCTTGCTTGCCACGCTGGCGATGCAGTTCCGCCGCTACCGCGGCTCGCGCATCTTCGCCTTCGACATGGGGCGCTCGATGCGAGCCACGATCCTCGGGCTGGGCGGCGAGCACTACGACCTCGGCACGGATGGCGAAATCGCTTTCCAGCCGCTCGCACGCATCGACCGCGAGGGCTACCGCACCTGGGCCGCCGAATGGATCGAAGGCCGCTTGCTGCACGAAGGCGTGGCGGTCGGCCCAGACGAGAACGCGGCCATCTGGTCGGCGCTGGGAAGTCTCGCCGGTGCGCCGGTGGAGCAGCGCACGATGACCGGGCTTTCCGTGCTGCTGCAATCGAACACGCTTCGGCAGGCGTTGTCGCCCTATGTGCTGGGTGGCGCGCACGGCAAGCTGCTGGACGCCGACCACGACCGGCTGGGCATGGCCGACGTGCAGTGCTTCGAGATGGAGGAGCTGATGCACAGCAAGGCCGCCGTCATGGCCGTGCTGCATTACCTTTTTGCGCGTTTCGATGAACGCTTCGACGGGGCGCCCACGCTGCTGATCCTCGATGAAGCGTGGCTGTTCCTCGACGACCCGGTGTTTGCCGCACGCATCCGCCAGTGGCTCAAGACGCTGCGCAAGAAGAACGTCAGCGTCATCTTCGCCACGCAGAGCCTCGCCGACATCAAGGATTCGAGCATCGCGCCCGCGATCATCGAGAGCTGCGCGAGTCGGATTTTCTTGCCCAACCCGCAGGCGACGGAACCGCAGATTCGCACGATCTACGAAGGCTTCGGCCTGAACAGCCGGCAGATCGAGATCGTCGCCACCGCGAGCCCCAAGCGCGACTACTACTACCAATCCCGCCTCGGCAATCGCCTGTTCGACCTCGACCTGGGGCAGGCGGCGCTGGCCTTCGCGGGCGCTTCCACGCCGCAAGACCAGCGCGACATAGACCGCGTGCTGCTGGACGCCGGCGTGCCCGGCTTCGCGGGCGCCTGGCTGCGCCATCGCGGCCTCGATTGGGCGGCCGACCTGCTGGCCTCGTTCCCCGGCCTCGCGCCGGGTTCTTTCCGTACCACCGACCACCCACAGGAGAACCTGCCATGAAAAAGCGTCTTGTCGCCGCCGCCATCTCGGCCATGCTTTGCACTGCCACCGCCCACGCGCAATGGGTTGTGATCGACCCCACGAACCTCGTGCAGAACACGCTGACCGCGATCCGCACGCTGGAGCAGATCAATAACCAGATCCAGCAGCTCCAGAACGAAGCGCAGATGCTGATGAATCAGGCGCGCAACCTCGCCAGCCTGCCGTCCAGCGTGGTCGGCCAGTTGCGCGCCAATCTGGCGACCACGCAGCGGCTGATCGACCAGGCGCGCGGCCTGGCCTACGACGTGACGAATCTGGATCGGGAGTTCCAGCGCCTGTATCCCGAGCAGTACGCCGCCACCGTCAGCGGCGACCAGATGTACCGCGATGCGCAGGAGCATTGGCGGAACACGCTCAACGGCTTGCAGACCACCATGCGGATGCAGGCCCAGGTGTCGCAGAACCTGGGCGAAGACGAAAGCGTGCTGGCCGACCTCGTGGGCAAGAGCCAGTCGGCCGAAGGCGCGCTGCAAGCCATGCAGGCCATGAACCAGTTGCTGGCCTTGCAGGCCAAGCAGTCGATCCAGTCGCAGCGGCTCCAGATCACGCAAGATCGGGCCGCCTCGCTGGAGTTGGCACGGCAGACCGCGGCCACGGAACGCGCCCGCGAGGTGCGGCGGCGTTTCCTGGGCGATGGCACGCCATACACGCCGCAGCGCGTGGATTTCTACGGCAACTGACGGGAGGCCGCTATGCGATGCGTCCTCGTCCCGTCTGTTCTGGTACTTGCTGCGCTGCTGGCCGCTTGCAGCGAACAGCCGGCTGACCACCTTGCCGATGCCTTGGCCGCCGATCCCTTGCGGCTCAAGGCATTGCGCGCGCAATGCGCGGACGACCGGCAGGCCACGGGCGAGGACGCTTGCCGCGCCGCCGCCGAAGCCTTCCGGCGGCGCTTCTTCTCCGGCCAGGCTGGGCCGGATGAATACCAGACGCTGGCCGACCTGCCGCCGATCCCGCCGAGCTTCGAGGAACCGGCCGATGGCATGGCGCCGGCCGTTCCCGCCGAACCGAAGGACACGCCATGAATGACGTGACCATCATCGACCAATTCCTCAACACCTTTGCCGCTTATATCGACTCGGGTTTCGGGCTGCTGCGGGGCGAAGTGGCGTTCCTCACGGCCACGCTGATCGTCATCGACATGACGATCGCCGGCCTGTATTGGGCCATGAGCCATGCCACCGGCCAGGGCGAGGACGTGATCGCCAAGCTGCTGCGCAAGGTGCTCTACGTCGGTGCCTTCGCCTACATCATCAATAACTTCAACTGGCTGGCCAGCATCGTGTTCCGCTCGTTTGCGGGATTGGGCATCACAGCCACCGGCTCGGCCATCACGATGGAGAACTTCTTGCAGCCGGGCCGGCTGGCGAAAACCGGCATCGACGCCGGGGCGCCGATTCTGGAGCAGATCGGCGAGATGGCGGGCTTTCCCGAAGTGTTTGTGAACCTCGACCCCATCGTGGTGATGTTCCTCGCGTGGCTGGTCGTGGTCTTGTGCTTCTTCGTGCTGGCGATCCAACTGTTCATCACGCTGATCGAGTTCAAGCTGACCACGCTCGCCGGATTCGTGTTGGTGCCGTTCGCGCTCTGGAACAAGACCGCGTTCCTCGCCGAGAAGGTCTTGGGCAACGTGGTGGCCTCCGGCGTCAAGGTGCTGGTGCTGGCCGTGATCGTCGGTATCGGCTCAGGCTTGTTCGCTCAGTTCCAAGTCCATCCTGCCGAGCCGTCCATCGACCACGCGCTGGTCATCATGCTGGCCTCGCTCACCTTGCTGGCGCTCGGGATCTTCGGCCCCGGCATCGCCACGGGCCTCGTCTCCGGTGCGCCGCAGCTCGGCGCTGGCGCAATGGCCGGTGCTGCTGTCGGCGCTGCCGGCACGGCCGTCGCCATCGGCGCCGCCGCGACGGGCGTGGGTGGCGCCGTGGCTGCTGGTGCGCGCATGGCCCCGGCTGCCGCCAAGCTGGCCGGTAGCGGTGCGCGCGCCGCTACGTCGGCGGCCAGCAGTGCGAAGTCGGCGTTTCAGGCCGGTTCCGCCGCCGCTGGCGGCGGCGCAAAGGGCGCGATGGCGGGCCTGGGCAACGTCGCCAAGACCGGCGCGCGGGCGGCCGGGCGAGGCGCTGCATCCCGCGCTTCCGCTGCCGGGCAACGCATGGCCGCTCCCTTCCACGCTGGCTGGAATGGCGCTGCTGCCGATGGTGGCGCGGGCGCGGCATTCGGTCAGGGTGCCGCAGGCGAGGCCGCATCCGGCGCCGCTACGGCGCAGACACAGGAACGGCCCGCTTGGGCCAAGCGCCTGCATCGCCGCCAGCAACTCACCCACGCCGCGACCACCACCGCCCACACGCTGCGCGGTGGCGATGGCGGCGGCTCCGGCCAGGGGCCGAGCCTGCGCGGCTCCGACGAATAAAGCGATTCATAAGGAGAACTGACCATGCGATTCAAGAAGCCGCAGGTGCGCTATGCCGACACGCCGCAACCTGCCACGCCGTACCAAGCCGCCGGCCAGGTGTGGGACGACCGTATCGGCTCGCCGCGCGTGCAGGCGAAGAACTGGCGGCTGATGGCCTTCGGCTGCCTGACGCTCGCGCTGCTGATGGCTGGCGGCCTGGTGTGGCGCTCGGCGCAGTCCATCGTGACGCCCTACGTCGTGGAGGTGGACAACGCGGGCCAGGTCCGCGCCGTGGGCGAGGCCGCCACGTCGTACCGGCCCACTGATGCGCAGCAGGCGTACTACATCGCGCGCTTTGTGACGCTGGTGCGCTCGCTGTCCATCGACCCCATCGTCGTCCGCCAGAACTGGCTGGACGCCTACGACTACACGACCGACAAGGGCGCAGCGGTGCTCAACGACTACGCGCGTGTGAACGATCCGTTCGCACGCATCGGCAAGGAGTCGGTGACGGTGCATATCACCAGCGTCGTGCGAGCCAGCAACACCTCGTTCAACGTGCGCTGGACGGAACGCCGCTACGTCAACGGCGCCGCGGCCGGGCTGGAGCGGTGGACGGCCGTGGTGACCATCGTGCTCCAGCTACCACGCACCGAAGAACGCCTGCGCCGCAATCCCTTGGGCATCTACGTCAATGGTCTGTCGTGGAGCCGCGAGCTGGATTCTTCCGAAGGAGCCAAGCCATGAATGATCTTCTCCGTAAATCCGCTTTGCCAGTGATCCTGCTTGCATCCACCGCCTTGTTTTCGGGCTGCGCCACGCAGGGCAAGCCGCCGCCCGTGATCTCGCTCGATGAGCCGGTGCTTGCCCAGCCGCTGCCAGAACCTCCTGCGCCGGTGGAGGTGGTGGCCGTGCCCGAGGTGCTGCCGATGCCGGCGCAGTTGAAGCCGTTGCCCGAAGCCGAGGACGCCAAGCCCATGCCGGAGCCGGCAGACGAGAAGGTGCGCGTCTCGCGCGCCAATGCCGAGGCCCGCGTCGCACCTACGCGCGAGGGCTACGTCAACGCGATTCAGGTGTGGCCGTTCACCGACGGCGCGCTGTATCAGGTCTATGCGGCCGTGGGCCGCGTGACCGTGGTTTCGCTCCAGCCGGGCGAGGAGCTGGTGACGGTCGCCGCCGGAGATACCGTGCGCTGGATCGTGGGCGACACGTCCAGCGGACGCGGTGCCGAGTTGCGCGTGAACGTGCTCGTTAAGCCGATCCGCTCGGGCCTCAGGACCAATCTTGTCATCACCACCAGCCGCAGGACGTACCTGTTGGAGCTGGCCTCGACGGAAAAGACGTGGATGGCGTCGGCGTCCTGGGAATATCCGCGCGACCGGATGCTGGCCTTGCAGCGCCAGGCGCAGGCGGCCAGCGCAGTCGCGCCGGTGGATTCCGGCTTGTCGTTGGAGAACCTGCGCTTCCGCTACGCGGTCAGCGGCAGTAATCCGCCGTGGAAGCCGCTGCGCGCCTTCGACGACGGGCAGAAGGTCTATATCCAGTTCCCCGCCGGCATCGCGCAAGGCGAGCTGCCGCCGCTGTTCGTGATCGGGCCGGAAGGCGACGGGCAACTGGTCAATTACCGCTTCCGCTCGCCGTACTACATCGTGGATCGGCTGTTCGGCGCGGCCGAACTGCGCCTGGGCGGTGACAAGGGCGACGTGGTGCGGATCAAGCGCACGGACGGCGTCGCGCGGAGGAACTGACCATGAGCCAGGACGACACCCCCGACCTCGCCACGCCGCAGGCGGACAAGGTCGCACCGGAGGCGGTGGCGCTGCGCGCCCAGCCGCGCCCGGTCACACGCCTGAACCGGCGCACGCTGGCCATCCTCGTTGGCGGCCTATCGGTCGCCGTGCTCGGCGCCACGATTTGGTCGCTGCAGCCCCCGCGGCGCGCGGCCAGTGAGCAGACCGAGCTTTACAACGTCGAGCGCGTGTCGAAGTCCGAAGGTCTGGATGGCCTGCCGGCGGACTACTCGAAGCTGCCGCCGAAGTTACCCGAATTGGGGCCGCCGCTGCCGGGCGATCTTGGCCCCGCCATCGTCAACTCGCAGCAGCCCGTGACGCCAGCATATGCGCCACCGGGCCATGATCCCGAGGATGCCTTGCGCAAGGAGGCCGATGCAGCGGCGGCTTCGTCGGTGTTCTTCCGCTCGGGTGGCCAACGTGCAGCCACGGTGGCGCAGGCAGCGCCGGTGGCGCCTGGCGCAGCAAGCACGCTCGCGGCCTTCGATCCGCTCGCCGGCGGGCCGGCCTCGACGGCGGCCCAGCCTGCCGACCCGACTGCCGTGCAGAACCGGCAAGACCAGAAGGAGGCGTTCCTGAAAGGCGGCGCTACGGAAACCCGCAACTCCGGCAACTTGGCGCTGCCGGCGTCGCCCTATCAGGTGATGGCCGGAACGGTGATCGCTGGCGCCTTGGTCACGGGCATCAAATCAGACTTGCCGGGCGACGTGATCGCCACGGTGACAGAGCCGGTCTTTGACACGGCCACAGGCAAGTTCCTGCTGATCCCGCAGGGATCGCGCATCCTCGGGCGCTACAACAGCCAGGTCAGCTACGGGCAGAGCCGCGTACAGGTAGTGTGGAACCGGATCATCCTGCCCGACACGTCCTCGCTCACGCTCGACAACCTTGTCGGCACCGACCCGGCCGGTTACGCCGGCCTGGAAGACGATGTGAACTGGCATTGGAATCGCATCGTCGCGGGCGCTGTGCTGACGACGCTGCTGGGCGTCGGCGCCGAGCTGGCCGCGCCTGATAACCGCCAGAACGGCAACCGCATCGTCATCGCCGGCCGTGACAGCGCCCAGGACAGCATCAACCAGGTCGGCCAGGAGATCACCCGGCGCAACATGAACATACAGCCGACGTTGACGGCGCGCCCCGGCTTGCCGGTGCGAGTCATCGTTAACCGGGATCTCGTGCTGCGGCCCTATCAGCCGCTGTTCTTCAACCGGGGAGCTTCGCAATGAGCACGACCAAGAAGCTGCGGCTCGGGCCGCTGCCCAAGACCGAGAGCGTCAAGCTGACATTCGCGTGCCCGGCCAGCCTGAAAGCCGACCTCGACCGCTATGCCGCGCTGCACGCGCAGTCGTATGGCGAAGCGGTCGATGCCGCGACGCTGATCCCGCACATGCTGGAGGCATTCATGGCTGGGGATCGAGGCTTCAAGCGCACGCAGCCCAAGAACGGAAAAGCCGCCCCTGCGTGAACAGGGGCGGCTCTAGATTGGTGCCCGAGGCCGGAATCGAACCGGCATGACCGTAAGGTCGAGGGATTTTCTTACCACTTCGACTTTCGCCGCCAACGCGCATGCGCTGTTCGTGGTCTGGAGCACGCCTTCACCATAGCCTTGCGGCCGTAGGTGCCCGCCGTCTGCTCTCTACACCTTCCCAAACTGTTGCTTGGGCTTGGCTCGGCGTTGGCTCGGGTGCAGAAGCATCCAGGGCTTTCGCCGATTTTGACGGGCTTCACTCCGGGCGTTTCCCCCCGAAGGCTCAAATTGTTCAAGTCCCTTGTGTCTACCGATTTCACCACTCGGGCGTAGCGTGCAATGCGCTGGAAACACCTACCTCCATCTACTGGCGCCTAGCTGGCTCCTGACCGTCAAGCCAAGCTATGAAGCTGCATCATGGACGCTCGCAAACCGTTGTCACTATTGGCCTTCTGGCCCGTTGGCGCAAGCAAGAAGGACTTGACAAAACAGATTTTAAGTCCGATGTGTCTACCAATTTCACCATCCGGGCCCCGGGTTGAACGACGACGATACCCCAAACGAAACGAGCCCCGTCAACGTGGTTGGCGGGGCCTGGTGTATCGACGCTGGATTCAACGGGAGAAGTGTGGAGGCGCGATCCGGAGTCGAACCGGACTAGACGGATTTGCAATCCGTTGCATAACCGCTTTGCTATCGCGCCACGCAGAAAAACGAAATCGAACTAGCGAAAAAAAGGGAAGCTGTTGCTTCCCTTTTTCAAAACTGGAGCGGGAAAAGAGTCTCGAACTCTCGACCTCAACCTTGGCAAGGTTGCGCTCTACCAACTGAGCTATTCCCGCGTTTCGAGCCTTGAATTATAGACCAGATTTTCGGGGTTTCGCAAGGCGAGCCCCCGAATTTCATGATCGTGTCGTTCAGTGCTTGACCGAGCCTTCCGATGCCTGCGACTCGCGCTGCTTCGCGATCTCGGCCACGGCCGCCGCCGAGGCCGCGACCTCTTCGTCGGACAGCGGCGTGGGCTGCTTCTCGAGCGCGATCTCGAGCACCTTGTCGATCCACTTGACCGGCACGATCTCGAGCCCGTTCTTCACGTTCTCGGGAATGTCCTGCAGGTCCTTGGCGTTCTCCTCGGGGATCAGCACCGTCTTGATGCCGCCGCGCAGGGCCGCCAGCAGCTTTTCCTTCAGGCCGCCGATCGCCGTGACCTCGCCGCGCAGCGTGATCTCGCCGGTCATCGCCACGTCGGCGCGCACCGGGATGCCCGTGAGCGCCGACACGAAGGCCGTGGTCATCGCAGCGCCCGCGCTCGGGCCGTCCTTGGGCGTGGCGCCGTCGGGCACGTGGATGTGGATGTCGCGCTTCTCGAACACCTCGTCCTTGATGCCCAGGCGGCGCGAGCGGCTGCGCACCACGGTGCGCGCGGCCTCGACCGATTCCTTCATCACGTCGCCCAGCGAACCGGTGCGGCTGATCACGCCCTTGCCGGGCATGGTCACGGCCTCGATCGTCAGCAGGTCGCCGCCGACCTCGGTCCATGCGAGGCCGACCACCTGGCCGACCTGGTTCTGCTTCTCGGCCAGGCCGAAGGTGAACTTGCGCACGCCGAGGAAGTCGTTGAGGTTCTCGCCCGTGACCACGACCTGGGGCGTCATCTGCTTGAGCAGCAGGCCCTTGACCACCTTGCGGCAGATCTTCGAGAGCTCGCGCTCGAGCGAACGCACGCCGGCTTCGCGCGTGTAGTAGCGCACGATGTCGCGCACGGCCTCCTCGGTGACGAGCAGTTCCTCTTCCTTCACGCCGTTGTTCTTCAGCTGCTTGGGCAGCAGGTACTTGATCGCGATGTTGGTCTTCTCGTCCTCGGTGTAGCCCGAGAGGCGGATGACTTCCATGCGGTCCAGCAGCGCCGGCGGGATGTTCATCGAGTTCGAGGTGGCGACGAACATGACGTCGCTCAGGTCGAAGTCGACTTCCACGTAGTGGTCGCCGAAGGTGTGGTTCTGCTCGGGGTCGAGCACCTCGAGCAGCGCGCTCGACGGGTCGCCGCGGAAGTCGGTGCCCAGCTTGTCGATCTCGTCGAGCAGGAACAGCGGATTGCGCGTACCGATCTTGCTGAGCCCCTGCAGCACCTTGCCCGGCAGCGCGCCGATGTAGGTGCGGCGGTGGCCGCGGATCTCGGCCTCGTCGCGCATGCCGCCGAGCGCCATGCGGGTGTACTTGCGGCCGGTCGCCTTGGCGATCGACTGCCCGAGCGAGGTCTTGCCCACGCCCGGCGGGCCCACGAGGCACAGGATCGGCGCCTTGACCTTGTCGACACGCTGCTGCACCGCGAGGTATTCGAGGATGCGGTCCTTGACCTTCTCGAGGCCGTAGTGGTCGGCGTTGAGCACCGCCTCGGCGTTCGCGAGGTCGTGCTTGATCTTGGTCCGCTTGGCCCAGGGCAGGCCCACCAGCACGTCGATGTAGTTGCGCACCACGGTGGCTTCGGCCGACATCGGCGACATCAGCTTGAGCTTCTTGAGCTCGCCCTCAGCCTTCTTGAGCGCGTCCTTGGGCATCTTGGCGAGCTTGATCTTCTTCTCGATCTCCTCGATGTCCGCGCCCTCCTCGCCTTCGCCGAGCTCCTTCTGGATCGCCTTGACCTGCTCGTTGAGGTAGAAGTCGCGCTGGTTCTTCTCCATCTGGCGCTTCACGCGGCCACGGATCTTCTTGTCGACGTTGAGGATGTCGACCTCGCGCTCGAGCTGGCCGAACAGGTTCTCCAGCCGTGCCTTGGTGTCGTCGAGATCGAGCACCGCCTGCTTGTTGTCGAGCTTGAGCGGCAGGTGCGCGGCGATCGTGTCGGCCAGGCGGCCCGGATCGTCGATGCTCGAGATCGAGGTCAGGATCTCGGGCGGAATCTTCTTGTTGAGCTTCACGTACTGGTCGAACTGCTGCATCACCGCGCGGCGCAGCGCTTCGACCTCGGTGCCCTTCTCGCCGCCCTCGGGCGCCGCCACCGGCGTCACGTTGGCCGAGAAGTGGGTCTCGCCGTCATCGATGCGGTTCACGCGGGCGCGTTGCTGGCCCTCGACCAGCACCTTCACCGTGCCGTCCGGCAGCTTGAGCATCTGCAGGATGGTCGAGACGCAGCCGACCTCGAACATGTCCTCGACCGAGGGCTCGTCCTTGGCGGCGGCCTTCTGGGCCACCAGCATGATGCGGCGCTCGGCCTCCATGGCCAGCTCGAGCGCCTTGATGCTCTTGGGGCGCCCCACGAACAGCGGGATCACCATATGGGGGAACACGACGACATCGCGCAGCGGCAGCAGCGGCAGGTCGATGGCGTCGGCGGGCAGAGGGGTATGACCGGACATGGATATCCTTTGATTGATCAAGCAAAGATGGACGGCGACACGGGCATTTCAAGCCCGCGGCCGCAGTCTTTGTCGAAGACGCCGGGCATCTCGGGGGGAAGAGCCGGCGCGGGAGTCACTCAGGCCTTCTTGGCTGCCTCGCGGTACACGAGCAGCGGGGGCTTGTTCTCGTCGATGGTCGATTCCTCGACCACGACCTTGTCGACATTGGTGGCATTGGGCAGCTCGAACATCGTGTCGATCAGCGACTGTTCGAGGATCGAACGCAGGCCGCGCGCGCCGGTCTTGCGGGCCAGCGCCTTGCGCGCGATCGCCTTGAGGGCGGCGGGACGGATCTCGAGGTCCACGCCCTCCATCTGCAGCAGCTTGGTGAACTGCTTGACCACGGCGTTCTTGGGCTCGGTGAGGATCTGCACCAGCGCGTCCTCGCTGAGCTCGGCCAGCGAGGCCACCACGGGCATGCGGCCCACGAGCTCGGGGATCAGGCCGAACTTGATCAGGTCCTCGGGCTCGACGTCGCGGAACACCTCGGTGAGGCTGCGCTGGGCCTTGCTCTTGACGCTGGCGCCGAAACCGATGCCCGAGGCCTCGGTGCGGTTCTCGATCACCTTCTCGAGGCCCGCGAAGGCTCCGCCGCAAATGAACAGGATGTTGGTCGTGTCGATCTGCAGGAAGTCCTGGTTCGGGTGCTTGCGCCCGCCCTGGGGCGGCACGCTGGCCATGGTGCCTTCGATGAGCTTGAGCAGCGCCTGCTGCACGCCCTCGCCCGACACGTCGCGCGTGATCGAGGGGTTGTCGGACTTGCGCGAGATCTTGTCGATCTCGTCGATGTAGACGATGCCGCGCTGCGCGCGTTCGACTTCGTAATTGCAACTCTGCAGCAGCTTCTGGATGATGTTCTCGACGTCCTCGCCGACATAGCCGGCCTCGGTCAGCGTGGTGGCGTCGGCCATCACGAAGGGCACGTCGAGCTGGCGCGCCAGCGTCTGCGCGAGCAGCGTCTTGCCCGAGCCCGTGGGGCCGATCAGCAGGATGTTGCTCTTGCTGAGCTCCACGTCCTCGCCCTTGGCCTTCTCCTTGTGGCGCAGGCGCTTGTAGTGGTTGTAGACGGCCACCGACAGCATGCGCTTGGCCGGCTCCTGGCCGATCACGTAGTTGTCGAGGTTGGTCTTGATCTCGAGCGGCGTCGGCAGGTCGTTGCGCGCATCGCGCGCTTCTTCTCCGGCGGGCAGTTCGTCGCGGATGATCTCGTTGCAGAGATCGATGCACTCGTCGCAGATGAAGACCGAAGGACCCGCGATCAGCTTCTTCACCTCGTGCTGGCTTTTGCCGCAGAACGAGCAGTAGAGCGTTTTTTCGCTGGAAGTGCCTTTTTTCTCGGCCATGGACAGGTGCCTCGTAACGGGTTTGGACAATGATAACGAAACAAAAACGGCGTTTCCCGTGTGGAAAACGCCGTTGTTGCCTTTTTGGCGCCGCCGGCGTCGTGACGCCAGGGCGCCGGGCCCCTGCTCAGGGGCGCTTGGCGATCACCTGGTCGACCAGGCCGTAATCCTTGGCCTCGTCGGCCGTCAGGAAGTAGTCGCGCTCGGTATCGGCCTTGACCTTGTCCAGCGGCTGGCCGGTGCGCTCGGCCAGGATGCGGTTCATCTGGTCCTTGGTGCGCAGGATGTCGCGCGCATGGATCTCGATGTCGGTGGCCTGGCCGCGGGCGCCGCCGAGCACCTGGTGGATCATGATCTTGGAGTTGGGCAGCGAGAAGCGCTTGCCCTTGGCACCGGCCGCGAGCAGGAACGCGCCCATGCTGGCCGCGAAGCCCACGCACAGCGTGGAGACCTCGGGCTTGATGAACTGCATGGTGTCGTAGATCGCCATGCCGGCCGTGACGCTGCCGCCCGGGGAGTTGATGTAGAACGAGATGTCCTTGTCGGGGTTCTCGCTCTCCAGGAACAGCAGCTGGGCCACCACGAGGTTGGCGGTCTGGTCGTTGACCTCGCCCACCAGGAAGATGATGCGCTCCTTGAGGAGCCGCGAGTAGATGTCGTAGGACCGTTCGCCACGGCCCGATTGCTCGATGACCATCGGGACCATGCCGAGGCCTTGGATTTCCTGTGCGCTCATGAATTTGCTCCGGAGAAGGGTTCGTTCGCTGTCGTCAATCTGAACTGTACGCCTGAGTGAAATGGGGCTCGTGCCGCAAAGCACAAGCCCCATGGCGTCCCGGGCCGAGGCGGCGATCAGGCCTGTTGCTGCTGCGCCATCAGTTCGTCGAACGACACCGACTTCTCGGCGACCTTGGCCTTGCCGAGCACGAAATCGGTCACGTTGTTCTCGATCACCACGGCCTCGACTTCGGCCAGGCGGTTGTTGTCGCTGAAGTACCAGCGCACCACGTCCGCCGGCTTCTCGTAGCTCGAGGCCAGCTCGTCGATGTGGGCCTTGATCTGCTCGGGCTTGGCCTGCAGGTTGTTGGCGCGCACCAGCTCGGCGACCACCAGGCCCAGGCGCACGCGGCGCTCGGCCTGGGGACGGAACACTTCCTCGGGGATCGGTGCCTTGTCGGCGTCCTTGATGCCGCGCTGCTTGAGCTCGGCGCGCGCGCCTTCGATCATGCGGTTGACTTCGGACTGCACGCTGGCGTTGGGCAGGTCGAGCTCGGCGTTGGCCACCAGCGCATCCATCACGGCGTTCTTGTTGCGCGCCAGCAGGCGGAACTTGACCTCGCGCTCGAGGTTCTTCTTGATGTCGGCGCGCAGGCCCTCGACCGTGGCGTCGGCGATGCCGAGCGACTTGGCGAGCTGCTCGTTGACTTCGGGCAGGTGCGAGGCCTCGATCTTCTTCAGCGTGACGAGGAAGTCGGCCTGCTTGCCGGCCACGTCCTGGCCGTGGTAGTCGGCCGGGAACGACAGCGGGAAGGTGCGGCTGTCGCCGGCCTTCATGCCGCGCACGGCGTCTTCGAATTCCTTGAGCATCTGGCCTTCGCCGACCACGAACGGGAAGTCCTCGGCCTTGCCGCCCTGGAAGGGTTCGCCGTCGATCTTGCCTTCGAAGTCGACGGTCACGCGGTCGTCGTCCTGGGCCACGGCATCCTGCGCGCGCTGCGCGAAGGTGCGGCGCTGCTTGCGCAGGATGTCCAGGGTCTTGTCGATCGCGTCGTCGCCCACTTCGGCCGACAGCTTCTCGACTTCGGCGCCCGACAGGTCGTTGATCTTGACTTCGGGGAACACCTCGAACACGGCGTCGAAGGACAGCTCGCCCTCGGGCGCGCCTTCCTTCTCGGTGATGCGGGGCTGGCCGGCCACGCGCAGCTTGGCTTCGTTGGCGGCCTGCGAGAAGGCCTCGCCGACCTTGTCGTTCATGACCTCGTACTGCACCGAGTAGCCATAGCGCTGGGCCACGACGTTCATCGGCACCTTGCCGGGACGGAAGCCGTCCATCTTGACGGTGCGCGCGAGCTTCTTGAGGCGCGAATCGACTTCGGACTGGATGATGCCGACCGGCAGGGTCAGCGTGATCTTGCGTTCGAGCTTCTCGAGGGTTTCAACGGTCACGGTCATGAACTTCTTCCTAGTGAGGGATTGGCTGGTGCGCGGGGCCGGACTCGAACCGGCACGTTCTTGCGAACGTCAGGACCTAAACCTGGTGCGTCTACCAATTTCGCCACCCGCGCTTTTGCCTTTTTCAGGTGAATGCAAAAGCGGACGGCCTGGGCGCCGGGGAGAACCCGGCAGTCCAAGACCGTCCGCTCGAAATCGGTCAACCGCGCATTTTAGTCGAAACCGGGAGGCTCCCGGCTCGACCTGCATGCGGAGTTCGCGGCCTCGCGGGGCGGGACAAACCCTGCATTCCGCGCGCTCAAGCCGCCTGGGGGGCCGGCAAGGCGCCGTTGCCCTGCGGTGCCGGCGGCGGCGCCTCGTCGCGCTTCACGCGGAACGCCGCCGCGTACATCGCCGGCAGCGCCAGCAAGGTCAGCACCGTCGCCACGATCAGCCCGCCCATGATGGCGACCGCCATCGGCCCCCAGAACACGCTGCGCGAGAGCGGGATCATCGCCAGCACGGCGGCCGCGGCGGTCAGCACGATCGGGCGCAGGCGGCGCACGGCCGACTCGACGATGGCATCCCAGGCCGGCACGCCGGCCGCGCGGTCGTGCTCGATCTGGTCGATCAGGATCACGGCGTTGCGCTGGATCATCCCCATCAGCGCGATCACGCCGAGCAGCGCGACGAAGCCGAAGGGCCGGTTCAGCACCAGCAGCGCACCGGCCACGCCGGCGATGCCCATCGGGCCGGTGATGAACACCAGCAGCGAGCGGCTGAAGCTGTGCAACTGCAGCATCAGCAGCGTGAACACCAGGAACAGCATGATCGGCACGCCGGCCACGATGGAGGCCGAACCCTTGCTGCTCTCCTCCACCGCACCCGCCACCTCGATGCGATAGGCGCCCTGCCCGGCCGCATGCCAGCCGGCCTCGAGCTCGCGCAGCTTCGGCAGCAACTGGTCGGTCACGGTCGCGCCCTGCAGGCCCTCGGTCACGTCGCCCTGCACGGTGATCGCGTAGTCGCGGTTCTCGCGCCACATCACGCCCGGCTCCCAGGTGAACACCGGCTTGGCGATCTGCGCCAGCGGGATCGAGCGGCCCGAGGCCGTCGGCAGGTAGGCGTTGCCGATGTCGGAGATCGCTTCGCGCTCGTCGGCCGACTGGCGCAGCACGATGTCGATCAGCAGGTCGTTCTCGCGGTACTGGCCCACGGTGGTGCCGCTGAACATGGTGCGCGAGGCCTGCGCGATGGCCTGGCTGGTCACGCCGAGCGCGCGCGCCTTGGCCTGGTCGACCTCGAGGCGGATCACCTTCACCGACTCGTTCCAGTTGTCGTTCACGCCGCGCATGTTGGCGTTCTCGCGCAGCACGGCCTTGACCTCGTCGGCGCGCGCGCGAAGCTGCGTCGGGTCGGTACCGATCACGCGGAACTGCACCGGGTACGGCACCGGCGGCCCGTTGGGCAGCAGCTTCACGCGGCCGCGCACCTCGGGGAATTCCTGCGCCAGCAGGCCGGGCAGCGACAGCCGCAGCGTCTCGCGCACCTTGAGGTCGCTCGCCAGCACGATCAGCTGCGAGACGTTGGACTGCGGGAACACCTGGTCCAGCGGCAGGTAGAAGCGCGGCACGCCCGAGCCGATCCAGGTGCTGACGGTCTTCACGCCGGCTTCCTTGAGGATGCGCTGCTCGACCCGCTTCGCCACTTCCTCGTTGGCCTGGAACGAGGTGCCCTCGGGGAACCAGATGTCGACCAGGATCTCGGGCCGGCTCGAGTCGGGGAAGAACTGCTGCTGCACCTTGCCCATGCCGACGATGCCGAGCGCGAAGATCAGCACGGTGGCGCCGATGGTCAGCCAGCGATGCTGCACGCACCAGTTCACCGCGCGGCGGAAGGCGTTGTAGAACGGCGTGTCGAACAGCTCGTGCGGCGGCGCATCGGGGTCGTGCGGCTTGACCTTGAGCAACAGCGTGCCCAGGTAAGGCACGAAGTACACCGAGACGATCCACGACAGCACCAGCGCGATCACCGTCACGGCGAAGATCGCGAAGGTGTATTCGCCGGTCACCGACTTGGCGATGCCGATCGGCAGGAAGCCCGCGGCGGTGATCAGGGTGCCGGTGAGCATGGGCTTGGCCGTCACGTCGTAGGCGAAGGTGGCGGCGCGGACCTTGTCGTAGCCCTCCTCCATCTTCCGCACCATCATCTCGACCGCGATGATCGCGTCGTCCACCAGCAGGCCCAGCGCGATGATCAGCGAGCCCAGCGATATCTTGTGCAGCCCGATGCCGAAGTAGTTCATCGCCAGGAAGGTCACGGCCAGCACCAGCGGGATGGTGATCGCCACCACCAGGCCCGGACGCATGTCGATGTACCAGCCGAAGCGCCCGCCCTTGTGCAGGCCCAGCGAGATGATGCTGACCGCCAGCACGATGGCCACGGCCTCGATCAGCACGCGCACGAACTCGTTGACCGAGCTCGCCACGGCGACCGGCTGGTCCTGCACCTGCGCGAGCTTCACGCCCAGCGGCAGCTGCTTGTCGATGCCAGCGGTGGCCGCGCGCAGCGCCTTGCCCAGCGCGATGATGTCGCCGCCCTTGGTCATCGACACGCCCAGCGCGATCACTTCCTTGCCCTGGTGGTGCACCTTGACCGAGGGCGGGTCGATGTAGCCGCGGCGGATCTCGGCGATGTCGCCGAGCTTGAGCTGGTTGCCCGAGCTGCCGCGGATCGGCATCTCGCGCAGCTGGTCGACGCTGGTGAACTGGCCGCCCACGCGCACCTGCACCACGTCGAGCGGCGACTGGATCGTGCCGGCGCTCTCGATGGCGTTCTGCGAGCCCAGCTGCTGCAGCACGGCGTTGAAGTCGAGGCCCAGCTGCGCCAGGCGCTTCTGCGAGATCTCGATGAAGACCTTCTCGTCCTGCACGCCGAACTGGTCGACCTTGGCCACGTCCTTCACGCGCAGCAGCTGCTGGCGCACGTCGTCGGCCAGGGTCTTGAGCTCGGCATAGCTGAAGCCCTCGCTCTCGAGCGCGTAGATCACGCCGTAGACGTCGCCGAAGTCGTCGTTGAAGAACGGCCCCTGCACGCCCGCGGGCAGGGTGCCGCGCATGTCGCCGATCTTCTTGCGCACCGTATACCAGACGTTGGCGACCTCGCTCGCCTTCGAGGAGTCCTTGATCTGGAAGATGATCTGCGACTCGCCGGGCTTCGAGTAGCTGCGGATCTTGTCGGCGTACGGCGCCTCCTGCAGCGTGCGCTCGAGCTTGTCGGTGACCTGCTCGGCCACCTGCTGCGCGGTGGCGCCGGGCCAGTAGGTGCGCACCACCATCGCGCGGAAGGTGAAGGGCGGATCCTCGTCCTGCCCGAGCTGGAAGTAGGCGAAGGCGCCCAGCACCATCAGCACCAGCATCAGGTAGCGCGTGAGCGGCGCGTGGTCGAGCGCCCATTTCGAGAGATTGAAGCCGCCCGCGCGGCCGGCCGGCTCGGTGCCGTGCGTCGCCTTGTCAGCGCCGCTCATTTGCCGGCACCCGCTGCGATCTCCTTCTTGTTGGCGGCCACGGGCGCGACGCCCTGCGTGGCACCGCCCGCGTCTGCACCGCCCGCCGCCACTTCGCGCGGCTGGTAGATCGTGACCTTCTGGCCCGGCGACAGCACGTGCACGCCCGCCACCACCACCTGCATGCCGGGCGTGACGCCGGCGCCGATCACGGCCTCGTTGCCGTCGGCGGTCGCCACCTGCACCGGCTGCGAGCGCACGGTCATGGTCGACTTGTCGAGCACCCACACGGCCGTGCCCTTGCCTTCCTGGCGCAGCGCGCTGGTCGGCAGCTTGACGACGGCGGGGCCGCCGCGCGCGAGCGCCTGCGGCCGCGCATAGACCGTGGCACCGAGCGCGGGCGCGCTCGCGGCATCGATCGCCACCTTCACGGTGAAGGTGCGCGTCACGGCATCGGCGCTGGCCGCCACCTCGCGCACCTGGCCCTGCAATTCCTCGCCGCCCGACCAGCCGCGCACCGCGACCGCCGAGCCGGGCTTGATCAGGCCCGCGCGGTCTTCCGGCACCGCGAACACCACGTCGCGCGCGCCGTCCTGCGCGATCCGCACCACCGGCGTGCCGGCCTGCACCACCTGGCCCGGTTCGGCCTCGATGGCGGTGATGACGCCGGCCACGTCGGCCACCAGCGTCGTGTAGGCGGCCTGGTTGCCCTGCGACGAGAGCTGGGCCTGGGCCTGCTCGAGCTGCGCCTGCGCCGCCTTCCAGGTCGATTCGCGGCGCTCGAGCTCGGCGCCGCTGATGAAGTTCTGCTCGCGCAGCTCGCGGTAGCGCTTGAGGTCGGCCGCGGCCAGGTCGCGGTTGGTCAGCGCCGCGGCCTGCTGGGCGCGCGCGGCTTCGGCGGCCAGCCGGTAGTCCTGCGGATCGAGCTGGGCCAGCACCTGGCCGGCCTGCACGCGCTGGCCGAGTTCGGCCTGGCGGCGCGTGATCTTGCCCGCCACGCGGAAGCCCAGGCGCGACTCGACGCGCGCCCGCACCTCGGCCGAGAACTCGGGCTGGGCGTCATAGGCACTGGTGCCCACGGTCACCAGCTTGACCGCGCGTACCGGTTCCTCCGCGGGTTTGGACGGCGAGCAGCCGGCCAGGGCCACGAGGGCGGGAACCAGCAGCCAGGCGGCAGCGCGGTCGAGCGAGAAGATGGATTGGGAGGCGGTCATGAGACACCCTGGAAGGAACGAACCGGGCCTTTAATGACCCACCGGTTAGTAATCTAGGGTAAACGTGAACCGCTGTCAATTACCCGCCGGTCAGTAGCGCCGGCGGCCGCCTCGTGCTCAGGTCCGCTGGCCCATTTCCACCAGCCGGTTGTCGGGCAGCTCGAAGTAGTCGGAGGCACGCCCCGCGTTGCGCTGCAGCCAGCCGAACAGCGCGCGCCGGATCGGGTTGAGACCCGGCAGGTGCTCCTCGCCCACCGAGGCGCGCGAGACGAAGTACGAGGTCTTCATCGAGTCGATGGCGAGCGTCTTCTGGTAGGCCAGGATGCGGATGAACTCGGGCACGTCGGGCCGCTCCATGAAGCCGTGGCGCGCGGTCACGATCCAGATGCCGGTCATCAGCGACTCGGCCTCGATGCGCAGGCGCGCGTCGACGCGCGGCGTGTCGCAGGGCAACACGCGCAGCACGATCACCTGCTCGTGCAGCACCTGGTTGTGCTTGAGGTTGTGCAGCAGCGCATGCGGCACCGAGGTCACGTTGACGTTGAGGAACACCGCCGTGCCCTGCACCCGGTGCGGCATGTGGTGGGCCAGCGACTCGAAGAAGGGCCGCAGCGGCAGGCTCTCGGCCGCGGCCGCCTCCAGCCCCAGGCGCCGCCCCTTGGCCCAGGTGGTGAACAGCAGCATCACGCCCGCGGCCACCGCCAGCGTGAGCCAGCCGCCCTCTGCCACCTTGAGGCTGTTGGCGACCACGAAGGTCAGGTCGACCGCCGCGAAGGCCGCCACGCCCAGTGCCACCGCCGGCTTGTTCCAGCGCCACAGCCCCCAGGCCACGATGCCGGCCAGCAGGGTGGTCGTGACCATGGTGATCGACACCGCGATGCCGTAGGCCGCCGACAGCGCGCTCGAGCTGCGGAAGCCCAGCACCAGCAGCAGCACGCCCACCATCAGCAGCCAGTTGACGGTCGGCACGTAGATCTGGCCGATGGCCGTGCCCGAGGTCTGGATCACGCGCATGCGCGGCAGGTAGCCCATGCGCATCGCGTGCGCCGTGAGCGAGAAGGCGCCCGAGATCACGGCCTGCGAGGCGATCACCGTCGCCATCGCGGCCAGCAGCACCATCGGCAGCACGCCCCAGGCCGGAAAGAGCCGGAAGAAGGGGTTGTCGATCGCCTGCGGATTGGCCAGCACCAGCGCGCCCTGGCCGAAATAGTTGAGCACCAGCCCCGGCAGCGCGATGAAGAGCCAGGCGAGCCGGATCGGCCGCGCGCCGAAATGACCCATGTCGGCATAGAGCGCCTCGCCGCCGGTGAAGGCCAGGAACACCGCCCCCAGCACCGCCAGCGACTGCAGCCGGTGCTCGACCAGGAACAGCACGGCGCGCCGCGGATCGAGCGCCGCCAGCACTTGCGGCTGGGCCAGCACCTGCATCAATCCGGCCACGCCGATCACCACGAACCACAGCAGCATCACCGGCCCGAACACCTTGCCGACCGCACCGGTGCCCTTCTTCTGCACCGCGAAGAGCGCGATCAGGATCGCCACCGTGATCGGCAGCACCGCGCGCTCGAGCACCGGCGCGCGCACCTCCAGCCCCTCGACCGCCGACAGCACCGAGATCGCGGGCGTGATCAGGCTGTCGCCGTAGAACATGGCCGCGCCCACCAGGCCCAGCAGCCCGATCAGGTGGCCGAGCCAGGGCTTGGCACCGATGCGCGAGGCCGCATTGCGCGCCAGCGCCTGCAGCGCCAGGATGCCGCCCTCGCCATCGTGGTCGGCGCGCAGCACGAACACCACGTACTTGAGCGTCACCACGAACAGCAGGCCCCAGAAGATCAGCGACAGCAGCCCGAGCACCGCGTCGGGCGAGAACGGCACGCCGTGCTCGGGATTCAGGGTTTCCTTGAAGGCGTACAGCGGCGAGGTGCCGATGTCGCCGAACACGACGCCGAGCGCCGCGATCACGACCAGGCCCTTGCCGGCCGGGTGCGCCGCGTCGCCTTGCGCGGTGGAGGTCCTGGCCGCTGCATTCATGGGGCAAGAATCGAGAGTGGGAACGCCGGGAGCATAGCCGCGCTGGTTGACAATCGCAGCGTGTCCCAGACGCCCCCTCCCCCCCACGCCGCCGCCGCGCCGACGCACTACGAGAATTTTCCCGTGGCCTCGTGGCTGTGCCCGCCGCGGCTGCGCGCGCCGATCGCGGCCATCTACCATTTCGCGCGCACCGCCGACGACATCGCCGACGAGGGCCAGGCCACGCCCGGGGAACGCCTGGCCGAGCTGCACGCCTACCGCGCCGCGCTGGCCGACGCGGCCCGGGGCCGGGTCGACCCGGCCGGGCCCTGGGCCGGGGTGTTCGGCCCGCTGGCCCACAGCATCGAAGCCTTCGGCCTGCCCGAGACGCTGCTGGCCGACCTGCTCGACGCCTTCATGCAGGACATCGTGAAGACCCGCGACGGCAGCGACTACGCCGACCGCGAGGAACTGCTCGACTACTGCCGCCGCTCGGCCAACCCCGTGGGCCGGCTGCTGCTGCACCTGTACGGCGTGCACGACGCGCCCTCGCTCGCGCAGAGCGACGCCATCTGCAGCGCGCTGCAGCTCATCAATTTCTGGCAGGACCCGAGCGTGGACCTGCCGCGCGGGCGCTTCTACTTCCCGCTGACCGACTGCGCCCGGCGCGGCTTCACGCGCCAGCACTTCAAGGTGTTCGCGCCGCTCTCGCCCGCCTACCCGCCGCCGCAGGAGGCGATCAACCTGATCTCGGTGGTGTCGTTCTGGGCCCGCGAGCTGATGCAGCAGGGCGCGCCGCTGGTGCACCGCCTGCCGGGGCGCGCCGGCTGGGAGCTGCGCCTGGTCGTGCAGGGCGGCCTGCGCATCCTCGACAAGATCGAGGACCTGGGCTTCGACAGCTTCACGCAGCGGCCCACGATCGGCAAGGCCGATGCCCCCGTGCTGCTCTGGAAGGCGCTGCGGATGCGGAGACAATCACGGCCCATGAACGCAGCGCCCTCCCGATGAATCCCGAGCAATACGTGCAAGACAAGGCCGCCGCCTCGGGCAGCAGTTTCTATTACGCCTTCCTGTTCCTTCCGAAGCCGCGGCGCGCGGCCATCACCGCCTTCTACGCCTTCTGCCGCGAGGTCGACGACGTGGTCGACGAGGTCAGCGATCCCGGCGTGGCCGCCACCAAGCTGGCCTGGTGGCGCACCGAGGTGGCCCAGTCCTTCGCGGGCACGCCGCACCATCCGGTGATGCAGGCGCTGATGCCGCACGTGGCGGCCTATGGCATCGAGGCGCGCCAGCTCGACCAGGTCATCGAGGGCTGCCAGATGGACCTCGAGCAGACCCGCTACCTCGACTTCCCCGGCCTCGCGCGCTACTGCCACCTGGTGGCGGGCGTGGTGGGCGAGGTGGCGGCGCGCATCTTCGGCCAGGCCGAGGCGCAGACCACCGCCTACGCGCACAAGCTCGGGCTCGCGCTGCAGCTCACCAACATCATCCGCGACGTGGGCGAGGACGCCCTGCGCGGCCGCATCTACCTGCCGGTCAACGACCTGCAGAAGCACGAGGTCAAGGCGCACGAGATCCTCAACCGCGTGCATTCCGAGCGCTTCGTCGCGCTGATGAAGTTCCAGGCCCAGCGCGCCCATGCCGCCTACGACGAGGCGCTGGCGCTGTTGCCCGCGGCCGACCGCCGCGCGCAGAAGCCCGGCCTGATGATGGCCAGCATCTACCGCACCCTGCTGCGCGAGATCGAGCGCGACGACTTCCAGGTGCTGAACCAGCGCGTGAGCCTCACGCCCGTGCGCAAGCTGTGGCTGGCCTGGAAGGTGCAGGCGCTGGGCCGGCTGTGAGGCTGGCGGTCGTCGGCGCGGGCTGGGCCGGCCTGGCCTGCGCGGTCGAGGCCGTGCGCCAGGGCCATGCGGTCACCCTGTTCGAGGCCGCGCCCCATGCCGGCGGCCGCGCGCGCCGCGTCGACGACATGCACGGCATGGCGCTCGACAACGGCCAGCACATCCTGATCGGCGCCTACAGCGCCACACTGCAGCTGATGCGCGATGTCGGCGTCGATCCCGAGCGGGTGCTGCTGCGCCTGCCGCTGTCGCTGCGCTTCGCCGATGGCGGCGGCCTGCAGCTGCCGCGGCTGCCCGCGCCGCTCGACCTGCTGGCGGGCATCTTCCAGGCGCGCGGCTGGACCTGGCGCGACAAGTCCGCCCTGCTGCGCACCGCGATCGGCTGGCGCTTCAAGGGCTTTCGCTGCGACGCCTCCACCACCGTCGCCGAGCTCTGCGCGGGCCTCACGCCACGCGTGATGCAGGAGCTGATCGAGCCGCTGTGCGTCTCGGCGCTCAACACGCCCGTCGCGCAATCGAGCGGCCAGGTCTTCCTGCGCGTGCTTCACGATGCCCTCTTCAGCGGCAGCGGCGGCGCCGACCTGCTGCTGCCGCGCGCCGACCTCGGCGCGCTGCTGCCCGATGCGGCGCTCGCCTGGCTGCGCGCGCATGCCGCGAACCTGCGCATCGGCCAGCGCGTGCGCGCGATCGTGCCCGAGGCGAAAGCGTGGCGCGTCGACGGCGAAGCCTTCGACCGCGTGGTGCTGGCCTGCGCGCCCTGGGATGCCGCCCGGCTCGTGCGCGCCGGCGGCCTGCCGGCCGAGGCCTGGTGCGCCAGCACCGAGGCACTGCGCTTCGAGGCCATCGCCACGATCTACCTGCGCGGCGCGAGGCCGCTGGCCGAACCGATGCTCGCGCTGCGCAGCGACCCGGCCACGGCACCGGCCCAGTTCGTGTTCGACAAGGAACGGCTCTGCGGCCTGCCGGGCGTGCTCGCGATGGTCGTGAGCGCCAACGAGACGCCGCGCGAGCTGCTCGAGACGCAGGCGCTCGCGCAGGCGGCCGCGCAACTGGGCCAGGCCGGCCTGGGCGTCGTGCAGACCGTGGTTGAGAAGCGCGCGACCTTCGCCTGCACGCCCGGGCTGGCCCGTCCGCCCGCGACCATTGCGCCCGGCCTGCTGGCCTGCGGCGACTACGTCGAAGGCCCCTACCCCGCCACGCTCGAGGGCGCGGTGCTCAGCGGCCTGGCCGCCGCGAGGGCGACGGCGTGACCAGCGAGTTGCGCTACCTCGACTTCGACCACAGCGAGGACGCCGACGGCCATGGCAGCTTCGATGCGATGGCCTCGGTCGCGCCCGAGCGCCTGGGCGAGGTGCAAGCCGAGATCGACCGGGTGCTGGCCTGGGCCGAGGCCGCCTTTCCCGATGCGCGCGGCGCGCTCGACGAGGGAGCGGTGTGGGACTATGACCTGCAGCACACGCGCGACGATGCGCGCTTCGAGACCCTGGCCCTCTCGCTGAGCGGCACGGCCGATTTCTGCGCCGCGCTGCGCGAGCGCTTCGGCCTCGATTAAGCGGCGGTCTTGTTGCGCAACCGCAGCAAGCTCAGCCCCAGCAGCACGAAGGCGCCACCCGAGACCTTGTTGAACAGCCGCGTGCGGCGCGGGTCCGACAGCTGCTTGCGCAGCAGGCGAGCGAGCAGCACGTAGAAGGCGTGCGACAGCACCGAGGCCGCCGCGAAGGTGGTGGTCAGCACCGCGAACTGGGTGGCGATCGGCGCGTCCTGCGTGAGGAACTGCGGGAACAGCGCCGAGAAGAACAGGATGCTCTTCGGGTTGGTCAGCGCCACCGTCAGGCCATGGCCGAACAGGCGCCAGCTCGAACGCGGCGAGCTCGCCGCCGAGGCACCCTGGAGGTCGGCGAACACGCTGCCCTGGCTGCGCCACTGCTTGATGCCGAGGTAGATCAGGTAGGCCGCGCCCGCCAGCTTCAGCACCATGAAGGCATGGGCCGAGGTCGAGAGCACCACGCCCAGCCCGGCCATCGCGGCGGCCGATACCATGAAGAGCCCCGTCGCATTGCCCAGCGAGCTGATCATCGCGCGGCGCGGCCCCACGGACATCGAGTTCGACACCGCCAGCAGCACCGCGGGGCCGGGCGTGAAGGCGACGAGCAGGGTCACGCCGCAGAAGAGGAGCCAGTTGGACAGATGCATGGGGAGCTTTCGCGCGGCGCGCTCGCGCCGCAGGCCGGGGAAGCAAAACTATAGTCGGGCCACCCGTTCGCCGCAGCCGCGGCGGAAATTGCCCTCACGGCCCACCCTCTCCCTTCACCCACCATGGTCACCTGCTACCTGCGCTACATCGTCGACCCCTACAAGCTCGGGGAGTTCGAGCACTACGGCAAGCTCTGGATCCCGCTGGTCGAGAAGTTCGGCGGCAAGCACCACGGCTACTTCCTGCCCTCGGAAGGCGCGAACAACGTGGCACTCGCGATGTTCAGCTTTCCCAGCCTCGCGGCCTACGAGCAGTACCGCGCCGACTCGATGCAGGACGCCGACTGCCAGGCCGCCTTCCGCTATGCCGAGGAAACGCGCTGCATCCTCAGCTACGAGCGCAGCTTCTTCCGTCCGGTCTTCGGGTAAGGCTCAGGCGCCGAGCGCCACGCACAGCGCGTGCAGGTTCGGCACGATCAGCTGCGGCCGCGCGCCATGCACCCAGGGGCGCTCGTCGCGCACCAGCCAGGCCGCCTGCATGCCGGCGTCGAGCGCGCCCACCACGTCGAGCTCGGCATCGTCGCCCACATGCAGCACGTCCTTGGGCAGCAGGCCGACCGAGGCCGCGGCGGCGCGGAAGATCGGCGCATGCGGCTTGCCGCTGCCGAAGGCGCGCGCATTGAAGGCGGTGCGGAACCAGCGCCCCACGCCGGTCTTGTGGATGTCGGCATTGCCGTTCGACACCGCCACCAGCGGATAGCGTTCGCTGAGCCACTTGAGCGCGGGCAGCGCGTCGTCGTAGAGCGTCACGCGCTGGCGCTCGGCGAAGAAGGCATCGAAGGCCGGATCGGCCAGCGCCGGGTCCTCGCCCGCGCGGCGCAGCGCGGTGCGTATCGATTCACGGCGCAGCGCGCTGAGGTCGTGCGCGAGATCGGAACGCTCCTTGGCCGTGGCTTCGCGCAGCTCGCGCAGCACGCCCGGCGTGACCAGCAGGGCCGCCGTCTTCGGCGCCTCGCGCAGCAGCCAGGCATGCAGCACGGCCTCCGCGCGTTCGATGGTCGGCCAGATCGGCCAGAGGGTGTCGTCGAGGTCGAGGGTGATGGCGCTGATGCGCTTGAGATCGAGCGGCGCGCTGCTCGCGGGGACCGTGGGGTCGGAAGTCATGCCCGAGAATATCGCATGCCTCCAAGTCCCTCGCTCGCCCCCGGCAACGACCATCGCAGCACCGCCGTCCTCTGGTGCAACCTGGGTTCGCCCGATGCCCCCACCGCCAGCGCCGTGCGCAGCTATCTCGCGGACTTCCTCGGCGATCCGCGCGTGGTCGAGATCCCGCGCCTGCTCTGGCTGCCGATCCTGCACGGCATCATCCTGCGCGTGCGGCCCGCGAAGTCGGCCGCCAAGTACGCGAGCATCTGGCTGCCCGAGGGCTCGCCGCTCAAGGTCTGGAGCGAACGGCAGGCGCAGCGCCTGGGCGACATGCTGGGCCGGCGCGGCCACCGCGTGGCGGTGCGCGATGCGATGCGCTATGCCAATCCCTCGATCGGCGCGCGGCTCGATGCGCTGCAGGCCGAAGGCGTCGAGCGCGTGCTCGTGCTGCAGGGCTACCCGCAGTACTCGGCCACCACCACCGCGAGCGTGATCGATGCCGTCAACGACTGGAGCCGCGCGCAGCGCAGCGTGCCCGAGTTCCGCTTCGTCAACCAGTTCCACGACGACGCCGGCTACATCGAGGCGCTCGCGCGGCGCATCGAGGCGCACTGGCAGGACCAGGGCCGCGGCGAGGTGCTGCTGTTGAGCTTCCACGGCATTCCCGCGCGCAACATCGAGCTCGGCGATCCCTACCAGTCGCAGTGCCTCGAGACCGCGCGCCTGCTCGCCACGCGTCTGGGCCTCGCGCCCGCGCAATACCGCGTGACCTTCCAGTCGCGCTTCGGCAAGGCCAAATGGCTCGAGCCCTATACCGAACCCACGCTGCGCGAACTCGGCGCGGCGGGCGTGAAGCGCGTCGACGTGGCCTGCCCCGGTTTTCCGGCCGACTGCCTCGAAACGCTCGAGGAGATCGCGATGGAAGGCCGCGAGGCCTTCCTGCATGCGGGCGGCCAGCAGTTCAGCTACATCCCCTGCCTCAACGACGACCCGGCCTGGATCGACGCCCTCGCCGACATCGCCGAGCGCCATCTCGCGGGCTGGAGCACGCGATGAAGCCCGAGCTGCACGAGGCCAACCGCCTCTCGTGGAACGCGGCCACGCTCGCGCACAACAGCCACAAGGGCGACCAGGCGGCCTTCTTCCGCGACGGCGGCAGCACCCTGTTCCCCGAGGAGGCCGGCCTGCTCGGCGAGGTGAAGGGCCTGTCGGTGCTGCATCTGCAATGCAATGCCGGGCAGGACAGCCTGAGCATCGCGCGCCTGGGCGCCGAGGTGACGGGCGTCGACATCTCCGACGAGGCCATCGACTTCGCCACCCGGCTCTCGCAGCAGTCGGGCATCGCGGCGCGCTTCGTCCGCTCGGACGTCTATGACTACTTCCGCGACGCGCAGGCACGCGGCGAGCGCCACGACATCGTGTTCTGCTCCTACGGCACGCTGTGCTGGCTCTCCGACATCGCGGCCTGGGCACGCGGCGTGGCGCAGTTGCTCGCGCCCGGCGGCCGCTTCGTCTTCGTCGAGTTCCATCCGTTCGCGCTGGTGTTCGACCCGACCTGGAAGTTCCACTACGACTACTTCAACGACGCCCCCGTGCCCGAGGAAGGCGTGGGCGACTACGTGGCCGCGTCGGGCGACGGCCTCGTGCGCGAAGGCTACGAGCGCGGCGTGGAGAACTTCAGCAACCCGCACCCGAGCTTCGAATTCACCTGGGGCCTGGGCCAGGTGACGACCGCGCTGTCGCAGGCCGGGCTGGTCATCGAGCGGCTCGACGAGTACCCCTACGCCAATGGCTGGAAGCCCTTCGAGGGCATGCGCGACATCGGCGGCCGCCGCATGGCGCCGCCCGAGGGCATGCCACGCATTCCGCTGATGTATTCGATCCGCGCACGCAAGCCATGAAAAATCTTCGCGCCCGTTTCTTCTGGGGCCTGCTGCTGCTGCCCTTCATGACTCCCCCCGCCTTCGCCGAGCTCGTCTTTATTTCCCCAGGTGTATGGGAAGGCACACTCGGCACCAAGGCCATCGTGGCCTGCTTCAACTTCGACTACCCGAGCGGGAGCTATTTCTACAAGCAGTACAAGAAGCCAATTCAGCTGACGCGCAAAGAGCAAGATGGTCTGTGGCACGAGGCAAACGGAACCGGGCTGTGGCTACTCGATCCAGGCCAAGGCACCACGCTTTCCGGCACTTGGAGCAGCGTGAAGGATGCCCTTGTCAAATTGCCGATCAGTCTCAGCCTTGTCGACTCCTCCAAAAGTAAAAGAGCTTGCGGCAGCGAGAGTTACACAAGCCAGATCGAAGCCCCACCGAAGATCGAGATCGGCAAGAAGAAGGAATTCGCCCCCGGCCGCAGCTTCCGCCCGCTGCGTTTCGCGGGACAGGCAACCGTCGAACTCTTCGGCCCCGAACCCACGCTCGCGGCCATCAACCGGGAGCTTCGCCGCGACTTCGACACTGGCAAGGACGCGATCAAGGAGTATTTCGACAAGCGCCGCGAGTTTCTGGGCCGGGTCGGTGTGCCCGCAGAGGACGAGAACACCACCGAGCCCGAATACTGGACCTCGCAGTGGCTCAGCATCCGCAACTACACCTGGGCCGCGGGCACGGGCCGCTCCGGCATCTCCTGGTTCTATCGCACCTGGGACGTTCAGACCGGCAAGCAGGTCGACCTGTGGACATGGTTCGGCTCCCGCAAGGAGTCGTTGCACGTCCCCGGAGCTGGCCCCGTCGTCGCCACCAGCGGCGGCTCGATGACGCCGAAGCTGCGCCGCTTCGTGTTCCGCCACGAGGGCATCGATCCCGGGAAGGTGGAGGAGAACTGCGAGTCCAACTACAAGGAAGACGCCTACTACGACCTCACGCTGGAAGCCAAGGGCATGCGCTTCGCGCAGCCCGACTTCGGCGACGGCTGCGCGATCGAGATCGAAGTGCCCTACGCCGAACTCGGCCCGGTGCTCACGCCGGCGGGAAAGGCGGCGGTGCGGCGCATCCTCGAATCGGCGAAGTAGCGCTGCCGATTCAGGCCGGCTGCCTGCGCGCCAGCAGCGCCTCGATCGCGGCTTCCATCTCGGCGTATTCGCCCTCGCCGAAATGCCGCCGCATCACCTGCCCCTTGGCGTCGACCAGATAGAACGCGGGCCAGTACTGGTTGTCGTAGGCCTTCCAGGTGGCGAAGCCGTTGTCCTGCGCCACCGGGTAGCGGATGCCGAAGCGCTCGATCGCGTCCTGCACGTTGCGCGTCGACTTCTCGTAGGCGAACTCGGGCGAATGCACGCCCACCACCACGAAGCCCTGGTCCTTGTACTTCTCGTACCAGCGCACCACGTGCGGCAAGGTGCGGATGCAGTTGATGCAGGAGTAGGTCCAGAAATCGACCAGCACCACCTTGCCGGCCAGCCCCTGCAGGGTGAGCGGCTCCGAGTTGAGCCACTTGTCGATGCCCGCGAACTCGGGGGCCTTGCCGTAGTCGCGCAGGCCTGGCGACACGGCCAGCGCGCTGCGCACCGGCCATCCGCCGCCCACGGCCGCCACGAACGCGGAAGCGCCGGCGGCCAGCCCCGAGAACGCCCTTCTGGACAACATGTTCATGATCGCGAACCTCGCTCGAATGTCAGACCGTCAGCGGTCAGGCGCGATTGTTCGCGGCACGCGCCGCGCGTGCGCAGGTGTCACGGCAATTTGAAGTTTGTCCCGGCGGCGTGAAGACCAGGGTCAGGGCCGCCGCCCTTCGCGGCCTCAGAACTTGCCGAGATAGTCCATCTTGCCCACGGGCACGCCGGCATTGCGCAGCACGTCGTAGGCGGTGGTGGCGTGGAAGAAGAAGTTGGGCAGCGCGAACTGCAGCAGGTAGCGCTGCGCGGTGAAATGCACCTCGGTGCCGCGCGCGGTGACGACCACCGGGCGGTCCTCGTGGCCATCGATCTGCGCGCGGTCCACGCTCAGGAGGAACTCCTCGGTCTTCGCGATGCGCACCAGCAGTTCGTCGTAGCTCTTCTCCTCGTCGGGGAAGCTGGGCGCGGTCACGCCCGCGATGCGCGCGGTGCCGAGCTTGGAGGCATCGCTCGCGCGCTGCACCTGGCCGGCCAGCGTGAGCATGTCGGGCGCGAGGCGCGCATCGACCAGGGTCGAGGGATCGATGCCGTTGGCCTGCGCATGGGCCAGGCCCTTGCCGAGCACGTGGCGCAGCTGGGCCAGCCCGCGGGTGAAGACCGGCACGGAAATGTCGTACATCGAAAGCGCCATGGTGCGAATGCCTCTGTGTGTTGCTGTGGGGTGATGACCGGCGGCGATTGTGGAGGCCGCCGTTCCCTCAGCGGCCGGCGGCGCGAATAAACCCTTCGATGCACTCCAGTTGTTCGGGCACGTTGAGCGCGGGCGCGTGACCGCAGCCCTGGATCTCGACCACCTCGAGCCGCCCCGCCGCGCCCGGGCCGCGATGCCGCATGGCCTCGACCACCTCGGGCAGCACCAGGTCGGACTCGGCGCCGCGCAGGCACAGCACCGGCGCCTCGACGGCGTCGTAGTGCGGCCAGATCAGGTAGTCGTCCTCGCGCGTGCTGAACTGGCGCACCATGGCCGGGTCGTAGTGCGGCGTGACGCGGCCGTCGGGCAGCCGGCGCTTCGAGGTCTCGGCGAGCCGGCGCCACTGCGCGTCGCTGAGCCAGCCATAGGGCTTGTAGACGCCGCGGAAGAAGGTCTCGAGCTCGCTCACCGTGTCGAAGGCCGGCGGGTTGCCGGCATAGGCGCGGATGCGCTCGATCGCGGCCTGCGCGAGCTCGGGCGCGTTGTCGTTGAGCACCAGGCTCGCGATGCGCGCCTTCATGCGCGGCACGACCAGGCCACCCGCGCAGACCGTGCCGATCGCGCCGCCCATCGAGGTCCCGACCCAGTGCACGCGCTCGAGCTGCAGCTCGTCGCACAGCGCCTCGGCCAGTTGCGCATAGAAGGCGAGCCGGTACTCCTCGTCAGGCAGCGGGCTCCATTCGCTCAGGCCGCGGCCGATGGTGTCGGGGCAGATCACGCGGAAGCCGCGCGCGGCGAAGTGCTCGGCCAGTTCGTCCATGTCGCGGCCGGTGCGCGCCAGGCCGTGCCAGGCGATCAGCACCTGCGGATCGGGCCCGGCCGCGGGCCAGTCGAGCCAGTGGATCTCGCGGCCCGCGAGCCGTGCGTAGTGGGAGGAAGGAACGATGCGGGAAGTCATGGAGTCGCTCATCGCGCGGCCTCACGCGGCATTCGCGCGGCGGGCCCGCAGCTTGCCGACGATGCCGGTGGGGAAGTAATAGACGGACAGCACGAACAGCACGCCGAGCCACAGCAGCCAGCGGTCGGGCGACAGCAGCGCGGCCAGCCACGGCAGGCCGCTCGCGGCCTCGCTGCCCATGCGCAGCAGATCCTGCAGATAGCTCTGCGCGACCACGAACAGCACCGCGCCGATGGCCGCGCCGTAGATCGTGCCCATGCCGCCGATCACCACGATCAGCAGCACGTCGACCATGATCTCGAAGCTCAGCGAGGTGTCGGGGCCGTTGTAGCGCAGCCAGATCGCGAGCATGGCGCCGGCCAGCGTGGCGAACAGCGCCGACAGCACCGCGGCCGTGGTGCGGTAGACCACCACGCGGTAGCCGATCGCCTCGGCGCGGAACTCGTTCTCGCGGATCGCCTGCAGCACGCGGCCGAAGGGCGAATTCACGATGCGCAGCATCGCCAGCACCAGCACCACGGCGGCCACGAACAGCAGGTAGTAGCACAGCAGGCGCCCGTCGAGCGAGACGCCGAGGAAGGGTTCCTCCGCGAACTCGAAGCTCGGCGAGATCAGCTCGGGCAGCTTGAAGGTCAGGCCGTCCTCGCCGCCCGTGAAGTCCGACAACTGCGAAGCCAGGGTCTGGAAGGCCGAGGCCACGGCCAGCGTGATCATCGCGAAGAAGATCGCGCGCACCCGCAGCGAGAACAGGCCGATGGCGAACGAGAGCACCAGCGAGACCGCGAGCGAGGCGCCCAGCCCCACCAGCACCGCGCCCCAGTCGGGCCCGAGCCGCGAGGCCGAGATCGCGATGCCGTAGGCGCCGATGCCGAAGAACATGGTGTGGGCGAAGCTCACGATGCCCGTGTAGCCCAAGAGCAGGTCGAAGCTCGCGACCAGCACCACGAACACCAGGATCTTGGCCGCGACGCTGAGCGCCTTCACGCCCGGGAACAGGAAGGGCGCGAAGGCCAGCGCGAGGAACAGCGCCACCAGCAGCACGGCCAGCAGGCGGCTTCGGGGCATGTCGTTGGAAAGAAGTCGTCTCAGCATGGAAAGGCACCTGAAAGCGGGAACGGGGTCCGTACGCGAAGGACGCGAAGGTTCCGCGAAGGTCGCGAAAGAACAGCCAGAAAAATGATTTGAATTTCCTTTTGCGTCCTTCGCGAAACCTTCGCGTCCTCTGCGTCCGGATGTCCGTATTGGCTGTTCATCGGTTCGCCACCGGGTACACGCCCTGCGGGCGCCACAGCAGCACCGCCACCATCAGGAAGATGCTCGCGAACTGCGTGAGCGTGGGCAGCAGGAAGCCGATGTAGTTGGTCATCAGCCCGACGAGCAGCGCACCGAGCAGCGCGCCGCCGGTGGAGCCGAGGCCGCCGATGATGATGACGATGAAGATCAGCACGTTGACCTGCGCGCCCATCTGCGGCACCAGGTTCTGCTGGAACAGGCCCCACATCACGCCGCCCAGCCCGGCCAGCGCGCTGCCGACCACGAACACGCCGACGAACAGGCGGCCGATGCGGTAGCCGAGCGACTCGACCATCTCGCGGTCCTGCACGCCGGCGCGGATCAGCAGGCCGATCTTGGTGCGGCTCAGGGTCCAGGCCAGCAGGCCGAACACCACCACGCCCACCGCCACCGCGAGCAGCCGGTACTTGCTGATCGCCGCGTCGCCCACCAGCAGCGAGCCGCGCAACGCCTCGGGCAGCGGCAGCGGCACCTGCGCCGGGCCCCAGATCACCTTGATCAGTTCCTCGCCGATGATCATGCCGCCCATCGTGATGAGGATCTGCTTCAGGTGCTGGCCATAGACCGGCCGCACGATGAAGCGCTCGAAGGCCAGGCCGACCGCGCCGGCCACCGCCATCGCGACCAGCATGGCCGGGAAGACCGCCACCAGGTTGCGCCACAGCTCCTGCGAGCCGGTCCAGTCGCCCATCAGGCCGAGCACGCTGCTGGCCACGAAGGCGCCCAGCGCGATGAACACGCCGTGGCCGAAGTTCAGCACGTCCATCAGGCCGAACACCAAGGTGAGGCCCGAGGCGATGATGAAGATGATCATGCCCATCGCGAGGCCCGCGACCGTGAGCGTGAGCCAGGTCGAGAACGAGCCCGTGAGCGGCAGCGCGACCAGCGCGAGGACGGGCACCAGCAGCAGCGGCTTCCAGTCGAATTCGAGTTTCATAGAGCCAATCCCAACAGCGACTGCTGCAGTTGCGCATCGGCCGCGAAGGCCGCCATCGAGCCGTTGTGCACCACGCGGCCGTTGTCCATCACCGCGACCGCATCGCCGAGGCGCAGCGCGAAGTTGATGTTCTGTTCCACCAGCAGGATCGTGACGCCGCTGCGCTTGAGCTCGTCGAAGGCGTCGATCATGTTGTTGATGATGGCCGGCGCGAGGCCCTTGCTGGGCTCGTCGACGATCAGCAGCTCGCGCGGCTCGACGATGGCGCGCGACACGGCCAGCATCTGCTTCTGGCCGCCCGAGAGCTTGCCCGCGGGGTGGTTCCAGAACTTCTCGACCGCGGGGAACAGCTTGAAGATCCACTGCAAACGCGTGTCGTCCATCTGCTGCGCGTTCTTCGCGCCGCGCGCGGCCAGCAGCATGTTCTCCTTCACCGTGAGGTCGGAGAAGATGCCCATGTTCTCGGGCACGTAGGCGATGCCCAGCTCGGCGATCTGCGGCGTGCGCAGGGCCGTGATGTCGCGCTCGCCGAAGCGCACCCTGCCCTGCGACGCATGCCACAGGCCCATGACGGTGCGCAGGGTGGTGGTCTTGCCCGCGCCGTTGCGGCCCAGCAGCATCGTGAGCTGGCCCTTGGGCACGGCGAGGTCGACGCCGTGCAGGATGTGATAGGCCCCGATGTGCGTGTGCACGCCCTCGAGAGTCAGCAGGTTGGTGCTCATGCCGCGGCCTCCTTCGCGATGCCCAGGTAGGCTTCCTGCACCACCGGCGAGGCGATCACGGTGGCCGGATCGCCGTCGGCCACCAGCGTGCCGTTGTGCAGCACGATGATGCGGTCCGCGAGCTCGCGCACCACGTCCATCTTGTGCTCGACCAGCAGGATGGTCTTGCTACGGTCCTGCTTGAGCTGGCGGATCAGGTCGAGGATCACGGGCGCCTCGGCCGCGTTCATGCCGGCCGTGGGCTCGTCGAACATGAAGACCTTGGGCTCGAGCGCCATCAAGAGCGCCACCTCGAGCTTGCGCTGGTCGCCGTGCGGCAGGCTGGCCACGGTGGCATGCTCGCGCGACTTGAGGTTGGTCTGCGCCAGCAGCTCGTCGGCGCGCGCGGTCAGTGCCGCATGGTCGCTCCAGATGCTCCAGAGGTTGAGCCCGCGGCGGTGCGCGCCCTCGCGCGTGGCCTGCACCGCGAGGCGCACGTTCTCCAGCACCGTGAGGTTGGGGAACAGGTTGGTGAGCTGGAAGGCCCGCCCCAGCCCGGCGCGGGTGCGGGCCGACGGCGACAGCCCCGACAGCGGCTGGCCGTCGAGCGACACCGTGCCCGCGCTCGCCTTGAGCTGGCCCGAGATCAGGTTGAAGTAGGTGGTCTTGCCCGCGCCGTTCGGGCCGACGATGGCCGTCAGCGTGCCCGGCGCGAATGCGCAGCTCACGCCGTTGACGGCCACGTGCCCGCCGAAGCGGATGGTCAGATCTCGGGTCTCAAGCATCGTTGGTCATTGCGAAAACGAAAAATCCAGGAAGGTCGACCGGCCTCAACAGCTGCCGATCACGTAGTAGTTGGGGCCGGTCTGCTTCAGCGTGGTGGTCACGTAGATGTTCCACAAGCCCATCGATTGCCCCGAGCCGTAGGCATAGGTCAGGCCCCACAGCGCATAGGCGCGGCCGGCCACGGTGTGGGCGTAGTTGCTCGCGGTGAAGCAGGTGCCGCCTCCGCTGCCGCCCGTGGTGGTGCCGGTGGCCGCGGCCGACATCGCGCCCTCGGCATTGGCCGCGGTGAGGCCGGTCACGGTCCAGCTGTAGCTGGTCGAGGGTGCCAGGCCGGTGTCGGTGTAGCTGGTGCCGGCCACCGGCGAGGCGTTGACCTTGCTGCCGCCGCGGTAGACGTTGTAGCCGCTGGCGCCGGCCACGGCGGTCCAGCCGATGACCATGCTGCTGCTGGTCGCGCCCGAGGTGCCCACGCCGGTGGGCGCGGGCAGCGCGCTGCCGCCCCCGCCGCCGGTCACGCGATCGACCATGGCCTTGACGGCCGCCATCTGCGGGCCGGACTTCTTGGCGTAGTTGACGCTGCCGTAGCCCCACCAGTCCCAGCAGCTGTTGGTGGCCGCTGTGCTGGTCTGCGGATAGACCAGCACGATGTTGTTGGTGTCGGCCCAGCGGTTGTAGCCGGTCTTCTTCACGTACTGGTCGCCCACGTCCGTGTAGTTCTGCTTGCAGCCGTGCAGCACCACGTGCACGCGGCAGCTGTTGCCGCTGCCGGCCGCGCAGGCCGCGGGCGTGTAGAGCCAGCCGGTGGCGGCCATGCCCGAGCCGCCCGAGAACTCGCCCTGGTTGAACTCGGTGAAGCTGCCGCCCAGCGTGCCGTTGTTGCGCGCGTTGAGCGGGCCGTAGAGGTGCTGGAGGATCTCGCCCGCGAGATCGAAGCCGCAGTTGTTGATGTAGGGCGAGGCCGTGGTGGCGCAGGCGCCGCCGAAATCGTCGGTGACCATCGCATGGCCCGCGCCGAGGTTGTTCTTGTAGACCGTGTTGGCCGCCGGCACGAAGCTCTGGTAGTAGGTCTTGAGGTCGTCCATCACCGGCTGCTTGACCGTGTTGTCGGAGGTGCCAGAGAACAGGTAGACCTTCGAGCCCGAGAGGTTCGACACCGGGTCGATCGCGCCGCTGGCGGCCCAGCTGTTGGTGGTGCTCACGAGCGTGGACACCGGGATGCTGCTCGCATGCGTCATGCAGCGGCCGGTGGCGTTGAGCACCGAGCCTTCGGCGCAGTAGTACGGACCGCCGGCCACCACGCCGGCGCCGCGCTTGAAGGTGGCCGAATAGGCCACGTGCAGTTGCACCGCCATGAAGCCGCCGGCCGACAGGCCGGACACGCTGACCTCCGCCGGGTTCGCGCCGAGCGCCGGCAGCGGCACCGCCGCCGCCGCGCCCTGCGCGGCCACCGCCATGGCCGCGGCCATGGCCAATCTCTTCCAGTTCCAATTCATCGCTGGCATCGCTGTCTCCTTCCGTTATGGGTGTAAGAACGCTGCTTGGCTGATCGAGGACTCGGCCGTGGAGCGCGCCGCCCGCGCGGACGCAGGCTGGCGCTTCGCCCGGCGGCCATCCGGGGCGAAAGAGAAAGAAGAAGGTGGGGCGGCGCTCAGGCGCCGCGCCCGGGTGGCGGGAAGCGCCGGACTCAGCGCTTGTTCTTGATGGGAATGTCCATCTCTTCGGGCTTGATCTCGTGCACCAGCTCCGGCACGCCCCAGGCGAAGGCCGGGTCGACCTTGATCTTGAAGTGGTACATCGACTGCATCGCCTGGTGGTCTTCCTTGCGGAAGGTCATCTTGCCCTTGGGCGTGTCGAAGCTCATGCCTTCCATGGTGCTGATGAGCTTGTTGGTGTTGGTGTCGCCGTTGGTCTTCTTGAGCGCCGTCACCACCGCCATCGCGGCCGAGAAGCCGCCGGCCGTGAAGAAGTCCGGCGGCGTCTTGAATTCCTTGTAGTGCGCCGCGACCATCGCCTCGTTCACCGGGTTCTTCGGAATGCCGAAGTAGTAGTAGGCCGCGCCTTCCATGCCCGGCAGCGCCTTGTAGGCCGCCATGGCCGGCAGGATGTTGCCGCCGGTGGCGATCTCGATGCCGTAGCGCTTCAGGTCGAGGTCGACGATCTTGAACGGGTTGCCCGCGCCGGCCCAGACGATCCAGATGATCTTGCGGCCCGGCTGGTCCTTGAGCTTGTCGATCAGGCGCTGGGCGCCGGCCGTGAAGTCGGTGGTGGCGGGCGGCAGGTACTCCTCGTGGACCAGCTTGGCCTTCTTGAGCGCGGCACCGAAGGCCTTCACGCCGTCGCGGCCGAAGGCGTTGTCCTGCGCCAGCGTGGCGACCGTCACGCCGGCCTTGTCGACGGCCACCGCGTTGGAGATCGCGTCCTGGCTCGAATTGCGGCCGGTGCGGAAGATGTACTTGTTCCACTTGTCGCCGGTGATCGAGTCGGCCACGGCGGGCTCGACCAGCAGGATCTTCTTGTACTCCTCGGCCACCGGCAGCATCGCCAGCGCCACGCCCGAGGCGGTCGGGCCGACGGCCAGCGCGGCCTTGTCGTCGGAATAGGCGGCGGCCAGCAGCGACTTGCCGAGGTCGGGCTTGCCCTGGTCGTCCTTCTCGATCACGACCAGCTTCTTGCCCGCGACGGTCATCGTGCCTTCGGTGGCGTAGTTCAGGCCCATCATGAAGCCGGTCTGCGTCTGCTTGCCGTAGGCCTCGAGCGCCCCGGTCTTGCTGTAGATGTGGGCGATGCGGATCTCACCGGACTGGGCCCAGGCGGGTGCGGCGGCGGCGCAGGCGGCGAGCGCGGCCAGGGCGACGAGGTGGCGACGGTTCATTCGTTGTCTCCTGATAAAGATGACTGAATATTGCACACTTCGTGCCATGCGCTAAACCGTTGATTACAAAGGTTTCCTCATTCGAGGAAGGCGCGATTCGGCTGAATTCAGAACAGTTGTCGTGTCTGAATTTCAGGCGACTGTCTATTTTTTAGTCAGGGTTTTCTCGGAGGCCCGGCGCTCCTCGATCCACTGCCTGAACTGCCGCTCGGCCTGCAGCCGGAACTCGTTGCGCGCATGGTTGCAGGCCGCATGGGCCAGCCGCCGGTGCCTGGGCGAGCGCACGCCGCCCAGGGTGGCGTCGACCAGGTGCTCGATGGTGGCCGATTCGGGCCGGCCATGCGGTTCGTCGAAGTCCATCGGCAGGCCGCACCAGTGGCAGTTGGGGCCGAAGGTCGAACGCAGTGCGCGGACGCTCACAGGCTGGCGTACTCGAGGATTTCCTGGCCCATCAGCGTGCAGTCCTTGCCCGCCACGTGATAGATCAGGCGCATGCGGTAGTTGCCCTTGTAGATCGAGCCCCAGACCTCGAGCACGCGGAACTGCTGCGCCTTGTTGGCGGGGTTGCGCAGTGGCGGCAGCTCCTTGACCTCGGAGCCGACGCGGATGCGATCGTCCTCGCCGAAATGGAACACCAAGAGCTTCTTCGCGCGCGCGACCGCCTCGTCGGCACAGGGCGGCGCGGCCAGGGCGGCGCCGGCACAGGCGCACGATGCGGCGAGGACGAGGGAGCGGATCGGTGTCTTCATGGAAGGCTCTGGTGGAAGGCAGGTTCGGAGGTGGGTGGAGGCCGCATTGTCAGGTGGGCGTGTCGACCTCGTCCCACTCGCGGTCCTCGAAGCGCACCAGCCAGTTCAAGGCGCGATGCCGCTCGGCGATCACGCCCGCATCGAGTTCCGGCGGCACGGGGACCTGCTGGAGCCCGGCCTGGCGTACGCGCCAGTGCAGGCGGTAGTGCAGGTCGAGCGCATCGAGGATTTCGCCTTCGCCGCGCATGCGCAGCGAACGCAGCGCGCCCGGCAGGTCGCGGGCTTCCAGCATCGTGCGCGCGGCGAGCGGCACGTCGCAGATCGCGCCAGGAAAAGGCAGCGCATCGACCAGGCCCATCGCCCACTCGAGCAGATACAGGCACTCGTAGCGCCAGCCGAACTGGACGACATCGGACGCCAGCGGTTCGGGGGCCGAGAGGAAAGCCTGCTCCGCCGGCGTGAGGTGCGCCCGTGCGGAAGGCAGCCGCTCGAACAGGTCCTCTGGCGCCAGCGGCTCCTTGCTCGCGAGGGACTCGGCCCGCGCCGATACCGCCAGCAGCGCGAAGGCCCGGCCCGCGATCTCCTGCGGCGCGCGCAGCCGCAGCTCGGGCTCGCAGACCAGCGGCGGCAGGTGCCGCGGGACCTCGATGCCCCGCGCCGCGAGCGCTGCCTCGGTGCGCGCCTTGCGTTCCCAGGCCTCGGCCGGATAGGGCAGCGCGGCTTCGCCATCGGGCTCCTCGCCCGCCGCCGACAAGAGGATGCGCCCCCGGGGATCGCGGATGCTGCCGTCGGGCAGGAACACGATCGCGTTCGCGCGCACGGCCCAGTCCGACAACGCATCGAGCATGCCCTCGTCGAGCGACAGGCTCAGGTGCTGGCGCACGCGCTGGACATGACGCATCACGTGATAGCGGTTGCGCGACATCGTCCCGTCGCCGCGACTCAGCACGTAGCCGACGAAACCGGCCAGGTGGGGCGCGAGTTCGGGGTCCGACAGATCGCGGCGACCCTGCAGGGCATGGGGAAACTCGAGCGCCGGTACATCGGCGCGCGTGCAGTAGGCGTTGACCAGGACCCGCTCGCCCTGCCCGGCCTCCTCGGCGCGGCCTGGCGCCGGCCGGCCCAGCGCCCCCTTCAATCGCGTCAACAAGCCCTTCATCGATGCTCTCCTCCTTCGTGGTCCGCGCTCGGCGCGCGGGTCAATCCGCCTGGTTCGTCATGCGCTCGTACAAGGTCGCGCGCGAGATGCCCAGCAACCGCGAGGTCGCGAGCTTGTTGCCCCCGGTCGCCGCCAGCGCCGCGCCGATCGCGCGGCGCTCGAGCTCGGCCACCTGCTGCGCGAGCGGCCGCAGCAGCGCGGCCTCCTCGTCGGCATCGTGGGCGTCGCGCAGCGCGGCGGGCTGCGCGATCTGCTCGAGGCCGGCTTCGCGCAGGATGCGCTCGAGCTGCGCCGCGTCGATGCGCTGCGAGTCGCTGCGCATGGTCACCTGCTCGAGCACGTTGCGCAGCTCGCGGATGTTGCCGCGCCAGTGCTGGCCGGCCAGCAGCGCGAGCGCATCGGGCGTGAGCTCGGGCGGGGCCTCGCCGCTGCGCAGCGCCATGTCCTCGCCGAGCGCCTCGACCAGCGCCGGGATGTCGGAACGCCGCTCGCGCAGCGGCGGCACGCGCAGCGGCAGCACGTTGAGGCGGTAGTAGAGGTCCTCGCGGAACTGGCCGCGGCGCACCAGCTCGGGCAGGTCGCGCGAGGTGGCGGCGATCACGCGCGCGTCGAAGGGAATCAGCTTGTTCGAACCGAGCGGCTCGATCTCGCCCTCCTGCAGCGCGCGCAGCAGCTTGGCCTGCAGGCCCAGCGGCATGTCGCCGATCTCGTCGAGGAACAGGCTGCCGCCGTCGGCCAGCTTGAACTTGCCCTCGCGCCCGCGCTTGTCGGCGCCGGTGAAGGCACCCGGCGCGACGCCGAAGAACTCGGCCTCGAGCAGGGTGTCGGGCACGGCCGCGATGTTGAGGCTCACGAACTGGCCCCTGGCGCGCGCCGAGGCGGCATGGATCGCATGCGCGAGCAGTTCCTTGCCGGTGCCGGTCTCGCCGAGCAGCAGCACCGGGCTCGCCGACTGCGCCGCGCGGCGCGCATGGCGCTTGACCTCGACCGCGGCCGGGCTGCTGCCGATGAAGCTCGCGAAGGTGTACTTGGAACGCCGCTGGCCCTCGGCCGCCTGCTGGTAGAGCGGGTTGTTGCGCTGGCTCGCGAGCTCGCGCCGCGCATCGTCGAGGTCGCGCTGCAGCAGCGCGAACTTGCTGATCAGCGGCTGCAGCGTGGTCTCGGGCTGGTCGAACAGCACGATGCCGATGGCGCCGATCACCTCGCCCGCGCCGTCGGCGCGCTCCTCGCGCAGCGGGATGCGGCTCACGACGAAGGTGCCGGCCTTGTTGGTCAGCAGGTCGATCAGGATCGGCTCGCCGCTATCGAGCACGCGGCGCATCTGGGTGTTGGGGATCACGTCCTCCACCATGTGGCCGAGGAACTGGTCGATCGACGAGAAGCCCAGCGCGGGCAGGAAGCGCCGGTAGCCTTCGTTGACCCAGACGATGCGCCCGCTGCGGTCGACCAGGAACATGCCCTGGCTCATGCGCGAGAACAGGTGGAACATGGAACGCGCGGCCAGCGCGAGGATGCCGTCGGCATCGAGCGGCAGGGCGGAGGGCGCGGCGGCGGTAGGGGCAGGCATGCGCGGATCGTAGCCTGCATCAATCCGCAACAAATCCGGCATCGCCGGGCGGCGCGGCCGGGTCAGAATGCACGGGCGCCCTTCCCGCCCCCAACGCGTCCCACCCGCGCCCTCGTGTCCGACCGGCCCGCGCCGCTCCTTTCTTCAGGAGGCCTTCAGCATGGGCTCAGGCCGGCCTAAGTTAATCAATCGTTTGATTTCCGGCATGGTGTAATCGCCCGCATGAAGTCCACGGCTCCTCCTTCGACGGTGCCGGCGCGCAAGAACGCCGCGCCCGCCGCGACCCCGCGCGCGCCCCGCAGCGACGGCGCCGAGGCGCGCCAGCGGCTGCTCTACACCGCGCTGCGGCTGTTCGCGCAGAAGGGCTTCGCCAAGACCTCCACGCGCGAGATCGTGCGCGAGGCCGGGGTCAACATCTCGGCCATCAGCTACTACTTCGGCGACAAGGCCGGCCTCTACGCCGCCACCTTCAGCGAGCCCATGGGCGGCAACGCGGGCGACTTCGTGGCGCTCTACGCCGCGCCCGGCCTGTCGCTGGAGGAATCGCTGCGCATCTTCTTCGCCAAGATGGTCGAGCCCTTCGACCAGGGCGAGGTGGTGCGCCAGTGCATCCACCTGCACATGCGCGAGATGCTCGAGCCCACCAGCCTGTGGGCCAAGGAGCTCGAGCGCGACATCAAGGACCCGCACCGCGCGATCGCGGCGATGCTGTGCCGCCATCTCGGCGTGGCGCGCGCCGACGACGACATCCACCGGCTGACCTTCGCGATCACGGGCCTCGCGATGCAGCTGTTCGTGAGCCAGGACGTGATCGAGGCGATCCGTCCCGCGCTGCTGCGCACGCCGCGCGCCGTCGACACCTGGGCCCGGCGCCTCGCCGGCTATGCGGTGGCGCTGGTCGAGGCCGAGGCGCGGCGCCGCGCCGCCGAACCGGTGCCGCCCGCGCGCGCGCGGGCGCCCCGCCCTCCATCCCGCTCCGGGAGAAAGACAGCATGAGACGAGTTCCAAGACCGATCGCCATCCTCTGCCTCAAGGCAGGCCTCGGGCTCGGCCTGGCCACCGGCCTCGCCGGTTGCGGCCTGACCCGGCCGCCCGCCGCGGTCGGCGCGCCCGCCCCCGCGCAATGGCATGCGCCGTTGCCGCACGGCGGCTCGCTCGCCCAGTTGGCCGAATGGTGGCGCCAGCTCGACGATCCGCTGCTGGTCGACCTGATCGCGGCCGCCGAGGGCGCGAGCCCCAACGTGGCGAGCGCCGCGGCGCGGCTGGCCGAGGCGCGCTCGACCCGCGTGCAGGCCGGCGCCGCGCTGCTGCCCAGCCTCGATGCGACCGGCTCGGCGAGCCGGGGCACCGCGGGGCTGACGGGCGGCACGCCATCGGGAAGCAGCGGCGGCGCCGGCTCGGGCTCGGGCAGCACCTCGGCCACCACGCCGATCACCACGCTGCAGGCCGGCCTGCAGACCAAGTGGGAGATCGACCTGTTCGGCCGCCTGCGCGCCGACCGCGACGCGGCCGTGCAGCGCGAGCGCAGCGCCGATGCCAAGTGGCACGAGGCGCGCGTCTCGGTCGCGGCCGAGACCGCCAACGCCTACTTCGCCGAGCGCGCCTGCCAGCAGCAGCTGCGCGTGGCCGAATCCGACACCCGCTCGCGCGGCGAGACCGCGCGCCTGACCGACCTGTCGATGCGCGCCGGCTTCACCGCGCCGGCCGACGCCGCGCTCGCGCGCGCCAGCGCCTCCGACGCCTCGGGCCGGCTGACGCAGCAGCGCGCCCAGTGCGCGGTGCAGCGCAAGGCGCTGGTGGCGCTCACGGGCATCGCCGAGACCGAGCTCGAGACCCGGCTCGCCGCGGCACCCGCGCAGCGCGCGCTGCCCGCCGTGGGCCGCATCGACAGCGTGCCGGCCAACGCCATCGCCCAGCGGCCCGACGTCTACGCGGCCGAGCTCGGCGTGGCCGCGGCCAGCGCCGACGTGGGCTCGGCCGAGGCCGAGCGTTATCCCCGGCTCACCATCTCCGGCAACATCGGCCGCACGGGCTTTCGCGTCAGCGGCTTCCGCGAATCGATCGAGACCTGGACCGTCGGCCCGGTGGCGCTCACCGTGCCGCTGCTCGACGGCGGCGCGCGCGCGGCCAATGCCGACGCGGCCAAGGCGCGCTACACCGAAGCCGTCTCGCTCTACCGCGCCAACGTGCGCCAGGCGGTGCGCGAGGTCGAGGAGGCGCTGGTCAACCTCGACGCCACCGATGCGCGCACCGGCGACGCCGACACCGCGGTGCAGAACTACCAGGCCTCGTTCAATGCCACGCAGGCGCGCTTCGACAGCGGCCTGGCGAGCCTGTTCGAGCTCGAGGATGCGCGCCGCACGCTGTTCAGCGCGCAGACCGCGCGCGTCTCGCTGCAGCGCGAGCGCGCCGAGGCCTGGGTCGCGCTGTACCGCTCCATGGGCGGCGGCTGGACCCGCCCGGGCACCGCGGCAGCCGCCGCCGAAGCCGCGCCGAAGCGCCCCCCCGTGACCATCATCACCACGCCGGGCCGCACCCTCACCATCCACCGCTCTTCCACCCCGGCCGCCAAGGTCGCGACGTCGCCATGAAAAGCCCCTCCCGCACCACCCTCATCGTCGTCCTGGTCGTCGTCGCCGCCGTCGCCGTCGCCGGGGCACTGTTCCTGTTCGGCCGCGGCAAGCCCGCCGACGCACCGGCGCCGCAAGGCCGGCAAACGCCCGCCAAGGACGGCAAGGCCGCCGCGTCGCGCCCCGTGCTCACGGTCACCATCGGCCAGCCCGAGGCCACCGAGCTCGCGGTGACGCTCGCGGCCAACGGCAACGTCGCGGCCTGGCAGGAGGCCAGCGTGGGCTCCGAGTCGAACGGCCTGCGGCTGGCCGAGGTGCGCGTCAACGTCGGCGACGCGGTGAAGAAGGGCCAGGTGCTCGCCACCTTCTCGCCCGAGACGGTGCAGGCCGACATCGCGCAGGCCAAGGCCTCGCTGGCCGAGGCCCGCGCCACCGCGGCCGACGCGGCAGGCAACGCGGCGCGCGCACGCACCCTGCAGGCCACGGGCGCGCTGAGCCAGCAGCAGATCAACCAGTACCAGACCAGCGAGCAGACCGCGAAGGCGCGCGTCGAGGCCGCCGAGGCGGTGCTCGCGGCGCAGCAGGTGCGCGGGCGCAACACGCAGGTGCTGGCGCCCGACGACGGCGTGATCTCCGCGCGCAGCGCCACCGTGGGCAGCGTGGTGGCCGCGGGCACCGAGCTGTTCCGGCTGATCCGCCAGGGCCGGCTCGAATGGCGCGCCGAGGTCACCTCGGCCGAGATCGCGCGCATCGCGCTCGGCACGCCGGTGTTCGTGGTGGGCGCCAGCGGCGCGCAGGTGCAGGGCAAGGTGCGCAGCATCGCGCCCACGGTCGATCCGCAGACGCGCGCGGCGCTGATCTACGTCGACCTGCCGCCGGTGCAGCAGAACACCGGCATCAAGGCCGGCATGTTCGCGCGCGGCGACTTCGAACTCGGCCGCAGCAGCGCGCCCACGGTGCCGCAGAGCGCGATCGTGCCGCGCGACGGCTTCAACAACCTGTTCCTGCTGAAGGAGGACAACCGCGTCTCGCAGCTCAAGGTGCAGACCGGCCGCCGCGTGGGCGACCGCGTGGAGATCACGAGCGCGCTGCCGCAGGGCGCGCGCATGGTGGTCCAGGGCGCGGGCTTCCTCAACGACGGCGACCTGGTGAAGGTGGTCGATGCCGCAGCGACCGCCCCGGCCGCCGCCGCATCGGCACCGGCCGCGCCGTCCGCCGGCAACGGCAAGTAAGCCAGCCCCGGAGAAACCGCCATGAACGTTTCCGCCTGGTCCATCCGCAACCCCATCGCGGCGGTGATGCTGTTCGTGCTGCTCACCTTCGGCGGGCTTTTGTCCTTCAACGCGATGAAGGTGCAGAACTTCCCCGACATCGACCTGCCGACCGTCACCGTCTCGGCCTCGCTGCCGGGCGCCGCGCCCTCGCAGCTCGAGAACGACGTCGCGCGCAAGATCGAGAACTCGATCGCCACCGTGCAGGGCCTCAAGCACATCACGACCAAGGTGCAGGACGGCGCGGTCACGCTGATCGTCGAGTTCCGGCTCGAGAAGCCGGTGCAGGAGGCCGTGGACGACGTGCGCTCGGCGGTGCAGAAGGTGCGCGCCGACCTGCCGGCCGACGTGCGCGACCCGGTCATCACCAAGCTCGACTTCGCGGCCCAGCCGGTGCTGGCCTTCACCATCGCCTCGAGCCACATGGACGCCGAGGCGCTGTCGTGGTTCGTCGACAACGACGTGAGCAAGAAGCTGCTGGCGCAGCCCGGCGTGGGCGCGGTCTCGCGCGTGGGCGGCGTCACGCGCCAGGTGCACGTGGACATCGATCCCAACAAGCTGCAGGCGCTCGGCGCCACCGCCGCCGACATCTCGCGCCAGCTGCGCCAGGTGCAGGTGGAGAGCGCGGGCGGCCGCTTCGACCTCTCGGGCAGCGAGCAACCGGTGCGCACGCTCGCCACCGTGACCTCGGCCGACCAGCTCAACGCGATGCAGATCGCGCTGTCGGACGGCCGGCGCGTGCGCCTGGACCAGGTGGCGCGCATCAGCGACACCATCGCCGAGCCGCGCGCGGCCGCGCTGCTCGACGGCAAGCCGGTGGTGGGCTTCGAGGTGGCGCGCAGCCGCGGCGCCAGCGAGGTGGAGGTGGGCGCGCTGGTGCACAAGGCGCTCGACGAGCTCAAGGCCCAGCGCCCCGACATCGAGCTCACCGAGGCCTTCAACTTCGTGGAGCCGGTGCAGGAGGAATACGACGGCTCGCTGCACCTGCTGTACGAAGGCGCCATCCTCGCGGTGCTGGTGGTGTGGCTGTTCCTGCGCGACATGCGCGCCACCTTCGTCTCGGCCGTGGCGCTGCCGATGTCGGCCATCCCGGCCTTCATCGGCATGCACCTGCTGGGCTTCTCGATCAACGTGGTGTCGCTCTTGGCGCTGTCGCTGGTGATCGGCATCCTGGTCGACGACGCGATCGTGGAGGTCGAGAACATCGTGCGCCACCTGCGCATGGGCAAGTCGCCCTACGACGCGGCGATGGAGGCGGCCGACGAGATCGGGCTGGCGGTGATCGCCACCACCTTCACGCTGATCGCGGTGTTCCTGCCCACGGCCTTCATGAGCGGCGTGGCCGGCAAGTTCTTCAAGCAGTTCGGCTGGACCGCTTCGCTCGCGGTGTTCGCCTCGCTGGTGGTGGCGCGGGTGCTCACGCCGATGATGGCGGCCTACCTGCTCAAGCCCATCGTCGACCAGGAGAAGGAGCCGCGCTGGCTGTCGGTCTACATGCGCTGGGTCACCTGGTGCATGACGCACCGCTTCAAGACCATGGTGCTGGCCACCCTGTTCTTCTTCGGCTCGCTGGCGATGATCCCGCTGCTGAAGACCGGCTTCATCCCGCCCGACGACAACTCGCAGACCCAGGTCTACCTCTCGCTCGCGCCCGGCGCCACGCTGGCGCAGACGCAGGCCACGGCCGAGGAGACGCGCCACCGGCTGATGAAGATCCGCCATGTGCGCAGCGTCTACACCACCGTGGGCGGCGGCAGCGCGGGCGGCGATCCGTTCGCGAACTTCGGCACGCCCGAGACGCGCAAGGCCACGCTGACGGTGAAGCTCGACCCGCGCGGCGACCGGCCGCGCAAGCAGGTGATCGAGAACGAGATCCGCCGCGCCCTCGAGACCCTGCCCGGCGTGCGCAGCACGGTGGGCCTGGGCGGCTCGGGCGAGAAGTACATCCTCTCGCTGTCGGGCGACGACCCGGCCACGCTGGTGAGCGCCGCGCGCGACGTGGAGCGCGACCTGCGCACCATCCCCGGCCTGGGCAACATCACCTCGACCGCGAGCCTGATCCGGCCCGAGATCGCCGTGCGCCCCGACTTCGCGCGCGCCGCCGACCTGGGCGTGACCAGCAGCGCCATCGCCGAGACGCTGCGCGTGGCCACCCTGGGCGACTACGACCAGTCGCTGCCCAAGCTCAACCTCGCGCAGCGCCAGGTGCCGATCCTGGTGAAGCTCGAGGACAGCGCGCGGCAGGACCTGGCGCTGCTCGAACGGCTGACCGTGCCCGGCAGCCGCGGCCCGGTGATGCTGGGCCAGGTGGCGCAGCTCACGGTCGAGGGCGGCCCGGCCGTGATCGACCGCTACGACCGCTCGCGCAACGTCAACTTCGAGATCGAGCTCTCCTCGGTCGGCCTGGGCGACGCCAAGAACGCCGCGATGGCCCTGCCCTCGATCCGCAACCTGCCGCCGGGCGTGCGCGTGACCGAGGTCGGCGACGCCGAGGTGATGACCGAGCTGTTCAACAGCTTCGGCCTGGCGATGCTGACCGGCGTGCTGTGCATCTACATCGTGCTGGTGCTGCTGTTCAAGGACTTCCTGCACCCGGTGACCATCCTGTGCGCGCTGCCGCTCGCGCTGGGCGGCGCCTTCGTCGGCCTGCTGCTGGGGCAGAAGGCGCTGTCGATGCCCTCGCTGATCGGCCTGATCATGCTGATGGGCATCGCGACCAAGAACTCGATCCTGCTGGTGGAGTACGCGATCGTGGCGCGCCGCGACCATGGCATGAACCGCTGGGAGGCGCTGCTCGATGCCTGCCACAAGCGCGCGCGGCCGATCATCATGACCACCCTGGCCATGGGCGCCGGCATGGCGCCGATCGCCTTCGGCTGGAGCGCCGCCGACTCGAGCTTCCGCTCGCCGATGGCGATGGCGGTGATCGGCGGGCTGATCACCTCGACGGTGCTAAGCCTGCTGGTGGTGCCGGCCGTGTTCACCTACGTCGACGACATCGAGCACTGGATCCGGCGCACGGTGCGCAGGCTGCGCGGGCAGCCGCCGGATCCGCACATCGACGACGACCTGAAGGTTCAGCAGCACTGAATACGGGAACCGGACGCAGAGGACGCGAAGGTTCCGCGAAGGGCGCGAAAGAAATCCAGAAATGCTTTGGGTGTTCTTTCGCGCCCTTCGCGTGATCTTCGCGTCCTTCGCGTCCGGATACCCGAATTGAAGAACTCCAACGCCCTCAGAAATCGAAGCTCGCCTGCACCTGCCAGGTCCGCGGCGGCGCCACCGAGATGAAGTTGCGCCCCGCGATGGTCCAGTAGTTGTCGTCGAGCAGGTTCGAGATGCCGGCGCGCAGGGTGGTGGCCACGCCGTTCACGCGCGTGGCGTAGCGCGCGCCGATGTCGATGCGCTTCCACGAGGGCACGCGCTGCGTGTTGGCGAGGTCGACCCAGGCGCTGTCGGTATAGATGTAGCGGCCGGTCAGCGTGAGGCCGGGCACGGCCGGCACGTCGTACTCCAGGCCGAGGTTGGCGGTGAACTCGGGCACGCCGATGGCCTTCCTGCCGTCGCTCGCGCCGCCCGCGGTCTTCGACATGCGCGCGTCGATCCAGGCCACGCCGCCCAGCAGGCGCAGGCCCTTGCCGATCTCGCCGAAGCTTTCGATCTCCACGCCCTTGTTGCGCTGCAGGCCGGCGGCGCGGAAGAAGTTGTCGCTGTCGACGAAGGCCGTGGCCTTGCGGATGTCGAAGTACGCGACGGTGAGGCCATGGCTGCCGCGGTCCCACTTGAGGCCGAACTCGTGCTGGCGCGACAGATAGGGCGCGAGCTGCTCGCCCGCGTTGCGCGCGCCGGCCGGCGCCACCGCGCCCTGGGCCAGCGATTCGGCGTAGTTGCCGTAGACCGAGATGCCGTTGTCGAACTTGTAGAGCGCGGCCACCGTGGGCGTGGTCTTCGACTGGTCGTAGGGCAGCTTCCTGATGCGCTGGTGGCGCGCGCCCAGCGTGACGAACAGGCGCTCGTCGAAGGCCGAGATCGTGTCGGCCACCGCGAGGCTGTCGAGGTCGAGCGCCGGGCTGTCGACGCCCTGCACCACCGGCACGCCGAAAGCGAAGGGATTCGGCACCAGGTTCGGCGTGTAGATGCTGCCGACCACGCGCTGGGGCAGCGGCAGCGACTGCGAACGCATGTCGAGCAGCTGCTGGCGCTGCGACACGGCGCTGAGCGCGAGCTTGTGCTTGGTCGCCCCGAGCGAGAAGCTGCCGCGCACGCCGACGTCGGCCACCTGGTTGGACTGCGTCCACAGCAGGCTCGAGGCGCTGCTGTAGCTGACCTGGCCCAGGCCGTTGATGGTGGTCTGGTCGATGTAGCGGCGCTCGGGCGCGGTCTCGCGCAACTTGCCGAAGCGCGCATAGGCGGTCCAGTTGTCCGCGAAGTCCCACTCGGCGCTCAGCAGCGCGAAGGGCTGGCGCACCTCGAGCATCTCCCACGAGGGCTTGGGATGCACCTTGGGATCGGGCGGCGGCGGCAGCGCGGCACCGGCCTGCAGCAGCCAGTGGTTGAACAGCGGCGACGAGGTGCGCCGCGTGTAGCCGGCATCGAGCACGGCACGGAAGCGGTCGCCGCGGTAGTCGAGCGCGATCTGCGCCGCGGCCAGGCGCCGGTCGGCGCCGTCGTAGACCCGGCCGTCCTCGGCACTGAGGTTGATGCGCGCGCCGAACTGGTGGTCGGCGCCGAAGCGCTGGCCCAGGTCGACATGGGTGCCGAGCAGCGAGCGCTGGTTGGCCGACAGCGTGATCGAGCGCACCGGCGTGTCGGTGGCGCGCTTGGGCACCAGGTTGAAGCTGCCGCCGGTGGTGCTGCCGTAGCCCGAGGCACCGACCAGCCCGGCCGCGGGCCCCTTGAGCACCTCGAGGCGCTCGTAGTGCTGGATCGGGATGTTGCTGTACGCGAACAGGCCCTCGAGGCCGTCGAACAGGTAGGCGTCGCTGTTGGTGAGGAAGCCGCGGATCGAGCTCTGGTCGAGCGGCGAGGTGGCCGACAGGCTGGTGCGGATCGAGGGATCGTTGGCCACCATGTCGTTGACGTTGCGCGCGCCCTGGTTGCGGATCAGCTCGGCCGTGTAGGCCTTGGTGCTGAACGGCGTCTCGAAGATGTCGGCCGTGCCCAGCATGCCGAGCCGGCCGCCGCGCGCCACCTGCCCGCCCGCGTAGGGCGCCGCGAGCACGTCGGCCGCGGGGCCGGCGGCCGTGACCGTCACCGGCGCCAGCGCCGCGCCGCCGGCGCCGGGGACCACGGGCGCGCGCGTCTCCACCCGGCGCAGCGAGAAGCCGCCGCCCTGGCGCGGCACGGCCTCGAGCGCGCTGCCGGCCAGCAGCGCGGCCAGGCCGCTGGCGATGCCGTGGCGGCCCTCGAGCCCGCGCGTGACGGCGCCCGCGACCAGCGCCGGGTCGTAGCTGAGGTTGACGCCCGCGCTGCGCGCGAAGCGGTCGAGCGCGGCATCGAGCGGACCGGCGGGCACGCTGAAGCTGCGGATCTCGTCGGGCGCCTGCGCGCGCGCCGCCTCGGGCAGCGCGGCGGCGGCGAACGCGCCGAGGGCCAGCGCGGCATGCAGCGCCGTGTGCAGCGCGAAGGTCGGCGCGCCGGCGGCGCGGAATCGGGAAAGGCTCATGGGTCTGGACAGGCTCGAAGGATGGAAGGCGCTCGTCGCCGAGCGGGTTCATCCAGGAGGTCGGACGAGAAACGCGATCCCCTCAGTTTTTTCGCGCCGTCCTCGAAATTTTTCTGAAAGGCCCGTTCAGGCCGGCGGGCCGACCGAGACCCAGTAGCGCGTGCGCAGCCGCACCGAGATCGGCTGCGTCTGCGCGAGGAACTGCAGCGCGCGATCGCTGTCGCGCACATGGAACACGCCCGAGACGCGCAGCTCGGCCACGGCCGGATCGCACAGCACCACGCCATGGCGGTAGCGGCCGAGCTCGGCCAGCAGATCGGCCATGCGGATGTTCCGGCCGGCGATCACGCCGTCGACCCAGCCGTCCTCGTCGAAGCCGCGGCTGGCGGCCGGCGAGCTGCCCGATTCGGCGAGCCAGCGGCTCTGGCCCGCCTGCACCACGGCCTCGGCCGGACCGTCGCCCGGGTGCAGCGCCACCGCGCCCTGCTGCACGCTGACGCGCGCGCGCCGTTCGTCGATGCGCACCACGAAGCGCGTGCCCAGCGCCTGCATGCGGCCGAACGGCGTGTAGACCCAGAATAGGCGCTTCGCGGCGGCGCCGGCATCGTCGCCGGTGTTGACCATGATCTCGCCGCGCCGCAGCACCACGAGGCGGCGCTCGCCGTTCAGGTCGGTGCTGACCGCGCTGTCGGTGTTGAGCACCAGCGTCGTGCCGTCGGCCAGCCGCAGGGTGCGCTGCTCGCCGGTGCCGGTGCTGGCATCGGCCAGCAGGCGCTGCCAGGGCGCGTGCTCGCGCAGCAGCCAGCCCGCGCCCAGCGCCACGCCGGCCAGCGACAGCAGCTTGAGCGCGGCACGGCGGCCGCGCTGCTGCCGGTGCAGCTGCGCGGCCTGCAGGGTGTCGCGCGCGGGGCCGGCCGGCATGCCGGCAAAGCCGCACCGCAGGTCGCCGACGCGCTGCCAGGCCTGCGCATGGCGCGGATCGGCCGCCAGCCATTGCGCGTGCGCGCGCCGCATCTTCGGGGTGGGTTCGCCATGGGCCAGCCGCACCGACCACAGGATGGCGGCGTCGATCACGCTGTCGGGCAAAACAGTGCTCATCGAAATACCTTCGTGCTTCGCACTGCGGTGCGAGCTTGCTTGGGGCGGCCCGGCGCGGCGCTCATGCCTCGAAGCGGAACGCGTAGCAGGCGCGCAGCGCCTTCGCCACGTAGCGCTCGGCCGTGGCCAGCGACACGCCCAGCCGCTCGCCGATCTCGCGGCAGCTCAGGCCGTCGAACTGGGCCAGCAGGAAGGCCGTGCGCACGGCGGGCTTGAGCGTGTCGAGCATGCGGTCGATCTCGACCAGCGCCTCGAGGATCAGCAGGCGCTGCTCGGGCGAGGGCGCGGTGGCCTCGGGCATTTGCGCCAGCGTTTCGAGCCAGGCCTGCTCGAGCTCGCGGCGGCGCCAGTGGTCGATCACCAGGCCGCGCGCCACCGACGACAGGTAGGCGCGCGGCTCCTTCATCGCGACCGGTTCCCTGCGCGCCAGCAGGCGGATGAAGACGTCGTGCGCGAGGTCCGCCGCATCGAAGGCATTGCCCAGGCGGCGGCGCAGCCAGCCCTGCAGCCAGCCGTGATGGTCGCTGTACAAGCTTCGGACTTCCTGCTGCAAGGCGGATTCGGCCGCGGCCATGGCACTCCTCCAACGAGTGCCGGGCACCCATCAACGAATAAGAATGGTTCTCATTTTATGGAATTTGACCGACCTCTGAAACCGTTCGTGTTCGTGCACAGGGCGGCAACCCAAAGAAAAAAGCGCCGCGGGCATCACTGCCCGCGGCGCTTTGTCGAAGAAAGACCGGCCTCAGCCCGAGGCCGCCAGCCGCGCCAGCTTCTTCTCGCTCATGCGCTTGGCCACGCGCGGCAGCACCAACACGGCGAGGATCACGACGATGATCACGATCGATTCGGGCCGCTGGAAGAACACCACCGGGCTGCCCTGCCCCATCGCGATGGCGTTGCGCAGGTTGGCCTCGGCGAGCGGGCCCAGGATCATGCCGACCACCACCGGTGCGGTCGGGAAGTCGAAGCGCCGCATCACCACGCCCAGCAGGCCGATGGCATAGAGCAGGAACAGGTCGAAGGTGTTCTGGCGCATGCCGTAGGCACCGACGGTCGCGAAGATCAGGATGCCGGCATAGAGCTGCGGCTTCGGGATCTTCAGCAGCTTGACCCACAGGCCCACCATCGGCAGGTTCAGCACCAGCAGCATGAGGTTGCCGATGTAGAGCGAGGCGATCAGCGCCCAGACCAGCGCGGCCGAAGTGGTGAACAGCTGCGGGCCCGGCTGGATGCCGTAGTTCTGGAACGCACCCAGCATGATGGCCGTGGTGTTCGAGGTCGGGATGCCGAGCGTGAGCAGCGGGATCAGCGCCGCGGTCACGGTGGCGTTGTTCGCGGCCTCGGGACCGGCCACGCCCTCGATCGCGCCGACGGTGCCGAACTCCTTCTTCGCTTCCTCGTCCTTCGCGAGCTTCTTCTCGGCGGCGTAGCTCAGGAAGGTCGGGATCTCGGTGCCGCCGGCCGGGATGCAGCCGAAGGGCGTGCCGATGGCCGCGCCGCGCAGCCAGGCCGGGATCGAGCGCTTCCAGTCGCGCCCGGTCATGTGCACCCGGGTCAGCTTGTTCTGCCCCTCGACCACGCGGCCTTCGTAGAGCACCGCGTAGAGCACCTCGGCCACCGCGAACAGGCCCACGGCCACCAGCACGATCTCGATGCCGTCGAGCAGCTCGGGCATGTCGCCGGTGTAGCGGCCCTGGCCCGAGATCTGGTCGAGGCCGACGCAGCCGATCGCCAGGCCCGCGAACAGCGCCGTCATGCCGCGCAGCGTGCTCTTGCCGAGCACCGCGCTCACGGTGGTGAAGGCCAGCAGCATCAGGAGGAAGTACTCGGGCGCCGCGAGCCGCACCGCGTAGTCGGCCACGAAGGGCGCGAACAGCGTGACGACCACGGTGGCGATGGTGCCGGCGACGAAGGAGCCGATGGCCGCGGTGGCGAGCGCCGCGCCCGCGCGGCCGCTCTTGGCCATCTTGTTGCCCTCCATCGCCGTCACCATGCTGGCGGTTTCGCCGGGCGTGTTGAGCAGGATCGAGGTGGTCGAGCCGCCGTACATGGCGCCGTAGTAGATGCCCGAGAAGAAGATCATCGAGGCCGTGATGTCGACCTTGCCGGTGATCGGCAGCAGCATCGCCACCGCCACCGCGGGGCCGATGCCGGGCAGCACGCCGACGGCCGTGCCCAGGGCGCAACCAATGAGGCACCACAGCAGGTTGATCGGGGTGATCGCGGCCGCGAAGCCGGCCAGGAGTGCGTTGAAGATGTCCATGTCAGGCCTCCCGCTGGGCCGCCCCGAGGGAGGCCTGCGCCCCCCCGGGGGGCAGCGAATACACGAAGTGATGAGCGTGGGGGTTCATGTTAGATCCACCCTGTGGCAGTGAGGCCCGGCAGGCTAATGGCCAGGAACTTGGTGAACATCCAGAACACCGGCGCCGAAATCGCGGCGCCGGTCAGGAAGTCGACCACCCAGGTGCGCGCCGAACCGGCGGCCGGCTGGCCGCTCGCGCGGCGCAGGCCCTGCACCGCGAGCAGGTAGCACAGCGCGCAGCTCAGGATGAAGCCGATGGTGGTGATCAGCGCCGCGTTGAGCAGCAGCCCGGCCGAGACCCACACGAAGCCGGGCCAGTAGGCGCGGTCGCCGCCCGAGGGCGCCTCGAGTTCGCGAAAGCCGCCGCTGCGCGCCTCCCAGGTGATCCAGGCGCCGCAGACCATCAGCACGATGGACACCAGCCAGGGCAGGAAGTTGGGCCCGACACCGCCATAGCCGGCTTCGGAGGAGATGCCGATCGCGCCGAAGGCCAGCGCCGCGCCGGTCAGCAGCACGCCGATGCCGACGGCGGTTTGAGGCCAGGGCGCGGCGGGGGGGGCGCCCGCTTCGGGCGGCGCCATCGAGGGATGTGGTGTTGTCATTTCTGCTCCCGGATTCGAGCGAGACGGGCTGGATTTGAAAACGGCACGCTGTCGTGAGTGACAGCGCGCCGTGTGGGCTGGGCAGAGCGGGCGCTCAGACCATGCCGGACTTGGCCATGATGGCGCGCAGGCTCGCGAAGTCGTCGTCGACGAACTTGGTGAAGGCGTCGCCCGAGATCACGGCCGGCGTCCAGTCGTTCTTCTTGAGCGACTCGGCCCACGAGGCGCTCTTGAGCGCGGCCAGCACCATGTCGGTCAGGGCCTTGCGCTGCTCGGCGCTGATGCCGGGCGCGCCGTACACGCCGCGCCAGTTGCCGATCTCGACGTCGATGCCCTGCTCCTTGAGCGTGGGCACGTTGATGCCGGGCAGGCGTTGAGCCGAGGTGACGGCGATGGGCTTCATCTTGCCGGCCGCGATGTATTCGGCGAACTCGCTGTAGCCGCTGCCGCCGATGGTGACGTTGCCGCCGAGGATGGCCGCGGTGGCCTCGCCGCCGCCGCGGAAGGCCACGTAGTTGATCTTCGAGGGATCGGCGCCGACCTTCTGCGCGATCATGGCCGCGGCGATGTGCTCGGTGGAGCCGCGCGAACCGCCGCCCCACTTGACGCTGCCCGGGTCCTTCTTGAGCTGCTCGACCACGTCCTTCATGGTCTTGAACGGCGAATTCGAGGGCAGCACGAAGACGTTGTATTCGGTGGTCATGCGCGCGATCGGCGTGGCCTGCTCGAGCTTGACCGGCGGCTTGCCGGTGATGATGCCGCCCAGCATGACCGAGCCCATGACCATCAGCGCGTTCGGGTCGCCCTTGGAGCCGTTGACGAACTGGGCCAGGCCCAGCGCGCCGGCGGCGCCGCCCTTGTTGTCGTAGGCCACCGTGTCGGCCACCTTGGCATCGGTCAGTGCCTTGCCGAGCGCGCGACCCGTGGTGTCCCATCCGCCGCCGGGGTTGGCGGGAATCATCATCTTGACGTTGGCGGCGGCGCGCGCCGACAGCGGCAGCGCGCCAGCGGCGGCCAGCGCGGCCAGGGACTTCAAAAAGGTATCGCGACGCATCGTTGGTGTCTCCTGAGGGGAAAGAACGGAACCTGACTAGGACCTGAGCCGCTATCATGCGCCGCCCCGCTGTCAGTTGGCTGTCCGGCGGACTGGGGAAAACACCGAAGCCCGCTCCCCGCCCCGAGCCCTCTTCCAGGCCCACTTCCGAGTCCCTTTCCAAGCCTTGCGCGCGCGCCCCGCCGGCCGCCCCGATCCATGAAGTTGCTGCTGGTCGAAGACGATCCCTCGATGCAGGTCACGCTGCAGCGCAGCCTCGCGCGTAGCAAGATCGACGTGCGCGTGTGCGGCGACGGCGCGCTCGCGCTCGCGCACTGGCGCGCGGTCGAGCCCGACGTGGTGGCGCTCGACCTGAGCCTGCCGAACCTCGACGGCCTGCAGGTGCTGGCGCAGGCGCGCGCCGAGGGCCTGCGCACGCCCGTGCTGCTGCTGACCGCGCGCGGCACCGTGGGCGACCGCATCGTCGGCCTGAACGCCGGCGCCGACGACTACCTGCCCAAGCCCTTCGATCTCGACGAGCTCGAGGCCCGCATCCGCGCGCTGCGCCGGCGCAACCAGAACGCCGGGCCCGACCCGGTGCTCAACCCGCAGGAGGTCGGCGGCCTGCGCTTCGAGCCCGACAGCGGCGCCATCTACCACCGCGCCGAGGTGCTCGAACTCACGCCGCGCGAACTCGCGCTGCTCAAGGCGCTGATGATGAAGCCCGGCCATGCCGTCACCAAGGAACGGCTGTTCGAGCTCGTGTTCCCCGGCGAGACCGACGTGCAGTACGAGGCGGTCGAGGTGGTGGTGTACCGGCTGCGCAAGAAGCTCGTGGGCACCGGCGCCGCGCTGATGACGCTGCGCGGGCTCGGCTACCTGCTTCGCGCGGAGTCATGACGACCAACCTGTCGCTGCGCGCGAGGCTGCTGTTCGGCATCCTCGCGCCGGTCGCGCTGCTGATCGTGATCAACAGCGTGAGCCTCTACCGCCAGAGCCTGGCCGCCGCCACCACCGCCTACGACCGCACGCTGCTGGCCTCGGCCAAGACCATCGGCGAGCAGCTCGACGTGGCGGGCTACGACGAGCAGGCCGAGCTGCGCGCGATCGTGCCCTACTCGGCGCTCGAGGCCTTCGAGGCCGACAACCGCAGCCGGCTCTTCTACCGCGTCTCCACGCTGCACGGCGAGATGATCTCGGGCTTCGGCGAGCTGCCGTTCTGGCACGGCCGCATTCCCGATCGCACGCCCTACGCCGCGCTGGTCGACTTCTACGACGCGCGCTTTCGCGACCAGCCGGTCCGCGTGGCGGTGCTCTTGCAGCCGGTGGCCAGCGCGCGCGGCCGCGGCATGGCCGTGGTGCAGGTGGCCGAGACCCTGGAGCTGCGCGAGACCCTGGTGCGCAAGCTGCTGCTCGACACGCTGTGGCGCCAACTGCTGCTGATGGGCGTGATCGCGGCCGTCACCGTGTTCGTGGTGCAGCGCGCGACCCGGCCGGTGCGCCAGCTCGGCGAGGCGATCGAGCGGCGCGCCGCCGACGACCTGTCGCCGATCGACGCGCCCGATGCGCCGCGCGAGCTGCGTCCGCTGATCGATGCCACCACCGAGGTCATGGGGCGGCTGCAGCGGCTGCTCGACCACCAGAAGCGCTTCGTGCGCGACAGCGCGCACCAGCTGCGCACCCCGCTGGCGGTGCTCAAGGCGCAGGTGCAGTCGGCCCGGCGCGGCGACCTGGCGCCCGAGCAGGCGCTGGTCGAGATCGCCCAGACCGTGGACCGCGCCACCGCGCTGGCCAACCAGATGCTGTCGCTGGCCAAGGTCGAGCAGTTGCGCCAGCAGCCCGAGTCGGTGCGGCTCGACCTGGCCGAGGTGGCGCGCCAGATCGTGCTCGACCTGTCGCCGCTGATCGCCGACAAGGCGCTCGACTTCGAGCTCGATGCCGACCAGCCGGTGCCGGTGCGCGCCCACCGCTGGATGCTGCAGGAGCTCACGCGCAACCTGCTGCACAACGCGATCAAGCAAACACCGGCCGGGGGCGCGCTCTCGGTGGCGGTGCGCGCCGAGGCCGGCGAGGCGATGCTGCGGGTGCGCGACAGCGGCCCGGGCATCTCCGCCGAGTTGCGGCGGCGGCTGTTCGCGCCCTTCTCGGCCGGCGACAGCGCCAGCGGCTCGGGCCTGGGCCTCGCGATCTGCCGCGAGATCGTGCTCGCGCTCGACGGCCGGATCGCGCTCGACAACCGCACGGGCCCCGACACGCGGGACAATATCGCCGGGCTCGACGCCGTCGTGCACCTGCCCCTGGACCGGCACACCTCCTGATTTATGGATCGTCTTCGCATCGACAAATGGCTTTGGGCCGCCCGCTTCTTCAAGACCCGCTCGCTGGCGGCCGAGGAGATCGGCAAGAACCGCATCCTGGTGAACGGCGACGTCGCCAAGGCCTCGCGCGAGGTCAAGGTTGGCGACGCGGTCGCGATGCGGCTCGGCCCGCTGACGCGCACCGTCACCGTGCGCGGCCTCAGCGGCCAGCGCGGCCCGGCGCCGGTGGCCCAGCAGCTCTACGAGGAAACGCCCGAGAGCCTGGCGGCGCAGGCCGCCTTCCGCGAGCAGCGCCGCATGGGCAGCGAGCCCGCGCTCGCCATCGAGCAGGGCCGCCCGACCAAGCGCGACCGGCGCGTGCTCGACGACGCGGCGCGCCATGCCGAGTGGGACAGCCGCTGGAGCGCCTCGATCGATCCCGACGAGCGCTGACAGCCACGGCGCGCGCATCGCGTACCCTGTGGCCTTCGTTCATTCAACGGAGACCGCAGGCCATGGCCAGCTTCAAGAAGTACCGCGTCGGCAGCAAGTTCCAGCTTTCCCGCATCGATCCCGGCGACACGCCCTTCCTCAAGGGCAACGAGGCCGCGCAGCGCGACCGCCTCGACGCCCTGGCGATCGAGCTCGACGAGCTGCAGAACCTGCTGCATGCCGAAGGCCGCCGCAAGCTGCTGGTGGTGCTGCAGGGCATGGACACCAGCGGCAAGGACGGCACCGTGCGCTGGGTGTTCTCGCGCACCTCGCCGCTGGGCGTGCGCGTGAGCGCCTTCAAGGCGCCCAACGACGAGGAGCGCGCGCACGACTACCTGTGGCGCTGCCATGCCGTGGTGCCGCGCACCGGCGAGGTCATGGTGTGGAACCGCAGCCACTACGAGGACGTGCTGGTGCCGGTGGTCGAAGGCTGGATCGACAAGGCCGAAACGAAGCGCCGCTATGCGCAGATCGAGGACTTCGAACGCCTGCTCGTGGAGACCGGCACCACCATCGTGAAGTGCATGCTGCACATCGACAAGGAGGAGCAGCGCCAGCGGCTGCAGGCGCGCATCGACACGCCCGGCAAGGAATGGAAGTTCAGCATGGCCGACCTCGAGGTGCGCACCAAGTGGGATGCCTACCAGCGCGCCTACGACAAGGCGCTGGCCGCGACCTCGAGCGCGCATGCGCCCTGGCACGTGATCCCGGCCAACAGCAAGCGGCACCGCAACCTCATGATCGCCGAGCTGCTGGTGAAGACCCTGCACGAGATGGACCTGAAGCCGCCGCCGGCCGACCCCGCGCTGCGCGGGCTGGTCGTGAACTGAGCTGCACGCGCTCAAGGGCCGAGCGCCCGCGCGCGGACTGCGCGAGCGCCTACGCGGCGCCGTCACCGAAGCGAACTAAGGTTCCACCGTGCGGATCGAAGCCCCTGCGACGGTGCTTCGCCGCGCATCCACTCCCATGAAGGACTCCAACATGAAAAAGACCCTCTTCATCCTCGCGGCCGCTCTCGGCCTGCTCGCGTCCTCCGGCGCCGCCCTGGCGCAGCCGCATCCCGGCCCGGGCTACGACCGGCCGCACATGGCGCCGGTCCACCGCAAGCACAAGGTCTGGGTGCCCGCGCATCGCGAGCATGGCCGCTACGTGCGCGGTCACTACGTCTGGCGTTGAGCCTGACCCAAAGAAAAAGCGGCGCTCGAGGCGCCGCTTTTTCTTGGCCGGCGGGAAGCCGCCTCAGGAGCGCCGGACCGGCGCCTGCGCCAGCACGCGGCACTGGCCGAACTCGCAGCGCACGGCCCAGGTGCCGCCGTTCTCGCAGGGCACGGTATAGGCCTCGTAGCCCGGGCCCTTGGCCGTGAGTTCGGCGCGCGGCTGCAGGTTGCAGCGGCCGTTCTTCGCGATCCGCTCGACGTTGTAGGTGTCGACGCCGGTGCGCCGCGGCGCGAACGACTCGACCGGCGAGTAGCCGTAGGCATAGAAGCTGTCGCGCACGTTCGGGTCGAGGTTGCGGTAGCCGCGCTTGGCCATGCAGTGCACGACGGCGATCTGCTGGTGCTCGGCGATCACCGACTCGGGCGGGCGCGAGTTCATGTCGACGATGACGGCGGCGAGGCCGGTCCAGGCCGCGGCGCCCGCGATGCCCTGGCCGTGCACCGTGATCAGGCCCAGGCCGAAGGCGGCCCACATCCAGTCGTTGTCCTCGTTGCGCGCGGTGATGCGCGTGGCGGCCGTGCGGCATTCGGCCACGTCGGCGTCGTAGCGGACACGGTCCACGCCTTGCATCGCGACCTTCGGCACGTAGGACAGGCCGCGGCCGGTTCCGGGCTCGGTCGGCGTCGGCGGCGTGCTCACGCAGCCGGCCAGGGCCACGACCGCGCACGCAAGGCTCAACAGCAGCTTCATGGGATCCCCTCGTCCTCTACTTCGCGTAAGTTGCGGCGGATTTAACCATACATAAAGTTACTTTTGCATCGCCTCGTTGCGGATCAGCGACGCGTGCGTGCCGCGCTCCTACGCCGGACGGCGGCCCGCCTTGGGCACACTGCCCCCATGCAATCCACGAGCACCCGGCCCGGCAGCGCCATCCGCGAACTCTATGCAGCCCTGTGGCATTTCGCCGCCGGCGCGCGCGCCCAGCTGCTGGGCGCCACCGCGCTGCTGGCCAGCTCGCAGCTGATCCGCCTCACCCTGCCCTATCTCGCGGGCCAGGCCATCAATGCGCTGCAGCGCGGCGACTTCGGTGGCGCCGGCCGCTGGATCGCCACGCTGGCCGGCGTCTACGTGGGCGCCTGGGCGCTGCACGGGCCGGGCCGCATCCTCGAACGCAACGTGGGCGTGAAGGTGCGCGAGACCCTGGCCGACCAGCTCTATGCGCGCATCGCCGCCGCGCCGCTGGCCTGGCACGACGGCCATCACTCGGGCGAGCTGCAGCACCGGGTGCACCAGGCCAGCCGCGCGCTGTCGGACTTCGCGCAGAACCAGTTCATCTGGCTCACCAACGTCGTCAACTTCGTCGGGCCGCTGGTGGCGCTGGCGCTGCTGTCGCGCATCAGCGGCGCCACCGCGCTCGCGGGCTACGTGCTGATCGCGGTCGTGATCCTGCGCATCGACCGCGCGCTGATGCGGCTGGCGCGCACCGAGAACGACGCCGACCGCCGTTACGTGGCGGCGCTGCTCGACTTCCTCGGCAATGCCTCGACCGTGATCGGCCTGCGGCTGCGGGGCGCCTCGCGGCTGCTGTTGCGCCGGCGCATGCGCGCGGTGTCCGAGCCGCTGAAGCGCACCGTGGTGCTCAACGAGGGCAAGTGGTTCGCGGTCGACCTGATGGGCCTGGCGCTGACCTGGGGGCTGGTGGTGATCTACGTCTGGCAGTCGCGCGCGCCGGGCCAGGCGGTGATGCTGGGCGGCGTGTTCATGATCTACCAGTACGCGCAGCAGGCCGCGGGCGTGGTCACCTCGGTGGCGGCCAACTTCAGCTTCTTCGCGCGCATGCACACCGACTACGGCAGCGCGGCGCCGATCTGGGAGGCGCCGAAGGGCGACTCGCTGGCCACGCCGCCCGAGCAGGTGCCCGCGGCCGAACGCATCGATGCCGAGGCCGTCTGGCAGACGCTGGCCATCGATGCGCTGGACTGGAACTACGCGCCGCGCGGCAACGCGCCCGCCCCGACCGTCCCCGGCGAGGAACGCCCGCGCGGCGGCCTGCACGCGGTGTCGCTCGCCTTGCGGCGCGGCGAACGCGTGGCGCTGGTCGGCCCGAGCGGCGGCGGCAAGAGCACCTTGCTGCGCGTGCTCGCGGGCCTCTATGCGCCGCAGGGCGGCACGCTCGCGCTCGACGGCCAGCCCGCCGACTGGACGCAGCTGCGCCGCCTCGCCACGCTGATCCCGCAGGAGACCGAGCTGTTCGAGGCCAGCGTGCGCGAGAACCTCGCCTTCGGCCTGCCCTTCGACGACGACGCGCTGCGCGCCGCGCTGCATGCGAGCACTTTCGACGAGGTGCTGGCCGCCACCCACGGCGACCTCGACACGGCGGTGTCGGAGCGTGGCTTCAACCTCTCGGGCGGCCAGCGCCAGCGGCTGTGCCTGGCGCGCGGCGTGCTCGCGGCCCAGGGCAGCTCGCTGCTGCTGCTCGACGAACCCACCAGCGCGCTCGACGCCGCCACCGAGGCACGCGTGCTCGAGCGCATCGCGCAGGCCTTCCCGCGCGCCTGCGTGGTGGCCTCGGTGCACCGGCTGAGCCTGCTCGAGCGCTTCGACGCGGTGGTGCTGATGGAGGCCGGCCGCGTGGTCGACGCCGGTCCGCGCGACGCGGTGTTCGCGCGCCAGCCCTTCCTGCAGCGCATGGTGGCGCCCGCGGCGCGCTGAGCCGGCCCCTAGAATCTCGCGCTTTCGGGCACGAGCACCGCACTGCGCATGAACCCCAAGGCCGGCAAGGCAAGCATCAAGGACGTGGCCACCCTCGCGGGCGTGTCGCTGGGCAGCGTCTCGCGCGTGATCAACAAGGTCGAGAACGTGAGCCCCGCGCTGCGCGAGCGCGTGGAGCGCGCGATGCGCGAGCTCGACTGGCGGCTCAACCATGCGGCGCAGACGCTGCGCTCGCGCAGCTCGCACACGGTGGGCTGCATGTTCACCGACGTCGCCAACCCGCTCTACGCCAAGCTCTACCGCACCTTCGAGGCCAAGCTGCGCAAGGCCGGCTACATGGTGCTGCTGGCCAACAGCCTCAACGATCCGCAATGGGAGCTCGAGATCCTCTCGATGTTCCAGAGCCGCCGCATGGACGGCGTGATCATCGCGCCGGGCAACGAGCGCGACCCGGCGGTGCTCGAGGCGGTCGAGAAGCTCGGCATCCCGGCCGTGATCCTCGACCGCGACATGGACGTGGCGCAGGACCAGCTGCTGTTCGACCATCCGCGCGGCATGAAGGAGGCCGTGATGCACCTCGCGGGCCTGGGCCATCGCGAGATGGGCCTGGTGGTGGCCGACATGCAGAACCGGCCGATGCGCCGCCGCATCGAGGGCTTCACGGCCGGCCTCGAGGCCAGCGGCCTGGCCGCGCAACCGGGGCACATCGTGCGGCTGCCGACCTCCACCAGCCCCGCCTTCGACGCGGTCACGCAGCTGCTCGAAGGCACGCCGCGCCCGACCGCGCTCGTCACCCTCGGCACCAGCGTGCTGGCCGACGTGCTCAACGCCATCGCCGCGCAGGGCCTGCGCATTCCGCAGGACATCTCGCTGGTCACCATGGGCGACCCCGACTTCGCGCGCAGCCACCGCCCGCCGATCAGCAGCGTGACGGTGAACCTCGACCGCGCGGCCGAGGACGGCGTGAAGATGCTGCTCGAGCGCATGCGCGAGGCGCCCGACGCGCCGCCGCGCCGCGTGCTCGCGCCCACGCAGTTCGTGCTGCGCGGCTCGTGCGGGCCGGTGCCGGCGCCGACGGCCCCGAAGCCGCGCAAGCGCGCGGCCTGACCCGCCCTCCACGCTGTTCGACGCATCGCTCCTACACCTTTCAATGAAACGATTCACCCTGGGAGAAACACCGTTCTTCGACACGGGCCTCGCGACTTAAGCTGCCGACCACGCCCTCCATCGTCCCCGGCCTCGTGCCCGCAACGTGAACACCTCCACCGCCCCCACACCCCATGCCGAGGCCGCCAGCAGCAGCCTCGAAGGCCGCGTCGCGATCGTCACCGGCGCCGGCTCGCGCAGCGCCGAGATCGGCAACGGCCGCGCCGCCGCGATCCTGCTCGCGCGCCGCGGCGCGCGCGTGCTGCTGCTCGATGCGCAGCCCGAGTGCGCGCGCGAGACCGAACGCATGATCGCGGCCGAGGGCGGCAGCACGCTCGCCCTGGGCTGCGACGTCTCGGACGCCGCGCAATGCCGCCAGGCCGTGGCCCATGCGGTCGAGGCCTGGGGCCGGGTCGACATCCTGGTCAACAACGTCGGCATCGGCGGGCCGGCCGGCAACGCGGTCGACCTCGACCTCGAGGCCTGGGACCATGCGCTGCGCGTCAACGTCACCTCGATGATGCTGATGGCGAAGTACGCGATCCCCGAGATGCGCAAGCTGAACCGCGGCGCCATCGTCAACATCGCCTCGGTCGCGGGCCTGATCGGCGGCACGCCGGCCCTGCTCTATCCGACCTCGAAGGGCGCGGTGGTCAACATGACCCGCGCCATGGCCGCGCACCACGGCGTCGAGGGCATCCGCGTCAACTGCGTGGCGCCCGGCATGGTCTACACGCCGATGGTCGCGGGCCGCATGACGCCCGAGGTGCGCGAGCAGCGCCGCAAGCGCTCGCTGCTGCAGACCGAGGGCTCGGGCTGGGACGTGGGCCAGGCCGTGGCCTACCTCGCGAGCGACGAGGCACGCTGGGTCACGGGCGTGATCCTGCCGGTCGACGCCGGCACCACGGCCGGCAACGCGCCCTCGCCCGGCCTGCGGCCCGACACCCGCGCCGCCTGACATCCACCGACCGAGGACCCCGCCCATGCCCCGCGTTCCCCTGCTGCCCGAGCATCCCGAAGACCCCGGCGCCGCCGCGCTGTTCGAGCGCGTGCGCGCGGCGCGCGGGCCGGACTTCCACCTGCCCCATCTCTACCGCGTGCTGGGCACCGCGCCCGAGCTGTTCCGCGGCTGGCTCGACTTCGCATGGCCGCTGCGCCTGAACGCGAAGACGCCGCGGCCGCTGCGCGAGCTGATGATCCTGCGCGGCGCGCAGCTCTCGGGCACCGCCTACGAATGGGCCCATCACCTGCCGATGGCCACCGAAGCCGGCGTGAGCGAGGCGCGGATCGACGCGCTCGCGCACTGGCGCGACAGCGATCTCTTCGATGCCGACGAACGCGCGGTGCTGCAGCTGGCCGAGGAGGTCACGCGCGGCCCCTCGGCCTCGGCGGACACCGTGGCGCAGCTCAAGACCCTCGGCTTCGACGACGCGGCCGTGGTCGAACTGGTGCTGACCGCGAGCTTCTATGTCTGCGTGAGCCGCTTCCTGCAGTCGATGGACGTGGAACTCGAGCCCGGCTACGAGGCGCACCGCGCGCGCATGTGAGCGCCGTCAGGCGGTGGCGGAGGCCTCGCTGAGCAGCCCCATGAAGATCGGCCGCACGTAGAGCTCGACCACCGAGGCCTCGCTCGCGTCGGGCACCCAGCGGTGCAGCTCGGCCGCGCCGTTGATCAGACCCACCACCAGCTGCGCCGCGATCGCGGCGTCGAGCGGCCGCACCGATCCGTCGACCAGGCCGTCGACCAGCATCGCCGCCATGCGCTCGATGCGCTGCTGCAGCGTCTTGTGCACGCGCGCGCGGTCGGCCGCCTCGGGCAGCGCGCTGGTCGACGACAGGCGCAGCAGCGGCCCCTCGGCCGAGAGCTGGAAGCGCACCAGCATGCGCGCCGCCAGGCCCGCGCGCTGCCAGCCGCTGTCGCCGGACGCCTCCGCGAGATCGAAGGCCCGGCGGATGACCTGGAAGGTGCGCTCGAAGCAGGCCGAGATCAGGTCCAGCTTGTTGTCGTTGTGGTGATAGAACGAACCCTTGGTGACGTTGAGCCGCGCCGAGATCTTGTCGACCGAGGCGCCGCGGTAGCCCTGCTCGTTGAGCAGCGCGGTGGCCGCGCGCAGGAAGGCATCCATCGCGGCGTTGTCGGTCGGCGCGTGCAGCACGGTCTCCTCGGACAGCGCCGCCGCCTCCTCCCATCGCGCCGCCGGTGCACCCAGCCCGTGCAGCGCGATGTCGGCCACGCGCTCCACCATGCGCGGGTACTGCGCCTCCTCGTAGCGGCCGAACCAGGCCGGCAGCCAGTGCACCAGCGACAGCAGCAGGTGGGTGCGCGCATTGCGCATCTCGCGCGGCCAGTGCGCCGTGGTGTCGTCCTTGAACAGGCCGCGCACGCGGCGGAACATGCCGGTGTAGGCGGTGTGCACGGTCTCGAGCTGCGGGCTCGGCAGCGCGCGCACGTCGCTGAAGGCCACCACCGGCGGATGCTCGCCGAGCGCCACCGCCGCCAGCAGCGCGGCATGGCCCGCCAGGAAGGCACGCACCCGCGCCGCCACCGTGGCCTCGCGCGCCGCGGCCTCGGCGATGGCGTCGAACAGCGCGATGGCGCGCAGGAAGCAGGCCGCGGCCAGGTCTTCCTTCTTGCGGTAGTAGTAGGTGACGCTGTTGGTCACCAGGCCCACGCTGGCCGCGATGCCGGCCAGGGTCGCGCCCTTGACGCCCTGCGCATTGAACTGCGCCGCGGCCGCGTTGAGGATGGCATCGCGCTTTTCCTGGAAACGCGCGGTCTGCGGCTCGCGGGCGGTGACGGCGGTCATGGGGGCAGGCTTCTTCGGCGGCGGGTGGGGCGGTGGGCCGCGATTATGCCGGGCTCCGCCCGGGCACGCCCCAGTCTCGCGAGGACGGGCGCGCATGAATCGAATAATAAGTATGCGGAATTCAAACAGAACCAGCCATACGAGTCACCTATGTTCCACAATTTTAGAATTACCGGTTTGTATGGAAGCGACTCCCCTGCTATCGTCGCCGGGCCCGGCATCCGCCGGATCCGACGAACGAAAAAAGAGGAGACCGTCGTGGACTTCACCCTGTCCGACAAGCAAGTGCACTGGCGCGATCGCGTGATCGCGTTCATGAAGGCGCACGTCTATCCCGCCGTGCCCACCTACATGGCGCAGATGCAGGGCTTCGGCGAGAACCGCTGGCAGGTCGTGCCGATCGTGGAGGAGCTCAAGGCCAAGGCGCGCGAGGCCGGACTGTGGAACCTGTTCCTGCCGCTCGATTCGGTGCCGCAGGACAGCCCCTACAAGGGCGCCGGCCTCACCAATCTCGAGTACGCCGTCTGCGCCGAGGAGATGGGCAAGGTCGGCTTCGCCTCCGAGGTCTTCAACTGCTCGGCGCCCGACACCGGCAACATGGAGGTGCTGATCCGCTACGGCACGGAGGAACACAAGAAGCGCTGGCTGCAGCCGCTGCTCGAGGGCCGGATCCGCTCGGCCTTCCTGATGACCGAGCCCGACGTGGCCTCCTCCGACGCCACCAACATCGAGACCTCGATCCGCCGCGACGGCGACCACTACGTGATCAACGGCCGCAAGTGGTGGTCCTCGGGCGTGGGCGATCCGCGCTGCGAGATCGCCATCGTGATGGGCAAGACCGACCCCGAGGCGCCGCGCCATTCGCAGCAGTCGCAGATCCTGGTGCCGCTGGACACGCCCGGCATCGAGATCGTGCGCATGCTGCCGGTGTTCGGCTTCGACGACGCGCCGCACGGCCATGCCGAGGTGGTGTTCCGCGACGTGCGCGTGCCGGCGGCGAACCTGCTGCTCGGCGAGGGCCGCGGCTTCGAGATCGCGCAGGGCCGGCTCGGCCCGGGGCGCATCCACCACTGCATGCGCTCGATCGGCGGCGCCGAGGTGGCGCTCGAGAAGATGGTGCGCCGGCTGCAGTCGCGCACCGCCTTCGGCAAGCGCATCGCCGACCAGTCGGTGTGGGAGCAGCGCGTGGCCGAGGCCCGCATCGACATCGAGATGACGCGCCTCTTGTGCCTCAAGGCGGCCGACCTGATGGACCGCGTGGGCAACAAGGTGGCGCGGCTGGAGATCGCGATGATCAAGGTGGCGGCGCCGCGCACCGCGCTGCGCATCATCGACATGGCGATCCAGGCCCATGGCGCGGCCGGCGTCACCACCGACTTCGGCCTGGCCAAGCAGTACGCCAGCATGCGCACCATGCGGCTGGCCGACGGACCCGACGAGGTGCACAACCGCTCCATCGCCCGCATGGAGTACGGGCGCTACGCGAACTGACCATTTCGAGGAGACACGAAACCATGTCCTTGTTCTCGCTGGCCGGCAAGGTGGCCATCGTCACGGGTTCCTCGCGCGGCATCGGCCGCGCCATCGCCGAGCGCCTGGCCGAGCACGGCGCGAAGGTCGTGATCTCGTCGCGCAAGCCCGAGCCCTGCGCCGAGGTGCGCGACGCCATCAACGCCGCGCACGGCGCGGGCGCGGCGATCTCGATCCCGGCCAACATCTCGTCGAAGGAGGAGTTGCGCCACCTGGTCGAGGAGACCACGCGCCAGCTCGGGCGCGTCGACATCGTGGTGTGCAACGCCGCCTCGAACCCCTACTACGGCCCGCTGGCCGGCATCGAGGACGACCAGTTCCGCAAGATCCTCGAGAACAACGTGATCGCCAACCACTGGCTGATCAACTTCGCGGCGCCGCAGATGATCGAGCGCAGGGAAGGCTCGATCATCATCGTCTCGTCGATCGGCGGCCTGCGCGGCTCGCCCGTGATCGGCGCCTACAACGTCTCGAAGGCGGCCGACTTCCAGCTCGCGCGCAACCTCGCGGTGGAGTACGGGCCGCACAACGTGCGCGTGAACTGCATCGCGCCGGGCCTGATCAGGACCGACTTCGCGCGCGCTCTCTGGGAAGATCCCGAGAACCTGCGCCGCCGCACCGAGAGCACGCCGCTGCGGCGCATCGGCGACCCCGACGAGATCGCGGGCGCGGCCGTGTTCCTGGCCTCGCGGGCCGGCGCCTTCATGACCGGGCAGAGCCTGGTCATCGACGGCGGCGTGACCTGCTGAGGAAGCGGGCCATGTCCTCGCTCGACGACTTCCGCGCCGAAACCCGCGCCTGGCTCGAAGCCCATTGCCCGCCCGAGATGCGCACGCCCGCGCGCGGCGAGGACGAGGTCTGCTGGGGCGGACGCCATTTCCGCTTCCGGTCCGAGGCGCAGCGCCTGTGGCTCGCGCGCATGGCCGAGCGCGGCTGGACCGTGCCGGCCTGGCCGCGCGACTACGGCGGCGGCGGCCTCGATGCCGCGCAGGCACGCGTGCTGGCCGAGGAGATGCGTTCGCTCGGCTGCCGCGTGCCGCTGCAGAGCTTCGGCATCTGGATGCTCGGCCCGGCGCTGCTGAAGTTCGGCACCGAAGCGCAGAAGCGCGAGCACCTGCCGCGCATCGCGCGCGGCGAGATCCGCTGGTGCCAGGGCTACTCCGAACCCAATGCCGGCTCCGACCTGGCCTCGCTGCAGACGCGCGCCGAGGACCGCGGCGACCACTTCGTCGTCAACGGCCAGAAGATCTGGACCAGCTATGCCGACCAGGCCGACTGGATCTTCTGCCTGGTGCGCACCGACCCCGGCGCGAAGAAGCACACCGGCATCAGCTTCGTGCTGTTCGACATGGCGACGCCGGGCGTGAGCACGCGGCCGATCCGGCTGATCTCGGGCAAGTCGCCGTTCTGCGAGACCTTCTTCGACGACGTGCGGGTCGAGAAGCACAACGTGGTCGGCGAGCTCAACGCCGGCTGGACCGTGGCCAAGTACCTGCTGACGCACGAGCGCGAAATGATCGGCGCCATCGGCGACCGCGCGGCGCCGCGGCCGATGGGCGAGCTGGCGGCGCAGTGGCTCGGGCTCGACGAAGGTGGCCGCCTCGCCGACCCGCTGCTGCGCGCGCGCATCGCGGCCTTCGAGGTCGACGAGGCCGCGTTCCGGCTCGCGATGGCGCGCACCGGCGACCTGGCTCGCAACGCCGAAGGCGGCGGCGAGCACGGCGTGCATCCGGCCTTCTCGTCGGTGCTGAAGTTCTACGGCGCCGAGCTCAACAAGCGGCGCTTCGAACTGCTGATGGCCGCCGGCGGCAGCGATGCGCTCGAGTGGGACAGCGAACGCTCGCAGCATGGCGCGCACGCGCGGGCCTGGTTGCGCACCAAGGGCAACTCGATCGAGGGCGGCACCAGCGAGGTGCAGCTCAACGTGATCGCCAAGCGCCTGCTCGCGCTGCCCGACGCCTGACCCCTCTCTTCCTTCACCGACACCGCGAGGAACCCCGGCGATGCCGCTCGTCCTGACCGAAGAACAGACCCTGCTGCGCGACAGCGCGCGCGGCTTCATCGCCGAGAACGGCCCCGTCGCGCAGTTGCGCCGGCTGCGCGACGCGAACGACCACGACGGCTTCTGCCGCGAGCTCTGGGCGCGCTTCGCCGGCATGGGCTACACGGGCGTGCTGGTGCCCGAGGCGCACGGCGGCCTGGGCCTCGGCGCGGTCGAGGCCGGCGTGGTGATGGAGGAGATCGGCCGCCAGCTCACGGCCTCGCCCTTCCTCGCCTCGGGCGTGGTCGCGGCCACCGCACTGATGCGCGCGGGCAGCCCGGCGCAGCAGGCCGAATGGCTCGCGGCCATCGCTTCGGGCGAACGCATCGTGGCGCCGGCCTTCGACGAGCGCAGCAAGCACGACCCCGCGTGCATCGAACTGCGCGCGCAGCCCGCGGCCGAGGGCTGGCGGCTCGACGGCGCCAAGTGCTTCGTGGTCGACGGCCATGCGGCCGATGCCTTCGTGGTGTCAGCGCGCGCGCCGCAAGCGCCGGGCCCCAGCCTGTTCCTGGTACCGGCCGATGCCGCCGGCCTCGCGGTCGAGCGCGTGGCGATGGTCGATGCGCGGCCGACGGCGCGGCTGGTCCTCGACGGCGTCGCGCTGCCGGCGGCCGCGCTGCTGGGCGAGGCGCATGGCGCGGCGGCCGCGATCGAGGCCGCACTCGACGCGGGCCGCGTCGCGGCCGCGGCCGAGCTGCTCGGGCTGGCCGAGGCCGCCTTCGAGCGCACGCTGGCCTACCTCAAGGAACGCCGGCAGTTCGGCCGCGCCATCGGCGAATTCCAGGCGCTGCAGCACCGTGCCGCCCTGCTGTGCACCGAACTCGCGATCACGCGCGCCGCGCTGGTCCATGCCCAGCAGACGCTGGCCGCCGGTGGGGCCGAGGCCGCGGCCGCCGCCTCCATCGCCAAGTCGCGCGCGGGCAGCACCGCCACGCTCGCGGTGCAGGAGGCCGTGCAGATGCATGGCGGCATGGGCATGACCGACGAGTTCGACGCCGGCCTCTACATGAAGCGCGCGCGCGTGCTGCAGGAGCTGTGGGGCGACGCGGACTTCCACGCCGACCGCCTGGCGCGGCTGCGCGGCTACTGAGCGGGAGCGCGACGATGAGCGCATCGCAGGACACCGACAGCTTCACCGGCACGCGCGAGGTCGCGCCGCAGCATGCCTTCGACGTGGCCGCGCTCGCGGCCTTCATGCGTGCGCACGTGGAAGGCTTCGAGGGCGAGCTGGCGGTCGAGCAGTTCAAGGGCGGCCAGTCGAACCCGACCTTCCGCCTGAGCGCGGGCGGACGCCGCTACGTGATGCGGCGCAAGCCGCCGGGCGTGCTCCTGCCCTCGGCCCACGCGGTGGACCGCGAGTACCGCGCGATCCGCGCGCTGGCCGCCACGCCGGTGCCGGTGGCGCGGCCTCTCGCGCTGTGCCAGGACCCGTCGGTGATCGGCACCGACTTCTACCTGATGGACTGCGTCGAGGGCCGCATCCTCTGGGACCCGGCGCTGCCCGGCATGGACCCGGCCGCGCGCGCGGCGCACTACGACGAGCTCAACCGCGTGATCGCCGAGCTGCACCGCGTCGACCCGCTGGCCGTGGGCCTGGCCGACCATGGCAAGCCCGGCCACTACATCGAGCGGCAGGTGGCGCGCTGGACGCGCCAGTACCGCGCCGCCGAGACCGAGACCATCGAGGCGGCCGACCGGCTGATCGAGTGGCTGCCGCGGCACATTCCCGCGGGCGACGAAACGCGCATCGTCCATGGCGACTACCGCATCGACAACGTGATCTTCCATCCGGACGAACCGCGCATCCTCGCGGTGCTCGACTGGGAGCTGTCGACGCTGGGCCATCCGCTGGCGGACTTCGCCTACCACTGCATGAGCTGGCGCATGGGCGGCCACTCGCGCGGCCTCGCGGGCGCGGACCTGGCCGCGCTGGGCATTCCCTCCGAGGCCGAGCACCTGCGGCGCTACCTCGAGCGCAGCGGCCGCGCGCCCGACGCGGTGAGCGCGCGCGACTGGAACTACTACCTCGTGTTCAACATGTTCCGGCTGGTGGGGATCCTGCAGGGGATCATGGCGCGGGCGCTCGCGGGCAATGCCTCGAATGCGAAGGCGCTCGAGGCCGGCCGGCGCGCGCGGCCGCTGGCCGAGCAGGCCTGGGCGATGGCGCGGGCGCTGGACTGAGCCCGGCGCCGCGCCGGCGGCCGCGTCAGGCCGCCGCGGCGCGCGCGTTCTCGCGCTCCTGCAGCTCGCGCCACTGCACCTTGCCCGTGCCCGACTTCGGCAGGCTGGCCACGAACTCCACGATGCGCGGAATCTTGTAGGCCGCCATGTTGGCGTGCGACCAGTCGACGATCTCCTGCGCGCCGATCTTGTCCACGAAGGCCGGGCGCAGCACCAGCAGCGCCTTCACGGTCTCGCCGCGCCGCGCGTCGCTGACCGCGATCACGCAGGCCTCCTGCACCGCCGGATGCTGGTGCAGCAGCGCCTCGACCTCGGCCGGCCAGACCTTGAAGCCGGCCGCGTTGATCATGCGCTTGAGCCGGTCGGTGAAGAAGAAGTAGCCCTCCTCGTCGGTGCGGCCCAGGTCGCCGGTGCGCAGGAAGGGCTGGCCGTCGATCTCGACGAAGGCCTGGCGCGTGGCCTCGGGGTTGTTCCAGTAGCCGCGCATCAGCTGCGGCCCGTGCACCACGATCTCGCCGACCTCGCCCGGCGGCAGCTCGGCCAGCGTCTGCGGATCGACCACGCGCGCGTCGACGTCGAAGATCGGGATGCCCAGGCACTGCGCCTTCGGCGCCTGCGGCGGGTTCATGTGCGTGGCGGCCATGGTCTCCGACATGCCGTAGCCCTCGCCATAGCTCAGGCCCAGCCGCTCGCTCATCTGCTCGGCCACCGCGCGCGGCATCGCCGCGCCGCCGCCGCCGATGCGCCGCAGGCTGCCGAGCTTGTAGTCGTCGAGCCGCGGGTTGGCCATGAAGTCGATCACCATCGCGGTGATCAGCGCCATGCTCGTGACGCCGTAGCGCTGCACGCACCGGGCGGCCGCGTCGCGGTCCCAGCGCGGCAGCAGCACCGTGGTGGCGCCGTTGTAGATGGTGCCGTTGAGCCCGCTCTGCATGCCCGTGACATGGAACATCGGCAACACCGACAGCGTCACCGAGCCCTGGTTGCCCGAATACCAGAGCCCGCCCGAGACGGTGTTGACCATGGTGCTGCGGTGCGTGTGCATGCAGCCCTTGGGCAGGCCGGTGGTGCCCGAGGTGTAGGGCATCACGCAGAGGTCGTCGGGGCCGCCGGCCAGCGGCGCGGGTTCGCGCGCGGCCGCGAGCACGTCCGACCAGGCGACGGCGCCCGCGGCGATGTCGGCCTCGGACAGCGCACGCCGCGGCTCGGCCACGAAATCGGGCACCGGCAGGCTGGTGGGCTCATGCAGGTAGTCGCTGTAGCTGGCCACCACCAGGTGCGCCAGCTCGTGGCCCAGCAGCGGCTGGATGCGCGCCAGCAATTCCTGCGACGCGAACGCGACCTTCGCGCCGCTGTCGCTCGCGCAGTGCCGCAGCTCCTGCGCGAGGTTCATCGGGTTCACCGGCACCACCACCGCGTCGGCGCGCAGGATGGCGTAGTAGGCCAGCATGAACTGCGGGCTGTTCTGCATGTAGAGCAGCACCCGGTCGCCGCGCGCCACGCCGCCGACCTGCTGCAGCCAGGCCGCGATGCGCTCGGTCTCGCGCTGGAAGCGCGCATAGCTCACGGCGTTGTCGTAGAAGACCACGCAGGCCTTGTCCGGGTAGCGCAGCGCCGAGATCTCGAGGTTGCGGTAGAGATGCGTCGCGGGCATCGGGATCGACGGCGCCACGTGCGATGGCAGGTGGGCAAGGTGCCGGTTGGACATCGTCCTCTTTCGTTGGTGGATGGGCGGGTCTGCGCAGCCGTCCTGCTTTCGCTCGGGAACATACTGCAACTTCTAATTCTCCAGATCACACCCTATAGCCGTCAATTATTTCGCAGGGAAAACACTGAGTAAATTCGCCATTGATCTTGCCAGAAAGCCATACCTATAATTCTTACGACCGGCGTTCACCGCCGGATTCCGCCGAAGAAAACACTGCTCGCGCTTTTTTTTTGGCGCCAGCGATGAAACGATTCAGGAGACAAGCCTTGCGCCCCTCAGGCCACGCGCCCCCATGCCCTTCGCCGCGCGCTGCGGTGAAACGATTCATCGAGGCCGCGGGCACCGGGAATGCGGTGCCGGCCCTCGCGCGCCGCGCCGGCCATGTGCTGCTGGTGGTGGCGCTGCTGAGCATCGCGACCTTCCTGATGCTCGAGCTGCTGCCGGGCAACGTGATCGACGCCATGCTCAGCGACAACGCACGCCCCGAGGAGATCGCGCGGCTGCAGCGCGAGCTCGGCCTCGACCAGCCGATGCACCTGCGCTTCCTCGGCTGGCTCGGCAACGCGCTGCAGGGCGACCTGGGCACCTCGCCGCTGAGCGGCGAAGCGGTGTCGCAGGCGATCGCGCACCGGCTGCCGGTGTCGATTCAGCTGATGCTCCTGGCGCAGTTGATCGCCCTGGCGCTGGCGCTGCCGCTGGGCATCTGGGCCGGCTACCGCGCGGGCGGCACGGCCGACCGCGCGATCTCGAGCGCCGCCTTCGGCGTGCTCGCGGTGCCGCATTTCGTGCTGGGCCTGCTGCTGATCCTGCTGTTCGCGATCTGGCTGCGCTGGTTCCCGGCCACCGGCTACGTGCCCTTCGCGAGCGATCCCCTCGCGAGCCTGCGCTCGCTGGCGCTGCCCGCGCTCACGCTGGCGCTGGTCGAGGCGCCGATCTACCTGCGGCTGCTGCGCAGCGACATCGCCAGCACGCTGCGCGAGGAGTTCATCACCGTCGCGCGCGCCAAGGGGCTCTCGGACCTGCAGATCCTGGTGCGGCATGCGCTGCGGCCCTCCTCCTTCAGCCTGATCACGGTGATGGGCATCAACGTCGGCCACCTGATCGGCGGCGCCGTGATCATCGAGACGCTGTTCGCGCTGCCCGGCGTGGGCCGGCTGCTGATCGAGGCCATCACGAAGCGCGACTTCGTCACCCTGCAGGGCGTGGTGCTGTTCATCGGCGTGGCCTTCGTGCTCGTGAACCTGGCGGTCGACGCGGCCTACGCGCTGCTCGACCCTCGCGTGGGAGAGCGCCATGCACGCTGAATCGCTGCCCGCCGCGCCGGCGCAGGCCGCCGCCGCCGTGCCGAAGCGCCGCATCGGGCTGCGCGGCGTGCTGCGCCTGGGCCTGCCTTGCGCCTGGCTGCTGCTGGTGCTGGGCTGCGCCATCGCGGCCGACTGGCTGCCGCTGCCCTCGCCCACCGACATGGACTTCGCGGCCGCCGAGCAGGGCCCGAGCGCTGCCCACCTGCTGGGGGCGGATCTCGATGGCCGCGACATCCTCTCGCGGCTCGCGCATGGCGCGCGCGTGTCGCTCGCCGTGAGCCTGGTCGCGCCGCTGATCGGGCTGGTGTTCGGCTCGGCGCTGGGCCTGCTCGCGGCCTGGTACGGCGGGCCGCTGCGCACCGCGATCCTCGCGCTGCTCGATGCCATGCTGGCCTTTCCGAGCCTGGTGTTCGCGCTCGGCCTCACGGTGGTGCTCGGGCCCTCGGTGCAGAACGTGACGCTGGCGCTCGGCGTGATGTCGATCCCCGCCTTCGCGCGCATCGCGCGCGCCAACGCGCTGCCGCTGATCGGCCGCGAGTTCGTGCTGGCCGCGCGCACCGCGGGCGCGAGCGACCTGCAGATCATGCTGCGCGAGATCCTGCCGAACATGCGCATGTCGCTCCTGACCTACGCGCTCACCATCATGTCGGTGATGATCGTCGCGGAGGGCTCGCTGAGCTTCCTCGGCGTCGGCGTGCCGCCGCCCACGCCGAGCTGGGGCGGCATGATCGCCGAGGGCCGCGAATCGCTGGAGCGCGTGCCGCATGCGAGCCTGATCCCCGCGGCCGCGATGTTCCTCACCGTGCTGAGCCTGAACCTGCTCGGCGACGGCCTGCGGCAGCGCCGCGGCGGCGGGCGCGGAGGTCTGCGATGAACGACACCCTGCTCCAGGTGAGCCGGCTCGGCGTGCGGTTCCAGACCCCGCGCGGCACGCTGCACGCGCTCGACGACGTCTCGCTCGCGGTGGCGCGCTCGCGCACCCTGGCGATCGTCGGCGAATCGGGCTCGGGCAAGTCGGTGCTCTCGCGCTCGATCCTGCGGCTGCTCGGTCCCGCCGCGACGACCTCGCCCGAAGCGCGGATCCTGTTCGACGGCCGCGACCTGCTGCGGCTGGACCGCGCCGCCATGCAGGCGGTGCGCGGGCGGCGCATCGCGATGGTGTTCCAGGACCCGATGACGGCGCTGAACCCGGTGCGGCCGATCGGCGCGCAGCTCGCCGAGGGCATGCGCCAGCACCTGCGGCTCACGCGCCACGAGGCCGAGGCGCGCGCCGTCGCGCTGCTCGCGCAGGTCGGCATCGGCTCGCCCGAGCGCCGCCTGCGGCAGCTGCCGCACGAGCTCTCGGGCGGCATGCGCCAGCGCGTGGTGATCGCGATGGCGATCGCCTGCGAACCCGAGCTGCTGATCGCCGACGAACCCACCACGGCGCTCGACGTGACGGTGCAGGCCGAGATCCTCGACCTGCTGCGCCGGCTGCAGCGCGAGCACCGCATGACCATGATCCTCGTCACCCACGACCTCGGCGTGGCGGCCGGCCATGCCGACGACATCGCCGTGATGTACGCGGGCCAGGTCGTCGAGCAGGCACCGACCGCCGCGCTCTTCGACGCGCCGCGCATGCCCTACACGCGCGACCTGCTGCGCTCGATCCCGCGGCTCGACGATCCGCCGCATGCCGCGCTGCACACCATCGGCGGCCGGCCGCCCGCCGTGCACTCGCTCGCCGGCGGCTGCCGCTATGCACCGCGCTGCGACCGGCGCAGCGCGCATTGCGAGGCGCTGCGGCCCGCGCTCGAAGCCGTCGATGGGCGCGGCGACCGGGCCTGTCGCTGCTGGCGTCCGCTGGAGCACGCGGCATGAACGGCATCGATCCATCGACGGCACCGGTGCTCGCGGTGCGGGACCTCGAGGTGGTCTATCCGCTGGCCGGCCGGCAGGCCATGCGCGCCGTCGACCGCGTGGGCTTCGAGATCGCGCACGGCGAGACGCTGGCGCTGGTCGGCGAGTCGGGTTGCGGCAAGTCCTCGGTCGCCAAGGCCGTGATGCAGCTCGCGCCGCTGGCCGGCGGCGCGATCGCGCTCGAGGGCCAGCCGCTCGCGCGGCTCGATGCGCGCGCGCTGCAGCGGCTGCGCCGCCGCTTCCAGATGGTCTTCCAGGACCCGATCTCCTCGCTGAACCCGCAGCGCACGGTGCGCGAGATCCTCGAATTCCCGCTGCGCGTGAACGGCCTGTTCGATCCGGCCGCGAGCGCCCGGCGCATCCGCGAGACGCTCGAGATCGTGGGCCTGGACAGCGAGAGCGTGCTCGGGCGCTATCCGCACGAGTTCTCGGGCGGCCAGTGCCAGCGCATCTCGATCGCGCGCGCCCTGATCCTCGAGCCGGTGCTGCTGGTGTGCGACGAGCCGGTGTCGGCGCTCGACGTGTCGGTGCGCGCGCAGGTGCTCAACCTGCTCAATGCGCTGCGCGGCCGGCTCGGCCTGAGCATGCTGTTCATCTCGCACGACCTCGCGGTGGTGCGCAACGTGGCCGACCGCGTGGCCGTGATGTTCCTCGGCGCGATCTGCGAGATCGGCCCCGCGCGGGAGGTGCTCGAGCGTCCGGCCCATCCCTACACCGCGGCGTTGCTGAGCGCGGTGCCGCGCGCCGATCCGGGCCTGCAGCCGCGGCGCATCGCGCTGCGCGGCGAGATGCCCTCGCCGATGGCGCTGCCCGCGGGCTGCCGCTTCCGCACCCGCTGCCCGGGCGCGCAGGCCGCCTGCGCGGCCGCCGCGCCGCCGCTCGCGCGCCTGCCCGACGGGCGGGAGGTCGCGTGCCACTTTCCGTTCTCGGTGGCGGTGCCGCCGCCCGCCGCTGTCGCCCCCCTGGAACCCGAGGAAATCACCGCATGAAGCACTCCGCTCCCGTCTCTCGCATCGCCGCGCTGTGCGCCGCCGGCCTGCTCGGCACCGCCCTGCTCGTCCCCTGCGCCCACGCGCAGAAGAAGGGCGGCACGCTCACGCTCGGCATGGAGGCCGAGTTCAGCGGCTTCAATGCCGCGAAGGCCAAGATCTTCAACCAGAACACCAGCGCGCCGGCCTCCTCGGTGATGGAGACGCTGTTCGTGTTCGAGGGCAAGCAGATCGTGCCGCGGCTGGGCCTGAGCTTCGCCGAGGCGCCCGACCGCCTGAGTGCGACCGTGAAGCTGCGCCCGAAGGTCAGGTTCCACGACGGCACGCCCTTCGACGCCGACGCGGTGGTGGCGCACTACGCCTGGCTGATGGCACCCGAGAGCGGCATCAACCTGTCGATCATCGCGCCGGTCAAGACGGTGGAGAAGGTCGACGACCTGACGGTGCGCTTCGTGCTGAAGCAGCCGTGGTCGGCGCTGCAGTCGGCGCTGGCGTCGGAGAACCTCGTCAACTTCTTCGGCTCGCCGGCCGCGATCAAGGCCGATCCCGAGGGCTTCCATCGCAAGCCGGTCGGCACCGGGCCCTTCGTGTTCAAGGAATGGCAGGCCGGCGACCGCATCGTGATGGAGCGCAACCCCGATTACTGGGACCCGAAGCTGCCCTACCTCGACCGGCTGGTCTACCGCGTGCTGCCCGACGGCAACACGCGCTACCAGAGCATCAAGTCGGGCCAGGTCGACATCGGCCGCATGGACACCGCGAACCACGTGCTCGACGCGAAGAAGGACCCGCAGCTCAAGGTGCACGAGTACCAGGGCTCGGGCGCGATCTCGTGGAACTTCAATGCATCGAAGGAGCCCTTCAATGACCAGCGCGTGCGCGCGGCCGTGGTGCATGCCTTCAACAGCAAGGCGATGCTCGACACCTTCTTCCTCGGCACCACGGTCGCCACCACCGACCTGCTGGGCTCGAACTCGGAATGGCACTGCCCGAAGCTGAACTGGCGCGGCTACGACCTCGCCAAGGCGCGCGCGCTGGTGGCCTCGGTGGGCAAGCCGATCAAGTTCCAGCTGGTGTCGACCAACACGCCCGCGGGCCGGCGCCAGGCCGGCATGGTGCAGCAGTTCGTGAAGGAGGCCGGCATGGAGGCCGAGATCCGGCTGGTCGAGCAGAGCCAGAACGTGCGCGTGGGCCTGAGCGGCGACTACCAGATGGACGTCTGGCGCTTCAGCGACATCGTGGGCGAGCCCGACGTGGCGCTGGCCTATTACTTCGGCGGCGAGAACGGCGCGCCCGTGAGCCGCCACGACACCGCGAAGGTCGACGCGATCCTCGCCAAGGCGCGCGCCGAGACCGACAAGGGCAAGCGCAAGGCCATGTACTGCGAGGTCGCGCAGATCGTGTCGGACGAGGCGTTCCAGCTGATCCCGATCCGCGTCACCTATTACGCGGTGGCGAGCCCCAAGGTCCGGGACGTGCCGCCGATGCTCAACAGCGTGATCCGCACGCGCGCGATCTGGCTCGACCGCTGAGCCGCCCCATTCCTCCAACCACCAACGGACACACCATGGCCCGCATCCCCTACTTCGACCTCGCGCAGGCACCCGACTCCTACACCCGGCTGATCGCCTCGCGCCCGCCGCTCAACCTCTACCGCATGCTGCCGCACGCGGGCAAGGCGGCCGAGGGCTTCCTCGCGCTGGGCGGCGCGATCCTGCGCGACAACCGGATCGACGCGAAGCTGCGCGAGATCGCGATCCTGCGCGTGGGCATCCTCAGTGGCGCGAGCTACGAGGTGCACCAGCACAAGCGCGTGGCGCGCCGCGTCGGCCTGGCCGAGGACAAGATCGCCGCGCTCGAGAAAGGCGCCGACACCGCCGCGCTCGACGAGACCGAACGCATGGTGCTGGCCTACACCGACCAGGTACTGCTGCACGTGAAGGCGCCCGACGCGATGTTCGAGGCGCTGTGCGAACGGCTCACGCCCGGCGGAGTCGCCGAGCTCACGCTGGTGATCGGCTTCTACATGCTGGTGAGCCGCTTCCTCGAGAACTTCGAGGTCGACATCGAGCCGCCCGGCACGGTCGAGTGAACGGCCGCCCTTCCCGCCCTTTCCCCGAACAACTTCTTCCTTCAGCACCATGAACCTCGCTCCCCAGGAACTCGACCCCCGCCTCCAGATGCACGACGAAACGCTGGGCCGCTCGCCGGGCCGCGGCCGCCTGCAGGGCCGCCGCGTGCTCGTGATCGGCGCCGGCCAGCGCGACATCCCCGAGGAACAGCCGCCCGTGGGCAACGGCCGCGCGATCTCGCTGCTGTTCGCGCGCGAGGGCGCGAGCCTGGCCTGCGTCGACATGTCGCGGCCCGCGGTCGAGCAGACCTGCGCGCTGGTCGAGCGCGAGGGCGGCCGGGCCTTCGCCGAGGTCGCCGACGTGCGCGATGCCGCGGCCATCGCGCCGCTGGTGCGGCGCTGCGCCGAGCGCCTGGGCGGGCTCGACGGGCTGGTGCTCAACGTCGGCATCTCGCGCGCCCTGCCGCTGGACCGCCAGACGGCGGCCGACTGGGACGAGGAGTACGCCGTCAACGTGCGCAGCCACATGCTGTTCAGTCAGGCGGCGCTCGAGCTCATGGCGCCGGGCTCGGCCATCGTGCTGATGTCCTCGCTGGCCGCGGTGCGCAACAGCGGGCGCAACCCGGCCTACGAATCCTCGAAGGCCGCGCAGGTGGCGCTGGCGCGCGCCATCGCGGTGGCTGGCGAGCCGCGCGGCATCCGCTGCAATGCGCTGCTGCCGGGCCTGATGGACACGCCCATGGGCCGCGACGCCTCGCGCCGGCGGCCGGGCCGCGCGGCGGCCGTGCCCTTCGGCCGCCAGGGCACGGGCTGGGAGGTGGCCTACGGCTGCCTCTACCTGATCTCGAACGAATCGAGCTACGTCAACGCGCACGCGCTGATGGTCGACGGCGGGCTGGGCGTGGGCGTGGCCCGCGCCTGAGCGGGGAGACCTCCTCATGAACGCAGACGCCTCGCGCCGCGGCGCGCTCCTGGCCTTGCTGGCGGCGGCGCTCCCGCTGCCGGCCAGCGCCCAGGCCGACAGCTTCCCCACGCGCCCGATCAAGCTGGTGGCCGGCTTCACGCCCGGCGGCGCCACCGACATCACGGCACGGCTGCTCGCCAACCAGATGGGCAGGATCCTCGGCCAGCCGGTGGTGGTCGAGAACAAGCCCGGTGCCTCGGGCAACATCGGCGCCGAGTTCGTCGCGCGCGCGCCGGCCGACGGCTACACGATCATGTACACCACGAGCACGGTGCACGGCATCAACCCGAACCTGTTCGCGCGCCTGCCCTACGACCCGGTGAAGGACTTCGCGCCGATCATGCGCGTGGGCAAGACCACCATGGTGCTGATCGCGAACAACGACTTTCCCGCGAAGACCGTCGGCGAGCTGATCGCGCAGGCCAGGGCCAGGCCCGGGCGCGTGGCCTATGCGAGCGCCGGGCCGGGCAGCACCTTCCACCTGACCACCGCGCTGTTCGCCCATCGCGCGCAGGTCGAGCTGCTGCACGTGCCGTACAAGGGCAGCGGGCCCGCGCTGTCGAACCTGATGTCGGGCGACGTGCAGGTGATGTTCGACAACATCTCCTCCTCGCAGTCGCTGATCAGGGCCGGCAAGGTGCGGCCGATCGCGGTGGCGGCCACGGCGCGCTCGGCGGTGCTGCCCGAGGTGCCGACCATCGCCGAGTCGGGCCTGCCGGGCTTCGGCATCTATTCGTGGGGTGGCCTGGTGGCGCCGGCCCATACGCCGCGCGAGGTGATCCGCAGGCTCAACGAGGCCGCGAACAAGGCGCTGCAGACCGAGGAGGTGCGCCAGGCGATGCGCGACAACGCGAGCGAACCGCAGGGCGGGACGCCCGAGGAGTTCGCGGCCTTCATCCGCAGCGAGATGGCGTTCTGGGGCGACGCGGTGAAGCTGACCGGCGCGAAGGCGGACTGATTCAGTCGGCGCTGCAGTTCCAGGCGCGCACGAACTGGACCGCCTTGGCCTGGGCGCGCTGGAAGGCGATGTCCCAGGTCGGCTGCTCGGAAATCACCAGGGCGCAGCGTGGAACGCCGTCCAGGAAGATCTCGGCCACGCCGGCGCAGGAGCCGTCGGCATTCATCGTGGGTTCGAAGGCGCCGGTCCAGTGATCCGGCAGTTCGAGAACGAGGGAGGGAGCGTGCATGTGCGCTCCATCTTAGGACTCAGGCTCGAAATCGACAACAAAAGTTAACATTCTTGCCGGAACAAAATCACGTTTTCTGCGCAAAAGCAGAAATGATTTGCTGGCAATTCGGCAATGTTTCGACTGGATTTGGGCCAGCCTGCCCGCTGTCGTTCCGGCTCAGGGCCGCGGCAGGCTCGAGAGAAAGGTCGAGACGAACAGCGATGCGGCCCGCCCGACCTCGAGCACCTCCGACAGATCGAAACGCTGCGGCGTGGCGCCGCTGTCGTCGCCCGCATGCCGCACCTCGATCAGCACCTCGCTCGCGAGCTCGCGGTCGCCGCGGGCCTTTCCGTCGGGCATCAGCCAGGTATCGAGCATTTCCGGCGGAATCCGGCGAAAGATGGCGACCGCCGGCACGTAGCGGAAACATCGCTCCTCGGCCGTGGCGATGGGCATGCTGACGCGACAGGCGAAGCTGTCCTGCAATGTGTTTGTCACTCCCTGTACCTTTTTTGTGTGACGAGTTACGTAAGTTAATTCCTCCCTGCATGGGTAGGAAGAATCGAGTTACGTTTTGCATGGACGGTTTGTGAATAACACACGCTTGCGGATTCACAGTTCACGGTTTCACGTCCTCATTGCCGTCGCCGATGGCTTTCAGGCCGACGCAATTCACAAGGCTTGACCGCGCGACGCTAAGGTTTTGACCTTCGTGACGCGCACGACTCCGCCTACAACCAAAGACATCAGGTAACTGACGGCAACCTTTGTTAAATCACCCGACCATCGCTCCAGCCCATCGACAACAGGAGGTACTGATGAGCTTCAAGGAGATCAACGATCGTTTCGGCCTGCAGTTCCAGCGCGGCAGCCGCGTGTTCTGCGACGGACGCCTGGGCACCATCACCGGCGCGACCCATTCGCACATCCGCGTGCGCTTCGACGGCCGCCAGAACGGCGCGCCCTGCGATCCGCTGGAAGTGCGGCTGGTGGACACGATGCCGGCGGGCGTGCCTGCCATGCCCGAGTCGCAGGTGTCGGTGCACGGGCAGTAGGCGAAACGATCGGGCGGCCATGCAATGCCGCCGCCATGCTGTCAGGCCGCGAAGGAACGAAAAGAAGGAAGCGCCACCCAGAGCGCATTCCGAGCGGCCAAGAAAAAAGCCCAGAAGCAGCGATGCTTCTGGGCTTTTCCGTCCTTGGACTTGCGTCCTCGGCACGGGTCTTGGCGGAACCGGATATTTTCGCTACACCTTAGAACGCTTCAGGTACTCACCACCTTTGGTCACACGATACACAGCACGCTTAGCAACATGCAACGAAACCCCATACTCCGAAGCCAACTCCCGATAGGTCACCCCACCCTGCTTGTAGCGTAAAACCAACGCAGCCTCACAATCGGGAGCCAAACTACGAACACGCCCAGGCTCCCTACCACGCTCCCGAGCAGCTATCTGCCCGGCTATGGACCGCTCCCGGATCATCGACCGTTCCAATTGAGCAACCGCCCCAAGAATCTGCACCATGAACACACCCATGCTGTTCGTCGTGTCCAACGGTTCAGTAATACTTTTTATCGTAGCCCCAACTTTCTCAAGCCTACGAAGAATGTCCAATAGATCGAACAGGCTCCGAGCCACCCGATCGATCTTATAGACCACCAGCACATCCCCACGCTGGACAGAAGCGATACACCGCGCTAGCTCCGGCCGTCCACGCTGCGACGCCCCACTCGCTTTCTCCTGAAAAATAACCTCACAGCCGTGCCTATTGAGTGCATCAAGCTGTAGATCCGTCTCCTGCTCACGCGTGGAAACCCGCGCATACCCTATCAACATAGAACACCTGTACGAAATTCACGTTGGACATGTAACCGCACAGGTCGCGAGAAACTCGACCCCTGTACGGAATCGAGACCCAACATGTAACAAAACGAGAGCAGTAACAGCCGCCCAAAAGAAGGATGCCCCCCAAATGACAAAACTACCGATAGTCCTACTGCTAGCCGCAAGCGCAACCACCGCAGCAACACAAGAAAAACTACCTCTTCACAAATGCAGGGGAGCAGACAAATTCGAGTACTGGACAGTAGCCCCCTGCGCCCCGGGCGACAACGCAACCGCCACCAGCTGGTACGACCCCAAAAAACCGATGGCGCCACAGATACGCAACTCAGAGTGCACCATCAAAGAAATCAAAGAGGAAGGAAAAAAACACCCCCTACAACCAGGAACCGCTACACAAGTAACAACACCCTCAAAGTGCAACTAAGATGCAGTATTACGATAGGCAAAACCACCCTGTTTAGCCAATGCAGCGTACTGTGCATATCGGTGTGCGGCAGCATCGACCATCGAGGCCTCAGTGGTTCGCTTCGATAACGGGTCAGGCTCACTGTAGAGGAGCCACACCGTGTTGAGCTTATTGCACATGTGTTGCACTACTGTATGCCCCTCCGGCAACGTCCACGACATGCCGATAGCCTCAGCCAAGCTCACACCAGGAAATTCCATCGTCACAGCCTTTGGCGGCGTCAAGTCACGACTACTGTCCCACATACGAGCACCGAACTCACCGTTCTCGTAATCTTTCGTGAGGTACTTCGAGACGTAGCCGGCTATCTTGGCAGGGCTACAGTAACGATTGAATCGACCATCACGGCCACCAACGAAGCACAGGCCATTGTTCGGGCCTACAACATCGCGCCACAAGGCCGTCCCGACCTTCCAGCTCACGACCTTAGCCCCTCGAAACTGCATGAGCCTCGGAAGCCTATCGCAAGCCACATGGACATGCCACGCGCCGCGCTCCTGCCGCTCGAAACCCCACACCCCACGAAAGCCAGGGAGAGCCTTGCGCATCTTCCGAAGCCAAGCCGCAAAGTGCTTGCGACAGAGAGCCAAATCTTCTTGATTCGCCCTGTATGTAAGGGTTAGCAACTCGTTAAAGCCGGCCTGCTTAATTTTCCAGCGACAGTTCCGCTTCGCGCGCTGGCCAGACTTCCAGCGCGCACGCTTCGCACGTTCCTCCGCCTGCTGCGCCCCAAGCAAAGTACCCGACTGGTCGACCTCGACCACATGAGCATCCGGGTTGTCAGGATCACTTGTGGCAGGGATGTACAGGTAACGAGGCTGTATGAGCGTCTCCGCCTGTCCATTCTCAAAACGCTGGACACGCACCGTGACCCCATCACGAATCTTCTCGCACCAAAACCCCCGACGCTGTACCATCGCGCTCATATCGCAGTCCTCGAATCGTTGCGGTATCTGTCCCGGGTGGCCTGCCAGCTACGCCGGGACTTTCTTTTGGGCCTTCGGCCCTACTTCAAACCTCTTGCACTACCTCGACCGACCGCTGTTTGCATGTGTCGGTCGTAATGTGTTCTTTTAATAAATTACGGCCGCGCTACGCGCGGCCCCGGGCGCGCGGCCTGCGGCCTTCCCGCGCCCTCGGGAGGCGACAGCGACGACTCACAGGGCCCAGGGCAGGGGAAGGGCCACCATGGGGGCGTCCCCCCATCCCCCCCGACCTCCGCTCAGCAGGATCGACGCCCCCACCATCCGAAGTGCCCAGCGCGACGCACAAGGACCCCACCGCCGCCGCCACCAGGCCGAACGCGAACACCGCACCCGCCAAGACGGACAGGCCCTCCCAGAACCAATACGAATAGCCCCACTGGAAACACTCAGGAAGGGCCACACCGAGCAACGAGGCCACAGCAAGCACCAACCAGTGCAGCATGGCGACCAAACCAACCACCCCTATGGCCAAGGTGCCGACGACCGCCCACCAGAAAGTAAACCGCTCCAAGCCCTTGATCGTGATTTCCTGACTCATCGACCCGACCCTCCAAACTTTGACGCAACTTGCTGCACCGGCACTGGCGCCTCGAAGACCGCAGGCGCACCTCCACCCCCACCACCACCGGTTAACCGCGCCTGGGGCCGTTCTCGCGGATCGGCGCCCCCTTGGCGACCGTCAGGCTCGAAATCCAAGAAGAAGCCATTCGCGGCAAAGTCTTTACACATGGACTCCGACACCGGATAGGGCGTGCCCTGTTGCGTGTAGCACCTACACCCCTTGCGCGCACCCTCACGCACCGCCACGGCCGCATACACACACGCTGCAGGGTAGGGCGCACGGACAGGCTTCGACACGTCGTCGTACCGCGGGGCCGTGAAAGCCAAACCATCCACCCTCGGTTGATAAGCCTTGAAACTGGACACGTCACGCGCGGCAGCACCAGACGGAATCTGTGACAGCGGGTTGCCCTGATCTCCACCCACTAACCCACTCGCAACCTGCGACCCAAGCGGCTTGGGATTCAGCGGGTTGGCAACGCCAGACACTTTCTCCCCAAACCCCGAAATCTGCTGATAACCGAACCAGCAAAGGCCGAGGAAACCAATGACGAGGACCGGGAAGGCGAGCACCTTGGCAGGAATGCGAACCTTCATGTTGTGGGACGTGGCCGACTCATACCAGCCATAGACATGCTTGGGATACGTGAACGTCGTCTTGATCGACTTGTTCAAATCGCCCTTGTCATCGATATCGATACACCGGTTGAGCTCCATAGCCACGGAATTCGGAAGACCGAAGGTCCGACGCAGATGGATATGACGATCCACGAACGCCCGCAGGGCGAAATCAATTTGCTTAGGGTACTGGCAGGTGAAGATGAAGATGAACCCGCGATGCCGATGCTTGTCTAGTCGCTGGACTGCCTCAGGGACCGGGTGCGACGGCGAGCGCATCGGAAAAAAGTCCTGCACCTCGTCGACGTAGACGACCGACCCATCCGGCAAGCTCATCCAGTCCTTGGGGTCGCACACCTTCCAATCGTCACGCTTCAACCCACGCACGTTCGCCACATAGACCTGATGCCCTTCACTGGACAACCGATCCGCCTCGAGCAAAGCACGCAAGGTCTTGCCCGCACCAGGCAACCCAGTGATCAGGAGGTTACTCATTTCTTGAACCTCAGCACACGAAACGACAGCTTCACGGCGATGGCGCTACCCCACGATGCAAGATAAATCTGCACGGCGGTATAGATACCCATGATTTTGAAAATCGCGAGCACGTTCGCAGGAGCACCAGAGAACGACGCGTTGATCATGTTCGAGGCCATAGTGAACGCCTCATTGAGCCCTTGATAGCTCACAAAGGCGATACCCAGGCCGGTCAACACACGCATAAGGACCTGACCCACCACCCCAGTAAGGGCAGTCATGATGATGCCGACTAGAAAAGGCATGGTGTACCTCAGTCTCGGGTGACAACGGACAGAAACGTCCGCAAAGCCAAAAGCAACGCAACTGCGATAACGACAGGGCGAGCACCCTCACCGACATCGCAGAGCGGTTGCAACGACAAGGTGTACTGTTCACCCAACAACTGCATGGGAAATCCAGCAGGACAAGCAGCAGTAACCGACGTAGAGCCAAGCCAAGACGTCCATGCACTGTTCCCACTTGACCCATCGTTCACATAGAACTCTTTGGAAATGTCCCCCGAGGCCTGTATGTCCTTGATACCGTTTTGCTTCCAGGGCGCATCCCACTTCTCATAGTCACAACGCGCACGATGCTGTTCTTGCGCCATCGCACACTGGACAGCATCCCCCTTGCAAATGAACCCACCAGCACACGAACCAGAGAAGGCACTCTCGCCATCGCATTGCGCGCTCTTAGGATTCTCCTGACAAAAGGCACTTTGCGCCTTCGTCGTGCTCCCTGAAGTAGTGCCCGTACAGCTAGACGCCGAACCATTGGGACCACTCGGCGTAGTACCTGGCGGACAGGTGCTATTGGGGTTGCCTTGAATATTGGTCGTCGTGTTGTTGGTCGTAGTGCACGAGCCATTGGTACACACCGTCGTGCCACTGGTGCTCGTCGTCGTGGTACTCCCATCCGGGTTCTGCTTCACCTCCTGACCCGATTGCGGACTCTTGGACGCCCCGGGCGTGTCAACGTTTTCTGCACACACATGCTGCCCGTTGACCGTCCCATCGAACGTCCCAGGCGGGCACGTAGTTGGCGCAGCACCGCCGGGAGGGATGTTGTCAGGAGGAGGCTCAACAGTGATGGGGGGGAGGGTAGGCGTGCTCCCACCATCACCGTTGGCAGACGAAGACCTGTCACACGAGGCACCCATCCCCCACCCACCGGTGTAGTACGCCGTCCCACTGCACATCCAGTACGGGTTACCCACCCCCTGCAAACGAACCTGCTTACACGTGGGATCCGTCACCTTCACGATGCATCGCGCACCACTACCTTGCTTGCAAATCTCACTGTTCAATCCGTTCGGTGCGGGACCATAACCACCGTCATATTTCCAGCTCCCATCAGCCTGACCAGCCTTCGCCTGACAGTCATTCGGGATCAACTCACAAGCTGTATGCGCGGCGTTCTCCTGATAACCAGAGGCGCAAACACACTGGGACCCATTCAACGAACTGTTAGACGGACACTGCAGTGCGGTGCGCACTTGTATCGCCGAGGACTTATCGTCAGAACCAACCGACCCATTACTCTTTTGCTTCTTAGAGTGCAGGCACGCACCATACGGCCCCGCGACCCCCACATCCACCACACGCGGGTTGTACAGGTCGTAGACAGTCGCGTAATTCTGGAAATTGACCGCCCGCCAGGCCATCCAGGCAGCACACAAAGCCTGGGTATCAGTAGCCGACACATTGCCTTGCGAGAGCCAATACTCTTGACCCGAAGTGGCCGGAATGATGGCCCGTGCCGCGCCGGTGAACAACGACAACAAGGCACAACAGACAAGCAAAAAATGCCTCATCGCATCCCCGCAGTCGTAAGCATGAGCCAGAGGGCAACGACACCAACCAACATCACGATATTGTTTGAGTAATCAAGCATTTCGGGCATGAAAAAACCGGGGACATTTCTGCCCCCGGCCCAAGTCAGGGCTTAGCCGCCCGCAACGAAGCCCTTGATCCAGCGATAGGTCATCACGACCACGGCCAGACCGATCAGGGCGCCACCCACCGTGGTAATGGCCGTCTTCGCCTGATCGATGCCGGTGGTCACCACCGAAACGTCGATACCCGTCGACTGCGCCATCGCGCCACCCGCAGCAGCCAAAACAGCCGCCGCAACCAGACCCTTTCGGGTCAGCTTCTTCTTGTCCATGTGGACCTCCGTGACGGTGCAACAGCGCACCCGGAGATGGAGGGCGTTTCACAACGATGCCCCACAACCGGCTACGCTTTCACCGTCCGTCACGTCACGCGTTAGAGCGAGACGTCCACACGAACCGAATCACCAAACCGAGCGCGAAGGCCAGGATCAACAGGCCCCACACTGCGGTACTCAACTGCCCCGCCTCATGGGCCGTCAGCGGTTGAATGAGGTTCGCCAAACCTCCGATTTCCTCTCTTGTTGCAACTATGTGGCGTGTAGTGCAAGCCGGGTCAGCGACGACCACGTCGAGGGCTGTACCGTTGATCACGACCGTCTCAGCCTTAACGCAGTACATCAACGCCACCCAAGCCCGAGACTGACACCCAGGCCAAAACCGTAGAGACAACCCAGCGCATGCAACAGATGGCGACGAGCGAAGAACCAGCCGTCATCGAGATACACATGCGCAAAACGAACCATGTACCTCACGAAGTAGTACAAGAGCACAGCCGCACCGAACCAACCACACCACGACGCAAACGCATATGCGAGGAGGACCATGCTGGCCGGCTCAACAGCGTCGACCATCAAAAATCCTCCCGATGCCGCCGATCCTCACGAGCAATCCGCTCACGGATACGCCGACGAAAGACAGCGGCCTGTTCCTCACGCGCCTCCAGCATGCGCACACGCTCGCCGAACGAAACCGCAGCAACACGCCGTGCCATCAAACGACCCGCAACCAGCTTTGCAACGTCATAGAGCCCGTCAGCAACAGCAATGCCCAAGACCACTGCGCCACCGCCCCACAACCCACCGTAGACGAACAAATCCGCAATAAGCCGGGCGAGATCGGGACACGAAGTCATCACATCCATCACACCCCCTCCTCCCAACGAATGCGAGGCACCTTGGAATGGTCACGATGCCGAGCGACGTAGATACGCTCCCCACGGCGCGCAGCAGCATCAACCCACATGGCAACTTCCAGCGCCACGCAGAACACAGCCACCACGAGGAGGAACGCATCCATCACGATGCAGACGGCGCCGGTTGAGCCGAGCGACCCTTGACCGGCAACGGCGTGAGGCCCACGAGCTTCGCGATGATCCGACCTTGGTTCTCGCCGTAGGAGCCGGCTTCGAGCGCGAATGCACCCGTGTAGGTGCCCGGCTTCGCGACCTCCTCCAACTGCTTGGGAATGACCAACACACCGACCGCAGCCACGGTGCCGTCATCGTTAATCAGCACGCACTGCGCCTCGGGAATCTTGTAGTCCTGCCCGGTCTTTTTGGACTTGCCCTCTTTGGTGTTGACCACGAGGATTTGAATGATGGATTGCATGGTGTATTGCCCTTGAGAAAGCACAGCCACATCGACTGCCGGATGCGCACTCAGGAAGCGCGCAACGAGCAAGCGACGCAGCGACGTCAAAAGAGCCTCCGCTGCACCCAGAACTCACGGCGACGGATCAGCTTCCAGCGCTCAGCGGACGTCACGAGTGCCTCCCCGGGCGAGATTCATACGCATCGCCGAGCACTTGACCGCACGACTCAAACCCACTGTGAGCGCCGCAGGGAATCAAGTCAGGCGCATCGAGCAACCCGTAGAACTGCCAGTCCCCAAACATGTCATCCCTGCGCCCAGGCCGAGACGGAAGGTCATGAAACACCTGACGAGGCGGCACCCAAGGACCGCCATACGGCAGAGGTGTGCCCGCCTGCTGGCCGGAGGCCGAGGGAGCGGCCAAGCCCGGCTCAGCCTCGTTTTCACCAGCAGGGGGGCACACGGGACGCTGCGCGAAGGCAGCGAAAGAGATTTGGGTTTGAGACATTGGCCGCTCCTAAAATGGTTGTCAAATTGAGCACGTACTCATTTTTGACAACACCATCTTAGCGGGCCGTAATCATTTATGACAACACTTACCTCATTGGAAATTCTTATTGAGAAAGCATCGTCAGTAGCCGGCGGCCTACGACGACTAGCCGCATTGATGGACATGAACCCATCGAACCTGATTGCGATGCGAAAGGGCGAGCGCCCCTGCACGTGGAGGACACGCGGCAAGCTCCGAGCAATAGCCGGCGAAGACCCCGCGCGCGCATTCATGGCGGCGATGGCAGAGGACCTAGAGCAATCGGAAAACGCAGACGAAAAAAAAGCCGCCGATGGCTTCAAAGCCATGCTGGCAGCGTTTCCCGAGGACAAAGAAGAAAGCCCCGCCGATCCTGAGATCAACGGGGCCTCTATATGGCGGAACCGGAGGGATTCGAACCCTCGATGAGGCTCTACACCCCATACTCCCTTAGCAGGGGAGCACCTTCGGCCACTCGGTCACAGTTCCTGAAAGAAGCCGAGATTATGCCATCACTCAGGCGGCTGGTTGGTCCAGATCGAAGGCTTTGTGCAACGCGCGCACCGCCAACTCCATATATTTTTCGTCGATCACGACCGAGGTCTTGATCTCGCTGGTCGAAATCATCTGGATGTTGATGCCCTCTTCGCTCAGCACGCGGAACATCTTGCTCGCCACGCCCACGTGGCTGCGCATGCCGATGCCCACGATGCTGACCTTGCAGATCTTGGTGTCGCCGACGATCTCGGTCGCGCCCAGCGAAGGCATGACCTTGGCCTGCAGCAGGTCGACGGTGCGCGCGTACTCGTTGCGGTGCACCGTGAAGCTGAAGTCGGTCTTCCCGTCCTTGCTGAGGTTCTGGATGATCACGTCGACCTCGATGTTGGCGTCGGCCACCGCACCGAGGATGTGATACGCGATGCCCGGCTTGTCGGGCACGCCGAGCACCGAGATCTTGGCTTCGTCGCGGTTGAAAGCGATGCCGGATACGACGGCTTGTTCCATGTTTTCGTCTTCCTCGAAAGTGATCAGCGTGCCGGACTTGGCCTCTTCATTGATGTCGATGTCCCAGGGCGTGAAGCTGGACAGCACGCGCAGCGGCACCTTGTACTTGCCGGCGAATTCCACCGAGCGGATCTGCAGCACCTTGGAGCCCAGGCTCGCCATCTCGAGCATCTCCTCGAAGCTCACGGTCGAGAGGCGGCGCGCATCGGGCTCGACGCGCGGGTCGGTGGTGTAGACGCCGTCGACGTCGGTGTAGATCAGGCACTCGTTGGCCTTCATCGCGGCCGCGATCGCCACCGCCGAGGTGTCGCTGCCGCCGCGGCCCAGCGTCGTGATGTTGCCGGCATCGTCCACGCCCTGGAAGCCGGTGATGACGACCACGCGGCCGACCGCGAGGTCGGCGCGCACGCGGGCATCGTCGATGCTCTCGATGCGGGCCTTGGTGTAGGAGCTGTCGGTGCGCACCGACACCTGCCAGCCCGCGTAGCTCACGGCCTCCACGCCCTCGGCCTGCAGCGCGATCGCCAGCAGCGCCGACGAGGCCTGCTCGCCCGTGGAGGCGAGCATGTCGAGTTCGCGGTTGTGCGCCTCGGCCGGTTTGCTGGGCGCGAGCTCTTTCGCCAGGCCGAGCAGGCGATTGGTTTCGCCGCTCATGGCACTCGGGACCACGATCATCTGGTGGCCGGCGCGCGCCCACTTGGCGACGCGCTTGGCGACATTGCGGATGCGCTCGGTCGAGCCCATCGACGTGCCGCCGTATTTGTGAACGATCAATGCCATGGGTGAATTCTGAGAGAAGAAAAATCCCGCGCTTCAACCATATGCGGCGCATGCGGCGAAGGCGGCGCCCCGCAGGCTGTCAGCGCGAGGCTGGTGGCGAGGGCGGGGCATTGTACCAATGCAGCCGATCCCCCCTGCGTTCGGCGAAACCGTCGGCCACCTTGAGGTGGATCCGGTGGCCGCGCGTGGTGCAGGCGCGGACCTGGTCGAGCAACTGGTCGAGCTGCGCCGCGCTCGGTGCGCGACCGTGCACGCGCGCGAGCCAATGGCGCAATACGTTGGCCTGCCGGGCACGCGACAACGCCTGCAGCGCGGCGATCCGCGGCGGCTCGCCGACGGTCTCCAGATCCTGCGCCGCGACCTCGTCGAGCAGTTGCTGCGCCTGCGCCGCATGGCCGGCACTGCGCGCGAAGGTGCCGCGGAACTGCGGGAAGGCCTCGGCCAGCGCGGGCAGCAGCACGGCGCGGATGCGGTTGCGCGTGAAGCGCGCGTCGGTGTTCGTCGGATCCTCGATCCACGGCAGCCCGGTGGCCTCGAGCCATGCGCGGATCTCGCTGCCAGGCACCGCGAGCAGCGGCCGATGGAAGTCGATGCCGCCGCGCAGCGCATGCGCGGGCATGGCCGAAAGACCCGGCAGCCCCGCGCCGCGCGACAGCGCCAGCAGCAGGGTCTCGACCTGGTCGTCGGCGTGATGGCCCAGCGCGATGGCGCGCACGCCCTGCTCGCTCGCCATCGCGGCCAGGGCCTCGTAGCGCGCGCGCCGCGCCGCATCCTCGGGGCTGTCGCCGGCCGCATGGCGCGCATCGACGCGCCGCGCGCTCGCGGGCACGCCGAGCCGCTCGCAGACCGCGCGGCAATGGCGTTCGAAATCGTCGGCCGCCGACTGCAGGCCGTGATGCACGTGCAAGGCACGCACCTGGCCCGGCCAGCGCGCGGCGCAGGCCGCCAGCAGTGCGGTGGAATCGGCCCCGCCGCTGAAGCCCACGGCCAGCGGCAGATGCGCCGGCTCGAACGCGGCCAGGGCCCGTTCGAAGGCGGCGGTCATGAAAGCTGCGTCGGCCGGCTCAGCGGCCGGCGTCGGCCTTGGTGTCGGTGAAGCGGCCGTAGCTCTGGAGGCGCTCGTAGCGGCGGTCGAGCAGTTCGCGCGGCTTCAAGTCGCTGACCTGGCGGAACGCATCGTTGAGCGCGCGCTTGAGGAAGGCGGACATCTGGCGATGGTCGCGGTGCGCGCCGCCGACCGGCTCGCTCACGATCTTGTCGACCAGGCCCAGGGCCTTGAGGCGGTGCGCGGTGATGCCGAGCGCGTCGGCGGCTTCCTGCGCCTTCTCGCTGGTCTTCCAGAGGATCGAGGCGCAGCCTTCTGGGCTGATCACCGAATACACGGAGTACTGCAGCATCAGCACCTGGTCGCCGACCGAGATCGCCAGCGCGCCGCCGGAGCCGCCCTCGCCGATGATGGTCACGATGATCGGCACCTCGAGCTGCGCCATCTCGAAGATGTTGCGGCCGATGGCCTCGGACTGGCCGCGCTCCTCGGCGTCGATGCCGGGATAGGCACCGGGCGTGTCGACGAAGGTGAAGACCGGCAGCTTGAACTTCTCGGCCGTCTTCATGAGGCGCAGCGCCTTGCGGTAGCCCTCGGGCTTGCTCATGCCGAAGTTGCGCGCGGTGCGCTCCTTGGTGTCGCGGCCCTTCTGGTGGCCGAGCACCATGCAGGGCGTGCCGTTGAAGCGCGCGAGGCCGCCGACGATCGAGAGGTCGTCCGAGAAGTGGCGGTCGCCGTGCAGTTCGACGAAGTCGGTGAAGATCTCGTGGACGTAGTCGAGCGTGTAGGGGCGTTCCGGATGCCGCGCGATCTTGGTGATCTGCCAGGGCGTCAGGTCGCTGTAGATGTCCTTGGTGAGTTGCTGGCTCTTTTTGCCGAGCTGATCGATTTCTTCCGAGATGTCGACCGCGGATTCGGTCTGCACATAGCGCAATTCTTCGATCTTGGTTTCGAGCTCCGCGATGGGTTGCTCGAAGTCTAGGAAGGTTCGTTTCGCCAACGTCTTCTCCTGTTTTTCAGTATGCGACGACCGGCGCCGGGTCGAGAGAGCGCCAAATATACCAAGTCGCCACGCTGCAATACGGGGCCCAGGCCACGGCCACGTCGCGGGCATCGCTGCGGCTGACGGGGTCGCCCGAAAAATAGTTGACGCTGATGCCGTTGAGCAGCCCCAGGTCGTCCACGGGCAGCACGTTGGGCCGCATCAGGTGGAAGATCAGGAACATCTCGGCAGTCCAGCGCCCGATGCCGCGGATGGCGACGAGCTCTTCGATGATCAGCTCGTCGGCCATGTCCTTCCAGGCATCGACGTGCACCTTGCCCGAGTCGAAATGCAGCGCGAGGTCGACCAGGTAGTCGATCTTGCGCACCGACAGGCCGGCCGCGCGCATGTCGTCGACCTTGAGCTTGAGCACGTTGCGCGGCGTGAGCTTGCGCGGCAGCGCGGCGAAGCGGTCCCAGACCGACTGCGCGGCCTTCACCGAGATCTGCTGCCCGACGATGCTGCGCGCCAGCGTGACGAAGGCGTCGCCATGCGATTCGAGGCAGGCGTCGCCGAACTGCGGAATCAACCGCTTCATCACGCGGTCTTTCTTGGACAGATGCCTGCAGGCCTCCTCCCAATAGTCCGGCGTGATGATCTCGACGCTCGTCTTGGGCAGGGTGGGCATGGGATTGGTCGTTCCGTTCACTGGGCAACGGCCCAGGTGGTGCCGGTGGGCGAGTCCTTGAGCACGATGCCCTGGTCGAGCAACTCCTTGCGGATGCGGTCGGCCTCGGCGAAGTTCTTCGCGGCCTTGGCATCGGCACGCTGTGCGATCAGCACCTGGATGGCCGCGTCGTCGAGCGCGCTGCCCGCCTGCAGGAAGGCCTGCGGGCTGCCCTGCAGCAGGCCGAGCACGCCGCCCAGCGCCTTGAGCAGGCCCGCGACCTCGGCCGAGCGCGTGCGGTTGACCTCGCCCGCGAGCTCGAACAGCACGGCGATCGCCTCGGGCGTGCCGAAGTCCTCGTCCATCGCGGCCTTGAAGCGCGCCGCGTGCGATTGTGTCCAGTCGATCGCCACGTTCGCGGGCGCCACCGCGTCGAGCGCGGTGTAGAGGCGCTTGAGCGAGTTGCGTGCATCGTCGAGATGCACGTTGCTGTAGTTCAGCGGGCTGCGGTAGTGCGTGCGCGCGACGAAGAAGCGGATGGTCTCGGCGTCGTACTTCTCGAGCACGTCGCGGATCAGGAAGAAGTTGCCCAGGCTCTTGGACATCTTCTCGTCGTCGACGTTGATGAAGCCGTTGTGCATCCAGGTGCGCGCGAACGGCGCCTGGCCGGTCGCGCCCTCGGATTGCGCGATCTCGTTCTCGTGGTGCGGGAACTGCAGGTCGGCGCCGCCGCCGTGGATGTCGAAGCGTTCGCCCAGCAGGTCGCAGGCCATGGCCGAGCACTCGATGTGCCAGCCCGGGCGGCCGGGCCCGAACTCGCTGGCCCACTTCACCTCGTCGGGCTCGCTGGGCTTGGCGCTCTTCCAGAGCACCGGGTCGAGCGGATCGTCCTTGCCGTCGAGCACGGCCACGCGCTCGCCCGCATGCAGCTCGTCGAGCGACTTGCCGCTGAGCTTGCCGTAGCCGGGAAACTTGCGCACCGCGTAGTTCACGTCGCCGTTGGGCGCGCGATAGGCCAGGCCCTTCTGCTCGAGCGTGCCGATCATCGCGAGCATCTGCGGAATGAACTCGGTGGCGCGCGGCTCGTGCGTGGGGCGCTCGATGCCAAGCGCATCGGCATCCTCGTGCAGCGCGTCGATCATGCGGTCGGTCAGCGAACGGATGCTCTCGCCATTCTCGACCGCGCGGCGGATGATCTTGTCGTCGATGTCGGTGATGTTGCGCACGTAGGTCACGGCGAAGCCGCTGGTCTTGAGCCAGCGCTGCACCACGTCGAAGGCGATCATCGAGCGCGCATGGCCCAGATGGCAGAAGTCGTAGACCGTCATGCCGCAGACGTACATGCGCACCTGACCGGGCAGCAAAGGGGAGAACTCCTCCAGTTCACGCGAAAGCGTGTTGTAGATGCGCAGACTCATGAGATTCGGAAAGCGTCGTGTCGCGCTCGTGCGATGCGGGCGAACGACGGTGTTTTCAGGGGTGATGGGGCTGTGGCGACGAGGCGGCTGGACAGGGGCCCTCGGCTACAATGCCGGGCAGTATAAACGGCTGCCGCCGAGTCTTCTTCCGGGTGTTTTCGAGCCCTTGCGCAGCGCAAGGCTTGCTCCCGACCCGGCTCCACCCCGCCCCCAATTCCGCGGCATTCGTGCCGCACTTTTGCAGAGGCTTCATGAAGAACGCCGTGTTTCCCAGACTTTCGATCGCCATCGCCCTGCTGTTCGGCCTGTGGGCCTCCGCGGCCCAGGCCAACGACTACGACGACGTCAACCTGCTGCTGCGCCAGGGCAAATCGAACGAGGCGCTGGCCAAGGCCGACACCTACATCGCCGGCAAGCCGCGCGATCCGCAGATGCGCTTCCTGCGCGGCGTGATCCTCACCGAGCAGGGCAAGAAGGACGAGGCCGTCAAGACCTTCACCCAGCTCACGCAGGACTTCCCCGAACTGCCCGAGCCCTACAACAACCTCGCGGCGCTCTATGCCTCGCAGAGCCAGTTCGACAAGGCGCGCGATGCGCTCGAGACCGCGCTCAAGCTCAACCCCAACTACGCCACGGCCGAGGAGAACCTCGGCGACGTGTATGCGCGCCTCGCCGCCCAGTCCTACACCAAGGCGCAGCGCTTCGCGACCACCAACACCAGCGTCGCGCCGAAGCTCGAACTGATCCGCCAGATCTTCACGCCGAAGGCCGAAGCCGACGCGGCCGCGCTGCCCGGCGCCGCGCCCGTGGTGCGCAAGCCGGTGGGCCGCACCAGCAAGTAGGCGACGCGAGCCGCCGTCGAAACGCGGCCTCGCGCCGGAACGTTTTTCGCAGGCTCGCGCTCCCACGGCCAGCCTTCATCTTTTTCATCCCTCGGACACGGAGCTCTTTCCTTGACGATCCAAGCCCTCTCCCGTTTCAGCCGCCGCGGCGCCCTCGTGTTCGCGGCCACCCTCGCCTTCGCCGCCGCGGGCCATGCCCAGGCGCAGCAGCGCGTGAAGCTCGCGACCTCGGCCGGCGACATCGTGGTCGAGCTCGATGCGGCCAAGGCGCCGAAGACGGTCGAGAACTTCCTGCAGTACGTCAAGGACAAGCACTACGACGGCACCGTGTTCCACCGCGTGATCGACGGCTTCATGATCCAGGGCGGCGGCTTCACGGCCGACCTGCAGCAGAAGCCCACGCGCGCGCCGATCCCGCTCGAGGCGAGCAACGGCCTGAAGAACGACAAGTACACGATCGCCATGGCGCGCACCGGCAACCCGAACTCGGCCACCTCGCAGTTCTTCATCAACGTGAAGAACAACGACTCGCTCAACGCCCCCAACCCCGACGGCTACGGCTACACGGTGTTCGGCAAGGTGGTGGCGGGCACCGACGTGGTCGACAAGATCCGCGGCGTCGCCACCGGCAACAAGAACGGCATGCAGAACGTGCCGGTCACGCCGGTCGTGATCCAGTCCGCCACCCTGGCGAAGTAAGCCAGCCCCACCTCTTTCAAGGAGCATCCAGCATGAGCAATCCCCAAGTCGACCTGCACATCCAAAACCTCGGCGTGATCACGCTCGAACTCGACGCCGAGAAGGCGCCGAAGTCGACCGCCAACTTCATCGAGTACGTGAAGAAGGGCCACTACGACAACACGGTGTTCCACCGCGTGATCCCCGGCTTCATGGTTCAAGGCGGCGGCTTCGAGCCTGGCATGAAGCAGAAGCCCACCGGCGCGGAGATCGAGAACGAGGCCAACAACGGCCTGAAGAACGCGGTCTATACCGTGGCGATGGCCCGCACCAGCGCGCCGCACTCGGCCACCGCCCAGTTCTTCATCAACGTGGCCGACAACGGCTTCCTCAACCACACCGCCCCCTCGGCCCAGGGCTGGGGCTACGCCGTGTTCGGCAAGGTGGTCAAGGGCACCGAGGTGGTCGACAAGATCAAGGCCGTGAAGACCGGCCGCAAGGGCTTCCATGACGACGTGCCGCTCGAGGACGTCGTGATCGAGAAGGCCGTCGTCGTCGGCGAATGACGACAGGGCCGGCGGCGGCATGAGCATGGCAGCCACTGCACCCGCGGCCTTCGCGGAACTGGTGGCGCCTGCCTCCTGGCGCACCGTCGACCTGATCTCCGACCTGCACCTGCAGGCCGGCGAGCCCGCCACCTTCGAGGCCTGGCGCGGCTATCTCGAGACCACGCCGGCCGACGCGCTGGTGATCCTCGGCGACCTGTTCGAGGTCTGGGTCGGCGACGACGCGGCCGACGAGCCGGGCTTCGAGGCCCAGTGCGCCGAGCTGCTGCGCCGCACGGCCGCGCGGCTGCCGGTGTTCTTCATGCACGGCAACCGCGACTTCCTCGTCGGCGCCGCGCTCGCGGCCCGAAGCGGTCTCACGCTGCTCGACGATCCCACGGTGCTGGTGCTGCACGGCGAACGCTGGCTGCTGAGCCATGGCGACGCGCTGTGCCTGGACGACACCGACTACCTGCGCTTTCGCGCCCAGGTGCGCACGCCCGAGTGGCAATCGGCCTTTCTCGCGCGCCCGCTCGCCGAGCGCCGCGCCCTCGCGCGCGCGATGCGCGTGCAGAGCGAGGACCGCAAGCGCGATCCCTCGGTGGTCTGGGCCGACGTCGATGCCGATGCGGCGCGCGACTGGCTCGCGCGTGGCAACGCACGCACGCTGATCCACGGCCACACGCACCGCCCCGCCGACCACGACCTCGGCGGCGGCCTGCGCCGCCTCGTGCTCAGCGACTGGGATGCCGCCGCGCATCCGCCGCGCGCGCAGCTGCTGTGCCTGTCCCCGGCGGGCGCCCAGCGCGTCGATCTGCGCTAGACACACCCCACGCGATGCTCGACTGGCTGCGCCGCCTGCGCCATCCGCGCGCCCTGCCCCCGATTCCCGAAGCCGCCTGGCAGGCCACGCTCGCGCGCTATGCCTTCCTGGCCGAGCGCCCGGCCGCCGACGTCGAGCGGCTGCGCGTGCTCACGGCGCAGTTCCTGCGCGACAAGCAGTTCCATGGTGCCCAGGGCTTCGTCATCACCGACGAGGTCGCGCTCGCGATCGCGGCGCAGGCCGTGCTGCCGGTGCTGCACCTGCGCGGCGGCCTGGTCTGGTACGACGATTTCGTCGGCATCGTGGTGCATCCCTCCGAGGTGGTCGCCCAACGCAAGGTGGTCGACGAGGCCTCGGTGGTCCACGAATACGAGGAAGTCGTGGCCGGCGAGGCCATGGACCACGGTCCGGTGATGCTGAGCTGGCAGGACGTGCTCGCCAGCGGCGCCACCAGCGAGGGCGGCTACAACGTGGTGATCCACGAGTTCGCCCACAAGATCGACATGCGCGGCGGCGATGCCGACGGCTGCCCGCCGCTGCCGCCGGGCTTCGCGGGCAGCCGCAATGCGCGCGAGGCGCGCGCGGCCTGGCTCGGCGTGCTGCAGCCCGCCTACGAGGCCTTCCGCGAGCAGACCATCATGGCCGAGCGCTTCGGCGCCGAGCCGCCCTGGCTCGACGACTATGGCGCGACCTCGATCGGCGAATTCTTCGCGGTGGCCTGCGAGGCCTACTTCGTGAACCGCGCGAACTTCGGGCGCGACTTTCCGGGCGTGCTCGAACTGTTCGACCGCTTCTTCGGCCCGCCGCCGAGCCGAGGCTAGGCGGCGATCCTCGCGCCCGGCGCGATCGTCGACGGCGCCGCGTTGAGGGTCTCGATCGCGAAGCCGGCCGCGGCCTTGTAGCGCGCCATGTAGGCTTCGCGCTCGGCCGCCGGAATGACCTGCTCGATGTCGTCGAACACGCCGCCGCAGCGCTCGTCGACCAGGCCCAGCAGGCCGAACGGACCGGCACCGCGGTTGCGCAGCACCAGCGCCGAGATGTCGGCGCACAGGCGCTCGTCGTAGGCGCGCAGCGCGGCCGGCGTCACGCCGTGCGAGAGCATGGAGGCGCCGAGCACGCGCGCATCGACGATGGCCTGGCTCGCGCCGTTGGAACCCACCGGGTACATCACGTGCGCTGCGTCGCCGAGCAGCGCGACATGGCCGTCGACCCAGGTCGGCACCGGGTCGCGGTCGATCATCGGGTACTCGAAGACCTCCTTCGCACCGCGCAGCATCGAGGGCACGTCGAGCCAGCCGAAGTCCCAGCCCTCGAAGTGGTGGGCGAAGTCGCTCAGTTCGACGCGCCGGTTCCAGTCGCCCTGCGTCCAGCCCTCGGCGTTGTCGACCGTGATCTCGGCGATCCAGTTGATGGTGGCCAGGCCCGTGGCGGGATCGGGCGGCGAGATCGGATAGAGCACCACGCGATGCCGCAGCGAGCCGACGCCGACGAAGGACGCGCCGCTGCGCACCGGCACGCCCGGCGTGGTGCCGCGCCACATGATGGCGCCGCCCCACTGGATCGGCGGCTGCTGCGGATGCATCTGCGCGCGCACCGCCGAATGCAGGCCGTCGGCCGCCACCAGCAGGCGGCCCTCGACCTCGCTGCGCTGGCCGTCGCGCGACTCGACCAGCGCGGTCACGCCCTGCTCGCCGTTGCGATAGCCCGTGACCCGCTGGCCGAGCTGGATCGCATCCGGCCCGAGCCGCTCGAGCGCCGTGCGATACAGCAGCATCTGCAGCTCGCCGCGATGCAGCGAGTACTGCGGCCAACGGTAGCCCGCGCGCAGTCCGCGCGGCTCGGCATAGACCTCGTTGCCGTTGCGCCCGACCAGCGCCCATTCGCGCGCCTGGATGCCGATGCGGTCGAGCAGGTCGTTGCCGATGCCGAGCTCGTGCAGTTCGCGCACCGCGTTGGGCTGCAGGTTGATGCCCACGCCCAGCGGCTGCAGCGCGGGCACCGCTTCGAGCACGCGGCAGGGCACGCCGATCTGGTGCAGGGTCAGCGCGAGCGAAAGACCGCCGATGCCGCCACCGGCGATCAGTACGGGAGATGCGTCAGGAGTGGAGGCCATGCGGCGATCGTCGGAAGTCGGAAAAAGGAAAGGCCGCACGAAGCGGCCCGAGGAATGCCGGGCTCGCCACGGGCGCCCGGGCCCGCGGCGGCGCGTCGGCCGCTTACTTGCGCAGCAGCGCCTTCAGCGCGTTCTGCAGGCGCCGCGCGCTGGTCACGTCGTGCGCAGCGGCCAGCACCTTGCCGGCATCCTGGCCCCAGGTCTGGGCCGGCGCCGGATCGCCGCGCTTGGTCAGCAGCTTGAGCTGCAACGCACGGCGTGCTTCGAGCTGCTCGGCGGGCGTGGGCACTTCGGCGGCCATCTCGAGGCGCAGCAGCGCTTCGGCGGCCTCGTCGGCACGCGCGGCCGGCGAAGCGCCGATTGCCTGCGACCAGCTGCTGCGCACCGCGGGCGTGACCGCGCGGCCGAGTTCCTGCACGCTCGGCAGGCGCGCGGCATCGCGCTGCTCCCAGGCGCCGAGCACCTGGGTCAGCGCTTCGCCGTGGGCCTGGGCCGCCAGCTTGCGCAGTGCCATGTCGGCACGCTCGAGCGCCTCGCGCTGGGCACGGAAGGCGGTGTCGCCCAGGCGAGGACCGCGGTCCTCGCGCGGCGGGTAGTCGCCGAAGCGGCCGCCCGGTGCGCCACGGTCGCCGCGATCGCCACGGCCATCGGGGCGCGGACCGCCACGGTCGCCGCCCGGACGGCCAGGGCCGCCGGGACCGCCGGGTCCGCGCCGGTCGCCGAAGCGGCCACCGCCGCGGGCCGCGGGTGCCGCGGGTTCGGACTTGCGGTTGCCCGGACGGTCGTCGCCGCGCACGGCCACCACCGGACGGGGCGCGGGCTTGGGCGGCGCGGCCGGCGCCGGGGGTTCGGCCGCGGCGGCTTCGCCGGCATCGTGCGCCGCGCTGTCGGCACGCGCCGAGGCGTCGGCACCGTCGGCCGGAGCCACCAGGTCGGGCGCGGCGGCGGATTCATGGGCCGGCACGGCCGCGGGCGAAGCCTCGGCATCGCGGGGCGACGGCGCCTGCTCGGCGCTCTCGCCGAATTCGGCGGCCGCCTGGTCCGGTCCAGCCACCTCGGTCGCGCCGACCGCCGGGCCGTCGCCCGATGCGGCCCGTTGCGGCGCCGGTGCCGGAGGCGGCACCTCGCCGCGCAGCGCGGCTTCGAGCTGGGCGATGGCGGCGCGGATCTTCTGCGCGTCGCCGCTGGCATTGGCCGCGTCCAGCGCCTTCGAGGCGTTGAGCACGTGGCGATCGCGTTCGCTCATCGCGGCGGACGCCTTCTCGCGCTCGGCCGACTTGCGGTTGAAGGCTTCGTCGATGGGCGCGCGGAAGGCATCCCAGAGCTTTTGTTCCTGGCGGCGGTCGAGCGGCACGCCCTGCGCCTCGGCCTGCCAGCGCTGCTGCAGCGCCTTGACGGCGTCGATGCGCAGCACGGGCTGGGCACCCAGTTCCGTGGCTTCGGCGATCATGGCCTGGCGGCGTTCGATGCTGGCCTTCTGGGCGGTCTCGAACGGCGCGCGCGCGGCGCCGAAGGCCTCGTTCCACTGCGGCTGCAGCTCGGCGAACACCTTCTCGCCCACGTGGCCGGCGTCGCGCCAGCGGTCGGCGAACTGGTGCAGCGCGCGGTTGTGCGCCTTCAGGTCGGTGGCGCCCGCGTGTTCGGCGGCCCAGGCCTTGACCTCCTCGATCAGGGCCACGCGCAGCGCGCGATGCTCGGCCGCGTCGGCGCGCACCTTCTCGAGCCAGGCCTCGACCACCTTGTGGGCCTCGTTGCAGGCTTCGTCGAAGCGCTTCCACAGCGCATGGTTCGGCACGCCGCCCTGGTCGGCCTGCTTCCACTGGTCGCGCAGGGTGCGCAGGGTTTCCTGCATCTTGCGGCCGCCCAGGGCCTGGCCTTCGGGGCGCTTGAGCAGGCCCTCGGCCTTGGCGACGAGGTCCTCGCGCACCTTGTCGGCGCTCCAGCGCTGCCAGCCTTCGAGCTCGCCGGCCGCCACCAGCGCGGCATGCACGCGCGCCTCGAGCGGGGCCTCGACCAGCTTGCCGTGTTCCTTCAGCACCGCGCGCAGCGCGGCGGCGGCGCCGGCGCTGGCCTTGCCATGGCCTTCGGCGGTTTCCTGCTCGAGCTTGGCCAGCGCGGCCTGCACGGCCTCCTGCGCGGCGGCACGCACCGCGGGGTCGACCTTGGGTGCCGGCGGACGCGCGGGTGCGGCGGCCTTGGGCGCGACGGCCTCGCCGCGCGCGGCGCGCAGTTCGTCGGCCCAGACGGGCACCGGCGGCAGCGGCGCGGCGGCATCGGCCGCGGCGGCGATGGCCTGCGCCAGCGCGCTGTGGAAGGCGTCCGACACCACGAGCAGCTGTGCCTTCGAGGCTTCGAGCTGCGGCGCGAACTTGGCGTCGAGGCTGGTCCAGTTGGCGTCGGCGGCGATGTCGGCGGCCTGCTGCTGCCAGTGCGTCACGTCGGTGCGCAGCGATTCCTCGGCGACCTGCGCATCCTTCCAGCCCTTGGTCGACAGCACCTCGAAGCGCTGCGCCAGCAGCACGGCGGCCTCGCGGTGGACCTGGGCGCGGTGCTGCAGGTCCTCGATGCCCTTGATGCGCTCGGCCAGCCGTGCCTTGAGGCCGGCCAGCGGCTCGCGCGACAGCGGCGCGCCAGCCTTGGCGGCATCGCGCTGCCAGGCGAGCGCGTCGGCGATGTTGAGCTTGGACTGGCCCAGCAGGCCCTCGGCCTTCTGCGCCCATTCGGCGGCGATGGCCTCCTGCCCCTTGGCGCGCTTGAGCTCGTCGAGTTTCTCGCGCAGCAGGCGGGCGGCGCCCTTGTCGCGGCCGCTCAATTCCTTGAAGACTTCCTGCATCTGCTCGGGTGCCGGATTGCTCGCGAGCCAGTCGCGGATGCGCGAGGCACGTTCGCCCGAAGTCGGCGCGGTGAAGGCGCCGCCGGTCAGCGAATCGAGGGCCTGAAGGTCGTGTGGCTTGGAAGAATTAGAGGTCACGTGCGCGAGATCGTTGTCTGAAGAGAGAAAGCGAAGGCGCCGGCAGAGGCCGGCGCAGACCGCCATTTTGACCCACTTGCCGCGCGCCGTCGAAATCCACCTTGCGGCGCGACCCGGCGATGCGGCGAAACGACGCCGGGGCCGGGGGCGCCGCAGGGGAAAACGGTGCCTGCATATATAGCAATGCACCGCAGAAAACCAAGGGCCCCGGGGCCCCGCCGGCGCTCAGCGCATCGCGAGCTTGAGCTCGGCGCCCGGCTTCCAGTCGTCGCCGCTGGCCGTGGTGCGCACCGCGCCGAGGAACAGGCGCTCGCTCGTCAGCTTCTGCGAGAGCAGATAGTCGCGCACGGCGGCCCCGCGCTCCACCGCCAGCTGGCGCATCGACTCCTCGTCGACCGGCACGCTCGCGAGCAGCAGGTTCTCCATCTCCTTGAGCGGCAGGTCCTTGGCCAGGCCGACCATGTTGCGCGGCTTGGTGATGTCGGCGCGCTTGTAGACGGCGGTCAGCAGCGCGGGGTACTCGGCGTCGGTGACCGGCGGCACGTCGGTGCCGGCCTGGCCGCCGCGCACCGCGGCGCGGCGCTTTTCGGCCAGGGCCATCTGGCGCACGCGCTGGCGCTGGTAGGCATCGCGCTCCTTCTCGAGGCTGGAGGTGCCGATCACGGTCATCTCGAGCGTCGGCCGGTCGACCAGCGCCTTCACGACCTTGTCGAGGCTCTCCTTGGCCGAGGCGCTCAGCACCGAGCTGCCGGCCTCGAAAGTGATGGTGCTCGACTCGCCGCTGCCGCCGCCGCCCAGGCCGCCGGTCAGCAGGCTGAACGGCGCGGTGACGGCCTTCACGATCAGGTTGACCACCGCCTTGAAGATCAACGGCCCGATGCTGAACTGCGGATCGTTGAGCGAGCCGCGCAGCGGCAGGTCCACGTCGATCACGCCGTTGCGGTCGGCCAGCAGCGCCACCGCGAGCTTGACCGGCAGGCTGTTGGGCGCGCCGGCGACCTCCTCGCCGAACTGCAGCTGGTTGAGCACCAGCTTGTTGGTGGCGGTGAGCTGGCCGTCGGGCGCGATCTTGTAGTTGACGTCCATGCTCATCTTGCCGCGCTCGATGCCGTGGCCGGCGTAGCGCACCGAGTACGGCGACAGCGGCGCGAGGTCGAGGTCGCGCATCTTCGCGGTGATGTCGAGCTCGAGCGGCTTGGCCAGCGGATTGAGCTTGCCGGTGATCTCGAGCGCCGCGGTCTGCTGCGCCTTGCCGCGCAGCTCGAGCTCGGCGAGTGCCGGCCGGCCGCCCTGCCCGTTCGGCGGATTCGACGAGAAGGAACTGAGCTTGCCGGTCAGCTCGCTGAGGTCGGCCGAGTAGTTGGGCTTGACGAACAGGTCGGTGAAGTCGATCTTGCCGTTGACCAGGCTCATCGGGCCGAAGTTGATGACGGGCGCCGGGCCGCTCGGTGCGGCGGGCGCGGCCTGGGCCACCGCGGCGGGCGCGGAAGCCGGTGCCACCGGCGTCGAAGGCCCGCCGACCATCAGCTCGGCCGGCACCGGTGCGCCGCCGCCCGCGGGCCGCTCGGATCCGCGCGTGGTGGTGGTCGTGCCGCCCAGGCTGCGGCGCGAACGGGTCTCGGCCGTCGTGGCGGCGGCGGCCTTGGACTCGGCCTCGCCCTTCTTCGTGAGGCTCAGCAGGTTGAGCTGGCCGCTGGGATCGATGATGACCCGGGCGAAGAAGTCGGTCAGCGTGGTCTCGCGCACGTCGACCGTGGGCGCCGCGTTGGGCTCCAGGCCCACCTGCAGGCCGCGCAGGCTCAACGTCTTCCAGCTCAGCAACTGGTTGTCGTTGCGGTCGAAACCCGGCGACTGGGTCAGCGACACGCTGTTGGCGCGGAAGTCGTCGAGCGCCGTGTCGCCCGCGAGCTTCACGCTCATGCCGGCCGGGGCGCTCGCGTAGTTCACGCTGCCGCGGTAGCTGACGAAGGCCCGGCGGATGTCGACGTTGAGCGCGTCGGCGTAATAGGCCTTGAACGCATGGGCCGGGAACGAAGCCACCTCGAGCCGGCCTTCGGCGGCCAGCGGCTTGAGCACGATATGGCCCTTGTAGTCGAAGCGGCCTGGATCGGCGCGGCGGCCCGAGCCGATGCGGCCCGACACCTGCAGCGGCGACTTGGTGGCGGTTTCGGGGGCGAGCTTCTGGGCATTGAGCTTGAAGGCCGTGATCTCGACCGCGACCGGCGTGGCCCCGGCCTTGTCGGCGTAAGAGAGGCTGCCGTTGTCGACCGCGAGCGTGCCGACCGTGAGTGCCCAGGGCCTGGTGTTGGTGCCCGGCGGCGCCGATTCGGGGCCGCTGCCGGCCGGCTTGGGTGCCGCCACCTTGGCTTCGGCTTCGGGCTTGCCGCCCGCGCCGGCCGGCGTCTTGAGCCAACGCTCGAACATCCAGCGCTTCTCGCTGTCGCGCTCGATGCTGAGCTTGGGATTGGTGGCGGTGAAGGTGCCCACGGCCAGCGTGTGCTTCGCCATGTCTACCTCGGTATCGAGCAGCTCGAAGCGGCCGACGCTCGCGAGCGCGGTCTTGGCCTGGGTCAGCGCGAGGTTGTCGGCCGCCACCCGCCTGGCCTTGAAACGCAGGTCCGGCGGGGCCCAGGCGATGTCGATCTGGCCGCTGAGCTTGCCGTCGAGCGTGGGCTCGAGGCTGTGGGCCAGGTACGGCGCGGCCAGCGACAGCGGCAGCGCCTCGACCTCGGTCTGCACGTCGGCCGCCTTGTCGGTACCGCTGCCCTTGAACTTGAGCGTGGCGCCGCCGACCGCGGTGCTGCCGCTGAACTGGGCCGGCTTCTCCATCGGCCAGGTGATGGCGGTGACGTCGAGGCCCAGATCGGTGACGTCGATGGAAGCGCCGGGCTGCACGGTCTCGTCGCGCCAGCCGATGCGCCCGCCGCTGAGGGCGACCTTGTCGACCTGGACCTTGAGCACGGGCTTGGGCGCCGCCACGCCCGCGGCACCGCTGGCGGCACTGGCAGATGAAGCGGGCGGTGCCGGCGGCTTGGCCGCGACCACCTTCTCGGTCTGGCCGGTGGCCGGATCGCGCGCCATCAGGTTGAGCTGGCCCGAGGCATCGCGCGCCACCACCAGTTGCGGGCTCGCCAGCGCGACCTCGCTGAGGTGGAACACCGACTCGAGCGGCCGCACGTCCGCCAGCGCAAGCTTGAGCGAGTCGAAGGCCAGCAGGTCGCGCCCGCGCGCGTCGGCCAGCTTGGCGCCGTGCGCCTCGACCGTGCCGGTGACCTTGAGGCCCACCGTGGCGGCCTGCTGGAAGTCGATCTTCAGGTCGGCGTCGAGGCTGCCGGCCTGCAGTTGCACCGGCATGCCGCCCGGGATGTAGCCCAGGTAGGGCACGAGATCGAGCCCCTTGAACTGCACGTGGGCATCGGTCTTGCGGCTGGCGGCGAAGGGGGTCGACTGCGCGGCCGAGTCGAACTTGCTGCCGTTGAGCGCGAAGGCCAGCTTGGGCTCGGTGTTGACCTCGCGCTGCGAGGCCAGGTTGCTGAGGAACGGCACCTTGAGCACGAAGTCGCGCAGCTCATGGCGGCGCTTGACGGTCTGGTCGTCGAAGTCGACCGCGCCCTCGGTGATCGCGATGTTGTAGATGGCGAAGCGCGCGGGCTCGGCCTTGGGGTCGGGCGGCGGGCCGGAGGCCAGCTTGGCGAGGATGTCGTCGATGTCGTACTTGCCGTCGGCCTGGTGGGTCAGCAGGATCGCCGGCGCCTCCACGCTCACCGCATCGATCACGGGCGCGAGGCGAAAGATCGACTGCAGCTCGGCATCGGCATAGATGCGCCGCACGGCGAGCTGGGTGCCCTTGCCGTCCGCGGTGGCGATGCGCAGGTTGTTGAGCGTGAGCTCGAGGGTCCAGGGCTTGAAGCCGATACGCTCCACCGTGACCTGGCGGCCCAGCTTCTCGCTCGCGATCTTCTGCAGCTGGCTCTTGGCGATCGGCGGCACCGCCAGCCAGGCCAGGACCCAGAGGCCCAGAAGCACCAGCAGTGCAACGATTCCGCGTCGCACCCATTTGTTCTTCCTTAAGCTTTGTATCGAGGCGGCTGCATTCATTCGCGCGAGTGTGCCCCAAACAGATGCCAAGCCAGAAACAAGAAAGCCCGGCGACGCGACGAATGTCATGTCACCGGGCTTGATGGCGGGCATACGACCCATTGCCATCGTTTCGCTCGACCGGAAGTCGATGGTTCCTGTCGTGCTGGCGGCAAGAGATTGCCGCCGTGGTTCCTCCGCCGTTCGGCCCCGGCTCGCACCGTGACCGGCTGGCTTCGGAAAGCACCTGAAAACCTCAGGCCCGTTCAGCTTAGGCGGCCTTCCCCGGCTTTTCAAACCCGATGTTGCAAGGGATTTCCCTTAAGAAAGACGCCGTCTCGCGGGTCGGTTTGAAACATTTGTTCGACAGTTTTAAGAATTAAGACGGAATTCCTTATGCTTGACCGGGTATTTAGCAACGATAGAATCCCGCCTGCTCCGGACGCCCGACGCGACGGAGCCACCCTGTATCCGCTGCCGACTCCCCCCGGCTTGATCAGGCGGCCGCGCACCTTATCCCCCGAGCGCGGAACCTGATTGGTACCAATCCAAGCGCCGCTGCCTCCATCCCATCGCCCTTCCCGGCGCTGCGACAGGTGCCGCACAGAAAGGAAGAGCGATGAACAAGGCGTTTGATGCCACGGCCCGCGGGCTGAGGACATTCGTGTCCGATGTGGCAGACGGCTTTTTTGAAATCACGCACAACGGTTTCGCCCTGCTGGGCCTGGCCATCGTGTTCGCGGCCCTCGCCCTCGTGGCGCGGCCCGACCTGCGCCATCAAGGCGAGGAACAACTCATGGGCTGGCTGCAGTCGCGCAAACCCGCGCCCGAAGCCACCGACCTCGAGCCGACCGCGATCGAGCGCACGACGGCCGCGAGCCCCGGCGACCTGCCCAAGCAGCAGGCCGCCGTGGCCTACTGGCTCAGCAAGAAGTACCGCGTCGCGGCCGAGCCGCTGAGCGTGCTCGTGGCCGAGGCCTACAACATCGGCAAGCACACCAAGCTCGACCCGACGCTGATCCTCGCGATCATGGCGGTCGAGTCCAGCTTCAACCCGTTCGCGCAGAGCCAGGTCGGCGCGCAGGGGCTGATGCAGGTCATGACCCGCGTGCACGGCGACAAGTACGAGCCGGCCGGCGGCACGCTGACCGCCTTCGACCCCGTCACCAACATGCGGGTCGGCGTGAAGGTGCTGCAGGAATGCATCGCCCGCGCCGGTTCGCTCGAAGGCGGCCTGCGCTACTACGTGGGCGCGGCCAACCTCGAGGACGACGGCGGCTACGCCGGCAAGGTGATGGCCGAGCGCGAGCGCCTGCTGCAGGTGGCCAGCGGCCGCGCGCCCTCGCCGTTCGCGCCGACGCCGCCGGTGCTGCGCCCGCAGCCGCTGCCGATACCGGTGGTAGCCCCGGCCAAGCCCGACGAGACGACCGAGCCGGCCAACGGCCCGACGCCGCCCAAGGTGGCGCTGCTGTCCGCCGTCTCCTGAATCTCCTTTCGCGCGCCGCCGGGCCAGCCCGATCCGCTACACTCGGCCCGGTACGCGACTGGCGATAGGCGCGGTGCCGACGAGGCACCCGCGCTGACGTGGACTACCACTGGGAAGCGTACCGCCCGCGACGTCGCTCCAGACGCGCGGGCGATCAGCCGTTCGCCTGGGCAGCCCTTGTTTGGTTGAAGAACAAGGACCTCGTCTTCAAAGGACTGCCATGTACCAACGCAACATCCTGGTCGAACAGACCGATCCCGAAATCTGGGCTGCCATCCAGGCCGAAAACGCGCGCCAGGAACACCACATCGAGCTGATCGCGAGCGAGAACTACGCCTCGCCGGCCGTCATGGCCGCGCAGGGCTCGCAGCTCACCAACAAGTACGCCGAGGGCTACCCGGGCAAGCGCTACTACGGCGGCTGCGAGCACGTCGACGTGGCCGAGCAGCTGGCCATCGACCGCGTGAAGCAGATCTTCGGCGCCGAAGCCGCCAACGTGCAGCCCCATTGCGGCGCCTCGGCCAACGAGGCCGTGCTGCTGGCCTTCCTGAAGCCCGGCGACACCATCATGGGCATGAGCCTGGCCGAAGGCGGCCACCTGACCCACGGCATGCCCCTCAACATGAGCGGCAAGTGGTTCAACGTGGTGAGCTACGGCCTGGATGCCAACGAAGCCATCGACTACGACGCGATGGAGCGCAAGGCGCACGAGCACCAGCCCAAGCTGATCATCGCGGGCGCCTCGGCCTACTCGCTGCGCATCGACTTCGAGCGCTTCGCCAAGGTGGCCAAGGACGTGGGCGCGATCTTCATGGTCGACATCGCCCACTACGCCGGCCTGGTGGCCGCGGGCGTCTACCCGAACCCGGTGCCGCACGCCGACATCGTGACCTCGACCACCCACAAGAGCCTGCGCGGCCCGCGCGGCGGCATCATCCTGATGAAGTCGCAGCACGAGAAGGCGATCAACAGCGCGATCTTCCCGGGCCTGCAAGGCGGCCCGCTGATGCACGTGATCGCCGCCAAGGCGGTGGCCTTCAAGGAAGCGCTGTCGCCCGAGTTCAAGGCCTACCAGCAGCAGGTGGTCAAGAACGCCCAGATCGTGGCCGAAACGCTCACGCAGCGCGGCCTGCGCATCGTGAGCGGACGCACCGAAAGCCACGTGATGCTGGTCGACCTGCGCGCCAAGGGCATCACCGGCAAGGAAGCCGAGGCCGTGCTGGGCAGCGCCCACATGACCATCAACAAGAACGCGATCCCCAACGACCCAGAGAAGCCGATGGTGACCAGCGGCGTGCGTGTCGGCACGCCGGCCATGACCACGCGAGGCTTCAAGGACGAAGAGGCCCGCATCACCGCGAACCTGATCGCCGACGTGCTCGAGAACCCGCGCGATGCCGCGAACATCGAGGCCGTGCGCGCCAAGGTCCATGCGCTGACCAGCCGTTTCCCGGTCTACCGCTGAACCCGAAGAAGAAGCCCTGACCGCATGAAATGCCCTTTTTGCGGTCATCTCGAAACGCAGGTCGTCGAGACCCGCGTTTCGGAAGACGCCGACTTCGTGCGCAGGCGCCGCCAGTGCGGTGCCTGCGACAAGCGCTTCACCACCTACGAGCGTCCCGACGTCAATTTCCCGGTCGTCGTGAAGAAGGACGGCAGCCGCGCCGACTTCGACTCGACCAAGGTCCGCGCCTCGATGATGCTGGCGTTGCGCAAGCGGCCGGTGAGCATCGAGCAGATCGACAACGCGCTGCTGCGCATCGAACAGAAGCTGCTCGCCAGCGGCCTGCGCGAGATCGAGTCGACCAAGGTCGGCGAACTCGTGATGCGCGAACTCAAGAAGCTCGACAAGGTCGCCTACGTGCGCTTCGCCTCGGTCTACCGCAGCTTCGAGGACGTGGACGAGTTCCGGCAGCTGCTGCGCGACATCTGAGCCGCGGCCGGCGAAGGCCTACCCGCCGCCCCGCCCGCACACCCCCGTTCCGCATTCCCCCGCCTGGTCGGGATTGCAGCTGCGCGCGCGCCCCGACGCCGAGAGGACGATGGCCGCGCGCCGTCTTGTCTCGGCCTTGAACACCAGGCAGCCCGCGCCGAAGCCCGCATTGCGCGCGCGCCGCGAGAAGCCGTTGCCGTCGTAGTGCACGCCCTGCACCAAGCCGTCGCCCAACCCCGGGTCGACGGCGATGCCCGGCGGCAGCCTGTCGAAACGGCGCAGGACGCGCGGCGCGCCTTTGCCGTCCGGGTCGGCGACGACCGCCCAGCCCCCGTTCCACCCGGCGCCGCCTTCCGCCAGCACGCTGACCGGCTCGCCGCGCCGGATCGCTTCGATCCGTGCCGTTCCGAGCGCGGCGACGAAGGCCTGCGAGGCGGCCTCCAGCCGCTGGTGGAGCAGCAGCGCGCGAAAGCCCGGCACGCCGACGGCGGCCAGGACGGCGACGATGGCGATCACGGTGAGCAGCTCGATCAGCGTGAGCCCGCGAGCCCGTCCCGCGCGCTTCATTGCCAGCACCGCTCACGCTGCGCGCCGTCGCAGCCGCGGCCGCCCGTGCTGTCCAGCCACAGGTTGCCGACCGGCGGGTCCGAGAAGCCGGGCTTGAGCCGCGCCGAGAGCCGCAGGCAGTCGTCGAGGCTGCGCTGGCCGTCGCAGTGCTCGCTGCGCACGAGGTACTTGCCGCCCTGCCCGCTCTCGGCGGAATCGCCTTCGTAGCGCCGGTAGCGGCCATCGACGGTGAAGTGGCGCTCCTGCTGCTGCATCTGAGCGAGCAGCGCCGAACGCGCCTCGGCGCGCCAACTGCGATGCGCCGCATCGAGGTACGAGGGGAAGGCGATGGCCGCGAGGATCGCGACGATCGCGAGCGCGATCAGCAACTCGATCAGGCTCCAGCCGAGGGCCGCGCCCGCTCGGTGGCAGCGGCGGGAGATCATGGCCGCGTCCTTTGCGGGTCCGGCACCTGCCGCCAGCTGAGGCGGCCGGCCCGCCGCGCTGCCGTGGCGTCCTCGAGCGGCTGGGCCACCGACACCGCCTTGTCCCGGCGGGTACCGGGGCTCAGGACCGCGAGCCGCCGGGTCTCGGTCCTGCGCCCGGTCGGATCGGCGGCGCCGTACGACGCATCGCCCTGCTGGACCACCAAGGGCGCTCCGAGCAACCCCGCCTCGGAAGGCACGCAGGTACCGCCCTTCGACAGGCCGGTCATCGCATCCACGGCACAGCTGCGGCCCCCGCCGTCGTCGCAGGCCGCCCGCGGCGGGATCAGCGTGTTGAAGAACAGGCGGCCGTCGGCGAGCACCGGCCGCGCGACCTGGCGCTCGCCCTGGTCGCGCGACGCGGGCAGGTCGAGGTACCAGCCACGCCGCTGCGTCGTCGTGCGATCGAAAGCGCCATAGACGAATGGCGGGCCTTCGATGGCCGTCAGCCCGCCCTCGACGGAACGCGCCCGCCGCGGCGCCAATTGCCCCCGCGCTTCGCCCGCACGGATCGGCGTGCCCGTGTCCTGCACCGCATACACGGTCTGGAGGCCGCGGCGAGAGGCACCGAGGTCCGTCGGCTCGACGAACTTGCCGGTGCCGAACAGCACGATGCCGCCGCCGCCCGGACCGAGCCCCACCTCCGGCGGCACCGTGATCGGCTGGCGCCGGCTGCCCGCGTCGCCGTCCGTCGCGACCGTCAGCGGCACGCCGCCGAAGCCCAGCGCGTTGGCCTCGCTCCACGGCGCATCGCGCTCGAAGTCGAACTTCCACAGATTGCCCTGGGTATCGCCGGCATAGAGCCAGCGGACCGTTCCGTCGTCGGCCGCATGGTCGCCGGGCGCGCTCGCGAGTGCATTGACGAGGCTGGCGTCCGCGGGCCGGGGCAACAGGATCTTGTGATAGTCGAGGCCGCGCCGCCAGGGCGTGCCGGCCGGCTTGTCGAGCGACAGCAGGAACAGCGCGGCCCGCTTCTCGGGGTTGCGGTTGTTGAAGCCCGAGGGCACGACCGCGAACCAGGCGTGGGTGGCCGGATGGCCCGTGGTCGCGGCCCGGGTGCGGAACTTCAGGATGCGCGGCGGCTGCATCAGGTGGCCCATGTCGGGGTCGTCGGCAGCACCGAACTCCCACAGCACCTTGTCGGCCGAGAAGGCGCCCGGATCGCTGACCTCGAGCGCGAAGACGCCTGCAGCGCCCGCGCCCAGGCCCGAGACCAGCACGCTCTTCCACTGACCGCTGGCCATGCGTGCCTCGGCCACGGCGGGCGTGCCGTCGACATGGGCGCGATGCGGGCCACCGGCCAGCGCGAGCGTGCCAAGCACCGGGAACAGCAGACGCGGGACATAGCCGAACAGCTCCTCGCCCGTGCGCGCCGAGAAGGCATGCAGCATGCCGTCGTTGGCGCCCAGATAGACGGCGGGCTCGCGCTGGCGGTAGGTGGCGAGGAAAGCCGGGTAGCCAGCCTCGCGCGAAGCGGGATCGGGTGCGCCCACGTACACCGGCGCCGCATGCGCGATGTCGCCCATCACCGAGTCGCGCACGCGCAAGCGGCCGCCCGCGAACGAGGCTTCGTTCCGGCGCTCGCCGCGCAGGTAGTTCAGACGATCGCGGGCCAGGGTATCGATCGATGCGGCCGATGCGATCGACGCGGGCTCGGCCGCCGGATCTGGATCCGCGCGCAGCGAGCGCCGCAAGGGCTCGTCGAGCGCCGCCCATTCGAAGGGGATGCCGAGGCCGGCGGTCGACAGCGTGAAGAGCCTCCGCGAGGCCGCCGCACCGGGCTTCTCCAGGCGCGCGTCGAGCAAGGCACCCGCATCCCACGACGGCTGGTCGGCCACGCGCAAGGCACCGGTCTCCGGCGCCACGAACAGGCGAAACGATTGCAAGGTGCCGGACCAGCGCCGGCTGTCGGAACGAGAGCGGTAGAGGCTCGCGCCGGCCGCCCCCACCGTGTCCGAGGAGATCGCGGCCGTGGCATTCGCGCCCAGCGACGGCGCGGTGGCACGGCGCAGCACGCCGCGCAATGCATCCGCCGTCGATCGCGCATCGCTGGCCAGGAAGTAGTTGGCAGGCATCGGCCGCCCGTCGTTGTCGAGCCCTTCCGCCCATTCGGCGTTGCCGAACCATGCCGGCCGGCCCGCCGCGTCCGGGGCGCCGAAAAGCGCGGTGCTGCGGAACGGATCGCCATCGCCGTTGCGGTCCACGAATCCGCCGTACTTCGCGGCCAGGTAGAGCGCGCTGCCGCGCTGGCGCGCGCCCACCGAGGCACCGCGGCCGGCATCGAGGTCGATCGCGAAGGTCTGCACGCGCGCATCGGGATGGTCGGCGCGGATGCGCTGGGTGTGCGCCCAATAGGCGAGTCCCGCCATGCCGAAGGAACCATGGGCCGCGCCGGCATCCCGGTTCTCGAACGCAGCGACGCGGCGGGCCCCGTACGCGACGTCGGGCTCGAAGGCCGCGCCCGGCCATGGACGTTCCTCGCGGGCATCGAGGCCGCCTATGCTCAGGACATGGTTGCGCTGGCAGTTGCCAAGCACCGGATCCACGGCTGCCGGCGGCTTGGCCTGCAGATAGCGCAGCGATGCATGGAACAGCTCGCCCGCGGCATCGGCGCGCGCGTACTCGCCCGAACGTCCGAAGCGGTTCACCGCCGCGACGATGCCCTGCGCGGTGCCCGCGGGGTCGTCGCGAAACACGCCCGTGCGCGCATCCCACTCGGCCCGCGGGTTCGCAACCCGATCGAAGCCGACATCGGTCTTCTCCGGCCCGATGGACTTCATCGCTTCGCGCGGCACGCCGCCATGGCGCCCGGGATCGCCGCCGAACACGGCGAAGCGCGCATCGCCCGCGTTGACCTGCAGGGCTCCCACCGGTTTGTGGTGCCCGCCGGGATACGCGACGCACAGATCGCGGCGCACGACCGCCTCGTCGGCGGCGCAGACCTCGACGCGCGCGAAGTGGATATCGGCCCCGGCCGCCGAGACGCAGCCACGGTCCGCATCGGCGCGGGCGTCCGCATCGACGACCAGCCGATCCCCGCAGTTGCGGATGCGCAGCGTCCCGTTCGCGCGAAGCCTGCCGGGCGGAACCAGCCACTCGAGATGCCCGCGCACGGTCTTGACGGGAAGCTCGAGGCCGGCCTCGATCGGCCAGGTCGCGCGCTGCAGCACGGTCCGCTCCGGCGTGTCCGCCACGCGGTCGCCGCCGGTCAGCGCCATGCGCAGATGGTCGAGCGGCGATGCCGTGGCCCAGTTCAGCAGATTGCCGCTCCATTGCCCGTTGCAGACGAGCTCGCCACCGGCGAGCGTGGCGGCCGTTGCCAGGCGACGGAAATGGCCTTCGACGCGCAGGTAGTCGTAGCAGCCCTTCGCATCCCAGTAGCCGCCGTAGACCCTGGCGGGTTCGAAGCTGCCGAGGTACGCCGGTCCCGCGTTCCGGCCCCGGATCGACAGGTCGATCACGACGTTGGGGTCGGGCTGGCCCGCCAGCGCGTGAAGCGGCACGCTGGTCAGCAGCGCATCGGGCGGCATGGCGGACGGTATGGCGGACGACGCGCCGGCCCATGCCGGCCCCCTCCATGTCGTGCAGCAAAGCAGGACGATGCACACGATGAATGTTCGAAGCGAGGGCATGGCGGTCCGATCAGGAAGAAGGAGAAGAAGCGACGGAACAACCGGGACTCGCCGATGGCTTCGCCAGCGTGGTCTGCAGCAGCACCCGTGTCTCTTCGCGCGGCCCGTAGCCGATGGCGGTGACGCGGAAGACATGCGGCGTCGCGGCGGCCGCGCTCGCGCTGTGCAGCACGCCCTGCGCGCCGCCACCGCGGCTGCGCAACGCTTCGACGACATAGCGCGGCGCGCGTGCCGACAGCCCACCGGCACCGGTGGCATAGACCTGCCCCGTGAAGCGGCCATAGGCCACCGACCGGCCGGCATCGGGTGCGAAATCGACCCGCATCCACGCCGGCTCGGCGCCCACCGGCGCGGCCGCGCAAAGCCCCAGCCGTGCACCGGTGCCGGCGCAATCGGCGACGAAGGCCGAGACATCGCGGCCATCGAACAGGCACAGCCGCCGGGCCGCATGGTCGCTGGGCCCGAGCACATCGCGCTCGGCATCGAGCAGCGCGGCCTCGGCGGCCTGGAACGCCACCTCGGCATCGCGCTCGTTGCGCACGATCCGCTCGCCGACCAGCGCGTTCTGCGCCGCGGCCAGGCCGAGCACCGACACGACGAGCAGCAGCATCAGCACGACGATCAGCGAGAAACCCCGCGAGACGCGCGCGCTCCGGTTCATGGCGCGTCCGCGCGCTGGCTGTTGCGCAGCGCCACCGTGAAGCTCATCACACGCCGCAGCCGCCCATCGGCGGCGGGCCGGAAGCGGGCCGAAGGGAACTCGGGGCCGAGCGGATGAAGCTGCGCCTCTTCGGGCGGTGGCCAACGGCCCGGCCGCGCGCTGCGCGCCACCATCCCGATGCGCAGCGCCACCACCTGGCGCCAGGCCGCGTGGCCCAGCGACGAGGCCGTGGCCAATGCGTCGAGTTGCGCGGCATCGAGCCACTGCTCGGGCGTGCCGTCGCCATCGAGGTCGCGCCCGAACAGCACGCGAAACACCTCGATGCCGCGCGCCAGCGGTTCGGACCGGAAGCTGCCACCCCGGTCCCCGCGGTACTTGCAATAGAGCTCGGGCTCCCCGTCGGCGGCCTCGGCCACGTGGAAGATGCTCCAGGCGCGGTCGGCCGGCGTGGCGGTGCCGGCGCCCGGCGCGGCCTGCGCGAAGCCCATGCAGTCGACCATGGTGCCGTCGGCTTCCGTGGCATTGCCGTCGTCGTCGGTGCGCGAGCTGCCGGCAAAGCGCACGAGCAGCGAATCGCTGTCGTTCACGCCGCGGGCGCCGTGCTTCCCGTAGCTCTCGCCGCTGGCGCCGACGCGCGTGTTGCGCGCGCCGACGATGTCGAGGTCGAAGGGGTCGTTCCCGGCGGCCACGGCCGAATCGCCGGCCGCGCGATCGGCATAGCCGGCCTGCCGCACCGTGCGCCGCACGACGAAGGCCGCGAAGCGCAGCGACTCCTCCACCGTGCGGGCCTCGGACTCGGCCACGAACAACTGCCGGCTGCCGCCGAAGGCCAGCATGGCCATGAGCACGACCACCAGGCCGAGCGCCAGCGCGACCATCAGTTCGACCAGCGAGATGCCGCGCTCAGCCACCGCGCGCGCCCTCGACCGCCTGCCCGGGCATCAGCGGCAGCGCGAGCCGCGGCGCTGCCGATGCCCCCGCGCGGCGCTGCGCCTCGCTCGCGTTGCGCGGCAACCAGCCGAGCTTGACGACCAGCAACGGTCCGTCGGCCTCGCAGGCCCAGGCATGGGCGCCCGATGCATCGTTCCATGGATTGCCGTCGAAGCAGACCGTGGCGCGCGCGCCGGGCAGGGCCTTCGCGGCGCGGCGCTTCCACGCCTGCATGTCCCAGCGCGCGAGGTCCTCGGGCTTGCAGGCGGCGGAGGCCGCCGCGCAATCGGGACCGTCGGTCTCGCCCGTGGCGGAGGCCGCGGTCCAGCTCGCCACGAGGTAGCCATTGGCCGCATCGCGCCGCGCCGCCACGCTCCGGTTGAGCCGCGTCTTCTCCGACAGCTCGCGCACCAGGTTCAGCGCCGCGCCGAAGTTCGCGGCCTCGCCGCTCGCGCGCACCGCGTGCAGCAGCATCGCCGCCGCGCCGAGCAGCCCGAGGCTCAGCAGCGCGATGGAGACCAGCACTTCCACGAGCGAAAAACCCGAGGCGGCGCGCGCCGATCGATTCGACCTTTTCATGTCCATCCCTCCCCCGTTCTCTTCTTGTGTCGCGTGTCTCGCGATCGAACGGCAAGCGTACGAGCGCCCCATGCGCGGACGCCGCGCCGTCCATCCGCATTCGCGCGCCGCTCGTATGATCCCGGCGCACCCGTGTCAACTTTTCCTCGCGAAGCCTCCATGCCCTCCCCCGAACACGACGCCCAGCACATGGCGAGCGCCCTGCGCCTGGCCGCGTCGGCGCTGCTGATCACCGACCCGAACCCGCGCGTGGGCTGCGTGATCGCCGATGCGCAGGGCAGCGTGCTCGGCCAGGGCCACACGCAGAAGGCCGGCGGCCCGCATGCCGAGGTGATGGCGCTGCGCGACGCGGCGGCACAGGGGCATTCGGTCGCGGGCGCCAGCGCCTACGTCACGCTCGAACCCTGCGCCCACCATGGCCGCACCGGCCCGTGCTGCGACGCGCTGATCGCGGCCGGCATCGGCCGTGTCGTCGCCTCGCTCGCCGATCCCAATCCGCTGGTCGCGGGCCAGGGCTTCGAGCGGCTGCGCGCGGCGGGCGTGGCGGTCGAGGTGGGCCCAGGCGCCGAGGAAGCGCGCGAGCTCAACCTCGGCTTCCTCTCGCGCATGGTCCGCAAGACCCCCTGGGTGCGCATGAAGGTCGCGGCCTCGCTCGACGGCCGCACCGGCCTCGCCAACGGCGTGAGCCAATGGATCACGGCCGAGGCCGCGCGCGCCGACGGCCACGCCTGGCGCGCCCGGGCCAGTGCGGTGCTGACGGGCGTCGGCACGGTGCTCGAGGACAACCCGCGCCTGGACGTACGGCTGGTCGAGACGCCGCGCCAGCCGCACCTGGTGATCGTCGACAGCCACCTGCAGACGCCGCCTGACGCTCACCTTTTCATAGCAGGCCGCGCGGTCTGGATCTACGCGGCGGTGCGCGACGAAGCCCGCGCCGCGGCGCTCGAGGCGCGCGGCGCCACGGTCAGTTGCCTGCCGAATGCCCACGGCAAGGTCGACCTGGGGGCGATGCTGCGCGACCTCGCGGCGCGCGGCGTCAACGAACTGCACGTGGAATCGGGCCACAAGCTCAACGGCTCGCTGCTGCGCGAGGGCTGCGTCGACGAACTGCTGGTCTATCTCGCGCCCAAGCTGATCGGCAGCGGCCTGGACATCGCGAGCCAGATCCACGCCGGCGGCCCGCTGGTCTCGCTGGCCGGGGCGCTGCCGCTGGCATTCCGCTCGGTCGACATGATCGGGCCCGACCTGCGGATCGTGGCGCGCGTGGCCGGCCGGGACGCTTTCTGACGCCGCCCGCGGCGCGCCGGCCGCCGTCCAGAGCCGCCCGCGCGACCCCGCCGGCGGTCCCGAAGTGCCAGGAAATGCCGCGGGCCTTCCGGACCTGCGAAAATGCGCGGATGTTCACCGGAATCATCACCGGCGTGGGGCGCATCGCCGCCATCCACGACCTCGGCTCCTCCTCCTCCCACGGCAAGAGACTCGGCATCGCGGCGCCCGACGGCTACCTCGACGACGTCGGCCTCGGCGACAGCATCGCGCTCAACGGCGCCTGCATGACCGTCACCAGTTTCGACCCCGCGCAGAGGCTCTTCACCATCGACATCTCCGCCGAATCGCTCGATAAAACGGCGGGCCTGACCGAGGAAGGTGCGCGCATCAACCTCGAGAAAGCCCTGCGCGCGAGCGACCGCCTCGGCGGCCACATCGTCTCGGGCCACGTCGACGGCATCGGCACCGTGAGCCGCTTCGAGCCCGTGGGCGAGAGCTGGGAGCTGCGCGTGGTCGCGCCTCAGGCGCTGGCGCGCTTCCTGGCCTACAAGGGCTCGATCACCATCAACGGCGTGAGCCTGACGGTCAACACCGTCGCCGACGCGGCCGACGGCAGCAGCGGGATCAGCATCAACCTGATCCCGCACACCGTGCAGAACACCTCGCTGGGCGACCTGCGCGCCGGCTCGCGCGTGAACCTCGAAATCGACACCGTGGCGCGCTACGTGGAGCGCATGCTCCAGGCGGGCGTGCTGCAGCCGGCCCGGCCGGCCTGACACCGACATTCCCCGCATCCAAGGACCCCGCCCCATCATGAACGCATCCGTCACGCCGATCGGCGCCTCGCGCGCCAATCGGACGCCCGCGCCGATCTCCCCGGTCGAGGAGATCGTGGCCGAACTGGCCGCCGGCCGCATGGTCATCCTCGTCGACGAGGAAGACCGCGAGAACGAGGGCGACATCGTGGTCGCCGCCGACCACATCACGCCCGAGGCCATCAACTTCATGGCCCGCCATGCGCGCGGCCTGATCTGCCTCACGCTGTCGCGCGAGATGTGCGAACGCCTGCAGCTGCCGCCGATGGTGGCGCGCAACGGCACCAAGCACGCCACCGCCTTCACGGTATCGATCGAGGCCGCCGAGGGCGTGACCACCGGCATCTCGGCCGCCGACCGGGCCCGCACCGTGCAGGCCGCGGTGGCGCGCAACGCCGTGGCCGCCGACCTGGTGCAGCCCGGCCACATCTTCCCGCTGCAGGCAGTCGACGGCGGCGTGCTGATGCGCGCCGGCCATACCGAGGCCGGCTGCGACCTCGCCGCCATGGCCGGCTGCTCGCCCGCCTCGGTGATCTGCGAGGTGATGAACGAGGACGGCACGATGGCGCGCCTGCCCGACCTGCAGCTGTTCGCGGCCGAGCACGGCCTCAAGATCGGCACCATCGCGGCGCTGATCGAGCACCGCAGCCGCACCGAATCGCTGATCAAGAAGGTCGGCTGTCGCGAGATCCAGACCGCCTGGGGCGCGTTCACCGCCCATGCCTTCGTCGACCAGCCCAGCGGCGGCGTGCACCTCGCGCTGGTGCGCGGCAAGTGGGCGCCCGAGGACACGGTCGACGTGCGCGTGCACGAGCCGCTGTCGGTGCTCGACGCGCTCGAAATCAACCGCTCGCTGCACTCGTGGAGCCTGGACGCCAGCCTCTCGCACATCGCGCAGCTCGACCGGGGCGTGGCCGTGCTGCTGAACTGCGGCGAGACGGCGCACGAGCTGCTGGCCCAGTTCGACGGCACCGCGCGCCCCGCGCAGGCGCCCGAGCGCGGCCGCATGGACCTGCGCAGCTACGGCATCGGCGCGCAGATCCTGCGCGAATGCGGCGTGCAGAAGATGAGATTGCTCGGCACGCCGCGGCGCATGCCGAGCATGGCGGCCGGCTACGGCCTCGAGATCGCCGGCTATCTGGCAAAGGACTGAACGACATGCAAGGTGCAAACCAGGGCGCGGCCGACAAGCCGCTGGACGGCAACAGCGGCAAGGGACTGCGCATCGGCATCGTGCAGGCGCGCTTCAATGCCGACATCACCGATGCGCTCGCCAGCGCCTGCCTCGACGAGTTCGCGGCGCTGGGCGTGGCCGCCAACGACATCCACCACGTGCGCGTGCCCGGCGCGCTCGAAGTGCCGGTCGCGCTGCAGGCGCTGGCCGAGCGCGGCGGCTACCACGCGCTGGTCGCGCTGGGCTGCATCATCCGCGGCGAGACCTACCACTTCGAACTGGTGGCCAACGAATCGGGCGCGAGCGTGAGCCGCGTGGCGCTCGACTACAAGCTGCCCATCGCCAACGCCATCCTCACCACCGAGAACCTCGAGCAGGCCGTCGCCCGCCAGACCGACAAGGGCCGCGACGCGGCCCGCGTGGCGGTCGAAATGGCGCGACTGCTGGCCGACCTTTCATGACCGACGACAACACCCAAGAAGACCAGGGAGGCGCTGCGCCGCAGCGTTCCGCACGACCGGACAAGGCGCGAGCGACGCGCACCGGCCTCACAGCCACCGGCGCGCGCAAGGCCTCGGCCAAGTCCAACCGCACCCGCGCGCGCGAGTTCGCGCTGCAGGCGCTCTACCAGCACCTGGTGGGCCGCAACGAGCCGGCCGCCATCGACAGCTTCACGCGCGACCTCGCGGGCTTCCACAAGGCCGATGCCGCGCACTACGACGCGCTGCTGCACGGCTCGATCGAAGGCGCCGAGCAGCTCGACGCGCTGATCGTGCCGCTGCTCGACCGCAAGCTGGCCGAGATCTCGCCGATCGAGCATGCCGTGATGTGGATCGGTGTCTACGAGTTCCAGCATTGCCTCGACGTGCCGTGGCGCGTGGTGCTCAACGAATGCATCGAGCTCGCCAAGGAGTTCGGCGGCACCGACGGCCACAAGTACGTGAACGCGGTGCTCAACGGCCTCGCGCCCCAGCTGCGTCCGCTCGAGGTCGAGGCCGACCGCGCGACCGGCAAGGCGCGGCCCTGATCCCTTCCCCTCTTCCTCCTTCTTCTTTCGCGAAGCACCCCGCATGAGGATTTCGACCCGGGCCGAGCGCATCGAGCCCTTCTACGTGATGGAAGTGGCCAAGGCCGCCGGCAAGCTGGCGCGCGAGGTGGCCCACACCGACCGGCCGATGATCTTCCTGAACATCGGCGAGCCCGACTTCACCGCGCCGCCGCTGGTGCAGGAAGCCGCGGCACGCGCGGTGCGCGCCGGTGCCACGCAATACACCCAGGCCACCGGCCTCGACCATCTGCGCGAACGCATCAGCCAGTGGTATCGCGACCGCTTCGGCGTCGACGTGCCGGCGCGCCGCATCGTGGTCACGGCCGGCGCCTCGGCCGCGCTGCAGTTGGCCTGCCTCACGCTGATCGAAGCCGGCGACGAGATCCTGCTGCCCGACCCCAGCTATCCCTGCAACCGCCACTTCGTGAGCGCGGCCGAGGGCAAGGCGGTGCTGATCCCGACCACCGCCGAGGAGCGTTTCCAGCTCAGCGCCGACAAGGTCGAGGCCGCGTGGACCGACAAGACCCGCGGCGTGCTGCTGGCCTCGCCCTCGAACCCGACCGGCACCTCGATCGCGCGCGACGAGCTGCGGCGCATCCACGAGGTGGTGAGTTCGCGCGGCGGCATCACGCTGATCGACGAGATCTACCTGGGGCTGTCCTACGACGATGCCTACGGGCAGACGGCACTGGCGATCGACGACAACGTGATCAGCATCAACAGCTTCAGCAAGTACTTCAACATGACGGGGTGGCGGCTGGGGTGGCTGGTGGTGCCCGATGTGCTGGTGCCCGTGGTCGAACGGCTGGCGCAGAACCTGTTCATCTGCGCGAGCACGGTGGCTCAGTACGCTGCGCTGGCTTGCTTCGAGGCGGAGAGCATTGCGGAGTACGAGCGGCGACGCGGCGAGTTCAAGGCGCGGCGCGACTGGTTCATTCCGCAGCTCGAGGCGTTGGGGCTACCGGTTCCGGTGGTTCCGGATGGCGCTTTCTACGCCTGGGCCGATTGTTCGGGGCTGGCTGCTCGGCTCGGGATTTCGGGGAGCTGGGATTTTGCGTTCGAGGCGATGAAGCGGGCGCATGTGGCCGTGACTCCGGGGCGCGACTTCGGGACTGCTGATACTGCTCGCTTTGTTCGGTTCTCTACGGCTAGTTCGATGGCGCATCTTGAGGAAGCTATTGGTCGGTTGCGTGGTTTGGCTGGATGAGGGGTTCGGCTTTCTGGTTTGACGCTGCTTTTTTGTTGAGGCCGTTGGCCGGGAATTCGCCCCGGCGGGCGAGTCACTTTCTCTTGTCTCGCCAAGAGAAAGTAACCAAAGAGAAGGCGACCCCGCTGTCTGTGTCCCTTCGCTTCGCTACGGGCAACCTGCGGTGCTCGGGGAAAGCGGGGGTCCGCAGAACTCGCTGCACTTCGTTCCGCTCAGACAGCTGCGGCCCTTATCCCGCTTTCCCCTGCGCTCCTCGGCACAGCCAGAGGGGATCAGGGTCAACGCGCCGTGGCGCGTCCTTGTGTGGTGAGTGCGCATGCGTAGGCCCTGGATCTTTCGCTGAGGCCGAGCGAAGCGAAGGCCTGTCGGGTATCTGCGGCCGAGCGCAGCGACGGCCCGAACCACCCCTCTGGCTGCGCCGAGGAGCGCAGCGTTTCGCGGATCAGGGCTCGCAGCTGTTTGAGCGAAGCGAGTTCTGCGAGACCCCGCGAAACGCGAGCACCGCAGGTTGCCCGCAGCTTCGCTGCGGGTCGCAGACAGTGGGTCGCCTTTTCTTTGGTTACTTTCTTTTGGCGAAGCAAAAGAAAGTGACTCGCCCGCCGGGGCGAGACCCGGCCAACAGCCTCAAAAAAGAATGACCTACGAGTTCCCCCTACGCGTCTATTGGGAAGACACCGACGCCGGCGGCATCGTCTTCTACGCCAACTACCTCAAGTTCATGGAACGCGGCCGCACCGAATGGCTGCGCTCCCTGGGCGTCGAGCAGAACAAGCTGCGCAATGAAACAGGCGGCCAGTTCGTCGTCAGCGAGACCCAGATCAAATACCACCGCCCCGCCCGCCTCGACGATCAGCTCATCGTCACCGCCGACCTGCGCCAGATGGGCTCCGCCTCACTGATAATCGCGCAGACCGTGCTGCTGAAGCCGGAGCAGGCGGGCGCCACCCCCACCCTCCTGTGCGAAGGCACGATCCGCATCGGCTGGGTCGACGCCGCCAGCCTGCGCCCGGCACGGATTCCGGCGCAGGTTTCGGGAACCCTCGAACGCTATCGCGGCTCCATGACTCAACCCTTCAAGCCATGAATCAAGATCTCTCCATCATCAATCTCCTGCTCCATGCCAGCTTCATGGTGCAAGCGGTCGTGCTCCTCCTGGTGATCGTCTCGATCGCGAGCTGGGCCGCGATCATCCGCAAGTACTTCGCGCTCAAGCGCATGCGCGCGCTCAACGACGACTTCGAACGCGAGTTCTGGTCGGGCACCAGCCTCAACGAGCTGTTCGCCTCGGCGGCGCAGAACGCCAAGTTCGCCGGCCCCATGGAACGCATCTTCGCCTCGGGCATGCGCGAGTACCAGAAGCTGCGCGAACGCCACGTGAGCGACGCCGCCACGCTGCTCGACGGCGCCCGCCGCGCGATGCGCGCGAGCTTCCAGCGCGAACTCGACGCGGCCGAACAGAACCTGTCCTTCCTCGCGACCGTGGGCTCGGTCTCGCCCTACGTCGGCCTGTTCGGCACGGTCTGGGGGATCATGCATGCCTTCACCGGCCTGGCCGCGCTGACCCAGGTCACGCTCGCCACCGTGGCACCCGGCATCGCCGAAGCGCTGGTGGCCACCGCCATCGGCCTGTTCGCCGCCATCCCGGCCGTGGTGGGCTACAACCGCTTCGCGCGCGAGATCGACAAGATCGCGATCGCCCTGGAGACCTACATCGAGGAGTTCTCGAACATCCTCCAGCGCAACCTGTCCTCCAACCCGTCCGCGGCGGCCCCGGCGGGCCCCTCGGCCACCAACCGCTGAACCGGAGCGCGCACGCATGCCCGCCGTTTCGTCCCGCGGCCGCGGTCGCCGCACGATCAACGAGATCAACATGGTCCCGTTCATCGACGTGATGCTGGTGCTGCTGATCATCTTCATGGTCACCGCGCCGCTGATCACGCCGAGCGTGATCAACCTGCCCACGGTCGACCGCGCCAACAAGCAGCCCGACAAGCCGATCGAGATCGTCATCAAGAGCGACGACGAGGTCCAGGTCAAGAAGGATCCCTCCCAGGGCACCGGTGGCGCCTCGGTGCCGATGACGCAGATCGGCAGCATCGCCAAGGCCGCGCAGAACGGCGACGACCAGCGCCCGGTGGTCATCAGCGCCGACAAGTCGGTCAAGTACGAGACCGTGGTGAAGGCCATGAACCAGCTCAAGCGCGCCGGCATCGAGCGCGTGGGCCTGTCGGTCCAGACCACCAACGCCAAGTAGCGCCAGCCGGACCCGAGAACGCATGTCACTCGCCCTCGATCGCCCCGAGTTCGCGCCGCCGCCGCAGCGCGGCACGCCGCGCGCCGTGGTGCTCGCACTGATCGCGCACGCGCTGCTGATCGCCGCCCTGACCTGGGGCGTGCGCTGGAAGAGCGAAGGCGACGACGACGCGGTGGAAGCCGAGCTGTGGTCGCCCACGCAGCAGGTGGCCGCGCCGCGCATCGCCAACCCGCCGCCGGCCCCCGAGCCCACGCCCGCACCGCCGCCTCCCCCACCCCCGCCGCCTCCTCCGCAGGCCGTGCGGCCCGATCCCACGCCGGCGCCCAAGGCGCCCGACATCGCGCTCGAGCGCGAGAAGAAGCTGCGCGAGGAAAAGGAACAGCGCGAGCGCGAACAGGAACAGCAGCGCCAGCAGGAAAAGAAGCGCCAGGAAGCGCAGGCCAAGAAGGAGAAGGACCAGCTCGAGGCCAGGAAGCGCGAGGAAGAGCGCCAGAAGGAACTGCAGCAGCAGAAGCAGGCCGAGCAGCAGAAGCTCGCGGAACAGAAGAAGCGCGACGACGCCAAGAAGCTCGAGCAGCAGAAGGCGCAGCTCGACAAGGACCGCCAGGACAACCTGCGCCGCCTGATGGGCCAGGCCGGCTCCACGGCCGAGCAGACCACCGGTCCGCGCTCGGGCAAGGGCGCGGGCAGCGGCGGGCCGTCGGCCGGCTACTTCGGCCGCGTGGCCGCGCTCATCAAGCGCAACGTGGTGTTCGATCCGAACTCGATCAGCGACAACCCCGCGGCCGAGATCCAGATCCAGACCTCTCCCGACGGCACCATCGTCGGCACGCCGCGCCTCGTGAAGTCCAGCGGCAATGCCGCCTGGGACGACGCCGCGCTGCGCGCGGTGCAGAAGACCGAGGTGATGCCGCGCGACGTCGACGGCCGCGTGCCCTCGCCGTTCCCGATCATCAGCGTGCGGCCGAAATCGCAGTGATGCACTGAAGCGCGCGACGCGGGGCCATGGCCCCGCGCCGCCGCAGTCTTAGCGCCGAATGAGCGCGCGCGCCGGCCCGGAACTCGCGGCCTCCGGGCCCCTCTACCGCCCACAACAACACGGCGGGGAAGAGCGCTCCCTCACAAGAACGATGAAGCCCAACGGACACATCCGGTATGGCAGCAGCCCCCTGCTCGCGAGCAGGACACCGGTCTGGCGCAGCAAGCTCATCGTCGCGGCCGTGGCCTTCGGCTTCCTGCTGCTCGCGGTGCGCGCGGCCTACGTGCAGGTCTTCGACAACGACTTCTTCCAGCACCAGGGCGAGGTGCGCTACCTGCGCACGCTCGAGCTGCCGGCCAACCGCGGCCGCATCCTCGACCGCAACGGACTGATCCTGGCCTCCGACATTCCCGCGCCCAGCATCTGGGCCATTCCCGAGGACATCGAGCGCGACGATCCCGCCGTGCAGGCCCGGCTGCACGAGGCGGCACGGCTGCTCGGCATGCCGCAGAAGGACTTCGACAAGAAGCTCGAGGACGAGGACAAGAGCTTCGTCTGGATCCGGCGCCAGGTCGACGAGTCGGTCGCCAAGCAGGTGGCGGCGCTCGGCATCAAGGGCCTCTACCTGCGCCGCGACTACCGCCGCCAGTACCCCGAGGGCGAGGCCGCGGCCCACCTGGCCGGCTTCACCAACGTCGAGGACATCGGCCAGGAAGGCGTGGAGCTGGCCTTCGACAAGGACCTGGCCGGCAAGGCCGGCTCGCGCCACGTGCTCAAGGACCGGCTCGGCCACATCGTCGAGGACACCGAGGATCAGGTGCCGCCGACCGACGGGCGCGACATCCAGCTGAGCATCGACGACCGCGTGCAATCGGTGGCCTACGAGAAGATCCGCGACGCCGTGGTCGCGAACAAGGCCCGCGCCGGCAGCGTGGTGGTGGTCGACGCGCGCACCGGCGAGCTGCTGGCGATGGCCAACTACCCGAGCTACAACCCCAACGACCGGCGCAACCTCAGCGGCGAGCAATTGCGCAACCGCGCCATGACGGACGTCTTCGAGCCCGGCTCGACCATGAAGCCGATCACCATCGCGACCGCGCTGCAGCTCGGCCGCGTCACGCCCAAGACCATTATCGACACCAACCCGGGACGCATCACCGTCTCGGGCGCCACCATCCACGACGACGAGAACTTCGGCGTGCTCACGGTCGAGGGCGTGATCCAGAAGTCGAGCAACGTCGGCGCCACCAAGATCTCGCAGCGCATGTCGGCGCAGGAGATGTGGAACTCGCTGACCGCGGTCGGCCTGGGCCAGAAGCCGCAGACCGTGTTCCCGGGCGCGGTGACCGGGCGGCTGCGGCCGTGGAAGTCGTGGCGGCCGATCGAGCAGGCCACCATGTCCTATGGCTACGGCCTGTCGGCCTCGCTGTTCCAGATCGCCCATGCCTACACCGCCTTCGCGCACGACGGCGAGGTGATCCCTGTCAGCCTGCTGAAGAACGACGGCACGCCGCCCACGGGCGTGCAGGTGTTCTCGCCGCTGGTGGCCAGCGAGGTGCGCCAGATGATGCACCTGGCGGCCGCGCCCGGCGGCACCGCGCCGCTGGCCCAGACCATGGGCTATTCGGTCGGCGGCAAGACCGGCACCGCCCACAAGCAGGTCGGCAAGGGCTATGCCTCCGACAAGTACCGCGCCTGGTACACCGGCATGTCGCCGATCGACAAGCCGCGCATCATCGTCGCGGTGATGGTCGACGAGCCCGGCGCCGGCAAGTACTTCGGCGGGCTGGTGGCCGCGCCGGTGTTCAGCCAGGTGGTGCAGGAGACCCTGCGCATCATGAACGTGCTGCCCGACCTCGCGGTCGCGCCGATGGCGCACTGACGAAGGACGGCGCCGCCGCGGTGCTCGTTTAGGATCGTCGGCAACTCTTGTTACCGGCGATCCCGACATGGTCGACTCCTCTCCCGTCGCGCTCGGCGACCTCGTTCCACTGCCCTACCAGCAGGCGCTGGCCGCCCACCTGCAGGCGAACGAGCCCGAGGCCTGGCGCTGGGCCGCCTCGGCCGAGGCGCGCGAGGAGCATGCGGCCGCCGTGCGTGCCGAGCTGCTGCGCCAGTCGTACCGGCTCGACGCCGACGCGCACCCCGAGCTGCACGCGCATGCCGCGCTGGTCGCTCAACGGCTCGGCGTCACGGTGCCCATCACCCTCTACCAAGGACAGGACGGCGCGATGAACGCCGCCATCCACACGCTGCCGGGCGAGGCCCACATCGTGCTCTCGGGCCCGCTGCTCGAGCGGCTGCAGGGGCCCGAGCTGCAGGCCGTGCTCGGCCACGAACTGGCCCACCACCTGCTGTGGACGCGCGACGAAGGCCGCCACCTGGCGGTCGACCGGCTGCTGCAGGCGACCGCGGCCGATCCGCGCGCCGACGCGAGCCACCTGCAGACCGCGCGGCGCCACAGCCTCTACACCGAGGCCTTCGCGGACCGCGGCGCCTGCGTGGGCTGCGGCGCGCTCGAGCCCGCGGTGAGCGCGCTGGTCAAGGTGCAGACCGGCCTCGCGCAGGTCCACGCCGCGAGCTACCTGCGCCAGGCCGACGAGATCAGCGCCGGGCCCGAGGCGGCCACGCGCGGCACCAGCCATCCCGAGGTCTTCGTGCGCGCCCGCGCGCTGCGGCTGTGGAGCGAGCGCGATCCGCAGGCCGATGCCTGGCTGGCCGGCGCGCTCGAAGGCCCGCTCGACCTCGCCACGCTCGACGTGCTGGGCCAGGAGCGCGTGGGTGGCCTGACGCGCGCCGTGGTCGCGCGGCTGCTGCGCGAGCCCTTCATGCAGTCCGAGGCGCTGCTTGCGCATGCGCGGCGCTTCTTCCCGGGCTTCGTGCCCTCGCTGCCGCAGGCCGTCGAACCGCCGCCGCCCGATCCGCTGCCCGCCGGGCTGCACGACTACATGGCCAGCGTGCTGGTCGATTTCGTCGCGGCCGATCCCGAGCTCGACGATGCCGCGCTGGCCGCGGCGCTCGCGCTGGCCGAGCCGCTGGGCTGCGCCGCGCCGTTCGAACAGCGGCTCGCGCAGGACCTCAAGCTGGCCAGGCGCACGCTCGCGCGCGTCAAGCGCGACGCCGCCAGCGTGCTCGACAAGGCCCGGGCCCAGCACGCACGGAGCGCCACGGCATGACGGGCATCGCACCGCTGTTGCAGTTGCTCGACACCGCCGACGCGCACGGCGGCCTGCAGACCGACGACGTGCTGGCCCTCGCGCTGCCGCTGCTGCGCGAGGTCTCGGCGCTGCACGAGCAGGGCCGTGTCGCCGCGCTGGGCCATGCGATGGCCTACCGCGTGAACGAGGTGCCCGCGCTGGAACTGGCCCAGCCCGCGGGCGCCGAGCCGAAGCGCAACCCGCAGGCGATCGCGCCGCTCGAGCGCCCGGTGGCCTCGGTGCTGCGCGTGGTGGGCGAGGAGCGCGTCACCGTCGAAGGCGGCATCGGCGTCGCGCGCGAGAACCTCGAGGTGCTGCCCGAGGCCACGCCCGACACCGTGCCGCAGCGCCCGGCCTACCTGCCCGGCTACGGCGCCTGGGAGCAGCGTTTCGCGCACCACGACGCGCTCAGCGACATGCTGTGCCTGGGCCAGGTGCTGGCCAGCCTGGCCTGCGGACTCGACTTCACGCAGGGCGACGAACTCGCGCGCTTCGCCGAGCACCGCGGCAACCTGTTCGAGATCAACCGCCGGCTGCACCCGGTGCTGGCCGCGGTGATCGTCGAGATGACGGCGCTCGACCGCCACGAGCGCGCGCGCGACCTGCCCTCGGTGATCCGCCGCCTCGAGACCTACCGCGACCAGCCGCTGGACCTGGGCCTGGAGCGCCTCGCGAACCCGAAGGACGGCGCGGGCCAGCGCCGCCAGGCGATCCAGCTGCACCTGCGCGACCGGCTGTTCGACCTCTCGCGGCGCAACCGGCTGCTGTACTTCAAGCCCACGCAGGCGCACGTCAACCTCACGGTGGCCAGCGTGCCGCTGGTGGTCGACCTGCAGAGCATCCGCGTCGACCAGCTCTGCGTATGGGACGGCCGCTTCGCCGCCGAGGTCGCGAGCGGCGATCCGGTGCCGCTCGCGCGCTGGCTGCGCTTCGAGGACCAGCCCTACCTGCCCGGTGCGCTCGACCGCATCCTGCAGGAGGCGCGGCGCGACCGCGCCGAATACGGCCTGTCGCAACTGTCGCTGGTGATCGCCTTCCTGCGCTGGCACAACCTCAAGGAGGACGCGGACGAGCGCATCGTCTCGCCGCTCCTGATGCTGCCGGTGGAGCTCTCGCGCAAGAAGGGCGTGCGCGACCAGTACCTGCTCGAGGCCGCGGGCCCCGAGGCCCAGGTCAACCCGACGCTGCGGCATCACCTGCGCCAGCTCTACGGCATCGTGCTGCCCGAGAGCATCGACCTGCGCGAGACCTCGATCGAGCAGTTCCATGCCGAGCTGGCCGCGCAGATCGCGCGCACCGAGCCCGGCGTGCAGTTGCGGCTGCTGCGGCAGCCCGAGATCGCGCTGATCCACCAGCGCGCGCGCCAACGGCTCGAGCAGTTCAAGCGGCGCGTGCGCGAACGCGCGCCCTCGGCCGTGCCCGTCGCGGCCACCGACTACAGCTATGCGCAGGACGATTTCCGCCCGCGCGGGCTGCAGCTCTTTCATGCCCGCGTGCAGCGCGTGCCGCTGCCGCTGGCCGGCGCCGTGGGCGCCCGCCCGACGCCACGCGCACCGCAGATGGCGCCGCAGACGGCGCCCGCCGAGGCCGAGCGCCAGACCTTCGCATTGCGCGAGAACGCCGGCAATCCCTACCAGTGGGACGTGGACCTCACGGCCGTGACGCTCGGCAACTTCAACCACCGCAAGATGTCGCTGGTGCGCGACTACAGCGGGCTGGTCGAATCGGACATGGCGAGCGAGGCCTTCGACCGCGTGTTCTCGCTGCAGCCGCGCCAGGTCGACACCGAGACGCCCGCCGTGCTGCCGCTGGCCGAGCAATGGCCGGTGGTGCAGGCCGACGCGACCCAGACCGCCGCCGTGGCGCTGGCGCGCACCGGGGCCAGCTACATCATCCAGGGGCCGCCGGGCACCGGCAAGTCGCAGACCATCACCAACCTCATCGCCGACTACGTGGGCCACGGCCGGCGCGTGCTCTTCGTCTGCGAGAAGCGCGCCGCGATCGACGTGGTGTTCCACCGCCTGCGCCAGCAGGGGCTGGACGAGCTGTGCTGCATGATCCACGACTCGCAGGGCGACAAGAAGGCCTTCGTGCAGAACCTGCGCCAGACCTACGAGCAGTGGCTCGAGGCGCCCTCCACGCTCGAGGCCGAGGGCGGCGAACGCACGCGGCTGCTCGATGCGATGGACCTCGACCTGCGCGCGCTCGAGCGCTTCGATGCCGCGATGCGCGAGGTGCCCGCGCACCTGGCCGTCACGCTGCGCGAACTGGTGGCACGGCTGGTCGCGCTCAAGGCCGTCGATCCCAAGCTCACGCCGCTGCAGGCCGAGGCCCTGCCCGACTATGCGGCCTGGCGTCGCCATGCCGAACTGGCCGCGCGGCTGCACCTCGCCGTCACCGAGAGCCTGGGCACGCCCACGCTCGCGCAGCATCCGTTCGCACTGCTCGCGCCCGCGCTGCTGCGCCAGCCCAAGCCGCTGGCCGCGCTGGTCGAAGGTTCGGAGCGCGCCACGGCGCAAAGCGGTGCCTGCCGCGATGCGCTGGTCGAGGCCTGGCCGCCGCTGGCCGAAGCCGGCGTGACATGGCGCGACGCGCTCGCGCTGGTGGCCGATGCGCGCCGCGTCGCGACGCTGGCCGCGCGCGGGCAGCTCGCGCTGCTCGATGCGGCCCATCCCGCGAGCCAGGCGCTGAATGCCGCGCTGGCCGAACGCCGCGGCCTGCAGCAGGCGCTCGACGAGAAGCTGCAGCGCACGGCCCATTGGCGCGACAAGCTATCGCCCGCCGATACCGAGGCCGGTCTCGCGCAGGCCCGCGCGCAGCAGCACTCGCTGCTGCGCTTCCTCCAGCCTTCGTGGTGGCGGCTCGCGGGCGAACTCAAGCGCCGCTACGACTTCGCCGCGCATGCGGTGCGGCCCAAGCCCGCGCAGCTGCTCGAAGAGCTGCTGGCCGAACACACGGCCCGCGCCGCGCTGCAGAAGCAGGCCGCGCAGCTCGAGGCCGACTACGGCTGCACCGACCCCGAGGCCTATGCGCAGCAGATGCAGGCACTGCGCGGCCTCGACGATGCCGGCAGCCTGCGCGTGGCCTTCCAGGCCCATCTGCGCAGCGCACCCGGCGCGAGCCGCGACGTCGAACGCCTGGTCGCCACCGGCTCACGCTGCGACGCGCTCGATGCGCTCTGGCGCGACCTGGTCCACGACCCGGCGAGCCTGCCGCTGGCCACGCTCGAAGACCTCGCGCGCACGCTGCACGACCAGGCCGATGCCCTGCCCGCGGTGCTCGCGCCGCTGCAGGAACTCGCCGATGCCGACCCGGCCGTGGCCGCCGCGCTGCGCGGCCTGCCGCTCGCGCCCGAGGCGATCGAATTCGCGGTCGCGCGCGAGGGCCTGGAGCGCGTCTACCGCACCGAGCGCTGGCTGCCTCGCTTCGATGCAGCCACGCTCGCGCGCCATGCGCAGCGCCTGGGCGATGCCGAGCGCCAGTTGCTCGGCCGCAATGCGCGCACCCTGGCCGCGGCCGTGCGCCAGCGCTTCCGCGACCATGTGCACAAGAGCGCCCTGCCCGCGAGCCAGCTCGATGCCGAGGGCAAGGCGTTCAAGAAGAGCTACAACGCCGGGCGCCGCGAGCTCGAGCACGAGTTCGGCAAGACCATGCGCTACAAGGCGATCCGCGAACTCGCGAGCGGCGAGACCGGCCAGGTGGTGCGCGACATGAAGCCGATCTGGCTCATGAGTCCGCTGTCGGTGTCCGACACGCTGCCGCTCGCGGCCGACCTGTTCGACGTCGTGATCTTCGACGAGGCGAGCCAGATCCCGGTCGAGGAAGCGGTGCCCGCGCTCTACCGCGCGCCGCAGATCATCGTGGTGGGCGACGAGATGCAGCTGCCGCCGACCAGCTTCTTCTCGTCGGGCCGCGATGCCGAGGACCAGACCGTGTCGGTCGAGGACGAGGACAACGAGGGCGACCGCATCGCGGTAGTGCTCGACGCCGACAGCCTGTTGAACCAGGGCGCGCGCAACCTGCCGGCCACCCTGCTGGCCTGGCACTACCGCAGCCGCTACGAGTCGCTGATCGGCTTCTCGAACGCGGCCTTCTACGCCGGCAACCTCTACACCATCCCCGACCGCAGCCTGCCGAGCGAGACGCGCGCCGAGATCCTGGTGCAGTCGGGCGCCGCCTCGGCCGAGTCGGTGGCCGCGCAGGCCGATGCGCTGCTCTCGCGCGCCATCAGCTTCCACCGCGTGACCGACGCGGTCTACGACAGCCGCCGCAACAGCGGCGAGGCGCGCCACATCGCGCAGCTGGTGCGCGAGCTGCTGCGCCGCGGCACCGGGCGCAGCCTCGGCATCGTGGCCTTCTCGGAAGCGCAGCAGGGCGAGATCGAGGCCGAGCTCGACAGCCTCGCCGCGACCGACAGCGAGTTCGCGGCACGGCTCGAGGCCGAGTACGTGCGCGAGGAGGACGACCAGTTCTGCGGCCTGTTCATCAAGAACCTCGAGAACGTGCAGGGCGACGAGCGCGACATCATCCTGCTGAGCATCTGCTACGGCCCGAATGCCGAGGGCCGCATGCTGATGAACTTCGGGCCGATCAACCAGCGCGGCGGCGAGAAGCGGCTCAACGTGATCTTCAGCCGCGCGCGCCACCACATGGCGGTGGTCTCGACGATCCGCCACGAGGCGATCACCAACGACCACAACGAGGGCGCAGCGGCGCTGAAGAATTTCCTGCGCTATGCCGAGTGCCTGTCGCGCGGCGACGATGCGACCGCCACGCGCGTGCTCGAGGGCATGAACCCGCTGACGCGCGGCGCGGCGCGGGCGGGCCACGTGCCGGCCGACGCGGTGAGCGTGCAGCTCGCGGCCGCGCTGCGCGCGCGCGGCCATGCGGTGGACGAGCAGGTGGGCCAGTCGCGCTTTCGCTGCGACCTGGCGATCCGTGCCGCCGGCACGGGCTCAGATGCGGGAGACAGCCATTACGCGCTCGGCATCCTCGTGGACACGGCAGCCCACTACGAGAACCGCAACGTGCTCGAGCGCTATGTCTCGCGCCCGCGGATTCTCGATGCCTTCGGCTGGGAGGTGCGGCAGGTGCTCGCGAAGGACTGGCTGCACGCACCGGAGGCGGTGCTCGACGGGATCGAGCACGCGCTGGTCAGCAAGAGCGCAATCAGCGCATCACGACCAGCTGCTTGACGTCGAGCTCGACCTTGTTGCCCACGAGGTCCTTGTCGAACTCGCCGGTGATCTCGACGCGCACCTTGTCGTCGATCTTCACGCCGGGCGGAAAGTGCTTGGCGTCGATCTCGACCTTCATGCGGCCGGTGTCGTCGGCGAAGGTGTAGCGCTCGCCGCCGTCGTGCGAGACGATGAAGCCGCGCAAGGTGGCGTGCTGGTCGTCCTTGCCGGTGTCGAGCAATTGCTTGACGGTCATGGCGGGCACCGAGCTCGGGCCGCTGTACTGGGCCAGGCTGCTCAGGGGCAGCGACAGCGCCAGCGCGGCGGCGGCCAGGAAGGCCTGCTTGATGGATGCGTTGCGGGTGCCGGTTGCGGTCTTGTGTGGCATGGCGAATGTTCCTCCTCGAACTGCCGGTTGAAAACGCGCAGGCGCGAAGCCTGCCCCCGGTAAGAAGGCCCAGGCCGCGCGGAGTTCCCCATATCGCTTTTTGCCGCCCCTGCGCGGCGCGCGGTTATTCGTAGATGACCGCGGCCTTGCCCGCCTCGGCCTGCGCGGTCCAGCTCGCGAGCGCCGCATCGGTCGGGAAGAACTTCGCGCGCTCGCCGAGCTGCAGCTCGACCTGCGCGCCGCCGCGCGCCATCGACAGGCGCACCGGCAGGCCCTGCACCAGCTCGCCATGCTCGCTCTGCTCGGTGCGCGCCGGGAAGTCCTTGAGCAGGCGCGCGATGTCGGGTGCCTTGCCGTTGACCGCCACGCGCAGGAACTTGCCGAAGCGGCAGCGCGCGCCGGCCAGATCCCAGACCTGCTGCACCTGGAAGCGCGCCTCGAAGCCGCCGCGCGCGGGCTGCAGCCGGCCCGAGACGATCACCAGCTCGTCGTCCTTGAGCGTGTTGCGGTTGGCGTTCATCAGCGCCTCGTCGGCGGTGGCGTCGATCGAGTCGGACTTGTCGTCGAGCTTGAAGATCGCGAGCCGCCCGCGCTGGCCATTGATGACGCGGAAGTCGCTCACGATGCCCGCGATCACCTGCTGGTCGCGGCTGTCGAGCAGGTCGGTGATCTCGCGCTTGCAGAAGCGCCGCACCTCGTGCGAGACCTCGTCGAACAGGTGGCCCGACAGATAGAAGCCGACCGCCGTCTTCTCGAAGGTGAGCCGCTCCTTCACGCCCCAGGGCGTGGCGTCGACCAGATCGGGTTCGGCCGTGGCCGAGCCGTGCTCGCTGTCGCCGAAGATGTCGACCTGCGAAGCATTGGCGGCGGTCGCGTTGGCGAACTCGAAGGCGCGGTCGACCGAGGCGATCAGCGAGGCGCGGTTCTGCTGGATGGCATCGAAGGCACCGGCCTTGATCAGCGCCTCGACCGTGCGCTTGTTGATGCGCTGGCGATCGATGCGCACGCAGAAGTCGTACAGGCTCTTGAACGGACCGCCCTCCTCGCGCGCGCGCACCACGGCCTCGACCGCGAGCTGGCCCGTGCCCTTGACGGCGCCCAGGCCGTAGCGGATGACCTTGTCGGTGACCGGCTCGAAGCGGTAGTTGCCGCGGTTCACGTCCGGCGGCTCGAAGGTCAGGCCGAAGTTCTTCTGCGCGTCCTCGAACAGCACCTTGAGCTTGTCGGTGTCGTCCATTTCCACCGTCATGTTGGCGCAGAAGAATTCGGCCGTGTAGTGGACCTTGAGCCAGCCCGTGTGATAGGCCAGCAGCGAGTAGGCGGCGGCGTGCGACTTGTTGAAGCCGTAGCCCGCGAACTTCTCCATCAGGTCGAAGATCTCGTCGGCCTTGTCCTGCGCGATGCCGTGCGTGCTCAGGGCGCCCGCTCGGAATTTCTCGCGGTGCTCGGCCATCTCCTCGAGCTTCTTCTTGCCCATCGCGCGGCGCAGCAGGTCGGCGCCGCCGAGCGAATAGCCGCCCAGGATCTGCGCGGTCTGCATCACCTGCTCCTGGTAGACCATGATCCCGTAGGTCTCCGAGAGCATCTGGGCCACCGCCGGATGCGGATACTCCACGTCCTCGCGGCCGTGCTTGCGCGCCACGAAGCTGGGGATCAGGTCCATCGGGCCCGGGCGGTACAGCGCGTTGAGCGCGATCAGGTCCTCGAGCCGGGTCGGCCGCGCGTCTTTCAGCATGCCCTGCATGCCGCGCGATTCGAACTGGAACACGGCCTCGGTCTTGCCCTCGGAGAACAGCCGGTAGGTCGGCGCGTCGTTGAGCGGAATGTTCTCGTAGGCGAAGTTCTCGCGGCCCTTGTGCCGCTTCATGATGAATTCGCGCGCGATCTCGAGGATCGTGAGCGTGGCCAGGCCCAGAAAGTCGAACTTCACGAGGCCGATGGCCTCCACGTCGTCCTTGTCGTACTGGCTCACGGCCGAGTCGCTGCCGGGCTGCTGGTAGAGCGGGCAGAAGTCGGTGAGCTTGCCGGGCGCGATCAGCACGCCGCCGGCGTGCATGCCGATGTTGCGGGTCATGCCCTCGAGCTTCTGCGCCAGCTCGACCACGGTCTTGACCTCTTCCTCCTTCTCGAGACGTTCGGCGAGCTGCGGCTCCATCTCGAGCGCGTAGTTGTTCTTGTCGCCCTCGATCTTCTGCGCCGGCGGGTACTGCAGCGTGACCGACATGCCGGGCTTGTTCGGGATCAGCTTGCTGATGCCGTCGCAGAACATGTAGCTCATGTCGAGCACCCGGCCCACGTCGCGGATGGCCGCGCGCGCGGCCATGGTGCCGAAGGTCGCGATCTGGCTCACGGCGTTGCGGCCGTACTTGTCCTTCACGTAGTCGATCACGCGGTCGCGGTTGCCCTGGCAGAAGTCGATGTCGAAGTCGGGCATCGAGACGCGCTCGGGATTCAGGAAGCGTTCGAACAGCAGGTTGTATTCGAGCGGATCGAGGTCGGTGATCTTCAGCGCATAGGCCACCAGCGAGCCCGCGCCCGAGCCCCGGCCCGGACCGACCGGGCAGCCGTTCTGCTTGGCCCAGTTGATGAAGTCGCCCACGATCAGGAAGTAGCCCGGGAACCCCATCTTCAGGATGGTGTTGATCTCGAACTCGAGCCGCTCGACGTAGCGCGGCCGCTGCGCGTCGCGCTTGGCCACGTCGGGGAACAGGTGTTCGAGGCGCTTCTCGAGCCCCTCGAACGATTCCTGGCGGAAGAACTCGTCGATCGGCATGCGCACGCCTTCGCTCACGAAGGGCGTGGGGAAGTCGGGCAGTTGCGGCTTGCCGAGCACCAGCGTCAGGCTGCAGCGCTTGGCGATCTCGACCGTGTTGGCCAGCGCGCTCGGGATGTCGGCGAACAGCGCCTGCATCTCGGCGCTCGACTTGAAATACTGCTCGGGCGTGAAGCGGCGCACGCGCCGCGGGTTGCCGAGGATCTCGCCCTCGGAGATGCACACGCGCGCCTCGTGCGCCTCGTAGTCCTCGCGCGCGGCGAACTGCACCGGGTGCGTGGCCACCACCGGCAGCCCCAGCCGCGCGGCCAGCTGCACCGCGGCCAGCACGTGCGGCTCGTCCTCGGGACGGCCGGCGCGCTGCAGCTCGATGTAGAAGCGGTGCGGGAAGATGCCCGCCAGGCGCAGCGCGAGCTCGGCCGCGCGTTCGCCCTGCCCCGCGGCCAGCGGCGCGCCGAGCGGACCGGCCTGCGCGCCCGACAGCGCGATCAGCCCGCCCTGCAGTTCCTCCACCCATTCGAGCTTGCAGGCCGCCTGGGCCTGGCCGCGGCCGACGTTCTGCGTCCAGGCGCGCGCCAGCAGTTCCGAGAGGTTGAGGTAGCCCTGCTTGTTCTGCACCAGCAGCACGATGCGCGTGAGCGTCGCGGCATCCTTGCCCATGCCCTCGAGGAAGATCTCGGCGCCGATCACGGGCTTGACGCCCTTGCCGCGCGCTTCCTTGTAGAACTTGATCCCGCCGAACAGGTTGTTGAGATCGGTGATGGCCATCGCGGGCTGCTTGTCGGCAGCGGCGGCCTTGACGACTTCGTCGATGCGATTGGTGCCGTCGACGACGGAGAACTCGGTGTGCAGGCGCAGGTGAACGAACATCCGTCCATTGTAGGAAGGCGGGCCTCCACGATGTGAGTTGGCGCGGCCCCTATTGACACCCGGGCCGCCCCTCGTTCGAGAGTGCCCGAGTCAGGAACGGGTCAACCAGCGGCGCCTAGAATTCCCGCCGTGCAAGAGACCCAAGAGATATTGAACATCGCGGCCTACAAGTTCGTGGCCATCGAGGACGGCCCCGCGCTGCGCGAACGCCTGCTGGAACGCAGCCGCGCGCTGGGACTGATGGGCACGATCCTGATCGCGCCCGAGGGTATCAACATGTTTCTGGCCGGCGAGCCCGGCGCGATGGCGGACTTCCTGGGCGGCGTGCGCGCCGACGCGCGCTTCGCCGACCTCGAGACCAAGGACAGCTGGTCCGCCGCCCAGCCGTTCCGGCGCATGCTCGTGAAGCTCAAGCGCGAGATCATCCGCATGGACCACCCCGCGATCCAGCCCGCGGCCGGCCGCGCGCCGGGCGTGGATGCGCCCACGCTCAAGCGCTGGCTCGACCAGGGCCACGACGACGCGGGCCGCGAGATCGCGCTGCTCGACACGCGCAACGCCTTCGAGGTCGACCACGGCAGCTTCGAGGGCGCGATCGACTGGCGCATCGAGAAGTTCACCGAGTTCCCGCCCGCGCTGCGCGAGCACCGCGCCGAGTTCGCGGGCAAGACGGTGGTGAGCTTCTGCACCGGCGGCATCCGCTGCGAGAAGGCCGCGATCCTGATGCGCGAGGAAGGCGTCGACAACGTGCTGCAGCTCGAGGGCGGCATCCTCAAGTACTTCGAGCTGGTGGGCGGCGCCCACTACCAGGGCGACTGCTTCGTGTTCGATGGCCGCGAGGCGCTCGCGCCCGACCTCAGCGCCCGCGCGGCCAAGGCCAGCGCGCGCGCCGCCGAAGACCCCGATCTCCACAAGAAACGATAGGCCGACCTCCCCGCGATGCGCATCCTGCTGGTGGAAGACGAACTGGACATGGCCTCCTGGCTGGTGCGCGCGCTCACGCAGGGCGGCTTCGTCACCGACCATGCGCCCGATGCGCGCACAGCCGGGGCCTTCATGGCCGGCACCGAGTACGACGCGGTGGTGCTCGACCTGCGGCTGCCCGACAAGCACGGCCTCGCGGTGCTGGCCGACATGCGCAATGCCGACGACCGCACGCCGGTGCTGATCCTCACCGCGCAGGGCGCGCTGCAGGACCGCGTGCGCGGGCTGCACCTGGGCGCCGACGATTTCCTCACCAAGCCCTTCGAGCTGGTCGAGCTCGAGGCGCGGCTGACCGCGCTGGTGCGGCGCAGCCGCGGCCGCCAGCATCCGCGGCTGCAGTGCGCCTCGCTGGCCTACGACGGCGAGAGCCATGCCTTCACGCTGCGCGGCACGCTGCTGGCGCTCACGCCGCGCGAGCACGCGGCCCTGAGCGCGCTGCTCATGCGCAGCGGCTCGCCGGTCGGCAAGTCGCAGCTGTTCGGCAAGGTGTTCACCAACGACAGCACCGCCGGGCCCGATGCGATCGAGGTGGTGCTGCACCGGCTGCGGCGCAAGCTCGCCGACAGCGACGTGCGCATCGTCACCGTGCGCGGGCTGGGCTACATGCTCGAAGGCATCGCCGATGGACCCGCACGCGCCGGCACCGTCTCCATCCCCCACTGACAGCTGGCGCTTCGGCATCCGCGCGCGCCTGCTGGCGCTGCTGCTGCCGGGCATGGTCGCGCTGCTCGCGCTCGACAGCTGGAGCGACTACCAGGCGCTGACCGAGAGCCTGGTCGACGCCTACGACCAGAGCCTGCTCGAGCCCGTGCAGGCGCTGGCCAACGGCATCGTGGTGGCGAGCGACGGCAGCGTGCGCGTGCAGGAGGCCTTCTCGGTGCAGGCGATGTTCGAGTCGACCCACCTGCGCTACAAGTACCTGCACGTGGGCGCGGCGCCGGTGGTCCGGGGCGAGACCGGCACCGAGCAGACGCTGATGGGCGTGCCCGACCTGCCCGCGCCGCCGCCGAGGAGCGGCGGCCCCGAGGGCGCGCCGGTGTTCTACGACGCCACCTACCAGCAGCATCCGGTGCGCGTGGCCGCGCTGCGCCAGACGGTCTACAACAGCCACGCGGGCAGCGCCTACACCGTGCTGATCCAGGCCGCCGAAGGCACCGGCCCGCGCCGGCGCGCGCAGGACGAATCGCTGCGCCAGGAGCTGCTGCGCGCCGCGCGCATGGTGGTGGTGATGGCGCTTCTGGTGTGGCTGGGCGTGGCCTGGACCCTGCGCCCGCTCGAGCGGCTGCGCCGGTCGCTGCGCGAACGCGCGCGCGACGACATCCAGCCGCTCGATCCCGCCGGCGTGCCGCAGGAGGTGGTGCCGCTGGTCGACGCGGTCAACCACCACATCGGGCGCCATCGCCGCATGGTGGCCGAGCATTCGCAGTTCCTCGCCGATGCCTCGCACCAGTTGCGCACGCCGCTGGGCATCCTGTCGATCCAGGCCGGCTACGCGGTGCGTGAGACCGACCCCGAGCGCATGCGCGAATCGCTGCATGCGATCGTCGCGCAGCTCGCGCGCACGCGGCGCCTGAGCGAGCAGTTGCTGGCGCTCGCGCATGCCACGCACGAGGGTGAGACCGAGGCCGCCGCGCCCGCGATCGTCGACCTCAACGCGATCGCGCGCGCCGTGGTGCTGCAGTACCTGCCGCTCGCGCGCGAGCACGACCAGGACCTGGGCTGGGTCGACGCGCGCGGCGACACCGCGACCGAGGGCCTCGCCGCGCCCGACGAGGAGGAGGACGCGGCCTCGCCCGTGATCCCGGTGCGCGCGAACCCCGCCGAGCTGCACGAGCTGCTCGCGAACCTGGTGCACAACGCGATCAAGTACACGCCGCGCGGCGGCAACATCACGGTGACGGTGCGGCGCGATGCCTCGCAGGCGCTGGCCGAGGTCTGCGACAGCGGCCCGGGCATCGCGCCCGAACGGCGCGCCAGCGTGTTCGAGCGCTTCCAGCGCGACCCGGCCTCGCAGGGCCCGGGCGCACCCGCGATGCAGGGCGCCGGCCTCGGCCTCACCATCGCGCGCGGCTATGCGCGGCGCAACGGCGGCGAGATCCTGCTGGACAGCGCCGACATGCCCGAGAGCGCCAACGGCGGCGGGCTGCGCGCGATCCTCCGATTGCCGCTCGCTCGTACGTGATAACACGTATTTTGGGCCCCGAAGGCCCTTGCAAGCGTGTTGCGAAAGGGGATTGAAAGCCCCGCTTCCTAGACTGCATCGCTTCAGCCCGAAGGAGACATATGCAGCACAGCACGGGTGGTGGCGCGGCCTCGCAGGCATCGCGCGCCCCATCGACATTCAAGAAAGACTATTACGGCGGGGCCCTGATGGTGATCGTCGGACTGGCCGCCGCCTACGCCGGCTACGGCTACCGCGTCGGCGAACTCGCGCACATGGGGCCGGGCTTCTTCCCGGTCGCCCTCGGGCTGCTGCTGGCCTTCATCGGCCTCTTGATGGTGATCTCGGCGCGCGGCCAGCAGCCGGCGCCCGAGGCCGCGGGCTCGCACGGCCATCCCGCCGGCCTGCCCGACCTGCGCGGCTGCGTCTGCATCGTGCTGGGCATCCTCTCGTTCCTGCTGCTCGGCGAGTACGGCGGGCTCTTGCCCGCGACCTTCGCGATCGTGTTCATCTCGGCGCTCGGCGACCGCGACAACACGCTGCGCGAGGCCTTCCTGCTCGCGCTCGCGATGATGGCCATCGCGGTGGTGGTGTTCTGGTGGGCGCTGAGCCTGCAGCTGCCGCTGTTCCAGTGGGGAGGCTGAGACCATGATCGGACAATCGCTCCACGACCTCTGGTTCGGCTTCGGCGTCGCGTTCCAGGGCTCCAACCTGCTGTGGTCCTTCTTCGGCGTGCTGGTGGGCAACCTCATCGGCGTGCTGCCCGGCATGGGCGCGCTGCAGGCCATCTCGATCCTGCTGCCGCTCACCTACGTGATGCACCCGGTGCCCGCCATCCTGATGCTGGCCGGCATCTTCTACGGCTCGCAGTACGGCGGCGCGATCGGCGCCATCCTGATGAACATGCCCTCGCACCCGCCGCACGCGGTGACCTGCCTCGACGGCTATCCGCTGACGAAGAAGGGCAAGGGCGGCGTGGCACTCGGCGTGACGATGATCTCCTCGTTCTTCGCCGCCTCGGTGGGCATCGTGGTGATGATCTTCGCCTCGCCGCTGCTGGTGCAGATCGCGTTCAAGTTCGGCCCGACCGAGATCTTCTCGATCATGATGCTGGGCCTGCTCGCGGGCTCGACCATGTCGCGCGGCTCGGCGCTCAAGGGCGTGGCGATGACGGTGTTCGGCCTGCTGTGCGGCGTGGTCGGCACCGACGTCAACAGCGGCAGCTTCCGCTTCGCCTTCGACCTGCCCGAGCTCAGCGACGGCCTCGAGCTGGTCGCGATCTCGATGGGCCTGTTCGGCGTGGCCGACTTCCTGCTCAACGTGAACCGCATGAAGAGCATCGGCGACACCGGCACGCTCAAGCTCAGCGACATGCGCCCGAGCAAGGAAGAGCTCAAGCGCGCCTTCCCCGCCATGATCCGCGGCACCGTCGTCGGCACGATCTTCGGCGCGATGCCGGGCACCGGACCGACCATCACCACCTTCATCGCCTATGCGCTCGAGCGCAAGGTGTCGAAGACGCCCGCGGCCTTCGGCACCGGCATGATCGAAGGCGTGGCCGGGCCCGAGGCCTCGGCGCATTCGAAGACGCAGGTCGACTTCATCCCGACCATGAGCCTGGGCATCCCGGGCGACGCGGTGATGGCGCTGATCCTCGGCGCGCTGCTGATCCAGGGCATCCAGCCCGGCCCGCAGCTGATCACCGAGCACCCGGACATCTTCTGGGGCCTGATCGCCAGCTTCTGGATCGGCAACGTGATCCTGGTGGTGCTCAACGTGCCGCTGATCGGGGTCTGGGTGAAGCTCCTGAAGGTGCCCTACAAGTACCTGTTCCCGGCGGCGATGTTCTTCATCGCGGTGGGCGTGTTCAGCACGCAGAACAGCCTGTTCCAGATCTGGGAGGTGCTGGTGTTCGGCATCATCGGCGCGCTGCTGATGTCGCTCGAGTTCTCGGTCGCGCCGATCCTGCTGGGCTTCGTGCTCGGGCCGATGGTGGAGGAGAACTTCCGCCGCGCGCTGCTGCTCTCGCGCGGCGACATGTCGGTGTTCGTCACGCGCCCGATCAGCGGCACCTTCATCGGGCTGTGCGTGCTGCTGCTGATCGGCGTGGGCTACTCGGCCTGGCGCGGTTCGCGCCGCAAGTCGCAGCTGCTGCCCGACGCGCCCGACGGTGCGCCACCGGCCGAAGCGGTGACGCTGGGCAAGTAGTTTTAGAGGCCTTCGGCGAAGGCCAGCACGCGGCGCCCGTCAGCCTCGGTGTAGACCGCGGCCGGCGTGAGCCCCACGTAGCGGCCGCCCTCGTGCGGCCGCGCTTCCACCAGCTGGAAGCCCACCACCTCGCCCGACTTCACGTAGCGGGTCTCGATGTAGATGCCGGTCTGGCCGGCCTTGTTGACCGGCAGCTGCGCGACCGCCGCATAGTCCTCGGCCTTGAGCAGTGCCGTGAGGCGGTCCTTGAGGTGGAAGTCGTACCAGGCCTGCTTGTAGACCTGCGACTCGCCGGTCTTCACGTGCTTGAGCATCACCAGCAGCTTGCGCTGGAACAGCTTGAGCTCCTTCATCAGGAACTCGAACAGGTCGCCGTATTCGCCCGGTGCCGTTTCCGGTGTCTTCTGAATCGCCATCTCGCCTCGCTCGCTTTCTTCAACGTCGTTGTGGTTGTGGGTCGCGGGGCCGGTGTTCCCTCCCTCGCGGCGGGCGCACTTTACTATCGGGCGATGACGTTTCGCGCCAACTGGCGCGCGACGATGCAACAGAGTTTCACAAGTGAACCCTATCGTTTTCAGAACCGCGACGCGCACCGATCTGGCCGCCATCGTCGCCCTGCTCGCCGACGATCCGCTGGGCCGCGAACGCGAGGCCGCGGGTGCTTCACCCGCTGTCGTCGATGCGCGCTACGTCGCCGCCTTCGAGGCCATCGCGGCCGATGCGAACCAGCAACTGGTGGTGGTGACCGAGGGCGACACGGTGGTCGGCACGCTGCAACTCTCGTTCATTCCGGGCATCGCGCACCAGGGTGCATGCCGCGGCCAGATCGAGGTCGTGCGCATCGCGGCGCAGCGGCGCGATGCGGGGCTGGGCCAGCGGATGTTCGAGTGGGCGATCGCGCGCTGCCGCGAGCGGGGCTGCACCCTGGTGCAGCTCACGACCGACAAGCGCCGGCCCGATGCCCATCGCTTCTACGAGCGGCTGGGCTTCGTGGCGAGCCACGAGGGCTACAAGCTCGCGCTGTAGAACTCAGGTGGGCGTGCTGCCCGTGTCGGGCTCGCGCACGCCGAAGGGCTTGCCCGGCAGCGGGATGAACTCGGTCTCGCCGGGCACGTGGCCCATGCGCTGCGCGGCCCAGTCCTCGCCGGCCTGCAGGATGCGTTCGCGCCGGCTCGAGACGAAGTTCCAGGTGATGTAGCGCGGCCCGTCGAGCGGCTCGCCGCCGATCACCACCAGCCGCACCGGCGCGGTCACGGGCGCCGTGAGGTTGGCGCCCTGCCCGTCGGCCAGCACGGCCATGGTGTGCATCGGCACGGCCACGCCGTCGAGGCCGATGTCGCCATCGATCGGGTAGACCGCGAGCTCGGGCGCCAGCGCGGGCAGCGCGAAGCTCGCGCCGGCCGGCAGCGCGATGTCGAGGTAGACGGTCCGCGAGAAGGTCGTGACGGGCGAGCGCGCGCCGAAGGCCTCGCCCACCAGCACGCGCACGCCCACGCCCTGCTCGAACAGCGCGGGGATCGCATCGGCCGCGGTGTGCTCGAAGGCGGGCTCCACTTCCTCATGGGCCTGAGGCAGCGCGGCCCACAGCTGCAGGCCGTGATTGACGAAGGTCTCGGCCAGCAGGCGTTCGGGCTTGCGCTCGGAGTGCACGATGCCGCGGCCCGCGGTCATCCAGTTGATGGCGCCCGGCAGGATCTCCTGCACGCTGCCGATGCTGTCGCGATGCATCATCGCGCCCTCGAACAGGTAGGTGACGGTGGCCAGGCCGATGTGCGGATGCGGGCGCACGTCGTGCGCATGGCCCGGCTGCTCGGTGGCCGGGCCGAAATGGTCGAAGAACACGAAAGGGCCGACCGAGCGGCGCACGGCCGCGGGCAGCAGGCGCCGCACGTTGAAGCCGCCCCCCAGGTCCTTGTCGTGCGGTTGCAGCAAACGGGTGGCGGGGGTGGCGTCGGTCATCGTGTTCTCTCCGTGGGTGCCCCGGGCCGGGGGCGGCCCGCTCAGGCGATGGTCAGCCGCGCGATCTTGCCACCGCGGCCACGCGCTCGCCGAAAGACCGCGCGGTGTCGAGGTCACCGCGGGGAATCTCGGCCGGGCTCGCGTCCGAGGGCGACTGCGTCAGCAGGCCGCCGTAGCCGCCGATGTAGTTGGTCGAATCGCGCGTGGCGGCCTTGTTGTTGGTCGGCAGGATGCCCATGCTGACCCAGATGCCGCTGTGCTGCATCGCGAGCGTCCACAGGTAGGTCATGGTCGTGACCTTGTCGCCGTTGATGGTGGCGCTGTTGGTGAAGCCCGCGAAGAGCTTGTCCTTCCAGCCCTGCGTGTACCAGACCTTCGACGATGCATCGGCGAATTTCTTGAACTGCCAGCTCACGCCGCCCATGTAGGTGGGCGAGCCCAGGATGATCGCGTCGGCCGCGGCCAGGGTCTCCCAGCCGCCCTCGGGCAGGTTGCCGTCCGCGTCGATGGCGAGCAGCTGCGCGCCCGCGCCGTCGGCCACGGCTTGCGCCACGCGCTGGGTATGGCCGTAGCCGGAATGGAAGACGACGACGATGTTGCTCATGTTCGGTGGCTCCTTGCGATGGGAATGGATGCGGGGATCAGCGCTTGTCGATGCTGAAGCGGCCGGGACCGAAGGCGGCGAAGGCGAGCAGGCCGCCGGCGATCGCGATGTTCTTGTTGAAGTTGATCTGCTGCGCCATCTTCATCGCGTCGGGCACGGCCCAGTACTTGTGGAAGAACAGCGCGGTCGCGACCGTGAAGATGGCCATGGCGATCGCGGTCCAGCGGGTCTTGAAGCCCAGCAGCAGCGCGATGCCCAGGCCGAGCTCGACCACGATCGCGATCGCCGCCGCCACCTCGGGCAAGGGCAGGCCGGCCGAGGTGATGTAGCCCACGGTGCCGCCGAAGCCCATGAGCTTGCCGATGCCGGCCGGGATGAACAGGTAGGCGATCAGGATGCGGCCGATCAGCGCCAGCGTGTCCTGCGCGCCGTTGGGGGTGGTGGTGGTTGCCATGGTTCGAACTCCTCGGTTGTGTTGAATGGAATGAAGGGAACGGGTCGCGAAAAAAGGCCGGGCCCTCGCCCGGCCCGGGAACACATCAGGCGGCGAGGTCGAACACCAGCACCTCGGCATCCTTGCCGCCGGCCAGCGTCAGCCGCGATTCGCCCTCGAGCAGCGCGGCGTCGCCGCCCGCGAGCTTCTGGCCATTGACCTCGAGCTCGCCGCGCACAAGGTGCACGTAGCCCTTGCGCTTCGGATCGAGCGCGAGGCTCGCGCGCTCGTCGCCGTCGAGCAGGCCCGCGAACAGGCGCGCATCGGCATGCACCGTGACCGAACCGTCGGCGCCGTCGGGCGAGGCCACCAGGCGCAGCTTGCCGCGCTTCTCGGCCGCATCGAACTTCTTCTGCTCGTAGCCGGGCTCGATGCCGCGCACGTTGGGCTGGATCCAGATCTGCAGGAAGTGCGTGGTCTCGTCGGCCTTGTGGTTGAACTCGCTGTGCATCACGCCGCGGCCGGCGCTCATGCGCTGCACGTCGCCGGGCGGGATCGATTCCACGTTGCCCATGCTGTCCTTGTGCGCCAGCTCGCCCGAGAGCACGTAGCTGATGATCTCCATGTCCTTGTGGCCATGGGTGCCGAAGCCGGCACCGGCGGCCACGCGGTCCTCGTTGATCACGCGCAGGTTGCCGAAGCCCATGTGGGCCGGGTCGTAGTAGTTGGCGAAGGAAAAGCTGTGGAACGAGCGCAGCCAGCCGTGGTCGGCATAACCGCGTTCCTGGGATTTACGGACTTGCAACATCGTCGGACTCCTTGGGCCGGTCCCGTGGGGATCATCGGCCTTCTTCGTATGCCGCGCCGGATGCGCAGCGGATGGGAAGAACTTTAGGCCCGCGCCCCCGAGGGAAAAGCGCCGCGCTTTGATGGCATCATTCAAATTTTTTGATCAATGGAGCCGCGACCATGCCCAGCCCCCGCGACGTGCTGACCCCCGATGCGCTCGCCATGCTGCAGACCGTGGCCCACACCGGCAGCTTCGCCGCGGCGGCGCGCGCGCTCGACCTCGTGCCCAGCGCGCTGAGCTACCGCGTGCGCCAGATCGAGGATGCGCTCGACGTGCTCTTGTTCGACCGCAGCGCGCGGCAGGCGAAATTGACCGAGGCCGGCGCCGAGCTGCTGCGCGAGGCGGCGCGACTGCTCGGCGAGATCGACGCCGTGGCCAACCGCGTGAAGCGCGTGGCCACCGGCTGGGAGCCGATGCTCACGATCGCGGTCGACAGCGTGATCGCGCGCGATCCGCTGCTCGACCTCGCCACCGCCTTCTTCGCGCTCGAGCCGCCGACCCGCCTGAAGCTGCGCGACGAGACCCTGCTGGGCACCATCGAGGCGCTGACCAGCGGCGAGGCCGACCTCGCGATCGGCGCGGTGCTCGATGCCGCCAGCCTGGCGTTCACCGCCACCGGCCTGCGCAGCCTGCCGCTGGGCGAGCTGCGCTTCATCTACGCGGTGGCGCCGCACCATCCGCTGGCGCGGCTCGAGGAACCGCTGAGCGACGCCGTGCTGCGCCAGTACCGCGCGGTGGCCGCGGCCGACTCGGCGCGCAGCAGTCCCGGCATGACGGTCAACCTGGTCGGCGGACAGGACGTGCTGACCGTGCCGACCATGCAGGCCAAGCTCGCGGCGCAGCTGCACGGCCTGGGCGGCGGCTTCCTGCCCGAGCCGATGGCACGGCCCTACATCGAGGCCGGCCACCTGGTCGAGCGCCGCACCGAGCGCCAGCCGCCGCTGGGCAGCATGCACTGCGCCTGGCGCGTGCGCGCGGCCGGCAAGCCCGGGCGCGCTCTCGAGTGGTGGCTCGCCCAGTTCGAGCACGAGGGCACGCGGCGCGCGCTGCTCGAACGGCACCGCGGCCGTTGATGCCCGCGGGACGCGCATCGTCGTTTGCCCCAGGGTGGCTGCGGCACGCGCGCAGACCGGGTTAGAGTCGGCGCAGCATCCACCGTCTTCACCTCGTCACAAGAAAAGGGTCCAGCATGACCACTCGTCCTCGCGCCAAGGCAGACCGCCACCGAACCCCGGCCCCCTCCCCCGACACCGCACCCGCCGCCGCGCCGCGCCACTACGCCGTCGTCGGCGCCGGCATGGCCGGCGTGGCCTGCGCGCGCACGCTGGTGCAGGCCGGCCACAGCGTCACGCTGTTCGAGCGCGGCGACGGGGCGGGCGGCCGCATGGCCAGCGTCGACACCGCCTTCGGCCGCTTCGACAGCGGCGCGCAGTACTTCACCGTGCGCGACGCGCGCTTCGCGCAGGCACTCGAAACCGTGCCCGGCCTGTGCCGGCGCTGGAGCGCCAACCTCGTGCGCGTGCTCGATGCCCACGGCCGCGTGGCCGAGGCCGCGCTGCCCTCGCTCGAATCGCACTGGGTGGCCCAGCCCGGCATGGACTCGCTGGTGGCGCAATGGGCGCGGCCGCTGGGCGACAGCCTGGTCACCGGCACGCAGGTCACGCGCATCGAGCCCGACGCGCTCGATGCCGCGCGCTGGCAGCTGCGCACCGCCGGTGCCGGCGACTCGCAGCGCGTGTACTCGGGCTTCGACGCGGTGCTGCTCGCGGTGCCGCCCTCGCGCGCCCGCGCGCTGCTCGAGGACGGCAAGCTGTCCCGCAGCATCAGCCGCCAGGTCGAGCCGGTGCGCATCGCGCCGTGCTGGACGCTGATGATCGCCTTCCCGCAGGCCAACCAGCCGACCATGTCGCACCTGGGCCCGCAATGGAACGCCGCGCGCAGCACGCACCACCGCGTGGCCTGGCTGGCGCGCGAATCGTCCAAGCCCGGCCGCGAACGCATCGAGCGCTGGACCCTGCAGGCCAGCGCCACCTGGTCGCAGGAACACCTGCGCGACGACGCGCCGCGCATCGAGGCCAAGCTGCTGCGCGCCTTCTCCGAGATCACCGGCATCCATGCCACGCCGGCCCATGCGCAGGCGCTGTGCTGGGCCGAGGCCCAGACCCAGGTGCCGGTGGGCCAGAGCCACCTGTGGGACGCCAAGGCGCGCATCGGCGTGGCCGGCGACTGGTGCATCGGCCACCGCGTCGAGGACGCCTTCGTCTCGGGCCTGTCGCTCGCGCTCGCGGCACTGTAGTTCGCGTTCCGGGGCCGGCCGCGGCCCCCTGCCGTTTTCCATGCCTCCCGTCGGCCGCTTCGCTCCCTCGCCCACCGGCCCGCTGCACGCGGGCTCGCTGGTCGCCGCGCTCGCGAGCTGGCTCGACGTGCGCGCGCAAGGCCCGCGGGCGCGCTGGCTGGTGCGCATCGAGGACGCCGACACCGAGCGCTGCCTGCCGGGCATGGGCGAGCGCATCCTGCGCCAGCTCGCCGACTGCGCGCTGATCCCCGACGAAGAGCCCGTGTGGCAGACCGCGCGCACCGCGCGCTACGAGGCTGCGCTGGCTCGCCTGCGCGAACGCGGCCTCGCCTACCCCTGCGGCTGCTCGCGCAAGGACATCGACGAAGCGCTCGCGCGGCTCGGCCGGCAGCACGAGCGCCATGGCGAGCGCGTCTACCCCGGCACCTGCCGCGACGGCCTGCATGGCAAGCCCGCGCGCGCCTGGCGCTTCGCCACGCAGAAGTTCGAGGCCGCGGCGCCGGGCGAACTCCACTGGGTCGACCGCCGCCTCGGCGCGCAGGGCCAGGACGTCGCCCGCGAGGTCGGCGACTTCGTGCTGCGCCGCGCCGACGGCCCCTGGGCCTACCAGCTCGCGGTGGTGGTCGACGATGCCGACCAGGGCGTGAGCGACGTGGTGCGCGGCGAGGACCTGGCCGACAACACCGCGCGCCAGATCCTGCTGCAGCGCGCGCTCGGGCTGCCAACGCCGCGCTACCTGCACACGCCGCTGGTGCGCGGCGCCGACGGCCACAAGCTCTCGAAGCAGAACGGCGCGGCGGCCTTCGACACCGCCACCCCCGAGGCCGCGCGCGCCGCGCTCGAGGCGGCGGCACGCGTGCTCGGCCTGGGCCCGGCCGCAGGCGCTTCCTGCGCCGAGGCGCTGGCCGGCTGGGTGCCCGCATGGCGCGCTCTCTACAATTCGCGGCCGCAATGACCTTTCCCGATACCGTGTCCCACGACCTTCCGCCCGCCGACGACGCAGGCGACAGCACTACGCCCCATCCGCTGCACCGCCGCCTCAAGAGCTTCGTGAAGCGCGGCGGCCGCACCACCGACGGCCAGGCGCGCGCCTTCGCCGAGCTGGGCCCGCTGTTCCTGCTGCCCTACCGCGAGCAGACGCTGGACCTGGCCGCCGCCTTCGGCCGCGAGGCGCCGACCGTGCTCGAGATCGGCTTCGGCATGGGCGAGGCCACGGCCCACATCGCGACCGTGCGGCCCGACACCGACTTCCTCTGCTGCGAGGTGCACGAGCCCGGCGTGGGCGCGCTGCTCAAGCGCATCGGCGAGCAGAGCATCCCGAACATCCGCATCTGCGCGCACGATGCCGTCGAGGTGCTCGACCACATGCTGCAGCCCGCCACGCTGGCCGGCGTGCACGTGTTCTTTCCCGATCCCTGGCACAAGAAGCGCCACAACAAGCGCCGGCTGATCCAGGCCGAGTTCGTGACCAAGCTCGCGCAGCACCTGCGCCCCGGCGGCTACATCCATTGCGCCACCGACTGGCAGCCCTATGCCGAGCAGATGCTCGAGGTGCTGTCGGCCGAGCCGCTGCTGCGCAACACCGCCGCCGACTACGCGCCCAAGCCCGACTACCGACCGCTGACCAAGTTCGAGAACCGCGGCCTCAAGCTGGGCCACGGGGTCTGGGACCTGGTGTTCGAGCGCGCCTGAGCGCACCGCCCCTTCGTCAGTCTTCGACGACGAAGCGGAACGGCAACCGCATCGCGCTGCGCAGGCCCTGGCCGTTCGCGTCGCGCGCCGGCTCGAAACGCCAGGCCTGGAGCGACTTCGTCACCGCCTGCGACAGCAGCGGATGCGGCGAGCTGAGGATCCGGATGCGATCGGCACGCCCCTCGGGGTCGACGTCGAAGGCCGCGACCACCGTGCCCGCCACGCCCTGCTCGGCCAGTTGCGAGGGATAGGGCGGGATCGAGCGCTGCAGCACGCGCGCGTCGGACACCGGCGCTGGCCGCCGCGCCGGTGCCGGATCCGCCATCGGCGCGGGCGCGGGCGCGATCGTGGGGGGCGCGGCGATCTCCAGCGCCGGCGTCCCGGTCCCGCCCTGCGAGAAGCCGGCCTCCGGTGCCTCCGGCGCCCTGTTCCGGGCCAGGTCGGTGCAACCGGCCAACACGGCACATCCCAGTGCCAGCACAGCGATCTTGTTCATGCGGGCGATTCTGCATGGGCAAAACTTCCCGTCGGGCATCCAAATTGCTACACTTTTTTACTATTTTTAGCAAAAGGTGTCCGATGAACGACGCACGCAGACAGTGGCTGATGAAGACCGGCGCCCTGCTGACCCTGGGCACGGCCCTGCCCCGCGCGTTCGCGCAGGCCACCCGCGCGGCCGCGCCCGCCGGCGCCCGCGTGGTGCTGCTCGGCCAGTCGGTGCCGCTGACCGGCACGGCCGGCGAGATCGGCCTGGCCTTCGCGGCCGGCAGCCGGCTCGCGGTGAGCGACTTCAACGAGCGCAATGCCGCCAGCGGCCTGCAGCTCAAGCTGCTGCAGCTCGACGACGGCTACGACGCCGCCCGCGCGGCGGCCAACGCCCGCACCCTGCTGTCGCGCGACAAGGCCGACATGCTGTTCGGCTTCGTCGGCACCGCCAGCAGCAATGCCGGCGCCGAGGTCGCCACCCAGCAGGGCAGCCTGCTGTTCGCGCCCTTCGCGGCCTCGGACACCCTGCGCGGCCCCGCGCATCCCAACGTGTTCCATGTGCGCCCCGGCATGATCGACGAGGCGCTGAAGATCGTGCGCCAGTGCGCCACCGTGGGGCAGACCCGCATCGCGCTGGTGGGCGACGACGACGCGATGGGCCATGCCGGCCTCGCGGCGGTGCAGCAGGCCGTGAGCGAACTCAAGCTGCCGCCGCTGGTCGCCACCGCGCTGGTGCCCGCGGGTGGCGGCAAGCCGCTCGAGGAGGCGCTCAAGGCCGTGCAGAAGCCCTCGCCGCAGGCCATCGTGCTGGTGTCGCTCTCGGGCACCACGGCCAATGCCATCCGCGCGCTGCGCAAGAGCGGCTACACCGGCAGCTTCATGGCCTTCTCGATCGTGGGCATCGACCCGCTCTACGCCGAACTCGGCAAGGACATCGGCGGCATCGTGATCTCGCAGGTCGTGCCCTCGCCGCGGCCTTCGGCGATCCCGATCGTCAAGGAGTACCGTGCCGCGGTCGACAACTCGGACCAGGCGCCTTCGTACGAAGGCCTCGAGGGCTTCATCGCCGCCAAGACCGTGGGCGAGGCGGTGCGCCGCGCGGGCCGCGGCTTCACGCCGCAGAGCCTGCAGCGCGTGATGGGCGCGATGACCGACTACGACGTCGGCGGCTTCCGCATCAACCTGCGCCCGGGCCTGCGCGACAACGTGCGCAGCATCGACCTGATCAGCATCTCTTCGGACGGCCGCGTGCTGCGCTGAAGCTTCAGGCCAGGTTCGGGTGGTAGCCCACGGGCGAATAGATCACCACCAGCGCCGTGGCCGGCCCCGCGAGCGCATGCCCGCGGTGCGGGATGCGCGCGTCGAAATGCAGCGTGTCGCCGGGCTCGAGGATGAACTTGTCGCCCCCGACCTGCCACTCCACGCGGCCCGTGAGCACGTGCATCATCTCCTCGCCCTCGTGCTCGAAGAACACGAACTTGTCGACCTTGTCGGGGAAGGTGAACAGGAAGGGCTGCAGCGCGCGGTCGGTGGTGGCGTCGGTCAGCGCGAAGTAGTCGTAGCCGAAGGCGCTGCCGCCCATCACGGTCGGGCGCTTGTCGGCATGCCGCACCAGGCTCACGCCGCGCCAGCTCTGCTGCGCATGCGCGTTGTCGGTGAGCAGGCTCGCGGCCTCGATGCCCAGCACGCTCGCGATGCGCGCCAGCGAGCCGATCGGCGGCACCTTCTGGCCGCTCTCGATGCGCGAGAGGTAGGCCTTGCCGAAGCCGGCCTGTTCGGCCAGCGCCGCGAGCGTGAGGCCCGCCTCGAGGCGCCGCTGCTTGAGGCGCACGCCGAGGTCCACATGGGCCGGCACCTCGGCGGGGGCCGCTGCCACGGCTGGAGCGGCGGGGGCCGCCGCGCGCCTGGGCGCGCGGGCGGTTTTCTTTGAAGCAACCATGCTCCGAATTTAATGGAACCGGTTTACCTGCCGGCACACCCGGTTGCCCGGATGGCCGGCACCGCGCGAGAAGAACTCAGTTCTTGTCGGCTTCGAAACCCGCTGCGTTGAAGAACACATTGGGCTTGCGATAGATCGCGAGGATGGTGCAGCCCTCGTCCGAGCGCGTCTCGTGCAGCGAGCCCGGCTGGCGCCAGACGAACTGGCCCGCGCGGCAGATGCCGTCGTGGTCCGAGAACGAACCCTCGAGCACCCAGCTCTGCTCGATCTCGGGATGCTTGTGGAACGGCAGCACCGCGCCGGGTTCCCATTTGAGCAGCACCGTCATCTCGCCCGATGCGTCGTTGCGGTAGAGCACTTTCATCTGGATCTTCGGAAACTGCGAGGGCCGCCATTCGAGCGTGGCGGGATCGACGTAGACGGAACCACCGATGGTGGGTTGCAGCTTGCCGGAGAGGCGTTCCTTGAAGACGGCGGACATGGTGTTTGACTCCTGTGAATGAATGGATGGGTGGGGGACGGGGGACATCGCCGCAGCGGGTGGATTCGATTCTAGATCGAAGTTTCCCATTGGACAACTTTCGAAATCACGGAACGGATCAGGCGGCGAAGCGCAGCCGGTTGGCCTCGCGCGCGGCGCCGTATTCCATGATCCGGGCCACCTCGGCCGCGGGTGCGGGGCCGAAGCGTTTCTCGATCAGGTACAGCACGGCGTCGATGCACAGCGTGACGCCGCCGCCAGTGACCACGCGGCCGTTGTCGACCACGAGCGCGGGCTCGGTGCGGATCGCCGGATAGCGTTGCCGCAGCTCATCGAGCGGCGAGGTCTCGGGTGGCACCACCTCGAACTTGGTGGTCGCGCGCAGGCCGTCGAGCACGCCGGCCTCGGCCAGGATCATCGCGCCGGTGCAGACCGAGCAGACCAGCGCTTCGGGCGCCACGCGGCGCACGAACTCGAGCACGCGCGCATCCTGCGAGGCGGCGCGCCAGCCGGGCCCGCCGGGCACCAGCAGCACGTCGACCTCGCGCACCTCCTCGAAGCTCTTGTTCGGCAGCACCTGCAGGCCGTTGGCGAGCGTGACCGGCGCGCGGTCGAAGGACACGGTCTGGTAGCCGAGCTCGGGGATCACGCGCCGCGCCATCGAGACCACGCCGATGGCGGCGAGGTCCACGGGCTCGATGCCCTCGTAGAGCAGGAAGGTCATGTGCATGCGCGGGTCTCCGTTCTGAATGAAAAAGGCGTGGGGGTCATGGTTCGAGGATCAGGCGCTCGCGCTTGGCGGTGTCGAAGGCATGCGCGTCGGCATCGGCCAGCGCCTGGGTGCCGACTGCCAGCGGCCACTGCGCAGCGAGCCGCGCATTGAGCGCGATCCAGTCGCGCTGGTCGGGCGCGAGGTCGGCTGCGGGATGGATCGCCTGCACCGGGCACACCATCTCGCACAGGCCGCAGTTGGCGCAGGCGCGCGGATCGATGACCACGAAGTTCGGTCCTTCGTGGAAGGCGTTCTGCGGGCACACCGACACGCACTCGCCATAGCGGCATGCGATGCAGGCTTCGGTCACGACGAAGGTCATGCGGCCGCGCTCAGAAGTTGCGCACCGAGTCGTCGCGCGTCTCGTGCGCGAAGAAGGCCGCCACCAGGGTCACGCAGGCCAGGCCGATCAGCATGATCGACACGCCCGCGGTGCCGCCGAGCTTGCCCACCAGCAGGGTGGCGAGGATCGGCGCCAGTCCGCCGCCGAGCGCGGCCGACACCTGGAAGCCGAACGAGGCGCCGGTGTAGCGCACGCGTGCGCCGAAGAGCTCGGGAAAGTAGGTGGCCTGCGGGCCGAACATCAGGCCGTGGCCGAAGCTCAGCGCCACCGCGGTCGCGGCGATGATGATCCACGGATCGCGCGTGTCGACCAGCCAGAACAGCGGGAACGCGAAGACGATGGTGAAGAGCGTGCCCGCGAAGTAGAACGGGCGGCGCCCGACGATGTCCGACAGCCAGCCGAACAGCGGAATCGTCACCACCTCGATCGCCGCCGCGACCATGATCGCGTTGAGCAGCATCTCCTTGGGCAGGCCCAGGTTCTTGGTCGCGTAGACCACCATGAACACCGTGAGCATGTAGACCCACGAGACCTCGCAGATCTTCAGGCCGACCGCGATCAGGAAGTTCTTCGGATCGCGGAACACCGCTTCGGCGAAGGGATTGCGCGCGATCTCCTTCTTGGCCTTCATCTCGAGGAACACCGGCGACTCCGACACCCGCGTGCGGATGAAGGCACCGAGCGCCACCAGCACCACGCTCAGCAGGAAGGGCACGCGCCAGCCCCAGGCCATGAAGTCCTCCTCGGGCAGGGTCGACACCATCGAATAGACGCCCGCCGACAGGATCAGGCCGATCGGGAAACCGACCTGCACCAGGCTGCCGCACAGCCCGCGCCGGCGCTTAGGCGCATGCTCGAGCACCATCAGCGCCGCCCCGCCCCACTCGCCGCCCAGGCCGATGCCCTGCACGATGCGCAGCACGATCAGGAGGATCGGCGCCCAGATGCCGATCTGCTGGTAGGTCGGCAGCAGGCCGATGGCGAAGGTGCCGAGTCCCATGATCGCGAGCGTCAGCAGCAGCATCGACTTGCGGCCCAGCCGGTCGCCGAAGTAGCCGAACACCGCGCCGCCGAAGGGCCGCGCGAAGAAGCCCACGGCCGCGCTGCCCAGCGCGGCCAGCGTGCCCATCAGCGGGTCGTCGGCGGGAAAGAAGATCTTGTTGAAGACCAGCGCGGCGGCGGTGCCGTAGATCAGGAAGTCGTACCACTCGATGATGGTTCCGACCGAGCTGGCGAACACGACACGGCTGACTTCGGAGCTGTCGGTCTCGGCCGACCGTCCCTCCTGGGCCAGCGCGGGGTTTGCGGGGTGATTCATGGTGGTGGCTCTCCGATGCGAGGTTGATGGCTCTGCTGGCGGGGACCGCCCGCCTCGAGGGCGGCGGCGGCACGGGTTGCCCGTTTTCGTGCACGGGCGTTGGAAGCTGCGCGAAGATTAGTTTTGTTTCCCAATGGGAAACATATCGCTTTCCCTGAGATGAAATATCCGCCGCTCCAGGGGTAAATCCCGTATCGAGAGTTGCCCAGTTTTGGCGAATAAGTTTCCCATCGGGCTACTTCTTCGCAAGAGCCATGCCACGGGACGGCGCCGGAGACCGCCCTCTTAGAATCCAGGCCCAAGAGATGGCGTACCTCTTCGAACCGCCGCACCTCCGTGCGGCTGATGACGCCTACAGACACCTGACCTCGTCAGGGCTGTAGGCGCTCGCGTGCATGCATCCCCCGCTGGTCAGGCCGATCGATCCGAGCCCCTGAACCATGCGCAAACTTTCCAACTTCGAACCGCTGCAACTGCTGCCCTTCATCGGCCGATGGCTGCTGCTCGCCACGCTCGTGGCCGCCCTGGCCGGCACCGCCTCGGCCTTCTTCCTGCACGCCCTCGACCTGGCCACGGCCTGGCGCGAGGCCCATCGCTGGATCGTCTGGCTGCTGCCCGTCGCCGGCATGGCCGTGGGCTGGGTCTATCACCGGCTCGGCAAGCAGGTGGACGCCGGCAACAACCTGCTGATCGAGGAGATCCACGACCCTCGCCAGGTGGTGCCGCTGCGCATGGTGCCGCTGGTGCTGGGCGGCACCGTGGTCTCGCACCTGTTCGGCGCCTCGGTCGGCCGCGAGGGCACGGCCGTGCAGATGGGCGGCGCGCTGGCCGATCAGCTCACGCACGTGTTCCGCCTGCAGCGCGAGGACCGCCGCGTGCTGCTGATGAGCGGGATCGCCGCGGGCTTCGCGTCGGTGTTCGGCACGCCGCTGGCCGGGGCCATCTTCGGCCTCGAGGTGCTGGCCATCGGCCGCATGCGCTACGACGCGCTCTTTCCCTGCATCGTCGCGGCCTTCGTGGCCGACCGGGTCTGCACCGCCTGGGGCATCCACCACACCCACTATGCGATCGGTGCGGTGGGCGCCATCGACGCCTGGCGCGTGCTCGCGGTGGTCCTCGCGGGCATCTTGTTCGGCCTGGTCGGCATGCTGTTCGCCACCGCGGCCCATGCGCTGGGCGCGCTGGTCAAGCGCCTGATCGCCTACCCGCCGCTGCGTCCCTTCGCGGGCGGCGTGGTCATCGCCACGGCGGTGTGGGCGCTCGATGCCCACCGCTACATCGGCCTGGGCATCCCCGACATCGTCCGCTCGTTCCAGGCGCCCATGCAGCCCTGGGATTTCCTCGCCAAGCTGGTCTTCACCGTCGCCTCGCTCGGCACGGGCTTCAAGGGCGGCGAGGTCACGCCGCTGTTCTACATCGGCGCGACCCTGGGCAACGCGCTGGCGCCGCTGCTGCACATGCCCTTCGCGCTGCTGGCCGGCATCGGCTTCGTCGCCGTCTTCGCGGGGGCCGCGAACACCCCGATCGCCACCACCCTGATGGCGATGGAACTGTTCGGCGCCGACATCGGCCCCCTGGCCGCGATCGGCTGCGTCACCGCCTACCTGTTCTCGGGGCACACGGGCATCTACCGCGCGCAGCGCATCGGGCATCGCAAGCACCACGGGCGCGCCGCGGAGGACGGCAGGCGCGCCTGAGCGCCGGACGGTTCAGGCCGTGCTGTCGAGCAGCAGCTCCGCGAAGCGCTGCTGCACGTAGAGCGCGGTGGCGCCCAGCGGCCGCCCCTGCAGCCACAGCATGCGCACCGACAGCCGCGGCAGCGCGAGCGCGGGGCACGGCAGTTCCTTGAGGGCCTGGCGGTAGCCCTCGTAGTGCGCGATGTTGACGGGCAGCACGGCCCATCCGAGCTTGTCGGCCACCATCTCGGCCGTGCTGTAGAAGCTGTCGGAGCGCCAGACGCGCGGGCTGTAGGCCACCTCGTGCACGTCGTCCGCATGCATCAGCAGTTGCCGGTGCCCGACCAGGTCCTTGCGCCGCACGGTGCGGCCGTCGGCCAGCGGATGGTCGACCGCCACGAACACGCCCTGCGGCACGCTGCCGATGCGGCGCAGCTCGAAGCAGGCGCGCGCCGGGCCACGGTCGAAATGGAAGGCCACGCTCGCGCGCTCCTGCTCCACGTAATCGGCCACCTCGGTGGCGGTGCCGTTGAGCAACGTGAGTTCGAGGCTCGGGTACTTCACCGAGATCTCGCGCAACAGCGTGGCGATGGCGGTGTACGGCAGCGCCTCGTCGAAGGCCATCGAGAGCGCGGCCTCGCTGCCGTCGTGCAGCGAGCGCGCGCGCTGGTCGAGCTGCTCGGCCTGGCGCAGCAGCTCGCGCGCCTCGAGCAGCAGCACCTGCCCCGCCTCGGACAGCTGCGCATTGCGCCGCGAGCGATCGAACAGCGCCACGCCGAGGTCGGCCTCGAGCAGGCCGATGGCGGTGCTCACGGCCGACTGCGCCTTGCCGAGCCGGCGCGCGGCCGCCGAGAACGAGCCGCAGTCGGCGGTGGTGACGAACTGGCGCAACTGGTCGACGGTCCATTCCATGGGCCTGCCTCTTTCTATCTATTTATCAGATGGGTTTCATCTTTATTCATCCATTCTATTGAAGCAAGATCGGCAGTCCAGGCGAGGCGACCTCGCCCCGTCCCTGAAAAGAGAAGTCCGTTCGTATGCCGATCTCCCGTCTCGCGATGCCCCGCATCCATACCGCCCCCATCGACCTGAACTGGTGCCACGACCCCGCGCAGGAAGCCGCCATCGCCGCGCTGTTCATGCGCCAGCTGAGCCCGCGCTACATCTCGCATTCCGAGCTGCAGGGCGAGCGCGCCGTCGCGCCCGGCGAATGGCGCCGCGACCTGCCCGAAGTGCTGCGCGCCGAACTGCGCGAAACGCTCGCGCTGCCGCCGGCCACGGCCGCCTCGCTGATCGCCACCGCGCATGCCGGCGATGCGCTGGCCGCGATCGCGCTGGTGTCCATCGACGAAACCCGGCGCGCCGCGCGCGCCTTCGCCACGCTCGACGACCTCGTGGTCGATGCGCCGTTCCAGTCGGCCGGCGTCGGCGGCCAGCTGTTCGACTGGGTCTGCGCCGAACTGCGGCAGCGCGGCATCGCGCGCCTGTTCCTCGAGAGCGGCCTCGGCAACCAGGGCGCGCACCGCTTCTTCGAGGCGCGCGGCTGCATGCCGGTCTCGGTCACGATGCTCAAGGAACTGGAGGCCTGAGCGATGAATACCGTGTTCAGGCAATGGGTCACCCTGGTGATCGTCTCGATGGCGCTGCTCTTGATCGTGGTCGACATGACCGTGCTCTACACGGCGCTGCCCACGCTCACGCACGATCTCGCGGCCTCCTCGTCCGAGAAGCTCTGGATCGTCAACGCCTACACCGTGGTGGTGTCGGGCTTCCTGCTCGGCATGGGCGCGCTCGGCGACCGCGTGGGCTACAAGCGCATGTTCCTCGCGGGCCTGATCGTCTTCGGCGTGGCCTCGCTGTGCGCCGCCTATGCCGGCAGCCCCGCGGCGCTGATCGCGGCGCGCGGTCTGCTGGGCGTGGGCGCCTCGATGATGATGCCGGCCACGCTGGCCATCATCCGGCTCGCCTTCGCCGACGAGCGCGAGCGCGCGGTCGCCATCGGCGTCTGGGCCTCGGTCGCCTCGGGCGGCGCCGCGTTCGGCCCGGTGGTCGGCGGCGTGCTGCTCGAGTACTTCTGGTGGGGCTCCGTGTTCCTCGTCAACGTGCCGGTGGTCGTGCTCGCGCTGGTGCTCGGCGCCTGGCTGCTGCCGGGGCGGCGCGCGGGCGCCACCGCGCACCCGAAGCCCTTCGACGTCCTCGGCTCGGTGCAGGTGTTCGTGGCGCTGGTCTGCCTGGTGCTCGCGATCAAGGAATTCGCCAAGCCCGCGCCCTCGGGCCTCGCGATGGGCATCAGCGGCGCGCTGAGCCTGCTGGCCATGACGCTGTTCGCGCGCCGCCAGCGTCGCAGCGCGAGCCCGCTGGTCGACTTCCGGCTGTTCCGCGACCCCTATTTCTCGGGCGGCGTGATCGCGGCCATCGTGGCCTCGGTGGCGCTGATCGGCGTCGAGCTGGTGTTCAGCCAGCGGCTGCAGCTGGTGAGCGGCCTCACGCCGCTGCAGGCCGGCCTGACGATCCTGCCGGTGCCGCTCGCCGCCTTCGTGGCGGGCCCGCTCGCGGGCATGCTGCTGCCGCGCATCGGTTCGCGCCCGCTGATCCTCGGCGGCCTGCTGGCCACCGCGCTCTCGCTGTGCGGGCTGGCGCTGGCCGTCGATGCCACGGGCGCATTCAAGCTCGCGGTGCTGGTGCTGCTGGGCCTGGGCGTGGGCGCGACCATCACGGCGGCCTCGAACGCGATCATGAACAACGCGCCGGCCGAGCACGCGGGCATGGCCGCGTCGATCGAGGAGGTGTCGTACGAACTGGGCGGCGTGCTCGGCATCGCGCTGCTCGGCAGCGTGCTCTCGTCGACCTACACGGCCACGCTGGCCATTCCCGACACGCTGGCGGTGCCGGCCTCGGCGCGCGACGGCATCGATGGCGCCCTGCTCGCGGCCGAGACGCTGCCCACCCAGGCCGGCACGCAGCTCGTGGCGCTCGCGCACACGGCCTTCGACCAGGCCTTCTTCGCGGTGATGGCGGTGGCCGTGGCGATCGTCGTCGCGGCGGCCTGCTCGGTGGCCGTGCTCGGCTGGCGCAGCGCGAAACCGCGCTGCGCCTGAGCCCAGCTCTCAGCCCTTCGCGGCCTCGTCGATCAGCGCCGCCACCTCCACCGGCATCGACGCCAGCGAGGCGTGGCTCGCGGCCAGCGTGATGACCTTGCGCGCGCCGAGGCGCGCCGACATGCGCTCCTGGTTGGCCGGCGCGATCATGCGGTCGTCGCTCGAGATCTGGTACCACGAGGGCTTGTTCTTCCAGGCCGGCGCCGTGATGGCGTCGCCGAAGGTGCTGGCCAGCGGCGCCTTCTGCGTCACGCCCATCACCAGCCCCTCATCGGCGCTCAGGTCCTGGCAGAAGCTCTCGTGGAACTTCTCGGGCTTGACCCACAGGTAGCCGTCGCTGTCGGGCGCGAGGTTGGGCACCGCGACCGGCGGATGCTGCTCGGTGATGGCGCCGGGGCTCTCGCCCGCATCGGGCGCGAAGGCCGCGATGTAGACCAGCCCGACCACGTTGGGCAGGTCGCCCGCCTGCGTGATGACGGCGCCGCCATAGGAGTGGCCCACCAGCAGCACCGGACCCGGCACCTGCGCCACCATCCTGCGCGTGCGCTCGGCGTCATCGGCCAGCGAGGTCAGCGGCAGCTCGACCGCGCGGATGCCCACATGGCCCTTGCGCGAAAGCTCGACGATGACCTTGGCCCAGTGCGCGGCGCCACCCCAGAAACCATGGACCAGAACGACTGTCGGCATGTTGCTCATGATTCGGAACCTTCCCTGTAGAACGAAAGACCGCCAGGCCCCCATGGCATGGCGGGAGGCCGTTATACGCCGCGCCATCGACCCGTCGGTGACAACCGTTCAGCCCGTGCTGACCATGCGCTGCAGCGCCTCGAGTGACAGCAGTTCGATGCGGCCATAGCCCAGCGCCACCACGCCCTCCCCCGCGAGCGCATTGAGTTCCTTCGACAGCGTCTGGCGCGTCACGCCGAGCATCATCGCCAGCGCTTCCTGCGGCAGCGCCACGCGCTGGCGCGTGTGCTGCGACTGCGTGGCATCGCCGCGCGCCAGCACCAGCAGCCGGTGCGCGACGCGCGCGCGCAGGCTGCGCAGCGTGGCGTCCTCGGCCAGGCCGTAGAGCATGCGCACGCGCGCGGCCAGCATGGCGGCGATCGCGTTGGCGAACAGCACGTCGCGCATCAGCAGCCCGAAGGACCGCGGCGAGATCACCAGCAGGTCCAGCGCCTCGAGCGCGGTGGCATCGTGGGTGCGCGGCGAGCCGTCGATCAGCGTGATCTCGCCGAACCAGTTGCCGGGCTCGAGCACCGCGAGGATCGCCTCGCGGCCGTCCTGGCGCAGCGACGAGATCTTGATGGTGCCCGCGGCCAGCCCGAAGAAGCCGCCGTCGGCGATCACCGGATCGCCCTGGCGGAACACCATGGCGCCGCGCCGCAGGTGGATCAGCTCGGCCGCGCCCAGCAGGTTCTCGCGCTGCGCGCGCGGCATGCTCATGAACCAGGGGTTGGACTCCATCGCCGCGCGATGGGCGGCGGACAGGCGCGGTTTGGCGGGAGCGGACATGCGGTGCGGCGGTGGCCGGAAAGAGGTGGAGGCCGATGGCGCGAGACAAGTCGGCGACAGACGCGGGCGGGGTTTACCAGCAGCCTCAATTGTCAAATTCTTGACAGTTGAGCGTCAAGCCCGGGTCTACAGTGCCCTCACCCACGAACGAGAGACCCACCGGAGACGACAACGATGAATGCACGGGCAAGCTTCAAGACCATGCAGGACAGCACGCGCGAGGACTGGCAGCTGATCGGCGGCGAATTCATGCAGTTCACGCGCGGCCTGCCCGAACGCGTGATCAAGCACCTGCAGATCCTCGAGGGCGACTACGGCGGCTTTCCGGTCGACCGCTACACCCACTCGCTGCAGACCGCCACGCGCGCGCTGCGCGACGGCCGCGACGAGGAATACGTGGTGTGCGCGCTGCTGCACGACATCGGCGACACGCTCGGCAGCTTCAACCATCCCGACATCGCCGCCGCGATCCTCAAGCCCTTCGTGAGCGAGGCCAACCACTGGATGGTGCAGAACCACGGCATCTTCCAGGGCCACTACTTCTTCCACCACATCGGCCTGGACCGCGACATGCGCGACAACTTCAAGGGCCACCCGCACTACGAGCGCACGGCCGAGTTCTGCGCGCTCTACGACAACCCGGCCTTCGACCCGAAGGCCGAGACCCTGCCGATCGCCGAATTCGAGCCGATGCTGCGGCGCGTGATGGCGCAGCCGAAGCAGAGCATCTACAAGTCGGCGCTGAAGGAGCCGGCCACGGCCTGACCCCCTACCTCCAAAGGACCCCCACCATGAACGCCACCACCCAATCCGAAGTCCAGAAGCTCGTCTCCGCCGAGGAATGGCAACTGCGCGTCGACCTCGCCGCCTGCTATCGCCTCGTGGCGCTGTACGGCTGGAGCGACCTCGTGTTCACCCACATCAGCGCGCGCGTGCCCGGCCCCGAGCACCATTTCCTCATCAACCCCTACGGCCTGATGTTCGACGAGATCACGGCCTCGAGCCTGGTCAAGGTCGACCAGCAGTGCAACAAGATCATCGACTCGCCCTACCCCGTGAACCCGGCCGGCTTCGTGATCCACAGCGCCGTGCATGCCGCGCGCGAGGACATCCAGTGCGTGCTGCACACCCACACCAAGGCCGGCATCGCAGTGAGCGCGCAGAAGAACGGCGTGCTGCCGATCAGCCAGCAGTCGACCTTCGTGCTGGCCTCGCTGGCCTACCACGACTACGAGGGCGTGGCCTTCCGCGACGACGAGAAGCCGCGGCTGCAGGCCGACATGGGCCACGCCAACTTCCTGATGCTGCGCAACCACGGCCTCCTGACCTGCGGCAAGACCATTGCCGATGCGTTCCTTTCGATGTACACCTTCGAGAACACCTGCCAGATCCAGATCGCGGCCCAGTCGGGCGGCAGCGAACTCACGCACGTGAACCCGCAGATCATCGAAGGCGTGGGCCAGGCCATGAAGGTGCAAAGCGGCGGCCTCGGCGGCATGTTCGTCTGGCCCTCGCTGATCCGCAAGCTCGACCGCATCGACGACAGCTACAAACAATAAGACGCGTCGACCCCGGTTTCCCAGGCTGCCAGCACCCGCGCGACGGGGGCCGGCAGCCATTTTTTTAGATCCAGAAGAACGAATGAGGAGACAAGACCCATGGACGCCACGCTCATCGTGACCCGCTTCCTGTTCGGCGCGCTCGCGCTCGTGATGTTCGGGCTCGGGCTGTCGCTCTCGCTCGACGACTTCCGGCGCCTGTTCCGGCATCCGAAGGCCGTGACCATCGCGCTGCTGCTGCAGGTCGTCGGCCTGCCGCTGGCCTGCTACGCGATCATCGTGGGCTTCGGGCTCTCGCCGGTGTTCGCGATCGGGCTCATGCTGCTCGCGGCCTCGCCCGGCGGCATCTCGGCCAACCTGTTCTCGCACCTGTTCGGCGGCAACGTGGCGATGAACATCTCGCTCACGGCCGTCAACACGCTGCTGTCGATCGTCACGCTGCCGCTGATCGCCAACTGGGCCATCAACCATTTCGCGCAGAGCGGCCAGGTGGTGCCGCTGCAGACGCGCAAGCTGGTCGAGGTGATCGCCATCGTGCTGATCCCGGTGGCCATCGGCATGTTCGTGGCTTCGCGCCGGCCCGGCTTCGCGGCGCGCATGGAGAAGCCGACCAAGATCTTCAGCGGCGTGGTGCTCGCGGTGGTCACGGTGCTGGCGATCGCGAACGAGTGGAAGACCATGGCCGCCACCTTCGCCGAGATCGGCCTGCCGGTGGTGCTGTTCAATGTGCTGAGCCTGCTCGCGGGCTACTACCTGAGCCGCGCCGCGGGCCTCGAGAAGCCGCTGGCCACCGCCATCAGCTACGAGATCGGCATCCACAACTCCACCTTGGCGATCTTCGTCGCGGTCAGCGTGCTCGGCAGCTTCCAGCTCGCGCTGCCGGCCGCGGTGTACTCGGTGGCGATGTACGTCACCGCCCCGCTGTTCGGATGGTTGCTGCTGCGCCGCCGCGCGAGCGAAGTGGCGCCTGCGCGATGATGCGCGCATGGAATTGAGGCAACTGCGCTACTTCGTCAAGGTCTGCGAACTGCGCAGCATGGGCCGCGCGGCGGTCGAGCTCGGCGTGGTCACCTCGGCGCTGAGCCAGCAGATCAGCCGGCTCGAGAGCGAGCTCGCCACCCGCCTGCTGCAGCGCAGCTCCACCGGCGTCACGCCCACCGATGCCGGCCTGGCCTTCCTGCAGCAGGCCCAGCTCACGCTGCGCCATGCCGACGACGCGGTGCGCGCGGCGCAGCAGGCGCGGCTGTCGGGCCATGTGAGCGTGGGCCTCGCGCCCACCACCGCCACCGTGCTCGGCGTGCCGCTGATGCGTGCCATGCAGGAGCGCTATCCCGAGGTGCGGCTGCACATGGTCGAGGCGCTGTCGGGCCATCTCACGACCATGCTGCATGCGCGCCAGCTCGACCTGGCCGTGCTGTTCCAGACCGACACGCCGCGGCGCTGGAGCGTCTCGCCGCTGCTGGCCGAGAAGCTCTTCGTCGTGGCCTCGCCCACGCTCGCCAGGCGCCCCATGGGCACCAAGGTGCGGCTCTCGCAGCTGGCCGAGGTACCGCTGATCCTGCCGAGCGGCAGCCACGGCCTGCGCGCCACGCTGATGGCGGCCTTCCTGCGCGCGCGCGTGCAGCCGAACATCGTGGCCGAGGTCGACGGCCTCGCGCTGCTGATGGACGCGGTGCGCGCCGGCTACGGCGCCACCGTGCAGCCCGGCGCCGCCACCGCGCGCCACGACCGCGACGACCTCGAGCTCACGCAGATCGCCGATGCCCACGTGGGCCGGCGCAACCTGCTCGTGAGCCTGTCGGACGACGAGCTCTCGCCGGCCGCGCTGGCCACGCGCGTGGTGGTGGCCGACACCGCGCGCAGCCTCGTTCGCGACGGCCGCTGGACCGGCGCCAGTCTTCTCGAAAACTGAACACCCGTTGCCGCTTTCGGCCTTTCGCGTGAAGGCCGCGCTGCCTAAAGTCTCCTGGATTCCAAGGAGACCCACGAGTGATAGACGTACTGGTTGTCGGCGGCGGCAATGCCGCGCTGTGCGCCGCCCTGATGGCGCGCGAGGCCGGCGCTTCGGTGCTGCTGCTGGAGGCCTCGCCCAAAGAATGGCGCGGCGGCAATTCGCAGCACACCCGCAACCTGCGCTGCATGCACGACGCGCCGCAGGACGTGCTGGTCGATGCCTACCCTGAAGAGGAGTACTGGCAGGACCTGCTGAAGGTGACGGGCGGCCTCACCGACGAGCACCTCGCGCGGCTCGTGATCCGCGCCTCGTCGAACTGCCGCGACTGGATGCGCGGCCACGGCGTGCACTTCCAGCCGCCGCTGTCGGGCGCGCTGCACGTGGCGCGCACCAATGCCTTCTTCATGGGCGGCGGCAAGGCGCTGGTCAATGCCTACTACCGCAGCGCCGAAAGGCTCGGCGTGCGGATCCGCTACGACACGCCCGTGGCCTCGGTCGAGCTCGACGGCGAGCGCTTCGTGGCCGTGCGCACCGAGGCCGGCGAACGCATCGCGGCCAAGAGCTGCGTGCTCGCGGCCGGCGGCTTCGAATCGAACCGCGAATGGCTGCGCGAGGCCTGGGGCCGGAACGAGCGCGGCGAATGGCCGGCCGACAACTTCCTGATCCGCGGCACGCGCTTCAACCAGGGCGTGCTGCTCAAGCACATGATCGCCGCGGGCGCCGACAGCATCGGCGATCCCTCGCAGGGCCACATGGTCGCCATCGACGCGCGCGCGCCGCTCTACGACGGCGGCATCTGCACGCGCATCGACTGCGTCTCGCTCGGTGTGGTGGTCAACCGCGAAGCCCGGCGCTTCTACGACGAGGGCGAGGACTTCTGGCCCAAGCGCTATGCGATCTGGGGCCGGTTGGTGGCGCAGCAGCCGGGGCAGATCGCCTGGTCGATCATCGACCAGAAGGCGGTCGGCCGCTTCATGCCGCCGGTGTTCACGGGCACGCAGGCGAACACGCTCGGCGAGCTCGCGCAGAAGATCGGCCTGGACGAAGCCACCTTCGTGCGCACCGTGCAGGACTACAACGCCGCCTGCCGTGTCGGCCGCTTCGACCACACCGCGCTCGACGACTGCCATACCGAGGGCCTCGCGCCCGCCAAGACGCACTGGGCGCGCCCGCTCGACACCGCGCCCTTTTACGCCTACCCCGTGCGCCCCGGCATCACCTTCACCTACCTGGGCCTGAAGGTGGACGAGACCGCGGCCGTGCGTTTCGGCGGCCGGCCCAGCCCCAACCTGTTCGTGGCCGGCGAAATGATGGCCGGCAACGTGCTCGGCAAGGGCTACACGGCGGGCGTCGGCATGAGCATCGGCACGGCCTTCGGTCGCATCGCCGGCACGCAGGCAGCGAAGGCCGCCAAGAACATTTCGAAGAATTCCCCGGAGACCCCTCTTGCAGCAGCTCACTGATCTCGTCGCCCGCGCGCGTGCCGATGCGGACGGCATCGGCGCCCCCCCGTCGCGCGTGATCCCGATCCAGCCCGCCCTGCCGCTGACCGCCCCCGAGGGCGAGGTCGCGCGCATCCTGCAGATCTGCAACGCCTGCCGCTACTGCGAGGGCTTCTGCGCCGTGTTCCCCGCGATGACGCGGCGGCTCGAGTTCGGCAAGGCCGACACGCACTACCTGGCCAACCTCTGCCACAACTGCGGCGCCTGCCTGCATGCCTGCCAGTACGCGCCGCCGCACGAGTTCGCGGTCAACGTGCCGCAGGCCATGGCCCAGGTGCGCATGCAGACCTACCACGACTACGCCTGGCCCGCCGCGATGGGCTCGCTCTACGAGAAGGCCGGGCTCACGGTCGCGCTGGCCCTGGCCGGCGGCCTCGCGCTGTTCCTCGTGCTCGCGGTCGCGATGAGCGGCTCGCTGCTGCACGAGCCGCTGGCGGGCAACTTCTACGCGATCTTCCCGCACAACTTCCTCGCGCTGCTGTTCGGCACGGTGTCGCTGTTCGTGCTGCTCGCGCTGGCCCTGGGCGTGCGGCGCTTCTGGCGCGAGGTCTCGCCGGCCAACGACCCCGGCAACGCGCCGGCCATGGCGGGCGTGCGCGGGCCCGCGAGCGCGGAAGCGGCGCACGACGCGCTGCGCCTGAAGTACCTCGGTGGCGGCCATGGCGAGGGCTGCAACAACGAGGACGACCGCTTCACGCTGTGGCGCCGGCGCTTCCACCACTTCACCTTCTACGGCTTCATGCTGTGCTTCGCCTCGACCTGCGTGGCCACGCTCTACCACTACCTGTTCGACCTGCATGCGCCCTATGCACTGACCAGCCTGCCGGTGCTGTTGGGCACCGCGGGCGGCATCGGCCTGGTGGTCGGCCCGATCGGCCTCTTGTGGCTCAACCTGCGGCGCGACCCGGCGCATGGCGACGTCGCGCAGCGGCCCATGGACCGCGGCTTCATCGCGCTGCTGCTGCTGACCAGCCTCACGGGCCTGGCGCTGCTGGCCTGGCGCGACACGCGATTCATGGCGCTGCTGCTGGCGGTGCACCTGGGCGTGGTGATGGCGCTGTTCCTCACGCTGCCCTACGGCAAGTTCGCGCACGGCATCTTCCGCTGCGCGGCACTCTTGAAGTTCGCGATCGAGAAGCGCCTGCCCAGCCGCCTGCAGCTCGGCGCCGACTGAAGCCAACCCGATATCGAAGAAAGGACCTGTGCGATGACGAACCCTGGCGTGCTCCAGATCCCCTCCATGAAGGACAAGTGCTCCGCCGCCGAATGGCAGGCGCGCATCGACCTCGCCGCCTGCTACCGGCTGGTCGACCTCTACGGCATGTCCGACATGATGGCCAACCACATCTCCTCGCACGTGCCCGGCGAGAAGGGCGCCTTCCTCATCAACCCCTACGGGATGATGTACGAGGAGATCACCGCCTCGAGCCTGATCAAGGTCGACCAGGACGGCAACATCCTGTCCTCGCCCGACTTCGGCGAGCTGAACTACGGCATCAACAAGGCCGGCTACGTGATCCACAGCGCGGTGCATGCCGCGCGGCCCGACGTGGCCTGCGTGATCCACACCCACAGCTGGGCCTCGATGGCGGTGTCCTCGCTCGAATGCGGGCTGCTGCCGCTCACGCAGACCGCGATGCGCTTCCTCAAGATCGGTTACCACGACTACCAGGGCGTGGTGCTCAACACCGCCGAGCAGGCCTCGCTGCTGGAAGACCTGGGCGACCGCGAGGCCGTGATCTTCCGCAACCACGGCGCGCTGGTGGTGGGCCGCAGCGTGGGCGAGGCCTTCAACTGGATGCACCGGCTCGAGCTGGCCTGCCGCGCGCAGATCGGCGCGATGTCGTGCAACACGCCGCTCAAGGCCGTGCCGCAGAGCGTGCTCGAGGAGACCTGGAACAACTACCAGCCCGGCACGCGCCGCCCCTACGGGCTCATGGAATGGCCGGCGCTGCTGCGCAAGCTCGACCGCATGGATCCGGGCTTCCGCGACTGAAGCCCCCGCCTCCCCCGAAGAACCAAGACGACACCCGATGAAAAGAAGACTGTTCCCCGCCGTGCTGGCCATGCTCGCGGCAGCCATCGCCCTGCCCGCCTTCGCGCAGAAATTCCCGCAGAAGCCCGTCACGCTGGTGGTGCCCTTCGCGCCCGGCGGCAACCTCGACGTGGTCGCGCGCACGCTCGCGCCCGCGCTCGGCCAGATCCTCGGCCAGTCGGTGATCGTGGACAACCGTGCCGGTGCCGGCGGCGCGATCGGCGCCTCGTACGTGGCGCGCGCGCAGCCCGACGGCTACACGCTGCTGGTCAGCACGCCCAATGCGCTGGTGGTGCTGCCGCTGATGACGAAGACCACCTATGCGCTCGACAACTTCGCGCCCATCGGCCTCGCCGCCACCACGCCGCTGGTGATCGCGGTGCGCGGCCAGGGTCCGTACAAGGACATCGAGGGCCTGCTCACCGCCGCGCGCGGCAAGCCGGGCCAGGTCACGGCCGGCCATGCGGGCCCGGGCACCACCAACCACATCGCGCTGCTGCAGCTCGAGCAGGCCGGCAAGCTGAGCCTCAACACGGTTCCCTACAAGGGCTCGGCACCGGCGCTCACCGACCTGCTGGGCGGCCAGATCGACCTGGTGGTGGACCAGCTCACGAGCTCGGCGGCCCACATCCAGTCGGGCATGCTGCGCGCGGTGGCCGTGATGTCGAAGGAACGCGACCCCGCGCTGCCCAACGTGCCGACCCTGCGCGAGGCCGGCCTCAAGGACTTCGACGCCACCACCGCCACCGGCCTGCTCGCGCCGGCCGGCACGCCCGCCGAGGTGGTGCAGGCGCTCAATGCCGCGCTGCGCAAGGCGCTGGCCGACGAGAACGTGAAGCGCCGCCTGATCTCGGTCGGCAGCCCCGGCCAGGCCTCGTCGCCCGAGGAGTGGCTCGCGACGCTCAAGAAGGAAGACGCCGGCGCCCGCCTGCTCGCGAAGAGCGGCAAGCTCAAGGTCGACTGAGGAGGCACGCCGCATGACCCGCCCCTGCCTGCCTCCCCACGAGGCCTTCGCACCCGTGGCCTTCGCGCTGCCGCCCGGCGCCTGCGACAGCCATGCCCACGTCTTCGGTCCCTACGCAGAATTCCCGCTCGCCGAGGACCGCAGCTACACGCCCGCCGAATACCCGGGCGCGGCCTTCATCGCGCACCTCGACCGGCTCGGCCTCGCGCGCGGCGTGCTGGTGACCGGCAGCGCGAGCGGCACCGACAACGGCGCGGTGCTCGAAGCCCTGTCGCAGTACCCCGGGCGCCTGCGCGGCATCGCCGTGCCGCGCGCCGACACCGGCGATGCCGAGCTCGACCGCTGGCATGCGGCGGGCATCCGCGGCGTGCGCTTCAACCTGTTCCAGCGCGACGGCCATGCGGTCTACCGCAACGGCGTCGGCATCGAGGTGCTGGAGGCACTCGCGCCGCGCCTCGCGGGGCGCGGCTGGCATGCGCAGATCTGGATCCACGCACCCGACCTGGTCGAGCTCGCGCCGCGCCTGCTGCGCCTGGGCCTGCCGCTGGTGATCGACCACATGGGCCGCATGGCGGCCGCGCGCGGCATCGAGGACCCGGGCTTTCGCACGCTGTGCCGGCTGCTGGCCGACGGCAAGGCCTGGACCAAGATCTCGGGCGCCGACCGCAACACCGGAATGGGCGCGCCCTACGCCGACATCGATCCCTTCGCCGAAGCGCTGCTGCAGGCCAATGCCGAGCGCGTGGTGTGGGGCAGCGACTGGCCGCACATCAACTACTTCGAGGCGCAGCAGGTGCCCGACGACGGCGCCCTGCTGAACCTGCTGGCGCGCTGGCTGCCCGACGCGGCGCAGCGCCGGCGCGTGCTGGTCGACAACCCGGCCGCGCTGTACGACTTTCCCCCGCCCGTGTAGAGCCCACCCACCCTCCGAGGATCACAAGAATGAAACGAGACAAGCCCTCCCTCCTGCCGCGACCGCTCATGGGCCTGGCCGCGGCCCTGCTGCTGGCCGCCGGCCTCGGCGCCGCGCCGCGCGCGCAGGCGCAGGCCGCCTATCCCGCCAAGCCCGTGCGCGTGGTGGTCGCCTTCACCGCGGGCGGCACCACCGACATCCTCGCGCGCGCCGTCACGCAGCAGATGTCCGAGAAGCTCGGCCAGCCCTTCGTGATCGACAACAAGCCCGGCGGCGGCGGCAACATCGGCACCGAGTTCGTGGTGCGCGCGCCGGCCGACGGCTACACGCTGATCGTCAACTCGGTGGGCCCGATGGCCGTCAACCAGACGCTCTACAAGAACCTGCCCTACGACCCGCTGCGCGACCTGGTGCCCGTGGTGCAGATCGCCGACGTGCCCAACGTGCTGGTGGTGAACCCCGAGGTGCCCGCGAAGACGCTCGAGGAATTCATCGCCTATGCCAAGGCCAACCCGAACAAGCTCAACTACGGCTCGACCGGCATCGGCACCTCCTCGCACCTGTCGAGCTACATGCTCGGCAAGCGCATCGGCGCCGACACGCTGCACGTGCCCTACAAGGGCGCCAACGCGCTCACCGACCTGCTCGCCGGCCGCATCCAGTTCATGTTCGCGACCATTCCCTCGGTGATCCCGCACATCCGCGCGGGCAAGCTGCGCGCCATCGCGGTCAGCAGCCTCAAGCGCTCGCGCTCGCTGCCCGACGTGCCGACCGTGGCCGAGAAGGGCTTCGGCGATTTCTCGGCCGGCTCCTGGTTCGGCTTCTTCGCGCCCAAGGGCACGCCCGCGCCGGTGATCGCGCTGCTCAACAAATCGGTCAACGACGCGCTGCCCTCGCTCGAAGCGCAGATGATCCGCGAGGGCGCCGACCCGGTGGGCGGCACGCCCGAGCAGTTCGGAAAGTTCACGCGGCAGGAGTACGAGAAATGGAAGAGCATCGTTCGCGAGTCGGGCGCGACGGCCGAATGAGCGGGCCGCTGCGCATCCTGATGACCGAGGCCGCCGCGCGCCAGGCGGGCACGGGCCTGGCCGAGGCGCTGGCCGGCCGTGCGCACGTGGTGGTGGCCGAGGGCGACGATGCCGACGTGGCCTTCGTCTCGCGCGACGTCACGGGCCTGTCGACCAAGCATGAGCTGCTGCCGCACACCCGGCACTTCCACGATGCACTGCGCCATGCACCCTCGCTGCGCTGGGTGCATGCCCATTCCTCGGGCGCCGACCGGCCCGTGTACGGCGAACTGCGCGCGCGCGGCGTCGAGGTCACGACCTCCTCGGGCGCCAATGCGGGCGTGGTGGTGCAGACCGCGCTGGCCGGCGTGCTGATGCTCGCGCGCCGCTTCCCGCAGTTGCTCGCGGCGCAGCGCGAGAAGACCTGGGCGCCGCTCGTGGGCAGCGGGCTGCCGCGCGACCTCGCGGGCCAGACCGCGGCGATCGTGGGCTGGGGGCCGATCGGGCAGGGCCTGGGCACGCTGCTGTCGGCGCTCGGGCTGCGCGTGGTCTCGGTGCGCAGCAGTGACCATGCCGCGCTGGCGCCCGCCGTCGAGAGCCTGCGCTTCGAGGACATCGGCCGGGTGCTGCCGCGCGCCGACTGGCTGCTGCTCGCCTGCCCGCTGACCGAGCGCACGCGCGGGCTCGTCGATGCCGCCGCGCTCGCGCTGCTGCCACCGGGCGCGCGGCTCGTGAACGTCGCGCGCGGCGAGGTGGTCGACGAACCCGCGCTGATCGAGGCGCTGCGCGGCGGCGCGCTCGCCGGGGCCTATCTCGACGTGTTCGCGCACGAGCCGCTGCCCGCCGAGTCGCCGCTGTGGTCGCTGCCGAACGTCATCGTCACGCCCCACACGGCCGGCCATTCGGACGGCAACGAGGCGCGCGTGGCCGCCCTCTTCCTCGACAACCTGCGGCGCTGGAACGCCGGCCTTCCTCTGCTGAACCGCGTGGCCTGACCACCCTCTTCATAACAACACCAAGACCCCACGACCATGAAAAGACAAGCCTTCCTCCGCACCTCCCTCGCGACCCTGCTGTTCGCCGCGGGCACCCTGCCCGCGCTCGCCGCCGACTGGCCGGGCAAGCCCATCACCCTCGTCGTGCCCTTCGTTGCGGGCGGCACCACCGACATCGTCGCGCGCACCGTGGGCCAGAAGCTGTCGGAATCGCTCAAGCAGCCGGTGATCGTCGACAACCGCGGCGGCGCGGGCGGCACCGTGGGCGCGACCCTCGCGGCCAAGGCGCCGGCCGACGGCTACACGCTGTTCCTCGCCACCATCGCGCATGCGATCGCGCCGGGCCTCTACAAGAAGCTGGCCTACGACTTCCAGCGCGACTTCGACCCGGTGGCGCTGGTGGCCTCCACGCCCAACGTGCTGATCGTCAACGACAAGGTGCCCGCGAAGACCGTGGCCGAACTCGTGGCCTACATCAAGGCCAATCCCGGCAAGGTCAACTTCGGCTCGGCCGGCAACGGCAGCACCGAGCACATCTCGGGCGAGCTGTTCCGCTCGATGACGAAGACCGAGATCGTGCACGTGCCCTACAAGGGCGGCGCGCCGATGATGGCCGACCTGATGGGCGGCCAGATCCAGATGGCGATCGAGACCAGCCCCTCGGCCTCGCCGCACATCAAGGCCGGCAAGGTGCATGCGCTGGCCGTCACCACCAGGGCGCGTTCGCCCGCCTACCCCGGCGTGCCCACGCTCGACGAGGCCGGCCTCAAGGGCTACGACATGACGACCTGGTTCGCGCTGATGGCACCGCACGGCACGCCGCCGGAGATCGTGCAGCGGCTCAACACCGAACTGGCGCGCGCGCTGCAGCAACCCGACGTGGTCAAGCGCTTCGAGGAACAGGGCGTGACGGCCGGCCGCATGAAGCCGGCCGAGCTCGCGGCCTTCATCGGCAGCGAAACCACCAAGTGGGTCAAGGTGGCGAAGGAGTCGGGCGCGACGGCCGAATAGCCCACGGCTCGTGTGAACGGGTCGGACATCGCCCTACGGTCAGGGCGGAAACCCGCTTGCGGCCGCGGCGGGCGATGTCTGCAGAATGGGCGCCCATGCACGTCGGAAAAAAAGCCCCGCTCCTCTTTCTTGCCCTCGGTCTCCTCGCCAGCCTCCTCGCCTCCGCCCAGTCCCCCGTCTCGCCCGCCCCGGCCGCCACCGATCCGCGCATCGAAGCGCTGATCGCGCGCATGACGGTCGAGGAGAAGGTCGGCCAGCTGAGCCTCTACGGCCCGGCCGACACCAACATTCCCGGCAATCCGCAGGCCAACCGGCGCAATGCGCAGCTCGAGGCCGACGAGGTGCGCGCGGGCCGCGTGACCGGGCTCTTCAACAACGAGGGCCTGACGCGCAAGCGCGAGCTGCAGCGCATCGCGGTCCAGGAATCGCGCCTGGGCATTCCGCTGATCTTCGGTGCCGACGTGATCCATGGCTTTCGCACCATCTTCCCGATGCCGCTGGCCGAGGCCGCGAGCTGGGAACCCGCGCTGGCCGAGCGCACCGCGCGCGCGGCGGCGGTCGAGGCCAGCGCCGACGGCTTCCGCTGGACCTTCGCGCCCATGGTCGACATCGCGCGCGATGCGCGCTGGGGCCGCGGCATCGAGGGCGTGGGCGAAGACCCGCTGCTCGCGAGCCGCTTCGCCGCCGCGCGCGTGCGCGGCTTCCAGGGCGAGGACCTGTCGCGCGCCGATGCGCTGCTCGCCACGCCCAAGCATTTCGCGGGCTACGGCGCGGCCGAGGGCGGGCTCGACTACAACACCGTCGACATCTCCGAACGCACGCTGCGCGAGGTCTACCTGCCGCCGTTCCGCGCCGCGCTCGACGCGGGCGCGCTGTCGCTGATGAGCGGCTTCCACGAAATCTCGGGCATTCCCTCGACCGCCAACCCGGCCCTGCTGACCGGCGTGCTGCGCGGCGAGTGGGGCTTCCGGGGCTTCGTGGTGTCGGACTACACGGCCGACGAGGAACTGATCGCGCACGGCTACGCAGCCAACGGCCGCGAGGCCGCGAAGCAGGCCTTTCTCGCGGGCACCGACATGAGCATGCAGAGCGGCCTCTACATGCGCGAGCTGCCGGCCCTGGTCGCCGCGGGCGAGGTGCCGATGGCACGGCTCGACGACGCGGTGCGCCGCGTGCTGTACGCCAAGCTCAGGCTCGGCCTGTTCGACCAGCCGATGCGCGGCCTCGACGGCCCGCCGGCCACGCAGCGCGCCGAGGACCCGGCCTTCATCGCGCTGGCGCGAGAGAGCGCGCGCCGCTCGATCGTGATGCTGAAGAACGAGGGCGCGCTGCTGCCGCTCGCGAAGACCGGCACCCGGATCGCGCTGATCGGCCCCTTCGCCTCGGGCACGCAGGACCTGCTGGGTGCCTGGAGCCTGTTCCCGGGCCAGAGCGCGCCGGTGGGCATCGACCAGGGCCTGCGCGCCGCGCTCGGCGACGCGGCGTCGCTCACGGTCACGCGCGGCTCGAACGTCGAGTCGCTGCTGCCCGGCGGCATCGAGGCCGCGGTGGCCGCGGCGCGCCAGGCCGACGTGGTGGTGCTGGCCATCGGCGAAGGCGAGCGCATGTCGGGCGAGTCGCGCTCGCGCGCCGACATCGGCCTGCCGCTGGTGCAGCAGGCGCTGGCCGAGGCGGTCGCGGCCACCGGCAAGCCGATCGTCGTGCTCTTGAGCAACGGCCGCGCGATGGCGCTGCCGCCGGTGGTGCGCGATGCGCGCGCGATCCTCGTGACCTGGTTCCTCGGCGTGCAGACCGGCCACGCGATCGCCGACGTGCTGTTCGGCGACTTCAATCCCTCGGGGCGGTTGCCGGTGAGCTTTCCGCAGGCGGCGGGACAGGTGCCCTACTACTACGCCCACAAGCGCACCGGCCGGCCGCTGCCGAGCGACGCGCCCGGCACCGCCTTCAAGACGCGCTACATCGAGACCCCCAACGAGGCGCTCTATCCCTTCGGCTTCGGCCTGGGCTTCGCGCCGGTGCGCTACGACAGCGTCGCGCTCGACAGCGAGCAGTTGCCGATGACGGACGGCACGCTGCGCGTGCGCGCCACCGTCACCAACACCGGCCAGCGCGAGGCCGAGGAAGTGGTGCAGCTCTACATCGCGCAGCGCACCGCGAGCGTGACGCGGCCGGTGCGCGAGCTCAAGGACTTCCACAAGCTGCGCATCGCGCCCGGTGCCTCGGTGCAGGTCGAGTTCGCGCTGCGCGCGGCCGACCTGGCCTTCATCGGCCGCGACCTGCGGCCCACCGTGGAGCCCGGCGACTTCGACCTGTGGGTGTCGCCCTCGGCCGTGGGCGGGCTGCACGCGCGCTTCGCGCTGGTGCCTTGAAGCTCAGCCGCGCGGCGGCAGGAACGACAGGTCCACGTGGTAGCGCTTCGGATTCGCGGGATCGACGTAGACCGCGATCCGGCGCCCGCTCAGGTGCCGCGTGGGATCGAACCAGATGTTGGCGCTGCGGAACTGCCGCAGCTCGCGCCCGAAGCCGGCGCGCGCCTCGACGATGGCGCGGTAGGGATGCCGGCCGTTGACCTGGAACGTGGTGTTGAGCTCGACCTCGCGCAGCTCGGCATCGATGCGCTGGCCGTGCTGCAGCAGCCAGGCCGCGCGCTTCGCATTGCGCTCGCCGACGAACAGCATGCCGCCGCCCACGCCCGCGAACATCAGGCCCAGCAGCGTGAGCAGCCACTTGGCCTCGTTGGGCACCACGATCGCGATGACCAGCAGACCCAGGCCGACGGCGATGAAGATCCACTTGAGCAGCGTCAGCGACGTGTTGTGCATGAGGGGTACGGCGGGTTGCGGGGAGACCGCTGCGTTATAGCAGGGCCTCCTCTCCACCCGCGCCCTCAGTCGAACACGCCCGTGAGCGCCACGCGCGTCACCACGCCCGAACTGCTCGCGCCCACGCCGAGCGTGACGCTGTAGCGGCCGTCCTGCGAGGTGTGGCGCAGCGAGCCGCCGATCGCGCTCTCGCTGCGGTAGTTGCCCAGGCCCACGGCATAGCTGATCTTGCCGGGCACCATCGGCGCGGCCTCCATCGCGGCCACGCTGGCGATGCCGGCGTAGGCACGGCGGGCCGTGTCGTCGATCTGGCCCTGCAGGCGGGCGGCCGTGAGGTCGGTGTAGGCCTTGCCGATCGGCAGGCCCTGCGCGGCCACGGTGTCGGTGTAGGCATTGGCCTGGCTCACGCCCTCTTTCACCATGCCCTGCACCTGGCCGACGTTGGTGGCGTCGGTGGGCGCGCTGCCCGGGGCCACGCCGGTGATCTGGCGGTTGCCCAGCGCCACCTCGCCCAGCGACGACTGCACGCCGGCCATGCCGATGGCGGTGTAGTTGGCGAGCGCGCCGCGCGTGGTCGTGCTGCCGGCGCCGAGCGCCACGCTGTTCGCATGGTTCACGGTCGCGCCGTTGCCGATCGCCACGCCCGAGTCCTCGAAGGCCTGCGCATTGGTGCCGATGGCCAGCGCGTTGTCGGCACTGGCGCGCGCGCCGGCGCCGATCGAGGCGGTCTGGTTCGCGCTCACGTAGGCGCCCGAGCCCGAGCCGATCGCGATGTTGTCGTTGCCGCGCACGTGCTGGCCCGCGCTGTTGCCCTGCGCGAGGTTCGAGTTGCCGCTGACCGCCTGGCCCGCCATCGTGCCCGAGGACAGGTTGTTGCTGCCCTGCACGCCGCCGCCCGCGGCCTGGCCGGTGGCGATGTTGTTGTTGCCCGAAACGCCCGCGCCGGCCTGCATGCCCGAGGCCTGGTTGCCCACGCCGGTGACGCCCGCGCCCGAGCCCTGGCCCATCGACAGGTTGTTGCTGCCGTTGACGTTGTTGCCCGCGCCCGTGCCGTAGGCCTGGTTGCCGTTGCCCTTGACGTTGCTGCCGGCACCGGTGCCGTAGGCCTCGTTGTCGTTGCCGGTCACGTTCTGGCCGGCGTTCTGGCCGGTCGCGTCGTTGCGGCTGCCGGTGACGTTCGAGCCGGCCGCGTAGCCGGTCGAGTTGTTGTAGTCGCCGGTCACGTTCTGGCCCGAGCTGCGGCCCATGGTCTGGTTCCAGCCGCCGTTGACGTTGGTGCCCGCGTAGTAGCCGATCGCCTGGTTGGCATTCTTGCCCGACACGTTGCTGCCCGCGCCCTCGCCGATCGCCAGGTTCCAGTTGGTGCCGACGTTGTTGCCCGCGCCCTCGCCGAGCGACACGTTGTTGCTGCCCGTCACGTTGCTGCCGGCATTGGTGCCGATGCCGGTGTTGTCGCTGCCCGTGACCTTGTTGCCGGCGCCGTTGCCCATGGCGTTGTTGTTGCTGCCGGTCACCGTCATGCCGGCGTTGGTGCCGGTGGCGTTGTTGTCGCTGCCGGTCACGCCGCTGCCGGCATGGAAGCCGGTGGCGTTGTTGTGGTCGCCGGTGACGTTGTCGCCCGCGCTGCGGCCGATCGACTGGTTCCAGCCGCCCTTGACGTTCTGGCCCGACTCGAAGCCGATGCCCACGTTGGCATTGCCGCCCGAGACGTTGGTGCCGGCGTTGTTGCCGATCGCGAGGTTCCAGTTGGTGCTGACGTTGTTGCCGGCGCCCAGGCCGATCGAGATGTCGCTGGTGCCGGTGACGTTGCTGCCGGCGCCCTGCCCGATGGCCTGGTTGGTGGAACCGGTCACGTTGTTGCCGGCGTTCTGGCCGATGGCCTGGTTGCCGCTGCCGTTGACCGTCTTGCCCGCGCCCTCGCCGATCGCCTGGTTGTTGCTGCCGGTGACGCCGGTGCCGGCACCGGTGCCGATCCCGAGGTTGGCCTTGGCCGGGTCCCAGACCACAGGCACCGTCTGCGCCAGGGCCGGGCCGCAGATCGCGGCCAGGGCGAGCGATGCGCCGAGCAGGCTCGCGCCGCGCGGCATGCGCTTGTTCTTCTTCATGCTGTTTCTCCTCGTCGGTTGGAAGGCGCGCTCAGCCCTGCAGGTGCATCGCCATCGCCGGGTCGCTCACGCCGGGCTTGCCGGTCTCGACCCGGCCCGCGAAGCGGCGCACCACGTTGTCGGCGGTCACGGTGAAGTCGTACCAGTGGCCGCTGTCCTTGAGCTCCCAGTGCAGCGTGCCCATGTCGCCCTTCGGCGCCTTGAGGGTCCAGGGACCGTCGGTGCGGTAGGCATTCGACTGCACGGTCACCGTGCCGTCGGCGCTGCCGTTGTTGTGCACCTTCACGTAGACATTGCCTGCGGCCGGGTCGTAGCAGACCTGCACCTCGGGCTTGAAGGCGGCCGAGTTCGAGGCCATCGCGTCGCCGCTGAAGCTGCGCACGAAGCCGTTGGTGCCGTAGACCCAGAGCTCGTACTTGCCGCCATCGGTGGCGCCGGTGTCCCAGTAGTCCTGCAGCTGCTTGCCGGCTTCCACCGTGTAGCGGCGCGGGATTCGGTCCAGGTGCAGCTTGTCGTAGACGTGGAACACCGCGCCCTGCTCGCCCGTGTTGCTGAAGATCAGCGAGACCAGGCCGCGCGCCTCGACGCGCGCGCTGGTGTGCAGCTCGTAGGGCAGCGCGCGCGAGAAGCGCGTGCCGGTCTCCTGGAACAGCGGCTTCGCGGGGCTGGGAGCCTTGGTGATGACGCCGGTGTTGCCCAGCGCCTTCTGCGCCAGGTTGATCGCGGGGTAGCCGCTGGTGTCGGGCAGCTTGGGCACCACCGGGTCGTTCGGGCTCACGAAGTCGAAGCAGCTCGTGAGGTCGCCGCAGACCGCGCGGTGCCAGGGGCTGATGGCGTCGATCGTGATGCCGAAGCGCTTCTCGAGGAAACGGCCCATCGAGGTGTGGTCGAACACCTGCGAGTTGACCCAGCCGCCCTTGCTCCACGGCGACACCACGTACATCGGCACGCGCGAGCTCAGGCCCCAGGGGCGGATCTTGCCGCTCACGGTGTCGGCGGCGGTGAGGTAGCTGCCGACCGAGGCGTCGAAGTACTCGCCGTCCAGCGGCACGGTGGACTTGCCCATCAGGTTGCCGTTGGCGTCGTACGAAGGCACCGCGGGCATCGCGAGGTGGTCGAAGAAGCCGTCGTTCTCGTCGAAGGTCACGAACAGCGCCGTCTTGCTCCAGACCGCGGGGTTCGAGGTCAGCGCGCCCAGCACGTCGGCGATGAAGTCGGCCGCGCCGGCCACGCCCTCGCTGCTGCCCGGGTGCTCGGCGAGTGCCTGCGTGGGCAGCACCCACGAGACCTGCGGCAGGGTGTCGTTCATCACGTCCTGCTTGAGCTGGGCCAGGAAGTTGGTGGCGCCGTCGGCCGCGGCGGGGCCGCCTGTGAGGCCGTGCTGGTAGATCGGCGAGCCGGGCTGCGCGGTGCGGAAGCTCTGGAAGGCCAGGCAGCCGTTCATGGCGCCGGTCCAGTTGTTGTTCATGTTCTGGTAGATGTGCCAGCTGATGCCGTTCTTCTGCAGCACGTCGGGCAGCGTGTCCCACTTGAACGCGTTGTTGACGTACTTGTAGTTGTAGGCGCCCGTGGTCGGGTCCTTCTGGCCGGTGCCGTCGGTCTCCTGCGCGCGGCCCGCGACCCAGTTCGACGGGCTCGGCCAGCAGCGCGAGTTGACGGGTTCCGAATCGGTGTCGGTGCTGTTGATGCCCTTCTTGCGCAGCTCGGGATTGAAGTTGGAACCCGACCAGAACACGATGCGGTTGGGATCGGTGCCGGTGAGGATCGAGCAGTGGTAGCCGTCGCAGATCGTGAAGGCGTCGGCCAGCGCGAACTGGAACGGGATGTCCTCGCGCAGGTAGTAGCCCATCGTCACCTGGTTCTTGAACTGGATCCAGCGGTCCATCTTCCCCTGCGCCCAGGCCGCCTGCTGGTCGGGAAAATTGTGCGGCGCGCCCGAGCCGATCAGCGCGTTGGCGATCGTGGAGTCGCGGCGGAAGGGCTGGATCTCGGGCGCGCCCGCGGTCACGTCGGGCTGGAAGAACACCGACTTGCCGTTGGCCAGCGGGATCGGGAAGCGGTCGCCGAAGCCGCGCACGCCCTTCAGGGTGCCGAAGTAGTGGTCGAAGCTGCGGTTCTCCTGCATCAGGATCACGATGTGCTTGATGTCCTGGATGGTGCCGGTGTCGACGGCGGCCTCGACCGCCAGTGCCTTGCGGATCACGGGCGGGAGCATGGTGAGGGCCGAGGCCGCGCCGATGGCGCCGGCCGACTTGCGGAAGAAATCGCGACGGGAGGGGGTGTTCATGGGAGGTTCTTTCAACGCGGGGGCGAAGGGATGTCGGGACGAAGGCGCGGGCTCAGGGCGCGCACTTGAGCGCGGGCTGGGCCGGCGGGTTGCCGTTGCCGTTGTTGTTGCCGTCGCCGGCCGGCGGGGTCTGGCCCGGCGGCAGGAACGGCAGGCCGCCGCCCCCACCACCGCCGCCACCGCAGGCGGCGAGGCTCAGGCACAGGAGAAGGCCTGCCGCAGCGAGGCCGTACCGGGAAGATGCTGTTTTCATGAGGGTTCCTTTTCGGATCGAGGGAGATGGGAGACGAAGGCGCGGCCGAGGCCGCTCCGCGCGGCGGACGGGCCGCGCGAGAGTTCGGACGAGAGGCGGGGAAAGGAAGCGGGCGCCGCGCACGCGGTGCCCGCTCGGACTCAGGGCTCAGCCATAGCGGCTGCGCAGCCGGGCGGCGACGCGGTCGAGCACCAGCACGGTCAGGAAGATCGCGATCAGGATCGTGCCGACGTGCGCGTAGTTGTACATGTCGTAGCGGCCCTTGAGCTCCTGGCCGATGCCGCCCGCGCCGACCAGGCCGACCACGGTGGCCATGCGCACGTTGCGGTCGAGCACGTAGAGCGTGTAGGCGATGAACTGCGGCATCACCTGCGGCAGCACCGCGAAGCGCATCACCTTGAGCTTGCTGGCGCCGATGGCGCGCAGCGCCTCCTGCGGCTTGTCGTCGGCGGTCTCGATGTCCTCGGCGTAGAACTTGCCGAGGAAGCCCGCCGAATGCAGCGCGAGGGCCAGCACGCCGGCGATCGGGCCGAAGCCGTAGGCCAGCACCAGGAACAGCGCGCTCACCAGCTCGGGCACCGCGCGGAACAGGCCGACCACGCTGCGCGCGAGGCCGTAGGCCAGGCGGTTGGGCGCGTAGTTCCTCGCGCTGCACCAGGCCAGCGGCGCGCTCAGCACGATCGCGATCAGCGTGGCCCAGACCGCGATCTCGAAGGTCTCGAGCATCTTCACCGCCACGTGCCACAGGTAGCCCAGCGGCTCGACCAGCACCTCGCGGCGCTCGACGCGGTCCTCCATCTGCAGGGTCTCGGGATTGAGCTTGGGCTCGTGCGTCTCGATCGTCTCGACGCGCGAGAACCAGGGCAGCCGGTTGCGGTCGAAGCCCTCGATGCGCGCGACCTCGGTCTGCTCGGAGATCTGCGGCGGGAACAGCGAGCGCGCGATCGAGCCCAGTCCCGAGAGCACCTGCGAGTCGTCGCGCAGGCCCACCGCGGCGAGCACGCCCTCGCCGGTCAGCGAGAGCATGCGGCCCAGTTCCACGCGCTGGCCCGCGAAGAAGCCCGCCACGATCACCAGCAGCAGCACGAGCAGCGTCCGGGTGCCGAAGGGCCGCGGCAGGTCCCAGGCCGAGGCCGGGCGCGACGCACGCGCCTCGGGGGTCGTCGGGATCGTGTTCATCGCGCCAGCTCCAGGGCACCGGCATGCAGCGGCAGCGCCGCCTCGGGCTCGCCGGCCAGCGACGGCCGGGCCGCGGGGGCCGCATCGTCGCGGCCATAGATCGCATCGAAGACCTGCGACTGGAACATCCGCGGCGCGCCGTCGAACACCACCACGCCGCGACGCAGCGCCACGATGCGGTCGGCGAACTCACAGGCCAGTTCGACCTGGTGCAGGCTGCACAGCACCGTGGTGCCGCGCTCGCGCGCCTGCCGGCGCAGCAGCGACAGCACGTCGTGGCTGGTCTGCGGATCGAGGCTGGCCACGGGCTCGTCGGCCAGCACCAGCGGCGGATCGAGCATGAAGGCGCGCGCGATGCCCACGCGCTGCTGCTGGCCGCCCGAGAGCTCGCTCACGCGGCGCAGCAGGTGCTCCTCGCCCAGGCCCACCGACTCGACCAGTTCGCAGGCCTTGCGCCGCTGCGCGTCGGTGAACAGGCCGAGTAAAGCGCGCCAGGTGCCCAGGGCCGGCAAGGCGCCGGCGAGCACGTTCTCGGCCACGCTCGAGCGCAGCACCAGGTTGAACTGCTGGTGGATCATGCCGATGCGCGGACGCACGCGCGCCAGCGAGCCCGCCGCGATGCGCACGCCCTCGACCCGCACCGTGCCCTGCGTGGGCACGACCAGGCCGTTGGCGGTGCGCAAGAGGGTCGACTTGCCCGCGCCCGAGGCGCCCAGCACCACGCAGAACTGGCCCGCGGGCACCTCGAGCGAGACGCCGCCGAGCGCGCGCGTGCCGTCGGGGTGGCGCATGGCGACCGATTCGAACTGCAGCATGGGCGTGCTTCCGGCGGCGGGCGCTGCGGCGTGCGTGCGATCGCCGGCGATCAACGCTCGGCCGCCTTGGCGAGGATGCGGCCCTTGAGGTCGTCGGTCAGCAGGCCCAGCTTCTCGGCGGCGACGTTGAACTCCTCCTCGGAGAACTTGGTGTCGTAGCCGTCGATCTTGCCGCCGCCGTAGCCGCGGATCATGTCGGGCGTGACGCCAGGGGCCTTGTTCACGGTCTGGAAGGCGTCCTTGAGCTTGGTCTTCAGCGCCTCGGGCAGCTTGGAGTTCAGCGCCAGCGGCGGATAGGGAATGGCCATGCTCTTGGCGATCACCTTGATGGTCTTCGGATCGGCCGCGCCCTGCTTGACCGCCTTCTCGTACGAGTCGAACGAGAGCGAGGCCACGTCGACCTGGTCCTGCACCAGCGCCGCCAGGCTGCTGGCGTGGCTGCCGGTCATGCGGATCGCCGACAGGTCCTTGGCCGGGTCCATGCCGGCGTCGAGCAGCATCGCGACCTGGAAGGTGAAGCTCGAGGCCGAGTTCACGTCGCCGAAGGCCACGCGCTTGCCCTTGAGGTCCTTGATCGAGGCGATCGGGGCGTTGGCCTTGGCGAACATGCCGGCGTAGTAGACCGAGGCGCCCTTCTCCACGCCCACGGCCAGCAGCTGCGCGCAGCCGCGCTTGTGGGCCTGCACGTACGACACCGGGCCGAAGAAGGCGATGTCGGCGAGCTGGTTGCACATGCCCTCGACGACGGCGCCATAGGACTGGCCGACCTTGAGGTCGAAGTTCAGGCCGGTGCTGCGCGTGATGGCGTTGAACACCGGCGCGTAGTCGGCCTTGGTGCCCGACTCGGTGCCGCCGTCGGCGGGAATCAGCAGCACGCGCAGCGGATGCTCGCGCGAGCCGTCGGCCACGGACTGGGCATGGGACGGGAGGGCCAGCAGCGTGCTGAACGAGACCGCGGCGGCGGCGATGGCCAGGAGTTTCTTCATGATCGATTCCTTCGGTTCGGGGGCGTTTCTCGGGCGAGTGCCTCGCTCGGTTGCGTTGAACTTTAGAAGTCGAAGATGACAAGCAAATGAAATAAGCTCATTTGAAAATTAGCAATCAACTGAGCAATGTTCAATACAATCCCGCCCCACGGCCAGGACACCCCGTTCCCCCGATGGCCCGAACCGGAGATCCATGAAGAACATCGCATCCAAGACCCGGGCGCCGGGAGGCCCCGCGGCAGCGGACCTGGCACCGCTCGCGCAGGCGCGCCACCTGCTGCTCGACCTCGACGGCACGCTGGTGCGCCAGAACGAGGCCATCGACGGCGCGGCCGAGCTGCTCGAGCGTTTCGAGGGCCGCTTCGCGATCGTGTCGAACAACTCGACCCACACCGCCCAGGGCCTCGCGCTGCGGCTGCGCCGGCTCGGCCTGCGCGCGCCGCCCGAGCGCATCGTGCTGGCCGGCGAGCTCGCCGTGAGCCTGCTCGCGCGCCAGCACCCCACCGCGCGGCTGATGGTGGTGGGCACGCCCGCCTTGCAGCGCCATGCGCGCGCGCTCGGCTTCCGGCTGGTCGCGTCCGAGGCCGAATTCGTGCTGCTCGCGCTCGACATGCGCTTCAGCCATGCCCGGCTCGGCGCGGTGGCCAACGAGCTGCTGCGCGGCGCGCGGCTGGTGGTCACGAACGCCGACGCCACCCATCCGGGCCCGCACGGCCGCGTGGTGCCCGAGACCGGCTCGCTGCTCGCGGCCGTGCTCACGGCCAGCGGCGCGCAGCCCTGGCGCATCGTCGGCAAGCCCGAGCCGCTGCTGTTCGAGGAGGGCCTGCGCTGCCTGGGCGCCGAGCCCGCGAGCACGGTGGTGATCGGCGACAACCCGGCCACCGATGCCGCGGGCGCCGCGCGGCTGGGCATGGCCTGCCTGCTGGTCGGCACCGCGCCCGAGGCGGTGGCGCCGTCGGTCGCCGGCCTGCTGCATGCGCGCGCCACGGCCGAGGTGACTGCCCTGCCCGCGCGGCCGAGCGAGCGCAGCCGCCTCAGTACCGCTTGAGCGACAGCACGTCGAAGGTCTGGCGCAGCGTGCGCACCGAGGTGTCGTAGTCCGACAGCGCCAGGCAGGCGATCAGCACGTCGATGATCGCGAGCTGCGCGAGCCGGCTGGTCATGGCCTCGGTGCGGAAGTTGGTCTCGCGCGCCATGGTGAACAGCAGCACGTCGGCGAAGGCCTGGATCGGCGACTTGCCGAAGTTGGTGATGCACACGGTCGAGGCGCCGGCCTCCTTGGCCAGCCGCGTCGCGGTCACGGTCTCGTGCGTGCTGCCCGAGTGCGAGATGGTCAGCACCGCCACCCGCGAGTCGGTGAGCGAGGCGCTGATCGCCTGCACGTGCGAATCGACCACCACCTTCGCGTTGAGGCCGATGCGCAGCATGCGGTAATGCGCGTCCTCGGCGATGGTGGCGGAGCTGCCGATGCCGTAGATCTCGATGCGCTCGGCATCGCGCAGCAGCTTCACCGCGCGCTCCATCGAACCGGCGTCGAGCGTGGCCTGCGTGTCGTGCAGGGTCTGCACGTTGCTCTGGAAGATCTTGCGGATCACCGCATCGGCCGCGTCCTGCGGATCGAGGTCCTCGTGGATGAACTGCACCGGCCGCACGATCTCCTGCGCCAGCGCGATCTTGATCTGCTGGAAGCCGGTGGCGCCGAGGTTCTTGCACAGGCCGACGATGCTGCCTTCGCTCGAACCGGTGCGCTCGGCCACCTCGCTGACCGACATGTGGACCACCTCGCGCGGATTCTTCACGATGAAGTCGGCGATGCGCTGGCCCACCGGGCCGAGCGAGGACCAGAGGGTCTCGATGCGCGCGAGCACCGCGAACACCGGGGCGCCGCCGGAGGCATCGGCGGCCGAGGCCTTGCCGTTGGGCGCGGGGGTGACGCTGGTGGACTTGGCGGTGGAGTTGCGCTTCATGGGCGGCGAGCTTACCCGCGCTCGATGGCGGTTTCGCGCATCCCTCAGTCGAGGCCGTGGAAGCTGCTGTCGTCGGGGCCGATGTGCGAGGGCGGCGCCCAGGCCGCGTCGCGCATCGAGCGGCTCACCAGTTTGTCCACGCCCAGCAGCGTGGCGAAGATCGCCATGCGCACCGGGATGCCGTTGTCGGTCTGGCGGAAGATCGCCAGCCGCGGGTCGTTGTCGAGGTCCGTGCTCAGGTCGTGCGAGCCCGGGCGGCCGTCGCGCGGCAGCGGATGCATCAGCACCACGTCCTTCCGGCACGAAGCATCGACCAGCGCGCGGTCGATCGCGAAGGCCTGGTCGAAGCCCTCCAGCACCTCGTCGTGCGCGAAGCGCTCCTTCTGGATGCGCGTCGCGTAGACCACGTCGGCGCCAGCCAGCGCCCGCGCCGGCGCGGTGGCGGTCTCCACCACGTGGCCGTTGCGGCTCACCAGCGCCACGATTTCCGCCGGCATCGCGAGCTGCGGCGGCGCGACCAGCGTGAACTTCAGGCCGCGGTACAGCGCGAGCAGCTTGATCAGCGAATGCACGGTGCGGCCGTACTTGAGGTCGCCGACCATCGCGACATGCGCGCCGTCGACCAGCTTGCCCAGGCGCGAGAACTCGCGCTGGATGGTGTAGAGGTCGAGCAGCGCCTGGCTCGGATGCTCGCCCGGCCCGTCGCCGCCGTTGATGACCGGCACATTGGTGGCGCGCGCGAATTCGGCGACCGAGCCCTGCTCGGGATGGCGCACCACGATCGCGTCGGCATAGCCGCTGATCACGCGGCTGGTGTCGCGGATCGATTCGCCCTTGGCCATCGAGGAGAAGGTGAAGCCCGTCGTGTCGCAGACCGAGCCGCCGAGCCGGCAGAAGGCCGCGCCGAAACTCACGCGCGTGCGCGTGCTGGCCTCGAAGAACAGGTTGGCCAGCACCGCGCCCTCGAGCACGCGGCTGACCTTGCGGCGGCGCGCGATCGGCTGCATCACGTCGGCGAGCCGGAACAGCTCGTCGATGGCATCGCGGTCGAACTGGGCCACCGACAGCAGGTGCTGCGCGCCGTCGACATGGAGCGACCGGCGCAGCGCGCCATCATGTGCGCTCTGCGTATATTCGCTGGGCCGCCCACTGGAGGCCAGGATCTCGCTCACGAAGCGCCGTGCGACCTCGGGCATGGCCCGGAATTCGTTCGACTCGTCGGGCAGCAGCCAGGCATCGAGCGCCCTTCTCCGGCTGCCGATGCGCTTGGCGAAGGCGTCGCGCGTCATGTTGAGCTGACGCATCGCGTCGCGGAGGAGCACCTGTTGCGGCATGTTCATGGGCCGCGAGTTTATACGCAATGCGTATATTTTGACAACGCCGTGGAAAAAAGCTGCTCCCCTTCGCTGCGCAGCAGCGTCACCAGCCGCCGCGCCGCGGGCGACAGGTAGCCCTCCTTGCGGTAGGTGACGCCCAAGTGGCGGCGCAGCGTGGTTTCCTTGAGCGGCACCTCGCGCAGCGTGCCTTCGCGCCCCGCCGCGCCCAGCGTGTGGCGCGACAGGAAGCTCAGCAGGTCGGTGCGCGAGATCAGCCGCGGCAGCAGCGGGATCGAGTTGGCGTTGACCTGCACGGTCGGCAGCGGCAGCCCGCGCGACTGGAAGGTCGCATCGAGCCACTGGCGGCTGGGAATGGGATCGGCCGGCAGCACCCAGCGCCATTGCAGCAGGGCCTTCATCGTGGGCCGCGGCATGTCGAACACCGGGTGCTGCGGACTGGCCGCGACCACCACCACGTCCTCGACGATCGAATGCGTGACGAAGGCCGGGTCGTGCTCGGGCATGAGGCCGATCAGCAGGTCGATGGCGCCTTCGCGCAACCGCTCGCGCAGCGCCATGCTGGGCGCGACGGTGATGTCGATGCGCGTGTCGCCGGCCTCGGCCAGCAGCAGGTTGCAGACCTCGGGCAGCACGTGCTCCGCGGCGATGGGGCCGCTGCCGATGCGCACATGGCCCGCGTTGCCCTTGGCGAAATCGCTGACCTCGCGCAACGCCTCCTCGGTGGCGCCGCGCAGCAGCCGCGCGCGCGCCAGCAGCACCTCGCCCACGGCGGTGAGCTGGATGCCGCGGCCCTTGCGCTCGAACAGCGCGCTGCCGAAGGCTTCCTCGAGCCGCTGCACGGCCTTGGTGAGCGCGGGCTGGGTGCGGCCGAGCTTGTCGGCGGCCTGGCCCAGGTGGCCCGCGTCGGCCACCGCCTCGAAGTACTTCAGGTCGCGCAGCTGTATGTCCATTCATAGCTCCGAGGAATCATTGAATGAACATTATCGATTGGACGGAATGAGTTGGGCTTTCGAGAATCCGCCCCGCATCGCAAGGAGACCCATGAAGCCCACCGTCCTGGTGACCGCGCCGCGCCTGGCCAAGGCCGGCACCGACCTGCTCGCCGCGGCCGGCGCGCGCATCCTCTACCTCACGCACGCGGACAGCGCCGAGGAGGTCGAACGCCTGATGGCCAGCGAACCCGTCGACGCGGTCGTCTCGCGCACCGTGCCGCTGTCGGCGCGGGCCATCGCCGCCTGTCCCACGCTGAAGGTGGTCTCGAAGCACGGCGTGGGCGTGAGCAACATCGACGTCGAGGCCGCCACGGCGCGCGGCATCCCGGTCTACGTCACGCCCGGCGCCAACGCGCCCTCGGTGGCGGAGATGACGCTGGGCCTGATGCTCGCCGCCGCGCGCCGCATCGGCTGGATGGACCGCGAGCTGCACGAGGGCCGCTGGTCGCGTGCGCAGGACGGCGTCGAGCTGCAGGGCCGGACCCTGGGCCTGGTCGGCTTCGGCCAGGTCGGCCAGCGCGTGGCGCGCGTGGGCCTGGCGCTGGGCATGCGGGTGGCCGCGTTCGATCCCGCGATCGGCGAAGGCGCGACCCCGGTGGCCGGCGTGCGCATGCTGCCCTCGGTCGAGGCGCTGCTGCCGCTGAGCGAGGTGCTGAGCCTGCACGTGCCGCTCAACCGCCACACGCACCGGATGCTGGGCGCGGCACAGCTCGCGGCCCTGCCGCGCGGCGCGATCCTCGTCAACACGGCGCGCGGCGAGGTGGTCGACGAGGCCGCGCTCGTCGACGCGCTGCGAAGCGGCCACCTGCACGCCGCCGGCCTCGACACGATGGCCGACGAGCCGCTGCCCGCGCACAGCCCGCTGGCGGCCCTGCCCAACGTGGTGCTCACGCCGCACGTCGGCGGCTCCACGCCGGCCGCGCTCGCGGCCATGGCCGAAGGCGCCGCGCGCAACGTGCTCGGCTGGCTGCAGGGCCGTCCCGCCGATCCCTCGGCCTGCGTGAACCCGCAGGTCCTTTCCTCCTCCATCCCCGCCCACGGAGTCAACGCATGACCACGCCCCTTTCCTGGCCGCCCGGCTACCGCATCAACCCACGCGCCGCGGGCCCCGATGCCGCCATCGTCGATGCCTTTCGCGCGCTGCCCGTGGCCGCCATCGGCGACGCGATGAGCCGCCACATCGGCACCGTCGGCCTGCGCCAGTACCACGCGCGGCTCGACACGGTGCTGTGCGGCCCGGCCGTCACCGTGCGCGTGCGGCCCGGCGACAACCTGATGATCCACAAGGCGCTGACGATGGTCGCGCCGGGCGACGTGCTGGTCGTCGACGGCGGCGCCGACCTCACGCAGGCGCTGGTCGGCGGGCTGATGCGCACCACCTGCATCGCGCGACAGCTGGCCGGCCTGGTCATCGACGGCGCGGTGCGCGACCTGTGCGAGTGGGCCGGGGACGGCATGCCGATCTTCGCGCGCGGCCACACGCACCGCGGCCCGAGCAAGGACGGCCCGGGCGAGGTGAACGTGCCCGTTTCGTGCGCGGGCCTGGTCGTGCTGCCGGGCGACCTGGTGGTGGGCGATGCCGACGGCGTCATCGCCGTGCCGGCCGCCGAAGCCGCGAGCGTGCTCGAGAAGACGCGCGCGCACCTGGCCCGCGAGGCGGCAATCCGCGAGGCCAACCGCGCCGGCACCGCCGATCCCGAGCGCTTCGACGCCGTGCTGCGCGCCAAGGGCCTGCCGGTCTGAGCCCCGCCCCCGCCGAGAGAGCCACGAGAACCCAAGGAGACAAGACATGGACCGAAGAAATTTCCTGCAGGCCACCACCCTCGCCGCGCTGGCCCAGGCCGCCGGCATGGCGCGCGCGCAGAACGACTGGCCGCAGAAGCCGCTGCGGCTGGTGGTGCCCTTCACGCCGGGCGGCGGCACCGACGCCACCTCGCGCCTGATCGCCGAGCGGCTCACCGTGCTCGAGCGCTGGACGGTCGTCATCGACAACAAGCCGGGCGCCGCCGGCAACATCGGCCTCGACGCAGTGGCCAAGGCCGCGCCCGACGGCTACACCATCGGCATGGGGCAGACCTCGAACCTCACGATCAACCCCTGGCTCTATCCGAAGATGCCCTTCGACGCCTTGAAGGACTTCACGCCCATCGCCGAAGTGGCGGCGCAGCCCGTGGTGCTGGCGGTGCGCGCCGACTCGCCGCTGCGCACCCTGGCTGACTTCGTCAAGGCCGCCAAGGCCAGGCCGGGCCAGTTCAGCATCGCGCAGGCCGGCAGCGGCACGGTCGGCCACCTGGCCGGCGAGATGCTCGCGCGCCGCGCGGGCCTCCAGGTGCTGCAGGTGCCGTACAAGGGCGCGGGCCCGGCCATGACCGACCTGCTGGGCGGACAGATCGGCCTGTATTTCGGCAGCAGCGTGTCGGTGATGCCGCAGCTCTCGGGCGGCAAGGCGCGCGCGCTGGCCGTCACCTCGGCACAGCGGCTGCCCGCGCTGCCCGACGTGCCCACGGTGGCCGAGCAGGGCTTCCCGGGTTTCGAGGCGACGACCTGGGTCGGGCTGGTCGGTCCGGCCGGACTGCCCGCCGACGTGGTGGCGCGCCTCAACGCCGCCGTGGTGAAGGTGGTGGCGCGCAAGGAGGTGCAGGACAAGCTCGCGCTGGAAGGCAGCGTCCCCGTCACCGGTACGCCGCAGCAGTTCGATGCCTACATCCGCGCCGAGCACGCCAAGTGGGGCGCGCTGATCCGCGACGCCGGCATCAAGCTGGACTGAAGCGCATGGACCGGATCGACTGCGCCGTGATCGGCGCCGGCGTGGTGGGCCTCGCGATCGCGCGCTCGCTCGCGCTGGCCGGGCGCGAGGTGGTGATCCTCGAGGCCGAGCACGCCATCGGCACGCACACCAGCGCGCGCAACTCGGAGGTGATCCATGCGGGTCTCTCGTACGCGCCGGGCTCGCTCAAGGGAAGGCTGTGCGTGGCCGGCAAGGCCGCGCTGTACGCCTATTGCGCCGAGCGCGGCATCGGCCACCGGCGCATCGGCAAGCTGATCGTGGCGGTGGAGGACGCCGAGCTGCCCGAGCTCGACAACTACCTGAAGCTGGGCGCGGCGCACGGCGTGACCGACCTGCGCCTCATCGGCGCGGCCGAGGCGCGCGAGATGGAACCCGAGGTGGCGTGCGTGGGCGCACTGCATTCGCCCTCGACCGGCATCGTCGACAGCCACGCGCTGATGCTGTCGTACCTGGGCGATGCGGAACGCGCGGGCGCCGCGCTCGCATTGCACAGCCGCGTGCTGGCCGCGCGCCCGACCGCGGACGGCATCGTGCTCGACGTGGGCGGCGCCGAGGAGACGAGCGTGCTGTGCGGCACGGTGGTGAACGCCGCCGGCCTGGGTGCGCAGGCGGTCGCCTCGCGCATCGAGGGCATGCCGGCCGAACGGGTGCCGCCGCTGTACCACGCGATCGGCCACTACTTCTCGCTCGCGCGGCCGTCGCCGTTTCGCCATCTCGTGTACCCGGCGGGGCGCGATGGCGCATTGCGCGCGCACGTGACGCTGGACCTCGGCGGCCAGTGCCGGTTCGGCCCCGACCTGGGCTGGCGCGACGGCGTCGACTACGGCTTCGATGCCTCGCGCGAAGCGGCCTTCTATCCCGCGGTGCGCCGCTACTACCCCGGCCTGCGCGACGGCGAGCTGCAGCCCGGCTACACCGGCATCCGCCCGCGCCTCGCGGGACCGGGCTCGTCGATGCACAACACGGCGACGGACTTCGTGATCCAGACGCCGCGGGTGCACGGGATACCCGGACTGGTCAACCTGTTCGGCATCGAGTCGCCGGGGCTGACCGCTTCGCTCGCGCTGGGCGCGCACGTGGCGGGGCTGGTGTCGGCGATGGGCTAGACAAAAAAAACGGGCCCGAAGGCCCGTTCCTGTCGGCACCCGAGGTGCCATGGCTGCGGCGCTGGCTCACAGGCCGGCTTGGCGCGTGAACGACACGCTGGGCTTCTTGTAGGCTTGCGGCACTTCGTCGCGGTAGAAGGCGCGGCGGTCCAGGCTTTGCAGCGGATCGTGGGCCTTGGCAACGGCTTCGGCACGGACGGCCGAGCGATCGGCGGTCGAGCTGAAGGGCTGCGCACCGGCGGTGGCACCTTCGCTGTAGGCGTCGCCGGCACGGGCGGCGGCCACGGCTTGCGATTCGACTTCGGCACGCGAGACGGTGGAGTGCACGGTGTGGACGCCGTCATAGGTTTCGGCATGTGCGCCGGTGGCGGCAAGCAGGGCAACGGCAACGGCGGCGAGGATCTTCGAGGCGGTCATTTGGTATCTCCTTCAGGTTGAACGGTGGTTTGTCCGTGAGGAGAAGTTTGATCCTGTTCGACCCTTTTGAATCACCGCAAAAAGAATCACGGCGTTCGCCGTTTCGAAACAATCAAGAAAGTTTTGGGCAAGTTTCACGCATGCGAGCGAGCCACCGAATCTGCCATTTTCATAGGGAGATCGGCCGAAAGCACTACTTTCACGCATCCTTTGCATGCTTCCGACGCATGCATGAAAACTTGCCAAATCCTCAATGCGAGATCATCCAGGGCCGCCGCGACGGTGCCGACTTGGCACCGTTCGACGCGGTCACCGTGGCACCGCGGCGCGCATTCGTCGAGCAGCATCCGCAGCCCGATGGATGGCGCAATCGCGCGTAGTCGCGCGAGCTCGCGGGCTCGTGCCTTGCGCGCTCGTTGGTGGCCATCGCGAGGCGCGTGTCGGCCGCCATGAGCGCGAGCCGCGGCGCGGCCGAGAGCACGCGCGGCGAGGCGCCGCCGCAGTCGGGGCAGGCGGCGGGCTCGTCGCGCAGCGCCGAGGGGCGCAGCGCCTCGAAGCCGCCGCAGCGTGCGCAGTCGTAGTCGTAGGTGGGCATGCGGCTTCCTTCTCCAATGCCTCAGCGCAGGTCGGGCGACAGCGGCATGTCGATGCTGCCGTCGATCATCTTCACCGGCCCCGTGGCGTTGGGATTGATGTCGAAGTCGAAGATGCCCGTGGGCAGCCACAGCGTGGCGCAGGAGTTGGGCACGTCGACCACGCCGCTGATGTGGCCCTGCACCGGTGCCGTGCCGAGTATCGAGTAGGCCTGCGCGCCCGAGTAGCCGAACTTCTTCAGGTACTCGATGGCGTTGAGGCAGGCCTGGCGATAGGCCACGTTGACGTCGAGGTAGTGCTGCTTGCCGCTCTCGTCGACCGAGATGCCCTCGAAGATCAGGTAGTCGTTGTACTGCGGCGTGATGGGGCTGGGCTTGAAGATCGGGTTCTTGATGCCGTACTTGGCCATGCCGCCCTTGATCAGCGAGACCTTCATGTGCACCCAGCCGGCCATCTCGATGGCGCCGCAGAAGGTGATCTCGCCGTCGCCCTGGCTGAAGTGCAGGTCGCCCACGCTGAGGCCCGCGCCGTCGACGTAGACGGGGAAGAACACCTTCGAGCCGCGCGACAGATCCTTGATGTCGCAGTTGCCGCCATGCTCGCGCGGCGGCACGGTGCGCGCGCCCTCGGCCGCGGCCTTGGCACGCGCCTCGCCGGTCATCTTGCCCATGTGGGCGGTGCCCGCGAACGGCGGGTTGGCCAGGCCCGGCACGCGATCGGGGTCGGTCGCGATCAGCGCCTTCTCGCGCTCGTTCCACATGTCGAGCATGGGCTTGTCGGGCAGGCAGCCGATGAGGCCCGGATGGATCAGGCCCGCGAAGTTCACGCCGGGGATGTGGCGCGAGCTGGTGAACATGCCCTTGAAGTCCCAGATCGATTTCTGCGCCTCGGGAAAATGATCGGTGAGAAAGCCGCCACCGTTCTTCTTCGAGAAAAATCCGTTGAAGCCCCAGAGGCTGTCCTGCTTGGCGCCGATGTCGAGCAGGTCGACCACCAGCAGGTCGCCGGGCTCGGCGCCCTTCACGCCCACGGGGCCCGAGAGGTAGTGCACGGTGCTCAGGTCGATGTCGCGCACGTCGTCGGCACTGTCGTTGTTCTTGATGAAGCCGCCGGTCCAGTCGAAGGTCTCGAGGATGAAGTCGTCGCCGGGATTGACCCAGCAGGCCATCGGGATGTCCGGATGCCAGCGGTTGTGGATCATCTCGTTCTCGGTGGGCGACTTGGTCAGATCGACCTTGATCAGCGTGTCCGTCATTGCAGTGGCTCCTGGTTGGGGTTGTGGTTAAACAGAGAGATAGGCCTTGATGCGCTCGACGTCGGTCTTGTCGCGCGCGGTCTCGTGCACGAGGCGCCCGCCTTCGATCACGAACAGGCGGTCGGCCACGTCCATGGCAAAACTCAGCACCTGCTCCGACACGACGATGGTCAGGCCGCGCAGCTTGCGGATCTCGTTGAGCGCCTTGGCGATGTCCTTGATGATCGAAGGCTGGATACCCTCGGTGGGCTCGTCGAGCAGCAGCACCTTGGGATCGGTGACGAGGGCACGCGCGATGGCCAGCTGTTGCTGCTGCCCGCCCGAGAGGTTGCCGCCCTTGCGCCGGCGCATGTCCCACAGCACGGGAAAGAGCGCGTAGATCTCCTCGGGGATGCGGCGGGTCCTGGAGTTCTCGAGGCCGGTCTCGATGTTCTCCTCGACGGTCAGCGTGGGGAAGATCATGCGGCCCTGCGGCACGTAGGCGATGCCCTTGGCAACGCGCCTGAAACTCTCGTCGCGCGAAACATCCTGTCCCGCGACCTCGATGCGGCCGCTCTTGAGGGGGAGCACGCCCATGAGGCTCTTGAACAGCGTGGTCTTGCCCATGCCGTTTCTTCCCATGATGGCGACGGTCTCGTTGGCCATGCCCTCGAACGAGATGCCGTGCAGGGCTTCGCTCTGGCCGTAGGCTACGTGGAGGTTTTCTACCTTGAGGTTGATGTTGCTCATTGTTGGGCCTTTGTTCCTGCGTGTTCTTTTTGGGGGGCGCTGCTGTTCGAAGCACGACGGTTCGGGGCACGTGCACAGGACAGCGGGTACTTCCCTCCGCGAATGTCCCCCGCCTTCGGCTCCTCCTTGATTTCGCTGCGGGAAGCACCCACTGCCCTGTGCACGAGGAGCGCAGTCGTTGTGCGGCCGGTTCTACGGCCGTGTCCCGGCTCACGTCGATGGGGTACTCCCCGCAGCGAAATCAAGGAGGAGGCCGAAGGCCGGGGGACATTCGCGGAGGGGAGTACCCCGTCGGCGTGAGCCCGCCCCGAACGAAGAGCACAAAACAGACGCATCAATGCCCCAAATAAACGTCGATGACCTTCGGATCCGCCTGCACCTTCTCCATCGGCCCCTCGGCCAGGATCTTTCCCTGGTGCATCACAGTGACCTTGTGCGCGATCTGCTTCACGAAAGCCATGTCGTGCTCGATCACGATCACCGCGCGGTTCTGGCAGATGCGCTTGAGCAGTTCGGCCGTGAGCTCGCGTTCGCGCGCGCTCATGCCGGCGATGGGTTCGTCGAGCATCAGCAGCTCGGGTTCCTGCATCAGCAGCATCCCGATCTCCAGCCACTGCTTCTGGCCATGGCTCAGCAGGCCCGCCTCGGTGTCGAGCCGGTCGGCCAGGCCGATCTCCGTCGCCACGGCCTGCACGCGTGCCTTGACTTCGTCGTCGCACTGGAAGGCCAGCGCGCCGAACACCGAGCGGCCCTTGGGAAACGACACCTCGAGGTTCTGGAACACGCTGAGGTTCTCGTAGATCGAGGGGGTCTGGAACTTGCGCCCGATGCCCAGCCGCACGCGCTTGTGCTCGGCCATCTTCGTGAGCTCGGTGTTCTTGAACTTGATGCTGCCGCTGCTGGCGCGCGTCTTGCCGCAGATCAGGTCGAGCAGCGTCGTCTTGCCGGCCCCGTTCGGGCCGATGATCACGCGCAGCTCGTTGCGGTCGATGTAGAGCGTGAGGTCGTCGATGGCCTTGAAGCCGTCGAAGGACACGCTGAGGTCTTCCACGGCGAGCGCGAAATCGGTGTTGCTCATGGTCGGTCTCCAGTTCAGGCGCGCTGGCTGCCCACGCCTTCGGGCAGCGTGGGTTCAGGTTCGGGCACGACGGGAGCAGCGGCCACTGCAGGCGGCTTGACCGCGGCCTCGCGCAATGCCTGGCGACGCGACTTCCACCACGGACGGATCTTTTCTTCCCACAGGCCCGCCAGGCCCATCGGGAAGGCCATCGTCACGCCGATGAACAGCCCGGCCATCAGGAACAGCCACAGGTCCGGGAAGCTCTCCGAGAACAGCGTCTTGCCCGCGTTCACCAGCAGCGCGCCGTAGACCGCGCCCACCAGGCTCATGCGGCCGCCCACCGCGCAGAAGATCACCATCTCGATCGAGGGCACGATGCCCACGAAGCTCGGCGACATGAAGCCCACCTGCAGCGCGAACATCGCGCCGCCGATGCCCGAGAGCCCGGCCGCCAGGCAGAAGGTGAAGACCTTGAAGTTCGACACGTCGTAGCCCGAGAAGCGCACCCGGTCCTCCTTGTCGCGCATCGCCAGCAGCAAGGTGCCAAGCTTGCTGGTCTGGACCCAGCGGCACAGCACAATGGCCGCCACCAGCAGCGCCACGCAGACGTAGTAGAGGATGTACTTCGCGCTGTCGGTGCGCGTGTCCCAGCCCAGCATCGTCTTCAGGTCGGTCATGCCGTTCACGCCGCCGGTGTAGCCCTGCTGGCCGATGATCAGCACCGTGAGGATCAGCGCCACCGCCTGCGTGATGATCGCGAAGTAGACCCCGCCCACGCGGCGCTTGAACATCGCGAAGCTGATCAACCAGGCCAGTGCCATCGGCACCGCCACCACCAGGATCAAGGTCAGCGGCAGGCTCTTGAACGGCAGCCAGAACGCCGGCAGCGCCGTGATCTGGTTCCAGTCCATGAAGTCGGGAATGCCCGGCGTCGACTGGATCTTCGTCGACACCGGGTCGGAGGCCTCGAGCTTGAGGAACATCGCCATCGCGTAGCCGCCGAGCCCGAAGAACACGCCCTGCCCGAGGCTCAACACCCCGCCGTAGCCCCACACCATCACCAGCCCCACGGCGACGAAGGCATAGGTGAGGTACTTGCCCACCAGGTTGAGTCGGAAGATGTCGAGCGACAGCGGCAGCACCACCGCGAGCAGCAGCACCAGAAGCAGCAGGCTGCCGAGCTGGTAGCGCTGGATCGAGGCCTTGAGGAAATTCATCGGGAGTTCTCCGGGAAAGCGAAAGTCAGCGACGCACCTTGACGGCGAACAGGCCCTGCGGCCGCATCATCAGGATCAGCACGATCAGCGACAGCGTCAGCACCTTGGCCATCGAGCCGGTCATGAAGAACTCCGAGACCGACTGCGTCTGCGCGATGCCGAAGGCCGAGACCACGGTGCCCAGCAGGCTGGCCGCGCCGCCGAAGGTGACGACCAGGAAGGCGTCGACGATGTAGAGCGAGCCCGAGGTCGGCCCGGTCGAGCCGATGGTGGTGAAGGCCGCGCCCGCCACGCCCGCGATGCCGCAGCCGATCGCGAAGGTCAGGCGGTCGGTCTTCTTCGTGTCGATGCCGGTGGCGTTGGCCATCGTGCGGTTGGCCACCGTGGCGCGCACCCGCAGGCCCCAGCGGCTCCGGTGCAGCGCGATCAGCACGCCGCCCGTGACCAGCGCCGTGAGCACCAGCACGAACATGCCGTTGATCGGGATGTCGAGGCCCTCATGCGGCGTCCACGAGCCCATCAGCCACTCTGGCAGGGTCGGGCTCACTTCCTTCGGACCGATGAAGGTGCGGAAGATCTGCTGCAGCCCGAGGCTCACGCCCCAGGTCGCGAGCAGCGTGTCGAGCGGCCGCTTGTAGAGATGGCGGATCAGCGCCCACTCCACCAGCCAGCCGACGATGAAGGCGAACACGAAGGCCAGCGCGATCGAGATCGGGAAGTAGTACGGCATGAAGGCCGGTGCCAGGTGCTCGGTGACCTGCGCCGCGAGGAAGACCGAGTAGGCCCCGATGGTCATGAACTCGCCGTGCGCCATGTTGATGACGCCCATCTGGCCGAAGATGATCGCGAGCCCCAGGCCCATGAGCAGCAGCACCGCGAAGAGGCTCAGCCCCGCGAAGCCCTGCATCAGGCCGATGTTCCACATGTCCGACAGCGTCATGGCGACAGTTCCAGGTGTTGGGGTAGTTGCTCCTTCCCCCTCTGGGGAAGGTCGGGATGGGGGCATGCGGCGTGCGCGGTGGTGACGCCGCTTGCCCCCACCCCTGCCCTCCCCCAGAGGGGGAGGGAGAAAGACAGAGACAGGCAGGCAGGGATTACTGGTAGCCCTTGGGGAACGGATCCGGCTTGATCAGCTCGGCCGACTCCGCCACCACCTTGAAGGTCCCGTCCGGCTGCCCCTGGCCGATGCGCGCCTTGCTCCACAGGTGGTGGTTCGCGTCGAGCTTCACGTAGCCCTCGGGCGCGGTCTTGAGTTCGATGCCCGGCGAGCCCGCCACCACCTTGTCGACGTCGAAGCTGCCGGCCTTCTCGACCGCGGCCTTCCACAGCCACGGGCCGAGGTAGCCGGCCTGCGTGACGTCGCCGATCACCGCGTCCTTGCCGTACTTGGCCTTGAAGGCGGCGACGAACTTCTTGTTGTTCTCGTTGTCGAGCGACTGGAAGTACTTCATCGACGAGTAGAAGCCCGCGAAGTTCTCGCCGCCCACGCCGGTCATCTCGTCCTCGGTCACGGCCAGGGTCAGCAGGAACTGCTTGTCGCCCGTGATGCCCGCGGCCTTGAGCTGCTTGTAGAAGGCCACGTTCGAGCCGCCCACCACGGCCGCGAAGATGCAGTCGGGCTTGGCGACCTTGATCTTGTTGATCAGCGAGTTGAAGTTGGTGTGGCCCAGCGGGTAGTACTCCTCGCCCTTGACCGAGCCCTTCTGGAAGTTCTCGATGTGCTTGCGCGCGATCTTCATCGAGGTGCGCGGCCAGATGTAGTCGGAGCCGACGAGGAAGAAGGTCTTCGCCTTCTTCTCCTTCGCGCCCCAGTCCAGGCCCCAGATGATCTGCTGCGTCGCTTCCTGGCCCGTGTAGATCACGTTCTTGCTCTGCTCCAGGCCTTCGTAGAAGGTCGGGTAGTACAGGAGGCCGTTCTCCTTCTCGAACACCGGCAGCACGGCCTTGCGCGAGGCGCTGGTCCAGCAGCCGAAGACGGCCGCGACCTTGTCGTTGACCAGCAGCTTCTTCGACTTCTCGGCGAAGGTCGGCCAGTCGGAGGCGCCGTCCTCCTTGATGACCTTGATCTTGCGGCCCAGGATGCCGCCCATCGCGTTGATCTGGTCGATCGCGAGTTGCTCGGCCTGGATCGAGCCGGTCTCCGAGATCGCCATCGTGCCGGTGGACGAATGCAGCTGGCCCACCGTCACCTCGGTGTCGGTCACGGCCAGCTTGGTGGTGTTGACCTTGGCCGTGGGGAACTGGCCCTGGCCGAAGCTCAGGCCGCTCAGGCCCATCACGGGCAGCGCGGCGGCGCCTTGCAGCAGGCGGCGGCGACGCAATGCCAGGGCATCGAGGGAAAGATCGGAATCACGCGACATCGAAGAACTCCAGCAGGTTGAGGAAAGTACAGGCCGCGCACCATCGAAGTGCATCGGACGGTGCGGCTGGCACCATGGCTGGAACTTTAGAAATCACTGGCCGCTGCGCGAATACGTCATTCAACGTAGCGGCCCGCGCATCGCCTGCCCGCAGACTCGCGGGACCGACGACGACGGACCGGGGGGCGCACGGCGGGCACGGAGCGCTTCTTGCAATGCAGCTGCACCATGCCGATCCCCTCGCCGTCGCCGTCTCCACGAGACACCCCGATGCCTTCCGTCAATTCCGTGAGCGGGCAGAAGATCTTTCGCATCCGGCGCGACTACAACGCCTGGGTCGCGAACGAGACGCTGGAGGACTACGCGCTGCGCTACACGCCGCGCAGCTTCCGCAAGTGGTCGGAGTTCCGGGTCGCGAACGCGGCCTTCGGCGCCACCTCCTTCCTCGCGCTCGAGGCCATCGGCGGCGCGATCGCGTTGAGCTACGGCTTCTCGAACGCGCTGTGGGCGATCCTGGTGGTGGGGCTGATCACCTTCCTCACGGGCCTGCCGATCTCCTACTACGCGGCGCGCCACGGCGTCGACATGGACCTGCTCACGCGCGGCGCCGGCTTCGGCTACCTGGGCTCCACCCTCACCTCGCTGATCTACGCGAGCTTCACCTTCATCTTCTTCGCGCTCGAAGCCGCCATCCTCGCGCTCGCGCTGCAGATGTACCTCGACTGGCCGCTGTGGCTGCTCTACCTGGTGTCGTCGCTGGTCATCATTCCGCTGGTGGCGCGCGGCATCACGCTGATCTCGGGGCTGCAGCTGTGGACGCAGCCGATCTGGATCGTGCTGTTCGTCTGCCCCTTCGTCGCGGTGCTGCTCAAGAAGCCCGAGCTCTATGCCGACTTCACCGGCCTCGTGGGCCGGGTCTCCAACAGCAGCGGCTTCGATCCGCTGATGTTCGGCGCCGCCGCCACGGTCGCCTTCTCGCTGGTGGTGCAGATCGGCGAGCAGGTCGATTACCTGCGCTTCCTGCCCGAGAAGACGGCCGCCAACCGCGCGCGCTGGTGGACCGCGGTGCTGGTGGCCGGACCCGGCTGGATCGTGCCGGGCATGCTCAAGATGATGGGCGGCGCCTTCCTGGCCTTCCTCGCGCTGCAGCACGAGATCCCGGCCAACCATGCGATCGAGCCGACGCAGATGTACCTCACGGGCTTCGCCTACGTGCTGCGCGACCCGGGCTGGATCCTCGGCATCACGGTGCTGTTCGTGGTGGTCTCGCAGATGAAGATCAACCTCACGAACGCCTATGCCGGCTCGCTGGCCTGGTCGAACTTCTTCGCGCGGCTCACGCACAGCCATCCGGGCCGCGTGGTGTGGCTGGTGTTCAACGTCGTGATCGCGATCCTGCTGATGGCGCTGGGCGTGTTCGCCGCGCTCGAGCATGTGCTGGGCTTCTACAGCAACATCGCGATCGCCTGGGTCGGCGCGCTGGTGGCCGACCTGGTCATCAACAAGCCGCTGGGCTGGAGCCCGAAGACCATCGAGTTCAAGCGCGCCCACCTCTACGACATCAACCCCGTGGGCCTGGTCGCCACGCTGGTGGCGGCGGCGCTCGCGATGCTGGCCTACTCGGGCGCCATCGGCCAGTGGGCGCGCTCCTTCTCGCCCTTCATCGCGCTGGCCACCGCGCTCGCGGTCTCGCCGCTTTTGGCCTGGCGCACGCGCGGGCGCTACTACCTCGCGCGGCGCGACATCGCGCACTGGACGCCGGGGCAGATCGTCAAGTGCTCGGTCTGCGACAACGGCTTCGAATCGGAGGACATGGCGCACTGCCCGGCCTACAGCGCGCCGATCTGCTCGCTGTGCTGCACGCTCGAGTCGCGCTGCCACGACCGCTGCAAGACCGACTCGCGCGCGGCCGAGCAGATGAGCGGCTGGCTGCAGTCGCTGCTGCCGCCGGCGCTGTCGGCGCGGCTCAACTTCCGCGTCGCCCACTACCTGATGGTGGCGGCCTCGCTGGTGGCGCTGCTGGCCACGGTGATGGGCGTGGTCTATGCGCAGGAGGCGATCACCGGCGCCAGCGCGGTCGATCCGCGGCTGCGCGACGCCTTCCTCAAGGTCTTCACCCTGCTGTCGCTGGTGGCGGCGGTGGCGGCCTGGTGGGTGGTGCTGGGCAGCGAGAGCCGGCAGATGGCGCAGGAGGAGTCGAACCGCCACAACCACCTGCTCACGCTCGAGATCGAGGCCCACCAGCGCACCGATGCCGCGCTGCAGGCCGCCAAGGAAGCGGCCGAGGCGGCCAACCAGGCCAAGACCCGCTACGTGGCCGGCATGACGCACGAGCTGCGCACGCCGCTCAACAGCATCCTGGGCTACTCGCAGATCCTGCTCAAGGGCGACGCCGCGCTGCCGCCGCGCGAGGCGGTGCAGACCATCCACCGCAGCGGCGAGCACATGCTGGGCCTGATCGACGGCCTGCTCGACCTCGCGCGCATCGAGGCCGGCCGGCTGCAGCTCGAGCCGGCGCCGCTGGCATTGCCGGCCTTCCTCGACCAGGTGGTGCACATGGTGCGGCCGCAGGCCGAGAACAAGGGCCTGGCCTTCGTCTACACCCACGCCGGGCGGCTGCCGCCCTGGGTGCATGCCGACGCCAAGTGGCTGCGCCAGATCCTCATCAACCTGCTGACCAATGCCGTGCGCTTCACCGACAGCGGCACCGTCACGCTGCACGTGGATGCGCGCCGCGAGGTGCTGCGCTTCGACGTGATCGACACCGGCATCGGCGTGGCGCCGCAGGACCACCAGCGCATCTTCCTGCCCTTCGAGCGCGGCGCGGCCGGGCGCCGGCGCGGCGAGCCCGGCACCGGCCTGGGCCTCACGATCACCGGACTGCTGACCTCGCTGATGGGCGGCGAACTCAAGCTGGCCGACACCTCCTCGGCCGGCAGCACCTTCAGCGTGCGCGTCTACCTGCGCGCGGTGGCCGACCCCGGCCCGCAGGCCAGGGCCGGCGCGCTGCGCCAGCCGGTGTCGGGCTACCTCGGCGAGCGCCGCACGCTGCTGGTGGTGGACGACCAGCCGGTGCAGCGCCAGATGCTGGCCGGCATGCTGGCGCCGCTGGGCTTCGAGGTGCGCGAGGCCGCGAGCGGCACCGAGTGCCTCGACAGCCTGCGCGAGGAGCTGCCCTCGGCGATCCTGCTCGACCTCAGCATGGACGACCTCGACGGCTGGCAGACCGCGGGCCTGGTGCGCGCCTCGGGCTTCGATGCGCTGCCGATCATCATCGTCTCGGCCAACATGTTCGAGAACCAGGCCGAGCGGCTGCGCGCCGCGGGCTGCCAGGCCTTCGTGGGCAAGCCGGTGATCGAGTCCGAACTGATCGCCACGCTCGAGCGCCACCTCGGCCTCGAATGGCTCGATGCCGCCGACGCGCTGCGCCCGCGAGCCGACGAGGAGCTCGCGCCGGTTCGCCCGCCGCGGCTGCTGCTCGGCGAGGACGAGCGCGCCGAACTGATGCGGCTGGTGCAGATGGGCCACGTGCGCGGCCTGCACCAGGCGCTCGACCGGCTGGCCGCCCGCTCGCCGGGCGCGGCCGCCACCTGCACCTGGCTGCGCGGCATGGTCGCGCGCTTCGAACTCGACTCCCTCCGCCAAGCCCTCGCCGAAGATGCTGACACCCTCGCCTCCCCTTCCTGAAGCCGAACGCCCCGTGGTGCTGGTGGTGGACGACGCCCCCAGCAGCCTGGGCATGCTGTGCGACACGCTCGAGGCCAGCGGCTACACCGTGCTGGTGGCGGCCGACGGCGAATCGGCGCTGCAGCGGCTCGCGCTGGTGGTGCCCGACGCCATCCTGCTCGACGGCATGATGCCCGGCCTCTCCGGCTTCGAGACCTGCCGCCGCATCAAGGCCGACGCGGCGCTCGCGCACATCCCGGTGATCTTCATGACCGGTCTCTCGGAAACCGCCGACGTGGTCGAGGGCTTCGAATGCGGCGGCGTCGACTACGTGGTGAAGCCGATCCGCGCGCAGGAGGTGCTGGCACGCCTGCACACCCATGCGCGCAACGCCCGCATCACGCGCATGGCGCGCGACGCGGTCGACGTGGCCGGCATGGGCGTGGTCTTCGTCGATGCGCGCGGGCGCGTCGCCTGGCGCTCGCCGCAGGCCGGCCTGTGGCTGCATGCGCTGGGCGAGGCACGCGCGCCGGGCCTGCTGCCGCGCGCGCTCGAGGCCGCGCTGGCGCCCGGCGCCACCCTCGGCGTGGTCACGGCGGCCGGCATCCGGCTGTCGGTGCGCAACCTCGGCGCGGCCGCGCTCGGCGAGACCATGCTGCTGTTCGCGGTGCAGCGCGAGGGCGCGGGCGGCGCCTCGTCGGCGCGGCTGGCCGAGGCCGCGCTCACGCCGCGCGAGACCGAGGTGCTGTCATGGCTCGCCAAGGGCAAGACCAACCGCGACATCGGCGAGATCCTCGGCACCAGCCCGCGCACGGTGAACAAGCACCTCGAGCACATCTTCGAGAAGCTCGGCGTGGAGACCCGCGCGGCAGCGGCGGCGCTGGCCAGCGGCCGGTTCGATTGAGGCGCGCCCTCAGGCGTTGCTGGTCGCGCGCACTTCCTCGATCGTGGTCTGGCCGGCCAGCACCTTCTCGATGCCGTCCTGGCGCAGGGTGCGCATGCCTTCCTTCAACGCCGCCTGCAGCAGTTCCTCGGCGCGCGCCCCGCCCTGCACCAGCCGGCGCAGCTCCTTCGAGACCGTCATCAGCTCGTGGATGCCGACGCGGCCGCGGAAGCCCGTCTTCGCGCAGTGCTCGCAGCCCGCGCCGCTGTGCAGGTGCAGCCGCCCGTCGCGGCCGAAGCGCTGCAGCCAGCCATCGAGCGTGGCCTGCCGGCGCGCCGGGATCTCCTCGGCCGGGAAGGCGTGCAGGTAGTCGGCCAGCAGTTCCTCGACCGCCTCCTCGCTCGCGGGCGCGCTGCGCACGCAGTGGCCGCAGATGCGGCGCACCAGCCGCTGCGCCAGCACCGCGAGCAGCGAGTCGGCGAAGTTGAACGGGTCCATGCCCATGTCGAGCAGGCGCGTCACTGTCTCGGGCGCGCTGTTGGTGTGCAGGGTCGACAGCACCAGGTGGCCGGTCAGCGAGGCCTCGATCGCGGTCTTCGCGGTCTCCTCGTCGCGGATCTCGCCGACCATGATCACGTCGGGATCGGCGCGCACGAAGGCGCGCAGCGCCTTGGCGAAGGTCCAGCCGATGCGCGGATTGATCTGCACCTGGCGCAGCCCGTTCTGCGTGATCTCCACCGGGTCCTCGGCGGTCCAGATCTTGCGCTCGGGCGTGTTGATGTGCATGAGCGCCGAATGCAGCGTGGTGGTCTTGCCCGACCCCGTGGGGCCCACGCACAGCACCATGCCGTAGGGCCGTTCCACCGCGTGGGTCAGGCGCCGCAGGTTGTCGGGCGACAGGCCCAGCGACTGCATCGGCAGCGGCTTGGCCGAGGCCAGGATCCGCATCACCACGTCTTCGAGGCCGTTGTTGGTGGGAATGGTCGCCACGCGCAGCTCGATCTTGTGCTGCGGCGAGTACTTGGCGAAGTTGATCTTGCCGTCCTGCGGGTTGCGCTTCTCGCTGATGTCGAGGTCGCACATGATCTTCACGCGCGCCACGATCGCGTTGCGGTAGCTCGGCGGCAGCTCGAGGTAGGTGTAGAGCAGCCCGTCGCGACGGAAGCGGATGCGCGTCTTCTCCTGGCCCGGGTAGCTCTCGATGTGGATGTCCGAGGCGCCCTCGCGATGCGCCTCCTGGATCATGCTGTTGATCATGCGCACCAGCGAGTTGTCCGACTGCTCGATCGGCGTTTCCGCCGGTGCCGGCGCCGGGCCCTCCTTCTCGAGCGTCTGCAGCAGCTCGGTGGTGCCGGCCATGTCGAACTCGAGCGGGCGCATCGGGTCGAGGTGGGCCGCGCCGCCGCCACCGCCGTCGGCCGCGTCGCCGATCTTCTCGTAGGCCGCGGCCAGCACGGCGTCGAGGTCCAGGCACTGGCCCACCACCGGGATCACCTTCATCTGCGCGACGAACTGCACCTCGTCGATCACCGAGTAGCGGCTCGTGGGATCGTCGATCGCGATCACCAGCCGCCCTTCGTGCAGCATCAGCGGCATGACCTGCAGCCGCCGCGCCACGCCATGCGCGACCTTGCGCAGCGCCTCGGCCGCGGGCGGGAACACGTGCAGGTTGACCAGCGGATAGCCCATCTTGCGCACCAGCGCGGTCTGCAGCTGGCCGCGGCTCACGGCGCCCATGCGCACCAGGGTCTCGCCCAGCGGCACCAGCGGCTCGCGGCGCTGCTGGCGCAGCCCGGCGGCGAGCTGGTCGCCGGTGATCATGCCGAGCGCGACCAGCGCCTCGCCGATCCGCGTGATCGGCATCCGGCTCTGCGCGTCGAGCGCGCGCACGAGCTGCTCGGGCACGGCGACTTCTGTGAATGACATGGCTTGTTCTTTTCCTGTTGTCGGGTTGGGCGGCGCGCCGGACGGCGATGCCATCGCGGCGCGCGGGATGCGCGATCGTAGAGCGCCGCGCGAGGGCCCGCTACCCGGCGGGACTCCTGAGTACGCAAGTGTTCAGGTCACCGGTGTCTCGTTGGTGCACACGCGGTTGCGCCCGCCCGACTTGGCGACGTACAGCGCCTTGTCGGCGCCGCGCACCAGCTCCTTCGGCTGCAAGGCGCCGGCCTCGGGCCGCAGCGCGTCCACACCCGCGCTCAGCGTGACGAAGCCGTCGATGGCACCAACATGCTCGATCTCGAGCGCGCGCACCGCGGCGCGGATGCGCTCGGCCAGCAGCGCGGCCGCCTCGACGTCGGTGCCCGGCAGCAGCACCGCGAGTTCCTCGCCGCCATAGCGCGCCGCGAGGTCGCCGGGCCGGCGCGCCGCCACGTTGGCGATGGTGCGGCAGATCTTCTGCAGGCACTCGTCGCCGGCCGTGTGGCCGTAGATGTCGTTGTATTCCTTGAAGCGGTCCACATCGAGCAGGATCAGCGCCAATGTGCTGGCATTGCGCACCGCGCGGCCGAACTCCGTGTCGAGCGCGACGTCGAACTGGCGCCGGTTCGCGAGGCCCGTCAGGCCGTCCTCCATCGCCAGCGTGTTGAGCGTCTTGTTGAGCGCCTCGAGCGCGTCGCGCGCGCGCAGCAGCTCGGCCTCGGTGCGCGTGCGCCGCTCGATCTGGCGCACCAGCCCCAGGCCGACGAAGGCCACCACGGCGCTGAGCGCCAGCACGCCGCCCGAATGCCAGAAGGTGTCCTTCCACCAGCCCGCGAGGATCTCGTCCTTGGACAGCGCCGCGCCCACGAACAGCGGGTAGTGGTCGAGCCGCCGGAAGCTGTTGAGCCGCAGCACGCCGTCCTGCGCCGACTTGATGTAGGCGGTGCCGACCGGGCCGTTCTCCTTGTACGAAGTGAACAGCTGCGAGCCGCGCATGTCGCGCCCCACCATCTCCGGGCCGAAGGGGCGGCGGACCATCATGGTGCCGCTCTCGAGGATCAGCGCCGCGGCGCCGCCCTTGCCGATGTCGAGGCTGTCGTAGAACCTGAGGAAGAAGTCGACGTCGATGCTCGCGAGCGCCACGCCCGCGAAGCTGCCGTCGGCATGGTCGATGCGGCGCGACACCGGGATCAGCCGCTTGCCGTTGGTGCGGCTCGTCACCGGAATGCCGATGTGCGGGCCGCGGTCGGGGTGGTCGCGGTGGAAGACGAAGTACTCGCGGTCCGCGTTGTTGAGGTTCTGCGGCGGCGCCGCACGGGAGTTCGCGACCCAGTTGCCGTCCTGGTCGTAGACGTGCAGCGCGTCGAGCTGCGGCAGCTCGGCCACCTGCGCGGCCAGCACGCGGCGCAGCCGCTCGACCTGGGCCGGCCCCGTGCCCTCGTGCTCGATGCGCTCGACCACGCCGACCAGCACGGTGTCGGCCTGCTTGATGGTGTCGTCGGCCTGCTGCGCCAGCGCGCGCGACAGGTTCGAGGTCGCCACGCCCATCTGCTCGAGCAGCACCGTGCGCGACTCCCAGCTGTGCCAGATGTCGAGCCCCACGAGGGCGAGGCACACGGCGGCCACGAAGGCCATCGTGCGCACGGCAATGGAGGGACGTTGGAACACGGGAAACCTGGCGGCAGTGAAGGCGGCCGGATTCTCGCCGGTATCCGGCCCCGCCGGCCTGCGCACGATCCCGCGTCAGCGGCCGGTCAGGGTGCGAGCCCCGCGGTCTTCACGACCGCCGCGTACTTGCCGGCCTCCTCGCCGACGTAGGCGGTGAACTGCGCGGCATTGCGCGGATCGGGCTCGGCGCCGATCTCGCGCAGCCGCTGCGCCAGCGCCGGGTCCTCGAGCACCTTCGCCATGGCGGCCGACAGTTGCCTGAGCACCGGCGGCGGCAGCTTCGCGGGCGCGAACACGCCGAACCAGGCGCTGACCTCGAAGCCCGGCAGCCCGCTCTCGGCCACCGTGGGCACATCGGGCAGCAGCGGGCTGCGCCGGCTGCCGGTCACGGCCAGCGGCTTGAGCTTGTGGGTGGCGATGTTGGGCAGCGACGTGGTCTGCAGGTCGAACATCAGCGGCACGTGGCCCGCGAGCACGTCGGCCAGCGCCGGCGCGCTGCCGCGGTAGGGCACGTGCAGCAGCTTGAGCTTGGCGGCCGAGGCCAGCATCTCGCCGGCCAGGTGGTTCGAGGTGCCGGGGCCGGCCGAGGCATAGCTGATCGATCCCGGCGCCTGCCGGGCCGCCGCGAGCAGCTCGGCCACGCTGCCGTAGGGCGCGCTGGGATGGGCCACCAGCACGAAGGGGATCGATGCCAGCGCGCTGACCGGCACGAAGTCCTTCACCGGGTCGTAGCCGACCTTGGACATCGCCGGGTTGATGGCCTGCGAGCTCACCGTGCCGAGCAGCAGCGTGTAGCCGTCGGGCTTCGCTTCCGCGACGAAGCGCGCGCCGATCGCCGTGCCGGCGCCGCCCTTGTTCTCGACCACCACCGGCTGCCCGAGCTGCGCCGCCAGCTTCTGCCCCACCGTGCGCGCCAGGATGTCGGCCGAGCCGCCGGCCGGATAGGGCACGACCAGCGTGACCGGGCGATCGGGAAAGCCCTGGGCCAGGGCCGGCGCGGCGATGCCGGCGGCAACGAGCAGCAGGCCCGCGAGCAGCGTGCGAGGAAGATTCATCGGGGGACTCCTTGGTGGGAACCGCATGGTGCGAACGGGGGTGGCGGTCTGTCCAATACGTTCACTGGCCGGCGTTCATATATGAAATGAATCACCGGGCCGCCGAAGTCCGGCGCCGGCTACAGTGAATCCCGCCGGTTCGAAAAAAATTTCGGATTCGTGTCGATCCGTCCGGAGCTCGTCCGTCGTGTCAGTGGAGGGTCGTCCTCCGCACCACTTCACCAGGAGAACACACCATGGCTACCCACACCGTCCGCCTGCACCGCGTGCTGCGCGCCCCGCCCGAGCGCCTCTACCGCGCCTTCACCGAACCCGGCGCCTTCGAGCGCTGGCTGCCGCCCTTCGGCTTCACCGGCAAGGTCCACCAGATGGAGCCGGTGGTCGGCGGCAGCTGGCGCATGTCCTTCACCAACTTCAGCTCGGGCCACGGCCATTCGTTCGGCGGCAAGTACCTCGAGCTGGTGCCGGGCCAGCGCGTGGCCTACGACGCGAGCTTCGACGACCCCAACCTGCCGGGCACGATGAAGACCACCGTCACGCTGACCGCCGTGTCCTGCGGCACCGACGTGGCCATCGTGCAGGAAGGCATTCCCGAGATGATTCCGGTCGAGATGTGCTACCTGGGCTGGCAGGAGTCTTTGGTGGCACTGGCGCAATTGGTGGAGCCGGATATTCCGGGTTGAGACGCCCTCGCTGGCGCCACCGGAATGAACCACGCCCACCCCTACTGGCCGAAGCTCGAAGCCGCCTTGTCCGACACCTCGGGAATCATCGTCCCTCAGGGCGAGGACGAGGGGGCGTATTTCGAGCGGCTGCGGTCCAGCATTCGCGAACATGCCACCGGGGCGGAGATGGTGTCGGCCACGGTCGCGGCGCCCGGATTCGCCCATCGCGAACTCGGGTCGCGGATCTCGGGCTGGCTTCTCGCGCGATCCGAAGGCTACTGGCTGGTCTACGAACCC